>JAVLTM010000029.1:0-3428 GCA_037117115.1 Streptomyces sp. PmtG | reverse complement strand
TGTTCGTGGTTTCAGAACCAACACAGTGAACGCGAGCAACTGAGGACAAGCCCTCGGCCTATTAGTACCAGTCAACTCCACCCGTTACCAGGCTTCCATATCTGGCCTATCAACCCAGTCGTCTACTGGGAGCCTTACCCCATCAAGTGGGTGGGAGTCCTCATCTCGAAGCAGGCTTCCCGCTTAGATGCTTTCAGCGGTTATCCCTCCCGAACGTAGCCAACCAGCCATGCCCTTGGCAGGACAACTGGCACACCAGAGGTTCGTCCGTCCCGGTCCTCTCGTACTAGGGACAGCCCTTCTCAAGACTCCTACGCGCACAGCGGATAGGGACCGAACTGTCTCACGACGTTCTAAACCCAGCTCGCGTACCGCTTTAATGGGCGAACAGCCCAACCCTTGGGACCGACTCCAGCCCCAGGATGCGACGAGCCGACATCGAGGTGCCAAACCATCCCGTCGATATGGACTCTTGGGGAAGATCAGCCTGTTATCCCCGGGGTACCTTTTATCCGTTGAGCGACGGCGCTTCCACAAGCCACCGCCGGATCACTAGTCCCGACTTTCGTCCCTGCTCGACCCGTCAGTCTCACAGTCAAGCTCCCTTGTGCACTTACACTCAACACCTGATTACCAACCAGGCTGAGGGAACCTTTGGGCGCCTCCGTTACCCTTTGGGAGGCAACCGCCCCAGTTAAACTACCCATCAGACACTGTCCCTGATCCGGATCACGGACCCAGGTTAGACATCCAGCACGACCAGAGTGGTATTTCAACGGCGACTCCCCCGATACTGGCGTACCGAGTTCACAGTCTCCCACCTATCCTACACAAGCCGAACCGAACACCAATATCAAACTGTAGTAAAGGTCCCGGGGTCTTTCCGTCCTGCTGCGCGAAACGAGCATCTTTACTCGTAGTGCAATTTCACCGGGCCTATGGTTGAGACAGTCGAGAAGTCGTTACGCCATTCGTGCAGGTCGGAACTTACCCGACAAGGAATTTCGCTACCTTAGGATGGTTATAGTTACCACCGCCGTTTACTGGCGCTTAAGTTCTCAGCTTCGCCCTGTCGAAACAGAGCTAACCGGTCCCCTTAACGTTCCAGCACCGGGCAGGCGTCAGTCCGTATACATCGCCTTACGGCTTCGCACGGACCTGTGTTTTTAGTAAACAGTCGCTTCTCGCTGGTCTCTGCGGCCACCCCCAGCTCAAGAGGTAAACTCCATCACCAGGTGTGGCCCCCCTTCTCCCGAAGTTACGGGGGCATTTTGCCGAGTTCCTTAACCATAGTTCACCCGAACGCCTCGGTATTCTCTACCTGACCACCTGAGTCGGTTTAGGGTACGGGCCGCCATGAAACTCGCTAGAGGCTTTTCTCGACAGCATAGGATCATCCACTTCACCACAATCGGCTCGGCATCAGGTCTCACCCTCATGTGTGACGGATTTGCCTATCACACGGGCTACACCCTTACCCCGGGACAACCACCGCCCGGGCTGGACTACCTTCCTGCGTCACCCCATCACTCACCTACTACCAGATCGGGTCAGCGGCTCCACCACTTTCCATTCCCCGAAGGGTCCGGAACGGCTTCACGGCCTTAGCATCACTGGATTCGATGTTTGACGCTTCAAAGCGGGTACCGGAATATCAACCGGTTATCCATCGACTACGCCTGTCGGCCTCGCCTTAGGTCCCGACTTACCCTGGGCAGATCAGCTTGACCCAGGAACCCTTAGTCAATCGGCGCACACGTTTCTCACGTATGTATCGCTACTCATGCCTGCATTCTCACTCGTGAACCGTCCACCACTGCCTTCCGGCGCAGCTTCACCCGGCACACGACGCTCCCCTACCCATCACGATCCCCGTTGGGGGTATATATCGCAATGACACGACTTCGGCGGTACGCTTTGAGCCCCGCTACATTGTCGGCGCGGAATCACTAGACCAGTGAGCTATTACGCACTCTTTCAAGGGTGGCTGCTTCTAAGCCAACCTCCTGGTTGTCTCTGCGACTCCACATCCTTTCCCACTTAGCGTACGCTTAGGGGCCTTAGTCGATGCTCTGGGCTGTTTCCCTCTCGACCATGGAGCTTATCCCCCACAGTCTCACTGCCGCGCTCTCACTTACCGGCATTCGGAGTTTGGCTAAGGTCAGTAACCCGGTAGGGCCCATCGCCTATCCAGTGCTCTACCTCCGGCAAGAAACACACGACGCTGCACCTAAATGCATTTCGGGGAGAACCAGCTATCACGGAGTTTGATTGGCCTTTCACCCCTAACCACAGGTCATCCCCCAGGTTTTCAACCCTGGTGGGTTCGGCCCTCCACGAAGTCTTACCTCCGCTTCAGCCTGCCCATGGCTAGATCACTCCGCTTCGGGTCTTGGGCGCGCTACTCAACCGCCCTATTCGGACTCGCTTTCGCTACGGCTTCCCCACACGGGTTAACCTCGCAACACACCGCAAACTCGCAGGCTCATTCTTCAAAAGGCACGCAGTCACGAGATGAAGAGCAAGCTCTCCATCCGACGCTCCCACGGCTTGTAGGCACACGGTTTCAGGTACTATTTCACTCCGCTCCCGCGGTACTTTTCACCATTCCCTCACGGTACTATCCGCTATCGGTCACCAGGGAATATTTAGGCTTAACGGGTGGTCCCGCCAGATTCACACGGGATTTCTCGGGCCCCGTGCTACTTGGGTGTCTCTTAAACGAGCCGCTGATGTTTCGACTACGGGGGTCTTACCCTCTACGCCGGACCTTTCGCATGTCCTTCGCCTACATCAACGGTTTCTGACTCGTCCCACGGCCGGCAGACCGTAGAAAAGAGATCCCACAACCCCCCAAACGCAACCCCTGCCGGGTCTCACACGCTTGAGGTTTGGCCTCATCCAGTTTCGCTCGCCACTACTCCCGGAATCACGGTTGTTTTCTCTTCCTGCGGGTACTGAGATGTTTCACTTCCCCGCGTTCCCTCCACACCGCCTATATATTCAGCGGTGGGTGACAGCCCATGACGACTGCCGGGTTTCCCCATTCTTCGGAAACCCCCGGATCAAAGCCTGGTTGACGACTCCCCGGGGACTATCGTGGCCTCCCACGTCCTTCATCGGTTCCTGGTGCCAAGGCATCCACCGTGCGCCCTTAAAAACTTGGCCACAGATGCTCGCGTTCACTGTGCAGTTCTCAAACAACGACCAACCACCCGTCACACACCATCAACATGGCGCTTCACCGGGGTCGGCATTGAGGTGCGGGAACAAGTCCGTACCCTCAGATACCCAACAGCGTGCCCGACCAGCTCCCGTCCGAAGATCATGCTTTCCACGCCCTCACGGACAGTACTCACAGCCTCCGGCCCAGAACCAGGCCGAGTAGTCAACGTTCCACCCATGAGCAACCAGCATCAGACATTCGC
>JAVLTM010000028.1:0-3908 GCA_037117115.1 Streptomyces sp. PmtG | reverse complement strand
GAACCCGAACGACGACACACCCGCCCGCCACGGCCTGTCCCCAGCAGGCCACGCCCGCTCATCAGCGAGCAGTTCCACCGCGCCCGCCGACCAGTCGACGTGCGGCGACGGCTCGTCCGCGTGCAGGGTGCGGGGCAGGACGCCGTGGCGCATCGCCATGACCATCTTGATGATGCCCGCCACACCGGCCGCCGCCTGCGTGTGCCCGATGTTGGACTTGACCGAACCGAGCCACAGCGGCCGGTCCTCGTCCCTGTCCTGACCGTACGTGGCGAGGAGGGCCTGCGCCTCGATCGGGTCGCCCAGCTTCGTACCCGTACCGTGCGCCTCCACCGCGTCGACGTCCGCCGAGGTGAGGCCCGCGCTGGCGAGTGCCTGGCGGATGACGCGCTGCTGCGCGGGGCCGTTCGGCGCGGTCAGGCCATTCGAGGCACCGTCCTGGTTCACGGCCGAGCCACGGATCACGGCGAGGACCTGGTGGCCGTTGCGCTGAGCGTCCGACAGGCGCTCCACGAACAACATGCCGACGCCTTCACCCCAGCCGGTGCCGTCCGCGCCCGCGCCGAACGCCTTGCAGCGGCCGTCCACCGAAAGGCCGCGCTGGCGGCTGAACTCGATGAACGAGCTCGGCGTCGACATCACCGTCACGCCACCGGCCAGAGCGAGTTCACACTCGCCCTTGTGCAGCGCCTGCACCGCCAGGTGCAGGGCGACCAGGGACGACGAGCACGCCGTGTCGACCGTCACGGCCGGGCCTTCGAGGCCGAAGGTGTAGGAGAGGCGGCCGGAGGCCACGCTGGCCGCGTTGCCGGTCGCCGCGTAGCCACCCGCGTCCTCGGCGGCGGCGTTCAGTATCCACCCGTAGTCCTGCATGTTGGAGCCGACGAACACGCCGACGCGCTCGCCGCGCAGGGAGTCCGGGTCGATGCCCGCCCGCTCGAAGGCCTCCCAGGAGGTTTCCAGGAGGAGGCGCTGCTGCGGGTCCATCGCCAGGGCCTCGCGCGGCGAGATCCCGAAGAACCCCGCGTCGAACCCGCTCACGCCGGAAAGGAACGCACCCGACCGGGAGTAGGAAGTCCCCACCGAATCCGGGTCGGGGTCGTACAGCGCCTCCAGGTCCCAGCCACGGTCGGTCGGGAAGTCCGCGACGACGTCGCCGCCCGACATCAGCACCTGCCACAGGTCCTCCGGGCTCGCCACACCGCCCGGGAAACGGCACGCCATGCCCACGATCGCGATCGGCTCGTCGGACACGTCAGACGTGGTGATCGAGGCGGAGGCGGCCGGGACCGCGCCGCAGAGCTCGGTGCGCAGATAGACGGCCAGCGCCGCCGCGTTCGGGTAGTCGAAGACGAGGGTCGTGGGCAGGGCGACGCCCGTGGCCTCGCTCAGGCGGGAGCGCAGCTCGACCGCCGTCAGCGAGTCGAAGCCCAGGTCCCGGAAGGCGCGCGTCGCCGAGAGCGCGTCACCGGAGGCGTGGCCGAGGACCGCCGCCGCCTCATAGCGGACCAGCTCGGTCAGCTGCCGCTCCTGCTCCGCCTCGTCGAGACCGGCGAGCCGCCGCGCCAGTTCCGACGCACCCTGCTCCGGCGTCGTGGCCTCGAACGCGGCGCGTACGGCGGGGAGTTCGCTCAGCAGCGCGCTCGGGCGCTGCGCCATGAACGTGCCCGCGAACCGCTCCCAGTCCACGTCAGCGATGGCGACGTTCCCGTCACCGCACTCCAGCGCCGTGGCCAGGCCGACGATCGCGACAGCCGGAGCCATCGACGGCAGGCCCCGCCGCCGCAGGTGCGCCGCCGCGCCCTCCCCGGCGTTCGCGACCATGCCGCCATCGGCCCACGGACCCCACGCCACGGCCGTGGCGGGCAGGCCCGAAGCCCTGCGGTGCTCGGCCAGCGCGTCGAGGTAGGCGTTGGCGGCCGCATACGCGCCCTGCCCGCCACTGCCCCACACACCCGCGATCGACGAGAACACCACGAACGCGTCCAACGGCGTGTCACCAAGGAGCTCGTGCAGGTTCCTCGCGCCAACGGCCTTCGCCGCCAGTACGTCAGCGAACTCGCCCAGGTCGGACGGGTCTACGTCGGCGAGGGCGACCGACCGCTCGATGCCCGCCGCGTGCACCACCGCGTCGAGTTCCGGAAGGCTCTCCAGCAGCGCCGCGACGGACTCCCGGTCCGCCATGTCACAGGCCGCGAACGTCACCCGTACGCCCAACTCGGCCAGCTCAGCTTCTAGTTGCGCAGCGCCCTCGGCCTGAGGGCCGCGACGGCTGGCCAGCACCAGATGCTCAGCCCCCCGCGCCGCCAGCCACCGCGCCACATGACCGCCCAGAGCACCAAGACCACCGGTGACAAGCACCGTCCCACGCGGCGACCAACCAACCCCCGAGGCCTCAGCCAAAGGCCGCGGGAACCAGCCTGCGGCCAAGCACCCGGCCACCCCGTACAGCGACCTGATCCTCACCACTCACCCCGGCAAGCACCGAGGCCAGCAGATCACCAGTCGTCTCATCCGCCGCGTCCGGCAGGTCGACCAGACCACCCCAACGACCGGACTGCTCCAGGGCGGCCACCCGGCCCAGACCCCACACCATCGACTGCTCGAACCCGGCCACGACGTCACCCGGACCCGCAGCCACCGCACCCGACGTCAGGCACCACAGCGGAGCCGACACACCCGCGTCAGTCAACGCCCGCAGCAGGCCAACCGTGGCCGCAATCCCTGCGGGCACCACCGATTCGCCCATGTCAGCGAGCCCGAGCAGCGAGACCACACCGTTCAGAGCGGGCAGTTCACTCAGTTGCTCCGTCCAGTCGACGGACTCCGTGTCGACGTGCAGGACCCGCGCCTCGCCGCCGTTCCGGACGAGTGCATCCCGCACCCACTCGGCCCGCTCCTCGCCGACCGGCGCCACGACCAGCCACGTACCGTTCAGGCGCCGGGACCCGGCGGCCACCGGCCGCCACTCGACCCGGTACCGCCAGCCCTCCACGGCGGTCCGCCCCTGCTGCTCCCTGCGCCACGCGGACAGACGGGGCAGCACGGCACTGAGCGGAGCGTCGGACGACACGTCCAGGGTGCGGGCGAGATCGGCGATGTCGCCGTCCTCGACGACACCCCAGAACCGCGCCTCCACCGGAGACAGCCGCTCAACAGCCAGATCGACGGGAGCGGCGTCCAGCCAGTAGCGCTCCCGCTGGAAGGCGTACGTCGGCAGGTCGACGCGCCGTGTGCCCTGACCGGTGAAGAAGACCTCCCAGTCCACCACTACGCCACGCACATGGAGCTGTCCCGCCGCCGTCGTGACGGCCGTCTCCTCCGGGCGATCACCACGCAGTACGGGTACGAAGACCGCGTCCGGCACGGACTCCCGGCCAAGCGCGGACAGCACGCCACCCGGCCCGACCTCGACGAACGTGCCAACCCCGTCCCCCACGAGCGCGCTCACGGCGTCAGCGAACCGCACGGCCTCGCGCACGTGGCGGACCCAGTACTCCGGTGAGGCGAGTTCCTCAGCCGTGGCCAGACCGCCGGTCAGCGTGGACACGATGGGGATCGCGGGGGCCTCGTACGACACGCCTTCCAGGACCTGGCGGAAGTCGTCGAGCATCGGGTCCATCAGCGGCGAGTGGAAGGCATGACTCACCCGCAGCTTGGTGACCTTACGGCCCGCCTCACGCCAGCGCTCACCCACCGCCTCCACATCAGCGGCCACACCAGAGATGACCACCGACGCCGGGCCGTTCACCGCCGCGACCCCCACGGTCTCCGGCAGCTCCGCCGCGACCTCATCCTCCGTCGCCTGAATAGCGACCATCGCACCGCCCGTGGGCAGCGCCTGCATCAGCCCAGCCCTCGCGGACACCACCTTCACCGCATCAGCCAGGGACCACACACCCGCGACG
>JAVLTM010000027.1:0-11245 GCA_037117115.1 Streptomyces sp. PmtG | reverse complement strand
CCACGCTCTAGGCCGCCCGCTCCCGCCGGGCCCGTGCCGCGCCGCGCGCCTCCGCCGCGGCGAGGCCCGTGACGGCCGCCAGCATCAGCAGGGTGCCCCCGACGGTGGCCGCGTTGAGCTCCTCACCGAGCAGCGTGACGGCGATGGCCGCCGCGCTCACCGGCTCCAGGAGCATGATCACGGAGACCGTCGCGGAGCGCACGGCGGCGGCTCCGGCGAAGTACAGCGCGTACGCGAGGGCCGTCGGCACGGCGGCGATGTACAGCAGGAAGCCGAGGACGCGCGGGGCGTCGGCCGTGTGCGGCACAAGACCCTCGGCCGCGGCGAACGGCAGCAGGCACAGGGCGACCACGGCGAACGACCACACCGTCGTGGCCGACGCGTCCTGCCCGCCGTCGCGCCCCCACCAGCGGGTCAGCAGCGTCATGACGGCGTACGCGGCGGCGGACACCAGGGCGAAGACGACGCCCACGGGGCGCACGGCCGCGTCGCCGCCGCCCACGAAGAGCACGCCGAGCCCGGCGAGCGCGCCGCCCACCGCGCACAGCCCGCCGAGCCCGAGCCGCTCTCCCATGGCGATGCGGGCGCCGAGCGCGATGAGGACCGGTCCGGCCCCCAGCGTGACGACGGTGCCGACCGCGAGGCCGGTGGCCTCGACGGCGGCGAAGTACGCGGTCTGGAACACCGCGAGGGCCACGCCGGTCACGGTGATCCGCAGCGCCCTGCGGCGCCAGGACAGCGGCGCGAGGGCCCGCGCGCCGCGCCGCGGCCGCAGCAGGCGCGCGGCGAACAGCAGCAGGAACCCTCCGGCGCAGCGCCAGAAGGAGAGGGCGACGGGACCCATGTCACTCGCCGAGAACACCAGCGAGGCGGCGGCTCCCGCGGTGCCCCAGGCGGCTCCAGCGACGGCTAGGTAGAGGAGGCCGCGCCCGACGGACAGGCGGGGCAGGGCCGTGGGGACGGCGGGGGTGGCGTCCAGGGACGCGGGGGTCGTGCTCGACACGCTCGACACGTGGAATCTCCACAGAGGTCAGATGAGGAGACCGCGTCATGGCCGGGCGGGAGTCAGAGGTATGCCACACCCTCTGGCTCGGGCTCGACTCGAAAGGCCGCCGCGCTCAGGGAGCGCGTACGAACAAGGGAGTGCCCGTGCTCAAGGGGAGCTTCTCGCCCGCCTCGGGCCCGGAGACGCAGGTCCAGGACTGTCGTCTGCGGGCAGCACCGTCGCGCCCGGCCGACGGCCGGGCGTGATCCGGAAGAGCCCGCGCGAGGGTCCTCCTGGTGGATCTCCGTGGGTGAAGGAGCGGCGTGCGGTGCGTGCTCTCGGCGTGCCGGGCGACGCGACGCCGCGGAGGTCCATCAGAAGGGCCCTAGGCGGCCGGAGGCGGAAGGACGAGTGCTCGTGCGTGCATGATCGGCAGCCTATGCGGCGGCTTCGCTCGGGGACAACTCCTGTTCGGATTCCGGGACGGCGGCGACCCGGCCCTTCGAAGGACCGGCGGGCGTCGACGACTGGGCGATGAACGCGCCCACGAGCACCAGCGCGCCACCGGCGAGCTGCGGCGCCGACAGGCGCTCGCCGAGCATGACCCAGGCGAGCACGGTGGCGATGACCGCTTCGAGGCAGGCCACGACGCCCGCGACCGGCGGCGAGAGGCGACGCACGGTGACGATTCCGGTGACGTACGCGAGGACGGTCGCGATCAGCACGATCCAGCCGAGCAGCGCCCACGCGGGCACCTGGGAGCCGTCCATGTCGGCGGCGCGGCCGAGGACGGCCCAGTCCATGCCCCAGGGGCGCGCGATCAGGGTGAGCACGAGGGTGCCGACCAGCAGTCCGTACGCGATGACGCCGAGCGGGTCCGGGGCGTCGGCGCCCGCGTCGCTGCCCTGGTCGGACAGGACGAAGTAGCCGACCTGGCAGCAGGCGGCGCCGAGGGCGAGCAGCAGGCCGACGGCGTCGAAGCTCAGGCCCGCCCACACCTCGACGACACAGGCGAGCCCGCCGACGGCGAGCACCACGCCGAGGGCGGAGGACCGGGTCACGGGCCGCCGCTGCACGAACCGCACCCAGCCGAGGACGAGCGCGGGCGCCAGGTACTCGACGAGGAGCGCGACGCCGACGGGTATGCGGGAGATGGAGGCGAAGTAGCAGGCCTGGACACCGGCGACGGCGAGCAGTCCGAACCCGGCGAGGAGCGCGGGCCTGCGCCGCACGAGCGCGCGGTGGCGCCAGGCGACGGGCAGCATCACGAGCGCGGCGCCCGCGACGCGCAGCCACACCACGTGCAGCGGGTCGAGGCCCGCCTCGATGAGCGGCTTGGCCGCGACGCCCGAGCCGCCGAAGGCGAACGCCGAAAGCAGCGCGAGGCCGAGCCCGAGCACCCTGCCGCGCTCCGCCCGCCCCGCGCCCTGAATTTCCTCCCGAGACCCACGCACCGGCACATGATGGCAGGCGTCGTCAGGACCGTCACCCCTGATGACCACTGTCTCAATCGGCGGACGCCGCCGAGTGGTTCACGCCGGGGCGATCCCGGCGCGCGCGCCGTCACGGCCCGGCGCGGGCGTTGTCACCAGCCCAGGTCGCGCCGTGTCACCACTGCGGCTCACCGCCGGTCTCTTCGTCGCTCTCGACCCGCGCGAGCAGCGCGTCGGTGTCGACACCCGCGCGCCGCAGCACCTCGGCGGCCCGGCTCTCCGGGTCGGCGGCGAGGGCGGCCAGCAGATCGATGCCGCGCGCCTCGGTCTCGCCGCAGAGCACGGCACGGGCGCGCGCCGTCTCCATGGCTCCGGCGGCGGCGGGCGAGAGAACCGTTTCCTTGGCGGAGGCGAGGACCGGGACGGCCCCGGAGTCCTCGACGGTGCCCTGCCACTGGAGCCCGTAGCCGATGCTGCGCTGGACGAGGTAGCCGAGCAGCCGCGCGATCTGCGGCCCGCCGTCGAAGACCTCGCGCACCCGGGGGTCGTGCTCCAGGAGCGAGTGCAGCAGATGGGCGGTGTCGACCTGCCGGTCCCCGTCCCGCACGGCCCGTCTGCGCGCGCCGGACACCACCGAGGCCAGCGCGGCGCTCAGGCTGGGGTCGGTGTCCGTTCGGGTCGGGCCGGGTTCGGCCCCCTCAGAGGTACGGCTTCGCACACCTCCCACCCCATCAGGCGTCACGGGCCCCGGCATCGGCGGCGGGGAGCATTCTCGCGTCCCACACAGGGTGGGCACGGCGCGGCGGGTTGTCCTCCTTACGGATGATATTCCGCCGTTTTCGCAGGTGGGGCGTGCGCCGTCCAGCTTCGCGCCGGGCACGCAACCACTCCGCCCCGGCGCTCGTCTGTCAGAGGCATGGAGAGCGGGTGCTGGCTGGTCACCCTGCCGGCGATCGACGGGCGACAGTACGTGTACCGCGTCTACGCGCCCCGAAGCGCCCTGCCCGCCGATCTGTTCTGGGAGGCCTGGCACTGCCACGACGAGGGCCCCCACCCCCGGGCGTTCGACCTCTTCGACGCGGCGGCGATACAACGGGTCGGCTGACCTGGCCGACCGGCCCGTCAGAGCGGGCCTAGGGACAGCGACTTGAGACAGGGCGGCCCTGGACAGAGCGGGCTTAGACATGCGTCCGCCGGGCGCTCACCACGGTCGCGTACAGCTCCTCGTCGGTGGTGACGCGCGGCACGAGCCCCGCCTCCCGCACGGCCGCGACGGCCGCCTCCACCTGGCCCTCGCTCGTCTCGAACAGCAGCCATCCGCCCGGCGCCAGCCAGCGCGGCGCGGCCGCGGTCACCCGCCGCAGCACGTCGAGTCCGTCCGCGCCGCCGTCGAGGGCGACCCGCGCCTCGTGCTCGCGGGCCTCGACGGGCAGCAGCCCGACCTCGTCGGTGGGGACGTACGGCACGTTCGCCAGCAGGACGTCGACACGGCCCCCGAGCGTGGCGGGCAGGGCGTCGTAAAGATCGCCCGCGTAGACGTGGCCACCGGCCGCGCGCACGTTGCGGCGGGCGCAGTCGACGGCCGCGGGGTCGATGTCGGCCGCGTGCAGCTCGGCCCGGCCGAGCGCGGTGGCGAGCGCCAGGCCGAGGGCCCCCGATCCGCAGCACAGGTCCACGACCACGGCGCCGGGGGCGGCGAGCGCCGCCGCCTCGCGGACGAGGGCCTCGGTGCGGCGGCGCGGCACGAACACGCCGGGGTCCACCGCGACGCGCAGGCCCGCGAACTCCGCCCAGCCGACGACGTGTTCCAGCGGCAGCCCGCTCGGACCCGCCGCTCCACCATGGCGTCGAGGTCCGCGTCCGTCGCGGCGGCGGCGACCAGCAGCTCCGCCTCCTCCTCGGCGAACACGCAGCCACCGGCGCGCAGCCGCGCGACGACGGCGGCCGGGGCCGCCGGGTCGGGGCCGGAGGCGGGGGAGGCAGCTGCCGACGGGACGTGCGCGGTCATCAGGGGCCTTTCGATGCGCCGGGGCGACCGGGCGCGGCAACGGGTGGCAAAGAAGCCAACCCTACCCCTCCCCCTCATCTGACAGTTCATCAGTATTGAATGTTCCAAGCCCTGCGGCTACGTTCCGCGACACCACAGCCGCGCCCGCCGCGGCGCCGACGGCAAGCCGACGACAAGAGGTGGTCGCAGTGGCCGAAGTCACCGCTCAGGCACGGATCGAGGCACCGGCGGAGAAGGTCTGGGCCCGGCTCACCGACTTCTCGTCGTACGCCGAGTGGAACACCACGCACACCAGCTTCCCCCGGGGCGGCCCCGCCGATGCTCGCGCAGGGCGGCACGTTCACGGAGAACATGAAGCTGATGGGCTTTCCCGCCGAGGTCGCCTGGACGATCGCGGAGCTGGAGGAGGCCCGTACGTTCGCCATCAAGGGCAAGGGCCCGATGGGCGTCGAGGTCGGCACCCGCTACACGCTGACGCCGGACGGCGGGGCGACGACGGTGCGCATCGACGGGCAGTTCACCGGCGCGGCGGTGTCGTTGATGGCGGGCAAGCTGAAGGACTCGGCGACGGCCGCGCTCCAGGAGTCGCTGCGGAAACTGGACGGCCTGGTGACGTGAGCGCCCGCCGCACGACGGGAACACGGAAGTGCCCCGCACCCAGGGTGCGGGGCACTTCCACGGCGGCGCGAGGGGCGCGGCCGTGTCTGCTCAGTCCTCATCGGCGAGGATCAGATACAGCTTCTTGCGGGCGTCGTTGATGACGGTCAGCGCCTTCTCGCGCTGCTCCTTGGACCCGGTCTTCCAGACCTGGCCGAACGCCTCCATCAGACCGAACCCGGCCTGCCGGATCTCGCTCAGCGCCTCCCGGTCGACGCCGCGCCCGGCGTCCTCCCAGGGGGCCTCAGGACCCTCGTCGGCGGCCGCGCGGCCGGACTCGGTGAGCGAGAAGAGCTTCTTGCCGCCCTCGCTCGCGCTGGCGATCAGGCCCTCGTCCTCCAGGAGCTGGAGCGTCGGATAGACGGAGCCGGGGCTCGGCTTCCAGGCGCCTTCGCTGCGCTCGGCGATCTCCTGGATCATCTCGTAGCCGTGCATCGGGCGGTCCTTCAGCAGGGCCAGGATGGAGGCGCGCACATCGCCGCGCCGGGCCCGGCCGCGCGGGCCTCCCCGGCCGCCACGCCCGCCCCAGGGGCCGCCGCCGAAGCCGGGCCCGAAGGGGCCGAACGCCGGGCGCCCGCCCTCGAAGCCGTCCCGGCCTTCGCGGCCGGGGCCGTAGGGGCCGCGTCCGCGACCGCGCCTGTGCTCGTGTTCGTAACCGTGGGAACGCATGTCGATCATTCCTTTCGCAGGATCAGTCAGTGATCTAGCGCGACATCGTTGATCTGTCGCGATGCTTCAACGATATATCGGAACCGTTCGGATGACAACATCCTCCCGAACCGCGACACCCCGAGTTCCGGCCGACGCGCGACGGCGAACACCCGGCAGCACACCAGCACCACGCCCCTGACCTGCGATTTCGAGGAGCTCGACGCCGCCGCGACACCGACGGAGACGGCAGTGGCGCCACTGACGACCCTGGTTGGCGCCACTTAAGACTCGCAGTGGCGCCACATGTGTGCCATGATGGAGCCACGGAAACGGAGCGCCGGACACGGCGCACCGGGCCACCACCCAGCGAGAGCCATTCAGCCGAAGGAGCCCACGGACATGTCTGTCACCCTCACCGCCCAGGACAAGGCCACCCTCCGCACCGCCGCGTACGGCGCCGTCGCGCTGCTCGCCTACGCCTCCAGCAAGCCGCACAAGGTCGCCTCCCGCGGCACCCTCGCCCTGTACTCGGGCACCGGCCCGATCGGGCACGTGCTCGCCGAGCACCCCAAGGAGATCGACCTGGATGGCAACGTGGCCGAGCTCGCCGACCGCATCCTGCCGGGCCTGACGGATGCCATGATCCTGCTCAAGAAGAAGGCCCCCGCCGAGGCCGACAACTTCCGCAGCGCCATCACCATCGCCCTCGACACGGCAGCCCTGGTCCACAAGGACGGCCCCACGCCCAGCATGTCCGCCATGTCCCGCAAGATCACCGGGGCCCTCGACGCCGCCTGACGGCCCGACGAGGCGGGGCGGCCGGACCATCCGGCCGGGCCCCATCGCCCTCGAGATCCCCGCGACCGCCGCCGACGCGACCGTCCGTCCCCAAGGGCCCGGCGAAGCCGAGCACCTGGCAGGGCCGGACGGCGGGTCCGTCGGCAAGAGTCCAAACCCCCGCACGCGACCGGCCATTGGGTCCAGTTGTCGCGGATTGGCCTTAGATATCATGGGCCGCCCTGGCCCTTAGCGTCTTCTCCATGAGTGCCCCTACCAGCAACTCCCAGCGGATCCGCATCGTCGACGCCTTCGCCGAACGCCCCTTCACCGGCAACCCGGCCGGCGTCCTGCTGCTCGACTCGTTCCCGGACGACACCTGGCTCCAGCACGTGGCCCTCGAGGTCAACCACGCCGAGACCGCGTTCGCCCACCCGCTCCCCGCCGGGGAAGCGGCGGACTGGGCGCTGCGCTGGTTCACCCCCGCCACCGAGGTCGACCTGTGCGGCCACGCCACCCTGGCCACGGCCCACGTCCTGCACACCACGGGCGCCGCCCGCGGCCCGGTGCGCTTCGCCACCCGGGCCGGAGTCCTCGTCGCCACGACGCACGAGGACGGCACCATCACCCTCGACTTCCCGACCGCGCCGCTCACCGCCGTCGACCTCCCCGACGCCGTCGCCCAGGCCCTGGGCGCCGAGCCCCTGACGGCGTACGACACGGGCCCGCACCTGGGCGACGTCCTGGTCGAACTGGCCGACGAGAAGACGGTGCGCGCGCTCACCCCGGACCACAAGGCCCTCGTCGAGCACTCCGAGCGCGGCATCATCGCCACCGCCCGCGCCGAGGACCCCGCCCGCGGCTACGACTACGTCTCGCGCGGCTTCTTCCCGCGCGTCGGCATCGACGAGGACCCCGTGACGGGCAGCGCGCACACCGCCCTCGCCCCGTTCTGGACCGAGCGCCTCGGGCGCCCCGACCTCACCGGACTGCAGGCCTCAGCGCGCTCCGGCCTGGTCCGCACCGGCTCGCGCGGCGAGCGCACCCTGCTCACCGGCCGGGCGGTCACCGTCATCGAGGGCGACCTCCTGGCCTGACGCACGAGCGCCCACCGCGTGGCGTCACGCGGTGGGCAGCCACCCCACCTTCCCGGCGAGCAGCGCGTACCCGACGAACGCCCCGATGTCGAGCAGTGAGTGCGCCACGACGAGCGGCCCGACCCGGCCCCAGCGCCGGTACAGCAGCACGAACACCACCCCCATCGCCACATTGCCGAGGAATCCGCCGATGCCCTGGTAGAGGTGGTACGACCCGCGCAGCACGGAGCTCGCCACCAGCGCGGCCATCGGCGTCCACCCCAACTGGCCGAGCCTGCGCAGCAGATAGCCGACGACGATCACTTCTTCCAGGATCGCGTTCTGCACCGCCGACAGGACGAGGACCGGGTACTTCCACCACACGTCCGGCAGGTCCTCGGGGACCACCGTCAGATTGGAGCCGAGGCCGCGGGCCGCCAGGTAGAACGCGATCCCCGTGGAGCCGATGACCGCGGCGATCGCCGCCCCGCGCCCGAGGTCGGGCCACGGCCGCGTCCGGTCGAAGCCGATCGCCCGCAGCCCCGAGCCCTCCCGGAGCAGGAAGTGGGCGACGAGCGCCACGGGCACGAGCGCGGTGGTGATGCCGAAGAGCTGCCAGGCGAGGTCCAGCCAGGGCCGCCCCGGCGCGGCCGACGAGTTCAGCGTCGCCGCCTGGTCCTTGAGCCCGCCCGGCTTGGTGACCGACCCGATGAAGCTGATCAGCGCCGACACCCCGCTCGCGCCCAGCGAAAGCGCGAGGACGAGCAGCGTCTCGTCCCGCAGGAACCGTCGCGAGAGCCGCGCCTCGGGGTACGGCCCGGCCATCGACCCCGGCTCCGTCTGCACTGCTGCCTCCACGTGAGTAGTCCCGGCGCCCCGCCCATCCGCACCCGGATTCCTCCGGGAGGGGCGGCACCTCCGGGACCTCACAGCTTGCCTGATGGCACGCGGACGCGAGCAGCCGACCCGCACCGCGGTGACGGGCGCCCGTCACCGCATCGGCACCGCCGGTTCCGGCAGGCCCACCGGCCAGGTGTGCACCGGCTCCCCGGCGTGCATCAGCTCGCAGTAGCGGCGCGTGGTCGCCGCGAGCGCCGCCTCGCGCTCCATGCCGCGCTCCAGCGCCCGGTGGTACGTCGCCGCCTGCCACGAGGCGCCGTTCACCCGCCGCCGGCAGCGCTCCTCGATCACACCGAGGTACAGATCGCGGTCGGCGGGCTCCACGCCCCACGCGTCGAGCCCGGCCCCGGCCAGCGGCAGCAGCTCCTCACGGACGAGGTCGACGGCCGCCACCTTCGTGAGGCCGCCGTGGCGCCCGCGCTTCGGCCACTCCAGGCGCGCCTCGACGCCGTAGCGGCAGGCCGTGTCGAAGTTCCGGGCCGCCGCCTCGAAGGGCAGACGGCTCCACACGGGCCGCGACTCCTCGGCGAGCGCGCGCACCACGCCGTAGTAGAAGGCGGCGTTGGCGATGACGTCGGTGACCGTCGGCCCCGCGGGCAGCACCCGGTTCTCCACGCGCAGGTGCGGTACGCCGTCGGCGATGCCGTACACCGGGCGGTTCCAGCGGTAGACCGTGCCGTTGTGCAGCGTCAGCTCGCCGAGCCGCGGCACCCCGCCCTCGTCGAGCACCCGCTGGGGGTCCTCGCTCTCGCACAGCGGGATCAGCGCGGGAAAGTACCGCAGGTTCTCCTCGAAGAGGTCGTACGCGCTGCCGATCCAGCGCTCGCCGAACCAGCTGCGCGGCCGCACGCCCTGGACCTGGAGCTCGGGCGGCCGGGTGTCCGTGGACTGCAGGAACAGCGGCGGCCGCGACTCGCGCCACAGCTCGCGCCCGAACAGGAACGGCGCGTTGGCGCCGACGGCGACCTGCGCGGCCGCGATCGACTGCGCCGCGTTCCACACGTCGGCGAACTTCCCCGGCGTCACCTGCAGGTGCAGCTGCACCGACGTGCACGCCGCCTCCGGCGCGATGGACCCCGAGGAGCAGCGCAGCCGCTCCACGCCCTCGATGTCCAGGGCGAAGTTCTCCCCGCGCGCCGCCACCATCTGGTCGTTGAGCAGCGCGTAGCGGTCGTCGTCCGAGAGGTTCGCGGACACCAGGTCCTGGCGCGTCAGCGTCGGCAGAATGCCGATCATCACAATGCCGGCGGCCACTTCGCTGGCTTTGCGGTGGGCATAGGCGAGCCCCGTGCGCAGCTCTTCGGCGAGCTGGTCGAGAACCCGCCCGCCCAACCGGTGCGGGGCGATGTTCACTTCGAGATTGAACATTCCGAGTTCGGTCTGGAAATCGCGGCTCGCGATGCGCCTGAGAACTTCCGCATTCATCATTCTCGGCGTTCCGTCCGGCCCCGCGAGATTCAGCTCTATCTCCATGCCCATCAGGTTCTTGGGCCGGTCGAACCGCTGCTCGTCGAGCAGTCGGGCGAGCCCCGCCAGGCACTGCCGGTTCTTGATCCGGTACAGCTGGCGATCGGACAGGTCGAACGATCCTGCCTCGACCTTCTCCCCCATCGAAGCGTCCCTCCTCGGATGGGCAGCCAACAACCCGGCCGCTGTGTACGGGGGATGATGCCCAGACATGTGATCGATAACGCCCCGCGCGGGCCCGTCGACCGGTACGCTCATAAGAACGTGACAGGCGGCACATTCGCGCGGCAAGGAACACGGAGCAGTTTCACTTCCTCGGGTCGCGGTGAAAAAAACCAACGAGAATCGGCCGACCGCACTGAAGGGAAGTGCCGAGGTCATACGCTCGGGCACGATCCGGAATCAGGAGAAATACCGCGGAAGGGCGGCTGAGTTTCGCCTTGCTCGCGCTATGGGGAACGGCTAGCCGAAACACTCCCAGAACACGCGTCGTATAAACTCCCCAGTTGAGGCAGAGAGTTGGCGCTCGCGGTCCCCCGCCCCCGGGGCCCCTGCCCCCGGCCCCTCTGACCCCGAGCAGACAGCGCCGTCCGCACCCGCCCCCCGCTCCACTTGTGCCTGTCGAACGAGAGAGGCGACCCACCATGCCGCTGCATGTCCCCCCGGCTCCAGCGCCCGCCCTGCGCAGTGTCCTCGCGGCCCTCGGCTCCCCCACCGCCGTGCGCGAGGCCCGCACCCCGTCCCTGCGCGCCGCTCAGGCGCCCACGAGCCCGGACCTCCCGCTGCCCGTCCACGAGCTGGACCGCGCGGCGGCGCCCATCCCCGCGGGCGGCACACCGACGAAGCTCACCGGCTGGCGCTTCCTGATCCGCTGCGGCGAGCGCGCGGTGGCGGCCGCGGAGACGATGCTCACGCCGGACGGCTGGGCGTTCTCCCACTTCTGCGAGGGTCCGTACATCGCCTCCGCCGAGCGCGCCCTGCGCCACGCCGAGGCCATGCCGGGGTCGCACCAGCCGCGCCTGCTCTCCGTGCCCGAGCTGTACATGCTCACGCTGTGGCTGCACGGCGACCGCACGGCGGACGCCACCACGGGCCCCCTCGCCCCCACGGACATCCTGGTACCGCTCTCTCCGGCGCCGCCCGGCATCACGGCCCACCGCCCGCACCGCGCCGCCGACCTCCTGCCGGTGCTCACCCACCGGCTCACCCCGGTTCCGCTGCTCGGCTCGCCCGCCTGACTCCCGGCCTCTCTCGTCCCGTGCCCCGCGGCCCCCCCCCCCCCGGGCCCCCC
>JAVLTM010000026.1:0-11666 GCA_037117115.1 Streptomyces sp. PmtG | reverse complement strand
GTGGCGGCGGTCGCGCGGCGCGCCGCGCGACCGCAGCAAGGACCGCGGCCGTGACGCGCGTCCGGCACCCGAGGGGTGCGCGGCGCCTTGCCGCCCTGCTGCTCGCGCTCGGCACCTTCGGCGCGCTCGTCAGCGGGGCGCTCGCCCCCGCGGCGGCCTCGCTGGCGCGGGCGGAGCTTGCCTTCCCCGTGCACGAGGGCTTCGACAACGGCAACGACCTCGGCACCGCCACGGGCAGCGCCACGTACGAGCAGGGCGGCTGGCTGCGCCTCACGCCGGCGCAGGCGTCCAAGGCCGGGTCGTGGCAGATGAAGGACGCGTTCTCCACGAGCCTCGGCATCGTCGCGGAGTTCACGTACGCCACCTACGGGGGCACGGCCTTCGACGGCAAGCGCGGTGACGGCCTGGCGTTCTTCCTCGCCGACGGCTCCGCCTCGACCGGCACCGGCGCCCTCGGCGGCGCCCTCGGCTACGCCTGCGCGGGGAGCGCGAGCCGCTGCACCAGCAACGGCGTCCCCGGCGCGTTCCTCGGCATCGGCATCGACGAGTTCGGCAACTTCTCGTCCACCTTGACGGGCACGAGCGGCCCCGGAACCCAGGCCAACAAGATCGTGCTGCGGGGCGGTGGCAACGGGACGACCGGCTACAAGTACGGCACGTCGGCCGCCAGCGGCCCCGGCGGCACCGTGGAGACGGGCAGCCGCACCAACTACCGCACCGTGCGCGTCACCGTGCAGCCCAAGGGCAGCCAGCTGCTCGTGTCGGTCTGGTCGGACTCCGGGCCCGGCACCACGTCCACCAAGCTCATCAGCGACTACGACGTGTCGGCCGTCAGCGGCCAGCCGTCGCTGCCGTCCACGCTGCGCGTCGGCTTCTCCGCGGGCACCGGGGGCGCCACGAACAACCACGAGATCGGCGACCTGAAGATCAACGTCCCGGCGAACCTGACCATCGCCAAGTCCGGCAAGCCCGCCACCGTCGCGGCCGGGAGCCGACCGGTCACTTACACCGTGAAGGTCACCAACAGCGACGCCAACGCGGTCACGGGCGCGGCGGTGAAGGACGCGGCGCCCGGGCTCACCGACGTGACCTGGACGTGCGCGGCCAGCAGCGGCAGCGCCTGCGGCAAGGCCTCGGGCAGCGGTCCCCTCGACACCACCGCCGACCTCGCCCGCGACGGCACCGTGACCTACACCGTCACCGGCACCGCCCCCGCCCAGCCGACGACCCTCACCAACACGGCGACCGTCATCGCTCCGGGCAACCGCACGGACACCGACCCCGCCGACAACACGGCGACCGCCGCCACGACCGTCACCGCGCGGGCCGACGCCGCCATCACCAAGGAGGGCGTCGGCAACGGCCCGGTGCGGCCGGGCGAGGAGTTCGAGTACCGGATCACCGTCCACGACAACGGGCCGTCCGACACCGCCAACGTCAAGGTCACGGACACCCTGCCGACCGGCCTGGCCTTCGTGTCGTCGGCCGACGGCTGTACGGCGTCCGGGCAGGCCGTCACCTGCCCCACCACGAGCAAGCTGGCCGCGAGCGCCTCGGTGTCCTGGACGTTCCGCGTCAAGCTCGACGCCGCGTACCAGGGCGACGGCACCGACCTCGGCAACGTCGCGAAGGTCACGCACGACGTGACCGACCCCGACACCGCGAACAACACCAGCACCGCGGCCCTGCCGCCCGGCGGCGTCCGGGCGCCCGCGGCCGACCTCGCGACCGTCAAGAAGACGACGACCACCGCGCAGGTCGCCCCGGGCGAGGAGTTCGCGTACACGGTGACGGTGACCAACAAGGGCCCGTCGGTGGCGCGCGCCGTCAAGGTCACCGACCCGCTGCCGACCGCGCTCACCTATGTGTCCTCCGCCGACGCCTGCGCCCTCGCGGCCCGCACGGTCACCTGTGGACCGGTCACGACCCTGGCACCGGGGGCCTCCACCTCCTGGACGTTCCGGGTGCGGCTCAACGCGGACTACAGCGGCGACGGCACGGACGTCCTCAACGTCGCCACGGCCGACGCTGACACCGCCGACCCCGACACCGGCAACAACAGCGGCAGCGCCACCGTGCCCGGCGGCCGCGTCAAGCCGCCGACCGCCGACGTCGAATTCGGCAAGACGGCCGAGAACACCCCCGCTTGACGGGGCCCCGCCGCGGTGGCGGGACACCCCCTCGCACGTCCGTACAGCGGTGTACGTGACCGGAGCACGAACGGAACCGATGTGAGATGAGTACGACACGACATCGCCGCCGCGCCCTCGTGGGCGCCGCGGTCGCCGCGCTGGTCTGCGTGCTGCCGCAGTGGTCCGGCCAGGACCCGGCCCGGGCGGCGGCGCGGTCCGGCGCCGCGCCGCGGGTGACCACACAGCTCAGCCGCGCCCTGCCCGCCGCGGGCCGGGCGGACACCCCGCCCGGCGGACTGATCACGTACACGCTGACGGCGAAGAACAACGGGCCGTCGGTCGCCCGCAACGTGACCGCGACGGACACGCTGCCCGAGGGCATGTCGTTCGTGTCGTCGGCCGACGGCTGTTCGGCCAGCGGCCGCACGGTCACCTGCGGCCCGGAACCCCAACTGGGCGTCGGCCAGACCAAGAAGTGGACGTTCCTCGCCCGGCTGAGCCCCTCCTACCAGGGCGACGGCTCGGACCTAGGCAACAGCGCGTCGGGCACGTCCGACTCCGACGATCCCGACCCGGACAACAACAAGCCCGACCCGGTGGTCCCGCCCGGGCCCTTCACCCCCGAGTCCGACGTGTCGACCGTGAAGACGGCCCTCGGCAGCGGGCCGATCGTGCCCGGCGAGGAGTACGAGTACGAGATCGAGGCCTTCAACGCCGGGCTCTCGGACGCCCGCAACGTGAAGGCCACCGACACGCTGCCCGACGGCGTCACGTTCGTGTCGTCGGCCGACCCCTGCACGGCGACCGGGCAGGGGGTGACCTGCGGCCCGCACGCGAAGCTCAGTCCGGGCGCCTCCGTGAAGTGGACGTTCCGGGTGAAGCTGAGCGCCGCGTACGCGGGTGACGGCTCCGATCTGCGCAACACCGCCACGTCGACGTCCGACTCCAAGGACCCCGACATGTCGAACAACACCAGCAAGGCGGTGCTGCCGCCGGGCGGCGTCACCGAGCCGCGGGCCGACCTGTGGGCGGGCAAGGCGCCCACGACCACCACGCCGATCGCGCCGGGTGAGACCTTCGAGTACGCGGTCACCGTCACCAACGACGGCCCGTCGCGGGCCGTGAACGCCAGGGCGACCGACACGCTGCCCGCGCGCCTGGCCTTCGTGGGCTCGGCGGACGGCTGCACCGCCACCGGCCAGGACGTCAGCTGCGGGCCGCAGGCCGTCCTGGAACCGGGCGCGTCGAAGACCTGGAAGTTCACCGTCCGGCTCGACTCCGAGTACACCGGCGACGGCAGCGACATCCGCAACACCGCGACCGTCTCCTCGGACACCAAGGACCCCGCGCTCGCCAACAACACCAGCTCGGAGGCCGGTCTTCCGGGCAGCAAGGTCAACAAGCCCACGGCCGACCTCGCCGTGACCAAGACCGCGGTCGGCGACACCGCGCCGCGCCCCGGCGAGACCTTCGACTACAAGATCACGGTCACCAACAAGGGCCCGTCGGCCGACGCCTACAACGTCAAGCTCACCGACGACCTGCCCGCGGGCCTGTCGTACGTCTCCTCCTCGCCCACGGGCTGCACGGTCTCCGGACAGGTCGTGAACTGCCGGCGCACGACCCCGCTCAAGGTGGGCGAGACGGTGGAGTACACCCTGACGGTGAAGGTCGATCCGGCCTATCAGGGCGACGGCAGCGACATCAAGAACACCGCCCACGTCACCGCCGACAACATCGACCCGAGCAGTGACAACGACACCGACACCGCGGGACCGCCCGACGGCGGGATCGCGGCGGCCGCCGCCGACCTGGCGATCGTGAAGAAGCCCGCCACCGACAAGCCCGTCGCCCCCGGCGAGACCTTCGACTACACGGTGACCGTCACCAACAAGGGGCCCTCCCAGGCCGAACAGGTCCAGGTGTCCGACGTCCTGCCCACGGCCCTGAGCTTCGTCTCCTCGGACGACCCGTGCACCGCGGGCCGCACGGTCACCTGCGGACCGCTGGCCACCCTGGCCCCCGGCGCCTCGGTGAGCTGGGTGTTCAAGGTGAAGCTCGCCGCCACCTACACCGGTGACGGCGCCGACCTCGACAACACGGCCACGGTGTCGTCGGCGACCAAGGACCCGGTCACCGACAACAACTCCAGCACCACGGGCCCGCCCGGAGGCAAGGTCAACAAGCCCACGGCCGACCTGGAGGTGTCCAAGCAGATTCCCTGACGTCCCCCAGGCGTCCAGGTGAAGCCCCGTGGGGCGGGCCGCATCCGGCCCGCCCCACGCGCACGCCCTAGGAGGTGCCGCTGACCTGGCGGTCGCGGGCGGCTCCCAGGCCCGCCACCACCTGCGGGACGAGCAGCACCAGGAGCACGACCAGCGGGACGGTCCAGTCGTGGGACAGGTCGTGGACGGCGCCCAGGACGGCGGGGCCCGTCGCGGCGAGGATGTAGCCGAAGCACTGCGCCATGCTGGACAGCTGCGCCACGTGCCGCAGGTCCGGCGCCCGCTGCACGATGAACAGCAGCGCCAGGCTGATCGCCGCGCCCTGGCCGAGCCCGAGCAGGCTCATCCAGACGTAGGCGCCGCCGACGGGCGCGGTGAGCAGCCCGGCGTACGCGGCCGCGCACAGCACCGCCCCCAGCGTCGCGAGGCTCCCGGAGCCGAGGCGCCTGCCGACGATCACCGGGGCCAGGAACGAGCCCGCGATGCCGAGCAGCGAGGAGAACGACAGCATCCACCCGGCGTCGCCCGCGCTCATGCCGGAGTCCTGCAGGAGCGTCGGCAGCCAGGCCGCGGCGGCGTAGTAGTTCAGCGACTGCAGTCCCATGTACGCGGTGACCTGCCAGGCCAGCGGCGAACGCCACAGGCCGCGCACGGGGTGCGCCGCCTGCCGGGCCGCGGCGGCGCCGACCCGGGTGCGCGAGCGCACCTGCGGCAGCCACACGACGAGGGCCACCACGGCGAGCGCGCCCCAGCAGGCCAGCGTGGTGCGCCAGTCCATGCCGGAGGCCTCCCGCACCGGCAGCGTCACGCCCGCCGCGAGCGCGGCCCCGCCGAACAGCGACATCGAGTACAGGCCGGTCATCAGCCCGGCCCGGGCGGGGAAGTCCCGCTTGATCAGGCCCGGAAGCAGCACGTTGGCCACGGCGATGCCCGCGCCGATCACGACCGTGCCCAGGAACAGGGCGGCCACCGAGTCCAGCATCCGCAGGGCGGTGCCCGCGCAGATCAGGGCCATCGTGGCGAGCAGCGAGCGCTCCACGCCGAAGCGGCGGCCGAGGCGCGGCGCGACCGGTGCGAGCAGGCCGAAGCAGAGCAGGGGCAGCGCGGTCAGGAGGCTGGTGGCCGCCGCCGACATGCCGCTGTCGTGGCGGATGGTGTCGGCCAGCGGGGAGACCGCGACCAGCGCGGGGCGCAGGTTCAGGGCCAGCAGGACGACGCCGAGGCCGAGGTACAGCGCGCGGCGCCCGGTGACTCCGGGCGGGGCCTGGGGGACCGGGGCGGCGACCGCGGCGTTGTCCGCCCGCCCCACGATGACCGTGGCGGCGGGCCCTTCCCTGCGCATGACGTGCTCCTGGGGTGTCGTGGGGTGCGGTGTCAGGGGGTGTCGGGGGTGTCCGTCGGCTGCTCCCGCAGCGCGGCCATGCCCTCCGCGAGGTGGGCGAGCACCACGGCCTCGGCGCGCTCGGGGTCGCGGGCCTCGATGGCGTCGACGATGGCGCGGTGGGCGTCGATCTGGTGGCGCACGGCATCGGGCACCGGGGCGCCGATGACGGAGCGCACCGTCGAGCGCGTCGCGTCGCTGAGGTGGCAGTAGAGGTCGGCGAGGACGCTGTTGTGGGCGGCGGCGGCGACCGCGCGGTGGAAGGCCATGTCCGCGTCGATGAACGCCTCGACGTTCCCTTCGGCCCAGGCCCGGTCCCGCTCGACGAGCGCGGCGCGCAGCGCGGCGAGGTCCTCCGGGGTGCGGCGCTCGGCCGCGTACCGGGCGGCGTCGCGCTCCAGCGAGGCCCGCACCTCGTACGCCTCGAGCACGCCCGCCTTGCGGACCCGCCGCTGCACGGCGGCGCCGAAGTCGCTGCTGGCGCGCACATAGGTGCCGTCGCCCTGGCGCGGCTCAAGGAGCCCGGTGTGCACCAGCGCGCGGACGGCCTCGCGCACGGTGTTGCGCCCGACGGAGAGCTGCTCCACGAGCTGCGGCTCAGCCGGGATCTTCGCCCCCACCGGCCACTCGCCGTCAGCGATGAGGCTCTCCATCTGCGCGATGACGAGATCGACGAGATTGGTCCGTGCGGTGCTGCGCAGCGGCATCGGCGGTGAGCCCTCTCAGCGAATGGGGTACAGGCGAACGAGAGACATGGGAACATCCCATGTTTCACCATGTCAATCCGCGCGAGATTCAGCCCGTCCGGCGTTTGAGGACGAGGCGCGAAGCGCCCATGGCAGTTGACCGGGGGGACGGGGGCGGCGGCCCCCGGTTCGGGAAGCCCCGATGCTCGTTAGTAGGAGTTCTGAGGGTAGTGCCTGGTCAGAGCATGCAAAACCCCGCTCGGGACGTGGCCGAGCGGGGCGTAGTCCTGCGTGAGCTGATCAGCGCCGGGAGGTCCAGTGCATCGCAGGCAGCTCGTCCCACTGGGAGAGCGGTCCGTAGCGGTGTACGCAGTCGGGGCACCCGTAGTGGGTGTGCCAGCCTCCGCCGCTCTGCTTCTGTACCTCACCTACAGGGATGGGGGCTGTCGTCTGGTGCCCGCAGATGCCGAGCACGGGCCGTGTCGGGGGTGTGGGCTCGTTTGTGACTCCGTCGCGGGTCATGTGGTCACCCGCCGGACGGGAGTGATGTTGGTGGTGGGGTGGTCGTAGTCCAAGCCGAGTTCTGCGAATGCTGCCGCGCGCCACCGCTCGCGTTGCAGGTAGGGCAGATCGGGGCGTTGTTCGAAGATCTTCCGGACCGTCTCGGCGCTCGGTGCCCGCCAGGGTGTACGCCAGGCAGCAGCGGAAGCGGACTCGGGTGCGGGCTGCCGCAGGGGGGCAGGGGTCGGCTGCAACGGTGGGGTGGGCTGCCTGTCGGAGCCTCGCCGACCGATAAGGAATTTGGCGGTGTGGCGTCCCGACTTGGCGTGGCGGGCTCGGGGCAGTAAGGCGAGCACCCAAGACAGGGTGCGGGCGATAGCATCACGCACGGTCGTTTCAGCTCCTTGGAAGCTGTCTCGGCAAGCCCCGGTAGACCGGTCCTACGCGGTCTGTCGGGGCGCTTTGGCTACCTGGTCCCGTTTCGGCGGGCACGACGGGCGCCAGGACGACGAAGCCCCGTCCATCCGCAGCAGAGGGGCGCCGGGACGGACGGGGCGACGAGAGGTCAGCGCAGTGCGGCGAGGACGCGGCTGCGTAGCGTCTCGTCAGCGATCGTGTCGATTCCCCGCCATGCGTATCCGCTGACCTCTTCCTCTTGGAGCGTTACGGAGTGCTCGCCCGTCACCTGGAAGACGTAGCGGAAGTCCGCGTGCCAGTGAGCGGGCTCGCCCTTGCTGTCGTTGGCGGGGATGGGGTGGACGTCCACGTGGATCGGGGTTGGCTGGACGGGAGCGACGCTCAGCGTGATCCCGGTTTCTTCGACCAGCTCACGCAGAGCGGCGTGCATCAGGTTCGTGTCCTCGGGCTCTAGGTGCCCACCCGGGGTCAGCCACTTGTTCAGGGCAACGTGGTGGATGAACAGCGCTTGGCGCTGGTCGTTGACGAGTACGGCGCCCGCGGTGGCGTGGCCCCGGAACTCCTTCCGGCTGGTCACGTCGGTGCCCTGGTCCAACAGTTCCGACAGGGGCGCGAGCGCGTGTTTGTCTTCGGGATGCGCGTTGGCGTACTCGGCGAGGGTGGTTCGGATGTGGGTTGCCGTGATGGGCATTCGATCACCTGTTGTAGTAGTGGAGCCAGGTAGCCGCGATGGCCGCCCGGTCGGTGGCGGGGACTTCGTGGAGGGTGGCGTCCAGACCGCCGCGAGCCAGCATGGCCGCGCCCGCGATGATTTCGGCCTGGACGAGGAAGATGAACGGTCCAACGCTCGCGCCGTGCAGGAAGTTGACGGCGTTGCCGCCATTCAGCAGGTAGAAGTAGTGACCTGTGGTGGTGTACCGGGTCACGTTGTCTCCGGCGCTGTCCCGGACGTAGCCCGCAGGCAGGCCGTCCAGTTCCAGTTCGTCTTCCGAGCTGGTCACGGTGGCTACGTAGGCGCCGTTCTTCAGGCGGGGGAAGTCCTCGCCGCGCAAGCTGAGTCCCCCGGTGGCACATAGCACCAGCCCAGCGGTCTCCAGAGCCTGGTCACGGTCTCGGGCCACTTCGAACCCGTGTGACATGGCCTGTGTCTGCCGTACCGGGTTGATGTCATAGACGATGACCCGCACACCCTTGACGTGTAGCAGCCGGGCGATGCTGGAACCGAGCTTGCCGAACCCGAGGACCAGCGCGGGGCGTCCGTGCAGGATGTCGCCACGCCCTCGAAGAAGGGCTTCGGCGGAGAAGACGACCGACTGCCCCACCAGGAAGTCTTCCGGGTCTTTGAGAGGCGAGCGCGCGACGGACACCACAGGGCACGGGAGCTTGTCCTTGTCGGCGTACCGCTTGTAGCCGTTCTCGGTGTCCTCGACCACGCCGAGGATGTGACCGGTGAAGCGGGAGCAGAGTGCGTCCAGCGAAGGCGCGAAGTATCCGCCCACGTCGAGTAGAACGACCGGTTCCCCGGCCGCCCTGGTCTCCAGGTAGGTCACGGCGGTGTCCGCGTCGGCAAACGTCTCTCGCGTCAGCTCGTCGCACGCCACGGCCTGTTCCACCTCGCGCCGCGCTGCCGCGTTGATGGATTTCGGTTTGGGCAGCACGGCCCGCAGGTTGGTCGCCTTACCGACCGCCCTGATGAACGCGGGGCGCTCGGGTAAGAGATGTGTGATCAGCAGTGAGGACGGCCGCTCGGGCGGCGTGAACTCATCAGCGATCCTGCTGAAGTAGCTTTCCAGTCGCGCACGGTCCGTGGCTTCCATGGGGCCTCTCTCTCGGGTCCAGGCGAGAGCTGTTCGACTGCCCATCGGGGGAGAGCCAGACGGCTTACAAAGGCCGCCCCGGCGGTACCCCGTCTTGGGCGATTCACCAGTACAGGGCCAGGCATCATGAGGTGCCAGCGCGGGAGTGCCGCATCTCTGCCGCATCGCTGCCGCATACTGGACTCACCGGACCCTCTGACCTGGTACAACGGCAAGCCGGAGAGCGGGGAGGCGACATGGCCAGGCGAGAGAACTTCGTGAAGCGCCGCAAGGCGATGGGTTTCAGCCAGGAGTCGCTAGCTGAAGCCATCGGAGTAGAGCGAACAACCGTAAGCCGTTGGGAGACTGGTGAAACCGCTCCGCAATCTTTCCATCGACCGGGCCTTTGCCGAGAGTTGAAGGTGTCCGTATCTCAACTGGATTCATTGATCCACTGTGTGGATGGTGTCCCGCAGGCGGCGCCCGCGACAACTACCCAGTCGGCGTCGTCTCTTCCTGCACATGATGACGAAATGGAAGCTCTGGAACTTGTGCGGCGAGTGGCAGCCAGTGACGTCGGGGGTGAAACACTCTCACGCCTTGAGCTGGTTTTTGATGAACTAGCGAGGCTATACCCGTCTTCTGCTCCGCAGGATCTATTGCTACGGGTGCGTAAGTACTCGGCATACGTCAGCCACTTGCTGGACGCGAGGAAGACCCTGGCCGAGCATCGGCAGTTGCTGGTCCTCGGTGGTTGGTTCTCACTGTTGGGAGCAACACTCCACATCGACCTGAACCAGGAGCATGCCGCGACGGCACGGTTGCACACAGCAATGACGCTGGCCAGGCACGCCGGGCATGCTGAAATCCAAGCCTGGTGTTTCGAGACGGACGCGTGGCGGGTTCTTACTGCCGGTGATTATGCCAAAGCTGTAGAGCTGAGTAAGGCAGCTCAAGCTCTTGCACCGAAGGGGAGTTCCGTTGAAATCCAGGCGACGGCTCAAGAGGGGCGCGCGTACGCCAGGCTCGGACAAGCCAATGAGACGTACGGCGCCATAGGTCGAGTCAACGCGCTCATCTCCCCCATGCAATTCCCTGATCACCCTGAACATCATTACCAGTACGACCCCGGAAAATCCGTTTCCTATACTGCGACCACTCTGGCTTGGGTAGGCGATCCGGCAGCCGAAGAGTACGCCCGCGAGGTGATCAACCGGCTTGCCCCGTCTAATGACATCTCGAAATGGCCGCGCCGCGTAGCCTCGGCCAATATTGATCTCGCACTGTCGCTCGTCGTTTCCGATCGAGTGGACGAAGCCTGCGATGCGGCGCAGCGAGCAATTCTCTCGGGGCGAGTCGTTCCCTCCAACCGCTGGCGCGCCCTGGAAGTTGTGCAGGCTGTTGAGTCTCGCAAAATTTCAGAAGCCAGTGACCTGCGAGAGGCGTATGAGGGAATGCGGCAAACCGCGATAGGGGCGGGCTAGTTGGCCTTCAGGCCACGCAAAAGGCCCCCGTACTCGCCAACCTGGTATGGGTGACGAATACGGGGGCTTTGAGTGGATCAACCGTTCAGAACGCCGGTGAGGCGTGCGGCTGCCTTGCCGCCGAACAGGGCGAGTCCGCAGTAGAAGTCGATGCGGGTGCGGTAGACGGGCTTGTCGTGGGACTCGCCGAGGTCTGTGACCTGGATGCCGCCGTTGGTCAGACCGGAGACGGCGGCATCGGCTTCGGAGGAACCGAAGCGCACGGCGTAGATGTCGCCGGTCTGCTTGCCGCCCGTGCCAGTTGCCAGCGGCAGGACGTCGGCGCCATCGAGCTTCTGCCCTGCGTCCAGGAGCGGGATGCCGTTCCACGCGACTGTGCGCTTCCCTGCGATCTCGGAGGGGAGGAGCTCGCCACCGCCCAGCCGACGGAACCCGGACACGATCTTTGCGCGGATCTCGGCGTTCATGTAGAGCGCGCCGTTGGCACCGTTGATGCCTCGTACCTGTGCGGTCAGCGCGTCCAGGGCGTCAAAGAAGTCGTAGACCGTTGGCGACCGGCCCAAGCTCCTTCGCATCCAGCACCTGTGCGCCGAGCAGCCTCTTGCGCAAGCCGCCGAACCCCTTGGGGTTCACCTCAGTGTCGCCGTTGAAGAACTGGTCCGCGAAGTGGATGGAAGCGGCCTTGACCTTCATGGTGGTCTGAATGGCTCGCTGATCGTTCAGGTTTCCCCGGGTCTGCACAATGAACTTGTCCACGTCTGCGTCACCGCCGAGGATGGCCAGCGTCTCGATTCGCTGGTTCACTGCACCGGTGCTCTCCGGGTACGCCTCATTCACTGCCCGGAAGGAGACTCCGGGCAGCTTCGATTCCTCGTTGTACCGGTAGGCATTGCCCTCCACGTTTATGAGCGGAAGCCGGTCCAGGATCGGGGACTCCTGAACGAACGTCTCGATCACTCCGCGCCGCAGATCGTCCTGCGAGAGCTTCGCGGACTCCGCCAGGGTCAAAGTCATGAGAATTCTCCTCAATGGATAGCCGGATTC
>JAVLTM010000025.1:0-15016 GCA_037117115.1 Streptomyces sp. PmtG | reverse complement strand
CCCCCCCCCCCCCCCCCCCCCCCCCCCCCCCCCCCCCCCCCCACGGCCCTGTCCGGACCCGCCCTACCGGACTAGTCCACTTCGGTCACCCCTAACCACCCGAAGGGACAGGGCAGTTGCGATGAACCGTCCGGGCGGGTGATACGTCCTTAGAGCAGTAGGAGGCGCTGCCGCAAAATCCCTGCGGAATCACGCCCGCGGGGCAACACTGGACTGGACCGACCAAACCAACGGGGGGCGGCATGAACACCGCATCGAGCCGCGGGACAGACGCGACACCCACCACTACGCAGCGAAAGAACCCTTCCATGTGCCAGCACCAGCCACCGTGCCCGACAGCCGAATCCGCCGACCGGGAAGCAGCGCTCCTCGTGGCGCACCACCCGGAACAGGGCTGGAGCCTGCTGTGCAACGGCGTCCTGCTCTTCGAGGACACCGGTGAGCTGCTGCCGAACGGCGAGATCATCGCGCCGCACCGGCCGCTGTGCATCAACCAGGTGATGACGGCCGCTTGAGCCGGAACGCACCCGCGGCGACAGGCCGTGACACCGCTCAATACAAGGGCCGGCCCGGAAGACTTCCGAGAAGTCTTTCGAACCGGCCCTGATTCGTGCCCTGCTCACGCCCGCCGCGAGCGGGCGCGCGCTCAGTCCTCGTAGGCGTCCAGCGGCGGGCAGGAGCAGACCAGGTTGCGGTCGCCGAACGCCTGGTCGATGCGGCGGACCGGCGGCCAGTACTTGTCGGCGGCCGAGACCCCGGCCGGGAACACGGCCTCCGCGCGGCTGTAGCCGTGGTCCCAGTCGCCGCCGAGCGCGGCCGCGGTGTGCGGGGCGTTGCGCAGCGGGTTGTCCTCCGCGGTCCACTCGCCGCTCGCGACCCGCTCGATCTCCCCGCGGATGGCGATCATCGCCTCGCAGAACCGGTCGATCTCACCGAGGTCCTCGCTCTCCGTGGGCTCGATCATCAGCGTGCCCGCGACCGGGAAGGACATGGTCGGCGCGTGGAAGCCGTAGTCGATCAGGCGCTTGGCGATGTCGTCCACGCTCACGCCCGTGGCCTTGCTCAGCGGCCGCAGGTCGATGATGCACTCGTGGGCGACGAGCCCGCCGGGGCCGGTGTAGAGCACCGGGAAGTGCGGCTCGAGGCGCTTGGCGATGTAGTTCGCCGACAGGACCGCCACCTGCGTGGCCCGCTTCAGGCCCTCGCCGCCCATGAGCCGGACGTACGACCACGAGATCGGCAGGATGCCCGCCGAGCCCCAGGGCGCGGCCGAGATCGGGCCGACGCCGGTCTCGGGTCCGGCCGCGGGCTGCAGCGGGTGGTTCGGCAGGTACGGGGCGAGGTGCTCGCGCACGGCCACCGGGCCGACGCCGGGGCCGCCGCCGCCGTGCGGGATGCAGAAGGTCTTGTGCAGGTTCAGGTGCGAGACGTCGCCGCCGAAGTGGCCCGGCTTGGCGAGGCCCACCAGCGCGTTGAGGTTGGCGCCGTCGACGTACACCTGGCCGCCCGCGTCGTGCACGGCCGCGCAGATGTCGGCGACGTGCTCCTCGAAGACGCCGTGCGTGGACGGGTAGGTGATCATCAGGACGGCCAGTTCGGCGCGGTGCTTCTCGATCTTGGCGCGCAGGTCGTCGACGTCGATCTCACCGTCGTCGGCGGTCTTCACGACGACGACCTTCATCCCGGCCATCACCGCGCTCGCCGCGTTGGTGCCGTGCGCGGAGGACGGGATGAGGCAGACGGTGCGCTGGTCGTCGCCGTTCGCGCGGTGGTAGCCGCGCACCGCGAGCAGACCGGCGAGCTCGCCCTGGGAACCGGCGTTCGGCTGGAGCGAGACCTTGTCGTAGCCGGTGACCTCGGAGAGACGTTCCTCCAGCTCGCGGATGAGGGTCAGATAGCCGGCCGCCTGCTCGGCGGGGGCGAACGGGTGCAGCTGCCCGAACTCCGGCCAGGTGACAGGCTCCATCTCCGTGGTCGCGTTGAGCTTCATCGTGCAGGAGCCCAGCGGGATCATGCCGCGGTCCAGCGCGTAGTCACGGTCGGCGAGCCGGCGCAGGTAGCGCAGCATCGCGGTCTCGGAGCGGTGCTGGTGGAAGACCGGGTGGGTCAGGTACGCGTCGGAGCGGAGCAGCCCGGCCGGAAGCACGTCCGCGGTGCTCGCGTCCAGCGCCGCCACGTCGGCCTCCACGCCGAACGCCGCCCAGACCGCGGTGAGCTGGGCGCGCGTGGTGGTCTCGTCGCAGGCGAACGACACGTGGTCGGCGTCGACGAGGTGGATGTTGACCCCGCCCTCGCGCGCGGCGGCGACGAGGTCCGCGGCCTTGCCGGGCACGCGCGCGGTCAGCGTGTCGAAGTACGTGCCGTGCACGACCTCGACGCCACCGGCCTTGAGGCCCTCGGCGAGCAGCGTGGCGTAGCGGTGGGTGCGCCGGGCGATCGTCTTCAGGCCCTCGGGGCCGTGGTAGACGGCGTACATCCCGGCCATGACGGCGAGAAGCACCTGCGCGGTACAGATGTTGCTGGTGGCCTTCTCGCGGCGGATGTGCTGCTCGCGGGTCTGCAGGGCGAGGCGGTAGGCCTTGTTGCCGTCGGCGTCGACGGAGACGCCGACCAGGCGGCCGGGGAGGCTGCGGGCGAACTTCTCGCGCACCGCCATGTATCCGGCGTGCGGGCCGCCGAAGCCCATCGGGACGCCGAAGCGCTGGGTGGTGCCGACGGCGATGTCGGCGCCGAGCTCGCCGGGCGAGGTGAGCAGCGTGAGCGCGAGCAGGTCGGCGGCGACGGTGACGACCGCGCCGAGCTCGTGCGCCTGGTCGATGAGGGGCTTGATGTCGCGTACGGCACCGGAGGCGCCCGGGTACTGGACCAGCACGCCGTTGATCTCGCGCTCGGCCAGCTCGGCGGGGATGCCGCCGGACAGGTCGGCGACGACGACCTCGACGCCGGTCGGCTCGGCGCGGGTCTGGATCACGGCGATGGTCTGCGGCAGGGCGTCGGCGTCGATCAGGAAGAGGCCGTTCTTGGCCTTGCCCATGCGCCGCGAGAGCGCCATGGCCTCGGCGGCCGCGGTGCCCTCGTCGAGGAGCGAGGCACCGGAGGTGGGCAGTCCGGTCAGATCGGCGACGACGGTCTGGAAGTTGAGCAGCGCCTCCAGACGGCCCTGGGAGATCTCGGGCTGGTACGGCGTGTACGCCGTGTACCAGGACGGGTTCTCCATCACGTTCCGCAGGATCACCGGCGGCGTGAACGTCCCGTAATAGCCGAGGCCGATCATCGAGTCAAGGACCTGGTTGCGGTCCGCGAGGGAGCGCAGCTCGGCCAGGACCTCGGCCTCGGTGCGCGCGCCCGGCAGCTCGAGCGCCTCGGCGTTCTTGATCACATCGGGTACGGCGGCGGCCGTGAGCTCATCCAGCGAGCCGTACCCGACCTGGGCGAGCATCTTGGCGCGGGCTTCGGCATCGGGTCCGATGTGACGCTGCTCGAAGGGGATTCCCTGCTCGAGCTGCGAGAGCGGAGTGCGAGAGGTGGCGGTCATTGCGGAGGCCTCCTGGTCTGACGCGACCTGCGAGGGGCACCACGGCGCGGGTACCCGGACGGCCTCCCCCTCTGTCATCGCAACCTGAGAGCTTCACAGCACGGCCCGGAGGCATGCTGCTTGCACCGTCGGTGAGGAAGGGTTTCGGAACGTGCCCGCCCGATGCCCGCCCTACTTTCCAGAGTGGCCTCATCCATGCGGTACAGGGGCCTGAGAGATTCCGGGGAGGAGTTGCTCCTTCGGCGCCTCCGGTGCTGCCACCGAAGAGCTCTCCCGCACGGGGTCAACAGCCGCTTGCCAGCCTACCAGCGCGGCCCACGGCCGATCCCTCGAGTGGCCGCCTGTCCCGATGTGCTCTTTCGTAGTCATGATGACCGAATTTGTAGTCATGACGACCGAAAACGGTTGAGCCAGGATGAGGTGCGATCCACCGGGAGGCCATGTGCAGACCGACATCGATCCGCGTGATCTGATCGGCCGCAAGGCGTTCGACCGCGACGGCAACAAGATCGGCACGGTCGACGAGATCTACCTCGACGACGCCACCGGCGCCCCGGAGTGGGCGGCCATACGCACCGGACTGTTCAGCCGCGACGCCTTCGTCCCGCTGGAGCCCAGCGAGCTGGTCAAGGACGGCACGCTCCGCGTCCCCTTCGAGCGCGCCCTGATCAAGGACGCCCCTGACTTCGGCGTGGGCCGCCATCTCTCCCCCGAGCAGGAGCTCCAGCTCTACCGCCATTACGGCCTGGACGTGGCGCCCGCTCCGCCCCTGCCGGACCGCGACTTCGGCACGGTGGAGACCCCGGGCCCCGCCCCGGACACCACGACCGACGGCCCCGAGCGCTGAGGCCCGACGGAACCGACCGGGCCGCTCCGGACGAACTCCGCGCATCGGGTCACCGATCACGGGCCACAGCCCCGGACCAGGCACTCTCACCGCCGCACCCGAACACGCGGAGCCGCCGGCGAACCGCACAGGACATCAGTCCTTGACTTCACCTCACGCGCGCGGAATCTCAGGCCCCGCCTCGGCCCCGGCGGGGCGCTCAGACCCCACCCTGAGCCCCTCAGCCGCCCCCTCCGCCTCCACCACCTCCTCCTCGACCGCCACCGCCACCGCCACCAGCGGCAGCGGGTCCGAAGGCTCCAGTTCCCGATCGTCCGTCCGGAACGTCCGCACCCGCCCCGGCTCCGACCCGGGCGTCTCGAACCTCACGGTCACCCGGCCCAGACCGCTGCCCTGCACCCACCCCGCCCCGTACACGGCGTGCCGCACGTCATGCCCCGCGGGCCACCGCCGCTCGGGGAGCGCCACGGGCTCCTCGGCCCCCGGGGCCTCCTCCGCCTCGCCCACGGGCGCCGCCCCGGCGTCCCCCGTCTCCCCCTCCGCGACGGCCGCCGCGAGGTCCGTCCCCACCACCGCCTGGGCCTGCGCGAAGAGGTCCTCCTGCGTGAAGTCCGCGAGGCCGCTCACCCCCACCCCCAGGAGCCGCACGCCCCCCGTGGTGTCCACCGACTCCAGCAGCCGCGCCGCGGCCTCCCGGACCACCGCGGGGTCGTCCGTGGGCCCGCGCAGCGTCTCGGAGCGCGTCAGCGTGGAGAAGTCGAACCGCCGTACCTTCAAGACGATGGTCCGGCCGGAGTGCCCGGCCGCCCGCAGCCGCCCCACGCACCGGTCGGCGAGCCGTGCCACTTCCATCCGCACCCGCACCCGGTCGTGGATGTCCACGTCGTACGTGTCCTCGACGCTGACCGACTTGGTGTCCCGCTCGGCCACCACGGGCCGTTCGTCCCGGGCGAGCGCCATCGCGTACAGCGCCCCGCCGTGGGCCTTGCCGAGCAGCCGTACGAGTTCGTCCTCGCCCGCCCCTGCGAGTTCCTCGACCGTGGTCATCCCGGCCCGCCGCAGATGGTCCCCCGTGGCGGGCCCGACGCCTGGCAGCACCCGCACCGGCATCGGCCCGAGCAGCGCCCGCTCCGTGCCCGGCTCTATGAGCACGAGCCCGTCCGGCTTGGCCTGCTCCGAAGCGATCTTCGCCAGCATCTTGGACACCGCGAGCCCCACGGACCCGGTCAGTCCCGTCACCCGCAGGATGTCCGCGCGCAGCCGCTCCCCCACGGCCCGCGCCGACGCCTCGTCGTCCGCGAGGCCGCCCGCCTCCAGGTCCACGAAGGCCTCGTCGAGGCTGAGCGGCTCCACCAGCGGCGACAGCTCCCGCAGCAGCCCCATGACCTGATCGCTGATGTCCCGGTACAGCCCGAAGCGCGGCACCAGATACGCGGCGTTCGGGGCCAGCCGCCGCGCCTGCCCCATCGGCATCGCCGAGTGCACCCCGAACCGGCGGGCCTCATACGACGCGGTGGCGACGACACCGCGCGGCCCGAGCCCGCCGACCACGACGGCCTTGCCGCGCAGGCTCGGCTTCGCGGCCTGCTCGGCGGACGCGTAGAAGGCGTCCATGTCGAGATGCAGAATCGTCGGGCGCGGTTCTCACGCCTCCGATGCTGCCCTACGCCACTGACAACGCCCAGGACCAGGCACGACGGACCATCCCGTGCGGCTCCGCACCGGGGAGAGGGGAACGGACTAGGGACACGGTCACCCCGGCGCGCCGCACACACGCACGGCGCGCACACGGCCGTGAACGCCCCCTCAAGGCCCGTACGAGCCCGCAGCGCACCTCGGCGCCCGCAGCCTCCCCGGGAGCCGGTCAAGGCCCTCCAGGGCCCTTCCAGGCATCCACGGGAAGGCCCCGGGCCTCACACCGCCCGATTGCGGCGCCGCGCCAGCTCGTCCGCGGGATGGTTCCCGACCAGGGTCTCCCCGGTGTCGACGCGCTCCCCGTGCAGTTGCGACAACGCGGCCTCAACGTCACGCCACACGACGCCCACGGCGATCCCGAAGACGCCCTGGCCGCCCTGGAGGAGATCGTGCACCTCGCTGGGCGACGTGCACTCGTACACCGTCGCGCCGTCGCTCATCAGCGTCGTGCGCTCCAGGTCCCTGAAACCGCTGTCCCGGAGGTGCTGGACCGTGGTGCGGATGTTCTGCAACGACACACCGGTGTCGAGGAACCGCTTCACGATCTTCAGGACGACGACGTCCCGGAAGCTGTAGAGCCGCTGGGTTCCCGAGCCCCCCGCGGCACGCACGCTGGGCTCGACGAGCCCCGTGCGCGCCCAGTAGTCGAGCTGCCGATACGTGATGCCCGCCGCCGCGCACGCCGTGGGGCCGCGGTAGCCGATGGTGTCCTTCTCGGGCTGCTGCGTCTGGCCTTCCGGTCCGGACGGGCTGCCGCTACCGTGGACCGCCACCGGGCGCCTCGCAGAGGGCTCGACCGAGCTGCCGTGCAGCGGATACGGACCGCCCACCGCTGTACCGTCGCCGCTGCTTCTCACGCCGACCTCCGTCCTTGACCTGCCTTCTCGACGGTAGGCAGTCGCCAGGGGCTCGTCAACGATCGCCACACTCGGCACGCCGAGTGATAATCACCCTGCGAGTGGTTTCCCGTCCCACACTGCGGGGAAAGGCTAGCCGAATGCTCTGCGGCAGGCCTCTCCACAGCCGCCGATCGGCTGTCAGGAAGCCCGCCCCAGGGCTCACTGGCTGCTGGTCCCGAAGTCCTCGGGCGAGATCTGGTCGAGGAACTCGCGGAACTTCTCCACCTCGTCCTCCTGCTCGTCCGGGATGGCGATGCCCGCGTCGTCGAGCACCCCGTCACTGCCGAAGATCGGCGTCCCCGTACGCAGCGCGAGCGCTATGGCGTCCGACGGGCGGGCGCTCACCTCGACCCCGCTGGCGAAGACCAGCTCGGCGTAGAACACGCCTTCCCGCAGGTCGGTGATGCGCACTTCGGTGAGCTCCTGGCCAACGGCCTCCAGCACGTCCTTGAACAGGTCGTGGGTCAGCGGCCGTGCGGGGGCCATGCCCTGCTGTGCGAAGGCGATGGCGGTCGCCTCCCCTGGTCCGATCCAGATGGGGAGGTACCGGTCGCCTCCCACTTCACGCAGGAGCACGATCGGCTGGTTGGAGGGCATTTCGACCCGGACACCTACGACGTCGAGCTCGTTCACACAGCAACCCTAGGACGTGCCCGGCAGGTTTGGGTAGTCGGGCACCCATCGAGTCAGCGCGCCCGCACACCCAGGGCACCGTGCACCAACGCCGTGTGCAGCCTGCCCGCGAGCCCCGCGAGCTCCTTGGCACGCGCTTCCGCGTGCGCCCTGGTCTGCGGATTGCGATGCCTGCGCAGCGGCGCCACGACCTGGTCCACCAGGGCCGCGTCCCGCTCCGCCGAGGCCTTCACGGCCCGCAGATGACGCGGCTCGATGCCGAACCGCCCGAGCTCGACGACGAGCGCGGCGACGGTCACCGCGTCGGCGTCATAGCTGCCGTCCGGCAGCTGGGCGATCAGCCCGTACGTCTCCCACTCCGCCAACTGCGCCTCATCGGCCTCGACGGCGGCCAGCAGCGCCGCACGCCCCACGCGGGGAACCGTGCGCTCCTCGTCCTCCGCGGCGCCCTCGCCGTCACCGCCGTCCGTCTGCTGCCCGGGCAGGGTGACCTGCTCCCCGCGCTCCACGGCGTCCAGGTGCTCACGGATGACCTTCAGCGGCAGATAGTGGTCCCGCTGCATCCGCAGGACCTGCGCGAGACGCTCGACGTCCTCCGGGCTGAACTTGCGGTACCCGGACGGCGTGCGCTGCGGTTCGATGAGGCCCTCCGACTCCAAGAACCTGATCTTGGAGATGGTGACCTCGGGAAATTCGTCACGCAGCACGTTCAGCACGGCGCCGATGCTCATCAGCCGGTGATCCGCAGCGGCGGTGCCGTTGCCGGCACCGCCCCTCGGTGTGTGCAGCATGGACCTTCCTGGGGGTCCCCCCGGGCAGGGCCCGGGGGATGAGTCAGATGGCCCGCTGGCTCGCGTAGAAGACCAGTCGGTACTTGCCGATCTGGACCTCGTCGCCGTTGGACAGCGGCGACGGAGTCGATCGACTCCCGGTTCACATACGTGCCGTTGAGGCTGCCGACGTCGGCGACCGTGAAGCTGCCGTCCGGAGCGCGACGGAACTCCACGTGGCGGCGCGACACGGTCACGTCGTCCAGGAAGATGTCGCTCTGCGGGTGGCGCCCCGCCGTCGTCAGATCGCCGTCCAGGAGGAAGCGGCTGCCCGAGTTCGGACCGCGGCGCACCACGAGCAGCGCCGAACCGAGCGGCAGCGCGTCCACCGCGGCCTGGGCCTCGGGCGAAAGCGCCGGGGACGGGTTCTGCCCCGTGGTCTCGGCGTCGTAGGCCTCAAGGCCCGAGATGGAGATCGTGGACGTGGTCTCGGACGGGCGCTCGGCGACCGCTCCCGGCCGCAGCGGCGCGCCGCAGTTGGAACAGAACCGGCTCGCCTGCGCGTTGCGGTTCCCGCACCTCTGACACACCAGGGCCGACATGGACGGATCCTCCTGCCGCGGCTGCCCCGCTGGGGGGTGGGACGCGTACGGGTCGGCGGCATACCCTCCACCCGCACCTGAGGCTGACGGTTCCCCGAAACCTATGCGGCCGGAAGTAGCAGGGTCAACAGATGACGCGCCCTGTCCGCCCGAATTGTCACCGCCCGGACCAGCCACCTGATCCCTGAACAGGGGACGCTCGCCCACCTGTGTCTCCGGCACGTCTCCCTGACGCGGCGCACGATGACGGGCGTCCTCACGTGCGCTCTTGCCGAACAGCTTCGCAAACAACTTCACGGGCGATTCCCCTTGACCGAAACAGACCCGCCCGTGGGGCAGGACGAACCCTGATTGCACACACCGGCGTGCGTCGCCAACACGGACATCTTCACAACGTCCGTAGCCGCCAAACAGTTTCCACCACGCACCCCGTCCCGGGTGCGCCGACCCCCCGCAAGCTCATGCCCTGGACCAACCGGCCTCATGCGCCCCCGCCTCACCGGGAGGACGACCGAGCGTAGTCAGGCCGCTTCGCAGGTCGCAAGGCATCCACGATGATCTTCTCCGTACGTGCGACAGTGACCGTGGCCTGCTCCTTCTCCAGAGTCTGCACCACCCCTCCGGGGATGTTGAGCGCGGGCTCCAGGTCCTGGGGCTTGCCGATGACCTTGAAACGATAGGGCTCGGAGACCTTCCGGCCGTCCACCCGCACACCGCCGCCCGCCGCGTCCGACAGATGGGTGCTCGCCACTACCCGTACGTCATTGACCTGGATGGCCTCGGCGCCCGCGGCGCGCAGTTCCTGGATGGCGTCGAGCAGCATGTCCGCCTCCACTTTCCCCTTCTCGTCGTCGATCGTCAGCGTGATGCCGGGGCCCTGCGCCGCCACCGTGCCCGCCAGAATGCCGAGTTGCCTTTCCTTCTCGGCGGTCTGTTTGCGGGCCTCCTCGGCCTGGTCCGAGCTGCTCTCGAGACCGGTGCGCTGTTCCTCCAGCCTGCGCTTCTCATCTTCCAGACGCTGAGTTCGGTCATCCAGTTCATCCAGGATGCGAACAAGATCTTCTTGTCGGGCGCCGCGCAGGGCGTCACTGCTGTCGTTCGTGGACCGTACCTGGATGGCGAGGCCGAGACCCAGGACGAAGAGCAGCAGGGCCACGATGAGTTGAGCCCGGGTCAGCCGGGGCGGCCACAGGCCCTGCGCGAGCCGCTGACGGCCGGTCAGCGGCGCGGCGGAGTCCTTCTCCTCGGCTCCGTCCCCGGGCGGGCCGGGCATGGCCGGGACCTCGGCGGGCAGCTCTCCGCGCCGGCCGTCACCGGGCGGGCCGTCCCCGTTCATCGGATTCGTGGAGCTCATCGGCATCACGCCCGGAAGACATGCCGGCGGATGGCCGCGGCGTTGGAGAAGATACGGATTCCGAGGACCACCACGACGCCCGTCGACAGCTGGGCGCCCACGCCCAACTTGTCGCCCAGGAAGACGATCAGCGCGGCCACGACCACGTTCGACAGGAACGACACCACGAAGACCTTGTCGTCGAAGATCCCGTCGAGCATCGCCCGCAGGCCTCCGAACACCGCGTCGAGCGCCGCCACCACGGCGATCGGAAGATACGGCTCGACCACCGCCGGCACCTCGGGCCGGACCAGCAATCCGGCCACGACTCCCACGACGAGGCCCAGTACGGCGATCACGATGTGCCCTTTCCTGCCTTCGGCTCTGCTGTTCGTACGGTCACACTGGGCGCGGCCGGCAACCTGAGGTCGTCCGCCACGGAGATGCTGGTCCGGATGCCGAAGTTCTCCTGCAGAGCATGCAGATACTGGCCGTCAGGGCTGTTCTGGAATCTCGTGCTCAGCGTTTGTCCGTCGCCCACCGCGAGCACCGTATACGGCGGCACCAGCGGCTTGTTGTCGACCAGTATCGCGTCACCGGCCGCCCGGATCGCCGACAGCGCGGTCAGCCGCTGGTCGTTGATGGCGATCGCCTCGGCGCCGGAGCCCCACAGCCCGTTGACGACGCGCTGCATGTCCCGGTCACGCACCCGGCCGGTGTCGGAGAAGCCCGCGCTGTCCCGGGGCCCGCCACCGCCCTGATCGGCCGCCTTCTTGTCGTTGACCACGAGCTGTACGCCCGGACCGCTCACAGCGGTGGCGCCGGACAGCAGCGACACCAGCTCGGCCCGGTCGCCGCCGTCCTTCTTCAACGCGGCCCGCTGCCGCGCGTGCACGTCGTTGCGCAGGTCGTCGACCTCGTCCTCGAGGTCGTCCGCGTCGGAGGTCGCCGACTCGACCCGGTCGATGAGCTCCGCCCGCTCCTTGGCCAGCACGGGTGCCGCTATCCGCGCCTGGGCGGCACCCACGGTCACGACGAGTGCGGCGAGCACGAGCCCGGCGGCGAGCCCCAGCTTCGCCCTGAGGGTCTTGGGCACGCCACCTGTGCCGGTTTCCCTCTTGCGGGCGGCGGCCTCCGCGTACCCCTCGTCCAGGCTGTGGTCCATGACGGTGGTGAGCAGCGACATGGAAGCGTCCGGGCGCGAGGGGCGCGAGGTGGTGCTCCGATGAGGGGGCTGCTGCGGCATGCCGCACATCGTCGCACGTCGGGGGCGCTACCTCCGAATGGCCCCACCGGTGTGCCGGACAGCGCCACTTACGGGTGCTGTCCGGCACGGGGACACGTTCAGTGCCCGGCGCTGTCCACGACCGACGACCACTCGTCAAGCAGGGCTTGAGCCGAAGCGTCGTCGGGCCCCTCGGCCCACAGATGGGTGACCGCCTCGGCCGGGTCCGGGAGCACGAGCACCCAGCGCCCGTCGGCCTCCACGACCCGTACGCCGTCCGTGGTGTCCACGAACCGGCCGCCCGCGGCCTCCACGACGTGTCGCATCACCAGGCCCTTGACGGCCCAAGGAGTGGCGAGGTCCCGGCGCTGCACGTGTGCGCGCGGGATGCGGGCGTCGATCTGGCTGAGCGTGAGCTGCGTCCGGGCCACCAGGCCGATGAGACGTACGAAGGCCGCCGTGCCGTCGAACACGCCGCTGAACTCCGGCACGATGAAGCCGCCGCGCCCGTCCCCGCCGAAGATCGTCGAGTCGCCCCGTCCGACCCGCGTCAGATCGTCCGGGGACGTCGTCGTCCAGTCGACCTGCGTGCCGTGGTACGCCGCGACCTGCTCGGCGATCCGCGTCGTCGTCACCGGCAGCGCGACGCGCCCGCTGCGGCGCTCCGCGGCCACCAGGTCCAGCATGACGAGCAGCGCCCGGTCGTCCTCGACGATGCGCCCCTTCTCGTCGACGAGCGACAGGCGCTCTCCGACGGGGTCGAACCGCACTCCGAAGGCGGCGCGCGCCGACGCCACGATCTCACCGAGCCGCAGCAGCCCGGACCTGCGCGCGTCCGCGGACTCGGTGGGCCGCGATTCGTCGAGGCCCGGGTTGATCGTCAGCGCGTCGACGCCGAGCTTGCCGAGCAGGCTCGGCAGGACGAGCCCGGCGCTGCCGTTGGACGCGTCGACGACGACCTTCAGCTCCGCCTCCGCGACGCCCGTCGTGTCGACGTTCCGCAGCAGCGACCCGGTGTACGAGTCGAAGACGCTGGCCGGGAAGTACAGGTCCCCGATCTCACCGGGGAAGGCCCGCCGGTACTCCTGGCGCGCGTACACCCGGTCGAGCTTGCGCTGACTCCCCTGCGAGAGGTCCGCGCCCTGTCCGTCGAAGAACATGATGTCGACGGAGTCCGGCACCCCGGGCGTCGTACGGATCATGATGCCGCCGGCGCTGCCCCGCGCCGTCTGCTGCCGCGCGACCGGCAGCGGCACGTTCTCCAGGTCCCGTACGTCGATGGCGCTGGCCTGGAGCGCGGAGATGACCGCTCGTTTGAGTGCACGGGCACCCCGGGAGTGGTCACGCGCCGTGGTGACCGTCGAGCCCTTCTTCAGGGTCGTCGCATACGCTCCGGCGAGCCGCACGGCGAGTTCCGGTGTGATCTCCACGTTGAGGATCCCGGACACGCCGCGCGCGCCGAAGAGGTGGGCCTGTCCGCGGGACTCCCAGATGACCGAGGTGTTGACGAAGGCTCCGGCTTCGATCGTCTTGAAGGGATAGACGCGTACGTTCCCCTGGACGATCGATTCCTCGCCGACGAGGCACTCGTCACCGATGACGGCGCCGTCCTCGATGCGTGCCGCACGCATGATGTCGGTGTTCTTACCGACGACGCAGCCACGGAGATTGCTGTGCTGCCCGATGTAGACGTTGTCGTGGACAACCGCCTTGTGCAGGAAGGCCCCGCTCTTCACCACGACGTTGGATCCCACGACGGTGTGTTCGCGGATCTCGACGTCCGCCTCGATCTTCGCGTAGTCACCGACGTACAGCGGTCCGCGCAGTACGGCGTCGGGATGCACTTCGGCGCCTTCGGCGACCCAGACCCCGGGCGAGATCTCAAAGCCGTCGAGTTCGACGTCGACTTTGCCCTCAAGGACGTCGGCCTGCGCCTTCACATAGCTCTCGTGTGTGCCGACGTCCTCCCAGTAGCCCTCGGCGACATAGCCGTAGATCGGCTTGCCTTCCTTCATGAGCTGCGGGAAGACGTCTCCGGACCAGTCGACCGGCACATCGGCTTCGACGTAGTCGAAGACCTCCGGCTCCATGACGTAGATACCGGTGTTCACCGTGTCGGAGAACACCTGACCCCAGGTCGGCTTCTCCAGGAATCGCTCGACTTTGCCTTCTTCGTCGACGATGGTGATGCCGAATTCCAGCGGATTGGGGACACGGGTGAGGCACACCGTGACGAGTGCGCCCTTCTCCTTGTGAAAGCTGATCAGCTCGGTGAGGTCGAAGTCGGTCAGAGCGTCACCGGAGATGACGAGGAAGGCGTCGTCTTTCAGCGCCTCCTCGGCGTTCTTCACACTTCCGGCGGTGCCGAGTGGCTTCTCCTCATTGGCATAGGTGAGCTCCATACCGAGCTCTTCACCGTCGCCGAAGTAGTTCTTGACGAGGGACGCCAGGAACTGCACTGTCACTACGGTCTCGGTGAGCCCATGCCTTTTCAGCAGGCGCAGCACATGCTCCATGATCGGCCGGTTGGCCACGGGCAGGAGCGGCTTGGGCATGCTCGAGGTCATGGGGCGAAGGCGTGTGCCTTCGCCGCCGGCCATCACGACGGCCTTCATGTCGGTAACGTCCTCCTTGATAGACGACGATCTAGCCGACTCAGCCCGCCAGGATTGGCCCGTTGAAGTCAGTTACGGGCCCGCAAGCCGCTACAGCTGCCTTATCGGCGAGCTCAATCGGCCATGGCATCCGCCTTGACAAGTCGGCGGACCTGAACCACGTAGAGGATCCCTGCCCACCAGTACAGCGTTGTACCCCATCCTGCGAACGCCCATCCGAAAATACCAGCGAGCGTGTAGAACCAGCCAGTTCCGTCGCTGAGGAGCAGTAGCGGAAAGGCGTACATCAGGTTGAAGGTGGCGGCCTTGCCGAGGAAGTTCACCTGCGGCGGCGGATAGCCGTGACGCCTGAGGATCCCGACCATCACCAGCAGAACCAGCTCGCGCAGGAGTAGCGCGGCGGTCAGCCACAGCGGGAGAATCTCCCGCCAGGTGAGGCCCACCAGCGTGGACAGGATGTAGAGCCGGTCGGCTGCGGGATCGAGGAGCCGGCCGAGGCTGCTGATCTGGTTCCACCGGCGGGCGAGTTTGCCGTCGAGATAGTCGCTGACGCCGCTGAGAGCGAGCACGAGCAGCGCCCAGCCGTCGCTCTTCGGCCCGCCGAACTCCGGCCTGAGGATCAGCCACAGGAAGAGGGGCACGCCGACGAGGCGAGCCATGCTGAGGATGTTCGGGATGGTGAGGACACGGTCCGTCTGGACGCGTGTCTCCTGGACCTCCACCCGGGGGCCTCCTGTGGGGAACGAGCCAATGATGCCCCCTGACCTTACCGTCAGTTGTCACGCGTCAGTGCAGAGGGGTGCCTCGGAGCAAACAAAAAAGCCGTGTTCTTCGAGTCGAAAACTCGAAGAACACGGCTTCA
>JAVLTM010000024.1:0-15080 GCA_037117115.1 Streptomyces sp. PmtG | reverse complement strand
CCGCGCCCTCCTCCCCCGTGGAGGGCGCGGCGGTCTGGGCGTCGCTCGGGATGTCGGTCACCGCGTCACTGGTCCAGGGCGTTGTCGACCGTCTTCACGGCCTTGCCCCAGGCCTTGTCGGGCGAGGTGCCCTTCTGGTCGACCCCGAGCATGCCGACGTCCGCGAGGTACTGCTGGATGATCCCGTCCTTGGGCCCGATCGGCTGGACGGGCACGCCCTCGGCGGCCCGGGAGAAGATCCGGCCCACGGGCGCGTCGCCGAAGTAGGGGTTCTTGGCGTCCTTGACCTCGGGCAGGTCGTAGGCGGCGCTGGCGCTGGGGAAGCTGGCGCGCTCGTCGAACAGCTTGGCCTGCTGCTTCGGGGCGGTCAGCCAGGCCACCAGCTTGGCCGCCTCCTCCTTGTTGTCGCCCGCCTCGGGCACGGTCAGGAAGGAGCCGCCCCAGTTGCTGGGCTTGGGCGCGGCGGCGACGTCCCACTGGTCCTCGCCCTTCGCCCCGGCCTTGTCCTTGATGTAGCCGAGCATCCAGGGCGGGCAGGTCACCGTGGCGAAGGAGCCGTTGGCGAAGGCCTGGTCCCAACTGGGCTGGAACTGCTGGAGCTTCGCGGTGAGGCCGGCCTCGGCGAACTCGGCGGCGAGGTTCCAGCCCTCCTTCACCGTGGGGCTGTCCTTGTAGACGAGCTCGCCGTCCGCGTCGTAGAACTTCTGCGCGCCGGAGCCGTGCACGGCGGCCATCACGCCCGCCGCCCCGTCCACGAAGGCGGTGCCCTTGGGCGCCTTCGCCTGGAAGCGCTTGCCCGCTTCCAGGTACTTGTTCCAGTCCCCGGCCCACAGCTCGCCGACCGCCTCGCGGTCGGTGGGCAGCCCCGCCTTCTCGAACAGGTCCTTGCGGTAGCAGATGCCGGTGGGCCCGATGTCGGTGCCGAGGGCGACGGTCTTGCCGTCCTCGCTGGTGCCCTGCTTCCACTTCCAGTCGAGGTAGGCCTTCTGGTCGACGCCGGGCGCCTTGCCGAGGTCCATCAGCTTGCCCGCGTGGGTGCCGGTCAGCTCGGCGACGTTGCCGACCTCCACGGCCTGGATGTCGGAGAGGCCGCTGTTGCCGCTGAGGTGGGTGAGCAGCGCGGGCCAGTAGTTCTCGTTGCGCTGGACGGAGTTCTGCTTGATGTCGATGTCCGGGTGGAGTCTCTCGTACTCCTCGTACAGACCGGCCTCCTGTAGGCCGAAGGCGCCGAAGACACCGATGGTCAGGGTCGTCTTGCCCTTCCCGCCCCCGCCCCCGCCGCCGGAGGAGCCACCGGGCTCGCCCTCGTCGGAGTCCGCCGCGCAGCCGGTGAGCGCGCCACCGGCGAGGGCGGCGACGGCCGCGAGCACCACGGCCGTGCGGGGCGTTCGAGTCCTGTAACGGGTCCTGTGGCGCATGGTGTCCTCCTAGTGCTCCGACCTGCCGGTCTTCCTCCAACTTCCCCACAGGTGACACGTGTTGGAGAGAAGCGGCTCGGACGGAACGTGCGGGTCGTGTATGAGCCGAGTAGGGTGGGAGCGCTCCCATGTTTGATGCCTTGAAGGGTTACGGCTCGCCGCGGGGGTGTCAAGGCGCCGGACGGCGGGAGTTGCGGGCTGCTCACGCCGTCGCTGGTGGCCGGGGGGCGGCTGTTAGATTTCGCGTCGTGGGGAGGCACTGATGGGGACTCGTCAGCCCAAGGGGCGCAGCGGGGGGCGGCCCACGCTGGAGGAGGTGGCCGCGCGCGCGGGCGTCGGCCGGGGGACGGTGTCCCGGGTGATCAACGGCTCGCCGCGGGTGAGCGCCCCTACGCGCGCCGCCGTCGAGGAGGCCGTGGCCGAGCTCGGTTACGTACCGAACACGGCGGCCCGGGCGCTCGCGGCGAACCGTACGGATTCGATCGCGGTGGTCGTCCCGGAGCCGGAGTCGCGGTTCTTCGCCGAGCCGTACTTCTCGGACATCATCCACGGTGTGGGCGCCGCGCTCGCGGACACCGATCTGCAGCTCCTGCTGACCTTCGCGGGCGGCGACCGGGAGCGCCGCCGCCTCGCGCAGTACCTGTCGGCGCACCGGGTGGACGGCGTCCTGCTTGTGTCGGTGCACGCGGACGATCCGCTGCCGGACCTGTTGCGGCAGCTGGACATCCCGGCGGTGATCAGCGGCCGCAGGCGCGCCGACGAGCCGCTGCCCTCGGTGGACTCCGACAACCTCGCGGGCGCCCGCGCCGCCGTCACGCATCTGCTGTCCCGGGGCCGCCGGGCGATAGCGACGATCACGGGCCGCCTGGACGTGTACGGCGCCCAGCTCCGCCTCGACGGCTACCGCGCCGCGCTCGCCGAGGCCGGGTACGGGCCCGATGAGTCCCTGACGGCCCGCGCGGACTTCACCGAGGAGGGCGGCCGCCGCGCCATGGCGGAGCTGCTGGCCCGCAGGCCGGATCTGGACGCGGTCTTCGCCGCCTCGGACGTGATGGCGGCGGGTGCCCGGCAGGTGCTGCGCCAGGAGGGGCGCCGGATACCGGACGACGTGGCCCTGGTCGGCTTCGACGACTCGGCCATCGCCCGCCACATGGACCCGCCGCTGACCAGCGTCCGCCAGCCCATCGTCGAGATGGGCCGCACGATGACGGACGTGCTCCTCGCGGAGATCGCCGACCCCCGCCCGCCCGCGGCCCGCCACCTCACCCGCTCCCGGATCGTCCTGCCGACGGAACTGGTCCACCGGGCCTCGTCCTGACGCTCGGCGCCTCCCGCTCCCGGAGGGCGTCCTTCCGGGCGGAGCGCAGATCTCTGTTCAGACAGTGGCGAACCCGGCAGGGCGGCCCCGGCCAGCCCAGACCGCACCGGGGGCAGCTGCGCAGGTGTACGGGGGCGCACAGCCTGCCGGGTGCGGGCGGCAGGGCGACCCAGCCCGTGTGCGGCGAGACGTGGCCGGGGCGGGGCACGCCCCGTGGCCGCGGCCTCCGCCTGGTCGCTGCCCACGGCCGCGTGGACGCGCCCGGCCGGGACCCGCACGGCGTCGAACCGGCGCCCCAACGGCAGCAGCGCGAAGCCACGCGCCCACCACTCCCGCCAGGCCTTGCCCGGGTCGGACTCGGCCGCCGCCAGCCAGTCGGCGATCGCCCGCCGCTCGTGATCGTCCGGAGGCGGCTGCGCCGGAGGGCTGCCGCTGGGCGGGGACACGGGGGTCGCGCTCTCGGCCATGCCGACTCCTGGGTGGTGGGCCACGCCCCGGGCCGGTCGCACTGTCGCCGGGGCCTTCACGTCGCTATGCAACCGACCCGCTACGCAGGGTGCCAGGGACGTGGCATCCCACTTTCGCCACGCTAATCGGCGACGCCGAGGAACTCCGCCAGTGAGCGCAGGCCCGGGGGGTGGTGGGGCAGGGTCCACAGGTCTCGGACGATGGCCACGGCCAGGGTGTGGTGTCGTATCCACGTCGGGGCCGCCCGGCGCAGGGCCTCTAGGGTTCTCACCGCTCCGGCGGCGTCTCCCACGTCTGTGTGGGCTCGTGCCACGTCGAGCAGGAGCCACGTCCGCCACGACGGCGGGGTGTCCTTCGACAGCCGCATGCCCTTGGCCAGTTCCAGGGCGTCGTGCGGGTGCCCGTACTGGACGGCGAGACGGACGCGTTCGATGCGGACCGACGACGGGCTGAAGACGCTGACCATGCGGTTGTCGCCGCCGTCGGGCAGTTTCGAGACCCGGGCGGCTTCGTTCTCCGCTCGTGCCATCATCGCCGCGGCGCGGTCGTAGTCACCGCCGCGCGCGGCGGACGTGGCGGCGCTCATGGTCAGCGCGCCCCACACCTTCAGGCCGTCGGCCGTGCCGGTGTGACCCGCGTCCGCCATGGTGGACGCGGCGTGGAGCGCGATGGCAAGGGCGTCCTCCAGACGCCCTTGCCGCTGATACGTCCACGCCGTGGAGTTGACGATCATCGGCAGGAGCAGCGGGTCGGAGGACTGACCGGCGGCGTCCGCCGCACGCTCCAGGCCGATGAGAGCGAGGTCGGTCTTGCCCATCCGCACGGCGACGTGCCCGGCGAGCTGAAGGGCTTTGCCCAGGGCCGCGAAGCCGGGCGCCCCACGGTTCACGGCATCGCCCGAGGCCGCGGCGGAGCGCGCGTCCGCGATCAGGTCAGGCAGGGCCTTCATCACCGTGTCGAACTCGGCGGCGTGGTACTGCGTCCAGCCGTCCGCGATCTGTTCGCGCAGCCGGGCCAGCGAGAAGCCGGGCTCCGGCGGCTCCGGCTCCGGCGCCCAGAGCGCGGGCATGAGGGCTCTGCGTACCGCGACGAAGCGCGGCCCGTCGGTCTCGCCGGTGGCCGAGACCGCGGGCGGGTCTCCCAGGAGCGTGGTCAGCTCCACCCCGAGGCCGTTCGCGAGGGCGTGCAGAGTGGGCAGGCGGGCCGAGTGTTTCCGCCCTTGTTCGAGCTGGCGGATCACGTCGACGGAGATGTTCGAGCGCTCGGCCAGCTCTTCTTGGTTCAGTGAGGCTAAGCGGCGCAGGCGGCGCAGGGTGTGCCCCAGATCTTCGGTGGCCACGCGGATACGGTACGCCGCGCCCGCCACGGCGGTGACTGGCAACGACAAGGGCCCGATCCGCTTTCGCGGATCGGGCCCTTGCCTTCAGGGTGAGTGACGGGACTTGAACCCGCGGCCACCTGGACCACAACCAGGTGCTCTACCAACTGAGCTACACCCACCGTGAGCCGGTCTTTTGTCGTTCTTCTGACCGGCCGAGAAAAAGTGTACAGGGTCCGAAGGGGTGCTCGCGCACTCCTTATGCCGGACCCCGTACGAGGGGCCTACAGGGGCGGGCTAACCCGCGGGCAGTACGTGCTTCGCGGCGATCGTCCGGGCCGTGTCCGAGTCCGGGCCCGGCTGCGGCACGAAGATCGCTTCGCGGTAGTAGCGGAGCTCGGCGATGGACTCGCGGATGTCGGCGAGCGCCCGGTGGTTGCCGTTCTTGTCCGGACTGTTGAAGTACGCCCGCGGATACCAGCGCCGGGCGAGCTCCTTGATGGAGGAGACGTCGACGATGCGGTAGTGCAGGAAGTTCTCCAGGGTCGGCATGTCCCGGCAGCAGGAAGCCGCGGTCCGTGCCGACCGAGTTGCCGCACAGCGGGGCCTTGCGGGGCTCCTTCACGTGCTGACGGATGTAGTCGAGCACCTGCTCCTCGGCATCGGCCAGGGTGGTGCCGCCGGACAGCTCGTCGAGGAGGCCCGAGGCGGTGTGCATCTGCCGCACCACCTCGGGCATGGTCCCGAGCGCCGCGTCCGGCGGGCGGATCACGATGTCCACTCCGTCGCCGAGCACGTTCAATTCCGAGTCGGTGACCAGCGCGGCCACCTCGATAAGTGCGTCTTCCGTCAGCGAGAGCCCGGTCATCTCGCAGTCGATCCACACCATGCGATCGTTCATGCGCCCAACCCTACGGCGCGCTCCTCTGGCCGGGGAGCGGCGTGCGTCCCGGCGCGTACGCGTCCGAGTGGGCCTTGGCCGCGTCCATGGGCAGGTGCGCCGTGGCTCCGAACGCACTCGCCGCGGCCGTACGGCGGGTCTGGGCCGGTACCGGACCCGGGGGACATCCCCGGATGCGGGCCCGGGACCGGGCCGCCGGGACCCGAGTGCCCGCCGGGTCCTTCCGCGGCCGAGACCGCGGCGGACGCGGTGGGCACGGCCGCCGGTCCGCCGGGGGCGCCGTCCAGCGCCCGCTCGCCCTGGGGCCTGCGCGCCCGGTAGGCGGCGCGGTAGGCGGCGGGCGAGGAGCCGAGCTGGCGGCGGAAGTGGCCGCGCAGCGCGACGGGCGAACGGAACCCGCAGCGCCCGGCGACCTCGTCCACGGAGTAGTCCGAGGTCTCCAGGAGCCGCTGTGCCTGGAGCACCCGCTGGGTGATCAGCCACTGGAGCGGTGCGCTGCCCGTGAGGGAGCGGAAGCGCCGGTCGAAGGTGCGGCGGCTCATGTACGCGCGGGCCGCGAGCGTCTCCACGTCGAACTGCTCGTGGAGGTGCTCCAGGGCCCAGGCCACGACCTCGGCCAACGGGTCGGCGCCGATCTCCTCCGGCAGCGACCGGTCGAGGTAGCGCTCCTGGCCTCCGGCGCGGCGCGGCGGCACGACGAGCCTGCGGGCGAGGGCGCCCGCCGCCTCGTTGCCGTGGTCCGTGCGCACGATGTGCAGGCACAGGTCGATTCCGGCCGCGGTCCCCGCCGACGTGAGCACGTCGCCGTCGTCGACGAATAGCTCGCGCGGGTCGACGTGGACGGACGGGTAGCGTTTGGCCAGCGTCGGCGCGTACATCCAGTGCGTCGTCGCCGGGCGGCCGTCCAGTAAACCGGCCGCCGCGAGGACGAACGCGCCGGTGCACAGGCCGACGATGCGGGCCCCTTCCTCGTGCGCGCGGCGCAGTGCGTCGAGCGCCTCCAGGGGCGGCGGCGATGTGATCGACCGCCAGGCCGGCACGACGACGGTGCCCGCCCGCGAGATCGCCTCAAGGCCGTGGGGCGCGGTCAGTTCGAGTCCGCCGGTGGTCCGCAGCGGGCCCTCTTCACCGGCGCATACGAGCAGCCGGTACCTGGGAACTCCCGCGTCCTGCCGGTCAATGCCGAACACGGAGAGTGGTATGGAACTCTCGAAGATGGGACCACCGCTGAAGAGCAGCACCGCGACGATTTCCCGACGGCGCCGCCCGGAGAGTTTCCGCGCCGCTGCTTCCTGCACGGCAGTGGAGTCGTGGCTCATGGCGCTAAGCCCCCCTCGGTCGTCGCGGCTCCCTGTTCTTGACGTGCTTGCTGGGCCTGTCGCTCCTGCACGTTTCCCCTCGGTCCTCCACCAGTCCCCCGCCGTACTACAGTCAAGATCGAATCTACTGCGTCCCGTGCCGCCGGCGTGACCAGTTCAGCACCCGGCGCATTGTCGACATGGCAACTTGGCGTGAAGCATTCGATCACGAAGCGTCGCACTCGTGGGCCGTGCAGGGAAGTACGCCTCGTCTCAGTGGCTGGTCAACGTAGGGTGCAGACGCCTTCTTCGCTCCTTTCACCCCTGGTGGGACGTGGGTTGACCCCCTGTTCGGCCAGGGAATGCGGACCGGCCGGAAGTTGGCTGAAAACATTCGGGGGAGTGCGTTGGAATCAGTCAGTCCACCGGCGTGCTCGGCCCCGCGTGACGCCCGCTCCGATGCGCTCCCGGAGCCGCCCCCGGGTGCCGTCCCCGGGCGCCGGGGCGCCGCTGGGCGCGGGCCCGCTCCGCTCCCCTTTCGGACTGCCTGAGGAGCACCCGGCAGACGCCTGTGACGGCCGCGAGCCCCAGGGCCGATCCGGCGGCACCGGCCAGTGAGGTCCCGTACCCCACGAGGACGACGGGAACCAGGACACAGGAGAACGCCGCCCAGCGCACTACGTCGCTCGCCGATTCCTGAGGCGCCACCCCTGGCGGCTCGGCCCCGCGCGGCCCCGTGGGCCCGGGGTGCCTGCGCTCACCCACTCCTTCGGGGGAACGACGACGGGTGGCCGGTGCGGTGGCCGGGGCGGCGGTGAAGGGTCCTGACACGGCGTACTCCCTGGGGCGGTGGTTTCGCGCGTGGTGATGGGTGGAGGGGGCGTGGGAGGGGATAGAGGGGCGGCGGGGTGTGGTGGCGCGTGAAGAGCAGAGGAAGGTAGAGGGGGCGGGAGATGCAGGAGGAGATGGTGGGGCGAGCGGTGTAGGGGAGGGGAGGAGGAGGCGGTGGGCCGTGGCGGTGCGGGAGGAGCCGGGGGGTCGGCGGACCGGGGCGGTGTGGTGAGGAGTACGGAAGGCGGCGGGTGCGGCGGTGTGGGAGGGGAGGGGGAAGGCGGCGGGCTGTGGCGGTGCGTGGGGAGTGAGGGAAGGGGCGGGGCGGAGCGGTGTGAGAGAAGAGGGCAGGGCGCGGTGCTGTGGCGGAAGTGAGAGGAGGAGGCGGGGTATGGCGGGGTGGGGCGGAGCGGTGTGAGGGACGGGGTGCGGTGGTGCGAGGAGAGTGAGGGAAGAGGGCGGGGCGCGGTGGTGTGACGGAAGTGAGAGGAGCGGGTGGGGTGCGGTGGTGTGGGGGAAGGCGGCGGGGTGGCGTGGTGTGAAGGGGGACGGCGGGGTGTGGTGGTGAGGGTCGTGGTGGGGAGAGGTGTGGGTGGGGGCGGGGTGGGGTATGGGGAATGTCTCCGAACGGGTGGTTTCACCGGTTCAACGCGTGGACAAGCGGCCGGTCACTGGCCTGAAGGGGCCACGCGCGCGAACCAGGCGCAAACCGCCTGTACGGGGCAGCTGCCATTGCCATCCGGGCCCGGCTCATGCATGCTCCGGTGAACGCCGTGCGGCCGCCGTGAGGCCTTGCGCGGGCGTCCGACGGCCCGGGAGAGACCCGGACGGGAGCTGGGCAGGAGAGGAGTGCCGCCGTACCCTTGGGGGTAAGGGGCTGGGAAGGTGATTCCCGGACACGCGTCCGGTGACGGCCCGCGTGCCCCAGGCCGCCGGGTCCGACCCGCTCCGCTCCGTGCGTCACCCGTCACCACCGGGCCGCCGTGCGCGGCCCGTATCGACTCGCTCCACCCGATCGCCCCGATCGACCTCGCCCGACCCGACCCACCGCCTCGTACCACGGGCGCCGACCCACTCGAAAAAAGCCGACCCTCCTACAGAGGACTCCTTCGCCGAGACACCGATGGCCGGTCACGAATTCTCCGAACCCGCGGACCGCAAGCGGCAGGTCGCCGATCCGACGACGACCCCCCAAGCGGCGGAAGAACCACGTCACTCTTGCGATCCGGCCTTCCGGCACGGCGTCGTCGTCGGCTTCGACGGCTCGACGTCCAGCGAACGGGCCCTCGCCTACGCGATCGGCATGGCCCATCGCTCCGGCTCCGGCCTGATCATCGTGCATGTCGCCAACCGGCTGCCCACCACCGTCTGGGCGGGCTGCGAGCCACCGGTCTTCGTCGACGTCCCCGACCACCGCACCGAGGTCCTCGGGCTCGAACTCGCCTGCGCGGAATACCTGTCGGAGGTGCCCTGGATTCTCGTCGAGCGCGGCGGCGACATCTGCCACGAACTCGAAGAGGTCGGCCGGGGGAGTACTCCGCGGACGCCATCGTCGTCGGCTCCACGCACGGCATCGTGGGGCGCATCTTCGGCTCCGTCGCAGGCCGGCTCGCGCGCCGCGCGCAACGACCCGTAGTCGTCATCCCCTGACGGATTCGCCTGACGGATTCGCCAACGGCCTTCCGGCGCAGGTGGGATGAGGGTGGTGCGGGGTCAACTCCCGTGTAGGCGCGCATAAATCTACTCGTGCGTAGAGGTGGTTTGTTCCCTTGTGAAGGGTACATACCGGTCGCCGGGATTCCGCGTGGCCCGGCGCCAGTACGGCACCACCGCACCCGCACAGCACCACCGCACCTGCACGAAGGGAGCCCGCCGTGGACAAAGACGTCGCCGCGGGAAGCAGCACCTCCACCCTCGGCCAACTCGCCCTCGGACTCACCCTGTTGGCCTTCGGCCTCGGCCACACCGAAGTGATCGACGGTGTGACGGCGGCCGACGCCGTCGCCCTCGCCACCTACGTCGGCGGCATCGCCCTGTTCATCGCGGGCGTCCTCGCGCTGCGCGAGGACCGGCTCACCGGCACCGCCTTCGCCGGGCTCGGCGCGCTCTGGTTCACCTGGGGCTCCTCCGCCGACGCCCGGGTCTCCGAGAACGCGGCGGGTCTCTTCCTGCTGCTCTTCGCGCTCCTCGCCCTGACGCTCACCGCGGCGTCCAGCGGCTCCCCGCTCGTGCGCGGTACGTACGCCCTGATGTTCGTGGCGCTGCTGCTGCTCGCCGTCGCGCGCTTCGGCGACGGTGAAGGCCTGGCCAAGGCGGGCGGCTGGTGCGCCGCGGCGAGCGGTCTGCTCGCCTGGTACGGGGCGACCGCGGCGCTCGCGAACTGGCCCACGGCGCTGCCGGGGCGGCCTGCCGGCCGGGGGGTGACGGCCACCGGCTGAGTAGGCACGGGCCGGGGTAATGGGCGACTCCGGTCCCTAGAGGAACGGCCCCTGTGCGACTGGTGGCACGCGCAGGGGCCGTTCACTCTGTGTTCGTTCTCGGGCTGTCCGTTCTTCGGGCCGCCCGTTCTTCGGGTGCTACTCCACGGTGACCGACTTCGCCAGGTTGCGCGGCTTGTCGATGTCCCGGCCCAGGGCCAGGGCGGTGTGGTAGGCGAGGAGCTGGAGCGGGATGCCCATGAGGATCGGGTCCAGCTCGTCCTCGTTCTTCGGGACGACGATGGTGTGGTCGGCCTTCTCCTGCTCCTGGTGGGCGACCGCGAGGATCTTGCCGCTGCGGGCCTTGATCTCCTCCAGGGCCGCGCGGTTCTTCTCCAGGAGGTCGTCGTCGGGGACGATCGCGACCGTCGGCAGGGCGGGCTCGATCAGGGCGAGCGGGCCGTGCTTCAACTCCGAGGCGGGGTAGGCCTCGGCGTGGATGTAGGAGACCTCCTTGAGCTTCAGGGAGGCCTCGCGGGCGACCGGGTAGCCGCGGACGCGCCCGATGAAGAGCATCGACTTGGCCTCGGCGAACTCCTGCGCCAGCTTCTTGATCTCGTCCTCGCGCGCCAGCATCTGCTCGATCTGCGCGGGCAGTTGGCGCAGGCCCGCGATGATCCGCTTGCCGTCGGAGACCGACAGGTCCCGGATGCGGCCCAGGTGCAGGGCGAGCAGCGCGAACGCGACGGTGGTGTTGGTGAAGCACTTGGTGGAGACGACGCAGACCTCGGGGCCCGCGTGGACGTACACGCCCGCGTCGGCCTCGCGGGCGATCGCGGAGCCCACCACGTTCACGACGCCGAAGACGCGGGCGCCCTTGCGCTTGAGCTCCTGCACGGCGGCGAGCACGTCGTAGGTCTCGCCGGACTGGGAGACCGCGACGTACAGGGTGTCGGGGTCGACGACCGCGTTGCGGTAGCGGAACTCGGAGGCGGGCTCGGCGTCCGCGGGGATGCGGGCCATCTCCTCGATCATCTGGGCGCCGATCATGCCCGCGTGGTACGAGGTGCCGCAGCCGAGGATCTTCACGCGCCGCACCTTGCGGGCGTCGTGCGCGTTCAGGTTGAGGCCGCCGAGGTGCACGGTGGAGAAGCGGTCGTCGATGCGGCCGCGCAGGACGCGGTCCACGGCGTCGGCCTGCTCGAAGATCTCCTTGTGCATGTACGTGTCGTGGCCGCCCATGTCGTACGACTCGGCCTCCCACTCCACGGTGGTCGGCGAGGCCGTGGTGCTCGAGCCCTCGGTGGTGTACGTGCGGTAGTCGTCGGCCTTGAGGGTGGCCATCTCGCCGTCCTCGAGGGTGACGACCTGGCGGGTGTGGGAGACGAGCGCGGCGACGTCGGAGGCGACGAACATCTCCTTCTCGCCGATGCCGAGGACCACGGGCGAGCCGTTGCGGGCGACGACGACGCGGTCGTTGAAGTCGGCGTGCAGGACGGCGATGCCGTACGTGCCCTCGATGTGGCGCAGGGCCTCGCGGACCCGCTCCTCCAGGGTCTCGGCGTTCGAGCGGGCGATGAGGTGCGTGATGACCTCGGTGTCCGTCTCGGAGCGGAACTCCACGCCGTCGGCGATCAGCTTGGCGCGCAGCTCGGTGGCGTTGTCGATGATGCCGTTGTGGACGACGGCGACCTTGTTCTCGCCGTCCAGGTGGGGGTGGGCGTTCTCGTCGGAGGGGGCGCCGTGGGTGGCCCAGCGGGTGTGGGCGATGCCGGTGGTCCCGTTGAAGCGCTTGGGGACGCGGGCCTCCAGGTCGCGGACGCGGCCCTTGGCCTTGACCATCTTCAGGCCGCTGGCCTTGGGGCTGGTGATCACGACGCCCGCGGAGTCGTAGCCGCGGTACTCCAGGCGCTGGAGGCCCTCCAGGAGGAGCGGCGCGACGTCACGCTTGCCGATGTATCCGACGATTCCGCACATAAGGGTCCCTCGGGTAGGTGTGGACAGGAGTCAGCCGTAGACGATGCGGCGCAGCTGCCGGAGCGAGAGCTCGGGCGGCGCGACCGCGCGGTAGCGCAGGTCCGCCGTGATCCGTTCGAAGATCTCCGCGTTCACCAGGCCCTGACCCTGGAGTTCGCGGTGGCGGCGGCGGACGTACGCTTCCGTCGTCTCGTCGAAGTACGCGAGCACGTCCTGGATCACCCGGAGCGCTTCGCCGCGCTGCAGCTGGGTGGAGCGCATCAGGTGATCGACAAGTTCTTCGTGCACCCGATGATCCTGGATTACCAAGGGTCCCTTCGCAACAATCCTGCCCGGAATCGGGCAGAATTCGCTTGATCGACCGCGTTGGACCATACCTTCGGGGCAGAGTGGGCCCCCTCGCACCCCCGATCGACCCCCGCTCGGCTGCCCCGGACCACCGCCGGTCACATCCGCCGGAGCACCGCCTGCTTGGCCGTCGTGAACTCGTCGTCCGTCAGGATGCCGCTCTGGTGCAGCTCGCCCAGCTCCCGCAGCCGCCGGAGCAGCGCGTCGTGGTCGTCCCCGGCCGCGGCGGCCGGGGCGGGGGCGGCCGGGGCGGCGAGCTCGGCCACCGGCTCCGGCGTCGGCGCCACGGGCCGGGCCGGATGCGGAAGCCGGGCCTGGACGGCCGCCGCGACCAGGGCCATCAGCGGGTCCTTCTTGAAGCCCCACAGCTCGACCGCGTTCGGGTCGTACTTCGGCGGGGCCTTGGTGGGCGAGTTCCTCACGGTGAAGCGGAGGTACCCGTTCTCCAGGCCGACGGCGGGCTGCCACTCCACGGCGGAGACGTCGGCGAGCGCGATGGAGCGGGTGCCGGTCGCGGCCTTGGCCTCCTCCGTCTTCCAGTTCCACTCCAGGCGGACGCGCTCGCCGTCGAAGCTCGCGGTGGCGTCCCCCGCGGAGACCTGGAGCGGCACCGAGGGACCCGGCAGCAGATAGCCATCGCAGCCGCTGGCCGGGACCTGCTCCAGGAGCAGGGCGTTGCGCAGCTCGTCGACCACGTACTCGGCGACGCCGTACCGGTCCGGATCGACGGTCAGGAGATACGGGTCCGAGGAGTCCGCGAGGCGGCCCGCGGTCGCCTGCAGCAGCGGGTCCGCGCCGTCGCGCAGGCGCAGCCGAAGTCGCCCGCTCTTCTTGCCCTGTTCGAAGGCGATGCCCGCCAACGCCGTCAGCGGAAGGGTGAGTTCGCCCAGGGTCTTGCGCAGCAGCGAGACGCCTTTGTCGCGCCCCGGCACAAGCCGCAGTGTCTCTCCGTCGAAGGTCCAGGTTCCGTCACGTTGGATGATTTCCGCCATGCGGCGATTCTTCCATCGCGCTCCGGGCCAGGTGGTCTACACCTTGACCCGATCTGGGGTGCGCGGTACGGATGGTGACGGTTCGACCGCGTCACCTCCGTGTTGGCCCGTCGAAGGGACCGCTTGTGAGAGCGCACCACAGATCGACACGTGTCATCGGTTGTCTGCTGCTCGTCGCCGCCGCCGGGTTGTCGTCCGTGTCGGCCGCGCCGGGCACGGCCGCCGAGCCCGCCCCCGCGCCCACCCCGCTCGGCCGGATCATCCCCGCGCCGCTGTCGGCCGAGCCCTCGGGACCCGGCTACGAGATCACCGCGAGGACCCGGATACGCGTCGGCGGCGCCAGCCCCGAGGAGCGCCGCGTCGGCGAGTACCTGGCGAGCGTGCTGCGGCCCGCCACGGGCTTCAAGCTGCCCGTCACCGACCGCCCGGGCCGCGACGGCATCCGCCTGCGCATCAGCGCCGAGCCCGAGACCAAGGCCCTCGGCGGCGAGGGCTACCGGATGGTCTCCGCGCGCGACTCGCTCACCCTCACCTCCTGGACGGGCGCCGGGCTCTTCCGCGGCGCGCAGACCGTGCGCCAGCAGCTGCCCGCCGCCATCGAGGAGCGGACCAGGCAGCGCGGCCCCTGGCGGATCGCGGGCGGCACCATCAAGGACGCGCCGCGCTACGCCTACCGCGGCGCGATGCTGGACGTCTCGCGGCACTTCTTCACCGTGGACCAGGTCAAGCGGTACGTGGACCAGCTGGCGCTGTACAAGATGAACACGCTGCACCTGCACCTCAGCGACGACCAGGGGCTGGCGCATCGCCATCGACTCCTGGCCGCGCCTCGCCACCTACGGCGGCTCGACGCAGGTCGGCGGCGGCCCCGGCGGCTACTACACCAAGGAGCAGTACCGGCAGATCGTGTCGTACGCGGCCGCCCGCCATGTGGAGGTCGTCCCCGAGATCGACATGCCGAGCCACACCAACGCCGCGCTCGCCTCCTACGCCGAGCTGAACTGCGACGGCGTCGCGCCGCCCCTGTACACGGGCACCGAGGTCGGTTTCAGCTCGCTGTGCGTGAAGAAGGACGTCACGTACGACTTCGTGGACGACGTGATCCGCGAGCTCGCCGCGCTCACCCCGGGCCGCTACGTCCACATCGGCGGTGACGAGGCGCACTCCACCAGCCACGAGGACTTCGTGGCGTTCATGGACAGGGTGCAGCCGGTCGTCGCCAAGTACGGCAAGACGGTCATGGGCTGGCACCAGCTGACCGCGACGACGCCCGTGCCGGGTGCGGTCGCGCAGTACTGGGGCTACGACCGCACCGGCCAGGCCGAGCGCGACCAGGTCGTGAACGCGGCGAAGAAGGGCACCAAGCTGGTGCTTTCGCCCGCCGACCGCGCCTACCTCGACCACAAGTACGACAAGGACACCCCGCTCGGCCTGAAGTGGGCCGGGTACGTGGAGGTGCGGCGGGCCTACGACTGGGACCCGGGCAGCTACCTCCAAGGGGCCCCGGCCGACTCCGTGCTCGGCGTCGAGGCGCCGCTGTGGACGGAGACCCTCTCCACCAACGCCCACCTCGACTACATGGCGTTCCCGCGTCTGCCCGGCACCGCCGAGCTCGGCTGGTCGCCCGCGTCGGCGCACGACTGGGAGAAGTACAAGGGACGGCTCGCCGACCAGGCGCCCCGCTGGGACGCGCTCGGCATCGGCTACTACAAGTCCCCGCAGGTGCCGTGGCCCGCACGGCGGTGACGGGGTGAGACAGGGGCGGGGTTCCGGAGGACCGTCTCCGGAACCCCG
>JAVLTM010000023.1:0-20017 GCA_037117115.1 Streptomyces sp. PmtG | reverse complement strand
GCCCCTCAGCTCACGGCGTCACGCGGTCAGCTGCAACCGCTGGTGGAACCGCACCCCTCGCAGATGTAGCACGAGCCGGCGCGCTGCATCTTCGTGCCGCAGGAGAAGCACAGCGGCGCGTCCGCCTGGATGCCCAGCTGCATCTCGACGAGCTCGGCGCTGGTGTGGGCCTGCTGCGGAGCGGGCACCTCGGCCTTCGGCGCCGGGGCGACCACGGCCTTCAGGGCCTCCGTCTGGCGCGGCGCGGACTGGGCCAGGCCCTCCACGTCGACGTCCTCGTCGGCCGGCTCGTACGAACCGGTCTCCAGGTGCCGCTGGCGCTCCTCGGCGGAGTGGATGCCGAGCGCGGAGCGGGTCTCGAAGGGCAGGAAGTCCAGCGCCAGGCGACGGAAGATGTAGTCGACGATCGACTGCGCCATCCGGACGTCCGGGTCGTCGGTCATGCCCGCGGGCTCGAACCGCATGTTCGTGAACTTGGAGACGTACGTCTCCAGGGGCACGCCGTACTGCAGGCCGACCGAGACGGCGATGGAGAAGGCGTCCATCATGCCCGCGAGGGTCGAACCCTGCTTGGACATCTTCAGGAAGACCTCGCCGAGACCGTCGTCCGGGTAGGAGTTGGCGGTCATGTAGCCCTCGGCGCCGCCCACCGTGAAGGAGGTGGTGATGCCGGGACGGCCCTTGGGCAGACGCTTGCGGACCGGGCGGTACTCGACGACCTTCTCGACGGCCTCGCGGATCGTCGCCTCGGTCTTCGCCGTGACCTCGGCCTTCTCGTCCTCCTTCTTCTTGGCGGAGAGCGGCTGGCCGACCTTGCAGTTGTCGCGGTAGATCGCGAGCGCCTTGACGCCCATCTTCCAGGCCTCGAAGTAGACCTCTTCGACGTCCTCGACGGTCGCCGTCTCCGGCAGGTTGACCGTCTTGGAGAGCGCGCCGGAGATCCACGGCTGGATGGCGGCCATCATGCGGACGTGGCCCATCGCGGAGATGGAGCGCTCGCCCATGGCGCAGTCGAAGACCTCGTAGTGCTCGGTCTTCAGACCCGGGGCGTCGATCACATTGCCGTGCTCGGCGATGTGGGCGACGACCGCCTCGATCTGCTCCTCCTGGTAGCCCAGGCGGCGCAGGGCCTGCGGCACGGTGCCGTTGACGATCTGCATCGAGCCGCCGCCGACGAGCTTCTTGAACTTGACCAGGGCCAGGTCCGGCTCCAGGCCGGTGGTGTCGCAGGACATCGCCAGACCGATGGTGCCGGTCGGCGCGATGACCGACGCCTGCGCGTTACGGAAACCGTTCTTCTCGCCGAGGCGGATCACGTCCTGCCAGGCCTCCGTGGCGGCGGCCCAGATCGGCGTGTCCAGGTCGTCCGTGCGGACGGCCACGGCGTTGGCGTCGGCGTGCTGCTTCATGACGCGCTGGTGCGGCTCGGCGTTGCGGGCGTAGCCGTCGTAGGGGCCGACGACCGCGGCGAGCTCGGCGGAGCGCTTGTACGAGGTGCCGGTCATCAGCGACGTGATGGCTCCGGCGAGGGCGCGGCCGCCGTCGGAGTCGTAGGCGTGGCCGGTGGCCATCAGCAGGGCGCCCAGGTTGGCGTAGCCGATGCCGAGCTGACGGAAGGCGCGGGTGTTCTCGCCGATCTTCTGGGTCGGGAAGTCCGCGAAGCAGATGGAGATGTCCATCGCCGTGATGACCAGCTCGACGACCTTGGCGAAGCGCTCGGCGTCGAAGGACTGGTGGCCCTTGCCGTCATCCTTGAGGAACTTCATCAGGTTCAGCGAGGCGAGGTTGCAGGACGTGTTGTCCAGGTGCATGTACTCGCTGCACGGGTTCGACGCGGTGATCCGGCCGGACTCGGGGCAGGTGTGCCAGTGGTTGATGGTGTCGTCGTACTGGATGCCGGGGTCAGCGCAGGCCCAGGCGGCCTCGGCCATCTTGCGGAAGAGCGCCTTGGCGTCGACCTCCTCGATGACCTCGCCGGTCATGCGGGCACGCAGGCCGAACTTGCCGCCGGACTCGACGGCGCGCATGAACTCGCCGTTCACGCGGACCGAGTTGTTCGCGTTCTGGTACTGGACGGACGTGATGTCGTCGCCGCCCAGGTCCATGTCGAAGCCCGCGTCACGCAGGGCGCGGATCTTCTCCTCTTCCTTGACCTTGGTCTCGATGAAGTCCTCGATGTCGGGGTGGTCGACGTCGAGCACGACCATCTTCGCGGCACGGCGCGTGGCGCCACCGGACTTGATCGTTCCTGCGGAGGCGTCGGCACCCCGCATGAAGGAGACCGGCCCCGAGGCGTTGCCTCCGGAGGACAGCAGTTCCTTGGACGAACGGATGCGGGAGAGGTTCAGGCCGGCGCCGGAGCCGCCCTTGAAGATCATGCCCTCTTCCTTGTACCAGTCGAGGATCGACTCCATGGAGTCGTCGACGGCAAGGATGAAGCAGGCGGAGACCTGCTGCGGCTGGGGCGTGCCGACGTTGAACCAGACCGGCGAGTTGAAGCTGAAGATCTGGTGCACGGAGGGCGTACGCCAGCTCGTGCTCGAAGATCTCGGCGTCCGCAGGGGAGGCGAAGTACTTGTAGTCCTCGCCGGCCTTCCGGTACGTCTTCACGATGCGGTCGATGAGCTGCTTGAGGCCCACCTCGCGCTGGGGGGTGCCGACCGCGCCCCGGAAGTACTTGCTCGTGACGATGTTGACCGCGTTCACCGACCAGAAGTCGGGGAACTCCACGCCGCGCTGCTCGAAGTTGACCGAACCGTCGCGCCAGTTGGTCATGACGACGTCACGGCGCTCCCAGATCACCTCGTCGTACGGGTGCACGCCGGGGGTCGTGTGGATGCGCTCGATGCGCAGGCCCTTGCCGCCCTTGGCTCCCTTGGTGCGGGAACCTCGTGCCGGGCCGCTCGTCGTCTCGGTCATGCCGCCTCCCTATATCAGGCTAAAACGCCCTGAAGTGCCGCGTTCTTCCCGCGGCACGGTGTGTGTCTTCTCGTCACGCACGCCACTGCGGGCGCCGGCGCGACAGGTCTGGTTCGCCACCGAACCGTCGGGCGGACGGTCAGTCGGCGGCAGTGGCGGGCTGCGGGACTTCGGCAGTCCCTCCGGGCCCGCAGCCGGTCGCGGCATGCTCCGCGCCGGAGCCGTCCGGCGCGCTGTCCCGCCGGCCCCTCAGCTCCCTGATGGCGGCCTCGAAGTCCTCGAGCGAGTCGAACGCCCGGTACACGGACGCGAAACGCAGATAGGCGACGAGGTCCAGCTCCCGCAACGGGCCGAGTATGGCCAGCCCCACGTCGTGGGTGGTCAGCTCGGCGCTTCCGGTGGCGCGCACCGCCTCCTCGACCCGCTGGCCGAGCTGGGCCAGCGCGTCCTCCGTCACCGGCCGCCCCTGGCAGGCCTTGCGGACGCCATTGATGACCTTGGTGCGGCTGAAGGGTTCAGTCACGCCAGAGCGCTTGACCACCATCAGTGAGCAGGTCTCCACCGTCGTGAAACGACGCGAGCAGTCCGGACACTGACGGCGCCTGCGGATCGACGTGCCGTCATCGGTGGTGCGGCTGTCGACTACGCGGCTGTCGGGGTGCCTGCAGAAGGGGCAGTGCATGGAACTCCAACCCTCCTTCATGGCACGACTCACAGGCCTCTACGGACCCTTGAGGCCCTCGAAGCAGCCCCAAGCATAGGCGATGCCCGAGCACCCGGAAGACCGGGGACCACAACTTGTGGGCTGCGGTCGCAATCCAACCACTAGATCTGGGGTTTGCCGTAAATTTCGACACCGTCGCGTGTCGCGCGGGCGCCTCCGTCGCGGCGGCGTCCGCCTCGCGCGCGGGGGCGGGCTCGACCGCACCCACGCCACCCGAGTGAGGTCGGTGCGGGGTTGACGGGGCCCGGAGTGGCACTATGAAAGCCTCGCTCGGCAGGGTTACGACCCCGGCGGTGAAGCGTACCGTAATGAACCGAAATGACTTTCGGCTCGAGCGTTAGCCATACACCCAGGCACATGATCACGTCAGGGAACGTCTACGATTTTTCACTCGAACGTGTGTTTGGCGCAACCTTTCGAAAGCAACTACCGTTGGCTAACTAGGGAGAACATCTCGAGAGGGGCCGACCGACGTGACCACCACCGCAGACAGCGCGACCATCACTGCCCAGGACCGCTCCCGGAGCCGATTCGAGCCGGTGCATGCCATGAATGACGCAGCCACGAACCAGGAGGGGCCCAAGCCCACGCGCTCCCTGCCGGGCCGACCTCCAGGAATCCGCGCCGACAGCTCGGGGCTCACCGATCGCCAACGCAGGGTGATCGAAGTCATCAGGGACTCGGTGCAGCGGCGTGGTTACCCGCCGTCCATGCGGGAGATCGGGCAGGCGGTCGGTCTCTCCAGCACCTCGTCGGTGGCGCACCAGCTGATGGCTCTGGAACGCAAGGGGTTCCTGCGCCGTGACCCCCACCGTCCGCGCGCCTACGAGGTCCGCGGTTCGGACCAGCCCAGCAACCAGGCCACAGACACCACGGGCAAGCCCGCCGCCTCGTATGTCCCGCTCGTCGGCCGCATCGCGGCAGGCGGCCCGATCCTCGCCGAGGAGTCCGTCGAGGACGTCTTCCCGCTCCCCCGGCAGCTGGTCGGCGACGGCGAGCTGTTCGTCCTGAAGGTCGTCGGCGACTCGATGATCGAGGCCGCCATCTGCGACGGCGACTGGGTGACCGTCCGCCGCCAGCCCGTCGCCGAGAACGGCGACATCGTCGCCGCCATGCTCGACGGCGAAGCCACGGTGAAGCGCTTCAAGCGTGAGGACGGCCACGTCTGGCTGCTCCCCCACAACTCCGCGTACCAGCCGATTCCCGGTGACGAGGCCACCATCCTCGGCAAGGTGGTGGCGGTGCTGCGCCGGGTGTGAACCCGTGCCCCTTGACCGGGCCCCGGAACCCACTGCGCCGGTTCCGGGGCCCTGTGCTGTCCTACGACCTGCGCCCTCCCTGACGCTCGGGACAGCCGCCGCGCCCACCCTGACGGGTTCGGCCCACCAGCCCCTGAGGCCGGCGCACAGGGACGCCACCGGCGGCCAGCCGACGACCGCTCCTGGCCTGCGACACTCCCCCGCCGTACTGGGCGCGTAGGCACACGAAAAGGCGCCCACGTCTCCGCAGGCGCCCCCTGAAGCCCTCGTCGGGCCTACTCGCCCTTCTCCTTCGCCGCGGCGTCGATGGCCGCCAACGACCTGCGCGCCTGATTACGGTCCGTCGTGTACCAGAACTCCGGAAGCGACGCCCGCAGATAGCTGCCGTACCGCGCCGTGGCGAGGCGCGGATCCAGGATGGCCACCACGCCCCGGTCCCCCGACGCCCGTACGAGACGACCGGCGCCCTGTGCCATCAGGAGAGCGGCGTGCGTCGCCGCGACCGCCATGAAGCCGTTTCCACCCGCCTCGTCCACCGCCTTCTGGCGGGCGCTCATCAGCGGGTCGTCGGGGCGCGGGAACGGAATCTTGTCCATGATCACCAGCTGGCAGCTGGGGCCCGGCACATCGACGCCCTGCCACAGGGACAGCGTGCCGAACAGGCACGTACGCGTGTCTGCCGCGAAGTTCTTGATCAACTCGCCCAGGGTCTCCTCCCCCTGGAGCAAGATCGGCATATCGAGCCGCCCACGGAGCTCCTCGGCCGCCGACTGTGCCGCCCGCATCGACGAGAACAGCCCGAGCGTGCGCCCGCCCGCCGCCTCGATCAGCTCGGTGAGCTCGTCCAGCATGTCGTCGCGCGTGCCGTCGCGCCCGGGGCGGGCCAGGTGCTGCGCGACGTACAGGATCCCCTGCTTGCGGTAGTCGAACGGCGAGCCGACGTCCACGCCCTTCCACACCGGCGCGTCCTCCGACCGCGTGCCTTCAGGGGCGAGCCCCAGGCTGGCCCCCACGCCGTTGAAGTCGCCGCCGAGCTTGAGGGTGGCGGACGTGAGGACCACCGAGCGGTCGGTGAAGAGCTTCTCGCGGAGCAGCCCCGACACCGACATGGGCGCCACGCGCAGGGAGGCGCCGAAGCGGTCATGGCGCTCGTACCAGACGACGTCGTACTCGGAGCCGGTCGTGATGCGCTCCGCGACGTCGTGGATGGTCTCCACGGCGGCCAGGGCCTGCTTGCGGACGGCGTCCTCGTCCTGGACCGACTTGTCGCGCGTCGTGCCGAGCGCTGTGATCACCGCGCGGGAGGCGTCCCGCAGGGCCATCAGCGCGTAGGCGAGGTCCTCCGGGATCTCTTCCAGGCGGCCCGGCAGCGCCAGCTCCATCAGCCGCTCGAAGCCCTCCGCGGCCGTCTGGAGCTGGTCCGCCACCTTCTCGTCGACGAGCTTCGCCGAGCGGCGCACCGCGCGGTTGACCTGCCCCGGGGTGAGCTCGCCGGTGGCGACGCCCGTCACCCGGGAGACCAGCTCATGGGCCTCGTCCACGATCAGCACCTCGTGCTGAGGCAGGACCGGGGCGCCCTCGATCGCGTCGATCGCGAGCAGGGCGTGGTTGGTGACCGACGACCTCGGCGAGCTTGGCGCGCTCGCGGGCCATCTCGGCGAAGCACTCCTGGCCGTACGCGCAGCGCGTGGCGCCCAGGCATTCCCTGGAGGAGACGGAGACCTGTGCCCAGGCCCGGTCGGACACGCCCGGCGTGAGGTCGTCGCGGTCGCCGGTCTCCGTCTCGTCCGACCAGTCCCGCAGCCGCAGCAGGTCCCGGCCGAGCTTGCTGGTCGGAGCCGCGGCCTCGAACTGGTCGAAGAGGCCCTCTTCCTCCTCCTGCGGCACGCCTTCGTGGAGGCGGTGCAGGCACATGTAGTTCGACCGGCCCTTGAGCATCGCGAAGTCGGGGCGGCGGCGCAGCAGCGGATGCAGTGCGTCCACCGTCCGCGGCAGATCGCGCTCCACGAGCTGGCGCTGCAGCGCCAGGGTGGCCGTCGCGACGACGACCCGCTCCCCGTGCGCCAGCGCGGGCACCAGATAGCCGAGGGACTTGCCGGTGCCGGTGCCGGCCTGAACCAGCAGGTGGGAGCCGTCGTCGATCGCCTCGGCGACCGTCTCGGCCATGGTCACCTGGCCAGGGCGCTCGGTGCCTCCGACGGCGGCGACGGCGGCGTGCAGGAGCTCGGGGAGTGAGGGCTTCGTCATAGCCCGACCACCCTACGGTGCCCCACTGACAACGCCGCGATCAAGGCTGGTGCAGGGGGTTCGGCACGGTCCCGTGGACGGCGGCGTGCGGGCGCTCGGAGCGGTCGCGGTAGCCGTCGAGATGGAGGCGGTTGCGGTTCAGGCACAGCCGCTCGATACGAGGAGTGAGCAGGTCGAACATCTCGTAGCGCTCCTTGAGCTCGGGAGCACGGGCCTGATGGCGCAGGATCTCCGCCCGGACGAGGGCCCAGAAATCCGACTCGGGCACTCCCAGTTGTTCCTCGCACAGGGGTGCCAGATAGCGGAACACACCGACGAAAAGCCCTGCGTGGATGAACTGGGTGAGGAACGTCGGCGGCTCCGTGAGCAGGACGTCGCGTACGGCGGGTGGCATGGAGTCGTGCTCCGGCACCCGGTCGGCGCTGACGTTCACGTCGTCCACGAAGTCCTTCACCGCGAGCCGGACGGGCACGTCGCTCTCGTCGAAGACGACGATGGTGTTCTCCCCGTGCGGCGAGAACACCGTGCCGTACCGGTACAGGAACTGCAGCAGGGGCGGCAGCAGTGCCGAGAAGAGATGCCCGAGCCAGACGGTGGGGGTCAGCCCGGACCGTTCGACGAGCTCCGCGGCGAGCGCTCGCCCCTGGGGGTCGGTGTGCAGCAGACAGGCGAGCGTGCGGGCGCGCTCCCCGGGCGCGAGGTAGCGCTTGAGGGGCTCGCGCCAGATCGCGCCCAACAATTCCTTGTACTGATAGGGAACTTCGGGCAGTGAGTCGTATACGGGATGCTCGACGGCCACGGAGGCGACCTCTCCGAGGAGGATCACTCGGCACTCGTCGCGCAGGAAGGGGTCCGCGTCGCGCAGGGCGTGCACCCAGGAGGTCACGGCCGGGGCGGCGAGCGTCCGCTCTGTGGGCAGGCCGCGCCACACCAGGGTGTTGAGGACCGACAACGGCAGCTTGATGGTGTGCCGGTCGGGGCGGGTGGTGTTCAGGAACGTACGGATGGACTGTTGCGGCAGGCGCAGGTCACCGTCGGTCGGCAGGGGGACGACCTTCCCGGCGGCGACGGACGGGGCGAACAGTGGCAGGACGACGTCGTCCCACTGCCAGGGGTGCACCGGCAGGTACAGGTACTCCTGGGGATCGAGGCCCCGCGCGCGGAGTATGGCGGCGTAGGACTCCCGGGTGGCGGGGGCCAATTCGCGGGCGTAGAGCTTGTCGGACGTGTCAAGACTGGTCACGCCCCGATAGGCGGCGAGGCTGGTGTGGACCGCGATCCAGGGGATCGTCCTGCTCGTGCAGGCTTCGGGCGCCCAGTGTTTGGCGTCGGTGGCGGAGAAACCGACGCGGCCCTTGTTGAGGACGAGCCAGGGGTGGCCGGTCTGGTGTCCTTCCAGTTCCGCGTAGCCGAGGTCGGCGAGCTGCGCCGCGGTCAGCGCACCGTGGTCGAGGCGGGTGTCCGCGCTGAGGGTGATGGTCAGTTCGCGGATGAGGTGGCCGAGGGTGGCGCCGTCCAGGCCGAGGGTGCCGCGGGCTGCCGTAAGGAAGCGCAGCGGGTCGGCCAGAGGTCGTGGCTGTCCGGTGCCGTCGTCGAGGGTCAGGCTGTCCGGGTCCACGCGCCAGCTGCCGTACGCGCTGCGGCGGGCGCGGAACGCCATCCGGGGACGGGGCCCGTCGGCGGCGGGTTCGTCGAGAAGGAGGTGGTACGCGTCCGCGTCGTCGCCCTGCTCCGCCGGGACGGGCTGGATGATCTCCTCGTACGCGAACTCGCTGACGATCTTGGCGAGCAGTCGGCGGCCGGCCCGCTCCCAGCGGTCCCGCGTCAGCTCGGGCGGGTCGTAGAGGGCGGCGGAGCCATCGGGTGCGGCGGAGTCAGGTTCCGCGGAACCAGGTGCGGCGGCGTTGGGCGCGGTGGGGTCGGGCGCGCGGGATGCGTCCGGCGCGGCGGGTCCATCAGGCGTGGCGGCGCCGTCGGACACGGCAGCGCCAGGGGCGGTGCCGGGGGCATGGGGCGCGGCCGGGGGCTGGGGTTTGTGGGGTGCGGAGGGATGCGGCACGGGGACTCCTCGGAGAGGGAACCGGATCGGGTCGAGCGGCGTATGAGAGGTGAGCGGGTCAGAGCAGGGCGCGCAGCGCCCGGTCTCGGACCATGAGCGCGGCTCGCTTGTCGGGCAGGTCCACTTCGGCGGCGAAGCGGAAACCGGCGCTGAGGAAAGCGGAGACGGAGGGGGTGTTGCACAGGTCTGGTTCGGCTACGACACGTGCGCAGGCGGGGCGGTGGTCGAGGACGAGGTCGGCGACGGCTCTCAGCAAGGTGCTGCCGATCCCTCGCCCTCTGTTCGCGACACCGCCGATGAGGAGGTGGATTCCGGTGTCGTGGGGGCGGGCCGGGTAGTGGCGCGCCAGGGGGTCGAGATCGGCGCGGTAGATCTCCCAGTAGCTCATGGGTGTGCCGGCGAGGACGCCAAGGCAGGGCACGCTGCGTCCGTCGCCGTCGAGTTGGGGGCGCAGATGGGACTCGGTGACGGATTCGGGTCCCACGAGTTCCCAGAACGCGGCGACGGCGGGGTCGTTCATCCAGCGGCTGATGAGGGGCAGATCGCGGGCGAGGCGGACCGGGACGAGGTGAAAGGCACCGGCGTCCGTTGAGGCTGGTCCCCAGGAGGCGATGTGGTCGAGGAGGTCGTGCCGCGCCGGGGCGCGTGCCCCGTCCGCCATGGGGCCCGTGGTGCCGTGTCCGTGGGCTGCCTGGGGTGCCGGGTGGCCGTCGGTTTCGGCGATCAGCGCGATGAGCTCGTCGGGCAGCCGTAGGTCGAGGGTCTCTTCGCAGTCCGTGGCGCTCGCGGTGGCGGGCTCGGTTCCGGCGTCGGTGCTCGCGTCGGTGGGAGGCACGACGTCGCTCCTCTCGGCAGGGCGGGTTCAGTGGGGACGGGGCGGGTTCCTCGGGGGTGAGTCAGGTCAGGTCAGGGTGTGGGCTTGTGGGTGGGCGTCGCTGGTGGTTGGCGACGTACGGGGTTCACGTGGGTGTTCACGTATGAAGGGGGTTCGCGATGGTGACGTAGACGGATTGGGTGTCGACGGGGCCGACGAGTTCGTCGAGGCCGTGCAGCCGGGTCAGCAGGTTGGCCTTGCAGCGCAGCTGGGGCGATTCGAGCAGTCGGGCGGGCAGGGGCGTGCGGAGGCGCCCGGACCCTGAGGCCACGTCGCCGAGGAAGCGGCGGAACGCGGCGAGCAACAGGCGCTCGTCGGCCAGGCGTTGGGAGCCGAGGGCTCCGATGAGGCCGAAGACGTTGTTGATGCCGAGGTAGTAGGCGAAGCGCTCGTCGGTCACCTCGTCGGAGACGAACGTGTCGCTGTGCTGTCCGATGCCGGAGAGGCGCTTGTCCAGTTCGGCCCGGCGGGACTCGCGGAAGTAGTAGCCCTGGTTGTCCCGGTAGCGGCCGCCGTTGGGCCAGCCGTCGGCGTCGAGCGTCACCACGGTGTTCTGCTGGTGTGCCTCCAGGGCGACGCCCGCCTCGCTGTCGAGCCACAGCACGGGACGGACGACGCTTTCGAGGTACCGCAGGAACCACTCGGTGGCGACGGCTCCGCGCGGGCGGCCGGTGCGTCCGGCGAGCCGGGTGATGACCTCGGCGAGCCGGGAGCGCATGGGCGGTCGGTCCTGGCCCTGGAGCTGGCGGCACGGCCGGGGCGAGACGAGTCCGGCGACGCAGCTCGCGTCGTCGCCGGGGCCGAAGGGGTTGTGCCGGATCATGACGTCGAGGCCGGTGACGGGGATGCCATCCGCTCCGGTGACGGCGAGCCAGGCCGGGTCACGGATCACGTCGAACCCGGGGTGGGCGGCCTGCCACTGCTCGCCGAGCCCGCTGCGCAACAGCCGGTGGACCTCGACGCCTCGGTGGAGTTCTTTACGGAGGTTCTCTCGACGGGAGTTGGTGATGCGCAGGCCCAGGGACAGCTTCAGCATGGCCGGGGAGCCGGAGCGGTAGAGCGTGCGTACGGAGGAGGTGGGGTGCCAGGGTGCGCCATGGGGGCCGTGGTCCTTGAGGAGTCCGGCGTCGAGGAGGGCGGCGGCTTCGGGGCGGTGCTTGAGCTCCCGGATCTGCCAGGGGTGCACGGGCAGGAGCGCGTGGCCGTCGGACGGTGTCAGGTCGGCACCGGCCAGGCGGGCGGTGAGCTGCTCGGCGGGGACGGTGCGGCCGCGCTCGGTCCAGGCCGAGTCCATGTCCAGTACGGAGCGGTCGACAGCCAGCCAGTGCAGAGGGAAGGAGCCGCGCATCTCTGGTGAGTAGAGGCGGGATTCCGTGGTCGAGAGGCCCTCGCGGCTCTTCGGGGTCGGGTGCAGGGGGTGGCCGAGGAGCAGCGCACTGCTCGGCGGTGAGGAAGAGGTCGGGGGTGTCTTCCAGGTTGTTTCGGCGTTCCGCGATGAAGTCGGCGGTGCGGCGGACGGAATCGGCGACGCGGGCGACGAGGGCGGCGCCGTCGGGCGAGTCTTGAGGCGCCGGGCTCGGGGGCCTCGTCTCGCCGGTGGTGAGGGACGTGTCTGCCGCTGGGGCCGCGCCCGTGGCTTCCCGTGACGGTGGGTTCGTCGGGGTCTGGTCCGTCGCGCCGAGGGGCGCAGCCTTTGCCTCGGGGACGACCGGAGGCCGGTCCGTGGCTGGGGCAGCGGGCTGGCCGGGGGCCGAGTCGGCGTGCTGGTCCGAGGTCGGCGCCGTGGAGTGGCCGGTGGTCTGGGCAGCGGGGTGGCTCGTAGCCGGTTCTTGAGGCTGGCCTGTGGGCCGGTCTGCGGTCTGGCTCTCGGGCGAGTCAGTGGCCCCGTCCAGGACCGGGGTTGAGAGCGGGGGTGGTGCCGTCTCGCGGCTCAGGGAGTGCGGCGACGGTGACCGCGTCGACCGGTGGTGCGGTCTGTGGGCCGTCCTCCAGGTAGGGGGGTCCGAAGCGGTGCCAGCCCGTCGGGGACCAGTAGTCGACGGACACGACGAGGGCCGTGGCGCTGGTCTGGAGGGGGATGCGGAGGGAGCCGTGCTCGGGCGGGGCGATGCCGTTCTCCCGCACCCAGCAGCGCAGGAGGTTCTCGACGGCCGCGGCCTGGGCGGCGGTGCCCGGGTCGGGGTGGTCGAGGAGGTCGGCGGTGCCGTGGGGCAGGCACTCGGCCCCTTGGTCCTTGCCCTTCTGCCGGGGCACGGTGCCGGTCTCCGTGGCCGCCGGGGATTGCGTGCCGCAGGCGCCTGAGGGGTGCGGTTGGGGACGGCCGTCGGATGCGGGGGTCGCGTTCAAGGGGATTCCTTGCGTTGTTTCGGGCTCCGTGTGGCGACGGGCGGCTGGGACGAGGGGGTGGGACAGGGCGGCGGGCGGCTGCCATCGGGTTGTTCGGCCCGCCTAGGTCTGCGCCGCCGTCGAGGGGGTCGACGGCGGCGAAGGGAAGGAAGGGGGCGGTGGGCATGGGTGGTGGCGGGCGTGGGCTAGCGGGGGTGGGAGCGGACCGCCGCGGCGAGGGCGTCGGCCAGGCGGTCGAGGACGGCCGTCGCCTGTTCGTCGGTGATGGTGAGAGGGGGAAGGAGGCGTACGACGCTGGAGTGCCGTCCGCCGAGTTCGACGATGAGTCCGCGGCGCAGGCATTCCCGCTGCACGGCCGCGGCGAGTTCGGGGGCGGGAGGGTGCGGGCGGTTCTCGGGCAGGTCGTGCTCGCTGTCGTGCGGGCGCTGATGTGGGTCGGGGCGGTGGTCACCGGGCTCGGTAGTGGCGGGTCCCGAGGCGTTGGGCCATGCACCGGCGGGCCATGCACCGGCGGGCCGTTCACCGTCGGGTCGATTGCCGTCGGACCATGTGCCGTCGGGCCCGTGGCCGATGGGCCTCGCAGGGGTAGACGTCGTCGGGTCGTGTGCCGCCGGAGCGGGCTGCGGGCACCTTGGGTGTGGCGGGCGCCGTGCTGGCGGGGCCCGAGTGGTCGCCGCCCCGCGGCGTGGTGTCCGGGGTGGCGTGCGGCGGGCCGGTCGATGCGGACGAGGGCGCTCCGCGCCGAGCGGTGCCCCACCCGTGGTCGAACTCGCCGCTTCCCGGCGTGGGGCGGCGGCCGGTCGGGTCCACGAGTTCGACGCCGAGCATCAGGCCGCGCCCACGGACCTCGCCGACGCAGGGGTGCTCGGCGGCCAGGGAGCGCAGGCCGGTGAGCATGCGGGCGCCGAGGGCGGCGGCGCGCTCGGCGAGGCGGTGTTCACGGACGTAGGCCAGCGTCGCCGCGCCTGCGGCCATGGCGAGCTGGTTGCCGCGGAAGGTGCCCGCGTGGGCGCCGGGCGGCCAGACGTCGAGGTCGTCGCGGTAGACGATGACGGCCAGTGGCAGGCTGCCGCCGATCGCCTTGGACAGGACCAGGACGTCGGGTACGACTCCGCTGTGCTCGACGGCCCAGAAGGCGCCGGTGCGTCCGACGCCTGTCTGCACCTCGTCCGCGATGAGCGGAATGCCCCGTGCCGCGGTGATGTCACGCATCCGCCGCAGCCAGGCGTCGGGGGCGGGAAGCACGCCGCCCTCGCCCTGGACCGGCTCGACGATCATGCCGGCGGGTGCGGGGACGCCGGACTTGGAGTCGTCCAGGAGGTTCTCGGTCCAGCGGGCGGCGAGTTCGGCGCCGCGGGGGCCGCCGATGCCGAAGGGGCAGCGGTAGTCCTGCGGATAGGGCAGGCGCGCGACGCGTACGTCCCGCGCACCGCCGGATGCTTCGAGTGCCCCCGCTGTCATCCCGTGGTAGGCGCCGGTGAACGCGAGCAGCCCTTCGCGGCCGGTGGCCGCGCGCACCAGCTTCAGGGCCGCTTCCACCGCGTCCGTGCCCGCGGGACCACAGAACTGGACGCGTGCGTGGTCCGCGGAAACCGTGCGGCAGCGTCCGGAACAGCTCGGTGGTGAAGGTGTCCTTGACGGGAGTGGCCAGGTCGAGGACGTGCAGTGGCGCACCCGAGTCGAGGACGGCGCGGATCGCCTCGAGGACGACGGGGTGATTGTGCCCGAGGGCCAGGGTGCCCGCGCCGGAGAGACAGTCCAGGTAGCGCTGCCCGTCGGCGCCCTCGATCGTCATCCCGCGGGCGCGAACCGGAACGATCGGCAGGGCGCGCGCGTAGGTGCGTGCGGCCGACTCGCGCGCCGACTGGCGGCGCAGGATCCCCTCGTGCGCCGCGGACAACACCGCGGGGGCTGGCTCGGTCACGGCCACGGCTGTCGGTCCTCCCGCTGGGACTGGGCAGGGTCCCGCCGCATCCGGCCGGGCGCGGCGGCGAGTTGGCGCGGGGGTGAACGCGAGCCGCGTTTCCCCCGTATGTACCAACGACGGCGAGTGCGGGGGATCACGGGTTGCCTGAAGATCCTTGCCGTGACGGAACCGTTGCCGTTCCGTCGGCCGTCCCCAACGGCACCGGCATAGTGTGGTGTGCCGTTCATCAGCAACAAGGTGTTCAGCGCCCCTGAGCACCGCGATGTTCTGCGATGACCGACGCCGCAGTGAAAAGGTGCGCGGAAAACCGTGCGCGGGGGCGTCCCGCATCGCGATGTCCGGTATTTGGAACGATTCGAGGCCCAGGGGGATTCTCACCATGCGACCCATACGTCCGCTCTTCACCGCTCGTCGTGGGAGGAGCGCACGCGGCAGAACCTCCCCCGTGGCGGCCGCTGTCGCGCTCGGCGCGGCGCTCGTCCTGACGGCGACGGCGTGCGGCCCCGGCGACGACAAGGACGACTCGTCTGCGTCGCAGCCCGGCGGCGGCGACGGCGACGGCAAGATCCAGCTTCCCGGCGATCTCGAGGACCGGCTCAAGGACCACGGCATCGACCTCGACAAGTGGAAGGACGGCGCCTGGCGGAACTGGGACAAGGACGACTGGCTGCGCGAGGCGGGTGACTTCGTCAACCCGATCATCGAGGGCCTCTGGGACCCGGACCGCATGCGGGACGCCGACAAGAACCCGGACCGGGGCGTCGACGACAACGACATCTCCGGCGACCAGGGCGTCACGGACCCGACGCCGGAGCCGGTCGAGGCGGCGGGCGTGAAGACGCCGTACCACGACCAGGTGCCCGCGGCCGGGAAGCTCTTCTTCGACGGTCCCGAGGGCTCGATGGTCTGCTCGGCCACGGTCGTCAAGGACCCGAAGAACCCGGGCAAGTCGAACATGGTGTGGACCGCGGGTCACTGCGTCCACGCGGGCGCGAAGGGCGGCTGGTACCGGAACATCGCCTTCGTCCCGTCCTACAACAACGCGGGCAAGGCCACCGCGGACCTCCAGGGCGCGCCGAAGGAGGAGGTCGCTCCGTACGGCGTGTGGTGGGGTGACTGGGCGCAGACCTCCGACCAGTGGATCGAGCAGGGCGGTCCGACCGGCGGCAAGGGCGCTCCGTACGACTTCGCGGTGATCCATGTGACGCCGGAGAAGGGCAGCAAGGCCAAGTCCCTGGAGGAGATGGTCGGTGCCGCGCTCCCGGTGGACTTCAACGCCCCGACCGTGGCCGACATCAAGGACATGACGGCGACGGGCTATCCGGCGGCGCCGCCGTTCGACGGCCAGAAGCAGTTCCAGTGCGCGGACAAGCCGGGCCGGCTCTCGATCAGCGAGCCCGACCCGACGATGTACCGCATCGGCTGCACGATGACCGGCGGTTCGTCCGGTGGCGGCTGGGTCGCCGCGGGTGCGGACGGCAAGCCCGCGCTGGTGTCGAACACCTCGATCGGCCCGGTGACGTCGGGCTGGCTGGCCGGGCCGCGCCTGGGCAAGGAGGCCAAGGGCATCTACGACGCCGTCAGCAAGAAGTTCGCGGGCCAGTAGTTCGCGGGCGGCAAGGAGACCGGGGCCGGCAACGGCGAGCGCCGGGTTCACCCACCGTGTGGGTGAACCCGGCCGCCGCCCGGGCGGGATCGTCGCGGTCGCGCCCCAGGGCCCTCGCGCCGCGGGCGCGCACCACGCGCGTCCGCCGCGCACCACGCACCCGCTTTGTCCGCGTACGGCGTCGAGGGCGTCGAAACCTTCACGACCTCGCCGCTGTTCGTCCCCACCCGCACAGGCATAGTGGGAGGCCAGTCGGCCCGGGCGGCGGATGCCGCACCCACGCCTGACACGCACATGGCAAACATACGTTCTTACGGGGGTTACTGCTCCATGCGTTCCATTCGTGCGCCCTTCGCGCGCGGCCGCGGCCACCGAGCCGCACTGGCCGCCACCGGGCTCGCCGCGGTCCTGGCGCTCACCGCCACGGCCTGCGGGCCGAGCGACGACAAGGCGAGCGACAAGTCGGACACCGGTGCCTCGCAGGGCGCGGACAAGGGCTCCGACTCGGATGGCGGGCTGCCGTCCGACCTCACCGACCGGCTCAAGGAGCACGGCATCGACCCGGACAAGTGGAAGGACGGTGCCTGGAAGGACTGGAGCAAGGAAGACTGGCTGCGCGAGGCCAAGGATTTCGTCAACCCGGTCATAGAGGGCCTGTGGAAGCCCGAGCGGATGCGGAAGGCCAAGGACCCGAACAAGACGATCGCGGCCAAGGACGCGGCCGCCGACCAGGGCGCGACCGACCCCGAGCCCGAGCCGGTCCAGGCGAAGCCGGAGAAGACGCCGTACCACGAGAACGCCGCTCCCGTCGGCAAGATCTTCTTCGACTCCCCCGAGGGCTCCATGGTGTGCTCGGGCACGGTCGTGAAGGACCCGCGCAACCCGGGCAAGTCCAACCTGGTGTGGACCGCTGGCCACTGCGTGCACGCCGGTGGGAAGGGCGGCTGGTACCGGAACCTCACCTTCGTGCCCGCCTACAACGACCTCGGCAAGTCCGAGGCGGAGCTGAGCAACGCGGCACCGCAGGAGATCGCCCCGTACGGCCAGTGGTGGGCGGACTGGGTGTCGACCTCCGGTGAGTGGATCGACCAGGGTGCCGCGTCGGGCGGCGCCGGGGCTCCGTACGACTACGCCGTGATGCATGTGAAGCCGCAGCAGGGCAGCAAGTCCCTGGAGGAGACGGTCGGCAACGCCCTGGAGGTCGACTTCTCGACCCCGTCGGCGCAGAGCGTGGGCTCCATGGGCGCCTGGGGCTACCCGGCCGCGCCGCCCTTCAACGGTCTGACCATGCACAAGTGCATCGACAAGCCGGGCCGTCTGTCGCTCGATCCCGCGCAGCCGACGATGTACCGCATCGGCTGCACCATGACCGGCGGTTCCTCCGGCGGCGGCTGGTTCCGGGTGGTGGACGACAAGACCAAGCTGGTCTCGAACACCTCGATCGGCCCGGCGGCGAACACCTGGCTCGCCGGTCCGCAGCTGGGCTCCGGCGCCAAGCAGGTCTTCGACATGATGAGCGAGAAGTACGGGTCTCAGTAAGGGACTCAGCGAGAGACGACTCGGTGAGGGGCTCAGCGCGGATCTCGGTCAGGGCTTCAGTGGCCCCCGCGGATCACTGAGAGGACGCGCCCGCCGAAGCATCACCGGCCCACGGCCCGCCCTTCCTCAAGACCGAAGGCCCCGGCCCCCTGTCGCAGGGGCCGGGGCCTTCGCCATGTGCGTACGTGCCGTACGCGCGTGCCGAGCGGTGCGCTCAGCGCGAGCGTCAGTGTGCCGCCGGAACGAACGGCGCCAGTTCCGCCGCCAGTTCCTCGTGCACCCGCGCCTTGAGCAGGGTGCCCTCGGCGGTGTGCTCCTCGGAGAGCACCTCGCCGTCGGAGTGGGTGCGGGCGACGAGCTTGCCGTGGGTGTACGGCACGAGGGCCTCGATCTCGACCTCGGGCCGCGGCAGTTCCGCGTCGATGATGCCGAGCAGTTCCTCGATGCCCTCGCCGGTGCGGGCGGAGACCGCGATCGCGTGCCGCTGCGTGCGCAGCAGCCGCTGAAGGGTCAGCGGGTCGGCCGCGTCCGCCTTGTTGATCACCACGATCTCGGGGACGTCCGTGGCGCCCACCTCGCGGATCACCTCGCGCACGGCGGCGAGCTGCTCCTCCGGGGCGGGGTGCGAACCGTCCACCACGTGCAGGATCAGGTCGGACTCGCCGACCTCCTCCATCGTGGAGCGGAACGCCTCGACGAGGTGGTGTGGCAGATGGCGGACGAATCCGACCGTGTCCGCCAGGGTGTACAGGCGGCCGCTCGGCGTCTCGGCCCTGCGGACGGTCGGGTCGAGGGTGGCGAACAGCGCGTTCTCCACCAGCACGCCCGCGCCCGTGAGGCGGTTGAGCAGCGAGGACTTGCCCGCGTTGGTGTACCCGGCGATGGCGACCGAGGGCACCTTGTTGCGCTTGCGCTCCTGGCGCTTGATCTCACGGCCCGTCTTCATCTCCGCGATCTCCCGGCGCATCTTCGCCATCTTCTCGCGGATCCGTCGCCGGTCCGTCTCGATCTTGGTCTCACCGGGGCCACGGGTGGCGAGACCGCCGCCCTTGCCGCCGCCCATCTGCCGGGACAGCGACTGACCCCAGCCGCGGAGCCTGGGCAGCATGTACTGCATCTGGGCCAGGGCGACCTGGGCCTTGCCCTCTCGGGACTTGGCGTGCTGGGCGAAGATGTCGAGGATCAGGGCGGTCCGGTCGATCACCTTGACCTTGACGACGTCTTCGAGGTGGATGAGCTGACCGGGGCTGAGCTCGCCGTCGCACACGACCGTGTCCGCGCCGGTCTCGACGACGATGTCGCGCAGCTCCAGGGCCTTGCCGGATCCGATGTACGTCGCCGGGTCCGGCTTGTCTCGGCGCTGGACGACACCGTCGAGGACGAGCGCGCCCGCTGTCTCCGCGAGGGCGGCGAGCTCGGCGAGGGAGTTGTCCGCGTCCTGCGCCGTCCCCGAGGTCCAGACTCCGACGAGGACCACGCGCTCCAGGCGGAGCTGGCGATACTCGACTTCGGTGACAGTCCTCGAGTTCGGTGGAGAGGCCCGCGACGCGGCGCAGAGCCGCTCGCTCGGCGCGGTCGAGCTGTTCGCCGTCCCGCTCTCCGTCGATCTCGTGGCTCCAGGCGACGTCCTCTTCCATCAGGGCATCGGCCCGAAGACCTTCGGGGTGGTTCTGCGCGAAGCTCTGTGCGTCCTGGGAAGTGGAAGAAGAGGAGGTCATTGGGTCCTTTACGTCGATGGGGAATCCGATATGGAGGCGCTGGGGAGGCCTGAGCCGCCCCTGCCGCACCGCTGGTGCGGCGCTGCCCGGCCTGCGACGGCGCCACCCGTCACATGTCAGAACGCTCACGACCGCCCGGGGATTCCCCGGTCCGGCCGGGAACGCCCCTGAGGTTTCCCCGAGGGGATGTCCCTGACGGGCCGCGTCGCCGACCTGAAGATGGTTGCACGGGACGGCCCGTCTCGTCATCTGGGTTAACGGGGAGCGCGCCCGCCGAGGCCCTCACCGGCCGCGCCATGGCCCTGACCAGCGGCATCGTGGGCATGCACGCCCCCGCCATGGGCGTGGACACCCCCGCCGTGGGCATGACCGCCGTGAGCGTCACTGCCGTGGGCATGACCGCCGCCCGCCCGCGCGGGCCGCTGCTTCGCCGGCGCCTCCGACGTCCAGTCCGGGTGCCCCGGCATCGGCGGCGTCTTGGTGCCGTACAGCCAGGCGGAGAAGAACGCGCTCAGGTCCCGGCCCGAGACGTGCGAGGCCAGGCGCGTGAAGTCGGCGGTGGTCGCGTTCCCGTCGCGGTGGGCGCGCACCCAGGCGCGCTCCAGCCGTTCGAAGGCGGGCCGCCCGATCTGCTGCCGCAGGGCGTACAGCACCAGCGCGCTGCCGTCGTACACGACGGGCCGGAAGAGGCTGATCTTCTGTCCCGGCTTCGGCTCCTTCGGCGCGGCGGGCGGGCCGCCCGCCGCGCGCCACCGGTCCGAGTGCCGGTAGGCCTCGCGCATGCGCGTGCGGAGCTTGT
>JAVLTM010000022.1:0-21019 GCA_037117115.1 Streptomyces sp. PmtG | reverse complement strand
GAGCCGGTGATTCCCATGGCCGCGAGTGCGGAGGAGGTGTGCTCGGCCCGGTACTGGGTCGATCACATCCGTGAGGCCGTGCGGTTCGCGGATCATGTGACACGGCTGCGGGAGCAGGGGGCGACCCGGTTCCTGGAGATCGGGCCCGAAGGCGTGCTCACGTCCATGGGACCGCAGATCGTGGAGGCGGCGTTCGTGGCGTCGCAGCGCCGCGACAAGGCCCAAGTGCGCACGGCCCTCGCGGCGTTGGCGCAGGTGCACGCGGCCGGGCACGCGGTGGAGTGGGCGCGGGTCTTCGCCGGGACGGGTGCGGCGCTGGTCGACCTGCCCACGTACGCCTTCCAGCACCAGCGGTACTGGCTGGACAGCACCTCGCCCGGCGCGCGGAACACCCCCGGGCTCGGTCTCGCCGGGCCGGCGCACCCGGTCCTTTCGACCGGCATCGCCCTCGCGGGCGGCGACGGCGCGGTGTTCACCGGGAAGCTCTCGCGGCACACCCACCCCTGGCTCGCCGACCACCGCGTCGGCGACGCCGTGACGCTGCCCTCGGCGGCCCTGGCCGAACTGGTGGTCCGCGCCGGTGACGAGGTCGGCTGCGCCGCCGTCGCCGACCTGACGATCGACACCCCGCTCGCCCTGCCCGCCAAGGGCGGAGTCCAGGTCCAGGTGACCGTGGGCGCGGCGGGCGACGACGGGCACCGGCGGCTCACCGTCGCCTCCCGGCCCGACCGCGACGACCCGGCCGCGCCCTGGCACGTGCACGCCACCGGGCTGCTCACGGAGTCGGCGCCGCCGCCCGCGGTCTCCCTGGAGGCCTGGCCGCCGCCGGGGGCGACACCCACCGGGCTCGACGACTTCTACCGGCGGCTCGACGAGAAGGGGTACGCCCACGGCCCGGCCTTCCAGGGCCTGCGGGCGCTGTGGCGGCGCGGCGACGACCTGTTCGCCGAGGTGCGGCTGCCCGACGACACCGATCCGGAGTCGTTCGGCATCCACCCCGCGCTGCTCGACGCCGCGCTGCACCCGCTGCTCGCCGACGGGCACGACACCACCGCCCTGTCCTGGCACGGGTTCGACCTGTACGCGGCGGGTCCGCGCGCGCTGCGGGTCTGGATCAGGCCCAAGGGCGACGACGCGTTCCGGCTGTGGCTGGCCGACGACACCGGCGAACCGGTCGGCGAGGCCCGCGCGCTGCGGCGGCGCCCGACGGCCCCCGCCGGGCACGCCGACGGCACCCACGGCGACTCGCTGTTCCACGTCGTCTGGCCGTCCGTCGCCCTGCCGGACGCGGAGGACCTCACGCCCGCCCGCTGTGCCGTACTCGGCGACAGCGCGCTGGACGGCCTGGACGGCCTGGATGGCGGCCTGTCGGACGCCCTTGGGGACCGTGTCGACAGCGTCGCGGACGCCGCGGGGAGCACCCTCGTCGCCGTGGTCGACGCGGCGGCCGGGGACGGCGACGCGGCGGCCGCCGCGCACCGGGCCACCGCCCGGACCCTCCACCTGGTGCGGGACGGGCTCGCGTCACGGCACCGCACGCCTGGTCCTGGTCACGCGCCACGCCGTCGCCACCCACGACGGCGAGGACATCGACCCCGGCGCGGCCCCGGTGTGGGGCCTGGTCAGGTCCGCGCAGGTCGAGAACCCCGGCCGCATCACGCTCGTCGACGTCGACGGCAGTCCGGAGAGCGCCAGGCAGCTGGCCGCCGCGATCGCCTCCGGCCATGAGCAGTTGGCGCTCCGCGCGGGGCGGGCGAGCACTCCCCGCCTCGCGCGGGCCCACCCGGCCGCCACGGCCCGGCGCGAGCTGAATCCGCGGGGCACGGTGCTGGTGACGGGTGGTACGGGTGCGCTGGGCGGCCTGTTCGCGCGGCATCTGGTGACCGAGTACGGGGTTCGCCATCTGGTGTTGACGAGTCGGCGGGGGCGCGGGGCTCCCGGGGCGGCGGAGCTGGTGGAGGAGCTCTCCGCGCTGGGTGCGCGGGTGCGGGTCGAGGCCTGTGACGCGGCTGACCGTGACGCGTTGGCAGCGGTGCTGGAGTCGGTGCCGGTGGAGCATCCGCTGACGGGTGTGGTGCATACCGCCGGTGTGATCGATGACGGCATCGTGACGGCGTTGACGGCGGAGCGGGTGTCGGCCGTGCTGCGGCCCAAGGTCGACGCGGCGTGGAACCTGCACGAACTCACCCGGGAACGGCCCCTCGCCCTGTTCGTCCTCTTCTCCTCCGTCGCCGGTGTCGTCGGCTCGCCGGGACAGGCCAACTACTCGGCCGCCAACCAGTTCCTCGACGCCCTCGCCCAGCACCGCAGGGCCAACGGGCTGCCCGGCGACTCCCTCGCCTGGGCGGCGTGGGCGCAGGCGCACGGCATGGCGTCCCGGCTCTCCGAGGTCGACTGGAAGCGGGCGACGCAGTCGGGCCTGCGGCCCATCTCACCCGACGAGGGCACCGGCCTCTTCGACGCGGCGCTCGCCGCGGGACACCCGACGACCGTACCGATGCACCTCGACGTCGCCCTGATCGGGCGCCAGCCAGGACCCGTCCTGCCCGTCCTGTGGAGCCTCGTCCGCGGACCCTCACGGCGCGTGGTCACCGCGACCGCCCAGCACACCGGGCAGCTCGCCGAACGCCTCGCCCCGCTCGACGAGACCGGCCAGCGCGAGCTCCTGCTCGATCTGGTACGCGGCTCCGTGGCCGCCGTGCTCGGCCTCGGCGGAACCGACGGCATCGCCCCCGCCACCGTCTTCACCAAGCTCGGCTTCGACTCGCTGACCGCGGTCGAGCTGCGCAACCGGCTCGAGGGCGAGACGGGCCTGCGGCTGCCGCCGACCCTGCTGTTCGACTACGACCACCCCGCGGCCCTGATCGAGTACCTGCGCGCGGAGCTCGCCACCCGGACCGGCGAGGCCACGCAGACCGCGGTGGACTTCGCCGCCGAGGTGCGGCTCGCCGACGACGTGGTCCCGGCCGCCGAGGTCGTCACCACGGTCGCAGACCCCGGGCAGGTGTTCCTCACGGGGGCCACCGGCTTCGTCGGCGCCTTCCTGCTGCGGGACCTGATGCGGTCCACCGGGGCCACCGTGCACTGTCTCATCCGGGGCGCCGACGACCGCGCCGCGCTCGACCGGCTGCGCGCCAACCTCACCTGGTACGGCATCTGGGACGAGGTCGACCCCGGCCGCCTCACGGTCCTGACCGGCGACCTCGCGAAGCCGCGCTTCGGCCTCGACGCCGAGACGTACGACCGGCTCGCCCGCGAGGTCGACGTGGTGTACCACGCGGGCGCCACGGTCAACTGGCTGCACCCGTACACGTCGTTGAAGGCCGCCAACGTGACCGGCACGGAGGAGGCGCTGCGGCTCGCCGCGCTGCACCGCACGGTGCCACTGCACTACGTGTCGAGCACCGGCGTCTTCGCGCGGCCCGCGCCCGACGGCGCCGGGCTCACCCCTGAGGACCCGACCGGGCCGCCGGAGGAACTCACCAACGGGTACCGGCAGAGCAAGTACGTCGGCGAGAAGATCATCGGTCTCGCGCGGGAGCGCGGACTGCCCGTGTCGGTCTACCGCGCCGACGTGATCTCCGGGGCGCGCACCAACGGCGCCTGCCAGACCCGGGACTTCGTCTGGCTGAGCCTGAAGGGCAGCCTCCAGGCGCGGGCGGTCCCCGCGGGCGCGGACGCGCTGTTCCCGATGGTGCCGGTGGACTACGTCAGCGCGGCCGTCCTCGCCCTGTCCCGCACCGGGCACGGCCGGACCTTCCACCTGTTCAACCCCGTGGCGGTCAGCTTCGCCGAGATGGTGGCGCGGCTGCGCGCCTCCGGGTACGTCCTGGACGAGGTGGGCTGGGACGACTTCGTCGCCACCGTCCGCGCCGACCGGGACAACGCGCTCTTCCCGACGATCGACATCTTCCGGGCGTACATGACCGCGGGCGCGGCCCTGTACATGCGGATGGACGTCAGCGCGACGGAAGCCGCCCTCGCGGGCACCGGCATCGCCTGCCCGGAGATCGACGCCGAACTTCTTCGGCACGTACGCGGAGTTCTTCGCGGGGGCCGGGTACTTCCCGGCGCCGGTGGCGCTCGGCTAGCGCCGCCGCCCGCCACCGCCTTCCGCCCACACGGCCGGGCCGGGGACCCACGTCCCCGGCCCGGCCGTCTCGCGTGTCCGCACCCCGGCCGTGAGGGCCCCAGGGCCCCGGTCATGGGGCCCGGACCCGTTCCGTCGCCACTGGATTATCGGGGAGGAGTCCCATAGATTGATATTGGCGCTGACGCCGAACACCGCTCGAGTCAATATCCCTTCGCCAGGGCAATCCGAAGGGATACTTAGAAACTTGGAGCGCCTTTGTTTCCTAAGCCAGTCACTGGAAGTTTTGAAGTCTATGAATGGAGCCTGGACCGGGACGGATTCACGGTCGAGGACATCGCGCGTGATTTCGAATTTGCCCCTGAAAAGGGAAGGGAGATCATCGCCAGTCTCCTGGAGCTCGAACTCATCCGGCCGTCCCGCAATGAGGACGCCTGGTTCGTGCCGGTGGATCCGGGCATCTCCTACTCACAGGTGCTGACTCCGAGTGAACTTGATTTGCTCGAACGGAAGCTGGCCATAGGCCATCTCCGCAATGACCTCGCACGCCTCTCGCTGCTTTTCAGGTCCAGCAAGTTCGCCAGCCAGCACGCGAACTCGTTCGACATCGTGAAAGTCCCCGAGGTGGTCCGCTCCCTCCTTTCGGAGGCCGCCGCGAACAGCTCCCATGAAATCGTCTGCATGCAGCCCGAGAGCGAGGAGTCGGCGGAGGAACTCATTGAGGCGCAGACCCGGGATCTGCAGGTGCTCGCCCGGGGCGTGCGCATGCGCGTGCTGTACCAGCACGCCGCCCGGTTCGACACCCCGACGCGGGAGCACGTGGAGAAGCTGCTCGACTCCGGTGCCGAGATCCGGACGGCGGGCGCGCTCTTCGGCAAGATCATCATCTTTGACCGGGCCATGGCGTTCGTCCCGCTGAGCGGTGAGAACGGCGGGGCCGTGATCGTGCAGGAGCGCTCGCTCATCGACTTCCTGTACTCCTGCTTCGAGCACGGCTGGGCGACGGCCAAGAAGTTCGACACCGGGCGCGCCGAGATCGACGCCATCAGCGAGGACATGAAGAAGGAGATCGTCAAGATGCTGATCTCCGGCGTCAAGGACGAGGCCATCGCCCGGCGCCTCGGGACGTCCGTGCGCACCTGCCGCAAGCACATCGGTCAGGTCATGCAGATGTTCGGCGCGACGAGCCGCTTCCAGTTCGGCTACCTGGTGAAGGAGGCGGACCTGGAGGAGGACGTGTAGCGCGGCGCCGGGGCCTTGGACGGCTTCCCCGGCCCTCCGCGGCCCCGCGGCCGCCCTCGCCCCCCCCCAGCGGCTCCCTCCGCGCTCCTGACGGAACGTCTCACGCCCCCTCGGCCACCCGGCCGTGCGGGGCGTTCGTCATGTGCCCGATGTCCCTATGTGTGCTGGTCGGATACGGGGCCGGGGAGCTTCCTCAAGTGGAAGTGCAGCTTGATGAGCGCCCGTTGCACTGGAGTTGGAGGGCTCCGCTGCTACATCCTCTGGCCAGTTGCCACGAGCGACAGCGGGGTTGTTCACGGAACACTGATGGGGGCCGCTGCAATGTATTTATCCCTCGCGTGAAGGTCGGCCTTAGCGGTGTCCGCCAGGGTTCTGGGGCCGCGGCCGCGAAGTGAACCGCGCGGAGCGCGGCAGGCACGCGTTTCCTTCGGTCCCACACCCTTGGAGCAGGTCCTCTCACATCTGCCGGGGCGGTGCCAGGGCGGCCGATCGACAGTGAATCCAGGTGCGCGGCCTATGGGGTGATTTCCCTGTGCTCACAGGCGTCAGACGTGTCTTCTCCCGCTGTCGGCAACTCTCTTTCGGAAACATTTCCGCACGTAAAACTGGAGTGATGATGAACGGGGCTGTCGTGCGTATCACCGGCGCCGGGTCGAAAACACCCGTCGCCGTTACAGGACCGACAGGTGTGATCGGCCGATGACCGAGAACAAGGGGGCGCCGCGGCTCGCGGTGTTCGGCGCGGGCGTCATGGGCGTGGGGATCACGACCCTCGCCATCGGGCGGGGCGTGCCGGTCGTGCTCGTGGACGTGGACCAGGAGCGCCTCGGCACCGCCCGCCAGCGCGTACGCAACGAGCTGCGGCTCGCCCACATGATGGGAGCCCTCCCAGCGGGCGGCCCCGTCGGGGAGCTGAAGCTCGCCGGGTCCGCGGAGGCGGCGGCGGACGCGGACGCGGTGATCGAGGCGATCACCGAGGCCGCCGGGCTGAAGGCCGCGGTCCACCAGGAGATCGCCGCCGCGGTCGCGCCGGGCACGCTGCGGGTCACCAACACCTCCTCCATCCCGGTCGACGAACTCGCCGCCCAGGTCCCGTCCCCCGAGGACCTGGTCGGCATCCACTTCATGAACCCGCCCTACCTGATCGGCACCCTTGAGGTGGTGCGCGGGCCGCGCAGCTCGGACCGGGCGATGGCGGCCGTCCAGGACCTCCTGACCGTCCTGGGCAGGAAGGGCATCGTGGTCGGCGACGGCGCCGGCTTCGTCACCAGCCGGGTGCTGCACCGCATGATCAACGACGCGGCGAACGTCGTCGAGGAGGGCCGGGCCACCGTAGAGGACGTGGACGCCCTGATGGAGGGCTGCCTCGGACATCCGACGGGCCCGCTGCGGACGGCCGACCTCATCGGAATTGACAACCTTGTCGACTCCCTCACCGTGCTGCACGAGCGCACCAAGGACGACAGCTACCGCCCGAGCGAGCTGCTCCTGCGCAAGGTCGCCGAGGGCGACCACGGCCGCAAGACCGGCCGCGGCTTCTACGCGTACGAGGTCCACTGATGGCCGGCCAGGTGGAACTGAGCGAGCGCATGCTCGACTACGTGCGCTCGGTGTCCCTGCGCGACGACGAGATCCTGCGCGACCTCATCGACGAGACCTCGCGCGTCCCGGCCCTGAACGCCATGGTGACCATGCCCGAGGAAGGTCAGCTCCTGGCCCTGCTCGTCGGCCTCACCGGCGCCGAACGCGTCCTGGAGATCGGCACGTTCACCGGCTACAGCACGCTGTGCATGGCACGGGCGCTGCCGCCCGGCGGCACCGTCGTCACCTGCGACATCAGCGAGCGCTGGACCAAGGTCGCCCGGCGGTACTGGGCCCGCGCCGGGGTGTCCGACCGGATCGAGCTGCGGATCGGGGACGCCGCCCAGAGCATGGCGGAGCTGCTCGCCGAACGCGGCCCCGAGACCTTCGACCTGGTCTTCGTCGACGCCGACAAGGCGTCGTACGCGCGCTACTACGAGGAGGCGCTGGCCCATCTGCGGCCCGGCGGCCTGGTCGTGCTCGACAACACCCTCTACTTCGGCCGGGTCGCGGACCCGGAGGCCAACGACGCGGACACGGTGGCCATCCGCGAGCTCAACGCCGCGCTCCTCGTCGACAGCAGGGTGGAGCTCTCCCTGCTCGCCGTGGCGGACGGCATCACGTTGGCGCGCAAGAACACAGTGCAGTGACGAGCGACGAGAAGCGACGAAGCAGCGAGAAGCAGCGAGAAGGGGACTTTCATGACTGACTCGACCACGGAGCTCTCGGTCGCCGCCATCGAGCAGCGGATCGGCGAATTCCTCGAGGCCAAGACCAAGATGACCTGGGAGCCGGAGGTGGACCTGTTCGCCTCGGGCGCGGTCTCCTCGCTCTTCGCGATGGAGCTGGTGGTGTTCGTGGAGAGCGCTTTCGGGGTCGAGGTGGAGGGCCCCGACCTCGCCATGGACAACTTCCGCACCCTGCGCGGGATGAGCTCCCTGGTGACCCGGCTGCACAGCGGTGGTGACAGTGCTTGACGCCCTGACCGCGCTGGTGACCGAGACGGTCGGCGACGCGGCGAGCGACTGGGACGTCACGGGTGAGATCCCCCTGGACGTGCTGCGGGGCCTCGGCGCCAAGGGCGTGCTGTGCGCCGAGGCGCACCAGCGGTTCGGCGGCCTCGGCCTGTCCGGCGCGGACAACGGGGAGCTCACCGCGCACACCGGCGCCCTGTGCAGCTCGCTGCGCAGCGTGATGACCTCCCAGGGGATGGCCGCCTGGACCATCAAGCGGTTCGGCGACAAGGACCAGCGGGCCGCCTACATCGGCAGACTCACCAGCGGTGACCTGGCCGCCGTGGCGTTCAGCGAGCCCGGCGCGGGCAGCGACCTCGCCGCGATGGCCACCGAGATCCGGCGCGAGGGCGACGACATCGTCGTGACCGGCACCAAGACGTGGATCACGGTCGCCGGATACGCCGACTGGATCGTCGTGTTCGGCCGCTACGAAGGCGGCGGCGCCGTCGCCGTCGTCCCCGCGTCGGCCCCCGGCGTCCGCGTGACCCGGGTGGCAGCCCCGCTCGGCTGCCGCGCCGCGGGACACGCCACCGTCGAGCTCGACGGCGTACGGCTGCCCGCGGAGCACCTCCTCGCGGTGGCCGGACAGCCCGTCGTCATGCTGACCACCATCGCGCTGACCTACGGGCGGCTCTCGGTGGCCTGGGGCTGCGTCGGCATCCTGCGCGCCTGCCTCGCCGCCGTCGCCGGACACGCCCGCGACCGCGAGCAGTTCGGCAAGCCCCTGCTGCGGCACCAGCTCGTCGCCCGGCACCTGGCCGAGCTGTACGCCGCGGAGCGCACGGCGACGTTCGCCTGCGAGCGGGCGAGCCTCAGCTGGGACGGCGGCACCCCGGAGCAGGTGCCCGCGTCGATCCTCGCCAAACACGTCGCGGCCGGGAACGCGGCCCGGGGCGCGGCGTCGGCGGTGCAGGTGCTCGCCTCCGCGGGCGCCGCGGGCGGGCACGTGGTGGAGCGGGCGTACCGCGACGCGAAGTTGATGGAAGTCATCGAGGGCAGCAACGAGATCTGCCAGCTGATGCTCGCCGACCACGCCGCCTCGGTGGCGGGCTGAACGGCGCACGAAACGGAGCGGACATGTCCGAAGCATCCGAAGCACTTGAGGCATCTGCGGCACCTGAGGTGCCCGAAGCACCCGAGGCGCCCGAAGCATCCGAGGCACCTGAAGCGCCCCCCATCGTGAAGTGCCTCGTCTGGGACCTCGACAACACCCTGTGGCAGGGCACCCTCGTCGAGGACGGCCACGTCGAGGTCGACGACGCCCTCCGCAAGGTCGTCACGGAGCTCGACGCGCGCGGCGTGCTCCAGGCCGTGTCGAGCCGCAACGACCACGACGAGGCGTGGGCCCGGCTCGAAGAGCTCGGCCTCGCCGAGTACTTCGTCCTGCCGCACATCGGCTGGGGCCCGAAGTCGGATTCGGTGCGCGCCATCGCCGAACAGCTCAACTTCTCCCTGAAGACCATCGCGTTCATCGACGACCTGCCGACCGAGCGCGCCGAGGTCTCCTACCACCTGCCGGACGTCAGGTGCTACCCGGCCGAACAGGCGGGCGCGCTGCTCGGCCTGCCCGAGTTCAGCCCGGCCGTGGTCACCGTCGACGCCCGCAGGCGCCGCCAGATGTACCAGGCCGGGTTCGAGCGGAACCAGGAGCGGGAGAACTACCAGGGCGCCGACGAGGAGTTCCTGCGCTCCCTCGACCTCGAGATGCGCATCGGCAGGGCCAGGGACGAGGAGATCACCCGGGTCGAGGAACTGACCCTGCGCACCAGCCAGATGAACGCCACCGGCGTGCACTACTCGGACGCCGCGCTGCGCTCGCTGCTCACCGACGAGGACCACGACGTGCTCGTCGTCTCGATGGCCGATCGCTTCGGACCGCACGGGGCGGTCGGCGTCATGCTCATCGAGAAGACGCCGTCGGCCTGGCGCATCAAGCTGCTCGCCACGTCGTGCCGGGTGGTGTCGTTCGGCGCGGGCGCGGTGCTGCTGCGCTGGCTCACCGACGCGGCCGCGCGGGCCGGGACGCACCTCGTCGCCGACTTCCGGCGCACCGAGCGCAACCGGATGATGGAGGTCGCCTACCGGTTCGGCGGGCTTCGCCGCGGCCGAGTGCTCCTGCCTCGCCGCGTTCACGCCGCCCGAGGGAACCGACTGCCTCCATCTGGACCCGGTCCGCCAGGACCCGCCGACGACGATGCGCGTCGTCGCGCCCGCCCTGCACACCGACGGGCCCGAAGCGGAATGGCGATAGCCGGGCGACGCCCGCACGTTCGACGCTGATCACGCACGATCTACGGGGGACACCTTGCAGTTCTTGGTTCTTGGACCTTTGCAACTGATAGACGACGAGAAGCCGGTCGCCCTCGGCGGCGACCGGCGGCGGGCGACGCTCGGACTGCTCCTGCTCAACGCCAACCGGGAGGTCGCCACCAGCAAGCTCCTCGAAGGGCTGTGGGGCACCGAGGAGGCCCCGGCGACGGCACGGAAGATCCTGCAGAACGCCGTCCGCGCGCTGCGCGTGATGTTCGCCGAGCACACCCACGGCGACAGCCCTCCGCCCGCCCTGCTGACCTGCGCGCACGGCTACAAGCTCCAGGTCAGCCCGGAGCAGGTCGACATGTTCCGGTTCTACCGGCTCGCCCAGGCCGGGCGCGCGGAGCTCGCCCAGGGCCGTCCCGCGGCAGCGGCGGCGACCCTGCGCGAGGTGCTCGACCTGTGGCGCGGACAGCCGCTGGCCGACCTGGTGGAGGCCGGGCACTCCTGGTCGGAGCTCACGGCGCTGCAGCACGCCCGCCTCGACGCGATGGAGGACTACTACGAGGCCGAGCTGGCCAACGGCCGTCACCACGCCGTCCTCGGCGAACTGGAGGCCATGGTCGAGGCCGAGCCGCTGCGCGAACGCGCCTGCCACCAGCTGATGCTCGCCCTGTACCGCAGCGGCAGGCAGGCCGACGCCCTCGCCGCCTACCGGCGGGTGCGGCTGCGCCTCGCCGACCACCTCGGCCTGGAACCCGGCCGTGAACTGCGGCTGCTGCACCACGCGATCCTCGTGCACGACCCGGCCATCGCGGCCCCCGAGGCCCCCGCGCGGCCCGTCCTGATCGCCGGGCTCGGGCAGCGCTCAGGACCCCGCGAGCGCGCGGTGCCCCGGCCGGTGCAACTCGTCCCCGCCGACCGCGGCGGGGCCAGCGCCGTCCTGATCCGCGCCGACTTCGGGGTCGGCAGCCGCGTCGTCGACGTCGGCGGGGCCCTGGAGCGCACCGCGCTGACCGTGCGCGAGGAGGTGGAGCGGTACGGCGGGGTGGTCGCCGGGTCGACGGGATCGGCCACGCTGGCCCTGTTCGGGCCCGCGTCCCCGCAGGAGGACGGCACCGGCAGGGCCGCGGCCCGTGCGGTCCGCGCCGCGACCGCGCTGCGGCGGCGGATCTGCTTCGACGTCCCCGACGGCGAACGGCCCGCGCTGCGGGTCGCGGTGGCGACGGGTGAGTTCCCCGTACGGCCGGGCGCGGTGGTCCCGGAGCCGCTGCCCGTCAACGGCGCGCTGATCGTCGACTGCGAGTCCCTGCTGCAGTTCGCCGAGGACACCGAGATCGTGGTGTGCGGGCGCACCAGGAGGCTGACCGGGCCCGCGATCGCGTACGGCAGGCAGGGCGGGCAGCGGCCGCGGTGGACGGTCACGGAGCGCCGCGACGCCCCCGCGCCCTGCGACGTACTGGACCGCGAACCCGAACTCGGCGTGCTCAACAGCCTGCTGGAGCGGGTGCGGCGGCGCGCGCGGCCGCATCTGGTCACCGTCATCGGCGCCCCCGGGATCGGGAAGTCGCCGCTGCTCGAGGCGTTCGAGCGCCGCGTGGAGGACGTGGCGACCGTGCGCCTGGCCCCCGGAGGTCCGGTGCCGCCGCGCCTCGCGGAGCGCGCCGGGCACCGCCCGCTCGTGGTGTTCGCCGACGATCTGCACCTGGCCGACGACGACGTCCTCGCGTTCGTGGAGGACCTCCTGGACGCGCCGGAGCCGATGCCGGTGCTCGTGGTCGCCGCGGCCCGCCCCGAGCTGTTCCGCAGGCGCCCGGGGTGGGACTCCGGCCAGCGGCACGCCAGCAGGCTGACGCTGGAGCCGGTGATGTACGAGCCGGTGACGTACGAGCCGGTCCTGGAGGCTCCGCTCCTTGAGCCTCCGGCCATGGAGGCGCCGGTCGTGGGCGCGATGGCGGGGCTGTGCCATGCCGCCTGCTGACGACGGAGCCGCCCGTTGGTCCGGGGAGCCAGTTTCCGCGCCCCGTCTGGCGTTCGTGGACCCGGCCCCGCACCACCCCCGCACGTTTGACTGGCCCAGTTGAGGCTCGGCCGGAGGAGTGACGAGACGATGGAGAACGAGGGCAGGCTGCGGAATTACCTCAAGCAGGCCGTCGGGGAACTGCAGGACACGCGCGAGCGCCTGCAGGAGATGGAGCGGGCGGCCAGCGAGCCGATCGCGATCGTCGGCATGGCCTGCCGCTTCCCGGGAGGCGTCGTCTCGCCCGACGGGTTGTGGCGCCTGGTGGCCGACGGCCAGGACGCCGTCGGCGCGTTCCCCGACGACCGCGGCTGGGACGTCGAGGGCCGCTACGACCCCGACCCCGGGGTGCCCGGCAGGCACTACGCGCGCGGCGGTGGATTCCTGCACGACGCGGCCGAGTTCGACGCCGAGTTCTTCGGGATCTCACCGCGCGAGGCGCTGGCCATGGACCCGCAGCAGCGGCTGCTCCTGGAGACCTCCTGGGAGGCCCTGGAGCGGACCGGCGTGGACCCCCAGGCCCTGCGGGGCAGCGACACCGGAGTGTTCGTCGGTCTGATGGGCCACGGCGGCCAGCGCTACGGGCTCGGCGCGGAGGAGTCCGGGCAAGGCGGCGACGGATTCGGCGGCACGGGCAGCGCGGCCAGCGTCGCCTCCGGCCGGATCGCGTATCTCCTCGGCCTGGAGGGGCCCGCCCTGACCGTCGACACCGCCTGCTCGTCGTCCCTGGTGACGATGCACCTGGCGACCCGGGCCCTGCGCGGCGGCGAGTGCTCGCTCGCGCTGGCCGGCGGGGCGGCGGTCATGGCGACCCTGGACACCTTCGTGGACTTCTCACGCCAGCGCGGCCTCGCCGAGGACGGCCGGTGCAAGGCGTTCTCCGCGGCGGCCGACGGCACCGGCTGGTCCGAGGGCGCGGGCATGGTCGTCCTGGAACGCCTCTCCGACGCCCAGCGGCTCGGACACCCCGTGCTCGCGGTGATCCGCGGCAGCGCCGTCAACTCCGACGGCGCCTCCAACGGCCTCACCGCGCCCAACGGCCCCTCCCAGCGGCGGGTCATCCGCCAGGCCCTCGCCGACGCGGGCCTCACCCCCGCCGACGTGGACGCCGTGGACGCGCACGGCACCGGCACCCGCCTCGGCGACCCCATCGAGGCGCAGGCGCTCCTCGCGACCTACGGCCAGGAACGGCCCCCCGGACAGCCGCTGTGGCTGGGCTCCCTGAAGTCCAACATCGGGCACACCCAGGCCGCCGCCGGGGTCGGCGGCGTCGTCAAGATGGTGCAGGCCATCCGGCACGGCATCCTGCCCAAGACGCTGCACGTGGACGAGCCGACACCCGCGGTGGACTGGGACGCGGGCGCGGTGGAGCTGCTGACCGAGGCGCGCCCCTGGCCCGAGGCCGACCGGCCGCGGCGGGCCGCGGTGTCCGCGTTCGGGATCAGCGGCACCAACGCCCACCTGATCATCGAGGAGGCCCCCGGGGCACCCGAGCCGGAGGCCCCCGAGGACACGGCGCGGCCCGCGCACCCGGCGCCGCGCCTGCCGCTGCTCCTGTCCGCCGCCACCCCGGCGGCGCTCGCGGCCAGGGCCCGGCAGCTGCACGACCACCTGAAGGACCACCCGGACGCGCCCGTGGCCGCGGCGCTCGCCACCAGCGCGCCGCTGCTGCCGCACCGCGCCGCCGTGACCGGCGACGAACCGCTGGCGGGGCTCCTGGCTCTCGCCGAGGGGCGGCCGGCACCGGACGTCGTGGCCGGAGCCGCGCGCTCCCGGGGCAAGACGGTCTTCGTCTTCCCCGGCCAGGGCTCGCAGTGGCCCGGCATGGCCCTCGGCCTGTACCGCGAAGCGGACGTCTTCCGCGCCCAGATCGACGCCTGCGCCGCCGCCCTCGCCCCGCACACCGACTGGGACCTCCTCGACGCCCTCGCCGGGCCGCTCGACCGGGTCGACGTCGTCCAGCCCGCCCTGTGGGCCGTGATGATCTCCCTGGCCGCGCTGTGGCGGCACCACGGCGTGGCCCCGGACGCGGTCCTCGGCCACTCCCAGGGCGAGATCGCCGCCGCCCACGTCGCGGGCGCGCTCAGCCTGGAGGACTCCGCGGCCGTGGTCGCCCTGCGCAGCAAGGCCATCACCCGGCTCGCGGGCACCGGCGGCATGGCGTCCGTCCAGCTCCCGCGCGAGGAGGCCGAGCGGCGCATCGAGCGGTACGAAGGGGCCGTGGAGGTCGCCGCCGTCAACGGGCCCGGCAGCACGGTCGTCTCGGGCACCCCCGGCGACCTGGCCGACCTCGTCGCGGCCTGCGAGGCCGACGGGGTCCGCGCCCGGCTCGTCCCCGTGGACTACGCCTCGCACTCGGCGCACGTCGAGGCCCTGCGGGACGAGATCCTGAGCGCCCTGTCCGGCATCCGGCCGCGGCCCACCCAGGTCCCGTTCCACTCCACCGTCACCAACGAGGTCCTCGCGGGCCCGGAGCTCGACGCCGACTACTGGTTCCGCAACCTGCGCCGCACCGTCGGCTTCGCCGCGGGCACGCGCGCGCTCCTCGACCAGGGACACACCGTGTTCGTCGAGGTCAGCGCGCACCCCGTGCTCACGAACGCCGTCGCGGAGTCGGCGGAGGAGGCGGCCGTCGAGGCAGCCGTCCTGGAGTCGCTGCGCCGCGACGACGGCGGGCCCGCCCGCTTCGGCGCCGCCCTCGCCAAGGCGTACACGCACGGCGTCACCGTCGACTGGCGCGTCCCGGTCACGCGGGCGGCGCTGCCGACGTACCCCTTCCAGCGGCAGCGCTACTGGCTCCAGGAGCCCACGGCGGTCGGCGACACCGGCGCCCTCGGCCTGCGCAGGGCGGAGCATCCGCTGCTCGGCGCGGCCCTGCGCACGGCCGACGCGGACACGCTCGTCCTCACCGGGCGGCTTTCGCGCACCGCGACGCCCTGGCTCGCCGACCACGCGCTCGGCGAGACCGTGCTGCTGCCCGGCACCGCGCTCGTCGAACTCGCCCTGCACGCGGGCGACCAGGTCGGCCTCGGCCACCTCGCCGAACTGACCCTGCACGCCCCGGTCGTCCTCGACGGCGACCTGGACCTCCAGCTCCTGATCGGCCCCGAGGCCGACGACGGGCGGCCGCTCGGCGTGCACACCAGCCCCGCGGGACAGGACGACTGGACCCGGCACGCGACGGGCACCCTGACCGCCGAGACCCCGGCGGCGCCCGGCGAGCTCGCCGCGTGGCCGCCGCCCGGCGCCACCGCCCTGCCCGTCGACGGGTTCTACGCGGCCCTGGCCGACCTCGGCTACCGCTACGGCCCGGCCTTCCGCGGCGTGCGCGCCGCCTGGCGGGACGGCGACGTGCTCTACGCGTCGGTCGCGCTGCCCGAGGACCACGACGTCACCGGCTACGGGCTGCACCCCGCGCTGTGGGACGCCGCGCTGCACACGGCCGCCCTCGCCGGGACGGACGGTGTCCGCGCCCCGTTCAGCTGGAGCGACGTCCGGCTGCACGCCACCGGCGCCCGAGCGCTGCGGGTGCGGCTCTCCCCGGCAGGGACGGCAGGACCGGGCGGCGCGGACGGCTCCGGCGCCGTGGCCGTGCTCGTCACCGACGAGGCTGGGCAGGCCGTGGCCTCCGTCGGCCAGCTGGCGCTCAGGCCCGTCGACCAGGGGACCCTCGGGCGCGAACGGGTCGACACCTCCGCGCTGTTCGGCCTGGACTTGGTGCCCGTCGAGCTGCCTCAGCCGCCCGCCGAGCAGACCTGGACCACCCTGTCCGCTGACTTCGGGGACCGCCCGGCCGCCCTGGCATTGGCGACGGCCGCCCTGTGGGAGTGCCCGGTCGGCGAACTGGAGGACGTCGTCGAGAAGGCGCTCGGCGTGGTGCGGGACTGGCTCGCCGAGCCCGCGTGCGCCGACGTCCCGCTCGTCGTCCTCACCCGCGCCGACGAGCTCACGCACCGCGCGGTGACCGGGCTCCTGCGCACCGCGCGCGCCGAACACCCCGGCCGCCTGCGGCACATCGACCTCGACGACCACCCGCACTCGCGGCGCGCGCTGCCCGCCGCGATGGCCGCCGACCACCCCGAGCTGACCGTCCGCGGCGGCCTCGGCGCGGTGCCGCGGCTCACCCGCGCCGCCGCGTCCCCCGCCCTCACGGCGCCCGCGGACGGGCCGTGGCGCCTTGACCTCACCTACCGGGGCGACCTCGACGGACTGTCCCTCGCGCCCTGCCCCGACGTGCTGCGCCCGCTTGAGGCGGGCGAGGTGCGCATCGCCGTACGCGCGGGCGGCCTGAACTTCAAGGCCGTGCTCCTCGAACTCGGCATGGTCGAGCGCGACGGCTGGTCGTCGCTCGGCGAGGGCGCGGGCATCGTCCTGGAGGCCGCCCCCGACGTCACCGGGCTCGCCCCCGGCGACCGGGTCATGGGCCTGTTCACCGGCGGCCTCGGCTCGGTCACCGTCACCGACCGCAGGCTCGTCGTCCCGATGCCGAAGCGGCTCACGTTCGCGCAGGCGGCGGGCGTACCCGTGGTGTATCTGACGGCGTACTACGGCCTCCACGACCTGGCCGGGCTCAAGGAGGGCGAGTCGCTGCTGCTGCACGCGGCGACCGGCGGCATGGGCTTCGCGTCCCTGCAGCTCGCCCGGCACTGGGGCGCCGAGGTCTTCGGCACCGCGAGCTCCGGGAAGCGGGACGTGCTGCGCGCCTGGGGCTTCGACGACGACCACCTCGCCGACTCCCGCAGCCTCGGCTACGCCGAGCACTTCGGGAAGGCCACCGGCGGCCGCGGCGTGGACGTGGTGCTCAACTCGCTGGCCCACGACCACGTCGAGGAGTCCCTGGCCCTGCTGCCGCGCGGCGGCCGGTTCGTGGAGATGGGCAAGACAGACATCCGCGACCCCGAGGAGATCGCCCGAAGCCATCCCGGCGTGCGCTACCGGGCGTTCGACGTGATGGAGGCCGGGCTCGACCGCATCGCCGAGATGCTGGCGGAGATCCGCGTCCTGTTCGACGAGGGCGCGCTGCGGCCGATGCCGCTCACCACGTTCCCCGTCCACCGCGCGCCCGAGGCGTTCCGGCACCTCAGCCAGGCCCGCCACATCGGCAAGATCGCCCTCACCCTGCCCGCGCCCCTCGACCCCGAGGGAACGGTGCTCGTCACCGGCGGCACGGGCGTGCTCGGCGGCATCGTCGCCCGCCGCCTGGTCGCCGAACACGGCGTGCGCAGGCTGCTGTTGACGAGCCGCAGCGGCCCCGCCGCCGAGGGCGCGGCCGAGCTGGAAAGGGAGCTGCGGGCGGCGGGCGCCGAGGTGTCCGTGGTGGCCTGCGACGTCACCGACCGGGACGCCCTGGCGGCCCTGGTGGCCTCCGCGCACCGCCTGACCGGCGTGGTGCACGCGGCCGGGGTGCTCTCCGACGGCGTCCTGGAGGCCCTGACGCGCGCGGACCTCGACGCCGTGCTGCGGGCCAAGGCGCGCTCGGCCCGGCACCTGCACGAGCTGACCGAAGGCCACGACCTGGCGCTGTTCGTGCTGTTCTCGTCCGTCGCCGGTGTCCTCGGCAGCGCGGGCCAGGGCGGGTACGCCGCCGCCAACGCCTACCTCGACGGCCTCGCCGAGCACCGGCGCGGCCTCGGCCTGCCCGCCACGTCCATCGCGTGGGGCCTGTGGGCGCGCGAAAGCGCCATGACCGGCCACCTCAGCGACAGCGACCGCGGACGCCTGGACCGGATGGGCCTCGGCGCGATCGGCGACGAGCAGGGCGCCGCCCTGTTCGACGCGGCGCTCGGCCTGCACCGCCCGCTGGCGGTGGCGGTGCCCGTCGACGTGGCGCGCCTGCGCGAGAGCGGCCGCCCGGTGCCCGACCTGCTGTCGGCACTGGACACCGCGCCCTCGGCACGGCGGCGGATCGTGACGCCCACGGCCACCGCGTCCCTCGCGGACCGCCTCGTGGAGCTGCCCGAACGGCAGCGGCGCAAGGAACTCCTTGAGCTGGTACGGGAGTCGGCGGCCGTCGTCCTCGGACACAGCTCGGCCGCGGCCGTCGACGAGGACAGCGCCTTCAAGGAGCTCGGCTTCGACTCGCTGACGGCGGTGGAGCTGCGCAACCGCCTCGGCGGCGGCACCGGTCTGAAGCTGCCTCCGACGGTGGTGTTCGACCATCCGACACCGGCCGAACTCGCCCGGGTCCTGGACGAACTGCTCGTGCCCACCGAGGAGACGACCGTGCGGTCCGTCGTCACGGAACTCGACCGTCTCGCCGTGGCGGAGCTCGACGACACCGAGCGGGGACTGCTCGCCAAACGGCTCCAGGAGGTCTTTGAAGAGGCTGACCGCACCCGTCGACGCGGGCGCCGAGCGGGACTTCACCGCCGCGTCCGACGACGAGATCTTCGACTTCATCGACGGCGAACTCGACATCGCGTGATCACGCCTGTGCGAACGGAAGGGGGCTGCTCGGGATGTCCAACGAGCAGAAGCTTCGAGAGTATCTGAGGCGGGTCACGACGGACCTGCAGCGAGCCCGGCGGGAGTTGCACGACGCCGAGGCCGCCGCGCGCGAGCCGATCGCGATCGTCGGCATGGCCGCCCGCTTCCCGGGCGGCTCCGGCAGCCCCGAAGAGCTGTGGGAACTGCTGCGCGACGGCCGGGACGCCCTGGTGGACTTCCCGGCCGACCGGGGCTGGGACCTGGACCGCCTCGCGGACCCCGACCCGGCCGCGCCCGGCACCACGTACCTCACGCGGGGCGGCTTCATCGACGACGCCGCCGGGTTCGACGCCGAGTTCTTCGGGATCTCACCGCGCGAGGCCCTGGCCATGGACCCGCAGCAGCGGCTCCTGTTGGAAACCTCCTGGGAGGCGCTGGAGAACGCCCGCATCGACCCGCAGTCGCTGCGGGGCAGTTCGGGCGGCGTGTTCGTCGGCGTGATCCCGCAGGAGTACATGCCGCGCCCGGGGGAGACCCCCGAGGTGGAGGGCTTCGTGCTCACCGGCGGCACCACGAGCGTCGCCTCGGGCCGGATCGCTTACGTCCTCGGCCTGGTGGGCCCCGCGGTGACCCTGGACACGGCGTGCTCGTCGTCGCTGGTGTCGATCCACCTGGCGGAGCAGGCGCTGCGCGGCGGGGAGTGCGACATCGCGCTCGCGGGCGGCGCCACCGTCATGTCAGGGCCCAGCGTGTTCGTGGAGTTCTCCCGGCAGCGCGGCCTCGCCCCCGACGGCCACTGCAAGGCGTTCGCCGCGGCCGCCGACGGCACCGGCTTCTCCGAGGGCGCCGGAGTGCTCGTCCTCGCCCGGCTCTCCGTGGCGCGCGAGCGCAGGCCTTCCCATCCACGCCGTGATCCGCGGCAGCGCCGTCAACCAGGACGGCGCCTCCAACGGCCTGACCGCCCCGAACGGCCCCTCCCAGCAGCGCGTCATCCGCCAGGCCCTCGCGGGCGCGGGCCTGTCGCCCGCCGAGGTCGACGTGGTGGAGGGCCACGGCACGGGCACGCGCCTGGGCGACCCGATCGAGGCGCAGGCGCTGCTCGCGACGTACGGGCAGGCGCGCACGGCCGGATCGGACGACCACCCGCTGCTGCTGGGCTCGTTGAAGTCGAACATCGGGCACACGCAGGCCGCGGCCGGGGTCGCCGGTGTCATCAAGCTGGTCATGGCGATGCGGCACGGTCAGGTCCCGAAGACGCTGTACGTCGACGAGCCGACGCCCGCCGTCGACTGGTCGGCCGGGACCGTGGAGCTGGTGACCGAGACCCGGCCGTGGCCCGAGACCGGCCGCCTGCGCCGGGCGGCGGTGTCCTCGTTCGGGATCAGCGGCACCAACGCCCACGTCATCCTCGAACAGGCCCCGGACGAAACGCCGGAGCCGGACTCCGGCCCCGATGAGGCGGCGCCGGTGCGGGTGGAGCCCGCCGTGGAGCTGCCGGTCGTGCCGGTGACGGTGTCGGCCAGGTCGGCGGAGGCGCTGCGGGCGCAGGCGGCACGGCTGCTCGCCGTGGTGGAGGGCGGCGCGTCCCCGCTGGACGTCGGGCTCTCGGCGGCGGCGTCGCGGTCGACGTTCGACCACCGCGCGGTGGTCGTCGCGTCCGGCCGTGACGACCTCGTGGCGGGCCTGCGGTCCCTCGCGCAGGGCGAGTCCGCCCCGGGCGTGACGACGGGCGTCGCCGACGAGGGCGGCACGGCGTTCCTGTTCACCGGCCAAGGTGCGCAACGGGCCGGTATGGGCCGGGAGTTGTACGAGACGTTCCCGGTGTACGCGGCGGTGTTCGACGAGATCTGCGCCCAGTTCGACGGCCTGCTCCCCGCGTCGTTGAGGGATGTGGTGTTCGGTGGCGCGGGCCTGGACGAGACGGGGTGGACGCAGCCCGCGTTGTTCGCGGTCGAGGTGGCGTTGTTCCGGTTGGTGGAGTCCTGGGGTGTCGTACCGGACTTCGTGACCGGGCACTCCATCGGTGAGCTGGCCGCCGCGCATGTGGCGGGGGTGTGGACGCTGGCGGACGCGTGCCGGGTGGTGGCGGCGCGGGGCCGGTTGATGCAGGCGTTGCCCGTTGGTGGGGCGATGGTGGCGGTGCAGGCCACGGAGGCTGAGGTCCGGGAGCTGCTCTGCGGGTATGAGGAGCGGGCCGGTGTCGCGGCGGTCAACGGGCCTTCCTCGGTCGTGATTTCCGGGGCCGAGGACGTGGTGACCGGTATCGCGGAGACCTTGCGGGAGCGCGGCGCCAAGACGAACCGGCTCACGGTCAGCCACGCCTTCCACTCCCCGCTGATGGACCCCGTCCTTGAGGAGTTCGCGGCGGTGGTGGAAGCCGTCACGTTCCAC
>JAVLTM010000021.1:0-22944 GCA_037117115.1 Streptomyces sp. PmtG | reverse complement strand
CCAGGGCGAGGAGAACCCCCGTCGCCGCGCCGACGGCGGCCAGGGTGGCACGCCGCCGCGAGCGGGCGGAGGGTGTCGAGAGCATCGAGAGCATGGAGGAGATAGCGGGCATAGCAGGCATGGAGCACTCCCTCTCCGAGGTCCGGTCAAGTAGTCCGGTCAACGGGTGATCCGTTTTTGCGATCACCCGCCCAGAGGCTGCGCCCGGCGTGGCCCGATATGCGCGCGGAGGCGGGAATCAACCCCTGTGAGTGATCAATAACGCCCGGAGTGATCAATAGCGCCCGCGGGGTGGCGCGGCGGCGGCCGCCCCGGCGCCGGTTTCCGCCCCGAAGCCGCCCACGGCCCGCCCCGTCCGCGCCCGGCCCGCGGTGTGCAATGGAGAGCGAGGGACAGGCACGGAGGGGGTGGGCGGGGCTTGTGACGGGTGTGACGCGGTGCGATCCTTGCCGCCATGCCGGTCACTCCTCGCCCGCCCGATCACGGATCGGTACTCGCGGAGGTGAGGAGAGTGCGACGCGCCGGAGTCGTCAGGCTGCGCGAGCTCGACACCCCCGAGCTCGTCCGCATCGCCCGTGAACTGCACCCGCACGAGAGCGGGTTGACCGACACCTCGGCCGTCGAGCGGCTCCTGCGCGGCGCCGTGTCCGCCGTCGGCGGGGGCACCCTCCAGGTCGCCGCCGAGTACAGCCTCGGGCTCGCCCAGGGCACCCGCGACTGGCCCGCCGCCGACCGGCGCAGGCGCGCCGCCCAGGAGTACGGCGTCAGCGTCGAACGCTTCCGCAAGCACCACGAGTTGATCGTGCTCGGGCAGGTCGCCGAGCAGATCGTCGGCATCGGGGCACGCGCTCTCGCGGGCCCCGGCGGCACCCGTACGGAAGCGGGCGGGAACCTTCCCGCGCGGGCCGAAGGGCGGCTGCCGGAAGGCCTGTTGGTGCCGCGCGCACACCGCGAGGTGCCCGTCCGCCTCGCCGGGCGCACCGTCACCACGACCGTGCACGTCCACTCCGTGGACCTGCTGCGCGACGTCGACGTCGTCGTGTCGCCGTCCAACACCTACTTCGCGCTGCCCGCCGCCTACAAGTCGTCCGTCGCGGCGACGCTGCGGCGGGCCGGGGCGCGCAGAGACCCCTCGGGGGGCCTCGTCGAGGACCACGTCCACGACGAGTTACGGGGGTGGGCCTCCCGGCACGGAGTGCCGGGCCGGGGGGCCTCGCCCGGGACGGTCGTCGCGACCTCCGCCGGGGCGCTCGCCGAGCAGGGGATACGGCGGATCTACCACGTCGCGGTGGCCGTTCCCCGGCCCGGCACCAACGACTACGACGTCCAGCCCACCGACGTCACCCGCGGCGTGACCCGCGCCTTCGCCCTCCTGCGCGAGGAGTCCGGGCACGGCGGCGGGCCGCCGCTCACCTCGATCTGCCTGCCGCTGCTCGGCGCGGGCCGCGGCGGCCTCTCGCCCCTGGAGAGCTTCGCCGCGCTGTGGGCGGCCGTGGAGGCCGAACTCGCCCGCGGCGCCGAGTGGGACGTGCACTTCGTGGTACGCCGCCACGCCCGCGCCGACCTCGTCGAACGGCTCCTGACCGGGCTCGGCGGCGAGGGCGCCCCCGGCGGCGGAGCCGGACGATGACGCGGTACCCGGGCGCCCACCGCCCCCCGGGCCGCCCCCGCGACAACCGCCCCAAGGGCCGCCCCCGGGCGGCGGGCGGCACCCGTACAGGAGGAGCGGCGCCGTGAACCCCTACCTCGTCCTCGCCGTCGCGGCGGCCGAGTGGGACCGCGTCGCGGCCCGCCTGGACGGCGCGCCGCGCGAGCGTCTTGCCGCACTCCTCGCCGACGTACGCCGCGAGGGCGCCGACGAGACGCTCCGGCGGGCCGCCGCCGAGGACGCCGCCGGGCTGCTGCGGGAGCGGCTGCCGGAGGAGTTCGGCGGCGCCGGGCCCGCGGGGGAGCAGGGGCGGCTCGTCCTGAGCGTGCCCGACGCCGGAAGCGACCCGCACCCCGTCCACCACGGCTACGTCGCCGAGGACCTGGCCGTGCTCCTCGTGGACGGCCACCGCATGGTCGGCCCCGTGCTCGGGCCCGTCCGCGACCGGCTGCTCGCCGCCCCCGCCTGGGACGCGGCGGCCGTGCGCCGGCGCGGCGGGCGGCCGGACGCGCCGGGGCTCATCCGGCTGCCCGGCGTCGGCGGGCGGGCGCGCCTGCCCCGCTTCCAGTTCGCCGGGGACGCCCGGCCGCTGCCGGTCGTCGTCGAGGTCAACACGGTCCTCGAAGCCGACCGCGACCCGTGGGGCGCCGCCGACTGGTGGCTGTCCGGCAACGCCTGGCTCGGCGACCGGCCCGCGAGCCTCCTCGGCACCGGCGGCGAGGCGCGGCTCGCCGACACCGCGCGGCTCCTGATGGAGGAGGACTAGGCGTGCCGAACTACCGCCCGCCGACCGCCCTGACCGGCACCCCCGGCAAGGCGACGCTGCCGAGCGGCACGACCCTGTACCGCGTGCACTCCGCCCGCCGCGACGCCGCCGCCTTCAACCCGCGCCCCGCGCACTGCCTGTACGGCGGCGGCCGCTTCGACGGCACGCCCTGCGACCCGTACGCCTATCTCTACGCCGGACTCAGCGCGGCCGCGGCGGTCTGCGAGGCGCTCCTGCGCTCCCTGCCCTTCGACCCCGAGGGCGGGCCGCGGCTGCTGCCGCGCGCGAGCGTGGTGGGCCGCCGCCTGAGCGTGCTGCGGCTCACCGCCGACCTCGACGTCGTCTCGCTCCTGACCGGCCGTGACCTGGCCGCCGTGCACCAGGACGGCTGGCTGGTGCACACCGAGGCCCACGACTACGCGTACACGCGCGACTGGGCGCACTGGATCCGCGGCCACACCGGGCCCTGGGCGCGCGGCCTGCTGTGGTCCGCCAAGCGGGAGCCGGGCGAGCACGCCGTGGTCCTCTTCGGCGACCGCTGCCCGCCCGGCGCGGTGTCCTCGGTGGAGGAGGCCGCCGTCGACTTCGGCACGGCCGAGGGCCGCGAGTGGCTCGACGCCCTCGTGGAGCCGTACGCCATCAGGCTCGCGCCGGAGGAGGGGACCGCGCTGTGACCGCCGACGCCGATGACACCGCCGCCGCCGACGGCCTCACGACCGAGGACCTGTACGCCGAGCGGGCCGCCCTGCTCGACGCGCTTGCCGCGCTGCCCCCCGACGACCCGGACGGGCCCGAACGGTGGGGCCGGGCCGGGCAGCTGAGCTATGTCGCCTTCCTGTGGGACCACCGCCCGGACGACCTGCGCCAGGCGGCCGAGGCCTTCGAGCGGGCCTTCGCCGCCCCCGGGGACTCGGCCGACTGGGCCCTGTGGCGGGCCGCGTACGCACAGGCGGTGTTGTGCCAGTACACGGACGCCCCGGAGCCCGCGCTGCTCGACACCGCGCTGCGGCTGCACGAGGAGGCCGCCGCCCACGCCGCCGCGCTCGACCCGGCCGTCCTCATCGAAATACGCACGAACCAGGGCTACTTGTGCCTGGAGCGGCTCCTGCGCTTCGGCGGCGGGCCCGCCGCCGCCGAGGCCGCCGCCGCGCACTACGGCGCGGTCCTCGCCGCCGCCGACCCTTCGAGCGACCTGCCGAACGTGCGCTACAGCAGGGGCCTCGCCCTGATGGAACACGCGTGGGCGGCCCTGGACAGGACCGGCCTGGAAGAGGCCAGGGGAGAGCTGGTCCGCGCCCTGAGCGAGGCCCGGCAGCGGCCCGGCGACCCGCCGGAGTGGGCCCAGGAGGCCGCGGTGCGGGCCGCGACGATCCGCGTCGTCGTCTGGAGCGCCTGGCCGGACCCGGCGCTCGCCGCGGCCGCCGAGGCGGAGGCCCTGGAACTCCTCGCGGACCCGGAGACCGAGCAGGCCCTCCACCCGCGCTACCTCGACGGGTTCGCACGCGTGCTGTACGAGGGGGCCACCCTGCGCGGCGACGCGGCGGGCCGCGAACGGGCCGTCGGCCTGGTCCGGCGCGCGGTCACCGAGTGGCGGCCCGAGCGGGACGGCCGCATCGCCGCGACCGCGTTCTTCCTCGGCCTGTGGCAGCAGTCGCTCTTCCAGGACGACCCGGCCCCGCGCCGCGTCCGCGACGTCGCCGAGTCGGCACGGCTGCTCTTCGCCGACGAGGGGGACGACGAACTGGGCCGCAGGGCCAAGGAGATGGGGAGGGTGTGGGTGGGCTGGGCCCGGTTCATGGGCGCCGAACTCGGCCTCGAACCGGAGAACGACGGCCTGTTCCCCGGGTCGCAGGGCGACGAACTTGGCCTGGACCAGGTGATCCAGGAGTTCATGAACGCCTTGGAGGAGGGCCGCACCTACATCGACCACAGCCGGGTGTTCGAGGGCTTCCCCGGCATGTCGGCGGGTTCCACGGGCCTGGAGGACGCCCCCGAGCGCCTGGACCGAGCCTTCGCGGCCTGGCTCCGGACGGAGTCCGAGGAGGAGCGCGCGACGGTGGCCCTGGAGATCCTCCCGTACCTCACGGTGGTTGGCCAGATCGTGCCCATCGGCCCGAAGCACACGTACGCGCTGATCGACTGCGTCCTCTCCTTCCGCCCGGACGACCCCGACTGGCAGCGCCGCGCCCACGCCGTCGTCGCGAGCGTCCGGCTGCGGGAGGAGACCGCGGGCGGGGGCGACGGCCTCGACGAGGTGATCGACCACTTCGCGCGGGCCACGGCCGGTCCGGGCGAGGACGCGCCCGGCGGCTCCCCGGGGAGCGCGACCACCGAACTCCCCGACTCCGCCGCCCCCGCCGACGAGCGGCACCGCGACCGCGTGGCCTTCGGCCGCATGCAGGCCTTCCGGCAGCGCGGCCTCTACGCGGGCACCGGCGACGACCGCGAGACCGCGCGGGTGGAGTGGGAGCGGCTGCGCGAAAGCCCGCACATCGGCGAGTACACCCGGCGGGTCACGGACGCCCACCACGCCGCGCTCGCCGCCCAGGAGGCCGCGGCGCGCGGCGACCTGGACGCCGTCGACCGGCACATCGGCGACGCGGCCAGGGCCCATGACGCGCTCGTCGACGACCACCCCGGGCGCGCCGAACTCGGCACGCTGATCGAGAACGTCCTCATGGTCAGGGACGCCCTCGCCGCCTCCCTGGGCCGCCCCGCCGCGCCCCCGCCCGTCGCCCGCCTCACCGCGGCCCGGCTCCGCACCGAGGCCCGGCGGCTGCCGCGCGACCGCCACGCCTGGGTCCTCGGCGACCAGGGCCTCATCCGCTTCGCCCGCGCCCGCGACCCCCTCGACCCGGACGGGCTCCAGGAGGCCATGGGGCTGCTGCGGGAGGCGTACGAGCTGAGCGAGGAAGGCGGCGACGACTGGCTGCGGTACGGGGCGGGGCTCGGCGTGTGCCAGTGCACGGTCGCCGAGTCGGAGCGCGACCCCGCCGCGCGCGCCCGCGGCGCCGCCGCCGGACTCACGCTCCCCTGGAGCGGGCGTTGAGCGGCTGCGGCGGCCCCGAACACCGCCTGTACGCCTCCACCGGCCTCTCCCTGGCCCGCGCCCACCGCACCCGCGACGACCGCCGCCGCGACGACCGCGCCGCCGCCCGCCGCACCGGGCTCGACGCGCTGCGCGGGCACGCCTGGGCCGCGCTGCTCCAGTCCGGTACGGGGCACGCCGCGCAGGCCGCCGCGCAGGCCACCGCTGCGGCCGTCGAAGTCGCCGCCTGGTGTCTGCGCGACGGGGCCCTGGAGGACGCCGTGCGGGCGCTCGACGCCTGCCGCGGCCTGGTGCTGCACGCGGCGGTGACCTCAAGCACCGTGCCCGAACGGCTCGTCGGCGCGGGGCGCCGGGACCTCGCCGAGGAGTGGGAGGCGTGCGCGGCGGCGGCCGGGGAGGCCACGCCGACCGTGCCCAGCGCGCTGCGCCGCCGCGTACTCGCCGCGCTCACCGGCTCCGACGGCGCGCAGGACCGGCTGCTCCTCGACCCGCCCGCCGTCGACGAGATCGGCCGCGCCCTGCGCACGCTCGGCAAGGACGCCCTGGTGTACCTGGTGCCCGCCGCCGAGGGCGTGGGCGGCACCGCCGTCGTCGTCACGGCCGGCGGCGCCGCGCACGCCGTCGCGCTGCCCCTGCTCACCGAGGACGCGGCGCCGCTGAGGGCCTACGACCCGGCCGCCGGAGCCGGGCGCGACCTGGGCCCGGTGCGGCCCGGGCCCCGGCTGCCGCCGCTGCGCGAGCAGGTGGACCGGCTGTGCGGCTGGGCCTGGTACGCGGGCGTCCGGCCGCTGTTCGACGTGTTCAGCGCGCCAGGACGCGAGCCGCGCCTGGTGCTCGTGCCGATGGGCGGCCTCGGGCTCGTGCCCTGGCACGCCGCGTGGACGGACACCACCGAGGGACGCACGTACGCGCTGCACGAGGCGGAGATCTCGTACGCCGCGTCCGCGCGCCTGCTGTGCGAGGTGGCCGCGCGGCCCGCCGTACCGCACACCGGGGCCGCGCTCGTCGTCGGCGACCCCACCGGGGACCTGAGGTACGCGGGCGAGGAGGCGGACGCCGTGCGGCGCGCGTTCTATCCGCGCGGGCAGTTCCTGGGGCGCCGCGCGGGCGGCGCCGCCGACGGGCCCGGCACCCCCGCCGAGGTGGTGTCCTGGCTGACCCGGGCCAGTGACGATGAGGGGGCCGAGGGCGCCGTGCTGCACCTGGCCTGCCACGCCGCCGTCGCCCGCGACGCCCACCGCACCGCGTACCTCGCCCTGCACGGCGGTGACCTCGCGGCGGAGGAACTCACCGAGGCGATGGCCGCGGGGCGCCGGGGGCGGCTCGGCCTGGTGCTCCTCGCCGCCTGCCGCAGCCACGTCTCCGGGCACGGCGACAACGAGGCCTACAGCCTCGCGACCGCGTTCCTGGTCGCGGGGGCGCGCTCGGTGGTCGGCTCGCTGTGGCCGGTGCCCGACGACGCCACGTCCGTCCTGATGTTCATGGCCCACCACTTCCTGCGCACCGAAGGCGAGCCGCCCGCGCGGGCGCTGCGCCGCGCCCAGCTGTGGATGCTCGACCCGGCCCGCGCGCTGCCCGCCGCGCTGCCCCCGCCGCTCGCCGAGCGGGCCCGCCGGATCGACCCGGACGACCTGAGCGCGTGGGCGGGCTTCACCCACCTGGGGCGGTAGGCGCGTCCCCCGGCACGACCGTGCGCAGGCACACCGTGCGGGCCGTCCACAGGCCGGGCGACGCGGCCCCGCCGACCCGGCCCAACTCCCGGGTCCCGGAGGGCCGTCGAGGGGCTTCGACGCGCAGTACGTCAAAGCCCGCGGCCGGGCGCGAGCGCGCCGTCGCGCCGCCCCGCGGGTCCCAGGCGGGCAGGTGGAACGGCACCGTGTTCAGCTCGCCCTCGGCGACGATCAGCTTCAACCAGTCCCGCGCGTACGCCCCGGGGACGGCGGGACGCGACGCGGGGAGCGACAGCTGCACCGGGTCGCCCTCCAGCGCGTACCCGGTGTGGCCGGGGCCGATGAGGTCGCCGGGGAACAGCGTGGAGTGGCTGGCGTAGCTGTCGGTGAGGTCGAGCAGCACGCACCACAGGGTGCGCCTGGGGGAGCGGTTGTGGAGCCGGATGGAGACCCAGGGCTCCCGCGACCCGGCCGAGTCCGTCGCGTCCGTCGCGTCCGACCCGTACGACCCGTACGACCCGTCCGACCCGTCCGACCCGTACGCGCGGACGATCTCGCCGCTGCCGTCCGGCACCAGCGCCTGGCCCGGTGGCGCGCCCCAGGGCGTGATCTCCACCTGGATCAGGTTGTCGAGCACCGAGGGCCTCGGGGTGAGGTCGCGCAGCTGGTGCCAGCGCGTGAGGTGCGCGAGGCAGTCCACGACCCGCAGCGCGTCCTCGTCCGTGCCGGAGAACGGCAGCGGCCCGGTGAACGGCGTCCCGTCCCGGCGCAGCACCCGGGCGCGGCCGTCCCGCACCAGCACCCGGAAGTGCGGGTCGCCGGTGTCCTCGGGCGCCCCCACGGCCCGGAGCAGCGGCGCGGGCACCCCGCCGGGACCGGCCAGGGCCAGGGCGGACCGCAGCACGCCGACGGCGTCCGGGGCCGCTTCGAAGGCCACGGTGGCGGGCGCGAGCGCGAGGGCGGAGAGGGCCACGGGGTAGGCGCGGTCCGGGTCGGGCTCCCAGCCGACGGGGGTGACGAGGGCGCGGTCGGCGCGGACGTCGCGGGCGCGGACGACGCGGGCTTCCGGCTCGCGGTCTGGGGCCGCGGGGGCCGCGGGGGCGGGGGTGTCCGGGGAGGTGTCCCCGGGCGCCTCCCGGGCCTCCTCCCGCACCACCCGGAACTCCGTCCCCTCCGCGCCCGCTCCCTCACGCAGCCCGTGCCCCGTCCCGCAGTCGACCTCCCAGCCCTGGGGGCCGTACCGCAGCCGGTGCGGGCCGGGGGTCTGGGCCAGGGCCCCGCCGAGGAAGGGCCGGTCGGCGATGCCGGGCGCCGCCGGGTAGAGCACCGGCTGCTGGAGCCCGCCGCCGCGCTGCACGCGCGCGTCCGCCGCCGCGAGCAGTTCGCGGTACGTGGCGTCCGGGCCCGCCGCGCGGACCGCGCCGAGCAGCGCGTGGGTGAACGCGCCGTGCGGGCGGCCGCCGAAGTGCCCCTCGTACGACAGCTGGTCCAGGCGGCTCGCGGCGAGCAGCACATGCCGTTCCTGGCCCTGGCGGAGCGGCACGTCCCGGGCCAGGAGCGCGGGTGGCGGCGGCTCGGCCGGGGGCGCGAAGCGGGCCGTGAGGCCGCCCACGTCGCGGGTCGCGCCGCCGGAGAAGCAGCAGTCGACGACCGCCACGACGTGCGCGCCGCGCGCCGCGACCTCGTCGAGGAGCGCGCCGAGCCGCTGGTCCGCCAGCGTCCCGTCCGCGCAGAGCAGGGCCTGCGAACGGCCGGTCGCCTCGGTCAGGAGCGCGCTCCCGGACGCCCACGTGTGCGTGCCGTGCCCGGAGAACCAGAACACCGCCGTGTCGCCGTCCCCGGCCGCCCCGAGGAACCGGCGGACGCCGTCCTCCACGGCCGCGACCGTCACCTCGGCGTCGCGCACGACGGTGGTCCGCGCCGCGCCGCCGGTGCGGTGCGCGAGCAGCGCCCGCGCGGCCTCGACGTCGTTGACACAGCCAAAGAGCGGCCGTGCGGAGCCCTCCGGAGGGTAGGCGTTGATGCCCGCCAGGAACGCGTACAGATCCGTCATGGCGGAGAGTGTGTCAGCGCGCCCCGGTCGAAGGGGCGCCGATTCGGGGCGGGAACGGGGCGTCTTCCGGTTCTCCTTGGGGCGCGTATCAGCCAACTCGCGCTATCGGAGGCATGATTGACGAAACATCACTAGTCTGCCTGTCTCGTGTCAGCAGTCGGGGGAGCACATGGGCCACTTGGAGCGGCCGCGGCGGATCGTGGGGCCGGGCGCGGGAACGGACGCGGCGACGAACACGGCGGCGAGCGCGGGGACGCGCGAGGGAGCGGCGCCGGGCGGCGCGTTCGGGGCGCCGACCGCTGTCGGCGGTGCCCGGCCCACGCGCCGCGAGCACTTCCGGCCGCGCGGCCGTGAACTGCGCGACACGGTCGCAACGCTGGACTCCGGGCTCGACGAACGGGCGTGCCGCACGCTCACGGACCGCGTCCGCGCGGAGTACGACACCGCGTACGGCGTCGTCCCCCTCGGCCTCCTCGCCCGCTGCCACCTCGGCCCGCCCTACGTGGACCACCAGCTCGACCTCTTCGGCGTGATCCTGCGGCACTTCGCGCCGTCCGACCCCGTGCCCACGCCGTTCGCGGCCGCCCGGACGCTCGTGCGCTCCGGCGGCTACGCCTACGTGGAGGTCTACACCGACGGCCTCCTGATCCCCGTACTGGACGACGGGACCGCCGTACGCCCCTGAGGACCCCGGCCCCCGGCCCGCACGGCACCCGGCCGCACCCGCTCACGCCGAATCGGAGAGACGCGCATGCTCGAACGGGACCTCGCCCTGCACAACAAGGTGCAGCACGTCACCCAGCTCGTGCTCGGCATCGCCGAGCAGGTGCGGTCGGTGTCCGGGCAGGTGGTGGCCGTCGAGGACGGCCAGCAGCGGACCCGCGACGAACTCCAGGAGCTGCGCGCGGAGTTCCTCGCCTTCGTCGAGACCGCCCGGCTCACCGCCAACGTGCAGCGATCCGAGACCCGCGTCGGCGTCATCCAGGACCAGGTGGACCACGAGTTCGGCCACCACAAGACGGTGCGGCGCACCGCCGTGGGCATGCTCCAGGCCTTCGACCTCGGCCTGGTGTCCGAGGACACCGTACGGACCGTCGGCGACCAGCTGATGATCCAGACCCCGCGCTACTGGCTCGCGCCCGCTCTGGTCGCGCTCGCCTCCTGGTCCGCCGACGACCGCGCCCTGTGCGAGCGGGCCGTGGAGGAGGCGTTCCGCCGCTCCCCGGACCGCACCTCGCTGTTCTTCGCCCTGGTGCTGCGCCGCCAGGGCCGCGAGGCGGCCGCCGTGCGCTGGCTGCGCCACTACCTCCTGGCGCAGGACCCGGCGGCCCTCGGCCGTGAGTTCGCCGTGATCCTGGAGTCCATCGCCCAGGGCGCGTTCGGCCTCGCGGGCCGCGAGCTGCTCGCCCGCACGCTCACCGACTGGCGCACCCGCCTCCTCGACGACGAGCCGAAGCGGCACAAGCAGGTCACGCGCTGGCGCGACGAGATCGAGGGGCTGCGGCAGGGCTCGGCCACCGAGACCTTCCCGCGCCTGGCCCTGGTGACCCCGCAGTGGCCCGAGCTCGACGACGTGCTGCGCTCGGCGGGCGCGCACCAGGTGGTCCTCGACAAGTACCGGGCCATCATGGAGGGCGAGTTCACGACGTCGCAGCGCATCGAGGACGCCGTCGACGACATCCTCGACCGCCTCGTGTCCGAGTACGACGACGAGGAGCTGCCGCTCCGCCGCGACCTCGCCTTCCACCACGCCGTCATCGACCACGACGGCGACCTGGCCGCCGCCCGCAAGGCCGCCGACGCCGACGCCGCCTCGTACAGCGAGACCCTCGACTATCTGACCGTGCAGTCCGCGGCGGCCCTGAACCCGCCCGCGATCGGCACGTCCAAGGCCACCCAGCGCCTCGCGGTGGCCAGCTGCCACGAGTGGTTCCTCCAGGCGCACACCGGCTTCACGCGCGACTACCGGAGCAAGGTCCCGCAGGACGTGCGGGCCGCCTACAGCACCGCACTGACCGTGGCCCAGACCCCCTTCCAGCTGCCGCGCTGGGAGCTCTCCTTCGCCCGGCCCCTGGACGAGCTCGAAGGTTCCCTCGGCGACCACTGGGACCGGCACATCGGGCCCTTCGTCGAGCGCTTCGCGTACCCGCTGGTGCGCAAGGCCGTCGGGCTCGGTGCCGTCGTGGTCGCCGTCCTGGTGCTCGGCGGGCTGCTCAACATCGCCTTCGGCCTGGTGGCGGGCCTCGTCACCGGCATCGGTGGGCGGCCTCGTCATCCGCCACCGGGAGCGGGCCGCGCGCCGTATCCAGGACGGGGCCCGCGCCCACCTGGAGAAGCACAGGGACGTCTCCCTGGTCCAGCTGCGGGCCGCGTCAGCCGAACTCACCGACTGGAACGAGCGTTTCAGAGCCGCCGACGCGGTCGAGGCGCGCTGCCGGGAGCTGATCGTGTCCCTGGAGACCGCCGTGCACGGCGGCGGCTCACCGTTCGAGGGCCGCACGGTGGCCCGCGACCGGGCCGCGTCGTGAACGCGGACGTACCGGACGGGCGCGACGCGCTGGATGCACTGGATGCACTGGATGCACTGGATGCACTGGATGTACTAGGTATACGAAGGAGGACGCAGCGATGAGTTCCGCGCCGGGCACCCCACCCCCCGACTCGTCACCCCCCGACTCCCCACCCCCCGACCCCCCACCCCCTGACTCCCCGCCCCCCGCCGCCCCCTGGGCCGCCGTGCCGGGCGCCGCCGACGTGCGGCGCGCCACCAGTCGGCTGCGGCGGACCGTCGAGGGGCTGCCCGACTGGGAGCCGCTGCCGCCGGGCGAGACGCTGGTGCGGCGGGGCCGGGGCGGAGCGTGAGGTTCCGCCGTCGGCGGGGTGCCGCGCCGCCACCGGAGGCACCCGCCAACCCCGAGCCGGAGACCTACTGGGGCCACGGCGGCCCGTACCACGCCTGGGTGGACTTCCTGCGGCGCTGGGCCGCCGAGGAGGACGTACGCGCCGACGTGCTGCCCGCGCTCGCCGACGACCGGTTCGCGGGCGAGACCTGGGAGCGGCTCGCGCGCCATCTGACCACCGCGCTCGACCTGCGCCTGCGCGCCTGGGGCGGCCGTCTGACACGGGCCCTGCACACGGCGGCCGACGAGTTCTCCTACGGCCGCGAGCTCGCCCAGGCCCGCGTGGGGCTGCGGGCGATCCGCGCCGTCGCGGGGCACCCGGGTCTGCCCGACGGCCTGCGGCACGGCGCCGCCGAGCTGGTCGACCGCCATATCGTCGCGCTCCAGGAGCAGTTGGAGCGGGGGGTCGACGAAGCCGAGCGGTCCGGCGGGATCGACGCGCGCCACGCCGAACGCCGCCGCCGGACCCTGCGCGACAACCCCCTCACGGCGGCCACCGGGCCCAAGGCGGGCGCGGGACCGGAGGCGGGCCCCGGACCGGCGCCGGATCAGCGGCCGCGGGCCCCCGCCGACCCCTGGGGCGCCCGCGACCCGACCGGGCCGCCGCCACGCCGCCGCGTCGTCACCGACTGATGCCGCACCCGCCCGCCCTTGCCGCCGACTGCCGCCGACTCGATGAAAGGCCCCTCACCGCCATGTCGAACTACGCCGAGAGCCTGCGCCACCTGGAGAGCTATCTCTCCGCCCGTGTCCCGGTGATCGGCATGCGCACCATCGAGCAGCGCCGCGCCCTGCGCCTGATCGGCGACGCGGCACGGCAGCCGCGCCGCAGCGGCATGCCGTTCTGGATCTACACGCGCGCCACGGGACTGCGCGACCTGCGCACCAACGCGCCCGTCCACGAGGACCGTTCGCTGACCGGGGCGATGGACTTCGCGGCCGCGCAGTTCAGCGCCAGGGCGAACGCCACCGTCGTCTTCGTCGACCCCGACCACCTGGCGGACGACACCCCCGTCACCCGGCACATCGCCGAGCTGGCCCGGCTCGCCGACGACAACATGGGCAGCATCGTCCTGCTCACCGACGCGCCGATCTGGAGCGGCCTCCAGCGCCTCGGCATGAGCCTGCACCTGGACCTGCCGGACCCCGAGGAGATGTACGGCACGCTCACCGGCTTCCTCAAGGACCACCAGGGCCACCTCCCCATCGAGTGGACCGAGGACGACACCCGCCGCGCGGCCGAGTTCCTGAACGGGGTCACCGAGGCGGAGTGCGTCAACCTCATGGCGACCATCGCCGCGAAGGGCTCTGTCGAGCGGGACGACGTCCTGGGGCTCGCGGGGGCCAAGGACCGCATCTTCAGCAACCTCACGGGCCTGGAGAAGGTCGCCTTGAAGGAGGGCGACTACGCGGTGGGCGGGCTCTCCAGCCTGCGCGCGTGGCTGCGCCGCAAGCAGCGGCTCATGCACGCCGACCTGCGCGGCACGGGCCTGCGGCCGCCGCGCGGCGTGCTCCTGGTCGGCGTGCCCGGCTGCGGCAAGTCCCTGTCGGCCAAGGCCATCGCCCACACCTGGCGCCTGCCGCTGTACCGCCTGGACATGGCCAGCATCCACGGCAAGTGGCTCGGCGAGTCCGAGGGCCGCTTCCGGGAGGCCCTCGCGATGGCGGACCGGGTGGCGCCCTGCGTGCTGTGGATCGACGAGATCGAGAAGGGCCTCGCGGGCCGCGACGACATGACCGGCGTGCCGCAGCGGATCACCGGCCACTTCCTGTTCTGGCTCCAGGAGTCGCGCTCGCGGGCCTTCGTCGTCGCCACCGCCAACGACATCCGGAGCCTGCCGCCGGAGCTCCTGCGCAAGGGCCGCTTCGACGAGCTCTTCTTCGTGGACCTGCCGGACGCCGCGGACCGCAAGGAGATCATCGAGCTCCACTACCGCCGCTATCTGCGCGCGGAGCCCGAGCCGCGCGAGGTGGAGCGACTCGTGGACCTCTCCGAGGGGTTCGCGGGCTCCGACATCGAGTCGGCGCTGCACGAGGCGGGCGAGGAGGTGCTCCTGAACGACGGGGCCGCGCCGCTCAAGCCGTCGTTCCTGCCGGACGTCTTCGCCAACACGGTGCCGATGAGCCGGGTCGACCCGGAGCGGATCGAGCAGATCAGGACCTGGGGCCGGGAGCGGGCCGTGCCCGCGGGCCGGGCGGCCGTGAGCCCGGCACCGGGAGGTGCCGGGCAGACGCGCCGCCTCGTGTTCATGGACGACTGACGGCCGTGCCGCTCAGCGCCCGCTCACTGCCCGGAGCAGTACTGCTGTTCCTTCCCGATCGACCGGTACATACAGTCGGAGTTCTCCAGGAGTTGGAGCACCGCGTCCCGGTTGCGGGAGGTCTCGCGCTCGATGACCTCGTCGGGCGGGTAGAAGCCGCCGCCGCCGGACCTCGGGTACATCTCGAAGGTGTAGCCGAAGATCTTCTGGCTGCCCCACAGGTAGTCGTCGATGGTGCCGTCGGTGATGTAGAGGTCGCTGGACTGCTCGGGCGTGTAGCCGTTGCTCGCGGCCATCTTGCGGCCGACGGTGGCGAAGGCGTCGTGGTCGTCCTGGGTCAGCCCCGGCGCCGTGTCGTTGTACGTGTAGCCGTACGGCCAAAGGACCAGCTCGCTGTACGTGTGGAAGTCGATGCCCGCCTTGATCTGCTGCTTGCCGCCGATCACCCGGCTGCGCACGAAGTCCGCGACGACCTTGACCTCCGGCGCGGACTCGGGGGCGCGGCCCCGGTAGGTCTCGGAGCCCGGGGTGCCCGAGGAGCCGCCGCAGCAGCCCCACTTGAAGTTCCAGTTGCGGTTCATGTCGGTGCCGGTGGCGCCGCCCGGGTTGGGCTGCCGGTTCAGGCGCCAGCTGCGGTAGGAGCCGGTGGCGATGTCGTACTCGCCGCCGTCGGGGTTGAGGTCCGGCACGATCCAGATCTCGCGCTCGTTGAGCATCTTGGTGACGCGCGCGTCGCTGCCGTAGCCCGCGCCGAACTCCCGCAGCAGATAGAGGGCCATCTCCACCGTCAGGTGCTCACGGGCGTGCTGGTGGTGGGTGAAGAGGACCTCGGGCTCGTTCTCGTCCGTGCCGACGTTGTCGCTGATCTTGATGGCGACGATGTCCCGGCCCTGGTACGACTTGCCGATCACGCGCTTGCTCATGATGTTCGGGTACTGCTGGAGCCGCTGGTCGATCTCCGCGGTCATCTCCGCGTAGTTGTGGTACCGGGAGTCGGCGGGCGGGAAGTCCCGCACCCGCACCGGACCTTCGCCCGAGCGCTTGGGCGGCGCGGGCAGCGCCTTGAGGGTGTATCCGAGCGCGCGCAGCTTCCTGGCCTGGGCGGCGTTCGCGGAGACGACGACCCCGTGGTCGTCGGCCTCGTCGATGGAGACGCCGGTCGCCGCGAGCGCCGTGCGGGCGGCGCGGGTGGCGGGCCCGGGCACCGAGTACTGGCGGATCTCGTCCTCGGCCGCTGCCGCCGCTGCCGCCTTCTTGGCCGAGGGCGACGAGGAGTCGGACGCGGTGGCGCTGAGGGGCGCCGCGACCGCGAGGGCGAGCACGGCCGCCACGGCCGCTGATCTCTTTCCGCGTATGCGAAGTCGCATGAATGCTCCTGTGGGGGTGGGGGGGGGTGGTGCACTGCGACGCGTGGGGTGCGGTGAGCGGTGAGCAGGCCCATGGTGCAGTCCTGGCATGTTCTGGTCAATGCGCCTTTGAGCCGACTGTGCCGCTCCTGGGAGTCGGCTGTGCCTGGCCCGGGAGTCGGCTGTGCCGGGCCCGCGAGCAGACGGTGACCGCCGCGAGCCAGCGGCCCTCCACGCCCCCACACCCCACGCACGACCCCTTGTGCACCCCGCACCCATGCGCTTTCTTGATCGCATGGCTGAAACCACGGGTGGCGACATCGACGAGGCAGGGCCGGGCACGGCCCGTATGCGCAAGGCCAGTTGGAAGTACGTGGGTCCGGGGATCGTCGTCGCCGCGACCGGCGTCGGCGCGGGCGACCTGGTCGCCACCCTGATCGCGGGCAGCAAGTTCGGCTACACCCTGCTGTGGGCCGCCGTCATCGGCTGCCTCGTCAAGATCTCCCTCGCGGAGGCCACCGGGCGCTGGCACCTGGCCACCGGCCGCACCCTGTTCGAGGGCTGGCGCAGCCTCGGCCAGTGGACCACGGTCTACTTCGCGATCTACGTCGTCATCTGGGGCTTCGTGTACGGCGCCACGGCGATGTCCTCCAGCGCGCTGCCGCTGGTCGCGCTCTTCCCCGACGGTCCAGGGCTGAAGACCTGGGCGGTCATCTGCGGTCTTCTCGGGCTCGCCTTCGTCTGGTTCAACCGGTACGCCGTGTTCGAGAAGGCGATGACGGTCGTGATCGGGATGAAGTTCCTGATCGTCGTGTACGTCGCGATCAGGGTGTCCCCGAACCTCGGCGAGGCCCTCGCGGGCCTGGCCCCCGTCCTGCCCGACGGCTCCCTGCTCTACACCCTGGGCCTGATCGGCGGCGTCGGCGGCACGATCACCATGGCCGCGTACGGCTACTGGGTGAACTCCAAGGGCTGGACGAACATCACCTGGCTCAAGGTGATGCGCCTCGACAACCGCGTCGCCTACCTCACGACCGGCGTCTTCGTCCTGGCCATGCTCATCATCGGCGCCGAGCTCCTGCACTCCTCCGGCATCGCCCTCGCCAAGGGCGACCGGGGCCTGATCGACCTCGGCGACGTCCTGGCGGACCGCTTCGGCACGGTCACCGCGAAGCTGTTCCTGATCGGCTTCTTCGCCACGTCCTTCGGCGCGCTGATGGGCGTGTGGCACGGGGTGAGCCTGATGTTCGGCGGACTTCGTGGAGCGCATCCTGAAGGAGCGGCGGGCTCGGGGGGCGGGGGAGGGGGGTGCCGGTGCTGGTGCCGGGAGCAGCGGCGCCGGAGCCGGTGCTGTGGACGGCGGCGGAGCTGGGGCCGATGCTGCGGACGGCGGCGGAGTCGGAGTCGGCGTCGGGGCCAGTGCCGTGGACGGCGGCGGAGTCGGAGTCGGCGTCGGGGCCAGTGCCGTGGACGGCGGCGGTGCGATGGTCGCCGAGGTCGCCGCGGGCCGCCGGGAGAAGTCCCTCCCGTTCCGCCTCTACCTCCTCTGGCTCACCTTCCCGCCCATCGGCCTGCTCTTTCTGGACCAGCCCTTTGGGCTCGTCATCTTCTACGGCGTCCTGGGCGCCTTCTTCATGCCGTTCCTGGCGCTCACGCTCCTGTGGCTGCTCAACTCCTCCCGCACGCCCCAGCAGTGGCGCAACGGAGTGCTCAGCAACGTGATGCTGGCGGCGTCGGGGCTGCTGTTCCTCGGTCCTGTGCGTGCAGCAGGTGCGCGAACTGCCCTGGTGAGGCGTGCGAAGGCCCCGGGGAGACCGCTCCCCGGGGCCCGCGGCCGCGGTGCGCGCTACGGCAGCCCGTGCACGTGCGGCCCCACCGCGTTGGACCAGGCGTTCCCGTTCAGGGCGTCCCAGTTGGTCGACCAGGTCATGGCCCCCCGGATGCCCGGATAGGTCTTCGACGGCTTGAACGACCCGCAGTTGGTGCCCCGCGCCAGACAGGTGAGGGCGTTGTTCACGACGGTCGGCGACACGTACCCCGACCCGGCCCCGCGCGGCGACGCGGGCGTCCCGATGCCCACCTGCGACGGCGCGAGCCCGCCCTCCAGCTGGATGCAGGCGAGCGCGGTCAGGAAGTCCACGGACCCCTGGCTGTAGACCTTCCCGTCGCAGCCCAGCATCGCCCCGCTGTTGTAGTACTGCATGTTGACGACCGTGAGGATGTCCTTCACGTTCAGGGCCGTCCTGAAGTAGCGCGTTGGACGTCGACTGCATGTCGATGGTCTGCGGCGCCATGGTGAGCACGAACCCAGGACCGGCCTTCTGCGCGAGCGACTTCAGGGCCTGCGTCATGTACGTCGCGTTGAGCCCGTTCTCCAGGTCGATGTCGACGCCGTCGAACCCGTACTCCCGCATGAGCGCGTGGACGGAGTTCGCGAAGTTCGCGGCTGCGGTGGGGCTGTTCACGGACACGGTCCCGCGCTCGCCCCCGACCGACACGACCACGGACTTCCCGGCCGCCTGCTTGGCCTTGATGTCGGCCTTGAACTGCGCCACGGTGTACCCGCCGAGCCCCGCCGAGTCCAGGTTGAAGGTCACCTGCCCCGGCTGCCCGGTGGCATCGGCGAAGGCCACGGCGATGATGTCGTACTGATCCTGCACCTGGCCGAGCCGCTGCACGGTGGCCCCGTTGTTGAAGTTCTGCCAGTACCCGGTGACGGCGTGCTTGGGCACGGCCCGGGTCTGCGCCTGCATGCCCGGCGTCCCGCCCGGACTGCGCGTCGGCGGCACCGGCACCGCCGGTGGCCAGACCGGCGAGGGCGAGCCCAAGAGCGGCGATCCCACCGACGAGCACGCTCCTCGCGCGCGGGTTCGTTCTGCGAACGCGGTCCATCTTCTGCCTCCGTGGGGGGAGTTGCGAAGGGAGGTACGAAAACGGCGGCCACCGCTGGTCGTACAAGGTGGTCCAGACCAATGAGGTTGTCAAGAGTTCATACACGCGGAGCGGAGTGGCCGCGTGATGGCGCAGAGTGATCACGTCTTTTTGATTGCTGGCCGATTCGCCCTCCCGTCCTGACCCTGAAGAGCCCTCTTCGCGTCGCTCCAGCAAAGGAGTTGATGCCAAACCTCAGTGTGGGCGTCCACGGGGAATGGCTAATTCCGGGCACCTGTCGGGTCGTAACGCTCACGGATAGTAGTGAGCAGCGTTCTGGCCGCGACTGACTGGAGCTTCAAGTTCCGCTCTATATCGCCCGATTGAGGGCGTATGGTCGCATGGAATTGCGTCGCAAGTCACCTTGACGCAGGGAACCAACTCCGCTTTTACTCACTCGGCCTGCAATGTGTGAAGTATTGGTGACTCTGGGGTGGGGATTGTGGATCTGGGGTGGAGGCATCGCCGTGCCCGAAAACAGCGAAGCTCACGGCGTGTGACGGGAGGCCTCGCGGCGGCCGCGCTGGCGCTCACGCTGCAGCCCGTGACCGCGTTCGCAGTTCCCGGGAGCGAGGCGCGAGCGGCGGCACCGGAGGCGCCCCTGACCGAGCGGTCCGCATCCCAGCGCGCGTCGGCGACCGGTGAGCCGGTGGAAGTGGCCGCGGAGCGTACCGAGTACACCACCACCACGGCCAACCCGGACGGCTCGTTCACGCTGAGGCAGTCCACGGAGCCGCAGCGGGCCCGGGACCGGAACGGGGCCTGGCGGGACATCGACGTCACCCTGGAGAAGCGGGCGGACGGCACCGTCGGACCCAAGTCGGCCGTGGTGGACCTCTCCTTCTCCGGCGGCGGCAGCGGGACCGGGCTCCTGAGCCTCGGCACCGGCGACCAGCGCCTCAAGCTGGGCTGGCCGACGCCCCTGCCCGAGCCCTCGACGGCGCGACGGCCACGTACGCGAACGTGCCGGTCAACGGCGTGGACCTGCGACTGACGGCGACGGCCGAGGGCTACCGCGAGGTCCTCGTGGTCAAGTCGGCCGAGGCCGCCGCGAGCCCCGATCTTGAGAAGGTCAGGCTCACCGTGCGCGGCGAGGGCCTGAGCGTGACCCCGGGGGAGGGCGGCGGGCTGCGCGCGGTCGACGCCGACGGCAACGCCGTCTTCCGCGGTCCTTCCGGACAGATGTGGGACTCCGCAGGCGACACCGCGACCACGCCCGCACCCCGCAAGAGCCCGCGTGCCATCGCCCCCGAAGACCGCCCCGCGAAGAAGGGCGCCGCCGAGGACCCGGCACAGCCCGGCCAGGGAGACGCGACCGCCGACCTGCCCGTGACCGTCGGGAACGGCGCGGTGTCGGTGACCCCCGACCTGGACCTGCTGCGCGGCGAGAAGACCGTGTACCCCGTCTTCATCGACCCCCCGGTGGGCCTCGGCCGCTCCGAGTGGACGAAGCTGTCGTCGGACGGCGACAAGTTCTGGAAGTTCAGCGAGCCCAAGGGCGTCGGCCGGTGCGGGATCGCCGACGGCTACTACTGCGACCTGGGCGGCTACACGGACCGGATGTACTTCGAGTTCGGCGCCTCCAAGCTCGCGGGCAAGCACGTCCTGGACGCGACCTTCCGCGCGTACGAGACCTGGTCGTACAACTGCCAGCCGCACTGGGTCGACCTGGAGCGCACGGACAACATCTCCGAGGGCACGCGCTGGCCGGGGCCGAAGCGCCTGGACCAGATGGGCGACCGGTACGTCTCCGCGGGCCGCGGCAGCCTGTGCAGCCCCGAACAGCCCAACTCCTGGATCGAGTTCAACGACAACCCGGATGAAAAGGACGAGAACCTCACCTCCACGGTGCGCTCCCTCGCGGGCGGCAAGATCTCGCGCCTCACGCTGATGCTGCGGGCCAAGGACGAGGGCGAGCCGCGGGCCTGGAAGCGGTTCGACAACAACGCCGAGCTCACAGTCCAGTACATGCACAAGCCGGGGGTGCCGACCTCGGTCGGTGCCATCCCCGGGACGGGCACCGGCAAGGCGCAGTGCCGCCCGGCCAAGGACCCCGTGACGGTCACGGTGGACACGCCGAAGATCCAGGCCCGGGTGCAGACCAAGGTCGAGCAGCACCAGGGCGAGGAAGAGGGCTCCCTCCAGGCCGAGTTCGTGATGCAGCGCTCCAGCACGGACACGACCTCGGGTTCGTGGTCGGACGTCTGGAAGGACTACAAGCCGAACTCGGGCTGGGACCCGGACGGCACGCTGGAGACCATCACCACCACCAAGCGCGCGGACGGCGGCCTGTACCGCTTCAAGGCCCGCACCCAGTCGCACTGGGTCTACGGCGGCAAGAAGGGCGACCTCTTCTCCCCGTACTCGAAGTGGTGCTACCTGCGCATCGACTCGACGGCGCCGAAGGAACCGACGATCTGGTCCGCCACCCCGTACCGCGAGTGCACCGCCAACGACTGCGACCCGCACGGCGGCCCGGGCAGGCCCGGCGCCTTCCAGTTCCTGCCGCACGCGGCGGACAGGGACGTCAAGCAGTACCGCTGGCGGTTCCTGACGTCGGACGCCGATGCCACCAAGACGGTGACGGCGTCACCCAGCGGTATGGCGGTCGCGCTCATCAATCCGGGCTTCGCGGGCACGCAGACACTGTCCGTGGAAGCCAGTGACCTGCGGAAGGACAAGGAAGGCCGCGTCCGCTGGGGACCGCCCGCGGAGTTCGTCTTCAAGGTCGACGCCGCCCCCGGGACCACCGGCCGCTGGCGCTTCGACGACGCCCGACCGGGCTCCGACAGGACCACGGCCAACGACACCGGCGTGGTCGGCGCGCGCCACGACGTCATCCTGCGCGACGCGGCCGGGACCGGCTGGTCGACCATGGGCCGCCGCGGCGCCGGGGACTACGCGCTGCGCCTGAACGACAACCAGAGCGACCCCGACAAGCAGGTCGGCTACGCCTCCACGGACGGCGTCCCGGTCAACACCCAGGGCTCCTTCACGGTGTCCGCATGGGCGTACCTGACCGACGACAAGGCCAACCGTGTGGTGCTCTCGGCGCCCGGCGAGCACGGCTCGGCCTTCACCCTCTACTACTCCTCCGCCCTCAAGACATGGGTGTTCAACCGCACGGACCAGGACAAGAACGGGCCCGTCTACATCCGCTCCACCGCCGACGCGGAGAATCCCCCGCTGAAGGTGTGGACGCACCTCGTCGGCGTCTTCGACACGAATGAGGGCGGCGACGACAAGGACGACACGATCCAGCTGTTCGTTAACGGCAGGGCCCAGGGCGAGCCGGTGGTCCTCGCGGACGAGGCGAAGACGTACTCCCCGTGGACGGCCGACCGGAACATGATGGTCGGACGGAGCAAGGTGGACGGCTCCTACGGCGAGTACTTCCTGGGGCGGATCGACGAGGTCGCGACGTGGCAGCGGAAGCTGCAGCCGGACGAGATCCGGGAGGAGAGCCGCCTGGAGCGCGCCGGGCTGCCCGCCAACGAACTCGTCGGGCACTGGGACGCCACCATCTCCTCCGGCGGCCAGGTCATCGAGAGCCCCGAGGACCCGGACGACCCGTCCAGCGCGTCCTTCCCCTACCGCCGGGGCCCCCTGGACCTGTCCGCCTCCGGCGCCCGTCTGACCGGTGAGGACGCCACGTCCCTCGTCCTGGACGGCAGAAGCGGCTACGCCTCGGCCGGCGGCCCCGTCGTCGACGAGACCGGGTCGTTCACGGTCTCGGCGCGGGTGAGGCTGACGAAGGCTGAGTTCGCGGGCAAACCCCTCGGCTACCGGGCGCTCGTGGCGGGGCAGGCGACGCCGGTGAGGGGAGGGAGTCGTCGTGGGCGCTTTGGGTGGAGAAGGCCACCGCCGAGGACTACGTGTGGAAGTTCGGACGTACCGCGGTGAACGCCGAGGGGAAGGTCGTCGCCACGGCTGTCGCGCCCGCGGAAGAGGCGGTCAAGGACGAGGAGTGGGACACCTGGGCCGATGTGACCGGAGTCTTCGACACGGGCCTCGACTTCACCGATGACGACGGTGCCCAGCGGTTCGGAGTCGCCCGGCTGTACGTCGGACCGTTCGTTCAGCAGGGCGACGACGACGCCGGACTGGCCAAGGCCCAGCAAGGCGACGGCGCGCTGGCGACCGGACGCGGCTCCGCGCAGGGCAAGACCGGCCACTACCTGCCGGGGGATCTCGCGAAGCTGCGCGTGTGGGTCGGCGCGATGACCCGGGAGCAGGTCAAGGAGCAGATCGTGGAGCCCTCGACGTAGTCCGGCGGGGCCTTGCTCCCGGCCCACTTCCTTCCTCACTGGTTTCGAAGGC
>JAVLTM010000020.1:0-40694 GCA_037117115.1 Streptomyces sp. PmtG | reverse complement strand
CCGTTCGTGCCGCTCAGGCGACGCGGTACTGCTCGTCGCGGGCGTCGGTGAGGAACATCTGCCCCGGCGCGTGCGTGATCGCGAACGGCGGCCGGGAGGCCATCACGGCGGCCTGGGGCGTGACGCCGCACGCCCAGAACACCGGGATGTCGTCGGGCTCGGCGTCCACGGGGTCGCCGAAGTCGGGCTTGTCCAGGTCGGCGATGCCGAGCCCGGCCGGGTAGCCGCAGTGGACGGGCGAGCCGTGCACGGCGGGCAGCAGCGCGCTCTCCCTGATCGCCGCCGACAGGCACGCCGGCGGGACGGGCCGCATCGACACCACCATGGGCCCCCGCAGCCGCCCCGCGGGCCGGCACGGGCGGTCGGTGACGTACATGGAGACGTTGCGGCCCTGCTCGATGTGGCGCAGCGGCACTCCGGCCTCGGCCAGGGACCGCTCGAAGGTGAAGCTGCACCCGATGAGGAAGGCCACCAGGTCCTCGCGCCAGCGCCCGCGCACGTCGGTGGGCTCGTCGACCAGCTCCCCGTGCTCCCACACCCGGTAGCGCGGCAGGTCGGTGCGCAGGTCGGCGCCCGGGGCGAGCGGCGTGGTCCAGGAGCCCGCGTCGGTGACGTCGAGGACCGGGCAGGGCTTCGGGTTGCGCTGGCAGAACAGCAGCATCTCGTACGCCCAGTCGGCGGGGACCGCGATCAGGTTCGCCTGGGTGTGTCCCGGCGCCCAGCCCGCCGTCGGGGTACTGAGGCCCGCCCGGAACCTCTCGCGCGCCTCCCGGGGAGTCACAGCAGCTCCCTTCCGCGCGTCTCCGGCAGCCCGAACAGGGCGATGACGGCGAGCGCGTACCCGAACGCTCCGAAGATCAGCGCGCCGCCCGTGCCCCAGCTGTCCGCCAGGAAGCCCACGGTGGTGGGGAAGACCGCGCCGATCGCACGCCCGGTGTTGTACGTGAAGCCCTGCCCCGTCCCGCGCACGGCGGCCGGATACAGCTCGCTGAGGAACGAGCCGAAGCCACTGAAGATGGCCGACATGCAAAAGCCCAGCGGGAAACCGAGCACTAGGAGAAGGCCGTTGGCGCCGTCGGGGATGTTCGTGTACGCGACGATGCTGGCCGCGGACAGGAACGCGAACAGGGTGATGTTGCGCTTGCGGCCCAGCTTGTCGGTGAGGTAGCCGCCGGTCAGATAGCCGAGGAAGGCGCCGGAGATCAGGAACGTGAGGTACCCGCCGGTGCCGACGACCGTGAGGCCGCGGTCGTCCTTGAGGTAGGTGGGCACCCAGGTGGCGAGCGTGTAGTAGCCGCCCTGGACGCCCGTGGACAGCAGCACCGCGAAGAACGTGACGCGCAGCAGGTCCGGTTTGAAGATGGCTGTGAACGAGCCCTTCTCCGCGCTCTTCTCGCGCGCGGCGGCCGCCTCCGGGGCGTCGTGGACGTTGCGGCGTACGTAGACCACGAGCAGCGCGGGCAGCGCGCCCGTCCAGAACATCACGCGCCAGGCGACGTCGTCGTCCATGAACTGGAAGACCAGGGTGTACACGAGCGCGGCGAGACCCCAGCCGACGGCCCAGGCGCTCTGGATCGCGCCGAGCGTGCGGCCGCGGTTCTTGGCGCTCGCGTACTCGGCGACCAGGATCGCGCCGACGGCCCACTCGCCGCCGAAACCGAGGCCCTGGAGGGCGCGGAAGACCAGCAGCGTCTCGTAGTTGGGCGCGAAGCCGCAGGCGACGGTGAACACCGCGTAGGTGATCACCGTGATCATCAGGGCCTTCACCCGGCCGATGCGGTCGGCGACGATGCCCGCGACGGCGCCGCCCACGGCGGAGACGACCAGCGTGACGGTCGTGAGCAGTCCGGTCTGGCCGCTGTCCAGGTCGAAGTACGCCTTGAGGGCGACCATGGTCAGCGGCAGCGTGAAGTAGTCGTAGGAGTCGAGCGCGTAGCCGCCGAAGGCGCCGGTGAAGGCGCGGCGGCCGCGCGGGCCGAGCGCGCGCAGCCAGCCGAACGCGCCGCTGTCGTCCGGGAGTCGGGTGTCGCCCCCCTGGTCGTCCAGCGATATCGGGGTGGGTGGCGGGGTCGAGCTCATGGGCACCTCGCAGAGGGGTCGGCGGTGCTGGAGGGCGCGTCTGAGGGGCTGAACATGGCGGCGCCGTGCGGGGAGCGGGAGCCGCTTGCCGGACAACGTAGAGGATTGTTCAACGATCCCTCAATACCCATGTTGTTTCGTTCTTGTCTCTGCGGTTGAATCCGGGCATGGCTGAGGGGATGGCGGAGCATGGCTGAACTGACCGGACTCGCCGACGACCGGGCGCTGCTGGGCCGCACCAGCACCGCCGAGCGGGTCGCGGACATCCTGCGGAGCCGGATCGCGGAGGGGTACTTCCCGCCGGGGACGCGCCTGTCGGAGGACAGCATCGGCGGCGCGCTCGGCGTCTCCCGCAACACCCTGCGCGAGGCCTTCCGGCTGCTCACCCACGAACGGCTGCTGGTCCACGAGCTCAACCGCGGCGTCTTCGTGCGGGTCCTGACCGTCGACGACGTCGAGGACATCTACCGCATCCGGTGCCTGGTCGAGTGCGCCGTCGTCCGCGGCCTCGGCAGCCCGCCGTACGCCGTGGACCGGCTCGCCACCGCGGTCGCCGAAGGGAAGGCGGCCGCCCGCGCGCGGGACTGGAAGGGCGTCTCCACGGCCAACATCCACTTCCACCGGGAGCTGGTCGCGCTCGCCGGGAGCGCCCGCACCGACGAGCTGATGCGCAGCGTCTTCGCCGAACTGCGGCTCGCCTTCCACGTGGTGGACGACCCGCGCCGGCTGCACGAGCCCTACCTCGCCCGCAACGAGCAGCTCCTCGAAGCGCTCGAGGCCGGCGAGGGGCCCGAGGCCGAGCGGCTGCTCGCCGTGTACCTGGACGACTCGCGGCGCGGTCTGGCCGAAACCTACGCGCGGCGGGTGGCGGAGGGCGGCCTCGGCACCCGGTGAGGCGCGGCGGCTCCCGCCCGGCCGGGGGCGCCGCCGCTGGCCCTCCCACCGGTCCCGGGCGCTCCCGCGAGGACCGCGGACGCCGGGCGCGGCCCCCCAGCGCGGCGGGGGGCATCTGCGTCGTTTCGACCGTTGTCAGACCGAGGACCTAGTCTGTGCACCGTGACTTCGCCTGCCGTATCGGACACCGCTCCGCCCCAGCTCAGCGCGGGGCCGCGGCCCGCGCCGGGCCCGGCCGCCGACGAGGGCCTGGCGCGGCGCCTGCGCGCGCTCGCGTGCACGGCCCCGCTGCACGACCTGGACGCCCGCAAGGCCAACCTCGCGGGCGAGTACTCGGTGTACGCGATGGCGGAGGTGGCCCTCTCCGCCATCGACCTGGTCACGCTGAACATGGACTTCGACACGGGCGCCGACCACGAGCAGATCGTCGCCCGCCTGCTGCCCCGCATCGCCGCCCAGGCCCCGCGCCGCCCGGCCGCCGAGCACGAGCGCGTCGCCCGCTGGGTCCTGGAGAACCTGATCAACGTCGGCAGCGTGGACCGCGGCTTCCGCGCGGTCTACGGCACCTTCGACCAGGACGGCACGTACGTCCGGCGGGACTACGACTTCAAGCTCATCGAGGAGGTGCCGGGCTACGGCGGCGGGGTCTATCTGCGCACCACCGACGAGGCCGTGAACGTCCTGGTGGGCGCCCTCGACACGGACGTGACCAGCGCCCAGATCGCCGCCGAGGTGAAGCTGGAGGTGCTCATCAGCCGCGGCCGCCTCGCCGACGCCCAGCTCGCCGCCGAGCAGGCGCGCTACCGCACCGTGCAGTATTCGGAAACGCTCCGCAAGGCCCTGGACGCCACCCGGCGCAACGTGCGCGCGGTGGACTGGCTGCAAGCCGTCCCCGACATGATCGCCGAAGCCCTCGACCACGTGGCCGACCGCTATCGCCACGAGAACGCGATCCTGACGAACATCCGCAAGGCCCGCGACGAGTCCGAGGACCCCGAGCAGAAGCGCCGCGCCGCCGAGCTCGTCGACATCGTCAAGGACTGCATCCGGCGCCACACCCAGCTCCAGTCCCGCCTCCTCGAAGCGGGCCCCCTGTTCCGCGCCGAGCAGGACCGGCAGGCGTTCACCACCCCCACCGCCCGCGCCGGGCTCGACCTGTACGGCCAGCTGCTTGCCCCCCTGCTCCCGCTCCCCGCCGAGCGGGCGCACCCGGGTCACGGACGCGTTCTTCGCGCACGGCACGGGCCTGCGCACCCCGGTGTCCGTCCGCGTCGGCGACCTGGTGGAGATACTGCTGACCCCGCCGATAGAGCGCGAGCACCTGGGCGCCGAGATGCCCGAGCCCGACCTCATCGCCACCCCCGACGACAGCCGGTTCACCGAGGAGCAGCTGGCGAGCGCCATGGAGCTGCTCGCCCTGCCGCCGGACGCGCCGCGCAGGCTCTCCGGGCTGCTCGCCGACGCCCGCGACCGCGACGGCGAACTGCCGTATCTGGTCGCCCTGCTCGCCGTCCACGCCGCCAGCCCGCCGGTGGGCACGGCCTACCGCCAGGGCGAGGAGAAGCTGCTCTTCGCCGTTGACGACGGCACCGAGCTCGACGACCCGGAGTTCGGCGGCGCTGACCTCATCGTCGGCACGGCCCTGCTCGACGCGGCGGGCATGGCCGCCGACCGGACGGAGGCCGCCTGATGCCCCCCGCCCCCGCGCCACCACCCCGAGCGCCCCGCACGACGCACGCACCCCCCACCACCGCAAGGAGCCGCAGCCGTGACCGACCACCCCGCAGAGCACGCCGCGTGGGGCGAGCCGGACTCCGCCGCGGCCCCGCAGGCCCCCGCCGCGCTCACCCCGGCCGACGCCGCCGACGCCGCCCGCCTCGTCGCGTTCGGCCTCCAGCCCAAGCTCCAGCCCGCCCGCGACCAGGAGTACGGCGAACTGCTGCGCCGCTACCGCGAGGACCCGCCCTTCGCCCGCCTCGCCGACGCGGTCGCCACCGGCCTCGGGCTCATCGTCCTCGAGGTGTCCCCGCGCGCGGGGATGGCGGTCACCGCCGCCGAGGACTCCGTCTTCGCCGTCCGCATGGGCGACTACGCGCGCCGCGCCGCCGCCGACTCCACCGACCGCTTCCTGCACGGCCTCGCCCACCTCGCCGTCGCCGCCCTGGCCTTCCCGCGCCCCGAGGACCTCGCCGACGACGGCTACATCGGTCGGGTCACGGTCAACGGCGTCGACGCCTTCGTCCGCCAGGCCTGCCGCCGCCTGGAGGAGCGCGCCGAGGAACAGGGCGAGAACACCGACCCCGCCACGGACGCCCCGGGCCTCGAAGCCGCCTGGCGGATCTGGGCCCGGCGCAGCGCCACCGGAGCCACCAAGGACGCCCGCAGGCTCGCCGGTTCCACCACCGGCATCGTCGGCAAGGCCGTCGCGTTCCTCACCGAATCCGGCTTCCTCCAGCGCACGGGCGACGACTCCGGAGGGACGTACCGCACGACCGCGCGCTACCAGCTCCAGGTGCGCGACATGGCGGGCACCGCCGCCATGGCCGAGCTCCTGGAACTCGGCGTCGTCCCCGTCACGGACGGCTCCGCGACGCTCCTGCCCCCCGACGACACCGACGACCTGGAGCTGGCGGCCGACGCGGGCCTGCCGTTCCACTCCTGACGCCCCCCGCCGGGGCCCAACGCCCCGCCGTTCCGCACGAGTCACCGACTTACGACGAGAGTCCGCCGCCATGTACGAGCTGTCCCGGGTCCGCCTCTACTCCATCGGTCCTGCCGGCGCCCGCTACGCCGACACCGTCCTCGACCTGCGCGGCGTCGGCGACGTGGTGCCCGACCCGGCGCCCGCGCAGGCGGAGTTCTTCGAGGAGGAGCCCGTCGGCCCGCCGCGCAGGCCCGCGCCCGCCGGAGTGCTCTTCCTGGAGAACGGCGGCGGCAAGTCCGTCCTGCTCAAGCTGATCTTCTCGGTGATGCTGCCGGGCCACCGCAACACCCTGGGCGGCGCCAGCTCCGGCGTGCTCCGCAAGTTCCTCCTCGCCGACGACTGCGGCCACGTCGCCCTGGAGTGGCAGCACACGCTCACCGGCGAGTGCGTCGTCGTCGGCAAGGTCAGCGAGTGGCGCGGACGGCAGGTCTCCAACGACCCGCGGAAGTTCGCCGAGGCCTGGTACTCGTTCAGGCCGGGCCCCGGCCTGAGCCTGGACTCGCTGGCCCGTCGCCGAGGCCACCGCCGTGCGCCCCTCCGTGGAAGGCGCCTCCGGCGCACAGGGCCGCCGCCGCACCATGAAGGGCTTCCGCGACGCCCTGACGGACGCGGGAAAGGCGTACCCGCACCTCGAAGTGCACTGGGAGGAGATCCACGACCGCTGGAACGAACACCTCGGAGACCTGGGCCTCGACCCCGAACTCTTCCGCTACCAGCGCGAGATGAACGCCGACGAGGGCGAGGCCGCGGGCCTGTTCGCGGTCAAGAAGGACTCCGACTTCACCGACCTGCTGCTGCGCGCCGTCACCGACACCCGCGACACGGACGGCCTCGCCGACCTCGTTCACGGCTTCGGCAACAAGCTCGGCCGCCGCGCCGAGCTGATCGCCGAACGGGACTTCACCGCGGGCTCCGCCGACCTGCTCGGCCGCATCGTCGACGCCGCCGAGACCCGGGCACGCGCGCGTGACGTGCACGCGGGCGCCGAGCGGCGCACCCGCACCCTGGCCCGGCGGCTCTCGGCCCGCGCCGTCGAGGAGCGCGGCCGCGCCGCGGACCTCGCCGAGCAGGTCACGGCCGCCGCCCACACCGTCACCGAGGCCGATCTCGCCCGCGAGCGCTCCGCGCTGATCTCCGCCGAACTCGCCTACCGCCACGCGTCCCTGGCCCTGACCGTCGCCGAGAAGGCCGCGGCCGCCCAGCGCCGCGAGCTCGCCGACGCCCGCACCCTGCACTCCGCCTGGCAGGCCGCCGAGGCCGTCCTGCGCCACCGCGCAGCCGCTGACCGCTCCGCGCGCGTGGCCGCCGCGATCCGCGAGGCCGAGCGGGACGCGGCCCCCGCGCTCGCCGCCCGCGCCACGGCCGCCGCCGATCTCGTACGGGCGCTGCACACCGCAGCCGAGGGCGCCGAGACGCACGCGAACGAGGAGGAGGAGCGCTCCGCCACGCTCCAGGAGACCGGCGAGGCCGCCCACCGCGACGCCACCGCCGCCGCGACCGAGGCCCAGCGCGCCCGCAGCGAGGCCGGACACCTGCGCCAGCGCCTGGCCGAGGTCGAACAGGAGACCGCCGAGGCCGTTCGCGCGGGCTGGCTCGACGACAGCGCGCCCGACGCCGACCCGGCCCGCGCCGCGCTCGCCGCGAGCGACGCCGAGAAGACCGCGGTCGCCGCGTGGGACGTGGCCCGCGAGGCCGCGCGCACGGCCGCCGAGCGCGCCCGCGAGACCGCTGCCGCGGAGTCCCGTGCCGAGCTGACCGCAGCCCGCGCCGCGGACGCCGCGACCGCCGCCGAGCAGGCCCACGAGGCGGAGCACCGCACCGCCGAGTCCCTCGCCAAGGACGAGCGCCTCGCCGAACTCCTCGGCCTCCCGGGAGCGCCGGGCACGCCCGGCGGACTGCCGCGGCCGCGCCACGCCGGAGCCGAAGCCACCGAGGGCGAAGGACGACCGGACGCCACCGACACGGACGGGACCACCGCCCCCTCGCTCACCGCCGAGGACCTCGACCGCGCCGCCGACGACCTCCGCGGCCTCCTGGACGACGGCGTGGCCGCCGCCGAGCGCCAGCTGTTCGACCTGCGGACGGCCGCCGCGGACGACGCCCGCATCCTCGGCGCCCTCGGTGACGGCGGGCTGCTGCCGCCCGGCCCCGACGTCCTCGCCACCGTCGAGTTCCTCGGCGAGCACGGCATCCCGGCCCTGCCCGGCTGGCGCTACCTCGCGCAGGCCGTCGACCCCGTCGACCACGCGCGCGTGCTCGCCGCCCGGCCCGAGCTGGTCGACGGCGTCGTCATCACCGACCCCGACACCCACGCGCGGGCCCGCGAGGCCCTCGCCGGGGCCGCGCTCCTGCCGCGCTCCACGGTCGCCGTCGGCACGGCCGCCGCCCTCCTCGCCCCGGCCCCGGCGGCCGACGCGGCAGCCGACGGCGACGTGTTCCTCGTACCGCCGAACCCGGCCATGCACGACGAGCTCGCCGCCGACGAGGAGCGGCAGGCCCTGCGCGCCCGCGCCACCCGGCGCGACGACGAGATCCGCGCGCTCGCCCAGCGCCTCGCCAAGGACCGCGAGCTGGCCGCACGGCTCACGTCCTGGCGCTCCGGCTGCCCGGCCGGACGCCTGGCGGAGCTCGCCGCCGCGGCGAGCGGGGCCCGCGCCTTCGCCGAGGAGACCGAGGCCGAGCTGGCCGAGGCCCGCACCGTGCGCGCCGAGGCCGACGAGGCGGCGGGCGACGCCGCCCGCGTACGGGACGAGCGGCAGGACGCCGCCCAGCGCGCCCGCCGCGCCGCCGACGCCCTCGCCGGGCTCGCGTTCCGCCTGCGCGAGCGCGCCGGATGGCAGACCAAGCTGCGCGAGCTGGCCGACGACGCCGTCGAGTCCGAGGCCCGCGCCCAGACCTGCCTGGACCGCGCCCGCGCCGCCGACGAGGACCGCCGCGCCGCCCAGCGCGCCGCCGACGACGCCCGCCGCACCGCCCGCGCGCTGCGCGCCGAGCGCGCCGAGATCGCGGGCGCCCCCGAAGACGTCGCCTTGGACGACGAGGCGCCCAAGACCGCGCTGCCCGCGCTGCGCGAGGCCTACCGCGCGGCCTCGCAGCTGTACGAGAAGGTCGGCGTCGGCGCCGACCTGCGCGCCGAGCAGGCCCGCGCCGAGAGCGACGAGTCCGCCGCGCTCGCCGAGCTCGACCGCCTCAGCAACAAGGTCCGCACCCGCGCCGCCCAGCTCCTGGAGGGCACCGACGGCGCGGACGGCCCCTCCCGGCAGGCCGCCGCCGCGCGCGCCGAGGCGCAGGTCCAGCTGATCGAGTCCCGCGCGTCCACCGCCAGTGAGCAGCTCGGCCGCCTGCGCGGCGAGGCCGAGCGGCACGCACCCGAGGACGGTGAAGCGCACACCGAGCTGCCCGCCGACCTGGTCCCCGCCGACGCCGAGCACGCCCAGGCGCTGCTGCGCACGGCCACCGGCGAACTGGCCGCCCACACGGACGCGCTGACGCGGGCGAAGGAGGCGGCACGCCGTGCTCCTGCGCACCCACCGCGCCACCGAGGACGCGGCGGGCGGCTTCGACGAGACGTCGGCGCTCCTGCGCGACCTGCTGCGCGAGCACCACGAACCGGAGGACGACGAGCGGCCCGAGCCCCACCCGGGCACCCTGGAGGAGGCCAGGCAGGCCGCCGCCGAGGCCCGCCGCTCGCTGCGCGGCTGCGCCGCCGACCTGTCGGCCGCCGAGACGTCTGTGCGCGAGGCGAGCGACGTCCTCGTACGGCACGCCAACTCCACCCGCTACGAGCAGGTGCGCACCCCCGCGCGCCAGCAGATCCGCGAGCTGCCCGCCGCCGCCCTGCCCGAGCACGCACAGAAGTGGGCCGACGCCTTCGCGCCCCGCCTTCGCGTCCTCACCGACGAGCTGGAGCAGCTGGAGCGCAACCGCGACAGCATCGTCGACCGGCTGCGCGGCCTCGTCGAGTCGGCCCTGGCGACCCTGCGGTCCGCCCAGCGCCTGTCCCGGCCTCCCCGAGGGCCTCGGCGAGTGGTCGGGCCAGGAATTCCTGCGCATCCGCTTCGAGGAGCCCGACCAGGCCACGCTCGTGGAGCGCCTCGGCGTGGTCATCGACGACGCCACGCGCGCGGCCGTCAAGAAGAACTCCGACCTGCGAAGGGACGGCATGTCCCTGCTCCTCAGGGGCGTTCAGGCGGCCCTGGAGCCGCGCGGCATCGCCGTGGAGATCCTCAAGCCGGACGCCGTGCTGCGCGCCGAGCGCGTCCCCGTCGGCCAGATGGGCGACGTGTTCTCCGGCGGCCAGCTGCTGACCGCCGCCATCGCCCTGTACTGCACGATGGCCGCGCTGCGGTCCAACGACCGGGGCCGCGACAAGCACCGGCACGCGGGCACGCTGTTCCTGGACAACCCCATCGGCCGCGCCAACGCCACCTACCTCCTGGAGCTGCAGCGCGCGGTGTCGGACGCGCTCGGCGTCCAGCTCCTCTACACCACCGGCCTGTTCGACACGACCGCGCTCGCCGAGTTCCCCCTGGTCATCCGGTTGCGCAACGACGCGGACCTGCGAGCGGGTTTGAAGTACATCAGCGTCGAGGAGCACCTGCGGCCCGGCCTGCCGCAGGAGCAGCAGGCCCCGGCCGAGGAGACGGTGCACGGGGAGATCACGGCGACGCGCATGTTCAAGCGGCCCGCGACGGCCTGAGGCCCGGGGCGCCCGACCGCCGACCGCCGCTCATCGGGGGACCGGGGTCAGGCGCCCACCCGCCGCGTCACCCACGCGTGGAAGCCCCCGATGTGGTGCTCGGTCGGCACGAGCACCCCGCCGTGCCGGTAGGCGCGCGAGTCCATGGCGGGCTGGGTGCGTTCGCACGCCGCGAAGTCCTGCTCGTTGACCCGGTGGAACAGCTCCACCGACTTCGACAGATCGGCCCCGGAGGCCACCACGCCGGGCGCGTACAGCCAGTCGCACTCGACGACCGTGCGGTCCACGGCCAGCGGGAACATGCGGTGCAGGATCACATGGTCCGGTACGAGGTTCACGAACACCGACGGCTTGACCGTGATCGCGTAGTAGCGGCGGTCCTGCGCGTCGGCGACGTCCGGCAGTCGGCCGAAGCCCTCGCTGCCGTCGACGGTGAAGCCGCGCACCCCGTCGCCGAACGCGGCCCCGTGCCCGACGTAGTACTGCGCGGCGAAGCCGTCCGTGAACTCCGGCAGGACGTCGGTCAGTTCGGGGTGGATGGTCGCGCAGTGGTAGCACTCCATGAAGTTCTCGACGATCAGCTTCCAGTTGGCGCGCACGTCGTAGCGGACGCGGTGGCCGAGCGCCAGGTCCTGGGGCCGGTAGCGCTCGACGGCCGCCGCGTCGCCGAGGCGCTCGGTGGCCTCGGCGACCACCGTCTCCTCGAACGGCGGCGGCTCGTCGGCCAGGCACACCCAGGCGTACCCGAGCCACTCCCGCAGCGCCACCGCGACCAGGCCGTAGGCGGACCGGTCGACGTCGGGCATCGCGCTGAGGTTCGGCGCGGTGACGAGCCTGCCGTCCAGGCCGTACGTCCAGGCGTGGTACGGGCATTGGAGGGCGCGCCGGACCTCGCCCTCGGCGTCCGCGCACAGCCGCGCGCCCCGGTGGCGGCACACGTTCAGGAAGGCGCGCAGGCCGCCGTCGCGGCCCCGGGTGACCAGGACGCTCTCACGGCCGATCTGGACGGTGCGGTACGCGCCGGGGCGGGCGAGGTCGGCGGCGCGCACCGCGCACACCCACAGCGCTTCGAAGACGTGCTCCTGCTCGCGCCGGAACACCTCGGCGTCGGTGTACGCACGGCCGGGCAGCGTCGCGATGAGGCTCGCGGTCACCTGAGTCGTCACGTCGGTCCTCCTCAAGCGGGCGCGGCGGCCGGTGCCGGGGCGGTCGGGCCGGTGATCCGGCGCGGGTCGAAGAGCTCGATGGGGTGCGCGGTGGTGCCGTCGAGGGCGAGGTCGGCGACGATCTCGCCGACGACCGGCACGAACTTGAAGCCGTGCCCGGAGAACCCGCACGCGACCGTCACCGACTCCGGGTGCGCGGGATGGCGCGTGATCACGAAGTGCTCATCGGGTGTCGTGGTGTACATGCAGGTCACGGCCTTGAGCGGCCGTCCCGGCAGCAGGGGTATCCGCGGTGTCATGTGGTCGGCCATCGCGGCGACCTCGTGCGGGTGCACGGTGCGGTCGATGGTGTCAGGGGTGCAGACGGTGCCCTTGCGGAAGAAGGCGACCTTCGCGCCGAGGTCGGGGCCGTCGATCGCGGGGAAGCCGTACACCTGCACGCCCCGCGCGTCCTCCCACACGTAGATCGGATGGTGCTCCGGCAGGAACGGGCCCACGCCGCCGGTCGGCTGGAACCAGTGCATGATCTGCCGCTCGATCGTGAACGGCACCCCGAGGTCCGCGAGCAGCTCCGGCGCCCACGCCCCTGGGCAGATCACCAACTGGCCCGCGGTGTAGGTGTCCTCGGGCGTGTGCACGCGCACGCCGCCCCCGTACGGCTCCCACCGGATGACGGGTTCCTGGAAGCGCAGCTCGGCGCCCTGCCGGGTGGCGAGCTGGAGATGGGCGGCGACGGTGTTCTCCGGCCGGACCAGACCCGCCCGCTCCTCGTAGAGACCGACCTCTTCGGAGCGCGGCGTCAGCGTCGGGAAGCGGCGGCGGATCTCGCGGGCGTCCAGCATCTCGTGCGGCAGCCCCCAGGTCTCGGCGGACAGCCGCGCCCCGGAGACCACCCGCCCCTCGGGCAGGCCCAGCATGATGCCGCCGCACAGGGTGGCGATGTCGCGGCCGGTGTCCCGCTCCAGTTGCTCGTACAGCTCGTACGCGCGCAGCAGCAGCGGTACGTACGCGGGGTCCTCGAAGTAGGACTGGCGCGTGACCCGGGAGCCGCCGTGGCTGGAGCCGCGCCGGTGCACGGGTCCGAACCGCTCCAGGCCGAGGACGCGGGCCCCGCGCGCGGACAGGTGGTGGGCGGCGGCGCTTGCCCATGCCGCCCAGGCCGAGCACGATCACGTCGTACGTGGGGGTGGTGCGGGACACGGGGCCTCCAGGGAGAGTGGCGGGACACCGGGGGCACGGTGTGCCCGGTGGTTCGGCTAGCGTCTGATACGGGTCATCCGGGGGTCGAACAGCGGCTCGTCGGCGACCGTCGCGGGCAGCCGCTCACCGAAGTACGCGAGGTGCGCGGCGGTGCCCGCGGGCAGCGGCGGCAGCCAGGCGTACGCGACGCAGCGGCCCAGCGTGTAGCCGTACGAGGCACTGGTGACGTACCCCGCGCGCGCCCCTTCGACGTACACGGGCTCATCACCGAGGACCACGGCGGCCGGATCGTCGAGGAGCAGCGGGGTGAGTCTGCGGGTGAGGGGGCCGCGGTCCTGGAGCGCCGCGCGGCCGACGAAGTCGCCCTTGTCCGCGCGGACGGCGAAGCCGAGGCCCGCCTCGTACGGATCGTGCTCGGCGGTCATGTCCTGGCCCCAGGCGCGGTACCCCTTCTCCAGGCGCAGGCTCGTGAACGCGGAGCGCCCGGCCGCGACCACGCCGAGCTCGCGCCCGGCCTCCCACAGCGTGTCCCACAGGTGGAGGCCGAGGTCGGCGCTGGTGTACAGCTCCCAGCCGAGCTCGCCGACGTAGCTGAGGCGCAGCGCCGTCACCGGCACGGGGCCGACGTAGGTCTCGCGCGCCTTGAAGTAGCCGAACGCCTCGTGCGAGAAGTCCTCGCGCGTCAGCGGCTGGACGAGCGCGCGGGCCAGCGGCCCCCACACGCCGACGCAGCACGTCCCCTGGGTGATCTCCCTGATGTGGACGTCGTCCGGGGCGTGCCACTGTAGCCAGGGGAGATCGGCGGGGGAGTTGGCGCCGACCTGGAAGCGGTCGGGGGCGAGCCGTGCCACGGTCAGGTCGGAGCGGATGCCGCCCGCCTCGTCGAGAAGGAGGGTGTAGGTGACGGAACCGGGCTTCTTGCGGAGGTTGTTGGTGGTCATGCGCTGTAGGAAGGCCAGGGCGCCGGGTCCTGTGACCTCCAGACGGCGCAGCGGCGTCATGTCGTACAGAGCGACCCGCTCGCGCGTCGCCTTCGCCTCGGCCGCGGCGATCGGGGACCAGTGGCGGGCGGACCAGGCGTCCCGCGCGGGGACCTCCAGGCCTTCGGCGAGCGGCGCGTTCGCCTCGTACCAGTGCGGGCGCTCCCAGCCGCCGCCCTCCAGGAAGTGGGCGCCGAGCTCCAGCTGCCGGGGGTAGAAGGGGCTGACGCGCAGGGGGCGCGGCTGGTCGGGGGGCTGCGCCGGGTGGATCACGTCGTACACCTCGGCGAACTGCTGGGCACCGCGCCGCGCCACGTACGCGGGGGAGTGCTGCGCGCCCTCGAAGCGCGTCAGGTCGCAGTCGTGGACGTCGGTCGCGGGCCTGCCGTCGACCATCCACTCGGCGACGGCCTTGGCGACGCCCGCGGAGTGCGTGACCCACACGGCCTCGGCGAGCCAGAAGCCGCGCAGCGCCGGGGACTCGCCGAGCAGGGGCATGCCGTCGGGAGTGAAGGAGAACACGCCGTTGAAGCCGTACTCGACCGCCGATTCCTTCAGCGCGGGCAGCAGCGCGCGGCAGTCCTGCCAGCTCGGTGCGAAGTCCTCCTCGGTGAAGGGGTACACCGACGGCATCGGAAGTGCGGCGGGCCCCGCCGCAGGGGCGCCCGCACCGGCGGTGGCGTCGTCGTACGAGGGCACGGCGAACGGGTCGACGGGCAGCGGGCGGTGGGCGTACGAGCCGATGCCGACGCGGTCGGTGTGCTCGCGGAAGTACAGGTCCCGGTCCTGGAACCGGAGGATCGGCCGGGAGGCCTCGGTCCGGGGGTCGTTGACGCCGGCGAGTCCGGGCAGCGGCCGGGTCCACGCGTACTGGTGGGCGAGCGGCTGCAGCGGTACGTCGACGCCCGCCATCCGTCCGATCACCGGGCCCCAGAAGCCCGCCGCCGACACGACGTGGTCGGCGGGGAACGTGCCGCGGTCCGTGACGACCGCGCTGACGCGGCCTTCGGTGCGTTCGACCCCGGTGACCGTGTGCCGGTCGAGGAAGCGGGCGCCGCGGGCCGCGGCCCGCTCGATCTGGGCGCGGCAGGCGAGGACGGCGCGCGCGATGCCGTCGTCGGGGGTGTGCAGACCGCCGAGGACCTGGCCGGTGTCGAGGAGCGGCCACAGCTCCGCGCAGCGCTCGGGGCCGACGACCTCCGCGCGGATGCCCCAGGACGCCGCGAGGCCCGCCTTGCGGCGCAGGTCGGCCCAGCGCTCCGGGGTGGTGGCGAGCTCCAGGCCGCCGACCGGATGGAAGCACGAAAGGCCGTCCACGGTCAGGGAGCCGAACTTCCGCACGGTGTACGCGGCGAACCGGCTGAGCGTCCGGGACGGGCTGGTCTGGAAGACGAGCCCCGGCGCGTGCGAGGTGGAGCCGCCGGGCGCGGGCAGCGGGCCCTGTTCGAGGACGGTGACGTCGCTCCAGCCGCGGGCGGTCAGCTCGTCGGCCAGCGAGCAGCCGACGATCCCGGCGCCGATGACGACGACGCGCGGACCGCGGGGCGCACCGGACGCGGCGGCCAGCGGACCGTGGGGCGCACCGGACGCGGCGGTCACAGGACCACCACCGACCGCAGCACCTTGCCGCCCCGCATCCGGTCGAAGGCATCCTCGACCTCGTGCAGCGCGATCCGCTCGCTCACGAAGGCGCCGAGGTCGAGCCTGCGCCGCACGTACTCGTCGACGAGGATGGGGAAGTCCCGGGTCGGCAGGCAGTCGCCGTACCAGGACGACTTGAGCGCGCCGCCGCGCGAGAACAGTTCGATCAGCGGCAGTTCGACGGTCATCGCCGGGTCGGGCACGCCCACCTGGACGAGGACGCCCGCGTGGTCGCGCATGTGGAAGGCCTGGAGGTACGTCTCCGGGGCGCCGACCGCGTCGATGGCGACGTCGACGCCGAAGCCCCCGGTGAGCCCGCGCACGGCCTCGACCGCGTCCGTGCCCCGGGAGTTGACGGTGTGCGTCGCCCCGAACCGCGTCGCGCCGTCGAGCTTCGCGTCGTCGACGTCGATGGCGATGACGCGCCGGGCCCCGGCGAGGGCGGCCCCGGCGACGGCGGCGCAGCCCACGCCGCCGCAGCCGATCACGGCGACGGTGTCGCCGCGGCGCACGCCGCCGGTGTGCACGGCGGCGCCGTACCCGGCCATCACGCCGCAGCCGATGAGGCCCGCCGCCTCCGGGCGTGCCGCGGGGTCGACCTTCACGGCCTGGCCCGCCGCCACCAGCGTCTTCTGCGCGAAGGCGCCGATGCCGAGCGCGGCGGTCAGCGGGGTGCCGTCCAGGAGCGTCATGGGCTGGGCGGCGTTGCGGGAGTCGAAGCAGTACCAGGGGCGGCCGCGCAGACAGGAGCGGCAGCATCCGCAGGGGGCGCGCCAGGCGATGACCACGTAGTCGCCCGGCCGCAGGTCGTGGGCGCCCTCGCCGACCGCCTCGACGGTTCCCGCGGCCTCGTGCCCGAGCAGGAAGGGGAAGCCGTCGCCGACCGCGCCCTCCCGGTAGTGCAGATCCGTGTGGCAGACCCCGCAGGCCTGCACGGACACCAGTACCTCTCCCGGTCCGGGATCCGGGACGACGATCGTCTGCACCTCGACGGGTGCGCCCTTCTTCGTGGCGACGACGCCACGGACCTCGTGTGGCACGGCCAGGCTCCTCTGCGGAACGGTGCGCGATGGCGCGCAACGCGGGCTCTTGTTGCGTACTCCACGATCAGTTGCGTCATCAGAGACATCCGGAGACATCCAGGGACATCGTGCGAGCGGCATCAAGGAGCCGTCAAGGGTGCGTCGCGGCGAGCTGCGGCGGGATGGTCCGGCGCGGCGCGTTGGCCCGGCGCTTCCCGGCGCTTCCCGGCGTGCGGAAGGGTGCCCTCAGAGGCCGTACCCCATGCGGCGGGAGAGCTCCATGGCCGCCGTGACCGTGCGCTTGGCCAGCTCGGTGAGCCGGTCCTCGGTCAGCCGGTACACAGGACCGGACGCGCTGAGCGCCCCGATGACCTTGCCGTCGTGCCCGCGGACCGGGGCCGCCACGGCCGCGAGGCCCACCTCGAGCTCCTCCGTGGCGCTCGCGAAGCCCTGCTCGACGACGGTCTCCAGCTCGCCGCGCAGCGCCGCCGTGCCCGTCACCGTGTGCTCGGTGAGCCGGGGCAGCGTACGGGCGATCAGGCCCTCGCGCAGCGTCGTCGGCAGGTGCGCGAGCAGCACCTTCCCGCTGGACGTGGCGTGCAGCGGGGTGCGCCTGCCGAGCCAGTTCTGGGCCGTCACGGACGCGGGGCCGCGCGCCTGCGTGATGTTGACGGCGGCGTCGTCGTCCAGGACCGCGATGTTGACCGTCTCGCCCAGTTCGTCGGCGAGCTCGCGGCAGACGGCGCCGCCCTCCTGGGAGATGTCCATGCGCACGGCCGCCGCGCCCGCGAGGCGCAGCACGCCCGCGCCGAGGAAGTACTTGCCGCGGTCCTTGGCCTGGCCCACCAGGCCGCGGTTCTCCAGGACGCCGAGCAGCCGGAACGCCGTCGACTTGTGAACGCCCAGCTCGTCGGCGATGTCGGTGACCCCGGCCTCGCCGTGCCGCGCGAGGATCTCCAGGACGCTCACGGCTCGGTCCACGGACTGCACCGAGCCCGCGGCGGGCCGGGACTTGCGCCGCTCCTCGGTCTGGTCAGGGCTTTTCGGCGTGCGCGTCATATCTCAACTCTCACCCTTGGGCGGCCGGTTGATGCCGCGTGTCGGGGAGGCCCTTGACGGCGTGGGCCTCCCCCCGGATTCTGTTGCGCAGAGCACTCTCCAGTGCGCCATATGAAACTTCATGTTACCGAACGGTCCCAGGCCGAAACGGCCTCGGACGCGAGCCGAGGTCCCGGCTCCGGGCCGGAACGCAACCATCCCCCCACCGGGGGCGCGTGAGCCGAGCCTTCACGACCGCGCGGCCCTCGCGACCGCACAGCCTCACGCCCCCGCGGCCCTACCCACCCGCAGCTCCGAGCTCCCAGCGCCGAGACACCGTCCGACCGAGAGATCCAGACCGAGAGATCCAGACCGAGAGATCCAGAGGGACGCATCATGATTCCCGTCTGCCGCCTCGACGACCTCCCCGCGGGCGAGTCCGTCCGCCTCGACACGACCCCGCCCATCGCGGTGTTCCACGCCGACGGCGGGCTGTACGCCATCGACGACACCTGCAGCCACCAGGACGCCTCCCTCGCGGACGGCTGGCTGGAGGGCTGCCTCATCGAATGTCCCCTGCACGCCGCCTCGTTCGATCTCAGGACGGGGGAGCCGACGTGCCTGCCCGCGCGCCGTCCCGTGCGCACGCACCGCGTCAGCGTGGTCGACGGCGTGATCCACGTCCATGCCCCCGCCCTCGCCCCCACCCATGCCCACGTCATCGGCTCGCCCCCGGTCCCGGCCGAGGCGAGCCCGGTGGCGGGCGAGGGCTCCGCCGCGTGATGCGGACCGTCACCGTGGTGGGCGCCTCGCTCGCGGGACTCCACGCCGTCCGCGCGCTGCGCGCCCAGGGCTTCGACGGCCGTCTCGTAGTCGTCGGAGCCGAACCCCACGCACCGTACGACCGCCCGCCCCTGTCCAAGGAGTTCCTCACGGGCCCGCCCCCAAGCACGGAGCCCTGCGCCACCGGCGGCCAGAGCGACGCGGCCCACCTCGCCCTGGCCGACGACGGCGAACTGGCGGAGCTGGACGCCGAGTGGCTCCTCGGCACCCCCGCCACCGGCCTCGACCCGGGCGGCCGCGCGGTCCTGCTCGCCGACGGCCGGGCGCTGGTCGGCGACGGTGTCGTCATCGCGACCGGCGCCACGGCCCGCCACCTGCCCGGTCCGCCCCTCACGGGCGTCCACACCCTGCGCACCCTCGACGACGCCCGCGCGCTGCGCGCCGCCCTGACCGGCGGCCCGCACCGGGTCGTGGTGATCGGCGGCGGCTTCATCGGGGCCGAGACGGCGTCGTCGTGCGTGGCGCTCGGCCATGACGTGACCGTCGTCGAGGCGGCGCCCCTGCCGCTCATCCCCCAACTCGGCCCGGACATGGCGGCGTTCTGCGCCGACCTGCACCGGCGCGGTGGTGCCCGGCTCCTCACCGGGACAGGAGTGGCGCGGCTGCGCCCGGCGCGGTCCCCCAAGGGCCCGGCCGCCGTGACCGGCCCTGGCGGCGGAAGCTCCGGCGCCGCCACCGGCCCGGGCGGCTCCAGGAGCGGCCCCGGGGCAGCCGTCGCCGCCGTGGAGCTGTCCGACGGCCGCCTCCTGCCCGCCGACGTGGTCGTGGTCGGCATCGGCGCCCGCCCCAACACCGCCTGGCTCACCGGGACGTCGCTCCACCCGGGCGACGGGCCGCGCCCCGACGGCGTTGCCTGCGACGGCGGCTGCGTCACCGCGCTGCCGCAGGTGGTCGCCGTGGGAGACGTGGCCCGCGTCGCCGGCACCCGCGCGGAGCACTGGACGAGTGCCACCGAGCAACCCCGCACGGCGATACGGAACCTGCTCGCCGGGCGCACGGTGGAGGCCGTCGGCGGAGTGCCGTACTTCTGGTCCGATCAGTACGGATCGCGCCTTCAGTTCGCGGGCCACCGCCCACCCGGAGCCACCGTCCGCCTCATGGAGGGCGGCACCGGTCCCGACGACGAGGGCTTCCTCGCGGTCTACGAACATGAGGGCCGCCCGACGGCCGTGCTGGGGGTGAACCGGACCCGCGCCTTCACACGGGCACGGCGAGGACTGCTGGCGCGGGACGCGGCCGCCGTGTGAGACGGCATCGGCAGGGCTCAGGAGTGGGACAGCTGCCGGGCCGCGCCCCGCCCGCGTATGTCCTCCTTGGTCCGGGCTGCCACTCGGGCCGCGCGCCGGGCCCGGCGCCGCTCCCGCCGGAGGTGGCGGGCCGTGCTGCTGGGTGCTGACACCACGCCGTCGCGCTGGTTCCCACACCTGCCGGGTGACCCAGACGTCGAGCACGCTCCACGTGGCTACGACGGTGCCGGCCACACTGCTGAGGATCATGGGGAAGGCCAGCCAGGACTCGGCCATCGCGCAGAAGAACGCCGTCATCGCCTGGATGAGTGTCAACGCCACGATGAGCACGGCCCGCACGGCGGCCGTGCGCACCGAGTCCGGAAGCCGGGGGCGGCGTGCGGGCTCCTCGACCCACAGCGGCCGCCGCCGCGACACGGGCACGCCGTGCTCGAGCGCGGCGAACCCGCCCCGCGCCCCGCCCCGCCCGGCATCGGCAGTCTGCTCCGCCTCTTGATGAGCCCCAGGCGCGGCCGCCCCGGCCCGCCCCGCCCGCTCCCTGCCCGTCCGCGCCCCCAACTCCACGTCAGCGCGCGCCGCTTCACCACTCGTGCGCCGCCCAGACGTCCGGCGGCGCTCCGTCGTTCCCATCAACTCGTCACTCCCCCCGCTGTCTCGCGTCGCGTCACACCGTCGCCCCGCACTGCGCTCTTCGTGCGCCCCGCGCCGTACGACGCGCGGTGTGCGGCACGGTGTGACGCGGCCACCGAGAGTCTTCCGCCCGACTCTCTGCTTGCTGCCCTTTTTACGCTGTTTTACGCGGCGCGCCTCGGCGTACATCGGCGTGCATCGGCCTCCCTCGCCGCTCACCCTCGCGCACTCCGCCCTCGCGCCCCCGTCCGTCCGTGCGGCCCCGCACTCACCTCTCGTACTGATCGACGAACGAGCGCCGCCAAAGATTCCCGCGCCGTACGAGAGTCGCCGAGTGGGGTGATCGGTTCCGATCAGCGCACAGATCAGGCCAACTGGCCTTGGTCGCAAGGGTGATGAGGCCGCCCGGCCTGCGGTTCATGGGGGAGGCAATCTCCCGCAATGGGTGGACAACTGCTGACGTCCCTTTCGCGTCACGGCTGAAAAGCGTCCGGACGTGCCTTCGAGTTGCCCGTGCGTCAGTAGTAGGCTCGCGCCGTTTGTCCTGACGCACATGCGTGCCCCTGGGCCTTTCGCGCGGCTGCAAGGGGCCCGATCTGGGGGAGGCCATGCGCTTTCGCGGGAAGTCGATCCGCCGGAAGATCGTGGCATTGCTGCTCGTGCCGCTCGTGTCCCTGACGGCGATCTGGGGATTTGCCACCTTCGTCACCGGTCGCGAGGCCAACAAGCTGATCGATACCGCGTACATCATCGACGACTTGGCCAAACCCATCCAGGACACCGTCCAGGTCGTCCAGGAGGAGCGCCGCCAGACCCTCGTCTACCTCGCGGACCCGCGCGCTTCGGACGCGCTCGCCGCCCTGCGCAGCAGCCGCGACGCCACCGACGAACTCGTCGCCAAGGTCACCTCGGCCGCCAACGACTCCGACTCCCGTGACGTGCTCGACGGCAGGTCCGAGGAACGCCTGACCGCCGTCCTCGACGCCTTCGGCGGCATCGACGCCCTGCGCCGCACGGTGGAGGAAGGCACCATCAGCCGCGACAAAGGCGCTGATGATGTACACGCGCCTGACCGACCCCTGCTACGGCTTCCTCACCACGCTCAACGCCCTGGACGACGTGAGCATCACCGCGGAGAGCCGTGCGCTCGTCGGCGTCGACCAGGCCCGTGAACTCCTCTCCCGCGAGGACGCGTTGGTCGCCTCCTCGCTGGTCGTGGGCACCGTTACGAGGAGCGAGATCCGCCAGGTCACGGACCTGATGGCGCAGCGCTCCCTGCTCCTCGACACCAGCCTCGCCCAACTCCCCGACGCCGAGCGGGAACGCTACGAGCGCTACTGGAACGGCGCCGAGACGACGCGGCTGCGCGAGGCCGAGAAGAACCTGGCCCGCTCCGCACCCGGCACCCCGCGCGCGGTCACCTCGTCGGTCTGGAACCAGGAGGCGGGCAAGGTCCTCCTCGGCCTCGCCGAGCGGAACGACGCCGCCATCGACCGCCTGCGCGACCGGGCCCGCCCCGAAGCCGTCAACGTGATCGTGCAGCTGGCCATCGCCGGTGTCGTCGGCCTGGTCGCCGTGGTCGTCTCCATCGTCCTGTCCGTACGCGTCGGCCGCGCCCTCATCCGCGACCTGCGCCGACTGCGCCTGGACGCCCACGAGGCGTCCGGCGTGCGCCTGCCCGGCCTGCTGCGGCGCCTCGCGGCGGGCGAACAGGTCGACGTCGAGACCGAGGCGCCCCGCCTGTCGTACGAGAAGGACGAGATCGGCCAGGTCGGACAGGCCCTGAACACCCTGCAGCGCGCCGCCGTCGAGGCCACCGTGAAACAGGCCGACCTGCGCCGCGGCGTCTCCGAGGTGTTCGTGAACCTCGCCCGCCGCAGCCAGGTCCTGCTGCACAAGCAGCTCACCCTCCTGGACGCCATGGAGCGCAGGACGGAGGACACCGACGAACTGGCCGACCTGTTCCGCCTCGACCACCTGACCACCCGCATGCGACGGCACGCCGAAGGCCTCGTGATCCTCTCCGGCGCCGCACCCTCCCGGCAGTGGCGCAAGCCCGTCCAGCTCATGGACGTCGTCCGCGCGGCCGTCGCCGAGGTGGAGGACTACGAACGCATCGAGGTGCGCCGCCTGCCCCGCATCGCCGTCACCGGCCCCGCGGTCGCCGACCTCACCCACCTGCTGGCCGAACTCCTGGAGAACGCCACGGTGTTCTCGCCCCCGCACACCGCGGTGCAGGTCCTGGGGGAGCACGTCGCCAACGGGTTCACCCTGGAGATCCACGACCGCGGCCTCGGCATGGCCTCCGAAGCACTCCTGGACGCCAACCTCCGCCTCGCGGAGACCCCCGAGTTCGAACTGTCCGACACCGACCGCCTCGGCCTCTTCGTAGTCAGCCGCCTCGCCCAGCGCCAGCGTGTCCGCGTCTCCTTGCAACCCTCTCCCTACGGGGGCACCACCGCCGTCGTCTTCGTCCCGGAGTCGCTGCTCACCGACGACGTGCCCGACACCGATGGCGTCGGCTTCCGCCTCGACCGGCCGCAGCCCGCGAAGTCCTTGAGCGGCGGCGCCCCCACGGGTGACCGCTCGACGGCCCTCGCCCGGGTTCCCGCGGAACTGCCCGGACTGCCCGCCTCCGTCCTGGACGGTCCGGTCGAGCTGGAGGCACCGGTCGGCAGGGCGAGCCTCGACGGCTTCCCGGGCGCCCTCGCGGACCTGGAGGACAGCGAGAGCGAGCGCGGCGGCCTCTTCCGCCCGCGCCGCCGCACCGCCACGAATCCCGGGGAACAGCACCAGCAGGCGCGGGACGAGCGCGAGCCGGGCCCCGGCGAAGCCGCCCGCGCCCCCGCGACGCCCCGCCTCGACGCCCCCGGCGCCGACGACGTCCTGGACGACGAGCGCCCGCCCGGTGCGGCGGTGCCCCTGCCGCGCCGCCGCGCCCCGAAGCTGGTCTCCTCGCACGGCCGACGCGTCGGCCCGGCCCGCACCCGGGACGCGGAGCCCCAGGACCCCGCCCCCACGCGCGCGGACCTCGACCTGCCCCGCCGCCCGCGTCCCGACGGCGCCTGGCCCGACCTCACCGAGCCACAGCCGCAGTCGGGCCTCCGCGGCACCCCGACCGACCCGGGGCCGCTCCTGCCCCAGCGCCACCCCACGGCCGGCGCGCTCCCCGCCACCACCCGCACGGAGACGGCGCCCGGCGCGGACCGGAACCGGCCGGCAAGGACGGACAGAGCACCCATGGACCGGGCCGCAGGCAGCACCGAGACGCCGCCCCGCACCGCGCACCAGGACTCCGGCGCGCCCACCCTGGGCGGCCTGCCGCGACGGGTCCGGCAGGCCAACCTCGCCCCGCAGCTCAAAGAGAGCCCCGACCACCGCACGCGTACCGCCGCCCCTGCTCCGGACCGGCCGGAGGAGCGCGACGCCGACGAGGTACGCAGCCGGATGGCCTCGCTGCAGCGTGGCTGGCAGCGCGGCCGTGAAGAGAACGCCGCGGGCGACAACGCCCCTGACGGCGCGGCACCAGGAACGACATCTGAGGGGGGGACGGTCGATGACCGCACCGAAGGCCGACGCACGCACCACCGCGACCGGGGGGTCGGGCGAGCTGAACTGGCTCCTCGACGACTTGGTGGAGCGCGTCGCCAGCATCCGCAAAGCGCTCGTGCTCTCGGGCGACGGCCTGCCCACGGGGGTGTCCAAGAACCTGACCCGCGAGGACAGCGAGCACCTCGCCGCCGTCGCCTCCGGTTTCCACAGCCTCGCCAAGGGCGTCGGCCGCCACTTCGAGGCGGGCAAGGTCCGGCAGACCGTCGTCGAGCTCGACGACGCCTTCCTGTTCGTGACCGCCGCGGGCGACGGCAGCTGCCTGGCCGTCCTCGCGGACGCCGACTCCGACGTCGGCCTGGTGGCGTACGAGATGACGCTGCTGGTCAAGAGGGTGGGTGTGCACCTGGGTTCGGCGCCGCGCACCGACCTGCCCACGGGAGGGTAGTGGGAGGGCATGAGCGACGACGACGGTCAGGCCCCGCTGCCCATGGCGCGCGCTGGTTCGACGACGACGCGGGCCCGGTGGTGCGTCCGTACGCCATGACGCGCGGCCGCACCACCAGCGCGGGCCAGCACCGCCTCGACCTGATCGCGGTCGTGATCGCGGAGTCCCGCGCCGAGGAGACGGAGGCCGACCAGACGCTGTCGCCGGAGCACGTGGACATCGTCGACCTCTGCCGTGACACCCCGCAGTCCGTCGCGGAACTCGCCGCGGAACTCGACCTTCCGATCGGGGTGGTCCGCGTCCTGATCGGCGATCTCGTGGACGATCAACTGGTGCACGTGACCCGCCCCGTACCCCCCGCCGAGCTGCCGGACGAGAGTATCCTGCGCGACGTGATCAATGGCCTCCGGGCGCTCTGAACAGCGCGGAAGCGGGGATTGAGACGTGACAGGCTGGCAGTTCTGGGTCGACAGGGGCGGCACGTTCACGGACGTCGTCGCGCGCCGCCCGGACGGCCGCCTCCTCACCCACAAGCTCCTGTCCGACAACCCCGCGCGCTACGCGGACGCGGCCGTCGCGGGCATCGCCCACCTCCTCACCGAGGCGGGCGCCTCGACCGCGGAGCCCGGGGAGGCGGCGGCCGCCACGGACCCGAGCGCGGCCCTGCGGGCGGCCCGCGACCCAAGCGCCATGCCCATCGACACCGCGTCCATCGACGCCGTCCGCATGGGCACCACCGTCGCCACCAACGCCCTCCTGGAGCGCCGGGGCGAGCCCACTGCCCTCGTCATCACCCGTGGCTTCCGCGACGCCCTGCGGATCGCCTACCAGAACCGTCCCCAGATCTTCGCGCGCGAGATCGTCCTGCCCGAGGAGCTCGCCGCGCGCGTGCTCGAGGTCGACGAACGCGTGGCCGCCGACGGCGAGGTCCTGCGCGCACCCGACCTGGACGAGCTCACCGGACCCCTGCGACAGGCCTACGACGACGGCATCCGCGCCGTCGCCGTCGTGTGCCTGCACAGCCATCTGTACCCCGCCCACGAACAGGCCGTCGGGGACCTCGCCCGCTCCATCGGCTTCCCGCAGATCTCGCTGTCCAGCGAGGTCAGCCCCCTGATGAAGCTCGTCCCGCGCGGGGACACCACCGTCGTCGACGCCTATCTCTCGCCCGTCCTGCGCCGGTACGTCCAGCAGGTGGCCGATGAACTGTGCGGCGTGCGCCTGATGTTCATGCAGTCCAACGGCGGCCTCGCCGAAGCGGGACAGTTCCGCGGCAAGGACGCCGTGCTGTCCGGACCCGCCGGCGGCATCGTGGGCATGGCCCGGATGTCCGAGCTCGCCGGGTTCGACCGCGTCATCGGCTTCGACATGGGCGGCACGTCGACGGACGTGTCGCACTACGCGGGGGAGTACGAGCGCGTCCTCACCACGCGGATCGCGGGCGTACGGCTGCGCGCGCCCATGCTCGACATCCACACCGTGGCCGCGGGCGGCGGCTCCGTGCTGCACTTCGACGGCAGCCGCTACCGCGTGGGGCCGGACTCGGCGGGCGCCGACCCCGGCCCGGCCTGCTACCGGGGCGGCGGCCCCCTGACCGTCACCGACGCCAACGTCGCCCTCGGCCGCGTCCAGGCGGCCCACTTCCCCGCGGTGTTCGGCTCCGGCGGCGACCAGCGGCTCGACGAGGCACTCGTCCGCGAGCGGTTCGCCGCCCTCGCACGCGAGATCACCGACAGCACGGGCGACGACCGCACCCCGGAGCAGGTCGCGGAGGGCTACCTCCGGATCGCCGTCGCCAACATCGCCGCCGCCGTCAAGCGGATCTCCGTCCAGAAGGGCCACGACGTCACGCGCTACACCCTGACGACGTTCGGCGGCGCGGGCGGCCAGCACGCGTGCATGGTCGCCGACTCGCTCGGCATCCGCACCGTGCTCGTACCCCCCATGGCGGGCGTCCTGTCCGCCCTCGGCATCGGCCTCGCCGACACCACGGCGATGCGCGAACAGTCCGTGGAGGCGCCCCTGGAGGCCGCCGCGATGCCCCACGTCCACACAGACCGCCGACGACCTCGAGGCGGCGGCCCGCGCCGAACTGCGCGCGGAGGACGTGCCCGACGACCGCGTCCGCGTCACGCGCCGCGCCCACCTGCGCTACGACGGCACCGACACGACGCTCACCGTCGAACTCACGGAGCCGGACTCCATGACCCGCGCCTTCGAGGAACGCCACCGCGCCACCTACTCCTTCGCCCTGGACCGCCCCGTCGTCGTCGAAGCCCTCTCCGTGGAGGCCACCGGCCTCACCGAACCCCCTGACCTCTCCGGGCTCGGCGGCGCCACGCGCCCGGGCGCCGCCAGCCCCGGCACGCCCCGCACCGCGCGCCTGCACACCGGTGGCTCCTGGCGCGAGGTCCCCCTGCACCGCCGCGAGGAGCTGCCGCCCGGCCGGACCGTCACCGGACCGGCGATCATCACCGAGGCCAGCGCCACCACCGTCGTCGACGACGGCTGGCGCGCCGCGACGACCGACGACGGACACCTGATCATGGAACGGGCCGAGCGCCTCGCGAGTTCCCGCGCCAGCACCGAGGCCGATCCGGTCCTCCTCGAAGTCTTCAACAACCTCTTCATGTCCATCGCCGAACAGATGGGCGCCCGTCTGGAGTCCACCTCCCAGTCGGTCAACATCAAGGAGAGGCTCGATTTCTCCTGCGCCCTGTTCGACCCGGACGGCAGCCTCGTCGCCAACGCCCCCCACATCCCCGTCCACCTGGGGTCCATGGGGACCAGCGTCAAGGAGGTCATCCGCCGCCGGGGCACCACCATGCGGCCCGGCGACACCTACGCGGTCAACGACCCGTACCACGGCGGCACCCACCTCCCCGACGTCACCGTCATCACCCCCGTCTTCGACGCGCTGGGGGAGCGGATCCTGTTCTACGTGGCCTCACGCGGCCACCACGCCGAGATCGGTGGCATCGCCCCCGGCTCCATGCCCGCGCACAGCCGGACCATCGACGAAGAGGGCATCCTCTTCGACAACTGGCTCCTGGTTCGAGGACGGCCGCCTCCGCGAGGCCGAGACGCTGCGCCTGCTCACCGAGGCCCGCCACCCCTCGCGCAACCCCGCCACCAACCTCGCCGACCTGCGTGCCCAGATCGCCGCCAACCAGAAGGGCGTCGACGAGGTCACCCGCATGATCGACACCTTCGGGCTCGACGTCGTGCAGGCCTACATGCGCCACGTCCAGGACAACGCCGAAGACGCCGTACGACGCGTTATCGACGCCCTAGAAGAGGGCGAGTTCACCTACCCAACCGACTCCGGCGCCGTCATCCGCGTCCGCGTCCTGGTCGACCGCGAACAGCGCTCGGCCACCCTCGACTTCACCGGCACCTCGCCCCAGCTGACCACCAACTTCAACGCGCCGTTCGCCGTGGTCAACGCCGCCGTCCTGTACGTCTTCCGCACCCTGGTCGCCGACGACATCCCCCTCAACGACGGGTGCCTGCGCCCCTTGCGCATCATCGTGCCGCCCGGAACGTTCCTGTCGCCCGAGCCGCCCGCGGCCGTCGTCGCGGGCAACGTGGAGACCTCGCAGGCCATCACGGGGGCGCTGTACGCGGCGCTCGGCGTCCAGGCCGAGGGCTCCGGCACCATGAACAACGTCACCTTCGGCAACGACCGCCACCAGTACTACGAGACCGTGGCCTCCGGCTCCGGCGCGGGCGACGGCTTCCCGGGCGCGTCCGTGGTGCAGACCCACATGACCAACTCGCGCCTGACCGACCCCGAAGTCCTGGAGTGGCGACTGCCCGTCCGGCTCGAAGAGTTCGCGATCCGCCGCGGCAGCGGCGGCGAGGGCCGCTGGCGCGGCGGAGACGGAGCCGTGCGCCGCATCCGCTTCCAGGAGCCCATGACGGTCTCCACGCTGTCCCAGCACCGCAAGGTGGCGCCCTACGGCATGGCGGGCGGCGGGCCGGGCGCGCTCGGCTCGGGCCGCCTGGAGCGCGCCGACGGCTCTCTCGTACGGCTCGAAGGCAGCGACACCGTGCCGACGCGGGCCCCGGAGACGTCCTCGTGATCGAGACCCCCGGAGGCGGCGGTTACGGCCCGCCGCCCGCGTCGGCGCTCCCGGCGCACTCCGCCCCACCCGACCCGACTGACGCACGCGACACCGTCGATGACTGATGCAGGAGAAGAGAGCAATGATCTTCAAGCGTTCTGAGCGCGGCACGGCCCCCGTCGAGCCGGTCACGCTGAAGATCCTGGTGGCGGGCGGCTTCGGCGTGGGCAAGACGACCCTCGTCGGCGCGGTCAGCGAGATCAAGCCGCTGCGCACGGAGGAGACGCTCAGCGAGGCGGGCCGCCCGGTCGACGACGTGAACGGCGTCCCCGGCAAGCACACCACCACCGTCGCCATGGACTTCGGCCGGATCACCCTCCGCGAGGACCTGGTCCTGTATCTGTTCGGCACCCCCGGACAGGACCGCTTCTGGTTCCTCTGGGACGAGCTCGCCACCGGCGCGCTCGGCGCCGTCGTGCTCGCCGACACGCGCCGCCTGGAGGACTGCTTCGCCGCCGTCGACTACTTCGAGCGCCGCTCCATACCCTTCGTCGTCGGTGTCAACTGCTTCGAGGGCGCGAACCGTTACCCGGCCGACGAGGTGCGCCAGGCGCTTGACCTCGACCCGGGCACGCCCGTGGTCCTGTGCGACGCGCGCGAGAAGGAGTCCGTCAAGGAGGTCCTGATCGACGTCGTGGAGCACGCCATGGCGATCGGGGCCACCGCCCGCGAACCGGTCGCCACCTAAGCCTCGCCCGCGCGCGTAGGACCACGGACCGAGGCGCGCCGGTGCGGCCCGTACCCCCGCCGACCGGGGTACGAGCCGCTGCCACGCACACGCGCGTGAGGCTCGATGGCCCGCCACGCGCGCGCGTGCCCTTGGTACGGCGGCTCAGCCCTCGCCGTCCGCACCGGCGCCGTCGTCGTGCCAGCCGAAGCTGCGCTCCACCGCCTTGCGCCAGTTCTGGTACTCGCGCTCGCGCTCCGGGGCCTCCATCCGCGGCGTCCACTCCACGTCGCGCTGCCAGTGCGCCTTCAGCTCGTCCAGGTCGTGCCACACGCCCGTGGCGAGCCCGGCGGCGTACGCGGCGCCCAGACACGTCGTCTCGGCGATCCGCGGCCGGATCACGGGCACGCCGAGCACATCCGCCTGGTGCTGCATCAGGAGGTTGTTCTTCGTCATGCCGCCGTCGACCTTCAGGGTGCTGATCCGTACCCCGGAGTCCTGGTACATGGCGTCGACGACCTCACGGGTCTGCCAGCTCGTCGCCTCCAGGACCGCACGCGCCAGGTGCGCCTTGGTGACGTACCGCGTGAGGCCCGTGACGACCCCGCGCGCGTCGGAGCGCCAGTAGGGCGCGAACAGGCCGGAGAACGCGGGCACGATGTACGCGCCGCCGTTGTCGTCCACGCTCGCTGCGAGCGTCTCGATCTCGTCGGCCGAGCGGATGATGCCGAGCTGGTCGCGGAACCACTGCACGAGCGCTCCGGTGATCGCGATGGACCCCTCCAGGCAGTAGACGGGCGCCTCACCGCCGATCTTGTAGCCCATCGTCGTCAGGAGCCCGCTCTTCGAGGGCACAGGCCTGTTGCCGGTGTTGAGCAGCAGGAAGCTGCCCGTCCCGTACGTGTTCTTGGCCGTCCCGGTGTCGTAGCAGGCCTGCCCGAAGACGGCGGCCTGCTGGTCGCCCAGGGCGGCGGCGACGGGCACACCGGAGAGCTGCCCGACGGCCGTTCCGTACACCTCGGCCGACGACCTGATCTCGGGCAGGACCGCCTCGGGCACGTTCATGGCCGACAGGATCGAGGAGTCCCACTGGAGGGTCTCCAGGTTCATCAGCATGGTGCGCCCGGCGTTGGTGACGTCCGTGACGTGGATGCCGCCGTCGGTGCCGCCGGTGAGGTTCCAGATGAGCCAGGAGTCGATGGTGCCGAAGGCGATGTCTCCGCGCTCGGCCCGCGCCCTCAGACCGGGGACGTTGTCGAGCAGCCAGGCCGCCTTCGGCCCGGAGAAGTAGCTCGCCAGGGGCAGCCCTGTCTGCTCGCGGAAGCGGTCCTGACCGTCCGTCCCGCCCAGTTCGTTGCACAGGGCCGAGGTGCGCGTGTCCTGCCAGACGACGGCGTTGTGCACCGGCTTGCCGGTCGAGCGGTCCCACAGGACGGTCGTCTCGCGCTGGTTGGTGATGCCGAGCGCGCTGAGCTGGTCCGCGCGCAGCCCGGCCTTGGCGAGCGCGCCCGCCACCACGGCCTGCACCTTCGACCAGATCTCGGTGGCGTCGTGCTCCACCCAGCCGGGCTTGGGAAAGATCTGGCGGTGCTCGCGCTGGTCCACGGCGACGATGGCGCCGCCGTGGTCGAAGATGATGCAGCGGCTCGAGGTGGTGCCCTGGTCGATCGAGGCGACGAATTTCTCGGAGCTGTCCGTCATGGCTCCTCCTTGTCGGAAGGCTGCTCGGGGGCGTCGGAGGCGGCCCGGAGCGCCGGTGTGTCCCCCGGGCCGCCGCTCAGAAGGCTGCGTTGTAGATGAGGCCCGCGAGGGCGCCGCCGATCAGCGGTCCGGCCACCGGAATCCAGGCGTAGCTCCAGTCGGACGTGCCCTTGTTGGGGATCGGCAGGAAGTGGTGCACGATGCGCGGACCGAGGTCGCGGGCCGGATTGATGGCGTAGCCGGTGGGGCCGCCGAGCGAGAGCCCGATGCCGACGACCAGGAAGGCGACGATCAGGGTCTGGGTGCCGGACTCGCCGAGCCCCTTGGAGAGCCCGAAGGCGAGGATGGGCAGGACCAGGCCGATGGTGCCGATGACCTCGGTGATGAGGTTGGCGACCGGGTTCCGGATCTCCGGGATGGTGGAGAAGATGCCGAGGGTCGGCGTGGGGCCCTCCGGCCCCGCCGTGGCACCCTTGCCGCCCTGCGGCACATTGGCGTTGAACTGCGCCAGATACGCGAGGTAGGCGAGGGCGGCGCCGAGCATCGCGCCGACCATCTGTCCGCGCCAGGTAGATCCAGACCTTGTCCCACTTGTCGGTGTCGATGGCGATGCCGAGGGTGACGGCGGGGTTGAGGTGCCCGTCGGACAGCGGCGCCGCGGTGTAGGCCCCCGCGAGCACGCCGAAGCCCCAGCCGAAGGCGATGACGATCCATCCGGAGGCCTTGGCCTTCGAGTGGTTGAGGGTGACGGCGGCACACACGCCGGACCCGAAGAGAATCAGAATGGCGGTGCCGATGATCTCACCGACGAAGATGTCCCCGTTTGAGTGCATGGCGGCTCCTAGGCCCTCGCCCGGGGCTACGGGCCCCGGAACTCCGTGCAGGGTGTGTTTCCCACGACTGCTGCCCGGTCACGGACGGCCGCGTCCATCGCGGGCAGGGGGCTCCCGCGCCCCGTTTCGGCCCGGTGGCGAGCGTGCCGTCACAGTCGCATCGCCCCTGGGGGGATGACCCGCTGACCAGGCCCTTTGGGAAGGAGCCTGGGAATGCGCGGGCCCTGAACGGCAAGGAGCCGGAGAACGGCGATGCCGACTGACACCGGGAAGTGTTCACCGGAGGTGATGGAGCGTCAAGGTCGCCGACGCCACTGGTTAACCGGTGCGTCGCCTTCCGAGGCGGCCAGTCCCCGGACGGCCCGGCGGAGCGCCGTGTGCCGCCGTCAGCGCACGGCGATCACCGAGGAGCCGTGGCCGAAAAGCCCTTGGTTCGCGGTGATGCCCACCCTGGCCCCCTCGACCTGCCGCCCGCCCGCCGTGCCCCGCAACTGCCAGGTGAGCTCGCAGACTTGGGCGAGGGCCTGGGCCGGTACGGCCTCTCCGAAGGAGGCGAGCCCGCCGCTGGTGTTCACGGGTATGCGCCCGCCGACGGCCGTCGCTCCCTCCCGGAGCAGCTTGGCGCCTTCGCCCTCGCCACAGAGCCCTAGGTCCTCGTACCACTGGAGCTCCAGGGCCGTCGACAGGTCGTACACCTCGGCCAGGCAGAGGTCTTCCGGGCCGATGCCCGCCTCCTCGTAGGCCGCGTGCGCGATGGACGCCCGGAAGGTGCGCTCAGGGGGTGGTGCGGCGGTGGCGGAGTCGGTGGCGATGTCCGGGAGGTCCAGGACCGTGTTCGGGTACGTCGGCGTGACCGTGGACACGGCGCGGATGCGCACCGGGTCCGGGGCGCCGTGGCGGCGGGCGAACTCCAGGGTGGACAGGACGAGCGCGGCCGCGCCGTCCGACGTCGCGCAGATGTCGAGCAGCCGCAGCGGGTCGGCGACGACGGCGGACGCGGCGACCTCCTCGCCGGTGACGGCCTTGCGGTAGCGCGCGTACGGATTCAGCGCCCCCTGGGCGGCGTTCTTCACCTTGACCCGGGCGAAGTCCTCCAGGGTGTCACCGTGCACGGCCATCCGGCGCCGGGCGTACAGCCCGAAGTACGCGGGGTTCGTCGCACCGAGGACGCGGAAGCGCAGCCAGTCCGGGTCGTCCGGGCGGTCGCCGCCCGCGGGCCGGAAGAACCCCTTGGGGGCCGCGTCGGCCCCGACGACGAGCACGACGTCCGCGAGGCCCGCCAGGAGCTGTGCACGGGCCGCGCCGATGGCCTGGGCGCCGGACGCACACGCCGCGTACACGCTCGTGGCCCGCGCTCCCTGCCAGCCGAGCGCCTTCGCGAACGTCGCGCCCGCCACATAGCCCGGATAGCCGCCCCGCACGGTGTCCGCGCCGACGATCGATCCGACGTCCCGCCACTCGACCCCGGCGTCCGCGAGCGCCGCGCGCGCCGCCGCCGTGCCGTACGTGCGAAAGGAGCGCCCCCACTTGCCCCAGGGGTGCATGCCCGCGCCGAGCACCGCCACCTCGTCCGTCACGCCCTCACCTCCACGGGACGCCAGTGCCACGTCGTCCACGTCGTCTCGGCGTCCTCATGGAGCACGCCGGGGACGACCTCGACCTCCATGCCGACCTCCAGGTCGGCGACGGTCACGCCAGGAGCCGCCTGCCCGAGCACCACCATGCGCTCGGCGGCGAGCTCCACAGCGATCAACGTGTAGGGCCGCCAGGGAAGTTCCGGGTCGGACACGTACGGCTCGGGCGGGCGGTAGCGGCCGTCGGTGTACGACCACACCCGCCCGCGCCGGGACAGCGCCACCTCGACCAGCTCGTCGCCCGCGCACCCGGGATTGCGGCAGAAATCGTCCTCGCGGGGGAAGTGCACGGCGGCGCACCGCGCGCACCGCGTCCCCAGAAGCCGGAAGGCGTTCCCCTCCCCGTCGAACCACTGCGCCACCACTGGTGCACGCCTTCGCGACACGACCCCTCCAGGACAACGAATCTGACGATACGTCAGAAGTGTGTCACGGAGATGGCTGCTGCGTCAGTGGGGCAGCGAACGCCGGGACACGGGGAAGTCGAAGTAGGTGTCTGGGAACAGCTCCGGCTTGTACGTGAAGTGCCACCATTCCTCGGGCAGGTTCACGAAACCGGCCTTGGCCAGCGTGCCGCGCAGCAGGTCCCGGTGAGCGCGCTGGGTGCCCGTGACGCGCGGGTCGTCCGTGTGCGACAGCGTGTCGAAGCAGTCGAACCCCGTGCCCATGTCCACGGAGTTGTCCGGGAAACGCTCCGCCTGGGGTCCGTAGCACGGCTTCAAGGGCTCACCGGGGACGTACGGCCGAGTGGGCCGCGCGGGCAGGCGCACGATCGTCAAGTCGAGCGTCGAGCCGCGGCTGTGACCGGACTTCTTCGCGATGTAGCCGTCCTCGAAGAGCCTCGACTTGTCGACTCGGGGATAGAACTCCGCCTTCATCCGCTCGTCTTCGAGATCCTCGGCCCAGCGCACGAAGTGATCGACCGCCCGTTGCGGCCGATAACAGTCGTACACCTTCAGGGAGTAGCCCTTCCGGAGCAGTGCGCGCTGCGCCTTGCGGAGGGCTTTGGCCGCCGGATCGGTGAGGATGCACAAGGGCTGCCGATAGCCGTCCACGCGCGTGCCCACGAAGTTGTGCGGCGTGATGTACCGCATCTCCTGGATGACCGTCGGGTCGACGTCTCTGAGCGCCACGAACCCTTCCGGAGCCTGAGGTTCGGGCCGTGCCGCGGCGGGCGCGGGCGCGGCCGCCAGAGTGAGCAAAGCGGCGGCGGTGACGGCGAGTTTCCGCAGAGCGGGGGCGAAAGCAGTCATGTCCGAGCGTCTATCAGTATCTCGGCCCTCCGCGGAAGACCGGCACCCGGAGATCGGATACAGTCCGCCGCGTGTCCCCATCCCAGCACCCCACCGACTCCGCGCCGGACTCCCACTGCTCACACTGCGGCGCGCGCTACGGAGACCACGTCACAGGCTGGCCCCGCACCTGTTCCGCGTGCGAGGCCGTGGTCTACCGCAACCCCCTCCCCGTGGCCATCGCCCTCCAGCCGGTGTACGACACGACGGGCACCGCCCTGGTCGTCGTGACCCGCTCCATCGCCCCCGCGCGCGGGGGCACCGCCCTGCCCGGCGGCTACGTGGACCACAGGGAGGACTGGCGTCACGCCGTCGCCCGGGAGCTCAAGGAAGAGACCGGCATCAGCGTGGCGAGCCGGGACGTACGCATGGTCGAGGCCCTCAGCTCTCCCGACGGCCACCTGCTCCTGTTCGGCCTCCTGCCCGAACGGCCCGCGGCCGACCTCCCGCAGTCCACGCCCACGGACGAGACCGAAGGCTGGGAACTGCTCTACCGGCCCGCCGAACTCGCCTTCCCGCTGCACACGGCAGTGGTACGGGCGTGGTTCGAAGGCCGCTACATCTGAGGCCACCGGACCGGCGCGAAGCACCCGATGCCGCGGCGGGCCGCTCCAGGGCCCTGCGTCACTGCGCGAGCCCCCGCACCCGCACCGGAAGCCGCGTCCCGGCGCCCGCCCTCTCGCCCTCCCGCTCCACCAGCAGTTCGGTCCCGCTCCAGCGCACCCCGTAGCGCTGGAGCTCCGGCTCGTCCCACCCGTCATCGGTGTCCGCGACCACAAGACCCCCGCCGGTACGCCCCTTGGCGGGCGCCCACACGTCCAGCGCGAGCCGCCCGTCCTCACCGCGCACGGGCAGCACCGAGCCCGCGCGGGCCAGCACCGGCACCCGGGACAGCGGCGCGTCCACGAGCACCTTCCCGGGCCCCTCGTACGCCTTCCCGGTCGCGGTGTCGTACCACCGCCCCGGAGGCAGCCGCACGGACCTCCGCGTCGCCCCCTCCCGCAACACAGGGGCCACCAACAGACAGTCGCCGAGCAGGAAGGCGTCCTCGCAGTCCCGCAACCCCCTGTCCTCGGGACAGCTCCACCACAGAGGGCGTGCGTAGGGCGCCCCTGTACGCCGCGCCACATGCGCCAGCGTCACGAAGTACGGCAGCAGCCGACGGCGCTCGGCGAGCGCCACGCGCGCGTGCCCCAACACCTCGGGACCAAACTCCCAGGGCTCCCTGCGACCGGCGTCCCAGGCCGCGTGCGTACGGAACAGCGGCAGATACGCGCCGAGTTGGAACCATCGCAGATACAGCTCGGGGGAGGGGCTGCCGTCGAAGCCGCCGACATCGGGGCCCGAGTACGGCACCCCGCACAGGCCGAGCCCCAGGACCAGCGCCAGCGACGCCCGCAGCCCCGGCCAACCGGTGGCCACGTCGCCCGACCACGTCCCTCCGTAGCGCTGCATCCCCGCCCAGCCGGAGCGCGAGAACAAGAACGGCCGCTCCGAAGGCCGCAGCTCGCGCACCGCCTCGTATCCCGCGCGCGCCATCCCCAAGGCGTACACGTTGTGCGCCTCCTGATGGTCCCCGCCCCGGCCCTCCAGAGCGTGCCGTGCCGAACGCGGCAGCGTCGTCTCCCCGAAGGCGGCGAAGGACACTGGCTCGTTCATGTCATGCCAGAAGCCCGCGAAACCCCGCTCCAGACGCTCGTCGTACAGGCCGCCCCACCACTTGCGCACCCGCCCCGCCGTGAAGTCCGGGAACACCGCGTCCCCGGGCCACACAAGCCCCCGCACGACCCGCCCCGCCCGCGTCCCGCACGAACGCGTCCGCGGCCATCCCGCTGTCGAACACGGCGTTGCCCGGCGCGGCCTTCACCGCCGGGTCCACGATCGACACCAGCCGCGTCCCCTCCCGCGACAGCTCCGCCGCCAGCCGCGGCAGCCCCGGAAAGCGCTCCTCGTCCACCGTGAACACCTGATGCGCGTCGAAGTGGTCGATGTCCAAGTGCACGGCGTCCAGCGGCAGCCCACGCTCCCGATAGCCCTCGACGACCCGCCGCACCTCCCGCTCGCTGCCGAAGCCCCACCGCGCGTGGTGATACCCCAGCGCCCACGACGGCGGCACCGCGGGCGCACCCGTCAGCGACACCCAGGAGTGCAGCACGCGCGCGGGAGTGCCGACCATCACCCAGCACCGCAGCGGGCCGCCGTCCATGCGCACCTCGCACAGCCCCGTCCGGTCATGACCGGAACCCGCGCCCTCCTGGCCCTCGCGCAGCGTCACCGTGCCGTCCCAGCTGTTGTCGTGGAACACCAGGTGCGTCCCCACGTCGGCGACCACCAACTGCACCGGCATCGTGATGTACAGCGGATCGTCGCCCGGCCCGAACGAACCCCCCGGATCGGTGTTCCACAAGCGGTATGTCCCGTTCCGCAGCCGAGGACCCGCCGCCCGCCCCCCGAGCCCGAAGAACCGCGCGTCCGCCGCCACCTCCGACCGCTGCGCCCAGCGCGCCGTGCCGCCCCCGACCGGCTCCCACCAGCGCGGCGGCAGATCACGACGCAGCATCACCCCACCGGGCGTCCGCAGCTCCACCGCGCCGTGCCGCGAGACGACCACCGTCGCCCGCTCCGACACCACCCGCCAGCCACCCTCCTTGTCGGGCTCGAGAACGGCCCTGGGATCCGCCTCCGGGCTGCCTCCCACCAGCGCGTACGACGGATCCGGCTCCGCCCCGTCCCAGCCCCAGAACACGGCCCCGCCCGCCGTCACCCGCACCCGCAGCTCCGACCGGGCGAACCGCACCACACCCCCGCCAGGGCCGGGCTCCACCATCGTCACCGGACCGGGCGTCCGCGCCCGCTCGGCGCCCCGGGGAACCAGACCGGCCGCGTCGGCCCGCCGCCGACGCCACGCGGAGCGCACCCGGCGCACCCTCTGGGCCGTGTCGGACAAGCCGACCGCCTTCACCGAACGCACCAGGTCACGACCGTTCATGCCGCTCACCCTGCCACCGAAGTCCCAGCGGGTGCACCGCGTTCAACTGCCGTTCACCCAAGGGCACAACCCAAGGTCACCCACCGCCCTGTGACGGCACACCCTGGTGCACGAGTCGATCACGTGGGATCGTCCTGTCAGCCGTGTCACGCGCACACCGAGCCCGTGCGCACGACAGACGCCCACGACGCGTAGAGCCCAGGAGCAGCCGCATGTCCCCAGCGAACCCCTCGCCGCTCTGGCAGCCGGACCAGGAGCGGATCGCCGGCGCCCAGATCACGCGCTTCCAGGCATGGGCGGCCGCACACCACGGAGCTCCCGCCACGGGCGGCTACGCGGCACTGCACCGCTGGTCCGTGGACGAACTCGACACCTTCTGGAAGGCCGTCACCGAGTGGTTCGACGTGCGCTTCAGCACGCCCTACACGCGCGTGCTCGGCGACCGCTCCATGCCCGGCGCCGCCTGGTTCCCCGGCGCCACCCTGAACTACGCCGAGCACGCCCTGCGCGCCGGTGAGGACCCCACGCGCGCGGACACCCCCGCCCTCCTCCACGTCGACGAGACCCACGAGCCCACCCCCGTCACCTGGGCCGAGCTGCGCCGCCAGGTCGGCTCCCTGGCCGCCGAACTGCGCGCCCTCGGCGTGCGCCCGGGTGACCGCGTCAGCGGCTACCTCCCGAACGTCCCACAGGCCGTCGTCGCCCTCCTGGCCAGCGCCGCCGTCGGCGCCGTCTGGACGTCCTGCGCACCCGACTTCGGCGCCCGCAGCGTCCTCGACCGCTTCCAGCAGGTCGAGCCGGTGGTCCTCTTCACCGTCGACGGCTACCGCTACGGAGGCAAGGAGCACGACCGCCGCGACACCGTCGCCGAACTGCGCCGCGAACTACCCACCCTGCGCGCCGTCGTCCACATCCCGCTGCTCGGCACCGAGGCCCCAGAAGGCACCCTGGAGTGGTCCGCCCTCACCGCCGCGGACACCGCCCCCGTCTTCGAGCCCGTCCCCTTCGACCACCCCCTGTGGGTGCTCTACTCCTCGGGCACCACAGGGCTGCCGAAGGCCATCGTGCAGTCCCAGGGCGGCATCCTCGTCGAGCACCTGAAGCAGGTCGGCCTCCACTGCGACCTCGGACCCGACGACCGGTTCTTCTGGTACACCTCGACCGGCTGGATGATGTGGAACTTCCTCGTCTCCGGCCTGCTCACGGGGACGACGATCGTCCTCTACGACGGCAGCCCCGGCCACCCCGACACCGGCGCCCAGTGGCGCATCGCCGAGCGCACCGGAGCCACCCTCTTCGGCACCTCGGCCGGCGTACGTCATGGCCTGCCGCAAGGCGGACGTGCACCCCGCGCGCGACTTCGACCTCTCGCGCGTCAAGTGCGTCGCCACCACCGGCTCACCGCTGCCTCCCGACGGCTTCCGCTGGCTCCACGACGCCTTCGCCGAGGTCACCGGCCCCGTGTGGATCGCATCCGTCAGCGGCGGCACCGACGTCTGCTCCTGCTTCGCCGGCGCCGTACCCACCCTTCCCGTCCACATCGGCGAACTCCAGGCCCCCTGCCTCGGCACCGACCTCCAGGCCTGGGACCTCCAGGGCAAGCCCCTCGTCGACGAGGTCGGCGAACTCGTCGTCACCAACCCCATGCCGTCCATGCCGATCCACTTCTGGAACGACCCCGACGGCAGCCGCTACCACGACAGCTACTTCGACACCTACCCCGGCGTCTGGCGCCACGGCGACTGGATCACCCTCACCTCACGCGGCTCGGTCGTCATCCACGGCCGCTCCGACTCCACGCTCAACCGCCAGGGCGTCCGCATGGGCTCCGCCGACATCTACGAAGCGGTCGAGCGCCTTCCAGAGATCCGCGAATCCCTCGTCATCGGCGTCGAAATGCCCAACGGCGGCTACTGGATGCCGCTGTTCATCCACCTCACCCCCGGCGCCACGCTCGACGACAGCCTGCGCACCCGCATCAAGACGACCATCCGCGCACAGCTCTCGCCCCGCCACGTCCCCGACGAGGTCATCGAGGTCCCCGGCATCCCGCACACCCTCACCGGCAAGCGCATCGAAGTCCCGGTCAAGCGCCTCCTCCAGGGCACGCCGCTCGACAAGGCCGTCAACCCCGGCTCCGTGGACAACATCGAGCTCCTCCACTTCTACGAGCAGCTCGCCCGCGACCGCGCCTGACCCCGCCTGGCGGCCGTTGTCAGTGCCTCCCGCTACGTTGGGTGAGCGTTGATCGACTGACCGCAGGGGGGAAACCATGGGGAACACCCAGCACCACACCATGCGCCGCGCGCTTGCGCCGCGAAGTCGCCGGAACCATCGGCCTGCTGGCCGACGCGGACGACTTCGCGGCGATGCGCCGCTATCGCACCTTCACCTTCGACGACCACCTGACCTACCTCCAGCAGGTGGAGGGGCTGCTCAAATCCCTGGCCGCCCAGGGCGGACACACCAGCCTCGCCCTCTTCGACCCGGAGGAGTACGCGGAGTTCTGCGCGGACGCGGGGCTCGACCCCGACGCCCCCGCCAGCCGCACCCGCTTCACCGCGGAGCTGGCATCGGCGGGTCCCACGGTCGCGTACGACGGCCAGGCCCTGGCCGACCTCGTCCCCGACCTCGTCGACGAGACCGTCCGCCAGACCACGTGGGAGTACGCGACGATGCTCCTGGCCGGCATCGGAGCCTGCGCCGACTGCGGCGTGGACATCGGCAGGGCCGCCTTCGCCCGCGCTTCAGACCTGCTCATGCGCGTCATGGCGACACCAGGCTCCGGCGCCCGCCACCTGGTGTGCAGCGTCCCGAGCGACGGCCAGACACTCCTCGCCGCGCTGCACGCCGACCGGAACGCGGACGGCAGCGCGCAGCTGGACGAGACGGAAGCCCTGCAGTTCACCACGGTCCTCGCCGTGGGCATCGCCACCCGCGGCCCCGGCGGCCTCGTCATGCGCACGCGCGGCGACGCGGGCGACCGCGTCCAGGGCTGGCGCCTGTCAGGGGACCGCCTGAACCCCCTGACGGCCGCCGAGGTCTTCGACGCCTACTGCACGGACGCCCTCTCCGGCGACCTGATCTCCCCGGAGTCGGGCGTCGACTACAGCGCGGCACCCGAGCTCGGCGACGACGGCCCGGAAGAACCACACCGCCACTGAACGCCCGAGGGGCGCCCCACCCAGTGGTGGAGCGCCCCTCGAAAACAGCCGTCCTACGGAGAGGACCGCGTCGGTACGAATCCGGTTACTCGCCGGACAGCACCGCCTGCGCGGCCTTGCGCGCCTCTTCGGCGCTGTCAGCGGCCC
>JAVLTM010000002.1:0-1511217 GCA_037117115.1 Streptomyces sp. PmtG | reverse complement strand
TTATCAGAAGTTTTGGGCCGGTCTTACCGGCGCTTCATTCCGAATGATCGGGAGTGGCCTCTTGATTGATGAGATTCAAGAAGCAGGCAGATGTTCACTGCCGCCCCTGAGCCATCCAGCTCTAGGCAACTGTTCGAATCTACCTCCCCGGTCCTGCCATGTCAATGACTTTTCCGGGGCGACGAGGAGACTAGCAGCTCAAACGGGTCGTGCGCACATCACGCTGCGGTGGGGACCGCGGCGCTCCGCTCCGAGGCGTCGATGTCGCCCGTCTCGCCCTCGCGGGCCGCGCGCCCGCCAAGGACGTAGACGTACGCCAGGAAGGCCAGTTCGGCGACGATTCCGATGCCGATGCGGGCCCAGGTGGGCAGGCCGGAGGGGGTGACGAAGCCTTCGATGGCTCCGGACACCAGGAGGACCAGGGCCAGGCCGATGGCCATGCCCAGGGCGGCGCGGCCTTCCTCCGCCATGGCCACGCGGCGGGTGCGGGGACCGGGGTCGATGAGTGTCCAGCCGAGGCGCAGCCCCGTACCGGCGGCTACGAAGACAGCGGTCAGCTCCAGCAGGCCGTGCGGAAGGATCAGCCCCAGGAAGGTGTCCAGGCGGTCCGCGGAGGACATCAGGCCGATGCCGACCCCCACGTTGAGCATGTTCTGGAACAGGATCCAGATCACCGGGAAGCACAGGAACGCGCCGAGGACCAGGCACATGGCCGCCGCCTGGGCGTTGTTCGTCCACACCTGGGCCGCGAACGACGTCGCCGGGTGGCTGGAGTAGTACGTCTCGTACTCCCCTCCCGGGCGCGTCATGTCCCGCAGCTCCGAAGGGGCCGCGATGGAGGACTGCACTTCGGGGTGCGTACCGACCCACCATCCGATCAAGGCCGCCAGGACCGCGGACAGCAGAGCCGTGGGGACCCACCAGTGCCGGGATCGGTAGACCGCGGCGGGGAAACCGTGCGTCAAGAAGCGCGTGACGTCCCTCCAGGAGGCACGGCGTGTGCCTGTCACGGCACTCCGCGCGCGGGCCACGAGCTGGGTGAGGCGTCCGGTGAGCTGCGGGTCCGGGGCACTGGACTGGATCAAGGAGAGGTGCGTGGCGGTGCGCTGGTAGAGGGTGACGAGCTCGTCGACCTCGGGTCCGGTGAGGTGGCGCTGGCGGCGCAGCAGTGCGTCGAGGCGATCCCACTCCGCTCGGTGGGCCGACACGAAGACGTCGAGGTCCATCGGATTGGCTGCTCCTCGGCTTCTCGTACTGCTCCTACTGCGGCGCGATCACTCATCAGCTTGGCAGACTGGCGGATCCGGGGGCACGGACGGGAAGGACTGCGGGTGTGAGTGAGCTTGTGACGGGCGAGGCGGTGGCGCTGGAGCTGCGTCCCGCGAAACTTCCGAGCCGGGCGCTCGCCATCCTCATCGACCTGATCGTGGCCTGGTCGGTGTATCTGGCCGTGACGCTCGGGCTGCTCGCGGCGACCGCCTCCCTGGACGACGCCGCGGCCGCCGCGATCGCCGTGGCGACGTTCGTCATGGTGCTCGTGGGCATTCCGATCGCTGTGGAGACGCTCAGCCACGGGCGGTCGCTGGGGAAACTGGCGTGCGGGCTGCGGGTCGTACGGGACGACGGCGGGCCGATCCGGTTCCGGCACGCGTTGGTGCGCGGGGCAGTCGGCGTCGTGGAGATCCAGCTCACGTTCGGAGTGGTGGCGTGCATCGCGTCACTGGTGTCGGAGCGGGGGCGGCGGCTCGGGGACGTGTTCGCGGGGACGCTCGTCGTGCGTGAGCGGGTGCCCACGGGGCAGACCGCATACGTGCCCGCCCCGCCGCCCTGGCTCGCGGGGAGGTTCTCCGAGCTTGATCTGTCCGGTGTTCCGGACGGTCTGTGGCTGGCGATACGGCAGTACCTGACACGGATGCGGCAGCTGGATCCGCAGATCAGCTGGGGCATGGCGGAGAAGCTCGCGGCGGACGTGGTGGCGCGGACGGGCGCACCCGCGCCGGAAGGTGTGCCTCCGGCGGCGTTCCTGGCCGCTGTCGTGCACGAGCGGCAGGCGCGGGAGGTCCAGCGGTCCTTCGGCGGCCCTGGAGCGGGGGGCGGCGCGGTGGCCGCGCACCCGGCGTGGGGCACGCCACCGCCCGCTCCCGGCGCGTGGGGCACGGGTACACCTGCCGCGCCCAGCACCGCCGCGACGCCACCGCCTCAGGCCACCGCGCCGACAGCACCCTCGGCTCCGACGGCACCCGCGGCGTCGGGCTCCGCCGCCGACGACGAAGGCCGTCGGCCCGCGACGGGGTTCGTACCGCCCGCGTGACACCGGCGGCGCCGCCGCGCGCCGTGGCTCGCGTCAGCCGAACACCGACGGCGGGGTCTCGAGGTGTTCGAGCTCGATGCCCGGCGCCGCGAGAACGACGTCGCCGCTGAGGTGGACGGTGTGCTGCTCGCCCGTGTCCAGCGCTGTGACCTGGTATTCGTCCACGGTCAGAGGGCCGTTGTCAGTGGCGTGTGCTTCGCTTTTCAGCAGGGCCCAGGACTGGTCGAGGGTGCGCGGGGCGAGGACCGGATCGGTGAAGGCGACCAAGCGGACGCGGGTCGCGGGGGAATCGGGGGTGAGGCGCAGCAGACGTGCGGTGGCGATGAGGAACGCGGGGGACGTCCCGGTGAACGCGTGCGCGGGGGCGTTGTTCTCGCTGGCGTGCGCGCCGGTGGCATCGGTGCGGACCCAGGTGACGCCGTCGAGGGCGGCGGCACGCACCTGCCAGCCGGAAGCGTTCAGTTCGAGGCGGATGGGGCGGCCGAGTTCGTCGAGGGCCAGGTCGACGGAGCCCGCGTGGTCGCCGGAGGGAGTGAGGCGTTGGGCGACGTAGCGCCAGCCGGAGGGGCCTGGCGCGCACTGGAAGTGCTCTTCAGCGAGGGGGGTGTGATCGTGCGGATCGTGCAGCGAATAGCGACCGCGGGGCATGGGGGCTTGGTCCTTGTCGGGGGACGTGCGTGAAGTGGGTCGGGCTTGACCTGGGGCGGACTTGACGTGGGTCGGGCGTGTGCGGGGATGTGCGTGACCTGGGGCGTTCTGGCGGTGGGGCGACCCGGTGGCGGCGGGTCCGCGAGCGCGTGACCGGCGGCGGGCCCGGTGCGCTGCCCCGCGCCATCGGGCGTGGGCAACACCGGGGCTGACCAGGAGCGCTACGGCGGCAGGAGCCCCCGCCGGAGGGGCGAGGGCCTGCTGGAGTCGTACTGCCTGCCGGTCGTCCCGGCGGCCGTGCCGAAGGGCACGGTGCGCCGGGCGGCCGGGTCCGGGCCGGGCAGCCCGTGTCGGGGCGGCCCGGACCGGGATCGGCCGAAGGCTCAGTAGCGGTAGTGGTCCGGCTTGTAGGGGCCCTCGACCTCGACGCCGATGTACGAGGCCTGCTCGGGGCGGAGCGTCGTCAGCTTCACGCCGAGCGAGTCCAGGTGCAGGCGGGCGACCTTCTCGTCGAGGTGCTTGGGAAGCACGTAGACGCCGGTCGGGTACTCCTCCTGCTTGGTGAACAGCTCGATCTGGGCCAGGGTCTGGTCCGCGAAGGAGTTGGACATCACGAAGGAGGGGTGGCCGGTCGCGTTGCCCAGGTTCAGCAGGCGGCCCTCGGAGAGGACGATGAGGACCTTGCCGTCAGGGTGCGTCCACGTGTGGACCTGCGGCTTGACCTCGTCCTTGACGATGCCCGGGATCTTCGCGAGGCCGGCCATGTCGATCTCGTTGTCGAAGTGGCCGATGTTGCCCACGATCGCCTGGTGCTTCATCTTGGCCATGTCCGAGGCCATGATGATGTCCTTGTTGCCGGTCGTGGTGATGAAGATGTCGGCCTTGTCGACGACCTCGTCGAGGGTCGTGACCTGGTAGCCGTCCATCGCGGCCTGCAGGGCGCAGATCGGGTCGATCTCGGTGATGATCACGCGGGCGCCCTGGCCGCGCAGGGACTCCGCGCAGCCCTTGCCCACGTCGCCGTAGCCGCAGACGACCGCGGTCTTGCCGCCGATGAGGACGTCGGTGGCGCGGTTGATGCCGTCGATGAGCGAGTGGCGGCAGCCGTACTTGTTGTCGAACTTCGACTTGGTGACGGCGTCGTTGACGTTGATCGCCGGGAACAGGAGGGTGCCGTCGCGCTGCATCTCGTACAGGCGGTGCACGCCGGTCGTGGTCTCCTCGGTGACGCCGCGGAATCTCCGAGGCGACCTGGGTCCATTTCTGCGGGTTCTCACCCAGCGTGCGGTTGAGGACCTGGAGGATGACGCGGTGCTCGTCGTTCTCGGCGGTCTCGACGGCCGGGACCTTGCCGTCCTTCTCGTACTGGACGCCCAGGTGGACGAGCATGGTGGCGTCGCCGCCGTCGTCCAGGATCATGTTCGGGCCGCCGGTGGGCGAGTTCGGCCAGGTCAGGGCCTGCTCCGTGCACCACCAGTACTCCTCCAGGGTCTCGCCCTTCCAGGCGAAGACCGGGATGCCCTGGGGGTCGTCCGGGGTGCCGTTCGGGCCGACGGCGATGGCCGCGGCGGCGTGGTCCTGGGTCGAGAAGATGTTGCAGGAGACCCAGCGGACGTCGGCGCCGAGGGCGACCAGGGTCTCGATGAGGACGGCGGTCTGCACGGTCATGTGCAGCGAGCCCATGATGCGGGCCCCGGCCAGCGGCTGACTGGCGGCGAATTCCTTGCGGATCGACATCAGGCCGGGCATCTCGTGCTCGGCGAGGGTGATCTCCTTGCGGCCGAACGCGGCCAGGGAGAGATCGGCGACCTTGAAGTCCTTGCCGTTGACGGCAGTCGACATGGTGAGCTGCTCCTCGTGATGGAGTCGAGGGTGGGCATGGCTGATCTGCGGCGTCGGGACGCTGAGGTGCACCGGCGCGCGCAGCGCAGTCCGTCGGAGGCCCTCTCTCCCTCGGCCGGCCCGCTGGCGGACCGCCCGACCGCCATCAGCAGCGACGTCTGGCACTGTCACGAATCTACACCGATCGGCGCAGCGGGCCACAGGGCGCCCGGAAACGACCGGTGGCTGAATCACGACTGCGTGGCAGCCAGAACAAAGGCAATCGGACCTGGCGGAACCGGGACCTTTGCGCTTTGGTTCCTGTCCCTGTCTGTTGCAGGATGCCTGCAGATCGGGAACATATGCGCGACCTTGTTCGGTCAAGGCGTTAGGAGAACCACGTGACCAGTCCGGCCGACCCTCCGGCGGACCCCAGCGGGCAGAAGCGGCTGAAGCTGCTCGCGGTGACCGCCTGCCCGACCGGCATCGCCCACACGTACATGGCGGCGGAGAAGCTCCAGCAGGCCGCCGCCGGCCTGGGTGTGGAGATGAAGGTGGAGACGCAAGGATCCATCGGAGCTGAGAACGTCCTCTCTGACAACGATGTCAGAGAAGCGGACGGCATCATCATCGCGGCTGACAAGGACGTCGACCGCGGCCGGTTCGCGGGCAAGCGCGTGCTGTCCGTCGGGGTGTCCGAGGGCATCAGCCACCCCGAGCAGCTGATCGAGCGGGTGCGGAGCGCGCCCGTGCAGGACGGCGGCGGCTCCGGGGGCGGCGGCGGGCAGCAGGCCGCGGGCGGCGGGGGCGGCCGGGAGCGGAGTGTCGCGTACAAGGCGCTGATGAACGGCGTCTCGTACATGATCCCGTTCGTGGTGGTCGGCGGTCTGCTGATCGCGATCTCGCTGTCGCTCGGCGGGCACACCGATCCGAAGGGCGGGCTCGTCATCCCGGACGACTCGTTCTGGATGCATGTGAACCAGATCGGGGTCATCGGGTTCACGCTGATGGTGCCGATCCTGTCGGGGTACATCGCGTACGCGATCGGGGACCGGCCCGCGCTTGTGCCGGGCATGGTCGGCGGGTGGATCGCCAACACCGGTGAGCTGTACGACTCCAAGGCGGGGGCGGGGTTCATCGGGGCGATCGTGACCGGGTTCCTGGCCGGGTATCTGGTGCTGTGGATCAAGAAGGTCAAGGTCCCGAAGTTCGTCCAGCCGATCATGCCGATCATCGTGATCCCGATCCTGGCGACGAGCGCGCTCGGCCTCTTCTTCATCTACGTCATCGGCAAGCCGATCTCGTGGGTGTTCGAGCATCTGACGGACTGGCTCAGCGGGATGACCGGGACGAGCGCGATCCTGCTGGGCGCGATCCTGGGGCTGATGATCGCGTTCGACATGGGCGGGCCGGTGAACAAGACGGCGTTCCTGTTCGGCGCGGGGCTCATCGCGACCGGCAACCAGACCGTCATGGGCATGTGCGCCGCCGCGATTCCGGTGATGCCGCTCGGGCAGGGGCTCGCGACGCTGATCCGCAAGCGGCTGTACACCGAGCAGGAGCGGGAGACGGGGCTCGCGTCGTTGTTCATGGGGGTGTTCGGAATCTCGGAAGGTGCGATTCCGTTCGCTGCCGCGCGCCCCGCGCAGGTCATTCCGGCGAACATGCTCGGCGGCGCCGTGGCCGGTGCGATCGCTGGCCTCGCGAGCGTGAAGGACGCGGTGCCGCACGGCGGGCCGATCGTGGCGGTGCTCGGCGCGATCGGCGGCGTCCCGATGTTCTTCGTGGCCGTGGCCGCCGGAACGGTGGTCACCGCCCTGGTCACCGTCTCGCTGGTGGATCTGAGCGAGCGCAGGAGGCGCGGGGAGTCGCCGCTGGGCGGAGCGGGCGGCCCGGAGCCGGTCCTTGCCGGGGTTGGTGCTGGTGCTGGGGCTAGTGCTGGTGCTGGTGTTGCGGCCTCCGCTTCCGCCCCCTCCCCCGCCGCGGCGGCTCCCGCTTCCGCGCCCGAGGTCCTCTCCGGCTATCTCACCGGGCAGACCGTGAAGGTCCGGCTCGACTCCGGGGACAAGGAGGCCGCGATCCGGGAGATGACCGGGCTGCTCGCCCGTACCGGCAAGGTCGACGACGTCGAGGAGCTCGTACGGACCGCGCTGGCGCGCGAGGCGCAGGGAACCACGGGGCTCGGCGAGGAGATCGCGATCCCGCACGCCAAGACCGACGCGGTGACCGCGCCGGTCGTCGGGTTCGCGCGGTCCGCCGAGGGCATCGAGTGGGGTTCCCTGGACGGCACGAAGGCCAAGCTGATCTTCATGATCTCGGTGCCGGAGGCGGCCGCGGGCGACGAGCACCTGCGGATCCTCGCGCTGCTCTCCCGCAAGCTGATGGACACCGGCTTCCGGGAGCGGCTGGTGGCGGCGCCGGACGAGGCCGCGATCCTGGAGGTCCTGCGCGAGGTGCGGTGACCGCGCCCGCAGTCAGCGCGAAGGGGCCCGCACCGGGTGGTGCGGGCCCCTTCGCCGTACGGACGCGTTCGACGTCAGTGGTCGGTCTCCGGGGCCGGGCCGCCCGGGGACTTGGCCGGGTTGGTACCGGCCGCGGCGGCCTCCGCGTTGTAGATGTCCGGCTCCAGGTAGATGACGCGGGCGATCGGGACGGCCGCGCGGATGCGGTCCTCGGCCGCGTTGATCGCCTCGGCGACCTCGCGCGCGGTGTCGTCGTGCTGGACGCCGATCTTGGCGGCGACGAGCAGTTCCTCCGGGCCGAGGTGGAGCGTGCGCATGTGGATCACGCCGGTGACGGTGTCGCCGTCGACCAGGGCCTGCTCGATCTTCGCGACCTCTTCGGTGCCCGCGGCCTCGCCGAGCAGCAGCGACTTGGTCTCCGCCGCCAGCACGATCGCGATGAGGATCAGCAGGACGCCGATGCAGAGCGTGCCGATGCCGTCCCACACGCCGTCGCCCGTGGCGAGCGCGAGGCCGACGCCGCCGAGGGCGAGGACGAGGCCGACGAGGGCGCCGAGGTCCTCCAGGAGGACGACGGGCAGCTCGGGGGCCTTGGCGCGGCGGACGAACTCCTTCCAGGAGAGCGAGCCGCGCAGGGCGTTGGACTCCTTGATGGCGGTCCTGAAGGAGAACGACTCGGCGATGACGGCGAACACCAGGACGCCCACCGGCCAGTACCAGTGCTCGATCTCATGCGGGTGCTTGATCTTCTCGTAGCCCTCGTAGATGGCGAACATGCCGCCGACGGAGAAGAGCACGATGGAGACGAGGAACGCGTAGATGTAGCGCTCGCGGCCGTAGCCGAAGGGGTGTTGGGGGGTCGCCTCGCGCTGGGCCTTCTTGCCGCCGAGGAGCAGCAGGCCCTGGTTGCCGGAGTCGGCCAGGGAGTGCACGCTCTCGGCGAGCATCGACGACGAGCCGCTGAAGAGGAACGCCACGAACTTGGCCACCGCGATCGCGAGGTTGGCGGCCAGCGCCGCCACGATCGCCTTTGTTCCGCCTGACGCACTCATGTGTGCCCGTTGTCCCTTCGGTTGCGTGCCCCGCCTGCCGCGTGACGCGCGTACGTTCGTCCTGCCGCGGCGGCCGGGCGCCCGTGGGGCCCGGCCGTGCGGTGGGTCATTGTTGCAGCACGGGACGCGTGGGGTGGTTCAGGCGACCACAGTGGCGCGGAAAACGGTGCCGCCGCCGGATACGCCCGCCTTTTCACCCGCGGGGACGAACACGGACTGACCGGGCGTCAGGGCGATGTCGCCCGCGCGGACCTCGCCCGCCGTGCAGAGCAGGATCTGCGGGGTCTCGGCGGTGAGGTCGTGCGGGGCGCCGCCCTCGGGCAGCACGAAGCGGGAGAGGCGGAACTCGTCGATCGGGGTCTCGTAGACCTCCTCGCCGTCGGCTGAGCCCGCCGCGGCCGGCGGCTGATGTCACCGTGGGGCGCAGCACGCCGGGGTCGGTGGCCTCGAAGCGGACGACGCGCAGGAGTTCGGGCACGTCGACGTGCTTGGGGGTGAGGCCGCAGCGCAGCACGTTGTCGGAGTTGGCCATGATCTCGACGCCCATGCCGTTCAGATAGGCGTGCGGGACTCCGGCGCCGAGGTAGAGGGCCTCGCCGGGCTGGAGCTGGACGTAGTTGAGCAGCATGGCGGCGACGACGCCGGGGTCGCCCGGGAAGTGCCGGGCCGCGTCGGCGTACGGGGCGTAGGCGCCGCCGAGGCGTTCGGCGGCGGCCGCGGTCTCGGCGACCGTGGCGGCCATCTCCTCGCGGTCGGCGGTGAGCACGGCCGTGAGGACCTCGCGAAGCGCGGCGTCCTCGGGCTGGGCGCGCAGCAAGTCGACGTACGGCTTGAGCGAGTCGACGCCGAGCCCGTCGAGCAGGTCGGCGGCCTCGGCGGGGGCGCGGAAGCCGCACAGGCCGTCGAACGGCGTGAGCGCGCAGAGCAGTTCGGGCTTGTGGTTGGCGTCCTTGTAGTTGCGGTGGGGCGCGTCGAGGGGGATGCCGCGGTGTTCCTCGTCCTCGTATCCCTCCCGTGCCTGTTCCAGGTTCGGGTGCACCTGTACGGAGAGGGGGGCGGCGGCGGCGAGGATCTTCAGGAGGAAGGGCAGGCGGGGGCCGAACTTGTCGGCGGCGCGGGCGCCGAGCTCGCGGCGGGGGTCCTCGTCGATCACCTCGTTGAGCGGTCCGCGCTCGGTGCGCGAGGGCGCGCCCGGGTGGGCGCCCATCCACATCTCGGCCTGCGGCTCGCCGGTCGGCTCGACCCCGAGGAGGCCCGCGATGGCGGTGGTGGATCCCCAGGCATAGGGGCGGATGGTGTTGGTGAGGCGGTCCACGGCTGGGTCTCCCTTACGGGCTCGCGGTGACGCGGGGTGCGGGTGGGGTGCGCGGGTGGCGTGCGCGGATGGAGTGCGCGGATGGGGTGCGCGGATGGGGTGCGAACTAGTGCGGTGCGCACGGGTGCGGTGCGCACGGGTGCGTTCCGGTCATGATCGGTCCCCGGAGGCGAGTGCCAGGTAAACGGCGGCGAAATCCGTGATGGCGATCAGCTCGGCGAGGCGTTCCAGGTCGTCGCCGTCCTCCGGGTCGAGCTCGCTGAGCGCGATGTCGTGGCTGTGGGCGAGCTCGCGGGCGGCGGGCGCGGCGGTCAGGCCGCCGGTGTCGGCCGCGCGGTCGCGCAGCAGGACCACCCGGGCCCGCAGCGGTGAGGGGTCCTCGACGCGGTCGCGGAAGAAGTCGTCGCCGTCGGCGGGCGCGGCGAGGCCGCGCGCGAGCAGCGAGGCGTGCGCGGGCAGCGCTTCGGGCAGTTCGGCGGTGAGCGCGGGGTGCCCCGCGAGCTCGGCGAGGGCGGCGGCGAAGCGGCGGCCCACGGGGCCCGCGGTCTGGCCCTCGGTCCAGAGCAGCGGCAGCGCGTCGGCCAGCTCGGTGGCGAGGGTCTTGGCGGGGTTGCTGTACGTGGCGATGGCCGGTCCGCAGCGCTCGGCGATGGTGTCGAGGCGGTCGGCGACCTTTTCGAGGGTCTCGACGGGGGCGCTGACCAGGCCGGTGCGGTCGAGCAGGGCGAGGAGCGGGGTGAGCAGCGCCCACAGGGTGCCGGGGGCGGCGGCGACGGCTTCCGGCTCGTCGGCGCCGTCCGTGCCGGGCCGCGGCGGCAGGGCCATGGGGATAACGAGGCCGTGCGAGCCCGCCACGCCGTCGGCGAGGGGGGTGCGGTTCGGGGCGACCGCGACGACGGTGCAGCCGCGGCGGTAGGCCTGCTCGGCGAGGAGCGTGAGGCCCGGTTCGGTGCCGTCAGGCGTGGCGATGAGCAGCAGGTCGACGGGGCCGGCCCAGCCGGGCAGGGTCCAGCGCAGGGCGCCCGCGGCGGGGGCGACGCCTTCGGGGGCGAGGCGGACGACGGGGCAGCCGGTGCCCACGAGCGCGCCGAGGAGGTCGGCGACGCCGGTGGCCGCGGTGCCGGGGCCCGCGATCAGGATGGCGCGCGGGCGGCCGTCCGGCTTCAGTTCCGTGAGCCCGGACTCCGTGGCGTGCCGGACGGCGGTCCGTACCCGGGCGCCCGCTTCGGCGGCGCCGCGCAGCAGGTCGTGCCGGTCGGCGCGGGCGAGGTCGTCGGGGGCGTCAAGGAGCGACTCGTCGAGCATGGGGGCGGACTCCGATCGCCGGGCGCGGCAGGGGGTGCGCTGGTGGGGCGTACGCGCGTCGTGCGGCTCGCCCCGTGTCGATCCTTACTCGGGTCGGCGGGCCTCGTCGACCAGGAGCACGGGGATGCCGTCACGGATCGGATACGCCAGGCCGCAGTCGGTGCCGCCCGCCGTGCAGACCAGCTCGGCGTCCGTCTCCTTGAGGGGGGCGTGGCAGGCCGGGCAGGCGAGGATCTCCAGGAGGCCGGCTTCGAGCGGCATGGGGTGGTCCCTTCGGGGTGGTCGTTTCGAGCGGTGCGGCCCGTTCAGCCTATCGCTGGCCGGGGGACTCGGGCGGGGGCGGGGGCGCGCCCCCGCCCGCTGCGCCGTGCGGAGCGCCTGCCCGTGGACTCCGGGCCCGGCGGCGCGCGGCTACGCCCTGATGATGGCCAGGGCCGCGTCCCGGACCTGTTCCATCGTGCGCTGGTCGCGGGCCTCGGCGTTGAGGCGCAGCAGCGGCTCGGTGTTCGAGGCGCGGACGTTGAACCACCAGTCGGCGGTCGTGACCGTCAGGCCGTCGAGCTCGTCGAGGGTGACGCCTTCCTGGCCCTCGTACGCGGCTCTGATCGCGGCGAGGCGGGCGGACTGGTCGGCCACCGTCGAGTTGATCTCGCCGGAGCCCGCATAGCGGTCGTACTGCTCGACCAGGGCGGAGAGCGGGCCATCCTGGCCGCCGAGCGCGGCGAGGACGTGGAGGGCGGCCAGCATGCCGGTGTCGGCGTTCCAGAAGTCGCGGAAGTAGTAGTGCGCGGAGTGTTCGCCGCCGAAGATGGCGCCGCTCTTAGCCATCTCCTCCTTGATGAAGGAGTGGCCCACGCGCGTGCGCACGGGCGTGCCGCCGTTCTCGCGGACGACTTCGGGCACCGACCAGGACGTGATCAGGTTGTGGATGACCGTGCCCGAGCCGCCGTGCTTGGCGAGTTCGCGGGAGGCGACCAGGGCGGTGACGGCCGAGGGGGAGACCGGGGCGCCGTTCTCGTCGACGACGAAGCAGCGGTCGGCGTCGCCGTCGAAGGCGATGCCGAGGTCGGCGCCCTCCTCGCGGACGCGCTTTTGGAGGTCGACGATGTTCGCCGGGTCCAGCGGGTTCGCCTCGTGGTTCGGGAAGGTGCCGTCGAGTTCGAAGTACATCGGCACGACAGTGAGCGGGAGGCCTTCGAAGACGGTGGGGACGGTGTGGCCGCCCATGCCGTTGCCCGCGTCGACGACGACCTTGAGGGGGCGGATGGCGGTGAGGTCGACCAGGGAGCACAGGTACGCCGCGTAGTCCTTGAGGGTGTCGCGGCTGGTGAGGGTGCCCGGGGTGGCCGCGGGCTCCGGGGCGCCGGAGGCGGACCAGGACTCGACGAGCGCGCGGATGTCGGCGAGGCCGGTGTCCTGGCCGACCGGGGCGGCGCCCGCGCGGCACATCTTGATGCCGTTGTACTGCGCGGGGTTGTGGGACGCCGTGAACATCGCGCCCGGGAGGTTCAGCTCGCCCGAGGCGTAGTACAGCTGGTCCGTGGAGCACAGGCCGATCTGGGTGACGTCCACGCCGCGGGCGGCCGCGCCGCGCGCGAAGGCGCCGGAGAGGCCGGGCGAGGAGGGGCGCATGTCGTGGCCGACGACGATCGCGTCCGCGCCCGTCACCTGTGCGAAGGCCGCGCCGAACAGTTCGGCCAGGGATTCGTCCCACTGGTCCGGAACCACCCCGCGTACGTCGTACGCCTTCACGATCTGGGACAGATCTGCAGCCACGGTCAGCCCTCTCTCCAACGTTCTGCGATGTGCGTTCCGGCATGCGCCAAGGCGCCTGGGACGAGAAGCCTCACTGCGGTCCTCACTCCGGCGGACCCCAAACTACCCGCAACCGCTGACGGCCGGTTGTGAGGGCGTTACAGATCCGGGGCGGGTCAGGGGCAGGTCCGGGTCGCGTCGGGGTCGGAGCGCGGCCCGGATCGGGGCGGGGTCGGGGTCCGGGGCGGTTTCAGGGCAGCATCCAGCCGAGGACCGCCGTGCTCTGGGCCACCACGATCAGGCACATCACCAGGAGGAGCCCGAGGCTCCAGGGCAGCACTTTGCGCAGCAGGTCGCCTTCCTTGCCCGCGAGTCCGACGGCGGCGCAGGCGATCGTCAGGTTCTGCGGGGAGATCATCTTGCCGAGCACGCCGCCGGAGCTGTTGGCGGCCGCGAGGAGTTCGGGCGAGAGCCCCGACTGTTCGGCCGCGGTCACCTGGAGGGCGCCGAAGAGCGCGTTCGCGGAGGTGTCCGAGCCGGTGACGGCGACGCCGAACCAGCCGAGCACCGGTGACAGGAACGCGAGCCCGGCGCCCGCGTCGGCCACGAAGTGCCCGATGGTGGCGGCCTGTCCGGAGAGGTTCATGACGTACGCGAGGGCGAGCACGCTCGTCACCGTGAGGATCGCGAAGCGCAGCTCGTGGACGGTCGCCGCCCACTCCCGTGCCGCCACGCGCGCGTGGACGCCGAGCACGGCGGCCGTGCCGATGCCCGCGAGCAGCACGAGCGTGCCGCCGGTGGCCACGAGCGGCAGCGAGAAGGCGTTGCCGCCGACCGGGTCGCCCGTGGGGCCCGCGACGTCCAGGAAGGGCCAGTCGAAGGTGCGGGTGGCCTTGGCCAGGAAGTCCTTGACGGGCGGGATCTGGGCGACGGAGAAGATCGCGACGATCAGGGCGTACGGGGTGTAGGCGCGCAGCACGTCCGCGCGCGGGTCCTCGTGGTCGAGGTCCTCGCTGCGGGCGCCGGTCAGGACGGCGGCCCGTACCGGCTCGGCGGCGGGCCTGCGGGCGGACGGCACGGCCACCAGGGCGCCCGCGCCCGCCAACGCGGCTGCGATGTCGGCCAGTTGCGCGGACACGTAGTTGGAGGCCGCGAACTGCGCGACGGCGAAGGCGCAGCCGCACGCCAGGGCCGGGACCCAGGTCTCGCGCAGGCCGCGCCGTCCGTCCACGAGGACGACCAGGAGCAGCGGCACGACGAGCGCGAGCAGCGGTGTCTGACGGCCGACCACGGTGGCGACGGTGTCGAGCGGGATGCCGGTGACCTGGGCGAGGGTCACCACGGGTGTGCCCATGGCGCCGAAGGCCACGGGCGCGGTGTTGGCGACGAGGGCGACGACGGCGGCGCGCACCGGCTCGAAGCCGAGCGCGACGAGCATCACGGCGCTGATCGCGACGGGTGCCCCGAATCCGGCGAGGGCCTCCAGGAGTGCGCCGAAGCAGAAGGCGATGACGAGCGCCTGGATGCGCGGGTCGTCGGAGAGGCGCCCGAAGGAGCGGCGCAGGATGTCGAAGTGCCGGGTGCGGACGGTCATCCGGTACACCCACAGGGCGTTGACGACGATCCACAGGATGGGGAAGAGGCCGAAGACGGCCCCTTGGGCGGCGCTGGACGCGGTCTGGCCGAGGGGCATGCCGAACACGAGCCAGGCGACGGCCACGGCCACGGCGAGGCCGGTGAGTCCGGCACGGTGCGCCTTCATGCGGACGGCGCCCAGGAGGACGAGGACGGTGAGCAGGGGCAGCGTCGCGACGAGTGCGGACAGGCCGAGCGAGTCGGCTACGGGCTCCAGTTCCTGGACGAACATGCGGGCCTCCCCGGGTTCCGTGATCACTCACGGGTGGGGGAATGGTCAGCTCCGCGTCGACTGGACGTCAATGGGGCGTGAGGGGTTGGTCGTTCTGAGGGTGCGTACCGCTGCCTATGGAGAGGGCGGTTGGGGGTGCTGCCTACAGAGAGGCGCGCTACGGGGTTCTGCCTGCGGAGAGGACCGCTACAGGGCGCTGCCTACGGAGACGCCCGCTACCGGGCATCGCCAACCAGGGGGTGCCGGAAAGGGCTCAGGGCTCCGGTGAGCGCAGCACCCGGAGGTGGCCGCGGCGCGCGACCTCCATCGGGTCCGCCCCACGTCCCCCGCCGCCCGCTTCCGCTGCGCGCTGCTGCGGCCGGGCCGCCTCCCGCACGGCGTTGGCGAGCGCTTCGAGGTCGTCACCGCTGGGCCGGGCCGGTCCTGAGGCGTCGGCGAGGCGGACGACCTCCCAGCCGCGGGGCGCGGTCAGGCGCTCGGAGTGCTCGGCGCACAGGTCGTAGCAGTGGGGTTCGGCGTAGGTGGCGAGGGGGCCGAGGACCGCGGTCGAGTCGGCGTAGACGTACGTCAGCGTCGCGACGGCGGGTCGGCCGCAAGCGGTGCGCGAACAGCGACGTACAGGGCTCACGACGTTGGACGGTACCGCACTCTTGAGCGGGCCGCGACGACTCTCCACCAGGTCACTCCCCCGTGTCGTGCCGTGCTCCCGCGCCCAGGGTGTCCGGAAAGCGCCACTCTGACCTGCGACGACGCAAGGGGCCAGAGGGGTGAGCGGTGTTGAACCCGGTCACCACTAGGAACAAATACTGCCAATCAGGGCGAGGTAGACGGTCCTGGAGAGATACACAATCGAGCTCAAGCTTGGCTGGAATGGTCAGGAAGCGACATGCCGTGCTCTGTGCGGAAAGGCCGATCTCGAGGACTACGCTTCCCCAGTGATGGACGACCCCGTACAGCCCCGCTCAGCCGAGCCGAGGCCCCGACGCCGCGACCGCCACGGCCGGGGCATGCGCGGCCCCGTGGCGCCGCCGCAGGTCCCTCTCTCCACCAGCCGCGCCGAGGCCTTCACCGACCTCGTGCAGGACTCCGTGGAGCGCCTCGAGCGGCGCTGGCCGCAGCTCACCGAGATCGACTTCCTGGTGCTCGAGGTGCCGCCCGTCGTGAGCGGCGGCCCGGGCACCGCCCCGGAGGAGGAGTGGAACGGTGACGGGGTGCCGCTCGGGGGGACGGTCTCCGCCTCCGAGGGGCGGCCCGCGCGGGTGGTCGTGTACCGGCGGCCCGTGGAGATCCGTACCAAGGGGCGGGACGAGCGGGCCGCGCTGGTGCACGAGGTGGTCGTGGAGCAGGTGGCGGAGCTGTTGGGGCTCTCGCCGGAGTCTGTGGATCCGCGGTACGGCGAGGACTGACCGCCGGGTCCCTCGCGGGGCGCCCCAGGCCCGCCCCTTCCCGAACCGGGGGCTGCCGCCCCCGTCCCCCTGCTCAAAGCCAACGGCGCTTCGCGCCTCGTCCTCAAACGCCGGACGGGCTGGAATCGCTACTTCTGGAGTACCTCCAGGTCCTGCTTCGCCTTCGGTACCGACACCGTTCCCCTGTCGTCCGGGAGGGGCTGGATCGTGAACATGGGGATGTCGTTCTCGGGGAGTTCCAGGGTGCGGGAGGCGTGCACGGGGGCCGTGGACTGCGGTTCCAGGGTGAGGGCGTAGGAGCCCTTGAGGCCTGAGGGGACGGGTGGGGTGACCGAGAGGGTCGTGCCCGCCTTGACCGTGTACGTCTTCGTCGTGGGGTCGCCGGACTCCGTGCCCGCGGACGCGGTGACCTTGACGCGGGCGGGCCTGTCGGGGGCCGTGAGGGAGAGCGTGGTGCCCTTGGCGCGGTTGTCGGCGGCCGTGGCGCGGGTGTCGACGGCGGCGGTCGCCGGGATGAACGCCGTCTCCTGCTTGCTGCCCTTGCCGCGGGTGACGCGGAGGGCCGCGACGACCGGGACGGGGTCCTCCGTGGGGGTGAGGATCAGGGACCCGGCCTCGCCCTTGGTGACGTCACCCAGGTCGACGGCAGCCGTCATGCCGGACTTGACGTGCAGGGTCTCGTGCCCGGCGGGGCTGATCGGCCCGGTCGGCGAGGCGAGTTGGACCTTCAGGTCGGCGTCGTCGGCGCCGGGGGCGAAGGCGACCAGACGCACCGAGGTGGCGTCCTTGGGGATGCCGGGCAGCACCAGGCGGGGCGCCGGGTCGGCGGCCGGAGGCAGCCAGTCGCCGCCGAGTTCGTCGTCCAGGGAGTGCACGGCGGCGGCCACGCGGCCGCTGCGCACGGTCACGTGCGCCGTGAGGTTGGTCTGCGGCTTGGCCGTGAGCGTCGACAGGAGCACCGGGAAGCTGGAGTGCGGCTGCACCTGGATGGACTCGCCCACCTCGGCCTTGAGCGCGCCGTCCGGACCGTACAGCTCGATGTCCACGACCGCCGCCGCGTCGTCCGGGTTCGCCAGGTGGACGTAGTCGTTGCGGCCCTTGGCGGAGCTGGCGCCCGGGAACCAGAAGTCGGTGTCCGGTGCCGTGCAGGCGGTGCCGTGCAGGCCCCGGCCCGCGCCCGCGCTGACGGAGGTGGTCTGCTGGACGGTCCAGCCGGGCGCGAGACGGCCGTCGGCGTCGCCGATGAGCGCGGGGGCCTCCGCGCCGGACTCCTCGCCGGAGACGGGCTTGCCGGGCTCCTTCTGGGTCAGGAACGGCTTCGCGCCCTTGCCCGTGGCCCCCTGGGGCGCGTCCGTCAGCTCCTTGATGACGGGCGCCAGTTCGGCGCCGCCCGCGGGTCCCTTGGCGGTGTCCTTCGACGCGGGCGTGAACGCCGTGTACGTCGTCTCCGCGAGGTCGGAGGAGCTGGGCTGCGGGCACAGCAGGCTCGTGCGCTCCACGGGCAGCCGCTTCGCCGCCTGGGGGCCGTCGTCACCCGCCGGAGCGTTGACGGCGGCGAAGCCGGTGACGGCGGCCAGGGCGGCCGCCGCGGCGAACAGGGACACGGTGGTGCGGTTCACTGCTGGCTCCCGTCGGGGCGCTCGCTGTCGGTGCCGCGCGGGGGACGCGGCGGCATCGGCGGCTGCTGCGGGTGGGCGGCGTCCGGGGCGCCGTACGTCTGGCCGTAGGCCTGGCCCGTGCCGTAGGCCTGGCCCGCGTCCGGGCCATAGCCCTGGTCCGTGCCATAGGCGCCGTACGTGCCTCCGTAGGCGTACGGGTCGTACTGGGCGCCCTGATAGGCATCCGTCTGGTACGCCTGGTCGTAGCCGCCTTGCCCGTACTGCCCGCCCTGGTACTGCTGTTCACCGCCATGCTCGGCGCCCGCGTGGGCGGGCGTCTGCCACTCGCCGTGTACGGGGGCGTTCGAGGGCTGCGGCGGGGTGTGCTGCTGCGGGACGCCGCCCAATGCGGCCTCTTCGGGGGCCCGGTCCGCGAACGGGCTCTCCTGGGGGGCGTGTTCGCCTTGGGCCCGCAGCCTGCGCGCCCTGCGGCCCTCCCCCGTGACGGCCTGCGCGGGCACGGCCACCTCGTCGTCCGGCAGGTCGTCGTCCACGTCACGGCGCCGCCCGGGAAGGGCGAGGACCACCAGGACGAGGGCGAGCGCGCCCTGCGTCCACAGGAGCATCGTGTGGGCCGTCGACGGCTCGTAGGCGTGACGGCCAGGCGGCCGCCTGACGCGGGCAGTTCGAAGCCCTGCGCCCAGCCGTCCACGGTGGTCCGCTTCAGCGGCTGGCCGTCCAGGGTGGCCGTCCAGCCCGCGTCGGCCGCGTCGGCGATGCGGAGGACACGGTCCCCCTTGCCCGCGGGGATCGTCGTGTGCACCTCGACGGGGCCCGCGGCGACCGGCTCGGGGTCCTTGGTCCCGGCGACGATGACGGCGCGGGCGACCTGGCGGTCCACGCGCCACAGCGCGCTGCCGTCCTCCTGGCTGAGCCGGGTCAGGCCCGGCGTGGCGTCCAGGGTGCGGCTCAGCTGGCGGGGCGCGCCTTCGCGGACGAGGACGTAGCGCACCGCGTAGCCGCGCAGCTGGTCGGCCTGGTGGGCGCCGGAGCCCGCGAGGAGGCGGGCGACGATCCGGTCCAGGCGCGCGTCCGAACCGTCCTTGGCGGCCAGTTCGGCGTCCCCGAGGCGGGCGCCCGAGCCACGCACGAGCGTGTAGGCGACCTCGGAGACGGAGTCGCTGTCCAGGACGAGGGTGCGGGCCTGGTCCTGGGTACCGCTCTCCTCGGCGACGAACGCGGGCACCTGTACGGGGTCGCGGCGCTCCACCGGGCCGTCGGCGCCGCCGATCATCCAGCCCGCGGCGGCGAGCAGCGGTCCCGCGGCCGCGGCGAACGCGATGAGCGCGGCCACCGGCTGGCGCCAGCCGAAGCTCTGCTCGGCCACGCGCGCGCGTGCCCCGTCGGCGCCGAGCGCGGCGGCGGCGAGCAGCGCGATGCCGTAGGCGAGGGTCGCGGGGCCCGCCCACGCCGAGCCGTTCGACAGGACGGCGAACACCACGGCCACCAGCGCGACGGCCCAGGCGGCGCGGACGGCGAGCTGCCGCTCGCCGCGCAGCAGGGCGGCGAGCGCGGCGAGGACGACGCCGATGAGCATCAGGCCGTGCACGGTGCCGGGGCCGCCGGGGCTGGCGCCGAGCAGGTCGAGCGCGGACGCGGCGCCCGGCCCGTACTCCAGACCGGCCTCCCGGAAGAAGCCGAACGGCAGCAGCGTCAGGGACCAGGGCGCGAGCACGAGCAGCGGAGTGCCGAGCGCGGCCAGGAACCGGAGCCCGTAGGCGACGGCGTCGCCGCGGCGCAGCGCGAGCACGAGGAGGCCGAGGACCAGGGCGATCGGCCACACGATCGGCGTGAAGGCGGTGGTGACGGTCAGCAGCAGCGCGTACGCCCAGGTGGCGCGCCAGCTGCCGCGCGTGCCCTCCGGGGACGACAGGCCGCTCGCCGCCGCTCCCGCGCGCGCGATGAGCGGCAGCAGGACGGCGAGGACGGCGGTGCCGACGCGGCCGCCCGCGAGCGCGCCGGTGGCGGCGGGCAGGAAGGCGTACGCGATGGACGCCCACGCGCGCAGCAGCCGGGAGGTGACCAGGGGCCGCGACGCGAAGTACGCGACGAGGCCCGCGAGGGGCACCGAGCCGATCAGGAGGACGGTGACGGCGAGTCCCCCGGAGCCGAACAGGAGGGTCGCCAGGGTGGCGAGGAGCGCCAGGTAGGGCGGCGCGGCGTCCGTGCCGCCGATGCCCACCGGGTGCCAGGCGTCCGCGTAGCGCGACCACAGTCCGGAGGCGTCGGCGGGGGCGGGCAGCAGCGCGCCGCCCGCGAGCGCCCCGCCGCCTAGCAGGGCGCGGCAGGCGACGAGCGTCACGAGCAGGAGCAGCAGGAAGAGCAGCGGGCCCGGCTTGCGGGCGACGCGCTTGAGGCGGGCGAACTGCTCGACTTCCAGGAAGTCGGCGTCGTCGCCGCCGGGGCCGGACTCGACGGCTCCGTGCCGCCCCGCGGCGGACACCTCGGGGTCGGAGTCACCGGCGACGGCGCTCGCGACCTGCTCGACGGTGGCGCGCACGGTGGCTCCGGGCGGCGGGAACAGCGGCCGCATCTCGCCCGCGCCGACGACCGGATCGCCGCGCTTCTTGCGGGCGCTGAGGACGCGTTCGGGCCGCAGCAGCGTGCCGAAGAGCCCCGCGACCTCGTCCAGGGCCTGGCCGGGCGCCTTGCCGAGGAGGAGGCCGAGGGTGCGCAGCAGGGTGCCGATGACGAGCCGCAGCAGGACCCAGGGCAGGACGGCCGTGCGGGAGTTGACGAGGAGGGTGTAGACGGCGCCCGCCTTGTCCACGCGGTGCGGGGAGGTGGCCGTGCGGCCCACGCAGTCGACGGTGCGGCGCTCGCGCGATGCGGCCTCCGCGTGTCGTACGACGGCCTCGGGGGCGACCAGGACGCGGTGTCCGGCGGTGTGCGCGCGCCAGCACAGGTCGACGTCGTCGCGCATGAGCGGCAGTCGCCGGTCGAAGCCGCCGAGCCGCTCGTAGACGTCGCGCCGGATCAGCATGCCCGCGGTGGACACGGACAGGACGGGCCGTACGTGGTCGTGCTGGCCCTGGTCCTGCTCGCGGCGGTCGAGTCCGGTCCAGCGGCGGCCGGAGTGGGCGATGGAGTACGCCGACTTCGAGGAGCTGCCTGCGGTCGTACCAGCCGCGCAGCTTGGGGCCGACGATCGCGACCTCGTTGCCCGCCTCGCGCTCCATCTCGACGGCGCGCAGGAGTTCGGCGAGGGCGCCGGGCTCGGGCGCGCAGTCGTCGTGCAGGAGCCACAGCCACTGCTCGGGCTCGCCGTGGGGCAGCTCCGGCAGGTCGTACGCCTCGTCGCGCCAGCTGCGGCTGACGGGGTCCCAGCCGCTGGGGCGCTTCAGGTACGGCAGGTCCTCCGGGGTGAGCACGGGCGCGGTGCGCACGGCCTCGTCGACGGCGGTGCCGAAGCCGGAGCGGCGGGCCAGGTGCAGCACGCGGTCGTCGCCGAGGGCCTCGGTGACCAGGCGCGCGGAGCCGTCGGCGCTGCCGGTGTCGGCCGCGATCGCGTTCTGTACGGGGCGGTCCTGGCCGAGGAGTCCGGCGAGCGCGTCGGGCAGCCAGCGGGCGCCGTCGTGGGAGACGAGCACCGGCGGTGACGACGTGGCGCGGGAACTCGGGCGGGCTCGCCGGGTCGAACCCGGCGGCAGCGGCTTCGCGGGCTGCGGGGTGGCTGTGCACGGACATCGAGGTACGGGCCCCGGTTCGATGGACTGTGGTGGACGCCCGCGCCGGGTGGGGGCGCTGTGGCGTCTCGGACGGGGCCCCACACTAACGGCTGGCACCACAACAGCCCGCCGCCTGTGGACAACCGGTGGGCGACGGGCTGATCGACGTGTTGGGGAGTGGGCGGCGCGTGCGGTATAGGGCGCCTCGCGGTCCGCCCCGGTCCCGCCCCTTCCTCGCGGACGGGGGCGGGCTGAGTGCTCCAGGGCTAGACGGCGGCCTTCTTCAGACGGCGGCGTTCACGTTCCGAAAGGCCGCCCCAGATCCCGAAGCGCTCGTCGTTCGCGAGTGCGTACTCAAGGCATTCGGAGCGGACCTCGCAGGCAAGGCAGACCTTCTTGGCCTCGCGGGTGGAGCCGCCCTTCTCAGGGAAGAAGGACTCGGGGTCGGTCTGGGCGCACAGCGCGCGCTCCTGCCAGCCGAGTTCGTCGTCCGCGTCTTCGACCAGCAGTTCCTGAACCAGCTCGGTCATGTGCGCCCCTCGTCTGTCTTCGCGTCCCCGTGGTGCTGCCGTTACCGATTTCGGCTGAACGACACGAGTGAAATTACAAGTGTGCCGATCCGGGCCAGTCAAGCTGAGATCTGCTATTGGGCCCCTTATTCACTCTGCGGAACCAAGGCTTTGCGGAAAGTGTTCATATCTACCTAAACCATGACACTCGCCAGTGACCCGCGACCGGCGCGCGCCAGCGCCCCGTTCGCACGTCGCACGCGTTCGAACTCATTGACAGGGACGCCGATACCGTCACCCCCGTTGCGGCGAAGTCGCCGAAGCGAACCGGATCACACAGGGATCACGGGATCACCGCGGCGGTCGAGCGCCGGTGGACGCGCCGTTTCGAGCGCCGGTTGGTGCGCCATGTGTCCCCTGGGGCCACCGCACAAACCTTTCGCCAGCTCGGACAACCGGATGAGGTGAAACATTGCCCACATAGCGGACAGCGAGTTGACATCGAAGGTGTGAGCCGCTGTCCTGGTGGGCATGCTCGCGAACTTGGCGCTTTCCGTGATCCGCACCAGCGGGTCTGCCAATGCTGCCCCCGCGCGCTGTCGCTGTACCTGTGCGTGTGCCTGTTCCAGCTGTTGAGCCATCCCGCCTTCCAGCTGTCGAGCCGCTGAGCCGCCGCACGGCCCCCGGAGACCCCGGACCCACCCCGTAGCGCGCCGCGCCCACGCCGCTCCTCCGCGCACCCCCCGCACCACCCGCACCCCCGCTTTCTTCCCGCGACACCCCAGCACTCTGACGTTGAGGAACCACCGCACCATGAACAGCGACAGCGACCTCCAGATCGCCGGCGACATCCTCGAAGTCCCGCACCTCCTGCAGCCCGCGCGCGAGCACCCCGTCACCGTCGCGGAGTTCGCCGGACTCGCCCGCGCCATCGCCGCCGACCGCGCCCAGTGGGCGCCCCTCGTCCAGTACGACGCCACCAGCCGCTGGTACCACCGCCTGCGCACCGGACCCGGCTACGAGGTGTGGCTGCTCTCCTGGGTGCCCGGACAGAGCAGCGGCGTCCACGACCACGGCCGCTCCTCCGGCGTCCTCACGGTCCTGGAGGGCGAGTTGACCGAGCGCACCCGGCGCGACACCCGCGCCCTCGGCGCGGGCGCGCAGCGCGTCTTCGCCCCCGGCTACGCCCACGAGGTCGTCAACGACTCCCTGGAGCCCGCCGTGAGCCTGCACGTCTACTACCCCGGCCTGACCGAGATGCCGATGCACACGGCCCGCTGCGAGGCCCGCGCGCCCCGGGACCCGGCGCACGACGCACTCACCGCGTGACGGCGCGCGCGGCGGGCGCGACCGGTGTGATCCCGCCAGCGTCACGGCCGATACCGCGACCGCCTGCCGCGCTGTCACACCCGCCTGCGATGCTGGGCACATGCGCATTGTGGTTCTGGCCGGCGGCATCGGCGGCGCCCGTTTCCTCCGCGGCCTCAAGAAGGCCGCGCCCGACGCGGCGATCACCGTCATCGGCAACACCGGTGACGACATCCACCTGTTCGGCCTGAAGGTCTGCCCCGACCTCGACACGGTGATGTACACGCTCGGCGGCGGCATCAACGAGGAACAGGGCTGGGGACGCGAGGACGAGACCTTCAAGGTGAAGGAGGAACTCGCGGCGTACGGAGTCGGACCCAAGTGGTTCGGGCTCGGCGACCGCGACTTCGCCACCCACATCGTGCGGACGCAGATGCTGTCCGCCGGATACCCCCTCAGCGCCGTCACCGAGGCGCTCTGCGAGCGCTGGCAGCCCGGCGTGCGGCTCATCCCCATGTCGGACGACCGCGTCGAGACACACGTGGCCGTCGAGGTCGACGGCGAGCGCAAGGCCGTGCACTTCCAGGAGTACTGGGTGCGGCTGCGGGCCTCCGTGGACGCGCACGCCATCGTGCCCGTCGGCGCCGACCAGGCCAAGCCCGCGCCCGGCGTCCTCGAAGCCATCGCCGACGCCGACGTCGTGCTGTTCCCGCCGTCCAACCCCGTGGTCAGCGTCGGCACGATCCTCGCCGTGCCCGGCATCCGCGAGGCCATCGCCGAGGCCGGAGTGCCCGTGGTGGGCCTGTCCCCCATCGTCGGGGACGCGCCCGTGCGCGGCATGGCCGACAAGGTGCTCGCCGCCGTCGGCGTGGAGTCCTCGGCCGCCGCCGTCGCCGAGCACTACGGCAGCGGCCTGCTCGACGGCTGGCTCGTCGACACGGTGGACGCGGGCACCGTGGAGCGGGTGGAGACCGCGGGCATCCGCTGCCGCGCGATCCCCCTGATGATGACGGACCTCGACGCCGCCGCGGCCATGGCCCGCGAGGCGCTCGCCCTGGCCGAGGAGCTCCGCGCGTGAGCACTCCGGATGCCCCGGCGTTCCGGGTGTGGGCCGTGCCCGGCCTGCCCGAGGTCCGCGAGGGCGACGACCTCGCCAAGCTGATCGCCGCCGCCGAGCCCGCCCTCGCCGACGGGGACGTCGTCCTCGTCACCTCGAAGATCGTCAGCAAGGCCGAGGGGCGCGTCGTCGCCGCCGCCGACCGAGAGGCCGCGATCGACGCCGAGACGGTACGGGTGGTGGCGCGCCGCGGCACGCTCCGCGTCGTCGAGAACCGGCAGGGCCTGATCATGGCCGCCGCCGGGGTCGACGCCTCCAACACCCCCGCCGGGACCGTCCTGTTGCTCCCCGAGGAGCCCGACGCGTCCGCGCGCGCCCTGCGCGAGGGGCTGCGCGCCGCGCTCGGCGTGAACGTCGGCGTGATCGTCACCGACACCTTCGGGCGCCCCTGGCGCTCCGGCCTCACCGACGTCGCCATCGGCGCCGCCGGGGTCCGGGTCCTCGACGACCTGCGGGGCGGCGTGGACGCGCACGGCAACCCGCACTCCAGGCCACCGTCATCGCCACCGCCGACGAGCTGGCCGCGGCCGGGGACCTCGTCAAGGGCAAGGTGGCCGGGCTGCCGGTGGCGGTCGTACGGGGGCTTGGGCACGTGGTGCGGGCCGAGGCTGACGGCTCCGACGACGCCCCGGAGGACGGGGCGCGCGCGCTGGTGCGCGACGCCCGGGACGACATGTTCCGGCTCGGCACGAGCGAGGCCGTACGGGAGGCGCTCGCGCTGCGGCGCACCGTGCGGGAGTTCACCGACGAGCCCGTCGACCCCGGTGCGGTGCGGCGCGCCGTGGCCGCCGCCGTGACCGCGCCCGCGCCGCACCACACGACCCCGTGGCGGTTCGTCCTCCTCGAGTCATCGGAGTCCCGGGTCCGGCTGCTCGACGCCATGCGGGACGCGTGGGTCGCGGACCTGCGGCGGGACGGCAAGTCCGAGGAGGCCATCGCACGGCGGGTCCGGCGCGGGGACGTGCTGCGCGGCGCGCCGTACCTGGTGGTGCCGTGCCTCGTGACGGACGGGGCGCACACGTACGGGGACGAGCGGCGGGACGCCGCCGAGCGGGAGATGTTCGTCGTCGCCGCGGGTGCGGGGGTGCAGAACCTGCTGGTGGCGTTGGCCGGGGAGCGGCTGGGGTCCGCGTGGGTGTCGTCGACGATGTTCTGTCGGGACGTGGTGCGGGGCGTTCTTGGGCTGCCGGAGTCCTGGGATCCCATGGGGGCCGTGGCTGTGGGGCATCCGGCGGTCGTGCCGGGGGCTCGGGTGGGGCGGGAAGCCGGGGAGTTTGTGGTGGTGCGGTAGCTGGGGCTGGGGCCTCGCGGTGCGCCCCAGGCCCGCCCCTTCCCGAACCGGGGTCTGCCGCCCCCGTTCCCCCGCTCAACGGCAATGGGCGCTTCGCGCCTCGTCCTCAAACGCCGGACGGGCTGGATCTCCGCTTGGGCAGATCACAGTGTCGCTATGTCGGCCTTCGGCATTTTGGGGGTGCGGCGGGGTGGGGGGTGCGGCCGCTGAGGAGGATCAGGCGGGCCGCTCGGTGGCGCTGGCCCTTGTAAGGGGCCAGGAGTTCCAGCATGCGGGCGTCGTCGGCGTCGCGTTCGCCCGCCAGGGCGTAGCCGATGACGCCAGGCAGGTGCAGGTCGCCGATGGTGACCGCGTCGGGGGCCCCGTTGCTGCGCTGGACCGTTTCCGCGGAGGTCCAGGGGCCGATGCCGGGCACCAGTTCCAGGCGGGCCGCGGCCTCCTCGGGGGGCATGGCCGCCGCCTCCTCCAGACGGGCCGCCACCCGCGCGGCCCGCAGGATCGTCGACGCCCGCTTGTTGTCCACGCCCGCCCTGTGCCACTCCCAGGACGGGACGCGCCGCCACGTCGCCGGGTCCGGCATCACGTGCATACGGGCCCGTGCGGGCGTCGGGCCCGGAGCCGGTTCGCCGTACGCGCGGACCAGGAGGCGCCAGGCGCGGTACGCCTCGTCCGTCGTGACCTTCTGTTCGAGGATCGACGGGATCAGTGACTCCATCACCAGGCCCGTACGCGTCAGGCGCAGGCCCGGGCGGCGGCGCTCGGTGTGGGCGACCAGGCGGTGGCGGGCCGTGAAGTCGGACGGCGTGTCCTCGTCGCCCAGGAGGGCCGGGAGCCGCTCCAGGAGCCAGTCCGCGCCCGGACCCCAGGCCTCCGCCTCCGCGGTGCCCGCGCGTAGCGCTACGCGGAGCGTGCCGGGGCCCTGTGGGGTGCGGGTGGCTCGCCATACCGAGCCGTCGGGGGTGGTGGTGTAGGTGGGGTCCGCCGGGCCTCTGCGCAAGGGGGCCAGGGTCAGGGCCAGGTCCAGGGGGGTCCTGGGGGTCCAGGTGCGGCGGGAGGACATCCGTCGAGGGTAGCCCTCGCGGGGCGCCCCAGACCCGCCCCTTCCCACTCCGGGTGCGGCTGCACCCGTCCCCCCGCTCAAAGCCAACGGCGCTCCGCGCCTCGTCCTCAAACGCCGGACGGGCTGAAACCGTCTCCGCAGCCGACAGGTATTGAGCCCGTCCGGCGTTTGAGGACGAGCGCGCAAGCGTGATGAAAAGGCGGGTGGGTGGGAGAAAAGGGCGGCCTACTGGTCCGAGGAGAAGCGGACCGCTCCCGGAGGGAGTGTGGCTTCGCACCAGACGCGCACGCCGTCCCGGAGTTCGTTGTCCGCCCCGATGTGCGCGCCGTCGCCCACCACCGCGCCGGTGAGGACCGAGCGGGCACCCACGGAGGCGCGGGCCCCGATGAGGGAGTCGGTGATGACGGCGCCCGGTTCGATGACCGCGCCGGACAGGACCGTGCTGCCGTACAGCCGCGCGCCCTCGCCGACCACCGCGTGCTCGCCCACCACCGTGCCGCCGGTCAGCTTGGCGCCCGAGGCGACCCGGGCGGACGGCAGGACCAGGCGGTCGCCGCAGCGGCCGGGGACCGCGGGGGACGGGGCGCGGCCGAGGACCAGGTCGGCGGAGCCCCGTACGAAGGCCTGCGGCGTGCCGAGGTCAAGCCAGTACGTCGAGTCGACCATGCCCTGGAGGTGGGCGCCTGAGGCGAGCAGCTCGGGGAAGGTCTCGCGCTCGACGGAGACGGGCCGGCCCGCGGGAATCGTGTCGATGACCGAGCGCCGGAACACGTACGCGCCCGCGTTGATCTGGTCGGTGACGATTTCCTCGGGGGTCTGGGGCTTCTCCAGGAAGGCGAGGACGCGCCCCGTGTCGTCGGTGGGGACCAGGCCGTACGCGCGCGGGTCGGTCACCCGGGTCAGGTGCAGCGAGACGTCCGCGCCGGTGGACTCGTGCCGGGCGACCAGGGCCCGGATGTCGAGGCCGGTGAGGATGTCGCCGTTGAAGATGAGCACCGGGTCGCCAGGACCCGAGCGGAGGCGGGAGGCGACGTTGCGGATCGCGCCGCCGGTGCCGAGGGGCTCGTCCTCCGTGACGTACTCGATGTGGAGGCCGAACGCGGAGCCGTCGCCGAAGTAGGGCTCGAAGACCTCGGCCAGGTACGAGGTGGCGAGGACGATGTGGTCCACACCCGCCGCGCGGGCCCTGGCCAGCTGGTGCGTGAGGAACGGGACACCCGCCGCCGGGACCATGGGCTTGGGGGTGTTCACCGTGAGCGGCCGCAACCGGGTGCCCTTGCCGCCGACCAGGAGGATCGCTTCTGTCACCTGTCGTCTCTGCTTCCTGCTGGGGCCGGCCGAACTGAGTTTCGGCCGGCCAGTGTATGCAGACGCCCTCGCGGGCTGTGCAGCGTGACCGGGCCTCAGCGGCCCTGGAGACGAGCCGACGTGGACCGGGCCTTGCCGAGTTTGCCGTAAAGGCGACGGCCCGGGCACTCCGTGGCGAATCCGTCCCGATGGCCGGAGATCACACGGAGGCGGACGTTCGTGCCTTTCCTGTAGAGGTTGCCACCTCCGGACTTCAGGTATGTCGTTCCTCGGGGATTGGCCCCGAAGAGGCCGAGCTTCCATGCCGTCAGGCGGGCGACGGCGTTGACCGCGGCCTTCGGCGGGGCGGCACTGGTGTAGGTGCCGAGGACGGCGATGCCCATGCTGTTCGTGTTGAAACCGAGAGTGTGCGCGCCGAGGACCGGCTTCGCCACTCCCCCGGCGCGGCCTTCGTAGATGTTCCCGCACTTGTCGACGGCGAAGTTGTAGCCGAAGTCGCGCCAGCCGCTGCTCTTGACGTGGTAGCGGTAAATACTGCGCAGGACGGAGGATGCCTGCGAGCAGCGGTAGCCGTTGCCGGTCGCGCTGTGGTGCACGAACGCCGCCTTGACCTTCTTGGTGTACGCGAAGTGCCGCTCGCGGAGGCCTTCGTCGGCGCCCCAGCCCCTGCGGGTGACGATGCGCGGGCGCGGGCCGACGTACGGGCGGGCCTTCCCCGTGTCCGGCAGGCCCCGGGCGGCGAGGAGGTCCGCCTCCGTGCGCTGCTTGGACAGCGCCGGTACGGCCTTGGCGCCCAGGGGCGCGAGGTCGGCGTTGACCGCGGACGCCGCCGCGGCCTCGGCGGTCAGAGTGCTCGCGCGCGGGGTGTCGGCCGGGCCGCCGCCGGGCGGGGGCTCGGCGCCGGGGTCCACGAGCTCCAGGCGCAGGCCCTTGGGGAGGGGGACGGGGACGGCGCCGTCGGCGCTGGTCGCCGTGGCGGTCTCGCCGGGGGGCGTGTCGTGCCGGTCCGACGTACGGTCCGGCGCCCGGTCCGACGCGTGCTGCGGCGCGTGCTCCGGCGCTCGGTTCATCGCCTGCTCCGGCGCTCGGTCCGACGCATGCTCCGGCGCCCGGTTCGAAGCGCGCTCCGGTGTCAGGGCCCGTACCCGTACCTCCACGCCGTCCGAGTCGCCCACCCACAGCGGAGCCGTCGCCCCCCGCAGGCGGCCGGAGGTGCCCTCGGCGGTGCCGGGGTCGGCGGCGTGCTCGTGGTTGTGCGTCTCGACGTCCTGCCAGGCGGACCAGGTCGCGGTGCCGGTGGCGCGGGTGCGGACCTGGACGCGGCCGCTGCAGTTCGGCCGCCGGGTCCTCCCAGACGACGCCGACCAGCGAGAACGGCCGTACGTCACGCCGTGGCAGGCCCTCATCGCGCACCCCGCCGCCCGCGCGGTCGGAGCCCGCGGGTGCGAGCGGGAGCGACTGGGTGCTGCCGGGGATCGCGGCCGCGGCGGGGGGCGCGGCGGCGCGGTCGGCGCCCGTCGCGGGCAGGGCGAGCGGCAGGGCGAGGGCCGCCGCGCAGGTGACACCGATCGAGGAAGCAAGAAGTCCACGCATGAGGACGATCGTCGGCATAACAGGTCATATCTGTCCATTGGGGAACTGACGGACCGTCGGTCCCGCGTCGGCCGAACCGGTGGCCCCAACTGGCCCGCACCCATGGGCGACACGCGGCGCCCGCGTACGCTTGCGGCCGTGAACGCCAACGACCGCACCCCTGCCGACCTGCTGCGATCCGCGCTCGCCGCCGACCCGGCGCGCCCGCTCGTCACGTACTACGACGACGCCACCGGTGAGCGCGTGGAATTGTCCGTCGCCACCTTCGCCAATTGGGTGGCCAAGACCGCCAATCTGCTCCAGGGCGATCTCGCCGCCGAGCCCGGCGACCGGCTCGCCCTGCTCCTTCCCGCGCACTGGCAGACGGCCGTGTGGCTGCTCGCCTGCTCCTCGGTGGGCGTCGTCGCGGACGTCGGCGGCGACCCGGCCCGCGCCGACCTCGTCGTCAGCGGCCCGGACACGCTGGAGGAGGCGCGGGCCTGCTCCGGCGAGCGGGTCGCGCTCGCGCTGCGGCCGCTCGGGGGGCGCTTCCCGCGGACGCCGGACGGGTTCGTCGACTACGCGGTGGAGGTGCCGAGCCAGGGCGACCGGTTCGCGCCGTACGCGCCCGTGGACCCGGACGAGGCCGCGCTCGCCGTCGGCGGGGCGGAGCTCACCGGGGCCGAGGTGGTGGCGCGGGCCCTGGGCGACGCCGCGGGGCTCGGTGTCGCGGCGGGGGCGCGGCTGCTGTCCGGGGCGGGCGTACGACAGCTGGGACGGGCTGAGCGCGGGGCTGTACGCGCCGCTCGCCTCCGGGGGGTCCGTGGTGCTGTGCCGGCATCTCGGCCAGCTCGCCGAGGGCGGGCTTGAGAAGCGGGTGGAGGCGGAGCGGGTCGATGTGACGGTGCGGTAGCGGGGGGCCTCGCGGTGCGCCCCAGGCCCGCCCCTTCCCGCTCCGGGTGCTGGCCGCCCCCGTTCCCCCGCTCACAGACATGGGCGCTCCGCGCCTCGTCCTCAAACGCCGGACAGGCTGAAACTCCGTCCGTCACCCGTTTGGTTTAGCTCGCCCCCACCCCCCGCCCCTCCCCGGTCCATGGTCGTAAGAGCGCCATTCGCCGACGCCGCCACGAGGGGTGGACTCACACGTGACCGACACGACGTACGGACCGGGCGCGGGGGCGAGTCCGACGGGGCTCGGCTCGCGCCGCCGCAGGCGCCGCTGGCTGCGGTACGCCGCGGTGGTCACGGCCGTGCTCGTGCTGGCGGCCGGGGGCGCCGGGTGGGCCGTGTACCAGAAGCTCGACGGGAACATCACCGAGGACACCAGCGCCGCCGCCGAACTCGCGCGCTACGAGAAGGAGCGGCCCACACCGCTCGTGCACGACGCGCAGAACATCCTCCTGATCGGCTCCGACACCCGCTCCGGGCGCGGCAACCGCGCGTACGGCCGCGACCTCGGCACCCAGCGTTCGGACACCACGATCCTGCTGCACCTGGCCGCCGACCGGCAGAGCGCTACGGCCGTGTCGCTGCCGCGCGACCTGATGGTGCGGATTCCCAGCTGCCGCCGCCCGGACGGCTCCCGCACGAAGGCCCAATTCGCGCAGTTCAACTGGGCGTTCGAGTTCGGCGGCACGGCTTGCACGATCCGTACGGTGGAGAAGCTCACGAACATCCGGATCGACCACCACATGGTCGTGGACTTCGCCGGGTTCAAGGACATGGTCGACGCGGTCGACGGGGTCGAGGTGTGCCTGCGAAGGAGCCCGTCGACGACGCCGACGCGCGGCTGCGGCTCGCCGCGGGGCGGCACACGCTCGACGGCGAGCAGGCGCTCGGATTCGTGCGCGCCCGCAAGTCGCTCGGCAACGGCAGCGACACCGAACGCATGGACCGGCAGCAGGAATTCCTCGGCGCGCTCGTCAACAAGGTGCGCGGCAACGATGTCCTGCTGAACCCGGTGAAGCTCTATCCGGTCCTCGACGCGGCCACCTCCTCGCTCACCACGGACCCCGGGCTCGCGAGTCTGCGCAGCCTGTACGAGCTGGTGCGCGGGCTGCGCGGCATCCCCACGGAACGGGTGCAGTTCCTCACCGTGCCGCGCCGCAGTTACGCCTACGACGCGAACCGGGACGAGCTGGTGGAGCCCGCCGCCGACGAACTCTTCGGACGGCTGCGCGAGGACGAACCGGTCCAGGTGACCCGCAAGGGCCCGGCCACGTCGGCGCGTACGTCGTACGAGGAGGGCTCCGAAGGGAAGTACGAAAAGGAATCCGGGGAGGAAGGGGAGGAAAACGGGGAGGACGGCGCGGGATACGAAAGCGACGAAGAGGGCGAAGAGGCCTACGACGACGGCGCGTGGAGCGACGAGAAGCCCGACGACCCCACGCGGACGCCGAGTCCGGCCCCCACTTTCCGGGGCAACACGGCCGCCCGGTCGGGCTGCGCGTAGGCCGGGGCGGGGCCGGAGGCCACTTCCTCAAAGAAATTGGGCGGATTGCCCAGTTGTAGGGGAGTGGAATTTGTCACCGGCGTCGTTGGAGGCTGAACTGGGCGGATAGTGTGAGCCGATCCGGTGTCCGGCCGCGTACGGCCGCACACCGCTGGCATGACTGACCGAGCGCCTTACTTAGAGGGGGGAAAGGCGCCGCGTGGCCCTGACGGAGGACGCAAACAACCGTGGACGCGCAAGGCCGTGGGCGGGCTGACGACATCGATCCCGCAGACCAGTGGGTGCTCAACCCGCAGACCGGCGACTACGAGCTGCGACTGAGCCCTTCCGCAGAGCAGTCGGCGCCGACGGGTGTGCCCGGCCCCCGCAGATCGGCGCCGCGCACGGGCGCCCCGCAGCAGGGGCAGTCCCGGCAGGGGCCGCGGGGCGCCGAGCGCCCGGGAGGCCGCGGCGGTGGCCCCGAGCAGGTGCCCGGACAGCGCAGGCGGCGTGCCGCGCAGCAGGAGGCCGCGGGCGGGCGCCGCAAGCAGAAGGGCAAGAAGAAGTCCACGGGCAAGCGGATACTGGCGTGGACGGGCGGCACGGTCGCCTTCGTGATCATCGCGGCCGGAGTCGGCGGCTATCTGTACTACCAGCACCTCAACGACAACATCACGTCCGTCTCCGACGACGGCGCGGGCACCGGCGGGTTCAGCAAGGACCGCGCCATCAACATCCTGCTCATCGGCACGGACAAGCGCAGCGGCTCGGGCAACAAGGGCTACGGCGACGAGGGCAGCGTCGGGCACGCGGACACCACGTTGCTGCTGCACGTCTCCGAGGACCGCTCCAACGCGACGGCCCTGAGCATCCCGCGCGACATGATCACGGACATCCCGGACTGCCCCACCAAGCAGGACGACGGCTCCACGAAGACCATCCCGGGCTCGCGGAAAGTCCGCTTCAACGAGAGCCTCGGACAGAGCGAGCGCACGCCGAGCTGTGTCATGCGCACGGTCACCCAGATCACCGGCATAAAGCTCGACCACTTCATGGTGGCCGACTTCAACGCGGTCAAGACGCTGTCCAGCGCGGTCGGCGGCGTGGACGTGTGCCTCGCCAAGGACATCGACGACCCCAAGTCGCATCTGAAGCTGCCCGCGGGCGAGCACTCGATCGAGGGCGAGGACGCGCTGGCGTTCGTCCGGACCCGGTACACCGTGGGCAACGGCGGCGACCTGAGCCGCATCCAGCTCCAGCAGCAGTTCCTCAGCTCGCTGATGCGCAAGCTGAAGTCGAACGACACCCTGACGAACCCGAAGAAGATGATAAGTCTGGCGGAAGCGGGCACGAAGGCGCTCACCGTCGACTCCAAGATCGCCGACATAATGAAACTCCGTGACCTCGGCATGGAGCTCGGCAAGCTCGACATAAAGAACCTGACCTTCGTGACGACCCCGGTGGACGACAACCCCGCCGAGAAGAAGCCCGTCACGGTCGTCCTGAACAAGGCCAAGTCCGACGAGCTGTTCTCGATGATGCGCGAGGACGTGTCGCTGACCGAGGTCAAGAAGCAGGAGAAGAAGGAGAAGGCCGCCGTGGCCGCGCGGCTCAAGGGCCCGCGCGCCGAGGCCGCCGACGTCCGCGTCGACATCTACAACGGCAGCCAGAAGAACGGCGCCGCTCAGGAAACTCTCAGCTGGCTGCAGAACACTGAGGGCGTGACGAAGTCCAGCCAGCTCGGCAACGCGCCCTCGAACCTGCGCAAGACCACCGTGGAGTACGGCGCCGCCCAGGCCGACGAGGCCCGCAAGCTCGCCGACCTCATGGGGCTGCCCGCGGCCGCGCTGAAGCCGGGCAAGAGCGAGAAGAACGCGCAGGGGCTCCCGGCGATCGTGCTGACCCTCGGTGCCGACTTCAAGGGCGCGGGGACGCCCATCAAGGCTCCGTCGAAGACGCCGGACGGTGTCCAGCGGGTCGAGGCCGACAAAACCGTGTGTGCCAAGTGACCTGAAGCGTTCGTTTCGCGTCTGACAGGACGCCCCGGTGGTTGAAGCGCGATGTATCGCTCTGGCACCGGGGCGGCGGCGGAGTGCCGCAACGGGGCGCGGTACGGCCACACTTGGGAAGCACGGCGGGGAGGGGCAGGGGATGGGGCAGAACAGCGTGCGCGGGGAGGGGATGTCCACGGGGGCGGACACCCGGGGCGCCCGGAGTGCGAGCGGCGGTGCGAAGGGCGCTTCGAAAGGCGCCTCGAAGAGCGCCTCGAAGAGCGGGGATTCCGGGGACGCCCGCGCGGAGAGCGCTCCCACAGAGGGGGGCCACAGCGAAGCGACAGCGGGCGGGGCCCGGTCCAGGGGCGGGACGCGCCGGACCCGTACCCGCGGCGGCGCGAGAGGCCGGGCGCCGCGGCCCAAGGACGACGACAAGGCCGCAGCCGCGGCGCCGGAAGGGGACGGGCCACCGCGCGGCCAGCGGCGCAAGCGGCGGGTGCTGCGCTGGTCGGCGACCATCCTGTCGGTGCTGATACTGGGCACGGCAGGCGCCGGATACCTCTACTACCAGCACCTGAACAACAACCTGGAGACCGACGACCTGAACCTGGGCGACCAGCGGGCCCCCGCGCCCACGCCCAACTCGGCGGGCCAGACCCCGCTGAACATCCTCCTGATCGGCTCGGACGCCCGGGACTCCAAGGAGAACCGCAAGCTCGGCGGCGCCAAGGACACCTTCGGCGGCCCCCCGCTCGCGGACGTGCAGATGCTGCTGCACCTGTCGGCCGACCGCAGCAACATGTCGGTCATCAGCATGCCCCGCGACACCCTCCCTGACCATCCCCAAGTGCACCGACCCGGACGACGGCGAGGTGTACGAGGAGAGCGGTCCGCGCACGATGACGAACGACTCCCTGAGGCGCGGCGGCCCCGGTTGCACGGTCGCCACCTGGGAGAAGCTGACCAACATCCGCATCGACCACTTCATGATGGTCGACTTCGCGGGCGTGGTGTCGATGGCCGACGCCGTCGGCGGCGTCCCCGTGTGCGTGGACAAGAACATCCACTCGCGCACCAGCGCGGGCAAGGGCTCCGGCCTGAAGCTGGAGAAGGGCACCACGAAGATCCAGGGCGAGCAGGCGCTGCAGTGGCTGCGGACCCGCTACGGCTTCGAGGACGGCAGCGACATCGGCCGCGCCAAGGCCCAGCACATGTACATGAACTCGCTGGTCCGCACGCTCCGCGAGAACGCGAGCCTGACCAGCCCCAACCGGCTGCGCAAGCTCGCCGAGAACGCCACCAGGGCGCTGAAGGTCGACCCCGGTCTCGGCTCCGTGATCAAGCTGTACGACCTGGGCAACGAGCTCAAGAAGGTCGCGCCGGAGCGTACGACGACGACCACCATGCCGTTCGAGTACTTGGGCTCCCGCGTGGTGCCCAAGCCGGGCGACGCCGAGCAGCTGTTCCGCCTGGTGCGCGACGACATCGCCCTGGACGGCAAGGACAAGCGGAAGAAGCCGAAGGAGAAGCTGTCCGACGACCCGGCGGCGCCGGACGCCGACATCGCGCTCCAGGTCCAGAACGGCACCCGCACCGCCACCGAGCCGCCCGTCAGCCGCCGGGCGAGCACGGTCGCGGGGCTGCTCACGGACAAGGGCTTCACGAAGGCGGCGCCGGACACGGCGTCGGCCCTCACGGAGGCGCGGACGGTCATCCGCTACCCCACGGTCGACCTGGAGGGCGACGCCCAGCGGGTCGCCAAGTCCCTCGGCCTGCCGCTGAGTTCGGTCAAGAAGTCGACGGACGTCTCGGGGATCACGCTGGTCGTGGGCGCCGACTGGCGCGAGGGCGACAAGCCGAAGAAGGCGAAGAAGCAGGACGACTCCACCCCGGCATCGGCGGACGCCCTGAACGGCTCCGACACGAAGGCGTGCATGAAGGTCGACCCGAACTTCACCTGGTAGGACACCGGCTTCACCTGGCAGGACACCGGCACGCGCGAAGGGTCCCGCACGTATCTCGCGTACGTACGGGACCCTTCGGACGTCCTGCGCGGGGCTCAGGCCTCCTGGGTCTCGCCCAGGACCGCGGGGCGGCGCGAGGCGATGACCTTCCTGGCGAGCGAGCGCGGGCTGGTGAGGAAGCCCCAGCCCCACGACATGTGCATGGTCGCGAGCGCGACGGGGATGCGCAGCCGTGACTTCAGGGGCAGGCCCTTGCCCGCGGGCACGGACCCGGCGACGATCGCCGCCAGATAGCCGCCGGGGACGATCAGGGCCCACGGCGTCACGGCGGCGCCCACGACCAGGCCCGCGGCGATCGCGCAGACGGCGGTCGGCGGCGCGAGGTAGCGCAGGTTGATGGAGCCCTCGTGGTAGCGGGCGACGACGTGGCGCCAGCGGCCGTAGTCCTTGTACTGCTTGGCGAGGGCCTTCACGCTGGGGCGCGGGCGGTACGAGACCTTCAGCTCGGGCGAGAACCAGATCAGGCCGCCCGCTTCCCTGATCCGGAAGTTGAGCTCCCAGTCCTGGGCGCGGATGAACTCCTCGTTGTAGCCGCCCTGCCGTTCAAGGGCCTCGCGCCGGAAGACGCCGAGGTACACGGTCTCGGCCTGCTGCGCCTCGCCTCCCGTGTGGAAGGCGGCGTTGCCGACGCCGATCTTCGACGTCATGGCGGCCGCGACGGCGCGCTCCCAGTCGTTCTCGCCCTCGGCGTGCATGATGCCGCCGACGTTCATCGCGCCGGTCTCCTCCAGGAGGCGCACGGCGGTCGTGATGTAGCCCGGCGAGAGCGCGGCGTGGCCGTCCACGCGCACCACGACCGGGTGGCGCGAGGCCTTGATGGCGGCGTTGAGCGCCGCGGGCGTACGTCCCGTCGGGTTCGGGACCGTGTGCACGCGGGGGTCTTCGGCGACCAGCTCGGCGGCGATCTCGTCCGTGCGGTCGGTGGAGGGGCCGAGCGCGACGACGACCTCCATCTCGCCCGCGTACTCCTGCTTCAGGATCGCGCGCACGGCCTCGCGCAGGTGCCGCTCCTCGTTGAGGACCGGCATGATCACGGAGACGGCGGGAGGCTGACCGTCAGAATTCACGTGCGGAGTTTCCTTCTCGTGTCTCGGCCCGGAATCCGGGGGAGCCCCCCGGACAGCACCGCGAGCGCTGCGAGCGCCGCGTCGGGCGTCACGTTACCGCGAACGGGGGACACGGGCGCGCGCCGTCCGGGTCGCTACCCCGGGCCGCAGATCGTATGGGCCTACCGTTCTAGCCGTCCCCCGGCTCAGCCGCGACCGCGGAGGTGTCCTCGCACGTGCCCGCACCGCACCGCTCCCCCGCCCCGCCCCCGCGCCGCCAGCCGCCCCCGCGGCCGTCGCGGCCACCGCGCCAGGGCGGCGGACCCGCGGCCCGGCGAAAGCGGCGGCGGCCCCGGTGGGCCATGCGGATCGCGACCGCGCTCTCCGTGACGGTGCTCGGCGCCGCGGGCATCGGGCACGGGGTGATCAGCAGCCTGGACACCGGCATCAGGCGCGTCGACGCCTTCAAGGACATGAAGAACCGCCCCGAGGGCGGCCACGGCATGAACGTGCTGCTCGTCGGCACCGACGGGCGCGACAAGATCAGCCGCGCGGAGAAGAAGAAGTACCGCCTGGGCGGCGCGCCCTGCCACTGCACGGACACGATCATGATCGTGCACATCTCGGCGAACCGGGACCGCGCGAGCGTGGTGAGCCTGCCCCGGGACTCGTACGCGGAGCTGCCGCCGCACGTCGACCAGAACTCCAGGAAGCACCACCGCTCGCACCCCGTCAAGATCAACGCGGCGTACGCGGAGGGCGTGCCCGAACCTGACGGTCCGCACGGTCGAACGCATGACGAAGGTGAAGATCGACCACTATCTGGAGGTCGACTTCACCAGCTTCATGGAGACGGTCGACGTCCTCGGCGGCGTGGAGATCTGCACCGTGCGCCCCCTGAAGGACTCCTACACCGGCCTGGACCTGCCCGTCGGCACGCACCGGCTGAACGGCGGCGAGGCCCTTCAGTACGTGCGCTCCCGGCACATCGACGGGGCCGCCGACCTGGGGCGGATGCAGCGCCAGCAGCGCTTCCTCGCGGCGCTCATCGCGAAGGCGACGAGCAGCGGCGTCCTGCTGAATCCGGTCAAGTTCCAGGACGTGACGAAGACGCTGCTGGGGTCGGTACGGGCGGACAAGGGCTTCGGCACCGAGGACATGCTGGCGCTCGGCCGTGCCATGCGGAGCTTCTCGCCGTCGTCGTCGGAGTTCACGACCGTGCCGCTGGCCCGCAAGGGGCAGCTGATCCCGGGGGTCGGGTCGACGCTGAAGTGGGACCCGGAGAAGTCGGGGAAGCTCTTCCAGGCGCTGCGCGACGACAAGCCGCTCGCGCCGCACCGCGCGCGGCCCCGGGCGGCCCTGGTGCCGGTGTCGCCGGAGCTGATCCGGGTGCAGGTGGACAACGGCACGCGGGCGCCGGGGCTCGGGCGGCGGGTGGACGCGGCGCTGCGCGCGAGCGGCTTCCGCACCACCGGGGCGCCCGGCTCCGTCCCCCTGCCCCAGGGCGCCAAGCCGCTGGCCCGCACGGTCGTGGCGTACGACCCGCGCTGGGACCGCTCGGCGAAGTCCCTGGCGACGGCCCTGCCGGGCTGCGAGATGCGGCGCGTGAAGGGCCAGGGGTCAACGCTGAAGGTGCTCGCGGGGACGGATTACCGCGGGGCGCGGAAGGTACGGGCGGAGGACGCGCACCAGGGGGAGTTCGGCGCGGTCACGGGGGACCAGGTGGTGTGCCCCTAGCCCTCGGCTAGTCCTCGGCTAGTCCTCGTAGCCCTCGGCGGCGCGGGCCTCCCGGAGCTCCTTGATGGCGCGGCGCCGGGCGAGGCGGTGGGTGCGGCGGATCTGGGCCTCCTGGTAGCGGCGCCGGTCCCGGTCGGTCTCGGGCAGCACCGGCGGCACCAGCCGCGGCTTGCCGTCGGCGTCGACGGCGGCGAAGACGAGGTAGGCGGAGCCCACCTGCTGTGCGGGGGTCGACTCGTTCCAGCGCTCGGCGAGCACCCGTACGCCGACCTCCATGGAGGTCCGCCCGGTCCAGTTGACCTGGGCCTTCACATGGACGAGGTCGCCGACCCTGACCGGTTCGAGGAAGGCCATCTCGTCCATCGAGGCGGTCACGGCGGGACCGCCGGAGTGGCGTCCGGCGACGGCGCCCGCGGCGTCGTCCACCAGTTTCATGATCACGCCGCCGTGCACCGAGCCGAGGAGGTTGGTGTCGGCGTGGGTCATGATGTGGCTCAGGGTGGTGCGGGACGCCGAAGTCACCTTTGCCCGGAATCTCCGATTCCGAACGCGAGGCCTGATCTGTCATGCCCTCCACCTTATGTCGAACACCGTCCGTCGCCGTTCGAAGCGCTTTGCCACAGCTCTGCAACAGCACTGACCCGAAATCACGCCCTCCCTGTAAGGCACGGCACACGGCACTGCACACTAAGCCACATGAGCGATTGGCCAGACGCGCGGAACGACCGGAACGGTGACCGCCACGGATACGGCAGCGGCAGCCCCCAGCCCGAGGGCCCCCGCGTGATGCGCCACGTCCAGCGGCCGGACGTGCCGCGCCAGCCCTCGTACGACGACAACGTGTACGACGACCTGTACCGCGACCAGCGGCCCCCGCAGGGGCAGCCCGGTCAGCAGGGCCAGTCGCCCGACCCGGGCCAGGACGGTTATGACAGCGGCTACAACACCGGCCAGGTGTACGGCACGCCCTCGGGGCGGGGTCCGGGCCAGGGCCAGGGCGGTCCCGCCGCGCCGCCGCGGCCGCCGAAGCCGCCGGTGAACTGGAAGAAGCGGATCACCTGGGGCCTGGTCACGTTCCTCGCCCTGCTGATCGTGGTCTCGGTGAGCACGTACTTCTGGGCGGACTCCAAGCTCAAGCGCGAGGTCGACCTGTCGAAGGTGATCGAGCGGCCCGCGGGCGGCAAGGGCACGAACTACCTGATCGTCGGCTCGGACAGCCGCGCGGGCATGTCCGACGAGGAGAAGAAGAAGCTCCACACCGGCTCCGCCGCGGGCAAGCGCACCGACTCGATGATGATTCTGCACGTCGCGGACGACGGCGGGAACACGATGATCTCGCTGCCGCGCGACTCGAACGTCACGATCCCCTCCTTCAAGGGCGCGGAGTCCGGCAAGCTCTACCCGGCCACGGGCCGCCAGACGAAGCTGAACGCCGCGTACGCCGAGGACGGCCCCGAGCTGCTCGTACGGACCGTCGAGGCCAACACCGGGCTGCGCATCGACCACTACGCGGAGATCGGCTTCGGCGGCTTCGCCAAGATCGTGGACTCGGTCGGCGGCGTCGAGATGAACATCCCCAAGGCCTTCAAGGACAAGTGGTCGGGCGCCGACTTCGAGGCGGGCAAGCAGAAGCTGAACGGCGAGGAGGCCCTGGCCTTCGTCCGCACCCGGCACGCCTTCTCCAGCGACCTGGAGCGCACGAAGAACCAGCAGAAATTCCTCGCGGCCCTGGCCAACCAGGCGGCGACGCCCGGCACGGTCATGAATCCGTTCAAGCTGTACCCGACGATGGGCGCGGGCCTGGACACGCTGATCGTCGACAAGGACATGGGCCTGTTCGACGTGGCGTCGATGTTCTGGGCGATGAAGGGCGTCACGGGCGGCGACGGCAAGTCCATGAACATGCCGATCTCCGGCACGGTCGGCAGCAACCTCGTCTGGGACAAGGCGAAGGTCAAGCAGCTGGTCGAGCAGCTCAACAACGACGAGACGGTCACCGTCTCGGGCAACTGAGCGAGCGGCGGGCGCGGCGCGGGAGCGCCGCCGGTCCTGGCCGCACCCTCCACGTCGCGTGACCGCGGGCCGCGGTCACGCGACGTTCGTGTGCGCGGGGCCGGGTACCCCGAACGCCCCGCTCGCCGCGAAGCGCGGCGCCAGGCGTGGCACGGTGGTGCGACGACCCACGACGCCGCAGGTCGGCGTACGGGTGCCCCCCTCGCATCCCCGCGGAGCTGCCATGGCGGACCTCCAGGACGAATTCGACACCACGGCCGAGGCCGGCGAGCTCGATCGGCCGCCCGCCCCGGCCCCGGACGCCCCGCCCGAGGCCGGGCCGCGGACGGCGGCGGTCGAGGACGAGGTGCTCGGCAAGGCCGACGCGCTCTTGGCCGCGCATCCCGTCGCGGACGGCTACAGCGGACTGCCGTGGGCCCTGCGGGCGCAGCCGTACTGCGATCTCGAATCCGGCGAGAGCTGTCTGGAGACCGATGTGCCACGGCTGCGGGCGGGCGGCGTTGGCGCGCAGTTCTGGTCGCTGCACGTGCCCGCCGACGTCGTCGGCGACCACGCCGTGAGCGCGACGCTCGAACTGCTCGACCTGGTGCGGCACGTCGTGGCCCGCTACGCCGACGACCTGCGGCTCGCCCGCGACGCCTCCGAGGCCGCCGACGCCCGCAACCACGGCCGCGTCGCCGCGGTCGTCGGCCCCGCGAGCGCCCGCGCCATCGGTGACTCGCTGGGCGCGCTGCGCTCGCTGCACGCGCTCGGCCTGAGCGCGCTGACGCTCGACGGCACGTCGTGGGCGGGCGCCGACGGGCTGAGCGCCTTCGGCGAGGAGGTCGTACGGGAGATGAACCGGCTCGGCGTGCTCGCCGACCTGTCCGGCGCGCCCGAGCAGACGGCGCGGCGCGTGCTCGGCGTGTCCCGGGCGCCGGTCCTGTTCACCCGGTCCGGGGCGCGGGCGCTGCGCGAGCACCCGGCGAACCTGGGCGACGGCCTGCTGGAGGCCGTGGGCGCGGCGAAGGGCCTGTGCCTGGTGCCGCTGGCGGCCGAGCAGACGGGCCCGGCGGTGCGGGACGTGGCCGAGCACGTGGAGCACGTACGACGCGTCGCGGGTCCTGAGTGCGTCGGGATCTCCGGGACGTACGACACCGAGGCCGCGCACCCGCACGGGCTCGATGACGCGTCGCGCTTCCCGCGGCTCGTCGCGGAGCTGCTCGACCGGGGCTGGAGCGACGCCGAGATCGCGGCGCTCACCTGGGGCAACGTCCAACGCGCCCTGCGCGGCGCGGACTTCACCGCGCGGGCGGCGCGCGAGCGCAGGGAGGCGTCGACGGCGACGATCACTCGTCTGGACGGCTGAGCTCCGCCGGGATGCGGCAGAGGCAGAAGGGGTGTCCGGCCGGGTCCGCGTACACCCGGAAGTCGCGCTTGCCGCCGTCGTCGTCCAGGTCCAGCGGGCGGGCGCCGAGCGCGAGGACGCGCTCCTGGGCGGCTTCGAGCTCGGCCATCGTGCTGCCCGCGTCCAGGTCCAGGTGCAGCTGCTGGCCGTTGACGTCGGCGCGGGGCCACTCGGGCGGCGTGAAGTTCTCGGCGCGCTGGAACGACACCTTGACGCGGCCGGGGGCCACCAGGTCGATCCAGTCCTCTTCGTCGACGATCTCGCCGCCGATGACCGCGGCGTAGAACTCGGCGAGGCGGCGGGGGTCGGGGCAGTCCAGGACGACGTTGCGCAGCTTGGCGACCGGCGCGGACGCAGGCGTGGCCGACATGGCCTCTCCTCTCGTTGTTACCGAAAGGCGCGGCCTTCCGGTAACGGATGCGGTGACCTCATGGTGGCCCATAGGAGGTAACGTCGCAAGCATGAACGACAGAGCGCCCGCGCCGGGGGGCCTCGCGCTGATCCAGGACCTGGTGAACTCGCTGGACATCGGGGCGGGCACCGACGCGTTGGACACGGACGCCGGGCGCGCCCGGTTCGGGCTCGCCCCGGCCGACGTGCCCGCCGCGCGTGAGCTGCGCGAGTCCCTGCGGGCGGCGTGTCTCGCCCACGCCGGGCACGCTCCCCACCAGGAGGTACGGCCGCTCGGCGACCTTCTCGCCGGGGCGCCGCTGGTGGTCCGCGTCTCCCCCGGCGACGGCGCGGCGGAGCTCGTCCCCGTGGACCCCGGGCCGCTGGCCGCACGGGTGGCGGCGGCCGTCGCGGAGGCCGTGGCGGCGGGGACGTGGGCCCGGCTCAAGGGGTGCGAGTCCGTGACCTGCCACTGGGCGTACTACGACCGCAGCCCGGGCGGGCGGGGCCGCTGGTGTGACATGGGGGTGTGCGGGGCGCGCGCCAAGATGCGCGCGTACCGGTCCCGCAAGGCCGAGCGCCCCCGCTGACCGGGCCCTCAGGCCGCTGGCCGCCCCATGGCCCGGTACGTCCACCCCGCCGCACGCCACCGCCCCGGATCAAGGGCGTTGCGGCCGTCCAGGATCACCCGGTGTCCGGTCACGGACCCCAGCGTCTCGGGGTCGAGCTCGCGGAACTCGCGCCACTCGGTGAGGTGCAGCACGACGTCGGCACCGCGCACGGCGTCCTCGGCCGTGGGCGCGTACCCGAGCGTCGGGAACAGGCGGCGGGCGTTGTCCATGCCCTTGGGGTCGTAGACGGTGACCTGGCCGCCCTGGAGGTGGATCTGCCCGGCCACGTTCAGGGCGGGCGAGTCGCGCACGTCGTCGGAGTCCGGCTTGAACGTGGCGCCGAGCACCGCGACCCGCTTGCCGAGGAAGGAGCCGCCGCCGACGGCCTCCCGGGCGAGCTCCACCATGTGGCCGCGGCGCCGCATGTTGATCGAGTCGACCTCGCGCAGGAAGGTGAGGGCCTGGTCGGCGCCGAGCTCGCCCGCGCGGGCCATGAAGGCGCGGATGTCCTTGGGCAGACAGCCGCCGCCGAAGCCGATCCCGGCGCGCAGGAACTTGGCGCCGATGCGGTCGTCGTACCCGAGGGCCTCGGCGAGCTTCACGACGTCGCCGCCGGCCGGTCCTCGCAGACCTCGGCCATGGCGTTGATGAAGGAGATCTTCGTGGCGAGGAAGGAGTTCGCCGAGGTCTTGACCAGCTCCGCCGTCGGGAAGTCGGTGACGACGAAGGGCGAGCCCTCCGCCACCGGCGTCGCGTACACCTCGCGCAGCAGCTTCTCGGCCCGCTCGCCGCGCACGCCGACGACGATCCGGTCGGGGCGCAGGGTGTCCTTGACGGCGAAGCCCTCGCGCAGGAACTCCGGGTTCCAGGCCAGCTCCACCTCGGCGCCCGCGGGGGCGAGGTCGAGGAGGCGAGCCGCGATCCGGTCCGCGCTGCCGACCGGCACGGTGGACTTGCCGACGACGAGGGCGGGGCCGCGCAGATGCGGGGCGAGCGCGTCGACGGCGGCGTCCACGTAACTCATGTCGCAGGCGTACTCGCCGTGCTTCTGCGGGGTGTTCACGCAGAGGAAGTGGACGTCGCCGAACTCGGCGACCTCCGCCCAGTCCATGGTGAAGCGCAGCCGTCCGGTGGACCCCTCGATGCCCGCGACGTGGGCGCGCAGCAGTTCCTCAAGACCCGGCTCGTACATGGGGACTTCGCCGCGGCGCAGCATGTCGATCTTCTCGGGCACGACGTCGAGCCCGAGGACCTCGAAGCCGAGTTCGGCCATGGCGGCGGCGTGGGTGGCGCCGAGGTAGCCGGTGCCGATCACGGTGATCTTCAGGGCCATGAGGGTGCTCCAGAGGTGGACGGCCGAGGTGCGCTGCCCGAGCATAGTCGGGCGTGCGCAGGCCCCTCACCGGGCACGTTCCTCCCTGTCGTCAAGGTCACGTATCCGTGGCGTGACCAGCCGCCTAAAATTCGAGTACGCATCGTGTTACTTAACGGTAATTAGCATCCGCAGCGTCCTTGGAGCGTGAGAGACCTTGGCCGGATCGGCTGACTTCGACCTGTACCGCCCGTCTGAGGAGCACGACATGCTCCGGGACACGATCCGCTCGCTCGCCGAGGCGAAGATCGAGCCGTTCGCCGCCGCCGTGGACGAGGAGGCGCGCTTCCCGCAGGAGGCCTTGGACGCCCTCGTCGCCTCCGACCTGCACGCCGTGCACGTACCCGAGTCGTACGGCGGCGCGGGCGCCGACGCCCTCGCCACGGTCATCGTGATCGAGGAGGTGGCCCGCGTCTGCGCGTCCTCCTCCCTGATCCCCGCGGTGAACAAGCTGGGCTCGCTGCCCGTCATCCTGTCCGGCTCCGAGGAGCTGAAGAAGAAGTACCTGTCGCCCCTGGCCAAGGGCGACGCGATGTTCTCGTACTGTCTGAGCGAGCCGGACGCGGGCTCGGACGCGGCGGGCATGAAGACCAAGGCCGTGCGCGACGGCGACCACTACGTCCTCAACGGCGTGAAGCGCTGGATCACCAACGCGGGCGTCAGCGAGTACTACACGGTCATGGCCGTGACCGACCCGGAGAAGCGCTCCCGGGGCATCTCGGCCTTCGTCGTCGAGAAGTCCGACGAGGGCGTGTCCTTCGGCGCCCCGGAGAAGAAGCTCGGCATCAAGGGCTCCCCCACCCGCGAGGTCTACCTGGACAACGTGCGCATCCCCGCCGACCGCATGATCGGCGAGGAGGGCACCGGCTTCGCCACGGCGATGATGACCCTGGACCACACCCGCATCACCATCGCGGCCCAGGCCCTCGGCATCGCGCAGGGCGCGCTCGACTACGCCAAGGGCTATGTCAAGGAGCGCAAGCAGTTCGGCAAGCCGATCGCCGACTTCCAGGGCATCCAGTTCATGCTCGCGGACATGGCCATGAAGATCTCCGCGGCCCGCGCCCTGACGTACCAGGCCGCCGCGGCCTCCGAGCGCGGCGACGCCGACCTCACCTACCTCGGCGCCGCGGCCAAGTGCTTCGCCTCCGACATCGCCATGGAAGCCACCACGGACGCCGTCCAGCTCCTCGGCGGCTACGGCTACACCCGTGACTACCCGGTCGAGCGCATGATGCGCGACGCCAAGATCACCCAGATTTATGAAGGTACGAATCAGGTGCAGCGGATCGTCATGGCGAGGAACCTGCCGTAACTGGGTTTTCGCAGGTCAGCGACCATCTGTGATGGCTCGCGGGCTGTGATCGACTCCCGGCCCGTTCGGGTCCGTTTCGGGCCGATCATGGGCGTCATGCTGGGGAAATCCTGGGCTGATGCTGGGCAGGAAACGGCCTCTCACCTGCACAAACGCAACGGCCCCCGGCGCTCTGCCGGGGGCCGTTCGCATGGGCTCTGTCAGGCGACTTCCGCCTGACCTTCGGTGGGGTCGTCCGCGCCGGGCGTCAGCATCGTTGCGATGGCCGCCCGCCCGCGCTGTTCGGCTCCCTCGAAGATGTAGTGGTAGTGCTCGCGCAGCACGTCCGTACTGCTGTGGCCCATCCAGTCGGCCACGTCGTTCTCGGGGACGCCTGCGTACAGGAGTCGTGATCCGTAGTAGTGCCGCATGGAGTGCGGCTTGCAGTACGCCACCTTCCCCTTGGTCAGGGCCACGAGCCAGATCTGCCGGTAGAAGTACGAGGCGTACAGGTACCCGGTGCGGGTCACGTTGGGGAACAGCAGACGCTTCGGCCCCCACACGCCGTGGTTCTTGATGTGACGCCGAAGCTCGAATGCGACGTTCGGAGGGAGCGGCACCACCCGCCCCGGCTCCTCCTCATCGCGTGCCTTGATGTGCCGTCGCTGTAGCGCACTGTTCTTGCCGGACTCGGTTTCGCCGTCCTCCGCAATCTGGAAGTCAACGCGCAGAACTTCGGCCTTGAAGTCGATCTGATCCCGCGAGACGGCCATGGCTTCCCCGAGGCGCAGACCGCATCCCGCCATCAGCCACAGCATCGCCCGGTACCGGGTGGGCGCCCCATCGAGCATCGCCAGCACTTCCCGAGTCGCGAGTCGGCGGGCGTTGCTCTTGTGCTCGCGTATCTCCTTGGCGCGACTCCCGGCGTGCCTGATCTTCTTGCACGGGTTGCGCCCGATGATCTCGTTGACGACGGCCCAGTCCATCATCCCGGAGAAGAACGAGAAGCGCTGGCGGCGAGTTCGGGCGGACAGCTTGCGGTCCTGCTCCATCCACAACAGCCACTGCTCAATGTCTGCCACCTTCAGGGACACGATGGAACGGGCCTTGAAGAACGGTTCGAGGGTCGTGTTCTGGATCGAGCGGTACTGCTTCTTGGTGCTGTTCTCCAGCTTCCTTTGATTCGTCCACTGCTCCCAGACTGCCGTAACGGGCTGCTTGCCCAGCTTGTCGTCCAGATAGGTACCGGCGTCGAGTTCCTGTTCTTTGCGCTTGCGGTGGTCGTCGGCTCGATTCTTTGTCTCGAACGACTTCTGTCGCTGCTTGCCGTCCGGGTCGTACCAGAAGGTTGTCCACTTCTTCGGGTCGTCCTTGGAGCGCGCTACCCATGCCCTTGCCATGTCTGAGCTGGCCTTTCTCATGATTGTTGGGCCCGCCCCGGTGTGACCAGCCCCTCTGTCTTCAGGATGCACATGGTCAACCCTGGGTTGTCAACACAGGGTGGGCAACCCTGTGTGGTACGGTCAGGGTCATGAAGGCAGACGAGAGCGGATTCGAGATCACGCAGGCGCAAGGGGCCTGGGTGATCCGCATGTGGTGGCCCGCAGGCCCGGTGAACGGGGGGCCGCAGCGCATCACCATCGAGGGCGCGGAGGGTGCGCCAGCTCGCGACGTGGCGCGCGGCATCTCCACAACCGTTCTCCGGAGGCTCAACCTCCCCGACGCGGTGAAGATGGCAGCCGAGATGGGCCCGAAGGGCCAAGAGGTCATGCAGGAACTCACCGAAGCGATGCAGCATGCCGGGGACACGGCCGCGCGTTGCTCGAAAGGGAAGGCGTCTCCGAGACGTACTTGGCGGTCCTGGCTGCCGTCTACAAGAACGCTGCGGATGCTGGCGAGGCTGCCCCCGTCCAGTGGCTGGCGCGGCGCATCAAGCGAAGCCCTGAGACGGTCAAGGGCCATTTGAAGCAGGCCCGTCGGGATGGCTTCCTCACCACCATTGCAGGCAAGGCTGGTGGAGAACTGACCGACAAGGCTAGGGCTGTCCTCGACGCCAGATCCGGCGAGGACGGCTAGCACTCGCCGTACAGCGCCAACCCTGCTACTTCGTAAATCCATAGCCCCCGAGGCCCCTCGGGGGTTTTCCTTTTCCCGGAGGTCATATTGGTAAGGCTGATGACGGTTGCAGAAGTTGCGGATTTCCTGAGCAAGCCCAGGAGTTGGGTCTACGACAACTGGCGTGGGGAGCAGATTCCCTTCCGGAAGGTAGGGCAGTCCCTCCGGTGTCGCCCCAATGACCTTGATCGCTGGCTGGACGAACAGGGGGCGAAGTGAGTTACCGGTTCGCCAAGGTCTACCGGCCGGAGTACTCGAACCCCGCGATCGGGAGCGCTGTACTGCACCTGGAGATGCGCATGTGGCTCTTGGCGCTAGATCGGATGCAGCGTGGCGGACACGCGCCGCTCGGCTCCGGCGAACTGGAATTGATCTTGACCAAGGAGAACGGGGAGCCCTTTCACGCGAGCCGTTACCGGCAGGCGCGATGCAACCTGATCAACTCGGGACTGCTCGCGCCCTCCTCCACGGCCCGTTGCCTGCTTATCCCTTCCACGGTGGCTGCGATGGACGCGCCCTCACGGAAACGGCGGGAGGAGTGCGCTACCCACGGGCACAACATTCCCTGGGACGGTGGCCACGGTGACTGGATGTTCCGCACGCCGGGCGACGCCGAGCGCTGGGAGGCGGAGTGCGACAACATAGCCAAGGGCGGGGGCCCGTTCCCCTCCAGCGCGTGGGTGCAGTCCTTGCGGCTGCGCACGGACCAGAGCGTTAACAAAGCCGTGGCCTCGGCCGCCTGATACCAAGGGCGGGCCCTACGCCCCTTCTTAAATAAGAGGTTCAGGCCGGGGCGGGCTGTAGGAGCCCCGGAAGAGATTCATAAGTTAGATCAGTTCAAGGCCGCTCCCTTGAAGGGGGCGGCCTTTTTTGTCATGACTTGATACTGAATCAGATTCAGAGTTTATATCTCTCCACCTCACACAGGTTCGGTGGTTATGGGATCTCCGGGCGAAGCCTGCACTCGTGATCCGTGACTCATTTTTTCGGCATGCCGCACGTATCCCACGAGATAACACCTACATACTGTGTGAGAGAACACTCCGCTGTAGCGTCCCTCACCTGCGGTAAAGACACCGACATTTATAGTGAAGAGGAATTGAAGCCCTACCCCACGCGAGGCCGGGGCCTTTTTTATTTTGTCACTGACTCGCATTGAAGCGAGCAACCGCGAGGAGTGCCCGTGTTTGATCGTCATGCTTTCGCTGCCCGTCGCCTCACCCTCGGTCTGTCGGTTGAGGAGCTGGCCGACGAAATGGTCGTCGCACCGTCCACCGTCTACCGGTGGGAGTCCGGTGAGACCACCCCGAGTCTCCGCGTGCTCGTCCAGGCATCCCGCCATCTGTGCACGCCGCTGCTGTCCCTGCTGACCGAAGACGACACCGAACAGCGCCGCAAGGCGACGGCCGTTGATGCCCTTCTCCGCGAAGGCGTCTCTCAGGCCTGATACAAGCCGAACGATTGATTAGGAGGTGTCGCCTGTGAGCGACCCCCAGGCTGATTCCCATTCTCAGACCGCCGTGCTGGCCGACCTTTCCGATTCAGTCCGGGCCGAGGTGCAGCGCGAGTACGCCGCGAAGCTCGCCAAGGCGGAGTTCAGGGCTCAGGCGGCCCAGGTTGGTGTCACCCTTGGCGAAGGGTTCACCGAGTACCTAGATACGTCCAAGCTCCTTGGGGAGGACGGCACCCCTTCTGCCGAGGCAATCACCAGGGCTCTGGCTCCGATGATCCCTGAAAGGCCGTCGGAGTTTGCCCAGCTCGTTGGCGCTGGTTTTCACCGCAGCGGTGACCGCGTGCAGCAGCACCCGCGTGTTTCCCTTGATGTCCGTAAGCGCTGATCAGGAGTACCCATATGACCTTTGCCTACCAGAACCCTGCTACTCACACCTTCGTTCCGGAAATTTGGAACGCTGATCTACTGACTCAGTTCGATCCGCTGTTGGTCTGGGCTTCGCCGATCGTCTCGAATAACAAGTACGAAGGCAATATCACTAAGCAGGGCGATGTTGTCCACATCAACTCGCTTCTGCGGCCCTCGGTGGGGGACTACAAGCTGCCGGATGGCATGACGGCACAGCGGCCGGAGACCGTTGATCAGAAGCTTCCGATCACCGAGGCCAAGTACCTTCAGGTGCTTGTCGAGGATGCCGAGCGGGTTCAGCTTGCCACCGGGAATCTGAGTTCGCCGATCAATCAGCAGATGATCCGCTCCCTCGCACGCGAGGCCGACATTTTCATGGGCAACGTGATCGCGAACAGCGCCACGGTCCTGCCGAACGTCAAGGCGACGGCTGCCACGGCCCCACAGGCGCTCTACAGCGCGATCCTGGACATGATGTTGGCCCTGGACGACAACGACATCCCCGCAGGCCGGTACGTGGTCGTATCGCCCCGCGTGAAGCGGTATCTGATCGAGCATCCGGCCGTTGCCAACGCCGCCGCGTACGGCGAAGGCGGTGTGACCGCGAATGGTGTTGTGGCGCGTCTCGCTGGCTTCACCATCCTGACGACCACGGCGATGCCCAAGGGCGTGGACATCGTGGCCGGGCACTCGGAGTTCAGCACGTATGCAAGCCAGTTCAGCGGCTTCCGTGAAGGTCAGTCGGAGAAGTACCGGGCCGACTACATTGATACGCTTCACCTCTACGGCGGCAAGATCGTGCGATACCCGGGCCTGGACACGAAGAAGGCCGACAACACCTTTGATGAGTCCAAGCCGACGAAGGGAATCGTCAAGGCCACCGTGGAATGGGCCACCGCGGCTTGATTCTGGAATCGGTTCGGTCCCCCCTGCTCGCCGCCGGGGGGACCTTTCCGTACACGCTCCGTAGACCTGGGCCCCAGCCGGCCGTAGACCGTGAGTGACGGAAAACAAGGACTAGGTGTCTTTCCTGTACGTCCGTGACACCACGCTAGGCGGTTTTTACCTTTAGGTCGAAACGGAGGCTTAAATGCGGGGTTCTAGGCCGCATCTTTACCTTTAGGGAAGTCGTCTTGCGTCACAAGTGGAGGGGAATATGCATTCGCGCTGGATTCTTGATAATTCGATACCCGTACACGGTGGAAGGAAGGCACCCCCGGTGGGTCCTATTCACTTCCTAACTCGGATTACCCCCGCCTAGATTAATGGTTAAGTTATCTGCACGTTATCGTTTCGTGATTGGGTGACGGCAGGGTTGATCTTGCACCGCAGCAGCTAATGCGGATGGCCGTCAGAGCAGCGCTCCGGCCTCGCGATGACTTCACCCTGACCGACCCGAATCAAAGGATTGCCGCACCATGCGTAAGACCGTTCTGGTACCGGTTCTCAAGACCCTGTGTGACGCCCACCTGTCCAAGGACGGGTCGGAGGTGGAGGCAGCGGAGGCGCTGACTTTGGGAACGGGGCAGTGGGATCTTTGCCTGGATCACAGCCTCACGTTCAGCCGGTACCTCGTAGATGCCTTGGGTGTGCCGGGCACGGATGAGCCTGCTCAGACATCTGAGCCTGTCCATCTCGCAACTGAGCCTGAGCCCATGGCTGACACGCCGCTTGCCGTCGAGCCGGAGTGTGATACGGAAGACGTGAGCGAGGCGGCGAACGATTCGGAGCCCGTGCGATCCGTGATGCTGGCCGGTGAAGTTCCCGGCTACGACTGGGAGTCGGCCCGCGAGGCGGTGCGGAACCTGGGCTACGAGGTGACGGGCCGCGCCGATGACAGCACGGTCCTGCTCATCCTGGGCGAGGGCGGCGACCGCAACGGAACGAAGCTGCGAGACGCTGCGGAACGAGGTCTGCCCGTGATGGACGTGCGCGCTCCGGGACGGTTCAAGTCCGCTGTTCTTGCTGGTGAGTTCGTCGGCGGTGACCCGTTGCCGGAGCCTGCCAAGGTCGGTCCCAAGGTCATGTCCGAGCGTGAGCGCAACAGGGCCGTGCGCCAGTGGGCACGGGCTCACGGGTACACGGTTCCGGATCGCGGACGCATCCCGATGCACGTCCGTTGGGCTCACACGGAGGCTCACCGGGATGCCCAGGAGGGAAAAGCGCAAGCGGCCTGAGCGCCGCGCCCACGGTGACGGCCGCTGACTGCGGCCGTCACCCCGGCCCCCGTGACCTGAGTGTGTGGAAGAACGCCAGGGCGTACGGGGCCGAGTCGAAGCCGTCCAAGGGCGACTGCACGCACGGCAGTTGGGTCACCTGGACCACACCCAGGGGAAAGCGCCGGACAGGGATCGTGAGCAACGACCCCGCCACGGTGGCCACCGCCCGCAATCACGTCCCGATGGACAGGGCGACCCGCTGTACCGCCGTGATCATTCCGGCGGATGGGGGCGACGTGCTCCCCCTGCTGCGGAAGACCGCCAAGGAACCCAGCGCCCAGACCAAGGACGGCGGCCGGTGGCGCCCCGTCGTCCCCGTCCGCAACCGAATCAACTCCCAGGAAGCGACAGCAGCATGAGCACCCCCGTCCTCTACGGCCCGATCGGCCGCGCCGTCCAGCGCATCGCCCCGTTCCTCGAAGCTGACGCCCTGGGCGTGTACGTGGCCGCTCTGTCGATGTGGTCGGCCGCCATCGGCGGAACCGTCAAGGTCTCGTCCCGTGGCTCCGCCCGCCCGGTGCTGCTGTGGTCGGCCCTTGTAGCAGGAACGGGCAGGGGCAAGGGGACCGCTCTGCGGGCAGCGCTCCACGTCCTGGACGCGTCCCTGGGCCGCTTCCTGGCCACGCACACCACGTCCGGGATCACATCCGGGGCGAGTCTGGTCAACCACCTGTGGGAGCAGCAAGAGGCGACCACGGAGACGGAACGGGGCCGTGACGTACGGGCCCTGGTGGTCGAAGAGGAATGGACGGAAGTGCTGAAGCGAGTCAAGCGCGATCCGTCATTCACAACCAAACTCCGGGCCGCGTGGGACGGGACGACGCTCCGCAACACCACCAAGGAGGAAGCGCAGGAAGTGCGCGACCCCGCCATGGTGCTGCACTCTCACATCACGCCGTCCGACTGGGACAAGTACGTCGGCCAGTCGGACGCCGCCGGAGGCTCGTACAACCGCATCCTGCCGTTCCTCCTCGGAGCCGTTCCGATGCTGGACGACGACCGTGTAAGCCTGCCGAAGGTGGACGGCTCCGAACTGTCCGACGCCTACGCGTGGGCCACCGCCCGGCCCCGCGTGATCACACTCTCCGAGGACGCCCGGCCCCTGTGGAGGATCGTGCGCCGGTACGCGCGCATCCTGGGCGAGACGCTGCCCGAAGCGCAGGCTGTGTTCATCGAACGGACCGCAGAACAGACGCTGAGGGTCGCGGCCTGTCTGGCCGCCTCCGAGTGCTCCGAGACCATCACAGGCGAGATGCTGTCGGCCGCTTTCACGCTCGTACGCCGCTCCGTCCAGGATGCGGTGCGGATCAACAAGGGGACCGACGCACCGAAGGTGAAGCGGCAACCGCTCACTCTCGCGGAGAAGGTCCGGGCCCGCATCGAACTCCACGGTGGCCGGGCCACCTCCTCACAGATCCTTCCCTACGTGGGCGCGACCGCCGAAGAGGTCAAGGCACTGCCCGGAATCGTCGTCACCGTGGAACGCTCAGGGAAGACCGGCCGCCCGGCCACCGTTTTCACACTCCGCGGTGACACTTCCCGTCACCCTGAGCCCCAGCCGGCCAGCGCAGACGGTGACAAGAACCGGGACACTTCCCATTACACGGAGTCGCAGCCGGCCAGCGCGGAGAGTGAAGAGAACCGCGCCACCGTCGTCCAGCTCGACGCCTACCGCCCGATGCCCACGCAGGCCCCGGAGCCCGCGCCCACTACGAAGCGCCCGAAGCCGCTCACCGACTCCAATCCCTTCCTTGCCCTGCTCTAACCAAGCAACAGAACGCCCCGGCCCAATTGGGCCGGGGCGTTCTGTTGCTTTGCTTCGACACAGGCGCCGGAACGATCGGTACCCCGACTTACCTCTCGGCACGCACAAGCAACGTCCCTTCTCGTCCGCCTGCCGGGGGCTCGATGACCTCCGCTTTCGCGCTTGTAAATCCGGTCGATGCCAGCAACTCCACCCATTCCTCGGCTGAGTAGTCCCATCGCGCAACCGTTCGGGCTTCCCGCAGCGAGGCCCCCGGTCGGTCTGGGGTCGTGGCTGGCTTGTGGGAGAAGACGAGGGTGCCTCCCACAGTCAAGCTGTCCCGTACGAGCGGAAGCAGGGTTCTGGGGTCGGTGAACCACACAGGGCCGAAGATCGACAGCACCACGTCGAAGCTGGCGGGGCTGTCGGTCAGGAACTCTGCTGCTTCTGCCGTTCGGAAGGAGAGGCCGGGAACGTCTCCCCAGCGTGCTTCCGCCTTGACTCGTTGGCTGGGAGCAATGTCGATGCCGACGCATTCGGCCCCGAGCGTCGCAAGATGGGCAAGGTTGCAGCCCGTACCGCACCCCAGTTCCAGCACTCGGCGACCACGTACCGCTCCGAGTAGAGACTCGTCCGGCCCGTGGTCGGGGTACTGGGTCCAGTTCAGCCACGTAGAAGCACCAGCGGCGTTTACGGACCTTCTGGGGGTCCGGCCCGCCGCGTACCGCTCCCAGGCCGCCATGACCGCTTCCATGCCGTTCCTTCCGTGCCAATGGCTCCCCCGGAAGGAGGAGCCACCTTGTGTTCAACGACGCGTGCTCTGCTAGCTGACGGGGCTGTCGGTGCAGCAGGCGTGGCACTGGTGACAGTCCGCCGCCTTGGCGTTCCAGAGTTCTTGGTCGATGACGAAACCGGCGTCCCTGATGGCCTGGATGGTGCCCTTCAGCACGTACGGCTGGCTGGCCTTCTCCTCGGGCAGGTGCGGGACGTGGTGAATGTACTGCCCGGCGTGCTTGAGGCAGAAGTCCGTGTAGTTGATCGTGTCGAGTATGAACGTGTGGACACCGAAGTCCACGAGCCGAGCCGGGCCCATGTCCACGTCGGGACGCTCGGCCGAGGTGACCAGGTAGGCGACGGTCTGACCGAAGGTGCGTTCTGCCAGCTCGCGGTCCATGTCGTGGTCGCGCATGACCAACCGCACTTCACGCTCCCAGACTTCGGGACTGACGTACGTCTTCGGGTCCCTGACCTCTACTGCTGTTGCCACCGTGATCCCTTTCTCTCGAATGGGTTGGTGCACTGCACTTGCTGACCCGGTCGGCCGACTCCGCTTCACGAGGCGTGCGACCGACCGGGGACTTGACCCGCTCCCCGCTGGGGAGCCTCACTAGCCAGCGGGGAGCGGGAACTCATGGATGCGCTGAGGTGAGCTTTCCGGCCGCCGCCATGACCAGGAGCGCAACGGCCGTTCCCCACGTCAGCAGGGCCAAGACCCCGCCCCAGAACGCCCCGTCGCGGGTGACCTTCCAGCCCCGTAATCGATGGCTCAACTCCCGCTCCCGGCCTTTGCGAGGCCACGCACATTGCGGTGGTGTCTGACCAAGGCTCGAAGCTGGATCAACTCTCTGTCGTTGGCTGCTCGGACGGCTACGGTGCGGGTATGCCAGCGAAGCCCGGATGGTCGTTTCAAGGTCACCTTGGTGCCGTGCTGCTCGTGGACGATCCCGACCATCTGACTGCCCTTGTCGAACACCGCAGTACCCGGCTCCCACTCCGCTGTCATGTCCGCACCCTTCAGCAGGTTCACCACCGCGCTTACTTGCGGCAACCCCAAGGAAAGCGGAGGGAGTTCAAGCGCTCCACGGCATCGATGCGGCACTCTTGAGGCAGCTCCACGCACGTGAATGCCGCAGGTCTAGGGCAGAGGAAGGAGCCATCATGGGACTGGCGGAACGGCGCAAGGCCTTGGGTTACAGTCAGGAGGAATTGGCCGAGCTGCTCGGCGTGGACCGCACAACGGTCGGACGCTGGGAAGGCGGCAAAATCAAACCTCAGCCACCCCAGCGACGAGGCTTAGCCACCGCCCTCGAAGTCAGCCTCACCGAGCTTGACGTCCTCCTGACGCCGCCACGAGCCACGGACCAGGAAGCCGCCGAACGTCAGTCCAGTGACCACACAGGCGCGGGAGACCCCGACGAAATGATCCGCCGCGAGTTCCTCCGCATCCTCACCGTCAGTGGGGTCTTGACTGCGCTGCCACTCGATGAGGCAGAGGCCCTTGCCGAGGGAGTTTGCCGGGGCGCGCCAGCCGACTTCGCGCGGATGAACAGCCACCTTTGGCAGGTCTACCAGTTGGCCCGATCTAAGGGCGCCGTCTACCGCATCGTCCGCGACCAGCTCACGACTCTCAACGAAGCCTTGGCAGTGGGGACTCAGGGCAACTCCCGCCCGCTCCTGAATGCGGCGGCTGACCTCTTTCAACTGGCCGGTGAAGTCTCCTTCGACGCCAATCGGTATACCGACGCAGCCGCCGCGTACTCGCTGGCAGCTTCCGTCAGCAAGGACGCTGGGGCGTATGACATGTGGGCCTGCGCCCTCGTTCGGCACGCCTATGTGGACATGTCCGAGCGCCGCTGCCAAGAAGCCGCCCAAATCCTCGAAGCCGCTGAACGCGTCGCAGATCGGGGTGATAGCGGCCTCGCTACCCGGTACTGGGTCGCATCAGTACAGGCCGAAGCGCACGCTGGACTCGGCGACTTGGCAGCATGCGAACGGTCACTGGCCCGAGCCGAGGAAGTTCAGCACCTCACCGCAGGCTGTACGAACGGTGGCTGGCTTCGGTTCGACGGCAACCGGCTGGGTGAGGAGCGTGGGGCCCGGTACGTGCAGCTCGGCCGCCTCGACTTGGCGGAAGAGACGCTCAAGCGGGCGCTGAAACAGACCGCTCTGGCAGCAGGACACTCATACCGCCGAAGGGGGGCAGTGCTAACCGACCTTGCGGCTATCGGCGCAAAGCGACGCGACCCCGAACAGGTCGTCGCGTACGGCAGGGAAGCCCTCGGCCTGGCCCAAGCCTCAGCCTCCGGATACGTCGCCCGTAGACTCCAAGCCCTGTGCGAGAAGTTCGGCCCCCTGCGCAACGACCACCGTGTGGCGGAGCTGGGGGCGGACATCGCCATGCTGAGCACGCCGTAACGAGAGGGATGGCATGTCGCAGATCGCAGGTGCACGACTGTTCCGGGAAGCGTGGATCGCAGGAGTTCACCGCCACTTCCCTGGAGAGCCCAAAGCCGGGTACGTCACCCCCTGGGACGACACGCCCCAATGGGAACGCGAGGCCGCAGGCGCCGTGTATGAGCAGGTCCGCCAGTTCGTCGAGATCAGCGGCGGTCACGTGTCCAGGCTCTCTCGGGAGCAGCGGAGCCGGTTCGTGGCGACCTGCTGGACTGCGCAGATGTTCAAGCACTTTGAGGACCCGAAGCCGGGATATGTCGCTGACTGGCCCGATCTCCCGAAGTGGCAGCAGGAAACCGACGCCGACATCTTCGAGGCCATCGAAGAGAGCCTGGTCAGTTAGGGCCCACACTGGTTGGCTACGTGACCACGCATGACCAGCAGCGGGCTGAGGCAAGCGCCGAGGCGGCATCTTCGCGATCATGGGGAAATGCTGGGGAGGCCCCCTGTGGAGGGTGCTTCTCCCCAGGTCAGAGCCGTGTTGGCTGTAAAGCACCCAGATCTACGAGGGCACGAACCAGGTCCAGCGCATCGTGATGGCCCGCAACCTGCCGTAGCGGGGATTCTGCTGGGGAGCCGAGACCCCGGGAGCCCCCGCCGACCAGCGCACACAGCACAGCCCCCGGCATCAAGCCGGGGGCTGTCGTCGTACGGGGTGTTCAGTCGGCACCCGCCCGCCAGGACCCGTCAGGACCGTCAGGACCGTCAGGCGAAGAACTCCGTGAGCAGGGCGGTCACTTCCTGAGGGCGCTCCTCCGGCAGGTAGTGGCCGCTGTCGGCGAGCGCGGTCACGCGCACGTCCGTGCCGTGCTCGGCGAGGCGCTCGCGCAGGTAGTCCCCGTTGAGCCCGCCCGCGACGCCGAGGATCGGCAGGCTCACCGGCGCGTACGTCTCGAAGTCGGCGAAGTCCTGGAAGAAGGTCTGGTACCAGGCGTTGCCCGCGCGGATCGCGTCCGGCGTCGCGTACGCGTCGGCGTAGACCGCGCGGGCGTGGTCGTCGATCGACGCGGGGTCCTTGGTCATGTAGTCGAAGAGCCAGTCGATCAGGAGGCGCGAGCGGCCCGCTATGAGGCGCTCGGGCAGCCCCTTGACCTGGTTGAAGGCGAACCACCACAGGTAGACCCCGGACACCGGCTCGGACTCCCAGTCGGGTCCGGCCGCGGGGAGCAGCGACAGGTCCTGGAACGTCCGGTCCGGGTGGGCCACGTCCAGCAGGGCCAGCTTCCGGATGGCCTCGGGGTGGTTGGCGGCGAAGGCGTACCCGACCATCGCGCCGATGTCGTGCCCGGCGATGTCCACGCGGTCGTGGCCGAGGCGGCGCACGAGGTCGTACACGTCCCGGGCCATCGTCTTCTTGTCGTAGCCGGACTCCGGCTTGGCCGAGCCGCCCATGCCGCGCAGGTCCACGGCGATCACGCGGTGGCGGCGGGCGAGCTCGGGCATGATCTTGTGGAACTGCCACCAGGTCTGCGGCCAGCCGCCGAGCAGCACGAGCGGCTCGCCGCTGCCGCCCTCGACGTAGTGCAGCCTGACTCCGTTCACCTCGGCGTACGCGCTGGTGAAGTCCCCTTCCAGGGAACGGGCCAGCTCGGCGTCGGTGCGCGCGGTCTCGGTCATGACGGGCTCCCTCGTGGTGCACGGTGCGACAGTTTCAGACTGTTCCAGGTGTGGACTGCTCGAGTTTTGGACTGTTCAGTTCATTACCCGATGAGGGGACGATAGCCGTTCTAGACCGATCATTCAAGAACTAGGGCCGAAGAAGGGGCGCGGCCCGATGGCCGCGCCCCTCACCCCTTATGACGACGCGTCAGCGGCCCGCGTCGCCGTCCAGCTGCTCCAGCGTCGCCACCGAGGGCCCCCGGCGGGCGCTCTCCGCGCGGGCCACGTCCTCCGCCGCGCCCAGGACCCGTACCGCGTTCCGCCAGGTCAGCTTGGACAGGTCGGCCTTCGACCAGCCGCGGTCGAGGAGTTCGGCGATCAGGTTCGGATACCCCGACACGTCGTCGAGGCCGGACGGCGTGAACGCCGTGCCGTCGTAGTCGCCGCCGATGCCGATGTGGTCGATGCCCGCGACCTCGCGCATGTGGTCGAGGTGGTCGGCGACCGTCGCGGCGGTGGCGATCGGGCGCGGGGCCGACTCCTCGAAGGCCGCGTGCACCTTCATCGCCTCGGGGGTGGTGTCGAGGTGGTGGAAGCCGTGGGCGCGCATGTTGGCGTCGGCGGCCAGGGTCCAGTCGACCGCCGCCTGGAGCACGAACTTCGGCACGAAGGTGGCCATCGCCACGCCGCCGTTCGCGGGCAGCCGCTCCAGGACGTCGTCCGGGACGTTGCGGGGGTGGTCGCACACCGCGCGGGCGGAGGAGTGCGAGAAGATCACCGGCGCGACCGAGGTGTCCAGGGCCGCCCGCATCGTCGTCGCCGCCACGTGCGAGAGGTCCACCAGCATGCCCAGGCGGTTCATCTCGCGGACCACCTCGCGGCCGAACGCGGAGAGGCCGCCCACGCCCGGCTCGTCGGTCGCCGAGTCCGCCCACGCGATGTTGTCGTTGTGCGTGAGGGTCATGTACCGCACGCCGAGGGCGTGGAACGCCCGCAGCGTGGCCAGGGAGTTGTTGATCGAGTGGCCGCCCTCGGCGCCCATCAGGGACGCGATCCGGCCCTCGCCGCGCGCCGCCTCCATGTCGGCGGCGGTCAGCGCGCGGCGCAGGTCCCCGGGGTGGCGGTCGAGCAGCCGCAGCACGCAGTCGATCTGTTCGAGCGTCGCGCTGACCGCGTCGTCGCCCGCCATGTCGGTGCGCACGTACACCGACCAGTACTGCGCCCCGACGCCGCCCGAGCGCAGCCGGGCGAGGTCCGTGTGCAGCCGTCCCGCCTGGTCGGCGGCGATGTCCAGGAAGTCGAGGTCGTACCCGGCCTTCTCGCGCAGCGCCCACGGCAGGTCGTTGTGCCCGTCCACGACGGGGAACTCGGCGAGCAGGGAGCGGGCTTCGGCCAGGGACTCAGGCAGCTTCGTCATGGGATTACTTTCCCGACCCGAAGCCGAATCCGGAACCCGCCCCCTCGACCTTGGCGCGCAGCCGCTTGCCCTTCTCCGTCGCCTGGTCGTTCAGGTCCTGCTGGAACTCCCGCATGCGGCCGAGGAGTTCGGCGTCGTGCGCGGCGAGCATCCGCGCGGCGAGCAGCCCCGCGTTGCGGGCGCCGCCCACCGAGACCGTCGCGACCGGCACGCCCGCGGGCATCTGCACGATGGAAAGGAGGGAGTCCATGCCGTCGAGAGGTACTTCAGCGGGACCGGCACGCCGATCACGGGCAGCGGGGTCACGGAGGCGAGCATGCCGGGCAGGTGGGCGGCGCCGCCCGCGCCCGCGATGATCGCCTTCAGACCGCGGTCGGCGGCGTGCTCGCCGTACGCGATCATCTCGTGCGGCATGCGGTGCGCGGACACCACGTCCACCTCGTACGCGATCTCGAACTCGTCGAGGGCCTTGGCGGCGGCCTCCATGACGGGCCAGTCGGAGTCCGAACCCATCACGATGCCGACAGCGGGGGAGGTCATTCGGTGATCGTTCCTCTGAGGTAGCCGGCAGCGTGACGGGCGCGGTCAAGGACCTCGTCCAGGTCGTCGCCGTAGGTGTTGACGTGTCCGACCTTGCGGCCGGGCTTCACGTCCTTGCCGTACATGTGGATCTTCAGCTGCGGGTCGCGCGCCATGCAGTGCAGGTACGCGCCGTACATGTCGGGGTAGTCGCCGCCGAGGACGTTGGCCATGACCGTCCACTTCGCGCGCGGGCGCGGGTCGCCGAGGGGCAGGTCGAGCACGGCGCGGACGTGGTTGGCGAACTGGGAGGTCACGGCGCCGTCCTGGCTCCAGTGGCCGGAATTGTGCGGTCGCATCGCGAGCTCGTTGACCAGGACGCGGCCGTCGCGGGTCTCGAACAGCTCGACGGCGAGATGCCCGACGACTCCCAGCTCCTGGGCCACGCGAAGGGCCAGCTCCTGGGCCTGACCGGCCAGTCCGTCGCTGAGGTCGGGGGCGGGCGCGATCACGGTGTCGCAGACGCCGTCGACCTGCCGGGACTCCACGACCGGGTAGGCCACGGCCTGGCCGTGCGGCGAGCGCACGACGTTCGCCGCCAGCTCCCGTACGAAGTCGACCTTCTCCTCGGCGAGGACCGGCACGCCCGCGCGGAACGGCTCGGCGGCGTCGGCGGCGGAGCGCGCGACCCACACGCCCTTGCCGTCGTACCCGCCGCGCACGGTCTTCAGGATGACCGGGAGATCCGTCACCCTCCGTACCCTCCGGGACCCCTTCCGCCGCGAAGGCCACGACGTCCGCCGGGTCCCTCACGATGCGGTGACGGGGGCAGGGCACCCCGAGCTCATCCAGCTTCGCGCGCATCACCCCCTTGTCCTGGGCGTGCACCAACGCGTCGGGCCCCGGGCGGACGGGGATGCCGTCCGCCTCCAGGGCCCGTAGGTGCTCGGTGGGTACGTGTTCGTGATCGAAGGTGATCACGTCGCAGCCCCGCGCGAAGTCACGCAGCGTGTCGAGGTCGCGATAGTCGCCGATGACGACGTCGCTGACGACCTGCGCCGCGGAATCCTGCGGAGTGTCACTGAGGAGCTTGAACCTGATGCCTAGCGGGATGCCCGCCTCGTGGGTCATACGAGCGAGCTGCCCCCCGCCGACCATGCCGACTACCGGGAACGTCACACCCACAGGGTATCGGCCATCCGGGAACGGCCCGATCCCGTGCTCTGGCGTCACAGCCGTGCCACAACGGACTGACGGCGCCCTCGCGCGCCGCGCGGGGTCGCTGGTTAGCATGGCTGGGTTGACGTGATCGGGGAAACCGCGAACAGGCGGACGAGGAATCCCGTCGACGGCGCCGGGCACCCGGCTGCGATGACCGACTGACACCGACACGGGGGCTGGGGCGACCAACCATGACGGACCGCGCCGCACTGCGGGGGCGACTGGACCAGCTCACACGGGAAGTGGCCAAGTTCGGGGCCGTCGGCGCCGTGGGAACCCTGATCAACTTCGCTGTCTTCAATCTCGTACGGCACGTCACCGATCTCCAGGTGGTGCGCGCGAGCCTGATCGCGACGACCGTCGCGATCTGCTGCAACTACCTGGGGTTCCGTTACTTCACCTACCGTGACCGGGACAAGAGCGGCCGCACCAAGGAGCTGACGCTCTTCCTGCTGTTCAGCGTGGTCGGCGCGATCATCGAGAACGGCGTCCTGTACGTCGCGACGTACTGGTTCGACTGGGACAGCAGGCTCCAGTCGAACGTCTTCAAGTTCCTCGGCATGGGCATCGCCACGCTGTTCCGCTTCTGGTCGTACCGGACCTGGGTGTTCCGGGCGCTGCCCGCGCGGGCGGCCGTCGCGGACGCGGAATCGTTCCTGGAGGACGCCGAGACCGCCGAGGGCGGCGCGGAGCGCTCCACGGCTACGGGCACGCGCGGCTCGGCCTGACGGCCCCGCCGCAGCCCGTTCCAGCCCGGCGGCTCAGCGGACCGTGCCGTCCCGGTCGTGCTCGTGGTCGCGGTCGTCCCGCTCGCCCTTGTACGCGGGCGTGCGCGACAGGAAGAGGCCGAACACCGGCGGCTTCGCCTGGAGCATCTCCAGACGGCCCCCGTCCGCTTCGGCCAGATCCCGGGCCACCGCGAGGCCGATCCCCGTCGAATTGCGGCCGCTGATGGTGCGCTCGAAGATCCGCGCGCCGAGGTCGGCGGGCACCCCGGGGCCGCTGTCGGTGACCTCGACGACCGCCTGGTTGCCGGTGACGCGGGTGCGCAGGGCGACGGTGCCGCCCCCGTGCATCAGCGAGTTCTCGATCAGCGCCGCGAGGACCTGCGCGACCGCGCCGGGCGTGCCCACCGCCATCAGATGGCGCTTGCCCGAGCTGACGATGGCGCGGCCCGCGCTGCGGTAGGCCGGGCGCCACTCCTCCAGCTGCTGCTTGATCACCTCGTCCAGGTCGAAGGAGACCGCGGAGCCGGTGCGGGGGTCCCTGGAGTTGGTGAGCAGCCGCTCCACGACGTCCGTGAGCCGCTCCACCTGGGCGAGCGCGATCGTCGCCTCCTCCTTCACCGTGTCCAGGTCGTCCGTGACCGTGATCTCCTCCAGGCGCATGGAAAGGGCGGTCAGCGGCGTGCGCAGCTGGTGCGAGGCGTCGGCGGCGAGGCGGCGCTCGGCGGTGAGCATGCGGGCGATCCGCTCGGCGCTGCCGTCCAGGACGTCGGCGACGCGGTCCAGCTCGGGGACGCCGTTAGCGGCGGTGGCGGGGGCGCGGGTCGCCGGAGCCGAGGCGCTCGGCGGTGGAGGCGAGGTCGGTGAGCGGCGAGGTGAGGCGGTTCGCCTGGCGGACGGCGAGCAGGACCGCAGCGACGATCGCGAGCAGGGCCACGGCGCCGATGATCAGCAGGGTGCGGCCCACCTCCCGGGTGACCGCGGCGCGGGGCTCCTCGACGGTGACCTTCTCGCCCTCCTCGCCGTCCTCCGTGGCCCGGATGACGTCGCCCTCGGGGCGGGTGCCGACCTCGATGGGGGCGCGGCCGGGGATCTCGATGCGGGCGTAGCGCTCGGTGTCCACCTGCTCCCGCAGCACCGCGCCGCTGACGCGCTCGTCGCTGATCAGGCGGCTGTCCACGATGCTCGCGAGCCGGACGGCCTCGGAGTTCACGCGCTCCTGGGCGCTGTTGCTGATCGTGCGGGTCTCGACGATCACGAGGGAGACGCCGAAGACGGCGATCACCACGAGCACGACGGCGAGGGTCGAGTTGATGAGACGGCGACGCACGGGGCCCTCCGGCCGGGCTGGGGGTGGGACCAGACAAGTGTGCCCCGTGCCCGCGCCTCCCCCGTGGGGGCAGCGCGCCGCCCGGTCGCCCGGCGGGGCTAGGACTTCTCGAAGCGGAAGCCGACGCCTCGGACCGTGGCGATGTACCGGGGGTTCGCCGCGTCGTCGCCGAGCTTCTTGCGCAGCCAGGAGATGTGCATGTCGAGGGTCTTGGTGGAGGACCACCAGGTGGTGTCCCAGACCTCGCGCATCAGCTGGTCCCGGGTGACCACGCGCCCCGCGTCCCGCACCAGGACCCGCAGCAGGTCGAACTCCTTCGCCGTGAGCTGGAGTTCCTCCTCGCCCATCCAGGCCCGGTGCGACTCCACGTCGATGCGCACGCCGTGGGTGGCGGGCGGCTGGGCCGGCTCCGTGGCGCCGCGCCGCAGCAGGGCCCGGACCCGGGCGAGCAGCTCGGCGAGGCGGAACGGCTTGGTGACGTAGTCATCGGCGCCCGCGTCGAGGCCGACGACCGTGTCCACCTCGTCGGCGCGCGCCGTGAGGATGAGGATCGGCACCGTGTGCCCCTCGGCGCGCAGCCTCCGGGCGACCTCGAGGCCGTCCATGCCGGGCAGCCCCAGGTCGAGCACGACCAGGTCCACGCTGCCCTGCAGCCCGGCGTCGAGCGCGGTCGGGCCGTCCTGTCGCACTTCGACCTCGTAGCCCTCGCGGCGCAGGGCGCGGGCCAGCGGCTCCGAGATGGACGCGTCATCCTCGGCGAGCAGTACACGGGTCATGGGGTGATGGTAGTCCGCGCCGGACGAGCGTCGAGGGGTGATCGTCGCGCGCCCGGGCAGGGGCGGGGCCCAGAGAGCGGAGTCAACCCCTCCGGCATGTGATCCTTGGGGTGGTCTCGTAGACACCTTGGAATGTGTGCCGTTGGTTCCTGCTTCACCTGTGATCCATCTCTCAAGTCCTTCCAAATGCCGAAGTGTCGTGGCGTATGGTGACGAGAAGCCTGTAGCAGCACTCGAAGACCTTCGGCCGCAGCGAGCTGAAGGTCTCTTCTGTGTGCGGGCTGGTGTTCACCAGCCCGGAAGGAATGACCTGTGGTCGGGCCCCGCACGCGACGATGCGTCCCGGGGTGTGGATCTCGGTGTCTCCGCCCCTCGACTCCGCACAGCGGAACGAAACCCCCGTCAGGCGAGGGGGCGGGCGGAACGGCGCCGGTGCCGACCGCCCCCCACCGGGCGCGCCCACGGCCCTCAGCCGCGCGCGTCCCGACACCCCCGAGGATCGACCCATGGCGTCCAGCCTGACGAAGGACTCGGCCAGCGCTCCTGGCTCCGAGAAGACCTTCTTCGGCCACCCCCGCGGCCTGGCCACTCTCTTCATGACCGAGATGTGGGAGCGCTTCAGCTTCTACGGCATGAAGGCCCTGCTCCCCTTGTACCTGGTCGCACCCGGCGGCATGGACATGAACGCCGCCACGGCCACGGCGATCTTCTCGATCTACATGGCCATGGTGTACCTGCTCGCCCTGCCGGGCGGCTGGTTCGCGGACCGCCTGTGGGGCCCGCGCAAGACGATCACGATCGCCGCCCTGGTGATCATGGCCGGTCACATCACGCTCGCGCTGCCGGGCCAGGTGATGTTCTTCCTCGGCCTCGTCCTCGTGGCGATCGGCTCCGGCCTCCTGAAGGCCAACATCTCCACGATGGTCGGCCACCTCTACAACGGCCCGGACGACCCGCGCCGCGACGGCGGCTTCACCGTCTTCTACATCGGCATCAACCTGGGCGCCTTCATCGCGCCGCTCGCCATCGGCACCGTCGGTGAGAAGGTCAACTGGCACCTGGGCTTCGCCCTCGCCGCCCTCGGCATGGGCCTCGGCCTGGTGCAGTTCCTGCTCGGCGGCCGCCACCTGAGCGAGCGCAGCAGCGTCGTGCCGAAGCCGGTGGCGAAGCCGGAGCTGATGGGCCTGCTGCGCAAGGCCATGCTGTGGGTCATCGCCGCCGTGGTCTTCTACGGCGTCGCGGTCGGCACCGGTGTCTACACCCTGAACTGGGCCATCGTCCCGATCACGATCGCCGGTCTGGTCATCCCGATCTGGGTCCTCACGCGCATCAAGCGCGACAAGGAGCTGACCCAGGTCGAGCAGTCCAAGATGACGGCCTACATCTGGTTCTTCGTGGCCGCCGCCGTCTTCTGGATGATCTACGACCAGGGCGCGTCCACCGTGGCCCTGTTCGGCAAGAACTCCACGGACACGTCGATCCTCGGCTTCGACTTCCCGGTCTCCTGGTACCAGTCGGTCAACCCGGTCCTGGTCATGGCCCTGGCCCCGGTCGTCGCCTGGATCTGGCTGGCGCTGAACCGCAGCGGCAAGGAGCCGAGCACGGTCACGAAGTTCGCCTCCGGTCTGGTCGTGGTCGGCGCGTCGTTCTTCGTCTTCCTGATCCCGCTCACGATGGCGGCGGACGGCCAGAAGGTCGGCGCCTACTGGATGGTCGCGATCTACTTCATGCACACCGTCGGTGAGCTGTGCGTCTCCCCGGTCGGCCTGTCCGTCACCACGAAGATGGCCCCGCAGAAGTACGCCTCGCAGATGCTGGGCGTCTGGTTCCTCGCCGTGACCGCCGGTGACTGCACCACCGGCCTGCTGTCCACGGCGGGCGTCGACCTCAACAAGACCGGCGTGGTCGCCATGGAGGCCACCCTCGCGGTCATCGCGGGCATCGCGGTCTACATGTACCGCAAGAAGGTCAAGGCGCTCATGGGCGACGTGAACTGACGCCGCCCCCGCGTACGGACCGTACGAACTGAAGGCCGCCGCACCACCCGGTGCGGTGGCCTTCGGCGTTCCGGGCCCCGCCGCCGCGCGGGGCGGTGGACCATCGGCCCATGACCGTACGCCGTAGCCTGCTCGCCCTGGCCCTGGGCGGGGCGCTGCTCTCGTCGAGCGCCGCCGCCGAGGCGGTGCCCGAGGCCCCGCGGGCCCCCGTCCTCTCGTACGGGCCGCACGCGCGCCAGACCGTCACCGTGCACGGCGCCGAGCGGCCCGGCGAGCGGCCCGCCCTCGTCGTCCTGCACGGCGGCTCCTGGGCCCGCGACACGGACTGGGGCGGCTGGTCGCGCTGGTTCGCCGCGCGCGGCTTCACCGTGTACGAGACCGACTACCGCCTCTCCTCGGACGCGGTGTGGTCCGCGCAGCGCGCCGACGTGCTCGCCGCGCTGCGCTGGATCGCCCGCAGGCAGGGCCCCGGGGCCGAGCGGCCGCTGCTGCTCGGCTCGTCGGCGGGCGGGCACCTGGCGCTGAGCGTCGGCGCGTACGGCGACGGGCGGGCGTACGCGCGCGGCGTGGTCGCCCTCTCCCCCGTGGCCTCGCCCTACCGCGCGTGGCGGGACGGGACGCGGCCGGGCGCGAGCGCCGAGCGACGCTCCCTCGCGCGGGCGGCGAAACGTCTCGCCGGATGCGACCCGGACCTGGGCGGGCAAGCGCTGCTGGGAGCGGTGGGGCGACATGGCGGCCGCCGCGCACGCCTCGGGCGCGCGGGACGCGCCGCTGTACCTGGTGCACTCGGCGGCCGACTTCGTGCCGCCCGCGCACTCCGCCGACCTCGCGTCGGCGCAGCGCGCGGCCGGGCTGCGGGACGTGACCGTCCGCACGCTTCCCGGCTCGGCCCACGGCGGCCTGCTCCTGAAGGAGCGGGGGCTCACCGCGGACGTCCTGGCGTGGCTGCGGGGCCACTGAGCGCTGGCTAGCGGCGCCGTACCCGGGGCAGGAACGTGAACACCGCGCCGCCCAGGAGGATCACCGTGCCCGCGACCAGGGCGAGCGCGCGCAGCGCCCCGTTGCCGTCGGCGCCGGTGTCCGCGAGGCCGCCGCCGGCCGGGGAGCCGCCGCCGCCGTCCCCGGCGGAGCCACCGGCCGAGCCGCCCGCCGCGCCGCCCGGCTGTGCGGAGGTGCCGGTGGAGGAGCCCGTGGACGAGCCGGTGGAGGAACCGGTGGATGAGCCGCCCGCCGCGCCGCCCGGCTGTGCGGAGGTGTCGAGTTCCAGGGACACCGCGGTCTTCGCGGGCGTGCACGTGGTGGTGGTCCCGAGCGCCTTCACGATGAGGATGCCGCGAACTCCCGCCGCCCTCCGTGACCTTGATGGTCGCGGCCGTCTTCACGGCCTCCTCCGGCGCGCACTTCGTGTCCGTCGAGATGGGCTTGTTGACGTTGATGTCGTACGCGTCGGGGGTGAGCGCCACCTCGCCCGGCTTCGTCAGCTTCAAGGTGCCCTTCATGTCGGACAGGACCATCGGACCGCCCTTGGGGATGGGCGGGTTGGTGCGCGTGCCCGTCCTCTTCAGGTCGCCGCTCTGCGCGCCGCCGACCTGAACACGACGAGGCCCGCGCCGCCCAGCACGAGCGCGGCCGAAGCCGCGGCCGCTCTCGTACGGGGTGGTGCCCCGCCCGCTCTCGCGCTCCGGTACCTCGTCTTCCCCGGCTTCCCTGTCACGGCTTTCCTTTCGTCGGGGGGCCGTTGTCGGACGGTGCGGAGAGCTGTCCCGCCGGTGCCCCCGGATCGGTGTCCGGGGTGAACCAGGGCAGAGCGGTCGCGGCGTCGCCCTCGGGGGCGGGCCGGGCGCCGGGCGCGTCGGGCTTGCCGGGCCTGCCGGGCTTCTTCAGGAGGGCGGCCCGGGCGAGCAGCGCGGGGGCGACGCGCGGGGTGCCGGCGCGGTGGGTGCGGTGGCGGCCCGGTGCGCGGCGGCCCCGGTCGGGGCGGAAGCGGTCGACGGCCGCCATGCCGACGCGGAAGACGGCCGCGGGCACGACGACGCACAACAGCACCCAGAACAGCGTGACCCCCCAGGGCCTGCCCACGCCCCACGGCTGCTCGGCCAGGACCCGGCCGCCGTACCGGAGCGAGACCAGGTAGTCGCCGTGGGCCCCCGCGACCAGCTCGACGGGCAGGCTGATCCGGGCCTTGCCGCCGGGGGCGACCGTGCCCCGCCACCGCTGCTCCTCCCAGCGCGGCGCGAACACGCCGTGGGAGGTGCCGACCTGGAAGACGGGGTCCTTGACCGGCGCGGTGCCCAGGTTGCCCACCGTGAACACCAGCCGCCGCGAGGGCGGGGCGCCGAACCACGTCAGGAGGCCGCTCGACCCGTCGAGCCGGGTGTCCGTGAGGACGGCGATGCGGCCGCCGCCCCGCTTCGGCAGCGGCTTCACCGGGTGCCCCGCGACGGTGAACCGCGCGTCCGCGGCCGCCTTCGCACCGGTCGCCGTGGCGACGTGCACGACACACGGGCAGGGCTCGGGCGGCTCGGCGACCGGCAGCTTCCGGCGGAACGCGCCGTCGCCGCCGGTGGTGACGGTGCGCCCCTGAGCGTTGGCACAGGAGTTGGTGCCGCCGGGCACGCCGACGGCGGGCGTCGCCTGCCCGCACACCAGCAGCATCAGCAGCGCCTTCGGCCGCCACCCGCTCCCCCGCACGGTGACCGAACCACCGGCTCCCGCCTGGGGCGAGGAAAGGGTGACGCTGGGCTTGGGCCGCGCGGAGGCGGTGGACCGCTCGGCGGCCGCGGTGCCCGGTGCGGCCGCGATGAGGCCGAGGAGCGCGAGCACCAGGGCGACGGCGTGGGCGCGCGGCCCCCTGCGCTGACTGTTCACGGCTTGCCTCCCGTTCCAGCGGCCGTCGGCTCCCGCGGCGCCCGCACCCCGTCCCCGCCCCGGCGCCCCCGGCGGCGCCCGACCCACCAAGCGAGGGCCGCCACCGCCGCGGCGCCCGTGCCCGCGACGGTGGGCCACGGCACGAGCCGCGCGGACGTCGTGGCCTCGGCGCGGGCGCCGCCCGCCGCCGTGGCCGTCAGGCGTACGTCGACCAGGTCGAGCGCGGGCACGCCGGGCCACGGCTCGCTGAGGGACACCCGGTGCCCGGGCTCGACCCGTACGGGCAGCCGTCGCGGCGCGCGGTCGAGCAGCTCCCCGAAGACGCCGTCGGCCCGTACCGCGACGCGCGGCGCGAGCACCGTGTTGCCCCGGTTCACGAGGTCGTACGCGATGCGCCCGCCGTCGGCGTCGACCCGCACCCGCTCCACCGTGAGCGCGGCCAGGGCGGGGCCGCTCACCCGCAGCCGCAGCGGCACCCGCGCCTCCCGGCCGCCGCCGCGCGCCACCACCGCCCCGGAGCGGTCGCCGGGCGCGGCACCGCGCGGCACCGTCACCGTGAACGGCACGTCGGCCCGCGTCCGCGGCGGCACCGTCACCTTCCGCTCGGCGAAGGCGATCCACGCCCCCGTGCCGTGGAGCGTTACGGTGCGCGGCCTCGGGCCCCGGTTCGTGACGGACACCTCGTCCTCCAGTACGGCGCCGGGGGCGCCCTCCGCGTACAGCGAGGGCCGCGCGGAACCGGCCGCGGTAAGCGACCAGTCGGCGTCCGCCGCGGGCGCGCCCCGCGCCGGTGCGGCGCCGCACGCGAGCAGCACGGCCGCCGCGGCAAGGGCCCCTGCGCCCCGGCAGGCCCGCACGGTCCGCGCCCGCGCCGTCAGCGCGGCGCCTGGTGACGCCGCGTCAGCCACAGCACCCCGGCCGCGCCCGCGAGCAGCACCGTGCCGCCGAGCGTGCCGAGCGCGATGGCGGAGTCCGCGGGTCCGGTCCGCGGCAGGTCCTCGCCGCCGGAGGCCGTGCCCCCCGAGCCGGACCCCGGGTCCGAGGACCCGGAGTCGGCCCCGGAGCCCGCGTTCGTACCGGCGCCCGAGCCCGGGTCGGCGGACCCTCCGGACCCCTTCACGTTCAGGGTCAGGGAGGGTTTGGGGTTGTTCGCGGGCGTGCACGTCGTCGTCGTGCTGAGCGCCTTGATGGTGAGGACCCCGGCGGTGAAGGTGACCTCGCCGGACTTCTTCGGCGTGTACGTACCCGACAAATCACTGATCTTGATGGGGGTGTTGGCCGGAATCGCCTCAGCGTTCACGGGCCCGGACACCGCGACGGTGCCGCTCTCCGCGCCGCCCAGCCTGATCACGGCGCTCGGCTTCATGGCGCCCTTGCCGAGTTCGACGGGGCTGGAGGAGACGCCCTTCTTGAAGGACATCGTGAGCTTGTAGCCGCCGCCGCTCTGCACGCTCTTGATGTCGATCGGCGAGACGGCGCCCTTGTTCCCGATGGGCGTCTTGCACTGGTAGTCCACGTCCCTGACCTCGGCCCGCGCGGCGGGCGCCGCGAGCAGCAGTGCCGATCCGGCCAGGGCGGCGGTGACCACGAGCGCGGCGGGCTTCTTCTGGTACGACACCTCGATGTCCCCTCATGCCGTGGTGCGGGCGAGTCCGTGCCGCGCGTGCGGATTTGCTGACGGCACATCAGATCGGGCGCTCAAGGTACGCCCGGGACCTTGCCGAGGGAAGACAAAGGACGCGCCGGATCCGTGGAGATCCAGCGCGTCCTTCGCACCAGAGGTGAACGGCGGGCGGCCCGCGCCGCCCCGGCCCTAGGGCCCTAGCCGGGCGCCCCCAGCTCCGCCCACACCGTCTTGCCGGTGGCGCCGGAGGTCCGTACGACCCCCCAGTCCAGACAGAGCCGCTGCACGATGAACATCCCGTGCCCGCCGGGGCGCCCGGCGCGGTGCGGCGTGCGCGGCGCGGGCTGGCCCGCGCCGCGGTCGGAGACCTCGACGCGCAGCACCTTCCTGGCGTTGTCGCAGGAGAGCCAGAGCTCGTCGGGGCCCTCGGCGTGCAGGCAGGCGTTGGTCACCAGCTCGGAGACGACGAGCAGGACGTCCTCCGCCGCCGCCCGCCGGTCGGCGGTCGCCGCGGGCAGCCAGCCCCAGGCGTGCAGCGCCTCGCGGGTGTAGTCCCGCGCGAGCGGCACGACGCCGCTCGCGCCGTCCAGGCGCAGCCTGCGGACCTGGCGGCCCCCGGACCCGGGGGTGGCCGCGCGCGCGGGAGCGTCCGCGACGGCGGCCTCCGAATCCGGGCCACGGTCGCCCGGCGAGTAAGGCCACGGGTGGCGCTCATCAGCACTTCACCTCACCGACAAGAGACTCTGGACAAGTGACGGGTTCCGGGAGCCCCGGCGGAACCCCCCGCCCGGCCGCTCCCTGGCCGCTTGCCGTTTCTGACGTTGATCTGACGTTCGAATCCGAGATCCGACCGGTGCCCGGCCGACGACGGATTCTGGGGTGACTTCTGCCCGGCCGAACCGTGCGAACACCCATGGATTCGGCAGGAACCCTGTGACCCTGATAACGCATTGATCACACGGGGGCAACCGGCGCATAACGCTTCGCGTCGCACACCAGGTCGCCCTTCGCGCTCCTCGCATCCCACACGGAGAGCCACCGCCACTCAGTCGGCGAGCGCCGCGTCGAGCGTCTCGTGGACCGTGAAGACGGCGTCGGCCCCGGTGATCTCGAAGACCCTGGCGACCACCGGCAGCATCCCGGCCAGATGGACGCCGCCACCGGCCGCCTCGGCTTTCAGACGGGCCCCGAGGAGCACGTTGAGCCCCGTGGAATCGCAGAACTCCAGCTGTGAGCAGTCGACCACGAGCCGTGCGAACCCCTCGTCAACGCAGCCTTCGAGCGGCTCGCGGAGCAGTTCGGCGGTGTGGTGATCGAGCTCACCCGCCGGAGTCACGACGGCGCTGCGGCCCTCCGTCCGGACTTCGACCAGAAGCCGACCCCTGTGTGCGCTGCCGACCGTCCCGCGGTCCATTCCGTCACTCTCTTCCGACCGTCGTGGGCTGATACCGACGCGCGCCGTGGGCGCGCGATGACGCCCTTGAACATTACGCCTTCCCTACGCCCCGGGACAGCCGAACATCCCCCCGAATTCGGACATTTCGCCATGGACCGCACTTGCGACTCCGGCGCGGGAGCGGGTAGGGGTAGAAGGGACATCACCCGACCCGGACGGCTATGGAGGCGCCGCACACCGCAGTGCACGTAGTGGCATCGGCAGCCATATGCCGAGAACGATGGAGGAGACCATGTCACCCCGGCCTCGACGAATCGCGTACTGACCAGGCGACGTCGACACCCCCGCCGAACCGTACCCGGACCCCGTTCCCGGGCTCCGCCGAAGAAGCAAGGACACCGGCCGCCGAAGACCCGTCGGGCGCCGGTGAACGGCCCGAGTGCCTCTCCGGGCTCCCCGAGATCCCCCCGTTCGACGAGGTGGGACCCCTCGACGCGCGAGCCCTCTCCAAGACTCTCTTCGAGCGGCTCGAATCCCTCGAAGAAGGCACGCACGCCCACGCGTACGTGCGCAACACCCTCGTCGAACTCAACCTCGCCCTGGTGAAGTTCGCCGCCTCCCGGTTCCGCTCCCGCAGCGAGCCGATGGAGGACATCATCCAGGTCGGCACGATCGGCCTGATCAAGGCCATCGACCGCTTCGAGCTCAGCCGCGGCGTGGAGTTCCCCACCTTCGCGATGCCGACGATCGTCGGCGAGATCAAGCGCTTCTTCCGCGACACGTCGTGGTCGGTGCGCGTGCCGCGGCGCCTCCAGGAGCTCCGCCTCGACCTCGCCAAGGCGGGCGACGAGCTCGCGCAGCAGCTCGACCGCGCACCGACGGTGGCCGAGCTCGCCGAGCGCCTCGGCCTCTCCCACGACGAGGTCGTCGAGGGCATGGCGGCGTCCAACGCCTACACCGCGAGCTCGCTCGACGCGCAGCCCGAGGACGACGACTCCGAAGGCGCCCTCGCCGACCGCATCGGCTACGAGGACCACGGCATCGAGGGCATCGAGTACGTGGAGTCCCTGAAGCCGCTGATCGCCGACCTGCCGCCACGGGACCGCAAGATCCTCGCGCTGCGGTTCGTGGCGAACATGACGCAGTCCGAGATCGGTGACGAGCTGGGCATCTCGCAGATGCACGTGTCGCGACTGCTGTCACGGACGCTGGTACGACTACGCCGGGGCTTGACGGTCGAGGAATAGGGCGCCCCCTGGCTCCCCTTTTCGGCGCTGCGCGCCTCGTCCTCAAACGCCGGACGGGCTCTGGAACTCCGAACACCGGGCGGGTTAGAACGTTCTATCTAGCCCGCCCGGAGGACCAGTTTGTTCACCGCCCAGAGCGCGATGCCGATCGCGAGGAGCACTCCGGCGCGGATGTAGACGTCGGCGGGCCGGTCCGCGAGGGGGCTTGCGAGGATCAGGGCGGTGATCGCACCGAGGACCGGCAGGGCCGTGGGCGTACGGAAGTGCCGGTGCTCGACCGGGTCCCGGCGCAGCACGAGCACGGCCACGTTGACCACGGCGAACACGCACAGGAGCAGGAACGCCGTGGTGTCCCCGAGCCCCTCGATCTCCCCGGTGGAGACGAGCCCGACGGCGAGCAGGGACACGAACGCGATGCCCACGACGGGGGTGCGGCGGCGCGCGAGGACGCGCCCCATGGCCCGGGGCAGGATGCGTTCGTTGGCCATGCCGTAGCACAGCCTGGACGCCATCATGATGTTGATGAGGGCTGAGTTGGTGACCGCGAACAGCGCGATGAGGGCGAAGAGCTTGTGCGGGAAGTCGACGCCGCCCGCCTTCACGACCTCAAGGAGCGGGCCACTTGAGCCCTCCAGGGTCTTGTGGTCGACGAGCAGGGACGAGACCAGGGCGACCAGGACGTAGATCGTGCCGGTGACCGCCACGCCGAGGAAGATCGCGCGCGGGAAGGTGCGAGTGGGGTCCTTGGTCTCCTCGGCCATGTTCACCGAGTCCTCGAAGCCGACGAACGCGAAGAAGCCGAGCGCGGTGGCGCCGAGGATGCCCGTCATCAGCGCGTACCCCGTGCCGTCCCCCTCGAACTCGGTGAGCCGCCCCGGCTCCCCGTCGCCGGACAGGACCGCCCACGCGCCGATCCCGAGGATGATCAGCAGGCCGGTCAGCTCGACGACGGTCAGCACCACGTTCGTCTTCACCGACTCCGACACGCCCCGCAGGTTCAGCGCGGCGAGCGCGAGGATGAAGGCGATGGCGACGAGCGTCGGCGGCAGCGCGTCGCCGGTCAGCTCGCTCAGGTAGTCACCGCTGAAGGCGCGGGCGGCCGCGCTCGCGGACGACAGGCCCGAGCACATCACCATGAACGCGATGATGAAGGTCAGGAAGGGGACCTTGAAGGCCTTCTGCGTGTACAGCGCGGCCCCGGCCGCCTTCGGGTACTTGCCGACCAGTTCCACGTACGACGCGGCGGTCAGGATCGCGACCACGAAGCCGATCACGAACGGCAGCCACAGGGCGCCGCCCACCTTGCCCGCGACCTTGCCGGTGGTGGCGTAGATGCCGGTGCCGAGGATGTCACCGATCACGAAGAGGATCAGCAGTCTGGGGCCGAGGACCCGGCGCAGGCCGGGTTCTTCGGCGGGCGTCGATGTGGTGCCGCTGCTCGTTCCTGACGTCGTCACAGGAGCCTCCCCCGAGCGTGACTGGGAACTTGAGAAGGTGCTCTTGCCCGTGACACGCCGGGACGATGCGGAAGTTGAGGAACATCAGAGCCCCATCGTGGACCGCACCGCCCCGTCATGACCCTCACAGCCCGCGCAGCGCCCCCGCCGCGCCGCCGCCCGCCTCCGCGACGATCTCCTCGGCCGTCTGCTGCCCGCGCACCCGGGCGAAGCGGACCGTGCCGTCCGCCGCCGCCGCGAAGCCGAGGATCTCGGGCCGGGGCAGGCTGTTGTACGAGTAGTGCTGCGCGAAGTAGTAGGCGCCGGTGTCGAGCGCGGCCACGTGGTCGCCCGCCTCCAGGAGCGGCAGCGGGTGGTCGGCGGCGAGCAGGTCGCCCGCGAAGCAGGCCGGGCCCGCGACGTCCTGGCCGACGGCCGGGCCCTGCTTGGGGCGGCCCTTCGCGTCGTACGCGGCGATCCTGAGCGGCCAGGACTGCGGCGCGTACACGGTGCGGGTGGCCACCTGGACGCCCGCGTGCGTGAGCGCGATGGGGCGGCCGCCCGCCTCCTTCACGTACTCGACGCGCGCGAGCAGCACCCCGTGCTTGGCGAGGAGCGAGCGGCCCGAACTCGGTGACCAGGCCGTAGCGGCCGTCGAGGAGGCCGGGGACGCGCTCCTTGAGCAGGCGCGCGTAGTCGGCGTGCGTCGGGCTCTGCTCGTCGGAGGCGAAGTTGACGGGCAGGCCGCCGCCGATGTCGAGGGTGTCGACCTGGCGGCGCCCGGCCCGGCCGTTGATCTCCTCGGCGAGCTCGTACACGGCGGCGACGCCCTCGGTCAGGAGCTGGAGGGGCATGCCCTGGGAGCCGGAGTGGGCGTGCAGGCGGGTCAGCCACGGCCGGTCCAGATACGCCTGGACCAGCCAGGCGCGGGCGCCGTCGTCCCGCAGCGGCACACCGAACTTGGAGGTCGCGGTCGCCGTGGAGAGCGCGTCGATGGAACCGCCGCCGACCTGCGGGTTCACCCGGATTCCCAGGGGTGAGGCGGTGGCCGCCGAGTGCACCAGGGCGTCGAGGCGGGCCAACTCCTGGGGGTTGTCGGCGTTGACGGCGATGCCGAGGGCGAGGGCCTCGCGCAGCTCGGCGGGGGTCTTGGCGGGCGAGTCGAGGACGGTGCGCGCGGGCGGCACCCCGGCGGCGCGGGCCAGGGCCAGCTCGCCGGGGCTCGCCACCTCGGCGCCGATCCCGGCGTCGTGCAGCAGCCGCAGGACCGGCACCAGCGGCGTCGCCTTCACCGCGAAGGCGTGCAGGACGGGGGTGCCGGGCGGGGTGAGCCGCTCGAAGGCGGCGTGCAGGGCGGCGGCGGAGGCGCGGACGCCGACCACGTCGATGAGGCCGACGAGGGGGGTTCCGGGGCCGGTCACGCCCTGCTCGACGGCGGCACGGACGGCCTGGTCACGGCGGGCGGCGGCCTCCGCGCCCGGCGTGGCCAGGAGGTCGACGGTGGGCCCTGGGACGGTCGCGTCGTCGGAGGTCATGTGATCCACACAATCACCCGAGCGCCGCGCACGCTGGCCGTACGACGGTATTGACTAGAGCTATTCACAGGCCGAGGATGTGAATATCAGGGATCAGAGTGATCGCGGTGAGCGAGGCGCGCACGACGGCGGCCGCACGGGATCACCGTCACCGAGGAGGCAACCGTCATGTCAGGACCCCGCCCCGTACGAGCGCCGCGCGGCACCGAACTGAGCACCCTGGGATGGCAGCAGGAGGCCGCCCTGCGGATGCTCCAGAACAACCTCGACCCCGAGGTCGCCGAGCACCCCGACAAGCTCGTCGTCTACGGCGGCACCGGCAAGGCGGCCCGCGACTGGCGCTCCTTCGACGCGATGACGCGCACCCTGAGGACCCTGAAGCAGGACGAGACGATGCTCGTCCAGTCCGGCCGCCCGGTCGGCGTCATGCAGACCCACGAGTGGGCCCCGCGCGTGCTCATCGCCAACTCCAACCTGGTCGGCGACTGGGCGAACTGGGAGGAGTTCCGCCGCCTGGAGGCCCTCGGCCTCACCATGTACGGCCAGATGACGGCCGGTTCCTGGATCTACATCGGCACCCAGGGCATCCTCCAGGGCACCTACGAGACGTTCGCCGCCGTCGCCGCCAAGAAGTTCAACGGCACCCTCGCCGGGACCATCACCCTGACCGCCGGACTCGGCGGCATGGGCGGCGCCCAGCCGCTGGCCGTCACCATGAACGACGGCGTCGCGATCTGCATCGACTGCGACCCGCGCGCCATCGAGCGCCGCATCGAGCACAGGTACCTGGACGTGCGGGCTGACTCCCTGGAGCACGCGCTCCAGCTCGCCACCGAGGCCCGCGACGCCCGCCGCCCGCTCTCCATCGGCCTGCTCGGCAACGCCGCCGAACTGCTGCCCCGGATGCTCGCCGAGGGCGCCCCCGTCGACATCGTCACCGACCAGACGTCGGCCCACGACCCGCTCGCCTACCTCCCGGTCGGCGTGGCCTTCGACGACATGGCCACGTACGCGGCCAAGGACCCGGCGGGCTTCACCCAGCACGCGCGCGAATCCATGGCCCGGCACGTCGAGGCCATGGTCGGCTTCCATGGACGCGGGCGCCGAGGTCTTCGACTACGGCAACTCCATCCGGGGCGAGGCCCAGCTCGCGGGCTACGACCGCGCGTTCGCCTTCCCGGGCTTCGTGCCCGCCTACATCCGCCCGCTCTTCTGCGAGGGCAAGGGCCCCTTCCGCTGGGCGGCGCTCTCCGGCGAGGCCTCGGACATCCACAAGACCGACAAGGCGATCCTCGACCTGTTCCCGGAGAACGAATCGCTGCACCGCTGGATCAAGATGGCCAGCGAGCGCGTCCACTTCCAGGGCCTCCCCGCCCGCATCTGCTGGCTCGGCTACGGCGAGCGCGACCGCGCGGGCGAGCGCTTCAACGACATGGTGGCCTCCGGCGAGCTCCAGGCGCCCCTCGCCATCGGCCGCGACCACCTCGACTGCGGCTCGGTGGCCTCCCCCTACCGCGAGACCGAGGGCATGCTCGACGGCTCCGACGCCATCGCCGACTGGCCCCTCCTCAACGCCATGGTCAACGTCGCCTCCGGCGCCAGCTGGGTCTCCCTCCACCACGGCGGCGGCGTCGGCATGGGCCGCTCCATCCACGCGGGCCAGGTGAGCGTGGCCGACGGCACGAAGCTCGGGGGCGAGAAGATCCGCCGGGTCCTCACCAACGACCCCGGGATGGGCGTCATCCGCCACGTCGACGCCGGGTACGAGACCGCTGACGCGGTGGCCTCGGAGCGCGGCGTCCGCGTGCCCATGCGGGAGGGCGAGTGAAGCGCCCCGAAGGGGCGCGGGGAACCGCGCGCCCAGCCACAACGGCGCCGCAGTCGCCGACGCCGCCCGGTTTCACGGCGATGTGGAGCGAGCTGCTGCCCATCGGCCGCGACGCCGAGTCCGGCGGCTACCGCCGCTCCGCCTGGACCGGCGCCGACGCCGACTGCCGCACCTGGTTCCAGGAGCAGGCCGAGTCCCGGGGCCTGGCGTACGAGACCGACCGCAACGGCAACCAGTGGGCCTGGCTCGGCGACCCCGCGCAGGGCGACGCCGTCGTCACCGGCTCCCACCTGGACTCCGTCCCCGACGGCGGCGCCTTCGACGGCCCCCTCGGCGTCGTGTCCTCCTTCGCGGCCCTCGACGAGCTCCGCTCCCGGGGCGTCACCTTCACCCGGCCGCTGGCCCTCACCAACTTCGGCGACGAGGAGGGCGCCCGCTTCGGCCTCGCCTGCGTGGGCTCCCGGCTCACGGCCGGGCAGCTCACCAAGGAGCAGGCGTACGAGCTGCGGGACGCCGACGGCGTACGGCTGCCCGAGGCGATGGAGGCCGCCGGACACGACCCGTCGACGATCGGCGCGGACCCCGAACGCCTCGCCCGCGTCGGCGCGTTCGTGGAGCTGCACGTGGAACAGGGCCGGGCCCTCGACCTGTCCGGCGACGCGGTCGGCATCGCCAGCGCCATCTGGCCGCACGGCCGCTGGCGCTTCGACTTCCGGGGCGAGGCCAACCACGCGGGCACCACCCGCCTCGTCGACCGCCGCGACCCGATGCTGAGCTACGCCGAGACGGTCCTGGCGGCCCGCCGCGAGGCCGAGCTCGCGGGCGCCGTCGCCACCTTCGGCAAGATCGCGGTCGAGCCGAACGGCGTGAACGCCATCCCGTCCCTGGTGCGCGGCTGGCTGGACTCGCGCGCCGCCGACCAGGACACGCTCGACACGGTGGTGACGGCGGTCGAGAAGGCGGCCCGCGAGTACGCGGACCGCCACGGCGTCGACCTCGCCGTCGTCCGCGAGTCCTTCACCCCGGTCATCGAGTTCGAGCACGCGCTGCGCGACGAGCTCGGGGCGCTCCTGCGCGGGCGCACGGGCCGCGCGGTCCCGGTGCTCGGCACGGGCGCGGGACACGACGCGGGCATCCTCTCGGCCCGCGTCCCCACCGCCATGCTGTTCGTGCGCAACCCCACGGGCGTCTCGCACTCCCCCGCCGAGTTCGCGGCGGAGGACGACTGCGTGGCCGGGGTGCACGCGCTGGCCGACGTACTGGAGGGACTGGCGTGCCGGTGACGCACACGTACTGGGCGGAGCACGCCTGGCTGGACCCGGTCGTGGAGCCGGGCGTGGCCCTCGACATCGGCGCGGACGGGCGGATCGCCGCCGTCCGCACGGGCGTCGAGGCCCCGCCGCCGGGCGCGACGGTCCTGCGCGGCCTGACGCTGCCCGGCCTGGCGAACGCCCACTCCCATGCCTTCCACCGCGCACTGCGCTCCACCGTGCAGGTCGGCAGCGGCACGTTCTGGACGTGGCGCGAGGTGATGTACTCCGTAGCCGACCGGCTCACCCCGGAGACGTACCACGCGCTCGCGCGGGCGGTGTACGCCGAGATGGCCCTCGCCGGGATCACCGCCGTCGGCGAGTTCCACTACCTGCACCACGCGCCCGGCGGGGCGCCGTACGCCGACCCCAACGCGATGGGCGAGGCCCTCATCGCCGCCGCGTCCGACGCGGGCATCCGCATCACGCTCCTCGACACCGCCTACGTGGCCTCCGGCCTGCGCGACGCCACCGAGGGCGAGCCGCCCAACCGCCACCAGCTGCGCTTCTCCGACGGCACGGCCGAGGCCTGGGCGGAGCGGGCCTCGCTCCTGAAGGACCGCGAGCACGCCCGCGTCGGCGCCGCGATCCACTCCGTACGGGCCGTGCCCGCGCGGCAGCTGGGCACCGTGGCCGCGTGGGCCGCATCGCGCGGCGCCCCGCTACACGTCCACCTCTCCGAGCAGACCGCCGAGAACGAGGCCTGCCTCGCCGTGCACGGGTGCACGCCCACGCGGCTGCTCGCCGACCACGGGGTGCTCGGGGAGCGCACCACCGGCGTCCACAACACGCACCTGACGGACGAGGACATCGCGCTGCTCGGCGGCTCGGGCACCGGCACCTGCATGTGCCCCACCACCGAGCGGGACCTCGCCGACGGCATCGGGCCCGCCGCCGCCCTCCAGCGCGCGGGCAGCCCCCTGTCCCTCGGCAGCGACAGCCACGCCGTCATCGACCTCTTCGAAGAGGCGCGGGCCATGGAGCTGAACGAACGGCTGCGGACGCACACGCGGGGCCACTGGACGGCGGCGGCGCTGCTGCGGGCCGCGTCGCCCGACGGGCACGCGGCCCTGGGGTGGCCCGAGGCCGGCGCCCTGGAGCCGGGGCGGCTCGCCGACTTCACCACCGTCGCGCTTGACTCCGTCCGTACGGCGGGGGCGGTGCCCCGGCTCGGGGCGGAGGTCGCGGTGTTCGCGGCGGGGGCCTCGGACGTGCGGCACACCGTGGTCGGTGGGCGCCATGTGGTCCGCGACGGCGCGCACGCCTCGGTGGCCGACGTGCCGTCGGCCCTGGCCCGAGCGGTGCCAGTCTGGCACTAGCCCGCGTGGGACGCCCCAGACCCGCCCCTTCCCGAACCAGGGGGCTCCGCCCCCTGGCACCCCCGAAAAGCATCGGCGCTCCGCGCCTCGTCCTCACACGCCGGACGGGCTGGATTTCCAGAGAGGCACCTTCCCCATGACCACCACCCTCATCCACAACATCGCCAGCCTCGTCACCAACGACCCCGCCCTCGGAGCGGGCCCCCTGGGCGTCATCGAGGACGCCGCCGTCGTCCTGGAAGGGGACCGCGTCGCGTGGGCGGGCCCGGCCGCCAAGGCCCCCCCGGCGGACGAGGCCCACGACGCGCACGGCCAGGCGGCCCTGCCCGGCTTCGTGGACTCCCACTCCCACCTGGTCTTCGCGGGCGACCGCACCCGCGAGTTCAACGCCCGCATGGAGGGCCGCCCCTACGAGGCGGGCGGCATCCGCACCACGGTCGCCGCCACCCGCGCCGCCACGGACGACGAGCTGGAGGCGAACGTCACCCGCTATCTGCGGGAGGCGCTGCGGCAGGGCACGACGACGTTCGAGACGAAGTCGGGCTACGGCCTGACCACCCACGACGAGGCCCGCGCGCTGCGCATCGCGGCCCGCCACACCGACGAGGTCACCTACCTGGGCGCCCACATCGTGTCGCCGGACCACGCCGACGACCCGGCGGCGTACGTGGCGCTGGTGACGGGCGAGATGCTGGAGGCGTGCGCGCCGCACGCGCGGTGGATCGACGTGTTCTGCGAGAAGGGGGCCTTCGACGGGGACCAGGCGCGGGCGATCCTCACGGCGGGCCGGGCGAAGGGCCTGCACCCGCGCGTGCACGCCAACCAGCTGACCTACGGCCCGGGCGTGCAGCTGGCCGTGGAGCTGGACGCCGCGTCCGCCGACCACTGCACCCACCTCACGGACGCCGACGTGGACGCGCTGGCGAACAGCGCGACGGTGGCCACGCTGCTGCCGGGGGCGGAGTTCTCCACGCGTGCCGAGTGGCCCGACGCCCGGCGGCTGCTCGACGCGGGCGTGACGGTGGCGCTTTCGACGGACTGCAACCCGGGCTCGTCGTTCACGTCGTCGGTGCCGTTCTGCGTCGCGCTCGCGGTGCGGGACATGGGGATGACGCCGGACGAGGCGGTGTGCGGCGGCGACGGCGGGCGGCGCGGCGGCGCTGCGCCGCACGGACGTCGGCCGTCTCGCGCCGGGTGCCCGCGCCGACCTGGTGCTGCTCGACGCGCCGAGCCATGTCCACCTGGCGTACCGGCCGGGCGTACCGCTGGTGTCGCACGTGTGGCAGCGGGGCGTGCGCGTCGTCTGAGGCGGCGCGTCACTCCGCGAACAGGCCCCGCTCGGCCGCCCGTACGTCGAACTCCTCCAGTCGGGCCTGCGCGTCCGGCAGCGCGTCGCACATGGCCTCGAGGAGCACCCGGCCGAGCAGCATGGGCGCGCACGCCGTGTCGAAGGCGAGGCCGGTGCCGACGGCGGCGGGCAGCAGCAGGTCGCTGTGCGCGGCCACGGGCGCGAACGCGGAGTCGGCGACGGTGACGACGGTGAGGCCCGCGCTCTTGGCGTAGCCGAGGGCGTCCACCACCTCCTTGGGGTGGCGGGGCAGCGCGAAGCAGAGCAGCACGGTGGCTCCGGCGCGCGCGCGGCCGCGTCCAGGCGGTCGGTGAGCATGGAGCCGCTCTCGTCGAGGAGCCGCACGTCGGGGTGGACCTTCGCGGCGAAGTACGAGAAGCCGTACGCCTGGGAGGCGGCGGCGCGCAGGCCGAGCACCGGCAGCGGCCGCGAGGAGGCGAGCAGCCGGCCCGCGCGCTCCACGGGGCCGGGGTCGGCGAGCAGGTCCGCGAGGTGGCGGAGGTTCTCGATCTCCGCCTGGACGGCCTGCTGGTACTCATTGGCGGTGGCTTCGGCGGCCGCCTGTGCCGGTGCCACGTCGCGCAGGTGGCGGCGGAGCGCGGGGTAGCCGTCGAAGCCGAGGGCGACCGCGAAGCGGGTCACGGACGGCTGGCTGACGCCCGCGAGTTCGGCGAGTTCGACGCTGGAGAGGAAGGGCGCGTCGGCGGCGCGGCGCACCATGCAGTGGGCGATGCGCCGCTGGGTGGGCGTGAGGCGGTGCCCTTCGAAGAGCACCTGAAGCCGCGCCGCTGGACTGTCACTCATGCCGGACTCCTCCATGCCGTACCCCTCCCCGAGCCCGCGTCGAGCCCTTCCCACAGCTCGGTGAACCGGTCGAGCAGGCGGGCCGCCGCCGTCACATCATCGGTCAGCGGGCGGTCGGTGACGTCCGCTTCCAGGACGTCAGCGGCGAGTTCCAGGGCCCGGGCGACCGGAAGTCCGGGGTCGATCCTGAGCTCGCGCTGCCGCAACGCCCGTACCGCAGCGACCAGTTCGCAGCCGACCACGAGCCGGAAAGCCTCGCGGGCGCGCAGCGTCTGGCGGGCCGCGAGCGAGGCGAAGCTGGCCTGTTCCTCGACGCCCCGGGACAGCACGGCGTGGCCGAGGGAGGCGGGCGCGGAGAAGGCGCGCAGGTCACCGAGGGCGGCCCCGGCCGCGTACTCCAGGATCATCACGCCGGACGAGGCGGGCTCGGCGTCGGCGAGGAAGGGCCTCAGGCGGGTGAGGGCCGGTTCGTTGAGGGTGGGTAGAGGCGGGACGTGGACAGGCGCGCGACCTGCGTCAGGGCGAGCCTGAAGTGGTCCAGGGCGAGGGCGAGTTGGGCCAGGTAGAAGCCGCCGTGGTGGTAGGCGGCCAGATCGGCGGGCGAGATGAGGGGGTTCTCGGCGGCCGCGTTGATCTCGACGGTGAGGACCTGTTCCAGGGCGTCGGCGGCGTCGTGGGCGGGCCCGTGGACCTGGGGGAGGCAGCGGAATCCGTACGGGTCCTGGATGCGGCCGAGCGGCGGCGCGGGCCGGTCGGCGGCGCCGAGCAGCAGCCGGGTGCGGGCGGCGACCTCGCGGCTGCCCGGGTGGCGGCGGGCCTCGTGGACGGGCAGGGCGTACGGCTCGTGGGAGCCGTCGACGGCGAGCAGGGACAGGGCGGCGACGACCTGGGTGGCCTCGATCAGGCCGCGCAGCTCGTGCAGGGCGAGCGCGGACTGGCCGAGGGTGAGGGCGTTGCTGCTGATGAGGGCCAGCGCGTCGTTGTTGTCGAGGGCCTGGGGCGCGGGGGGCGTCCCGCCGCCCGTCCAGGGGTGTTCGCCCGCGAGGGCGAGGCCGAGCTGGGCGAGGGCGGCGATGTCGCCGGTGCCGACGGAGCCGAACTCGTTGACCCGGGGGCAGGCGCCGGCCTCCAGGGCCTCGCACAGGGCGGTGACGACGCCGGGGCGCAGTCCCGCGCCGCCCGCGAGGAGCTGGTTGGCGCGCACCGCGAGCATGGCGCGGACCTCGCGCGCGGGCAGCTCGGCGCCGATGGCGCCCGCGTGGGAGCGCAGCAGGCGCAGCCCGTGGCCGGCGGCGGCCTCGGTGGGGACGTCCTCGGTGCGGTTGGCGCCGACGCCGGTGGAGCGGCCGTAGACGCGGCCCCAGGAGGCGATGTGGCGGGCGGCGTCCCAGGACTCCTCGACGCGCTTGAGGGCGTCGGTGCCGGGGACGGGCCGGGCGGCGCGGTCGGCGAGGCGCACGACGTCGGCGACCGGCATGCCGAGCCCGTCAAGAACGACGACGGGCGCGTCGGGCACGTCCGGCACCTCGGGCACCTCGGCGGCGGCCGGCCGCACCGTGCGAGTGGACATCGCTCTCCCCACGCCAGGGCATTGACGAACTATTCAGTCACCAAGAACTCTGCATGAAGTTATACAGCCAGGCAAGCAGCCGCGCGAGCGCGCGGCGCGGGAGGGGGGCGGGTGCCGAGCTCAGGGGCCTGATGGGGGGATTGGCCCAGGCCGCAATGGGGGGCTAGCCCCACTGCCGCCCGGGGGTGCGTTGCGTACCGTAAGGGGTATGGAAGCCCCACGTGACGCCGAACTCAAGAAAGAACTCGACGCCGCCCTGCACGCGCGCAAGGACCTCGGCGACGAGTACGAGTCGGCGCTGGTCGACTCGTTCCTCGAAAAGGTCGAGCAGCGCCTCGACGGCACGATCGACCGCCGGATGCGGCGTCACCTGGCCGAGCAGCAGATGATCGTGGCCCGGGGCGCCCGCGATACCCTCCGGCGGCGTGGACACCTGGGGCGAGCGCTTCGGGTTCGGCATCGTCTCGCTGATCCTCGCCATCCCCCTCTCGGCGATCGGCGTGGTCAACGCGGGCCTTTCGGGGCTGTTCGTCACGTGGTTCGGCATCGTCGGCGTCAACGCCGTACACGCGGCACGCGGCACCGGCCTCCTCCCCTTCCTCCGCCCCCGGCCGCGCACGAACGACTGGGAGGACTAGGAGCAATCGAGCGCGTCGGCGCAGGGCCAGCCGCGGGCGAGGAACGTAAGCCCGCCCGGCGTTTGAGGGCGAGCCGCGCAGCGGCGATGGACCCGGTCAAGGCCCAGGGGCCAGCAAACGCGGCGACGGACCTGGTCAAGGCCCAGGGGCCAGAGGGGGGCTGCCGCACCCCCGGCCGGGCCGGAGGGCGGGACGACGGCAGCCCCCGCGAGGGACGGGCGCCAGGTCAAGGCCAGCACTCGCGTCCTGGGCGCCGGCAGGGGTCCGGGAGCCGCTCCGGAAGCCCTGCCGCCGACATCCCCTACGGTGCCGCAGCCGTGTTAAGCGGGTGCTGCGCGCACGTGTCGGCCCCGTACCAGTTCCGCGAAGTCCCGCCCCACCGACCGCCCACCGACCGCCCGCCGACCGCCCGAGGGCGGCTCAGCCGCTCTGCTGCTCCGCGAGGAAGGCCAGCAGGTCCTGGCGGCTCACCACGCCGGTGGGCTTGCCCTCGACGAGGACGATCGCCGCGTCGGCGGTGCCGAGGACCTGCATCAGGTCGGCGACGGGCTCACCGGAGCCGACCTGCGGCAGCGGGTCCGACATGTGCTTCTCCAGCGGGTCGTGCAGCGAGGCGCGCTGCGCGAACAGCGCGTCGAGCAGCTCGCGCTCCACGACCGAGCCGATCACCTCGGCGGCCATCACGTCCGGGTGCCCGGCGCCCGGCTTGACGATGGGCATCTGCGAGACGCCGTACTCGCGAAGGACCTCGATGGCCTCGCCGACGGTCTCCTCCGGGTGCATGTGGACGAGCGAGGGCAGCTCGCCGCCCTCCTTGCGGCGCAGGACGTCGCCGACGCGCGGCTGGTCACCGGCCTCCTCCAGGAAGCCGTAGTCGTTCATCCACTCGTCGCTGAAGATCTTGCTCATGTAGCCACGGCCGCTGTCGGGCAGCAGGACGACCACGACGTCATCGGGGCCGAGGCCCTCGGCGACGCGCAGCGCCGCGACGACGGCCATGCCGCAGGAGCCGCCCACGAGGAGGCCCTCCTCCTTGGCGAGGCGCCGCGTCATCTGGAAGGAATCCTTGTCGGACACGGCGACGATGTCGTCGGTCACGTTCCGGTCGTAGGCGGTCGGCCAGAAGTCCTCACCGACGCCCTCGACCAGGTACGGCCGCCCGGAGCCGCCCGAGTACACCGACCCCTCCGGGTCGGCGCCGACGACCTTGACCTTGCCGCCGGAGACCTCCTTCAGATAGCCGCCGGTGCCGGAGATGGTGCCGCCGGTGCCGATGCCCGTGACGAAGTGGGTGATCTTCCCCTCCGTCTGCTCCCACAGCTCGGGTCCTGTGGAGTGGTAGTGGGACAGCGGGTTGTTGGGGTTGGAGTACTGGTCCGGCTTCCAGGCGTCCGGGATCTCACGGACCAGGCGGTCGGAGACGTTGTAGTACGAGTCCGGGTGCTCGGGGTCGACGGCCGTCGGGCAGACGACGACCTCGGCGCCGTACGCGCGCAGCACGTTGATCTTGTCGGTGCTGACCTTGTCCGGGCACACGAAGACGCACTTGTAGCCCTTCTGCTGGGCCACGATGGCAAGGCCGACACCCGTGTTGCCGCTGGTCGGCTCGACGATGGTGGAGCCGGGGCGGAGCTCGCCGCTGGCCTCTGCCGCCTCGATCATGCGCAGCGCGATGCGGTCCTTCACGGAGCCGCCCGGGTTGAAGTACTCGACCTTGGCAAGGACGGTGGCCCGCAGGCCCTCCGTCACGTTGTTGAGCCTCACCAGCGGGGTGTTGCCGACGAGACTGATCATCGAGTCGTGGAAATGCACCGTTGTCTCCGTGTATCCGGGCCGGGTGTCCGGGTCGCGATGGCGGGGCGGACGTGGACACCGCACGAGGTGGTCGTATGCGGTAGGCGTCAGCCTACGGGGCCATCTGCCCGCTTCACCTCCGCACGCGATTGGCCGACCGCCCCGACGGGGCAAGCACTGGATGTACGGGACGAATGGCTCCACAACGACCTGGCAGGGGTGACAGCGGGGATGTCGAGGGCGAGGGTGGCACGGCGGATCGCCGCGGGTGCGGCGTACGGAGGCGGGGGCATCGGCCTCCTGGGCGCGGCCACGGTCGGGGTCGTCCTCGCCGAGGTGCAGCTGGCGAAGCGGTCCGTGGGCAACGGCGGGCACGGGTCGCCGCCGCGGGCCGACGGGCGGTACGGGGCGGCGTTCGCGGCGCGCGCCGCCTGCGGGGAGCCGCTGCGGTTCGCGATGCTCGGGGACTCCACGGCCGCCGGGCTCGGCGTGCACCGGGCCCGGCAGACGCCCGCGGCGCTGCTCGCGTCCGGGCTCGCGGCGGTCGCCGAACGGCCGGTGGACCTGCGGGTCGTGGCCAAGGCCGGGGCGCAGTCCGACGACCTCGACCGGCAGGTGACGCTGGTCCTGTCGGACGAGACAGGGTGGGTGCCCGATGTGTGCGTCGTGATGATCGGGGCCAATGACGTGACGCACCGGATGCCGCCGACGCGGTCGGTGCGCCTGCTCGCGGCGGCGGTCCGCAGACTGCGCACCGCCGGGGCCGAGGTGGTCGTTGGCACGTGTCCGGACCTCGGCACGATCGAGCCCGTGTACCAGCCGCTGCGGTGGCTGGCCCGCCGGGTCTCGCGACAGCTGGCGGCGGCGCAGACGATCGGAGTCGTCGAGCAGGGCGGCCGGACGGTCTCCCTGGGCGACCTCCTCGGCCCGGAGTTCGCGGCGAACCCCCGCGAGCTGTTCGGACCCGACAACTACCACCCCTCGGCGGAGGGGTACGCGACGGCGGCGATGGCGCTCCTGCCCACCCTCTGCGCGGCGCTCGGCCTGTGGCCGGAGGAGGAGCGCCCCGACGTGTCGCGGCGCGAGGGCTTCCTGCCGGTCGCCCGGGCTGCGGCCCGCGCCGCCGCCGAGGGGGGCACCGAGGTCACCGGCGCGATGCCCTCGGGGCCCCGGGGCCCCTTCGCCCTCCTCAAGCGCCGACGCCGCCGCCGCATCCAAACCCCGGACCCGACCCCGATCCCTTGACCCCGGGGCCTGGCCCCTCGCACCTGGCCCCTCGCACCTGGCCCCTCGCGCCTCGCCCCTTGCCCCGCCTGCCCCTCGCTCCCCCTCCCCCGGCACCCCGCCGCTCCGCGGCGTTCCTTCCCACCCGCCCACCCACCACCCGGCACTCCCGCACCCCCCACCGCTCCGCCGCTCCGCGGCGAGAACCCCCACCCCGGAAGCCACCCGGCACCCCACCGCATCTCCGCCGCTCCGCGGCGGAAAAACCGGGTGCGGCGGGAGGGCCAGCCGCACCGTGCCGGGAGGAGCGGGGGGGGAGCACGGGGAGGACAGCCGCACCGCGACGGGAATCCCGGGGACAGCGCGGGCAGCCGCACCCAAAAGACGCGCAGACGCCAGGTGGGCACCCTGGCCGCCAGGGCGGCACGGGCGGGTGGGTGGGCGAGCATCCGCCGCGCAGCGGCGGGCACGAGGGCGACAACCCGCAGGCGAAGGACGGCCCCACGGCAGACGGCCACCCCACCCCCGGCCCCCCACCCCCTGATCCCGCGCGCGCCCAGGAGCGATGCGGTGCTAGTCACACCCTCACCCCCTGACCCAATCCCCTACGTACGGGTAACTTCCCAGTACGTCCAGCCCGTTCCGCCGGTTACCCCTGGAGCCCCTGATGCCCGAAGCCGTGATCGTCTCCGCCGCCCGCTCCCCCATCGGCCGCGCCTTCAAGGGCTCGCTCAAGGAGCTCCGTCCCGACGACCTGACGGCCACGATCATCCAGGCCGCCCTCGCGAAGATCCCCGCGCTCGACCCCGAGGACATCGACGACCTGATGCTGGGCTGCGGCCTGCCCGGCGGCGAGCAGGGCCACAACCTGGGCCGGATCGTGGCCGTGCAGATGGGCATGGACCACCTGCCGGGCTGCACGATCACCCGCTACTGCTCCTCTTCCCTCCAGACGTCCCGCATGGCCCTGCACGCCATCAAGGCGGGCGAGGGCGACGTCTTCATCTCGGCGGGCGTCGAGATGGTGTCGCGGTCGAAGAAGGGCACCTCCGACGGTCTGCCCGACACCCACAACCCGCTGTTCGCGGACGCCGAGGCCCGTACCGCCGCGCGCGCCGAGCAGACCGGCACCGACTGGCACGACCCGCGCGAGGACGGCCTGGTCCCGGACGCGTACATGGCGATGGGCCAGACCGCGGAGAACCTCGCCCGGCTCAAGGGCATCACCCGCCAGGACATGGACGAGTTCGGCGTCCGGTCCCAGAACCTGGCCGAGGAAGCCCTCAAGAACGGCTTCTGGGAGCGCGAGATCACGCCCGTCACGACCCCCGACGGCACCGTCGTCAGCAAGGACGACGGGCCGCGCGCGGGCGTCACGCTGGCGGGCGTCGCGGGCCTCAAGCCGGTCTTCCGCCCGGACGGCCTGGTCACGGCGGGCAACTGCTGTCCGCTCAACGACGGCGCCGCCGCCCTCGTGATCATGTCCGACACCAAGGCCCGGGAGCTCGGGCTCACGCCGCTCGCCCGGATCGTCTCCACGGGCGTCTCGGCCCTCTCCCCCGAGATCATGGGGTACGGCCCCGTCGAGGCCAGCAAGCAGGCCCTCAAGCGCGCCGGGCTCACCATCGGCGACATCGACCTGGTCGAGATCAACGAGGCCTTCGCCGCGCAGGTGATCCCCTCCTACCGCGACCTGGACATCCCCCTGGACAAGCTCAACGTCAACGGCGGCGCGATCGCCGTCGGCCACCCCTTCGGCATGACCGGCGCCCGCATCACCGGCACCCTGATCAACAGCCTCCAGTTCCACGACAAGCAGTTCGGCCTGGAGACCATGTGCGTGGGCGGCGGCCAGGGCATGGCCATGGTGATCGAGCGCCTCAGCTAGCACGCGGGGGCCGCCGGGCCCCGGGCTACGCGGGAGGGGCCCTCCGTCTCACCAGTCGGGAAACGGAGGCCCCTCCCCTCTCTCCACACATTCGTGACCCAATCTCCCCCAGGATGTGACCAATCTCCTGGGGGCAGTGCATTTGCCCAGGTCAGATCCGGTCCATGAAGAAACACCGGGCCGAAAGTCCTGTCCAATTCATGACGTAATGCACTGACAGCTGGATGGTGCAGGCTTCAAGCTGATGTAGGAAGTCGGGGGTCGACTTGAAACCGGGAGTACGTCAGTGAGCGCCATGCACCTTGCCTTGCTGCTCTCCGCGGCCGCCGCCACGGCCGTGGGAGCCGCGTCCCTGCACACCGTGCGGGGACTGCGGCAGCAGATCACCGACCTGCGCACCGAGCTCGCCGAGAGCCGGGTCACGGCCGGTGGCGGCCGTGCCGCCGTGCCCGCGGCCCGGACGACGGTGGACACCGACGAGATACGGGCCGCGGTCGCGGACGCCCTCGCCGAGGAGCGGGAGCGCGAGCTGGCCGAGGCGCGCGCGTTCTGGGCCGCGCAGGAGGCCCGTGACATCGCGGACGCCCCCTCGCTCCTGAGCGGGCTGCCGGAGAGCGTCGCGGACGAGCTGTTCCTGCCGCGCCAGGCCGATCTGGCGGGTCTGGAATCGGACAGCCTGGAGCCGGTCGTGGAGCCGTACGCGGAGCCCGAGGAGTTCGCGGGCGAGTCCGCGGAGCTGGCCGCGGCCCGCCGCCGCCACCCCTCGCACCCCGACTTCGTGCCGGTGCAGTCGCCCGCGCAGGGCGACCACGAGCGCACCGTGGCCTGCCTGGAAGAGCTGGCGGACGCCCGCACGGCGCTCGCCGACGTCCGCCCAGGACCCCTCGGCACCCTGGACGTGTACGTCTTCGCGGACGGTACGACGCTGTGCATGACCCCGGGCCACCGCGAGACCGCGGAGCTGCTCGCCGCCGCCCTGCGCGACGGCCAGGCCCCGGTCCTGCTCGGCGGCTCCGGCGTCTCCGGCGCGTACGCGCTGACGTTCGCGTGCGGCACGGAGAACGTCTACATCCTGGCGGACCGCGTCATCGCCTCGGTCTGAGCACCGCGTCGGCGCTCACACCCCCGCCCGCGCCAGCGACTCCTCCACCAGCCGCACCGCCTCCGCAAGATCGCGCTCGTCCTTGAGGACGAGCGCCAAGTCGCGTCCGGCGACGGTGATTTGATCGGCGGCCGCGAACATCCCGGCGTCCGGCATCCGCCGCGGCTCGGCCCCCGGGGCCTCGCTGAGCTGGGAGCGCACCGCCAACTCTCGGGCGAGCTCCAGGGCTTCCGCCGCGGCTCCGCGCTGCAGCCGGGACTCTGGGGCGCGGCCCGCAGCCGGTCGGCGAAATGGTCCACGGCGGCGATCAAAGGCGTCGTATCGAGCACGGTGCGACCCTATGCGCCGAGCCGGGACTGTTGCCAATATCCGAACGCTCAGGCACGGTGGCGTGAAGGACGGACCACATCGAACGCGTCCGGAGGCGCCGATGTCCCAAGTCTTCTCCGAGGAGACCCACCGGAACCTGCTCGCCCGCATCCCCCATTGCACCGGTCGTGAAGTATCCGACTGGCTGCGCACCGTCGACGACGGACCCTCCCTCTTCCGTTTCGAGGAGAAAGTCAGCTGGCTCCGCGGCGAGCACAATCTGGCCTACGGCCACGCGAAGGCGATCATCCACGAGTACGACCTCAGGCGGGCCGCACGCAAACTCGGCTGATCCGCATCCGTAGCTCCCCGACCCCCCGATCCCCCACAGGACTCCACGACACGCCGAAGGGCCCGCGGAAGGAATTCCGCGGGCCCTTCGGCCGTGGGTGCGGCTACGCGCCTGCGTACCGTCAGTCGTTGCCCTGGAGGATCGCGATCAGACGCAGGAACTCCAGGTAGATCCAGACCAGCGTCATCGTGAGGCCGAAGGCGGCGAGCCAGGCCTCCTCGCGCGGGGCGCCGTACGCGATGCCGTCCTCGACCTGCTTGAAGTCCAGGGCCAGGAAGCACGCGCCGAGCAGGATGCCGATGATGCCGAACATGATGCCGAGGCCGCCGCTGCGGAAGCCGAGGCCGTCACCGCCGCCGAAGACGGAGAACAGCAGGTTCACCGCCATCAGCAGGACGAAGCCGAGGGCCGCGGCCATCACGAAGCCGTAGAAGCGGCGGTTGACGCGAATCCAGCCCGCCTTGTACGCCACCAGGACGGCGAGGAAGACGGCCATCGTGCCGAGCACGGCCTGCATGGCCGCGCCGCTCGCGATGCGGTTGTCGACGACGCTGGAGACGACGCCGAGGAAGACGCCCTCCAGGGCGGCGTACGCCAGGATCAGCGGCGGCGACGCCTTGCGCTTGAAGGCCTGGACGAAGCCCAGGACCATCGCCACCAGACCGGCGCCGATCGCGATGCCGTACGACTTGCTGATGTTCGCGTCGTCGACGGGGAGCAGCGCCCAGGCGAGCGCGGCCGTCACGACGAGGACACCGAGCGTGGTGGCCGTGCGCATGACGACGTCGTCCATCGTCATCCGGCCCGTGGTCGCCGGGGCCTGGGGCGGGGCGCCCTGGAGGCCCTGCTGGGCGTACGGATTCGCGGCGTACGGGTTGGTGGGGGCCTGCTGGCCCGCGTACGGGTTGGTCTGCGTACCGACTGCGGGGCCCCCGGCCTGCGGCTGCGCGTTGAAGCCCGCATTGCCGTTGTCGCGGCTGAACCCCCGTCGCGAGAAGACCGGGTTGCTGCTCCTCATCTCACTCCTCCATGGCCACCGTGCGTGGCTTTGCTTCAAGGGTAATGCGTAGGCAAAAGGATGTGCCTAGTGCTTGGGGAGGGATCTTTTCCGCCAGGTGGCGGGGATACCCCTGTCCGCACCGCTGTCCGCGCTGGAAGAACGCCTGGGGCCGGGCCCTGTGTTCCCCGCCCTCGCCCGCTCCCCCTATCGGGTGGTGTCGCGGGTCACAGTACGCCGTCGAACGGCGATCCCGTATAGGCCTCGGCGAGGTCGGCGCGGGCCGGGCGCGAGGTGGCGACGCGGTCGAGCTGGGCGAGCTGGATGCGGTCGTCGAAGGGGGTCGCTTCGGGGTGGCGGTGCAGCAGCGTCGTCAGCGCGCTGGAGAATCGTTCCGCCTGCCAGACGCGGCGCAGACAGGCCGCGGAGTACGCGTCGAGGAGCGTCGCGTCCCCGGTCCGCTCGTGCGCGACGAGGGCCCGGGCGAGGGCGACGACGTCACCGACGGCGAGGTTGAGGCCCTTGGCGCCGGTGGGCGGCACGATGTGCGCGGCGTCCCCGGCGAGGAAGAGCCGTCCGTACCGCATGGGCTCGTGGACGTAGGCAGCGCATGGGCGTGACGGACTTCGCGGTGAGGGGCCCGCGCGCGAGGCGCCAGCCGTCGTCGGTCTCCAGGCGCCGGTCCAGCTCGTCCCAGACCGCCGTGTCGCTCCAGTCGGCGGCGTCGGTGCCCTCCGGGACCTGGAGGTAGAGCCGGGAGAGCGTCGGCGAGCGCAGGCTGAGCAGGGCGAAGCCGCGGTCGTGGCGGGCGTAGACCAGCTCGTCGTGGGAGGGCGGCACGGCGGCGAGGACGCCGAGCCAGGCATAGGGGTACGCGCGCTCGTAGGTACGTGCCAGGGCGGGCGGCACTGCGGCGCGGGCCACTCCCCAGAAGCCGTCGCACCCGGCGACGTAACGGCACTCCAGGAGGCGCTCGCGGCCCTCGTGGCGATAGCGCACACGGGGGCGTGCGGTGTCCGCGCCCTCCACGGCGAGCGCCCGCGCGCCGAACAGCAGCGGGCCGCCCTCGCGCCGCTGGAGGGCGATGAGGTCCTTGCACACCTCGTGTCTGCGCGTACACCGTCACGGAGCGGCCGTCGGTGAGGGAGGGGAAGTCGACGCGGTGCCTGCGGCGGGCGAACCTCAGCTCGATGCCGTCGTGGCGCAGGCCCTCCCGGTCCATGCGCTCGCCCGCGCCCGCGGCGCGCAGTGCCTCCGCGGTGCCGTGCTCCAGGACTCCGGCGCGTTGGCGCGCCTCTACGTAGGCGCGGTCGTGGGTCTCCAGGACGACGGACTCCACGCCCGCGCGGTGCAGCAGCCGGGCGAGCAGCAGGCCGGCCGGGCCCGCCCCGATGATCCCTACCTGGGTCCGCAGCATCCGGGGAGTCTGCGCCGCGGCCAGGCCCACGTCAACGCCGCCCTCGCGGTGCGCCCCAGGCCCGCCCCTTCCCACTCCGGGTGCGGCTGCCCCCGTTCCCCCGCTCAAAGCAATCGGCGCTAGCGCGCCTCGTCCTCAAACGCCGGACGGGCTGAAGTACCCGCACCCGGGGATCAAGCCCTGGCCGGAACGATCCAGCCCGTCCGGCGTTTGAGGACGAGCCGCGAAGCGGCGATCAAGGGGGTGCCAGGGGGCGGAGCCCCATGGTTCGGGAAGGGGCGGGTCTGGGGCGCACCGCGCGGTTGTCGGTGGGCGCTGCCATGCTGGGAGGGCCAGGAGAAAGGCCCCCCGACTGCGAAGGGCCCCGTCATGCTTTCCACCTCGTTCGTCCCCGGCGTCCCGAACTGGTTGGACCTCGGCACCCCCGACACCACCGCCGCCGCCGAGTTCTACGCGTCGGTCTTCGGCTGGGAGTACGAGCCCGCGGGCCCCGACGCGGGCGGCTACGGCTTCTTCCGGCAGGACGGCAGGACCGTCTCGGGCGTCGGCCCGCTCACCGAGGAGGGCGCGTCGTCGGCGTGGACGGTGTATTTCCACACGCCGGACGCGGACGCCACCGCCAAGGCGGTGGAGCAGGGCGGCGGCAGCGTCCGGGTGGCCCCCTCGGACGTGTTCAGCTTCGGGCGCATCGGGGCAGTTCACCGACCCGACGGGCGCGGACTTCGCCGTCTGGCAGCCCGCGGACACCCAGGGCTTCGAGATCGCCGCCGTCCCGAACTCGCTCACCTGGGTCGAGCTGTACACGACGGACGCCGCGGCAGCGAAGGCTTTCTATCGCTCGGTGTTCGCCTGGCAGACGAACGACGTGGCGATGAGCCCGGAGCTGACGTACACGGTCCTGACCCCGGCGGGCGGCTCCGAGGAGAACAGCCACGGCGGCCTGATGCAGCTGCACCAGGACAACCTGGACGCGGGCTCGGCCCCGGAGTGGCATCCGTATTTCGAGGTGGACGACGTCGACGCCACCCTCGCCAGGGCCACGGAGGCGAGCGCCACGGTGATCATTCCGGCCGCCGACGCCGAGGGCATCGGACGCTTCGCCATGGCGCTCGACCCCTGGGGAGCGCCGTTCGCGGTCATCAAGAGCGCCGAGATGGGCGGGAGTTGACGGTCCGTCACGCAAGGGGCCCCGCGTCGGCAGCCGCACGGGGGCGCTCGGGGTCCCAGAAGGCGGCGGAGGTGCCCGGAACCGGACTTGAACCGGTACGCCCACTGAGGGGCAGCGAGGTTTAAGCTCGCCGTGTCTGCATTCCACCATCCGGGCAGGCCATGGGCTCCGCATCAAGTGCTTCGACCTTATCGGGAGGCATCCCCCGAATAGCGGAACGGCAGCCCGACGTTGTCTTATTTTATTGACGTCTGAGGGTGCATCAGCACCTGGTACGCGCCGGTGGTACTTGCCATCGACCTCATCCACCAGGGCCCGCGAGCCAGAGGGAATTGACGGAATTTAGCCGTCTGCGTGTGTCGGGCAGCAAGCGTTCTCTGTCCGCCGCGGCCCCCGGCCGGGCCCTGGCGCGCACCGTTGTGCGCCGCCCCCGCGCACCCCCGCCACCGGGCCGCGCATCGAGCGCCTCCCCGGTCGCGCCCCCGCGCCTCCCCGCACGTGTCACCACGGGTCACCCGGCCGTGTCACGCGTGCCGCGCCTCAGGGGCTCCCGTCATCCCCAGGTATGACATGGCCGCACCGAGTCCGACCGCAGTCGCCCCCAGGAACCAGAACAGCGGCTGACTACGGGGCCCCGTTCCGCCAGGACGATGGAGTACGTCCCCTCGACACGTCGTCCCGACAGGAGCTCCGCCCGTGACCACCACTTCCTTCGCCGCCCCCGCCACCGCCGTGGCAGCGCGAGCCACGGACCTGTCCAAGGTGTACGGCCAGGGCGAGACCCAGGTGGTCGCGCTCGACCGCGTCTCCGTGGACTTCGGACAGGGCCGGTTCACCGCGATCATGGGGCCCTCGGGCTCCGGCAAGTCGACTCTGATGCACTGCGTGGCCGGTCTGGACAGCTTCAGCTCCGGTTCCGTGCGCATCGGCGACACCGAGCTGTCGACGCTCAAGGACAAGCAGCTGACCAAGCTCCGCCGGGACAAGATCGGCTTCATCTTCCAGGCGTTCAACCTGCTGCCCACCCTGACCGCCCTGGAGAACATCACGCTGCCCATGGACATCGCGGGCCGCAAGGTCGACAAGCAGTGGCTCGAGCAGGTCATCTCCATGGTCGGCCTGGCCGGGCGCCTCTCCCACCGGCCCACCGAGCTCTCCGGCGGCCAGCAGCAGCGCGTCGCCGTGGCCCGCGCCCTGGCCTCCCAGCCGGAGATCATCTTCGGTGACGAGCCCACCGGAAACCTCGACTCGCGCTCCGGCGCGGAGGTCCTCGGGTTCCTGCGGAACTCGGTGCGCGAGCTCGGGCAGACCGTCGTCATGGTCACCCACGACCCGGTCGCCGCCTCGTACGCGGACCGCGTGATCTTCCTCGCGGACGGGCGGGTCGTCGACGAGATGCACCAGCCGTCCGCTGACCGCGTGCTCGACCGGATGAAGGACTTCGACGCCAAGGGCCGGACCAGCTAGCCGGTCGGCTCCTCCGCCGGGTGCCCGGCCTCCCCCTAGCTCTCCGTTGAATCTGCGGGCCGTCTGTGGCTGGTCGCGCAGTTCCCCGCGCCCCTTCGGGGCGCTCCCGCACCGCGACCTACGTCACCCCCCTCACCAGGACCTCACACCATGTTCCGTACCGCCCTGCGCAATGTGCTCGCGCACAAGGCCCGGCTGTTGATGACCGTGCTCGCCGTCATGCTCGGCGTCGCGTTCGTCTCCGGCACGCTGGTCTTCACCGACACCTTCGGCTCCGCCTACAAGAACAAGTCGGCGAAGAGCTTCGACCACGTCTCGGTCGCCATCAGCCCCGACGGCGGCACCCGCGACGACGGCCAGGAGGCCAAGCAGCCGGCCCGCCTGACCGACGGCCTGCTCACCAAGGCCAGGGAGCTGCCCGGCGCGGCCTCCGCGATCGGCACGTACTCCGGCTTCGCCGCGCTCGCCGACAAGGACGGCAAGCTCGTCGGCGGCGACTGGGGCACCACCGGCGCCAACTACTACCCCGGCAAGGACGGCAAGGACCCGCGGCGTACGACTTCACCGAGGGCCACGCCCCGAAGTCCGCGGGCGACGTCGCGCTGGACAGCCGCACCGCCGACCGCACCGGCTACAAGGTCGGCGACACCGTCCGCTACTCCACCGACGGCCCCGTGAAGACCGCGAAGGTCTCCGGCGTCTTCGACACCGACGACGGCAGCGTCGTCGCGGGCGGCAGCCTCGTCGTCTTCGACAACGACACCGCGCGCAAGGTCCTCGGCAAGTCCGAGTACGACGAGATCGACGTGAAGGCCGCCGCGGGCACCTCCGAGGCCGCCCTGAAGTCGGCCGTCGAGAAGATGCTGCCGAAGGACACCGAGGCGGAGACCGGTACCTCGCTCAAGGAAGAGCAGGACCGCATGATCGAGCAGAACACCAGCGCCATGAGCCAGGTGCTGCTGATCTTCGCCGGGATCGCGCTGTTCGTCGGCATCTTCATCATCGCCAACACCTTCACCATGCTGGTCGCCCAGCGCACCAAGGAGCTGGCCCTGATGCGGGCCGTCGGCGCCTCGCGCCGCCAGGTCACGCGCTCGGTCCTCATCGAGGCGTTCCTCGTCGGCCTGGTCGCCGCCGTCGCGGGCTTCGTGCTCGGCATCGGCGTGGCCGTGGGCCTGGAGTCCCTGATGAACGCGGGCGGCGCCTCGCTGCCCGACGGGCCCCTGAAGATCGGCCCCACGACGATCCTCGTCGCCCTGCTCATCGGCGTCGTCGTGACGATGCTGGCCGCCTGGCTGCCGGGCCGCCGCGCCGCGCGCATCCCCCCGGTCGCGGCCATGAACAGCGTGCACGCGACGCCGACCGCGCGCGGTCTGGTCGTCCGCAACACCATCGGCTCGATCATCGTCGCGCTCGGCGTGGTCATGCTCTTCATGGAGGACAACTACGTGATGGCGGGCGGCGCCGGGGTCGTCCTCGTCGGCGTCATCGTCCTCACCCCGCTGCTGTCCCGCCCGTTCATCGCCGCCGCCGGGCCGCTCCTGAAGCCCTTCGGCGTCACCGGCAAGCTGTCGCGCCTCAACTCGGTGCGCAACCCGCGCCGCACGGCCTCCACGGCCTCGGCGCTGATGATCGGCCTCACCCTGATCACCGCGATGACGGTCGTCGCGACCTCCATGAGCAGCGCCATCAACAAGATGGCCGCCGACTCCCTGAAGGCCGACTACACCGTCTCCATGGCGAACTACCAGCCGCTGACCCCCAAGGTCCGCGCCCAGCTGGACAAGCTGCCCGACGTCGAGGCCTCCAGCCCGCTGCGCAGCGCCTGGGGCGAGGCTGACGGCTCCTCCACGCGCATCACCGGCGTGGACCCGAAGTCCTTCGACAAGCTGGTCAGCCTCGACTACGTCAGCGGTTCCGCCGCCGACCTGGGCGCGGGCAGCGTGCTCGTCGACAAGAAGCTCGCCGACAGGAAGGACCTGAAGGCGGGCGACACCGTCCCGGTGGAGTTCGACGACGACAAGACGGTCCGGCTGAAGGTCGCGGGCGTCTACGAGCCGAACGAGATGATCGACGGCCTGTTCGCGCCGACCTCCGTGGTCGACCCGCACCTGTCCAAGATCGCCGACCAGCAGGTCCTGCTGAAGATGAAGGGCGGCGCCACCGACAAGACCGAGGACGCCGTCGTCAAGGCCCTCGGCGACAACCCCGCCATCAAGATCCAGGACAAGGACGACATCAGCCGGGAGATCGGCGGCGCCATCAACCTGATGCTGAACATGCTGTACGGCCTGCTCGCCATGGCGATCCTGGTCGCGGTCCTCGGCGTGATCAACACCCTCGCGATGTCCGTCTTCGAGCGGAAGCACGAGATCGGGATGTTGCGCGCGATCGGCCTGGACCGCGCGAAGGTCAAGCAGATGGTGCGCCTGGAGTCCGTCGTGATCTCCCTGTTCGGCGCGGTGCTCGGCGTCGGCCTCGGCCTGTTCCTCGGGTGGGTCGCGGGCGACAGCATCTCCGGCACGGTGAAGACGTACGCGATGGAGGTGCCCGTCGGGCGGATCGCGCTCTTCCTGGCGATCGCCGCGGTGGTGGGCGTGCTCGCCGCCGTGTGGCCCGCGCGGAGCGCTGCGCGGCTCAATCCGCTGCAGGCCATCAAGTCCGACTAGGGCTGGCCCCTGGGCCCCGGGTGCGTGTACGCGCGCCCGGGGCCCTCGTACGTCTGGGGGCTTCGCCCCCCTTTCGCCGCTTCGCGGCTCGTCCTCAAACGCCGGACGGGCTGGATCTCTGGCTAAGGCCGCCAGTCCCGTGCGCGCAACGGCATCCCCGACTCCCCGTTGTCCGGAGGCTTCACCGCCAGGACCTGGTTGACGCCTATGCGGTTGCGTTCGAAGGCCAGGGCCGACGCCGCCATGTACAGGCGCCAGACGCGGGCGCGGCCGGGGCTCGTCAGGCGGACGCCCTCGGGCCAGCGGGCCTCCAGGTTGGCGACCCAGCGGCGCAGGGTGAGCGCGTAGTGCTCGCGGATGGATTCCACGTCGCGGACCTCGAACCCGGCGCGCTCCAGGAGGCCGACGGTGGTGCCGAGCGGGGCGAGCTCGCCGTCGGGGAAGACGTAGGCGTCGATGAACTCGTCGACGGAGTACGCCGACTCGTCGCCCAGGGGGCGGCGCGCGATCTGGTGGTTGAGCAGGCGCCCGCCCGGCTTGAGCAGGGCGTGCAGATCGGTCGCGTACCCCAGGTACCGCTCGGCGCCGACGTGTTCGGCCATGCCGATGGAGGAGATCGCGTCATAGGGGCCGTCGCGCACGTCGCGGTAGTCCTGGACGCGGATCTCGACGCGGTCGGTGAGGCCCTCCTCGGCGATCCGCTTGCGGGCGTACGCGGCCTGCTCGCGCGAGAGCGTGACGCCGACGACGTGCGCGCCGTACTCGCGGGCGGCGTGGATGGCCATCGAGCCCCAGCCGCAGCCGACGTCGAGCAGGCGCGTGCCGGGCCGCAGGGCGAGCTTGCGGCAGATGAGGTCGAGCTTGTCGCGCTGGGCGTCCTCAAGGGTGTCGTCGGGCGCGGCCCAGTAGGCGCACGAGTAGACCATCGACGGGCCGAGCACCAGCTCGTAGAAGTCGTTGCCGACGTCGTAGTGGTGGCTGATGGCCTGCTTGTCGCTGCCCTTGGTGTGCAGGTGGAGCCTGCCCTGCCTGCGCCGCTCCTCGCCCGGCGGGGGCGGCGGCGTGAACGGCGCGGCCAGCGCGGCCAGCGAGCGGGCGGCGGCGCGGGCCTTCGGGTCGCGCAGCGTGTCGAGGAGCGTCGGCGCGTCCTCGTCGCGCTCCCAGATGAACTCGGCGAGCAGGTCGAGCGCCTCGTACAGGTCCCCCTCGACGTCCAGCTCCCCCGCCACCCAGGCACGTGCGAGCCCGAGCTCCCCCGGCTTCCACAGCAGGCGTCGCAGCGCGCGCCGGTGGCGCACGACGAGCACGGGCGCCCCCGGCGGCCCGGCCTCCGAACCGTCCCAGGCGCGGATGCGCACCGGGAGCGGAACTCCCAGCATCTGCTCGGCAACGCTCTTCAGCCGCGAAGCGGCGTCCTGCATGACACACCTCCGTGATGCCGGTACCGAAACGGTCCGTCTCCACGTAAACACCACGGCCCCGCGCGCGCAGTCCCGCAATCTCGTCATGAAAGGGCAAAGTGCATGCAGGGCACACCTAGTGCCGTGGCGGTCGCCCGGCGGCGCCGGAACCACCGGACCCACCCCTTTTATCCCTACCCATGAAAAAGCCCGAAGGGCCCCCGCTCCACGGATAGCGGGGACCCTTCGGGTCTTGGTGCGACGTGCGGCCGGAAGGCTAGGAGGCCTTGGCCTTCTCCTCAACCGGAGCGGCGGCGGCCGGCTTGGGCGCGGGCTTGGCGGCCTCGTAGAACTCCTCGCGCGGAGTCTCCATCGCGCCGAGCGAGACGACCTCGCGCTTGAGGAACATGCCGAGCGTCCAGTCCGCGAAGACACGGATCTTGCGGTTGAACGTCGGCATCGCCATGCCGTGGTAGCCACCGGTGCATGTACCAGGCGAGACGGCCCTTGAGCTTGATCTTCATCTTGCCCATGACGATCATCGCGACGCCCTTGTGCAGGCCGAGGCCCGCGACCGCGCCCTTGTTGGCGTGGCTGTACTCCTTCTGCGGGAAGCCCCGCATGCCGGAGATCACGTTGTCGCCGAGGACCTTGGCCTGGCGCAGGGCGTGCTGGGCGTTCGGCGGGCACCAGGCGTTCTCGTTGCCCGCCTTGCGGCCGACGAGGTCCGGGACCTGGGCGTTGTCGCCCGCGGCCCAGATGTAGTCGGTGCCCTGGACCTGGAGGGTCGTCTGGGTGTCGACGTGGCCGCGGGGGCCGAGCGGCAGGCCGAAGCGGGCAAGCGCCGGGTTCGGCTTCACACCGGCGGTCCACACGATCGTGTTGGAGTCGACCTCGAGGCCGTTCTTCAGCACGACGTGGCCGTCGACGCAGGAGTCCATGGAGGTGGAGAGGTAGACCTCGACCCCGCGGCTCTCCAGGTGCTCCTTGCCGTACTGGCCGAGCTTCGGGCCGACCTCGGGCAGGATCTTGTCGGCGGCGTCGACGAGCACGAAGCGCATGTCGTCGCGCGACACGGTGTTGTAGTACTTCGCCGCGTCGCGGGCCATGTCCTCGACCTCGCCGATGGTCTCGGCGCCGGCGAAGCCACCACCGACGAAGACGAAGGTCAGCGCCTTGCGGCGGACCTCCTCATCGGTCGTGGAGTCAGCCTTGTCGAGCTGCTCGAGCACGTGGTTGCGCAGGCCGATGGCCTCCTCGATGCCCTTCATGCCGATGCCCTGCTCGGCGAGGCCGGGGATCGGGAAGGTGCGGGAGACCGCGCCCATCGCGATGACCAGGTAGTCGAACGGCAGCTCGTACGCCTCGCCGACGAGCGGCGCGATCGTGGCGACCTTGCGGTCCTGGTCGATGGTCGTGACCCGACCGGTCAGTACCTCGGCCTTGGGGAGCACGCGTCGCAGCGGGACGACGACGTGCCTCGGCGAGATGCTGCCGGCGGCGGCTTCGGGGAGGAAGGGCTGGTACGTCATGTACGAGCGCGGGTCGACGACCGTGACGGTCGCCTCTCCGTAGCGCATCTTCTTGAGAATGCGTCGAGCTGCGTACAGGCCTACGTACCCACCGCCTACTACGAGGATCCTGGGACGCTCCGTGGTGCTCATGCCATTGAGTATCCACCCCCTCCGAGGGGGTCGCTCGTGCGCCCCTTCACAAGGATGGGTGGGGCCTCTGCTACACTTCGCCGCCCACGTGACGGAGGTCATGACACTCCGGGGGAACCACCGCCCACTCCGAGTCGTTGTCAACCCCTCTTGAACAGCCACTCCAGGCCTCGGCGCCCGCTGAACCAGTGCCCGGTTCACACCCCCGTAACACCTGCGAAGCGCTCCGCGCGTCAGCCTCGCGCCTTCAAAACCCCGCCTCCGAGGCGCGAAGTCCTCAGAACCGCGCCCATCAGGGCCGTTTTCCTTGTGAAGAACTTCACGAACTTTTCCGACGGGACGTCATCACGCGGCCGCCGAACCCGCCCGGCGGCCGCTCAAACGTGATCTTGCCTGCTCAGGCGATGGACCAGCCGATGCCGTCGAGGATGTCGTGCTCGCTCACCACGACCTCCCGCGCGCCGGTCCTCTCCATGATCGAGAGCAGCACGAGGGCGCCCGCCGCGATCACGTCGACCCGGCCCGGGTGCATCACGGGGATCGCCTCGCGCTCGGCGTGCGTGGAGCGGACCAGACGGTCCACGACCTCGGCGACGCGCTCGTACGGCAGGCGCGCGTGGTGGATCGCCGCGGAGTCGTACGCGTCCAGGCCGAGCACGATCCCGGCCACCGTGGTGACCGAGCCCGCGAGCCCGACCAGGGTGTGGGCCTCGCGCAGCGGCACGGTCTGTTCGGCGAGGTCCATGGCCGCCTCGACGTCCGCGCGGATCGCGGCGAGCTGCTCCGCGGTCGGCGGGTCGGTGACCACGCCGTCGCGCACGAGGTGCCGCTCGGTCATGCGGACGCAGCCGACGTCCACCGAGCGGGCCGCCCGCACCCGCCCTTCGCCGACGACGAACTCCGTGGAGCCGCCGCCGATGTCGACGACGAGATAGGGGGTGGCGAGGTCGGCGCGGCCCGTCAGCTCCTTGGTGGCGCCCGTGAAGGAGAACTCCGCCTCCTGCTCGCCGCTGATCACCTCCGGCTCGACGCCGAGGATGTCGAGGACGCCGCGCACGAACGCGTCGCGGTTCTCGGCGTCGCGGGACGCGGAGGTCGCCACGAAGCGGATGCGCTCCGCGCCGAGTTCCTTGATGACGGCGGCGTACTCGCGGCAGGCCGCGAAGGTGCGCTCGAGCGCCTCGGGGGCGAGGCGGCCCGTCTTGTCCACGCCCTGGCCGAGGCGGACGATCCGCATGCGGCGGTCGAGGTCGACGAGCTCGCCCGTGGCCGGGTCGGCGTCCGCGACGAGCAGGCGGATGGAGTTCGTGCCACAGTCGATGGCGGCCACGCGGGTCACTGGGGTGCTCCTTGTGCGTTGACGGGTGCGCGGCGGTGGGGTGTGTGCCCGCCCTTCCCCAAGCTCTCGGCTTCGCTCGAGCAGGGGCTGCCCCACTCGCCCTCCGGGCGGACCAGCCGCCCACAGCGGGTACGGGCTAGTCCTGCTGCTCGGCCGAGACGCAGGGGCCCTTGCGCCACCACTCCGGGAGCATGGCGATGGCCTCGTCGCCCAGGGGGTTCACGCCGGGGCCCGCGACCAGGGAGTGGCCGACCAGGACGTGCAGGCACTTCACGCGGTCCGGCATGCCACCGGCCGAGGGGAAGCCTTCGAGGACCTCGATAGCGTCGCGCCGGGCGATGTAGTCCTCGTGCGCCGCGCGGTACGCGGCGGCGAGCTCCGGGTCGGCCGCGAGCCGCTCCGTCATCTCCTTCATCACGCCGTTGGCCTCGAGCGTGCCGATCGCGGAGGCCGCGCGCGGGCACGTCAGGTAGTACGTCGTCGGGAACGGCGTGCCGTCCTCCAGGCGCGGGGCCGTCTCGACCACGTCCGGGTTGCCGCAGGGGCAGCGGTGCGCGATGGCCCGCAGGCCGCGCGGCGGGCGGCCCAGCTGCTCCTGGAACGCGGCGATGTCGGCGTCCGTGGGCGCGGTGGGCTCGGTCTGGGGCGGGGGCGTTTCCATGCCTGACTTTCGGTGGGTGCGGGGGTCGGATCAGTTGTCTTCGGGACGGCCGGCGGCGCCGGAGCCGTCCGCCTTGTCGACGCCGTCCCAGACGTTGGAGTACCAGGGCCGGTCGGCCCCGCCCTCGTCGGTGCGGCGGCGCTCGGCGGCCTCGGGGTCGATCACCGTGAAGCCGGTCTCGCCGGGCATCACGTAGTGCAGCCGGTCGCGGACGCGCTGCTCGGCGTAGGCGTCGTCCTGCCAGCGGGCCTTCTCGTCGCGCAGCCGCTCGACGTTCTCGCGGTGCTCGGCCTGCTTCTGGCGCTGCTCGGCGATCTCGGCGCGCTGGGAGACGTACTGCCGTATCGGATAGGCGAGCGCGACCACCAGCGAGCAGACCACCAGGACGAGCAGGGCCGCGCGGCCGGTGAGCCGGGAGCGGCGGGCCTGGCGCTTGGTCTGGGAGCGGTAGACGCGCTGCGCGGTCTGCTCGCCGAGCAGCTTGAGCCGCGTCGCGGTGGAGAACCGGTCGCGGTTCTTCACGGCCATGTCCGCCTCCCCAGTACGTGCGTACGTCCCCGCACACGGTACGGGACCGAGTACGGGGACGTACGTACGACTGGCTAGGCCCGGGCCGGTGAGCCCTGAGAGCCCTTAGCCCTTGAACCGCGGGAAGGCGCTGCGGCCCGCGTACACCGCGGCGTCGTCGAGGATCTCCTCGATGCGAAGCAGCTGGTTGTACTTGGCGACGCGGTCCGAGCGGGCCGGGGCGCCGGTCTTGATCTGGCCGCAGTTCACGGCGACGGCGAGGTCGGCGATGGTGACGTCCTCGGTCTCGCCGGAGCGGTGCGACATCATGCACTTGAAGCCGTTGCGCTGGGCCAACTCGACGGCGTCCAGGGTCTCGGTCAGCGAACCGATCTGGTTGACCTTGACGAGCAGCGCGTTGGCGGCGTCCTCGTCGATGCCGCGCTGGAGGCGCTCGGGGTTGGTGACGAAGAGGTCGTCGCCGACGATCTGGACCTTATCGCCCAGCTTCTCGGTGATGATCTTCCAGCCGTCCCAGTCGTCCTCGTACAGCGGGTCCTCGATGGAGACCAGCGGGTACGCGGAGACCAGCTCGGCGTAGTAGTCGGTCATCTCGGCGGCCGAGCGGGACTTGCCCTCGAACTCGTAGTTGCCGTCCTTGTAGAACTCGGACGCGGCGACGTCGAGCGCGAGCGCGATCTGCTCGCCGGGCACGTAACCGGCCTGCTTGATGGCCTCGACGATGAGGTCGAGGGCGGCGCGGTTGGACTCCAGGTTCGGGGCGAAGCCGCCCTCGTCACCGAGGCCGGTGGACAGGCCCTTGTTCTTCAGGACCTTCTTCAGCGTGTGGTAGACCTCGGCGCCCCAGCGCAGGGCCTCGGAGAAGGACTCCGCGCCGATCGGGGCGATCATGAACTCCTGGATGTCGACGTTGGAGTCCGCGTGGGACCCGCCGTTCAGGATGTTCATCATCGGCACCGGCAGCAGGTGCGCGTTCGGGCCGCCCAGGTAGCGGAAGAGCGGCAGGTCGGAGGCCTCGGAGGCGGCGTGGGCCACGGCGAGGGAGACGCCGAGGATGGCGTTGGCGCCGAGGGAGCCCTTGTTGTCGGTGGCGTCCAGGTCGAACATGGCCTGGTCGATCAGGCGCTGCTCGGTGGCGTCATAGCCGACGAGCTCCGGACCGATCTGCTCGATGACGGCGAGGACGGCCTTCTCGACGCCCTTGCCGCCGTAGCGGTTGGCGTCTCCGTCGCGCAGTTCGATGGCCTCGAAGGCACCGGTGGAGGCGCCGGACGGGACGGCCGCACGGCCGGTGGACCCGTCGTCGAGGCCAACCTCGACCTCGACCGTGGGGTTGCCTCGGGAGTCCAGGATTTCCCGGGCTACGACGACGTCGATGGACGGCACGAGCATCTCCTTCTGGGATGTGACGCGGGGTACGCGGGGTACTAGGGGGCCGCGCTGGCCCCTGCGACACGAGCCTAACGGGCTCCGGAGCATCGGCCAGCCGACCGCCCACCCCCTGGACGGTACGACAGACCGGGGGCGGATAGTTCCCTCACGAAACAAACTACCGGACCAAAAGGTACCGCCCCGGTGCGCAGGGGGGACGCGCACCGGGGCGGTAGCCCGTGGGGACGGGGCGGCTCCGCTGGAGCCGGGGCCCCTCACGGGGCCGGAGGGTCAGCTGAGGTGGAGCTGCTGGCCCGGGTAGATGAAGTCGGCATCGGAGACGATGTCGTCGTTCAGCTGGTACAGCTTCTGCCAGCCGCCCTTGACGTCGTGCTCCTGGGCGATCTTGGAGAGGGTGTCGCCGGACTCGACCTTGTACTCGCCGTCGCCCTTCTTCACGACCTTGCCGGTCGGGGTCTGGACGGTCTTCTTCTCGACCTGCGGGGCGGCCTGCTGCGTCTGGTGCTGCGGCTGCGCCTGCGGCTTGGGCGCGGCCTGCTGCTGCGGCTGCGCCTGCTGCTGGGGCTGCGGCTTGGCCTGCTGCTGCGGCTGCTGCTGGCCGCCGGAGCCGCCACCGCCGTACGGGGAGCTGGACAGGCCCACGCCGCACTTCGGCCAGGCACCCTTGCCCTGGCCCGCGAGGACCTTCTCGGCGATCTCGATCTGCTGGGCCTTGGAGGCCTTGTCGGCGGTGGCCGCGTACTTCGTACCGCCGTAAGCGGCCCAGGTGGAGGCGGAGAACTGCACGCCGCCGTAGTAGCCGTTGCCGGTGTTGATGGACCAGTTGCCGCCGGACTCGCACGCGGCGACGCGGTCCCACTCGGAGGCGGTGGCGGCGTTGGCCGTGCCGGTCGCCATCAGCGGCGCGGCGACGGCGGCACCGGTGACACCGACGACGGTGGCGGCGCGGGTGGCCTTGTCGAGCTTGGTCGGACGACGGTGCTTGCCCTTGCCGGAACGCAGCATGAAGTGATCCCCTCACCGACGCCTGCGAGGTGAGCTGTCGGGTTCGGGCGGGTGAGTGCCCGGCCGCGCGTCCTAGCGCGCGACTTCACCCCTAGCCGTCCCCGTGCGTCTCGCGCGTCTCACGACCGCTCAACGTCCGGGCCCGGCACTTACCTTGGGTCCCCCGCTCCTGCCTTCGGCGCTCGAAGCGACGACTGTTCCCGTCCGGCCGTTGGCAGGATTCGGCGTACCGACCGGCGGGGCCCGCTGTGGCGAGCGATCCTGACCGTAGACAGGCAATCACCGGAATTTCAAAGACGATCAGGGCTTCTGAGACCCATCTCTCACTTGCGCCTCAGCTTCTTTAAACCGGACATTCATCGCGAACCGCCGGGCAACTGCCCTACTCTTCTCGCTCGACTTCCCGTCGCCCTCAACGGTCACGTCCGTGTCGTCCGCGCTCAGTTCGAGCCGCTGACCGGGGAGGATGAGGTCCGGGTCGGAACCGACGGTGTTCTTGTTGCCCTCGTACAGACCCGACCAGCCGCCGTCAACGTCGTGGCTGTCGGCGATCGCCGAGAGGTTGTCGCCGGAGCGGACCGTGTACGAGCCCGAGCGGCCCTCGGTGGCGGGCGCGTCCCGCCCGTCGCCGCGCGAGGCGTGGCGGCCGGGGCCGGTGTCGCCGGACGGGGCGTCCTCGGCGGCGCTGCCGCCGCGGTGGCGGCCGGAGGACTGCTCCTCGGACGCGTCGTCGTCCGCGCCGGGCGTGGCGCCGTCGGAGCCCTCCTGCGAAGCGCTGCCGTCCGCACCGGACTTGCCGGAGTCACCGGCGGGCTTGCGGTGCTTGCCGCCGCCGCTTCCCTCGCCCTTGCCGGCGTCGCCGTCCTTACTGCCCTCGCTGTCCTTGCCGCCCTTGCCGCCCTCGCTGTCCGAATCGTGAGTCTTGTCTCGTGGTTCGGTGGAACTGCCGGGCTTCTCGGCGGTGTCGGAGTCGCCGGACTCGGCGCCCTTCTCGCTGTCCTTCTCGCTGTCGTTCTCGTTCTTCTGCTTGTCGTCCTTCTCCTTGCCGGACGTCGTGGACTCATCGGAGTCCGACGAGCGCGGCGGAGCCGACGGCAGGCCCGGGTCGACGTCGGCCGCCTTGCCGCCCTTGGCGAGGCCCGCGGCCGGGGCGCAGTTCGGCCAGGCGTCGGGGCCCTGGTCGGCGAGGACCTTCTCGGCGATGGCGATCTGCTGGGAGCGGCTCGCCTGGTCGGCGCTCGGGGCGTAGGAGAGGCCGCCGTACTGCTCCCAGGTGTCCTGGGTCAGCTGCAGCCCTCCGTAGTAACCGGCTCCCTTGGCGCTCCACGCGCCACCGCTCTCGCACTCCGCGACCTTGTCCCATGTCCCCGCGTCCGCGGCGCTCGCGCTCGACGCGCCGAGCAGCGGGATGGCGATGGCGGAGCCGGTGACGCCCGCGGCGACGAGGATCGCCGGGGCCTGACGGGGGCGACGGTGACGGCCTTGACCGGAGAGCATGCGGTGCCTTTCGTGGACGACAGGGCAGGCGCGGTACGGGTGCGCGCGGTACGCGTGCGAGGTGCCGGGCCGTCGTGAACGTAGCCGCAGTCGAACGCCAGTCACAAGTCGATGCAGCGGAGATCACGCGAAAGTCACATCGCTGACGGCCCGTCATCACGGGTGACCCGTGCGGCCGGTGTGAAACGCACCGGCAACGTCCGCAGCCCCCGCATGATGAGCCCGCCGCGCCACCTCAACTCATCGGGCGCCGCCGCGAGTTGCAGGTCGGGCAGCCTGCGCAGGAGCGTGGCGAGGGCGGTCTGGCCCTCCAGGCGGGCCAGCGGCGCGCCCAGGCAGTAGTGGATGCCGTGGCCGTACCCCAGGTGCGGGTTGTCGCGGCGGGTCAGGTCGAGCAGGTCGGGCTGGTCGAAGCGTTCGGGGTCGCGGTCGGCGGCGGCGAGCACCACGAGGACCGGGTCGCCCGCCGCGATGTCCTGGCCGCCGATGCGCAGCGGTTCGGTGGCGAACCGCCAGGTGGCCATCTCAACGGGGCCGTCGAAGCGCAGGAGTTCCTCGATGCCGGTCTCCAGGAGCGCGCCGTCGCCCCCGGCGAGGGAACGCTGCAGCAGCTGCCGCTGCTCGGGGTGGGTGAGGAGCGCGTACATGCCGTTGCCGATGAGGTTCACGGTGGTCTCGAACCCGGCGAAGAGCAGGATGAAGGCCATGGCGGCGGCCTCGTTCTCGGTGAGGTGCTCGCCGTGGTCGGAGGCGCGGATGAGCCCCGAGATCAGGTCGTCGTCGCCTTCGTCCGCGAGGGACTCCCGCTTGCGGTGGATGAGCTCGGCGAGATAGCCGCGCATCTTCTTCACCGAGCGCGCCACGCCGCCGCGTGGGCCCCCGCCGTGCCGGATCATCATCCCGGCCCAGTCCCGGAAGTCGTCCTGGTCCTCGCGCGGTACGCCGAGCATGTCGCAGATGGCGTAGATGGGCAGCGGGAACGCGAACTCGTGGATGAGGTCGGCCTCGCCCCTCTCCGCGAACCCGTCGATGAGCTGGTCCGTGAGCTCCTGTACCCGGCCCTCGAACTCCGCCACGCGGCGCGGGGTGAACGCCTTCGACACCAGGCGGCGCAGCCGGGTGTGGTCCGGGGGGTCGATGTTGAGCAGATGCGTCATCAGCTCGGCCTTGCGCTCGCCCGGAATGCCCGTCTTGCCCTTGGCGTGGGCGGGCTCGTCGTGGTGCGCCGGGTTCTTGCTGAGGCGCTGGTCGGCGAGCGCCTGGCGGGCGTCCGCGTAGCGGGTGACGAGCCAGGCCTCTACGCCGCTCGGGAGTTGGCGGCGGGTTACGGGGGCGTGGGTGCGGAGCCAGGCGTAGGCCGGGTACGGGTTGGAGGCGAACTCCCAGGTGAAGAGTTCGGGGGTGGGGGTGTTGGGGGGCTGGTGGTGCATGCGGTCGACGGTATCCGTCGGGGCCCTCGCGGGGCGCCCCAGGCCCGCCCCTTCCCGCTCCGGGTGCGGCTGCCCCCGTTCCCCCGTTCAAAGCCTTTCGGCGCTTCGCGCCTCGTCCTCAAACGCCGGACGGGCTGACATACCCAGCCGCGAGCCGCTAGTGCGGGGGCCGCTGCCGGTGTACGGGCGGGCGGGTGGGAGAAATAGCCCGTCCGGCGATTGAGGACACGGCGGGGGCTAGGACTCGGCGGTGAGGATGGCGGCGCGGTAGGCGCGCGCGGCCGCGCGGAGGGCCGCCTCGGGGTCCACGCCGGAGGCCTCCGCGTGCAGGGCCAGCGCCAGCAGCTCGTATCCGATCCCCTCCCCCGTGGGCAGCGCGACGTCGAGGCCCGCCACGCGCACGCGGGACGCGAGCTTGGCGGCGAGCGCGAGGCCGGGCTGGCCGAGCGGAACGCCCTCCGTCAGCGAGTCGCGCCGCTTCTCGATGGCCTTGGTGCGCCGCCAGTGCTCCTTGACCTCCTCGGGCGTGGCGGCGGTGTCCTCGCCGAAGACGTGCGGATGGCGGTGGATCAGCTTGTCGACGATCGTGCCCGCGACGTCGTCCACGGAGAACGGCGCGTCCTCGTCCTCCTGCGCGATGCGGGCGTGGAAGACGACCTGGAGCAGTACGTCCCCCAGCTCCTCGCGGAGCTCTTCGCGGTCGCCCGCCTCGATCGCCTCGACGAGTTCGTACGCCTCCTCGATGGCGTACTTCGCGAGGCCCTCGTGGGTCTGCCGGGACGACCAGGGGCACTCGGCGCGGATGCGGTCCATGACCTGGACGAGGTCGAGGAGGCGGGCGCCCGGCAGGTCGTACGACCCCGGGAGCAGCTCCAGGTCCGGCATCGCGAAGCGTCCTGAGCCCGCGAGGCGGGCCAGGCCGTCCGTCAGCGGGCGGTCGCCCTCGGCGGTGGCGATGACCACGACGGTGCGGCCGCCCTCGCAGGCGCGCACCAGGTCCTCGGCGGTCGGGGCGGCGTGCTTGACGTCGACGCCCGCCTCGCGGAGGTAGGGCAGCTGGGGGTGGGCGGCGTCGGCGCACAGGGTTTCGTCGGCTCCGTGCAGGGCCTGCCAGGCGGGCCAGGACAGGAGGCCCGGGGCCACGCGGTGGCTGGTGGTGAGGAGGATGATGCGGCCCACGCGGCCTGGCGGGTTCTCGGTCACGGGTCGAACGTAACCCATGCCTCTGACACTGCCGCTAGGCCCTCGCGGGGCGCCCCAGGCCCGCCCCTTCCCACTCCGGGTGCTGCCGCCCCCGTTCCCCCGCTCAAAGCCGACGGCGCTCCGCGCCTCGTCCTCAAACGCCGGACGGGCTGGATCTCCGCGCTTGCGCGGACTGGGGTCAGGTGCGTACTTCTCGTACCCACGGAGTTGTCTTCGCGGTGAGTTTGTTCTGCGCCGCGTCCCACGTCCCGTACCGCGGATTCAGCTTGATGTCGAGTTTCTTGGACGACTTGGTCAGGGTGGCCCAGAACGCGTCCTGGACGGCCTTGGACTTCGGGTCCCCGCCCAGGCCGGCCGCCAGTTTCTGGGCCTCGATGTCGGTGCGGATGCTGGCGTCCAGGCGCTCGGGCGGGATGTTGTACTGCTGGAGGTAGGCCGCCTCCAGGGCCTTGCGGCCGCCCGCCTGCCGCTGCTGTGCCGCGCGCGCGGTCTGGATCTCCTTGCGCGTGACGGTCACCCCGGCGTCCTTCGCCGCCCGGTGCAGCACCCGGTCGAAGACCATGGCGTGCAGGGTGCCGCGGGTCAGGCCGCCGGTCTTGGCGATGACCTGCTCGTACTGGCGCTGGTCGGGCAGGGCGGCCCGCTGCGCGGAGCGCACCTCGTTCACGCGGTGCTCCAGCTGCGCGACCGTGATGCGGTCGCCGCCGACGACGGCCGCGGCGCCGGGCCGCGCGTCGTTGCCGCAGGCGGTGAGGAAGGGGGCCGCGGCGACGGCTGCGGCACTGAGGAGGAGCGCGGTGCGACGGCGGTGCAAGTGGGCCTCCCGGTGGAGAGATTGTGCTTCGCTGCACAAAGTCTTGCGGTGATCGATGGTAGGCAGCGGTGGTCGTCTCGGCCACCCTTCCCCCGCAACTTCGTTCAGGGGATGCTCCCCCACCAACGATTCGCCCTGAGTTGGGGTACCCATGAGCCCCGGAACGCCCTTCGTTCGCCGTAGGCGCGGGCGCGGCGGTGCTAGCCGCGCACCTGCCCGAGCCACTGGAGGGTGCGGCGGACCTCCGCGGGGAACGGGTGGCCGATGCCGTGCACCCGCTCGGCGTCGAGGACGAGGCGGGCCAGCGTGTCGTGGGCGGCCGAGCGGTCGCCGAGCGCGAGCAGCAGCTGGCCGATGCGGCGGCGGATCTCCAGGGACTGGCGGATGTCGTCGGTCGCGTACTGGTTCTCGTAGTAGGGGAGCAGCGCGCGGTACCTCGGCCAGGGCCGCCGCCGGTTCACCGAGCTGCTCCAGGCACTGCGCGGCCTCGTAGCGGAACTGGAGGGACTGCGGGTCGGCGTGGCCGGACTCGGCGGCGCGCTGGTCGGCGAGGCGGCGCAGCTCGGGCAGGGCGCGGCGGTACTGGCCGTCGTCCATGAGCGTGGCCGCGTACTGCTTGCGCAGCGTGCGTACGACGGGTGAGTGCTCGCCGTGCTGCGCGGCGGCGGCGGGCAGGATCGCGCCGAGGGTGTCCACGGCCTGGGTGATGCGGCCCTCGCCGAGGAGGCGCTTGACCTCGTCGACAGCGGCGGCGACGTCCTGGCCGTGGGCGGGCCGCGGCGGCTGTGCCTGCGGGGCCGGTGCCGGGGTCGCCGCGCGGTCGGGCCAGGGGGCGTGCGGGCGCAGGAAGGGCCGGGTCGGGTCGAGGGGGCGGCCCGACGGCATGGAGCGGCCCGGCAGCAGGGGCGCGAGCCCCTCGTACACGTCCTGGGCGCTGGCGGGCCGGTGCTGGGGGTCCTTGGCGAGGAGGCGCAGGACGAGGGTTTCGAGGGCCTCGGGGACCTCGGGGCGCAGTCGGCGGACCGGGAGCGGCGGCTCGTACAGATGGCGGTGGAGCACGCCGAGGGCGGTCGAGCCGGAGAACGGCACGTCGCCGCTGAGGAGTTCGTGGAGGAGCACGCCGAGCGCGTAGAGGTCGGTGTACGGGCCCACGGCGCCGCCCATGGCCTGCTCGGGCGCCATGTAGGAGGGGCTGCCGATCGGGGAGCCGGTGTGGGTGAGGCGGGTGGTGTCGGTGTCCATGACCGAGGCGATGCCGAGGTCGAGGATGGTGAGCGTGCCGTCCTGGCGGACCATCACGTTCCGCGGCTTGAGGTCGCGGTGCACGATCGGCACGGCGTGCACCGCGGAGAGCACGGCGCACAGCTGGGCGGCGACGGCGACGGACCACTGCCAGGGGTAGGGGGTGTGCTCGGCGAGGTGGTCGCCGAGGTCGGCGCCGTCGACGTACTGCATGACCAGGTAGAGGTCGTCGTCGTCGCTGCCCGCGTCGTGCACGGTGACCAGGCCCGGGTGGTCGACCTGCGCGGTGACGCGGCACTCGCGGATGAAGCGGCGGCGCAGCTCGTCGGCCTCGGCGCCCGCGACCTTGTCCGGGCGCAGGAGTTTCACCGCGACGCGGCGGTCGAGGCGCTGGTCGTAGGCCGTCCAGACCTGGCCCATGCCGCCCTGGCCGATGAGCGTGGCCAGCTCGTAGCGCCCGGCGACGACGCGCCGGTCCGTCCCCCGGGTCACGGTCAGCTGCCGCCTTCCTGCTTGCGCAGGTAGTCGCTCAGCTCGTCGAGCTCGGCGCGGACCTGGTCGATGCGGGCGGGCCGGGGCGGCGGGGCCGGGGCCGGGTTCTGGACCGGGGTGGCCGCGGTCTGCGTCGGGTAGCCGTACGACGGCTGGGGCGGCTGGGGTGCCTGGGGCTGCTGCGGGGCGTAGCCGGGGAACTGCGGCTGGTGGTAGACGGCCTGGGCCTGGGCGAGCCGCGCGAAGTAGCGGATGTCCATGGTCAGGTAGTAGGCCACCACGGGCACGACCGTGGCGACGAGGATCGTCATGCCCGCGTTGCCGGGGGCGGCGAACTCCTCGTCGCCCTGGTCGATCCCGATGAGGACGACGGCCGTGACGTCCAGGGCGACGAGGAGCCAGAAGAGCACCCAGTCCCGGGTCTTGCGCGTGACGAGCGCGAGCCGCAGCAGCGCGGCCCACGCGAGGAAGCCGCACGTCACGACGGCGAGCACCACGAACAGCACGCGCAGCGTCACAGGCGAGCCCGCGGACGGGGCCGGTGGGGGCGGCGGCGCGTAGCCGTGGCCGTGCATGGCTGCTCCTGATACCTGGCGGGGCCGACAGTTGAGGGTTCGAGCGTATAGGCCGACCCCGGTGACCCGAATCGGGTTGTACCGAACCGTTGCCGTACTGATCACGCGGTACGGGTCAGTCCGTGTTCTCCTGGGCCGCGGGGGGCCTTGGGGGCTCCTGGTGCGACCGTCCCGTCCGTCAGTCCGTCGTACATGCCGCGCACCAGCTGCTCGCCGAGGCGGCCCGCGAGGCGCAGCGCGTCCTCGAAGGCGGCGAGCGCGCGGAAGTGCTCGCCGTAGCCGCGCTGGCGCTCCAGCGGCAGCCGGGGCAGCTGCAGGCGGCGCACGTCGAGGCGGGCGGAGGTGGAGGCGTGGCTGCTCGCCCTGCGGCTGTTGGCGGTGGAGCGCAGGAACCCGGCGAGGAACCAGGGGTCGAGCGCGGCCGGGTCGGGCCGCAGCAGGGCGAGGCCGCGGCCGAGTGCGGCGCCCGCGGTGGCCGCGTCGACGACGCGGGCGGTGCTGGCGCCGGAGACGGGCACGACGACGTCGCCGGTCTCGGTGAGCACGGGCGGCTCGGTGCGCGCGCCCGCCGTCTCGTGCGCGGCGGCGGGGACGGAGGGGGACACGGTGGGGGGCGCCCCGGCGAGCACGTCGTGGTCGGTGAGGACGGGCACTCCTGCGGGGGCGCCGACGCCGCCGGTGTGGAGCGTCAGGGCGCCCGCGCGGGCGAGTTCGCCGATGGTGGTGAGCGGCCAGCGGGCCGCGTCGGGGGTGGCGGGCTCGGCGCGCGGCGGGGCGAGGTCGGCGGTCAGGCGCAGCGTCTCGCCGAGCCGGTCGCGGACGTCGCCGAGTTCCGCGGCGCCGCCGCCCGCGGCCCGGGGCGGCAGATGGCGCGCGGGCGTCAGGTCGACCTCGTCGTCGAGGAGTTCGATGACGGGCACCGAGAGGGCGAAGCCGGGGAGTTCGTCGAGGGTGCCGTGGCGCTCGAAGCGGCGGTAGGCGTCGAGCACGGCGCCTCGCAGCGGCGGCCAGGCGCGCGGGTCGCGGCCGTCTGCGGGCCTGCCGTCGGTGGCCGCGGCGGCCTCGGCGGCCTCCACGAGCAGGGCCTCGGGGGCGGCGGGCGCGCCTTGGCCCGGCCTGCGCAGGACCCAGACGTGCAGCGGCAGGTTGTAGGGGGGCGCGGCGCCCGCGGGCAGCGCGACCACCGCGCGCAGGGCGCCGCGGCGCAGCAGGTCGGCGCGGATGCGGCGGCCGGAGCGGCGGGACGCGGCGGCGGGCGGCATCAGGAGGACGGCGGTGCCGCCGTCGCGCAGCCGGGCCAGGGCGTGCTGCACCCAGGCGAGCTCTGATTCGGTGCGGGCCGGGAGGCCGTACTCCCAGCGGGCGTCGTAGGCGAGTTCGTCGTGGCCCCAGTTGCGGTCGTTGAACGGCGGGTGGCACAGGACGACGTCCGCGCTCACGGCCGGGTGCGCGTCGGCGCGCAGGGTGTCGGCGGCGGCGGTGCGCACGGAGACGGTTCCGCTCGGGGCGCCGAGGGCGAGGCGCAGGGCGGTGAGCGCGGCGAGGTCGGGGGCGCTGTCCTGGCCGTACAGGTGCTGGCCGGGGCGGCCCGCGGCGGCGCGCAGCAGGGCGCCGGTGCCGCAGGCCGGGTCGAGGACGCTTGCGCCGGGCCCGGCGAGCCCGGCCATGAGGTCGGCGGGGCCCTGCGGGGTGAGCGTGTACTGGCGGGGGTTGGCGTCGAGGTGGCGGCCGAGCAGGAACTCGTACGCCGTGTGCGCGCCGAGTTCGGCGGCGAGTTCGGCGGCGGAGCGCAGCAGCGGGACGGACGCCTGGAGTTCGGGTGTCGAGGGCACGCGCACGGCCCGCTCCTCGCCGAACCGCGGCGCGAGCACCGCGTCGAGCGCGTCGGGCAGCAGCCGCGCCAGGTGCGCGTCGGACACGGCGCTCAGCCGCAGCCACTCGGGGTGCCGGTCGTGCACGAGCAGCAGGGCGCAGCCGGTGTGCAGCAGGGCGGTGAGGGGGCCCGCGGGGTGTCCGGCGAGCTGCTGCCAGACCCGTTCACGCAGCGGTACTTCGGCGAGTTTGCCCTGGCCGCGCAGCCAGCCCTCGACTTCGGCGAGCGCGAAGGAGGGGCTGGTGTCGGTGCCGCCGACGGGCTGGGGGAAGTCGGCGTGGCGGCGGCGCCAGTTGCTGACGGCGGCGCGGCCGACGCCCGCGAGGCGCGCGATTCCGGCGGCGGTCACCTCGGTGGCGGCCGCCGGGACCTCGCCGTGCGGCGCGCTGTCACCGTGCGGCCCGCTGTCACCGTGCGGCCCGCTATCGCCGCCTGCCGCTGCCTCGCCGTGCGGCGCGGCCTCACCGCGTGCCGCCGCCGCACCGCCCACCGCGCCCGCCGTGTCGTGCCTGGTGTCGTCCTCGGTGCCGTCCCCCGGCCGCGTCGGCCCGCTGGTCCCCACTGGCCCCGCCCCTTCGTCGCTGGTCGCTCGTCGCTGGTCGTTCGTCGCTGGTCGCTGGTCACTCGCCGCTGGTCGCGCGGCGCGCGGTGGGCGCCGGTCGTCGCGGCCCCCGCGCGCGGTCTTCCCCTTGACCGCGTGTGACGTCGAGCTTACCCATCCGGGTTGAGCGGACCCGTTCACGGCCGTGCACTCACCCAACTCTCGTGAACCGTGTTGACTCGGTTCACACGCATCTGCTGTGATGGCGTAGCTGAACACGAACTCCCTGGGGGACCTTCCATGCACGCGTACTCACGCCGCACCGCCTTCGCCGCGCTCTGCCTGGCCACCGCCGCGACCGTCACGCTGACGGGCTGCGGGGACGACGAGTCCGACGGCTCCAAGAAGTCGGCGGCGGCCACGGAGAAGGGGCCGTTCGCGGACCTGTCGGGGCCGCAGATCGTCGACAAGGCCATGAAGGCGACGTCCGGCGCGTCCTCGCTCCGCATGAAGGGGTCCATGGCGGACGGCGGAGGACCCGGCTCCATCGACCTCGCGCTCGACACCAAGGGGCACTGCGCGGGCACCATCGGCACCACCGGCGAGGGCTCGGTCGACCTGATCGGCAAGGACAAGACGGTGTACATGCGGTACGACGCCGCGTTCCTGCGCGCCGAGATGAAGGGCGAGCCGAAGGCCGACGTCGACGCCTCGGTCGACATGATGGCGGACCGCTGGGTGAAGACCGGCACGACGAAGTCCGACGAGAAGGACTTCGCCCAGTTCTGCGACCTGAAGACGGTGCTCGCCGACTTCGACGAGACCGGCTCCGTGGCCCGCAAGGGCAAGGCCACCACCGTCGACGGCACCCCGGCGATCGCGCTGCACGAGAGCGACGGCAAGGAGCGGGCGACGCTCTACGTGGCCACCGAGGGCAAGCCCTACCTCCTGAAGGCGGTCAACGACCCCGGCAAGGGCAAGAAGAAGGACACGCTCGTCTTCACCGACTTCGACAAGCCCGTGAAGGCCACCCCGCCCAAGGGCGACGTGCTCGACCTCGACGAGCTGGACGGCTGACGCCCGCCGGGCCGCGGGCCAGGCGCGGCCCGCCCGTCACAGGGCGTGCCGCACCCACACGTCCGGCTCGACGCAGACCGCGTAACCGCGCCCCACCACCCGGTGCACCGGCACCAGCGCGCCCGGCACCGCCACGAGGCCGTCCCCGCCGGGGCCGTCGATGGGAGTCGCGGGCTCCAGGTGCTCGGCGCTCGGCCGCACCGGGGCGACGACCTGCGGGAAGCCGTGGGCGCGGGCGTTGTCCCGCATCGCGGCGAGCATCCGGCCGGAGAGGCCGCGCCCCTGGCACCGGGGGTCGACGGCGACCTCGATGGCGCTCACCGTGTCCGGCTCGTCGCCGTACCGCAGGTCGGCGAAGGCCCAGACCATGACCTGGTCCCAGCCGCCGTCCGGCAGTTCGCCGCGCTCCCCGCCCCGCCCCTCGGGCCGCAGCGCGAACGGCACGCTGAACGCCCGTGCCACCACCCGCCCCTGGCCGTCCGTGGCCACCAGGACGTACTCGGGGAACGCCTCGGGGACGCGGCTCATCGTCGACCGGGCGACCGGCTTAACGGGCGCGTCCCGAAAGCCCGGTCAACGCGCTCGGATCAGCGGGCCCCGAACCGCTCCGGCGCCCGCGTCGGGTTGCCGCCGCCGGGCAGCTTCTCCCCCGGGCAGCGCGAAAGGACCCGCCGCATCGCGTCCCGCTCGGAGCCCGTCACCCACAGCCCGTACTTCTTCTTCACGGCCACCTGCCGCGCCACGTACGCGCACCTGAAGCCCTTGTCCGGCGGCAGCCACGTCGCGGTGTCGCCGTCGCCCTTGCCGCGGTTGGGGCCCGCGTCCACGGCGAGGAGGTTCAGGGGGTCGTTGGCGAGGGCGATGCGCTTGCTCGCCTCCCAGCGGTTCGCGCCCTTCTGCCAGGCGTCGGAGAGCGCCACGACGTGGTCGATGTCGACGCGGCTGCGGCCGCGCGTGAACGTCACGTCCTTGCCGGTGTACGGGTCGGGCGCGAGCGTCCCGGAGCTGACGACGCAGTCGCCGCCGCGGTGGCGCACGCCCTTCAGGTCCCGCTTGAGTATGTCGTCGCGGGTGCCGCAGCCGTTGGAGTCGGTGTCCGCCCAGGGGCTGCCGAAGCGGGCGCGGTCGTAACCGGTCTTGGGGGCGCGGCCCTTGACGGTCAGCGAGTCGACGGCGGCGAGCGCGGCGCCCGCGCGCCCACCGGGCGCGCCGCCCTCCCTCGCCCCGTCCTTGTCGCCGTCGTCGCAGCCGGCGAGGCCTCCCACCACGGCGGCCAGTACGACGGCGTAGGCGGCGGCGCGCCGCCCCGAGTGCGCGAACCTCACGGAACTTCCCTCCCCATGGACCGGCCCCCACGGTAGCGACCGAGTGGTCCAGACCATACCGGCCCTCAACAGGCAAGCCGCGCAATACCGACGTAACGTCTGTCGTGCACCCCTCCCCCGAAGCCCGTTAGGAGTTCCGCATGGGCATCGCCGACGGATTCAAGGACAAGGCCGAGGCCATCAGCAACGCCGCCGCCGAAGAGATCGACGAGAAGACCGGCGGCAAGTACGCCGACAAGGTCGACCGGGCCAAGGAACAGGTCCAGGAAAAGCTCGGCCTGAACGAGGAGCGGCCCGAGCAGAGCCAGAAGTGAACTGACCCGGCGCGGCGGCGGTCGGCTACCCCGGAGGTAATCGACCGCTTCCGCGCGCCCTGGCAGCCTCTAGAGCGTCAACGGGCCCCCACCAGGCGGCCCGAGCACGCGAAACGAGGGAGCCCCCATGGCCACGGAAGCCGCCCGGTCCACCACCGTCGAGGACGCCACCCGCGCCACCGTCGACGCGTTCCTCGCCGCGCGCCTCGCCAACGACACCGCGCGCCTCACCGGGATCTTCGCCGACGACGTGGACTGGCTGCTCGCCGAGAACCCCGTCGTCCCCTGGATACGCCCCCGCTCCACCGGCGCCGAATGCGCCGCCCAGGGCGAGGAGCTGGCCCGCTACACCGTCGCCGATGACTCCCGGGCCAGCGTGGACACGTACCTGGTGAGCGGGCACGACGCCGTCATCATGGGCCGTCTTTCGGGCACCGTGAGCGCCACCGGCAAGTCCTTCGAGGGCCCGTTCGCGCTGCGCCTGACCGTGGAGAACGGCCGGATCACCCGGCACCACCTGTACGAGAACAGCCTCTCCGTCGCCGCGGCGTGCGCGCCCTGAGTCCGCCCGGGGCGCGCACGCCGCCCGGCTACGACCCGAGGACCGACGCCAGGAACTCCCCCACCCAGCCGAGGAGTTCCCGCCCGACCAGCGGCTTGCCGCCGACCTTCGCGGTCTTCGGGCGCGGCACGAGCACCTGGTGCGTGGCCGGCTTGATGACCGAACCCGGGTAGAGCCGCTTCAGGCGCAGCTCCTGGGACTCCCTGAGCTCCACCGGAGCGAAGCGGATGTTCGTGCCCTGGAGCACGATCTCGCCCACCCCGCAGGCGCGGGACAGCATGCGCAGGCCCGCCACGAGCAGGAGGTTCTCGACCGGCTCCGGCAGCTTGCCGTAGCGGTCGGTGAGCTCCTCGCGCACGGCCTTGATGTCCGCCTCCGAGTTGGCGGAGGCGATCGAGCGGTAGGCCTGCAGGCGAAGGCGCTCGCCGGGCGCGTAGTCGTGCGGGACGTGCGCGTCGACCGGCAGCTCGATCTTCACCTCCAGCGGCGGCTCCTCCTCGATCTCCCCGCTCTCCAGCGACTTGCGGTAGTCCGCGACGGCCTCGCCCACCATCCGCACGTACAAGTCGAAGCCGACGCCCGCGATGTGGCCGGACTGCTCGCCGCCGAGGAGGTTTCCGGCGCCGCGGATCTCCAGGTCCTTCATCGCCACGTACATGCCCGCGCCCATCTCCGTGTGCTGGGCGATGGTCGCGAGCCGTTCGTGCGCGGTCTCGGTGAGCGGCTTCTCCGGCGGGTACAGGAAGTACGCGTAGCCGCGCTCGCGGCCACGGCCCACGCGGCCGCGCAGCTGGTGCAGCTGGGACAGGCCGAAGTTGTCGCCGCGCTCCACGATGAGGGTGTTGGCGTTGGAGATGTCGATGCCGGACTCGACGATCGTCGTCGACACGAGCACGTCGAACTTCTTCTCCCAGAAGTCCACCACGACCTGCTCCAGGGCCTGCTCCGACATCTGGCCGTGGGCGGTGGCGATCCGCGCCTCCGGCACGATCTCGCGCAGACGGGCGGCGGCCCGGTCGATGGACTCCACCCGGTTGTGGATGTAGAAGACCTGGCCCTCGCGCAGGAGTTCACGGCGGATGGCCGCGCCGATCTGCTTCTCCTCGTACGGCCCGACGAAGGTGAGCACCGGGTGGCGCTCCTCCGGCGGCGTCGTGATCGTCGACATCTCGCGGATGCCGGTCACGGCCATTTCGAGCGTACGGGGAATGGGCGTCGCGGACATCGTGAGCACGTCCACGTTGGCGCGCAGCTTCTTCAGCTGCTCCTTGTGCTCGACGCCGAAGCGCTGCTCCTCGTCCACGATGACCAGGCCCAGGTCCTTGAACTTGGTCTCGGAGGAGAAGAGGCGGTGGGTGCCGATGACGATGTCGACGGAGCCGTCCTTGAGGCCCTCCAGGGTCGCCTTCGACTCGGTGTCGCTCTGGAAGCGGCTGAGCGCCCGTACGTTGACGGGGAACTGGCCGTACCGCTCGGTGAACGTGCCGAAGTGCTGCTGCACGAGCAGCGTCGTCGGCACGAGGACCGCGACCTGCTTGCCGTCCTGCACCGCCTTGAAGGCCGCGCGGACGGCGATCTCCGTCTTGCCGTAACCGACGTCGCCGCAGATCAGGCGGTCCATCGGGACCGACTTCTCCATGTCCTCCTTGACCTCGGCGATCGTGGTGAGCTGGTCGGGGGTCTCCGCGTACGGGAACGCGTCCTCCAGCTCGCGCTGCCAGGGCGTGTCCGGACCGAAGGTGTGGCCGGGGGCCGCCATCCGCGCCGAGTACAGCTTGATCAGGTCCGCGGCGATCTCCTTGACCGCCTTCTTCGCGCGGGCCTTGGTCTTGGTCCAGTCGGCGCCGCCGAGCCGGTGCAGCGTGGGGGCCTCGCCGCCCACGTACTTGGTGATCTGCTCCAGCTGGTCGGTGGGGATGTACAGCCGGTCGCCGGGCTGGCCGCGCTTGGCGGGCGCATACTCCACGACCAGGTACTCGCGGGTCGCGCCCTGCACGGTGCGCTGCACCATCTCGATGTAGCGGCCCACGCCGTGCTGCTCGTGGACGATGTAGTCGCCCGGCTCCAGGGTGAGCGGGTCGATGGTCTTGCGGCGCCGTGCGGGCATGCGCTGCCCGTCCTTGCCCGCGGCCTTCTGCCCGGTGAGGTCGGTCTCGGTGAGCACCGCCAGGCGCAGCTTCGGGTCGACGAAGCCGTAGTCGATGGAGCCGCACGCCACGTGCACCACCGACGGGGTCAGCTCGGCCAGGTCCGCGTCCAGGCGGGCCGCGATGCCCTCGCCGCCGAGGACCTCGGCGGTGCGGGCGGCCGGGCCGTGCCCCTCCGTGACGTACACCGTGCGCCAGCCGTCGGCGAGCCAGCCCTTGGTGTCGGCGAGGGCCTTCGCCGTGTCGCCCCGGTAGGTCTCCGGGGCGTGCATGCCGAGCGTGAGCGTGTCGTCGTCGCCCTCCGCGTCGGCGGCGAACGGGCTCACCGACCACCACATCATGCCGAGCTCCCGCGCCCGGTCGCGCACGTCGGCGATGCCCCACAGGGAGGCCGCGCCCACGTCGATGGGGGCCTGCCCGCCGCCCGCCGTGGCGGCCCAGCTGGCCTGCAGGAACTCCTGGCTGGTCGCCACCAGGTCGGCGGCGCGGGTGCGCACCCGCTCCGGGTCGCAGACGACCGCCATCGAGCCCTTGGGCAGCACGTCGAGCAGCAGCTCCATGTCGTCCACGAGGACCGGGGCCAGGGACTCCATGCCCTCCACGGCGATGCCCTCGGCGATCTTCCCGAGCAGCTCGCCCAGCTCGGGGTGCGCCTCGGCGAGCGCCGCCGCCCGCCCTCGGACCTCGTCCGTCAGGAGCAGCTCCCGGCACGGCGGCGCCCACAGGCCGTGCTCGGCGACCTCCAGGGACCGCTGGTCGGCGACCTTGAAGTAGCGGATCTCCTCGATGTCGTCGCCCCAGAACTCCACCCGCAGCGGGTGTTCCTCCGTCGGCGGGAAGACATCGAGGATGCCGCCGCGCACGGCGAACTCGCCGCGCTTCTCCACCAGCTCCACCCGGGAGTACGCGGCGGCGGCCAGCGCCTGGACGACGTCGTTCAGGTCCGCCGACTCGCCCGTGCGCAGCGCCACGGGCTCCAGCTCGCCCAGGCCCTTGACCTGCGGCTGGAGCACGGAGCGCACGGGGGCGACGACCACGCTGACCGGGCCCGTCTCCGGGTCGTCGGCGCTGGGGTGCGCCAGGCGGCGCAGGACCGCGAGGCGGCGGCCCACGGTGTCGCTGCGGGGGCTGAGGCGCTCGTGCGGCAGCGTCTCCCAGGAGGGGTACTCCGCGACGCCCTCCGGCGGCAGGATCGTCCGCAGCGCGGCCGCGAGGTCCTCGGCCTCGCGTCCTGTCGCCGTCACGGCGAGCACGGTGCGCCGTGCCTGGCGGGCCAGGGCGGCCACCGCGAAGGGGCGGGCGGCCGGGGGGCCGACCAGGTCGATGTGGTGCCGGTTGCCGTCGGCGGCGGCCTTCACCGCTTCGGTGAGGGCCGCGTCCTTGACGACGGCGTCCAGCAGTCCGTGCAGGGTCATGAAGGGGCATCCCGTCCGGGGGGCGTGGACAACGCGAACCGCCCGACACGTCTCACGGGCCGGGGGCCTCCCAGAGTACGTCGCCACGCCGCCGCTCACCCGATCGAGGGACTGTACAGAAGGCGCGTGAAGCGTACTGTTTTGTCTATGAGCGAGACGCTGCCCATCACCGAGGCGCGGGCCAAGTTCGGCTCCCTGGTACGCCGCACCGCCCATGCGCGTGAACGCATCACCATCACCGATCACGGCCAGGCCGCGGCCGTCTTCATAAATCCGGCTGAGCTGGCCGAGATGGAGGAGCGGATGCTGGAGCTGGAGGAGCAGCTCGCGGTGGCCCGCTACCGAGCCGAGAAGGCCGACGGCACGTTCGTCGGCGTCCCGCACGAGGAAGTGCGCAAGTTGCTCGGTCTGGAGCGTGAGTGAGCTACCAGATCATCTGGCACGAGCAGGCGACCGACACCGCCGTGCGCTTCCTGAAGGACGACCCTGACGGTCTGAGTCAGGTGTACGCCGCCGTCGACCTGCTGGCCGACGACCCCCGCCCACACGGCACCGTCGCCTACGGGTCACCCGAGGTCCGCCGCTTGCACGTCGGCTTATACCGCCTGATGTACGAGATCGACGAGGGCACCATCACCATCGTGGTCATGCACGTCGGCCGCGTTTCCCTCTGAACCGGAACCAGGGCCGGGCCCGGTGGAATCCCACCGGACCCGGCCCTGGTCGCTGCTTCCCCGTCCGCGAGGACCACTCCCTCGCGCGTGGCGACGCGGCGGTCCAGGAGCATGGCGCTCCGCGGGGGTGACGCTCTACAGGTGCCCGACGGCGCGGACGGTGTTGTAGTACGTCTTCGCCGTCTTGTTGCAGGGCCGCCTTCATCTTCTTGCGCAGGGCGGGCGTGAGCGGGTCGGCCCAGAACTTCCTGCCGCACTGCTGCTGCATATCCTGCAGGAAAACGTCATCAATGCGCTTCCGGTGGTACTTCTTGAAATTGTACTCACCGGCGTACTTCTTGTAGTTCCGGTAACCGAAGTCATGCCGGTAGCAGGAGAAGCTGAAGTCATAGCCACCGGGCTGCTTCTCGGTCGCGGGACCCGAGCAGTAGTCGGTGTCCCAATTGAACCGGAAATAGTTCGAACCCTGCCGGTAAAGGCCCAGGTACTTGAACCACTCCTCGTTAGAGGCATTGCCCTTGCTGGTCAGCGCCTTGAGCTTCTTCAGCCGGTAGGCGGCGCCGACCATGGGCAGCGCCGTGGCGGAGGCGTCGGCCTTCGCCGCACCCGAGACCGCGGCCGGAGCCTTCGGTTCCGTATCCGCGGCGGCGGGCAGCGCCGAGGTGACGATGACCGCGCCCGCGAGCAGGGCACCCCCGAGAGAGATTTGCGCTTTATTCACTTTTCCCCGTTCCCTGTAGTTCCCCGTTGTTCCCCGTTAATGGCCCGTGCCCAGCGGTCAGGGTAGTTCCGCGCGGAGCACGTCAGCCGGAAGTAAATTAGCCCATCCCCCGGCGCCCGGAAAGGGAAAATCCAAGAAGATCGCTCGCCGTGGCGCACACCACAGCGCCCCGCCGCCCCTGAGACGGGGTGGCGGGGCGCGGGCCGGGGCCCGGGTCGCGCGGACCGGGGCCCCGGGAACCGGGCGGCGTGCGCCCGGGACCGGCTTCGGTGCTATTCGGTGGCGATCGCGTTCAGTACGTTCATCCGGCCCGCCCGGAACGCCGGGACCAGGGCGGCGAAGAGGCCCACGAACGCCGAGCCGACGAAGACCGTGAGGATCGTCGGCCAGGGGATCTCCAGGGTCTTCAGGCCTTCCAGGGCGAGGAGCTGCTGGGCGGTCGCCCCCCAGCCCATGCCGAGGCCGAGGCCGAGGAGGGCGCCGAAGAGGGCGATGACCACGGACTCCATGCGGATCATGCGGCGCAGCTGGCGGCGGGAGAGGCCGATGGCCCGCATCAGGCCGATCTCGCGGGTGCGCTCCACCACGGAGAGGGCCAGGGTGTTCACCACGCCCAGGACGGCCACGATGATCGCGAGTCCGAGGAGGCCGTAGACGATGTTCAGGAGCTGGCCGACCTGGTCCTTCAGGGTCTCCTTGAAGTCGGTCTGGTCCTGGACCTTGAGCTGCGGGTCCGTCGCCAGGGTCTTCTTGAGTGCCGCGTAGGCCTCGTCCTGCTTGCCGTCGACCGCCTTGGCGAAGACGGTGCCGCTCAGCGGAATCCGGTCGGCGTCGACGTACCGCTCGACGGTGGTGATGTTCAGATACATCGCGCCCCGGTCGAGGGTGCCCTCCTCGTCGGTGATCGCCGCGAGCTTCAGCTGGCCGGTCCGGCCGTCGTCGAAGGCGACCTTGAGCTTGTCGCCCACCTTCAGGTGGTGGTCCTTGGCGAAGCCCTCGCCCACCGACATCGCGTTGGTCCCGTAGGCGGCGGTCATCTGCCCCGCGGTGGTCTCGCGGCGCAGGTCCTGCACGTAGGTGCGGTCGTTCGCGCTGAGGTCGATGCCCTTCTCGGTCTTGCCGTCGGGGGTGGTGATGTCGGCCCTGACCTCCTTGAAGCGCGTGGTGTGGGCGACGTACGGGGTGGCCTTCAGGCGCTTCTCCACCTGGTGGCTGACGGGCTGCTTGCCCTGCACGATGAAGTCCGCGCCGACCGACTTGTCCAGCTCGTCCGTGGCCGAGGCGACCATCGACGTGCCGACCACCGACAGGCAGGCCACCAGGGCCAGGCCGATCATGAGGGCGGCGCCGGTGGCGCCGGTGCGGCGGGGGTTGCGCAGGGCGTTGCGCTCGGCCATGCGGCCGACGGGGCCGAACATCCGCAGCAGCACCGCGCTGATCACGCGGACCACGAAGGACGCAAGGACCGGGCCGATGACGACGAAGCCGATGAGGGTGAGGACGACGCCGAGGCCGAGGAAGAGGGAGCCCTCCTTCGCCTTGTCGGCCGCCGCGGCGGCGTAGAGGCCGAAGACTCCGGCGCCGGTGAGGGTCAGGCCGAGGGCGGCGCGCACGGCGCTGGACTTGCCGTCGGCCGGGGTGCCCGCGTCGCGCAGGGCGGCCATCGGGGAGACCTTGCCCGCGCGGCGGGCCGGGAGGTACGCGGCGAGGACGGTGACGATGATGCCGAGGAGCAGGCCCACCACCGGGGTCGTCGCCGAGATGGTGAGGTCCCCCGTGGACAGCTCCATGCCGATGCCCGACATCAGCTTCATCAGGCCGACGGCGAGGCCGATGCCCGCGCCGATGCCGAGGACGGAGCCGACGACGCCGAGCAGCAGGGCCTCGACGAGCACCGAGCGGTTGACCTGCTTGCGGCTGGAGCCGATGGCCCGCATCAGGCCGATCTCGCGGGTGCGCTGGGCGACCAGCATCGAGAAGGTGTTGATGATCAGGAAGATGCCGACGAGGAAGGCGATCCCGGCGAAGCCGAGCATCGCGTACTTCATGACGTCCAGGAAGCTGCTGACGGACTTGCGGTTGTCGTCCGCGCTCTCCTTCTGCGTCTTGATCTTGTACTCGGCGGCCTTGGCGCCGAGGGTCTTCGCCACGTTCGCCTTGAGCTGGGTGTCGCTCACGCCACTCGCGGCGGTGACGTTGATCTGCGTGAACCGGCCGGTGGTGCCGATCAGTTCGCGCTGGGCGGTGGCGGTGTCGAAGTAGACGACGGTGGCGCCGGGGTTGGTCACCTTGAAGGTGGCGATGCCGGTGATCTTCGTGGTGAAGGTGCCGGTGGCGGCGATGGTGCGCAGCTCGTCACCGATCTTGAGGTTCTTCTTGTCGGCGGTGTCGGCGTCGAGCATCACCTCGGTGGGGCCGCGCGGGGCGTGGCCGGAGGTGATCTCCATGGAACGCAGGTCGTTCTTCGTCCAGTTGCCCGCGAGGGTGGGGGCGCCGCTGGACGGGCCGATGTCCTTGTTCTTGGAGTTGACGACGGTGACGGAGTCGCTGCTGACCGCGCCCTCGGCGGACTTCACGCCGTCGGCCTTCTTCACGTCGGCTATCGCGGCGGCGGGCAGGGACTCGGGCTTGCCGGTGCGCGGGCCCTCGTCGCCCGCGTCCGGGGCGTTCTTCGGGGAGAGCGTGACGTCGGCGGACGTCGCGGCGAAGAGCTTGTCGAAGGTGGTCGACATCGTGTCCGAGAACACCAGCGTGCCGCAGACGAAGGCCACCGAGAGGACCACGGCGACCGCGGAGAGCGCCATGCGTCCCTTGTGCGCGAGGAAGTTGCGCATCGAGGTCTTCAGCACGGTCATGACGTGCGCCCCCGGGCGTCGAAGTGCTTCATGCGGTCCAGGACCTGGTCGGCGGTGGGGTTGTACATCTCGTCGACGATGCGGCCGTCGGCCAGGTACAGCACGCGGTCGGCGTAGGAGGCGGCCACCGGGTCGTGGGTGACCATCACGATGGTCTGGCCGAGCTCGGTCACCGACCTGCGCAGGAAGCCGAGGACTTCGGCGCCCGCGCGGGAGTCGAGGTTTCCGGTCGGCTCGTCACCGAAGATGATCTCGGGGCGGGAGGCGAGGGCGCGGGCCACGGCGACGCGCTGCTGCTGGCCGCCGGAGAGCTCGGTGGGCCGGTGCTTCAGGCGCCCGGCCAGGCCGACGGTCTGGACGACCTGGTCCAGCCAGCCCTTGTCGGGCTTGCGGCCCGCGATGTCCATCGGCAGCGTGATGTTCTCGATCGCGTTCAGCGTCGGCAGCAGGTTGAACGCCTGGAAGATGAAGCCGATGCGGTCCCGGCGCAGCTGGGTGAGCTTCTTGTCCTTGAGGCCGGTGATCTCGGTCTCGTCGAGATAGATCTGCCCGCCGCTGACCGTGTCGAGGCCCGCGAGGCAGTGCATGAGCGTGGACTTGCCGGACCCGGACGGGCTCCATGATCGCGGTGAACTGGCCGCGGGCGATGTCCACGTCGATGTGGTCGAGGGCGACGACGCGGGTCTCCCCGGAGCCGTACGCCTTCACGACCTGGCGCGCCCGCGCCGCCACGGCCGTACGCCCTCCAGTACCCCCGTGCCTGGGAGTGGTCACAGCCGTTGTCACGGTAAGTCTCCTATGTCGGTGATGTAGTGAACGCGGTGGCCCGGTGCTGGTGCCGTGCGTTGAAGTCGTGCGTGATGTCGTGCGGTGATGCCGTGGGTCGGTGCCCTGGGTCGGTGCCGTGCGGCTGCGCTCCGCGTCGGGGGCCCTGCGTTCCGAGTTCAGTCTGGTGTGCCGGAGTGCTCCGGCGCCCTGGTGCAAAGCTCCGTCTTTCCCGGGGGAAAACCCCACCCCCCGTCCTGAGGCTGAGCGCAGTGCGGGGCCGGACCCCCGTCGCCGGCCCCGCGCCGCACGCCCCGTGGCCCGGGTCCCCCGCCCCGTGCCCCACGGCGTAAGGCAAATCTAAGGACGACGCCGGGCTCTCTCGTCCTCCGCCGGTACCAACGTCTCCCTGTCCCTAGTACGGAGGTCCCCCTAGGGGTTCTCCACCCGGCGGTGGAGCGGTTCTCAGGGTCACTCCACCCTCGTCCTTATCGCACCCCCTCCCACCAGGCGAGAGATCCTCCACCCTCCCCCTGAGGGCGCCTTCGGTGAGAAGGTGACCCGGGGCAACTGGTGCACGGGGAAGGGAAATCGATGAGCGGCAGCGCCAGCGGCGGCATAGGCAGCGCCAGCGGCAGCAGCAGCAGCGCCAGCGGCGGCACCGGCGGCAGACGCGGCGCCAGCGATCCGGACAGACGCGGCGCCGTCGTCGCCGCGCTCATGCTCGTCATGGCGCTCGCCGCCCTGGACGCCACCATCGTCTCCACGGCCGTGCCGCAGATCGTCGGCGCGCTCGGCGGCTTCTCCGTCTTCTCCTGGCTGTTCTCCGGCTATCTGCTGGCCGCGACCCGTCACGCTGCCCCTCTACGGCAAGCTGTCCGACACCTTCGGCCGCAAGCCCGTCCTGATCGCGGGCAGCGTGCTGTTCCTGCTCGGCTCCGCGCTGTGCGCGCTCGCCTGGAACATGGGCTCCCTGATCGCCTTCCGCGTCCTGCAGGGCCTCGGCGGCGGCGCGCTCCAGGGCACCGTGCAGACGCTCGCCGCCGATCTGTACCCGCTCAAGGAACGCCCCAAGATCCAGGCGCGCCTCTCCACGGTGTGGGCCACCTCGGCCGTCGCCGGGCCCGCGGTCGGCGGCCTGCTCACCGCGTACGCCGACTGGCGCTGGATCTTCCTGATCAACCTGCCCGTGGGGGCGCTCGCGCTCTGGCTGATCGTGCGCCACCTGCACGAACCCACGCGCGAGCGGGCGCCGCGGCGGCGCGTCGACTGGGCAGGGGCGCTCGCCGTGTTCGCCGCGGGCGGGGCGCTGCTCACCGCGCTCGTGCAGGGCGGCGTCGCCTGGGACTGGCTGTCGGCGCCGTCGCTGGCCCTGTTCGCGGTGGGGCTCGCCGCCGTCGGCGCGGTCGTGGCCGTGGAGCGGCGCGCGGCGGACCCGATCATCCCCGGCTGGGTGTGGCGGCGGCGCCCCATCGCCGCCGTGAACCTGGCGCTCGGCTCGCTCGGCCTGGTCATGGTCGCGCCGACCGTGTTCCTGCCCACGTACGCGCAGTCGGTGCTCCAACTCGCCCCGATCGCGGCGGGCTTCGTGCTCTCCGTGATGACCCTGAGCTGGCCGGTGTCGGCGGCCCTCAGCCAGCACGTCTACCGGCGGATCGGCTTCCGCGCCACCGCCATGCTCGGCATCGGCGCGGCGGCCCTGGTCCTCTTCGCCTTCCCGCTGCTGCCCTACCCCGGCGCCGCCTGGCAGCCCGCGCTGCTCATGCTGCTGCTCGGGGCGGCGCTCGGGCTCTTCCAGCTGCCCCTGATCGTCGGCGTCCAGTCGACCGTCGGCTGGGCGGAGCGCGGCACCACCACCGCGTCCGTGCTGTTCTGCCGCCAGATCGGCCAGACCGTGGGCGCCGCCCTCTTCGGAGCCGTGGCCAACGGCGTGCTGAGCGCGCGGCTCGACGGCGCGGGGTCGCTCGACGCCGTGTCGCGCTCCCTGGAGGACCCCGGCTCGGTGGCCGACCCGGAGCGGCTGCGGCGCGCGGTCGACGCGGCGGTGGACGCGGTCTACCTGGGGGCGGCCTGCGCGGCCGTGGTGTGCCTGCTCGTGCTGCTGTTCCTGGCGCCCCGCCGGTTCCCGCTCATCCAGGAGCCGGAGCCGGGCCAGGAAGAGGGCCAGGAACCGGAGCCGGGCCAGGAGCCCGGCCAGGAGCAACAGCCCGCCCAGGCGCCAGTCGCCCCGAAGCCCCCGGGGCGCAACAGCGGCCCCGGGCGGCGCAGTTGACACGTACGCGCCCCGAGAAGCTTCTTACCGACTGATCAGTATGGGGAAAACCCTACGGGATCGCCCTACCTGCAAGTAACGTTCTCGGCCCTCGCTCCCTCGTGGTCCGCCCCGGACCGAAGCCGCGCAAGGAGACGCAAGGAGACCCGGGATGACCCACCCTCCCCCCGACTCGTCCCCGTCCCAGCCGCCCCGCCACTCCCGCCCCCACCCCCCTGCTCCCCGCTCCTCCCCCTCGTACCCCACGTACCCCACGTATCCCTGGCAGCCCCTCACCCCGCCGCCCGCACCCGTACCCCCGCCCCCGCGCCGGAGCCCCGACCCAGGCCGCCACGGCGACCTGCGGCGGCTGCGCTCCGCCTACCGCTGGCAGCGCCGCGTCGCCACCCTCACCGCGCTCGGCTACTTCGCCCTCTTCCTGGTCCTTTCCGCCTTCGCGCCCGCCCTCATGACCCACGCCGTCAGCGGCGGGCTCACCACAGGACTCCTCGCCGGCCTGGCCCAACTGCCCGTGATGTGCCTGGCCGTGGCGCTGTACGAGACCACCGCGCGCCGCCGGGTCGACCGCCTCGCCGCGCGCCTGCGCACCCGGGCGGAACTGGAGGCACGCCGTGGCTGACGCCCAGGGCCCGGCCCTCGTGGCCTTCACGGCCGTCGTCACGCTCACCCTGTTGCTGTGCGTCCTCACCGGGCCCGAACGCGACGGCCTCGACGAGTTCTACACCGGCTACGGCGGACTCACCCCGCTGCGCAACGGCCTGGCGATCGCGGGCGACTACCTCTCCGCCGCGACCGTCCTCGGCACCACCGGCGTCATCGCGCTCGTCGGCCACGACGGCGTGGTGCTCGCCCTGAGCACCGCCCTGTCGCTGCTCCTGCTGATGTTCCTGCTCTCCGAACCCCTGCGCAACGCGGGCCGGTTCACCATGGGCGACGTCCTGGCGCGCCGCATGCCCGGCCGCGCGGTCCGCGTCACCGCCTGCGCCGCCACCCTCGCAGCGCTCCTGCCGCTGATGCTGGTCCAGCTCGCGGGCGCGGGCGACCTGCTCGCGTTCATCCTCGGCTTCTCCCAGCCGGGCCTGAAGACAGGGTGCGTGGTCGCGCTCGGCGTCCTCATGGTCAGCTACGCGGCGATCGGCGGCATGAAGGGCACCGCCCTCATCCAGATCCTCAAGATCGTGATCCTGCTCGGCTCCGGCCTCGTCGTCGCCGCCCTGATCCTGCGCCGCTTCGACTGGGACCCCGGCGCGCTGCTCATCGCCGCGCGCGACGGCAGCGGACAGGGCCCGGCCTTCCTGGAGTCGGGCCCGCAGTTCCAGAACAGCCCCGCGCCCCGCCTCGACATGATCAGCTCGGAGCTCACCGTGGTGCTCGGCGGCGCCTGCCTGCCGCACATCACGATGCGCATGTCCACCGCGCGCAGCGCCCCCGAGATACGGCGCTCCCTGTCCTGGGCCGTGGGCTGCGTGGCGGTCTTCGTCCTCGTCATCACCGTCATCGGCCTCGGCGCGACGGCCCTGCTCGGCGGCAAGGCGATCGCCGGGCACGACCCGCAGGGCAACACCGCCTACCTCCTGGGCTCGCGCGCCGTGCTGGGGGCGGACCTCTCCGCCGCCGAGACCGTGCTGCTCACCACCGTCAGCTCGGCGATCTTCCTGACCCTGCTCGCCTCCGTCGCCGGGATGATCCTCGCCTGCGCCAACTCCCTCGCCCACGACGTCTTCGCGGCCTGCCGCCGTGACCTGGCACCGCGCCGCGAGAAGGCCGTCGCGCGCGGCTGCGCGCTCGCCGTCGGAGCCGTCGCCGTCGCCCTCGCCGTACTCGTCCGCGACCGCGGCCCGCACGCGCTGGTCGCCCTGTCGTTCTGCCTCGGCGCGTCGGCGCTCGCGCCCGCCCTCATCTACACGCTGTTCTGGCGGCGCTTCACCCGCAAGGGCCTGCTGTGGACCCTCATCGGCGGCACGGTCGGCTGCGCCGTGCTCATGACCGGCACCAACCTGGTGACCGGCTCCCCCGACGCGGCGTTCCCCGAGGCCGATCTGACCTGGTTCCCCTTCACCACCACCGGCGTCGTGTCGATTCCGCTGGGATTCCTGCTCGGGTGGCTCGGTACGGTACGGAGCCGGCCCGAGGCCCAGCGGGAGGCGCGGGGGCGCTACGAGGCCGTGGAGGGCCTGATCCTGGCCGGGGCGGGCGCTTCACGGGCCCCGCGCCACGGCCCTGGCCGGTAGGCCCCCGCGAGGAACGTCAGCCCGCGTCCCCGGACGCCGGACCGGGGACCTCGCCGTGCCCCCGCCCCGTCAGGGACGCCAGGCTGCTGCGGACGTGGTCCATGTGCGCCCGCACCTCCTCCCACCGCTCCCCGTGCTCCCGCAGCACCCGCTCCGTCTCCCGGCCCGTCCGCTCCTCCCTGGCCCGGGCCGTCGCGATGAGCTCGGCGGCGCGCGCGGCGGCGTTCTCCTCGCCGTGCCGGGCGGCCTCCTCCGCCTCCGCGAAGGCCCGCTTGGCCTCGGAGAGCCGCGCCTCCGCGGCGGCGACCAGCGCCCCCTCGTGAGCGTCCGTGACGGCCTCCCGCTCGGCGATCTCCCGCTCGGTGGCCTCCCAGCGCCCGGCGTGCTCCTTCTCCTGGTCGACGAGGAGCGCGTCCGTGCGCCGCCGCATCTCGCGCAGCGCCGCGACCGCCTCGCCGCGCCACTCCTTCGCGTCGCGCCGGGCCGCGGTGCGCAGTTCGTCGGCGGCGGCGCGGGCGGCGATGAGGCGCTGCCGGGCCCGCTCCTCGGTGTCGGCGCCCACGGCCTCGGCGTACGCGCGGGCGGCGGCGCGCGCCGCCGCCGCGTCGGCGCCCGCGCACTCCTCGGCCTCGCGCGCGTCGGTCGCCGCGGCGTCCCGCACGGACGCGGCCTCGTCCTCGCTGAGCTCCAGCAGATACTGGGCGCGCTGCCCGAGCGTGTCGTACGTCTGCGGGGCGAGCCGCGCCACCACCTCGCGAAGCCGGGCGGACTCCTCCCCCATGTCCCGGGCGAGGACGGTGAGGCGGGCGGCCCGCTCCCAGGCCGCGTCACGGTCCCGGGACAGCGCGGCGGCGTACGCCTCCACCTGCTCGGGACGGTAGCCGCGGCCGCGTACGGCGACGAAGCCATGAGGTGACACACCGCTGCCGCTCATCCTGATCCCCTCTCGCCCACACACTCTCGCCGTCGCGCTGACTCTCTCCGCCGCGCCACCCGCGTACAACGCGATTGGCGCACATCTTGATGGATCAAGCGGAAGTGGTCATAACGCGACACTCCGCCCGCCCCATCCGGTCAAGGATGCGCCAATTGGCGTCAGAAGCCGGAATCGGGGTGTCGTTCCGCAGTACGTCGAAGGGCCGTTCGGCCCCCGCGCACGGCCAGGAGCGTGCCACCGCCGCCCTGGTCGAAGGGCGGACACGCCGAGGGCGCCCGACCCGCCTCGCGGATCGAGCGCCCCTGGCCGCACGCGCGGGCCCTACAGCAGCCCGTCCCACATCTGTTCGAGCAGCACCGACCACCAGCTCTCCGGCGACGCCAGCGCGGCCGGGTCGAGCGCCGCGAGCTGCGCCTGGAAGTCGACGGTCCAGCGGCCCGCCTGCTCCTGGTTGAGGCCGTAGCGAAGCCGCCACATGCGGCCGAGCAGCGCCAGGCAGCGCACGAACTCGGGCAGGCCCGTGTTCACGAACTGCGGCGGCACCGGAGCACCGCCGGGACCGGCCTCCACCGGCACCGCGACGATGTGCGCCGTGCCGTACTGCACACAGATCGCGCGCCCGAAGTCGCTGCCCATCACGAGGTACGAGCCCGCGTCCGACGCGGGCGCGACGCCCCGCTCCTGCGCCAGCTCCGCGAGCGTCGGCACCGGACGCCCCGGCTGGGCCTGCGCCCAGAAGAAAGGACCGAAGTCGACGGGCAGGCCCGCCACCACGAGCGTGTGCGCCACGACGTCCGGCACGCCCTGCCGGGACACCGACCGCTGGTCGAACCGGAACACGCCGGGGCCGAACGCGGCGGCGAGCTCCTGCGCGGCGCCCTCCGGCGGTACCGGCTGCGCGGGCGGCACCTGCGACCGGGCCGAGCGGCGCCCGCACCGGCGCCGGACGCGCCGGACCGTCCGCGACCTGGTGCAACTCGCCCTGGTGGGCGAGCAGTTGCCCCATGCCCTGCTGCCGCGACGCGTGGTCCCTGCCGTACGGCGCGATCGACGTGATCCGCGCCTGCGGCCAGGTCTCCCGGATCATGCGCGCGCAGTACGCGCCCGGCAGCTCGCACGACTCCAGCTCCGTGTGCAGCTCCAGGACCTGGTCCGGCGGCACGTTCATGCCGCGCAGCTCGTGGAAGATCTGCCACTCGGGATGCGGGGTGCCCGGCGCCGAACGCCGGATGACCTGCTGCTCGGAGCCGTCGGCGGCGCGGTAGCGCAGCACGGCCTGGTAGCCGGGGCCCACCGTGGGCTGCGCGGCGGGCGGCTGCGGATAGCCGTACGGCTGGCCCGGGCCCTGCGGCGGTGCCATCCCCGGCTGGGGCATCCCCGGCGCGGGCGGCGGCATGCCGGGAACCCCGGGGGGCGCCCGGCGCGGCGGGCGGCGGCGGAGCACCCGGACCGCCGACGGCGGGACCCGCGAGCATCGTCGCCGCGTGGTGCACACCGCCGCCGGGAGCTCCGGGCGGACCGGGCGGCTGCGGGGCACCGGGCGGGCCCGGAGGCTGCGGCGCGCCAGGGGCACCCGGAGGCTTCGGCATGCCGCCGAGGCTCGGGTCGGCCAGCATCGTCGCCGCGTGGTGCACACCGCCCGGGGGCGTGCCCGGAGCGCCGGGCGGGCCCGGGGGCTGCGGAGCACCCGGGGTGCCCGGGGCGCTCGGCGGCTGCGGGGCGCCGCCCTGGCTCGGGTCGGCGAACATCGTCGCGGCATGGTGGACACCGCCGCCGGGAGCTCCGGGCGGACCGGGCGGCTGCGGGGCGCCGGGGGCGGCCGGGGGCTGCGGGGCGCCGGGCACCGCGGGCGGCTGCCCCTCGGGGCCGAGCGAGGACACCAGCTGCGTCGCCACGTAGCCGCCCGCGGGCGCGCCGGGCGGCGGGGTGTCCCCGGCACCGGGCGGAGGCGTGGCGCTCCCGCCCTGCGGCGGCGCGGGCGGCACGTTCGGGCCACCCGCGGTGGCCAGCGGCGGAGGCGTAGCACCCGGCGGCGTCTGCGCCCCGGCCGCACCCGCGTCCGACGGCACCGGCGGAGGCGTGGCGCCCCCACCCTGCGGCGCGGGCGGCACGTTCGGACCACTCACGGCCGCACCGGCGGGCGGCGGCGGAAGATAAGGGCCACCCGCAGTGGCACCCGGCGGAGGCGTGGCACCCGCACCAGGCGGAGGCGGCGTCTGGGCTCCGGCCGCACCCACACCCGCACCCGACGGCGGAGGCGTCTGGAACGCACCCGCGCCCGGCGGCACCGGCGGAGGCGTAGCACCCCCACCCTGCGGCGCGGGCGGCACATGCGGACCGCTCGCCGCGGCACCAGCAGGCGGCGGAGGCGCGTAAGAACCGCTCGCCGCCGCACCCGCGGGCGGCGGAGGCGCGTGCGGACCACTCACCGCCGCACCAGCGGGCGGCGGCAGGTCAGGCCCGCCCGCGGTGGCGAGCGGCGGAGGCGTGGCACCCGCACCCACACCCGCACCCGGCGGCGGGGGCGGCACGTTCGGGCCGCTCACCGCCGCACCGGCGGGCGGCGGCGGCAGCTGCGGGCCGCCCGCCGCCGAACCCGGCAGCGGCGGCGGCAGGTCAGGGCCGCTCGCGGCCGCGCCGGCGGGCGGCGGCAGGGGCGCGCCCGGGAACCCCGCCCCGGTGTCGTCGAGAGCGGGCGCCACCGCCGTCTTCGGCAGCTGGCTGCCGCCCGACATCAGCGCGGTCTTCGCCTCCGGCGACACACTGGGCGACCCCGAGTCGTCGTCGCCCTCCAGCGTCAGCGGCGGCGAGAACACCGTCGCGGGCAGCGGCACCGCGACGTCCTCGTCATCGCCGCCGATGTTCGTGTCCGTACCGGCCCACGGCGTCGCGGAAGCGGGCGCCTCCGACGCCGACGGCACGGCGTCACCGCCGGAACCGGCCACCGGGGCGCCGCCCGGCGCACCCGCGCCGGGCCACGGCGTACCACCGGCAGCCACCGGAGCTCCCGCCGCCGTCGGCGCGGGCGCGGGAGCGGGGGCGGGCGTCGCGTCCGCGGGCGCCGCGGAGCCCACAGCCCCGGCAGCCCCAGCAGACCCCGCGGACGACCGCCGGTCCGGGATGCCCAGCTTGTCCGCCGCCTCCTGGAGCCACTCCGGCGGGCTCAACAAGAACGACGTCTGGTTCAGATCCATCCGCGCGGGCGCGGCCGGAGCCGGTTCCGGCGCGACCTCAGACACCCCGTACTCCTCCTCGTACCGGCGAATCACCTCACCCACCGGCAGCGCGGGCCACAGCGTCGCCTCACCGCTGTCCCGGGCGATCACGAGCCGCTGGCCGCCGCCGTCCGAGCGGGGACCGCCCTCGCGGTCCTCCGCCCACACCACGAACCCGAGCTCGAACTCCCGCACCCCGCGCCTCACGGTGGCCGGGACCCGGCACATCGCCGTTGATCCACTCGTCGGCGCGCTCCTGCGCCTGCGCGAAGGTCACCATCTGCGAGTCACTCCCCCACCGGGACGGCGCGCGCGAAGCCGCCGTCCACCATCAGGTTCGCCACGGTCTCCAGCTCCGGCGGACTGCCCGCGAGCCGGGACAGGAACGCGTCGAAGTCGTCCCCGCACGGCATCAGCAGCCGCTGGACGCGCTCGGCGGGCGCCCACGACGCGTCCACGTCCCGCGCGTCGTCGTACGCGCAGAACCACACCGAGCCGATCCGGTCGCCCTTCACCTTCAGCGCCAGCAGACCGCCCTGCACGAACCCCACGCACAGGAAGTCCTTCGTGAGGTGATCGCGCAGGCACTTGTTGACATACACCAGGTCATTGACCGCCGCCTCGTCACGGACCGTGAAGAACGGCTGGTCGATCAGGAGACCCAGCTCCGCGTCCAGAGCCGTGCCGACCGGCGCGCAGCCACCCGCCGCCTTCAGGAACGAACGGTAGGCACCCGGCAGCCGATAGCCCAGGTCCTCCTCCACGCCCACCACCTGGACCTCGGTGACGGCCAGCGCCGCCTTCGGCAGCGCCAGGTGCGCCGGACGCGTCTCCTGCAGCGGACGCGTCCCCCGCTTGCCCTGGTCCACCGGCGCCGTCGCGATCCCGCCGTGATGCCGCAGCAGCGCCTTCACCTCGACCGGCACCAGCTCAAGACGGCGGCTGCCGCGCACGTGGTGCCACGTCCAGCCGTGCGGCGTCGCCACCGACGGCAACGTGTCCCACAGCTCGTGCCCCGCCGCCGCGAGCGCCGCGTTCGCCGACACGTAGTCCGTGAGACGCAGCTCGTCCACGCCGAAACCCGCCGGCGGCTCCGCGATCTCGGCCGCCGCACGCGCGTACGGCGAGAAGTCCGGATAGCCGTCGCCGTCCACCCGCACGCCCCTCGGATGGCGCGCGGCACGGACCGGGTCCGGGAAGTGCACGACCTGCCCGGCATAAGCCGCGTTCGGCGGCGCGGCTTGCTGCCCGAGCCGACCTGTCGTCATGGCGGTTGCCCCCTGCGGCACTGTGAGGTTCACGGATGGCGACAGCCTATGCGCAAGCGCGACAAGGGTCATCGGCCCTCCACTTCCGTGACCACCCGCCACGGAACCGTCACCCAGAGACGAAACCCGGTCGTGTCGCACCGACCCAGCTTCCGTACCCCACGCCCCATTTGGCAGTCTGTTCCCGCAACGCGGGGGCGTGGCACCGGCGGCCGACGCCGCGGGCACGGGGAGGGAAACACCACATGCACACGGCACAAACCAGCATGTCACGGACAGGCGGAAGCACCCCGGAAAACACCGGAACCGCCCACTCCACGCGGACCGCCACCGCCACCGCACCCGGCGGCGACCCCCGCGTCGGCTGGAGCAGCACCCCCGCCGACGCACCCGTCCTGCGCCAGCGCCGCGACGGCATCCTGCCCACCGTCGCCGCCGCGCTCTCCGTCCGCGGCACCACCCTCACCAGCACACCCAAGCGCGGCGAGGACCCACCCGACCTTCACCCGCTCGTACAGGACTTCCTCGACACCCTCACCAGCGGACAGCGCGAACGCTTCACCGGACGCTGCGCCGAAGCCCTCCTCATATCCCGGCACCTCACAGCCGCCGACGCCGGACGCTCCAAACGAGCCCGGCGCAAACCCATGACCAACGGCGAAGCCCGCAAATCCCTCAAGCACGCCAAACTCACCACCCGCCGCATCCGCGAGGACGGCGACCCCCTGCACGGCTCCTTCGCCCGGCCCTGCCGGTCCTGCACCGCCCTCACCGCGCACTTCGGCGTCCGCGTCGTCGACCCGACCACAGCCGACGGGTGACCGCCGCCGGGTGACACCCACCGCACCCACGCCGCACCCACCCGCATCCACACCCGCACCCGCACGCACCACGAGGGCCCCAGCCATGCGCTCCGAACACCCCACCCACCCCAGCCACCCCAGCCGCTCCACGCACTCCACCCGCTTCTCCGTGCCCGTCGACGCCGCCCTGCGGGCCTCCGGCTGGCGCCCCGGCCGCTGGGACATCAAACAGGCCGAGATCTGGGCCGACGTCCTGCGCCGCCACCGCTCACCCGCGGGCCACCAGCACGCCGTACTCCCCGCCGCCGTCGAGACCTGGGCCGAATTCGGCGGCCTGCACCTCACCCCCCAGGGCCCCGGCCGCCAGATCGCCCCCGCCACCCTGCACCTCGACCCCATGTACGGCCTGCACATGGCCCGCACCCTCGGCGACCTCGGCCGCGCCCTCGGCACCGAAGTCAGCCCCATCGGCGAGGAGACCGAAACCCAGGCCCTGCTCGCCATCGACGCCGAAGGCCGCGTCTACAGCCTCGACCACAGCGGCGACTGGTACCTCGGCCCCCACATCGACCAGGCCCTCACCACCCTCGTCACCGGCACCCACCCGCTACGCCTCACCGCGAGCTGACCCCGCGGGGCACCCTCACGCGCCCACCGCACCCGCGGGCAGCACCGCCGACACCCGGAAGCCCCCCGCGTCCGTCGGCCCCGACACGAAGACGCCACCGAGCGCCGTCACCCGCTCCTTCATCCCCACCAAGCCGTTGCCCCCACTGGGCAGCCGCGCGTCCGCCACCGCCGTCTCCGGCGGCGGACCGTTCTCCACCTGCATCGCGACCTCCTCGGACCGATGCGCCACCCGCACATACGCCTTCGCGCCCGCCGCGTGCTTGTGGACGTTCGTCAACGCCTCCTGCACCACCCGGTACGCCGTCTCCTCCACCTCCGCCGCGTACGCCCGCGACTCCCCCTGCACCGACAGGTCCACCACCATGCCCGCCGCCCGCGACTGATCCACCAGCTCGTCCAACTCCGCCAGACACGGCCCGTCCCCCGCGTCCACCGGCACCTCGCCGCCCGCCCGCGACGCCGCGCGGTCCGCCGCCGCGCCCACCGCCGCCAGCGGCACCGGCGCGGGTCCTGGCCCCGGCGGCGCCTCCCCCGACCGCAGCACGCCCAGCATCTCCCGCAGCTCGGTCAGCGCCTGCCGCCCCATGTCCCCCACCAGCGCGGCGTTCTTCACCGCCTTCTCCGGGTCCTTGCGCGCCACCGCCTGCAACGCCGCCGCGTGCACCACCATCAGGCTCACCCGGTGCGCCACCACGTCGTGCATGTCACGGGCGATCCGCGTCCGCTCCTCGCCCCGCGCCCACTCCGCCCGCTCCTCGGCACGCTCCGCGAGCAGCTGCAGCTCCCGCTCCAGGCTGTCGGCACGCTCCCGCAGACTCTCCATGAGACGGCGGCGCGCCCCCACGTACAGACCGAGGAGCACCGGTGGCGCGGTGACGCCCAGGGACGTGGAAATGGCGATGAACGGGATGAACCCCTCACCGATCCTGAGGTCACCGCTCGCTATGTCCTGATTGGCCCGCACCAGGGTCACGATCAGCGTGCCCGCGAGCGACATGCCCGCCAGGGCGCCGATGATGCGGCGCGGCAGCTCCGACGCCGCCAGCGTGTACAGCCCGACGATCGTCATCAGGACGCCCATCTGCGCGGGCGTGACCGCCACACAGATCAGGACGACGGCGATCGGCCAGCGCCGCCGCAGCACCAGCGTGGCCCCGGCGAGCACGCCGAAGCCCACCCCCACCGCGAGCGGCAGCCCCGCGTCCCTCGCGAACTCGACGCCCTCCGCACCGCACTCGGCCGCCGACGCGACGCCGAGCCCGATGTCGAGCACGGCACTGCGCCGCCTCTCCCACCACCACGGCCCGGTCCTGGCCGCGGCACCGCTGTCCCCCGTCGTGGTCATGCCTTCCAGCCTACGGGCGTGCGCGCCCGGTTTTCCGGTGACTTTCGGGCCCGCCGACCCGCGCGCCGCCTTGCACGGACCCCGCTCCCGCGGGGCGAAATAACCGAATTCCCCTCGAACAGTTGAATCGCCCAGACATTCGACCCGGGACGTCCGCATTCCGGACGAGGCTGATCTCATGACCAAGACCACCGGCGAGGACGCCGACTTCGAGGCGCTGCGGGAGCGGGCCGTGGCGTTACGACGCGAAGGGCACAGCCTCCGCCAGATCCGCGACGAACTGAAGGTCTTCAACAACGACCTCCTGCACCGCCTGGTCAAGGGCGAACCCCCGCCCGACTGGACCCGCCGCCCCCGCGCCAAGGACGACCTCCGCGACAAGGCCCGGGAACTCCGCCTCCAGGGCTGGACCTACGACCAGATCCAACTGGAACTGGGCTGCTCGAAGAGCTCGATCTCGTTGTGGGTACGGGATCTGCCGAAGCCGGAGCGCCGGGACCCGTCGGAGCAGGCGAAGCTGGCGGGGAGGAAGCGCTGGGAGCATGAACTGGCGGTGCGGGACGTACAGCGGCAGCAGACCAAGGCCGCCGGAGCAGCCGAGGTCGGCAGCCTGTCCGAGCGGGAGATCTTCCTGGCGGGCGTCGTTCTCTACTGGGCGGAGGGCGCCAAGGACAAGACGTACAGCCGCCGCGAACGACTGGCCTTCATCAACAGCGACCCCAACGTGATCACGCTCTACTTACGCTGGCTCGACGTACTGGGCGTGGAGCGCGAGCACCTGCGCTTCCGGGTCAGCATCCACGAGTCAGCCGACGTGGCCGAAGCCGAGGCGTTCTGGGCCGCGTTGGTCGGCGTGGAGACCTCCGCGCTCCAGAAGGCGACGATCAAGAAGCACAACCCCAAGACCAGCCGGAAGAACACGACCGAGGCCTATCGAGGCTGCCTCACCATCTACGTCCTCAAGAGCGCCGACCTATACCGTCGCATGGAAGGCGCTTGGTACGGCATAGTGTTGTCCGCGCGTGAAGCCGATCAGGAGAATCGGACATAGCGGACGAACTATCCCGGGTCGTCTAATGGTAGGACAAATGGTTTTGGTCCATTGAATGAGGGTTCGATTCCTTCTCCGGGAGCCCAGACGCGTCACCTCCGGTTCGGGTCCTGACCGCAAGGTCGGGACCCGCCCCCGTTTCCGCCCCCTTACGCCCCGGTATCCTGCGGATGTCCACTCCCCAGCATCCGAAGCCGAAGGGCACCCCCGTGAGCGCCAATTGCCCGGCAGCCGTCGTCGTCCTCGCAGCGGGTGAGGGCACCCGTATGAAGTCGGCCACCCCGAAGGTTCTGCACGACATCTGCGGCCGCTCCCTGGTGGGGCACGTGCTGGCCGCCGCGCGCGAGCTCTCGCCCGAGCGGCTCGTGGCCGTCGTGGGGCACGAGAGCGAGCGCGTCACGGCGCACCTGGCCGAGATCGACCCGGACGTCCGCACCGCGTACCAGGCGGAGCAGAACGGGACGGGCCACGCGGTGCGGATCGGCCTGGAGGAGATCGGCGGCCGTCTCGACGGGACCGTCGTCGTGGTGTGCGGGGACACCCCGCTGCTGACCGGCGCGACGCTGAGGCGCCTCGCGGACACCCACGACGCCGACGGGCAACGCGGTGACGGTGCTGACGGCGGAGGTGCCGGACGCCACCGGGTACGGCCGGATCGTGCGGGACGCCTCCGGTGCCGTGACGGCGATCGTGGAGCACAAGGACGCGACGGCGCAGCAGCGCGCGATCCGGGAGATCAACTCGGGTGTGTTCGCCTTCGACGGGCAGCTGCTCGTGGACGCGCTGGGCAAGGTGCGCACGGACAACAGTCAGGGCGAGGAGTATCTGACGGACGTGCTCGGCATCCTGCGGGAGGCGGGGCACCGGGTCGGCGCGGCCGTGGCGGTGGACCACCGGGAGATCGCGGGCATCAACAACCGGGTGCAACTGGCGGACGCCCGGCGGGTGCTGAACGACCGGCTGCTGACGGAGGCGATGCTGGCGGGCGTCACGGTGGTGGATCCGGCGTCCACGTGGGTGGACGCGACGGTGACGTTCGAGCGGGACGCGCTGGTGCACCCGGGTACGCAGCTGCAGGGGGCGACGCATCTCGGCGAGGGCGCGGAGGTCGGCCCGCACACCCGCCTGAAGGACACCGTGGTGGGTGCGGGCGCCCGGGTGCAGAACGCGGTCGCGGAGGGCGCCGAGGTGGGCCCGGGGGCGGCGGTGGGTCCGTACGCGTATCTGCGGCCGGGTGCGCGGCTCGGTGCGCGGTCGAAGGCCGGGACGTACGTGGAGATGAAGAACGCGTCGATCGGTGAGGGCACGAAGGTGCCGCACCTGTCGTACGTGGGGGACGCGACGATCGGTGATCACACCAACATCGGTGCGGCGAGCGTGTTCGTGAACTACGACGGCGAGGCCAAGCACCACACGACGGTGGGGTCGCACTGCAAGACCGGTTCGGACAACATGTTTGTGGCTCCTGTCACGATCGGCGACGGTGCCTACACCGCCGCGGGTTCGGTGATCACGAAGGACGTGCCGCCCGGTTCGCTGGCCGTCGCCCGTGGCCAGCAGCGGAATATCGAGGGCTGGGTGGCTCGCAAGCGTCCGGGCAGCGCGGCGGCGAAGGCCGCCGAGGCGGCGTCCGGTGGCTCGGAGAACGCGGTCGGCGAAAGCTGACCGGAAAGCGGTGCGCTGATTACCGCGTACCGTGATAGGTGCACACCAATCGGCTGACTCGTGGCGCGGCCTATGTCCTGGGATGCGGGAAATCGCTCTGGGACCTCTGGATGTATCGCGGGTGCAGCAGCGGAAGAACTCGTCTGAGGAGACAGTGCTGTGACCGGGATCAAGACGACCGGCGAGAAGAAGTTGATGTTCTTCTCCGGCCGCGCCCACCCCGAGTTGGCCGAGGAGGTCGCCCACGAGCTGGGCATCGGCGTCGTGCCGACCAAGGCTTTCGATTTCGCCAACGGTGAGATCTATGTGCGCTATCAGGAGTCGGCGCGCGGCGCGGACTGCTTCCTGATCCAGAGCCACACGGCTCCGATCAATAAGTGGATCATGGAGCAGCTGATCATGGTCGACGCTCTGAAGCGGGCCTCCGCGCGGAGCATCACCGTGATCGTGCCGTTCTACGGGTACGCCCGTCAGGACAAGAAGCACCGTGGTCGTGAGCCGATCTCGGCGCGTCTGGTCGCGGACCTGCTGCAGGCGGCGGGCGCTGACCGCATCGTCTCGGTGGACCTGCACACGGACCAGATCGTCGGTTTCTTCGACGGCCCCGTCGACCACCTGTTCGCGCTGCCGATCCTCGCGGACTACGTGGGCGCGAAGGTCGACAAGGACAAGCTCACGGTCGTGTCCCCGGACGCGGGCCGGGTGCGCGTCGCCGACCGCTGGTGCGACCGTCTGGGCGCGCCGCTCGCGATCGTGCACAAGCGCCGTGACAAGGACGTCGCGAACCAGGTGACCGTCCACGAGGTCGTCGGCAACGTCGAGGGCCGGGTGTGCGTCCTGGTCGACGACATGATCGACACCGGTGGCACGATCTGCGCGGCCGCGGACGCCCTGTTCGCGCACGGCGCGGAGGACGTCATCGTGACGGCGACGGCACGGTGTGCTGTCGGGTCCGGCGGCGGACCGGCTGAAGAACTCCAAGGTCAGCGAGTTCGTGTTCACGAACACGCTGCCGACGCCGAACGAGATCGAGCTCGACAAGATCACGGTCCTTTCGATCGCCCCGACGATCGCGAACGCGGTCCGGGAGATCTTCGAGGACGGCTCGGTGACCAGCCTCTTCGAGGAGCAGGCGGGTCCGCAGGACTGAGTCCGCTTGATCGTTTTGTGGTGCGGCCTCCCCGCCGAGTAGACTGTCGAAGTTGCTCGGCGAGGGAGGCCGTACGCGTTGTTCGCAGCGTGTTCACGGCGGTCCGTTATCGACGCGCTCTTCGTAGCAGGCCAGTCGTATGGCCGGGTGACACATCCGTTCACTTATCTACGAGGAGTGCTTCATGTCTGAGGTCAAGCTCAGCACCGAGACCCGTTCCGAGTTCGGCAAGGGCGCCGCCCGCCGCATCCGCCGCGAGAACAAGGTTCCCGGCGTCCTGTACGGCCACGGCACGGACCCCGTCCACGTCACGCTGCCGGGTCACGACCTGATGATCGCCCTGCGCACGCCGAACGTCCTCCTTGCCCTGGACATCGACGGCAAGAACGAGCTGGCCATCCCGAAGGCCGTGCAGCGCGACGCCCTCAAGGGCTTCATCAAGCACGTCGACCTGCTCCTCGTGAAGCGCGGCGAGAAGGTCACCGTCGAGGTCCCGGTCCACACCGAGGGCGAGCTGGCCGCCGGCGGCAACCTCCTGGAGCACGTCCTGAACACGCTTCCGATCGAGGCCGAGGCCACCCACCTCCCGGAGGCCGTCACCGTCTCCATCGCGGGCCTGGAGGCCGGTGCCTCCATCCACGCCAAGGACATCACGCTGCCCGCCGGTGCGACTCTGGCCGTCGACGGCGACACCGTCGTCCTGCAGGTCCTGGCCGCGCAGGCCGAGGAGGCCCCGGCCGAGGGCGCGGGCGACGAGGCCGCCCAGGCCTGAGCCGTACCCCCACACTGGCACTCCAACCGCCGTCCAGCGCTCAGGCGCTGGGCGGCGGTTGAGCTATGAAGGACCTATGAAGGACACACAGATGACGACGGACCCGAGCGCGCCCTGGCTGGTCGTGGGGCTCGGCAACCCCGGCCCCGGCTACGCCATGAACCGCCACAACGTCGGCTTCATGGTCGCCGACCTGCTCGCCGAGCGGATCGGCGGTTCCTTCAAGCGGGCCGCGAAGGCGCAGGCGCACGTCCTGGAGGGGCGGGTGGGTCCGATGGGCCCCGGCAGCCGCCGGGTCGTCCTCGCCAAGCCCGCCTCGTACATGAACCTGTCGGGCGGCCCGGTCACGGCCCTCCGCGACTTCTACAAGGTCCCGACGGCGAACGTCGTCGCGGTCCACGACGAGCTCGACATCGACTACGGGGTGCTGCGCCTGAAGCTGGGCGGCGGCGACAACGGGCACAACGGCCTGAAGTCCATGACGAAGGCCATGGGCTCCGACTACCACCGGGTCCGGTTCGGCATCGGTCGGCCGCCGGGGCGGATGCAGGTCGCGGACTTCGTCCTCAAGGACTTCTCCTCGGTGGAGCGCAAGGAGCTCGACTACTTCGTGGACCGGGCCGCGGACGCGGTGGAGTGTCTGGTGGTGGAGGGCCTGGAGCGGGCCCAGACCACGTACAACTCCTGACCCTGCAATCGGCCTTCGCGCCTCGTCCTCAAACGCCGGACGGGCTGAATGGTCTCGGCCCGAGCCGGATGGTTTCAGCCCGTCCGGCGTTTGAGGACGAGGCGCGAAGCGCCAATGCGGTTAAGCGGGGGGACGGGGGCGGCAGCACCCGGAGCGGGAAGGGGCGGGCCTGGGGCGCCCCCGCGAGGGCCCCCTCACATGTGGTCCCGTACCTCCCGCCGCCTCCGCGCCACCGCCGCGACCAACGCCCCCGCAGCCATCAACGCAGCCGCGATCCCAGAGGCCAGCCAGGCACCTCCGGCCCCGGTATCCGGCAGCGAGGGCGGCTCGGTCGTCACGGACGGCGACGGCGGCTCGGTCGGCTCCGAGGGAGACGGCGACGGCGAGTCCGACGGCGACGGGGACGGCGACTCCGATGGCGAAGGTGAGTCAGACGGCGACGGAGAGTCCGACGGCGACGGAGATGGCGAATCCGAAGGCGACGGCGACGGCGACGGCGACGGGGAATCCGACGGCGAAGGTGAGTCAGACGGCGACGGCGAATCCGACGGCGACGGGGACGGCGACTCCGACGGCGACGGCGAATCCGATGGGGACGGGGACGGCGACTCCGACGGCGACGGGGAATCCGACGGCGACGGCGAGTCGGACGGCGAGGGCGAATCCGACGGAGACGGTGAGTCGGACGGCGACGGCGAATCCGACGGTGAGGGCGACGGCGACGCCGTCGGACGGACCTCTGCCACCACCCACGGGGCCTCCGTCGCCAACAACTCCCGCGTAGACCCATCCCCCTGCCGCCGATCCCCAGCGATCGCGATCTTGTCTTCCAGGTGCGCTCCCCGCCCTCGAAGGGCTCGCCCCCGGCGGCCTGCTGGGGCACGGCCATGAGCCAGCGCAGCGTGTAGCGCTCGCCGGCGGAGAAGACGTGGCCGTTGAAGTCGAAGCGGAGCGAGCGGACGCGGCTGAAGTCGGTGACCTGGTCGGCGGGGACGAAGGACGGGTCGGGCCGCCCGTCACACTGGAAGGGGGCGCTGTCGTCGGGGGTGTTGTCCATCTCGGGGCGGCACGGGTCGGCCTCGGTGGAGTAGGTGAGGGTGACGGGCGCGCCGCCCACGGCGATGGGCCCGGTGAGGGTGGGCCGCCACTGGCTGGTCACGTCGTCCCCGTAGCGTCCGCTGGTGACGCCGGTGGTGCGGGGCGCGGGCAGCAGGTCGTAGGCGACGACGTTGGTGAGGGCGGTGTTGCCCATGTTGCCGAGGACGGTGCGGTACTCGACGGTGCCGCCGATGGTGGACCGGCCGACCTCGTCCTCCTGTCCTGGGACCTCCGCGGAGCCCTTGAACGCGTCGTCCTCGTCGCCCTTGACCTCCTTGGTCACGAACAGCGCGGAGGATTCGGCGATGGCGAAGTCGTCGGTGGCCTCGGCGACGTTCTCGCTGGTGTCGCCGTCGCCGTCGATGTCGTGGGTGTCGGTGCCGCGGGTGTTGACGGGGCGTTCGGCGTCGTAGAGCCCGGCGCGGTTGCCCTGGTAGTCGGCGTCGGCGGGCGAGCCGCCGTAGGTGCCGCTGGCGATGCCGGGCTCGACGGTGGTGCGGAACGCGTACACGCACGAGGAGTCGTCGGCGGGGATCTCGGCGCCGGGCGCGGCGGTCAGTTCCACGCGGGTGCGGCCGTCGGCGGCGTCGGTGACGGTCTCGGTGAAGCGGTCGGCGGCCGGGCAGTAGTCGGGCTGGCCGTCGGCGAGGGCCCAGGAGCCCTTCACGTACGCGAGCTGGCGGGGCACGAGGTCCACGAAGCGGGGGCGCAGCGGGGAGGAGCCGGTGCGGTAGCGGTCGTTGCGGAGGGTGATGGTCCAGGTGTGGGTGCCGCCGGGGCCGACCGGGGTGGGGTCGGTGGACTTGCTGAGCTCGGGCTGGGAGACCTCGGGCTCGAGGTGGAAGCTGGTGCAGGACTCTTCGTCGGCCGTGCCGGCGTCGCCGGTGAGGTCGAGGCGGGCGCAGTTGTCGATGTCGCCGCTGCCGCCGGGGAGTTCGGAGGCGTCGGCGCGGCCGGCGACCTGGACGACGAGGTTGGTGCCCGCGGCGAGGCCGGGGACGTTGACGCGGACGGTGACGAGGTCGCCGAGGTCGCGCAGGTCGATGGTCTGTCCGGAGGGGGTGACGGTCTCGGTGCTGCCGTCGCGGCGGGTGACGGTCACGGTCCAGGTGCCGGAGTAGGCGCCGCCCGCGGGTGTCGACAGGCTCAGCGTCTCGGCGTCGAACCCGGCGGGCAGCGCGTCGGTGACGCGGGCGTTGGCGGGGTCGGTGCCGGTGTTGCCGAAGCGCAGAGGACGTACGACACGCGCTGGCCGTCGGCGGCGAGCGGGGGGTCGACGGACTTGTCGAGGGTGCCGGAGACCTCGCCGCCGCCGGTGCCGACGACGGTCTCGGCGCGGTCGGTCTTGGTGATCTTCTCGGTGGAGGGGCCGAAGGGGTCGCCGGTGAGGGAGGCGGTGTCGGTGAGGGTGGTGCCGTCGGCGACGTCGTCGCGGACCTTGACCCTGATCTCGCGGACCACGCCGTAGGGGAAGGTCTTGACCTGTGCGAGCTGGTCGCCGGGGCGGTCGGGTTCGGTGTCGACGGGCCAGCTGACGGTGCGGGTGGCGGGGTCGTAGGTGTATCCGGCGGGGGTGGCGTCGACGAAGTCGACGCCTTCGGGGAGGACGTCGCTGAGGACGGCGTTCTCCAGGGCGAGGTTGCCGCGGGGCCGGTTGGCGTTGCGCGGGTCGTTGGTGGCGGTGATCTTGTAGGTGAGGGTCTCGCCGGGGCGGGCGCGGGTGGGGCCTTCCTTGCGGATCGCCGGGTTGGGTTCGGCGGTGACCTCGACCTCGGCGGCGTCGGTGCTCGGGGTGCCGTCGCCGTTGGTGGCGGTCGCGGACATCTCGGCCCGCTGGTCGCCCGGGGGTGTCCAGTAGTCCTCGGTGGGCCAGCTGACGGTGAGCTGGGAGCTCTGGCCGCTGGCGATGGAGCTGTACTCGACGGTCACGCTGCCGTCGTCGTTCGCGGTGACGGCGGTGACGCCGGGCGGGTAGGGCTGGGAGACGACGCCCTTGCCGGCGGCTCCGGGCGGGGGTGTGAAGGTGACGGTCACGTCCTGGCAGTCGCCGGGGATGGAGCACTGGATGAAGCCGTTGTACGTGACGTGGTCGCCCGCCGGTACGGGGGAGGTGCCGGGGTCGAGGCGGACGCTCATGCGGGCGTCGGCGCGGGCCGCGCTGTCGTGCGGGACCAGGGCGAGTGCCGCGAGCGCGGCGAGCAGGACGGCGACCGTGGCGGCGAGCGCGCGACGGTACCGGTGAGCGATGAGAGCCACAGCACTTCCGACCAGGAGGGGACCTGAGGACGCGTCAACTGTGGGCCGTGCTCCCCCTGGGGAGCCGTTACGACAAAGCGATTAACCGCGCTTTTCACCCGAAAGGCCCCCGCACCGGGTGGGTGCGGGGGCCTTTCGGCGCGTACTGCGGTATCAGCGTGTGACGACGTCAGCCGGTGTTGCGCAGGCCCGCGGCCACGCCGTTGACGGTGAGCAGCAGCGCCCGGGCGAGGAGCGGGTCGGCGTCCGCGCCGGTGGCCGCCGCGTCGCGCTGCCGCTTGAGGAGCGCGACCTGGAGGTAGGAGATCGGGTCCAGGTAGGCGTCGCGGATGGCGAAGGTCTGGCGGAGCACGGGCTGGGCGTCCAGGAGTTCGGCGCCGCCGGTGACGCGCAGGACTTCGCTGACGGTCAGCTCGTGCTCGGCCTCGATGGCGGTGAAGACGTGCTTGAGCTCGTCGGGGACGAGGGTGTCGACGTAGTGGCGGGCGATCCTGAGGTCGGTCTTGGCCAGGGTCATCTCGACGTTGGAGAGGAAGTTCCGGAAGAAGTGCCAGTGCTCGTGCATCTCGTCGAGGACGGTGTCGAGACCGGCCTCGCGCAGTGCCTTGAGGCCGGAGCCCACGCCGTACCAGCCGGGGACGATCTGCCGGGACTGCGTCCAGCCGAACACCCACGGGATGGCGCGCAGGCCGTCGAGCGAGACGCCGGAGCCGGGGCGGCGGGAGGGCCGGGAGCCCAGGTGCAGGTCGGCGAGCTGGTCGACCGGCGTGGAGGCGAGGAAGTAGGTCGGCAGGTCCGGGTCCTCGACCAGCTTGCGGTAGGCGGCGTGGGCGGCGTCGGAGACGACGTCCATGGCCGCGTCCCAGCGGGCGAGGGCCTCGTCGGACTGGCGGGGCGCGGTGTGCAGCGCCGAGGCCTGGAGGGTGGCCGCGACGGTCAGCTCCAGGTTCTCCCTGGCCAGGGACGGCACCAGGGTACTTGTCGGAGATGACCTCGCCCTGCTCGGTGACCTTGATCTCGCCTTCCAGGGTGCCCCAGGGCTGGGCGAGGATCGCGTCGTGGGAGGGGCCGCCGCCGCGGCCGACGGTGCCGCCGCGGCCGTGGAAGAGGCGCAGGCGGACGCCGTAGCGGTGGGCGACGTCGCGCAGGCGGCGCTGGGCGCGGTGGATCTCCCACTGGCTGGTGGTGATGCCGCCGAACTTGGAGGAGTCGGAGTAGCCGAGCATGACCTCCTGGACGTCGCCGCGCAGGGCGACGAGCCGCCGGTAGGAGGGGTCGGCGAGCATCTCGTCGAGGATGACGTCGGCGGCGCGCAGTTCGTCGGTGGTCTCCAGGAGCGGCACGATGCCGATCTTCGCCCAGCCGGCGTGCAGGTCGATCAGGCCCGCCTCGCGGGCGAGGACGGCGGCGGCCAGCACGTCGTCGGCGCCCTGGCACATGGAGATGATGTACGACTCGATGACTTCGGGGCCGAAAGACCGCGAGGGCCTTCTTGACGGTCTCGAAGACGCCGAGCGTCTTCTGTCCGGCGGCGTCCAGCGGCGCCGGGGACGGCGCGAGGGGGCGGCGGGAGCGGAGTTCCTTGGCGAGGAGCTTCTGGCGGTACTCGCGCGGCATGTCCGCGTACCGCCAGGATTCCTCGCCGAGGCGGTCGAAGAGCTGGCCGAGGGCGTGGTGGTGGGCGTCGGCGTGCTCGCGTACGTCCATGGTGGCGAGCTGGAGGCCGAAGGCGGCGAGGGTGCGGATGGTGCGGTTCATGCGGCCGTCGGCGAACAGGCCGCCCTTGTGCGCGCGCAGCGAGGCCTGGATGAGCGTGAGGTCGTGCAGGAGCTCGGCGGTGCCCAGGTAGTCGCGGCCGGGTTCGTGGGCGGTGCCCTTGGCGAGGCGCTGCTTGGTGTTCTCCAGCTTCTGCCGGACGCAGGTGGCCTTCAGGCGGTAGGGCTCTTCGGCGTTGAGGCGCTTGTAGCGGGGGCTGATCTCCGGCAGGCGCTCCAGGTCGGTCTGGAGGGAGGCGAGGAGTTCCTCGGTGGCGCCGGTGTAGCGGATGGAGTTCGACAGGAAGCCGCGCAGCTCGTCGATGACCTCGAGGGCGTCGTTGATGCCGTGCTCGTGCTGGAGGATGAGGACGTCCCAGGTGACGTCGGGCGTCACGTTGGGGTTGCCGTCGCGGTCGCCGCCGATCCAGGTGCCGAAGGTCAGCGGGCGTGAGCCCTCGGGGAGCTGGACGCCGACGCGCTCCAGTTCCGCGGTGAGGTCCTCCAGGACGTCGCCGACGGCTCCGGCGTGCAGTTCGTCGAGGTAGTAGATGGCGTTGCGGGCCTCGTCGGCGGGCTCGGGGCGGACCACGCGCAGTTCGTCGGTCTGCCAGACGAGGTCGATGTTCTCGGCGAGGCGGATGTCGTGGCGGCGCCGGTCGGAGGGGATGACCGGGGTTTCCAGGAGTTCGGCGACGCGGCGCAGCTTGTTGAGGACGGAGCGGCGGGCGGCCTCGGTGGGGTGGGCGGTGAAGACGGGACGCACGTTGAGGTGCTCGACCGTCTGACGCAGGTGCTCGGGGTCGGCGTCCTTGAGGCGGTCCGCGGTGCGGGCGAGCAGGCCGCCCTCGGCGGCGCGGCGGGCGCGCAGCTCGCGGCCGCGGTGCACCTGCTCGGTGACGTTCGCGAGGTGGAAGTAGGTGGAGAAGGCGCGTACCAGCTTGGCGGCGGTCTCCAGTTCGGTGCCGCCGAGGAGCTTGGCGGCGGCCTCGCCGTCCTCGCGGGTCAGGCGGCGGACCTTCTCGACGAGGTCGAGGAGCTCGGGCCCTTCCTGGCGGACTAGGGTCTCGCCGAGGAGGTCGCCGAGGCGGCGGATGTCGGCGCGCAGCTCGCTGTTGGCCGTGGCCGTCGCGGTGCTCGTCGCGGCCTGCGGGGCGGTCTGGTCGTCGGCACTGCTCACAGGTGCGGCTCCTTGCGGTGAATCCCGCCGCGTGGGGGCGGCGAGACGGGGTGGGCACGTCTGGGAGGGGTCCCGGCGGATGAACCGGGGAAACAACAGAGCGGACCGCGCTGTCCGACCGATCCAAGGATAGGTGTCGATGCGCTCCGGCCGTCTCTCGGCCTCTTGCCGCGGCGCCGCGCGCTGCGATACTTACGTGCCCGTAGGTTACGGTCCCGTAGGCAGCGCATGCGCGGCAGCTCCGCGGGCACTCGCCCTCCTGGCACTGGCACGTGCCGTCACCCTCGACCCCCCAGGGGAACGCCCAATGACCACAAGCCCCGACGTCATCGAAGAATCGCCGGGGGCGCCCGCGGGCGCCCCGCTCCCGTCCGCGACGCTTGGCGGTGAGAAGAAGCGGTCCCTGGAGCAGATCACGCTGCTGCTGTTCATCGTCGTCCCGTTCCTGGCCCTGGTCGCGGCGGTGCCGCTGGCCTGGGGGTGGGGCGTGAGCTGGCTGGACCTCGGTCTGCTCGTCTTCATGTACTACGTGGGCTGCCACGGCATCACGATCGGTTTTCACCGGTACTTCACGCACGGTTCCTTCAAGGCGAAGCGTCCGTTGCGGATCGCGCTCGCGGTCATGGGTTCGCTCGCGGTGGAGGGGCCGCTGGTGCGCTGGGTGGCCGACCATCGCAAGCACCACAAGTTCTCGGACGCCGAGGGCGACCCGCACTCGCCGTGGCGGTACGGCGAGAGCGTGCCCGCGCTGATGAAGGGCCTGTGGTGGGCGCACGTGGGCTGGATGTTCGACGAGGAGCAGACGCCGCAGGAGAAGTACGCGCCGGATCTGATCAAGGACCCGGCGATCCGTGCCGTCTCGCGCCAGTTCATCCTGTGGACCCTGGTCTCCCTGGCGTTCCCGCCGCTGGTGGGCGGTCTGGTCACGATGTCCTGGTGGGGCGCGGTCACGGCGTTCTTCTGGGGCTCACTCGTCCGGGTGGCGCTGCTTCACCATGTGACGTGGTCGATCAACTCCATCTGCCACGCCGTCGGCAAGCGGCCCTTCCGGTCCCGGGACCGCTCCGGGAACGTGTGGTGGCTGGCGGTCCTGTCCTGCGGCGAGTCCTGGCACAACCTCCACCACGCCGACCCGACGTCCGCGCGGCACGGGGTGATGCGGGGCCAGCTGGACTCCTCGGCGCGCCTCATCCGCTGGTTCGAACAGCTCGGCTGGGCGTACGACGTGCGCTGGCCGTCGAAGGACCGGATCGACGCGCGCCGCAAGCCGGCCGACACGGTGGATGCCCCGGGCAATCACCAGGCCGCAGACGCGGCATGATGGAACACGTGGCGACCGACTCCAGTACCCCGGGCACGAAGGGCTCCTCGCGGGCCCCGAAGAGCCCGTCGAATTCGAACAACGACAAGCCCCGGCGTACGCGCCGGACCCGGATGACCGGCGCGGAGCGCCGCGAACAGCTGCTGGACATCGGCCGCACCCTGTTTGCCGCCAAGGGCTTCGAAGGCACCTCGGTGGAGGAGATCGCGGCGAAGGCCGGGGTGTCCAAGCCCGTCGTGTACGAGCACTTCGGCGGCAAGGAGGGGCTGTACGCGGTCGTGGTGGACCGCGAGATGCGTCAGCTCCTTGGCATGGTGACGGGCTCCCTGACGGCCGGGCACCCGCGTGAGCTCTGCGAGCAGGCGGCCTTCGCCCTCCTCGACTACATCGAGGAGTACACGGACGGCTTCCGCATCCTGGTCCGCGACTCCCCCATCCCGCAGTCCACGGGCTCCTTCGCGTCCCTGATCTCCGACATCGCGACGCAGGTGGAGGACATCCTCGGCCAGGAGTTCAAGACCCGCGGCTTCGACCCGAAGCTGGCGCCGCTGTACGCGCAGGCGCTGGTCGGCAGCGTGGCCCTCACCGGCCAGTGGTGGCTGGACGTGCGCAAGCCCAAGAAAGCGGAGGTCGCCGCGCACCTGGTGAACCTGGCCTGGCACGGCCTGGACGGCCTGGAGCCGAAGCCGCGCCTGATAGGCCACCGCAAGTCCTAGGCGGACGGCAGATCAGCCCCCGTCATTGGCGCTCCGCGCCTCGTCCTCAAACGCCGGACGGGCTAGATTCCCGCGCTCCGCGCTTGTCCTCAAACGCCGGACGGGCTGAATCGTCTCGGCCCGAGCCGGATGGTTTCAGCCCGTCCGGCGTTTGAGGACGAGGCGCGAAGCGCCAATATCGGTGAGCGGGGGAACGGGGGCAGCCGCACCCGGAGTGGGAAGGGGCGGGCCTGGGGCGCCCCGCGAGGGCTACGGCAGCGGCTCCAGGAGCTCCAGGCGGTTCCCCACCGGATCCTCGGTGTAGAAGCGGCGATGCCCGGGCAACCCGGAATCCCACACGACCGGCGCCCCACCCGCGGCAAGCCGCACGGCACACGCGTCGATCCCCACGACCCGCAGCCCCGGATGGGCCTTGCGCGCGGGCCGGAACCCCACCTCGACGCCGAGGTGCAGCCGGACGGCCCCCGCCTGGAACCAGCACCCGCCCCGCCCCGCGAGGGCCACCGGCTTGGGCACCTCCGTCATCCCGAGGACCCCCACGTAGAAGGCGCGGAGTTCCGGCTCGCTGCCGGGCGGCGCCGCCAGCTGCACATGGTCCAGGGCCGCCAGCATCACGCGCCCCCGGTGGCGCGGGCCACGGCGAAGAGGCGCCGGAAGGGGAAGACGGTGCCGTAGGGCCGGGCCGGATAGGCCTCGCGGAGGAGCGCCCCGTACTCCTCCAGGAAGCCCTCCGTGGCGGCCGGGTCGTCGGCGAGCGCGGTGAGGACGGGCCGCAGGCCGGTGCCCTTGACCCAGTCGAGGACGGGATCGGGCCCGGTGAGGACCTGGAGGTAGGTGGTCTCCCAGACGTCGGCTTCGCAGCCGAGGCCCCGCAGGAGGTCCAGGTAGGCGTCCGGCGCGAGGACGGCGTCGGCGTGCCGCAGGCACCCCGCGAGGCGCTCGCGCCAGCGCGGCGACGCCGCGAGGTCCCGCATCAGGGCGTGGCTGGGGGCGTCGAAGTTGGCGGGCACCTGGAAGGCGAAGGTGCCGCCGGGCGCGAGGGCGGCGATCCAGGCGGCGAAGGACCCGGCGTGCCCGGGCACCCACTGGAAGGTGGCGTTGGACAGGATCAGGTCGTACGGCTCCGGCGGCACCCATTCCGCGAGGTCGGCGCGGGCGAAGTCCACGCGGCCGCCGCCGGACGTGGGGCCCGCGTGGGACGAGGCGCGCGCCAGCATCTCGGGCGAGTTGTCGTAGCCGGTGACGCGGGCGGTGGGCCAGTGCGCGGCGATGAGCGCGGTGGAGTTGCCGGGGCCGCAGCCGAGGTCGGCGATGTTCAGGCCGTGGCCGTCGCGGTCCGCGGCGACGTGGGCCAGCAGGTCTCCGAGGGCGCGGTTGCGGTGTCCGGCGTGGCGCAGGTACTGCTGCGGGTCCCAGGTGGGCGAGGCGGGGGACGGCATGGGGGTGCTCCTTCGCGACTCGGCGGCTCGGCCGGTTCAGCGGGCCGCAGCCATCCTCACCCTCCAGGTATCTTGACGTCAAGAGACTTCATGTCGACAGACCCCCTACACTGATCGCCATGGAGGACGAGGTCGACCGGCTGGTCGCTGCATGGCGTCGGGAGCGCCCTGACCTCGACGTGGAACCGCTCGAGGTGCTGAGCCGCGTGAGCAGGCTGGCGCGCCACCTGGACCGGGCACGTCGACTGGCGTTCTCCGAGCACGAGCTGGAGCCCTGGGAGTTCGACGTCCTGACGTCGCTGAGGCGCGCGGGAGCGCCCTACCAGCTGTCGCCGGGCCAGCTCCTGACCCAGACCCTGGTGACGTCCGGCACGATGACGAACCGCATCGACCGCCTCACCAAGAAGGGCCTCGTCGAGCGCCTCCCCGACCCGAGTGACCGCCGCGGCGTCCTGGTGCGGCTCACCGAGGAGGGGCGCGACCGTGCCGACCAGGCACTGGCGGGCCTGCTCGACCAGGAGCGCGCCATCCTCGCCGAGCTCTCCCGGGCCCAGCGCGGTGAACTGGCCGCGCTGCTACGCCAGTTGACCGCCCCGTTCGACAACGTCCCCGGCTAGGTCGACGGGTCCGACCCCGGCCCTGCGGGCGAGGGCGACGGCGGCGAGCGTGGAGTGCACGCCGAGCTTGCCGAGCACGTTCTGCATGTGCGTGCGGACGGTGTGCGGGGACAGGAAGAGGCGTTCCGCGACGGCCTTGCGGCCGAGGCCCGCGACCATGCAGCGCAGCACCTCGCGCTCGCGCGGGGTGAGCGACTCCACGAGCCGCTCGCTCTCCGTGCGGTGCTTGCGGGCCGCGGTGAGCTCCCGCAGGACGCCGGTGAGCAGGGCGGGCGGCAGATGCGTCTCGTCCCTCAGCACGCCGCGGATGACCGTGAGCAGCCGGGACAGCGAGCAGTCCTTGGCCACCCAGCCCGACGCCCCGGCCTGCAGCGCGAGCGCCGCCCGCCGCGGGTCGTCCTTCTCCGCGAGGACGACCGTCCGCACCGCGGGCTGGGCCGAACGCACCCCCGTCACCAGGGAGATGCCGTCGACCAGGCCGTCCGCCTGCCCGTCGTGCACCGGCACGGCCGGGCGGGCCGCGCTCTGCAGCGCGGGCGCGGAGCCGCCGAGGTCGGCGTCCACGAGCAGGACGTCGTATCTGCGGCCCTCGGCGGCCGCCCGGTCCAGGCAGCGCAGCGCCGCCGGGCCGCTGCCCGCGGCGGACACGTCCACATCGGGCTCGGCGGCGAGCGCGGCCGCGAGTGACTCGGCGAAGATGCGATGGTCGTCGACGACCAGGACTCGGATTCGAACCACGGAAACCCCCACAGGCTGGAGGACGGTGGACCTGGTGCGGATACGGCGCCCGGCGCGAGAGCCACCGCAGCCGCACGGCCGCCGCCGTGCCCTGACTGCCACCCCCACGCCGGGCGTCGTACCCGACTGTCTCGCCCCCTGAACGGCGCCGGCCCCCACCGGCGCTGCCCTTCAGAGTACGGACGGGGGCCCGGAGCGGAAGTGGATTTGCAGAACTGATTGTCCGGCGCGTTTATCGTGAGCCGTATGTTTCGTATTGAGGCAGGAGTCGACAAAGAACGGCTTCGTCTGCTTCGGGCGCGGCTGCGAGCGGCCAATACGGCCGTGTCACCGGTGCTGCGGGCGATGCGGGGGACTCCCGCGGAGCGGGAAGTGCCGCTCGGGGTCTGGGCGTTGGACCGCGAGAACGAACTGGTCGGAGGCCTTTCCGGGCACACGTGGGCGGGGTGGCTGCATGTGAGCCTGCTCTGGGTCGCGGAGGGGGCGCGGGGGGCCGGGCTCGGGGGGCGGTTGCTCGCGGAAGGGGAGCGGGTGGCTCGGGTGGAGCGGGGGTGTCGGCGGGCGCGGCTGGAGACGTGGGACTTTCAGGCGCCGGACTTCTACCAGAAGTATGGGTATGAGGTGGTGTGCGCGATTCCGGATTATCCGGAGGGGGTTACGGAGTACACCCTGACGAAGCCGTTGCCGTAGCCCGCGCGGGGCGCTCCAGCCGGCCCGCCCCTTCCCGAACCGGGTGCGGCTGCCCCCGTTCCCCCGCTCACAGCAATGGGCGCTTCGCGCCTCGTCCTCAAACGCCGGACGGGCTGGAACTGCCGGTTTCAGGGAAGGTCAGCGCAGGCGGCGAGCCCCCGCGGAGGGCTGCGCCTCGAACACCCGCGGTGGCGTGAACCCGGCGGCGTCGAACGCCGCGGCCACCGCCTTGCCGACCCCCTCGGCCACCCCGGACTCCACGAGGACGACCGCAGACCCCCCGAACCCACCCCCGGTCATGCGCGCGCCCAGCGCCCCGCCCGCGACCGCGGAATCGACGACGAGGTCCAGCTCGGGACAGGAGATCCGCAGGTCGTCCCGGAGGGAGGCGTGCCCTTCGGTGAGCACGGGCCCCACCCCCCGCACATCGCCCGCGGCGAGCAGCGCGGCGACCCGCCCGACCCGGTGGTCATCACGGACGACGTGCCGCACACAGGCCCGCACATGCGCGTCGTCAAGGCGCCGCAGCGCGGAGTCGAGGTCGGCGTACGGCACGTCCCGCAGATGGGGCACGCCGAGCGCCCGCGCCCCCGCCTCGCACGCCGCGCGCCGCTCGGCGTACGCCCCGTCGCCGAGCGTGTGCCGCACGCGGGTGTCGACGACGAGCAGGCAAAGACCGTGCGCGGCGAGGTCGAGGGGGACCTGCCGCACGGACAGGTCGCGGCAGTCGAGGTGCAGGGCGTGCCCGGCCTCGCTGACGGCGGCGGCCATCTGGTCCATGACGCCGCAGGGGACGCCGACGAAGGCGTTCTCGGCGCGCTGCGCGAGCAGCGCCAACTGGCGGCGGGACAGGTCGAGTTCGTACAGGTCGCGCAGGGCGATGGCGGTGACGACCTCCAGGGCGGCCGACGACGAGAGGCCCGCGCCCGTCGGCACCGTCGACGCCAGGTGCAGATCGGCGCCGCCCACCGCGTGCCCGGCCTCGCGGAGCGCCCAGACGACGCCCGCGGGGTAGGCGGCCCAGCCGCCGCTGTCGGACAGCGGCGCGAGGCCGGGGACGGACAGCTCGACGAGGGGGCCCTCGACGTCGGCGGAGTGCAGGCGCAGCACCCCGTCGTCGCGGCGGGCCACCGCGGCCACCGCGGTGTGCGGCAGGGCGAGCGGCATCACGAAGCCCTCGTTGAAGTCGGTGTACTCGCCGATGAGGTTGACGCGGCCCGGCGCCGCCCACACCCCGTCCGGCTGGTACCCGTACAGGGCGGTGAAGTCCTCGGTGACGGCTGCCGCGTCCATGGGTTACTCCTTCCGCTGGGCGAAGGCCCAGGCGTCGGCGACGATGCCCGCGAGGTCGGAGCGGGCGGGCCGCCAGCCGAGGCGCTCGTGCGCGGTGGCGGCGGAGGCGACGAGGACCGCGGGGTCGCCGCCCCTGCGCCCGGCGACGACCTCGGGGACCGGGTGCCCGGTGACCTGGCGGACGGTCTCGATGACCTGGCGCACGGAGAAGCCGCTGCCGTTGCCGAGGTTGCAGATGAGGTGCTCGCCGGGGGCGGCGGCGTCCAGGGCGCGCAGATGGGCGTCGGCGAGGTCGGCGACGTGGATGTAGTCGCGGACGCAGGTGCCGTCGGGGGTGTCGTAGTCGTCGCCGAAGACGGAGATCGCCTCGCGCCTGCCCTGGGCGACCTGGAGGACCAGCGGGATGAGGTGGGACTCGGGGTCGTGGCGCTCGCCGAACTCGCCGTAGGCGCCCGCCACGTTGAAGTAGCGCAGGGACACCGCGCCCAGGCCGTGGGCCACGGCCTCGCCGCTGATCATGTGGTCGACGGCGAGCTTGGAGGCGCCGTAGGGCGAGGTCGGGGCGGTCGGGTCGGTCTCCTTGATGAGGGCGCTCACGGGCTCGCCGTAGGTGGCGGCCGTGGAGGAGAAGACGAGCTTGCGCACGCCCGTGTCGCGCATCGCGGCGAGCAGCGCCATGGTGCCGCCGACGTTGTTGTCCCAGTACTTCTCGGGCTTGGCGACGGACTCGCCGACCTGCGAGGAGGCGGCGAAGTGCAGGACGCCGTCATAGGAGCGGTCCAGCCATTTGGCGGCGTCGCGGATGTCGCCCTCGACGAAGGCGGCGCCCGCGGGGACGCCCTCGCGGAATCCGGTGGAGAGGTTGTCGAGGACGGTCACCTCGTGCCCGGCCTCGACCAGGTGTTGCGCCACGACGCTTCCGACATAGCCCGCGCCGCCCGTGACCAGGTACTTCGCACTCATCAACTAGCTACCTCTCGCAGTCGCTCGGCCGCGGCCTCCGGCGGCACGTCATTGATGAACACACTCATGCCGGATTCGGAACCCGCGAGGAACTTCAGCTTGCCGGAAGTGCGGCGAATGGTGAAAAGCTCTAGGTGGAGCGCGAAGTCGTCCCGGCTGACGCCCTCCTGTTCGGGCGGGAGCGTGAACGGCGCCTGGTGCCAGGCCGCGATGTAGGGCACCGGCGGCTCGCCCCGGCCGAAGATCCGGTCGAATCGCTTGAGGAGCTCCAGGTAGACCCGGGGGAACTCCGCGCGCGCCGCCTCGTCGAGGCCGAGCAGGTCGGGGACGCGGCGCTTGGGGTACAGGTGCACCTCGTAGGGCCAGTGCGCGGCGTACGGCACGAAGGCCACCCAGTGCCCGGCGTCCAGGACGACGCGTTCCCCGGCCCGCTCCCTCGCCACCACGTCGTCGAAGAGGTTGCGCCCGCCGGTGTCCCGCTTGTGCGCGGCCAGGGAGCGCAGCATCAGGGCCGTGCGCGGGGTGGTGAAGGGGTAGGCGTAGATCTGGCCGTGCGGGTGGCCGAGGGTCACGCCGATCTCCGCGCCCCGGTTCTCGAAGCAGAACACCTGCTGGACGGCGGGCAGGTGGGACAGCTCGGCGGTGCGGTCGGTCCAGGCCTCGAGGACGAGCCCGGCCTGCGCCTCGGTGAGGTCGCAGAAGGACAGCGTGTGGTCGGAGGTGAAGCAGACGACCTCGCAGCGGCCCGCGTCGCCCGCGAGGGGAGGGGAAGCGGTTCTCGAAGACCACCACGTCGTACGACGAGTCCGGGATCTCGGTGAGGTGCTCGCCGCTGGTCGGGCACAGCGGGCACTGGTCGGCCGGGGGGTGGTAGGTGCGTCCCTGGCGGTGCGAGGCGATCGCGACGGCGTCGCCGAGGAGGGCGTCGCGGCGGATCTCGGCGGTGGTCGCGACGGGGTCGAGCGGCCGCCGGTCGGGAGCGGTGCGCGCGGTGTCGTCGCGCGCGTCGTAGTAGATGAGCTCACGACCGTCGGCGAGACGCGTCGACGTCTTCTTCACGTGGGGGGCTCCTCATCACGCCCGTCAACATAACCGAACGCAACAAACCACAAGCCAACAGCCGCGTCAATGCCGACGCCCCCGCGCCACCACGCCCTGCGACCCAAGGGGCCCTCTCGGGCTCAATCGCAATCAAACAAAGAACATCAACACTCGTCGCCACGAACCTCGGCGCCATCGAGATCCACAGCAGGAATGGCCGCGCCCACCCCTCTGCATGGGAGTGAGCGCGGCCGTCTGGCAATGCGCCTTAAGGTCGCCTACTGCGGTTGGCAAGGCGGGCCGATCCAGCCGCACGCCCCGTTGCTGCACACCCAGTATCCGGCCTGGACCTGGCACTGAGCGCCGCACTGTTCACACTCCATACCGTCACCGCTCTCGGGTAGGCGCACCGTGATGCTTGGCATTGAGGACCCTGCGGCAGTCCTCAGCTTCCCCCTTCGTGTCGAAGAACGCCGCGACCTGGTGGCCGTCGCGCTCGATGTGCGCTAGGTGGCCGTCCGGCGCGTGGATGACGTACCAACCGCGCTCCGCGTGGTGCCGAACTTCGAACATCCGCTGTTCCCTCCTAGAGGACTCCACTCCTCCCGGCCAGTGTCCTCTTCCGCGCCATCTGCCGTTACGGGCTCACGACAGATGACCCCTGGTCGTGTCACCACGAAGCGGGCAGGCTGGTTGCTGGGGCGGTAGGCCATGCGCCCTGTTCTCCTTCTTCAACGTCTGGGGGCTGCTCGCGGGCACCACCGCCGCGATGCCGTCCCCCCGCGCAAAGCCTTTCGGCGCTCCGCGCCTCGTCCTCAAACGCCGGACGGGCTAGAACTGTCCCGCCCAGCCGCGAGCCGCCAGGTCGGGGGGGCGGTGGCAGCCGCAGGTGTAAGGGGGGCGGGTGGGAGAAACAGCCCGTCCGGCGATTGAGGACAAGCGTGCCCGGGGGCTCAGGGCTCTGAGTTGTTGACCTGGCCGCCGGAGGGCGGGCGCTCCGCCCGGTCGAGGAGCCCCGTGCGGGCGGCGAGCGCCGCCGCCTCCAGGCGCGAGCCCACGCCGAGTTTCATCAGCACCCGCTGCACATGCGTCCGCGCCGTACTGGGCGCGATCCCCATCCCGGCCGCGATGAGCCGCGTGTCCTCCCCGTCCGCGACCCGCACCAGGACCTCGACCTCACGCGGAGTGAGCATCTGGAGGAGCCGCTGCCCCTCGTCGTCGGGCTGCGCGGCGGGGTTGAGGAGCTCGCTGAAGGCGCCTTGGAGCAATTGGGGTGCGACGGCGGCCTCACCGGCGCGCGCCTTCATGATCGCGCGCTCGACTCCTTCGATGCGCTCGTCGTGCCGTACGTACCCGGACGCGCCGGAGGCGAAGGCCGCCGCGATGCCGCGCGGCGAGGGCACGGGACCGAGCACCACCACGGCCACCTGCGGACGCTCCCGCTTGATCCGGGTCACGGGGTCGAACATGCCCGGCTCAGCGGGCGTGGCCGTGCCGAGGAGGCACACCTCGGGGGCCCTGCTGATCACCAGGTCCGCCGCGCCCGCGGCGGGCGCCGCGGCCGCGAGCACCCGGTGCCCGCGCAGCTTGAGCGCCGAAGCGAGCGCCTCGGCGAGCAGGCGGTGGTCATCGACCACCATGAGCCGCACACCCATCGAGCAACCCCCCAAAAGTCCCCCACGGATTTCCCCAAGATCCCCCCACGGACCCGGGGCCCCGGCCCTTCATCCCCCGGAAGCTACACGCTTGTTCGACGTTGCGCTGCCCCTACCGTCCAGATGCAGCCCTGGATGCCGAAATCACTGCCTTTGAGGTAGGGCCTGGACGGGAGTACGGAGAGTGAACGGCGCCGGAGACGGGAACGGCCCCGGACCGTGCGGTCCGGGGCCGTGCGCACCCGCTCGCTAGCCGGCGGGAAACCGGCTCACTTCGTGGTGAAGCCGAGCGCGATGTACTCCTTGTCGTCCTTCGAGTACGGCTTGCTGATCAGTTCCTTGCCCATGAACAGGTTGCCGTTCCCGTACAGCATCTCGTTGGACTTCGGGACCATGCCGCTGATGGCGCTGCTGACCGATTCGGTCGCGGGCGTCTGCAGGAGCGTGGTCTCCTTCATCGACGCGCCGTCGAGCGAGACGACCTTGGCGCCCTTGTTGTAGCCGCCGCCCTTGTACGCGATGACGTTGCCGCCGTCCATGCGGATCGGGAACATCTCGCCGTCCTCGCCCGCGTCGGCGCGGTCCCCCGTGGTCTTCCCCGTGGCCAGCGAGAACGCGATGACCTCGTTGGTGAAGCCGTAGCCGGAGCCGCCCGCGTCGTGCTGGCGCGTGGGCACGTACAGCTTGTCGTTGCCGACGACGATCGCGCGGCAGCTGGCGTACTTGTTGACCTCGCAGTCGTGGGAGTACTTGCCGTCCTCCAGCTTGATGCGGGCGCGCAGCTTGCCGCTGTTGCTCAGCGAGAACACGTCGGTGGCACCGCTGGCGGTGATCTCCTCGGTGTCCTGGCCGAAGACGACCGGGTTGGTCGAGATGATCTTGGCGTTGTCGATGCCCGCGGCCAGCGGGTAGGTCCACTTGTCCTTGCCCGTCTTCGGGTCAAGGAGCTGGATCTTGAGCTTGGGGTCGCTGTAGTCGCCGCACTTGCGGACCGCGATGAGCTGGTCGCCGCCCGCGTACCCGGCGTCCTTGCACTTGTCGCCGATCTGCGGCTTCCACAGCAGCTTGCCCGACAGGTCCCAGGCGGCGCCGGTGCCGCCGGTGCCCGAGCCCGCGGCGATGGTGGAACCGGAGATCACGATCTCCTCGAACTCCACCTTCATGCCGCTGTTGTCGACGTCCTTGGTCCACAGCTTCTTGCCGGTCTTCAGGTTGACCGCCGAGACCTGGCTGCAGTCCGGGTACTTGTCGGCCTTGCTGGCCTTGGCGTTCTTGGCGACCACCGCGGCGATGCCGTCCTTGGTGATCTCCTTGGAGACCGCGCAGGTCTCACCGGTCAGCGGGATCGACCACTGCTCCTTGCCGGAGGCGGGGTCGTAGGCGATGAGGGCGTGGTCCTTGTCCTTGCCCTGGTAGCCGGACTTGACGACCACGTCGTCGGTCAGCCAGGAGCCGCCGACGCTCCACACGTCGTCCTTGGGCACGGCGGGCGCCGGGATCTGGAAGGCCACCTTGGCGCTGGTGTTGGCCGGGGCCTTCTCCTTGGCGGGGCCGCCGGAGGGCTGGTCGTCCTTCTCGCCGCCCTTGCCCTTCTTGTCGTCCTTCTTGGCGCTGGTGCTCTTGTCGTCGTCGCCCTTCTGGGTCGCCGCGTAGATCACACCGCCGCCGACGATCAGCGCGATCGCGGCGACCGCCGCGACGATGATCGTCATCTGCTTCTTCTTGCCGCCGTCGCCGCCCTGACCGGAGCCGCCCGGCTGCGGCTGCATCGGCATGGTGGGGGGCTGCGGATAGCCGTACTGCGGCTGGCCGGGGGCCGTCGGCTGCTGGCCCGGGTAGGCATAGCCGGGCTGCTGACCGTAGGCGGGCGCGGCGGGCTGACCGTACGCCGGGGACGCGGGCTGGCCGTACGCCGGCGCGGCGGGCTGGCCGTAGGCGGGCGGCGGCGTCTGCGGGGCCGCGGGCGGGGGCGTCTGCGGCGGCTGGGGCGCCTGGGGCTGCTGGGGCGCCTGCGGGTAGCCGTACGGCGCCTGGCCCGGCTGGCCCGCCGGGGGCGGCGGAGCCTGCGGCGGGGCCGCGGGCGGCGGCGTCCCGGGCTGCTGCGGAGCCTGCGGGTAGCCGTAGCCCGGCTCCGGAGCCTGGCCGAAGCCGCCGGGCGGCGGGGCCTGGGGGGCGCCGAAGCCTCCCTGCGGGGGCTCGTTGGGCGGCTGGGGCGGCGGCTGAGTCATGACGTCTTTCCTTGGGGGGACGAGGAGGGGAACCAGACGGTGGGGAGGGTCACTTGCCGTAGGCCAGCATCAGCTTCTCGCGGCCCTGCGCGGTGCCGGAGATCCGCGTGGTGGAGAGGTAGAAGCGCCCGTCCACGTAGTCGATCGCCTTCGAGAAGAAGCCGTTCTCGATCCGCGCCGTGCCCTCGGGGTTCTTGAGCAGCGTCTTCGGCGTGTGCGACCCGCTGGGCGAGATCGACACGACCTGGCCGCCGCTGCTGTACGACGGCTTGACGTACGCCACCAGCGCACCGCCGTCCGTCTTCACCGGCACCATCGAGGTGTCCGCGGGCGACTTGGGCGCGCCAGGCGGCCTTGCCGGTGTTCAGGCCGATCGCCACGATCTCGTTGGCGCCGGTCGTCTGCTTCGTCGGCAGGTAGAGGTACTTGTCGTCGGCGGCGACGCCCGCGCAGCCCTGGAGGTCGCGCACCATGATGCCGCCCCAGCCGCACTCGGGCGCGAAGTCCTCGTCGACGCGGACCTCGGAGCGCGTGGCGCTACTGCCCGGCTTGAGGGTGGTGATGTTCCACTTCTTCTTGTCCTCGTTGGTGAGGTAGAGGACGGTCGGCGAGGTCGAGTACACCTTGTCCAGGCGCCAGCCCTTGGGGAACTTCTTCGTCCACTTGGCCTTGCCGGTCTTCGGGTCCAGCTCCTGGATCTCGTCGTGCTCGGTGGGCGTGGACGCCCCGCACGACAGCGCGCGCAGCAGGCGGTCGCCGCCGGTGAAGCCGGCCGGGAAGCAGGTGCCCTCGTCCTTCTTGCGCGAGACGAACAGCTCCTCGCCGTCGCTCATGTCGTAGGCGGTGCCGGACTGCGAGCGGCCGACCATCAGCGTGTCGTCGGTGATGGTGAGGCCGACGCTGAGCGTGGAGTCGAAGAGACCTTCCTCCTTGATCTGCTTCTGCCAGCCCTTCTTGCCCGTCTTCAGGTCGATGACCTGGAGCTGGTCGCACTTGGCGTCGCTCTTCGTGCCGCCCTTGTACGCGATGACGACCTTGCCGTCCTCGCTGGCCTGCCGGGACGCCGAGCAGATCTCCTGCGGCAGCTTGATCGCGTCCCAGGCGGGCTTGCCCGAGGCCACGTCGTAGGCGAGGACCTCCTTGAAGACGGCCTTGACGGCGATGCCGTCCTTGACCCACATGCCGGGGGCGTCGGCGCCCTTGCCGGGGACCTTCGGGGCCTCCTTGTACCAGAGCACCTTGGACTCGCCGGGCTTGCGGCCCTCGTTGAGGTCCTCCTTGCCCGCGTGGCCGTCGCCGCTGCCGTCGCCCGGGTTCACCGGGGCGGAGGCGGTGGGCTCTGGGGTCCTTGTTCTTGGACTCGGACTTCTTCTTGTCGTCGTCACCGCCTTGAAGCGCGAACACGGCACCACCGGCGACGAGCAGCGCCGCCACGGCCGCGCCGATGATCACCGCGGGCTTGCCCTTGAAGGGGCTCTTGCCGCCACCGCCGGGCGGCGGCGGGACCGGGCCGCCCGCGTACGGCTGCTGCGGGAAGCCGTAGCCGGGCTGCGCGGGCTGCCCGTACGGGCCCGGCTGCTGCGGCTGCTGCGGCTGCGCGTACGGGCCCGGCTGGGCGGGCTGGCCGTAGGGGCCCGGCTGCTGCGGCGGTTGCTGCGGCTGGCCGTACGGTCCTGGCTGCTGCGGATAGCCGTACGGACCGGCCTGGCCGGGAGCCTGCTGCGGATAGCCGTAGCCGGGCTGGGGCGCCGCGGACGGCGGCTGCGGCGGGCCCGCGGGGGGCGGCGGCTGCGGTGCGCCCGACTGCCGCGGGTCCTGTGGGTCCTGTGGAGCTCCGAAGCCGCCGTGCGGCGGCTGGTTGGGCGGCTGAGTCATCAGCGCTTCCCCCTTCACTGATTTTTCGGCACGCCAAGTGGTGCTCAGGCCGACCTTTCTATCACTCTGTTCTGGCCATGGCCGGGACCGGTCCTGACCCTGTTCCCAAGGGAGGACCGGCCCGTGATGCGGTCGTTATGCGATACTCACGCGTTCTCCGCGAGTTCCAGCCAGCGCATTTCCAACTCTTCCCGCTCGCCGACGAGTTCGCGGAGCTCGGCGTCCAGTTTCGCCACCTTTTCAAAGTCTGTGGCGTTATCGGCGATCTGCGCGTGGAGCTTGTTCTCCTTGTCCGAGATCTTGTCCAGCTGCCGCTCGATCTTCTGGAGTTCCTTCTTCGCGGCGCGGGCGTCGGCCGCCGAGACCGCCGCCTCCACGCGCGCGGGGGCCGCGGGCGCGGGCGCCGCCGCCTCGGCCATGCGCTGCCTGCGCTCCAGGTACTCGTCGATGCCGCGCGGCAGCATCCGCATCGTCGCGTCGCCCATGAGCGCGTGCACCCGGTCGGTGGTGCGCTCGATGAAGAACCGGTCGTGCGAGATCACGACCATCGAGCCGGGCCAGCCGTCGAGGAGGTCCTCCAGCTGCGTCAGCGTCTCGATGTCGAGGTCGTTGGTGGGCTCGTCGAGGAACAGCACGTTCGGCTCGTCCATCAGGAGGCGAAGGAGCTGGAGCCTGCGCCGCTCACCGCCGGACAGGTCCCCCACCGGGGTCCACTGCTTCTCCTTGCCGAAGCCGAACGTCTCGCACAGCTGGCCCGCCGTCATCTCCCGGCCCTTGCCGAGGTCGACGCGCTCGCGCACCTGCTGCACCGCCTCCAGGACGCGGATGGCCGGGTCGAGCTCGACCACCTCCTGGGACAGGTAGGCGAGCTTCACGGTCTTGCCGACCACGACCCGCCCGGCCACGGGCTGCCGCTCGCCCTCCGAGCGCGCGGCGTCCGCCATCGCCCTGAGCAGGGAGGTCTTGCCCGCGCCGTTCACGCCCACCAGGCCGATGCGGTCGCCGGGGCCGAGCTGCCAGGTCAGGTGCTTCAGGAGCAGCTTGGGCCCGGCCTGGACGGACACGTCCTCCAGGTCGAAGACGGTCTTGCCGAGCCGGGTGGTCGCGAACTTCATCAGCTCGCTGGTGTCCCGGGGCGGCGGCACGTCCTTGATCAGTTCGTTGGCGGCCTCGACCCGGAAGCGGGGCTTGCTGGTGCGGGCCGGGGCGCCGCGGCGCAGCCAGGCCAGCTCCTTGCGGACGAGGTTCTGCCGCTTGGCCTCCTCGGTGGCGGCGATGCGCTCCCGCTCGGCGCGCGCGAAGACGTAGTCGGAGTACCCGCCCTCGTACTCGAAGACCGTGCCCTTCTGCACGTCCCACATGCGGGTGCACACCTGGTCCAGGAACCAGCGGTCGTGCGTCACGCACACCAGCGCCGAGCGGCGCTCGCGCAGGTGGCGGGCGAGCCAGGAGATGCCCTCCACGTCGAGGTGGTTGGTGGGCTCGTCCAGGACGATCAGGTCCTGTTCGGCGATGAGCAGCTTGGCGAGCGCGATGCGGCGGCGCTCGCCGCCGGACAGCGGGGCGATGACGGTGTCCAGGCCCTGCGGGAAGCCGGGCAGGTCCAGACCGCCGAAGAGGCCGGTGAGCACGTCGCGGATCTTCGCGTTGCCCGCCCACTCGTGGTCGGCGAGGTCCCCGATGACCTCGTGCCGGACGGTGGCCTCGGGGTCGAGGGAGTCGTGCTGGGTGAGCACCGCGAGCCGCAGGCCGCCGCTGTGCGTGACGCGCCCGGTGTCGGCGTCCTCCAGCTTGGCGAGCATCCGGATCAGGGTGGTCTTGCCGTCGCCGTTGCGGCCCACGACGCCGATCCGGTCCCCCTCGGACACGCCGAGTGAGACGCCGTCGAGCAGGGCACGGGTGCCGTACACCTTGCTGACGTTTTCGACATTGACCAGGTTGACGGCCATTTCACTCCTGACGAGGGGGTGGATCAGCCTTCAAGAGTAGGCCGTGGGGCGGCGAGGCCGAGCCGGGGTCGAACGGTCACTCGATGTGATGACGTGATCGGGAGGGGGTCGCTAACGTGGAGGGGCAGGCCGAAGAATCCCTCGTATGGGAGGAACCATGACCGCCGAGCCCCTTGAGCAGCGTCCCTGGCGGATGCCGCCGCTGGACGGCTACACGGTGGACGACCTGTTCACACTGCCGGATCTCCCGCCGCACACCGAGCTGATCGACGGGAGCCTTGTCCTCGTGAGTCCGCAGCGTGAGTTCCACGCCGATGCGATCGACCTACTGATCGAGGGCCTGCGCCGCACCAAACCAGCCGGGCTGAGGGTAAAACGGGAAATGACCGTCGTCCTGGACAAGCGCAACGGCCCCGAACCCGACATCAGCGTGATCAGCCGGAAGCGCGATCCCGACCAGACGAGATACCGGGCCACCGACCTGGTTCTCGCCATCGAGGTCGTCTCCCCTGAGTCCGAGTCACGCGACCGCACCACAAAGCCAGCCAAGTATGCCGCCGCAGGCATCCCGAACTACTGGCGCGTAGAGCGAGATCCCGACACCTCGGGCCATCCTCTCGTCCACGTATACGAGCTCGATCCGTACTCCCGGACCTACGTCCACACCGGCGTGCACCGTGAACAGGTCAAGCTCAGCGTGCCGTACGACATCGACATCGATCTGACCGCCATCGACGAGCTCTAGGACGCATCCCCTACAGGACGGTCGCCCCCGCCGCCGGTGCCGTCGCGACCCGCGCCGTCCGGCACGTCCCCGACGCCCGCAGCGCCCCCGCGATCCGCTCGGCGGATTCCGCGTCCTTGGCCAGGAACGCCGTCGTGGGGCCCGAGCCGGAGACGATGCCCGCGAGGGCGCCCGCGTCCGTGCCCGCCCTCAGGGTGTCGTCGAGGGCGGGGAAGAGGGAGAGCGCGGCGGCCTGGAGATCGTTGGTCAGGGTGGTGGCGAGCGCGACCCGGGTCGCCGGTGCGCAGCGCCTCCAGGAGGGGCGCGGACGCCTCGGGGGCGGGCGCGTCCGGGGTGAGCCGGTCGAACTCGCGGTAGACGGCGGGCGTGGACAGGCCGCCGTCGGCGACGGCGAACACCCAGTGGAAGGCGCCGCCCACGTGCAGCTCTTGGAGCTTCTCGCCGCGCCCGGTGCCGAGCGCCGCCCCGCCCACGAGGCTGAACGGCACGTCGCTGCCGAGTTCGGCGCAGAGGTCGAGCAGCTCGTCCCGGGACGCGCCGGTGCCCCACAGCGCGTCGCAGGCCAGCAGGGCGCCCGCGCCGTCCGCGCTGCCGCCCGCCATGCCGCCCGCGACGGGGATGTCCTTGGCGATGTGGAGGTGGACGTCGGCCGGGCGGCCGTACCGCTCGGCGAGCGCGAGGGCCGCGCGGGCCGCGAGGTTCGTGCGGTCCAGGGGCACCTGGGCGGCGTCGGGGCCGGCGCAGGTGATCCGCAGCTCGTCGGCGGGCGTCGCCGTCACCTCGTCGTGGAGGCCGACGGCGAGGAAGACGTTGGCGAGGTCGTGGAAGCCGTCGGGGCGGGCGGGGCCCACCGCGAGCTGGACGTTGACCTTCGCGGGCACCCGTACGGTGACGCCCGGCGCCCCGCTCACCGCCTCGCTCACTGCCCCGCTCCCTTGTGCTCGGCGATCCGCGCGAACTCCTCGACCGTCAGGGACTCGCCGCGCGCCTGCGGCGAGACGCCCGCCGCGACGAGGGCCGCCTCGGCCGCGGCGGCGGAGCCCGCCCATCCGGCGAGGGCGGCGCGCAGCGTCTTGCGGCGCTGGGCGAAGGCGGCGTCCACCACGGTGAACACCTCCCGCTGGGACGCGGTGGTCTTGACCGGCTCGGCGCGCCGCACCAGGGACACCAGGCCCGAGTCGACGTTGGGCGCGGGCCAGAAGACGTTGCGGCCGATGGCGCCCGCGCGCTTCACGTCGGCGTACCAGTTGGCCTTCACCGACGGCACGCCGTACACCTTCGAGCCGGGGGCCGCGGCGAGCCGGTCGGCGACCTCGGCCTGCACCATCACGAGGGTGCGCTCGATGCTGGGGAAGGTGGCGAGCATGTGCAGCAGGACCGGCACGGCGACGTTGTACGGGAGGTTCGCGACCAGGGCCGTCGGCGCCGGGCCCGGCAGCTCGCGCACCTGCATGGCGTCGCTGTGGACGAGGGCGAAGGCACCCGCCTTCGCGGGCAGCCGGGCCTCGATGGTCGCGGGGAGCGCCGCGGCGAGCACGTCGTCGATCTCCACGGCGGTGACGTGGGACGCGGTCTCCAGGAGGGCCAGGGTCAGCGAGCCGAGGCCCGGGCCGACCTCCACGACGACGTCGTCGGGGCCGACCTCCGCGGTGCGGACGATGCGGCGGACGGTGTTCGCGTCGATGACGAAGTTCTGTCCGCGCTGTTTCGTCGGCCGGACGCCGAGGGCGGCGGCAAGCTCGCGGATGTCGGCGGGGCCCAGAAGGGCGTCGTGCGCGTCGTGCTCGGTGCTACTCACCGATCCAGGGTAGCTGTGGGCCGCGCCGCGCCCCGCCGGTCCCGGCCGCTCACAGCCGCTTCCCGCAGTGCGGCCAGGGGCTGGCCCCGCGCTGCACGTACAGCTTCTTCGCGCGGAGGGTCTGCTCGGCGGCGGGGGCGTCCTGGGGGCGTCCGGAGCCGCCGAGCCCCTGCCAGGTGCCGGTGTCGAACTGGTAGAGCCCGCCGTAGGTGCCGGAGGGGTCCACGGCGTTGGCGCGCCCGCCGGACTCGCAGTGCGCGAGCGCCCCCCAGTTGAGCCCGTCGGCCCCGGGGACGGCGGTCGGCGGTGCCTTGGTGCCGACCTTCACGATCCGCGTCTGCGGCTCCCGCACCACCTCGCTCTTGATCCGCCGCGGCTTCTGCTTCACGCCGTTGACGGTGCGCAGCGCGTACGTGACCCGGCGGGCCCCTTCGTGGCCGGGCTGCACCACGACCTCGGTGCCGCGCAGCAGCGGAGGCGTCATCGGTCTTGCGGACCTCGAAGGGGATGACCTCCTCGCGGACCTCCTTGCGGCCGGAGATCCGCATGACGGTGACGGTCTGCCCGTCGCGCGGGAAGCTGTCGGGCGGCACGGACGTGGTGTCGGAGCCGCGCAGGGTGACGCCGGACTCCTCGACGGCCTCCTGGACGGTGGCCGCGTTCGTGCGGATGGTGCGGGCGCGGCCGTCGGCCATGACGGTCACGGTCCGCTCGGTGCGGACGTCCAGGTCGAGGCCCTCGCGGGCGATGCGCTTGCTGCGCGAGGCGGACAGATAGGCGCCCTCGGCGCGCACGCCGAGCTGCCGCAGCGCGCCGTCGACGGTGCGGGCGGTGGTCCACACCTCGCGCCGGTGGCCGTCGAGGGTGAGCTGGACGGGCCTGCCGTAGCGGACGGCGATCTCGTCGCCGCTGGCGAGGGCGGTGGTGGCGGTGGGCGCCACGATGTCGTGGACGCCGACGTCCACGCCCTCGTCGGCGAGCAGTTCGCCGACGTCGTCGGCGAAGGTGTGCAGGGTGCGGGACTTGCCGTCGACGCTGAGCTGGATGGCCTTGTCGTTGGCGACGAAGGCGGAGGTGCCGCCCGCGAGGAACGCCACCACGAGGGCCTGCGGCAGCAGGCGGCGCAGCCCTTCGGGCCGGTCGGCGACGCGCTTGCGGCGGGCCGCGCGCCGCGCGCCGGCCCGCCCTGCGCCCCGGCCGCCGTCGGCTTGCCTCGGCAGCAGGGGGGCGTCGTCGGGGGCGGTCGCGGGCTCGGGGTCGGCTGCCGGGGGCGCGTCGGCGGCGGTGTCGTGGGCGGCGGGGGCCTCGGGGAGGTCCGGGGCGTCCGGGACGTCCGGGGCGCCGGGGCCGTACGGCTGCGGTCCGGTCTCGTACGACGGGCGGTAGGTGTCCTGGTAGCCGCCGTCGCCCCCATAGCCGTACGCGGCCCCGTACGGCTCGTACGTCCCGGACGTCTCATACGGCTCGTACGACGGCTGCTGCCCGTACGCGCCGTACGTTCCATACGTCTCGTACTGCGGTTTGCTCACGACGACGCTCCAGCTGACATGTGAACCATCTGACAAGCCACGTGCGGATCGGCTTGCAGAACCTAGCGGAGGCGCCGTCACTCTCCAAAGCAGGCTGACTACTCTGTGTCGCGCTGTTGCCCCGAGCTGTCAGGCCTGGGAACGCTTCGGTCGTTATCGATCAGTAATCAAAGGCGCGCGCCGTGTTCGCCGAGATCGCCGCGGCCATGGCGTCCTCGTCGATGCCCCGCACCTCGGCCATGGCGCGCAGCGTGACCGGAATGAGATAGGGCGCGTTGGGCCGTCCGCGGTAGGGGGCGGGGGTCAGGAAGGGCGCGTCGGTCTCGACGAGGACGAGCTCCAGGGGCGCCACGGCGAGCGCCTCGCGCAGCTGCCCCGCGTTCTTGAAGGTGACGTTGCCCGCGAAGGACATGAAGTAGCCGTGCTCCGCGCACACCTCGGCCATCGCGGCGTCGCCGGAGTAGCAGTGGAAGACGGTGCGCTCGGGGGCGCCCTCCTCCTTCAGGACGCGCAGGACGTCGTCGTGGGCCTCGCGGTCGTGGATGACCAGGGCCTTGCCGTGGCGCTTGGCGATCTCGATGTGGGCGCGGAAGGAACGCTCCTGCGCGGCCTTGCCCTCGGGCCCTGTGCGGAAGTAGTCGAGACCGGTCTCGCCGACTCCCTTGACGTGCGGGAGCGCGGCGAGGCGGTCGATCTCGGCGAGCGCCTCGTCGAGCGCCGTCTCTCCTCCGGCGGGACGGGCGCCCTGGCGCGACCAGCCGTCGGGGTCGCCGTGCACGATGCGGGGCGCCTCGTTCGGGTGGAGGGCCACCGCGGCGTGGACGGGGGCGTGGGCGGCGGCGGTCTCGGCGGCCCAGCGGGAGCCCGCCACGTCGCAGCCCACCTGCACGACGGTGGTCACGCCCGCCGCGGCGGCCTTGGCGAGGGCCTCCTCCACCGTGCCTGACTGCATGTCCAGGTGCGTGTGCGAGTCGGCGGCGGGGACCCTCAGGGGCGTGGGGAGCGGGGGCGGGGTGGTGTCGGCAGGCATGCCCCGATCCTACGAAGCCCCTCGCGGTCAGCCCTCTCCGCGGTCCCGGAAGGGTCAGCCCTCCCTGCGGTCCCTGAAGGGGTGCAGGAGGTCCGAGAGGTGCCAGTGGTGGTGTGTGGGCTCCGCCGTGTCGGCGGCGGTGGAGCCCTCCCCCGCGGGCGCGGGCCCCGCGGGACGCTGACGGTGCAGGGACTCCAGCGCGGACCGCACGGTCGACACCTGCCCCGCCCGCATGATCCGCACGACGTGCCCCCCGCAGTTCAGGCAGGTGGGCCGCGTGAGCGGCGACGGCACGCGCTGTCCGCCCGCCAGATACGTGACGAACTGCTGGCCCTTGGCGTCGACGTGGTGCTCTATCTCGTACGACTGCTCCCAGCCGTGCCCGCAGCGCATGCAGGCGAACGCGTAGGACTCATGGACGACGTCGACCGCCGTGCGGTGACCGGTGTCTGCGATCTCACTCATGCGAGCTCCTCTTGTCCGCTGGACAAGCGCCACCGGCCCGGAGTGTCCTCCCCGGACCCGGGCCCGACGGCGAGGGACGGGTGCGTCCCTGAACCCCAGTGGACGCCTTTCCCGGAGCGGGCGCATCAGACCTGTCCACTGTTGGGCCCGATTTGGCATTTCCATAAGAAATCGGCCTGGTGCGGAGCCCGCGCTTTTGCCTTTCACGATAGTCCTTTGCCAGGCGATGAGCCGCTCGGAGGAATAAAACCCCGGCACCCGGGCGGGCGCTCAGCGCTGCGGAAAGCGCAGGCAGAACGCTTGTGCGCCGGTGTCACGCCGCCCGGCGCACCCGTCTGTCGCACCCGTCTCGCGTCACGCGCCAGGCGCGTGCTTCGCCGCCACCACGGCGTCGAAAACGCGCCGCTTCTGCACCCCGGCGTCGGCGGCCACGGCGGCGATGGCCTCCTTGCGCCGCTCCCCCGCCTCCTCGCGGACCCGCACCCTGCGCACCAGCTCGTCGTCGCCGAGCTCCGCCGCGTCCCGCTCGGGCGCGCCCTCGATGACCACGGTGATCTCGCCGCGCACCCCGTCGGCCGCCCACTCGGCGAGCTCCTTGAGCGGGCCGCGGCGCACCTCCTCGTACGTCTTGGTGAGCTCGCGGCAGACCGCGGCCCTGCGCTCGGCGCCGAAGGCCTCGGTCATCGCGGCGAGCGCCTCGGGCAGGCGGTGCGGGGACTCGAAGTACACGAGGGTGCGGCGCTCGTCGGCGGCCTCGCGGAGCCGGGCCAGGCGCTCGCCCGCCTTGCGCGGCAGGAAGCCCTCGAAGCAGAAGCGGTCCACGGGCAGTCCGGAGAGCGCGAGCGCGGTCAGGACGGCGGACGGGCCCGGCACGGCCGTGACCCGGATGCCCCGCTCGACGGCCGCCGCGACCAGGCGGTAGCCCGGGTCGGAGACCGACGGCATGCCCGCGTCGGTGACGAGCAGCACCCGCGCGCCGCCTTCCAGCGCGTCGGCGAGCTCGGGCGTGCGCGCCGACTCGTTGCCCTCGAAGTACGACACGACCCGGCCGCCGACGCGCGCGCCGAGCGCCTGCGTGAGCCGCTTGAGCCTGCGGGTGTCCTCGGCGGCCACGATGTCGGCGCGCTCCAGCTCGGCGGCGAGCCGGGGCGGCGCGTCCGCCGTGTCGCCGATGGGCGTGCCCGCGAGGACGAGCGTGCCGACGCCGTCGGCCGTGTCGCGCTCGTCGCGGGAGGGGCCTTCGATGCTGCTTCCGGGGCGTGATTCTGCGCTTCCTGTCACTGTTCCATCCTCGCAGGGGCAGGGCGCGGGACTGTCACAGTCTGGTTCCCTACGATGGCGCGGTGACCAGTACCGCGTCGTCCCCGGACACCCGCGAGGGCCCCCGAACCGAGGAACAGCAGCCGTCGCCGTGGCATCGCAGGCTGCGCCGCTTCGGCTACGCGGGGCGCCCCAGAGGCGATGTGCGGGCGCGGCTCGTCCCGCCGTACGCCGCCCCGAGCACCCGGATCTGGGCGTCGCTCGGGGTGCCGCCGCAGACCGCGGACCGGCTGGTGCGCTGGTCGGCCTGGGGCGGCCCGCTGCTGGTGGCGCTGGTCGCCGGGCTCCTTCGGTTCTGGAACCTGGGCAGCCCGAAGGCGGTGATATTCGACGAGACGTACTACGCCAAGGACGCCTGGGCGCTGCTCCACCGCGGCTACGAGCTGAGCTGGCCCGACAAGGTCAACGACGCGGTCATCCAGCAGGGCGACGGCATCGACCTGCCGTCCCAGGCCGCGTACGTGGTGCATCCGCCGGTCGGCAAGTACGTGATCGCCGTCGGCGAGTGGCTGTTCGGCTTCGACCCGTTCGGCTGGCGCTTCATGACGGCGGTGCTCGGCACCCTTTCGGTCCTGATGCTGTGCCGGATCGGGCGGCGCCTGTTCCGCTCGACGTTCCTCGGCTGCGTCGCGGGCGCGCTGCTCACCGTGGACGGGCTGCACTTCGTGATGAGCCGCACCGCGCTGCTCGACCAGGTGCTCATGTTCTTCGTGCTCGCCGCGTTCGGCTGCTTCCTGGTGGACCGGGACAGGGCGCGCGAGCGGCTCGCGGCGGCGCTGCCCGTGGGCGCCGACGGGGTCGCCTACCCCGACCGGGACGTCGCGGAGACCGTGCGCCTGGGGTGGCGGCCGTGGCGGTGGGCGGCGGGGCTCTGCCTCGGGCTCGCCTTCGCGACCAAGTGGAACGGCCTGTACATCATGGTGTTCTTCTGCCTGATGACGGTCCTGTGGGACGTGGGCGCGCGCCGGGTCGCCGGGGCGCGGCGGCCGTACGCGGCGGTGCTCAAGCGGGACGTGCTTCCCGCGTTCGTGGCGACGGTTCCGGTCGCAGTCGCGACGTACCTGCTGTCGTGGCTCGGCTGGATCCTCTCACCGAGCGACGGCTCCGGCGGCTACTACCGCGACTGGGCGGCGACGGAGGGCAGGGGCGGCGGCTTCACCTGGCTGCCGGACTGGCTGCGCAGCCTGTGGCACTACGAGAACAAGGTGTACGACTTCCACGTCGGCCTGTCCTCGCCGCACACCTACCAGTCCAACCCGTGGAGCTGGATCGTCGACGGCCGCCCCGTCTCGTACTTCTACGAGTCCCCGGCGCCCGGCCAGGACGGCTGCCCTTCCGACACCAAGGAGAAGTGCGCGCGCGAGGTCATCGCGCTCGGCACGCCGCTGCTGTGGTGGGCGGCTGCGGCCGCGCTCGTCTACGTGCTGTGGCGGTGGTTCTTCCGCAGGGACTGGCGCGCGGGCGCGATCGTGTGCGGGATCGCCGCCGGGTACCTGCCGTGGTTCATGTACCAGGAACGGACCATCTTCTACTTCTACGCCGTGGTCTTCGTGCCGTTCCTGTGCCTGGCCCTCGCGATGCTGATCGGGGCCCTGCTCGGACCGCCGGGGTCGAGCGAGCGGCGCCGGGTCGCGGGCGCGGCGGCCGCGGGCGTCCTGGTGCTGCTGATCTTCTGGAACTTCATCTACTTCTGGCCGATCTATACGGGGCAGGCCATTCCGATCGAATCCTGGCGCTCCCGCATGTGGCTGGATACCTGGGTCTGAGCGGCCTGTTCACGCGAAGCCCACGTTTCTCGCGCTCCCCGCTCATAAAGTGAGCACTTTCCTGGGGAGGGGGCGCTGCATGCGCAAAGGAGCGAAGTGGGCGATCGTCGGCGGGGTGTTCATCACGCTGGTGGGGGGTGCCGGGTACGGCACGTACAACGTGGTGGACGCGTTAGGCGATGACGGCGGCGGCACGGCGAAGACCGCGGCCGGGCGGACGGGTCCGCCGAGCGACCGCGAAGTGCGGGACACCGCCCGGGTGTTCCTGGCGGCGTGGGCCAAGGGCGACGCGGGCACGGCGGCCACGTACACGGACAACAGGGAGGCCGCCGAGCGGGCCCTGACCGGCTACCGCGAGGACGCGCACATCCGGCGGGTGCGGCTGACGCGGGGCAGGATCACGGACGGACGGGTGCCGTTCTCGGTGCGGGCCACCGTGTCGTACGAGGGCAGGTCCAAGCGCCTGGCGTACGAGTCCTCGTTCCGGGTGGTGCGCGGCAGGACCACCGGGCGGCCGCTGGTCGACTGGCGGGCGTCCGTGGTGCATCCGCGGCTGCACGACGGGGAGAGCCTGGAGACGGGCGAGTCGGCGGCGCCGCCCATCCGGGCCGTGGACAGGAACGGCCAGGTCCTGACGGCGGAGCGGTACCCGTCGCTCGCGCCCGTCCTCGCGCGGCTGCGGACGGCCTACGGCGAGCGGGCGGGCGGCGTCGCGGGCGTCGAGCTGTCTGTGCGGCGGGCCTCGGCCGACGCCGGTACGACGACGCTGCTCACGCTCGACAAGGGCAGACCCGGCAGGCTGTCGACGACGCTGAGCGCCGCCGCGCAGCGGGCCGCGGAGGACGCGGTGGCCCGGCACCCCGAGTCGTCGGTCGTCGCGGTCAAGCCGAGCACCGGCGAGGTGCTCGCGGTCGCGAACCACCGGAAGGACGAGTTCAACGCCGCCTTCGAGGGCGAGCTGGCGCCCGGCTCGACGATGAAGATCGTGACGGCGGCGATGCTCATCGACGCGGGCGTCACCACGGCGAACGGCCCGGCCCCGTGCCCGGCGACGGCGACCTGGCAGAGCCAGACCTTCCACAACCTCAAGGGCCTCGCGCCCGACGGCGGGGCCACGCTCGCGGACAGCTTCGCGCGCTCCTGCAACACGGCGTTCGTGAAGCTCGTCGACGAGAAGCCGCTCACCGACGCCTCGCTGGCGCGGGTGGCGCGCGTCAACTTCGGCCTGGGGCAGGGCAACTGGCGCACCGGCATCCGCTCGGCGGACGGCTCCGTGCCCGAGTCCGGCGGGCCCGACCGGGCGGCGAACGCCCTCGGCCAGGGGCAGGTGCAGCTCAATCCGCTGAACCTGGCGTCGGTGACGGCCACCGCGACGACGGGTTCCTTCCGCCAGCCGGTGCTCGTACCGAAGTCGTATCTGGAGGGGGAAGTGGCCACCGCGCGCGGCCTGTCGGGAGGGACGGTCGCGCAGCTGCGCCAGATGATGCGGCGCACCGCCGTCTCGGGCACCGGCGCGCGGGCGATGGCGGGCCTCGGCGGGGACGTCGGCGCGAAGACGGGATCGGCGGAGGTCGACGGCCAGGCGCGGCCCAACAGCTGGTTCACCGGCTACCGCGGCGATGTCGCGGCGGCCGCGGTGGCCCAGGAGGGCGGGCACGGCGGGGACACGGCGGGCCCGATCGTGGCGGCGGTGCTGCGCGCGGGCGGCTGAGCCGGGGCTGACGGCGGCTCAGCTCGCGGCGGTCGCCCGGGGGTACGGACGGCCGCCGCATCGCCCGAACCGATGACACCCCGGAGCGTGCCCCTCGGGCGAGTCGCTAGGTTGGGCTGTTGGTGAGTGAGGTGTGCGGGGGCCGAAGGGGAAGTGCGGAGGGTTCGTGGGCAAGAGAAGACGCGTCACCGAGAGCAAGAAGGTGCACCCTGGCGTGCTCGGCGGCGCGGCGGTCGCGCTCGTGTGCGGGGCGGGGTTCGCGGGGTACGGCCTGCTCGGGGGCGGTGGGGACGGCGCGGACGGCAAGGTCGACGAGAAGCAGGTCGCGCACGGCCCGCCGACGCCCGCCGAGGTGCGCGCCACCTCGCGGGCGTTCCTGACGGCGTGGGCGAAGGGCGACGCGGCCCGGGCGGCCGCGCTGACCGACGACCGGGATGCGGCACGGGCCGCCCTCACCTCGTACCGCAAGGACGCGCGCGTCACCAAGGTGCGTCTGACGCCCCAGAAGCCCGCGACGCGCAAGAGCGCCAAGGTGGCGTTCAAGGCGGCGGCCACGGTGACGCACAAGGACACGAGCAAGCCGTACGCGTACGGCTCCGAGCTGACCGTGGTGCGCCGCGCGGACGACGGCAAGACGCTGGTGGCCTGGCGTCCCTCCGTCGTCCACCCGGAGCTGAAGCCGGGCGACCGCCTGGTCACCGGTGAGGCGGGCGACCCGCCGATCAAGGCCCTGGACCGCGGCGGCGGCCCGCTGACGGCCGCGAAGTACCCCTCGCTCGGCACGGTCCTGGACGGTCTGCGCGACAAGTACGGCAAGAAGGCGGGCGGCACGGGCGGCATCGAGCTGCGGATCGTCCGCAAGGACGCGCACGACGCGGCGCGCACGAAGACCAAGAGCGACGACGCGAAGGTCTCCCCGGACAAGACGCTCCTGACGCTGGCCCCCGGCACCCCGGGCACGCTGAAGACGACGATCAGCCCGAAGGCGCAGGCCGTCGCGGAGCGCGAGACGGCCAAGCGGAAGCGCGCCTCGGTGGTGGTGGTCAAGCCGAGCACCGGCGAGATCCTGGCCGTCGCCAACTCCAACCCGGGCGGCTTCAACACCGCCTTCCAGGGCTCGCTCGCGCCCGGCTCCACGATGAAGGTCGTCTCGTCCTCGATGCTCCTTGAGAAGAAGCTCGCGCGTGTCGACCGCAAGCACCCCTGCCCCAAGTACGAGACGTACGGCGGCTGGAAGTTCCAGAACGACAACAAGTTCCAGATCAAGGGCGGCACGTTCCGGGCGAGCTTCGCGCGGTCCTGCAACACCGCCTTCATCAGCCAGGCGGAGAAGCTCTCCGACGACGACCTGACGAAGCAGGCCAGGGACGTCTTCGGGCTCGGCAACGACAACTGGTCGATCGGCGTCTCGTCCTTCGACGGCGCGGTGCCCGTGCAGTCCCACGCGCAGATGGCGGCCTCGCTCATCGGCCAGGGCGGGGTGCGGATGAACCCGCTGAACATGGCTTCGGTGGCGGCGACGGTCAAGTCGGGCACGTTCCGGCAGCCCTACCTGGTCTCGCCCGACCTGGACGGGCGGAAGCTGGCGACGGCCGCGCGGAAGATGTCGCCCTCGACGGCGTCCGCGCTGCGGGAGCTCATGCACTACACGGCGGTCGCGGGCACCGCGGTCAAGCCCATGTCGGGCCTCGGCTCCGACTCCGGCGCGAAGACCGGCTCCGCCGAGGTGGACGGCCAGAAGAAGCCCAACGGCTGGTTCACGGCCTACCGCGGGGACGTCGCCGCGGCGGCGGTGGTGCTGCAAGGCGGCCACGGCGGCGAGGCGGCGGGGCCCGTGGTGCGGGCGGCGCTGCTTGCGGGCGGCTGAGGCGCGGACCGGGGGCGGGCCCCGGCCCGCCCCCGGATACCTGCTCGCGTGGCGGCTACACGCACCGCTAGCGTGCGCCCCATGAGCACTACGGACCACGCCCCTGACGACTCCCCCGCTCACCCCAGGTTCCTCGCCGCCCTGCGCGACCTGGGGCTCGACGAACTGCCCGCGCGCGTGCGCCGGTTCCCCGAGCGGACCCGCACCGCCGCCGAGGCCGCCGCCGCGATCGGCTGCTCGCTCAGCCAGATCTGCAAGTCCCTGGTCTTCGCCGCGGACGGCGTGCCCGTCCTGGTCCTCATGGACGGGGCGTCCCGCGTCGACGTGGAGCGGGTGCGCGCCGAACTCGGCGCGCGCCGGGTCACACGGGCCGACGCCGACGCCGTCCGCGAGACCACCGGGTACGCGATCGGCGGCGTGCCGCCCTTCGGGCACGCCACGGCGACCCGGGTCCTCGCCGACCGCTCGCTGCTCGCCCACGACGTCGTGTGGGCGGCCGCGGGCACCCCCTACACGGTCTTCCCCATGGCACCCGATGCCCTCGTCGCGCACGCCCGCGGCACCCTGGTGGACGTGCGCGAGGCCGCCGCCGGAACCGCTTCGTGACCCCGCTGGTCGCGACGGCCGTCCTCCTCGCCGCCGTCACGCACGCCAGCTGGAACGCGCTCGCCCACCACATCACCGACAAGCTCGTCGCGTTCACGCTGATATCCGGGGGCGGCACCCTGATCGGGCTCGGGCTCGCCCCCTTCACCTCCGTGCCCGCCGCCGGTGCCTGGCCCTGTCTGCTGCTCTCCGCCGCCCTGCACGTCGGCTACTACGCCCTGCTCATGTGGTCCTACCGGCTCGGCGACTTCGGGCAGGCCTACCCCATCGCGCGCGGCACCGCCCCGCTGATCGTGACCGTCCTCGCCGCCGCCTTCGCGGGCGAGGTGCCCGGCGGCTGGCAGGCCGCCGGGGTCGCCGTCTGCTCCGCCGGGCTCACCGGGCTCGCCCTGTGGGGCATCCGGGGCTCCGGGCGCCGCCCCGACTGGGTGGCCCTCGGGGCGGCGCTCGCCACCGGCGTCTCCATCGCGGCGTACACCGTCGTGGACGGGCTCGGGGTGCGGGCGTCCGGGTCCGCCCTCGGCTACATCGCCTGGCTGATGATCCTGGAGGGGCTCGCCGTGCCGCTGTACGCGGTGTGGCGCTGGCGCGGCGAGACGGGGGCGCGGCTGCGGCCCGTCGCCGGGCTCGGGCTGCTGGGCGCGGGGCTCTCGGTGGGGGCGTACGGGCTCTGTGCTGTGGGCGCAGACGCGGGCCGACCTCGCGCCCATCTCGGCGCTGCGGGAGTCTTCGATCATCGTGGGGGCGGGGATCGGGGCGGTGTTCTTCAAGGAGCGGTTCGGGGCGCCGCGGATGCTTGCCGCGGGGGTGATGGTGGCGGGGATCGGGCTGATGCTGCACGCCGGCTGACACCGCCCTCGCGGGTGCGCCCCAGACCGGCGGGTTTCAGCCCGTCCGGCGTTTGAGGACGAGGCGCGGAGCGCCGATGCCGTTCGGGGGTGGCAGGGGGCGGAGCCCAATGGTTCGGGAAGGGGCGCCCGCGCGCGGAGCGCGCTCATGGACACAGCGGGGCGTCCCACGCGGGCTACTGCGTGGCCCGGAGGGCCCTGAGCAAGGCCTGGGGGCGGGCGTCCGCCGTGACTCCCTTGCCCATGCCGTTGGTGACGTAGGCGAGGGCGAGGCCCGCCTCGGGGTCCGCGAGGGCCAGGGCGCCGCCCCGGCCGGGGTGGCCGAAGGAGGCCGGGCCGAGGAGGGGCGCCGCGGGGCCGTGGAGCATGTAGCCGAGGCCGAAGCGGGTGGCGGTGACGAGGACCCGGTCGGGCCCGGCGGACGCCTCGCCGCGGGCGAGGGCCAGCGTCTCCGGCGAGAAGAGGCGCGAGCCCCCGTCGACGTCCCCGATGAGCGCCGCGTAGAAGCGGGCGAGCCCGTCGGCGGTGGCGATGCCGTTGGAGGCGGGCAGGGCCGCCGCGCGGTAGCCGGGGTCGTTCTCGTCCGGCGCCGGATCGATCGCCGCGAAGGCCCGCCGGGTCAGGGACGCGGGGTCCGCGTACGCCGCCGCGACCGCCGGCTTCGGCCGCGCCCGCAGCCCGCCCGGCACGGGTTCGAGGCGGCCGAGGCGCCCGACGCGCCCCGCCCGCGCCTCCGGAAGGCCGATCCACAGGTCGAGCCCGAGGGGAGCCGCGACCTCGCTGGCGATCCACTCGCCGATGGGGCGCCCGGTGACGCGCCGGGACGAGCTCACCGGTGAGCCAGCCGTAGGTGTGCGCGTGGTAGCCGTGGTCGGTGCCCGGCTCCCAGGCGGGCGCCTGCGCGGCGACGACGGCGGCCGCCAGGTCCGGGGTCGCCGCCTCGGACGGCGTCAGCGGCTGGTCGAGCACCGGCACCCCGGCGCGGTGGGCGAGGACGTCGCGGACGCGCGCCCGTTCCTTGCCGCGCGCCTTGAACTCCGGCCAGTACGCCCCGACCGGCGCGTCCAGGTCCAGCTGTCCGCGCTGGTGCAGCAGGAGCAGGGCGGCCGCGGCCACGCCCTTGGTGGCGGAGCGGACGATCTGCGCGGTGCCGGGCTGCCAGGGCGCCGCGTCCCCGCCGGTCCGCTCGAAGTCCTTGGTGCCGCCCCACAGGTCCACCACCCGGTGCCCGTCGCGGTACACGACCAGCGCCGCGCCCCGTTCGCCGCGCGCCGTGAAATTGCGGTGGAAGGCGTCCCGGACAGCCTCGAAGCCGGGGGCCACCGTGCCGTGCGTCCCGGCCGCCGCTCCCGCCCCACCCTCTACGTCAGCCACGTCAGCGTCCATACCCCTGCCAACCACTCCGTGTTGCCAAAGATTCCACTAGCGATCCGCCCCCACCGTCTTCGGATCGAAGCCGAAGGGGAGTTCCAGGCGGTGGCTCGCCATCAGGTCCTCGTCGGCGAGCAGCTTCCCGGTGGGGCCGTCGGCCGCGATCACGCCCTCGCTGAGGATCAGCGCCCTCGGGCACAGTTCGAGCGCGTAGGGCAGGTCGTGGGTGACCATCAGGACGGTGACGTCCAACGACCGCAGGATGTCGGCCAGTTCGCGCCGCGATGCCGGGTCCAGGTTGGAGGAGGGCTCGTCCAGGACGAGGATCTCCGGCTCCATCGCGAGGACCGTCGCCACCGCGACCCGGCGCCGCTGCCCGAAGGAGAGGTGGTGCGGCGGGCGGTCCGCGTAGGCGGCCATGCCGACCTGGTCGAGGGCCTTGCGGACCTGCGCTTCGAGCGCGGGGCCGCGCAGTCCGGACGCCGCCGGGCCGAAGGCGACGTCCTCGCGGACCGTCGGCATGAACAGCTGGTCGTCCGGGTCCTGGAAGACGATGCCGACCTTGCGGCGGATCTCCGCCAAGTGCTTTCTGCCGACGGGGAGTCCGGCCACGGTGACGGTTCCCGCGCCCGCGGTGAGGATGCCGTTCAGGTGCAGGACGAGCGTCGTCTTGCCCGCGCCGTTGGGGCCGAGCAGGGCGACGCGCTCGCCGCGTGCGAGCGTCAGGTCCACGCCGAACAGGGCCTGGTGGCCGTCGGGGTAGGCGTAGGCGAGGCCACAGACCTCTAGGGAGAGCGTCACAGGGTCCATCCCAACAGGCAGACGACGAGGGCGGTCAGGGGCAGGGTCAGCGCGTACGTCCACTGGGACCTGGTCGCCGTCACCTCGTCGATGACCGGCATCGAGCCCGCGTAGCCCCGGCTGACCATCGCCAGGTGCACGCGCTCGCCCCTCTCGTACGAGCGGATGAACAGCGCCCCCGCGGACTTGGCGAGCACGCCCCAGTGGCGCACGCCGCTGGCCTCGAAGCCGCGGGACTCGCGCGCGATCCGCATGCGGTGCGTCTCGTCGGCGATGACGTCGCCGTAGCGGATCATGAAGGAGGCGATCTGGACGAGCAGCGGCGGGAGCCTCAACCGCTGCAGGCCGAGGAGCAGTTCGCGCAGTTCCGTCGTGGCCGCGAGCAGGACGGACGCGGCGACGCCGAGGGTGCCCTTGGCGAGGACGTTCCACGCGCCCCACAGGCCGTTCACGCTCAGCGACAGGCCGAGGGCCTCCGTGCGCTCGCCCTGCGCGACGAACGGCAGGAGCAGCGCGAACGCCACGAAGGGGACCTCGATCAGCAGGCGCTTCAGCAGGAAGGCGGGCGGCACGCGGGCCGCGAACGCCGCGGTGGCGAGCAGCAGCGCGTACGCCCCGAAGGCCCACACCGCATCGCGCGGGGTGGAGACCACCACGACGACGAAGCAGAAGACGGCGGCGAGCTTGGTGTGCGGCGGCAGCGCGTGCACGGCGGAGTGCCCGTGCCGGTAGAGGCGGTGCGCGTGGCCCGCGCCCATGTCAGGCGTTCTCGACGGGTCCGGCCGCGGTGGCGGTGGCCGCCGGGCCCGGTTCGGCGGGGCCGGTGTCCGCGGGGCGGCGCCTGCGCACCGCCCAGAACACCGTGCTGCCCGCGACGACCGTCACGCCGACGCCGATGGCGCCCGCGAGGCCGCCGGAGAGGCGGGTGTCGGTGATGCCCTCCACGCCGTAGTCGAACAGGGGCGAGCCCTTGGCGGCGTGCTCCTTCTCCTCCTTGTCGATGCCCTTGTCGTGGGCGACCTTCTCCAGGCCGTCGGGGTTCGTGGAGGCGTAGAAGGACACGAATCCGGCGAGGACCAGGGAGGTGACCAGGCCCGCGGCCCACAGCTTGCGGTGCGAGCGGGCCGGGGCGGCGGGCGCGGGGGCGGCGTGTCGACGAGTGCGCCGCCGACGCGCAGCTTCAGCGGGGCGGTGAGGCCGCGCGCGCCGTGCACCAGGTCGGGCCGGACCGCGATCACCGCGCCGACCGTGAGCGCCGTGATGGCCGCCTCGCCGACGCCGATGAGGACGTGCACGCCGATCATGGCGGTGGCGACCTTGCCGATCGGGACGTCGGTGGTGCCCCCGATCGCGTACAGGAGCGTGAAGGCAGCCGCCGCGGCGGGCACGGAGAGCAGGGCCGCGGTGAACGCGGCGGCGCCGATGGCGCGGCGCCCGCGCGGCAGGACCCGGGCGAGGCCGCGGAAGACGGCGTACGCCACGACGGTGGTCACCACCGCCATGACCGTGATGTTCACGCCGAGCGCGGTCAGGCCGCCGTCGGCGAAGAGGATGCCCTGCATGAGCAGGACCACGGAGACGCACAGGACCCCGGTGCAGGGGCCCACGAGTATCGCCGCGAGCGCGCCGCCGAGCAGATGGCCGCTTGTGCCCGCGGCGACGGGGAAGTTGAGCATCTGCACGGCGAAGATGAAGGCGGCGACGAGACCGGCGAGCGGCGCGGTGCGCTCGTCGAGCTCCCGGCGCGCGCCGCGCAGACTGACGGCGATGGCGCCGGCGGCGGCGAGGCCGGCGGCGGCGGAGACGGGAGCGTTGATGAATCCATCGGGGACATGCATGCGCGCGCTCCTGGAAAGACGCAGATCATGAGCGTGGGGAGGCACTCACGAGATGAGCGGAACGCTCCGAGCGGGTCGCTCGTGAACCTTTCAATGATGTGCGTTCTTGCGAAGAGGTCGCAAGAGCGGGCGCTTCTCAATACGCGCCCCCCTCCACGCTCCTCAAATGCCCACATATGGGACATTAGGAGATGCCAGCCCCACTGGTGTGCGGGCCGGGACGACGAGGAGGACTCAGCCATGTCAGCGGTCGAACAAGTCACCCGGGCCCACATCGTCACCGACTCCCCCGACGACCACGTCGTCGTCCCCGTGGCACTGCGGTACGACCCGGAGGCCGACCCGCGCTCGGTCCGCGTCGGCCTGCCGGGCGGCGCGGACGGCCCCGGCGCCCACGACTGGGTCTTCTCCCGCGACCTCCTGGAGCGGGGCCTGCGGGCCCCGGCGTCCAGCGGTGACGTGCGGGTCTGGCCGTGCGGACGGGTCCAGGCGGTGGTGGAGTTCCACTCGCCGAAAGGCGTGGCGGTCGTGCAGTTCGACTCGTCCGCGCTGGTGCGCTTCCTGCGTCGTACGTACACGGCCGCCACGCCGGTCAGCCACTGAGCGCCCGCGCCGGGCGCGGGCCTCACACGCTCACGAGCCGCCGCTTCTCGTCGGGGTCGCCGGGGGCCGTGGGCGCCAGGTCCTGCAGGCCCTCGCCCTCGACGTCGACGTTCGGCAGCGCCCGGTCGAGCCAGCGCGGCAGGCTCCAGGCCCTGCGGCCGAGGAGCGCGAGCACGGCCGGGACGATCGCCATGCGCACGATGAAGGCGTCGAAGAACACCGCGATCGCGAGGCCGAAGCCGATCATCTTCACCATCTGCTCGCTGGAGCCGATGAAGCCCGCGAAGACGGCGATCATGATGACCGCGGCCGCCGTCACGACGCGCGCGCCGTGCTTGAAGCCGGTGACGATCGCGTCGTGCGGGCTCTCCCCGTGGACGTACGCCTCGCGCATGCGGGTCACGAGGAACACCTCGTAGTCCATCGCGAGTCCGAAGACGACGCCCACCATGAAGATCGGCATCATGCTCATGATCGGGCCGGTCTCCTCGACGCCGAACAGCGAGCCCAGCCAGCCCCACTGGAACACCGCGACCACCGCGCCGAGCGCCGCGAGCACCGAGAGCAGGAAGCCGAGCGCCGCCTTGAGCGGGACCAGGATCGAGCGGAAGACGACGATCAGGAGCACGAAGGCGAGGCCCACGACCAGCGCGAGGTACGGGATCAGCGCGTCGTTGAGCTTCTGCGACACGTCGATGTTCATGGCCGTGGTGCCGGTGACCATGACCTCGGCGCCGCTGTCGGCCCGGACGTCCTTGGCCTCGTCGCGGATGGCGTGGACGAGGTTCTCGGTGTCGGCGCCGCTCGGCTTGGAGGACGGCACGACGCTGATGATCGCGGTGTCGCCCGCCTTGTTGAGCACGGGCGGGCTCACGGCGAGCACGTCGTCCAGGCCGCCGATCTTCTTGGCGACGGCGGCGGCCTCGGCCTTGGGGTCGTCGACGCCCTTGAGGTCGGTGACGGTCATCAGCGGGCCGTTGTAGCCGGGGCCGAAGCCGTCCGCGATGAGGTCGTAGGCCTTGCGCTGGGTGGTGGAGGTGGGCTGCGAGCCGTCGTCGGGCAGGCCGAGCTCCAGGCTCGCCACCGGCACGGCCGCGGCGCCGAGGCCGAGCACGCCGAGCAGCAGGACGGCCACCGGGCGGCGGACCACGAAGCGGGCCCAGCGGGTGCCGAGGTTCTCCTTGGCGGGCCCGGCCGCCTTCGCCTGGCGGCGGGCGAACCGCTTGCCCTTCTCGCCCATGGGCTTGACCTTGCGGCCCGCGTAGCCGAGCAGCGCGGGGACCATGGTGAGCGCGATCAGGACCGCGATGGCGACCGTGCCCGCCGCCGCGACGCCCATCTTGGTGAGCATCGGGATGTTGACGACGGCGAGGCCGACGAGCGCGATGACGACGGTCAGACCGGCGAAGACGACGGCGGAACCGGCCGTGCCGACGGCCCGGCCCGCCGCGTCCTCGCGGTCGCGGCCCTCGGCCAGCTCGGCGCGGTAGCGGGAGACGATGAACAGCGCGTAGTCGATGCCGACGGCGAGGCCGATCATCATGGCGAGCGTCGACGTGGTGGTGCCGAGGTCGAGCGCGCTGGCGAGCGCGGCGATCGAGGACACCCCGATGCCGACGCCGATCAGCGCGGTGAGCAGCGGAAGCCCGGCCGCCACCAGGGAGCCGAAGGTGATGACGAGCACCACGGCGGCGACGGCGATGCCGATGATCTCCGCGGCCCCGGTGTGCGGGACGGCCTGCAGCGCGTCACCGCCGACCTCGACGGTCATGCCGCCGGTGCGGGCGTTGTCGGTGGTCTTCTCCAGGGCGTCGCGGCTGTCGTCGCTCAGCTCCATGGAGGTGACCTTGTACGTCACCGAGGCGTACGCCGTCGTGCCGTCCTTGGAGACCGCCTTGGCCGCGAACGGGTCGTCGGCGCGCGCCACTTCGTCCGAGCCGGACTTGAGCGCGGCCACCGTCTTGCTGATCGCGGCCTTGTTGGCCGCGTCGGTGACCTTCTCGCCGTCCGGCGCCTTGAACACCACGCGGGCGCTCGCGCCGTCGGCGCTGGCCTGCGGGGCGCGCTGCTCGAGCAGGTCGAAGGCCTTCTGGGCCTCCGTGCCCGGGATCGAGAAGGAACTGGACGCCGCGGTGGGCGCCGACGCGGCGCCGACCCCGGCGAGGGTGAGCAGCGCCACCCAGATCAGGGCGACGAAGTGCCGTCGCCGGAAGGCGAGTCGGCCGAGTTTGTAGAGGAACATGGCCACGGGGTGTACTCCCGGTCAGGTCGTGGTGGTGGCGGGGCAGGGGTGACCAGCCCGACGACGTGAGCGGTCGCGTCAGGTGGGAATCTGGTGCTGGGTGAGCCGGTACTAGCTGGTACTAGCCGGTACTAGACGCCGAGCAGGGGCAGGATCACGGCGTCGACGTAGGCGCTGAGGAAGGCGCGGTCCATGGGGCGGCCGTCGATGTTCTCGCGGGCGTTGAACACTCCCGCGATCATGTAGATGACATAGCCGAGGGCCGGGTGGTCCGCGGGGACCTCGCCGCGCTCCACGGCCCGCCGCAGCAGGTCGTCGAACGCCTTGAGCTCGGGCTTCACGAACAGCTCGCGGAGCGCCTGGCCCAGCTCCTCGTCCTTGTACGCCGCGTACGCCATGCTCCGCAGGAGCTGGGCGTCGCGCTCCATCTGGCAGTCGTCCGAGCGGGCGACCATCGCGTGGAAGTCACCGCGCAGCGAGCCGGTGTCGATGTCCGTGAGGGACACGCGCTGGTTGTGCTTGAGGGCCCGCCCGACCAGCTGGGCCTTGCCGCCCCACTGGCGGTAGAGCGTGGCCTTGCTGGAGCGCGTGCGGGCGGCGACGGCGTCCATGGTGAGGCCCTCGTACCCGACCTCGCGGAGCAGGTCGAGCACCGCCTCGTACAGTTCGGCGGCGCGCTCGGGAGAGATCCGGCTGCGCCGGGCCGCTACCGCCATGGCCGCCGCCTCTCTTGTCTGCCGTGTCTCTGTGCCTCCGCTTGCCTTGGTCACTCTACGCGAACCCCCTATCGAAACGAAACGGTTTCGTACGTGCACTATGCCACAGCCCGCGCTGACGCGCTTGTCCTCAATCGCCGGACGGGCTGGATGGTGCTGGGCTGGATCTTCTGGGTGCGGGTGTTCGAGTCGGGGACGGCAGGCATTTAGCCCGTCCGGCGTTTGAGGACGAGCGCGGAGCGCGGAGGGAGGGGGCGGGTGGGTGGGGGAGAGAGCACAGGGGCGGGCGGGGCCACGAGTTGCCGGAGGGCGGGGCAGGGAAAAGCATGGGGAGGTGACCCAGGAGTACCTCCGCTTCCCCCACCTCAGCGGCGACCACCTGTGCTTCGTGGCCGAGGACGACCTCTGGGTGTCCCCCCTCCCCCCCAAGGGCGCCCCAGCGACCCGCGCCTGGCGCCTGACAGCCGACCGCACCAAGGTCGGCCACCCCCGCTTCGCCCCCGACGGCCGAGTCGTCGCGTACACGAGCTGGCGCAGCCTCGACCCGGAGGTCCACCTCGCGCCGGTGGACGGCGGCCCCGCGCGCCGCCTGACCTACTGGGGCTCCCCCGACACCCGCGTGTGCGGCTGGACCCCGGACGGCCAGATCCTCGCCGTGTCCTCGCACGGGCAGCCCTTCTCGCACTTCTGCTGGGCCTACAGCGTGCCCACGGACGGCTCCCCCGGCGGCAAGCTCCCCTGGGGCCCGGTCCCACGACATCGCGGTCGCCGACGTGGACGGGGACCGCAGGACGCTGCTCCTCACCGGCAAGCCCCCGCACGAGCCCGCCGCCTGGAAGCGCTACCGGGGCGGCGCCACGGGCCGTCTGTGGCTGCACGGCGAGCGCCTGCTCGAAGGGCTCGACGGGCACCTGGACGCGCCGATGTTCGTGTCCGGGCGCATCGCGTTCCTCTCCGACCACGAGGGCGTCGGCAATCTGTACTCGTGCCTGCCCGACGGCACGGACCTGCGCCGCCACACCGACCACGACGCCTTCTACGCCCGGCACGCGGCCAGCGACGGCACCCGCGTCGTCTACCAGTGCGCGGGCGAGATCTGGCTGGTCGACGACCTCGCCGCGGACGCGGTGCCGCGCCGCCTGCCGGTGGGCGTCGGCGGCCCGCGCGCGGGGCGGCGCACCTACCAGGTGCCCGCCGCCCACCACGTCGACGCGCTGTCCGTGGACACCACGGGCCGCGCGAGCGCGGTCGTCGTCCGGGGCAGCCTGTACTGGCTGACGCACCGCGACGGCCCGGCGCGCACCATCGCCGACACCCCCGGCGTCCGCGTCCGCCTCCCCGAGATGCTCGGCACGGGCGGGCAGGTCGCGTACGTCACCGACGCCGAGGGCGAGGACGCCGTAGAGATCGCCTATCTGCCCCGGGCCAGCGGCGACCGCGACCCGCGCAGACTGGCGAGCGGACAGCTCGGGCGGGTCCTGGAGCTGGTGTCCGACCCCGACGGCGAGCGGCTCGCGATCGCCTCGCACGACGGACGGCTGCTCCTGGTCGACGCCACCGAGGACTCCGACGGCGAGGTCACCGAGCTGATCCGGTCCCTCAACGGGCCCGTGCGCGACCTCGCGTTCTCCCCCGACGGCGCCTGGCTCACCTGGTCGCACCCGGGCGTCGGCCGCTCCCTGCGGCAGATCAAGCTGGCCCGGATCGAGGGGCCCGGCGCGCGGACCGTCATCGACGTCACCAACGGCCGCTTCGAGGACGAGAACCCCGTGTTCACGCGCGACGGCCGCTATCTCGCCTTCCTGTCCTGGCGCGGCTTCGACCCCGTCTACGACGTGCACACCGGCGACCTGTCCTTCCCCCTCGGCTGCCGCCCCCACCTCGTACCGCTGTCGTCCGCGACGCCCTCCCCCTTCGCGCTGCTGCCCGACGGGCGCCCGGCGGCGGGCGGCCTGGACCCCGACGACGGCGACGGCGAACCGGGCGACGGCCAGGTGACCGTGGAGGCGGAGGGCCTGGAGAGCCGGGTGACGCCGTTCCCGGTGTCGGCGTCCAAGTACTCGGCGCTGTACCCGGTCAGCGGCGGCGGCCTGGTGTGGCTGCGCTGGCCGATCTCGGGCGCGCTCGGCGAGACGTTCGCGAACCCGGCCGACACCTCGGGGCGGCCTACCCTGGAGTACTTCAACATCGCCAAGGCCAAGAAGTCCGAACTCGTCGACCACCTCGACTGGTTCGCGCTCAGCGGCGACGGCACCCGGCTCGTCGTCGTCGACGAGGGCGAGCTGCGGGCCGTGCCGTCCACCGAGCCCGGCGACGGCGACTCCACCGTCTGGATCGACCTGCGCCGCATCCTGCACGACGTCGACCCGGCCGCCGAGTGGCGCCAGTCCTTCGACGAGGCGGGCCGCGTCATCCGCGCCTACTTCTGGGACCCGGGGATGTGCGGCATCGACTGGGACGCCGTCCTCGACCAGTACCGGCCGCTGGTGGAGCGGGTCGCGTCCCCCGACGAGTTCGCCGACCTGCTGCGGGAGGTCCTCGGCGAACTGGGCACCTCCCACGCGTACGTCACCGGCGCCCGCCGCAACGAGGGCCCCGCCCACTACCAGCGCGCCATCGGGCTGCTCGGCGCCAACCTGGTGTGCCGGGACGGCGACTGGGTGGTGACGCGCATCCTGCCCGGCGAGTCCTCCGACTCCAAGGCGCGCTCCCCCCTGGCCGGTTCGGGCATCCGCGAGGGCGCCGTGCTCACCCATGTGGACGGGCGTCCCGTCGACCCGGTGACCGGCCCCCACCCCCTGCTCGCGGCGGCGGGCGGCACGACCGTCGAGCTGACGTTCAAGCCCGCCGAGGGCGAGGGCCGCGCCCGGCGCGTCGCGATCGTGCCGCTGATCAACGAGCGCCCCCTGCGCTACCAGGACTGGGTCGCCAAGCGCCGCGGCGTCGTACGGGACCTCAGCGGCGGCAAGTGCGGCTATCTGCACATCCCCGACATGGGCGGCTCCGGCTGGGCGCAGTTCAACCGCGACCTGCGGCTCGAGGTGTCGCGGCCCGCGCTGATCGTGGACGTGCGCGGCAACGCGGGCGGCCACATCAGCGAGCTCGTCGTGGAGAAGCTGACCCGGAAGATCCTCGGCTGGGACCTCACCCGGAACGCCCAGCCGGTGTCGTACGCCTCCAACGCCCCCCGGGGCCCCGTGGTCGCCCTCGCGGACGAGGCGACCTCGTCCGACGGCGACATGATCACCGCGGTGTTCAAGCTCCTCGGCCTCGGGCCTGTGGTGGGGCAGCGCACCTGGGGCGGCGTCGTCGGCATGACCGGACGGCACGCGCTCGGGGACGGCACGGTCATCACGGTGCCGATGAACGCCGGGTGGTTCGACGCGTACGGCTGGTCCGTGGAGAACCACGGCGTCGAGCCCGACCTCCCGGTCCTGCGCACGCCCTTGGACTGGGCCGAGGGACGGCACGCGCAACTCGACGACGCGGTACGGGTGGCGCTGGGCCTGCTGGAGCAGAGCCCGGCGGCCACACCGCCCGGCTACGACGACGTGCCCGACCGGCGTCGGCCACCGCTGCCGCCGCGCGCGTAGCGGCGGCAGCGGCGACCGCCGCCGGTCGGGCACCGATGACTACGGGACCCGTTCCGCCTCGTCCGCCGAGCCGCCCGCGCCCACGAGGCCCGTGGAGACCTGGGACAGCCGCGGCTCGAAGCGCCGCATCTCGCGTTGGCCGACGCTCGCGATGAGCCCGGGCAGATAGGGGCGCATCCCCTGCATGCCCCGCAGCCACCACTGCCCGTACACATGGGCCGAGCGCCGTTCGATGCCCGCGACGAAGCGGTCGACGGCCGGTCCCAGGGGGTACGTCTTGTTGGACGGCCAGGGCAGGCGCTGCCGCAACTCCCGCATCACGTCGTCCTGGTCGGCGCCCCGCACCATGTCCGTGTCCGTCCAGGACAGATAGCCGACGCCCACCTTCACGCCCTTGTAGCCGACTTCGGCCCGCAGGGCGTGCGCGTACGCCTCCACGCCGGACTTGGACGCGCAGTACGCCGTCATCATCGGCGCGGGCGTGAGCGCGGCGAGCGAGGCGACCTGGAGGAGGTAGCCCCGGCTCTCCATGAGCACCGGCAGGAACGCCCGCGCCGTCACCGCGCTGCCGATGAGGTTGACCTCGATGACCCGGCGCCAGGCGACGGGGTCCGAAGCGACGAAGGGACCTCCGCTGGCCACGCCCGCGTTGGCGACGACGACGTCCACCTTCCCGAACCGCTCCTTCACCTCCCCGGCGACCCGCGCCATCGCCTCGTGGTCGGTGACGTCGGCGTGCCAGAAGTCGCTGTCGGTGTGCAGCCGCCCGCTCACCGCCTTCAGCTCCTCCGGCTCAAGGCCGACCAGGGCCACCCGCACGCCCCGCGCGGACAGCTTGCGCGCGAGGAGCTCGCCCACGCCGCGCGCCGCTCCCGTGACGACCGCGACCTGCCCGTCCAGACTGACCTTGCTCACGCGCCCTCCCTCATCCGGTACGTGTCCGTGTCTCCGTGGGCGCCTCCGTGGGCGTCCGCCAGCGCGGCGATGCCCCGGGTGATCGCCTCCGGTGCCTCCACCGGCGTCATGTGTCCGACCCCGGCCAGCTCGGTCAGCCCCGCGCACCGCGGCAGCGCGGCGGCGAGCCGCCGGGCGTGCCCGATCGGGGTGAGCCGGTCGGCCGTCCCCGCGACCACCGCCGTCGGCACGGTGAGGTCGGCGAGGCCCGCGTCGAGGTGCAGCCCGTCCAGGACGTGGGCCCAGCGGTAGCGCGCCACGCGGGGGCAGGCGTGCACGATCCGCGCGCACACCTCGACCCGGTCCGGCGCGGCCCCCGGGCCCATCGTGGCGTACTTCAGCGCCCGCCGGGCCAGCGGCGTGACCGGCCCCATCGGCGCCCGCGCCGCCAGGACCCGCCGGGTGAGGCGCGTCCGCAGCGCGCCCGCCCGCAGCGGAAGCACCGTCGACTCGGCGACGAGCCGCGAACTGCCCGTGCTGCACAGCAGCGCGGCCGCCGCGTGCGCGCGCACCCCCGGCCTCGCGGCCGCCGCCATCAGCGTCATGCCGCCCATGGAGTGCCCGGCGAGCACGGCCTTCTCGCCGGGGGCGAGCGTCGCGGCCAGCACCGCCTCCAGGTCGTCGGCCAGCGCCCGCGTGCTGTATCCGGCGGCCTCCACCGGCGTCTGGCTGCGCCCGTGGCCGCGCTGGTCGTAGGCGATGACGCGCGGCGGGTGGCCGACAGGGCCCGGATCTGCGCCGCCCAGAACGCGGTCGAGCAGGTCCAGCCGTGGATCAGGACGACGGCGGGCGCGCCCTCGGGCCCGTGCGTCTCGACGTGCAGCCGGGTGCCGTCCGCCGAGACGGCGGTCAGTTCGCGCGCGGCGACGGGCGGCGCGAACGGCCCGGCAAGGACGTGGCCCCTCACGCGCTGGCCTTCAGCTTCCGGCCGCCCTTGGCGGGGGCGGGCGGCTTCGGGGCGCGCAGGACCTCGTACTCGTTGAGGTCCACGCTCCGCGTCGCCACGCGGAACTCCGTCGTCGTGCCGGGCCAGACCGTCGTGTTGACGCCGTTCGCGTCCAGGTACCAGCTGGTGCAGCCGCCGGTGCTCCACACCGTGCGCTTCATGCGCTCCTGCACCCGGCGGTTCCAGGCGTTGACGGCGCTCGGGCGGGCGACGAGGGCGGCCCTGCCGCCGAGGACGTCCAACTGCCGCAGGTAGTCGGCCAGGTAGTTCAGCTGCGACTCGATCATCAGGATCATGGAGGAGTTGCCGAGGCCGGTGTTCGGGCCGATGACGGTGAGGAAGTTGGGGAAGCCCGCGGCGCTCGCGCCGCGCAGCGACTTCATGCCGTCCTTCCAGGTCTCCGCGAGGGTGTGGCCCCCGTCGCCCACCACGCGGTCCGCGATCGGCATGTCCGTGACGTGGAAGCCGGTGCCGAGGACGATCGCGTCGGCCTCGGCCTCGGTGCCGTCGGCGGCCACCAGGGTGGCGCCGCGGACCTCGGCGAGCCCGCTGGCGACGACGTCCACGTGCGGCCGCGCGAGCGCCGGGTAGTAGGAGTTGGACAGCAGGATGCGCTTGCAGCCGATGCGGTACGTGGGCGTCAGCTTGGCGCGCAGCTCCGGGTCCTTGATGACCCGCTCCATGTTCCGCTGGGCGAGCCGCTCGATCAGGCCGAGCTCGTTGGGCCGCTTGGTGAAGGCCTGCACCTGGAGCTCGCGGATGCCCCACAGGAGGCCGCGGCGCGCGTGCGTCGTGAACGGCAGCTGCCGGTGCAGCCAGCGCTCGACGCCGGTGATGGCGCGGTCGGCGCGGGGCAGGACCCACGGCGGGGTGCGCTGGAAGAGCGTGAGCCGCCGTACGTCGCGCTGGATCTCCGGCACGATCTGGATCGCGGACGCGCCGGTTCCGATCATGGCGACGCGCTTGCCGCGCAGGTCGTACGCGTGGTCCCAGCGGGCGGAGTGGAAGACCTTGCCGGGGAAGTCGGCGAGCCCGGGGATGTCCGGCGTCCTGGGGTCGGACAGCGGTCCCGTGGCGGAGACCACGACGTCCGCGGTGAGCCGCCCGCGGCTCGTCTCCAGCTTCCACAGCAGCCGCTCGGCGTCCCAGCCCGCCCGCAGGACCTCGGTGTTCAGGCGGATGTGGGGCCGCAGCCGGAAGGTGTCGGCGACGCCTTCCAGGTAGTCCCAGATGTGCTCCTGGCCGGAGAAGGTGCGCGGCCAGTCGGGGTTGGGCGCGAACGAGAAGGAGTAGAGGTGGGAGGGCACGTCGCAGGCGCAGCCCGGATAGCTGTTGTCGCGCCAGGTGCCGCCCACCGCGCCCGCCCGCTCCAGGACGACGAAGTCGGTGACGCCCTCCCTGCGGAGCCGGACCGCGGCGCCGATGCCGCCGAACCCGCTCCCGATCACCGCCACCCGTACGTGCCCGAGGTCGTCCTGGCGTTCCCGCTCGCGCTCGGCCATGCCGCCGCCTCCCGAAGTTCCCTGGCCCTGACTCTGCATCTGAATCCGGCCCCGACCCTGCCAGTAATCGCTGGCACAATCGGGAGCGTAGAGCAGCTCCGTACCCATGGGTAGGGGTCGGGCGGGGAAAGTTACCGTCGGTACGGTCCGGGCCTGCGCATAGGCTGCGGACGTGGCGGAAGAAGTGGCGGACGCGGTGACGGACGAGACAGCACGGGCGCGCACGGCGGGCACGACGGCCGGTACGGCGCCGGACACGCGGGCGCCGGGCGGGGCCGCCGGGCGCGAGTACCGCATGGAGGAGCTCGCCAAGGAAGCCGGGATCACCGTGCGCACGGTGCGCTTCTACCGCGAGCGCGGCCTCATCCCGCCCCCGCGCCGCGAGGGCCGCATCGCCTGGTACGACGAGCACCACCTGGCCCGCCTGCGCACCATCGCCGCCCTCCTGGAGCGCGGCCACACCCTCCAGGGCATCGCCGAGCTCGCCGAGGCCTTCGAGAACGGCCGCGACGTGGCCGAACTGCTCGGCATGGAAGGACCGTCGGAGGAGACCCCGGTCCGCCTCACCCCCGAGGAGCTCGCCGACCGCTTCGCGGGCGACGTCACCCCGGAGAACCTGTCCGCCGCCCTGGAACTCGGCTACCTGGGCACGGACGGCGACGACATCGTGCACATCAGCCGCCGCCTGCTCGACGCCTCGACGGCCCTGGTGCGCAAGGGCATCCCGCTCGCGGACGTCATGGAGGCGGGCCGCAGCGTGCGCGAACACGCCGACGCGCTGGCCGAGTTGTTCGTCGCGTTCACCGCCGCCCACGCCTCCGAGCACGCGGAGCTCACCCTGGAGGACCTGCGCCCCCTCGCCAAGGCCGTGGTGGAGGCGGAGCTCTCGCTGGCCCTGGACCGCAGGCTCAGCCCCTCGTGACCGGCCCCGCGGTCAGGTCGGCAGCCACCAACGGGCCTTGTACATCCCGCCGTTGACCAGGCGGTACTCACCGGTCGGCCGGTGCACGCCGACCCTGGTGGTCCACCAGGTCTCCTCCAGGCCGCTCTCCGGGACGGTGCTGAGCACCTGGCCGGTGCGCGGATCGTTGCCGACCGCCTTCACCTTCGCCCGGTCGATCAGCTCGTACCCGGGGTAGTCGCGCACGAACGTCCCCGTCCGCTTCTCGTACTGGAAGACGGCCGCGTTGGTGGTCACCCACAGCCGCCCGGGCCGCCCCGCCACCGGGAAGAGGTCGTGGCCGCCAGCCGTCCGGCCCGGCACGGCCACCGGCAGCGGGGTCGCGGAGGTCTGGTCGAGCGTGGGCCGCGCGGGCGTGCCGCCGACCTCGTACGTCACCAGTTCGTCGTCGCCGAGCGCCCACAGGAGCCGGCGGGCACGGTCCCAGTGCAGCCCGTGGGCACCCTTCAGACGCGCCTCGGCGTACCGCTCGGCGTCCGGCCCGCAGGAGGCCGCGTACAGGCGCACGAGCGCGCCGGTGCTGCACGCGACCGCGACGTTGCCGTCCGGGAGCACCTCGGCGCTGTGCGGGTTGAACAGATCGTCGCCGGGCCCGATCGCGGTGCCCCAGTGGCGGCGGCCCGACGGGTACTCCACGGCGGCGACGAACCCGAAGGACGCCGTGGTCAGGACCAGCGTCCGGCCCCGGAGCCGACGCGCCTTCGCCTCGCACGGGTACACCCAGCTCGCCTCCGGCGCGAGGTCCGCGTACCGGGGGTCGCCGAGCGGCGAGAACTGCCAGCGCACCACGGACGGATCGGCCGCCGGGTCCCACAGCCGCCGCCTCGGGTCGAGCAGCAGCAGCCGCCTGCTCGCCTGCTCGGTGACGAGGACGGGCGGGGTACCGGGGGGCACGCTCCCGGGCGCGCCGGTCGCGGCGACGGCGTGCGGCACCCCCGCCGCGCCCACCACGGCACCCGCCGCGCCGATCAGCAACCCGCGTCTGGACAGCCCAGTTGACATGAAGTCCCCTCGCACGACCGGCCGTTGAAGCGCTCGTCGCACACGCGACACCCACCCGACGCGTACGCGATCGAAATCTCCCACGCCGTACGGGGCCGGGACAGCCCCCCGCCGGACTTTTCACCGGCGGTTCGCCCGAGGGGACCCGAGCGGCCTACTCGTAGACGACGGTCACCGGCGCGTGGTCCGACCAGCGCTCCTCGTGCGAGGCGGCCCGCTCCACCTGCCCCTTGGCCGCGCGCCCGGCGAGACCGGGCGTCGCGACGTGGTAGTCGATGCGCCAGCCCGAGTCGTTGTCGAAGGCGCGGCCCCGGTAGGACCACCAGGAGTAGGGGCCCTCGACGTCCGGGTGCAGCGCGCGCATCACGTCGACGTACCCCGCGCCCTCCCCGAAGACGTCGGTCATCCAGGCGCGCTCCTCGGGCAGGAACCCGGAGTTCTTCTTGTTGCCCCGCCAGTTCTTGAGGTCGGCCTCCTGGTGGGCGATGTTCCAGTCGCCGCAGACCAGGACCTCGCGCCCGTCGGCGGCGGCCCGCGCCTTCAGGTCCTTCAGGTACGCGAGGAACTCGCCCATGAACCGGACCTTCTCGTCCTGCCGCTCGGTGCCGACCTCACCCGAGGGCAGATACAGGCTCGCGACCGTGACGCCGGGCAGGTCCGCCTCCACGTAGCGGCCGCTCGCGTCGAACTCGGCGGACCCGAAGCCGACCTGGACGCGCTCCGGCTCGCGCCGCGTGTACAGCGAGACCCCGGCGCGGCCCTTGGCGGCGGCCGGGGCGTGCGTGACGAACCAGCCGTCGGGCGCGCGCACCTCGTCCGGCAGCTGGTGCGGCTCGGCCCGCACCTCCTGCAGGCACACCACATCGGCGCCGGTCCCGGCGAGCCACTCCACGAACCCCTTCTTGGCGGCGGCCCGCAGCCCGTTCACATTCACGCTGGTCACAGTGAGCATCTCGGCACCCTACCGGCACACTGGAGGCGAATGCCGCAGCCGCCCCACTCGATGCATAGGGATACGATTAACAGCATGGACATACGCCGGGTCGCCTTCGACCACCCCGACGCCGTGAAGCTCAACGACCGTGTCCAGGCCGAGTACGCCGAGCGCTACGGGGACGAGGGCGACGTCACGCCCCTCGACCCGTCGATGTTCCGGCCCCCGCACGGCCTCTACCTCCTCGCGTACGACGCCATGGACACGCCCGTGGCGACGGGCGGCTGGCGCGTCATGGACCAGAACGGCGAGGGCTACTCGGACGGCGACGCCGAGATCAAGCGCATGTACGTCACCCCCGAGGCCCGGGGCCTCGGCCTCGCCCGGCGCATCCTCGCCGCCCTGGAGGAGGACGCCCGCGAGGCGGGGCGGGCCCGCATGGTCCTCGAAACGGGCACCAAGCAGCCGGAGGCGATCGGGCTCTACACCTCCAGCGGCTACGCCCTCTGCGACCGCTTCGGCCACTACCGCTTCCACGACCTGAGCCGCTGCTACGCCAAGCCCCTGCGCTAGGCCTCCCCGCCTCACCCGCTGTGGGCACCACCCGCTGTGGAGTCGTCCCGCAGGGCGGGACGGGTGGGCACAGCGCCGAAGCCGCCGGGTGACCGGCAGCGCCGGGGGCCGCCACCCGGGCGACGGGCAAGGCTAGGAGGGCGCCACCACCGCCGCCGAGAGGTCCAGCGCGGCCACCGCCCCGCCCCCCTCGTTCGCGAAGCGGACCCCCGCGCCGAGCACCTCCGCCTGCCCCCGCGCGATGGTAAGACCGAGGCCGAGCCCGGTCTCGCGGGCCCCGGTGCGAAAACCGCTGCGGCCCCGCCGCGAGCAGCTCCTCCGGGAACCCGCCCCCTCGGTCCCGCACGGACACCACGCCCCCGTCCACCTCCACCACCACCGGCGCCCGCCCGTGCCGCAGCGCGTTGGTGACGAAGTTGGCCAGGATGCGCTCGACCCGGCGGGGGTCGGTCTCGACCCGCGCGTCCCGGAGCACCCGGACGCTCACCGCGCCCTCCGCCGCCGCCTCCTCGACCCCGGCGACGGCCCGCCGCGCCAGCGCCCCGAGCGCGCACACCTCCGCCCGCACCTCCTGACCCGCCGCGTCGAGCCGGGCCACCTCGATGACGTCGTCGACCAGCTCCCGCAGCCGCCGCGCGGCCTCCCGTACCAGCTCGGCGGGGCGCCCGGGCGGCAGCAGCCCGGCCGCCGTGACCATGCCCGCGACCGGCGTCCGCAGCTCGTGCGCGATGTTCGCGGTGACCTCACGCTCGGCCTGGAGACGCCCGGCGAGCGCGTCCGCCATCGTGTTCACGGCGGCCGCGAGCCGGGTGATCTCGTCGTTGCCGTGCAGCGGAAGCCGCGCCGTCAGATCGCCGTCCGCGATCCGCTGCGCCGCGTCGGCCTTCGCGGTGAGCCGCCGCCCGAGCCGCGTCGCGACGAGCAGCCCGGCCGCGCACGCGAGAGCGGTGCCGATGCCGCCCGAGGCCCACAGAATCCGGTCCAGGTCCCGTACGGTCTCGGCCTCGCGCTGGTAGGGCCGCTTCAGGGCGACGATCTCCTGCCGGTACGGGCTGGCCGCCCACAGCTGCGGCACCTTCCCGCTCCGGTCGAGGTACACCCCCCACCGGCCCGCGCGGGCCGCCCGCGCGAGCGGCTTGGGCAGGTCGGGCGGGTCGATCAGGGTGCGGTCGCCGTCGATCCCGGCCGCGTGGTCCTGGACGGCGGTCTGGAGCCGGTCCCCGGCCTGGCCACGGGCGCTCGCGTACTGCGCGTCGACGGTGCGGTGGTGCACCAGGAGCCCGATCACGACGGACACCACGGCCGCCGTCCCCGCGATGGCGAGGCCGGTCTTCGTCCGCAGTCCCATGCCGTGCCGCGCGGGCATCAGAACTCCGGCACCCGCAGCCAGACGCCCTGGAACTGCACGTTCACGGCGGCGGGCGGCAGCGCCTCCGGCTTCGCCGGCTCGACGGTCGCCCGCCGGTAGTAGGCGACGGTCTCCTCGCGCTCGACCCCGCTGAGCGTGAGCGTCGCGGCGTACGGCTCACGCCCGCACCCCGGCAGGCACCAGGTGCCGCTCAGCTTCCCGGAGGCCCGCGCGGTGGGCCCGCCCCAGTCCTTCCAGCGCAGCGACGAAAGCGCCACGTCGTCGGTGATCCCGATGACGGTGGGCCGCTGGAGCGGCTGCCCGAGCGCGTCGGCGACGTAGACCGGCCCGCTGATCCGCGTCGGCTTCAGGGCGGGCCCCTCGACGTGCAGCCCGGCGTGCTCGGCGCAGCCCCCGGCGAGCACGGCGGCGAGCACCGCCCCCGCCGGCGGCGGCACCGGCACGCCTCACGCAGCTGCCCCTCATCCCGCCAAGGTAACGAGCGTTCTCTTGGGGCACGCGCGGAGACGAGCCGGAGGAGGGACCCGCCCCGTCCCTTCGGTCCTCCGATCCTCCGGTCCTTCAGCCCTCCAGCCCTCCAGCCCTTCAGTACGAAGCCGCGAGCCCGTCCGTCTCCTGCCACGCCCGCGCCAGCGACCGCTCCCCCAGCTCCCTGAACGGCCCGAGCGCCGGGATGTCCCCGGCCCGCGTCAGCTCGGCCCGCACCACGCGCAGGTTCTCCTCGGCGACCCCGAGGCTGGCGAAGTACGCCCGCAGGTACGGCACCTGGAAGTCGCACCCCTCGCGCGGCGTGCCCGGCCCGTAGCCGCCCCCGCACGCGGCGGCCACCACGACCCGCGTCCCCGCGAGCAGCGGCCGCCCGCTGTCCGCGTCGACGTACGCGCCGGGAAAGGTGACGCGGTCGATCCAGGCCTTCAGCGCGGCGGGCACGGAGAAGTTGTACATGGGCACCCCGACCAGCAGCGCCGTGGCCCGCCGCACCTCCCTGACCAGGGGCAGCGTCAGCGCCCACTCCCGTTCCTCGTCGGCCCCCTCGACCAGCGCGGCCACCTTCTCCAGCGGCACCGCGCCGTGGCGCTCCACCCGCGTCCCGAGGCGCACGTACCCCGCCCCGACCAGCGGCACCGGCTCGGCGGTCAGGTCCCGGTGGCGGTAGTCGGCACCCGGATGCCGGGCCAGCCAGCCGCGCGCGTACGCGGCCCCCAGCTCCCGGGTCACCGAACGTCCGGCCAGATCGGCGCTGGAGTCCAGGTGCAGCAGAACGGGCACGTCGGCCCGTACGTCCTCACGCATGGTCATCCACTCCCCTTCACTTCTCTTCACTCCACTTCACCCCTGTCACCTCTTGGTGATGGGCTACGTCAGGGCCCTGACGCAACCGACCGGGAAAAGGTGACCGATGGACGAGCAGCACGACCTCGCGGAGCGGTTCGAGAGCCACCGGGGCCACTTGCGGGCGGTCGCCCACCGCATGCTCGGCTCCCTCGCCGAGGCCGACGACGCCGTCCAGGAGACCTGGCTGCGGCTCAGCCGCTCCGACGTGAGCGACGTGGTGAACCTGCCGGGCTGGCTGACGACGGTGGTCTCGCGCGTGTGCCTCGACACGCTCCGCAGGCGTACGTCGCGGCGCGAGGAGCTCCTCGCCGACGAGAGCGCCCTGGACCGCGCCCCCGGCCCGCTCCCGCCCACCCCCGAGGACGAGGCCGTCCTGGTCGAGTCGGTCGGCCGCGCCCTGCTCGTGGTCCTCGACCGGCTCGGCCCCGCCGAACGCGTCGCCTTCGTGCTGCACGACGCCTTCGGGGTGCCCTTCGAGCGGATCGCCGCCATCGTGGAGCGCTCCCCCGTGACCGCGAAGAAGCTGGCGAGCCGCGCCCGCCGCAAGGTCCACGGCGTCCCCGCCGTCCCCGCCGCGGAACTCGCCCGCGACCGCCGGGTCGTGGAGGCCTTCCTCAGCGCCGCCCGTGGCGGCGACCTCACCGCCCTGCTCGCGGTCCTCGCCCCGGACGTGGTCCGCCGCGCCGACGCGGCCGCGCTGCCCGTGGGCGCGCGGACGGAGATCCACGGCGCCGATGCCGTGGCCCGCGAGACGGTCCTCCTCGCCCGCAACGCGAGGGCCGCCGCCCCCGCCCTGGTCGACGGCCGCCCCGGCCTGGTCGTGGCCCCGCGCGGCCGCCTCCTGCTCGCGCTCGCCGTCACGGTCGAGGCCGACCGCGTCACGGCGTACGAAGTGATCGCCGCCCCGTCCCGGCTGCGCGCCCTCGACCTGGCGGTCCTGGGTGACTGAGGGTCAGAAGCAGCGGCGGCGCGGCGGCGGCCGCGAGCCGAACGGCACACCCCGGAAACGCAGAGATCCCGTCCGATCGAAACGATCGGACGGGATCTCGTGAACCGTCTGCGAGTTGCCCCGCGAACGGCGTGTGCAGTGGACCTGAGGGGATTTGAACCCCTGGCCCCCTCGATGCGAACGAGGTGCGCTACCGGACTGCGCCACAGGCCCTTGCAACGAGTGAAACTCTAGCACCCCCACCGGGGTGCTTGGAAATCCGTTCCCCGCTGGTCAGCGAGCGGGACGCCACGGCCGCGAGCGGACACGCCACGCGTGTGCGCCGGGTCACTCGTTCGCGGCGCGCGGGCGGCCGTCGGCGGTGGCCGGGCTGTCGTACTGGTCGAACAGCGGCGTGCGGCCGCGCTCGCGGGAGCGGCGGGCGGACGCCGCGCGACGGGCGTCGCTGCGCGCGTCGTCGGCGCCGGGCTCGGCCCGCTCCTCCGGAGCCTCGCCCGGCTCCGGAGCGACGCGCTCCGCCTCGTCCCCCGCGGCCGGTTCCACGGTGCTGGACCGGGCCGAGCTCCAGGTGTCGGGCGCGCCCAGATCGACGCTGCCGCTGGCGCGGGGCGCGACGGGCGCCGTCACGTACGTGGGCAGCGGCACCGGCACCGGGTCCCAGCTGTCGCCGCGGCCGGGGGCGTGCCGGCGCTCGCGCTGCTGGTCGACCCACTCGGCGTGGTCGGTCTGCTCGACGAGCGCGCGCCGGTCGGCGGCGAGCGCGGAAAGACCGGTCTCCGGTTCGGGCGCGGGCTCCGCGGCGGCGGGCTCGGGCGCCTCCTCGCGCCTGCGCGGCTGCCGCTCACGCAGCCGCTGCGCGGCGACCTCGGCGCGGCGCCGGTCCATCGTGTACGTGAAGCGGCGCCGCTCCTGGCGGCGCAGATAGACGATGTACGCGCTCAGGAGCGCCGCGGGCACGCCGGGCACCCACAGGAACGGGACGCCGCCGACGGCGGCGACGATCGCGCCGAGCGTGAAGCCGAGGAAGAGCATCACGGTGGTGCGGCGCCGACGGGCGAGCACCTTGGAGCGCCGGGCCCTCGCGGCGGCCTCGGCGGTGCGCCGGGAGGCCTCGGGCGACGGGGCCTGACGCCGGGGGGCGCCCGCGTTCCGGGAGCCCCGGGTGTCCCGCGCGTCCCGTGCGTCACGGCGCTGGGCGGCCTGCCCCTGCGGGGGGCCTTCCGGGGCTCTGCCGTGCGGCTCGGCCTCGGCCCCCTCGTCCGGGAGCATGGCGAAGGCCCGGACGTCGACCGAGTCGGTCACGGCGTCCGGGACGCTGCGCGGCTCCTCTTTCTCGGACGAGCGCGCTTGCAGGTCCTTGGCGTACCGGCGCTCCATGCCCGCCCGTCCGGACAGCAGCCGGATGGCGGTGCTGAAGCGTTCCGTCGGACGGGCTTCATTGAGCTCGTCCTGCCTACGGAGCCACATCGGCACCAAGTAGGCGGCCCAGGCCCCGACGATGACTGCGTAGAAGAGGCCGCTGCTGCTCACGCCTCACACGGTAGAGGGGTTTTGTCGAGGCCATCCGCCAATTGGGCCGGTGTGTCGCACGATCTGGTTGATATCTCGAACTTTTTTTGTGACTGATGCGATCAACAGGCCGTTGACGCACGGAATTTAACGGTCACTCATCGATCAATTTCGAACAGGTATTTCATTTATGAGAAGCGCCCTGAGCGGCTCAACTCGCGCCGTTCGCCCAGCAGAAGCCCCCGACGGGGCGTCACCGGGCGCACACACGCGCGGACTCCGCGCTACGCCGTCTTGTGCGGCCGCGCCTGCCGCCAGCGGTGCAGGAGGCCCTCCGGGACCTCCTCCGCGGTGAGCGCGAACACGAGGTGGTCGCGCCAGGCCCCGTCGATGTGCAGATATCGTGGACGAAGCCCCTCCTCGCGGAATCCGAGTTTCTCCACCACCCGGCGGCTCGGCGCGTTCTCCGGGCGAATGCAGACCTCGATGCGGTGCAGTCCGACCGTGCGGAAGCAGTGGTCCACCGCGAGCGCGACCGCCGTCGGCATCACGCCCCGGCCCGCGACGGACTCGTCCACCCAGTAGCCGACGTGCCCCGAGCACATCGACCCCCAGGTGATCCCGGCGACCGTCAACTGCCCGACGAGACGCCCCTGGTACTCGACGACGAACGGCAGCATCCGGCCCGCGTTGGCCTCGGCGCGCAGATGCCGCACCATCTGGCGGTACGTGGGCCGGTGGGCGATCGGCCCGCCGGGCGTGGGCGGCGGGATCGTCGCCTCCCAAGGGCGCAGCCAGTCGCGGTTGCGCCGGTTGACCTCGCGCCAGGCACGCTGGTCGCGCAGCTTTATCGGGCGGAGGGTGAGGTCGCCGTCCGTCAGCTCGACGGGCCAGCTGGGGCTGTTCAGCTCGCACCCCCGTCGGTCCGTGGATGGTCCCCGCCGCGCAGCTGGTCGACGGCGTGCCGCAACAGCGGCTCCAGGACGGCGAGTCCGTCGCGCACGCCTCCGGAGGAGCCCGGCAGGTTCACGATGAGGGTGCGCCCCGCGACTCCGGCGAGCCCTCGGGACAGCGCGGCCGTGGGCACCTTCTCGCGGCCGTACGCGCGGATCGACTCCGGGGATGCCCGGCACCTCGTGGTCGATGACGCGGCGGGTGACGTCGGGCGTGCGGTCGGTGGGCGAGATGCCGGTGCCGCCGGTCGTGAGGATCACGTCGTACCCGGCCGCCACCCCGGCGCGCAGCGCCTCCTCCACGGGCTCGCCGTCGGGCACCACCTGGGGGCCGTCCACGGCGAAGCCGAGCGCGGCGAGGCCCTCCGCGAGGACCGGGCCGCCCTTGTCGGCGTAGACACCGGCGGCGGCGCGGTTGGAGGCGGTGACGACCAGGGCCCGGTACGGGGCTCCCTGCGGGGTCTGTGCCGCGCTCACGCCCGCTCTCCCGGGCGGCTCCAGGTGCCGGACTTGCCGCCGGTCTTCTCCTCGACCCGTACGTCCGTGATGACCGCCCCCTTGTCGACGGCCTTCACCATGTCGACGACCGTGAGCGCGGCGACCGTCACCGCCGTGAGGGCCTCCATCTCGACGCCCGTGCGGTCCGTGGTCTTCACCGTCGCCGCGATCTCCACGGCGTCGTCGGCGACCGACAGCTCGACCTTCACTCCGGAGACGGCCAGCGGGTGGCACAGCGGGATCAGGTCCGGGGTGCGTTTGGCGCCCATGATGCCCGCGATCCGGGCGGTCGCCAGGGCGTCGCCCTTCGGCACGCCCTCGCCGCGCAGCAGCTCGATCACGCGTGGCGCGACCAGGACGCGGCCGCTCGCGCGCGCGGTGCGCGCGGTCACGTCCTTCTCGGATACGTCGACCATGCGGGCGGCGCCCGCCTCGTCGATGTGCGTCAGTCCCTGCTGGGTGCTCATGTGCTGTGGCGCTCCTGGTCCGGGCCCCGCGCGGGCGCGTGGCCTGCTGTGCGCGACACCGTACCGCCCGCCCGTCGCACCTGGCCGCCCCGCCCGAGGCGGGCTCCCATTCTCACGCCGCCAGGGGCGCGGCCGCACGCCCCGGGGAGGCCGCCGGTGAGCCCCGCACCGTCAGCCCAGGAGGACCACGTCGACCTCGGCGCCCGGCTCGACCGACGTCGTGCCCTCGGGGACGACGATGAGCGCGTCCGCCTGCGCGAGGGCGGCGACGAGGTGCGAGCCGGAGCCGCCCACCGGCGTCACCGTGCCCGCCGCGGCGTCGTGGCGGCCGCGCAGGAACTGGCGCCTGCCCGCGGGCGAGGTGAGCCCCTCGGGGGCGGTCAGGCGGGCCCGGACGGTGGGCCGGTGGACGTCCGCCAGGCCCATCAGGGCGCGCACGGCGGGACGGACGAAGATCTCGAAGGAGACGTACGACGACACGGGGTTGCCCGGGAGCGCGAGCAGCGGGGTGTGGTCCGGGCCGATCGAGCCGAAGCCCTGCGGCTTGCCGGGCTGCATGGCGAGCTTGCGGAACTCCACGCCGCCGCCCGCCCCGAGGCCCTTCTCGTCGTCCGGGTCGCCGATCGCGGCCAGGGCCTCCTTCACGACGTCGTACGCCCCGACGCTCACGCCGCCCGTGGTGACCACCAGGTCGGCGCGGATCAGCTGGTCCTCGATGGTGGAGCGCAGCGTCTCCGCGTCGTCGGCGACGGCGCCCACGCGGTAGGCGATCGCCCCGGCCTCGCGGGCGGCGGCCGTGAGGGAGAAGCTGTTGGAGTCGTAGATCTGGCCCTGGGCCAATTCCTCGCCGGGCTGGACCAGTTCGCTGCCGGTGGACAGGACGACCACGCGCGGGCGCGGGCGCACGGTGACCGTGCCCCGGCCGATCGCGGCGAGCAGGGCGATCTGCGGGGCGCCGAGGACGGTCCCCTCGGTCAGGGCGCGGTCGCCCGCCTTGACGTCGCTGCCCGCCGCGCGGACGTGCGCGCCCTCGCGCGCCGGGCGGTAGACCCTGACCTCCCCTGAGGCGCCCTCAGGGGCCGCGCTGTGGGCGCGCATCCCGGAGACGGGGCCCTGGCCGAGCCCGCCGTCGGTCCACTCCACGGGGACGACGCACTCGGCGCCGGGCGGCAGCGGGGCGCCGGTCATGATGCGGGCGGCCTTGGCCGGGGCCGACCGCGGGCGGCTCGCCCTGCCCTGCGGCGACGTCCCCGACGACGGTCAGGACGGCGGGGAACTCCTCGCCCGCGCCCGCGACGTCGGCGGCCCGGACCGCGTACCCGTCCATGGAGCTGTTGTCGAACGGCGGCAGCGACACGGGCACCGTGACGTCCTCGACGAGGACGCAGCCCTGGGCGTCCAGGAGCTGGAGCTCGATGGGCTCCAGCGGCCTGACGGCCGCGAGGACGTCCGCCAGGTGCTCGTCCACCGACCACACGTGGTCGGGGCCGCTGTCCTGGCCGCCGTCCCGCCCGGGGTGGGCTCCGGTGCCGTCGTGCGTCGTCGTGCCGCTACTGCTCACGTGCTACATCTCCTCGGTGACGTAACTGCGAAGCCAGGCCTTGAAGTCCGGGCCCAGGTCTTCACGTTCGCACGCGAGTCTGACAATGGCACGCAGATAGTCGCCGCGGTCGCCGGTGTCATAGCGGCGCCCCTTGAAGACCACGCCGTGCACCGGACCGCCGATCTTCTCGTCCGCCGCGAGCTGCTGCAGCGCGTCGGTGAGCTGGATCTCGCCGCCGCGGCCCGGCTCGGTCTTGCGCAGTATGTCGAAGATGTGCGGGTCGAGGACGTAGCGGCCGATGATGGCGTAGTTCGAGGGGGCGTCCGCCACCTCCGGCTTCTCGATCAGGTCGGTCACCTTCACGACGTCGCCGTCCTCGGTGGCCTCGACCGCCGCGCAGCCGTAGAGGTGGATCTGCTCGGGCGCGACCTCCATGAGCGCGATGACGCTGCCGCCGCGCTCGTCCTGGACGTCGACCATGCGGGCCAGGAGCGGGTCGCGCGGGTCGATCAGGTCGTCGCCGAGGAGGACGGCGAAGGGCTCGCGGCCCACGTGCGGCGCGGCGCACAGGACGGCGTGACCGAGCCCCCTGGGGTCGCCCTGGCGGACGTAGTGCATGGTCGCCAGGTCGCTGGACTCCTGGACCTTCGCGAGCCGGGACTCGTCGCCCTTCTTCGCCAGGGCCGACTCCAGCTCGTAGTTGCGGTCGAAGTGGTCCTCCAGAGGGCGCTTGTTGCGGCCCGTCACCATGAGGACGTCGTCCAGGCCCGCGGAGACCGCTTCCTCGACCACGTACTGGATCGCCGGCTTGTCGACGACCGGCAGCATCTCCTTGGGCGTGGCCTTCGTGGCGGGCAAGAAGCGCGTGCCAAGACCCGCTGCAGGGATGACAGCCTTGGTGATCTTGGGGTGAGACTCAGTCATGCCCGTCACCATATCCGGTGCCTATGTGAGCAATCTGTGGCTCCGGAATATTGAGGCCATATGTGAGCGCAATAGGAAGGATGTAGGAGTTCGCCATGGATCAACCCAGCTCCGGCAAGGAGAACAAGCGCACATTGCGGGGAGAGATCCTCGCGGTGAGGCGCCGGTTGCCAGCCGGTGACGCGACGGCTGCGGCCGCCGCGCTCGCCGAGCGCGCCCTGGACCTCTCCGAACTCGCCACGGCCCGCACGGTCGCCGCGTACGTGTCCGTAGGCGGCGAACCGGGCACCCGCGCACTCCTTGACGCCCTCCACGCGCGCGGGACGCGGGTCCTGCTGCCCGTGCTGCTGCCGGACAACGACCTGGACTGGGCGGCCTACGACGGGCCCGGCTCCCTTGCCCGCGTCCAACACGCGGGGAAGATGGAGCTGTTGGAGCCCTCCGGTGAGCGGCTCGGCCCGGACGCCGTCCTGGCGGCGGACGCGGTGCTCCTTCCGGGGCTCGCGGTGGACGGGCGCGGGATGCGCCTGGGGCGCGGCGGGGGCTCCTACGACCGGGTTCTCGCGCGCCTGGAGCGGGCGCAGGCCGGGCCCGCCCTGGTGGTGCTCCTGTACGACGCCGAAGTCGTCGCGCACGTCCCCGAGGAGGCGCACGACCGTCCGGTGCACGCCGTCGTGACGCCTTCGGGGGTACGGCGCTTCCGCTGAAACGGATCTCCTGAAACGGATCTCCTGAAACGGATCTCCTGTAACGGGTCTCCGTAGAGGGCCCGTAGACATCAAGTGCCCTTGTAGTCGCGAAGTGCCCCTGTAGACGCGAAAGTGCCCTCCACGCGTGCGTGGAGGGCACTTTCATATGCGGCTGTCCGTCAGGGCTTGAGCACCAGGCTGTCGCTCGTGCTGTCCTCGACGGCCTTCTTCGAGTAGGACCAGGGCAGCAGCTCGCCCTTGACCCACTTGCTGGTCTGGTCCGTGTAGTGGTCGCTGTAGGCGTGGCCCGACGCGCCGGTGAGGTTGATCCACCGGGACTTGTCGAAGTCCTTCAGGTTCACGACCATCCGCATCGACGGCACCCAGATGACGCCGTAGCCGCCCGCCGCGTTCCAGCCGGTGGCGTTGACCGTGGCCTCGCCGCCGCCGAGCTTCCAGGGGCCGCGGTTGAGCATCCACTGGAGCCAGCCGGGCCCGTCCGTGCCGAGCGTCTGGTTCTTCAGCGTGAGCCGGTGCAGACGGCCCCAGCTCCAGGTGTCGATGTCCTTGCCGAGCTTCGCCGTCAGGTCCCAGCGGGCGTCCTTCATGGCCCGCGCGAACAGCTGGTCGCGGTTCTTGGTCTCCTCGTCCGTGCGGTTGCCCGGCGTCTTCCACCAGTCGTTGTTCTCGTCGTCGAGGATCTTGCGGATGACCTCGAAGTAGCGGTCGCCGCCGTCGGGCTGGGCCGACTCCGCGTCGCGCTGGCCGCACTCGCGCACGGGCTTGGCCTCGTCGGCGGGACCGGTCTGGCTCGCGGGCTTCACGCTCAGGCACTGGCCCTTGACGCGCAGCTCCTTGGGCAGCTTGTTGCCGATGGACAGCTGCAGGACGCTGCGCCAGACGGCGTTGAAGTAGGCGGCGGCGGCCGAGTCGGCGTCCTGGGTGTAGTCCCAGCCCTCCAGGAGCTTCTGCGCCTCACGGACGTGCTTGTCGCCGATGTCGACCTTCAGCAGCTTGGGCACGAGCAGGCGTGCGATCTCGCTGCTGTTGTCGGTCTGCATCAGCCGCATGTCCTCGGTGGAGATCTTGCCGCCGTTCTTGGTCTTGGCCTTGATCAGGTCCTCGATGCGCTGGCTGCGCGCGCCGTAGCCCCAGTCCTCGGTGAGCTTGTACGGGTACTTCTCGCCGATCACGGCCTGGTTGGCGGTGACGATGTAGCCCCGCTTGGGGTTGTACTCGTACGGCAGCGCGTCCTGCGGGATGTAGCCGCTCCAGCGGTACCGCGGGTCCCAGCCGGGCGCCGGCAGGGAGCCGTCGCCCTTCCCGCGCGTGGGGATCTTGCCGGGCGCCTGGTAGCCGATGTTGCCCTCGGTGTCGGCGTAGATCAGGTTCTGCGAGGGCACCTCGAAGGAGGCGGCCGCCTCGCGGAAGTCCTTGAAGTCCTTGGCCTGGTTGAGCGCGAAGACGGCGTCCATGGACTTGCCGGGCGTGAGGGCGGTCCAGCGCAGCGCGATGCCGTAGCCCTCGCCGCGGTCCGGGGCCGCCGAGTCGACCTGGGCCTTCTTGCCGACCTTGACCAGCTCGTCGTCGCGGTCGGAGATCAGCGGGCCGTTGTTGGTCTCCCGGACGGTGATCGTCTTGGACTTGCCGCCCGCGACCTTGATCTTCTCCTCGCGGGTGGTGAAGGGCTTCACCTTGCCGTCGAACTGGTACCCGTCGGCGGTGAACTTCTCCAGGTAGAGGTCGGTGACGTCGGCACCGAGGTTCGTCATGCCCCAGGCGATGTCCTGGTTGTGGCCGATGACCACGCCCGGCATGCCGGAGAACGTGTAGCCGCTGACGTCGAAGGAGCACTTGGCGGACACCGAGCGGCAGTGCAGGCCCATCTGGTACCAGACGGAGGGCAGCTGCGGCGCCAGGTGCGGGTCGTTGGCCAGCAGCGGCTTGCCGGTGATGGTGTGGGCCCCGGAGACCACCCAGGAGTTCGAGCCGATGCCGTTGCCGTTCGAGCCGAGGCCCGCGTTCGGCACCTTGTCCAGGATGTCGGACAGGCCGGTGAGCTGCGACTGGAGGCCGTTGGGGGGCTGGCTGCCGTCCGCGATGCCGGTGCCCACGGCGCTGGCTCCCGTGCCCGTACCCGTACCCGTACCGAGGGTTCCCGTGCCGGTACCCGTACCCGTGCCGGTACCCGTACCCGTGCCGGTACCCGTACCCGTGCCGGTACCGGTATCCGACGGGGAACCGGCCGAGTCGTCGCCGCGGAACTTCTTGTTGATCTCGTCGTACGTACCCTCTTGGACGATCGGCTTGTTCCGGTCGTAGGGGTAGTCCGGATACAGGTCCTTGATCTGGGACGGGCCGAGGCGGCTCGTCATCAAGGAGCGGTCGATCTCGTCCTGCATGTTGCCGCGCAGGTCCCAGGCCATGGCCTTGAGCCAGGCCACGGAGTCGACGGGCGTCCACTTCTCGGGCTTGTAGTCGTTCTCGAACTCGAGAGCGGCGTACTCGACGGAGAGCTCCTTGCCCGCCTTGCCGTCGAGGTAGGCGTTGACTCCCTTGGCGTACGCCTGGAGGTACTTCTTGGTCTCCGGCGAGAGTTTGGAGTCGTACTCCTTCTTCGCCACCCGGTGCCAGCCGAGCGTGCGCAGGAATTCATCGGTCTTGACCTGGCTCTTGCCGAACATCTCGGAGAGCCGCCCGGAGGTCACATGGCGACGGACGTCCATCTCCCAGAAGCGGTCCTGCGCCTGCACGAAGCCCTGCGCCATGAACAGGTCCTCGGAGGTCTCCGCGTAGATCTGCGGGATGCCGTTGCCGTCCCGCTTCACGTCGACCGGGCCCGACAGGCCCTTGATGTCGATCGTGCCCTTGGTCTGCGGGAAGGAGGCACGGACGGTGCTGATGCTCCAGTACGCGCCGAAGCCGATGCCTCCAACGACGGCGAGGACCAGGACGATCACGATCAGTCGGGCTCGGCGCCCCTTCTTCCTGCCGGACTTACGGCCAGAAGAGGCGGTGGTGTTGGAGGGCATCGCTGTCCTTGCTGTCCTTCGCGAGCGGCAGGGCGGGGCTTGTGCGGGTCCTGGAGTGCTGGAGCAACCATAGGCGCAGGGCGATACGGCCCCGGACGCGGAGTCGGAAACCGACATCGAACGAAGGTTCGGCAATGCTGGACGGGGCGCAGGGGCGCGCGTCAAGAGCGCGTTAAAGCTTAGGTAAGGTAACGAAGCATCATGGTCCGCACGACGGAAGGAACGGCCCCTGTCTGTCCACGACCTCAACCAGCTTCTGCTCATCAGTTCGCTCGTCCTGCTCGTCGCGGTGGTCGCCGTGCGCATCTCGTCGCGCAGCGGTCTGCCCAGCCTGTTGCTCTACCTCGGCATCGGGGTGGCCATGGGCCAGGACGGCATAGGCAACGTCACCTTCAACAACGCGCAACTCACTCAGGTGATCGGCTACGCGGCACTCGTCGTGATCCTGGCCGAGGGCGGCCTCGGCACCAAGTGGAGTGAGATCAAACCCGCCCTGCCAGCCGCGGCGTCCCTGGCGCTCGTGGGCGTCGCGGTGAGCGTCGGCGTGACCGCCGCCGCCGCGCACTACCTGGTCGGGCTCGAATGGCGGCAGGCGCTGATCATCGGCGCCGTGGTGTCCTCGACGGACGCCGCCGCGGTGTTCTCGGTACTGCGGAAGGTTCCGCTCCCTTCCCGGGTCACCGGTGTCCTGGAGGCGGAGTCCGGGTTCAACGACGCCCCCGTGGTGATCCTGGTCGTGGCGTTCTCCACGGCGGGCCCCGTGGAGCACTGGTACGTCCTGCTCGGCGAGATCACCCTGGAGCTGGCCATCGGCGCGGCCATCGGCCTCTCCGTGGGCTGGCTCGGCTCCTACGGGCTGCGGCACGTGGCGCTGCCCGCGTCCGGCCTCTACCCGATCGCGGTGATGGCCATCGCGGTCTCCGCGTACGCGGCCGGGGCCATCGCCCACGGCAGCGGCTTCCTCGCGGTGTACCTCGCCTCGATGGTCCTCGGCAACGCGAAGCTGCCGCACTGGCCCGCGACGCGGGGCTTCGCCGAGGGGGTCGGCTGGATCGCGCAGATCGGCATGTTCGTCCTGCTCGGTCTGCTCGTCACGCCGCACAAGCTGCTCGACGACATCTGGCCCGCGGTGATCATCGGCCTCGTCCTGACGGTGGTCGCCAGACCCGTCGAGGTCTTCGTGAGCCTGCTGCCCTTCAAGATGCCCTGGCAGGAGAAGGCACTGATGTCGTGGGCGGGCCTGCGCGGCGCCGTGCCCATCATCCTCGCCACCATCCCCATGGTGAACGGAGTCGACAACAGCGAGGAGATCTTCAACATCGTCTTCGTCCTGGTCGTCGTCTACACCCTGGTGCAGGGCCCCACGCTGCCGGGTCTCGCCCGGCTGCTCGGCCTCGCCAAGGGCGGGGAGGCGTCCGACCTCGGCATCGAGTCCGCTCCCCTGGAGCGGCTGCGCGGCCATCTCCTCTCGGTACCCGTACCGGAGGGCTCGCGGCTGCACGGTGTCGAGATCAACGAGCTGCGTCTGCCCGCGGGCTCGGCCGTCACGCTCGTCGTACGGGACGGCGCCTCGTTCGTGCCGCTTCCGACCACCGTGCTGCGGCACGGCGACGAGCTCCTGGTGGTGGCGACCGAACCGGCGCGCGACGCCGCCGAGCAGCGGCTGCGCGCGGTCGCGCAAGGCGGCAAGCTCGTCGGCTGGCTGGGGGTGTCAGGCGCCCAGCGGTAGCCGCTCCGCGATGATCGACAAGCACGGATTCGGCGCGCGGGGGCGCGTGGGGACCGTGCGGGGGTTCCGCGGGGACGAGTGATGTTCCGCCGGCGGCGATGGGGAGCCGGGCCGTGCGGGTTCAGGGGAACAGAGGTTTCGAAGGAATGGGGATGCCGGGATCAGGGGATACCGGTATCCGGCATGACGGGAGACGTGGTGGGATGCGGGGATTCAGGCCCCCGCATCCCAAAGGGCACGGAGCTCTCGCAGGGGTACGAGCCTCTCGCAGGGGCACAAGCCCCCTCACAGGCGGGGCAATCACAGGTGGCGCGGGTCTCACTTCCCGTAATCACAGGTTTCACTTGCTTCACACCTGTACGATGAAGGCTGGCTCGGGGCCTATCAAGATCGCGCACCGGGATCCACGCACCGACACAGACTGACACTGATCGAACCAACTCTGTCTGACGCAGAGCTGGCGCGACCGTATGGCGGCCGCGGCGCCCTCGCAGTGGGCACGCCCGGTATCTACCGCAGTTCTGCGCTAGAGGACAGCTCTCGGCGCCCCCGCACGGGCGCGCTACCAGGCAGCAGAAAGGCATGGGCCGTGGCATCCACGGTCACCGATTCCCGCCCGGGCTACGGGCAGTTGCTGCGCACCCCCCGCGCCTGGACGTTCCTGCTCCCCGGCTTCGCCGCGCGGCAGCCGTTCGCGATGCTCACCATCTCCATCGTGCTGCTCGTGCAGCACACCACCGGGTCGTACGGGGCCGCGGGCGCCGTCTCGGCCGCCACCGGCGTCTCCATGGCGCTCTTCGCCCCCTTCAGCGGCAAGCTCGCCGACCGGTTCGGGCAGCGCGCCGTGCTCGTGCCCGGCGTCCTGGTGCACACGGCGTCCGGCATCACCCTCACCGTGCTCGCGCTGTCCGACGCCCCCTTGTGGGCCCTTTTCGTCGCGGCGGTCCCCACGGGCGCCTCGACACCGCAGATCGGCCCCATGGTGCGGGCCCGCTGGGGCGTCACGCTCCAGGGGTCGCCGCTCGCGCAGACCGCGGCCGCCTTCGAGTCCGTCACGGACGAGCTGACCTTCGTCCTGGGCCCGCTGTTCGCGACCGCCCTGTGCACGGGCGTCGACCCGGCCGCCGGACTCCTCACGGAGGCGGGCCTGACCCTCGTGGGCGGCCTGCTCTTCGCCGCCCAGAAGAGCACCCAGCCGAAGCCCGCCGACAGCGGGCACGCGCGCGTGAAGCACGATTCGGCACTCCGGGTCCCCGGAGTGCGCGTACTGATCGTGACGTTCCTCGGCATCGGCACGGTCTTCGGCGGCATGCAGGTCTCGCTGGCCGCCTTCACGGAGTCCATCGGCGAGCCCGGCCTGAACGGCGTCCTGTACGGCACGTTCGCCGCCGGCAACATGCTCTCCGGAATCGTCTGCGGCGCCCTCGCCTGGAAGGTCTCCCCGCAGCGGCGGCTCGTCGTCGGGTACGCGGCGCTGACCCTGATGGCCTCGGGCCTGTGGGCCGCGCAGTCGGTGCTCCTGCTCGCCGGGCTCGGCCTGCTCGTCGGCGTCTGCATCGCCCCCGCCCTGATCACCGGCTACACCCTGGTCGACAGCCTCGTCGCGCCGACCGCGCGCACGGAGGCCTTCACCTGGCTCACCGGCGCCGTCGCGCTCGGCCAGGCGGCCGCCGTCACGGTCGCGGGACAGCTGGAGGACCGCTTCTGGGACGGCGCCGGATTCCTGGTTCCGCTTGGCGGCACCGTGCTCGCCCTGGCCGTACTGCTGGCCCTGCGCTCACGGCCTCACCCCCAAGTCCCAGGGCCGGACCGTCGCACGTGGCGTGGGTCACCGCGAACCGGTGGCGGTGGACTGAACCCGCGGAATACGTCACTATGGACCGTCGTTAGCACTCATCGAGTGAGAGTGCCAGGAGGAAGCAAGTGCCGACGTACCAGTACCAGTGCACCGAGTGCGGCGAAGGCCTCGAGGCGGTGCAGAAGTTCACCGATGACGCCCTGACCGTGTGCCCGAACTGCGACGGACGCCTCAAGAAGGTGTTCTCGGCGGTCGGCATCGTCTTCAAGGGCTCCGGCTTCTACCGCAACGACAGCCGCGGTTCGTCGTCCAGCAGCTCGCCGGCGTCGTCCTCGGCGTCCTCCTCGTCGGGCTCGTCGAGCTCCGCGTCGTCCTCGGCCACCTCGTCGTCCTCGTCGTCCGGCTCGGGTTCGTCCTCCGCTTCGTCGTCGTCCTCGGGTTCCAAGGCGTCCAGCGGCACCGCGTCCTCGGGCTCCTCGGCCGCCTGAGGCTCGGGCAGCGGCGCACAGCCGCCCGCCCGCGCTCTCCAGAAGTTCCCGGAAGGCCCCGCCGTCACGTGACGGCGGGGCCTTCCGCATGTCTGGCGGGGCCTGCCGCGGGCTCGGGGGAGCCTGCCGCAGGGCCGGTAGAGCCTGTCGCGCGGGCCCGGTGGAGCCCGCCCGCGCCGTGCCGCGGTGCCCTCCCCGCCGTGTTTTCGCCCGGCTAGGGTGCGGGCCATGGTGAACACGGCGAACGCGTCCCGGGCCGAGATCGGTGTCATCGGCGGATCGGGCTTCTACTCCTTCCTCGACGACGTGACCGAGGTCCACGTAGACACCCCCTACGGCTCCCCCAGCGACTCCCTCTTCCTCGGTGACATAGCGGGGCGGCGCGTGGCCTTCCTGCCCCGCCACGGCCGCGGCCACCACCTGCCGCCGCACCGCATCAACTACCGCGCCAACCTGTGGGCCCTGCGCTCCCTGGGCGTGCGCCAGGTGCTCGGCCCGTGCGCCGTCGGCGGACTCCGGCCCGAGTACGGGCCCGGCACGCTGCTCGTGCCGGACCAGTTCGTGGACCGCACGCAGAGCCGCCAGCAGACGTACTTCGACGGCCTGCCGCTGCCCGACGGCACCGTGCCGAACGTCGTCCACGTGTCGCTCGCCGACCCGTACTGCCCCACCGGGCGGGCCGCCGCCCTGAAGGCCGCGCGCGGGCGGGACTGGGAGCCGGTGGACGGCGGGACGCTCGTCGTGATCGAAGGGCCGCGGTTCTCGACCCGGTCCGAGTCGCGCTGGTACGCGGGGCAGGGCTGGTCCGTGATCGGCATGACCGGCCACCCCGAAGCCGCGCTCGCCCGGGAACTGGAGCTCTGCTACACGTCGTTGACGCTGGTCACCGACCTGGACGCGGGCGCCGAGTCCGGCGAGGGGGTCTCCCACGACGAGGTGCTGCGGGTGTTCTCCGCGAACGTGGACCGGCTGCGGACGGTGCTGTTCGACGCGGTCGCCGGGGCTCCCGGCCACCGAGCAGCGGGACTGCTCGTGCGCGGGGGCGCTGGGCGGGATGGACGCGGGGATTCGGCTGCCGTGACGACAGCCGCGCCCGAGGGGCGGAACTTCCCCTTCGGGTGAGGGAGTTGTCCACAACCGGCGGGTAGCGCACGGGGCTGAGCGGGACCGGCGGCGGACCCGCATCGTGGGATCGGAATCCGAACCGAACTCGATCCGACTCCTCACGACGGGCGGTGGCCGCCATGACGCGGGACCCTTCGCACACTCCCTCCTCTCCTGCTCCGTCACGCGCTCCCTCCTCACCTACCTCACCCACCTCGCATACGTCTTCACGCGCTCCCTCGGGTTTCCCTTCGCACCCGGCTTCTCCTGCGCACCCGGCTTGGCACGCTCCTCCCCCAGCCACGCCGCAGGGGTCCGTGGCGGAGCCGGGGCACGCCGCCGTGGTGCGGCCGGAGCCCGGCGAAGGCGGTGGGGGCGGCGGCACCCCGCCGCCCCCGTGCCAGGTCCCGCACTTCTCACCGCTGCACGTGCGCGGCGGTCGGCAGCGGCTGCGGCGGCTCGCGCGGCACCGCAGGCGGGCGATGGCCGCGGGGCTCGCGATGACAGCCGCCGCGCTCGCGGCCTCCGGCCCTCAGGGCGCCGAGCGCGCACGACCCCAGGACTCCCCGACGTCCGTCGCCGCCAAGGGCACGGGCGACGGCGGGGAGCGCGTGCGGCGGCCTCCGCGCCGGGTGACGGCGCCGGTCCGGATCGCCGACGCGGCGATGGCCCGGCTCCTGCGCCCCGGCGACCGCGTGGACGTCGTCGCGGCGGAGGACCCCGCCCTGGGCGGAGCCGGCACGCCTCGCGTGGTGGCCTCCGGAGCCCGGGTCTCCGAAGTGCCGGAGGCCACGGAAGGGGCATCCTCCGAAGGCGGGGCGCTGATCGTCCTCTCCGTGCCAAGTGCGACGGCGACGCGCCTCGCCGGTGCGAGCGCCACGGCCCGCCTGGCGGTGACACTGCGATGAGCGGCGAACCGAAGCGGAATGCTGAAGCGCCGTCAAGTCCCTCATTCGCGTTACGGAAGTGGACAGGGCGGCCACGCACTGACGTAGGTTGCGAGGCGGTTTGCCGCACAACCCGCAGTTGCAACGAAAGGCCCAGTGGTGAGCGAGAAGAAGAAACCGAGCGTCTGGCAGGGCTTCAAGGCCTTCCTGACGCGCGGGAACGTCGTCGACCTGGCGGTCGCCGTCGTCATCGGAGCCGCGTTCACGAACATCGTGAACTCCGTGGTGAAGGGCGTTATCAACCCCTTGGTCGGTGCCATGGGGACGAAGGACCTCGACCACTACAGCTCGTGCCTGAAGGCTCCGTGCGTGGTGAAGAACGGCGAGGTCGTGCGCGGCATCCCGATCATGTGGGGCACGGTGCTCAGCGCCACGCTCACCTTCGTGATCACCGCGGCTGTCGTCTACTTCCTGATGGTCCTGCCGATGTCGAAGTACCTCGCCAAGCAGGCCGCACGGCAGGCGGCGAAGGAAGGCACGCAGGAGGTCATCGAGGTGACGGAGCTGGAGGTGCTCAAGGAGATCCGCGACGCGCTGGTCGCGCAGCGCACCGCGGGCCAGAGCGGCGCGGACCAGGGCGGGCTGCCCGGTCCGGACACCGGGCAACCGGGGGGCGACACGCGCTAGCGGGGCCCGAGGCCCTCACCACCCTCGTCGGGCGGGGGGCCGCGCGGGCTCAGAGGTGGTGGGGCGGCTTCTCGTCCAGGAAGCGGGCGAGGTCGGCGGCGCTGTCGCCGCCCGTCGGCCGCTCGCCCCACCCGCGATCCGTATCGTCCGAGGACTGCTGCGCCAGGGGGTCGTCGAAGATCAGGGCGCTGGCCGGCTTCTTCGCGGCCTGCCGGGGCTTCGCGGCCTTCGGATCGCGCGATTCGGGGGCGGGGGCGGTGCTCATGTCTCCAGCGTACGTCCGTGCCGCCCACCCGGGGGCGGGAGGTGGCCGGCCGGACGGCCGACGGCCGCGTCGGCCGCCCGGTGACCCGCGGGTAGCCGTCGGGGCCCCAGTCCCACGACTTGATGTCCAGCGGCTCGCCGCCGGTGAAGACGGGCTGGACGAGGGGTTCGCCGCCGCTGTGGCCGTACTGGCGGGCCAGTGGGCAGCCAGCGGGAGAGGCGACGGAGCGGGGGCCGGGCCCGTCGACACCGGTGGACGCGTCCCAGGAGCGCCCGACCCCGGCTCCAATGGCGGGCCTGCGGGTGGCGGCGGCCACCCAGGCGGGTGCTCCCGTCCCGACACGGCCTGGTCCTGGCCGCCGGGCCGCCCGGCTCTGCTGTTCTTGCCCCATGACGTCCGCGATTCCCGCTTCGAGCCCGGCCCCCGTCCCCCCTCCCCCGCCGCTGCGGCCGATGGTCGCCCGCGGGCGGGAGGAGGAGCACCGCGCGGCGACCCCGCTGGAGCTCTTCTTCGACCTGTGTTTCGTGGTGGCGGTCGCCCAGGCCGGTGTCGAGCTGGTGCACGCCGTCGCCGAGGGACACCCGGGCGAAGGGGTCCTCAACTACGCGATGGTCTTCTTCGCGATGTGGTGGGCCTGGATGAACTTCACCTGGTTCGCCTCGGCGTACGACAACGACGACACGCTCTACCGCGTCGTGACGCTCGTCCAGATCGCCGGTGTCCTGGTGCTCGCGGCAGGGGTGTCGAAGGCCTTCCAGGATCACCAGTTCCTGGTCGTCTGGCTCGGGTACCTGATCATGCGGCTCGCGCTGGTCGCGCAGTGGCTGCGGGCGGCGGCGTCCACGACGGGCGAGGAGCGGCGCACGGCCCTGCGGTACGCGGGTGGGGTGGCGCTGTGCCAGGTGGGCTGGCTGGGGCTGCTGTTCCTGCCGGAGGGGGCGCGGGCGTGGACGTTCCTGGTGATGGCGATCGCCGAGATGGCGGTGCCGGTGTTCGCGGAGCGGATGTGGACGACGCCCTGGCACCCGCACCACATCTCCGAGCGGTACGGCCTGTTCACGATCATCGTGCTCGGCGAGACGATCGCCGCGGCGACGGTCGCGGTGAAGTCGGGCATCGACGAGAACGACGCGCTCGGCGAGCTGCTGCCGATCGCGATCGGCGGCCTCCTGCTGGTGTTCGCCGCCTGGTGGATCTACTTCGTGGTGCCGATCCACGGGCATCTGCGCTCCAACAGCCAGGCGTTCCTGTGGGGTTACGGACACTATTTGATCTTTGGTTCGGCGGCGGCGATCGGCGCTGGCATCGAGATCGCGGTGGAGCAGGCCGTGGGCAAGGCGCACATCTCGGAGACGGCGGCGTCGGCGGCGGTGACGATTCCGGCGGCGGTGTATCTGTTCGCGGTGTGGGCGCTGCACTCGCGGCACTTCAAGGTGGGGCTCGCGCAGCAGCTGGTGTTGCCGGTGACGTCGCTCGCGATCCTGGCGTGCACGTTCGCGGGCCGGTGGGCGGTGCTCGCGGCGGGGATCGTGGCGGCGCTCGCGGTGGTGATCGGGGTGATGCTCACGTCACGGATGGTGCGGTCCGAGCGGAGCGCCTGACGGCCCCGCTGGCGCTCCGCGCCCGGCAACTCCCGTGGTACGTATGCCGTATGAGGACATCTGACACCACTGGGATGGACAGGGAAGCCGGACGGTCCGGGGCGCTGACCGACGTCGCGGGGCTGCGCGTCGGGCACGCGGGGCGTGTGGGCGGGGGCTGGCTCAGCGGGACCACCGTGGTGCTCGCGCCGCCCGGCGGGGCGGTGGCGGCCGTGGACGTGCGCGGGGGCGGGCCCGGCACCAGGGAGACGGACGCCCTCGACCCGCGGAACCTGGTCCAGCGGGTGGAGGCGGTGGTGCTTTCGGGCGGCAGCGCCTACGGCCTGGACGCGGCGGGCGGGGTGATGGCGTGGCTGGAGGAGCGGGGTCGCGGGGTGCGGGTCGGGGCGGATCCGGCGCAGGTGGTGCCGGTGGTGCCCGCGGCGTGCGTGTTCGACCTGGGGCGCGGCGGGGAGTTCCGGGCGCGCCCTGATGCCGCGATGGGGCGGGCGGCGGTGGCGGACGCGGCGGCGCGGGCCAGCGGGCACGCCATGGTCGAGGGCAGTGTGGGCGCGGGCACGGGCGCGGTGGTCGGGCAGCTCAAGGGCGGCGTCGGCACGGCGAGCACCGTGCTCGGCTCGGGGATCACCGTGGCGGCCCTTGCGGTGGCGAACGCGGCGGGGTCGGGGGTGGATCCGCGGACGGGCGCGTTGTACGGGGGCTTCTTCGAGGACGCGTCCGCCGCGCTGCCCCCGGCGGAGGTGCACGAGGCGGCGCGGCGGCGCCTGGCCGAGGTCGCGGAGCGCAATGGGCGGCCGCCGCTGAACACCACGCTCGCCGTCGTCGCCACCGACGCCGACCTCACCAAGGCGCAGGCGCAGAAGCTCGCGGGCACCTCGCACGACGGCATGGCGCGCGCCGTGCGCCCGGTGCACCTGCTGAACGACGGCGACACCGTCTTCGCCCTGGCCACCAGGGCACCACCAGCTGGACGCGGACAACCCACTGGCCCTGAACGAGATCCTGGCAGCGGGCGCGGACATGGTGACGCGAGCGATCGTCAGAGCCCTGCTCGCAGCCGACTCCGTGGAAACCCCCGGGGGCACGTTCCCGTCGTACAGCGATCTGTATCTGAAATAGCCCAGCGCCCCCACCTGCCCGGCGGCCAGGCAGACGGGGCATGCCCCGGGCCACGCGTATCAAGCCCGTCCGGCGTTTGAGGACGGGGCCCGGAGGGCCAATCAGGCCCGCAGGGCCGACGGGGCCCCCGGGGGAAGGTCGGCGAAGCGGGGAGGGGGCGCCGCCCCGTGGTCCGATTTGCCCTATAAGTGCCGTACGGAGAGGGCTAATTGATCAGCCGCGGGCGCAGCCATGTGCGCACACTCACACGGGCCCCCGGAACCATCCCGTCGCGAGGCCACTCTTAACCCGTACCGGATCAGACCCCCTACACCCCAAGAACACAGCTGAACGCCGACCGAATGGGAGCAACCCGTGACAACGCCGGACAATGCAGCGCAGCCTCAGTACCGTCGCCGCCGGCGGGTCCTGCTGGCCACCGCCGCGCTCGCGGCGGTCGGCGCGCTGACCCTGACGGCCTGCGGCGGTGACGCCGACGCCAAGGACGACAAGAAGTCCGGGGCCGCCAAGGACGCGTCCGGGGCGCAGATATCCATCTCGTCCAAGGACGGCGCGACCGACGCCTCGATCAACGGCACCGGCGTGAAGGTCAAGGACGGCAAGCTGACCAGCGTGAAGATGACGCAGGTGACCTCGGGTGCCGCGGTCGAGGGCTCCCTCTCCGCCGACGGCTCCACCTGGAAGCCCAAGTCCCAGCTGGAGCGCGGCACGAAGTACAAGGTCACGGCCAACGCCAAGGACGGCGAGGGCCGCCCGGCGACGGAGAACGCGACGTTCACGACGGTGACGTCCGCGAACAGCTTCATCGGCTCGTACACGCCCGACGGCGGCACCACGGTCGGCGTCGGCATGCCGGTGTCGTTCAACTTCGACAAGGCGATCAGCAACAAGAAGGACGTGCAGTCGCACATCTCGGTCACGTCCAGCAGCGGCCAGAAGGTCGTCGGCCACTGGTTCGGCAACCAGCGCCTGGACTTCAGGCCGCAGGAGTACTGGAAGGCCGGTTCCAAGGTCACGATGAAGATCGACCTGGACGGCGTGAAGGGCGGCAACGGCATCACCGGCGTCCAGGACAAGACGGTCACCTTCACCGTCGGCCGCAAGCAGGTCTCCACCGTCGACGTGGGCGCCAAGAAGATGACGGTCGAGCGGGACGGCAAGGTCCTCAAGACCGTCCCGATCTCCGCGGGCAGCCCGCAGAACCCCACGTACAACGGGCAGATGGTGATCTCCGAGAAGTTCGTCCAGACGCGGATGAACGGCTCGACGGTGGGCTTCGGCGGCGAGTACGACATCAAGGACGTACCGCACGCGATGCGCCTCTCGACGTCCGGCACGTTCATCCACGGCAACTACTGGAGCTCGCCGTCCATCTTCGGCAGCGCCAATACCAGCCACGGCTGCGTGGGCCTGCAGGACGCCCGCGGCGCCCAGGGCGACACCATGGGCAAGTGGTTCTACGACAACTCGCTGATCGGTGACATCGTCACGGTGAAGGGTTCTCCGGACAAGACGATCTCCCCGGACAACGGCCTGAACGGCTGGAACATGGCGTGGAGCCAGTGGACGGCGGGCAGCGCCGTCTGATCGACCGCCGTTCGCGGGGCGCACGGCGCGCCCCGCACGGGGCGCGCGGAACGCCAACGGAACGAGCCGCACGGGAACTTGCCGTGCGGCTCGATCGTTTTCCTGTTCCCGGACATGATGTCCGACCCAGGGGCTACGGTATGCACGCACAAGGTGACATGCAGCAACGCCGGAAGCATCCGGGAGTATCCGTGAGCGTTCCGTACGAGAAGACGTACGAACCATCAGAGCCGCCCGAGGCATTGTCTCCGCAGGAGCACCTCGAGCGGCTGCTCAGCCGCGCCCTGAACTCCTTCGACCTGCCGGACGAGACGATCCGGCACCTGGAGCGGGCCCTGGCCTACGACAGCTCGCTGCACTCCGCGCACCACAGCGCGGGCCTGCACCGCGAGACCTACCGCCACACCTGGCTGCTGTGCGACGGCAGCGCGCTCACGCTGTGGGAGCTCGCGCACAACACGGGCCCCGGCAGCCAGGCCCAGTACGAGCTGTATCTGGACGAGGAGGAGGCCGGGGTCGCCACCGCGCGGCTGCCGCTGCCGCCCGACACCCCCGCCACGGAGCTGCCCGTCGCCCTCCAGCTGACGACGGCGAACGAGCCGCGGCACACCTACGTCCCGGACGACTCGGCCGATCACGCGCGCAGGCTCCTCCGCCGTGCGGAGAACCCCTTGGGCGGGGACCGGCCGGGCGAGGACATGGCGCGGCTGCTGCGCTCGGCCTTCGCCCACCAGATCACGCAGGCCTTCGGCCGGTCCGGGCTCACCGGCGAGGCCCGCCTCGGCTTCTCGCTGTACGAGCATGCGTTCCTGCTCTTCGACGGCTCGGAAGTCAGCCTGTGGGAGGTCGAGCACACGGCGACGGCCGACGGCCGCCACATGTGCGAGGTGTATGTGAGCGAGCGCGCCGCGCGCAAGGCGATGGAGCGCCGGGCCCGCGCGTTCCCCATGACGCGCACCCGCTGACGACGCCCGCCATACTGCCCGCGCCGCCCCGCCGCCAGCCCCTGCCCCTTGCCCCGGCTCCTACCCCCGTCCCCTGCCGAACTGCCGTACCAGACCGGCGAAAGCGGCCCGTTCGGCCGCCGTCAGTTCCACGGACTCCGCGCGCGGCGGTCCGGACTGGACGGGCAGGGAACGCAGTGAGGGGCCGCCCCGCGCCTGTGGTTCCGCCTCGCGGCGGCGTAGGTGCAGGAAGGTCAGGGCCCAGATGACGGTCACCGCGGCGAGCAGGGCCACACCTGTCTGCTGAACGATCGAAGCGCCTTCGGCCATGGCGCTCAGTAGACAACAGACGCCAGCCCTGCAACAGGGGTGTTAAGGGGACTTTGTCCCTCAAGTGACGCATCTCGCACGGGCCCGCGCGCGGTGGGTCGCGCAGGGGGCGCGCGCGGAACGAGGGGCGCGTTCGGCGTCAGACGTCCGCCTCGTACTCAGCCTCGTACTCGGGTTCGTGCTCGGCCTCGGGTTCGGCCTCGGGTTCGGCCTCGGGTTCGCGCTCGCCCGTGACGAGGCCCGCGATCCGGACGCAGATCGCGGGGAGTTCGGGTGCCTCGCGGTCCCAGTCCTCCGTGTCGACGCCCGCGAGGACGCAGGACGCCCATAGCGTCGCGAGCAGCCGGGCGGCGAGTTCGGCGCGGGCGGGCCCCGCGGTGGGCGCCTCGCGGTGGACGGCATCGGCGGCGCGCTCGATCAGGGCGGGTTCGAGGAGCCAGCGGATGCCCGCGCCGGTCTCGATGAGGAAGCCCCGAGTACACGGCGAGGAAGATCCGGGCGGCCTCGGCCTCCCCGCCGCCCCCGTCGGTCCCGGCGCCCCCGTCAGTCCCGGCGCCCTCGCCGCGCGGCTCCCGGTCCCCGCCGTCGCCCCCGGCGCGGGCCGCGAGCTGGGTGCGGGCCTGCTCGGTGAGGTGCGTGACCATGTCGAGCAGGCTGCTCAGGTGGCTCTGCTGTAGCTGGCTCACGGTGGCCCCCACGGGTGCTGCCCGTGCCCGGGCGCCCATGCCGCAGTACCTGCAGTATGCCCATGCCGCGGGGGTCGGGGAACGGTCCGCTCAGGCGGCGGCCGGAACCCGGGGTTCGTCGCCCGCGGCGCCCGCGTCCCGCTCCCCCGTACCGGCGCCGGTGCGGGCGCCCTTGAGCAGCACCACCACGGCCGCCGACACGCACACACCGGCGGCGATCGCGAGCAGGTAGAACAGCGGCTCGCCGATCAGGGGGACGACGAAGGCGCCGCCGTGCGGGGCGCGCAGGGTGCAGCCGAACGCCATCGACAGGGCGCCGGTGACCGCGCCGCCCGCCATGGACGCGGGGATGACCCGCAGCGGGTCGGCGGCGGCGAAGGGGATCGCGCCCTCGGTGATGAAGGAGGCGCCGAGCAGCCAGGCCGCCTTGCCGTTCTCCCGCTCGGTCCTGGTGAACAGGCCGCCCCGCACGGTCGTCGCGAGGGCCATCGCCAGCGGCGGCACCATGCCCGCCGCCATCACCGCGGCCATCACCTTCAGGGAGCCGTCCGTGGGGTGGGCGAGGCCGCCGACGGCGAAGGCGTACGCGACCTTGTTCAGCGGACCGCCGAGGTCGAAGCACATCATCAGGCCGAGGATGACGCCGAGGATGACGGCGTTGGTGCCGGTCAGGCCCTCCAGCCAGTCCGTCAGGGCCCGTTGCAGCGAGGCGATGGGCTTGCCGACGACCAGGAACATCAGGAAGCCGACGACCGCCGAGGAGATCAGCGGGATCACCACCACCGGCATGATGCCGCGCAGGGCCGCCGGGATGCGGGCGCGCTGGATGCCCATGACCACGGCGCCCGCGAGCAGACCCGCCGCGAGGCCGCCGAGGAAGCCCGCCTCGATGGTGACCGCGACCGAACCGCCGACGAAGCCGGGCACGAGGCCGGGGCGGTCGGCCATGCCGTACGCGATGTATCCGGCGAGGACCGGGACGAGGAAGGCGAAGGCCAGGCCGCCGGTCTGGAACAGCAGCGCCGCCCAGCTGGTGTGGTCGGTCCAGGCGAAGTGCTCCGCCACGGAAGGGGCCTTGTCTATCTTCCAGCCGCCGATGGCGAAGCCGAGCGCGATGAGGAGGCCACCGGCCGCGACGAAGGGGACCATGTAACTGACGCCCGACATCAGCCACTTGCGGAGCTTCGTGCCGTACCCGTCGCCGCTCTCGCCGGTGTGGTCGACGGGGCTGGCGGGCGCCGTGGTCTCGCCGCGGGCCGCCTTCTCCCGTACCTCCGCGATGAGTGCGGCGGGGCGGTTGACGGCGGCCTTGACGCCCACGTCGACGGTGGGCTTGCCCGCGAAGCGGGGCTTGTCCCTGACGGGAACGTCATGGGCGAAGATCACGGCGTCGGCGGCCTCGATGGTCTCCGGCGGCAGGGGGGTGAATCCGGCGGAGCCCTGGGTTTCGACGGTGAGCTCCACGCCCGCCGCGCGGGCCGCGTTCTCCAGGGCCTCGGCCGCCATGTACGTGTGGGCGATGCCGGTGGGGCAGGAGGTGACGGCGACCACGCGGAACCGGGGGGCGCCCGACGGCGGCTCGGATTCCGGCGCGGACTCGGCGTCCGTACGGGACTCGGCTCCCGACGGCGGTTCGGGTTCCGTCCGGCCCGCTTCCGGTTCGGGTTCCGTCCGGCCCGTTTCCGGTTCGGGTGCCGTCCGGCCCGTTCGCGGTTCGGCGGGCCGCGCGGCGGCATCCCCCCGGATCAGTGCCGCCGCCTCCCGCGCCGAGTCCGCAGCGCGCAGCGCGCTCGTGAAGTCCGCGTCCATCAGCTGCCTGGCCAGGGAAGACAGGATCGTCAGATGGGCGTCGTCCGCGCCGGTGGGGGCCGCGATCAGGAAGATCAGGTCGGCGGGTCCGTCCGGGGCGCCGAAGTCGATGCCGCGGGCGCTGCGGCCGAACGCCAGGGTGGGTTCGGTGACATGGGCGCTGCGGCAGTGCGGGATGCCGATGCCGCCGTCGAGGCCGGTGGGCATCTGGGCCTCGCGGGCGGCCACGTCGGCGAGGAAGCCGTCCAGGTCCGTGACCCGGCCGAGGGCCACCATGCGGGTGGCCAGGGCGCGGGCGGCCGCTTCCTTCGTGTCGGCGGACCGGTCGAGTGCGAGGTCGACCAGTGCCGCGGTGATCATGTCGCTCATCGCGGGCTCCTTAGCGGGGGGACTCAGGCCGCGGCGGGTGCGGTCAGGGCGAGGTCGAGCGGGACCGCGTCCGTGACGGTGACGGCGTCCGGTACGAGGTCGGAAGGGGTCGGCAGCTGGCTGCCGGGGAGCTGGACGGCGGCGGCGCCGTGGGCCACGGCCGAGGCGAGGGCGCGCGGCCCGGTGCCGCCCGCGACGAGGAGACCGGCGAGGGAGGCGTCGCCCGCGCCGACGTCGCTGCGGACGGTGGCGACGCGGGCGTGCCCGAAGTACGCGCCCGTGTCGTCGACGAGGAGCTGCCCGTCCGCGCCGAGGCTGGCGAGGACGGCGCGGGCGCCGCGCTCGCGCAGCTCGTCAGCGGCCTTGAGGACGTCGCCGACGGTGGCGAGGGGGCGGCCGACGGCCTCCGCGAGCTCGGCGGCGTTCGGCTTGACGACGTCCGGGCGCCCGCAGAGGGCGGCGAGGAGGGCCGGGCCCGAGGTGTCCAGGGCGACCCTGGTCCCGGCGGCGTGGCCGCGCACCGCGAGGTCGGCGTACCAGGACGGCGCGAGGCCGCGCGGGAGGCTGCCGCAGCAGGCGATCCAGTCGGCGCGGGCGCAGTGCGCGGAGACCGTGTCGAGCAGGCACTGGCTCTCGGCGGCCGTGAGTTCGGGGCCGGGGGCGTTGATCTTCGTGAGGGTGCCGTCGGGTTCGGCGACGGAGATGTTCGAGCGGGTGGGGCCGGTGACGGGGACCGGGGCGACCCGGATGCCCTGCTCGTCGAGGAGTTGGGCGACGAGGGCGCCGGGGGCGCCGCCGAGCGGCAGGACCGCGAGGGTGTCGACGCCCGCGGCGGCGACGGCCCGGGAGACGTTGACGCCCTTGCCGCCGGGGTCCATGCGCTCGCCGCTGGCGCGGATGACGGCGCCTCGGGTGAGGGCGGGGACCTCGTAGGAGCGGTCGAGGGAGGGATTGGGGGTGACGGTGAGGATCATGCGCGCACCACTTCCGTGCCCGCGGCCTCGATGGCGGCGGCGTCTTCGGGGCTGAGGCCGGTGTCCGTGATCAGCAGGTCCACGTCGGTCAGGTCGCCGAAGCGGGCGAAGTGCTCCTGGCCGAGCTTGCCGCTGTCGGCGAGCAGCACGACGCGGCGGGCGGCGGCGATCGCGGCGCGCTTGACGGCCGCCTCGGCGAGGTCGGGAGTGGTCAGGCCGTGCCCGGCGGAGAAGCCGTTCGCCGCGAGGAAGAGGACGTCGGCGCGGATCTCGGCGTAGGCGCGCAGGGACCAGGCGTCGACGGCGGCCCGGGTGCGGTGCCGGACGCGGCCGCCGACGAGGTGGAGCTGGATGCCGGGGTGGTCGGCGAGGCGGGCGGCGATGGGGAGGCTGTGGGTGACCGCCGTGAGGGCGGACTCCAGGGGGAGCTCGGCGGCCAGGCGGGCGACGGTCGAGCCCGCGTCCAGGATGACGCTGCCGTCCGCCGGGAGTTCGGCGAGGGCGGCGCGGGCGATGCGGTCCTTCTCGTCGGCGGCGGTGCCCTCGCGCTCCGCGAGGTCCGGCTCGAAGTCCAGGCGCCCGGCCGGGAGGGCGCCGCCGTGCACGCGGCGGAGCAGGCCCGCGCGGTCCAGGGCTTCTTCAGGTCGCGGCGGATGGTCTCGGCGGTGACCTGGAACTCGGCGGCGAGCGAGAGCACGTCGACGCGGCCGCCCTCTCGGGCTAGCCGGAGGATCTCCTGCTGGCGCTCTGGCGCGTACATGGCTCGGGGTCTCCTGTCTTCTGCCCGGGTGTGTGGGTTTTCTAGGAGACTACGGTCGCACTCCTACAAAGTAAATATGTTCGGGCATCAAGCAGGCGCAAACAGGCACCACTGGGCCGCGCGCCACGGGCTGTCGGAACTCTGAGCTGAACGGTTGCCCGGCGGCTGTGGGCTGTGCCCACCCGTTCCGCCCTCTGGGCGGACCAGCTGCCCACAGCGGGGGACAGCGAAAAGCGTCCCGCAGCGCCACGCGTCCAGGACGTCGTGGCGCTGCGGGGTGATCAGGTCAGGGTCAGGCGGTGAGGGCCGGCTTCCGGGCCTTGGTCGTGGAGTCGGCGGACCCCTCCGAGGGGGCGCCCTCCGCGCCCTCCAGGTGCTGGGCCGGGCGGCGCGGCAGCCCCAGCATCAGCAGGAAGATGACGGCGAGCACGCCCGCCACCCACCACAGCGCGTTCTGGAAGCCGTGGGCGAACTCGGAGGCCACCTGCCCGCGGGCCACGTGCTCGTCGATGACGCCGTAGAACACCACCGACACCAGGCCGAGGCCGAGCGCGTTGCCCATCTGCTGGACGGTGTTGATGAGGCCGGACGCGGAGCCCGCGTGCTCGCGCGGGACCTCGGAGAGCACCGCGTCCGTGAGCGGCGCCACGATCAGGCCCATGCCGAGGCCCATCACCACGAGCGGGAGGGCCATCTGCCAGGGGGCGATGTCCGCGCCGTACCGGTCGGCCTCCCAGATGTAGATCAGGACGCCCGCGGCCATGGTGAGCGCGCCCGCCTGGAGGACCTTGCGGCCGAAGCGCGGCACGAGCTTCTGCACCGAGATGCCCGCGGCGAAGGACACGGCGATGGAGAACGGGACGCCGGTCAGGCCCGCCGCGCAGCTCGCTCCAGCCGAGGCCGATCTGCATGTACATGGTCCACACCAGGAAGAAGATGCCGAGCGAGACGCCGAAGACGGTCTGCACGGCGATGCCCGCGGCGAAGCTGCGCACCTTGAACAGGGACAGCTCGATGAGCGGGGAGCCGTCCGTGGCCGCCTTCCGCTTCTCGTACGCCACCAGCGCGCCGAAGACGACCAGGGCGCCCGCCATCATCACGTGGCCCCACAGCGGCCAGCCCAGCTCACGGCCGCGCGTCAGCGGGTACAGGAGCATCAGCAGGCCCGCGGTGACCAGGACGACGCCGACGAGGTCGAGCCGCAGCGCCTTCGGCGCCTTGGACTCGGTGATGTACTTCCGCCCGAGCAGCAGCCCGGCCACGCCCACCGGCAGGTTGATCAGGAAGATCGGGCGCCATTCGAGGCCGAAGAGGTTCCACTCCGTGAGCAGCGCGCCGAGCAGCGGCCCGGAGACCGCGCCGAGCCCGACGACCATGCCGAACAGGCCGAAGACCTTGCCGCGCTCGTGCGCGGGGAACGTGGCGTGGACGATCGAGAGGACCTGCGGCACCATCAGCGCGGCCATCGCGCCCTGCAGGAGGCGGGAGGCGACCAGCATGTCCGGGTTGGCGGCGAAGCCGCACAGCGCCGAGGCGATGGTGAAGCCGGTGATGCCGATGAGGAATATCTTCTTGCGGCCGTAGATGTCGCCGAGCCGCCCGCCGGTGATCAGCCCGGCGCCGAGCGCGAGCGCGTACCCGGCGGTGATCCACTGGATCTGGGTGAACGAGGCGCCCGCGTCCCGCTGGATGGTCGGGATCGCGATGTTCACGATCGTCACGTCGACCAGGTCCATGAAGGCGGCCGTCATCACGATCGCCAGGGCGAACCACCGGCGCCGATCGCCCGGTGTCTCCGGGGACGGCACAGCCGTACTGGGGGTGCTGGGAGAAGTCATGCCGTCAGGCTAGGAGCCGTATAGGTCAGATCGTGAAACCTAGTTGTACGGGATGCTGGGGTCACGTTCGGACAACGGTTGCCGGACCCCGGCGGCGGGAGGCCCTTGATGACGACGGACACACCGGCACGGCTGCTCCAGCTCCTCTCCCTGCTGCAGACGCCGCGCGAGTGGCCCGGCGGCGAGCTCGCCGACCGGCTCGGGGTGTCCCGGCGCACGGTGCGCAGGGACGTCGACCGGCTGCGGGAGCTGGGCTATCCGGTGCGGGCGTCGCAGGGCGCGAGCGGCGGGTACCGCCTGGTGGCGGGCAAGGCGATGCCGCCGCTCGTGCTCGACGACGAGGAGGCCGTGGCCATCGCGGTGGGGCTGCGGGCGGGGGCCGGGCACGCCGTCGAGGGCGTGGAGGAGGCGTCGGTGCGGGCGCTCGCCAAGCTGGAGCAGGTCCTCCCGTCCCGGCTGCGCCACCGGGTGTCCGCCCTGGGGGCCGCGACGATGTCGCTGACCAGCGGGGACGGGGCGCGCATCGCGCCGGAGACGCTGACGGTGATGGCGTCGGCGACGGCCGCCCACGAGCAGCTGCGGTTCGCCTACGAGGCGAAGGACGGGACGCCGTCGAAGCGCCTGACCGAGCCGCACCGCCTGGTGTCCACGGGGCGGCGCTGGTATCTGGTCGCCTACGACCTGGAGCGGCAGGACTGGCGCACGTTCCGGGTGGACCGGGTGACGGAGCCGTTCGCCACGGGGGTGCGGTTCGCGCCGCGGATGCTGCCGGGGGGCAGCGCGGACGCGTATGTGCGGCGGAGCGTGCTCGCGCGGCGGCCGGAGTCCGCGGCGTACGAGGTGGACGTGGAGTTCCACGCGCCCCGCGACCGCATGGGCGGGCGGCTGCCCGCCTCCCTCGGTGAGCTGGTCGCGGCCGGCCCCGACCGCTGCCGACTGCGCGGTGCGGTGACCGAGCCGGTGGAGTGGGTGGCGGCCCGGCTCATCTGGGCCGAGACCGACTTCGTGGTCCGGGGCCCGGCGGAACTCGTCGACCGCGTCCGCCAGCTGGGCCAGCGCCTCTCCCGGGCCACGGCGCCCGGTGCCGGGGGCCCAGCCGAGTGATCGGCGCTCCGCGCCTCGTCCTCAAACGCCGGACGGGCTTGACACCCGAGGGCGAGGCCGCAGGCCAAGAACGGGGGCGGCCGGGGCCAGGCCCCGGCCCTGATCCGCCGGCCGCCTAGGCCGCCGCGTCGAAGCCGGTGTCCCGCGCCAGCTTCTTCAGCTCCAGGAGCGCGTGCTTCTCTATCTGGCGAATCCGCTCGCGGGTCAGCCCGTGCTCCTTGCCGACCTCGGTGAGCGTGCGCTCGCGGCCGTCCACGATGCCGTACCGCATCTTGATGATGGAGGCCGTGCGCTGGTCGAGGCGGCCGATCAGGTCGTCGAGCTCCTCGCTGCGCAGCAGCGTGAGGACGGACTGCTCGGGGGAGACCGCCGAGGTGTCCTCGAGGAGGTCGCCGAACTGGGTGTCGCCCTCGTCGTCCACCGCCATGTTCAGGCGAGACCGGGTCGCGGGCCCAGTCCAGGACGTCGCCGACGCGCTCGGGCGTCGAGGACAGCTCGGCGGCGATCTCCGCGTGCTCCGGCTCACGGCCGTGCTCGCGGTTGAACTCGCGCTGGACGCGGCGGATGCGGCCGAGCTCCTCCACCAGGTGCACGGGCAGCCGGATGGTGCGCGACTGGTCGGCTATGGAGCGGGTGATGGCCTGGCGAATCCACCAGGTCGCGTACGTGGAGAACTTGAAGCCCTTGGCGTAGTCGAACTTCTCGACCGCGCGGACCAGGCCCGCGTTGCCCTCCTGGATCAGGTCGAGGAGGGGCAGGCCGCTGCGCGGATAGCGGCGGGCGACGGCCACGACCAGGCGGAGGTTCGACCGGATGAAGACGTCCTTCGCCCGCTCCCCGTCGGCGACGAGGGCCTCGAGCTCCTCGCGGCTCGCGGCGGGGGACTTCTTGTCGCGCTCGACCTCCCCGCCCAGGATCTGGCGGGCATAGACCCCGGCCTCGATGATCTGGGAGAGCTCGACTTCCTTCGCTGCGTCGAGCAGGGGCGTGCGCGCTATCTCGTCCAGATACATGCCGACCAGGTCGCGGTCGGCGATCTCGCCGCCTGAAGCGCGAACACTGCGTGCCGCGTCGGCACCGCCGGTGCGGGCGGTCGTACGACGGGCGACGGCACGGGTTGCCATGCGTGCTCCCTTGCGTGGTTGTCACTGGTCGGTCCGGCGTCGGCCCGGCCGTGGGGCCGGTGATCCGGGCGGTCCGGTGGTGGACCTGTGGTGGACGGCACACCTTCCCAGGTGCCCCGCTTCCGATGGAAACAACGACTGGAATCCGGACAGAATTCCCAAGCCGCGCATCCGTTTTCGTGATCATGCAGTACCCTGTGCGGCCGCAACGGGCGGAGGGGTGCCGCAGGAACGTAAAGACGTGCAGGTCAGACCCGGAACCGAGGGGGACGTCGGCGCGCTCGCAGAGATCCACAACCGCTGCGTCCGTGAGACCGCCGTCACATTCGACACCGTCCCGTTTCTGCCGGAAGAGCGCCGCCGTTGGCTGCCCTCCCACCCCAAAGACGGCCCGCACCGCCTGATGGTTGCCCAGACGGTCAAAACACCGGAATCCGGGCGTTCCGGAGAACCGGGAGGGTACACCGGTACGGGGACATCGCCTGGTCCGAGCGGCCCCTCGGGCCAGGGGCCTAGTCCCGCAGACCGTTACGGTCCCGGCACCGCGCTGCCTACCGTGCCGCCATGAACGAGACACGTGCCACGGCGAACGCGGCGAACGCGGCGCATACGACGAACGCGGCGACCGGGACGGCCAGAACGGCCGATGGCGTCCTCGACGAGGCCCTCCAGCGGCTGCACGCCAGCGGCCCCGAGCGCCTGGGGCGGCTGACCAACCACGGCCCGATGGCCGTCGAGGCCCTGGTCCGCGGCGGCCGGGCCGACACCGTGCACCGGTGGCTCGACTACTACCGCCACAAGCTGGAGGACATGCCCGCCCGGGTGTCCCCCGTCACCGGCGCCGACTGGCGCGAGGCGCTCGGCGACCCGCGCCGCGCCGCCGACTGGATCGACTTCTTCTCGCGGGCCCTCGCCGAGCGGCCCTGGCGCGAGGTGCTCGCCGCCTGGTGGCCGGTGCTGCTGCCCGGCATCGCGGGCGGCTCCACGCACCCGGTGATCCGCGTCGGCCACGCCGTGCGGGCCCTCATCGGCCCGGGCGGCGTCGAGAGCGCCCCGCGCCTGGCCGAGCTGGCCCACGGCCTCGGCTACTGGGCGGCGCGCCACGCCCCGCTGCCGCCGCGCGCGCCGGTCGCCCTCGCGCCCGCCGCCGGGGCCGCCGACGCGCTCGCCGCCGTCGAGCGCATCCCGCACCAGGACGGCTCGCTGCCGGCGCGGTTCGCCCAGCTGGCCTCGGTCCCGGTGTGGCCCGCGGGCCCGGCGGCGGGGCTCGGCCCCGAAGCCGCCCGCGACCGCCTCGCCGACCTGGTGGGCGCCGCCGTGCACCGCTTCGCCGACCACGGCCACGGCGAGCCGATCATGCTGGTGCACGCCGCGACCGCCCCGAACGCGGTCCTTCGCGCCCTGCCCGCGCTCCCCCGCGAGCTGTGGCCCGCCTCGCTGGACGCGGCCTGGGCGGCGAGCGCCGCGGTCACCGCCGCCTACGCGCCCGCGGCCCCGGCGCCGCCCGAGCAGACGCGTACCGCCCGCGCGGACGCCGCCACCAGCACCTTCGACGAGGTCTTCGCGCGGGCCGCCGCGCACGGCGACGACCACACGATCAAGTTCGCGGACACCGCCCTCGACGTCGGCGACGAGCGGGCGCGGGCCGCGGCGCTGCGGGGCGTGGAGCTCAACCCGCCCGCGCTGTAGCGCGGGCCGACCGCACAGGAAGGCCTCGTACAGTGGGATGCATGGACACGCCATCCACCTCGGAACGGGACGCCGCCGTCGATCCGCGCTGGCTCGACGACGAGGAACAGCGCACGTGGCTGGCGTACGTGCACGCCTCCACGCTCCTGGAGGACTATCTCGACCGGCAGCTCCAGCGGGACGCGGGCATGCCGCACGTCTACTACGGGCTGCTCGTGCAGCTCTCCGCGGCGCCGCGCCGCCGGCTGCGGATGACCGAGCTCGCGCGCGGCTCCAAGATCACCCGGTCCCGGCTCTCGCACGCGGTCGCGCGCCTGGAGAAGAGCGGCTGGGTGCGGCGCGAGGACTGTCCGACGGACAAGCGCGGGCAGTTCGCGATCCTCACCGAGGACGGCTTCGAGGTCCTGCGCCAGACCGCGCCCGGCCACGTACGGGCCGTCCGGCAGGCCCTCTTCGACCGGCTCAGCCCCGCACAGCAGAAGTCCCTCGGCGAGATCATGCGGATCGTCGCCGAGGGACTGCAGCCGAATCAGGCGGGGGCGGACCTGCCCTGGCTCCGCTAGGAGCGCCGGGCGGGCCCGCCCCGCCGTGCCCCGAGGGGCGGGTGTGGCGTCAGTGCGCCACCACCGGGATCTTCACCTCGTTCTCGGCGCCCTCGCCGTCGCCGGAGGCCGGGCCGCTCTGGGGGGCACCGGTGTTCACCAGGACGAAGGCGATGGCCGACGACACCACGAGGATGCCGACCGCCCACCAGATGGCGGCCGTGTAGCCCTCCACCATGGCCTTGGCCGCGACCAGCTTCTGCGCCGCCGGGGTGGTGGCGGAGGCCGCGTGGTCGGTGAGGTAGGCGGTGGTCGCGGACGCCGCGATGGTGTTCAGGAGGGCGGTGCCGATGGCGCCGCCGACCTGCTGCGAGGTGTTGACCATCGCGGAGGCGACACCGGCGTCACGCGGCTCGACACCGTGGGTGGCGAGCGACATGGCGGGCATGAACGCCGTACCCATGCCGAGGCCGAGCATCAGCTGCGCGGGCAGGATCAGGGCGGCGTACGAGGTGTCGACGTCCAGCTGCGTCAGGAGCAGCATGCCGAGGGCGGCGAGCAGGAAGCCCGGAGCCATCAGGAAGCGCGGCGGGACGCGGAGCATCAGCCGGGTGCCGATCTGCGTGGAACCCGTGATCATGCCGACGATCATCGGCAGGAACGCGAAGCCGGTCTTGACCGGCGAGTAGCCCTTCACGATCTGCAGGTAGTACGTGAGGAACAGGAACAGGCCGAACATCGAGATGATCGCGAGGCCGAGCGACAGGTAGACGCCGCCGCGGTTGCGCTCGGTCAGGACGCGCAGCGGGAGCAGCGGGTGGCGGACCTTGGCCTCGGTGAGGACGAACGCGAGCAGGAGCACGGCGGACGCGACGAACATGGAGACCGTCACGGTGTCCGACCAGCCGTCGGACTCGGCGCGCGTGAAGCCGTAGACGAGCGCGACCAGACCGAGGGTGGAAAGGACCACGCCGGGGATGTCGAGCGGCGAGCGGTTGCGGCCCTCGGAGGGCTCACGGATCACGAAGTAGGCACCGGCGGCGGCGATGATCGCGAACGGGATGTTCACGAAGAACGTCCAGCGCCAGTTCAGGTACTCGGTGAGGAAGCCGCCGAGGATCAGGCCGACGGCACCGCCACCACCGGCGATGGCGCCGTAGATGCCGAACGCCTTGGCGCGCTCCTTGGCCTCGGTGAACATCACCGCGAGCAGGGAGAGGGCGGCGGGCGCGAGCAGGGCGCCGAAGACGCCCTGGAGGGCGCGGGCGCCGAGCATCATGGCCTCGCCGGTGGCGGCGCCGCCCAGGGCGGAGGCCGCGGCGAAGCCGATGAGTCCGGTGACGAAGGTGCGCTTGCGGCCCCAGAGGTCGGCGATGCGGCCGCCGAACAGCAGCAGACCGCCGAAGGCGAGGGCGTAGGCGGTGATGACCCACTGCTTGTTGCCCTCGGATATGCCGAGGTCCTCCTGGGCGGAGGGCAGCGCGATGTTCACGATGGTCGCGTCGAGGACGACCATCAGCTGGGCGAGCGCGATGAAGACGAGCGCGTTCCAGCGCTTCGGATCGGGAGCGGGTGACGTGACGGCTGACTGTGACATGGGTGGAGCCACCTAGAGAGACGCAGGAATAGACAGGCAGAACAGAAAGAACCGAAAGAACAGACAGGCAAAGAGCAGGTACAGACAGGTACAGACAGACAGGCAAACGTGATGACTGTTGAACGAGACACCAGAGGGACGGGCGGGCGCATGGGTCCCGGGTAGGGAGGTCAGATCCTCCTTCCGACCCAGGTCCCAGGTCGGCCGACGCTGGTCAGTGCGCCTTGTTGCGTAGGTCCTCCAAGGTCGCGGGGTGTCCCGGAAGCGTGGAGCGGGCCGGTGCCATCAGGCCGTCCAGGAACAGCTGGAGATGGCGGTGGACGAACCGGTCGAAGTCCATGAGGCAGCCGCTGGAGCCCGGCAGCGGCCGGGTCAGCTGCGACAGGGCGACCATCAGGTCACCGACGCCGATGTCGGTGCGCAGCTGGCCCGCGTCGCGGACGCGTGCCATGAGCCCCTCCACCGCGCCTTCGAGGCGGAGCCGGGCGGCGTGCAGGTCCGGGTGCTCGGGGTCGAGCGCCTCGGAGATGATCGGGCACAGCGCCCCGATGCGCTCCTCCACCGCGGCGTGCGTGAAGCGGCGCAGCGCCTCGAAGGCGGCCGCCGGGTCGGCGTCGGCGGCCTCGACCGCCTCGTCGGCCTGGGCCGTGACGCGGTCGGTGACGAAGAGCAGGACGTGGTGCACCAGTTCGGCGCGGTCGGCGAAGTGGCGGTAGACCGTGGCGTTGCCGACGCCCGCGCGACGGGCGACCTCGTCGAGCGGCACGTCCGCCCCGAACTCGACGAAGGACTCCCGTGCGGCGGTGACGATCCGCTCCCGGTTGCGCAGCGCGTCCGCCCTGGGGCGGGGTGCACGGCGCTGCGCGGCGGTGGCGGTTTCCACGGCGAACAACTCCTCGAAGGCGCAGGCGGCCTCAGGTTCGCAGGGCCCCATGGGGCGGGTCCAACGAATTTCCGGTGGGACCTGAGGGGTGCGATACCGGGGAGTCGTTCCCCGTTTCACACGGACACCGGTCTAAACGGGGAGACGCTCCCCGCTTATTTCCCCTCGCGGGGGTGATCTAGATCACACCTCCCGCCTCCTCGGCGCCACCCCTCCCATGACCCGATTCGCCCAACCGCCGCGCCCTTTCCCGCGATCCCCCGAGAAACCCACGATCGGTCCCGCTCAGCGCGCGCCCGCGCACCCTCCGGCACAGGGTGATCGCACAGGGCGCAGCCGGACCGGGCGGCTGCCGCGGAGCGGAGGGCCCACGCATGCAGCAGCCGACGTGGAAGGGCATAGGCCGGGGCCGCGGCGCCGGGTCGAAGGCGTCGCCGGTCCGGCACCGGCGCCGGGCCGCCCGGGCCCTGGCCCTCGGCTCCGCCGCCGCGGTCGTGCTCGCCGTCACCACGTCCGCGAGCACCGGCCGCCTCCTGGCGGACACCCCCTCGGCGGCGGGCCCCGTCGCGCAGGCCCGCTCCACCGCGCTCGGCCCCTGCATGATCAGCGGTGAGCTCGGCGTCCAGATGTCGGAGGGCGTCCCGACAGGACCCGGCTACGCGCGCTCCACCGGCACCGTGCGCGCCCTGAACCTGATGGTCGACTTCTCCGACGCCCCCGGCGAGGGCTCCGCGCTCGACCGCCTCGGGGAGTTCTTCCCGCAGACCTCCGACTGGTTCCGCACCAGCTCCTACGGCCGCCTCGACTACCGCGCCGAGGTGCCGGTCAGCGACTGGCTGCGGATGCCCAAGCCCTTCAAGAAGTACGGGATACAGCGGGGCGCCCCCTTCGACCCCGGCTACCGCGACCTGGTCCAGGACATCGTGGCCGCGGCCGACCCGGACGTCGACTTCCGCGCGTACGACCTGCTGAACGTCCTCATCACCCCGAACGCGGGACCCTCCGCCCTGGACACCGTCCTGTCGGTGACGTTCGCGGGCAACCACGAGGCGCCGGTGGCCGACGGGGTCCCGGTCGCCAACGCGTCCTTCGTCTACAGCCGCCAGGACGACGGCTCCGGCAGCTACGACCGGACCGGCTATCGCGTCCTGCCCCACGAGAACGGCCACGTCTTCGGGCTTCCCGACCTGTACACGCAGGACGGCGGGGGCGCGGTCGGCCACTGGGACATCATGAGCGAGGACTGGGGCGCCAACAACGACCTGCTCGGCTGGCACAAGTGGAAGCTGGGCTGGCTGGATGACACCCAGGTCGCCTGCGCGGCCGCCCCCGGCACCACGGAGCACCTGCTCACGCCGCTCGCCGAGCGGGGGCGCGGCACGAAGCTGGCGTTCATCCCGCTGACGCCGAGGACCGGGTACGCCGTCGAGCTGCGCACCCGTGCGGGCAACGACGAGGCCGTGTGCCGTCCCGGCGTGCTCGTCTACCGGGTGGACGCGGACGTCGACACCGGGCGCGGGCCTGTCAGCGTGTCCGACGCCACCCGGGACAGCGGGGGGTGCACCCGCAGCCCCAACGTGCACGCGGAGCTGTCGGACGCGCCGTACGTCTTGGGCGAGACCTTCACCGACCGCGAGACCGGCGTGAAGGTCAAGGTCACGGGCGTGGACCTGACCGGCAACCACCGCATCCACATCACCCGCACCGCCCGCTGACCTCAAAACCATCGGCGCTCCGCGCCTCGTCCTCACACGCCGGACGGGCTGGAACCTGCCCGTTTCAGCCCGTCCGGCGTGTGAGGACGAGGCCGAAGGCCGATCTTCCGGGTCACGCTCCGCGCAGGAACGCCGCGTTGTCGGGCGCCCGTCGCAGTCGTTCCAGCAGGGCCTCCACGGCCTCCCGCCGCCCCAGCGCCCGCCGCAACCCCCGCAGGGCCGCCAACTCGCCTTCCGGAACCAGCAGTTCCTCCCGCCGCGTCCCGGAGGGCTCGACGTCCACGGCGGGGAACACGCGCCGGTCGGCAAGCCCCCGGTCGAGCCGCAGCTCCATGTTCCCGGTGGACTTGAGCTCTTCGAAGTAGTACTCGTCGGCCCGCGACCCGGTCTCCACGAGGACGGTCGCGAGCATGGTCAGGGACCCGCCCTCCTCGGCGCACCGCGCGGCCCCGAAGAGCCGCTTGGGCCCCTGCACGGAGCCCGCGTCCACGCCCCCGCTGAGCGTGCGCCCGCCGCTCGCGGCGGAGTTGTTGTAGGCGCGGCACAGCCGGGTGAGCGAGTCGAAGAGCATCACCACGTCGCGCCCCTCCTCGACGAGCCGCTTGGCGCGCTCCACGGCGAGTTCGGCGAGCGCGATGTGCGCCTTGGGGGCGCGGTCGAAGGTGGAGGCGAGCACCTCGCCCCGTACGGAGCGGCTCATCTCGGTGACCTCCTCGGGCCGCTCGTCCAGCAGGACGACCATGAGGTGGCACTCGGGGTGGTTGGCGGCGACGGCGGTGGCGATGTCCTTGAGCAGGACGGTCTTGCCGGTGCGCGGCGGCGCGACGATCAGGCCGCGCTGGCCCTTGCCGATGGGCGCCACCAGGTCGACGACGCGCGGGGCGAGGGCGCCGCCCCGCGTCCCCAGGCGCAGCCGCTCGTGCGGGTGCAGCGGCGTGAGCTCGCCGAACCGGGGCCGCTCGCGCAGCCCTCGGGGCACCCGGCCGTTGACGCGGGTGACGTCGGCGAGCACGCGCTGCCGTTCGCCGCAGGTGCCCTCGACGACATCGCCCGCGCGCAGCCCGAACCGGCGGGCGAGGGCGGCGGGCACGAGGACGTCGCCGGGGCCGGGCACGCACCCTTCGGCGCGCAGGTGCCCGTCGCTCTTGGCGATGTCCAGGACACCGCTGTGGATACGTACGTCAGTGGTGGAGTTCATGAGTGGAGGGGTCCTTTCGCGACAACGCGAGACATGCGCGTACTGCGCGGGAGAGGGCCGGCCCCGTGAGGCGGAGAGAAACACGCCGTCGCAGACGTCGCGGAACGTCTGAGGACACACGGGGACCGTCGGCCGGAAAGATGAAGATCCAGGAAGGAATCCGGACCCGGTGCGGAACGCCCAGGCTCGGAGAGTGGAAGCACGGCGCCCAGAAGGGGCGTACACACGTGCTGTTCGCAAGGTAACACACGACCTGGCGCGCAGGAACCCCCGTGCCCGGGGACGATCTCCGAGTGCGGCGTGAGCGTGTACGCCTCCTGAGGCCCGGCCGCCGGAAGGGACGGGTGGGCGGGGATGACAGAGTGGTGGGGCACGCGCCATCAGGACCGGCACCATCAGGCCTGGCACCATCAGGGCGAGCCCTTCAGGGAGGCTGAACGACCATGGCTGACAGCCGCGTTGTCCTCGTCACCGGCGGCGGTACCGGCATCGGTGCCGCCACCGCCCGCCAACTGCGCGCCGCCGGGCACCAGGTGGTCGTCTCCGGGCGGCGCCCCGAACCGCTGCGCCGCCTCGCGGAGGAGACCGGCGCACTCGCCCACCCGTCGGACGCGGGCGACCCCGATGCGGTGGCCGCCCTCGTCGCGGCGGCCGTGGACGCGTACGGGCGGCTCGACGGCGTCGTCCTGAACGCCGGGGTCGGCCGCCCGGGCGCCGTCGGCGACCTGTCCCCCGAGGACTGGGAGACCGTCCTCACCACCAACCTGACCGGCCCCTTCCACCTGCTGCGTGCCGCGCTGCCGCACCTCCTTGAGACCCGCGGCTCGGTCGTCGCCGTCGCCTCGGTGTCCGCGCTGCGCAACGGCGTCGGCAACGCCGCCTACGCCACCTCCAAGGCCGCGCTCCTCCAGCTGTGCCGCTCCCTCGCCGTCGACTACGGCGCCCGCGGCCTGCGCGCCAACACCGTCTGCCCGAGCTGGGTGCGCACGGAGATGGCCGACCGGCGCATGGCCGTGTTCGCCCAGGCCGCGGGGCTCGGCGACGGCATGGCGGGCATCGACACCGCGTACGAGGAGGCCACGCGGCTGATCCCGGCGGGCCGCACCGGCACGCCCGAGGAGGTCGCCGAGGCCATCGCGTGGCTGCTCTCGCCCGCCGCGTCCTTCGTGAACGGCGCGACGCTCACCGTCGACGGCGGCGTCACGGCCGTCGACCCGGGGACGGTCCCCTTCGGGTTCTCCCTCACGCCGCGCGACTAGCCGGGGGCGAGGCCGGGGCCGGGCCGGGAAGGGCCGCCTGCTCAGAGGGCGTTAATCACTGCCGGTGGCGGCCCCGGCCGACGTACCGTGAGCCCATGCCCGAACTCCAGCGTCTGCGCGCCGACCACGCCCCGGCCCTGCTCGCCTTCGAACGCGAGAACCGCGCCTACTTCGCCGCGTCGGTCCCGGACCGCGGTGATGACTACTTCGCCGGGTTCGACGCGCGCCACCGCGCCCTGCTCGCCGAACAGGACGCCGGGACCTGCCACTTCCACGTCCTGGTGGGCGGCGACGGCGAGATCCTCGGGCGGGTGAACCTGGTGGACGTGGCGGACGGCGCGGCCGATCTCGGCTACCGCGTCGCCAAGAAGGCCTCCTCCCAGGGGCTCGCCACGTCCGCCGTGCGCCAGGTGTGCGTGCTCGCCCTCGCGGAGTACGGCCTGACGTCGCTGCGGGCCGCGACGACCCTCGACAACCCCGGCTCCCAGGCCGTGCTCGCCCGCACCGGCTTCGTCCCCGGCGGGGACACCGTCCTCGACGGGCAGCCCGGCGTCACGTACACCCTCGACCTGACCCGCGTCACCGCCGCGGACGGCCGGGGCTAGGGCCCAACGTCAGGCCCCTAGAGGAAGCTGACGTTCTGCGCGAGGGCAAGGCCGCCCGAGTAGTTGACGGTGTTGGTGGCGGGCCGCATGTACGCGCGCCACGCGTCCGAACCGGACTCGCGCCCGCCGCCGGTCTCCTTCTCGCCGCCGAAGGCCCCGCCGATCTCCGCGCCCGACGTGCCGATGTTGACGTTGACGATGCCGCAGTCGGAGCCCTCGGCGGACAGGAACAGCTCGGCCTCGCGCTGGTCGCGCGTGAACACGCTGGACGAGAGCCCCTGCGGCACGTCGTTGTGCAGCGCGACGGCCTCCTCGAACCGGTCGTACGTCAGCACGTACAGGACCGGCGCGAAGGTCTCCTCGCGCACCACGCCGCGCTGCCCGTCCACGCGCATCAGGACGGGCTCCACGTACGCGGCGTCCGGCGCGAGGTCGGCCAGGCGCCGCTGGCCGCCCGCGAGGAGCTTGCCGCCCTCGGCCTGGGCGCGGGCCAGCGCGTCCCGCATGCGGTCGAGCGCGGCCACCGAGATCAGCGGCCCCACCAGGGTGCCCTCGTCGAAGGGGTCGCCGATGGGCAGCTTCCGGTACGCGGCCGCGAGCCGGGCGACGAGCGCGTCCACGACGCCCTCGTGCACGATGAGGCGGCGCAGCGTCGTGCACCGCTGCCCCGCGGTGCCCGCCGCCGCGAACACGACGCTCCGCACGGCGAGGTCCAGATCGGCGGAGGGCGCGACCACGGCCGCGTTGTTCCCGCCCAGTTCGAGCAGTGACCGCCCGAAGCGCGCGGCGACGCGCGGGCCCACCTCGCGGCCCATCCGCGTGGACCCGGTGGCGCTGACGAGCGCCACCCGCGGGTCGTCCACCACCCGCTCCCCCGCGGCCCGGTCGCCCAGCAGCAGCCGGTGCACCCCCTCGGGCGCGCCCACGTCCTCGGCGGCGCGGGCCAGCAGCCGGTCGCAGGCCAGCGAGACCAGCGGCGTCAGCTCGGACGGCTTCCACACCACGGTGTCGCCGCAGACCAGGGCGACGGCCGTGTTCCAGGACCAGACGGCCGCCGGGAAGTTGAACGCGGAGATGACGCCGACGACGCCGAGCGGGTGCCAGGTCTCCGCGAGGCGGTGTCCCGGCCGCTCGGAGGCGATGGTCCGCCCGTACAGCTGCCTCGACAGGCCGACCGCGAAGTCGCAGATGTCGATCATCTCCCGCACCTCGCCGAGCGCCTCCGAGCGGATCTTGCCCGCCTCGATGGTGATCAGGTCGGCGAGGTCGCCCTGGTGGACGCGCAGCAGCTCCCCGAGCCGCCGCACCAGTTCCCCGCGCCGCGGCGCGGGCACCGCCCGCCACACCCGGAACGCCTCGGCCGCGGCCCCGACCGCCTCCCCGGCCTCCGCCGCCGTGGCCGCGCCCACCGGGAACAGGTCCTCCCCCGTGAGGGGCGTACGAGCGACGAGCCCGCCCCCTTCCGGAACGCGCGCCCCGACCTCACCGAGAGCGGAACGGGCGCGGTCGCGAAGGGAGTCGGTGGTGGGCAGGGTGGGAATCGCGGAGGTCATGGGGTCTCCTTGGGGTCTGCGGGGTGATTCAGCCCGTCCGGCGTGTGAGGACGAGCGCGAAGCGCGATGAGGGGCGCGGCGGACGGAGGTCAGGGGGCCAAACCCCCGGCCGGACCTTCGGGGAGCCCGCCGGGGAGCCCCAGCTCCCCGGCAACCCGCTCCAGGGACCCCCGCTCACGCGCCTCGTACAGCGCGAACGGATCCGCCACCTCCCGCCCGAGCACCCCGGACATCCAGTCCAGGTCGTAGGCGACACCGGCCCGCCCGTCGTCCCGTACGCCCGCGTCGCGCAGGTTGGACTGGAAGATCCCGGCGGCGGAGCGGGGCAGGAAGTCCTCGTACACGAGGGGCTCGGCCCGCACCCACCCCTGGTCGACGAGGTCCTGGAGGCGGGCGGGCGGCGGGCTCCCGGCGCGCGGCCGGTCCGCCACCACGTGGTACGTGAAGTGGCCGAGCCCGCGCGAGGCGAGCTCCCGCTCGGTGCGGGGAAAGCGGGCGCGCCACAGCTCCCGGGCGGCGTCCGCGCGCTCGGCGGGCCCGGCGGGCGCCCGCTCGTCGACGCGGGTGAGCAGCTCGTCGTAGAGGGCGCGCCCCGCCCGCGTGAGGGCGATCCCGCGCGCCTCGACCTCCCCGAACCGCACCCGCAGCGTCCCGCTGACGACCCGGCCGTCGGCGAGCCGCAGCGCGCGGCGCTCGTCGAGGGCCCGGAAGGACGTCTGCCGCAGCAGCACGTCGGGGCCCTCCCAGGCGGGCGGCCCCTGCACGGTGTCGATCATCTCGACGCCGCGCGCGGTCATGCGCCGGTACAGCTCGTCGATGTCGAGGACGCGGGGCGTGAGGTGGTTGAGGTGCGTGCCGCGCACGCCCCCGATGTCGGCGGCGACGGCGGAGACCCGCTCCAGCTCCTCGTACCAGCCCTTGTCGAGGGGTTCGGCGGACAACTCGAAGGCGGCCACGGCGAGTTCCAGGAACCGCTCGGCGTCCGCGCCGCCGAGGCCGCCGTCGCGCTCGGCCCGGTCGGCGAGGGCGAGCAGCTCGGCGGGGAACAGCTCGCGCGCGGCGAGGAACCCTTCGAGGCGCCGCCGCAGGCCGTCGTCGAAGAACCGGGGGTCGGCGGGGGTGAGCAGGGAGGTGAACACGCGGAAGGGGTTGCGGGCGAGTTCGTCGGCGGCGACGGGCCTGAAGGCGGTGGACACGACGGGCACGGCGCTTGCGGCGGCCTCACGCAGGTCGTAGAAGCCGACGGGCCGCATCCCGAGCGCCCCGAAGATCCGGGCCGCTTGGCCGAGTTCGGCCGGGGTGCCCACGCGGATCGCGCCGTGCCGTTCGGCGGTGACCCGGCCGATGGAGCCGAGCCGCTCGGCGTCGGCGCCGCGGGCGCGCAGGACGTCCTCGTTCACCTCGCGGGAGACGTCGACGAGGGTGGCGTACGCGGGGACTTCGCGCCCGTACATCGCGGAGAGCCGGACGGCGAAGGCGGCGCGCAGCTGCCAGGGGGCGTGGTGGGGGGTCATGGGCGGGGCTCCTCTCCCGTGCGGGTGCGGGGCGGCCGGGGGCGGGCCCGGCGGTGTCCGGGGGGCCGTCACACGACGTGGGCCTCGGGCCTGCCGCCCGCGCCCACCCGGAACCGGTCGGCGCTCAGGGACGACACGTCCACGGGCGGCTCGCGCTCCAGGAACAGATCGCGCACGACCTCCCCGACGGCCGGGGCCTGGAGGAATCCATGCCCGGAGAACCCGGTGGCGTACAGGAAGTTGGAGACGTCGCCGTCCCTGCCCACGAGGGCGTTGTGGTCGGGCGTGACCTCGTAGAGCCCGGCCCAGCCGCCGAGGACGTCGAGGTCCGCGAGCGCGGGCGCCCGTACGCGCATGGCGTCCCGGAACAGGCCGACCCAGTCCTTCGTCCACGTCGTGTCGAAGCCTTCCGGCTGCCGCGGGTCGGCGAGCCCGATCAGGAGCCCGTCGGCACGGCCGTGGAAGTACGCCGTCGACGAGAAGTCGATGGTGAAGGGGATGGTGAAGGGGGTGCGGGACGGGGCGGGGGCGGGCGGCGCGGGCCGCGCCGTGAACGCGATCTGCCGCCGCACGGGCCGCACCGGCAGCGTGACGCCCGCCATCTCGCCGACCCCCGCGGACCAGGCGCCCGCGGCGCACACCACGGCGGCGCAGGGGAGCACGCCGCGGTCGGTGCGCACGGCGGTGACGCGCCCGCCGCGCACGTCCATCCCGGTCACGGCGGTCTCCGTGACGAAGGAGACCCCGGCCGCAGGCGGCGGCCCGCGCGTACCCGTCGACGACGGCCCCGGGCCGGGCGTGCCCGTCGTCAGGCGAGTACGCGGCGGCGAGCAGCCCTTCAGTCCGCACCCACGGACACAGCTCCCGCGCCTCGTCGGGCCCCACCATCCGGCAGCGCACGCCCATGCCGGCCTGCTCCGCGACGCTCCGCTCGAAGGCCGCGACGGCTCCGGCGTCGTCGAGCAGGAACAGATAGCCGACACGGCGGAGGCCGATGTCGCCGCCGGGCCGTTCGGCGAACGCGCCGAAGGCCCGCAGGCTGCGCTGGCCGAGGGCGATGTTCACCGGGTCGGAGAACTGCGCCCGCACCCCGCCGATGGGCTTCCCCGAGCTGCCGCACCCGAGCGCGCCCCGCTCCACGACGACCACGTCCCTGGCTCCGGCCTCGGCGAGGTGGAAGGCGATGGACGCCCCCATGACGCCCCCACCGACGATCACGACACGCGACGACGCGACCATGGCGACCGACTCCTTCCACGCTGCACCACCCGCTGTCCGGCGGCGCCATCGTGACGCAGACGGACAGTTCGGGTCCATGAACAGTCCGTGCGCATGACCGTTTACGTCGCCTATACGGTCGCCTAAGGTCACGGAATGAACTGGACGAGCGCCCAGCTGCGCTCCCTGGTGGAGCTGAGCAGACGTGGCACGATCACGGCGGTGGCGGCCGCCCTCGGCTACACGCCGGGCGGGGTCTCCCAGCAGATCGCCGCCCTGGAGCGGGCCACCGGCGCCCAGCTCCTGCGCAAGGCGGGCCGCAGGGTCGAACTCACCGACGCGGGCCGCACCCTGGCCCAGCACGCGGCCCGCATCCTCGCCGCGGAGACGGAGGCCCTGGCGGCCCTGGAGCGCACCCGCACCGAGATCACCGGCGTGCTCCGCGTCGCCCTCTTCGCGACCGCCGCTGCCGACCTGCTCCCCCAGGCCCTGCGCCGCGCCCGCGAGGCGTACCCCGGCCTGGAGATCCACACCCTGGGACGTGCCGGACGTGGACGACGTCTACGACGCGGTGACGTCCGCACACGTGGACCTGGCCCTCGGCCTGGACTACCCCGACGCCCCGATCACCCGCGACCCCGCCCTCCGCGTCCTCCCCCTCCACACGGAACACTTCTCCCTGGCCACACCCCCCGGCCTCCTCCCCCAGGCCGCACTCTCACTCCCCGCCACCCGGTCCCTCCCCTGGATCCTGCCGCCCGCCGCCACCTTCTACGGCCGCGCCATCCGCACCGCCTGCCGCAGGGCCGGCGTGGAACCCCGCGTCGACCACGAGGTCACGGACACGGCGGCGGCCCTCGCCCTGGTCGAGGCGGGCATCGGCGTCACCCCCGTCACCCCCCTGATGCTCCACCTGCGCCCCTCCCGGGTGGACGTCATCCCCCTGGCCGACCCCCCGCTCCGCCACATCGTCGCCGTCCACCGCACCACCCCCGCCCCGTCCCCGACCCTGACGGCCCTCCTGACGGTCCTCCACCCCCCGCCCCCACCCCAGCCCACCCCCACGCCCCCATCGGATACCCTGTCCAAAGCCGCCCTCCTGGACGGCGCCACGCCTTCGTAGCTCAGGGGATAGAGCACCGCTCTCCTAAAGCGGGTGTCGCAGGTTCGAATCCTGCCGGGGGCACGATGCGTTACTGCTCTGGCCTGGGGGTTTCTCCCCCCAGGAAGGGCTCCTACTCGGCCTCGGACTCCTCGTCCGGGGCCGTTTGCGTGGGCGGTGCGTGAGCGGATGGAGAGTTGATCTCCGGAATTTCTCCCGACGGATCAGCACCATCCGGCACGGGCTCCGGGCCGGGATGCTCCGCGTCGTCGGGCTCGGCCTCCGCTTCGGAGGCGGTGTTTTCGAAGGTGGCGCGGGCGCGCGGTACGAGCTGGGCTGCGGCCTCGGCGGTCGCCAGGTCAGCGGCTGCCCCGCCCCGTCAACCGCCGTAGGCAAGGCGCCGCTGATCACGACCGCTCAGACAACCTGGGGCGTGAGCAGCTCCAGGGCCTCCTCCCAGCGGAAGCGATCGGCCCCGCCGCCGGCCTTCGGCCGGTGCGGCTCGTACGAGCCGATCAGGACACCCATCTCTCGCAACCGGTCCAGACTCTGCCGGTATGCGGGGTGGGCGGCCTGCGCGGAGTTGAGGTACGGGAGCACGGCGGTGGGGATGCCGAAGCCGTACGCCTCGCACAGGATGCCCAGCGCCAGGGTGTCGGAGATGCCCGCGGCCCATTTGTTGATCGTGTTGAAGGTGGCCGGCGCGACCGCGATGGCATCGGAGGGCGGCAGCGGGCGAGGGTCACCGGGCGAGCGCCAGGCTGAGCGGATCGGGTAGCCGGTCTGAGCCTCGATCGCCTCGGCGTCGATGAAGCCGAGCCCCTGCGGAGTGGCGACGACGCCCACGTCCCAGTTCGCCTCCTGGGCCGCGGTGATCAGCTTGCCGACGTCGCCAGCGATGCCGGACGCGCAGACGACGACGTACAGGAAGGGCTTCTTGGTCTGCTGGTCTAGCTGATCACTCACGCGGGGACTCCCAGTTGACGGCTGAAGCGGTGCAGTTCGGGCAGCGTACGGTGCCGGTCGCGAGCGGCCATGTCGGCGACCAGCTCACGGACGGCCGGGCGGCGGATGTCCTGTGCCGCACAGCTCTCGGCGATGCGCAGAGCCTGGTAGCCGTCGGCGAGGCGGCCCTGCTGGCTGTAGGCGCGAGCGGCTTCGACCCACAGGGCAGCACGGCGCTCGGGGACAGGGATGTGCCGGCGCATGAGAGGGCGGGCGGTCTCCAGGGCGACGCCCGCGTCGCCGAAGGCGACGGCCGCACTGAGTGCGTGCAGGGAGACGTTGGTCGGGCTGAAGTTGGCCCAGGCGTCAGGTCTGTCGAGCGCGACGTAGCAGGCGACTTCCTGCGCCTCGGTGAGGAAGTCCTGGGTGGCCGAGCGGTCGCCACCACTGCTGGCGGCAGTGACACCGCGCAGGAGCAGCAGGCCGAGTGCCGCGAGGTACTTCGGGGAGCGCTGGTCGTACGAGCCGGTGAGCTGGTCCGCCGTGTGGCGGACGAGGGTGACGGCCTCGGCGGTGTGGCGGTCGCGGGCCAGGGCGTGAGCATGGACGCGGACGCTGGAGGCGAGGACGACGGGATCACCGGAGCGTTCGGCCTCGGACATGGCACGTCCGACCGCGAGCCAGGCGTTGCCCTGGTCGCTCTGTTTGAGCAGCAGGCTCGCTGAGGTCTGGTACGCCGTGGCGAGGAGGCCGGACAGGTCACTCGAACCGGGGGCGTCGCTGATGGCCTGTCGCAGCTGCCCGATGAGGCCGGGCAGCGTGCCCTCCAGCTGCGTGTAGTCGCACGTACAGAAGAGACGGCGCACGCCTGCGACTTGGTCCCTCAGATCCTGGACGTCCGGCGCCGGTCCGGCGGCCGTATGCGCTGCTCCGGGAAGCAGGGAGTGGACCAGATCCTGATGGGTGGCGCTGGGCATCGTCGGGGCCGCGAGTGCGGCGAAGCCGGCGGCGAGCACGGTACGGCGGCGCATGTTCTCTGTCTCGGGGTCGGAGGGGCTGATGTCCGAAGCGGCAACGAGGCCGAGGTGGTGGGGCGGGATCGCCAGGACCTGCGCGATCTCGCGCAGGATGCGGATGTCTTCCGTGCCCTTGCCGCTCTCCAGGCGGCTCACCTTGGACTGGTGATAGCCCAGGGCGGAGGCGACGTTCCGCTGGGAGCGTCGCTGTAAGACGCGCGCCTGGCGGATCACGTCACCGATCCGTCTCGCCTCGCTCTGTGCTTCGGCCATCTGTGCCACGGCTCCTCCTGCCGTCGCCGATCCTGCCTGCTCAACCGAGCGTAATGGACCGGGAGTTCAGTGCGATGCAGCTCCTGCATAGGCGATGCAGCACCGGCACATGACCTGGTTCGAGGTGCTCGCGTGGCGGTTGCGTGGAGTGGCCGAGCCGATCCAGGAGGCCGCTCATGGAAGCGCACCAGATCCGCATTCCCGTCACCGGCACACCTGCGGGTGCCGCGTCCGCGCGCCAGCAGCTCGCGGACGGGGTACGGGCCTGGGGAGACGGAGCCCTTCTCGGCCCTGAACTCCTGGACGCGGCGGAGCTCGTCGTCAGCGAGCTGATCACGAACGCGGTGCGGCACGCGCACGAAGGGGCGATCAAGGCCGCCGCCTACCTGAGCGATGACGGGCTTCGGATCGTGGTGATCGACACCAACTCCGACATCCCGGAGGTCGGCCAGGCAGCCGCCGACGACGAAGGCGGACGTGGTCTGTTCCTCGTCGCGGCACTCGCGGACCGCCATGGCTTCGACCCTCTGCCATCCGGCAAGCGCTGCTGGGCCGAGTTCAAGGTCAGCACCCCGCACCTCGTCGCACCACACCTGCCCTTGCAAAGGAGTTGACTGTTGACCACTGTGCGTATCCCCCCAGTCGCAGCGGAAGTGGTCGCCGTGCGACCGAGCGTTCCGCTGTCCGGGTCCGTGACCGTCGACGGATCGAAGAACGCCGCCCTGCCCCTGCTGGCCGCCGCTGCGGCCATGCATCGCCCGGTGCACCTGAGCAACGTCCCGGCGAACTCGGACGTCGAGACGATGCTCACCCTGCTCCAGCAGGCGGGCTGGCACGCGGCCCGCCCGGTCCGTGATCCGCACACGGTGGTGATCCTGCCAAGCGACAAAGCTCAGCCAGATCTTGACTCCGGGATTGCTGCCCGCATCCGGGCCTCGTACTACCTCGTCCCCGCACTCCTTGGCGCCTACGGGCGGGCCCGCCTGCCCTGGCCGGGCGGCTGCGACATCGGGGAACGCGGGATGGAGCAGCACTTCAAGGTGTACGAGCGCTTCGGTGACCGCTCGACCGTGGATGACCACGGCTACCTCGTGGAAGCAGCTGCAGGCGGACGCGGAACGGTGTCGATCATGTTGCCCTTCCGGTCCCGCGGAGCGAGCATCGCCGCCCTTCTGCGCGCGGTCGTCGCCGGACGGCCCGCTGCGTCTGGGGCAACCGAACCTGTCGCCCGAAGTGCTCAGTGTCGTAGAGGCGTTGGGGGCAGCCGGGTGGGAGTGCCGGATCACCGAAACCGTCCTCACGCTGCAGCCGCCCCGGTCCGTCTCCGGTGACACCATCACGTGGAGGGTGCCCGGCGACAAGATCGAGGCAGGCACGCTGGCCTGCGCGGTCGCGGTCAGCGGCGGCAACGCGGAAGTCCTCGGCGTACGCGGCGACGACGTGGCTCCTCTGGTCAATGCCCTGCGCTGGCTCGGCGTGCCCGCCGACGCCGCAGACGGCACTCTCGCCATCCGGGCCCAGGACGCCCGGCCCACCGGCCGGCCACTGCGAGCCATCGCCTCCCTGTCCCCCGGCGGACTGGACGCGGACTTCGAACCACCTCTGATGGCCCTGGCTCTCACCCTTCCCGGAACCCACCTGTTCGCCGATGAGGTCAACCCCGGCCGCCACGGCAACCTGCTGCCCCAGCTCACCCGCCTCGGCGCCGCGATCGACGAGCTGTCGCCCACCCAGTGCCGCTTCACCGGACCGCAGCAGCTGACGGGGGCCGGAGTGGAAGCCACCGACATCCGTACGGGCTCCGCCCTGCTCATCGCCGGCCTCACCGCGCACGGCGTCACTACCCTCGGCGGCCTCGAACAGCTCCGACGCGGCCACGCCGACCTGCCCGTCAAGCTGCACGCCCTGGGCGCCGACATCTGCGAGGTGATCCCGTGAACCGGCAACTCCGGCAGATCATCGCCACGACGGACGTGCACTCCACCTTCGACTCGGCCGCCCCGATGCTCGCCTACCTCCATGACGCCAGGACCGAGAGCCTGATCGTGGACTGCGGCGACTTCTTCGAGGGCAGTGGCTTCTACCGCCTCGGCGAGGGACACATCGAGCGGGCCATCCTCACCACCCCGTACGACCTGCTCGCGCCGGGAAACCACGGCTGGCCCCACTACTTCGAGCCGCAGCTGCACAGGATGACCGTGTGCGCGAACACGGTCGACGACAGCGGCAGCCCGCTCTTCGACCGCGTACGCATCCTGGAAATCGGCGGACGGCGAGTCGCCGTCACCGCGGTGATGGGCCCACAGGCGTTCAAAGCCATCCCAGCCGATCAGCGTTCAAGCCATCACGTCACCGAGCCTGCCCTGGCCCTGCGCGAAGTGATGCTGGAGCACCACCACCGGGCCGACGCCTGGATGGTGCTGTCCCACTCCGGTTTCGAGGAGGACCTGAAGCTGGCTGCCGCATGCCCGTTCGCGGACATCATCTTCGCCGGGCACTGCCACAGCGACGCCTACGGTCCGGTGCACGTCGGCGACACCCTCGTCGTCAAGGGACGTGAACTCGGAGCCGGATACGCCGCCGCCGAGCCGGTCGGAAGCAGCTGGGCCGCCCGCACCGGTGCCTTCCCCCATACCTCAACCGTTCCGCACAGCCTCACCGCCCTGCTGAAGGAGATCTCGGCCATCGAACAGCGGCTGAGCAGCCCCATCGGCACCGTGGACGAGACCCACCGAAACGCGACCTTGGACCGCCGTCGCCTGCTGGAAGAGATCGCCGGCCGACTGCACACCGGTCTCGGCGCCGACGCGGTCGTCCTCAACGAGACGGCTCTGCGTCCCGTACAGCTCGGCGACACTCTCACCCTCGGCGACCTGCTGGTCATCGAGCCCTTCGGCAACCAGCTCGTGCACGCCTTTCTCCCCGAGGACCAAGTGGAGGACCATGAGGACCATGCCGGGCTGCTCACTCGCCTCGCTGAAGCCGTCGGCCCACTGGTTGTCGCCCCGACCCCCCTGCCCCCGGCGATCCGCACCGTACTGACCACCGACTACCTGGCCGACAGCTACCTCGGCGGCCGGACCCACGAAGCAGGACTCCAGCTCGGGCAGGCCGTACGTCACGTCCTGATGGCGAACCCCGCCAGGGCCGACGAAGGAGGCGACAAGTGATCCTCACCGGGCCTGAGATCAACGCGGCCGTGGCGGACGGCCGCCTGCGCATCACCCCCTTCGCCCCGGACCAGACGAACCCCAACAGCTACAACGTCCGTCTCGGCCCCACCCTGCTGACCTACACGACCAAGGTCATCGACGCCCACCACCCCAACCCCACCCGCACGATCCTGATCGGCAAGGACGGGTACGTCCTCCAGCCCGGCGAGCTGTACCTCGGCCACACCGTCGAGGAAGTCGGCTCGGACCTCTTCGTCCCGCTGCTCTTCGGCCGCTCCTCGGTCGGACGCCTCGGGCTGTTCGTCGAGATCACCGCCCCCATCGGCGACATCGGATTCCACGGACAGTGGACCTTGATGCTCTCCCCCATCCGCCCGCTGCGGGTGTACGCGGGCATGAAGATCGGGCAGGTCATGTTCTTCGTCTCCACCGGCGACGTCGACCTGTACCGGGGCAAGTACCAGGGGGCCGCCGGCCCCCAGCCCTCCGGCTACTGGCGGGACACGACGCCCGTGCAGGCAGTGGCCTCATGATCCTGACTGGCCGTGCCATCGCCGCCGCTGTCAGCGCGGGCGAGATCACCATCGCCCCCTACGACCCCCCGCGGCTTTCCCCCAACGCCTACGACTGGCGGTTGGGCAACATGATCCGCATCTGCGACGGCGACCTGGACGCCGCTGCACCCACGTCGTTCACCGAACGCCCCATCCCCGCCTACGGTTTGGTACTGGAGCCCGGAGTTCTCTACCTCGGCGTCACACTGGAGAAGACCGGCTCGGAGACGTACGCGCAACTCCTCAACGGCGACCGCACCATCGGCACCCTCGGCATCTGGGTCCATGTCTCCGCTCCACTCGGCCACCAGGGCCACGCGATCCGCTGGACTCTGGAGATCCGTGCGGCCCGGCCAGCCCGTGTCTATCCGGGAATGACCTTCGGCAAGCTCGTCTTCCTCACCACCCTGGGTACCCCGGTCAGCTACCAGCAACAACACGCCAAGTACGCGGCCACGCACTGCATCGACATCTCCCGCCTGTACGAAGAGATCGCCCAAGGAGCGCTGTGAGCCCCCTCGTACGCCCGACGGCGGGGCCGCTGGCCGCCACCTTCCTCGACCTGCCGGCCGGAAGCCCCGGCGGTAGCGTCGAACTCTTCCTCGACCTCTACACCGGCGACGTTCCCCTCATCCCCTCACGGGCCTTCATGCTGGCCCCGACCGGCCCCAGACCGAGCCTCCCCGCCGGTCTCGACCTACTGACGGTGCCCGGCAAGTGCCTGGAAGGTGCCGCCTTCAGCCGTTACGTCGCCGCCCTGCGCCAGGCCCTGGTAACCGCGATCGACCCGGCCCAGATCGGCGTTCTGCACCTGCAACACCTCACCTTCGGCGCCACCCCCGCCTTGCTCCGGGCCCTGCCGTCGCACCCCAGGATCGCCCTCGTCCACGGCACCGACCTGATCTTCGCCGAGACCCACCGTGACCAGCTCCAAGTCCTGCGAGAGACAGTGAGGGACGCCGACGCCATCGTGGTCCCCACCGGCGCGATGGCCGACCAGCTCCTCAAGCTCGCCCCACAGGCCGAGCGCCGCAAGATCGTCCACATCCCCTGGGGCATTCCAGATCAGCTGCTCAACGAGCCACCGCCACGGCCGGCCGGCACCGCCTCCAGCCATCTACGGCTGCTGTACGCAGGGCGGCTGACCGCGGAGAAGGGCGCCCAGCACCTGGTCACCAGCCTGGCGCCCATCCCAGGAGTAGAGCTGAGCGTCGCCGCTCCCAGAGCCCAGTTCCACGCCTTGGCCCCGCTCCTCCAACGGACCGGGGTGCGGGCCCGATACCTCGGTTGGCTCCGCCGTCCACAACTGTGGAAAGCCTTCGCCGAGCACGACCTGCTGGTCATACCGTCCACGACGCTGGAGGCCATGGGTCTGGTCGCGCTGGAGGCCCAAGCCTGCGGCCTACCCGTTCTGTACCAGCCCGTGCCCGGCCTCAACGAAGTCCTGGCCGCGTCCGGAGTGGCCACCGACTTCACGCACTCCGCCGCGCTTACTCGCGACCTCGACCACCTTCGGACCGCGCCCGGCCTGCTGCCCGCGCTTCGCCAAGCGGGCTACGTGAACGCCGCGCGCTACCCGCTCTCAGCAACCGCTCAAGCCCTAGCCGAACTCGGCCAGCAGCTCACCTGAGCCAGCTCGATCGACGAGTTCCTCGGTCCACGACCCCTCCCACTTCGCCACGGCGCTCACGCCTGCGGCTTTGTATCGATCTCCGCGATCAGCAGGTTTGCGGCGGAGCCGGTCTGTTCGACGAGCCCAAGGCCGAGCAGACCGGAGGGTGCCGTGGCACTCCTGTCACCCTCCCGAACGGCGCCAGCGCGCCCTCCGCGTCAGATGGCTGCCGACCCCGCGACCAGCCCTCGCAGCCTCATGTCCTGCTGGCGCCACCCGAAGCTGAAGAGCAAGCGTTCCTCGTGCCTCCCACCCGTGTCACTACGCTGATCGACGGGATACCCACGGCGAACAGGGAAGACCATGACGTACAGCACCGATCGCATCGAGCAGCTGCTGGGTGAAGGCGTCCGGGACAAGGTCTATCCAGGTGCTGTGTGGGCTGTCGGCGACCCCGTCGACATGCGCGCTTCGGGCACCGTCGGCGTCCTCGACCCCGACGAGCCGGAGACTCCGGTACGCCCCGACACCGTCTTCGACGCCGCCAGCCTCACCAAGATCCTCGCCGTCTGGTCCTCGATCGGTACCTTCTGGGAGGACGGCAAGCTCGACCTCGACACCCCGCTCGACACCTTCTGGCCGGAGGTCTCAGGCCACCCGCTCGGGGCAGTAACCACCCGGCAGTTGCTGACCCACACCGCCGGTGTCCCGCTGCGGGCCCAGCTGAAGAACCTCTACGGTACCGATGCTCAGGACATCCGCGACGGCGTCCTGCGCGAGGCCCTGCACCGCCGGCCCGGTGAGGCCGTCGAGTACACCGACCGAGCTGCCCTCATCCTCGGCTACCTCGCCGAACACCTCTCGGGGCAACAGCTTGACCAGCTTGCCGCGCAACGGACCTGGCACCCCCTGGGCATGAAATCCACCCGCTTCGGCCCGCTACCCGCTGGGATCGCCGCACGGTGCGCGCCGACCGAACTCGACCAGGACACGGACACCCACCTCAAGGGCATCGCCCACGACTTCTCCGCCCGGCTCCTGGGCGGAGTATGCGGCATAGCGGGCGCCTTCACCGTCCGCGACGACCTCGTCAGGTTCCTGCGCTACATGTTGGATCCAGCTACGGCTTCGGGCCGAGCCGGATTCGGCCCTGCCTGGACCGCGGAGTCGCTGACCGTCCAGACAGGCGACCTGGAACCCGTACGCGGCCTGTTCTGGCACCCAGCCCCCGGCAGCGCCCCCGCCAACGACATCTGGGTCCACTACGGCTTCACCGGCACTGGCATGTGGATCTCACCCGGTCAACAGCGGTGGGCCGTACTGCTGACCAACAAGCTCTACTACACCCGCGACCGCCAGCCCCTGACGGACGTCCGCAACGCCTTCCGTGGGCTTGCCTTCGACTGAGACGGCAGGTGCACAGTAAGCAGGCTCGTCCTGCGCGCTGAGCCATGTAGCCGATACATCGGGCGTGTCGTCCGAGCGGGGGGTGAGAACGTCCTCAGGACGTGGGTCCGGCACACGGCCCTGACCAGGACCAGGGTCCTGGTCAGGGATCGATCTCTGGTATCTGTCCGGGGCGGGGAGCCACTGCGAGAATCGACCGCGGACCCTGGCTCTTTCTCGGGACCGCAGGCTGCCGCGGGAACGGCTCACGAACGACGGTCGCGGTAGACCGGCGAAGGCCGGGATCGACCGGCCGTGGAAGGGACCACCACCAGCATGTCGACGCACCACCAGCCGCCGTCGCCGTCGCCGAGAGCCGATGGCTTGCCCTGGACCGCCAGTGATGTGCTGGTGGCTGTCGGGGCGGCCGTCGTCGATCTCCTCGGCTACACGGTCGGCGGGCCGGGCGGCGCGCCGGCCCGTCTCCCTGACCGCGCTGGTTCTGCTCGTACTGGCGGCCGTGCCGCTGCTCACCAGGCGCTGCTACCCGCTGGTGTCACTGGCGGGTGTGCTGGTCCTCGGTCTGGCGCTGAACCTGTGCGTGCCGATGCCGCACCACTTCAACGGCACGCTCGCCGTGGCACTGTTCGCGGTGGCCAGGTCCTGTGGTCTCGCGGTGGCGGCGCCGGCCGCCCTCGTGGCGGCTGCCGTGACGTTGCTGGGCCGGGGGTATCCGCTGCCCCCGCCGGTGGCGGACGTGGCGAGCAGCGCGGCCGCCGCGGCACTGGTCCTCACCGCGGCCGAGGCGCTGAAGCGCTGGCAGCGCGCGGGGGAGGTCCGGCGCAGGATGCTGGCCGACCGCGCGGTGGCCCAGGAACGGCGCCGCATCGCACGGGAGCTGCACGACATCGTCGCCCACCACATCACCACCATGCAGCTGATGGCCGGGGGCGCCAGGGCCAACCTCGGGGGCCGACACCGAGGTGGTGCGCGACGCCCTGGTCTCCCTGGAGGGCTCCGGGCGCATCGCGCTGCGGGAGATGCGCCAGCTGCTCGACGTTCTCCGGGCAGGGGACGAGCCGGAGGAGGCGCCGCCCGCGCCGCAACCCGGTGTCGGGAGCCTCGGACAGCTCGTCGACGAATCCCGGAGGGCCGGACTGCCCGTCGACTTCGCGGTCCTCGGGACGGAACGTCCGCTGCCGCCGAGCACCGGCCTCGCGGTGTTCCGGATCGTTCAGGAGGCCCTCACCAACACCCGCAAGCACGCGGGCCGGGCCGAGGCGCGGGTGCGGCTGACGTACGACCCGGACCGGATCACCATCGAGGTGTCCGACAACGGCACGGCCGCGTCGGCCGACACCCTGGTGGGCGCCCTGGCGGGGGCGTCCGGTGCGGCCGGGCCGAAGGCGGGCCGCACCGGGTACGGTCTGATCGGCATGCGCGAGCGCGTCGCGCTGCAGGGCGGCAGCATGGTGGCCGACGCCCTCGACGGGGGTGGATTCCGAGTGGCGGCCACCCTGCCGGCGGCGCCGGTCGACGAAGAGGAGCGGCTCGGATGACGGTATCCCCGGAGCGGATCAGGGTACTGATCGCGGACGACCAGCCCCTCGTGCGGCGGGGTCTTGCCCTGATCCTGACCCCTGCCCCGGCGATCGACGTGGTGGCCGAGGCGGACGACGGGCAGCGGGCGGTCGAGCTCGCGCACCAGCACCGGCCCGATGTCGTGGTGATGGACATCCGGATGCCGGTTCTCGACGGGGTCCAGTCGACGGAGCAGCTCGCGCGGGAGCTGCCCGCCTGCCGGGTCCTGGCGCTGAGCACCTTCGACATGGACGAGTACGTGGTCGCCGCTCTGCGCGCCGGTGCCTACGGATTCCTACCCAAGGACGTCTCCCCAGAGGAGCTTGTGGCGGCCGTGCGCACTGTGCACACCGGGGAAGCGGTCGTGGCGCCCCGCCTGCTCACCCGGTTGATCTCCACCTACGTCACGGCGTCCCGCCGTCCGCAGCCGCCGTCACCGGTGCCCGGCGGGGGCGACCTGACGCCCCGCGAGGTCGAGGTGTGGCACCTGCTGGCCACCGGCCTCGACAACGCCGAGATCGCGTCGGCGATGGGCGTCAGCGCCTCCACGGTCAAGAACCACATCACCAGCGTCTTCGCCAAGCTGGACGTCCGCGACCGCGCCCAGGCGGTGATCGCGGCCTACGAGTCGGGCCTGGTCGAGGTCGGGGCGCCGAACTCGGCGGGCTGAACCCGGTCGGGCCCGGCTGGCGTGAGGCGGCCGGGCGGGGCCCAGAGGGGTGCTGTGCCCGTCCGGGGACGCCCTGTCGCTATCGCTCGGGTCGGATCGAGGCGCGGATCAGCGGCACAGGGCCGCGTCCACCGCGGCCTCCACGTGCCGACCGGCCGCGTCACTCGGGATCATGGTCACCGCGATGTTGGCGGCCCGCCCGTCCTTGGTGGTTCCCCCGGCGGTGGTGTAGTAGCCGGGAAGGGTCCCGCCGTGGCCCCAGTACCGGCCGCCGCACGACAGCGGTCGGCTCACCAGGCCAAGACCGTAACGAGCGCCGGGGCCTATCTCGTCGGCGGCGACGGTGGTGCGCAGCTGCTTGCGCTGGGCCTTCTTGAGGAGAGGGTTGCCGTCGTCCTTGAGCAGCGCGGAGAAGAAGCGGTTGAGGTCGGAGTTGGTGGAGACGATCGCGCCCGCCGCCCAGCCCCAGGAGGGGTCCACTTCGGTGTAGTCGCGGAGCGACTGGCCTGTGCCCCGGTCGTAGCCCTTGGGGTGGGCCTCGCGGATGGTCATGTCCCCAGGGGCGGGGAAGTAGGTGTGGCGCAGGCCGACGCGGTTGATGACGCGCTTGGTGATCTCCTCGGCGAGGGGCCGCTTGGTGACCTTCTGGATGATCAGGCCGGCCAGCAGGTAGTTGGTGTTGTTGTACTCCCAGCTCGTGCCCGGGGCGAAGTGGGCCTTCTGGGCCAGGGCCGCGTCGAGGAGTTCGCGTGGTTCGTAGTACCGCGTCGGATCAGCGAGGACGGCCTTCGTGTCCAGGTATTCGGGCAGGCCGCTGGTGTGCTGGAGCAGTTGGCGGACAGTGATCTGGCGTCCGTCGATGCCGTCGCCGCGCACCAGGCCCGGCAGATAGGTCTCGACGGGTGCGTCGAGGCGGACCTTGCCTTCGCCGACGAGTTGCAGGACGACGACTGCGGTGAAGGTCTTGGTGTTGCTGCCGGCACGCACCTGGCCGTCGACGGGGACCTTGGCGCCGGTGGCGACGTCGCCGACACCGGCGGTGTAGGTGCGGGTGTGGCCGTCGCGGCCCTTGACGCTGGCCAGCGCGGCGGGCAGGCCGTCGTCCTTCACCAGCGCGTTCAGGCTCGACTGGACGCTGTCCGGCCTGCCGCCCGCGAGCGCCGCGGTCGGTGCCAGCACTCCGGCCGCCACGACCCCGGCTGCCATGAACGCCACCACCCCGCGCCGACCGCGGCGGGAGTGTGAGAAGCGACTGTGCGATGCGTGTTCGTGCACGGAAGAACCCCTCTGATGGATGGCGCCGGTGTTCTCCGGCCTTCGCCCAGCGGACCATTCAGGGACAGGAAAATTCATCCGCTCCCAGGACGAGCCCGCCCCCAGGAGTGGGCTCCTGGACATGACCCTCAGCCAGGATCGTGCTCCCGGCTGAGGACCATTTCCCGACCGAATACGCCGCGCGAGTCAACTCCCGTGCGTCTGGGCGTGGTCCCTCCCCGCAACCACGGATCACCGCGTCACCGCGAGCTGCGCGAGGGGCGCACGGGTCGGGTGAGTGCCGCGACCGCGGCACGGCACGCTCAATCGCGAAGGAGTACGTCATGGCAGTACGTCGACGAGTGCGCACCGGGGTGGTGGGGCTCGCCGCGGCGGCGGTGGCCGCTACCGCGTTCACGTCCCCCGCACACGCCGAGCCCAGGAAGGGGCACGCGGCGACCCAGCGCGCGAATGGACGCCATGGTCGCCGACGAAGTCCCCGGGGTCACGGCCGCGGCAGTGGACAAGGGCAGGACCTGGCAGGGGACTTCGGGCGTCGGCAACCTGAAGACGGGCACGCCGCGCGGCACCGACGACCGGTTCCGGATCGGCAGCATCACCAAGACGTTCGTGGCGACTGTGCTGCTGCAGATGGAGGCCGAGGGCAGGCTCGACCTCGACGACACCGTGGAGCGCTGGCTCCCCGGCCTCGTACGAGGCAACGGCAACGACGGCCGCAAGATCACCGTGCGCCAGCTCCTCAACCACACCAGCGGGCTCTTCAACTACACCAGCGACCCGGAGTTCGCGCACGACGCTCTGCTGGAGGGCTTCCCCGCACACCGCTACGACACCCACACACCGCGGGAACTGATACGGGTGGCGCTGTCGCACAAGCCGGACTTCACGCCCGGCACCAGGCACTCGTACTCCAACACCGGTTACATCCTGGCCGGGTTGATCATCGAGAAGATCAGCGGCAACAGCTACCAGCACGAGATCCGTGAGCGCCTCATCAACCCGCTCGGCCTGCGGACCACCCGCATCCCGGGCCTCGATCCCTTCCTGCCGAAGCCGAGCAGCCGGGCGTACTCGAAGCTGAGCAAAGACCCCGCCGCGACGAGGATCCACGACGTCACCGAGAACAACATGTCCTGGGCCTGGGCAGCAGGCGAGGGCATCTCCACGACCGGCGACCTCAACCGGTTCTTCAGCGCCCTGATGCGCGGCAAACTGCTGCCCAAGAGGCAACTCACCGACATGCAGACGACGGTGCCCACACCCGACGACCCGTACTACTCCGGCTACGGCCTCGGGCTGTACAGCGTCAAGACGAGCTGCCACGCGAAGCTGTGGAGCCACAGCGGTGGCACCCCAGGCTCCATCACGGAGACCGTGACCACTCCCGACGGCCGTCACACCCTCACCTACAACGCCAACGGCGACTGGAGCGCGAAGGGCGACGTGGTCGGACGCGGAGTTCTGCGGAGCGGGCGGCAAGGGCAAGCGGGGAGAGCGTCTGGCGCCGCAGCTGTGAAGTGCCGCCAGGACAAGTGAGGTGAGGTGAACCGGGAATCCGCTCCCAGGGAGGTTCTGGGAGCGGACTCCCGGGAAGGCCGAGGGTCTGGTCAGGGTCATCCCTGATGGGTAACGGTGGCCGCCTCCAGCAGAGTTGATCTCGCCGCTCAGGCACGTCACCCCACTCTGGAGGAACCCCGATGCGTCAACGTCTCGCCCTGACCACCCTTGCCCTGGCCACCGCTGTCACCGCCGGTGTGGCGGCCCCCGCTAGCGCCGCCCGGCCTGACCCCGTACGCCAGGGTCTTGAGACCCTTGTGGACTCGGATCGCGCACCCGGAGCGCTGGCGAGCGTGCTGGACGGCAAGGGGAAGTTCCGCACCCATACCGCGGGGGTGGGAGACCGGGACACGCAGGCGAAGATGCCCCGCAACGCCCAGGTGCGGATCGGCAGCGTCACCAAGTCGTTCACCGCGGCGGTCGTGCTGCAACTGGTCGGCGAGGGCGAGATCAGCCTCGACAAGCCGGTCGACAAGTATCTGCCGGGACTCGTCCGGGGCAAGGGGATCGACGGGCACCTCATCACGGTGCGCCAGCTCCTGCAGCACACCAGCGGACTTCCCGACTACGAAGACGACGTCACCAACGACATCCTGGAGCGCCGCTACCTCTCGCCCCGCGACGCCCTCGACATCGCCCTCAAGCACAAGGCCCTCTTCAAACCCGGCAAAAAGTGGTCGTACAGCAACACCAACTACCTGGTGGCTGGCCTGATCGTGGAGCGGGTCACCGGACGGCCCCTCGCTGAGCAGATCGACAAGCGCGTCATCCAGAAGCTGGGGCTGCGCCACACCTACTTCCCCGCCCCCGGCGAGACGACCCTCCGGGAACGCCACCCCCAGGGCTACCGCCCGGAGCCCGGGGGAGCCCCCGCGCGCAACGTCACCGGGATCGGATCCCTCCGCGGCCTGGGCGGCAGGCGCGATGGTCTCGACCAACTCCGACCTCAACCGCTTCTTCTCCGCGCTGCTCAAGGACGACGGCAACCCTCTCCTCAAGAAGGCCCAGCGCAAGCAGCTGCGCACCACCATCCCCATGCAGAAGGGGAGCTCCCACTACGCCATGGGACTGGGGATCATGCGGGTCAAGCAGTCCGACACGTGCACCTTCTGGGGCCACAGCGGCGGCATCCCCGGCTTCGGGACCTGGGCCGCGGCCACCGACGACGGCCGCGCCGCCAGCGCCACGATGAACCTCGAACCAAAGACCGGCGAAGCCGTGCAGCACCTTGAACAGACCGTGGCAGCGGGTCTGTGCCGACGCTGAACCATGCCACCTGGCCGACGGGGATTCGCTCACTCATGGCCCGCCCCTTCGACGGCTCCCGCAAAGCCATCCCGTGCGCCCCACCGACCCTCGCCTGCGTGAGCGATGCGTGAGCGGACGACACGACACGGACCCTCCGCAGCGGGATCGGCGACCCTGTCGCGCGGCGCTGACCAGGAGGAACAGCACCACGCGGCAGGGGTAAACACCACCGATCACGGATTCCGCCCCGCTCCTCAAGCGGGTGTCGCAGGTTCGAATCCTGCCGGGGGCACAACGCGCCAAGGCGCCCCCTGGGATCATCCCAGGGGGCGTTCTGCTCGGCCCCGGGCTTCTCGTCCGGGGCCGTTCGCGTGCGTGCGCAGGCTGAGGCGGGGGCGGGCTCAGCCGGATGCGCGGAGTGTGGTGTCTGACGCGTAGCTCATTCCCTGTTCGTACGACATGGCGCGACCCGCCTCGTAGCCGTGCTCGTAGGCCGGGTCGCCGATCTTGTCGCGGATGGCGCGTACACAGGCTTGGCGGGCGGCGATCAAGTCCGGGGAGTCCAGTTGGGCGCGGCCGCCGACGCGGTCCCACAGGCGCTGGGCGATGCCGAGGAGTTCGGCCGCCCGGTGAGGTTCGCCCGCGACCGTGGTGGCGGATGCCAGGGTGTCGAGGGCCAGGGCCGCCAGGACACCGGCGCTGCGCAGCAGCCGGTGTGCGGCGATGACCCGGATGGCGTTGCGGGCCCCCGAGGCGATGTCGCCGCCGGCGAGGTCCAGCTTCGCCACGATCACATCGGAGGTCGAGCGCGTCCAGTGCTCGCCCCGCCGGGCGCACTCGGCGCGGACCTCTTCGGACACCGCGCGGGCCGCTTCGTGATCGCCGCTCATGAGGTGCGCGTACGCCAGGGCGCCGATCGTCTGGATCTGTGCCGAACCGAGCCAGTCGTCCCGGACGGGGAGGCGGGCGGCGATGGAGATGAGGCCGACCGCCTCGGCCGACCGGCCGCGCAGGGCGAGCTGGCTGCCCGTGAGGTAGGCGGAGACGGAGAGGGCGACCGGGTCCGCCTGCTGCCGTGCCACGTCGGTGAACCGCCGCCCGAGTTCGGCGGCGGTGTCCATGTCGCCCTGAATGATCGCCCCGGCGCCACGCGTCCACAGGGCCCGCAGGAGGTCGGGCCCCGGAGCCGGATCGGCGGCGAGTGCCCGGTCGAGACACCGGTTCGCGTCGCGCACATGGCCGCAGTGCCGCCACAGGAAGCCCGCGGTGCCCGCGATCTCCAGGGCGGCACGCCGGTCGGGCCGGTCGAGGGACCAGTCCACCGCGGCGCGCAGGTTGGCGTGTTCGGTCAGCACACGTGCGCTCCACTGCACCTGGCGGCCGGTGTTCCACTCGGCGCAGCCGTCGCGCGCCAGGCGCCGGTAGTACTCGCGGTGGCGCAGCCGTACGGCGTCTTCCTCGCCCAACTCCCGCAGCCAGTCCGCGCCGTACTCGCGCACCGTGTCGAGCATCCGGAAGCGGTCCGTGCCGGTGCGCTGGTCGCGCTGCACGATGGACTGGGCGGCGAGCTCGTCCAGCAGGACGGGCACCTGTCCGGCCGCCAGCGGTCCCCCGGCACACACTTCCTGGGCGGCCTCGGCGTCGAAGCCGCCGGTGAACACCGCGAGTCGGGCCCACAGCAGCCGCTCCAGGGGAGCGCACAGCTCGTGGCTCCAGCCGATGGTGGTGCGCAGGGCCTGGTGGCGCGACGGCTCCTCGCTGCCGTCGTCCGAGGCCAGCAGGGCGAGGCGGTGGTCCGTCCGCGTCCCGAGGTGGTCGGCGAGCTCGGTGAGCGACAGGGTGGACAGCCGGGCCGCGGCCAGTTCGACGGCCAGCGGGATGCCGTCCAGGTACCGGCAGACGGAGACCGCGACCGGCCGGGTGGCCTCGTCGAGTACGAAGCCGGAGCGCGCGGCGGCCGCACGGTCGGCGAACAGGGTCACCGCGTCGTCCCACGTCGCCGTACCCGACTCGTCCACCGGCAGCGGCTCGACCTCCAGACACTGCTCCCCGGGCAGCCCGAGCCGTCGGCGGCTGGTGGCCAGGATGTCCACGTGCGGTGCGATCCGCAGCGTATCGACGAAGGAGGCACAGTCCTCCAGCAGGTGTTCGCACGAGTCGAGCACCAGCAGCAGTCGCTTGTCCGCGATCCACGCGGCCAGCGCCTCCTCCGCCGAGCGCGTCGTCTGATCGGCGACCCGCAGCGCCTCCATCACCACGAGCCCCAGCACGCTGGGCCCGGTCAGGCCGGAGCTGTGCAGGGGCGACAGCTCCACCAGCCACACACCGTCCGGGTAAGCGGCCCGCATCCCGTGCGCGGCCCGTACCGCAAGGCGCGTCTTGCCGACCCCTCCCGGCCCCAGGAGGGTCACGAGGCGGCGCCCGCCGTCCTGGTTCCGCTGCTCCTCGCCGCCCCCGGCCGTCCGGCCGTCCGGCCGCAGCATCACGTCGAGCCGGGCAAGTTCGTCCTGCCGCCCGATGAAGCTGCGAGTCTCCCGCGGCAGGTTCCCCGACCACTCGCCCGTCTCGGCCTCTCCCGGCACGCCGTGTGACACGGTGTTCTCTCCTCGCTCCCGCTCCTGTGCGAACCCGGCTCAGTCTGCTCCGGTGGCGCACCCATGGGGCAGGCACTGGGCACGGGGACAGAAACACGGCGTCGCCTTGCCCTACCTGTTCACTTCGGGGCAGGTGGCGATCGGTTCGCCGGCATTCACGACCGGTGGAGCCGAGGAGCGCGCGATCCGGGCCACGGAGCGCGGAGCGCACGCCACGGAGCGTGACCATCGGCCTGCTCCGGCGAACGGGCAGCGCGCCCCGGCGGCCATCCGGGCGCCTCCGGTGCACCGGTTGTGCGGGGGGCGGGGGTGCGGAATGGTGCCCGCCTAATCGAGGGCATTTTCGCCGACAAGCACGAGGAGGTCCACCCATGACCAGACTCTTCTCACCCTTCGAACGCCGCCCGGTCTCACTCTCCGGACGCCGCCCGGCGCGGAAGGCTCACCTGGCAGCCCTGTCCGCACTGACCGTGGGCCTGATGGTGGCCCTGGCACCCACCGCCGCGGCCGCGCCCGGTGACCTGGACACCGGCTTCGGCACCGGCGGCAAGGTCACCACCGACTTCGGTGCCACCCCGTCGAAGCCTGAGATCGGCAACGACCTGCTGCGTACGTCCAGCGGCTCCCTGTTCGTCGTCGGTCGAGCGGGCCTCGGCACCCCCGGCGTCGGCCCGAGCGATTTCGGCGTCGCCAAGTACACCTCCAGCGGAGCGCTGGACACCGGCTTCAGCGGCGACGGCAAGGTCACCACCGGCTTCGGCGACACCCTGGCGATGGCCCGGTCGGTCATCGAGGCCGGCGACGGGAAGATCCTGGTGGGCGGGTTCACCGGAGGGGAGCAGATAGCCGACCTGGCGCTGGCGAGGTACAACTCGGACGGCACCCTCGACACCTCCTTCGGCGGCGACGGCAAGGTCACCACCGACCTGACCAGCGGGCTCGGCGACGGTGTCCGTGGCCTGAGCCTGACGAGCGGCGGCAAGATCCTCGTGGCCGGGGCGGCCGGGGCGGACTCCTTCATCGCCCGCTACAACTCCGACGGCAGCCTGGACACCGGCTTCGGCGGCGGCGACGGCCACGTCGTCACGGACTTCGGCACCGGCGACCACCTGTTCGCGCTGGAGGAGCTGTCCGGCGGGAAGATGATCGCGGCCGGCAGCGCCAACAGCGACTTCCTGCTGGTCCGGTACAACTCGGACGGCACTCTCGACACCACCTTCAGCGGTGACGGCAAGGTCACCACCGACTTCAACTCGCTCTCCGACATCGCGTTCGGCTTCACCCGAGCGCCCGGCGGCGACTATGTGCTCGCGGGCGCGGTCGACGCTCCCGAGCCGTTCGGCATCGCAGGCCCCATCAAGGTCGGCGTGGTCCGCTACGACTCCGACGGCAGCCTGGACACCGGCTTCAGCGGCGACGGCAAGGTCACCACGGACGTGAACACCTTGCGGGCCGACGAGGCGCGCGACGTCGCCGTGGACAGCGACGGCAAGATCGTCATTGCCGGACTGGCCAACGAATCCGTCGTGTTCCCCATCGACCCCGTCGACGGGGACGCCCTCGTCATCCGCTACAACTCCAACGGCACCCTGGACACCGGGTTCAGCGGGGACGGCATCGCCACCCTCGACTACTCCGGCGGGGCCGATGTCGCTCGCGGCATCGCGCTGACCGGCGGCGACGACATCGTCATCGCCGGCGGCGCGACGTCGAGCGGCACCGGGCTCGACTTCGCCCTGGCCAAGCTCCAGGGGTAGGGCGGCCACAGAAGACGGCGGCGGTGATCCAGGGCGGCGATCCCGGGTCACCGCCGCCCCTTGCCCACACCCGGTCGCCGTAGGAGGCGGCCTCACGAAGCAGGGACACGGGAGCGCTGCACCACGGCCCTCTCCCCCGGGACCGCTCCCAGGCTCAACGCCCGAGCCGCGCATGTCACGAGGGGCCCTCTTCTTCGAGCAAGGCGCTCACATGACCGCACCACGGCGAACACACCCGACCACCTCTCGGTCCGCTCCGGTCGAGCGGACCCGCCCAGCGGCGCGCTGGGCCAGAGTGGCCGTCCTCCGCCGCGGACTCACGAGACGCGGGGAGAGGCGGGGGCTGCGTATGGCTGTCCGGGCAGTCGGGCGGTGGGGGCGGAAGACGAGCGCGCGGAGTCGGCGCGGCCGGGGCTGGCCGGTGCTCGCGCTGGGGGTGAGTGGCCTGCTCGCCGTCCTCAGCGGTCTCGGCAGTTGGCAACCGGGAGTCGCTGTACTGGTCATCGGTCCCGTGCTGGCCTGCGCTTGCCTGGACGCACGGCGCACCGCGGCGGTGGCGGCCCTGGCGCTGTCGCTCGCTCTCGGAGCGGGCGCCACGAACGGCCGCATGGTGACTCCGGGGTTCGGAATCGAGTTCCTCGTCCTGCTGGCCGGCGGCACTCTGGCCGTCCGCGACGCCGCCCGGCACACGGCCGACGCGGCCGCGCTGGCCCGGGCCACCGAAGTCGCACAGGCGTCACAGAACGCGATCCTGCGGCCGATGTCGGTGGAGCTCGGCGGCATCGAGGTGTGCGCCCGGCACCGCTGCGCCGTGCAGGGGGCGTCGGTGTGCGGGGATCTGTACGACGTCGTCCACACCCCGTACGGAGTGCGCCTGCTCATCGGGGATGTACGCGGCCACGACCTGGACGCCCTGCGGACCACCGCGGCGACCATCGGGGCCTTCAAGGACCTTGCCTACCTCACTCCCGGCCTCGCCGACCTGGCGACCGCCCTGGACACCAGGCTCGCCCCGGAGCTGGGGGCGGAGGACTTCGTCACCGCCGTACTCGCCGAGTTCGCCCCGGGCGAGGTCCGCATCGTCAACTGCGGGCACCCCGCGCCCGTACGGGCAGGCAAGCAGGTCAGGTTGTTGGAACCACTTGAGCCGGCGCCCCCGTTGGGCCTGCATCCGAAGCCGCGGCTGTACCGCTTCTACCTCACGAGTGGGGACCGGCTGCTGTTCTACACCGACGGCCTGAGCGAGGCGCGCGATGCGGACGGCGCCGAGTTCCCGCTCCTCGAACGGGTCGGTGACGCACTGGCCGTGCTCTCTTCCTCCGACGCGCTCGACACGCTGTACGCCATGGTGGCCACGCACACAGGCCGCGCGCCGACCGACGACATCGCGCTCGCCCTGTGCCAGCCGACCAGCATGGTCGCCCCCGCGTCCGCCGCCCGGCCCTCGAACCCCGCGGCGCGCAGGGAGCCGTAGGCGACGCCTGCGACACCGCCGAGCGGCTCCTGGAGCTGGAAGCCCCTGACGATGCGTGACTCGATGCCGTCAGCGGAGCCCTGCAACCGCTGACCGCGTGGGGCCAGCCCCCTCAGTCGGCGCGCGTCAGTGCGAGTGCTCTGGTGCGGTCGCGGGTCTCCAGGGCGTCGATCAGGGCGGCGTGGCGCTGGTAGCGGTTCTGGAGCTGGTCGGTGGGGTCGGGGTCGGTCAGGGGGAGGAGCGTCGCGTAGAGCGAGCGCAGCAGTGTGTTGGGGCTGATGGCCGCCAGGCGCGTGCGGAGCCGGTGGTCGGCGGCGGCGAAGGCGGCCGGGTCGGATGTGCGCGCGGCTTCGGCCAGGGCCTTCAACTCGCGCCGGAGCGCGGCGACATCGGCGGGTGAGGCGTGCCAGAGGGCGTCCTCGACCAGGAGCGGGCCCAGGGCGTCGCGGATGCGTCGGGCCTCCTCGGCGCGGGCGCCGTCCGGCTGGTGGGCGTCGAGCGCGAGGACGGAGTTGCCCAGGCGCCGCATGGGTGACTGCTCGGCGGCGAAGAGGCCGCCGCCCGGGCCGGGGCGCACGGTGACGAGGCCGCGGGACTGGAGCAGCCGCAGGGTCTCGTTGAACGTGCCGACGGATACCGCGCACGCGGCGCGGAGTTCCTCCTTGGTGCCCAGGCGCTCGCCCGGTTCCGCCGCCGCCACCATGGCCGCGACGCGCTCCGCGGCGACCTCGGCGCGGGAGGCCGCGGCGCGTTCCCAGTCGCCGCGCCGCAGGGCGGGCGGCTCGACGCTCCCTCTGGTGTCGTCTGCGGCTCCCACGGGAGTCTCCCCGCCTCAAGGCTATTGATTATGGCCAATAGCATCGCACCTCTTGACGCTCTTTGGAACCCCCATGCATGATCACCATATTCATCATGATGGATTAGGGCGGGAGGCGCCATGGTGACCGAGCAGGGCTTCCGGGAGCTGATGGCCGGGGTCTGCGCCCCGGTGACCGTCGTGACCGCCACCGCGGACCGAACGCCGCACGGGGCGACCGTCAGCGCGTTCGCGTCGCTGTCCCTGCGGCCGCCGATGGTCTCGGTGGCGCTGGACCGCGAATCGGGGCTGCTGGCCCGCGTCCTCGCGACGGGGCGCTTCGGGGTGAACGTGCTCGGCGCGCGGCAGGAAGCGCTGGCACTGCGCTTCGCCCGCCGTTCGGCCGACCGCTTCACCGGGCTCCGGTGGGAGTACGACCACGGGCTGCCGCGGCTGCCGGAGGCGCCCGGCTGGCTCGTGTGCGAGCTGACCTCCCGGGCCGAGGGCGGCGACCACCTCCTGCTACCTCGGGACGGTCACCCATGCCCGTACGTCCACGGCGGCGCCGCTGGTCTACGGCCACCGGACCTTCGGCACGCACTCCGCCTTCGCCCCCGTCGCATGAACCCCGTTATTCCACTACTTGTCCGAAGCCAGGGAGACAGAGCATGACGACCACCACCGACCCTTCCGCCCCGACCACCGCCGATCTCGTGGCACGGGCCACCGCGCTGCAGCCGCTGCTGCGCGAGCACGCCACCAGGATCGAGGCGGACCGCAGGATCACCGACGAGGTCATCGACGCACTGACGGACGCCGGGCTCTTCAAGCTGACCGTGGCCCGCCGCTTCGGGGGCTACGAGGTCGACATGCGCACCCTGCTGGACGTACCGGCCGCGATCGCGGAGGGCGACGGTTCCACGGGCTGGGTGGTGGCGGTGGTCAACACCTGCAACCTGCTGGCCGGGCTCTTCCCCCTCAAGGCCCAGGAGGAGGTCTTCGGCGCCGACCCCGGCGCGCGGGTCACCGGCGTCTTCACCCCCGCCACCGCCACCAGCGGCAAGACCGAGGGCGGCTGGCGGATCTCCGGCCGCTGGTACTACAACTCCGGCTCCTGGCACTCCACTTGGGCCGTCCTCGGCATACCGCTGACCGACGACAGCGGCGAGGTGGTCGACCAGGCGATGGTTCTGGTGCCGCGCGCGGACCTCGACATGGAGGACGTCTGGTACGTCGCCGGGATGCGCGGCACCGGCAGCAACTGCCTGATCGCCGAGGACGTCTTCGTACCCGAACACCGCGTCATCTCCGTGCCCCGCGCGATCGAGGGCGAGCTGCCCGCGGTGCACGGGCCGACCGGCCTGTTCCGCTCGCCGCTCGCGCCGCTCCTCGCCCTGGGCCTGGCCGGGCCCCAGATGGGCATGGCGCGCGCCGCTCTGAAGCTGGTCACCGAGAAGGCCGCGACGAAGCCGGTCTCGTACACCTACTACGAGACGCAGTCCGAGTCGGTGGCCGTACAGCTCCAGATCGCCGAGGCCGCGATGCGCGTCGACACCGCGCGGCTGCATCTGCACCGGGCCGCGGCCGACATCGACGAGGCCGCCGCCCGCGGCGGCGACCTCGACAAGGAGACCCGCGTCCGGGTCCGGGCGGACAGCGGCTACGCCATCCAGAACGTCCTCGAAGCCATCGGCACCCTGCTCAACGTGCACGGGGGCGGCGCCTTCGCCGACAGCAACCCGCTGCAGCGGATCTGGCGGGACGCGAGCACCGCGGGGCGGCACGCGGTCGCCACGCCCGCGGTGGGCCTGGAGATATACGGCAAGGCGCTGCTGGGTGTCGAGGAACAGATCACGCCCTTCATCTGAGACCTCGGCCCGCGCCCCGGCCCCGTCAGGACTCCGCGGCCCCGAACCGTACGTGCTCCTTGCGGATTTCGGCGATCACCGCGGCCATGGCCGCCGGGTCCTCGGCCACCTCGACGTCGCCAAGGAGCGTCTCGACCGTGGCGGGCTCGCCGGGGAAGCCGACGCCGAGCAGCTTGCGCACCGTGCTGCGGCCGCCGTCGCAGCCCACCAGGTAGCGCGCGCAGCCGCGTGCCGTCGGCCAGCTCGACGCCCACCCCGTCCTCGTCCTGGCTCAGCCCGGCCACCTCGCAGCCGCGCCGTATCTCCACGCCGAGTTCCTCGGCCCGCTCGGTCAGCAGCCGCTCGGTGACGGTCTGCTGGATGGCGGGGCCGTACGGGTGCCCGGTGTCCAGGCCCTCCGGCCACGACTTGATGATCGCGGCGAAGAAGCCACCGGCCTGGAACCGCTCGCCGACCGCGAGGAACCGGTCGAGGAGGCCGCGCTGGGCCAGCACTTCGACGCCGCGTACGCGCAGTCCCCGCGCGCGGGACTGTCCGGCCGGCTCGGCCAGCTTCTCAAGCACCTCGACCCGCACGCCGTGCAGCCGCAGCTCGGCGGCCAGCGTCAGGCCGGTCGGCCCACCACCGGCGACGATCACGTCGATCACGAAAACCCCCGCGCATGAAACTCTGCTGTCCGATATGCCGACACGGAAGGTGACGGGGGTGCGGTACGGCTGTTTTCGCACCTCCGCCGTGCGGCCGGCCTACAGATCGAGTTGGTACTCGTGGGCCGCGTGCGTCGGCAGATAGCCGAGCTCGTCGTTGACGCGCCGCATGTGCGGGTTGTTGTCGGCGGTGTCGGTCAGGAGCCCGCCGAGGCGGGGGTGGCGTGCGCGGGCCCCGACGATCGCGGCGGCCTTCATCCAGCGGGCCAGGCCGTGGCCCCGGTGCTCGGGCAGCACCGCCGTGCCGTAGTGCTGGGCGTCGCCCGTACCGTCGCCCGGGACGACCAGTTCGGTGAAGCCGGTGAGGGTGCCGTCCGCCCGGTCGACGGCCGCCACGGTGTGGAGGATGTCGCCGCGCGCGGCCACGGCGGCGGCCGCAGCCCGTACCCGGTCGAGGTCCCAGACCACCGTGCCGTAGTCGACGGCGCCCATCGGCATGTCGTCCATGGCCCGGCGCGATGCCACATAGGTGTCGGCGAGTTCGTCGGGCACCGTTCCCTCCCACGCCGTCAGGCGGTAGCCGGGGTGCGGCTTCTCGGCGAGGGCGGTGAGCGCGGGCAGGTCGGCGTCGGCCAGCGGCAGCCGGGCGTACGTGAGGGTGAGCGCGACGCGGAAACCGGCGGCGGCGAGGAAGGCGGCGCCGGGCGATCCGGCCTCGGCCTGGGCGACGACGGCGCGCCGGCCGTCGTCGCGGGCCGCGGCGAGGGCCGCGTCGAGCAGCAGGGTGCCCGCGCGCCCGCGCCGTTCGGCGCGGTGGACCTGGACGTCCAGTTCGGCGAGGTGGCGCTGGCCCTCGCCGGTGAACAGGCGCAGGAACGCGTACCCGGCGGGGCCGCCGTCGGGGCCGGAGGCCAGCCAGGCCAGACGGCGGGCCGCGGCGGTCTCCTCGGGGTCGGTCAGGGCGGTGATGCGCAGGGACAAGCTGTCTCCGTCACAGGAAGGAAGGTCGAGGAAAAGGCCGAGGAAAGGGGGTACGGGGTGTCACTGGGCCCAGGGCAGGGTGCGGGTGCCCTCGGCGCCGGGTACGGAGGCCACCCCGTCCGCGCGCATCGCGACATGCGCCTCGGCGGCCTTCGGGGCGTGGACCTGGCGGAGCACGTCCGGCGGGAGCACGAGGGTCTGCCCGGCCTCGACCGTCTCGGTGCGGCCCGCGCAGGTGACGTCGAGGGCTCCGGCGGTCACCGTCCAGACCTGTTCGCGGCCGATGACGTGCTCGGGTCCTGTCTGGCCCGCCGCCATCGCGACCGTCCAGGTGCTGAGCTCCGCGCTGCCCCGGCTGGGGGCGGCCAGGCCGGTCATGCGGGCGTTCGGGGACTCCGTGACGCTCTCGGCGGTGGGGGTGATCACGACCGCGGCGGGCGCCTCCTCCACGACCTGCGCGGGCTCCTCCGGCGTCGCCCATTCGACGAACTGGACGATGACCCCGTTCGGATCGGTCAGCTGGAACAGCCGCTCGCCCCAGGGCTCTTCGCGCAGCGGCATGGTGATCGGGGCGCCCGCCTCGCGCAGGCGCCGCTCCTCGGCCTCGATGCCGGTGACGGTGAGCGCGAAGATCAGGCCCGTGGCCCGCTGGTCGCGCTGCTCGGGCGGGAGCACCTCGCTGCCGCTCCGCAGCAGCACGACGTCGGCGGCCGCGTCGTCGCGGGTCAGGGACGCGAAGCCGTCGGCGGCCATGGCGACCTGGTAGCCGAGGTGGGTGCGGAAGAACTCGGACGACGCGTCCACGTCGGCGACGGTGAGGGACAGGGTGGAGGCGGTGACGTTCAGGGGAACTCCTGGTGATCGCGGGGTGGGTTCAGCACGTGCGGGGTGTACGTACGCGCGGGCAGGCGGGCGAGCGGGGCGGCGGCCCTAGGCGGACTCGGGCGCCTTGGCGTACGTGAGGATGGCGTTGCCGCGCTCGAACACGCGGCTCTGGGTGAGCTGGAACTGGCGCGGCGAGAAGTCGGCGCGGAAGAGCGGGATGCCGCTGCCGGCCACGACCGGGTACTGCTTGACGATCAGTTCGTCGATCTCGGGCAGCAGCTGACCGGCCAGATCGGCGCCGCCGCAGAGCCAGATACCGAGGCCGTCCTCCTGCTTGAGCCCGCGCACCAGGGTGACCGGGTCCTCGTCGGTGACCTCGACGGCCGGGTCCGGGCTCGTGGTGAGCGTGCGGGAGAGCACGATCTGCCGCAGGTGGGCGTACGGGCTCGTGAGCCCCGCGGCCAGGCCCGGGGCGTAGGTGCCGCGGCCCATGAGCACGGTGTCGAAGCGGGTGTGGGGCGTGTCCGCGACTCCGAGGGCGGCACGGCCCGGGGTCGGGAGTGCGTCCGCGTACTCGGCGATCAGGTGCGGCAGGAAGTCCTCGGTGACGTACGGCATGAAGAAGTCGAAGTCACCGTCGGGGGCGGCGATGAAGCCGTCGATGGTGGCGCCGATGAAGTACGTGAGCTTGCGCAACGCGATCCGATTCGTCCGGGGAATTTTTGCAACGGACGTAACTTTAACCACGGACACCCAGTCGGTCAAGCATATTTTTATGTCGGATGTAAGATTGCTCCATGACTACTGAGATGGGGCTCCGTGAGTCCAAGAAGCTGGAGACCAGGCAGCTGATCTCCGACCGCGCCACCAGCCTCTTCATCGACCAGGGCTTCGAGCGGACCACCATCGCCGAGATCGCCGCCGCCGCCCGCGTCTCCAAGAAGACGGTCACCAACTACTTCCCCCGCAAGGAGGACCTGGCCCTCGACCACCACGAGGCGTTCACCGAGGGCCTGGCCAGGACCGTCGCCGAGCGCGGGCCCGACGAGGAGCCGCTCACCGCCCTGGGCCGCACGTTCCGCGCGGCCCTCCTGGAGCACAGCCCCGTCGTCGGCTTCACCGGCCTGGCGTTCGCCCGCATGGTCGCCGACAGCCCCACCCTCACCGCCCGGCTGCGCGAACTCCACGACCAGCGCGAGGAGGCCCTCGCCGCGGCCCTGGCCACCACCGCCCCGGCCGCCGCCCCGGCCATCGCGCCCCGCGCCGCCGCGGCCCTGATCGCCGCCGCCGACCGGCTACTGTTCCGGCGCATCCAGGAACTCACCCTGGCGGGCAGGACCGACGACGAGATCGAAGCCACCCTGCTCCCGGAAGCCGACCACCTCCGCACCCTCCTGGGCGCCGCCCTCGGCCCGCGCCCGTCCGGGCGGGCGGCGGGCTGAGGGCCCGCCGCGGCGCCCCCGCTCAGCCGAACTGGCCCGGCTGGTAGTCGCCCGCGGGCGTCTGGAGCATGACGTTGCCCCGGTTGAAGGCGTTGATGACGGTGATGACGCCCACGAGGGCGGCGAGCTGGTCCTCGTCGTAGTGCTTGGCGGCGTTCGCCCAGACCTCGTCCGGGACGCCGCCGGCCGCGTCGGCGATGCGCGTGGCCTCCTCCGTCAGCTCGAGCGCCGCGCGCTCGGCGGCGGTGAACACGGTGGCCTCGCTGCCAGACGGCGACCAGGTTGAGGCGCTCCGCGGACTCTCCGGCGTGCACGGCGTCCTTGAAGTGCATGTCGGTGCAGAAGCCGCAGCCGTTGATCTGGCTGGCCCGGAGCCTCACCAGCTCCTGCGTCGCGGCCGGCAGGGTCGAGTCCTCAAGGGCCTTGCCCGCGGCGATGATGTGCTTGAAGACCTTGCCCAGGACCGGGTTGGTGAAGGGGTTGAGGCGCGCTTCCATGATGCTGCTCCCTTTGCTGCCGTGTTGCTCGCTGCCGTTTCGCTGCCGCTGTCTTGCGGCTACACCCCTTTGACGAGTCGGCTCGGCCAGCTGTGACATGGCTTGGTGTGACGTGCCTCACCTGCGGAGATTCCGGTCGGCGAGCCAGGTGGCTACGGCAGCGCGTCCGGGTGCTCGTCCTCCTCGAAGCGCCCCTTCTCGTCCACGCCCCCGCGCCCCTCGCGCTCGGCCTCGGTGACCAGCTCGGCGTAGTCGTCGGCCTTCACCCCGGCGCAGGCGCCGGGGGGCTCGGCCGGGGCCCTCGTGTGCTGGCTCTTGAGCGCGTGGGCGCAGTCCTGGACCCGGTCGGCGTACGACGGCTGGGTGAGCCAGAGGGCGAGGCCCGTGAGCGTGCCGGCGACCGCGAGGACGCCGGTGGGGATGAGGACGGTGGAGCGGCGCATGGGTCCCCCCGAGGACGTGTGAGAGCCCTGGAGCGTAGCGCCGTGGGGTGGGTGATCGGGTGGGGATGGGGAAAGCCCCCCGGCCCGCCCGGCAGGGAGCACCGGCCGGGTGGCCCGGGGGGGCGGCAGATCAGGGAGCAGGCGCGTGCCGGGCGCGGTCGTGATCGCAGCCGCGGCCGTGGTCACGGCCGTTGTCACGGTCACGGTCTCGGCCCTGGTCACGATCCCGGTCCCGGTCCCGGCCCCGCTCGCCGTCACGCCCCTGGTCCCCGTGGCCCGGCGCGCCCCCGCCCGTCCCGTAGCGCGCCGGGTTCGCCGCCTCGCGGGCCAGGGCCCTGGTGACCTGGGGGGCCAGGAGCGGGTCCGCGGGCAGGACGTGGGAGGCGAACCAGCGGGCGGCCGCCGGGTCGGGGGACGGTTCGACGAACTCCGCGCCCGCGTAGTCGTCGAGCGGCGGGTCGTAGATGTAGCCGCACACCATGCCGTGCCGCACGAGGCGGTCCACGAGGGCGTCGCGGTCCCGCACCAGGAGCGGGGCCCTGAAGAGGGCGGGCGGCCCGTACGTGCCCGCGGTGCGCAGCGCCGGTGAGGCCCACGCGGTGGCGGCGAGCAGGCCGACCCCGGCCCGGCGCCGGGTGAGGTCCTCGTCGAGGCGGGCCAGGCGCACCCCCACCTGGCCGCGCACCAGGGTGCCCTGCCGCGCGCGGTAGTCGTGCAGGTCGACGCGGACCCAGGGCTCGTACGCCGCCAGGCTCGGCGCCTGGAGCGCGGAGCGGGCGAGGCGCGGGGCGTGCAGGTCCATGCGGTAGTCGTAGTCCACGCGCTTCCAGGAGGCCGAGGCGCTGCATGGTGCGCCACACCGGGCGGACCAGCTTCAGGGAGCGCACGGTCGAACGGGCCAGCGGGCGCAGCGTCGTGACCAGGTCGTCGCGGAGGCGGCCGGGCACCAGGAGGTCGTCGCGGAGCTGCTCCATCTCCCGCCGGGTGCGCGCGTCCTCGACGACGAGGAAACCGCCCGCCATCGCCGCCACGTGCTTGGACAGGCTGAAGGCCGCCGCCTTGCCGAAGGTGCCGATCGGCTGCCCGTCCACGTGCGTGCCGATCGCGTGCGCCGCGTCCTCGATGAGGGGGACGCCCAGCGCGGCGCAGCGGTCGCGCAGTGCGACGACGCGGTCCGGCATCCCGTACAGGCTCGTGGTGAGGACGGCGTCCACGTTCCGCCAGGTGGCCTCCGGCACGGCGGCCACGTCGATGTTGCCGTCCCACGGCGACACGGGGGCCTGGACCGGGCGGAGGCCGGCCGCGAGGACGACGAAGAGGATCACGTCGTCGTTCACCGGTGACATCAGCACGCGGCCGCCCGGACGGCACCATCGGCGCAGGGCCAGGTACAGGGCGAGGCGGGCCGATGGCGTGTAGACGCACTCGCGTCCGATGCGCCGCGTCATGGTCGCGGCGAGCCGTGATCCGTACGGCATCGTCACCTCTTCCGTTGTCGTCGAGTCGTCGTGTCGTCGTGTCGTCGTCGAACGGCCCTCGCCGCGAGGGGGGGCGAACGCGGGGTGCGGGGACCTCGCTACGGGTTCCCGCGGGGCGGCGGGGCGGCGCGGCCCGAGGTGCGCAGGCCGCCGACCGCCTTCAGGAGCCGGTCGGCGGGCTCGCGCAGCCGGGGGTGGGCGAGGACCGTGTTCCGCAGGCCGCGCACGGGCCTGCGCCACAGGCGGTGCGCCGTGGCCACCGGGTGCGGGCGGGTCGCGAACCCCTCGCCCACGCGTAACTCCCGGGTCTTGAGCCAGTCCTTGTACTCCTTGTCGCCGCGCCCCAGGTCCATCAGGCGTATCCCGTCCCGCCGCGCCTCCTCGGCCAGGCGCAGATGCATGATCAGGCCGGGCGAGTAGTAGCGCAGATCGGGGTCGTACGCGGTGAACCAGCACGCGAAGACCGTGCGCGACCGCGGCCCGAAGTGCGCGGCCACCGGGCGGTCGCCCGCGTACAGCACGGAGAGGACCCCGGTGAAGTGGCGGTCGCGGACCTGGAAGAGGTGGTTCACCAGGTCGACGATCCAGGGCCGCGCGAACCGGTCCATGCGGCCCGTCCTGCGGTACTGCGCGGACTTCCACCGCATGAGCCGCGCCAGCGGTTCGGGGTCGCGCTCGTCGACGACGAAGCGGACCTCGCCGAGGTCGCGCGCCAGGCGGCGCTCCTTCTTCAGCGTCGTCTTGGCGATGCCGGGGTACGAGCCGCGCAGCCACTCCGCGTAGTCGCCGTCGCTGTCGTCGTCCTTCAGGTCGATGACGGGGGAGTCGAACATGCCCGTGACGTACGGTCCGAAGGAGTGCTGTTCCTCGACGAGGTGGTCGAACTCGAAGACGGACAGGCCGCAGGCCCGCAGGAGTTCGGGGGTGTCCCAGGTGACTCCGGGGCGGTGCACGAGGGCCTGGCAGTCGGAGAGTCCGAGTCCGATGGCGCGGCCGACGCCGAAGGCGTTGCGCTCGTACGGGAAGAAGCCGACGGCCTCGCCGTCCTGGCGCAGGACCGCCACGTGCGCCCCGCCGCGGTGGGTGCCGATCCCGGCCGCGAACTGCGGGGCCAGGAAGGGGTTGGCGTAGTCCGGGGACGCGTCCATCGTGCGGTGCCAGTCAGCGCGGAGCGCGGGGCTCAGCCGCTCGGGTCTGTGGATCGATATGTCCACTTCAGATCAACCGCCTTTCCACCGGATCCGCGGTGCCAAGGGCAGTACGGGTACGGGTACGGGTGCGGGCACAGGTGCAGGCGCAGGCGCGGGTGTTCGCAACGCGTGGAACGTTCTCGCTGGATCGCATGGGCGACCGCTCCCCCCAAATCCCCCGACGCGCTGTCCGCGCCCTGCGAGCCGAACCGAGCGGCGGGGCTCAAACGTGGCGAAGTGGCACGCACGCTGTCAAGAGTGCCTACAGCGGCGGAGGTAGGCGGCCCGAACGGGCGCCTTCGCCCTCTCCCCCTCGACCTGCGGCTCCTGGCACACGGGCACCTACAGCACCGTCGTAGGCGCCGGGTTAGGCTCCGGCCGCATGACACGTCTGAAGATCGAGATCGCGGTGCCGGAGACCCACACGAAGGCGGTGATCGACGCCCTGCACACGGCGGGCGCGGGCCGCATCGGCTGCTACGAGCGGTGCGCCAGCCTGTGGCCGGTCACGGGGACGTGGACGCCGGGGCCCGGCGCCGACCCGTACGAGGGGACCGTCGGCGTGGAGCAGCGGGGCCGGGAGTACCGGGTGGATTCCGTCTGCGACGCCTCCCAGGCCCGCGCCGTGCGCGACGCCGTGCGCGCGGCCCACCCCTATGAGGAGCCGGTCATCCACTTCCTGCCGCTGTACGAGGTCTGAGCGGCGGCGCGGGGCCGCGCTCCCGAGCGCGGCCCCGCGCCGCTCAACCGCCCGGCGTGCGCGCGGGGTTGAGCGCGTTCAGGAGCGCCGCCCCGCGCTCCGCGTCGTCCACGGACACCGCGAAGTCCTTGCCCTTGGCCCGTATCACCAGGCACTCCCCGCCGCGCAGCATCACCGTCGTGCCGAGGCCGCTCAGGCGGTAGCCCCAGCCGCCGACCTGCGCGGGGGTGCGGTGTTCGGCGTACGCCGCCTCGATGGCGCCGGGCGCCCAGCGGCGCACCGGCCACCCGAGCGGACCGAACGCCACCTCAAGGCCCTGCTCCGTCACGGTCGCCTGGACCGAGGCGCAGCCCCCGCAGGCGAGGGACACCACGGCGAGCGGGGCGGCCAGCGGCCACAGCGGGGCCGTGAGCCCGGCCACGGTGACCACGGCCGCGGCGAGGGCCGCGGCGCCGGACTGAGCGCGGCGAGCGCCCGCATCCAGGGGCTGGTGGCGCGCGACAGCCACACGACGCGTTCGCCGGGCGGAATGTCCAGGCGCGGGGCGGCGGCGGGCGCCGGGGCGGCGGGCCGCAGGCGGCGGCCGAGCCGGATGCCGAGGCCCGCGGCGGCCAGGGAGGCCACCGCGACGGCCACCACCCACACCGTCACGCCGTCCGCGTCGCGCCAGTGCGCGTGGTCCAGGTTGGCCCGCACGATCGAGGCCTGCGCGCCGACGAGGCAGACCCCGGTGGACAGGAGCGCCGCCGGGCTCCACGCGTCCGCCCTGCGGCCCGCGAGCAGCACGCCGATGACGAGGGCCGCCCACAGCAGCGCGGGCAGCAGCGCCGCCGCCCACAGCGGCATCGAGTCGTCGGGGCGGTCGGCGCCCGCGCTCCAGTGCGTGGCCAGCCGGTCGGGGAGCCGGTGGCCCGCCGCGAGCGGCAGCGCGAGCAGCACCGCAAGCACCGCCGCGCCGCCCGCGGCCACGCCCGCGCGCCAGCGGCTCGCCCGTATCGTCCCCGCGTCGCTCACGGCACCCCCTTGATCAGTTCGATGAGGTCGGTCCTGCCGTACCCGAGGCGTCCGGCCTCGGCGACCAGATCGCGGACCCGGTCGACGAGCGCGGACCGCTGCCGCGCCCCCTCGGCGACCGTCACGCCCCGGCCGCGGCGGAATTCGAGCAGGCCCTCGTCGCGCAGCGTCCGCAGCCCGCGCAGCACGGTGTTGGTGTTCACACCGAGCGCCTGGGACAGCTCGCGGGCCGAGGGCAGCCGGTCGCCGGGCGCGCACTCGCCCTCGGCGATGGCGCGCCGGACGGCGCCCGCCACCTGCTCGTGCAGGGGCGCGCTGTCGGTGGTGTTCAGCCTCAGCAGCATGGTGCTAGTAAAGCTAGCACCATTCATTCAGTCAGGACAGAGCGGCGGCGCCCGAACCGCGCCCTCGAACAGGTTTCGTCCGATACGGTCCAACACGCCCTGACCTGCGCGTTGTTACGAAGAGCTGACAGCTTTTCGATCAACCCCGCGCAAGGTTCACACCTCTCCTCCAGCATGGGGACACACACGACGCGCACCGCCAGGGCCCGCAGGCGCCGCCGCCTGATCGACTACCCGCGGCGCGGGCGGCGCGGGGTGCGGAGGTGGCTGCCGTCGTGGCGGCAGTGGCTCAGCGCCTTCCTCCTGGGCTTCGGCACCCTCAGCGGACTGCTCGCCTATGTGTACGCCACCGTGGACGTCCCCGACGAGAACGCCGCCGCCCAGCAGGAGGCCAACGTCTACCTCTGGGCCGACGGCACCCAGATGGTCAGCACCGGGGACGTGAACCGGCAGAGCATCGACCTCGACGACGTGCCCGAGCCGGTGCGCGACGCCGTCATCGCCGCCGAGAACGCCACCTTCTACAGCGACTCCGGCGTCTCCCCCCAGGGCCTCGGCCGCGCCCTGATGAACATGGCGAAGGGGCAGGAGACCCAGGGCGGTTCGACCATCACGCAGCAGTACGTGAAGAACACCTACCTGTCGCAGGACCAGACCGTCACGCGCAAGGTCAGGGAGTTCGTCATCTCCCTGAAGGTGGACCGGCGCAAGTCCAAGGACGAGATCCTCCAGGGCTATCTGAACAGCAGCTGGTTCGGGCGCGGGGCGTACGGCATCGAGGCCGCCGCCCACGCCTACTACGGCATCCCGGCCCGGAAGCTGAACCCCAGCCAGGGCGCCCTGCTCGCCGCGCTCCTGAAGGGCGCGGAGCAGTACGACCCGTCGGCGAGCCCCGCCAACCACCGCAGGGCCACCGGGCGCTGGGCCTGGATACTCGACCGGCAGGTCGCCATCGGACGCATGAGCAAGGCCGAGCGCGCGCGCTACACCACGTTCCCCGAGCCCCTGAAGCAGTCGCGCGCCACCAGCCTCAACGGGCACTACGGCCAGACCGGCTACCTCGTCGACGTCGCCAACAAATACGTCCGCCAGCGCACCGGCCTCACCGACAAGGACCTCGCCCGCGGCGGCTACCGCATCCACACCACCTTCGACAAGAACCGGGTGTACCGGCTCGCCAAGGCCGCGCGCCGCACGCTCGACCGGGACCTCGACCCCGCCGCGCGCAAGGAGGACCGGGGCGTGCAGCTCGGCGCCGCCTCGGTGCGCACCCGCGACGGGGCCGTCCTCGCCCTGTACGGCGGGGCCGACGCCACCCGGCACTTCTCCAACAACGCCGACACCTCGGGGGTCCCCGCGGGTTCGGCGTTCAAGCCGTTCGTGCTCGCCGCCGCCCTCCAGGACGACGTGGCCACGGACGAGGGCCCGGCCGGGATGAGCCCGCGCGAGGCCCTCATCAAGGGCGGCAACGCCACCTACCTCCACCTCGGGAAGAAGGCCGGCGAGGAGAGGGTGCGCGACGTCGCCGTCGACACCGGGATGCTGCGCGCCAGCCTGGGCCCCAAGGACGACCGGTTCGCGATCGGCTCCCCCTCGCCGAGCGCGATCCGGCTCGCCAGCGCGTACGGCACCTTCGCCCGGGGCGGCCTCCAGCACGACCCGTACTCCGTGACCAAGGTGACCAAGGACGGCGAGGACCTGGAGGGCCTGGAGCGGCCGCGCACCCGCAGGGCCCTGGACTCCCGGGTCGCCGAGGAGGTCGCCGGGGCGCTGCGGGGCGCCGCCGCCGACAGCATCGGCCGGGTGCGCAGCACCGGTGGCGCCCCCGTGGCGGCGGGGCGCACCAACGACCGGGACCGGTTCCGCTCCGCCTGGTTCGCCGGGTACACCCCGGAGGTGTCCACGGCCGTGACCGTGTTCCGGCTGCGCAAGGGCGACCCGCTGCTCCAGCCGCTGTCCGGCACCGGCGGCAAGGGCTCCCGGCACGGCAACGCCCTGGCCGAGCGGGTGTGGACCGACGCGCTGCGCGGCGTTGACCTTGCCCCTGGGGCAGGGTCCAAGGTCAAGGGGTCCGGGGCGAGTGCCCCTGACTCCCCCTGCAACCGCCTCCGGTCACGGAGGATGGTCCCGTGGACAGCACACCCGGCATGAACGCACCCGACCAGGAGCACGACCAGGACCCCGGCCCGCAGCGCCCCGGCGCCGACGCGACCGGCGGACGTCTGAGCATCGGCGCCTTCGCCCGCCTCACCCGGCTCTCGGCGAAAGCACTGCGGCTCTACGACCGGCAGGGCCTGCTCACCCCGGCGCACGTGGACGAGGCGACCGGCTACCGCTACTACCTGCCCGAGCAGGTCGAGCGGGCCCGGACCGTCGCGCTGCTGCGCCGCCTGGACATGCCGCTCGCGCGGATCTCGGACCTCGTACGCCTGGACGGCGAGCGGGCGGCCGACGCGCTCGGCGGCTACTGGACGAGCGTCGAGGAACGGCACGCCGGGCAGCGCACCCTCGTGGACTACCTTCGCGGCCGGCTCTCCGGAAGGAGCTCCACTGTGTACGGATCGTTCGAGGTGAAGACGGTCGAGGTACCCGGCACCGCCGTCCTGTGCGAGACGCGGCACCTGTTCAACGAGGACCTGCCGCCGTGGATCGACGACGCCATCGGCCGTCTGGAACGGGCCGCCGACGTCTGCGGCGGGGCCACCGCCGCGCCGTTCGTGATCTACCACGCCGAGGTCACCGAGGAGAGCGACGGCCCCGCCGAGGCCTGTGTGCCCGTCGCCGACCTGGACGCGGCCCGCGCCTGGGTCGCGGCCCAGGGACGCGGCCGGGACCTGACCGCCCGCGCGGAGCCCGGCTACCGGATGGCCTACGTCCGCATCACCAAGGCGCAGGTGGCCTACCCGCAGATCGTGGCCGCGTTCGACGCCGTCGAGGAGTGGATCGCCCGCGAGGGCCTGAGCCAGGCGGGACCGTGCCGCGAGGTGTACTTCACGGACTTCGACGCGGCCGGGCCCGACGACCAGGTGTGCGACGTGGCGTACCCGGTGCGCTGAGGCCGCCACGGGCCCGCGCACCACGGCGTGCGCACATGTGCGGTCGCGAATTTCGTCACATCCGGCGGCCCGGGAAGCGGCGCCCCGGGCCCCGCGCACACCCGACATCACCGCGCTGACGTGGTCGTACTGCACCGTTTCGCATTCCGTCGCATACTGACCGATACCTGGGCTCGGGGTCGCGGTCTGCCAACCATTCCGCAGCGGTTAGCGTCTACTCCGAAGGAGTTGACCCCGCCAGCCGAACGGATCGCCGCCCGTGGCCTCTGCCGAACTGTCCCCGCCGAGACTCTCCCGAGCCCACCCGGGGAGTAACATGCGGGAACCCTGGTACGTGCGTCACCGCATGCCACTGATGATCACGGTGGGTCTACTCCCGCTCTACGCACTGTGGTGGACGGTGTTCGCGACGGGTGGCGGAGACCTCGCGGCACAGGAGGCCTGGGCCAACTTCGTCAGGAAGTACCCGGGCTCGGCGTACGGCCTCTTCTGGTACGGCGGCGTGCACACCGCCAACTACAGCGTGATCTCGCCGTACCTCATGGCGGCCTTCGGCGTGCGGACCGTGGCCCTCGCCTCGGGCCTCGCCTCGACCTGGATGGCCGTCGCGCTCATCACGCGCAGCGGCATCCGCAGGCCCCTGTGGCCCGCGATCATCGTGGGCTTCTCGCTCTGGTGCCAGGTGGTGTGCGGGCGCGCCACCTTCATGCTGGGCGTGGCCTTCGGCGTCGGGGCCGTCCTCGCCGCCTCCGGCAAGGCCGGCCGCGGGCGGCTCGCGGCCGCCGTGGCCTGCGCGGCCCTCGCGGCCATGGGCAGCCCGGTGGCGGGCCTGTTCATCGTCGTGGTGGGCGCCGCCTATCTGCTGATGCGCCAGTGGGGCAAGGCGCTCGCCCTGATCCTGCCGCCGTTCGCCGTCGTGGGGCTCACCACCTGGCTGTTCCCCTTCGAGGGCGAGCAGCCGATGGCGTTCGTCCGGATCTTCCCGCCGGTGCTCCTGTGCCTGGTCGTCATCCTGGCCGCGCCCCCGGCCTGGCGCCTGTTGAAGATCGGCTCCGCGGTGTACGCGGTGGGCGTCGTCCTCACCTGGACCATCCCCACGCCGATCGGCACGAACGTCGAGCGGCTCGCGGAGCTCGCCGCGCCCGCGATACTCCTCGCCGCCGTCCTGAACCGCGGCCTGCCCTCCCTGCGCCTGCCGGGGTCCCCCGGCAGGACGGCCCACTTCTGGCAGCGCACGCTGCTGGTCTGCGCCGTGGCGCTCTCGTTGATCTGGGTGTCGATCAAGACGACCAGCGACATAGTGGCGTACACGAAGGTGCCGACCTGGGCCGTGGAGACCGACGGCGTGGTCAAGGAGCTGAAGCGGCTCGGCGCCGACCGCACCCGCGTCGAGGTCGTCCCGGCCCGCGACCACCGCGAGGCCGCCGTCCTCTCGCCGTACATCAACATGGCGCGCGGCTGGAACCGGCAGGCCGACGTCGAGCGCGGCCGCCTGTTCTACGAGGGCCGCCCGGTCTCCGAGGTGAAGGAGGGCGCCTTCTCCTCCGCCTCCTACCGGGCCTGGCTGAACCAGTGGGCCGTCGGCTTCGTGGTCCTCTACAAGGGCGACAGCGTGCCGGACGGCGCCGCCGAGCGCGAGCACAACCTCGTGACCAGCGGCCCCAGCTACCTCAAGGAGGTCTGGCACGACGACAACTGGCGGATCTACCGGGTCAAGGACCCGGTGCCGCTCGTCGACAGGCCCGGCTCCCTGATCACCGCCGACGGCGCCAACATGACCGTGCGGATGCCGAAGGCGGGATCGGTCATCGTGCGCGTCGCCTACTCGCCGTGGCTGTGGGCCGAGGGCGCCTGCCTGCGCAAGGACGGCGACTTCACCCGCCTGACCGTCACCAAGCCCGGCGACGTGCGGATCGGCTCCAACTACTCGGGCCCCTCGGGCCCGCAGCCGCGCTGCGCGCCGGGGAACGAGAAGGACTAGGGACTAGGGCCCCCGGCGGGCCCGCGCCGTACGGCGAAGGGGTGGGGGCGAGCCTTCCGGCTCTCGCCCCCACCCCTTCGTGTGTCCGTGCTCCCGCTGTCCCCGGGCTCAGCCGACCCGGGTCAGCTTGGTGCCGAGGCCCGGCTCGGACAGGTCCTTCTGCAGGACCACCGGCACCTTGATGGCCTGGTTGGTGCCGTCGCCCACGGCGAGGACGCCGACCTTCGTGCCCTTCTTCGCGGTGTGCGGGACGTCCTTGCCGCCGCTGCTGAGCTCCAGCTTCGCGGTCAGGCCCGACCAGCCGACGGCGGTGACGTCCTTGGTGGTGACCACCGGCGTCGTGCCGCCGAGGCCGTCGTCGACGTGGCCGACGACCGTGCCCTTCTTCACCACCGTCTTCGCCGTGAGCGCGTCCTGACCGGCGCCGATCAGCTCCTTCACGACGTTCGTGACCTGGTCGATGTTGGCGACGCCGGGCTTGCCGAACTGGGCCAGGGCCGCGCCGATGATCACCTGGGTCTTGCCGCCGACGCGCTTCTCCGCGGCGAACAGGATGTTGCCGCCCGCGGCCGTGGTGGTGCCCGTCTTGATGCCGATGGCGACGGTCGGGACGAGGCCGAAGTAGTTCTTCTGCTCGTCGCCGTTGAGGTCGTCGTACTTGGGCTGGCGGGCGATCTCCTTGAACGTCGGGTTCTCCATCGCGACCCGGCCGAGCTTCACCAGGTCCTCGGCGGTCGACACGGTCGTCTTGTCCAGGCCGCTCGGGTCCGTGTAGTGGGTGTTCGTCATGCCGAGTTCCTTGGCCGTCTTGTTCATCTTGGCCACGAACTTCTTCTCGTCGCCGCCGCTGTCCCAGCGCGCGAGCATCCGCGCGACGTTGTTGGCGGACGGCAGCATGACGGCCTGCAGGGCCTCGTACTGCTTGATCTTCTGGCCCTCGGTCACCTTGACCACGGACTCGTTCTCCGGCTTGCCCTTCTCGTAGTGGCGCTGCGCCTGGGCGTCGACGGTGAGCGTCTTGCCCTTGGTCCCCTTCTTGATGGGGTGGTCGCGCAGGATCAGATACGTCGTCATCACCTTCGCGATGCTCGCGATCGGTACGGGCTTGGCCTTGCCCGAGGTGCCGAAGGTGCCGATGCCGTCGACGTCCATGGCCGCCTGGCCGTCGCTCGGCCACGGGATCGAGGGCTTGCCGCCGCCGAAGGAGAACGTGTCCTTGGCGGTCAGGTTCAGCTTCGCCTCGGGAAGCGGACGCACGGCCTGTACGACTGCAAACACGATCGCCAGGAGCAGCACCAGCGGCGTCCAGATCTTGACCCGGCGCACCAGGGTGCGGGTCGGGGTCTCCGGGGGCGGCGGGGTGTTGGTCAGCTCGGCGAGCAGGTCCAGCGGCGGCTTCGGCGGGAGCGGCTGCTGCGTGGTGCGCTCGGGGGCCTCCGGCACGGGCCCTCGGGCGGGCGCGGGGGCCTGGGGCGCGGCGGCCTCCGGCTTGGGCGCGCCCTGCGTCGGCGCCTTCGGCGCGGGCGTGGCACGCGGCTCGTCCAGCGGCTTCAGGGCGACGAACTTGCTGGTGCGCTCCGACTCCGACTCCGGCTCGGTCCTGGGCTTGGCCTGGGGCTTGGCCTGGGGCTTGGCCTTGGCGTCAGCCTCCGCCTTGTCGCCGCCGAGCTTGAGCATGGTGGTGGGCTGATCGACGGAACCGGTGGGCCGCACGGCCTTGAACACGGCGGTGGCCTGGTCGAGACCCCGGTCCCCGGCACCAGCCTCGGGCTTGGGCTCGGGCTCGGGCTCGGCCGCGCTGTCGCCCTTGGGCTCGGCGCCGCCCTTCGGCGCGCCCTCGCCGCCCGCCTCGGCGTCGCGCTCCGGCTCGTCCGTGCCGCCGGGGGCGGCCTTCTTGTCCTGGTCAGCGCCCTGATCGTCCGCGTCTTCGGCCTTGGCGTCCGCGTCGCGGCGTACGGTCTTGAAGACGGCGGTGGCCCGGTCGACGGGGCCGTCCCCGGCACCGGAATCGGAGTCGGAATCCGGGGCGCTGTCGGCCTCGGCGGCGGCCTCGGCGGCGGCCTCGGCATCGGTGCCGGCCTCGGCTCTGGAGTCGGCCTCAGGCTTGGACTCCGGCTTCGACGCGGCCTCGGCACCCTCGACGTCACCGACGTCATCAGCGCCCTCGGCGTCATCGGCGTCATCGGCGTCATCGGTCTTCGCCCAAGAAGGCACCGCCTTGAACACCTGGGTCGCCTGGTCGACGCGGCGCTCACCGGCGTCGGAGGAGGCGTCCGAGGAGGCGTCGGAACCGGCGTCGGCGGTGAGCCGGTCCGTCCGGAACACGGCCGTGGCCTTGTCCGGCTTCGGCTCCCCGGCGGGCTCGCCGTCCCCCTCGGCGCGCTCAGGCGAAACGTCACCGCCAGCCGAATCCCCGCTCACGCCATCGGCGTCACCGGCGTCACCGGCGTCCTTGGTGCCCTCGGCGTCATCGGCGTCATCGGCGCCGTCCGCCGACGCGACCCACGCCGCCACCGCGTTCCGCAGGCGCGCGTCCCCGTTGGCCTCCCCGGCCGAGGGACGCGTGGGGGGCGAGGCGGCCGCGTCGTCATCAGAGGCGCCCCCGCCAGAAACCGTCTTCGACATGTCGGGGAACTCGCCCGCCACCGATGCCTCCTCGTTACTCGCCGTGCTCGCCGTACTTCGCCGTACTTCGCCGTACTCGCTGTGCTTCGCCGCACCGGCCGCGGCCCGGACCCACTGTCCGAACCATGTACCAGTGTCCTGTGTGAGGGCTTAACCCCCGTGGTAGACGAGAACGACATACCTACTGGTTCCCGTACTTACCGGTCACGCACTCTCGACAGACCAATGTGAGAGGGGTCACCCTGTCATTCATCCACGCGGGGAGGCATGGATGGGCAGGAGCCGCAGAACAATTCCGGAGGAGCTTCTGCTGCTCGCTTTGGACCCGGCCACGGGTACCACAGCGCAGCCGCAGTCGCTCGACCTCGGTCTGGCCGGAGCACAGCTAGTAGAGCTGGCACTGGCGGGACGGATAGCCCCTGACGGGGATCGTATCGCCGTGGTGATGCCACGGCCGACGGGAGATCCGACTCTGGACTCCGCACTGGAACTGCTGCGCAGGCGCGGCAGTCCGGTCCGGGCAGTCCACTGGATCGGCGGGCCCCGACTGGGGCTGCGTCAGATCTACCTCTCGCATCTGGAGCGGTGCGGCATGGTGCATGCCGTGGCGGGCCAGATGTGCGGAGTGCTGCCGACGACTCGCTACCAGGCGACGGACACGGCCATCAGCCGGGACATCAGGGCCAGGCTGGACTCGGCGATCCGCACCGGCGTACCGCCGGACCCGCGGACCGCGGCGCTCGCCGCGCTGGCCCACGCGGTCGGCCTCGGCAAGCACCTGTATCCGGGCAACGAGGGACGCTCGTCCCGCTCCCGGCTGCGGGATCTGATCCGGCACGACCCGATGGGCGGCCTCGTGGCGCACGCCGTGATGGACGTCCAGAACGGTGTGGCGGCACAGCCGCGCCGGGGTCCCGCGACCACCGCCGCGGGCCAGAGCGGGCGCCCGCCCGCGCGCACGGCGAGGGCGGCCGCGGAGACCGGCACGGTTCCGATGCAGCCGCGCCGGGGTGCGGGTGCCATGGCCCGCGCCGTGGCCCACTGACACGACGGCCACACGACGCGCACGATCCCGTACGAGCAACACCGGCAACACCAGTAGCAGCAGCACCAAGCGCACAGCGTGCGCCGCACCAGCACGGAGCACCGCACCGCAGTCCCCCAGACCCGGTTCGGGAGCCGCTCGGCCGTGCGGGGCCGGTGCCGGTCGTACCGGCACCGTGGTCCCGCACGGCCGCAACCGCCTCACCCAGCACGTCCGTTGGGAAGCACACGCGGCACCACCGGGCGTCGGCACCCCCACATGCCCGTCGTTCTGCTGTTTCCTAGCGGCATGTTGTCGCTTGGTGGCACTCTGCTCCACAGCAGACACGCAAAGTAGAGGCATATTCGCCGGAGGTGCACTTCCCGTGGCGTCCAACGTCAATCCCACCGTCCAGGCGGCGTCGGCTCGGTCAGGAGCTGCGTCGGCTCCGTGAGCTGAAAGGCATGACGGCGGAGGAGGTGGCGGAACGGCTGCTGGTGTCGCAGTCGAAGATCAGCCGCCTCGAGAACGGCCGCCGCTCGATCAGCCAGCGTGACGTCCGCGATCTGTGCGGGGTGTACGAGGTCGAGGACCACCGCATCGTCGACTCGCTGATGCAGATGGCCAAGGACTCCCGCCAGCAGGGCTGGTGGCACTCCTTCGGCGACATCCCGTACAGCGTCTACATCGGCCTGGAGACCGACGCGGCGTCGCTGCGCGTCTACGATCCGCAGGTCGTCCCCGGACTGCTCCAGACCAGGGCGTACGCCGAGGCGCTGATCACCGGCGCGCTCCCGGAGACCACCACGACGGACATCGAGAAACGGGTCCAGGTGCGCATGCGCCGCCAGGAGCGCGTCGCGGCGCCGGAGAACCCGCTGCGGCTGTGGACCGTGCTCGACGAGTCGGCGCTGCGCCGCGTCGTCGGCACCCCCGCGCTGATGCGCGAGCAGCTGGAGCACCTGATCGAGCAGTCGCAGCTGCCGCACGTGACGGTCCAGGTGATCCCCTTCGAGATGGGCGCGCACCCCGGCCTGAACGGGCAGTACGCGATTCTGGAGTTCCCGGACGCCTCGGACTCCAGCGTCGTCTACATCGAGGGCGTCACCAGCGACCTGTATCTGGAAAAGGCGAATGACGTGCAGCAGTACAGCGTCATGTACGAGCATCTGCGGGCACAGGCGCTGAATGTGGACCAATCACGGCAGCTGATCGCGGACATCGCCAAGCACTACGCCCGCTGAGATTCGGAATTCAGGCTTCCGCTTGCGTGGAAACGCGGGACCGGAGCGGCCTGGGCCAGGAAAGTGCCGCACGGTACACCTTCGCCAGGCCGGGGCGGAAGAGCCCACTGGAATATGCCATCCGGTTGAGTGAACGACCCATCCGTCCCTCGAGATTGGCGAGTAGCGTCTTTCACGCCAACAGCAAGAGCGTTGGCGTATACCGCTTCTCGGCGGATACAGCAATTCACCAACTGCGCAAAACGGAGCGAACATGGCAATCCAGCAAGGCGCGTCGCCCTCGTGGACCAAGTCTTCCTACTCCACCGGTAACGGCGCGTGCGTCGAGGTCAAGTCGCCGGTCGTGCGGGCGATTTCCGTGCGGGACTCGAAGGTCACGGACGGCCCCGTCCTCGCCTTCCCCGCCCACTCGTGGAACGCCTTCGTGACCGAGGTGTGCGAGGGCTCCCGCGACCTCGGGTGATACGTGCACACTCGCCGTGCGCCGCAGGCACCACCACGGCGCACACCACTCTCGAAGACAACCGCAGACACAACCGCATAGCACCAACCGCATGAGCCCTCTCGACTGGTCCGCCGTCCCGGCCGAGGGGGCTCGGCCCCGTCCGGGACGGCGCGGCGGCGCTAGGGCCCTAGGCGGGTCTGGCGAAGTCGGCTGCGGTTCGGCCGCGCCCTGAAGGGGCGCGGGGAACTGCGCGACCAGCCACGTTGGTGCCGCAGACGATCGACGGCACGCGCCGCACCTCCAGCGGAGCGCCTAGCGGAGCCGGTCGACATAACGGTCCGTGCCCGGCACCGTCGGCAGGAACGGGGCGAGCAACTCCACCCGCCCGGCGCCCGATTCGGCCACCTCGGCCTCGCGCCCGGCGAAGCGCTCCTGCCAGCAGTCGCGCGGATCGCACTCCAGGAACCACAGCAGCGTGAGCCGGGTGTCCACGCCCTCGACCTGCTTCACGTACGTCATCCGGTCCCCCGGCAGCGGCGTCGGCCGGAACACCACGGCCATCGCGGCGGGCGAGCCCGCGAGCGCCCGGGGCAGGTGCCGGGCGCGCAGCCACTCCACGAGCCGGGCGCGCTCCCCCGGCCCCTCGGTGTCGATCACCTCAAGGACGAGGCCCTGGTAGGGGTGGTCGAGCGCGTGGACGTCGCGCGGCCCGGCGGTGCCGTCGCGGTAGACCGTCGCCTCGTGGTCCTGGAAGGCGGTAAAGACATGGGTGCGCGCCTGGTGGACGCGGCCGTCGCGGTTGAGGCGCTTGTTGATGGCGACGGTCCACTTCATGTGCGCGTCGTAGCGGCCCTCGGTGATCCAGTACGTCGACAGATAGCAGCCCGCCGTCACCGGCTCGGCGACCGCCGACTTCTCCGGACGCCGCAGCAGTTGGAGCTCCCGGGTCGCCACCCAGCGCCGCCCGGCGAACATCCACGGCATCGCCATGGCGCCCGCGTAGTAGTGGTCGTCCTCGTACCAGCGGTTGTACGCGTACTCGTGCCCCGGGTGCGGCTCCACCATGGTGATCAGCGCGTGCCCCGGGCGCACGCCGTACGGCCCTGCGGCGGCGAGCCGGCCGTACGCCTCGACGTCGCCCTGCTCCCGGTCGCGGGTGTCCTCGCCCATGACTCTCCCCTTCCTCCGCGCGGGCCCATACTCTGACGCCCCGTCAGTAAGACAAGACCAGAGCCGGGAGGCCCGCATGGCGTTGCTCCAGGGAAAGACCGTGATCGTCTCGGGTGTCGGCGCCGGGCTGGGTCACGAGGTGGCCGTGGCCGTGGTGCGCGAGGGCGGCAACGCCGTGCTCGGGGCGCGCACGGAGGCCAACCTCGCCAAGTCCGCCGCCGACGCCGACCCCTCCGGCGCCCGCGTCGCGTACCGCGCGACGGACATCACCGACGAGGACCAGTGCGCGGCGCTCGCCGCCCTCGCCGTCGAGCGCTTCGGCCGGATCGACGCGCTCGTCCAGGTCGCGGCCTGGGACAGCCTCTTCGGCGGCCTTGAGGAAGCCGACTTCACCACCTGGGCCGGGGTCCTCGACGTGAACCTGCTCGGTTCGCTGCGCATGACCCGGGCCTGTCTGCCCGCGCTCAAGGAGCGCGGCGGCTCCGTCGTCCTGATCGGCACGCAGTCGTCGGTGGCCGCGCCCTCGCAGGTGCGCCAGGCGGCGTACGCGGCGTCGAAGGGGGCGCTGGTCTCCGCGATGTACTCGCTGGCGCGCGAGCTCGGGCCGCACCGCATCCGGGTCAACACCGTGCAGCCCGGCTGGATGTGGGGCCCTCCGGTGGAGGCGTACGTGACCTTCACCGCGCAGGCCGAGGGCGTCTTGGAGGAGGAGGTCAAGCGCCGCCTCACCGAGCGCATGGCCCTGCCGGACCTGGCCACGGACGGGGACGTGGCCGACGCGTGCGCCTTCCTCGCCTCGGACCGCGCGCGGGCGATCACGGGGCAGTCGCTGCTGGTGAACGCGGGGGAACTGATGCGCTGACCCCGCTCCTCAGCCCATGGCCCCCGGTGGCGACCGGGGGCCTTTTCCCTGCCTCGCACCCTCACCTCGCGAGTCATGTATGTGAATTAAGGTCGCCAACTCGAACGATTTTACTCCCTCTTGACTGTGCGGGCGGTTGTCCGTGCCGCGCCGCCGAACCGACGATGAGCGGGCCCTTCCCGGCCGCCACCGCGCCGCACGGGCGAAGTTCCCACCAGATCAGCGGAGTTGACCGAGTTCACAAGGCGGACCCCGGGAGGGGGATATGAACGGTCTCGACTGGGCCGTGCTCATCGGCTACTTCGGCGTGATGGTCGCGATCGGCGTCTGGTCCCACAAGCGCGTGGACAACGTCAGCGACTTCTTCACCGCCGGGGGCAAGATGCCCTGGTGGCTGTCCGGCATCTCGCACCACATGTCCGGCTACAGCGCGGTGATGTTCACCGGCTACGCGGGCATCGCCTACACCTACGGCGTCACGTCCTTCGTCACCTGGTCCTTCCCCATCGCGCTCGGCATCGCGATCGGCTCCCGCCTGTTCGCGCCGCGCATCAACCGGCTGCGCTCACGGCTGCACGTGGCGTCCCCCCTCGAGTACCTGAAGAACCGCTACGACCTGCCCACCCAGCAGGCGCTCGCCTGGTCCGGGATGCTCCTGAAGATCGTGGACGTGGGCGCCAAGTGGGCCGCCCATCGCCACCCTGCTCTCCGTGTTCACCGGCGTCTCCCTCAACCAGGGCATCCTCATCACCGGAGCCGTCACCGCCGTCTACTGCACCATCGGCGGCCTGTGGGCGGACGCCCTCACCGAGCTGGGCCAGTTCGTGATCCAGCTCCTCGCGGGCATCGCCATGTTCGTGGCCGTGGTCGTGGAACTCGGCGACTACGGCGGCTTCTTCGGCGTCTGGGACCGGCCCGAACTCGACGGCCACGAGAAACCGCTGATCGGCCCCTACGGCACGGTCTTCCTGCTCGCCTTCCTGTTCATCAAGCTCTTCGAGTACAACGGCGGCATGCTCAACCAGGCCCAGCGGTACATGGCCACCGCCAACGCCCGCGAGGCCACGCGCTCCGCCAGGCTGTCGGCGGTGCTGTGGCTGGTGTGGCCGCTGGTCCTGTTCTTCCCCATGTGGATGTCGCCGCTGCTCGTCGACGCGAAGAAGCCCGACGGCTCCGACTCCTACGCCCTGATGACGGAACAGCTGCTCCCGCACGGCCTGCTGGGCCTGGTCATCGTCGGCTTCTTCTCCCACACGATGGCCATGTGCTCCTCCGACGCCAACGCCATCGCGGCCGTCTTCACCCGCGACGTGGCACCCGTCCTCTCCCGGCGGGCCCGGCAGTGGACGGACCGCGCCGGGCTCGTCGCCGCCCGCGTGACCACGGTCGTCTTCCTCGGCCTCTCCATGGCGGTCGCCACCCAGGTCAACTCCCCCACCTTCAACGACATCATCACCGTCGTCATCAAGTGGGTCGCCGGACTCATGGGCCCCATCGCCATCCCGATGATGCTCGGCCTGCTGCGCACCTTCCGCCGCTGCGGGCCCACGGCCGCGCTCACCAGCTGGGCCGCCGGGCTCCTCGCGTTCTGGCTGGTCAACTACCCCATCCACTGGAACGTCGACGGGGGCGTGCCCCTGCAGTACCAGGTGTCGATCCCGCTGGCGGTCTCGCTGGTGCTGTACGTCGTGATCGGGTACGTGAAGCCGGAGGACACGCCTGAGCGGGACGCGCTCATCGAGCGCATCAACACGGACGGTGACGGCTCCGCCGCCGGGGCCCTTCCGCTGCCGGAGCAGGCGGAGCCCGCGCCCCCCAAGGCGGTTTCGTAGCCTCTGCCGGATTTCGTCTGCGGGTGGCTCCGCGCTATCGCGCTCGCGTTCCCCGCCCGCCCGCCCCTTTCGGGGCGGGCGGGCGTGGTGGGATGCCCCCATGCCTAGCGCGAGACGCATACTCATCGTCGCGTACGACGACTCCCAGATCCTCGACATCGCCTGCCCGAGCGGGGCGTTGGACATCGCCAACCGGTACGGCGCGCGGCCCCCGTACGAGATCGAGCTGGGAACCGTCGGCCGGACGGCCGCGCGCAGCAGCTCCGGGATCGCCCTCGGGGCCGGGCAGAACCTGGAGGCGGTGTCCGGGCCGCTGGACACGCTCCTGGTGGCGGGCGGCGCCGGATACGAGCGGGCGGCGGCGGACGCCCGTCTGGTCGCCCAGGTCCGGCGGCTCGCGCGCGCCAGCCGCCGGGTCGCGTCCGTGTGCACCGGCGCCTACGTGCTCGCCGCCGCGGGCCTCCTCGACCACCGCAGGGCCACCACCCACTGGGGCTACGGCGAGCAACTGGCCGCCCGGCACCCGGCGGTGGCCGTCGACACCGGCCCGCTGTACGTGCGCGACGGCAACGTCTACACCTCCGCGGGCGTCACCAGCGCCCTCGACCTGACCCTGTCCCTCATCGAGGACGACCACGGCCCGACCCTGGCCCGCGCGGTGGCCCGCGAGCTCGTCTCCTACCTCCACCGGCCCGCCGACCAGGCGCAGATCAGCCTCTTCCTGTCCGCGCCGCCCCCGGGCGACCGCCTGGTCCGCGACCTCGCGGGCCACATCTCCGCCCACCTCGCCGACGATCTGACCCCGGCCGCGCTCGCCGCCCGCGCGGGCGTCAGCACCCGGCACCTCACGCGCCTGTTCGCCGCGCACCTGGGCACCACCCCGGCCCGCGCGGTGCGCGCCGCCCGCACCGAGGCCGCCGCGCACCTCGTGCGCTCCAGCGAACTGTCCCTGGCGGCGATCGCCCGCCGCTGCGGCTTCCGCTCGGCGCAGACGCTCCGCCAGGCCTTCCACGACACGTACGGCGTCAGCGGGGACACGTTGCGCAGGATGCCGGACATGCCACGGCCGCGGCGGGCGTCCGCGCCGCAGACTCCGGTGGCATGACACAGCCCACGACACGGCGCACCCTGCTGCGCTCCACCGCCGCCACGGCCGCGCTCACCACCACCGGCCTCAGCGCTGCGGCCGCCACCGCCCACGCCACCACCGCCAAGAAACCAGGCGGCAAGGGCCCGCGGATCGGCATCCTGCTCTACGACGGCTACAGCCTCCTCGACCCCACCGGGCCCGCCGAGATCCTCTCCCGGGTGCCGGGCGCGACCGTCACGATGGTCGCCGAGCGGCGCGGCCCCGTGCGCACCGACACCGGCGACGTGGCCGTCGTCGCCGAGCGCGCCCTCGACGAGGCGGGCCGCCTCGACGTGCTGCTCGTCCCCGGCGCGGGCAACCGAGGCGTCATCGCCGCGATGGGGAACCAGACCCTGTTGAAGTGGATTCGCGCCACCAGCCGGCGCACCCGCTTCACCACGTCCGTGTGCACGGGCTCCCTCGTGCTCGCCGCCGCCGGGCTCCTCGACGGGCGCCGCGCGACGACGTACTGGGCGTCGGCGGAGTACCTGGAGAAGACCTTCGACGTCACCTACGTCCCCGAACGCTTCGTGGAGTCGGGGAAGTTCCTCACCTCGGCCGGGGTCTCGGCGGGGCTCGACATGGCGCTGCGCCTGGCGGCCCTGCTCACCGACGACGACACCGCGCGCGCCATCCAGCTCGCGGTCGAGTACGACCCGCAGCCGCCGTTCGACGCGGGGAACGCGCAGCAGGCGAGCCCCGAGCTGAAGAAGCGGGCCCTGGAGATCCTCGCGGACTCCCAGGTGTAGACCCCTCGAAGCCGCTCAGCCCCGGGGGTAGCGGGCCAGCCAGCCCGGCGCGGCACCGGCCGGGGTGTGCAGGGCGGGCCCCTGCGTCATCTCCATGGCGAAGTCGTCGGCGAGCTCCAGGACGGTGGCCCGGCCCTCCAGCTCGGTCAGCCAGCCGGGCGGCAGCGCGGTCTCGCCGTGCAGCGCGCCCAGCAGCGCCCCGCACAGCGCGCCCGCCGCCGCCGAAGGGCCGCCGTGGTTGACGGCGAGCCGCAGCCCGTGCCGGATGTCCTCGCCGACGAGCGCGCAGTACACGGCGGCGGAAAGGACGCCCTCCGCCGTGCCGTCGCCGATCAGCTCCTCGACGCGCGCGGCGGTCGGCATGCCCTGCCGGACGGCGCCGAGCGCGTGCCGCAGGCCGTCGACGACGGGCTGGTGCCCCGGCCGCGCGGCGAGCAGCGCCAGGGACCGCTGGATGGCCCCGTCGAGGGACTCGCCACGGGCCAGGCCGTGCACGAGCACGGCCTGCGCGCCCGCCGCGAGATAGGCGGTCGCGTGGCCGTGCGTCTGCACCGCGCACTCCACCGCGAGCTGCAGCACCAGCTGCGGCTCCCACCCCACGAGCAGCCCGAACGGCGCGGACCGCGTCGCGGCCTCCGGCCCCTTCTCGCCCGGGTTCTTCGGCACGTCGAGGGTGCCCATGCGGTCGTCGGCGAGCCCGGTCAGGCAGGCGCGGGCGGGCGAGCGCCGCGCGTACAGCCACTCCTCGCGGGCCAGCCAGCCGTCCTCATCGCGCCGCTCGTCGGGCCCCCAGTCGCGCTGGGTCGCCGCCCAGCGCCGGTAGGCCCGGTGCACGTCCGTCGGCGGGTGCCAGGCCCCGGTGTCGCGGCGCACCTGCGCCCGTATCAGCCCGTCCACGCTGAACAGCGACAGCTGCGTGGCGGCGGTGACCGCGCCGCGCCTGCCGTGCGCGAGGGCGGGTTCGGTCAGGCCGTCGGCGCCGTGCTCGGCGCGGAGGTCCGCCAGGCTCAGGGGGTCCACGGGCGCGCCCAGCGCGTCCCCGACGGCGGCCCCGAGCAGCGCGCCGCGCACCCGGCTGCGGAAGTCCTGCTGCTCGGCGCGGCCCCACACCCCGGTGGCTGCTGCGGCACTCACCGAACCCCCTTTCCCGTGCCTCGGCGTCCGACTCGGCAGCACTGTAATCGAACGGGAACGGTGGGTTCAGGGGGCAATCGCTTTGTACGGAAGGTGCGTTTTCCCTAGTTACCGTCGGGAGTTGGCCGGTGTTCTACGTATTCGACGACCGTGCCGTCCCGGTGCCGCGCGGTGAACCCGGTGCCGGTCGGAACGCGGTGCGGCGGCACGAGGAGCTCGGCTCCCTCGGCGGCCAGGCGCTCCACGTACCGCTCGGCGGAGTCCACGACCAGCGTCCCGTCCGTGCTCCTAAACGGCGCGAGGACGTCCTCCGAGCCCTCGACGATCAAGAAGCTCCCCACGACGGCGAGCCGCAGCCGCGCCTCGGGATAGGTGAACCACATGTCCTTCTCCACGCCGAGCAGCCGCTCGTAGGAGGCGGTGACGTCTTCCAGAGTGCCGGTCGGGGTGTAGACGCGCAGGAGGGTACGGGGCGTGGTGAGGCCGGAGGAGTCGTTGCGGCGGCGCCAGACGGTGGCCTGTGTGGTGTCGGTCATGCGCCCAGCGTCCCGCCGGGAATGGGCGTCAGCCAGGCGGGCGTTCATGGGGTGAGCGGAGGTAACACGATGACGGGCACGGCCACCAGCGCGGCCACGGGCACACCGCGCCGCGAGCTCGGCGGTTTCCTCCGGGCGCACCGCGAGCTCCTGTCCCCGGCGGACGTGGGCCTTCCCGGCACGCCACGGCGGCGCGCGCCCGGCCTGCGCCGCGAGGAGGTCGCGGCGCTCTCGGGGGTCTCCGTGGCCTGGTACACATGGCTGGAGCAGGGCCGGGTGGACACCTCCCGGCAGGTCCTTGACGCGGTGGAGGCCCGCGCCCTGCGCCTGGACGGGGCATCCCACCGCCACGCCCTCGCCCTGGCGGGCTACGCCCCCGCGCCCCAGGCCGCGCCGACGCCCCCGCCGCCGGACTACCGGAACCTGCTGGACAGCTGGCCCGCCGCCCCGGCCCTGCTCCTGTCCCCCGCCTTCGACGTCCTCGCCTGGAACGCGGCGTACGCGGCCGTGTGGCCCGACCCCGCCCGCGTGGAGCCCGCCCGCCGCAACCTCCTGCTGCTCCTCGCCACCGATCCCGCCCACCAGCGCGTCCTGCCCGCCTGGCAGCCCCTGCTCCTGGACCTGTACCGGCACTTCCGCACCCGCGCCGACCGCGAGCCCCCGGGCGCGCGCGGCCACGCCGTCACCGCCCTGCTGCGCGCCGAGCGCCCCGAGCTGGACGCCTGGTGGGCGTGCCGGTCGGTGGGCGACTTCACGCCCCGCACGGTGGAACTCTCCCTCGGCGAGGGCGTATCGGCCTCGTACGCGATGACGCTGCTGCTCACCCCGGAGCCGTCGGGCGCGGCGATCCTGGTGCAGACGCGTCAGGGCTAGCGGGCGGCTCCGCGTACCGCGCCCGGAAGGCGTCGCGGGCTGCCGCCACGTGGGCGGCGCGCGGCGCGAGGAGGACGAGGTCGGCGCCGGGGGCGGCGAGCAGCTCCGTGAGGAGGTCGGCGAGTTCGGCGCGGTCCACCCAGCTCGTGCGGGACGCGGCGAGCGGGACGCAGCGGGCCAGGCGCGCGTCCAGCGCGGGCCAGTCGCCGAGGGCGGCGGCGATCACCGCGTGCAGGTAGTCGTCCTCGGCGGGCCGCCGTGCGCTGGACCGCAGCAGCCGGTGCGCGTCGTGCCAAACCGGGCGGCCCACGGCCAGGCCCTGGGCGCCGCTCACCGTCAAGGCGAGGGCGATCGCGCCGAGGGTTTCGTCGTGCGCGCGCACGTCCCACGCCGCCGCGCGGGCGCGCTGCCACCGCCCGGTCCTGCGGCACGCCTGGGCGTAACACGTCGGTGCCGTTCAGAAAGGCGCTCGCGGCGGCTCCGCCGTCGACGTCGAGCGCCTCGTACGCCCGCTCGGCACGGCCCTGCCAGAGGTGAATGCCCGCCGTCATGCCGCGCACCCACTCGGCGGACTCCCCTGCGGCCGTGAGGTGGTCGAGGTCTTCGGCGGCCGTGCGCAGGCGGCCCACGCGCAGGCGTGCGATGTAGCGGCGCTGGCGGCGCCAGACGGAGCCCTCGTCGAGGGCCACGGCGCGGTCCAGGTCCGCCAGGGCCCGCTCGTGCGCGCCCAGTTCGGAGTGCACCTGGCCGCGCAGGGACAGCGCGTGCCCGTAGTCCGGGTCGAGGTCGAGGGCCCGGTCCAGGCCCGCGCGGGCGTCCTCGTACCGCTGCATCCGGTTCAGGACCACCGCCAGCACGTACCGCGCCCATGGGGATTCCGGCCACAGCTCGACGGCCCGGCGGGCATCGGTGTGGGCCCGCTCGTGGTCGCCGAGGGCGAGGTGGGCGTTGGCGCGCTGGGCCAGGAACCAGGCCCGGTCCGGGTCGAGTTCGAGCGCGCGGTCGAGGGCCGCGACGGCCTCCCGCTCGCGGCCGAGGCCGACAAGCGCGGCGCCACGGCCCGCGTGGCCCGAGGCGTAGCCGTCGTCGGCGCCGATCGCGCGGTCGTAGTCCGCGACGGCGTCCTCCAGGCGGCCCATGACGCGCAGCGCGTCGCCGCGCATGCCCCACACCCACGGCCAGTCGGCGGCCAGGCCGACCGCCCGGTCCAGGTCTGCGAGCTGTCGCTCGGGCCGTTGGAGGCTCCCGTGGACCCGCGAGCGCCGCACCAGGGCCCAGGCGTACTCCGGCTTCAGTTCCAGGGCTCGGTCGAGGTCGGCGAGGGCCTCGTCGTGCTGTCCGAGGCTGTGCCGTACGGCGCCTCGCGACGCCCAGGCGGACGCGTACGCGGGGTCGAGGTCGAGGGCGCGGTCGAGGTCGGCGAGCGCCGGGTCGCGGTGACCCAGGACCCGGTGGAACTCGCCCCGGACGCTGAGGGTCCGCACGTGGTCGGGGGCGAGCGCGACGGCGCGGTCCAGGTCCGTGATCCCGGCGGCGTAGTCGCCGCGCTTGGCGTGCGTGTCGGCCCGGCCCCGGTAGGCGCGCACCAGCTCCGGGTCGAGCGCGAGCGCCCGGTCGTAGTCGGCGAGGGAGGCGTCGTACGCGCCGCTGTCGCGGCGGACCCGGCCGCGCACGGCGTGAGCGAGGGCCCGCTGCCGGGGGTCGAGACCGGCCCGGTCGAGGAGCAGCCCCAGCGGTATCGCCAGGTCGTCGCGGTCGAGCGCGGCCAGCAGGTCGCGCCCCCACTCGCCCGCCGCGCGCCCCCCGGTGTCGGCGCCCGCGTCGGCCAGGGCCCTGGCCCACTGCCGGGCGACGGCCTCGCCCCGGGCGCAGGCCATGACCGTGTCGCCGAGAACGGCGGGCAGCGCGGCCCGTTCTTCGGCGCACAGCAGGTGGTAGGACTCGGCGAGCCGGAGCGCGCGCCACCGCTCGTCGCCCCACGGGGTGTCCGCGCCGAGGCCGGTCTCGACCTCCGTGCGCCAGCGGCCGAGGGTCGCGGCGAGCCTGCCGTGCCGCTCGGCCCAGCCGCGCGGCGAGCGGCGCCGCTGCAGGCGCAGCATCGGGGCGCGCACCACGTCGTGGTAGGCGAGCCAGCGCCCCCGGTCGCTGACGAAGGGCAGCCCCCGCAGCCAGGTGAACAGGCCCGGCGCGTCGGCGTCGGCGCACACGCCGTCCACGGCCGCCCGGAACACGTCCTCGTCGAGTCGGCGCGGCAGCGCGCAGGCCAGGGCCACGGCCTGGCGCACGGGGTCCTGCTCCCACTTCAGAAAGCGTTCCACGGCGGTGGCGCAGGGGTCGCCGACGTCGTCCGGGTCGGCGGGGCGGCTCTCGGCGAGCGTGGACACCAGGACGGGCAGGCCGCCGGAGAGCCGCAGCACCTCCTCCACGACCGGCTCGGCGGTCACGCCCTTCCCGGCGAGCAGGCCGCGCGCCTCCAGGTCCGTGAACGGCTCCAGCGGGACGTCCGCCATGAAATCCAGGTAGCCGTCCCAGCGGGCGGCGTCGAAGGGCTGCTGCCCGGCGGTCACGACGACGAGGTTCGCGGGCAGCGCCCCGTACCGGTCGGTCGTCATCACGTCGCACAGCCAGCCATCAAGAAACGGCCCGGTGCGTTCGTACGTGTCGAGAAAGAGCACGACCCAGGGGAAGGCGCGGGCGGCTTCGGCCAGTTCGCTGAGGAACACCGGGGTCAGGACCCGCTCCGGGGACAGGACGAGCTGGACGTCCTCCTGGTTGCGGAAGCGGGCGCTCAGCCCCGCGCGCAGCCGGTCGGCGCCCTGCGCGAGCCGCTCCGGGTCGACGGCGCCCGCGAACGCGCCCACGCCCGGCAGCAGCCCGAGCCCGGCCAGGCCCGCGCGGGCCGCCGTGACGCTGCCCGTCGAGGGGGGCGGGGCGGCGCCCCCGTCCTGGCCGGGGTCGGCGGCCGCCGCGAGGGCCGCCATCTCCGCCTCGTGCCGCCGCTCGCGGTGCGTGGCCAGCATCCGGTCGAGTTCCTTGCACCGGCGGCCCTCGCGGGCGAACTCGGCGCTGACCGCCGCCATCGCCTCCGGCACGCTGCCGACGGATTCGTCGAGGTACGCGGTGAGCGCGCCCCGCTGCCCCGCCAGCTGCTCCAGCTCACGCACCAGCGAGGTCTTGCCCACACCCGCGTTCCCGTGCACGTGAAACAGAAAGCGATGGCGTTCGTCGGCCACCGGGATCTCGAAGTTCTCGCGGAACGCGGCGAGTTCGGCCCGCCGCCCCACGAACCCGGCGCGCCTGCGGCTCCGGATCAGCTCCTGCATCGACGGCTCGGTCATCGGCCTCCCCTGCCCCGCGCCTGTGGCGGACCAGTGTTCCACCACACGTGCCGCGCGCGGCGGGGACGCCCCTAGGCGACGGCGCCGTTCGGGCGGCAGTCAGCCGGCACCGCCCGGGTCTCGCCGCCCGGAAGGCGCGGTCACACCCCTCGCAGTTCTGGAGCGGATTGGGCGGCGGCGCCTTCGCCCGGTCGGGCAGCGCCGGAGGCAGCAGGTCGGAGAGCCGGTGGGCGAGGAAGGCGCCCGGGTGCCGGATCACCCCCTCTGGCAGCTCGCGCGCCAGCGCCTCCCGCACGAGATCCGGTGGCACGCCCCGCGCCAGCCAGGCCTCCACGCCCGGCTCAAGACGTCGTACGTCCCGTTCGGAGAGCAGCAGCCGGGGCTCGACCGCGCGGAGCCCGATCAGCAGCTCGGTGCTGGCCCGCACGCGTGCGGGACGCGGCTCGGCCGCAGCCGCAGCCGCCGCCGCGTGCCGTGGCTTGTTGTACGACACCACCCGCGTCACGATCCGCCCCGACGGCAGCCGCGTCTTCTCGCGGGCGAGGTACCCGTGGTCCACCAACTCCCGCAACGCGGCGGCGATCCGGATCTCCCCTTCGGGGAACCGCTGCGCCAGCGCCTTGATCCCGACCCGGGCCCCTGCGGGCAGCGACTGGATGTGCAGCGCCAACCCGATGGCCGTTAATGACAGTTCGCGGTGCTGGGCGAGATCGTTTCCGACCACGGTGAAGCGTTCGGTGTGCGGTTCGGTTACGTGGTGGAGTCCGGGGCCGGGAGGGCCGGATGCCGAGCGCTCGGGCGCGATAAGCTGCTGGTAAGTCATCGGGAAGCGCTTCTTCCTCGGTGAACAGGTCCTCGCCTGGGGGTGCCAGCCCCTGGCGGGGACCGTTTTTGTGTCTACGGCTGTCGGCGCCGACGCTGCACCATCAACTGCCGGATATGCCAGCCAAATTGACCATGTTCACCCCTGAGGGTGAGCCGAGGGCCGGTGGGGTGGGGTGGGTACTCCCCTACGGTTCTTTGTCTTTGGCGTCGGGCGCCACCGGGTCCTGGAAACACACGACGCGGTCACCTCGTCACAAGGGGTCACTCCTGTCTACGCTGGCCGCCGCAGAGCCAGTACGCGCAAGCGGAAGGTGGAGCCGCATGGAAGACGAGGAAGCGGCGGCGGTACTCAAGGCGGTGGGCCGCCAGATCAAGGTGTGGCGCGAGGCGGCGGGAATGCGCCAGGCGCAGCTTGGGGCGGCCATCGGGTACGGCGGGGACATGGTGGCGTCGGTGGAGCGGGGGCGCCGGGTGCCGAAGCCGGAGTTCCTGGACGGGGCGGACAAGGCCCTGGGGGCGAACGGCAAGATCTCGTCGATGAAAAAGGATGTGGAGGAGGCTCGGTATCCGAAGAACGTCCGGGATCTGAAGAATTTAGAAGACAAGGCCGTGGAGCTCGGGGCGTACGCCAGCCACCACATCCACGGACTCCTCCAGACACCGGAGTACGCGCAGTCGCTGTACGCGGTGCGTCGCCCCGCATTCACCGAGGAGGAGATCAGCCGCCACGTGGCCGCGCGCATGGCGCGGAAAGCAGTCTTCGACCGGTCACCGCAGGCCACCCTCACGTTCATCCAGGAAGAGGTGACGTTGCGGCGGCCGATCGGGGGCAGAATGGTGCTACGGAAGCAGCTCGAACACCTGTTGGAGATCGGCGGGTTGAGGCACGTGGAGATCCAGGTCATCCCCACAGACCGTGACGACCACGCGGGCATGGACGGATCATTCCGGCTGATCAAACTGCGGGACGGCAAGACGCTCGCGTACTCAGCAGGCCAGCTGTTCAGCCAAGTGATCAGCGACTGTCGGCAAGTCCAGATCCTGGAACTGCGCTATGGCATGATCCGGGCCCAAGCTCTCACGCCACGGGAGTCCCTGGCCTTCATCGAGCAAGTACTGGGAGAGACATGACCCCTAACCCTCCAGCCCCCGGGCCCACTCTGCAGTGGTTCAAAAGTAGCCACAGCAGCAACGACGGACCTGAATGCGTAGAAGTCGCCCTGGAATGGCACAAGAGCAGCTACAGCGGCAACGATGAGCCCGACTGCGTCGAAGTCGCCATATCCAACCCCACCGCCACGGTGCACGTACGCGACTCCAAGAACAAGACCAGCCCACATCTCACCGTCGAAAGCGCGACCTGGGCTGAGTTCGTCTCCTTCGCGACGGCACACTGAAGGCATGACGGGCGAAATCTCTAGGGCAGACGACTCCTCGCGCCGACGCAACCAGGCGCCCGAGATACGGGTGTCGCACCAGGACCGGGACCGGGTGGTGGAGCTGCTCCGGGTCGCGGCGGGCGACGGCCGGCTGACGGTCGCCGAGCTGGACGAGCGCGTCGAGGCGGCGATGGCGGCCAAGACGTTCGCCGACCTGGCGGCGCTGACCACGGACCTCCCGCAGGAGGGGATCGCGCCGCAGGCGCGCGAGGTGCTCAGGATCGACCAGCGCTTCGGGGAGAGGGAGCGTACGGGCCGGTGGCAGGTGCCGCGCCGGATGGAGGTGCGGCTGATGTTCACGGACCTGAAGCTGGACTTCACCGAGGCGGTGATCACGTACAGCGTGCTTGACCTGGTGGTGGACCTGCGGATGGGCGGGAACCTGACGCTGGTGACGCCGCCGGGGGTGGTGGTGAACGCGGACGGGATCACGCACAGCAGGGGCGAGATCAAGATCCCGCCGCCGCCGGGGCCGGAGACGCCGGTGCGCCTGCGCATCATGCTGACCGGCAGGTCAAAGGGCGGCGACATCGTGGCCAAGCCCCCACGCCGCCGCCTGTGGCGCCGACGCGGCAAGGTGTGAACGTACGAGCTGGGCTCCCGGAGGTGAGCGGTGGCGGAGGAGCCGACGTTTGAGGACCTGTTCCGTCAGGCCAAGCACTCGGCGGTGCACCTGGAGATGCGGGACGGGTACATGCGGTCCGATCCGGTCTTCGTGTCCTGGTCGCAGGACCCTGCCAGCGTGGCCGCGTGGCGCGATCCGGCGTCGCGCCCGTGGCTGTCGCTGATGAAAGAGATCACGGACCGTGGCGTCGTCGTCCGGCGGGCCCGGATCTCTCTCGGAACCGATGAGTGACTACCTGCGGTTCGAACACGACTTCACACCAAGCAACGTGGCCGCCGGTGAACAAGTCCGCTGGCTACCTCGGCGCCGGGCCTCTGACCTGGCGCTGCCCGGCAACGACTTCTGGCTCTTCGACGACACGCTCGTCCTGTTCCTGCACTTCACCGGGGACGGCGAGCTGTCCCCCGAGGGCGACGAGGAACGCACGACGGACCCGGCCCTGGCGCGCCTCTGCTCCACGGCCTTCGAGGCCGTATGGGAACGCGCCGTCCCGCACGAGGAGTACCAACCGGTCTGAGACAGGGCCTGATCACGGAGGGCATGTGATGGCACAGGGCGAGCCGGGCTTCGGCGAACTGCTGGCGGCCGCCCGGCACTCGGCCGTTCACCTGGAGATGCGGGACGCCTACGGCGTGGGCGACGAGGCGGGCGACTTCGAGGCGTGGAAGCGGACCGGGCAACGGGACGTGGACCCCGCCTCGACCTACTGGTCGCCCTGGGTGGAGCTGATCCAGCGCACGGTCGCCCGAGGCGTCTCCGTCCGCCGCGCCCGCGTGGTCTCCGAGCCGGTGACCGACTACATCCGGTACGAACACGCGGGCACCGTCGTCAACGTCCACGCGGGGGAAGAGGTCCGCTGGCTGCCGAGGCGCCAGGCGTCGGACATCGTGCTGCCCGGAAACGACTGCTGGGTGTTCGACGGCGAGGCCGTGCTCTTCAACCACTTCTCGGGGGACGGCGACTGGTCGGAACCGGGCTGGGAAGTGCGTACGGAACCAGCGGTGGCCCGACTCGCTTCGGCCGCCTTCGAGGCCGTATGGCAGCGAGGCGTCCCGCACGAGCGGTACCGCGTCTGAGCTCGCCCCGCAGGGCGGTGGCACGCGGGGCCAAGTCCGCCGACCAGCAGGTGTCTTCCGGGCCTCATCATGATTTCCGCCCGGTGTACAACCGTCGCGCCCCCTGAGTGGTCTTGTGTGCGTCATTCACGCACGTACCACTGCACGTCACAGGAGGAACAGTGCGTCGTTCCCTGATAGCCGCCGTCGCGACGGCGGCGCTCGCCGCGCCGCTCACGCTCGCCGCGACCGGCACCGCGACCGCCGCGCCTCAGGCCCCCAGGGCGGCCAAGGCCCCCGTGGCCGACTTCAACAAGGACGGCTACGCCGACCTCGCCATCTCCGCTCCGGAGGGGACCGTGGGCGGCAAGGAGGGCGCCGGGTACGTCGCCGTCATGTACGGGTCGGCGAGCGGGCCCGACAAGGCGCACCCGCGCCTCATCCACCGGGGTACGGCCGGTGTGCCCGGCGACGTGGCCGAGGGGCAGTCCTTCGGTACGGAGACGACCATCGGGGACTTCGACGGGGACGGGTACACCGACCTCGTCGTCTCGGACTACGGGTTCACGACCAAGTCCGTCGCGCTGTGGGGCTCCAAGGACGGGCTGACGGACGCGGCCAGCGAGTTCCCCCACGCCCGTGGGCGGTTGACGTCCGGCGACTTCAACGGCGACGGGCACCGCGACCTGGTGACGAGCGAGTACCAGGGCGGGCCCGAGAGCGACGACTCGGGCATGACCATCTCGTACGGGCCGTTCGCGCGCGGCGGCGAGCCCGCCTCGAAGGACACCGTGAGCGCCGGGGCGTTCCGGGAGATCCACGAACTCGTCGCCGGTGACCTGAACGGCGACGGCGTCGACGACCTCGTCTCCAGCCACGGCTTCGAGGACAAGGCGTACGCCAGCAAGTTCTGGCAGGGCACCAAGGACGGCCTCAGCCACACCTCCACGCCGCTGAAGTCGTCCATCGGCGGCACCGTCGCGGACGTCGACGGCGACGGCTTCGGGGACTTCGTCACCCGCGACAACGGCGGATCGCAGGAGGACAACGACAGCGAGGCGGGCACCGTCCGCGTCGACTACGGCAGCGCCGCAGGGCCCGCCGCCACCCGCACCGTGAAGATCACCCAGGACTCGCCGGGCGTGCCCGGCGTCGGCGAAGGGCGGCGGCGAGACCTCGCCGGACGACTTCAACGACGGCGACATGTTCGGCTTCGACATCAGCGCGGGCGACATCAACGCCGACGGCTACGCGGACGTCGCCGTCGGCGTCCCCGGTGAGGACGTCAAGGCGGGCACCAAGAACGTCGAGGACGCGGGCAGCGTCGTCATCCTCAAGGGCGCGAAGGGCGGCCTCAGCGGGACCGGCGCCCAGGCCTTCACCCAGTCCGCGAAGGGCGTCCCCGGCGCCTCCGAGAAGGACGACCGCTTCGGCACCCGCGTCCTGCTCTCCGACCTCAACGGCGACAAGAAGGCCGACCTCACCGTGGCCGCCCCCTGGGAGGACGGCACCGTCCTGAACTCGGGCGCCGCCTGGGTGTTCAAGGGCAGTGCCACCGGCGTGACGACCTCCGGCGCCACGTCCTTCGGTCCGGCCGCGCTCGGCGCGCCGGAGAAGGGCGCCCGCCTGGGCGAGCGCCTCGCGCGCTGACGCCCGTACCCGCACCACCCACCCTCACGACACCGGCCCCGGCGGCGAACACCCGCCGGGCCGCCACGCACACCTCAGGAGAAACAGTGCGCCGTTCCCTCATCGCGGCCGTCGCGGCGGCCGCGCTCGCCGCGCCGCTCACGCTCGCCGCGACCGGCACCGCGACCGCCGCCCCCAGGCCCCCCAAGGCGCCGGTGGCCGACTTCAACGGCGACGGCTACGCCGACGTCGCGTTCGGCGCCGCGTACGGCACCGTCGGCGGCAAGCAGGGCGCCGGGTACGTGGCCGTCGTACCCGGGTCCAAGAACGGGCCCGACAAGGCGCACCCGCGCCTCATCCACCGCGACACCCCCGGCGTTCCGGGCGACGCCGCCGAGGGCGACACCTTCGGCCAGGAACTGGTCGTCGGCGACTTCAACGGGGACCGCTACACCGACCTCGTCGTCAGCGGCGACATCACCGCCAAGGCCGTCCTGCTGTGGGGGTCCGCCAACGGCCTGACCGGGGACTCTCGCACAGGTCACCAACGGCGCCTACGGGAACATCACGGCCGGGGACTTCAACGGCGACGGGCACCGCGACCTGGTGACCGAGGCATACCCGGTGCACGGCAACGACCGGGCGACCATGACCGTCTCCTACGGCCCGTTCACCGGCCAGGGCGACCCGGCCAGGAAGCAGGGCGTGCCCTTCCCGGCGGAGCCCGGAGTCCTCGACCTGGTGGCAGGGGACATGAACGGCGACGGCGTCGACGACCTCGTCATCAGCACCGGCGAAGAGGACGGACCGCTCCCGAGCCGCTTCTGGAAGGGCACGCGGAACGGCCTCAGCAACGCCTCTTCGAAGACCCTCAAGCCGTCCCGGGAAGGCGTCGTCGCGGACGTCGACGGCGACGGGTACGGCGACTTCGTGACCCGCGAGGTCCACGGCGACGGCGACTCGCAGCACGACGACAAGGGCACCATCCGCGTCGACTACGGCAGCAAGAAGGGGCCCGGCGCCGTCCGCAGCAAGAAGCTCACCCAGGACAGCCCGGGCGTGCCCGGCGTGGGCGAGCAGGGCGGCCCCATGGCGGGTGGCGACGACTACCACCGCGGGGACCAGTTCGGCGCCCGACTCAGCGCGGGCGACGTCAACGGCGACGGCTACGCCGACATCGCCGTCGGCGCCCCCGGCGAGGACATCAAGGTGGGCGACAAGCAGGCCTACGACACCGGCAGCGTCACCCTCCTGAAGGGCGCCAAGACCGGCCTCAGCGGCAAGGGCGCGCAGCTCTTCACGCAGTCCACGGCGGGCGTGCCCGGCGTCTCCGAGACCGGCGACCACTTCGGCGCCGCGGGCACGCTCTCCGACGTCGACGGCGACAAGAAGGCCGACCTGACCGTCACCGCGCCCCAGGAGGACACCACCGTCAACGAGGTCGGCGCGGCCTGGTTCCTCAAGGGCGCGAAGTCCGGTCTGACGACCTCCGGCAGCACGTCCTTCGGCCCGGCCGCCCTCGGCGCGCCGAACGAGCGCGGCTACTTCGGCGCCTGGGTCGGCCGCTGACCCTCGCCTCCGGGACCGGCCGGGGCCTCACCCGGCCGGTTCCCCGAGGCCGTCGAGCCACGCGGTGAGCCGCGCCCCCTCCCGGGTCATGATCTCCGGGTCCCGCAACGCGTTGGCCAGGAGCGACATGCCCTGGTAGGCGGAGACGAAGGTGACGGCGAGCGCCTCCGGGTCCGCGCCCGGCAGGGCCAGGGCGCGGAACTGGTCGGCGGCCCAGTCCAGGAGGCGGCGGAGCACGGCGGCGGCCTCGGCGTCGAGGCCGCCGCCGTCGTCGCGCTTGTCGAGCTCCACGGCCAGGGTGCCGGTGGGGCAGCCGTGGCGGGCGGCCGTCTCCCGCTGCCCGACCCAGGCCGCGACCAGGGCCTTGAGGCGCTCGCGCGGGTCCGGCAGCTCCTCCAGGCCCGCCGTGATGTCGTCCAGGCGCGCGGTGTGTTCGGACAGCGCGGCCCGGACCAGGTCGTCCTTGGTCTTGAAGTAGTAGTAGACGTTGCCCACGGGCACGTCCGCCGCGCGCGCGATGTCGGCGAGGGTGGTGCGCTCGACGCCCCGCTCGTGCAGGACCCGGGCCGCCGCGGCCGCGAGCCGCCGCCGCTTGTCGGCGCCGCGCGCCCTGGGCTTCGCACCCTGTTCCGGCTTCGGCCCGGACTTCGGCTTCGGCCCGGGATTCACTGAGTTGGTCACCCAACTCACTATAGGCAAACGCCGAACACCCGTGCTACGTTCTCATCCAGCGAGTGAGTCAGCCAGCTAACTAACTGGCCGACTGACTGACCGACCAAACAACTCAGGAGATTTCGATGATCGTTGTGACGGGTGCGACGGGCAACATCGGCCGGACGCTGGTTCCCCTGCTGGCCGACGCGGGCGAGGACGTCGTCGCGGTGTCCCGGCGGGAGAGGCCCGCGGACCTTCCCGCCGGGGACCTTCCCGCCGGGGTCCGGCACGCGCGGGCCGACGTCGGCAGCGCGGCGTCCATGCGGCCGGTCCTGGACGGCGCGGACGCGCTCTTCCTGCTGCTCGGCGGCGAGCTGAACAGCCACGGCGAACACCCGGACGCGCTGCTCGACGCGGCCGCGCGGGCCGGCGTCAAGCGGGTCGTCCTGGTGTCGTCGCAGCTCAACTCGACCCGGCCGAAGGCCCCTTCGCACGCCCGGCTGCGGCAGTTCGAGGCCGCCGTACGGGGCTCCGGCCTCGGCTTCACGGTCCTGCGCCCCAGCGGCTTCGCCTCCAACGCCTTCGCCTGGGCCGACGCGGTCCGCGCCGAGCGCACGGTCCTGGCCCCGTTCGGGGACGTGGCGCTGCCCGTCGTCGACCCGGCGGACATCGCCGGGGTCGCGGCGGCCGCGCTGCTTGAGGACGGACACCTTGGGCGTACGTACGAACTGACCGGCCCTCAGGCCGTCAGCCCGCGCCAGCAGGCCGCGGCGATCGCCGAAGCGCTGGGCGAGGAGGTGGCGTTCGTGGAGCTGACCCGCGCACAGGCCCACGCCCAGCTGGCGCGGTTCATGCCGGAGGAGGCCATCGGCGGGACCCTGGACGTCCTCGGCGTCCCGCTGCCCGCCGAGCGGGAGGTCAGCGGGGACGTGGAGCGGGTCACCGGCCGTCCGGCCCGCCCCTTCGCGGCGTGGGCGGCACGCAACCTGCCCGCCTTCCGCTGACGCCGCGGAGATCCATCAGCAGGGCGCTAGCCCCAGGTGCGCGAGCAGAGCACCAGGCGGTAGCCGTCCGGGTCGGCGACCGTCACGCCGAACTCGTCCCAGTACGGGTTGTGCGAGGCGACCCGGGTGCCGCCCGCCGCCGTGAGCCGGGCGACCAGGGACTCGTCCACCGGCTCGCCCAGGTAGACCACGAACAGGTCGTCCACCGTCGGCGTCGGCTCCAGCGGGCGCTCGGGGTCGTGCGTCAGCTCGAAGTGCCACGCGCCGCCCGCCGGGCCGACCATCAGCAGGTCGTGCGCGCCGGGGGCGCGCTCGGCGGCGGAACGCCACAGGACGTCGAGGCCGAGGGCGTCCACGTAGAAGCGCTCGGCGGCGGCGAGGTCCCGCGAGGGGCGGGCCACGCGCACGTGCGTCGTCGCGCCGATCACTTCGCGGCCTCCGGCTCCGCGGCCTCCGTCGTCGCGGCGGCCGTCTTCGCGGCTTCCAGGGCGGCGGCCCACACCGGGCTGTTGACGTAGTGGTTGTCGAAGCGCTCGCCGGACTCGGCGATCTCCTTGAAGTCGGCCTCGCCGCGCAGCACGCGGCTCAGCAGGCGCAGGTAGTCGAAGCGGCCCATGCCCGGCGTGAAGACGAACATGACGTCGGCCTCGCAGCCCGGGGCCGCGGCGAAGGCGTGCGGGGTGTGCGGCGGCACCGCCAGGAAGTCACCCGCGTTCAGGATGGTGATCTCCTCGCCCACGAGGACCTGGAGGGAGCCGCTGACCACGAAGAACAGCTCGCTGGCCTTGGTGTGGAAGTGGGCCGGGGGCGCCGACCGCGCCCTTGGCGAAGGTCGAGCGGTAGCTGGTGAAGCCCGCGGCCCCGCCCGTCTCGCCCAGGAGGGTCATGACGCTGCTCGGGTCGGCGCAGGTCTCGGCGTCGGCGTGGCGGGTCAGGACCGGCTGGGAGGCGGTGGTGTTGGTGTCGGTGTTCGCGGTGGCTGCGTTCTCGTTCATGATCAGAACTCTATGGCTGAAATGACTCCCTGAACAGGTCACTTAGGCATGCAATTCATGGGTCAATTTCGCCCCGGGGCACCCCAGGGAACCACCCACGGAACCACCCACGGAACCACCCCGGGACCACCGCACGGAGTCACCCCGGAGAGCACCACGGGAACCACCTCTCCAGGTCACGCCGTACGCCCCGCCTTCACCGCCGTGCAACCCTCCCGTCTCCTCGCGGGTCTCCCCCACTGCACAGGCGTTGCCCCACAGCAGTCTCAGGAGGACCAGTGCGACGCTCCGTCATCGCAGCCATTTCAGCCATCGCGGTCGCCGTGCCGCTCACCGCCACCGCCGGCACCGCGTCCGCCGCGCCGTCGGCTCCCTCGCCGAGGGCGGCGGCCGCGCCCCTCACCGACTTCAACCGCGACGGCTACGCCGACCTCGCCATCACCGCCCCCTACGCCACGCTCCGCGGCGAGCGCGACGCCGGCTACGTCACCGTCATCTACGGCTCGGCGAGGGGAGCGGACAGCTCGCACCCCCAGATCATCGACCGGGCCACGGACGGCGTCCCCGGCGAGATCGAGCAGGACGGCACCTTCGGGACCCAGGCGACCGTCGGGGACCTGGACGGCGACGGGTTCACCGACCTCGTCCTCGGCAGCCGGTACGGCGACAAGCTCCTCGCCCTGTGGGGATCGGAGACCGGCCTCACCGCCGGCGCCACCGAACTGCCCGCCACCTCCGCCGGGTTCAGCGCCGGGGACTTCGACGGCGACGGCCACCGGGACCTGGTCAGCAACGACTACCCGGAGAACGACGAGGACGACAAGGGGATGACCGTCTCGTACGGGCCCTTCACGCGGGACGGCAAGCCCCAGCGGCAGCAGACCATCCACACCAGCCAGACCTTCGGACCCATCGACCTCGTCCCCGGCGACCTGGACGGCGACGGCGTCGACGACCTCGTCACCAGCCACGGCTTCGAGGAGATGACGTACCCCAGCCGCTTCTGGAAGGGCACGAAGGACGGCCTCACCAGCACCACGCGCAAGCTCAAGGCGTCCCTCGGCGGCGCGATCGCGGACGTCGACGGCGACGGCTACGGCGACTTCGTCACCCGCGACAACGGCTCCAACAACGACGACAACGAGATCGACGAGGGCACGGTCCGCGTCGACTACGGCAGCGCCGCGGGGCCCGCCGCCACCCGCACCAAGAAGATCACCCAGGACACGGCGGGCGTCCCCGGCGTCGGCGAGACCGGCGACCAGTTCGGCTCCGACATCAGCGCGGGCGACGTCAACGGCGACGGCTACGCCGACATCGCCGTCGGCGTGCCCGGCGAGGACATCGGCACCGGCTCCGCGAAGGTCGCGGACGCCGGGTCCTTCGTCCTGCTCAAGGGCGCGCGGGCCGGGCTCGGCGGGCGCGGGGCGCAGGCCTTCGACCAGTCCAAGCCGGGGGTGCCCGGGGCCTCGGAGAAGCGGGACTTGTTCGGGCACCGGGTGCTGCTGTCCGACGTCAACGGCGACAAGCGGGCGGACCTGACCGTGACCGCCTACGGGGAGGACGGCGCGTACCGCGACTCGGGCGCGGCCTGGGTCTTCCCCGCCACCCGCACCGGCCTCACCACCACCGCCCTCACCTCCTTCGGCCCCAAGGGCCTGGGAGCCCCGGAGCCCGGCGCCAGGTTCGGCCAGGACGTGGGCCGCTGACGGTTCCCCCGCGGGGGCGCCCCAGACCCGCCCCTTCCCGATCCGGGGGCTGCCGCCCCCGGGCCCCCGCTCTATCGGCGCTCCGCGCCTCGTCCTCAAACGCCGGACGGGCTGAATACCTGCCGGTTGCGGTGATCTTTCAGCCCCTCCGGCGTTTGAGGAGCGGGGTCTGGGGCGGAGCCCCAGTTCGGGAAGGGGCGGGTCTGGGGCGCCCCGCGAGGGCAGCTGTCAGCGGCCCAGGAAGATCGGGTTCGTCAGGGCGCGCATCGGGCCGGGGAGGCCCGGTGTCACCGGTGGCTTGCGGATCTCGGCGCGTACGTACGCCGCGTACGAAGCCGTGGTCCGCCACTCGGCGGTGCCCGTGCCCGTCTCGCCGATGGCCGGGCCCGTGAAGAGGGTGCCCTGGTCGGTGACGAAGCGGATCTGGCAGCCGGGCGCGCCCTTGACGTCCAGGCGCACGGTCACGGGGTCGTCCCGGTCGACGCGCAGGCGTCCGCCGATGCCCGCGTGCAGGCCCTTGCCGCCGGACGCGGAGAAGGACAGCTCGACGTCCCTGGCCTCGGCGATGTAGGAGCGGCCCGCGCGGATGCCCTCCAGGATCGCCTCGCGGGTGAGGTCGTCGGCGAGGACGACGGTCTGCGGGCGGCCCACCGGGTCGGGGTCGCGGTGGGCGTCGCTGTTGCCCATCGCGGGCGTCCAGCCGCGGCCCCCGCGCGCGGCGGCGACCAGCGCGTTGTCCCACTCGGCGAGCGCCACCTCGTCCTCCGGCGAGTACGCGCCGTTCCACACCTCGACCGCGTCCGCCTCGCCGAAGCCGAACTTCCAGTTGCAGCCGACGCAGGTGGCGTGCGGGTGGGCGGGCACGACCAGGCCCCCGGCGCGGTGGATGGCGCGGGCGTAGTGGCCGAAGCGGTTGTCGCGGGCGCGGTAGCGCCAGTCGACGAACGTGCCGGGCTCGGTGCCGAGCGCGAGGACGTGGCCGTTGCGGGTGGTGACCTCCTCACCGAGCAGGACGAGCAGGTCGTCGCCCGCGACGTCGGACCAGTGGGCGTGCGCGGAGTGGGTGTTGTGGTCCGAGGTGTTGATGAAGTCGAGGCCCGGCCGCGCGGGCGAGGGCGCCGATCTCGGCGGGGGTGCGGCGGCCGTCGGAGTACCAGGTGTGCAGGTGGCAGTCGCCGCGGTACCAGGCGCGGCCGCGGCCCTTGGCGCGCTCCGGCGGGTACGTCGGCCTGGGCGTGGTGCCGGGGGCGCCGTAGGTGAGGGTGATCGTCACCTCGTACGGAAGACCCTGCGGTGCCACGGTGTACGGGCCGAGGGCGATGTTCCAGGTGCCCGCGCGGACGGGGCCCGGGATGTAGCCGGGCGTCGCGTCGTCGGCGCGGAGGAAGAACTCGGTGCGGGCGCCGCCCGACCAGCCGCGGAAGCCCCGGCCGCCGAGCGCGGTGCCGCGCTCGTCGAAGACGCCGATGTCGAGGGCGTTGCCCGCGGTCCCCGCGGGGACGGGCGGCTTCTCGTACGTGTAGGCGACGTGGATCTGGCTGACGCCGCGCGGGACCTCCACCGGCAGGTACACGAAGTCCGGCGAGCCGGTGGGCAGCGTGCCCCTGACGGTCTTCGTCTCCTTGCCGGACCGCCGCCCGGCGCCCTCGGCGCCCTCGGCGGCGTTGGCGTCCTCTGCGAAGCTCACGGTTCCCAACGTAAGGGCGGCGGCCGCCCCCGTCACGAACAGCGCCCGTCTGTTCAGGTGGCTTTCGTCCTCGCACATGCTGCGGCTCCCCAGAGGTCGGTGGCGACGGTGACGACGAGACATGAGTGATGCGTGCAACTCTGGTATTGAGCCGTGAACTCCCCTGTAAGGGAAGGGGATCGGCAGGTTTCCTTCTGGGGGGAGGCGGGGGAAGGGCCGGGCCCGCGCGCGACGGGTGCGGGAGCGGCTTTCAGCTGGCGGAAGTGCCTGTGGGTGTCGTGTGTTGTCGCTCGTATGCTCAAGGACATGACCAACAGCGCGCAGCCCCCCGAGGCCGGACGTCCCACCGCCAACGCCATGCGCCGCGCCCTGCGGCGGGCCAGGGACGGCGTCGCGCTGGACGTGACCGAGGCCGCCGTGCTGCTCCAGGCGCGCGGCGACGACCTGGAGGACCTGGCGGCGTCGGCGGCCCGGGTGCGGGACGCGGGCCTCCAGGCGGCGGGGCGCGCGGGCGTCATCACGTACTCGAAGAGCGTGTTCATCCCGCTCACCCGGCTGTGTCGGGACAAATGCCACTACTGCACGTTCGTGACCGTGCCGGGCAAGCTGCGCCGGGCCGGGCACGGGATGTTCATGTCCCCGGACGAGGTCCTGGACATCGCCCGCAAGGGCGCGGCCCTCGGCTGCAAGGAAGCCCTCATCACGCTCGGCGACAAGCCGGAGGACCGCTGGCCCGAGGCCCGCGAGTGGCTGGACGCGCACGGCTACGACGACACCATCGCGTACGTACGGGCCATATCCATCCGCATCCTGGAGGAGACGGGCCTGCTGCCCCACCTCAACCCGGGCGTGATGTCGTGGACGGACTTCCAGCGCCTGAAGCCGGTGGCCCCTTCGATGGGCATGATGCTGGAGACCACCGCCGAGCGCCTGTGGTCCGAGCCCGGCGGCCCCCACTACGGCTCGCCCGACAAGGAACCGGCCGTGCGCCTGCGCGTCCTGGAGGACGCGGGCCGCTCCTCCGTCCCCTTCACCAGCGGACTTCTGATCGGCATCGGCGAGACGTACGAGGAGCGCGCGGACTCGCTGTTCGCGCTGCGCCGCGTGGCGCGCTCCTACCACGGCGTCCAGGAGCTGATCATCCAGAACTTCCGCGCCAAGCCGGACACGGCGATGCGCGGCATGCCGGACGCCGAGATCGACGAGCTGGTCGCGACGGTCGCCGTCGCCCGGCACGTCATGGGCCCCTCCGGCTGCATCCAGGCCCCGCCGAACCTGGTCGACGGCGAGTACGGCCGGCTGATCCGCGCGGGCGTCGACGACTGGGGCGGCGTCTCGCCGCTCACCATCGACCACGTCAACCCGGAGCAGCCCTGGCCGCAGATCGAGGCGCTGGCCGAGCGCTCGGCGGCGGAGGGCTTCGAGCTGCGCGAACGCCTCTGCGTGTACCCCGAGTTCGTGCGGCGCGGCGAGCCCTGGCTGGACCCGCGCCTGCGCCCGCACGTGGACGCGCTCGCCGATCCGGAGACGGGCCTTGCGAACCCGGACGCACCGGTGCGCGGCCTGCCCTGGCAGGAGCCCGACGAGGGCTATGTGTCCTCCTCCGGCCGCACCGACCTGCACCGCACCATCGACACGGAGGGCCGCACCGGCGACCGGCGCGACGACTTCGACGAGGTGTACGGCGACTGGGAGGCCCTGCGCGAGCAGGCCGCCCCCGGCATGGTGCCCTCGCGCCTCGACGGTGACGTCCGCGCCGCCCTCGCCACCGCCGCCGACGACCCCACCCGCCTCACCGACGACGAGGCCCTGACCCTCCTGCACGCGGAAGGACCGGCCCTGGACGCGCTCTGCTCCGTCGCCGACGACGTCCGCAAGTCCGTGGTCGGCGACGACGTCACGTACATCGTCACGCGGAACATCAACTTCACGAACGTCTGCTACACCGGCTGCCGCTTCTGCGCCTTCGCGCAGCGCCGTACGGACGCCGACGCGTACACGCTGTCCCTCTCCCAGGTCGCCGACCGCGCCGCCCAGGCCTGGGACGTGGGCGCCGTCGAGGTGTGCATGCAGGGCGGCATCCACCCCGACCTGCCCGGCACGGCGTACTTCGACATCGCCGAGGCCGTGAAGGAACGCGTGCCCGGCATGCACGTGCACGCGTTCTCGCCGATGGAGGTCGTCAACGGCGCAACGCGCACCGGCCTGTCCATCCGCGAGTGGCTCCAGCGGGCCAAGGAGTCCGGCCTGGACTCCATCCCCGGCACGGCCGCCGAGATCCTCGACGACGAGGTCCGCTGGATTCTGACCAAGGGCAAGCTCCCGGCGGCGACCTGGATCGAGGTCATCAAGACCGCCCACGAGGTGGGCCTGCGCTCCTCGTCCACGATGATGTACGGCCACGTCGACCAGCCTCCGGCACTGGCTCGGGCACTTCCGCACCCTGGCCGCGATCCAGCGGGAGACCGGCGGCTTCACGGAGTTCGTGACGCTGCCCTTCATCCACACCAACGCGCCCGTCTACCTGGCGGGCATCGCCCGCCCCGGCCCCACCACCCGCGACAACCGCGCCGTCACGGCCATGGCCCGCCTCCTGCTGCACCCCCACATCCCCAACATCCAGACCAGCTGGGTCAAGCTCGGCGCGGAGGGGGCCGCCGAGATGCTGCGCTCCGGCGCCAATGACCTGGGCGGCACGCTGATGGAGGAGACCATCTCCCGGATGGCGGGCTCCAGTTACGGCTCCTACCGCTCGGTCAAGGACCTCGTCGCCATCGCGGAGGCGGCGGGCCGCCCCGCGAAGCCGCGCACCACCTTGTACGGCGAGGTCCCCGCGGAACGCGTCCACGCGGCCGCGGCCTCGGACGGGCACCTGCCGGAGCTGCTGCCGGTCGTCGACGCGTAGGCCCTCGCGGGGGGGCCACCAGGCATGGGCGCTTCGCGCCTCGTCCTCAAACGCCGGGCGGGCTAGATAGAACGTTCTAGCCCCTCCGGCGTCAGCCCGGCCACACCACCGCCTGGGGTTCGCTGTACGCCGCGAGGGCGTAGGACCCGCAGTCGCGGCCCACGCCGCTGGACTTGAAGCCGCCGAAGGGGGCCTCCATGTTGCGGCCGATGGTGTTGACGCCGACGCCCCCGGCCCGCAGGCGGCGGGCGACGCGGAAGGCGCGGGCGACGTCGCCGGACCAGACGTAGCTCAGCAGCCCGTACTCGCTGTCGTCCGCCAGGGCGACCACCGCGTCCTCGTCGCCGTCGAAGTCGAAGGGCACGACCACGACCACGGGGCCGAAGATCTCCTCCCGGACCACCCGCATGTCGGGGGTGCAGTCGGCGAGGAGGGCGGGGGCCACGTAGAAGCCCCGGTCGAGGCCGGGCGGGCGGGTGCCGCCGGTGAGCAGGCGGGCGCCCTCCTTGCGGCCGAGGTCCACGTACGACTCGACGCGGTCCCGGTGCGCCGCCGTGATGACGGGGCCGACCACCGTGCCGGAGGCGCGCGGATCGCCCACCTTCAGGCGCGAGGCGTACGCCGTCAGCTTCTCCAGGAGGGGCTCGTAGGCGGCCCGTTCGACCAGGACCCGGGTGGGCGCCGTGCAGATCTGGCCGCTGTAGAAGGAGAACGTGGTGCCGATCCCGGCGGTCGCCGCGTCCAGGTCCGCGTCCGCGAAGACGACGGCCGCGCCCTTGCCGCCCAGCTCCATCAGCTGCCGCTTCATGCCGCGCCCGCACACCTCGCCGATGCGCCGCCCGACCGCAGTGGAGCCGGTGAAGCTGACCATGTCGACGTCCCCGGCGGCCACGGCCGCCTCGCCGACCTCCACGGACGTGCCGCTGACCACGTTCACCACGCCGGGCGGCGCCCCCGCCTCCGCCAGGGCGGCCGCCATCCGGTAGACGGACAGGGGGTCCTGCGGCGCCGGGCTTCACGAGCACCGTGTTGCCCATCGCCAGGGCCGGGGCGACCTTGCCCGCCGGGTTGGCCCAGGGGTTGTTGTAGGAGGTGACGCAGGTGACGACGCCGACGGGCCTGCGGATCTCCAGGGCGCCGAGCACCGCCGCGCGCCCCAGCGGGCCCGCCTCGTTGACCTGCGGCACGAGGCCCGTCTCGACGGGCTCCAGGGCGCCCTTCGCGTACCGCCTGAAGCGGGACGCCGCCACCGCGACCTGCATGCCGCGCGCGGTCGCGGTGGTCGCGCCGGTCTCGGCCTGGGCCAGGGCGGCGTGCGCGGCGAAGTCCCGCTGGATGACGTCGGCGGCCCGGGACAGGACCCGCGCCCGCTCCTCGGGCGTCGTCCGCGACCACGTGCCGAAGGCCTCCCGGGCCGCCGAAGCCGCCCGCTCCACCTGCGCGCGGCTCGCCTCCGGGGCCAGGCCCACGACGTCCTCGGACGCCGGGTCGACCACTTCGTAGTGGCCGCCGTCAGGATCGACCCACGCGCCGCCGATGAACAGCCGCTGCCCGGCGCTCACTTGGTGGCCACCGTGCGCGTGTCCCGGCCCGACCGGAGCACCTTGCCCGGCACGGCGCCGGTGATCACGTCGTCGCGGATCACCTCGGTGCCGTTGACCCACACGGCGCGCACCCCGATGGCTTTGGAGTCCAGGCGCGGGCTGTCCCCGGGCAGGTCGTGCACCAGCGTGGCCTTGCCCGCGTCGATCCGCTCGGGGTCGAAGAGGACGAGGTCAGCGTGGTAGCCCTCCTCGATCCGCCCCCGTTCGCGAAGCCCGAACAGGCGGGCCGGGTCGTCGGTGAGCATCTTCACGGCCTCCTCCAGGCCCATCAGCCCGCGCCCGCGCAGGCAGTCCCCGAGGAAGCGCGTGGTGTACGGCGCCCCGCACATGCGGTCCAGGTGCGCCCCGGCGTCGGAGCCGCCGAGCAGGACGTCCTCGTGGCGCCAGGTCTCGGCGCGCAGGGCCCAGCGAGTCGGGGTCGTTGTCGGTCGGCATGGGCCACAGGACCGTACGCAGCCGGTCGTTCGCGCAGATCTCGACGAGGCAGGCGAACGGGTCGAGGCCCCGCTCGGCGGCGATGTCCGCCACCACGCGTCCTGTCAGGCCCGCGTTCGCCTCGGAGTACGTGTCCCCGATGACGTACCGGTCGAAGCGCGCGAGCCGCCGGAAGACCCCGGCCTCCGGGCTGGTGGCGCGCCGCAGGAGCTCCGCCCGCACCTCGGGGTCCCGCAGCCGCGCGATCCGCTCGGGCACCGGCAGGGCGAGCACGTCCCCCCACCCGGGGATGAGGTTCAGGGCGCAGAACGTCCCGAGGCTCATGTTCATCGGCGTCAGGATCGGCATCGTCAGGGCGACGATCCGGCCGCCCGCCTCGCGGGCGCGCTCGCTCGGCTCCAGCTGGCGCGGCACCCGGTCGGGCACGGCGGCGTCGATGGTGAGGACGTTCCAGTTCAGCGGCCGCCCGGCCGGCCGCGCTCAGCTCGACGAGCAGGTCGATCTCGGCGTCGCCGAACCGGTCGAGGCACCCGGCGACGATCGCCTCCAGCTGCGTCCCCTCGTGCTCCCCGACGGCCCGCGCGAGCGCGAGGAGCTCCCCGGGCCGCGCGTGCCGGGACGCGACGGGCCGCCCGTCGCCGTCGGAGTGCGTGGCCGACTGCGTGGTGGAGAGCCCCCACGCGCCCGCCTCCATCGCCTCGTGCAGCAGCGCCACCATCCGCTCCAGCTGCGCCGCCGAGGGCTGCCCGCCCACGGCGTCCGCCCCCATCACGTACCGCCGCAGCGCGCAGTGCCCCACCATGAACCCGGCGTTGACGGCGATGCGCCCCTCCAGGGCGTCCAGATACTCCCCGAAGGAGTGCCACGACCACGGCGCGCCCTCCTCCAGGGCCACCAGGGACATGCCCTCGACCTTGGACATCATCCGCCGCGTGTAGTCGGCGTCCTGGGGCCGCGCCGGGTGCAGCGGCGCCAGCGTGAACCCGCAGTTGCCGCCCGCGACGGTGGTCACGCCGTGGTTCAGCGACGGCGTCGCGTAGGGGTCCCAGAACAGCTGCGCGTCGTAGTGCGTGTGCGGATCGACGAACCCGGGCGCGAGCACGAGGCCGTGGGCCTCTTCGACGGTACGGGCCTCTTCGGCGACCCCCGTCGCGACGACAGCCACGCGCCCGTCCCGTATCCCGACGTCGGCGACGCGGGCGGGCGTCCCGGTACCGTCGACGACAGTCACGCCCCTGATGAGATGGTCCAGCATGACGACAACAGCCTCCCAATCCAGCCCGTCCGGCGTTTGAGGACGAGGCGCGAAGCGCCCATGCCTGGTGAGCGGGCCCCGAGGGCAACGGCTAGGCCCCCCGGAACCGCCGGGTCCGATGCACGGGATCCGTATCGATCTTGGGGATCACGTGCTCGCCGATCAACCGAATGGTTGCCATCGTGTCGGCGTACGAGATCCCGATCGGCAACCCGAACGACAGCTGATCGGCCCCGGCCCGCTCCCAGCGCTCGCACTGGCGCAGCACCTCGTCCGGGTCCCCGCAGATCATCAGTTCCTCGGCGATGAGCAGCTCGACGATCTCCTCGGTGTAGTCGGGAAGGACCTCGGGCCACTGGGGGATGCCCTCGGGCCGTGGGAACGTGTCGTGGTAGCGGAAGACCAGCGACTGGAGGTAGTTGAGCCCGCCGTTGACGGCGATCTCGACGGCCTCGGCGTGGGTCTCGGCGCAGATGGCCGTCGACGTCACCATCACGTTGTCGTTGACGAAGTCCCCGACGGGCTCCGCGTCCGCGATCGCGGTCTTGTACTGCTCCAGGACCCACTCCATGTCGGAGACCTTCTGCACGCTGAAGCCGAGCACCCCGAGGCCCTTCCTCGCGGCCATGGCGTACGACGAGGGGGACCCGGCCGCGTACCACATGGCCGGGTGCGAGGCCCCGTACGGCTTGGGGAACACCTTGCGCGGCGGCAGCGACCAGTGCTTGCCCTGGAAGCCCTGGTACTCGTCCTGGAGCCACATCTTGGGGAACTCGGCGATGGTCTCTTCCCAGATCTCCTTGGTGTCGTTCATGTCGGTGATGCCGGGCAGGAAGCCGAGGATCTCGTGCGAACCGGCGCCGCGTCCGCTGCCGAACTCGAAGCGCCCTTCGGAGAGGTGGTCGAGCATCGCGACCTTCTCGGCGACCTTCACCGGGTGGTTGACCGGGGCCAGCGGGTTGAAGATGCCCGAGCCGAGGTGGATGCGGTCGGTGGCGTGGGCGAGGTAGCCGAGGAAGACGTCGTTGGCGGAGAGGTGCGAGTACTCCTCCAGGAAGTGGTGCTCGGAGGCCCAGGCGTACTTGAAGCCCGCCCGGTCGGCCGCGATGACGTATTCGGTCTCCTCCATCAGCGCCCGGTGCTCGGCGAGCGGGTCGGTCAGCGCGCTCTTGCCCACGTATCCCTGTACAAAGAGCCCGAATTCCAAGGCGGTTCACCGTCCTCGTCATGTGCGTCCTCGGCGTGTGCGTCCCCGTCGCCGCCATCACCTGACGCACCGTCAGATCACTGGTCCGACTGTTCCACCCGGCCCTTGGAGCGTCAATAGCTGACGAGCCGTCAGATAGCGTTGACCCCGGCCAGCCAGCCGCCGTCGATCACGAACGGCTGCCCGGTGATGTACGACGAGTCCTCCTCGGCGGTCAGGAACAGCGCGAGCCGCGCCACCTCCTCGGCCCTGCCCGCCCGGCCGAGCGGCACCAGCCTGCGGTACAGCCGGTCCAGGCCCCGCGACGCCTGCTCGGCGTCCGCCGTCGGGTCCAGGTGGGCCGGGTTGCTCATCGGGGTGTCGATGGCGCCGGGGCAGATGGCGTTCACGCGGATGCCCCGGTCGGCGAGCTCCAGGGCGGCCACCCGGGTCAGGCCGATGACAGCGTGCTTGGTCGCGCTGTACGCCCCGACGTACGCCATGCCCGTGAGCCCCGCGTACGAGGCGGTGTCGTTCACGATCGTGCCGCCGCCCGCCTCCTCGATGTGCGGGGCGACCGCCTTGATGCCGAGGAACACCCCGGTCTGGTTGACCTCGACGATCCGCTGGTACTCCTCGAGCGGGGTCTTCACCAGCTCGTTGAAGCGCAGGATGCCCGCGTTGTTGACCAGGCCGTCGACCGCGCCGAAGGCGTCCCGCGCGGCGGCCACGCCCGCCTGCCAGTCGGCCTCGCTGCCGACGTCCAGGTGCACGTACCGCGCCCGGTCCCCCAGCTCCTTGGCCAGCGCCTCGCCCTGTTCGTCGAGTACGTCGCCGATGACGACCCCGGCGCCCTCGGCGACGAAAAGCCGCGCCTCCTGCTCCCCCTGGCCGCGCGCCCCACCGGTGACGATGACGACGCGCCCGTCGAGCTTGCCCATGCGGGTCCCCTCTCTCTTGAGGTCTGCCGGGCGGCGCCCCTCGGGGCGCGCCTCAGCCGAGCAGCGGCGCGACCTGGGCGCCGAACGCCGCCATCTGATCGGTCAGTTCGGCGCGGCTCCGGCTGCGGAACCGCACCTGGATCTGGTGCACGCCCATCGCCGCGTACGCCCGCAGCGACTCGGCGAGCCCGTCCGGCTTCCCGGTGAGGGTGCGCCGCCCCACGGGCCAGGAGGGCTCGCCCACGTACAGCGGCTCGGCGATGGCGCCGATGGTGACCGGGGCGGTGATCCCGGCCCGCTCGCGAAGGCGCCGCAGCCGGTCGATCCGGGCGGGCAGTTCGTCGCGCGGGTCGCCCTGCGGCAGCCAGCCGTCCCCGCGCGTGGCGGCGCGGCGCACGGCGGCTGGCGAGGAGCCGCCCACCCACAGCGGCACCCGCTCCTGCGCGGGCCGGGGCCGCTGGCCGAGATCCGCGAAGTCATGGGCGTCCCCGTGGTGTTCGGGGAACTCCTCGGGGCCGAGCGCGGCCCGCAGCGCGTCGATGGTCTCGTCGAGCAAGGGCCCGCGCCCGGCGAAGTCGGCCCCGAGCGCGGCGAACTCCTCCGGTACGTGGCCCGCGCCGACGCCGAGGATCAGGCGGCCGCCGCTGAGGTGGTCGAGGGTCGCGTACTGCTTGGCCGTGAGCAGCGGGTGGCGCAGGGCGACGACGGCGACGTGGCTCAGCAGCCGGACCCGCTCCGTGGCGGCGGCGAGGTAGGCGAGCGTGGCGACCGGGTCGTACCAGGTGGTGCCCATCGCGGCCGCGAGGCGACGCGGGATGGCCACGTGATCGCAGCAGGCGATGTACGCGAAGCCGGAGCGGTCCGCCTCGCGGGCGATCTCCACCAGGTCGGCGACGGTGGCCTCCGCCTCCCAGGCCTCCGCGAAGACGGCGCTCTGCGCCTGGACGGGCAACTGCGTCCCGTACACGAGCCGCCCGCCGGGAAGGGCCCGCGCACTGCTCGGCATCGACGCCATGGGAACTCCACCCCTCGCCCTGATCCGGCGGTACGCCCTCGACGCCGGCGGTCCGCCCCGACGGCCCACATCGTCGTACCCTGACGGCCCATCAGACAAGGGGCGCGCGCCCTCAGGTCACCTCGAAGCCCAGGGCCCCTGCGATCACCCCCGCCTGATCCAGGTCGACCTTCGTGCGGCCGATGCCCACGGTCAGCGGGTCGAGGGCGGACAGCTCGCTGCCGCGCAGGTCGGCGCCCATGAGCTGGCTGCTGTGCAGCATCGCGCCCGACAGGTCGCAGCAGGTCACGGTCGCCTCCTCCAGGCGGGCGGCGGTCAGGTCCGCCTCCCGCATCCGCACCCCGTCGAAGACGGCCTTGCGCAGATCGGCGCCGGGCAGCGCGACGAACGACCAGTCCCCGCCCCGCACCTCGAAGACCGTGAACGCGCACTGCTGGAACAGCGCGCCCACCGCCTTGCACTGCTCGAACCGGGTGTCGAAGAACACGCAGCGCTTGAACACGCAGTTGGTGAAGGCCGTCGCGGTGAACCGCGCGGCATTGAACTTCGCACCGGCGAAGGTGCACCCGTCGAAGGTGGCGCCCTCGGCGACGGCCTCCGTCAGATCCGTGTCGTAGAACGTGAAGCGCTCGAACACCTCGCCCGACAGATCCCTGCCGTACCAGTCCCCGCCCCGCACCACCCGCCCCTCGTCCGGCACGGGCGGCTCATGGGAGAAGGGGTCGACGTTGGCCCGCTCGCGTTTGATCGCCATGCCCTCGATTGAACCCCGGGCCACTGACAATCGCCGGAGCGGCGGCGGCCTTCCCGCTACGTTCGGTAGCCGGACGTCTGAGCCATGCGGTGAAGGGAAGGGCTACAGCGATGACAGTGCTGGACCGACTCTGGCGGGAAGTGGAAGCACGCACCCACATCGAGGGCTCCGTCGTCGAGATCATCGACGGAAAGGTGATCATGACTCCGCAGGGCCCCGTGCAGTCGGACACGATCTACGACGTCATGACGCAGGCGCGCGGTGCCCTCGGCAAGATGCCCATCGTCTTCGCCGTCGCCATCGACTTCCCGGGCAAGACCTCGTTGGCCCCTGACATCACCATCCTCGACGTGGGTGCCCAGCCGCACGGCAAGCGGTACGTCTTCGTGGACGTGCTCGCCGCCGTCGAGATCGTGTCCACGGAGTCCGACGACAACGACTACGTCACCAAGGTCGCCAAGTACAGCCGCTTCGGCATCGAGACGTACCTCATCCTCGACCCCTTCAAGCAGCTGTGCACGCTGTACGAGGGCTCCAGCGGCACCGGCTACCGCAAGAAGACCGAGCACCCCTACGGGGCGAGCATCGACCTGAAGCTCTCCGACGGCCGCACGTTCACGCTGGACACCAGCGGATTCCCCGTGGAGGACTGACCGTCAGGCCCCCGGCCCGGGCCACAGCCCAGCGGGGGTGAGGCCGAGCAGGCCGATCGCGTTGCCGCGTACGATCCGCTCCACCACGGCCGGGTCCAGGTGGCCCATCTGGGCCTCGCCGACCTCGCGGGACTTCGGCCAGGTGGAGTCCGAGTGCGGGTAGTCGGTCTCGTACAGGACGTTGCCGACGCCGATCGCGTCGAGGTTGCGCAGCCCGAAGGCGTCGTCGAAGAAGCAGCCGTACACGTGCTCGGCGAAGAGCTCGGACGGCGGCCGGTGGACCTTGTCGGCGACGCCGCCCCAGCCCCGGTTCTCCTCCCACACCACGTCCGCGCGCTCCAGGATGTACGGAATCCATCCGATCTGCCCCTCGGCGTACATCACGCGCAGGCGCGGGAAGCGCTCGAACTTGCCGCTGAGCAGCCAGTCGACCATCGAGAAGCAGCAGTTCGCGAACGTGATCGTGGAGCCGACGGCGGGCGGCGCGTCGGCGGACGTGGAGGGCATCTTGCTGGAGGACCCGATGTGCATGGCGACGACCGTGCCGGTCTCGTCGCAGGCGGCCAGGAACGGGTCCCAGTAGTCGGTGTGGATCGAGGGAAGTCCGAGATGCGGCGGTATCTCCGAGAACGCGACCGCCCGCACGCCCCGCGCCGCGTTGCGCCGCACCTCGGCGGCGGCGAGCTCCGCGTCCCACAGGGGGATCAGGGTGAGCGGTATCAGCCGACCTTGGGCGGCGGGCCCGCACCACTCCTCCACCATCCAGTCGTTATAGGCCCGTACGCAGAGAAGGGCCAGGTCACGATCCTTGGCCTCGGTGAAGGTCTGGCCGCAGAAGCGCGGGAAGGTCGGGAAGCAGAGCCCGGACTGGACGTGGTTGACGTCCATGTCGGCCAGGCGTTCCGGGACGTCGTGGGAGCCGGGGCGCATCTGCTCGTAGGTGATGACCTCCAGGCGGATCTCGTCGCGGTCGTAGCCGACGGCCGTGTCCAGACGGGTCAGGGGCCGGTGCAGGTCCTCGTACACCCACCAGTCCCCGATGGGCCCCTCCTCGCCCTGATTCCCCATGACAGGGGCGAACTTCCCCCCTAAAAACGTCATTTCCCTCAGGGGGGCGCGCACGATGCGCGGGCCCCGGTCGCGGTACCGCGCCGGAAGCCGGTCCCGCCAGACACGTGCGCGGGCTCCACCGTGTGGTCGTCGACCGAGATGATCCTCGGGAACGGCGGAGTGGTGGCGGCGGCTTCCTGGGCGCTCTCCACAGTGCTCTCCACGGTCTCCATGCGGACCACGGTAGCGCCGATCTGACGATCCGTCAGTTGTCTGAATCCGGTCACTGGTGCGGGAACCCTGTGAGAGCCGTCCCCCACGGCTGACGCATTCACCCTCGACAAGGCAAACTGTGCACCGCAGCACGTCGCGCGGCCCTGTCGGGCCATGCGGCGGGCGCGGCGGGATATAGCAGACACGAACCGGGCACAGCCGGGCACAGTTGGGCGTATTTGATCAGACAGAGGCAACTGCGTGCGGCGGGCAGCAGGGGGAGCGATGGACGGTCTACCGCGAGTTCCGGAGCAGCGGCGTCCGGCGGCGGGGAGCGGCCCTGACGCGGTGGCTCAGACACCGGCCACGGCGCCGGACCCCGGCGCGCCCGCGCCCGGGTCCGCCAGGGCACCCAGGGCCGCGGGGCCGCGGGCGGCCGCGGCGACGGAGGCCGTGGCCAAAAACACGGGCTCCGCGACCAGGGGCGGGGGCGGCGCGGCCAAGGGCGCGGGGGCTACGGCCAAGGGCGCGGGCGCCAAGGGCGCTGGCACCGCGGCCAGGGGCGCTGGCACCACACCCAAGGACGCTCCCGCGACCGAGAACGTTGACGCCGCGACCGGAAACGCTGCCACCGTGACCAAGGGTGCCGGCACCGCCGCCAAGAACGCGGCCGCCGCGTCCAGAAGCGCGGGCGCCACCGCCAAGAGCGTGGCCGCCGTGGCCGAAAGCGGCGACTCCTCGGCCAAGAACGCGGGCGCCGTCGCCAAGAACGCGGCCCCCTCAGCCAAGGGCGCCGACGCCTCGGCCAAGGGCGCCGACGCCTCGGCCAAGGGCGCGCCCGGCGTCGCGGCCGGGAGCGAGGGGCACGCCCGCTTCAGTGTGCTCGGGCCCGTTCGGGCCTGGCTCGGCAGCGAGAAGCTGCCCACCGGCTCCCCGCAGCAGCAGGCGCTGCTCGCCGCCCTGCTGCTGCGCGGCGGCCGTACCGCCACGGCGTCCGAGCTCATCGACTCCATCTGGGGCGACGAGCCGCCCTCCCAGGCCCTGGCCGCGATCCGCACGTACGCCTCGCGGCTGCGCAAGGCCCTCCCGGCGGGCACCCTCGTCAGCGAGTCCGGCGGCTACGCCGTCCGCGCCGCCGACGGCACCCTCGACCTCACCGAGGCCGAGACCCTGTGGTCGGCGGCCGAGCGGGCGCGCACGGGCGGCGACGTGTGCCAGGCCCGCGCCCTCGTCAACAAGTCCCTGTCCCTGTGGGAGGGCGAGCCGCTGGCCAACGTCCCGGGGCCGTACGCCGACGCCCAGCGCACCCGCCTGGAGGAGTGGCGGCTGCAGCTCCTGGAGTCGCGCCTCGACATGGACCTGGAGCAGGGCTGCCACGCGGAGTCCGTGTCCGAACTCACCGCCCCTGACCGCCGCCCACCCCCTGCGCGAGCGCCTGCGCGAGCTGCTCATGCTCGCCCTGTACCGCTCGGGGCGCCAGGCCGAGGCCCTCGCCGTCTACGCCGACACCCGCAGGCTGCTCGCCGACGAACTGGGCGTCGACCCGCGCCCCGGCCTCCAGGAGCTCCAGCAGCGCATCCTCAACGCCGACCCGGCCCTCGCCGAGCCGTCGGCCCCCGCCGCCGAACCGGCGGCGGGCGTGGTGCGGCCCGCGCAGCTCCCGGCCACGGTCCAGGACTTCACCGGCCGCACCTCCTTCGTCAAGGAGCTCAGCGACATCCTCTCCACCGCCGAGGGCCGTGTCATGGCGGTCTCCGCCCTCGCGGGCATCGGCGGCGTCGGCAAGACCACCCTCGCCGTCCACGTCGCGCACGCCGCGCGCTCCCACTTCCCCGACGGCCAGCTGTACGTCGACCTCCAGGGCGCGGGCCCCCGCGTCGCCGAGCCCGAAGCCGTGCTCGGCGCCTTCCTGCGCGCCCTCGGCACGGCGGACTCCGCGATCCCGGACACCCTGGCGGAGCGGGCCGCGCTGTACCGCTCCGTCCTGGACGGCCGCCGCGTCCTGGTCCTGCTGGACAACGCCCGCGACGCCGCGCAGGTCCGCCCCCTGCTCCCCGGCACGGAGGGCTGCGCCGCGCTCGTCACGTCCCGTACCCGCATGGTGGACCTGGCCGGGGCCCACCTCGTCGACCTGGACGTGATGTCCCCCGACGAGGCCCTGCAGCTCTTCACCAAGATCGTGGGCGAGGAGCGCGTGGCCTCCGAGCGCGAGGCCGCCCTCGACGTGGTGGCGGCCTGCGGCTTCCTGCCCCTCGCCATCCGCATCGCGGCGTCGCGCCTCGCGGCCCGCCGCACCTGGACCGTCTCCACGCTCGCGGCGAAGCTCGCCGACGAGCGCCGCCGCCTGGATGAACTCCAGGCGGGCGACCTCGCCGTCGAGGCCACCTTCGAGCTCGGCTACGGCCAGCTGGAGCCCGCCCAGGCCCGCGCCTTCCGCCTGCTCGGCCTCGCCGACGGCCCCGACGTCTCCCTCGCGGCCGCCGCCGCGATGCTCGACCTGCCGGTCGAGGACGCCGAGGACCTCCTGGAGTCCCTCGTCGACACCTCGCTCCTGGAGTCCGCCGCACCCGGCCGCTACCGCTACCACGACCTCGTGCGCCTCTACGCCCGCGCCTGCGCCGAACGCGACGAGCTCCCGCCCAGCGAGCGCGAGGCCGCGCTCTCCCGGCTCCTGGACTTCTACCTGGCCTCGGCGGCCCGGGTGTACGCCATCGAGCGTCCTGGCGACCGGACGGTGGATCACCTGGAGTCCGTCGACCACCCGGTGCGCGGCTTCACCGACGACGGCAAGGCCCTGGACTGGCTGCACACGGAGGCCGGGTGCATCTTGGCCTGCGTCCAGCAGTCACTGAACGAGGGAAGCCTGCGGCGGGCAGTTGATCTGCTTCTCGCAGCGAAGGACTTGGCTGAGTCAGGCGCCAGCTCCCTCCGGTACGAGCTGGCGACGCGGGCGGCACGGGATGCTGCCATCACCATTGGGGACCCGTATGTGGAGGGTCGCGCACGGATCAGCCTCAGCCAAGTACTCAACAAGCTTGGCCACTTCGAGGAGGCAGCCTCCGAAGGGGCACACGGCGCCGAACTCGCCACGCTGACCGGAGACCCTTGGGCCTGCGGCAACGCCCCGAACGAGCTCGGAATCACGGCATATTGCATGAACCGCCCTGAGACCAGTGAAACCTACTTCCTCAGGGCCGCTGACGCGTTCCGCAATGACGGGAACCGGCCTGGCGAGGCAAGCGCCCTCTGCAACCTTTCCCGCTCCCTTGTCATGCTGGGGCGTACGGACAGGGCAATCCAGCTCGCCCGGCAAGGCATGGCCATCTACGACGAGCTAGGCCTCGCCTTCCGTCTGGCCAACGCGAAGACCGCACTCGGCATCAGCCTCAGCCACGCGGGATCGCCACACAGAGGCTCTTGACCAGCTCTCCGGGGCACTACAGCTGTTCGTGGGGAACCGCCAGCGGCTATGGGAGGGCACCACGCACTACCGCATCGCCCAGGTGCACTTCGCGGCGCACCGCCCGGCGCAGGCCGCACAACATGCCGAGCAGGCACTCACCACAGGCGGCATCGGCGGCGATTGGATGAGCGCCAATATCCTCACCCTTCTCGGGCGGTCCCTGAACGGCCTGGGACAGCGCGACCGGGCCCGTGCGTGCTGGCACAAGGCTCTGGCCATCCATGAGGCCGCCGGGTCACCGGAAGCCGCCACCGTGCGGGAGCTCCTGCGCCCCGTCAACGCCGCCTGAGCCTGCTTGCTGAGGCGTTCATCGAACGTTTATGACCGGCTGCCACTCTTATTCCATCGACCCGTCGCGTCGGGGGGCAGACGGGTCGCGTGGGCCCCACAGCTATCGTGAGCGGCCCTGGATCGCCCGCTCGGCGACCCTCGGGGGAGTTGCCGAGCGGGCGTTCTAGTCCCGGAGCCCCGCAACTTGTACAGGAGTTATCAGCCGTGAGCGAAGCAAAGAAGCAGAAGAAGGACCTCACACCGATGGGCGACGGCCACGTGCCGGCCCCGCCGCAGGACGGCCAGCCCAGCCCCACAGGTGATGGCCATGTCCCCGCCCCGCCCAAGGACGGCGGCATGACGACTAAGGGCGACGGCCACGTACCGGCCCCGCCCAAGGACTAAGACCTTCATCCCGACGGGGATCGGCCGCGGCGGCGCGGAGGGGGAGCCGCCGCGGCCGATGTGCGCTTCCGGAGCGGCTGGCGAGACACCAACTCGCCGGGATTTAGCTGGACTTATTCGAACATAAGGTCTTTTGTGCAGCTAGAGTCGGTTGTTGAACGTCGGCCCCCTCCAAGGAGTTGGAATGACTCGCACAAGAAGAATCCTCGTCACCCTGGCCGTGATGACCGCGACATCGGCGGGAGCGACCGCTCCGGCGCTCGCCGACCACCACGCCCCGGCTCCGGCCGGTGACGGCCACCTGCCGCTCGTCGCGCAGGGAGACGGCCATCTGCCGCTCGGCCCACTGGGAGACGGCCACCTTCCGGCCCCGCCCAGCGACGGCCACCTGCCGTCGTCCCCGCAGGGCTGACCCACCCCGGGGCCGAGCCGTCGCTCGGCCCCGGGCTGCCGCATCCCGAAGGCCAGCCACCCGCCCCGACGGACCCTCGCTCATGGACTTCGCGAGCGGGACGAAGTCTCCACTGCATCAGACACTTTGCCGCGGGAAGAAATCAGGCCAATCGGTGGCAGGAACCCTCACGCGTATCGAACACACGACCCCAACGCCACTAAGGTCATTGAGCGCTGGACGTTCGCCTACGCAAGGGAGTTGAAGTGAACCGCGCCAAGAAGGTTCTCGTGACCCTGGCCGTCGTTGCCGCCGCTGGGGGAGTAGCGACACCGGCTTTCGCCGGTGACGGCCACATGCCGACGCCTCCTGGTGACGGCCACATGCCGGTCGCACCGCTCGGTGACGGCCACATGCCGACGCCTCCTGGCGAAGGCCACATCCCGGTCGCACCGCAGGGCGAAGGCCACATCCCGGTCGCACCGCAGGGCGAAGGCCACATCCCGGTCGCACCGCAGGGCGAAGGCCACATCCCGGTCGCACCGCAGGGCTAACCCAAGCCACCACGCGCTAACGCCCTCCGGCCCGCCACGCCTTATCGCGAACGCCGGAGGGTTTTACCGTGCTCGCGCCAGCTACACAGGCACGCGTGCCAGCGAGACCGTCACCACCGTCGGGGCCCGTCGGCCCCTTTCGTGCAGGGACTCGGCGGTCAGTTCCAGGAGCCATACCGCGACGTCCGGTGACCACTCCCGTACGGTGCAGGTGAAGCGGAACGCCTCGGTCATTCCCTGGGTGTGGACCGTGCGGTCGAGAGCGAGGTCGAGGCCCGGGAGGGCGTCCCGCGCCGGTGGTGCGGAGAGTTCCACCGCGTCCCACGCCTTCTCGCGCACCGCCGCGCGCACGGCATCGGCGTCGGCCTCGGTGGCGCCGTCATCGCCGGGGCGGCAGGAGACCGTGACCAGCACCTCGTGCCGGGCGTCCGGGTCCGCGAGGGCGAACCACGGTGCCAGCTCGGTCTGGTGGAAGGCGGTGGAGCGCGCGGCCGCCCCCAGCGGCAGCAGGGCGTGCAGACCGGTGAACGTCACCTCGCCCACGCGGCGCAGCGTCTCGGACAGGACCAGGGCGATCGGCCGCACGGGAAGACCGGGACGCGGCGGGTCGGTGAGCGCGCCCGCGCCGAGCCACGCCAGCTGGCGCACCCTGCCGTCCGCCGTCCAGTCGCCGCCGACCTCTTCGTGGGCCCAGGCCGTGGGCTCGTGGGCGGCCGTGACCGCGCCGCCCTCGTGCAGCCAGCCGCTCACGGTCTGCCAGCCGTAGGCACCGGCCCGGTCGACGGCGAGGAACAGGACGCCCTCCTCGACGGAACCCTCGGCGGAGCCCTCGGCGTCGGCCTCGCGGGTCACCACCCGGTCGAACCACGGGTGTCGCCGCAGGACGCCGTGCAGGCCGACGATGACGGTAGGGGGGAACACAGGCACTCCCGGAAAACAGGCGGCGAAAACAGGCGGCGGGGCTGGAAGACTACTTCCAGCCCCGCCGTCAGCCGTCGATCACAGACCGCAGCCGAGCCGCTGCGTGTCGGTGATCTTCCGGTAGTTGTCGTCCGGGTAGCCGATCAGGTCGACGTCGACGACGCTGCGGAAGTCGTACTGGCCCACGTTGTACGTGCACTTGTACGCCGCCGCGGCGCGCTTGCCGCTGCCGCCGCCGGAGTAGACGTTGCGCACGTCCGTGCTCAGCGTCTTCCACTCGCCGCCGCGCTTGACCTGGAGCCACACCGTGACCTTGGCCTTCACGCCGCGGGCCGGTCCGGTCAGGTTCTTCCACCAGCCGTGGGCGTTGATGTTGCCCTTCACCGTGTGCGAGAAGTGCACGTTGTCGGCGCCGGTCTGGAACGCCCCGACGCCGGAGCCGGCCTTCGCGAAGGCGGCCTGCGCGGTGGCGCCGCTGCGGTAGCGCGGCGCGTCGCTGTCGGCGGCCTGCGCGGGCACGGCCGCGCCGATGGCGAGCAGGGTGGCCAGGGCAGCGGACGCCGCCCCCGTACGGATACGCACGTGGAGTTCCCCCAAAAAAAGTCGTTCGGTCGCGTCGTGTTCGATGCGACGTTCGTACGCGCCGCAGTCTAAACACCTGGTCCGGGGCCTGAAGGCGGCGGTACCCCGGCACGGCGGGCCCCTTCCCCGCGCCGCTTCCCGCACGCAAATCCGTTGCACGCCCCCGCCCCGCTCCCCCATAGTGCGTGCCCATGACCACACTTGTGCGCCACGTCACTTTCGACTGTGCCAACGCCTATGAACTGGCCACCTTCTGGGCGGCCGTCCTCGGCGGAACGCTCGCCGACGACGACTTCCCCGGGGACCCCGAGGCCCTTGGTGAGCACGCCCGAGGGGCCCACCCTGCTGTTCGTCACCGTGCCGGACGCCAAGTCCGTGAAGAACCGCGTCCACTTCGACCTCCAGCCGCAGGAGTGCTCCCGCGACGAGGAGGTGGAGCGCCTGCTGAAGCTGGGCGCCACCCTGTTCGCGGACCACCGCAGGGCGGACGGGCTCGGCTGGGTGACCCTGGCCGACATCGAGGGCAACGAGTTCTGCGTGGAGCGGAGCGCCGCCGAGCGCGCGGCCACCCCATAGCTAGCGCCGGGCGCGGAGTTCGCCCTTGAGGACCTTGCCGCTGGCGTTGCGCGGGAGCTCCGCCACGAACACCACCTGCCTGGGCACCTTGTAGTTGGCCATCTCACGGCGGCACCAGGCGATGACGTCCTCGGCGCTGAGGACCGCCCCCGGGCGGCGGACCACGTACGCGCACCCCACCTCGCCGAGCCGCGCGTCGGGCACGCCGATGACGGCGGCGTCGGCGATGCCGGGGTGGGGTGCCGAGGAGCCGCTCGATCTCAGCGGGGTAGGCGTTGAAGCCGCCGACGACGAACATGTCCTTGATCCGGTCCGTGACCCGGAGGTTGCCCGCCGCGTCCAGGACGCCGACGTCGCCGGTGCGCAGCCAGCCGTCCGGCGTCAGGACCTCCCGGGTGCCCGCCGGGTCCTCGTAGTAGCCGCTCATGACGTGGTGGCCGCGCACCAGGATCTCGCCGGGCTCGCCGGGCGGCAGCGTCCGCCCCGCCGCCGACACGATCCGTACCTCGGTGCCGGGGATCGCGCGGCCCGAGGTCGCGGCGATGACGTCCGGCGCGTCCCCCCTGCGGCACATCGTGACGATGCCGCTGGCCTCGGAGAGGCCGTACGCGGTCAGGACGGTGGCGATGCGGAGTTCGGCGCGCAGCCGCTCCACGAGCCGCAGGGGCACGACGGCCGCGCCGGTGACGACCAGGCGCAGCGCGGACAGGTCGTGGCTGTCGCGGGCGGGGTGGTCCAGGAGGGACTGGTGCAGGGTGGGCGGTCCCGGCAGCACGGAGACGCGTTCGGCGGCGATGTTGGCGAGGACCGTGTCCACGTTGAAGACGGGCTGCGGGATCATCGTGGCGCCCCGCATGAGGCAGGCGATCACCCCGGCCTTGTAGCCGAAGGTGTGGAAGAACGGGTTCACGATCAAGTAGCGGTCGCCCTCGCGGAGTCCGGCGAGCTCGCTCCAGATCTCGTAGCAGCGCAGGGTCTGGGCGTGGGTGATGACGGCGCCCTTGGGGCGGCCGGTGGTGCCGGAGGTGTAGACGACGTCCGAGGGCCAGTCGCCGCGGACCGCGTCCGCCCGCGCCCGCACCGCCTCGCCCGGCACCGCGTCGCCGCCCGCGAGGAACTCCTTCCAGGTGCGGAAGGCGTCGGGCGCGTCGTCGGCGAGGACGACGGCCTCCTGAAGGTGCGGCAGGCCGGGCAGGGGCCCTGCGCCGGGCCCGTCCCCGGCGGCCCTGCGCAGCGAGGCCACGTACGAGGTGCCGAGGAAGGTGCCGGTGACGAAGAGCATCCGGGCCCGCGAGCGGCGCAGCACGTCGGCCGCCTCCGCGCCCTTGAAGCGGGTGTTGAGGGGGACGAGGACCGCGCCCGCGCCGACCGCGCCGAGGGCGCACACGATCCAGTCGAGGGTGTTCGGGGCCCACACGGCGACGCGGTCGCCGGGGCGCACGCCGCGGGCCAGGCAGGCCGCCGAGGCCCGCTCCACGCGCGCGCCGAGCTCGCGGTAGGTGACGCGGGTGCGCCCTTCGACGACCGCCTCGCGGTCCGCGTACCGCCGTGCCGCCGCCCGGACCAGGCCCGGGACGCCGCCCCACTCCAGGTCGCCGCGCATCGCCACCCCTCCCGTCGCGGCGCCCGCCGGGGGCCGGTGCGGGCCGCCGGACGCCGTAGCTGACTAACCGTCAGATTAGCTGTAGCCTGACGCGCTGTCAGCAGCGAGGTGCGCCCCGGCCCACGTGGAGGTGCCATGGCGGCTTCACTCAAGGACACGACGGCGGTCGTCGGCATCGGCCAGACCCCCTTCGCCCGACAACTCCCCGAGAGCGAGAAGACGTTGGCGTGCCGGGCGATCGTCGCCGCCCTCGCGGACGCGGGCGTCGCGCCGTCCGAGGTCGACGGCTTCGCCTCGTACACCATGGAGGAGACCGACGAGGTGGAGGTGGCCAAGGCCATCGGCGCCGGGGACGTCACCTTCTTCAGCAAGGTCGGCTACGGGGGCGGCGGTTCCTGCGCCACGCTCGCCCACCTCGCCGCCGCCATCGCCACCGGCCAGGCCACCGTGGGCGTCGCCTGGCGGTCCCGCAAGCGCGGCAGCGGGCCCCGCCCCTGGAAGAACACCACCGCCCAGCTGCCCACCCCCGCCCAGTGGACCCGCCCCTTCGGGCTCCTGCGCCCCGCCGACGAGATCGCGATGCTCGCGCGGCGCTACATGCACGAGTACGGCGCGAGCCGCGACCACTTCTTCAACGTCGCCCTCGCCTGCCGCAACCGCGCCAACCAGAACCCCGCCGCGATCATGTACGAACGGCCGCTGACCCGGGACATGTATATGACCTCGCGCTGGATCAGCGAGCCGCTGTGCCTGTTCGACAACTGCCTGGAGACCGACGGGGCGCTGGCCTGCGTCCTGGTCTCCGCCGAGCGCGCCCGCGACTGCCGGCAGCAGCCGGTGTACGTGCACTCCGTCGCCCAGGGCCTGCCCGCACAGACCCACGGCATGGTCAACTACTGGAACGACGACCCGCTCACGGGGCCCGCCTGGACCGCGGCCCGACAGCTGTGGAAACAGGCCGACTTCGGCCCCGACGACGTCGACGTCGCCCAGATCTACGACGCGTTCACCCCGCTGATACCGCTGTCCCTGGAGGGCTACGGCTTCTGCGGGCGCGGCGAGGGCGGCGCCTTCACCGAGGGCGGCGCCCTGGAGATCGGCGGCCGACTGCCCCTGAACACCGCGGGCGGCGGCCTGAGCCGAGGCCTACGTCCACGGCTTCAACCTGATCACCGAGGGCGTACGACAACTGCGCGGCACCAGCACGGCACAGGTGCCGGGCGCCGCGACCTGCCTGGTGACGGCCGGTGAGGGCGTGCCGACCTCCGCGGTGCTCCTGCGGAGCTGAGAGGAGCTGAGAGGAGCTGTGATGACCGTGTCCGATCTCCTGACGCCCGTCGTCGACGACGACGGGGCACCGTTCTGGAGTTACGCCGCCCGCGGCGAGCTGCGCGTGCAGGCCTGCGCCGCCGAGGGCTGCGGCGAACTCCGCTTCCCGCCCCGCCCCTGCTGCCCGCACTGCCAGTCCTTCGACGCGACCTGGCGCCGGATGTCCGGCAAGGGCCGCATCTGGTCGTACGTCGTCCCGCACCCGCCGCTGCTGCCCGCCTACGCCGGCCTCGTGCCCTTCCACCCCGTCCTCGTCGAGCTCGCCGACGCCCCGCGCGTCCGCCTCGTCGGCGACCTCGTCGCACGGGCCGGACGGCCCCGCTGGACTCCGTGGCCCCCGGGCGGCCCCGGATCGGGGCCCGGGTGCAGGTGGTCTTCGCCGACCAGTGCGGGACCGTGGTGCCGCGCTGGGTCCTGGAGCGGCCGTGACCGGGCTGCGCGTCGAGCGCGACGAGGACAACGGCGTCGCCGTCCTCACCCTGGACCGGCCGGAGCGGCACAACGCCATCGACCTCGCCCTCGCCGCCGAACTCACCGCCGCCTGGCGGGAGCTGCGCTTCGACGACGCCGTGCGGGCGGTGGTGGTCACCGGCGCGGGCGACCGGGCGTTCTGCACCGGCCTCGACCGGTCGGCGCACGTGCCGCAGCCCGGCTCGCCGTACTCCGTCGACGACCCCCTCCTCACCGTCGGCCCCAAGGCCAACGACCTGTGGAAACCCGTCGTCGCCGCCGTCAACGGCATGGCCTGCGGCGGCGCCTTCTACCTCATCGGCGAGGCCGAGTTCGTGATCGCCGCCGAGCACGCCACGTTCTTCGACCCGCACACGTCGTACGGGATGGTCAGCGCGTACGAGACCGTCCTCATGGCGCAGCGGATGCCGTTCGGGGAGGTGGCGCGGATGGCACTCATGGGGACGGCCGAGCGGGTGTCCGCGCGGCGGGCGTACGAGACGGGGCTCGTGTCGGAAGTGGCGTCGCCCGGCGGGCTGCTCTCCGCGGCTGTTCGGGCTGCCGCTGTCGTGGCCTCTCATCCCACCGAGGCTGTGCAGGGGACCGTGCGGGCCGTTTGGGCGGCCAAGGAGGCGGCCCGCGCGCATGCCCTCGCCCTCGCCCCCCACCTGATCACCCTGGGCAACCGGCCCCCCACCCACCAGGCCCACCTCTTCACCCACCGCCCCCGCACCCACCACACCCGCTAGCCCCTCGCGGGTGCGCCCCAGACTTGCCCCTCCCCGCTCCGGGTGCTGGCCGCCCCCGTCCCCCCGCTCAACTGCATTGGCGCTCCGCGCCTCGTCCTCAAACGCCGGACGGGCTGAAACCGGCAGGTTCTAGCCCGTCCGGCGTTTGAGGACGAGGCGCGGAGCGCCGAAGGGGTGGAGCGGGGCCCGCGGTCGTCAGCGGGCGGTGGCTGTGCCTCGTTCCGCGTCCAACGCGTACACGCAGCGGTCCTTGCTGCACGCGTACACCACCCCGTCCCGCACCACCGGCGTCCCCGTGATCTCACCGCCGGTGGCGAGCTTCCAGCGCAGGCGGCCGTCGTCGGCCTTGAGGGTGTACAGGAGGTGGTCGGTGGCGCCGAAGTGGATGCGGCGGTCGGCGACGACGGGCGAGCCGACGACCTCGCCGCCCGCCTGGAAGCGCCACTTGGGCGTGCCGGTGACGGCGTCGAGGGTGTAGAGGCCCTTGCCGCTGCCGACGTGGACGTGGCCGTCGGCGACCAGGACCGGATCGATGGAGGAGCGGGCCTCGGTGGCGATGCGCCAGCGGTCGCGGCCGTCGGTGGCGTCGAGGGCGTACACGGTGCCGAGGTAGTCGGCGAGGTACACGCCGCCGCCGGTGACGGCGGGCCCGGGGGCGAAGGCGGGCGGCGAGAGGAAGGCGGCGGGGGCCTCGAAGTGCCAGCGCACGTGCCCGGTGGCCACGTCCAGGGCCAGGACGCGGGTGCCCGCGGCCACGTAGACGAAGCCGTCGGGGGCCTGCGTCACCCGGACGGGGACGCCGCCGCAGGAGGCCGCGTCACCGATGGGGTACGACCAGCGCTCGATGCCGGTGCGGGCCTCGACGGCGCGCAGCCGGGCGTCCTTCCAGACGTACACCGTGCCGTCACGGATGACCGGCGCGGCCTCCGGCGCCTCGAAGTCGGTCTGGGCGCCGGTGAGCTCCCAGAGCTTCTCGCCGTTGGCGGCCTCCCAGCCCTGGACGCCGCCGCCGCGCGTGGCGGTGACGACGGTGCCCCGGTCGGCCTGCAAGGCGTACACCCAGGCGTCGGTGGAAAGGCGCCACAGGTCGCTGCCGTCGGCGCCGTCGAGGGCGATAGAGGGTGGGGCCGTCGGACGCGTGGACGCGGCCGTCGGCCACCGCCATGGACCAGGCGACGTCGCGGGTCTTGAAGCTGCGCCGCCCGGTGCTGACGTCGAGGGCGTGGACCTCGAAGGAGGTGACGTAGACGAGGTTCCCGGCGACGGCGGGCGTGCCCCACACGTCGTTGGACATCCGGAAGCGCCAGGGCCGCCAGGAGCCGGGCGCCACGGCTCCCGCGCCCGTGGGCACCCCGGCGGTGTGCGCGGGCGAGGCGGAGGCGTCGGTGCTCCCTGCGCGCGGGCGCTCGGGGGCGGCGGAGCGCGACCAGCTGCCCGCGAGGCCGGAGGCCGGGGGCGCGGCGGCGGCGCGGGCCTCGGCGACGCGCGGCCCGGGACCGATGGGCACCGGGGCGCCCGCGAGCTGCACGGGCCCGGGGTCGGGCGCGCCCGGGTAGGGGCCGGGCGGCGCGGGGTGCGGGGGCGCGTGGGACGGCGCCAGGGAGGGGGCGTGCGGGGGGCATCACGGGCGCCTGGCGGGGCGGCGGGGGCACCGCGGAGACCGGCGCCGACACCGGCGCGGCCGCGGCACCGGCCCGGCTGTTGCGGCCCGCGGAGGCGGACGCGGCGCGGGCTGGCGGGCGGCCGCCGCGGCGGGCCTCGATGAGGGCGACGGCCCGCTCGGGCAGCCAGGCGGAGGCGGTGCCGCTGTCGTCGCCGGAGCTCTCGGAGGCGAACAGGTGCGGGGCGAGCTGGGCCTGGAGGTCGGCGGGGCTGGGCCGGAGCGTGGCGTCCATCTGCATACAGGACTCGATCAGGGGGCGCAGCTCGTCGGGCAGGCCCTCCAGGTCGGGGCCCTCGCGCAGGAGCATGAAGACGGTCTCGACGGGGTTGGCGCCGTGGAACGGCGCGTGCCCGGTGGCGGCGAAGACGAGGGTGGAGCCGAGCGAGAAGACATCGCTGGCGCCGGTGACGCTGCGGGAGTCCTTCGCCTGCTCGGGCGACATGTAGGCGGGGGTGCCGACGGCGACGTTCGTCATGGTCAGACGGGTGTTGGAGACGCCGGAGGCGATGCCGAAGTCAATGACGCGGGGGCCGTCCTCGACGACGAGGACGTTGGACGGCTTCAGGTCGCGGTGGACGAGTCCGGCGCCGTGGATGGACTCCAGGGCCTCGGCGACACCGGCGGCGAGCCAGCGCACGGCCTGGGCGGGCAGCGGCCCGTGCTCGTTCACTATCTCCTCGAGGGAGGGCGCGGGCACGTACGCCGTGGCGAGCCAGGGCACGGCGGCGCGCGGGTCGGCGTCCACCACGGCGGCCGTGTAGAAGCCGGACACCGCGCGCGCGGCCTCGACCTCCCGCGTGAAGCGGACGCGGAACAGCTGGTCCTCGGCGAGTTCGGTCCTGACCGTCTTGATCGCCACGCGCCGCCCGGAGGCGGAGCGCGCGAGATAGACGAGTCCCATGCCGCCGGCGCCGAGCCGTCCCAGGACCTCGAACGGGCCGATCCGCCGCGGATCGTGCTGCGTCAGCTGGTCCACCACTTGCCTGCCACCTCCCCGTACGCGGCCGCTGTCTGCGAAGCGGCCCGTGCAGCGTCTCACCACCGAGCCGCTACGGCGGCACGCACCCTGATTCTTCCTGTCCGGGGCGATGGTTGCGAACCCGGGGCAACATCGGGATGTTTCGTGACAAAGGTGATGTAAGGGTGTCTACTGCTGGCCGCCCCCGCTCTGGCCTGCGCTTTCTTTCGTTCCGTACGGCGGTCGGGCGCGGCCCGCTCAGTCCTGGAGCACCCCGAACGCGGCCCCTTGGTTGTCGACGAGGACGGCCACGCGCCCGTACTGGATGTCGAAGGGCTCGGTCCGCACCCGGCCGCCGAGGCTCCGCGCGGCGGCGGCCGTCGCGTCGCAGTCGGCCACGGTGAAGTAGCTGAGGAAGTGCGGGGGCATCTCGGCGGGGAAGGAGCCCTCGCCCATCACGCAGCGCCCGCCGACCGCGCTCTCGGGTCCGGCCTTCGGCGCCCGCCGGTGACCAGGTGCGGAAGTCGTCGCCGCCGACCTCTACGTCGAAGCCCTCGTAGCCGAAGACGGACTCGTAGAAGGGGTCGACGACGTCCTTGTCGCGCGCGTACACCTCGGTCCAGCAGAAGGCGCCGGGCTCCCGCAGCCTGCCGAAGCCCCGGTGCGTACCGGCCTGCCAGAGCCCGAAGACCGCGCCCTCGGGGTCGGCGGCGAGGGCCGTCGTGCCGGAGGGGCCGACCGGGACGGGGTCGGTGATGACCCGTCCGCCCGCGCCCTTCACCCGGGCGGCGGCAGCGGCGGCGTCCCGCGTCGCCAGGTACACCGTCCAGGCGGTCGGCATGCGGCCGTCCCGCTTGGGGGTGAGGGCGGCGACGTACGCGCCGTCCAGCGTCGCGTGGACGTAGTCCCCGCCCTCCGGGCCCCCGCCCGCGTCGAAGGTCCACCCGAAGAGCTCGCCGTAGAAGCGCTTGCCGCCCTCGACGTCGGGGAGCGCCGCGTCCACCCAGCAGGGGACGCCTTCCGTGAATTCCATGAGACCGGTTCCCCTCGGTCAACCAGAGGGCCTTCCTGTGGCCTCCGTCACAGTCAAGCTAACCGGCCGGGCGCGGGCCCGCAGCCCACCCACTCCCCCTAAATAGAACGCTCGATCTATTCTTTTCGGACGGCGCACACCGTCGCCCCCGGGCGCCCTCCGGCGCACCCCGAACCCCCTCCAGCACGCCTGTGCCACCGGTCCAACCCCATTTGCACTCGGCCGAATCGCGCTCCGATCACCCCTCGGTAAGCTGACGGCATGACAGGACAGGTACGAACCGTCGACGGCCGAGTGGCCGGTCGGCGCGGTCAGGCGACACGTCAGAAACTGCTCGACTGCCTGGGCGAGATGCTCAGCTCCTCGCCCTACCGCGACGTGAAGGTCATCGACGTCGCCCGGAAGGCGGGCACGTCGCCCGCGACGTTCTACCAGTACTTCCCGGACGTCGAGGGCGCCGTTCCTGGAGATCGCCGAGCAAATGGCCGCCGAGGGCGCGGAGTTGACGCAGCTGCTCGAAGGGCGCTCCTGGGTCGGCAAGGCGGGCTGGCAGACGGCACAGGAGCTCGTCGACGGCTTCCTCGACTTCTGGCGCAGGAACGACGCGATCCTCCGGGTGGTCGACCTCGGTGCCGCCGAGGGCGACAAGCGCTTCTACAAAATCCGGATGAAAATCCTCAACTCGGTCAACAACTCCCTGGCGGACACGGTCAAGGAGCTCCAGGCCAAGGGCAAGGTCGACAAGGACGTGAGCCCCGCCGCGGCGGCCGGTTCGCTCGTGGCGATGCTCGCCGCGGTCGCCTCGCACCAGCGCGGGTTCCAGACGTGGGGCGTCAAGCAGGCCGAACTGAAGCCGAATCTGGCGCTGTTGGTGCACTTGGGCGTCACGGGCAGAAAGCCCACGAAGTAGTACGGGGCGGCCCTTCGCGGTCCTGTCAGGCGCGGGGCCGCCTTGCCTGCCTCCCCCCGCCCCCTCTCCTTCTTATGGGGCTTCGCCCCTCAACCCCCTTGTTGGCGCTTCGCGCCTCGCCCCCAAGCGCCGGGCGGGCTTGGTTCGCTCCTCTGCCGGTCACCCGAACGGCCGCGCGCCCCACCGGCTCCCCGGACGGCTCGCGCGCCCCGAACAACCCGGCGCGTTCCGCCGCGTGCGCCCGCAGCCGGTGCGCGGGGCCGAACAGGAGCTCGTCGCCCGACGCCCGTTTGAGGAACAGGTGCGCGTCGTGCTCCCAGGTGAAGCCGATGCCGCCGTGCAGCTGTACGGCCTCCGAGGCGGCGGTCCGCAGCGCGTCCAGGGCCCGCGCGAGCGCGAGCCCGCCCGCCGCCTCCGATGCCTCCGAGGCCTCGGCGCCGCTCGCGTCCGCGGCCCAGGCCGCGTAGTAGGCGGCCGACCGCGCCGCCTGCACCCCCACGTACACGTCCGCGAGGCGGTGCTTGACCGCCTGGAACGACCCGATCGCGCGCCCGAACTGCTCGCGCTCCCTGGCGTAGGCGACGGTGCGGGCGAGGGCCTCGTCGGCGGCGCCGACGGCCTCGGCGGCGAGCACGGCGGCGGCCCGCTCCCCCGTCTCCGCGAGCGCGGGCACCACCGGCCGGTCCTCGTCGCCCAGCAACTCGGCGGCCACGTCCCTGAGTTCGACGCGGGCCTGCGGCCGGGTCGCGTCCAGCGTGGTGAGCCGGATGCGGACGAGCCCGGCGGCGTCGGCGCGCACGAGGAAGAGCAGCGGGCGCGGGCGGACGTAGCCGCCGGTGTGCGCGGCGACGAGCAGCAGGTCAGCGCTGTGCCCGTCGAGGACCTGGTCGGCCTGCCCGTACAGGCGCCAGCCGCCGTCAGGGCGCGTCGCCTGGACGCCGCCCGCGCGGCCGCCGCCCGCCCAGTCGCCGTCGCCCGCCCCGGTGAGGCCGAGCGCGGTGGCCAGGGCGGCGCCGGGCACGGCGAGCGCGGCGGTCAGGGCGCCGGAGGCGTCGCCAGGCGGGGCAGCAGGTCCTCGCGCTGCCCGGGCGAGCCGAGGCGCAGCAGGAGCGGCGCGGCGAGCGAGGCGGTGGCGAACAGCGGCGAGGGCGCCAGGGCGCGGCCCAGCTCCTCGGCGGCGAGGGCGAGTTCGAGGGTGCCGCAGCCGACGCCGCCGTACGCCTCGGGCAGGGCGAGCCCGGGCAGCCCGAGCCGCCCCGCGAGGGCCTCCCAGAGGGCCGGGTCGTGCCCGGCGGGGGTGCGCACGGCGGCCCTGACGTCCGCCAGGGCGCAGCGCTTGGCGACGACCTCGCGCACGGTGCGCCGGATCTCGTCCTGTTCCACGGTGCGGGCGGCATCCATCGGCGGGCTCCTCCCCGGCGGGCACCCGTTCCCGGCCGGGCGGCACCCGTTTCTGACGTACCGTCACATGACGGCGGGGCGCCATGCTAGGACCGCCGCCGCCAGATGCCCAGGCCCCGGACGCCCCGTCGACGTACACCCTCCCGTCGACGTACACCCCTCCCGCCGTCGAGCACATCTGATGTACCGTCAGATTCATGTCGAGCCCCGAGCTCCGCCCCGAGTCCCGCCCTCAGAGCCGCCCGGGCCGCCGCGTCGCCGTCGCCGGTGTCGCCCTCGCCGACTGCGGCCGCGTCGACGACGCCACGCCCCACGCCCTGCACGCCCAGGCCGCACGGCGCGCGCTCGCCGACGCCGGGCTGGGCCGCGACGCCGTGGACGGCCTCGCGTCGGCGGGCCTCGGCACGCTCGCGCCCGTCGAGGTCGCCGGGTACCTGGGCCTGCGCCCGCGCTGGGTGGACTCCACCTCGGTCGGCGGCGCGACCTGGGAGGTGATGGCGGCGCACGCGGCCGACGCGATCGCCGCCGGGCACGCGAACGCGGTGCTCCTCGTGTACGGCTCCACGGCCCGCTCCGACGTCAAGGCGGGGCGCCGCACGGGCGAGATGTCCTTCGGGGCGCGCGGCCCGCTCCAGTTCGAGGTCCCGTACGGGCACTCGCTGATCGCCAAGTACGCGATGGCGGCCCGCCGCCACATGCACGCCTACGGCACCACCCTGGAGCAGCTGGCGCAGGTGGCCGTGCAGACGCGGGCCAACGCGGCGACGAACCCCGAGGCGATGTTCCGCACGCCGATCACCGTGGACGACGTGCTCGGCGGGCCCGTGATCGCCGACCCGTTCACCAGGCTGCACTGCTGTCTGCGCTCCGACGGCGGCTGCGCGGTCCTGCTCGTGGCCGAGGACCTGGTGCCCGACTGCGCGTCCGCGCCGGTCTGGGTGCTCGGCTCCGGCGCGTACGTCTCGCACACGTCCATGGCGGGCTGGGACGACTTCACCGTCTCGCCCGCCGCCGTCAGCGGGCGGCTCGCCTTCGAGCGCGCCGGGGTGCGGCCCGCCGACATCGACGTGGCGCAGATCTACGACGCGTTCACCTATATGACGCTGGTGACGCTGGAGGACCTCGGCTTCTGCGCCAAGGGCGAGGGGGGTTCGTTCATCGGCGAGGGCGAGAAGGGGCGGCTGCTGCGGGACGGGGAGCTGCCCACGAACACCGACGGGGGCGGGCTCTCCGCCCAGCACCCGGGGATGCGGGGCCTGTTCCTGATCGTGGAGGCCGTGCGGCAGCTGCGCGGGGACGCCGGGGAGGGGCGGCAGGTGCGCCGCCGCGACGGATCTCCGCCCGAGCTCGCGGTGGCCTCGGGCACCGGCGGCTGGTTCTGCTCGTCGGGGACCGTGGTGCTCGGGCGCGGATAGGGAGCGGCGGGGGCACGGGCACGCGCGTGCGGGCGCACGGTTCGCGGCGCGGGCGGCGACGCGTGAGTCCGTGCGGGAGCCCCGGGTGCGGTGTGGCGGACGACACGGGTAGGAGGCCGCGTGGTCAGGGCGCACAATCGACGCATGACGACGCCCGGTTTCCACGCCCTGCTCAGATCCCAGAAGGTGTGGGACACCGAGCTGCCCGCCTTCGACCCGGCGACGGCGCCCGACGCCCCGGTGCCGCTCTTCCACCGCTGGTTCGCCGAGGCGGTGGCCGCGGGCCAGACCGAGCCGCACACCATGACGCTGGCCACGGCGGACGAGGCGGGGCACGCCGACGCGCGCACCGTCATGCTGCACGACGCCGACGCCGCGGGCTGGCACTTCGCCTCCCACGCCACCAGCCGCAAGGGCCGCCAGCTCGCCGCCCGGCCGCACGCGGCCCTGCACTTCTACTGGCCCGCCCAGGCCCGCCAGATCCGGCTGCGCGGCCCGGTCGCCACCGCCCCGCACGGCGAGGCCCTCGCCGATCTGCACGCGCGCACCACGGGGGCGCTCGCCGCCGCCCTGGTCGGACACCAGAGCGAAGTGCTCCCCTCGTACGCCGAGTTGGAGCGGGCCTCGGACGCCGCCTGGGAGCGGGCGGCGGCACAACCCGACGCCGACGCGCCGAGCTGGACGCTGTACGTACTGGCCCCCGATGAGGTGGAGTTCTTCCAGGGGGACGCCCGGCGGCGGCACGTACGCCTGCGCTACCGGGCGCTGGGACAACAAGGGGGCTGGCAGAGGGAGTTGCTGTGGCCGTGACCGGAGAGGAAAGCGGGCTCGCGTTGCGCCGGGCGCGCGCGGAGGACACGGCCGCGATCGCGCGGATCTGGCACGCGGGCTGGAGCGAGGGCCATCTGGGGCACGTCCCCGACGCGCTGCTCTCGGTCCGCACCCCGGAGTCCTTCGTGCTGCGCGCCCCGCGCCGCGTCGACGACACGGTGGTGGCGGTCGTCGACGGCGAGGTGGCCGGGTTCGTGATGGTCGTCGACGACGAGGTGGAGCAGGTGTACGTGGCCGAGGGCCACCGCGGCACCGGCGTCGCGGCGGTCCTGCTCACCGAGGCGGAGCGCGTCGTCGCCGCCAAGGGCCACCGGCGGGCCTGGCTCGCGGTCGTCGACGGCAACGCGCGCGCCCGCCGCTTCTACGAGCGCAACGGCTGGCGCGACGAGGGCCTGTTCGAGTACCTCGCCGCGAGCGACAGCGGCCCGATCCGGGTGGCCTGCCACCGGTATGTGAAGCCGGTGGGCCCGGCCGGTTAGCCGGTCAGCGCGCCCGCGTGAACGTGAACTGGGCGTAGTCCCGCACCGGCCGGTAGCCGATCCGCTGGTACAGGCCGTTGCTGGTGGGGTTGGCGAGGTCGGTGAAGAGGAGCACGTCCCCGGCGCCCGCGGCGAGCGCGGCCCGGGTGACCTCGGCGGTGACGGCGCCCGCGTAGCCGCGGGCGCGGTGTTCGGCTGGGGTGTAGACCGGGGCGACGCGGATCTGGCCCGCGACGGGCCTGGTCGCGCCCGCCATGGAGACGGGGGTGCCGTCGGGGGTCTCCCAGAGGGTGACGCCCCCGTACGCGAGCCGGGAGTCCGCCCACACGTACGGGTCCATCAGCGGGGACTCGCCGAGGTCGGCCATGAACTCCTGGTGCCAGCGCGCCAGCAGGTCCCGGTCGCCGTGCCCGGCGACGCGCGCGGCGCCGGGCGGCGCGGGCTCGGGCGGGGTGAGCGTGCCGAGCCGGTACAGGCGCTGGCGCAGGTTCTCGGCGGCGTCGTCCCCGGTGTGTTCGCGCCAGGCCCGCGCGAAGCCCTCGGCGGCGGCGCGGTCCGACATCACGCCGGGCAGTTCGGGCGCGAGCGCGGCCAGTTCCCCGGCCAGCGCGTCAAGGGCCCCCGGCGCGTCCGCCGTACGAGGACTGACGGCGACCCGGTGCGGCGGGGTGCGCAGGAACGCCCCGCGCGCGCCGCCACCGTCGCCGCCGTCACCGTTGCCGTCGCCGCCGCCGTCGTCCAACCAGCCGAAGAGGGGGTCCCCGTCGCCGTACACGTGCGGGCCGCGCGTGCGCAGGGTGTCGGCGACGGTGAGCAGCGCGGTGTTGAGCGCGGGCTCGGCGTGCAGATGGGCGCGGGCGCGGTCGAGGAACTCGGCGGGGTCAGCCGTCAGTCGCCAGCGGCCGGCGGGTGTCGTGGTCATGCGGCATGATCCCATCGCGGCCGCCCGGCGGCCCGAACACCGGCACCACCAGACCCTGCGCCGCCCGCCGGAACCGTACCCGCAACGGCATCCCGACCCGCAGCGCGGACTCCGCGCAGTCCACCACCTCCGTCATCATCCGGGGCCCCTCGGCGAGGTCCACGACGGCGGCGGTGTACGGGACGCGGGCGCCGAACGGCGGCAGGTCATTGCGGTGCACCACCGACCAGGTGTAGAGCGTCGCGCGGCCGCTCGCCCGCTCCCAGCTGACGTCCTCGCTCCAGCAGTACGGGCAGAACTCGCGCGGGTAGTGGTGGGCGCGCCCACAGCCGGGCGCACGGCAGCGGCGGACGAGGAGCACGCCCTCGGCGGCGGCGTCCCAGTAGGGCCGGGTGAAGGCGTCGGGCTCGGGCAGGTCAAAGCGGACGGAGTCGGTCGAACCGGCCATCAGGCCCCTCCCTGCGGTCGCCGGGGAACCGGATCACCCCCGTAAACTGACGGTACGTCAGTTCAGCGCACCGGTCACCTGATGCGCAAGAGGCCGTCGTACGTGATCAATTCGCAACCGGTTTCGGACTTGACCGTCACCCATCAAGTGACGACGTGGTTACTCTCCCGTCATGGCCGACTCGAACCTTCCGCTTCCGCCGAGAACCGACCGGCCCCGACCGGACCGGTCCGGACCCGACCGCCCCGTGTACGTCATCGGCGCGGGCCCCGGCGGCCTCGCCGTCGCCGCCGCCCTGCGCGCCCGCGGCGTACGCGCCGTCGTCCTGGAGAAGTCCGACCGCGTCGGCACCTCCTGGCGCGGCCACTACGACCGCCTCCACCTGCACACCACGCGCCGCCTCTCCGCGCTGCCCGGCCTTCCCATGCCGCGCTCCTTCGGGCGCTGGGTGGCACGGGACGACGTGGTCCGCTACCTGGAGAAGTACGCCGAGCACCACGACCTCGACGTCGTCACCGGCGTCGAGGTCACCCGCCTGGAGCGCGCGGGCGGCGACCCGGCCGGACGCGGGCTGGCTGCTGCGCGCCACCGGCGGCCGGGAGCTCACCGCCCGCGCGGTCGTCGTCGCCACCGGCTACAACCACACCCCGCACCTGCCCGACTGGCCCGGCCGCACGACCTACACCGGCGACCTGCGGCACGCCCGCGACTACCGCGAGCCCACCCCGTACGCCGGCCAGGACGTCCTCGTCGTCGGCGTCGGCAACACCGGCGCCGAGATCGCCGTCGACCTGGCCGAGGGCGGCGCCGCGCGGGTGCGGCTCGCGGTGCGCACCGCCCCGCACCTGGTGCGCCGCAGCACGGCGGGCTGGCCCGCGCAGCGCTCGGGCATCCTGTGCCGCAGGCTGCCGGTGCCCCTGGTGGACGGGATCGGCCGGGCCGTCGCCCGCGTCAGCGTGCCCGACCTGTCCGCGCACGGCCTGCCGCGCCCCGACACCGGCCTGTACTCCCGCGTCCGCGAGGGCGCCATCCCCGTCCAGGACGTGGGCCTGATCGAGGCGGTGCGCGCGGGCCGGGTGGAGCCCGTGGCGGCCGTGGAGTCCTTCGAGGACGGCAAGGTCGTCCTCGCCGACGGCAGCCGCGTCGGCCCCGACGCCGTCATCGCCGCCACCGGCTACCGCCGCGCCCTGGAGCCGCTGCTCGGCCACCTCGACCTGCTCGACGCCCGCGGCCGCCCCCGCGTCCACGGCCCGCGCACCGCCCCGCACGCGCCCGGCCTGTACTTCACGGGGTTCACCAACCCGATCAGCGGGATGCTGCGCGAGCTCGCCAGGGACGCGGGGCGGATCGCACGGGCGGTGGCGGCGCGTACGTAACCGGCCAGTTGCCCGAGGCGCCCTTGGCAAGGGGCGGATTGTGCGGTTCCGTGGAGAGGTGCCCCAAGGGCCCCACGCGGCCCGCGGGGCTTTGCCCACCGCCCCATTCCTGACAGGCCGTCAGTTCAGTAATCTGACTGTACGTCAGCTGTAGCCCATCGCTGGACCGAAGCGCGCCCCCGAGGGGCGCGGGGCTGTGCACCTGTGCGGCTCCGCCGCGTGGGCGCGACAAGGCACCACGCACCCGCGGACACCACCGCACCCCCCAGCGGAGCTCAGTCGCACTGTCACAGAGGAGCGGGCGGACCGATGCTTGGATCGACATACGGCACCTTCACCTCCGACCCCCGCCGCGCACGCGCCGTCGCCTGCGGCAGCCTGCCCGCCGCCACCGTCCACGGCCGCGCCGCCACCGCCGGTGACCTGGACGTCAGCGGTCGGCCGCTGTACGCGGACGCACCCGACCTGGACCGCCTGTTCCGCCCCGAGTCCCTCGCCGTCATCGGCGCGTCGGACACCGAGGGGCGCCCGAACACCGGTGTCACCCGGCAGCTGGTGGCCTGGGCCGAGCGGGTCGGCGCCCGGCTGCACCCCGTGCACCCCACGCGCCCCGCGGTCTTCGGCATCCCCTGCGCGCGGGGCGTGGCCGACCTGCCCGAACCGGTCGACGTGGCCGTCCTCCTGGTCAGCGACCCGCTGCCGCTTGTGGAGGAACTCGCCGAGGCCAAGGCGAAGTTCGCGGTGGCCTTCGCCTCCGGCTTCGCCGAGACCGGCGCGGCGGGCGCCGCCGCGCAGGAGCGCCTGGCCGCCGCCGTGGGCCGCTCGGGCCTCAGGCTGCTCGGCCCCAACACCAACCTCAACGCCTTCGAGGAGTTCCGCGAGGACCTCGAAGGCCCGGCCATCGCCCTGATCACCCAGTCCGGCCACCAGGGCCGCCCCGTCTTCACGCTCCAGGAGCTCGGCGTGCGCCTGTCCCACTGGGCGCCCACCGGCAACGAGGCCGACCTGGAGACCGCCGACTTCATCGCGTACTTCGCCGAGCGCCCCGAGGTCGGCGCCATCGCCGCGTACGTGGAGGGCCTCAAGGACGGCCGGGCCTTCCTGCTCGCCGCCGACCGGGCCGCCCGGCGCGGCGTGCCCGTCGTCGCCGTCAAGGTCGGCCGCACCGAGACCGGCGCCCGCACGGCCGCGTCCCACACCGGCAAGCTGACGGGCGCGGACACCGTGGTGGACGCGGCGATGCGGCAGTTCGGCGTGATCCGCGTCGACGGCCTCGACGAGCTCCAGGACACCAGCACCCTGCTGGCCCGGGCCCGCCCGCCCCGCGCGGACGGGGTGGCCGTCTACTCGATCTCCGGCGGCACCGGCGCGCACTTCGCGGACCTGGCGACGGCGGCGGGCCTGCGCCTGCCGCCCCTCTCCGAGGCCCGCCAGGACGAACTCCACCAGTGGATTCCCCACTACCTGAACGTCGCCAACCCCGTCGACAACGGCGGCCACCCCGTGGGCGACTGGCGCGGCCGGAAGATCATCGACTCCCTCCTCTCCGACCCCTCCATCGGCGTCCTCATCTGCCCCATCACCGGCCCCTTCCCGCCCCTGAGCGACAAGCTGGCGCGGGACCTGGTGGCGGCCGCCGAGGAGACGGACAAGCTGATCTGCGTGGTCTGGGGCTCCCCCGTCGCCACCGAGGACGCCTACCGCACCACCCTCCTCGGCTCCTCCCGGGTAGCGACGTTCCGTACGTTCGCCAACTGCATCAAGGCCGTACGCGCCTACTTGGACCACCACCGCTTCACCGCCTCCTACCGCTCCCCCTTCGACGCGGCGCCCCGCACCGCCTCGCCCTCCTTCCGCAAGGCCCAGGCCCTGATGCGCCCCGGCCAGCAGCTCAGTGAGCACGCCGCCAAGCAGCTGCTGCGCGCGTACGGCATCCGCGTGCCCCGCGAACAGCTCGTCACCAGCGCCGCGGCCGCCGTGCGCGCCGCCGGTCTGGTCGGCTACCCCGTCGTGATGAAGGCCTCCGGCGCGCGCATCGCCCACAAGACCGAACTCGGCCTGGTCAAGGTCGGCCTCACCTCCGCCAGCCAGGTCCGCGACGCCTACCGCGACCTCACCGACACCGCCCGCTACGAGGGCATCGAGCTCGACGGCGTCCTCGTCTGCCAGATGGTGCAGCGCGGCGTCGAGATGGTCGTCGGCATCAGCCAGGACGACCTGTTCGGGCCCACGGTCACGGTCGGACTCGGCGGCGTCCTGGTGGAGGTCCTCCACGACACGTCCGTCCGCGTGCCGCCGTTCGGCGAGGACCAGGCCCGCACGATGCTCGACGAACTCCGCGGCCGCCCCCTCCTCTCCGGCACCCGAGGCGCCCCACCCGCGGACCTGGACGCCCTGGTAGAGGTAATCCTCCGAGTCCAACGCATGTCCCTGGAACTCACCGACCAACTGTCGGAACTGGACATCAACCCCCTCATGGTCCTCCCCCAGGGCCAAGGGGCGGTGGCCCTGGACGCGTTGGCCCACTGCGCGCCGTAGCCCGTCCGGCGCTTGAGGACGAGGCGCGAAGCGCCAATTGCTGTTGAGCGGGGCCCGGGGCGGCAGCCCCCTGTTTCCGGCACAGCGGAGGGATGCCGGGCGGACGGGGCCATGTCTATGCGGCGTCGGTCGCCAGCGTCTTGCAGACCTCCCGCATCGTCGGCCGGTCGCGCGGCTCGTACCGCAGCATGTCGTTGATGAGCTGCCCGAGCACACCGGCGACGTTCACGGGGCGGTGTGTGCCGTTGACGATGGCTCGCCGTTGTTCGGGGCGGGACGCGTCGTCGGGGTACGCGACATGGCGCCATCCGGTCGCCGCCATGAACAGCGTCGCGCCGAACCCGTACACGTCCGCCTCCTGTGTGGGTACTGCCTCGCCGTCTTCCAGGACTCTGCGGGAAATCTCGGGGCTCTCGTAGTGGACGAGACAGCCCCGGTACGGGAAGTCGAACCGCTCGGGGACGTCCGCACCGTGGGCCAGCGCAAGGTCGATCACGGTGGCTCTCGCCGACTCGGCGTCAAGGACGAAATGGGCTGGCTGCACGTCGCCGTGCGCGTACCCCTTGTCGTGCAGTTCACCGAGGGCCCGCGCGCACGCAAACGCGTCCCGGATCGGGGGGACAGCGGCCCTGTCCCGGGTGCGATAGGGCTCCCATCGGGCTTGCAAGTCCCGTCCCTCATGCCACGGCTGGACGTTCCACGTGCCGTGGTCCCACACACCGTAGGTGACCGCCCCAAAGCCGAGTTCTTGCAAGATCGCGCCCTCACGGGCGGGTGCCCATGCTGTCCATGAGTGCGTTTGGCTGCGGTACCCCACTTTGACCGCGCGGCGGCCCGCAGGCGTCTCTACATCCCACACCGTCGAACCGCGCCGATCCAGGACGAGCCGTTGAGCCAGAGGCGTGACGGAACGCTGAACGTGGTCAGGAATCTTGAATGGCCCGTTGCCGGTCATCGGCTGGTCCTCTCAACGTCTGGAGCCGACCCCCGGAGCGGAGATCGGCCCCTCGGATAAGGCAGCCCGACAGAGCAGCCGAGCAGGCCCGAGTCCTGCGGCTAGGGGTGCCTAGCGCCGAGCGGTCCAGCGCATTGCGGGCAGCTCGTCCCACTGTGCGAGCGGCCTATAGCGATGCACACAGCCCGGGCACACGTAGTGGGTGTGCCAGCCTCCGCCGCTCTGCTTCTGCACCTCGCCTACGGGAATGGGGGCTGTCGTCTGGTGCCCGCAGATGCCGAGCACGGGCCGCGTGGGGGGTGTGGGCTCGCTGGTGACTCCGTCCCGGGTCATGCGCACACCGCCCCGTACTCGTCGTGCCGCTCAGGGTTGGGGTAGTAGTAGCCATGCCCGTAGGTAGGCAGGGACGAGTGGGCGGACGTCATCGAAGGTCGTCGGCTGTTGTTCGGTGTCCGCGAGGGGCGGCAGGAGGTACCGGGGCGCAGGGGCGGGCTCGGCTGCGGGCTGGTGGGCAACTGGCTCGGCGGAGTCGCGTCGGGGTGCGGGCCGACGTGTCCACGGTAGTAGTGAGAGCGCCCACGTAAGGGCGCGGGCGATAGCATCGCGCATGGTCGTTTCAGCTCCTGGTGTAGCTGTCTCGGCAAGCCCCGGTGGACCGGTCCTACGCGGTCTGTCGGGGCGCTTCTGTTCTCGTGGTCGAAGCTAAGGCAACTCGTCTAACACATCTACCTGTCTAACTCGACTACCCGTCTAAGTCGCCCAGGGTTGTCCGTTTGTCTACGCTCTCCCACATGCCTGAGCACTCGCCCGATCCACACACGCCGCACGCTCCGTATATGCGGGTGCTGGACGCGCTCACCGCCGATATCAAGGCGGGGAAGATCAAGCCGGGCGAGAAGATCCCGTCAGAATCCGAACTGTGCGAGCGGCACAAGGTGGCGCGGGAGACAGCACGCCGAGCGGTGCGGGTTCTGCGCGAGCGGGGCACGGTTCGGACGGAGTGGGGCCGTGGCACGTTCGTGGTCGGCCCCGTCGAGCGGGGCGAGAACGAGCACCAGGACGACTAGCCCGCACCGTCTGCACCTTGGGCGAGAGAGCGGAGCCCCGCGCGGATCGGGGCACGGGGCGTGCTCGTGAGTATCTACGGGGAGCGTCAGCCGCCGAGAGCGGCAGCCACGGCGGACGTTCCCGGGGAAGTCTTCGGGCACGGCGTCCATGATCAGCTCGTCTACGGGTGCGCCGAGCCAGAACCCCGAGCGGCGGAGCCGACCGGCGGGGCGGAACCCTGCCTTCTCGTACGCGCGGGCTCCGGCCTTGTTGGGTTCTAGCACCTTGAGCCAGACCACGCGCAGGTGGGCAAGGTGGAACGCCCAATCCAGCGTCAGGCGCGCCGCTTCCGTGGCGTGCCCTTTCCCGCGTTCGGCGGGGGCGAGGACCATGACGAATTCGGCGGTGCGCGCGATCGGGTTGACTTCCAGAATCGTCATGCCCACGGGCGTACTGTCGTCCAGCCGGACCACCTCGAACTGCTGGAAGCGGTCGTTGCCGCGCTGACGCTCGTACCCGGCGGCGCGGATCTCCCAGGCTTGCGCCCACTGGTTCCCGTACCCGTGGATGGTCGCGGGGTCGTTCTCCCATGCGTGGTACTCGGGCAGCATGTCCGCGCGGGGCATGGCGAGGGCGAGCGCTTCGCCGGTCAACAGGATGTGCGGGTCACTCACGGTCGAACCTTCCTGGTGGCCCGTGCCGATCCGGGCCCGTCGGGGGTGTAGGTGGGCGTATACAGTGCGGTCTCTGCGGGTTCCTCGACCGGTTCGCCGTGCGCGTCGGCTATCCAGGCGTGCAGCCGTACGGGGTCGAGAGCTACCCCGTGTCGCCATTCGGTGCGGCGTCGAGCGACCGTCAGCACGAGTGCGGCAGCAGTCGATTCCTCCAGGCATGCCCAGCGCATCGGCAAGAGCTGTGCGGCCCAGCGAACGGCGCGGACAGCGTAGCGAGCCTGTGCTGCCGTGGCCGGGGGCAAACCGCGCCCCGAGCACGCGAGGCGGACGAGCCGAGCGAACCGGTTCCGCCGACGACCGGCGGCCCACGCGGCGGCGGTGGCGAGGACGACCGGCACGGCGACGACACGCCACCGCATCGGGACCGGAGCCGGCTCGGGCGGGGTCGCGGACTGTTCCACGGTTCCCCACGTCAGAACGGTGTCCGGGAGGTCAACGACGGTCGCGCCCAGGGCGGTTACCGCGTCGGACGTGGGGCGTAGTTCGGTCGTGCCCGTGTCGTAGTCGATCACGACGGATGCGTGCGGGGCACGGGCGACCACGGTGTTGGTTCGGCTCACCGCGCACCCGCCGGGGTCGGTGCGGTCTGCGTCCATTCGGGCCAGGGCCCGCGCTCGACTGCCTCTAGCCACACCTCGGCAGCGAGGGCGGACAGCAGAGGGGGCCACACCGTCTCCGCGCCGAGGGCAGCCGCGTGAATCGCCGCTCGCAACGGCACGGGATCGATGAGCCCGAGCGCCGCCAGACGCCCGTCCGCGAGGCCGAGCACGCGAGCGCGGTTCCTGCGTAGCCCTAGGTGGAAGTCGCCGACCATGAGCCCCTTGGCGGCCCGGGTGCGGTGCGCATCGGGCAGCAGATCGGCGAACGTGTCGGCAAGCATCGGCTTGTACCGCCGAGCCGAGTACCGCTGTTCGATGGGGGCCGAGACCACCGCGTCCAGGACCGCCCCGTCGAAGTAGGGGTTGTGCAGCGCGAGGCCGAGCGCGTCCGCAAGCTGAATCTCCGCGTACGCCGACCGTGCCGCCGCGCGCAGCCCGGCGGCCAACGCCATGTCTGCGTCGGGGCCCGTGGGAACGCTCACCCTTGGCACCGGCGCTGTGAGCCAGACGGGACGTCCGAACTCTGACCGGCCGACGCGGGCGGCGTTTCCCCGCAGCGCGGCAGCGACCAGCGGGCGCGGGCTTTGGCGACGTAGTCGAGCCCAGTCCCGGGCATCCCCGAGCAGCCGAAGCCAGTTCCCGCTCCGCGCGAGAGTCGCAAGGTGCGCGGGGGCGGACAGGAACAGGTTGTCTCCGCCGTCGCCGGTCAGGTGGCAGACGGAACCCCCGGCGGCCACCGTGCCGAGCTGGTCCGAGAGCATCGCCCATACCGCCGTTGACGGAGCCGGTTCGTCCGTCGCGGGCAACGGCACGTCGGTTGCCGTGAACGGCAGATGCCGAACGCCGAGCGGGAAGGGCGCTCGGGTCAGACCCGGGACGGTCAGGGCTTGCGCGTACCGCATGTCCCCGCCGCTGGTGACGCCTGCCGGGTGCACGGTCACACCCGTAACCGGACCGCACTGTGCCGCGAGCAACGTCACGGTCGTGGAGTCCATGCCCGCGAGATCGGTGGTTGCGGACACCCCCTCGACCCGCACCCGGACCCCCTCGGCGAGTGCGCGCCGAAGCGCTGCCGACGCACCCCGTGGTGTGCGCCGTCTCGGCGACCACCAGCGGGCGAACGACGGTCCGGCCTCGGCGTCGAGCGTCAGCAGATGCCCGGCGGGAACCGGTGCGACCCCTGCCCACGCGCTACGCCCCGTTGCGGGGCTGCGCTTGTCACGGAGGAACGCAGCGAGCCACCCGGTATCGACGCGCCCGCCGACGAGCGGGGCCAGCGCGAGAGAGCTGGACCCCCACACCGTTCCGGTCCGGGGTGCCGACCGTATAGAGGGGCGAGGCTGCCCCGGCGTCCGCGAGGACCTCCACACGGCCCCGACCGGTCAGCCGAACAACGGTGTGCGAGCCTGCCCACGTCCGTGCGGCCGTCGCGAGCTCGGGAGCCGACAGAGCACGGGCCAATTCGTGTTCGGTGGCCGAGCACGGGCCCAACACGGCGATTCGCGCGCTTCGGAGTTCCATGGTCCGTACGTGCTCGGGCTGCCAGTCTCCGCAGACCCATAATGCGGGGTCGTGCCAGAGCAGACGTGCGCCCAGGGGCGTTGTGGCGGGTCGGCTGCTGGGTGCGCTTCCGCCGTACCATCGCGCTTCGCGTTCTTCCATCTCGTCGCTCTCCCGCCGCTGACACCGGGGGCGGCCCCCGTTGGGATGTCTCCCGCGGAGGGCTGCCCTAGGGCTCGACTAGTCGTACGGCGTCTGCTTCGCCTCGACTCCCGTGTTCTCACCGCCCCGCGTCAGCGCGGCAGCGTCAGCCCAGAATGATGACCGGCGGAACGCCCGACTCTTCGGGCGTGTCCGTGATGTGCTCCTGGTCCATGTGTCTTTCTCCTTTCGCATGCGATGGGGACATGGGCCCCGTACAGAGCGGGGCCTTCCCGTCCTTGCGGGCGGGAAGGAGCCGGTCAGGTTTCTCGCGCCCTCGGAGTTCGGCGAAACCTGGGGGCCGCGGATGGCCGTGGCGGCAGTTCGGTCCCGGCGGGGAATGTCCCAGGCGGCGAGCCGGTTCGCGAGCCACTTTTCACCCACGTTCCCGAAGGAACGCGCCAGGGAAGCGGCGGACTCGCCTCCCAGGTACCGGACGGTCACTTCTGCGCGGGCAGCCATGAACGTGTCTCGTGCCTCGCCGAGTTCGCCGCGAGAGCGTTTCGGCATCGGCCACTCTCCAGTGCTCTTGATCGGATCGTGGTTGAGTCCGGGGCGCGGGGCCGTTCTCCCGTAACGAGTCCGCAGGGTCTGGGCGGACTCGTCTGGCGGGGAACGGAGTCAGGTAAGCGCGGGACACGGCGCAGAGTCAGTTACGCGGACGCCATTTCTCCGGCCAGCAGCAAGGGCAGTCGGATGCCGTTGTCAGACGCGCGAACCGCCATGCGAACCCGTGCCGACTCGTAGCACCGCGCAAAATCGTCTAGGCGTGCAACGGGGACCCACCTCAAGCCGGTCAGGTCGCCCCGCGCGGTGTCGTCGAATCCGACCGCCGATGCGTCCGCAGCCGAGAGGGTTCCACCGTCACACACAAGGCTGTAACTCTCAGCGACGAACCCTTCCTTGGGCATCTGGTCCAGGCCGAGGAAGTGCGAGATCGGCAGTGTCAGCCCGGTCACTTCCTTGATCTCACGGACCGCAGCGGCGGCAGCCGTTTCTCCTGCCTCCGCCCACCGTTCCAACAGTTGCCAGCCGAGCCGTTCCCCACGGTGCCGATAGGTCGGCCTCACCATCAGCACGTCACCCTGGGGGTTCCGTACGAGGATCGTCACGCCGATGCGGCGGGGGTACGCCGCCGGATCAATGTCCGTGCTCATAAGGGGTATCCCTTTCATTTTGAGGTCCCGCCACCAGTCGGGGGTCGTTCGGGCGTGTCTCACGAGCTGGGTCCGGCGCCCGCGCGCCCGCGGTAGCGCTGCACTTGCGTGGAGGGGATGCTCGGGCGCACGTATCGGGGGCTCGTCGTGCGGCCCGCCTGCGGGCGCGTCCACGGGCACGACCCACACCGTGTAGACCCCCGTGTGGTCGGCAGCACTGAGCATGAACGGCCGCCCGGCACGAAGTCGTTCGTACGCCTCTTGGCGTCTCGCCTGGTCCGCGCACCATGCCCGCAGCTCTCTGGGCACGTCGGCGGCCGACTCCGGTAGGGACAGCGCTCGAACGGCCTTCGGTCTCTTCTCAAGCCACCAGACGCCAGGTGCGGGGTCCAGCCCATCGGCGATGCGGTGTGCTTGCGTGCCCACCCAACGCATCACAACGCCGAGATAGCGGGGTCTTGAGGGAGCCGAGCACCACTCGCACTGACTCACAGCCTCTTTACCCCGTGGGCCCCGTACCGACCACTTCGGCCTGATACTCGCGGCGGGTGGTGGGATCTTGGGGGTTCGTCTCTGTCGCCGCGTCATCCGAAATCACACCGGGGCCATTGGGGCATCCGTGCTGACTGTCAGTGAATTCGTCGCCAGACACGTCCACTCCTCTCCGTAGTGCTATCACTACCGGGAGGTCAGCGTGGCCCACGCCTGGGAGCCATTCAAGCTGTCGGATGAGAATGAAAGGTTGGCGAACGGCCCTTGAATCGCAAGGAGTTGAACCCGGATGCTTCACCCCAAGCGGCGTACGGGGCGCGGCTACGCAGCCTGCGGGAGGCGCGCGGCTGGACTCAAGATGATCTTGCAGATCGCATGGGGTACTCCAGCGTGCATGTTTCGGCGGTCGAAACTGGTCGGAAGCCTCCGACTCTCCGCTTCTCGCGTAGCGCGGACCGGACGTTCGGCCTTGAGGGCTCCGCGGATGCGTTCGAACGCGAGTACCGCCAGATTCGCCAAGGCAGCCTCTTGGAGGGATTCCCGGAGTACGTCAAGTACGAAGCTCGGGCTGTAGAGCTTCGGCTGTACGAGATCGGGATCGTTCCTGGCCTGTTGCAGACACCGCAGTACGCACGGGTCCTGGCCGACAGCGCCGTACGGCGGGGTGCCATCACGCCCGAACAGGCCGATGATCGCGTGACGTTCCTGGCAGAGCGCCAGGCCGCCCTGGTCCGCCCCCGCCCTCCCATGATGTTCGTGGCCATGGACGAAAGCTGTATCCGCCGTACCGTGGGTGGGACAGCCGTCATGGACGCCCAGCTAGCGAGCCTGGTCGAGTTCGCCGAGTTGCCGAACACGCTCTTGCAGGTCGTGCCGTACGACATCGGCGAGCGTCGCACGTTTGACCTGCCCGTTAACCTCTTGACGCTGCCGGATCGATCTGTGCTCTGCTACGCCGAGTCCCAGGCTCAGGGCAACCTGGACCGAGAGAGTGCGTCCGTGGAGCCCATGTTGACGGCCTACCATCAGTTGCAGGCCGAATCGCTGTCGCAGGCGGCATCTGTGGCCATGATCGAGCAGGTACGAAAGGGCAGATCGTGACGACCGAATCCCCTCGCTGGTTCAAGTCTTCTTACAGCAACAACGGTGGCAACTGCGTTGAGGTTGCCGCCAACCTTGTCGTCACGAGCGGTATCGTCCCCGTCCGTGACTCCAAGCGCCCGAACGGCCCGGCCCTGAACTTCCCGGCCGACGCTTACTCTTCCTTCGTGTCAGGCGTCAAGGCAGGTTGGTTCGACAACACCTGACCCCTCGTCGAGGCGCAAACAGGAACCAGGCGCACCATCATCAGACGCCCCGCCACTTCCACCAAGGAAGCGGCGGGGCTCTCTGCTGTCAGGCAGCAACACCAAACGTGAGGACCACGCCTCGCGCCCACCCATCGGTGGGACCCAACTCATGTGTGCAGTCGATCAGATAGACCCCCACGAGCTAGAGGAGCAAGCTTGGGGCGCCCCGCGAGGACCACCCACCCCCGAAAGGACTCCCCATGTCCACTCTCGACCCCACTCCCACCCTCCTCCACACCACCACCCACCACACCACCTGGATCACCCTCAACCGCCCAGAAGCCATGAACGCCCTCACCCCACCCACCCGAGACCACCTCATCCACCTCCTGGAGGAGGCCTCCGCCACCCCCACCACCCGAGCGGTGGTGATCACAGCCACCGGCAAGGCCTTCTGCGCGGGCGCGGACCTACGCACCACCGCCACCACCCCCACCACCTCCACCACGCCCACCGCGCCCACCGCCGCCCCGGCGGCCCGCGTCCCCGGCGACATAGCCCGCACCATCCGCCAGGGCGCCCAACGCCTGATCGCCGCGGTCCTCGACTGCGAGAAGCCCGTCCTGGCCGCCGTGAACGGCACCGCCGCGGGCATCGGCGCCCACCTGGTCCCTGGCCTGCGACCTGGTCATCGCCGCCGAATCGGCCACGTTCATCGAGGTGTTCACCCGCAGGGCCCTGGTCCCGGACGGCGCCGGCGCCTATCTGCTGCCCCGCCTGATCGGCCCGCAGCGCGCCAAGGAGCTGATGTTCTTCGGCGACGCGCTCCCCGCCGCGGAGGCGGAACGCCTGGGCCTGGTCAACCGCGTCGTACCGGACGCGGAGCTGGAGAAGACGGCCCGCGCCTGGGCGGACCGCCTCGCCACAGGACCCACCCGGGCTCTGGCCCTCACCAAGCAGCTGGTGAACGCGTCCCTGGACGCGGACCGCGCCACCGCCTTCGCCGCGGAGGCCGCGGCGCAGGAGATCAACATGACGACCCGCGACGCGCAGGAAGGCCTGGCCAGCTTCGCGGAACGCCGCACCCCGACCTACGAGGGCCGCTGAACCGACCCCCTGCCCTCCCGCTCCCCCGCCCTTCCGATCTGACGCTCCGTCAGCTTCAATGGGTACCCCATGATGGGACACGCGGGAATGGCGGCCACCGTCGTCCAGTACCTCAGGTCCGTCGGCGCCCCCACGGCCGCGCCAGGACCCGCCGCCCCCGACGCGCCCCCGCGCCCCCGCCTCCGCGCCGTGCGCGCGGACGAGCGGGCGCCGCTGGACGCGGCCGAGTTCCGCCGCGTCCTCGGGCAGTTCGCGACCGGCGTGACCGTGGTGACGGCACCGCCCGCGCCGGGCGAGGACAGCCCCGCGGGCTTCGCCTGCCAGTCCTTCTCGTCCCTCTCCCTGGACCCGCCCCTGGTCTGCTTCATGGTGGGCCGTACGTCCACGACCTGGCCCCGCATCGCCCGCGCGGGCGTCTTCTGCGTGAACGTCCTGGCCGCGCACCAGGCGGCCCTGTGCCGCGCCTTCGCCGTCAGCGGCGCCGACAAGTTCGCGGGCGTCCCCCACACCCCCGCGCCCGTCACCGGCTCCCCCCTCCTGGCCGGGGCCCCGGCCTGGATCGACTTGCGCCGTCCACGCCGTCCACACGGGCGGCGACCACCTGATCGTGGTCGGCAGGGTCGAAGCCCTGGGCACCACACCTGAGGCGGAGGAGGCACCCCCCTTGCTGTTCCACCGCGGCCGTCTGGCCTGAGGGCGCGCGACGCCGGGAAACAGCCCGTCCGGCGTTTGAGGACGAGGCGCGAAGCGCCAACCGCAGTTGAGCGAAGCCGGAGGGACAGAAACGACAGCCCCCGGTTCAGCTAAGGCCAGCCTCCGGGGCGCCCCCGCCCCTGCGCACCACCAGCGCCATCAGCGCCGCCGCCGCGCACAGCGCCCCCGACGCGTACCACACCACGTCGTACGTCCCGAAGGCGTCCCGCGCCACGCCGCCGAGGAACGCCACCACGGCCGCGCCCACCTGGTGCGAGGCGAGCACCCAGCCGAAGACGATCGCGCTGTCCGCGCCGAAGTGCTCCCGGCACAGCGCCAGCGTCGGCGGCACCGTGGCGACCCAGTCGAGCCCCCGTAGAAGACGATGAAGAAGATCATCGGCAGGTGCACGCTGGGGGCGAGGAGCATCGGCAGGAGCAGGAGCGAGACGCCGCGCAGGGCGTAGTAGACGGCAAGCAGCCGCCGCGCCTCGTAGCGGTCGGTGAGCCAGCCGGAGGCGATGGTGCCGACGACGTCGAAGACGCCGATGACGGCAAGGAGCGAGGCGGCCGCGGTCACGGGCATCCCGTGGTCGTGCGCGGACGGCACGAAGTGCGTGCGGATCAGCCCGTTCGTGGACGCCCCGCAGATCGCGAACGTCCCCGCGAGCAGCCAGAACGTCCCGGTCCGCGCGGCGGCGAAGAGCACCCGCACGGCCCGCGTCGCCGCGCCCCGCGTGGGCTCGGGCCGGGGCGCGAACTCCCCGCCGTACGGGGCAAGACCGACGTCGGCCGGGTGGTCGCGCAGCAGCAGCCACACGAACGGCACGACGACGAGCGCGGCGAGCGCGACCGTCACGGACGCGGGCCGCCACCCGTGCTCGTCCACGATCCAGGCGCACAGCGGCAGGAACACCAGCTGCCCGGAGGCGCCCGCGGCGGTCAGGACGCCGGTGACCAGGCCGCGCCGCTTCACGAACCAGCGGTTGGTGACGGTCGCCGAGAACGCAAGCGCCATGGACCCCGTACCGAGCCCCACCAGCAGGCCCCAGTAGAGCATCAGCTGCCAGCTCGCGGTCATCCACACGCTGAGCAGCGCGCCGCCCGCGACCAGGCCGAGCGCGACCACCACGACCTTGCGGATGCCGAAGCGGTCCATCAGCGCGGCGGCGAACGGCGCGGTCAGGCCGTACAGCGCCATGTCGATCGACACGGCGAAGCCGATCTCGCCGCGCGACCAGCCGAACTCGCTGTGCAGCGGGTCGATGAGCAGGCCGGGAAGGGAGTTGAAGGCGGCGCCGCCGATGATCGTCACGAAGGTGACGGCCGCGACGAACCAGGCGCGGTGGACGCGGGGCGGGCGGCGCGCCGGGCGCCTTCGCGGGCCGCGCGCCGCCGGCCCGCGCGGAGGACTCGGTTGTCTGGGTCACGTCACACAGCATCCGGTCCTGGATCGTCCCGATCGAGTGGCCGGAGGGACATGGTTCGCTACGATCGGGCCATGGCCTCAAGCGCGGCACGCGGCGATCGCCACCGGGTCGCCGTCCTCGTCATGGACGGCGTCATCCCCTTCGAGCTGGGCATCCCCCAGCGCGTCTTCGGCCGCGCCCGCGACGCCGAGGGCCGTTCGCTGTACGAGGTGGTGACCTGCTCGGTGCGGGCCCCTGGCCCGGTCCGCACGGACGCGGACTTCGCGGTCCTCGTCGAGCGCGGGCCCGAGACGCTGGCCACGGCCGACACCGTCGTCATTCCCGCCTCGCACGAACTCGGCCCGGTGTACGAAGAGGGCGTCCTGACCCCCGAGCTCACCGCCGCCCTGGCCCATCTGCGGCCGGGCACGCGCCTGGTGTCGATCTGCACGGGCGGGTACGTGCTCGCCGCCGCCGGATTCCTCGACGGCCGCCCCGCGACCACGCACTGGGCCCACGCGGACCACTTCCAGCGGCTGTTCCCCGAGGTCGCGGTCGACGCGGCCGTCCTCTTCGTCGACGACGGGGACGTCCTGACGTCCGCCGGTGTCGCGGCGGGCATCGACCTGTGCCTGCACCTGGTGCGCCGCGACCACGGCGCCGCCGTCGCCAACGAGGTCGCCCGCTCCACCGTCGTCCCGCCGCACCGCGACGGCGGCCAGGCGCAGTACGTCAAGCGCCCCGTGCCCGAGCCGGGCCTCGCGACGACGACCACCGCCCGCGCCTGGGCCCTCGGCCGCCTGCACGAGCCGATCCAACTGCGCGACCTGGCCGCGCGGGAGTCGATGTCGGTCCGCACCTTCACCCGCCGCTTCCGCGAGGAGGTCGGCCTCAGCCCCGGCCAGTGGCTGACCCACCACCGCGTGGAACGGGCCCGCCACCTCCTGGAGTCCACCACCCTGTCCATGGAGCAGATCGCGAGAGAATCCGGCTTCGGCACGGCCCAGTCCCTGCGCCAGCACGTACAGGAGGCGCTGGGGGTGACCCCCAGCGCCTACCGCAGAACCTTCACGAGTTCCAGCCCGCCCGGCGCTTGAGGACGAGGCGCGCAGCGCCAACGCAGTTGGGCGGGGCCCGGGGCGGCAGCCCCGGTTTCGGGAAGGGGCGGGCCTGGGGCGCACCCGCGAGGACACCCCCGCCCCCGGGCCCCCCTCAGAACACCACCACCCCCCGAGCCACCCGCCCCGCCTCCGCGTCCTCCCGGGCCCGCCCGAACTCCTCCACCCCATAGGTCCGCGACACCAGCTCGTCCAGCAGCAGCCGCCCCGCCAGATAGAGCTCCGCGTAGAGACCGAAGTCCCGCTGCGGCCGCGCCGACCCGTACCGGCACCCCAGGATCGACTTGTCCAGGAACAGGGACGCCACCACGAACGACGCCTCGGCCCCGGCCCCCGGCATCCCGAGGAAGGACCGCCTGCCCCCGCCGGTCGAGGACGTCGATGGCCTGCCGCACGAGATCGACGCGCCCCACGCACTCGAAGGCGTGGTCCGCGCCGTCGGGCAGGACCTCCGCGGCCCCCGCCACCGACCCCAGGAAGTGCGTGGCCCCGAACCGCCGCGCAAGATCCTCCTTGCCGGGGTTGGCGTCGACGGCCACGACGACCCGCGCCCCCGCGATCCGCGCGCCCTGCAGGACGTTGAGCCCGATGCCCCCGGCGCCGATAACGACGACGGAGTCGCCGTACCCGACCCGGGCCCGGTTGAGCACGGCGCCGACCCCGGTGACGACCGCGCAGCCGATGAGGGCCGCCGACGTCAGCGGGATCTCCTTGGGAATGCGCACGGCCTGCACGGCCTTGACGAGGGTCCGCTCGGCGAAGGTGGAGTTCGCCGCGAACTGGTACAGCGGCTGCCCGCGCCGCGTGAACGGCTGCCGCGGCATCCCGATGGCCTTGCGGCACATGGTGGGCCACCCCCGGTGACACGCGGCGCAGGCCCCGCAGTTGGCGATCGTCGAAAGGGCCACGTGGTCCCCGGCGGCCACATGCGTGACGCCGGGCCCCACCGCCTCCACGACCCCCGCGCCCTCGTGCCCGAGCACCACCGGCACCGGGAACGGGATCGTCCCGTCGATCACCGACAGGTCGCTGTGGCACAGCCCGGCCGCGGCGACCGCCACGAGGACCTCCCCGGGCCCCGGGTCCCGCACCTCCAAGTCATCGACGACCTCCACGCCCCGCCCGTCGAACACCACGCCCTTCATCGCACACCCCTCACCGAGACCCGCGGGCCTCTCTAGGCAGACCGAGCACGCGCTCGGCGATGATGTTCCGCTGGATCTCGTCGGAGCCGCCGTAGATCGTGTCGGCGCGCGAGAACAGGAACAGGCGCTGCGCGGCGTCGAGTTCGTACGCCTCGTCGGGCGTCCAGGCGCCGGGCCCCACCGCGCCGAGCGCCCCGCGCACGGACCTCCACCGCGAGCTCCCCGAGCCGCCGGTGCCAGCCGCCCCAGAGGAGCTTCGCCACGCTGGGCGCGCCCGGGTCGCCGCCGCCGAGGGTGCGCAGGGCGTTCCACCGCATGACGCGCAGCTCGGCCCACTGCGCGACCAGGCGCTCGCGCAGCACCGGGTCCTCGACGCCGCCGCCGCGCACCGCGTCCCCGACGACGTCCGCCAGCTCGGCGGCGAAGCCGATCTGCTGGGCGAGCGTGGACACGCCGCGCTCGAAGCCGAGCAGCCCCATGGCGACCCGCCAGCCGCCGCCCGCGCCGCCGACGACGTGCTCGGCGCGGGCGCGGGCCCCGTCGAAGAAGACCTCGTTGAACTCGGCCGTGCCCGTCAGCTGCCGGATCGGCCGCACCTCGATCCGGCCCGGCTGGTCCATCGGCACGAGCAGGAACGACAGGCCCTCGTGCCGCCGCGCCCGCGGCGGGCGCGGTGCGCGCGAGCACGAAGCACCAGTCGGCGTCGCGGTGCGAGGGACGTCCAGATCTTCTGGCCGGTGATCCGGTACGTGTCGCCGTCGCGTTCGGCGGCCGTGCGGACACCCGCGAGGTCGGAGCCCGCACCGGGCTCGCTGTAGCCCTGGCACCACAGCGCCTCGCCGCGCGCGATGGGCGGCAGGAACGTCTCCCGCTGCTCCGGCGTGCCGTACGCGAGCAGCGTGGGCGCCAGCAGCTTCTCGCCGATGTGCCCGCACCGCCCAGGGGCCCGCACGCGCGCGTACTCCTCGGCCCACACGACCTGCTGGGTGAGCGTCGCCGTGCGGTTGCCGTAGGCGCCCTCCGGGGCGTCCCAGCCGATGCCGATCCACCCGCCGCGCCCCAGCTCCCGCTCCCAGGCCCGGCGGACGTCCACCCGCTCGTGCTCGCCGCCGGGCCCGCCGCGCCCGGCGGCCGCCGCGAACGCGCCGGTCAGATGGTCGCCGAGCCACTGCCTCACCCGCTGCCTGAAGGCCTCGTCCTCGGGCCCGAACACGCGAAGTCCACGGCGGGGCCTAGGCGGTGGGGTGCCCGGCGGGCCCGCGCGGCGGCCCGGCGGCGGGACCCGGCGGCGCCCCGGCCCCGGGCCCGGCGTTGGGCCGCTCCTTGGCTGCCGCCGCCTTCGCCATCGCCTCCACCTGCTCCAGCAGCGGCATCGGATCGGTTCCCACGGTGCCGGGCAGCCGGTCGGCGATCGTCTCGGGCGTCCACCCGCCGTCGGCGTACGCGGCCCGCAGCTCGCGCGGCTGCGCCCACACGGCGATCTTGGGCCCGGCGACGGTGTACACCTGCCCGGTGATGCCCTCGGCCCGCGCCCGGTCGCTCAGGAGGTACACGACGAACGCCGCGACGTCCTCCGGCTCACCGATCTCCGTCAGCTCCATGGGGACGCCCGCGGACATCCGGGTACGGGCGACGGGCGCCACGGCGTTGGCCGTCACGCCGTACTTGTGCAGGCCGAGCGCGGCGCTGCGCACGAGCGAGATGACGCCGCCCTTGGCCGCGCTGTAGTTGGCCTGCGCGACGGAGCCCTGGTGGTTGCCGCTGGTGAAGCCGATCAGGGTGCCGGAGCGCTGCGCGCGCATCACGGCCGCCGCCGCCCGGAAGACGGTGAAGGTGCCCTTGAGGTGCGTGGCGAGCACCGGGTCCCACTCGTCCTCGGACATGTTGAACAGCATGCGCTCGCGCAGGATTCCGGCGACGCACACGGCTCCGTCGAGGCGCCCGTACGCGGCGAGCGCGGCGTCCACGACGCGCTGGCCGCCCGCCATGGCGGAGATGTCGTCGGCGACGGCGACGGCCTCGCCGCCGGCCGCCCCGATCTCCTTGACGACGGCCTCGGCTATCTCGCTCGCCGGTTCGCCGCCCTCGACGGACACCCCGTAGTCGTTGACGACGACCTTGGCGCCCTCGGCCGCCGCGGCCAGGGCGACCGCCCTGCCGATGCCGCGCCCGGCGCCCGTCACGGCGACCACCTTGCCTGCCAAGAAGTTCCTCCACGCCGGCCCCTTCCCGCGTTTTCTGACGGACCGTTAGATTCTATGACCCGTCAGATACGTGGAGACAAGACCCGGGAGGCCCCATGTCGGCGCCGCGCCCCACCCCGCCCCCCTCGCCCGCCCTGCCGCCCGAGTTCCTAGACGTGGCGGAGCGCGTCAACAACTGGGGCCGCTGGGGCGCCGACGACGAGATCGGCACCCTGAACCTGATCACCGACGAGGCCGTGCGGAAGGCCGCCGCCACGGTGCGCACGGGCCGCCGCGTGCCGCTCGCGCTGGCGCTGCGGCAGGACGGCGTACAGTCCGGCCTGATCCCGGGCCGGGTGAACCCGCTGCACACGATGGTGTCCATCAACCAGCCGCTCTTCGGCCCGGGCTCGGTCGCCACCAGCGACGACACCGTCACCATGGGCCTGCAGGCGGCCACCCACTGGGACACGCTGCCGCACGTCTCGCACTCCGGCCTGCTCTACAACGGCCGCCCCGCCACCAGCATCACGGCCCACGACGGCGCCCGGTTCAGCGGCGCCGAGAAGATCCCGTACGTGGTCGCACGCGGCGTCCTGCTCGACGTGGCCCGCGCCCGGGGCGTCGACCGCCTGCCCGGCGACCACGCGGTCACTCCCGAAGACCTGGACCGCGCCGAGGAGTTCGGCGGCGTCACGGTAGGCGCGGGAGACGTCGTCCTCATCCGGACCGGCCAGATCCAGCACTACCTGTCCGGCGACAAGCACGCCTACGCCCTGCCGTCCCCCGGTCTCTCCTACCGCACGCCCCAGTGGTTCCACGCGCGCGACGTGGCGGCCGTCGCGAACGACACGCTCACCTTCGAGATCTTCCCGCCGGAGGTCGAGAACCTGTGGCTGCCGGTGCACGCCCTGCACCTGGTGGAGATGGGCATGATCCAGGGCCAGAACTGGAATCTCGAAGAGTTGTCCACAGCCTGTGGAGAAGAGCGCCGCCACGGCTTCCTCCTGGCGGCGATGCCCGAGCCGGTTCACGGGTGCGACGGGCGCTCCGGTGGCGCCGGTGGCGGTGTTCTGACCCGCCCTCCGGAGTTCGGGTGGCGGCGCGTCGGCGCCCGCCCCGAGCGCTTGTGCACGCGCCGCCATCCGGCTCCGGCGTACGAGCCCCGCCCCCCTCTGCCCTGAAGGAGCGCGACGCCGAATCACGACCCGCACCTCGCCAAGGACCGGGCCAAAGGCACCACCGTCCCTCGACGTCCCCTCGCGGCGAATCGCTGCACTCAAGCGTGATCAGCCGAATACGTTACGTCAACACCCACTCGGCGATTTATGAATTATGCCGGTTTTGCAGCGCCAGCGCATGACCGCGCATCGGGGCACGACCCGGCGCACACACGGACACGGAAGGGGCACGCGGATTCCAAGCCGCGCAGCGCGGAGATCCAGCCCGTCCGGCGTTTGAGGACGAGGCGCGAAGCGCCAACGCAGTTGAGCGGGGGCCCGGGGGCGGCAGCCCCCGGTTCGGGAAGGGGCGGGCCTGGGGCGCCACGCGAGGCCTGAGCGTCAGTGGACGCCCGGCACCAACACCCCCCGCTCAAAGGCGCCGCCACGACTACCCGCACCGCCACCACGCACCGCGGCCTCACACCGGTCGACCTCGCACCAGATGCTCTTCCCGGCCCCGTCCGGCTCCCAGCCCCACCGGTCGGCGAGCCCGTCCACCAGCTCAAGCCCCCGCCCGTTGGTCTCGTCACCCTCGGCATGCCGAGGCCGCGGCGGCCGCGCGCTCCGGTCGGCGACCTCGACCCGTACGGTCCCGGGCTCCCCGGCGGGCACCCCGGGCAGCAGCATGCGCAGCACGGCGGGACACCCGGTGTGCACGACGGCGTTGGTGACAAGTTCCGAGATCAGCAGGATGAGCGTCTCGGCCAGCGGTTCGTCGACCGCTATGCCCGACCCCGCGAGCCGCGACCTCGCCCATCTGCGGGCCCGGCCCACTTCCGCGGGGTCCGGGCCGACTTCGAGCTGAACTCTTGAAGCACCTGCACCGCTCACACCATCCGAACCGGCGGACACATCGCCTCGCGACTCCACAGGGTCACGGAACGTGATCCCCTGAGGAGACAGCATGGTTGACGTACAGTCACCCCAACAAGCGCTTCGGGCATATTCCAGCGCGAAGGAGTACGCGTGCGGCATACTGTGCGACGCGCGCCGCAGGGGGTCGAACAGGCGGGCTCCCGGCCTCGTCCCGCACGGCGAGCGGAGCGCGTTACCAGGCACGGAGTCGCCTCGGGGGCAACACCGGCACGGCTCGGCCTCAGGACCACTCGCATCTCACACAAGGTACCGGAGCCGGGCGCCGACTCCTCGTCGCGACGAGTCACGCGTAGGACACAACCCGATATCGACGCTCAGTAGCCTTCCCGCCGTCCCGGGGTTCCACAAGTCGATCAATCCACCGAACAGCACGGCGTGACCAATCAATCCCATTGAGTGACATATTGAGTAACGCACCGTCGGCGCCCGGCGGCCATGCGACTCACAGCGCGGCGGCCAGCTCCTCCTCCGCGCGGGCCGCCCCACCCCCGAGCCCGGCCCGCACCCAGGCCCGCTTCAGGTGCAGATGGACGTCGGACTCCCAGGTGAACCCCATGCCGCCGTGGACTTGGAGGCAGTCGCGGGCGTTGCGCACGGCGGCGTCGTCGGCGAGGAGTCCGGCACCGGCCGCCTCCAGCGGGTCGCCGGTGACGGCGGCGGCGTAGACGGCGGCGCGGGCGAGCTCGGTCCGGACGAGCATCTCGGCGCACAGGTGCTTGACGGCCTGGAAGGCGCCGATGGGCCGCCCGAACTGCTCGCGGCGGCGCGCGTGTTGGACGGCCAGGTCACGGGTGCGGCAGGCGGAGCCGAGCTGTTCGGCGGCGCGCAGCAGCGCCCCGTCGGGGCCGCCCACGCGCGGATGCGGCAGCCGGTGCAGGGGCGTGAGCGGGTCGACGGACCGCAGGGCCACGGCCCCGGCGGCGTCGCCCCGTACGACGTCGGCGTCGTCCAGCCAGGGCACCAGGTCGCCGTCCACGGCGGTCACGACCGTCTCCCCGGACAGGGCCCCCGCCACGTCCCCGGCCGCGAGGAAGGTGGCCGCGTAGGGGCCGGGCAGCAGGGCCCGGCCCGCCTCCTCGAACACCAACACCGCCTCGGGCGCCCCCAGTCCGAGGCCGCCGCGCTCCGTGGGCACGCACAGCGCGAAGAGCCCCGCACCGGCGAGCTCCCGCCACAGCGCGCGGTCGAGGCGGGGCTCCGCCACGGCCGCCCGCAGCTGTTCCGGGCCGAAGCGGCCCCGCAGGATGTCGCGGAAGCCGCTCCGCAACGCCCGCTGTTCCGCGCTCAGTTGGAAGTCCACGGCCGCCTCCTGTCCCGTTTCCGGCGCACGACAGGTCAGCGCCCCTTCGGCAGGCCGAGCAGCCGCTCGGCCACGATGTTCCGCTGGATCTGCGAGGTGCCCGCGGCGATGGTGTACGACAGGGACGAGAGCCGCTCCGGCGTCCAGGGCCCGGCCAGGTCGAGGGCGCCGGACCCGAGGACGTCGGCGGCCGCTTCGTACAGCTCCTGGCGTGCGTGCGAGTAGCGGAGCTTGAAGACGGAGCCGCCAACGCCGGGGCCGCCGCCGGTGCGCTGCGCCGCGCTGACGTTCCACTGCGTGAGCCGCCACAGGGCGGTGAACTCGGCGCTCAGCCGCCCGAGCCGACGGCGCAGGACCGGGTCGTCCCAGCGGCCGTTCGCGCGGGCCTCGCACGCGAGTTCGCCGAGGACGCGGCGGCAGGCGACCACCTCCCCCACGAAGGCGGTGCCCCGCTCGTACGACAGCGTCACCATGGTCACGCGCCAGCCGTCGTCCTGCGCGCCCACGCGGTGGGCGAGTGGCACCCGCACCTCGTCGAGGAACACCTCGGCGAACTCCGTGGAGCCCGCGAGCGTCCGCAGCGGCCGCACCGTGACGCCGGGCGCGTCCATGCGCAGGGCGAGCCAGGTGATGCCCTGGTGCCGGGGCACGGCGTCGCTCACCGGGGTGGTGCGGACGAGGAGTTCGCACCAGTCGGCGACCTCCGCGTGCGAGGTCCAGATCTTCGATCCGCTGACCACGTAGTGGTCGCCGTCGCGCCGCGCGCGCGTGCGCAGCGAGGCGAGGTCGGAGCCCGCGTCCGGTTCGCTGAAGCCCTGGCACCACACCTCGTCGCCGCGCAGGATCGGCTCCAGCCAGCGCTCCCGCTGCTCCGGAGTGCCCTCGGCGGCGATGGTGGGCCCGGCGTGCAGCAGGCCGACGAAGTTCGCGCCCACGTACGGCGCCCCGGCGCGCTCGCTCTCCTCCAGGAAGATCATCCGCAGCGTGGGGGACGCCTCCCAGTGGACCCCGGCGAACCCGGCGTCGTACAGCGCCCGCTGCCAGCCCGTGTCGTACGCGCGCCGCCCCGGCCAGTCGAGCGGGTCGGGGCGGTCGGGCAGCTTGGGCAGCGCGTCGCCGAGCCAGGCCCGCAGCCGGGCCCGGAAGTCTTCCTCCTCCTCGGAGTACGAGAGGTCCACCGGGGTCACCCGCCTCCACCGTATCTGATGGTCCGTCAGACGGCAGGCTAGCCCCGCGCCTCTGGACCGGCAAGGCGCGGCGGCCTACGCTCTGCGCACGATCTGACGAAGCGTCAGCAATGGCCGTCGTCGGACCGTTCCGTCGTCCGGCCGTCCGAGGGGGCCTCCCGTGCACGACACCGCCCGCGCGCTCGCCGCGTCACGCACCCTGTGGGAACTGGTCGAGCGGCGCGCCGCGCTCACCCCCGACGCCCCGGCGCTCATCCAGGCCGCCGACGACCCCGCCGCCGACCGGACCCTCACCTTCGGCGGCCTGCGGGAGCGCAGCGAGCGGGTCGCGGCGGGCCTGTACGGCAAGGGCGTGCGGCCAGGGACCGTGGTCGCCTGGCAGCTGCCCACGCGGATCGAGACGGCCGTGCTCTCCTTCGCCCTGGCCCGCGTCGGCGCCGTGCAGTCCCCCGTGATCCCCTTCTACCGCGAGCGCGAGGTCGGCTTCGCGCTGCGCGCCTCGAAGGCGGAGTTCTTCGCCGTGCCCGGGGTGTGGCGGGGCTTCGACCACACGGACCTGGCCCGGCGCCTCGGCGCGCGCGGCGTCTTCACCGCGTACGACGAACTGCCCGAGGGCGACCCGGCCGTGCTGCCCGCCCCGCCCGCCGACGGCACGGCCGTGCGCTGGATCTACTGGACGTCGGGCACGACCTCCGACCCCAAGGGCGTGCTGCACACCGACCGCTCCCTGATCGCGGGCGGCGCCTGCCTCGCGCACGCCCTGCGGCCGACCCCGGACGACGTCGGCTCGATGGCGTTCCCCTTCGCCCACATCGCGGGCCCGGACTACTCGGTGATGCTGCTCCTGTACGGCTTCCCGGCCGTGCTCTTCGAGCGGTTCGCGCTGCCGGACGCCCTCGACGGCTACCGGCGGCACGGGGTGACCATCGCGGGCGGCTCGACCGCGTTCTACTCGATGTTCCTCGCTGAGCGGCGCAAGGACCCGGCGCGGCCGCTGCTCCCCACCCTCAGGCTGCTCGCGGGCGGCGGCGCCCCGAAGCCGCCCGAGCTCTACCACGCCGTCGTCCGCGAACTGGGCTGCCAGCTGACGCACGGCTACGGCATGACCGAGGTCCCGATGATCACCATGGGCTCCCCCGACGACACCCCCGAGCACCTCGCCACCACCGAGGGGCGCCCGCCCGACGGCATGGAGATCCGCGTCACCGACGCCGCCGGGAACCGGGTCCCCCTTGGCACCGACGGCGAGGTGCGGCTGCGCGGCGAGGCCGTCTGCCGGGGCTATCTGGACGCGGCGGCGACCCGCGAGGCCTTCGACGCGGACGGCTTCCTGCGCACCGGCGACCTCGGCCACCTGCGCGCGAGCGGGCACCTCGTGCTCACCGGCCGCGCCAAGGACGTGATCATCCGCAAGGGCGAGAACATCTCAGCGAAGGAGATCGAGGACCTGCTGCACACCCACCCCGCGGTGGCCGACGTGGCGGTGATCGGCCTGCCCGACCCCGCCAGCGGCGAACGCGTCTGCGCCGTCGTGGAACGCGCCCCGGACCACGGGGAGCTGACCCTGCCCGAGGCGACGGCGCACCTGCGGCGGGCGGGCCTGGCCGTCCACAAGCTCCCCGAACAGCTGGAGACCGTGGCGGCGCTGCCCCGCAACGACACGCTGAGGAAGGTCCTCAAGTACAAGCTGCGGGAGCGCTACACGACCTGACCGCGCCTCGGGGAGGCGGCACCGCTCGCGGATGGCTACTCGCGAGCGCCTACTCGGGAACGGTGAAGTACGCGGCGAAGGCCGCCACGACCTGATCCTCCGTCACGGGGCCGAGGCCCTGGGACGCCAGCGAGGCGACCTCGGCCTGCACGCCCAACGCGCCGAGGACCCGCTCGACTTCCGCGGCCGTCGCGGTGCCGTCCCCGTCGCCGTCCGCCAGGGCGAGCACCGCGTGCAGGAACGGCCGCGCGATCTCCGCGAACCGCGCCGGGTTGTCCCGCAGCCGCTTCACGGCCCCGCCGACGAACTCGTCCCGGGTGATGCGCTGGTCCCCGTCCCGGTCGGCGATGCCCGCCATGCCCTGCCAGAACGCCTCCGCCCCGATGTACAGGGCCTGGCCCCTCTCGGACCGCGCGGTCACCCCGAACTCCGCGAGCAGCGCCTGGGCCGCCGTGCTGAAGTCCTCACGGGAGATGTAGCCGTTGCCGTCCTGGTCGAAGGTGGCGAAACGGGCCGCGATCTTGCGTTCGTACTCGGCGCTGTCCATGGTCTTCGGGCCGCCTCACTTCTCATGCGGTGGGGGTACGTCCGGCGCGACCGCCGCTCCGGACGTCCTGCGGGTGTCTGTTGGCGAGCGTACGACGCCGTCGCCCGCCAGGAGGCAGAAAAGTGACGCTCGTGCCAAGACCGCGGGAATTCCGCGACAAAGGTGCTGTCACGGACGCGGCGGGCCCGGCGGTCGCGCCGACGGCGGCATCCGCTCGGGAACGGTTGTATCAGGCGGACGATCTTGACAGGTACAGGGGGTTCCGCTTGACCGCGGGGCCTTGGGGCCCGGGGGCCCGAGAGGCTTGGGGGCCCGAGAGGCCTGGGCGCCTAGGCCGACAGCGGTTCCGCGCCCTCGTCCACGGCCCGCGCCGCGTCCGGGTACACGTCGAAGAGCCGCCGTACGCCGAGGGCCGCGAGGACGCGGTTCACGTGCGAGCCCTCGACCGCGCCCCTGGCGGGCAGGATCAGCCGCAGCCGCCCCCGGCAGGAGCGCATCAGACGGCGCGTGGCGATCAGCACGCCGACGCCGCTGGAATCGCAGAACAGCACGTCGGACAGGTCGAGGACGAGGTCGCGGCGGCCGTCGGCCACCGCTTCGCGCACCCGCTGGCGCAGCACCGGCGACGTCAGGAGGTCCATCTCGCCCGACACCCGCAGCACGGCCCAGCCGTCCCGCTCGCCGACGGTCACCTTCAGCGTCACGCGCCACGCCTCCCGCCCACCGGAACCCTTCCCTCAGTCGCGGCTTCCCCACCGCTGTCCCATGAAACACCAGCACCGCACGCATCCGGCAAAGGGGGCGTCCCGGATGGCCCGTTCAATATCATCCGCGGCCGCGCGGGACCCCGCGTTGCCGCAAAGAGCGAGAAAGCGCGGGGAAAGAGAGGTGCGCTGTCAGCGACGCCGACTACATTCGATGCATCGGTGAAGGTGAGGACGGCGAGCGCACGAGGGGGCCGCATGCCGAAGGACGCGCCGCGTCGTTGGGACCGCCGCATGCAGCAACGCCTCGCGCACGGCGAGGCGGCGGCGCTCGGAGAGCTGTACGACCGCTTCGCCTCGCTCGTGCACGGCCTCGCGCACCGCGTCCTCGGCGACGTCGCGGCGGCCGACCGCATCACCCGGGACGTCTTCACCCACATCTGGGAGAACCCCGAGGCGTACGACCCCAAGCAGGGCCCGCTGCGCTCCTGGATCGCCACGCTCGCCCACCAGCAGGCCGTGCGCAGGCTGCGCCAGACCGAGTCCGCCGCGCTCGCCCAGGACGGCGGGGGCAGCACCGAGGAGCTGGAGCGCAAGGTGCGCCGCGCCTCTGCCGCCGCCCGCGCGGACTACATCGTCACGGCCATGCCCGCCCCGCTGCGCGCCGCCCTGGAGCTGGCCTACTTCCAGCGGCGCGACTACCGCCAGACCGCCGCGGACCTCGGCGTCACGGAGGACGAGGCCCGCCGCAGGCTTCGCCTCGGCCTCCAGCTCCTGGCCACCGCCCACGACACCACCGCACTCGACGAGGACCCAGCCGGTCCGGCGTACGGCGCGGGCGCCTACGGGAGAGCGCTGTGACAAGCCCCGGACAGCCGGACCCCCGCGACGGCGGGGACGACTTCCCGACCGTCCCCGGCCCCGAGGGCACCGGGCCGCGGATACCAGCACCGCGCGCCTCCATAGAGGACACCGGCGAGCCGCTGCCCGCGCCCACGGCCGCGCCGCCGGACCCCGAGCCGCCCGCGCTCGACCACCCGGTCCTGAAGTCCCTGCTCGGCGCGTGGGCGCTGGCCGCCTGCTCGACGGCGGAGGCGCGGGCCGTGGAGGAGCACCTGGGCACGTGCGGGCCCTGCGCCGAGGAGGCCCTGCGGCTGCGGGACGCGGTCGGCCTGCTGCACCCCGAGGAGAGCCTCGACCTCGACCCTGGGCTGCGCACCCGCGTCCTGGAGAGCTGCCTGGGACGCCGCCCACCGCGCGTCCCGCTGCCGGAGTGGGCCGCTCCGTACGACGCGGAGACCGCCCGGCTCGACGCGCTGCTCCAGGACATCGGGGATTCCGAGTGGCACGCGCCGGTGCGCCTCCGCTGGTTCGACGACGACCACCCGGTGAGCCGCAAGACGACGGTCGCCGGGGTGATCGCCCACCTCCTCGCCGTCGACGGCCTGGTGGGCACCGCCCTCGGCCTCGACGACCCGCTCGGCATCGCCGCCCCGCCGAGCCCGGACCCGGCCGCGCGCACGGAGGCGTACTGGCGCGCCTCGCAGTTCCCGCCCACCCGCGCGGTACGGACGCCGTGGCGGGACCAGACGCACGAGCTGATCCGGACCGTGTCGTTCGCGGGCGGCGGCTCCGGGCGGCTCGCCGTGACGTACGGCATCGTGCCGGGCCCGCCCGGCGCGGAGGCCCTGCGCGTCGAGCTGCCCCTGCGCGACTCCATGCTGGAGCGGGCCTTCGAGTGCTGGATTCACGCGGAGGACATCGCGCGGGCCGTGGACTATCCGTACGAGCCGCCCGCGCCCCGGCATCTGCACCGCATGATCGACCTGGCGGCGCGGCTGCTGCCCGCGACGCTCGCCGAGCGGCGCAGGGCCGGGCGTGCGGCGCCGCCGCACGAACTGGTCGCGGCCGGGCGCCCCGGCCGCAGCCTGCGCCTGGAGGTCGAGGGCGTGGGCGGCGGCGAGTGGCTCATCCCCCTCGACTCCCCCGGCGCCAGCGGCTCCGCCGACTTCGAGGTGGCGCATGTGGCCCTGGACGGCGTCGAGTTCTGCCGCCTGGCCGCGGGCCACGTGTCCCCCGAGGAGGCGGCAGCGGGCCAGGTGGGCGACCGCGAGGCGATCAGAGACGTACTGTTCGCGGCGGCGTCGCTGAGCAGGATGTAACGGAAGCAAAGCAAACCCACCCACCCGCAGCGCCACGCGTCGAGGCCCCGTGTCGAAGGCGGACCCACCCCACCCCGCGGTGTCAGGCGAAGACCACGGTCCGCTGCCCGTTCAAGAGAATCCGACGCTCCGCATGCCACTTGACGGCCCGCGCCAGCGCCTGGCACTCCACGTCCCGCCCGACCGCCACCAGCTGCTCCGGCGTCACCTCGTGCCCGACCCGCTCGACCTCCTGCTCGATGATGGGGCCCTCGTCGAGGTCGGCGGTCACATAGTGCGCGGTGGCACCGATCAGCTTCACCCCGCGCACGTGCGCCTGGTGGTACGGCCGCGCGCCCTTGAAGCTCGGCAGGAACGAGTGGTGGATGTTGATGATCCGGCCGCTCAGCGCCTTGCACAGGTCGTCCGAGAGGACCTGCATGTAGCGGGCGAGCACGACCAGCTCGACGTCCTCGGCGCGCACCAGGTCCAGGAGCCGCGCCTCGGCCTCGGCCTTGGTGTCCTTCGTGACCGGGATGTGGTGGAAGGGGACGCCGTAGGAGGCGGAGAGCTCGGCGAACTCGGTGTGGTTGGAGACGACGGCCGCGATCTCCACCGGCAGCGCGCCGATCCGGGAGCGGAACAGCAGGTCGTTCAGGCAGTGCCCGAACTTGGACACCATCAGGACGATCCGCATGCGGTCGTCCGCCCGGTGGATCTGCCAGTCCATGTGGAACGCGTCGCCGATGGCGGCGAAGCTCGCCCGCAGCTTGTCCAGGGCCACCGGCGGCTCCGCCGAGAAGTGGACCCGCATGAAGAACAGTCCGGTGTCGTGGTCGCCGAACTGCTGGCTGTCCTCGATGTTGCACCCGGTCATGAAGAGGTAGCTCGACACGGCGTGCACGATGCCCTGTTTGTCCGGGCAGGAGAGCGTGAGGACGTACTGGTCAGCGCGGTCGGTGCGCTGGTCACTTGCGGCGGCGGACTGCTCGTTCATCCGCCAAGGGTCCCATATCCGAGGAGGCCTGCCCGGCCCCGTCCAGCCGGCCCCGTCCAGCCGGACCGGTCAGCCGGACCGGGTCAGGATGCGGAGCACCTCCAGCGTGCGCGGCGCGCTGTCGGGGTCCTCCCCGTCACCGGTCGCGAGCGTGACGTGCGCTTCCCGCGCCGCCCGCACCGCGTCCGGCCAGCCGGGGTGGTCCAGATACACGGCCACCGCCGCGTCCGGCCCCACCTCGTGCATGATCCGCAGGACCCGGAGCACGGCCCCGTCGACCAGCGCCGCCTCCTGGGAGTCCCGGAAGATCGTCCCGACGTATTTCTCCGCGGACCAGTTGTCCAGCCACGTGTCCTCGACCAGGCGGTACACGGCGTCCGTCACGTCCCCGTACTCCTCGCGCCCGGCCAGCCAGCACTCCCGCTGGAACTCCGGGTCGGAGAGCATGTGCAGCGCCGAGCGCACGTTGCTGCGCCAGCGCCACCACGGCATGTCGTTCGTTGGCATGGCGCCTATGGTCCTTGACCGACGGCCGCGACGGGAAGACTTCTCCGAACCTTGCACGGTCATCGATCGTACGTTCCCACATCACCCCCCTCTCCCGGGCCCCACCCGTTCACGCGTTCGTCACCATCCGTTGAGAGAGCGTCACTCCCCGGTTGGCCCCTCCACGGAATCGTGCGGGTCCATGAGCGCCTTGCGACGCGTCTTCCTCCCCCGCCCCGCCGAGACCGCGCCCCGAGCGCGCAGAGTCGCGCACGCCGCGGCAGCGGTGGCGGCGTGCGCGGCGCTGGCGGTCGGCTGTGGGGTCATCCCCGGTACCACGGGGGGTTCCGGGGATGACCCCGTGACGGTCATGACGTGGGCCCCGGAGGGCACCCGCGCCACCAACAAGCCCGGCATGCCCGCGATGGCCAAGGCCATAGCGCGCTGGATCAACGCCACCGGCGGCCTCGACGGCCACGAGCTCAGGGTCGTCACCTGCAACGACCGCAACGACCCGGTGGAGGCGGCGGGCTGCGCCCGCGAGGCCGTCAAGGAGAACGTGGTCGCGGTCGTCGGCTCGTACAGCCAGCACGGCCGGGCCTTCCTGGCGCCGCTGGAGAGCGCGGGCATCCCGTACATCGGCGGCTACGGCCTCACCGACGAGGAGTTCTCAAGTCCGCTCTCCTACCCCGTGAACGGCGGGCAGCCCGCGCTGCTCGCGGGCAACGGCCGCCAGCTCGCCGGCGTCTGCGACCGCGTCTCCCTGGTCCGGCCCGACACCGTCACCGGCGACAACCTCTCCAAGCTCCTCGACTCCGGCCTCGCCCAGGGCCACCCTCGCCGGGCGTCCGCCGACATCCGCGCGCCCGAGGACGGCACGGACTACACCGCGCAGGCCGAGCAGGCGCTCGCCCGCGCGTCCGGCGCGGGCGCCAAGAAGGGGTGCGTGGCGGCGGCGCTCGGCACGCGCACGGACACGTTCTTCGACTCCTTCCGGCGCACCGAGGGGGACTACCCGGCGGTGCGCACGGCCTCCGTGCTCGGCAGCGTCGACCAGTCCCTCATCACCCGCAGCGGCGGCGCCGAAGGACCGTACGAAGGCGCGTACGTCACCGGCTGGTACCCCGCCGAGGGCGACAAGCGCTGGGAGCCGATGCGCGAGGTGATCCGCGCGCACGCCTTCGACGACAACCGCGTGGACGCCGCCGACGCGGGGGTGCAGACCACGTGGATCGCGTACACCGTCCTGAAGCAGGCCGTCGAGTCGCTCAACGGCGGCAAGGTGACCGCCCGCTCCCTGAGCAAGAGCCTCGACCGGGGCCTGCGCGTGGACACCGGCGGCCTCACCCCCATGCTGAGCTGGCGCTTCGACGACATGCTCGCGGCGGGCGAGTACCCGCGCCTGGTGAACGCGGCGGTCACCTTCCAGGTGGTGCGGGGCGGGCGTCTGACGGTGGCGCGCGAGTCGTTCGTGAACGTGGAGAAGACCCTGGAGTCCGTCCGCTGACCACGCGCCGCCGTCGGGCCCGCCCGTCGGGCCAGCCCTAGAGCTGCGTCGGAATCCGCTTGGTCAGGCCGTGCTTCTGGGCGATCGCGTTCCACAGGGCGGCCGCCTGCTGCTTGGCCTTCGTGGCCTCGCCGCTCGCGCGGTTGCCCGCGGCCGTGTGCGCGGTGTTGCGGGCGTGGCCCTTGCGGCAGCCCTTCTTGCCCCCGACCTGGTCGGCCCACGCGGCGTAGTGGTTGTCGGCCGACGCGGACGCCCTCCAGGCGCGGTTGAGCGCGGCGGTCAGCCGGGCGTGCGCGGGCAGCTTGTCGACGGTGAGCCCGGACAGGCGGCCGACGAGGCCGTTGCGCTGCTTGGCCGCGTCCCGCAGGTCGGTGGCGGACTGCCGCAGGTTCTGGCACTTGCCCACGTTGCGCACGGCGCTGATCACGGACTCGCGGCTGTCGTTGCTGTCCGCGAGGAGCTTGTCCAGGGCGACGGCCTGCCGCTTGGCGGGGTCCGCCGACGGCGACGGCTTCGCGCCGCCCTTGTCCTTGTCGTCGTCCGCGCCCGAGTCCGGCGATGACGCGGCCAGCGGCTGCTTGTCCTCCGCCTTCGCGTCCCCGCCGCCCCCGGCGAGCATCGCGCCCGCGCCGACGCCGACCACGGCGATGGCCACGCCGACGCCGATCAGCAGCGGCGTCCTGGACCCGGTGCGGCCCCGGCGGCGCGGCGCGGGCTCGGGGTCCGGCACCGGCACCGGCGCGGGCGCGGACACCCGGGGCATCTGCTGGGTGGAGGAGGGGGCGCCGTCGGGCTCCAGCTCCCTGCGGAAGAGGTTGTCGAACTCCGCGGGCGGCTGCCGTTCGCCGTGGCCCGCCGCGGCGGCGGGCGGCGCGCCCCGCCCGCTGTCGGTCACCGGCGCGATGAACTGGGTGGGCGCGTTGTCCCCCGCGTAGGCGGCTTCTTCGGGTACGACGTCGGCGGCCTGCCCCAGGAACTGGGTGGCGTCGGCGCGGCCGAGGAACTGCGTGGAGTCCGGCGCGGCCGCCGCGGATATCTCGGGCGGCAGGGCGCCCGGGGCGACGGGGGCTATGTACTGGGTGGCCTCGGCGTCCGGGCCCTGTCCCGGCCCATGCCCCGGTCCCGGTGCCAGCGGCTGTCCCGGCGACGGGAGCGGCCCGCCGGACGGTCCGGGGTCGGTGGGCCGCAGCACCTGGGTGTGGTCGGCGGCGGACAGGGGCTGGCCGTAGCCCGCGTGAGGGGTGTGGGGCGGGTGGGGCGCCTGAGGGGTGTGGCCGGTGTGGCCGGTGTGGTCCTGGTACCCCGCGTGGCCCGCCTGACCCGTCTGCTCCTCGTATCCCGCGTATCCCGTATACCCGCTGTACCCGGTGTGCCCGGTGTGCCCCGGGTACGCGCCGTGATCCATGGGCCCCACGTGCCCGCTGGGCGGCGGCAGGGGCTGGCTCACCGGCGGCAGGCCGTGAGCCTCGGGCGGCAGGCCGTGCGTCTCCGGCGGCAGGCCGTGGGCCTCCGGCGGCAGCGCGTGGCTCTCCGGCGGCAGCGGCGTCCCGAACTGCCCGGAGGCGCCCGCTCCGGTCTCGTACGGCATCGCCGGCGGCATCGCGGGAGGCAGCGGGGTGCCCTCCGGGGGCAGCGGCATGCCGCCCGTCACGGGAGCGGCCTGGCCCGGCTGCCCGGCAGCGCCCCAGGCCTCGCCCGCCCCGGGCGACGGCGCCGACGGTTCCGGACCCCACGGCTGGCCCCAGGGGCTGCCGACGGGCGGGGCCGCCTGGTGGCCGCCGGGCATCAGGGGCTCGCCGCCGTCCGCGGGCAGCACGATGCCCTCGTGGGCGTGCCGCTCCGCGGGCTGCCGCGGGTCGGGGGAAGCGGCGCCCTGCCCGCTCTGCTGCGTCACCGGGACTCCTACTTATGGGGGACCTTCGGAACGTCGGCTCACGCTACCGGGTCTCCACGGCCCTTAGCCACGCAGCTCAGAGCACACCGCTGACGCCCTTGTCACAGACGCCACGGATGTAACGGAAGTTGCGCGGGAGACGCTGTGCATGGGTGTTCACGCGGCGCCCCACGGCGCCCGCAGCCCGCGCCTCCCGCTCCGCCTCACGCCGCCTGCAGCTCGATGCGCGCCCCGAACTCCCTGACCACCGGCTCCTCCCGGTACGGCTCGAGGCGCTGCTGGAAGTCGTCCAGATACTCCGCGCCGCGGTTGGACCGCAGCGTGCCGAGGAGTTCGACGGCCTTCAGGCCCGTGTGGCAGCCCTGCTCCACCTCGCGCCGCTGGACCTGCGCCGTGGCGAGCAGCACCAGGTCGATCGCGCGCCGCCGCGCCCGGGTCTCGGGGTGCCCGGCGAGGGCCTCCTCCGCCCGCCGCGCCGCCGCGTCCGCCTGCCCCAGGTCCCGGTGGCAGTGGGCCAGTTCGTCCGCCAGATACGCGTGGTCGAAGTGGCGGATCCACACCGGGTCGTCACCGGACTGCTCCTCGCCGGTGGCCCGCTCCATCGCCTCCACCGCGCGGCCCGCGACAGCCTGCGTGGACCGCGCGTCCCCGAGCAGGGCGTGCCCGCGCGCCTCGGCGGCGTAGAACATGGACTCCGCGCGCGGTGTGACCCGCCCGCGCGCCCCCTCCTGCGCCGCCCGCGCCAGCTGGGCGATCTCGCGGGGGTTGCCGAGCTGCGCCGCGAGGTGGCTCATCGACGCGGCGAGGACGTATCCGCCGTATCCGCGGTCGCCCGCGGCCTGGGCCAGGCGCAGGGCCTGGATGTAGTACCGCTGGGCGAGGCCGGGCTGGCCGGTGTCCACCGCCATGTACCCGGCGAGTTCCGTCAACTTGGCGACCGCGGCGAACAGTTCGCGGCCCACCGCTTCCCGGTACGAGCCCGCGAGCAGCCCGGAGACGACGGAGTTCAGATAGTGCACGACCACTGGTCGCACGTGTCCACTGCCGTATTGGTGATCCAGTTGCGTCAGTGCCTCCGTCATGGCCTTCACCGCCGCCACGTCCGACAGGCCGACGCGCGGCCCCGCCGTCCGGCTGACCTGCGCGTCCGGCGACGAGATCAGCCAGTCGCGGCTCGGCTCGACGAGCGCGGACGCGGCGACGGACGACCCGGACAGGAAGTCCCTGCGCCCCACGTCGCTGCGCCACAGCTCGCAGACCTGCTCGATCGCGCCGAGAACGGTGGGGGAGAACTGAAGGCCCACGCCCGAGGCGAGGTTCTTGCCGTTCGCCATGCCGATCTCGTCGATCGTGACCGTGCGCCCCAGCTTGCGGCCGAGCGCCTCCGCGATGATGCCCGGGGCGCGACCGCGCGGCTGCTGCCCGCGCAGCCAGCGCGCCACCGACGTCTTGTCGTATCGAAGATCGAGACCGTGCTCCGCCCCGCACATGTTGACGCGGCGGGCCAGACCGGCGTTGGAGCAGCCGGCCTCCTGGATGAGTGCTTGCAGCCGTTCGTTCGGCTGCCGCGCGACGAGTGGCCTGGCGGCCATGGCGTACCCCCTGTGTGCACCGTGGACCATCTGGTGATTCGGATGGGATTCCGGGTCGAGTGGCGAACGCGGAACGGTCCGGGCCGGTTCGCCCGTACCGCCCAGATGATCAATGCCCGGGAAACAAGCGGAAGATGCACCACAAACACCCCACAAACGCATCACACCTGGTCACAACGCATCGCAATACATCGCAACTGGCATAGCGCGTCACACATCAGCGAGCCGGGTGAACTCAGGTGAACTCCGACTGCTCCTGCACGTGGCTACCCGCGCCCGGCCCTCCTTGCCCGTGCGCGCCCCCACCCGTGCACCCGTGCGCCCCACGACGGGAAGAATGCTCCTCCCCCGCGCACATGACATGCCGTAACCGGAGCTGACGCCGGGAGTTGAGACATTCGTGGAAGAGACCATGGGAGTCACGTCAGCCGCGCAGATCCCGAAGCAGCGCGGAGAGGCCCTGCAGGATTCGGCCGTACGGTACGCGGAGGAACGGCACTGGGACGTCTTCCCCGGCGCCTGGCTGGAGTCCGTCGACGGCACATGGCGCTGCTCGTGCGGCGACACCGCGTGCGCCGTGCCCGGTGCCCATCCCGTGCGCGACGACTGGCCCACGCAGGCCACGGGCAGTGCGACCGTCGCCAGGCGCCTCTGGTCGAAGCAGCCGAACGCCTCGATCCTGCTGCCCACGGGCCGCACGTTCGACGCGATCGACGTCCCCGAGACCGCCGGATTCCTCGCCCTCGCCCGCATGGAGCGGATGGAGCTCACGCTCGGCCCGGTCACCTGCACGCCCGACCGGCGCATGCAGTTCTTCGTCCTGCCGGGCGCCACGGCCAAGGTCCCCGACCTCGTCCGCAAGCTGGGCTGGCCGCCCGCCGCCCTCGACCTCATCACGCTCGGTGAGGGCGCCTACGTCGCCGCGCCGCCCACTCGTTTCGGCGCCTCCGGCGCGGTGCAGTGGGCCTGCCGCCCCACGGCCGCCAACCGCTGGCTCCCGGACGCGGAGGAAATCATCTCCCCCTTGTCCTACGCCTGCGGCAGGGAGGCCCGCCGCCGCTAGCCCCCGCCGGTCAGCCGTCACGCCGGGGCCCGCGCCGCCGACGTATCGTGCACCCACAGGTGACGGCGACGGCGAAAAGGGGCAACGGTGGCCACGGAGACGCCCGCGGCAGCGGTACAGGTGACCAACCTGTGGAAGGCCTTCGGCCCACAACTCGCCGTGGCGGGAGTCGACCTCACCCTCCCGGCGGGGAAGTTCGTCGGCCTCGTCGGCCCCAACGGCGCGGGCAAGACCACCACCCTCTCCATGGTCACCGGGCTGCTCCGCCCCGACCAGGGTCACCGTCGAGGTCGTCGGCCACGACGTGTGGCGCGACCCCGCCGAGGTCAAGGCCCGCATCGGCGTCCTGCCCGAGGGCCTGCGCCTGTTCGAGCGGCTCTCGGGGCGCGAACTCCTCGCCTACACCGGGCGGCTGCGCGGCCTGCCCGGTGCCGAGGTCGACAAACGGGCCACCCAGCTGCTCGACGTCCTCGACCTCTCGGGCGCCCAGCACAAGCTCGTCGTCGACTACTCCACCGGCATGCGCAAGAAGATCGGCCTGGCCACGGCGCTGCTGCACAACCCGGAAGTCCTCTTCCTCGACGAGCCGTTCGAGGGCGTCGACCCGGTCTCCGCGCAGACCATCCGCGGCGTCCTCGAACGCTTCACAGCATCCGGCGCGACCGTCGTCTTCTCCAGCCACGTCATGGAGCTCGTCGAGTCCCTGTGCGACTGGGTCGCCGTCATGGCGGCGGGCCGCATCCGCGCGCAGGGCCCGCTCGCCGAGGTCCGCGGCGCTGCGCCCTCGCTCCAGCAGGCCTTCCTCGAACTCGTCGGCGCGAACGGCCGCGACCCGGGCACCGACCTCGACTGGCTCGGCGGCGGCGCCCGGTGACCGCCCCCGTCAGCGCGGGCCTGACCCCCGTCTTCGTACGCCTGAAGCTGTCCCTGCTGCGCAACGGCCTGCGCCAGTCCAGCGGGCGGCGCGCCGCGTACGCGGCCTCCGCGGTGATCACCCTGCTGTTCGCCGCGCTCCAGTTCCTCGGCCTCGTCCTGCTGCGCGGCGACCCGCACGCCGCCACGGTCGCCGTCCTGCTCACCGCGGTCCTCGGACTCGGCTGGGCGGTCCTTCCGCTGTTCTTCCCCAGCGGCGACGAGACCCTCGACCCCACCCGCCTGGTGATGCTGCCGCTGCGCCCGCGCCCCCTGGTGCGCGCGCTGCTCGTCTCCTCGCTGGTGGGCATCGGGCCCCTGTTCACGCTGTGTCTCGCGCTCGGCGGCGTGATCGCCGTCGCGCGAGGCGGCGCGGCCGTCGCGGTGGGCGTGGTGGCGGTGCCGCTGGTGCTCCTGGTGTGCGTGGCGCTCGCCCGCGCCGTCGCCACCGCCAACGTCCGCCTCCTCACCAGCCGCAAGGGCCGCGACCTCGCCGTCCTCAGCGGCCTGGTCATCGCCGTCGGGGCGCAGCTGGTCAACTTCGGGGCGCAGCGCATCGGTTCCTCGCAGGCGGGCCTCGGCGAGCTCGACCCGGCGGCGGACGTCGCCGGCTGGCTCCCCCCGGCGTCCGCGCTTTCGGCCGTGCACCGCGCGGGCGAGGGGCGCTACGGCCTCGCGGCGGCCCAACTCGCCCTGTCCGCGCTGGCCCTGCTGCTCCTGCTGCGCGTGTGGCGGCGCAGCCTGACCCGGCTGATGACGGCGCCGGACGGCTCCACCATCGCGGCGGCCGAGCCGACCAGGACCCGGCGCGGCGGCGGCCTCGCGGGCCTGCTGCCGGGCGGGCGCACCGGGCCCGTCATGGAGCGGCACCCTGCGCTATGTGTGGCGCGACCCGAAGACCAAGGCGGCCTGGGTCACCTCCCTCGCCATCGGCCTGATCGTGCCGCTGTTCAACGCCTTGCAGGGCACGGGATCGGTGTACTTCGCGTGCTTCGCGGCGGGCATGCTCGGCATCCAGATGTACAACCAGTTCGGCCAGGACACGTCCGCGTTCTGGATGGTCGCGATGACCATCGCGTCGACGAAGGACGCGTACGACGAACTGCGGGCCCGCGCGCTCGCGCTGCTCCTGGTCACGCTGCCGTACGCGGCGCTCGTGACCGTCCTGACCGCGGCCCTGCTCGGCGCCTGGCGGTCCCTGCCCGAGGCGCTCGGCCTGTCGTTCGCGCTCCTCGGCGCCATGCTCGCCACCGGGGCCTGGGCCTCCGCCCGCTATCCGTACTCCATCCCGCAGGAGGGCTACAAGAACGTGGCGCCCGGCCAGGCGGGCCTGGCCTGGATCTCCATCGCCGGCGGCATGCTGTGCGTCCGCCGTGCTGTGCGCGCCCGTCCTCGCCCTCACCATCTGGCTCCACGTCTCGGGGCGGGACTCCTGGACGTGGCTGCTGCTGCCGCTCGGCGCGGCCTACGGCGCCGCCGTCACCGTCCTCGGGCTGCGGCTCGCGGCGCCCCGGGTGGCCCGGCGGCTGCCGGAGATCCTGATGGCCGTGAGCAAGGGGTGAGCGCGGGCTTCGGGGGCGAGGGCCCCCGGATACACAGCAACCCGCGAGCCTGGGTCCTCCCTGCCCGGAAGGGCGGGAGGAGCCGGCCGGACGTACCGGCGGCTCGCGGGTCGGGTGACTGCTGTGGGTTTCGGCCGGCTGCGCGCCTGTCTCACGCGCTGGTCCGGCACCGCACTGAGATGTGGTGGCGGGCCGCTAGCCCGCAGCCACCTCTTCCGTCCGGTTTCCATACATCTGCCGAACCACCTCCTCTCCGAAGTACCACCCACCCTAGGAACCCGGCGCGGGCCGTTCAACTGTTTTTCCCGCGCGCCCCGTCTCACAACGATTTGCCTCAACTTCCGGGAACCCACTGTGGGCTGGGTCACGTTCGAGTTGAATGATCTGACGTGCGGTACAGCCAGCTCATGAGGAAGACGACGCGGCCTGCAGGGGGTTCCAGGTGAGTGCTTCCCGAAGGAGCGGAACGACCGACGAACTGGGGCCCGAGGAGCCGGGCCCCGGCGGGGCCGAACTGCTCGCGGCGCTCCTCGACGGGATGGACGCCGCCCTGTGCGCCTTCGACTCCGACGGGGTGGTGACGCACTGGAACCGCGAGGCGCAGCGCATCCTCGGCTGGTCGGCCGCGGAGGCCGTCGGGCGGCGCGGCTTCGCCGGGTGGGCCGTGCGGCCCGCCGACGCCGAGGAGGTCGAGGAGCGCCTCCTGGCCGCCATGCACGCCCACGGCCGCCAGGTGCACGAGTTCGCCCTCCTCACCAAGGGCGGCGGCCGGGTGCTCGTGCGCACGCAGTCGGCCACCGTGCGCGGCGGCGACGGCAAGCCCGCCGGGGTCTACTGCGCCTTCAGCGAGGTGCACGCGCAGATCGACCTGGAGCGGTCCATCGCCCTGAGCGAGGCCCTCTTCGAGGACGCCTCCTGGGGCGTCGTCCTCGTCGACGCCGACCTCAGGCCCGCCGTGGTCAACGAACACGCGGCCCGCCTGCTCGGCCTCGGCCGCGCCGCGCTCCTCGGGCGGCCCCTCGGCGAGGTCCTCGTCCAGGGCGTCGAGGAGCTGGAGAGCGCGCTCGCGCACGTGCTCGCGGAAGGGGCGCCGCCCGCGCCCGCCGAGATGTGGGTGGTGGTGCGCGCGGAGGGCGGCGCGGCGGAGCGCCGGTGCTGGCGCAGCGGCTTCCTGCGGCTCGGCTCGCCGCTCGCGGAGGAGCCGGTGCCGCTCGGCGTCGCCTGGCTCTTCCGGGACGTCACCCGGGCCAAGCAGGCCGAGCAGGAGGCCGCGCAGCTGCGGTTCCGCTCCCAGCAGCTGCACCGCTCCGCGCGGGCCGCCGCCGAGTGCGAGGACCCGATGGAGGCGGCCACCGTCCAGCTGGACTTCGCGCTCGCCGGGTTCGCCGACCACGCCCTGATCGACCTGCTGGTGAGCGAGGAGCCCGAGGTCCGCCTGGTGCGGGCCGCGGCCACCCCCGCCGGGTCCCCGGGGCCCTGTCTGCCCGCGGGCAGGGCCGGGCTTCCGGTGCGCTATCCCGAGGGGCATCCGGCGACGCAGTGCGTGGAGCGGGCGGGGTCGGTGCGGGCCAGCGCCGGGCTCGCCTCGGTGGAGCGGGCCCGGGAGTGGGCCGCCGTGCGGCAGTGGCCCGAGTCGTCCGTGCACTCCCTGTGCGCCGTGCTGCGCAGCCGGGGCCGCACGCTCGGCGTGGTGACGTTCCTGCGCGGCGGCGCCCGCACCCAGTTCGAGCGCGCGGACGCGACGTACGCGGAGAGCGTGGCGGCACGGGTCGCGGCGGCGCTCGACCTTGCGGAGGCGCTCGGCGGCCGGCTGAGCGGCACTGGGCCGACGACGTACGGGTTCGTGCAGGTATGGACGGGTACGCGCGGCGCCGCGCGTCAAGACAACGGTCGGCCCTACGGGGTGAACGCGCCCTAATGCCGGTAGAAGATCCGGTCGCCGTAGTCCTGGAACACCCGGCCGTTCCAGTCGTGGCCGCCGTCGACGTTCCCCGAACGGAGCAGCGGCGGCTCGATGCCGCGGTCCGCGAGGCCCGCGGCCGCCGTGGCCATCATGGCCTGCATCAACGCGCTGGCGACCATCGTCGACGCGGGGCCGAAGGGTGCCTCCACGGAGTCGAGGGTGAGCTCCGCGTCACCAATGGCGATCTTCGAATCCAGGACGACGTCGCAGTGGTCCTTCAAAAACGTGCCGGAGACATGCCGGGACTTCGTGTCCTTCGCGTACGCCACGGACGTCACGCCGATCACCTTCAGGCCCAGCGCGCGGGCGTTCATCGCCATTTCCACGGGAAGTGAATTCCGCCCCGAGACAGGGAAATGATCACGAGGACGTCCCCGGCCCGCACCGGGCTGGAGTCCAGGACGGCGCCCGCGAGCCCGTCCACGCGCTCCAGGGCGGAGCCGAGCGTCGCGGGCATCACGTCCACGCCGACCACGCCCGGCACGGAAAGCAGGTTCATCAGGGCGAGCCCGCCCGCGCGGTAGACGACGTCCTGCGCGGCCAGCGAGGAGTGGCCCGCGCCGAAGGCGAAGAGCCGCCCGTCGGCGTCGACGGCGTCGGCGATCAGCTCCGCGGCGGCCGTGATCGCCCCGGCCTCCTCGTCGCGCACGCGCCGCAGCAGGCCGATCGCGGCGTCCAGATAGCGGTCGGCGACCGGGCCCTCGCCGGTGCCCTGCGCTCCGCCGTCACGCGTGCCGTTGGTCATCCGCGAAACCCCTTCGTCCCGCCGCCGTCCCGTCGTGTCGCGGATCACGGTGCGGTCTGAACCAGTGCCCTGTCAATACGGCCCGGCACCGCCTGTTTCGGCCGGCGCAACCCGGTTGTCAGTGGTATGCGTCAGAATTGAGGGCAGGGCCAGCGCACGAGCGAAAATCTGAGGGGCACCCATGTCGGGGCTTATTGACACCACTGAGATGTATTTGCGCACCATCCTCGAGCTGGAGGAGGAGGGTGTCGTCCCCATGCGGGCCAGGATCGCCGAGCGGCTCGACCAGAGCGGTCCGACGGTCAGCCAGACGGTGGCACGCATGGAGCGCGACGGCCTGGTGGCCGTCGCCAGCGACCGGCACCTGGAGCTGACCGAGGAGGGCCGCCGCCTGGCCACGCGCGTCATGCGCAAGCACCGCCTCGCCGAATGCCTCCTGGTCGACGTGATCGGCCTGGAGTGGGAGCAGGTGCACGCCGAGGCCTGCCGCTGGGAGCACGTGATGAGCGAGGCCGTGGAGCGCCGCGTCCTGGAGCTCCTGCGCCACCCCACCGAGTCGCCGTACGGCAACCCGATCCCGGGCCTGGAAGAGCTCGGCGAGAAAGGACGGCGCGGACCCGTTCCTGGACGAGGGCATGGTGTCCCTCATCGACCTGGACCCGGGCACGGACGGCAAGACGGTCGTGGTGCGCCGCATCGGCGAGCCGATCCAGACGGACGCGCAGCTGATGTACACCCTGCGGCGCGCGGGCGTGCAGCCCGGCTCCGTGGTGAGCGTGACGGAGTCCGCGGGCGGCGTGCTCGTCGGCTCCAGCGGCGAGGCCGCCGAGCTCGCGGCGGACGTCGCCTCGCACGTGTTCGTCGCCAAGCGCTGAAGCACCGGAGCGCCTGGCTCCGCGACGTCTCGACACGGGCGTCAACAGCCGTTATCACAGGGGCTGTTGGCGCGCGTCCGAGACGCGCCGAAGTCCAAGATTCAGTGTGCCGAATCGCAGCGCCGCGACGATTTGCGTGCGAGGCTGTCGCGAGAGGCATATGACCTGAGGGCTCTTGACCGCGTCGGCACCGGGACTTGGCCGAGCGGTCACCGGGCCCGGCCGCACCCGGCGCAGGCCCGGCCGGAGAAGGGGACGGACGATGTGCCCGCCTTGTGAGCAGCGGCGCGCGCGGCGCGGCCTCCGAGCAGAGGGCCCCGGCGCCTCGCGACGCCGGGGCCTGTCCTCCCCCGGACTGACCCGGAGCCCCGAGCTCCCAGGGTCACCCCCCTCGGACCGATCTCCCCGAGCGGCCCGTCTCCCGATGAAGATCTCCCCTCGGCGGCGGCGGTCAATCCTTGAGCATGGTCACCCGAACGAGGGGTGTTGGCGGCAAGACGGCCGCTCTCGAATGAGAGTTCGATAGCGTGCCGGGGTGCGTGACCGAAGAACCCGAGCGGAACCAAGGGGGGTGCCTGGGACCATGGTGCGACGCATCGACGTGACCGGCGCGGGCGGCGTGAGCCTCGCCGCCTGGGAGTACGCCGACCCTCCCAAGAGCGGAGAGGCCGGGCCCTCCCGGGGCGGCGTGCTGTTACTGCACGGCCTGATGGGCCGCGCCTCGCACTGGTGCGGGCACCGCCCGCTGGCTCTCCGAGCGGCACCGGGCGGTCGCCATCGACCAGCGGGGCCACGGCCAGAGCGACAAGCCCGCCGAAGGACCCTACGACCGCGAGGCGTACGTCGACGACGCCGAGGCCGCCCTGGAGCAGCTCGGCCTCGCCCCCGCCGTCCTCATCGGGCACTCCATGGGCGCCCTCACCGCCTGGCAGCTGGCCGCCCGCCGCCCGGACCTGGTCCGCGGCCTGATCATCTGCGACATGCGGGCCTCCGCCCTCGGCGCCGCGTCCCAGCGGGAGTGGGAGTCCTGGTTCAAGTCCTGGCCGGTGCCGTTCGCGACGCTCGCGGACGTCCGCAAGTGGTTCGGCGAGGACGACCCGTGGGTGGAGCGGCCCAACCCCTCCCGGGGCGCGTTCTTCGCCGAGGGCATGGCCGAGGGCCCGGACGGCTGGCGGCCCGTCTTCGACCCCGCGCAGATGCTGAAGTCCCGCGAGACGTGGGTGTACGACGCGCACTGGGAGGAGCTCGTCCAGGTCCGCTGCCCCGCCCTCGTCGTCCGCGGCCTCGACGGGGAGCTCGGCCGCGCCGAGGCCCAGGAAATGGTCCGCGTCCTGCCCCGCGGGGCGTACGCGGAGGTCGCTGACGCCGGTCACCTCGTGCACTACGACCAGCCGGAGGGCTGGCGCGAAGCGATCGAGCCGTTTCTGGACGGGGTCCTGGCGGGGTTCTAGGCCCGCCGCTACCGCGGCGGGGGTTTCCCACCCGCCCGCCCGTTTGCCCCGCGGTGTCAACGGTGGCCTGGGCGCGTAGCGCTGCGGGTGGGTGGGTGAGTGGGTGGTGTGGTCAGGGGCTCAGACGGGTCAGGTGCCAGGTGGTGGTGTCGGGCTCGGGGGCCCGTTCGTAGCGCAGGCGGTCGTGGAGGCGGTTGTTGCGGCCCTGCCAGAACTCGACGGTCTCGGGTACGACCCGGAATCCACCCCAGTGCGGCGGCGCGGGCACCTGCTCGCCCTCGGGGTAGCGCGCCGCCAACTCCGCGTACGACGCGTCCAGTTCGGCCCGCGACGCGATCACCTTCGACTGGGCGCTGGCCCACGCGCCGAGCTGGGAGCCGTGCGGGCGGCTGCGGAAGTAGCGGACCGTCTCCTCGCGGCCGGTGCGCTCCGCCGTTCCGGACACGATCACCTGACGGGCCATCGGATGCCAGGGGAACAGGAGCGACACGCGGGGGTTCGCGGCGATGTCCCGGGCCTTGCGGGACTCGTAGTTGGTGAAGAAGACGAAGCCGCGCTCGTCGAAGCCCTTCAGGAGCACCGTGCGCGCGCTCGGCCTGCCCTCGGCGTCCGCCGTCGACACCACCATCGCGTTCGGCTCGTACAGCACCCCGCCCGGGTGCACCGCCTCCGCCGCCGCCTGCTGGAACCAGAGCGTGAACTGCTGGAACGGGTCGGCGGGGAAGTCGGCCTCGGCGATGCCGTCGGCGCGGTACTGCGCGCGCATGGTGGCCAGCCGGGCGGCGTCGGCGGACTCGGAGGCGGTGGCGCGGGACTCGGTCACGCGGTCATCTTGCCGTATACGAATGCCGGGCAACCAAGCGGCAGTCGGCGGGTACACGCCACCCCCAAGAGGTGATGTGTGGCACTGAGTGCCGCAGTGCATCGCCAAGGGTGGCACCAAGGGCTATCGTTCCGAATCCACACGGGTTGGTGACCTCCGCCCGCACGGGGCATGACCGGATTACCCCAGACCACGTGTCGAACACGTCACCGATGGTCGAACACTTCCTTTCGTACACCACCTGTCGTACACATCACGAGGAGCCGCCTGATGTCCGACTTCGTACCCGGGCTTGAAGGAGTCGTCGCGTTCGAGACGGAGATCGCCGAACCGGACAAGGAAGGCGGGGCCCTGCGCTACCGGGGCGTCGACATCGAGGATCTGGTCGGCAGCGTCTCGTTCGGCAACGTGTGGGGCCTGCTCGTCGACGGCGCCTTCGACCCCGGCCTGCCCGCCCGCCGAGCCCTTCCCCATCCCCGTCCACTCCGGCGACATCCGCGTCGACGTCCAGTCCGCGCTCGCCATGCTCGCCCCCGTGTGGGGCCTGCGCCCCCTCCTCGACATCGACGAGGAGCGGGCGCGCGACGACCTCGCGCGGGCCGCCGTCATGGCGCTTTCGTACGTCGCCCAGTCCGCGCGCGGCCAGGGCCTGCCGATGGTGCCGCAGCGCGAGATCGACAAGGCCGAGACCGTCGTCGAGCGGTTCATGCGGCGCTGGCGCGGCGAGCCCGACCCGCGGCACGTCCAGGCCGTCGACGCGTACTGGACGTCCGCCGCCGAGCACGGCATGAACGCGTCCACGTTCACCGCCCGGGTCATCGCCTCCACCGGGGCCGATGTCGCGGCCGCGCTGTCCGGGGCCGTCGGCGCCATGTCGGGACCGCTGCACGGGGGCGCGCCCTCGCGGGTCCTCGGCATGATCGAGGAGATCGAGCGCACCGGGGACGCGGTCGCGTACGTGAAGCAGGCGCTCGACCGGGGCGAGCGGCTCATGGGCTTCGGGCACCGGGTGTACCGCGCCGAGGACCCGCGGGCGCGGGTGCTTCGGCGCACCGCGCGGGAGTTGGGGGCGCCCCGCTTCGAGGTCGCCGAGGCCCTGGAGAAGGCCGCCCTCGACGAGTTGCACGCGCGGCGTCCTGACCGGGTGCTCGCCACCAACGTGGAGTTCTGGGCGGCGATCGTGCTCGACTTCGCGGAGGTGCCGGCGCACATGTTCACTTCCATGTTCACGTGTGCGCGTACGGCGGGGTGGTCGGCGCACATTCTTGAGCAGAAGCGGACGGGGCGGCTGGTTCGGCCTTCCGCTCGGTATGTCGGGCCCGCCGCGCGTAGTCCTCGGGAGATCGGGGGGTACGGGGAGCTCTCCGGCTGAGCCCTCGCGGGGCGCCCCAGGCCCGCCCCTTCCCACTCCGGGTGCGGCTGCCCCCGTCCCCCCGCTCAAAGCCAACGGCGCTCCGGCGCCTCGTCCTCAAACGCCGGACGGGCTGACATACCCGCGCTCGCAAGGGGGTTCCCGCGCCTGCGCGGTGTTTTCCCACCCACCCACCCGCGAGCCGCTAGGTCGGGGGGTGCGGAGGCAGCCGCAGGTGTAAGGGTGGGCGGGTGGGGGATAGCCCGTCCGGCGATTGAGGACACGGCGCGGAGCGCCAAGGGGGCGGGTGGGTGGGGGAGAGAAGAGTCTTACCTGGCTTTGCCGTTGTTCTGGCGGGGGTGTGACGTGTGCCCGGCACCTTGTCTCGCGGGGCCCGAACGGGCCGAGGCAAGGAGAGGGCTATGACGGACAAGAGCACGGCTCGACGCGCGGGCCTGGTGGTGGGGGCGGTGGCGATGCTGGCCACCATGGTTCCGGCGGCCACGGCGGCGCCCGCGCCGGTCAGCGGGCGGGCGGCAGCCACCGCGCCCGGATGGTGCCCCACCGTCGAGGGGCACCGCGTCGACTGCGGCAGCGTCACGCGCCCCCTGGTGGCGGGCAAGCCCCGCCTGGGCACCGTCAAGGTGAGCTACGCCGTGGTGCGGCACGGCGGCGCCGGCCCCGCCAAGGGCACCGTCGCCGTCAACCCGGGCGGCCCCGGCGAGACGTCGATCGACAAGGCGGAGCAGTTCACCTGGGGCCTGGAGCGGCTGGCGAAGGACCACGATCTGCTCCTGGTGGACCCGCGCGGCACCGGCGCCTCGCAGCGCGTCCCGTGCGGCGTCACCGACGCCGAGTACCGCTTCGGCACCCGGGCCCAGCAGCGGGCCGCGGTCGAGCGGTGCGCCGAGAACCTGGGGCCCAAGGCCGCGGGGTACACCTCGGCCGCCACCGCCGACGACATCGACACCATCAGGGCCCGGCTCGGCGTGGCGAAGCTCAGCCTGTACGGGCTCTCGTACGGCACCTATCTGATGCCGGTCTACGCCTCCCGCCACCCCGAGCGCGTGCGCTCCATCGTGCTGTCCGGCGCGTACCCGCTGAAGCTTCGACTCGCTGGCGCGGCCCAGCGCGCAGGCGGTGTCCCTCTCCCTGCGCCGGGTGTGCGAGCGCTCCGTGCCCGCCGCCTGCGACGGCGAGCGGGCCGTCAAGGACCTGGCCACCACGGCGGCGCGGCTGCGGGCCAAGCCCCTCACCGTGCCGATCGCCACCGAACACGGCGTCTACAAGAAGCGGTTCGGCGAGGACAAGCTCGCCAACCTGCTGTTCGAGGCGGCCAGCAGCGGCGTCGGCCTTGCCCCGCGGAAGCCCTCGCTGCTCGGGCGGCTGCCGCACGCGCTGCACCGGTTCGTGAAGGGCGACACCGGGCCGCTGCGCGCACTGGTCAAGGAGGAGGGGGCCTCGGGCAGCAAGGCGGATCAGGCGCCGTACATCGCGGTCGTCTGCAACGACTACCGCAGGGCCTGGTCGAAGGACGCGTCGCGGGCCGAGCGGTGGCGGCAGTACCGGGCCGCGCTCGCGGGCGCCCGCCCCGGTGAGCACGGCGCGTTCAGCGCGAAGGGCTTCACCCGGGGCACCACCGACGGCGGCGACACCTGCATCGGCTGGCCCCGCGCGAACACCCCCGGCCCGCAGCCCACGCGCCCCCGCCTTCCCGACGTCCCGGTCCTGGTGCTCTCCGGCGACCTCGACGCCAACACGCCCGACGCCAACGGCAAGAAGGCCGCCCGGCAGTTCCGCGACAGCCGGTTCCTGTCGGCCCGCAACATGGGGCACGTGCCCGAGCTGGAGCTGAGCCGCTGCGTCACCGGCGTCTCCTCGCGCTTCCTGCGCACCGGCGCGACGGGCGACACCTCGTGCCTGCGCGCGCTGCCGCCGATCGCCGTCACTCCGGTACACCGCTGAGAACCCCTGGCCTACGGGGTCCGCGTCATGCCAGTACCTCCGCGAGCAGCGCGCCCCACTGCCGCACCACCCGCTCGCGCCGCCCCCGGTCGTCCGTGAGGAGGTTCGCGAGGCCGAGCCCCCGGGCCATGTCCAGGAGCCCCCCTGGACGGTCTCGCGGGCCCCGGGGCGGGACTCGTCGACACCGAGGAGCTCCACGGCTATGCGGTGCGTCTCACGGCCGACGCGGGCCTCCAACTCCGTGACGCGCGGCCCCAGCTGGGGCTCGTTGGAGGCGGCCACCCACAGGTGCAGGGCCGCCCGGAACAGGGGGCCGGTGTAGAGGTCGACCAGGGCGGCGACGACCGCCTGCCGGTCGGCGACGGCGGCGCCGTCGGGGAACAGGCCCCGCAGCGCCTCCGAGCGCCGCTCGGCCACGTGCTCGACGGCCGCCGTGAACAGGTCCTCGCGGGTCGGGAAGTGGTGCTGGGCCGCGCCCCGCGACACCCCGGCCCGCTCGGCGACGACGGTGACCGTCGAGCCGGACCAGCCGTGTTCGGCGAGGCACGCCACGGCGGCCTCCAGGAGTCCGCGCCGCGTGGCCCGGCTGCGGTCCTGCTTGGGTGAGCGGTCGGCCTCGGTCACAGCACCCATGGGCACTCCCGCTCGTTCCAGGAACGCCGCCACGCCCTCGCGCGCCTCGGCGGAGCGGAAACGGCGGGCGGACAGGGCGATGGCGGCGTCCGCTTCCTCATCGAATGCGGTGAGCACCTTAGCCGTGAGCAGTCCCTTCGTGTCGGCAAGGGCCCCCGGGGCCGCCGCGCGCAGGCCGTCAAGGAGCGGCGCGAGGACCGCGTCGACGCCGTCACCGGACTGCGCGTACGCCGTCAGCAGGCCGATCCGCGTCGCCTCCGCCGCGTCGAAGCGCTCCCCGGTGAGGCAGTAGCGGCTCGCCGCCCGCGCGTCGAGCCGCGCCAGGAGGGGGAGGGAGATCACGGCCGGTACCACCCCGATGCGCACCTCCGTCAGGGCGAAGGTCGCGTCCGGGCCGCCCGCGACCGCCAGGTCGCAGGCGGCGACCAGGCCGAGACCGCCCGCCCGTACGTGCCCGGACACCCGCGCCACCACCGGCTTCGGCAGCGACACGATCCGCCGCAACAGGGCCCACGAACGCCGTCGGTTCGGGCGGCTCGCGCAGATCGGCGCCCGCGCAGAACGTCGTTCCCGTGTGCGTGAGCACCACGGCCCGTACGCCGGGGTCGGACCCCGCCCGCTCCAGGGCGGCCGCGAGTTCGGCTACCAGGGCGCCGGAGAGCGCGTTGCGGTGCGCGGGCGAGTCGAGCGTGAGCGTCACGACGCCCCGCTCCGGCTTCGATACGGCCACCAGGGTCACCCCGGTCATCGGCGCACTCCTCCTGTACTCAGTACGACTTGGGCAGGCCGAGGGTCTGGTGCGACACGTAGTTCAGGATCATCTCCCGGCTCACCGGGGCGATCCGCGCCACCCGGGACGCCACGATCAGCGACGCCAGGCCGAACTCCGCCGTCAGGCCGTTCCCGCCGAGGGTGTGCACCGCCTGGTCGACGGCCTTCACACAGGCGTCGGCCGCCGCCAGCTTCGCCATGTTCGCGGCCTCGCCCGCCGCGAGGTCGTCCCCGGCGTCGTACAGGCACGCCGCCTTGCGCGTCATCAGGCTCGCCAGTTCGAGGTCGACGTGGCACTGCGCCAGCGGGTGCGCGATCGCCTGGTGCGCGCCGATGGGGGTCTGCCACACCTGGCGGTCCTTGGCGTACGCCACGGCCCGCTCAAGGGCGTACCTGCCCATGCCGAGCGCGAACGCCGCCGTCATGATCCGCTCGGGGTTCAGGCCCGCGAACAGCTGGAGCAGGCCCGCGTCCTCGTCGCCGACGAGCGCGTCGGCGGGCAGCCGCACGTCGTCGAGCACCAGCTCGAACTGCTTCTCGGCCGCCTTGAGTTCCATGTCGATGGCCCGGCGCGTGAAGCCCGGCGCGTCCCGGTCCACGATGAACAGGCACGGCTTGAGGCGGCCCGTGCGCGCGTCCTCCGTACGGCCGACGATCAAGGTGGCGTCGGCGATGTCGACGCCCGAGATGAAGACCTTGCGGCCGGTCAGGAGCCAGTCGTCGCCGTCCCTGCGGGCGGTGGTCGTGATGCGGTGCGAGTTGGAGCCCGCGTCCGGTTCGGTGATGCCGAAGGCCATGGTGCGGCTGCCGTCGGCGAGCCCGGGCAGCCAGGTCCGCTTCTGCTCGTCCGTGCCGAAGCGGGCGATCACCGTGCCGCAGATCGCCGGGGACACCACCAGCATCAGCAGGGGGCAGCCCGCCGCGCCCAGCTCTTCGAGGACGAGGGAGAGTTCGGCGATGCCGCCGCCTCCGCCGCCGTACTCCTCGGGCAGGTTCACGCCCAGGTAGCCCAGTTTCGCGGCGTCCGCCCACAGTTCGTCGGGGTGGCCGCCGTCCTGGACGACGCGGGTCAGGTACGCGCGGCCGTAGCGGCGGCCGAGCGCGGCGACGGCGGCGCGCAGCGCGGTGTGCTCCTCGGTTTCCAGGACTGTGCTCATGCTGGGACTTCCTCCCGAGACGTGGGTTCCTGATCCGTGGACTCGTGTACTGGGGGTTCCTCGGCCTCGGCCTCCTGGACCACCCGCGAGCAGCGCACCCACCTCCACCTGCTCCCCCGGCCGCGCGTGCAGCGCGGTCAGGGTGCCGGACGCGGGGGCGGTGACGCGGTGCTCCATCTTCATGGCCTCCAGCCACACCAGCGGCTGCCCGGCGGTGACCCGCGCGCCCTCGGCGAGCCCCTCGGCGACGCGGACGACCGTGCCCGGCATGGGCGCGAGCAGCGAGCCTGGCTCCTGGCGCGCGGACGGTTCGGGGAGCGCGGGCAGCGGCGTCAGGGCCACGTTCCCGACGTACACGCGGCCGTCGGCGTACGAGGAGACGGTGAACGCGCGGCGCACGCCGTCCGTTTCGAGGACGACGCGGTCGGGCGCGGCCGCGAGCACCCGGGCCCCGTCCACGGCGAAGCCGTCCCGCGTGGCCGCGTACCGCGCATCGTGCTCGCTGCCGTCCACGTCGACGTACCGCTTGACCTGCGGTTGGGAGCGCAGGTTGCGCCAGCCGCCGAAGCGGGAGCGGCCGCACGCGTCGGCGAGCGCGGCCGCGAGCGGCGCGTACCGAGTCTCGGGGCCCGTGTCCGTGGCGGTCAGGTCGGCCAGGTGCCGGTCGTAGAACGCCGTGGTCATGTGCCCGGCCGTGACCTCGGGGTGGCGCAGCGAGCGGATCAGCAGCTCGCGGTTGGTGGCGGGGCCGTGGACGGTGGTCCGCTCCAGGGCGCCCGCCAGCTTGCGCAGGGCCTCCTCGCGGGTCGGCGCGTGGGCGATGACCTTGGCGAGCATCGGGTCGTAGTGCACGCCGACCGTGTCGCCGTCGGCGTACCCCGTGTCGAGGCGCACGCCCTCCGGCACCGAGAGCCGGTGCAGCGTCCCGGTCTGCGGGGCCCACCCGGCCGCCGGGTCCTCCGCGTACAGCCGGGCCTCCACGGCGTGCCCCTGGAGCTGGGGCGGGCCCTCCAGGGTGTGGCCTTCGGCGACGCGGATCTGGAGGGCCACGAGGTCGATCCCGCACACGGCCTCGGTGACGGGGTGCTCGACCTGGAGGCGCGTGTTCATCTCCAGGAAGTGGGGGGTGCCGTCCGCAGCGACGAGGAACTCCACCGTGCCCGCGCCCCGGTAGCCCACCGCGCGCGCGGCCCGGGTCGCGAGGCCGAAGAGCCGCTCCACGAGGGCGTCAGAGAGGCCGGGGGCCGGGGCCTCCTCGATGACCTTCTGGTGACGGCGCTGGAGCGAGCAGTCGCGCGTCCCGTACGGCCACACCGTCCCGGCGGCGTCCGCGACGAGCTGCACCTCGACGTGGCGGCCGCCCTCCACGTACGGCTCGACGAACACCTCGCCGTCCCCGAAGGCGCTCGCGGCCTCGGCGCGGGCGGCCGTCAACGCGGCGTCCATCTCGGCGAGTTCGCGGACGACGCGCATGCCCCGGCCGCCGCCCCCGGCCGCCGCCTTCACCAGGACCGGCAGGTCGTCCTCGGTGACGTCGCCCGGTGCGAGCGGGGCGAGGCCGAGGAGTTGCTTCGCCCGGGTCTTGGACGCCATCGCCTCGATGGCCTCGGGCGGCGGCCCGATCCACACCAGGCCCGCGTCGAGGACGGCCCGCGCGAACGCGGGGTTCTCGGACAGGAAGCCGTAGCCGGGGTGGACGGCGTCGGCGCCGGTCGCCCGCGCGGCGTCGACGAGGAGTTCGCCGCGCAGATACGTGTCGGCGGGGGCCGCGCCCGGAAGCCGTACCGCCTCGTCGGCCTCGCGCACGTGCAGGGCGTCGGTGTCGGCGTCGGAGTGCACGGCGACCGTGCCGATGCCAAGGACGCGGCACGTGCGGAAGACCCGGCAGGCGATCTCGCCCCGGTTGGCGACGAGCACTGAACGGATCACGAGGGCCACCTCTTTCTTCGACTAGAGCACCGCGACCATCAATTGAGGCACCACGACGGCGGGAAACCAGGTCCGCGAGAGCGGCGGCGGTTTAGCCGCAACGGGGGACTCCCTCACATCCGGAAGACGCCGAAGCCGCCTCGCGCGCCTTCGTAGGGGGCTGTGTGCAGGGCGGACAGGCAGATGCCGAGGACGGTGCGGGTGTCGCGCGGGTCGATGACGCCGTCGTCGTACAGCCGCCCGGAGAGGAACATCGGCAGCGACTCCGCTTCGATCTGCTGCTCCACCATGGCGCGCAGGGCCGCGTCGGCCTCTTCGTCGTACGGCACGCCCTTCCCCGCCGCCGACTGCCGCGCCACGATGGACAGGACGCCCGCGAGCTGCTGCGGGCCCATGACGGCCGACTTGGCGCTGGGCCAGGCGAACAGGAAGCGCGGGTCGTAGGCGCGGCCGCACATGCCGTAGTGCCCGGCCCCGTACGAGGCGCCCATGAGCACCGACAGGTGCGGGACCCGCGAGTTGCTCACCGCGTTGATCATCATCGAGCCGTGCTTGATGATGCCGCCCTGCTCGTACTCCTTGCCGACCATGTAGCCGGTGGTGTTGTGCAGGAACAGCAGCGGCACGTCCCGCTGGTTGGCGAGCTGGATGAACTGGGCGGCCTTCTGCGACTCGGCGGAGAACAGCACGCCTTGGGCGTTGGCGAGGATGCCGACCGGGTAGCCGTGCAGGCGGGCCCAGCCGGTGGTGAGCGAGGTCCCGTACAGCGGTTTGAACGCGTCGAAGTCGGAGCCGTCGACGATGCGGGCGATGACCTCGTGCGGGTCGAAGGGGGTGCGCAGATCGCCGGGGACGACGCCGAGGAGTTCCTCCGCGTCGTACTTCGGCGGCTCTGCGGGCGGCGGATCGGCGTACGCCTTGCGCCAGTTGAGGCGGGCGACGACCCGGCGCGCCTGGCGCAGCGCGTCGCGCTCGTCCTGCGCGAGGTAGTCGGCGAGGCCCGAGGTGCGGGCGTGCATCTCGGCGCCGCCGAGCGACTCGTCGTCGCTCTCCTCGCCGGTCGCCATCTTCACCAGCGGCGGTCCGCCGAGGAACACCTTGGCGCGCTCCTTGACCATGATCACGTGGTCGCACATGCCGGGCACGTAGGCGCCGCCCGCCGTGGAGTTGCCGAAGACGACGGCGATCGTGGGGACCCCGGCGGCGGAGGACTGGGTGAGGTGTTTGAAGAGGGCGCCGCCCGGGATGAAGATCTCCTTCTGCGAGGGCAGGTCGGCGCCCCCGGACTCCACCAGGTGGATCGAGGGCAGCCGGTTGGCGTGCCCGATCTCGTGCGCGCGGAAGGCCTTCTTCAGCGTCCAGGGGTTGGAGGCGCCGCCGCGCACGGTCGGGTCGTTGGCGGTGATCAGGCACTCGACGCCCTCGACGACGCCGATGCCGGTGACCATGGAGGCGCCGACGGGATACTCGCTGCCCCAGGCCGCCAGCGGCGACAGTTCGAGGAACGGCGTGTCCGGGTCGAGGAGCAGCTCGATCCGCTCCCGGGCGAGGAGCTTGCCGCGCCGCCGGTGCCGCTCGACGTACTTCTCGCCGCCGCCCCGCAGCGCCTTGGCCTGCTCCGCCGCCAGCTCGTCGAGCTTGGCGAGCAGGGCGGCGCGGTTCGCGGCGTAGTCGGGCCCGGAGGTGTCCAGGGCCGAGGAGAGGACCGTCACGGGGCGGCCTCCGGGGGGTGCGGGCGGGTCACAGCAGGACCTCCGGTATGTCCAGGTGGCGGGAGCGGAGCCATTCGCCGAGGGCCTTGGCCTGCGGGTCGAAGCGGGCGCGCGCGGCGACGCCCTCGCCGAGGACGCCTTCGACGGTGAAGTTGAGGGCGCGCAGGTGGGGAAGGAGATGGCGGGTGACCTTCAGCTCGCGGCACTCGGGGAGCAGCCGCTGGAAGGCGTCGACGGTCAGTTGGTGGGCGAGCCAGCGCCACGCCTCGTCCGTGCGCGCCCACACCCCCACGTTCGCGTCGCCGCCCTTGTCCCCGCTCCTGGCCCCGGCGACGAGGCCGAGGGGGGCGCGCCGGGTGGGTCCCGCGTACGTCAGCGGCGGGGGCGGCGGCGGGGGTGCGCAGGGGGCGAGCGGGCGGGTGCGGGCGGGCGGCGGGACCGGCACGCGACGCCCGTCGTGCAGCACGGCGGTGTGCGCGACCGATGCCTGGTCGGCGTGGGCCGCCTCGAACACGCCGTAGGGGGCGCCCTTGCCGGGCGGGGCCGTCACGTGGAAGCCGGGGTAGCTGCCGAGGGCGAGTTCGACGGCGGCGCCGCTGAGGGCGCGGCCCACGGCGTCCGGGTCCGGGTCGCGCACGACGAGCCGGAGCAGGGCGCTCGCGGTCTCCTCGGTGTCCGCGTCGGGCCTGTCGGTGCGGGCCAGCTCCCAGCGCACGTCCGCCGGGCGGGACGCGGCCGCCTCCAGGGCGTCCTCGATCTGGGCGCGGACCAGGGCGGCCTTGGCGTCGACGTCGAGGCCGGTGAGGACGAACACGACCTCGTTGCGGTACCCGCCGAGCCGGTTGAGCCCGACCTTGAGGGTGGGCGGCGGCGCCTCGCCGCGCACGCCGTGGACGCGGACGCGGTCCGGTCCTTCCGGCGTCAGCCGTACGGAGTCGAGGCGGGCGGTGACGTCGGGCCCCGCGTAGCGCGCGCCGCCCGTCTCGTACAGGAGTTGCGCGGTGACCGTGCCGACGTCCACGACGCCGCCGGTGCCGTCGTGCTTGGTGATGACGCTGGTGCCGTCGGCGTGGATCTCGGCGAGCGGGAAGCCGGGGCGGCGCAGCGCGTCCGGGTCGTTCCGGGTGAGCTCGGTGAAGAAGGCGTAGTTGCCGCCGGTGGCCTGCGTTCCGCACTCCAGGACGTGCCCGGCGACGACGGCGCCCGCGAGTGCGTCGTACGCGTCCGGGCCCCACCCGAAGTGGGCGGCGGCGGGCCCGGTGACGAGGGCGGCGTCGGTGACGCGCCCGGTGACCACGACGTCCGCGCCCGCGCGGAGCGCCTCGGTGATGCCGAAGCCGCCGAGGTAGGCGTGGGCGGCGAGGGCGCCGGGGTGGCGCCCGGTGAGGTCGTCGCCCTCGACGTGGGCGACGCGCGCGGGCAGGCCGAGCCGGTCGGCGAGCTGCCGCAGGGCGTCGGCGAGGCCCGCCGGGTTCAGGCCGCCCGCGTTGGTGACGACGCGCACGCCCCGGTCGAGGGCTTCGCCGAGGCACTCCTCCAGCTGCGCCAGGAACGTCTTCGCGTACCCGCGTGCGGGGTCCTTCAGCCGGTCCCTCGCGAGGATGAGCATGGTGAGTTCGGCGAGGTAGTCGCCGGTGAGGACGTCGAGGGGGCCTTGGGTCAGCATCTCGCGGACGGCGTCGAAGCGGTCGCCGTAGAAGCCGGAGGCGTTGCCGACGCGCAGGGGCGCGGTCACCGGCGCCCGCCCTTGGGGGCGCGCCCCTTGCCGGGCGGTCCCGCGAAGGCCTGGGCGATGTCGAGCCAGCGCTCTGCGGCCTCGCCCTCGGCGCGCACGGCGAGGTCGTCGCGGTGGGCGCGCTGGGTGACAAGGAGGCAGAAGTCGAGCGCGGGGCCCGTGACGCGCTGGGCGGCGCCTTCGGGCCCGTACGCCCACAGCGAGCCGTCGGGCGCGGTCAGCTCGACGCGGAACTCCCCTTCGGGGGCGGCGAGTCCGCGTACGGCGAAGGCGTAGTCGCGGGCCCGCACGCCGATGCGGGCGACGTGCCGCAACCGGGCGCTGGGGGCGCGGGTCACGCCGAGGGCGTCGGCGACGTCCTGGCCGTGGGCCCAGGTCTCCATCAGCCGCCCGGTGGCGACGGCGGCGGGCGACATGGGCGGCCCGTACCAGGGGAAGCGGGTGCCGGGCGGCGCGGCCCGCAGCACCCGCTGCAGGTCATCGCGGACCGCCCGCCACCGGCCGAGCAGCTCGGCGGGCGCAAGGGCGGCGCCTTCGCGCGCGCCGTCGTCGACGAACGTGTCGGGCGACTTCAGGGCCTCGGCGGCCCCCGCCGCGAACGCGTCGGCGTCGGTCGCGGCGAGCAGGGCGGCCCGGTCGGTCCAGGCGAGGTGCGCCACCTGATGCGCCACGCTCCATCCCGGCGCGGGACTGGGCAGCGCCCACCCCTCATCGCCCAACCCCCCGACCATCCGGTCGAGTTCCTCGCTTTCGTCGCGCAGATCATCCAGCACGTCGAGCACGGCACGGGCATCGGACACGGTGCGCTCCCCTCGGGGCACGGCGGTGTGCCCTGGGAGCATGACAGCGGGGCGAGAAACAAGCAAGCATGCTTGCTTGAAGAGGAGTTGAGGCCCGGTCGGTCCGCGCTCCCGGGGCCCTTGGACCCCGGGAGCGCGGACCGACCGGGAGCCTCAGGAGGCCGACTTCACCGGGCCCGGGACGCTCTTGGCCTTGCCGCGCCCCACCTGCGTGCGGACCGCGCCCATGCTGGCGGCGATGACGAGGGTGATCGCCATGCCTTCGATGAGGGAGAGGCCCTGGCTGAGCACGAGGAATCCGGCGCAGGCGGCGATGGCCGGTTCCAGGCTCATCATGACCGCGAAGGTGGAGGCGGGCAGGCGGCGCAGGGCGAGGAGTTCGAGGGTGTAGGGCCAGTACGGACGAAAGCACCGCGACGGCGGCGGCGAAGCCCAGCGTGCTGGGCACGAGCAGCTTCGACCCTGACTCGACGATCCCGAGCGGCAGGACGAGGACGGCCGCGACGCCCATGGCCAGGGCGAGCCCGTCGGCCTGCGGGAAGCGGCGGCCGGTGCGGGCGCTGAAGACGATGTACGCCGCCCACATGGCGCCCGCGCCGAGCGCGTAGGCGACGCCGGCCTTGTCGAGGCCGCCGAGGCCGCCGCCCCCGCCGAGCAGGAAGACACCGCAGAGGGCGAGCCCGGCCCAGACGACGTTCACCAGGCGGCGGGACGCGAGCACGGACAGGGCCAGCGGGCCGAGGACTTCGAGGGTGACGGCGGGGCCGAGGGGGATGCGGGCGACGGCCTGGTAGAAGAGGCCGTTCATCGCGGCGAGGGCGACGGCGAAGGCGAGGACGGTGCCCCAGTCGGCGCGCGAGTGGCCGCGCAGCCGGGGGCGGCAGATGACGAGGAGGACCAGGGCGGCGAACACGAGCCGCAGCGTGACGACGCCGAGCGCGCCCGCGCGGGGCATCAGGCTGACCGCGACGGCGCCGCCGAACTGCACGGAGACGCACCCCGCGAGCACGAGCCCCACGGGCGCGAGAGCGGCCCGCCGCCCTCCGGCGGCCCCGGCGGCCCCGGCGGCCCCGGCGGCCCCGGCGGACGCCCCGTCCTCCCCCGCCCGCTCGGCCGCCCCCGCGACCTCGGGCTGCGCGACGGTGGCCGGGGCTTCCAGGGCCGCCTCCGCCCCGACCACCGAACCGCCCTGCCCGCCGGAGCCACCGGCTCCCGCCTGGCCCGTCGCCCGCTTCGTACCCGAGATGTTCACGCCGTGCCTTCCCACCGCTGCCGGACCGCGCCTCACAGTCCAGCCTCTTGCACTACTCCGTCCAAGGTAATGCACTCACCTGGGGTTGGGAAACGCATTCCCGGCCGAGGGGAGAGCGGGCGGGCGGCGGGCTAGTCGGCGCCCCGCGCGTCCGGCAGCGCCGCCGCGAGCAGCTCGGCCAGGTGGCGTGCGCGGACGCCGCCGAGCTGCTCCAGCTGGGTGCGGCAGGAGAACCCGTCCGCGAGGACGGCCGCGCCCTCGGGGGCCGCGCGCACCGACGGAAGCAGCTGCTCCGCCGCGCAGGCCTTCGACACCTCCCAGTGGCCCTTCTCGAAGCCGAAGTTGCCCGCGAGGCCGCAGCAGCCGCCGCTGAGGTCACCGGTCAGGCCCGCCCGCTCGCGCAGGCGGCGCTCGGCCGCGTCACCGAGGACCGCGTGCTGGTGGCAGTGGGTCTGGCCGACGACCGGGCGGTCGAGGCGCGGGGGCCGCCAGTCGGGGGCGAGCTCCTCTAGGGCCTGCGCGAAGGTGCGGACGGAGCCGGCGAGCACGCGCGCGTGGGGGTCGGCGGCGCCGGCGAGCTCCACCAGGTCCGTCTTCAGGGCCGCCGCGCAGCTCGGTTCGAGGACGACGACCAGCACCCCCTCCTCCAGGAGCGGCCGCATCCGCTCCAGCGTGCGGCGCTGGACGGCACGGGCCCGGTCGAGCCGTCCCGTCGAGACGTACGTGAGACCGCAGCACACGCCGTCCGGCGGCAGCCGGACGGTGAGCCCCGCGGCCTCCAGGACGGTGACGGCGGCGCGCGCGACGGACGGGGCGAGATGGTCGGTGAAGGTGTCGGGCCACAGGACGACCGAGGGCCCCGGCCCCGGCGCGGCCCGGTGGCGACGCCACCGCGACCGGAACCTGCGTGGGGCCACGCGCGGCAGCGCGCGGCGCGGCTCCAGGCCGCCGAGGCGCTTGGCGAGCGCCGCGAGCGGGCCCACGGCGGCCAGGGCGTTGACGAGCCGGGCGGCGCGCAGGGCGGCGACCGCGCGCAGCCAGCGGGGCAGCCCGCCCATGGCGTAGTGCGCGGCGGGCCTGAGCCGCCCCGCGTAGTGCTGGTGCAGGAACTCCGCCTTGTACGTGGCCATGTCGACGCCCACGGGGCAGTCGGACCGGCAGCCCTTGCAGGACAGGCACAGGTCGAGGGCGTCCCGGACCTCGGGCGAGCGCCAGCCGTCGGTGACGACATCGCCGGCGAGCATCTCGTGCAGCAGCCGGGCGCGCCCGCGCGTGGAGTGCCGCTCCTCTCCGGTGGCGCGGAAGGACGGGCACATGACGCCGCCGCCCGCCGCCGGAGCCGTCGTACGGCACTTGGCGACTCCCACGCAGCGGCGCACGGCGGCGGCGAAGTCACCGCCGTCGTGCGGGTAGCCGAAGGCCGTGTCAGGAGAGCCGACGGGTACGAGGGGCAGGGCGGCGAAGCGCAGGTTCGCGTCCAGGGGCGCGGGGCGGACCAGCATGTCCGGGTTGAGGACCCCGGCGGGGTCCCAGAGGTCCTTCACGCGCTCGAAGAGCCGCACAAGTTCGGGCCCGTACATCTTCGGCAGCAGCTCCGCGCGGGCCTGCCCGTCGCCGTGCTCGCCGGACAGGGAGCCGCCGTGCGCGACGACGAGGTCGGCGAGGTCCTCGGAGAACCGCCGGAACCGGGCGACGCCGGGCGGCGTGAGCAGGTCGAAGTCGATGCGCACGTGGATGCAGCCGTCGCCGAAGTGCCCGTACGGGGTGCCGCGCAGGCCGTGCTCGGCGAGCAGCGCGCGGAAGTCCCGCAGGTACGGGCCGAGCCGGGCGGGCGGCACCGCGCAGTCCTCCCAGCCGGGCCAGGCCTCGCTGCCGTCCGGCATCCGGGTCGCCGTCCCGGCGGCGTCCTCGCGGACCCGCCACAGGGCGCGCTGCGCCGCCGGCCGGGTCACGACGACGGCGTCCGCGCAGTCGGCGCCCCGCACGACCGCGTCGGCGAGCGCACGGGCCTCCCCCGACGTGGCGCCGCCCGTCTCCACGAACAGCCAGGCGCCGCCCTTGGGTAGCCCTTCCGCGTCGCGTACGAGGTCGGCGGCCATGCCCTCGACGGTGAGCGGCCGGTGCGCGAGGAGCCCGGCGGCCGGCTTCCGCCGCCGCGCTCTCGTCGGCGTACCCGAGCACGGCGAGCGCCCGCGCGGGCGGCGCCTCCACCAGGCGGACCGTGGCCTCCGTGACGAGGCCGAGGGTGCCCTCGCTGCCGCAGAAGAAGCGCGCGAGGTCGGCGCCGCGCTCCGGGAGCAGGGCGTCGAGCGCGTAGCCGGAGATGCGGCGGGGCAGTTCGGGGAAGCCGGTGCGCAGGCGGGCGAGGGCGCCGTCGACGAGGGGGCGCAGGCCGGTGGGGGCGGCGTCCCAGGCGCCGGGGGCGAGGGTGACGGCGGTGCCGTCGCCGCGGACGACGGACAGCTCCCTGACGTTGTCGGCCGTGGTGCCCCAGGCCACCGAGTGCGCGCCGCAGGAGTTGTTGCCGATCATGCCGCCGAGGGTGCAGCGGCTGTGCGTGGAGGGGTCCGGGCCGAAGGTGAGCCCGTGCGGGGCCGCGGCGGCGCGCAGGGCGTCGAGGACCAGGCCGGGCTGGACGCCGGGCCGTCCTGGACTCCGGGTCGAGCTCCACGAGCCCGTTCAGGTGCGCGGTGAAGTCCAGGACGACGCCCGTGCCGGTCGCCTGCCCGGCGATGGAGGTGCCCGCGCCCCGGGCGACGACGGGGGTGCCGTGGGTGCGGCAGACCGCGAGGGCGGCGGCCACGTCGGCCGCGTCCCGCGGGGCGACCACCGCCGTGGGGACCCGCCGGTAGTTGGACGCGTCCATCGTGACCAGCGCCCGCGCGCCGGGCGAGCCGTCCACCGCGCCACGCACCTCACGGCGCAGGGCGCGCACCAGTTCCTCACCCATGCTCATGCGGATGAGCCTGCCCGGCGGCCCTCGTGCGTAACAGCTGCCCACAGCGGAGTGCGGCGGAAATGTGCACCCACCCACCCGCAGCGCCACGCGTCGAGCCCCCGTTTCGCAGCCCAGGGGCGCACGGGTGGGCGGGTGGGAGAAACCCGCCGCGGTAGCGGCGGGAAACCACCCACCCACCCGCAGCGGGAAACCCGCCCCCGGACAGAACGTCTCGCGGGGTGGACGGGCCCACCCGTGGCCCCAGAAAGACAGCTACGCTCCGTCCGTGGCTGAGATCCAGATCCCCGCAGACATCAAGCCCGCCGACGGACGCTTCGGCGCGGGTCCCTCCAAGGTGCGGACGCAGGCCCTTGAGGCGCTGGCCGCCACGGGCACCTCCCTGCTCGGCACGTCCCACCGCCAGGCCCCGGTGAAGAACCTGGTGGGCCGCGTGCGCGACGGCGTGCGCGAGCTGTTCCAGCTGCCCGACGGCTACGAGGTGGTGCTCGGCAACGGCGGCTCCACCGCGTTCTGGGACATCGCGACCCACGGGTTGATCGAGAACAAGTCGCAGCACCTGACGTTCGGCGAGTTCTCCTCGAAGTTCGCGAAGGCGGCCAAGCTGGCCCCGTGGCTCGCGGAGCCCACCGTCATCGCCGCCGACCCGGGCACGCACCCCGAGGCCGTGGCCGAACAGGGCGTGGACGTCTACGCGTTCACCCACAACGAGACCTCGACCGGCGTGGCCGCGCCGATCCAGCGGGTCGCGGGCGCCGACGCCGGCTCCCTGGTCCTGGTGGACGCCACGTCCGGCGCGGGCGGCCTGCCGGTCGACATCGCCGAGACCGACGTGTACTACTTCGCGCCGCAGAAGTCCTTCGCGTCCGACGGCGGCCTGTGGCTCGGCGCGTTCTCCCCGGCCGCGATCGAGCGGGCCGAGCGGGTGCACGCCTCCGGCCGCCACGTGCCGGAGTTCTTCAGCCTGCCCACGGCGATCGACAACTCCCGCAAGAACCAGACGTACAACACCCCGGCGCTCGCCACGCTCTTCCTGCTCGCCGAGCAGCTGGACTGGATCAACGGCCAGGGCGGCCTCGACTGGTCGGTGCGCCGCACCGCCACCTCCGCCCGCACCCTGTACGGCTGGGCGGAGGAGTCGAAGTACGCGACCCCGTTCGTCGCGGACCCGGCCAAGCGCTCGCAGGTGATCGGTACGATCGACTTCGCGGACGAGGTGGACGCGGCGGCGGTGGCGAAGGCGCTGCGCGCGAACGGCATCGTGGACACGGAGCCGTACCGCAAGCTGGGCCGCAACCAGCTGCGCGTGGCGATGTTCCCGGCCATCGACCCGGCGGACGTCGAGGCGCTCACGCGCTGCGTGGACTACGTGATCGAAAAGCTCTAGTCCGTACGGACACGACGACGGGGCCCGGCGCGACACGTGCCGGGCCCCGTTCGCACGTCCCCGATCAGCGGCTGAGCGCCTGGTACTTGCGCACCGCCAGCGGCAGGAACACCGCGGCGACCACCAGCGGCCACACCACCGCCATCAGGACGGCGTTCTGCTCGATCCAACTGGCGCCGCCCGCCCCGGGGTTGCCGAAGAGCTCGCGCGCGGCCGTGCCCGTGGACGACACCGGGTTCCACGCGGCGACGGGCGCGAGCCAGTCCGGCATCAGGGAGGGCGCCACGAACACGCTGGAGATCATCGTGAGCGGGAAGGCGACCGCGTACAGACCGCCCGCGGCCTCCGGCGTCGGCACCACGAGGCCGAGCCACACGCCCACCCAGATCAGGCTGAAGCGCAGGAGCAGCAGCAGGCCGAAGGCCGCCACGGCGTTGCCCGCGCCGTTGTCGGGGCGCCAGCCGATGGCGACGGCCGTGAGCGCGAGGATCGTCAGCTCGGCGCAGGCCACGACGAGGTCGGCGACACCGCGCCCGGCGGCGACGGCCGAGGGCGCCATCGGCATGGACCGGAAGCGGTCGATCACGCCCTTGCGCGCGTCGGTGACGACGCCCATCGCGGTGTTCATGAAGCCGAAGGCCATCGTCATCACGAACATCCCCGGCATCAGGAAGTCCTTGTAGTCGCCCTCCCCGCCGGGCACCTTCATGGCCTCGCCGAAGACGAAGCCGTACAGGAGCACGCTGATGATGGGGAAGCCCAACTGCCAGGCGATCAGGACGGGCTGGCGCTGGAAGTGGGTGAGATAGCGCCGGGCCACGTTCAGGGTGTCGGCCACCGCCCAGTAGGCGCGCCCGCGCTCGGGGCCCGCGCCCGGGGACGCCCCGCGTGTCAGTGCCTCGCTCATGCCGCCGCCTTCGCTTCCGGGCCGTGGGTGGTGTCGTGGGTCGGACGGGCCGTGCCGCCCGTCAGCTTCAGGAACACGTCGTCCAGGCTCGGCCGCCGGAGGCCGATGTCCTCGACGGCGACGCCCTCCTCGCGCAGGGTGCGGGCGACGTCCGTGAGGGCGCCCAGGCGGTCGGTGACGGCGGCCCGCACGCGGCGCTCGGCGTCGACGGCCTCCGGTTCGCCGACGGCGACCCGGGCCAGGGCCTTCACGGCGGCGGGCAGGGCGGCGGCCTCGGCGACGACGACCTCGACGTGGCTGCCGCCGATGGTGGCCTTCAGGCCGTCGGGGGTGTCGTCGGCGATGGCGCGGCCCTGGTCGATGACGGTGACGCGGGAGGCGAGCCGGTCGGCCTCCTCCAGATACTGCGTGGTCAGCAGCACGGTGGTGCCGTCGGCCACCAAGTCCCGCACGGAGTCCCAGACTTCGCTGCGGCTGCGCGGGTCGAGGCCGGTGGTCGGCTCGTCGAGGAAGAGGACGGAGGGCGCGAGGATCATGGACGCGGCCAGGTCGAGGCGGCGCCGCATGCCGCCGCTGTACTGCCCCGCGCCCTTGTCGGCGGCGGCCTCAAGGCCGAACCGTTCGAGCAGTTCCCGCGCGCGGGACACGGCGCGCCGGGCGCCGAGGTGGAAGAGGCGGCCGAACATCTCCAGGTTCTGCCGGCCGGTGAGGATCTCGTCCACGGCCGCGTACTGACCGGTGAGGCCGATGCGGGCGCGGACCGCCGCCGCGTCCTTCGCCACGTCCGCGCCGCCGACCTCGGCGTGGCCGCCGTCGAGGCGGACCAGCGTGGCCAGGATGCGCACGGCCGTCGTCTTGCCCGCGCCGTTCGGCCCGAGCAGGCCGTGGGACCGTGCCGCGCTCGACGGCCAGGTCGAAGCCGTCGAGTGCCTTCTTGTCGCCGTACCGCTTCTCCAGGCCGCGGGCCAGTACCGCGTACTCCCCGCGCGCCGCCTCGTTCCTCGCGCCCATCGCCCCTCCACCACCCGTTCCCCGTCGCCGAACCCTTGCTGAGTACACTGTACTCAATAAAGAGTACGCCGTACTCAGTTTCAGTCAAGCGCTGCTCGGAGGGCCTATCGTGAGATCCATGGCGACCACGGAGACCAGCGGCAGCGGCGATGTCACGCGCAGCCTGGAACTGATGTGGGGCGACGGCGAGCGCCCCACGCGCGGCCCGAAACCAGCCCTGACGCTGGAGCGGATCGTCACCGCGGCGGTGCGGCTCGCCGACGCCGAGGGCATCGCCGCGGTCTCCATGCGCCGGCTTTCGCAGGAACTCGGCACCGGCACGATGTCGCTGTACCGGTATCTGCCGGGCAAGGCCGAGCTGCTCGACCTGATGCTCAATCACGTCCAGGCGCCGGGCGCCGACGAGTACCCCCGCGAGGGCGGCTGGCGCGCGGCCGTCGAGGCCTACGCCCGCGAGACCCTCGCGCGCTTCCGGGCGCACCCCTGGCTGCTGCACGTCAACCAGTCGCGGCCCGTGCTCGGCCCGAGCGCCGTGGGCGGCCTGGAGAAGGTCCTGGCCCGCATCAAGCCGACCGGTCTGCGCGACCCCGAGCTGATCTCGGTGCTGATCATGGTTGAGGGGTACGTGTCCGGGGCCGCCCGGACGCATCTGCACGAGGTGGAGGCCGAGCAGGACTCCAAGCTGTCGCAGGAGGCGTTCTGGGAGGCGCAGAGCCCGATCCTGGAGCGGGTGATGGAGAGCGGCCGCTATCCGCTGATCGCCGGGCTCTCCGAGGAGGCCTTCGGCGCGGACTTCGACCACTTCGAGTTCGGCCTGCAGCGCATCCTGGACGGACTCGCCGTCTTCGTGGAGCACCGCGAACGGACGGCGGACGACGGCCGGTCGGCGCCGGGCGCGTGCGCCACCCCCTGACGCCCGCCCCGCACTCGCGCCCCTGCCCCTGCCCCTCCCCCTAGCGCCGGAACACCCGCTTCAGCCCCACCACGGCGAGCACCACCGCGCCCAGGACGAGCGCGCCCTTGGTCGCCCCGCCGGTGAACCCGTCAGGTCCTTCGCCGTCGCCCCCGCCTCCGCCGCCCGACGACGAGCCGCCCCCGGAGCCCTCCACCTCGCGCGCCTCGACGTCGCTCTCCAGGCCCTCCGTGCCGTACATCAGCCGGGAGCCGTCGGGGCTGTACGCGACGGACTCGCCCTGCCGCTGGAGCGGCACGCTCAGCCGCCCCTGCCGCTTGATCTTCCCGCCGCCCTTCCAGGCGTACGACACGCCGCCGAAGTAGCCGCGCAGGGCGAGCTGGCGGCCGTCGGGCGAGAAGGCGCCGTCGGTGACCCACAGGTCGGTGCTCGCCACCCGCCGGAAGACGTTGGTGCCGGAGGCGGAGAGCCGGGCCGGGCCCTCGTACAGGGAGCCGCCGTCCTTCTGCTTGTCGGCGATGTAGACCCGCCCGGTCTTGGGGTGGACCATCAGCGCCTCGGCGTCGCGCGGCCCGTCGGCGTACTTCACGACGTACTGCTTCGCGCGGATCGTCTGGTCCTTGAGCTCCTTGGGCTCGGGCAGTTCGTAGACCCACACGAAGGACCACTTGCCGTGGAAGTTGTCGCCGGTGTCGCCGACGTACAGATGGCCGTCGGGGCCCATGGAGATCGCCTCGACGTCGCGCGGCTTGCCGACGCCCGTCATGGTGATCCTGGCGACGGTCTTGCCGGTCCTGCTGTCGACGGCGTAGAGGTAGGCGCCGTCGTCCTGGTCGTTGTGGGTCCAGTAGACGCCGGGGTGGGCGCGGGAGGCGACCAGGCCGCTGGACTCGGTGACGCGCGGGTCCTTGATGGTGAAGCTGTCGTTGCCCGGCTCGTCGGCGGCCCTGGCCGGGCCGCCGACCGGCCACGAAGACCGCCACCGCCGCCGCGGCCCCGGCCGCGCACACCCTCGAAGAACGCATGGCCCAAGCCTGCCACCCCGCCGCCCGCGGCCAGGTGTCAAGGCTCACATCGCTGGCCGCGGGCGCGATCCGCGATGATGAGCGGATGCTCAGGTTCATGTTCGTCGGCGACTCGATGACCATCGGAAGCGCCGGTGAACACACCTGGCGCTACTGGATGTGGCGCCACCTGTGCGCCACGCTCGGCGGCCCCTTCAAGGTCGTCGGCCCGCGCGAGGCGCTGTACGACAAGGCCGCCGACGCGCCCTCCTCGTACGAGTACGCCCAACCGGACTTCCCGCGCGCCCACTTGGCGGGCTGGGGCGAGGGCTGGCTGCACATGGCGCCGCTGATCGGCGAGCACGTCCGGCGGGAGCGCGCGAACGTCCTGCTCGTCTCGCTCGGCCTGATCGACCTGGGCTTCTACACGAACGCCGAGCAGACCGCCGCGAACGTACGCGGACCTTCGTGGCCGAGGCCCGCGCCGCGAACCCGCGCGTCGCCCTCGCCGCGCTGCCCGTCATCCCCAACGTCCGCGCCCAGGACGACCCCGCCTTCGCCGCCGAGGTCGCCCTCTTCAACGAGCTCCTCGCGAAGACCGCCGCCGACCTGGACACCCCCGCGTCCCCGATGCTCCTGGTCTCGCCCCCGCCGGAGTACGACATCCACGCGGACACCTACGACGGCACCCACCCCAACGAGCACGGCGAGCGGAAACTGGCGGCCTCCTTCGGCGACGCGCTGGCCCAGGCGTGGGGCTGGGGCGAGGTCACGGAGGCCTACTGAGCGGGGCGTGACCGCACGGCCGTGCGTATCGTTGTACTGCGCGGCCGACCACGATCGGGGGGCGGCCGGGGAGGAGCGCCACAGTGACTGTTCTTGAAGACAGGACCGAGATGGCCGAGATCACCAACGAGCAAGCCCTGGACGAGATGTTCGAGGCGCTTGAGCGGGAGCCCTTCCTCGAGGGATACAAGATCGAGATCGTCGAGGGGGCCGTCTACATGACGCCGCAGCGGGCCAACCACTGGGACATCATCGCAGGCATCTACGATCAGCTGAGGACCAAGTATCCGCGTCGGCGCGTGCTGTCCGACGTGCGCATCGACTACCCCGGCGACCTCAACGGCTTCTGCAGCGATGTGACGCTGGTCGCCGAGGACGCCAAGCGGACGGAGCGGGGCGGCTTCTTCTGCGAGGACGTCGAGTTCGTCGCCGAAGTGATCTCCCGGGGCACCGGCCAGAACGACTACGGCCCCAAGAAGACCGCGTACGCCGAGGCCGAAGTCGACGTCTACCTCGTCATCGATCCCTACCAGGGCAAGTGCCACGTCTACACCCAGCCCAAGAACAGCGCGTACCGCATCGAGACGACGGTGGAGTTCGGCGAGGAGATCGACCTGACCCACACCCTCCTCGGCCTCAGCCTCACCACCGACGACTTCTCCCGCGACTGACCCCCAACTCCCGGCGCCCTCTTGCCCAATCCCCCGTCACACCGTTGGCTAGGGCCCCATGAGGTACACGCAGCTGGGACGCACCGGGCTCAAGGTCAGCAGGCTCACGCTCGGGACCATGAACTTCGGGCCGCAGACGACCGAGGCCGACAGCCACGCCATCATGGACGCCGCGCTCGGCGCGGGGATCAACTTCTTCGACACGTCCAACACGTACGGCCCGAACGACCACAAGGGCCGCACCGAGGAGATCATCGGCACCTGGTTCGCGGGCGGCGGCGACCGGCGTGACCAGGTCGTCCTCGCCACCAAGGTGTACGGCAACATGAGCCCGCACGGCGTGCGGCCCTGGCCGAACCACGACAAGCTCTCCGCGCTCAACATCCGCCGGTCCGTGGAGGCCTCCCTGCGCCGCCTCCAGACCGACCACATCGACCTCTACCAGTTCCACCACATCGACCGGAACACCCCGTTCGAGGAGATCTGGCAGGCCGTCGACGTGCTCGTGCGCCAGGGCAAGATCCTGTACGCGGGCTCCAGCAACTTCCCCGGCTACAAGATCGCCCAGGCCAACGAGACCGCCCGCGGGCGCGGCGGCTTCGGCCTGGTCAGCGAGCAGTGCCTGTACAACCTCGCCGAGCGCCGCGCCGAGATGGAGGTCATCCCGGCCGCCCGCGAGTACGGCCTCGGCGTCATCCCCTGGTCGCCGCTGAACGGCGGCCTGCTCGGCGGCGTACTGAAGAAGGAGGTCGAGGGCGGGCGCCGCACCTCGGGACGGGCCGCGTCCGCCCTCGCCGACAGCGCGGTACGGGCACGCGTGCAGGCGTACGAGGACCTGCTCGACAAGCACGGGCTCGAACCCGGCGAGGTGGCCCTGGCCTGGCTGCTCACGCGGCCCGGCGTGACCGGGCCGATCGTCGGGCCCCGGACGGCCGGGCAGCTCGCGTCGGCGCTGCGGGCGGTCGACCTGAAGCTCAGTCGCGAGGTGCTCACCGACCTGGAGGAGATCTTCCCCGGTCCCGGGGCGTCGCCGGAGGCCTTCGCCTGGTGAGCGGGGTCCTGGTGGCGGCTACTGTCCGAAGGCCGCCGCCAGGGCCACGACGACGAACATCAGCACGAGCACACCGGCCATGATCCGGTTTCTGGTCTTGGGGTCCACACCACCGAGCCTAACGGTCGGCTGCCGTGCCCTCGCGGGGCGCCCCAGGCAAGCATCGGCGCTTCGCGCCTCGTCCTACCCAGCCCGTCCGGCGTTCGAGGACGAGCCGCGGAGCGGCGATTACGGGGGTCCAGGGGGCGCAGCCCCCTGGTTTCGGGAAGGGGCGGGATCGGGGAATCCCCACACCCCCACCGTCTCGTACCGAGCCCCACTACGCACCAGAGCCACCTCCCGCACCTCCCACACCGCACCGACGAAGGACCCCAGCGCCTCCACGAAGTCCCCCAGATCCACCTCCCCCCGCCCCCGGGCCAGCGTCAGATGGGGATGAAACGCGCGGGCCTCGTTCACGGCGAGCCCCTCCGCCCGAGCCACCCCCTCCACCCTCCCGGCGAGCAGCCGCAGCGCGGACACCTGCCCGGACACCCCGGCCCACAGGGCCCGCTCCCCGAAGCGCCCACCGCCACGCAGCGCCAGCGCGAACGGCTCCGTGTGCCGGGCGGCTGTTTCGAGGCGCGCCTCGAGGGCGGGGACGGCCGCGTCGTCGACCTCCCCCAGGAACGCCAGCGTCAGATGCCAGCCCGCCCGCTCCGTCCAGCGCAGCGCCCCCGCCCCGGGCAGCCGCTTCAAGTCGTCGACGCGTGCGGCGAGTTCGGCCACCACCGGCTCCGGGGGCAGCACCGCCAGGAAGAGTCTCATGCGTCTAGCCTGCCTCCATGGACGCGATAGATCACTCCCGTTCGGCCACGGACCTCCGCATCCGCGCGGGCACCAGCGAGGACGTCCCCGTCATCCTCGGCCTCCTCGACGGCGCCGTCGCCTGGCTCGTCGCCCAGGGGCGCACCGGGGCAGTGGGGCACCAGGCCCTGGTCGGAGAACCCGAAGGCGGTGGAGCTCGTGGAGCGGTACGCGGCCGTCGGCTCGCCGTGGATCGCCGAGGTGGACGGCGTCGCGGCGGGCACCCTGACGCTCTCCGACGGGCCAGGGGCGTACGTCGAGCCCGCCGGTGAGCCCGAGCGGTACGTGCATCTGCTCGCGGCGGACCACCGCTTCGCGGGACTCGGCGTCGGCAGGGCGCTGCTGGCCCACGCCGTGGCGCGGACCCGCGCGGAGGGCGTGTCCCTGCTGCGGGTCGACTGCTACGCGGGCGACGACGGCAAGCTCGTCGCCTACTACGAGAGCAACGGCTTCGTACGGACCGAGTCCTTCACGGAGAAGGACGGCACCTGGCCGGGTCAGGTGCTCGCCCTGCGCGTGTAGCCCCCGGGGAGGTCGCCCCGGGGGCCGGGTCAGGCGGCGGTCACCGGCTCCAGGTCCCGCTCGCGGGGCACGAACCGCACGTGCTGGCGGCCGCGGCGCAGGTCCACCCGCACCTTCAGGTCGGCGGCGCGCGCCAGGGCGAGGCCGACGCCGAGCGCGGCGAGCGCGGTGACGAGCCCGCCGACGGCGAAGCTGACGCGGACCCCGTAGGCGTCGGTGAGCCAGCCGAAGAGCGGCCCGCCGAGCGGGGTGCCGCCGACGAACACCATCATGAACAGGCTCATCACGCGCCCCCGCATCTCGGGGTCGGTGGCCATCTGCACCGAGGAGTTCGCGGTGACGTTGACGGTCAGGCCGATCGCGCCGACGGGAATGAGCAGCGCCGCGAAGACGTACGCGTCCGGCACGGCGGCCACGGCGATCAGGACGACGCCGAAGAGGCCCGCCGTGGCGGTGAGCATCCGCAGCCGCGTCGCCGGGCGGCGGGCGGCGAGCAGCGCGCCGATCAGCGATCCTGCGGCCATCAGCGTGGTGAACGCCGCGTACAGGCCGGAGCCGCCGTGGAAGACGTCGTCGGCGTACGCCGCTCAGCCAGATCGGGAAGTTGAAGCCGAACGTGCCGATGAACCCGATCAGGACGATGGGCCAGATCAGCTCCGGGTGCTCGCGGACGTAGCCGAGGCCCTCGCGGAGCTGGCCCTTGCCGCGGCGCGGGGCCAGCGGGCTGTGGGTGAGCTCGCTCGTGCGCATCAGGAGCAGGCCGGTGATCGGCGCGAGGAAGGACAGGCCGTTCGCGAGGAACGCCCATCCCGGCCCGGCGGCGGCGGTGACCAGGCCCGCGACGGCGGGTCCGACGAGGCGGGCGGACTGGAAGTTGGCGGAGTTCAGGCTGACGGCGTTGCGCAGCTGGTCGGGGCCGACCAGCTCGGAGACGAAGGACTGCCGGGTCGGGTTGTCGACGACGGTCACGAGGCCCGTGAAGAACGCCGTCAGGTAGACGTGCCAGACCTCGACGTGGCCCGTCAGGGTCATCGCGGCCAGGAACAGACCGCCCAGGCCCATGGCGCCCTGGGTGACGAAGAGCAGGTTCCGCTTGGCGAAGCGGTCGGCGATGACGCCGCCGTACAGGCCGAAGAGCAGCATCGGCAGGAACTGCATGGCCGTCGTGACGCCGACGGCGGCGGAGGATCCGGTGAGGCTGAGGACCAGCCAGTCCTGGGTGATGCGGGCCATCCAGGTGCCGGTGTTCGACACGACGGCTCCGGCCGCGAAGAGCCGGTAGTTCCGGATGCGCAGCGAGCTGAACATGGAGTTCTTGTGGAGGTGGGCGGGCTTGTCGAGGGCGGTTGGTGCGGGGGCGGAGTCTGCTCCGGATCCCGTACTCAAAGAGGTTCGCCTCCTTTGGCATCCGGGCCCGGCGTGGGGGCTCCGGAACGGGGCACGGCCCCCGGCGGGGGGCCGTGCGCGGTGGTCAGTCGGTCACAGGTGGGCCAGCTTCTCCAGCACGGGCGCGGCGTCGCGGAGCTTCGCCCACTCGTCGGCGTCGAGCTCCTCGACGAGCCGTGCGAGCCAGGCGTTCCGCTTGCGGCGGCTCTCCTCGAGCATCGCCTCGGCCTGCTCGGTCTGGGTGACCACCTTCTGGCGGCGGTCGTCCGGGTGCGCCTCCAGGCGCACCAGGCCCTTGGATTCAAGCAGCGCCACGATGCGTGTCATCGACGGCGGCTGCACGTGCTCCTTGCGGGCGAGCTCGCCCGGTGTGGCGCTGCCACAGCGGGCAAGGGTGCCGAGCACCGACATCTCTGTGGGGCTCAGCGACTCGTCGACCCTTTGGTGCTTGAGCCGACGGGACAGGCGCATCACGGCGGAGCGCAGCGAGTTCACGGCGGCGTCGTCGTCGCCATGGGAGAGGTCCGGCATGGTCGTTAGCATAACTCATTACTCAGGCTAAGTACCACCGCGAATGCACGTGCAGGCGCACGATCTGCCCGTGGCACGGGCCACGGAACCCTCTCGTCACCCATATGAGTGAGCCGAATTCGGAAAGTGACGCATCCCCCGTCCGTGGACGGCGACCCTGTCCCGCATGGGATCGACTGTGCTCAGCCTGCGGATAGACAGTGAGCTGCTCGACCGGCTCCGCAAGCACGCCGCCAAAAGAGGAATGAGCGTCCAGGACTATGTGGCCCGGACGCTCATCCGTGATGACTTCGATGAACGGTTCAAGTCGTCTGTCGAGGAGACAGAGAGGTTCTACGCCTGAGGGCGCGGCGCCGCGCCCGAAGGGGCGCGGGACTGTGTCGATATGCGGCTCCGCCGCGTGGGCGCGACCAGCCACGACGAACCCGCACCTACGTGAGATCCAGCGCAGGCATCAGGTAGTAGAACGCGAACACCGCCGACACGACATACATGGCCACCGGCACCTCACGCCCGCGCCCCGCCGCCAGGCGCAGCACCGTGAAGGTGATGAAGCCCATGCCGATGCCGTTCGTGATCGAGTACGTGAACGGCATCATCAGCATCGTCACGAACGCGGGGATCGCGATCGTGTAGTCGCTCCAGTCGATCTGCCCGATCGAGCCGAGGACAGGATCAGGAAGCCGACGGCGAGCAGCGCGGGCGTCGCCGCCTGCGAGGGCACCATCGTGGCGAGCGGGGTGAGGAAGAGCGCCACCGTGAACAGGCCGCCGGTGACGACGTTGGCGAAGCCGGTGCGGGCGCCCTCGCCGACGCCCGCCGTGGACTCCACGAAGCAGGTGGTGGCCGAGGAGGACGAGGCGCCGCCCGCGGCGACGGCGATGCCGTCGACGAACAGGACCTTGTTGATGCCGGGGAAGTTCCCCTTGTCGTCGGTCAGGTGGGCCTCGTCGCCGATGCCCATGATCGTGCCCATCGCGTCGAAGAAGCACGAGAGCAGCACGGTGAAGACGAAGAGGACGCCGGTGAGGACGCCGACCTTCCCGAAGCCGCCGAAGAGGCTGATCTCGCCGACGAGGCCGAAGTCCGGCGTCGCGACCGGGTTGCCGGGCCACTCGGGGGTCGTCAGGCCCCAGGAGGGCACGTCGGCGACCGCGTGGATGATCATCGGCGACGGCCGTCATCACGACGATGGACAGCAGGATCGCGCCCGGCACCTTGCGCACGAGCAGCGCGAGGGTGAGCAGCACGCCGAGGACGAAGACGAGCACCGGCCAGCCGTTGAGGTGCCCGTCGCCGCCGAGCTGGAGCGGCACCGTGGTGTGCGCGGCGTCCGGGATGCGGGAGACGAAGCCGGCGTCGACCAGGCCGATCAGCATGATGAACAGGCCGATGCCGATCGCGATGCCCTTGCGCAGACCGGCCGGCACGGCGCTCATCACGCGCTCGCGCAGGCCCGTCGCGACCAGGAGCATCACCACGAAGCCCGCGAGCACCACCATGCCCATGGCGTCCGGCCAGGACATGCGGGGCGCGAGCTGGAGGGCGACGACGGTGTTCACGCCGAGACCGGCGGCGAGGGCGATCGGCACGTTGCCGATGACGCCCATCAGGAGCGTGGTGAACGCGGCGGTCAGCACGGTGGCGGTGACCAGCTGCTTGTTGTCCAGCTGATGGCCGTACATGTCCTTCGCGCTGCCGAGGATGATCGGGTTGAGCACGATGATGTAGGCCATCGCGAAGAAGGTGGCGAAGCCGCCGCGGATCTCCCGCGCCAGGGTCGAACCCCGCTCCGTGATCTTGAAGTACCCGTCGAGTCCGCCCCGCGGGGGGTTCGGGGGCGGCTGCTTGGCGTCGACCGGAGCGGTGGCCGAGGGGGACATGCGGGACCTCATGACCTCTGTGGAACGGGATGGACCGAGTGTGCGCGAATTTGTGTCTTCGTACGAAAGCAACCGGCCATTAAGAAGCCGTTTCAGTATGAATACATAAGCTTGAAATGGCCATCTCCGCGCGTAGAGCCTTGTGGCACAAGGGCCCCGGAGCGCGCTCGGGACCCGGCGCGGGCCCCGTCTAAGCTGAGGGCATGGCGAAGTGGACACCCAAGCACGAGGCACCCGAGCCCCTGGAAGGGCCCGTCGTCGCCACCATCACCGGCGGCACGATCCTCTGGTTCGTCCTCTTCCTGGTCCAGCTGCCGTTCTACGGCTGGTTCGACGACCGCGGCACCACCTGGTGGGTGTGGACCTGCCTCGCGGGCGCCGGCCTCGGCCTCATCGGGATCTGGTACGTGCGCGGGCGCGACGCGGCCATCAAGCGCGCGGAAGCCTCTCGTACCAGCGCGGTACGGGATGCGACCTGAGGGCAAACCCTGTCCTACCGTGGTCGGATCTTTCGGACATTCAAGGGGTGAACCCCCTGCTCCCGCCTTACCGTCGAAGGCATGACGCATATCGACGCGGGCGCCGAGCTCGACCCGGTCCACCCGGTGGCGCCCCCCACGGGGCGCGCCACCGGCCTCACGTCGGCCGAGGTCGCCGAGCGGGTCGCCCGCGGCGAGGTCAATGACGTACCGGTCCGCAGCAGCCGCTCCACGACCGAGATCATCCGCGCCAACGTCTTCACGCGCTTCAACGCGATCATCGGCGTGCTCTGGGTGATCATGCTGTTCGTCGCGCCGATCCAGGACAGCCTCTTCGGCTTCGTGATCGTGGCGAACACCGGCATCGGCATCATCCAGGAGCTGCGCGCCAAGAAGACCCTCGACGGGCTCGCCGTCATAGGCGAGGCCAAGCCGACGGTCCGCCGCGACGGCGTCGCCGCCGAGATCTCCACCTCCGACATCGTCCTCGGCGACCTCGTCGAACTCGGCCCCGGCGACAAGATCGTGGTCGACGGCGAGACGGTCGAGGCCGACGGCCTGGAGGTCGACGAGTCCCTGCTCACCGGTGAGGCCGACCCGGTCCTGAAGAAGCCCGGCGACAAGATGATGTCGGGCTCGTTCGTGGTCGCGGGCGGCGGCGCGTTCACCGCGACGAAGGTGGGCCGCGAGGCCTACGCCGCGCAGCTCGCGGAGGAGGCGAGCCGCTTCACCCTCGTCCACTCCGAGCTGCGCTCGGGCATCTCCACGATCCTCAAGTACGTGACGTGGCTGATGATCCCGACGTCGATCGGCCTGATCATCTCCCAGCTCGTCGTCAAGGACGACAACTTCAAGGAGTCGATCGCCTACACCGTCGGCGGCATCGTCCCCATGATCCCCGAGGGCCTGGTCCTGCTCACCTCCGTGGCCTTCGCGATCGGCGTCATCCGCCTGGGCCGCAAGCAGTGCCTGGTGCAGGAGCTCCCCGCCATCGAGGGCCTCGCGCGCGTCGACACCGTCTGCCTCGACAAGACGGGCACGCTCACCGAGGGCGGCATGGACGTCACCGAGCTGCGCCCGCTCAACGGCTCGGCGGAGGACTACGTACGCAAGGTGCTCGGCGCGCTCGGCGAGTCCGACCCGCGGCCGAACGCCTCCCTGCAGGCCATCATCGACGCCTACCCCGACAGCGAGGAGTGGCGCTGCACGGAGTCCCTGCCGTTTTCCTCCGCCCGCAAGTACAGCGGCGCGAGCTTCAGCGAGGGCGACGGCGAGAGCTCGACGTGGCTGCTCGGCGCGCCCGACGTGCTCCTTCCCGCCGGTGACCCCGCCCTGGCCGAGGTCGAGGACCTCAACCACCAGGGCCTGCGCGTGCTGCTGCTCGCGCGCGCCGCGGCCGACCTGGACGCCCCGGACATCGCGGCCGGGGCCCGCCCCACCGCCCTCGTCGTCCTCGAACAGCGGCTTCGCCCCGACGCCGCCGACACGCTGCGCTATTTCGAGGAGCAGAACGTCCAGGCCAAGGTCATCTCCGGCGACAACGCGGTGTCCGTCGGCGCGGTCGCGGGCAAGCTGGGCCTGCCCGGCGCGCAGAACACGGTGGACGCCCGGCAGCTGCCCACCGACCAGGCCGAGATGGCCGAGGCCCTGGACAGCAACTCCGTCTTCGGCCGCGTGACCCCGCAGCAGAAGCGGGACATGGTGGGCGCGCTCCAGTCGAAGGGCCACACGGTCGCCATGACCGGCGACGGCGTGAACGACGTCCTCGCCCTGAAGGACGCCGACATCGGCGTCTCGATGGGCTCGGGCTCGGAGGCGACGCGCGCGGTCGCCCAGATCGTGCTGCTCAACAACAGCTTCGCGACGCTGCCGTCGGTGGTGGCCGAGGGCCGCCGCGTCATCGGCAACATCACCCGCGTGGCGACGCTCTTCCTGGTGAAGACGGTCTACTCCGTCGTCATCGCCCTGCTGGTGGTCTGCTCCCAGGTGGAGTACCTGTTCCTGCCGCGCCATCTGACGCTGCTGTCCACCCTGACGATCGGCGTCCCGGCGTTCTTCCTGGCGCTCGCCCCCAACAAGGAGCGCGCCAGGCCGCACTTCGTCCGCCGCGTCATGCGCTACGCGCTCCCCGGCGGCATCATCGCGGCGCTCTCCACCTTCGCGACGTATCTGCTCGCCCGCCACCACTACGCGGGCGAGGGCGCCCGCGAGGCCGAGACCAGCGCGGCGACGCTGACCCTGTTCCTGGTCTCCCTGTGGGTCCTCGCGATCATCGCCCGCCCGTACACCTGGTGGCGGATCTGCCCTTGGTCGCGACGATGGGCCTCGGCTTCCTGCTGGTCCTGACCATCCCCTACCTCCAGGACTTCTTCGCCCTGAAGCTGGTCGGCACGACGATGCCGTGGGCGGCGGTCGCGATCGCGGCGGTCGCCGCGGCGGCGACGGAGTTCGCCTTCCGCTGGGTCGACCGCCGCGTGCTGGCGTAGCGCGTGCGCGCTACGCCAGCACGGCGGTGCTGTGGCTGCGGGACCGCCGTGTGGGCGCGCCCACACGGCGGAGCCGCACATCGACACCGCCCCGCGCCCCTTCGGGGCGCTTCCGTGCCGCTTCCGCTTAGCGGACGTCGATCGCGTCGCCCGCGGACGTGACGGCCGGCGTCGTCGACGTGCCCGCGAAGACGTAACGGAAAGTACCGTCGGCCGACGCCTTCATCGTGGTCTTCAGGTTGCCCCTGGCGTCCGTCTTCACCGTCCTCACGGTGGTGTAGGAGCTCGCGCCCTTCTTCTTGAACTGGAGCTTCACGGACTGCTGGGTGTAGCCCGCGTACTTGTGGGTGTCCCAGTTGGCGCGGGTCAGGGCACCGGCGACCGTGATCGTCTTCCCCTTCTTCACCGGCTCCGGGGTGGCGTTGACGGTGAGCTTCGCGGCGCGCTTGAGGTGGACGCCCTTCTTGTACGCCATGCGGATGACGTGGTCGCCGTCCCTGCCGCCCGCGCCCGCCATGAGCTTCCAGCCGCCACCCGCCATGTGGTTGGCGAGACCGTTCTTGTCCCAGCCCGCCTTCGGGTTCACGGTGATGGTCACCGTGCAGGTCGCGCTGGTGGCGCTGAGCTTCTTGCACTTCTCGTCGGCGGTCGGCGCGAGCATGCCGGTGAGGTTCCGCTCGTCGAACTTCGCGCCGTGCCACAGCAGGGCACCGGCGCCCTCGATGCCCTTGGCGTCGGTCGCGGTGACGGCGATGGTGAACTTCTTCTTCGTGGCGGCGCCGACCACGATGTCCTTGCCACCGTTGATCACGACCTTGGTGATCTTGGTGTCGCCCCGCTGCCGGTCCTTCAGCGCGAGGTCGGGCTCGGCGGCCTGGGCGGCCGGAGCGACGAGGGCGGACAGGACCACGGCGCCGGAGACGGCGGCCAGGGTGGTGCGGATGCGCATGGGTGTTCCTCAGGGGTGGTGCGACAAAGGGTGGTGCGGAAACGGGGTCAGCGGACGTCGATCGCGTCGCCCGCGGACGTGACGGCCGGCGTCGTCGACGTGCCCGCGAAGACATAGCGGAAGGTGCCGTCCGCGGATGCCTTCACGGTGGACGTCAGCTTGCCCTTCGCGCCCGACGTCACCGTCTTGACGGTGGTGTAGGAGCTGGCGCCCGCCGCCTTGAACTGGAGCTTCACCGGCTGGCCGAGGTAACCCGCGTAGCTACTGGTCTCCCAGTTGGCCCGCGTCAGGGCGCCCGAGACGGTGATCGTCTCGCCCTTCTTCACCGGCTCGGGGGCGGCGTTCGTCGTGAGCTTGGCGGCGCGCTTCACGCCGACGGTCTTGTACGTGTCCTTGATGACGTGGTTCTGGGCGCTGCCCTTGGCCAGCAGGGCCGCCATGACCTTCCACTTGCCCGCGGTGGCGTTGTCCAGGTGGCGCGGGTTGGCCTTGATGACGGCCTTGCAGGTGCTCTTGGTCGCGCTGACCTTGGTGCACTTGGGGTCGCTCCTCGGGAAGAGCAGGCCGTCGAGGTACTCCGGGTCGTACTTCTTCCCGTGCCACACGAAGGCCATGGCCTCCTTGATGCCCTTCGGGTCGGTGCCCGTCACCGTGATCACGAACTGCTTCGTGGACGTGCCGAGCACGATGTCCTTGCCGCCGTTGACGACGACCTTCGTGATCTTGGTGTGGCCCTTCTGGGAGTCGGCGGCCTGGGCGGCCGGGACGGCGAGGGCGGACAGGACGACGGCGCCGGAGACGGCGGCCACGGTGGTGCGGATGCGCATGCGTATTCCTTGGGGGTGGTGTGGCTGAGGGGGTGCGGAAGGGCGGAAACGACGTCAGCGGACGTCGATCGCGTCGCCCGCGGAGGTGACCGACGGGGTCGTCGACGTGCCCGCGAAGACATAGCGGAAGGTGCCGTCGACGGACGCCTTCACGGTGGTCTTCAGGTTGCCCTTGGAGTCCGACGTCACCGTCTTGACGGTGGTGTAGGAGCTCGCGCCCTTCTTCTTGAACTCCAGCTTCACCGGCTGCTGGGTGTAGCCGGCGTACTTCTGCGTGTCCCAGTTGGCGCGCGTCAGGGCGCCCGAGACGGTGATCGTCTCGCCCTTCGTCACCGGCTCCGGGGAGGCGTTGACGGTGAGCTTCGCGGCGCGCTTCACGCTGACGGACTTGTACGCGTCCACCGCGTGCTTGCCGCCCGTCTCCTGGCCCGCGGGCGGGTTGCCGAGGGCGGCGGCGAACGCCTTCCACTCGCCGGCCAGGGCGTTGCCGTAGATGTTCTTGTTCGGGTCGGCGGTGACGGTCACGGTGCACGTCGAGGTGGTCGGCGTCGACCTCGGTGCACTGCGGGGGAACCGTGGTGTCGAAGACGATCGACCCGTCGAGGTCGTCGTACGACGGGCCGTGCCAGAGGAAGCCGCTGGCCTTGTGGATGCCCTCGGGGTCCGTGGCCGTGACCGAGAACGTGATCTTCTTCGCCTGCGTGGTGCCGACCACGATGTCCTTGCCGCCGTTGACGGTGACGTCGGTGATCCTGGTCTCGCCGATGGTCTCGTCCGCCTGCGCGGCGGGAACGGCGAACGCGGACAGAGCCAGGGCGCCGGACACGGCAGCCACAGTGGCACATATGCGCATGTGTTTCCCCAGGTGGAGAAGGGGGTCCGCGGTGTCGGAGCCAGCACGCGGAGCCCAAGCGATCTAGGAGTCTGTTGACTCCGATCATCAGACCCGCACGCCTGGCCAAAGGTTGTACGCCCCGTGAAACCCACAGGGCGCACAACCCGGGCTAGGGCCCTTCTGGTGGCCCTAGTCGAACCAGCGGTCCCGCGCCAGCTCCTCCGTCCGCGACGGGTCCTCCAGGAGCGCCGCCACCTCGAAGCGCCGCGGCCACTGCCGCACCGCCCAGGCCAGGCCCGCCGCCACGCCCTCGACCGTCGCCGCGTGCACCGTGCCGTCGGGGGTGCGGCGCCACTCCAGGTCGACGCCGTCGACGATGAGCTCCTCGTGCTCGCGGTACGTCGCCGGGGTCCCGGAACCGAGCAGGACGCGCACGGCCTGAGGCACCTCGTGCTCGACGCCCGCGCCCGGGTCGACCTCGGCCCGCACCAACTCGCTCAGGCGGCGCACCTGCAGCAGCTCCGCCAGGTCACCGGCGCGGGACGGCGCCACCGGAAGCAGCGGCACCCCGGACGCGAACGGCAGCAGGTCGGGCGCGTCCGCGACCACCGCGTCGGCGGCGTCGACGACCTCGACCTCCCCGGTGGTCCCGCCGTCGCCGCCGAGGACCGCGCGCAGCTCCTCCGGCAGCGTCACCCGCTCCGGGTCCAGTCAGGTCCGCGAGCGCCCCGTACAGGGCGTGCAGCCGCGCGGGCGACACGGTCCGCTCCGGGTCCGCGAGCCGGTCCAGGAGCTCGGCGGCGCCCCCGGGCTCCGCGAGCAGCGCGCTCACCGACGTGCGCACGCCGAGCGCCCGCAGCACCTGCTCGTCGTCGAAGCCGGTGGCGTCCACCGCGTCGTAGAGACCCTCGAGGAGCGGATCGCCGCCCGCCGCGCGCAGCCCCGCAGGACGGCGGCCGCCGAGGACCGGGTGCCCGCGCAGCCACCACGCGGTGTACGGGCGCACGCTCTCCGTCGTGCCGTCCGGCAGCAGGACCCGCACCGGCTGGGTGAGCGCGTCCCTGAGCGGCGGCCGGGACAGGAGCGCGAGCGCCCTCGGCCACTGGTCGTCGTCGACGAGGTCCAGGTCCCGTACGGCCACGATCTCCGTCGCGACCGGCGGCACCGGCGTGTCCGGAAGCCGGTCGATGACGTCCTCGCACCACACGTCGACGGCGTCGAGCAGGCCCGCGTCATCGGGCTCGGCGAAGTCGCCGTCGCGCGGTTCGAGCTCGTCCGGGTCGAGGACCACGTCCGTGGCGCGCACCAGCGTGAACGACGCGAGGACGCCGCAGGCCGCCAGCGGCCGCTCGCCCCAGCGCCCGGCGAGCTCCCCGTCCACGAAGGCCAGTTCGTCCTCGCGCATGACCTCGGCGAACGCGCTGCCGGGCAGCACGAGCTCGCCCGCGGGCGCGGGCTCGCCGTCCTCGTCGGGCAGCGCGAGCGCGCCGAGCCAGGGCTCGTCGCCCGGCTCCAGGTCCGCGTCGCGCACCAGGGCGAGGACGAGGTCCGCGAGCTCCTCGGCGTCCAGGGCGTCCTCGTCCCAGCCGTCGTCGTCGAGCGATGCCGCGACGGCCGCCCGCACCTGCGGGGTCGTCAGGACCGCGCGGGGCGTGGCGGGCAGCGCGCCCAGCTTCTCCAGGAGCGGATGGGCGGCGTCCGCGTGCGCCACCTTCAGGCCGAGCCGGGCCAGCGCCTCGGGCGCGGGCCCCTCGCCCGGCGCGGGCAGCAGGACCTGGCGCGGCCCGATCGTCGTCCGCCCGCTGGCGAGCGGCACCGGAAGCCCCGAGAGCCGGTCCGGGTCGACGCCCGCCAGCGTGTCGTACAGGCGCCGCCACCAGGACGGCTCCCGCTCCAGACCGGCGAGCCGGTCGACCGCCTCCGTCAGCGGCACCCGGGCCACGCCAAGGGTGCGCAGCTCGCCGCGCCGCTCCAGGCCCGCGGGCAGCAGGCTCGGCAGCACCTCGGCGAGGACCCGCACGGTGTCCGCGCCCGCGCCCTCGACCACTTCGGCGTCCCGCGGCCGCAGCGCCTCGGGCACCTTGGCCTCGGACCACTCGTCGGCGCTGTCCCGCACCGGCTCGACGGCGGGCGGCAGGAACTCGGTACGGGGCAGCCGGTCGAGGACGGCCTGGCGCAGCGCGCCGTCGAGCGCGCTCTTGCCGAGCGGCCCCGGCACCAGGCCGATGATCCCCTCCGTCACCGGCCGCCAGCCGGAGAGCAGTTCGGCGTACGCGTCGGCCGCGCGCTCCACCAGGAAGTCCGTCAGGGGCCCCGGCGCCGGGTGGCGGCGGCTGCTGTCCAGCGGGAACGTGCCGATCAGCAGGGCGGGCACGCCGAGCGGCTCGTCGCTGGGGGTCGGCGCGTGCACGACGGCGGTGGTGCGCGGCGCCACCGGGGCGCCGTCGGCGCCCACCGGCACCGCCCAGGTGATCTGCCAGTACGGGCGCAGCCGCTCCTCGACGGGCCGGTCCGCGAGCAGCTCCGGCGTCAGCGCGCCGGTGCGGGTGACGGTGCGCCAGCGCGTCGTGCCGTCGCGGGTGTCCTCGACGACGGTGTCGTCGCCGTCGGCCGAGCGGCGCAGGACGCGGGTCGCGCCGTCCGGGGTGCGGACGGCGACCTCCGTGAGGCCGGGCAGGGCCAGCAGGAGCGCGTCATCGACGCCGTCGAGCAGCCGGGACACCAGGTCCTCGGCGGCGGTGTCGCGCAGCGGCAGGATGACGACGGTGTCGTACCCGTCCGGGGCGCTGCCCGCCGCGGGCAGCGGCAGCCTCAGGAGCGGTACGTGGCCGTCGCGGCGCCGCATCTCGTCGCCGAGCCCCGGGCTGAACCTGGCCCGCTCCGCCGCCAGTTCGCGGGCCTCCGCGAGGGACCAGCGGACGCCGCCGGTGCGGCCCACCACGGCGGGCTCGTCCGACACGGCGAGCACGGCGGCGAACCCGACGCCGAACCGTCCGGTCGTCTGTCCGGCGGCTGCGCCCTCCCGCTTCGCGGACGCCCGCAGCGTCGCCAGGGACTCCACGCCCGTCGCGTCCAGCGGGGCACCGCTGTTGGCCACCGCGAGCACGCCGTCCTGAAGGGTGAGGGCGAGCCGTCCGGGCACGCCCGCGCGGGCGGCGGCGTCCGAGGCGTTCTGCGCGAGCTCGACGACCAGGCGGTCGCGGTAGCCGCCGAGCGCCAGGTCCTCCTCGGCGTTGGCGTCCTCCCGGAACCGGGCCGGGCTCGCCACCCAGGCGTCGAGCACGGAGCGGCGCAGACGGGCGGTGCCGAACGGGTCGATGCCCTCGGAGGCCGGCCGCACGGTCTTGCTCACGGTTCGTTGCCCTTCTCTGGCGGGGGCGCCCGCCGCTGCCGGGGGCGCCTTGGGAGGTCCGGGGGCGAACGGTACCGCGTCCAGAAGGGGTTCTCGTCAGGTGCGGGTGGGCGAGTGAACGGGCGGGCGCCCGCGCTCGACGGGCCGCCAGGGACTACGAGTGCCCCAGATCCTCGCTCGGTCCGGCCGGCGGGACGGAGCCCGAGTCGGGGGCCGGGCGCAGCGGCAGCTCGTCGACCCTGGTCTCGTCGAGGACCGGCGGCGCGGGCCGCGAAGGCTTCGGCATGACGGCCGCCTCCGAGTGCCCCCCGCAGCCGTACGCGAGGGAGACGACGCGGCCGTCCGCGGGCCCGAACTCGTTCGCGCACACGCCGAAGGCCTGGCCCAGGGACCCGCCGATCGGCTCCAGGAAGCCGCAGCTCACACAGGAGGCGGGGGCGGCCTGCGCCATCGGGGTCTTCGCGCCGAACGACTCGTCCCAGCGGTCGGCGGCGGTGTGCAGGCCGTACCGCGAGAGGACCCGGGCGCGCCGCATGCCGAGCTCCTCGGCGACGGCGGCGATGGAGCCGCGGGCGGGAGCGGGCGCGATCTCCGTGCCGTCGGCGTCGGCGGCGGGGCCCGCGGCGGTGACCTCCGCGTCCTCGGCCTCGACGCGCTCGGCCAGCTCCTCGGAAAGCACGGAGTTCGGCGGCGGCACGTCCTCGCCGGACCAGCCCGGCTCCAGGCGCAGGTCCTCGGCGTCGGTGGGCAGCAGGTCGCCGGGGCCCATGTCGCCCGGGCGGAGCCGCTCGCTCCACGGCACCCACTCGGGGGCCAGCAGCGCGTCCGGTCCGGGCAGCAGCACCGTCTCGTCGAGGGTGACGAACTTCGCGCGGGAGGCGCGGGCCACCGTCACCGCCCAGCGCCAGCCGCGGTAGCCGGGCTCCTTGCACTCGAAGAGATGCGTGACCACGCGGTCGCCCTCCACGACGACCTCGACATGCTCACCGACCACACCCGGCGCGGCGGCCTCCTCGGCCGCGGCCCGGGCGAACCCCACGGCCTCGGCGCAGAGGCGGTCGGGGGTACGCGGGGTGCGCGGGGTGCGGCTTCGCGTTGTCGCTGCGCTCACAGGTATCGCTTCTCTCCTACGCCGTCTCACGAGTGCGCCACCCTTACGCGGGGGTACGGACGGAGCGGACCGGAGGGCCGCGTCGACGTCCGCGCCCGACGTCACGGGCGCACCTTCGCCATCCATTCTGCGGGATGGCCAGCGGGCGCGCGGCCGAGAACAACCGGCGTAGGCGCGTTACGCACGCTACCTGTTCCTGGCCCCTGGGCCCACACCGGCGCCCCCATCGCGCTGACGCGCTCGTCCTCAAACGCCGGCCGGACGGGCTGCATGCACACGGCCCTGGCTGGCGACAGTTTCAGCCCGTCCGGCGTTTGAGGACGAGGCGCGGAGCGCCGATGGTTCTGAGCGGGGGAACGGGGGCGGCCGCACCCGGATCGGGAAGGGGCGGGCCTGGGGCGCACCGCGAGGGTGACGCCTGTTCGGGGTTCGGCAGGGCACTATGACTGAGTGGCAGGCGCCAGGACCTCCTCACCCCCGCCCCGCCGGACATCGCGGGCAGCCCGTGCACTCACCCACGCCCTGCACCTCCCCTTCACCGGCACCGCCCGCGGCATCCGCAAGGCCACCCACGCCCACGGCGCGGGCGAATCCGGCCTCGGCAAGCTGATCGAGCTGCACGCGGTGAACGGCGCGGGCGACGTCATGATCACGGTGGCCCTCGCCTCCACGGTGTTCTTCTCCGTGCCGACGGACGAGGCCCGCGGCCGCGTCGCCCTGTACCTGGCGATCACGATGGCCCCGTTCACGCTGCTCGCCCCCGTCATCGGCCCGCTCCTTGACCGCCTCCCGCACGGCCGCCGCGCCGCGATGGCGGCGGCGATGCTGGCCCGCGCGCTGCTCGCGCTCACCCTTTCGGGCGCGGTGGTGACCGGCGGCCTTGAGCTGTATCCGGCGGCGCTCGGCGTCCTGGTGGCGTCCAAGGCGTACGGCGTGGTGCGCAGCGCCGTCGTCCCCAGACTGCTGCCACCCGCGTTCTCCCTGGTGAAGGCCAATTCGCGGGTGACCCTGAGCGGGCTGCTCGCGACGGGCGTGGCGGCGCCGATCGGGGCGGGGCTCCAGGCGATCGGGCCGCGCTGGCCGCTGTACGGGGCGTGCGCGCTGTTCGTCGCCGGGACGGTCCTCTCGTTCACGCTGCCGCCGAAGGTGGACTCGGCGAAGGGCGAGCGCAAGGCGCTGCTCGCGGCGGACGAGGAGCACCTGCACCTCGCGCGGGCCCGGGACCGCGCGGACTCCGCCCGCAGACGGCGCCTCGGCCTGCGCACGGTCGGGCCGTCCGTGACGCACGGGCTCGCCGTCAACGCCGCCCAGCGCGGGCTGTCCGGCTTCCTGATCTTCTTCCTCGCCTTCCTGCTGCGCGAGCATCCCCTCGGCGGGCAGAGCGCGGCGGTGTCCCTCGGCATCGTGGGCGTCGCGGCGGGCACGGGCAACGCGCTCGGGACGGCCGTCGGGGCGTGGCTGAAGACCCGCGCCCCGGAGCTGATCATCGTCACGGTGGTGGCGGTGGTGCTCGGCGTCGCGGTGTGCGCGGCGCTGTTCTACGGGCCCGTGGGCATCGCCTGCCTCGCGGCGGTCGCCGGGTTCGCGCAGGCCCTGTCGAAGCTGTCGCTGGACGCGTTGATCCAGCGGGACGTGCCGGAGGAGGTCCGTACGTCCGCGTTCGCGCGCGTCGAGACGCTGTTGCAGATGGCGTGGGTGGTGGGGGGTGCGATCGGGCTCGCGCTGCCGCTGAACGGGACGCTCGGGCTCAGCGGTGGCCGCGGTGATCGTGGCGGTGGGCTGGCTCCCGACGGTCCGGGGCCTGCTGGCAGCGGCCCGCCGCGGCGGCCGCCGGGTCCGCGTGGCGTGACCCGCGCGGGGCATTGGCGCTGCGCGCCTCGGGGGCGGGTGGGTGGGGAGGACGGGGAGAAACGCCGGACCCCGGCCGTCCGGGGAGGCGGTGGGGCCCGATAGCCTTCGGGGCATGACCTCCCTGGTAACCCGCTCGGCGCGCAGCCGCCGCACCGTCGCGGCCCTCGGCGCCGCATCCGCCGGACTGCTCGTCCTGTCGGCCTGTGACAAGCCGACGCCGCTGGCCACCGTGACGGTCGGCAGCGAGTCGGTGCACTCCGAGGCGGTCTGCTACGAGGACGGCGAGGAGCTGACGCCGTCCAAGGTGCAGGACTGCCTGAAGGACAAGTCGGACATCAAGTCCATCACCGTCGACCCGGACGAGAAGGTCCGCTTCGGCGTGGACCCGGAGATCGCCGACGGCAAGGGCTGGACGCTGCTGATGAACGGTCAGCCGCTGACCGCCGCCAGCAAGAAGACGTACGTCGTCATCCCGGGCAGCGTGTTCTTCAACGAGCAGTACGGCGGCGGCGCCTCCTCCTCCACGGTCAGCCTCCTTGAGGGCGGCAAGAGCGAGGGCCAGGCGAAGGCCACGGGCCTGTGGTCGTTCAAGCTCAAGAAGGACAAGGACGCCTGACCGGGTCCGCCGTGACCGGCCCGCGCGCCCGCGTCCTCGTGGCCACCGCAGTGCCCGCCGAGCGGGACGCGGTGGCCGCCGGGCTGTCCGGCCCGTCGGCCTGTGACGTGCTCGCCGTCGGCGTGGGGCCCGCCGCCGCGGCCGCCGCGACGGCCCGCGCGCTCGCGACGGCCGCCGCCGTCGGCACCCCGTACGACCTGGTGGTCTCCGCCGGGATCGGCGGCGGCTTCGCCCCCGGGGCGCCCCTCGCCTCGGTCGTCGTCGCGGACGCCGTGACGGCCGCCGACCTGGGCGCCGAGACCCCGGACGGGTTCCTGCCGGTGACGGAGCTCGGCTTCGGGCGCGTCACGCACGAGCCGCCGCCCGCGCTCGTACGGGACCTGGCCGCCGCCGCGGGCGCCGCGGTCGGCACCGTCCTGACCGTGTCCACCGTGACCGGCTCCGCCGCCCGCGCGAAGGACCTGCGCGCCCGCCATCCGCGGGCGCTCGCCGAGGCCATGGAGGGCTTCGGCGTCGCCGAGGCGGCCGCCCTGCACGGGCTGCCCGTGTGCGAGGTGCGCGCCGTGTCCAACGCGGTGGGCCCGCGCGACCGGGACGCCTGGCGCATCGGCGACGCGCTGGCCGCGCTCACGGCGGCGTTCGGGAAGTTCGCGCCCGTACTGGAGAGTTGGAACAGGCATGACTGAGACCTCCCCCGCCGTGCCGGAGCCGCTGCGCATCGCGTACTCCCCCTGCCCCAACGACACGTTCGTCTTCGACGCCTGGGCCCACGGCCGGGTGCCGGGCGCGCCCGCGCTCGACGTGACGTTCGCGGACATCGACGTCACCAACGGCATGGCCGAGCGCGGCGAGTTCGACGTCCTGAAGGTGTCGTACGCCGTCCTGCCCTACGTCCTCGACGAGTACGCGCTGCTGCCGTGCGGCGGCGCCCTCGGCCGCGGCTGCGGGCCGCTGGTCCTCACCCGGGAGCCGGGCGTCGACTTGACGGGCAAGACCGTGGCGGTGCCGAGCGAGAGGTCCACGGCGTATCTGCTGTTCCGGCTGTGGGCCGCCGATGTGCTGCCCGGCGGCGTCGGCGAGATCGTGGTGCTGCCCTTCGACCGGATCATGCCCGCCGTGCGGGACGGGAAGGTCGACGCGGGTCTCGTCATCCACGAGGCGCGCTTCACGTACCAGAACTACGGCCTGCACCGGCTCGCCGACATGGGAGAGCACTGGGAGGCCACGACGGGGCTGCCGATTCCGCTCGGTGCGATCATCGCCCGGCGGGCGCTCGGGGACGATGTGCTGCGGCGGCTCGCGGGGGCCGCGCGGGCATCCGTGCGGATGGCCTGGGAGGACCCTGAGGCCTCCCGGCCCTATGTCCTCGCGCACGCGCAGGAGATGGATCCGGCGGTGGCCGATCAGCACATCGGTCTGTACGTCAACGAGTTCACGGCGGATCTGGGGGAGGACGGGTACGCCGCGGTGCGCGGCCTGCTGACCCGCGCCGCCGCCGAGGGCCTGGTACCGGCCCTGGCCCCCGGCGCCCTGACCTTCCCCTAGCCCGCGGGTGCTGGCCGCCCCCGTCCCCCCGCTCAAAACCAACGGCGCTTACGCGCCTCGTCCTCAAACGCCGGACGGGCTGAAATTCCCGCACCCGGGAGAACAAGCCAAGCCCGGCACCATCTAGTCCGTCCGGCGTTTGAGGACAAGCGCGCAAGCGCGAGGGGGGCCGCTACCGGAACCCGCGGTTATACGTCCAGCTGGTCCGCCACCGCGCGCAGCAGGCCCGCGATCTTGGCGCCCGAGGCCTTGTCGGGGTAGCGGCCCTTCTCCAGCATGGGGGTGATGTTCTCCAGGAGGGTGGTGAGGTCCTGGACGATGGACGCGAGTTCGTCCGGCTTGCGGCGCTGGGCCGCGGCGACCGAGGGGGTCGGGTCGAGAAGCGTCACCGAGAGGGCCTGGTCCCCGCGCTGGCCAGCGACGACGCCGAATTCCACGCGCTGGCCGGGCTTGAGTGTGTCGACGCCGTCGGGCAGTACGGAGGAATGCACGAAGACGTCACCGCCGTCGTCGCGGGAGAGGAAGCCGAAGCCCTTCTCGCTGTTGAACCACTTGACCTTGCCGGTAGGCACGTGAAGTCCTCGTCCTCGTACTAGTCGTCGTATCGGCGGCGCCGTGCCGCCTTCGGCGTGGACCCTCCGGTCCGCTCCCCGCCGGGCGAAAACGGCTCTGGATAGCACTACAGCGGGCCGCTCGACCCGCCAGCACCAAGACTATTGGTCCCGGGGCCGGTGACAAGACGTCCCCGGTTTCTTCCTACGCGCTGGGAACTACCCTGGTGCGGTGCGTGACAAAACCCAAGCGAATTCCACCGGACCGGGCGACGGCCTCGTACGGATTGGCGCGATCGTTTTCTTCGTCGGCGCTGTGGCCACCCTGGTCACGGTGGCCCCGCTGTTCCTCGGCGGTGACCCCTTCCCACCCGTCGCCTACGCGGTGTGCATGCTGATGGGCGTGGGTTTCCTGATCGCTGGTGCGGGCGTGCTTCGCGGCATCGCGGTGCAGCGCCGTCAGGCCAGGTCAGCCGCGGGTCCCTCGGCGACATGAGCCGCGAGCCAGTCCGGGAACTGGCTCAGATCATCGAGTACGGCGTCGGCGCCCGCCGCGCGCAGTTCCGCTGCGTCGCACGGCCCCGTCGCCACCGCTACGGACAGCGCGCCCGCCGTACGCGCGCCGCGTACGTCCCCGGTGTGGTCCCCGACGTACACCGACGCCCCGTACTCCCGCAGGGCCTCGGCCTTCCGCTCCGCCCACAGGTCGCCCACCACGACGTCCGCGGCGATGCCCAGGTGCTCCACGTGGAGCTTGGCGTTCGGCTCGAACTTGGCGGTGACCACTATCGCGCGGCCGCCCGCCGCGCGCACCGCGGCGACGGCCTCGCGGGCGCCGGGCAGCGCGGGCGTCGCCGCGATCGCGTATGTGGGATACATCTCACGGTAGAGGTTCGCCGTCGCCGCGATCGCGTCCGCCGGGAACCAGTGGGCGAGTTCCTGCTCAAGGGGCGGCCCGAGCCGGGTGACGGCCAGGTCCGCGTCGACGTGCGTCCCGGTCCGCTCGGCGAGCGCGACGTAGCAGGCGTGAATGCCCGGCCGGGAGTCGATCAGGGTCATGTCGAGGTCGAAGCCGACGGTGAACGGGGCGCCGCCCCGGGAAGTCCGTGAGGTCATGGAGCCCATTGTGCCGAGGGCCGTTGATCCGGGTCCGGAGAGTCGGCCCACCCTAGACTTAGCCAAGCCTTACCCAGACCTGCCGAGCCGCCGCGGCCGTCCCCGACCCCCGAAACGAGTCCAGCCGATGCGTGTGAACGCCAGACGCGCCGTCGCCACCACCGCGGCCGTCGTGGCCCTGCTGCTCGCCGTCCTGTTCAGCCTCGCCGTGGGCGCCCGCGCGATCGCGCCGTCCGCGGTCCTGGACGCCCTGCTGCACGGCGGGCACAGCGACGCCGCCGAAGTGGTCCGTGAGATGCGGGTGCCGCGCACCGTCCTCGGCGTCCTGGTCGGCGCCGCCCTCGCCGTCGCGGGCACCGCCCTGCAGGGCATCACCCGCAACCCCATCGCCGACCCCGGCATCCTCGGCATCAGCCAGGGCGCGTCGGTCGGCGTGGTCTTCGCCATCGCGTACACCGGGGCGCACACCCTCACGGGATACGTCTGGTACGCCTTCGCGGGCGCGGGCCTCGCCGCCGTCGCCGTCTACGCGATCGCCGCCAGCGGCCGGGGCGGCGCGACCCCCGTCAAGCTCGCCCTCGGCGGCGCCGCCCTCAACGCCCTGCTCGTCTCGGTGACCACCGCGATCCTCACCACCAAGGCCTACGCCCTGGACGAGTTCCGCTTCTGGCAGGTCGGCTCGCTGTCCGGCCGCGACGCCGAGCTCGTCGCCCAGACCTGGCCGTTCCTCCTCGTCGGCCTCGCGCTCGTGCTGTCCGTCGCCCGCGGCCTGGACGCCCTCGCGCTCGGCGACGACGTCGCCAAGGGCCTCGGCCAGAACGTCGCCGCGGTCCGCGTCGTGGGCGGCCTCGGCGCCACCGTCCTCACCGGCGCCGGGGTCGCCGCCGCCGGGCCCATCGCCTTCACCGGCCTCGCGGTCCCCCACATCGCCCGCGCGATCGTCGGCGGCGACCACCGCTGGGTGCTGCCGATGGCCGCGCTGCTCGGCCCGGTGATGCTGCTCGTCTCCGACACGGTGGGGCGGATCGTGTTCCCGCCGAGCGAGGTGCCCGCGGGCGTCATGACGGCACTCATCGTCGGGGTGCCGTTCCTGGTGACGCTCGTCCGCAGGAAGGCGGTGGCGGCGTGACCAGGACCGTCGAGGGGCCCGCGGCCGGGCGGCCGTTCCGCGTCCGCCCCGCCGGATACGCCGTCCTGCGGTGCCGCGGCGCCGCCTTCCTCCTGCACCGCAGGGCCACGGCCGTCGCCACCGCCCTCGCCCTGCTCCTGGCCGCGGCCTGCCTCGCGTACCTCTGCGTCGGAGAGACGTACGTCCAGCCGCTCGAAGCCCTGAAGGTCGTCTTCGGGCAACCCTCCGCCGACGAACTCGTCGTGGGCACGCTGCGCGAACCCCGCATGGTCCTCGGCCTGCTGGTCGGCGCCGCCTTCGGGGTCGCGGGCGCCCTCATCCAGACCGTCGCCCGCAACCCCCTGGCCAGCCCGGACATCATCGGCGTCAGCCAGGGCGCGAGCGCCGTGACGGTGGCCGCCATGACGTTCGGCCTCACCTCGTACACGGTCCTGCCGTACCTGTCCGTCGCGGGCGGCGTCCTCGCCGCGCTCCTGGTGTACGCCTTCGCGTGGCGCGGCGGCCTGCACGCCACCCGGTTCGTGCTCATCGGCATCGGCTTCGCGATCGCGCTGCGCTCCCTCACCACGCTGTTCATGACGAAGGGCGACTACCTCGTCGCGCAGCAGGCGCAGATCTGGATGACGGGCTCCCTCAACGGCCGCGGCTGGCCCGAGGCCGAACCCCTCGCCCTGACGCTGCTCGTGCTCCTGCCGTGCGTGGCCTGGGCGGCGCGCGCCCAGCGCACGGTGGCGCTGGACGACGACACGGCGACCGCGCTCGGGGTGCGGCTCGGCCGGGTGCGCACCGGGCTCGTGCTGCTCGGCGTGGTGCTCGCCTCCGTGGCGACGGGCGCCGCCGGGCCCGTCGACTTCGTGGCGCTGCTCGCCCCGCAGACCGCCCGCCGCCTGACCCGCACCGCACAGCTCCCGCTGGTGTCGTCGGCGCTGCTCGGGGCGCTGATCGATCGTCCTCGCCGACCTGCTCGCCCGACGGCTCTTCGCGCCGACCGAGCTGCCGGTGGGCGTGCTCACGGCGGCCGTCGGAGCCCCGTACCTGATCTGGCTCATCATCAGAGGCGGCGGCCGCGGCCGCTCCGCCCGCACTGGAGGCACCGCGTGACCGCCCCCGCCGACGCGGCCGCCCGGCTGCGCACCCGCGAACTGACCCTCGCCTACGACGACCGCACGGTCGTGCGCGCGCTCGACCTGGCGATCCCCGACGGCAAGGTCACCGTCGTCGTGGGCCCGAACGCCTGCGGCAAGTCCACCACCCTGCGCGCGCTCGGGCGGCTGCTCAAGCCGAAGGGCGGCGCGGTCCTCCTCGACGGCGAGGAGCTCGCGAAGCTGCCGACCCGGCGCATCGCCCAGCGCATCGGGCTGCTGCCGCAGACGCCCGTCGCGCCGGAGGCCATCACGGTCGGCGACCTGGTGGCGCGCGGCCGCCAGCCGCACCAGCGGTGGTGGCCAGCAGTGGTCCGACGCCGACGAGCGGGCCGTCACCGAGGCGATGGAGCGCACCGACGTCGCCGCGCTCGCCGAGCGGTCCGTGGACGAACTGTCCGGCGGCCAGCGGCAGCGGGTGTGGATCGCGATGGCGCTCGCGCAGGAGACGGAGCTGCTGCTGCTCGACGAGCCGACGACGTATCTGGACATCTCCCACCAGGTCGAGGTCCTGGACCTGGTGCGGCAGTTGAACCACGACCGCGGCCGGACGGTCGCCGTCGTCCTGCACGACCTGAACCAGGCCGCCCGGTACGCCGACCACCTCGTCGTCATGAAGGAGGGCCGGGTGGTCGCCGAGGGCGCGCCGGGCGACGTCGTCACCGCGGAGCTCGTACGGGACGTCTTCGGCCTGGCGTGCGTGGTCGTCCCCGACCCGGTGACGGGGTCGCCGCTGGTCGTGCCGGGTACGCCGTGGCGGCCCCCGGCCGCCGCGGACAAGAAGTCCTCCCTCGACGAAAGGCACTCCATCCCCATGACCCGAAGCCACCGCCGTGCCCGCGCCGCGGGCGCCCTCGCCGTCACCGGCGCGCTCGCGCTCGCCGGGTGCGGCTCCTCCGACGACGACAAGGAGTCGGGGTCCGGCAAGACGCACACCGTGAAGACCGCCATGGGCCCGGTGAAGGTGCCCGTCGCGCCCGAGCGGGTCGTCGTCCTCGACACCGCCGAGCTGGACTCGGCGCTCACGCTCGGCGTGAAGCCGGTCGGCGCCACGCACACCGACGCCGGCGGCGGCTTCCCCGGCTACCTGCCGAAGGGCGACGTCGCGGGCGTCAAGGACGTCGGCGAGATGATGAACCCGAACCTGGAGGTCATCGCCGGGCTCAAGCCCGACCTCATCCTCACCTCCAAGATCCGGCACGGCGCGAAGTACGACGCACTCAAGAAGATCGCGCCGACGGTGATGACGGAGACCACCGGCTACCCCTGGAAGGAGAACTTCCAGACGCACGCCGACGCCCTCGGCAGGCAAGGCCGGGGCGAAGAGGGCCGTCGCCGCCTACGACGCCCGCGTCAAGCGGGTCACCGCGGCGATCGGCGGCCCCGCGAAGGCGAAGGCGACCGAGGTCAACGTGGTGCGCTTCGTCGAGGGCGCGGACATCCGCATCTACGGCGAGCAGTCGTACATCGCCACGATCCTCAAGGACGTCGGCCTGGGCCGCGCGCCCATCGCCAAGAAGGCCAAGGACGGCTTCTCCTACGACGTGAGCCCCGAGAAGATCGACCTCGCCGACACCGACGTCATCTTCCAGTCCACGTACGGCGATCCGAAGAAGGCCAAGGAGCGGCAGACCGTGAGCAGCGGCCTGTGGAAGAACATGCGGGCCGTCAAGTCCGGCAACGTCCACGTCGTGGACGACGAGCTGTGGATCCAGGGCATCGGCTACACGGCCGCCGCGAAGATCCTGGACGAGCTGCGGGCGGATCTGACGGCGAAGTAGCGGATCTGACGGCGAAGCAGGAGCCCGACGCGCACGTCGGAGAAGGCGTACGGGAGGCGAGGCGGGCAGGCGCGTGAGGGCGCGCCCGCCCGCCCCGGACCGCCGGTGTCACGCGTCGCAGGACGTGAACTCCGGGCCGGTCTTCGCCAGATAGATGCTGGACCGGCCCTGGTCGTCGCTCTTCAGGGGCACGGTGACGGTGTCCTTCGCCTTCCACGGGTAGCCGCCCGCGTCGAAGGTCCACTCGCCGGTCACCTTCGTCGCCAGCTTCGACAGCGCCACCCAGCCGTACTGCTTCGGCGGCACGGTGATGACCAGGCTGTTGCCCAGGTCCTCACGCAGGTCGTAACTGACCTGGCCGTTGATGGTGAGGCTCACGCTGGTCTGCACGGGGCTCGCCATGCCGGTGCCGAGCGTCGAGGTGAACGAGACGCCGAGCTGACTCGACCAGCCCGACGAGGTGGTGAGCGAGAACGTCCACGGGACCGGCTCGCCGGTGCCGTTGTACCAGACGGGCGAGACGCAGCTCTTGGGCAGCGGCTCGGCGGGGGCCTGGCTGCCCTTCGTCCACGAGCAAGTCTTCGCGTCCTTCTGGCAGCGCGCGGAGGCGTACTCCACGGCGGCCTTGCGGGCCGCTTCGCTCAGGGACGCGGGAATCCTCCACTGCTGCGCCTTGCTGCCGTTGCAGCCGTACGTCTGGGTCCACGCGTCGTCGTACTGCGCGGCCATCACCACGTCGACGCACTTGTTGTCGCCCGCGCTGCGGATCATGAACGTGTCGGGGGCGCTGGTCACGGGCTGGAAGTACCAGCGCTGGCCGGACGCCCCGGAACAGGTCCGCTGCTTGAGCGGCAGGCCCGTCTCGACGCACTTGCCGGTGTCGTCGTTGACGAGGGCGAACGAGCCGTCGGCCCGCGCGTCGGCGGTCCACTTCTGGTGGTGGCCCGGCGCGGAGTTGGTGACGATGAAGACGCCGTCCCCGGTGTTGCCGTTCTGCACGTCCAGGTTCCGGCCGCTGTTGACCGAGGTCGAACGTGAGGCCGCCGAGGCCCGGGGCGGCGTCGGCGCGGGCGGGGGCGGCCTGGGCGGCACCGGCCTGCGCGGCCAGGCCCAGGGCGAGGGCGAGGGTGGTGATGAGGGCGGCTATCGGTCTGGCTAAGGCGCCGCTTCGCTGCGGATTCATGCCAGAACAACCTCCTTGTCCGGTTCGGGTGTTGAGGGTGTGACCCGTTTCCCGGACGAGGCTAGTTCGGCGATGTCGCGCAGCGCACGCGCTCGGACACACCGCGTACCCCTAGAGAACCCGTACTGGCGGCGGAACCGGCCGTCCTACTCGGGGCGTTGGCGCTGTGATCTCCAGATGACGAACAGCGCGGAGGCGACGGCGGCCACCCGCACGACCCACGGCCAGGTGTCCTCGATCGCGGCGTTCATCTGCTTCTCGGCGATGGGCTCGCCCCACTTGCCCTGCGACCGCCCCCACAGCCAGCCGATCCCGCCCGCGACGGCGAGGGCGGGCAGCGCGATCACCGCGGTCTTCTTCTCCGCCGAGCCGAGCTTGCGCGAGAACCAGACGACGATCCAACCGCCGCCGAGGGCGAACCAGTTGCCGATGACCGCGCCGACGACGAGCGCGGCCGCGGCGAGCAGCAGCACCGGGTGGGAGAGCGAGCGGAGCCCGGCGAGCACGCCCGTGGCGCCGCCCGCCGCCGGGGCGGGCTCGGCGCCGGGGTCGTCGTCCTCGACGGGGGCCGCCTTCGCGGGGGCGGCCTTCGCGGAAGACGGCGCCTTCTTGGCCAGCGGCCCCTTCTGGGTGCTCGGCCCCTTCGGGGCGGGCGGGGCGTTCTTCGTCAGGGACGGCAGCACGCCGAAGCGACGGCGAGGCGCCGCGGGCGCCGCGTCCTCGACGGCCTCGTCACCGTCCCCGCCCTCCTCAGCCTCCTCGTGGTCCTCCTCGTAGTCCTCCGCGCCCGCCGCCTCCCGGTCCTTCTCGACCCCCGTGCCCGGCCCGTCCTCCCCCGTCTCCGCGCCCGGGCGCTTCAGCATCTCCGGGATCTCCACGCCGCCCACGAACCCGGGCAGCGACTCCGCGCCTTCCAGCGGCACCCGCTCCACCCGCCACCAGTCCGGCTCCGGGCCCGCGTCGCCCAGTTCCTCGGTGCTCGCCAGGTGGGGCGGGGACGGCCGCGGGTCGGGGGCGGCGGGGGCCTCGACCGGGCGGCGCGGCCGGGGCACGACACGGCGCGGGCGCCTGGGCTCGCGCCCGGCCGGGGCGGGCCCGGGGGCGGGCGCGGCGGCGGGCGGCGCGGCGGCGGGGCCGGCGGCGGCGGTGACCAGGTCGTCGGGGGTGCCGAGCCGGTCCAGGATGCGGCGGACGGCGGCGGGGCTGTCGGCGGCCTTGGCGCGGCGGCGGTCGATCTCGCCCCGCAGTTCGGCGACGAGCCGCATGCGGGCGGCGGACGGCAGCTGGCGCTGCTGGGCCAGGTCGCCGACGCGGCTCAGATAGTCGAAGACGAGCTGGTCGCTCTCGATCCCCACGAAGTTCCCTCCGGGGCTGCGGTGTTGAAGGGGGCCCAAAGGGTGACGTTACCCTGGTCCGCCCCGCGGGGTCCCACGGGTCCGCAGGGCGGCCTCCGCCAGGGCGAGGTTGACTTCGGCCAGGGCGAGGGCGGCCCGCTCGCCGCGCCCCTTCGCCAGGGCGACCGCCGCGCGCAGCGTGCGCACCGACTCCTCCAGGCGCCCCGCCTTCAGCAGGGTCACGCCGTGGTTGTTGAGGGCGCCGGGCTCCCCCGGGCGGCCGGGCAGGGCACGGATCAGGGCCAGGGCGCGGGCCTGGGCGGCGAGGGCTTCGGGCAGGCGGCCGGAGAGTTCCAGATAGGTGCCGAGGGCGGTGCGCGCCCGGGCCTCCTCGTGCCGGTCGCCGGACGCGCGGTAGGTCTCGGCGGCGCGCCGCACGGTGTCGGCCGCCTCCTCGTGGCGGCCGTGGTGGGCGAGGGCTCCGGCGAGGGTGACACGGGCCTGGTTCTCGCGTGGTGGACGTCGCCGAACGCGCGGAACCGTTCGACGGCCCGCCCGGCCAGCTCGACGGCCCGCTCCAGGTCTCCGGTGAGGGTCAGGTCGACACCCAGATTGCTGAGCGCCATCGCCTCGTCGTACGGGTCGCCGGTCTCCCGCGCGGCGGCGAGCGCCCCGGTGTGGGCCTCGGTCGCCGCGTGCGGATGGCCCGTCTCGCGCAGGGCCATGCCGAGGTGGTTGAGGGTGACGCCCTCGCCGCGCCGGTCGCCGGTCCTGCGGCAGACGGCGAGGTCCTCCTCGTAGGCGGCGATGGCCTCCTCGTACCGGCCGACGTCGAAAAGGGCCATGCCGAGGTTCGTGTACGCCATGCCCTTGGAGCGCGGGTCGCTGTCCGGCGGGAACAGGGCGAGGGAGCGCTTCAGGACGCGGATGGCGCGGTGCGGGCGGTGCGCCTGCTGGAAGGCGAGGCCGAGGTTGCTGAGGACGAAGGCCTCGAAGTGGCGGTCGGCGGCGGACCGGTGGCGGGCGGGTCCGCGCAGGCGTTCGTGGGCGGCGAGCGCGGTGCGGTACGAGGTGACGGCGGCGTCGAAGCGGCGCAGCTCGCGCTGGGCGGAGCCGAGGTCGCTCAACAGGGCGGGCTCGTAGGGGCGCAGGTCCTGGGGGGAGCGCGTGGCGCGGGCGGTGCGCACGGCGCGGGCGGCGAGGCCGGCGGCGTCGTCGAGGTGGCGGCGGCCGACGAGGTAGCCGAACAGGGCGAAGTGCAGGATGAGTTGGGCAGTCGGCTGGCCTAGGCCTGGGGCCGCGCGGGCGACCGCGAGCAGGTTGTCCCGCTCGGCGTCGAGCCAGCTCGCGGCCTCGCCGGGGGTGGCGAACCGGGGGTGGGCCGCCGCGCCGACCGCCAGGCGCGGGCCCGCCGCGCGCGCCGTCGCCACGTAGTGGGTGTACAGCCGGGACGCGGCGCCCGCGAGGTGCTCGGGCGGATCCTGCTCCCGGCTCCGCTCCTCCGCGTACAGGGGCCATGAGGTCATGCAGCCGCCAGCGGCCGAACGCGGCGGCGGGCTCGATGAGATGGCCGCGGGCGAGGGCGAGGAGCAGCGGTTCGGTGGCGTCGGGGGCGCGGCCCGCGAGGTGCGCGGCGGCCTCGGTGGCGAGGTCGGGGCCCGGGTTCAGGGGCAGCAGCCGGAACAACCCGGCCTGTTCGGGCGGCAGATGCGCGTACGACAGGTCGAACGCGGCGCGCACGGCGAGCTGGCCGTGCGCGAGCTGGCCGAGGCGCCGCACCCGGTCCTCCAGGGCGCGGGCGAGGTGGGCGGGCGGGCGGTTGCGCTGCTCGGCGAGGACGGCGGCGACGACGCGCAGCGCGAGCGGCAGGCCGCCGCAGAGCCGGGCGATGTCCCCGGCGGCGGGCGCGTCCTCCAGGCGGGTGTCGTCGGGGCCGAGGGCGGCCCGTACCTCCTCGCGCAGCAGGGCGACGGCGTGCGGCGCGTCCAGGACGGACAGGTCCTCCAGGCGGGCGTCGAGGTCGGCGAGCGTGTGCCGGGAGGTGATGAGCACCGGGGTGCGGGCGTCGCCGGGGACGAGCGGGCGCACGTGGTCGCTGTCGCGGGCGTTGTCGAGGACGAGCAGCACGCGGCGGCCGCGCTCGGCGTGGACGGCGAGCACGGAGCGGAACAGGCGGGCGCGGTCCTGGAGTTCCTCGGGGACGTCCTCGGCGGGCACGCCGAGCCCGGCGAGCAGCGAGCGCAGGGCGCGCCCGGCGTCCAGGCGCCGCGTCCTGTCGTACCCGAACAGGTCCAGGAACAGCACCCCGCCGGGGAACCAGCCCCGGCCCCGGGCGCGGGCGGCGACGTGCAGGGCCAGTTCGGTCTTGCCGACCCCCGCGAGCCCGGCGACGACGTGCACCCGGCTCCCGGCCGCGCCCGCGGCGGGCGGCCGCAGCGCTTCGGTGAGACGGCCGAGGACGCGGTCGCGCCCGACGAACACCCGTGAGGGGGCGGGCGGCCCGTACGGGGCGGGAGGTGTCGCGCCGGGGAGGCGGCAGCTGGACACTGTGCGCCTGCGTGACGGGTCCGTGGAAGACACCGCCGTGGATCTCGTTGCGGACGTCGTCGTCGACGCGCTCCCGGTCACCGGACATGGCCGTGCCCCCCTCGGCGTCAGTCGTCGGCGAGCTCCGCGACGCCCGTCACGCGGTGCAGCGGATACGTCTTCACCTCGTCGGCCGTGTGGTCGTACGCCGTGACGAAGCCGCCCTCGACGCGGATGGGGGCGATGACGCGCTGGCTGGCGGCGCCGTCGGCGTTCACGTACCCGATCCACAGGGTCTCGCCGGTGAGGACGGCGGCCTGCATCGTGGCGAGGGTCTCGGCCGCCGACGTGCGCGGCGGTTCGCCGCTCTCGGCGGGCGCGTCCTTGCGCGGGGCGGTGGCGGCGAGGTCACCGGCGCGGATGGCGCGCACGGCGGCGTCGAGGAGGGTGGCGTCCGGCAGCGGCGGGCCGTCGGGCACCGGCTCGGGCGCGGTGCGCGGCGGGGTGCGGTGGCTGTGGGCGCGGGTGATCAGGACGTCGCCCTCGGCGCTCTCGGCGGAGGGCGCGAAGCCGAGGCCGCGCAGCCCTTCGAGGAGCGCGCCGGGGTCGGCCTGCGCGGCGAGCACGGTGGGCGCGAGGCGCCGCAGGCGCAGCCCGTGGGCGCGCTTGTCCGCGAGGATCTCGTCCAGGACGCTCCCGTCGTCGCACCGCACGTACGCGGACGCGGCGCCCACCCGCAGGTGCCCGTGCTTGCGGGCCACGTCGTCGATCAGGTACGCGAGGGGCTGCGGCACGGGCGTACGGGAGTGCGCGGCGAGGAACGCGTGCAGGTCGGACGCGCTCTGCCCGGAGTCGAGCGCGCGGCGCACGGAGCCCGGCGTGAACCGGTAGACGGTGGCGCCGCCCTTCGACTCGACGTCGGCGAGCACGTCGAGCGCGTCCGCGAGGGGCCGCTGCAGCGGGCCGGGGGCCACGGCGGTGAGGTCGGGCCTGGAGGAGGACGTGGTCGAGGGGGTCGGGCAGGAGGGGGGCGAGGATGCGGGCGGCTTGGGCGGATGCGGTGGCGCGTTCGGTGGGGGTGGGGGCTGCCGGGTGCACGGGTGGGTGGGCGGGAGGCCCGCCGCGGAGCGGCGGAGACACGGCGGCCGCCGGGGCACTGGCGGGCTGGGGGCTGCCCGGACCGCCGTCCGCTGCGCCGGGGACTGCCGGGTGCACGGGTGGGCGGGCGGGAGGCCCGCCGCGGAGCGGCGGAGAAGGCTGCCCAAGGCTCGGGTCGGCCGGAGAGGGCTGCGCAACGCTCGGGTCGGCCGGAGAGGGCTGCGCAACGCCCGGGTCGGCCGGAGAGGGCTGCGTAAGGCCCCCGGCCAGAGACGGCTGCGTAAGGCCCCCGGCCAGAGACGGCTGCGCAAGGCCCCCGGCCAGCAGCAGCGCACGCCCCTGCGCGGCCAGAGCGCCCCGCCCCGTCACCCCGAGCAGCTCCGCCTCCGCCAGGGCCCACCGCGCGAGGCGCACCCGCAGATCATGGGCGCCCCCGCCGGAGGGCCGCTCCCAGCGCAGCCGGGCGAGCACCGACTCCGGCTCCGGCGCGGCGCCTTCCGGCAGCGCGGCCAGGAGCGCGAGGACCCGGTGCCGCACCTCGGGCGCGGCCGAGCGGTCCAGGCCGGGCCCGAGCGCGGACAGCGGCCGGTCCTTGGCGTCGCGCCCGCCGACGAGCCCCGCGCAGCGGCTCGCGGTGAGCCAGGCCATGGCGAGCGCCGCCCACCGCTCGGCGGCGGGCAGCTCCTGCCAGGCGTCGTAGGCGGGCGTCGCCGCGTACCGCTCGTCGGCCTCGCCGTCGGGCGCGAGCAGCCCGGCGGCGTAGGCGAGTTCGACCCAGAAGGCGGCCTGCGGCTCCGCCACGTCCAGGGCGACGGCGGTGCGCTTCAGGTCGCGCACGCTCAGGCCGCCCGCGCGCAGCACGGCGGGCCCGCCCTCGTCCCAGTCCTTGAAGCAGCTCCTCCACGGTGGCGAGCGTGGTGTACGCCTGGCCCGCGGCGGTCGTGTCCACAACCTGTGGACGGTGCTCGCGCGCGGCCTCCACCTCCGGCGGCAGGGGCACGAGGTCGCGGTGGGCGCGGCCGCCGCGCAGATGCAGGGCCGCCTCCCGGGGCAGCACCACGGTGCCGGGCGCGGTCGGAAGCAGCAGCCCCCGGTCGAGCAGCCAGCGCAGGTGCGCCGCCGGCTCCGCGGTGACCTGCCCGTACGGCGGCCCCCACACCAGGCGCGAGAGGACCTCGATGGACTCGGCGGGGGCACTGTCGAGCAGCGCGGACATCCGCTCCTGGTCCGTGAACAGCGCCGTGAGGGACCCCACGGCCGACACCGCGTCGTGCGTCGAGGCGAGCCCGGCCGCGGCGACGACGCTCTGCACCCGCCCCGGCGACATCCCGGCGGTGGCCTCCGCGACGGTCGGCCCGAGCCCGGTGGGCGAGGGCCGCTGCGGGGTCGGCGCGAGCAGCTCCCGCGCGGTGCGCACCAGGCGCAGCCGGTCGTCGGCGCCCCACACCAGGGCCTGCTCGCGCAGCGTCCCGACGGCCCGCCGCAGCGTGTCATCGGGGGCGCCGTCGAGCAGCGCGGCCAGCTCCTCGTACGAGGCGGGGTCAGGGGCCACCGCGAGCGCCTCGGCGACCTGCTGCGCGAACCGGTCGAGCCGTTCGAGGGCCCGGACGACCGAGGCCCGCGTGCCGGCGCGCGTCGCGAGCTGCGTCAGGTCGTTCGGCACGGGCGTCAGCAGGTCGGGCCGCGCCCGCAGCAGCGCGACGAGACGGTCGTCGGCGCTAGCCCTGAGGGCTTCCGCCAGGGAACGGGGGGCGTCCGGGGTGCTCATCCTCGCCACGGTAGCCGGTCCCCGGCGCGACCGACGGACCTCGGGCGGCCGCTTTCCCCGAGCCGCGCCCCCGCGAACTGCGGCCCGGCGCGCTGCCGTTCGACCAGAAGCACGCCACCGGACGCGCGCCACCCGCGTGCGTCCGACGCGACGGACGCGGGCGGCGGGACCGCCCCCGACCAGCGGGAACTAGGCTGATGCCGATCATTCCCCGCAGAAAGACACGGCCCCCGGTGACCGAGCCCCGCCCGCACGCCCTGTTCTCCTTCGGCACGCTCCTGGACGAGCGCGTCCAGACCACGCTGTTCGGCGGCCCTGTCCCGACCACCCCGGCGTCGCTGGCCGGGCACACGACCCGGCCGCTGCCGATCACCGACCCGGATGTCATCGCCACCAGCGGCTTGGACGTGCACCTGACCCTGAAGCGCGCGATCGGGGAGAGCGTCCAGGGCGCGGTCCTGCACCTGACGGACGCGGATCTGGCCGCGGCCGACGCCTACGAGGTTGACGACTACGCCCGCAGGCGCGTGCTCCTCGCCTCCGGCGACAGCGCCTCCGGCGACAGCGCCCGGGGCGACAGCGCCTGGGCGTACCTGGACGCGCGGCCGCTGCGCCCGGCGGCACGCGTCGTGATCGTCGGCGACAGCATCGCGTACGGCCGCTGCGACCCCTACGGCGGCTGGGCCGCGCACCTGGCGTCCGCGCACATCGCCGCGGACGAGGCCGCCCACCGCGTCTTCAACCTGGCCATCCCGGGCAGCACCCTGGCCGACGTGGCCGCGCAGACGCCCCCGCTCCTCGGCCCCCGGCTGCCCGACACGCTGCTCGTCGCCGCCGGGATCAACGACTCCGCCGTGCCCGTCGGCGGGCACGGCCCGGGCGGCGACCCGCTGGAGCGGCTCCCGGAGCACCTCGACGCGCTGGCCGGGGCCGCGCGCCGCCACGGGGCCCGGCTCGTCGTCGTGGGCCCGCTGTGGCTCGACGAGACCCGGACCGCCGACTACGAGGGCCTGCGCTTCACCGAGGCCCGCGCGCTGCGGCTGCGCGCGCTCCAGCGGGACTGGTGCGCCCGGCACCACGTCGACCACCTGGACCTGTGGGAGCCGCTGCGCGGGCGGCCCGAGCTGCTCGTCGACGGCCTGCACCCCACCCCCGAGGGCCACAAGGAGCTCTCCTCGCACCTCGGCGCCCTCGCCGGCTGACGGGCCGCGGGCCCGGGGGAACCGCTCGCGCATGAGGCACACTGGACGTTTGGCCAGGCGCCGCCGTCCGCGGCGCCCGGGCACGGGTTCGTGAAGGGATGCGTACGTGAACGGACCGCTCATCGTCCAGAGTGACAAGACCCTCCTGCTCGAAGTCGACCACGAGCGGGCCGACGCCTGCCGCCGGGCCATCGCCTCCTTCGCCGAGCTGGAGCGCGCCCCGGAGCACATCCACACCTACCGCGTGACGCCGCTCGGGCTGTGGAACGCGCGGGCGGCGGGGCACGACGCGGAGCAGGTCGTGGACGCCCTGGTGGAGTTCTCGCGCTACCCGGTGCCGCACGCGCTCCTTGTGGACGTCGCCGAGACGATGGCCCGCTACGGCCGCCTCACGCTGTCCAAGCACCCCACGCACGGCCTGGTGCTCACCACCACCGACCGGCCGGTCCTGGAGGAGATCCTCCGCTCGAAGAAGGTCCAGCCGCTGGTCGGCGCCCGCGTCGACGCGGACACGGTGGCCGTCCACCCCTCCGAGCGCGGCCAGATCAAGCAGACGCTGCTCAAGCTGGGCTGGCCCGCCGAGGACCTCGCCGGGTACGTCGACGGCGAGGCCCACGCGATCGACCTGGACGAGGACGGCTGGACCCTGCGCCCCTACCAGCGCCAGGCCGTCGAGGGCTTCTGGCACGGCGGCAGCGGCGTGGTCGTGCTGCCCTGCGGCGCGGGCAAGACGCTGGTCGGCGCGGGCGCCATGGCCGAGGCGAAGGCCACCACGCTGATCCTCGTCACCAACACCGTCTCCGCCCGGCAGTGGAAGCACGAGCTGGTCAAGCGGACCTCCCTCACCGAGGACGAGATCGGCGAGTACAGCGGTACGAAGAAGGAGATCCGCCCGGTCACCATCGCCACGTACCAGGTCCTGACGACGAAGCGGAAGGGCATCTACCCGCACCTGGAGCTCTTCGACTCGCGCGACTGGGGACTCATCGTCTACGACGAGGTGCACCTGCTGCCCGCGCCGGTCTTCAAGTTCACCGCCGACCTCCAGGCCCGCCGCCGCCTCGGCCTGACGGCCACCCTCGTCCGCGAGGACGGGCGCGAGTCGGACGTGTTCTCGCTGATCGGACCCAAGCGCTTCGACGCGCCGTGGAAGGAGATCGAGGCGCAGGGCTACATCGCCCCGGCGGACTGCGTGGAGGTGCGCGTCGACCTGACCGACTCCGAGCGGCTCGCGTACGCGACGGCCGAGCCGGAGGAGAAGTACCGCTTCTGCGCCACGACGGCGACCAAGCGGAAGGTCACGGAGGCCATCGTCCGGAAGTTCGCGGGCCAGCAGATCCTCGTCATCGGCCAGTACATCGACCAGCTCGACGAGCTCGGCGAGCACCTGGACGCGCCGGTCATCAAGGGCGAGACGTCCAACGCGCAGCGCGAGAAGCTCTTCGACGCGTTCCGCGAGGGCGAGATCAGCGTGCTCGTCGTGTCGAAGGTCGCCAACTTCTCCATCGACCTGCCGGAGGCGACGGTCGCCATCCAGGTGTCCGGCACGTTCGGCTCCCGCCAGGAGGAGGCGCAGCGCCTCGGCCGCGTCCTGCGCCCGAAGGCCGACGGCCACCAGGCCCACTTCTACTCCGTGGTCGCCCGCGACACCGTCGACCAGGACTTCGCGGCCCACCGCCAGCGGTTCCTCGCCGAGCAGGGGTACGCCTACCGGATCATGGACGCCGGGTCGCTGCTCGCGGAGTGACGGGCCCGGGGGCGTCAGCGGCGGCGGACGCCCGCCTCCTCGGCGTACTCGCCGAGCACGGTGACGCCGAAGGCCGCGGTCACGAAGACCTTCGCGGCGCGCACGGCGTCGCCGAAGCGGTGCGGACGGTGGGACTCGGAGGCGGCGGTCGCACCGTCGGCACGGCGGCCGCCGGAGGCGAGGGACGCGGGGCTGAGGACTGTTGCGCTGCTCATGTCTCCATGGTGCTGCGCGGGGCGGGCCCGGACATCGGCCTGCGGGGGTAACCGCGCGCGTCCCCCGGTAGGACCCAGGGACCGTGCCCTCTACGCCTCCGGACGGACGGCGCCCCTGAGGACCGTCTCAGGGATGACTCAGGGTTCGCCTTCCGGACCGGGCACGACGGACCGGGTAATTCGTTGGTGCCGCCACGGACGTCTCACTAAGATGCCTCCTTCCCCGCCTCCCGCCTCGCCGTGGAGCGCTGCCGCCCGGTCGGAAACCGGCGGTCCACAGCCCGCCCGTGACCATCCGCACCGGAGGCAGCCCCCGTGAACCCCCCATCCGCCGACCCGCTCGACCCGCTCGCCCGCGAACGGGCCCACCTGTCCGCGTCCCGCGCCGCGCTGCGCGCCATGCGCGAGGACGTCGAGTCCCTGGACATCCGGGACGTCACCGCGAACTGGGTCAACGCCGAGGTCCTCCAGGGGCAGATCGACGACCGGATCAAGGCCCTCGCGGACCTCACGCACACCCCGCTGTTCTTCGGCAGGCTCGACTTCCTGCACGCGCCCGGCGCCGACCTCGCCGAAGGGGCCGACGGCGAGCGGTTCTACATCGGGCGCAGGCACGTGCACGACGCCGACGGCGACCCCATGGTCATCGACTGGCGCGCGCCCGTGTCCCAGCCGTTCTACCGGGCGTCGAAGAAGGACCCCATGGACGTGGGGCTGCGCCGCCGGTTCGGCTACACCGGCGGCGACCTGACGGCGTACGAGGACGAGGACCTCACCGACACCGCCGCGGCCGAGCAGACCAGCAAGCTGCTCCAGCAGGAGATCGAACGGCCGCGCGTGGGCCCCATGCGGGACATCGTGGCGACGATCCAGCCGGAGCAGGACGAGATCGTACGCGGCGGGCTCACCGGATCGGTGTGCGTGCAGGGCGGCCCCGGCACCGGGAAGACCGCCGTCGGCCTGCACCGCGTCGCCTACCTCCTGTACGCCCACCGCGAGCGCCTCGCCCGCACCGGCACCCTCGTCATCGGGCCGAACCGTTCCTTCCTGCACTACATCGAGCAGGTGCTGCCCGCGCTCGGCGAGTTGGAGGTCAAGCAGGCCACCGTCGACGACCTGGTGGCCCGGGTGGAGGTACGGGGCACGGACGACGCGGCCACCGCCCTCGTCAAGGGTGACGCCCGCATGGCCGAGGTGCTGCGCCGGGCCGTGCGCGCGCACGTGACGCCGCCCACCGAGGCCGTCGTGGTGGTGCGCGGCTCGCGCCGCTGGCGCGTACCGGCGTACGAACTCGAGGACATCGTCAGGGAGTTGCAGGAGCGCGACATGCGGTACGGCGCGGCGCGCGAGGCGCTGCCGCAGCGCATCGCGCACGCCGTGCTCGTCCAGATGGAGCGGTCCGGGGAGGCCCCGGACGACCGCGTGCAGGACGCGGTGGCGCGCAACGCGGCGGTGAAGGCCGCCGTGAAGGCGATCTGGCCGCAGGTGGACCCGGCGAAGCTGGTGCACCGGCTGCTCTCCGACCCCGAGTTCCTCGACGCGCACGCCGAGGGCGTCCTCTCGGCGCGGGAGCGCGCGGCGCTCCTGTGGGCGAAGCCCGCGCGGACGCCGAAGAGCACCAAGTGGTCGGCGGCGGACGCCGTCCTGATCGACGAGGCCACCGACCTGATCACCCGCACCCACTCCCTCGGCCACGTCGTGCTCGACGAGGCGCAGGACCTGTCCCCCATGCAGTACCGCGCGGTGGGCCGCCGCTGCACCACCGGCTCGGTGACCGTCCTCGGCGACCTGGCCCAGGGCACCACGCCCTGGGCGACGCGCGGCTGGACCGAGGCGCTGGCCCACCTGGGCAAGGAGGACGCCGTCGTGGAGGAACTCACGGCCGGCTTCCGCGTGCCGCGCGAGGTCATCGCCTACGCGTCCCGCCTCCTGCCCGCGATCGCACCGGGCCTGACGGCGGTCGCATCGGTACGGGAGTCAGCGGGGTCGCTGGCGGTGCGGGCCGTCGGGCCCGACGGGCCGGACGCGACGGCCTTGGGCACCTCGGCCTTGGACACTTCAGCCCTGGACGCGGCGGTCCTTGACGCCTGCGCCGAGTCGCTTCGGCACGAGGGGTCGATCGGCCTGATCGCGGCGGACGCGCGGGTTCCGGTGCTGGCGGCGGCGCTGGACGCGGCGGGCGTCCCGTACCTCGCCCCCGGCGAGGAGACCACGCCCGACGTGCGCCTCACCCTCGTGCCCGCGTCGCTGGCCAAGGGCCTTGAGTACGACTACGTGGTACTGGACGAGCCCGCTGCCGTGGTCGCCGGTGAGCCCGACGAACGCACGGGCCTGCGGCGCCTGTACGTAGCCCTCACCCGAGCGGTCTCAGGCCTGACCATCCTCCACGCCACCCCACTCCCAACCCCCCTGACCTGACCCAGCGGACCGGGCACCCCCCTCTCCACCGCGGGCTCTCCCACCCACCCATGACTCCCAGCTACGCCAGGCAACCCTTCTCCGCCGCTCCGCGGCGGCCTCTCCCACCCACCCGCCCGTTACTCGCAGCTACGCCAGGCACACCCCCTCTCCGCCGCTCCGCGGCGGGCTTTCCCACCCACCCGCCCATGACTGGCGGCTACGCCCGGCACCCCTCCCGCCCCGCCCGCGCCGAGGGGGCACCCACGCCCACCTGACAAAGCCACGAGCAACGGGCGGGTGGGTGGGAGACATCCCGCCGCGGAGCGGCGGGGGCGTGGGCGACGGGCCGCACCCGAAAAGCGGCCCGGACGGCAGGCGGAGCCTCAGGCGTCCAGGGCTCGCCGCCAGGCGGACACCGCGTCGGCGGAGAGCGGCCGCCCCCACCCGTGGGGCCGAGCGGCACCGCCGATGTGGAACGCGCCAAGCCCCGCCGACCGCAACCGCGCAAGGTGTTCGAGCCGCAGCCCACCCCCCACGAGGATCGTGGCCTCGTACCCGGGCTCCCCACTGCGCGCCGCCTCGGCGACAAGCGTGGGCAGCCCGTCATCGACCCCGGCGGCAGCCCCCGCGGTGAGGTAGGTGTCGAGCCCCGGCAGCTCCGCGAGCTGCTTGCGCAGGGCGTCGCGGTCGGCGGCGCGGTCGATGGCCCGGTGGAACGTCCACCGGCAGCCGTCGAGCGCCCCCACGACCTCCTCGACGGCGGCGAGGTCGGCCCCGCCCGCCTCGTCGAGGAAGCCGAGCACGAACTCGTCCGCGCCCTCGGCCCGCAGCTCGCGCGCCCGGCGCACCAGCGCGGCGACGTCCCCGGCGGCGAAGCCGTCGGCGAGCCGCAGCATGACGCGCAGCGGGATGTCCACGGCGGCGCGGATCTCGGCGAAGGCCTCGCGTGACGGCGTGAGTCCGTCCGCGGCCATGTCGGTGACCAGCTCGAGGCGGTCCGCACCTCCGGCCTGGGCGGCGACGGCGTCCTCGGCGTCGAGGGCGATCACCTCCAGGACTGCGCGCTTGCTCATAGGTGTCGTCTTCCTTCTCGCTGAATCCGGTCCTGAGCCCGGCGGCCGTCTGCCGGGAGACCCGCTCGGAGGCCGCCCGAAGGACACCCGGCAGGCACCCGGCAGCCACCCCACGGACACCCCGCGGCGACCACCGAAACACAGGTCTAGTCCAATTACCAGAGTAAACGCAGATCACCCCGGTGCGCATGTGTCCGCACCGGGGTGATCAGGCCAGACCGACCCGTTCGCATCAGCTCAGTGGCTTGAATCCACGCAGTCGCAGACTGTTGCCGACGACGAAGACCGAGGAGAAGGCCATCGCGGCCCCCGCGATCATCGGGTTCAGCAGGCCCGCCGCGGCCAGCGGCAGCGCGGCCACGTTGTAGGCGAAGGCCCAGAAGAGGTTGGACTTGATGGTGCCGAGGGTCTTGCGGGAGAGCCGGATCGCGTCGGCGGCGGCCCGCAGGTCACCCCGTACGAGCGTCAGGTCGCCCGCCTCGATGGCGGCGTCCGTGCCGGTGCCCATCGCGAGCCCCAGGTCGGCCTGGGCGAGCGCGGCGGCGTCGTTGACGCCGTCGCCGACCATGGCCACCGAACGCCCCTCGCCCTGGAGGCGCTTGACGACGTCGACCTTGTCCTGCGGCAGGACCTCCGCGATGACGTGCTCGGGGGCGATCCCCACCTCGGCGGCGACGGCTTCGGCGACGGCCTTGTTGTCGCCGGTGAGCAGGATCGGCGTGAGCCCGAGGTCGCGCAGCCGCCGAACGGCCTCCGCGCTGGTGTCCTTCACGGCGTCGGCCACTTCGAGCACGGCCCGCGCCTCGCCGTCCCAGGCGACGGCGATGGCGGTACGGCCCGCCGCCTCGGCCGCGTCCTTGGCCTTCTTCAGGCCTTCCGGCAACCGCATCGCCCACTCACCCAAAAGCTGCTCGCGCCCAACCAGCACCGCGTGCCCCTCCACGATGCCCTGCACGCCGAGCCCGGCGATGTTCGCGAAGTCCTCGGGCGTGGGCAGCGCGCCCACCTTCGCGGCCGCACCGGCGGCCACGGCCTGCGCGATGGGGTGCTCGGAGGCGTGCTCCAGGGCGCCCGCGAGCCGCAGGACGTCCGTCTCGTCGGTGCCTTCGGCGACGTGCGCGGCCAGGAGCGTCATCTTTCCGGTGGTGACGGTGCCGGTCTTGTCCAGGACGATCGTGTCGACGCGGCGGGTGGACTCCAGGACTTCGGGGCCCTTGATGAGGATGCCGAGCTGCGCGCCGCGTCCGGTGCCGACCATGAGTGCGGTGGGCGTGGCGAGTCCGAGGGCGCAGGGGCAGGCGATGATCAGTACGGCCACGGCGGCCGTGAACGCGGCGGTGAGCCCCACCCCGTTGCCGAGCCAGAAGCCGAGGGTGGCCACGGCGAGCGCGATGACGACGGGCACGAACACCCCGGAGATGCGGTCGGCGAGGCGCTGGGCGGCGGCCTTGCCGTTCTGGGCGTCCTCCACGAGCCGCGCCATGCGGGCCAGTTGGGTGTCGGCGCCGATGCGGGTCGCCTCGACGACGAGCCGCCCGCCGACGTTCAGGGTCGCCCCGGTCACCGCGTCCCCGGCGGCGACGTCGACGGGCACGGACTCGCCGGTCAGCATCGAGGCGTCGACGGCGGAGGCACCCTCGACGACCCGCCCATCGGTGGCGATCTTCTCGCCGGGCCGCACCAGGAACAGGTCCCCGGTCATCAACTCGCTAACTAGAACGTTCTTTTCAGTGCCGTCCTTGAGTACGGTGACGTCCTTGGCGCCGAGTTCAAGGAGCGCCTTCAGCGCGGCGCCCGCCTTGCGCTTCGAGCGGGCCTCGAAGTACCGCCCGGCGAGGATGAAGGCGGTGACTCCGGCCGCGGCCTCCAGATAGATGTTCCCGGCGCCGTCGGTGCGCTCGATGGTCAGCTCGAAGGCGTGCGTCATGCCGGGCTCTCCGGCCGAGCCGAGGAACAGCGCCCACAGCGACCACAGGAACGCGGCCGAGGTGCCGACGGAGATCAGGGTGTCCATGGTGGCCGCGCCGTGCCGCGCGTTGGTGAAGGCGGCCTTGTGGAAGGGCCAGGCGGCGTACGTCACGACGGGCGCCGCGAGCGTCAGGGACAGCCACTGCCAGTACTCGAACTGGAGGGCGGGGACCATCGCCATGGCGATGACGGGCACGGACAGCAGAACGGCGGCGATCAGCCGCTGCCGCAGCGGCCGCAGCTCGGCGTCGCCCTCGTCGGCGTCCTCCCCGGCCCCACCCCCCTCCGTACGGGGCGGCGCGGGTTCCTGCGCGGTGTACCCGGTGGCCTCCACGGTGGCGATCAGATCGGCCACGGCGAGGCCGTCGCCCTCGAAGCTGACCTTGGCCTTCTCGGTGGCGTAGTTGACGGTCGCCTCCACGCCGTCCATGCGGTTCAGCTTCTTCTCGATGCGGGCCGCGCAGGAGGCGCAGGTCATGCCGCCGATGGAGAGCTCTACCTGAGTGGTGGACATGTCTTCCGCTCCTCGTGCCGGGACGGCCGGGATACCCGGGGTCGGTATGGCCTTACGGGAGACCTTTATACCCCCCAGGGGTATCGACCGCAAGAGAGATCCCCGCTTGACTTGATACCCCTAGGGGGTATCGTCAGAGTCCAGCGAGCCCCTCCCAGCCCTCTCCCCCCGACATCCCGACATCCCGACACACAAGGAGCCGACGACGCCATGAACACCGGACTCAAGATCACCGCCTTCGCCACGGCCGTCGCGGCGACGTTCGGCACCGCGTACGCGGTGGGCACGAGCGTCGACACGGTGGGCACACCGGCGGCGCACAGCACGGACCACACCGAGAAGCAGAAGCGGAAGCAGCAGCCAGGGGCGGGTGAAGGCGCGGCCCACACCCCCGCGGGCCTCCAGGTGGCCGCCGACGGCTACGCGCTCGACCTGAAGACACCCCGCGCCAAGGCGGGCGACCCCACGCGGCTGCGCTTCACGGTGTCCCGCACGGACTCGGGCCACACCGTGACGGCGTACCAGAAGGACCACGGCAAGGAGCTGCACCTAATCGTCGCGTCACGCGACCTGACGACGTACCGCCACCTGCACCCCACCCGCGCCGCGGACGGCACCTGGTCGGTTCCGGCGACGCTGCCGAAGGCCGGGGACTACCGCGTCTTCGCGGACTTCCGGCCCGAGCGGGCGAAGGAGAAGGTGACGCTGGGCGCGGACCTCGCGGTGACGGGCGCGTACGAGCCCGCGCGGCTGCCCGCCCCCGCGGCGAAGGCGAAGCTGGCGGACGGCTACGAGGTGCGCCTGGACGGCGCGTTGACGCCCGGCGAGCCGGGCCGCCTCACCCTGCGCGTCACCCGCGACGGCAAGCCCGTCACCGACCTCCAGCCCTACCTCGGCGCGTACGGCCACCTGGTGGCCCTGCGCTCCGGCGACCTCGCCTACCTCCACGTCCACCCCGAAGGCGAGCCCGGCGACGGCCGCACGAAGCCGGGCCCGGCCGTCTCCTTCACGGCGACGGCCCCGAGCGCGGGCGCCTACCGCCTGTTCCTGGACTTCCGGCACGAGGGCCAGGTGCGCACGGCGGCGTTCACGGTACGGACGACGGACAGCGCGGAAGGCGGCAAGGAGGCCGGTCACGGCCACTGAACACGCCAACCGCGCCCCGCCGCCCCGCCGCCCCGGCGACCTCAACTGAAGATCGACAGCTCCTCCGCCGTCGCCCCCGCCAGTTCGAACCGCGCGCCCGCAAGGGGGCGGCCCGCGTACAGGCGGATCAGGGTCGGGGCGTCGCCGATGTACCGCGCGGGCGGGCGGCTGCCGTCGGCGGCGCCCAGGACCAGCGGCTCGTCGAAGTCGTCGAGGTCCGCGTGCAGCGGCGGCGCCGGGCGCTGCACGCTGAACGCGGCGAGCAGCGCGAGCGCGTCGCCGAGCCCGGCACCGGCGTACGCGCCGGGCAGCCCCCACGCGTCCCGTACGTCACCCGCGTGCACCCACTCGCCGAAGCGCGACGCCGTCGAGCAGGCCCTTGGACGCGGCGATGGCGGCGCCCGCGTGCGTCATGCCGTGCTCCAGCTCGTCCACGACGCGGGCCACGGGCCACGGGCCGCGTTCGGCGATGTCCCGGTCGTTGGCCTCCGCCGTGAACACGCCCTCCTCGAAGCGGCTTTCGACGACCCGTGTCAGGGCGGCGGCGCAGTGCGCGAGCACATGGCGGACCGTCCAGCCCGGGCAGCAGGTGGGAGCCGTGAAGGCGGCGGCGTCGGCGGCGCGCAACAAGGGGATGAGCGTGTCGCGTTCGGTACGGAGGAGTCGGCCGGGCCGATCGGAGTCGTACGCCGTGTCGGGCGTGGAAGCGTCGCTCGTCATGCGGGCCACCCAACCCCGTCCGGCGTGTGAGGACAAGCGCGAGCATCCAGCCCGTCCGGCGTGTGAGGACGAGGCGCGAAGCGCCCATGCGGTTGGGCGGGGCCCGGGGCGGCAGCCCCGGTTTCGGGAAGGGGCGGGCCTGGGGCGCACCGCGAGGCCCCCACGTACCGTGACCCCATGGCCGACGCCCCCACCCCCCTCCACACCCGCTGGCACGAAACCCTCACAGCAGCCCGCCACTCCACACCCACACCCACACCCACACCCCCCGACCCCACCCCCTACGCCGACGCCCTCCTGGCCCGCTGGTCAGAACCCCACCGTCGCTACCACACCCCCACCCACCTCACCGCCGTCCTCGACCACATCGACACCCTCCAGACCCACGCGGACAACCCGCACCTGGTGCGCCTCGCGGCCTGGTTCCACGACGCCGTCTACGCCCCGGACCGTTCGGAGAACGAGGAGCGCAGCGCCCGCCTGGCCGAGCGGGCCCTGCCGGAGGCGGGCCTGACGGCGGCGGACACCGCCGAAGTGGCGCGCCTGGTACGGCTGACGGTCACCCACGACCCGGCGGAGGGGGACCGCGACGGCGAGGTCCTGTGCGACGCCGACCTGGCGGTCCTCGCCGCACCGCCGGACGCCTACGCGGCGTACGCGGCGGCGGTCCGCGAGGAGTACGCCTTCGTCCCGGACGCGGCCTTCCGCGAGGGCCGCGCCAACGTACTGCGCCAACTCCTTGCCTTGCCCCGCCTGTTCCGCACCCCGTACGGGGCAGCGCACTGGGAGTCCCCGGCGCGCGAGAACCTCGTCGCCGAGCTGGCACTGCTGACGTAGCCTCGGCGCATGCTGGAGATGGGCGCGGAACACATCGACCGGGCCACGGCGCACGCGGTGCGGGCGCTGCGGGCGGCGGCGACGGACGCGTACGACTGGACGCGGCCCGCGAGCGGCCTGGAGTGGAGCTGCCTCGACACGGCCGCGCACATCACGAGCGACTTCACGGCGTACGCGGCGCAGCTGACGGGCCGCACCACCACGACGTACGTCCCGATCGACGTGCGCCTGGAGGAGGGCACGGGCCCGGCGGGCGCGGTGCACGCCGTGGAGGCGTCGGCGGGGCTGCTCGCGGCGGTGGTGGTGCGCACGACGCCCGCAGGGGTGCGCGGCTTCCACCCGTTCCCGTACGGCAGCGCGGACGCGCGCGGCTTCGCCGCCATGGGCATCGTGGAGCTGCTGCTGCACGCGTACGACATCCTGCGGGCCTTCGACGTCGCCTACGAGCCGCCGGAGGACCTGTGCGAGGCGCTCCTGGCCTGGCAGTTCCCGCACGTGCCGCCCGCCCGCGACGGCGCCTCGCACTGGCGGACCCTGCTGTGGGCGACGGGCCGCGCCACCCTGCCGGGCCGGGCCCGCCCGGAGCGCTGGCGCTGGCACAACCAGATCCACCTGCCCGCCGGGCGCGTCGCACTCCTGGAGATCGCGCCCCCGGCCCTGGCCGACCTCGCCGCAGGCGGCACCGGCGGCTTCGACTGGATCGAGGGCGGCCCCTGCGAGGGCACCCGGACCGGCGCCGCACTGATCGCGAAGGCGTACGCGGCCGGGACGCACCGCCCCGAGTGGGGCTCCTACGCGATCGATCCGCACCGCCGACCAGCGCGCCCTGGGCGCCATGGGCTTCCACGGCGCCCCCGACGACGAGGGCTGGGCGGAGATCGGCTACGACCTGTCCCCCACGGCCCGGGGCAACGGCTACGCGACGGAGGCCCTGCGGACCCTGACCTCCTGGGCCCTCCGCCTCCCCGACGTCACCGGCCTGCGCGCGGTGGTCGACGAGGGCAACACGGCCTCGGAGGCGCTCCTGCGCCGAGCGAACTACACACGGTCAGCCGACCGAGAGGGCCAGCGAACGTACACGTTGTCAGCCCACCCCGGCGAAAGATCCAGCCCGTCCGGCGTTTGAGGACGAGGCGCGAAGCGCCAATGCGGTTGAGCGGGGGCCCGGGGGCAGCCGCACCCGGTTCGGGAAGGGGCGGGCCTGGGGCGCACCGCGAGGCTATCCCCCACCCCGCTTACGCCGCCGCAACCCCGCCCCCACCAGCACCCGAACCACTTCCCGGGACCCCACCTCCACGGCCCCCGCCGCCACGGCGTCCCCGTACCGCTCAGCCGGAACGTCATAGTGGTCCCGCTCGAACGCCCGCTCCGGCACCCCGATCCGCGCGGCGAACGCGTGCAGCTCCTCGTACGAGACGTCGCTGACCAGATGCGACCAGAGCCGCCCGTGCCCGGGCCAGACGGGCGGGTCTATGTACACGGTCACATCAGGCTCCGTACCCGGTCACATCGGGCTCCGTACCCGGTCACGTCAGACTCCCCACAGGCGCCACGACGACGCCCGCCTTCCCGCACACCCAGTGCGGATCGGGCCCCAGCTCCGGCTCCACGTCGAGGGCGTGGGGGTCGCCCGAGCCGCACACGGGGCACAGCGGCCAGCGCCCGTACCGCTCCAGGATCTTGTCCTGGACGTCCTGGGCGACGAGCCCGGCCACGTAGTCGGCGCCTTCGGGCCACTGCTCGACCCACCAGCGGCGGTGCGCCACGGCCTCCTCGACGAAGGAGACGACGTCGGCCTGCGCGACCGCGCGCGCGGCGAGGTCGGCGAGGACGAGCGCGCGGGCGGCGTGCAGCGCCTGCTCCAGGGGGTCAATCGTGTCCATACGGCAATTGTCACCCCACGCGCCCCACGCGGGGCGACGGGCGCCGGGGTCTTGACCGGCCTCCGCCCTGAAAATACCTTTCAGAGGTGACGTCTGACGTGAAGGAAATTTTCGCCGGGGGCGCGCCGCCCGCTCCCGCCGCCCTCGCGGCCAAGGTGCGCACGCTCGCCCCGTCGATGACGCGCTCCATGCAGCGGGTCGCGGAGGCCGTCGCGGGCGACCCGGCGGGCTGCGCCGCCCTCACGGTCACCGGCCTCGCCGAGCTCACCGGCACCAGCGAGGCCACGGTGGTCCGCACGGCCCGCCTCCTCGGCTACCCCGGCTATCGGGATCTGCGCCTGGCGCTCGCCGGGCTCGCCGCCCAGCAGCAGTCGGGCCGGGCCCCGGCCGTCACGGCGGACATCGCCGTGGACGACCCGATCGCGGACGTCGTCGCGAAGCTGGCGTACGACGAGCAGCAGACCCTCGCCGACACGGCGGCCGCGCTCGACACGGTGCAGCTCGGCGCGGCCGTGGCCGCGCTGGCCGCCGCCCGGCGCACGGAGATCTACGGCATGGCCGCGTCCGGGCTCGTCGCCCAGGACCTGGCGCAGAAGCTCCTGCGCATCGGCCAGGTCGCGCACGCGCACTCCGACCCGCACCTCGCCGTCACCAACGCGGTGACGCTCCGCGCGAAGGACGTGGCGATCGCCATCACGCACTCCGGTTCGACGGGTGACGTGATCGAGCCGCTGCGGGTCGCCTTCGAGCACGGCGCCACCACCATCGCGATCACCGGCCGCCCTGACGGCCTCGTGTCGAGCTACGCGGACCACATACTGACCACGTCCACGGCTCGCGAGAGCGAGCTGCGCCCGGCGGCGATGTCGTCCCGGACGAGCCAACTGCTCGTCGTGGACTGTCTGTTCGTGGGGGTGGCGCAGCGGACGTACGAGACGGCCGCGCCGGCGCTCGCGGCGTCGTACGAGGCCTTGGCGCACCGCCACCGCAACGGCTGAGCTCCTGCTGGGGCGCGGCCTCATCGCGCTTCGCGCTCGTCCTCGAACGCCGGACGGGCTAAAGAATCCCTCCGTCACCGAAAGAGCCACGTCCTCATGACCTCCACCTCCGACGGCTACGGCTACGGCGAGCTGCGGGCCGAGCTCGCCTCCCTCACGACCGAGGCCTTCCGGCCCGAGCTCGCCGAGATCGACCGGCTGCCCACCGAGGAGATCGCGCGGATCATGAACGGCGAGGACGCCTCCGTGCCGACCGCCGTCGCCGCGCAGCTGCCCCGCATCGCCGCCGCCATCGACGCCACGGCGCAGCGCATGGCGCGCGGCGGCCGCCTCATCTACGCGGGCGCGGGCACGGCCGGGCGCCTCGGCGTCCTGGACGCGTCCGAGTGCCCGCCGACGTTCAACACCGACCCCGGTGACGTGCTCGGCCTGATCGCGGGCGGCCCGGCCGCGATGGTCACGGCGGTCGAGGGCGCCGAGGACAGCAAGGCCCTGGCCGCCGAGGACCTGGACGCGCTTGCGCTGATGCCCGAGGACACGGTGGTCGGCGTCTCGGCGTCGGGCCGCACGCCGTACGCGATCGGCGCGGTCGAGCACGCCCGGGCCCGCCGGGCGCTGACGATCGGCCTGTCCTGCAACGCGGACAGCGCGCTCGCGGCGGCCGCCGAGCACGGCATCGAGGTCGTCGTGGGGCCCGAACTCCTCACCGGTTCCACGCGCTTGAAGGCGGGCACGGCGCAGAAACTCGTCCTCAACATGATCTCGACGATCACGATGATCCGTCTGGGCAAGACGTACGGGAACCTGATGGTCGACGTCCGCGCCTCCAACGAGAAGCTGCGGGCCCGCTCCCGCCGCATCGTGGCACTGGCGACGGGCGCCCCCGACGACGAGATCGAGCGGGCGCTCGCGGCCACGGACGGCGAGGTGAAGAACGCGATCCTCGCGATTCTCGGCCAGGTCGACGGGCCAACGGCGGCCCGCCTCCTCGCCGAGTCGAGGGGTCATCTGCGCGCGGCGCTCGCGGACGCGAAGCCGACCGCCTGACGCAAGAGAGCGTTTCCGGTCATGTGCGATTTTCTTCGGACGTGACGCGAATGGCGCGAATGACGGTTCCCGCGATCACTCCACGTACAGAGGATGTCACCACGCGCCATCGCGATGACATGCCTACTTCTACGTGTACGTCGAGAGGGAACCCCATGCCTGAAGAGCAGCCGCCGAGCGAGGAGCAGGTCCAGGAAGCGTTACGGGCGGCGCCGCCCATCGTGCTCGGCTCGGGCCCCACGGAGCCCGTCACCGCCGCCGCGCCCGAGCCCAACGAGGTGTGGCCGCTGCCGAACGGCACGGCCTGGGTGTACTACGGCGAGCGCAACCGGAGCCTGACCCGTCCCGTGATCCTGGCGGACGGCTTCAACTCGGTGGCCCCAGCAGCCTGAACGACTCCTGGGACTATCTGGACCGCCACGACTTCCCGTTCCTCACCTCGCTGCGGCAGCGCGGCCGGGACGTGATCCTCCTCGGCTTCAACGAGCGCAGCGCCTCGATCCTGGACAACGCGCAGGCGGCGGAGGCCGCCATCATGCGGGCCAACGCCGAGCAGCAGGGCGACACCCGCCTGGCCGTCGGCGGCTTCAGCATGGGCGGACTCGTCACCCGCTACGCGCTCGCCCGCATGGAGACGCGGCGGATGGACCACCGCACCGCCCTGTACGTCTCGTACGACAGCCCGCACCGGGGCGCCTGGATTCCGATCGCGCTCCAGTCGTTCGCGCACTACATCCGCAAGCTCAACAGCGCCTTCTCGGAGCAGATGAACAGCGCGGCGGCGCAGCAGCTCCTGTGGCAGCACATCGCCGAGTGGCAGGACACGCCCGCGACGAGCAAGCTGCGCACCGAGTTCCTCACGGCGCTTGAGCAGGTCGGCAACTGGCCGCGCATCCCCCGTCTCATCGGCGTCGCCAACGGCGTCGCGGACGGCACCGGCAACGGCGTGGAGCCCGGCAAGCTCGCCTTCGAGGGCAAGGGCCTGTCCGTCCTCGGCAGCAGGCTCCTCACCCAGCCGCCCGGCGAGCGCCAACTCGTCGCGAAGCTCCGCGTGGTGACCCCGCCGCCCGCCAAGGAGGTCCACACCACGGGCCTGCCGAGCATCGACGGCGCCCCCGGCGGCACTCTCAACAGCTTCGAGATCCTCGCGGACCGCTTCAACGCGCTGCCGCCGATCCTCGGCTTCCGTTCCGAGGCGCACATCAAGTCCCACAGCTTCGTGCCCGCCGTGAGCGCCGTCGCCATCCGCGACCTCGACACCGACGAGAAGCTGTACGCGAACATCAACGCCCTCTCCCCCGAGGACAGCGAGCTCGACGAATTCCTCTGCGCCTCCCAGAACGAGGGCCACACCCGCATCACCGAGGAACTCTGCACCTGGATTCTGGACCGCCTGCCCGACTGAGGGCCCACCACGTGGAGGCGGTCTCCCATCGTTCCCGCCGGGGAGGCCGCCCCACGGCCGTCTTCCAGCCCGTCCGGCGTTTGAGGACGAGGCGCGGAGCGCCGATGCGGGGGCCGGGGCGGCAGCCCCGGGATCGGGAAGGGGCGGGCCTGGGGCGCACCGCGAGGGCTACGGCAGCCGTCCCTCCCGGTTCACCTGGCGCACCCGCGCCCGCAGCACCTCCCCCGTGGACGCGGGCGCCGCCGCCTCCGGCGGGCAGTCCCACTCCCGGCCGCCGCCCACCGGCCGCAGCTGCACGTAGCCGCCCTCGCGGCCCATCACCTGGCCGACGCTGCCGTCCCGTACGTCGACGGCGTACTCCCCCGGGTTCACGCGCCCGCCCCGCGCAGCACCGCCACGAGCCGCATCGCCGTGTCGAGGTTGCAGCGCCCCAACTCGACCAGCGGGTACGGGGCTTCGGCCGACATCGTCAGCGGGTCGACGCGCAGCGAGGGTAGCGTGACCCCCAGGCGGGCCAGCTCCGTCCGCAACGCCTCCACCACGTCTTCGGCGGCCCGCCCGCGCTCCTCCGGTGTCATCGCCATCGCGTACGCCTTTCTACTGAGTGTTCAAGGTTCCTCACCCAGGGTGTTCACTCGCGCCTACCCTGAAAAGCGCAGGCCACCCAACAATCCCCGGTGTCCGAGGAGTCCCCCACCGATGACACGACCCAAAGACCTCGACCCGTCCTCCAACCCTCGTGCGTTACTGGGCGCGGAGCTGCGCCACGCTCGCGAGAAGTCCGGCCTCAACCAGGAGAAACTGGGCAGCCGGATCTTCGTCAGCGGCTCGTTCATCGGCCAGTTGGAGGCCGGTACGCGCCGCATGCAGCCGGACCACGCCCGGATGCTCGACGAAGTACTGGGTACGGAGGGCTTCTTCACCCGGAACTGTGCAGCAGCGGCCAAGTCCCGCTATCCCGAGCACTTCGCCGAGGCGGCGGAGGCAGAGGCGGAGGCCACGGCGATCCGTCAGTACGCGCCGATGCTGATCCCGGGGCTGCTCCAGACCCCCGCGTACGCACGGACCGTGATCCGCGCGTATGACCCGACGGCCACTGAGGCAACCATCAACAAGTGGGTCGACGGCCGGATGGCGCGAGGCCGCCTGCTCAGCCATCCGACAAACCCGTTGTTGTGGGCGGTGCTTGACGAGGGGGCGCTGCGCCGGGTGACGGGCGGCCGCGCTGTGATGGCGGAGGCCTTGAGTCACGTTGCGGGTCTGGCCCGCCGCGGCCGGGTCATCGTGCAAGTACTGCCGTTCAGCACAGGAGCGCACACATCGATGGAGGGCTACCTGCGGCTGATGGACTTCGAGGACGCCCCTCCACTGGTCTACTTCGAGGGGCCCGGCACCGGACGGCTGGAGGATGACCCTGCCACCGTCGCCCGACTGAAGTTCACCTTCGAACTCCTCGCGGCCGACGCGCTCTCGCCGGAGAAGTCCCTAGCCCTGATCGAGGCGTTGGCGCAGGATTACGCCCATGAGGACCAACCCTGACTACGACCTGAGCACGGCCACCTGGCACAAGTCCAGCTACAGCGGCGGCAGCGGCGGTGAATGCCTGGAGGTAGCGCGCTGGCGCAAGTCGACGTACAGCGGCGGAGGCGGCGACGAATGCCTCGAAGTCGCCGACGGCCACCCGGACGCCGTCCCCGTCCGCGACTCCAAAACCCCCCACGGCCCCCACCTCCTCTTCCATCCCCCGGCCTGGTCCGCTTTCATCGGCTCCCTGAAGCTGTAGCGCCAACCGCAGGCGGGGGGACGGCCGTTGAGGCGCGTCGGTAACTACGTGATCGAACGGGAGATAGGCCGTGGCGGCATGGGCGCCGTCTACCTGGGACGCTCCCGGGCGGGCCGCGCCGTGGCCATCAAGGTGGTCAAGGCGGAGTACGCGGCGGACCCCCGCTTCCGGGGCCGGTTCCGCAAGGAGGTCGAGGCCGCCCGGAGGGTCGGCGGCTTCCACACGGCGGCCGTGGTGGACGCCGACCCCGACGCGCCCCAACCATGGATGGCGAGCGCGTACGTGAAGGGGCCGACGCTCGCCCGGGAGATCGAGCGCGGCCCCCTCGACGAGGCGGCGCTGTGGGCGCTGGGCGCGGCGCTCGCCGAGGCCCTTGAGGCGATCCACGCCTGCGGGCTCGTACACCGCGACCTGAAACCCGCCAACATCATCCTGGCGGAGGACGGCCCGAGGGTCCTGGACTTCGGGATCGCCCGCGCCCTGGAGGGCACCCGGCTCACGGGCGACGCGGTGGTGGGAACCCCCGGTTTCATCGCGCCGGAACAGGCGCGGGGCGACCCGGACGTCACCGGGGCGTGCGACGTCTTCGCGCTCGGCGCGGTCCTGGTCGCGGCGGCGGGCGGCAGTGCGTTCGGGGACGGGTCGGCGCACGGGCTGCTGTTCCGGGCGGTGTACGAGGAGGCCGACGTGTCGGCGGTGCCCGAGGCGCTGCGCCCGGTGGTACGGGCGTGCCTGCGCAAGGACCCCGCGCGGCGGCCGTCGCCGAAACGGTTGCTCGACCTGTTCACGGGTGGCCTCGGCACGGGCGGCGCGGAACACCCGGCCCCCAAGACGGCGCCCCCGAGGCCGTACCCGCCCGCCCTGTACCACCGCGACCGCGCCCGCTGGGGCTTACAGATCCTGCTCAACGCGCTGGTCGCCCTCGCGTTCATCGCGGTGGTCGCCCTGAACCCCCGGGTGTTCCAAGGGCCGGACTGGGTCACGGGCGCGGCGGTGTTCGGGGCGTTCGTCACGCTGATCCGGCTCGTCGGCCTGCTCAGCACCCTCAGGGACGGGCTCGTCCTGAACGACCTGGGCATCGGGGTGGGCGGCCCGGACACGCTCGTGATCCTGCGCTGGTCCGACATCCGGTCCCTGGAGCTGGGCGAGGGGCGCAAGGGGGCCTCGCTGACGCTGCGCCTCAGCGGCGGCGGCAGCCTGCCGGTCGGCTTCCAGCACCCGACGTGGGTGCGCAGGCACGCGGACGGCACCACCCGCATCCACACACGCCTGCTCACCCCAGCCGCCGACGCACCCCCGCTGCCGGACGGCGTCCGCGCCCTCGCCGCCCGCCACGGCCTGCCCCTGACGGAGGCCCAGCGCTGACGACCGCGCCCAAGGACGAGAACCCCGAAGCTCAAGCCTCCAGCTCCGAGCCCTCTTTCCAAGGAACGGGCGGTGGGTCTCAACCCACCCACCCTCCCCGCGAGTTGACGCAGGCCCCACTTCCCGCAACCGACTTGCCACGCAACGTAGCGACGCCTTAACGTGCCCGCATAACGAACAACCCCCGCCCGGTGCTGGAACACCTGCGGGGGTTTAACCAACAAGATCGAAAGCAGCGATCTCATGGCTAACGCCAAGTTTACCGACGCCGCCCGCTCCGCGCACGCGGCCCCGCACCCGATGGCTAATCCGGGTTACGGGAAGCGCTCCGCCCCGGACCAACTCCCCCGCACCGGCGACGACTTCCCGCACCTGCCGCCCCGCGAAGCAGCCATCGCGGCATACGTCGACCGGCTGCCCGACGGCACGGACATCTCCGTAAAGACGCTGGCCAAGACCCTCCCGTACGGGCAGTGCGCGCTACGGACGGCCCTCAACGCGCTCCAGGCGGCGGGCCATCTGCGCCGGGGCCGCGAACACGTGCACGGCAGCGGGAGCGCCCGCTGGATCACCCGGACGTGGTTCTCGCGCACGGCGAGGGACGACACGTGGTGGGCGGAGTTCACGCGGGGCGACTTACCGAGGGAGCGCCAACGCCCCACCCGGAGCCGGGCGTTCATCCTCCTGGCGGCCCTGGGCCGGACGGCCCCCGCGCTGTCGCTTTCGGCGGCGGACTGCGCCGCGCTCGGCCCCCTCGCGGAGCGGTGGTTCGCGCGGGGCGCCACGGAGCAGGCGATCCTGCGCGCCCTGACCACGGGCCTGCCCATCCCGGTCCACAGCCCGGCGGGCCTCGTACGCAGCCGCCTGACGGCGAAACTCCCCCCGGAGCCGCCGCCCGACACGCATCGCCGCCCCCTACGCGTGCTGGAGTGCGCGACATGCGGCGCCCCAGGCCGCCCGGAGGCCTTGCCAGGCGGCCGCTGCGCTCCCTGCCGGGGCGAGGCGACGCCCCGTACACCCACGCTCACGGCCGCCCAGGTCCACACCCACGCAGCACGAGTCCGCGCGGCGACCACTCCCTGACACGAAAGGACGACGTCTTGAGGACACTCCACACACCTGCTGGTGTGTACAGTTTGACTATGGAGACCTATCCTCTCGTGGACGCCCGCAACCAGCTCGGGCAGTTGGTCGGCCGGGTCCGCCACGGGCAAGAGCACATCCTGATCACCGAGTACGGAAAGCCCGCTGCCGCGCTCATCCCCATAAGCGAGCTCGAGGAACTGCAGCGGCTGCGCGACGAGGCCGACATCGCCGAGGCTCGGGCGCGCGAGGCCGCCCCCACGGGACCTTCCTTGTCCCACGACGAGTTCATGGCGCAGCTGGAGGCAGAGGACCACCGAGAGGCCGCCTCGTGACGTACACCGTGGTCTGGGAACACCAGGCCATGACCGAGTTCCGGCGGCTCCGCCTCACTGACCCCACGGGTGCCAAGGCAACGGCTTCGGCGGTTCGGGCACTCGCTGACGATCCGCACCCGGAAGCGGCCCGTCCTCTGGGGTCCTCCGGTTACTACCGGCTGCATGTCGGCGTCTGGCGCGTCCTGTACCGGCCGGACGGCGGCGCCGTCACCCTCCACGTGCTGAAGGTCGGCCGCGTCGGCTGACGCGGAAAACGCCCGAGGGCGGCACCCCCTGCCACTGGCAAGGAGTGCCGCCCTCGGAACGTGATCGGACCGGGTCCGAGCCGAATCGACCGGCTCAGAAGTCCATGTCACCGCCGGGCATGCCGCCCGGAGCGGCCGCGGCGGCCTTCTCCGGCTTGTCGGCGATGACGGCCTCGGTGGTGAGGAACAGCGCGGCGATCGACGCGGCGTTCTGCAGCGCGGAGCGCGTGACCTTCGCCGGGTCGATGATGCCCTCGGCGATCATGTCCACGTACTCGCCGTTCGCGGCGTTCAGGCCGTGACCGGGGGTGAGGTTGCGGACCTTCTCCACGATGACGCCACCCTCAAGGCCGGCGTTCACGGAGATCTGCTTCAGCGGGGCCTCGAGCGCCAGCTTGACGGCGGCGGCACCGGTGGCCTCGTCGCCCTCGAGCTCCAGCTTCTCGAACACCGAGGAGGCCTGCAGCAGGGCCACGCCACCACCGGCGACGATGCCCTCCTCGACGGCCGCCTTCGCGTTGCGAACGGCGTCCTCGATGCGGTGCTTGCGCTCCTTGAGCTCGACCTCGGTCGCGGCACCGGCCTTGATGACGGCCACGCCGCCCGCGAGCTTCGCCAGGCGCTCCTGGAGCTTCTCGCGGTCGTAGTCCGAGTTCGCTGTTCTCGATCTCGGCGCGGATCTGGTTCACGCGGCCCTGGACGGCCTCGGAGTCACCGGCACCGTCGACGATCGTGGTCTCGTCCTTGGTGATGACGACCTTGCGGGCGCGGCCGAGCAGGTCGAGACCGGCGTTCTCCAGCTTGAGGCCGACCTCCTCGGAGATGACCGTGCCGCCCGTGAGGATGGCGATGTCACCGAGCATGGCCTTGCGGCGGTCGCCGAAGCCCGGGGCCTTGACGGCGACGGACTTGAAGGTGCCACGGATCTTGTTGACGACCAGCGTGGACAGGGCCTCGCCCTCGACGTCCTCGGCGATGATCAGCAGCGGCTTGCCCGACTGCATGACCTTCTCCAGGAGCGGAAGGAGGTCCTTCACGTTGGAGATCTTGGAGTTGACGATCAGGATGTACGGGTCGTCGAGCGACGCCTCCATACGCTCCATGTCGGTGGCGAAGTACGCCGAGATGTAGCCCTTGTCGAAGCGCATACCCTCGGTGAGCTCCAGCTCCAGACCGAAGGTCTGGGACTCCTCGACGGTGATGACGCCTTCCTTGCCGACCTTGTCCATGGCCTCGGCGATGAGCTCGCCGATCTGGGTGTCGGCGGCGGAGATGGAGGCCGTCGAAGCGATCTGCTCCTTGGTCTCCACGTCCTTGGCCTGCTCAAGGAGGGCGCCGGAGACGGCCTCGACGGCCTTCTCGATGCCGCGCTTGAGGGCCATCGGGTTGGCACCGGCGGCCACGTTGCGCAGACCCTCGCGCACCAGGGCCTGGGCCAGGACGGTCGCGGTCGTCGTGCCGTCACCGGCGACGTCGTCCGTCTTCTTCGCGACCTCCTTGACCAGCTCGGCGCCGATCTTCTCGAACGGGTCCTCGAGCTCGATCTCCTTGGCGATGGACACACCATCGTTGGTGATCGTGGGGGCGCCCCACTTCTTCTCGAGGACGACGTTGCGACCCTTGGGGCCCAGGGTCACCTTGACGGCGTCGGCGAGCTGGTTCATGCCGCGCTCGAGGCCGCGCCGTGCCTCCTCGTCGAACGCGATGATCTTGGCCATGTGAAGTGGTCCTCCCGGACAGGGGTGGAAATACTCGGACCGCGCCGGCGCCCGCGACGGACGGTCTGCCTGCCTTGTGGTTCCTTGCCCCACCCGGCCTGCGGACCTCACCCACCCGGTCCTTCTGTCACTCTCACTCGTAGAGTGCTAACGCCAATGATTAGCACTCGCCCCCTCCGAGTGCAAGGTCGCCCTCCAAAAACCGGGGCCGCACCCGGGCACCGCCGAGGGTGGGGTCGGGGCTGGGGTCAGGGTCGGGCCGAGGTCAGGACCGGGGCCGGGGCCGGGGCCGGGGCCGGGCACAGCGAAGGGCCCGCCTCCCGAAACCGGGATGCGGGCCCCACACGTCGCTGGTGGCCGATCGCGCCAAGCCGATCAGACGGCGAGCTTGACCATGTCCGCCTGCGGACCCTTCTGGCCCTGCGAGATCTCGAACTCGACCCGCTGACCTTCTTCCAGGGTGCGGTAGCCGTCCATCTGAATCGCGCTGTAGTGGACGAATACATCCGCACCACCGTCTACCGCGATGAAGCCGTATCCCTTCTCCGCGTTGAACCACTTGACGGTGCCCTGAGCCATGCCTAACTCCCCTATTACTGGCCCTTGCGCAGGACCGCACTTCGCGGACCCGGGTCAGACCTCACTCCCCATGGGTTGGGGGTGTGCGCCGGAACGCGTCGACCGCGGCTGAATGTATCTGCCCAACTGCCGTCTGCAACAGGTCAATCGGACGAGAATTCTGGGCATGGCCGATCGACGGTATAGGGAGAATTCACCGGAGTTCAGGGCAAGTCGGGCCAGACAAATGCCGCATTAGGCTCAAATAGGCGGCACACTTTGGCTACTTCTTGTCGGCCTGAAGGCCGACTCCGTGCCCGCTCCGGACGCCGCGCCGCTCCAAAAGCGAAGCTCCATTCCCAACTGTACCGCGCTCAACCATGCAGAATTGCCCCCTCCGCTTCTCTCGCGGAGGGGGCAATCCCGGTAACGCTGCGTACTTCGCGCGGCGGTCGTATACGAAGCGGCGCTCAGCCGCCCGCGACCGCGGGAATGATCGATACGCCCGCGCCGTCCGGCGTGGCCGTCTGCAGGCCCTGCTCGAAGCGGACGTCGTCGTCGTTGACGTACACGTTCACGAAGCGGCGCAGCTTGCCCTGGTCATCGAGGACGCGGGTGGCGATACCGGTGTGGTTCTTCTCCAGGTCGGCGATGACCTCGGCGAGGGTGCCGCCCTCGGCACTCACCTCGGCCCGCCCACCGGTGTAGGTACGCAGAATGGTCGGAATGCGAACGTTGACGCTCATGGGTCCACCTTCGGGATACGGGGGAGGTGCCCCTGAAAGGGGCGCGGGGAACTGCGCGACCAGCCACAACGGCCCCGCAGCGAAAAAAACAGGCAGCGAGCCCTACGGCGCCCTAACCCGCGAGCCCCGCGTGAGCGAAACGCGTCCAGGCTGGGCCGAATCGTGGCCGTGGCCTGCGAGGTCTCAGCGACGGCGTCCAGCGTCTTGAGGCCGTCACCGGTGTTGAGGACGACCGTGGTCAGGGAGGTGTCGAGGAGCCCCTCCTCGATCAGCTTCTTCGTGACCCCGACGGTCACCCCGCCCGCGGTCTCCGCGAAGATGCCCTCCGTGCGCGCGAGGAGCTTGATCGCGTCGACGACCTGCTCGTCGTTGACGTCCTCCACGGCACCGCCCGTGCGCCGGGCGATGTCAAGGACGTACGGACCGTCGGCCGGGTTGCCGATGGCGAGGGACTTGGCGATGGTGTTCGGCTTCTGCGGGCGGACCACGTCGTGACCCGCCTTGAAGGCGGCCGAGACCGGCGAGCAGCCCTCCGCCTGGGCGCCGAAGATCTTGTACGGCTTGTCCGCGACGAGGCCCAGCCTGATGAGCTCCTTCAGACCCTTGTCGATCTTCGTGAGCTGCGATCCTGACGGCGATCGGGATCACCAGCTGGTCGGGCAGCTCCCAGCCGAGCTGCTCGCAGATCTCGTACGCCAGGGTCTTGGAGCCCTCGCCGTAGTACGGCCGCAGGTTGACGTTGACGAAGCCCCAGCCCTCGCCGAGCGGGTCGCCGATGAGCTCGGAGCAGAAGCGGTTGACGTCGTCGTAGTTGCCCTCGATGCCGACGAGCTCGCCGCCGTAGACCGCGGCCATGACGACCTTGCCCTGCTCCAGGTCGTGCGGGATGAACACGCAGGAGCGGAAGCCCGCGCGGGCGGCGGCGGCGCCGACGGCCCCGGCGAGGTTGCCCGTGGAGGAGCAGGAGAGCGTGGTGAAGCCGAAGGCGCGGGCGGCTTCCAGGGCCTGCGCGACGACGCGGTCCTTGAAGGAGTGGGTGGGGTTGCCGGAGTCGTCCTTGACGAACAGCCTGCCCGGCTCGACGCCGAGTTCACGGGCGAGGTTGTCGGCCTTGACGAGCTTGGTCCAGCCCGGGTTGAGGTTCGGCTTGTCGGCCACGTCGGCGGGGACCGGAAGCAGCGGCGCGTACCGCCAGATGTTCGCCGGGCCTGACTCGATCTTTTGCCGCAGTGCCTCCGGGTCACCGACGGGCAGGTCGTACGCGACTTCGAGCGGGCCGAAACACTCGGCGCAGGCGAAGATCGGACCGAGCGGGAAGAGCGTGCCGCACTCGCGGCAGGAGAGGCCCGAGGCGGGTCCGAGGTCGACCCGGGTGCCCGGTGCGGAGGGGGTGGCGACAGTCTGCACAGCCATGGAGGCGAGGCCCTTTCTCCTCATCTTCCTCGCGGCGCATCTCGCCACGAGACGGAATTGGCACCTTCCCAAGTCGGGAGCCTCGCGGTGCGCCGATGGCGTCGTACGAGACCGACTGGAGGGTTGCCGGGGCTTCAACGGGCCGTATCCCTCTGCCCCTCTGGATGAGCGGTATTCGATTGTGACGGCGGCGACCCCCGACATGCGATGGTCACCGGCGTTGTTCAAGACTGTAACCGAAGGCCCGGACAGTTGAGATAGTCGTCCGAACCGCGAGATGGATCACATGCACGGCCACCAACGGGAGGAGCCCGCGTGCTGCAAGAGGTCGAGCGCTGGCTGAGCAGGCGTTCCTGGTCCGTGGCCGACCGCCCGCTGGACCGTCTTACCGCCGCGAAGCGGGCCACGGGCACCACGGTGAGCGTCGTGCTGCCCGCGCTCGACGAGGAGCGGACCGTCGGCGAGATCGTCGCCGAGATCCGCCGCGAGCTCGTCGAGAAGGTGCCGCTGGTGGACGAGCTCGTGGTGGTGGACTCCGGCTCGCGCGACCGCACCGCGGACGTGGCGCGCGCCGCGGGCGCCCGGGTGGTGCGGCGCGACGACGTGCTGCCGCGCCTGCCGGCCGTCCCCGGCAAGGGCGAGGTCCTGTGGCGGTCACTCCTGGTGACGAGCGGCGATGTGATCGCGTTCGTGGACGCCGACCTGAAGGAGTTCTCGGCGGACTTCGTGACCGGCATCGTGGGCCCGCTGCTCACCGAGCCCGACGTGGACTTCGTGAAGGCGATGTACGACCGCCCGCTGACCGTGTCGGACGACCGCCACGGCCCCGACGCCGGAACGACGGCGGGCCAGGGCGGGCGCGTCACCGAGCTCCTGGCCCGGCCGGTCCTGAACATGCACTGGCCGCGCCTCGCGGGCTTCGTACAGCCCCTCGGCGGCGAGTACGCGGCCCGCAGGTCGCTCCTGGAGCGGCTGCCGTTCCCCGTCGGGTACGGCGTGGAGCTGGCCCTGCTCGTGGACGCGCTGCACACCGTGGGCCTGGACGCGCTCGCGCAGGTCGACGTGGGCGTGCGCAGGCACCGGCACCAGGACGGGCAGGCGCTCGGGCGGATGGCGGCGTCGATCTACCGCACGGCGCAGCTGCGCCTCGCCCGCGGCCAGCTGGTGCGGCCGGAGCTGACGCAGTTCGTGCGGGGCCCGTCCGGGTTCGAGCCGCGCACGTACGCGGTGGACACCGAGGAGCGGCCGCCGATGGCGGAGATCGCGGAGTACGCGGCGCGGCGCGTCGCGTGAGCCCCGTGGCCCGCCCGCGGAGGCTTCTTCCGGCCGCTTCACCCCTGCGGCGGGCCGGTCGCACGGATGCGCGTTTACGGGATTCCGGCGCGGGCTAGGTTCGTCTCCATGGTCTCCGCGCATGCCGCCGCTTCTGTCCTGGTCGCGTCCAACCGCGGCCCCGTCTCCTACGCCGTCGGGGAGGGCGGGGCGCTGACCGCCAGGCGGGGCGGCGGCGGGCTCGTGTCCGGGCTGAGCGCCGTGGGCGACGACGCGGACGCGCTGTGGGTGTGCTCGGCGCTCGGCGACGGCGACCGCGAGGCGGTGCGGCGCGGGGTCGGGGAGCCGGGCGTGCGGATGCTGGACATCGACGCGAAGACGCACGCGGCGGCGTACAACGGCGTCGCGAACTCGGTCCTGTGGTTCGTGCACCACATGCTGTACCAAACGCCGCTGGAGCCGGAGTTCGGCCCCGAGTTCCGCGCCCAGTGGGCCGCCTACGAGCGGTACAACCAGGCCTTCGCGCGGGCCCTCGCCGACAGCGCGGCGGACGGCGCGGCGGTCCTGGTGCAGGACTACCACCTGGCGCTGGTGCCGGGCATGCTGCGCGAGCTCCGCGCCGACCTGCGCATCGGGCACTTCTCGCACACGCCGTGGGCGCCGGTGGACTACTTCCGGATGCTGCCGGACGACGTCGCCGAGCGGCTCCTGCGCGGCATGCTCGGCGCGGACCGGCTCGGCTTCCTCACCGGGCGGTGGGCGGACGCGTTCACGGAGTGCTGCGTGCGCGTGCTCGGGGGTACGTCGGGGACGCGGATCGGGGTGCACGGGCTCGGCGCCGACGCGGACTTCCTGCGGGAGCGGTCGCGGCGGCCCGACGTCGAGGAGCGCCTGGCCGCGCTGCGGGAGCAGGTCGGAGCCGGGCGGAAGGTCATCGTCCGGGTCGACCGGACGGAGCTCTCCAAGAACATCGTGCGGGGGCTGCGGGCGTACGAGCTGCTGCTCGCGGAGCGGCCCGAGTGGCACGAGCGGGTGGTGCACGTCGCGTTCGCCTACCCCTCGCGGCAGGACCTCGCGGTGTACCGCGCCTACACGGCGGAGGTCGCCCGGGTCGCCGGCGCGATCAACGCCCGCTTCGGCACGGACGGGTGGACGCCGGTGGTCCTGCACGTCAAGGACGACTTCGCGCGCTCCCTCGCCGCGTACCGGCTCGCCGACGTGGCGCTGGTCAACCCCATCAGGGACGGGATGAACCTGGTCGCCAAGGAGGTGCCGGTCGTCTCCGACGAGGGGTGTGCGCTGGTGCTCTCCCGGGAGGCCGGGGCGTACGAGGAGCTCGCCGAGGACGCGATCGGGGTGAACCCGTACGACGTGTCGGGGACGGCCGCGGCGCTCCACGAGGCGCTTGTGCTTCCCGCTGGCGAGCGGGCCGAGCGCACGAAGCGGCTCTCGCCGCCGCGGCCACGGCGTTGCCTCCGGCGCGGTGGTTCGTGGATCAGCTCAGCGCGCTTGCGTCTTGACCGGTGCCCGCCGCTACCGCGGCGGGATTTTTCCCACCCACCCACCCGTTCACCCCTGAGCTGCGAAACGGGGGGCTCGACGCGTGGCGCTGCGGGTGGGTGGGTGGGTGCGCTTCGCGCCGTACCCCGCTGTGGGCACTTCGCGCCGTCCCGCGCCGGGTGCGCTTCGCGCCGTACCCCGCCGGGTGCGCTTCGCGCCGTACCCCGCTGTGGGCAGCTGGGCCGCCCAGAGGGCGGAACGGGTGGGCACAGCCCGAAGCCGCCCGGCAGGTGTTCCGCCAGGGCCAACGCCTCAGCCGCCGGGCAGGTGTTTCGCCAGGGCCGTCAGCAGGGTCACCACGCCCCCGGGGCCGTCGACCACCAGGTCGGCTCGGGTCGCCAGGTCCGTGACCTCCGCGCTGCCGCTGCACACGAGCAGCCCCCGCAGCTCCGCCCGTCCACCCGCAGCTTGTCGACGGCGGCGAAGGCGGGCAGGTCGCCCAGGTCGTCCCCGGCGTACAGGACCGCCCCGGCGCCGACCTCCCGTACGTACTCGGTGAGGGCGACGCCCTTGTCCACGCCGGGCGGGCGCAGTTCGAGGACCATGCGGCCCGGCTCCACGATCAGGCCGTGGCGGGCGGCGAGGTCCGCGAGCGGCGCGCGCAGCGCGTCGAAGGCGGCCTCGGGGGCCTCCGCCCGGCGCGTGTGCACCGCGACGGCCCGCCCCTTCTCCTCGATCCAGGTGCCGCGCCACGCGCCGATCCCGTCGAGGAACCCGGGGAGTTCGGCGCGCACGGCGGCGACGCCGGGGTGCGGCTCCGCCGCGTGCACGGTCCCGGTGACGGCGTCCCAGCGCTCCGCGCCGTAGTGCCCGAGGACGACGAGGTGTTCGAGGCCGGGGGCGCCCGCGAAGCCGCCGTGGCGGACGGCGACGCCCGCCGGGCGGCCGGTGACGACGGCGACGGAGCGGACCCTGGGGGCGAGCGCGGCGAGCGCGGGCACGGCGCCGGGGTGGGCGCGGGCCCGCTCGGGGTCCGGCACGATCGGCGCGAGCGTGCCGTCGAAGTCCAGGGCGATCACGGCCCTTTCGGGGCGGGCCAGGATCGCGGCGAGCCCCTCGCGTCCGGCGGGGCTCAGCGGCTCGGGCAAGGCGTGCGTGAGGTCACCCATGGGCCCGACCATAGCCTCAGCGCTCGGCGCGCCGCGCCTCTCGGACCCGCCGCAGCCGGTTCACGGTGACCGGGTCGTGGGCGAGGGCCCGCTCGTCGTCGAGGAGGGCGTTGAGGAGCTGGTAGTAGCGCACCGGCGCGAGCCCCAGCTCTTCGCGGACGGCGCGCTCCTTGGCCCCGGGCCCGCTCCAGCTCCGCCGCTCCAGCGCGAGCACGGCGAGGGCCTGCGAGGAGAGCCCGGGACGGGGAACGTCGTTCACGCACCCACACTAACCACGGGCACCGACAGACCGGCTCGCGAGAGCTACCGCGCGTTCTCCTCGGCGGCCGCCTTCGACTCGATCTGCCCGAGGACGGCCTCAGGGTCGCCGTTCGGGTCGACGGTCTTGCCGATGTACTTCTTGACCTGCACCGACACCTGCGCCCACGAGGTCTTGCCGACCGGATACAGCTGGGAGGTGGGCAGCTGCTCCAGGAAGGTGCCGAGCTTCTTCGCGTCCTGCTTGTCGGCGGCCATCGCCTGGGAGGCCGACGTGGTGACGGGCAGCAGGTCGTACTCGCGGGAGAAGTCCAGGACGTTCTTCTTGGAGTAGGCGAAGTCCAGGAACTCGCTGATCTCCTTGCGGTTGCCGTTCTGCTTGAAGGCCATCATCCAGTCGGCGACGCCCATCGTGGCCTGCGTCTTGCCGTTGACGCCGGGCATCGGGACCATGCCGAACTTGACGCCCTTCTTGGCCGCCATCTGCATGAGCGTGGGGTGGCCGTTGAGCATGCCGACCTCGCCGCGCGTGAACGCCGCGAAGGCCTGCGCGCGGTTGAGCTCGGCAGGCGCCGTCGGCCCGGTCAGGCCCTTGCCGACCAGCTCGTCCTTCAGCCACTTGAACGTCTGCACGTTCTGCTTGGAGTCGATGTCGTACGAGCCGACGTTGTCGGTGTAGCCGCCGCCTCCGCTGAGCAGCCACTGGAGCGTCTCGGCCTGCGCCTCCTCCGGGCCGAGCGGCAGCGCGTACGGGTACTTCACGCCGCGCGCCTTGAGCTTCTTCGCGGCGGCCTGGAGCTGGCTCCAGCTCTCCGGCGGGGCGACGCCCGCGTCCTTGAAGAGCTTCTCGTTGAAGAACAGCAGGCGCGTGGACGCGGCGAACGGCATGCCGTACTGGACGCGGTTGACCACGCCCGCCTTCGACAGCGGGGCGAGGAAGTCGGCCTGGGTGGGGATGGAGAGCACGTCGTCGGCGCTGTAGAGCTTGTCCCGGGCGGCGTAGTCCGCGTAGGCGCCGATCTCTGGGCGAGGTCGGGGGCGTCGTCGTCCGCGACCATCTCCTTGACCTTGCGGTCCACGTCGGTCCAGGAGTAGACCTCGACGTCGACCTTGATGTCCGGGTGCTCGGCCTCGAACGCCTTGGCCAGCTTGTCCCAGTACTTCTTGGAGCTGTTCGCCGCCGAGTCGCCGTAGTCGGCCGCCACGAGCTTGAGGGTCACATCGCCCGACCCGCCCGATCCGCCACATCCGGCGAGCAGTGCCGCCATGCTCAGTGCGGCCACCGCCGCCGTCAGCCCTGTCACGCGCCGCTGCACTGCTGTTTTCCCACCCTTGTCGGAACGTACGGAACCGCGAGTCTCCCCCGCGGCCTGACACCAGGTCTACACCACCCGCGTATCGCTTCTGCAACGGCGGTACCCCATTGCCGCACCCGCCGCGCTGCTGCTAAGCACTGCTCGGGGCGATGCCCCACGCAACTCCCGCACCGGCAAGGAGCCTTGGCAGATGTCGCGTACCGCAACTGAGATAGCCACCCAGCCCGACTGCTGGCGGCGGGCCGCCGCGCACGCCGCGGACTTCGAGGGACTGCCCGCGCCGGGCGAGCGCGTCGCCGTGACCGGCTGCGGCACGTCGTGGTTCATGGCGCTCGCGTACGCGGCGCTGCGGGAGGCCGCGGGGCAGGGCGAGACGGACGCGTTCGCGTCGTCGGAGTTCCCCGCCGGGCGGCGCTACGACCGCGTCGTGGCGATCACCCGCTCCGGTACGACGACGGAGGTCCTCGACCTGCTCGCGGCCGTGCGCGGCACCGTGCCGACGCTGGCCCTGACCGCCGACCCGAAGACGCCCGTCATGGCGGCCGCCGACACCGTGGCCGTCCTCGACTGGGCCGACGAGGAGTCGGTGGTGCAGACGCGGTTCGCGACGACGGCCCTGGCCTTCCTGCGCGCCGGGCTCGGCGAGGTCCCCGGCGTGAAGCCGCTCGCCGACGCGGCGGCCGACGCCGAGCGCGCGATCACCGAGCCGCTGCCCGAGGCGGTCACCGCGGCGGAGCAGTGGACGTTCCTCGGCCGCGGCTGGACCTACGGCCTCGCCCTGGAGGCGGGCCTGAAGATGCGCGAGGCCGCGGGCGCCTGGACGGAGGCCTACCCGGCGATGGAGTACCGCCACGGCCCCATCTCGATCACCGGCCCCGGCCGGGTGGCCTGGATGTTCGGCACCCTGCCCGAGGGCCTGGACGAGGACGTGGCCCGCGTGGGCGGCCACCTGGAAACACGCACCGACATCGACCCTCTGGCCGACCTGATCCGGGCCCAACGCCTGGCGGTACACCTGGCGGAGTCCCGGGGCCACAACCCCGACAGCCCCCGCAACCTGACGAGAAGCGTGATCCTCAGCTAAGCCCGTCCGGCGTTTGAGGACGAGGCGCGGAGCGCCGATTGTCTTGAGCGGGGGAACGGGGGCAGCCGCACCCGGAGCGGGGAGGGGCGGGCCTGGGGCGCACCGCGAGGCACCGACCCACCCCGCACTGGACTAGACCTCTCGCGGGGTCACACGCGACACTGTCCCCGTGAGACATGTCATCGCCCTGGACGTGGGCGGCACCGGAATGAAGGCCGCCCTGGTCGGGGCGGACGGCACGCTGCTCCACGAGGCCCGCCGCCCGACCGGCCGCGACCGCGGCCCGGCCGCGGTCGTCGAGTCGATCCTCGACTTCGCCGCCGACCTGCGCGCGCACGGCGAGGAGCAGCTCGGCGAGAGCGCCGCGGCGGCGGGCGTCGCGGTCCCCGGCATCATCGACGCCGAACGCGGCCTCGCGGTCTACGCGGCCAACCTCGGCTGGACCGACGTACCGCTGCGCGACCTGCTCAGCGCCCGCCTGGGAGACATCCCCGTGGCCCTCGGCCACGACGTGCGCACCGGCGGCCTCGCCGAGGGCAGGATCGGCGCGGGCAAGGCCTTCGACCGCTTCCTGTTCGTGCCCCTTGGCACCGGCATCGCGGGCGCCATCGGCATCGGCGGCCGCATCGAGCCCGGCGCCCACGGCTCCGCCGGCGAGATCGGGCACATCGTCGTCCGCCCGGGAGGGCCGCCCTGCGGCTGCGGCCAGCGCGGCTGCCTGGAGCGCCTGGCGTCCGCGTCCGCGGTCAGCGAGGCGTGGGCGAAGGCCAGCGGCGACCCCGCCGCGGACGCCGTGGACTGCGCGAAGGCGGTGCGCTCGGGCGACCCGCGCGCCCTCGCGGTCTGGCGGCACGCGGTGGACGCCCTCGCCGACGGCCTGTTGACCGCCCTCACCCTTCTGGACCCCGAAGCGCTGATCGTCGGCGGCGGTCTCGCGGAGGCCGGGGACACCCTGTTCACGCCCCTGCGCGAGGCCGTGGCGGACCGCGTGGTCCAGTTCCAGACGCTGCCGCGGATCGTCCCCGCGGCGCTCGGCGACGCGGCGGGCTGCCTGGGCGCGGGACTCCTCGCCTGGGACCTGCTCACGCCGAAGGGCGCGCGTACCGATACATCCACTGCGTCCACCACCCCCACTGCCGACTCCACGGAGGTAACCGCCTGATGGCCACTAGCAAGGTTCTCGCCGGTGCTCAGGTGGTCCTGCCCACCGGGACCGTCGCCCAGGGCCGCGTGATCGTCGACGGCGCGCGCATCGCGGGGAGCGCTCCCGCGGACGCCGAAGTCGTCGACCTGAGCGGCCACTGGCTGGTCCCCGGCTTCGTGGACATCCACAACCACGGAGGCGGCGGCGCCTCCTTCACCAACGGCACCGTCGACGACATCCTGCACGGCGTCCACACCCACCGCCTGCACGGCGCCACCACCCTCGTCGCCTCCACCGTCACCGGTGAGATGGACGCGCTCGCCCAGCGCGCGGGCCTGCTCTCCGAGCTCGCCGAGCAGGGCGAGATCGCGGGCATCCACTTCGAGGGCCCGTTCATCTCGCCGTGCCGCAAGGGCGCGCACAGCGAGTCCCTGCTGCGCCACCCGGACCCGGCGGAGGTCCGCAAGCTCCTCGACGCGGCCCGCGGCCAGGCCAAGATGGTCACCCTCGCCACCGAACTGCCCGGCGGCATCGACTCCGTGCGGCTGCTCGCCGAGCACGGTGTGATCGCCGCGATCGGGCACACCGACGCCACGTACGAGCAGACCGTCGAGGCCATCGACGCGGGCGCCACCGTGGCCACGCACCTGTACAACGCGATGCCCGGCCTCGGCCACCGCACCCCGGGGCCGATCGCCGCGCTCCTGGAGGACGAGCGGATCACCGTCGAGCTCATCAACGACGGCACCCATCTGCACCCGGCCTCCTTCCAGCTGGCCTTCCACCACGCGGGCGCCGAGCGGGTCGCGCTGATCACCGACGCGATGGACGCGGCGGGCTTCGGCGACGGCACCTACCACCTGGGCCCGCTGGAGGTCGTGGTGTCCGAGGGCGTCGCGCGGCTCGCCGAGGGCGGCGCCATCGCGGGCTCCACGCTGACCCTGGACCGCGCCTTCCAGCGTGCGGTGACCGTCGACGAGCTGCCCGTCGACGACGTCGTGGCCGCGATCTCCGCCAACCCGGCGAAGCTCCTCGGCGTCTACGACAAGGTCGGCTCCCTGGAGCCCGGCAAGGACGCCGACATCGTCGTCCTGGACGCGGAGTTCGCCCTCAAGGGCGTGCTGCGCAAGGGCGAGTGGATCGTCGACCCCACCTGACGCGCACCCGCACCCCGCGCTGAGGCGGTTGGCCCTGGGTCTGGGCCAACCGCCTTCTTTTTGGCATGATCAGGCCCCGAAAGCCTTAAGGGGTACGCGCGTTGACCGCGTACCGGTCCGGTTTCGGAAGTGTCGCCGGTTCGCGCCGGTTCGTGCTGGTTCTCGGGGGTGAAGCGGTGATCGTCACGGTCACGCTGAACGCCGCCCTCGACCTCACGTACCACGTGCCGACGCTCACGCCCCACGCCACGCACCGCGTCACCGAGGTGACCGAACGCGCGGGCGGCAAGGGCCTGAACGTCGCCCGCGTGCTCGCCGCGCTCGGCCATCCGGTGACGGCGACCGGCTTCGCGGGCGGCGACACCGGCCGCACCCTGCGCGACCACCTCGCGCGCGTCCCCGGCGTCACCGACGCGCTGCGCCCCGTCGGGGGCGCCACCCGCCGCACCCTCGCCGTCGTGGACACCCGCACCGGCGACACCACCCAGCTGAACGAGCCGGGCCCGTCCGTCACGCCCGCCGAGTGGGCCGGATTCCTCGACGCGTACGAGGCGTTGGTGCGCGGCGAGGGCGTGGCCGCGGTCGCCCTGTGCGGCAGCCTGCCGCCGGGCGTCCCCGTCGGCGCGTACGCCGTCCTCGTCCGCGCGGCGCGGGCCGCGGGCGTCCCCGTGCTGCTCGACACCAGCGGTGAGCCGCTGCGCCGCGGCCTCGCCGCCCGCCCCGACATCGTCAAGCCGAACGCCGACGAACTCGCCGAACTCACCGGCGCCCACGACCCGTCCCAGGCCACCCGCGACGCCCGCCGCAGGGGCGCGCACGCGGTCGTCGCCTCGCTCGGCGCCGAAGGGCTGCTCGCCGCCACGCCCGAGGGGACGTGGCGGGCGGCGCCGCCCGCGCCGGTGCGCGGCAATCCGACGGGCGCGGGCGACTCGGCGGTCGCGGGCCTGCTGTCCGGGCTCGTGGAGGAACTGCCCTGGCCCGAGCGGCTCGCCCGCGCGGTGGCGCTCTCGGCGGCGACGGTCGCGGCGCCGGTGGCGGGCGACTTCGACCGGAAGGTGTACGACGACGTGCTGGCGGGGGTCACCGTGAGCGGCAAGGCGTCGACGGCGTAGCGAGGTTGGGCTGAGCGGGCCGTGCGCGCCCGGGAATGGGGACACCGTGCCACTGATCACCACCGGCGAGCTGATCGACGGGGCGCGCGCCGAGGGGCGCGGCGTCGCCGCCTTCAACGTGATCACCCTGGAGCACGCGGAGGCCGTGGCGCTCGGCGCGGAGCGGGCGGGCTCGCCCGCGATCCTCCAGATATCCGAGAACGCCGCTGAAGTTCCACGGCGGCCGCCTCGCCCCCCTCGCCCAGGCCGCCGCCGCGGTGGCCCGCGCGTCCACGGCCCCGCTGTCCCTGCACCTGGACCACGTCACGGACGTGGACCTGCTGCGCGCGGCCCACCCCGAGGGCTTCAGCTCGGTCATGTTCGACGCCTCGAAGCTGCCCTACGCCGAGAACGTCAAGGCCACGGCGGACGCGGTGCGGTGGGGCCACGAGCGGGGCATCTGGGTGGAGGCGGAGCTCGGCCGCGTCGGCGGCAAGGCGGGCGAGGCGCCGCTGGACGCGCACGCGCCCGGCGTCCGCACGGACCCGGCCGAGGCCGTCGCGTACGTCGCCGACACCGGGGTCGACGCGCTCGCCGTGGCCGTGGGTTCAAGCCACGCCATGACGGAGCGCACCGCGGTCCTGGACCACGAGCTGATCCGCGCCCTGCGCGCGGCCGTTCCCGTGCCGCTGGTCCTGCACGGGTCCAGCGGCGTCCCCGACGCGGAGATCCGCGCGGCCGTCGCCTCCGGCGTGGTGAAGGTGAACGTGGGGACGGCCCTGAACACGGGGTTCACCGGGGCGGTGCGGGAGTTCCTCACGGGTGCGGGGAACGGGGCGGTGGTGGACCCCCGCACGTACCTGACCCCTGCGCGGGGGGCGATGGCCGCGGTCGTGGCCGACTTCCTCCACGTGGTCGCCTGACGTCACCGAACCGCGCTACCGCGCTCGTCCTCAAACGCCGGACGGGCTGAAACCGGCTACTTCGTCACATGGCCGCGCTTCAGCCAGAACTGGTCCAGGTTCGCGTCGCACTTGTCGCCCTGCTGGCAGGACACCGTGATCGTGTTGGTGCCCTTGTTCAGCTGGACGAACGCGTAGGTCTGGGTCCAGCCCTTGTCCCACGCGCCGTCGTCCGCGTGGGCGAAGTTGTCCATGTTGAGCTTGCGGTCGGAGGGCGTGCCGTTGACCACGAGCGTGGTCTCGGCCGCCTTGCCGGGCACCCCGTAGCCGACGAACACGGTGTACGCGCCGTCCTTCGGGATGCCGTTGACGGTCCAGGTGGCCTGCGCGCCGACCTGGTTGAGCCCGGCGACGTACACCCCGCCCGCGGCCCTGGCGCCCTTGACGTCGGTCGCGGTCGTGGTGCCGCCCTCCAGCTTGAGGGCCTTGGCGTCGGTCTCGGGCAGCTCGGCGGCGTCCGGCTTGTCCTTGGTCTTGGAGGTGCTTGGGCTCGGCCCGGCGGACTCGCTCTGGCGCTGCGAGGGTCCTGCCTTGTTGTCGTCGCCCTCGTCGTCGCCGCCGGACAGCATGGCAGCGCCGATGCCGAGCGACACCACGGCGACGACGGCGATCGCGCCGATCAGCAGCCCCTTGGTGTTGGGCCCGCGGCCGCGGCCCGCGGGCGGCGCGGGCGGCACCTGCCGGATCGGCGCGGTGGCGCCGGGCTGCGCCTCGGGGGCGGTGTAGTGCGCGCTGGGCTGGCCGTGGGGCTGCGCCTGCGGGGGGTAGCCGTAGCCGCCCGGCTGGGTCTGCTGGCCGTACTGCCGCTCGCCGACGGGGCGCACTTGGTGGTACGAGGACCGGGGTCCGGGGTAGCCGTAGCCGCCGCCCGCGGGCGGGGTGGCGCCGGACGCCTGGCCGTCGGCGTACAGATAGCCGAACGGGTCGTCGTCGCCCTGTGGCGTGCTCGGCGTCTGCTCGCCGTTGTTGCCGGGCGTCATTCGCAGGTCACTCCCTCGCGTCGCGGATGCGGGCGAGCCTACCCGCTCCGGGGGACCGCCCCGGGCCCGGTGGACGCCGTCCCGCCAGCGGCCCGCGGGTCACCCGGCTCGCCGGTGCTGCTTGGCACGGGAACGTTTCTCGACGTACATCCGCTGGTCGGCCGAGTGCAGCACTTCGTCCGCCGACATCCCGCAGTGGGCCCAGCCGATGCCGAAGCTGGCGCCCACGCGCACGCCCCGGCCCTCGACCCGGATCGGCGGGATGATCGCGTTGCGCAGCCGCACCGCGAGGTCCTGCGCGTCGGCCCTGCCGAGCCCGTCGGCGAGCACCACGAACTCGTCTCCGCCGAGCCGCGCCACGGTGTCGCCGTCGCGGACGCCGCTGGTCAGACGGCGTGCGACCTCGATGAGGACGGCGTCGCCCGTGTGGTGCCCGAAGCGGTCGTTGATGGACTTGAAGCCGTCGAGGTCGCAGAAGAGGACGGCGAGGCCCTTGGTGCCGTCGTCGGCCTCGCTCTCCTCGGGCGGGGCGACGGTGTGGACGTGGTGGTCGAAGTCCCCGCTCGGGTCCGCCGGGGCGTGCCCGTGCCCGCCGGCCGCGTGGCCGTGGGCGTTGCCGTACAGGCCGTTGTTGTCGTACGCCGCGTCGAGCGAGTCCACGGCGCTCGGGCGGCCCGCGTGCGGCCTGCGGCACAGGCGGGCGCTCAGCCGGGCGCGCAGCTCGGCGGAGTTGGGCAGGCCGGTGAGCGAGTCGTGCGAGGCGCGGTGGGCGAGCTGGAGCTCGCGCCGCTTGCGCTCCTCGATGTCCTCGACGTGCGTGAGCAGGAAGCGGGGTCCGTCGGCCGCGTCGGCGACGACGGAGTTGCGCAGCGAGACCCAGACGTACGTGCCGTCGCGGCGGCCGAAGCGCAGCTCGGCGCGGCCGCCCTCGGCGGAGGTGCGCAGGAGGGTGCCGATGTCCTCGGGGTGGACGAGGTCGGAGAAGGAGTAGCGCCGCATCTGGGAGGCGGGGCGGCCGAGGAGGCGGCAGAGGGCGTCGTTGGTGCGCAGGATGCGGCCGTGCTGGTCGCCGCCCATCTCGGCGATGGCCATGCCGCTCGGCGCGTACTCGAAGGCCTGCCGGAAGCTCTCCTCGCTGGCGCGCAGGGCCTGCTGCTCGCGCTCCAGGCGGACGAGGGCGCGCTGCATGTTGGCCCGCAGGCGGGCGTTGCTGATGGCGATCGCGGCCTGGAAGGCGTACATCTGGAGGGCTTCGCGGCCCCAGGCGCCGGGCCTGCGGCCGTTGCGCGGCCGGTCGACGGAGATCACGCCGAGGAGTTCGCCGCCCGCGGAGCCGGTCGCGTACATGGGGGCGAAGAGGCGGTCGGAGGGGTGCCACTCGTCCTCGAAGCGGGGCTCGGGGCCTTCCGTGTACCACTGCGGCACGTCGTCCTCGTCGAGTATCCAGCCCTCGGTGTGCGGGATGAAGCGCAGCGCGCCCCAGGCCTCGCCCATGGTCAGGCGGCGCTCCCAGGACTCGCGGGAGCCGACGCGGCCGGTGATGAGGGCCTCGGCGGCGGGGTTGCCCGCGAAGGCGGCGACGACGAGATCGCCGTCCGGGCGCACGAGGTTGACGCACGCCAGCTCATAGCCAAGGCCGTTGACCACGCCGTCGGCGACGGTCTGCAGCGTGTCCGCGAGGCTGCGGGCCGTGTTGAGGTCGGCCACCACCTGATGGAGCTGCCGCAGGGTCGCAAGACGGACGTACGGCTCCGACTCGGTCTCCATGCTCGCTCTCCCCGAGACCTCGACAGCAACTCCAGGATCGATCCGCAGCGTCCTCAGTGTCCGGTCCGTATGAGTTCGTACGGTGCCGTTCTTCCGTGCCCTCAGCGTCTGTCTGATTGCCACGGTCACTGAATCACAGCGAGCTGCCCACTCGGTACACAGGGTCAACAAAATATGGGTCCTGTGACTCAAGTCACAGGTGGGAAGGCCTGTTTGGGTCCGGGATTTGAGGCTTGCTTGAGCTAATGGGACACCTGGGAATCGCGATGCCGGGCGCGGGCGGGGCGGGGGCGCGGCGCGGGTGGCGCACGGCCGGGGTTGGTCCTAGGACTCGGCCTAGGACCAGCATCGGCCCGGGGGCCGATGCGGAGCCGTCTCGCCCGGGACTAGCGTCACTCGTGTGGTTGCCGACCTGACCTTGAAGACGCAGAGCCCACCGGACCCGTCGACCCCCCATCCTGTGGGGGTGAGCGACGACGAGTTCCGCGCGGCCATGTCCCGCCTGGCCGCGGGCGTGGTCCTGGTGACGGCCCGCGAGCCCTCGCTGGACCCGGACGACCCGATGGCCCCGAGCGGCGAGGACGTGGGCATGACGGCCACCGCGTTCGTGTCGGTCTCCCTGGACCCGCCGCTGGTCATGGTCAGCCTGCGCGCGGGCTCCCGCATGGACGACCTGCTCGCCGAGCAGCCGCTGTGGGCGGTGTCGGTGCTCTCCGAGAGCCAGCGGCACATCGCGGGCCGCTTCGCGATGAAGGGCCGCATCAGCGACCGGCTGCTCTTCGAGGACATCCCCTTCGTACGCGGCGGGGCCGCCGGAGCGCCGCTGGTGGGCGGCGCCCTCGCCACCCTGGAGTGCCGCACCGAGCAGACGGTGGCCGCGGGCGACCACACGCTGGTCATCGGCCGCGTCCTGACGGCGCAGCTGCCGAGCGCGGCCGGGGAGCCGCTCATGTACTTCCGGGGGCGCTACCGCCAGCTCGGCTAGGGGCGAGCCCAGCGGCCCGGCGGCTCGGCCAGGGGCGGGCCCGGCGGCTCCTACCAGTCCTTGCCCGGGCGGCCCCGGCCCTGCTTGGTCTCCCCGCGCTGCTTCTTCTCCCGGAGCCTGCGCTCGTTGATCCCGCGCGGGACGCGGGTGGGGCGGCGGGGCCTCGGCGGCGGCGCGGTCGCCTCGGCGAGCAGCGCGGCGAGGCGGGTGGCCGCGGCGTCGCGATTGCGCCATTGGGAGCGGTGCTCGCTGGCCCGCACGCTGAGGACGCCGTCGACGAGGCGGGGCGCGAGGCGCTCCAGGGCCCGGGCCTTCCACACCTCGGGCAGCGCCCGCGTCCGCTCCAGGTCGAAGCGGAGCTCCACCTGGGAGTCGCTGGTGTTCACGTGCTGGCCGCCCGGACCGGACGAACGGGAGAAACGCCACATGAGCTCGGCCTCCGGCAGGGAGACCGAGCCGCGGATGACGTGCTCGCGACCAGACATGGCTCCTATGATCCCCCGCTCCGGTGCCGAGCGACACCGTTTTTGCGCCGCGCCCCGGGCCGCGCACGGGCCGCACCCGGCCTCCCAGCGCCTTCCCCGGCCGCTCTCGGTAAAGAAAGCAAAGAAGACACGCGGCATATGGAACCTTCGCTACCCCCGGCGGCGTTCATAGGGATGCCGGTAGCTTCGCCCTCAGAGTGAAGCCCGCACATAGGCGACTAGGGAAGGGACTCCCAACAATGGCTGTAAGCCTGTCCAAGGGCGGCAACGTCTCGCTCACCAAGGAGGCACCGGGCCTGACCGCCGTCACGGTCGGCCTCGGCTGGGACGTCCGCACCACCACGGGTACCGACTTCGACCTGGACGCCTCCGCGATCGCGGTGAACCCCCAGGGGAAGGTCTATTCGGACGCCCACTTCGTCTTCTTCAACAACAAGGCCACGCCGGACCAGACGATCGTCCACACCGGCGACAACGTCACCGGCCAGGGCGAGGGCGACGACGAGCAGATCAACGTCAACCTCGCGGGCCTGCCCGCCGACGTCGACGAAGATCGTCTTCCCGGTCTCGATCTACGACGCCGAGAACCGCTCGCAGAACTTCGGCCAGGTCCGCAACGCGTTCATCCGCATCGTGAACCAGGCGGGCGGCACCGAGATCGCGCGCTACGACCTCTCCGAGGACGCCGCCACCGAGACCGCCATGGTCTTCGGCGAGCTGTACCGCAACGGCGCGGAGTGGAAGTTCCGCGCCGTCGGCCAGGGGTACGCCTCCGGCCTGGTGGGCATCGCCCAGGACTTCGGCGTCAACGTCTAGAGTCAGGCCCTTGACCTGGGCAAACACCGTGTAGGCGAGTGCTGAGTCAGCACGGACCAGCACGGACCAGCACGGCACTAGCCCGGTCAGCAAGAAGACCCCCCAACTTTCCCTTGGGGGGTCTTCTTCATGCCGCTCGACTCCTCCATTCTGGGCAGTCCAGTTCCGGCATGGCGCGATTCGGCGAGCAGCACACCAGGGCCAGGGACAGGTAGGAGGGGCGTTCGAGGTATGAAGCCGTGGGACACGTCCCCGCCCCAGCCGAGACGTTCGGCGGCGGAGTTGACCAGGAGCGCCAGCCGCGTACTGTCGCGGTCGGTCTCGGAGGCGAACCGGGGCGCGTGCTCGGCGAGCTGTTCCCCGAGCCATTCCGCCGCCTTCTTCGGCTCTTCCCAGGTGCCCCGGATCAGCTTCTCTGGCTTGATCAGCCAGTACGCCGTTTCGAGCGGCGGGAGGTCCACGACGGGGAACTCCGCCTTCACTTCCCGGTGCCGCTGGATCAGTTCCGGCTTGCCGTCCGCCGGGGGCGGATCGGGGTTCGGGGGCCGCCGCAGAGCCTCATCGTCGAACCGTTGCTTGGGGCCGGTCCACAAGTAGCCGTGGTGGTGCAACTGTCGTCCCGTTCAGTGCAGGAAGAAGGGGAAAGTGCCCAACCGGCCCCGACTCTCGGGGGATCGAGCCGGGGCCGGTTGGGCACAAGGGACGGCCGTCAGGCAGACAGGCCAAAGCGGCCCGGGTCGATACCGGCCGCGTTCAGTTCGGCGGTGGTGAAGCGCAGCGGGGCCACGTCGGGGCGCTTGTCGTCGCCCAGCGCCCAGGCGTCGGGGCCGATCTTCGCCAGGGTGGCGCAGGATTCGCCGTCCGGGTGCGTGTTGCCCCCGCAGGCCTTGAAGAACGTGGCTCCGTCGATGGGCAGGCTGTACAGGTCGGTTCCAGGCATGGGTGTGCCTTCCTGAGAGGTCAATGACGGGGCAGACTCAGGGCTGGTACTGCTCCGACTTCGCCACGTACACAACGCCAGGGCCAAGAGCCGTCGCGGACTCCCGGAACAGCTCGTGCAGCGTTGCCCTAGAGCCGTCTCGCATAGCGCTGGCCAGCTGGTCGGCCAGCAAGGCCGCCGCTGACGGAAGCAGGACCATTTCTGTATCCGCCATGTGCCGACCGTTCTTCGTCAGCCACATGGGGACACGAACGTTCCCCTCGCCATCCCGGTAGGCCGGACGGCTGGGGATTTGGGTCCATCCGCCAACCCCTGTGCACGAGCCGCTGAGTTGAGCTCTTCTCTGTGGACGACATGAAGGCATCCTCGGGCTACGGAGAGGAGCCCTCCAGCGTTATGCACGTTGTCGGGTAAAGATCATGGACCAGTCATTGAGGAGCGACCGGCAATCATCCCCGAACACGGCAAGTTCTTCGTACCTGTCGAAGTGCTCTCGGATTTCTGCGATGTCGCGATGGTCACGCAGTAAGAGTGCACCAGTAGGCGTTTCTACGGTGACTAACCGACGGTCGTAAACCGTGAACACACTGAGTGGGTTTACTCCTACAGGACCGACCAGCCCATTCGGAATGATGCCGATACGCACTGCGGGGATACGGGAGAGCGATACTAGACGGTCCAGTTGCATGGCCATTTCGAGTGGAGAGATGATAGGCCACTTCACGGCCTGCTCCGTGAGAAGGAACGTGAACCGCTTAGACGAATCCATGAGGACTCGTTGCCGTTCCAGCTTCTTAGCAATGGTCTTGCTCATGTCGCCCGCATTGCGGGAGAGGCTACCCCGCACGTACTCGGGCGTGGCCAAGAGTCCCGTAATCATGGTGGGCAGGAAGAACCGGAACTCGGTAGTGACTGCCTCAAGCCGCGATAGCTCGTTCTGCTTCTTGTCGAGCCCCCGCTTCCGCGAGGACCAGTCGTCTTGCCACTCGGTGTTGGCCGACCGGGCAAGTGACAAAATTTCCCTCGCCAGCTTCCCATCGGCTTGAAGGGCTTCAAGGATTAGCTCTACGTCAACAATGGTCGGCGTGAGCTTACGGCTCTCAATATTACTGATCTTGGTTTGAGACATGTTGCAGCGCTTGGCGAGCACGGTCTGATTGAGGCCGGCCCGCCGTCGCTCCGCGCGTAGCGCTTCGGCTAGGTCAGATCTGGACTTGCCTAGCCTTTCAGGCTCAAGCGTCAAGCGTCTTCACGTACTCCTCGAAAGGTACGGAGCTTTCGACGGCGATGCGCCGCCATTCCCGGTAGGGGGCCAGGTCTCCATCAAACGTCTCACGGTTGATTTGCGTACCGTCCGGCCGAAAGTTCAGATGCACGAGCTTCACGTCATCGAACATCCACCAGTCCTGCCCCGTGAGGGGAAGACCGAAGTCTTCATGCGTCACGTCAAGAACCCTGATGTTCTCTCCGGCTGCAATGTTGCCGGGGATGCCCCATGCGAACTGGTAGCGCTGATAGCCCGTCAACGGCCGACGGACGATGCGCACACGGCCGATGGTCCGTCCGGTAGCTCTGTAGGTGCGCACGTCTTCATGCCAGAGGGCATTGTGTTGCTCGGGCTTGGGCTCGCCCCGAAGGAACCGTGCGACGTTCGCCTGCTCGGACGGCATCGAGTACGTGGGCTGTGCCTCGAACCGCCATGCGTCCTGAGTGAAGGAGTCGAAATACCGGCCCCACTCGTCACCATCCAAGAGCACGGACAGCCTCCTTCAAGACGCTCTCGGGGATACGGACTAGGGCCTCACCAGCCGGGGGCCGGAATGTGGCGTCGGTGTCCCCCTGGACCACAATGGAGCCGTCAGTGGCCCGGTACACGTTGGGGCAGTCTTGTTGTCACAGTTACCGCTGCCGCCACCGGTAAGGCGGGTCAGTTCTTCACGAGTCATGGTGAAACCCCCTCGTTCCGGCCCTGCGCGGGCCGGTCGAGAAGACGTTACGAGCCTGGGCAGTTGGACGTCTACGCGGGAACGCCAATATTCGCGTTGTCGCATAAACCACCTCTGCCGTGCAGCCTGCTCTTGATGCCCCGCCCAGGTGCGACCTGAACCGGGCACTGCGGCTTGGAGGAAGCCAGAGCCGGGCGCCCGGCGTACGCGCCCGTTCCCGCGGCGTTGCCGCCGCGTTCCCGTGGCCGGGGAACTTCCGTGGGACCGGACGGCGTTGCCATGGCGGCGTGCGGAACGCGCGCGGTCGAACGGACGACACGGGCAGAAGCCGAGGTGGCACGGATGGCTATGTGGGATCGCATCAAGGACCAGGCCAAGAACATGCAGCAGGGGCAGGGCTCGCGGAGCTCCGGCCACGGCGGGTCGAGCGGCGGCGGCAGGGCCGGGGGTTCGAAGGCGCAGCTGGTGGGCCTGCTCAAGTCCCAGCTCACGTCGCTGAAGTCGGAGCTGAAGAGCGGCGCCTACCGCGACGCGAGCATGGCCATGTGCGCCCTGGTGGCCGCCGCCGACGGCACGGTCGACCCGGCGGAGCGCCAGCACGTGGAATCCCTGATCCTGCAGAACGACGTCCTGCAGAACTTCCCGCCCGACCAGCTGCGGCAGCGCTTCAACAAGCACGCGGACCAGCTGTCCTTCAACTTCCAGCAGGGCAAGGCCGAGGCCATGCAGGAGATCGCCAAGGCGGCCAAGAAGCCCGCGGAGGCCCGGGCGGTCGTACAGACGGGCTTCGTCGTCGCCGGGGCCGACGGCTATGTCGCCCCGGCCGAGGAGCAGGTGCTGCGGGAGGCGTGCGCGACGCTGGGTCTTTCCCCTCAGGAGTTCGGCCTCTGAGGTCCGGCCTCTGAGATCCGGCCTCTGAAGTCCGGCCGCTGGCCCCAGGCTCCGCGAACCGGCTCCCCGGGCTGACCTCTTCGGACACACCGACTATTCTGTTTTCCGTAATAGTCGGTGAAGGAGAGGAGCGGTCCGGTGGCGGTGGACGCGGCGGCCGGCGTTCCGGCGGCCTGGACCCGGGCGGCCCTCCCCCTGTGCCTCCTCGGCGTGCTCGACACCGAGGAGCGCGGCTACGGCTACGCCCTGCTCGGCCGACTCGCCGAAGCGGGCCTCACCGGCGTGAAGGCCGCCACGCTCTATCCCGCGCTCACCCGCCTCCAGGAGGAGGGTGCCGTGGAGATCGAGTGGGGCGCCGGGGACGGCGGCCCGGGGCGGAAGTACTACCGGATCACTGAGGCGGGACGGCTGCGGCTGCGCCGGGAGCGGGACGCCTGGCAGGCGTTCACCGGCGCCGTCGCGGCCCTCGCCGCGCCCGCTGACGGCACGGCGCACGCGCGCGGGGAGAACGACCATGGGTAAGCCGCGTGCGGACGCGCCGCGCTGGGACCGCGAGGACGACAAGGACTGGGCCGCCTCCGTGGAGCTGCGGCTCGTCCTCGGCCACGACGCGCCCGCCGGGCTCGCCGACGAGGTGCTCGCCGAGGCCCACGAGACCGTCCGCGAGGAAGGCCGCCCGGCCCGTGAACTCTTCGGCGAGCCCGCCGCGTACGCGCGCGCCGTCGCCGAGGAACGCGTCAGCGAGGAGCACCGCGCGCGGACCGACGCCCACGGTCTGACCCCCGGCGAGCGGATGACCGCCTCGCTCGGCCTGCTCGGCGCCGTCGGCCTCTTCCTGTGCGCCCTGCGGTGGATGGACGACGGGCTCTGGGTGGACCTCAGCGGCAGCGGCCTCGCGATCCTCGCCACCGTCGTCGCCGCCGCGACCCTGGTGGCCGTGGCCCCCGTGGCGTCGGGCCGCCGGGCGGATCAAGGGCGTGTACGGCTGCGGGGCGGGGGCCGTCGCGGCCATCGGCGCCGGGTCCGGGGTCGCCTCCCTGCTCTCCGAGGACCCGCTGCTCCGGGTGCCCGTGCCGGTCCTGATGGCGGTGTGCGTCGGCTGGATCGCGGCCGCAGGGGCGTTCCCCAACCGCATCGTCGACCGGTGGTTCGCGGCCGCGCCGGGCACGCACGACGACGAGGCCTGGCTGCGCCGCCTCGGCGGGCTGCTGCGCGGGCGGCACGCCATGACGGCGGCGGAGGCGCGCGGGCACGTGCGGGAGGCGCGGGCGCATCTGGCGCCGGCGGCCTCCGGGGAGCGGGCCGTGGACGCGTTCGGGGACGTCGAGGTCTACGCCCACCGGTTGGCCGGCGGGCCCCGCAAGGAGAGGCGGCGGGCTCGGCGGAAGCTGTGGGGGGCGGTGGCGTTGCTGGTCGTGGTCGCGGTGCAGTTCGTGGAGCGGGTGGTGAGCGACGGGGTGTCGTGGGACTGGTGGTTGCCGTTGTGGGCGGGGGCGGTGGGGGTGCTCGGGTGGTCGGCGGTGGCGGAGTGGCGCGCCGCGCGCCGCTAGGGCCCGCGCCGGACGCCCCGCTGTGTCCATGAGCGCGCTCCGCGCGCGGGCGCCCCTTCCCGAACCATGGGGCTCCGCCCCCTGACACCCCCGAAAAGCATCGGCGCTCCGCGCCTCGTCCTCAAACGCCGGACGGGCTGGAACCTCCGGATCAGCGGGCGTCCGGTTTGCCGTCTCCGTAGAGCCAGTCCGCCCAGACCCGCCGCAGCTCCTCGCGCGCGTCGTCCCCCGCCTGCTCCTCCACGTACGCGGTGAAGTCCCCGGTGTCCACGTTCCCGTGCCGGTGCTTCTTCGCCCAGCCCTGGACGATGTCGTAGAAGGTGTCGTCCCCGACGGTCTCGCGGATCTTCTGGATGACCATGGCGCCCCGCTCGTACACGGGCGAGTCGGAGATGCTCCCGGCCAGTCCGGCTGCTTGGCGGGCGGGAAGTCCCAGACGGCCTCGTTGTCCTCGTCGTTCTCGTAGTAGTCGCCCTCGTAGAGCGCGTCGACGGTCTCCTTGACGCTGTCGCCGCCGTTGTCCTCCTCGTACAGCCACTCCGCGAACGTCGCGAAGCCCTCGTTGAGCCACATGTCCTGCCAGGTCTTCGGCGAGACCGAGTCGCCGAACCACTGGTGGGCCAGCTCGTGGACGAGGGTGGTGGTGTCGGCGTCCGAGACGGGGAACAGCGGCTTGGTCTGGGTCTCCAGGGCGTAGCCGAGGGGCGCGCGGCCGTCGACGATGGCGCCGGTGGAGGAGAAGGGGTAGTCGCCGAAGTTGTACTCGGCCCACTCCACGATGTCGGGGATCTTGGCGAGGACCTTCTCGGTCCGCTCGTACTTGTCCTCGGGGAGCGTGGAGTCGATGGCCGTGAAGACGGGGATGCCGTTCTCCTTCGCGGTCGTCGACGTCTTCGTGTCGTACGCGCCGACGACGACCGTGGCCACATAGCTGGCCATGGGCTCGGCGTTGTGCCAGGCGAAGGTGGTGCGGCCGCGCGCCGTGGTCTGCTTGGTCAGCTCGCCGTTGGAGATGGCCTTCAGGCCCTTGGGGACGGTCACCTCTATGTCGTACGAGGCCTTGTCGCTGGGGTGGTGGTTGCCCGGGAACCAGGCCATCGAGCCCGCGGGCTGGCCCACGGCGACCGCGCTGTCCGCCGCCCTCAGCCAGCCCTCCTTGGCGCCGTCGACGTCGGTGACGGTCTGCGGGGTGCCGGAGTAGCGGACGACGGCGCGGAAGGTCTCGTCGCGGTCGAGGTCGTCGTGCGGGCGCACGGTCAGCTCGTCGCCCGCGCGCTGGAAGCGGGCCTTCTTGCCCTCGACGGTGACGGACGCGACGTCCAGGCCCTTCAGGTCCAGGTTGAAGGCGCTCAGGTTCTTGGTGGCGCGGGCCGTGATCTCGGCGGTGCCGGTGAGGTGGCGGGACTGGCCGGGGTCGTAGCCGAGCTTCAGGCCGTAGTGCTGTACGTCGTAGCCGCCGTTGCCGAGCTTCGGGAAGTACGGGTCGCGGACGCCCGCGGCGCCCGGGGTGCCGTGGACTCCTCCGCTGGTGCACGCGGTGAGCGCGGTGGCGAGGGCGGTCGCGCACAGGAGGGCGAGGGGGGTGCGGCGGGGCCCCTTGGTCAGGGGGGCGGAGGCTCGGTAGTTCACCTCGGTGATCCTATGGCCACCGGTCCGCCCGCCGGGGGTGGCGGGTGGACCGGTGGGGTCGACGTCCCCGGGGGGCGCCGGGGTCAGCGGGTGAGCGCCGCCACGCCCGCCTTGGCGAACTTCTCGTCCAGGTCGCCGCTCGGCGCGCCCGCGACGCCGATGCCCGCGACCGGCGCGCCCTTGGCCGTCACCGGGGCGCCGCCCGCGAGGAACAGCGTGCCGGGGATGTCCTTCAGGTTCGGCGCCTGCTCAAGGCGCTTGGCCAGATCGGAGGTGGGCGCGTTCCAGGAGACGGCCGTGAAGGCCTTGCGCTCGGCGGACTCGTACGCCTGCGGGCCCGCGCCGTCGCCGCGCAGGGTGACCACCGTGTTGCCGTCGCGGTCCACGACGGCGACGGTCACGCGCTGGTTCTCCTTCTTCGCGGCGTCCAGGCTGGCCCGCGCCGCCTTGGTGGCGGCGGCGAGGGTGAGCCGGGTGTTCTGGGTGAGGTTCTTGTTGCCCGCGTCGACGGCGACGGGCGCCTTCGCGGCGGCGTCCGGGGTCCCGGCGGACGCGGAGACCGCGCCGAACGTACCGGCGCCGACGGTGGCGATGACGGCGGCGGCGGTGAGGACGCGGGCACGGTTCGAGAGCTTGGGCATGGCGGTCAACTCCTGGGTGGGCGCCGGGTGTCGGCGGGTTCCGGGGCGGCGGGGCGGGGCGGTGCCCGACCGGCGGGGCGGTGCGGTGTCCGCCTCTGCGTCGATCCTCCGCCGGGCCCCGGGCCCCTGCCGTCGGCGTACCGGCTGCGGGCGGCGCGCGGATCGGCCGACCACCGGGTCAGCCGATCGGTTGACCCCCGCCTGCTCCCCACGGGCCACAATGGTGGTGTTCGCGCAGTTCACACGCGTACGGACACACCCGTGCGGACACATGCGTACAGACATACGCGTACAGACATACGCGTACAGACATACGCGGACGGACACATGCGTACGGACAACCGGTCGCGCACCGATGCCAGCGCCACGGCGGCGAAGGGAGGCCGACGATGGAACCGCGCGCCGACGGCGACGCCGCCGCCCCCGAGGCCCGGTGGCTCGCGGCCGTCATGCACACGGCGTTCTTCCTGCTCCTCGCCGCGTCCCTCACCCGCTTCCTGCTGCGCCACCCCGGCGAGCCGCGCACCCCGTGGATCATCGCCCTGTCCACCGTGCTCGCCGTGCTTTACGTGCTCGGCCCGGTCCTCGGCGCCACCCCGAACCCGCGCCGCCTGCTGTGGCTGGGCGCGGTGGTCGGCGTCTGGGTGGTCCTTGTGGTGCTCGCGCCGAGCTACGCCTGGTGCGCGGTGCCGCTGTTCTACACCGGCCTGCGGACGCTGCCGACGCGCGCGGCCCTCCCCCTCGTCGCCGTCCTCACGGCCCTGGTGGTCGCCGCGCAGCTGCGGCTCGCGGACGGCTTCGACCCGAACCTGGCGTTCGCGCCGCCCGCCGTGGCCGCCGTCGCGACGGCCGTGTTCGTGCACATGCAGCGGCAGACGGCCCGGCAGCGCGCCCTCATCGACGACCTGCTCCGCACCCGGCGCGAACTCGCCGCCACCGAGCGGCGCGAGGGCACGCTCGCCGAGCGCCAGCGGCTCTCCATGGAGATCCACGACACCCTGGCCCAGGGCCTGTCCAGCCAGCGGATGCTGCTCCAGGCCGCGGACCGGGTGTGGGACACCGACCCGGCGGCGGCCCGCGCCCACGTCCGCACCGCGGGGGCCATCGCCGACCGGGGCCTGACCGAGGCCCGCCGCCTCGTCCAGGACCTGGCCCCCGCCGACCTCGCGGAGGCGGGACCCGACGCCACGGCGGCCCTGCCGACGGCCCTGCGCGCCCTGGCCGACCGCGAGTCCGGCACGGGCCTGACGGTGCGGTTCCACGCCGAGGGCACCCCGGTGCCGCTGCCAGGCCGGGCCCGCTCGGCGCTCCTTCGGATCGCGCAGGGCGCGCTCGCGAACGTACGGGAGCACGCGGCGGCGCGGACGGCCGCGCTGACCCTCACCTACCTCGACGACCAGGTGGTCCTCGACGTCGCGGACGACGGCCGCGGGTTCTCGCCCGGGGCGCCGGGCGGGCGCCCGGGGCGCGGCCACGGGCTGCCCGCGATCCGGGCGCGGGCCGGGCAGCTGGGCGGGACGCTGACGGTGGAGTCGGCGCCGGGCGAGGGCGCGGTGCTCTCGGTGTCGCTGCCGCTGACGGGCGAGGCATACCGGGCGGGAGCGGCGTCGTACGCGGAGTACGGCGGCGACCATGACCACGACCCCGATCACGACCCCCCTCACGACCCCGGGAGCAGGCATGACCAGGACTGACGGGTCCGCGCCGCAGCGGTCCGCTCCGGACGGCGGCCCGGTCCGGCTCCTCGTCTGCGACGACCACGCGGTCGTGCGCGCGGGCCTGCTCGCCCTGCTCGGCAGCGCGCCCGGCATCGAGGTGGCCGGGGAGGCGGGCTCCGGCGAGGAGGCGGTGGCGCTGGCCGCGAAGCTGGCGCCGGACGTGGTCCTCATGGACCTCCAGCTGGGCCCCGGCATCGACGGCGTGGAGGCCACGCGCCGCATCACGGCCACGACGGCCGCGGGCGCGGGGCCGCACGTCCTGGTGCTCACCACGTACGACACGGACGCCGACATCACCCGCGCCATCGAGGCGGGCGCGACCGGCTACCTGCTGAAGGCGGAGCGCCCCGAGGAGCTGTTCTCCGCGATCCACGCCGCCGCGCGCGGCCGCACCGCCCTTTCCCCGCCGGTCGCGTCCGCGCGTGATGGCCCGCATGCGCGAGCCGCGGCCCGCCCTCACCCCCCGCGAGCGCGACATCCTCGCCCAGCTCGCCCAGGGCCTCGGCAACCGCGACATCGCCCGCGCCCTGTTCATCAGCGAGGCCACGGTGAAGACCCACCTCGGCCGCGTCTACGACAAGCTCGGCGTGGACACGCGGGCCGGGGCCGTCGCGGTGGCCAAGGAGCAGCGGCTGCTTCCCTGAACGGCGCCCGGCCGAGCGGCGCCCGGCCGCGGGCACGGCGCGCGCATGACACCATCGACCCCGTGCTCGACATCGGCTACGCCCTCTCCCGCCGCTTCCCCGACCCGCCGCAGGCGGACTACCGCACCGCGGACGTCCGCACGCTGCGGCACGACCTGTTCTGCGGGGACGTGTACCTGGCGGACACCAAGGCCGACCGGGAGCTGTCCACAGCCTGGGGATGGGTGCCGGTGCTCGACTTCGCCTGGGCGCTGTGCGACATCGTGGAGCGGATCGACCAGAACCCCATGGGCAGCAGGGCCGCGGTACCGCAGCGCGCGGAGCTGGACTTCACCGAGTCCACCGACCGCATGCTCTTCGAGCGGCGCTTCGGCTGGGTCGACATCGACGCCGACTGGCTGGCCACGGACGAGCCGCCGCTCACCTTCTCGCACACCGAACTGCGCCGCGAGGCCCGGGACTTCCTGCACGACGTGGTGGCCGACCTGACCGACCTGCACGAGTCGCTCGGCGAGAACCCGGCCGTCTGGAACCTCCTCGCCACCTTCCCGCGCGTGCCCTGAGGGCGGCCCGCCGGGGCGATGTCACATCCGCGGGGGCCTGTTTCGTCGTACGGGTGACGGCCCTGCGGCGTCGGCGGATTCCGCCGGTCCCGCCGGACCAGGCCGCGTACCCGACGAAGGACGGAGCCCTCCCATGGCCCCCGCCACCAGCCCCCGCCACCGCGCCCCCCTCACCGTCAGCGTCGTCGGCGGCGGCTTCGCCGGGCTCACCGCCGCCATCGCCGCCGCCGAGGGCGGCGCCCGCGTCACCGTGTACGAGGCGCACGACACGCTCGGCGGCCGCGCCCGCACCGCCGAGGGCGCCTACCGCACCAACGAGGGCCCGCACGCGCTCTACAACGGCGGCCCCCACTGGACGTGGCTGAGGCAGCGCGACCTGATCGGCGAGCTCGCCCCGCTGCCGCCCCTGGAGGCGGCCCGCCTGCGCCTGCGCCACCACGGCGTCCTGCGCCGCACCCCGCCGCTCGCGATGCTGCGGCTGCTGCGCCGCGCACCCGAACAGGCCCCGGTGGACGAGTCCTTCCTGACCTGGGCCGCGCGCGAGGTGGGCGAGGAGGGGGCGCGCGCCGCCGCGCACTACACCGCCGTGGCCCTCTTCCACCACGACCCGGGCGCGCTGTCCGCCCGCTTCGTGCACACCCGCCTCCGCCGCGCCGCCAAGCTGCCGCCGGAGGCGCACTACCCGGTCGGCGGCTGGTCCTCCGTCATCGACAACCGGATGGCGGGCCGGGCCTGGAACCTGGGCGTCCGCGTGGAGACGCTGGCCCGCGTGCACGACGTCGAGGAACTCGCCCGCCGCGGGCCCGTCGTCGTGGCTACCTCGCTCGACGCCGCGCGGCGCCTCCTGAAGGACGAGAGCCTGCGCGGGGAGAGCGGCCGCACCGCACTCGTGGACATGGCGCTGCGCTCGCGCCGCGGCGACCTGTTCGCGGTCTCCGACCTGGACGGCACCGGCTGGATCGAGCGTTTCACCGCTCAGGACCGCACCCTCGCCCCCGAGGGCGAGCAGCTGATCCAGGGGCAGCTCCCGCTCGCCCCCGGCGAGTCGAAGGCGGACGGTGTCGCCCGCGCGGAGCAGCTCCTCGACCTCGGTTTCCGCGGCTGGCGCGAGCGCCTGACCTGGCGGCGCACGTCGGTGGCGAACGGCCGCACCGGCGCCGTCGACCGCCCCGGCACGACCTGGCGCGACCGGCCCGCCGTGGACCGGGGCGACGGCGTGTTCCTGGCGGGCGACCAGGTGGCGGCGCCGGGGCTGCTCAGCGAGGTGTCCTTCAACAGCGCCGTCGAGGCGGTGTCGCTGGCCCTGACCGGCACCGGCCGCCCGGCCGCCACCACGCCCTGGGTTGACCTCAAGTCCGCTTGAGGTTGAAGAGTGGGGGCGATGCCAGGCCCGGGCCCACTCCGGGCCGCGGAACCCACCAGGAGCCCTCATGCGCGCCATCCGCCTGCACGCCTTCGGCCCGGCCGAGAACCTCACGTACGAGACGGTCGCGGACCCGCGGCCGGGGCCCGGCCAGGTGCGGATCGCCGTCGCCGCGGCCGGGGTGCACCTGCTCGACACCGCGCTCCGCGGCGGCGACAAGGGCCCGGCGCCGGCCCTGCCCGAGCTGCCGACGGTCCCGGGCCGCGAGGTCGCGGGGACCGTCGAGTCCGTGGGCGAGGGCGTGGACCCCGCCCTGCTCGGCCGCCGCGTCGTCGCCCACATCGGCTTCGCCCCCGGCGGCTACGCCGAGCTGACGGTCACCGAGGCCGCCCGCCTGCACGAACTCCCCGAGGGGCTCGGCTTCCCCGAGGCCGTCGCGCTCATCGGGACGGGCCGCACGACCATGGGCATCCTCCAGTTCGTGGAGCTCGGCCCGGACGCGGTGGTCGTGGTCCCGGCCGCCGCGGGCGGCATCGGCACGCTGCTCGTGGCGTACGCCAAGCACACCGGGGCCACGGTGATCGGGCTCGCGGGCGGCCCCGCCAAGGCGGCCCGCGTCCGGGCGAACGGCGCCGACCTGGCGGTGGACTACACCGATCCGGCGTGGCCCGACGAGGTGCGCGCGTACCTGAAGGGCCTCGGCGACGGCGGCCGCGCCGCGACGGCCGTCCTCGACGGGGTCGGCGGCGACGCCGGGCGCGCCGCGGTGGACCTGCTCGGCCCCGGCGGCGTCCACGTCACCTTCGGCTGGTCGGCGGGGAAGGGCCCGGTGACCCTCACCGCCGAGGAGCTGGCCGCGCGCGGCATCACCCAGGTCAACCCGCTCGGCCCCGCCATGCTGGAGCGGGCGGGCGGCGACAACCCCCTGCGCACCCTGGAACTCGCCGCCCTGCGCGCCCACGCCACCGGCCACTTCACCCCCGCCGTCCAGACGTTCCCCCTGTCGGAGGCGGCCACGGCCCACCGGGCCCTGGAATCCCGCACCACGACGGGCAAGGTGGTCCTGCTCCCGCAATCAAGCCCGTCCGGCGTTTGAGGACCAGCGCGAAGCGCGGAGATTCAGCCCGTCCGGCGTTTGAGGACGAGGCGCGAAGCGCCGATGGGCTGTGCGCGGGCCCCGAGGGCGGGCGCGGGCCCTCGGGGCCCGCGCACCGCGAAAATCAGATGCCCGTACGACCGTCGCGAACTACCGTCCGTTACATGGACTCCGCACCCCCCGGCCCCACCCCGTCCACCGCCCTGGCCTTCCGCCCCCTCCCGGAAACCGACATCGACCGCGCCCTGGCCCTGGCCCTACCTCGTCTTCCACGAGACCCCGGAGGACGAGAAGCGCAAACACCACCACGACGTCCTCCTGCGCTGCGACCGCTACGGCGCCTACGACGGCGACACCCTGGTGGGCCTGCTCGCCGCGCACCCGTTCACGATGTCGGTGCCGGGCGGCGGCGAACTCCCCTGCCCGGGCGTCACGTTCGTCTCGGTGGCGCCCACGCACCGCCGCCGCGGCGTGCTCTCCGGCCTGATCGCCGCGCTGTTCGAGGCGTGCGCGGCGGACGGCCGCCCGCTGGCGGCGCTGTGGGCGTCCGAGGACGCGATCTATGGCCGCTTCGGCTTCGGCCCCGCCACGTACGGCAACACCGTCGAGGTGAGCACCGAGCGCCCGCTGGCGCTGCGCGTCACCCCGGACGAGGGCCCCCTGCGCCTGGTGGACCCGGCGGACGCCCCCGAGCTGCTCGGCGCGTACTACGACCGCACCCGCGAGGCCCGCGCGGGCCGCTTCGAGCGGACGCCGCGCCTGGTGGCGCGAGGAGTGGATGGTCACGGAGGACGAGGACGACGACGACCTGTCGCCGCCCCGCGTGGTCGTCCTCGGCCGCACGAACGCCACCGACGCCACGACCGGCACCGACGCCGCCGATCAGGTGGCCGGGTACGCGATCTACCGCACCAAGTCCCGCGACGACGCCCCCGGCCTGGTCCGCCTGGACGAGCTGGAGGCGGACACCCCCGAGGGCGCCGCCGCGCTGTGGCGCTATCTGGCCTCGATCGACCTGACGGGCCTGATCCGCGCCTGGGGCCGCCCGCTGGACGACCCGCTGCTGCTGTTCTCCGCCGACCGCGACCAGGTCCGCGTGACCGGCCAGTTCCCGGCCCTGCGGGTCCGCCTCGTCGACGTGCGCGCGGCCCTGCTCGCCCGCTCCTTCGCGGCCCCCGCCGACGTGGTCCTGGAGGTCACCGACAGCCGGGTCCCCGCCAACGAGGGCCGCTTCCGCCTGACGACCACCGGCACCGAGGCGCCGTACGGGGCGGCGTACGAACCGACCGACGCCCCGGCCGACCTCACCGTCGACACGCGGGACCTCGCGTCGGCCTACCTCGGCGGCACGCCCCTGCGCGCGTTCGTGCGCGCGGGCGTGGCCACCGAGCACACCCCGGGCACGGCGGCCGCCCTGGACGCGGCCCTCGCCACGCCCCTGGCCCCGCACACGGTCGAGGAGTTCTAACGACCGGCCGACGGGCCCTCGCCCAGCGCGGCGAGGGCCCCGTCGGTCAGCCGGTAGACCGTCCACCCGTCCTGCGGCTTCGCGCCGAGCGACTCGTAGAAGGCGACGGACGGCGCATTCCAGTCCAGGACGGACCACTCCAGGCGCTCGTAGCCGCGCTCGGCGCAGATCCGCGCCAGCTCCGTGAGCAGCGCCTTCCCGTGCCCGCCGCCCCGGGCCTCGGGGCGTACGTACAGGTCCTCCAGGTAGATCCCGTGCACGCCGCGCCAGGTCGAGAAGTTGAGGAACCACAGACAGAAGCCGACGGGCTCGCCCGTCGCGTCGTCCTCGGCGACGTGCGCGAACGCGGCGGGCCGCGCCCCGAACAGCGCCTCGCGCAGCTGCTCCTCGGTGGCCCGCGCCTCGTGCGGCGCCTTCTCGTACGCGGCGAGCTCACGGATCATGGTGTGGATGAGGGGGATGTCGGCGGGTACGGCGGTACGAATCATGGACGCAGCAAGCCACGGGCCCCGTCCCCGGGTCAACCGGCGGGGCGGTGTGCGCGGCGGCCTGGCCGCGCTCCTGGCCCTGGGGCTCCTCGCGGGCTGCGCCGGAGACGGCGGCTCCGGTGACCGCGAAGGCGCCGAGCGGGGCCGCGCCGTCGAGCTGAAGTTCTACGACCCCCAGGGCCGCGGCACGCTCCTGTCCCCCGCCCGCGCCCGCGCCGTCTCGCACGGCGACGGCGGCTCCGACAGCGACGCCCTCGTCGACCCGCGCACCCTGCGCGTGCTCCAGGACTTCCCGCTGTACGAACAGGAGCGGCGCCTGCGCTTCGACCTGCCGGGCGCGCGTGCGGCCCTCGCCCTCAACTGGCCCACGGACCAGGGCTTCTCCACGGTGATCGTCGACAACGGCGGCGACGGCTTCGCCCGCGGCGGCACGGTCGTCTTCAACCACCTGGCCGCGCGGGACGCCAAGCGCCGCCTGGACGCGGCCCTGGCCGCCCGCCCCGCGTACCGGCGCTCGGCCCGCTTCACCGCCGCCTACCGCGACGCCGCGCGCGAACTGGCCCGCGCCGACCGGGCCACCACCGACGCGGGCCGCGGCGGGCACGGCCAGCGGGCCCTGAACGCGGTCGACGCGGCGTACGGACGGCTCCTGGAGGAGTACGGCCCGCGCGCCCGCCGCACCGGCGCGCCCTGGACGGGCGTGACCGCCGCCGACGCCCCCGACCCCCGCCGCTGGGCCCCGCTCGCGGCCGAGCTGACCCGCCCGCACGGCTGGGTCCGCCTCGTCTTCGACGCCGACGACGCCCCGGGCGAACCCCTGCCCCGGCGCTACCGCGAACAGGTGGCCGCCGCCCACGCCGCCGGTCTGAAGGTCCTCGGCCAACCCGTCGACTCGGCGTACGCCAACGGCGCCGAGCGGCGCGACCTCGGCACCCGCGCGGGCTATCTGGCCCGGGTCAAGCGGTACGTGGACGCCTTCCCCGAGATCGAGGCCTGGGAGATCGGCAACGAGGTCAACGGCTGCTGGACGGACTCGCGCACCACCAAGGACGGCGACTGCACGGACCGGCTCCTTCCGCCCGGCGACCGCATGCGGCACAAGGTCGCGGACGCGGCGGCGTACGTACGCAGGACACGGCCGAACGCCCAGGTCGTCCTCACCCTGTACTGGCAGCTCGGCACGGACGCGGCCCGCTGGTCGGCGTTCACCTGGCCGCGCGCCAACCTGCCGCGCGCGGTCCGCGAGGACATCGACGTGGTGCTCCTGTCCAGCTGGATCGAGGACGCCCCGCTGGGCCTCGCCTTCGACCAGGTCCTGACGCGGCTCGCGGCCGAGTTCCCCGGCCAGCGCGTCGGCCTCGGCGAGCTCGGCTACTTCAACGCGGACACGTCCCGGTTCTACTGGGCCTTCGACAAGACCGACCCGGCAGCCGCCCGCCGCCGCGTCGCGGCCCGCTACTACGCGGCGGCCCTCGGCTATCCGTCCAGCGTCGGGGGGACGTTCTGGTGGTACTTCGCGCAGGAGATGCCCCGCGACCGGGGGCTGCGGGAGGCGCTTCGAGCCGTCGCGGACGCCAGCGGGAGCCCGGAGTGAGGGCGCGCGGGGTGAGAGCGCGCGCCGCCCGTCTCGCACCGGCCCTGCCGCTCGTCTCGGCCGCGCTCACCGGATGCGGAGAGCAGCAGACGCCCGCCCCCGCCCCCGAGGGCTCCGAGCTGCGCTACGCCGACGGCTCGACGGTCGACGTCCCCGCGGGCCCGCTCGCCGGGGCGGTCGAGAAGCTGCACGCCCGCAGCCCGCGCCCGGTCGTGATCTGCTACGTCGACACCGGCGCGTACGAGCACTACCGCCCCGACGCGCCTTCGCCCCGCTGATCTGGGCCCGCCTCGACCTCGCCGCGCGCATGGGCTGCGACGGCGTGGAGCCCGACCAGAACAACCCGCGCGGCAACGACCCGGGCTTCCGCGTCCCCCTCGCCGACCAGCTGTCCTGGTACCGGGAAGTGGCGCGGCAGGCCCACGCGCGCGGGCTCTCCGTCGGCATGAAGAACGGGCACAACGAACCCGGCACGGCGGCGCGGCTCGTGGACCACTTCGACTGGGCGCTGCCCGAGGAGTGCGGGGAGTTCGACGAGTGCGGCGAGCTACGGCCGTTCGTCGAGGCGGGCAAGGCGGTGTTCGCCGTGGACTACCGGTCGCCGGTGGCGAGCCCGGCGAAGGCCAGCGCCACCCACCGGCGCCACCGCCTGGACGGCCTGGCCAAGGACGAGCCGCCGACCGGGGCGTACCGCGGGGCGTCAGCGGCCGAGCAGCCGCCGCGCGAGGACCATGTCCTCCTGCGGCACCGGGCGGCCGTCCTCGACCTCCCACAGCGCGTTCTGCAGCACCCGGCCGAGCGTCCAGGCCAGGGCCCGGTCCCGGTCGAGGCCCAGGACCTCCGTCATGGCGTCGAAGCGCCAGCGCGCGTCGTCCGGGTCGAAGAGGTTGTTCAGGCCGGGCCACAGGTCGAAGCCGGGGTCGCCCGCCAGCGGCTTGGGGTCGATGGCGAGCCAGGGCTCGCGGTCGGCGGCCAGGACGTTGTCGAAGTGCAGGTCCCAGTGGAGCATCCGGTCGCCGGGCTCGCCCACGACCTCGCGGACGGCGTCCGCGCACCGCTCGACGAGCGCCCGGTCGGCGGGGTCGGCGATGTCCTTCAGGGCGGCCGGAGTGTCGTCCAGCATCCGCCCCGCGATGTCGCCGAGGGTGCGCATGCCCTCGGGCGCGGGCCCGGCCGTGAGCCGCGCGAGCAGCTCGGCGAGGACGCGAGCACGGCCTGCCGGGTCTCCGCCTTCCCGGCCGCGGCGAACCGGGACAGCTCCCTGCCGTCACCGGCCCGCTCCAGGAGCATCGTGCCGTGCGCGCCGTCGTAGTCCAGGAGCCGCACCGCGCCGTCGCCGTCCCACACCCGCAGGGCGACCGGCTCGCCCTCGGTCTCCTCGTCGAGGACCTGGAACTTCACCACCGCCGGGGAGCCGTCGGCGCGCCGCACGGGCAGCACGAGCGCCGCCATGCCGTGCATGGGGTCGCCGACCGGCGTCAGCTCCCAGCGCTCCACGGTGCGCGCGGCCAACTCGGGCAGCCCGGCGACGAAGGCGCGGCCCGCCTCGCCCGCGTACAGGTGCTGGGACGCGACCAGCGCGTCGGGAACGCGAATCTCGATCACCGGCGCGACGCTACCCGCCCGCCCGCACCGGCTCAGCCGAATTGTTCCGGCCACGGCTGACCGGTTCACGAGGGCGGGCGCGGACCCGGACCCGGCAGATCCGGGCCCGGGGTCAGGAGACCCCGGCCTTCTTCAACTCCTCGGCGAACCCGGCCTCGTCGTACAGGGCGTCGCCGTCGCTCGACACCTTCTTGCCGTCGATGACGACGGTCGGGGTGCCGGTGATGCCGTCGGCCTCGAAGGCCCGCATGGCGGTGCCGACCCACTTCTTGTGCGTGCCGTTGGTGACGGCCTTCTTGAAGGCGGCGTCCCGCAGCCCGACCTTGCCGGCGATCTTCAGCAGGAAGGCGGGCGTGAAGCCGTCCTCGCTCTCCTCCGGCTGGTGGGCGAAGAGGGCGGCGTGGAACTGCGGGAACTTGCCCGCGTCCACGGCGGCCCGCAGGGCGTTCGCGGCGTTCACGGAGCCGCTGCCGCCGAGGTTCCTGTCGAGGAACGAGGCGATCGTGTACTCGACCTTCACGTCACCGGCGACCACCGGCCGCACCAGCGCCTGCGCGCCGCCCTCTTCGAACTTCTTGCAGAAGGGGCAGCGCGGGTCCTCGTAGACCTTGACCGTGTGCTTCGCCTTCGGGTCCCCGACCGTGATCACGCCGCCGCTCACCGCCGCGGGCACCTTGGCGAGGTCCGCGGCGGGCGCCTTGGAGGCCGACGTGGCCGGGGACTCCTTCACCTTCGTGCCGCCGTTGTCGCTGTCGTCGTCGTTGCACGCGGTCACGACGGCGCCGAGCAGCGCCACGGCAGCCACCGAGGCGACCACGCGCCCGGCCTTGCGTACGGCCATGAGTAAGAGTCCTCCAGAATTCGCACTGATGCCCCGTCGCGCGACGGAGAGGTTCCAGCCCGCCCGGCGTTTGAGGGCGAGCGCGAAGCGCGACAGAGGGGACCAGGGGGGCACCCTGATCCCCTGGTCAAGGCGCCCACGCCAGAGAAGAGCCCCCTGTCGGATTCGAACCGACGACCTTCGCTTTACAAGAGCGGCGCTCTGACCAGCTGAGCTAAGGAGGCCTGCACCGGCCGCCGCGCGGCCGTGCCCGTGCAGTGGCTAACCAACGGGGCCCCCGTCGCAGTCGAAAATCTCGTCGAAGGTCATCCGCTCCGGAGTGCTGACAGACCGGTGACCAGCGGGGTAGCGTCACGGGCAGTCCAGACGACTGGACTAGACCCATCCTTTACTCGGATCGTCCGGCACGTTCCTGCCGGTGAAGGGGGCCCTCACCATGGCCACTGTGACGTTCGACAAGGCGACCCGGATCTACCCGGGTTCCACCAAGCCCGCCGTAGACGGCCTCGAGATCGAGATCGAGGACGGGGAGTTCCTCGTCCTGGTCGGCCCGTCCGGCTGCGGCAAGTCCACCTCGCTGCGCATGCTCGCGGGCCTGGAGGACGTGAACGGCGGCGCCATCCGCATCGGCGACCGCGACGTCACGCACCTGCCGCCCAAGGACCGGGACATCGCCATGGTGTTCCAGAACTACGCGCTGTACCCGCACATGACGGTCGCCGCGAACATGGGCTTCGCCCTGAAGATCGCGGGCGTCGACAAGGCCACCATCCGGCAGAAGGTCGAAGAGGCCGCGAAGATCCTCGACCTCACCGAGTACCTGGACCGCAAGCCCAAGGCCCTCTCCGGCGGTCAGCGCCAGCGCGTCGCGATGGGCCGCGCCATCGTCCGCGAGCCGCAGGTCTTCCTCATGGACGAGCCGCTGTCGAACCTCGACGCCAAGCTCCGCGTCTCCACGCGCACGCAGATCGCCTCGCTCCAGCGCCGCCTCGGCATCACCACCGTGTACGTGACGCACGACCAGGTCGAGGCCATGACGATGGGCGACCGCGTCGCCGTCCTGAAGGACGGCCTGCTCCAGCAGGTCGACTCGCCGCGCAACATGTACGACCGCCCGAACAACCTCTTCGTCGCCGGGTTCATCGGCTCCCCCGCCATGAACCTCGTCGAGGTCCCGATCACCGACGGCGGCGTGAAGTTCGGCAACTCGGTGGTGCCGGTGAGCCGCGAGGCGCTGTCCACCGCCGCCGACCGGGGCGACACGCACCGTCACGGTCGGCGTCCGCCCCGAGCACTTCGACGTGGTCGAGCAGAACGGCGCCGCGGCCAAGTCCCTCTCCAAGGAGAGCGAGGACGCCCCGGCCGGTCTCGCCGTGTCCGTGAACGTCGTCGAGGAGCTCGGCGCCGACGGCTATGTGTACGGCACCGCCGAGGTCGGCGGCGAGCAGAAGGACCTCGTGGTCCGCGTGAACGGCCGCCAGGTGCCCGAGAAGGGCGCCCAGCTGCACGTCGTGCCGCGGCCCGGCGAGACGCACGTGTTCTCGACGTCCACGGGCGAGCGCCTCAGCGACTGACCTCCCGAGGCAGGCGGGCCCGCACCCGCGCCCCGGAGACCGCGAGGATCTTCACCGCCCCGCTGTCAACCCGCTCAGGGCCCCGCGCTACGGCGCGGGGCCTTTGGCATGCCGCCGGGACATCTCAACCCGTTGTCGACAAATACCCCGGCACATCGGTCATTTCGCCCAGTGTTCGTCAAGGGCCAAGCACGGCAAACACCTTTTCCCATCCCTCGACCGGGTGACTAAATGTCGCCAAATCATCACCTAGCGCTACCCTCACTCGCGTGACACTCACCGCCAACCACACCCAGAAGTCGCGCCGGGGCCACCGCGGCCCGGGGCGCCGCATCGGGCGCACGCTCGCCCTCGTCCTGCCGGTCGTCCTGGTGCTCTCCGGCACGCTCGCGGTCACCCGGGTCAACTGGTCCGGCAGCTCATCGGACTCGGTCCTCACCGCGTCCGCGGGCGACCTCTCCGCGCCCGCCAGGTCCCGCGCCCCGCAGCACGTCCTGCGCGACCGGCTGCTCCTGGAGCTCCAGGACAAGAACCCCGGCGTAGCCCTCACCCAGCTCCAGAAGGAGGTCGACCGGCACCCCTCGCTCGCCAAGCACTGCGTGTCCATCGCCCGCGCCCTCGGCCGCGCCGCCGTCCGCGCCTACGGCCCGACCCGCGCCCAGTCCTACGCGCGGCCGGTGTGCGACACCTCCTTCGCCGCGGGCGTCGCCGCCCACCACAACAGCTGAGGCGCGCCGGGCCGACCCCGGCCCCACCCCTAGCGCCCCCTGCAGCCGTCGGCCGCGTCGGAACCCTGCGCGCCCCAACGCGTAGGGTTCCGGCATGACCACCGGTGACCTCCCCACAGCACAGCCCACGCAGGCCGTCGTCCTGGCCGGTGGCCAGGGTTCCCGGCTGCGCCCGTACACCGACGACCGCCCCAAGCCCATGGTCGAGATCCCCGGCACGGGCACCCCGATCATCGGCCACCAGCTGGCCTGGCTGGCCGCCGAGGGCGTGACGGACGCGGTCATCTCCTGCGGCCACCTCGCCGAGGTGCTCCAGGAGTGGCTCGACTCCGCCGACCTGCCGCTGCGGGTCACCACCGTCGTCGAGAAGGAGCCGCTGGGCCGCGGCGGCGGCCTGAAGTACGCGGCCGGACACCTGCCGCACGCCGACCGGCCCTGGTACGCGACCAACGGCGACATCTGGACCCGCTTCTCGCTGCGCGACATGGCGGCCTTCCACAGCGAGCGCGACGCCACCGCCACCCTCGCCCTGGCCCGCCCCCGCATCCCCTGGGGCGCCGTCGAGACCGACCGCTTCGGCCACATCACGGACTTCATCGAGGCCCCGCCGTCGCCGTACCTCATCAACGCGGGCGTGTACGTCTTCTCCGCCGGCTTCACCGCGCTCCTGCCGGACCTCGGCGACCACGAGCGGACCACGTTCCCGCGCCTGGCCCGCGAGAAGCGCCTCGCGGGCTTCCCGCTGCCGCAGGGCGCGTACTGGCGCGCCATCGACACGGCGAAGGACCTCACCGAAGCCGCCAAGGAGCTCGCGGCCCAGAACCGCTAGAGCCCGGCCCGGAGCCGCTGTTCTGGGGCTCACGGAACCGCACGAGGGCCCCGCACACAGGTCGTGTGCGGGGCCCTCGTCGTGCTGGGGTCAGCCCAGGACGCCGCCGAGCAGGCCCGGGCGGCCACCGCTGCCGCCGGAGCCGGAGCCGCCCGTGGAACCGCCGGTGGAGCCGCCGGAACCGCCCGAACCGCCGGTGGTGCCGCCGCTCGTGGTGCCGCCGCTGGAGGTGGGGCCGCTGGTGGCGGCGGGCGGGCGCTCCTGGGTGGGCGCGGGCTGCTGCTGCGCCGGGGCCTGCTCGCCGGTGCCCTGCGTCGCGCTCGGCTGGCTGCCCGTGCCGCTGGCGGCCCCGCCCGTCTCGCGCGCGGCGTCCGGGGTGCCAGGGCCGCCGACGTCCGTGGGGCTCGCCGTGCTGCCCTGCGTCGGCGCGTCCGCGGACGCCGAGGGGCCGCGGGTGCTCCCGCCGCGCTCGCGCCGGCCTTCGGGGTCCCCCGGCAGCGGGGAGCCCGGCAGTTCGTTGCGCGGCGCCTCGCCCGGTCCCGGCACCGTCACGCGGTCCGCGTCCCGCACCGCGCCGCCGAGCAGCGAGCCGAGCAGCAGCGTCAGACCGACGACGACGGCGCCGATCAGCGGCGCCCCTGCGCAGCACGCGCCGCCGGAGCTCCCACAGCGCCGCGCGCGGCCCGAGGGTGCGCCAGGCCTCGCCGGAGAGCCGGGCGTCGATCGAGTACACCGGGGCGCCCGCGATGATCAGCGGCGACCAGGCGGCGAGGTAGATGATGTCCGGCGCGTCATAGGCCGGGACGGTCTTCCAGCTGACCGTCACGAGCAGCGCCACCGACAGCAGCATCCCGATCCCGGCGGCGAGCCGCTGCCAGAGCCCGAGCACGGTCAGGACGCCGACGATGACCTGGAGGAAGGCGATGACGAGCCCGGCGCCGACGGGGTGCTGCAGCGCCCAGTCCCGCAGCGGCTCGGCGAGCGCCCAAGGGTGCAGCGAGTTCAGCCACTTGACCATGGACCCGCGCTCGCCGCCGTCGAAGTAGACGGGGTCGCAGAGCTTGCCCATGCCCGCGTAGATGGAGATGAACCCGAGGAAGACGCGCAGCGGGAGCAGCACCACGCCGAGGTTGAGACGGCGCCCCGGGTAGTACGCGTGCCGCACCCCGTTCGGCGCCTTGGTGCGGCGCCGCTCGCCGTCCCCGTCGTCCTCGCCGTCGTAGCCGTCGTCGTAACCGTCGTCATGGCCGTCCGCGCCGCCGACGCCGCGCCGACCGCCGTACGCGGCCTCGTCGGCGTGCGGTTCGTCGTCGGCGCTGCCCGGCATGCGCATCTGCGGCAGCAGCCGGGTGCGGCCGTCGTCGCGCGGGCCGCCCACGGCGGGCGTCTGGACGGTGTCCTCGTACCGCGGGTCGACGTCGACGCGCGGAATGACCTGCGTGGCACCGCCGTCGTCGAAGCCGTCGTGGGAGCCGCGCGGGCCCTCGGCGCCGCCGCCGTCAGCCGAACGGCGGCGCACCGTGCTGCCGCGCACCGCCTGCAGCAGTCCGCCCGCGCCGGGGTCGCCAGGATCGGACTTCCCGCTCCAGACGACCGGCGCGCGCCGGCGCGCCGCACCACCGGCCGCGCCGACGGCCGGCATGCGCACGGTGTCCTCGGCGGCGCTCAAGTGGCGGGCGACACGCGTCGATTGGGTCCGCCCTGCGGTGGGGAGCTGGACGCGGAAGCTCGCGTGATTGACGATGACCTGCGCGGGGTCGCAGGGCACCTTCACCATGCTCAGCGCTGGGGTGTTGTCGTCGAACCCTGACGAGCGGCCCCCCGTGGGTGTGCGGGGTGTTCTGGTGTCCACACTCATCTAACCGAGTGACGCGAGGTTTGGACACTGCCTTGACCCTCCGGGATCTGTCCGGACTCCGTCAAGGTCTTCCCCCACCCACCCACCCTTCATCGCGCTGGCGCGCTCGTCCTCAAACGCCGGACGGGCTAGAACTCTCGCCGGTGCGGCAAGGGTTTAGCCCGTCCGGCGTTTGAGGACGAGGCGCGGAGCGCCGATAAAGAGCGGGGTTAGCGACGCCGCCGCGCGGCCTCGTACAGCACGACGCCCGCCGCGACACCGGCGTTGAGCGACTCGGTGCCGCCCGGCATGGGAATCCGCACCCGGAAGTCGCAGGTCTCGCCCACCAGGCGGGAGAGGCCCTTGCCCTCGCTGCCGATGACGATGGCGACCGGGCCCTCCAGGGCCTCCAGGTCGCCGATCTCGCGCTCGCCGTCGGCGGCGAGGCCCACGACCACGATCCCGGCCTTCTTGTACGCCTCCAGGGCGCGCGTCAGGTTCGTCGCCCGCGCCACCGGGGTGCGCGCGGCCGCGCCCGCGGACGTCTTCCACGCGCCCGCCGTCATCCCGGCCGCCCGCCGCTCGGGCACGACGACGCCGTGGCCGCCGAAGGCGGACACGGACCGCACCACGGCGCCCAGGTTCCGCGGGTCGGTCACCCCGTCGAGGGCGACGATCAGCGGGTCCTCGCCGTCGTCGTAGGCGGCCGCGGCCAGGTCCTCCGGGTGCGCGTACTCGTACGGCGGGATCTGGAGCACCAGGCCCTGGTGGTTGAGGCCGTTCGTCATGCGGTCCAGCTCGGGCCGCGGGGCCTCCATCAGGTGGATGCCGCCGCGGTCGCCGACGAGCTGGAGCGCCTCGCGGACGCGCTCGTCGTTGTCGATGAACTGCTGGACGTACAGCGTCGTCGCGGGCACGCCCTCGCGCAGCGCCTCGACGACCGAGTTGCGGCCGACGACCAGCTCGGACGGGCCCTTGCCGCCGGGGCGGCGCTGCGGCCGACCCTGCGCGCGCCGCGCCTGGGCCTGCGCGACCCGCTGCTTGACGTGCCCCTTGCGCATCTCGGCGGGCGGCGTCGGCCCCTTGCCTTCGAGGGCCCGGCGCCGCTTGCCACCGCTGCCGATCTGCGCGCCCTTCTTGCCGGACATGCGGCGGTTGTTAGCGGCCATGACCTACCCGTCTGTGTGAAGCGTGGCCGTGTACGCGATCGGCGTACACGGCGCGAATCCAAAAAGTCGTACCTATGTCGTACATGAAGTGTGCCGCCCAGTGGCCCGGGCGGCACATTCAGACAGGTCCCGCTCGCCGGTCCGCTAGTGCGATCCGAGCGTCCAGCGCGGCCCCGAAGGGCTGTCCTCGATGGCGAGGCCCGCCTGGCCGAGCCGGTCGCGGATGGCGTCGGCGGTCGCCCAGTCCTTGCGCCCGCGGGCGGCCTCGCGCTGTTCGAGCAGGAGGCGCACCAGGGTGTCCACGACGCCGCGCAGCTCCTCGCCGTCGCCCTCGGCGGCGCCCGCCCAGTGCGCGTCGAGCGGGTCGAGGCCGAGGACGCCGAGCATGGCCCGCACCTCGGCGAGGCGCGCCACGGCGGCCTCCTTGTCGTCGGCGGCCAGCGCGGAGTTGCCCTGCCGGACGGTGGTGTGGACGATCGCGAGCGCCTGCGGGACGCCCAGGTCGTCGTCCATCGCCTCGGCGAACGCGGGCGGCACCTCGGCGGCGGGCTCCACGACGCCCCCGGCGAGCTCCACCACGCGCTGGAGGAAGCCCTCGATGCGGGCGAACGCCGCCTCGGCCTCGCGCAGGGCCTCCTCGCTGTACTCGATCATCGAGCGGTAGTGCGGGGTGCCCAGGTAGTAGCGCAGGACGATGGGGCGCCAGCGCTTGACCATCTCGGAGACGAGCACCGAGTTGCCGAGCGACTTGGACATCTTCTCGCCGCTCATGGTGACCCAGGCGTTGTGCACCCAGTACGTCGCGAAGTCGTCGCCGAAGGCCTTGGCCTGGGCGATCTCGTTCTCGTGGTGCGGGAAGATCAGGTCGATGCCGCCGCCGTGGATGTCGAAGGCGCTGCCCAGGTACTTGTGCGCCATGGCCGAGCACTCCAGGTGCCAGCCGGGGCGGCCCGGGCCGAAGGGCGTGTCCCAGGCGGGCTCGCCCGGCTTGACGGCCTTCCACATGGCGAAGTCGCGCGGGTCGCGCTTGCCCGTGATGCCGTCCTCGGCGGGCTGCTGCATCTTGTCCAGGTCCTGGCGCGACAGCTCCAGGTACCGGGGCCAGGAGCGCACGTCGAAGTAGACGCTGCCGTCGGCCTCGTAGGCGTGGCCGCGCTCGATGAGGCCGCGCATCATCTCGACCATCTCGGTGACGTGGCCGGTGGCGCGGGGCTCGTAGGTGGGCGGCAGGCAGCCGAGGGCGTCGTAGCCGTCGTTGAAGGCGCGCTCGTTCTCGTAGCCGATGGACCACCAGGGGCGGTCCTGGTCCGCGGACTTCCGGATGATCTTGTCGTCGATGTCGGTGACGTTGCGGATGAACGTCACGTCGTAGCCGCGGTACGCGAACCAGCGGCGCATGATGTCGAAGTTCAGACCCGACCGGATGTGCCCGATGTGCGGGGCAGCCTGCACCGTGGCGCCACACAGGTAGATCGAGACACAGCCCGGGGTCAGGGGCTGGAAGTCACGGATCTGCCGGGCGCTGGTGTCGTACAGGCGAATCGTCACCACTCCAGGGTAGTGGGCGCCGGGCAGTGCCCCGCGCCCCCTGGGGACACGGGGCACGAACCGTGACGTTCGGGTGTTCCGTCAGATGCGGCCGACGACCTTGCGGGGCGTCACGCGGACGACCACGCGGGGGGCGTCGTCCTTGGCCGCCGGGTTGAAGTCGGCGTAGTCCTTGCCCGTGTACTTCCGCGACAGCTCGTCGATCAGCTCCTGGCCGCCTTCGGTGGTCAGCTGGGCGGTGCCGCGGATCTCCGCGTACGTGTAAGGGGCGTCGAAGGGCTGGAACAGCACCGTCACGCGCGGGTCGCGGCGCAGGTTCTTCTCCTTCCGCCGCCCGAGGGTGGTGGAGATGAGGACGTCGTCGCCGTCGCGCGTCACCCAGACCGGTGAGAGCTGGGGGCTGCCGTCGGGCTGGATGGTGGCGACGGTGACGAACACGGGCGTGTCGAGCAGGGACTTGAGGTCGTCGGACAGTACGGCGGACATGGCTCACTCCTCGGCCTGGTTGATCGCTGGACGAGTCGTAGCCCTATCGGATCGCGCGAGTCCGCACCATGGGGCGGGGCGGGTTTCGGCCCGCTCTCAGCCCGTACGGACGACGAGTGCCGTCGCGATGCCGACGAGCCCGTCGCCGCGGCCGGGGAAGCCGAGGCCGTCCGTGGTGGCGCCGGACACGGAGACGGGGGCGCCGACCGCGCCCGAGAGGACCTTCTGGGCCTCCTCGCGCCGCTTGCCGATCTTCGGCCGGTCTCCGATCACCTGAACGGAGACGTTGCCGATGGTGAACCCGGCCTCGCGGACGATCCGCGCGGCCTCCGTGAGCAGCGTGAGCCCCGAGGCCCCGGCCCACTGGGGCCGCCCGGTGCCGAAGTGGGCGCCGAGGTCGCCGAGGCCCGCCGCGGAGAACAGGGCGTTGCAGGCGGCGTGGGCGACGACGTCCGCGTCGGAGTGCCCGGCGAGCCCGGGCCCCTCGCCCTCCCACTTCAGGCCGGCGCACCACAGCTCACGGCCCTCTTCGAAGGCGTGCACATCGGTGCCGATGCCGACCTGCGGCAGCGGGTACGGGACCGGCGGGGTCGGCGACGGGACCGCCGGAGTCGGCTCAGAAGCCATCGTTGGCCCTCCTGCGCGCGAGCACGGCCTCGGCGAGCACCAGGTCGAGGGGGCGCGTCACCTTGAACGCCTCCTCGTGCCCGGGTACGAGCACCACCGGCTCCCCGAGGCGCTCCACGAGCCCCGCGTCGTCCGTGGCGCCCTCGCCCTCGACGTCGGCCCGGTGGGCGCGCAGCAGCGTCGCCAGGTCGAAGCCCTGCGGCGTCTGCACGGCGCGCAGGCGGGACCGCTCGGGCGTGGCGAGGACGGGCTCGGGGTCACCGGGGGCGGCGGGCGCGACCTCCTTGACGGTGTCGGCGACCGGCAGCGCGGGGACCACGGCGGGCGCCCCGTCGCGGACGGCCTCGATGACGCCGTCGACGGTGTCGACGGGCACCAGGGGGCGGGCCGCGTCGTGCACGAGGACGATGCCGATGTCGGCGGGCAGCGCGTCCAGGCCGAGCCGCACGGACTCCTGGCGGGTGGCGCCGCCGGGCACCACGAGGAAGTCGGTGCGCTCGGGCAGGGCATGGTCGTCGAGCAGCGTCTTGACCTCCGCCGCGCCGTCCGGCGGGGCGACGACCACGACGAGCGACACGGCGCGGGAGGCGGCCATGGCGCGCACGGCGTGGATGAGCATCGGCGTGCCGCTGAGGGCGCGCAGGGCCTTGGGGGCGCCGGGGCCGAGGCGTACGCCGCGTCCGGCGGCGGGGATCACGGCCGCGGTGCGGGGGGTTACGTCAGACATCGGTTCCGTTCAGGTTTGTGCGCTCGGTTGACATGGGTATGGCCACACCGTGCCGGGCGCGGCGCCTTGACCGGACCCTTCCGTGACATCTGGTCGAGCCAGCTGCCCGAGCCCGGCACGCCAAAGTACCGGGGGATCTTTCCGCACCCGCGAACCACCGGTGAAGTCCGGGGGACGAACCTGGTGATGTCCGGGGAGCGAACCCGTGGGACCGGGCCGTGAGATCCGGCGAAGTCCGGTGGGGCGCACGCACCGCGCTCCTGGGCGCGGTCCGGGCAGGAGCGGCCAAGAGTGGCAGGCCAGGCCGCGGCATGGCTATGAACATGCCGCAGTGCCCGGCGACACCCTTGGGGGTCGGCGGGCACTGCGGCAGTGGATTCATCCCGGAATCGTCCCGGACGCGGGCCCACAGGGGGCACCGGGGTCCGCACACGACGGCGCGGCCGCGTGGGTTCAGGACGCGAGGACCTCGTCGAGCAGGGCCTCGGCCTTGTCCTCGTTCGTGTTCTCCGCGAGGGCGAGCTCGCTCACCAGGATCTGGCGGGCCTTGGCGAGCATGCGCTTCTCACCGGCGGACAGTCCACGCTCGCGCTCGCGGCGCCACAGGTCACGGACGACTTCCGCGACCTTGATGACGTCGCCGGAGGCGAGCTTCTCAAGATTTGCCTTGTATCGGCGCGACCAGTTCGTGGGCTCCTCGGCGTACGGCGCGCGCAGTACTTCGAAGACCCGGTCAAGGCCGTCCTGACCGACCACATCACGCACACCGACGAACTCCGCATTGTCCGCTGGCACACGTACCGTCAGGTCGCCCTGGGCGACCTTCAGCACCAAGTAGGTCTTGTCCACGCCTTTGATCTGGCGAGTTTCGATGGCCTCGATCAGCGCGGCCCCGTGATGGGGATAGACCACGGTGTCGCCAACCTTGAACGTCATGTGACAGGTACCCCTTCCGTGGCTATCCAGGGTAACACGGATACGGCGTCTTCTGAATGGCGTTTTCGCAGGTCAGGGCATATCTCGGGGCTTGACAACAGCAACAGGAACGTGCTGCGAGCGGGGCGCGGAAGGGGGTATTCGCAGGTCGGAGCGGCTCTCCGGCGGGGGCGAAACGCCCACGTTACACATCCCGCGCGGCGCCCCCAAGGGGCCGAACGTCCCGGTTTGCCGGGTTCCCGGTGGTGAACTTCCGCTACTCCGTTCGGTGACCGGGGACACGTATGGCTCCGCCGGTGGGCCGAAGTGGTGAGCGAAGTGCGGAGCCGCCCCGGAGCGAATCCAGAATTGATCAAGGAACGCGGGCGCCGATGCGCCGAACCGCGCTTCGACGCGCTTGGCCTTACGCGGGGCGATCCACTCCCTGATCGATTTCCGGGGCGCCCCGTATTTTCCCCGGGAAATCCCCGGGGTGCCGTTGGCGGCGGTTATGCGAATGGTGAATGACGGGTCCATTGGGGAGCCCGGGGTGCGAGGGGCGCCGGAGGCTCGTGGCCGCCCGGGCCCTGCTGGTGGATCTCCGTGGGCGACGCCGCGGAGATCCACCAGCAGGGCCCGAGGGGCGGGTCGGGTGCGGTGGCACGGGAACGGCTCGGTAACCTAAGGCCGCTGACACACCCTTAGGGCAGCTTTACGGCCGTCCGCCCCGCACGACCCCTCCGTACGCCCACGTTCTAGGAGTTGCCGCCGCCGTGAGCCGCAGCCTTCGACGCGGCGCCATCGCCGCCACCGCCCTCGCGATCTCGCTCGCCTCGCTCACCGCGTGCGGTGCCGGAAACAACGCCCAGACGATCGAGATCAAGCCGGACAACGCGGCGACCGCCGTCGGTGACATCAAGATCCAGAACGCCATGATCATCACGCAGCCGGACCGCGAGTCGACGGGCCCCGCCGTGGTGTCCGCGACCGTCTTCAACACCGGCCGCACCGACCAGACCCTGCAGTCGATCAAGGTCGACGGCACCGGCAAGCAGGCCGAGCTGAGCCCCGCCAAGGGCGAGCGGCCCGGCAAGAAGGGCAAGGGCGGCGGCCTGGTCATCCCGGCCGGCGGCTCCGTCGTCATCGGCGGCGAGGACAACGCCTCGGCCGTCCTGCCGAGCAGCCGCGAGGCCGTCAAGGACGGCAACGCGCAGCCCGTCACCTTCGGCTTCAGCAAGACCGGCGACGTCAAGCTGAAGACGTTCGTCGTCCCGGCCGAGAGCTACTTCGAGAAGTGGGGCCCGAGCGAGCTCCCGAAGGCCCCCGGACGCGAAGCCGTCCGGCTCCCCGTCCGGGAAGCCCTCCGGCAAGCCCTCCGAGGGTGCTTCGGGGTCTCCGTCGGGCAAGCCGTCCGAAGGGGCCTCGGGCAAGCCGTCCGAGGGCGCCTCGGGGGCTCCGGCGGGTGCGGCCGAGACGCCGGCGGACGGCGTGGGTGCCTCGCACGAAGCCGCTGGGCACTGAGGCCGCGCGCGTAGTACGCGGAAGGGCGGGAACCCCTCGGGCTCCCGCCCTTCCGCGTATCTGTGGTGCTTTTAGCCGCGGGCCGTCTGTGGCTGGTCGCGCCCACGCGGCGGAGCCGCATATCGACACAGCCCCGCGCCCCTTCGGGCGCGGCTTCCCGCAGCGTCTGGTTTACGGCTCGAACTTGTAGCCCAGGCCTCGGACCGTCACCAGGTAGCGGGGCGCGCCCGGGTCCGGCTCGATCTTGGCGCGCAGGCGCTTGACGTGGACGTCGAGGGTCTTGGTGTCGCCCACGTAGTCGGCGCCCCAGACGCGGTCGATGAGCTGCATGCGGGTCAGGACGCGGCCCGCGTTGCGCAGCAGCATCTCCAGGAGGTCGAACTCCTTCAGCGGCAGGTCGACCTTGGACCCTGAGACCGTGACGACGTGGCGGTCGACGTCCATGCGGACCGGGCCCGCCTCCAGGGCCTGCGGGGCGACCTCCTCCGGCTCGCCGCGGCGGCGCAGGACGGCGCGGATGCGGGCCACCAGCTCGCGCGAGGAGAACGGCTTGGTGACGTAGTCATCGGCTCCTATTTCGAGTCCGACGACCTTGTCGATCTCGCTGTCCTTGGCGGTGACCATGATCACCGGCACGTTGGAGCGGCTGCGCAGCTGACGGCAGACCTCCGTGCCGGGCAGGCCCGGCAGCATCAGGTCGAGCAGGACGAGGTCGGCGCCGTTGCGCTCGAACTCGTCGAGTCCGTCCGGGCCGGTGGCCGCGATGGCGACCTCGAAGCCCTCCTTGCGGAGCATGTACGACAGGGCGTCGCTGAAGGATTCCTCGTCCTCGACGACGAGCACTCGGGTCACGGAAGGACCTCCGGGGCGGCAGGAATGGGTTCGTATGCGGTGGTGTCGTGGGGCCTGGCGCCCTGGCGCGCGGCCTCGCGGCCGGGACCGTGCCCGGCGCCGCGGTCGCGGCTGGCGCCCGCCTCTGGCAGGCGCAGCGTGAAGGTGGAGCCCTGTCCCTCCGAGCTCCACACGGTGACCTCTCCGGCGTGCGAGGCGGCCACGTGCTTGACGATGGCGAGGCCGAGCCCGGTGCCGCCGGTGGCGCGGGAGCGGGCCGGGTCCACGCGGTAGAAGCGCTCGAAGACGCGCTCCTTGTCCTTGTCGGAGATGCCGATGCCCTGGTCCGTGACCGCGATCTCGATGAGGTCCCCGCCGGGTGCGGTGACTCGGCGGGCGGCTATCCCCACGCGCGTACGGGCGGGTGAGTAGTTCACGGCGTTCTCGACGAGGTTGCCGAGGGCGGCGGCGAGCTGCCCCCGGTTGCCCCAGACGTGCAGGTCGGCGGTGCCGCCCGTGGCCATCGTGATCTGTTTCGTGCCCGCCTGGTGGCGGCAGCGGTCGATGGCCTCGGCCACCAGCTCGTCCACGCGGACGGGCTCGGCGTCCTCCAGCGGGTCGTCGTTCTGCACCCGCGAGAGGTCGATGAGCTCCTGCACGAGGTTGGTCAGGCGGGTCGCCTCGTTCTGCATGCGGCCCGCGAAGCGCTCGACGGCCTCGGGGTCGTCGGCGGCGTCCATGACCGCCTCGGAGAGCAGCGAGAGGGCGCCGACCGGGGTCTTCAGCTCGTGGCTCACGTTCGCCACGAAGTCACGGCGGACCGCCTCGATGCGGCGGGCCTCCGTGAGGTCCTCGACCAGGAGCAGGACCAGGCGGGAGCCGAGCGGCGCCACCCGCGCGGAGACGGCGAGGGCGTCGCCGCGGCCGGTGCCGCGGCGCGGCAGATCCAGCTCGACCTGCCGTATCTCGCCGTCGCGGCGGGTGTCGCGCGCCATCTGGAGCATCGGCTCGACGGCGAGCTTCCCGCCGCGTACGAGACCGAGCGCGTACGCGGCCGAGCTGGCCTTGACCACACTGTCGGCCTCGTCGAGCACGACCGCGGAGGAGCGCAGCACGGAGAGCACCGTGTCCACGCCCGGCGGCAGTACGGGGTCGGTGTGCAGGGAAGTCCGGGTGGGGCGTTTCTGGTCGCGTTCGCTCCAGCGGAACGCCAGCATGGCGATGACGCCGGTGCACACCCCGGCGATCGCTGCCGCTGCGGCGACCGCCGCGTTCACGTCCATGTCTCCAGGTTATGCGCCGTTGGAGCACCAGCCACAGCCATCCGGGTGGCCGCTCGAACAGTCGTCGCTCACAGTTCACCTCGACGACAGCGGCGATTCATGTGTGGTGCCGACAACGGACGCGTCCACGCCACACCGTGGGAGCGTAGGGGACAGCCCCTGATGACGTAGGGGTCAGCCCCTGTGACGTACGAGAGAGGGACAGCCAGATGCGTGACGCGTACCACGAGGAACTTGACTCGATCGGCGAGGGCCTGGTCGAGATGGCCCGCCTCGTCGGGTCGGCTATCGGGCGCGCCACCACGGCCATGCTCGACGCCGACCTGAAGCTGGCCGAAAGCGTGATCGCCGCGGACCAGAAGGTCGACGACCTCCAGCACGACCTGGAGGCGCGCGCGATAGCCCTGCTGGCCCGCCAGCAGCCGGTGGCGACCGATCTGCGCATCGTCGTGACCTCGCTGCGGATGAGCGCCGACCTGGAGCGCTCCGGCGACCTCGCCCAGCACGTGGCGAAGCTCGCCCGGCTGCGCTTCCCGGCCTCGCCGGTGCCGCAGGACCTGCACGCCACGATCCTGGAGATGGGCCAGCTCGCGCAGCGCCTGATGGCCAAGGCCGCGGAGGTCATCATCACCAAGGACGTCGACCTGGCGCTCCAGCTGGAGCAGGACGACGACGAGATGGACCTGCTGCACCGCACGCTCTTCCAGCACCTGATGGACGACCGCTGGAAGCACGGCATCGAGACGGCGGTCGACGTGACGCTCCTCGGCCGCTACTACGAGCGCTTCGCGGACCACGCGGTGTCCGTGGCCAAGCGCGTCGTGTACCTGGTGACGGGCGAGCACGCCGACGAGATCCAGCCGGGCGGGACGCCGGTCGAGGGGGCCTAGCCGACGCGGTCTCCTGGCCGGGGGGGGCAGGGACCGAGGGCCTTTCCGCGCCCGGGCGCGGAAAGGGGGTGGGGCGCCGCACGGTGTGCGGTGCCCCACCCCCGTTCACTCGGCGGAACGTCAGCCGCAGCCGCCGCCGCACTGGCAGGGGCCGCCGGACTGGCAGCCACAGCTACAGCCGGGACCGCACTGACAACCGTCGGCGTGGGTGTCGCGCTCGGGGGATTCGGCCATGGTCTCCTCCTCGAAGGCGTGAGGCGTACGAGAGGCGTACTGCCTGCCCTCCATGCACGCACTCCCCCGCGGGGCGCGTCAACGGCGCACATATGCGCGCCCGCCACCGCATGCGCCGGGTACCGCCTCCTCTCGTATCCGAACGCCGTGGCGATCGCCCCAGGCCAGAGCGGCATCCGGGCCCGCCCGCGCTCGTCGTGCGTCGACGGTGCCTCGGGCGACCGTCTCGCGCGGCCACTCGGGCGGCCATGTGAACTCGACGGCGCACGGGACGCGGACGTACGTCTCCGTCACGCGGGGCCGTCGAGCGCCTTCGCGTACGGGTTCCGGTACGACGTCTTCCCGCGCGGCGCCACCCGTGGCATGCTCCCGGCCAACGCGGACGTGAACTCGGTTCATGTACTTGGACATTGGGAGAGGGTGGCGGCATGGGGAACCTCAGCAGGCGCGGCGTCCTGGGCGGGGCCGTGGCCGCCGCGGCGATCGCCGCCACCGGGGGCGAGGCCGTCGCGGGGGCGCCTTCGCGGGCCGCGCTCTGGGAGGAGTTCGCGCGCGCCCCCTTCAGCCCACCCCCAGATCCCCTACGTCGCCGGGGCGGGCTGCCGCCGGGGCGCCCGCCGCTTCCCCCGGCCCCGCCTCACCCTCCCCGTCCGCCACTACGGCGCCAGGCCCGACGCCCCGGCGGACGCCGCGCCCGCGATCAACCGTGCCCTCGCCGCCGCCGGGAGGGCCGGCGGGGGCACGGTCCAGCTCGAAGCGGGGACGTACCGGATCGACGGCGTCATCCGGATCGCGCACGACGGCGTCGTCCTGCGCGGCGCGGGCAGCGGCCGCACCACGCTCGTCGCCACCCGCCACCTCACCGAGCTCATCGGCCCCTACGGCAGCCGCTACGGCGGCGACAAGTCCAGCTGGTCGTGGGCGGGCGGGCTCATCTGGCTGTGCCCGCAGGCGCGTTGGGACTCCCTCGTCGCCGCGATCCAGGCCAAGGACTGGCCCTTCGAGGGCTGGACCGGCAACGAGCGGGACGAGTGGCGCGGCCTCACCGCCGTCGCCCCCGCCCGCCGCGGCGACCGGTCCGTCCGCGTCGCGGACCCCGCGCGCGTGCGCCCCGGCGACCTCGTCCTGCTCCGCCTCGCCGACGACCGCGACCACACGCTCCTGGAGCACATGGCGGGCGGCGGGCCCGGCCCCGAGGCGTACGCCTGGGACGACAAGACGAAGCTGACCTCGTACGTCCCCTATGAGTGGCCCGTGCGCGTCACCCGTGTCAGCGGGCGCGAGGTCACCTTGGAGCGACCGCTGCCGCTGGACGTGCGGCCCGCGTGGGACCCCTGGCTCACCACCCACGTCACCGCCCTCACCGGCTCCGGCGTCGAGGGCCTCACCCTGGAGGCCGTGGAGAGCCCGCAGTCGCCGCACCTGCTCGACAAGGGGTTCAACGGTGTCACGTTCCAGTGCGCGTACGACTGCTGGGCGGACGACGTCCGGGTGCGCCACGTCGACAACGGCTTCGGGCTCGTCGCCGCGTCCGCCTGCACCCTGCGCCGCACGTCCGTCGGCGGGCCGCCGCGGCGCGCACCACCCGTACTTCTGCCGCGAGGGCTCCCACGACAACCTGGTCGAGGACTTCCGGATCGAGCGGCGGACCGTGCCCGCGCCCGCGGGGACACAGCTGCACGGCATCAACGTGGAGGGGCTCTCCTCGTACAACGTCTGGTCGCGCGGGCGCATGGAGACGGGGACGTTCGACACGCACCGGGGGCTGCCGTTCGCCAACGTGCGCACGGAGATCGTCGTCGACAACAACGGGCGCCACGGCGGGGACGCCAGCGCGGGGCCCCTCTACGGGGCGCGGTTCACCCACTGGAACGTGCGGGTCGTCAACCAGCGCGCCGGACTGGTCAAAATTGACGGGGTCGCTCCGTACAGTGCCACGGTCGGCATCTCCACCGTGCGGGAGTTCGACCAGATCGACGTGCCGGACTTCGCGGGAGAGCTCAACTCACGCATCGAGGCGTACGGTTCGCCCGACTCCGTGCGCCCCCGCAACCTGTACGAGGCGCAGCGGGCGCTCGGCGTCTGACGCTCAGCCGAAGGGCACGAGGCGCACGACCGTCACCGTCAGGACCGACCCCGACACGTAGTACAGGACGATCGCGCCGCCGACCGTGGCCTCCCTGCGGTCCCGCTCGTCGTCCACGGCGGCGGAGCCGTGCCCGTACGGATCGCGGCCGAGCGTGCGCGCCATCGCCGAGCGGAACCGGTCGGCGCCGTCCATCTTGGCGAGGGTGTCGTCGGCGGGCGGCGCGTAGGTGATGCGGTAGCTGCCCTTTCTGTGACGGCTCACGCGATGCTCCGCCTCTCGGCCTCGTCGGCCGCCAGGCGGTCGAGCAGCGCCTCGGCCTCCGGGTCGGGGACGGCCTGCAGCATCCAGTGGCGCATCACCGAGTGGATCTCGTCGACGCCCGCCGCGTTGATCGCGCGGTCGAACTCCGCGCGTCTGGCCTCGGGGAGGGCGGCGCGGATGTCCGGGATCGTGTTCGGGACGTCGACCTCCTCGCCGCCGATGAAGGTCTTCAGTGGTTCGGCCATGGTGAGGTCACTCTCCCTGGGGTCCCTGGATGGGGCCGACGCTGATCTCACGGTAGCGGCCGGGCCCCGGGGGTTCAGCCGCGGTCCTCAGGTGCCGGACCCGGCCGTCTCCGTGTGCTCCGCGGGGGACGCCGGACGCCGCTCCTCGGGCTGCTCGGCTTCCGGAAGCCCCCGCATCAGACCCCAATACCCGAGCGCGGCGACCGTACCCACCACCGCGCACAGGCCCCACAGCCACTCCGCCCCGAGGCGGTCGATGAAGAAGCCGGAAAGCAGCGGCGCCGCGAGCGCGGCGACCGACCACGACAGGGTGTACATCCCTTGGTAGCGCCCGCGCGCGTGGGCGGGCGAGAGGCGCACGACGAGCCCGGTCTGGGTGGGGGCGTTGACGATCTCGGCGAGCGTCCACACGCACACCGTCACGACGAAGAAGCCGACCGACCCGGCGAACGCGGTGAGCCCGAAGCCGTACCCCGCCACCAGCGAGGAGATCACGAGGAGGCGCTGGGGGTCCCGGTGCTCGATGTACCGCGTCACCGGGATCTGCAGCAGGACGATCATGACGCCGTTGAAGGCGATGGCCACGCCGAAGTCGCTGGGCGTGAAGCCCTGTTCGCCCATGGCAACGGGAAGTCCCACGTACGCCTGCTGGAAGACCAGGGCGACCAGGAAGGACAGGCCGACGACGCCCATGAAGCGGCCGTCGCGCAGCACCGTGCCGAGCCCGGCCTCCGGCTCGTCGGCCGCCCCGTCGGCGCCCCGCTCGGGCCGTGACTCCGGCAGCTTCACGAAGACGACGATCGCGCAGGCCAGCGTCATCACGGCCTCGATGAGGAAGCCCGCGCGGTAGCTGTAGGAGGCGATGAAGCCCGCGGCGGCCGAGGAGATCGCGAAGCCGAGGTTGATGGCCCAGAAGTTCAGCGAGAAGGCCCGCACCCGGTCCTCGGGCCGCACGATGTCGGCCATCATCGCCCTGCACCGCCGGGCGCGAGGCGTTGCTCGCCATGCCGACGAGGAAGGCGACGCCGGCGATCGCCACCGGGTGGGTCATGAAGCCGAGCAGCGCCACCGAGGCCGCCGTGGACGCCTGCGCGATCAGCAGCGTGGGCCGCCGCCCTAGGCGGTCGGTCATCACGCCCCCGCCGATGGAGGAGACGACGCCGCCGAGCCCGTGCAGGGCGGCGACGAGGCCCGCGTACGAGGCGGAGTAGCCTCGCTCCAGGGTGAGGTAGAGCGCCATGAAGGTGGAGACGAACGCCCCGAGCCGGTTGACCAGGGTGCTGGTCCACAGCCACCAGAACGCCGGGGGCAGCCCCGACACGGATTCCTTGACGGCGCGTCTGGCGGCGGTGAGCGGCATGTGGGTCCCCCGGGCGGTGCGACTGGACAGGGCCGACCCTCATGTAAGAGTCACCCATCAGCCCCGCACCTTACGCATCCCCGCCCCCTCCCGGCCACTCAATTGACGAGGACCGTCAATAGCTTGACGAGGACCGCCGATCGCTCCCGCGGCCGCTCCCGGACGCGACCCCCCGGGGAGTTCCATTACGCTCGTGGGCATGGCCGACGCACCGTACAAGCTGATCCTCCTCCGCCACGGCGAGAGCGAATGGAACGCGAAGAACCTGTTCACCGGCTGGGTGGACGTCAACCTGAACGAGAAGGGCGAGAAGGAGGCGGTCCGCGGCGGTGAGCTGCTGAAGGACGCCGGCCTGCTGCCCGACGTGGTCCACACGTCCCTCCAGAAGCGAGCGATCCGCACCGCGCAGCTCGCCCTCGAATCGGCCGACCGCCACTGGATCCCGGTCCACCGCAGCTGGCGCCTGAACGAGCGCCACTACGGCGCGCTCCAGGGCAAGGACAAGGCCCAGACGCTCGCCGAGTTCGGCGAGGAGCAGTTCATGCTGTGGCGCCGCTCGTACGACACGCCTCCGCCCGCCCTCGAGGACGGCACCGAGTTCTCGCAGTCGGGACGACCCGCGCTACGCGACCATCCCGCCGGAGCTCCGCCCCCGCACGGAGTGCCTGAAGGACGTCGTCGTCCGCATGCTCCCCTACTGGTACGACGGCATCGTCCCCGACCTCCTGGCCGGCCGCACGGTCCTCGTCGCCGCCCACGGCAACAGCCTGCGCGCCCTGGTCAAGCACCTCGACGGCGTCTCCGACGCCGACATCGCGGGCCTGAACATCCCCACCGGCATCCCGCTCGCCTACGACCTGGACGCCGCCTTCAAGCCGCTGAACCCCGGCGGCACCTACCTCGACCCGGAGGCCGCGAAGGCCGCGATCGAGGCGGTCAAGAACCAGGGCAAGAAGAAGTAGGCCCGGCCGTTCGTTCCTCAAGCCCCCTGCCCGGGAGTGTCTGGGCAGGGGGCTTGGTGGTGGGCTCAGGGCCGCGGGTCAGGTCTGGGCTCGGTGGAGCTTCCAGTCGGCGACGCTGGAGCTGCGGTTGTAGTACGCGTTGGTGCACAGGTCGTACTTGGCGCCGGTGAGCGGGCTTGCGTGGTTGGTCTCCAGGAAGCCGCCGTTGTCGCCGTAGAGGTTCCAGAGGTGGACCACGTCGCCCGCGCGGACGTTTCCATCGGTGGGGTGCGAGGTCTGGGCGACGATCCGCCAGCGGCCGGTGCCCGCGGCGCGGTCCCTGGCCTGGGAGGTCGACACGTCGTACCTGCCTCCGGCGTCCTTCTGCTCCTGGGCGGCGTGGCCGTTGGTGTCGAGGTAGCCGCCGTCGCCGCCGTAGAGGTTGCGCAGGTAGACCACGTCGCCGCTGATGACGGGCTGGCCGGAGGGCTTGCCGGTGGCGGAGAGGATCTCCCAGGTGCCGGTGCCCTTGTCGCGGGTGGGGCTGTCGGCCGTCGCGACCTGGTACTTCGCGCCGGAGGCGGCGCTGTGGCCGTTGGTGTCGAGGTAGCCGCCCTGCCAGCTGTTGTAGCCGTTCTGCAGATGGATCTGCTCGCCGTACTTGAGCTCGTTCGCCATCGGACCTCCCCTGTGTCGAGGACGGCGGGTGCGGACGGCGCCCCTGAGGGGGCGCGGCGCGCACCCGGTGCAGACACGGCTCATCCTGGTCAGGGAATGGCAAAAGGGAACCAAGTGCGCAAGCTTGTCGAAAAGTCGGCCGCGCGGGCTTCCGGCCATGCGGCGGGTACGCCCGCTCAGGGACCGCCGCAGCCACGGAGAAGGGCGGGGCGGCTGGGGCGGCGTGCCGGGCGGGTGCGGGAGGGCCGCCCGGCGCGGGTGGCCGGATTCGCGGGGCGTGCCCGCCAGCGGTCGCCGGCGGCCCCGCGCGCCCCTCGGGTACCGTCGTGACCAGCGCGTACTCAGGCCCGCGCGGCCTCCGGCACGGCCGGGGCAGCCGTCCGCGGGCCTTCGCGTCCGCCCGTCCTCCACCCGCCGAACGCCGCGGTGGAGCCCTTCCGTCCCTGGTGGTGTCCGACTCGATGAGCACGTCCGCACGCTGGGCCACGCCGATCGCGTGGGCCGTGTTCCTCGGCGGGGCGGTCGCCTCGATCGCCGTCGGGGACCGGCTGTGGCGGCTCGCGGGTGAGGGGTGGCCCGTAGGGGGTCACGTCTTCGGGGGGCTCTGCGGGTTCGGGCTGCTGTGCGCGTGGGCCGTGGCGGGCGAGGCCCGCAAGCGGCGGCGGTGGGCGGTCGCGGTCCCCGCTGCGGGGGCCGGGCTCGTGGCGACCCTGGCGCTGGTGAGCCTGATCCCGGGGCGCAACGGGCGTCCGCTCGGGTCGCTCGGAGCCGAAGGCCGCATGTGGGTCGAGGACCATCCGGACGTACGGTGGTCCGTCTTCGCCGGGCTGGCGTGCGGGGCGCTTGTGCTGTGGCGGGTGCTGCCGCGCTGGGCCACCGGGCGGCGGCGCTCCGGCGGGAGCCGCCGGGCGCGGGGCTGAGCGGGGGCGCCGGGGTCCGGGGGTTACGGGCGGGGCCGCGTCAGGTGCGTGAAGGCGTCCAGGTTGCGCGTGGACTCCCCGCGCGCGACGCGCCACTCGTACTCCTTGCGGATCGCCGTCGCGAAGCCGAGTTCCAGGAGGGTGTTGAAGGAGCCGTCCGCGGCTTCGAGGACCGAGCCGAGGAGGCGGTCCAGCTCCTCGGGGGTGATCGCGGCCAGCGGGAGCTTGCCGGTGACGTAGACGTCGCCGAGGGGGTCGATCGCGTAACTCACTCCGTACAGGCGCAGATTGCGCTCCAGGAGCCAGCGGTGGACCGCCTCGTGGTTCTCGTCGGGGTGGCGGACCACGAAGGCGTTCAGGGACAGGGAGTGGTTGCCGACCCGCAGCGACAGCGTCGTGAAGAGCTTGCGGGTGCCGGGGAGCTTCACCACGTACGAGCCGGGCTCGGGGGACTCCCAGTCGAGCTCGGCGTCAGTCAGGGTCTGTTCGATCGTGGTGGCTGCGTCACCCATGGTGCGAGGGTACGCGACGGCGGTGATCGTGCATCGCGGCGGTGTACACGTCCGCCGTGGCGGACGCGGCCGTGCCCCAGCCGAAGGACTCGGCGTGCCGGGCGGCGGCCGCGCCCATGTCGTCGACCAGGTGCGGGGCGTCCACGAAATCGCGGAGCACGCGCGCGTAGTGGGCCGGTTCGTGGTCGGGGACCAGGAAGCCCGTGACGCCGTCCCGTACGGCCACGGGGAGGCCGCCCACCGCCGCCGCGATGACCGGCGTGCCCGCCGCCTGCGCCTCGATGGCCACCAGGCCGAAGGACTCGCTGTAGGACGGCATGACCAGGACGGAGGCCGCGCGGAACCAGTCGGCGAGCTGCTCTTGGCCCACCGGCGGCTGGAAGCGCACCACGTCGGCGATGCCGAGGCGGGCGGCCAGCTTCTGCAGGCCCTCGGGCTTCGCCAGGCCGCTGCCGCTCGGGCCGCCCACGACGGGGACGACGATGCGGCGGCGCAGCTCGGGGCGCTCGTCCAGGAGGACGGCGACCGCGCGCAGCAGCACGTCGGGGGCCTTCAGGGGCTGGATGCGGCCCGCGAACAGGGGGACCAGGGCGTCCTGCGGCAGGCCGAGGCGGTGCCGGGCGGCGGCGCGGCCGTCGGCGGGGCGGAAGCGGTCGAGGTTGACGCCGGGGTGGACGACGGCGACCTTGCCGGGGTCGGCGTCGTAGTGGCGTACGAGCTCGTCGGCCTCTTCGGAGGTGTTGGCGATGAGGCGGTCGGCGGCGCGCACGATCTGGGTCTCGCCGATGACGCGGGCGGCGGGCTCGGGGGCGTCGCCCGCGGCGAGCGCCGCGTTCTTGACCTTGGCCATGGTGTGCATGGCGTGCACGAGCGGGGTGCCCCAGCGCTCGGCGGCGAGCCAGCCGACGTGGCCGGAGAGCCAGTAGTGGGAGTGGACGAGGTCGTAGTGGCCGGGCCGGTGGCCCGCCCAGGCCAGCATGACGCCGTGCGTGAAGGCGCACAGCTGGGCGGGCAGCTCCTCCTTGGCGAGGCCCTCGTAGGGGCCCGCGTCGACGTGCCGCACGAGCACGCCGGGCGCGAGCTCGACGGTGGGCGGCAGGCCGCCGGTCGTGGCCCGCGTGAAGATCTCGACCTCGATGTTGATGTCGGCGAGGCGCTTGGCGAGCTCGACGATGTACACGTTCATGCCGCCCGCGTCGCCGGTGCCCGGCTGGTGCAGCGGTGAGGTGTGCACGCTGAGCATGGCGATGCGGCGGGGGCGGCGCGAGGAGCCGGGCAGCCGGATGCGGGCGGCCGCCGTTGGGGAGCGACGCCCGAGCCTGGTCACGTAGTGGCTCACGTGGCGGTCCTCCTTGGCCGGGGCGACTGGCGTCCTGGACGTGGTGCGTACGGCGGACACGGCTGTGTCCTGGAGTGGTGCGTACGGCGGCACGGCTGTGCGGAGGGCGTACGAAGTCCTCCGCAGGGGGCAACGCCGGAAGCCTCGCCTCCATTTCCTCTTTGCCAAAGCATTACCTTGGAGGTCTCCGTCGCAGCCCTTGCTTACGCTTGCCCCTATGGCCCCCCGCTCCTCCCACTCCCCCCACTCCTCGGGCCGCCCCGTGGGAAACGTGACGCGAGGGACCACCAACCCCAACCGGCTGCGCCGCATGGACCGCTGGATCGCCGCCGCCCACGGAGCCGCGCTGCGCCGCGCCGCCGACCCGCTCGCCGTCGACCTCGGCTACGGCGCCGCGCCCTGGACCGCCGTCGAGCTGCTGCTGCGGCTGCGCGCCACCGCCCCGCACGCGCGCGTGGCCGGCATCGAGATCGACCCGGCCCGGGTGGCGGCGGCACGCCCCTACGAACGCGAAGGGCTCGCCTTCCTGCACGGCGGCTTCGAAGTGCCGCTGCCCGCGCGCCCCGCGCTGATCCGCGCCGCGAACGTGCTGCGCCAGTACGACGAGGGCGAGGTCGCCGCCGTCTGGGAGCGGCTGTGCGCGCGCCTCGCGCCGGGCGGGCTGCTCGTGGAGGGGACCTGCGACGAGATCGGGCGGCGGCACGTGTGGGTCGCGCTCGGCCCCGAGGGCCCGCGCACGGTGACGTTCGCGGCCCGGCTCGCCTGCCTGGAGCGCCCTTCCGACCTCGCCGAGCGGCTGCCGAAGGCGCTGATCCACCGGAACGTGCCGGGCGAGCCGGTGCACGCGTTCCTGCGCGACTTCGACCGGGCGTGGGCGGCGGCCGCCCCGTACGCCTCCTACGGGGCGCGGCAGCGGTGGATTCGCGCGGTGCGGGACCTGCGCGCGGACTGGCCGCTGGCCGACCGGCAGCCGCGCTGGCGGCAGGGCGAGGTGACGGTGCGGTGGGAGGCGCTGGCGCCTCGGGGGGTGTGAGGCGCTGACACCTCGGGGGGCGTGAGGCGCGAGCGCCCTCCGGCGCACCGGTCCGCGCCGGTCCGCGCCGGTCCGCGCCGGAGGGCGCCGGTCCATGTCCGGCCCCCGGCCCCGCCTGAACGCGCCCGGCGGCGGCGCCCGTTCGCCGCGCGTGAACGCGTGCGGCACGGGAACGATCTCCGCGTGCCGTTCGTCACACGAGGCGGGTGGGGGGAGAGGAGTCGCCTCGTGACTCTGTCGCATCGGGCGCGGGCGTGGCACCATCCCCGGACAGCGAGACGTTACTGACGGTATATCAGGTGTGCATCGGCTCTGGGGGTGGCGAGCGTGCCCGGCAAGCGGTACTCGACGGCGACGGCCGTGGCTCTGATCTGCGCGGCGGCGGTCCTGACCGCGCCGGGCACGGCGTTCGCGAGCCCGGCTGACCCCACACCGCCCACACCCGCCGGGGACACCCCCCTAGAGCAGGTCCGCAAGAAGATCGACCGGCTCTACCGCGAAGCGGGCACGGCCACGGACGCGTACAACGCGGCGGAGGAGAAGGCCGACCGCCAGGCCAAGGACATCGTCCGCATCGCCCGCGCCGTCGACAAGGGCCAGCGGAAGCTGGACAAGCTGAAGGCCCAGGCGGGCGCCGCCGCCCGCGCCCAGTATCGCGGCGGCGGCATCCCGGCCGAGGCCCGGCCTGCTCCTGAGCGACGACCCGGCGGCGTTCCTGGACGGCGCGGACCGCCTGCGCCAGGGCCAGCACGGCACCAAGTCGCTGCTCACGGAGATGAACCGCACCCAGTCCGCCTTGCGGACGTACGCCAAGGACGCCTCCGCCCAGTGGAAGAAGCTGGAGTCCAACCGCAAGGCCAGGGCCGCGGCGAAGAAGAAGGTCAAGGAGAAGATCGCCGCCGCCGAGAAGCTGGAGTCGCGCCTGGAGAAGAAGGAGCGCGAGCGGCTGCGCGAGCTGGAGGAGGCGGCCGCCCTCAAACGGCAGTCGGCGTGGGTGAACTCCGGGGTCCTGCAGGACCTCAAGGGCGACGCCACCGGCCGCGGCAAGAAGGCCGTCGCCTTCGCCACGGCCCAGCTCGGCAAGCCGTACGTGTGGGGCGCCGAGGGCCCGAAGTCCTACGACTGCTCGGGGCTCACGTCCCAGGCGTGGGCGGCCGCGGGGCGCGGGATTCCGCGGACCTCTCAGGAGCAGTGGAAGCGGCTGCCACGCGTCGACGTGAAGAACATGCGGCCTGGGGATCTGATCATTTACCACAAGGACGCCAGTCACGTCGGGATGTACGTGGGGGACGGGGCGATCGTGCATGCGCCTCGGCCCGGGCGGAGCGTGACCCTGGCGGGGGCGGGGTCCATGGAGATACTGGGCGTGGTGCGGCCCGGCTAGGCCTCGCGGGTGCGCCCCGCGGTGTCCATGAGCGCGCTCCACGCGCGGGCGCCCCTTCCCGAACCGGGGGCTGCCGCCCCCGCTCAACCGCATGGGCGCTCCGCGCCTCGTCCTCAAACGCCGGACGGGCTGAATCTCGCGCTCGCGCGCTTGTCCTCAGACGCCGGACAGCCTGGATCTGTCACGCGCCGGACGAACGGGATCTCCGCACCCTGAAGGTCCGCTCAACCTCCCGGGCGTGATGTTCGTCATCCCAGTAGGACCGAGTTCATGCCCTAATGCGGTCCAGGACACGGCATATGCCGTCGCCCAAGTCCCGCGCCGCATTCCGCGGCGGCCTCGGCTACCGCTATGGTCCCCGTCTGGTGTGGGGCGTGCGACCGTCGCCCCATCGTGCCCTCAGGGGGGAGGGAAGGAACTCACCCATGCCCGTACCCATACCGCGGCAGCGAGCGATCCCGGCCGCGGAAGGCGGTCCGGCCCCGGCGGAACCAAGGCCTGACGGGCCCGGGCTCACCCTGCTGGTGATCGAGGACGACCCCGGCGGCTCCCTGAGCCTGCCCGAGCTGGTCGACTCCGCGGGCAAGCCCATCCGCACCCGCGCCGCCCGCAACCTCACCGAGGCCGAGCGGCTGCTCACCGACGACGTGCACTGCATCCTGCTCGACCTGACGCTGCCGGGCCGCTCCCCGAGCCCGGACGGCGCCGGGGACGCCGACGAGCTGACCCCCCTGCGGCACGTCCTGCGGATCGCGCCCCGGCACGCCGTCCTGGCGCTCACCGCGTCCGGCGACGCCGAGCGCGGCGCGCGGGCCGTGCGGGTCGGCGCCCAGGACTATCTCGTCCGCGACGAGCTGGACGGGCGGCTGCTCAGCCGCGCCATCCAGTACGCGGTCGAGCGCAAGCGCGCCGACGCCGCCCAGCGGCAGCTCAGCGAGTCCCGGCTGCGCGCGCAGGAGAACGCCCGCCTGGAGCGCGGCCTGCTGCCGACGCCGCTGCTCGACGGCTCGCCCCTGCGGTTCGCGTCCCACTACCGGCCGGGCCGCTCCCGCGCCCTGCTCGGCGGCGACTTCTACGACACGGTGCGCATGCCGGACGGCGCGGTGCACGTGATGATCGGCGACGTCTGCGGGCACGGCCCGGACGAGGCGGCGCTCGGCGTGGAGCTGCGCATCGCCTGGCGGGCCCTGACCTTCGCGGGCCTGGTCGGCGACGAGCTGCTCTCCACCCTGCAGAAGGTCCTGGAGCACGAGCGCGCCAACGAGGAGATCTTCGCGACGCTGTGCACGGTCGACATCGCCGCCGGACGGCCGCCGGGCGGGCCTGTGCCTGGCCGGACACCCGGCGCCGCTGATCGCCCGCCCCGGCCGTGCCGGGGCGGCAGGGCCTGGACCGGTGGCCGAGCTGCTGCCGTACGACAACGGCGGCCCGGCGCTCGGCCTGCTGCCGCGCGCCCGCTGGCCGCGCCAGCAGGTGGAGCTCGGCGGGGCGTGGAGCCTGATGCTCTACACGGACGGCCTGATCGAGGGCCGGGTCGGCAAGGGCAACCAGCGGCTCGGCCAGGACGGGATGGTGGAGATGGTGCGCCGCAAGCTCGCGGCGGGCCTGCGCGGCGACGCGCTCCTTGAGGCGGCCGTGACAGAGGTGCGCGAGCTCAACGGCGGCGAGCTGACGGACGACGTGGCGGTGCTGCTCCTGGACCGGGAACCGGCCCGGGGGCCGGGCGGCGCCGGGCGCTGAGGCACCCGGGCCGCACCCGGCCGCGCGCTCGGCCGGGGCTAGCGACCGCCGTTGTACGGGCCCGTACGGGCCGTCGCTGCTGGAGCCTCGGTGGCCGCCGCCCTTGCCCATGACCTGGCGCAGCGCGGGCCGGACATCGACCATGTACACGATCGTGGCGATGAGGCCGATGATCGGCAGGAACGACAGGATGTTGAAGATCAGGTTCACCACGAAGGCGAGCCCGAGGATGATCAGCCAGAACGGCTTGGTCTTCTTGTCGGCCGCGCGATAGGCGTCCTCGCGCCGGACGGCGGCGTCGATGAGCGCGAAGCCGCTGAACAGGATCAGGGCCAGCGACAGCAGCCACATGAAGTTCGCGAACCCCTGCATCAGCACAACGTCCACCACCAGTCTCGGCGTATCCAACGCGGCGTACTCGCCGTACGCCCCCGTACGTCACGGCATGCGGCGTACGGATTCACACCGTACCCGCTACCCCGACAACGGGCCGGGCACTCCGGGAGTGCCCGGCCACGTGTGCGCGTTCCGGCCCGGTCACTCGGTGGGCGGGGTGGTCTTCCTTCGCGGCCGTCTTCCTGGCGGTGGTCTTCTTCGCGGCGGGCTTGGGGGCCGCGCTCCGCTCCGCCTTACTGGACTCGGAAGACTCAGCGGACTCGCCAGTCGCGGACTCGGACTCGGCGGACGCGGACTCCGCCTCTGCCTCTGCCTCCGTCTCCGGGTCGGGCTCCACGGTGTCGGCGAGGTCCACGAGCTCCTCGGCGGCCTCCCCGCGCAGGTGGCGCACGGTCTCCTCGCCGTGCTCGGCGACCTTCTCGTACGTCTCACGGGCCTGGACCGCGTACTCGAAGGCGACGCCGATGCCGCGCAGCGCGAAGTCCTGCGCGTTCTCGCCGATCCGCTTCAGGTCGGTGTCGACGGAGCCGAGCAGCTCGCCCAGCTTGGCCTGGATGGCCTCGCGGGCCTCCTTGGCGCGGGCCGCCGCCTTGTCCTGGACGTCCTTGGGGTTCGTGCCGCGCACCGCGTCGATGCGGGCGGGCGCCTCGGCGGCGAGCTGCTCGATGGCGCCGGGCACCTTCTTCGCCTGCTGGTACGCCAGGTCGGCGCCGCCGACGACGAAGTAGAAGGGGGTCTTGTTGGTGACGGCCTTGCGCACCTCTTCGGTGATGGGCATGACGAGGGTCCTCCCGGACGGGTCAGCTGAGGGGCGGTTCAGGGTGGGCATCGCTGCCGTCGGCCGTGCGGGGTCCGTCAGCGGTGGGGTCCTGTGCCTCGTCCCGGGCGCCGTCGCGGCGCGCGCTCTCGGGACCGGCGCCGTTCGTGGACGACGACGCGGCGAAGCCGTTCTCCTTGCGGAACGACTCGTAGATCTGCAGGAGCACCTGCTTCTGCCGTTCGTTGATGGACGGGTCGGCGAGGATGACGGCGCGCGTCTCCAGCTCGACCCGCTCCTTCTCGTCGAGGATTCCGGCCCGGACGTACAGCGTCTCGGCGGAGATCCGCAGCGCCTTGGCCACCTGCTGGAGGACCTCGGCGCTCGGCTTGCGGAGCCCCCGCTCGATCTGGCTCAGATACGGATTGGACACGCCGGCGGCGTCGGCGAGCTGCCGCAACGACAGCTGCGCGCTGCGCCGCTGCTCGCGCAGGTACTCACCGAGATTGCCGACGTTGAGCGATGCCATGCCTTCGATACTGCACCCACCTTGCTAACTGTTGCAAGCACCCGCTTGCAAAAGTGCGCTACGCCTCAGAGCGGCCCTGTCGCGCCTGAGTGCCCTGTGTCCTGTGTGTGGATGTGGCCACCAATCCCGACGCCGAAAGGCGACCGGGTGGTCGGGGCACGGCTGGTCGCCATCTCTGCTGGGAGTGGACACCTGTCCTCGCAGCCCCGGGCGGGCGGTCAGTCCAGCAGGGCGGCCGTGAACGTCTCGCGGTGCTCCGCCAGCCAGGCCTGTACGCGGTCCCAGCGTTCCCATCCGCCGCGCTCGGCCAGCGCTTGGAGGTAGACGGGGTCCCCGTCAGCCACGCGGCGGGCGACGAAGGCCCGGGAGACCTCGGTGGCCCGCTCGATGACGCCGGGCAACTCGGCGCGGTCCTGCGGCGAGAGGCCGTAGCCGTCGGCGAGTATCCGCAGCCGCGCGGGCGCGTCGAGACCGGAGGGGTAGAAGCCGGCCGCGGACGCGGGATCGACCAGGGGCACCCAGTAGCGGGCGGTCATGGCGACGTCCCAGAGGGGGCGGCCCGGAGCCGCCAGGTCGAAATCGATCAGCGCGGCGGCACGGCCGTCGCGGAAGACGACGTTGTCCGGGCACACGTCGTTGTGGCACAGCGTCGTTCCCCCCTCCGGGTCGGCCAGGTCCCCCGGCCACCCGGCACGAGTGTCGACCTCGACGCCCGCGCTGGCCTCGTGCAGGCGCCGCAGCAGGCTCCCCACCGACTCCAGGGCGGCCTTCGTCATCGCCCAGTCCGCGTACGGCGGCAGGGCCACGTCTCCAGGCATGAAGGTGAGCTGTTCGCGGCCGTCCTCGGTGAGACCGACAGGGGTCGGCGCCGCGTCGAAACCGCGCTCCTTCAAGGCGAGGAGGTACGCGTGCAAGGCCCGCGCGTTGCGCGGCGCCGGGCGCTCCACCAGCGCCCCCCGACGGAAGACCGCCCCCGCGTTCGCCATGCCACCGACCAGCGCCTCGCCCTCAGCCGTCATGACGATCACGCTACCGCCACGCTGATGCCACGCGGGCCGGGCCCCGAAATCGTTCTCGGCGGGGGCAGGATTCAGCTCAGCGGAGGTAGGTCTGCTGCCACTCCACCGACGACATGGTGAGCGCGGCTTCCGCCAGGGCCTGTGCGGACGCGGTCTTGAGCTTGGCCTGGGACGTGTCGATCCAGTTCTGGACGTTCGAGCAACCCTGTTCCCGGTATTCCACGGCCTGTACGAGGCATTCGAGCTTGTCGGCGTCGTGTGCGCAGATGACTTCGAGGCTGTCGCCGTTCTCGTACTCGGCGACCACGCGGCTGATTCCAGCGGCGACGGCCGGGTGTGCGTCGGCGAGTTGGTCGGCGGTGCGACCTTCTCGTTCGGTGCGGCTTCCAGGTAGCGGCGGCCCTGTGCGGAAACCCGTTCCTCGTCCAGGAGGAGCGCGGCCCGGTCGCCGAGCCGTTCGGCGAGGCCGGGCGCGGCCTGCGGCAGCCAGTGGTACGCGGTGAGGAGCGCCCACAGGGTGTGCGCGTGCAGGTCGGCGTACCCGGGGACCCAGTCGGTAGCTATCCGCACTCAGCCGAGACAGGACAAGAGCGGTAACGTGCCAAGCATGCCCCCCATCCCCCTCGCCGACCTCGTCCGGCTGCGTCAGGCCCGTGATCGGATGGATCGGGACTACGCGCAGCCGCTGGACGTCCCGGCGTTGGCGCGCGGGGCTCTGATGTCGGCGGGGCACTTCCAGCGCTCCTTTCGTGCCGCGTACGGCGAGACGCCGTACGGCTATCTGATGACGCGCAGGATCGAGCGGGCCAAGGCGCTGCTGCGGCGTGGGGATCTGAGCGTGACGGAGGTGTGCATGGCGGTGGGGTGTACCTCGCTGGGCTCGTTCAGTTCGCGCTTCACCGAGCTCGTCGGGGAGAGCCCGAGCGCGTACCGGGCCCGTGACCACGGTGAGGGCGCCGCCATCCCCGCGTGCATCGCCAAGATCCACACCCGGCCGGTCAGGAACGGAGAAGCGAAACCAGGCGGCGCGTCCTAGCGTGAACGCCATGGAAATCAACCTCTCCCAGTGCTTCATCGCCGTCGACGACCACGACAAGGCGCTCGCCTTCTACCGCGACGTGCTCGGTCTCGAAGTGCGCAACGACGTCGGCTTCGAGGGCATGCGCTGGGTGACCGTCGCGTCGCCCAAGCAGCCCGACGTCGAGATCGTCCTCGAGCCGCCGCTCGCCGACCCGCACGCCTCGGACGCCGACCGGCGGGCTGTGGCCGAGCTGATGGCCAAGGGCCTGCTGCGGGGCGTCATCTTCCGCACCGACGACTGCGACGCCACCTTCGAGCGCATCCGCGCGGCGGGCGGCGAGGTCCTGCAGGAGCCGATGGACCAGCCGTACGGCGTCCGCGACTGCGCCTTCCGCGACCCGGCCGGGAACATGCTGCGCTTCAACCAGCCGCGCGAGCAGTGAGCGGGCAGTGAGCGGGCAGTGACGGGGTACGACTAAGCGGGCGGCTCCCTGGGGGTTCGGGGAGCCGCCCGCTTCGTCGTGGCGCCGGGGGGAGCGCTCTTCGGGGTGTGGCTGTGTCAGCTCTTGGCGGTCTTGTTGAAGGTGGACTGGGCCCAGAAGTAGCCCAGGACGCTGAGGCCCACGCACCAGGCGATGGCGAACCAGGCGTCGTTGCCGATCTCGGTGCCCATCATCAGGCCGCGCAGGGTCTCGTTCATCGGGGTGAAGGGCTGGTACTCGGCGAACCAGCGCAGACCCGTCGGCATCGAGTCCGGCGTAACCACCGCGGAGCCCAGGAAGGGCAGGAACGTCAGCGGCAGCGGCGCGTTGGAGGCGGTCTCCACGCTCTCCGCGGACAGGCACCATCGCCGCCGAGATCCAGCACAGCGCGAACGCCACCGCGAGCAGCAGCGCGAACGCGGCCAGCCACTCCACCGCGCTGGCGTTGGGGCGGAAGCCCACCGCCAGCGCCACGCCCAGGACCATGACCAGGGCGACGACCGTCTGGATCACGTTGCCCATGACATGGCCGAACATCACCGAGGACTTGGCGATGTCCATGGTGCGGAAGCGGTTGATGATGCCCTCGGTCATGTCCGAGCACACCGACACCGCCGTGGAGACCGCGCCGGAGGTCATCGTCATCAGCAGGATGCCGGGCACCACGTAGTTGATGTAGTCACCGCGGTCGGAGCTGCTGCCCACCCCGGGGATGTCGATGCCGCTGCCGAGCGCGCCGCCGAAGACGTACACGAACAGCAGCAGCATCAGGATCGGCGACGCCACGGCCGAGATCGTCATCGACGGGTAGCGCTGCGCGCGCTTGAGGTTGCGGCGCAGCATCGTCATCGAGTCGCGCACGGCGTACGTGTTGGTGCTCATCGCTGGTTCTCCTTCGCGGCGGTCGCGCTGTCCTTGACGGTCTTGCTGCCCTGACCGGTCAGGGCCAGGAACACGTCGTCGAGGTCGGGGGTGTGCACCGTCAGCGCCTCCGCCTGGATGCCGGAGCCTTCCAGGACGTCGAGGACGGCGCGGAGGGCGGGGATGCTGCCGTCGCTCGGGATCTGGAGGCTGAGCGACTCCTCGTCCCGGGTGACCGTGCTGAGCGCGAGGCTCTGGGCGGCGGCGTTCAGGTGGTAGTGGTCGTTGAACTGGAGGCGGATGTGGCCGCCGGGGATGCGGCGCTTGAGCTCGTCGGCCGTGCCCTCGGCGACGATCTTGCCGCCGTCCAGGACCGCGATCCGGTCCGCGAGGTGGTCGGCCTCCTCCAGGTACTGCGTGGTCAGGAAGATGGTGGTGCCGCCCGCGACCAGGGCCCGGATCATCTCCCACATCGTGCGGCGGCTGCGCGGGTCGAGACCACGTCGTCGGCTCGTCGAGGAAGATGATGCTCGGCCGTCCGACCAGCGTCATCGCCAGGTCCAGCTTGCGGCGCATACCGCCGGAGAACGTGGACGCCTGGTTCTTCGCCTCGTCGGCGATCTCGAACCGTTCGAGGAGCTCGGTCGCGCGGCGGCGGCCCTCGGCGCGGTCCAGGTGCAGCAGGTCCGCGATCAGGAGCAGGTTCTCCTCCGCCGTGAGCAGACCGTCCACGGCGGCGAACTGCCCGGTGACACCGATGGACCTGCGCACCCCGTCGGGGTCCTTGTCCAGGTCGTGGCCCGCGACCTGGGCCGAGCCGCCGTCGCGCGAGATCAGCGTGGTCAGGATCTGGACGGTGGTGGTCTTGCCCGCGCCGTTCGGGCCGAGGAGTGCGAAGACCTTGCCCTCCGGAACCTGTACGTCGATCCCGTCGAGGACGAGCTTGTCGCCGTACGACTTGCGCAGCCCCTGGGCGGAGATCCCCTTCGGCAGGGCGGTCAAACCAGTGGTGGCAGTCATCGTGCCGCCTCCTTACTTTCTATCCGTGGGTGTGTCGAAGCCATCGGTGTGTCGAAGCCTGTGGTGGGTGTCATGAGCGGGGGGGGCATGAGTGGGGGGTCATGAGTGGGGTGTCACGTGTCCGTGGGCGCGGCGGCGCGGCGGATGACGATGTTTCCGACGCCGGTGTGGGCGCGGACCTTGACGGTCTCCGCGTCCTCTGCGGGGCCAGCGGTGGCACCGAGGGCGTTGCGCACGGCGCCCGTCTGGGACTCCACGTCGAGCCAGGCGGTGCTGGAGGGGCGGATGCCGACTTCCAGGTCGCCCGTGGAGGCCTGGAGGGAGACCTCGCCGCGGGCCACGTCGCCGATGCTGATGCTGCCGCTCTCCGACATGCCGTCCACCCCGGCGTGGGCGACGCCCACGGTGGTGCGGCCGTTGGTGGCGGAGACGAACAGCTCGCCGGTGACCTCGCCGATGGTGGTGTCACCGAGGAGGTTCCTTGACGGTGGCGGAGCCCGTGACGGTGCCGATGTCTACCCGGCCCGCGGCCTCGACCTCGGCGTCCCCGGTGGCGCGGTCCAGGTGGATGTCGCCGTGGCCGGTCCTGAGGAAGGCGGCGGCGGCCTCGGCGACGCGGATGTCACCCGCTATCGACTCGATCCTGCTGTCGCCGAGGCGGCCCTCGGCGGTGAAGGCGCCCACGGGTGCCGCGGCCCGGACGTCGGACCCGGCCGGGAGCTCGATGGTGACGCTGATCGAGCCGACCTTGCCGAACATCGAGCGCCTCTTCGGACCCCGGATCGCCAGGTGGCCGTCCGCGCAGGTGACCTGGACCTGCTCGGCCATCGTCACGTCGGCCTCCTCGCGGTCGTCGGCCGGGAGGACCGAGACGACTGTGTCGAGGCGCTTGCTCGCGGAGATCCTGGCCGTACCGCTCTCGAACTCGAGGGTGGCGGAGAGGGGTTCGGGGGTGTCGAAGGTAGGCATGGCCGTCCTGTCCTGGGCTGCGGGCGCGTATCCACCGGGTGGGGCGGATGAGGTTGTGAGATGTCTGTGGTGCTTCACTCCGGCGGACCGGAGTGCCCAGCTCCTGGAGCCCTGAGGTCCATGACGCCAGCATGGCATCACCATGGCGCCAACGCAACCCCCCTTGGCGCACGCATGGTGCCACGGGGGGTGAAGCAGGGTTCACGCCGCGTTTACACCCTCGCCAGAACACCGTTTGACCTGGGGATACGTGATCCGAGTGGCGCCGGTCGCGGCGTGCCCCAGCAGCGTCAGAGCGGCGTTAGGGGCCCTCGATACGGGATCTAGGAGGCCGGAGGAACGGCCTCTGGTGCCACTTCGGGCCGGGGAGGGGCCGGTCAGCGCGCCAATGGGTGCCACTGGGGAGCCAAGAGGAGCCATCCGGAGCCATCGGGAGCCAGGTGGCGCCATGGGGCGCCATGGGGCGCCATGGGGCGCCATGGGTCGCCATGGGTCGCCATGGGTCGCCATGGGTCGCCATGGGGCGCCTTGGGGTGTCACCGCGTCATGGGGTCGGCGGCGTCCGGGTCGGCGGCGTCCAGGGCACCGGCGGCCCCGGCGTCACCGCGCCAGCGGTGTTCCGCCCCCGGCCGCGTCCCGCAGTGCCCGCCGGACCGCCCGCGCCGCGGGATGGCGGCTGCTGCCCCGGCGCACGACGGTGAAGATCCGGCGCGCGCCCTGGCCGTCCGGCAGGTCCCGCAGCGTGACCGCCGGCCGCACGGCGGGGAACGCCGCCGCGCCCCACACCAGGTCCGGCAGGAACGCGGCCGCGTGCCCCTGCTCGGCGAGGCGCAGATGGACCAGCAGGTCGGTGGACTCGAACCGCACGTCGGGCTCGAACCCGGCCTCCCTGCACAGCGTCATCGCCCAGCGCCGGGCCGCGGTGCCCTCGGGCTCCATGACCCAGGGGTGCCCGGACAGGGACCGCGGGCCGGTGCGCGGATCGTCGGCGGCGGCGGGCCCCGGCAGCGCGAGCCGCAGCGGGTCGCGGCACAGCTCCTCCTGCTCCAGGACGTCGGGGCGCGGCTCGGCGCCGCCCGGGTACTCCTCCGCCACGACCAGGTCGAAGTCCCGGGCGAGCAGCGCCGGGATGGCCGTCTCCGGCTCCAGCTGCCCGACGTGGACGCGCAGCCCGGGGTGGGCGGCGCGCAGCAGGGTGAGGGCGGCGGGCACGAGCGTGAGGGCCGCGGTCTGGAAGGCGGCGACGCGCAGGGTGCCGGTGAGTGCGGTGAGGGAGGCGGCGAGGTCGGCCTCGGCGCGCTCCAGGCGCTCCAGGAGCGCCTCGGTGTGACCGACGAGGATCTCGGCCTGCGCGGTGAGCCGCACCCGCCGCCCGACGGGCTCCAGGAGCGGCACGCCCGCCTCGGCCTCCAGCTGGGAGAGCTGCTGCGAGATCGAGGAGGGGCTGTACGAGAGGGCCGCGGCGACGGCGGCGAGGGTGCCGCGGTGCTTCAGCTCGCGCAGCAGGCGCAGACGGTGCAGGTCGTACATGGCGGCGCTCCCGGGCTCGGCGGGCCGACTCACATCCCTTCGGAATTCCTGATGAATATAGGTCGGAAACATGCGCTGGACCGATCGTTCTGGTGGGCCACAGGGTGAGCCCATGACTGAGACCCCCATGGCTGAGACCGCCGAGACCGAGACCCCCGCCACCACCCGCGTCCCCGGTGCCACGCCCTGGTTCGCCCGCCCCGCCGCCCGCGCCTGGTCCTGCGCCCCCGCCCCGGAAGCGGTCCGCACCTACCACGCCGCGCTGCCCGGCTACGCGCCCACGCCGCTGACGGAACTCCCCTCGCTGGCCGCCGAGCTGGGGGTGGGCCGGGTCTTCGTCAAGGACGAGTCGGCGCGGCTCGGGCTGCCCGCGTTCAAGGCGCTCGGCGCGTCCTGGGCCGTGCACCGCCTGGTCGAGGGCCGCGGGGAGCGCACGGTCCTCGTCACCGCGACCGACGGCAACCACGGGCGCGCGGTGGCCCGTGAGGCGCGGCGGCTCGGGCACGGCGCCCACGTCTTCGTGTCGGGCGCGGTGCACCCGGGGGCGGCCGCCGCGATCGAGGCCGAGGGCGCCCGGGTCACACGGGTCGACGGCGACTACGACCGGGCGGTGCGCGAGGCCGCCGAGGCGGCGGCCGCCGACGGGCGCGCGGTGCTCGTACAGGACACGGCCTGGCCCGGTTACGAGGAGGTGCCCGCGCTGATCGTGGAGGGGTACTCCACGCTGTTCGCCGAGGTCGACGAGCAGTTGGCCGCCGCGGGTGCGGGGGCGCCCGGCCTGGTCGTGGTGCCCGTAGGGGTGGGGTCGCTCGCGCAGGCCGCCGTCACCCACCACCGGTCCCGTCCGGCCGGGCCGCGCGCGGCGCTGCTCGCGGTGGAGCCCACGGCGGCGGCGCCCGCCCTGGCGAGCCTCACGCGCGGGGAGCCGGTCACCGTGGCCACGCGCGAGACGGCGATGGCGGGCCTGAACTGCGGCACGCTCTCCGCGCTCGCCTGGCCCCACCTGCGCGCGGGGCTCGACGCGGCCACCGCGGTGACGGACGCGGAGGCCGCCGGGGCCGCGCGGGACCTGGCCGCGCTCGGCGTCTCCAGCGGGCCGTGCGGCGCCGCGTCCCTCGCGGGCGCCCGCGCCGCGCTCACCGGCGCGGGGGCGAAGGAGCGCGCGGCCGCCCTGGGCGTCGGCCCGGGCGCGACGGTGGTGCTGCTCAGCACGGAGGGCGCGGCGGCGAACCCGCACGGTGCCGCGTGATCGCCGGACTCGCCGCCGCCACGGGCGTCCTGGCTGGCGTGGGGCGTGCTCGCGGTGCGCCCCCCCTGTGTCCATTGGCGCGCTCCGCGCGCGGGCGCCCCTTCCCGAACGGGGGCTCCGCCCCAGACCCCGCTCCTCAAACGCCGGAGGGGCTGGAACGGGGGACGGCAGCCCCCGGATCACGTCTCCAGGAGCCGCCCCGCGAGCCGTTCCACGTGCGCGTGCCACGCGGCCCGGGCGGTCTGCGGGTCTGCGGGCGCGGTGTGCGTGAGGAGCAGGCGGGGGCCGTAGCCGGTGCCCGGGCGCAGCTCCCAGCGGACCGCGCCGCCGCCCGGCACCTCGTACGCCACCACGTCCGGGGCGCGCACCTCGGTGACGGCCCCGGCGAGGACGCCGTCCGCCACGAACCCCTCGGGGGCCTCGGCGCCCGCCACCACCTCGTCTCCCTCGGTCAGCGCGGCCCACACGGCGGCCGCGGGGCGCACCAGCTGGCGTTCGAAGCGGACGGCGCCGTCGGCGGTGAGCTCGCCGCCGCCGAGGTCGAACTGCTCCAGGTACGCCTCGTGCAGCTCGCCCGTGTCGGGGGCGACGTCCGGTGCGGCGCCGCTCAGGTGCTCGCTGAGCGCGCTGACGCACAGGTGCCAGGCGGCGGCGAAGCTCGGGGCGCCGAAGCGGTCGGCGAAGGTGTGGACGAGGGTGAGCAGCGAGCCGCCGGTGTCCGCGTCCGGCGCGACCTCCCAGCGCAGCTGGTCCTCGCCCCAGGTGAACGCGTACAGCGTCGGCTCCTCGGCGTCGGTCACCGTGCCGGTCATCTCCACGGCGGGCGCGCCCTCTTGGGGGAACGCGAAGGTCATCGGGGCGCCGGGGCGCGGCTCCGCGCGCACCTCGCAGGGGAACCAGCGCGCCAGGCGCTCGGGCCGGGTCAGGGCCGCCCAGACCGCCGCGGGCGGGTGGGCGACGCGGCGCTCCATCCGCAGCGCGCTGCGGCCGCCGGGGGCCGTGGTCAGGGTGTCGGCGTGCGGGTTGCGGGGGCTCATGGGCGCCAACGTAGCCGCGCCGGGGGCGCGCGCCCTGCCCCGACGCGGCCCGTCACGCGGGCGTCAGGCCGTCTGCCACGGCAGCCGCCCGCCGTGCACGACGTCCAGGCGGGACACCGCGCGGGTGAGCACCACGTAGAGGCGGTGGAGCCCGCGCCGCTCCGCCGCCGCGATCGCGGCGGGTTCGACGGCCACCACATGGTCGTACTCCAGGCCCTTGGCCATCGAGGCGGGCAGGACGGTGACGCGGGCGCCGAGCTCGTCGGGGCCCGCCGCCTCGATGCCCGCGCGGGTGAGGGCGGCGCTCAGGGCGTCGGTGGCGCCGTCGGCCGCGATGACGCCGATGGAGCCCTCGCGGGCGAGCGCGGCGCGCACGGCGGCCACGGCTGCGGCCGTCACGTCGTCGGCGCGGCGGACGGTCAACTCGCCGTCGTGGCGCAGGGAACGGGCGGGCGGCACGTCCACGCCGAGCCCGTCGAGCAGCTGGTTGGCGAGCTCCACGATGGCGCGCGGGACGCGGAAGCCGGTGGTGAGCGCGGTGACCGCGGCGTCCGGCTTGCCGAGGTGGGCCAGGAGCTCCGGCCAGGAGCGGGCGGCCCACGGGGTGGTGCCCTGCGCGAGGTCGCCGAGGACCGTGAGCGAGCCGAACCCGGCGCGGCGGGCGATCGCGCGGCACTCCATCGGCGAGAGGTCCTGCGCCTCGTCGACCACGATGTGGCCGTAGCCCTCGGGCCGTTCGATCAGCCCGGCGAGCTCGTCGAGGAGCACCAGGTCGGCGGCCGACCACCGGGCCGACTTGAACGAGCGCGGCGGCCTCGGCCAGTGGATCGCCCGCTGTTCCTCGGGGGTGAGCAGCCCGTCCGCCGCGTCCGCCAGCGCCCCGGCGTCCGTCAGGAGGCGGGCGAGTACCTCCTCGGGGCGGGCCTTGGGCCAGGTGGCGTCGACGAAGGCGGAGACGGGCCGGGCCCGGGAGATCCGCTGCAGCCAGGTGTTGCTCACCGGCCCGGCGCGCCGCTCGGCCTGCTCCTGGAGGTGCCGCACGGCGCGGGTGCGGACGCGCTCGCGGCCGGTGTCGTACGGCGGTTCCTCCGCGCGGACGTCGGCGACGATCCGCCCCAGCTCGTGGGCGGACACCCGCCAGCGGTACGAGCCGTCCGGCACGGCGAGGGGGTCGGCGACCGGCGTCACGCGCGCGTACAGCGCCCGGCGCAGGACCTCCGCCATGCGGGCGTCGTGCTTGACGGTGGCGGCCGCCTCGTCGTCGTGCCCGCGCACGGGCTGGCGGGCGATCTCGTCCAGGACGGTGGCCTGGCGCACGCCGCTCTCGCCGAGCGAGGGCAGGACCTCGGCGATGTACCGCAGGAAGGTGCGGTTGGGGCCGAGGATGAGCAGCCCGGAGCGGCGCACGCGCTGGGGGTGGGTGTAGAGCAGGTACGCGGCGCGGTGCAGCCCGACGGCGGTCTTGCCGGTGCCGGGCGCGCCCTGGACGCACACGGACGCGGTGAGCGGGCCGCGCACGAGGTCGTCCTGTTCGGGCTGGATGGTGGCGGCGATGTCCCGCATCGGGCCGACGCGGGGCCGCTCGATCTCCCCGGCGACGATGCGGCTCGGCGCCCCGGCCTCACCGGCGGCGAGGTGCTCGTCCTCCAGGCTGGTGAGGTCGGCGGATTCGCCCCTGCTGCCGGGGGCCCAGCCGAAGCGGCGGCGCACGGCCACGCCCCGCGGGTCGCGGGCGCCCGCCTGGTAGAAGGCGCGGGACACGGGCGCGCGCCAGTCGACGACGAGGGGCGGGGCCGCCGGGTCCTCGGTGATCCGCAGCCGCCCGATGTGGTAGCGCTGGCCGCGGTGGTCGCCCGCCTCGGGGGCGTCGGGGCCGAAGTCGAGCCGCCCGAAGTAGAGCGGCGCCTCGGGGAGTTCGCGCATCTCCTTGGCCTTGCTGCGCAGCTGGTAGCCGAGCACTTCGGCGTCGGCGCCGGACGCGGCGACGTGCTCACCGCTGAGCACGTGCTCCTGGGCGCCGTCGACCATCGCGGCGAGGGCGGCGCGGCAGAGGTCGTGGTAGGCGCGTTCGTCGGCGAGGGCGCTCTCCAGCGTGCTCTCGCGGGTGCCTTCGAGGGGGTCGGCCGCGGGCGCGGCGGCGTCGGTGGTCGTCATGCGCCGACCGTACCAAGAAAACGTTACCGAGTTACATCTTATTACCAAGCCTCACCCTCCGCTAGACTGCCCCCATGACCTCCCCAACGCCCACCCCGGCGCCCCCGGACGCGGCCCCCCTCGGCCTGCGGCAGCTGAAGAAGCAGCGCACGCGCCAGGCGATCTCCGACACGGCGATCGCGCTGTTCCTGGAGCGCGGCTTCGACAAGGTCTCGGTCGCGGAGGTGGCCGCCGCCGCGGAGGTCTCCAAACCGACCCTGTTCCGGTACTTCCCGGCCAAGGAGGACCTCGTCGTCCACCGCTTCGCCGACCACGAGGACGAGGCGGCTCGCGTGGTCGCCGACCGCGGCGACCTCTCCCCGCTGGCGGCCCTGCGCGCCCGCTTCCTGGACGGCCTCACCCGCCACGACCCGGTGACGGGCCTGTGCGACGCGCCCGAGGTCCTTGCCTTCCACCACCTGCTCTACGGCACCCCGGCCCTGGTGGCGCGCCTGTACCCGTACCAGGACCGGATGGAGCGGGCCCTGGCCGCGGCCCTCGGCGACGCCAGCCTCGACGCCCGGATCGCCGCCGCCCAGATCCTGGCCGTCCACCGCGTGCTCGCCCTGGAGAACTGGCGGCGGATCGAGGCGGGCGAGCGCGCGGCCGACCTCCACGCGGACGCGGTGGCGGCGGCGAACACGGCCTTCGACCAGCTGGGCGCGGGGCTCAGGCGGTACGCGTAAGGAGCTCAGGCGGTACGTGTGGGGAGCGGCCGGGCCAGCCCCCACAGCGTGTCGAAGAGCAGCCCCCGGTGCCGGATCTTCTCCCTGGCCTCGGCCCCGGCGTCGATGTGCGCGTACGCGAGGGCGGCGTCGTACCCCATCAGGTCGAGCACCTGCCGCTCCGGGCCCCTGCGCGCGGGCGCCGCCCGCACCTGGTCGTAGATCCCGTCGAAGAGCTGCTCGCGCCCGATCAGACAGAACTTCAGCAGCGGCGTGATGTGCAGCGCGCGGAACTCCACGTCGAGGCGCGCCCGGCCGCTCCCCCGCAGCGCGTGGCTCAGCGCGCCCATGTCGCCCGCGTACCCGACGATCTTCGCCAGGAGGTCGCGCCGCAGCTCCTCGTCGTCCTCGGCCTTGCCCCGCTCGTTCACCCGTCCTGGAATCTCCATCGGCTTGGTGAAGTCCGGCACGATGATCCGCAGCCGGACGTGCGGATGCCCCGCCAGATCCCGCGGCTCCAGGCACCGCTTGAGCTGCTCGACGACGGTCTCACCGGTGAAGCCGATCGCGTCGATGCGGGGGTCGCGGGGCAGCGCCTCCTGGAAGTAGCCCCCCAGGTCGCCCGCGAGCACCACCTGCCGGGCCGCGGGGCCCGCGGACTCGCGCAGCCGCCGCACCTCGTCGAACAGCACATAGCCCACCAGCGTGACGACGGCCCCGCCCAGATACACCTTGTCCTCCAGGGCGTCGCCCACCGGCCTGACGAACTGTGCCGCCAGCGAAAGGCCCACCACGGACAGCAGCAGCGCGCGGATCACCACGGACTCGGCCCGGGCCCACCCCTGCCGCAGCCGCTCCCAAGCCGTACGGTCGTCACTCACCAAGTCGCCCTCGAAACCCGAAAGTCGAGACCCTCGTACGGTGCCGAGGTCATGGTGACGGCGGTGGGGGGCGGTTAGGAAGACCCCGGCACCAGGTCGAGCAGCGGCGCGAGCGAGTCGACGACGAACTCCGCGCCCGCCGCCCGCAGCGGCGCGGCCTTGTCCTCGTTGCGGGCGTAGCCGACGAAGAACCGCACGTCGGCGCGGCGCGACGCGTCGAGGTCGGCCACGGTGTCGCCGATCATCAGGGTGTCGACGGGCTTGGCGTCCAGGGCGCGCAGCGCGCGCTCCAGGCTGTCGGGGTGCGGTTTGAGCAGGTCGGGGCGGTCGGTCCGGCCGTGGACGTGGTGTCCGAAGGCGTCCGCGAGCCGCACGTCGGGACGGTTCAGATACGCGGCGACCGCGCGCGGGGCGTTGTTCGTCACCACGGCGAGGCCATGGCCCGCCGCGCGCAGCGACCGCACGAGCCGGTCGGCGTACGGGGTTGGCAGGGCGTCGGGGACCGCGGCCACCTCGCCCTCGGTGAGGCGCTGTTCGAGCAGGGCGAGGAGCGCGGCGTCGGCCCCGGCGCGGCTCAGGGCCCGCAGCACGAGGTGCGGGTCGATGGAGGACTCCTCCGCGGCACTCAGCGCCCCGCGCACCCCGCGGGCCCCGGCGACGGCCCGCAGCTCCCGGGCCACCCGCTCCGAGGTGCCGCCGGGGAAGAGGCGGCAGAGGGGCCCGTCGAAGTCGAAGAGCACGCAGCGCGCTCCGGGGAAGCCGAACCACTCGACCAGCTCCGCCAGTTCGGTCAGTTCCGCCGATGCCGGTTGCGCCGATGCCGGTTCCGCGGGTCCCTTGAGTACCGTCTGTTCCCCCGTCACCGCTCTCCGTCCGTCGCCAGGTCGGGCAGCAGGGCACCGGCCCCGCGCAGGGCCCCGTGCCACTCGCGCAGCGCGGCCGCCGCCTGAAATCCGGTCCGGGGCCCTCTCCAGCTTCAGGGGCTCGGCGGCGCGTCGCAACGCCGCGCACACCGGCGCGGCCGCGAGCCAGTAGTCCTCGACGGTGGCCGCGTCGGGCAGGGACAGGGCCGCGCGCATGATGTCGGGGAACACGGACTGGGCGTACTCGAAGTCCAGGTACACCTGGAGGTCGGTGTCGAGACCCGCGGTCAGCTCGCCGAGGCCCGCGCGCTCCATCGCCGCCCGCCACAGGCGGGGCATGAGGTCCTGCTGCTCCTTGTCGTAGTCCATGCGGACGACATGGGTGGCGAGGTCGTGCAGCGGGTCTCCGTACAGGGCGAGTTCCCAGTCGATGACGGCGAGTTCACGGCGGTCCACGATGATGTTCGCGCGGTGCACGTCGGTGTGCAGGAGGCAGAACGGCCGCCGGGTGAGACCGGCGCTGTCGTGCTTGAAGCCGGTCATGACGTGCCGCTGGATGCCGAGGGCTTCGAAGAGCACGTCGAAGTGCGCCCGGTTCGGGCGGTGCACGCGCCGCTCGGTGAAGTCGACGAGCCAGTCGAGGAAGCCGGTGCTGTCGCCGTCGGCGGGCCAGTCGGGGGGCAGGGGCGGCAGCTCGTCCTTCGGTACGGCGGCGGTCCGCGCGAAGAACTCGGCGAGCTCGTCGAGGAGCCGCACCGGGACCGGGCCCGTGGGGACGGCCCCCGACAGCGGGCTGCCCGCGTGGTAGCCGTGCATCGACCAGGCGCCGAAGTCGACCAGGCAGCGCGGGACTTCCGGCAGGTGCCGGGTCACGACGTCGAGGAGGTCGTTCTCGTTCGGCCACACGCGCGGCACGACCTCGACGGCCGCCAGCGGCGTACGGCACTTCACGCGCGCGCGAAAGGGCATGGTCCGCAGGAGCAGGGCGAGCCGCCAGCCGAGGGGCACGATGTAGTTCTCGTTGTGGTGGCCGATCACCACCTGCCCGTCGGGGCGCTTCAGGTGGTCGTCGGCGAGGCGGCGCACCAGCCGCGCCCGGCGGGCGGCCAGACGGCCGGGGGGCGCCTGGGGCACCCCGAGGGGTCTGCCGGACGGCGATGGCGGCGACATGGCCGGATGATAGAGGGACAGCAGAAACGGTCTCCCCACAGGCCACGATGTGGACACCTGGCACATCCTTGCGTCGCAAACCCGCACGTCACCGGCCGCGCTCACGCCTTGTGGACGTAGCCCATCACCACGAAGGCCACGGTGATCGTGGCGACCGCCGCCGAGGCGCCGACCCCGGTCGCCGCGTAGAAGCCCTGGTCCCCGGCGGCGTACGCGAAGATGCCCGCGACCAGGCCGACGAGCGCCGCCGACAGGAGCACGACGGCCACGTGCAGCCTGCGCACGCGGCGGTCCTCCGGCGGTTCGTTCTGGGGCCCGGCGGGACCGGGCGAGGCTCCGGGCGACATGGCGGACATAGGGCTGCTCCATGGAGTCGAACACTGGCTTCGGCGGGGGGAAGTGCGCACACGCTAGTCCCTCGTACGCCGCTCGGCCGCGTACCCGTGAATCACCGTTCGGCCGAAGGACGTTGACCGTGTGACGCGACGCCCCACACGTCACCCGCGTCGCGTCAGGAGGTCGAGCACGGGCTCAAGCGAGGGGACGATGTACCGGGCGCCGGCGGCGCGCAGCGCCTTCCGTTTGCGCTCGTTGCGGGCGTAGCCGAGGAAGTCCACCCCGGCGGACGTGGCGGCGCCGAAGTCGGTGACCGCGTCGCCGATGAGCAGGGTCCGGGCCGGATCGGCCCCCATCGCGCCGAGGGCGCGGCGGACACAGTGCGGGTTCGGCTTGAGCAGCCGCAGGTCCTTGGTGCGGCCGTAGATGTGGGGTGCGAAGCAGCTGTCCAGACCACGGCCGCCGAGGTAACTGGCGACCGCCTTCGGGGAGTTGTTGGTCGCGATGCCGAGCCGGGCCCCCAGCGCGGACCAGGTCCGTATCAGCCCGTCGGCGTAGGGAGTCGGCCAGGCGGACGCCACCGCCTTCAGCTCCTCGTGGGTGAGGCGTTCCTCCAGTTCGACGACGAGGTCGCTGCCGGGCTGACGGCGGTCGACGGCGCGCAGCACGATGTACGGGTCGGGCTCCTCGCGCATGCCGTTGCCGAGCAGCCCGTGCAATCCGCGCTCGTCCAGCCAGCGGACCTGGTCCCGGGCCACCTGCCGCGCCGAGTGCCCGGCGAACAGACGGCAGATGGGGCCGTCGAAGTCGAAGAGCACGCAGCGGGCCCGCTCGACCAGTTCGCGGAGGCCTTCGGTCGGATCACTCGTGTCAGAAGTCACCTAAGAGAGTGTTAGGTCCGTCGTGATCGTTTCCCAGAGTGCGTCGAACCACTTCTGGGATTCCCGCACGAAACCGGTGTCGCGAGGGCTGGCGCCGTCGGTGAAGGAGAAGAGGGGCGCCTTGAGACCTCCGATGTCGTAGAGCTCCACGGTCTCGCCGCCGTCCCTGTCCAGCTCCACCTGGTCGCGCTCCGGCGTGTAGCATACGCGAGGAGCGCCTCGTGCCCGTTGAGTACGTAGAGCTTCACGGGCGGCGTGAAGGGCAGCGCCCGGAACGTGACGCGGACGTCGATGCCGTGCGGGGCGTTGCGCAGGGTGAGGAGGTTGTGGCGCAGGACCTGGCCCTGCGCGTTGCGCTGTTGCAGCCAGCGCTCGTGCAGGCGGCTCTGCTGCTGCCGCAGCCGGTTCTCCTGGGCGTCCTCGTCCGCCGCGGCGAGCTCGTCCGCCACCGGGATCTGGAAGGCCAGCTTGATGTCGCGGCTCGGCAGCAGGATGCGGAAGTCGATGGACCGGGGGCGCAGCAGGCCCGCGTGGATCTGGCGGATCGGCTCGCTGAGGGCGTTCATCAGGGTCTCCGCCGTGAACGAGACCACGTCCACGCGCACCCGCGGCTCCTTGAACGCCTCCACCAGGCGCGGCCCAAGCGCCACCATCGACGGCTGCGGCTCCGGGGTGCCGGACTCGGCGGGGGGCGCGGGCGCCGCCACCCGGGGCGGGCTGCCCTTGCTCACGTGGTTGAGGAGGCCGTCGCCCTGCAGCCGGTTCAGGGCCTGGCGCACCGTGCCGCGTTCGACGCCGAACTCCTCGGCGAGCCGGGCCTGGGTCGGAAGGCGGTCGCCCGGCTTGAGGGTGCCGGTCCGGATGCGGTCACGCAGGGCGTCGGCGATGTCCTGAGGGGAGGGCTTGCTGCTGCCGGTCACTGCACCGTTCTCCTTGGTCACGACCAGACGATACAACTCCCTACCATCTTGTGGGAGTTGACGGATAGTTGTTTATGGATACCCACCAAGTGGGGACAACTCAAGTGAGTTGGCAGCCAACTCATCCAAGATGGCAGAAGGGGGAAGCATCATGCCGACCATCGCTGTCCTCGCAGCCGTGTTCGCCGTCGCCGTCGAGCAGCTCGTGCAGTGGAAGTACGGAACCCTCGGCATCGTCGGCCTGCTCCTGCTGACGGTGGGCGTCAAGGCGAGGAACACCACGTGCAGCTCCCTGGGCGCGGCCGTCCTCGCCCTGATGGTGGCGGGGCCCGCTCTGTGACGGGGCTCCCGCCCGGGTCCTAGGGGCCCGGGTTCAGCCTCAGGTCCCGGCTGATCGTGTTCCACAGGGCGTTGAACCACAGGTGGGACTGCTCCACGAACGTCGTGTCCCGCAGTCCGTCGCCCTGCTGGAAGGGGAAGAGCATCGACTGCGTCCCCTGCGCGTCCCACATCTCCAGATACTCCTGGCCGACTTCCTCGCCCCGCTTGGCCAGCGTGTAGTACGCGAACAGCGCCTCGGAGCCGTTGAGCAGGTAGAGCTTCACCGGCGGCGTGAACGGCAGGGCCCGGAACTCCACGCTCACGTCGACGCCGTGCGTCGCGCGCAGCGTGAGGAGGTTGTGGCGCAGCACCTGGCCCTGCGCGTTGCGCTGGTCCAGCCAGCGGCGGTGGACGTACCCGGAGGCGTCCGCGCCCTCCACCGGCGCGGGGAAGGCCAGGTCGATGTCGCGGCTCGGCAGCAGCACCCGCACGTCGACCTTGGCCGGTTTCAGCCCTCCGGCGTGGATCTGCCGCAGCGGTTCGCCGATCGCCATCGTCAGGGAGATCGACGTCAGGCACAGCGCGTCGATCTCCACGTGCGGCGCCCGGAACGCGGCGGCGATGCGCGGCGCGAGACCGACCATGGTGGGCTGCGGGCCCACCTCTCGGAGGCCCGGCGCCGTGGGCACCGCGACCGTCGCCGGGCTCCCCTTGGACACGTTCGCCAGCAGTTGCTCGCCCTGCAGGATGCGCAGGGCCTGGCGCACCGCGCCCCGCTCCACGCCGAACTCGGACGCCAGCTCCGCCTGCGTGGGCATGCGCTGGCCGGGGCGCAGCAGACCGGACCTGATCCGGTCGCGCAGCTCGTCGGCCACGTCCTGGTGAGAGCGGTGCCCAGGCATGCTCGGCCTCTTCCGCTCGTTGACGGAGGCTTGGTCCGTACTCACAACCAAACAGTACAACATTCCCGCCATCTTTGGGGAGTTACCGAGGAGGTGGTTATAAGACGCGCCAGCACGGAGATAACTTAGTTTGAGTTGGTAGCCAACTTGGGTGACATGGTGAGGCCCCTCCGGGGGGTTGGCCACCAGCCCCCGACGGGAGCAGGGTGCCGCTCCTGGTGCTGCCGCTCGCACAGGCGGGCTGACCGGGCTCTTATCCGGAGGGGAGCCGGGAGTTCGGTCAGCCGTTGGACGGGGCGGGGGTGCCCCAGCCGCGGGGCGGCGGGTTCAGGGCCCGCCGCTCCGCGGCACTCACGCCTCTCCGGCGCTCCGCGCCGGGGCTTCCCACCCACCCGCCCATGACGCGCGGCTTCGCCAGGCACCGCCACCGCCCCCGCCCACCCGCGCCCTAGAACACCGCCCTGATCTCCCCCACCGGCACCCCTCCACCCAGCAGCACCGCTTCCCCCACCCGCTCCAGAACCGGCGAGTCCACGCCCATCTGCCGCAGGGCGCGCGCCAGGACCGGCCCCAGCGCACGCGTCGCGCCGTCGTCGATCTTGAAGGCGAGGGCGCGGCCGTCGGGCAGGGCCACGGCCTGCACGGCCTCCGCGCCCATCTTGGAGAGCACCCCGGGCACCTCCCGCATCAGCCAGGTGTCGGGCCGCCGGGTCCCGGCCACGTGCTCGGGGTGGGCCCGCATGGCGTCCGCGACGCGGCGCTCGGGGGTGCCGGGCGCGGCCAGGACGAAGTGCCGGTAGGCGCGGGCCAGGCCGGTGAGGGAGATCGCCATCAGGGGCGCCCCGCAGCCGTCCGTGCCGACGGCGGCCACCGGCTCGCCCGCCGCCTCCTCGATCACCTCGTGGACGAGGCGCTGGAGCGGGTGCGCGGGGTCGAGGTAGGTCTCCTTGTCCCAGCCGTTCAGGTCGCACACCGCGAGCATCGCCGTGTGCTTGCCGGAGCAGTTCATGGTGACGCGGTCGCGCACGGCGCCCGCCGCCAGGTAGGTCTCGGCCTCGGTGGGGTCCAGGGGCAGGTCGGGCGGGCACTGGAGCTCCGCGGCGGTCAGCCCGTGCTCGGTGAGCATCTTCAGGACGAGGTCCCGGTGAAAGGTTTCTCCGGAGTGGCTGGCGGCGGCGAGGGCGAGCCGCTCGCCGGACAGGTCGAGCCCGGCCCGCAGCACCGCCGCGGCCTGCATCGGCTTGTTCGTGGAGCGCGGGAAGACCGGCGCCCGGACGTCACCGAGGGCGAGCTCCACCTCGCCGTCCGCCCCGAGCAGCACCAGGCTGCCGCGATGGCTGCCCTCGACGAAGCCGGACCGTACGACTTCGGCGAGGACCGGCGGTATGGCGGGGGTGGCGGCGGACGTCGGCGTCATCTTCGGCCTTCCGGGGTGCGGGTGGTGCGACGGACCGCCCGCACCCGGAAGGGCCGGGGCGGCGCGGGCGGCCGGGTCCACCGGGCGCTCGGGGCCGCCTGGGCCGAGAGGGTCAGGCGAGCAGGTCGTCTACTTGTGCTTCGCCTTCACGGTACCTGCGCGCGATCTCCGCACTGCAATCGTCGGCCGTGCGCTGGGTCTCCTGACGGCGCCGGGACACCTGCTGCTCGTAGCGCACGAGGCGGCCCATGGCGGTGTGCAGCTCGTCGTCCGTTCGGGCGGCCAGGTCGGACAGCTCGACCTCGGCGAGCATGTCGGCGGCGAGGCGGCGGTACTCCTCGCCGTGCGGGGTGCGCAGCGTCACGTGCCGGGCCGAGGCCCGGCGCCCGGCCGGGCCGTCCATGAGGATCTCCGGGAGCCGGTCCACGACGAGCCCCGCGCCGTCCGCGCCCGTCCCGCCCGCGCCGCCGGGTCCTGGCCCCGGGTCCGTGCGCCGCCGGGTCTCGGCCCGCAGGATGTCGATGCGGCCCTGGAGCAGCCGTCGTACGTAGCTCAGGTCGGCCTCGTCCTGCTGTGCGGCCCTGCGCAGCTCGCGCAGCTCGGGCAGGCGCAGCGCGGCCAGGTCGTGCGCGGGCACCTCGGGCCAGCACGGGGCTGTCGGTGCGCTGCGCCGGCGGGCGCGGCAGCGGTGTCCCGCCGAGGCCGCCCGTGCCGCCTGTGGCGCCTGTGCCGCTGGCCTGCCTCGCCCTGGGCGCGCTGGGCGTACTGGGTGTGCTCATCTGGCTCTACCGTCCCCTCAGCCGGCGCGGTGCACCGCGCGTGAGCATCGTGCCACCCCGCGTGGCCACTCTGTGCACGAGTGCCCCCAATCGGCCCCGGATGGGGGGTTCTGGACCGGCGCGCGGACAGCGCGCGTGGGCAGGGCATGATGACCGCATGCGAGCGGTGGTGCAGAGAGTGGACGGCGCGAGCGTCGTCGTGGACGGCGAGACGGTCGGCGAGATCACGGGCGAGGGCCTGTGCGTGCTCGTGGGGGTCACCCACGACGACACCAAGGAGAAGGCCGCCCAACTGGCTCGCAAGCTGTGGTCGTTGCGGATGCTGCACGACGAGAAGTCCTGCTCGGACGTCGACGCTCCGCTCCTCGTGATCAGCCAGTTCACCCTGTACGGCGACGCGCGCAAGGGCCGCAGGCCCACGTGGAACGCGGCGGCTCCGGGGGACGTGGCGGAGCCGCTGGTCGAGGAGGTGGTGGCGCGGCTGCGGGCGCTGGGGGCGACCGTCTCCACGGGGCGCTTCGGAGCGGCCATGCGGGTGGGGCTCACCAACGACGGCCCCTTCACGGTGCTCCTGGACCTCTGACCCGCCGGTGGCCCCCAGGCCCTCCCCTTCCCGCTCCGGGTGCTGCCGCCCCCGCTCCCCCGCCCAAAACCAACGGCGCTTCGCGCCAAAGAAGCCGGGGGCTACGGCTCGACCACGGTTTCCTGGGCGGCGGCGGTGGTGCCCGCGAGGAGCTCCGCGTCCACGGGCACGTTCCGCTTCACCAGGGCCAGAGCGATCGGCCCCAGCTCGTGATGGCGTACGGACGTCGTGATGAACCCGAGCTTCCGCCCGTCGGGGCCGTCCGCGGCGAGGTGCAGCGGCGTCCCGTGCGCCGGCAGGTGCACCTCGCTGCCGTCGAGGTGGAGGAAGACCAGGCGCCGCGGCGGCTTGCCGAGGTTCTGGACGCGGGCGACGGTCTCCTGGCCGCGGTAGCAGCCCTTCTGGAGGTGCACGGCGGTGCCGATCCAGCCGAGCTCGTGCGGGATGGTGCGGTGGTCGGTCTCGAACGCGAGCCGCGGCCGGTGGTGCTCCACGCGCAGCGCCTCGTAGGCGAGGAGCCCGGCGGCGGGCCCGTACTCCTCGGCGAACGCGGGCAGGTCCGCGCGCGGCAGGAAGACGTCGCGGCCGTGGGCGGTCTCGCGGACGGCGGCGCCGTCCGGGACGGGGCGGATCGACCCGGCGGGCAGGTGCACGACCGCGAACGCGTCGGTGCGGTCGGCGACTTCGACGCGGTAGAAGAACTTCATGCTCTCCAGGTACGCGATGAGCGCGCCCTGGGTGCCGGGCTCGACGTGCGCCCACATCGTCTCGCCGTCGTCGACGAGGTACAGGGCGTGTTCGATGTGACCGTTGGCGGAGAGGATCAGGGCCTCGGTGGCCTGGCCCGCCGGGAGCTCGCTGACGTGCTGGGTGAGCAGCAGGTGCAGCCAGCTCAGCCGGTCGGCGCCGGTCACGGTGAGCACGCCGCGGTGCGAGAGGTCGACGAATCCGGTGCCGTCGGCGAGGGCGCGCTGCTCGCGGAACAGATCGCCGTAGTGGGCCGCGACGCCTTCGTCCACGCCCTCGGCGGGGACGGCGCCGGGCAGGGACAGCAGAGGGCTCTTCATGTTCACAAAGACTACGACCCGACGGCGGCCGTGTTTATTTCGCCGGGGTGCCCGGGGAACCCGGGGCATCCCCGGAGCCGTCCGGCCCGCACTTCTCGCACCGCCCGAAGATCGCGAAGTGCTTCATGTCGGTGTCGAAGCCGAACTGCCGCCGCAGCTTGTCGGTGAACTCGGCGGCGACCGACACATCGGCCTCGATGACGCCGGTGCAGTCCCGGCACACCAGGTGGATGTGGTGGTGGCGGTCCGCGAGGTGGTACGTGGGCGCGCCGTGCCCCAGGTGGGCATGGCTGACCAGGCCCAGCTCCTCCAGGAGCTCCAGGGTGCGGTAGACGGTGGAGATGTTGACCCCCGACGCCGTCCTGCGCACCTCGCAGAGGATGTCGTCGGGGGTCGCGTGCTCCAGGGCGTCCACGGCTTCGAGCACGAGCTGGCGCTGCGGGGTCAGGCGGTATCCGCGCTGCCGCAGGTCGCTCTTCCAGTCGGACGAGTCAGTCGAGTCGGCCGTGCCGTCGGTGTCGGTGCTCACCACACCCCCGAGTCTAGGGACTACTTGAAGAAGGCGATGCCGTCGTCGGGCAGATCGCCGAGGTTGCGCGCCATCTCGGCGACCTCCTCGGGCGAGACGACCTTCTTGAGCTGCGCCGACATGTACGGCCGCAGCGGGACCTCGGGGGTCTGCTTCTCGCCGACCCACATCAGGTCGCTCTTCACGAAGCCGTAGAGGCGCTTGCCGCCGGTGTACGGGCCGGAGGCGCCGGTGCGGGCGACGGCGTCGGTGGCGAGGTCGATCTGCGGCTTCTGGTCGGCGAGCTCGCCGTACCAGACCTCGACGACGCCGTCCTGGCGGACCATGACGACCTCGACCTTGCGGTCCTTGTCGACGCGCCAGAAGCCGGACTCGGACTCCAGCGGCTCGGTCTTGTTGCCCTCGGCGTCGAGGACCCAGGTGTGCGAGTGGTACTCGAGGAAGTCCCGGCCGTCGTGCGTGAAGGTGACTTCCTGGCCGAAGTTCGCCTTCTGCGCGCCGGGGAAGTCGGTGACGCCCGCGCCTTCCCAGGTGCCAAGGAGCCACACGAGGGGGACGAGGTCGGGGTGCAGGTCGGACGGGATCTGGATCATGGGATCGCTCAGAGGTCTTTCAGTGGGGGGTCAGCGCTGGCCCTGGTACAGCTTCTTCACGGTCAGACCGGCGAAGGCGAGGACGCCGACGACGCAGACCAGAACAAGGAGGGCGGAGAAGAAGGCCTCAAGCACGGGGTGCTCCTCGGTGAGCGGTGATAGGGCGGTACAGAGCCAGGCTCCACTGTAGTGGGGCCGCGCGGCCCCTTCTCGGTGAGGTGTCCACCCGTGGCACCGACGGCGCCGGAGGCCACCGGTGGCGGCTACCGGCGGTGGCGGCCGTCGAGCTCGTCCCACCACTCGTCGGACTTGGGGTCCCCCGAGGGGTCGTCCCACCAGCGGTCGTCGGGGCCGCGCCGGTTGGCGGCCATCGCGGCGAGCGGCGGGATGACCATGGCCACCACGCACATGCCGACGGCGACGGGCGTCGACCAGAGCCGCACGACGCCCCAGGCCAGGACGAACAGGGTCAGACAGGTGCCCATCATGGCGAAGTACACATGACGCCGTCGCGCGTACATGACTCCAGCGTACGGCCGGAGGGCCGCACCCCTCCAGTGGCGTCCAACCCCCGGGGTGCGGCCCTCCGGCTCCGCGTGCGGTGACGATCAGACGGCGATCGCGACCTCGGCGAGGCCGCCCTGCTGCGCGACCACCGTGCGGTCGGCGGTGCCGCCCGGCACGAGGGCGCGCACCGTCCACGTGCCCTCGGCCGCGTAGAACCGGAACTGGCCGGTCGCGGAGGTCGGGACCTCCGCGGTGAACTCGCCGGTCGAGTCGAGGAGACGGACGTAGCCGGTCACCGGCTCGCCGTCGCGGGTGACCTGGCCCTGGATGGTGGTCTCACCGGGCTTGATCGTCGAAGCGTCAGGGCCGCCGGCCTTGGCTCCACACATGGGTACTCCTAGAGGTCTCGGGGGAAGGGCGGCGGACTACTTGTTGGCGCCGAGCTCGATCGGCACGCCGACGAGGGAGCCGTACTCGGTCCAGGAGCCGTCGTAGTTCTTGACGTTCTCGACGCCGAGCAGCTCGTGCAGGACGAACCAGGTCAGGGCCGAGCGCTCACCGATGCGGCAGTAGGCGATGGTGTCCCCGTGGCCAGGTCGACGCCCTCCTCGGCGTACAGCGCCTTGAGCTCGTCGTCCGACTTGAAGGTGCCGTCGTCCTTGGCGTTCTTCGACCACGGGATGTTGCGGGCGCTCGGCACGTGGCCGGGGCGCTGCGACTGCTCCTGCGGCAGGTGGGCCGGGGCGAGCAGCTTGCCGGAGAACTCGTCGGGCGAGCGGACGTCGACCAGGTTCTGGGAGCCGATGGCGGCGACGACGTCGTCGCGGAAGGCGCGGATGGACTGGTCCTGCGGCTTGGCCTGGTACGCGGTGGCGGCGCGCTGCGGCACCTGGGAGCCGTCGACCAGGTCGCGGGAGTCGAGCTCCCACTTCTTGCGGCCGCCGTCGAGCAGGCGCACGTCCTGGTGGCCGTACAGCTTGAAGTACCAGAAGGCGTACGACGCGAACCAGTTGTTGTTGCCGCCGTAGAGGACGACCGTGGAGTCGTTCGCGATGCCCTTGGCGGAGAGGAGCTTCTCGAAGCCCTCCTGGTCGATGAAGTCGCGGCGGACCGGGTCCTGGAGGTCCTTGGTCCAGTCGATGCGGATGGCGTTCTTGATGTGGTTCTTGTCGTACGCCGAGGTGTCCTCGTCCACCTCGACGAGGACGACCTTCGGGTCGTCGATGTGGGCCTCGACCCAGTCGGCGTCTACCAGGACGTCGCTGCGGCTCATGCGTTTCTCCTCCGGAGCAGGTGCGGCGAAGCTGAACGGTGGGGTGCGGGTACGCGGGTACGGGGAGGCACGGGCGTACGGCACGTGATGGCCCTGACGGATGTCAACGGGCCGGGGGGATACGGGAGTCGGGCATCCCGCTCAGAGAGCGCGACAGAGCATGGCGGCGACGCGGCACAGGTCCACTGCCCGCCGCTTCGTGAGATCCGCCTGTCGGTGCATGGGTCCGATCGTAGGGACGGGGGGACGGCCGTGTCACCGGGGTGTCGGATGGTGAGACGATTTCGTCCAGCATGTGAGCGGAGTGCTGCTTTTTTCCGGCCGCCGCCGGGGGCGCGCCGCCCCGTTCCCGCGGGGGGAATGCGCGCCCGCCATCTGAAGGACGGACACCTGCGTCTCGTACTACGGACAGCGGGCGTGGCAAAACCGGCGCGCCGGACGAAACCGGAGGCCGGGCTCAGGGCACCGGGCCCTGAGGCCGGGTTCAGGAGACCAGGTCGACGTTCTCGCCCTTGACCGCCACGTCCACCCCGTCCGGCGCGGCCCGCACCGTGTCGAGGCGGATGCCGCCGGGCAGGTCGGTCACCTTCTCCTCGAAGTCGGTGACGTCGCGGACCAGGCCCTCGGGCAGCGGGACGCTGACGCCGAGCACCTCCAGCTTGTCCGGGATCTTGTCGGCGTGCACGCGGATGGTGTCGCCCTCGACGCTGACCGAGCTGAGCACGTTCACCGGCTTGGGCAGCTTCGTGCCGTTCTTGCTCACCTCGACCGCGACCTTGATCTTGCCGTCGCCGCCGTCGGAGAGCCCGACGACCCTGCCCTTCGCGCCGAGCGGCAGCTCGACCGGCTCGGCCTGGGCGGTCTTCAGGAGCTCGTCGTAGGAGATCCGGGCGACGCCCGCGGCCCGGTCGGCGGTGGCGGAGCTGTAGTCGCTGGAGAAGTCGACGCCGTGCATGGTGGCGCTCAGGTCGGCGATGCGGAGGGTGTCGCCGTCGGACTTGGCGTCGTAGTCCTTCATCGTGACCTCGACGTCGTCGAGCTTGCCGCCGAGGGCCTGGGTGAGGAACGGGAAGCCCTTGATCGACACGTCCGGGGTGCTGCTGAGCCCCTCCTGCGTCTTGATCTTCTCGGCCGCCTCGCTCTCCGCGAAGGAGACCGCGAACCGGTCGGCCGCGACGAACAGGCCGCCGAGGACCACGACGACGATCAGGAGTATGCGTATCGCGCGCTTGCTCATGCCTGGTTTCCCGTTCCCCCGCCTCAAGAGTCAGTTGCCGCGAGCCTAAAGGACAGGTCCCCGGCCGGAGCGCCCGGCCGGGGGACCTGTCGAACAGCTGTGACGATCGCCTCGCACCCGTACGAGTCGGGCGCGCGACGTCCTGCGAGGTCAGCCGATGGCGCGCCCCAGGAGGTACACGGCGGGCGCCGCGGCCGCCAGCGGCAGCGCGACCCCGGCCGTGAAGTGCACGAACCGCGAGGGGTAGTCGTAGCTGGCCACGCGGTGGCCCACGACCGCGCAGGCGCCCGCCGCGAGGCCGAGGAGCGCGCCGCCCGAGCCGAGGTCGGTGGCGCCGCCCACGGCGATGCCCGCGCCCGCGGCCGCGAGCAGCGCCACGACGACGGACGCCGGGGTGGGCAGCGGCAGCGCGCGGGCCAGGACGGCCGCGGCGACCGCGACGCCGCCGACGGTCGCCGCCTCGTGCGCGGCGGCCAGGTGCCCGGCCGCGATGATCGCGAGCGCGCTGGAGGCGACGGTCGCCATCAGGCCGTACATGCGCTCGTCGGCACCGGCGCGGCTGCGCAACTGGAGCACGAGCACCAGGAGCACCCAGACGCCGAGCGTGCCGAGGATCGCGGCCGGGGCGTGGCCGTCGTCGGTGGCGAGCAGCGCGACGTCGGCGACGACACCGCCGAGGAACGCGAGCGCGATGCCCTGGCGGGCGGGCCACATGCCGTTGAGCCGGAACCAGCCCGCGGCGGTCACGGCCTGGAGGAGCACCAGCGGCACGAGCAGCCCGTACGGCCCCACGGCCGCGCCCCCGGCGAGGAGCAGCCCGAGCACGGCGGTGAGCAGCGCGGGCTGCATCCCCGGCTCGATGATCGGCGACCGCCCTTCGGCGCGGGCGCGCTGAGCATCAGTTATCCGGGCGTTACCGGTGGTGGTGGCGGGCCCGTAGGAGGGCCCGGCCTCTTCGGAGGCGGCCACGGGCTCTTGGTTTCCTTCCGCTCCCTCTGTGGGCGGCTGGTCCGCCCAGGGGACGGAACCGGCGGGCACAGCCCCACCGCCGGGTTCCGTGTACTGGGGCTCGGCGTAAGACGCGTACCCGGCGGCCTCGGGGGCGGGCGCCCACTGGGGCACGGGCGCCGCCGCCTGCGGCGGCAGGTACGCCGTCTCCGTCACGTCCGCCACCGGCGCCACGCCACCGACCTGGGTCTCCCAGGTCTGCCCCTGCCACTGCTGGGTGTGGTCCTGCTGCCCCGCGTACGGGTCCTGGTACCCCCACTGCGGCTGCGGCTCGGCGGCCTGCGGCGCCTGCGCCTGCGCCTGCTGCTGATACGGGTCATAGGGGTCGTACCCCTGCGGTCCCTGATACTCCTGCTGCTCGGGATACCCGGGGTATCCGGGATACCCCTGATACCCCTGGTGCGGCTGGTCGCTCAAGTCATCCTCCTGCGAACGGCGGGAGCACCTCGACCGTGCCGCCCTCGGCCAGACGTACCGTCTCATGGGCACGCGTACCCACGGGGTCGCCGTCGATGAGGAACGAGCAGCGCAGCAGGACGCGCTCCAGCTCCCCGGGGTGTCGCACGCGGGCCCGCGCTCAGCGCGTCGGCCAGCGTGGCCTCGGCGTAGGGCTCCTCGGCGACACCGGCGGCCGCCTTGGCGGCAGCCCAGTACCGGATCATCCCCGTAGCCATCCCGCGCCTCCCTCCTTTGCGGCTGAACCGCCGCCGCTCTCGCGGACCAGGTCCTTCGCCGTTGTGGTCACTCAATTGATGGTTGCGGTCCATCCAAGAGGCATCAGGCTAGCCCGCTGGAAAGAGCCCAAGCGGCGATCCGCCCCAGGAGCGCGTCGTCCGCCGCGTGCTCCGCGTGCCCCATGCCCGCCTCCAGCCAGAGCTCCGCCGCGCCGTCCGCGGCGGCGGCCAGCATCCGGGGATGGTCCAGCGGGAAATAGGGGTCGCTGTCGCCGTGCACGATCAGCAGCGGCGTCGGCGCGAGCAGCGGCACCGCCTCGGTAGGCGACAGCGGCACCGGGTCCCACTCGCGCGCGTGGATGCGGGTGCGCAGGCCGAGGCGCCCCACGACCCGGCCCGTCCGGCCGCGTGACCAGCCAGTGCAGCCGCCGCATGGGCGCAGTGCCCCGGTAGAACCAGCGGGCCGGAGCACTGACGGCGACGACCGCGTCAACCCGCGCTTCCGTGCGCCCCCTGTGCAACGCGGCATGGCGGAGCACGACGGAGCCGCCCATGGAGAAACCGACCGTCACCACGCGCGCGTGCCCGAGCGAGCGCGCCCACGCCACCGCCGCCGCCAGGTCGAGCACCTCCCTGTCGCCGACCGTGGAGCGCCCGCCGGACTCCCCGTGCCCCCGAAACGAGAACGTGACCACGGCCGCACGCTGCGCGAACGCCCGCGCCGCACGCCGTACGTGCGGCCGCGCCCGGTCCCCGGTGAAGCCGTGCGCCACCACGATCGCGGGCCCGCCGACCGGCCCTGGCCCCGGGTCGTACGCGGCGTCGATCGTTACCCCGTCAGCGGTACGAAGCGTCGTACGCAGCGTGGCGCTCCGCTGAACGCGAGTGAGCGGGGGCACAGAAGATCGCGCCGTTTGACCTGCCGGACCGGAACTCATGTGGGCTATTCTGCTGCGCAGAGGATCCGGGCAACGCAGCCCCCGGGTCCTTTCGTGCTTTCTGTGGCCGGGCCCAGCGGACCCGGTGTGCGGGCCGGTGACAGTGCGGTCGGCGGCCCGGAGTAAACGAAGCCTCAAGAACGGCGAGCGCGACGGCCTCCCAGGGCGCGGGAGGTGTAGCAACGTACGAAGCAGTGCCCCAACGTCCTCGCACGGGACCCGAGGAGGAACCGACGTAATGGGCGAGCGAAACGTGCACGGCAGCCGGTCGGACCGGCCGACCCCGCGGGCAGGTGGGGTCCGATGAGTTCCCTGCTGCTCCTGACCAACGCCCTCCAGCCGTCGACGGAGGTGCTGCCCGCGCTCGGCCTGCTCCTGCACAACGTGCGGGTGGCCCCCGCCGAGGGCCCCGCCCTCGTCGACACCCCCGGTGCCGACGTCATCCTGGTCGACGGCCGCCGTCGACCTGCCCCAGGTCCGCAGCCTCTGCCAGCTCCTGCGCTCCACAGGACCCGGCTGTCCGCTGGTCCTCGTGGTCACCGAGGGCGGCCTCGCCGCCGTCACCGCCGACTGGGGCATCGACGACGTCCTGCTCGACACGGCGGGCCCCGCCGAGGTCGAGGCGCGCCTGCGCCTGGCCATGGGCCGCCAGCAGATCACCTCCGACGACTGCCCCATGGAGATCCGCAACGGCGACCTCTCCGTGGACGAGGCGACGTACAGCGCGAAGCTGAAGGGCCGGGTCCTCGACCTGACCTTCAAGGAGTTCGAGCTGATCAAGTACCTGGCGCAGCACCCGGGCCGGGTCTTCACGCGCGCCCAGCTCCTGCAAGAGGTCTGGGGGTACGACTACTTCGGCGGCACGCGGACGGTGGACGTGCACGTCCGGCGGCTGCGCGCGAAGCTCGGCGTCGAGCACGAGTCGCTCATCGGCACCGTGCGCAACGTGGGCTACCGCTTCGTCGTACCGGAGAAGCCGGACAAGGCGGCCCGCGCGGCCGACGAGGACCAGCCGAAGTCGACGCGGGCGAGGGCCAAGGACGCCGCGGCCGCCGCCGCGGCCCCCCAGCGGGAGGAAGCCGTCGCACGCCCTGCTCAGGGCTGACTCCATCCGCGTAGACTGCGCGCGTGGCCAAGGTGACGCGGGACGATGTGGCGCGACTGGCGGGTACTTCGACCGCGGTCGTGAGCTACGTCATCAACAACGGACCCCGGCCGGTCGCCCCGGCCACGCGCGAGCGTGTCCTCGCCGCGATCAAGGAGCTGGGCTACCGCCCGGACCGGGTCGCCCAGGCCATGGCCTCGCGCCGCACGGACCTCATAGGCATGATCGTGCCGGACGCGCGCCAGCCGTTCTTCGCGGAGATGACCCACGCCGTCGAGCAGGCCGCCTCCGAGCGCGGAAAAATGGTCCTCGTCGGCAACTCCGACTACGTCGAGGAACGTGAGACGCACTATCTGCGGGCCTTCCTCGGCATGCGGGTCTCCGGACTGATCCTCGTCAGCCACGGCCTCACCGACCAGGCGGCCGCCGAGATCGACGCCTGGGACGCGCGCGTGGTGCTCCTGCACGAGCGGCCCGAGGCCATCGACGACGTCGCCGTCGTCACGGACGACGTGGGCGGCGCCCAGCTCGCCACCCGGCACCTGCTCGAACACGGCCACGAGTACGTCGCCTGCGTCGGCGGCATGGCCGAGACCCCGACCGTCGGCGACCCCGTCTCCGACCACGTCGAGGGCTGGCGGCGCGCGATGCGCGAGGCCGGGCACTCCACCGAGGGCCGCCTCTTCGAAGCCCCGTACAACCGCTACGACGCCTACCAGATCGCCCTCGGCTTCCTCGCCGCCCCCAACCGCCCCACCGCGATCTTCTGCTCCACCGACGACCAGGCCATCGGCGTGCTGCGGGCCGCCCGCGAGCTGCGCATCGACGTGCCGGGCGAGCTGGCCGTCGCGGGCTTCGACGACGTGAAGGAGGCGGGCCTCACCGACCCGCCCCTCACGACGGTCGCCTCCGACCGCCCCGCCATGGCCCGCGCCGCCGTCGACCTGGTCCTCGACGACGGCCTGCGGGTCGCGGGGTCCCGGCGCGAGCGCCTGAAGCTGTTCCCGTCGCGGCTCGTGGTGCGCCGGTCCTGCGGCTGCGGCTGACACCGCCGGGCTTTATCTAGGGCAAACAGGGTTCTGCCGGGCTTCTCAGGGCCGGTTCAGACGGTTCTCATCTCCGGCCAGCAGGCTCGGGGACATGACAGAACCCTTCCGCCACCACGGTGACTACCCGGCCCCGCCCGCCCACGCGCCTGTGGCGCCCGCGCCCGCCAGACGGCGCGCGAAGGGCCCCGTCGCGCTGCTCGCCGCCGTCGCGCTGGCCGCCGCGGCCGTCGGCGGCGGCACCGCCTACGCCGTCCAGACCCTCACCGGCGGCTCCGACGGCTCCGGCGCGAAGAACGTCAACGGCACCAGCGTCTCCACCGGCAGCAAGGGCACCGTCTCCGGCGTCGCCGCCGCGGTCACGCCCAGCACCGTCGAGATCAACGCCACCACCAACGCGGGCAAGTCCACCGGCTCCGGCGTGATCATCACGTCCGACGGGGAGATCATCACCAACAACCACGTCATCTCCGGCGCCACGTCCATCACGGTCAAGACCAGCGACGGCAAGACGTACCGGGCCAAGACCGTCGGCACGGACAGCGCGAAGGACCTCGCGCTGATCAAGCTGGAGGGCGCGTCCGGGCTGCGGGCCGCGAGCCTCGGCGACTCCGACGGCGTCAAGGTCGGCGACCAGGTCGTCGCGATCGGCTCGCCCGAAGGGCTGACCGGCACCGTCACCAGCGGCATCGTCTCCGCGCTCGACCGGGATGTGACCGTGTCGGCCGACCCCGGCAAGGGGCAGGAGCGGCAGGGGTCCGGCGGCGGGTGGCCGTTCGAGTTCGGGGGGCAGGAGTTCAACGGCGACACGGGGTCCTCGAAGACCACGTACAAGGCGCTGCAGACCGACGCCTCGCTCAACCCCGGGAACTCCGGGGGTGCCCTCATCGATATGAACGGGAACATCGTTGGCATCAACTCCGCGATGTACGCGCCGAGTTCGGCCGGGGGTGGCGGGGGCGGCGAGTCCGGGAGCGTGGGGCTCGGCTTCGCCATTCCGGTGAACACGGTGAAGGGGGACCTGGCGAAGCTCCGGGCGGGCGCCGACGGCTGACCCTCGCGGGGCGCCCCAGGCCCGCCCCTTCCCGCTCCGGGTGCGGCTGCCCCCGGCCCCCCGCTCAAAGCCTTTCGGCGCTTCGCGCCTCGTCCTCAAACGCCGGACGGGCTGGAACTCTCAGCCCGTCCGGCGTTTGAGGACGAGGCCGCAGGCCGATGCTTTGCCTTCGCCGTGCGACGCTGATAGCGGTCCCGCCCGCCCCGCACCCCAAGGAAGACGACACCCCATGAGCCCCGCCGAAGGCGACCCGCAGCGCATCCTGATCGTGGACGACGAACCCGCCGTACGCGAGGCGCTCCAGCGCAGCCTCGCCTTCGAGGGCTACGCCACCGAGGTCGCCGTGGACGGCGCGGACGCCCTGGAGAAGGCCGCGGCCCACCGCCCCGACCTGGTCGTCCTGGACATCCAGATGCCCCGCATGGACGGCCTGACCGCCGCCCGCAGGCTCCGCGCCACCGGCTCCACCACCCCCATCCTGATGCTCACGGCCCGGGACACGGTCGGCGACCGCGTCTCGGGCCTGGACGCGGGGGCGGATGACTACCTGGTCAAGCCGTTCGAGCTGGACGAGCTGTTCGCCCGCATCCGCGCCCTGCTGCGCCGCAGCTCCTACGCGGTGGCCGCGGGACAGGCCGCCGACGGCGACGTCCTGGCCTTCGCCGACCTGCGCATGGACCTCACGACGCGCGAGGTGACCCGCGGCACGCGGACGGTGGAGCTGACCCGTACGGAGTTCACGCTGCTCGAACTGTTCCTGGCGCACCCGCGCCAGGTGCTCACGCGCGAGCAGATCCTGAAGTCGGTGTGGGGCTTCGACTTCGAGCCGACCTCCAACTCCCTCGACGTGTACGTCATGTACCTGCGCCGCAAGACCGAGGCGGGCGGCGAGCCGCGCCTGGTGCACACGGTGCGGGGCGTGGGGTACGTGCTGCGCGCGGACGGCGCGGGAAGCGGCGGCCGGGAGTGAGGCCGCTGCTGCGCCACTTCCGCGCGCTGCCGCTGCGCTCGCGGCTCGCGCTGCTCGTCACGACGGCGGTCGCGGTCGCCGTCGCGGCGGCGGCGGTGGCGTGCTGGTTCGTGGTGCGCAACGCGCTCGTCAGCTCGCTGGACGACGCGCTGAGCAGCAACCGCCCGGGCGATGACGCGGTGCTGCGGCGCGTCGACGACGCCACCGGGCGCTGTCTGACCACCTTCCCCGACAGCCGCCAGAACCCGGACCTGTTCAAGCAGGTCATCCAGGTCGTCGACGCGGACGGCGGCAGCTGCGTCGTCGTGGGCCGCCAGCCGGTCAAGGTCACAGGGGCGGACACGGAGGTCGCCCGGCGCACCTCGGCGGGCGAGTACCACGACGCGAGGGCGGCCGACGGCGCCAAGTACCGCGTCTACACCTACCCGCTGGCGAACAGGACCCTCGCCGTCTCGGTGGCCCGCCCCCTGAGCGAGGTCGAGGACACGCTGAACAACCTCACCCTGGTCCTGGTCGCCGTCGCCGGGTTCGGCGTCCTCGGCGCCGGTGCCGCGGGCCTGTGGGTGGCCCGTGCCGGCCTGCGCCCCGTGGACGAGCTGACCGCCGCCGTCGAGCACGTGGCCCGTACCGAGGACCTCGACCTGCGCATCCCGACGGACGAGGCCAGCGACGACGAGATCGCCCGGCTCTCCCGGTCCTTCAACGCGATGACGTCCGCGCTCGCCTCCTCGCGCGACCTCCAGCAGCAGCTGATCGCGGACGCGGGCCACGAGCTGCGCACCCCGCTGACCTCCCTGCGCACCAACATCGAGCTCCTCGCCCGCAGCGAGGAGACCGGACGCGCCATCCCGCCCGACGACCGCAGGGCGCTGCTCGCCTCCGTCACCGCGCAGATGACCGAGCTGGCCTCCCTCATCGGCGACCTCCAGGAGCTGTCACGGCCGGACGCCGCGCAGGGCGGCGGCCGGGTCCAGGTCGTCGCGCTGCACGACGTCGTGGACACCGCCCTGGAGCGGGCGCGGCTGCGCGGTCCCGAGCTGGAGTTCGCCGCGGACCTCACGCCGTGGTACGTCCGCGCGGAGCCTCCGGCCCTGGAGCGGGCCATCGTGAACGTCCTCGACAACGCGGTGAAGTTCAGCCCCGCGGGCACGGCCGTCGAGGTCGTGCTCAAGGACGGCGTCCTGACGGTCCGCGATCACGGCCCCGGCATCCCGGCGGACGAACTCCCGCACGTCTTCGACCGCTTCTGGCGCTCCCCCACCGCCCGCGGCCTGCCCGGCTCGGGCCTCGGCCTGTCGATCGTGGCCCGCACGGTGCGCCAGTCCGGCGGCGAGGTCACCCTCGGCCCGGCGGACGGCGGCGGCACGGTGGCGACCGTACGGCTGCCGGGTGCGGGCGCGCCACCGCCGCGCCCGCCCGGGACACCGCCGCCGACGGCCGGGCCCACCGAGCACGCGACGACCTGAGACGCAGGTCACACCTACAACGAGACGCAACGTCTTGCCTGGTGTGGAGCGAGGCGCTACGGTGAAGCCCGTTCACAACGAGACGATACGTCTCGTCACTTCATGAACGGTCCCCGTCGCCCACGAAAGAAGACCCACTTGTTCCGTGCTCCAGCAGCCTCCGCCACCACCTCCGCCCCCACCACCCGCACCGCCACCTCCCAGCTCACCCTGACCGACGTCACCAAGCGCTACCCCCACCACGTCGTCCTCGACCGTGTCTCGCTCACCGTCCGGCCGGGTGAGAAGGCGGGCGTCATCGGCGACAACGGCTCCGGCAAGTCCACGCTCCTGCGGCTGCTCGCCGGGGCCGAGCGCCCCGACAACGGCACCGTCACCGTCGTCGCCCCCGGCGGCACCGGACACCTCGCGCAGACCCTCGACCTGCCGGACACCGCCCGCGTCGGCGACGCCGTCGATCTGGCCCTCGCCGAACTCCGCGCGCTGGAGCGGAAGATCGAGGCCGCGGGCGCGCGCCTGGCCGACGGGACCCCGGCCGCGTACGACACGTACGCCGCCCTCGTCGAGGAGTTCGAGGCGCGCGGCGGATACGGCGCGGACCGCCGGGTCGACGTCGCGCTGCGCCACCTCGGCGAGCACACCGGGCTCGACCGCTCGCGGCGGCTCGGGACGCTCTCCGGCGGGCAGCGCTCCCGCCTGGCCCTGGCCGCGACGCTGGCCTCGGCCCCCGAACTGCTGCTGCTCGACGAGCCCACCAACGACCTCGACGACGAGGCCGTCGCCTGGCTGGAAGCCCGGCTGCGCGCCCACCGGGGCACGACGCTGGTCGCCGTCACCCACGACCGCACGTTCCTCGACCGCGTCACCGACACCATCCTGGAGGTCGACCACGACACCCGTTCCGTACGCCGCTACGGCGACGGCTACGCGGGCTACCTCACCGCCAAGGCCGCCGAACGCGCCCGCCAGGAGCGGGAGTACGAGGAGTGGCGCGCCGAAGTGGCCCGCCAGTCCCGGCTTGCCGACTCCCACATCGGGCGGCTCGACGCGATCCCCCGCAAGGCGCCCGCGGCGTTCAGCGGCGCCGGTGCCTTCCGGGCCCGGTCACGGGCGCACGGCGCGATGAGCCGCGTCCGCAACGCGCGCGAGCGCCTGCAGCGGCTGACCGAGGCCCCGGCGCCCCGCCCGCCGGAGCCGCTGCGGTTCACCGCGCGGGTCGAGGGCACGGCGGACCGCGCGGTCGAGCTCGCGGACGTGCGCGTCCCCGGCCGCCTCTCCCTGGCCGAGCTGTCGGTCCCCGCCGGGGGCCGGCTCCTCGTGACCGGCCCGAACGGCGCGGGCAAGTCCACCCTGCTGCGCGTCCTCACCGGCGAACTGACCCCGGAGCCGGGCGCCACGGTCCGCCGCCCCGAGCGGGTCGGCCTGCTCCGCCAGGTCGAGGCCCCACTGGACCGGATGACGGAGAGCCGCTCCCTGCTGTCCGCCTTCGGCGCCGACCGCGCCGACGAGCTCCTGGCGCTCGGCCTGTTCCACGAGCGGGACCTGGTCCGCCCGGTCCGCGACCTCTCCACGGGCCAGCGCCGCCGCCTGGAACTGGCCCGCCTCCTGACCCGCCCCCACGACCTCCTCCTCCTGGACGAGCCGACGAACCACATGTCCCCCGCCCTGGCGGAAGACCTGGAGTCAGCCCTGAGCTCCTACGAGGGCACCCTGGTCGTGGTCACCCACGACCGACACCTGCGCGCGTCGTTCCAGGGCCTGACCCTGGCTCTCCCCTGACCCCCGTCAGCCCCGCCGCTCCGCGGCGGATTCCTCCCACCCGGCGCGAGCGCGGAGATTCAGCCCGTCCGGCGTTTGAGGACGAGGCGCGGAGCGCCCATGTCTGTGAGCGGGGGCACGGGGGCGGCCAGCACCCGGATCGGGAAGGGGCGGGCCTGGGGCGCACCGCGAGGCTCAGCCGAAGGCGATCCCGTAGCCCTCCACCCCCACCCGAATCCCCTCCCCCCGCACCGTCACACCGCTCAACCGCACCGCCCCGTCCCCGGGCAACCGCGGCAACGCGAAGGACAGCGAGAGCCGGTCCACGAGAACGGGCCGGGTCAGCCCGTCGAGCCCCTTCAGGAGCGCCGGGTCGAGACCGAGCCGCCGGAGCAGCTCGGGGTGGTCCATGGCGACGTCGAGGAGGTTGAGCCGCGTCACCCCGGCCACGAACCGCGGCGAGCCGGTCACGTCGTTCAGCTTGGCGTCGCTCTTGAGGGCCTCGCGGACGACGCGGTCCGGCACGCCGAGCCGGTGCGCGATCGTCGGCACGGCGAGCAGCGCCTTGGCCCTCGCGGACTCGTCCGCCACGCGCTCGGCGGACCGGCGGCTCAGGTGCAGGCCCTCGCTGGGGCGGCTGCCGGGCCGGTACGTGGCCAGGTCGCCGATGTCGAGCCGCATCCGGTCGATGTCCGTGGCGATGCCGCGCGCGCCGACCCGCTCGATGTGGGCGTCGGCCCGCACCTTCACGTCGTGCCCGGCGACGGGCAGGGTGCCGCGCGCGAGCACCTGGTCGCGGCCGTGGCCGGTGAACGTGACCTGGGAGGCGCCCAGTTCGCGGTTCAGGTCGTCGAAGGAGAGGAGCACCTCGCCGCGCATCGAGTGGATGACGGCGCCGGTCAGGGAGGTCGGCCCGGAGCCCTTGAGGGTCACGTCGGTCGCGGTCGCGGAGACCTTGGCGAGGGAGACGCGGTCGGCGGCGACGTCGGGGACGGTGACCCGCACCCGCTCCAGGCGCTGGTCGAGGACCTGGGTCAGGAAGGGGAAGCCCTCGATGTCGACTTTCGGGCGCGGCGCTCAGGTCCAGCTGGTCCTTGAGCGTGTCGGCGGCCTCGTGCTCGGCGTACAGCAGGGCCCAGCGGTCGGCGAGGACGAGGAAGGCGGCGCCGACGGCCAGCGCGATCAGCGTCTTGGCGAGGAGGGGAAGCCCGGCGAACCGGTTGCGGCGGCGACGGCTGCCGCGCCGGTGGTTGGGCGGAACCCACGGCTCATCGGCGGAACCAGCGGAGTCAGTGGAGTCGTCATCAGCCTCGGCCTTGAGGAACTCATCCAACGGCCGGGACGCGAGTTCGCCCAGTTCATCGTAGGGATTGGGCTTGGGCAGGGGGTCAGTTGTGGCTATGCGGTGGGGGGAACGCATCGATCGATCTCACCATACGTTCACACCCCACCCCAAGCCTCGCTGCGGAGAGTTACTTCACAACCGTGATGCGGTCCGCCTTCGGCGGCGCGATCGGCTTGTCGGCCGCGGAGTTCGCGGCGAAGTAGTCGTTGAGCGCCTTCAGGTCATCCGCGCCGACCAGCGGCTTCGTGCCCTTGCCGAGCTCGGCGAAGCCGTCGCCGCCGCCCGCGAGGAAGGAGTTCAGGGCGACGCGGTAGGTGGCGTTCGCATCCAGCGTCTTGCCGTTGAGCTTCACGGAGTCGGCGACCACGCGGTCGGCGCCCGACTTGGTCATGTCCAGCGTGTACGTGAGGCCGTTCGACACCTGGAGGATCTTCGGCGAGGCCGCGTTCGGGCCGCTGACCTGCTGGCGCAGCGCGGTCAGGAGCTGCGCCCCGGAGAGGTCGACGAGGTTCACGGTGTTGGCGAAGGGCTGCACGGTGAACGCCTCGCCGTAGGTCACGACGCCGTCGCCCTCGCCGCCGCTCGCCTTGTGGACGAGGTCGGAGCGGATGCCGCCCGGGTTCATCAGGGCCACGGCGGCCTTCGGGTCCAGGGACTTGGCGTGCGCGAGCTGCGCGTCGGCGATCAGGTCGCCGAGCGGGGACTCGGGGGTGGCGGCGCCGCGGCCGGGGATGTCGGCGGAGATGTAGCCGACGGGCCGGTTGGCGATGGGCGCGGCCAGCTTGTTCCAGCGGTCGATCAGGCGCGTCATGTCGGCGGCCTTGGGCTGCGTACGGCTGACGACGCGGTTGGCGGACTTCACACTCGTCCGCACGATGTCCTTGGTCTTGCGGTCGTACGTCAGCGTGGTGTCCGTGTAGAGCTTGCCGTACGAGGACGCCGAGGTGACCATGCGCGGCTTGCCCGACGGGTCGGGGATGTTGCAGACGTACGCCTGGTGCGTGTGGCCGGTGACGAACGCGTCGACCTTCGGCGAGGCGGCCTTGGCGATCTCGGTGATCGGCCCGGAGATGCCGTCGCCCGCGCCCGGCGAGTCGCAGTCGTAGTTGTAGGCCTGGCTGGCCGGGGAGCCGCCCTCGTGGATGAGGGTGACGATCGACTTCACGCCCTGCTTGTCGAGGATCTTCGCGTACTTGTTGATCGTCTTGACCTCGTCGTGGAACTTCAGGCCCTTGATGCCGTCGGCCGAGACGATGTCCGGGGTGCCCTCCAGGGTCAGCCCGATGAAGCCGATCTTCACGCCCTTGTGCTTCCACACCGAGTAGGGCTTGAGGAGGGGCTTGCCGGTCTTCTCCTTCGTGACGTTCGCCGCGAGGTAGGGGAAGTCGGCGCCCTTGAACTCCTTCGGCTTGCCGTGCTTGTCCTTCTCGTAGCAGCCGTCCTTGGGGTGACAGCCGCCGTTCTGGATGCGCGCCAGTTCCTTGGCGCCCTCGTCGAACTCGTGGTTGCCGACGCTGGAGACGTCGAGGTCCATCTTGTTCAGGGCCTCGACGGTCGGCTCGTCGTGGAAGAGCCCGGACAGGAGCGGGCTCGCGCCTATGAGGTCGCCGGCCGCGGCGGTCACGGAGTACGGGTGGCCCTTGCGGGCCGTGCGCAGGGACGTCGCCAGGTACTCGGCGCCGCCCGCGTCGATCTTCTTCTCCGTGCCGTCCGGCTGCTTCTCGGTGACCTGGCCCGAGGAACCGGCGGGCGCCTGGAGGTTGCCGTGGAAGTCGTTGAAGGAGAGCAGTTGCACATCGACCGTGCGCTTCTTGCCGTGGTGGCCCACGGCCGCCATCCGGTCCTCGCCGCGCTCCGAGCCCGCGGACGCGGGCAGCGCGGCGGCGAGCGCGCCGACGGTGGCGAGGCCTGCCGTGAGAGCGAGGGCTCGGGCGGCTCTGCGCCTGGGCCTGCGTGGCTGCGATGTGGCTGACACGGTTTCCCCTGGGGTGGTGTGGACGACTGGGGCCGTCCCGCAGCCTAAGGTCAACGCGCGTAGCGCAACAGAGGCTTGCTGGTTACAGCCTGATAGCCATTCGCTGGCCTGGTGGCCTTGACCAGGTGTCATCGGCGCTCCGCGCCTCGTCCTCACACGCCGGACGGGCTGAATACGCGCCGCTGCGCCGCTGGGAACCCACCCAGCCGCGAGCCGCTAGGCCGGGGGGTGCGGGGCAGCCGGGGGATGTAAGGGCGGGCGGGTGGGAGACGCGGCGACGGTGGCTGCTCAGGGCCCCCGGCCAGCGAGCGTAGGCTCGACGGCATGACAGACGAGACGCCCGCCGAGGCCCCCGCCAAGGCCCCCGCCGCCCTCCGGCAGATCGACAGCCACGACGCGCTCACGGCCGAACAGGCCGCCGCCGTGCTCGGGCTGCTCGACGCCGCCGCCCGCAGCGACGGCCGGCAGGCCGTGTCCGAGCAGGGGCGGCTCCAGCTGCGCGGCGGCGCCCGGGCGGGCGTACGGCATCTGCTGCTCCTCGTCGACGGCGAACTCATCGGCTACGCACAGCTGGAGGACACCGACCCCGTGGAGGCCCCCGCCGCCGAGCTCGTGGTGCACCCGGCGCACCGCGGCCGCGGCCACGGGCGGGCGCTCGGCGCCGCGCTGCTCGCGGAGTCCGGCCGACGGCTGCGGGTGTGGGCGCACGGCGGGCACTCCGCCGCCCGCCACCTCGCCCAGGTGCTCGGGCTCACCCTGTTCCGCGAACTGCGTCAGATGCGGCGCTCCTTGGAAGGCCTTGAGCTGCCCGATCCTGTGCTGCCCGAGGGCGTGCGCGTACGCGCCTTCGTACCCGGCCAGGACGACGCGGCGTGGCTCGCGGTGAACGCCGAGGCGTTCGCCCACCACCCCGAGCAGGGCTCCCTGACGCAGCGGGACCTCGACGACCGCAAGGCCGAGCCGTGGTTCGACCCGGCCGGTTTCTTCCTCGCCGAGCGCACTACGGAAGGCGCGGGCGACGGCGCCGCCGAGCTGATCGGCTTCCACTGGACGAAGGTGCACGCCGCGGAGCGCCTCGGCGAGGTGTACGTCCTCGGGGTGCGGCCGGGCGCGCAGGGCGGCGGCCTCGGCAAGGCCCTCACCGCGATCGGGCTGCGCCACCTGGCCGCCGCGGGCCTGCCCACGGCGATGCTGTACGTGGACGCGGACAACAAGTCCGCGGTGAGCGTGTACGAGCGCCTCGGCTTCGCCACCCACGAGACGGACCTGATGTACCGCACGGAGTCCTAGCCTCCGCGCACCCGCCGAGCGACCGGGGGGCGGCGTCACTTGACGCCGCCCCCTCTCTTGCACCACCCTTTCACTACTCAATTAGTGAAAGGGTGGTGCAAGGCAGTGGTCGAGTACCGCATCGACCGGCGCAGCGGCGTCGCCACGTACCTCCAGATCGTCCAGCAGACGCACCAGGCCCTGCGGCTCGGACTCCTGGAGCCCGGCGACCGGCTGCCCACCGCCCGCGAGGTCGTCGAGGCCACCGCCATCAACCCGAACACGGTCCTGAAGGCGTACCGCGAGCTGGAGCGCGAGGGCCTGGTGGAGGCGCGGCGCGGCCTCGGCACCTTCGTGCGGGCGACGCTCGGCAGCGCGCCCGCCGACTCCCCGCTGCGCGGCGAACTCACCGACTGGGTCCGGCGCGCCCGCACCGCGGGCCTGGAGCGGGAGGACGCGGCGGCGCTGTTCGCCGCCGTGCTCGACGAGCAGTTCACCCGGCAGGAGCCCCTGCCGGCAGCGAAGACCGAGGGGGACCCCGCATGACCGACACCGCCATCGAGGCGGCCGACCTCACCCTGGCCTACGGACGGCGCCGCGAGCCCGCGCTGCGCGGCTGCTCCTTCCGGCTCGCCACCGGGCGCGTCTGCGCCCTCGTCGGGCCCAACGGCGCCGGAAAGTCCACGCTGCTCGCGCTCGCCGCGGGCCTGCTGCGGCCCACCTCGGGGCGGCTCGCCGTGCTCGGCACCGACCCGGCCGCCGCCCGCCCCCGCGTCGCCTACGTGGCCCAGGACAAGCCGCTCTTCCCGCAGCTCACCGTGGCCGAGACGCTGCGCCTCGGCGCCGAGCTGAACCCCGCGACCTGGGACGCCGCGACCGCGCGACGCGTCCTGGGCGACGGCGACGTGCCCCCGGGCGCCCGCGTCCGCTCGCTCTCCGGCGGCCAGCGCACCCGCGTCGCGCTCGCCCTCGCCCTCGGCAAGCGCGCCGAACTGCTGCTCCTGGACGAGCCGATGGCCGACCTGGACCCCCTGGCCCGCCACCAACTCCTCGGCACCCTGCTCGCCGCGGCCGCCGAGCACGGCACCACCGTCGTGATGTCCTCGCACATCGTGGCCGAACTGGCGGACGCCTGCGACCACTTGCTGCTCGTCTCCGGCGGCCGGGTGCGCCTTGGCGGCGGTATCGACGACCTGCTCAACGCGCACGCCCTGGTCACCGGGGCCAGACCACCCGCCGACCTGGCCCGCCACACCGTCGTGGAATCCCGCGCGACCGGCCGCGGCACCGCCGCCCTCATCCGACCCGAAGGCCCCCTCAGCGCCAGCTGGGAGGTCGAAGAGCCCTCCCTGGAGGAGCTGTTGCTCGCCCATCTGCGCTCCCCCGACGCCCCCGCGCTCATCACCCCGGGCACGACCCCGCGCCACCAGGGGGTGGCCGCGTGAGCGCGCTCCCCACCCTCCTCAGCGGCCCGCGCTGGGCCGTCGTACGACTGCACCGCACCGCGCTGTGGGGCGCGCTCGCCGTCGCGGCGCTCGCCGCGGCCGCGACCCTCGCGCTGCGCCTGGGCGCCGAGCACACCAGGGAGGGCACCTACCTGGGCTTCTCCGACAGCTCCACGTTCCTGGACCAGTACCTCGACAAGACCTCCCTGGCCCTGCTGCTGCTCCCCGCGCTCATCGCCGCCTTCGTCGCCGGCCCCGTCGTCGGCCGCGAACTGGAGACCGGCCTCGACAAGTTCACGCTCACCCAGTCCGTCACCCCGGCGCGCTGGCTGGCCGCCCGGCTCGCCCTGAGCACCGGCCTCGCCGTGGGCGCGGGACTCGCCGCCCTCGGCGTCTTCCGGCTCGGCGGTTCCGACACGGTCGGCACCCTGTCCGCACGGGAGTGGATAGGCCGGGGAACGTACGAGGCGACGGGGCCCGTCCTCATCGCCTACTGCGTGCTCGCCGTCGGCGTCGGCGCGCTGACCGGGGGCTCCTGGTGCGCCGCACCCTGCTCGCCGCCGCCACCGCGGGCGGCCTCACCGGCGCCCTGCTCCTCGCCGCGGGCGGCTACCGCTGGGACCTGTACCCGACGCGCACCGCGACCGGGGCCGCGACCAGCGAGAACTACTGGCCCCGTGGCCTGTCCTTCGACTCCTTCGTCATGGACCGGGGCGTGATCAACGCGGGCGGCGAACGCTTCGACGCCTTCGACTGCCTGCCCAAGCCCGCGCCCGGCGACAGCTGCCCGGCGGACACCCAAGTCGTGAGCTGGTACGCCGACTTCCATCCGCACGCGCACTTCTGGCACGTCCAGCTCATCGAGTCCGGCATCGCCCTCGCCCTCGCGGCGGCCGCCGCCTACGCCGCGTTCCGCGTCCTGCGGCGGCGTACGCCCTGAAGCCCCCTCCCGTGTGGACGCCTGGGGGTCCCCATGCGCACTCCCAGGCGTCATGTCGGCGTAACCATTGATTCAGACAGGCTTGCGACGCTCACCCAATGCAGCCCGCCGCGCCCGACCCCGCGCAGGACCGAGCCCCCACGAACGGCCAGGTCCGCACCGTACCCGCGGCCTCCGGCGCGCCCACCCGCGGTCCCGCGCGGAAGAATAGGCCCATGAGCGAGCCCACCGCGCAGCCCGAAGCCCACTCCGCCGACACCGACGGCATCCGGCACGCCCAGCCCTCCGTCGGCTCCCTCGCGGCGCACCGCCCGCACACCATCGCCGCCACCGTCTCCGACCTGGACCCGGACATCGACGCCGACCTGGACTCCTACGACGAGGACGGCCAGACCGGGTACGACGGCGCGGACCTGCCGCAGGGGCGCTTCCTGGACCGGGAGCGCAGCTGGCTCGCCTTCAACGAACGCGTCCTGGAGCTCGCCGAGGACCCGAACACGCCCCTCCTGGAGCGCGCCAACTTCCTGGCGATCTTCGCCTCGAACCTGGACGAGTTCTTCATGGTCCGCGTGGCCGGTCTCAAGCGCCGCATCGCGACCGGGGTCGCCACCCGGTCGGCCTCCGGCCTCCAGCCGCGCGAGGTCCTCGAACTCATCTGGAACCGCTCCCGCGAGCTCATGGCCCGGCACGCCGCCTGCTACCAGGAAGAGGTCGCCCCGTCCCTCGCCGACGAGGGCATCCACGTGGTGCGCTGGCACGAGCTCACCGACAAGGAGCAGTCCCGGCTCTACACGCTGTTCATGCAGCGCATCTTCCCGGTGCTCACCCCGCTCGCCGTGGACCCCGCGCACCCCTTCCCGTACATCTCGGGCCTCTCCCTGAACCTCGCCGTGGTGATCGAGAACCCGGTCACGGGACACGAGCACTTCGCGCGCGTCAAGGTCCCGCCGCTCCTGTCCCGCTTCCTGGAGGCCTCGCCGCAGCGGTACGTGCCCATCGAGGACGTCATCGCCGCGCCCAAGCACCTCCAGGAGCTGTTCCCCGGCATGAACATCCGGGAGCACCACATGTTCCGGCTCACCCGGAACGAGGACCTGGAGGTGGAGGAGGACGACGCCGAGAACCTCCTCAAGGCCCTGGAGAAGGAGCTCATGCGCCGCCGCTTCGGGCCGCCGGTGCGCCTGGAGGTCGAGGAGTCGATCGACGACAAGGTCCTCGACCTGCTGATGCGGGAACTGAAGATCAGCGAGTCCGAGGTGTACCCGCTGCCGGGCCCGCTCGACCTCACCGGCCTGTTCGCCATCGCGGGCCTGGACCGGCCCGAGCTGAAGTACCCGAAGTTCGTCGCGGGCACCCACCGCGACCTCGCCGAGGTCGAGTCGGCCTCCGCGCCGGACATCTTCTCCGCCCTGCGCGGCGGCCACGACGTGCTCCTGCACCACCCGTACGACTCGTTCTCCACGTCCGTACAGGCCTTCCTGGAGCAGGCCGCCGCCGACGACAACGTCCTCGCCATCAAGCAGACGCTGTACCGCACCTCCGGCGACTCGCCCATAGTGGACGCGCTCATCGACGCCGCCGAGTCCGGCAAGCAGGTCCTCGTCCTGGTCGAGCTGAAGGCCCGCTTCGACGAGCAGGCCAACATCAAGTGGGCCCGGAAGCTGGAGGAGGCGGGCTGCCACGTGGTCTACGGCCTCGTCGGCCTCAAGACCCACTGCAAGCTGTCGCTCGTCGTCCGCCAGGAGGGCGACCAGCTGGTGCGCTACTCGCACGTGGGCACCGGCAACTACCACCCGAAGACCGCCCGGCTCTACGAGGACCTCGGCCTGCTGACCGCCAACCAGGAAGTCGGCGCCGACCTCTCCGACCTGTTCAACCGGCTCTCCGGCTACTCGCGCCGCGAGACCTACCGCCGCCTCCTGGTGGCGCCCCGGTCCCTGCGCGACGGCCTGATCACCCGCGTCAACCGGGAGATCCAGCACCACCGCGCGGGCCGCCCCGCCTATGTGCGCGTCAAGGTCAACTCGATCGTCGACGAGGCCGTCATCGACGCGCTGTACCGCGCCTCGCAGGCGGGTGTCACGGTGGACGTGTGGGTACGCGGCATCTGCGCCGTCCGGCCGGGGGTCGCGGGGCTTTCCGAGAACATACGCGTGCGCTCGGTGCTCGGCCGCTTCCTGGAGCACTCCCGGGTCTTCGCCTTCGGCAACGGCGGCGACCCCGAGGTGTGGCTCGGCAGCGCCGACATGATGCACCGCAACCTCGACCGCCGCATCGAGGCACTGGTCAGGGTCATGGCCCCGGCCCACCGGGCGACCCTCAGCCGGCTCCTGGAGACCGGCATGTCGGACAGCACGGCCTCGTGGCACCTGGGGGCGGACGGCAACTGGACGCGGCACGCCACGGACCCGGAAGGCCAGCCCCTGCGGAACGTACAGGAGATGCTCATAGACGCCCGGAGGCGCCGGCGTGGCACAGCAACACCATGAGATGACGGCGGGCGAGGCCCTGTCGGTCTACCTGCAGGACCAGGCGACCGAATTCCTCCGCTCGCTGCGGCTGCAGCGCGAGTCCACCACGGACGCGCAGGGCGCCGAGGAGTCCCTGGCCGCGGCGCGCTCGCTGCGCCGCGCGGCCCGCCGCGTCGGCGCCACGCTGCACACCTTCCGCCCCCTGCTCGACCCGGAGTGGACGGAGGCCCTCCGGCCCGAACTGGCGTGGCTGTCGGGGACGCTGGCGCGCGAGCACGCCTACGCGGCCCGGCTCGACCGGCTGCTCGGCGCCCTGCACCGCCTTTCCACACCCGCCCCGGTGCCCGCTCCCGTGCGGAGCGCCCAGGCGCCGCGCACGGCCGGGGCCGGGGCTGGAGCCGCGGGCGCCCCGGTGCCGCGGCCCGGCCAGGGCGCCAAGAAGCCCACGGGCCCGCTGGCCATAGGCGCCGCCAAGGCCGCCGCCCTCCTGGAGCGCCAGCTCACCCTGGCCCGCACCCGGGCCCACTCCACGGCGCTCCAGGCCTTCGGCTCCTCCCGCTTCCACGCCGTCGCCGACAGCGTGGCCGTCCTCGCCAGCGAGGTCCCCCTGCACCCGGCGCCGGAGGCGGACCTGAAGCCGCTGGCCGCCGCGGCGGAGGCGCAGCTCGTGGAGGCGGTCGCCGCCCTGCCGCTGCTGCGCGCGGGCCACCCGTACAACGCCGAGGCCCTGGTCCACGGCCTGGCCGCCGACACCGCCCCGGAGGCGCAGGACGCCCCCTGGCTGAAGGTCCGCTCCCTGCTGCGCCTGCACCGGTACGCCCAGGAGGTGCTGCTCGGCGCCACCGCGCCGGACGCGCGCCTGATGGCGGCGGGCGCGGCCCTGGACCGCCACCGGGAGGCGGCGGAGGCCGCCGCCGCGGCGGCCTCGGCGGCCCGCACCCCCCGCATCGCCCCGGCGACCGCGTACGCCCTCGGCGTGCTCCACGCCGACCAGCGGCACGAGGTGGAGGCGGCCCGGTTCGCGTTCCAGCAGGCGTGGCTGCGGGAGGCGGTCACGGCACCGTGACGGACCTGACACCGGTGCGCGCGGCGGGCTGCGTCCTGTGGCGCCGCTCGCCGCTGGACGGCGCCCTGGAGATCTGCGTGGTCCATCGTCCGAAATATGACGACTGGTCTCACCCGAAGGGCAAGCTGAAGCCCGGCGAGACGCCGCTGGAGTGCGCGCTGCGCGAGGTCCAGGAGGAGACGGGCTTCTCCTGCGTGCCGGGCGCCGCCCTGCCCGCGGCCCACTATCTGGCGAACGGCCGCCCCAAGCGCGTGGAGTACTGGGCGGCCGAGGCCGCCACCGGCCGCTTCACCCCCAACCGCGAGGTCGACCGCCTCCGCTGGCTCCCCCCGGACGAGGCCCGCACCCGCCTGACCCAACTCCGCGACCGGGAACTCCTGGACGCGCTCCTCACGACGTTCAGCTGAAGGACCAGCCGCGCAACGGCGAGGTATTTCAGCCCGTCCGGCGTTTGAGGACGAGGCGCGAAGCGCCCATTGCTGTGAGCGGGGGCACGGGGGCAGCCGCACCCGGTTCGGGAAGGGGTGGGCCTGGGGCGCACCGCGAGGCCCCCTGGCGCACGCCCCCACCCGCACGCCCCCATCTCCCTCACACGCCCGTCAACGTAATCAGCCCGTGACCTCACCACAAAGTCCGCGTAGGTTCACCGCTCGTTCACTTATGCCCATCGGCCGCTTCACCTGTTCTGCCTAATTTCGGCCTTACGCGATGCGTGGCGGGCCACTCGGCTCACACCCCACCGCGTGGATGGACCCACGGCCGAGCACCGGCCACCCGAACACTTCGCACGCCGCCACGACAGGCCAGGACACGGCCTGCGGCTCCCGGAAGGAACTCCCCAAAGTGAAGCTTCAGCGCATGAACCGGCGGGCCCTCACCCTCGGTGCTCTCGCCGTCTCCGGCGCCCTGGCCCTCACGGCGTGCGGCTCGGACGACGATGGCAGCAGCAACGGCGGCAAGAAGACCGCCGCCAACAGCAACATCGACTGCGAGGGTGCCAAGGGCCAGCTCATGGCCTCCGGCTCGTCCGCGCAGAAGGGCGCGATCGACGCCTGGGTCAAGCAGTACCGCGCGGCCTGCAAGGAAGTGCAGCTGCAGTACAAGCCCGACGGCTCCGGCGCCGGCATCACCTCCTTCCTGCAGGGCCAGACCGCCTTCGCGGGCTCCGACTCGGCCCTGAAGCCGGACGAGGTCGCCGAGTCCAAGAAGGTCTGCAAGGGCAGCCAGGCCATCGACCTGCCGATGGTCGGAGGACCGATCGCGATCGGCTACAACGTCCCGGGCGTCGACAGCCTGATCCTGGACCCCAAGACCGTCGCCGACATCTTCAACGACAAGATCAAGACCTGGGACGACAAGGCGATCGCGAAGCTCAACCCCGACGCCAAGCTCCCCAGCACCAAGATCCAGGCCTTCCACCGCTCGGACGAGTCCGGCACCACGGACAACTTCACCAAGTACCTGAAGGGCGCCGCGCCCTCCGCGTGGCCGCACGAGCCCGCGAAGATCTGGGCCGCCAAGGGCGGCCAGTCCGCGAGCGGCTCCTCCGGCGTCGCCCAGCAGGTGAAGCAGACCGAGGGCGCCATCTCCTACATGGAGCTGTCGTACGTCAAGGAAGGCATCAAGACCGTCGACATCAAGACGGGCGCCAAGGACCCGGTCAAGGCCACCGTCGACAACGCCTCCAAGGCCATCTCCGAGGCCAAGGTCGTCGGCAAGGGCAAGGACCTGTCGATGAAGCTGAACTACAAGCCCACGGCCGAGGGCGCGTACCCGATCATCCTGGTCACGTACGAGATCGTCTGCGAGAAGAACAACAACAAGGACACCCTCGCCACCACGAAGTCCTTCCTGAACTACATCGCCAGCGAGGACGGCCAGGCCGTCCTCAAGGACGAGGCCTACGCGCCGATGCCGACCGAGATCATCACCAAGGTCCGAGAGACCGTCAAGGGCCTGAGCTGAACCTGAGCGCGGCCCGCCTCCCCGGCGGGCCGCGCCGTCCGGTGCACCGCCGCCTGGAGCCGTCCGCGCCCCCCGCACGGCCTGCTCCGGCAGACCGGAGAACCCCATGGACATACCCACCGACACCCCGCCCCCGCCCTCGCACGTCGAGGACGCCAAGCCAACGACCACCGAGCAGAAGCGCGCCGCACGCGGCGCCACCCGCCCCGGTGACCGGATCTTCCTCGCGCTCTCGCGGGGCTCCGGCATCGTGCTGCTGCTGATCATGGCCGCCATCGCGGCCTTCCTCGCCTACCGCGCGTCCATCGCGCTCGCGGACAACGAGGGCAGCTTCCTCACCACCTTCGAGTGGGACCCGGCCGGCGCCCTCCACGACGGGAAGCCCTACTTCGGCATCGCCGTCCTGGTCTTCGGCACCATCGTGAGCTCGATCATCGCGCTCGCCATCGCCGTGCCCGTGGCCATCGGCATCGCGCTGTTCATCTCGCACTACGCGCCGCGCAAGCTGGCCGCCCCCATCGCCTTCGTGATCGACCTCCTGGCCGCCGTGCCCTCGATCGTGTACGGCCTGTGGGGCGCCCTCGTGGTCGGTCGCCCCTAAGCTGACCGGGCTCTACAGCTGGCTCGATGACTACCTCGGCTGGACCGGCATCTTCGAGTACCAGGGCGGCGCCCCGCGCTCCCTCATGACCGTCGGCATCCTGCTCGCGATCATGATCCTGCCGATCATCACCAACGTGAGCCGCGAGGTCTTCCTCCAGTCCCCGAAGATGCACGAGGAGGCCGCGCTCGCCCTCGGCGCCACGCGCTGGGAGGTCATCCGCATGTCGGTGCTCCCCTTCGGCCGCTCGGGTGTCATCTCCGCCTCGATGCTGGGCCTCGGCCGCGCGCTCGGCGAGACGATCGCCGTGGCCACCGTGCTCTCCCCGACCTTCGTGATCCAGGCCTCCGTACTCGACTACGGCGGCGGCACGTTCGCGCAGAACATCGCCAGCAAGTTCAGTGAGGCCAGCGAGTACGGCCAGGACGCCCTCATCGCCTCCGGTCTCGTCCTCTTCGTTCTCACTCTTCTTGTCAACGGCGCGGCCCGGATGTGATCATCGCCCGCCGCAAGGAGTACTCGGGGGCCAACGCATGAGCACCACCACCGTCAAGCCCGCGCCCGCCGACCTCAAGGCCGCGCGCCTGCCCCGCTGGACGCCCTACGTCGTCGCGGCCGGCTCCCTCGCCGTGGCCAGCGGCATCGGCCTCGCGGGGGACCTGAGCTCCCGCGCCCAGTGGGGCCTGATCGCGGCCCTGCTGTTCGTCGGCGTCTCCTACGCCCTCGCGGCCCGGGTGGAAGGCACCCGCCAGGCCAAGGACCGCCTCGCCACCTCGGTGGTGTGGGTGATGTTCCTGCTGGCCGTGGTCCCGCTGGCGTCGCTGATCTACGAGACCGTCAAGCGCGGTGTGAAGGTCCTCGACGGCTACTTCCTCAGCCACTCCATGGGCGTCGTCGCCGACGACGAGACCGGTGGCGGCATCTACCACGCCATCGTCGGCACCCTGCAGCAGGTGGGACTCGCCTGTGTGATCGCCGTGCCGATCGGCCTGCTCACCGCGATCTACCTCGTCGAGTACGGGCGGGGCAGGCTCGCCAAGGCGGTCACCTTCTTCGTCGACGTGATGACGGGCATCCCGTCCATCGTCGCGGGTCTGTTCGTCCTCAGCTTCTGGATCCTGATCCTGGACTTCGACCCCTCCGGCTGGGCCGGCGCCATGGCGCTTTCGATCCTGATGATGCCGGTGGTCGTGCGCTCCACCGAGGAGATGCTGAAGCTCGTACCGAACGAGCTGCGCGAGGCGTCGCTCGCCCTCGGCGTACCGAAGTGGCGCACCATCCTGAAGGTGGTCCTGCCGACCGCGATCGGCGGCATCACGACCGGCGTCATGCTGGCGGTGGCCCGCATCGCGGGCGAGACCGCCCCGGTCCTGCTGCTCGTGTGGACGACCCCCTTCATCAACACGAACCCGTTCGACGGCGCTCAGGGTTCACTGCCGCTGTACATCTACCAGCAGTACTCGTCCGGCACGAACGCCGGTTACGACCGTGCCTCTCGGGCAGCGGCCCTCACCCTGATCGCCTTCATCATGATCCTCAACCTCGTGGCCAGGGGCATCGCCCGCTGGAAGGCCCCGAAGACCGGTCGCTGACGCGACACCCCCGGCTCCGCGGAGCCAGTAGCGACCGACGGCAGTACGCCTAATTTTCTGAAAGCAGTGATCCCCATGGCCAAGCGAATCGACGTCTCCGGCCTGAACGCCTTCTACGGCTCCCACAAGGCCATCGAAGACATCTCCATGACCGTGGAGCCCCGCTCCGTGACGGCCTTCATCGGCCCGTCCGGCTGCGGCAAGTCCACGTTCCTGCGCACGCTGAACCGCATGCACGAGGTCACCCCGGGCGGCCGCGTGGAGGGCAAGGTCCTCCTCGACGGCGACGACCTGTACGGCTCCGGCGTCGACCCCGTGAACGTGCGCCGCACCATCGGCATGGTCTTCCAGCGCCCGAACCCCTTCCCCACGATGTCGATCTACGACAACGTCGCCGCGGGCCTCTCAAGCTCAACGGCAGCTACAAGAAGTCCGAGCTGAACGACGTCGTCGAGAAGTCCCTCCAGGGCGCCAACCTCTGGAACGAGGTCAAGGACCGCCTGAACAAGCCGGGATCGGGCCTCTCCGGCGGCCAGCAGCAGCGCCTGTGCATCGCGCGGGCGATCGCGGTCGAGCCCCAGGTCCTGCTCATGGACGAGCCCTGCTCGGCCCTCGACCCGATCTCCACCCTCGCCATCGAGGACCTGATCGGCGAGCTGAAGGAGCGCTTCACGATCGTCATCGTGACGCACAACATGCAGCAGGCGGCCCGCGTCTCGGACCGCACGGCGTTCTTCAACCTCGCGGCGGTCGGCCAGCCCGGCAAGCTCATCGAGATCGACGACACCGAGCGCATCTTCTCCAACCCGTCGGTCCAGGCGACCGAGGACTACATCTCCGGCCGCTTCGGCTAAGCCGGCACGACTCCCCGCGGTGCTGCATGGCGGTGCCACCGCAGGGAAAACAAAGGCCCGCCCCCCGGCTCCCGGGGGGCGGGCCCGTTCGTCCGTCCACCGCGCGGCCCCGCGCCACCACAACTATCCGCTCCCCCCATTGGTCAACTCCGGCAGCGAGACCACGGCCGGCTCCCGTTCCCGGCCCGGCAGACACCCTGGGGGGACTCTCTCTTGCGCAGCACCACCTATCTGACAGCCGCGGCCTGCGCCGCGGCCCTGCTCGCCGTCACCGCGCCGGCCCAGGCGGCCCCCGCCGCCAAGGGCACCGCCGTGACGAAGGCGGCCGCCGACTTCAACGGCGACGGTTACCCGGACCTGGCCGTCGGCGCGCCCAGCGCCAAGATCGACGGCATCAAGCGGGCCGGGCTCGTCTCGATCGTCTACGGCTCCGCCGAGGGCCTGAAGTACGACAAGCAGCAGCTCGTCAGCCGGGCGACGCCGGGCGTCCCGGGCGAGCCCAAGGAGACGGACTACGGCTGGGGCACCAAGGCCGACCACGGCGACCTCGACGACGACGGCTACGACGACCTGCTGATCAGCGACGGCGGTGACCAGCTCGTGCTGTGGGGCGGCAAGGACGGCATCTCCGGCGGCACCCAGGTCGTCGGCGGCGACGGCAGCTCCGCGAAGTCCCCCGCCTTCCGCTCGGCCTGGCACGGCATCGGCGACATCAACGGCGACGGCAAGGCCGACATCGTCGGCGCGGCCCAGATCGGCCCCTGGGGCAATGCCCAGTGGGGCGTGGGCATGCTGTACGGCCCCCTCAGCCGGACCACCGGCAAGCCCGCCGCCATCGGCTTCCGGGACACCGAGGCCGAGGACGGGATCTCCGTCAGCGGGGCCGAGATCGGCGACATGACCGGCGACGGCATCGACGACGTGGTGGCCATGGGCTCCGCCCGCACGCCCTACTGGACCTCCCAGGCCCGCGTCCTGAAGGGCACCCGCGACGGCCTGGTCCCCGGCGGCACGATCGACTCCCGCCACACCGGCACCTTCGGCGACCTGAACGGCGACGGCTACCAGGACTTCGTCGGCACCCCGCAGGCGTCCGACGTCAAGATGTACGGCGGCATCACCGTCACGTACGGCGGCCCGGACGGCGTGAGCAAGACCCTGCCCGCCCGCGTCTACGACCAGGCGAGCCCCGGTGTCCCCGGCGCCCAGGAGAAGGGCGACCGCTGGGGCACCGACGTGGCCGTCGGCGACCTGGACAAGGACGGCTACGGCGACCTCCTGGTCGGCGCCTCCTGGGAGTCCGCCAAGGACCCCGCCACGGCCGTGTCCGGTTCGGTCACCCTGCTGCGCGGCTCCAAGACCGGCGTGACCACCAAGGGCGCCAAGGTCCTCACGCAGAACTCCAAGGGGGTCCCCAGCACCTCCGAGAAGTCCGACCACTTCGGCGAGGCCCTCGGCGTCCTCGACGCCGACAAGGACGGCACGCCCGAGGTCTACGTCGGCGGCATGGGCGAGGACACCTGGGTCGGCCGCGTCTGGCAGCTGCCGACCGGCCCCGAGGGCGTGACCGGCGTCGGCTCCAAGAGCTTCAACCTGGGCGGCGGCTACGGCTCCGCCCACTTCGGCGAGTACTTCGGCAAGTAGCGCGTACATGACCGTGCCCCCGTCGGATCAGCCGATCCGACGGGGGCACGGTCATGTCGTACGCGCGAGGCACGCGGCTCACAGGAACGCGAGGTTCACGATCCAGAAACTCAGCGCGGCGACAAGGGCCGCCGCGGGCATGGTGATGAACCAGCCCAGGATGATGTTCTTGGCGACGCCCCAGCGGACCGCGTTGACCCGCTTGGTCGCGCCCACGCCCATGATCGCCGAGGTGATCACATGCGTCGTCGAGATCGGCGCGTGGAACATGAACGCCGTGGTGAACATGATCCCGGCGCCGGTCGTCTCGGCGGCGAAGCCCTGCGGCGGGTCCAGCTCGATGATCTTCCGGCCGAGCGTCCGCATGATCCGCCAGCCACCGGCGTACGTGCCGAGGGACAGCATCACCGCGCAGGAGATCTTCACCCAGACCGGAATCGGGTCGCCGGGGTTCTCCACGTCGGCGATGACCAGGGCCATCACCACGATGCCCATGGTCTTCTGCGCGTCCTGCAGGCCGTGCCCGAGGGCCATGCCCGCGGCCGACACGGTCTGCGCGATGCGGAAGCCCCGCTTGGCCTTGTGCGGGTTGGACTTCCGGAACATCCACATGATCGCGCACATCACCAGATAGCCGACAAGCAGGCCGACCAGCGGTGACAGGAACATCGGGATGACGATCTTCTCGACCACCCCGGACCAGATCACCCCGATGCCGCCCGCGAGGGCCGCGCCCACCAGACCGCCGAACAGGGCGTGCGAGGAGGAGGACGGCAGGCCGAAGTACCAGGTGACGAGGTTCCAGACGATGGCGCCGACCAGACCGGCGAAGAGGATCCACATCCCCTTGGTGCCGTGCGGCGTCTCGATCAGCCCCTCACTGACCGTCTTGGCGATGCCGCTGCCGAGGAAGGCACCGGCGAGATTCATGACCGCGGCCATGGCGAGCGCCGCGCGTGGCGTCAGGGCACGCGTGGAAACGGAGGTGGCGATGGCGTTCGCGGAGTCGTGAAAGCCATTCGTGTACGTGAAACCGAGCGCGACGCCAATGGTCACGACCAACGCGAAGGTGTCCATGGAGGTGCCTCAGGACTCCTTGACCGCGATGGTCTCCACGGTGTTGGCGACATGCTCGAACGCGTCGGCCGCCTCTTCCAGTACGTCCACGATCTGCTTGAGCTTGAGCACCTCGATGGCGTCGTACTTGCCGTTGAAGAGGTGCGCGAGGAGCTTGCGGTGGATCTGGTCGGCCTGGTTCTCCAGGCGGTTGACCTCGATCCAGTATTCGGTGAGGTTGTCCATGGTGCGCAGGTGCGGCATGGCCTCGGCGGTCAGCTCCGCGGCGCGCGAGAGGACCTCGATCTGCTGCTCGACGCCCTTGGGGAGCTCCTCGATCTGGTACAGGACGACCAGGTCGACGGCCTCCTCCATGGCGTCCATGATGTCGTCGAGCGAGGACGCGAGGGAATAGATGTCCTCGCGGTCGAACGGCGTGATGAACGAGGAGTTCAGCTGGTGGAAGATCGCATGCGTCGCGTCGTCCCCCGCGTGTTCCGCGGCCCGCATACGCTCTGCGATCTCGGCTCGGGCCGAGGCGTCGGCCCCGAGCAGTTCCATCAGGAGCTTGGAGCCTGTGACGATGTTGTCCGCGGATGCGGCGAACATGTCGTAGAAGCTCGTCTCCCTGGGGGTCAGACGAAATCGCACGTGGGGTCCTCGGGGTGCTTTGGATGCGGTCAGGCTGATGCTAGGCGCATCATCTGGCCACGGCTAACCGGCCATACCCCAGTGTCGCCCATCAGGCACAGTGATCAGCACACCACCCGAGAAATCAAGTACCCTATACCCACCAGGGGTATGCACAGGAGGACGCGATGACGACGACAGAGGCGGCCGCTGCGGCCACGACCACCGAAGCGCCCTCCGGCTCCGCGGACACCGCGCGGGAGCACGCGGGGCACCAGACGCACGGGTACCACAAGCAGAAGGACGAGCACCTCAAGCGGCTGCGCCGCATCGAGGGCCAGATCCGGGGCCTGCAGCGCATGGTCGAGGAGGACGTCTACTGCATCGACATACTCACGCAGGTCTCGGCGGGCACCAAGGCGCTGCAGTCCTTCGCCCTGCAGCTCCTGGAGGAGCACCTGCGCCACTGCGTCGCGGACGCGGCGCTCAAGGGGGGCGACGAGATCGACGCGAAGGTGGAGGAGGCGACGAAGGCGATCGCCCGCATGCTCCGGACGTGACGCCGTCGCGGCGGCGGCCCTGGCGCCCCGACCGCCCCGCCGCGCCCGCCCTCGGGCCGGGCGGGCTGTCCGCCCCCCTCACCTGACGGCCCCCAAAGCGGGCCCGATCGCGCCACCGGGCTTTCCCCACCCACCCGCCCCATCCCGCCTGCCGGGCCCTCCAGGCACACCCCATCGCGCTACCGCGCTCGTCCTCAAACGCCGGACGGGCTATTTCTCCCCACCCACCCCATCTCGCCTGACGGGCCCCAGGGCGGGCGGTGGTGCGCTGACGCTCGCGTGGTGAGTGGGGAGTCACGGGTGGGTGGGAAAGACGCCGCGCGGAGCGCGGCGGGATCGCGCCGCGGTAGCGGCGGGGGCGTGGGTGACGGCCCGCGGAAGAAGGACCGGCGGACGGCAGAAACGGTCAGCCCCCGCCAGGGCCCGCAGAAACCGGTCAGCCCCCGCCAGGGCCCTCGTCGTCGCGCCCGCCCGCCACCTGGAGCACCTCGTCGATCCGGTCGGCGCTGAGCCGCTCACCCCGCGCGGTGGACGCCGCGATGATGAGTTCGCCGCACAGCTCGATCTCGGCGAGAGCAACGTGGTCCTGAACCGCCGTGCCGCGCACCAGAGCCACGTTCACCACCTCTTCCTGACCACGGTTGTGCCGGTACCGGCTTTCTAGAGTAGGGAGCGCCCTACGTACCGCGCATGGCACGGACGGACCATTTTGCGACTACCGGCCACCGGCCAAAGGCCCCCTCCCCAGGGCCCTAGCCCCCGGCGATCTTCCCGGAGTAGACGTCACCGTCGGCGGGCAGCCGCACCCGCACCGGCGCCCCGAACGCGTACAGCGAGGTGGTCGACGCCACCTCCGCGCCCGCGACCTGGAACCGGTGCCGCAGCTCACGCGGCCGCCCCCGCTCGTCCACGTACACGTCGAACGCCACCCGCCCCTTGCTGAACCCTTTCGCCACCGCCGCCCGCAGCGCGCCCCGGTACGGCGCGGACGCCGCCGAGGCCGCGCGGGACAGTTCGGCCACGCCCCGGTAGTGCCGCACGGGCACGCCGTCGACCCGCGTCGCGCGCACGTACGTCACCCGCCGCGCCCCGCGCAGCAGTTCGGCGGCGACCAGCGGGTCGGTCGCGCCGCCCGTGACGAGGTTCCCGTCCGCCAGGCGAGGCCGTCTCGACCCGCACCCACTTGTCGGCGGGCACCCCGGCCCCGCGGTTCTTCATGTACAGGTCCCCGCCCTTCATCACCTCGGTGACGGGCGCCGCCCGCCCGCCCCGGCCCCCGGCCTCGCGCGGCACCACGACGGCGATGCGGCCCTGGCGCCGCCGGTAGTCGTAGGCCCCCCGGCCGTGGATCGTCACGCGCGTACCGCCGCTGTCCAGCTCCATGGACGTACGCGCCCGGGAACTGCCCACGCGCACCAGGACGTCGGCGGCGTCCCGCACCCGCCGGGCGGGGTCGTCGCTCGCGGCGGCCCCGCCGCCCGAGCAGCCCGTGGCGAGCGTGGCGAGCGCCAGGAGACCCGCCGTCGCGGCCGCGGCGACCGCTGTGCCCGTGCGCCTGCGCTGCTGCCCCATCGCCCTGCCGACCCCCAGCCTCTCCACGGCCTCCGCACGCGCCGGGCGACGTCCCGACCCCGTCGTTCCGACTAACGAGGCGTGCGAGGTGTCGTCACGCGGCACCGCGTTCACCCGGTCGGCGTACCGTGGCACCGTGCCCGAGCAGCAGAGCCCACCGCACCGCACCACGACTGTCGAAAACGGGCGTTTCTGCGCCGCCCGGTGCAGCTGCGGCTGGCGCGGACCCGCGCGCCGCGCCCGCAGCAAGGCCCGCGCCGACGCCGAGGCCCACAGCGAGACCCCCTGACCGGCCGCGTCCCCGGAACCCCTTGGCCCTCGGTGTCGTCTCGTTGTTCGGGACGGCACCGGGAGGGCACATGGGACAGCTGGCACGACGTACGTTCATCGGCACGGCGGCCGCGGCGGCCGCGGCGGTCGGCACCGCCGCCTGCAGCGGCGGCGACGGCGGCGGCCGCGCGGCGAGGGCCACCGGCACCGGCACCCCCGCGGGCACCGCGAGCGGCACCACCCCGATCAGGACGGCGGCCTCCTCCGCCGCCGCCAACCTCACCGCGCTCGCCCGGGACCTGGACGGCACCCTGATACGCCCCAGCGAGTCCCAGTGGGCGGTCGCCCGCCAGCTGTACAACACCCGCTTCGACAGCCTGAAGCCGACGGCGGTCGCCTATGTGGCGCACCCCGACGACATCCGCACCACCCTGGCCTACGCCCGCGCCCACGACGTCCCCGTCGCGGTCCGCAACGGCGGCCACTCCTACGCGGGCTGGTCCTCGGGCACCGGCCGTCTGATCCTCGACGTCTCCAAGCTGAACCGCACCCGGGCCTCCGGCACCACCGCCACCATCGGCGGCGGCGCCAAGCTCATCGACGTCTACCGCGCGCTCGCCGCGAAGGGCGTCACCATCCCTGCGGGCTCCTGCCCGACCGTCGGCATCAGCGGCCTGACCCTCGGCGGCGGCCACGGCGTGGTCTCCCGCGCGTACGGCCTGACCTGCGACAGCCTGACCTCCGCGACGCTCGTCACCGCTGACGGCAAGCTGATCAGGGCCGACAAGAGCGAGCACAAGGACCTGTTCTGGGCGCTGCGCGGCGCGGGCAACGGCCAGTTCGGCGTCGTCACCGAGCTGACGTTCCGCACGCACCCGGCCCCGCAGGCCGTCTCCGCGTATCTGACCTGGCCGTGGGCGAAGGCCGCCGCCGTGGTGAAGGCCTGGCAGGAGTGGGGCCCCGCGCAGCCGGACGAGATCTGGTCCTCGCTGCACCTCGCGGCCGTCCCCGGCGGCACGCCCACGATCTCCGTCGCCGCGTTCTCGCTCGGCACGTACGGCGAACTGCAGAACGCCGTCGACCGCCTCGCCGACAAGGCCGGCTCCTCCGCCCGCAGCGTCTCCCTCAAGCGCCGCGGCTACGAGCAGGCGATGGAGGTGTACGCGGGCTGCTCCTCGTTCCCGACGGACGCCCAGTGCCATCTGCCGGGCAAGACGCCGGGCCGCACCCCGACCGGCGCGCTCGGCCGCGAGACCTACGCGGCCCGCTCGGACTTCTTCGACCGCTCGCTTTCGGCGGCCGGAATCCGCGCGCTGCTCACCCAGATCGAGCACGTCCGCGGCGAGCGCGGCACCGCGGGCAGCATCGCCCTGACCGCGCTCGGCGGCGCCATCAACCGCGTCGACCCGACCGCGACGGCGTTCGTGCACCGGCGCTCGCGGATGCTCGCCCAGTACATCGCCTCCTGGCGCCCCGGCACCGCGGGCACCACCGCCCAGGCCTGGCTCACGTCGGCGCACGGCGCGATGCGGCGGCACGCCTCCGGGGCGGCGTACCAGAACTACACGGACCCCACGCTCACCAACTGGCGCGAGGCGTACTACGGGCAGGCCGCGCCCCGCCTGAAGAAGGTGAAGAAGACGTACGACCCGACGCGCTTCTTCAGCTTCCCGCAGGCCCTGTGAGCCACCGGGCCCACGGGGCCCGCCAGGGCCGGCGGGCCGCCACTCCGACGGCCCCTGCCTGAACCCGTTCGGCCCCGCCGAGGCCGCCCCCGGGTGGCCCGGCGGACGCCGGACCGCTGGCCTGAGTGCATGACACGTACCCACATACGCATAGCGGTGGCGGCGGTCGTCCTGGTGCTCGCCCTGGCGGGCACCCCCGCCGCCGCCCACTCCGCGACGGCCGCCGTGCACCCGGCGGCGGGCCCGCTCGCCCTGCTCTCCGCGGCCGTGACCGCGCTCTCGGGCTCCACCGGGGTGTGGCTGCTGCGCCGCCGGGGCGGGCGCGCCGGGCGCTCGGTGGCGCCGGACGCCTCTACGCGGCGAGGCCCTTCTCATCGGTCCCCGCGGACTCCTGCTCCGGCAGCGCCGCCACCGGCCCCACCCCGTGCTCCTTGGCCCACACCAGACGAGCCGCCCTGCCGGAACGCGCGATCGCCTTGGTGACGGGCGTGAGCAGCGCCATCGCGAGCGGCGAGAGCAGCAGCGCCACGGCCGTGCCGAGCGCGAAGCCGCCGACGACGTCCGTCGGGTAGTGCACGCCCATGAAGACGCGGCAGAAGCCCTCCAGGGCGGCGAGCGCGATCCCGACGAGCGCCGAACTTGCGGTGCGCGACGAACAGGCCGGCGCCGATCGCCATCGCCAGCGTCGCGTGATCGCTCACGAAGGAGTAGTCGGTCTTGCCGCCGACCAGGACCTCCAGGCCCTGGTGGTCCTCGAAGGGGCGGGGGCGCTCCACGAAGCCTCGTATCGGCACGTTCACGAGGACGGCGATGGCGGCGGCGAGCGGCGCCCACACGACGGCGGCGACGGAGGTGGCCGCGTCGTCGAGCGTGCCGCGCTTGCGGGCGCCCCACCAGCACCACAGCACGAGCAGCACCAGGGCGAGCAGCAGGCCGTACTCGCCGGTGAACTCCATGACGCGGTTGAACCAGCCCGGGGAGTCCTCCGCCAGGCCGTTGATGTCGTAGAGCAGGCTGACGTCGGGGTTCGACCCGGATGTGTCGAGTCCAGCCATGATGCCGCGGCCCCTTGTCTTCTCTCGCTCAGGAGCGCGCCCCGCGGCGCGCCCTTGTCATCAACCCCCGTGGCCAGTGCGTGCTGTACCAGTCAGTGCGTGCTGTACCAGTCAAGGGAACGCACAGTCCCCTTCTCTACGTTCCACTCTCCACCGAATGATCACTCAGACGTTATCGAAGAGAGACTCATCACCGCAGCTCAGGGGGGCGTTTCAACGGAACGTTCCAGCCAGCTCAAGCGGCGCGTGCGCCGGGCGTGCGCCTCCGCTCCTGGCTCCGGTCAGACCTCGGTCCCCTCCGGCGACGGCTCCCCCGAGGGCGCGGACGGGCTTCCGGACGGCTCTTCGGAAGGCCGCCGGGTCGGTGTGCCGCTCGGCTCGCCGTCCTTCTCGGGCTTCTCGGGCTTCTTCTCCCGCTTCTCCGGGGGCTCGCTGGGCACTGCTTTTGCGCCATCTTCGGTGACTCGAGTGGCGCCGAAGTAGTCCGGCGTATCAATGGGGTCGAAGCGGATCACCGCGCCGGGCCGGGGCGCGTCGATCATGTAGCCGCCGCCGACGTAGATGCCGACGTGCCGGATGGCGCGGGAATTGTTCAGGTCGTCGGAGAAGAACACCAGGTCGCCGGGGAGCAGTTCGTCGCGCTTGGGGTGCGGCCCCGCGTTGTACTGGTCGTTGGCGACGCGCGGCAGGTCGATGCCCACGCTGCGGTACGCGGCGAGCGTGAGCCCCGAGCAGTCGAACCGCCCGTTCTGGTCGGAGGTCCCGTTCCCGCCCCACAGGTACTCGGTGCCGAGCTTCTTCTGCGCGTAGTAGATCGCCCCCGCCGCCTGCTGCGACGGCAGCACCCGCCCGATGGGCCGGGCGAAGCTCTTCTCCAGGGTCGTGATGATCTTGACGTAGTTCTGCGTCTCGCGGTACGGCGGCACGCCCCCGTACTTGATCACGGCGTACGCGCCCGCGTTGTACGCGGCGAGCATGTTCTTCGTCGGGTCGCCGGGCGCGTCCTTCACGTACTTGGCGAGCTCACAGTCGTACGACGCCGCCGACGGGATGGCGTCCTTGGGGTCCCAGACGTCGCGGTCCCCGTCGCGGTCCCCGTCGATCCCGTGCGTCGCCCACGTCCCCGGGATGAACTGCGCTATGCCCTGCGCCCTGGCCGGGCTCTTCGCGCGCGGGTTGAAGCCGCTCTCCTGGTACAGCTGCGCGGCGAGCAGCGCCGGGTTGATGGCCTTGCAGAGGTTGCCCCACTTCTGCACCAGCGGCTGGTACGTGGCGGGCACGGCGCCCTTGGCGAGCCCGACGTTCCCGCCGCCGGAGCCCCCGGTGAGACTGCCCGCCGCGATGAACGTCCCAAGGACGAGCAGCGCGATGAAACTCGTGGACCCGCCGAACGCGACGGCCGCGAGCACCCACGTCTTACGCACCGTCAACCACCCCTCGGCCACCGGGAGTCCGCCGCGCCCAGTGTAGGGGCGCGACCGCCCCCCGGGGTGGATGCCGGGGTGGATGATCGCCCCGGCGGGGGCGGATACTCGAAGCCGCAGCCCGCAGCGAAGGAGGACACGCCCCGTGGCCGGCCGACACCCACCCGACCCCGGACCGCCCCGCCGCCCTGGAGTGGACCCGCGCCGCCCCCGAGGGCGCCGAGGGGCCCGGCCCCTGGATCGAGGTCGCCTTCGGCGCGGGCGACGCCGTCCACCTGCGCGAGACCGACGCCCCGGACACCGTCGTCACGACGACCCGCGCGAAGTGGGACGCCTTCGTGCTCGGGGTAAGGGCGGGCGAGTTCGACCACTTCACGGAGGGGAACTGAGATGCGCCCACCCCAGACGGCAGCATCGTCACCGGCAGCACCGGCGGCACCGCTGCGGCGGGCCGTCCCCGGCGACCACGCCGCGATCGTCGCGGCCGTGCGCACCTGGTGGACCGACCGGAGCCCCGCCGAGATGCGCGAGCTCTCCCTGCTGCTGCCGAAGCTGTTCCTCCAGTTCTTCGCCCGCACCAGCCTGGTCCGGGAGGACGAGCGCGGCGTGCGCGCCTTCCTCGTCGGCCTCCACCCGTCCGACCACCCCGAGGAGGCCGTACATCCACTTCGTGGGCGTCGATCCCGAGCTGCGCGGGCGGGGCGTCGGGCGCGAGCTGTACGAGACGTTCTTCCGGGACGCCGCCGCCGCGGGGCGCACGCGGGTGCGCTCGGTGACGTCGCCGACGAACACCCGGTCCATCGCCTTCCACCAAGCCCTGGGCTTCCGCGTCGAGCCGGGCGACGGCGTGGGGCCGCACGGCGTGTCCGTGCACACCGACTACGACGGGCCGGGACTCGACCGAGTCTGTTTCCTGAAGCCGCTAAGCGGCGTACGCTGACCGTCACAAACAATTGACGGAGCGCCAACTGTGGCGGACCGTAGGGGCGTTGGGCGCGAGGGGATGGGGATGCGCCCGCACCAGGCGCCACCGCACCCGCGCTCCCGTACGTTCCGCACGCCCGCACCTCTGCACACGCGCACCTTCGTACACCCGCACCTCCGTACGTTCACGTCTCGTGTACGCCCGCACGTCCCGCACGTTCAACGTCCCATGACGGTGTTCTCCGTCTCACGGCTGGGGGGAGCCGCCGATGGAACCGAACGACCCCAGAGACACGCCCGCGCCCGAGGACCGCCCCACCGGCGGCTCCCCCGGCGGCTTCGGCCCGCCCACTCCACCGTCGACTCCACCGCCCGCTCCACCGCCACCGCCGCAGGCCCCGCCCGTGCCCGGCCCGCCCGCCCCGCACCCCGCGTACGGCCCGCCGCAGGCCCCGCCCGGCCCGGCCCAACCGCACGCCGCGCCGCCGCCCCCGGTGCCGCCCGCCTACGGCCCGCCCGAACTCCTCGAACCGCCCGCCGCCACGCCCTCGACGCCGCCCGCCGCGCCGGAGCCGCTGCGGCCCCTCGCCGCCGCCCTGCTCAACCTCACCGGGCTCGGCCTCGGCTACGTCCTCATCCGCGCCTGGCTGCCCGCCCTGGTGTGCTGGGCGGCCACCGCCGCGCTGCTGTTCGCCGCCCTGCCCGCCGACGTCGACGGCGTCCCCGGCGGCCTCCTCGTCGGCTACGCCGCCCTGCTCGCGCTCGCCGCCGCCGACGCCGCCCGCCGCGCCCGCCGCACCGCCATCGGCTGGCGGCTGCGCGCACCGCTCGCCGTCGGGCTCGGCGTCCTGCTGCTCGCCGTCCCCGCCACCAGCGCCTACGCCTACGAGGCCGCCCAGGACGAGGCCGTCGAGGACATGCTGCTCGACCGCCTCGGCACCGCCGACCGGCTCGTCGAGGCCCAGGACGGCCGCGACTTCACCGCCGCCGAGCGCGACTACCGCTCCGCTCTGAACACCTACCGCGACCTCGTCCGCGACCACGAGGGCTCCCGCGCCGCCGACCGCGTGCCCGACCGCCTCGACGCGTACTACAAGTCCGTCGCCACGCCCTACGCCGACCGCAAGTACTGCCAGGCCATCGCCCCCCTGAAGTACCTGCGCACCGTGCCCGCCGCCCTCGGCAAGGACCGCGCGGGGCGCCTCGCCGACTGGCCCGACGACCGGCTCGCGACCTCCCTCTACGAGTGCGGCAGCATCGCCCTCGACCGGGGCGACGGCACCCACCTGCGGGAACTCCTGACGACGTTCCCCGAGTCCGAGGCCGCCGACAAGGTGGTCCCCGCCATCGGCGACGCCATCGACACCCGCACCAAGGACCTCAAGGGCTCCGACCCCTGCTCCGCGACCACCAAGCTGGCCAGCATCCGCGCCATCGCCTCGTCCCTGCCCGGCGGCAAGGGCGGCTCGCTCGCCCCCCGCGCCGCGCGCGCCGTCCAGTCCGGCGAGTACGCCTGCGGCGTGGACGAGTTCAAGGACGGCAAGTTCACCGAGGCCGCCAAGCGGCTGCGCGACTTCGCCGCCACCTACAAGGACAGCGGCAGGCGTGAGCGCGCCCGCACCATCGCCATCGCCGCCGAGGTCGCCGCCGACCGCCCGCAGGCGGGCCGTTCGCTGCCCGCCCAGCGCGGGCCCGGCTCCGGCCAGGATTTCATCGTCAAGAACGACGGCCCCAGCGCCGTCGAGGTCCTGTTCACCGGACCGGCCACCGGCAGCATCAAGCTCGGCGCCTGCCTCGGCTGCACGACGTACGCCACCCGGGCCGAGGGCAAGAGCAAGGCCTGCAAGTCGAGCGGCAGGAGCTACCCGCAGAAGACCCTGCGCCTTCCGCCCGGCGAGTACCACTTCCTCTACAAGCGCGGCACCGGCACCACCGGCCTGGTCCGCGACCACAGCGACGGCGCCAAGGTCCAGAGCGGCTACCGCTACACCGACTGCACCTACGTCGTCCGCGGCGGCCTCGGCGATCTCGGCGGCGGCCTCGGCGACCTCGACGACCGGACCTGACGGCCCGTCCGGACCCCCGCACACCACCGCTCCTGAATCGACGTCAGTGGCCACGCCGGGCATTCATTGCCCGGCGTCACACCGCGTGATACACAGAGTGACCATACGTTCCTTCGTATACCGTTCTGCGCCCGGCGCGGGACGGTGACGCGGGTTGCGTACGACGAAACGTACGAAGTCGGCCAACGAATGGCGTCAAGGCGGCACGCTCCGGGCCTATTGTCGGCGACAATGAGCCTCGACCTCTGCTCCGCGGCAGCAGGGGTGGGCAGAGGTGCAGGAACAACCCACTAGGGGCGGTGAGTTACACATGCTTATGGCAGCCGAGAAGGGCGACATCACCACCATCATCGGTGGGATCGCCCCCGACTGGGGTCCCTTCGGAACCCTGGGCAACGAAGCGCGCGTGATGATCGAGGTCGTGATGGCCGTCGCGATCCTGCTGTGCCTGGGCATCGCGATCTGGGGCGCGGCCAAGCAGCGCATCGGAGCGACGGCGCTGCGCGACACGTTCAGCGCCGAACAGGGCAAAGGCCTGATCATCGCGGGTCTGACCGGTGTCTTCATCATCGGATCACTCGGCACGCTGTTCACCATCGTGTACGGCATGGCCGTCTGAGCCCGCCCCGGCGCTCCCCGCACATCCCCCTTCCCTCCTCCCCACCGTCCGTCGTGCCCACCGGCTGAGGTTGCAACTCCCTGATGTCGAGTCACCACACCGCGCCCGCGCGGGAACCAGCACGGCTACCGTCGTATCTGGCGCACCTGGCTGGCCCGGCGGCCGAGGAAGAGGTTGAGGGGACGTACGCGGCATGAGCGATGACGATGACCTCTTCGGCGGCACGGGCGAGACCCGCACACGCCTTCCCGACCGGGACGGCCCGGACGGGTACGGCTCGGCGCGCAGATCCGGCCGTTCCGGCGGCCGCTCCTCCTCACGCAGCCTCGTCACCGTCATCGGCGTCGTGGTCCTCCTCATCGCGGCCATCGCCTTCGCGAACCGGGACGATTCGTCATCCGACGGAGGCGACGACGGCGGCGGCCGCGGGGGCGGCAAGGGCGACCAGACGTCCCCCACGGCCCCCACCGGCCAGCGGCCGGTGGACGGGAAGACCGGGGGGATTCCGTCGGGGTTCGCGAAGAGTGAGCAGGGGGCGCAGAGCGCGGCCGCGAACTACGCCGTGGCGCTCGGCTCAGCCGAGATGTTCGACAAGGGCGAGCGCGACCGCATCCTGAAGGCCATCATGGCCCCCTCCAGCGTGAACCGGTTCAAGGCGGATCTCGACAAGGCGTACACCGCGGGCTTCTTCAAGAACGTGGGCCTGAACGCGGACGGCTCCACCCCGAGCGGCTACCAGTTCGTCTCGCGCACGAGCCCGGTCGGCACCAAGGTCACCGACTTCTCCGGCGGCAAGGCCACCGTGGAGACCTGGTGCGGAGGCCTGCTCGGCCTCGCGGGCGAGCGGTCCACCAAGCCCGTCACCAGCAGCTGGTTCACGATCACCATGAAGCTGACGTGGACCGCCGGCGACTGGAAGATCACCACGCACTCCCAGAAGAACGGTCCCGCCCCGGTCCCGGGCGACGACCGCGCGTCCGGCTCCGACGAGATCGCCGAGGCCGTCGAAGGGTACGGAGGGTTCACCTATGCCCGGTAGTCGCCCCGTGCTCAAGCTCACCGCCGCCGTCGCGGCCGTCCAGACCGCGGCCCTCCTGTTCGCGACGCGGGCCACCGCCGCGCCCGACGACGACCCGTGCGCCCTCATCCACGGCCCCGCCAAGAAGTACTGCCAGCAAGGCGAAGGCGGTGACAGCGGTACGCCCAAGTCGCCCAAGGACGACGCGCTGTCGCAGCTCGATCCGCTGACCTCGCTGGCGCGCGGCTTCGGGGACGCCGCGTCGTGGATCGTCAACAAGCTCACCGAGTACGTGAACGACACCGCCGCGGTCGACTTCACCAACGAGAGGTTCCTCCAGCAGTACGCCGTGGTGTTCGCCGCGTCGACGATCCTGACGCTGATCGTGTGGCTGCTCGCGGTCACCAAGCGGGCCGTGCGCGGCGTGCCGCTGCTCACCGCCCTCTCGGAGGCCATCGGCTTCCTGTGGCTGACGGTGCTCGCCTCCGCGTTCACCCCGCTGATCCTGTCCACCGTGGTGTCCGCGACGGACGGCGTGTCCGAGGTGCTCGCCAAGTCCGTGGGCGGCGACACCGACCGGTTCTTCGGCACGTTCTCGCAGGCCCTCGACAAGGGCACCGACATCGGCGGCGGCCCGATCATGCTGATCGTCGTGTCCGCCGTGTCCATCGCCGCCGCCGGCATCCTCTGCCTGGAGCTGGTGATCCGCGCCGCGATGCTCTACGTCGGCGCGCTGCTCGGCACCGTCGTGTACTCCGGCCTCGTCGACAAGAACACCTGGGGCCGCATCCGCCGCTGGGCCGGCCTGATGATCGCGATCATCCTGGTGAAGCCCATCATCGTGATCGTGCTCGGAGTGGCCGGAGCCCTCCAGGGCGAGGACGGGCCCGACTCCCTGTCGGCCGTCGTCTCAGGGCTCTCCGTCATCCTCCTCGCCATCTTCGCCAGCGCCTCCATCTACCGCTTCATCCCCGGCTTCGGCGACGACATCATGGCCACCCGCAACAACCGCCTGATGCGCGGCGCCGAGAACCGCGCCGCGACCGCCCTGAACTCCCCCGCCGCCTGGGTCGCCCAGGGCATCCGCACCCACAGCGCACGCCCCGGCGGCAAGGCGGGCGGCGGCCAGGGCGGAGGCGGCGACACCCCGCCGCAGACCGCCACGGCCAACGCCGTCGGCAGCGGCCTGTCCTCGCACGCCCACCGGCAGCCAGGACCCGCCCAGAACGGCGGCGGAACTGTCCCCTCCGCCGCACCCCCACCCCGTACGAGCCCGTCGAACACCCCGCACGCGGGCAACCGCGGCGGTACGAACAGCACTGGAGGTGAAGGGCGTTGACGACCCAGTCCCATGTGTCCCCACCGGTCACGCCCCGCCGCACCTATCTGATCGGCCGCGCCCGGCCGAACGCCGTCATCGGCCGCAACCGCGAGACCGGCGAGATCGCGCTGATCATCGGCGGCGCGTTCCTCGGCATGATGTGCGGCATCCTCATCCCGTTCCTCGCCCCGCGCATCGTGCTGCTCATGGGCTTCCCGCTGCTCGCGATCGCCGCGGTGTACCTCCCGTACAAGGGCCGCACGTTCTACAAGTGGTTCGAGATCAACCGCAGCTACAAGCGGTCCCTGCGGAACGGCACCACCTACCGCTCCGGCTCCGCCGAGGCCGGGGTGCGGCTCGACGGGCGCGAGGTGGAGGTCGGGCCGCCGCCCGGCATCGGCCGCATCAGCTGGCTGGCCGCGCCCTTCGGCCCCGACGAGATCGCCGTCCTGCTCCACGCCGACCGGCGCACCGTCACCGCCGCCATCGAGATCGAGGGCCCCGGAGTGGGCCTGCGCGACAGCGAGGACCAGGAAGCCCTCGTCGACCGGTTCGGCACGCTCCTCAAGCACGTCGCCAACGGCGACGGCTTCGTGACGCGCCTTCAGATGCTGGCCCGCACCCTGCCCGCCGACCCCGACGCGCACGCCAAGGACGTCACCGCCCGCGGCGACGACCGCGCCCTGCCCTGGCTCCAGCACTCCTACGACCAGCTCCAGTCGATGGTCTCCACCAGCAGCGAGCAGCACCGCGCCTACCTCGTCGCCTGCATGCACTACTCCCGCGACCTCGCCGCCGAGGCCCAGGCCATGGCCCGCGCCTCCCGCCCGCACGGCGGCAGGAAGCTCGACAAGGACGCCGGGCTCGCCGTCGTCATGGCCCGCGAGCTCACCGACATCTGCTCCCGCCTGCAGGAGGCGGACATCCGGGTGCGCCAGCCCCTCGGCCAGGGCCGCCTCGCCTCCCTCGTCCACTCCATGTACGACCCGGACCACCCCATCGACCACATCCAGGCGATGACGAAGCGCAACGCCTGGCCCGCCGAGCTGGACGCGATGGAGCCGACGTACCTCCAGGCCAAGACCCGCGAGTCCTCGACCCGCGCCCCCTGGTGCCACGCCACGGCCTGGGTGAAGGAGTGGCCGATGACGCCCGTCGGCGTCAACTTCCTCGCCCCGCTGCTCGTCCACACCCCGGACGTGATCCGCACCGTCGCCGTCACCATGGACCTGGAGCCCACCGAGGTCGCCATCGAGCGGATGCTCACGGAGAAGACCAACGACGAGGCGGAGGCCAGCCGCCAGGCCAAGATGAACCGCACCGTCGACCCCCGCGACATCGCCTCGCACTCCCGCCTCGACCAGCGCGGCGAGGACCTCGCGAGCGGCGCCGCGGGCGTCAACCTCGTCGGCTACATCACGGTGTCGTCCCGCTCCCCGGAAGCCCTCGCCCGCGACAAGCGGACGATAAGGGCATCGGCCGGAAAGTCGTATCTGAAGCTGGAGTGGTGCGACCGCGAGCACCACCGGGCATTTGTGAACACGCTGCCGTTCGCGACCGGCATCCGGCGATGACGGCGACGACGCCGGGGACGGCGGGCACGGCGGCACGGACCACGGCGGTGCCGACGACGACCAGGCCAACGGTTAAGGGTGTGAAGGTGCGATGCGGGATCCGCTGACCGTCCTCACGGACGCGTTCACCTCCTTCCTGTTCGGGAAGGTCGAGACCACGCGCCTGCCCGTGCGCACCTCGACGGGCCAGGCGCAGGCGGTCTACCTGCCGACGGCCGCGCCCGGCCTCGGCGACTCCGGCGTGATCATCGGCCGCGAGGTGTACTCCGGCAAGGGCTACATCTACGACCCGTTCCAGCTGTACGGACAGCAGCTCCCGGCACCGCACTGGCTGGTGCTCGGCGAGTCCGGCAACGGCAAGTCCGCCCTGGAGAAGACGTACGTCCTGCGCCAGCTGCGCTTCAAGGACCGCCAGGTCGTCGTCCTGGACGCGCAGGGCGAGGACGGCGTCGGCGAGTGGAACCTCATCGCGCAGGAGCTGGGGATAACTCCCATCCGGCTCGACCCGACGGCCGCCCTCGACATGGGCATCCGCCTCAACCCCCTCGACCCGGCGATCACCACGACCGGCCAGCTCGCGCTGCTCCGCACCATCATCGAGGTCGCGATGGGCCACGGCCTGGACGAGCGCTCCGGCTTCGCCCTCAAGGTCGCGCACGCCTTCGTGAACGAGACCGTCCTCGACCGCCAGCCCGTCCTCACCGACATCGTCGAGCAGCTGCGCCACCCCGAGCCGGAGTCCGCCGAGGCCATGAACGTCGCCATAGACGACGTCCGGGCCTGGGGCCTGGACGTGGCGCTCGTCCTCGACCGCCTGGTGGACGGCGACCTGCGCGGCATGTTCGACGGCCCCACGACCGTCGGCATCGACCTCGACGCCCCCCTCATCGTCTTCGACCTCTCCCACATCGACCGCAACTCCATCGCCATGCCGATCCTCATGGCGATCGTCGGCGTGTGGCTGGAGCACACCTGGATCCGCCCCGACCGGAAGAAGCGCATCTTCCTCGTCGAGGAGGCCTGGCACATCATCAACTCGCCCTTCGTGGCGCAGCTGTTCCAGCGGCTCCTGAAGTTCGGCCGCCGCCTCGGCCTGTCGTTCGTGGCGGTCGTCCACCACCTCTCCGACGTCGTCGACGGCGCCGCCGCGAAGGAGGCCGCGGCCATCCTCAAGATGGCCTCCACCCGCACGATCTACGCCCAGAAGGCGGACGAGGCACGCGCCACAGGCCGTGTCATCGGACTGCCCCGGTGGGCGGTTGAGATCATCCCCACCCTGACCCCCGGCATCGCTGTCTGGGACGTCAACGGCAACGTCCAGGTGGTCAAACACCTGATCACGGAAACGGAACGCCCCCTGGTCTTCACCGACCGCGCCATGACCGAGTCCGCGAGCGACCTGCTCGCCGACGACGCGCTGGCCGCGGCGGAACGGGAGGCGGAGGAAAGGGCGGCGTACATGGAACGGCAGCTGGGCGAGGGCCCCACGGGCCCGGCCGGTTCCCGGTCGACGGTGGCCTGACGTGCCGGGGGACCGCTACCAGGAACAGCGCGGCCGCGAACGCGGCGTCCCCGACGCCCTGCTGGTGGGCGTCCTCGCCTTCGTCCTCGGCATGGTCGTCCTCATGATGTGGTCCGCGACCGGCATCGCGGGCCTGTGGGCCCACGGCGCGTGGCCGGACCACGTCACGTTCAACAACACCCCGCCCGCCGTGCGCCACCTCATCCAGGAGCCCCACGACATCGCGGGCGCCTGGCCCGGCACTCCCCGCGACCAGCTCTCCGGCTACGGCCTCTTCTGGGGCTTCCTCATCGGCCAGGTGATGGTCCTGATCGTGCTCACGGTCTTCGTGATGGGCACGCTGGCCCGCTACCGAGCCGTGCGCAGGGCCCGGCGCACCGGCACGAGCCTCACCAAGCCGACGCCCCACCCCTCGACCACCGAACCCGACCACCCCACCCCGGCCCAGCCGGCCCCCCACGCCCCTCACGCCCCGCCCGCGCACGGCCACACCGAGCCGACAGTCTCCGTTGAGGGCAGCCACCCGCAGACCGCCACCGCGGGCAGCGCGCCCGCCCACGGCACGGAGCAGGTGGGCACAGCGGACCAGCCGCCCAGCCAGCACCAGGACACCGGCCCCCACCCGGCCCCGCTCCTGGCCAAACGCACCCCCACGGTCCCCACCCCCCGCACCCCCCTGGTTCTCGGCACCCCGGAGACCCGCCGCCCGCTGGCCGCCGAGGCCATCGCGGACGCCGAGTCCGCCGCCCTCGTCATCACCTCCGACCCCACCCTGTGGGAGGAGACCAAGGACGCCCGCGCCAAGCTGGGCCCGGTCCTCGTCTACGACCCCTCGCACCTGTGCGACACCCCGGCCCGCCTCCACTGGCAGCCCACCACCGGCTGCGAGGACAAGGCCACGGCCGCCCAGCGCGCCCGCGCCCTGCTCGCCCCGATAAGACCGAGCGCCAAGCTGGACACGGCGGTCGCGGACACCGCCGAGACCCTCCTGCGCAGCTTCCTGCACGCCGCCGCCGTCGACGGCCGCTCCGTGAAGCACGTGCACCGCTGGGCCCAGGGCACCCAGGTCCAGGAGGCCGTCCGCGTCCTGCGCACCCACCCCAAGGCCAGCTCGGGCGCCGCGGGCGAGCTGGAGTCGGCGCTCACCGCGTACGCGGAACGCCGCGACATGGCACAGGAACTGACGGCCCGTGCCCTGTCCTGCCTGTTCACCGTCAACGTACGGGAGTCCTGCACGCCCAACCGGTCGGACGCCCTCACCCTGGACTCCTTCGTCGACGAAGGCGGCACGCTCTTCGTGGTGGGCGAGGCGATCGAGGACCCGAAGGCCAACCCCGCCGCGATGCCGCTCCTGACGGCACTCGCCTCCAGCGTGGTCGAACGCGGCCGCCGCATGGCCGAACGGTCGTCCTCCGGCCGGCTCGACCCGCCCATGACCCTCGTCCTGGACGACGTGGCAGCGGTGGCGCCGCTCCCCCAGCTGCCGGAACTGCTCGCCTCCGGAACCGACCAGGGCATGCCGACGCTCGCCCTGCTGCGCTCCCGCGAACAGGGCCGTGCCCGCTGGCCCCACGACGAACTGATCGGCTAGCCGGAGTCCCGCGCTCGAACACCATCTCGTGCTCCATGGCCGCGTCGTCCCCCGGCACCGGCACGATCACCCCGCTGGGCACGAAGCCGAACTTCCGGTAGAAGGCCGCGGCACGCGCGTTGTCCTCGTGCACGAACAGGCGCACCCGCTCGACCCCGGCCCCCTCCGGCGCCCGCGCCCACTCCACGGCCGCCTCGAACAACGCCTCGGTCAGCCCCGTGCCCCGGTGCTCGGGCCGGATGTACACGCCCACGATCTGCGCCTGCCGGACCTCGACGCCGCCCCCGAGCGGGCCGGGCTGCCCCGGCTCCTCCACCATCACGGTCACCGACCCGGCCCAGTCGCCGTCCGGCCCCTCCGCGATGAACTGCCGGGGACCCCCGCCCGCGGCCCGGTCCCGCCAGAACGCCTCGGGCCTGGCGACGGCCTTCTCGTACGTCTCCAAGAACGCGACCGGAGCCGCCGCGTCCCGCAGCGCGAGCAGCCGCAACGCACGAACCTGCCGCCACTCATCGACGCGAACGGGGCGTATGAGGTGTTCCATACACCGATCTTAGGCACGAGCCGCGGCCAAAGCCCGTCCGGCGTTTGAGGACGAGGCGCGAAGCGCCCATGTCTGTTGAGCGGGAGGACGGGGGCGGCAGCCCCCGGTTCGGGAAGGGGCGGGCCTGGGGCGCACCGCGAGGACACCCCCGCCACGCCCCCGTCGTACCCCGGTACTACCCCCACCCCCACCACAAGACCCCAGTCCGACGCGCCACCCCCCACCGCACCCCGACCATCGAACCCATGATTAAGGCCCACGCCCTCACCAAGCGCTACGGCGGCAAACACCCCAAGACAGCCGTATCCGACCTCACCTTCGAGATCAGCCCCGGCACGGTCACCGGCTTCCTCGGCCCCAACGGCGCGGGCAAGTCCACCACCATGCGCATGTTGCTCGGCCTGGACACCCCGACCAGCGGCCACAGCACGATCGGCGGCCGCGCCTACGCCGCCCACCCCGCGCCCCTCACACGAGGTGGGCGCCCTCCTGGAGGCCCGCTCCCTGCACCCGGGCCGCTCCGCGTACCACCATCTGATGGCCCTCGCGCACACCCACGGCATCCCCCGCTCCCGCGTGGAGCACGTCCTGGACGCCACCGGCCTCACGGACGTCGCGGGCCGCCGCGTGAAGGGCTTCTCGCTCGGCATGGGCCAGCGCCTCGGCATCGCGGCGGCCCTGCTCGGCGACCCGGCGACGCTCATCCTGGACGAGCCCGTCAACGGCCTCGACCCGGAGGGCGTCCTGTGGATACGCAACCTCCTCAAGGCGCAGGCCGCCGAGGGCCGTACCGTCCTCGTCTCCTCGCACCTGATGAGCGAGATGGCCCTCACCGCCCACCACTTGATCATCATCGGCCGGGGCAGGCTGCTCGCCGACACCACGGTCGAGGAGTTCGTCCGCGCATCCGGCACCGGCTCCGTCAGGGTCGTGTCCCCCGACGCGGCCCGCCTCGCCGAACTGCTCGCGGGCTCCCGGTACCGTCCTCACCAGCGACGCCCCCGGAACCCTCGACGTCCGCGGCGCCGACGCCGAGCACGTCGGCCGCACCGCCGCCGCCCACGCCATCCCCCTGTTCGAACTCACCCCGCACACCGCGTCCCTGGAACAGGCCTTCATGGACCTCACCCACGACTCCCTCGAGTACGGGACGACACCGGACGCCACGCCTCTGGAAGGAGCGGCGGCATGACGACGACCACCCCCGCCCCCACGACCGCCCCCGGCCACCGCTACCGGGTCACCCCGGCCAGGGTCCTGCGCTCGGAGTGGCACAAGCTGTGGACGCTGCGCACCACATGGATCGCGCTGCTCACGGGGAGCGCCCTCGTCCTCGCCGTCGGCATCACCATGGGCAGCACCTACGACGGCGACGACGCCGACATCGACACCGTCGTCTTCACCCTCTTCGGCACCCAGCTCTCCCAGATCTGCCTGGCCGTCCTCGGCATCCTGATCACCGCGGGCGAGTACTCCACGGGCATGATCCGCGCCTCCCTGACGGCCGTCCCACGCCGTCTGCCGGTGCTGTGGTCCAAGGCCGCGGTCTTCACAGCGGTCGCGTTCGCCGCCTGCCTCGTCACGAACCTCGTCACCTTCGCCGTCGCCCAGATCTGGCTCGCGGACACCGACAAGGAACTCGCCCTCACCGACTCCGGCGTCCTCGGCGCCCTCGCGGGCAACGCGGCGGGCATCACCCTGATGAGCCTGATCGCCCTCGGCCTCGGCGCGCTGCTGCGCTCGGTGCCCGGCGGCATCGGGGCGTTCGTCGCGGCCGTCCTGGTCCTGCCGGAGATCATGACGACGCTGCCGTTCGACGGCGTGGACTCCGTCATCCGCTACTTCCCCGGGCAGGCCGCCTCCTCGCTCGGCTCGATCACCCGCGTGGAGAACACCATCGCCCCCGGCCCGGCCCTGCTCACCCTCACCCTGTGGGCACTGGCCGTCCTGACCGCGGCCTCGGCGCTCCTCAAGCGCCGCGACGTCTGAGCCCCCGGCCATGCGGCCCGTGCACGTACGACTCGTTCGACTGATGTACGAGGATGAGCGCGTGGCCCGCGAACCCGGAACCGCCGACCAGCATCCGCTGACCCAGCACGTCCACCGCCTGGTCCAGCGAGTGCGCTCCTTCGACCGCGGCCGCCCGCTCGCCTGGGACCTGCTCCTCACCGGCTTCTTCGTGACGGCCGGGCTCATCGACTTCACGGGCGGCGGCTGGCGCAACATCGCGCACAACACGGATGTGCCCGGCTGGCTCGTCCTCGGCACGTCCCTCGGCATCACGGTGCCGCTGCTGTGGCGCCGCCGCCATCCGCTGGCGGTCCTCGCCGTCATGGTGGCCTTCAGCCTGGTCAGCAGCGGCACCGGGGCCATGCTCCAGGTGGCCTTGGTCCAGCTCATCGTCTTGTTCAGCATCGCGCTGCGGCTGCCGCTCAGGACGCTCGGCTGGGCGGGCGCGCTGATGCTGGCGCCGCTCGTCGTGGGCACGGTCCGCTATCCGAAGGGCAGTTGGGACCAGCAGATCGTGCCGCAGGTGTGGGCGTACGCGATCGTCGCGCTCCTCGGCATCGCGGTGCGGTCCCGCCAGGACTACACGCAGGCCCTCGTCGAGCGCGCCCGCCAGCTCGAGGTGGAGCGCGACCAGCAGGCCCAGCTCGCCGCGGCCGCCGAACGCACCCGCATCGCCCGGGAGATGCACGACATCATCGGCCACAACCTGTCCGTCATCACGAGCCTCGCCGACGGCGGCAAGTACGCAGCGGCGCGCTCTCCCGAGCACGCCGCCAAGGCCCTCGACGCCATCGGCTCCACCAGCCGCCAGGCCCTGGACGAGCTGCGCCGCCTGCTCGACGTCCTGCGCGAGGACGCCCCGGAGGCCGCCGCGCTCTCGCCCCAGCCCGCCCTCGCCGACCTGAACCGCCTCATCGAGGGCGTGCGGTCCGCGGGGCTGCCCGTCCGCAGCACGTTCCAGCACGGCCGCGCCGACTCCCTGCCCCAGGGCCAGCAGCTCACCGTGTTCCGCGTGGTGCAGGAGGCCCTGACCAACACCCTCAAGCACGCGGGCCAGGGCGTCACGGCGACCGTCGACGTCACGTACGACGACAGCGGCGTCACGGTCACCATCACGGACACCGGCACCGGCACCGGGCGTCTTTCCGGGTCCGGCTCGGGTCGCGGCCTGACCGGAATGCGCGAGCGAACGGCGTTGTACGAGGGCACACTTGAGGCCGGCCCGCGGCCCGCGCCGACGGGCGGCTGGCAGGTCCGTCTCCACCTGCCCCGGCCTGCGACTCCGGCCCGTCCCCCGCTTAAGGAATCCGTTCAGTGACCTCTGTCCTCATAGTCGACGACCAGCCTCTGCAACGCTTCGGTTTCCGCATGCTCCTGGAGAGCCAGGACGACATGACGGTGGCCGGAGAGGGCGGCAACGGCACGGAGGCGGTCCGTATGACCGCTCGGCTGCGCCCGGATGTGGTCCTGATGGACATCCGCATGCCGGATCTGGACGGCATCGAGGCCACCCGCCGTATCGTCGCTTCCGGTTCGCCGTCCCGGGTGCTCATCCTGACGACGTTCGACCTGGACGAGTACGCCTACGCGGGGCTGCGTGCGGGGGCTTCCGGTTTCCTCATCAAGGACGCCCAGCCGGAGGAGCTGCTCTCCGGCGTCCGCGCGGTGGCCACGGGCGACGCCGTGGTGGCTCCTCGTCTGACCCGCCGTCTCCTGGAGGCCTTCGCCGACCATCTGCCGGGCGGCCCGGACGCGGGGGCGGGTGCCGATCCGGCCCGGCATCCTCTCCTGGCGCCGCTCACGGACCGCGAACGGGAGATTCTGACGGTCATCGGCCAGGGCTGGACGAACACGGAGATCGCCACGCGTCTGCACCTGGCGGAGTCCACGGTGAAGACGCATGTGGGCCGCATCCTCGCGAAGACGGGGGCGCGGGACCGGGTACAGGCGGTGATTCTGGCGTACGACACGAGACTGGTGAGCCCGTCCTGAAACGCAGAAAGCCCCCGTGCCATAAGGCACAGGGGCTTTCTCTCAAAAGGAGTTCGGCGGCGTCCTACTCTCCCACAGGGTCCCCCCTGCAGTACCATCGGCGCTGAAAGGCTTAGCTTCCGGGTTCGGAATGTAACCGGGCGTTTCCCTCACGCTATGACCACCGAAACACTATGAAACTGTGAACTACCGCACCACACCCTCAGGTGTGGGGTTGTTCGTGGTTTCAGAACCAACACAGTGAACGCGAGCAACTGAGGACAAGCCCTCGGCCTATTAGTACCAGTCAACTCCACCCGTTACCAGGCTTCCATATCTGGCCTATCAACCCAGTCGTCTACTGGGAGCCTTACCCCATCAAGTGGGTGGGAGTCCTCATCTCGAAGCAGGCTTCCCGCTTAGATGCTTTCAGCGGTTATCCCTCCCGAACGTAGCCAACCAGCCATGCCCTTGGCAGGACAACTGGCACACCAGAGGTTCGTCCGTCCCGGTCCTCTCGTACTAGGGACAGCCCTTCTCAAGACTCCTACGCGCACAGCGGATAGGGACCGAACTGTCTCACGACGTTCTAAACCCAGCTCGCGTACCGCTTTAATGGGCGAACAGCCCAACCCTTGGGACCGACTCCAGCCCCAGGATGCGACGAGCCGACATCGAGGTGCCAAACCATCCCGTCGATATGGACTCTTGGGGAAGATCAGCCTGTTATCCCCGGGGTACCTTTTATCCGTTGAGCGACGGCGCTTCCACAAGCCACCGCCGGATCACTAGTCCCGACTTTCGTCCCTGCTCGACCCGTCAGTCTCACAGTCAAGCTCCCTTGTGCACTTACACTCAACACCTGATTACCAACCAGGCTGAGGGAACCTTTGGGCGCCTCCGTTACCCTTTGGGAGGCAACCGCCCCAGTTAAACTACCCATCAGACACTGTCCCTGATCCGGATCACGGACCCAGGTTAGACATCCAGCACGACCAGAGTGGTATTTCAACGGCGACTCCCCCGATACTGGCGTACCGAGTTCACAGTCTCCCACCTATCCTACACAAGCCGAACCGAACACCAATATCAAACTGTAGTAAAGGTCCCGGGGTCTTTCCGTCCTGCTGCGCGAAACGAGCATCTTTACTCGTAGTGCAATTTCACCGGGCCTATGGTTGAGACAGTCGAGAAGTCGTTACGCCATTCGTGCAGGTCGGAACTTACCCGACAAGGAATTTCGCTACCTTAGGATGGTTATAGTTACCACCGCCGTTTACTGGCGCTTAAGTTCTCAGCTTCGCCCTGTCGAAACAGAGCTAACCGGTCCCCTTAACGTTCCAGCACCGGGCAGGCGTCAGTCCGTATACATCGCCTTACGGCTTCGCACGGACCTGTGTTTTTAGTAAACAGTCGCTTCTCGCTGGTCTCTGCGGCCACCCCCAGCTCAAGAGGTAAACTCCATCACCAGGTGTGGCCCCCCTTCTCCCCGAAGTTACGGGGGCATTTTGCCGAGTTCCTTAACCATAGTTCACCCGAACGCCTCGGTATTCTCTACCTGACCACCTGAGTCGGTTTAGGGTACGGGCCGCCATGAAACTCGCTAGAGGCTTTTCTCGACAGCATAGGATCATCCACTTCACCACAATCGGCTCGGCATCAGGTCTCACCCTCATGTGTGACGGATTTGCCTATCACACGGGCTACACCCTTACCCCGGGACAACCACCGCCCGGGCTGGACTACCTTCCTGCGTCACCCCATCACTCACCTACTACCAGATCGGGTCAGCGGCTCCACCACTTTCCATTCCCCGAAGGGTCCGGAACGGCTTCACGGCCTTAGCATCACTGGATTCGATGTTTGACGCTTCAAAGCGGGTACCGGAATATCAACCGGTTATCCATCGACTACGCCTGTCGGCCTCGCCTTAGGTCCCGACTTACCCTGGGCAGATCAGCTTGACCCAGGAACCCTTAGTCAATCGGCGCACACGTTTCTCACGTATGTATCGCTACTCATGCCTGCATTCTCACTCGTGAACCGTCCACCACTGCCTTCCGGCGCAGCTTCACCCGGCACACGACGCTCCCCTACCCATCACGATCCCCGTTGGGGGTATATATCGCAATGACACGACTTCGGCGGTACGCTTGAGCCCCGCTACATTGTCGGCGCGGAATCACTAGACCAGTGAGCTATTACGCACTCTTTCAAGGGTGGCTGCTTCTAAGCCAACCTCCTGGTTGTCTCTGCGACTCCACATCCTTTCCCACTTAGCGTACGCTTAGGGGCCTTAGTCGATGCTCTGGGCTGTTTCCCTCTCGACCATGGAGCTTATCCCCCACAGTCTCACTGCCGCGCTCTCACTTACCGGCATTCGGAGTTTGGCTAAGGTCAGTAACCCGGTAGGGCCCATCGCCTATCCAGTGCTCTACCTCCGGCAAGAAACACACGACGCTGCACCTAAATGCATTTCGGGGAGAACCAGTCTATCACGGAGTTTGATTGGCCTTTCACCCCTAACCACAGGTCATCCCCCAGGTTTTCAACCCTGGTGGGTTCGGCCCTCCACGAAGTCTTACCTCCGCTTCAGCCTGCCCATGGCTAGATCACTCCGCTTCGGGTCTTGGGCGCGCTACTCAACCGCCCTATTCGGACTCGCTTTCGCTACGGCTTCCCCACACGGGTTAACCTCGCAACACACCGCAAACTCGCAGGCTCATTCTTCAAAAGGCACGCAGTCACGAGATGAAGAGCAAGCTCTCCATCCGACGCTCCCACGGCTTGTAGGCACACGGTTTCAGGTACTATTTCACTCCGCTCCCGCGGTACTTTTCACCATTCCCTCACGGTACTATCCGCTATCGGTCACCAGGGAATATTTAGGCTTAACGGGTGGTCCCGCCAGATTCACACGGGATTTCTCGGGCCCCGTGCTACTTGGGTGTCTCTTAAACGAGCCGCTGATGTTTCGACTACGGGGGTCTTAACCCTCTACGCCGGACCTTTCGCATGTCCTTCGCCTACATCAACGGTTTCTGACTCGTCCCACGGCCGGCAGACCGTAGAAAAGAGATCCCACAACCCCCCAAACGCAACCCCTGCCGGGTCTCACACGCTTGAGGTTTGGCCTCATCCAGTTTCGCTCGCCACTACTCCCGGAATCACGGTTGTTTTCTCTTCCTGCGGGTACTGAGATGTTTCACTTCCCCGCGTTCCCTCCACACCGCCTATATATTCAGCGGTGGGTGACAGCCCATGACGACTGCCGGGTTTCCCCATTCGGAAACCCCCGGATCAAAGCCTGGTTGACGACTCCCCGGGGACTATCGTGGCCTCCCACGTCCTTCATCGGTTCCTGGTGCCAAGGCATCCACCGTGCGCCCTTAAAAACTTGGCCACAGATGCTCGCGTTCACTGTGCAGTTCTCAAACAACGACCAACCACCCGTCACACACCATCAACATGGCGCTTCACCGGGGTCGGCATTGGAGGTGCGGGAACAAGTCCGTACCCTCAGATACCCAACAGCGTGCCCGACACCCTTCACTGACAAGATCCGCTTTCCACGCCGAAGCAGTACTAGCGTCCTCATCATCAAAGTGTGCCGAGTAGTCAACGTTCCACCCATGAGCAACCAGCATCAGACATTCGCCGATGTACTGGCCTCTGACCTCACCCCGAAGGGTTTCGGTAAGAAGTGCTCCTTAGAAAGGAGGTGATCCAGCCGCACCTTCCGGTACGGCTACCTTGTTACGACTTCGTCCCAATCGCCAGTCCCACCTTCGACAGCTCCCTCCCACAAGGGGTTGGGCCACCGGCTTCGGGTGTTACCGACTTTCGTGACGTGACGGGCGGTGTGTACAAGGCCCGGGAACGTATTCACCGCAGCAATGCTGATCTGCGATTACTAGCGACTCCGACTTCATGGGGTCGAGTTGCAGACCCCAATCCGAACTGAGACCGGCTTTTTGAGATTCGCTCCACCTCACGGTATCGCAGCTCATTGTACCGGCCATTGTAGCACGTGTGCAGCCCAAGACATAAGGGGCATGATGACTTGACGTCGTCCCCACCTTCCTCCGAGTTGACCCCGGCGGTCTCCCGTGAGTCCCCAACACCCCGAAGGGCTTGCTGGCAACACGGGACAAGGGTTGCGCTCGTTGCGGGACTTAACCCAACATCTCACGACACGAGCTGACGACAGCCATGCACCACCTGTACACCGACCACAAGGGGGCGACCATCTCTGGCCGTTTCCGGTGTATGTCAAGCCTTGGTAAGGTTCTTCGCGTTGCGTCGAATTAAGCCACATGCTCCGCCGCTTGTGCGGGCCCCCGTCAATTCCTTTGAGTTTTAGCCTTGCGGCCGTACTCCCCAGGCGGGGCACTTAATGCGTTAGCTGCGGCACGGACGACGTGGAATGTCGCCCACACCTAGTGCCCACCGTTTACGGCGTGGACTACCAGGGTATCTAATCCTGTTCGCTCCCTCCCCACGCTTTCGCTCCTCAGCGTCAGTATCGGCCCAGAGATCCGCCTTCGCCACCGGTGTTCCTCCTGATATCTGCGCATTTCACCGCTACACCAGGAATTCCGATCTCCCCTACCGAACTCTAGCCTGCCCGTATCGACTGCAGACCCGGGGTTAAGCCCCGGGCTTTCACAACCGACGTGACAAGCCGCCTACGAGCTCTTTACGCCCAATAATTCCGGACAACGCTCGCGCCCTACGTATTACCGCGGCTGCTGGCACGTAGTTAGCCGGCGCTTCTTCTGCAGGTACCGTCACTTTCGCTTCTTCCCTGCTGAAAGAGGTTTACAACCCGAAGGCCGTCATCCCTCACGCGGCGTCGCTGCATCAGGCTTTCGCCCATTGTGCAATATTCCCCACTGCTGCCTCCCGTAGGAGTCTGGGCCGTGTCTCAGTCCCAGTGTGGCCGGTCGCCCTCTCAGGCCGGCTACCCGTCGTCGCCTTGGTGAGCCACTACCTCACCAACAAGCTGATAGGCCGCGGGCTCATCCTGCACCGCCGGAGCTTTCCACCACCAGACCATGCGGTCAGTGGTTGTATCCGGTATTAGACCCCGTTTCCAGGGCTTGTCCCAGAGTGCAGGGCAGATTGCCCACGTGTTACTCACCCGTTCGCCACTAATCCACCCCGAAGGGCTTCATCGTTCGACTTGCATGTGTTAAGCACGCCGCCAGCGTTCGTCCTGAGCCAGGATCAAACTCTCCGTGAATGTGTACCCGTAATCGGGTTCAACACCACGAGAGCGGAACAACCAGGAGGAATAGTCCCAGTCGTTCACAGCGTCCTCGCTGTGTGCCTCCCCCACACAAGGGGAAGGGCTTTTTCAAAGGAACCTCGTCACCGGACCGTATGGCCGGTAGACGGGGTATCAACATATCTGGCGTTGACTTTTGGCACGCTGTTGAGTTCTCAAGGAACGGACGCTTCCTTTGTACTCACCCTCTCGGGCTTTCCTCCGGGCGTTCTTCCTTTCGGTATTTCGTGTTTCCGACTCTATCAGATCTTTCCGGCTTCCCGGTCCGTTCCGATTTCCTCGGCGCTTTCCGGCCTCTCGGCCTTCCTGCGGTGTTGACTCTATCAGATCCTTTCGGGCCTGATTTCCAGTCAACCGCCACCCGGCGGAGCCGGATGGTTAATGCAGTGTCTTCCTGGCCGTTGGCCGTTCCGACGTCCCAAACTTTAGCGGATTCTCCCGGCGATTCATAATCGCGCCCTGGAATTGAATTCGGACATGCCGAAATCAGTCCCGTTGGGAGATCGTGCTGGTGATGGGGTGCCGCGTGAGCGGCGAGAGACGCCGTCGCAGAACCGTTACGGCCCCGCGACAACTCGAAGAACCTTACGGACCGGGCCGGGCGCTGTCAACCCCTGACTCCGTGAACAGTCAGGACGGTCAGCAGGGCCGCCAGCAGGTGGTCAGTCGAGGTCGTTGAGGCGGCCGCCCGCGTCCGGCTGGGCGTGCTCCACGCGGCGCAGCAGGCGCGTGAGCACCTCTCCCAGGACGCCCCGCTCGACGGCGGTCAGGTCCTGGAGGAGGTCCTCCTCGAAGACCGTGGCGAGGCGCATCGCCTCCAGCCACTTCTCACGGCCCTCGTCGGTGAGCTCGACGATCACTCGTACGCGGTTGGACTCGTCGCGCTCGCGGGTGACGAGGCCCTCGCTGACCATGCGGTCGATGCGGTGGGTCATCGCGGCGGGCGTGAGGCCGAGGCGCTTGGCGAGCTCGCCGGGGCCCATCCGGTAGGGGGCGCCCGAGAGGACCAGGGCCTTGAGGACCTCCCACTCGGCGTTGCTGATGCCGAGCGTCGCCGTCTGGCGGCCGTAGGCGACGTTCATGCGGCGGTTGAGGCGCCCCAGGGCCGAGACGATCTTCTCGACCTGGGGGTCGAGGCCTCGGAACTCGCGCTGATACGCGGCGATCTGCTCTTCGAGTGTCGGCTCCGCGGGGCCGGGGTTGTCGCCCATGGCCGCAGTATGGCACGGCCGTGGTTGCCATCGAAGTCCTTCGGTGTGTATTGTTTAGATCCTAACTTTAGCTTTGAAGTCTTCACTCCTAAGGTAGGTGAAAGTGACCATGGCGATGGGCGCCGCGATGCGCCGGATCCACGTGGGCAACGCACTCAGCGCGTTCGGCCTCGGCTTTACCGTCCCCTTCCTGTACGTGTACGTGGCGCAGGTCCGGGACCTCGGCGCCGTGACGGCGGGCCTCGTGCTCGCCGCCTTCGCCGTGGCCGCGCTCATCGTGCTGCCCTTCTCGGGCCGGGCCATCGACCGGCGCGGGCCGCTTCCCGTGCTCATCGCGGCGCTGCTCGCCGCGGCCGTCGGCGCCATGAGCCTGGGGCTCGCCAGCAGCGCCCCGCTCGTGCTGCTCTCGGCAGGCGCGCTCGGCGCGGGACAGGCCGTGATGCAGCCCGCGCTCGCGACGATGATCGTCGAGTGCTCCACGCCGGAGACCCGCACGCGCGCGTTCGCCACGCAGTTCTTCCTGCAGAACCTGGGCCTCGGCGTCGGCGGGCTCATCGGCGGCCAGCTGGTGAAGCACGAGCGCCCCAGCGACTTCACGCTGCTCTTCGCGATCGAGACCGTGATCTTCCTGGTCCTCGTCGGCGTCATGCTCACCGCGCGCCTGCCCCGTTCCCCGGGTATGGGAGAAGCCGCGCCGCAGGCCCAGAGCAGCATGAAGGACGTCTTCCGCGACCGCGTGATGCTCCAGCTGTGCGTCCTCGGCTTCGTGCTGTTCTTCGCCTGCTACGGCCAGTTCGAGTCCGGCCTGTCCGCGTACGGCGTGGAGGCCGCCGGGATATCCCCCTCGACGCTCGGCATCGCGCTCGCCGCCAACACCGGCGCGATCGTCATCGCCCAGTTCGCCGTCCTGCGGTTCGTCGAGCGCCGCAAGCGCTCCCAGGTCATCGCCGCCGTCGGCCTCATCTGGGCCGTCGCGTGGATCGCCGCGGGGTACGCGGGTCCTCGGCCACGGCAGCCAGGCCATGGCCACCGCCGCCTTCATCTCGACGTACGCGCTGTTCGGCATCGGCGAGACCATGCTCGCGCCGACCGTGGCCCCGCTGGTCGCCGACCTGGCGCCGGAGTCCATGGTCGGGCGGTACAACTCGGCGTTCGCGCTCGTCAAGCAGCTGGCCCTCGCGGTCGGCCCCGCCGTGGGCGGCCCCATGGGCGCCACCCTGCACGCTCCGTACATCGTGACGTTCCTGCTGTTCTCGCTCGGCATCACGGTGCTCGGGCTGCGGCTCGGCAAGCGCCTCACCCCGGCGCAGAACCACCCGTACCTCCAGAAGAGCCGGGTCGTGGCCCAGAGCGCGCCCGAGGCCGTGACCGCGCCCTCCGCCTAGCGGGGCCGGTCCGGGAAGTCGTCGCTACGCGCGCGTGGGCATCGCCCGCGCGCGCGTCGTCGTATCCGCCCCCACTCCTGCCTCGCTCACCTCTATGTGCGCGGCAGGGCGAACTCGCACCACACGGCCTTGCCGCCGCCGGGTGTGCGGCGCGAGCCCCAGTTCGAGGCGATCGTGGCGACGATGGCGATGCCCCGGCCCGACTCGTCCGCGGGCTCGGCGCGGCGGCGCCGCGGCAGGTGGTCGTCGCCGTCGGTGACCTCGATGATCAGGCGGCGGTCGGTGCGGCGCAGGCGCAGGCGCATCGGCGGGGTGCCGTGCTGGAGGGAGTTCGCGACGAGCTCGCTGGCGGCCAGGACGCCGAGGTCGAGCAGGTCCGGCGGGAACCGCCAGCTGGCGAGGACGCCGGTGGCGAAGGCCCGCGCGCGGGGAGCCGCCTCCACGCCGCCCAGGAGCTCCAGGGCGGCGTTGCGGAACAGCTCGGCGTCCGCGCCGCTGCGCGCGGGCTGCTGGAGGACGAGGACCGCCACGTCGTCATCGTGGTCGGCGGCCACCCCAAGGGCCCGGATGAGGCGGTCGCACATCACCTGGGGCGTGCCGGTGGCACCCGCGAGGGCGCGCTCCAGGGCGGCCACGCCCTCGTCGATGTCCTCGCTGCGCCGCTCCACCAGGCCGTCGGTGTAGAGCACGGCGGTGGAGCCGGGGCCCAGCGGCACCGAGCCGGAGGCGTGCAGCCAGCCGCCCGTGCCGAGCGGCGGCCCGGTGGGCTCGTCGGCGCGGTGGATCGTGCCGTTCTCGTCGCGCACCAGGATCGGCAGATGGCCCGCGGAGGCGTACGACAGGCTGCCCTCGTTCGGGTCGTGGACCGCGTACGCGCACGTGGCGATCTGGTTGGCGTCGATCTCGGCGGCGAGGCCGTCCAGGAGCTGAAGGACCTCGTGCGGCGGCAAATCGAGCCGGGCGTAGGCCCGCACGGCCGTGCGGAGCTGGCCCATGACGGCCGCCGCGCGCACGCCGCGCCCCATGACGTCGCCGATGACCAGGGCGGTGCGGCCGCCACCGAGCGTGATCACGTCGTACCAGTCGCCGCCGACGGCGGTCTCGGTACCGCCTGGCTGGTACGTGGCGGCGACGCGCAGGTCGTCGGGCTGCTCCAACTCCTGGGGCAGCAGTGAGCGTTGCAGCGTCACGGCGGTCTCGCGCTGGGTGCGCTCGCTGGCGCGCAGGCGCTCGGCCGCCTCGGCGTGGTCGGTGACGTCGGCGGCGAAGACGAGCACGCCGCCGCCCTGGGCGTCCGGGGCGGGGCCGCCGAGGGGCAGGCGCACGGGGGTGCAGGTGAACGTGTACGAACGGCCGCCGGGGACCTTGCGGGACTTGACCGTGCGCGGCTTGGAGCTGCGCAGGACCTGGTCCAGGAGCGGAAGCAGGCCCACCTCCTCCAGCTCGGGCAGCGCCTCGCGCGCGGGGGCGCCGGTGGGGCGGGGGCCGAACGCGGTGGCGTACGCGTCGTTGACGTACGCGATGCGGTGGTCGGGGCCGTGCACGAGGGCGACGAGGGCGGGGACCCGGTCGAGGACCTCGCGCGCGGGCAGTCCTTCGACGCCGGCCGCGCGGTGTCGTGGCGAGGCGCTCGGCACGGGCGGCGGGTACGGAACTCTCGCCTCGCTGTGCCTGCGCCGGGGAGGCGCCGGTCTCGGTGCGCGCCGCGGCGCGGCGCTGTGTTCCGGGGAGCCGGGCGCTCCAGCGCGTGAAGTTCACTGCGGTAGGCCTCGTGGTGTCGCTTCTGGATCGGGCGGGGGTGTGCGGCCGGGTGGGGCCGGTGGCGGAGCGGCGTGCGGCGCCGCCTCCCGGGAGGACACAGCATGGCGTGGAGCGGTCTGGCGTACTGGCGTACCCGCCCATGGTCACACGACCAGTCTGGCCGACCGGACTGACATCCGTCAGACGCCGGTCCTCCTCGGGGAGTTCCTGCCGGGGGGCATCAGGACTCCTTCGGGCGCGGTCCTCCGGCCGCCAGTTCGAACTCCGCGCGCGGGTGTTCCAGCGACCCCAGGGAGACGATCTCGCGTTTGAACAGGCCGGAGAGAATCCATTCGGCGAGCACGCGGGACTTGCGGTTGACGGTGGGCACCCGGCTGAGGTGGTAGACGCGGTGCATGAACCAGGCAGCGTAGCCCTTCAGCTTGCGTCCGTAGACGTGTGCGACGCCCTTGTGCAGTCCCAGGGAGGCCACGGAGCCCACGTACTTGTGGCGGTACTCCTGGAGGGGCCGCTCGCGCACCGACGCGGCGATGTTGTCGCCGAGGACCTTCGCCTGGCGCACCGCGTGCTGGGCGTTGGGCGCGCACTCGGTGCCCGGCTCGGCGGCGGTGACGTCGGGGACGGCGGCCGCGTCGCCCGCCGCCCACGCGTGGGGGGCGCCGTCGACGGCGAGCTGGGCGGTGCACTTCAGGCGGCCGCGCGCGGTCAGGGGCAGGTCGGTCGCGGCGAGCAGGGGGTTGGGTTTGACGCCCGCGGTCCACACGACGGTGCGGGTGGGGAAGCGGGCGCCGTCGCTGAGGACGGCGACGCGGTCCTCGCAGGAGTCGAGGCGGGTCTCCAGGCGGACGTCGATATTGCGTCGGCGCAGCTCGCGGACGGTGTACTTGCCCATCTCCTCGCCGACCTCGGGCAGGATGCGCCCGGAGGCCTCGACGAGGATCCACTTCATGTCCTCGGCCTTGACGTTGTGGTAGTAGCGCGCGGCGTAGCGGGCCATGTCCTCCAGTTCGCCGAGCGCCTCCACGCCCGCGTAGCCGCCGCCCACGAAGACGAAGGTGAGGGCGGCGTCGCGGACGGCGGGGTCGCGGGTGGAGGAGGCGATGTCCATCTGCTCGATGACGTGGTTGCGCAGGCCGATGGCCTCCTCGACGGTCTTGAAGCCGATGCCGTAGTCGGCGAGGCCGGGGACCGGCAGGGTGCGCGAGACGGAGCCGGGGGCGAGGACGAGTTCGTCGTAGGTGAGGGTGAGGCCGCCGGTGCCCTCCTCGGCGGTGGCGAGCGTGGAGAAGGCCGCGGTGCGCTTGGCGTGGTCGATCGTCTGGACCTCGCCGACGATGACGCGGCAGTGCTCAAGCACGCGGCGCAGCGGCACGACGACATGGCGCGGGGAGATGGAGCCGGCCGCCGCTTCGGGCAGGAAGGGCTGGTACGTCATATACGGATCGGGCGAGATCACCACGATCTCCACGTCGCCCCGCTTGAGCTCCGGCTTCAGTTTCCGCTGGAGGCGCAGCGCGGTGTACATCCCGACGTAGCCACCGCCGACAACGAGAATGCGCACAGGTTCCGTCACCATCCCATGACGCACCCGCACTTCGCGTTTGTCCACAGGCTCGACGATTTGTATGACTGGAAGCGATGCCCGGCACTGAACCGTCCGCTTGTCTGGCTGTGTGGAATATCGCCAGGTCAGAAGGGGGTGGCAGGGGGGTGGTACGGGGTGCAATCGGGTGGGAACCGGTGCGTACTCCGATCGGGGGGCCGTCCGTGCGGAACCCACCCCTTCTGAATTGACCCTGGCTCAACTATGTTCGTGTGACGTCGGGGTGTCGGGGGATGCGCTCGTTGAGTCCGGTTTGCCGGGTTCGTACGGGGGCTGGCTCCTGACACACCGGTCATCAATGGCGGGGAGTCTCCGGGGGGAGACGTCATTACCGGGGGAACACATATGCACATTCAGGACTCTCACTGGTCTTCCGCGACAGCGCCGGCACCGGCCGTCGCCTCGAGCGGAAACGGACGGGAAGTGGGGGACGGAGCACGGACGACACCGCTGCGCGTGGACGCGCAGCGCAATCTGGAGCACGTCCTGCGCGCGGCGCGCGAGGTCTTCGGCGAGCTGGGGTACGGCGCGCCGATGGAGGACGTGGCCCGACGGGCCCGGGTCGGCGTCGGCACGGTCTACCGCCGGTTCCCGAGCAAGGACGTACTGGTGCGACGGATAGCCGAGGAGGAGACCTCCCGGCTGACCGAGCAGGCACGCGCGGCGCTCGGCCAGGAGGACGAGCCGTGGTCGGCGCTCTCGCGCTTCCTGCGGACGTCCGTGGCCTCGGGCGCGGGGCGGCTGCTGCCGCCGCAGGTGCTGCGCGTGAGCGTGGACGACGGGCCCGAAGGGCCGCTGGCGGGCGAGGTCCGGGTGCCGCAGCAGCGGCAGGTGCCCCCGGCGCTCTCGCCCGAGCTGCGGCTGGTCGAGCAGCGCTCGGCTCCGGCCCAGGAGAGCGACGACGCGGGGGCGGCGGCGCTGCTCGACGTCGTCGGGCGCCTGGTGGACCGGGCCCGGGCGGCGGGAGAGCTGCGCGCGGACGTGACGGTGTCGGACGTACTGCTCGTGATCGCCACGGCGGCGCCCGCGCTGCCGGACGCGGCACAGCAGGCCGCGGCCTCGTCCCGCCTTCTGGACATCCTCCTGGAGGGTCTCCGTTCGCGGCCCGCGTGAGGTCCCTCCCGCTCACGAGCGGGGCGGACCGCCGCCGGGGCGCCGACGGACCCCCGGCGGAGCACTGCGGGAAGATCATCGGATCGGAATGCTCAACTCCCGTCACTAGCCCGGGAGTTGAGTGTTCCCCGAATACGAGTGAACGATAGCGCCCGGTTCCGTTAACTCGCCCCGGACGGGTGGTTGCTCGTCGTCCCTATTCGACCTGGCGCGGCCATGTGGCACTCTTTCCCGGTGTCCGGGTCTGATTAGTGCGTGCGGGGGCTTTCCGCGATGAGTGTTGACGGGCGGGACGAACCCACCTCCACCGGTGGCGAGCCTGGCGGGCGGCCCTCCCGGCAGGTGCCGAACCAGGGCGGTGCCGCTGGCGGCGGTGCCGGATCAGGTGTGCCCGGCCCCGACCCGAACGGCCCCGCCACGAGCGGCCCCGACCCGAGCGTCCCGCCGCAGCGCGGGGGCGGCTCGGCCGGATCGCCCGGGCCGCAGGGCCCGCCCCCTGGCACCCTCGGCGCCCCGGGCGCCGAGGCGCCGACGCCCGACGCCGACCTGATCTCGCGGATGCGCGCGGGCGACGACTCCGCCTACGAGGAGCTGTACCGCAGGCACGCCGAAGCCGTCCGCCGCTACGCCCGCACCTGCTGCCGGGACGCGCACACCGCCGACGACCTCACGGCCGAGGTGTTCGCGCGGATGCTGGGGGCGGTCCGGTCGGGATCGGGCCCCGAGCACGCGGTGCGCGCCTATCTGCTGACCACGGTGCGGCGCGTCGCCGCCGGGTGGACGAAGTCGGCCAAGCGCGAGCAGCTCGTCGACGACTTCGCGGTGTTCGCCGCGCAGGCCGCCCGGGGCACCGGAGGCACCGGCGGCGCCGACGACGAAACGTTGGACTTGGGCGCCGACGTCCGCGCCATGCACGAGGCCGAGCAGTCGCTCGCCATGCAGGCCTTCCGCAGCCTCCCCGAGCGCTGGCAGGCCGTCCTGTGGCACACGGAGGTCGAGGACGAGTCGCCGAGCGAGGTCGCCACCCTCTTCGGCCTGGACGCCAACGGCACCCGTGTGCTCGCGAGCCGCGCCCGCGAGGGCCTCAAGCAGGCCTACCTCCAGGCCCATGTCAGCGCCACGCTCACCGAGAGCGACGGAGTGCGCGCGCTACGCCGACCGGCTCGGCGCGTACGCGCGCGGCGGCCTGCGCACCCGCGCCGAGCGGGGCCTGCGCAAGCACCTGGAGGAGTGCGCCAACTGCCGGCTCGCCGCGGGCCAGATCAAGGAAGTCGCCAGCGGCATCCCCGGCGTCGTGCCGGTCGCCGTCATCGGCTGGTTCGGTGCCGCCGGATACGGCAAGGTGGCCGCGCTCATCGGCGGCAGCGCGGCGGGCGCGGGCGCGGCGGGTGCCGCCGGGGCCGCGGCGGGCAGCGGCTCGGGCTCCGCCGGGGCCGGTGGCGCGGCGGCCGCCGAGGGGCTCGGCACCCCGGCGAAGGTCGGGATCGTGGCGGGCGCCGTCGTCGTGGCCGGGGCGGCGCTCGCGCTCGCGCTCGCCGGGGGCGACGACAAGAAGGACGAGCCGCCGCGGGCGAAGCCGACCGCCTCCGCCGTGCCGCCCGTGATCCCCCGCAACCCGCCGCCCTCCAAGTCCCTGCCGCAGCCGAAGCCGCCCGCGCCCGAGCCGCGGCCCGTGGTGCCCCCGGCCAAGGCGAAGCCCACGCCGCCGAAGCCCTCCCCCAAGCCGACGCCCAAGCCGAAGCCGAAGCCGAAACCCCCGCCTCCGAAGCCCAAGCCGAAGCCGCCCGCGCCGCCGAAGCCGAGCCCGACACCGCCACGGCCACGGCCCACTCCGCCGCCTCCGCCCCCGCCGCCGCCCGCGCCGGTCGTCTACCAGTGGAACGAGCTGGAGTACAACCTCACCGGCGACGGCACCAAGCCCGAGATGCGGCTCGGCGAGAGCAGCTGGGTGTGGCAGCGCTGGGGCATGTCCATCGGAGACCGGCGCTACGGCCACGGCGTGACCGTGCACGGCGAGTCCTCGGTCACCATCGACCTGAACCGCACGTGCACCTCGTACGAGGCCCTCGTCGGCGTCGACGACATGACGATGCGCCTCGGCAAGGTGCGCTTCTCCGTGTACGCCGACGGGGCGCGCCTGTGGCGCTCGCCCGTCGTCAAGGGCGGCGACGCGGCCCTTCCCGTACGGGTCGGCCTGACCGGACGCAAGACGATCCGCCTGGTCGTGGAGCCGCACACGGACTTCGGCTCGGTGGCCCTCGCGGACTGGGCGCAGTCCCGCCTGCGCTGCACCTGAGAGCCGCGACCGGGACCGGGCCGCCGTCAGCAGGAGGGCGGGACCGCCGCCAGCTCCGCGACGACGTCGTCCTCGCTCAGCGCCCCGGCCGCGGCGCACTCCTCGTCGTACGCCCGCGGGCCGAGCGCGGCGCGCGCGGCGGACGCCACCAGTTCGGCTTCGGCGTCCTCCGGCGCGCAGCGCTTCAGAGCACCGCGCCAGCGCGTGCCGACGGCGAGCAGCCGGGCCGCGCGGGCGTGGTCGCCGAGCTTCCCGAAGAGGGCCGCGCCGGAGTCGGCCAGGCTCGCCGTGACGGCGTCGGAGCAGTGGTCGCGCAGCGCCTTGCGCAGCACGTCCGCGAGGACGGCGAGCCCGGCGGCCGGGCCGGCCTCGACGGCGGTGATCCGCGCCTCCACACTGCCGAGGCCCGCCGCGAACTGCGGCGGCATCGTGCCCCTGCGGGCGTCCTCGCGGGCCCCGTCGCACAGGGTGCGGGCCTGGGCCACGTCGCCGTCGTCGAGCGCGATGATGGCACCCAGGAGGCACACGAAGGCGCGCGAGTCCGCGACGCCGTACCGCTGGGACGCGGTGTCCGCCTCCGCGAGGGCCTTGACCGCGAGCTCGTGGTCGCCCTCGCGGTAGGCGATCTCGGCGAGGCGGGCCAGCAGGAAGGGCGTCTCGGCGTGCGCGCCCACCACGTACGCCAGGCGCAGCGCCTCGTCGTACTGCGCGCGTGCCTCGGTGTGGCGGCTGCGGACCATGGCCGCCTCGCCGGACGCGCTGCACACCTGCGCGCGCAGCCACCGGTCGCCGACGCGACGGCTGAGCTCGCGCAGCTCGGCCAGGTTCTCGTCGACGCCCCCGGAGGTTGCCGGGCCGGTCGATGACGGTGTGCACGCGGAACATCAGCGTGACCGCGACCTCCCAGTCGCCGCCGAAGCGGCGGCAGCTGGCGACGGCCTGGTCCAGGTGCGCGAGGACGTCCTGGGACTGGTCGAGGTAGTACAGCGTGAACGGCCACACCAGGCCGGGGAAGACGCCGCTGGCGGGCACAGGACGGGCGAAGACGTCCCGCACGCGCAGGATGTACTCCCGGTCGCGGCCCTCGCCGAAGACGTCCGAGGGGCGCCCCTCCACCGTCAGGAACAGGTGCAGCATGCGCAGGGACATGCGCGGCCAGTACAGCGGGTGGCCCTCGTCGGCGAGCACCGCGTCGAGCCCGGCGGCGCCCGCCGCGAGCGGCGAGGCGGCGGCCGACGGGGCGGGCTCCGGCCGCCCCCGCGGTGTGGCCGCCGTCAGGACGCGGGCGATCCAGTCCCCGCCCTCCACGCGGTAGTTGCGCAGCCACCAGAACCAGCCCATGCCGAGCGCGAGCGCGGTGGCCCCCCGCTCGTCGCCGGAGTCGATGAAGCGGTGCAGGGCGGCGCGGATGTTGTCGAGCTCGGTCTCCAGGCGGCCGATCCACGGCAGTTGCTCCGCCGAGCGCAGCAGCGGCTCGGCGCGCTCCACCAGGTCCCTGAAGTACGCCCCGTGGCGCGCGGCGGCGGCCGCGCGCGGCCCCGGGGTCTCGGCGGCGCGCTCGGTGGCGTACTCGTGGATGGTCTCCAGGAGGCGGTAGCGCATGCCGCCGTCCGCGGTGGCGGTGCACGGCGTCGCGACGACCAGGGACTTGTCGACGAGGGCGCCGACGAGGTCGGCGGCGGGTCCGGTGCACACGGCCTCGGCGGCCTCCAGGTCCCAGCCGCCCGCGAAGACGGACACCTCGCGCAGGACCGAGCGCTCGGCCTCGTCCAACAGGTCCCAGGACCAGTCGACGACCGCGCGCAGCGTCTGCTGGCGGGGCAGGACCGTGCGCGAGCCCCTGGTTCAGGAGCCGGAAGCGGTCGTCGAGGCGGTCGGCGATCTGCCGGGGCGTGAGCAGCCGCAGGCGGGCCGCGGCCAGTTCGATGGCTAGGGGCAGGCCGTCGAGGCGGCGGCAGATCTCGTCGACGGCCGCGGTGTCCGCCGACGCGTCGAAGTCGGGGCGCACGGCGGTGGCGCGCTCGGCGAACAGGCGGTGCGCCGGGTGCGGCGGCAGCGGCTCGACCGGGCGCACGGACTCGCCGGGGACCCCCAGGGGCTCACGGCTCGTCGCGAGGATCGTGAGCGCCGGGCAGCGGGTGAGGAGGGTCTCGGCGAGTTCGGCGGCGGCGCCGATGACGTGCTCGCAGTTGTCGAGGATCAGGAGCAGCTCGCGGGCGGCGCAGTGCTCGACGAGCAGGGCGACCGGGTCGTCCTGCGGGGCCGTCAGCTCGCTCGTCATCAGGACGGTCTCGCGCAGGCCGAGCGCGCTGACGACGGCGCCGGGGACCGCCTCGGGCCGCTCCAGCGGGGCGAGTTCGGCCAGCCACGCCGCCCGGTGTCCGGCGGCGGCCTCCTCGGCGAGCCGGGTCTTGCCGGAGCCGCCGGGTCCGGTGAGCGTGACGAGGCGGGCTCCGCGCAGATCCGTGCGGATGGCGGCGAGTTCGGGCTCCCGCCCGACGAACGACGTCAGCCGGGGACGGATGTTGCCCTTCGGGGTGCTCTCCCGCAGGGCGCTCTCCCGCCGGGCGGCGGGGGCGCGCGGTGGGCCTTCCGCTTCCGGCAGCTCCAGCAACTGGGCGTGCAAGGATCGCAGTTCGGGGCCGGGGTCGGCGCCGAGGCCGTCGGCGAGGGTGCGGCGCGCGCTCTCGTACGCGGCGAGGGCGTCCGCGCCGCGGCCCGTGTCGCGCAGGGCGCGGATGAGCAGGGCGCGCAGCGCCTCGTCGTACGGCTGGGCGGTCGTGAGCTCCCGCAACTCCGGTACGACGTCCGGGGCGTGGCCGAGCCGCAGGTCCGCCTCGATCCGCGCCCGTACGGCCTCCGCGCGCCGGGCCTCAAGGCGGGTGGCCGCCGTGCGGTCGGGCAGGTCGGCGAGGGCCGGGCCGCGCCACAGGGCCAGCGCCTCGCGCAGCGCCCGGGCTGCTGCCGCCGCGTCGCCGCCGTCCAGGGCCGCGGTGCCCTCGCGGGCCAGGCGCTCGAAGCGGTGCAGGTCGATGTCATCGGGGGCGGCGGTGAGGCGGTAGCCGCCGGGCTCCGAGGCGATGGCGCCCTTGCCCAGGGCCCGGCGCAGGCGGCCCACGAGGGCCTGGAGGGCGGCCTGGGCGGCGGCGGGCGGCGCGTCCGACCAGACGGCGTCGATGAGGGTGTCCACGGGGGCGGTACGGGTGGGGTGCACGGCCAGGGCCGCGAGCAGTGCGCGCAGGCGGGGGCCGCCCACCGGGATGGGGGCTCCCCGCTCGTCGTACGCCTCCGTGGCGCCCAGAACTCGATACCGCACGGGGCCATTCTGACGCCCTCTTCCCCCCACCCACCCGCCCCCCATCGGCGCTCCGCGCCGATAGAGGGTGCCGATGGCGGGGGCGCGGCGTCAGTGCGGGAGGGAGTGCGGGGTGCGGCCCGCTCCCAGGGGGGCCTGGTGGGGGAGCACCGTGCCGGTAGGCACCGCGCGCTGCCGCGCCGGGGTGCCCGTCCAGCACGTCCCGCGCCGGGACAGCAGCCGCCGCAGCCACACCTCCGTGGCGACGAGGTCGGCGAGCCCGTCGAGCGGCACCTGCTCCCCCTCGGCGGCCGCGCGCAGCGCCTTGCGGACGACCCGGGCCTCCACGAGGCCGGCCTCCGCGAGGAGCGGCGCGTCGAAGAGGGCGATCAGGCCGCCCACGGCCACGCGCAGGCCGGTGCGGGCGGCCGCCGCGTTCGAGGCGTGGGACGGCGCGCCCCAGCCGGGCGGGAGTTCGGTGACTCCGGCGCCTTCGAGGACCGTGCGGAGGATCTCGGCCCGCGCCCCGGGACGGACCCGCAGGGACTCCGGGAGCGCCCGGCAGGCGCGCACGACCTGGTTGTCCAGGAACGGCGCGTGCAGCCGCTGCGAGCGCACCTCGGCGGCCTGTTCCAGCAGGCGCAGGTCCGCCGCGTGCCGGAACAGCGCGGCCCGCGCGCGGAACTCACCGGGCCGCTGCCCGGGCCCCGGGCCGGGGCGCGTCACCGTCTCCTGGAGACGAACCGATACTTCTGCGAGGGCCTCGCCGGTGAGCCAGCGCGCGGCGGGCCCCGGTCTGGCCCAGGCGAGGGCGGCGAGCGAGGCGCCCACGGCCCCGCCGGGCTCGTCGAAGCTGCGGTGCAGCAGCCGCTCGGCGAGCGTCTCGACGCCCGCGCGGTGCGGGGTGCGGGCCAGGCGCCGCGCGGCGCCGTACACGCGCGCGGGGACCATGACCGAGCCCTCGGCCTTGGCGAGGGCGGTGACCGGGCGCACCAGGTGTCTGCGCTTGCGGTCCATGAGGAGGTCGGCGAGGCGGGCGGGGTGCGCGTCGAGCACCTGCCGCGCGCCGTAGCCGGTGAAGTGGTCGGCGCTGCCCGAGGCGAGCCGGATGCGGTGGCGCTGGGCGGCGACGAGCACGCCGCTGGGCTCGTCGGTGAGCGGGCTGTCCAGATCGGCGTACGGCAGGCTCTCCTCGTCCCCGGCGACGACGACGTGGTGCAGCCGGGGGTTGGCGGCGATGGTGCCCGCGCGCTGGAGCTCGGCCTCGCGGCCGCCCGTGGCGAGGTCGTTGAAGGTGACGGCGAGGAGCCGCTCGCCCGCGCCGGTGCCGTGGCCGAGGACCGTGCCGGGCATCCCGGGAAGGCCCGCCGCGAGCAGGGCGAGGGTGCCGGAGGCGGGGCCTCCGGAGAGGTCGGCGCCGATGCCGGGCACCGGCATGCCGCGGGCCGCGCGCCGCTCGGCGGGCCCCATGCCGGGGACGGGTCCGGGGTCGATGTCCGGCACGTGCCGCGGCGCCCGCAGGCGGGCGCGGACGGCTTCGACGAGGGCGTCGCGGACGCCGTCCACGGCGCTGGCCTCGTCGGTCGGGGGTGCCGCGACGGCGAGGGACGCGACGGGTTCGTACCCGGCGATCTCCCGCGCGCCCGCGCGGAGGATCAGGGCATGCCCCGGGGGCACGCGCCGCACGCCCTGGTACGGCGTCGAGTCGTGCAGCGCCTCCGGGACGTCGGGGGCGGCGAGCAGCGCCGCGAGGTGGCCGATGTCCAGGTGGGCCTCGATGAGGTCGGCCAGCGGCAGGGCGGCGGTGGCGTAGGCGGTGCCGCCCGCCCAGGGGGTGTAGAACACCGGCCGGGCGCCCGCCAGATCACCGGCGATCATCACGCGGCGGCCGACGCGGACGACCGCGGTGTAGCTCCCGGGCCAGGCGGTGAGGTGGCGCAGCGCGCCGCCGCGGGCGGCGAACAGGCTGACCCTGAGCTCCTCGTCGCTGGCGCCGCAGGTGCCGAGCACGGCGATGGAGGTCGCGTCGTCGGCCTTGACGGTGCGGTACCTCGTCGGGGCGCCAGTCGCCGACCGCCCACAGGGGGTCGGGGTCGCCCCACAGGAGCTGGGAGCCCACGGGGTGGACGGTCTCGCCGTCGTCGCCGGTGGCGCCCGCCGCGCCGACGGCGGCCGAGGGCCTCGTGGTGGTACTGCTCCACCCCACCAACCACCGCATCGCCGCCTCCACGGGCTGTGGACAACCAGTGCACCCATTCAAACCTGGGGACTGGGGTCCCATGCTGCCACGAAGGAGGCGCGCGAGAGGGCCTACGACGGCGCTCGTACCGGCGCGAACACGCCCCGTGTGATCGGTGGTTGAGTCGGCAACGACGTCAACAAGCGGACGTGGGAAGGCCGGAGCCCGCGCAGGCGGCATCGATTTTCGGCCAATTCGGCCATGGCCGAACACGCCCCCCGAGGGCGTGTCGCCCTACGCACAGCCCGGGAGGCGGTGTTCGCCTCCCGGACCGGTCCGCCGCCCGCGGGGATGGAGGCGGCGGTGTCCCCCAGCCCGCTGACTCCAGCGCAGCGGGCCGACCCACGCGTCATCCATGGAAGCGCTCCCCCCATGACCAAAGAAGAGCGCACGCACAGGCGCACGGCCACACACCCGGAGCACGATCCGACGGTGCCGCACTCCCGTACGGACAACAATCTCGCCATACGGAACTATGCCTCTTAACGCTTGGGATTCATCGAACTACGCTGGGTGTGCTGATGTTTTCGCGGAGGCATATACCTGGGGGCTCGGCCACGCGCTCTTGCGGCCGGGGATCGGGAGAGCGGCGCACGACACGCCGTACGCACCGAGGACCCCCGGTCGCCGCCCCCGGGGGAACGCAAGCCGAATGCCGCGCGGTCTCGCCACTGCCCGGCAGCCGTCTGTGTCGAGGGGTGGCGCAATGTCCAGGGAGCAACGCGGGCCGAACGAAAAGCTCGGCACCGTTCTCGCCCTCGCGGGAATCAGCAACGCGGGACTCGCGCGCAGGGTCAACGACCTAGGTGCTCAACGCGGATTGACACTGCGGTACGACAAGACCTCGGTGGCCCGGTGGGTGTCCAAGGGCATGGTGCCGCAGGGCGCCGCGCCGCACCTCATCGCGGCCGCCATCGGCCAGAAGCTGGGCCGCCCCGTCCCCCTGCACGAGATCGGCCTCGCCGACGCGGACCCGGCGCCCGAGGTGGGCCTCGCCTTCCCGCGCGACGTCGGCGCGGCGGTGAAGTCCGCCACCGAGCTGTACCGCCTGGACCTCGCGGGCCGCCGCGCGGGCGGCGGCATCTGGCAGTCCCTCGCGGGCTCCTTCGCCGTCAGCGCCTACGCCACGCCCGCGTCCCGCTGGCTCATAACCCCGGCCGACAGCTCGGTCGCGCGCGACGCGGGCCGCGAGGGTCCTCGCGACGCGGGCAAGGCGGACGACGGCGGCGCGCCGATGAAGGTCGGCCACAGCGACGTGGTGAAGCTCCGCGAGGCAGCGGAGGACGCGAGGCGGTGGGACTCCAAGTATACGGCGGCGGGGACTGGCGCTCGTCGATGGTCCCCGAGTGCCTGCGCGTCGAGGCGGCGCCGCTGCTCCTCGGCTCGTACTCGGACGAGGTGGGCCGCGCCCTGTTCGGCGCGACCGCCGAACTGACCCGGCTCGCCGGGTGGATGGCCTTCGACACCGGCCAGCAGGAGGCCGCCCAGCGGTACTACATCCAGGCGCTGCGCCTGGCCCGCGCCGCCGCCGACGTCCCCCTCGGGGGGTACGTCCTCGCGTCGATGTCCCTCCAGGCCACCTACCGCGGCTTCGGCGACGAGGGCGTGGACCTCGCGCAGGCCGCCCTGGAGCGCAACCGCGGCCTCGCCACCGCCCGCACCATGAGCTTCTTCCGCCTCGTCGAGGCACGCGCCCACGCGCGCGCCCATGACGCGCAGGCCGCCGGCACCGCGCTGCGGGCCGCCGAGGGCTGGCTGGAGCGCTCCCGCGAAGGCGACCACGACCCCTCCTGGCTCGGCTTCTACGGCTACGACCGCTTCGCCGCGGACGCCGCCGAGTGCTACCGCGACCTGAAGGCGCCGCGCCAGGTGCGCCGCTTCACCGAGCAGGCCCTGTCCCGGCCCACCGAGGAATTCGTCCGCTCCCACGGCCTGCGGCTCGTGGTGTCCGCCGTCGCCGAGCTGGAGTCCGGGAACCTGGACGCCGCCTGTGAGCAGGGCGTGCGGGCCGTGGAGGTCGCCGGACGCATCTCCTCCGCGCGCACCACGGAGTACGTGAAGGACCTGCTGCACCGCCTGGAGCCCTACGGGGACGAGCCACGGGTGGTGGAGCTGCGGGAAAGGGCGCGGCCGCTGCTGGTCGCACCGGCGTGAGTCTCGCGTCTCGAAGGGCCCCCACCACGTTTAACGGCGTTGTCAGTGGTGCAGGGCACTATCGGGGTGGGAGGTGAAGGCGATGGGTCGGGGTGCTGTGACGTACGACTGCGACGTCCTTGTGATCGGTGGCGGGATCGTCGGTCTTTCGGTCGCGCCTATGCCGTGACGCGTGCCGCGCCCGGCACGCGGGTGACGGTCCTGGAGAAGGAGAGCGGCCCGGCACGGCACCAGACGGGCCGCAACAGCGGCGTGATCCACAGCGGGATCTACTACCGCCCCGGCTCCCTGAAGGCCCGCTTCGCCGTGCGCGGGGCCGCCGAGATGGTCAAGTTCTGCGCCGAGTACGGCATCGCGCACGAGGTCACCGGCAAGCTGATCGTCGCCACCGACAGCGCCGAGCTGCCCCGCCTGCACGCCCTCGTCCAGCGCGGCCGGGAGAACGGCATCCCGGTGCGCGAGCTCGGCCCGGCCCAGATCGCCGAGCACGAGCCCCAGGTGCGCGGCCTCGCCGCCATCCGCGTCGGCACCACCGGGATCTGTGACTACGGCGCCGTCGCCGCGCAGTTCGCCCACGCCTCCGGCGCCGACGTGCGGTACGACGCGGAGGTGGTCCGCGTCGACCGGCGGCCCGGCCTCGGCGTCGCCGTGCGCACCGCGCGCGGGGACGTGGTGCGGGCCCGGGTCCTGGTGAACTGCGCCGGGCTCCACTGCGACCGGATCGCCCGTCTGACCGGTGACGACCCCGGCATGCGGATCGTGCCCTTCCGGGGGGAGTACTTCCACCTCGCCCGCCCCGACCTGGTGCGCGGCCTCGTCTATCCCGTGCCCGACCCCGCCTTCCCCTTCCTCGGCGTGCACCTGACGCGCGGCGTGGACGGCGGCGTCCACGTGGGCCCCAACGCGGTGCCCGCGCTGGCCCGCGAGGGGTACGACTGGGGGGTCGTGCGCCCCCGCGAGCTCGCCGGAACGCTCGCCTGGCCCGGCTCCTGGCACATCGCCCGCAGACACTGGCGGTACGGGGCGGGTGAGATGCGCCGCTCCCTCTCCAAGGAGGCCTTCACCCGGGCGGTGCAGCGGCTGCTGCCCGCCGTGCGGTCCGAGGACCTGGTGCCCGCGGCGGCCGGGGTCCGGGCCCAGGCCGTGCTCCGCGACGGCACGCTCGTGGACGACTTCCTCATCCGCGAGGGCGCACGCACCGTGCACGTCCTCAACGCCCCCTCCCCCGCGGCCACGGCGTCCCTTCCCATCGGCAGGGAGGTCGCCCGCCGGGTCCTGGCGACGCTGTGACCTCCGGTCCCGCTCCAGGCGATCGGCGCTCCGCGCCTCGTCCTCAAACGCCGGACGGGCTAGAACCTGCCGGTTGCTTTTCGGGGACCCCCAGCAGGGACTCGCGCCATAAAATGGGGGCACTGTGTCTGAGAACCCGCCCCCGAAGGGCACCCCCCGCTTTCCCGAAGGCCCCGCCCCCGACCCCACGGGCAACCGCTTCGAGCGCCGCATCCGCAGCTTCACCCCGCGCCGCAGCCGCGTCACCACCGCCCAGGGCGACGCCCTGGTGCGCCTGTGGCCCAAGTGGGGCTTCGACATCGACGGCGAGAAGGTCCTCGACCTCGCGGAGCTGTTCGGCAACGACCGCCCCGTCGTCCTGGAGATCGGCTTCGGCATGGGCGAGGCCACCGCGCGGATGGCGGCCGCCGACCCGGCCACGAACATCCTCGCCGTGGACGTGCACACCCCCGGCCAGGGCAACCTGCTCAATCTCGCGGACCAGAACGGCCTGTCCAACGTCCGGGTCGCCAACGGCGACGCCGTGATCCTGCTCCGGGAGATGCTTGCCCCGGAGTGCCTGGACGGCACCCGGGTGTACTTCCCCGACCCCTGGCCGAAGGCCCGCCACAACAAGCGGCGCCTGATCCAGCCGGACTTCCTCACGCTGCTCGCGCCCCGCCTCAGGCCCGGCGCGCTGCTGCACTGCGCCACGGACTGGGAGCCGTACGCCGAGCACATGCTCGAGGTGCTCACCGCGCACCCCGACTTCGAGAACAGCCAGCCGGACGGCGGATACGCGCCGCGTCCGGAGTTCCGGCCGCTCACCCGCTTCGAGGGCCAGGGCCTGCGCAAGGGGCACGTCGTGAACGACCTCCTCTTCCACCGCGCCGCCACGCTCGGCGGGGCCTGAGGCACCGTCGCGGCCCGCCCCAACCCTCGTTAGGGTCGAACCGTGGCCACCAGTCCCGCACGCCCGAGCCACCCGACGCCGCCCGGCGGGCCCGCCGGGCCCGCCGTGGCACCCGGGCCCCGGCATCCGCGCTGGTGGCAGCGGGGGGCCATCCGGGCGACCGGCCTGGTCACGCTGCTCGCGCTTTCCGGTCTCGTGATCCTCGCGCTGGTCCGCGAGCAGACCGGCACCGAGGGCTTCCTGGTCGGCCTCGGCCTCGCCACGCTGCCGGTGCCGCTGCTCGTCGCCGCGTTCCGCTGGCTGGACCGGGTGGCGCCCGGGCCCTGGCGGAACCTGCTGTTCGCCTTCGCCTGGGGGGCCTGCGCGGCCGCGCTCATCGCGATCGTGGCGAACAGCTTCGCGACCCGCTGGATAGCGACCGCGACCGCCGACCCGACCAGCGCGGACACCCTCGGCGCGACCGTCATAGCGCCGGTCGTCGAGGAGACGGCGAAGGCGGCGGCCGTGCTCCTGGTGTTCCTCTTCCGCAGGGGCGACTTCACCGGGGTCGTCGACGGGTTCGTGATAGCGGGCGTCACCGCCACCGGCTTCGCCTTCACCGAGAACATCCTCTACCTCGGCAACGCCTTCGGCACCGACCAGCTCAGCGGCGAGAGCGGCCTCGCCTCGGTGACCGCCGCGACCTTCTTCGTGCGCGTTGTCATGTCACCGTTCGCGCATCCGCTGTTCACCGCGCTCACCGGCCTCGGCTTCGGCATCGCCGCCACCGCCGCCGAGCACCGCACGGTCCGCAGGGCCCTGCTGCCCTGCGCCGGTCTCGTCCTCGCGATGGGCCTGCACGCCTTCTGGAACGGCTCCGCGGGCTTCGGCGAGTACGGCTTCTTCGTCGTGTACGCCACCTTCATGCTCCCGATGTTCGGGCTGCTCACCTGGCTCGCCGTCTGGCTGCGCCAGCGCGAGCTGCGCCTGGCGCGCGAGGAGCTGCCCGTGTACGCGGCGGCGGGCTGGTTCGCCGCACCCGAGCCGTACGCCCTCGGCTCGATGGGCGCCCGCACCCTCGCCCGCGACTACGCGGCGTTCCACCTGGGCAAGCCCGCGGGCCGCACCGTCGTGGAGTACGAGACGTACGCGACGGCCCTCGCGCTGCTGCGCCACCGGGCCCGCGGCGGCTGCGGCGGCGCCGACTTCGTCGCCCGCGAGCGGGAGCTCCTCGATGCGCTGTGGGAGCGCCGCCCCGTGGCCGGGCCCGCCCTCGGCTACGCGGCACGGGCGACGGCACCGGCCCCGGTGCCGCTGCCGCACGCCGCGTACGGCCCCGCCCTCGCCTACGGCCCGGCGCTGCCCCCGTACAACCCCTACCGCACCTGACGTCAGGCCGCGGCCGCCGTCAGCGCCGCGAGCTCCGCCGCCGTCAGCTCCAGGTCGCCCACCGCGAGCAGCGCGGGCAGCTGCGCCACCGTGCGCGCCGACGCCAGCGGGGCCGCCACGGTCGGCTGGGCGGCGAGCCAGGCGAGGGCGACGGTCGCGACCTCGGCGTCGTGGGCCGCGGCCACCTCGTCGAGGGCGGCGAGGACGCGGGGCCCGCGCTCCGTGCCCAGGTGGGCGCCCGCGCTCTCGGCGCGGGCGCTGTCGACGTCGGTGCCGGGGCGGTACTTGCCGGTGAGGAAGCCGGAGGCGAGCGCGTAGTAAGGGATCGCGGCGAGGCCGGAGCGCGAGGCGATCTCCTGCAGGGGGCCCTCGTAGGTGTCGCGCGAGACGAGGTTGTAGTGCGGCTGGAGCGCCACGTACCGCACCAGGCCCTCGCGGTCGGAGAGGTCGAGGGACTCCTGGAGGCGCTCGGGGCTGATGTTCGAGGCGGCGATCGCGCGGACCTTCCCGGCGCGCACCAGCTCGTCGAGGGCGGTGATGATCTCCTCGACCGGCACGGACACGTCGTCGTAGTGCGTGTAGTACAGGTCGATGTAGTCGGTGCCGAGCCGCCGCAGGGACTCCTCGGCCGCGGCCTTGATGGTGTGCGCCGACAGGCCCTTGTAGTCGGGGTGGGCGCCGGCCTTGGTGGCGATGACGACGTCGGAGCGGTTGCGGCGGGCGCCGAGCCACTGGCCGAGCACGGCCTCGGACTCGCCGCCCTTGTTGCCGGGCGCCCAGGCCGAGTACACGTCGGCGGTGTCTATGAAGTTGCCGCCCGCGGCGGTGTAGGCGTCGAGGACGGCGAAGGACTGCTCCTGGTCGGCGGTCCAGCCGAAGACGTTGCCGCCGAGGGCGAGGGGGAAGACTTCGAGGTCGGAGGGTCCCAGAGGGCGAAGAGTGGTCATACGGGCACCAACGCCCCTGTGAACGGGGGAATTCCGTTCCGCCGGGACGGGAGTGCCCGACGGCCCTGGCGTCGGGGGGTCGTCGCCAGGGCCGCCGGAGTCATGAGGGCCCCTCGGGAAGTCGCCTAGGGGGCAGGGGTGTTACGGGGTGAGCCCCTTGCCGCGCAGCCACGCCAGCGGGTCGATGGTGCCGCCGCCGGGGGCCTGGACCTCCAGGTGCAGGTGCACGCCCGTGACGTTGCCGGTGGCGCCCATGCGGCCGATGACCTCGCCGGTGCTGACCTTCTGGCCCACGCTGACACCGAGCGAGGACTGGTGGCAGTACCAGATCTCGGTGCCGTCCTTCAGCTCGAGGACGGTGCGGTAGCCGTACGAGGGCACCCAGCCCGCTTCCTTGATGGTGCCGGTGCCCACGGCCTTGAGTGGCGCGCCCGCGGAGCCCGCGAAGTCGAGGCCGGTGTGCCGCCCGGAGGACCACATGGAGCCGGAGTCGCCGAAGTGCGAGGTGAGGGTGTACGAGGAGACGGGGAGCGTGAAGCTCTTGGCGAGCTTGGCGAGGCGCTCGGCCTCGCGCTTCTTGCGGGCCGCCTCCTCCTTCTCGCGCTTCTCCTCGGCGGCCTTGGCCTTGGCGGCCGCCCGCGCCTTGCCCTGCTGGGCCTCGGCCCGCTCGGTGGCGGCCTTCAGGGCGGCGTCCTGCGCCTGCTTGCGCTGCGCGTCGTCGGCCTGGTGCCGCTGGTTCTCGGCCTGCTGGAGGATGCGGGCGCGCAGGGCCTGACCCGCGTCGGTGGTGCCCTGCCTGGCGTCGGCGGTGGTGACGCCCGCGGCGCTCAGGGGCGCGGCGTCGGCGGGCGTCGCGGCGGCCTCGGGCTCGTCGTCCGCCGTCAGGGAACCGATGCCGGGCAGCGACACGTCCGGCATGGAGAGGGAGACGGGCGGCTTGCCGCCCTGCGCGCTGGCCATGCCGCCCGCGCCGACGGCGGCGATGACGCCGACGCCGAGGACGGTGGAGCTGCGGGCGAGGCCGCCGCCGCCCTTCTTGTGAATCCGGTGCTTGCCGCGCACGGGGCGGACGGTCTCCGCCGTGGGGTTCCACTCGCCCCAGGTCTCCTGGGACTCCTGGGTGGCGTACCCGGCGTAGACGGCGTACTCCGTGGGGTCGTCGCCTCCCGCGGTGCCGGCGGCGGACTCACCGGCGGGTCCGGCAGGGCCGGTAGGTATGAACAGCGCTTCTGGGGCAGGCCGGTTGGACGCCACTGGGGCGCGCTCCTTTCCTTCCTTCTCGCCTACCGGGTTAGCTGACGGGTTCGGAGCAGGAAGGTCTCCTACGACCGCTCTTCACGTACGAGACCGCGTACGCGAAAGACGGCCGATTCACCCCAATGTGGTGGTTCCCCGGCTCCCTCGCGGGATTAGGCACATGCGCACGGAGCCGTCGTGAGTGACGGCTGGGACGACCGCGCTGCGTTATCGAACGTTAATAGACAGCCGGTCGGTATTCCAAGCTGTTCCCGCTGATCGTTAACGCTTACGCCACGAACACAACGGGACAAGAGCGAGCGGAACAGGGCGAGTTGAGCGGTCGCCATGACGCAGCGCAGCGAGGAGGATCTTGACATCACGCTGACAAGTGGTCAGCCGGGCTGCGGAGGGGCGCCATTCAGTCACGCGGTGTGAGGGGGCGGCGGACGGCGAGGAGCGCCATGTCGTCGCTCGCGCCGCCCCCGGTGTGCTCGACGACCTCCGCCACCAGGGTGGAAAGCAGCGCGTCGGGAGCGTCCGCGCCGGAGAAGATCCGGCCGCCGAGCCGGGCCGCGGGGTCGTAGAACACCCCGTCGGCGTCCCGGGACTCGCTCAGCCCGTCGGTGTAGAGCAGCAGCGTCGACCCGGGCGGGAAGTCGGTCTCGTCCGCGCGGTCGGGCCAGGTGCCGAGCTCGCCCATGCCGAGCGGCAGCGCGGGCTCGGCGGGCGAGAGCACGCACAGACGGCCGTCGGCCCGCAGCACAAGGGGCTCGGGGTGGCCCCGGTTGACGAGCCGGACGATGCCCTCGCCGCGGGGGATCTCCGCGAGGACGGCGGTGGTGAAGCCCTCGAACGCGTCGAGCCCGTCGCGCCGCGTGCCCTCGCGCGCGAGGGCACGCTCCAGGCGCTGCGCCACCGCCTCCAGGGTGGTCTCCTGCTCGGCGGCCTCGCGGAAGGCGCCGATGACCACCGCGACGGCGGCCACCGCGCCCATGCCCTTGCCCCGCACGTCCCCGACGACGAGCCGCACCCCGTGCGGGGTGTCCTGCACCGCGTACAGGTCGCCGCCGATGAACGCGTCGGCCTGCGCGGCCTCGTAGCGGGCGGCGACGTCGAGCCCGCCGATGCGCGGGTCCGGCAGCGGAAGCACCGCCCGCTGGGCGGCCACGGCGATGGAGCGCGCCGAGGCGAGGCGGGCGTCGCCCCGGCGCACCACGCGGTTGATGACGACGGCGAGCGCGCCCACGGTCAGCATCGTGACGAACGAGGTGACGACCTCCACGTCCACGCCCGAGTGGGTCTTGAGGCGCAGCGCGAGCACGGCGGCGCAGGACACGGCGGCCGTCGCCACGGTGGTGGACAGCGAGAAGAACGGGGCCGCGATCAGGGGCGCGGCCGCGAACAGCGGGGACGCGGTGAACTCGGGCGGCGTGAGCACGTCGAAGACGACCCCGGCCACGATGAGGAGCGGAGGCAGGGCCCGGGTGAGCGCCCGCTCCCGGGGCAGGCTCCGCCCCTCACCGCCCATGGCGCGCCCCCGGCCCGCCGGCCCGGGGCTGGAGCCCCCCGCCACGGAAAGCAACCACCGTTCCACTCCCACCGCAGACACGCCGCATCGGCCCAAGGCTTCCCGCCCCGGGGCCCTGGAGCGACCCGGCGTGCTCCGAGTGGGTTACCCGCGGTGAGGTGTGGAGGCAGTCACCACCGGGCCGGGAGGGCTCACACGACGTCCCGCAGGGGCGCGGGCGCCCCCGTCGCGAGCCGTCCCGTGCGGGCGAGCGCCCGCAGGGCGAGGGCGCACCCCGCCCCCACGGCGGCGAGCGCCAGCCAGGGCACGGCGGACACCCCCCGGCGTTCGCTCAGGTCGAGCAGCGCGCCCATGCCGAGGTTCCCCACGGTGATGCCGATGCCGCACACGGTGTTGTAGAGCCCGTAGTGGGTGGCCACCCAGCGGTCGCCGGACAGCGAGACGACGGTGTCCATCTCGAAGGGGTAGAGCACGGCGTTGGCCGCGGCGAGCACGGCCGCGCACAGCAGCAGCGCGGTGACGCCCGCGTACCCGGGCCCGCCGAGCGCGGGCGGCAGGAACGCCGCGCCCATCAGGGCGAGCCCGGCGACCAGGCACTGCTCGCGCGTCCAGGTGCGGCGGCACCAGTCGGTGATCCGCAGCTGTCCGACGAGCGCGACGAGCCCGGACACCACGAACAGCGCGCTGGTCGCCGCCGTCTGCGCGGTGCCCTCGCCGAGCAGCCGCTCCACTTCGAGCGGCAGGGCGAGATAGACCTGGAAGGACAGGACGTACGAGCCGGTCATGGCCAGCGAGAACAGCCAGAAGGGCCGGTTGCCGAACACGATCCGCCACTGCCCGGGGCCGGTACCCTCGGCGTCCGCGCCCGCCCGCCGCACCGGAAGGCGCGCGATCTGCACCACCGAGAGCAGCGCGAACAGGGCGGCCGCGACCGCGCAGGTGAGCCGGAAGTCCACGCCGGTCAGGGCGAGGCCGACGAGCGGGCCGAGCAGGATGCCCGTCTGGTAGAAGACGTTGAACAGCGCGAACGCCTCGACGCGCCGCTCGGGACCGCCCGCCTCCGCGGCGACGTACGCGCGCACCGCCGGGTTGAACAGCGCCCCCGCGAGCCCCGTCGCCGCCGACGCGGCGATGAGCACCGGCAGCGTCTGCGCGAAGGCCAGCGCCCCGAAGCCCGCCGTGCGCAGGGCGCACCCGGCCACGATCATCGGCTTGTACCCGAGCCGGTCGGCGAGCGCGCCGCCGACCAGGAACATGCCCTGCTGGGAGAGGTTGCGCACGCCGAGGACGAGCCCGACGGCCCAGGCGGCGAGGCCGAGCCGCCCGGACAGATGGGCGGCGAGGTACGGCATCAGCATGTAGAAGCCGAGGTTGATGGTGAGCTGGTTGACGAACAGCAGCTGCACCGCGGGCTCGAAGCACCGCGCCCGGCGCCAGACTCCGGTCACGGGGCCACTCCCTCGCCCACGGGCGCGGCGGGCCCGCCGACCGCCGCGGGCCCGCCCACCGGCTCCGCGTCGAGGACCGGATCGGGGTCGAGGACCGGCCGCCCCGCCCACCGGTGCGCCCGCGCCTGCCGGTTCACCCGCCAGCGGCTCCACCCGGTCACCCCGTCCCCGGGCCCGGGGACCTCGCGCGGCTCGTCGGGGACGGCGCCCGGGGAGCCGATGAGGCCGTGGGCGCGGCAGTACTCGTCGTTGAAGACGGTGTCGAAGTAGCGCTGCGGCCCGTCGGGGAAGACCGCCGCGATCCGCGCCCCGCGCGGCCTGGTGCGGGCCAGCCAGGCGGCGACGAGGGCGACCGCGCCGACGCTCCAGCCGCCGGTGGCGAACTGCCGCTCGGCGAGCCGTCGCGCGCTGCGCACCGCCTCGGCGGGCCCCACCCAGTGGACCTCGTCGAAGGCGTCGTGGTCGACGTTGCGGGGGTGGATGGAGGAGCCGAGTCCGCGCATCAGACGGGGGCCCGCGGCGAGCCCGAAGATGGTCGAGGCGACGCTGTCCACGCCGACGAGTTCGAGCCCGGGCACCGGCCCTGAGCGCAGCTCCCTGGCGATCCCCGCGGAGTGCCCGCCGGTGCCGACGGCGCACACGAGGACGTCGAAGTGGCCGAGCTGGCGCACGAGTTCGGCGGCGAGCTCACGGTAGGCGTCCGGGTTGTCCGGGTTGTGGTACTGGTTCGGGCACCAGGCCCCGGCCATGCCGTCGGCGGCCATCAGCTCGGCGACCCGGTCGACGCGGGCCTGCTGCCAGCCGCCGACCGCGCCCGGCTCGCGCACCACGTGGACGCGGGCGCCGTGGGCGATGAGCATCCGCTCGACGATGGGTTCGAGGCCGGGGTCGGTGACGATGTGCACGGGGTGGCCGTAGTGGACGCCCGCGAGCGCGAGCCCGAGCCCGAGCGTTCCCGACGTGGACTCGACGATGGGCGCGCCGGGCCGCAACTCGCCCCGTGCGCGGGCGCGTTCGACCAGGTGGAGGGCGGCGCGGTCCTTGATGCCGCCGAAGTTGAAGCCTTCGAGCTTGGCCCAGTAGCCGCGGCCGCCCTCAAGGGAGGGCTCGTCGATCCAGAGCACGGGCGTGTTGCCCACGGCGGTCGCCGCGGGCCGCAAGTTTCCGATCATGGGTGAGCGGTCCTTCGGGTACGTGGAGTGGGGGGTGGCGAGGCGGAGTCCGCTGCCGGACTCCGTGGCCCGCTCAGTTCCGGTCCACGCCGAGGGCGATGAGCAGGGCGGCTCCCGAGAGCGCGCCGCACGGCCCGGCCCGCGGCTCCGCGCCCGCCGGGCGCGTGCCTCGGGGCGGGGACGCGGGCGGGGCGGCGCGCCCGCCGCCGCTCTCGCCGCCCCCGCCGTCCGGCGGGCCCTCGCGGTCGGCGGGCTGCGCGGCGACCGCTGCGGGGTGCCCGGTGGCGGCGTGCTCGCCGTGCGCGGGCCCGGGGCACTTCTGGTGGGCGGGGGTGGCGAGGGTCGCGGGCGCGGCTGCGGGCCCGTGCGGCCCGTGGCACACACCGGCGAAGAGGGCGCAGGTGGCGAGCAGCACCACCGCCAGCACGTACCGCACCCGACTCATGGTGACCACAACGTTACGCAGGGCTCACGAGGCAAGGCAAAGCCCTGGCGCCACAACGGCGGAATCCCATGGCAGAGCCAGCCGAAAGCCGCCCCCCAAAACCCCCTGAACACGCCGAAGGCCCGGAATCCGTTCGGATTCCGGGCCTTCGGTTCTTCTTCAGTAGCGGGGACAGGATTTGAACCTGCGACCTCTGGGTTATGAGCCCAGCGAGCTACCGAGCTGCTCCACCCCGCGTCGGTGAACCCAACAGTACGCCATCGGGGGCACGGAAAGCGAACCGGTTCCCCCAGGCGCCCTCGGCGGCCTCAGGTGTTCTCGGCGTGGGTCAGCGTCTCCCAGGCCACGAACAGGTCGTCGGTGCCCTCCGGGCGCCGCTCCAGGGTGAGCTTCCTGGTGTGCGGCAGGTCCATGCCGAGGCGTCCGCGCAGGTGGTTGAGGGCGACCTCGGTGTCGGGCCCGAGGTCGCGCTGGAGCCTGCCGCCGCACAGCCAGCCGGGCGCGGTGGCGCCGAGCTGGTAGCCGGAGTGGAACTCAAGGGCCGCCCGCAGCCGGTCCTTGACCTCGCCGTACAGGTCGACGCCCTGGTGCCAGGCCGTCTCCGCGATGTGCGCGGTGGCCGCGAGCGAGTACCCGGCGTGCTTGAAGTTGCGGCAGGTCTCCTGCGCGAGCCCGTCGGCGAAGGTCTGCTGCCCGAACCAGTAGCGGCGCAGCTCGTCCGCCGTGTCGATGTCGCTGCCCCGGGGCGCCACGGGCAGCGGCCCGTCGGACTTCAGATAGAAGTACGCGGGCACGCGGGCGCGGAAGTGCCGCACGGCCCGCTCGAAGGCGGAGTGGTCGTCGAGGAAGACCGCCATGCCGATGGCGGCGTCGGCCATGACGAGGTCCCAGTTGCCGTTGAAGTCGGCGGAGCCGGGCAGGACCTGGGGCAGATAGGCGGTGCGCAGCATCCGCTCGAAGCGCAGCAGGTCGCCGTCGCTCCAGCCGTCGTACGTGTAGCGCACGGCCTCGGCGGCCCGTGCCCAGGAGGAGGCGGCCCAGGCGGTCTGGAGTCCGGCGTTGCCGTCGGTGTGGCGGGTGACGACCCGCGCCCAGGCGTCCATGATCCGCACGGCCTTCGCGGCGTGCGCGCGGTCACCGGTGACGTTGTAGAGCAGCGCGTGGGTGTACGCGGCGAGCGCGTCCTCGCGCTCCTCCACGCAGCCCTGGCCGGGCCGGGTGTCCGGCGGGCAGACGACCACGGCGTACGGCGTGGGCCGGTAGTCGGCCGCGGCGTACTTGCTGGCCCGCATCTGCTCGTACGCCCCCAGCCAGGGCTGTTCGCGGGCCGCGACATGGGCGCGGACCTTGGTGAGCTGGCCCTTGCTGAGCAGGACGCCGGGGTGGGTGAAGGGCAGGTCCGCGGGGCGGGCGGGGCGGGTCGCCGCGTCGCCGGGCTCGTCGGAGCCGCCGCAGGCCGGGGCGGCCAGGGCGAGCAGCAGGGCCGCGGCGGCCGCCAGGAGGCGGCGTCCCCGGCGGCGTGCACCCGCCCGCGCGCCCTCGCGTATGCCCTCGGGTCCTTCGCCAGCCGCCATGCCGCACCTCCGGATCGCGTCACTGGCAGCGTGCCCCGGGGGCGGCGCGGCCGCAGGATCTGTTGCGCCGGTCGTGGCGTGGCGCCCCGGCGCGGCGGGGCGCCCCTGTGACGGTCATCACCGTGATCTTTCGCTGCCCATGTCATCCGGACCGGGGTCGGCGGGCGTATGCACGGTGAGACCGGAAGAGATCCAGGAGCTGTCAGGTGACCGTCGAGGAGTTCGAGGAGTTCTATGCGCAAGCGGCCCCGCGGCTGACCGGCCAGCTGTACGTGATGCTCGGCGACCTGCACGAGGCGCAGGACGTCGTGCAGGAGGCGTTCGTCAAGGGCTGGAGCCGCCGCGGCGGGCTCGACCGCGACGGGCGCCCCGAGGCGTGGATTCGCACGGTCGCCTGGCGGCTCGCGGTGAGCCGCTGGCGCGGTCTGCGCCGCTCGGCGTCGGCCTGGCAGCGCAGCGGCGCCCCGCCGCATACGGAGGGTCCGGGACCCGACTCGGTCGCCCTGGTGGAGGCGCTGCGCGAACTGCCGCCGCAGCAGCGCCGCACGCTCGCCCTGCACTACATGTGCGACCTCTCCGTCGAGCAGATCGCCGGGGAGACCGGCCTCGCCGCGGGCACCGTCAAGACCCACCTGTCCCGCGGCCGTGCCTCCCTGGCCCACCGCCTCACCGACCCCCGTACCGAGGAGGCCCCCGGTGCCTGAACTCCCCCCGCCCAGCCGCGCCCTTGCCCCCGAACGCCCCGAGCTCCTCCGGCTCCTCCGGCTCCTCCGGCCGCGCCGTCCCGCGCGCTCGCGCCGCGAGGTACGACCGCCCCGCCTCCGCCGCTCGCCCCGCCGCCCCCGTCACGGCCCACCCGTCTCTCCGCCACGGTGCGCCCGCGTGCCGCCCGGCGGGTCCGCGTACCGAGGAGGCCCCCGGTGCCTGAGCCCCATGACCCCTTGCGTGAGCTGTTCCAGGAGGCCGTCGATGCCGGGCGGGCGCGGGCCGATGTGCCGCACGTGTCCGTCATCGAGCGGCGTGGCCGCCGGGCGCACCGGACGTTCGTCGGCGCGGTCGCCGTCACCGCGACGCTGGCCGTCGCGGGCGCGGGCGCGGTGGCGCTCGCGCAGCGGTCGGACCCGCCGCAGCCGCCCGCGTCCGTGCCTTCGTCCCCGCCCCTGAGCCCGTCGCCGTCCCCGTCCCCCTCGCCGACCCTCTCGCCGTCCGGGCCGCAGGGCTCGCCCCCGCCGCCGAGCACCAGCCATCCGCCGAGCGCCCCGGACTCCTCGCGCACGGACCCCCCGGCCACGCGGGAGGCGTCCGCTCCGCCGCCGCGGACCACGGGCCCGGGGTACCAGCCCTAGCGCCCCGGCCGCCGCCCCCGCCGCGAGGCGGTCCCGCCCACCCGAAGCCGCCTCCGGAGGCATCGCCATGCCCGTTTCCGCCCCGCCCCGCCCCAAGGAACGGCCCCGGGCGACCGCCTCCCGCGCCGCCGCACGACCGGCCGCCACCGGCACCCGGCTCCCCCGCATCGGCCGCGAGGACGCGGACGTCCTCTTCCTGTACGTCCTCACGCGCGTCAGCCTGTGGGCGACGGCGTACTGCGCGACCTGGCTGTTCCCGCCCAACTCCCGCACCCGGCACGCCGCTTCGCCGCTGTCCGCGTGGCAGCAGTGGGACTGGTGGCACTACCTCCGCATAGCTCAGGACGGCTACTTCCCCGACGGCGCGGGCCCGGGGACGGGCGACTGGGACAACCGGGAGGGGCCTTCTTCCCCGGCTTCCCGCTCGCCCTGCGCGCCGTCCACGCCGTGGTTCCGCACTGGGCGGCGGCCGGGCTCCTGGTCTCCTTCGTCTCCGGCGCCGTCGCGGTCCTGGCCCTCGCGCGCATCGCCCGTACGTACCTGCCCCACCCGCAGGCGGGCCGCAGGACCGTCCTGTACTTCCTGCTCTCCCCCTGCGCGGTCTTCCTGGCCGCGGGCTACACGGAAGCCCTCTTCCTCGCCCTGGCCCTGCCCGCCTGGCTGGCCGCGCGGCGCCGCGCCTGGCCGCTCGCCGCGACCCTCGCGGCCCTGGCGACGACGGTCCGCGTGAGCGGCCTGTTCCTCGCCGCCGCGATCGCGGTCCACTTCCTCACCACGGTCCGCGCCCACCGCGACGCCCGCGCGCTGCCCTGGCTCGTCCTGCCCGCGCTGCCCCCGTTCGCGTACAGCTGGTTCCTCCAGCGCCACACCGGCGACTGGATGGCCTGGAAGCACGCGGAGGAGCGCGGCTGGTACCGCGACTTCCACACCCCGTGGGAGGCGTGGCGCAACACCTGGCGGGCCGCGTTCGGCCACACCACGCCCACCGGGTACGCGATCGAGTTCCAGGCGGAGCTCCTGGTGGTGGTCCTGGGGCTGCTCCTGACCGCGTTCCTCCTGTACCGCCGCCGCTGGCCGGAGGCGGCGTACACCTTCCTGACCCTGGCCGCCCTAGGCACCTCCTACTGGTACATGTCGCTCCCCCGCGCCACCCTCCTGTGGTGGCCGCTGTGGATCGCCCTCGCGTCCTGGAGCCTGCGCCGACCACGCGTCCACACCGCGTACGTCTGTCTGGTGTCCCCCCTCGGCGTCATCTGCGCCCTCACGTTCCTGACGGGCCGCTGGGCGGGCTAGCGACGGGAGCAGAGCACTCCGTCGATGAGGGCGTCCATGTCGTCCTTGACCGCCTGGCCCGGCTGTGTGGTCACGGCGACGTTGACGGCGCGGCCGCTCTCGGTGACGCCGCCGCGGGTCTCGTACCCCGTCATGCTGCCCCCGTGGCCCCAGTAGACCCCGCCGCACGACAGCGGGGTGCTCACGAGCCCGAGGCCGTAACGGGCGCCTGCGGGGAAGGGATAACCGGCGGGAACGGTGGTGCGCATCTCGTCGAGCTGCTCCTCCTCCAGCAGGTCTCCGGAGATCAACGCCCCGAAGAACCGGTTGAGGTCGGAGTTGGTGGAGACCAGCTGCCCCGCCGCCCACGCCCAGGAGGGGTCCCACTCGGTGGCGTCGACCCAGGGCGCGCCCGGCTTCTCCTGGTAGTAGCCCTTCGGGTGCGGCCCTCGGACGGTCACGTCGCCGGGGGCGGGGAAGTACGTGTGGCGCAGCCCGAGGCGCTTGATGACGCGCCGGTCGATCTCCCCGGCGAGGGAGTGCCGGCTGACCTTCTCGATGATCAGGCCCGCAAGGAGGTAGTTCGTGTTGCTGTACGCCCACTTCTCGCCGGGCTCGGCATCCGCCTTGTGCTGGAGCGCGAGGTCGAGGAGCTCACGCGGGGTGTAGGGGCGGATCTCGTCGCTGAGGTACTTGGTGTAGTTGGGCAGCCCGCTGGTGTGCTGGAGCAGCTGCCGTACGGTGATGCGGCTCCCGTCGATGCCCTCGCCGCGGACGAGGCCGGGCAGGTAGTCATCGACGAAGCCGTCAAGGCGGACCTTCCCCTCACCGACCAGCTGCAGCATGACCACCGCGGTGAAGGCCTTGGTGTTGCTCCCGACGCGCACCCGCCCGTCCCGGGGCACCTTCGCCCCGCTGGCCACGTCACCGACCCCCGCGGTGTACGCACGCTGCTGACCGTCACGCCCCCGCACGCTCGCGAGCGCGCCCGGCGCTCCGCCGGACTCCACCAGCGCGCTCAGCCCCTGCCGGACGGGGTCGGGCCTGCCGGAGGCCCCCACCGCGGCGGGCGCGAGCACCCCCGCCGCCAGCACGCCCCCGGCCGCCACGGCCACGGCCGCCACGACAGCGGCGCCGGCGCCCCCGCCACCGCCCGGCCCCACGGAACCGCACTGCCTTCTTCTCCTGCTGCTGCTCCTGCACGAGTCAACTCCTGGGAACTCAAGGGAATGATCAGCGCTGCACGCCGGTCCCCAGGATGTCCGGAAGAGATCATTCGGCACGATCCCGCTACCTGCCGGGGGCGGGGTGGGGTTAGCCCCCGGGCGGGTGCGGTCAGTCGACTGCCCCGTCCACGATGGCGTGCAGGTCGGCCAGGTAGGAGGCGAAGCGGGCGCGTCCGGTGTCGGAGAGGCGGACGTGGGTGACGGCGACGCGTTTGACGCGGAGTTTGGCCACCTCCACCATCTCCGCCTTCTCCAGGATCGCGATCTGGCGGGAGAGCTCCGCCGCGGTCAGGTGCAGGCTCTCGCGCAGGTCGGCGAAGGCGACGTGCTGGACCCGGTTGAGGGTGGCCAGGATGGCCAGCCGGTTCGGGGAGTGGATGAGGTTGGCCAGCACGTCCCGCGGCTGCCGAGCCGCAAGGTCATCAGCCACCGGTCACCGCTTCCAGCGCAGGACGAGGTAGACGGCGACGCACACCGTGGGGATCGCGGCCGAGACGAGGTGCGCGGTGAACGTGTCCGCGCCCTCGCCGAAGACGAGGCTGATGCCGGGCATGGACAGCAGCACCACGCCACCGAACCGGGCGGCCTTCTCCACGCGCGTATGCGGGCGCCTGCGGGCAGCGTCGTCATGGTGGCCGTTCCAGACGAGCAGCAGGACCAACGCCGCCAGGAACACACCGAGTCCGGCGATACGAGGAAGATCGCACTCCATGGCGGTGACGAGGCCCCCGTACAGCACAGCGAGGGTGCCCAGGCCGACGACGCGTTCCCGCGCGGAAGCCGGACGGGAGAGATCCGGGGCCGCGTTGACCACGGCCAGCTGCTCGGCGGGGCCGGGCAGGAGTTCACGGGACGACATGCTTGCGATACTCGCAGCCAGTTACGTAAAGCGCAACAACTTGGCATCCCTGTCGCCCGCGCCCGCCTGAAACCGCGCACCGGCCACGTACACGCCTCGCGCGCACCAGCCGGAGAACGCGGCAGCGCCCGAGCCCACCGAAGTGGACCCGGGCGCTGCCGAGCAGGTCAGAGGGGGGTCCCCTCGCCCGCTTCCGGTAGACCGTGTGGGACTCGAACCCACAACCAATGGATTAAAAGTCCACTGCTCTGCCAATTGAGCTAACGGTCCTCGCCGACACGATGTCGGCGCACCCATGAGCATAGCCGGAGACCTTCCGGCATCCGATCGGGTATCGGATCCTGCTGTGCCCCGGACCTCCAGGGGTGCGCCCGCCTCGTCCTCGGGCCGTACCGGGATCGTCCAGGTGCAGGTGCCCGTCGGCAGGGGCGCCCCACAACGGGAGAAGGCCCGTGCGACGCATCGCGTCACACGGGCCTTCTCGCCGAGGTGTGTTCACCCGGGCCTGCGCGCGGCGGCTGGAGACCAGCCGCTACGAGCGCCGCTGCGTCAGCCGTTGCGCTTCCAGCGCGGCTTGTCGTCACGGCGGCCGAAGGAGCCGCCGCCGCCGAAGGAGCCGCCGCCGGAGGGGCGGTGGTCGTCACGGCGGTTGTACGACGGGCGGTCGTGGCCGCCGGCGCGGTGGCCGCCGGCGGGGCGGTCGTCGCGGCGGTCGCGGTTGAACGGGCGGTCGCTGCCGCGGTGGCCGGAGGGACGGTCGTCGCGGCGGAAGCCGCCACGGTCGCCACCGCGGTCATCGCGACGCTCGAAGGAACGGCCACCACGGTCGAACCCACCGCGGTCGTCACGGCGGTTGTCACGGTTGAAGCCGCCACGGTCGCCACCGCGGTCGTCACGACGGTCGCGGTTGAAGCCGCCACGGTCGCCACGGTCGTCGCGGCGGAAGCCGCCACGGTCGCCACCGCGGTTGTCGCGGTTGAAGCCGCCACGGTCGCCACCGCGGTCATCGCGACGGTCGCGGTTGAAGCCGCCACGGTCGCCACCGCGGTCGTCACGGCGGTCGCGGTTGAAGCCACCGCGGTCGCCACGGTCGTCGCGGCGGAAGCCGCCACGGTCGTCACGGCGCTCGAAGGAACGGCCACCACGGTCGTCGCCACGGCGGTCGCGCTCGTAGTTGCCGCGCTCGTCACGCTGCGGGCGGCGCTCGGCGCGGTCGTCGTGCTCAGCGCGGTCGGCGGCGGCCGACTTCTCCGGCACCGACGCGGCGGCCTCGGCCTCGGCGGTCGCCTTCTCGGCGGCCTCGGCCACGGCGGCCTCCGGGTCGTCGCCCCGCTCGCGCGCGGCGCGCGCCGTCAGACGGTCGGCCTCCTCGCGCAGCTCGGTGGCGCGGCGCTGGGCACGCTCCAGCTCCTTGGTGAGCTGGCGCACCTCGCGCTCGGCCTGGCCCGCGGCGTTGCCCGCGGACTCGGCCTGCACCTCGGTCATGGAGCGGGCGCCGGTGATCTCGGCGACCTCCGGCTCGAAGGCGTCACCGCTGTTGATGATGTGAAACGCGAGGCGTCGACGCCCGCGTCCTCCATCAGGCGGAAGATCTGGCGGCGCTGGTGCGGCAGGGACAGCGAGACGACCGTGCCGGAGCGGCCCGCGCGAGCGGTACGGCCGGAGCGGTGCAGGTAGTCCTTGTGGTCGCCGGCCGGGTCCACGTTCAGGACCAGGTCGATGCCGTCGACGTGGATGCCGCGGGCGGCGACGTCGGTGGCGACGAGCGCGTTGACGTAGCCGTCCTTGAAGTCGGCCAGCGTGCGCGTACGCGCGCCCTGCGTCATGCCGCCGTGCAGCGCGTCGGCCTTCACACCGGCGTCACGGAGCTGCTCCGCGATGCGGTCGGCGCCGAGCTGGGTGCGGACGAAGATGATGGTGCGGCCCTTGCGCGCGGCGATCGCGGCGGTGACCGGCGCCTTGTCGCGGGGCTTCACGATCAGGATGTGGTGCGTCATGGTCGTGACGTTGCCCTGGGCGCTGTCGACCTCGTGCGTCACCGGGTTGGTCAGGTAGCGCTTGACCAGCGTGGAGATCTCGTTCTCCATCGTGGCGGAGAACAGCATGCGCTGGCCGCCGGCCGGGACCTGGTCGAGCAGCTCGGTGACCTCGGGCAGGAAGCCCAGGTCGGACATCTGGTCGGCCTCGTCGAGGACGGCGACCTCGACGTTCTCCAGGGAGCAGGCGCCGCGGTTGATGATGTCGCGCAGACGGCCGGGGGTGGCGACGAGGATGTCGACGCCGCGCTCCAGGGCGTAGATCTGGTTGCCCATCGACGTACCGCCGCAGACGACCTTCATCTTCAGGCCGAGGACGTCGCCGTAGGGCTGGAGGGCGTCGGCGACCTGCATCGCCAGCTCGCGGGTCGGGGTGAGGATGACCGCGCGGGGCTTCTTCTTCTCGGTGTGGCCGTCGGCGAGGCGCGCCAGGGTCGGCAGACCGAAGGAGAGGGTCTTGCCGGAGCCGGTGCGGCCGCGGCCGAGGATGTCCTTGCCGGCCAGGGCGTCCGGGATGGTCGCGGCCTGGATCGGGAAGGGGGTGTGCACGCCGTTGCGGGCGAGCTTGCGGACGACGCCGTCGGGGAGGCCGAGGTCGGCGAAGGTGATGCCGCCCTCCTCGCCCTCCTCGGTGTCGTCCGCGGCGTCGGCGGAGGCCTCCGCGGCCACGTCGGCGGCGGCCTCGGCGGCCTCCGTCACCTCGACGGGCGCAGCGGCCTCAGCGAGCTCAGTGGTCTCAGCGGACTCGACGGCCTCAGGAGCCTCGACGGCGTCGGTCACGACGGCCTCGGCGGTCGCGAGGGCCTCGACGGCCTCGTCCTGGATCTGGGCAGCGTCAAGGTCAAAATTGGAAATGGACATGCGAAATGCGAAACCTTCCGGAGTCTCGGCACGCGCCCACAACTCCGTGATTTCGCAATGGACCGCCTCTATGCGGTCAGCCACGGCAAGGGAGAGTACGCGCCACGCGGCGCTCTTCTGTGTCGGCGCCGGGCAAATGGGATCAAACGATCTACCACCATACGCACCTTGCACCCCGCTTGGCAAATGCCCACCACAGCGGGGGTCTCCCCGGCCCTGCTCCGGGCCCGACGCCTGCCCGGCTCCCGCCCCCGCGCCCGCCCGCCCTCACCCGGCTCCAGGCCCCGCCTACGCGGGCCCCGCCTCCGGTGAAGGCTCCCCCTGGCTGGCGACCGGCCCCTCCGCCTCCCCGTGCGCCGACGAGGACGGCTCCGGAGTCGTCGGGTCCGGCGGCGTCGGCGTGGGCGGGTCGGGCGTCGGGTCCGGGGCCGGGACGCTGCGCGTGGGCCGCGGGCCCGGCTTGGTGCGGGTCGGCGTCGGCCGCCCGTTCTTCGTCGGCTCGACCGAGGCGGGAGCCGTGCCGGACCCGGCCCGCGAGGGCTTGGAGTCTGGCGATCCTTCGTCGCCCGGCTCCGCGGACTCGCCGCCCTTGCCCTTCTCGCCCTTCCCCTTGCCCTTGCCCTTGCCCTTCCGCTTGCCGTCGCCGTCCCCGCTGGCCCCCGTCGCGGCCGCCGTCCCTGCCCTCGCCGGGCAGCACCGTGCCGCCGTCGGGCGCGGCGGCGCCCCCGCGTTCCCGCGCGGACTTCCCCGGGGCGGGCGCACCGCTCCCGTCGTCGCCGATGCTCATGCAGCCCGCGGTCGCCGCGACGGCCACCACGGTCGCGGCCCATCGGACGGAAACGTAGAACTGGCGCACGGCCGAGCACCTCCGAGGCGCAAGGGGGAAGGGACGCCCTGCCCAACTCCCGCGCCCCGCATGAGGACACGCGCACCGCCGCCCGGAGAGGAGCTCGGCCGTACCGGAGGGGGCTCAGCCGTATCCGAGCGCGTGCAGCCGCTCGTCGTCGATCCCGAAGTGGTGGGCGACCTCGTGCACCACGGTGATCTCCGTCTCGGCGACGACGTCCTCGCGCGACTCGCACATCCGCAGCGTCGGCCCCCGGTAGACGGTGATCCGGTCGGGCAGCACCCCGGCGTACCACTCGCCTCGGTCGGGTCAGCGGGGTCCCCTCGTAGAGCCCGAGCAGCTCGGGGTCGTCGCTGGGCGGCTCGTCCTCGACGAACACCGCCACGTTGTCCATGAGCCTCGTCAGCTCGGGCGGAATCCGGTCGAGCGCCTCGGCCACCAGTTCCTCGAACTCCTCGCGCGTCATCTCCAGCACGGGCCCATTGTCGACCGTCGATCACCGGCAGGCATAGCCACCTCTCCGCATGGGCATACGGGCCCAATGGGGCGCGACGTCACGGTCGTTCTGCGGCACCTGCGGAGCCTGCGCGGTGCCCCCATCACTCTCCTCCAGCACATCCGCCCAGGTCACAGCGCACACCACGGCGCTTCCAAGGCCCGCGGCCGGAGCGTGCGGACGGCGCACTCCCTGCCCGGGCCCACACCCGCCCCGCACCCCTTCGCCCGCGCCCTCGGCCTGGTCACCGTCGTCGTGCTCGGGGCGTGGCTGGGGCTGCTGGTCGTCGGCAGCGTCCACACGTCCGTGGGGCCCCATGGACACCCGAATGGCGCTGCGCCCCTCGCTCACCGGCGGCACGAAGGTCGACGTCTCACCGCTGGGCGCCCTGGAACTGCGCTCGCACACCGCGCCCATCCGCCTGGACGTCGACGTCGACCGCCTGGACCCGGTGCGCTCCGAGGCCCTCGTCGACCACCCCGAGCGGCTCTCCGGCCTCCAGGAGGAGGTCGCGAGCGACGTCGCCAACGGCACCCTGAACCTGGCGGTCCGCTCCTGCGCCGCCGTCGTCGCGGGCGCCACCGCGCTCGGCCTCGCCGTCTACCGCCGCCCCCGCCGCGCGCTCGCCGCGGGCGGCCTCGCCCTGGCCCTCCTCGCCGCCTCCGGCACGGTCGCGTTCGCCACCTGGAACCCCAGGTCGGTCCTGGAGCCGAAGTTCTCAGGCCTGCTCAGCAGCGCCCCCTCTGTCGTCGGCAACGCCCGCAACATCGTCAGCGAGTTCGACGTCTACCAGCGGGAGCTGGCCCGCCTGGTCACCAACGTCACCAAGCTGTACGACGTGACGTCCACGCTCCCCGCGTACGAGCCCGACCCCTCCACGATCCGCCTCCTGCACGTCTCCGACATCCACCTCAACCCGGCCGGCTGGAAGATCGTCAACTCGCTGGTCGAGCAGTACGAGATCGACGTCATCGTCGACTCCGGCGACACCATGGACCACGGCACCGCCGCCGAGAACGCCTTCCTCGACCCCGTCGAGGACCTCGACGCGCCCTATGTGTGGGTGCGCGGCAACCACGACTCGCGCACCACGCAGCGGTACGTGGAGAAGCTCAGGAACACCCACGTCCTGGACGACGGCAAGCCCGTCGACGTCGCGGGCCTGCGCTTCGCGGGCATCGGCGACCCCGAGTTCACCCCCGACCGCTCGGCGAAGCGGGAGGGCCACCCGGCACAGGAGGTGGCGGGCATCACACTCGCCGCGTCCCTGCGCGGCCAGGCCGCCGCGGGCCGCCCCGTCGACGTGGCGGTCGGCGCACAACCCGGTGGCCGCGCGCGAGACGGACGGCACCGTGCCGCTGGTGCTCGCGGGCCATCTGCACCACCAGGAGATGGAAGTGATGGACAAGGGCACCCGGCTGCGCATCGAGGGCTCCACCGGCGGCAGCGGGCTGCGCGCCGTCGAGGGCGAGCACCCGGACCCCGTCGAGACCTCCGTGCTCTACCTGGACCGCGCCACCAAACGGCTCCAGGCCTGGGACGAGATCAAGCTCGGCGGGCTCGGCCTCACGAAGGCCGAGGTCAGCCGCCATCTCCCCAAGGAGAACCAGCCCGGCGCGAAGCCCACCACGCCCCCGCCCGCCCCGCCCCCGTAAACCGTTTTGGCGATCGGTCCCCGCATCCCATATGCTTCTCACGTCCCCGACGCGCTGCGAAGCGCCCAGGTGGGCCGATAGCCCTCATCGTCTAGCGGCCTAGGACGCCGCCCTTTCAAGGCGGTAGCACGGGTTCGAATCCCGTTGGGGGCACCAGTTCATCCATGCAGAAGCCCGCGCCGGTTCCGGTGGCGGGCTTTCGTGTTTCCCGCGTTCTCCGGCGCTCACATCCGGCCGACCAGGTCGATGACCTCGCTGAGGAAGCCCTCGTCGAGCATGGTCGACACGGCCGTGTCGCCCTCGCCCTCCAGGCCGGTCAGGCCCGCGTCGTGGCAGGCGACGCCCACCAGATAGCCGTCGGCGAGACCGAAGGTGGCGAAGGACCACTCGCCGTGCGAGGCCCGGTCCCCCTTCGGGGTGAGCAGGGTGGTGTGCCCGGGGTCGAAGCCGAACTGGGTGAAGCCCAGGCGCATGCCCTGCCCGAGCGCCTTGGTGTAGGCCTCCTTCAGGGTCCAGGTGCGCACCAGGGCGCGCTGCCGCTCGTCCGGGGCCAGGTCGGCGAGCCAGCGGCGTTCGGCGGGGGTGCACAGATGGCGCTGGACCGCCGAGTACTGGATGCGGCGGTCGGCCAGCTCGGTGTCGACGCCGATGCGCCCGCGCCGGTTGAGGCCGACCACGAGCAGGTCCCGGGTGTGGCTGAGGCTCACCTCGATCTGGTCGTAGCCGCGCAGATAGGGGCGACCGCCCGCCTTCGAGGCGAGTTCCACCGCGTCCGGCGGGGACTGCAGGGCCGCGCCCGCCGTGTACTTCATCAGCAGCCGGGACGCGGCGAAGCGGTCGCGGGCCTCGGGGTCGCTCAGGGCGTGCAGGCGCTGCCAGTCGCGCGGGCCGAGCAGCGGGCGCAGCTGGGGATCGGCGACGGCCGCGGGCAGCCAGTCGCGCCAGTCCGCGTACACCACCACGTGGCCGTGCCAGGCCATGGCCTGGCGGACCCGGCTCCAGGGGCTGTCGGGCCCCGGCATCAGGAGGGGGGCGAGGACGTCGGGTCCGGTCATGGCGTACCCGCTTCCGCGAGAGGGGCGTCGTGGAGGTCGAAGGTCCGGCCGGAGCGGAACCGGGCGAGCAGCTCCGCCATGACACGGTCGACGCAGTCCGCGGGGAGGGCGGGCAGGGTGAGACCGAGACGGCGGCCGTACCGGTGCAGGGCGAGCACCAGCCAGTCGGGGGTGGCGAGGAAACCGCCCTCGCGGCGGCGCCGCTCCCAGGTGGCCAGGGTGGCGCCGACCGCGCAGAGCACGGCGTGCCGGTCGGCGAGCGCGGGCAGCCGCGGGCTGGTGAGGGCGGCGCGGTCGCCGGGCGTCAGGGCGCGGCAGCTCTCCCGGAGGTCGAGCAGGGCTCCCTGGAAGGCGGCGGCCAGGGTGCGGAGCGCCTCGCCGCACGGCCCCGGCTCGGAGGTGTCGGCGACGCGGGCGGCACTGGCGCTGAGCGCGGCGGCCAGGAAGTCGCCGCCGCCCGCGACCTGGAGGGCGCCGAGGTCGAGGGCGGGCAGCGGCTCGCCGGCGCGGAACAGGGTGGCCGGGGGCTCCGGCTCACGGCCCCAGGAGTTCTGGGCCAGGAGCGGGAGTTGCGGGATGACGACCGCCTGGCAGGAGGCGGTGCCCGCGTGGCCGAGTCCGGCGGCCGGGAGGTCGCGGCGGAGTTTGGAGAGCATGCCCTGGTCGGTGTCGCGGCTGTAGCCGCCCGCGCCGAGCACGGTGGCGAGCTCCTCCAGGTCGTCCCGGAGCAGGTCGGGGATCAGGTACTTGAGTTCGGCGGCGGCCAGATGGGCGCTGGCGGGCAGCAGGGACAGGGCGCGCAGCACCGTGGTGGCGACGCTGTCGGCGGCGAGCAGGTCCACGAACACGCCCGCGAGGACGCCGCGTTGGCGTCTGCCGAGGGAGCCCGAGCCGACCGCGGCGCGGACGGCGGCGCGCAGCACGGTGTCGACGGAGGCGATGACGGCGCCGGTGATGAGGGCGCGGTTGAGCTGGAAGGTGCGCAGGGCGAGCCGGACACCGGTCCCTTCGGCGCCGACGAGGGCGTCGCCCGGCACGGCGCAGTCCTCGAACGCGTACCCGGCGAAGCGGCAGGAGCGCAGGCCGGTGGTGGGCCGTCGGGGCAGCGGCCGGAGCCCGTCGCCGAGGAGTTCGGCCGGGTCGAGCAGGAAGACCGAGTGGGCGCCCTGGCCCGGCGCGGGGTCGGTGCGTACGTGGGCGACGATCGCGCCCGCCCGTTCGGCGTTGATGACGACGTCCTTGCGGCCCTGCAGCAGATAGCCGTCGCCGTGGCCCAGGGCGCTGACCTCGCCCTGGAGCATCGCGGTGCCGTGGGCGAGCGAGCGGTGCACGATGGCGGCGCGGCCACCCGCGGCGAGCAGCCGGGCGACCGCGTCCCGCTGCGGCCCGGACCCGGCGGCGAAGACGGGGGCGGCGGCGAACAGCGAGGTGATGCCGTAGCCGAAGCCGAGCGCCACATCGCGGCGGAAGACCGGGCGCACCACCCGGACCAGGCCCTCGGCGTCGTGCAGACGGCCGCCGAGGGCGAGGGGCACCAACTCGGCGCCGAACCCCTCGGAGTCGAGCAGGTGCTCCGCCGCCGTGAGGGGCTCACCGGCCTCGTCGGCGGCGAGCAGGGCGCGGAAGCCGACCGGGTTGCCCGGGTCGCAGGGGTCGCCGAAGCGGTGTTCGAGGCGGTCGGCGCGGTGGCGCACCTCGTCAGGGGCGTGGGTGGCGGGGGTCATCGGCCCGCCCCGCCCGCCGCGGCGTACGGCGGTGCCAGCGACGCGTACAGCGGGCGCAGCTCACCGCGCAGGTAGAGCTCGCGCATGAGCGAGCGGCGCGCCTTGCCGCTGGTGGTGCGGCGCACGGTGCCGGGGCGGACCAGGACCACGGGCCCGGGTTCGGCGCCGAACTCCTGGCGCAGACAGCCGCGCACCCGGTCGGCAAGGCCGGCGAGGTGACGGCCGCTCAGGTCGGCGCCGCGGACCTCCTGGACCACCGCGATCTCCTCGGGTTCGGCGGGCACGGCGAACACGATGGCGGAGCCGAACGGGGCGCCGGACCGGGCGAGCCGGAGCTCGGCCTCCTGCGGGTGCAGGGTCCGGCCTTCGACCAGGATGGCGTCCTTGACGCGGCCGGTGACGTACAGCTCGCCCGCGTACAGGGCGCCGAGGTCGCCGGTGCGCAGGAAGCCGTGCTCGCCGTCGGCGGTGGCGGCGCCGAAGGCGGCGGCGGTCTCCAGGGGGCGGCGGCGGTATCCGGCGGTGACGGTGTCGCCGCGGACCCAGATCTCGCCCACCGAACCGTCCGGCAGCACGTGTGCGGTGGCCGGGTCGACGATGCGTACGGTGACCCCGCTGACGGGTCCGCAGCCGACGAGGCCGTGCACCGGGCGGCCCGGGACCGGCGGGCCGAGCACCCCGCGCTCCAGCGCGTCGGCGGCCACGGTGGCCACCGTCGGCGGGCCCTCGGTGCCGACGCTGACCAGCAAGGTCGCCTCGGCGAGGCCGTAGCCGGTGACGAGCGCGCCGGGGCGCAGACCCGCGGCGGCGAACCGGCGGGCGAAGGCGGCCGCGGTGACCGCGGAGACCGGCTCGGCGGCGTTGACCGCGGTGGCCAGGCGGCTGAGGTCGAGGGCGGCCAGGTCGGCGTCGGTGACGGCGGCCAGACAGCGGGCGTACGCGGAGTCGGGGGCGGCGGTGTGGGTGATGCCGTGCCGGGCGACCGCGCGCAGCCACCGCAGCGGGTCCGCGGTGAACCGGCTCCCCGGCATCAGGACGGCGGTGGCGCCGAGCCAGAGCGGGTGCAGCAGCTGGCCGATCAGACCGAGGTCGTGGTGGAGCGGCAGCCAGCCGCCGATCCGCGCGGTGCGGTCGGTGCGCAGGGCGCGCCGGAGGCTCTCCATGGTGGCGAGCAGGTTGGCGTGGGTGACCTGGACGCCGCGCGGGGCCGCGGTGGTGCCCGAGGTGTACTGGATCAGGGCGGTGTCCTCGCCGGAGACGACGGGTGGGCGCCAGGCGTCAGCCGCCCCGCCGGCCGCCGCGTCGTCCGGGATGCGGTCGACGGCGAGGCAGACCACGCCGGGGCGGCCCGCGTCGGCGAGCCGCCGGGCGAGTTCCTGGGGGCGTGCGTCGAGTCGGTGAGCAGCAGCGGGGCGTCCGTGTCGGCGGCGATCGCCGCGGTGCGTTCGGCCGCCGCGTGCGAGGCGTCCGGCGGCGGCACCGGGACGGGGACCGCGCCCGCGTACAGGCATCCGAGGAGCGCCGCCACCGCGTGCGGGCCGCTGTCGGTCACCACGAGGACCGGGGTGCCCGGCGCGACGTGGCCGAGCAGTGCGGCGGCCACCGTGCGGGCCCTGGCGTCCAGGTCCCGGTAGGTGTGGCCGGTGGCTTCGCCGGTGTCGTCCAGGCAGAGCAGGGCGGTGTCGTCGGCGCCGTCCGCGCAGCGTGCCGCCAAGGCACGAGTGAAGCTCCTCGCCACCGTCACCCCTACCGCTCCCCCTCTTCCGTCCCTGTTCCGTCCCGGCCGGGCGGGGTTGTCCTCCGGCCCCGGTCCACCCCACTGTCGGGGCCTCCCCTGGACGGACACTCGAAGATCGACAGTGCTGGTCACGTCCGGAATCCGGGGGCCTCGTTCAGCAGGTCGTGAAGGAGCAGGAGCTCCTGTCGGCTGAGCGGGACGTCGAGGCACAGCTTCTCCGGGTGGCCGGGGGGAGGGCCGTCCGCGTCGGCGCTGAGCGTCAGGCGGAAGCCGTTGTCGAGCCCTTCGAGCCGGGCCCTCTCGCCCTCGGCCGCGGCCAGGTACATGTCCCCGCCGCCGTACACCCGGAAGCCCTCGCCCACCGCGCGCAGACAACGGCCGATGAAGCGGCGCAAGCGGCCGGTGCGCGTTCGCCATGTCACGTGCGGTCACCTCGTCCCTTCGCCCCGGGTGCCGGTCGGCGTCGGGGTGCCAGGAACGATGAGCGGGGGCGCTGGAGGGCCGCTGGGGTCCCGGTGGGATCTCCGTGACCCGCGCGGGGGGATCTGGTCGCGTTCCAGCCATGAGACAGAACCATGATCTCCTGCATAATTGCCAAGAAATCACTCATGATCGATGCACACCCGGGGGCCAACGTGGTGCGAGTTCTGATCGCCGAAGACATGCATATGCTGCGCAAGGCGCTGGTTTCACTGATCGATCTCGAACCCGACCTGGAGGTCGTGGCGGAGCTGTCGTCGGGGACCGACATCGTGCCGACCGCGCTCGCGATACGGCCGGATGTCGCCGTTCTCGACATCGACCTGCCCGGCACCGACGGGATCACCGCCGCCGCGGAGCTGCACACCAAGGCCCCCGAGTGCCGCACCCTGATCCTCACCAGCCTCGGCCGCCCCGGCAACCTCAGACGCGCGCTGGCCGCGCACGTCTCGGGCTTCCTGCCGAAGGACTCCGACCCGGACGCGCTGTGCGCCGCGATCCGCAAGATCGCCGCGGGCGAGCGGGTCATCGACCCGCAACTGGCGCTCGCCACCCTGGACTCCGAGCCGTCGCCGCTCACCGACCGGGAGCGGGAAGTGCTCCAGCTGGCCTCGGAGGGCCTTGAGGCGGCGCACATCGCCCACCGGCTGCACCTCTCGTCCGGCACCGTGCGCAACTACCTGACCGCGGCCGTCAGCAAGCTCAACGCGCGCAACCGGGTCGACGCGATCCGCATCGCCCGCGAGGCGGGCTGGCTGCTGCACTCGGTCTGAGCGGGACCCGCTAGGCCGCGGCGGCCAGTTCCACCTCGGCCGCCAGCTCGAACCAGCCGTCGGGGCGCGGGCCCGCCATCAGCCGCCCGTTGACCGCCTCGACCCGGGTCGACAGGTTGCCGATGCCGCTGCCGCCCGCGGCCCGCGAGCCGAGCACCGGCTCCCCCGAACCCGTCACTCCGTCGTTGACCAGCGAAAGGCGCACCGCGCCCGCCGTCCGCCGGGCGGTGATCCGGCACCGCTCGGCCTTGCTGTGCCGGAGCATGTTGGTCAGCCCCTCGCGCAGCAGGGTCGCCAGGACCGTGTCCACCTCGTCGGGCAGCTCCCCGCACTCCAGGCGGACATCGGCGCGGATGCCCACCCCGGCCAGCATGGCGGTGGCGCTACTCGGCCTCCGACGTGAGGCTCATCCGGTGGCTGCCGCTCGCCACGGTGCGTACGTCGGCCAGGGCCTGGCGGGCGATCTGGAGCACCTCGGACAGCTCCTCCTGGGCCCGCACCGGCTTCACCGGGGCGAGCCTGCGCACCAGCTCGCACTTGAGGGTCACCGTGGAGAGGCTGAAGCCGAGCAGGTCGTGCAGGTCGCGGGCGAACCTGAGGCGTTCGGTGGTGACCGCGAGCCGGGCGATCTCGGCCCGGGACCGGTGCAGTTCGGAGGCCAGCTGGGCCATCTGGGAGAGCCCGTAGACGACGAGGGCGCAGATCGCGATGTACGCGGACTCGTAGACGACGTCCTGCAGGGGGATGCCCACCGCGTACAGCGCGGCGTCGACGGAGGCGATCACGGCGACCAGGGCGGGCCAGGCGACGGCCGCGGGCAGCACCAGCAGAACCGTTCCGGCAAAGAACCCGGGGATGCCCATCCACCGCTGGCCGAACAGCAGGAACGGCACGAACTGGATGACCGCCTGCAGGCCGAGCATGCCGTACCGCAGCGCGCCGGTCCGCAGCGGCGCCCAGGGCAGCCGCCAGTGGAAGGACTCGGCGAGCTGGAGCCCGAGGAGGGCGAGCAGACAGGCAAGGACGCCGACCAGCTCGGGCAGGCCGGGCCCGAAGGAGACCGCCACCGCCGCCGCGAGGAAGTAGCCCACGAGCACCGCGAAGGTGATCGCGGCGGCGGCGCGCGGCACGAGGTCCCGGGTGCAGGGCCTGCGCGCGGGCGCCATCGGGGACGGGGTCTCCTCGGCGTCCGGGCGGGCGGGGCGCGGACCCCGCTCGGGCCCGGCCGCCTCGCGCACCGGCACCGTGGCCACCAGGCGGAACCAGCCGTCGTCACCCGTGCCGTGGGTGAGCGAGCCGCCGAGCGCCGCGACGCGGCGTTCGAGGGTGGCGAGCCCGCCGTCGGCGCCCGCGTTGGCGGCCCGGGCCGGGCGGGCGCTGCCGTCGTTGGCCAGGCTCAGCACGACGCTCCCGGCCCGCGCGTCGGCCTTGATCACGCACTGCTCGGCCTTGCTGTGCCGGAGCAGATTGGTCAGGCCCTCGCGCAGCAGGGTCGCCAGGACCGTGTCCACCTCGCCGGGCAGCGGCCCGCAGTCCATGCGCAGCTGCGTGTGGATGCCCGCCGCGGCCAGCATCGACACGGCCGCGTCCGCCTCGCCCGACAGGGACATCTCGCGGTAGCCCCGGCTGACCGAACGCACGTCGGCCAGGGCCTTCCGGGAGGTGCGCAGGACGTCGGTGAGCTCGTCCTGCGCCTTGGCGGGGGCGTCGGCGATGAGGCGGTAGGCGAGCTCGCACTTGAGGGAGATCGCGGAGAGCCCCGAGCCGAGCACGCCGTGCAGGTCGCGGGCGAACCGCAGCCGCTCCCCGGCCACGGCGAGCCGGGCCAGCTCGGCACGCGAGTGGTGCAGCTGGACGATCATTCCGGACATCCGGGAGAGCCCGATCACGACCAGCGGGATCAGGACGACCTCGACGGTGGTGTACAGGTTGTCGGCCCAGCCGAACCCGAAGTGGTAGAAGACCGCGGAGTCCCCGGCCGCGCTGAGGCCGAACAGCGACCAGCCGATCTCCCCGGGGAACACCAGGACCGCGGAGGCGGTGAGGAACGCGGCCATGCCGCCCCACGCCTCCCCGAACTCGGCGATCGGCAGATAGGCGAGCAGGCCCTGGAGGCCCCAGGCCGCGTACCGGAAGCGGGTCAGGAAGGGAAAGAGCCGCGGGAAGGAGAATCCGAGCTGCAGGCCCATGATCGCGGCGAAGCCGAGCAGCACCGCGACGCGTTCCCAGGGGGGCGGGTTCTGGGCCCAGACGTAGGCGCCGTCGATCACGAAGAAGCCGACGAGGACCACGGCCGTGATGGCGATGGCCTTGCGCGGTGGCAGCACCTTGCCGTTGGCCTCCGTGTATCCCCCGACCGCGAGGCCATCCGCGCTGGTGCTCAAGTTTTCCCCCCATGGTCCGCAGTGCACGTTCCCGGTCCGGATCATAAAGAATCCTCGTCCGAAACCAGTAGGGTGTGCCGGTTTCTCACAGAAAGGGCGGCGGCCCCGGCCCACTCGGTGAGCAGGCCCGCGGCCGCCGCGTAGCAGCGCGCGGCGCGGGCGACGGCGGGCGGCAGGAACGGCGCGGTGCCGCCGTCCTGCCCGCGCAGCTGGGCCAGGAGCCGGCCGGCCTCCGGACCGTGCAGTTCCACACGATGGTCAAGACCCGCGGACTCCAGGACCGGTTCGCCTCCGGCCAGGCGCACCACGACGTCGTCCCTGAGCCGGGCGCCCGCCCCCGGTGGCACCGCCGCCGGGCGGAACCGGGCCGTCGGCGTCAGCGGCACCACGCTCAGGTACGGGGCCCCGGCCGCCACGTGGCGCACGACCACGTGCTGCAGCCCGTCGAGGGCGGCGAGCAGGTGCCGTGACTCGTCGTTCCACTCCGCCTCGGGCACGGCGTACCCGGGGAAGCCGGGCACCACGTTGCCGAGCGAGACCGGCCCGAGCAGCATGCGGCGCAGCGCCTCACGCAGCGTCGGCGCGGGCCCGGCGATCAGCGGATCGCCCCACGGCGTGTGCAGCAGCAGGTGGTCCGCGCCGAACAGGACCGTGACGTCTTCGCGCAGCGACCAGAGCTCACTGAACTCGGGAGCCGCCAGGCGGTCGATGCGCATGAGGTCCTTCCGGGGGTGTGGGGGGAGCAGTGGGGGTGGGTGGCCGCTACAGGAACAGCGGTACGGGGTTGAGGTCCTCGTAGCGAGTCGGCTCGCCGAGGCGGCCGAGGGCGACCGGTACGTCGAAGAGGCGGCCGGGGGCGAACCGCGCCCAGTGCGGGCGCAGGCCGGGCACCACGACCTTGACCACCGGAAGGCCCACGTCGGGCCGGGTCTGGTCGAGGACGAGCAGTTCCATGCCCCGGTCGCGCAGCAGGGCCACGGCGGTCTCGATGTCGTCGAGCAGGTCCGCGCGCGGGGTGTAGGCGTGGGTGTCGGGGCCGGTGGGGGGAGTGCCGTCGGGGAGCAGGTACGGGTGGGCGGCGACGGTGGCCGTGCGCAGCCAGTGCCCGACGTCCGGGTCCTCGGCGGCGGAGCCGGTGCCCGCGGGGTCCTCGATGACGTGCGGCATCATCTGGTTGAGCTCGGTCAGGGCGCGGCGCAGGGCGATCCGCGGGTCGAAGTGGGCACCGAAGCCGAGCATGATCCCCTCGGCTTCGCCCGGGCCCGGCTCGGTGCGCCGGGAGAGCGCGGCCATGACCGGGATGCCGAGGTCGGCGGTGAGGTCGAGCAGCCACACCTCGCGGCCGAGCGAGGCGTGCACCTGGCGCAGTTCGGTGGTCCACGGGTCGTCGAAGGCGGCCAGGTCGACACCGGGGTGGCGGGTGCGGTTGTACCACCACAGGGCGAGCGCGTCGCGTTCGACGAGTTCCAGGAAGCCCTGGAGCACGGCGTCCTCCAGGGTGCCGCCCGCGGCGGTGCCGTTGGAGCTCGCCAGGCAGGAGACGTGGCCCCGCGGCTGGCCGACGCCGTAGTAGAGGAGCGCGGTGGGCAGCAGCTTCTGGCGCCGCTCGGTCAGCGACCACACCGGCGTCCAGTCGGTCTCGGCGTCCTCGTCGAACGGGTCGCACACGTGCTGGAAGGAGCCGTGCCGGGCGTTCCAGCCGGCCCGCCCCGCGAACTGGCGCGGGTCGTACAGCTGGACGGTGTCCGGGTGCACGGCGGCCGGGGCGAGTTCGCGGAAGCTGCCGGTCACCACGGCCTCGCCGCCCTCGGCGTAGCCGCAGTGCCGCTCCAGGGCCTCGGCGAACGCCCCGACCCTGGCCTGCAGTTCGGTGGTGCCCTTGCCGCCGCAGGCGCCGCGCAGACCGGCCCGGATGGCGCCGAGCCCGCGGGAGCCCGCCGCCGGGTTCGTACCGGCGCAGAAGGAGTGGAAGAACTCCGGTCCGCGCGGGTCCCGGGTGATCTCCCGGACCAGGCCGGTCACCGGGTCGATGAGGTGGCCGAACCGATCGAGCAGCTGCCGCGGGGTGAGGCTGCGGTGGCCGCCGCCCGACGTGTCGTTCTTGGTCCGGGAGTTCAGCACGACGGGCGCCCGCACCTGTGCGGCGGCCATGCCGGGCTCGCCGCAGCTCGGGCACTGCGGGCGGCGCCGCGCCGGGTGCGGCGCACCGGTGAGGGTGAGCCCGTCGAGGGTGCGCAGGTGCCGCTGGCTGGGGTGGCGGTAGCCGGAGAGCCACTTGGCGGCTTCCAGGGCGGCCGTCTGCAGCGCGGCGAGCCGGGCGGCGGGCAGCGCGCAGGAGGCCCGGGGCACCGGCCCCGAGCGGCCCAGCATGCGCTGGACGTGGGCCTCCACCGGGCGGCCCCGCCACAGCCGTTCGGCGAGGCAGGACCAGCAGGGGCCCTCGGGGTCGCCGAGGAAGGGGCCGATCCACTGTTCGGTGCCCTCGGTCTTCACCGGCAGCCAGCGGCTGGCCCGCGGCCCGGTGCTCGGCGTCGACGACGGCGAGCGCGGGGTCGAGGTAGTCGTCGCAGACGACGACGGTCAGCGCGTCCGCCGCCGGGGCTCCGGCGCCAGCGCCGGCGTCGCGCGCGTCGTCCAGGACGGTCAGGCCCGCCGCGGCGAGGGCCGCGGCGAGCTGCCGGGCGGCCACGCTGCCGACGGAGACCGCCCGGACCCCGGCGGCGCGTCCGGCCGCCGCCGCGGAGCCGTCGAGGCCCGCCGCCTCCCAGTACGCCTGCTCGGCGGCCTCCCCCGGCGCGGCCACCCGGTCACGGGCGGCGAGCAGTCCGGCGCCGTCCAGGCGGCGCACCAGGTGGGCGGCCTCCCCCGCGGTCAGCGCGTCCCCGGCGTCCCGGGCGATCCGCTCCAGCGGCCGGGTGCCGTCGAGGAGCGGGGCGAGGCGGGCGACCCGCTCACCGTGCAGTGCGGTCACCCGCTGGTCGGAGATGAGGTACACCGCCTCACCTGGCACCTGCTCGACCCGCAGGTGCGGTTTGAACCCGAGGAGCGGGGCGGCGGTCTCGACGGCTCCCATCAGGCGTCGCAGGGCGCGACGTCGGTGGTGGCCGAGAGCTGGGTGACGTAGCAGTGGCTCAGCAGCGGCGCCTGGTGGGGCACCAGAGTGCGGTCGAACTCCTCGATGACGAGGTCGTCGTGGCCCTGAGCGGCGGGAAAGCTGTGCGTGTACATGGTCGTCCATCCCCCATGGTCGTGTACTGGTGGTCTTCCGCTCGGCACTTGAGTTCCGGTCGTGCCGACGTGGAGAACTCTGCCGCCGCGGCCGCTCACGCCCCAGTGCCACCGTCATGGGATGCGTATGAAACTTGCATACCTGTCGCAGGGGCAGCCGCATGCCCGGTTCAGGAGGCAGGCACTGGCCGCGGACGCCCTCCGATGACAGCGTCGGAAGGTGTAGACGCCGGGCATGCAACGAACGGGGGTCCGGCGTCCCCGACCCCGGAGGAACCCACCATGGAGATCAAAGTGCTCGGCCCGCTCGTGGCCGAGAAGGGCGGCACGTCGATCGTCCCGAGCGCGGCGAAGCCGCGGCAGATCCTGGCGCTGCTCTCCGTGTACGCCAACCAGGTCATGCCCGTACCGACGCTGATGGAGGAGATCTGGGGTACGGACCTGCCACGCAGCGCGCTCACCACCCTGCAGACGTACATCCTCCAGCTGCGCCGCCTGATCGGCACCGCCCTCGGCCCCGACAGCCCGTACACGGCGCGCGACGTCCTCGCGACCCGGCACGGCGGCTACCTCCTCGAGGTGCAGCCCGGTGCGGTGGACGTGCACGAGTACGACCGGCTCGTGGCGACCGCGCGGGCCGAGGCCGCCAGCGGCGACGACGCCACGGCCGCGGCGCTCTACCGGGACGCGCTCGGCATGTGGCGCGGTCCCGCCCTGGTCGACGTGCGGCTCGGCCCGCGCCTCGAGATCGAGCTGGTGCGCCTGGAGGAGAGCCGGCTTGAGGTCCTCGAGCAGCGCATCGACTCCGACCTCAGGCTCGGCCGGCACATGCAACTGCTCGCCGAGCTCACCTCGCTGACGGCCCGCCACCCCCTGCACGAGGGGCTGCACGCGCAGTGCATGGTGGCCCTGTACCGCTCGGGCCGGCAGTGGCAGGCCCTTGAGATCTACCAGAACCTGCGCAAGGGCCTGGCCGACGAGCTCGGCCTCGACCCGTCCGTCCGGCTGCAGCAGCTGCACCGGGCGGTGCTGGCCGGGGACCCGGCGCTCGACTCACCCCTGGGCGTTCGGCGGGCTGCGCTTGACCTCTTCGCGGCCTGAGCGCTCCGCTGGTTTTGCCGCGTTACGCCGGTTTGGATCTGCGGGTTCGTTGTGGCTGGTCGCGCCCGCACCCCGTCCCCATCACGAAGGGGGCGGGGTTTCGCGCGTCCGTGTCTCGATCCCGGCTCAAGCGAAGGGGTCCACAGTGCGCGGCAACCCTTACCGACACTGGAGGTTGCTCCGTGCGAGTCATCGACCTCTCGTCCGCCGTGGACGCGTCCGGGTGGGAGCCGGACCCGGTCGTCCACGAGATCATGACGCCCGCCGAGGGCGCCGCGCACATGGCGGCGGAGATGAAGGAGCACTTCGGCCTGGACTTCGACCCGGCCGACCTGCCCGGCGGCGAGCTGCTCTCCCTGGACACGCTCACCCTGACCAGCCACACCGGCACCCATGTGGACGCGCCCTCGCACTACGGCTCGACCGGCGCGTACGGGCGGCCACGGAACATCGACGAGATGCCGCTCGACTGGTTCCTGCGCCCCGCGGTGGTGCTCGACGTCACCGACGTGGGCGTCGGCGTCATCGGCGTGGACCGGATCGAGAAGGCCATCGCCGACGCCGGGCGCGTGCCCGAGCCCCTCGACATCGTGCTCCTGCACACCGGCGCGTCCCGGCACGCGGGCACCCAGCGGTACTTCACCGACTTCGCCGGGCTCGACGGTCCCGCCACCGACCACCTGCTCGACCTCGGCGTGCGCGTCATCGGCACCGACGCCTGGAGCCTGGACGCCCCCTTCGGGCACATGATCCGCGCCTTCCAGGAGACCGGCGACCGCTCGGTGCTCTGGCCCGCCCACTTCGCCGGGCGGCGCCGCGAGTACTGCCAGGTCGAGCGGCTCGCCCAGTTGGACACCCTGCCCGCGCACGGCTTCCAGGTGTCCTGCTTCCCGGTGAAGATCGCCGGTGCGGGGGCGGGCTGGACCCGGGCCGTGGCCCTGGTCGACGCATGAGACTCCGTACCAGTACGGAGAGGGCGGCGCCCTGGCTGTTCTGCTTCCACCACGCGGGCGCCGGGGTCTCCTCCTTCGCCCGCTGGCAGCAGGTGCTCGGGGACGCGGCGGAGGTGGTGCCGGTGCTGCTTCCCGGCCGCGGGCCGCGCTCCCGGGAGCCGCGGATCACCGACGCCGCCGCCCTCATGACCGAGCTCCGCGAGCTGGTCAAGCCGCTGCTCGACCGGCCCTACCTGCTGTACGGGCACAGCCTGGGCGGCCTGGTGGCGCACGCCCTGACCCGCGTCCTCGACGAGGACGGCCTGCACCCGCCGGCCCGGGTGGTCGTCGGCGCCGTACCGCCACCGCACCTGCGCAACCTGCTGCTTCGCAGCGCGTCCCTGCCCGACCGGGACCTCCTTCGGCTCCTCGTCGACCTGGGCGCCGCACCGGCGGAGGCGGCGGGCCGGGACAGCTCGCTGTGGCAGCGGCGGGTGATCCCGGCGCTGCGGGACGACCTCAGGCTCGGCGAGTCGCTGTGCAAGGCCGGAGCGGGGGCGCGCCTGAACACCCCCCTGATCGCGCTCGCCGGACGGAACGACCCGATCGCCCCGCTGCCCGACATGGCCGAGTGGGCGGACTACTCGGACGCCGAGTTCCGGCTCCAGACCCTGCCCGGCGGCCACTTCTTCGTACGGGAGCAGGGCGTGCCCCGGCTCCTTCGCCGGGTGGCGATGGAGCTGCGGGTGAGCCGGACGACGGCGAGCGGCCGCCGTTCCAAGGCGAGTCGAGTGCGGATCAAGAGGGCCCGACGAGACTCCTGGCAACAGCCGACCGACCAGAGAGGTGACGCAGCCGTGCTGCTTTCTCCCGGGGCGAACCCCCGTGACCTTGAGACCGAGGCGGCCAGGTGAGCCGCCGCGTAGTCATGACCGGAATCGGTGTGGTCGCCCCGGGGGGCGTCGGCACCAAGGAGTACTGGTCCCTGCTGACCGAAGGGCGCACCGCGACCAAGGCCGTCACCCTCTTCGACGCGACGGGGTTCCGCTCCCGGGTCGCCGCCGAGGTCGACTTCGACCCGGTGGCCGCGGGGCTCACCGAGGAGCAGGCCGAACGGCTCGACCGGGCCGCGCAGTTCGCGCTCGTCGGCGCCCGTGAGGCGGTCGCCGACAGCGGGCTCGACCTGGCGGCGGCCGACCCGTTCCGCACCGGCGTGACCATCGGCAGCGCGGTCGGCGCCACCACCGGCCTCGACTACGCGTACAAGGAGGTCAGCGCGGACGGCTCCGAGTGGCTCGTGGACCACGAGCGGGCGGTGCCGCACCTGTACGACTACTTCGTGCCCAGCTCGTTCGCGGCCGAGGTGGCCTGGGAGGTGGGCGCGCAGGGGCCCACGGCCGTGGTGTCCACCGGCTGCACCTCGGGCCTCGACTCGGTCGGGCACGCCGTCGAGCTGATCCGCGAGGGCAGCGCCGACGTCATGGTCGCCGGGGCCACGGAGGCGCCGATCTCGCCGATCTCCGTCGCCTGCTTCGACGCCATCAAGGCGACCACGAACCGCAACGACGAGCCGGGGACCGCCTCGCGCCCCTTCGACAAGTCCCGCAACGGCTTCGTGCTCGGCGAGGGCAGCGCCGTCTTCGTCCTGGAGGAGTACGAGCGGGCCGTCGCCCGCGGCGCCCACATCTACGCCGAGATCTCCGGGTTCGCGTCCCGCTCCAACGCGTACCACATGACCGGTCTGCGGGCCGACGGCGCCGAGATGGCCGAGGCCATCGACGCCGCCCTCGCCGAGGCGGGCGTCCCGGCCACGGCCGTCGACTACGTCAACGCCCACGGCTCGGGCACGCTGCAGAACGACCGGCACGAGACCGCCGCGTTCAAGCGCAGCCTCGGTGACCACGCGTACGCCACCCCCGTCTCGTCGATCAAGTCGATGATCGGGCACTCGCTCGGCGCGATCGGCTCCCTGGAGATCGCCGCGTCCGCGCTCGCCATCGAGCACGGCGTCATTCCGCCCACCGCCAACCTGCGCGAGCCCGACCCCAAGTGCGACCTCGACTACACGCCCGTCGAGGCGCGCCACAAGATGGTCGACACGGTGCTCAGCGTCGGCAGCGGATTCGGCGGTTTCCAGAGCGCGATCGTGCTCACCAAGCCCGAGCGGAGGACCACGGCATGACGACCCCACTGAAGGAACGCGCCCCGCGGACCACCCCGCCGACCGCCGCCCCCGTCTTCACCGGCATCGGCGTCACCGCCCCCAACGGCCTGGGCACCGAGGCCTGGTGGCGGGCGACCGTCGCCGGGGAGAGCGGCATCAGGGCCGTCTCCCGCTTCGACGCCTCCGGCTACCCCGCGCCCCTCGCCGGTGAGGTCCCCGGCTACGACGCGGCCGAGCACATCCCGAGCCGGCTGCTCCCGCAGACCGACCACATGACCCGGCTCGCCCTGACCGCGGCCACGGAGGCCATCGAGGACTCCGGCGCCGACCCGGCGCGGCTGCCCCCGTACGCCGCCGGAGTGGTCACCGCCGCCTCCGCGGGCGGCTTCGAGTTCGGCCAGCGCGAGCTGCAGGCCCTGTGGAGCAAGGGCGGCCGATACGTCAGCGCGTACCAGTCGTACGCCTGGTTCTACGCCGTCAACACCGGCCAGATCTCCATCAAGCACGGCCTTCGCGGGCCCAGCGGCGTCCTGGTGACCGAGCAGGCGGGCGGCCTCGACGCGGTCGCCCAGGCGCGGCGGCAGCTGCGCAAGGGCAGCAGGCTGATCGTCACCGGCGGCGTGGACGGCGCGGTCTGCCCGTGGGGCTGGACCGCGCACCTCGCGGGCGGCCGGATGAGCCCCGTGGCCGACCCCACGCGCGCCTTCCTGCCGTTCGACGCCGACGCGTCCGGGTACGTCGCCGGAGAGGGCGGCGCCATCCTCGTCCTTGAGGACGCCGACGCGGCCCGCGAGCGCGGCGCCCGGGTGTACGGACGGCTCGCCGGATACGCGGCGACCTTCGACCCGGCGCCGGGCCGGGGCGGCGAGCCCGGCCTGCGCCGGGCGGCCCTGGCGGCCCTGGACGAGGCCGGGCTGGCCCCGGCCGACGTGGACGTCGTCTTCGCCGACGCCGCCGGGGTGCCCGAGCTCGACCGGCAGGAGGCCGACGCCCTCAGCGCGCTCTTCGGTCCCGCCGGGGTGCCCGTGACCGCGCCCAAGACCATGACCGGGCGGCTCTCCGCGGGCGGCGCCTCGCTCGACCTCGCGGCGGCCCTGCTCTCCGTCCGGGACGCGGTGATCCCGCCGACCGTCCATGTGACGGCGCCCGACGCTTCGTACTCCCTCGACCTGGTGACCGAGGCCCGGCGCGGGGCCGTGCGCACCGCGCTGGTACTCGCCCGCGGGCGCGGTGGCTTCAACGCCGCGGCCGTGGTGACCGAGGACCGCTGAACCCCCTTATCAGAGAGGTGACTTCCATGGATCTCAAAGAACTGACCACACTGCTCCGCGAGTGCGCCGGTGTCGCGGAGGGCGTCGACCTCGACGGCGACGTCATCGACGAACCGTTCGACGAGCTCGGCTACGACTCGCTCGCGGTGCTCCAGGTGACGGGCGTCATCGAGCGCGATCACGAGATCGAGCTCTCGGACGACACGGTGGCCGAGGCCGCTACGCCGCGCTTGCTTCTCGCGTTCATCAACGACGCCCTCAAGGGCGCCCCCGCGTAGGCGCCGCGCTCGCTTGGGCGGTCCTTTGCCCGCGGGTTCGTTGTGGCTTGTCGCGCCCCGCGGCGAAGCCGCTCATCACATGCAGCCCCGCGCCCCTTTGGGGCGCGGGGAACTGCGCGTTCTTCGGGCGCCGACAGCACAGAACAGTGCCCGCACGCCGGGGGAATCGCGTGCGGGCACTGGGCTCGGTGCGGCCCTGGGGGCCGGGGTGGGTCAGATCAGGTCGTCCCTGGTGATCTGGCGGTCCTTGACCTGCCAGGCGCCCGACGCGGCGCGGACGAGGGCGTCCTCGCACAGGGTGCTGGCCTTGATCTCGGGGCGGCCGCCGCGCGGGGTCTCGATGACCAGGGCGTAGCAGCGGGCCGTCACGGCCTGCTCGGTGGCGGACTCCACGGAGACCATGCCCAGCCAGTGGCGGCGCTGGACGCCCGCCTCCGCGTAGGCCGCGGTCGCCTTCGCGGCGGCCTCGGTGATGGCGGCCCGGCCGGTCGCCGGGACGGGCTGGGCGTTGGCGGCGAAGACGCCGTCCTTCGGTGAAGGTGGCGGCCCACTCCTCGACCCGGCCGTCGTCGAGGAGGTGCATCTGCTGGGCGTAGAACTGCTGGATCTCGTCGTACGGCCCGGCCGTTGCGGCCTGCGACAGCTCGGTGGCGGTCATGCGGTGGTCCTCTCCGGTGGTGGCTCGATGCCCCTCACACTGCTCTGACCTGCTTGAACTCCGCTGGTGCCGGGGTGGAGCGGGGGGCGTCCAGCGGTGCTCGATACCGGTTCGAGTGCGGCTCGGCACGTTGGGGTGCGTACACCTCGACTCGCCTAGGAGACCTCCATGTCGCAACCGTCGCAGCAGTCCAAGGTCGCGCTGATCACCGGTGCCACCAGCGGCATCGGGCTCGCGGCCGCCCGCACCCTCGCCGGGGCCGGGTACGCCGTGTTCATCTGCGCCAGGTCCACCGAATCCGTCGAGCTCACCGTGGAGCAGCTGCGCGGCGAGGGCTTCGAGGCGGCCGGGACGACCGCGGACGTGCGCGACCCGGAGTCGGTCAGGGCCCTGGTGGCGGCCGCCGTGGCCGCGTACGGCCGGATCGACGTGCTTGTGAACAACGCGGGCCGCAGTGGCGGCGGCGTCACCGCCGACATCGCCGACGAGCTGTGGGACGACGTCATCGCCACCAACCTCACCTCGGTCTTCCGGATCACCCGCGAGGTACTGAACCGGGGCGGCATGCGCGAGCGCGGCTGGGGCCGGATCATCAACATCGCGTCGACCGCGGGCAAGCAGGGCGTGGTGCTCGGCGCCCCCTACTCCGCCTCCAAGCACGGCGTGGTCGGCTTCACCAAGGCCCTCGGCAACGAGCTCGCGCCGACCGGGATCACCGTGAACGCGGTCTGCCCCGGCTACGTCGAGACGCCGATGGCGCAGCGGGTGCGCGCCGGGTACGCGGAGGCGTACGACACCTCCGAGGACGCCATCCTCGCCAAGTTCACGTCGAAGATCCCGCTCGGGCGCTACTCGACGCCGGAGGAGGTCGCCGGCCTCGTCGGTTACCTGGCCACCGACACCGCCGCCTCCCTCACCGCGCAGGCCCTCAACGTCTGCGGCGGCCTCGGCAACTTCTGAAGCCCCAAGCCCCACCCCCCTTCCCAGCAAAGGAGGTCACCCGTGTCCGTGACCACACCCCACCGCACCCTGCACAGCGTCACCGTCGCCGCGCCCGCCGACGTGGTGTACGGGATCATCGCCGACGTCACCCTGTGGCCCCAGTACTTCGCCCCCAACGTGCACGTCGAGCACCTGGAGCGGGACGAGACGAGCGAGCGCATCCGGATCTGGGCGCTGGCCAACGGCGAGGTCAAGAACTGGGTGTCGCGCCGCACCCTGGACCCGGTGGCCCGGCGGATCGAGTTCCGCCAGGAGGTGTCGGCGCCGCCGGTGGCCGCGATGGGCGGCACCTGGGTGGTGTCCGCCGTGGACGAGGAGACGGCGCTGCTCGAACTGCACCACGACTTCGCCGCCGTCGACGACGACCCGGCGGGCATGGAGTGGATCACCGCCGCGGTGGACCGCAACAGCGCCGCCGAGCTGGACAACATCAGGGACCTCGCCGAGCGTCACGAGGAGCTGGACGGGCTCGTCTTCGCCTTCGACGACACGGTGGAGATGGCCGCCGACGGCGCCGCCGTCTTCGACTTCCTGAACCGGGCCGACCTGTGGCCCGAGCGGCTGCCGCACGTGGCCCGCCTGGACCTGGCCGAGGACGAGCCGGGCGTGCAGGTGATGGCCATGGACACCAGCGCCCGTGACGGTTCCACGCACACCACCGAGTCGGTCCGCGTCGTGTTCGGGCCCGACCGCATCGTCTACAAGCAGACCACCGTGCCCGGCCTGATGACCGCGCACACCGGCCGCTGGACGATCGCGCCGTCCGGGGACGGCGTGGCGGTCACCTCGCGCCACACGGTCACCCTGAAGCCGGAGGCGGTGGCGCCGGTCCTCGGCGCGGGCAAGACCGTCGCCGACGCCCGCGCCTACGTCCACCAGGCCCTGAGCACCAACAGCACCCACACCCTGAAGCTGGCCAAGGCGTACGCGGAGGCGCTCCGTGGCTGAGCTGCCGTTCGCGGTGCCGGACCGGGTCGACGAGCTCCTTGCCCGCGCCGCGGCCGCCCATCCGGAGCGCCGGGCGATCGTCACCGACGCCGGGGAGCTCGACTACGCCGCGCTCGACGCACGGGTCGACACGGTGGCCGCGGCGTTGCAGGGGCTTACCGGGCCGGGCGACGTGGTGGCGGTGGCGTCCGTCCTGCACCCCGACTTCGCCGTCGCCTACTACGCGGCGGCGCGGGCCGGGCGGTGCGCCGCCGTGGTCAACCCGCTGCTCCGCGAGGAGGACCTGCTGCACGTCCTCTCCCTGAGCGGGGCCACGCTCGCCTTCGCCGACAGCGCGCTCGCCGCCCGCCTCGACTCCGTACGGGACCGGCTTCCCGCGCTCCGCGAGGTGGTCCTGATCGGCGCCGAGGGCGCGCTGCCCCAGGGTCCTGGTGCCCCGGCCGCGCCCGGCACCGGGCCCGGGGACACCGCGGTGCTCCAGTTCACCAGCGGCACGACGGGCCGGCCCAAGGCGGTCCGGCTCAGCCACCGCAACGTCGTGGTCAACGCCGCGCAGATCGCGCACGCGCACCTCCTGGACGGCGGCACCGTCGCCCTCAACCACCTGCCGACGTACCACCCGATGCACCTCAACTCGGCGATCGCGGCCGGGGCCACCCAAATCCTGTGCGCGGCGCCCGAGCCCCGCGCGGCGCTCCTGACCGCCGAACGGCAGCGCGCCACCATCCTCTACAGCCTGCCCGTGCGGCTCGCCCGGCTCGCCGCGGACCCGGACCTCGCCGGCGTCCGGGTGCCGTCGCTGCGGCGGATCGCGTCCGGCGGCTCGGCGCTTCCGGTGGCGGCGGCGCGGGCCCTCTCGGAGCGGTTCGCGGTCCCCGTCTTCCAGGGGTACGGGCTCGCCGAGACCGCCCCGCTGACGCACAGCGACGACCCGGACCGGCCGGTGCACGGCTCGGTCGGCACGCCCGTCGCGGGCACCGAGTGCCGGGTCGTCGACGTCGAGAGCCGGGCGGTGCTGCCCGCCGGGTCGGTCGGCGAGGTGCAGCTGCGCGGCCCGCAGGTCATGCGGGGCTACCTCGGCGGACCCGACGGCACCGGGCTCGGACCGGACGGCTGGCTGAGCACCGGCGACGTGGGCCGGGTCGACGAGGACGGCCGCCTGTTCCTGGTGGACCGGCTCAAGGACGTCTTCAAGTGCGACAACTTCCTGGTCGCGCCCTCGGAGGTGGAGCGCGTCCTGCTCCGCGACCCGCGGGTCGCGGACGCCGTCGTCGTCGAGCTGCCGGACCCGGCGCACGGCGCGGTCGCCGGAGCGCTCGTCGTGCTCAAGGACCCCGCCGGGTCCGCGCTGAGCGACGTCACGGCCGACGTCAACGGCCACCTGCCGTACTACCAGCACATCCGGGACGCGGTGGCGATCGACGCCGTACCGCGCTCCGGCAACGGAAAGATCCAGCGGCGGCTGCTCGCCGGGCGCTTCGCGGCCCGCACGCCCGCCTGACCCCCGGAGGGGATTCCATGAGCTTCACCGTCATCAACACCTTCACCCTCAAGGACCCGGCCCGCGCCGAGGAGTTCGAGGAGCGCTTCCTCTCCCACGTGGAGTGGATGCGGTCGCGGCCCGGCTTCGTCGCCCACCAGGCGGTGCGCGCCACCGACGAGCCCGGCGTGTACGTCAACTTCGGCTGGTGGCAGCGGCCCGAGGACTTCCAGGCGGTCCTTGCCGACGCCACCTTCAAGGCGCACGCCGAGGAGTTCCACGAGATCGTCGACGTCGAGGCCGACCCGTCGATGGGCGTCCTGCGGCTCGACGGCGCGCCCTCGGGCCCGGACGACCACCTGGTCGTCGAGTACGGCACCGCCGAGGACGAGTCGTTCACCGGCCGCTACCGGAGCTTCGCCGGGGCGGACGGGTTCGTCCCGGCGCCGACGTCGCCAAGTCGCTGTTCGCGCGCCCCGGCGGGTTCACCGCCCTGACCCGCTGGAGCAGCGCCGAGCGGGCCGCGGCCGCGCGCGCCACGGCCGGGTCCGTCGAGCGCGCCGTGCCCGCCCGGTCCTTCGCGGGCGACCGCACGGCCCTGGCCGGGGCCTGACACCGCAGGGGAGGACACCCATGGAGTACCGCCGACTCGGCGCGAACGGGCCGGTGGTCAGCCGGGTCGCGTTCGGGAACTCGCTGACCGCGGGCAACCAGCTGGCCGACCCGGCCGCGGTGGCCTGTGTGCACGCCGCCCTCGACGCGGGCGTCACCACCTTCGACACCGCGGACGCCTACGCGGACGGCCGGGCCGAGGAGCTGCTCGGCCGGGCGCTGCGCACGGTGGACCGGGACTCCGTCGTCATCTGCACCAAAGTGGGCAGGGGCGGCGGGAGTTCCGGTCCCGGCGCGCTCGCGCCCGACCGGATCGCGGCGAGCCTGGACGCGTCGCTGCGGCGGCTCGGCACCGGGCACATCGATCTGTACCAGGCCCATCTGTACGACGACGCGACCCCGCTCGAAGACACCATGCGGGCCTTCGCCGACGCCGTGCGCGCCGGGAAGGTCCGCCACGTCGGCGTCTCGGAGTGGGCCGCCGACGAGATCGCGCGGGCCGCCCGCCTCGCCCGCGAGCTGGGGGTGCCGCTCGTCTCCAACCAGCCGCAGTACTCGCTGCTCTGGCGGGTCATCGAGGCCGAGGTGGTGCCCGCCTGCGACGCCCTCGGCATCGGCCAGATGGTGTGGTCGCCGCTGGCCGGTGGCGTCCTGACCGGCAAGTACAAGCCGGGCCACCGGCCGCCGGCCGGGTCCCGCGCGGTGGCCGCGCGGGGCGGTGACGTGTCCATCCAGCGCTGGAAGTTCCTGTCGGACGACGTCCTGACGGCCGTCGCCCGGGTCGGCTCGCTCGCCGACGAGGCCGGTCTGACCCTGCCCCAGCTGGCCCTCGCCTGGGTGCTGCGGAACACCTCGGTCGCCACGGCCGTGATCGGGGCGTCCGCGCCCGAGCAGATCGGCCGCAACCTCGCGGCCGTCGAAGCCGTGCTCGACCCGGAGCTGCTGCGCCGGGTCGACGCGGTGCTCGGCCCGGTCGTGGTCCGCGACCCCGCCCTGACCCTGAGCCGGATGCTCCGCGCCACGTCGCCTTCTGCCACCCCCCGTACCGCCGCCAAGAGTTGAGAGGTTCCGCCATGACCATTGCCCCCGCAGAGCGGGAGATCCACCGGACCCGCGCCGGGATCGACGTCGACGCCCCGGCCGACGCCGTCTACCGCGCACTCACCGACGTCGGTCGCTGGCCGGTGCTCTACCCCTGGATCGCGCACACCGAGGTGGTCTCCCGGCAGGGCGCGGACGACGAGGTGAAGTTCTGGGCGGTGCGCCCCGACGGGACGGGGCTGCGCGTGTGGACCTCCCGGCGCACCCTGGACCCGGTGGCGCGGCGGATGGTGTTCGAGCAGCGGGGCTCGGTCGGCCCGATCGAACGCCTCGGCGGCACCTGGGACTTCGTGGCGCGCCCCGGCGGCGGCTGCCAGGTGGTGTCGGCGCACTGGTTCACCACGCACGCCGACCCGGCCGAGACCGCCGGGGAACTGGACCGGCACGGCGGACTGCAGATGCGCACCCTCAAGTCGCAGACGGAGAGCGCCACCGCGCTGACCGACGACGTGGTGCGGGGCGAGGCCAGCGCGGTCGTCCCGGGCTCGCTCGCCGAGGTGCGGGCCCGGCTGCTCGCCGCGCTGCCCGCGCCGGACGCCACGGCGGGCGCGGCCGCGGACGCCTGGTTCGGCACCGAGGGTTCCGTCCCGACCGTGCAGATCGTCCACGGCGACCACGTCGTCGTGCAGAAGTTCCTCACGCCGCCGGAGCCCGCCGCGCTGTACCGGCGCCGGTGGCGGCTCGCCGAGGTGCCGGGCGGGGTGCGGGTGACGGCCGACGTGCTCGCCGTGGCCGCCCGTGAGCACGCACGGGTGCGGGAGCTCGCCGAGGCCGGGGCGCGGTCCGCGCTCACGACGGCGGGTGCCCGATGAGCACCGTCGGCCAGCGGGCCGGAGCCGAGGTCGAGGACGACCACACGGACGTCTGTGTCGTCGGGGCCGGTCCCGCCGGGCTCACCCTCGCGCTGCTGCTCCTCCGGTCGGGCGTGCGGGTCACCGTCGTCGAGCGGTCGCGGTCGCACGAGCGGGAGTTCCGCGGCGAGATCCTGCAGCCCGGCGCGATGGCGGTGCTCGACAAGCTCGGGGTGCTGCGGGCGGCGCGGGAGCGCGGCTGCCACGAGCACTCCCGGTTCCGGCTCGTGGAGCGGGACCGGGTGCTGCTCGACATCGACTACCGGTCGCTGCCCGCTCCGTACGACCATCTGCTCTCCCTCCCCCAGTCCCATCTGCTGACCGCGCTCCTGCTCGGCTGCGCCGCGTTCCCCGGCTTCCGCTACCTCGACGGCTGCCGGGTGAACCAGCTGCTCCGGGACGAGCGGGGGCGGATCACCGGGGCGGCCGGGGACGGGTACGCGGTGCACGCGAAGGTCGTGGTGGGCGCCGACGGGCGCTTCTCCAAGGTGCGGCGGCTCGCCGGGATCGACGCGGGCCGCACCGAGGCGTTCGACCAGGACGTGCTCTGGTTCAAGCTGAGGGGCGAGCCGTCCGCGTCCCACGACGTGCGCGTGTTCCGGAGCGCGGGCACCAGCCCCGTCCTGGTGTACGCGTCGTGGCCGGACCAGCTGCAGATCGGCTGGACGCTGCCGCACAAGGGGTACCAGGAGGTCGTCAAGCACGGCCTCGGGCACGTCAAGGAGCAGCTGGCGAAGGCGGTCCCGGCGTACGCGGACCTCATCGAGGACCAGATCACCTCGCTGCGCGACCTGAGCCTGCTCGACGTCTTCTCCGGGCGGGCCGAGCGCTGGGCCGCCGACGGCCTGGTCCTGATCGGCGACGCCGCGCACACGCACAGCCCGATCGGCGCGCAGGGCATCAACCTGGCCGTGCAGGACGCGGTCGTGCTGCACCCGCTCCTGGTGGAGGCGGTCCGTGGCGGCAGCGCCGATGCCGCGTTCCTGGGGCGCTTCGAGGAGAAGCGGGCCGCTGACATCGCGGCGATGATGCGGCTGCAGGGGCTGCAGAGCAAGGCGATGTTGTCCACGGGCGCGTTCGCCACGCATGTGCGGCCTCGGCTTGCCGCCGTCGTGCAACGTACGCCCCTGTACCGGAAGGTTCTGCGGACCATTGCCTTCGGCAATCCGTCCATTCGGGTAGCGGAGGAACTGTTCACTGCTTGAGGTGGACAATCTGCGGGAGCGTGGGGGCTGGTCGCGCGCCCCTTTCAGGGGCGCTTCGGTACCGCATACAAAAAAGAGGGGGCCGGGTCATCAGACCCGGCCCCCCTTCCGTGTACGGGTTACGCCGCCACCGCCTCCGCCCGGAGCGAGTCGACGACGATGTTGTCCAGGCCGCCGTTGGCCTCGGCCTGCTCGGCCATGCGCTGGGCGTCGGTGATCATTTCGGTGCTCTTGAGGACCGGCGCGTAGGCCCCCGGGCCGGTCCACCAGCCGATGTTGACGTAGGCACCGGCCTCCCGGTCGGAGTGGACCAGCTGGTGGGCGAGGAAGCCCTCGTTGCCCTTCACGAACGACACGTGGCTGAGGAAGGCCTCCTCGAAGGCGCCGCGCTCGGCGCCCTCGCGCAGGGTGAAGGTGGTCAGCGCGACCGCGGCGTCAGCGGCCGGGGCGGTGCCGTCGCCGATGCCGTCCGCGGCCGTCTCCCCTGCCAGGACCGGGCCGTGCACGCTGGTGATCGAGGCGAGGTAGACGAAGCGGCTGCTGACGGAGGTGAAGAACTGCCAGTCGCCGACGACGGTGCGGTGCGCCTCGGCGTCCCGCCACCAGGTGAGGATGACGAAGTCGTCCGGCGAGCCGATGCCGCGCAGCAGGGCGGTGCGCAGCATGCCGTCGCGCTCGGCGACGGCCTCCTGGTACTTGCGGTACGCCTTCTCGAACTCGGCGCCCTTCGCCTTGTGCTTCTCCTTCAGGACGAAGTGGGCGACGGCGACGACAGGGGCGTTCTCCGGCGTGACGGTCATGACGGTGGTGCCTTTCGGTAGGTGTTCGTTGCCTTCGAGGGGGTTCACGCGGCCACGGGACCGGCGGCGTACGCGCGGACGTACTTGTCGAGCACGCCCCGGTAGTAGTCGGGGCCGAAGCCGAGCCCGTACACGGGCGGCACGAGTCGGCAGAGCTTGTCGATGGAGACGGGCTGGGCGCCGGACGCCTGCACGTAGGTCTTCTCGGCGTCGGTGCCGAGCAGGCCCTCCATGTGCGCGACGACGTCCTCGATGCGCGGGGCGTGGCCGGACGCCACGTTGACGACGTCACGGGTGCGGCCGTCGACGAGCAGCGCGTCCACGATCTTGACGACGTCCGCGACGTCGATGAGGTCGCGCCGGGCACCCCGGTGCACCTGGATGCGCCCGGTCGTCAACTGGCGCACGAGGGCGGGCAGCAGCTGGTGCGACGGCTGGTTGAAACCCACCACGTGGGACAGGCGCAGGATCAGGTACTCCACGTCGGAGGACTTGACCACCGCCTCCAGGGAGAGCTTGTGGCGGCCGTAGGGCGTGGCCGGGTAGACCGGGCCGTCCTCGCGGCCCGGCGAGGCCTCGGGCACCGAGTACATCCCCGCCGACGCGGTGGAGAAGAAGACGAGGCGCTTGCCGTGCTCCTCGCAGTGCCGCAGCGTCTCGTAGAGCCGGACCGACTCCCTGGTGTACTGCTCGGGCGGGATGTCACCGGCGGCCGAGACCCCGGCGGCGAGCGCCACCACATCGGGGTGGCGCTCGCTGACGCCCGCCAGGTGTCCGGCCAGGAATCCCCTGCCGACGATCTCCATGGGGTGTGCCAACTCCTCGTGGTGAAAGGGTGGTTCATGCGCTGGGGCGGGCCGCCCAGTCGGGGATGGTGAGGATCTCCAGGACCGCGGTGGTGATCGTGTAACCGGCGCCGCCGCCGTAGAGCAGCACGTGGTCGCCGACGTCCAGGGCCCCGGTGAGCAGCAGGTGCTCAAGGCCCGCGGCCCAGTCACCGGCGCCGATGTGGCCGGTGGTGCGGGCGAAGTCCCAGGTGGTCTCGGACTCGTCGACGCCGAGCAGGTGGTGGATCTGGAAGGGGCCCTGGATTCGGCCGGTGGCGGGGATCACGACGTACGCGAGGTCGGCGGTCTCCAGGCCCGCGTCGTCGAGGACGGCCTGCTTGGCCTCGGTCATCACCTTGCCGAAGCGGATGTTGGTGAGGGTCTCGTCGCTGACCGCCTTGTGGGCGTCGCCGCGCGCGGTCAGGTCGACCTGCCGCTCGGCGGCCCGTGAGACCGGCGCGAACGGCTCGTCACCGCGCGCCATCGGCTCCAGGCCGTTGTCGGCGACCGTGGCGGTGGCGACGAGCCGGGCGAAGCCGCCTTGGGTGGAGAGCACGGTCGCGGTGCCGCCGTCGGCGTACGCGTTGCCGTGGCGCAGCCGCCAGCGGTCGGCGCCGGGGCCGCCGAAGCGGTCGGCGGTGGTGACCATGACGGCGCCGCCCGTGCCGTAGCCCGCGGTGAGGTGGGCCGCGGCCAGGTCCAGGGCGCTGACGCCGACGTTGCAGCGCTGCTGCACGTCGAGCGCGGGCACCGTCTTGCCGACCGTGCGCCCCGCGACGTAGGACGCGGTGGGCCAGATGTCCAGGCCCTGGTACCAGGTGCTGCCGTGCAGCAGCAGCGAGTACGCGCGCTTGGCGAGACCGGAGCGCTCGTGGGCGGTGCGGGCCGCGGCGACCGCCATGTCCGGCGGCGCGGTCCAGGGCTGGCCCGCGGCCTCGCGGGCGATGCGGACGGATTCGTACCCGAAGTCGTCGATCCACTCCTGGCCGCACTCCCCGGCCGCGACGCACTCGCTCACCGGCACCGGCTCGGGCAGCCAACTGCCCACACCAGCGACATAGATCTCGTTCCAGCGCATCCCGTTACTCCTCCGGCTCGGCCCGCACGGGTTTCGGCATGCGCCCACGGTCGCCAGCGGCTCTCGAACCGCACTGGAGTCCGGGAGGGGAACGGGCGGACCGTACCCGGTCGAGCACGGCTCGAGTGCGGCGCGAGCGGAGCCCGAGGGGCGGCGGCCACGCTGTGGTCCCGGCCGACTGGCGGCCCCCTGCCCCCCCACTGATCCCCCGGAGATCCGCCATGCGCATCCTGTTCACCGCCCATGCGGGCACGTCGCATCTGCGGCTCCTGATCCCCCTGGCCCAGGCGGCGCTGAGAGCCGGGCACACCGTCGCCGTCGCCGACGACGAGTCGATGCGCGGCGAGAGCGAGCGCTACGGCCTGGAGTTCTTTCCCGCCGGGATCGACTGGGCGCTCGACCCCGACTGCATCGCCGCGATCGCGCCCGGCCTGTGGAACGGCGACCAGGAGGCGTACGAAAGCGGGCCTGGTCGAGTGCATCCTGGGCCCGCCCGCCCTGACGGCGGCCCGCGACATCATCGCCGTCGCCGAGCGGTGGCACCCCGACGTGATCGTCCGCGAGGGCGAGGAGCTGGGCGGCTACCTCGCCGCCGAGGCGCTCGGCATCCCGCACGTGGCCGTCGCGGGCGGCTCGACCCATCTGCTGCCGCCCCAGGTCACCCACGGCCCGCTCAACGAGCTGCGCGCCGCCCTGGGGCTGCCCGCCACCACGGACGACAACACCGCCTACCGGCACCTCCTGGTGAGCTGGCTCTCGCCCAGCTGCACCGCCGACGACCTGGACCCGCGCACCCTGCGCCACTACCGCCAGACCACCCCGTTCCGCAGCGACGACCCGGTGCTGCCCTGGCTCGCGGAGCTGCCCGAGGACAAGCCCCTTGTCTACACGTCCATCGGGACCATCGCGCCGTCCCTGCCGTGGAAGTCGGACGCGGTGATCGAGGCGGTGATCGAGGCGGTTCTCCGACATCGACTGCACGGCCGTCGTCTCCATCGGCGTCGGCCGCGACCCCGAGGCGTTCGGACCGGTGCCGGACCACGTCCGCCTGGTCAACGAGTGGGTGCCGCAGGACGTGCTCCTGGAGGCCGCCGACGTGTTCGTCACGCACGGCGGCCACAGCGGCATCCGCGAGGGCCTGCGCTCCGGCACCCCGATGCTCGTCACGCCGATGTACGACGACCAGCCGCACTCGGCGCGGCGCTGTGCCGAGCTCGGCACCGCCATCGACCTGCCCGCGCCCTTCGCGGACGCGGAGGCGGTGCACACGGGCGTCACCGCCCTGCTCACCGATCCGACGTACCGGCGCCGGGCGGCCGCCGTGCGGCGCGAGATCCTCGCCTGCCCGCCCGTCGACCACCTGGTCACCGACATCGAAACGCTGGTCACGGCCCACGGGCGGCCCGGTTCGCCCACGGCCGCGCCCCAGCGGCAGGAGGAGTCATGCGCGTACTGATCACGGCCCTCGTGCCCAGCCACCTGGTGCCGATGGTGCCGCTCACCTGGGCGCTGCGCGCGGCCGGGCACCAGGTCCTGGTGGCCGGGGACGCCGAACTCGTCCGGTTCGCCTCGGCGGCGGGCCTGGACACCCGGCTCGTCGGCGGCTCCGGCGGGGCCCGCAAGGAACTGACCCGGCCCGGCGCGGTCGCGATGGTCGGCCGGGACTCCATGGACCGGCGCGCGGACTCCGAGTGGGACGCCATCGGGGAGCGCTGGCGCACCCGGCTCGGCGGCTACCTCGACGACTTCGTGCGCCTGGGCCGGGACTGGCGGCCGGACCTGGTGGTCACCGACCCGGTGGAGTTCGGCGGGCTCGTGGTGGCCGGGGCGCTCGGCGTGCCCGGGGTGATCCACCGCTGGGGCCCGGAGGACTTCACGAGCCCGCTGCTCCGCCAGGCCAAGGTGCGGCTCCACGACCTCTGCGTCGCGCACGGGGCGGCGGACGGCTTCCCCGACCCGGCCCTGCTCATCGACCCGAGCCCGGCCTCGCTGCTGCCCGGCGGCGACAACACCCCCGGCCTGCTGTCCCGTTACGTACCGTACTGCGGCACCGCCGAACTGCCCGACTGGGCGGTCAGGGAGCCCGCCCGCCCTCGGGCGCTGCTGTGCCTCGGCATGTGGCACGGGCAGCTGCTCGCCGAGACCGGCCGGCTCCCGCTGGGCTTCCGGCACGTCCTGGACGCCTGCACCGCGCTCGGCGTCGACGTGCTCTTCCCGATCGACGCCCAGTACCACCCGCTGCTCGGCGACGTGCCGCCCACGGTGCAGGTCGTGGACCGGTTCCCGATCGGACCGGTGATGGGGCACACCGCGTTCGCCGTGCACCACGGCGGCAGCGGCACCAGCATGACGTCCTTCGCCGCCGGCGTGCCCCAGTTGGCGCTCCCCGGCGACAAGCCGTTCCTGCGGACCACGGGGCGGCTCGTGGCGGAGTCCGGCGCCGGGCTCAACCTCGGCACCGAAGCGGAACAGCACGATCCGGACCTGGTGCGCGACGCCCTCGCCGGGCTGCTCCACGAGGAGCGCTACCGCAAGGCGGCGCACGAGGTGAGCGCGGAGATCAGGGCCCTGCCCGGCCCCGCCGAACTGGTCCGCACCCTGGAAGGCCTGGTCTGAGATGCGCCCTTCGGCACGAGAAGCACAGGAACACCCGCACGCACGCCCGCACGCACGCCCGGAGGAATCCGGGGAGAGGAATCAGGTGTCACCGCCCATGACAGCACTGGGCAGCCCCCCGGCCGTGGTCTTCCGGGGCGTGGTCAAGAAGTACGGAGACGTCCGGGCCGTCGACGGCGTCGACCTGACCATCGCGCGCGGCGAGACGGTCGCCCTGCTCGGCCCGAACGGCGCCGGCAAGTCCACCGCCATCGGCATGCTGCTCGGCCTGTTCCCACAGGACGAGGGCACCATCGAGGTGTTCGGCAAGAAGCCCGAACTCGCCATGCGCGCCGGGCACCTGGGCGCCATGCTGCAAGAGGGGAAGATGATCCCCCGGGTCTCGGTGCGCGAACTCGTGGACTTCGTACGGCGGACCTACACCCAGCCGCTGCCGCTCGCCGAGGTGCTCGACCTCGCCCAGCTCACCAAGCTCGCCCACCGGAAGGTGGACCGCCTCTCCGGCGGCCAGGCCCAGCGGGTGCGGTTCGCGCTCGCGCTCGCGGGCGACCCCGACCTGGTGGTGCTCGACGAGCCGACCGCCGCCCTCGACGTCGAGTCCCGACGCGAGCTGTGGGACGCCATGCGGCGGTACGCCGATCGCGGCAACACCGTGCTGTTCTCCACCCACTACCTGGAGGAGGCCGACGACAGCGCGGACCGCGTCGTCGTCATCGCCTCCGGCAAGGTCGTCGCCGACGGCACGCCGCACCAGATCAAGAACATGATCGAGGGCCGCACGGTGTCGTTCGTGCCGCAGGGGACGGCCGACCGCTACGAACTCCTGCCCGGCGTCACCTCGGTGGAGTTCCACAGCGGCCGGGTCCACCTGCGGACCACCGAGTCCGACCAGACCGTGCACGCGCTCGCCCGCGCGGACGCCTTCACCGACCTCGAGGTCTCCGGCGTCGGCCTCGAAGAGGCCTTCATCGCCCTCACCCACCAGGCACGCCACCGCGACAGCGCACCGGAAGGACAGGCCCGCTGATGATCGGCTACATCCGACTCGAAATCCTGCGGCTCGTCCGCAACGGCGGCTATCTGATGATGAGCCTCGTCATGCCGGTCGGCCTGTACCTGACCGTCGCGGGCGGCGGCCCCGACCAGGAGTCCCTGGTGCGGTCCATGGTCGGCGCGGCCGCGTTCGGCGCGCTCGGCGTGGTCATCACCAACGGCACCGGCATCGCCGAGGACCGCGCGCTCGGCTGGCTGCGCCAACTGCGGCTCACCCCGCTCTCGCCCGCGCAGGTCGTGGTGGCGCGCGGCGCGGTCGCCACCTGCCTCGGCATCATGCCGATCGTCGTGATCGGCCTGATCGGCGGCGCCTACAAGGGAGTCCACCTCTCCTTCGGCACCTGGCTCTCGGTGTTCCTGCTCCTGTGGGTGGGCATCGCGCCGCTCGCGATGCTCGGCATCGGCATCGGCTATCTGTTCCGCGCGCAGCTGGCGCAGATCGCGGGGACGGTGTCGTACCTGACGCTGACCCTGCTCGGTGGCCTGATGATGCCGGTCGACCAACTGCCCTCCTGGGCCCAGCCGTTGTCCAAGGAGACGCCGGTGTACCGGTACGCCGAACTGTCCTGGAACGCGGCGGCTGGCGGGGCGCCTTCCCTGGCGGGGGTCGGGGTGCTCGCGGTGTGGACCGCCCTTCTCGCCGCGTTCGCCGCGTACGCCTACCGGCGGGGTGGGCGGCGGGCGTGACCTGGCGGTCGGCCTTCGCCTACTGGCTCGGGTAGCTCTGCTCCCGGGCGGGTGCGGGTGCCTTCTGGTTGCTCGCGCAGTTCCCCGCGCCCCTTCGGGGCGCTCTTCGCGCCGCGCCCGTAGGGGGAACCCTACGGGCGCTTCGCGTTCTTACGGGGCCCGAGTCGCGTTCGAGTGGGCGGTCGCACCCTTGGGCTGCCACTGACCGGACGCGATGGAGTGAGGCATCTGAATGCGCGTGTTGTTCGTGGGTCACGGCCCGGCCCACATCCCCTGGATCATCCCGCTCGCCTGGGCCAGTCGGCTCGCGGGCCACGAGGTGCGGGTGGCGGTGCGCCCGCAGTGCGCCGAACCGGTCACCCGCGCGGGCCTGGTGGCCGTGCCCGTCGGCGACGAGGCGGCCGCCGGTGCCGTGGCCGCCCGGCCCCTCGGGCTCGGGCCCGGCCGGCTGAAGGCCGCGGGCGAAGGCGGTGCGGCCGCCGCCGTCCTGGACGCCGACCTGAGCGAGGCGCTCACCGAGAAGATGATCGCGGTCGCCGACACCCTCACCGACGACCTGGTCGCCTTCGCCCGCTTCTGGCGCCCGGACATCGTGGTCCACGACACGGCCGCCGCGGCGGGCCTGGTGGCCGCCGCCGCCCTGAAGGTCCCGGCCGTGGGCCACACCTGGGGCGTCTCGCTCGGCGTGCACTGCGAGAGCGAGGCCCAGTTGCGGCCGTCGTACGCGCGGCTCTTCGAGCGCTTCGGGGCCGACCCGGTGGTCGGCCCTTCCGTCTGGATCGACCCCTGTCCGCCGGGCCTGCGCCCGCCGCACGGGGTGCGCCGCGCCGACATGCGGTACGTGCCCTACAGCGGCCCCGCCGCGCTGCCCCGCTGGCTGCGCGAGGACCGGACGTCCGGGCGCCCCCTCGTCTGCGTCACCGGCGGGGTCACCACCGCCGCCCTCGACGAGGTCCGCGACCAGGTGGTGGCCGGTCTGCGCGGCCTCGGCGCCGACGTCGTGCTCGCCGTCACCGGCGCCCAGGCCGAGGGCGCGGGCCGACTGCCGGACGGCGTACGGATGGTGCGGGACTTCCCGCTCGACGTGCTGCTCGCGCACTGCGACGCGCTGGTGCACCACGGCGGCGTCGGCAGCGGACTGCTCGCCGTCACCCACGGCCTGCCCCAGTTGCTGCTGCCCCGGAACGCCTTCCAGGAGCACTGGTCCCACCTGGTGCGCGCGTCCGGCGCGGGCAACGCGCTGCCCGCCGAAAGCTCCGACCAGGTGGCCGACGCCGTACGGGACCTGCTCGAAACGCCCGCCTACCGGCAGCGGGCCACCGCGCTGCGGGCCGAGATCGACCGCATGCCCACCCCGCACCGCCTCGTGGGCTTCCTCGAAGCGTGCGTACGGGCGGGCCACACGGACGTCGCGCCGCCCAAGGCCACCGAGGAGGCGGGAAGATGACGACGCTGCTCGAACCCGCGACCGACTGGGGCACCGCCCCGTTCCTGCGGGGCACCACCATGCACGGCCTGTTCCAGGACGCCGCCCGCCGCTTCCCCGACGCGACCGCCCTGGTCCACCGGGGAGCGCGGGTCTCCTACCGCGAGCTCGACGCCGCGTCCGACACCTACGCGGCGCTGCTCCAGGCCGAGGGCGTCGGCCCCGGCCACCTGGTGCCCGTCCTCATGGAGCGCGGCACCGCGCTGGTCGCGGTGCTGCTCGGGCTCTTCAAGTGCGGGGCCGCCTACTCGGTCCTTGACACCCGCTGGCCCGCCGACCGGCTCGACCGGCAGATCCGCGGGCTCGACGCGCCGCTCCTGGTCACCACCCGGGCGGCCGCGGCCTCGCCGGTGCGGGCCTGGGCGCCGCCCGCCGATGACCTGGCCGTCACCGCCGCGCGCGCACTGCGCCCGGCACCGGTCGCGGTGGGCGGCGACGACCCGTGCGCGGTGTTCTTCACCTCCGGCTCCTCCGGCACGTCCAAGGGGGTGATCGCCACCCACCAGAACGCCGTCCGCCTCTTCGACACGGACACCTTCGCCGAGCTCGGCCCCGGCACGGTGATGCCGCAGACCGCCCCGCCGACCTGGGACGGCTTCACCCTGGACTGCTGGTCCACGCTGCTCACCGGCGGCACCACCGTCCTCCTCGACGAGCAGGTCCTGGTGCCGCGCGCGCTGCGCGCGTTGATCGCGGACGAGGGCGTCAACGCCGCCTTCCTGACCACGCAGCTCTTCAACATGCTGGTCACCGCCGACGTCGCCGCCTTCACCGGCATGAAGTGGCTGGCGGTCGGCGGCGAACGGGCCGCCCCGCCGCGCGTCCGCCAGTTCCTCACCGCCCACCCCGGCATCCGGCTGCTCAACGTGTACGGGCCCGTCGAGGCCGGGGCGATCGTCACGGCCCACGAGATACAGGACAGCGACTGCGACGACCCGGCGGGCATCCCGCTCGGCGCCGCCCTGCCCCACACCGACGTCCTGGTCCTCGACGGCGCCCGCCCGTGCGCGCCGGGCGAGACCGGCGAGCTGTGCCTCGGCGGGCCCGCGCTCGCCCACGGCTACCTCGGCGACCCGGCCCTGACGGCCGCCGCCTTCGTCGACACCGAGGTCGACGGGCGGCGCCAACGCCTCTACCGGACCGGCGACTTGGGGCACCGGACCGCCGAGGGGGTGCTGTACTACCAGGGGCGCGACGACCGGCAGATCAAGGTCCGGGGGCACCGGATCGAGCCCGCCGAGGTCGAGCGCGCGGTGGAGCGGATACCCGCGGTGACCGGCGCGGCGGTCGTCCCGCTGCCCAAGCCGGACGGCTCGTACCACGGGCTCGCCCTCTGGTACACGCGCGCGGACGGCGGCCCCGACCCCGACGCGCTGCGCGAGCACCTCACCGGGCTGCTCCCCGAGTACCTGGTGCCGCGCCGCGTGCACCTCCTGGACCGGTTCCCGCTGCTCGCCAACGGCAAGCTGGACCGACGCGCGCTCACCGCCCCCGCGGGGCCGGACGCCGACGCCGCACCCGCCGAGGAGCTGACCGGCACCCAGGCGCTGGTCGCCGAGGCGTACCGCGAGGTGCTCGACTGCGGCCCGGTGGCGGCCGGGGCCTCCTTCTTCCACCTCGGCGGCAGCTCGCTCGACGCGGCCCGGCTCTGCCAGCGGCTCGACGCCGCCTTCGGCGTGCCCGTCCCGCCCTCGCAGCTCTTCCGCACCCCGACCGTGCGGGAGTTCGCCGCCTGGCTCGCCACCGCCACCGCCGCCGCCCCGGCCGCCACGGCCGCCGGGTCCCGGCTCGGCCCCGGCGAGATCCCGCTGCCGCCGCAGCAGTCCGGCTTCCTGTTCGCGGGCGCCCACGACAAGGACCGCATGGGCGGCCTGTGCCGCCTCGCCTGGTGGATCGAGGGCCCCGTCGACGTGGACGCGCTGACCCGCGCCGCCCAGGACGTCCACCTGCGCCACCAGGCCCTGCACGCCCGGTACTTGATCCGGGACAACGAGACCGGCTACGCGGTGGTGCCGGACCGGCCCGCCGGGGTGACGGCGCTGCGCCTGCCCGACGCGCCCGACGAGACGGCGGCCGTCGCCGACTGGCTCGCGGCCGTCTTCACCCCGCTCGACCTGCCCGGCGGCACGGTGTGGCGGTGCGGCGCGGTGCGCAGCCGGGACACCGGACGCACCCTGTTCGGCCTGGTCGTCCACCACGTGGCCTTCGACGGGGCGTCCGAGGCGGTGCTCGCCGCCGACCTCGGCCTGGCCTACGCGGCGCGGGCCGCGGGCCGGGAACCGGAGTTCGCCGGGCCCGCCGCCACCCTCGCCGAGGTCTCCGCCGACCACCACGGGGTGGTGTCCCGGGTCGACCTGGACGCCCAGCAGGACTACTGGGAGGAGCACCTGGAGGAGCTCACGGAGCTGCGCGTCCCCGGCCGTACCGACGGCTCGGCCATCGCCGCCCCCGGGCACTCCCGTTCGCGCCGCCTGAGCCGGGCCGACCTCGGCGCCTGGGAGCGGCACGCGCGCGAGCTCGGCACCACCCGGTTCGCGGTGCTCGCCGCCCGGTTCGGGCTCGTCCTGCGCGAACTGACCGGCGAGCCGGACATCACCGTCAAGGTGCCGGTGGCCCGCCGCGGCAGCGGAGTCCTCGCGACCGCGGTGAGCTGCCGCGTCGACCTGCTCTACCTGCGGTTCTGGCCGCCCCACCAGACGGGCGGCACCGACCTGCCGCGGCAGGCGGTCGCGAACGTGGACGACGCGCTCGGCGCCCAGGAGCTGGGCGGCGCGCGGCTCGCCCGCACGGTCGTGCTGACCGGCGGCGGCGCGGCCCTGGGGCCCATGCCCAGCTTCCTGATGCAGGACGACCCCGACCCCGTGCTCGCACTCGAAGGCTGCGCCGTCGAGTTGGGGCGGATCGGGGAGCCCACCATGTTCACCGAGCTGGAGTTCGACGTCCGGATCACCCCGGACGGCGCCCTGGCCACCGCGACCGTGCGCGCCGACCGGCTGCCCGCCGCGTTCGCCGACACCGTCGTGACCGCGTTCGCCGAGGCCGTGCGCCGCGGCCCGGAGCACGAGCCTGAGCACGGGCCTGAGCACGGGCCTGAGCACGGGCCGGAGCCCGCCGACTCCGCTTCCGGCGAGCCCGGGGAAACCAACGAGCCCGCAGAGGACCCTTCATGCGCGTACTGATCCTGAGCAGCCCCGAGTCCACCCACTTCTCCTGCACGGTGCCGCTGGCCTGGGCGCTGCGCGGCGCCGGGCACGAGGTGCTGGTCGCCGGGCAGCCCGACATCGTCCCGATGGCCCGCTCCGCGGGCCTTTCCACCGTCACCGTGGGCCGTCAGTTCTTCGGCAAGGACCTGCTGTCCCCGCCGCTGCCGCCGGACAAGCGGCCCATCGAGATCGTGGGCCCGCTCACCCCGAAGATGACCCTCATCGGCTCCCGGGTCTGGGTCCTGCACTCCCGCTACCTGGCGCCGCGCTATCTGGAGGTGGCCCGCCAGTACCGGCCCGACCTGGTCGTCTCGGAGATCTTCGACTGGTCGGCGCTGCTCGTCGGCGGCGCCCTGGGAATCCCGGTGGTGTCGCACCGCTGGGGCGTCGACCCGATGAGCCATCTGATGCGCGGCACCGCCGAGGACCTGCTCGCGGGCGCCTGCGAGCGGCTCGGCATCGAGGGCGGACTGCCGCGGCCCGACCTGGTGCTCGACCCGGCGCCGCCGCAGCTGCTGTGCCCCGGGACCCCGGCGGCCACCCCGATCCGGCACATCCCCTTCAACGGCACCGGCGCGGTGCCCGGTTGGCTGCGGACGCGCGGCGAGCGGCCCCGGGTGTGCGTGTCGATGGGGCGGCAGACCCTCGCGCTCGGCGGCGTCCCGATGTTCCGCGGCATCATCGAGGCCTTCGGGGACATACCGGAGGCCGAGGCCGTGATGACGGTGCAGGAGGAGTTCCTCGACCGGCTCGGCACCGTCCCGGCCAACGTGCGGCTCATCCCGCCGACGCCGCTGAACGGCTTCGTCGGCCGGACCGACGCGGTCGTCACGCACGGCGGCGCCAACACCCTGCTCACCGTGGCCGGTCTCGGGGTGCCGCAGCTGATCCTGCCCCAGCTTGTGGACCAGTTCCAGGGCGGTGAGCTGCTGGCCGCCGCGGACGCCGGGCTCACCCTCGCCACCGCCGACGAGCAGAACGACCCGGCGGCCATCGCGGCGGCCGTGCGCACCCTGCTCGCCGAGGAGCGCTTCGCCAAGGGCGCGGGACAGCTCGCCGCCACCATGGCCGCCATGCCGAGCCCCGCCGCCGTCGTCCGTGACCTGGAGAACCTGTGATGCGCGTCCTGTTCGTCAGCTCCCCCGCCGCCACCCACTTCCTGCCCATGCTGCCGCTGATCAGGGCGCTCCGGGCGGCCGGCCACGAGGTCCTCGTCACCGGCCAGCCCGATGTGACGGGCCCCGCCGAGGCCGCGGGCCTCGCGACCGCCACGTACGGGGACGCCTTCCACCACGAGGATCTGCGCGGCGGCAAGGGCCCGCGGGGCCCGCGCCCCATCGAGGCCGTGGGCCGCCCGCCCGCGCGGCAGATCGACGGCGCCGCCCAGATGTGGCGCAACCACACCCCGTACCACCTCCACGACTACCTGGAGCTCGCCCGCGACTGGCAGCCCGACCTGGTCGTCGGCGACCACATGGACTTCGCGGCGCCCATCGTCGGCGCGGTGCTCGGCGCCCCGAGCGTCGAACACCGCTGGGGCGTCAGCCCCACCAGCACCGCCATGCTCAAGATGACCCTGATGTGGCTCGGGCCGCTGTGCGAGCGCCTCGGCCTTGCCGCGGTGCCGGGCCCGGACCTGATCCTCGACCCGGCGCCGCCCGCGCTCCGCGGCACCGACGCCCCGCCGGGCCGCCCGCTCCGCCCCGTCCCCCACACCGGCGGCCGCGCCCCCTGGGCGTACACCGCGCCGCCGGGCCGCCGGGTCGCGGTGGCGCTCGGCGGGCACACCCTCGACCTGGGCGGCGCCCCGCTGCTGCGCCGCGTCGTCGCCGCGCTCGGGCGCACCGACGGCGTCGAGGCGGTCGTGTCGGCCCCGGCCCGGTTCCGCGCGGCGGTCGGGGCGCTGCCGGGCAACCGTGTCGTACACCGACGAGACCGCTCCCGGTGTCCTGTTCCCCGGCGCCGACCTGGTGGTCCACCACGGCGGCCCGGGCAGCACGCTCGGCGCGGCCGCGCTCGGCGTGCCGCAGCTGGTCCTGCCGCAGGTGGGCGAGCAGTTCGTCGCGGGCGACAGGGTCGCCGACGCGGGCGCCGGGATCAGCCTCGACTCGGCGGAGCTGCAGAACGGCGACGGCCACCTCACCGACGCCGTCCGCGCGCTGCTCACCGACCCGGACTACCGGCGGGACGCGGCCCGGTTGCGGCACGAGATCGAGGAGCTGCCCGCCGCGTCGGAAACGGTCGGCGTCCTGGAGGACCTGGTCGCCCGTCAGGCGGTGCGGCTGTGAGCGCTACAGAGACAACGGAGACAACCGAGACGACGGAGACGACGGAGACGACGGAGACGACGGAGATAACCGAGACCGCGAACGAGAAGAAGCCAAAGGAGAAGCAGCCCCATCCGCACGGCATGAGCGACATCCAGGTCCTGGTCTTCATGGTGTGCGCGATGGCGACCATGGCCGTCGCCCTGCTCGACGGGTCGATCGTCTCCTCGGCGATCCTGCCGATCGTCCGCGACCTCGACCCGGCCCACGGCATCGCCCGCTTCCCCTGGCTGATCACCGCGTACCTGCTCGCCGCGACGGCCGCCCAGCCGCTGTACGGCAGGCTCAGCGACAGTTACGGACCACGCCGCGTCTACCTCACCGCGCTCGTCACCTTCCTGGCCGGTTCGGCGCTCTGCGCGAGCGCCACGTCCCTCACCCAGCTGATCGTGTTCCGGGCGGTCCAGGGCCTGGGCGGTGGCGGTCTGATCAGCATGACCCTCATCGTGATCGCCACGCTGTACCCGCCGAAGTCCCGCGCCCAGCGCTCCAACGCGGGCGGCGCGCTCATCGCGGCGGGCATCATCGCGGGCCCGCTGATCGGCGGCCCGCTCAGCGAGGAGCTGTCCTGGCGCTGGATCTTCCTGGTCAACGTGCCGGTCGTGGGCCTCGCCCTGGCCGGGGTGGCGTGGGCGCTGAAGCTGCCGGGCACCGGCACCCGGCAGAGGGTCGACGTCGTCGGCTCGGTGCTCATCGCGGGCGCCACCTGCTCGCTGCTGCTCGGCGTCAAGGCGTACGGAGACCACGGCCACTCCGGGCCCTGGGTGTCGTACGCCTACGGCGCGCTCGCCCTCGGCGTGGCCTTCGTGGGGCGCCAGCGGAAGGCGGCGGACCCGCTGATGCCGCTCACGCTCTTCAAGGACCGGGTGTTCCGCCCGGCCGCCGTGCTCCAGTTCGTGGGCGGGTTCGCCCTGCTCTCGCTGCCGGTCTTCCTGATCAACTACCTGAACATCGTGCGGGGCGTGGACCTGGACGTGGTCGGCCTGCAGCTGATCCCGCTGGCGGTCGGCGTCGTCCTGGTGTTCCTCGGCTGGGGCCGCTGGGTCGCCCGCACCGGACGCTGCAAGGCCGCCCTGACCGTCACCACGGCGACCTCCGTCGTCGCCGTCGCCGGGCTCGGCCTGACCGTCGCCGACGCCTCCCCGTGGCAGCTCGACGCGCTGCTCCTGCTGCTCGGCGCGGGCCTCGGCGGGGTCACCCAGATCGCCCTGTTCATGGCCCAGTCGGCCGCGCCGCCCGGCCAGTTGGGCGTGGTCACCACCACCTCGCGGTTCGCCACCATGCTGGGCACCACGATCGGCGGCACCGTGCTCGGCGCGGTCCTGAGCACCCGGTTCGCCTCGGCGGCCGGGGCGTCCGGCATCAAGGACCCGGACTCCGCCGCGGCCCGCATCGCCGGACTCGGCCCGGCCCGCCGCGACCTGGTCACGCGGGCGTTCGCCGACGCCACCGGCACGGTCCTGCTGACCGCCGCCGGGCTGCTGCTGCTCGCCCTGATCACCGCACTGCTGATGAACGACGTGAACGTCAACGAGACCCCCACCGCACAGGAGACACCGGACCATGCGCGTACTGATGCTGAGCACCCCCTTCCCCACCCACTTCACCCCGATGGTGCCGCTGGCCTGGGCGCTGAAGGGGGCCGGGCACGAGGTGACGGTCGCCGCGCAGCCTGACGTCACGGACGCGGCCCGGGCGGCCGGGATATCCGCCGTCGACGTCGGCGACCGCTTCCACGGCCTGGACGTACTGAAGCGCCATCTGCCGCCCGGGGTACGGCCGTTGGAGCTGATGGGCCCGACGCCGCCGGAGAAGATGGCGGGCACCACCAAGCTGTGGGAGACCCACGCCCGCTATCTGCTCGGCGCCTACCTGGAGTGCGCCCGCGACCTGCGCCCCGACCTGATCGTGTCCGAGCAGATGGAGCTCACCGGATCGATCGTCGCCAAGGTCCTCGGGGTGCCGTCGGTGCAGCACCGCTGGGGCGTCGACCCGCTCAGCGGCCCGTCCCGCGCCTCGGCCCGCGACTTCCTGTACGGAGCGGCACACCGGCTCGGCCTCGACGGGCTTCCCGACCCCGATCTGCTGCTCGACCCGTGCCCGCCCGCGCTGCGCCACCCGAGCGCCGCGCCGGGCGCGCCGATCGGCTACGTGCCCTTCAACGGCGTCGGCACCGTGCCCGAGTGGCTGCGGACACCGGCCCCCGAGGGGGTGCGCCGGGTGGTGGTCTGCCTGGGCCGCCAGACGCTGGAGCTCAACGGCACCGGGTTGTTCCGCACGATCATCGAGTCCTTCGCGGGGCTCACCGACGTCGAGGCCGTGGTCACCGCGGACCCGGCGTTCCACGAGGGCTTCGGCGCGCTGCCGGACCACGTCCGGGTGGTGGCGCCGGTGCCGCTCAACCTGTTCCTGCGGGACTGCGACGCGGTGGTGCACCACGGCGGCGCCAACACCACGATGACGTCCAGCGCGTTCGGCCTCCCGCAGGTCGTCCTGCCCCAGCTGGTGGACCAGTTCGCGTCGGCCGAACTGCTCGCCGCGGCCGGGGCGGCCCGGGTCCTCCCGGAGGCGGCCCCGCAGAATCGACCCGGCCCGCGTCCGCGAGGCGCTCACCGACGTCCTCACCGACGACCGCTACCTGAAGGCCGCCCGGCACCTGCGGGACGACATGGCGGCCATGCCGACCCCGGCCCGCGTGGTGACGGACCTGGAACGACTCGCCGCCTGACCCACCGAGCAAGCCCAAGCGAGAGGCCCCCGACCGGAATCCGGTCGGGGGCCCCTTCGCCATGACGGATCAGTCACGCCGCTTCTTCAGCGCGTCACCACCGAACTTGAAGACGAGACACACGACAACGGTGACGCCGATGCCGATGAAGAGGTGGGACATGGGGGGCTCCTTCATCTGAGGGGGTGGGGGTGCCGCGCCCCGAAGGGGCGCGGGGCTGTGTTGATATGCGGCTCCGCCGCGTGGGCGCGCTCAGCCACGACGCCCCCGCAGACCGGAGACAACATGGCGTGGCAAATCCATCCGCAAAAGGCGACTACGCGCCACGCAGAGAGCTAAGAACCCCCCACAACGCGGAAGGCGTAGCAAAAGTCGAAGCATTGAGGCTCGCCTCGGGGAACTCGACGCCGTAGGCGTCCTCCAACCGCACGAGGAGCTCGATCGTGGCCATGGAGTCAAGGCCCGCGCCCTTGAGGTCGAGCGCCGGGCCAAGGGCCCCGGCGTGCCGGGGCAGCACCGAGGCGAGAAGCCGCTCGAACTCGGCGTCCGGCCGCGTGTCCATCGTGGTCATGGTCCGTACTCCTTAAGACGCGCCGCGCGCATCGCGCAGCCGACGCTTGTCGGTCTTGCCGTTGGGGGTGAGCGGCAGCTCGTCGACGAGGTGGCACACGGCCGGGACCTTCGCGGCCTCCAGGCGCTCGGCGAGCTCGTCGAGGAGCGCGTTCTCGGTCAGCTCGGCGACGGCGTACAGGGTGAGGTCGTGGCCGTCGGCGGGCGCGAGCACGGCGGTGGCCGTGACGCCCGGGATGTCGAGGGCGGCCGTCTCGATCTCCAGGGTGCCCATGCGGACGCCCTTGCGCTTGAACAGGTCGTCGCGGCGGCCCGCGAAGTAGAGGTGGCCGTCGGCGTCCAGGTACCCGTAGTCGCCGGTGTGCAGGGTGACCTCGCCGGTGACCGGGTGCGGGCGGAAGCGCGGCGCGGTCTGTTCGGGGGCGCGCCAGTAGCCCGACATGACGTGCGGCCCGCGCGCGGCGATCTCGCCGACGGTGTGCGGCGGCAGGGGCTGCCCGTCGTCGTCGAGGATCAGCACCTGGGTGCCGTCGAGGGCGCGGCCGACCGAGCCGGGCTTGGCCAGGTCGCCGTCCGGTTCGAGCACGGTGACCCGCTTGCACTCGGTGGTGCCGTACATGGGCGACACCTGGGCCCGCGGGAAGGCGGCGCGCAACTGGGCGATGACGGGAGCGGTGAGGGCGGCGCCGGTGTTGGTGAACAGGCGCACCGGCGGCGGCTCGCGGCGGTCCCGGCGGGCCAGGGCGAGGAGCATCTCGCCGAGCGACGGCACCAGCGGCACCACGGTCACCCCGTGCTCGTGGAGCGTGCCGAGCAGGCCCACGTGCCGGTCGGGCTCGCTGAGCACGAGCCGCGCTCCGGCGATCACGGACAGGAAGACCTGGTAGAGGCCGTAGTCGAAGGAGAGCGGTACGGCGGCGAGCACGACGTCGTCCTCGCGGTACCGCAGCCGGGCCTGGATGGCGCGGGCCGCGAAGACGATCGGGGCGTGGGTGCTGACGACGGCCTTGGGCGCCGCTGTGGAGCCCGACGTGTAGATGAGCAGGCCGAGGTCGTCGGGGCGCACCGGGTCCGCGTCGGCCGCGCCGGGTGCGGCGCCGAGGAGCCGCTCGGCGCCGGACGCCACCTCGTCGAGGCCGAACACCGGCCGGTCCGTCACCTCGCTGAGGACCGCGACGTCCTGGTCCGTCTGCCCGATCAGCAGGGCGGGGTCGCAGTCGGGCACCACGGTGTTCAGGTGGAAGCGCTTCATCGCCGGGTTGACCGGCACGAAGACGATGCCGCGGCGCAGCGCGCCGAAGAGCAGGGCGGTGAACTCGCGGACGTTGCCGACCCGGGCCAGGACCCGGTCGCCGCGGCGCACGCCCCGGGCGGTGAGCCAGTCGGCGTACGCCTGTGACCAGGCGTCGAGGTCCGCGTAGCGCCAGGTTCCCGAGCCGTCCGTGACCGCGGGAGCGTCGGGCCGGGCGGCGACCGCCGCGGCGAGCAGGCCGTCGACGGTGTCGGCGGCCAGCAGTGTCTGTGTCGTCATCCAGCAACCTCTCGGGTCCAGCGGGTCCATCGGAACGGAGTCGGTCCCGGCCCAGGTTTCCCCCGCGCGCTCGAACCCCGGTGGAGCGGTTCTGGGCCCCCGGCGGCCTGCCCGTACTCAAGCGGGCTGCGAGGCGACGGCCGGAGGGTGACCGCGGGCAGCAAGCCCCGCCCATCCCCGAAGGAGGCAGCACAGGATGAACGCGGATTCCCGGCAGACCGGCAGCGCTGGACCCGGTGGGCAGCCGCTGGACTTCGGCGTCTTCTTCTTCGCCGCGGTCGGCGACCAGGCGCAGGAGACGTACCGGCTGATGCTGGACTCGGCGCGGCGCGCCGACGAGCTCGGCTTCGGCTTCGTGTCGACGCCCGAGCGCCACTTCCACCGCTTCGGCGGTGCCTTCCCCAACCCCGCCGTCACGTCGGCCGCCATCGCCGCCGTGACCCGCCGGATCCAGATCCGCGCGGGCAGCGTGGTCACTCCGCTGCACCCGGCGGCCCGCGTCGTGGAGGACTTCGCGATGGTGGACGGCATCTCCGGCGGCCGCGTCGCGATCTCGGTGGGCTCCGGCTGGAACGTCAACGACTTCGTGCTCGCCCCCGAGAAGTACGACACGCGCCGCGCGCAGATGCTCCAGGACCTGACGGACATCCGGGAGGCCTGGCGCACCGGCCGCTGGACCGGCACCAATCCGCTGGGCGCCGAGGCCACGCTGCCGGTCTATCCGCGCCCGGTGCGGGACGAACTCCCGGTGTGGGTGACCGCGTCGCGCAGCGAGGAGACGTTCCGCGAGGCGGGGCGGCTCGGCTGCAACGTCCTCACCCACCTGGAGAACCAGGACGTGGCGTCGCTCGCCACGAAGGCCGCCCTGTACCGGCGGGCCCGCGCCGACGCGGGCTGGGAGGGGCCCGGCAAGGTCACCGTCATGATGCACACCTACGTCGCGAAGACCCCCGAGCTCGCGCGCGAGGTGGGCGGCGGCGCGCTGCGCGACTACCTGCTCTCCGCGATCGACCTGGAGGCGCACGCCGTGGCGGCGGGCGGCCGGATGAGCGGGAACAAGGAGGGCCGGGACGTCCTCGCCGAGGCGCGCGCCCAGCGCGGGCTCGCCGGCCTCGCCGTCAACCGGTACCTGTCCGGCAACGCGCTGATCGGCACGGTCGAGGAGTGCGCGGCCACCGCACGGCGGGTGCGCGAGGCCGGGGTCGACGAGATCGCCTGCCTGGTCGACTTCGTGCCGGACCGGGAGCGGGTGCTCGCCTCCCTCGAACTCCTCGACGCCGTACGCCGCGCATCCGTACGCGACGAGGCCGCCAAGACCGACGCACTCGTGCCGACCCACTGACCCGCCGTCCCCAAGGAGGCCCGTCCATGCCGACCGTCCTCGCCGTCTCCGGCAGCCCGTCGCCGGTGTCCCTCACCCACCGGGTGCTCGCCCTCACGGCCGAGCGGCTCGGCCGCGCGGCCACCAGGTGGAGACCCTGTCCGTGCGGCAGCTGCCCGCGGCCGCGCTGCTCTCCGCCGACACCGAAGACCCCGAACTCGCCGCCGCCACGAGGCGGTTCGCCGAGGCCGACGCCATCGTCCTGGCCACCCCCGTCTACAAGGCGGGCTGCTCGGGGCTCCTGAAGGCGTTCCTGGACGTGCTGCCGCAGTCCGGCCTCGCGGGCAAGGTGGTGCTCCCGCTGGCCACCGGCGGCTCCCTCGCCCATCTGCTCGCCCTGGACTACGGGCTCCGCCCGGTCCTGATGTCGATGAAGCCCGCGGCGGTGGCCGAGAGCCTCTTCGTGCACGCCGAGCGGGTCCACGCGGGCGGCCTCGAACCCGAAACCGCCGCCCGCCTCGACGCGGCCACCGCGCGCTTCGCCAACCTCGTCGAGGCCCTGCACCGCCCCGTCCGGGGCCTGGCCCCCGCCGCCTGAGGCAGCGGCACCACGAACACCGACACCACCGACACCACCGACACCACGGAAGAGGACCTCATGAAGGCTCTGGTTCTGGCCGGCGGAACGGGATCCCGGCTGCGCCCGTTCAGCTACTCCATGCCCAAGCAGCTCATCCCGATCGCCAACAAGCCGGTTCTCGTCCGGGTGTTGGACAACATCCGCGACATCGGGGTCACGGAGGTCGGCGTGATCGTCGGCAACCACGTCTCGGAGATCGCCGACGCCCTCGGCGACGGCTCGGACCTGGGCATGCGGATCACCTACATCCCCCAGGCGAGCCCGGCCGGGCTCGCCCAGTGCGTGCAACTGGCCAAGGACTTCCTCGGCGACGACGACTTCGTGATGTACCTGGGCGACAACATGCTGCCGCTGGGCATCCAGGAGGCCGCCGCCGAGTTCCACGCGCTGCGCCCCGCCGCGCAGGTCCTGGTGGCACAGGTCGAGGACCCGCGCGCGTTCGGCGTCGCCGAGGTCGACGCGCACGGCGTGGTGGCACGGCTGGTGGAGAAGCCGCCGGTGCCGCGCTCCAACCTGGCCCTGATCGGCGTGTACTTCTTCACCCCGGCCATCCACGAGGCGGTCGACCGGATCGAGCCGAGCGCGCGCGGCGAACTGGAGATCACCGACGCCATCCAGTGGCTGGTGACCGACGGGCAGACCGTGCGGGCCCAGGAGTACACCGGCTACTGGAAGGACACCGGCAAGGTCGAGGACGTCCTTGAGTGCAACCAGATGCTCCTCGACGGCCTGGAGCGCCGCGTCGACGGCGCGGTCGACGACGAGTCGGCGATCCTCGGCAACGTCGTCACTTCGAGCCGGGCGCCCGCGTCGTCCGCTCCATGGTGGTGGGCCCCGCGGTGATCGGCGCGGGCACGGTCCTCGAGGACTGTCACGTCGGTCCGTACACCGCGATCGGCCGGGACTGCGTCCTGTCCGGCACCCACCTCGACCACTCCATCGCCCTGGACGGCGCGACGGTCACCGGAGTGCGCGGCCTGCACGGCTCGCTGCTCGGCCGCAACGCCGCCGTCACGGGCGTCCACCTCGCCCACCGTCACCACCGCCTGGTGGTCGGCGACCACACCCGCGTGGAGGTCGCGGCATGACGAAGATCCTGGTCACCGGCGGAGCGGGCTTCATCGGCTCGGCTTACGTCCGCACGCTCCTCGAGGGCGGATACGAGGGCTACGAGGACGCGGAGGTGACGGTCCTCGACAAGCTCACCTACGCGGGCAACCGGGACAACCTGCCCGCCGCGCACCCCCGTCTCACCTTCGTCGAGGGCGACATCTGCGACCTGCCCGCGCTGCTCGACCTGTTCCCCGGCCACGACGCGGTGGTCCACTTCGCGGCCGAGTCGCACGTGGACCGCTCCCTGGAGTCGGCGGCGGAGTTCGTCACGACCAACGTCGGCGGCACCCAGAACGTCCTGGAGGCCGCCCTGCGCACCGGCGTGCCGCGCGTGGTGCACGTCTCCACCGACGAGGTGTACGGCACCATCGACGAGGGCTCCTGGACCGAGGAGTGGCCGCTCCTTCCCAACTCCCCCTACGCGGCGTCCAAGGCGGCCTCCGACCTGATCGCCCGCTCCTACTGGCGCACCCACGGCCTGAACGTCTCGATCACCCGCTGCTCCAACAACTACGGGCCGTACCAGCACCCGGAGAAGCTGATCCCGCGCTTCGTGACCAACCTCCTCGAAGGCGAGCGGGTCCCGCTGTACGGCGACGGCGCCAACATCCGCGAGTGGCTGCACGTCGACGACCACTGCCGCGCCATCCAGCTGGTCCTCACCCGGGGCCGGGCGGGCGGAGATCTACAACGTGGGCGGCGGCAACGAACAGACCAACCGCCAGCTCACCGAGCGGCTCCTGGAGCTGACCGGACACGACTGGTCGAGCGTGCTGCGGGTGCCCGACCGCAAGGGCCACGACCTGCGCTACGCCCTCGACGAGTCCAAGATCCGCGAGGAGCTCGGCTACGCGCCGCGCGTCTCCTTCGAGGAGGGCCTCGCGGCCACGGCCGCCTGGTACCGGGACAACCCGGCCTTGTGGAAGGCGGTCAAGCACGGCACCGAGGAGAGGCAGAAATGACGGCATCCGCCCCACAGGTCCTGGTCGTGGGCGCCGGTCCGGTCGGGCTCACCGCCGCCCACGAGCTGGCCCGGCACGGCGTCCGGGTCCGCCTGGTGGACGCGGCCGAGGGACCGGCCGCCACCAGCAGGGCGCTCGCCACGCACGCCCGCACCCTCGAAACGTACGACCAGATGGGCGTCCTGGACGAGATGCTGCCGCGCGGCCAGCGGGTCGAGCACTTCACGCTGCACCAGAACGGCCGCCGTCTGATCCGCTTCGACACGGACTACAGCAGGCTGCCCACCCGCTTCCCGTTCACCCTCATGATCGACCAGGTGATCACCGAGGAGGTGCTTCGCGACGCGGCGGCCCGCCTCGGCGTCACGGTCGAGTGGGGCGTGCGCCTCGAGCGCTTCGAGGACCTCGGCGAGGGCGGCGTGCGCGCCCACCTCACCGGGCCCGGCGACCGCGCCGAGACGGTCACCGCCGACTGGCTGGTCGGCGCCGACGGCGGCCACAGCACCATCCGCAAGCAGCTCGGCCTGAAGCTCGCGGGCGACTCCCACGAGACCTGGCTGATCGCGGACGCCGTCGTCGACTGCGACCTGCCGAAGGACAGCATCCACTGGATGCGCACGCCGCGCGGCACGGTGATGATGGTCCCGTTCCCCGAGCCCGGCAAGTGGCGTCTGCTCGACACGGCGGAGACCTCCTACGGCGGCGACGACCAGATGATCGCCGACCGCTTCGCCGCGAAGATCGCCACGGGCACCGGCAGACCGGCCCGGGTCCACCTGCCCACCTGGGTGTCGGTCTTCACCATCCAGCAACGCATGATCGAGCAGATGCGCCAGGGCCGGGTGCTGCTCGCGGGCGACGCCGCCCACGTCCACAGCCCGGCCTCGGGACAGGGCATGAACACCGGCGTCCAGGACGCCGTGAACCTCTCCTGGAAGCTGGCGGCGGTCCTGCGCGACGAGGCCTTGGACACCCTGCTCGACACCTACGGCGCCGAGCGCGTCCCGGTCGGGGCGGAGCTCCTTCGCACCACCCGGATGGCCACCCTCCTGGTCCAGCTGCGCAGCCGCGCGGCGGCGGCGTTCCTGCGCGCCGCCTTCGCCGTGCCGCGCAACGTCAAGCCCCTCAAGGGCCGCATCCAACGCAAGATCATGGGCGGCATGTCGGCGCTCGGCCTCGGCTACGGCGACGGCCCCCTGACCTCCGGGACGGTGCCCGCCACGGGCATCCGCCCCGGCGAACGGCTGTCCCGGGTCGACGCCGAGGGCCTGGCGGCGGCGCCCGCCTGGCAGCGGGTGATCGACGAACTCCGCCGCCCCGAGTGGCTCCTGCTCACCTTCGGCACCCCCCGGGAGTCCGGCACCGGCCCGTCCGTCCGCACCCTCGACCTCCCCGACCCGTCCGTGACCGGCGCCCTGGGCACCACCGCCACCGACTGGCTCCTGGTCCGCCCGGACGGCTACGTGGCGGCCCGCGGCGACGCGACGACGTCCCCGTCGGGAGCGCTGGCAGAGCTGGGCTTCGACCTGACGCGGTCGGCACAGCCCGCCTAGCGGCGGACATGGCTGATGGCCCGTTCCCAGATGCTGGGAACGGGCCACTGCGCGCCCCGAGGGGGTCTACGCCGCCTGCCGGGCCGCCTTCCCGTACAGCTCCAGGCAGTCCTCGTACGACGGCAGCATGCCGAGCGAGCGAGCCTCGCCCACGGTCAGGGCCTGGGCGTCCTTCTCCGAAAGCAGGGGCTCCCCGGTGAGCCACTTCGCCCACGGCAACCCCAACTCGGGGTCGAACGCCCGCAGGTCGAGCTGCGTGCCGGGCACGTACTCCGTGGAGCACAGATAGCTGATGCAGGTGTCGTCCGTGAGGGCGACGAACCCGTGCGCGAGCCCCTCCGCGACGAACACCGCCCGGCCGCTGCGGGCGTCGAGGACCGTGCAGTCATGAGCCCCGAACGTCGGTGACCCGACCCGCACGTCGACCACGACGTCGAGCAGCACCCCCCGCACGCAGCTGACCAGCTTCGCCTGCCCCGGCGGGATCGTCACCCCGTGCAGCCCGCGCACGGTGTTGCGGGCGGACGCCGAGTAATTGACCTGGCGGGGCAGGAAGGAGTGCCCGGTCTCGGCAGCGAGAAGGTCGTACCTGAACGACTCGTGGAAGCTGCCGCGCGCGTCCGGCAGCATCCTCGGCATGATCCGGTACGCGTCCGGTACGGCGGTCTCTTCGATCCTCATGCCCCGGGACGCTAGGGACCAGGACTCGATTCCTGGTAGCGCCACCGCGGCGGCGCCCGGTCCAGCCACGCCCTAGCGGGAGCGGTCACAGTGTGCCTCCACCACAGACGACTTGGGAGGCGGGAACGGTGTCGGCGAGCAACCGGAAACCAGACGGCGGGCGTTCGGTACTGGTCCTTGGCGCTTCGGGGTTCGTGGGCGGGCACGTGTGCCGCGCCTTCGCGGCGGCGGGCTGGCGGGTGGCGGGCGTGGCCCGCACCGCCCCGACCGCCCCGACCGCGCACGAGATCCACGGACTCGACCTGGTACGGGCCGAGCCCGCCCACATCGCGCACCTGGTCCGGCACCTGCGCGCCGACGCGGTGGTGAACGCGGCGGGCGCCGTCTGGGGCGCCACCGAGGACGACATGGAGCGCTGCAACGCGGACCTGGTGCGCCGCGTGGTCGCGGCCCGCCCGCCCCGCCTTATCCACCTGGGCTCGGTGCACGAGTACGGCCCGGTGCCGCGCACCGGCATCACCGAGTCCACGCCGACGGCCCCCCTCACCCCGTACGGCCGGTCCAAGCTCGCCGGGGCCCGGGCCCTGCTCGACTCGGGCGCGGACGGCGTCGTGCTGCGCGTCTCCAACGTGTCGGGGCCCGGCACCTCCCCCGTCAGCCTGCTCGGCCTGGTCGCCCGGCACCTGGCCGCCGGAGCCGCCGCACCCCTGCGGCTCGCGCCGCTGCTCGCCCACCGCGACTTCGTCGACGTACGTGACGTGGCGGACGCGGCCGTCGCCGCCGCCGGGTCACGGGTGACCGGCCGGGTCATCAACATCGGCGCCGGACGGGCCACGTCGGTGCGCCAGCTGGTGGCGCGGCTCGTGGCGCTCGCGGGGTGCGGCGCGGAGATCGTCGAGGCGCCCCTCGAAGGCGGGCGGCCACCGGAGGCCGAGTGGCAGCGGATGGACATCTCCCTCGCCCACGAGCTGCTCGGCTGGCGGCCGCGGCGCACCCTCGACACCTCGCTGAGCGACCTGCTCACCGAGGCGCGCCGGGCGCACCACGACTCGTTGTCCAGTGCCGTTCGAGCACCGGCGCCGACGATCTCCGCATCGGGTCACCGCTGACGGCCGTGTGCCGAACTCACCATGGAGGCAGGACAAGATGAGTGACACCAAGGCACGAATCCTGGAGCAGGTGCGGGACTACCACCTGGAGAAGGAGCCGACCCGCGCGTTCGTTCCCGGCGTCGACGAGATCTGGCCGTCGGGTGCGGTGCTCGACCCCGGGGACCGGGTGGCGCTCGTCGAGGCGGCCCTCGACATGCGGATCGCCGCCGGGACCAGCTCCCGCAGGTTCGAGTCCCGCTTCGCCCGCTACATGCAGCGGCGCAAGGCCCACCTGGTGAACTCCGGCTCCTCGGCGAACCTGCTCGCCCTGTCGGCGCTCACATCCCCGCACCTGGAGGACCGCCGCCTCAAGCCCGGCGACGAGGTCATCACGGTCGCCGCCGGCTTCCCCACCACGGTCAACCCGATCCTGCAGAACGGCCTGGTGCCGGTCTTCGTCGACGTCGAGCTGCGGACGTACAACACCACCGCGGAGCGCATCAAGGCCGCGGTCGGCCCCCGCACCCGCGCCATCATGGTCGCGCACGCGCTCGGCAACCCCTTCGAGGTCGCCGAGGTCGCCAAGATCGCCGAGGAGCACGACCTCTTCCTCGTCGAGGACAACTGCGACGCGGTCGGCTCCCTGTACGACGGCAAGCTCACCGGCACCTTCGGCGACCTGACCACGGTCAGCTTCTACCCGGCGCACCACCTGACGATGGGCGAGGGCGGCTGCGTCCTGACGTCGAACCTGGCGCTCGCCCGGATCGTCGAGTCGATGCGCGACTGGGGCCGGGACTGCTGGTGCGAGCCGGGCGAGAACAACCGCTGCTTCAAGCGGTTCGACTACCAGATGGGCACCCTGCCCGCGGGCTACGACCACAAGTACATCTACTCGCACGTCGGTTACAACCTGAAGGCCACCGACCTCCAGGCCGCGCTCGGCCTGACCCAGCTGGCCAAGGTCGACGACTTCACCGAGGCCCGCCGCCACAACTGGCGGCGCCTGCGGGAGGGCCTGGACGGCGTGCGGCACCTGATCCTGCCGGAGGCCACCCTCCGCAGCGAGCCGAGCTGGTTCGGGTTCGTGATCACCGTCGACCAGGACGCCCCGTTCTCCCGCAAGGAGCTCGTCAACTTCCTGGAGGAACGGAAGATCGGCACCCGCAACCTGTTCGCGGGCAACCTGACCCGGCAGCCCGCCTACCAGGACGTCCCGCACCGGATCGTCGGCGATCTCACCAACTCGGACATCATCACCGAGCACACCTTCTGGATCGGCGTCTACCCGGGCCTCACCGACGAGATGACCGACTACATGGTCACGTCGATCCGCGAGTTCGTCGCCTCCCGGAGCCGGTAGCCACCTGCCGCCGAACTCCCTGGAACAACGCCCCCCCTTGATGAGGAGAGACCGTACATGTCGTCGAGTCTTGCGGTACTGGCGGAGCCCCGGCCCGTGGTCAAGGCCCGCGAGCCGGTCGCGGTGGCCGAACGGATCGCCCGCTCCGCGTCCGCCACGACCGGCCAACTGACCACCGAAGCGTTCCGCGACTGGTTCGACGGGCGCAGCGGGGCGGGCGGCTTCCACGTCGAACGGATTCCCTTCGCGCGGCTGCGCGGCTGGTCGTTCGCGCCGGACACCGGGAACCTGGTGCACGCCAGCGGCCGCTTCTTCAGCGTGGAGGGCCTGCACGTCACCGTCGACGACGGCCCGCACAAGGAGTGGTACCAGCCGATCATCAAGCAGCCCGAGGTCGGCATCCTCGGCATCCTGGCCAAGGAGTTCGACGGCGTACTCCACTTCCTGATGCAGGCCAAGATGGAGCCGGGCAACCGCAACCTGCTCCAGCTGTCCCCGACCGTGCAGGCGACCCGCAGCAACTACACCAAGGTCCACAAGGGCACGGACGTCAAGTACATCCAGTACTTCACCGGGCCCGGGCGCGGCCGGGTGCTCGCCGACGTGCTGCAGTCCGAGCACGGCTCGTGGTTCTTGCGCAAGAGCAACCGCAACATGATCGTCGAGGTGGACGGCGACGTCCCGCTCGACGAGGACTTCTGCTGGCTCACCCTCCGCCAGCTCAACGAGCTCCTGCACCAGGACAACCTCGTCAACATGGACTCGCGCACGGTCCTCGCCTGCCTGCCCGCGTTCAGCCCCCGCTCCCCGGCGGCCGACGGCCTCGCGGCGGACCTCGCCGACGACGGCTTCCCGCGCGCCCTGGCCCGCTCCCGCGACCCTCGGACGGGCGCGCTCCTGACCGACGTGGAGCTGCTCTCCTGGTTCACCGCCGAGCGCTCCCGGTACGACGTCAAGGCCGAGCGGATTCCGCTCGCCGACGTGCCCGACTGGACCCGCGACGAGACCCGCATCGGGAAGGACGACGGCCGCTGGTTCCGGGTGGTCGCCGTCGAGGTGCGGGCGGGCAACCGCGAGGTGAGCAGCTGGACCCAGCCGCTGATCGAGCCGTGCAGCCGGGGCGTCGCCGCCTTCCTCACCCGCACCTTCGACGGGGTCCTGCACGTCCTGGCCAACGCCAAGGTCGAGGGCGGCTTCCTGGACACGGTGGAACTCGCCCCGACCGTGCAGGCGTCGCCGGACAACTTCGACGGGCCCGCCGCCCGCCCGCCCTTCCTCGACCTGGTCCTCTCCGCCCCCGCCGACCGCGTCCGCTACGACGTCACCCACTCCGAGGAGGGCGGCCGCTTCCTGCACGCAGAGAACCGCTACCTGGTCGTCGAGGCGGACGAGGAGCAGGCGCCCGTTGAGCCCCCGGCGGGCTTCCAGTGGGTGACGGTCGCCCAGCTGACCGCACTGATCAAACACGGCCACTACGTCAACGTGCAGGCCAGGACGCTGCTCGCCTGCCTCAACGCCATGGGACACCGGAAGAATGACTGAACGCCCGCTGCGCATCGCCGTCCTCGGCACCGCGGACATCGCCCGCCGCCGGGTGCTGCCCGCCATGGCCGCGGACCCGGAGGTCGAGCTGACCGCGGTGGCCAGCAGGAGCGGCGACCGGGCGCGGGAAGTGGCCGCCGCGTACGGCTGCGCGGCCGTCGACTCCTATGACGCCGTGCTCGCACGCGACGACGTGGACGCCGTGTACGTGCCGCTGCCCGTCTCGCTGCACGCCGAGTGGGCCGAGCGGGCGCTGCGGGCGAAGAAGCACGTCCTCGCGGAGAAGCCGCTGACGGCCGACGCCCGCACCACGGCCGCGCTCCTCGACCTGGCCCGCGCGTCGGGCCTGGTCCTGAGGGAGAACGTGATGTTCGTCCACCATCCGCAGCACTCGGTGGTGCGGGAGCTGGTGGCGGGCGGCGCGATCGGTGAACTGCGGGGGTTCAGCGCGGCCTTCGCCATCCCCGCCCTGCCGCCCGGCAACATCCGCCACCGCCCCGACCTGGGTGGCGGCGCCCTGCTCGACGTCGGCTACTACCCGGTGCGGGCCGCCCTGCACTTCCTCGGCGCGGACGTGGAGGTGCTGGCCGCCGCCCTGGAGCACGCCGGCGGCTCGCCGGTGGAGACGGCGGGCGCGGTGCTCGTACGGTCCCGGGGCGGGGTCCTCGGGCAGCTGGCCTTCGGCATGGAGCACGCCTACCGCTCGGCGTACGAGCTGTGGGGCAGCACGGGCCGGATCAGGGTCGAGCCCGCGTTCACCCCGCCCGCCGACCACCGGCCCGCGGTGTGGATCACCGACGCGCGCGGCCCGCGCGAGCTGACCCTCGCGCCGCACGACCAAGTGGCGGCCACCGTGCGGGCGTTCACGCACGCGGTCCGCTCGGGCGCCACCGACGCGACGACCGCCGCGGAGTGCCTGGCCCAGGCCACGCTCCTGGACGCGGTACGAGCCCGGGCGACAGGCACCGGGACACCGGCGGGAACCCGCCGCGCACAGCCTGGGAGGAGTACCGGCATGACCGGGACCGAGACCGCGTCCGGACGCGTGGCCGAGCTGCTGGCGCTGCGTGCGCAGGCGCTGGCGGGGCCGAGTGAGAAGGCGACCGGGGCGCAGCACGCCAAGGGCAAGCTGACGGCGCGGGAGCGGATCGCGCTTCTCCTCGACGAGGGTTCGTTCCAGGAGGTCGAGCAGCTGCGCCGGCACCGGGCGACCGGCTTCGGCCTGGAGGCGAAGAAGCCTTACACGGACGGCGTCATCACCGGCTGGGGCACGGTCGAGGGCCGTACGGTCTTCGTGTACGCCCATGACTTCCGGATCTTCGGAGGTGCCCTCGGCGAGGCGCACGCCACGAAGATCCACAAGATCATGGACATGGCCATCGCGGCGGGCGCGCCGCTGGTCTCCCTGAACGACGGCGCGGGCGCCCGCATCCAGGAGGGCGTCTCCGCCCTCGCCGGGTACGGCGGCATCTTCCAGCGCAACACCAGGGCCTCCGGCGTCATCCCGCAGATCTCCGTGATGCTCGGCCCGTGCGCGGGCGGCGCGGCCTACAGCCCCGCCCTCACCGACTTCGTCTTCATGGTCCGCGACACCTCCCAGATGTTCATCACGGGCCCGGACGTCGTCCAGGCGGTGACCGGCGAGAAGATCAGCCAGAACGGCCTCGGCGGCGCCGACGTCCACTCGGGCGTCTCCGGTGTCGCGCACTTCGCGTACGACGACGAGGAGACCTGCCTCGCCGAGGTCCGCTACCTGCTCACGCTGCTGCCGCGGAACAACCGCGAGAACCCGCCCGTCACCCCCTGCGACGACCCCGTCGACCGCCGCACCGAAGGCCTGGTCGACCTCGTCCCTGCGGACGGCAGCCGCCCCTACGACATGCGTCAGGTCATCGGGGAGCTCGTCGACGCGGGCGACTTCCTGGAGATCCACGAGCACTGGGCGACGAACGTCATCTGCGCCCTCGCCAGGATCGACGGCCGGGTGACCGGCCTGGTCGCCAACCAGCCCCTGGCCCTCGCCGGTGTCCTCGACATCGGAGCGAGCGAGAAGGCGGCACGCTTCGTCCAGTTCTGCGACGCCTTCAACATCCCCCTCGTCACCCTGGTGGACGTGCCCGGCTTCCTGCCCGGCGTCGACCAGGAACACGGCGGCATCATCCGCCACGGCGCGAAGCTCCTGTACGCGTACTGCAACGCGACCGTGCCGCGGATCTCCCTGATCCTGCGCAAGGCGTACGGCGGCGCGTACATCGTCATGGACTCCCAGTCCATCGGCGCCGACCTGACGCTCGCCTGGCCCACCAACGAGATCGCGGTGATGGGCGCCGAGGGCGCCGCCAACGTCATCTTCCGCCGCCAGATCGCCGCCGCCGAGGACCCCGAGGCCATGCGCGCCCGCATGGTCAAGGAGTACAAGGCCGAGCTCATGCACCCCTACTACGCCGCCGAGCGCGGCCTGGTCGACGACGTCATCGACCCCGCCGAAACCCGCTCCGCGCTGGCCTCCGCCCTGGCCATGCTCCACGCCAAACACGCCGACCTGCCGTCCCGCAAACACGGCAACCCGCCCCAGTGACGCCCTCGCCTCCCAAGGAGTCCCCCGTGCCCGCATCCGACGAGCCGCTGTTCCGCGTGGTGCGCGGCACCCCCTCCGCGGCCGAACTCGCCGCCCTGACCGCGGTCCTCCTCACCCTCACCACCGCCGACGAGTCCCCCGCGCCCCCGCCCACCCCCCTCGCCCCCTGGCGCCGCCCCGCCTACCCCAGCCCCACCAGCTGGCAGCAGGCGGCTTAGGACGAGGCCCCCTGCTCCCTGCCGAACCCGCTCCCCGTTGATCGTTTTCAGCGCACCCCTTCCTCTCTGATACGCTCATTCAGCGACGTCACCAGCACTGACGAGCGCCACCGACACCACCGGGAATCACCTCCACGGCGACGGCGGCCTCCAGTGAGCGGAACTCCGTTGGGGGCACGCAAAATTCTGTGCGAGACTGGTTCCCGCACAAACGCTTGGTCCTGTGGAGCAGTTTGGAGTGCTCGCCACCCTGTCAAGGTGGAGGCCGCGGGTTCAAATCCCGTCAGGACCGCTTACAGATCACTTCGGTGAACTGTGTGGCTGGGTAGCTCAGTTGGTACGAGCGATCGCCTGAAAAGCGATAGGTCGCCGGTTCGATCCCGGCCCCAGCCACTTCCTCGAAGCCCCCGTCCTCCGGACGGGGGCTTCGTCGTTTCACCGGTGCGTGAGCGGGCGGGCCCGGGTTCGGCGGGCGGGCCCCGGAAGGCCCGCCCACCGAACCCGGAGGCCGTTACTCCGCTTCCGGTGCCGCTTCCGGCTGCCGGCGGCCCCGCAGCGCCGCCGCGAGCGCCACCACCGCCGCCACCACGACCAGGCCCACCAGGACCGCCCAGTCCGGCACCGCGTCACCGATGCGGCTCGCCCGCTCCTGGACCGCGAACGAGTCGTCCACGTCGAGGAGACCGGGCAGCGCGGCAGCGCCGTCGTACGCCAGGAACAGGGCACCGAGCAGCACGAAGAACAGGCCGGAGAGCAGGGACGTGGTGTGCAGCTCCAGGCGGCCGACGCGCAGGGCGCGCCCCCGCAGCCAGCGCCGCCGCCCCAGGTCGAACCGCTCCCACAGCGCGGCGAGCACGAACAGCGGCACCGCCATCCCCAGCGCGTACACGGCGAGCAGCGCGCCCCCGTACACCGGGCTGCCGCTCACCGCCGCGACGGTCAGGACGCTGCCGAGGATCGGGCCCGCGCAGAACCCGGCGAGGCCGTAGACGGCGCCCAGCGCGTACACCGACACCGCCGTGGTGGGCCGGATGCGCCCCGAAAGCTCGGCCAGGCGGCGGGAGGCGAAACCGAGGCCCACCACCTGCGCGACGCCGAGCGCGATGATCGTCCAGCCCGCCCAGAAGACGAGCTCCTCCCGGTGCCCGAAGAAGAACCGCCCCGCCGTGGACCCGGCGGCCCCCAGCGGCACCAGGGTCGTGGCGAGCCCCGCGTAGAAGATCCCCGTGCGGGCGAGCAGCCGCGACGTGGAGTCGATCGAGTACGCGAAGAACGCCGGGAGCAGCAGCGCGCTGCACGGGCTGACCAGGGCGAGGAGACCGGCGAGGAAGGCGGCGAAGTATCCGACGTCGGCCGTCACTTGCCAGCACCGCCCGTGGCGCCCTCGCCGCCCTTGGCCCGGCCCGCCGCCGCCTTCTCGATCGCCTCCTCGAAGACGGACTGCGGCTGTGCGCCCGCGAGGGGCCGCCCGTTGACCAGGAACGACGGCGTGGACGTGGCGCCGAGCTTGTAGCCCTCGTCCTGGTCCTTCTTCACCGCCGACCTGGCCGCGTCGCTCTCGACGTCCCGCAGGAAGCGGGGGACGTCCTTGACCCCGGCCTCGCGCGCGAGCTCCTTGAGCCGCCCCTCGCCGAAGCCCTTCTCCTTGGCGCCGTCCGCGTACGCGGCCTCGTGGAACTGCCAGAACCGGCCCTGCTGGCCCGCGGCCCAGGCGCCGCGCGCCGCCCGCTCGGAGTCCTCGCCGAAGATCGGGAAGTTGCGCCACTCGATGCGCAGGGTGCCCTTCTCGACGTACTTCTTGACCAGCTCGGGCTCGGTGTCACGGGCGAACTTCCCGCAGAAGCCGCACTTGAAGTCCGCGAACTCGATCATGACGACGGGGGCGTCGGCCTTGCCCTGGCCGAGCGGGTCCTTCGCGTCGCGCCGCGCGAGGGCCTCAAGCTCGGGGAAGACACCCGCCTCCGGCACGGCGGAGTCCGATCCCTTCCCGGCGGACGCCGAGGACCGGGAGGAGGAGTCCTCCGGCTTGGTGGCCGTGTACGAGGCGAGGCCGAGCGCCCCGGCGGCGACGACCACCGCGGCGACGATGGCGATGGTCTTCTTCTTGCGTGCGGTGGTGGACATGGTGATGCGCTTCTCCTGTTGCGTGCGTAGCTGAAGGGGCCCCTGAGACAGGGGCCTCCTACTACGACGCGCAGTACGGAGAGGTCCACCGGTGAGGGCGGCGCGAGCGGCGGCGGGGCGCGCGACGGCAGCACCCCCGGTACGGCGAGGTCGGCGGCCCAGGCGTCACCGAGGCCCCGGGCGCCGCACGCGGCGTGGAGGAGCTCGAAGACCGGACCCGGCCGCGGCGGCACCGCGGGCCGCTGTCCCAGGTCAGAGGCGTCGCTCGGGCCGCAGCCCGGCACCCCGCGGCCGTCGGCGTCCTGGACGAAGACGTGCGCGGCCCGCTCGACCGGCGGCGCGGGCCGCTGCGCGAAGGCGGGCCCGCAGAACGCCCCGAGCACCACGAGCAGCGCCGCCACCAAGGGGCACCACGGCGAACGCGCACGGGACAACATGCCCGGAATGGTACGTGTCACCGGCCGCGCCGGGGGAAATCGGTTGGCCACTCGCGAGCGCCGGGTGAGATCCTGGACCGCGTATGTCTACGCAGCCCGCCCTCACCCTCGACGCCCTCGCCCCCCGCCTGTCGGCGCTGTCGCTGCGCGACCAGCACCGCATCGGCCGGCGGCTCGAAGGTGCGCGCCGCATCCGCAAGCCCGAGGCCCGGGCCACCGTCCTCGCCGAGATCGCGACGGACATCGACCAGGCCGCCACCAGGATGGCGGGCCGCGCCGACGGCGTGCCCGCGATCACCTACCCCGAGCAGCTCCCGGTCAGCCAGAAGAAGGACGCCATCCTGGAGGCGATCCGCGACCACCAGGTCGTGATCGTCGCCGGTGAGACGGGCTCCGGCAAGACCACGCAGATCCCCAAGATCTGTCTGGAGCTCGGCCGGGGCGTGCGCGGCCTGATCGGCCACACGCAGCCGCGCCGCATCGCGGCCCGCACGGTCGCCGAGCGCGTCGCCGACGAGCTGAACACGCCGCTCGGCGAGGCCGTCGGCTGGAAGGTCCGCTTCACCGACCAGGTGAGCGACGGCACGTACGTGAAGCTGATGACGGACGGCATCCTGCTGGCCGAGATCCAGACGGACCGCGAGCTGCGCGCGTACGACACGATCATCATCGACGAGGCCCACGAGCGCAGCCTCAACATCGACTTCCTGCTCGGCTATCTGGCCCGGCTGCTGCCCAAGCGCCCGGACCTGAAGGTCGTGATCACCTCCGCGACCATCGACCCGGAGCGGTTCTCGCGCCACTTCGGCGACGCCCCGATCATCGAGGTCAGCGGCCGCACGTATCCGGTGGAGGTGCGCTACCGCCCGCTCCTGGAGGAGGAGGGCGACGACCCGGACCGCGACCAGATCACCGCGATCACGGACGCGGTCGAGGAGCTCCAGGCCGAGGGCAAGGGCGACATCCTCGTCTTCCTCTCCGGCGAGCGCGAGATCCGCGACACAGCGGACGCCCTGGAGAAGAAGAAGTATCGGTTCACGGAGGTGCTTCCGCTGTACGCGCGGCTGTCGCACGCCGAGCAGCACCGCGTCTTCCAGCAGCACACCGGCCGAAGAATCGTCCTGGCGAACCAACGTCGCCGAGACCTCCCTGACCGTTCCCGGCATCAAGTACGTGATCGACCCGGGCACGGCCCGCATCTCGCGCTACAGCCACCGCACGAAGGTGCAGCGCCTGCCCATCGAGGCGATCAGCCAGGCCAGCGCCAACCAGCGCAAGGGCCGCTGCGGGCGTACGTCGGACGGCATCTGCATCCGGCTGTACTCCGAGGACGACTTCCTCGCCCGCCCCGAGTTCACGGACGCGGAGATCCTCCGTACGAACCTGGCGTCCGTCATCCTCCAGATGACCGCGGCCGGGCTCGGCGACATCGAGAAGTTCCCCTTCATCGACCCGCCGGACCACCGCAACATCCGCGACGGCGTGCAGCTCCTCCAGGAGCTCGGCGCCCTCGACCCGGCGCAGAAGGACCCGCGCAAGCGCCTCACCCCGCAGGGCCGCAAGCTCGCCCAGCTGCCCGTGGACCCGCGGCTTGCCCGCATGGTCCTGGAGGCCGACCAGAACGGCTGCGTCCGCGAGGTCATGGTGATCGCCGCCGCCCTGTCCATCCAGGACCCGCGCGAGCGCCCCGCCGACAAGCAGGCGCAGGCCGACCAGCAGCACGCCCGGTTCAAGGACGAGACGTCGGACTTCCTGGCGTACCTCAACCTGTGGCGGTATGTGCGCGAGCAGCAGAAGGAGCTCGGCTCCTCCGCGTTCCGCCGCATGTGCAAGCGGGAGTACCTGAACTTCCTGCGCATCCGCGAGTGGCAGGACATCTACTCCCAGCTGCGCACGGTCGCCAAGCAGATGGGCATCCACCTCAACGACAGCGACGCCGCCGAGAAGCAGGTGCACATCTCGCTGCTCGCGGGGCTGCTGTCGCACGTCGGCATGAAAGATGTGAAGAACGCCGGGGGGGAGGGCGGGAAGGGCACAGCCAAGAACGAGTACCTGGGGGCGCGGAGCGCCAAGTTCGCGATCTTCCCGGGCTCCGCGCTGTTCAAGAAGCCGCCGCGCTTCGTGATGTCCGCCGAGCTGGTCGAAACGTCACGCCTGTGGGCGCGGGTGAACGCGCGCGTCGAGCCGGAGTGGGTCGAGCCGCTCGCCCAGCACCTGCTCAAGCGCACGTACAGCGAGCCGCACTGGGAGAAGGACCAGGCGGCCGTGATGGCGTACGAGAAGGTGACGCTGTACGGCGTCCCGATCATCACCGACCGCAAGGTGAACTACGGCCGCATCGACCCCGAGGTCTCCCGCGACCTGTTCATCCGCAACGCGCTCGTCGAGGGCGACTGGCGCACGCACCACAAGTTCTTCGCCGACAACCGCAAGCTGCTCACCGAGGTCGAGGAGCTGGAGCACCGGGCGCGCCGCCGGGACATCCTCGTCGACGACGAGACGCTCTTCGACTTCTACGACCAGCGCGTGCCCGAGGACGTGGTGTCGGGGGCGCACTTCGACTCCTGGTGGAAGAAGAAGCGCCACGAGGAACCGGAGCTGCTCGACTTCGAGCGGTCGATGCTCATCAACGAGAAGGCGGGGGACGTCTCCAAGGACGACTATCCCGACTCGTGGCGCCAGGGGCAGCTGAAGTTCAAGGTGACGTACCAGTTCGAGCCGGGCGCGGACGCGGACGGCGTGACCGTCCACGTCCCGCTGCAGGTCCTGAACCAGGTCACCGACGAGGGCTTCGACTGGCAGATCCCGGGCCTGCGCGAGGAGGTCGTGATCGAGCTGATCCGCTCCCTGCCCAAGCCGATCCGCCGGAACTACGTCCCGGCGCCCAACTTCGCGAAGGCGTTCCTGGAGCGCGCGGTGCCGCTGCAGGAGCCGCTGCACGTCACGCTGGCGCGCGAGCTGCAGCGGATGGTCGGGGTGCCGGTCTCGCCGGACGACTTCGACCTGACACGCGTGCCCGACCACCTGAAGATCACCTTCCGGATCACCGACGAGCGGCGCCGCAAGCTCGCCGAGGACAAGGACCTGGAGGTCCTGAAGCTCCAGCTCAAGCCGAAGGCCCGCAAGGCCCTGTCGCAGGCGGCGGCCGCGACGGCGGAGCGCACGGGCGGCGCCACCATCGAGCGCACCGGCCTCACGGACTGGACCATCGGCACCCTGACCCGCGTCTTCGAGACCCGCAGGGCAGGCCAGCCGGTGAAGGCCTACCCGGCCCTCGTCGACGACGGCGACACGGTCTCCGTACGCCTCTTCGACACCGAGGCGGAGCAGGACCAGGCCATGTGGAAGGGCACGCGCCGGCTCATCCTGCGCAACATCCCGGTGAATCCGGCCAAGTTCGCCCAGGACAAGCTGTCCAACCAGCAGAAGCTCGCCCTGTCCGCGAACCCGCACGGCTCCATGCCCGCCCTGTTCGCCGACTGCGCGACCGCCGCCGCGGACAAGCTGATCGCGGACTTCGGCGGACCGGTGTGGGACGAGGAGTCCTACCGCAAGCTCTATGAGAAGGTGCGCGCCGAGATCGTCGACGCGACGGTCCGCACGGTCGCCCAGGTGCAGCAGGTCCTCGCCGCCTGGCAGGCCTGTGAGCGGCGCCTGAAGTCCACGCGGAGCCCCGCGCTGCTCCCCAACCTCCAGGACGTGCGGGAGCAGCTTGACGCCCTCGTCAAACCCGGCTTCGTCACCGCGACGGGCATCCGCAGGCTGCCGGACCTGATGCGCTACCTGGTCGCCGCCGACCGCCGCCTGCAGCAGATGCCGGCGAACGCCCAGCGGGACACCACGCGCATGGAGAAGGTCCGCGAGATGCGCGACGAGTACGCCTGGCTCCTGGAGCAGCTGCCACGGGGGCGCCCGGTCCCGCAGGAGGTCCTGGACATCCGCTGGATGATCGAGGAGCTGCGGGTCAGCTACTTCGCCCACGCGCTCGGCACGGCCTACCCCGTCTCGGACAAGCGCATCGTGAAGGCGATCGACGCGGCGGCGCCGTAACCAAGCGGGCACTCAGGGTGAGTTCGACCGCTGGCCTGCACTCCTGTACAGTCCTTCTCGCAGCGCAACGCAGTACGAGCGCCGCGAAACCTGGTCCTGTGGAGCAGTTTGGAGTGCTCGCCACCCTGTCAAGGTGGAGGCCGCGGGTTCAAATCCCGTCAGGACCGCAGTGAAGAGCGGGGCCGCATCCCTCACGGATGCGGCCCCGCTTTCGTGTTGCCAGCTGACGGGGCGTCCACCGGGAGCCGACGGCCCGTTCCCCGCCCTCCTTCTTGACGCCGTCACATTCCGCCGGTACCTCAGACAGAGGGCACAGGGACCAGGGACCAGGAGGCGGACACGCCTCCGGGGCCCTCAGGAGGTGACGCGTGACGCCAGTCCCCGCATCCGCACGGCACGAGACCCGCGCCCTGCTGCGCGCACACCTCTCGGCGGCGTCGGGCTACCGCCACGTGACCCGGCACTGCCCGATCTGCCACCGGCTGCTGCGGCTCGCCATGGAGCCCGCCAGCGACGCCGGTGACGCCATCGAGACCCATGAAGGCGCTGCGGGCACCGCGGCCACTGCGGCCGCCGCGGCGCCCGAGCGGCGCCCCGGGCAATGCGAGGACGAAAGTCCCCCCAAGGCATGACCAAAGCCGAGGCGCACGGTAGTCCCGCGGTGGGAAGCTGAGCGCGGGACGGACGCGTTCGCGCGGTCGGCTTCTCCCGGTCGGCGCACTACGCCCCATTAGCGCACGTGCACTGAGGGCAACAAGCCACGGAACGTGTGACGGTAGTCACCGGATGGGTTTCCAAAACCGGCGAACTTACACCCGTCCTACAACAGGTCAATCTAATATGTGCAATTGCACCACCTGGCGAACAGCCGCCGACAGGCCTCCTCAGACTTCAACAGAGCGGCTCACAGGCCCGCCCAACTGCGCGCACCGGGCGTCCCACGAGCCGTCGCCGGGCGCCCCCGGGCCATCGCCCCACCCCCCGGCGGCTCCGGGCGCACAAAAAAATCGCGCTGGACCCGGCGGAGTCCAGCGCGATCGACGACGCACCCAAGTGCCTCGGGCAAGGGCCCCGTTGGGGCGGGACCCGCGTCGTATGGAGCTATGTGTCGGACGGTACGGCCAGGTTGGGGGACCCGGCAGCAGTGGTGCTCTTCGTCCGATGTGTACTGCTTGCTGCGTAAACGCCCTGCGTCAGGCCTCGCTGCGCTGCTGCGGGATGCCCGCGAGCAGAGCACGGACCTCCGCCTCGCGGTAGCGGCGGTGCCCGCCGAGCGTGCGAATCGACGTGAGCTTGCCAGCCTTGGCCCAGCGCGTGACCGTCTTGGGGTCGACGCGGAACATCGTGGCGACCTCAGCCGGGGTCAGCAGCGGCTCGGCATCAGGGGTGCGAGCGGTCATGAGCGGCCTCCTCGGGAGAACCGAACCTTCTCGGTTCATTCCTCTAAATTCTGCACCTTGACCCGCGTTGCCCGAAATGGCGGACGCGAGTCGAGTCGGTTATAGGACGAACGGCTTGTCCTCGGCACTACAACTACACCATCCGTCCAGCCGCGTCGGCCAAACCGATGGAATTGCCCTCCCAGGTGTCCATCAGCGACGGAAGCCGATGGACCATGCCATAGCGGACAGTCACGCCACAGTGACGATCAGTCACAGAGCGATCAGGAGTCAACAGACCCCCCATAGCGCGCAATGCCAAGCATTCCGCCCGTAGTTGGACGGAAGGAGTCGTGTCCGGACTCCTTGTCCTATTTTGGCATGAGGAGGGCCGATCGGCGCAAGGGTCAGTTAAGTGCGGTCCATCACGCTTGAGGCAAAGGCCCGGATCGGGACCTACGTCCCGTCGGCGGGACAAGGAAAGCCCAGGATGCACTACATAACGGCGGGAATCCGCCGCCCTCGTGTTACGGATGCGTCAAGTTACGACCGGGTCAAGTCACGACGTCAGTTCGAGAGCCGTCCGCGCCTCGGTCCGGGATCGGTCCGGGATCGGTCCGCGGCCTCAGTTCGAGAACTGCCGCTCGCGCACCGCGCGCCAGCGCTCCACCAGCCGCGCGTAGGCCTCGCCCGCGCCCACACCCCGTCGCCGTCCCGCAGCGCCTCGATGCCCGCGGCCACGTCCGCCGCCGAGTGGTCCCCGGCCAGCATCTCCTCCGGCAGCGCGTGCACCAGGCCGCCGTAGTCCAGCTCGACGAGCGAGCGGGGGTGGAACTCCTCCAGCCACCGCCCCACGTCCACCAGGCCGTCGATCAGGGGCCCCTCGTCCATGGCGCTGCGCAGCGCCTTCAGGCCCCGCGCCACCCGGCGCCGCGCCTGCACCATCGGCGTGCGGTACCGCAGCGTCGGCACCCCGCAGCCGGACCCGGACGGCGCCGGGCGCTCGCCCTCGCCTTCGGAGCCCTCGCCCCCGGCGCCCTTGTCGTAGAACCGCTCCTCGTCCGTGACGAGGACGAACCAGTTCAGCGGGACGTGCCAGGTGGCCGTCCTGATCCAGGGGCGCGCGTCGGGGTTGCGCGCCAGCCACGCCTCGTAGTCCGCGGCGGCCTGACGGCGCACCACCGGCGGCAGGACCGCGTCCAGGACCGGCGGGGGCAGCTGCCCGGACAGCTCGCCGAGGGCCTGCCAGCCGCGCAGCCGGGTGCGCCAGGGGCAGACGCACACCACCCCGTCGGCCTCCAGGACGAACGCCTCGCGGCTCTCGTGCACCGGCACGGGCACCGGCGGCGTGGGCGCCAAATCCGCCAGGGAGGCCCTCAGTTCGTCCTGGCAGGAGGGGCGCTCGCCCCGGCGCGCGTAGCGCGCCCAGAAGCCGCGCTCGGGCTCGGGGAAGGCGGCGAGAGGCTCGTACACGCGCAGGTACGACGCGTACGGGACGACGACCGAGGACACCTTGGGCACGGCTCCCCCCTCCCCCGCCCACCCACGGGAAAACACGGGAAATCACGCCATGGCCGAACCGTGCCGAACTCCGTCGCGCAGGCGTTGCCAGGTCCGGTCTAGTGATCCCCCCCGAACAGGGGACAGAGTGATGTCGACCGCCGTGCGGCGGAGGGGTCCCATGAGGCTCTACTCTCATGCGACAACGGGACCCGCCACCCGCACGGGTACCCGCACAACCGCCGCTACGTAACCGGGAGTCACCACCGTGACCGATGTAACCGACGGCGTCCTGCACACCCTCTTCCAATCGGATCAGGGAGGGCACGAACAGGTCGTGCTCTGCCAGGACCGCGCCAGCGGACTCAAGGCCGTCATCGCCATCCACTCCAGCGCCCTGGGCCCCGCCCTCGGCGGCACGCGCTTCTACCCCTACGCGACCGAGGAAGCGGCGGTCACCGACGCGCTGAACCTCTCGCGCGGGATGTCGTACAAGAACGCCATGGCCGGTCTCGACCATGGCGGAGGCAAGGCCGTCATCATCGGCGACCCCGACCAGATCAAGAGCGAGGAGCTGCTCCTCGCCTACGGCCGGTTCCTGGCCTCTCTCGGTGGCCGCTACGTGACGGCCTGTGACGTCGGCACCTATGTGGCGGACATGGACGTGATCGCGCGCGAGTGCCGCTGGACCACCGGCCGCTCCGCCGAGAACGGCGGCGCGGGCGACTCCTCGGTGTTCACCGCCTTCGGCGTCTTCCAGGGCATGCGGGCCTCCGCCAAGCACCTGTGGGGCGAGTCCTCCCTGCGCGGCCGCAAGGTCGGCGTCGCGGGCGTCGGCAAGGTCGGCGGCATCCTCGTCGACCACCTCATCGACGACGGCGCCGAGGTCGTGATCACGGACGTGCGCGAGGAGTCCGTGCGCCGGGTCATCGACAAGCACCCCCAGGTCACCGCCGTCGCCGACACCGAGGCCCTGATCCGCGTCGAGGGCCTGGACGTGTACGCGCCCAGCGCGCTCGGCGGCGCCCTGAACGACGACACCGTGCCGGTCCTCACCGCGCGGATCGTCTGCGGGGCGGCCAACAACCAGCTGGAGCACCCCGGCGTCGAGAAGGACCTCGCCGACCGCGGCATCCTCTACGCCCCCGACTACGTGGTGAACGCGGGCGGCGTGATCGCGGTCGCCGACGAGCTGCACGGCTTCGACTTCGACCGGTGCATGGCCAAGGCGGCGGAGATCTACGACACCACGCTCGCCATATTCGCCCGGGCGAAGCAGGACGGGATTCCGCCCGCGGCCGCGGCCGACAGGATCGCCGAGCAGCGCATCGCGGAGGCCCGCGGCCCGCGCTGATCCGCCTCCGCGCGGGCGCGGACGCGCACCTGCGGAGAATGACCGAAAAGCGCCCCCTGGTTCCCCGGCCCCCTCGGTGGTCCGGCCGGGGTTCCGGGGGTGCGCGGCGGCCTGAAGACGATCATCACGGCGGAAAATGCCGCGTCACGAGACGAGACTCACGCCCGTCGGCGGGTCGTCCGCCAAGAAGAGGTTAAAATCGCAGCTGACCAGCGAGGAAGGGGCTCCTCGCCGGTCATGCGCGAAGGCGCGTCCTGCGGGCGACGTACCGTATGGCCGCAGGAGCAGGTACCGTGGAAGCCCTACGGACCGGTCTCTCCACGGAGAGTCCGTTCCGGATCATGAACGCGTGTCAAGACTCTGGGGCCATGAAGCCCCGATACCGAGGGGGTCGAGCCATGGGGCGCGGCCGGGCCAAGGCCAAGCAGACAAAGGTCGCCCGCCAGCTGAAGTACAACAGCGGCGGGACTGACCTGTCGCGTCTGGCCAACGAGCTGGGCGCTTCGACTTCGCAGCAGCCGCCGAATGGCGAGCCGTTCGAGGACGATGACGAGGAAGACGACCCGTACGCGCAGTACGCGGAGTTGTACAACAACGACGATGACGACGAGGACGCGGGCGAGTCCGGCCCCTCGGCACAGCGCCGCGGCGCCTGAGCTCGTACTTCGGTAGGTCTCACCGATGACCGGTGGATCGAGTACGTCGAACACGTCGGAATAGCGTCGCGTACGTCCCGTGAGCAGCGGCACAGACAGCGGCACATCGCACTTCACCCGGTCCGGGGTTCACGCCGGACCGGGTTTCGTGCTGTCCGGGGCGGACTACTTGGCGTAGTCGCCGGTGAGCTCGGCTCCGCTCGCGTGGTCGCCGCGGTCGGTGATCTCGCCGGCGACCCAGGAGTCCACGCCGCGGTCGGCGAGGGTCGCCAGGGCCACGTCCACCGAATCCTCGGGGACGACGGCGATCATGCCCACGCCCATGTTGAGCGTCTTCTCCAGCTCCAGGCGCTCGACCTGACCCGCGGTGCCGACGAGGTCGAAGACCGCGCCGGGCGCCCACGTGGAGCGGTCGACGGTGGCGTGCAGGCCGTCCGGGATCACCCGGGCGAGGTTGGCCGCGAGACCGCCGCCCGTGACGTGGCTGAAGGCGTGCACGTCGGTGGTGCGGGTGAGCGCCAGGCAGTCCAGGGAGTAGATCTTGGTGGGCTCCAGGAGCTCCTCGCCGAGGGTGCGGCCGAACTCCTCGACCTGCTGGTCGAGGGTCATCTTCGCGCGGTCGAAGATCACGTGCCGCACCAGCGAGTACCCGTTGGAGTGAAGACCCGAGGACGCCATGGCGATGACCGCGTCACCCTTACGGATGCGATCGGAGCCGAGCACGCGGTCGGCCTCCACGACGCCCGTGCCCGCGCCCGCGACGTCGAAGTCGTCCGGGCCGAGCAGGCCCGGGTGCTCCGCCGTCTCGCCGCCGACGAGCGCGCAGCCCGCGAGGACGCAGCCCTCGGCGATGCCCTTGACGATGGCGGCGACGCGCTCCGGGTTGACCTTGCCGACGCAGATGTAGTCGGTCATGAACAGCGGCTCGGCGCCGCACACGACGATGTCGTCCATGACCATGGCGACCAGGTCGTGGCCGATCGTGTCGTAGACGCCGAGCTGACGGGCGAGGTCGACCTTGGTGCCGACGCCGTCCGTGGCGGAGGCGAGCAGCGGCCGCTCGAAGCGCTTGAGGGCGGAGGCGTCGAAGAGCCCGGCGAAGCCGCCGAGGCCGCCGAGGCCGCCGAGGCCCGCGACCTCCGGGCGCTGGGTCTTCTTGACCCACTCCTTCATCAGCTCGACGGCGCGGTCGCCCGCCTCGATGTCGACGCCGGCCGCCGCGTAGGAGGCACCAGTACCAACAGTTGTCTCAGACATTGCCTGGGATCTTTCGGGTTTGACGATGGGCTCAGGGGCGACGGATCGCGTCGGCCGCGGCCGTGGCCGCGGGACCCGCGGCCAGCTCGGTCTCCAGGAGCTGCTTGCCGAGCAGTTCGGGGTCCGGGAGCTCCATCGGGTACTCGCCGTCGAAGCAGGCGCGGCAGAGGTTCGGCTTGTCGATGGCCGTGGCCTCGATCATGCCGTCGATGGAGATGTACGCCAGGGAGTCGGCGCCGAGCGAGGTGCCGATCTCTTCGATGCTCATGCCGTTGGCGATGAGCTCGGCCCGGGTGGCGAAGTCGATGCCGAAGAAACAGGGCCACTTCACGGGTGGCGAGGAGATCCGGATGTGGACCTCGGCGGCGCCGGCCTCGCGGAGCATCTTGACCAGGGCGCGCTGGGTGTTGCCGCGGACGATCGAGTCGTCGAACGACCACCAGGCGCTTGCCCCTGATGACTTCCTTGAGCGGGTTCAGCTTCAGCCGGATGCCGAGCTGGCGGATGGTCTGCGAGGGCTGGATGAAGGTCCGGCCGACGTAGGCGTTCTTGACCAGGCCCGCGCCGAAGGGGATGCCGGAGGCCTCCGCGTAGCCGATCGCGGCGGGGGTGCCGGACTCCGGCGTCGCTATCACCAGGTCGGCGTCGGCCGGGGCTTCCTTGGCCAGTTTCCGACCCATCTCGACGCGCGAGAGGTAGACGTTCCGGCCCGCGATGTCGGTGTCGGGCCGGGCCAGGTAGACATACTCGAAGACACAGCCCTTGGGCTTCGCTTCCGCGAAGCGGGAGGTGCGAAGGCCGTTCTCGTCGATGGCGACGAACTCGCCGGGCTCGACCTCGCGGACGAAGCTGGCGCCGCAGATGTCGAGGGCGGCGCTCTCCGACGCGACGACCCAGCCGCGCTCCAGGCGGCCGAGGACGAGGGGGCGGATGCCCTGCGGGTCCCTGGCCGCGTACAGCGTGTTCTCGTCCATGAAGACGAGGCTGAAGGCGCCCTGCACCTGCGGAAGGACCGCGGCGGCGGCTTCTTCTATGGTCAGCGGCTTGCCGTCGGCGTCGGTCTGGCCCGCGAGGAGCGCGGTGACCAGGTCCGTGTCGTTGGTCGCGGCGACCTGGGTGGCGCGGCCGTTCTCCTTCGGCAGGTCGGCGACCAGCTCGGCGAGGCGGGCGGTGTTGACCAGGTTGCCGTTGTGGCCGAGGGCGATGGAGCCCCGGGCCGTGGCACGGAACGTCGGCTGGGCGTTCTCCCAGACGGAGGCTCCGGTGGTGGAGTAGCGGGCGTGTCCGACCGCGATGTGTCCCTGGAGGGAACCGAGCGAGGTCTCGTCGAAGACCTGGGACACGAGGCCCATGTCCTTGAAGACGAGGATCTGGGAGCCGTTGCTGACCGCGATTCCCGCGGATTCCTGACCCCGATGCTGGAGGGCGTAGAGCCCGAAGTACGTGAGCTTTGCGACCTCTTCGCCCGGAGCCCAGACACCGAAGACGCCACAAGCGTCCTGGGGGCCTTTCTCGCCGGGGAGCAGATCGTGATTGAGTCGACCGTCACCACGTGGCACGGCACCGAGTGTAGGCGAGATCGACCACTGGTCCGAATTGGGGATACGCGACCTGTACGGAGCGTAGGCGCGAGCTTTACGGGGGCGCGGCGGGGCGCGGCTGGATCTGTACGTTCCACCAAGCCGCCGGCTCGCGGCCCGCGCGGCGGACCCCTCGCCGATCTTGGTTCGGCCGGGTTGCTGCGGGCGTGCGAAGGGCGTGTGAACAGGCACGACAGTGCGTTGACAGCCGACCGCGGGGTCCGTGAGGCTCCTGGTTCATGCAGTCCTTCGGAGCCTTCGTGACGGTCCCGCTGGTGCGGCGCCGCCACGTCGATCTGGCCCGCGTCGCGAGCGCGATCTGTCAGCGAGCCGCGTGAGCCCCGCTTTCAGTTTCGCCCCGGTTCAGGGCGTTTTGACGGCTTTACCTATGGGACGTTTGTCACGCTGAAACGTTCCTGTTCAGGCCGCGGAGGGTGCCCTCCGCCTCGGCCGACGGGGCTCCCCCCGCCTTCGCACGCGCCTTTCCGCCCCGGCCCGGGGCGTTCTCCCCGCCTCCCGCGCTCGGCGTCCGCCGCTGCCGTGCGGGGCGTCCGCACGCCCCCGCGCGGGGGCGCCCTCTCCGCTCTGGAGTCCTTTGTGTCTTCGTACGAGTCCCCGTTGTCCCGGCGCGCCTTCACCGGGGGTGTGGCGGGTGCCGCCGCTGCCGTCGGCATCAGCGGCGGCGAGGCCGTCGCCGCGCCCGCCGAGCGGCCCTTCGCCGCCCGTGAGGGCCGCGCGGGGCGCCCCGGCCGACGGCCCAACATCCTCTTCGTCCTCGGGGACGACCTCGGCTGGGCCGACCTGTCGTCGTACGGCTCGCCGCACATCAAGACCCCGCACCTGGACCGGCTCGCCCGCCAGGGCGTGCGCTTCACGCAGGCCTACTCCGGCTCCGCGACCTGCTCGCCGACCCGCTTCAGCCTGTACACCGGGCGCTTCCCCGGCCGCACCAGGGGCGGGCTCGCCGAGCCCATCGCGGACAAGTCGGCGGGCCTGGAGCCCACCCACCCCACGCTCGCCTCGCTGCTGCGCGACGCCGGGTACGCCACCGCCCTGATCGGCAAGTGGCACTGCGGCTACCTGCCGGACTACTCGCCCACCCGATCGGGCTGGGACGAGTTCTTCGGGAACTTCGGCGGGGCCCTGGAGTACTACTCGAAGCTCGGCCTGGGCGGCGAGTACGACCTGTACGAGGGCGACGCGGCCTACAAGGACCTGCGCTACTACACACGCATCCTGACCGAGCGGGCCAGCGAGTACGTGCGGCGCGACCACGACCGGCCGTGGCTGCTCAACCTCAACTTCACGACGCCGCACTGGCCGTGGATCGCCGACGGCGACACCGAGGCCAGCGCGGAGGTCGTGCGGCGGATCAAGGCCGGGGACCGCGGTGCCCTGTGGCACCAGGACGGCGGCTCGATCGCCAAGTACACGGAGCTGGTCCAGGACCTGGACCGCTCGATCGGCCATGTGCTGCACGCCCTGAAGAAGTCCGGGCAGGAGCGGGACACCCTCGTCTTCTTCGCCTCCGACAACGGCGGCGAGCGCTTCTCCTACAACTGGCCGCTCTCCGGCAACAAGGGCTCGCTGCGGGAGGGCGGCATCCGGGTGCCGACGATCCTGCGCTGGCCCGCCGGGATCGACGGCGGGCAGGTCAGTCACGAGCCGGTGTACACGCCGGACTGGACGGCGACGCTCCTGGAGCTCGGCGGCGCCAGGCCCGCCGCGGCCTACCCGCTCGACGGCACCAGCCTCGCCGGGCACCTGCTGCGCGGCGAGGAGCCGCGCGAGCGCGACCTGTTCTGGCGGGTGCGCGGCGAGCGGGCGCTGCGGCGCGGCCACTGGAAGTATAACTACCGCGGCAAGGACGGCGCGGACCAGCTCTTCCACCTGGGCCGTGACCAGCGCGAACAGGCGGACCTCGCGCGCCGCGAGCCGGAGCTGCTGCGGGAGCTGCGGGCGTCCTGGGAGCGGACGGACGCGGGGCTGCTGCCCTATCCGGCGGCGTAGGCGCACGGGGGCCCGGGGCGGGCGGCGGAAGCGGACCGGACCGGACCGGAAGCCGACCGGAAGCGGCGGCGGACCGGAAGGCGGCGGCGGACCGGAAGGCGGCGGCGCCGGGCGCCCCGGCGCCGCGCCGCCCGGCCCGCGGTGCTACTTCGCCTTGCTCGCGTCGGCGGTCGCGCTGGCGCTCACGACCGTGCCGTCGGCCGCCGTGAGCGTGAGGCCGTCGTCCTTGACCTCGTACCGGGCCGTGCCCTTGAACAGCTTGAGCAGGTCGCGTTCGGTCTTCGCCTTGGCGCCCACGCACATCATGCGGGTCAGCTTGGGCGTGCCGAGGGCGAGGGCGCCGTCGCGCGGTTCGGCCGTGGCCGTGACGTCGTTGCAGCCGAGGTTGCCGCGCACGGTGCCGTCCTTGCCGAAGGTCAGCCGGGCCTTGCCCGCGACCTGCTTGGGCAGGGGCCGCGTCGAGTCGTCCTTGCCCACGGAGTCCACGGCCCAGGTGGTGCCCTCGAGCGGGGCCCCGGGGTCCGTGGGCCCGCTGGTCAGGGTGATCCGGTCGCCGTCGGCGTTGGTGAGCGTGAGGCGGCCGTTGGCCAGCTTGGCCTTGTCCGCCTTGAGCTCGCCGTCGAGGGCGCGGGCCAGGCTGTTCTCGAAGTCGAGGGCGTCGCAGGCCATCTCGGTGTGCACGCCCGGCTGGAAGCGGACGGTGTCGCCCCGCACGGAGACGTCGGCGCCGTAGCCGTTGCAGCCGAAGTGGCCGCCCGCGCCGCCCTTGCCGCCGAGCCGCACATAGGTGCCGCTCGGGGCCCGCTGTTTCTCGCCGTCGACGGTGAGGCTCTCCACGTTCCAGCGCACACCGGTCAGGGGCGCCTTGGAACCGGCGGAACCGGAGCCGGGTTTGCCGGACTTGCCGGATCGATCGGAGTCGCCGGAGCCGGATTCCGAGCCGCAGGCGACGAGCAGCCCGGCGGCGGCGAGGACGGTGAGGGTCTGGGTCATGCGCTGCTTGTACATGTCACTGTGACGGGCCGCACCCCGGTCCGGTTCCGTCCCGCCGCCTCAGCCCATGAGCGGCAGAAGCCCGCCCAGATCGGCCCGTTCGCCGCTCGCGCTGACCCGCGCGGCGTCGAGGGCGGCGGCCCACTCCGTCCGCCCGGTGGCGAGCCTGATCCAGGTCAGCGGGTCGGTCTCGACGACGTTCGGCGGGGTGCCGCGGGTGTGCCGGGGGCCCTCGACGCACTGGACCACGGCGTACGGCGGCACGCGCACCTCCACCGAGCCGCCGGGCGCCTTCAGGGCGAGCGTGTCGGCGAGCAGCCGGGTGCAGGCGGCGAGCGCCTGGCGGTCGTAGGGGACGTCGAGGCCGGGCACGGCGTCGTTCAAGTCGTCGGTGTGGACGATCAGTTCGACGGTGCGCGTGACCATGAAGTCGGCGAGGGCCATGCCGCCGAACCTCATGGGGACGAGGCGGCCTGCGGGGACGCCGGGCAGCTCCGCCGTGAGCCGGTCCAGGGCCTGACCGAACAGGGCGTCGAGGTCCGTGCCCCCGGCCACGATGCCGCGGACGTCCTCGTCGACCCGGCCCGCGGCCGCCGAGGTCTGGAACGCCCAGTTCCGCAGCGTGACCTCGGCCTTGTCCGGCTCGGGCGCGTCCAGGGCGCGGGCCACCGCGCCGAGCGACATCGTCAGGTGCGCGGCCAGTTCGCGCACGCTCCAGTCGCCGAGCCGGGTGGGCCGCGCCAGTTGCTCGCCGGTCAGGCCCGCGACCGCTTCCCGCACGGTCGTGAACTGGGTGAGGACGGCGGTGCGGATCTTGCTCGGGTCGTAGGCGCGGGCGCGCTTCTTGGCCGGTGGCATAGCGGGAGCCTAAGCCTTGACCGCGTACTCTCTGAGCCCTTTTTCCAGCAGGTCGAAGGCGGCGCGGGCGAGCCGGTCGGCGTCGGCGGCGAGCCGGTCGAGGGGGGCGCCCGCCATGCGGCGGCGCATGATGTCCGTGCAGACCACGTGGCGTACGCCGATGAGCTGGGCGGCGGCGACCTGGGCGAGCACCGGCTCGCCGGTCTCCGCGGCGAGCTGCTCGGCCAGCAGGGTCTGGCCGCGCAGGTGGAAGTCGTGCGCGCGCTGGAGGAGTACGGGGGTCTCCAGGACCAGGCGCAGGGTCTGGAGCGCGCGCTGGTCGTCGCTGAGGCCGACCGCCGGTGACCGCTCCGCGATCAGGTCGAGCAGCTGGCGGCGCAGGGCGTCGACGGCGGACTCGCCGGGGGCGCGGCCGCGCACGGCGGCGGCCGCGTCGCCGATGTGCTCCTCCATCGGCCGCAGGACCAGGTCCTCCTTGGTGCCGAAGTAGTTGAAGACCGTCATCTTCGACACGTCGGCGGCCGCGGCGATCTCGGCGACGGACACCTTGTCGAAGCCTCGCTCGGCGAAGAGATCCACCGCGGCCCGCCATATCCGCTGGGCCGTCTGCCGCTTCTTGCGCTCGCGCAGTCCCGGCTCGCGGGCCTGGGGCGCCTCAGCGGCGGCCATGCGCGTCAATCTGTGCTGCCATGCGCCGCATTATGCCAGGATAAACATTAGACCTGGTCAAAAGATGTACCGAGCTAAGCCGTGTGCTCGGGCGCGGCCGCCTCGAACACCTCCTTGCCCGCGGGCACCCCGATCCCCCGCCAGCGGAACGGAATCCCGCGCGCCGCGTCCAGGTCGGGGGCGTCCATGAGCTGGAAGTGCAGGTGCGGCTCGGAGGAGTTGCCGGAGTTGCCGCACCGCCCGATGACCTGGCCCGCGCGCACCCGGTCCCCGGCGCGCACGGCGAGGGAGCCGCGCTGGATGTGCGCGTACGCCGCGTACGTGCCGTCGCCGAGGTCCAGGACCACGTGGTTGCCGAAGATCCGGTGGGTCCCGGCGAGGCCGCGCAGTTCGCCCTCGAGGAGCAGCAGATAGGCCACGCCGAGCAGGGAGTTGCGGCTGAGGTGGTCGCGCTGGCCGTCCTCGGCGTGCACGACGGTGGCGTCGGCCACGGCGAGCAGGTCCGCGCCGAAGGCCGGGAAGCGGTCGGCGCGCCGGGCCAGCGGCCACAGCCAGGCGAAGCCGGGCCGGGGGCGCTCCTCGTCCTCGGCGACGACGTCGATCGCGTACGTCTGGCCGAAGGCGTGGACGCCGTGGCTCGGGGTGTTGTCCGCGGGGCTGTTGAGCGCGGACCAGCGGCCGGTCACCGGGGCGAGCACCTCGACGGGGTCGCGCGGTTCGATCTTGATGTCATGGCTCGCGGAACGGCCGGCGGCGACGCCCGCCGCCCAGGACAGGGCCAGCGGCGTGAACACCAGCCACCAGGCGAAGGGATAGTCGACGAAGAAGCCGCCGACGACGGCCCCGAAGAAGACGAGCACCAACAGGCGCTGCAGCAGCGCGCACAGCTTGCGTATGAACATGGTGGTTCCCCCAGTCATGCGATCAGTCGCGCGATCAGTCACGCGATCAGTGACGCGATGGTCGATCAGGGCACGCGCCCGGTCACGGCACGGCCAGTCGCAGTACGGCCGGTCACAGCGCGGCCAGTCGCGGCGCGACCGCTCACGGCGTCGCCGCCGAGAGCGCCACGAGCAGCGGCACCACCCGCCCCGCGGGCACCTCGTGGCGCCCGCGTCCGGTGGCCTGGAGCCAGCCCGCGGCGGTCAGTTGGCGCAGGTGGTGGTAGATCTGCCCGGTCGTGCCGATGTCGTCGAGCGCGGCGAGCTCGGCCGCGGTGCGGCGGCCGCCGAGGATCTCGCGGAGCAGCCGCAGCCGCACCGGATGCCCCAGCGCGGCGAACGACTCCGCGGCCGCCGCCAGGTCGTCCTCGAGCACCTCCGAGGTGACCTGCCCGTACTGCCAGTCGTACCGCTGGCCGGTCGGCAGCCGGACCGCGCCGGTGAACAGCACCCCGCCGTCGGCCGCGCCGAGCGCGGCCAGCTGCTCCTTCAGCCCGTCGAGCGCCCAGAAGTCGCCCTCCCCGGCCACGGGAGCCGCGCGCTCGGCGCCTTCGAGTGCCGCGATGCGCCGTTCCAGGTCGGCGACGCGCTGTTCAAGATCCATGTGCCGATCTTACGTAATTACGTAACTCCACACAAGGCGCCGTGTCCCGCACAGCGGCGGTCCGGGCGTGAGCATCGGGGCGCGAACTCCCCTCATCCGGGTGAGCTTCCCGGGAACCGCCGCGCCCGGCCCGCGACCCCTGATCAACACTGGCCCCACCTAGATCAACACCGAGAGCACCACTGATCCCACGGGGAAGGGGCCCACCATGACGCTCATAGCCGAGCCGCCGCAGCTGCCGGTCGAGGAGTTCGAGGAGATCGAGAGGACCGTGGCCGCCACGTCGGAGTCCGTCCGGCTCGAGTTCATCGACGGCCGCATCGGCGTGAAGGGCTTACCGGACAGCGAGCACGGCGAGATCATCGCCTGGCTGCGGCGGCAGTGCCAGCGACAGCGCCGCGACCTCAGGCTCTACAGCGCCCGGCACGGCCTGACGGTCGAGGAGTGGCAGTGCCCCACCGGCCGCGCACGGCCGGACTGCTCGCTCGCGCCGGAGGGATACTTCCGCGGCAAGCCCGACTGGGCCGACGCCAGCGGCGTGTTCATGACCGTCGAGGTCACCTCGTACGACTCCGACACCCACCGCCGCGACCGCGAGGACAAGCCCGCCGCCTACGCGGGCGCCGGCATCCCGGTGTATCTGCTCATCGACCGGCACACCCGCACGGTCGTCGTGCACAGCGACCCCGACCCCGAAGCGGGCGAGTACGCCGTCACCCAGACCGCGCGCTTCGGCACGAAGGTCAGGCTCCCCGAGCTGATCGGGGTCACCCTCCCACACCGCGGAACTGAGGGGTTACGCCCACTAGGGCCCTGAGCAGCCCGAAGGGCCCCGCCCAGGAGAGGACGGGGCCCGGCGACGGACAGGGACGACGGAGCGCGGACGTGCCGCGGCGCCGCTCAGGCGAACAGCGCCGGAATCGTCTCCGTGTGCGCGGCCCGCAGCTCGTCGAGGCCGAGGGTGAACTGGCCCTGCACCTCGACCGCGTCACCGTCGACGACACCGATCCGCGTGGCGGGCAGGCCCCGCGCCCCGCACATGTCGGTGAACCGCAGCTCCTCGCTCCGCGGCACGGACACGACCGCACGGCCCGCCGACTCCGAGAACAGGAACGTGAAGGCGTCAAGCCCGTCCGGCACGACGAGCCGCGCGCCGTTGCCGCCGCGCAGACAGGACTCCGTGACGGCCTGCACCAGGCCGCCGTCGGACAGGTCGTGCGCGGCGTCGACCATGCCGTCGCGCGAGGCCGAGATCAGGATGTCGGCGAGCAGCCGCTCCCGCTCCAGGTCGACCTTGGGCGGCAGGCCGCCGAGGTGGTCGTGGACGACCCCCGACCAGGCCGAGCCGCCGAACTCCTCGCCTGTGTCACCGAGCAGGTAGAGGAGCTGGCCCTCTTCCTCGAACGCGATCGGCGTGCGGCGCGTGACGTCGTCGATGACGCCGAGCACGGCCACGACCGGGGTCGGGTGGATCGCCGTCTCACCGGTCTGGTTGTACAGCGAGACATTGCCGCCGGTGACCGGGGTGCCAAGGGCCAGACAGCCGTCCGCGAGGCCGCGGGTGGCCTCGGCGAACTGCCACATCACGTCCGGGTCCTCGGGCGAGCCGAAGTTCAGGCAGTTGGAGATGGCGAGCGGCTTGGCGCCGGAGGCCGCGACGTTGCGGTACGACTCGGCGAGCGCGAGCTGCGCGCCCGCGTACGGGTCGAGCTTCGCGTACCGGCCGTTGCCGTCCGTGGCCATCGCGACGCCGAGGTTGGTGTCCTCGTCGACGCGGACCATGCCCGCGTCCTCGGGCTGCGCGAGGATCGTGTTGCCCTGCACGAAGCGGTCGTACTGGTCGGTGATCCACGCCTTGGAGGCCTGGTTCGGGGACGCCACGACCTTCAGGACCTGGTCCTTCAGCTCCTCGGCGGTCGCCGGGCGCGGCAGCTTCGCCGCGTCGTCGGCCTGGAGGGCGTCCTGCCAGCTGGGGCGCGCGTAGGGGCGGTGGTAGACCGGGCCCTCGTGCGCGACCGTGCGCGGCGGCACGTCCACGATCTGCTCGCCGTGCCAGAAGATCTCCAGGCGCTCGCCGTCCGTCACCTCACCGATGACGGTCGCGATGACGTCCCACTTCTCGCAGATCTCCAGGAAGCGCTCGACCTTGCCGGGCTCGACGATCGCGCACATGCGTTCCTGCGACTCGCTCATGAGGATCTCCTCGGGAGAGAGCGTCGCGTCGCGCAGCGGCACGGTGTCGAGCTCGACGCGCATGCCGCCGGAACCGGCCGATGCCAGCTCGCTGGTGGCGCAGGAGAGCCCGGCGCCGCCGAGGTCCTGGATGCCGTCAACCAGCTTCTCCCCGAAGATCTCCAGGGTGCACTCGATGAGGAGCTTCTCCTGGAAGGGGTCGCCGACCTGGACGGCGGGGCGCTTGGCGGGGCCCGTCGACTCGAAGGTCTCGGACGCGAGCACGGAGACTCCGCCGATGCCGTCGCCGCCCGTGCGGGCGCCGTACAGGATGACCTTGTTGCCCGCGCCCGAGGCCTTCGCGAGGTGGATGTCCTCGTGCTTCATCACGCCGATGCACCCGGCGTTGACCAGCGGGTTGCCCTGGTAGCAGGGGTCGAAGACGACCTCGCCGCCGATGTTGGGCAGGCCCAGGCAGTTGCCGTAGCCGCCGATGCCCGCGACCACGCCCGGCAGGACGCGCTTGGTGTCGGGGTGGTCGGCGGCGCCGAAGCGCAGCGGATCCACGACGGCGACCGGGCGCGCGCCCATCGCGAGGATGTCGCGCACGATGCCGCCGACGCCGGTCGCGGCGCCCTGGTAGGGCTCGATGTACGAGGGGTGGTTGTGCGACTCGACCTTGAAGGTGACCGCGTAGCCCTGGCCGACGTCGACGACGCCCGCGTTCTCACCGATGCCGACGAGCATCGCGTCGTTCTCGGGGACCTTCTCGCCGAACTGCTTCAGATGGACCTTGCTGCTCTTGTACGAGCAGTGCTCGGACCACATGACGGAGTACATGGCGAGCTCGGCGCCGGTCGGGCGGCGGTCGAGGATCTCCTTGATCCGCGCGTACTCGTCCTCCTTGAGGCCGAGTTCCTTCCAGGGCTGCGCGGCCTCGGGGGTCTCCGCCGCGTGCTTGACGGTGTCGAGGGTCATCGGGCGTCCACCAGTTTCTTCAGGATCGAGGTGAAGAATCCCAGGCCGTCCGTGCGGCCGGTCCCGATCAGCGGCTCGACCGCGTGCTCGGGGTGCGGCATGAGGCCGACGACGTTCCCGGCCTCGTTCGTGATGCCCGCGATGTCGCGCAGCGAGCCGTTCGGGTTCACGTCCAGGTAGCGGAAGGCGACGCGGCCCTCGGCCTCCAGCATGTCGAGGGTGCGCTCGTCGGCGACGTAGCGTCCGTCGATGTTCTTCAGGGGGACGGAGATCTCCTGGCCCGGCGTGTAGTCGGCCGTCCAGGCGGTCTTGTCCGTCTCGACCCGCAGCTTCTGGTCGCGGCAGATGAAGTGCAGGTGGTTGTTGCGCAGCATCGCGCCGGGCAGCAGGTGCGTCTCGGTCAGGACCTGGAAGCCGTTGCAGATGCCGAGGACCGGCATTCCCGCCTTGGCCTGGTCGATGACCGACTCCATGACGGGCGAGAAACGGGAGATGGCACCGGCCCGCAGATAGTCGCCGTAGGAGAAACCGCCGGGCAGGACCACGGCGTCGACCTGCTTGAGGTCCTTGTCCCGGTGCCACAGCGGCACGGCCTCCGCGCCCGCGACGCGCACGGCGCGCTGGGTGTCACGGTCGTCGAGGGTGCCCGGAAAAGTGACGACTCCGATTCGGGCAGTCACTTGTCGGCTCCCTCGGCTCCGCCGGAGGCTTCCACCTTTACGACGAAGTCCTCGATCACGGTGTTGGCGAGGAAGGTTTCCGCCATCTCGTGGATACGGGCGAGCGCGGCGTCGTCGACCGGCCCCTCCACTTCGAGTTCGAAGCGCTTTCCCTGACGTACATCGGAGATGCCCTGGAATCCGAGGCGCGGCAGCGCACGCTGCACCGCCTGTCCCTGGGGGTCGAGGATCTCCGGCTTGAGCATGACGTCGACTACGACGCGTGCCACTGGCACTCCCGGTGTGTGGTGCTTGCGTGTGCTGCTGGCAAGTGCGACTCGCGAGCCGCTCGAGCAGGTTCCTTCAGACTACCCGCACAAAATTTCTACCCGCGTAGATTCGTAGCAACATACGTGACGCCGATCACCCAGGCTCCCGGAACCGCTGGTCACGCGAGGCGTCGACAGGGACACGTACGCGAAAAATCCTGGAAAAGATCACAGTTCACCATTGCGCCGGACGCCCCGCCGCGGCCACTCTGCTGCCAAGCGGCCCGGGGACCGCATTCCCCACGGGCCGCCACCGGAACACGCGGTGGGTTTTCGTCGGCTTCCCCATTCAATGCCGGGCACTGTACAAAGGAATTGGCAATAGCCGATACTTTGTCCCAAAACTGCCGGACAGTCGGCATCACCGCACGTCATTGCGGTGACGTCGCACGAAAGGACCGATATTCGTGGCGCAGCGTGTCGTGGTCACTCTCTATGACGACATCGACGGCTCAGAAGCGGCGGAAACGGTCGTCTTCGGTCTCGACGGGAAGTCGTACGAGATCGACCTCAACGAAACCAATGCCGAGAAACTCCGCAAGGTGCTGACCCCCTACCTGGACGCGGCCCGCAAGAAGTCGAAGTCCGGCAAGGTCTTCCGGCACACGGCGGTGACGCCGGACCCGGCGGCCGTCCGCGCCTGGGCCCGCTCCAACAAGCTGGAAGTACCGCCGCGGGGGCGCATCCCGAAGAAGGTGTACGAGGCGTTCCAGGAGGCGAACTGACCGAGGCGGGCACCGGCGGCGGAGCAGCGGCCCCCGGCGGGCCCGGCCGCACCCCGGAGCGCCAACTCGCCCGGGAGCGGCCGCCGATGACGGTGTCGCGGGGGTGCTGCGCAGCCGACTTGCGCAGCACCCCTGTTGATCAGCTAGAGTCTGGAGCACGCCGAGGGGCGAGGCCGAGAGGCCGGGCCCCACAGCAGCGTGCGGGTGTAGTTCAGTAGTAGAACATCCCCCTTCCAGGGGGAAGGCGCAGTGTGCGATCCCTGTCACCCGCTCCGCACCGCGGACCGACCACCCATCTGGGTGCGGTAAGCTGGTGTTCGCACCGACCAGTGAGAGCCGGTCGGGAGCAGTGCGAACGTAGCTCAGTTGGTAGAGCGCAACCTTGCCAAGGTTGAGGTCGCGAGTTCGAACCCTCGTCGTTCGCTCAGAGTAAGAAGCCCGGTGCCACAGGCACCGGGCTTCTTCGCGTTCCCGGAGATCTCCAGGCCACCGGCGTCTGACATTTGTCATGAGTCCCGATGACAGGGCGCACTGCGAAACCGCCCGTTCCCGAACCACCCTTGAACCATGACTCAGCACGTGATCGACGCGACCGACCTGCGGCGCGGCTACGCGGGCGGCTTCGAGGCGGTCCGGGGGATCTCGTTCACCGTCGGCCAGGGCGAACTCTTCGCCCTCCTCGGCACGAACGGGGCGGGCAAGACCTCCACCGTCGAACTCCTCGAAGGCCTGACCGCACCCGCCGGGGGCAGCGTCCGCGTCCTCGGCCACGACCCGTACCGCGAACGCGCCCAGGTGCGGCCGCGCATCGGCGTCATGCTCCAGGAAGGCGGCTTCCCCTCCGAGCTGACCGTCACCGAGACCGCCCGCATGTGGGCGGCGTGCACCAGCGGGGCGCGGCCCGTCGCCGAGGCCCTCGACACCGTCGGGCTCGGCAAGCGCGGCGGCACCCGCGTCAAACAGCTCTCCGGCGGCGAGAAGCGGCGGCTCGACCTCGCGATGGCGCTCATCGGCGAACCCGAGGTGCTGTTCCTCGACGAGCCCACCACCGGACTCGACGCCGAAGGCCGCCGCGAGACCTGGGAGTTGGTGCGCGCCCTGCGGAACAAGGGCACCACCGTGCTGCTCACCACGCACTACCTGGAAGAGGCCGAACAGCTGGCCGACCGGCTCGCCATCCTGCACGAAGGGCGCATCGCCGCCACCGGCCGCGTCGCCGACATCGTCGCCACCCAGCCCGCCCGGATGTCCTTCACCCTGCCCGACGGCTACTACCTCGGCGACCTGCCGCCCCTCGCCGACCTCGGCGTCACCGGACACGAACTGGACGGCCGCCGGGTGCGGCTGCGCACCACCACCCTCCAGCGCTCCGCGACCGCACTCCTCACCTGGGCCGAGCGCACCGGAGTCCGCCTCGACGGACTCGACATCCGCGCCGCCTCCCTGGAAGAGGCCTTCCTGCGGATCGCGCGGAACGCCGAGACCACGACCGGACCCCAGGAGGACGCGGCATGAGCACGGTGACCACCACCCCCACCGGAACCGGCCGCCCCGCGCCCGCGCGGACCACCCCGGCCCGGCGCATGGGGGCGCTCGCACGGGCGGAGCTGACCCTGCTCGGCCGCAGCAAGGGCACGCTGGTCGCGGGGCTCCTCGTGCCGCTCGTCCTGCCGTTCAGCGTCCGCTCGGCCGTCGACGAAATGGACCTGAAGGGCACGGGGCTGAGCGTCGGCTCGGTCATCCTGCCCGCCTCGATCGGCTTCTCGCTGCTCTTCGCCGTGTACTCGGCGCTGGTGGGCGTGTACGCGGCCCGGCGCGAGGAACTCGTCCTGAAGCGGCTGCGCACGGGCGAGGTGCGGGACGCGGAGATCCTCGCGGGCGCCGCGCTGCCCTCCGTGGCCATCGGCCTCGCCCAGTGCGTGCTGCTCGCCGTCGGCTGCGCGGTCCTGCTCGACGTGGGCGCGCCCGACGCGCCGCACTACGCCGTCCTCGGACTGCTCCTCGGGCTCGTCCTGTTCCCACTGCTCGCGGCGGTGACGGCCAGCTTCAGCCGCAGTGTGGAGAGCGCCCAGGTCGCGGCCATGCCGCTGGTGCTCGTCTCCTTCCTCGGCTCCGGCACGATGGTGCCCCTGGAAGTCCTGCCCGACCGCGTCGCCCGCTGCTGCGAACTCCTGCCCCTGACCCCCGTGATCGAGCTGGTCCGCGGCGGCTGGACCGGGCAGCTGTCCGCGGCCGAGGCGCTGCGCGCCCTGGTCATCGCGCTGGCCTGGACCGGCGGCGGCGTGTTTGCTGTACGACGGTGGTTCCGCTGGGAACCGCGCCGCTGAGGAGGCGAGCGACAGCGATGGACATCGTCGGGCGGGTACGGGCCCTGCACCGCGGCTGGCACGAGCGCAGCAAGATCGAACGGGTCGAGCTGCAGTCGCTCGCGGCCTGGCACGCCATGCCCTGGATGCTGTACCTGAGCTGGGGCTCGCTGCCGCTCGGCCAGAACCTGGCACCCGGCCCCGCCGCACTGGCCCTCGGCTCGGCGCTGCTCGTGACGGCCGCCGCCGCCTGCGTCCACACGAACCGGAGCCTGCGGCGGTCGCTCGACCACTATCTGAAGCGCGGCCCCTACCCCGCCCACGACCTCGCCGTGTCCCGTGCGCTCCTGGTGATCATGCTCCTGCTCGCCTTCGCGCTCCAGGCCGTGGACGGCGTCGAGGACGGCCTGCTCGCCTTCACCACCGCTTTCACCGTCGTACCGCACCTGGAGGCGATCGCCTTCTCCCGGCCGCTGCGGGACTTCGCGCTGTGGTTCCTCGCCCTGGAAGCGGTGATCGTAGGCGGATACGCGCTCGTCGGGGTGCACGACGAGCGTCTTGTCGCGGTCGCGGGACTGCTCGCCTTCGGCGCCGGGGTCGCCCTGTTCAGCACGCGCACCGGGGCCTGGTCCCTGTCGGTGATGTGGGAGGCCGACCGCGCCCGCGAGGCCGAGGCCCGGCTCGCCGTCGTCGAGGAGCGGCTGCGCTTCGGACGCGACCTGCACGACGTGATCGGACGCGACCTCGCCGTGATCGCGCTCAAGAGCGAGCTCGCCGCACAGCTCGCCCGGCGCGGAAGGACCGAGGCCGTGGACCAGATGGTCGAGGTGCAGCGGATCGCCCAGCAGTCCCAGCGCGAGATCCGCGAAGTCGTACGCGGCTACCGCGACGTCGACCTCGGTGTGGAGCTGATCGGCGCGCGGGGCGTCCTGGAGGCCGCGGGGATCGGCTGCCGGGTGACCGGGGAGCCCGCAGGGCTGCCCGCACCGGTGCAGTCGGCGCTCGGCTGGGTCGTACGGGAAGGCACCACGAACGTGCTGCGGCACGGGGACGCGCGCCACTGCGCCATCACGGTGGCGGTCGGGGACGGAACTACGACGTTGACCATCGACAACGACGGGGCGCCGGACACCACCAGCGCCCCCAGCGCCTCCTCCGGCGGCACCGGCCTCGCCGGGCTGCGCGAGCGCCTCGCGGTCCTCGGCGGCACCCTGGAGCACACCGCGGCCGAGGGCCGGTTCCGCCTCACGGCACGCGTCCCGCTCGTCGCGCCCGTCCGGGCCTGCCCGGACGCGGCCGTGGCGGCGCCGCGCGGCGCCGGGATCGCGGAGGTGAAGGCCTCGTGAGCGTACGGGTGCTGCTCGCGGACGACGAGCACCTGATCCGGGGCGCGCTGGCCGCGCTCCTCCGCCTCGAGGACGACCTCGCCGTCGTCGCGGAGGCCGCGTCGGGGCCCGAGGCGCTCGCCATGGCGCTGGCCCACCGGCCGGACGTCGCCGTGCTCGATCTGCAGATGCCGGGGGCGGACGGTGTGAGCGTGGCCACATCGCTGCGCGAGCAACTCCCCGGCTGCAAGGTCATGATCGTGACCAGCCACGGCAGGCCCGGACACCTCAAGCGGGCCCTCGCGGCCGGTGTGCGGGGGTTCGTCCCGAAGACGGTGAGCGCCCAGCGGCTCGCGGAGATCATCCGGACCGTCCACGACGGACGGCGCTACGTGGACCAGGAGTTGGCGGCCGACGCGATCTCCGCGGGGGACTCCCCGCTGACCGCGCGCGAGGCCGAGGTGCTCGAACTCGCCGCCGACGGAGCGTCGATCGCGGAGATCGCCGAGCGGGCCTCGCTGTCGCAGGGAACCGTCCGGAACTACCTCTCCGCGGCGGTCACCAAGACCGGCGCCGGGAACCGGCACGCGGCAGTGCGTCTCGCACGCGAGCGAGGTTGGGTATAGTAGCTATCGCGCTTCGGCGCAGCGCGGACGTAGCTCAGTTGGTAGAGCGCAACCTTGCCAAGGTTGAGGTCGCCAGTTCGAACCTGGTCGTCCGCTCCACAAGAAGCCCCCCGGTTCTCGGAACCGGGGGGCTTCGTCGTGCGGCTACGACCAGGACGTGCCGGTCAGACGCTCATACGCCTCGACGTACTTGGCGCGGGTGGCCGCCACCACGTCCTCGGGCAGCGGCGGGGGCGGCTGCTCGCTCGCGCGGTCCCAGCCGGACGCCGACGACGTCAGCCAGTCGCGCACGAACTGCTTGTCGAAGGACGGCTGCGCACGCCCCGGCTCCCAGGTGTCGGCGGGCCAGAAGCGGGACGAGTCCGGGGTGAGGACCTCGTCGGCGAGGATCAAGTCCGGGGCCTGGTCGCCATGGGCGGCGAAGCCGAACTCGAACTTGGTGTCCGCGAGGATCACGCCCCGGTCGCGGGCGATGTCGCGGGCCCTGCCGTACACCGCGAGGGTGGCCTGGCGCAGCTGGGCGGCGGTCTCGGCGCCGACCTGGCGGGCCACTTCCTCGTAGCTCACGTTCTCGTCGTGCTCGCCGACCTCGGCCTTGGTGGCGGGCGTGAAGATCGGCGCGGGCAGCTCGGAGCCGTCGACCAGGCCCTCGGGCAGCGCGAGACCGCAGACCGTGCGGCTCTGCCGGTACTCGACGAGGCCCGAGCCCGTCAGATAGCCGCGGGCGACGCACTCGACGGGCACCATCGAAAGGGAGCGGCAGATCAGGGTGCGGCCGCGCCAGTCGGCCGGGGCGCCGGGCGGCAGCTCCGTGGAGATCACATGGTTCGGGACCAGGTCGGCGAGCTGGTCGAACCACCACAGCGAGAGCTGCGTGAGGACGCGGCCCTTGTCGGGGATCTCCGTCGGCAGCACCCAGTCATAGGCGGACATGCGGTCGCTGGCGACCATCACGAGGTCGCCCGCCTCGTTCTGGTACAGCTCGCGCACCTTGCCGGTGTGCAGATGCACCAGACCCGGAACCTGGATCGGCTCGGGCTTTTCAACGAATCCGGACACGGTTCCTCCCCGTGGTTCTGTCCAAGTACTCCGATTCTCCCGTATGCGAGGAGTGGTCTTGGCCAAGGGTTGGCCGAGAAGGGCCGGACGGCGTCAGTCGCGCTTGCAGATCCGGTCGAGGAGGTTGGCGGTGGCGCGCTGCACACGGGCGTCGACGTGGCCGGGCCGGTCGAGCGCCGGGGACCAGGCGAAGGTCCCGGAGGCGAAGACGAGCGCGCCGGACGGGGCGCGGTACAGCGAGGTCTCCTGGTGCCGGATCGTGCCTTCGCCGTCCGCGTACGGGGAGTGGGCGAGCAGGATGCGGTCCTGGTGCTCGGGCAGCGCCGTGCGCGGGAAGTAGCGGTCGGCCTCGCCCGCGACCAGGCCCTCGGCCTCGTCGCCCTCGTGCGCGCCGGTCGCCTCCCACAGCCAGTGGTCGGCGTTGCGGACGACCAGGGGGTGCGGCTCGGGCACGCGGCCCGCGTACTGAATGCCCATCAGCTGCTGTTCGGGGACGTCGACCTCGCGCCACAGGGCGGCCTTGCCCGGGCCCCTGCGCTTGCGGCAGGTCAGCAGCCGGTCGGGGACGCCGGAGGGGGAGGGGCCGAGGTCCACCTCCCTGCCAGTACATGGTGTTGGCGGAGAGGAAGACGAGGGAGGTGCCGCCGTCGCGGGCCAGCTCGGCGGTGCGGCGCATCGACGCGGACCAGTACTCGTCGTGGCCGGGGAAGACCAGGCCGCGGTAGCGGGTGGGGTCGATGCGGCCCGCGTGCAGGTCGCGGGCGTCGGCGTAGGCGAGGTCGTAGCCGTACCGCTCGGCCCAGCGGATGAAGTCGTAGGCGTGGCCCACGTGCAGGGGCAGGCCCGCGCCCGCATAAGGACGGTCGAAGGACACCGTGATCGCGGCCTCGCCCTCGCCGAGGAGCCGGCCTTCGTCGTCCCAGGCGTGGTAGAGGCTGGCGCCGGTGCTGCCGTCCTCCGGATAGAGGTTGTACGCCTGCCAGGTGATGTCCGGCAGCACGACGAGCAGGTCGGCGGAGGGCGCGTCGCCGAGCTCGCCCTGGACGAGGCTGTCGCGGACGGTGAAGGGAACGTGCGAGCGGTAGCCGTCGGCGGTGGTGAGCACGGCGACGTACGCGCCGATGTTCCAGTACGACGGGATCTGCAGCCGCCAGGACAGCCACCAGTGGTGGCACGAGACGGTGCGGTCGGCGGTGAGCGGCGGGGGCTGCACGATGCCCGCGAGGCGGGGACTGGTGGTGATCTGGGCGGCGCCGTCGCCGCCGTAGTGGCCGATGCGGTAGATGTCCACGCTGAACTGCTGCGGCGGGTCCACCGTGATGTGGAAGTCGAGGGCCTCGCCCGGGGCGGCGGCTCCGGTGCTGGTGAAGCCCTTGATCTGGCGGTGCACGTCGTCGGCGGTGCGGGGGCCGCCGCGGTTGCGGGCGGCCGGGACGCGGGCGGGCCCGGTGGCGCCGGGCGCCGGGTCGACGTACCAGGGAACGACCTGGCCCGTGTCGTCGAAGTAGTGCTCCGCCCCTCGGAGCCAGGGCAGCGGGCCCTGGCCGAAGGGGTCGGTCACGGCGTGGGCGAGGGCGCCCGACTCCCAGCGGCGGATCTGGCTCCGGTCCCATGCGTAGTCCCCTCCCTCACTCCCCCGAGCCTGAAGTCCGCCTCCGCCTGGTCATCGGCTCCGCGCCGGTGCGGGGGCGGTGCCGCCGCGTGCTGCGGCGGCCTTGCACTGCGGCACCCGGCCGGCCCCCCGGTGCGGTGCCGGCTGACATGCCGGTGTCGGCTTTCCGGTCCCAGCACATCACATTACGCACGCGGCCCGTCACCGTTCGTCGTGAATTGACGTGAGCGGAACGATTTCCCTGCCGGGTCCCTGCCGGGTGCGAGCGGCTCCATCGGCGCTCCGCGCCTCGTCCTCAAACGCCGGACGGGCTAGAACCTGCCAGTTTCAGCCCGTCCGGCGTTTGAGGACGAGGCGCGGCAGCGCCGAAAGGCTTTGAGCGGGGGGACGGGGGCAGCCGCACCCGGAGTGGGAAGGGGCGGGTCTGGGGCGCCCCGCGAGGGCCGGGCTGGCCGTCAAACGAGGCGGAGCGGCTTCTCCGGCCGGAGCCCCCCGCTCCGCGAGCCAGGCCCGCAAGGGCTCGGCATCCCCGTCCTCGACCAGCGTACGGACGTGGGGCGTCAGCTCGGCCGCCCGCTCACCACCGATGAGCAAGGAGGGCCCGTCCAGCCAGTCGAGCCCCGGCGCGGCCCCGGCGGTGTCGATGGCGGCGCAGCACACGATCGCCGTGACGTGGTCGGCGAGCAGTTCGCGCCCGGAGCGGGGCGGTTGCAGCGGGAACAGGGGCAGCGCCCGGTCGTCCCAGAGCGCGTCGTCCGGCGACTGCCCGGCCTGGGCGGCGGGGCGGGCGGGGGCGGCGGCCTCCTCCCGGGCCAGCTCAGCGCTGAGCCCGGCGGCGAGCGGACCACCACGGCCCTCGTCGTCTTCGGAGTCGTCAAGGTCATCGCGCTCGGGGCCGTCGGCCGGGTCGACAGGACCGTCCTGGGCGGCGGCGAGGGGCGCCGCCGTGTGGCGGGGCACGGCCTCTGGATCCGCCAGGTGGTCGAGGACCCGGCCCAGGGTCGGGCCCTTGGGGTCGGGGGCCTGGGGGTCGAAGGTGCGGCTGACGCCGAGCGCGTCGAGGACGCGGTGCAGCCGGGCGGCGTCCATGCGCCACTTGCGGTCGACGACCTCGTCCGGATACTCCTGCCAGGCCACCGGCGCCCAGCCGGGGCCGGACTCGGCGGGGCCCCCGTGGAAGAGGCGGGCGGCGAGCAGCGAGGCCGCCTCGTCCACCGCGCCGGGCTCCTCCAGGAGGTCGCAGGCGGGGCGCTCGCCGAGGCGCGAGGCGAAGCCCTCGGCGAGGCGGTCCCTGCGGGAGAGCTCGGTGAGCGCGGAGACCACGCCCGCGTCCAGGCGCGAGGGCCAGCGGCCCATGCGCCAGGCGGGCAGCGCGACCCGGGTCAGGAGCCGGTCCCAGCCCGCGTACGCCAGGCCGACCTGTTCCTGGGCGACGATCCGCACGCCGTAGTCCACGGACTGGGCGCGCTCGGCCGCGGCGGCGGCGAGCGCCCCGCTCCATCTCCGCGGCGTGCAGGCGGCAGCCGCGCAGCAGCAGCCGCGCCACCCAGCCGACGCCGCCGAGGACGGTGCGGGCGAGGGGCCCGCGCCCGGGCGTCGCGGCCACGGCCACGGCGGCGTCCAGGCCGCGGACGAAGCGGCGGGCCGCGGCTATGTCCGGGTGGGCGGAGGGGCCCGTACCGGCGACGACGGGGGCGAGGACGGCCCGCAGTTCGCCGACCCGCATCCACCACAGGAAGGGCGAGCCGATGACGAGGACCGGGGCGGCGGGCGCGCGGCTCTTGGGCGGGCGGCCGCCGCCTATCGGCTCGGGGGCGTCCGGGGCGGCCGGGTGCTCGCCGTGCGGGGCGGCCTCGGCGCTCCGGCGGGGGGCGCGGCCGCCGTGGGCGGGGTGGGTGCGGTCCTCCAGCCAGCTGTCGCAGTCCGGGGTGAGCGCTATCGCGGAGGGGGCGGGGACCTCCAGGCGGTCGGCGAGGTCACGCACCAGGCGGTACAGGTCCGGGGCCGCGGCTTCCGTGATCGGGACCGTGGGGCTCAGGGCCGGTCTGGCGCGGGCGACGACCAGGGCGACGACCGCGGCGGCGGCCAGGACGAGCACGGCGAGCACCGTGACGGCCCAGCGGGCCGCGGCCCAGCTCCCGCCCGAGACGTGCCCCATGGCGGTGGCGGCCAGCAGCACGACGGCGACGGCCGCGGGCAGCAGGGCGATGGCCAGCGCCCTGCCGCGGATTCGCAGCACGGCGAGGGCCCGGGAGCGCGCGGCCTGCGCGCCCGCCTCCACACCCATCCCTGACACGACCGAAGTCACCCCCTGCTGCCTCTACGGCTCGTCCGGCGGCTGGAGCCGACGGCGCTTGTCGATGGCGTTGCTCACTCCCCCACTGTGGCACCCGCCACTGACATCGCAATGCCGGTGGGCTGTTTGGCTCTCGGTGCCGGAACGCCTGCGCCGCACCCTAGTTGGGACGCTGGTCAGCGTCAGCCGGATGGGCCAGCGGTCACTCGATGGAATGGCTTTGGGTAAGGCTGCCGTCAGATTTCGGCCTCCAGGGAGAGGGTCATTGACGCCGCCATCCGGGCGGCGAACGCCCGCCGCCCGTCCTCGTCGATGAGGTCGAGGGAGAGGTACGGATTGAGGTCCTCCAGCTCGACCAGGAGCAGCTCGCCGCCGGGCGCCCGGCAGGCGTCGACGCGCTGGATGCCGTACGGGAGGGCGTTCCAGTCGGTGAACCGCCGGGCGAAGGCCAGGTCGGCGTCCGTCGGAACGTACGGTTCGAGCTTCCAGCGCTGGTCGGGCCGTGGTGCGTGGAGCGCGTACTGGAAGGTGTCGTCGATGAAGTAGAACGACACCTCGTAGCGGAAGTCGATCATCGGCTGGGCGAGGAGTCCGCCGCCCGCGCCGAAGTCGAGGCGGTCGAGCTCCTCGCGGCCGACGGTCCGCAGGCCGATGGAGTCGGCGCCGAGCTTCGGTTTGACCACGTAGGACGCGGCGGCGGGCAGTCGGCCGAGGTCCTCGCGGCGGTCGGCCGTCGGGATGACCGGGAGCCCCTCGGCCGTCAGGTCGACGAGGTACTGCTTGCCCGCCATGTCGGCGCGGCCCGTCAGCGGGTTGTAGACGCGTACGCCGTCCTTGAGGGCGCGGGCGCGGAAGCTGTCGTACACGTCCTGGTAGTGGATGACGGGGCCGCTGTTGCGGACGACGACCAGGTCGAAGCCGTCCATCAGCGCGGCCGCGTCCAGCGGGTGGCACAGCGCGAGGTCGAAGTCCGCGCGCAACCGTGCGGAAAGGTCGATGTCCTCGTCGCAGTAGCGCCGCCCCCGGGCCTCGTAGGCGAGGTCGGTGACGTAGAGCAGACGGGGGCGCGCACGAGTGAGGGCCATGGCATGACGTTACGTCACGACGCCATCGCCCCCGGCTACGGGGTGCCGCGCCCCCGGCCGCGAGCGGGGGCGCTATCCCTGCCGGGAGGCCTTCTCCGCGATGTCGGTGCGGTACTGGGAGCCGTCGAGCCGGATGCGGGACACCGCCGCGTACGCGCGCTCGCGGGCCTCGTTCAGGTCGGTGCCGATCGCCGTCACGGACAGCACCCGGCCGCCCGCGCTGACGACCGCGTCGCCGTCGCGCCGGGTGCCCGCGTGCAGGACGTACGCGTCCGGGGCGTCCTGGGCCACGACCGCGTCGAGGCCCTCGATGGGGTCGCCGGTGCGGGGGGTGTCCGGGTAGTTGTGCGAGGCGATGACGACGGTGACGGCCGCGTCGTCGCTCCAGCGCAGCGGCGGCAGGTCGGCCAGCGTGCCGTTCGCGGCGGCGAGCAGGACGCCCGCGAGGGGGGTCCGCAGGCGGGCGAGGACGACCTGCGTCTCGGGGTCGCCGAAGCGGGCGTTGAACTCGATGACGCGCACGCCCCTGCTGGTGATCGCGAGCCCCGCGTAGAGCAGCCCGGCGAACGGGGTGCCACGGCGGCGCAGCTCGTCGACGGTCGGCTGGAGCACCGTCCGCAGGACCTCGTCCACGAGCTTCGGGTCGGCCCACGGCAGCGGCGAGTACGCGCCCATGCCGCCGGTGTTGGGGCCCTCGTCGCCGTCGAGGGCGCGCTTGAAGTCCTGGGCGGGCCGCAGCGGGACGACACTCTCGCCGTCGGTGACGGCGAACAGCGACACCTCGGGGCCGTCGAGGAACTCCTCGATCACCACGCGCTCGCAGGCGCGGGCGTGCTCCCTGGCCTGCTCGATGTCATCGGTGACGACGACGCCCTTGCCCGCCGCGAGGCCGTCGTCCTTGACCACGTAGGGGGCGCCGAAGGCATCGAGCGCCTCGTCGACCTCGTCCGCCGTCGTGCAGACGTACGAACGTGCCGTGGGCACTCCGGCGCCCGCCATCACGTCCTTCGCGAAGGCCTTGGAGCCCTCCAGGAGGGCGGCTTCCCTGGACGGCCCGAAGCACGGGATGCCCGCTTCCCGTACGGCGTCGGCGACACCGGCGACGAGGGGCGCCTCCGGCCCCACGATCACGAGGTCCGCCCCCAGCTCACGGGCGAGGCCCGCCACGGCGGCGCCGTCGAGGGCGTCCACCTGGTGCGGCTCCGCCACCTCCGCGATGCCGGCGTTGCCGGGCGCGCAGTGCAGGGCGGTGACCGCCGGGTCGAGGGACAAGGAGCGGCACAGGGCGTGTTCGCGGGCACCGCTGCCGATGACGAGGACCTTCACGGGGTCAGCCTAGCCCGGCGGGGCGGGTGGGCTTGGCTGGGTGTCCTAGGCGGGGGGCGGGGGTGGCTCGTAGCTTCCCACAAGCCCCGGCCCTCGCGGGGCGCCCCAGGCCCGCCCCTTCCCGCTCCGGGTGCTGGCCGCCCCCGTCCCCCCCACTCACAGCCCATCGGCGCTCCGCGCCTCGTCCTCAAACGCCGGACGGGCTGGAACCTGCCGGTTTCAGCCCGTCCGATGCTTTTGGGGGTCCAGGACCCTAGGCCCCCGGCTAGTCGTTCGGGTACTCGTCCACCACCGTCGCCCCCAGCTCGCGGACGATCAGCTCGTGGCCGGACAGCGCGGAGTCGACGAGATCCGGGTCGTCGTCCTCGGGGATGTCGTCCTCGGGAGCCACGTGCTCCGGAGCACGCGTCTGGGGAGCGGGAGCCACGGGCGCGGGCGCCGCCGGTGCGGGCGCCTGTGGCGCGGGCCGCGCGGGCGACGGCTGAGGCGCCGGGGCCGAGGGGGCCTGCGGGGCGGGCCGGGCGGCAGCCTGGCCGCCGTACCCGCCACCGCCACCGCCACCGAAGCCGCTCGCCGCGGGCGGCGGTGCCGCACCGCCCGACGGGTCGACGATCGCCTCGACCTTCCACTGCACCCCGAACTGCTCCGCGAGCGCCTGCCGCAGCACGTCCTCGCTGCCGCTGCTCGCGAAGTTGTCCCGGGCCCCGGCGTTCACGAAGCCGATCTGGAGCGTCGTGCCGTCGAAGCCCGCGACCTGCGCGTTCTGGCTGAGCAGAATCCAGGTGAAGCGGCGGCGGTTCTTGACGGCTTCCAGGATGTTGGGCCACAGGGAGCGGGGGTCCGGACCGCCGACGGGGGCCGGGGCGGCGGGCGTGGGCGCCGGAGTGGGGGCCGGGGTGGGGGCGGGGGCGGCCTGCGGGGCCGGAGCCGCTGCGGGCGCGGGGGCACCGCCCGCGGCGGCCGCCGCGGGCCACCCGCCGGGACGGCTCGCGGCGGGGGCCGCGCCGCTGCCGGGCGCGGAGGCCGTGGGCCAGCTGCCGGGCCGCTGGGCGGCGGGCTCGGCGGCGGGCGCCGGGGCCTGAACGGGCGGCGCGGGCTGCACGGGGGCGGGCGGCGCGGGCGCGGGCGCCACGGGCTGCGGCGGTGCGACGGGACCCGGCGCGGCCGGTGGCGGCGCCATCGCGCCCCCGTCATCGCCGGCGCCCCGCACGGCGGCACGCGCGGCCGCGGCGCCGCCACCCGGCGGAACGGGCGGCGCGGGCGGGCCCGAAGGGCCGGGCGGCACGGCCACGCCGGGCTGCCGCACCCCGGCATGGGCCTCCGGCCCGGGCACGTACCCCATCGGAGGCGTGGTGGCGGGCCCCTGCGCCATGTAGTGACCGCCGCGCTCGAGGCGGTCGAGGCGGGCCATCACGGCCCGCTCGTCGTCGTACGCGGCGGGAAGCAGCACGCGGGCGCAGATGAGCTCGAGCTGGAGGCGGGGCGAGGTGGCGCCGCGCATCTCCGTGAGGCCCTCGTTGACGAGGTCGGCGGCGCGGCTGAGCTCGGCGGCGCCGAAGACACCGGCCTGCGCCTGCATCCGCTCGACCACGTCGGCGGGGGCGTCGATGAGCCCCTTGTCCGCCGCGTCCGGGACGGCGGCGAGGATCACCAGGTCCCGCAGCCGCTCCAGCAGGTCGGCGACGAACCGCCGGGGGTCGTTGCCGCCCTCGATGACCCGGTCGACGACCTCGAAGGCGGCGCCGCCGTCGCCCGAGGCGAAGGCCTCGACCACGGAGTCCAGGAGCGAGCCGTCCGTGTAGCCGAGCAGGCCGGTCGCCATGGCGTACGTCACACCGTCCTCGCGGGCGCCCGCGAGGAGCTGGTCCATGACGGACATGGAGTCACGCACGGACCCGGCGCCCGCGCGCACGACGAGCGGCAGCACGCCGTCCGCGACGGGGATGCCCTCGCGCCCGCACACCTCGCCCAGGTAGTCGCGCAGGGTGCCCGGGGGCACGAGGCGGAACGGATAGTGGTGCGTGCGCGACCGGATGGTGCCGATGACCTTCTCGGGCTCGGTCGTGGCGAAGATGAACTTCAGGTGCTCCGGCGGCTCCTCGACGACCTTCAGGAGCGCGTTGAAGCCGGCCGGCGTGACCATGTGGGCCTCGTCGATGATGTAGATCTTGTACCGGCTGGACGCGGGGCCGAAGAAGGCCTTCTCGCGCAGGTCACGGGCGTCGTCCACACCACCGTGCGAGGCGGCGTCGATCTCGATGACGTCGATCGACCCCGGGGCCGTTGCGCGCCAGGTCGCGGCAGGACTGGCACTCGCCGCACGGCGTCGGAGTGGGACCTTGCTCACAGTTCAGGCAGCGGGCGAGGATGCGCGCGCTCGTCGTCTTGCCACAGCCGCGCGGGCCGCTGAACAGGTACGCGTGATTGACCCGGTTGTTCCGCAGCGCCTGCTGCAGCGGGTCGGTTACATGCTCCTGCCCGATGACCTCGGCGAACGACTCCGGGCGATAACGGCGGTACAGCGCGAGAGACGACACGCCTACGAGGTTATAGGCGCCCACTGACATCACGGACCGCACACAGCAAAGCGCCCCCCACGCACCCGCCAGAGCCGACCTACCCTTGCTGCCTTCCGGCCCTGGGGGAGTTCAGTCAGATAGCGCCGCGTGAGGGGCTGGCCCCCACAGTAGCCGATCCCCGCCCCGGGGAACGAGTTCGCGAGCACTCCTCAACGTCTTGTATTGTTTGCGGCGGAGGATTCGCCTAGAGGCCTAGGGCGCACGCTTGGAAAGCGTGTTGGGGGCAACCCCTCACGAGTTCGAATCTCGTATCCTCCGCCAGTGCCTCACCGGGCACTAACGTCGAAGGGCCCCGCTGCTTGCAGCGGGGCCCTTCGACGTGCGTGGTCTCACTTCTGGCCTCATACATTTCCGGCATTTCTGACATTTCCTTCTAGGGCGTCGCAGTCACGCGCCGAGCGAAATCCTTCTGCGGGACACATCGAGGGCCAGCGACGCACCATGCTTGAGCCGTGTGCGGGGCCGGTTCCGGTTCAAGCACAGCGCTACTCATCCAGAGCGGGGTGTGCCACATCAGTAAGTCCGGCGGATCAACACTGGCCCCTTGGCTGCGCGGTCTCGACGCCGCGCGACTGGAGCGGGTCCTCACGGTCCGGGCAGACGCCGTAGCGCCTCCGGAGCCCCGGTCGGTCGGCGAACTGGCGGACCGCCTGCAGCGCCCGGGGTCGGTGGCGCACGCCCTTCCCCGGCTCGCTCTACCGCATCTGCAAGTCGCCGAGGCGCTCGCGGCGCTGGCGCCCGTGTCGCGTGCTGCCCTGGCAGACCTGCTGGGGGCGGCGGAAGGCGAGCACGCCCATGGCCTTGACACGACCCTTGAGACCTTGGCCGACCACGCTCTGGTCTGGCCGGACCGCGAGGGGCTGCTGCGCATGGCGGCACCATTGCGGGAGGTGTGGGACTCGCCTCTGGGCCTGGACGCGCCGCTGGTCACGCTCCTTGAGGGGGTGGCCTCCGACGAGCTGCGCCGGATGCTGGTGGCGCTGGGGGTCAAGCCCGGCAGCACGAAGCAGCAGCGGCTGGCCGCCCTGGTGGACCACCACAGCGCCCCGGAGCGGATCACCGCGCTGGTGGCGCAGGCACCCGCGAGCACCCGGAAGCTGCTTGAGCATCGGGCCGACACCGCGCCGGAGCGGCCCGAGTTCGTGGTGTTCGGAGCCGTGCGGGACGACTCGGAGCCGGGTGCGCGATGGGCGCTGGAGCGAGGTCTCCTTGTCCAGGACCGGCGACAGTACGGAGCGGCCCGCATGCCGGCCGAGGTGGCGCTCGCACTGCGCGGGGCCGACTGGCACGCTCCGTTCGAGCCCGCTCCGCCCATCCCGCCTTCGGTGCCCGTCACATCGGCGGACGTGGACCGGGAGGCCGCGGCCGCGGGCATGGCGTTCGCCGCTCAGGCCGCCTCGGTCCTGGCAGTGTGTGCCGCCTCTCCGCTGACGCGGCTGAAGGCAGGCGGAGTCGGAGCACGAGAGCTGTCCCGGACCGGCAAGGCGGCGCGGTGCGACGACACCGTGGTACGCATCGCGCTGGAGACGGCGTACGCGGCCGGACTGCTGGCCCGGGACGGTGACAAGATCGCGGCCACCGAGGCGTACGACGCCTGGGCCGAACAGAAACCGGCCGAGCAGTTCGCCGTACTGCTCCAGGCATGGCGGGCATTGGGACTCACTCCCGCCCAAACCCGCGACGAGGACGGCAAAGCGCTTTCCCGCACTCGCCGGAACACCACCCTGCGGCGGCTGTGTCCAGGCCCGAGAAGGACTTCTCACCGCCATGTCGCGACTCCCGGCGGGGCGGGGAGCGAAGCACGCCGCGGAACTGGGACCACTGGTCGCCTGGCACCGCCCATTCGCCGATCAACTGCCCCAGGACGCCACGCCGTTCGCCACCGTGATCCGCGAAGCGGAACTGCTCGGCCTACTCGCCCGGGGCACCCTCTCCCCGATCGGGGCCGCCCTCTTCGACGATGACGGCGAGGCACTGGCAGTCGCGTGCCGACGGCTGCTGCCCGCCGCCACGGAGACCGCCCGCTTCGGCGCCGACCTCACGGCCGTGGTCACGGGCGCTCCCTCCGCTCGCCTCGCCGCACTCCTTGATTCCGTCGCCGACCGGGAGGTCGGCGGCACGGCGTCGGTCTGGCGCTTCGGCCCGGGCACCATCCACCGCGCCCTTGACGCGGGCCAGACCCCCGACGCCATCGCCGCCGAGCTGACCGCCGTCGCCGTCGGGCCGCTGCCCCAGCCGCTGTCGTACCTGATCCAGGACACAGCGCGCGGCCACGGCCGGATGCGCGTCGCGCCCGCGGCCTGCGTGATCCACGGCGAAGAGCCCGCCCTCCTCGCCGAGTTGGCGGCCCACCGCAAACTCGCCGAACTCGGTCTGCGGCAACTGGCGCCGACCGTGCTCGTCAGCCGGGTCTCACCCGACAAGACACTCGCCGCGCTCCGGGCCGCGGGATACGCGCCCGTCGCCGAGTCCGCTGACGGGACGGTACGCATCGAGCGGTCCCGCCGCCGCGCTGCCGTCACCGTGCCCCGTCCGCGCCGGCAGGGCGGCACGTCCCGCCGCCGGAACCCGGTCCCTCACACGGCGCAGGCTCCGGCGCCGTTCGACCTGAGCGCCCTGGCAGCCCGGCTGCTGGCCTCCCCACCCACCCGTCCGCAGCCCGATCCGTACCAGGGCATCCCCTTCGACAGCGATACCGAAGAGATCATCGCCGGGCACGCGCGTCAGCTGTCCCTCACCGATGTCCGCCAGCTGGCCTACGCCGTCAACGAAGGCCAGGCGGTCACCATCGAATACGTCGCCGCCTCGGGGAACCACACCGTACGCACCGTGAGTGAGCTCGACCTCGACGCGCCCTACCTGTACGCCTGGTGCCACCTGCGCGACGACGAACGCGTGTTCACGATCTCCCGCATTCACGGAGTCATGCCGACGTAGCCCACGCCAGGGCGCCTAGCTGCGCCAACATGCGACTGCTTTTCGGCTGAGTGTCCGTAGACGACCGTGACTTCGACTGCATCGCAGGTCAGAACGTCCCCGTACCCTCGAGAACGGTCGGGCGAAGACTGGGAAAGCGTATTGGGGGCGACCCCTGGAATTCGCTTGCAGCGGGGCCCTTCGACGTTCAGGGGGTCTGGGGGACCGAGCCGAGCAGGCCGCCGTCGATGATCAGGTCCTGGCCCGTGATGTACGAGGCGTCGGTCCGAGGCCAGGAAGGCGACCGCGGCCGCCACCTCGTCGGGGTGGCCGAGGGTGGCCAACGGGATCTGGGCGGTGGTGGCGGCCTCGGCGGCCGGGTCGGGGTTCGCGGCGCGGTACATGGGGGTGTCGATGTAGCCGGGGCTCACGGAGTTGACGCGGATGGCGCGCGGGGCGAGGTCGGCAGCCAGGGTGCGGGCCAGGTTGTGGACCGCGGCCTTGGTCGCGGAGTAGACGGAGGCCACGGCGAGGCCCCGGTGGAGGGTCCAGGACGCGTTGAGGACGATCGCGCCGCCGTCCCGGAGCAGCGGCAGGGCCTTGAGGACCGTGAAGTAGACGCCCTTGAAGTTGACGTCCACCGCGAGGTCGAAGTCCGCCTCAGTGATCTCGGCGCTCGGCTTGAAGACGCCGACGCCCGCGTTGGCGAAGACGGCGTCCAGGCCGCCGCGCCAGGCGGTGATCTCGCGCGTCAGGCGGTCCAGGTCCCCGAGGTCGGCGGCGTCCGCGCGGACGGTGAGGACGCGTTCCGGGGCGGCCAGGCCCGCGGCCGCCTCACGCAGGCGCTGCTCGTCGCGGCCGGTGACGGCGACGTACGCGCCCTCGTCCAGGAGGCGGTGGGCCGTGGCCAGGCCCATGCCGCTGGTGCCACCGGTGATCAGGACGGTCTTGTTCTGGAAGCGGTTCATGCGGGAATCGTCGGGCGGTGGCGGCGGGCGCGGCAGTGTCGGCTGAGCCTGGGCCTGGCACCACCAGGCTCAGGGGCGCGCCGCGAGCAGGTCCGCCAGGCGCCGCTCCGTGGGCGTGCCGGGGGCGGGGGTGTGCAGCAGGAGGCGGTGTCCCGGCAGGTCCGGCAGCGGCAGGGTCGTGTACTCGAAGGTGAGCTCGCCCACGTCGGGCAGCGTCAGCGTCTTCGTGCCGTGGGCCGAGGCGCCCACCGGGTGCTCCGCCCAGATCCGGGCGAAGTCGGGGCTGACCGCGCACAGGTCGGCGGCGAGGCGGGGAAAAACTCGGGGTCGTCGGGGTAGCGCGCGGCGTCCGCGCGGAACTGGCCGACGACGGCGCGCGCGGCCGTCTCCCAGCCGTGGGCGGCCGCGCGGTAGCGGGCGTTGGTGAAGAAGCTGACCAGGCAGCTGTGGTCGAGGTCGGTGTAGCCGAAGACGGTGCGGGCGGCGTCGTTGAGCGCGACCATGCTCCAGTGGCGGTCGATCACGTACGCCGGGCGGGGCAGCCAGTTGTCGAGGACGCGGCGCAGCGCGGCGGGGACCTCGCGGTCGGCGGGGGCCGCGCGCGGCGGGTTGAGCCCGGCCAGCAGGTGCAGGTGCTCGCGCTCGGCGGGGTCGAGGCGCAGCACCCGGGCGATGGCGTCGAGGACCTCGGCGGACACGTTGATGTCGCGGCCCTGCTCCAGCCACGTGTACCAGGAGACCCCCACTCCGGCGAGGACCGCGACCTCCTCGCGGCGCAGGCCCGGGGTGCGGCGGCTCCCGCCGGACGGCATGCCGACGTCGTCGGGCCGCAGCCTCGCCCGGCGTGACCTGAGGAACTCCTTCATCTCGGTGCCGCGGAAGCCTCGGGCGGCCTGCGGGGAGGGAGTTCGGCTGCTGACGTCCATGGAGGTCATGGGGGCATTACACCCAAGGGCGCGGACGACGACGAAAAGAGGGGGGCTAGGTACACCCCTGGACGGCGCCTCGCCCCATGTCGGCGCGGCGGCGGGCGCGACAGGCTGGGAGACGTCAGCAGGTACGTCCCCACCTCGACGAAGCAGAGGCTCGCCATGACCACCGAATCGCTCCTGCCCGCCGTGCCCGCCGCCCCGGCGCGGCCGTCCGCCGCGGCGGACGGCCCCGGCTTCTGGCGTGCGCCCGTCTCGGCGGTGGCGCTGCGCGCGTTCGGGTACCGGCTCACCTCGCTGCCCTTCGCGATCGCCGGGTTCGTCTTCGCGGTCACGCTGTTCGCGCTGGGCGCGGGGCTCGCGGTGACGCTGCTCGGGCTTCCGGTGTTTCGCGGTGCTGCTGGCCGGGGCGCGCGGCCTCGGCGCGGTGGAGCGGCGGCGGGCGCGGGAGGTGCTCGGCCTGGAGGTCGCCGAGCCCGAGCCCGTGGGGGCGTCCGGGGAGGGCGGGCGGCGCGCGCTGGGGGCGCGGCTCAAGGACGCCGCCGGGTGGAAGGCGGTGGCGTTCCAGGTCGTGATGTTCCCGTGGCGGGTGACGGCGTTCGTGCTGGCCGTGACGCTGTGGGTGACGAGCTGGGCGGTCGCCCTGTTCCCCACGTACTCCTGGGTGTTCGCGCACTACCTGGACTGGCCGGGCTACCGCGTGTACGACTTCACGTCGTCGAGCGGCGAGCACCACGCGTACTACATCGAGTCGCCCGTGCAGGTCGCGGGCGTCGGTGCGGTCGGGATCGCGCTCGTGCTGCTTACGCCGCTGGTCATCCGCGCGCTGAACAGCGTGGACCGGTCGGCGGTGCGGTCGCTGCTCGGGCGCTGACCGGCGCGGCGGCGGGGGCGCGGGCGCGGTGCGCCTGCGCGTCAGGCCGACCCCGGCCAGGACCACCGCCATCCCCGCCACCACCCGCACGCTCAGCTGCTCCCCCAGGACGAGGGCGCCGAGCGCGATCGAGACCACCGGCAGCAGATAGCCGACGGTCGCGGCCGCGGTCGGGCCCTCGTTGGCGATGAGGCGGGAGTTGAGGTGGAAGGTGAGGCCGGTGCCGAGGACGCCGAGGGCGATCAGGGCGAGGACGCCGCTGAGGGCGGGGGCTGCGGCCGGGTGCGGGGCCAGCGGCAGTCCGAGCGCGGTCAGGCCGGTGGCGACGAGGAGCTGGGCCGCGGACAGGGCGAGCGGTTCGGTGCCGCGGCCGATGAGGTGGCGGGCCATGTACGCGAAGGCGACGGCGTAGCTGACGGCGGCGGCGAGCAGCGCGAGGACGCCGCCGCCGGTGAGCCCCGACGCCTGCCAGGGGGCGAAGATCAACGCCGTACCGGCGAAGCCGAGGAGCAGTCCGGCCAGGCGGTGCGCGGTGAGGCCGCGCTCGGTGCGCAGCAGCAGGGCCAGGGCGAGGGACCACAGCGGGGTGGTGGCGTTCGTGACGCCCGCGACGCCGGAGTCGACGGTCTGCTGGCCGACGCTGACGAACAGGAACGGCAGGGCGTTGCAGAACAGAGCCGCCACGACCAGGTGGGCCCAGGTGCGGCGGTCGCGCGGCAGCCGCTGGCGGGCGGCGCGGGCGAGCACGAGGAGCACGGCGGCGCCGAGGGCGCAGCGGCCGACGGTGAGGTGCAGCGGCGCGATCCCGCCCTCGAGAGAGAGCTTGATCCACAGGAAGCTGGAACCCCACAGGAGGGCGAGGACGGCGATGGGCACGGGGGCTCCCGGGAGGGGGATGGGGTGCGCGAGGTCTGGTGTCGACGGTGCCGCCCGGGGATTCATAAGACAAGCGAAAAGAAACGCATCCAGACTTAAGCCCAGCTACATTCGTGGCTAGGCTGGGGGCATGCTCGACACGCGACGCATGCAGATCCTGCGGTCAGTCGTCACCAGCGGCTCGGTGACGGCGGCGGCCCGCAACCTCGGATACACGCCGTCGGCGGTCAGCCAGCAGATGGCGGCCCTGGAGAAGGAGGCGGGCGTCGCCCTCCTGGAGCGGACGGGGCGCGGCGTGCGGCCCACGGACGCGGGCAGGCTCCTCGCGGAGTGCGCGGCGGCGGTCGGCCGCCGCGTCGCCGAGGCGGAGACCGCGCTCGCCGACCTGCGGGCCGGGCGCACGGGCCGGATCTCGGTACGGTACTTCGCCACGGCGGGCGCCCGGCTCGTCGCGCCCGCCCTGGCCCGGCTGCGGCGCGAACACCCGGGCGTCCACACGGAGCTGCGGCTCGCCGACGACCCGCTGCCCGACGTGAAGGCGGGCCGCGCCGACCTGGGGCTCGTGGTGCGGCGGCACGACGCGCCGCCCGTGGACGGCGTGCGCTTCGTCCACCTCATGGACGACCGCTACCGGGCGGTGCTCCCCCGCGGCCACCGCCTGGCCGACCGGGCCGTGCTCGACCTGGCCGACCTCGCCGACGAACCCTGGGTGGGCAGCGAACTGCCGGGGCCCTGTCTGGACGCGGTGCTCGACGCGTGCGGCGCGGCGGGCTTCACCCCCGACTTCGTCGTGGACAGCGGCGACTACGCCACGGCCCGGGGCTTCGCGGCGGCGGGCGTGGGCGTGACGCTGGTGCCGGAGCTCGGCCTGGCGGCGGGCGCGCCGGACGGCCACGCGGACGTCGCCCTGCGCGAGGTCGCCCGGCCCGAGCCGACGCGCTCGATCTGGGCGGCGACGCGGGCGACGGCGCCGGAGGGGCCCGTGCTGCGCGGCTTCCTCGCGGCCCTGCGGGCGGCGGCGGCCGACGCGCGGCGCCCGGTGGACGGCGCCGCGCGGCCCGCCGCCGCCCCGCACACCGGGTCCGCCTGACGCGTCCGCGCCGCCTTCAGGCCAGGGCGACCAGCTCCTGGTACTCCGGCGCTCCACAGGTCCTCGGTGCCGTCCGGCAGGAGCAGCACCCGGTCCGGCCGCAGCGCCTCGATCGCGCCCTCGTCGTGGGTGACCATGACGATCGCTCCCGGGTACGTGCCCACGGCGGCCAGGACCTCGTCGCGCGAGGCCGGGTCGAGGTTGTTCGTGGGCTCGTCGAGGAGCAGCACATTGGCGCCGGAGTGCACGAGTCCGGCGAGCGCCAGGCGGGTCTTCTCGCCGCCGGAGAGCACCGCGGCGGACTTGTCGGCGTCGTCGCCGGTGAACAGGAACGAGCCGAGCACCCGCCGCACCTCGCCGTCGGTCAGGTGGGGCGCGGCGGCCGCGAGGTTGCCCCGCACGCTCGACCGGCCGTCCAGCGTGTCGTGTTCCTGCGCGAAGTAGCCGAGCCGCAGGCCGTGCCCGCGCACCACCCGGCCGCCGTCGGGGCGCTCGCGCCCGGCGAGAAGACGCAGCAGGGTGGTCTTCCCCGCGCCGTTGAAGCCGAGGACGACCAGGCGGCTGCCCCGGTCGACGGCCAGGTCCACGCCGCGCAGGACGCGCAGGTCCCCGTACGACTTCGCCAGGCTGACCGCGCCGAGCGGGGTCCTGCCGCAGGGGGCGGGCTCGGGCAGCCGGATGCGGGCGGTCTTCTCGCCGCGGCGCACCGGCTCCGTCTCGGCGAGCATGCGGTCCGCGCGCCGGGCCATGTTCCTGGCGGCGGTCGCGGTGGCGACGCGGGCCCGCATCTTGTCGGCCTGGGTGCGCAGGGCGGTGGCCTTGCGCTCGGCGTTGGCGCGCTCGCGGGCGCGCCGCCGGTCGTCGGCTGCGCGCTGCGCGAGGTAGGCGCCCCAGGTGGTGTTGTGCACGTCGAGGGCGGCACGGGCCGGGTCCAGGTGGAAGACGCGGTTGACGACGTCGGCGAGGAGCCCGGTGTCATGGCTGATGATCACGAATCCGCCGGGGTGGGCGGCGAGGTACGTGCGCAGCCAGTCCACGGAGTCGCGGTCGAGGTGGTTCGTCGGCTCGTCGAGCAGCAGCACGTCATGGCGCGAGAACAGGACGCGGGCGAGCTCGACGCGGCGCCGCTGGCCGCCGGACAGCTCCCCCACCGGCTGCCCGAGGACCCGCTCGGGCAGGCCGAGGCCCGCCGCGACGCGGGCCGCCTCGGCCTCGGCCGCGTAGCCGCCGCGGGCCTGGAAGGCGTCGTCGGCACGGGCGTACGCGGCCAGCGCCGCCCGCTCGCCGCGGGCGCCGGAGGCCGTGGCGAGGGCGGCCTCGGCGGCCCGCAGCGCGCGCACCGCCTCGTCCAGGCCGCGGGCGGACAGGATGCGGCCGGTGACGGTGGCCGCGGGGTCGGCGGCGGCCGGGTCCTGGGCCAGATAGCCGAGGGAGCCGGTACGCGTCACCGCGCCCGCGGCCGCGGCTGCGGCCGATTCTCCGGCTCCGGCTCCGGCGAGGGCCTTGAGCAGGGTGGTCTTGCCGGCGCCGTTGCGCCCGACGAGCCCGACGCGGTCGCCGGGGCCGATGTGGAAGGAGACCCCGGACAGCAGGGTCCGGGCACCTGCGCGCAGATCGAGATCACGTACAGAAATCATGGGAATACGCTCCGCACTAGCGAGAGGACACACGGGTGACGTGAAGGCGTGTGTCCTGGCTAGGAGATGCGGGGCGTCGACATGGGGCGAGGGTACGGCGGCCGCGCGCGGCGGCGCACGCGGTTTTCCCCCCGGCCGCCGCGCGCCCCGGCCCGTCCCGCACTGCGCGCCGGAGGCGGCCGGGGGATGATCGGCCCATGGACAAGGACGTCACCCTGCACCTCGCCCAGGAGGCCGACGCCGACGCGCTGCTGAGCCGCAGTCCACTGGCCGCGCTCGTCGGGATGCTCCTCGACCAGCAGGTCCCCATGGAGTGGGCGTTCACGGGCCCGTACACGATCGCCCGGCGGATGGGCGCGGACGACCTCGACGCGCACGACATCGCCTCGTACGACCCCGAGGCGTTCGCGGCGCTGCTGTCCACGAAACCCGCCGTGCACCGCTACCCCGGGTCCATGGCCGGACGCGTCCAGAAGCTCTGCCAGTACCTCGTCGAGCATTACGACGGGGACGCCTCCGGGGTCTGGCGGGACGCCGCCAGCGGGAAGGAACTGCTCGGCCGCCTCACCGACCTGCCCGGCTTCGGCCAGCAGAAGGCCCAGATCTTCCTCGCCCTCCTCGGCAAGCAGCTCGGAGTGCGGCCCACGGGGTGGCGGGAGGCCGCCGGGGGGTACGGGGAGGCGAAGGTGTACCGGTCGGTGGCGGACATCACGGGGCCGGAGACGTTGCGGGAGGTCCGGGCGTACAAGCAGGAACAAAAGGCGGCGAAGCGCGCCCGGCCTTAGGGGCCCGACGGCCGCCGCGGTCTTGCTCGGGGCCCTGCCCTCCCCGGCCCCTGCCCTGCCTGTGTCCCGGGGCTGCGCGTGCCCTCGGCCGCTGCGCCGCTCCGCGGCGGCTTTCTCCCACCCACCCACCCACTTCCCGGCAGCCGCCCGCACCCCACCCTCCGCGCCGCTCCGCGGCGACTTTTTCCCACCCACCCACCCGCCTCTCGGCAGCCGCCCGCACCCTCGTCCGCTGCGCCGCTCCGCGGCGACTTCCTCCCACCCACCCGCCCACCTCTCAGCAGCCGCCCGCACCCCCACCCTCCGCGCCGCTCCGCGGCGGCTACCTCCGTCTGCGGGACGTTCCGAATACCGAGCGGGAGATCTCTCGGCCCAACTGCGTCCCCACAGACCTCATCAGCGACTTGAACATCCCGCTCCCCATCACCTGCTCGACCACTGACTCCTTGTCCGGCGCCTTGCCCGGCGCCTTGGGCGCCGGAGCCGGAGCAGCCTCCCCGGAACCGGAACCGGAACCCGCCGTCAGGCGTTCATAGGCGGACTCCCGGTCCACCGCCTCCGCGTACCGCGCGTACAGCGGTGACCGTCGCACCGCCCCCTCCAGGTCGGCCGCCGCCACGGGGCCCATCAGGGACTGCGGCGCCCGCAGCCGCGTGGCCGCGACGGGGGTCGGCGCGCCCTTCTCGCTGAGGACGGTGACCACGGCCTCGCCGGTGCCCATGCCGGTGAGGGTCTCCGCCAGGTCGTACGCCGAGCGGGGAAACGTCCGCACCGTGGCCTTCAGGGCCTTCTCGTCCTCGGGGGTGAAGGCGCGCAGCGCGTGCTGGACGCGGTTGCCGAGCTGGGCGAGGACGTCGGCGGGTACGTCCTTCGGGGTCTGGGTGACGAAGAAGACGCCGATGCCCTTGGAGCGGATGAGCCGCACGGTCTGGGTGATCGACGCGAGGAACGCCTTGGACGCCCCGTTGAACAGCAGGTGCGCCTCGTCGAAGAAGAAGACCAGCTTGGGTCTGTCCAGGTCACCGACCTCGGGGAGGTCGTGGTAGAGGTCGGCGAGCAGCCACATCAGGAAGGTCGAGAAGAGCGCGGGCTTGTCCTGGACGCCGGGCAGCTCAAGGACGGACCACCAGCCCCTGGGCGGCGCCCTCGGGGCCCGGCCCGGCCAGGCGCAGGAACTCGCTCGTGTCGAACTCCGGCTCCCCGAAGAAGTCCGCCATCCCCTGCGCCTCGAACGCGGTGAGCGCCCGCAGGATGACCCCGGCGGTGGCGGTCGACAGGCCGCCGATGGTCTTCAGCTCCGGCTTGCCCGTGTCGGAGGTGAGGAAGGTGACGACCGCCCGCAGGTCCTTGAGGTCGACGAGTTCCAGGCCCTTCTGGTCGGCGTAGTGGAAGATCAGGCCGAGGGACTGCTCCTGGGTCTGGTTGAGCTCGAGGACCTTCGACAGCAGCAGCGGGCCGAAGCTGGTGACCGTCGCGCGGACGGGGATGCCCGTGCCGATGCCGCCGAGGGCGTAGAACTCGCAGGGGAAGCCCCGGGGCGTCCAGTCCTGGCCGACCTCGCGGGCGCGCGCGGTGACCTTGTCGCCCGGCTCACCGGGCGCGGAGACCCCGGAGACATCGCCCTTGACGTCGGCGAGGAAGACGGGCACGCCCTGGGCGGCCAGCTGCTCGGCGACGAGCTGGAGCGTCTTGGTCTTGCCGGTGCCGGTGGCACCGGCGACGAGGCCGTGCCGGTTGAGCACCGCCAGCGGAATGCGCACCGGCGCGTCCGCACGGCACTGGCCCTCCCAGAGCAGGGCACCCAGCTCCAGGGCGGGCCCCTGGAAGACGTAGCCAGCGGCGATGGCAGCGGCCTCAGCGGGCAGCGCGGACCCCACAGACACCCCACCCAAGGACTCGTTCGGGCGGTTTCCGCCGTCGGGTGTGGACGGCATCGGCTGGCTGTCGCTCACTTCGGCCCCTGCTCCCGGCTTGGCTGTTCCCGTTTCGCCACGGTTTGCGGTGGCATTTCCCAGGCTCGCACTCGGTCTCCATGGCTGCGCCCGGAGAGCCTTGACCGGTAGGCTTTCCGTGTGATCTTCAAGCGCATCGGAAACGGCCGGCCGTACCCCGACCACGGCCGGGAAAGCACCCGGCAGTGGGCGGACGTCGCACCGCGCCCGGTCCGCCTCGATCAGCTCGTGACGACCAAGGGCCAACTGGACCTGGAGACGCTCCTCGCCGAGGACTCCACGTTCTACGGCGACCTCTTCGCGCACGTGGTGAAGTGGCAGGGCGACCTGTATCTGGAGGACGGCCTGCACCGCGCGGTCCGCGCCGCGCTCCAGCAGCGCCAGGTCCTGCACGCCCGCGTCCTCGAACTGGGCTGACGCGCCGGGCCGGGGCCACGCGCGCGGCAGGGCCCACGGACGGGCCCAAGTCCGCATTGGCCCTTTCGGGTTGGACTGCGGACCCGGCAATGATCATCTAGTAGGCATCGCGGCCGGGCCGCACTACGCTGCGCCCATGAGCATGCTCACTCCCCCCGGCATGGGCGGCAAGTACCGCATCACGGGGGACAAGTATCCGCGTATGCGCCGCCCGAGCGGCCGCCGCAGGATCGTGCTCGCGGCCGTCGCGGCCGTCGCCGCGCTCGGCCTGGTCGGCTGGGGCACCCTGCAGCTCGTCGACGTCTTCACCGGCGGGGACAAGGCGTCCGCCGCGGCCGGTGACAAGAGCTGCGAGAAGACGCCGCGGCCGCGGGCCGCGCCCCACGCGAAACCGCTGCCGAAGCCCGGCCAGATCACCGTGAACGTCTTCAACGCCACGCCCCGCGACGGCCTCGCCAAGGACACCGCCGCCGAACTGAAGAGGCGCGGCTTCAAGGTCGGCGACGTCGACAACGCCACGAAGACGTACGACAAGAAGGTCAAAGGCCCCGGGATAGTGCTCGGCCCCGAGTCCGCCGCCGACACCGCGCTGCCGGTGCTCGCCACCCAGCTCACCGGCGCCGAGAAGCGCACCGACGGCCGCACGGGCCAGACGGTCGACCTGATCCTGGGCGGCGCCTTCAAGGACCTGGCCAAGAAGAAGGACGCCGACAACGCCCTGGCCGCTCTCGCCAGGACGTCCGCGGCGCCCTCCAAGCCGTCGGCGAACGACGGCGACAACTGCTGAGACCTACTGAGCCGGGCGCACGACCCGGCCCCACGGCTGCGAAAGCGCTACTCCGCCGCCCCGTACATGCGGTCGCCCGCGTCGCCCAGGCCCGGCACGATGTAACCGGCTTCGTTCAGCCGCTCGTCCACCGCCGCCGTCACGACCGTCACCGGCGTGCCCGCCAGCTCCCGCTCCATGACCTCGACGCCCTCGGGGGCCGCGAGCAGCACCACGGCCGTCACGTCGTCCGCGCCGCGCTTGATCAGCTCCTGGATCGCCGCGACCAGCGTGCCGCCGGTGGCGAGCATCGGGTCGAGGACGTACACCTGGCGGCCGGAGAGGTCCTCCGGCATCCGCGTCGCGTACGTGGACGCCTCCAGCGTCTCCTCGTTGCGGATCATGCCGAGGAAGCCGACCTCGGCCGTGGGGAGCAGCCGCACCATGCCGTCGAGCATGCCGAGACCGGCCCGCAGGATCGGCACCACGAGGGGACGCGGGTACGACAGCTTCACGCCGGTCGTCCGGACCACCGGGGTGTCGATGTCGACCTGCTCGGTGCGCACGTCCCGGGTGGCCTCGTAGGCGAGCAGGGTGACCAGCTCGTCGGCCAGGCGCCGGAAGGTCGGGGAGTCGGTGCGCTTGTCGCGCAGCGTGGTGAGTTTGTGCGCCACCAGCGGGTGGTCGACGACGTGGATCCGCATTGTTCAACAGTAACCGGGCCAAGCGCCCCCTCGGTCCCTCCGTGCGCGCGCCCGTGTGCCCCGGGCGGCGTCCGCCCGGTAAGCGCTGTCTGCGTCGGCTGGCATCAACCGGCCCTCGCGCGGGAAGGTGGTCGTACGAACTGGGGTGGTGAGGCCGATGCCCGACCGGGAACCTCGCGAGACGGACGCCGAGCGCCGACGGCGCCGCGCCCAGTTCCTGCACGAGCTGACCGAGGCCCGCGAGCTGCGGGACCGGGTGACACCACGCCGCGCACGGGCGGCCAGAATGCGACAGGCGATGCGTATGCGCACGTTCCGCTGGTAGCCGCCAGGGCGCCCGCGGGCACCGGCGCGGCGTGTGATTCGAAACCCGACGCGGACACAGCGGCCGGAAGACCTCTCCTGAAGCCGTTGTTTCTGCCACGATTCCGAGTGGGCGGGGCAAGCCAGAGCACTCCCGCCCCCGACGTCCGCCGGGGGGACCCCCAACCGGCGCCTATGAACAGTGGGAGAGTCACGGTGTACTTCGCCGCACTGCTCGCGCGCACCGAAGACGGGTGGGAAGCGAGCGACACGGAGCTCGACGATGTGGAGACCCTGTCGGATCTGACCGACCTGGCCCGTGAGGCCGCCGCCGACGCGGGCGGCGCCGACGACGAAACAGTGCTCGTCTTCATCGAGCAGGAAGACGCGTGGTTCGGCGTCGTCCGCGTGGACGGCGAGGACGACCCGCGCATCTTCGTCTCGGACGCGGCCGCCGCCGCCCGCAGCGCCTACGGCGAGATCCTGCTGACCGACGAGATGCTGGGGCGCGACCCGGACGACAGCGCGGACGACCTGGACGCGCTCGACCTCGACGGCACGGAGGACGGCGAGACCGCCGCCGACGATGACGACGACGGCGACACGGCGGGCGGCGCCACCGACGCCGTGCCCGCCGGGCCGCTGGGAGACCGGCAGATCCTGAGCGACCTCGGCGTATCGGAGAAGGAGCTGCTGGCCCTGGAGAGCGGCGACGCTCTGGGCGAGATCGCCGACGTCCTGGGCGCCGCGGAGGTCCTCGAAGCGGTGCGGTGATCACCACGCCGGGAGGTCGGTTAGGTTCGCCGTGTGACACACCTCCCAGATCCGGTACGGGACCGCTGGCGGGCGCCGATGCGGCTCGCCCTGGACGAGGCCGAACAGGCCGTCCGGGGCGGTGACGTGCCCGTCGGCGCCGTCGTGCTGTCCCCGGACGGCGAGACCGTGCTCGCCCGCGGCCACAACGAGCGCGAGGCGGCCGAGGACCCCACCGCGCACGCGGAGGTCCTCGCGCTGCGCCGGGCCGCCGCCGCGCTCGGCTCCTGGCGGCTGCCCGGCTGCACCCTCGTCGTCACCCTGGAGCCGTGCGTGATGTGCGCGGGCGCGCTGGTGCAGTCCCGCGTGGACCGGGTCGTGTACGGCGTCCGCGACGAGAAGGCGGGCGCCGCCGGATCGCAGTGGGACCTCGTGCGCGACCGGCGGCTCAACCACCGCCCCGAAGTCGTCGAGGGCGTCCTCGCCGACGCCTGCGCGCGGCTGCTCACGGACTTCTTCCGGGACCGGTAGCCGATCCGGCCGGATTACGGATTTCAGAGCACGGCCCACCTTGGGCTAGGATCTCTCTCGGTAGCGTGTCCGAGCGGCCGAAGGAGCTCGCCTCGAAAGCGAGTGTGGGGAAACTCACCGAGGGTTCAAATCCCTCCGCTACCGCTCTCGATACGAAGGGCCCCGTCCACTGGACGGGGCCCTTCGTCGTATCCAGGCGCACCGTCGTATCCAGATGCACCGTCGTGCCCAGGCGCACGGAGAAGCCCCGGCGCCGCCTTGCGCGCCGGGGCTCGTCCCGAAAGGGACGGGGGAGGCGGCATCGGGGGGACAAGCCGCCTCCCCCGACGAGGACCGGCGCTCTCAAGTCCGCGCCGCCACCGGGGGAAGCGTGCGCCGCGGACCCCGCAGTGGAGGCCAGTCCCGGCCCGTGGATTCCTGCCAGATCCCGCGGGCTCACGTCCATCCTGCGCCGCGCCCGCCCGCGCGACCTCGGGCGAAGGGCCCTCAGGCGGGGGTCATTGGTCCTTAAAAACCAGGTGAGTTAGCACCGCGTTAGACTCGCCCGGCAACAGGCGACAGCGGCGAGGACGAGGGCGACGGGGGCGTGGGATGAGCGGGTACGGGGAGGGCGCAACGTGAAGGACCCAAAGAAGCTCATTCTCTTCGTCCTTGTGGTGTTCGTCCTGTACGTGATCATCACCGACCCGGCCAAGGCCGCCGACTACGTACAAGTGGGCTTCGAGGGCATCTCGAACGCCGCCAAGGCCGTCGGCGACTTCATGACGTGGGTCGCCAACGGCGGCAAGGACGACTAGGAGTACGCGTGATCCGCCATCTGGTCCTGTTCAAGCTGAACGACGGCGTCCAGCGCGACGACCCGCGCGTCGCCGCGGGCGTCAAGGCCTTCGAGGAGCTCGGCGGCCTCATCCCGGACGTGAGCTTCTGGGAGTGCGCCTGGAACATCTCCGAGCGGCCCATCGCGTACGACTACGCCATCAACTCCGCCGTCGCCGACAGCGACGCCCTGAAGCGGTACCTGGAGCACCCCGCCCACCAGGCGGGCGTCGCCCTGTGGCGCGAGTTCGCCACGTGGGTGATCGCCGACTACGAGTTCTGAGCCCCGCGCCCGCCACGGACGCCCCGAGCGGCCCCGCACCACGACGGTGCGGGGCCGCTTCGCGTTGCCCGCGCCCCAACTTGCCCCTCAACTCTCTGTTCAACACGGAGTGATCAGGTGCTTGCACACAGTGCACATGTCTTGTGATGCTATGACCGCTTTTGACGGATGAGTTGACCGAGTCGACCGAACCTGACCGGGCCCGTTCCGTTCCGGGCTCGTCGAGGGTCAAAGAAGGGGTGGCGTTGACCGTGCCGGCCAGTTCTGCGCCTGAAGCGCCGCCCGCGAAGGGGCCCACGAGCACCCGGGGCGCCGATACGCGGGCGCTCACGCAGGTCCTGTTCGCCCAGCTGAAGGAGTGCCTCCCCGGCACCCCCGAGCACACCCGCGTGCGCGCGGCGCTCATCGAGGCGAACCTCCCGCTCGTGCGCTACGCGGCCGCCCGCTTCCGCAGCCGCAGCGAGCCGATGGAGGACGTCGTCCAGGTCGGCACCATCGGCCTCATCAACGCCATCGACCGCTTCGACCCCGACCGCGGGGTGCAGTTCCCGACCTTCGCCATGCCGACCGTCGTGGGCGAGATCAAGCGGTACTTCCGCGACAACGTGCGCACCGTGCACGTGCCCCGGCGGCTGCACGAGCTGTGGGTGCAGGTCACCGGGGCCACCGAGGACCTGACGACGTCCTTCGGGCGCTCCCCCACGACCGCCGAGATCGCCGAGCGGCTGCGGATCAGCGAGGACGAGGTCCTGGCCTGCATCGAGGCCGGGCGCTCGTACCACGCGACGTCCTTGGAGGCCGCGCAGGAGGGCGACGGCCTTCCGGGGCTGCTCGACCGGCTCGGGTACGAGGACCCCGCCCTGGACGGCGTCGAGCACCGCGACCTCGTACGGCATCTGCTGGTGCAGCTGCCCGAGCGGGAACAGCGCATCCTGCTGCTGCGGTACTACAGCAATCTGACGCAGTCGCAGATCAGCGCGGAATTGGGCGTTTCCCAGATGCATGTGTCAAGACTGCTGGCCCGGAGCTTCGCGCGACTGCGATCCGCAAATCGGATCGAGGCGTAACCGTATCGGGTGGAGCGGTCTTTTAGCCGTTACCGACGGGCAGTTGGGTGAAGTCGGCCGAGACCCTCTCTTTCCTGCACGGACGTCACCCTCAGTTGTCGACAAGTCACTACAGCGTGTTGCCGACATGTGACATTCTGCGGGAACAGCGTTTGCCGCAGCTCCGGCTCCGGTATTCAGGTGGAGGCTGCGTTCCTTCGAGAGGAGCGCGGGCCGCGACCGTCCGCGACCTCAAGGGGGTGGCATGTCCGCAGACCAGGGCAGCTCGAAGGTGCTCACGCTCACGCTCGAAGACAGCGAGAGCGCGTCCGCGCCCGACGCGCTTCACGGCTCCGACGCCGCCACGGCGGCGGCACCGGAGGTTATCGACACCCGCACCCTGTCCCGCTCCCTCTTCCTGCGGCTCGCCGCACTCGCGCAGGACAGTCCCGAGCGCGCCTACGTCAGAGACACCCTGATCGAGCTGAACCTCCCGCTCGTGCGGTACGCGGCGGCCCGCTTCCGCAGCCGCAACGAGCCGATGGAGGACATCGTCCAGGTCGGCACCATCGGCCTGATCAAGGCGATCGACCGCTTCGACTGCGAACGGGGCGTGGAGTTCCCGACGTTCGCCATGCCGACGGTCGTGGGCGAGATCAAGCGGTTCTTCCGGGACACGAGTTGGTCGGTGCGGGTGCCCCGGCGCCTGCAGGAGCTGCGGCTCGCGCTCACCAAGGCGAGCGACGACCTCGCCCAGCGCCTCGACCGCTCGCCGACGGTGCCGGAGCTCGCGGTCGCCCTCGGCGTCTCCGAGGAGGACGTGGTCGACGGCCTCGCCGTCGGCAACGCGTACACCGCCTCCTCCCTCGACTCCCCCGCCCCCGAGGACGACGGCGGCGAGGGCTCCCTCGCGGACCGCCTCGGCTACGAGGACACGGCCCTGGAGGGCGTGGAGTACCGCGAGTCGCTGAAGCCGCTGCTGGCGAAGCTGCCGCCCCGAGAGCGCCGGATCATCATGCTCCGCTTCTTCGCCAACATGACGCAGTCGCAGATCGGCGAGGAGGTCGGGATCTCCCAGATGCATGTGTCCCGGCTGCTGACCCGCACGCTGGCCCAGCTCCGCGAGGGCCTGATCTCCGACTAGGACGCCGCCGCCCGCGGGTCGCTTCTCACGGCGCCCGCGGGTTCCTTATTGACGGATCGTCAGTCACACTTGCGCGATGCGTCGGAGCCTGGTGCGCGTCTCGGTAGCGGTGTGCGGCTTGGGGCTTCTCGTGGCCTGTGGGGGCGGCGGGGGGCGGGAGGGGTACGTCGCCACCGACGCGGGGCGCGAGCGGCCCGGCAAGGCCGTCGCTCCCAGCGGGAAGGTGGAGTTCGCCCCGTTGGACGGGCCTCCGCACGGTCCGCCGGGCGGGCCCCGTCAGCGCGGCCGCACGGGCACCCCCGGATCTCCCGACGGTGGCGGCGTGAAGTCGCCTTCCGGCGCGGAGAGTTCCCCCGGAGCCGGTTCCTCCGGGGCGCCTCGGGCGACGCCCGGCGAGCGCCCTTCCCCGGGCGCCGAGGAGGGGCCCGGGCGCCCCGGCTCCCCTGAACCGCCCGCGCCCCCAGGCCCGCCGCGCCCGCCGAGGCCCTCCGGCCCGGCACGGCCCCCGGCGAAGCCCGCCGCCCTGAAGGTGACCGGCGTCGACCGCGCCCCGGGCCCGCACCGCTGGTGCGAGGACGTCACCCTGACCCTGCGGAACACCGGCGGGGCCCCGGCGCGAGCGGGGACCATCGCCTTCGGCTCGCATGTGATCGGGGCGCTCGGCGTCGACTGGGGGACGGTGGAGTCGACGAGGAAGCTGCCCGCACCCGTCCGGGGCGGGCAGACCGTCAAGAAGACTTGGCCGATTTGCGTCGACGCGTGGCGCGTTCCCTGGGGGATGCGCATCGAGACGCGCGACGTGGAGGTGGAGTGGACATAGGCCCCGCGAAGGGGGCCCAGAGAGAGGACCCCGCTGGGATCTGCGGGGCGCGCCGCTACTTCAGGGCCAGCCAGGCCACGGCGACGACGATCGCGATCGCCGCCACCACGCCGAGGATGAGGCCCACGCGCGGGCCCGCGGGCGCCGCCTGCTGGCGGGCGCGGCCGCCGCCCTGCGGGGTCTCGTCGACGAACGCGCGGAACATCTGCGTGGAGCCTGCCGGGTCGTGCTGACCGGGGCCCTGCGGAGCTTGGGGGTTGTGTGCCATGGGGCAGGACCCTAGCGAATCCCCGCCTGTCCGCCCAACCCCCTTCTGACCGGCGGCTTTACACGGGTGGGTACGGAGCTTTGCCAGGGTTTTAGGGGACAGGGCCCCATTTAGTTTGCCTGCAGCAACCAACCGCTTTTATCGTTGCCCTAAGCAACGAAAGAGGGTGCCGTGGCCGCGCAGCGTCAGTACGAGGAGCTGGCCCGCCAGCTCAGCGCCATCGGCGCCGTCAAGCGCGACCTCGCCCGAATCCTGCCGTACGACTGCCCGGCGGGCTCGGCCGCCGTCCTGACCGTACTGAGCCGTCACGGCGAGATGCGGATGGGCAGGCTCGCCGAGCTCCTCGCCGTCGACATGTCGGTGACCAGCCGCCACGTGGCGCACATCGCGGAGCGCGGCTGGATCGACCGGTCCCCCGACCCCGCCGACAAGCGCACGCGCGTCCTGCGCCTGACCGCCGCCGGCGAGCGCCAGCTGGAGGTGCTTTCGCAGCGCACCACCGAGCTGCTCGCCGAGCGGCTCGACGACTGGTCCGACGCCGAAGTCGGACAGCTGACGGCACTGATGGCCCGGCTCCGTGCCAGCTTCGGGGACTGCAGGGCCACCGCGCCGCGCGCGGCACCCACCCGTACACCCGCGTAAGGAACAGGAAAAGGAAACCCATGGCAACATCCACACCGTCCGGTGTGCGGGGCAGCCACGCCAAGCACGGGGGGCATCCGCACGACGGTGCGCCGATGACCCACCGCCAGATCATGGAGGCGCTGTCCGGCCTCCTGCTCGGCATGTTCGTCGCGATCCTGTCGTCGACGATCGTCTCCAACGCCCTGCCCGAGATCATCGGTGACCTCGGTGGCGGCCAGTCCGCCTATACGTGGGTCGTCACCGCCGCGCTGCTGTCCATGACGGCCAGCACCCCCCTGTGGGGCAAGCTGTCCGACCTGTTCAGCAAGAAGGCCCTCGTCCAGATCGCCCTCGTCATCTACGTACTGGGGTCCGTGGTCGCCGGGCTCTCGCAGAACGCGGGCATGCTGATCGCCTGCCGAATCGTGCAGGGCATCGGCGTCGGCGGTCTGTCCGCGCTCGCGCAGATCGTCATGGCCGCGATGATCGCCCCGCGCGAGCGCGGGCGTTACTCCGGCTACCTCGGCGCCACCTTCGCCGTCGCCACCGTCGGCGGCCCGCTGCTCGGCGGCGTCATCACCGACACCTCCTGGCTGGGCTGGCGCTGGTGCTTCTACGTGGGCGTGCCGTTCGCGGTGATCGCCCTGATCGTGCTGCAGAAGACCCTGAAGCTGCCGGTCGTCAAGCGCGAGGTGAAGTGTCGACTGGAGCGGCGCGCTCCTCATCTCGGCCGCCGTCTCGCTGCTCCTGATCTGGATCACCTTCGCGGGCAGCGGCTCCGGCAAGAAGTACGAGTGGCTGTCGTGGCAGACGTACACGATGGTCGGCGGCGCCGTCGTCCTCGCGCTGCTCTTCCTGCTCGTGGAGTCCAGGGCCAGCGAGCCGATCATCCCGCTGCGGCTCTTCCGCAACCGCACCATCACGCTGGCCTCGCTCGCCTCGCTGTTCGTGGGCGTCGCGATGTTCGCGGGCACCGTGTTCTTCAGCCAGTACTTCCAGCTGGCGCGCGGCGAGTCGCCGACCATGTCCGGCGTCCTGACCATTCCGATGATCGGCGGCCTGTTCGTCTCGTCCACCGTCTCGGGGCAGCTGATCACCAAGACCGGGAAGTGGAAGGCCTGGCTCGTCAGCGGCGGGGTGCTGCTGACCGCCGGGCTCGGGCTCCTCGGCACCATGCGGTACGACACCCCGTACTGGCACATCGCGGTCTACATGGCCCTCATGGGTCTCGGCATCGGCATGATGATGCAGAACCTGGTGCTCTGCACGCAGAACCAGGTCGCCCCGGAGGACATCGGCGCCGCGAGCTCCGTCGTCACCTTCTTCCGGTCCCTCGGCGGCGCCATGGGCGTCTCCGCGCTCGGCGCCGTGATGTCCACGCGCATCACCGACTACGTGAAGGACGGGATCGCCGATCTCGGCCCGCGAGGCGCCGCGTTCGGCCACGGCGGGACCGCCGGCGGCGGCATCCCCGACCTGGACAAGCTGCCCGAGCCGTTCCGCACGGTCATGGAGAGCGCCTACGGGCACGGCATCGCCGACGTGTTCCTGATCGCCGCGCCGATCGCGTTCCTCGCCTTCCTGATCACCCTGTTCATCAAGGAGGTCCCGCTGCGGACCGCGACCGCCGCGCAGCCCGCCGCCGCGACGGCCGACGCCGCCGGGGACGAATCCAAGGCGCGGGGCTAGCGCGGGCCCGCCCCTGGCCCGGTGCGCGGGCCCCCGGTCAGGGGCGGGAAAGCAGCGCCTCGATGCCCGCGATCTGGATGTCGAGGGCGGTCGCGAAGTCCCGCTCCCACATCTCCACGACCGTGTCCTCGCTGCGGGACTCCATCAGGTCCTTCGCGGCGCGGACCGCCTCGTTGCTGTGGAGGAGCTCCTGCTGGACGGTGCCGAGCGCGTGCTGGAAGTACTCCTCCATCGTCATGCCCGCCTCCGCGCACCGCGCCATGAAGTGGCCCTCGATGGTGCCGTAGCCGTACACGAACTGGAACACGGCGGCGATCGCGCCGTTGCACCGGTGCGGCGGGAGCCCGCTGTTGCGCACGGCCTGCTGCACCGCGAGGGAGTAGGCCAGCCAGTTCGGGCCGATGTTCAAGAACCGGCCGACCAGCGGGGACACCCAGGGGTGGCGGACCAGGAGCCCCCGGTAGGCGGTGGCGAGGTCGCGCAGCTGGGCGCGCCAGGCGGACGGGTCGGTGGTGTCGGGCAGGCCGACCTCGGCGCACACCGCGTCCAGGGCGAACTCCAGGAGGTCGTCCTTGGTGTCCACGTACCAGTACACGGACATCGCGGTGACGTCGAGCTCCGCGGCTAGCCGGCGCATGGAGAACCTGGCGAGCCCCTCCGCGTCCAGGAGCCGGACCGTGGCCTCGGTGATGCGGTCGCGGTCGAGGCCGGAGGGCTGGGCGCCCTTGCGGCCCGTGCCGCGCGGCGCCTTGTCCTCCAGCCAGACGCTCGTGCGCGCCCTTCGCCCCGCGCGGTCGGCTGCCTTCGCCATGGCGCACCTTCCTGGTACTGATCTCATCCGGTCCGGTCCCGTCCGGTCCGGGCGGGCGGCTGGAGCGCTGGTGCCGCCCGCCCTCGATGCTATGCGGACGCCTGGTCCACGGGCTGCTCCGCGGGCGCCGCCGGCGCAGCCGGGTCCGCCCGCTCGGCGCGCCACAGCAGCGCCGCCGCCAGGGCGCCGCCGACGAACACGGCCGCCGCGCCGACCAGCTGGCTCGTCTCCAGGCCGGAGGCGAACGCGTCCGCGATGCGCTCCCGCTCGCCCGCCGAGTCCGCGGCCGCCATCGCCGCGGGGAAGGAGACGGCGGAGACCGCGACCAGGGCGGAGAACCGGGAGCTGAGGACCGCGCCGAGGACCGCGACGCCGAGGCCGTTGCCGAACTCCGCGAGGGTGCCGTTGACGCCCGCGCCCACGCCCGCCTTCTCCGGCGGTATGGCGCTCATGATCGCGTTGGCCATCGCGGGCATGGCGAACGAGATGCCCGCCCCCATGATCACGAGTCCGGCGCACATGCCCGTGTACTCCTCGCCGCCGAACAGGGCGATCACGGCGAGGCCGCCCGCCAGCATGGTCATGCCGGTCAGGATCGTGCCGGGCGTGCCCAGCTTGGCGTACACGCGCGCGCCGACGCCCAGCAGGTTCAGGAGGACCACCGTGGCCGCGAGCGGCGCCGTGCGCAGGCCCGCGTCGAGCGGCTCGTACCCGAGGACGAACTGGAGGTGCTGGGTGAGCAGGTACAGCGAGCCGCCGAGGCCGAAGGCCACGAGGACCGAGCCGGTCACCGCGCCCACGAACCTCTTGTTCTGGAAGAAGTGCATGTCCAGCATCGGGTACGGGATGCGCAGCTCCCACAGCGCGAAGCCGCTGAGGACCACCGCGCCGACCGCCGCCGCCACCAGGACCCGCGCCGAGGTCCAGCCGTGCTCGGGCCCGGAGATGATCGCGAACACGACCGAGGCCATGCCGATCGTGGAGAGCACCGCGCCGACCAGGTCGGGGCGGTCGCCCTGCGGGTTCTTGGACTCGGGGACGAGCCGGACCACCGCGATGACGCCGAGCAGCGCCACCGGGATGTTGATCAGGAAGATCGAGCCCCACCAGAAGTGGTTCAGCATGAAGCCGCCGAGCAGCGGACCGGCCGCGAACCCCAGCGAGTTCACGGTCGCCCACAGGCCGATCGCCTTCACGTCGCTCGGTGTCGTCGAAGATCTGCACGACGACGGCGAGCGTGGTGGTCATCAGGAGCGCGCCGCCCACGCCCATCCCGGCGCGGGCCGCGATGAGCTGCGTCGACGTCTGCGCCAGACCCGCGACGAGCGAGCCGACGCCGAACAGGACGAGGCCCGCGGTCAGCATCTTCTTGCGGCCGTAGCGGTCCGCCGAACTGCCCGCGGTGAGCAGCAGACCGGACTGGACGAGCGAGTACGCGTTGATCATCCACTGGATGTCGGACGACGACGCGTCGAGTTCACGGGTGAGCGAAGGGATCGCGACGCTCAGGACGGTGTTGTCGAGCAGGACGGTGAGCTGGGCGAGGCAGATGACGCCGAGGATCAGCCAGCGCTGGGGGTGGCGGTCGCTGGGCGCGGCGGCCGCCTCGGGGTTCTCGGCGGTGGTCGCCGTCATGCGGGCCCCTCTCTCTTCTCCGGGACCGGGCCGCGGACTCGAGCTACCGCCTCTGCGGTCTCGATCCGCGGTCGCCGCGGTCTGGTTCTACGGTGTACGAGGCTGGTGCGCCATACACCGTAGAACATTCCCCATACGGCGTACAAGAGGGTTTGGCGCCGGGGCTGGACGATCGTCGGGGAGGGGGCGCTGCGCTCGGTGTCGCCCTTGGAGGTGGCGGCGCCCTCGTCCAGAGTTCCGCCCGCGCCGTGGCGGACGCCCGGCGGCGCAGCGCCAGTGTGGTGACCTGCCGATCACCGCGTACGAAGGGGGTGCGGCCGGGACCGGAACCGGGGAAGACCCGGGCCGATCTCACCGGCCGCCGCCCTCACGCCGGGAGGGCGGCGGGCTTGATGAGGTAGCCCGCACCGCGCCGGGTGTGGATCATCGGCTCCCGCCCGGCGTCGATCTTCCGCCGCAGATACGAGATGTAGAGCTCGACGACGTTGGCCTGCCCCCCGAAGTCATAGCTCCACACGCGGTCGAGGATCTGCGCCTTGCTGAGCACGCGCCGCGGATTGCGCATCAGATACCGCAGCAGCTCGAACTCGGTGGCGGTCAGATGGATGGACTCCCCTCCGCGCGTGACCTCGTGGCTGTCCTCGTCGAGGGTCAGGTCACCCACGGCGAGCACGGACTCGCCGCCGCGCCCGGCCGTCCCGGTCCGCCGGATCAGGCCGCGCAGCCGGGCGACGACATCCTCCAGGCTGAACGGCTTGGTGACGTAGTCGTCTCCGCCCGCGGTGAGCCCCGCGATCCGGTCCTCGACGGCGTCCTTGGCCGTCAGGAACAGCACGGGCACGTCCGGCAGTTCCCGCCGTAGCCGTCCCAGCAGGGAGAGGCCGTCCATGTCCGGCAGCATCATGTCGAGCACGACGACGTCGGGCTTGAAGCTCCGCGCGGCCCGCACGGCCCCGGCGCCGTCCCCGGCGCTGCGGATCTCCCAGCCCTCGTAGCGCAGCGCCATGGACAGCAGCTCGGTGAGCGACACCTCGTCGTCCACGACGAGCACGCGAACGGGACTCCCGTCCGCCCTGAGCAGTTCGGTACGCCCCTGGGGCGAGGTCGTGGTCATGCCCCCAGCGTCATCACGGGGCGTGAGAGGCGGCTTGCCCCCACCTGTGAATTCCCTGAGAAACGCGCGGTCAGAGATCCAGCCCGTCCGGCGTTTGAGGACGAGGCGCGAAGCGCCCGTTGCTGTGGAGCGGGGCCCGGGGCGGCAGCCCCGGTTTCGGGAAGGGGCGGGCCTGGGGCGCCTCGCGAGAGCCCCCCGCCCCGGCACCCTCATCCGCACCTCCACCCCCACCCCCACCCTCACCCCCACCTCACGGCAGCCCGAACAACCGCGCGGCGTTCCAGTAACACACCCCCGCCAACCACCCGTCCCCCAGCCCCAACCCCTCCAACGCCTCCAACTGATGCCCGTACCCATACGGAATGTTGGGAAAGTCCGTCCCGAGCAACACCCGATCCCCCAGCGCCGCCACCCGCCCCAGCTCCCCCCGGGGAAACGGCGCCCCCCGGCTCACTGAAGTCCGTGAACGCCATCGTCGTGTCCAGCCGCACCTCCCCGTACCGCTCCGCCAGTTCCAGGAAGTCCACGTACTCCGGCATCCCCATGTGCGCGACGACGAGCCGCAGCCGCGGATGCCGCGCGAGCAGCCGCCCCACCGGCTCGGGCCCGGTGTACTTGCCGGGCGCTGGCCCCGAACCGCAGTGCGTCACCACGGGTATCCCGGCCTCGGCGAGCAGCCCCCACGCGGGGTCGAGGAGCGGGTCGTTCGGGTCGTACGCGCCGACCTGCACATGCGCCTTGAACACCCGCGCCCCGGCCTCGACCGCCTCCCGCACATAGCGGTCGACCCCGGGCTCCGGGAACAGCGTCGCCGTGTGCAGGCAGTCGGGCGTGCGGGCGGCGAAGTCCGCCGCCCATCCGTTCAGCCACCGGGCCATGCCCGCCTTGTGCGGATACAGCATCGAGGTGAAGGCCCGCACCCCGAACTCCCGGAGCACGGCGAGCCTCCGCTCCTCGTCGTGCCGGTACGTGATGGGCCACGTCATGCCCGTCAGGGGCCCGGCCGAGTCGAAGTACGCCCACACTTTCGCCAGGACGCGCTCCGGCATGAAGTGCGTGTGCACGTCGATGAGCCCCGGAAGCCCGAGCCGCCGCCAGAACGCGACGACGGCGGCGGCTTCGGCGACGGCCTGAGCGGCACCCTCGGCGGCGGGCTCGGCGGCGGCCTGAGCAGCGCCCCCGGCAGCGGGCTCGGCGGCGGCCTGCGCGGCACCCTCGACGGCGGGCTTGCCAGCGGCCTGGGCAGCGCCCCCTGATGCGGCATCGGCATCGGCATCGGCGGCAGCTTGCGCAGCGCCCTCCGCGGCGGCCTCGGCGCCGCCCTCCGCCGCGGCCTCAGCACCGTCCCCCGCGGCACCCTCAGCCTCGATCTTCACTGCAGCCCCCAAGGCGGCGTCCGCCCCACAACTCACCTCCTCCACCTGTCCCCCACACGCCCCCTCACTCCCACGTTCACCCACCATCACCGACTCCTCCCCGTGCTCCCTGCCCCCTCACCCACCGCCATGGCTGCCGCTGCCGCTGCCACTGCCGTAACTCCGCTCGACCTTGGCCACATGAACCACATAGTCCTCGTACCACTCCGCGCGCCCCCGCGCCCTGGCATCCCGGTGCTCCGGGTCCTCACGCCAGGACCGGACCGCCTCCAGGTCCCGGAAGTAGGCGACGGTGATGCCGAGTCCGTCCGGCGTCCGCGCCGAGTCCGCCCCGAGGAACCCGGGAACCTTCGCCACCCGTGCGTCCATGCGCCGCGCGGTCTCTTCATAGCCGTCGTCACCGTCCGTGCGCTGAGAGGTGAACACCACGGAGTAGTAGGGCGGTTCGAACGGACCGACGGGTCCACGCGTGTCGTGATCAGTCATGGCACCCACCGTCACCGGCGACACGACTCCACGTCCACCTCGAACGCCCTTCCTTGCCGAACGGGCAGCCAGTTTTGACCTTCCGGTCAGCGAACGGGCACGCCCCCCGGCGCACACTCCGCCGCACGCCCCACAGCGTCCGTCCGCCCGGCCTCAGAACAACCCACCCTGCACCGCAGATATCTCCCGCACCGGCACCACCGGAACCGTCACCCCCAATTCCCCACCTGCCTCCAACTCCCCGGCAGCCTCCAACCGCCACCCACCCATCAACCGCCCGTCGAGCACCAACAGCCCGCTACTCCCCACCCCCTCACGCCCTTCTCGCTCCTCCCGCACCGCCAGATACACATCAGCCCCGGCGACCCCGACCAGCGTGCCCGCCACCACGCCGCCGTCCACGAGCTCGCTCACGACGCCCCCGGCCGCCGCCATCCCGTCGAGGCCGAACACCTCCGCGTGGTCCACGACCGCGCACGGCAGCCGCTCCAGCGACTCGGGCCAGCCGTCGAGCCCGACCGCCCTGCGGTGCAGCTCCGCCAGCTCCCGCGCCCGCGCCGCCGCGTCCGGCAGCCGCGCCCGCAGGGCCCGCTTGCGCGCGTACGGAATGCGGTCCGGCACCCCGAGCGCGGTGCGCAGCAGCTCCTCGGTCCGCCGCGCCGCCATCAGCGGGCCGCGCCCCAACCAGCTGAACGCCACCGCCCCCTGCTCGAGGAGCCGCGTGCCGCCGCGCGCGACCCCGGTGATGCCCACCTTCACCAGGCCGGGGCCGAACCACGCCACGTACACGTGATACGGCCGCGGATCGTCGGCGAACGTATCCGCCGCGACCGAGTGCGCCCGGTCCACCCGCGCGCACTCCTCGCACTGCGCGCGCGTGGCCCGCCCCGGCACGCCCGCGCCCACCGGGCACGGTGTCCGCCGCCCACCGCGCCACACCCCGGCGCACCGCCGCTCCCCCCGCGCCCGGAAGGCGAGCGCGGCGCCCCGGACCAGCGCGCTCTCCCGCTCCCCACGCCCGTCCGCGTACCAGCCCAGGGCGGGTCCCCGCTCGATGTGCCACCGCACCCCCGTGCACCACCACGTCATGGAAAAAGCATGACCTACGCCACTGACAACGCAGTTATTGACCTCAAAGTACAAAACCTTGCTAGGCTGCTCCGCATGGGACGGCCGAGACAGTTCGATCCGGAGACCGCCGTGGACCAGGCGATGGAGGTCTTCTGGCGCAAGGGGTACGCGGGCACGACGCCGCAGGACCTCGTCGACGCCCTCGGCATCGGCAAGGGCAGCCTCTACAACGCCTTCGGCAGCAAGCACGCCCTCTTCGAGCGGGCCCTGCGCCGCTACCGCGACACCCAGGCGCACGCCCTGATCGGCCTGCTGGAGAGCGGGGGCCCGGTCAAGGAACGACTGCGCTCCGCCCTTGAACTCCTGGTCGCCATGGACCTCGCCGACCCGGACCGGCGCGGCTGCATGGCCGTGAACGCGGCGGCGGAGCTGGCGAGCGCGGACCGCGTGGCGACCGAGCTGGTCCGGGGCATGTTCGCCCGCACCGAGGTCGCCTTCCAGGCGCTGGTCGAGGAGCAGGCAAGCGGGCGGGCGAGATCGCCCCGCACCGCGACGCCGCCGACCTCGGCAGCCTCCTGATGAACACCGCGATCGGCCTGCGCCTGACCGCACGGGTAGCCGACGGCCCGGACGCCATGCACCGCACGATCCGCGCGCTCCTGGACTCCCTCTAACCTCACGCGCCACCCCAAAAAACCCCACCCACCACCAGGCCTCCCCTTACCCAAATTCTGTACCCCCAGGTCAAAAACAGCACCACACAAGCCACGCACAAACCGCCACAAGTCACACATACGCAACTCACAAGGACACACCACCCATGGACCTCCGCCTCACCGGAAAGACCGCCGTCGTCACGGGCGCCAGCCGCGGCATAGGCCTCGCCACCGTGCGCACCCTCGTCGCCGAGGGCGTCCGCGTGGTCGGCGCCGCCCGCACGATCTCCCCCGAGCTGAAGGACTCCGGCGCGCTGCCGTACTCCGTGGACCTCGGCACGCCCCAGGGCCCGACCGAGCTCGATCGCGTACGCGACCGCCGAACTCGGCGGCGTCGACTTCCTCGTCAACAACGTCGGCGCGGGCGACGACGTCCACGTCGGCGGCTTCCTCAGCACCGACGACGCGCACTGGCAGACCACGTTGGACATCAACCTGTTCAGCGCGGTCCGCGCCAGCCGCGCCGCCCTGCCGGGCCTGGTGGAGCGGCGGGGCGCGATCGTGAACGTCTCCTCGATCGGCGCCCGCCAGCCCGGCCTCGGCCCGGTCGCCTACGCCGTCGCGAAGGCCGCGCTCACCGCGTTCGGCAAGGTCCTCGCCGAGGAGTTCGGCCCGCAGGGCGTACGCGTGAACACCGTTTCGCCGGGCCCCGTGCGGACGGCGATCTGGGAGGACCCGAACGGCTTCGGCGGGCAGGTCGCCGCGGCACACGGCGCCGAGCACGCCGCGTTCCTGGAACAGCTCCCTCAGACCTTCAACATCACCTCGGGCCGCATCACGGAACCCGACGAGGTCGCGGCCCTGATCACGTTCCTGCTGTCCGATGCCGCGGGCAACATCACGGGCGCGGACCACCTCATCGACGGCGGCGCCGTGAAGACCGTGTGAGCACCCGGGACGGCCCACAAGCCGTCCCGGCCACGCGAAAGGCCCCGGGATGATCTCCCGGGGCCTTTCAACTGTGTGCACTCGGCAGGATTCGAACCTGCAACCTTCTGATCCGTAGTCAGATGCTCTATCCGTTAAGCTACGAGTGCTTGTTTCTTCTGTTGTGTTGCTCTTCCTTCCGGGCTTTTCGCCCCGGTCGGCGTTGCGAGAACAACATTACATGACCTGCGCCGTAGCGCGAAATCCATTCCCCTCACCCTGCCTGACCTGCGCAAACGTCGATCTGGGCGATCGAAGGGCTGGTCCACCGACAGGTCACCCACCAGTGCGAACCCTGCGGATGAAGCAGACGGGAGCGGGGGAAGCGGGCGGAACGGAAGGGGCCGGGGGCAGCCGAGGTCGTCGCGAGGGGAAGCGAAGGCCGTCACGGGGGCGGTGTCGGAAACGGCCGAAGCCCCGGTCGTGGTGACCGGGGCTTCGGGTGCGAGAGCGGAGGCGGAGGGATTTGAACCCTCGATGGGCTTTAAGGCCCAAACCGCATTAGCAGTGCGGCGCCATAGACCGGACTAGGCGACGCCTCCAACCGCGACCCACGCGAGCGCGGGTGTGCGTGCAGATGATGACACAGCCAGGGGCTACGCCACCAATCGCGGCTTCCACGGTACTAGGCCCGCGCCCCCCAGGGCAAAGCGCTTAGGGGCCCGCAACGTAGCGCGGCCGGGGACGTTAAAGGCGATAGGCGCCTGCCTGTGAGCGGGCGCGAGCCACCACCGCGCACCCCCAGGGGAGATCCCGTGAAAGCCCTCACCGAGCGCCGCCTCTTCCTCACCGCCGCCGCGACCCTCGCGGCCCTGGCCTCCATGCCCGTCACCGCGCACGCGGCCGCCCCCGCGGACCGGGCCACCGGAGACCAGCCTGTCCATCACCGTCACCGAGGAAAGCGGCGGCACGCACACCACGTACGAACTGGACTGCGGTCCCGCGGGCGACAGCGATCATCCTTCGCCCGATGACGCGTGCGAACGCCTCGACCAGCTCAAGGCCGACGGCGCCGACCCGTTCCGCCCGGTGGCGCGCGACGCCATGTGCACACAGGTGTACGGCGGCCCGCAGACCGCCCATGTGACGGGCACGTGGCAGGGGCACCGCGTTGACGCCTCCTTCAAACGCACCAACGGATGTGAGGTTTCGCGGTGGAACGCCCTGGTTCCTGTGCTCCCGTCCCCTGGCGCGTAACGTCATCCACGCGCGCGTAGAGGCCCGTTGTGTCGCACGCGGGTGCCCTTCTTGTGAAGGGCCCTGGTGAACCTCGCCACGTGCCCGTCCCGTGACCAGGGATGACCGTGGCACTCACAGGTTCCGCGTGCGACCTCCCTCTCATCCGGCGTCGCGCCCGCAACCGCTCCCCGTAGACTCCCTCCCGTGACATGCCGCGGGCCGCGGGGCAAGATGGCCTGCGCGGTCAGCAAGGTGCGGTAATCAGGGAGGAAGCGTCGTCGTGAGCAGCAGGCCATCCCGAGGCGCTGCTCGCCTCGCAGCCATACTCGACGCGCTCCCGGACGCGCTCGTGCTGGTCAACACCAACGGCACCGTCGTGAACGCGAACGCCATCGCGCTGGAGGCCTTCGAGGCGCCCGGCACCGCGCTCGTCGGGCGCGGACTGCTCGATCTGCTGCCGGAGTTCGACTCCCGGCTCATCCCCGGCTCGATGCGTCGCCCCGAAACAACGGACGAACGCGGACGTACCAAGCCGAAGCGGATGATCGCCCGGCGCACCGACGGCTTCGAGTTCCCCGTCGAGGTCACCAGCTCCAACCTGGAGGGCCGGCACGCCTACGACGGCCACGGCGGCCCCTCCCACGGCGGCTACGGCTACAGCGGCGACGAGATGCTGATGATCGTCGTCCGCGATCTGTCGGGGACGCTGAACACCGAGGCCGAACTGGCGCGTTCGCAGCGCCAGACCGAGATGATCCTGCGGGCCGCCGCGGAGGGCGTCGTCGGCACGGACACCGACGGCCGCGTGGTGCTGGTCAACCCGGCCGCCGCCCAGATACTCGGCTTCCGCGCGAGCGACCTCGGCGGGCAGGAGCTGCATCCGCTGGTCCTCCACTCGCGCGCCGACGGCGAGCCGTTCCCGTACGACGAGTCACCGCTCGCGGACACGCTGCGCTCCGGCCGCAAGCACCGCGTGCGCGGCCAGGTCCTGTGGACCAAGAGCGGCGAGAAGGTCGCGGTCGACCTGACCACGGCCCCCGTGCGCGACGGCGACCAGCTCGTCGGCGCCGTCATGACCTTCACCGACCGGCGGCCCTACGACGCGCTCGCCGAGAAGTACGAGGCGGCGCTCGCCCAGCACACCGAGGAGCTGCGGTCCGCCGCCGAGCGCCGCGAGGAGGAACTCGCGGCCGAACAGGAGCGGTACGCGGCGCTCGCGGAGCGCGAGAAGGACCGCTACGAGGCGTTCGCCGAGCGCGAGCAGGAGCGCTACGACGCCCTCGCCGCCCGGCACGAGCAGCTCGTCGCCGTCCTCGACCGGTCCCTGCGCGGCCCCCTCGACGAGCTCCGCGCCGAACTCGCCGCGCTCGCCTCCGACGACGCGGGCCAGCTGTGGCCCGAGGCCAACCAGGTGCTGCACCACCTGTCCGCCGGGTACGCGCGCATGACGACCCTCGTCGACAACGTCCTGGGCTTCCAGCGCCTGGAGGCGGGCGCCGACGCGTTGTCCCGGGCGACCGTCCCGCTCGACGCCGTCGTCGCGGCGGGCGTCGACGGCGCCGTCGAGCTGATCGGGCCCGGCCGCGCCCAGTTCGCCGTGCACGCGCCTCCGATCGCGGTCTACGTAGACGCCCGTCGGCTCGGGACGGCCCTCGCGCACCTGATCGCCGACGTGGCCGGAATCGACGCCACCGGCAACACGCGCGCGGGAGCGACGGCCCTGGGCGGCCCGGAGGCCGCGGGCGGGTACGTCGACTCGACGATCGTCGTCGCGGCGGCCCAGCGCGGCGAGGTCGTCCGCATCGAGGTGCGCGGGCCGTACGCCGGGGGAGACCCGGTCCACGAGCCCGTGGTCCGCGGCATCGTGCGGGCACACGGCGGCGTGCTCCAGACGCACGAGGTGCCGGGCATGAACGGCAGTGCGTACGTACTTGAGGTGCCGATCGGTGACGGGGCCGGGGACGGTGCCGGAGCGGCTGCGACAGCGGCGGTCGGCGGGCCGGGTGCCGGGGGTTCTTCGGGGGCCGCGGGTACGGGTGCTGGTGCTGGTGCTGGTGCCAGTACGGGTAGTGGTCCTGGTAGCGGTGTTGGTAGCGGTGCTGGTGCCGTCGTGCCCGAGCAGGCGTCGGCATCCTCCGGAGGCGGACGGCGGCGCGCGCGGCGCTCTTCGGTGGACTCCTTCCTGGACAGCGGTGTTTCCGGTGACGCGTCCGTCGGGGACACCGGTAGCGCCGGTTCCGCCGACACGGACACCAACGGCGGCACCGGGCGCCGCAGGCGGCGTGCCGCGGGCGAGGGCGCACCGGAGGCCGCCCCGGTCGCTTCAGCCCCTTCGTCCACCCCGGTCCCTTCAGCCACTCCGGTCGCTCCGGTCGCTCCGGTCGCTCCGGGAGACACGGCAGCCGGGATGTCCGGTGGCACACCCGGTGATACGTCGACCGGGACGACCGGTACGGGCCGGCGCCGCGGGCGTCCGAGCCCGGCCGAGGGTGCCGTCGTGACGGCGGCCGAGCACGCCGCCGGATCGGCCGCGCTCGGCGAGACCGTGCCTCCCCAGGGAGTGCCGTCACAGGGGTTGCAGGGAACGCACGGACCGCAGGGAGTGCCTCCGCAGGGCGAATTGGCGCCTACGGGGCGCCGGGCCCGGCGTGGTGCGTCCCAGGCGCTGGCGCTGCCTTCCGGGACCGGCTCTACCGGCTCCACCGGCTCTACGGAGACGCCTGATGGCTCTGGGCCCGGTGCGGGCGAGGGCGCGGACACACCGCGTGCCGGCGGCCGTCGGGCCCGGCGCGCGCTGGCCGCCGCCCAGGAGCGGGCCGCGGCGGAAGAGGCGTCCAATGGGCGCGTGTTCGCGCTGCCTCCGGCCGAGGCGGACCGTGACGCGGGCAGCGGGGCACAGGAAGGCGCCGAGCAACTCGGCGAGCAGCGGGCGGAGGCGCGGCAGGCGAGCACCCGGCCCGTCGGCGCCCCGGCCGGTACCGCGCGGATGGACGCCCGGCAGGCCGTCGCCCCGCGCGCGGGGCAGCCTCAGCAGCCGCAGGGCCCGGTCGCCGGGGAAGCGCCCCAACCGGTGGGTGTGGTGCGCTCCGGAGCCGCGCAGGGCGCTGTTCCGCAGCAGGGTGCACCCGCACAGGTCGGTGCCTCGGTGAGCGTTCCCGCAGGGGTGCAGGCCGGGCTCCAGGCAGCCGCGCGGGGTGGTGCGCCGGGCGGTCCGGCCGCGACCGCGCACCCCGGTGCGCCCGGTCAGGGTCAGGCCGGTGTGCCGGGTCAGGCGCAGGGTGGTGTGCCCGGCGGCGGGCCCGTCGCGCCGCAGGGCCGTGGGCCCGGTGCAGTGCCGGGCGCCGCACCAGGCGCCGTGCCGGACGGGCTCCCCCTGGGGCACGACTCCGGGCAGCACGCCGTGGCCCCGCAGGACCCCACCGACGACCACACGCCGCCGCAGCCGCACCCCGCGCAGCCCGGGGCGCTGCCCACCCCCGCACAGCGTCAGGCGCCCACCGGACGCCGCCGCGCGCGGCAGGCTCCGCCGGTGACCGAGGCCGCGCCCGGCGCGACTCCCCCTCAGGCCCTGCCCGTTCCGGGCACCCCGGCGGGCGGCGTACCGATCGACTCCGGCAGCGGCACCCCGGCCGAAGGCACCGTCCCGGCGGGAACCACGCCCCCTGGGAGCACTCCCTCCGGTGGAACACCGGGCGCCGCCGTGCCCCCGCAGGCCGTACCCCCGCAGGCCGTACCCCCGCAGGTAAGCGCGACGCCCGCCCAGGGTGTCCAGACGCCCGCCCCAGGGACCGCCCTGCCGCCCGAGCGCGATCCACGCGTGCGTGCCGCGCAGCCGCTGCCCGCCGAGGCCGCGCCCATCGACCCGAACTCGACGCAGGGGCGCGCGATCAGCGTACGAACGCTGGGGCAGGGCGTGCCGTTCGGGCGCCAGCCCCAGCCGTCCGCACCGGCCGGGGCGCAGCCCCCGCAGGCACCCGCGCAAGCCGCCCCCGGGGGTTCCGGCCGCCGCCGCAAGCTGGGCACGCCGCCCGAGCCCGGCGCCGAGGAGAGCACGGCCCGGCCGCACCCGCAGGCGCCCCAGACCAAGCCGCAGGCCCAACCCCAGCCGCAGCCCAGGCTGTCGCCGGGCACCGAGGGCACCGGACGCGCGTACGCGATCGGCGCCCCGGACGAGAACGCCGCCGAGGGCCCTGAGCCGCTGGACGGCCCCGGTGGCGCCGTCGAGGTGACCAACCGGCCCCAGCCGCAGCCCATGGACGACGAGTTGCCGCCCGAGCCGCTGGACAATCCGCGCCGGCTGCTCGTCTGGCCCGCGCCCGACGTCACCACGCAGCAGGCGCTGAGCGACCGCGGCTACCGGCCCGTGATCGTGCACTCCCGCGAGGAGGTCGACGCGCAGATCGCCGCGTTCCCGGCCGCCCTGTTCGTGGACCCGCTGACCGGCCCGATCACGCGTACCGCGCTGCAGTCGCTGCGCCAGGCCGCCGTCGCCGCGGAGGTGCCCGTGCTCGTCACGGCGGGCCTCGGCCAGGCCTCGCGCGAGGCCGCGTACGGCGCCGACCCGGCCGTACTCCTGAAGGCCCTCGCCCCGCGCGACAGCGAGCAGCACCCGCCCCGTGTCCTGCTCATCGAGGAGCACGAGGAGATCGCGCTCGCCCTGACCGCCACGCTGGAGCGGCGCGGCATGCAGGTCGCGCGCGGCCGAGAGCGACGCGGACGCGGTGACGCTCGCGGCGCAGACGCGGCCGAACCTGGTCGTGATGGACCTGCACCAGGTACGCCGTCGGCGCGCCGGGATCATCGACTGGCTGCGGGCCAACGGACAGTTGAACCGCACGCCGCTCGTGGTCTACACGGCCGCCGTCGACGAGACCGACCTGCCGAAGCTGGCCGCGGGCGAGACCGTGCTGTTCCTGGCCGAGCGGTCCACGAGCGGTGAGGTGCAGTCGCGGATCGTGGACCTGCTGGCGAAGATCGGCACGAACTGAGGGTCCGCGCCCGCGGTCCGCTCCACGGCTCCGCTCCGCGGCTCCGCCCGGTGGCGGCCGCTCAGCTCGGCGTGGTCAAGCGGCAGGCCGCCGCGCGGATCGAGGCGCGCAGCCGCTCGGTGTCCGCGTCTCCAGCGCCGACGAGGACGCGTCGCATCTGCGGCACCACGGTGGCCCACCCGGCGAGCGCCACGAGCATGAACAGCAGGTCAAGGTGGCCGGAATCTCGTCCGTGATGACGCCCCTGGCCTGCGCGTCCTTGAAAGCGGCGACCTTGCGCTCGTAGTGCGCCTGCCGCTCGTACTCGTGCGGCAGCTCCTCCGCGTCGCCGTACTCGATGCCCTCCCAGAACAGCAGGCGCAGCAGTTCGGGATGCGTGGCGTGGTACTCCATCAGCCGGTCCATCCAGCCGTCGATGTCGTCGGCGTCGACCGGAATGCTCACCGCCAGATCCAGCATCCGCTTCTCGAGGACCTGCGCGAACAGCTCCGCCTTGTTGCCGAAATAGGCGTAGATGAGCTGCTTGTTGGCCTTCGCCTCGCTCGCGATGCGGTCGATGCGGGCGCCCGCGATGCCGAAGCGGGCGAACTCCGCCACAGCCGCGTCGAAGATCCGGGCCTTGGTCGCCTCGGGGTCTCTCACTGCCATGGAAACAGGGTAGGCGACCCCGATCGGGTAACCAACCATTTGGTTGCTTGACAGAGATCGCCGTACAGGCGCAGACTTTTTCCAACCAACCAGTTGGTTGCCGCGCTGGGCGACTCATGCCACCTGGCATGGCGCATCACGACAACCGCAACGACCACAAGGTCCAGCACGCCCAGCACCGCGAGCACGTCCAGCACCGCGAGCACCGTGAGCACCGCAGAGGAGCCCTGTCACCCCATGTCTTCAGCACCACCGCCGCCCACGGCGAACGCGCGAGACCTGTGTACGACGGCAGGCCACTCCCCCTCCCCCGCGCCGCGCACAACGACCGAGCCCGCCACGAACCCCGCCCCGAGCCCCACGACGCCCACCGCTCCGACCACCAGACCGGACCGCCTCCCACCAGGCCTGTTCCTCACCCTCATAGCCGTCTGCACAGCGGTCACGGCCGCGAACATCTACGTCGCGGCACCACTGCTCCCCCTCATCGCCCGCGACTTCGGCTCCACACCGTCGGCCGTCGCCTGGATCGCCTCGGTCGCACAGTTCGGATACGCCGCCGGGCTGCTGTTCTTCGCCCCGCTCGGCGACCGCGTGAACCGCCGGGGGCTCGTCGCGGCGCTCTCCCTGCTGACCACCGCCGCGCTGGCGCTCGGCGCGGCGGCCTCCGGCACCACCGCGCTCGCCGCCGCCGTCCTGATCGCCTCCGCGGCGACCGTCGTCCCACAGCTGCTCGTGCCACTCGTCGCCGAACGGGCACCCGCGCACCGGCGGGCCAGCCATGTCGCCGCCGTCATAGCCGGGCTGTTCGCGGGCGTCGTCGCCGCCCGGGTCCTGGGCGGCCTCGCGGGCCAGGCCTTCGGCTGGCGTGCGGTCTTCCTCGGCGCCGCCGCGCTCACGGCGCTGCTCGGCCTGACCTCGGCGGCCGTGCTGCCCAAGGAGGGCCGCCGAGGCACCGGACCGCTGTTCGCGGGCCTCGCCCAGATACCCCGCGTCATCAGGAACTCCGCGGAACTACGCCGCGCCTGCATACGCCAGGCCGGGATGTACGGCGCGTGGAGCGCCCTATGGACGTCCCTCGCGCTGCTGCTCACCAACGACGGCGGCGACGGGTACGGCATGACCACAGGAGCGGCCGGCCTCTTCGGTCTCTTCGGCCTCGCCGCGAGCGTGGTAGCGCCGCTCGCGGGCAGCCTCGTCGACCGCTTCGGCGCGGCCAAGGTGGTCTCGGCCGCGTACGCCCTGGCGGCGGTGTCCGTGCCCCTGTTCTGGCTGGGTGGTCAGCGGCTCTGGGCCCTGTGCGCGGCCGCGGTCGCCGTCCACGCGGCCCTGGTGGCGAGCCACGTCGCCAACCAGACCCTGGCCCTGACCACGACACGCACCCCGGCCGTCGCCAACACGGCCTACGTAGTGGCGGGCTTCACCGGCGGCGCCCTGGCCTCGGCCCTCGCGGCCACGGCCTTCACCCACTGGGGCTGGACCGGCGTCTGCGCGGTGGCCGCGGCGTCGCTGGCACTGGGGTGGGGGGCTGCTGTGGCTGTGCGGGAGGGGTGAGGGCTGGGGGTAGGGGTGGGGTGGGGGAGGGGGGGAGGGGCCCCTCCCCCCTCCCCCACCCCACCCACCAAGGCCTCAGACCCGCGTCACATCCAACTCCCCCTCCGCGTACTGCCTCCGCAGCACCTTCTTGTCGAACTTGCCGACGCTCGTCTTGGGCACGGCGGCCACGAAGGCCCAGCGTTCGGGGAGTTGCCATTTGGCGACGCGGGTGGCGAGGAAGTCGCGGAGGGCCGTGTAGTCGGCGGTGGTGTCCTCTTTGAGGACGACGGTGGCCAGGGGGCGTTCGCCCCACTTGTCGTCGGGTACGGCGACGACGGCGGCCTCGGCGACGGCCGGGTGGGACATGAGGGCGTTCTCCAGCTCGACGGAGGAGATCCATTCGCCGCCGGACTTGATGACGTCTTTCGCGCGGTCGGTGAGGGTCAGGAATCCGTCGGCGGTGATGACGCCGACGTCGCCGGTCTTGAGCCAGCCGTCGGCGCTGAACTTGTCCTCGGCGGCTTGAGGTCTTCGCCGCCCACGCCGCCGTAGTAGGACCCCGCGATCCAGGGGCCGCGGACTTCGAGTTCGCCGGTGGACTGGCCGTCCCAGGGGAGGTGGCTGCCGTCGGGTCCGACGAGGCGGCCCTCGACTCCGGCAGGGAAGCGGCCCTGGGTGATGCGGTAGGCGAACTCCTTGTCGGTGCCGACCGCGTGGGCGGGCGGCCGGGCGACGGTGCCGAGTGGGGAGGTCTCCGTCATGCCCCAGGCGTGGCAGACGCGCATGCCGAGGCGGTCGAAGGCTTCCATCAGGGCGGGTGGGCAGGCCGAGCCGCCGATGGTGACCTGGCCGAGGGAGCTGACGTCGCGGGGCTTCGCGGTGAGTTCGGCGAGCAGGCCCTGCCAGATGGTGGGCACGGCCGCGGCGTGTGTGGGGCGCTCGGCCTCGATCATCTCGGCGAGCGGGGCGGGCTGCAGGAAGCGGTCCGGCATCAGCATGTTCACGCCGGTCATAAAGGTGGCGTGGGGCAGGCCCCAGGCGTTGACGTGAGACTGTGCGTGTAAAGGGGCACGTGGGTTTTACCTGGTCAGAGCCAGGGTCGCGGGCCCCGCGTCGAGGGCCTGGTCGACGTCGGCCTCGACGGCGGCCTCGGTCGGTCGCTCCCACAGGAAGTCGGGCAGCCAGTCGGCGCGAGTCCCGAACGGGCCTCGGCAGACCTTCTTGCGCTCCCACGGGTCCGGCTCGAACGTCGGGTGAATCACGGTGCGTACCTTGATGACGTTTCCGTCTTCGTCGCGCTCGTCGTACAGCACGACGCGCCTGATTACCTGACTCAACAGGGCGTTGGCCTCGATCATGGTCAAGAGGTCCCACTCGTCGAGCAGGCCGACCACGATGGGCCGGAAGTCCTCGCGCTTGGGCATCTCCTCGGCGGGCGCGTTGCCCAACTTGTTCAGTTCGGCGACAAGCGACCCCTTGCGGCCGAGCAGCTTGTCGCGCACGCGCGCGAAGCTGTCGCCCGGGTACTTATCGGGGTCGAGGGCGTTCTCTTCGACCAGGCGATCGAGGGCGGCCTCGATGCGGGTCAACTCGCGTTGCAGGTGGGCGCGTTCGCGCTTCTTACGCTCCTTCGGGTCCTCGGTTTTCTCCTCCTGTTGTCCGGGGGTGGTCTCCAATGCATCGACATCGCCGACGATCTCGCGTCGTAGCCATGCCTTGACGTCGGTCTCGACTTGCTCGCGGGCGACGTGGATTCCCTTGGGGCAGTCGATTCGGTTCGCGTGCTTGTGGCGTGAGCAGACGTACCACTTACCGCGGATCTGCTCGCCTTTGCTGGTACTGCCTGACGAGATGCTGGCGTGGAATCGGCAAATGCCGTGCCACATCAGGCCCGTTAGTCGGTAGGTCGCTTTCCGGGCCCGCGGGGGCCGTTTCTTCCACTCGGCGCGGTGGGCGCGGTATGCCTCCCACTGGCCGGGCAGGATGATCCTGGGCTGTGCGCCTGGGACGTAGAGCATTCGGTCGAACTTGCATCGGCTGATCTCGCCGAGGCTGTACGGGCAAGGGCACTCCGGATCGTGGATGCGGAGTAGGCCGGCCGCGAACCCCGAGTCGAGGAACCGCTGAACGCTCGATGTGCCCCATGCTTTCCCGCGCGTGGTGGGGATGGCCAACACTTCGTTGAGCCAGTGCGCGAGCTGGTTGAAGCCGTCGTGATCGTCGGTCTTGCGGTCGTACATCTCCTCTACGACTTCGGCGAGTTCGGGGTGAAGGGTGTACCGCTCCTGTTGGAGCCGCCACCCAGTGACCGTCGTCGGGTCGGGGACCTTTCGGGGGTGCCAGATGTACCCGAACCGTGGGCGTCCGGTCGCGGGCAGCTTGAGATTCTGCACGCGGTAGGTGTGGGTTTCCTTCCACTGTTCCGACGCGCGGTTCGATTCGAAGTTGCCGAACGCGAAGATCATTTCTCGTTGCAGCTCGCCGACGGCCGTACGGGCGTCGACCCGTTCAGTCGCCGATTCGAGTCGGCCGCCTGCTGCTTCGAGGCGTGCGAGCCATGCCGCGTTGCCGGTGCGGTTGCGGCCGAAGCGCGAGTATCGCCAGACGGCGACCCCCTTCGCTTCGCCGGACTCGACGCGCTCGACGCACTTCGTGATCTTCCGTTTGAAGTGTCGGCCGGATTCGTCGAGGTCGATCATCCAGTCGATGATCCGGACGCCGACGCTGGCCGCCCATGCCTCGATTGCGTTGCGCTGTAGCTCGGGACTGATCTTCTCCTCTCGCCAGGTTGAGACTCGGATGTATGCGAGCCACGGCTCGCCCAGTGCGAGCGAGCCGTGAAAGGTGGCGGGTATCTCCGCTGGTGTCATACCGCTTTCCTGTTGCCGTCCTCTTCGTCGTCGTGCGACCGGATCGGTCGCACGTTGTCGGGGAGGTCGCCGCTTCGGAGTGTGGCGATTCCTTGCGTGTCTTCCTCCTCGACGCCCTCGCCTCCGTCCGGCGGTGCCGCCGGGGAGCCCGAGAAGTCCCATGGATACGTGCAGGAGGGCGAGCCGGTATCCGGCGCTGTGCGTTTCGGCGAGCTGGTAGTCGCTTGCCTGGGTGGCGCGGTGAGTGAGGCAGTAGCAGAGGACTGGGATAACAGCGACCAGGGCGACGACGCCAAGGCGGAACGCGTCGTACCGGTCGAGGAGGACCCCGAGCGTCGCGGAAACGGTGCCGAGAACAGCGATGGCGACCGATGGAGCGAAGAGGCGTTGTGCGAGTCGGGTCATGTGCTGTTGTCCTCCGTGCTGTCGTTCAGTCGGCGAGTTGTTGCTCGCCTCCGTCTGGCGTGCGGCTCAGGGTGCGTGTCATGTTCACGAACACCTTGCGTTCCGCGGGGTCTGTGATGCCGAGGTCGTCGGCGGCCTGCTCGGGGGTGATGCGGCCATGGGTCACGGGTCGTTGCACTGCTGCGAGTTCGTCGGGGGTGATGACGCCGGCGCGCACGAGAACTTCGGGGTACGGCACGTCGATGGCCTCGGCGAGGGTGCGCAGGATGCGGGTATCGGTAGGCATCTCGCCCCTGAGTAGGCGGGTGACCGTCGATGGGCTGAGCCCCGACTTTTCAGCGAAGGCAGTTCGCCCGCCGCTGCGGGGGCCGGACAGGTTGTAGTCGAGCGCTTCGAGGCGCTGCGTCAGCCACGGGCCGAAGTCGGCAGGACCGGGGGACGCATGCGCGGGCGCGGGGGTTGTGCGGCGCTTGCTGTTTTTCATGGTTGAAATGTAGCGCGTGACTCATTGAATGAACACGCCACGTTCGAGACATGGCGGCTTGTCCCATGACGCCCCCCTAGACGTACGACTTAGTGCCGAACCATCCCCTTTGGCTCGTACACCTGACCGAATATGCCAGGCCGATCACCCCGCGTCAACGCGCATTCATGATCAGTGACGCACATCTAAGTTTCTAACTTGAAAGAAAGCTGCTACTTTCTGTCTCGGCAGGTAACTACCGAGACAGAAAGGCACGGTGCGCCTCCGTTGTACGACCGCGCCCTCTTGCACACCGCCGCCCGCATGCGCGACATCAACACCGCCTCGGCCCTCGCCCGTGCGGCTCGCCTCTCCGTGCCCACCGCGTGGCGCATTTGGAACGGTGTAGGCGCCCCCCGCGGCGACCACGCCGACCGCGTCGCCGAGGCCGTCGGCATCTCCGCGACGAGCCTCTACACCCGCGCCGACGCCACGGCCGCCATATGAACGGCGACGTCATCCCCCGCGACCAGGCCATCGCCAACGCCCGCGCCGTCCTCGACCGCGCCCGCGTCCGCATCGCCCGCGACCGCGCCGCCGGGCGCCTCTCCCCCGAACAGGAACTCATCTGCCGCCGCCTGGAGCGCGTGCAGCGCCGCCGCGCCGCCGAGCAGGCCCCCCGCCGCGCCGCCGCCTGAAGACGACGAAGGGCCGCCCGGATGCGACCCGGACGGCCCTCCCGACCGAACCCCGAGAGGTACCGATCGTGAACACCCCTGAGGCTACCCGCCCTCCATTCCGCCCTGCCCGCGCCATACAGGGCGCACGCCAGGCCCGTAACGACCTCGCCCGACGCGACCTGATCGCCCGCCAGTTGGACGCCATCGCGCCCGGCACCGCCCGCGTGCGGACCGTGCCCGTGTCGACCGAGCGCGACGGCGAGCAGCACCTCGCAACGGCCGTCGCCCTCGATGACGCCCTCGGTTTCCCCGTCGCCGCTGACCGCGACGCCCACCGCGCCGCCCGCGGCCTGCTGCGCCGGATGTTCCCCGCCGCCGACTGGAGTCGCCCGCAGGTCTACGACGCCATCACAGGCGCCCTTGCCGTCGACGAGCCGACCATGCCCGAGGAGCTGCACCCGTGATCCGCCCTCAGCTCAGCGCCGACGGCCTCGCCGTCCGTCTCCCGCTGTTCGAGCACGTCGACCCGCTGCTCGACGACCTTGCCCTCGCGTACGCCCAGGACCCCGAAGCCGTCGGCCGTCTGCTCGCTGCGCACGCCGCGCGCGTCGTCGCGCTCGACGTCGCGATGTGCAGCGAGGACGCCACCGACTACGGCCGCGCCGTACGCGCCGCCGAGGCCGACGCCACCCGCGAGGCCCTGCTCGACGACTGCCCGGCCGCCGTCGCCGTCGACCTGGTCCTCGCCCCCGACGACGCGATCAGCCTCGCCGGGCGCATCACCCGGGCCGCCGCCCACATCCGCCACCGCACCGCCCCGGAAGGAACCACCCGCCCGTGACCGTGACCACCCTCCCCACCGCCCACGCCCCGACCGCCGTCGCCCCGGCCCGCGGAGGCGCCCTCTCCCTCTCCCACATGTCTCCGTATGAGGCGTGGCAGTTCTGCGAGTCCCTGGCCAACACCCCGCTCCTGCCGGACGCCTACCGCAAGCAGCCCGCTTCGGTGTTGTGGGCGATGGAGTACGGCCGCGCCCTTGGCCTCGACGTCGTGACCACCATCACGACCATTCACGTGATCAAGGGCAAGCCGTGCCAGTCGGGCCGACCTCATGCTCGGCCGCGCCCGCAGTGCCGGGCACCGCGTGCGCATCACGTCCGAGCGCACCCGGTGCGAGGTGCGGATCATGCGCCACGACGACCCCGACGACGAGACCGTCATCGAGTGGACCCTCGACGACGCCGTCACCGCTGGTCTGTGCACGCTGCGGAACGACCGCCCGTACGCCCGCGACAAGAACAACCAGCCGCAACCGTGGGAACGGTTCCCGCGCGCCATGCTGCGGGCCCGCGCCATCGCCGAGGCCGTGCGCATCGCGTGCCCCGAGGTGCTGCACGGTGCGATCTACACGCCCGAGGAATTGGGCGCCGTCGTCGACCAGGAAGGCAACCCCGTCGTTGCCGAGCGAGCCGATGCCCCGCCCGTGCAGGAGGGCGTGACCGTCGTGCAGTCGACGCCGAACGGTCCGCCGACCGCGCCGCCCCGCGACTACCTCGCCGAGGCCGCCGCCACCGTCGACGCCGAGCAGCTCGCCGCCATCCTCGCCGACGCCCAGTCCGCGGGCGCCCCCGCGGAGTACATGACGTGTCTCGCCGAACTCCGCGATGCGCACGCCGCCGAGTCGGTCGGCCCCGTCCGCGCCCTGCACGCCGCCGCCCAGGAACGAGGCGCGCACCCCGACCACCTCACCCGCCTCGCCGACATCGGCGCCACCAAGCCGGGCGCCAAGCGGCAGGCGCACGAGAAGGACACGGCGCCGACGGACGCCGAGTTGCGTGCCGCCCTCGACTCCGGACACCCCGAGGTCGAGGCCGAGGCCGCCGCCCTGCTCGCCGAGCGCGGGCAGATACCGGTGTCGTCCCAGCAGGCCCAGGCCGCCGCCGAGCGGGCCGCCGCCGAGGCCGAGAACCTGCTCAGGCTCGCCGCGTCCCGCGCGAACCTCACCACGCTCGACGCCGATTTCGAACGGGTCTACGGCCTGCCCGTCGAGCAGGCGACCGCCGCTCAGCTCGACCAGTTCCGCGCCAAGGTCGAGGCCGCCGGGGGTGCCCGGTGACCGCCGTCGAGAAGAAGATCGAGGTCCCCGACCCTGCGTTCCTGGCCGCCGTCCTGCGCCGCCGTCAGGCGATGCGGGCCCGCCTCGACCAGGCCGAAGCCCTGTACGAGGACGTCGACCGCGAGGCCAAGAGGTTGCTTGACCAGCAGTACCAGGCGACCCGCAGCGTCAAGGCCGACGTGACCCTCGACGACGACACGAAGTTCGCCAGCGTGACCCGCGTTGGGGGCGAGGCCGCCGCGCAGGTCACCGACCGCGAGGCGTTCGTCGCATGGGTACGAGACCACTTCCCCGAGCATTGGGATTTCCGGATCGTCCCGGCCCGGACCGAGACCGTCATCGACGAGGCGTTCGCCTCGACCGTCCTCGCCGCCATCGACGCCGCGGGCGTGCCGCAGTTCGCCGACCCCAAGTCGGGCGAGGTGCACGAGGTGCCGGGCGTGCTGATCAAACCGACCCGCAGCCGCTACTACCGGTGGACGTTCACCCGCCCCTCGAAGCGTCAGCCGCTCGACGGCCGCGCCCTGGCCGCCGACGCCGTCAAGGCCGGGGTCCTCGACCTCGACGCACCCCTCGCCATCGAGACCGCGCCCGCCGAGGCCGAGCAGTGACCGCGTTGCGGGACGACGACCGGCCGCCGCCGTCGTGCGAGTACGGCCGCCCCCGGTGCCACGCCCAGCCCGCCCGCCTCTACCCGTGCGGCTGGCGATGCGACGAGCACCAGCCCGCGCGCACCCACCGCCGCCACGTGTAACAGAAATCTGCCGCCGACGTACCTCTAAGCAGCCCGGCACTCCCGGGGCGAGGGCGAGCCGCCGAGCCCCTCGCCCCGGGCGCACACCCGACAGGAGCACAACCCCCGTGACCTGGTTCAAAGTCGACGACACAGCGCACGCCCACCCGAAGTTGCTCAAGGCCGGGAACGCCGCTCTTGGCCTGTGGGTCCGTGCGGGCGCCTACGCCGCGCAGCACCTCACCGAAGGCGTGATACCGGGCGTCGTCGTCCAGTTGTACGGCACCGCCCCCCAGGCCAGGAAGCTGGTCGCGTCCGGTCTGTGGCACGAAAGCGGCCACGACTGCACCCGGTGCAAGCAGCCGCCCGCCGGCGACTACGTGATGCACGACTTCCTGATCTACAACCCGACCCGGGCGCGCGTCGAGGACGACCGCGCCGCCGCCGCCGAGCGCCAGAAGCGGGCCCGCGACAAGGCCGCCGAGCAGCGGAACCAGGATCGAAACGCGCTCGATTCGTCGGCGAATCGTCCGCGAATCGACGACGATCCGAAGCCGGAAAATCGCGAACCGTCCGCGAATCAGATCGCGTTTCCGGACGACATCGCAGGTCAGAGCGCCCCGTCACAGCGTGACGGTACGGACCCGTCACGGTCCCCCCGACCCGACCCGACCCGTCCCGCTGTACCTCCTACGGAGGTACAGCAAGCTAGCTACGGCTCGACCCCCGCCGTCCCGCCGAACTGTCGGCCGTTGCGTGACGCGCTCACCGCCGCGGGCGTCGTCGTCGAGTGGTCCCTCGCCGAAGCCGACTGGTTCCGCCTCGAAGCCATCGTGCAGCGCACCGCCGTGCCCGCCCTGGTCGACCACGCCCGCGAGCAGTGGCGCCGCGCCCGCTCCCGCCCGCGCAGCGTCCGGTACTTCCTGCCCGGATGGACCGCGCTCCCCCCGGTGCCCACGGGCGCCCCGACCTCGCCCGGCGCCGACGTGATCCCCCTCGACGCCGCCCGCCCCGGCCGCGTGGCCCGCGCCGCCGACCTGTTCCGCACCGCCGCCCACGACGACCCGCAGGAGTCCGCCCAGTGAACCGCCGCGAAGTCGCCGCCCTGCTCGCCTACGCCGTGAAGCTCGACCCCCGCAGCGCGCCCGCCGACCAGGCCGCCGCCGACGAGACCCTCGACCAGTGGGCCGACCTGCTCGCCGACGTCCCCCCGACCGCCCCGCACCCCAACGGCCGTTCCTGGGACGCCTCAGCAGGTCGTACGCCACCACATCGCGACCAGCCCGTACCCGATCAAGCCGTCGGACGTCTCGCGCCCCTGGCACAGCTTCCGCCGCGACGTCGTCGACCGCCACCACGACCCCGTACCTGCCGCCGATCCGGACAACCCCGCCGCCTACCGCGCCGAACTGCTCGGCACCCGGCACGCCGTCGCGTCCGGCGCCGCACCGGCCGCCACGTTCCGGGAACTGACGGGCGGGCCCGCGCCCGAGGTCGCCGAACGCCTCGCCGCCCTCGGCAGCTACGTGCCCCGCACGGTCGCGCAGGCCCTCGCCGAGTTCCGGCCCCGCCGCGCCGAGCGCGAACGCCGCGCCACCGAGGGACTGCCCGACCCGCTCGACGTGGCGTGTCCCTACGAGCAGTGCCGCGCCCGCGCGGGCGAGCCGTGCCGCACCTTCCGCCGCACCCCGCGCAGCACCGCGCACCCGTCCCGCCTCGACCTCGCCACCACCCAGCACTACGACCGGCAGGAGTCCGCAGCATGAGCCCGACCCCGAAGCAGGCCCGCACCCACCGCCGCAAGGCCGCGCCCGTCGACCGCACGAAGAACGTCAAGTCGTGGCGTGTCGAGGCCAGTTGGGACCACAAGCCCGACGACCCGGCCGTCATCCGGACGTCCGACCGCAAGCGGGCACAGAAGGCGTTCCGCGACCTGGTCGCCAAAGGTGCCTACGTGATCTTTCAGGAGCACGCCGGTTGGGACCGGTGGCGCACGCTCCGCGAGGTCGACGGGGCCGCCCTGCGCGCCGAGCGCGCCGCCGAGCAGCAGCTCGCCGCCGCCGGGCACCCGCTGACCCCGCCCGCGTACCGGCCGGATGCCGAGGACCGTCACCGCACGTGGCTTGCGTGGATGGGTGCCCGCGCCGAGGCCGAGCGCGTCGCCGCGGAGCAGGCCGCCCGCGAGCAGGCCGAGGCGGACGCCCGCCGTCGGCGTCTGGCCGCCGAGGCCCGCCGCGACGCCCGCGCCCTGATGAGCCCGCCCGCCGACGTCCGGCCCGAACACCGGCAGCGCGCACGGCACATCACCGGGGCGCAGCGATGACCCCGGCCGCCCGTGCGATCGTCCTCGCCGCCGTCGAGGACGCCCAGCGCGAGCACGTCGACCACCCGAGCGCCGTCGTTGCCCGGATCGAGGCCGAGCTACGCGACCAGGGGTGGACGATCACCCAACGCGAGCAGGCCGAACCCGAGGCCGCCTAGCACCGCAGGACAGGGGGGCGTATGCCCCGCGACATGGCGCCCCCCTACCTGCTAGCTTTCTATCTCGGCAGAAACTTATCTGCCTCGGTAGCACGTCCCGTAGGTCACCGCACATCCCCCGGAGGTACGTCCCGATGGCTCGCACCACCCCGGCCGAACGGTTCGCCGCCAAGACCGCCCCCGGGCCCGTGCCCGCCAGCCTCGGCACGCCCTGTCTCCTGTGGCCCGAGAGCAGCCTCGACCGCGACGGATACGGCCGCTTCTGGGTCGAGGGCCGAGTCGTCCCCGCCCACCGATGGGCCTACGAGCAGACCCGCGGGCCCATACCCGCCGGCCTCGAACTCGACCACCTGTGCACCGTCCGCCGATGCGTCGCCGACGACCACCTCGACCCCGTCGACCACCGCACCAACGTCCTGCGCTCGACCAGCCCCTCGGCCGTCAACGCCCGCCGCACCCGATGCGTGAACGACCACGACCTCACCGACCCCGCGAACGTCCGCGTGAGCTACCCCCCGTCGCACCCCAACGGCATGCGCAAGTGCCGCGCGTGCGCCCGCGACCGCGCCCGCCGCGCCCGCGGCTCCCAACTCGCCCCCATTACCCCGCTTCCCACCCGCACGACCCCCGAGAGGACCGCCGCCTAATGGCTGGAGAGACCCCGATCACCGTCGTTGGCAACGTCGTCGCCGACCCCGAGTTGCGATTCACGCCGTCCGGCGCCGCCGTCGCGAACTTCCGCGTAGCGAGCACCCCGCGCACGTTCGACCGCACCACGAGCGAATGGAAGGACGGCGACACCCTGTTCCTCAGCGTCTCCGTGTGGCGTCAGCAGGCCGAGAACGTCGCAGAAACGATCCGTCGTGGCGACCGCGTGATCGTCGTCGGCCGCCTCGGACAGCGCCAGTACGAGAAGGACGGCGAGCGGAAATCGTCGTACGAAATCCAGGCCGAGGACGTCGGGCCCGCGCTTCGCAACGCCACCGCCGCCGTGACCAAGAACAGCGCCCAGAACGGCCAGCAGCAGCGCGCCCAGGGATACGGCCAGCAGGGCGCCCAGAACGGCTACGGAGCCCCCCAGGCCGATCAGTGGAGCACCCAGCAGCCTCGCCAGGGGTACAGCGACGAGCCCCCGTTCTGAACCTCGCCGCGACCGGACGCGGGCCCGCTCACGCGCGGGCCCGCACGCGATACCGCCCACCACTGACACCAGGAGCGCCCCGCCATGACGCCCCCGCCCACCGAACGCACACCAGTCGTCGCCACGCCCGGATGGCCGCCCATCGCCATCCCCGGCCGCCCCGGCTACTTCCGGCATCACCTCGACGGCCGACAGGTCGACCTCGCCACCAACCAGCCGCAGCAGTAGCCCATTTCACGGACAGGAGCGCCCTACCCATGACCGCCGCCGCCCGCGTCTTCCACCGCGACCAGCTCGAAGCGTTCGGCATCCCCGACGAGTGCACCGCCGAGCCCGAGCAGCGCGCCGAGCATCTGCACGAGGCACAGGTCGACACCCGTCGATGGGTGTCCGTACATCAGTTGATCTTCCGCGCGCCCGACGACGGCAAGGCGTACCGCGTCATGTACGAGCAGGGACTCACCGAGCATCAGGACGGCCTCGACGAGTGGGGCGACCGTGACCACGTCGTCGCCGAGGAGGTCGAGCCGTACGAGGCCAGCGTGACGAAGTGGCGCCGCGTCGACGAGCAGACCGCCGCGGAGCAGCAGGCCCGCGCCGAGGTGCAGCCCGCCCAGCTCACTGCCGAGGGACGTGCGCGCCGCCCTCGCGTTCAACTCCCTCGACCGCGACCCCGCCCTCGCCACGCTCCGCGACGTCCTGCTCGACGACGCTCCGTGCACCCCCGAGCAGGCCCTCGCCGCCGCCCGCGTCATCCTGACCGCCCACGCATGGCAGCTCGCCGCCCTGGTCGACCGCGAGCGTGACCAGACCCGCACCAGGTGGGGACTCAACCGCTCGACCCGCGGCCTGCTCACCGGGTACAGCAGCGCCCACCGCGCCATACAGACGTACGCCGACCGACTCGCCGACGAGCAGGCCCTCGCCGAGGCCGCAGCACACGAGCAGGCCCAGCCGTGACCTACGCCCGGACGTGTCGGGCGTGCCGCCGCCCGCTCCGCGCGCCCTCGCCCGACGGATACGGGCCACGGTGCCGCCGCAAGCGCCAGCCGCCCGACGTCCGGGCCCACGGGGGCGAACTGTTCGCCCTCGCCCAGCAGCCGCGCCCCGCGCCGCCCGGACACCCCACCCTCGACGACGCCCAGGAGCAGCACCCATGACCCGCCCCCAGCAGCGCGCCCCCAAGGGCCGCGACCGCGACCGCACCGACCGGCGGGCCGTCGTCGACGTCCTGCTCGCCCGCGCGCAGCGAGGCGTACTCACCCCGGCCGAGGGCGCCCTGCTCGCCGAGCACGTGCGCGACGAGCAGCGCCTCGCCGACGCGACCCGCCGCGCCATGGCAGGCACGACGCAGGCCCTCGCCCGGCACCGTGAGGCCGCCGACGCGGCGATCGTCGAGGCCGAGCAGCGCGCCGAGGCCGCCGAGCAGCAGCTCGCCGACATCCGCACACCGAAGCCCGTTGGCCACGGCCACCCCCTCTACGGCCTGCTCGACGCCATGATCGGCCCCGGCATCGAGCAGGACACGGCCCGCGGACTCGTCGGCGACTACTTCCGCGCCATCACCCGCACCGAGGAGCCGACGCCGTGACCACCCCGACCGCCACACCCACCGGCCGCCGCGCCGCCGACGACCTGCTCGCCGTGCGCGAGCAGTGGGGCGACCTGCTCGCCGCCATTGCCGAGCCGCCCCGCGGGGCAGACTGGATGCCCTACGAGCGCCGCGGATTCCTCGACCAGCTCGCCGCCGACGACCGCACCGAGGACGACCAGACTCTCAACGAGGCCGCCGTCGGCCGTCTGCCGCTCATCCTTCGGGAGCACCCCGCGCCGGCCGATCTCCGCGCGCTCGACGCCGCCCTCGATGTCGAGCGCCAGGTGTTCGACATGTGCGACGCCGTCGCCGAGCGCGTGCAGCTCCCCGCCCGTGACCGTCACGGCCGCTGGACTCTCGGCAGCGACCCGAGCGACCCGCGGTTGTGGCACGTGCCCACGTACCGCGACGCGGGCCCGACGAGCATCGCCTCGGCCGGATCACGCGCGTTCGGTCTGCACTGGGCCGCCGTGTGGCTCGGGGGCCGCGCCCTCGACGACGCGGCCGACCGCGACCTGTTCGCCCCCACCCCCGCGCCCCTGGTCGACCAGGTCGCCGACGTCGCCCGCACCGCGCGCCGCCGCGTCGAGGGCGCCCTCGGCCGCGCCGCCCGGACGATCACGCTCGACGAGCCGTGCCCGTTCTGCCGTGCGGGCCGCATCACCGTGCACAACGGCGGAGGCGACCCACGGCAGGCCGTCGCGACCTGCTCGACCGGCCCGACGTGCCCGGCACCAGTCGACACCGAGCGAGGCCGCCGAGCGTGGCGCGGGCCCGCCCTGGTCGACCTGTTCACCGCGCTGGAATCCCGGCGTGCGGCCTCGGCCGCCTAGGCGCAGCAGGCCCCACACCCCCGAACGTGCGCGTTCGGGGGTGCCGTCGTTCCCGGCTCGGATCGGCCCGCATCACAGGTTGGCAACGCCTGCTGTAACCCTTGCTGCAACCATTACTGCAATGACTACTGTTGGCCTTCCTGACGGGCCCTCACCCCGGCAGGAACGCCGGACCTCACCCGGCACCACACCAACCAAGGGAGCGACCCCATGGCCAGCACCAAGACCACGTACACCACCACCCACCCCGAGACCGGCAAGCCCTACACCGCCGAGCGAGGCGGGAAGCCCGTTAAGTGGCTGACGTGGGCCGACTTCGGCAAGGGCCTCGTGCACATCGGCTTCAGCGCCCAGGACGACTACGCCAAGGCCGTCAAGGCGCCCCGCGGCACCAACCCCTACGCCCTGCGGTACGAGGCCACCGCCGCGCAGCCCGTCGAGGCCGAGCAGAACGTCGAGACCGCGCCGACCGCGCCCGCCGCGCCGCGCTCCGGTGAGGTCACGATTCCCGGCGCCCTCGCCGACCACCTCGCCGAGACCAACCTCGCCACCGGCGCCGACGACTTCGACCCCGCCAGCAAGGCCACCCGCGAGGCCCTCGACGCCGGACGCCGAGGCAGGGGCCGCACCCTGATCATCAAGCCGGGGTCCACCGACGTCCTGAACGTCATCAGCGAGTACGCCGACGCCCTGCTCGGCGCGGAGGCGAAGCCACCGACGCCGAGCGCAGGGCCGCACAGAAGTGGGTCGAGCAGGCCGGGCACGCCCGCAAGCAGGTCTCCGCCGCGCGCGCCGCCGAGGAGGAGCAGGCCGCCGCCCTGGTGACCGAGGCCGACGCCGCCGAGGGCACGTGGCAAGGCGAGTGGATCGGCGAGCAGCCCGCCGACGACGCGCTGTTCGCCGTCGAGCGCCCCACCGAGCAGGGCGCATTGTTCGACGGCCGCGCCACCGCGCCCGGTACCGTCCGCGAGCGCCAGTCAGCCAAGCAGGCGCCCGAGCGTCGCGTCGTCGAGGGCGTGATCGTCACCCACAACGGCCGCACGAAGGGCACTGCGCCCAAGCACTCGGCCGACCCCGACGCCCTCGCCGCCGTCGCAGCCCTCGGCGACCTGCGCCTCGCCGAGGTCACCGACCACACCGACGTGGCCGCCGAGCCCGGCGACCTCGACCACCAGCCCGACGCGTGGGGATTCCTCGCCGAGCCCCGCGGAAACGGCCGCGTCGCCCTGTACTGGCTGGAGTCCGGCCGGTATGTCGGGCGAGACGGCAAGCCGTGGGCCGTCGAGTTGCAGATCGGCGCCGACAAGCTGAGCGCCGCCGGGTGGAGGATCGAGCCGCACACCCGCCGTTGCGTCATGGCGTGGCGCCCCGAGTAACCATCCGACCGGCCCGCCCTCACCCGAGGGCGGGCCCCGTCCCGCACTGACAGGAGCACCCGAGATGAGCAACGAGCAGCCGCCCCGCGACGACGAGCAGGGCGACAAGCCCACCGTCGCGGAGTACACCCGCGCCGATCCGTCCAAGTTCCCCACAACACCCGCCGGCCAACAGGCCGCCGTCGAGGGCACGGCCGCCGCGCACGGGTACACGCTCCGCGGGCGCAGCGCGTTCGAGCGGATCGCCGATGATCTCAACCGCCGCGGCGTGCCCACCAGCACCCCGCACGGGAAGATCGTCACGGAAATGGTGAAGCTGTTCAACGAGTTCGAGCGCGAGACGGCCGCCGATCGCGCCCGCAAGGGCGACACCAACCCCTATGACCTCGACGCGTACTCGGACGTGCACGACCTCGCCGAACAGTTCGACCACGCCCGCGCCAACGACGATGACCCCGCCGATCTCGAACGGTTCCTCGACTACCTCGCCGAAGACCTCGAACTCACCGACGTCCGCGCACTGCGCACGGCCGCCGCCGCCGTCGCCGAGGCCATGGGCCGTATCGCCCTCGCCGCACGTGAGCGGGGCATGAGCCCCGACCGGATCGCTGCGGAGACCGGATACACCGCGAGCCGGATCGCACAGTTCATCCGCGAGGAGAAGCAGCGCCGAGGCGCCAGTTCGGCCGCGCAGGACACACCCAACGAAGAGCCCCCGACCGACGCCCGGAAGTGGGCCCGCGAGTACAGCAAGCGCCACAACGGCGACACCCAGTAGACCCGCACACGAAAGCGGGCCCGCCCTGGTTCCTCACAAACCGTATGGGCAGGCCCTCACCAACGAGGAGCGACCCACGATGGCTACCGAACAGCGTAACCAGCACCCCACCCCGCCCAAGCCCGGCACCCGCCCGTCGGTCCGCGTCGACGAGCAGCTCGCCGCCGACCTTGCCGTCGTCATGCGTACGGGCATCAACGTGTCCGACGCCGTCCGACAGGCCGTCGGACACCTCGCCGACATCTACCGCGTCGGATGGGCCAACGGCGTGTGCCCCGAAGGGACCGCGCCGCAGGTGCTCGCCTACCAACTGCACCAGCAGCACGCACCCAAACCCGCGACCAGTGGGTATGACGAGCCGTCGGCCACAGCGGACACACGTCCGCCACACCTGGCCAACCGCAGGCTCCCCGGCCCGCCGCCCGGCCGCCACCTGCCGACCGCGTACGCCGACACACTGCTCGGCCGTCCGACACCACAGCAGCGACCGGACGCGCAGCGCCCCGCCCGCGCGTGAGCCTGCTCGAACAGACTTGCGTCGTTATCAATCTGTGACCTAGAGTTGGAGCCGTCTTCGGCGTGCCCGGAAACGGACGCCCACCCCGAACGCCCCGTCGCTCCCCCCGCGGCGGGGCGTTCTGCATGCCTGGCCCCAGGCGAGGAGGTGACCGCCCATGGCTCGACCAATCGACGACCGCGACCGCGAGCAGGTGCGCCGCCTCCACGCCCAGGGCCAGGCCCGAAACGAGATCGCCCGCGCCATCAAGCGCAGCCCGTCGACCGTGTCGAAGATCGCCGCAGCGTTCGACCCACCCCTGTCGTTCGACCGCGCCGCCGAGGTCGCCGTCGCCACCGAGGTACGCCGCGCCGACCTCGCCGCGCGCCGCACCGCCCTCGCCCTCGCGCTCCAGGACGACGCCGAGCGGATGCGCATCCAGCTATGGGCGCCCACCACACACGGGGAGTTCGCCGGGCGCGAGGGCGAGTGGCACGAGACCCACCTCGCCCAACCCCGCTTCACCGACCAACGGCAGATCATCGCGTCGGTACAGACCGCCGTCGGCACCTCGCTACGCCTCGCCCCCGCCGACGGCGGAGACAACGCCGAGGACGTGCGCAGCATGCTCGGCGCCCTCGGCGAGGCACTGACGTAGGCCGCCAACGACGACCAGGCCCCCGACGGCGACGGGGGCGACGCCGGGGGGTGAGCCTTGCTGCTCGACCTCGACGCCATACCGATCTCCCGCAAGCAAGCCCGCACCGCCGGGCAGGCGACCGCCCGTATCAACCTGTGGCACGGCTCGGTTCGGTCCGGCAAGACCATCGCGAGCCTGCTCGCGTTCGTCATCGCCGTTGCCACCGCGGGACCGTCGGGCCTGATCATCGTGTGCGGGCGCAGCCTCCAGACGATCGAGCGCAACGTGTTGGAGCCCCTCCAGGACCGCGCTCTGTTCGGGCCCCTCGCCCGGCACGTCGTGCACACCCGCGGGGCGACCACGGCGACGATCCTCGGCCGCACCGTCCACCTGATCGGCGCAGCCGACGCCCGCGCCGAGGGCCGCCTACGTGGCTTGACGGCGCAACTCGCCTACGTCGACGAGGCCACCCTCGTACCCGAGGCGTTTTGGACTCAGCTTCTCGCCCGCCTGAGCGTCCCGGGCGCCCGCCTGTACGCGACGACGAACCCCGACTCGCCGCGCCACTGGCTCAAGGTCCAGTACCTCGACCGCGCGGGCGAACTGAACTTGCGTGCATGGCATTTCAGGCTCGCCGATAACCCGAGTCTCTCGCCCGAGTACGTCGCCGACCTCACCTCCGAGTACGTCGGTCTGTGGCGCCGCCGCATGATCGATGGGGCGTGGGTGGTCGCCGAGGGCGCCATCTACGACATGTGGGACGAGGCCCGCCACGTCGTGGACGCGCTCCCCGAGATGCGCCGCCACTGGGTTGGCTGTGACTACGGCACGACCAACCCGTTCGCCGCGGTTCTGCTCGGCGAGGGCACCGACGGCCGTCTGTACGTGTGCGCCGAGTGGCGCCACGACTCCCGCGCCACGCACCGCAGCATGACCGACGCGCAGTACAGCGCCGCCGTCCGATCCTGGCTCACCACGCTTGACGTCACGCCCGAGTGGACGTTCATCGACCCGTCCGCTGCGTCGTTCTCCACGCAGATGTGGCAGGACGGGCACCAGGGCCTTGCCCGCGCCACCAACGACGTCACCGACGGCATCCGGTCCGTGTCGAGCCTGCTCGCCGCCGACCGCCTGCTCGTGCACGACTCGTGCGAGGGCCTGCTCGCCGAACTCCCGGGATACTCCTGGGACCCCAAGGCGACCGAGCGCGGCACGGATGCCCCGATCAAGGTCGACGACCACTCAGCCGACGCGCTGCGCTACGTCGTCCACTCCACCGCGCACGAGTGGCGCTCTCTGCTCACCGCACCGCCCGAGGAGGCCGCCGCCGCATGACCGAGGTACCCACCACCATCACCACCGACCAGCGGCGCGCCGCCTGCCAGGCCCTCGGCCTGGCCCCCTCGCTCGTGCACGAGGTGACGCTCGGCCCCGACGGACTGCGCGCCTCGCTGAACGTGCGCGACCGCGAGGGCCGCATCATCACCCACGGCACGACCGCGCTCACGACCACCGTGCACATCCCGTACGAGCAGGAGGTGAGCCGTGCCCCTGCCTGAGAACGGGTCAGCGTGGCCGCCCCCTGAGTGGGCCCCGCATTACGATCGGATCGCCGTCGACGACGCGTGGTACTCCGGTGACCGGGGCCGCCTCGCCCGGATTTACGGCCGCGAGGCCAAGACACCGCGCCGCCGCCTATGGGCCCGCCGCAGCACCGCACACCGCCCCGGCCGCGACACCCGTCTACACGTCCCCCTCGCCGGCGATATCGCCCAGACGTCCGCCGACATGCTGTTCGCGGACATGCCGGGCGTCGTCGTCGAGGACGCCCGGACACAGACCCGCCTCGACCAGTTGCTCGCCGACGGGCACACACAGCAGATGCTGTTGTCGGCCGCCGAGCAGTGCGCCGCCCTGTCCGGGGTCTACCTCCGGGCGACGTGGGACCGCGACTTGGTCGACCGGCCGCTACTCACCGCCGTGCAGCCCGACAACGCCATCCCCGAATGGCGTTTCGGGATGCTCGCCGCGGTGAACTTCTGGCGGGAACTGTCCGGCAGCACGACACAGGCCGTATGGCGCCACGTCGAGCGGCACGAGCCCGGCCGCATCGCCCACGCGCTCTACCAGGGCAGCGGCGACAACATCGGTCGGCGCGTCCCGCTCGCTGAGCACCCCGACACGGCCTCCCTGGTCGGCAGCATCGAGCAGGACGGCGAGTCGACGACGACCGGTATCCGACGGCTCACCGCCGCGTACATCCCGAACATGACCCCCAACCGGCTGCACCGGGGGTCGCCGATCGGGCGCAGCGACTATGCCGCGCCGATTTATGACCAGCTCGACAGCCTCGACGAGGTGTGGACGAGTTGGATGCGCGACATCCGTCTCGCCCGCGCCCGCCTGATCGTTCCCGACGGTTATCTGAGGAGCAACGGGCCCGGCCGCGGGGCGTCGTTCGACGAGGACGCCGAGGTATACGCCCAGCTCAACATGCCCCCCACGGAAACCAGCGGCATCACCCTGTCGCAGTTCGAGATCAGGGTCGAGGAGCACCAGCGCACGGCCGAGGCACTGACCAGGCAGGCCGCCCAGTCGGCCGGATACGCCGCCCGCAGCTTCGGCCTTGACCAGGACGGAGGCGCCGCCCGGACGGCGACCGAGGTCAACAGCGACGACGACAAGAGCACGACCACGCGCAGGAAGAAGGCAGGCCACTGGAAACAGGGCATGTCCGACGCCCTGTTCGCCCTGCTCGAACTCGACGTCGAGCACTTCGGCAGCGGGGCGCCCGCGGAACGCCCGCGGGTCGAGTTCCCCGACGGAGTGGCCGAGTCGCCGATCGACACCGCGACAACGCTCGACCTGCTCAACCGCGCACAGGCCGTGTCGACCGCAACCCGGGTCAAGATCCTGCACCCGGAATGGAACGACACCGAGGTCGCCGCCGAGGCTGCCGCGATCCTTCGGGAGACCGGCGCCGCCGCCCCAGACCCTGGCGACACGTACCCGCTCGCCGCGTAGACGACGAGGGGGTGCGCCGTGCCGATTCACCCGGGCATGGTCGAGGATCTGGCCGCGACGACGCGCGACACCTACGCCGCGGCCGAGGAGCGGCTGTTGGGCATCATCGCGCGCCAGCTCGCCCAGGGGCTCGACGCGCCTGGGTGGGTCGAGGCCAAGCTCGCCGCTGTGCAGCAGGTACGCCGCGCCGCTCAGGCCGTCGTCGAGGAGTTGGGGAAGGCGACCAGCCTCGACGTGTTCGACGTGGTCGCCGAGGCGTACAACGTCGGGCACCGGTCGGCCGTCGCCGAGGTGGGCGCCCTGTCCGACGAGGCGCGCGCCCTGGTCGACGAGCGCGCACCGAACGCACAGGCCGTTGACCGCCTCGCACAGGAAGCGGTCGACGTCGTCACCGCGACGCACCGGTCGATTCTCCGTGCCGTCGTCGATGGCTTCCGGGCCGTCATCGCGTCCGTGGCCGCCACGCCCCTACTCGGCACCGGCACCCGCCGCCAGGCCACGCAGGACGCCATGCGGGCGTTTGCCGACCGCGGGATACAGGCGTTCGTCGACCGCGCAGGCCGCCGCTGGTCGCTCCCCTCGTATGCGGAGATGGCCGTACGGACGGCGACCGCGCGGGCCGCGACCGAAGCGCACATGCGCACCCTCGCCGACGCCGGGGTCGAGCTGGTCGTCGTCAGCGACGCCCCGCGCGAGTGCCCCCTGTGTGCCCCGTGGGAGGGCCGCGTGTTGACGATCAGCGGGCCCGCGGGGGCGCGCACGGTCGAGGTCGAGCACGCCGTCGAGGATGGCCGCATGGTGCTCGTCCGCGTTGCCGGATCACTCGACGAGGCGCGCGCCCGCGGGTTGCAGCACCCGAATTGCCGCCACAGCGTGAGCATGTACTCGCCCGGTCTGACTCGCATTGAGCAGGCCACCAGCGACCCGGACGGGTACGCCGCCGGGCAGCGACAGCGCGAGATCGAGCGGACCATACGCAAGTGGCGTCGCCGCGAGGCCGCCGCCGTCGACCCCGTCGCGCAGCGCGCCGCCCGTGCCAAGGTCAGGCAGTGGCAAGGCGCCATGCGTCAACACCTCGCCGACCACCCCGACTTGCGCCGCAACCGCGTGCGCGAGCAGATCGGCGCCGGGAACCTCCCCGAGAAGCGGACCGAGGCCACGCCCGAGCAGGTCGAGGCCGCCCGCGTGTGGTCGGGCGACGATGCCAGCGTGCGCGCCATGAGCGACGACGACCTCGCCGCCGCCATGCGCTCGAACCTGCTCGACGACCGCGCCCGCGCGAGGATCGAGGCCGAGGCAGACCGCCGCGACCTCGCCGCCCTGCTCGACCGCGCCGCGCCCCGCGGCACCCTCGCCGCCGACCTCACGCCGCTCAGCGACAGCGAGCTACGGCCGCGTGATCGGCCACGTCGACGACGCCGACGCACTGCGGATCGCCGCCGAACTCGACCGCCGCGACCTCGCCGCCCGACTCCCGGGCGTCCGCCCGGACCTGGTCGGCCTGTCCGACGACGAACTCGCCGCCCGCGTCCGCCACGCCATCGAGCACGGCCTCGACGACGTCGACCAGCTCGCCGCCGAGGCGCACCGCCGCGACATGCTCGCCGCCATGTTCCCCGGCGGGCGCCTGCTCGACGACCTGTCCGCCCTCGGCGACGACGACCTCGCATGGGTCATGCAGTACGCCAACGACGGCGAGCTGTTGCGGATCGCCGAGGAGTTCGACCGCCGGGACGGAGCCGACGCCGCACCGCTCCCCGCACCGGCCGACACGGGCGATCGAGTGGCCGACATGCTCGCCGACCGCAACGCCCTCGCCGAGGTGATGGGCGCCGTACCCGATCCGATCGTGTGGGGCGCCCTCGCCGGCGACGGCGAGACCACCGCGCCGCGGGATTGGGGAGCGCTCAGCGACGAGGAGATCGAGGCACTACCCGACGAGGAGTTCGCGCAGTTCCGCAACTCCGAGGCCGCCGCCGCGTACTGGCAGCGGCTCGCCGACCGCGAGGCCACGGCCGCCGAGGAAGCCGGGCAGGACGCCGTACCCGAACACCGCATCACCCGGGCCGAGGCCCGAGAGATGTACTGGGAATGGGTGCAACGGCAGATCGCCGACGCCGAGGCCGCCACCAACGGCTACATGTTCAACAAGAAGTACGCCACCAGGGGCTACAGCTACGAGTCGTTGTTCACCGGCCCGCACCGGATCGGCTACGCCCGCGCGTCCGACGAGCTCAAGGAGTGGTGGGAGACCCACCCCCGCCTCACACAGGCCGAGTTCATCACGCAAGTCACCGGCAAGACGCAGCGCTGGGCGACCGGAGCGAGCGAGAATCGGTGGGGCGAGCAGATGAAGAGGTGAGCATGGGCGCGCGAGGCGACATCATCCGGGCGACCGTCGCGGGACGGAAGGCGGGCCGGGACGGCGAGCGCGCGAGCGCCTGCCCGTACCCGGCCACGTCCCTACTCCGGACCGCGTGGATCAAGGCATACGCCGAGGCCCGCCCCGTTCCGGCCGACGTCGTCGACGAGCAGGCCGTCGAGTAGCACCACTCCAGCACCACACCCCGAAGGGGGGTCCGCCACCACGGCGGGCCCCCCTTTCGCATGTCCGCACACCCCCCCGCCACGTCCCACGAGGAGCCACCGTGCCCGATCCGAACCCGAACCCGAACCCGTCGGCCGACCCCTCGACGGACCCGGCCAACCCCCCGACTCCCCCGGAGAACCCGCCGACGCCGCCCGCGCCCCCGGCCAACCCGCCCGCACCGCAGGGTGACCCGCAGGACCCCGCCGAGGGCGACGTGTCCGCGCTGCCCGAGTGGGCGCAGGAACTCATCAGGAAGGCGCAGGAGAAGACCCCGGCCGAACCGCTGCAGCCGTCCCCGCCCGCGCCCGAGCAGGGCACCGAGGGCGACCTGTCCAAGCTCCCGAAGTGGGCACAGCAGCAGCTCACCGCCGCACAGGAGCAGGCCCGTACCGCCGCCGTCCATGCCGCCGTACTGCGCATCGCGCCGACCGCCGGGGCCAACGCCGCGGCGCTGCTCGATTCCCAGTCCGCCATGACCGCGCTCGCCGCCGTCGACACCGACGACCAGGCCGCCGTGACCGAGGCGATCAAGGCCGCCGTACAGGCACAGCCGCACCTCGCCGCCGCCCTCGGCCCCGCCCGCGGGGGCGCCGACTTCGGCAACGCCACCCCGCCCGAGCGCAAGCCCGGTTCCCTGCACGACGCCATCGCCGCCCGACTGGGCGCCTGAACCAAGGAGCACCGCACATGCCCGTCACTCTCACCGAGGCGAAGAACAACGCACAGGACGACATCGACGTCGCTGTGATCGATGAGTTCCGCAAGGAATCCGCGATCCTCGACAGCCTGACGTTCGCCGACGTCGTCAACCCGGCCGACGGAGGCGACACCCTCACCTACGGATACCGGCGCCTGATCACCCAGCCGACCGCGTCGTTCCGGCCGATCAACACCGAGTACACCGCGTCGGAAGTCCAGACGCAGCGGTACACCGTCGACCTGAAGGTGATGGGTGGAGCGTTCCGCGTCGACCGCGTCGTCGCCCGGGTCGGCCCGGCCGCGTCCGGCGCCGTCACGCTGAACATGACGCAGAAGATCAAGGCGACCCGGACCCAGTTCCAGGACACCGTCATCAACGGCGACACCGCCGTCGACGCCGAGTCGTTCGACGGCCTCGACAAGGCACTGACCGGCACCGCCACCGAGTTCCGCGCCGGCGTCGTCACCGACTGGTCGGACTTCGACGCCAACGCGCGCGCCGAACACAAGGCCCTCGACGCCATCGACGAATGGCTCTCCCTGCTCGACGGCTCCCCGACGATCATCCTCGGCAACAAGCGGGCCCTTGCCCGAGTGCGCGCCGCAGCGCGCCGCGCGGGCATGTACACACAGAACCCGCTCGATGGCCTGCTCGGCCCCAACGGGCGCCCGATCGTCCGCGAGCAGTACGGCGACATCGTGTTCGCCGACCCGGGCGACAAGGCCGGATCGAACACCCCGATCATCCCGGTCGAGACCCGCACGGTCGGAGCGCAGACCAACGTGACCGGCCTGACCGACCTGTACGCATACCGCGTCGGCCTCGACGGCTTTTTCGGCGTGGCCTGCATGGGCGGAACCGTGGTCCGTCAGTGGCTGCCCAACTTCGACACCCCGGGCGCCGTCAAGTTCGGCGAGGTCGAACTCGGCCCCGTCGCCGTCGCGCTCAAGAGCACCAAGGCCGCAACGGTCTTCCGAAACGTCAAGGTGGGCTGACCCATGGCACTCATCCGCACCCCTGTTGAGGGATACAGCGGGCCCGGCGTAGCCGGCCTGACCTTCGTCGATGGCCAGGCCGAGACCGACGACGAGGCAGTGATCGCCTACGCCCGCCGACGTGGCTATGCCGTCGAGGACACCGCGCCCAAGCGCAAACCCCCGGTGAAGAACGAGACGCCGAAGGAGTAACCCGGTGCCCCGTGTCTACGCCACCCCCCAGCAGCTCGCGGCGTGGACCGGGAAACCGGCCCCGGCCGATGCCGAGCGGCTGCTCGCCCGCGCGTCCGAGGACATCGACGACGCCCTGATCAGGGCCGTATACGTCACCGACGACGCGGGCATGCCCACCGACCCGGCCGTCGTCGCCGCGTTCCGGGACGCGGTCTGTGCTCAGGTCGAGTACCAGCTCGCCACCGGCGACGACGGCACCGGAGCGGCCGGGCGATGGGGCTCCGTGAGCATCGGGCCCGTGTCCCTGTCCGCCCCCCAGGGCGGCCCGCGGACGCCCGGCGACGTCGACCTCGCCCCCCGCACGCACCGCGCGCTACGCCGCGCCGGACTGCTCCCGGGGGTGATCTGGTGACCCGCGTTCCCCGCTGGCTACTGCGCCACCGCATCACCATCGAGCCCTATCTCGGCACCTCCGCGTACGGCAAGCAGTACGGGCCCGCCGTCGCGGACGTGCCCGCCCTGGTCGCCGAGACCGTCAAGACCGTCCGCGACAAGGAGGGGCGCGAGGTCATCAGCACGGCGCAGATCATCGCCGAGCCCGATCTCGTCTGCCCGGCCGAGTCGCGCATCACCCTGCCCGACGGCCGCAAGACGACCGCGGTCAGCGTCGCCCACCACACCGCACCGGGCCTGCCCGTGCCCGCCAGTACGGAGGTGATGTGCGAATGACGCAGCGCACCCGACTGCGCTGGAACGGCGACGCCGCGCTCGCCGCCACCCGCCAGGGCGCGGCCCGTGGTCTGCGGCTCGCCGCCGAACACGTGCTCGCCGAGTCCCGCCGCCGCGTCCCGATCGAAGAGGCCACCCTCGAACGCTCCGGAACAGCGACCGTCGACGAGCAGACGCTTACCGCCGCCGTCTCCTACGACACTCCGTACGCGATCAGGCAGCACGAGGAGCTGACCTATCGCCATGACGCGGGGCGCACCCCGAAGTACCTCGAACTCCCGCTCGCCGAGGAGGCCGACACCGTCGGCGAGATCATCGCCGCGCAGGTGAGGCGGGCCCTGCGGTGACGTTTCTCCCCGACGTCATCGACGGCTTGGCCCGCCTGCTCGACGCGCAGGGGGTCGGCACGTACCGGCCCGATGGCCTGTACGCCGAGGGCGAGACCGCCATCACCGACACCGTGATGCCCGAGGCGCCCAACCGCGTGATCGTCCTGACCGCGTATGCGGTCGAGGAGTCGGCCGCGCTCACAGACACCGTGCTCGCCGTGCAGGTACGCACCCGCGCAGGGCCAGACCCGCGCGAGGTCGCCGCCCTCGACGACACCGTTTTCGCCGCCCTGCACGCCTCCGGCCGCCACACCTTCGGCACCGCCCGGATCTCCCTTGTCTGGCGCTTCTCGGCCGCCTCGCTCGGCACCGACGCCAACGGCCGCCAGGAGCGCACCAGCAACTACCGGCTGCGCGCCAACCGCCCACACCCCCACCTCGAATAGGAGGACCCGCCCTTGAGTACGCCCACGCCCCCGGCAGAGACCGAGACCGCCCTCGCGCGGCGTTACCGCCTCGAACTCAACACCGGCACCGACACCACCCCCGTGTGGTCCCTGATACCGGGAGTGCAGGAGTTCGCCCCCAAGGTCGAACCGACCCAACAGAAGTCGACCACCTACGACGACGAGGGGTGGGCGAACAGCACCGTGACCGAACTCGCGTGGTCGATCGAGACCAAGCTCGCGCACCGTTGCCACCCCACCACCGGGGCATTCAACGCCGCACAGGAGAAGCTCAGGCTGGCGTCCGAGAACTTCGGCAGCGCCTCGCGCGTGCACATCCGCTACTACGACCGCGAGGGCCGCCCCGAGGCGTACGAGGGTTTCGCCCTGGTCACCTGGGAGCCCGACGGCGGCGCGGCCGACGACCTCGACACCGTCAAGGTCACCCTGACCGGCAAGGGCCCGCGCAAGTCGATCACGAACCCGGCCGCCCCGCCCGCGGGTGGCGGCACGCTCACGCTCGCCGCCGCGGGCAAGGCCCTGAAGGAGGTGGCGTGATGGCGTTCGAGGCCCTCGACGAGCTGCTCGACGAAACGCTCGTCCTCCCCATCGGCGGGCGCCGGTACACGATCCCCGCGCCCTCGGCGGAAACCGGTCTGCGCGTGCAGACCATCGTGCAGGCCGCCGCGGTCGCCGCGTCCGGCGGAGACGTCGACGAGCAGGCCCTCGGCGACGCGGCCGAGGGCGACCTGTACCGCGACCTGCTCGGCCCCGCCTACGACGAGATGCTCGCCAACGGCGTCACCTGGCCCGCCCTCAAGCACGCCGCCCGCACCGCTATCGCGTGGGTGGTCCAGGACAAGGCCACCGCCGAGCGCGTGTGGCTCTCCGGTGGCGACCCTTCTCGGCTGGCCCCGAACCGGTCGCAGCGCCGATCGGGCGGGGCGAATACGACGAAGAATCCGGCCTCTACGAGTGGTACGAGTACCCGCCCGGCACCGGGCCGCGCACGGCGCAAGCGTCGCTGACCTGGCCCCAACTCCTCGAACAGTGGCCGCTCATCGAGGCGGACCTACACGAGGTGTACGGCGTCGACGTCGGCGACCGGCGCCTCATGCGCACCCGCTCCTGGCGATGGCTGCGCGTACGCATCTTCGGCCTGCTCTCCGCCGACAGCAGGCTCTCGCGCCACTTCGCACCACCTGACACACCCCCGCGGTAGTCCGCCCCTGTAGCGGCCCGCGCCCACCACCAAGCACGACGGGAGGTGGGGCGCGTGGCGCTGACCGTCGGCGAACTCACCGGCTTCATCGACCTCGACGACTCCGGGGCACAGCGCGGCCTCGCCCGCACGCGGGCCGGACTCGACGAACTCACCCGCGGCACCGATGGCCGCTTGCGGGACCTGCGCGGCAGGTTCGTTGCGCAGTCCGCGGCCATGGGCGGCGCGCTCGGCGACAACGTCCGCTCCGGGGCCCTGCGCGCGGCCAAGGGCCTGGCCCTGGTCGGCGGCGCGGTCCCGATGGTGGCCGCCGGTACCGCCGCGCTCGGCGGCCTGGCCGCGGGCGCGGTCGCCGCCGGCCTCGCGGTGAAAGCCTTCTCCGCTGCGGTCGGGCCGCAGATGGAGGCCGTACAGGAGGTCGCCGCCCTCGCCGAGGAAGCCGAGAAGGCCGCCGCCGAGGGCGCCGAGGACGCGGCCGAGAAACAGAAGGCGTACACCGACGCTCTTGCACAGCTCCCGCCTGCGACCCGGGACGCGGCGTCAGCGTTCATCGGCCTGAAGTCGGACTATCAGGCGTGGTCGGACTCGCTGTCGACCACGACCATGCCCGTCGTCACCAAGGGCATTACGGTCCTGCGGGACCTGCTTCCCACGCTGACGCCGTTCGTCGAGGGCGCGGCGACCGCGTTCGGCGGGTTCTTCGACGACGTCTCAGCGGGCATCAAGAGCGCCGAATTCAAGGAATGGGCGAGCGAGACGGCCGCCGTTGGCGGGCCCGCGCTGCGCGACATCCTCGACGTCGTCAAGAACTTCGCGATCGGCTTCGGCGGCCTGCTCCAAGCCTTTCTGCCTGCCTCTGCGGGGGTGACCGGCGGTCTGGTGGACATGTCCCAGGCGTTCGCCGACTGGGGCACGTCGCTCGACGACAGCGAGGGGTTCGCGACGTTCCTCGACCTGGCCGAGCAGGGCGCCGGGACGCTCGGCGACCTCGGCGGCGCGGCCATCGAGCTACTCGTCGCGCTCTCGCCCCTGCTCGGCGTCACGACGCAACTCGCGATCTACCTCGCGCAGGTCATCAGTGCCGTACCGACGCCTGTACTGGCCGCGCTCGCCGTGACGATCGGCGCGGTAACGGTCGCGAGTAAGGCGTGGGCGCTGGCCCAAACGGTCGTGGCGGCCCGTAACAGGATCTGGACGGCGACTCAGTGGCAGCTCAACGCGAGCATGTTCGCAAGCCCCGTGTTCTGGATCATCGCGGCGATTGTGGCCCTGGTCGCTGTGGTGGTGTTGATCGCCACCAAAACGACCTGGTTCCAGACCGCGTGGTCGGTGGCGTGGGGCTTCATCCAGTCGACCACCGATGCGGCCGTGTCCGGCGTCGGCACGGCATTGGGCTGGTTCGGCTCGCTGCCTGGACGGCTCGGCGGCTGGTTCGGTAGCGCAAAGGATGCCGCGGTCGGCAAGGTCACCGAACTGACCACCTGGCTAACCGGCCTCCCTGGCCGCACCGCCTCGGCACTGGCCGGACTTCCAGGCAGTCTGGGCCGCTCCGCGCGGGCCGGTTTTCAGGCGTTCCGTACGGCTGCCGGGCAGCGCGCTGCCGAGTTCCTCGTGTGGGTGCGCGGCATGCCTCGCCGGATCGCGAGCGGTATCGGCTCGCTCGGCGGTCTGCTCACCAGCAAGGGCCGCGACGTCGTGCGCGGACTGTGGCGCGGCATCAAGTCCATGGGCGGATGGCTGCGCGACACCCTGATCGGCTGGGCCAAGAGCATCATCCCCGGGCCCGTGGCGAAAGCGCTGGGCATCAACAGCCCCTCACGCGTCATGGCCGACCAGGTCGGCCGCTGGATTCCCGCCGGCATCGTCGACGGCATCGAGAGCGGACAGGGCGCGGTCGACCGCACCATGCGCAACCTCGTGACGACTCCCACCCCTGGACAGGCCACGGCCGCCGCCGTCGCCGCACAGACCAGCGCCGCAACCGGCGCGCCCGGCCCCGGGGGCGGACGCATCGTCCTCGACGTGACCGGCGCAGACGCCGACTGGAAGCGCTTGATCCGCCGCATGGTCCGCGTGGACGGCCGCGGCAACGTACAGACCGCCTTCGGCACGTGAGCAGGGGGTGAGCCTGTGGTTTTCCCCGACACTCCGCTCGGCGTGCGGGTCGAGCTGCTGCTCGGCGCAACGTGGCAGGACATTACCGGGGACGTCTTCACCGCCTCGCCCGTTGCGATCACGCGCGGGCGCCCGGACGAAGGGGCTCGCACCGACGCCGCGTCGTGTGAGTTCGTCCTCGACAACACGACCGGCCGCTACTCGCCCCGCAATCCGGCCAGTGACCTGTACGGGCTCCTGGGCCGTAACACTCCGGTGCGTGTGTCCGTCACGCCCCAGGGGCCGGACGGACCGCGTTCGGTGCGCTTCGTCGGCGAGGTTGCAGCCTGGCCCGTGCGCTGGGGCACCCCGCACGACGTCGCCGTGACCGTTCAGGCGGCGGGTATCCTTCGCCGCCTGGGGCAGGGGACCAAGGCGCTTGATAGCACGCTGCGCAGGCGCATCCCCTCTGCGGCTCCGCGCGCTTACTGGCCCATGGAGGAAGCCCGCGAGGCTACCCGCGCCTTCTCCCCCATCCCTGGCGTGCGCCCTGCCGCGATGACCGGGGTTGAGTTCGGCGCGGTCGACACCCTGCCCAGCTCCCCGCGCGCTGCCGCGCCTCACCTCGGCTGCCACGCTTTCCGCGATCGTGCCCTCTCACGATGCGGCCGGGCAGTGGCAAGTGGAGTTCGTCTACAACGCTGACGACAAGATGCCGCCCGGCTCCGGGGAGTGGGCCGAGGTGTTCGGCGTCTCGACGACCGGCACCGTTCGGCGCTGGGTGGTCGGCATGCGCAACGGGTCAGCGCGCTTGTACGGATACGACTCTTCAGGCACAGACGTGATCTTCAAGGCCGTTGGGGTCGGCTCCGATGTGTGGCACGGCTGGGTGCGCATGCGCCTGTGGGCGCGCGACGACGGCACCACCGTCACCTACCAGTTGGCGTTTCAGGACGTCGGCGGGGACGCGGGCGCCCTTAACGGCACCCTCGCCAACGCTGCGGCGGGCCGCGTCACGGCCGTCACCGCTACCTGGGGCCCGCTCACCGAGGGCTGGTCCATCGGTCACCTTGCGGTTCTGCGCTCCGCCAACTCCTGGCTCTACAACGGGTCCGACGACGCGTACGCGGGCGAGACCGCGTGGCAGCGCATGGCGCGCTTGGCCGCCGAGGAGGGGATACCGACCGCCCGCGTCGCGGGCCCGCTCACCACCGAGCGCGTCGGCCCTCAACGCCCTCAGACCCTGCTCGCGTTGCTGGAATCGGCCGCGGACGCCGACGGCGGCTTGCTCCTGGAGGATCACACCCGTATCGGTCTGCTCTACCGCGACAGGTCCAGTCTCTACACCCAACAGCCCGCCCTCACCCTCGCCTACGGCCAACCCGGGTTGGCTGCCCCCCTCGAACCGGTCGACGATGACGGCGCGGTGCGCAACGACATCGTCGTTACCCGCGACGGGGGTAGTTCGGCCCGCGCGGTCCTGGAGTCCGGCCCGCTGTCCGTGCAGAACCCGCCGCACGGCATCGGCGTCTACGACGAGTCCGTGACGCTGGTTCTGGACAACGACGTACAGCCCGAACAACACGCCAACTGGCGCTTGCACCACGGAACGGTGGACGGTGCCCGCTTTCCCGCGGTTACCGTCATGCTCCACAAAGCCCCCCACCTGATCCCGGCCGTGCTCGCCCTGCGCGAGGGCGACGTCATCCGGCTGACCGGGCTCCCGCCGTGGGTCTCCCACGACGCCGTGGACCTGATCGTGCAGGGATGGCACGAGAGCCTCGACGTGTTCCAGTGGGACGTCACTTTCACCTGTTCACCCGCTACGCCCTGGAATGTGGCGAAAGCCAACCACCCCGTATTCGGCAAGGCAGACACGGACGGCTGCGAGGTGCTCGCACCGGCGACGGCGACGGCGCCTGTCCTGGAGGTGGTGAGCGCGGGCCTTCCCTGGACCAGTGATCCGGCGGAAATGCCGCTTCGCCTCCAGCTCGGCGGGGAAGTCGTGCACGCCTCGGCCGTGGCGGCACTGGGGGACACCTTCGCGCGGACCGTCGCCGACGGATGGGGCACCGCCGCAAACAGCCTGGTGTGGTCGGCATCGGGCGGCGCGGCTTCGGATCGCAGCGTGGACGGGGCCCGCGGAGTGGTCACCCTTGCGTCGTCGGTCAGCTCCCTGCGCGCTCAGACCCTGCTCGCGGATGTGCGGGACTGCGAGGTTCGCGTACGCATCCAGCCCGGTCAGGTCTCCACCGGCGGCAGCCTCATCCCGGGCGTCCTGCTGCGCTACACCAGCACCGCCAACAGCTACCGCGTGCGCCTGCACCTGGGCACCGGCGGCGACCTGGCACTGTCCGTCGCCCGCGGCTCCACGCAGGTGGGCAGCACTGCGCAGGTCCCCGGCAGCTACACCGCCGGCGAGGAGATCGAGCTACGGGCCCGCATCGACGGGCACCGCATCCGCGCCCGCGCGTGGAAGTCCGGCGCGGTCGAGCCGCTGGGCTGGCAGGCCGACGTGACGATCACCGACGCGCCCATCGAGGCGGGCGCCGTGGGGCTCGGCGCGTCGGGCTTCTCTGCCAACACCAACCCGGCCCCCGTGGTCCGTTTCGACGCCTTCGAGGTCGTCGGCGGACAGCGGCTGACCGTGACCCGCTCCGTCAACGGAGTTGTGAAGCCGCACGCGGCTGGCACGGATGTGCGGCTTTCCCACCCCACCATTGCCAGCCTGTGAAGGAGTAAAGCGTGGCGACCCCTGTTGAGCAGTGGCTTCCCGGTATGGATATCACCGCGGGCCGCCTGGAATCCATGAACCAATCGAAATCCAGTTTCATGGTTACCAATTTCGGCGCCGACCCGAGCGGCAGCATTAATGCTCACGCGGGCATTCAGGCCGCCCTCGACTTGGCTCGGGATATTGGCGGCGCGCAGGTTTTCGTACCGCCCGGCGCGTACCTGATCGGGCAGACGCTGAGGATTTACACAAACACGCGGCTGACATTGATGGCTGGTGCCGAATTCCGGCGCAACCACGCCGGAACTATGATCGTCAACGGCGACCGCGGGCAAGCCTTTCCCGGATACACGGGCCACTCGCGCATCACGATTGAGGGCGGCCTGTGGAACATGCGCGGAACCACGACGGGCCTCACAGGCAGCGCAATGTGTATTTCCATCGGCCACGCCACGGACATCACCATTCAGGATTTGGAGGTTCGCGACACCCCGGGATATCACGCCATCGAGCTGAACAGCACGAGCCACGGGGTGATTAGGAATGCAAAATTCCGTGGCTACATAGATCCTGGGGGCAGGGATTTTTCCGAGGCTATCCAAGTAGACCTGGCGAAGTCGTCCGGCGCGTTTGGGGCTTTTGGCCCTTATGATCACACGCCGTGCGAGGACGTGCTGATAACGGGCTGCCATGTCGGCGCTTCCGGGACCCCGGGAACAACAGCATGGCCCCGCGGGGTCGGCTCCCATTCGGCAACCATCACGAAATACCACCGCCGCATTCGCGTGTCCGACAACAGCTTTGAAAACCTCCTCCAGTACGCAGTGAGCGCATACAACTGGGAAGACACAACGGTCACCGGCAACACCTTCGTATCGTGCGGCTCCGGCGTCCGACTCCGCGCCGTCATCCTCTCCGACCCTGAGGACACGAAGACACCTGACGGCACCCAGACCAACGCATCCCAGGTGATGAGGAATCACACGATCACCGGCAATGCCTTCCGCGGCGGCGGAAGCTATGACGATCCGATCGTCGCCTTGGGGGAGTCGTCCGGCCAGATCCTAAACGCGGCTATCGTGGGCAACTCCATCGACGGCTCACAGGGCAACCAGAACGGTATACGCCTCCAACAGACGTCGCGCGTGACCATCTCCGGCAACGTACTGTCGAATCTCAGCGGCACGGGACTGTCTATCGGCACATCCGGCAACGTGGTCGCCACGGGCAACGAGATATGGAATGTGGGCGGCAACGGCGTCGCACTCACCACGGTCGACCATTCCACCATCGCCAGTAACCAAATTCGCGAACCGGGAAGCTCCGGGATTCTCGTCACCGGAAACAGCGACAACATCCACTTGCGAAACAACTACATCAAATCCCCGAGTCGCACCAAGAACGGCGACGCATGGGGCATCCGACTTCAGGGCGGAAGCTCCTCCATTTCCCTGTCGGGGAACAAAGTCCGGCCGCACGGCTCCGGAAACGAAGCCTCACACGCCTTCTCAGCCGAGGGCGGCACCACCCCGGTAACCCTGATCCAGCGATACGGCAACGACTGGCGCGGCTCGTGGACCGTCGCCCCCGTCGCCGAAGGAACCGGCGTCACCTCGAACACATCGGCCGTCGACGTCACCTGAACCACCCCGCCCCGCACGCCCCGCGCACCGCGCCGAGGGCGTTTTTTCATGTCTGGAGACCACCAATGGCTCTTCCCCTGTCCGCGACCACCTTCCGTGCCGCCATCGAGGGCGAGGGCGTCGACGTCGTCGGCGTCGGCAACTGGACGCGCCACAACCGCAACCACAAGGGCCCGTGGGGTCCCATGCGCGGCGTGATGATCCACCACACCGTCACATCCGGCACCGCGCACTCGGTCGACCTCTGCCGCCACGGACACTCGGCCCTGCCCGGCCCGCTCTGCCATGGCGTCATCGACAAGAGCGGACGCGTGCACCTGGTCGGCTACGGCCGCGCCAACCATGCGGGCCTCGGCGACGACGACGTCCTCGCCGCCGTCACCGCCGAACGCGCGCTTCCCGCCGACAACGAGGCGAACACCGACGGCAACCGCTACTTCTACGGCTTCGAGTGCGTGAACTTGGGCGACAACCGCGACCCGTGGCCCGAGGTACAGGTCGAGGCCATCGCCCGCGCCGCCGCCGGTATCTGCCGCAAGCACGGGTGGGGCGCCGAGTCCGTGATCGGACACCTGGAGTGGCAGCCCGGCAAGGTCGACCCCCGCGGCCCGATCGGCAAGAAGGGCGGACCCGCCCTCACCATGACCAAGATCCGGGCGCGCGTCGACGAGCTGCTCGACGACGACACCCCGAGCAAGCCGAAGCCGCCGACGAAGGTCGTCGACCTCGCCCGCCTGGTCGCCGCCGCGCGCAAGGACCCGGCCAAGACCGGTACCCCCATCTCGTACGCGGGCGCACGCGTCGTCGAGGACGCCCTCGCCGCCGAGGGCCTGCTCAGCAAGCGCTACGTAGACGGGCACTTCGGCACCACGACCGTCACCGCCTACCGGGCGTGGCAGCGACGGTGCGGCTACTCCGGAGCCGCCGCCGACGGCATCCCCGGCCACGACTCCCTCGCCGCCCTCGGCCGCGCGCACGGCTTCACCATCACCGCCTGAACGGCCCTCACCTCCCCTCCCCTCCCCTCGCCCGCCGCGGTCCCCGCGCCGCCGGGCGGGCCCGTACACGAACAGGAGCAACACCCATGACCCCCGAGAACAAGCGCACCATCCGCACCGTCCTGCAAGGCATCGTGGCGTTCGCCGTCGCGCTCCCCGGCATCGTCACCGCATCCGGTGTCCCCGACACCCTGCCCTGGGTCGCCGGCGCCCTCGCCGTCGCAGGCGGCCTCACCCGCGTGATGGCCCTGCCGAGCGTCGAGGCCCTGCTCGACCGCGTCGGCCTCGGCCTGGTCGACGACCCCGACGGCGGCACCCGGTGACGATCCCCACCCCGTCCGACCCGGCCACGGTCGCCGTCGAGCTGGAGAAGCTACGCGGCACGATGGCCGAAGGGTTCGCCCGCGTCGACGGATCGCTCGCCCTGCTCGTGCAGCGCAGCGAGCAGACCGACCGAGCCCTCGACGACCTCGACAGCCGCGTCGAGGCACTGGAGCGCGGCCGATGGCCTCTGCCCTCCGTCGCCGCCGTCGTCGGCGCTCTCGGCCTCGCCTTGTCCGTGTGGCAGTTCGCCGCGCGGTAGCCACACCACGCCCCCGCGCCCGGCCTCACGGCCGCGCGCGGGGGCGCCTTTCTCGTTCCCCGATCCCAGTCACGCCTACTTGCCGCACGCGTACTCTGGCTGTAGGCCCGCGTCCTACAACCCACAAGGGGTGCCGGTGAACACCTACGCAAGCGAGATCACCACCGGCGACCGAATCAAGCTCTACCGAACGCGCAAAGGTCTCTCACAGGCCGCGCTTGGTGGCCTGATCGGCCGCTCTGAAGACTGGGTGAGCAAGGTCGAGCGGAACGTGATTCCGGTCGACAAGCTGTCGGTACTGCTACAGATTCAGCGAGTGCTCGACATTCGGGAACTCTCCGAACTGACCGGCCGCAGCATCGCGTTTACGCCCGACGGATCACCCGAGCACGCATCAGTGCCCGCCATCCGCCGAGCCCTCAACACGATCCCCTCACGCCTCGGCTCCGACCTACCGGGCAACGCGCTGACCGCCGACCAGCTCGCCCAGCGCATCAGCGAGGCGTGGCACTCATACGAACACGATGTCGACCGGTACGCCGTCGTCGGCCCTCAACTCCCCCGCCTGCTCGCCGAGGCCCATTACGCCTCCCGCAACGCAGCAGGCCCCGACGAACAGAAGGTCGCCCGCGCCGTCATCAGCCTGTACCACCTGCTACAGGTCTACTTGCGCCGAGTCGGCGAACAGACCCTTTCCCGCGTCGCTGCCGACCGCGCCCTGTCCCTGGCCGACCAGAGCGGCGACCCTGTACTCATGGGCGCTTCCGCCTGGAACCTCTGTCTCGTGCTGACCAGTACCGGCGACGTCGCCGAGTCCCGAGAACTCGCCCTCTCCGCCATGGAAGCCACCATCCCGGGCGATGACGCAAGCCCTGAACTGCTCTCTGTCCATGGCTCGTTGCACCTGACCGCAGCCGTCGCCACGATGCGCGACGGGAAGGCGCCGGCCGCATGGGACCTGCTACACGCCGCGGACTCCATCGCCCAGCGTGCAGGCGTCGACCGCAACGACTGGCGTACTGCGTTCGGCCCTACCAACGTCGCCATGCACGGCGTGCACCTCGCAGGCGAGGAGGGCGACGCGACCGAAGCCCTACGACTCGCCGACAGCATCGAGGCCGACAACCCCGTACTCCCTCTCGAACGACGCACCCGCTACCTCGTAGAGGTCATGAACGCCAACCGGCTTAAGCAGGACGATTATGCGACGCTCTACATGATCGGCAAGATTCGGAAGACCTCGCCCGAAGAGGTGCGCTTCTTCCCGCTCGTGCGCGAGGCTCTGCGCGATCTCCTCAAGCGCGAACGACCCACTTACCGCGCCGAGTTGCGCGAACTCGCCTCACATGTGGGAGTCCTCGCGAGCTGAGCACCACCCCCCGGAAAAAAGGCGCCCCGTAAAAAGTTACGGGGCGCCTTCTCGTGTCGCCCCTACGGTCTGACGAACAGTGAACTCTCATGGCCCGACGCCGAGTCGAGGGGGACCATTGACCGCGAACCGTGCGACCGGATGGCGTATCGAGCGGCTGCCCAAGCCCATGGAGCGCACAAACGCTGGCCGCTTCGCCGTGCCGTTACGCCTGCTCCGCGACGGTGAGCACCTTGGCGACGCCGCCCTCGTCCTCAGCGGCGACGAAGCTCGAGCAGCTACTCGACGACCTCATGCAGCTACTGAGTGGACCGACGACTACACCGCCCACGCTCGACACGGTGGGAGGAACGTTGACGTGACCGCCGTACTCATCCAGTCGTACCCGTTCCTCGGCTACACCTGCGCACATCGTGTGGTCGAGGGACACGTCATGCTCGACAACCATCAGTGGCACGAAGTCGCCGAAGTCCTCGACGAACGGCTACACGCAGGCGCCCCCATCATCTCGTTCGCAGTGAGCGGCGCCTTCCTTCACATGCGGCCCTCAGCCCGCGTCCTGGTCGCCGCACAGGAGCCTCCGAAGACATGCGACAAGCACCGCACCCCGCAGGCCCTCGACCTCCCCGAGGGCCTGACCGCCCCCGCATTCACCGAACAGGGCGGCGAGAGGTGACCGCGACCATGCACAACGCATCGCAGACGTTCAAACGCGCCGATGAATCAGTACCCGAGGCCCGACTCTTCGCTCGCAAGGAACTGGACTCCATCTCGGGGGCGACCTGCTCGACAACATCCTTGTGTGTGTCTCCGAGCTCGCCACGAACGCCGTACTGCACGGCGTTCACACAGGAGGTCAGTTCCTCCTCAGAGTCGACAGCGATGAGAAGCGCGTACGCGTCGAGTGCCACGACGCCAAGAGACAGCGTCCCCGCAAGCGTGCACCGAGCAACGACGACCCGCGCGGGCGCGGCTTACTGCTCGTCGAGGCTCTTTCGTCTCGCTGGGGAGTTGGAACGCGCCCGTTCGGCAAGGTCGTGTGGTTCGAACTCGACCTCGCTCCGGAGGGGGGCACCCCGTGCTGACCGCTACCGAACCGCCGTCGGCTGGTCTGCTCGCCACGGTCGTCATCGCGACTTGGATCGAGCAGACGACGGCGGGCCCTGCCGCTGTGATCTTCTTCGTGCATCCGCCCGCGCGCCGACAGCACGAATCGCCGGAAAGCATCGAACGCCAGATGCACGGCCTCGGCGAATCGCTCGGCCTCGCTGAAAGCCACGAGACAATGCCCGACGCGGGCCCCCGTGTCTGGCTCCGCGGGCAAACGGACGCCGCCGTCACCCTCGACGACACGCACCTCGCCGTGCAGCTCCCTCCCGTCTCCGTGGACTGGTCGCAGTTCGTCGCCAACGGTGGCCCCGTCTGCATCATCGTGAGCCGTTCCCCCCTGCCGTTCGGCGCAAGCCGCGACTGGGTCGACTGGCACATCGCCGACGCCCTCGCCCTCGGCCCCTCCATGATCGGCACGGCCACCGTCAACCCCGAGTGCGCCTCATGAGTGCGAATCGCCCGATCGGGCACCCCATGACCGCCACAGTCCTCATCACAGACCCCGGGGATCGTCTACTGATCGTCCGCTCCGCCCACGGAGGGACGTGGCACCTGCCCGGGGGCAGCGTCGAGCAAGGCGAGTCACCCCTCGACGCCGCGCGCCGGGAAGTGCGGGAAGAGATCGGCCTTGACCTCGACCTAAGCGAACACGACCTCTTCGCCGTCGAGTGGCTACAGGCCACACGATCAGGACGCCGGGACCGCCTCGCCCTGGTCTTCGCAGGCCCCGTACTGACGCCCCAGGACACGGCGCACGTCGTACTGCAATCCGACGAAATAGACGACTGGGGGTGGCAAGCCCCGGAAGCCGCGCTCCAGCTCCTTCACCCCGCGCTCGCGGCACGGATACGGGGCCCGCTCCAGACGCCCGGATCGACCCTCTACCGTGAGACACGAACCGAGAGGACCCCGCCCCCATGAACGACTTCCCCGCGCGGACCCTGCGCATCGGCACCCGCAGTTCGCCCATGGCGCTGGCACAGGTCGACCTCGTGTCTGACCTGCTGCGCAAGCACGAACCCGACCTCAAGATCGAAGTCGTACCGATCACCACCGAGGCGGACAAGTGGCAAGGCGATCTTGCCCAGCTCGGGGGCAAGGGGCTGTTCGTCAAGGAGATCGACTCACTGTTGCAGCGCGGGCAGGTCGACATGGCCGTGCATTGCATCAAGGACGTTCCCGGCGACGTTCCCATGCCCAAGGGCTTGGTCTTCGCCGCCTACCTCCCCCGTGACGACGTGCGCGACGTCCTGCTCTTCCCCGAAGGTTCCGACCGGCAGACCCTCGCCGATCTGCCGTCCGGCGCCATCATCGCCAGTTCAGCCGTGCGCCGGAAAGCACAGATCGGCCGCGTCCGGCCTGATCTGCAAGTCGTCCGGGTCCGCGGCGCGGTTGGCACACGTATCGAAAAGCTCGACGGCACGAGGAAGATCGACACCAAGCTCGACGCGATGATCCTCGCCAGTTCCGGGCTCGAACGCCTCGGCATCGCCCACCGGGCACGGCAGGTGTTCAACCTCGACGAGATGGTGCCCGCCGTCGGTGCTGGCGCCCTCGGCCTCGAATGCCGCAAGGATGACGAGAGCGTCGCCGCTCTGCTCTCCCAGCTCAACCACGAGCGGACCATGACCGAGATCACCGCCGAGCGCGTCATGCTCCACAGGACTCCGCGGGCACTGCAACAGCCCCATTGCCGGGCACTGCATCACCGAACCCGACGGACAGCTCAGCTTGCGCGGCATGGTGTTCTCGCGCGACGGCTCCAAGTTCGTGCACGCCCACTACTGGGGCGAGAGCATGAACGACCCGGCCGTACTCGGCTCCCGCGTCTGCGCCGAGCTACTGCGCCAAGGCGCCCGGGACATCATCGAGGGCATCCCTCACTGACCGCAGAACTCCGACAACGGCCCCGGCACCTACCGCAAGGTGCCGGGGCCGCTCTCTGCGCTCAGACCTGCGTGACGTCCAGCGCCCCTTCCGCGAAGCGCCCCCGCAACACCTTCTTGTCGAACTTCCCTACGCTCGTCTTCGGCACCTCTGCCACCACAGACCACCGTTCCGGAAGCTGCCACCGCGCGATGCCGCTCGCGGCAAGGTGCTCGCGCAGGACGAGGAAGTCAGCCGTAGCGCCGTCCCTGAGCACCACAGCAGCCAACGGCCGCTCCCCCCACTTCTCATCCGGGACCGCGACGACGGCGGCCTCGGCCACATCAGGATGGGACATCAGGGCGTTCTCAAGCTCGACTGACGAGATCCACTCACCACCGGACTTGATGACGTCCTTCGCGCGATCGGTCAGCGTGAGGAACCCATCTGGGCTGATGACGCCAACGTCGCCAGTCTTCAACCACCCGTCCTCGCTGAACTTGTCCGCGGGGCGCGACGGCTCACCGTCCGGACCCCCGAAGTACGCAGCCGCAATCCACGGGCCGCGCACCTCCAACTCACCGGCCGACTCACCATCCCAAGGAAGCTCATCCCCGTTCGGGCCGATGAGACGCCCCTCGACGCCAGCAGGGAAACGCCCCTGCGTAACCCGGTAGGCGAACTCCTCGTCGGAGCCAGGCGCCGCCGAGGCCGGCGGCCTCGCCACTGTGCCCAAAGGCGAGGTCTCGGTCATTCCCCACGCGTGGAAGACCCGCATGCCGAGAGCGTCGAACGCCTTCATGAGGGCAGGCGGACATGCCGAGCCACCGATCGTCACCTGTGCCAGCGAACTCACGTCCCGCGGCTTGGCGGTCAGTTCCGCAAGTAGCCCTTGCCAGATCGTTGGAACGGCCGCGGCATGCGTGGGCCGCTGGCTCTCGATCATTTCAGCGATTGGGGCGGGCTGAAGGAAGCGATCCGGCATCAGCATGTTCACGCCGGTCATGAACGCTGCGTGCGGCAACCCCCACGAATTGCAGTGGAATTGAGGCACGATAACGAGCGAGAGATCCGCGTCCGTCAGCCCCATGGACTCGGTCATGTTGACCTGCATCGAGTGCAGATAGATGGACCGGTGAGAGTACGCCACTCCCTTGGGCTCCCCGGTGGTACCGGAGGTATAGCAGAGAGAGGCGGCCCGCCGCTCGTCCAGCTCGGGCCAGTCGTAGGCCGTGGGGCGCCCCGAGATCAATTCCTCGTACTCGTGCACCTGCACACCGTCGACCGCGGCCAAAGCCGTACGGGCCTCCTCCGCCATCGCTCCGGACACGACCACGTGCTCAAGCTGAGGCAAGTTCGGGAGGAGCGGCAGCAACAACCCGATCAGCGAGCCGTTTACCAGGATCACCTTGTCGCCCGCGTGACGCGCGATATAGCTCAACTGGTCAGCCGGAAGCCGAAGGTTGAGGGTGTGGAGAACCGCACCCATGGACGGCACTGCGAAATACGCCTCGACATGCTCAGCGTTGTTCCACATCAGGGTTCCGGCGACTTCGCCCTCGGCGACGCCCAGTTCCCCGAGCGCGTGCGCGAGCTGAGCGGCGCGCTCGCCGATCTCGCGATAGCTCCGCCTCTGCGGGGCTCCGTCACCGGTCCAGGTGATGACCGTCGATGATCCGTGGACCCGTACGCCGTGCCGCAGGATGCGGCTCACGGTCAACGGTGCGTCCTGCATGGTGCTAAACACAGTGGCCTCCCGAGGTCACGCGGACGGAACATGCGGCGGTGCGGACGCTGCGGCGTACGGCGCGGTGACCTGCCACGGAAGACGATCGACGTGTTAGAGGGGGCGAGGTCGGTCGACCTCGCCCCCTCAATGCCCCTTTACACGCACTGACGTGGAACTGCGGCACGACGACGAGGCTGGTGTCGGCGTCGGTGAGGCCCATCGACTGGGCCATGTTGACCTGCATGGAGTGCAGGTAGATGGAGCGGTGGGAGTAGACGACGCCTTTGGGGTCGCCGGTGGTGCCGGAGGTGTAGCACATGGCGGCGGCGCGGCGTTCGTCGAGCTCGGGCCAGTCGTAGGTGGTGGGTTTGCCCGCGATGAGCTCTTCGTAGTCGTGGACGCGGGCGCGGGTGCCCTCGAGGAGGGAGTGGTCGCCGGGTCCGGAGACGACGAGGTGTTCGACGGTCGGCATGCGGTCGAGAAGCGGTGCGAGCAGGCCGAGCAGGGAGCCGTTGACGATGATGACGCGGTCCGCGGCGTGGCCCACGATCCAGGTGAGCTGGTCGGAGCGGGGAGTCGCAGGTTGAGGGTGTGGAGGACGGCGCCCATGCAGGGGGCGGCGAAGTAGGCCTCGACGTGGTCGCTGTTGTTCCACATGAAGGTGGCGACGCGGTCGTCGTCGCGGACGCCGAGGTCGTCGCGCAGGGCGTGGGCGAGCTGGGCGGTGCGGGCGCCGATTTCCCGGAAGGTGCGGCGCTGCGGGGCGCCGTCGCCGGTCCAGGTGGTGACCTGTGAGTTCCCGTGCACGGTTGTCCCGTGGTTCAGGATGCGGGTCACGGTCAGCGGTACGTCCTGCATCGTGCTCAGCACGGCGTCCTCCCGGTGGGCGGGCGGCAGGCGTCCGGGCGTTCCCGGCGCTCTACCTGGCAGTAGCCTCAGATTCTTGCCGCATACCAGGTGGTATGTCACTACCCGCGGGAGCACAGGAGGGTAAAAGTGGGCGGCTACCGTCCGTGCCGCCACCGTCAACGGGGCGTGCCGGAGGGGCGCTGCCCGGTGCCGTGGCCCGGTCGGGGCCGGTGTTCAGCGGACCGGGGTGAGCTCCGGGTCCTCGCGGAGCTTGCCGAGCGCGCGGGAGACCGCGCTCTTGACGGTGCCGATGGACACGCCGAGCACTTCAGCCGTCTGGGCCTCGCTCAGGTCTTCGTAGTACCGCAGGACGACCATCGCGCGCTGCCGTGCGGGCAGCTTCATGATCGCGCGCCACATGGCGTCGTGGAGCGCTTGCTGTTCGGCCGGGTCGCCGGCCGGTACGGTCTCGGGCTCGGGCAGCTCGTCGCAGGCGAACTCGTCGACCTTGCGCTTGCGCCACTGCGAGGTGCGCGTGTTCAGCAGGGCCCGTCGCACATAGCCGTCGAGCGCCCGGTGGTCCTCGATTCGGTCCCAGGCCACATACGTCTTGGTGAGCGCCGTCTGCAGCAGGTCCTCGGCATCGCTCGGGTTCGCCGTGAGCGAGCGCGCGGTGCGCAGCAGCACGGGCTGGCGGGCCCGGACGTAGGAGGCGAACGACGGGTAGGCGGAAGGTCCCGCGCTCCGCGTCGCGGCCTTCGATGCGCTGGTGCACACGGACACCATGGATGCGGTCATGGCTCCACGCTAGAAGCGACCCCTACATCAGCGGATCGGCCGCAGGTCCCGAAGCGGTGTCCGCCTCAGGTTGTACGAGGGGAGGTAGCCCCACCTCCTGAAGGTGGAGGAGGGGGAGCCTCCTTCTGAGGGTTGGACCCTGAGGGGCGCGAAACCGCTTGCCGTGCGCCCCCTGTGGACGCTCATCCCAGTTGCGCCACGGGTGCGTGCACGAGGTTCCGGTCGATCTGCAGGGTGCGCCCGCCGTACCGCTCTTTCACGTTGCCCGCGTACTGATGGATGCGTCGTTCCGGCTGCCAGGCGTCCCATGCCAGCGATGGCTCGCCGTCCAGGTCGGGGCGGGAGGTCCAGCGGGCGAACCACATCACGGACGGCAGGTCCTCCTCTCCTGCTCGGCGTGCTTCTTCCATGTGTTGCACGTCCGGAGTCGGCACTGCTGTAGAAGCCCGGTACGTAGCCGTGGCTGCGCACTTCGCGGTTCCATGCCTGTACGAAGGTGAGCGTGGCGCGGGCGCAGGGTGCGTTCTGGTGCGGGTAGGCCTCCATGTCCAGGTAGAGCGGGCTGTCGGGTTGGATGCCCAGGGCGGCTGCCGCACGCACCGCGTCGTGTCCTTCGCGGGTGCCTTGGGGTCCGGGTTCGCTTCCGATGCGGACGTGTTGTTTGTTCGCTGCTCGTACGCAGGGTGCTTGTGAGCCGACGTACAGCGGCAGGAAGCGCCAGCCCATGGTGTCGGTCTCGCGGAGCCAGTCGCGGGTCAGGTTCGGCTGGTTGGCGCAGGCCCGGCCGCGGCCTCCGAAGTAGACGCCCACCGCGCGGTAGGGGGAGTCGAGCCAGCGCCGCATGGTGTCGGACGACGGTGTGAGGCAGGTGTCGAAGCCCTGGCCGCGGAAGACGGTGGGCTCCGCGGCGCGGTGGGTGTGCCGGGGTTCGCTTGCTGCCGGGGTGTCCGGGGCTGGTGTCGCCAGGGCCAGGGTCAGGGCGAGGGCGGTGCCGATGATCTTCTTCTGGTGGCGCATACGGCGAGTGAAGGGGCCCGGTGGTGTGCGGGGCCGGGGACACGCGCCGCGTTCAGCCGTCCGCCGTCAGAATCAGCCCCGAAGTGGGGACCCCGGTGCCCGCGGTGACCAGGGCGTGCGCGGCGCTTGGTATCTGGTTCACGGCGGTGCCCCGCAGTTGGCGGACGGCCTCGGCTATGCCGTTCATTCCGTGCAGATAGGCCTCGCCGAGCTGGCCGCCGTGGGTGTTCAGCGGCAGCCGCTCCTTGGCGACGAACTCGGGGGCTTCGCCTGGCGCGCAGAAGCCGAACTCTTCCAGTTGCATCAGGACGAACGGCGTGAAGTGGTCGTAGAGGATGCCGACGTCGATGTCGTGGGGTGTGAGCCCTGAGGTGCGCCACAACTGTCGGGCGACGACACCCATTTTCGGGGAGTCCGGTGAGGTCGTCGCGGTAGTAGCTGGTCATTTGCTCTTGTGCCCGGCCCGCGCCTTGCGCGGCCGCGGTGATGACGGCGGGTGGTTTCGCCAGGTCGCGGGCGCGCTCGGTGGTGGTGACGACGATGGCCTGGCCGCCGTCGGTTTCCTGGCAGCAGTCGAGCAGCCGCAGGGGTTCCACGATCCACCGTGAGGCGGCGTGGTCTTCCAGGGTGATGGGTTTTCCATGGAAGTGGGCCGCTGGGTTGGTCGCGGCGTACTTCCGGTCGGTGACCGCGACGTGGCCGAAGGCCTCCGGGGTCAGGCCGTGGGTGTGGAGATAGCGTTGTGCGGCCATCGCCACCCAGGACGCGGGGGTGAGCAGCCCGAAGGGCAGCCCCCAGCCGAGGGCGACTCCTTCGGCGGTCGGCTCGCGGTGGCGCACTCCGGTGCCGAAGCGGCGGCCGGACCGTTCGTTGAACGCGCGGTAGCAGACGACGACTTCGGCGATTCCGCCCGCGACGGCGAGTGCGGCCTGCTGGATGGTGGCGCAGGCCGCGCCGCCGCCGTAGTGGACGCGGGAGAAGAAGGACAGCTCGCCGAGGCCGACCGCCTGCGCGACGGCGATCTCCGGGCTGGTGTCCATGGTGAAGGTGACCAGGCCGTCGACGTCGGCGGGGGCGAGGCCCGCGTCGTCGAGGGCGGCGCGCACGGCTTCCGCAGCCAGGGCCAGTTCGCTGCGGCCGGAGTCCTTGGAGAATTCCGTGGCGCCGATTCCGGCGATCGCGGCCGACCCGCCGAGGTGGTCCCTCGTCCGTACGCTCATGCCGCGCCTCCCGCGTTCGCCGGGTCGCCGTGCGTGCGTCGGCCCGCTGGCGCCCCGCTGCTCGCTTCGGCGGCCGGGACGGTGACCGTCACGGTGCCGGTGACGTGTGTGCCGATGCTGTTCGCCCCGATGACCCTGACCGTTGCCGTCTCGCCGTCGGCGCCGTGGTCGACCTGTTCGATCGTTGCCCGTCACCACCATGGTGTCTCCGGGGTAGTTGGGCGCTCCGAGGCGGATGGTCACCTTGCGCAGGAGGGCGGTGGGGCCGAAGTGGCCGGTGATGTAGCGCCCCACCAGGCCGTTGGTGGTGAGGATGTTCATGAAGATGTCGGGGGAGCCCTTCTGCCGGGCGAGTTCCGCGTCGTGGTGCACGTCCTGGTAGTCGCGCGAGGCGATGGCGCCCGCGACGATCAGGGTGCGGGTGACCGGGATCTCCAGCGGCGGCAGGGCGACGCCGGGCTTCATCGGGGTGCGGCCCATCAGCGCACGCCTCCTTGCCGCACGGACACCGCGTCCGGGGGCCCGCTGACCGGTTCCGCCGTCCGCTGTCTCCCCCGGCCGGACGGTGCTGCGGCCGCCTGCGGCGGGCCGCACGATGGTGTCTCTGTCGCCCGGAACAGCGGCAGCTCGAGTTCCTCGTCCACTCGCTGGAACTCCAGCCGCACCGGCATCCCGATCCGCACCGCGTGGTGCGGCACCCCGATGACGTTGCTGATGACGCGGACGCCTTCCGTCAGTTCGACGAGCACCACCGCGTACGGCCCCGGCGTTCCGGAGGCGTCGGCCGGAGAGGCGAACGCGGGGAACGGGGGGTGGTGCATGACGACGTAGGAGTAGACCGTGCCGTCGCCGCTCGCCTCGATGGTGTCCCACTCGGGGGAGCCGCAGGCGTGGCAGCCCGGCAGCCAGGGGAAGCGGAGGGTGGTGCAGGTGACGCAGCGCTGGATGAGGAGCCGGTGCCGCGCCACGCCGTCCCAGAATCCGGCGTTGTCCCTGTTGATGACCGGCCGTGGGCGCCTGGGTGGACCGCTCTCCTGACCGGGCGTGCCCTCGGGTCGCCGCGCTCCGCCTGATGCCGCGGGCCCCCGTGCCGCGGGGCGGTATTTGAGGATGCGGAAGCGGTGGGTGCCCGCGAGTTCGCCCGCCGTGCGGATGTCCATGCGGGTCGTCACGAAGTACCCGGTGCCGAGTTTCGTCGTTTTGCGCGGCGACACCGATTCGATCACCGCGTCGAAGGTGACGGTGTCGCCCGGCCGCAGTGGGCGGGCGTACTCCTGCTCGCAGTCGGTGGCGACGACTGAGGTGCATCCCGCGTCGTCGAGGAGCGCGAGCAGGTCGTCGTACGCGCCTGAGCGTCCCGTGTGGCCGGTGAGGCCGCCCATGGTCCAGGCCTGGAGCATCGTCGGCGGGGCGATCGCGTCCGGCCCTTCGTACGCCGGGTGGGTGTCGCCCATCGCCTCGCACCAGTGCCGGATCATCGGCTCGTTGACGGCGTCCTTGCCGTGGGCGGACTCGGCCGCGGACCGGCCCTCGTACGCCTTCAAGCGCGCGTACAACCGATCGGGCTCCCCGCCGGTCCCCTCATCTCCCCCACCATCGCCAGGCCGCGCTCGCCCTAACGCCCCCCGCTCGGGCCCGCTCGCGCCCCGCCCTCCACCGGTGGCCGCCGCTTCGCACCCCGCCTCTGCGTCCGTCGCCGCCGTGCTTCCCGGCGCCCTTCGCCCTCGACCGCTCATCCGCCCCAGCCCCGCCCGCCGCTTGTCGTCCGTCCCGCGATCTCCTGACACTTTTGGCACACCGCGACCGCCGATCAGGTTCCACTCGTCAGCCGCCGCCGTCCGAACATTTTCTGACTGTCCGTCAGATTCAACGGGAGTGTCAAGACCCCTACCACCCGCCCCCGGAACACAGCTGCGCGGCGGTACCCGAGGTACCGCCGCGCAGCCGTCACATCACCCCACTGAGCAGCCCTCCGAGGATCACTCCCCGGCGAGGCCGGAGCTCACCACAGTTCGCTGAAGTTGACCGCCACGTTGGCGTTGGACTGGTCGATGGCGGTGAACGCGGAGCCGTTCACCTGAGCGGTGTTGCTCTGGTTGGAGGCGCCGTTGCCGACCGCCTGCTGCTGCGTGGTCGACGAGTTGCCGTTGTTGTCATCGCCGACGCCACTGCCGTCGACGACCGCAACGCCCGCGTTGGATCCGTTGTCCGCGAACGCGCCGTTGTCAGCGGTCGCGACACCCGAGAACAGGGCGGCGGCCAGCGGAACGGCGGCGACGGCGGCGAGAACGCGGGCGGTACGGATGCTTGCCATGTCTATTTCCTCCAGAAACGGGAGACGCTCACCGGCGGCAGCCGGGGCATCTCAAGTACGGCTTTATCCGGGGCGGTTGGCCGACCGCCCTGGTATCTGCACGACGTCGCGAGACCAGAGTTGCCCACCGAATCCCCTCCGAACCACCCCGGAAGGCTTGATTCCCCCGCAAGCGTGAGGACAAGTCGATAAACCCGCTTCACGCCACTGAAGCCACAGCTCAGCACCAACGCCCCAGCCGATCCCAGATGCCGCACGGGCTGAAGCGTTCCGCCAAAACCCCGGCAAAAGGGCGCACTACCCTCATTCGGCCACCGTCTGGCCCCCTCCCCCTTCCCTTCATCGAACATCAGTACGAAAATGAAGTCATGGCCCCCATCGACCGCCATGGAGCAGACCGCGACACGGACCCCGACACCCGCGACAACACCCACGCCCCCCGCCCGCCGAGCGCCACCCCGCATCCCCGCGCGCGGGCACGTCACGCGGCTGACCGCCACACCGCCGCCCTCGCCCTGGCCCACGCCCTGTCCGCCGCCGAGCGGGGCCTGGCCGTCATCCCGCTGTCCCGCGCCAAGCTCCCGGCGCTGCGCTCGCCGCACCACGACGACCCCCGTCCGACGCCGTGCCACGGCGAGTGCGGGCGCATGGGGCACGGCGTGTACGACGCGTCCACCGACCCCGTGCGCGTGCGCGAGCTGTTCGCCGCCGCCCCCTGGGCCTCGGGGTACGGCATCGCCTGCGGGCTGCCGCCGTACCGTCTGATCGGCATCGACCTGGACACCAAGTCCGGCACCGACGCGCCCGCCGCGCTGCGCGAACTGGCACTGCGGCACCTGTTCACCATCCCGGAGACCGTCGTCGTGACCACCCCCAGCGGCGGCCGCCACATCTGGCTGTCCGGCCCTCCGGACGTGGTCGTGCCCAACTCGGCGGGCCGCCTCGCCCCCGGCATCGACATCCGGGGCGCGGGCGGCTATCTGGTCGGCCCCGGCTCCCGCACCGACCGGGGCGTGTACAGCACGGTGCCCGGCACCGCGCGGCTGCCACCGGCCGCATGCCCCCCGGCGCTCCTGTACCTGCTCGCGCCCCCCACGCGCCCCCGCCGGACCACCGCCCCACGCGCGGGAACCCCACCAGACCAACAGGGCCAGGGGCTCGTACAGTTCGTCCTCGCCGCCCATGAGGGCCAGCGCAACATCCGCCTGTTCTGGGCCGCTTGCCGCGCGTACGAGAACGGCCTCGGCGAGACCCTCACCGGCCCCCTCACCGAGGCGGCCCTGCGCGTCGGCCTCACCGCGCGCGAGGCCCGCTCCACGATCGCCTCAGCGGCCCGCCTGACGGGACACGCGTGAACACCAGCCCGAGGCCCCCAGGCCTCCCGCACCGTGCGGCCCGAGACAAGAAGAGGGCCACCATGCGAGGCCATGAAGAAGGGCGCCCCCTCAACGGGGGCGCCCTTGTCGGTCAGCGCCTGCGCCGACCTGCTGCGGTGGGTGTGGGATTTGAACCCACGGTGACTCGCGCCACGACGGTTTTCAAGACCGTTCCCTTAGGCCGCTCGGGCAACCCACCCCGCGCCAGTGGGATCGGCGCGGGGTCAAGAGTAGCGGGTCAGCTGTCACCCTTGCGTTCGCCCAGGACCACGTCGACGGTGTGCTCCTTGCCGTCGCGCTCGTAGGTGATCTTCACGGTGTCGCCCGGCTTGTGGGTCCAGATCTGGCCGATCAGGGTGGGGCCGCTGTCGATGACGTTGTCGTCCAGCTTCGTGATCACGTCGCCGGACTTCAGGCCCGCCTTGTCCGCGGGGCCGTTCCGCTCGACCGCGGGGCCCGAACCGGCCGCGCCGCGGTCGGAGATCGTGGCGCCGTCCGAGCCGTCGGCCAGGGAGACCGAGGCGCCGATCACCGGATAGGTGGCCTCGCCGGTCTTGATCAGCTGCTGGGCGACGTTCTTCGCCTGGTTCACCGGGATCGCGAAGCCCAGGCCGATGGAACCGGACTGGCCGCCGCCGAGGCCGCCGCCGCTGTCAGCGGGCTTGATCGCGGAGTTGATGCCGATGACCGCGCCGCGCGCGTCCAGGAGAGGGCCGCCGGAGTTGCCCGGGTTGATGGAGGCGTCGGTCTGCAGGGCGCTCATGTACGAGCTCTTGCTACTGGCCCCGTCGCTCGACGTCACCGGGCGGTTCTTGGCGCTGACGATGCCCGTGGTGACTGTGTTGGACAGGCCGAAGGGGGCGCCGATCGCGATGGTGGAGTCGCCGACGGCGACCTTGTCGGAGTCGGCCAGCTGCAGCGGGCGCAGGTTCGACGGCTTGTTCTTGAGCTTGATGACCGCCACGTCGTACCCCTGGGCGCGGCCGACCACCTCGGCCTCGTACTTCTGGCCGTTCGAGAACGTCGCCGACAGTTTGCCGCCCTCGGCGGCCGACGCCACCACGTGGTTGTTGGTGAGGATGTGGCCTTCCTTGTCGTACACGAAGCCCGTGCCCGTGCCGCCCTCGCCGCTGCCGCTCGAGGCCTCCAGGGTGACGACGCTCGGCAGCGCCTTGTTCGCGATGTCCGCGACCGATCCGGGCTGGCGCTTGAGGTCGGCCGGGGCGTCCGACGCGGCGACCGTGGTGGAGTCCGTACCGCTGTCGTCGTTGCGGTCCGCCGCCCAGTAGCCGATGCCGCCGCCGACGCCGCCCGCGATGAGCGCCGCCGCGAGCACGGCCGCGACCAGGCCGCCGCGGCGGCCGCCGCCCGGCTTCGGCGCGGACGGCTGCTCGGCCGTCCAGGAGGAGCCCCAGCCGTGGCCGGAGCCGCCGCTCTGCGAGTACGCCGGCACGGCGGGCGGCGGAGGCGGCGGCCAGGCGCCACCCGCCGCCGCGGGAGCGGGGGCGGGCGCCTGGGTGTGCGCGCCGGTGGCGTAGGCGGCCGTCGCGTGCGCGGGCGGGGCGTGCTGGCCCGTGGTGTGCGCGTACGGGTCCGGGACCTGCGGCGCGGGGGGCTGCGGCGCGGGAGGCTGTGGGGCCTCGGCCGCCGGGGCCGGGGCGGGCTCCGGTGCGGGCGCCGCGTCCCGCGGAGCGTACTCAGGAGTGGTGTCGGGCGCAGCGGACGCCTCCGGTGCCGGCGGCGCCGGCGCGGTGGGGGCGGGAGCAGCGGGAGTGTCCACCGGCACAGGAGGTGCGGACGGGGCCGGGGGAACCGCAGTGCCCTCGTTCTCGGTGCTCACAGCTTTCTTCTCCTCGGTCCACGCTGTCGTACTCGGTCACGGCCAAAAGGGCGGTCTCATGCGAAGGTCGTTCGCGGGCGAAGGTCATTCGCGGGCGAAGGTCATTCGCGGGCGAAAGTCGTTCGCAGGCGGGGTCGGTCTCGGCCGGAGGCCAGAGGTCGGCCGCCGGCGCGCGGCTGGGCCGGGCCTGCCCGTCCCAGCCGGTCCCGGGCCCGCCGCCAAGGCGTCCCCGTCGACCACCGCCACCGCTGTCAACCATTCAGTTTTCCCAGTCAGCTTTTCCCATGGGCTGTCAGGCCACCATAAGCCGACCCTGTGCGTTCACGGCGGGCGAAACCGCCGCGTTCGGAAAGCTCACCGGAAGGCTCACAGAGGAGTCACAGAGACAGCTGAAGGGAGGATGAGAGGACGCTGAGAAACGCCGCGCGCCTCGCGGCCCAGCGCCCGGCGCGACCGTCGCGCCCCCGACGGTGGCACCATGACGCGGTGACCCACGCACCACAGCACCTCATCCAGGTCGTCGCCCACCGCGGAGCCTCCGAGGACGCTCCGGAGCACACGCTGGCCGCCTACAAGAAGGCCGTCGACGACGGCGCCGACGCTCTCGAATGCGACGTACGGCTCACCGCGGACGGGCATCTCGTCTGCGTCCACGACCGCCGCGTCAACCGCACCTCCAACGGCCGGGGCGCCGTCTCCACGCTGGAGCTCGCCGACCTGGCCGCGCTCGACTTCGGCTCCTGGAAGAACGGCGACGACGGCCCGTACGCCGAAGGGCCCGACTGGGAGGTCGGCGCGGCCCCAGGGGACACCTCGGTCCTCACCCTGGAGCGGCTCCTGGAGCTCGTGGCCGAAAACAACGCCTCCGGGCGGCGGGTGCAGCTCGCCATCGAGACCAAGCACCCCACCCGCTGGGCGGGCCAGGTGGAGGAGCGGCTGCTGCACCTCCTGAAGCGCTTCGGTCTGGACGCGCCGCCCGCCGAAGGGCCCTCCCCGGTGCGCGTGATGAGCTTCTCGGCGCGGTCGCTGCACCGCGTGCGGGCGGCATCGCCGACCCTGCCGACGGTCTACCTGATGCAGTTCGTCTCGCCGCGCCACCGCGACGGACGGCTGCCCCAGGGGGTGCGCGTCGCGGGACCGAGCATCCGGATCGTACGCAACCACCCGGGGTACGTCGCCAAACTCCACCGGGCCGGTCACCAGGTCCACGTGTGGACGGTGAACGACCCCAAGGACGTGGAACTGTGCGCCCGGCTCGGCGTGGACGCGATCATCACCAACCGCCCGAAGCAGGTCCTGTCCCAACTGGGCCGCGGATAACTTCCGTTACGGGGAGTGCACCGGCGCGTTCGCTCCGTATTCGATCGTGACGAGTGCGTCACCATCCCGGGGTTGGCCGGTTTCCGGTCCAGTCCATTGGGGCATTCACACCGTGGCGTGGGGCAAAGGAGGTCTCGGGGGTGGCGTTTGTGGTGGCACGGGAGGTGCCCACGTCGTCGAGCATGGCCGTACCCCATGGTCCTGCGGGCGTGGGGGAAGCCAGACACCGAATGCGCGATCAGCTTCGCGTCAACGGGGTGTCGGAGTCGGTCATCGACGACGCCGTTCTGATCCTGTCCGAATTGCTGAGCAACGCCTGCCGGCACCGGCAGGCCCCTGGGCACGGGCATGAAGGACGGCGACGGCGGCGACGACGGAGACGTGCGCGCCGCCTGGCGCGTCGACAAGGCGGGCCGCCTCACGGTCGAGGTGACGGACGGTGGCGGCCCGACCCGCCCGATTCCGGCCACTCCCTCGGTGACCGCCCACGGCGGCCGCGGGCTCAACATCATCACCGCCCTCGCGGATTCCTGGGGAGTGCGCGACGACGCCCGCGGCGAGGTCACCGTGTGGGCGCTCGTGCACGCGGGTCACCGCCACGAGGACTTCGCTACGCGCGTCGCCGCGCCGTCGGCCTCCGCGATAGCCGAGCTCGGCTTCACGGACCCGTTCGACGACGTGGACTGAGCGCTCCGGCCCAGCGAGCAAGCACCTCAGCCGTGCACTCCGGCCGCGCGCCCCGTCCAAGCACCCCGGCGGCCGCCAGAGGCCCGGTGCCGGCGCGTCGGCTCGGTTCACCGGTGAACGGCTAGGCTCGCGCCCGTACGCAAGCGAGCCGTAACCGGGAGACACCCAGATGGCCAAGAAGCGCCCGCAGACCAAGGGCAAGCAGTCGCAGCTCAAGGACCACGAGGTCCCGGTCGTCGGCGCCCGGGAACCCTGCCCCTGCGGTTCGGGCCGCCGCTACAAGGCCTGTCACGGACGCGCCGCCGCCCACGCGGTCACCGAGCTGGTGCACCGCCCCTTCGAGGGCCTGGCGGGCGAGTGCGACTGGGTGGCCCTGCGCGAGCTGGTGCCCGCCGCGACCGTCGAGCTCACCCTGAAGGACGGGCTGCCCGAGGGCGTGCCCTCGGTGACCCTCGCGACCGTGCTGCCGATGGCCTGGCCCGCGCTGCGCCGCGAGGACGGCTCGGTCCTCCTCGGCCTGCAGAACGACACCTCCTCCGGTGACATCAGCCGCGACCTCGCCGACACGCTGGGGCGCGCCCTCACCACCGAGCCGGGCAAGCCCGTCGTGGGCCGCCGGGCGCCCGCCGAGGGGCCGCGCCTGCAGGACCTGCTGGCCGACGAGGCTCCCTTCGAGCCGGTCGTGCACACGGGCTTCGAGTTCTGGGTGCCGGACGCGGAGAACGCCTCGACGGAGGTCTCCGCCTCCCTGGAGCGCGCGAACGCCGCCGCCATCCCCACCGTGAAGCTGTCCGGCGTGGACTCCGCGTACTGGTGCGAGACGCCGGAGAAGAACCACCTGCGCTGGGTCATGCCGCACCCCGAGGAGCAGCTGCTCGACGCGCTCGCCCGGCTGCACGCCTCCGGTGCGTCGAGCCTCGGTGAGGGCACGCGCCTGGTCGGCTCCTTCCGGGCGCACGGTCTGACCGTGCCGGTGTGGGACCTGCCGAGCGGCACGGGGGCCGAGGACGTGGAGAAGCCCGCGGCGGAGTTCGCCGAGCGGTTCGCCGCGGCGCTCGCGACGACGGATCCGCTCACGCCGGAGGAGCGGCGCGCCCGCGGCGGCCTCACCAACCGCCAGGTGACGCTCAGCTAGCGCACACAGCGGTGCGGCCGTTCCGCGCGGGAGCCCCCTCGGGCCCCGCGCGGAGCCGTTTCCACCCCCGGCGCTCCGGCTCCCCTCCGGCCCCTTCCGGACCCGTCCCCTCCAGGCCTCGCGCCGGATGTCGCGGGCGCCCGGCACGAAACGCGCCCCGCGCCCCGCCCAGCGCGTGAAACCCCCGCGCACGCCCCCGTTTTTCCGAACTCACGGACGACATTCAGCTGACGTCCCGGACCGGATTTCGAACGGGTGGGTGGTGCCGGGTGGCGGCGGGCGGCCTTTCGCCGTCGTGATGTCACGCGCTCTTCACCGCGCGAGCGTGCGGAGCGGCCGGTCGGACGGTGCGCAGGCGTCCCACCTCTGCCTCCCTGACCCACCGGTCAGTCGGATCGGAATGCGTGACTCCCGTCACAACTCCCCATGGACACAGGTAAATCCCTGTCTGGATAACTGAGATCGAATTTGCCAAGCGCCGATCTCTTGTTACCGTTCAGGTAGCCCGGTTGCTGGTGCATCCCCCGTCGCCAGCAACCGGGCGTTTCCATGCCCGGAAAAAGTCGCGCGCTCAACTGCCTTGAGGTCCACCGGAGTTGCTGCCCGACCGCAGCAGCAGGGCGTCGCCGCTCTCACTCGCGAACTCCGCGACCGCCATGTAGTGCGCCGCTGGTCCCGCCGTGCGCCCCTTGGGCGTATCGCACGCCCCCGGCTCGTCCCCGGCGCTCACCTCGCAGTGCATCTGCACCGTGCGCCCCTTGGGTCCCATGACGCTCAGTACGGCCTTCACGGCCTCGCCGGTGGCGTTGCGGTAGTAGGTGCGCGCCCAGGTGTCCCCGCCCTGGGCCAGGACACAGGTCTGGGCCTCGATGCCGTCGGACGAGGTGAGTTCGGGGCCGCACCGGGCGGTGGTCTCAAGGAGCGGCAAGGGTCCGGTGCCGGCCGCCGTGTCCCGCGGCCGGGACGCGGTCGCATCGCCCTCCGCGGCCCCACGGGCCCCGGCGCCCGGCGCGGCGCCGTCCGCTTCCGGACGCTCCCCCTCGGCGTGACCCGCCCGCGGGTGCTCCGCGGCCGCGGGCCCCGGGTGCGAGGGCGCCTTGGCGTCGTCCAGTACGGGCCCGGCCGCCGCCCCGGCGAGCGGAAGCAGGGCGGCGACGGCCACGACGCCCAGGAGCGCGAGCAGGCGGGGGTTCACGGCCGGGCGCGGGTGCATGCGCCGAAGATAACGACCCGGCGTGCCCCCGCCCGCGCCGCGCGCCCAATTCCCTTAGAACTCGGGCGCGCTCACACCCGTATGAGTGAGCGCGTCGACCACCGCGTCGACGACGGCCTCGACGTCCGGCACCCAGGGGGCCGCCGAGCCGGGCAGCGGGGCCCGCTCCCAGCGGACCTGGCCCTGGCCCGTCTCGGAGGGCGGCAGGGGGAGATACCCGCCCTCTCCGTGGAACCGCAGCGAGCCGGGCACGTGGTCCTTCGCGTACAGCAGTTCGCCCAATTGCTCCATGGAGTAGGGCGCTACGAGGATGAACAGGCGGGCCGACGTCGCCACGACGGGGCCGAGGCGGATGCCCGCGGATTCGAGCGCGGCGAGGGCGCGCGCGCCGGCGGCCGCGGGGAGGCTCACGGCGCACGGGGCGCGTCCGCCGGTGGCCAGGAGCACGGGAGCGCCGGGCCGGTTGGTCCACCACCAGCGCACCATGCGCGCGTCGGTGGTGGCGGCGAGCAGGCCCGGGTCGAGCGGGTGGGCGCCTGGAACCACGCACTCCGGGTCGGGGCAGGCGCAGCGCACGGCGCCGCCGAGCCGGGCGGACACCCCGGGCTCCTCAAGACGGTCGCCCCGATCGCCCCGGCCACCCCTGTCACCTGCGGTTTCACGATTCGCCGCGCGCGGTCCACGCTTCTTGCCCGCGCCTCGCCTGCCGCGCTTTCCGCTGTCGTTGCCGTCTCGGCCGTCGCGTGTGTCACTCTGCCGGCCGTCGGCTCCGGCGAGCCCGTCGCGTGCGTGCCTGCTCTGTCCGTCGATGCCGACGCCGGGCAGCACGGGCCAGCGCCATTCCGTCGCGAAGGTCTGGGCCGCACCGATCAGAGAGGGGCTCTGGTCAGACTTCCTACCGATTCGCCAGGACAGGAGCCTGCGTCGCCTTCCGAGGATCTCGCGCATGAGCGCTCGTTCCTTTCCGTTACACGCAGAGGGACACTTCGGGCCACATCACACCATGTGTGGATCTCTATCGCTGTGTACGAGGTGCGCGTACAAGGTGCATGCAAGGTGCGTACAAGCTGGCGCGTCACGCCCCCAGCCTGCGGCATGGGGATCCCCTATGGGCCGAGCGTTAACGTGGCGTGGGGTGGCGGCGCCTGGCGTTTGCCGTCCCGCGCATTTCTTGCCCCCGGTGCCACGGGAGGATGGGGCGCGGCCGCCGTGGGTTAAGACGTCCGGGTCCGGCGGCAGGTTCCGGGCGTCGTACAACTGCCCCTGGCCATCCGAGCCACCACTGGATCCGTACCCATCACGACCGCTGTGACGCTCCTTCGAACAATGTCAGTCGACCGCAATATGCCCTTCACCGCAACAGTTTTCGGACAAGTTTTCAAGATCACTCACAGTTCACAGAATTCTCACGCAGCGCACTGGACACCAGGAATCCCAGCAGGACAATGCTGGACATCCCCTCTCCACTCCGTGTAGATGTGGAGGCATTGCTAGCGGCGCAGAATGACAGGGGGTTTGCGATGCTATTGAGCAATACGCACTGGCCGGAAAGCGGTCAGCCATGAACGCCCCGCACCCGCCGAAAGTGGCCGGAATCGATTCCACTGTTCCCCCTCCGGCGCACACTGCCCCGCCCACAGCGGCCGTCCCGCCCGCCCCAAACGCCCCGGCCGCGCTGATCCAGGACCGCCTCGCGGGCTGGGTCTCCGACCTCACCACGCTGCACGAACTCACCGAGCGCCTGGCGCGCACCGCCACCCTCGACGACGCCCTCGACGAGCTGCTGCGCGCGGGGCGCCGCCCTGGTCGGCGCCCGCCGCGGCCTCGTCGTGGTGGAGCCCGCGGACGGCCTCGGCCCCGACACGACCGTCGGCCTCGGCCTCGCCCGCGCCGACCTCGGCCACCTGGAGACGGTGCCGCGCGCCGCCACCGCCCACGGGCGCCTCCTCGACGCGAGCGCGCCCCCCGAGCCCGCCCCCGACGCCGCGCCGCCGCCGCTCACCGAGATCGTGCAGCCGGACCTCTTCGCCGACGACGCCCTCGACCCGCGCCACCGCGAGGTCGCCGTCCGCCTCGGCTACGCGGCGAGCTACGCGCTGCCGCTGGCCACCGAGACGGCGGGCGGGATCGGCGCGGCGGTCTGGCTGTACGACGAGCCCGCCGAACCGGCCCCGCGCCAGCGGCACCTGATCGGCCTCTACGTCCGCTACGCCGCCGAGCACCTGGCCCGCCTGGTGGAGCTGGTGCGCGCCCGCACCACCGCGGTGACCCTGCGCGAGGAGCTGCTGCCCCAGCGCGGCTGCCGCGCGTGTCGGGCGTGCGCCTCGCCGCGCGCCACCACGCCGGGGCGCGCGGCGGCGGCGACTGGCACGACGCGCTGCCGCTGCCGGACGCGGCCCTCGGCCTCGCGGTGGGCTCCGTCACCGGGTCCGGGCCGAGCGCGGTCGCCGCGATGGGGCGGCTGCGGGCCTCCTTGCGGGCGTACGCGGTGATGGAGGGCGAGGACCCCGTCGCCGTCCTGTCCGACCTGGAGCTGCTGCTGCGCCTCACGGAGCCCGCCCGGTCGGCGACGGCACTGTTCGCGTACTGCGAACCCGCCCTGCGCAAGATCGTCCTCGCGGGGGCGGGGCACAGCCCGCCGCTCCTCGTCGGCGAGCGGCGCACGGAGTTCGTGGAGACCTCACTGTCGGCGCCGCTCGGCATGCTCGCCTGCTGGGAGGCGCCGAGCGTGGAGATCCGCCCGGAGCCCGGGGAGACGCTGCTGCTCTACACCGACGGGCTGCTGCACCGCACCGGCGACCCCATGGACCGGGCGTTCGCGCGGCTGCACGCGGCGGCGGCCGGCGTGCCGAAGGCCGCCCGCGACGACCCGGACGCGCTCGCAGACCACGTGCTGCGCACGATGCTGCCGGACGGGCTCGCCACCGCGGACAGCGAGGAGGACGTGGTGCTGCTGGCGGCCCGGTTCGAGTAGCCACCGCGTGGCCGCACGGCTCCGCGCTCGCGGACGCGCCGTGCGACGTGACCCTCCGGCTGCGCTGTGTAAGGGGCCTTCTGCCTCTGGAACCCCTTCGGGGCGGCCGTACGATGAGGAGGGTTCGTTGTCGTACACAGACAGAGGAGGCGCGCCGTGTCGGACGCTCTCAACCCGGCTGAGTCTGATCGGGCCGCTGCCGCGGCGGGCCCTGAGGAGACCGCGGAAGAGCCGATCAAGCAGCGGAAGAACGGCCTGTACCCGGGCGTGTCCGACGAGCTCGCCGAGAACATGAAGTCCGGCTGGGCCGACACCGAGCTCTGCGCGACCTGGAGCCGATCCCCCAGGCCGAGCACACCGCCGCCCGCCGTGCCGCGCTGTCCACGCGCTTCCCGGGCGAGCGCCTGGTGATCCCCGCGGGCAACCTGAAGACCCGCTCGAACGACACGGAGTACGCCTTCCGCTCGTCCGTCGAGTACGCGTACCTCACCGGCAACCAGACCGAGGACGGCGTCCTCGTCATGGAGCCGGCCGGGGGCGGCCACCGGGCGACGATCTACCTGCTGCCGCGCTCGGACCGCGAGAACGGCGAGTTCTGGCTCGACGGCCAGGGCGAGCTGTGGGTCGGCCGCCGCGACTCGCTCACCGAGGCCGAGCGGCTGTACGGAATCCCCGCGTCCGACGTGCGCGAGCTCGTCGGCGCGCTGCGCGAGGCCAGCGGCCCGGTCCGTGTCGTGCGCGGGTACGACGCCGGGATCGAGGCGGCCCTGACCGACAAGGTCACCGCCGAGCGCGACGAGGAGCTGCGGGTCTTCCTCTCCGAGGCCCGGCTGGTCAAGGACGAGTTCGAGGTCGGCGAGCTGCAGAAGGCCGTGGACTCCACGGTGCGCGGCTTCGAGGACGTCGTGAAGGTCCTCGACAAGGCCGAGGCCACCAGCGAGCGCTACATCGAGGGCACGTTCTTCCTGCGCGCCCGCGTCGAGGGCAACGACATCGGCTACGGCTCCATCTGCGCCGCGGGCCCGCACGCCACCACCCTGCACTGGGTGCGCAACGACGGACCGGTCCGCTCCGGCGAGCTGCTCCTGCTGGACGCGGGCGTCGAGACGCACACGTATTACACGGCGGACGTCACCCGCACGCTGCCGATCAACGGCCGCTTCTCCGAGCTGCAGAAGAAGATCTACGACGCGGTGTACGAGGCCCAGGAGGCCGGTATCGCGGCCGTGAAGCCGGGGGCGAAGTTCCGCGACTTCCACGACGCCGCGCAGCGCGTGCTCGCCGAGAAGCTGGTCGAGTGGGGCCTGGTCGAGGGCCCCGTCGAGCGGGTCCTCGAGCTCGGGCTCCAGCGTCGCTGGACGCTGCACGGCACCGGTCACATGCTCGGCATGGACGTCCACGACTGCGCGGCCGCGCGCACCGAGACGTACGTGGACGGCACCCTGGAGCCGGGCATGTGCCTGACCGTCGAGCCGGGGCTGTACTTCCAGGCGGACGACCTGTCGGTGCCAGCGGAGTACCGGGGCATCGGCGTGCGCATCGAGGACGACATCCTCGTCACCGAGGACGGCAACCGGAACCTCAGCGCCGCGCTGCCTCGGCGGTCGGGTGAGGTCGAGCTCTGGATGGCCGAGCTGAAGGGCTGACGTCGGGCGCGGGCGCCGTTCCACGCGCCGCGCGCTCTTCCTGAGACGCCGGACGGGCTGAATGCTGCCCGTCCGGCGTTTTGCGTGCTTGGACTTGGGCATGGGCGCGCCCTTAGCCGCGGCCGAAGTGGACCATGAATAGGAGCTAGAAGTGGACCACTTGAGGGTGCCACCGCGTCCCTAGTGTTCGGGACATGACGACCCCCCGTCTCGTCCCCGCGCCTGGCCCCCTGCGGCTCCTCGCCCTCGCCCAGCTGAGCAACTCCGTGGGCGACGGCGCGTACTACGTGACGTCCGCCCTGTACTTCACGCACGTCGTCGGGCTCGCCCCCGCGAGGATCGGGGTCGGGCTCACGGCGGCCTGGGCGGTGGGCTCGGTGGTGGGCGTGCCGCTGGGGCGGTTCGCGGACCGGCGCGGGCCGCGCGGGACGGCCGTGCTGCTGGCGCTCGCGACGGCGGCCGCGGTGGCGTCCTTCCTTCTGGTCCGCGGCTTCGTGCCGTTCGTCCTGGCCGCGCTCGTCTACGCCACCGCCCAGTCGGGGCTCGCCGCCGCGCGGCAGGCGCTGCTCGCTGGGCTGGTCGCGCGCGAGGCGCGGACCGGGGCGCTCGCGCACCTCCAGGCCACGCTGAACGGCGGGCTCGCGGTGGGCGCGGCGCTCGGCGGGGTGGCCCTGCACCACGGCGGCCGGGCCGCGTACCTGTCGGTGTTCGCGCTGGACGCGGTGGCCTTCGTGGCGTGCGCGGCGGTGCTGTGGCGGCTGCCCGCCGTCGCGCCGGTGGCGACGGTCGCGGGCGGGCGGCTCGCCGTCCTCAGGGACCGGCCGTACGCGGTGGTCACGCTCCTCAACGCCGTGCTGCTGCTGCGGATGCCGCTGCTCAGCCTCGGCGTGCCGCTGTGGCTCACCGAGCGGACGCAGGCGCCTTCCTGGCTGGTCTCGGCGCTCTTCGTCCTGAACACCCTCGGCGTCATGGCCCTCCAGGTGCGCACGGCCCGGTCGGTGTCCGGCATCGCGTCGGCGGTGCGGGCGGTGCGCGGGTCCGGGGTGCTGATGCTGGTGGCGTGCGCGGTGTTCGCCCTGTCGGCCCTCGACGCCGGTCCGTGGGCGGCGGCCGCGGTCCTGGTCACCGGGTCCCTGGTGCTGCTCGCCGCCGAGATGCTCCAGTCCGCCGGGTCCTGGCAGCTCGGCTTCGACCTGGCCCCGGCCGGGCGGATCGGCGAGTACCAGGGCTTCTTCGGCACCGGCGTGACCGTGGCCCGCGCGCTCGGCCCGCTGGTCCTCACCGCGCTGCTCGTGGAGTGGGGGACTCCGGGGTGGCTGCTCCTCGGCGGGGTGATCATGGCGGCGGCGTGCGCGATGGGCCCGGCGGCGCGGTGGGCCGAGCGGACACTCAGCCCGTCCGGGGTTTGAGGACGAGGCCGAAGGCCGATGAAGGGGCGCGCCGAAGCACAGGGTTCCGGGGCACAGGCCGGTCAGCCCTGGCGCTCGTCGGTGCCGGCCGCCTTCGCGGTGCTCAGGGCGATGCGGTTCCAGGTGTTGATCGCGAAGATCAGGGAAAGGACCTGCGCCAGCTCGGCCTCTTCGAAGTGGGATGCCGCCTCTACGTAGACAGCGTCGGGAACCCCCGCCTCGGAGAGGCGGGTTACCGCGTCGGTCAGGGCGAGCGCCGCCTGTTCCTTGGCGGTGAAGAAGTTCCTGGCCTCGCGCCAGACGGCCACCATGTGCAGCCGGTCCTCGCTCTCGCCCGCCTTGCGCGCGTCGTTGGTGTGCATGTGCAGGCAGTACGCGCAGCCGTTGAGGTGCGAGGCGCGGATCTGGATCAGCTCGACCAGGGCCGGGTCGAGGCCGTCGCGGGCGGCGGCGTCCAGGCCGATGACGGCCTTGAAGACCTTCGGGGCGACCTGGGCGAAGTTCAGACGGGGGGTCTGGGCGGGGGCGGCGGACCCGGTGAGTGCGGTGGCGGCGGACTCGGTGAGTGCGGCGTTGTTCGTCGTGACTGCGGTGCTGTTCGCCGCAACTGCGGTGTTGTTCGTCATGACCATGAATCTATGAGCCGCAAAGACCTTGGGTAGGGTGCACTTCCATGGCTGAATCATGGGTCAATTCGGCGCGGCGCATCGGCGCTGACCTCCATCTGGACCTCTCCGGCGGCGGCAGCCGCCGTGCCGCCCTGATCCGCGCGCTGCGCGAGGCCGTACGCTCCGGGCGGCTAGCCCCTGGCACCCGCCTGCCGCCGTACCGCTCGCTGGCCGCCGACCTCGGGATCGCCCGCAACACCGTCGCCGACGCGTACGCCGAGCTGGTCGCCGAGGGCTGGCTGACCGCGCGCCAGGGCTCGGGGACGCGGGTCGCCGAGCGTGCGGCGCCACCCCCGCGCGTACGTGTTCCCAAACGCGCCCCCAGCGCGCCCGCGCCCCCCACGCACCACTTGGTCCAGGGCCAGCCGGACGCCGGTTCCTTCCCGCGGACCGCCTGGCTCGCCGCCGCCCGGCGCGCCCTGACCGCGGCGCCCAACGAGGCGTTCGGGCCCGGAGACCCACGCGGCCGGATCGAGCTGCGGCGCGCGCTCACCGGCTATCTGGCGCGCTCCCGGGGGGTGCGGACCGACCCGGAGAGGATCGTGGTCTGCTCGGGGTTCGCGCACGCGCTGCGGCTGCTGTTCGGCACGGGCGGCGGCGGAGTGCTGCGCGGGCCCCTAGGAGTGGAGGCGTACGGCCTCGGCTTCCACCGCTCGCTCCTGGAGACGGCCAAGGTGCGGACGGTACCGCTGTCCTTGGACGAACACGGCGCCCGCGTCGAGGAGTTGGCGGACGCGCAGACTCCGGTACGGGCGGTGCTGCTCACGCCCGCGCACCAGTTCCCGACCGGCGGCCCGCTGGGCCCGGCGCGCCGCACCGCCGTCGTCGACTGGGCCCGTACTCACGGAGGGCTGATCGTGGAGGACGACTACGACGGGGAGTTCCGCTACGACCGCGAGCCCGTGGGCGCCCTCCAGGACCTCGATCCGGAACGCGTCATCTACATCGGCTCGGTGAGCAAGGCCCTGTCCCCCGCCGTGCGGCTCGGCTGGATGGTCCTGCCCGAGCACCTCGTGGACGCCGTCGTCGCCGCCAAGGGCGAGCGGGAGGCGTGGGCGAGCGTCCCCGACCAGCTCACGCTCGCCGAGCTCCTCGAGTCCGGGCACTACGACCGCCACGTCCGCCGGATGCGTCTGCGCTACCGGAACCGCCGCGACCACCTCGTCGCCGCGCTCGCCGAACACGCCCCGCACATCACCGTCACCGGCATCGCCGCCGGACTGCACGCGGTGCTCCGGCTGCCGCCCGGCACGGAGGCGTCCGCGGTGAAGGCCGCCGTGTGGCACGGCGTCGGCCTGGAGGGCCTGGCCGACTACCGGCATCCCCAGGCGACGATGACGGCCCCCGACGGCCTCGTCGTCGGCTACGCGACGCCTCCGGAGCACGCGTACGCGGCGGCCGTCGAGGCTCTGTGCCGGGCGCTGCCGCCGGGGTGAGCGGGGCGCGGTGCCGCGCGCCGTCGCCAGGGTCAGCGGGGCGCGCCACTGAAGTGAGCGGAACGCGCCGCCGGGGGCACGCGACGTTCCATGAACGCCGCGTTACAACCCTCCCGAGTCGCTGAGCTGCTGAAATACGGCCGCTGACGGTGGGGTTGGGATCAGTGCCGACGTACCCGAAAGGGCGCCGACACCACTCAGCGCGACCACGACAGCGTGTGCCTCAAGGGGGAACCGGGAATGACGACCAGCGCCACGGAACAGCGGGAACAGCGGGAACAGCAGGGACAGCGGGAGCAGCGGGAACAGACCACGTTCGCGATCGGCGGCGATCTGTCCGTGCGCCGGATCGGCTACGGCTCGATGCGGCTCGCGGCGGCGCCCGACCCCGCCGACGGCGACCCGGGAGCGGGCCACATCTGGAAGCCGCCGACGGACCGCGCGGCCGCGATCGCCGTGCTGCGCAGGGCCGTCGAGCTCGGCGTGAACCTGATCGACACGGCCGACTCGTACCTGCTCGGCGGCGGTGAGGAGCTGATCGCCGAGGCGCTGCACCCGTACGCGGCCGACGTGGCGATCGCCACCAAGGTCGGCGTGGTGCGGCCGTCGGCGACCGAGTGGGTGCCGCTGGGGCACCCCGCCTATCTGCGCCAGCAGACCGAGCTCAGCCTGCGCCGCCTGCGCGTCGAGCGGATCGATCTGCTCCAGTTGCACCGGCTCGACGACGCCTATCCGCTCGCCGACCAGATCGGCGCCCTCAAGCAGCTGCGTGACGAGGGCAAGGTGCGGCACATCGGTCTGTCCGAGGTGAGCGTCGAGCAGCTGCGCGAGGCCTCCGCGATCACGCCGATCGCCAGCGTGCAGAACCTGTACAACCTCGCCGACCGGCAGCACGAGGCCGTCGTCGACCACGCCACCGAGCACGGCATCGCGTTCCTGCCGTTCTTCCCCGTGGCCATGGGGGCCCACGCCCGGGCGGGCGGCGAGGTCGCCGAGGTGGCGGCGGAGCTCGGCGCCACGACCGCGCAGACGGCCCTGGCCTGGCTGCTGCGCCGCTCACCGGTGATCGTGCCGATCCCGGGCACGACGTCGGTGGGCCACCTGGAGGAGAACGTACGGGCGCTCGACGTGGAGCTGTCGGACGCGCGGTACGCGCGGCTGTCGAAGGTGGCGGACGCGGCGCGGGCCTGAGTGCGCCGACGGCGCCGGAGCGAAGGAGGCGGTGCGGGCCGCCCCCTTCGCTCCGGCCGCTGTGCGAGCTACTCCGCCTTCGCCTCAGTGAGTTGGTACAGCTCCGGCACGGAGACCTTGATGGGTTCCTGCGTGGTGCGCGCGATCACGACGACCACCGGCTCATCCGGGTCGGGGTGCTCCTCCCGGTGCGGGACGAACGGCGGCACGAGCAGGAAGTCACCGGGGCCCGCCTCGATTCTGACTTCCCGCTCGCCGTCGTGGAAGACGAACACCGGGTGACCGCTGACTACGTAGATGCCCGCCTCGGACTCGCCGTGGTGGTGGTTGTCGGTCGAGCTCATGGGCTCGTGCTCCACCAGACCCATCCACAGGTTCCGGGAGCCCACCGTGCCGCCGCTGAGCGCGGCATAGCCGTCCAGCTCCCCGGAACGGACGTGGTGGACGCGGTTGTTCAGCGACGTGTTCTCCTGGGGCACCGTGTGGCCTCCTGACGGTTTCGAGCGCCTTCTGGACTGGCTCCAGACTGCGACCGGCTCCGCGGGAGCGACAACTGCTGTTGCCGTATCGGCAAGTTGGGCGCCCGCATCCGCTTGGGCGCCCCCGTCTACTGAGACCGCCCTCGCCCGCCCAGGCAGTCGGCTAGCGCGAGCCAGGCGCGTCCCGCTCCGCGTCGTACGCCTCCCGCGCCGCCGCTATGGCCGGGCGGTGGTCTATCGACCAGTCGGCCAGCGCCTTGATGAGGTGCGTCATGCTGTGGCCCATCTCCGTCAGTTCGTACTCGACCTGCGGCGGGATCGTCGGGTACACCGTGCGCTTGACCAGGCCGTCGCGCTCCAGGCGGCGCACCGTCAGGGTGAGCATGCGCTGCGAGATGCCACCGTGGATGCGGCGCTGGAGCTCCTTGAACCGCAGGACTCCCGAGGCGAGTTCGACGACCACATAGACCGACCACTTGTCGCCCAGGCGGTCCAGGACGTCCCTGACGCCGCACTCGTCCTGCGGTGTCTCGCAGCTGATGACGGGGCCGCCGGGCGCGCTGGCCGCCGCGGACCCGGCAGACCGGGCGTCCCCCGTGGACCGGGGTGTCCCCGTGAACGGGGCTGTCCCCGCGGACCGAGTGGCGTCGGCGGGCCGGGGGGTGGTTACAGCCGTGTGCCCCACTGACATCAAAGTGCCTCCTTACCTGATCGGCCGGTGTCGATCACGATGGTTCTCGTACCGGATGCGCGGCACCACAGCCATCGGACACCCATTCCAACTGCTCATGACGGGGGATCGTTCCCATGCTGCTCATCACTGGCTCGACCGGCGCGCTCGGCCAGCTCATCACCGCCGAACTGGCGGAGCTCACGGCCGCGGGCGAGGCCGTCGTGGGCACTCGCGCCCCCGGCCCGGGCCAGCGCCGCGTCGACTTCGACGACCCGGCCTCGCTGGACTTCACCGACGTGGACACGCTCCTGGTGATCTCGGCGGGCGCAGCCGAGGACGACGTGGTGATCGCCCGCCACGAGGCCGTGATCTCCGCCGCCGAGAAGGCGGGCGTGGGCCACCTCGTCTATACGAGCCTCAGCGGCGACGGCGACCACCTGACATACGCCCTGGCCCACCGCTGGACCGAGCGCAGACTGCGCCGCTCCTCGCTCCGCTGGACGGTCCTGCGCAACGGCCTGTACGCGGAGTTCCTCGCCGCGATCGCCGCGCCCGGCCCGGACGGGACGATAGCCGCGCCGCTCGGCGACGGCCGCCTCGCCGCGGTGGCGCGCGAGGACCTGGCCGCGGTCGCCGCCCGCGTAGCCACCGACCCGTCCGCGCACGCGGGCCGGGTCTATGAACTGGTCGGGGAAGACGCCCTGGGCGGCGCCGAGTTGGCGAAGGCCATAGACGGTTCGTACGAGCCGGACACCCTGGAGGCGACCCGCGCGGCGCTGATATCGGCGGGCGAGGCCCTCCCCTTCCCAGGTCCCCATGCTGCTCAGCACCTACTCCGCGATAGCGGGCGGCTTCGTCGACGGCACGTCCATAGCGGACAACCAGCTGCGGGCGCTCCTCGGCCGCGCCCCCCGCCCGGCCCTGGAGGTGTACGCGGCCGCGGTGCGCGGCTGATCCCCCTGACCGCACACGGCAGCCTCAGGACACCATCACCTCAGGCCCCTCAGGCCCCTCAGGACACCATCAGGGGCGCGCCCTCGCGCCACTTGAGGATCTTGTCGAAGCTGATCACCGCGCCGCCCCGGCCCGGTTTGTTGCCGAAGTGGACGTCGTCGGCGAGCTCCCGGATCAGACACAGGCCGCGGCCGCTCTCGGCGGACTCCGGCGGCGGCGCCACCGCGGCCGGGGCCTGCGGGCGGGCCTGGGGCTGACGGCGCGCGGCCTGGGCCTGTGCGCGGCGGCGGGTGCGGCGGGTGCGTCCAGCGCCGCCGCGGCCCTTGGCGCCTCGTGCCCCCGGGGCACCGGCGCCGCTCGTGAACGTCCGGCCAGGCGGCAGACCGGGCCCTGAGTCGGCGACCTCGATGCGGCACTTCTCGCCGTCCAAATAGGCGGTGACGCGGTAGGCGCCCGCGGTGGGGCCCGCCTCACCACCGTGCTCCACCGCGTTCGCGCAGGCCTCGGTGAGCGCGAGCGACAGGTCGTAGGAGACCTCCGGATCGACCCCGGCCGTCTCCATCGTGCCGATGAGCAGGCGTCGGGCGAGCGGAACGCTCGCGGCTTCGCGCCGCAAATGGAGGGACCACCAGATGCTCATGCTTCAGCCTCCTGGCATGCTCCAGCCCTCTGGCCGCGGCTCGACATACCGATACGTATTGCCGCGAGCGCCCGGAGATAAGCGCCCAGTTGACGTGATGCCGCCCATACGGCGGACGCGGGCCGGACAGTGTCCGGTGTACCGGGACACGCGCCAACGGCGGCGCCCCCGCGCGCGCTTCGGGAACCATGATCCCCACCCACCAGGACCTTTATGGACTTAACGGCCACTTAGTTAACTTTTCGGACCTTTACCTCTCGACCGCTCCCTTCTGGTTGTTCACCTCACAAATGGGTGATAGCGGATGATTAAGGCTCCTCCAGGTGCTTCCACCACGCACGGGAGCTTGCGGACCTGCCGTACCGAGCGGGGCGGGCCAGTGCGATGATGGCCCGGCCATGACTGCCCCCCACCAGCGCCAGGCGCGCGCCGGAGCCGATCTGCGGCTGCTGCGGGCCGCGGTGTTCGCCGCGGCCTGCCTCGTGCTGTCCGCCGGGGGTCATGTGCTCGCCTCGTGCGCCAGCGTCCCGCTGTGGACGCTCGGCGCCGGATTCGTCGGGGTGTTCGTCCTCGCCGTACCCCTCGCCGGGCGGGAGCGGTCGCTGCCGGGCATCGCGGGGGCGCTCGCGGCCGGGCAGCTCGGGCTGCACGCCCTGTTCGGGCTCGGCCAGCACGGCACGGCGATGGCGGCGGGCGGCACGGGCGGCGGTTCCCGTCGTCGAGCGCGCGGCTCGCATCGTGTGCGGGGCGGGCGGGGCGACGATCACCCCCGTCCAGGCCCGGCAGATCCTCGAGACCGCGGGGGTCGGCCCGTCCGGCGGTCACCCCGCGCACGCCCACACCACGGGCGGGGCGGCCATGGACACGGCGATGGCCCCCGCGTCCGCGATGTCGGTGCTGCCGTCGCTGCCCATGCTGCTCGCGCACGTGCTCGCCGCGCTGGCCGCGGGCTGGCTGCTGCGCCGCGGCGACGTGGCGCTCACCCGGCTGGTCCGGCTCTCCGCACAGGGCGCCCAGGAGATCGCCCAAGGGGCGCTCGTGCGTTCGCTGCGCGCGGCCCTCGCCCTGGTGCGCGCCCTGCGGGCGGGGCTCCCGGGCACCACGGGACCGGCGTCCCGCCCCGTGCGCGACGCCCACGCCCTGGTGCCGCCGAAGCTCCAGGCGGCCGCCCTCCAGCACACGGTCATCCGGCGCGGCCCGCCCGCCGCGCTCGCGCTCGCCGTCTGACACGGACCGCTCCCCGGCGCCGTACGCACCGCGTCCCGCACGCGATCGCCGTACGGCCTTCGGAAGGGGTGGGTGCCGTGCGCGGCGCGCCCGTACCCGTCAGCACGCGCGCGTGGCCGTAGGCCCCTCGCACCGTGCCCCTTTCCGAACACTCCGTACGCACCGGCCGTACCCCCTCCTACGAGGGCTCCTCAGCACGAGGAAGCACGAGGACTCCTCGCCACGAGGGCTCCGGCCGCCGTACTCACCTGCCGAAAATGGAGCATTCCGCCATGAAGTCCCTGACTCGTGTCTCCGTTGTGGGTGGCGTCGCCGCCTCCGCCGTTCTGCTGCTCTCCGTGCCCTCCTTCGCGCACGTCAGCGTCAGCCCCGAGGGCCAGGCCGCCAAGGGCGGCTACGCGACGGTCAACTTCAAGGTCCCCAACGAGCGCGACGACGCCTCGACGACCAAGCTCGAAGTCACCTTCCCCGCCGACCACCCGCTCGCGTCCGTGATGCCGCAGCCGGTGCCGGGCTGGAAGGCGAAGGTCACCAAGACCAAGCTCAAGAAGCCGATCGAGATCCACGGCGAGAAGATCGACGAGGCCGTCTCCAAGGTCACCTGGACCGCCGACAGCAAGGGCGTCGAGCCGGGCTACTTCCAGAAGTTCCCGCTGTCCATCGGCCAGCTCCCCGAGGACGCCGACCAGCTCGTCTTCAAGGCGCTGCAGACGTACGACAACAAGGAAGTCGTCCGCTGGATCGAGCCGCAGCAGAAGGGCGGCGACGAGCCGGAGTACCCGGCGCCCACCCTCGCACTGACCGCCGCGTCCGACGACCACCACGGCGCCTCGCCCGCCAAGGACGACAAGGCCGCCGGGGACGACGGCAAGGCCGACGCCAAGAAGGAGTCCGCCTCCTCCGACAGCGACAGTGACAGCAGCGACACCACCGCCCGTGTCCTCGGCATCGTCGGCATCGTCGTCGGCGTCGCGGGCGTGGCCTTCGGGCGGTCATCGCAGGACGCCGCCGCGCCGACAGCTGAGGCATCCGCCTCGGCCGCCCTCGGGACGCGCCACGGGCAACCCGGCCCCGGCGCGTCCCGGCCCCCTCACATCTGGGACATTTTCGTATGCGCAAGTTGAGCCACAAGACCACCACGTCCGGCACGACCACCAAGACGCGGGCGCTCGCCGCCGCGGCGCTGCTCGCCGCCGCCGGACTCACCCTCACCGCCTGCGGCGGCGGTGACGGCGACAAGAAGTCCAAGCCCGTCGCCGACGTCTCCATGGAGGCCGGCTCGGACAAGGCCGCTACCGTCCTCGACAAGCCGTCCAAGAAGCCGGACATGGTCCTCACCGACACGCACGGCAAGAAGTACGACCTGCGCGAGCGGACCAAGGGCAAGCCGGTGCTGCTGTACTTCGGCTACACCAACTGCCCCGACGTCTGCCCGCTGACGATGAGCAACATCGCCGTCGCCAAGAAGGACCTCCTGCGCGAGAAGACCGTCACCAAGGCCGAGCTCGACAAGCTCCAGGTCGTCTTCGTCACCACCGACCCCGAGCGGGACACCCCCAAGGAGCTCGGCAAGTGGCTGAAGGCCCAGGACCCGGAGTTCATCGGCCTCACGGGTGACTTCGCGACCATCCAGGCCAGCGCCCGCACCGTCGGCATCAGCATCGAGCCGTCCAAGAAGCTCAAGAACAACAAGATCGAGTCGATGCACGGCACCCAGGTCATCGCGTTCTCGCCGAAGACCGACGCGGGATACGTCGTCTACAACGGCCAGGACACCCGCTCCGCGGAGTACGCGCAGGACCTCCCCAAGATCATCAAGGGACAGAACCCGTGAACCACCGCACCACTCGGCACCGTCTGCTCACCGGCGGCGCCATAGCACTGACCGCGGGCCTGGCCCTGACCGGCTGCGGCGGCAACGGCTCCGACGACGACGCCAAGAAGCCCGCGCTGAAGGTCAGCGGCGCCTACGTCCCGGTCCCCGCCATGGACGACATGGCGGGCGGCTTCTTCACGCTCACCAACAAGGGCGCGGCCGACAAGCTCGTCTCGGCGTCCAGCCCGCTCGCGGGCAGCGTCACGCTGCACGCCACCAAGGGCAGCACGATGAAGGAGCGCAAGTCGTTCGACGTGCCCGCGAACGGCGAGCTCGTCTTCGCGCGCGGCGGCAACCACATCATGCTCGAAGAGCTGAAGCACAAGCCGAAGCAGGGCGAGAAGGTAAAGGTCACGCTCCGCTTCGAGACGTCGGACCCGATCACCGTCGAGATGCCGGTGAAGGCCGCGACGTACAACCCCAAGCCGCACGCCGACGGCGCGAAGACCTCCATCGGCGACCCGAAGAAGCACGCCGAGCACGACCAGCACGCCACGGCCGACGGTTCCAAGGCCGGCCAGCACGCCTCGCACTCGTCGCACTGAGGGGACTGAAGAGTTGATGCGGACCACCGCTCCCCGCCCGGGGCCGGACCTCGCCCGGTTCGGACGGGGCTGCTGCTCGTCGTCGCCGCCCTGTGCGGCGCCGTCCTCGGCACCGTTCTCGCCACCGCGGCGCCCGCCGACGCGCACGCCGCGCTGACCGGCAGCGACCCCAAGCGGGGCGCGGTGGTCGCCAAGGCACCCGACCAGGTGTCCCTGACCTTCTCCGAGAAGGTCGCCATGTCCGACGGCTCGGTACGGGTCCTCGACCCCGCGGGCAAGCGCGCCGACACCGGCAAGACCACCGACCTCGGCGCGAACACCTACGGCGTGAAGCTGAAGCCGGGCCTGCCCGACGGCACCTTCACCGTCGCCTACCAGGTCGTCTCCGCCGACAGCCACCCCATCGCCGGAGCCTTCACCTTCTCCATCGGCGCCCCCTCCGACACCAAGGTCTCCCTGCCCGACCAGAACGTCGGCGGCGGCCTCACCGGCACCCTCTACGACACCGCGCGCTACGTCTCCTACGGCGGGTTCATCCTCGTCGTCGGCGGCGCCGTCTTCGTCCTCGGCTGCTGGCCGCGCGGCGCGGGCGTGCGGCCGCTGCAGCGCCTGGTCGTCTCCGGCTGGCTCGCCCTGACCGGCGCCACCCTCGCCATGCTCCTGCTGCGCGCCCCCTACACCGGCTCCGGCAAGCTCGGCGACGCCTTCGACCTGGCCAAACTCGGCGACGTCCTCCAGACCAAGACCGGCGCCTCGCTCGTCTCCCGGCTGCTGCTCCTCGCGGCCGCCGCGCTCTTCATCGCCGTGCTCTTCGGCGCGTACGACAAGCGCGAGGACCCCAAGGAGAAGCGGGACCTCGCCTTCGGCCTGGCCATCGGCGGCGGCGTCGTCGCCATCGGCATCGCCGCGACCTGGGCGCTCGCCGAGCACGCCTCGACCGGCATCCAGGCCGGGATCGCGATGCCCGTCGACGTGCTGCACCTGCTCGCCGTGGCCGTCTGGCTCGGCGGGGTCGCGGCGCTGCTGCTGTGCCTGTACCGCGCGCCCCTCATCGAGGCGAGCGCCGTGCGCCGCTTCTCCCGGGTCGCCTTCGCCAGCGTCGTCGCCCTCGCCGCGACCGGCCTCTACCAGTCGTGGCGGCAGGTCGGCTCCTGGACCGCTCTCGTCGAGACCCGCTACGGACAGCTGCTCCTGGTGAAGATCGGTCTGGTCGTCGTCCTCGTCGGCGTCGCCTCCGTGTCCCGGCGCTGGACCGGGCGGATCGCCGCCGAGGCGGGCGGGATGGCCCCCGAGGCGGCGGCCGCGGCGGTCGTGGAGCAGCGGGCGCGTCCCTCCACCAAGAAGAAGAAGCCCGTCGCCGTCGCGCACAGCTCCAAGACCGGGGTGTCGACCACGGCGGACGCGGGCACCAAGGGCGCGGACGACACCACGGCGGGCACCGACGGCAAGGCGGGCTCCCATGGCAAGGCGGGCTCCAGTGGCAAGCCCGGCGACGACAAGCGTGCCGCGCAGCTCGCCCGCCAGCGCGCCGCGGTGGACGCCGCCCGCGAGAAGCGCGTCCGCGACGCCGACCCCCAGCGCTCGGGCCTGCGCCGCTCGGTGCTCGCCGAGGTCGGCATCGCCGTCGTCCTGCTCGCCGTGACCACGGCCCTGACCAGCACCGAACCGGGCCGCACCGAGGAAGAGGCCAAGAACGCCTCCGCGTCCGCGCCGCGGGCCGCCGGACCCCTCAAGGTCAAGCTGCCCTTCGACACCGGCGGCCAGGACGGCAAGGGCACCGTCCGCCTCGAACTCGACCCGGGCCGCACCGGCGGCAACGACCTGCACGTCTACGCGAACCGGCCCAACGGCAGCGCCTTCGACCTCCCCGAGATCAAGGTCTCCTTCACGCTCAAGGCCGAGGACGTCGGCCCCCTGCCGGTCGCCCCGGACCGCATCACCACCGGACACTGGAGCGCGAGCGGCGTACAGATCCCCATGGCAGGGGACTGGAGGATCGCGGTGACCGTCCGCACCTCCGACATCGACCAGGTCACCCTCACCAAGAACGTGCAGATCGGCTGAACCCCCATGGCGGACCACACCATTTCGCGGCGGCGCCTGCTGGGCACCGCCGGTGCCACCGGCCTCGCCCTCGGCGCGGCGGGCGCGACCGCCGGATACGCGGCGGCGCCCTCGGGCTCCTCCGGCTCCTCCGGCGAGTCGGGCACGGCCCTGACGTCGCTCGGCGCCGACCGGGTGATGTTTCACGGGAAACATCAGCCCGGGATCACCACGCCGGTGCAGTCGCGCGGCCACCTCGTCGCCTTCGACCTCGCCCCCGGCGCCGGGCGCAAGGAGGCGGCGGCCCTGCTGCGCCGCTGGTCGGCGACGGCCACGCGGCTGATGGCGGGCGAGCCGGTGGGCGGGGACCGCGACACCGACATCGCGCGCGACGCGGGCCCCTCCTCGCTGACCGTCACCTTCGGCTTCGGGCACGGCTTCTTCCGCCGCACGGGCCTGGAGAAGCAGCGCCCCGCCGCCCTCGACCCACTGCCGGAGTTCTCCTCCGACCGCCTCGACAAGGCCCGGCAGCAACGGCGACCTGTGGGTGCAGATCGGCGCCAACGACGCGCTCGTCGCCTTCCACGCGCTGCGCGCCCTGCAGAAGGAGACGGGCTCGGCGGCGAAACTGCGCTGGCAGATGAACGGCTTCAACCGCTCGCCCGGTGCCACCGAACGCCCGATGACGGCCCGCAACCTCATGGGGCAGATCGACGGCACGAACAACCCCAAGCCGTCCGACGACGACTTCAACAAGCGGATCTTCGTGCCCGACCGGGCCGCCGACGCCGACCCCGCCTGGATGGCGGGCGGCTCCTACGCCGTCGTACGCCGCATCCGGATGCTCCTGGACGACTGGGAAAAGCTCTCCACGCGGGCCCAGGAGGACGTCATCGGCCGCCGCAAGGCCGACGGGGCGCCCCTGACGGGCGGCACGGAGACCACCGAGATGAAGCTGGAGAAGACGACCGCGGGCGGCGACCTCGTCGTCCCGCTCAACGCCCACGCCCGCATCAGCCGCCCCGACCAGAACGGCGGCGCGGCGATGCTGCGCCGGCCCTTCTCGTACCACGACGGCTTCGACGCCAAGGGCGACCCGGACGCGGGGCTGCTCTTCGTCTGCTGGCAGGCCGACCCGCTGCGGGGCTTCGTGCCGGTGCAGCGCAAGCTCGACCGGGGCGACGCCCTGTCGGAGTTCATCCGGCACGAGGCGAGCGGGGTGTACGCGGTGCCGGGCGGCGCGGAGTCCGGCGGGTACGTGGGGCAGGCGCTGCTGGAAGGGTGAGCCGTGGGTGAGCGTGGCCCACTAGGGTGACCTCATGTCCGCGACGCGCTACACCTACCTCGGCCCCGAAGGCACCTTCACCGAAGCCGCCCTGCGCACGCTGCCCGAGGCCGCGACCCGGGAACTGGTGCCGATGGTGTCGGTCCCCGCGGCCCTGGACGCCGTGCGCGCGGGCGAGGCGGCGGCGGCGCTCGTGCCGATCGAGAACTCGGTGGAGGGCGGCGTCACGATCACCGTCGACGAGCTCGCCAAGGGCGAGCCGTTGATGATCTACCGCGAGGTCGTCCTGCCGATCGCGTTCGCGCTCCTGGTGCGTCCGGGCACCGCGCTCAAGGACATCAAGACGGTGACGGGCCACCCGGTGTCCCAGCCGCAGGTGCGCAACTGGCTCGCCGGGCAGTTGCCGGAGGCGCTGTGGGAGTCGGCGGCGTCGAACGCGGACGGCGCGCGCCTGGTGCAGGAGGGCCGGTACGACGCCGCGTTCGCGGGCGAGTTCGCGGCGGCCACCTATGGCCTTGAGCCGCTGGTGACCGACATCCACGACGCGGCGAACGCCGCGACGCGGTTCGTGCTCGTGGGCCGCCCGGCCCGGCCCGCGGCGCCGACGGGCGCGGACAAGACCTCGCTGGTGATCTGGCTCGGCGACGACCACCCGGGCGCGCTGCTCGAACTGCTCCAGGAGTTCGCCGTGCGCGGGGTCAACCTGATGCGGATCGAGTCGCGGCCGACGGGCCAGGGCATCGGCAACTACTGCTTCTGCGTGGACGCCGAGGGCCACATCACGGACCGCCGCGTGGGCGAGGCGCTGATGGGCCTGAAGCGGATCTGCCCGAAGGTGCGCTTCCTGGGGTCGTATCCGCGCGCGGGCGTGACGCCCGAGGACGTGGCGACGCTGCGGCGAGGCACGAGCGACGAGGAATTCATCGCGGCGTCGGACTGGCTGGCGCGCTCCCAGGACGGCCGGTTCTGAGCGTTTAACGCTTCCCACCGGGGCTTTCCCCGGTCCTCCCGGGGCTTTCCCTGATCCTCCCGGGGCTTCCCCGGACCTTCGGCATGCCCTGAAGGGGCCCGAACCCGCGGTCCTACCTGCAGATTTATTCTGTCCACAGAAGTTATCCACAGGTGGTCTTCTCGACCTGGGGACAAGTCGACAACGTCACACGACATCATCGACAAATCGGTACCCAGCTCACAAGTCAGCCCAGAGCCACTCTCGTCACCCCTCCGTCCACCTTTTTCCATGCGGCAACACTTTGGAGTTAACCAATTCCACTCGAAAGTTGGCCCTGACCAGGTTTGGGAAGGGAATCCTTCGACGCGGGGAAGCATTCAGAGGGCCCCCATCCGACATCCACAGATCTTTCGCACAGCCTGTGGATAACTTTCCGGATGCCCCCATTCCTGTGGACAACCGGCTCCCCAAGTCCCGTTGCCCACAAGGCGATCCGGTCAAGGAGGCAGGCAACCCTTGCCCCGATTCGGGGAATGGCGTCCGTTTTATTGACTCACGCCGGACCGCGCGGGACGCGTGGGGATACCGCGCGGGACGCGTATGGATCGCGCCATGCCGCCGCGAAACCCGAGGCGGGACGCGGGAAATTAACATTCCGGCAAATCGGTCATAACGCCAGCGAGGGGGAAATCAAGTCGTGGGCCGGAAGCGCGCGACGGTAGCCTGGAGGGGTGATTGACCTTCGCCTGCTCCGTGAGGACCCCGACCGTGTTCGCGCTTCGCAGCGCGCCCGTGGAGAGGACGTCGGCCTCGTCGACGCCCTCCTCTCCGCCGACGAGCGGCGCAGGTCGTCCGGCCTCCGCTTCGACGAGCTGCGCTCCGAGCAGAAGGCGCTCGGCAAGCTCATCCCCAAGGCCTCCGGTGACGAGAAGGCCGAGCTCCTGAAGAAGGCGGGCGAGCTGGCCACCGCGGTCAAGGCCGCGAACGCCGAGCAGGACGAGGCCGACGAGGACGCCAAGCGCCTGCTCCTCCAGCTCGGCAACCTCGTGCACCCGGACGTCCCGGTCGGCGGCGAGGAGGACTTCGCCGTCCTGGAGACGCACGGCACGATCCGCGACTTCGCCGCCGAGGGCTTCGAGCCCAAGGACCACCTGGAGCTCGGCGAGGCGCTCGGCGCCATCGACGTCGAGCGCGGCGCGAAGGTCTCCGGCTCGCGCTTCTACTACCTGACGGGCGTCGGCGCGCTCCTTGAGCTCGCGCTGGTCAACGCGGCCATCGCGCAGGCCACGGCAAGGCCGGGTTCACCCCGATGCTGACCCCCGCCCTGGTCCGCCCGCGCGCCATGGAGGGCACCGGCTTCCTCGGCCAGGCCGCCGAGAACGTGTACCACCTGGAGAAGGACGACTTCTACCTGGTCGGCACGTCCGAGGTCCCGCTCGCGGCGTACCACATGGACGAGATCATCGACGCCGACAAGCTCCCCCTGCGGTACGCGGGCTTCTCGCCCTGCTTCCGCCGCGAGGCGGGCACGTACGGCAAGGACACCCGCGGCATCTTCCGGGTGCACCAGTTCGACAAGGTCGAGATGTTCTCGTACGTCGCCCCTGAGGAGGCCGAGAACGAGCACCAGCGGCTCCTGGAGTGGGAGAAGCAGTGGCTGAACAGCCTTGAGCTGCCCTTCCAGGTGATCGACGTGGCCACCGCAGACCTGGGCTCCTCGGCCTCGCGCAAGTTCGACTGCGAGGCGTGGATCCCCACCCAGGGCAAGTACCGCGAGCTGACCTCCGCGTCGAACTGCGACGGCTTCCAGGCCCGCCGCCTGTCGGTGCGCATGCGCGAGGAGCGCGACGGCAAGAAGACCGTCCAGCCGCTGGCCACCTTGAACGGCACGCTGTGCGCGGTGCCGCGCACCATCGTGGCGCTCCTGGAGAACCACCAGCTGGCGGACGGCTCCGTGCGCGTCCCCGAGGTCCTGCGCCCGTACCTGGGCGGCCGCGAGATCCTGGAGCCCACCGCCAAGTGAGCCCCTCCGGCCCCGTCTTCCCGTACAAGCTCGTCGCCACCGACCTCGACGGCACGCTGCTGCGTCCCGACGACTCGGTGTCGGCGCGCACCCGTGACGCGCTCACCGCGGCGACCGCTGCGGGCGCGGCCCACATCATCGTCACCGGCCGGTCCGTGCCCTGGACGCGCCACGTCCTCGAGGACCTCGGCTACGAGGGCATCGCGGTGTGCGGCCAGGGCGCGCAGGTCTACCACGCGGGCGAGCGCAGGCTGCTGACGTCCGTGACGCTCGACCGCCAGCTCGCGGGCCTGGCGCTGGCGAAGATAGAGGCCGAGATCGGCCCGCTGGCGCTGGCCGCGAGCCGCGACGGCATCGACGGCGAGGTCCTCGTGGGGCCCGGGTACACGGTCCAGGAAGGGCCGCTCCCGGTCATTCCGCTCGCGGACCCCGCGGACCTGTGGTCGGCGCCGCTGAACAAGCTGTACGTCCAGCATCCGGGCCTCGGCGATGACGCGCTGGCGGCCGTGGCGCGGGACGTCGCGGGCGACCTCGTCGGCGTCACCATGGCGGGCGAGGGCATCGTGGAGATACTGCCGCTCGGCCTGACCAAGGCGACGGGTCTGTCGCTGGCGGCCCGCCGCCTGGGCGCCAAGGCCGCGGACACGATCGCCTTCGGTGACATGCCCAACGACATCCCGATGTTCGCCTGGTCCGCCCACGGCGTGGCCATGGCCAACGCCCATGAGGAGCTCAAGGCGGTGGCCAGCGAGGTGACGGCGTCCAACGAGGACGACGACGGCATCGCGGTGGTCCTGGAACGCCTGCTGGCCTGACGCCCGCCCTCCGGCTCCGGAGGCCCCGCCGGGAGGGGCGGCCCGCGCGGTGACGCGCGCTCGAAGCGGCCGCCCCCGGGCGGTCTCCCCCGTGGCGGAGCTCGTACGGAGTGGGTGATGACTCCGGAGCCTGCCGCGGACCGCCCTGCCGGAAGCGCGACGGGCCTCTCGGACCGTCGGCTCCACTCCCGGTTGGAGAGCGCCGGAAGAGTGGCTTCCAGCGCGTGGTGACCTCACTACTGTGCCGGGCCGGGGCGGTCGCCCGCCACCGAATTACTCGCGGCCTAGCGCCGCTTCCGTCGGCGCTTGCGGGCCCGGCTGAAGAACCACCCCGCGGGCGGCTCGTCGGAGCGCCATGGCTGCGGCTCGGGGGCCTGATCCCGCCAGCGGGCGGTGAGCATGCGGGCCCGCGCGGACGGCTCCGCGGCCTCGGCGGACCGTATGAAGTCGTCGTCGAGGACCACCTCGTCCCAGGGCTCGCTCCCGGGGCCGTTGTCCCGTCCCTCGTCCGATGCCATCGAGGCACCTCCTGGTCACTGCTGCCGCATCCCCTCCCACCAGTGTCCCGGCAGGAGGGTGAAGGCGCCGTCAAGAGTCCGGTGGAGCCCCGAGGGGGCCGCTGCCGGGTTACTCGTCTCCCGCGACCGTCAGCGTCCGCAGCTTCTGGCCCGCGTACCACGTGGCCCCGGCCGTGACCACGACCAGCAGGATCACCGCGAGGGGCAGGCCCACGTCGGAGGTGACCAGGTCGCCGCCGTCGGTGGCCTTGTGGGCCACGGCCAGGGACCACTGCTGCACGCTGAGCGTGCGGGCCCCGGAGACCAGGGAGCCGAACAGGGCCTCCCAGACGAGCGCGTAGACGAGCCCGAACACCACGGCGTGGCGGGTGACGGTGCCCAGGAGCAGGAAGATCGCCGCGTACGCGATCGAGGAGACCAGCGAGGCGATGGTGTAGGCGACGGCGATCTGCTGGCTGTTGCCGTTGAGGATCAGGCCCGCGATGAACGTCGGCACCGCGGAGAACGCCATGGTGACGGCGATCGCGACGGTGAGCTTGGTGACGATGATCGTGGGCCGCTTGATCGGCTTGGACAGCAGGTACATCACGGAGCCGTCGTCGATCTCGGGGCCGATGGCGCCGGTGCCCGCGATGACGCCGATGATCGGCACCATCGTGGCCAGGGCGAAGCCGCCGAGCAGGTCGGAGGCCACTTGGTCGTCCGCGCCGCTGAAGCCGCGGACCGCGGCGGCGATCACGATCAGGAGCAGGGGCAGGGCGAAGAGGATCAGTGCCCGGCGGCGGCCGAGCAGGGCCCGGTAGGTGAGCCGGGCGACAGTGGGGTCGTACACGGTGACTCCCTTCAGGCCGCGACGAGGTAGGAGAAGACCGACTCGAGGGACTCGTCCGAGGGCGAGACCGTGAGCAGCCTGATGTCGTGTGCGCGTGCCACGCGGGGGCAGCAGGGTGGTGAACCGGCCGAAGTCGACGGCCTGGACGCGCAGCGCGCCTTCCTTGAGGTCGACTTCGATGCCCGCGGTGGACGGGTCGGCGATCAGGGCGGCCGCGAGCGCGCGGTCGTCGCTGGAGCGCACCAGGTAGCGGTGCGGCCGGTCCGTCATGAGGCGGCGGATCTTGCGGAAGTCGCCGCTCGCGGCGTGCCGCCCGGCGACGACCACCTCGATGTGCGAGGCGAGTTGTTCCACCTCTTCGAGGATGTGGGACGAGAACAGGACGGTGCGGCCCTCGTCGCCCATCGTGCGCAGCAGTTCCATGAGCTGCATGCGCTGACGGGGGTCCATGCCGTTGAAGGGCTCGTCGAGCAGCAGCACGGACGGCTCGTGGACGAGCGCGGACGCCATCTTCACGCGCTGTCGCATGCCCTTGGAGTACGTGGAGATCTTGCGGTCCTGCGCGTACTCCATCTCGACCGTGGCGAGCGCCTTCTGGGCGGCCTTCTTGCCCAGGCCGTGCAACTCGGCGTTGGCGATGACGAATTCGCGGCCGGTGAGGAAGTCGTACATGCCCTCGCGCTCGGGCACGATGCCGAGGTGCTTGTAGCTGTCCTCGTTGCGCCAGGTGGGGCGGCCGTCGAGGGTGACGGTGCCGGTGGAGGGGGCGAGGAAGCCGCCCATCATGCTGATGAGGGTGGACTTGCCCGCGCCGTTGGGGCCGAGCAGGCCGGTGACACCGGGGTTGATGGTCATCGTGACGTCGTTGACGGCCACCACGTTGCCGAACCAGCGGGAGACGTGGTCGATGCGAAGGGTGCTCATGGGCGCAGCCCATTCCTTAGAGGGGTGGTGGTGGGCGACGGGTGGGCCATGTTCAGAGCCCGGCCTTCCGGTAGCGGCGCATGAGGGCGGCGTAGCTGCCCGCGACGAGCGCGAGGACGACGAGGACGTAGACGGCGCCCACGCCCGTCGAGGGGGCGACCTTGCCGGGGAAGGAGGACGTCGCTCCGAGGAACGCGGTCTGCAGTCCATCGATGAGCGTGATCGGCGAGAACAGTCCGAGCCACTGGATGGCGGTTTCGTTGCCGCCCTGTTCGTGCGCGATGGCCTGGACGGTGGACACGGCTCCGTAGGAGATGGTCAGGACGGCGATGACGGCGGCGATGCCGAAGCCCCTGCGGGGCGTGGCGGCGGAGACGACGAGGGCGATCCCGGAGAACAGCAGCGACAGGAGGGCGACGGAGACGAGCCCCTGTGCGAAGCCCTTGGTCTGCTCCGCGAAGTCCAGCTTCGCCAGCAGTGCTCCTACGTAGAGCACGATCAGCGGTGCCGCGGTGAGGATGAACAGGGCCGATGCCATGGCCGCGAACTTCGCGCGGACGTAGTCGACGCGTTCGATGGGGCGTGAGAAGTACAGGGGCACCGTCTTGAAACGCAGGTCCCTGGAGACGGTCTGCGGGGCCTGGGCCGCCAAGTAGAGGCCGATGACGGCCTGGAGGAGCACGCGGCGTAGCGCGTGTAGTCCACGGGCAGGTCGTTGGCCTTGGTGGTGACGGCGACCGCGACCAGGATCAGCGCGGGGGCGCACATGACCCCGAAGAGGATCATCGGCAGGACCTTGGACTTGGCCGAGCGGCCGAGGCCGTAGGCGCCGCGCAGGCTCTGGGAGTACAGCGAGCGCGTCGCGTAGGCGCGGCCGAGGCGGGGTCCGTCGTAGTTCCGGTAGCCGATGTTGTGGATCTGGGTGGATTCAGTGGTCATGGGGGCCCTCCCCGAGTTCTCCGCTGCGCGCGGCCAGGGGGTGTCCGCTCCCTGTCTGCTGGGCGGCGGCCGCGGTCGCCGCCCAGGCGGCGGCGCGCTCGGAGACCTGCTCCGCCGGCTCGTCCTGGGAGCGGAAGACCTCCGCGATGTGGTGCCTGCGCTGTTCCATCCGGACCAGGCCGAGGCCGAGGTCGGCGACGGTGTCGCGGACCAGGTCGTACGCCGACTCGTCCGCGGCGTCGAGCAGCAGCGTGTGTCCGGCGCCGGGCAGGCCGCCGCCGTCGGCGTGGGTGGGCACGCCGCGGGCGTCCAGGGCGGCGCGCAGCGCGGCGGTGCCGTCCGGGTGCTCGTCGCTGTCGGTGACCTCGATGGCCAGGGTGGTGGTGGTCTGGGTGAAGTCCGTGGTGGAGCTGGAGCGCAGGAGCTTGCCGCCGTCGATGACGACGACGTGGTCGCAGGTGCGCTCCAGTTCGCCCAGGAGGTGCGAGGTCACCAGGACCGAGATCCCGAAGTCGGTGTGGACGCGCCGGATCAGGTCCAGCATCTCGTCGCGGCCGACGGGGTCGAGGCCGTTGGTCGGCTCGTCCAGGAAGACCAGCTGCGGGTCGTGCACCAGCGCCTGGGCGAGCTTCACGCGCTGTTTCATGCCCGTCGAGTAGCCGCCCATGGGGCGGTAGCGCTCCTCGTAGAGGCCGACGTGGCGCAGGGTGTCCGCGGTGCGCTCACGGGCCGCGGCGGGCGGCAGGCCGGACATGCGCGCCATGTGGACGACGAACTCGGTGGCCGAGACGTCGGGTGGCAGGCAGTCGTGCTCGGGCATGTAGCCGACGCGCTCACGGATCTGGCCACCGCTGGTGGCCACATCGAGACCGAGCACCGTGGCACGGCCCTCCGTGGCGGGCGACAGGCCCAGCATGATCTTGATCATCGTTGACTTGCCGGCGCCGTTGGCTCCGACGAGTCCGGTCACACCGGGCCCGATGTCCAAGGTCAGCCGGTCAAGCGCGGTCACCCTCGGGAACCGCTTGCTCAGGCTTTCGGTCGCGATCACAGTCACGTGTTCGACGCTAGTGGCGCAGACCACACGGGGGCGTCAGTCCTGGGGCTTGTCCGGCGTCACTCTGGAGTATTACGAGCCCGTAAGGGTCGTCCGAAAGTCGACCCTTGGGGGTTCCTCCGGCGTAGTCCTCGGGGTTCTCCCGGACCTGCCCCTTGGGCTCGTGCAGACCTATTGACGCAGCCGTCCGAGCATTGTCACATTCATCAGTGTCAAGTTACGAGCGCGTACGGAGACGGCGGCGCGGTGGCGCCCGCGGAGGCGGCGGCGCGGCGGCGCTCACGGCGGGCGGGGCCCGCCGGTCGGGCGCGCACCGGCACACGGGACGGACGGTGGCATGACCTCAGCAGTGAAGGGTGAACTCTCCGCGGAGCTGCGGGGGTTCCGCCGCGTGCAGACCCTCGCGTACGAATGCGCGGAGGCGGTGGCCGCCCAGCTCAAGCCGGGCGTCACGGAGCGCGAGGCGGCACGGATGCAGCGGACGTGGCTGCGGGAGCGGGGCGTGCGGGACTGGTTCCACCTGCCGTTCGCCTGGTTCGGCGACCGCACGGCGTTCGTGAACTTCCGGATACCGCTGCAGTTCTTCCCCACCCACCGCAGGCTTGAGCCGGGGATGCCGTTCATCCTGGACATGGCCCCGGTGTTCGAGGGCTACACGGCCGACATCGGCTACTCGGGCTGCCTCGGCCTCAACCCGGTGCACGACAAGCTGCTCGCCGACCTGGAGGCGCACCGCGAGCTGATCCTGCGCGAGGTGCGCGAGCGCCGCCCGCTGCGCGAGATCTATGAGCACGTGGACCATCTGATGGTCCGCCAGGGGTATGCCAACCGCCATCGCGCCTATCCCTTCGGCGTGATCGCCCACAAGGTCGACCGGGTCAGGCAACGGCCCTTCTCGGCACACCTGTTCGGGTTCGGCACGCAGTCGTTGAAGGGCCTCGCGAGCGACGCCCTGCGCGGCCACCGGGACGGCTGGTCACCGCTGTGGTCGCCGTACAAGTTCTCCGACCACCCGCCGCAGCCGGGCCTGTGGGCGGTCGAGCCGCACCTCGGATTCCGGGGCACGGGCGCGAAGTTCGAGGAGATCCTGGTCGTCACCGACTCAGCGGACCCCGAGGAGAGCGCCTTCTGGCTGGACGACGACCTGCCGCACGTGCGGCGCTGGTCCGACGAATCCGAAGAAGGCTCTGAGAGGGCTGCCGCATGACGACCGTGGAACTGAAGGGCGCGCGGGAGCGCTGGGTGCGCACCGGGGGCGTGGAGCTGTGCGTCGCCGAGCTCGGCGAGGAGGGCCGGCCCACCGTGCTGCTCGTGCACGGCTATCCGGACTCCAAGGAGGTGTGGTCCGAGGTGGCCACACTCCTGGCGGAGCACTTCCACGTGGTCCTGTACGACGTGCGCGGCCACGGCAGGTCGACGGCCCCCAAGCCGCTCCGCGGCGGCTTCACGCTGGAGAAGCTGACGGACGACTTCCTCGCGGTCGCCGACGCGGTCAGCCCGGACCGGCCGGTGCACCTGGTGGGGCACGACTGGGGCTCGGTGCAGGCCTGGGAGTTCGTGACGGTCCCGCGCACGCAGGGGCGGATCGCGTCCTTCACGTCGATGTCGGGCCCGTCCCTGGACCACTTCGGGCACTGGATCAGGAAGCGGATGACCCGGCCGACGCCGCGCGGGGCCGCCCAGCTCGTCGGCCAGGGCGCCAAGTCCTGGTACGTGTACATGCTGCACACCCCGGTGCTGCCCGAGCTCGCCTGGCGCGGCCCGCTCGGCAAGCGCTGGCCGCGGCTGCTCCAGCGCCTGGAGAAGGTGCCCGCGGACGGCTATCCCACCGCGTCCCTGCCGTCGGACGCCGCGCACGGCGCCTGGCTCTACCGCGACAACGTCCGCCCCCGGCTGCGCCGCCCCCGCCCGGACGCGTACGCGCACGTGCCGGTCCAGCTCATCACGCCGTCGGGCGACGCGTTCCTCTCCGAGCGGCTCTACGACGACCTGGAGCGGTGGGCGCCGCAGCTGACCCGCAGGACGCTGCCCGCCAAGCACTGGGTGCCGCGCACCCGCCCGGACCAGCTGGCCAGGTGGATCACGCAGTTCGTCCTCACCCACGAGGAAGGCGCCCCGCCGGTGGCGGCGGCCACGGCGGCCCCCGGCGCGTACGCCGAGCGGTTCTCGGGGCAGCTGGTGCTGATCATCACGGGCGCGGGCAGCGGCATCGGGCGGGCCACGGCGTTCGCGTTCGCCGAGGCGGGCGCGCGGGTGGTGGCCGTGGACCGGGACGCGGAGGGCGCGGCGCGCACCGCCGAGATGGCCCGGCTTGTCGGTGCCCCGGAGGCCTGGCCCGAGACGGTCGACGTCAGCGACGAGCAGGCGATGGAGAAGCTCGCGGAGAAGGTCGCCACGGAGTACGGCGTGGTGGACGTCCTGGTGAACAACGCGGGCATCGGCCTGTCCGGCGCCTTCCTCGACACCAGCGCCGAGGACTGGAAGCGGGTCCTCGACGTCAACCTGTGGGGCGTCATCCACGGCTGCCGCCTCTTCGGCAAGCAGATGGCCGGGCGCGGCCAGGGCGGCCACATCGTCAACACCGCGTCAGCGGCGGCCTATCAGCCCTCCCGGGCCCTGCCCGCGTACAGCACGTCGAAGGCCGCCGTCCTGATGCTCAGCGAGTGCCTGCGCGCGGAGCTCGCGGGCCAGGGGATCGGCGTGTCCGCGATCTGCCCCGGCTTCGTGAACACGAACATCACGGCGACCGCCCGCTTCGCCGGAGTCTCCGCCGAGGAGGAGAGCCGCCGCCAGAAGCGGTCGGCCCGGCTGTACGGGCTGCGCAACTATCCGCCGGAGAAGGTCGCCGACGCCGTGCTGCGCGCCGTGGTCCGCAATCAGGCGGTGGTGCCGGTCACCCCGGAGGCGCGGGGCGCACACCTGATGTCCCGCTTCACTCCCAGGGCCCTGCGGGCGATAGCCCGGATGGAGCCACCGCTGTAATCCCGGCGGCCACCGCCGCGACCCGAGGGGAGCCACCGCTGTGAGCACGGAGAAGGACCCCACGCCGCCTCCCGGGCAGGGCGGGGAGCCCGGCGCGCACTACGCGATCGTGCCGCGCCGGGTCTCGTTCGACTGGGACGGCACCCCGCTGCACTGGATCCCGGGCGAGCCCACGGCCACCCATGTCATCAACGTCCTGCACCTGCTGCTTCCCGCCGGTGAGCGGTGGTTCGTGAAGGTCTTCAAGGAGGCCCTGCCGCTGATCACCGACCCGGTGCTGCGGGCGGACGTGAAGGGGTTCATGGGGCAGGAGGCCACGCACAGCGTGCAGCACGCGCACGTGCTCGACCACCTGACGGCGCAGCGCCTGGACACAGCCGGGTTCACGGCCTACGTGGACTTCCTGTTCGAGCGGCTCCTCGGGGAGCGGCCGCCGCTGGGCGCGCCGGTGCCGACGCAGGAGTGGCTGCGCTTCCGGCTCGCGATCGTCGCGGCCATCGAGCAGTTCACAGCGGTGCTCGGCGACTGGGTCCTCGGCGCGGAGGGCCTGGACCGGGCCGGGGCCGACGAGGTGATGCTGGACCTGCTGCGCTGGCATGGCGCGGAGGAGGTCGAACACCGAGCGGTCGCCTTCGACATGTACGAGCACTGCGGCGGCGCGAACCCGTCCCGGTACGCGCGGCGGCTCGTGAGCATGGCGGTCACGGCTCCCGTGATGCTGTACCTGTGGATCTGGGGCGCCGCGTATCTGCTCCGCCACGACCCCCGCCTCGCCGGGCGGCTGCGGTATTCGCTGCTCGCGCACAACAGGGCCGTGCGCAAGGGACTCCTTCCGGCCTGGCGGCAGATCGGCGCGGCCGTGCCCCGCTATCTGCGGCGGTCGTACCATCCGTCGCAGGAGGGTTCGCTGCGCGGGGCCGTCGCGTATCTGGCGCGGTCGCCCGCCGCGCGGGCCGCGGTGGCGGCGGCAGGGCGGGCGGCCATCGCCTAGCGGGGAGCACCGCCGGTGCCACCGGGAAAGAGCGGGGGAGCGTTGGACGCACAGCACAGCGAGGGAGCCGGGGGACGGCGCCCGGCGGAAGCCCACGCCGCACCGCCGGGCGCACCCCAGGTCGAGTACCGCGCGGAGTACCGCATCGAGGACCTCGCCCACCACAGCGGAGCCACGGTGCGGACCATCCGGGCCTATCAGGACCGCGGGCTGCTCCCCCCGGCCCGAGCGGCGCGGGCGGTCCAATGTGTACGGCGACGCGCATCTGGCGCGGCTGCGTCAGATCGCCGACCTGCTCGACCGGGGGTACACCCTGGCGTCCATCAAGGATCTCCTGGAGGCCTGGGACGCGGGCCGCGGGCTCGGCGGCGTGCTCGGCCTGGTCGCCGAGGTCGACGGGCCCTGGACGGACGAGAAGGCCGACCGGATCACCCGCGCGGAGCTGGAGGCGGCGTTCGGCGGCACTACGGACGACGCGGCGGTCGCGGACGCCGTCGCGCTCGGCGTGCTGGAGCCGCTGCCCGGAAAGGACGACGAGTTCCTGGTGCCGAGTCCCCAGGAACTGGCGGTGGCCGCGGAGTTGCACGCGGCGGGAGTTCCGCTGTCGGCGATCGCGGGCCATTTGCGGGAGTTGCGGGGACAGGTCGAGCACATCGCCGCACGTTTCCTGGAGTTCACGAACGAGCACGTCTTCGCGCGCTATCTGGGACACCATCCGCCGACGGAGGCGGACGCGGCCGAGGCGGCCTCTCTCATCCGCAGGCTGCGGCCACTCGCACAGAAGTCGGTCGACGCGGAACTGGCGCGGGCGATGCGGCTGTTCGCCACCCGCTATCTGCGCCGTCATCTCGCGGCCGAGGAGGCCCCCCGGCAGGGTGAGGAGCTTCAGTACGTGGCGCTTTCCGCCGACACAATGAGCGCGGTCCAGGCGCTGGTTGGCCGGGAGAACGCGGCGGCGTTCATCACGGCGGCCACTGAACGGGAGCTCCACAGCAGAACATTGGACGCACTCGCCGCAAGTCGGGGCACAACTGGCATAGTTACCCAAAAGCCGCCTACCGCCTGAGAGTTGTCCACAGGATTCCCAAGTCACCTGTGGATAACTCGACTTGGTTGTGGATCAAACCTCAGGCTCGGTATTCCTCGATGAAAATCCCATGGCGAAAAACCGAGTGCGGGGAGAACGGTGGACCGCGACGCTGAAGAAATGAAAGAACGACAACCTCCCAAAGGAACGGAAGCCGCGGCCGCGGCGGTCTCTCCTGGCACCGGCACCGGCACCGGCACCGGCACTGGGGCCGGAGCCGGAGCCGCGGCCGCCCCGGACAGCCAGCGCACCGTAAAGGTGTCGAAATACCTCTCCAAGCACCTGCGCCACCAGCCCGAGCGCATCGGGATCACGCTCGACGACAGCGGCTGGGTGGACGTCGAGACGCTGATCGCGGCGGCCGCCGCCCACGGCTTCGCCTTCACCAGGGCCGAGCTGGACCACGTGGTGGCCACGAACGACAAGCGGCGCTTCTGCCTCGACGGCGAGCGGATCCGCGCCAGCCAGGGCCACTCCATCCCCATCGACCTCCAGCTGCCCCCGGCGGCCCCGCCCGCGCGCCTCTTCCACGGCACCGTCGCCCGTCATCTCCCCGCGATCCGCACCGAGGGCCTCCGCCCCATGAGCCGCCACGCCGTGCACCTCTCGCCGGACCGCGAGACCGCCAGCCCGGGTGGGCGCCCGCAGGGGCCGCCCCGTGGTGCTGTCCGTCGACGCGGGCGCGATGCACGGCGACGGCCACGTCTTCCACGTCAGCGCCAACGGCGTCTGGCTCACCGCCGCCGTGCCCCCGCGCTATCTGCTCTTTCCCGCACCGCACTGACCAGGCAGGATCACAGGGTATGGAACATCTGCCCAGCACCGAGGCCGCCGTGGGCACCCTGCGCGAGATCGCCAGGGAGCACGCGCGCGCCTTCGAGGTCAGCCATGACATAGGCGCCGACCAGACCTCGCGCCGCACCGCCGCGGGCGTCGAGATGACCACCGACCCCGACGGCTCCCTGCCGCACGAGGCCTTCGTGGAGTTCGGCGGTCTGCCGCGGGTGTCCGTGCGGCTCTACCCCGACGACGACGCGCTGATCACCGTCGAGGGCGTGGAGTTCCACGACGTGCCGCGCGACCACGCGCCCCCGTTCGTGCGCTCCCTCCTGGACGGCCTCGCACACGTCAAGGGGCGACGCTTCCCGCCGGGCTACTGGCTCGTCGTGCCGCTGCCCGGCGACACCACGTACAAGGAACTCATCCCCATGATCTCGCTCACGCCCTGGCTCAACGGAAGGGTCCGCTGAGCGCCGGGCGCACGGCGAAGTGCCTGGCCGCGGGTGGGTCAGAGCCCGGGAAGGCGTGGGTCAGGGCCCGGCAAGGCGCCGGAGCCGAGCCGGGTGGGCGCCGACGGACCGCCGTAGGCTCAAGGTCATGAGTCTGCGTCTGAGCACCGTGATCCTGCCCGTCCGCCGCTGGCACGAAGGCGGCAGGGAGCGCTGGCAGCGCGCGGAGGAGCTGGGCTTCCACACCGCGTACACCTACGACCACCTGTCGTGGCGGACCTTCCGCGACGGCCCCTGGTTCGGCGCGGTGCCCACGCTGACCGCCGCCGCCGCGGCCACCGAGCGGATCCGCCTCGGCACGCTCGTCACCTCCCCCAACTTCCGGCACCCGGTCACGCTCGCCAAGGAGCTGATCACGCTGGACGACGTGTCGAACGGACGGATCACCCTCGGCATCGGCGCGGGCGGCGACGGCTTCGACGCCTCCACCCTGCGCCGCGCCGACGAATCCCCCTGGACACCCCGTGAACGCGCGGACCACTTCGGTGAGTTCCTGCCACTGCTCGACCGGCTGCTCACCGAGGACTCGGTGACGTACGAGGGCGAGCGGTACGCCGCCTACGAGGCGCGGAACATCCCGGGCTGCGTGCAGCGCCCCCGGCTGCCGTTCGCGGTGGCCGCGACGGGACCGCGCGGCCTCAGGCTCGCCGCCCGCCACGGCCAGGCCTGGGTGACCACCGGCGACCCGAAGATCTCCGCGACCGGCACCCCCGACGAGTCCCTCGCCGCCATCCGCGGCCAGGTCGAGCGCCTCGGCAAGGCCTGCGCCGACGTCGGCCGCGACCTCGGCGAGCTGGACAAGATCCTGCTCACGGGCTTCACGCCGGACCGGCCGCTGGTACTCCTTCGACGCCTTCGTGGACTTCGCGGGCCGGCACGCCGCGCTCGGCGTGACCGAGATCGTCCTCCACTGGCCGCTGCCGGACACGGACTTCGCGGCGGACGAGAAGGTCTTCGAACGGATCGCGACGGAGGCCTTGGCGCAGCTGTAGCGAGCGGGGACACCAGCGGCACGGCGATACCGGCGGCCCCGGCGCGGGCGCCACGGCCCGGCCGCCCCGAGACGAGGGCTCGTGCGCCGGGGCCCGCGGTGCGACCGGGGCGTGCGGGGGCGAAGACCACTCACATGTGCGCCCCGCCACACACCCGTGCGCGCATATGCGGGACAATCGCGCATGTGACCTCAGCTACCGCCCGGCCCCCGGCTTCCCCCCTCCCGCCCCGGCTGATCGCCACCGACCTCGACGGCACGCTGCTGCGTGACGACAAGTCCGTCTCGGAGCGCACGGTCGCGGCGCTCGCCGCCGCCGAGGCGGCCGGGATCGAGGTCTTCTTCGTGACCGGACGCCCGGCCCGCTGGATGGACGTGGTCGCCGACCACGTGCACGGCCACGGCCTGGCCATCTGCGCGAACGGCGCGGCGGTCGTCGATCTGCACGGCGGACCGGGCGACCACCGCTTCACCAAGGTGCGCGAGCTGCCCACGGCGAGCGCCCTCGACGTCGTCCGGCTGCTGCGCGCCGCCGCCCCCGGCACGTCCTTCGCCGTCGACCGCACGGGCGGGGTGCACCACGAGCCGGCGTACCCGCCCCTGCGTCTCGACCCCGCGATCAGCGTGGCGCCCGCCGAGAAGCTCCTCGCGCCGGACGCCGCCGCCGGGGACGGGCCCGTCCTGAAGCTCCTGGCCCACCACCCGACGCTGACGCCGGACGCCTTCCTGGCCCTCGCCCGCGCGGCCGCGGGCGGCCTCGCCGAGATCACCCGCTCCAGCCCGACGGCGCTCCTTGAGATCAGCGGCCCCGGCGTCACCAAGGCGGGCACCCTCGCGCTGTGCTGCGCCGAGCGCGGCATCTCCCCCGAAGAGGTCGTCGCCTTCGGCGACATGCCGAACGACGTGGAGATGCTCACCTGGGCCGGAGTGTCGTACGCGATGGGCAACGCCCACCCGGACGTGGTCGCCGCCGCGTCGGGCCGCACGGTCGCCAACAACGACGACGGCGTCGCGGTCGTGATCGAACGCATCTTGGAGAATCGTCTTTCCACGTACGGGAGTTAGCGCGTACGAGGGTTGACTCCCGTGCGGGTCAGCCCATACGGGTCAGCCCGTACGGGAGTCCGCGCATACCCCGCCCCGGCGCTGGCGCCGGGCTCGGGCCGCAGCGGTCAGAGGGCCGCCCCGTGCTCCGCGAGCCACTTCGCCGGGTCCACGCCCGAGCCCAGGTCCGGCGTCAGACGCACCTCGAAGTGCAGGTGCGGGCCGGTCGAGTTGCCGGTCGTGCCCGCCTGCCCCAGCCACTGCCCGGCGCGCACCCGCTCCCCTTGGTCGACGGTCACGGCGGCCAGGTGCGCGTACTGCGTGTAGTAGCCGTTCGGATGGCGCACCACGACCTCGATGCCGAAGCCGCCGCCGCACGCCACCCGCTCCACGCGCCCCTCGCCCACCGCCCGCACGGGCGCGCCGATGTCGACGGCGAAGTCCTGGCCCGTGTGCCGCCGCGCCCAGCGCTCGCCCGCGCTGTCGAAGCCCGCGGACAGCTCGTACGTCTCCACGGGCGTCATCCACGCGCGCGTGGCGGGCGGTTCTGGCTGCGCGAGCCGGACGGCGCCCCGGCACCGGCCCGCCGCGACGGACGCGTCGGCCTCGCCCTGGAGTGTCCACCGCGCCGACTCCAGCTTCGCGGTGATGTCCCGCTTCAGGCGCGCGAGGCGCGCGGTGCGCCGGTCCAGGACGCCCCGCGCCCGCTGCGCCGTCCGCTGGGCGGCGGTGAGCCGGGCGGCGGCCCGCTGCGTCTTGGCGACGGCGTTGGTGACGGCGAGGTCCGCCTGCCCCAGGACGCGCGCTTGCCGCGCAGCAGTTCGTCGGGGTTGTCCGCGAGGAGCAGCCGCGCGGTGAGCGGCAGGCCGCCGCCGGCGCGGTACTGGGCGCTCGCCATCCGGCCGAGGTCCTTGTGCAGGGCGGCCACCTGGTAGCGCTCCTGGGCGAGCAGCCGGTTGAGTTCCGTGACGCGGGCGCGCTGGATGCCGGCCGCGCGCCGCTCCACTTCGTAGGCCTCGGTCGCCCGCGACGCCTCTTCGTAGAGGCGTGCCACCTCGGCGCTGGCGCCCGGCCCGTCGGTCCCTTCGGACTCCTCGGCGGCCGCGCTCCCCGGAGTGCCCGCGGCGACGAGCGCGCACAGCAGGACCGGCACGAGGTAAGGGCGCGCGACGAGCGGACGGCGTGGACGTGGGCGCATGCATCGGATCGTTGCCCGCCCCCGCGCGCACCGCCCCGTGGACTCGTACGCGCGGGGGACCGGGTGACCCGTACGGCGCACGTGGGTACCGCCGAACAGCGGCCCGGTCGTCCGGGCGCACCCCGCAGCGCGGCCCCGAGCCCCGCGCCCTCCGGACCCCGTCCAGTGCCCACCGGGCCCCGGCTCAGTGCGGCGCCTGCCACACCACCGTCGTGCCGCCGCCGTCCTCGCCGAGGCCCGGCCCGTACCAGCTGTCGCCGCCGAGGGACTCGGCCCGCCGCTTGAGGTTCTTCAGGCCGCTGCGGCGGCCGCCCTCGGAGATGCCGACGCCGTCGTCAGCGACGGTCAGACGGACGCCGGGACGGCCGTCGGGCAGGACGAGCGTGGCGTCGACGACGACGTCGATGCGGGCGGCGCCCGCGTGCCGGAACGCGTTCGACAGCGCCTCGCGCAGGGCCGCGATGAGGTTCTTGCCCGCGAGTTCGCCGACGACCGTGTCGACGGGGCCGAGGAAGTGGTGCGAGGGCTTGAAGCCGAGCGGCACGGCCGCCATGTTGATCTCGCGCAGGACCCGCGTCCGCAGCCCCGAGGGCGCCTCGGCGGGCCCCTGCTGCAGCGCGAAGATCGCCGTACGGATCTCCTGGATCGTCACGTCCAGCTCGTCCACGGCCTTGCCGACGCCCTGCCGCACCTCCGGCACGACGGACCTGCGCTGCGCGCTCTCCAGCATCATCCCGGTGGCGAAGAGCCGCTGGATGACGAGGTCGTGCAGGTCGCGGGCGATGCGATCGCGGTCCTCGTAGACCGCGAGGCGCTCCCGGTCGCGCTGCGCCTCGGCCATCATCAGCGCGAGCGCGGCCTGCGAGGCGAACTGGGTGGCGAGCGTCCGTTCGGTCTCGGTGAACGGCCGCCCGCCCCGCGCGCGGGGCGTCACGAGGGTCCCCAGAACGCGGCCGTCGCTCTGCAGGGGCAGCATCATCACGGGGCCGTACCCGCGCGCGAGATCGGTCATGATCCGCGGGTCGGTGGCCGCGTCGTCGATGAACACCGCCCGCCCGTCCAGGAGGTCCGCGATGATGCGGCTCTCCGGGGGGATGGTGACGCCCATCGCGCCGGACGGCTCCTCCGCGGACACGGCGACGATCTCCATGCCGCCCTCGTCGTCCGGAAGGAGCACGATTCCCGCCGCCGAGTCCGCCAGGTGCCGCGCCTGCTCCGCGACGACCACGAGGGCGTCCTCGGCGTCGGAGCCCGAGAGCAGCGCCGTGGTGACCGCCACGGAGCCGTCGATCCACCGCTCGCGCTGCTTGGCGGCCTCGTACAGGCGGGCGTTGCCGATCGCGATGCCCGCCTCCGTGGCGAGCACCCGCACCATGTGCACGTCGTAGTCGTTGAATGCCGCCGACCCCGCGGCGTCCGCCCCATCGCGCTTCTCCGTGAGGTACAGGTTCCCGAAGATCTCCCCCTGGACGCGGATCGGCACCCCCAGGAAGGTGCGCATCGGCGGGTGGTGGGCGGGGAAGCCGCAGGAGCGCGGGTCGGTGGCCAGGTCGGCGAGGCACAGCGTCCCGGGCTCGTGGATGAGCGCGCCGAGCAGGCCCCGGTGGCCGTCCGGAAGGCGGCCGATGCGCTCGGCGGCGCCTTCGCCGATGCCGTGGTAGACGAAGTCGGAGAGGCCTTCGCCGTCCTCGGCGACGACGCCGATCGCCGCGTAGCGGGCGCCCGTCAGCTCGGCCGCCGTCTCGCAGATGCGGTCCAGCGTGGTGTGCAGTTCGAGTCCGGTGCCGACGGACCGCATCGCCTCCAGGAGCTGCGGTACGCGCGCGGTCAGCTCGGTGGAGAGACCGTGCAGGCTCCGGGCCGCACGCGCGGCCTCGGCCTGCTCCGCCGTACCCGCGCCCGCCGTGCCGTGCGTGCCCGCGGCGCCTGTCGTGCCCGATGCGGCCTCCGGGGGCGGCGGGGGCGCGGCGGGAGCCGGGGAGGCGGACATGCCTTGAGCGTAGTTAGTCCGATTTGACGGGGAAAGTCGAGAGGGGAGACCGGGGGCGGCGGGTACGTCGATGAGCTTCCTGGGGGCGACGGCTTCCCCAGGGGTGCCCGGCACCCCGAAGGGTGCCGGTAGGGGACCTGCCCCCACGGCGTCAGCCCACCGCGCTCGTCAGCAGGTCCGCCGCCGACTCCCGCTCCCGCATCCGCCGCAGCGGCCCTTCGACAGCCACCAGGTCCTCGTACGCGCCGCGCTGCACCACGTGCCCGGCCTCCAGGACGACCACCTCGTCAACTTTGTCGAGTCCGGCGAGACGGTGCGTGATCAGCAGGGTCGTGCGGCCCTCGGTGGCCGTGAGCAGATCGTCGGTGAGGGCGTCCGCGGTCGGCAGGTCGAGGTGTTCGGCGGGCTCGTCGAGGACGAGGACGGGGAAGTCGGCGAGCAGCGCGCGGGCCAGCGCGAGCCGCTGCCGCTGGCCCCCGGACAGACGGGCCCCGTGCTCCCCGACGAGCGTGTCCAGGCCCTCGGGCAGGGAGCGCGCCCAGCCGTCGAGCCGGGCCCGCGCCAGCGCCCCGTACAGCTCGTCGTCGTCCGCGCCCCTGCGAGCGAGCAGCAGGTTCTCCCGTACGGAGCTGTCGAAGACGTGCGCGTCCTGCGCGCACAGGCCCACGAGGCGCCGTACGCCGTCCGCGTCGACGGTGGCGACGTCCGTGCCGCCCAGCGTGTACGTACCGCCGGACGTGCCCAGGAACCGCAGCAGCACGTGCGCGAGCGTGGTCTTGCCGGAGCCCGAGGGGCCGACGACGGCGACACGGCGGCCGCGTTCCAGGGTCAGGGACACGTCCGTGAGGGCGTCCCGCTCCTGGCCCTCGTAGCGGGCGCTCAGTCCGTCGAGGCGCAGCGGGAAGGGCGTGCGCGGCGCGTCGGCGGTCGCCTCGGGCCCCTCCGGTCCGGGCGCGGCCGAGGCCGTGGGGACCGGGTCAGGGAGGGGGCCGGGGAGGGGGTCGGGCGTGTCGAGGACCTCGTGGACCCGCTCGGCGCTCTTCTTGACCCGCTGGCGGTACTGCACGGCCAGCGGCAGCCCCGTCACCGCCTCGAACGCGGCGAGCGGCGTCAGGGACGACCACGGCGAGCGCGACTCCGCTCAGGCGCCCGTCCTGCACGCCCTGCACCCCGGCGAGCGCCGCCGCGGCCACGGTGAGGCCCATGGCGAGCGTGCTCAGGCCGTCGCCGAGGGCCGTGGCGCTCGCCGTCCGGGACGCGATCCGGGTCAGCTCGGCGTCGGCCTCGCGGACGTGCGCGGTACGGCGCCGCAGCGCGCCCGCGACCGTCAGCTCGGCGGTGCCCGTGAGCAGATCGGCGACCCGTGTGGCCAGCGCTCCGCGCGCGGGGGCCAGCTTCCGCTCCGCGCGGCGGGCCACGGCGCCGCTCAGCAGGGGCACCCCGACCCCGGCGGCCAGCAGGCCGGCGGCGAGGACGGCGCCCGCTTCCGGGAGCAGCCAGGCGGTGAAGCCGACCGCTCCCGCGCTCACGAAGGCCGCGGCGCCGACGGGCAGCAGCCAGCGCAGCCAGTAGTCCTGGAGCGCGTCCACATCGGCGACGAGCCGGGACAGCAGGTCGCCGCGGCGCGTGCCGCGAAGCCCGGCGGGCGCGAGGCGCTCCAGGCGCCGGAACACGGTCACCCGCATGTCGGCCAGCATCCGAAGGACCGCGTCGTGCGACACGAGGCGCTCGGCGTAGCGGAAGCAGGCCCGCCCGATGCCGAAGGCGCGGGTCGCCGTGACGGCGATCATCAGGTGCATCACGGGCGGCTGCTCCGACGCCCGCGAGATCAGCCACCCGGAGGTGGCCATAAGCCCGACGGCACTGCCCAGGGCGAGGCTGCCGAGCAGCAGCGCCAGGGCGAGCCGCCCCCGCCGCACCCGAGCCACGGCCCGCACCCGGGCCAACACACCACCACGGGGCACCTCAGCACCGGCACCTGCACGGGCCACCCCGGCTACCGCACCACCACGGGACGCCTCGACTCCCGCACCACCGCGGGGCACCCCAACACCCGCACCCCCACGGACACTCCCACCGCCGCCATCACCAGCGCGGTCAGCCCTCACACCATCGCACACGGCCGACCACCTCACCACCACCGAGAGCGGCAGCCGCCCCGTCACCACGAACACCAGCCGCCGCTTCACCCCCCTCACCCCGAACCGCCGATCCGCCCGCAGGACGGACCACACGGGCGCGACCCTCAGCCCCCAGATCACCGTTCCGCACGCCGTCCACCCGGACCACCCGGTCGGCGACAGCCAACAGCGCGGGCCGGTGCACCACGAGCACCACGGTCCGCCCCACCGCGAGGCGGCGCACCGCGTCCACGATGCCCGCCTCGGTCTCCCCGTCCAGCGCCGCGGTCGGCTCGTCGAGAAGCACCACGGGCCGGTCCGCGAGGAACGCCCGCGCCAGCGCGACCCGCTGCCGCTGCCCCGCGGAGAGCCCGGCCCCGTCCTCCCCGAGCACGGCCTGGGCCCCCAGCGGCAGGGCGTCCACGAACTCCAGCGCGCCGGCCGCGCGCAGAGCGCCCCGTACCGCCGCGTCGTCCGCGTCCGGCCGGGCGAGCCGGACGTTGTCCGCGATGGTCCCCGCGAACAGGTGCGGCCGCTGCGGCACCCACGCCACCTGCTCCCGCCACCGCTCCAGGGACACGTCCGCCAGCTCCGCGTCGCCGACGCACACCCGCCCGGCGGTGGGCTCGACGAAGCCGAGCAGCACGTTCAGCAGGGTCGACTTGCCGGAGCCGCTGGGCCCGACGAGGGCCACGGTCTCCCCGCGCCCGACGGTGAACGAGGCCCCGCTGACGGCGTCCACGGCCCGGCCCGGGTAGCGGACGGTCAGGTTCTCCACGCGCAGCGGGCCCGCGGGCGCCGCCCCGCTCCCTCCGGCGGGAACGGGCGTCTCCAGGACCCGGAAGATCTCCTCCGCGGCGGCGAGCCCCTCCGCCGCCGCGTGGTACCGCGCCCCGACCTGCCGCAGCGGCAGATACGCCTCGGGCGCGAGGATCAGGACGACCAGGCCGTCGTACAGCTCCATGTCCCCGTGGACGAGCCGCATGCCGATGGCTGACCGCGACCAGCGCGACGGAGATCGTCGCGAGGAGTTCCAGGGCGAACGACGACAGGAAGGCGATGCGCAGCGTCCGCATCGTCGCCTGCCGGTACTCATCGGTGATCTTGCGGATCGCCTCGGCCTGCGCCTTGGCACGGCCGAACACCTTGAGCGTCGGCAGGCCCGCGACCACGTCCAGGAAGTGGCCCGAGAGCCGGGAAAGCAGCCGCCACTGGCGGTCCATCCGGGCCTGGGTGGCCCAGCCGATCAGGGCCATGAACACCGGGATCAAGGGCAGCGTGCCGGTGATGATCGCCGCCGACACCCAGTCCTCGGTGACGACGCGCGCGAGCACCGCCACCGGGACCACCACCGCGAGCCCCAACTGCGGCAGATAGCGCGAGAAGTAGTCATCGAGCGCGTCCACGCCCCGGGTCGCGAGATTGATCAGCGAACCCGTCCGCTGCCCCTCCCCGGACTCCTGGCTCCGCTCGAGCGAGGGGGACCCCATCTGCCACCCCGGCCCGAGCGCGCCCGCACGCTCCACGAGCCGCCCGCGCAGCTCCGACTTGACCGCCGCGCTCGCCCGGTGCGCGGCCAGCTCGGTGAGCCAGGCGACGACCGCACGGCCCACGGCGACGGCCGTGAGCAGCAGGATCGGCGTGCTCAGCTCCCCTGTCGAGAGCCCGTGTTGGAAGGAACCCACCACGATCTCGGCGATGAGCATCGCCTGGGCCACGACCAGGCCCGCCCCGGCAAGGCCGAGCACCACCACCGCGATCAGGAACAAGCGCGTGGCGCGGGCGTACCGGAGCAGGCGCGGGTCGATTGGTTTCACGTGAAACACACCCTCCCAGGGACCGTGGGCGTAGGGGGAGTTGACTCAGTGCGCCGCGTCGGCCGGAACGTCCGGCGCGATGTGCTGCGTACCGATGCGCTTGCGGAACACCCAGTACGTCCACGACTGGTAGAGCAGCACAACGGGCGTGGCGATGCCCGCGCACCAGGTCATGATCTTCAGGGTGTACGGGGTCGACGAGGCGTTGGTGACCGTGAGGCTCCAGTCCTCGTTCAGCGACGACGGCATGACGTTCGGGAAGAGCGTCAGGAAGAGCATCGCGACGGCGGCGACGATCGTGACGCCCGACAGCGCGAACGCCCATCCCTCGCGTCCGAGTTGATTCGCCCCGAGGGCGGCGACGAGGGCCACCACGGCCACGATCAGCGCGACCAGGCTCTTGCCGTCGCCGTTGTCCGCCTGCGTCCAGCCCAGGAAGCCGAGCGCGAGCACCGCCGTGACCAGACCGAGGACGAGCGCCAGCCTCCGCGCCCGCAGCCGGATGTCACCGACCGTCTTGAGCGCGGCGAACACCGCGCCGTGGAAGGTGAACAGGGCCAGCGTGACCAGACCGCCGAGGATCGCGTACGGGTTGAGCAGATCCCAGAAGTTGCCCACGTACTCCTTCTGCGCGTCGATCTTCACCCCCCGCACGATGTTGCCGAAGGCCACGCCCCACAGGAACGCCGGGATCAGCGAGCTCCAGAAGATCGCGTGTTCCCAGTTGGTCTGCCAGCGCTCCTCGGGCCGCTTGGCCCGGTACTCGAAGGCGACACCGCGCACGATCAGGCAGATCAGGATGATCAGCAGCGGCAGATAGAACCCGGAGAAGAGCGTCGCGTACCACTCGGGGAAGGCGGCGAAGGTCGCGCCGCCCGCCGAGAGCAGCCACACCTCGTTGCCGTCCCAGACGGGGCCGATGGTGTTGATGAGCACCCGCTTCTCGACCCGGTCACGGGCGAGCAGCTTGGTGAGGACTCCGATCCCGAAGTCGAAGCCTTCGAGGAAGAAGTAGCCGATCCACAGGACGGCGATCAGGACGAACCAGACGTCGTGCAGTTCCATGTGCGCCCAGCTCCTTAGTACGAGAAGGCCATGGGCCGGTCGGCGTCGGCGTCGGCGTCCGCGCCGGCACCGCCGGGCGGACCACCGATCTTGGTGGGCGGGTTGAGGTCGGCCTCGGTCAGCTCGGGCGGGCCCTTCCTGACGTACTTGAGGAGCAGCCGGACCTCGATGACGGCGAGGATCGCGTAGAGCAGCGTGAAGACGATCAGCGAGGTGAGCACCTCACCCTGCGAGACACCGGGGGAGACCGCGTCCTCGGTCTTCAGGACCCCGTAGACGACCCAGGGCTGGCGCCCCGTCTCGGTGAAGATCCAGCCCCACGCGGTGCCGATGAGGGGGAAGATCAGCGTCCACTGCGAAAGACGCCACCACCAGTCGCCGAGCCTCGGGTTCAGCTCCCTGTTCTTGGTGAGCATCAGCTTCGGCACCTCGTCCGCGCCCGTGTGGTGCTCGGGGGCGAGCCACACCTTCCGGCGTGTGAGCCAGAGACCGGCCGTGCACAGGGCCATCGAGACGCCGCCGAAGCCGATCATCCAGCGGTAGGACCAGTACGTGGTGGGGATGTTGGGCCGGTAGTCACCGGGGCCGAACTTCTCCTGGGCTTCCTTGTTGAGGTCGTTGATGCCGGGGATCTCCGCGCTGAAGTTGTTCTTCGCGAGGAAGGACAGGACCCCGGGAATCTCTATGGCGACCTCGTTGTGGCCCTTGGCGACGTCGCCGTACGCGAACAGCGAGAACGGCGCGGGCTTCTCCGACTCCCACAGGGCCTCGGCGGCCGACATCTTCATCGGCTGCTGCTCGTACATGACCTTGCCGAGGGTGTCGGCGCTGATCACGGTGAGCAGGGTGCCGACGAATGCGGTGACCAGACCGAGCCGCAGCGACATGCGCATCGTGCGCACATGCCGCTTCTTGCGCAGGTGGAAGATGGCGATGCCGGTCATGAAGGCGCCGCCGACCAGGATGGTCGCCGCGATGACGTGGAAGAAGTTGACGAGCGTCGTCTCCTGGAACAGCACCTTGGAGAAGTCGGTCAGCTCGGCGCGCTTCTTGCCGTCCCGCTCGGTGATCTTGTAGCCGACCGGGTGCTGCATAAAGGCGTTCGCGGCGATGATGAAGTACGCCGACAGGACCGTGCCGATCGACACCATCCAGATCGTCGCGCAGTGCAGCTTCTTCGGCAGCTTGTCCCAGCCGAAGATCCACAGGCCGATGAAGGTCGACTCGAAGAAGAAGGCGATCAGGGCTTCGAAGGCGAGTGGCGCACCGAAGACGTCCCCGACGAATCGCGAGTAGTCGGACCAGTTCATGCCGAACTGGAACTCCTGCACGATGCCGGTGACGACGCCCATCGCGATGTTGATCAGGAACAGCTTGCCCCAGAACTTGGTGGCTCTGAGGTAGTGCTCCTTGCCCGTCCGCACCCAGGCCGTCTCAAGGATCGCCGTGAGGGCGGCCAGGGAGATCGTCAGGGGGACGAAGAGGAAGTGGTAGACGGTGGTGATGCCGAACTGCCATCGCGCCAGTGTTTCCGGCGCTAGAGCCAGGTCCACGTCGACTTCTCCTTACGTGCCGTCGTCATAGCGGCAGTTTGCCCCTTATGTCATAGACAACTGCGGAGCAAGTGGGACACGCTTGTGAACGCGTTCACATTCACAAGCATTATGTCGTACGCACTGTCGAGGCGTGAAAGGGGGGTCCCGTTACCCAGGGGAACGGGGTAGGCCCCGGCGCCGCACGGGCGTCGGGGCCCTCGAACAGCGGCGGCCCGCGCCCCCGACGAGGGGACGCGGGCCGCCGCTGATCAAGGCGTACGGGCCGGAACCCCAAGTTCCGGCCAGCGGCGCTAGAGCGTCTTGCGGGGCTCTAAGCGGACTTGGTGAAGTCCGTTGCGGTTCGGCCGCGCCCCGAAGGGGCGCGGGGAACTGCGCGACCAGCCACGACGAACCCGCAGTCAGCTGACGGCAAGGGCGCCGCAGAACCAGCGGAGCGCTTAGCACCCCTCTTGGAGCACTAGAGCTCCTTGTAGAAGGCCTCCGCCGTCTTCAGGAAGATGTCGTTGGCCTCGGTCTCACCGATCGTGACGCGGACGCCCTCGCCCGGGAACGGCCGGCACGGTGACCCCACTCTGCTCGCAGACGGCGGCGAAGTCCGCGGTCCGGTCGCCAGTACGCAGCCACACGAAGTTCGCCTGCGTGTCCGGCACCGTCCAGCCCTGGGCCCGCAGCCCCTCCAGGACGCGGGTGCGCTCGCCCACCAGGGAGCCGACGCGGCCGAGCAGCTCGTCCTCCGCGCGCAGCGAAGCGACCGCCGCGTCCTGCGCGAGCTGGCTCACCCCGAAGGGCACCGCCGTCTTGCGCAGCGCGGCCGCCACCGGCTCGTGCGCGATCGCGAAGCCGACGCGCAGGCCCGCCAGGCCGTAGGCCTTGGAGAAGGTCCGCAGGACGCAGACGTTCGGCCGGTCGCGGTAGAGCTCGATGCCGTCGGGGACCTCCTGGTCCCTGACGAACTCGCGGTAGGCCTCGTCGAGCACCACCAGGACGTCCTTCGGCACCCGGTCGAGGAAGCGCTCGAGCTCGGCCCTGCGGACGGCGGTCCCCGTCGGGTTGTTTGGGGTTGCAGACGAAGATCAGACGGGTGCGGTCGGTGATGGCCGCCGCCATGGCGTCGAGGTCGTGCACCTCCCCGGAGGTCAGCGGCACCCGCACCGACGTGGCCCCGCTGACCTGAGTGATGATCGGGTACGCCTCGAAGGACCGCCAGGCGTAGATCACCTCGTCCCCGGGCCCCGACGTGGCCTGGAGCAGCTGCTGGGCGACACCGACGGAGCCGGTGCCCGTCGCGACGTGCGACACCGGCACCGAGAAGCGGTCCGCCAGCTCGCTCATCAGCCCCGTACAGGCCATGTCCGGGTACCGGTTGAAGGACCGCACGGCCTCCATCGCGGTCTCGAGGACGCCGGGCAGCGGCGGGTACGGGTTCTCGTTCGAGGACAGCTTGTACGCCTGCGGGCCTTCGGTCGCGGCGGGCTTGCCCGGCTTGTACGTGGGAATACCCTCCAGCTCGGCGCGCAGCCTGGGGCTCGTCTCGCTCACCGCGGTCCTCCTCGTGATCGTGCGGCCTTCAATGATTCTCACCTTATGAGGATTCGGCGCCCCTGCGAATGGCCTGACGGCCCCAATCCCCACGCACCACGTCCCGAGGGCGAACGCGCGACGCCCCGAACCAGCCCGTCCGGCGCTTGAACCATCCCGTCCGGCGCTTGAGGACGGGGCGCGAAGCGCCGATGAAACGGGGACCCGTCGAGACCGAAACCCGCGGCACGGCCACGCCCACCGCGCACATCCGAGGGGGGAGCGCTCCCCACAGGCGCACGCGCCGGTGGCTCGCTCCGTGGCGCGCGTCCCCCGTGAAGGTGAGTTGAGACCTCTTCGATACCTCGCTCATTTGGCAGGCCCCCACGCGACGACAAGGGGGCGATGCCGGGCTGAGCGCCCAACTCCCTTGTTTTCGAAGGTCATTGACCGGCAAACGCCATGCAGAATCGTGCCTGTCAACGGGTGAATATGCGCCCGCACTACCCACCCCCATGAGCCCTACTATCGGCTCGCCATGACAGCAGCAGGGAAGCACCAGGTGAGCCGAGCGGAGACCGCACGCCGAGGCAACCGGCAGAGCCGAGCCGGGATCAGAGACGTCGCCGCCGCAGCCGGTGTCTCCATCACGACCGTCTCCGACGCGCTCAACGGCAAAGGACGACTACCCGATGCCACCCGACGCCATGTCCGCGAGGTCGCGGACCGGCTCGGATACCGCCCGTCGGCCGCCGCGCGGACGCTCCGTACGGGCAAGTCGGGACTCATCGGCCTGACCGTGACGACGTACGGGGATGAACCTTTCACCTTCACGGAGTTCGCGTACTTCGCGGAGATGGCGAGAGCCGCCACCTCCGCGGCGCTCGCCCGTGGATACGCCCTCGTCATCCTGCCCGCGACCTCGCGCCGCAGCCCCGTCGACGTCTGGTCGAACGTGGCGCTCGACGGCACCGTCGTCGTCGACCCCTCCGACCACGACCCGGTGGTCAGCGAGCTGGTCCGGCAGGGCCTCCCGGGTGGTCTCCGACGGCCGCCCGGCCGGGTCCCTTCCGGTCACGGCCTGGGTCGACAACGACCACGAGGCCGCGGTCCTGGAGATCCTGGAGCACCTCGCCGCCGCCGGGGCCCGCCGCATCGGCCTGCTCACCGGCACCACCACGGACACGTACACCCATCTGTCCACCACCGCCTATCTGCGCTGGTGCGAGCGCGTGGGACAGGACCCGGTGTACGAGTCCTACCCCGCGCACGACCCGTGCGCGGGCGCGGTCGCCGCCGACCGCCTGCTCGCCCGCCCCGACCGGCCCGACGCCGTCTACGGCCTGTTCGACCCGAACGGCACCGACCTGCTGGCCGCGGCCCGCCGCTACGGCCTACGCGTCCCGGACGACCTGCTGCTGGTCTGCTGCAGCGAGTCGACCGTGTACGCCACCACCGAACCGCCCATCACCACGCTCTCCCTGAAGCCGCGCCGCATCGGCACCGCCGTCGTACAACTGCTCATCGACGCCATCGAGGGCCTGGACACGGGCCTGCCCGTCGAGCAGGTGATACCGACGGAACTGATCGTGCGCACCTCGTCCGAGCGACGTCCGCCGCGCACGACCGTCAGTCCACCCCGCTCACCCGGCCACGGCTGACGCCCGGCGCCACCTGCCCCCACCTGCGTGACCAGTGGGGAAACCTCGGGCCAATTCGGGCGAAAACCACGGTGAACTGGGGCTCCCCGTCGATTCACCACCCCTGGTGCACCACACAGCGACAGCCGCATTCCTATGATGGGCGGACGACACCGCGGGCCGCTGCGACCAGGCAGTCCGATCCCGGTGCAGATGCGGCGCAATGGTGGTGGAGGGGTCGATGACTCAGGGGGCCGGTCAGGGACCCGAGGTGCGGACGGCGACGCTGCGCGACTTCCGCGTTCCCGCGTACGTCTACGAAGGCGTCCGCGAGACCGGCAACCATCCCGCCGAGCAGGGGGCGGACGACCGCGCGCGGGGCGCGGAGCGGGCGCACGGCACACGCGGCCGCTCCCGGAGGCACGACCGCTCCCGGACACCCGGAATCCGTTCCGCACCACCCGGAGTCCGCCCGACACCACCCCGAGTCCGCTCCGGGGCACCCGGAGTCCCTCTCGGGGCACCCTGAGTCCGCCCCGCGGTACCCGGAACCCGCCTCGCGGCACCCTGAGTCCGCCGCGGGGCGCCCGGAGTCCCCGCGGCAACCGGAAGCCACCCCAGGCGGTGTGGGAGCCCTCTCCGCCGGTGCCCCCGCGCAGGGAGGCGCCTCCGCCCCCCTGTCCGGCGGCCTCGCCACGACCGTGCCCGCGCAGGCACGGTCCGTCGAGCACCTGCCCGGGGGCGCGGCGCACCCCCGCACCCCCGCGCCCTCCCAGGCCGCCGCTCAGGGGCATCCCGGAGCCTTCGGTCAGGGCCACCCAACTGCCGCCGCCCAGGGACAGCCCGTCGGCCCCGGCGAGGCCCGCCCCACGAGCGCCCCGGCGCACCCCGCCGACCCCGGCCTGCCTCACGGCACGCACGCCACCCACTCGGCCCACTCGGCCCACTCGGCCCACTCGGCCCACTCGGCCCACTCCAGTCACCCCGCCCCCACCGCGAGCACCGTGCCGCCGCACCCCGGCTCCGCGGGCGAGGCCCCCGAGGGCTACACCCCCACCGAGCGCGACCTGCCGGTCATCAGCCGCCGCGGGGACACCCTTCAGGTCGAGGTGCGCGAGATGCCCGAGCCGCCGCCCGCGCCCGGCGCGGAGGAGCTCGGTCCGCTGTACGTCGTCGGCGACGTACACGGTTACTTGGACCAGTTGGTCGCGGCCCTCCAGGAGGAAGGCCTCATCGACGCCGACCTCCAGTGGTGCGCGGGCAACACCCGGCTGTGGTTCCTCGGCGACTTCACCGACCGCGGGCCCGACGGCATCGGCGTCATCGACCTCGTGATGCGCCTGTCCGCCGAGGCCGCCGCCGCGGGCGGCTACTGCAAGGCCCTCATGGGCAACCACGAACTGCTGCTCATCGGCGCCAAGAAGTTCGGCGACACCCCGGTCAACTCCGGCGCGGGCACCGCCACGTTCCAGGCCGCCTGGCTCCTGAACGGCGGTCAGAAGACCGACATGGAGCGCCTGGAGGACCACCACCTGCAGTGGATGGCCCGCCTGGACGCCATCGAGGAGGAGGACGGGCACCTGCTCGTGCACTCCGACACCACCGCGTACCTCGACTACGGCGACTCCATCGAGGAAGTCAACGACACCATCCGCGAGGCCCTCACGCGCAACGACGCGGACGAATACTGGGACCTCTTCCGCAAGTTCACCAAGCGCTTCGCCTTCCGCGACGAGAACGGCTCCCAGGCCGTGCGCGAACTCCTCGACGTGTACGGCGGCAGCCGCATCGTCCACGGCCACAGCCCCATTCCGTACCTCCTGGGAGAGGTCGGCTCCGAATACGACGCGGACGACGACGGCCGCCCGGTGATCGAGGGCCCGCACATCTACGCCGACGGCCTCGCCATCGCCATGGACGGCGGAGTGACCATGGCTGGAAAGCTACTGGTCTGCCAACTCCCGCTGGCTAACTGAGCGTGTTCGGGGCAAAGGCACGAGTAAGCACGTCAGTACAGGATCTCGCTGGCCAGCGGGCCAATTCTGGAAAGCCCCTGTCACCGCGTGCCGTCACGGCTCTACCATCGCTCTATCCGTAGCAGGCTCCCCTCCGTTTCTGCCCGACGGCTCGTGACCATGCGAGCCCCAGCCCTACGGAGCATCGGGGGATGCACATGAACAGCGCTCCACACCTGCTCAATGAGGACCGCCCCGAGTACGCGCGGATCCTCGATGAGGCGCTGCGCACCGCACCGAACCGCCCGGAGCTGGCCGCGGTGGGCCAGCGACTCAACCCCGAGCAGCTGCGCACGATGGCTCTCAACGCCACCGCACTGATCACGGCCGCCGCGGCGGCCGAATACCGCCAGTATGTGAAGGCCCGTGAGGATCTGCGTGACTCCGGACCCTCCACTTCCTCATCGATCCATGAAGGGAACGGTTCCAGTTCCACCCCGGCCGAGGCCGGAACCAGCGGCGTCGGACTCGCCACGATGGGCGAGGTCACCGAGACCGCGGGGGCCGGGGCGGTCGCCGTGATCGCGGTGCTCGCGCCGCTGCTCGCCGGAGCGGCCGCCGCGATCTTCCTCCTTGTCGGGTACATCCTGAAGATGCTCAGCCCCGAGCCCGCCTTCGCGGACACCCTGCTCACCGCGGGGTGGCTGTTCGGCGCGCTCACGGCGGGCGCCATCCTGGTCGCCGCGGTCGGCCTGCTCCTGACCGCCCTGCGCAACGGTTCCACTTCCCTCCAGGCAGGCTCGCACGACGAGCGGAACGCGGAAGTGGAACGAGCCAGGGAGGCCTGGGCCCAGGCACTCCTGGAACGCGGCATCCTGCCGTTCCTGCGGGAGGCGCTCGCCCAGCCGGGCGCCGCGTCCGCGGGCCGGTCCCCGTCGCCCGGCCCGTTCCGGGCGCATGCCGCAACTCGGCTACCACAGGCCGGGGTTCAGCAGCCCCGAGGGCGGCTCCACCACCGGCACCCGGCCGAGCTACTCCAGCCCGGACTTCTCCAGTCCGGACTACGGAGGACCCGAGCACAAGCCCGAGTGATCCGAAGCACGTCATCCGGTCGCCGATCGGCGACGGGAGCGGCCCGGTCGCCGCCCGGCGACGGGGCCACTCCGGTCACACCGCGAGCCGGACACCACCTCGGGCGCACGCCCCACGCGAGGAGCCGGCTCTCCCCTGCCCGTACGCGCCCCACCAACGGCCGCCCCACGCCTGCCCCTCGGCACCTCAGCCCTGACCGCAGGCACCGCGGTCAGGCCCGACAGCGGCGGCCGCCGCCCCATCAATCCGCGATCGGCAGATAAACCCGATTCCCCGCCGCCGCGAATTCCTGCGACTTCTCCTCCATACCCCGCTCGATCTCCGCCTGCGTACCCCCGTGCTCCCTGCGGATGTCCTGGGAGATCTTCATCGAGCAGAACTTCGGCCCGCACATCGAGCAGAAGTGCGCCGTCTTCGCGGGCTCCGCGGGCAGCGTCTCGTCGTGGAACTCCCGGGCCGTGACCGGGTCGAGGGCCAGGTTGAACTGGTCCTCCCAGCGGAACTCGAAGCGCGCGTCCGACAGCGCGTCGTCCCACTGCTGCGCGCCCGGGTGCCCCTTGGCGAGGTCCGCCGCGTGGGCCGCGATCTTGTACGTGATGACGCCGGTCTTCACGTCGTCGCGGTTCGGCAAGCCGAGGTGCTCCTTGGGCGTGACGTAGCAGAGCATCGCCGTGCCCCACCAGCCGATCATCGCGGCGCCGATGCCGGAGGTGATGTGGTCGTACCCGGGCGCGATGTCCGTGGTCAGCGGGCCGAGCGTGTAGAACGGAGCCTCCTCGCAGATCTCCTGCTGAAGGTCGATGTTCTCCTTGATCTTGTGCATCGGGACATGGCCCGGGCCCTCGATCATGGTCTGCACGTCATGCGCCTTGGCGATCTTGTTCAGCTCACCGAGGGTCTCCAGCTCGGCGAACTGCGCGCGGTCGTTGGCGTCCGCGATGGACCCCGGGCGCAGGCCGTCACCGAGGGAGTACGTCACGTCGTACGCCGCGAGGATCTCGCAGAGCTCCTCGAAGTGCTCGTACAGGAAGCTCTCCTTGTGGTGCGCGAGGCACCACGCCGCCATGATCGAGCCGCCGCGCGAGACGATGCCGGTCTTGCGGTTCGCGGTGAGCGGGACGTACGGCAGGCGGACGCCCGCGTGCACCGTCATGTAGTCCACGCCCTGCTCGGCCTGCTCGATGACCGTGTCCTTGTAGATCTCCCAGGTCAGCTCCTCGGCCTTGCCGTCGACCTTCTCCAGGGCCTGGTAGAGCGGCACGGTGCCGATGGGCACGGGGGAGTTGCGCAGGACCCACTCGCGGGTCGTGTGGATGTTCCGGCCGGTGGACAGGTCCATGACCGTGTCGGCACCCCAGCTGCGTCGCCCACGTCATCTTGTCCACCTCCTCCTCGATGGAGGAGGTCACCGCGGAGTTGCCGATGTTGGCGTTGACCTTCACCAGGAACCGCTTACCGATGATCATCGGCTCGATCTCCGGGTGGTTCACATTGGCCGGGAGCACCGCGCGGCCCGCCGCGATCTCGTCGCGGACGACCTCGGGCGCCATGCCCTCCCGGATGGCCACGTACTCCATCTCCGGTGTGATCTCCCCGCGGCGCGCGTACGCGAGCTGCGTGACCGCCTGGCCCGCGCGGGCGCGGCGCGGCTGGCGCGGGCGGCCGGGGAAGACGGCGTCGAGGTTGCGCAGGCCGCCGCGCGGCGAGGTGTGCTTGATGCCGTCGTCCTCGGGGCGGACCGGTCGGCCCGCGTACTCCTCGGTGTCGCCGCGGGCGATGATCCAGTTCTCCCGCAGCGGCGTGAGCCCCCGGCGCACGTCGGTCTCGATCTCCGGGTCCGTGTACGGGCCCGAGGTGTCGTACAGGGTCACGGCCTTGCCGTTGGTGAGGTGCACCTGACGGACCGGCACGCGCAGATCGGAGCGCGAGCCCTCGATGTACGCCTTGTGCCAGCCGATGGACTTCCCGGCTCCGCTCGGGCTCTCGCCCTGGTCGGAGGCAGGCGTGCGTGTGTCCGATGTGGTCATGAGACCTACTCCCTACGCCGGCATTACCCGGTAACAGGTTCGGCGGTCGACGCAGCGGCTTCCGTACGGTCAGGTTTCCCGTTCGTACGGAGGTCAGCGCCCTCTCAGCCCGGTGCTCCGAGCTCCCGCGTGTGCAAAGGTGCCTCCACGCTAGCGTCATATCGGGCGCGGTGAACAGAGGCCCCCCTCCGTTCTTGCGATGATCGGGCCGTGACCACCACAGAGCCCCCCACACCTCCGCCCGTCCCGGAGCCGCCGCACGGGCACGGGCACTCCCACAGCCATGGACCGGCCGCACCCGTCTCCCAGCACCTGCGCAAGGTGATCGCCGCCGTCCTGATCCCCTTCGCCACCGCGGTCGTCGTCGGCCTGATCGTGCTGTGGCCCGGCGGCACCCCGGCCCACGAGCGCACGGGCGTCGGCTTCGACCGGCAGACCCAGTCGGCGACCGTGACGAAAGTGCGCGAGCTGCCCTGCAAGGACGTGAACGGCTCGCAGACCCCGCCCAACGGCGACACCTCCACCGCCGAGGGCCAGTCCGCCCAGTCCCGTGCCGAGGGCACCTGCAAACAGGCGACGGTCAAGGTCACCAGCGGCCCGAACAAGGGCCACACGTTCACCGAGATCGTCCAGCCGGACTCCCCCCGCCAACTGCGCCAGGGCCAGGGCGTGGTGGTCGCCTATGAGCCCAAGGCCCCCGAGGGCCTGCAGTATTCGGTCACCGATGTGAACCGCAAGGTCCCGATGGCGCTGCTGGCCGCCGTCTTCGCCCTGGCCGTCGTCGTGGTGGGACGGCTGCGCGGTGTGATGGCCCTGGTCGCCCTCGCGGTGAGCTTCCTGATCCTGACCTTCTTCATCCTGCCCGCGATCCTCCAGGGCTCGAACCCGCTGGTCGTCGCGGTGGTCGGGGCAAGCGCGATCATGCTGATCGCGCTCTATATGTGCCACGGCCTGACAGCGCGGACCTCGGTCGCGGTACTAGGCACCCTGATCTCCCTCCTCCTGATCGGACTGCTCGGCTCGCTCTTCATCGGTTGGGCCTCCCTGAGCGGCAACACGGACGACAACACCGGTCTGATCCACGGCCTCTACCCCGACATCGACATGAGCGGTCTGCTGCTCGCGGGCGTCATCATCGGCTCGCTCGGCGTGCTCGACGACGTCACCGTCACCCAGACCTCCGCGGTCTGGGAGCTGCACCAGGCCAACCCGACGATGGGCTGGCGCGGCCTGTACCGCGCGGGCATCCGCATCGGCCGCGACCACATCGCCTCCGTCGTCAACACCCTGGTCCTCGCCTACGCGGGTGCCGCTCTCCCCCTTCTGCTGCTACTTCTCCATCGCCCAGAGCAGCGTGGGCACCGTCGCCAACAGCGAGTTGATCGCCGAGGAGATCGTCCGCACCCTGATCGGCTCGATCGGCCTCGTCGCCTCCGTGCCCGTCACCACCGCGCTGGCCGCGCTGGTCGTCTCCGCCGACCGCAAGGGCCCGGCGATGGCGCTTGGCGCCTTCCAGGGCGTCCCCGGCCCCGCGGGGCCGGGTCCGGTGGGGGCCGGCCCTGTGGGGCCGGGGGCTTCGGCAGCTCCGGAGGGACCAGCCGCCGGTCCAGGCGGGGTCCCGGGCGCCCCGGACGCCACGCCCCCGCACCCCGGTGCCGCCTCCCCTCGCCCTCGCCTCAGCCGCGGCGGCACGGGCCGCCGCCGAAAGCCCTGACTTCCCCCCTCCCCACGGGGCCCGCCTCGCGCGCGCCCGCCACCACGGCACCGGGCGGCCCGTCGGCCCGATCATCCGTCGGCCCGATCGCCCGCTGCTGAATGTCTCGATCCCGCTGTGTCGTTTTTCCCGTTGCGCGCGTAGGCGTTCAGCCCGCGCTCTGCTCCTCCGCGAGGATCCGGTTCAGGGCCTCGTCCAGATGCGTGTCGAAGTCGGCAAGCGCCCGCTCCTGCCCCAGCGGCACCAGCTTGTCCGTCCGGTCGAGGAAGGCGAGCAGCGGCGGAATGCCCACCCTGAACAGCGCCTGGTCGGCTCCCACTTGCAGCCTGATGAGCGCCTCGTCGAGCTGCCCGCCGTCGGTCGGCGCGATGTGCACGTCCCCCTCACCGCAGGCCCCGCCTACCCCGTCGACCAGGAGCTCCCGGCCAAAGGCCCAGGTCACCGGCGCGTCACCGGGCAAGTGGAAGGTCAGGCGCACGGCGTAGGGATCGCACATCTCGTACCGCAGCTCCACCGGGATGCGGAAGGACAGCTCCTCCGACACGAGGAAGCTCATCATGACCTCTGCGTGGACCGACTCTCGCATCGCCGCCTACCCCGTCACTAGCCTTCCATCGCCAGGAACCAGCTCCCTGACACTCGTGTCATCTTGCTCAACGTGCATGCCAGATCACAAGGAGTGAGTTTTCAGATGCTGATAGAGAAGGCGAGTGTCCTTAGTAGCTTTCCGGCCTCGCTCTGCAAGGCGCGCACCGCGGGCAGCAGCCGGTCCGCCTGGTCCAGCGGAACGGAGATGGCCATCGTGGCCGCCGTGGTGCCCACCGTGATCGGGATCGCGGCGCAGACCGTGCCCAGTGCGTACTCCTGGTGCTCCACGACCGGGGACATCCGGCCCAGCGCGTCCAGCCTGCGCAGCAACGCCTGTTCGTCACGCACCGTGTTCGGAGTGAGGGAGCGCACCGGGTGGCGGTCGAGGTGCTCCCGCCGTGTCGCGTCGTCGAGTTGGGCCAGCAGGCACTGCCCGATCGCGTGGGCGTGACCCGTCTCGCGGAAGTCGGCCCACTCCTCGACGGCTGGATTGCCCGAGGTGTCGGCGATCGACACGACCTCGATCTCGCCCTCGTGGTAGATGGCGAAGTACACCGGAACGCCGATGGCGTCGCGCCACTGCGCCAGGGCTTCGCCGACCTTGGAGCGTCGGTGCTGCTGTGCCGCGCTGCCGCCCAGCCGCTCGGCCGCCTCACCGAGTACGAACACCCCGTGCTCCCTGCGCAGATAGCCCTCGTGGGTCAGCGTGCGCAGCAAGTGGTACGCGGTGGGAAGCGCGAGCCCGGACTCACGGGCCAGCTGCTTCGCGGGTGCCCCGCACCGGTGCGACGCGGCGGCTTCCAGCAGGCGCATCGCACGCTGCACGGAGCCAATCAGGGTCGGCCCCACGCCGGTTGATCCGGTGTCGCCCGAGGTGATGCCAGTGGCGGCGGGAGTTGAGTCCGGAGTTGAGGACCTCTGGCCCGGGTCCGCCGCGCGCGTGGGGGCGGTCGGCTGGGCTTCCGCGGGTGAGACGTCAACCGTGGCCATGGGTCACTCCCGGTGCACATGGGGGGTCCGCCCGTGCCGGGGACACACGGGTGGGGGCAGTGGGCCCACCAGCGGGGATCGCCCGCGTCGGTTTTCGGACTCTAACCGTTGGCCACCGCTCTAGGGCGCCGCCCGGGGAAACTTCCCCCTCCGGGGGGAACCGCCGCGCGACATCACCAGTCGCTGCGGGACGCGGTGGCGCCGGATATGAACTTCCGTACGACATAGATGAGTCCGCCGACCAGCGCCACGAAGAGCAGCAGCTTGAAGAGCAGGCCGAACACGAAGCCGACGACGCTCGCTATCAGCCCGCCGAAGACGACGAGGGCGATGACCGGCACCGCGACCCACTTCACCCACCAGGGCATGCCCGTGAAGATCTCACTCATTTCCCTCGCCTTTCCCTATCTCCGCCGCTGCGGACTCCGCTCCTACGGCTTCCGCCACCGCGGACTCCGCCACCGTGAAGAATTCTCACGTCACGCATTCGATGCTAGGGCGGAAAGTGGCCGTTCGGGGCCGCGTGATCCCTTGCCCTCCCCTGATTCGACCCCTAGGGAACCCGGGGGCACCACCCTGACCTGTGCCTCACATGCGGGCCGGGCCTCGCGGGGGAAACGCCGCGCGTCCGCCCCGCGAAGCCCGGCCCACGTCACCGCTCCGGTGGCGAGAAGACGACGAGAACCCGCAGGTCCTCGGTGATGTGGTGGAACTTGTGCGGCACCCCGGCCGGGACGTACACGACGCTGCCGCGCGCGACCGGCGTCGTCTCCATGCCGACCGTGATCGAGGCGCGGCCACTGACGACCATGTACACCTCATCCTGTCGGTGCGGCTGCTGTGGATCGGTCTCCCCGGCGTTCAGCGCGTAGAGCCCGACCGACATGTTCCGCTCTCGCAGAAATTGCAGATAGGCGCCGTCGTTGGCAGCGCGCTCCGCTTCCAGCTCGTCCAGTCGGAATGCCTTCATCGCTCCGGTACGCCCCTTGCCCCTGGTCATGGACTGACCACTGTTGACCTCTGTCTGCCACGATCAGACACATGAAGAATTTCGTAGTCAAGACGCTCGCCAACGCGGTGGCCCTGGCCGTCGCCGTGTGGCTGCTCGACAAGATCACGCTCACCGGGGACAGCACGGGCAAGAAGACCCTCACGCTGCTCGTCGTCGCGATGCTCTTCGGTCTGGTGAACTTCCTGGTCAAGCCGATCGTCCAGGTCCTCACCTTCCCCCTGTTCGTCCTGACGCTCGGCCTGATCACCCTGGTGGTCAACGCCCTGATGCTGATGCTGACCTCGTGGCTCGCCGACAAGCTGGACGTCAGTTTCCACGTCGAGGGCTTCTGGACCGCCGTGCTCGGTGGCCTGATCATTTCGATCGTGTCCTGGGCGCTGAACGTAGCGCTGCCCGACCACAAGGACTGACCGGCCCCAGACCACCCCAGGCCTCCCGCCCCGAGGCCCCGCCCGAGACCCGCCCCAAGGATTGATGCGAGCCGATGTCGTCTTCCGTTTCCCCCTCCCGCCCCGCGGCCGCGCGCCCGTTCGCCGTGTGCTTCGTGTGCACCGGCAACATCTGCCGTTCGCCCATGGCCGAGTCGGTCTTCCGCGCGCGGGTGCGTGACGCGGGCCTCGACGGTCTCGTCCTGGTGGACAGCGCGGGCACCGACGGCTGGCACGAGGGAGACGGCGCCGACCCGCGGACCGTCGCCACCCTCGCGTCCACGGGCTTCGACACCGCGCACGCGGCCCGCCAGTTCCACGCCGACTGGTTCGACCGCCTTGACCTGGTGATCGCGCTCGACCGCGGTCATCTGCGCACGCTGCGCCGCCTGGCGCCCACCCCGCGGGACGCCGACAAGGTGCGCCTGCTGCGCTCGTACGACCCCTCGGCCGGCCCTGACGCCGACCTGGACGTCCCCGATCCGTACTACGGAGACATGGAGGGCTTCGAGGAGTGCCTGAAGATGGTCGAATCGGCGAGCGAGGGCCTGCTCGACGCCGTACGGAACGCGGTGGAAGGGCGGGCGGCATGACACGACCGGAGCGGATACCGGCCCACACCGGAGGCGGCGACACGCGCGGCCCGGTCTCCCGGGCCGCGGCCACCGGCGACGGCACCCGTGCCGTACGGGCCGGACTCCCCGAGCCCGTGAAGCACGAACCGACGCTTCCGGGCCCGGTCTTCGCCGCGCACTTCCACCTGCCGGGCGAGCCCACGGGGCCGTACACCTACGGACGCGACGAGAACCCGACCTGGACCCATCTGGAGCACGCCATCGGCGCGCTCGAATCGCCCGACGCGGACGTGGAGACGCTGGTCTTCGCCTCCGGCATGGCCGCCATCTCGGCCGTGCTCTTCTCCCAGTTGCGCACCGGCGACGCCGTCGTACTGCCGGACGACGGGTACCAGGCGCTTCCCCTGGTCCGCGACCAGCTCACCGCGTACGGCATCGAGGTGCGCACCGCTCCCACCGCCGACGACGCGCAGCTCGACGTGCTCGACGGTGCCCGCCTGCTGTGGCTGGAGACCCCGTCGAACCCCGGCCTCGACGTCTGCGACGTGCGCCGGCTCGCCGACGCGGCACACGCGCGTGGCGCCCTCGTCGCCGTCGACAACACCCTGGCCACACCGCTCGGCCAGCGCCCCCTGGACCTCGGCGCCGACTTCTCCGTGGCCAGCGGCACCAAGCAGCTCACCGGCCATGGCGACCTCCTCCTCGGGTACGTGGCCTGCCGCGACGCCGAGCACACGGCCGCCGCACGGCGCTGGCGCAAGATCGTCGGGGCCATTCCGGGCCCCATGGAAGCCTGGCTCGCCCATCGGTCGCTCGCGACGCTCCAGCTGCGCGTCGACCGGCAGAACGCCAACGCCCTGGCTCTCGCCGAGGCGCTGCGCGATCACCCCGACGTGACCGGCCTGCGCTATCCGGGGCTGCCCGACGACCCGTCGCACGAGATCGCCGCGCGCCAGATGCGCCGCTTCGGGTGCGTGGTGTCGTTCGAGCTGCCGTCACGCGCGCGTGCGGACCGCTTTCTCGGAGCGCTGCGGCTGGTGGACGACGCGACGAGCTTCGGCGGCGTACGCTCCACGGCCGAGCGGCGCGGCAGATGGGGTGGAGACGCCGTTCCGGACGGCTTCATCCGCTTCTCTGCCGGGGCCGAGGACGTCGAGGATCTGGTGGCGGATGTGCTGCGCGCGCTGGACGAGACGGCGGACTGAGCCCCTCCGCGCCGCCGCTCCGGGCGTTCCCGCCCGCCCGGCCCCTCCACGGACTTCGTGGGCGGCTACGCGCAACGGACGGTCCGAACCTCCCCCCTCGTGGCTCGGACCGTCCTCGGTTCTCCGCGCGAAGAACCGCGCGAACAAGGCTAGTTGACTCTGTGTCAGTGTCCAATCACAGTAGCGACAGCAACCTATCGACAAATTTATAGTTGGGGTGCGCCGGGGGCCGAAACGGAGAAGAGGGTGGCGACATGGATCTGGCCCTGCTGCGCACATTCGTGACCGTGCACCGGGCCGGCTCCTTCACGCGTGCCGCCGCTCTGCTCGGCCTGTCGCAGCCCGCGGTGACCTCGCAGATCCGCACGCTGGAGCGCCAGCTGGGCCGTCCGCTCTTCCTGCGCCAGGCCCGTGGGGTGACGCCCACGACCATGGGCGACGAACTCGCCCACAAGGCGGCCCCGCACCTCGACGCGCTGGTGGAGATCGCCGAGGCCGGGCTCGACGAGGACGCGTCGGTCCGCACCCTGCATCTCGCCGGGCCACCGGAGTTCACGGCGGAACGCGCCCTCCCGGCCCTGACCGCGCTGACCGGCGGCGAAGGCCAGAGTCTTGCCTTGCGGGCATCGTTCGGCAACGCCGAGGAGGTCCTGGAGGGCCTCGCCGCCGGACACCATGATCTGGCCATCACCACCGCCCGCCCCCGAGGCGCCCTGCTCACCGCGACACCCTTGTGCGACGAGGAGCACGTGCTGGTCGCGGCGCCGGGCTGGGCCGCCCGGATCGGCCCCGGCAAGCTGCGCCGCAAGGGTGCCCTCACGGTCGAGAACCTGCCGGTGGTGGAGGTCCACGAGACGCTGCCGCTGGTCTCCCGCTACTGGGCCGCCGTCTTCGACTCCCGCCCGGCCGCGGCGGGCGCCGTCATCGTGCCGGACCTCCGGGCCGTGCTGGCCTGTGTGGCCACCGGCGCCGGGCTCGCCGTCCTGCCGCGCTATCTGTGCGCGCCCGCCCTGGAGCGCGGCGAGATCGCGGCGCTGCTCGAACCGGCGGTCCCGCCGCTGCGCACGTACTTCCTCGTCGTACGCACCGGCACACTCGCCATGCCGCACATCGCGCGGGCGCACGAGTGGCTGCTGCGTGCTGCGGTCGACTGGGCGTGAGGCCGTCCCCGGCTGGTTCGCGATGTTTCACGTGGAACAGTCCGGGCCACATTTCTCCCATGACCGTCCGACCCGTGGTCAAGCGCACCGCACGTGCCGTCCTCCTCGACGGGGACGACCTGATCCTCATCAAGCGGACCAAGCCCGGCGTGGATCCCTACTGGGTGACTCCGGGCGGTGGGGTGGAGGCGGAGGACGCGACGGTGGTCGACGCGCTCCACCGTGAGGTGCACGAGGAACTCGGCGCCAAGATCATCGATGTGGTGCCGTGCTTCGTGGACACGGTCGAGCACATCGGCGAGGACGGCGGCGCCACCGGCGTGAAGGTGCAGCACTTCTTCGTCTGCCGTCTGGAGTCCATGGACACGGCCCTGCGGCACGGCCCCGAGGTGGAGGAACCCAGCGGCGAGTACGAGATCGTCCGCGTTCCCTTCACGCGCGTGGGCATCGCCTCGGTCCATCTCGTACCGCTGTCGCTGCGGCACTACCTGGACGGCAACATCGAGGGCGTACGCGCGATGCACGCGCCTGACCTGGGCTGACGTCGTCGCTCGACGACAGCGCCAGCCTGCATGAACCTTTCCGCGGAGGTTCAGAGGTCTAGCGGCCCGCCCTTCGGCGGGCGGGTCAGTCGCCGGCCGCGACCAGTTCCCTCCACCGCGTCGTGCCGGATCCGGCCCGCCGGAATCCCCACGTCCCGCAGTGCGTCGACACCGCTGCGGATCATGCCGGGCGGGCCCGACAGATAGGCGTCGTACTCGTTCCACGGCCCGTACTCGCGCACCGCGTCCGGCAGTTGGGCCCGGTCGTCGACGACCGGGCGGACCTCAAGCCACGGGTGGGTCTGCTGGAGCCGCAGCATGGTGTCGATGTCGTACAGGTCGTGGTTGGTGCGGGCGCCGTAGAAGACCTCGACCGGGCGTCGCCTGCCGTGTTCGGCGACGTCCTCGACGAGTGCCTTGATGGGCGCGATGCCGGTGCCGCCGCCGAGACAGAGCAGCCCGCTGTTCGTACTGTGGTCGACGGTCATGGAACCGGCCGGAGCCCCGAGTCGGATCACATCACCGGGCCGGGCGTGGTGCACCAGCGCGTTGGAGACCCAGCCGGCCGGTATCGCCTTGACGTGGAAGGCGAGAAGACCGTCGGAGCGGGGCGCCGATGCGAATGAGTAGTGCCGCCATATACGCGGCCACCAGGGCGTTTCCAGGCTCGTGTACTGCCCCGCGAGGAACGGGTACGGCTGGTCGGGACGGACCGTGATGACAGCGATATCGGGTGTCCGCAGGTCGTGCGAGACGACTTCGGCGTACCACCAGGCGGGCGCCCGCAGTTCGTCCTCGGCGGCCGCGTCGATCATGACCTGGGAGATCGTCGTGTACGCGCGGACCCAGGCGGCCTCGGTCTCCTCGTCCCAGACCGCGCTCGCGTATCGGCTCAGCGCGCCGATCAGACATTCGCCGACGGCCGGGTAGTGCTCGGCCTGAGTGCCGTACTTGCGGTGCCCGCGGCCGAGGTTGCGCAGATAGTCGACGAGGACGTCGGTGTCGTCGATGTGCTCCGCGGCCGTAAGGAGCGCCGCGAGCAGCCGGTCGCGCTGGGTGTCCATCGCCGCGGGGAACAGCGCGCGCAGGTCGGGGTGGCGGGTGAAGAGAAGCGCGTAGAAGTACGAGGTGACCTTGTCGGCTACGGGAGCGATCTCAGCCATCGTGCGCTGGACGAGCACAGCGTCGGGGGACGCGTCCGGGGACGGTTCCGGGGCGCTGGGGAGGGCCGGTTTCGCGTCCTCTGGTGGTGCTGCCGGTGCCGCCAGTGCTGCCGGTGTGGCCGGTACGGGCTCGGTCCTGGACCGCAGGGTGAGTGCGGCTCCGGCCTTCGCGGCGCCCGCCTCGGGGACGGCCGGTGTCACGGCTGGGCTCAGGTCCGGCCTAGGTGTCACGTGCGGGTGCGCGCTGGGGATTGGCCTTGGAGGGCCCTGCGGGTTCGCGGCCGGGAGGGGGCTCTGGTGCATGCTCGGGCTCGGCAAGGAGCTTGAGGCGGGCGGTATTCGGGCCGCGCCCGCCTCGGAGGCGACCCTGGGCTGCTGGGTGTCCTGAACCGTCCGGGGCTGTTGGGAGTCCTGCACGTCCCGGGGGGCCTGGACCTTCCCGGGCTCCGGAACCTCCCGGGATTCCTGGTGCTCAATGGCCTCCACGGCCTCCTGGGGTATCCGGGCTGCCTGGGCCTCAGCAGCCCCAACAGCCCCTGCAGTCCCAGTCATTCCGATGACCCTAGCGGGGGGTCTACCGAGGGGCCGTATCGAGGACACTCGCCGCCCCGGCGGCGCCTGCTGGTCGCTGCTGTCGGCTCCCGGCGCGGCACCCGGCTTCGCACCCGCCGGGGCCTCGCGGCCCTCGGGGCTGTCGGCGCCCTCCGTCTGGGACGGCTCCGCGTCGGACGATCGCTGTAGCGCCCTGCGTGGCGTGAACCAACCGCTGCCGTTGTCCCCGGAAGTGCCGTTGCCCGCCGACGTGGTGGTCGGAGCGTCCATGCTGTGCCTCGCCTCGAACATCTCTCAGTCGGTCCGCGCACTTCCTCACCGGAAGATGCTCGCTGTACCCGCCCTGCCTCGGCTGCCCATGTCGATCACATTGAACCCTGGCACCCCACGCCTTTACGGACAAGTAGGGAGCGAATGTGACATTGGCCGCAGTCACCTCACCGGCAGCATCGCATCCATGTCCATTGTGCGGAGCCCATAGCGAAAAGAAGGGGTTTTCGATCTCTTTACCCCGTTAAGCTTTGTTGATCTGCGCGTGCGCCCCTGAGGCGCACCTCCCGGCGCACTCGGCGCGCACCGGAACGCGCCCGGCTCAAGCCGGAGTCGACCATACCGGCAGCCGTCGAACACACAAGTGCCCTTCGCTCACTCGGAATTGCCGGATCCGCGCCCGTCAATTGCTTCCTATACCGGCGTGCGCACCAGTTCGTACGCCTTTCGCAAATCTCGCCCGGCATAGGTGTGCGTGGCCAGCTCCACCAGGCGCGGGTCCGCGTTGACCGCGACCGAAACGGGCACCGCGGTGAACAGATCCAGATCGGACAGCGAGTCTCCATAGGCGACGCAGTCGGCCGGAGCCACCCCCAACTCTTCACAGAGCCGGTTCGCGATCTCCACCTTGGCCGCCGCGTTGAGGATGCCCTCGGGTTTCACGGGTTCGGTGAACGGAACAGCGGGAAACTGCGAACCGAACGCGGCGTGCGCACCCCACCCGAGGAGACGCTCCACGAAGAACGAGGGCGAGAGGGAGACCACGGCGCAGTAGTCACCGTTCGACCGGATCTCGGCCCAGGTGTCCTGGATCCCGGACAGCCAGGGCGCCCCGTCGAAGGCCGCCGCCACCTGCACGTCCGTGAGCTCTGCCCACAGCTCACGCACCCGCAGGCCATACCCGGCCGAGTCGATGTGCCCCCCGATGAAATCTCGCTCGATCGCGGCTATTTCCCGGTCCAGGCCCAGTTGGCGGGAGATCTCCACGGGTGCCGCCGTGCCGTACAGCAGCGTTCCATCCAGGTCGAAGAGGTGTAGGCGTGCCATGTACGCCGAGGCTAGTACGCGCGGTTACTCCCGCTGTCAGACGCCGTCGGTCAGCGTGCCCGGCACGGTGTTTCACGTGAAACTACGTCGCCCCGCACGTCGGGCCATCCTCGTCGTCCATGTCGCCGCCTCCGCCGGCTGGCTCGGGCTCACCCTTGGGCTCCTCGCACTCGCCACGGCGGCGATCACCACCGAATCCGATCCGACCGTCGAAGCCTCCGTCCGCGCGATGAAGGTCTTCACCGACTGGCTCGTCCTGCCGCTGGCGTTCCTCACACTGCTGAGCGGCCTTCTGCTCTCCCTCGGGACGTCCTGGGGGCTCGCCCGCCATCGCTGGGTCTACACGAAGTTCTGGCTGACCCTGGCGACGACGGCCGCGTCGACCTTCGCGCTGCGTCCGGGGATCAACGAGGCCGCTGAGAGGGTGTCGGCGGGAGAGCCCTTGGCAAGCTCGACCGACCTCATCGCGGGCCCCATCGTCTCGCTGAGTGCTTACCTCTTCATGACGGCCATCTCCGTGCTCAAGCCCTGGGGCATGACCCGTCGTGGCCGACGGCTGCGCACCGCTCACCAGCGAGAGATCAGCGTGATCACCGGCAGCTTGGCCAAAAGCAGAGTGCTTCTCCCCACAAAGTGGTGGACGGCGAGGTCATGCGTCAGACAGCCTGACCGCGTGTCGACACCTTCCCTCTCCGCACTGCCCATCCGCCGGCTCACCCCCCGCGACCTCACCGCCTGCGCCGATCTGTCCGAAGACCGCGGCTGGCCCCGCGAGGAACACAAATGGGGACTCCTCCTCGCGGCCGGAAAGGGCTACGGCATCGACGCCCCCGACGGCCCCGGTCTCATCGCCGCGTGCGTCGTGACGCACTACGGACCGTACGAGAACCCCGAGCTTTCGGCGATCGGCATGGTGCTGGTCGCCGAGCGGCAGGCCCGTAAGGGCATCGGCCGCCATCTGATGCGTCATGTCGTCGAGGCCGCGGGCACCACCCCGCTCACGCTCCACGCGACGCCGAACGGCCGCCCGCTCTACGAACAGCTCGGCTTCAAGAACACCGGCCGCGCCGAAATGGTCATGGGGCACTTCACCCTCAGCCCTTCGGCACCGGTGCCAGACGTCACCACGCGCGCGGCGACGGCGGAGGACCTGCCCACCTTGGTGCGGCTCGACACCGAGGTCTTCGGCCTCGACCGCACCCACATGATCACTCGGCTCCCGGCCTTCACCGACCACCTGCGGGTAGCGGAGGCGGACGGCGAGATCATCGGCTACGCGGGCGCCTGGCCGAACATGGACACCCATGTCGTCGGCCCGTTGATCGCTCGGGACACGGACACGGCCAAGGCGCTCATCGCCTCGCTCGGCACCCGCACGGACCGCCCGCTGCGCACGGACATCGACGTGCGCCACGAAGAGCTGCTGGCCTGGGTGAAGGCCAACGGTCTTGAGTCCGTCGCCTTCAACTCCGTGATGACGTACGGAGTCCCGGAGCTGCCCGGAGACTGGACGCGCCGGTTCGCTCCCTTGACGGTGGCGGCGGGCTGAGACCCGGCAGGGCCGCGGACACGCGAAGAGCCCGTTCTCACACACCCAAGAGTCGTGGTGCGTGAGAACGGGCTTTCTGCTGCGGAGGAGAGAGGCTCGGTAGAGCCTGGCGGGCCCTAGGCCAGCGCCTGCACCGCCGCCGTCGCGAAGCCGTGATCCTGCTCCGGCGCGCCACCGCCGACGCCGATCGCCCCGATGAGGCGGCCGTCGCGGTGCACGGGCACGCCACCCGCGATGAACAGCAGCGGCCGGTCGAGCGCCGTGGGCAACGTGTGGAAGAGGCCGCCGGGCTGCACCGCGTCGACGAGGTCGGCGGTCGGGGCGTTCAGCTGGAGCGCGGTGTACGCCTTGCGGGTGCTGGTCTCGCCGGAGATCAGCACGGCTCGGTCGTCGCGCCGGAAGGCGAGCAGGTGGCCACCGGCGTCGAGGACGGTGACGCTGACGGTGACGCCGGCCGCTTCGGCGGCGCGGCGGGCCGTGCTCACGAGGGCCTCGGCATCGGCGGTGGTCAGCGGGGCGACGGCGGCGGGGGTGGTGCTCACGAGGGGTTTCTCCTTGGTGGAACGGTCATCGGTGGGGGCCGGAGCCAGGCTCCGGTGGTCCACGGGGCGGGGTGACGCTCCGCGGCGGGTGGGTCAGTGCTGGGCGGCAGTCGCCCTCTCGACGACCGGGGTGAGGCCGGTGACGACCTTGCTGGGCGCGGCGGACCGGCGCTCCAGGGCGGCCGACAGGATCGCGAGGGCGAGAGCGGAGGCGGCGAGCAGGGCGCCGACCCAGTTGGGGGCGGTGTAGCCGAGCCCCGTGGAGATGACGACCCCGCCGAGCCAGGCCGCCAGGGCGTTGCCCAGGTTGAAGGCGCCGATGTTGACGGCGGAGGCGAGCGTGGGTGCGCCGGAGGCCTGGTCGAGGACCCGCTTCTGCAGCGGCGGCACGGTCGCGAAGCCCAGGGCGCCGATGAGGACGATGGTCACCGCCGCGGCGATCTTGTTGTGGGCGGTGAGCGTGAAGAGGCCGAGCACCAGGGCCAGGGCGCCGAGCGAGACGTACAGCATGGGCATCAGCGCGCGGTCCGCGAACCGGCCGCCGATCAGGTTGCCGCCGACCATGCCGAGGCCGAACAGGACGAGCAGCCAGGTCACACCGGATTCCGAGTAGCCAGCGACCTCCGTCATCATCGGCGTGATGTAGGTGATGGCCGCGAACACGCCGCCGAAGCCGAGGACAGTCATCGCCATGGCGAGCAGCACCTGCACATTGCGGAACGCGCCGACCTCGTGGCGCAGGCTCACGCCTGCGGGCTTGGGCAGGTCCGGTACGAGCTTGGCGACGCCGACGAGGCCGACGACGCCCAGGGCGGCGACGATGACGAAGGTGATCCGCCAGCCGATGGCCTGGCCGACGAAGGTGCCGAGCGGTACGCCGACCACGTTGGCCACGGTCAGGCCCGAGAACATGGTGGCGATGGCACCGGCCTTTTTCTCCGGTGCGACCAGTTCGGCCGCGACGACCGAGCCGATGCCGAAGAAAGGCGCCGTGGGCGAGCGAGGCGACGACGCGCCCGGCGAGCATCACGCCGAAGGCCGGGGCCACGGCCGAGAGCAGATTGCCCGCGATGAACAGGCCCATCAGCAGCATCAGCATCCGCTTGCGCGAGATGCGCGTGCCGAGCGCGGTCATCAGCGGAGCGCCGAGCACGACGCCCAGGGCATAGCCGGTGACGAGGAACCCGGCGGTGGGGATCGAGACGTCGAAGTCACCCGCGACCTCGGGAAGAAGCCCCATGATCACGAATTCTGTGGTGCCGATTCCGAAAGCCCCGATCGCGAGGGCTAGAAGCGCGAGAGGCATGGGAGCCACCTTCCAGACGGTTGCAGGAGCGCTTAACGTGCGTCCACAATAGTTGCAGGCGCGGGTTAATTGCAAGCGCCGTATATTGCGGCAGTCGACTATCCTGAACGCAGTGACTCCGAGACGCAGAAGACGGACGCAGCGGCTCCGGGGACGCAGAAGACGGAGGAACAGGCATGACAGCGACCGACCCCGCACTCACCGCGCTCGCCCAGGGCTGGTGCGCGCTCTCCCTGCTCCACGGCAAGATCGAGGCTCACGTCGAGCGCGCGCTCCAGGCCAAGCACGGCCTGAGCGTGCGGGAGTACAGCCTTCTCGACGTCCTCAGCCGCCAGCACGACGGCGAGGGCGGCCATCTGCAGATGAAGCAGGTCGCCGACGCCGTCGTCCTCAGCCAGAGCGCCACCACCCGCCTGGTCACCCGCCTCGAGGAGCGCGGCCTGCTCTCGCGCTATCTGTGCCCGACGGACCGGCGCGGCATCTACACCAACGTCAGCGAAAGCGGCACCGCGCTCCTCGCCGAGGCGCGGCCCACGAACGACACGGCCCTGCGTGAGGCGCTCGACGAGGCCGCGAAGAACCCGGAGCTCGCCCCGCTGGTCAGGGCGGTCGAGACAGTGCGCACACCGGCCTGACGGCGGCAACGGCCCGGGCGATGGAGGCCGCCGCCCGAGGCTGACCGTCCCGGGCCGTGCGCATAGGGTGCGGCCATGGGAGATCTTGAGATACGCCCCGCCATCAGCGACGACATCCCCGCGATCGTGGCCATGCTGGCCGACGATCCCCTGGGCGCCCAGCGCGAGTCGCTGGACGACTTCACCCCGTACCTCACGGCGTACGAGCGGCTCGCCGCGGATCCGAACCAGCACCTGGTCGTCGCCGTCCGCGAGGGCCGCGTCGTGGGCACGCTCCAGCTCACGATCATCCCGGGCCTCTCCCGGAAGGGCGCCACCCGGTCGATCATCGAGGGAGTGCGGGTGCACGCCGAGGAGCGGGGCAGCGGACTCGGCACCCGATTCATCGAGTGGGCCGTCGACGAATCCCGGCGTCAGGGCTGCCAGTTGGTGCAGCTGACCTCAGACGTCAGCCGCACCGACGCCCACCGCTTCTATGAGCGCCTGGGGTTCACGGCCTCACACGTGGGCTTCAAGCTGCAGCTCTGAAGCGGATGTCGCCTCCCTGTGCGGAACGGAAGGCAGAAGCGGGGGAATCGGGAAGCTGGCATGACTCTCTTCACGCATCACCCCAAGGGTGTCTGTTTCACGTGAAACAGACACCCTTGGTCGCTCTGAAGCCCTAGGCGAGCCCCCGCCACCCCTCCGGGTCCACTCCACCCGGCACCGGAGCCTTCGGGTCATACGGCTCACGTGTGAAGACGAAGGACGCCACGTCGAGATGGCTCACCGACCCGTCCGGACGCCGAACCGCCCGCAGCAGCTCCCCCGCGTAGTACCCGTCGAGCCCCGTCCACGTCCCGTCACCGTTCGGCCGGAACACCGAGTCACGCCCACCACCGGCCGCCGGACCCAGCTGGACGGCGCCCTCAGGAGCGAGACGCAGCACCTGGAGGCTCGTCCCCCAGTACCAGGGCCCGGCCAACTCCAGGACGGACTGGTCGACTTCCGGCAGGGGCCGCCACGGCTCGGGGATGCGCGGCTCGGCCTCCGCCACGATCTCTACGAGTTCGGCCGCCGTCACCATCACGGGCAGCCCCGACGTGCAGTTGGCCAGGACCACCGCGGCGACGTCGTCCTCCTCGCAGGTCCACAGGGCGGCGACGAAACCGGGGAGCGAGCCCCCGTGCCCGGCGAGTGTGCGGCCGTCGTACCGCAGGATGCCGACGCCGAGACCGTACGCCTGCTCGGAGGGTTCTCCGGCGATGGCTGTCGGCGTCCGCATCTCCCGGACCGATTCCACGCGCAGAACACGGTCGTCGCCGTGCATCAGGAAGACGGCGAACCGCCCCAGGTCGGCCGTCGTCGACCACAGCTGCCCGGCCGGAGCCATCAGCCCCAGATCCTCCGCCGGCTCGGGCATCATCACGTCGGCCCACGGGTGCACGGCCCAACCACCGGCGTGAGGAGCTTGCGGCTGCCCGCTCGTACGGTGCAGACCGAGGGGTTCGAGGACCTCGCGCCGCAGCACGTCCTCCCACGGGGCACCGCGCAGCTCCTCGATCAGCGAACCGAGCACCGTGTAGCCGGGGTTGGAGTAGTGGAAGCGGCGGCCGGCGGGGTGCTTGAAGGGCTGCTCGCCAAGAACGTCACTCAGCTCGGGCCGCAGGGTCGCCGAGCTGCGCTCCCACCACTCACCAGGAGTCTCAGCCGCGAGGCCACCCTGATGCGACAGCAGATCGGCGATGGTGATCTCACCGATACCGGTGCCGGGCAGATGCTTCTCCAACGGGTCGGACAGATCAAGAAGGCCCTCGTCGCGCAGGCGCATCACCAGGACGGCGGTGAACGTCTTGGTGATGGACCCGATGCGGTACTGCACGTTCTCGTCCGGTCCATGGCCCTCCACCGAGGTACGCGCACCGGTCCACACCAGCTCACCCCCGCGCACGACGGCGGCGGTCAGTGACGGGGCGCGCCCTTGCGCCTGGGCGGTGGCGATGCGATGGGTCAGGGCCCTGCGGGTCGCCGGAAGCAGATCTTCGTTCGTCATGGGGCCAGTTCCATAGGGGGCGTGGTCCCCGCGTCGAGTCCATTTTCGAGGTGCCCCCTCGCCCGGGGGCGCCTCGAGACGGCATCCTGACCGACCACGCCGTGCCTCCTGTGATGTTTCACGTGAAACACCCCCTGTTGCGCACCAGTTGCCCTGGCGGGGAGGGTGGTCCCTCTGCCCCACGACCAAGATCGGGAAGCCGCGCCGATGGACAAGCTGGCCACGTACGAGAAGAACCGCCCGCGGATGTTCGGCCTGGCGTATCGGATGCTGGGCCAAGCAGCCGAGGCCGAGGACGTTGTGCAGGACGCGTATATGCGCTGGGCCGGCAGCGGGCCGGTGGATACGCCTTCGGCCTGGCTCTCCAAGGTGGTGACCAACCTCTGTCTCAACCGGCTGAGTTCGGCGCGCGCCCGCCGCGAGAGCTATGTCGGCCCCTGGCTGCCCGAACCGGTGTTCACCGACACGGGACAGTTGGGTCCGCTGGATACCGTCGAGCAGCGTGACTCCGTGTCGATCGGACTGCTCGTCCTCCTGGAACGGCTGACGCCCGCCGAGCGGGCGGCCTTCGTCCTGCGTGAGGCCTTCGGCTATCCGCACGCGGACATAGCGGATGTGCTGGAGGTCTCGGAGGATCATGCGCGGCAGTTGTACCGGCGCGCCCGTGACCATGTGCGGCAGCCGCGGCAGCGCTTCACCGCGGACCCGGAGCACCGCGCGGAGATGGTGCGCCAGTTCCTGACCGCGGCGACGGACGGCGACGTGGCGGGGCTTGAGCGGCTGCTGGCCAAGGACGTCGTCGTCTGGTCGGACGGCGGTGGCAAGGTGTCCGCGGCACGGCGCCCGGTCTTCGGAGCGGACAAGGTCGCACGCCTGCTGATCGGCGCCGCCTCCCATCCACGCGTCGCCGGCGCGGTCTTCGACGTCCGCACCGTCAACGGCGAACCGGCGGTCGTGGCTCACCTCGGCGGTGCGCTCATCGCCGTGATGCATCTGGAGTTCGAGGACGGGAACGTGACGGCCGTGCGCAACCTGGTGAATCCGGCGAAGCTCGCCTTCGCCGCGGCGCAGTCGGCCTGACGCCCGCGCCCGCCCGTGTGGCCCACGTCTCGCCGGGAGATGTCACGGATCAGCGCCCTCATCCCGTCGACCTTATGACGCCACATCGGCGTCGGGACGTCGGAAGGAGAGCGTGATGGCAGCGCGCATCGTGGTTCTGGGAGCGGGCTACGCGGGAGTGGTCGCGGCCAAGTCGATCGCCAAGCGCCCCGGAACCCGCGTGATCCTGGTCAACGCGAGTGACCGGTTCGTCGAGCGGGTCCGTGTGCACCAGGTCGCGGCGGGTCAGGTCGTGCGGCAGCGGCCCATCGCCCAGCTGCTCGCGGGAGCGCCCGTGGAGTTCGTGGTCGACCGGGTCGTCGCGGTCGACGCCACCCGCCGCGAGGTCGTCCTCGCCGACGGCGCGCCCCTCGCGTACGACACCCTGGTCTACGCCCTGGGCAGCTTCGCCGACCGCGACGCCGTGCCGGGGGTGGCGGAGCACGCGTACACGCTCGCGGTCGCCGACGACGCGGCGCGGCTGCGGGCGCGCCTGGCCGAAGGCAGCAGCGTCACGGTCGTCGGCGGCGGCCTCACCGGCATCGAGGCAGCGGCCGAACTGGCCGAGACGCGCCCTGAGGTGAAGGTACGCCTGGTCTGCGGGGGCGAGCTCGGCGCGGCGCTGTCCGAGCGAGGGCGGCAGCACCTGCGGCGCGTCTTCGACCGGCTGGGCGTGGACGTACGGGACAGCGCCCGGGTCACACAGGTCAGCGCGGACGGCGTCCTGCTCGCCGATGGCGCGTTCCTCCCCGCGGACACGGTGGTGTGGACGACGGGTTTCCGCGTGCCGGAGATCGCCCGCGAGGCCGGGTTCGCGGTGGACGACCAGGGCCGCATGGTCGTCGACGAGACACTGCGCTCGGTGTCGCACCCGGATGTGTACGCCATCGGTGACGCGGCCGCCGCCCGAGACGGCAGGACGGGCAGGAGCTGCGCATGGCCTGCGCCACCGGGCTGCCGGCCGCCGGGCACGTGGCCCAGGCGATCAGCGACCGTCTCGCGGGCCGCACCCCGCGCCCGCTGCGCTTCCGCTACGTCAACCAGTGCGTGAGCCTGGGCCGCCGCGACGGTCTCATCCAGTTCGTACGCGACGACGACACCCCCGTCGAGCGCGTGCTCACCGGACGCACCGCGGCCTTCTACAAGGAGTTCGTCGTCCGTACCGCCCTGTCCGCCCAGCGCCACCCGGCCCTGGTCAAGCTCTCGCCCCGCGGCGCGAAGCGAAGCGCCTGAACCCTCCTGGTCGGAGCAGATGCCGGGTTTCGTGGAGGGGCTGACGTCGTCGGGCCTGCCGCCAGGGTGGGCCCGGCCTCGCGGGTGCTGGTCGCGGAAGGTCAGGCGACGTCCCAGGCCGCCTCGATCATCTGGAAGATCTCGTCCACCGCGGCCTCCGGATCGGCCGCCTCGCGGGCCAGCGCATAGGCGTCGATCACGAACCTCGCGATCGTCCGGCAGGCCGTCGCGCTCTGCGGCAGGTCGGGATCGGCGACGAGGGCCGTGGCCAGCGACTCCGCATGGCGCAGCCGCATCGACTCCTCGTACTCCCGCAGGGCGCGTGACTCGTCGATCATGCGGTAGATCGGGGCGGAGCCCTCGGCCGTGCAGTGCCGGACCATGGCCCGGATCTCGTGGCGCAGGGCGGGGATGAGCGGCTCGTGCGGCGCGCGCCCGGTGACCGCCCGCGTGAGGCGCTGCTCGAAGTTGTCGTCCTGCTCGAACACCAGGGCCTCTTTCGAGGCGAAGTGGGAGAAGAGCGTGGTGACGGCCACGTCGGCCTCGGCGGCCACGTCACGGATGCCCACCGCGTCGTACCCGCGGTCCAGGAAGAGCCGCAGGGCGGTGTCGGCGATCTTCTGGCGGGTCGCGGCCTTCTTGCGCTCGCGGCGTCCGGTCGTCGGCACGGTCATGACCTGACACTACCAGATGCAAAACAGCAACCGTTTCAAAACCCTAACCGCTAGTGCTACGGTCGGCGGCATGAAGAGAGTGAGCTTCGCCGAGTTCGGCGGTCCGGACGTTCTCCACCTCGAAGACGCCGAGGAGCCCCATGCGGGCCCCGGGCAGATACGCATCGCCGTGCGGGTGGCGGGTGTGAACCCCGTCGACTGGAGGATCCGCGAAGGCCAGTTCCAGAAGGTCCGCCCGATCGGGCTGCCCGCCGGAGTCGGGCAGGACGCCGCCGGGGTGGTGGACGAGGTCGGTGCGGGCGTCGAAGGGGTCGAAGCCGGAGACCACGTGTTCGGGCGCGGCTCGAGCACGTACGCCGAGTTCGCCGTCCTTTCGGCTTGGGCCCATAAGCCCGAGAGCCTGACGTTCGAAGAGGCCGCCGGATACCCCTCCGTGGTGGAGACCGCGTTGCGCGTCCTCCATGAGGTCGGGGTGCGGCCGGGACAGACGCTGCTGGTCAGTCGGCGCGTCCGGGGGCGTCGGATCGGCGGCGCTCCAGATCGCCCGCGACCGCGGCATCACGGTGATCGGCACGGCCGGGGCCGCGAACCAGGACTATCTGCGCGGCCTGGGCGCCCTCGCCACGACGTACGGCGAGGGCTGGGTCGAACGCGTGCGTCGGCTCGGGCCTGTCGACGCGGCCCTCGACCTGGCCGGCTCGGGCGTGATCCGTGAACTCGTCAAGCTGACCGGGGATCCGCGGAAGGTGATCTCCATCGCCGACCTCAGCGCACCGGACCTCGGTGCCCGGTTCTCCGGCGTGACCGGAAACGTGCCGCGAGCCCTCGCCGAGGCCGCCGACCTCATCGCGCGGGGCAAGCTCCACATCCCGGTCGAGAAGTCGTACCCGCTCGCCGAGGCGGCGGCGGCGCACATCGACAGCCAGGCCGGTCACACCCGAGGACGCCGGGTCATCGCCGTCTGAGCCGCTTCCCGCCCGGGGCACGGCCCCGCAGGCTGCCTTCCTCCCCGTGCCCCCGCCACGGCCCATCCCGCAGGTGCACGACACGCAAAGGAGCCCCATGCGCACCCCTGTCACGATCATCGGCGCCGGACTCGGCGGCCTCGTCCTGGCCCGCGTCCTGCACCTCCATGGCATCCCCGCCACGGTCTACGAGGCGGAGTCCTCCCCGGCGGCGCGTTCGCAGGGCGGGATGCTCGACATCCACGAGCGCAACGGCCAACTCGCCCTCAAGGCGGCCGACCTGATGGACGAGTTCCGAGCCCTCGTCCTGGAGGGCCGCCAAGCGATACGGCTCCTCGACCGGAACGGAACCGTCCTGTTCGAGAAGGCCGATGACGGCACCGGCACCAGCCCCGAGGTGCAGCGCGGCGAACTACGGCGAATCCTGCTCGACGCACTCCCCGACGGCACCGTGCGATGGGGCCACAAGGCCACCGGCGTCCGCGCCCTCTCCGGGGGCCGCCACGAGGTGACCTTCGCGGGCGGCACCACCGCCGCCACGCGCCTGCTGGTCGGCGCGGACGGCGCGTGGTCCCGCGTGCGCCCGCTGCTCTCCGCCGCCACACCCGCATACGTCGGCCGGTCCTTCGTCGAGACCTGCCTGCCCGACGCCGACACCCGGCACCCGGCCACCGCGAAGGCGGTCGGCGGCGGGACCCTCGTCGCGCTCGACCCGGACGGGACCGGGAAGTGGCTCGTGGCGCACCGGGAGCAGGGCGGAACCCTCCACTCCTACATCACACTGGCCAAGCCGCAGGACTGGTTCGCCACCATCGATTTCACCGATGCCGCCGCGGCCACCGCGCGGATCGCAGAGGAGTACGACGGCTGGGCACCGGAACTCACCGCCCTGATCACCGAAGGCGACACCGCGCCGGTCCTGCGTCCCCTCCACGCCCTGCCGGTCGGGCACCGCTGGGACCGGGTGCCGGGAGTGACCCTGCTCGGCGACGCCGCCCATCTCTCGACGCCCAACGGTGAAGGCGCCGGCCTGGCGACTGCAGGACGGCGCCGAACTGGGAAAGGCCCTCGCCGCGCACCCCGACGACATCGAGAGCGCCCTCGCCGCGTACGAGCGGGACCTGTTCCCCCGCGGCGCCGCGGCCGCCGCCGCGGTCGCCCACGACCCCACTCCCCAGGAGATGATCAGTTTCTTCACGGGCCGCGCAACCTAAGATCCCGCGGCCCCGCGCGTTACGTCTGCGCCATGTCCACGAAGCGCGAGTAGTGGCCCTGGAAGGCGACCGTGATCGTCGCCGTGGGGCCATTACGGTGCTTGCCCACGATGATGTCCGCCTCGCCCGCGCGCGGTGACTCCTTCTCGTAGGCGTCCTCGCGGTGCAACAGGATCACCATGTCGGCGTCCTGCTCGATGGAACCGGATTCACGCAGGTCGGAGACCTGGGGCTTCTTGTCGGTGCGCTGCTCGGGGCCACGGTTCAGCTGCGAGAGCGCGATGACCGGAACCTCCAGCTCCTTGGCGAGCAGCTTCAGGTTTCGCGACATGTCCGAGACTTCCTGCTGGCGGCTCTCGGCGCGCTTCGAGCCACCGGACTGCATGAGCTGCAGATAGTCGATGATCACGAGCTTGATGTCGGCGCGCTGCTTGAGGCGGCGGCACTTCGCGCGGATCTCCATCATCGACAGGTTCGGGGAATCGTCGATGTAGAGCGGCGCCGCCGAGACCTCGGGCATGCGGCGCGCGAGCCGCGTCCAGTCCTCGTCCGTCATCGTGCCGGAGCGCATGTGGTGCAGCGCCACGCGCGCCTCCGCGGACAGCAGGCGCATCGCGATCTCGTTGCGCCCCATTTCCAGGGAGAAGATGACGCTGGGCAAGTTGTGCTTGATGGAGGCGGCGCGCGCGAAGTCGAGGGCCAGGGTGGACTTACCCATGGCGGGGCGGGCCGCGATGACGATCATCTGGCCGGGGTGCAGGCCGTTCGTCAGCGAGTCGAAGTCGGTGAAGCCCGTGGGCACGCCCGTCATCTCGCCGCTGCGGGAGCCGATCGCCTCGATCTCGTCGAGCGCGCCTTCCATGATGTCCGCGAGCGGCAGATAGTCCTCGCTGGTGCGCTGCTCGGTGACGGCGTAGATCTCGGCCTGGGCGCTGTTGACGATCTCGTCGACGTCGCCGTCCGCCGCGTATCCCATCTGCGTGATGCGCGTGCCCGCCTCGACCAGGCGGCGCAGGACCGCGCGCTCGTGCACGATCTCCGCGTAGTACTCGGCGTTCGCCGCGGTCGGGACCGTCTGGACCAGCGAGTGCAGATACGAGGGGCCGCCGACCTTGGTGATCTCGCCGCGCTTGGTGAGCTCGGCGGCGACCGTGATGGGGTCGGCGGGCTCACCCTTGGCATACAGGTCGAGGATGGCGGTGAAGACCGTCTCATGGGCCGGGCGGTAGAAGTCGTGCCCCTTGAGCACCTCGACGACGTCCGCGATGGCGTCCTTCGACAGCAGCATGCCGCCGAGCACGGACTGCTCCGCGTCCAGGTCCTGGGGCGGTACGCGCTCGAACGAGGGGCCGCCGCCGTCCCAGCCTCGGTCGTGCTGCTCGTCACGGCCTCGGCCGCCGTCGCGGCGCGGGCCGGACACGGGCAGACGGTCCTCCGGACCACCGTCGGCCCACGGGTCGTCCAAGGGCTCGGAAATGCTCACCGGGCCGCCTCCTCCCGTCCGCCGCGCGGACCTCGCCGTGCCCTTCTTTCCTACGGCACGACACTGACAAATAAGGGGGCCCAGCTCCGGTTCTGACGCGTCGGATTTGCCTGGTTTCCGCGAGGACAGCACGAGGCGGGCGCCGCACAACGGTAGGCCCGCGGGCACCGTCAGCCAATCTGGTTATCCACAGGCGCTGTGCATGACGGGCCCGATGCTGTGGAGAACCCCGGGAAACCTGTGCACGACCCGGTGGACAGCCCTGTGAACAAGCCCTCAGGGCACATTTCACACCCGCTCTGACCTGCGCCTTTCCCATCCACCGGCTGTGCAGAAGAAAAAACTTCCCCAGTCGGCCCAAGATCTCCCCGCGCGTGGTCCGCTTCGACGCCCAACCCCGACCCGAGTAAGGGTCCTAAGTCAATTGCATCTCTTACCTGTGGAAGATTAGATTGGTGCCCATGACACAGGCTCCCGCGGCACCCAAGGCCGCCCGGCGACGACACGACCGAGAGATCGTCGCCCTCGCCGTCCCCGCCTTCGGCGCGCTCGTGGCGGAGCCCCTCTTCGTCATGGCCGACAGCGCCATCGTCGGCCACCTCGGCACCGCACAGCTCGCCGGCCTCGGCATCGCCTCGGCCCTCCTGACCACGGCCGTCAGCGTCTTCGTCTTCCTCGCCTACGCGACCACCGCCGCCGTCTCCCGACGCGTCGGCGCCGGAGACCTCCAGGCCGCCATCCGGCAGGGCATGGACGGCGTCTGGCTCGCCCTGATCCTCGGCGCCGCCGTCATCGCCGTCGCCCTGCCCACGGCGCCCACGGTCGTGGACCTCTTCGGTGCCTCCGACTCGGCGGCACCGTACGCGGTCACGTATCTGCGGATCTCCATCCTCGGCATCCCCGCGATGCTGGTCGTTCTCGCCGCCACCGGTGTCCTGCGCGGGCTCCAGGACACCAAGACGCCGCTGTACGTGGCCGTGGGGGGCTTCGTCGCGAACGGCGTGCTCAATGTCCTCCTCGTCTACGGCGCGGGCCTCGGCATCGCCGGGTCCGCCTGGGGCACCGTGCTCGCCCAGTTCGGCATGGCCGCCGTCTATCTGACCGTCGTTGTCCGCGGCGCCCGGCGCCACGGCGCCTCACTGCGCCCGGACGCGGCCGGGATCAGAGCCTGCGCACAGGCCGGCGTCCCGCTCCTGGCCCGCACCCTGTCGCTGAAGGCGATCCTCATCATCGCCACCGCCGTGGCCGCCCGCCTCGGCGACGCCGACATCGCCGCCCACCAGATCGTCCTGTCCCTGTGGAGCCTGCTGTCCTTCGCCCTGGACGCCATCGCGATCGCGGGGCAGGCCATCATCGGCCGCTACCTGGGAGCGAACGACGCGGAGGGCGCGCGCGACGCCTGCCGCCGCATGATGCAGTGGGGCTTCACCTCGGGTGTCGTCCTCGGCCTGCTCGTCGTCGTGGCCCGGCCCGTCTTCGTCCCGCTGTTCACCAGTGACAGCGCCGTCCAGGACGCGGCGCTGCCCGCCCTGATGGTGATAGCCCTGGCCCAGCCGATCTGCGGCATCGTCTACGTTCTCGACGGCGTCCTCATGGGCGCGGGGGACGGGCCCTATCTGGCCTGGGCGATGCTGATCACCCTGGCGGTGTTCACGCCTGTCGCCCTGCTCGTGCCCACCCTCGGTGGGGCACTCACCACCCTGTGGGTCGCGATGACGCTCATGATGACCGTGCGCATGCTCACGCTGTGGCTGCGCTCCCGGTCGGGCCACTGGATCGTCACGGGGGCGACGCGCTGACACGAGCGCGGCCACCAGCCACCAGCTGGAGCCAACACGATGTTTCACGTGAAACGGCCGTTTCACGTGAAACGGTCAGCCCCGCCACACCCCACGGCGAACTCCGCACCGCGCCTCCACGGCGAAGGGGCCGCACCCCATGGGTGCGGCCCCTTCACTCAGTCCTGCGAGCGCAATGCTCAGGCAGCGACGACCTCGACGTTGACCTTGGCGGCCACCTCGGGGTGCAGACGCACGGACGTCGCGTGGGCGCCCAGCGTCTTGATCGGCGCGCCCAGCTCGACGCGGCGCTTGTCGACCTTCGGGCCACCGGCAGCCTCGATCGCCGAAGCGACGTCGGCCGGGGTGACGGAACCGAAGAGACGACCGGCGTCGCCGGAGCGAACGGCCAGACGGACCTTGACGCCCTCGAGCTGGGCCTTGATCTCGTTGGCCTGCTCGATGGTCGCGATCTCGTGGATCTTGCGCGCACGACGGATCTGCGCGACGTCCTTCTCGCCACCCTTGGTCCAGCGAATCGCGAAGTTCCGCGGGATCAGGTAAGTTGCGAGCGTAGCCGTCCTTGACGTCGACGACGTCGCCAGCGGCACCGAGGCCGGAGACCTCGTGGGTGAGGATGATCTTCATGTTTCGGTCACCCTTCCCTTATCGCGCGGTGGACGTGTAGGGCAGCAGCGCCATCTCACGGCTGTTCTTCACGGCCGTGGCGACGTCACGCTGGTGCTGCGTGCAGTTGCCGGTCACGCGGCGGGCACGGATCTTGCCGCGGTCGGAAATGAACTTCCGCAGCATGTTCGTGTCCTTGTAGTCCACGTACGTGACCTTGTCCTTGCAGAAAGCGCAGACCTTTTTCTTCGGCTTGCGCACAGGCGGCTTCGCCATGGTGTATCTCCTGTGTGATCAAGAAGTGTGGGTACGACCCGCCTTCTCGCCCTGGGCCCGTGGGCCCGAGTGCTTAGAAGGGGGGTTCGTCCGAGTAGCCGCCACCGGAGCCGCCGGAGCTTCCGCCCCAGCCGCCACCGCCGCCACCCTGCTGACCGCCGCCACCGGCGGCCGGCGCACCGGTCGCCCAGGGGTCGTCGGCGGGAGCACCGCCGCCGCCCTGCTGCTGGCCGCCGCCGGAGCCACCGCCCCAGCCGCCGCCCTGCTGGCCGCCGCCACCGCCGCCGTATCCACCCTGGCCGCCGCGACCGGTGGTCTTGGTGACCTTGGCCGTGGCGTTCTTCAGGCTGGCGCCGACTTCCTCGACGTCCAGCTCGTAGACCGTGCGCTTGATGCCCTCACGGTCCTCGTAGGACCGCTGCTTCAGTCGGCCCTGCACGATGACGCGCATGCCTCGCTGGAGCGACTCGGCGACGTTCTCCGCCGCCTGACGCCAGACCGAGCAGGTCAGGAACAGGCTCTCGCCGTCCTTCCACTCATTGGTCTGCCGGTCGAAGGTGCGGGGAGTGGACGCGACGCGGAACTTCGCGACCGCCGCACCGGACGGGGTGAAGCGCAGCTCGGGGTCGTCGACAAGATTGCCGACGACCGTGATGACGGTCTCGCCTGCCATTGGGGGTACCTCTCGGCGGGTTTGCTGCTGGCTGCTGGTACTGCTACTCGGATCCCGAGTGCCGTTGAGCCTCAGGGCTCAACGGAGCTGAGCCAGGGCTCAGTGGGTCTCGGGACGGAGGACCTTGGTCCGGAGGACCGACTCGTTCAGGTTCATCTGGCGGTCGAGCTCCTTGACGACCGCAGGCTCGGCCTGCAGGTCGATGACCGAGTAGATGCCCTCGGGCTTCTTCTTGATCTCGTACGAGAGACGACGACGGCCCCAGGTGTCGACCTTCTCGACCTTTCCGTTGCCCTCACGGACGACGGAGAGGAAGTTCTCGATCAGCGGGGAGACAGCTCGCTCCTCGAGATCGGGGTCGAGGATGACCATCACCTCGTAGTGACGCATGTGGAACCCACCTCCTTTGGACTCAGCGGCCACGGTCGTTCCGTGGCAGGAGGGTCGTGATGCGTAAGCAACGGTATCGGCCACCACTGACAATCGAGCGCCCCGATCGGAGGTCCGAGGGGAGCCGTGTCATGTGGCTGTACCAGTCAGTGACTGGGCAGTGACTGATCAAGGCAGACACCGGTGCAGACGGTACAGACTACCCGCACAGAGGCTTCCGGTTGAAATCCGTCGGCGGGCGGGCAGAATCTGTACACATCGGGTGTGTATGGCGCTACGATGCGCTGCTCTCCGCGGGAGGTGCCTCCATGGCACAGACAATGCGACGCGACACCGCCGGCTCGCTCTTCGCCACCGACGGCAAGCCTCATCCGCTCCAGGACACGCTCCTGGGCGTGACTCTGATCCTCGGCGCGATCGCCTTCGTGTCCGCGATGTTCCACAACCTCCATCTGCTCAGCTCCTGGACCGGCCTGGTGGGAATCTTCACCGGCGCGTACGGGCAGTTCATCTCGGTCACGACGCGGGAGCGCTTCTTCCTGATCGTCGGCCTCGGCGCGTGCGCCGTCGGCTTCTTCCTCGGCATGGCGCACGGAGGCCTCTTCGGAGGCCTCTGGTGACCACCGGCGGCCTCTGGTGACCGACAGCGGCCTCCCGTGATGGGCGGGGGCCGTGGGAGAGCAGGGCGCCGCCCCATTTGACCTTCCGGACCGCTTTCGGACCGGTCCGGACCACCCCTGGTCGGAGACGGACCAAGGCAGAAGGTTCCATACGCCCAGACGGGGCGCTCGCAGGGCGCAGTAGGCTTCGGCGCTAGAGCCGGAGCCCCTGTACCCATGGGGACACACCAGCCCGAGGAGCGCCGCGAATGAGCCTGACCCTGAGGACCATCAGCCGAGAGCAACATCTGGCGTACATCCAGAGCCTGCCGTCGGCGAGCCATTGCCAGGTCCCCGCATGGGCAGACGTGAAGAGTGAATGGCGTTCGGAGAGCCTCGGCTGGTTCGACGAGAGGACCCACCAGTTGGTGGGCGTGGGCCTGGTGCTCTACCGCCAACTGCCCAAGGTGAAGCGCTATCTCGCGTATCTGCCCGATGGGCCCGGTCATCAACTGGTACGCGCCCAATCTGGACGACTGGCTGCAGCCGATGCTCGCGCACCTGAAGAAGCAGGGCGCCTTCTCGGTGAAGATGGGCCCGCCCGTCGTCATCCGCCGCTGGGACGCTCCCGCGATCAAGGCGGGCATCCAGAACCCCGACGTGAAGCGGCTGCGCGACATCGAGGCCACGCACATCGAGCCGCGCGCCTTCGAGGTCTCCGACAAGCTGCGCCGCATGGGCTGGCAGCAGGGCGAGGACGGCGGCGCCGGCTTCGGCGACGTGCAGCCCCGCTATGTCTTCCAGGTGCCGCTGGCCAACCGCTCGCTGGACGAGGTCCTCAAGAACTTCAACCAGCTGTGGCGCCGCAACATCAAGAAGGCCGAGAAGGCCGGTGTCGAGGTCGTCCAGGGCGGCTACAACGACCTGCCCGAGTGGCAGCGCCTGTACGAGATCACGGCGATCCGCGACAAGTTCCGGCCGCGGCCGCTGAGCTACTTTCCAGCAGCAGTGGCGGGCCCTCAACTCCGAGGACCCCAACCGCATGCGGCTGTACTTCGCGCGGCACAACGGCGTGAACCTTTCGGCGGCGACGATGCTCGTCGTGGGCGGACACGTCTGGTACTCCTACGGCGCGTCCGACAACATCGGGCGTGAGGTCCGGCCCTCGAACGCGATGCAGTGGCGGATGCTGCGCGACGCCTACGCCTTGGGCGCTTCCGTCTATGACCTGCGCGGAATCTCCGACTCGCTGGACGAGACCGACCACCTCTTCGGTCTGATCCAGTTCAAGGTCGGCACCGGTGGCGAGGCCGTCGAATACGTCGGTGAGTGGGACTTCCCGCTGAACAAGCTGCTGCACAAGGCGCTCGACATCTACATGTCGCGTCGCTGATCCCGCGCAGTCTCCTGTCTCAATTCCCTTCATATCTCTGATACACCGCAGACCCCAGAAAGGTTCCGGGACCAGCCATGGCGCTCACGCTCTATGTCGACACCGCGCGCTGGCGGGCACACCAGAAGCACGTGCTTGACCAGTTCCCAGGCATCGTCCCGGTCTGCAAGGGCAACGGCTACGGCTTCGGACACGAGCGCCTCGCCGAAGAGGCCACGCGGTTCGGCGCCGACATCCTTGCCGTCGGGACGACCTACGAAGCCGCCCGGATCAAGGACTGGTTCGGCGGCGACCTGCTCGTCCTCACCCCGTTCCGCCGGGGCGAGGAGCCGGTTCCGCTGCCCGACCGCGTGATCCGCTCCGTGTCGTCGCTCGATGGCGTGCACGGGCTCGTGGGAGCCCGCGTCGTCATCGAGGTCATGTCCTCCATGAAGCGCCACGGCGTCAGCGAGCAGGACCTGCCGCACCTGCACGCCGCGATCGAGGACGTGCGCCTCGAGGGCTTCGCGATCCACCTGCCCCTCGACCGGCCCGACGGCTCGGACGCCGTCGACGAGGTCATCGGGTGGATGGACCGGCTGCGCAATGCGGGGCTGCCGCTGGGCACACGATGTTCGTCAGCCACCTCAAGGCCGATGAACTCGTCCGCCTGCGGCAGCAGTTCCCGCAGACCCACTTCCGTGCGCGGATCGGCACGCACCTGTGGCTGGGCGACCACCACGCGACCGAGTACCGGGGCGCGGTCCTGGACGTGACGCGCGTCGCCAAGGGGGACCGTTTCGGCTACCGCCAGCAGAAGGCCGCGTCCGACGGCTGGCTGGTCGTGGTCGCGGGCGGCACCTCGCACGGCGTCGGCCTGGAGGCGCCGAAGGCGCTGCACGGCATGGTGCCGCGCGCCAAGGGCGTGGCCCGCGCGGGCCTAGCTACCGTCAACCGCAACCTGTCCCCGTTCGTCTGGGGCAGCAAGCAGCGTTGGTTCGCCGAACCCCCGCACATGCAGGTGTCGCTCCTGTTCGTGCCGTCGGACGCGCCGGAGCCGACGGTGGGCGAGGAACTCGTGGCCCACCTGCGGCACACGACCACGCAGTTCGACCGGATCGTCGATCGCTGACCCACCTCCGCAACGGCGAAGGGCCGAGCGCGACAGCTGTCGTGCCCGGCCCTTCGGCTTGTTCGCTCAGAGCGAACGGTCTTCTGTGGACCCCCACTTCACATACGTCCCACCGTCATCCCCCTCGGGGTACCGCGACGCCCGCGCCGCGGGCCCGAGGACGAACACGTCCGGCGCCCCGTCGAGGACACCACCGGAGGGATCGTCGTCGCCGTTCCGCCGCACCACGTCCCGCTCGGGCATGACGATGTCGCGTACGACCACGGCGCACAGGTACAGCGTCCCCAGCAGATGAATGGCGATGGCCACTTGGTAGCCCTCGGTCGGCAGCCCCTTGTGGGCGTCTCCGCTCGTCGTGTACGCGAGGTACATCCAGATGCCGAGGAAGTACGCGACCTCGCACGCCTGCCAGATCAGGAAGTCCCGCCAGCGCGGGCGGGCCAGCGCGGCGAGCGGAACCAGCCACAGCACGTACTGCGGCGAGTAGACCTTGTTGGTGAGGATGAAGGCGGCCACGATCAGGAAGGCCAGCTGCGCGAAGCGTGGGCGCCGTGGCGCCGTGAAGCCGAGCGCGGCGATGCCGAGGCAGGCGAGCAGCATCAGCACGATCGCCAGTCTGTTCACCGTGTCCGTGGTCATCGGATCGTCCATGCGTTGGGCGAGGATCAGCCAGAACGACCCGAAGTCGACGCCCCGCTCCCGGCTGAAGCTGTAGAACTTGTCCCAGCCGTCGGGCGCGCCCACCATCACCGGCAGGTTCACCGCCAGCCAGGCGCCCGCCGTCCCGATGGCAGCGGTCAAGAACTCCCGCCACTTGCCCGCCCGCCAGCACAGCACAAGCAGTGGCCCCAGCAGCAGGACGGGATAGAGCTTGGCGGCCGTGGCGAGGCCCAGCAGGACCCCGAAGGCGACCACGCGCCCTCGTGACCACATCAGCATCGCGGCGGCGGTGAGGGCGACGGCGAACAGGTCCCAGTTGATGGTGGCCGTCAGCGCGAAGGCGGGCGCCAGGGCGACCAGCAGGGCGTCCCAGGGGCGGCGCCGGTGGATGCGCGCCACGCAGACGGCGATGACGGCCGTGCAGACCATCAGCATCCCCGCGTTGACCATCCAGTAGAACTTCTCCTGGTGCTGCAGGCTGCCGCTGCCCGGCGTCAGCCAGGCGGCCACCTCCATGAACAGTCCGGTGAGCACGGGGTACTCGAGGTACTCCATGTCGCCGGGCAGCTTGTCGAAGTAGGGCACGAGCCCATCGGCGAAACCGCGGCCCTGGTAGAGGTGGGGGATGTCGGAGTAGCACGCGTGCGTGTACTGCGAGCTCGCACCGACGAACCAGGAGCCGTTGTAACACGGTGCCTTCTGCACCATGCCGAGCGCGAACATTCCGATGGCGACCAGTGCGATGACGCGCACGGGCGTCCACCAGTGCGCCGTGAGGAGCGCACGGCGGCCGATGGGCCCGCCGATCAGCTCGCTGCCGGCGGCGGCGACCTCGTCCCGGGCCGTGGGAAGCACGGGGCGCGGCTGCTCGCTCAGGGGTGGATGTGCGCGTGTGGGGGGCATCTTCTCTGCGCTGGGCATGCCGCACATCCTGCCGTACCTGCCTCGGAACTCCGGGTGGGCGTGACGGAAGGGCCCCCGTACGCGCCAGTGGCGCCCGAGGGGCTCCATCTGAACCGAGAGGAGCGGGGCGGGGCGATGCGCGGCCCTCAGCGGGAAGCCTTCGGAGAAGCGGGAAGGCCGCCGCACCTGCTCGGTGCGGCGGCCTTGTTTCACGTGAAACACACGCGGGAGAGTCCAGCGTCAGTCGCCACCAGTCGGCCCGCCGAAGATCCCTCCGTCGTTGCCGTTATGGCCGTTCCCGTTGCCATTGCCGCTGCCGTTGTCGTTGCCGCCGTCATCGCCCGTAGGCGGTGGTGACTGACCGCCCGGGTCGCCGATGACGCCACCGTTGTCGTCGCCGCCGTTGTCGTTACCGCCGTCGTCCTCACAGCCCGGCTCCCCGGGCTTGCAGGAGTCGCTCGGGTCGGGGGTCTTGGTCGGAGGGGGCTCGGAGGACTTGGTCTCCGACGGCGTGGGCGACGGGGTCTCGCTCGGCTCCGGTTCCTCGGTCTGCGTCGGCGAAGGCACCACCGGCTGGCCGACGATCTTTCCGATCGGCTCGGGCGTCGGGAAGGGCTTCGGAGGCACGTTCTTGAGCGCCTCCTCCATGTAGTCCTTCCAGATCTGCGCGGGGAACGAGGCACCGTGGATCTTCTGCTCGCCACCCGTGCCGAACATCTCGAGGAACTCGCGCTTCTTGTTGCTCTCGTCGTCGTCCATCCGGTACATGCTGATCGCCGTGGACAACTGCGGGGTGTAGCCGACGAACCAGGCGGACTTGTTGCCGTCGGTCGTACCGGTCTTGCCCGCCACCTGGCGGCCGGGCAGCTTCGCCGCGGTACCAGTGCCCTTCTCGACGACGGTCCTCAGGACGTCCGTGACGTTGTCGGCGACCTCGGGGCTGAAGGCGAGCTTGGTATCGCCGTCGTGCGTGTAGACCGATTCGCCTTCCCGCTTGATCTCCTTCACCGAGTACGGGTCGCGCTGCTTGCCACTGGCCGCGAACGTGGCGTACGCGCCGGCCATGCGGATCGCGCTCGGTGAGGAGGTGCCGAGGGAGAAGGACGGATAGGTGGCGCCCGCCATGGACCTGTCGTCCCGCAGGCCCGCGTCTATGGCCGCGGCCTTCACCTTGTCGAGCCCGACGTCCATGCCGAGCTGCACATAGGCGGAGTTGACCGACTCCCGCATCGCCTCACGCAGGTCGATCTTGTAGGACGGCGGGTTGTAGGACCGGTCACCGTCGTTGGTCTGCAGCCATTCCTTGCCGTCCTTGTCCTGCCAGACGGTGCCGTTGTAGTTCTCGATCTTGAGCTTGTTCTTGCCGCTGTACAGGCTCTTCGGGTTGATGATGATGCGCTGGCTGTCCGACTGTTCCGCGATGCCGTTCTGTGTCGCGGATGCCGTTCTTGAAGGCGGCCGCCAGCACGAAGGGCTTGTACGTGGAGCCGACCTGGGCACCGGTCGTGTCGGCGTTGTTGGTGAAGTGCTTGGTCGCGTCCTCACCGCCGTAGATGGCCTCGATCTCGCCGGTCCTCGGATTCACCGAGGCACCGCCGAACTGGACGTGCTTGTCCTTGTCCGGGCGCACCTCGGGCTTGATCTTGGCCTTGCGGACCTTCTGGACCGCCTTCTCGAGCTCCTTGACCTTCGTCTTGTCGAAGGTCGTGTGGATCTCGAAGCCGCCCTTCTCCAGTTGCTGGCTGGTGATGTCGGTGTTGTTGACGACGTATGCCTTGGCGAGCGAGACGAGATAGCCGATCTGACCGCTCAGCTTGACGTTCGACCGCGGGCTCTGCAGCTTCGGCCACTTGGTGTACTTCTCGCGCTCGGCGGCCTCCATGCGGCCGTCCTTGACCTCTTCGTCGAGGATCCAGGCCCAGCGCTTCTTGGCCCGCTCGGTGTTGGCGTCCCGGGAGGCCGCGGGGTCGATCTCGGGGTAGCCCGCGGGGTCGTAGTACGTGGCGCCCTTCAGGACGGTCGCGAGCAGGGCGCACTCGCTCGGGTTCAGCTTCTCCGCGTCCTTGCCGAAGTAGGCGCGGGCGGCGGCCTGGATGCCGTAGGCGTTGCGACCGTAGTAGGCGGTGTTGAGATACCCCGCCATGATCTCTTCCTTGCTGACGGTCCGGCCGACCTTTATGGAGATGAAGAGCTCTTTGAACTTACGAGTGAACGTCTGCGACTGGTCGTCCAGGCGGGCGTTCTTCACGTACTGCTGCGTGATGGTCGAGCCGCCCTGGGTCTGACCGCCCTTCGCCATGTTGACCATGGCGCGGGCGATGCCCATCGGATCGACGCCCTTGTCCTGCTCGAAGGTCTTGTTCTCCGCCGAGATGACGGCGTTGCGCATCGCCTCGGGGATGTCCTCGTACTTGATGATCTGGCGGTTGGTCTCACCACCGGTCGCGACCATCTGTGAGCCGTCGGCCCAGTAGTAGACGTTGTTCTGAGCGATGGCGGTGTCGGCGACCTTCGGCACCTCCACCAGGGCGTACGCGATGCCCGCGACCGCCAGCAGACCGCCGACGAACCCAATGACGAGGCTGGTGACCAGGCGCCAGGACGGAATCCAGCGGCGCGGGCCGCTCTTGCCCGCGCGGGGATAGTCGATGAAGCGCTTTTTGGCCGGGCCGTAGCCCCGCCCGCGGCCTCGTCCTGCGGGCTCGGCCCCGCGACGGCGCCCACCGCCCACGGAGCCGTTGCGGGCGGCACGTCTGGCCTCGGCCCGCCCCCCGTATGATCGCTCCTCGCCCTCCGGGGCCCCGGGCCCGTGCGACGAGGGCGGCGGTTCACTGGCTCCTCGCGGCGCGGCGCGGCGCCCCGACGGCGCGGCGGACGCGCCGCGCCTGGCCGCGGCGCGTCCGCCGCCCTGCGGCGGTTTGCGACGGTGCTCGCTCATCGAACGACTACTCCTCGGGCAGGCGCGGTGTTCCACGCCTGGAAACGGCAGCTGGTTTCCGGTCCCCCCGATGTACGGATGTGTCCGTTCCGGCACCCATCCGCACCGCACCGGGGCCGACGACGCCATCCCGCGTCACTCGGTTCCCGGCGGTATGCATGGCGCACAGACTACGCACCGTCAAAACCCTCTTAGCGCTGAAGTTCACCCCAAAACAGGCAAGTTACTTCCTACGAATCGGTGATGTGACGCCGTTCACCGTTCCCCCTCTTGTCGCAGCAGGCACGTCGTTCTATCGTCGTGATGTATCGAGCCGATACATCAGCTCGGTATAAAGGGCCGTCACCGGCAGACCGGACAGACAGGAGGAGACCATGAGCAGGCGCTCAGGCATCCTCGAGTTCGCTGTCCTCGGCCTGCTCCGCGAGTCCCCGATGCACGGCTACGAGCTGCGTAAACGGCTCAACACATCACTGGGCGTGTTCCGCGCCTTCAGCTACGGGTCGCTGTACCCGTGCTTGAAGACTCTGGTGGCCAACGGGTGGTTGATCGAGGAGTCGAGCACCACCACCGAAGCCCTGGCGGCCCCGCTGGCCGGGCGCCGCGCCAAGATCGTCTACAGGCTGACGGCGGAAGGTAAGGAACACTTCGAGGAACTGCTCTCGCAGACCGGCCCCGACGCGTACGAGGACGAGCACTTCGCCGCCCGCTTCGCCTTCTTCGGGCAGACCTCGCGAGACGTCCGGATGCGGGTGCTCGAAGGGCGCCGCAGCCGCCTGGAGGAGCGTCTCGAGAAGATGCGCGCCTCCCTGGCCCGCACCCGGGAGCGCCTCGACGACTACACGCTTGAGCTGCAGCGCCACGGAATGGAGTCCGTGGAGCGCGAAGTGCGCTGGCTGAACGAGCTCATCGAGAGCGAGCGAGCGGGACGCGACCAGCAACGGTCCGCCCCCGAAGGCTCCGCTCAGCAGAACAGCACAGCTGGGGAGTCGGGCGTCCTGCCCCGGCGGCGGGGCAGCACCCCGCCGCCGGATGCGTCCGACGACACCACCAAGTGAGGCCCCGCACTCCGCGGGGCGTCATCCGGAATACCGAGATCACACAGGGAGCAACCGGAATGGGTTCGGTTCGCGTAGCCATCGTCGGCGTGGGCAACTGCGCCGCCTCGCTGGTCCAGGGCGTCGAGTACTACAAGGACGCAGACCCGGACACCAAGGTCCCGGGCCTGATGCACGTCCAGTTCGGCGACTACCACGTGGGTGACGTCGAGTTCGTCGCTGCCTTCGACGTCGACGCGAAGAAGGTCGGCCTCGACCTCTCGGACGCCATCGGCGCCAGCGAGAACAACACCATCAAGATCTGCGACGTCCCGAACAAGGGCGTCACGGTCCAGCGCGGCCACACCCACGACGGTCTCGGCAAGTACTACCGCGAGACCATCGAGGAGTCCACCGAGGCCCCGGTCGACATCGTCCAGATCCTCAAGGACCGCAAGGTCGACGTCCTGGTCTGCTACCTGCCGGTCGGCTCCGAGGACGCGGCGAAGTTCTACGCCCAGTGCGCCATCGACGCCAAGGTCGCCTTCGTCAACGCCCTCCCGGTCTTCATCGCCGGCACCAAGGAGTGGGCGGACAAGTTCACCGAGGCCGGTGTCCCGATCGTCGGTGACGACATCAAGTCGCAGGTCGGCGCCACCATCACGCACCGTGTGATGGCGAAGCTGTTCGAGGACCGCGGTGTCCGTCTTGAGCGCACCATGCAGCTCAACGTCGGCGGCAACATGGACTTCAAGAACATGCTGGAGCGCGACCGCCTCGAGTCCAAGAAGATCTCGAAGACGCAGGCCGTCACCTCGCAGATCCCCGACCGCGAGCTGGGCGAGAAGAACGTCCACATCGGCCCGTCGGACTACGTCGCGTGGCTCGACGACCGCAAGTGGGCGTACGTCCGCCTCGAGGGCCGCGCCTTCGGCGACGTCCCGCTGAACCTGGAGTACAAGCTCGAGGTCTGGGACTCCCCGAACTCGGCCGGTGTCATCATCGACGCCCTGCGCGCCGCGAAGATCGCCAAGGACCGCGGCATCGGCGGCCCGATCCTGTCGGCGTCCTCGTACTTCATGAAGTCCCCGCCGGTGCAGTACTTCGACGACGAGGCCTTCGCGAACGTCGAGAAGTTCATCAAGGGCGAGGTCGAGCGCTGACCGCGCTGAACACCTGACCTGCAGAGGGTCCCCGGGTCGTCCACCCGGGGACCCTCCGCGTATGTGAGGCTGTGCGCCATGGCTGTCGTCGGTGACCTGCGCGTTCTGCTGCGCCTTCGGGACTTCCGGCGGCTGCTCGCCGTGCGGCTGCTCTCGCAGGGCGCGGACGGCGTCTACCAGGTCGCGCTCGCCGCCTACGTGGTCTTCTCGCCGGAGAAGCAGACCTCACCCGCGGCGATCGCCTCCGCGATGGCGGTCCTGCTGCTCCCGTACTCGCTCGTCGGCCCGTTCGCCGGTGTCCTGCTCGACCGCTGGCCGCGCCGTCAGGTGCTCGTGTACGGCAACGTGCTGCGAGCCGTCCTCGCGTCCGTCACGGCCGCGCTCATGCTCGGCGGCGCGCCGGACTGGCTCTTCTACGCCTCCGCCCTGTGTGTCACCGCCGTCAACCGCTTCGTCCTCGCGGGCCTCTCGGCGTCCCTGCCGCGCGTCGTCGACGCCGAGCGGCTCGTCATGGCCAACGCCCTGTCACCGACCGCGGGGACGCTCGCGGCCACCGCGGGCGGCGGGCTCGCCTTCGTCGTCCGCATCGTCGTCGCGGACTCGGACGCGGCCGTCGTCCTCCTCGGTGCCGCCCTCTATCTGTGCTCGGCACTGGCCTCCCTGCGCATGTCCCGCGAACTTCTCGGCCCGGAGAAGGAGTTGGTGCAGCCGCATCTGCGGGTGGCGCTCGCGGGGACCGCGCGCGGTCTCCTCGCGGGCGTACGCCATCTCGCCGCGCGCCGTCAGGCCGCGGGTACGCCCTGCTGTCGATGACGCTGATGCGCTTCTGCTTCGGCGCCCTGACGGTCATGGTGCTGATGCTGTGCCGGTACGCGTGGTCGTCGTCGCAGGACGACGGGCTCGCGCTCCTCGGGGTCGCCGTGGCGTTCTCCGGCGCCGGATTCTTCGTGGCCGCCGTGGTGACGCCGTGGGCGGTGGGGAGGCTCGGCGCCCGCGGCTGGATGATCGCCTGCGCGGCCGCCGCCGCGGTTCTCGAACCCGCCCTTGGCCTGCCCTTCGCGCCGGGTCCGATACTCGCCGCCGCCTTCGTCCTCGGACTCACCACCCAAGGCGCCAAGATCGCCACGGACACGGTCGTGCAGTCAGCGGTGGACGACGGCTTCCGCGGCCGGATCTTCTCCGTGTACGACGTGCTGTTCAATGTCGCCTTTGTCGGAGCGGCGGGCGTGGCGGCGCTGATGCTGCCCCCTGACGGCGCATCGGTCCCGCTGGTTGCCTCGGTGGCACTGATTTATGCAGCAATTGCCATCGCTATGACCCGGTTTGGCAAGCAGTAAGTGTCACATCAGTGCCACAGAGCTCGTCTGAGGTTCATGGCGCGCGTGGGAGCCCGATAACTTACGGGGGTCGTTTCGCGCCATCGCGCTCCTTTCCCGCCTCACGCTTTCCTCTAGGGGGATCCCCGTGTCCACTCCGCCACCCCAGGGCCAGAACCCGTTCGCTCAGGGCCAGCCGCCTGCCGGTCCGCCGCAGGGCGGTGCCCCGTACGGCCAGCCTCAGGGTGCGGGCGCCCCGTACGGCCAGACGCCCCCTCCGTACCCGCAGCACCCGGGCGCTCCGCAGCAGGGCGTCCCCTTCTATCAGGGCGGCCCGGACACCGTGGCGCCCCGCAAGAGCAAGAAGAAGTTCATATTCATCGGCGTGGCCGTGATCGCGATCGCGGCCATCGCGGGCGGTGCCGTGCTGGCAGGGCAGGACGAGGCCTCGGCCGCCGAAGTCGGCGACTGCATGAGCATCGGCAACCCGACCAACTCCACCGACCCGGATCTGAAGATCGTGGACTGCGGTGACAAGAAGGCCAAGTACAAGGTCATGCAGAAGAAGGACAGCGGGAGCTGCGACCGCCGCAAGTACGCCGAGTACCGGGAGACGGGCGGCGGCGATGACTTCACCCTCTGCCTGAAGCCCTACGTGCCGACCGGCTCCTGATGACGCGCACGCCACGCGCTTGATGACCGGCACTCCGCGTGCCTGAGGTCAGCACACACCGAGGGGCCATGTTTCACGTGAAACATGGCCCCTCGGCCTACCCGGGTGGGGTGATGTTTCACGTGAAACATCACCCCACCCGCTCGCTCAGCTCTCCGCGTTCTGCGCGGCCCACCACTCCTTGAGCGCGGCGGCGGCCGCGTCCCGCCCCATGGGGCCGTTCTCGAGGCGCAGCTCCAGCAGGAACTTATAGGCCTTGCCGATCACCGGCCCGGGGCCCACGCTCAGGACCTCCATGATGTCGTTGCCGTCCAGGTCGGGACGGATCGCGTCCAGCTCCTCCTGCTCCTGCAGGCGTGCGATGCGCTCCTCCAGACCGTCGTACGCCCGCGAGAGCGCGTTGGCCTTGCGCTTGTTGCGGGTGGTGCAGTCGGAGCGGGTCAGCTTGTGCAGACGGTCGAGGAGCGGGCCCGCGTCGCGCACATAGCGGCGCACCGCCGAGTCGGTCCACTCGCCCGTGCCGTAACCGTGGAACCGCAGGTGCAGCTCCACCAGGCGGGAGACGTCCTTGACGAGCTCGTTGGAGTACTTCAGAGCCGTCATCCGCTTCTTGGTCATCTTGGCGCCCACCACCTCGTGGTGGTGGAAGGAGACCCGGCCGTCCTGCTCGAAGCGGCGCGTCCTGGGCTTGCCGATGTCGTGCAGCAGCGCGGCGAGCCGCAGCGTCAGGTCCGGGCCGTTCTCCTCCAGGGCCATCGCCTGCTCGAGAACGATCAGGGTGTGGTCGTAGACGTCCTTGTGCCGGCTGGTGCTCGTCGCGCTCCAGGCGCAGGGCCGGGAGCTCGGGCAGCACATGGGCGGCGAGGCCGGTCTCGACGAGGAGCGCGAGGCCCTTGCGGGGGCAGGCGGACACGATCAGCTTGTTCAGCTCGTCGCGGACGCGCTCGGCGGACACGATCTCGATGCGGTCGGCCATCGCCGTCATCGCGGCGACGACGTCCGGCGCCACATCGAAGTCCAGCTGCGCCGCGAAGCGCGCGGCCCGCATCATGCGCAGCGGGTCGTCCGAGAAAGACTCCTCGGGGGTACCGGGGGTACGCAGTACCCGCTCCGACAGGTCGTCGAGCCCGCCGTGGGGGTCGATGAACTCCTTCTCGGGGAGGGCCACCGCCATCGCGTTGACGGTGAAGTCACGGCGCACGAGGTCTTCCTCGATGGAGTCGCCGTACGACACCTCGGGCTTGCGCGAGGTCCTGTCGTACGCCTCCGATCGATATGTCGTCACCTCGATCTGGAAGCGCTGCTCAGGCGCCGTCCACCCGGGCGTCCTTCTGGCAGCCGACGGTGCCGAAGGCGATCCCCACTTCCCAGACGGCGTCCGCCCACGGCCGGACGATCTTCAGTACGTCCTCGGGGCGGGCGTCCGTCGTGAAGTCGAGGTCATTGCCGAGCCTGCCGAGGAGCGCGTCCCGGACCGACCCGCCGACCAGGGCGAGTGAGAACCCGGCCTCCTGGAAGCGGCGGGCGAGATCGTCCGCGACGGGGGACACACGCAGCAGCTCGCTCACGGCGCGCTGCTGCACCTGACTCAGGGCACGGGGATTGTCTTCGTTGGCGTTCGGCACAACAGAAAAGGGTACGTGCCCCGGCGCCCACGGGCCGCCCGGATTTCGACGGCTCGCCCGACGGCCCTTCGTGGCCCTCACCTCGCCCCTTGCGCCCCCGTCGGCCAGGTCTCGCGATCTTGTGGAGCAGTCCGCGGCACTTAGCCCCCGCGCACCTCGTTACCATGCGTGGACGCAGCAACCGACAACCACCGACACAGCTGACGACGACGAGGGACGGGCAACGCGTGGCCGAGGCGGCAGACTTCCCGGGGACCAGCCCCTCACCTGCCCGCCGGTGGCTCCGGCGCACAACGGCACTGCTGGCCGGGGCGCCCCTGCTGGCCGGTCTGCTCCAGCTGCCCGCGGGCTCCGCCGCGTACGCCGCCGCACCGGACGGGAAACCCGCCGGGGCGGCCGCACAGACGGGCTTCAAAGGCGTCAAGGGCGCCCAGACGGGCCTGAAGGCCAACGCCACGGGCTCCCGCACGGTCGACGTCTCACTGGACGCCCTCACGCCCAGCGCACCCCGTGACGGCGACACGGTCACGGTCTCCGGCACGGTCACGAACGAGGGCAGGCAGACAGTGACCGCGGCCCAGGTGGGCCTGCGCATCGGCCCCGCCCTCAACAGCCGCAGCCTGATCGACGCCGCCGCCAAGCGCACGGGCTTCCAGCCGGGGGCCGACGGCACCGAGGTCGGCGGCAAGTACGTCAAGAAGGTCACCAAGCTCACCCCGGGCGTCCCGCAGGACTTCAGCATCTCCGTGCCCGTCAGCGCCCTCAACCTCGGCGTGGACGGGGTCTACCAGCTCGGTGTGACGCTGACGGGGCAGACCGCGGCCCAGGCCTATCCGCAGGTGCTCGGCATCGAGCGGACGTTCCTGCCGTGGCAGGACGGCGCCGCGGAGACGAAGGCCAAGACCACGTACCTGTGGCCGCTCATCTCCACCACACACCTCACCGCGAGGACCGACTCCGACGAGGAGCAGACGCCGGTCTTCGAGAACGAGGACCTGGCGAAGGAGATCCGTCCGGGCGGCCGCCTGGAGCGGCTCGTGTCGCTCGGCGGCGACCTCGACGTCACCTGGGTCATCGACCCGGACCTGCTGGCCTCGGTCGTAGCCATGACGTCCGACTACGACGTCGAGGGGCCCGCCGACACGACAGTGCCGGGCAAGAACCAGGCGATCGCCAAGCAGTTCGGCTCAACGAGCTCGAGAAGACGGTGAAGGACAAGGAGGTCGTCGCGCTCCCGTTCGCCGACCCCGACCTCGCCTCCCTCGCCCACAGCGGCAAGGCCGTCTCCGGCTCGCTCAGCCACCTCAAGGACGCGACCGAGGTCGGCGTCGACACGGTGGACTCGGTCCTGCACATCAAGTCGACGTCCGACTTCGCCTGGCCCGCGGACGGCGCCATCGACCCGGCGATCGTCGACGTGGCCACGTCCGCGGGTGCGCACCGGGTGATCGCCCGCAGCGACAGCCTCCGCGAGACCAACGGGCTGCTGTACACGCCCAGCGCGGCCCGGCCCATCGGCGGCGGCACCACGGCCGTGGTCGCCGACGCCCGGCTCTCCACGGCCTTCCAGGGCGACATGACGGGGGCCGAGAGCTCCACGCTCGCCGTCCAGGAGTTCCTGGCGCAGAGCCTGATGATCATGATGCAGGACCCGGGCAAGCAGCGCAGCGTCGTCGTCGCCCCGCAGCGCATGCCCACCGCGAGCCAGGCGCAGACGATGGCCAAGGCCCTGTCCGCCCTCGACGACGAGCGCTGGACGCAGCCGCAGAAGCTGTCGGCGGCCGCGAAGGCCAAGCCCGACCCGGGCGCCACCACGCGGGTGCCGTCGGCCGCCGCCTACCCGGCGTCGCTGCGCAAGCGAGAGCTGCCGCGGTCGGCGTTCGAGGAGGTCCGTGGCACTCAGGACAAGCTCGACCGCTTCAAGCTGATCCTCTCCCAGCCGGACCGGGTGATCACTCCGTTCGGGCGGGCCATGGACCGGGAGATGTCCACGTCGTGGCGCGGTCGCGCGAACGCGGCCCAGGGCTTCCGCAAGGGTGTGCAGGGATATCTGTCCAGCCTCATGGGCCAGGTGCGGCTGATCCAGAAGTCCGAGGCGAAGCTCTCCGGCCGCAGCGCCACGATCCCGGTGACCGTCCAGAACAACCTCGTCCAGGGCGTCGACAACCTCGAACTCCGGCTGACGTCGACGAACCCCACCCGGCTGAAGATCGGCGACGGTCTGTACGAGGAGCAGCCGGTCAAGATCACGGGCGGCGGTCACACCCAGTCCGTGAAGTTCACCACCACGGCGAACGCCAACGGCCCCGTCCGGGTCTACGCCCAGCTCTACACGGAGGACAACCAGCCCTACGGCCAGGCCGTACGGTTCGACGTCAACGTCACGGAGGTCACCCCCACGGTGATGCTGGTCATCGCCGGTGGCGTCCTGCTGCTCGTGCTCGCCGGGTTCCGCATGTACACCCAGCGCAAGCGGGCGGCGCGCCAGCAGGCCGAGTCGGGCCCGGACGACGGCTCCGACGGAGGCGCCGACACCGCGCCCGGCACCGCCCCGGAGCCCGGTCCCGGCACCGGTGAACCCGAGCAGCCGAGTGACCCGACGCCGGACACCGCTCCGGAAAGCACCGAGCCGTCGCACACGGGTGAGAGAGTGGACCGTTGAGCGATGTCGTGGCCGGTGGGCCCGGGGACGATGAGGTGGGGTAGACCATGAACGCGCCGTACGACGGTGAGCGCGGCCAGGGCACTGGCGGCTCCGGCGCTGCCGGGGGCCCTCCTCCGGGCCCTCATGAGGACGGCCAGGTGCCGCAGCAGGCACCGGACGCCTACGTTCAGGATGCCTACGCCCAGGACCCCTACCGAGCCCAGGACCTCTCCGCCCAGGACCCGGTCGCCGAGGCGCTCTACGACCGTGCCGCGCACCCCCCGCCCCCGCCCGGCACGTACCAGGACCCCCAGCAGCTCTACGCGCAGCCGCCGTCGCCCCCGCACGCCCCCGACCCCCGTGTGTGGGCCCAGACGCCTCCCCCGGAGCCGGACGGCGCGACCCTGCACCTGCCCTACGGCGACGACCCCCGGACGACCCAGTACGTCGGCGTGGACGACCTCGTCACCCAGGCCGGCGAAGAGCGGCACCAGCCGGACGCCTTCGCTCACCTCTTCCGCGACCAGCAGGGCAGCGGCTACCCCGACCCCCGCGCCGAAGCCCACCAGCAGGACCCCCACCTCGGTGACGGCTACCAGGGCGACCCCCGCGGCCAGGCCTACCAGGGCGGGGCCTACCCCGCCCAGGGCCCGCAGCAGGGCGGCTACCAAGGACAGCAGGGCGGCCAGTATCAGGACCCGCAGGCCGCCGGCTACCAAGGGCAGCAGGGCGCCGGGTACCAGGACCCGAACCAGCAGGCCGGCTACTACGGCCAGGGCACCGCGTACCCGTACCAGCAGAGCGCGGCGCCGTACGTCGACCCGCAGCAGACCGGCGCGCCGTACTCCTACCAGCCCGAGGCCCAGTACCCCCCGCAGAGCGGCACCCCGTACGTGAACCACCAGAACGCGCCGTACGCGAACCAGCAGGCGGGCGGCTACTACCAGGACCCGAACCAGCAGGGCGGCCAGCACCAGGAGCCCCAGTACGACATCCGGCGCCCGGCCGCCGCGCCCCCCTCCGTGCCGTCGCCCTCGCCAGGAACCCGAGCCCGCTCCGGCGCCGCCCGCGGCGAAGTCCGGCGGCCGCGCGTCCGGTCTGCTGAAGTCCAGCGCGGTGATGGCCGCGGGCACGATGGTGTCCCGCCTCACCGGCTTCGTCCGCTCCGCGATGATCGTCTCGGCGCTCGGCATCGGCCTGCTTGGCGACACCTTCCAGGTGGCCTACCAGCTGCCGACGATGATCTACATCCTCACCGTCGGCGGCGGCCTCAACTCCGTCTTCGTCCCGCAGCTCGTGCGCGCCCAGAAGAACGACGCGGACGGCGGCCAGGCGTACGCCAACCGGCTCCTGACGCTCGTCATGGTGGCTCTCGGCACGCTCACCGTGATCGGCTGGTTCGCCGCGCCGCTCCTGGTGCACCTGCTCTCCACGCCGGTGGCAAGCGACCCGGCCGCCAACGAGGTGGCCATCACCTTCGTCCGCTACTTCCTGCCCTCGATCTTCTTCATGGGCGTCCACGTGGTGATGGGGCAGATCCTCAACGCCCGCGGGAAGTTCGGCGCGATGATGTGGACCCCGGTCCTCAACAACATCGTGATCATCGCGACGCTCGGCATGTTCCTGTGGGTGTACGGCACCTCGGAGAAGTCGGGCATGCGGGTCACGTCGATCCCCGACGACGGCGTGCGGCTGCTCGGCGTGGGCGTTCTGCTCGGACTCGTCGTGCAGTCGCTCGCGATGATCCCCTACCTGCGCGAGACCGGCTTCAAGCTGCGCCTTCGCTTCGACTGGAAGGGCCAGGGCCTCGGCAAGGCCGCCATGCTCGCCAAGTGGACGATGCTCTTCGTCCTCGCCAACCAGGCGGGCGCCATCGTCGTGACCCAGCTGGGCACCGCGGCGGTCAAGCACTCCGGCATGGACGGCACCGGCTTCTCCGCCTACTCCAACGCCCAGCTCATCTGGGGCCTCCCGCAGGCCATCATCACCGTGTCGCTGATGGCGGCCCTGCTGCCGCGCCTGTCGCGCTCGGCCCACGAGGGCGACACCGGCGCGGTGCGCGACGACATCTCCCAGGGGCTGCGCACCACGGCCGTCGCGATCGTCCCGGTCGCCTTCAGCTTCCTCGCGCTCGGCATCCCGATGTGCACCCTGATGTTCGGCTCGTCCGGCGTCAACGGCGCCACCCGCATGGGCTACATGCTGATGGCCTTCGGCCTCGGCTTGATTCCGTACTCCGTGCAGTACGTCGTCCTGCGCGCCTTCTACGCGTACGAGGACACCCGCACCCCCTTCTACAACACGGTCATCGTGGCCGCCTTCAACGCCGCGGCCTCCGGGCTCTGCTACATGGTGCTGCCCGCCCGCTGGGCCGTCGCGGGCATGGCGGCCTCCTACGGCCTCGCCTACGCGATCGGGGTGGGTGTCGCCTGGCAGCGACTGCGTAAGCGGCTGGGGGGCGACCTGGACGGCGCGAACGTGATCCGTACGTACGCCCGCCTCGCGCTCGCCTCGGTGCCGGGTGCGATTCTGGGCGCCGGCGACCGGGTACGCGATCACCAAGGCTCTGGGGCAGGGCGTCTTCGGCTCGCTGGCCGCGCTGGTCGTCGGCTGCGGCGTCCTGTTCGGTGTCTTCTTCCTCGCCGCGCGGCGCATGCGCATCCAGGAGCTCAACTCCCTGGTCGGCACCGTTCGGGGGCGACTGGGACGCTGAACCGCGGCGGTCCGCACAACCATCGTCGGCTACCGCGTGTCGTGCATAGCGGCGGACTGTGGGCACAATTGGCTTTGGCGTCTGACAAAGCGCAACGGATGGGGAGGCAGGAACGACGGTGGCGGAACGGAGCACGGCTGCCGTCGACGTGGCAGACAACAGCGGTGACGAGCCGCTGACCGCGAAGGCGGAGCAGTCCACGGCCGACGGGGTGGCCCAGAGCCGGGAGCGGGACACGGCGGACGAAAGCGCGGCGGAAGCGAAGGGGCCCTCGAGTCCGCCCGGGGCGACCACGCCCCCAGAACTGCACAGCGGCCACAAACTCGCCAGACGCTATCGCCTCGAGGAGTGCGTCACCCGTCTGGACGGTTTCAGCAGCTGGCGCGCGGTGGACGAGAAGCTGCGCCGCGCCGTGGGCGTGCACGTGCTGCCCGCGGACCATCCCCGCGGTCGCTCGGTGCTCGCCGCGGCGCGCTCCGCGGCGCTGCTCGGCGACCCTCGATTCGTCCAGGTCCTGGACGCGGTCGAGGAGAACGACCTCGTGTACGTCGTGCACGAATGGCTTCCGGACGCCACGGAGCTCACCGCGCTGCTCGCCTCCGGTCCGCTGGAGGCCCACGACGCCTATCAATTGGTCAGCCAGGTCTCCCAGGCCATGGCGGCGGCCCACCGCGAAGGCCTCGCCCATCTGCGGCTGACCCCGGGCGCGGTGCTGCGCACCTCCACCGGCCAGTACCGCATCCGCGGTCTCGCCGTGAACGCCGCGCTGCGCGGCATCAGCTCCGAAACCCCTCAGCGCACCGACACCGAGGCCATCGGCGCCCTGCTGTACGCGGCGCTGACCCAGCGCTGGCCCTACGACAACGACGCGCACGGACTGTCCGGGCTGCCCAAGGACATCGGCCTCATCCCGCCGGACCAGGTCCGCGCCGGGGTGCACCGCGGTCTGTCCGAGCTCTCCATGCGCGCGCTCGCGAACGACGGTGCGACGGCCTCCCGCCAGGAGCCCGCCTGCACCACTCCGGACGACCTGGCGAAGGCCGTCGGCGAGATGCCCCGCATCCGCCCGCCGGAGCCCGCCTTCACGGCGCCGCCCGAGTACCAGCGCACGACGTACCAGCAGGGCAACTACGGCCGCACCGCGCCCTCCCCGGGCGTCACGCAGGCCGTCCCGACCCCGCCGCCCCCGCTGCAGAGCCGCACCGGCAAGGCCCTGAAGTGGGCCGTCTCCGCGCTCCTCATCGCCGCGCTGGGTCTCGGCAGCTGGCAGCTCGCGGACGCCCTGATGGACAGCAAGTCCGGTGACTCGGGCACGACGAAGACCACCCGGACGGGGACGACAAGAACCAGCCCAAGCCCCTGAAGCCGATCACCATCCAGCGTGCTCAGGAGTTCGTCGCCGACGGCAATCCTCAGGACCCGGAGAGCGTCGACAACACCTACGACAACGACAAGTCCTCGTTGTGGCGGTCCAAGACCTACAACGAGGGCCCGCGGCTCGCCCCGTACAAGCCCGGCGTCGGCATCATGTACGACCTCGGCTCGGCCAAGGACGTCGCCGCGGTGTCGATAAAGCTGCGCTACCCCGGTGAGAAGACCACGATCGAGCTGTACGCGGCGGACTCCATGGCGACGAGTGGCTCCATCGCCTCCATGAAGAAGTTCGCCACGGGCACGACCTTGGGCCAGTCCCTGAAGATCAAAGCGAAGAAGCCCGCCGAGGCGCGGTACGTCCTGCTCTGGGTGACCCACGTGCCGCGCTCGGACCAGGACGGGTACTACCGTGCCGGATTCAAGCAGGCCATCACGGACGTGAAGTTCTCGGGCTGACAGGCACGGCCGGGACACGGCTGAGGGGAGGGGATCCAGGGTGGACGACGTCGAGTTCGGTGACCTCAGCGACCAGGATCTCCTCGCCCGCCACGTCGACGGCGACAAGGACGCCTTCGGTGAGATCGTCCGCCGCCATCGCGACCGGCTGTGGGCAGTGGCGCTGCGCACCCTGGGCGACCGCGAGGAGGCGGCGGACGCCGTCCAGGACGCCCTGGTCTCCGCGTACCGCGCGGCCCACACCTTCCGCGGCCAGGCGGCCGTGACGACGTGGCTGCACCGCATCACTGTCAACGCCTGCCTCGACCGGGCGCGCAAGGCGGCCTCCCGGAAGACCTCGCCCGTCGAGGACACCGAGCGCCTGGAGCAGCTCCTGGAGCCCCACGAGTCGGCGGAGGCGCCCGCCGAGCGCGGCGATCTGCACCGCGAGCTCCTGAAGGCCCTCCGCACCCTGCCGCCGGACCAGCGCGCCGCTCTCGTTCTGGTGGACATGCAGGGGATATCCCGTGGCCGAGGCGGCCAGAGTGCTCGACGTTCCCACTGGCACGGTGAAGAGCCGTTGCGCACGGGGCAGAGCCCGCCTCCTGCCGCTCCTCACGCACCTGCGGACCGAGCCACCGGGCGAGGGCGGCTCACCGGGCGGCGGGGGAGGCGGCAGAAAGAACCCTCCAGGACGGAACCGGACGCAGGGGACAGCCGTCCCACCGGCAGCGGACCCCCCGCAGGCGGGAGCTCCGGACCCGGGCTCCAGTGATTCGACGGCAGTGAAGGGCGGAGGTGGGCGAGCGTGACCACGACGACAGACTCGATGGAGCACCCGGACGTCGCCGAGATCTCCGACCTCACCGAAGGCCTGCTCGCCCCGTCCCGCGCCCTCGATGTGCGTCAGCACCTCGACGACTGCGCCCTGTGTACCGACGTCTACGCCTCGCTCGAAGAGATCCGCGGCATGCTCGGGACGCTGCCCGGCCCGTCGCGCATGCCCACCGATGTCGCGGAGCGCATCGACGCGGCTCTCGCGGCCGAAGCGCTCCTGGACACCACCGTCGCCACCGACGGGAGCCTCCACCACGCGCAGGGGCCGGGCCGAGAGAGCCGAGAGACAAGCCAGGAGCCGATCCGGCAGACGCGCCGGCAGTCAGGCCAGCAGTCGGACAGCACCGGCCACCGTGAAACCAGCGCCGAAACCCCCGTCGATGTTTCACGTGAAACATCGACCGCCGCTTCGGACACGCCCCTCTCCTCGGCCAAGCCGCTGCCCTCAGCCGCAGCCGCAGCCGCTTCTGACGGTGCCCCGCACGGGGGTGACGTGCGGGGGCCCACCGGTCACGCCCGTGGCGCCACCGGTCCCGGACGCGGGGGCCGTGCCCGGAACAGGCGCCGCCGTACCACTGTCCTCGGTGCCGTCTTCACCGCGGCCGCCCTGGGGATCGGCGCGCTACTGGTCCAACCCTGGGACAGCGACTCAACAGGTTCGAACGAGACCGCCTCAGGCCGCTCAGAGGACCCGCACTCCTTCACCAAGGGCAAGCTCGAGGACCGGGTCGCCAAGCTCCTCGGCGGCCAGAAGTCGATCGGGAGCGGCAGGACGCCCGCCGACGGGCCCAGCATCAGCTCCAAGTCCAGCCCCGGGGGCATAGAGCGGGGCGACACCAAGCGCGATGGCTTCGTCTCGGTGCCCGACTGCGTCGAGCGAGGCCTCGGCGGCCGCACACCGCTGGCCGCCGAGAAGGGCGTCTACGACGGCAAGAACTCCTACCTCGTCGTCGTGCCGCATGACTCCGACGGCACGAAGGTGTCCGCGTATATCGTCGATGCTGCCTGTGTGAGCGCGGCCGCGTCGCCCAACGCCACCGGCAAGGTGCTGCTCACCGAGTCCTTCGCACGGAACTGAACGGAACTGAAGCGAGCGCCGCCCCGGATTTACGCTGTCGGCGCTCGCGGCTTCCGTGTGCTCGGACACGTTGGGGAATGCACGCCCCGTAGGATCCGTTGGGTGGGGTGAGAGCCCTGAGACAGGCACCCGCCAGCAGTACGCAGCAGTCTCCAGAGACGAGGAATCAAGCCGTGACCGACGTCCGTAACGTGATCATCATCGGCTCCGGGCCCGCCGGCTACACGGCGGCGCTCTACACCGCGCGCGCGTCGCTGAAGCCCTTGGTGTTCGAGGGTGCCGTCACCGCGGGTGGTGCGCTGATGAACACCACCGATGTGGAGAACTTCCCGGGCTTCCAGGACGGCATCATGGGCCCGGAGCTCATGGACAACATGCGAGCCCAGGCCGAGCGCTTCGGCGCCGAGCTCGTGCCCGACGACGTGGTCTCCGTCGACCTCACGGGCGAGATCAAGACCGTCACGGACACGGCCGGCACGGTCCACCGCGCCAAGGCGGTCATCGTGACCACCGGTTCCCAGCACCGCAAGCTCGGCCTGCCGAACGAGGACGCGCTGTCTGGCCGTGGTGTCTCCTGGTGCGCGACGTGCGACGGGTTCTTCTTCAAGGACCAGGACATCGCCGTCATCGGTGGTGGTGACACGGCGATGGAGGAGGCCACCTTCCTCTCCCGCTTCGCCAAGTCGGTGACGATCGTCCACCGCCGCGACAGCCTCCGCGCCTCCAAGGCGATGCAGGAGCGCGCCTTCGCCGACCCGAAGATCAAGTTCATCTGGGACAGCGAGGTCGCCGAGGTCAAGGGTGACCAGAAGCTCTCCGGGCTGACGCTGCGCAACCTGAAGACGGGCGAGACGTCCGAGCTGCCGGTGACCGGCCTGTTCATCGCGATCGGTCACGACCCGCGCACCGAGCTCTTCAAGGGCCAGCTGGAGCTGGACGGCGAGGGCTATCTGAAGGTCGAAGCGCCGTCGACCCGGACGAACCTCACGGGTGTCTTCGCCGCCGGTGACGTCGTCGACCACACGTACCGCCAGGCGATCACGGCGGCGGGCACCGGCTGTGCCGCCGCTCTGGACGCCGAGCGCTTCCTCGCTGCCCTCGCGGGGACAGCGAGGCCGCGGCCGCCGCTGCCGTCTGAACCCTTCGCCCCACCGCACCATCAAGTGAGGAGCCCGTCGTGGCCAACCTGAAGAACGTGACCGACGCTTCCTTCGATGAGGACGTCCTCAAGAGCGACAAGCCCGTACTGGTGGACTTCTGGGCCGCCTGGTGCGGTCCGTGCCGTCAGATCGCCCCGTCGCTCGAGGCAATCGCGGCGGAGCACGGCGACAAGATCGAGATCGTCAAGCTCAACATCGACGAGAACCCGGGCACGGCTGCCAAGTACGGCGTCATGTCGATCCCGACGCTGAACGTGTACCAGAACGGTGAGGTCGCCAAGACCATCGTCGGTGCCAAGCCGAAGGCCGCCCTCGAGCGGGACCTGGCGGACTTCATCGCCGAGTGAGACGCCGCGAGCCGCGTGGCGGCGAGCGATGTTTCACGTGAAACACGAATGGGCCAACCCCGTGGGGTTGGCCCATTCGCTTGTTCTGGCGGACCCGGCGACCCTGACTCCCGGCTAGAGCGGCCGGAGCGCCGGCTCCTTCTGCACCGCTCCCAGAAGCCGGTCGAGCGCCAGCTCCACGTCTTCCTTCCAGGACAGCGTCGTACGCAGCTCAAGCCGGAGCCTCGGATAGGCGGGGTGCGGGCGGACCGTCTTGAAGCCCACCGCGAGCAGATGGTCCGCGGGCAGCACACAGGCGGGCTTCTCCCAGCGTGCGTCACCGAACGCCTCGATGGCCTTGAACCCCCGCCGCAACAAATCCTTGGCGACCGTCTGAACGATGACGCGGCCAAGCCCCTGTCCTTGGTAGCCCGGCATGATCCAGGCGGTCATCAGCTGAACAGCGTCAGGGGAAACGGGGCTTGTGGGGAAGGCCGTGGAACGCGGGACATAGGCAGGGGGCGCGTAGAGCACAAAGCCCACCGGCACGTCATCGACGTAGACGACGCGACCGCATGACCCCCACTCCAGCAGGACGGCGGAAATCCACGCCTCTTTCTTCCAGCTCCGGGGTACCGGCCTTCAGCGCGGCCTGGCCGCTGACCGGGTCCAGCTCCCAAAAGACGCATGCGCGGCAACGCCGGGGAAGGTCCGGAAGGTTGTCCAGCGTGAGCGGTACGAGCCGTCGCCCCATGAAGGCGGTTCCTCACTTCCTTCGCCCGCGGCATCACGAGCTGCTGTCAGTGCGCTCCGTTCCCTGAGCAGGCTGCCGACGAACCCACCGACCGCGCCCAGCCCAAGCCCCATGGTCACCAGTCCGGTGCGGCCCACCGATCGCATGGCCCCCGCCTCCCCTAAGAGGTGCCGTCAGGTGAATGCGCCATACCCGAACGCATCGTATCCACGAAGCGATGCCATCGATACTGGAGAAAAGCAAAGAGCGGGCCGCGTTCCGGCGTACACCGGACGCGGCCCGCTCCCATGGGTTTCAGGCGCTCAGTGCCTCACATGGGTCGTGGGCACCATCGAGAGGCTCAGTCCTGCTCTTCCTCCGAGGCGGCCTCGGCCGCTGCCTCCGCGAGCCCTCGCCTGAAGACCGGGCCTTCTTCCGGCGCGAGGGTGGCGAGGATGCGCTCCAGGTCCTCCGGCGAGGCGAAGTCGACGACGATCTTGCCCTTCTTCTGGCCCAGGTCGACCCGCACGCGCGTCTCGAAGCGGTCGGAGAGCCGGGAGGCGAGCTGGCTGAGGGCCGGGGACACCCGGGCCCCGGCGCGCGGCCCCTTGGGCTTCGGCGTGTTCTGCGGCCGCGACCCCATGAGAGTCACGATCTCCTCCACCGACCGTACCGAGAGCCCTTCGGCCACGATCCGGTACGCGAGCCGGTCCTGCTCCTCCGGGTCCTCGACGGACAGCAGGGCCCGGGCGTGCCCAGCGGACAGCACACCGGCGGCGACCCGGCTCTGCACCTTCGCCGACAGCTTCAGCAGCCGCAGCGTGTTGGAGACCTGCGGACGGGATCGGCCGATCCGGTCCGCCAGCTGGTCATGCGTGCACTTGAAGTCCTTCAGGAGCTGGTCGTAGGCCGCGGCCTCTTCCAGCGGGTTCAGCTGAGCACGGTGCAGGTTCTCCAGGAGCGCGTCCAGGAGGAGCTTGTCGTCGTCCGTGGCCCGGACGATCGCCGGGATGCGCTCCAGGCCCGCCTCGCGGCAAGCACGCCAGCGCCGCTCGCCCATGATGAGCTCGTAGCGCGCGGGACCCAGCTGCCGGACGACCACCGGCTGGAGAAGCCCGACCTCCTTGATGGAGGTCACCAGCTCCGCGAGGGCGTCCTCGTCGAACACCTCACGCGGCTGCCGAGGGTTGGGCGTGATGGAGTCGATGGGCAGCTCGGCGAAGTGCGCTCCGGCCGGGCTTCGCAGCTCCTCCGTGGCGCCGTTGTCGGGCTCCTCCGGTTCCCTCGCCACCAGCTCCTGCACGACGGAGCTCTGCGGCAGTGAGGCCACCTTGGCCGCCGCCACGCCACGCTCACCGGTCAGCACTGGCACAGCGGTGGGGGAGGTGGAGGCTCCACCCACGCTCTGGGCGGCCGACTTCTCTGTGGGAGCCGCAGGGATCAGAGCGCCGAGGCCTCGGCCCAGCCCTCTCCGTCGCTCGCTCACTGGATCCCCTCCGTCATGCTTTGCTGGTCGTTCTGGATGCCCGTGTGGGCGTGCTGCACGTCGTAGCGCACGCCGACTCCGCGCAGCGCGATCTCCCGCGCCGCCTCGAAGTACGACAGGGCACCGCTTGAGCCTGGATCGTAGGTCAGCACGGTCTGGCCGTAGCTGGGGGCCTCCGAGATGCGCACCGAGCGCGGGATGCTCGTCCGCAGCACCTCGTCGCCGAAGTGGCTGCGCACCTCGTCCGCCACCTGGGAGGCCAGCCGGGTGCGGCCGTCGTACATGGTCAGCAGGATGGTCGACACATGCAGCTGCGGGTTGAGGTGACCCCGCACCAGGTCGACATTGCGCAGGAGCTGACCGAGGCCTTCCAGGGCGTAGTACTCGCACTGGATGGGGAGTCAGCACTTCCGCGCCGGCCACCAAGGCGTTCACCGTCAACAGGCCCAGTGACGGCGGGCAGTCGATGAGGATGTAGTCCAACGGCTGCTCATAGGCCTGAATCGCCCGCTGCAGCCTGCTTTCCCTGGCTACCAGGGACACCAGCTCGATCTCCGCACCGGCGAGATCGATCGTGGCGGGGGCGCAGAAGAGGCCCTCGACGTCAGGAACCGGCTGAACGACTTCGGCGAGAGGCTTGCTCTCAACCAACACGTCGTAGATGGACGGCACTTCGGCGTGGTGATCGATACCGAGGGCCGTGGAGGCGTTCCCCTGCGGGTCCAGGTCGATCACCAGAACACGCGCACCGTGCAGAGCCAGCGAGGCGGCAAGGTTGACGGTTGTCGTCGTCTTGCCTACTCCGCCCTTCTGGTTGGCGACCACCATGACTCGGGTCTGGTCAGGCCGTGGCAGGCCCTCACCCGCGCGTCCCAGGGCCTCCACCGCCAGTTGGGCGGCACGGCCGATGGGGGTGTCGTCCATCGGGCTCGGTGTTTCACGTGAAACATCCTCCCCCGCCGACTCGGTACGGGGACCGGGGACCGGATCGGTCATCGGTCCCGCGATGTTGGCGTCGGACCGCAAGGATTCACTCTCCTCGACTTCAGGCTCGCAATGAACAGAGCCTCCCATGCTTTCGGGGTCGTGAACCAGCGAGGCCCTGTCTTCTGTGGATGAATCCGTCTCTGTGGACAACTCCGTTCCCGTATCGAGGGAACCAAGAGGCCGACGCTCGCGAGGTTCGGCAGCGCGGCCGCGACTGATGATGCCATGCAGCAGTGAGCGACGTTTCACGTGAAACACGATGCATGGCAACCGGGGTGCCGCTGGTGCGACACCCCGGTCTAGGTACGTTTGACAGCTTTTGTGGAGTACGGGTCGTCGTCAGGACGGATCAGCGACGACGGCGGGAGCGCCCGGTCCGCGCGGCCTTGGCACGCTTGGCAGCGAAGCGCACACCGCCGGGGCTCTCCCCGACCTCGACCCGGACCACGGTGGACAGCGGATCCACCACGCCCTCGCCCACCTGCACGACGGAAATGGACTCGGCGCCCAGCTTGCTCAAGGCCGCGCCCGCGGCCTTGACCTCTTCCTCGGCCGTATCGCCCTTGAGTGCCAGCATCTGGCCATAGGGACGCAGCAGTGGAACGCCCCATCCGGCCAGACGGTCCAGCGGGGCGACGGCGCGCGCGGTCACGACGTGGACGGGCGGCAGCTTGCCGAGAACCTCCTCGGCACGGCCACGCACGACCGTCACATGGTCGAGCCCCAGCATTTCGACGACTTCGGTGAGGAAGTTCGTGCGCCGCAGCAGGGGCTCAAGAAGCGTGATCTTGAGATCCTCACGGACGAGGGCGAGCGGGATGCCGGGCAGCCCAGCACCGGAGCCGACATCGCACACCGTCACACCCTCGGGAACCACCTCTGACAGCACGGCGCAGTTCAGCAGGTGCCGTTCCCACAGCCGGGGAACCTCGCGCGGGCCGATCAGGCCGCGTCGCACTCCCGCCTCGGCGAGCAGCTCCGCGTACCGGACCGCGTCCGGGAACCGCTCACCGAAAACCGTCCGCGCCTGCTCCGGCGCCGGGGGGAGCTCCGCTGCCTCCGTCACGGGGACCGTCCTTCCGTACCGCACTGGTTCGCTGACTATCAGGCTGACAAAGACCGGCCCCGTCTGCGAACAGACGGGGCCGGGAAAATGACGTACAGATCAGGCGGGGAGCACCACGACGAAGCGCTGCGGCTCCTCGCCCTCGGACTCGCTGCGCAGGCCCGCCGCCTTGACCGCGTCGTGCACGACCTTGCGCTCGAAGGGCGTCATCGGCTTGAGCTTCACCGGCTCGCCGGAGCTCTTGGCGTCGGCCGCGGCCTTGGCGCCCAGCTCGGACAGCTCCTCGCGCTTCTTGGCGCGGTAGCCCGCGATGTCCAGCATCAGGCGGCTGCGGTCGCCGGTCTCGCGGTGGACCGCGAGGCGGGTCAGCTCCTGGAGGGCCTCAAGGACCTCGCCGTCGCGGCCGACCAGCTTCTGCAGGTCACGAGTGCCTGCGTCGCTGATGATGGAGACCGCGGCACGGTCGGCCTCGACGTCCATGTCGATGTCGCCGTCGAGGTCGGCGATGTCCAGCAGACCCTCGAGGTAGTCCGCCGCGATCTCACCCTCCTGCTCGAGGCGGGTGAGCGCGTCGCCGGCCTCGGCCGGGGCGGAGGTGGTGGTGCCGTCCGTCACGGGATGGACTCCTTTTACTTCTTGGACGGGTGCTTGGGCCGCTGCTGGCCCTTGCGCTGTCCGGACTTGGCTTTGCTGCGGGTGCCCTGGCCGGGCTGGCCGCCCTTGGTGGCGTCCTGCTTCTTGGTGGCCTCGGCGCCCTGGGGCTTGCTGTCCTCGGACTTCTCCAGCGAGGGCTTCTCCAGCGAGGCCTTCTCCGTGGCTCCGCCGTCGGTGCGTGCGGCGCCGCCGGTGGGAGCGGACTGACGCTTGGCCTTGCTCTGGCGCTTGGGCTGCTGCCGCTTGGGCGCGTTCGCGGGCGTCCCGTCCTCGGTCGTGGTGGCCACGGACTCGCTGACGATCACGGAGCCATCGGCCTGCGCGGCGAGACCCGCCTTGTTGAGGCCGTTGATGAACTTGCGCTCGTACTCGTTGCGGTCGCGGCCCTTGGCGACGATGGCCTTGATGACGTTGGTCTCGCGGCGGTTGCGGGCCTTCTGGGCGTGCGTGACGTGCTTGTGCAGACGCTCCAGGAACGCGGCCTGGGCCTTGGAGCCCGGAGTCGGGTTCTGGCGGATCACGTACATCTGCTGGCCCATCGTCCACACGTTGGTGGTCAGCCAGTAGATGAGGACACCGACGGGGAAGTTGATGCCGAAGACGGCGAACATGATCGGGAAGACGTACATCAGCAGCTTCTGCTGCTGCATGAACGGGGTCTTCACCGTGGTGTCGACGTTCTTCGTCATCAGCTGGCGCTGCGTGAAGAACTGCGACGCGGACATCATGATGATCATGATCGCCGTGACCACGCGGACGTCGGTCAGGGAGGAGCCGAGCGCCTCGACCTTGGACGAGCTGTCCGTGAACTTGGAGGCCAGGGGGGCGCCGAAGATGTGGGCCTTCTGCGCGCTCTCCAGGAGGCGGTTGTTGATCACGCCGATGGTGTCGTTCGACGCGATGCTGTTGAGCACGTGGTACAGCGCGAAGAAGAACGGCGACTGCGCCAGGATGGGAAGGCACGAGGAGAGCGGGTTGGTGCCCGTCTCCTTGTACAGCTTCATCATCTCTTCGGACTGACGCTGCTTGTCGCTCTTGTAGCGTTCCTGGATCTTCTTCATCTCGGGCTGCAGCGTCTGCATGGCCCGGGTCGCCTTGATCTGCTTCACGAAGAGCGGGATCAGGCAGATGCGGATCAGGATCACCAGGGACACGATCGACAGGCCCCAGGCCCAGCCCGTGTCAGGGCCGAAGGATCGCACCGTACAGCTTGTGGAACTGGACGATGACCCAGGAGACGGGTGTCGTGATGAAGCTGAAGAAACCGGCAATCGTGTCCACTAATTAGGCTCCTTGAGCATGGGACGGGGTCTCGGCGGCCGGGCTCACGGGAGCCGGGGTGTCGTCCCCGGTCGGCACACCAGCGGCGGAGGGCCCGCCCTTGCGTTCGCGCCAGGAGGCGCGCAGCATCTCGTGCCACCGCGGGCGCTTGCGCGGTGGGACATGGTCGACACCACCGAGCGACCACGGATTGCACCGCAGGATGCGCCAGGCAGTGAGCGCTGTTCCCTTGACCGCACCGTGCCGGTCGATGGCGAGGTAGCCGTAGTGGGAGCACGACGGGTAGTACTTGCAGACTGGGCCGAGGAGTGGACTGATCGTCCACTGGTACAGCTTGATCAGCGCCAGCAGCGGGTACTTCATCGCGCGCCCCCTCCAAGGAGGCGCCGCAGGGCGGCGTCCAGGTCTTGGGCCAGCTGTGCGTAGGTGGCGTCGCCCGCGCCGGGCAACGCTCGTACGACTACCAGGCTACCGGGGGGCGCCAGGTCCAGTCGGTCGCGCATGAGGTGGCGAAGTCTGCGCTTGACCGCGTTGCGCACGACGGCTCCACCCACGGCCTTGCTCACGACGAAACCCGCACGCGTCGGGGGATCGCTGTCCCCCGGCACGTGCGGGTCCGTTGCGCTGCGTAGATGGACGACGAGAAGCGGGCGTCCGGCCCGTCGTCCTCGGCGTACCGCGGTCGCGAAATCTTCGCGCCGCCTCAGCCGATGCTCGGTAGGCAGCACGACGTCATGACCTAATTGCGCTTAGGCGGACAGGCGGGCGCGACCCTTGCTACGGCGGGACGCCAGGACGGCGCGGCCGGCACGGGTGCGCATCCGCAGCCGGAAGCCGTGGGTCTTCGCGCGACGACGGTTGTTCGGCTGGAAGGTGCGCTTGCTCACTCGGGGGCTCCAGAAATGATGTGTGTGGTGGCGGGACATCGCCTGGCTGTCACCGTGCGCCCACGAGAAGCTCGCGTATACGCACCGAGTGCACCGCTTCACAATCACAGATCGTGATCTTTGCCCATCGGAGGCAGGCGGCAGCAGCCATCGACAACTCGACCTGGTTACGGTACGCGGGGCTACGCCATCCGGTCAAACCAGCCGTCAGGGGGAGACACTGTGCACAGCCTGTGGACAACAACTTGAACCGCACCCGTCGCCCTGACTACCGTGGCTGAACTCCGATTCGTTCCCTTCCCCCTGCCCATCCCGATTTCCGTCCCGACCCGTCCCAAGAACCACACCTTCGTGGGACCTGTGAGAGAGCGTGCCCTGTGGCTGACGTACCTGCCGATCTTGCCGCAGTGTGGCCAAGGGTTCTGGAACAGCTGCTGGGCGACGGGCGGGGACAGGGCGTCGAGGCGAAGGACGAGCACTGGATCCGGCGCTGTCAGCCGCTGGCACTGGTCGCCGACACCGCGCTGCTCGCGGTGCCGAACGAATTCGCGAAGGGCGTGCTCGAGGGCCGCCTCGCCCCGGTCGTCAGCGAGACGCTGAGCCGCGAGTGCGGCCGCCCGATCCGCATCGCCATCACGGTCGACGACACGGTGGGCGAGCCCCAGACGCCGCTCGCGCCGCCGGTCCAGCAGCAGCCGCGCTACGAGGAGCAGCCGCCTCGCTACGAAGAGCAGCCTTCGCGGTACGAGGAGCAGCCCTCCCGCTACGAAGAGCCGGCGCAGCGCTACGAGGGGCCGGAGCCGCCCCCGGCTCCCGGTCAGGGCCATGACACATACGACGGCTACGGTCGCCGTCCCGGGGACGAGCACCCCACGGGCCCGCGCCCCGACCCGCTGCCGACGGCCCGGCCCGCCTACCCGGACTACCAGCGCCCCGGCGCCTGGCCGCAGCAGCCGCAGGATGACTACGGCTGGCAGCAGCCGCGGTTGGGCTTCCCCGAGCGCGACCCGTACGCGAGCCCCGGGCCAGCAGCCGCAGCACGACTACCGCTCCCAGGAGCGCCCGCCCTACGACTCCGAGCAGCGGGCTCCGTACGACGCCCAGGAGCGCTCGCCGTACGACCAGCAGCGCGCCGACCGGCAGGCACAGGAGCGGCGCGAGCTGCCGGATCCGCCGGGCAGCGGCGGCCTCGCGGGTCCCGGCGGCCGCGGGGGTCACGGAGGCCACGGAGGCACCCACAGCGGCCCAGGAGCCCCCGGCGGTCACGCGGGCCACGGCGGCCGTGGCGGGGCCTCCCTGCCCTCCTCCAGCGGCGCCCCGGGCCCGCTGGCCGCGCAGCCCGCGCCCGCGACGGGCCCCGGCGAGCCCACCGCGCGTCTGAACCCCAAGTACCTCTTCGACACCTTCGTCATCGGGGCGTCGAACCGATTCGCGCACGCGGCCGCGGTCGCTGTCGCCGAGGCCCCCGCGAAGGCGTACAACCCCCTGTTCATCTACGGGGAGTCGGGGCTCGGCAAGACGCACCTGCTGCATGCGATCGGGCACTACGCGCGGAGCCTGTACCCCGGCACGCGCGTGCGGTACGTAAGCTCGGAGGAATTCACGAACGAGTTCATCAACTCGATCCGCGACGGCAAGGGCGACAGCTTCCGCAAGCGCTACCGCGAGATGGACATCCTTCTTGTCGACGACATCCAGTTCCTCGCGGACAAGGAGTCGACGCAGGAGGAGTTCTTCCACACCTTCAACACGCTCCACAACGCGAACAAGCAGATCGTGCTGTCCAGTGACCGGCCGCCCAAGCAGCTGGTGACGCTGGAGGACCGGCTGCGCAACCGCTTCGAGTGGGGTCTGATCACCGACGTCCAGCCGCCCGAGCTGGAGACCCGCATCGCGATCCTGCGCAAGAAGGCGGTCCAGGAGCAGCTCAACGCCCCGCCCGAGGTCCTGGAGTTCATCGCGTCCCGCATCTCGCGGAACATCCGTGAGCTGGAGGGGGCGCTGATCCGCGTCACGGCGTTCGCGTCGCTCAATCGACAGCCTGTGGACCTCGGTCTCACCGAGATCGTCCTCAAGGACCTGATCCCCGGCGGCGAGGACGCGGCCCCGGAGATCACGGCGACGGCCATCATGGCGGCGACCGCCGACTACTTCGGCCTCACGGTGGACGACCTGTGCGGATCGTCGCGCAGCCGGGTCCTGGTGACGGCACGGCAGATCGCCATGTACCTGTGCCGGGAACTGACCGACCTCTCCCTGCCGAAGATCGGCGCGCAGTTCGGCGGCCGCGACCACACGACGGTGATGCACGCCGACCGCAAGATCCGCGCGCTGATGGCCGAGCGCCGCTCGATCTACAACCAGGTGACCGAGCTCACCAACCGCATCAAGAACGGCTGACAGCCGAAGCGTTACGCCACGTCAGGGCGCTCTGGGAGTACGTCTCCTGGGGCGCCCTCCGCGTTTTCGGGCCGCCACGCGCGCGTGCAACAGCCCCCGAGGCCCGCGCCGCCCCGCTGAAGCCCCCGACTTCCCCACACGCGCGTGCACGAGCGGGCACAGAGCCCGCGACAACCGCCGCGGCCGCCCGCCACGACATCGCGAGCGGCCGCCACAACGGCTCGCGCCGCCCCTCGCAGAGGCCTTCGACGACCCTCATAGACCCCGCTTCGGCCTCGAAGCCCGCCCACCGCCGCGACCTGTTCGTCATCTTCTGTTCGATTCGCGATCACCCTGGGTGGGTTCTCCACAGATCGGGGGCCTTTTCGCCTTCCACACCCTGGGGACTGGGGAGTTGTCCAGATCGTGTCCACAAGGGACCCTGCTGAATGGTCATCAGACCAGGTCAAGTGGTTGTGGATTCGTGGACGAAGGCCATCCACAGGCTGTGGATGAAGATCTTCTCCACAGGGGGCCTCCTCGGTTGTCCACCGGCGGCCCACAGGCTGAGGGCGGTTGTGCACAGCTTCCCCACAGCCCTGTCCACTGTTCGGCAACGTGACGCGCGCTCTCACCGTGTCGAGTGAGAAGGCGTCACACAAAGGTGCCGGGTTGGCCTGTGGGGAAGCTGGGTAAAGCTGGGGACAGGGCTGGGGAGAAGTGCCACCCTCCTGTGCATCGGGTGTGCAGAACTTTCGCGCGTCCACAGATTCCCCCGGTTTTCCACGGCCGTCACACACAGGCCCGGTGGACAAAAAACGGGCATTGACCTGCGCTTTCGCGGTTATCCACGGTTTCCACAGGCCCTACTACTACTCCCGACTAGAGAGAGTCAGATTTCCGCTTTGAAGTGGGGGCTGTGCACAACTCGCCGCTCGGCCCGCCACGACCTCTCGGCACGACTTGACCCCGACGGGCACCAGCTGTCAGTGCGGTGCGTCAGACTGGTCTCCAGTGCCAGCAACAGCAGGAGGGCGGCTAAGTGAAGATCCGGGTGGAACGCGACGTACTCGCGGAGGCGGTGGCGTGGGCGGCACGCAGCCTGCCGGCTCGGCCGCCTGCGCCCGTCCTCGCGGGGCTGCTGCTGAAGGCCGAGGAGGGCGCCCTCTCCCTGTCGAGCTTTGACTACGAGGTCTCGGCCCGCGTCTCCGTGGACGCCGAGATCGACGAGGAGGGCACGGTCCTCGTCTCCGGTCGCCTGCTGGCCGACATCTGCCGCGCCCTGCCCAACCGCCCGGTGGAGATTTCCACAGACGGTGTACGGGCGACGGTGGTCTGCGGCTCCTCGCGCTTCACCCTCCACACCCTGCCTGTGGAGGAGTATCCGGCCCTGCCGCAGATGCCCACGGCCACGGGCACCGTCCCCGGTGAGGTCTTCGCCTCCGCCGCCTCCCAGGTCGCCATCGCCGCGGGCCGCGACGACACGCTGCCCGTCCTGACCGGCGTCCGCATCGAGATCGAGGGCGACACGGTCACGCTGGCCTCCACCGACCGCTACCGCTTCGCGGTCCGCGAGTTCCTCTGGAAGCCGGAGAACCCGGAGGCCTCCGCGGTCGCCCTGGTGCCCGCCAAGACGCTCCTGGACACCGCCAAGGCCCTCACGAGCGGCGACACGGTCACGCTCGCCCTGTCCGGCTCCGGCGCGGGCGAGGGCCTCATCGGCTTCGAGGGCGCGGGCCGCCGCACGACGACCCGCCTCCTGGAGGGCGACCTCCCGAAGTACCGCACGCTGTTCCCGACGGAGTTCAACAGCGTCGCCGTCATCGAGACCGCCCCCTTCGTGGAGGCCGTCAAGCGTGTGGCGCTCGTCGCCGAGCGGAACACCCCGGTGCGGCTCAGCTTCGAGCAGGGCGTGCTCATCCTGGAGGCCGGTTCCAGCGACGACGCACAGGCTGTGGAAAGGGTCGACGCCCAGCTCGAGGGCGACGACATCTCGATCGCCTTCAACCCGACGTTCCTGCTCGACGGCCTGAGCGCGATCGACTCCCCGGTCGCCCAGCTGTCCTTCACGACGTCGACGAAGCCCGCGCTCCTGAGCGGCAAGGCCGCCCTCGACGCCGAGGCGGACGAGGCGTACAAGTACCTGATCATGCCCGTACGTCTGAGCGGCTGAGCCCACAGGTGTGTGGTCGCGTCCGGGCGTAGGCTCGGGCGCGGGTACGAACGTGCCGCGGGTACGTGAGCCGCTCAGCGCCGAGCGGCCGCGACATGCCCTCACGCCACATCGCTAGTTAGGAACGCACTGATGGAGCTCGGTCTCGTCGGTCTCGGCAAGATGGGCGGCAACATGCGCGAGCGCATCCGCCGCGCAGGCCACACCGTCATCGGATACGACCGCAACCCGGACCTCGCGGATGTCCACAGCCTCGAAGAGCTGGTGGGCCGCATCGAGGGCCCGCGCGTGGTGTGGGTGATGGTCCCGGCCGGGCCCGCGACGCAGTCCACGATCGACGAGCTCGCCGAGCTCCTGTCGCCCGGCGACATCGTGGTGGACGGCGGGAACTCGCGCTGGACAGACGACGAGAAGCACGCCGCCGAGCTCGCGGCCAAGGGCATCGGCTTCGTCGACTGCGGCGTCTCCGGCGGTGTGTGGGGCCTGGAGAACGGCTACGCGCTGATGTACGGCGGCGACAAGGAGAACGTCGCCAAGGTGCAGCCGGTCTTCGACGCGCTCAAGCCGGAGGGCGACTTCGGCTCCGTGCACGCGGGCAAGGTCGGCGCGGGCCACTTCGCGAAGATGGTCCACAACGGCATCGAGTACGCGATGATGCAGGCCTACGCCGAGGGCTGGGAGCTGCTTGAGGCCGTGGACTCGGTCACCGACGTCCGTGAGGTGTTCCGGTCCTGGCAGGAGGGCACGGTCATCCGTTCCTGGCTGCTCGACCTGGCCGTCAACGCCCTGGACGACGACGAGCACCTGGACAAGCTGCGCGGCTTCGCGGCCGACTCCGGCGAGGGCCGGTGGACCGTCGAGGCGGCGATCGACAACGCGGTGCCGCTGCCCGCGATCACGGCGTCCCTGTTCGCCCGCTTCTCCTCGCGGCAGGACGACTCGCCGCAGATGAAGATGATCGCGGCGCTGCGCAACCAGTTCGGCGGCCACGCCGTCGAGTCCAAGAGCTAGCGCCGATCCACAGCGTGTGGACCGCGGTCGGCGGTCCGCGCGCGGTGCCTGTCCGCGGTCCGCGCGACCCCGTCCACAGCCTGTGCGGTCCGCGGTGGACGGGCCGATCGCACGTACAGCAAGGAGAGCCGGGGGAGGTCGGCGCACACCATGCACGTCACGCATCTGTCCCTGGCCGACTTCCGCTCGTACGCCCGGGTCGAGGTTCCGCTCGACCCGGGCGTCACCGCGTTCGTGGGTCCGAACGGCCAGGGCAAGACCAACCTCGTCGAGGCCGTCGGCTATCTCGCGACGCTCGGCAGCCACCGGGTCTCCTCGGACGCGCCCCTGGTGCGTGTGGGCGCCGACCGGGCCGTGATCCGGGCCGCCGTCCGCCAGGGCGAGCGCCAGCAGCTGATCGAGCTCGAACTGAACCCCGGCAAGGCGAACCGCGCCCGCATCAATAGATCGTCGCAGGTCAGGCCCCGTGACATCCTCGGCATCGTGCGCACGGTCCTGTTCGCCCCCGAGGATCTGGCGCTGATCAAGGGCGACCCCGGGGAGCGCCGGCGCTTCCTGGACGAGCTGATCACCGCCCGCTCGCCGCGCATGGCCGCGGTGCGCTCCGACTACGACCGGGTCCTCAAGCAGCGCAACACGCTGCTGAAGTCGGCAGCCCTGGCCCGCCGCCACGGCGGCCGCTCCATGGACCTGTCCACCCTCGACGTCTGGGACCAGCACCTCGCGCGCGCGGGCGCCGAGCTGTTCGCCCAGCGGCTCGACCTGATCGCCGCGCTCGAGCCCCTCGCCGACAAGGCGTACGAACAGCTGGCGCCCGGCGGCGGCCCGATCGCCCTCGACTACAAGCCGTCCGCTCCGGGCGAGGCCCGCGACCGCGAAGCCCTCTACGAACAGCTGATGGCCGCGCTCGCCGACGCCCGCAAGCAGGAGATCGAGCGGGGTGTCACCCTGGTAGGACCCCACAGGGACGACCTACTACTCAAACTTGGCCAGCTGCCCGCGAAGGGATACGCCTCCCATGGAGAGTCGTGGTCCTACGCCCTGGCCCTGCGCCTGGCCTCCTACGACCTGCTCAGGGCCGAGGGCAACGAACCCGTGCTCGTCCTCGACGACGTCTTCGCCGAGCTGGACGCCCGCCGCCGCGAGCGCCTCGCGGAGCTGGTCGCCCCTGGCGAGCAGGTCCTGGTGACGGCCGCCGTGGACGACGACGTGCCCGGCGTCCTGAGCGGCACCCGCTACACCGTGTCCGAGGGCGAGGTGAGCCGCGTATGACCGAGTCCGCAGAGCCGTCGCAGCCGTCGCAGTCTGGGGAGCGCGAGAAGCCCGCGAAGCCGGCGCCCCCCGAGCCGTCCGGCGTGGACCTCGCGCGGGTCGCCCTGCGCGCCGCGAAGGAGCAGGCACGCGCGCGTGGGGACGCGAACCGGCAGAAGAAGCAGGCCCGGTGCGGAGGCCTGCGCTCGGGCGCGCGCGCCGACGGGCGCGATCCGCTGCCGCTCGGCTCCGCCATCAACCGTCTGATCACCGAGCGCGGCTGGGAGACCCCGGCGGCCGTCGGCGGCGTGATGGGCCGCTGGCCGCAGATCGTCGGCGAGGACCTGGCCAAGCACTGTGTGCCGCAGCGGTACGACGAGAACGAGCGCGTCCTGACCGTGCAGTGCGACTCCACGGCCTGGGCGACGAACCTGCGCCTGCTGGCTCCGCAGCTGGTCGCGCGCCTGAACGAGGACCTGGGGCACGGCACCGTGCGCGTCATCAAGGTCCTCGGCCCCGGTGGCCCCGCACGCCGCTTCGGACCCCTGCGCGCCCCCGGAAGCACCGGCCCCGGCGACACCTACGGGTGATGAGATCCGGTTGGTAGCTGGGGGTTGTCCGCCCGAAGCGCTGAGTGCCGCTGTGAGCCTCTTGGAGCCCGGGGCCGTATATGGGGAGTCGGCTGATGCCGGTTCAGGGCGGCACATGGCACATGCGGACTCAGGTACCGGCAAACCCCCATCACTGTCAGCGCTACCGGTAGACTGGAAGCTAATCCCGCCCCAGTCGTGGGGACCCAGCGGGAGAAGCTGAGCAAGAGCTGAACCAGGCTTACCAACGCAACACGCCGCAGCCGCTCCGGCCAGCGCCGGGAGCTTGGCTTGTGCTGTGCCAGAAAGGGCGCTTCGTGGCCGATTCCGGCAACCCCAACGAGAACATCCCGTCCACTGCCGCCGGCGACGGCGCCGCGCCCCCCGAGGGTGCGGCGTCGTATGACGCCAGCGCTATCACCGTCCTCGAGGGTCTGGACGCGGTCCGCAAGCGGCCCGGCATGTACATCGGCTCGACCGGCGAGCGCGGCCTGCACCACCTGGTACAGGAGGTCGTCGACAACTCCGTCGACGAGGCGCTCGCCGGACACGCCGACACCATCGACGTCACGATCCTCGCCGACGGCGGCGTGCGCGTCGTCGACAACGGTCGCGGCATCCCCGTGGACATCCACCCCGTGGAGAAGAAGCCCGCCGTCGAGGTCGTCCTGACCGTGCTGCACGCGGGCGGCAAGTTCGGCGGCGGCGGCTACGCCGTCTCCGGCGGTCTGCACGGCGTCGGCGTCTCCGTGGTGAACGCGCTGTCCACCAAGGTCTCCGTGGACATCAAGCGCGACGGCTACCGCTGGACGCAGGACTACAAGCTGGGTGTGCCGACCGCGCCCCTCGCCAAGCACGAGCAGGTCGAGGACTCCGGGACGACGGTCACCTTCTGGGCCGACCCGGACGTCTTCGAGACCACCGAGTACTCCTTCGAGACGCTCGCGCGGCGCTTCCAGGAGATGGCCTTCCTCAACAAGGGCCTGACGATCAAGCTCACCGACGAGCGCGAGTCGGCGAAGGCCACGGCGGGCGCCGACAGCGCCGAGGCCACCGACGACGAGGCCGCCGAGGCCCGCACCGTCAGGTACCACTACGAAGGCGGCATCGTCGACTTCGTGAAGTACCTCAACTCCCGCAAGGGCGAGGTCATCCACCCCACCGTCATCGACGTCGAGGCCGAGGACAAGGAGCGCATGCTCTCGGTCGAGATCGCGATGCAGTGGAACTCGCAGTACAGCGAGGGGGTGTACTCCTTCGCGAACACGATCCACACGCACGAGGGCGGCACCCACGAGGAGGGCTTCCGCTCCGCGCTGACCGGTCTGGTGAACCGTTACGCGCGCGACAAGAAGCTGCTCCGCGAGAAGGACGACAACCTCACGGGCGAGGACATCCGCGAGGGTCTGACCGCGATCATCTCCGTCAAGCTCGGCGAGCCGCAGTTCGAGGGCCAGACGAAGACGAAGCTGGGCAACACCGAGGCGAAGACCTTCGTCCAGAAGGTCGTCCACGAGCACCTGACGGACTGGTTCGACCGCAACCCGAACGAAGCGGCCGACATCATCCGCAAGGGCATCGCCGCCGCGACCGCGCGCGTGGCCGCCCGCAAGGCGCGCGACCTCACCCCCCCGCCGCAAGGGCCTCCTGGAGAGCGCGTCCCTGCCGGGCAAGCTCTCCGACTGCCAGTCGAACGACCCGACGAAGTGCGAGATCTTCATCGTCGAGGGTGACTCCGCCGGCGGCTCGGCCAAGTCCGGCCGCAACCCGGAGTACCAGGCCATCCTGCCGATCCGAGGCAAGATCCTGAACGTCGAGAAGGCCCGCGTCGACAAGATCCTGCAGAACCAGGAGATCCAGGCGCTGATCTCGGCCTTCGGCACCGGAGTCCACGAGGACTTCGACATCGAGAAGCTCCGCTACCACAAGATCATCCTGATGGCGGACGCCGACGTCGACGGCCAGCACATCAACACCCTGCTGCTGACGTTCCTGTTCCGCTTCATGCGGCCGCTGGTCGAGGCGGGCCACGTGTTCCTGTCCCGCCCGCCGCTCTACAAGATCAAGTGGGGCAAGGACGACTTCGAGTACGCGTACTCGGACCGCGAGCGCGACGCGCTGATCGAGCTCGGCCGCCAGAACGGCAAGCGGATCCGGGACGACTCGGTCCAGCGCTTCAAGGGTCTCGGCGAGATGAACGCCGAGGAGCTGCGCATCACCACGATGGACATCGAGCACCGCGTGCTCGGCCAGGTCACGCTCGACGACGCCGCCCAGGCCGACGACCTCTTCTCGGTCCTCATGGGCGAGGACGTCGAGGCCCGCCGCTCGTTCATCCAGCGCAACGCCAAGGACGTCCGCTTCCTCGACATCTGAGCCGGTCAGGCGCCCCGACGGCTGCTGACTGACGTACGAAAGGATCTTGACCGGCCATGGCCGACGAGAACAGCCCCACCCCTGCCGAGGACGGCGAAGGCCAGACGGTGCGCATCGAGCCCGTCGGGCTCGAGACCGAGATGCAGCGCTCGTACCTGGACTACGCGATGTCCGTCATCGTGTCCCGCGCGCTGCCGGACGTCCGCGACGGTCTCAAGCCCGTGCACCGCCGCGTCCTGTACGCGATGTACGACGGCGGGTACCGCCCCGAGAAGGGCTTCTACAAGTGCGCCCGCGTCGTCGGCGACGTCATGGGCAACTACCACCCGCACGGCGACTCCTCGATCTACGACGCCCTGGTCCGCCTCGCCCAGCCCTGGTCGATGCGCATGCCGCTCGTCGACTCCAACGGCAACTTCGGCTCTCCGGGCAACGACCCGGCGGCCGCCATGCGCTACACCGAGTGCAAGATGGCGCCGCTGTCCATGGAGATGGTCCGGGACATCGACGAGGACACCGTCGACTTCACGGACAACTACGACGGCCGCTCCCAGGAGCCCACCGTCCTGCCGTCCCGCTTCCCGAACCTGCTGATCAACGGCTCGGCGGGCATCGCGGTCGGCATGGCGACCAACATCCCGCCGCACAACCTCCGCGAGGTCGCGGCGGGCGCGCAGTGGGCCCTGGAGCACCCGGAGGCCTCGCACGAGGAGCTGCTCGACGCCCTGGTCGAGCGCATCAAGGGCCCGGATCTTCCCGACCGGCGCCCTCGTCGTCGGCCGCAAGGGCATCGAGGAGGCGTACCGCACGGGCCGCGGCTCCATCACGATGCGCGCGGTCGTCGAGGTCGAGGAGATCCAGAACCGCCAGTGCCTGGTGGTCACCGAGCTCCCGTACCAGGTCAACCCGGACAACCTCGCGCAGAAGATCGCCGACCTGGTCAAGGACGGCAAGGTCGGCGGCATCGCGGACGTCCGTGACGAAACGTCTTCTCGTACGGGCCAGCGCCTGGTGATCGTCCTGAAGCGGGACGCGGTCGCCAAGGTCGTCCTGAACAACCTGTACAAGCACACGGACCTGCAGACGAACTTCGGCGCCAACATGCTGGCGCTCGTCGACGGAGTGCCGCGCACCCTCTCCCTGGACGCGTTCATCCGCCACTGGGTGAGCCACCAGATCGAGGTCATCATCCGGCGGACGAAGTTCCGTCTGCGCAAGGCCGAGGAGCGCGCCCACATCCTGCGCGGCCTTCCTGAAGGCCCTGGACGCCATCGACGAGGTCATCGCGCTCATCCGGCGCAGCGACACCGTCGACGTCGCGCGCGAGGGCCTGATGGGCCTGCTGCAGATCGACGAGATCCAGGCGAACGCCATCCTGGAGATGCAGCTGCGCCGACTGGCCGCCCTGGAGCGCCAGAAGATCATCCAGGAGCACGACGAGCTCCAGCTGAAGATCGACCAGTACAACGCGATCCTCGCCTCGCCCCAGCGGCAGCGGGCGATCGTCAGCGAGGAACTCGCGGCGATCGTCGACAAGTTCGGCGAGGACCGGCGCTCCGCGCTCGTGCCCTTCGACGGTGACATGTCCATCGAGGACCTGATCGCCGAAGAGGACATCGTCGTCACCATCACGCGCGGCGGCTACATCAAGCGCACCAAGACGGAGGACTACCGCTCGCAGAAGCGCGGTGGTAAGGGCGTGCGCGGCACGAAGCTGAAGCAGGACGACATCGTCGACCACTTCTTCGTGTCGACCACGCACCACTGGCTGCTGTTCTTCACCAACAAGGGCCGCGTCTACCGCGCGAAGGCCTACGAGCTCCCGGACGTCGGCCGCGACGCCCGTGGCCAGCACGTGGCGAACCTGCTCGCCTTCCAGCCGGACGAGGCCATCGCCGAGATCCTCGCGATCCGTGACTACGAGGCGGCGCCCTACCTGGTCCTCGCCACCAAGGGCGGTCTGGTCAAGAAGACGCCTCTGAAGGATTACGATTCGCCTCGCTCCGGCGGCGTCATCGCCATCAATCTGCGGGAGACGGACGACGGTTCGGACGACGAGCTGATCGGCGCGGAACTGGTGTCGGCTGAGGACGATCTGCTTCTGATCAGCAAGAAGGCGCAGTCGATCCGGTTCACGGCGACGGATGACGCACTGCGTCCGATGGGCCGCGCGACCTCCGGCGTCAAGGGCATGAGCTTCCGCGACAGCGATCAGCTGCTCTCGATGAATGTGGTGCGGCCCGGTACGTATCGTCTTCACCGCCACCGATGGTGGGTACGCGAAGCGGACCGCCGTCGACGAGTACCGCGTCCAGGGCCGCGGTGGTCTCGGCATCAAGGCCGCCAAGATCGTCGAGGACCGTGGTGAGCTCGTCGGCGCGCTGGTGGTCGAGGAGACCGATGAGATCCTCGCCATCACCCTGTCCGGCGGTGTGATTCGTACGCGAGTCAACGAGGTCAGGGAGACGGGCCGTGACACCATGGGCGTCCAACTGATCAACCTGGGCAAGCGCGATGCCGTCGTCGGCATCGCTCGTAACGCCGAGGCGGGGCGTGAGGCCGAGGAAGTCGACGGGATCGACGAATCGTCCGACGAGACTCCGGCCGTCGGCGCGGACGAGGGCACACAGTCCCCGGCCGAGTAGCGCGAGGAGTGAGTCATCGTGAGTGGAGCCACGGGTACGGGCGCCGCCGGATCGAGCAGAACCGGCACGGACGGTGCCCGTGGCCCCGCCACTGATACTGACTCCCCACGAGTCTCATGGATCCCAGGGGGGGACTGTGACGGACACCCGAGGCCGAGGCACCAAGACGAAGAAGAGCGTCGACGGCCCGGACGGCAAGGCCAGCAGGAACGGCAACGACACCAAGGACAGCAAGGACACCAAGGGCACCAAGGACAGCGCGGGCGCGAGCGGCTCCAGCGCGCTGCCCGGCGAGCGCCCGCCGCAGCAGCAGGGCTCGCAGCCGTACCACCCGCCGCAGGCCTACCAGGCGGCTCCCGCCGGGTCGGTCCGCCGTCCGCGCACGGGGGCGCGCACCACCCCGCGCACGCGCAAGGCCAGGCTGCGGGTCGCCAAGGCCGACCCCTGGTCGGTGATGAAGGTCAGCTTCCTGCTCTCCATCGCGCTCGGCATCTGCACGATCGTCGCGGCCGCGGTGCTGTGGATGGTCATGGACGCGATGGGCGTCTTCTCGACGGTCGGCGGCACGATCTCCGAGGCGACGGGCTCGAACGAGTCCAACGGCTTTGACCTCCAGGCGTTCCTTTCGCTGCCGCGCGTGCTGATCTTCACCTCGATCATCGCGGTCATCGACGTCGTCCTCGCCACGGCGCTCGCGACCCTGGGCGCGTTCATCTACAACCTCTCCGCGGGCTTCGTCGGCGGCGTGGAACTGACGCTGGCCGAGGACGAATAGCCGCGGCCTCCCAGGGAGCCCTGGCTTTCAGGGACTCCTCGGCCTGAGTGGTCTTCGGCCTCTGTGATCTTCAAGACCTTCTTGACGGACGGTCCGGTCCCGGTGTTCCTCCGAGAGGACACCGGGACCTTTTCGCATAGCGGGGCGGCTTCTGGCCACAGGACCTGGCCGGGCGGCCTCAGGGCCTGCTCAGGGCCCCCGGAACTATCGATTTTGGGACTGGCCCCCACGTGCGCTAATCTTCAGAGGTCAGCGCGCGGGGCACACCCGCAAGGCGCGGCGGGGCTATAGCTCAGTTGGTTAGAGCGCATCCCTGATAAGGATGAGGTCAGCTGGTTCAAATCCAGTTAGCCCCACAGCGAGAAGACCCCCAGCCGGTAGCGGCTGGGGGTCTTCTGTGTGAGTACGGGGGGTGCGGGCCGGGGACTACGGCTCGGCGGCGAGACTCGCGCCGGTCAGTGCGCCGGTGTCGTCGGAGGCGTCCGCGTCCGTCGTGGGCAGGTGGCGGCAGCTCGGGGTCGAGCCGTGGGCCTCGGCGCGGATGCGCTGCTTCATCGTGGGGGGCAGGGACCGTTCGTACGCTGCCATCCAGGCGGCGAGCACGGGCGCCGTCGCGCTCGTCGTGCTCTTGCACGTCGTCGTGGCCTGCTGTACGGGCGCCGCGGCGGCCTGCGAGGCGAAGCCGAGCGTGGCGAAGAGCGCGAGGACGGCGGTGACGATCGTGGTCCACAGTTTCATGGCCTTGGTGGCGGGCATGGCCCCTCACTTTCGGGTTGGGCGATTTGCGTACTTTCCTCATGATGTGTATGGCGAGCCGACAGTGGGGGACCGAACGCTCCCGTCACGCCGATGTTCAGATGAACACCACCCGGATGGGTGCAACAGGGCCGAGAAACCCAGGAGCCGGGGCAAAAGGCGGCGAACATCACACAGGGCGAGGGCGCAGGCGGAGTGATTTAGTCCGCTTCTACTGTGCTGTTCCGGTGGGGAGTTGGGCCCGATCCAGGTCACCGATCGGTATCGGTCGGTGTGTATAGTCGGGCGCCAGTAGTCCCTTACGTCAAGGAAAGACGAGGTCGCGCGGTGAAGAAGCTTCTCCTGGTCGCACTGGCCGCCATCGGCGGGCTCCTCGTGTACCGCCAGATCCAGGCGGATCGCGCCGAGCAGGATCTGTGGACGGAGGCGACTGACTCCGTGCCCACGGGTTCGTGAGTATCGACAGCAGTCTCGTCACAGGGCCCCGATCGCCAGAGCGATCGGGGCCCTGTGCTGTGTGAAGGGGTTTTGTCCCGCTTCTCCTGTGTCGCGTTCTCCGGTGTCGTGCGTGACGTGTCCTGTCGTGCGTGACGTCTCGTGCGTGACGTTGCCGTCCCGGGCCTCGCCGGGACCGGCTGAGGTCCGGCCCTCTGGCTTCGGGTGCTCCCGTACGGGGTGACGGCGGCTCCGCCCCTTTGGTTCACTTGCGCAATTTCATTGCTTGCTTGAGCAAATCAATGGAGGGTGAGGTGGAGAGCGGCGTGACGTGGCAGGGTGCGGGCCGTCGGACGGTGGCGGGCGCGACCGCCGCACTCCTGGGCGCGGTGTGGTGCGCGACAGCGCCCCCAAGAACCGCCCACGCGGCCGACACGCCCCAGCCGTACACCTTCGCCGACGACACCCGGACCGTCGCCGGTACGTCCAGCAGCACCGGAAGCCGCAGGCTCACGCCCGGAGCGACGTACAAGAGCTCCATCGCACACCCCGGGGCGGGCGGGGGCTCGACCGAGCTCTACTACCGGCTCGAACTGGGCGCCCGGGAGAACGTCTACGCCTCCGTCACGGCGCTTCCCGGCCTCGGCAGCCGCGTCGGCTTCGCGGACGGCATCCAGGTGTCCGTCGAGGACGCGAACGGTTTCGACTGCGACTCCGGCTCCGTCCGCTTCGGCGCCTCGCGCAGCCCGCGCCCGCTCACCGCCTCGGCCGTGCGCGACGCGGGCGAGGCCGACGGCCGCTGCGCGCGGGCCGGGACGTACTACGTGGTCGTCGAGCGGACCGCGTCCTTCAGGTCGTCGATGTCCTCCTCGACGTCCTCCTCGACGGAGAAACCGTCCACTCCGGAGGACTGGGATCTGGAGCTGCACCTCGCCTCGGAGCCCGCCCTCGCCAAGCGAGGCGCGACGACACCGCCCCGGACCGAGGACACCGTCACGCCAGAGCCGCCCGCCGGACCGGTGCTCCCACGCGCGGGTGGCAACAGCTTCAGCACGGCCACGGCCCTGGAGACCGGTGTCTGGGGCGACCGTCTCGAGCCCGGGTGGACCCGCTACTACCGCGTGCCCGTCGACTGGGGACAGCGGCTCTCCGCCACCGTCGAACTCGGCGGCTCGGGCGGGCCGGGCGGGCCGGGCGGCCGTGAGTACGTGACGGCCGCCCTGGTCGTCTCCGTCCTCAACCCCGCGCGCGGACTGGTCGACGACATCGACACCTCCTACGACGGCCGCCAGAAGTCGACCGCGCTGCCCACCCTGCCGCCCGTGACGTACGAGAACCGCTACGCGCCGATCTCACGCGTCGCCGAGGTCCGGTTCGCCGGGTGGTACTACCTCGCCGTCTCCCTTGACCCGGACGTCGAGCAGCGGTTCGGCGACGGCGCGATCGGTCTGACCCTGCGCGTGGGCGTCACCGGGGAGCGGCACCCCGCACCGGCGTACGCCGGCACGGCACGGCCCGGTGACGAGTTCGGCGTCACGGAACGGGACGAGGAGGCGGCACGGGGCGGAGCCGCGGGCTCCGCCGACGACGGCGGGCGGACACCGCGCCGGGGTGAGGCGGCGGCCGGTGGCACCGGCGACTGCCGCCGCCATGAAGACACTCGCGGCCGCGGGCATCGGCACGGGGACGGTGCTGGTCACCATCCTCGGCGTGTGGACGGTGGTGGGGCGCAGGCGGGCGGCGCGGGGAGCTTCGGCGTGAGGGCGGCTGCGCCCTGGTGCCCATGCGTTCGGTGGCTGTGAGCAGGTGAGTGCCGGCGCGCGCCGCCGGGCCCCGGCTCAGATGCGGGTCAGCGCCCAGAAACCCACCGCGAAGCAGGCGAGCGCGACGAGCAGCATCGGCAGGGCCACCTTCGCGGGCGGGCCGGTGCGTTGCGGCTTTCGGGCGGCGTGGGAGCCGGTGGTGCGGGGGCGTTGCGGCTGCTGGGTCTGGGCTGGCCGGTCGGCTCCGTCGGGTCCGTCCGGCCCGTCCGGTCGGTTCGGCTGATCGGCCTGGTCGAGGTGCTGGGCCTGGTCAGGGTGATGGGCCTGGCCGGGTTGTGGGGCCCGGCTGGAGTGATCGGCCGGATCAGGCTGGTGGAGCAGGTCAGTCGCGGGGACCCGGTGGTGCTGTCGCTCGCTCTCAACTTGTTCCTTCGAGCCGGGAATTGGGGTGCTCGAAGGCGGAACCTGCCCCGGGTGAGCGGTGTATGGAGCAGTAGGAGCGTAGGCGTAGGCACGCCGCACCGCGGAGTTCGTGGCCAGTGAGGGGTCGCTCGCGGGCGCGGCCGGACGGGGGGAGGTCGCGTGGGCGGGCGCGGGAGGAAGTGGGGTGTGCTCGGGCGGGACTTGGGCGTGTTCCGTGGTGCGGGGCGGCGCCTGGGGCGCGGGCGGTGCTGGCGTGGGTGTGGAAGTGGGAGTGGAGGTGGGCGCGGCCGTGGGCATCGGCGTGGGGGGAGTGGGCGGCTGCACGGGCTGTGGGGGCGCTTGAAGCGGTGGGGGGAGGGGGAAGCTGCCGGACTCCGGCATCGGAGGGTGCGGGGGGAGGGACGGCAGGGAAACGGGCAGCGGGGAGCCGGTGGAGCCCTCGTACTGGACCTCACGGGGCGAGGGCGTCGTCGGCCGCGCTACCGGAGGCCGGGGCACGGCGGGCCCGGACGCGGAGTGCGGGGATGCGGACAGCTGGGCTGCCGAGTGTTGGGAACCGGGGTGCTGAGATACGGGGTGCTGAGGTACGGGAGGACGCGCCGGCGGTGGCTGGGGTGCGGGCGTCAGAGGGCCGTCGGGACCGAAGGCCTCGGGCAGCGGACCCAGTTGGTCGAAGATCTCGACGAGTTCGTCGTCGTGGCCGGGCTCCGGGAGCATCTCGGTGGCGGAGGCGAGCGCCTTGCGCGCCCCCGTGGCGGTCCGGAAGCGTGCCTGCGGATCCGGCTGCAGCAGCGTGGCGATGACCTGCCACAACGGCTCGGGCACACCCCGGGGAGCCCTCGGGGTGCCGTGCGCGGCGAAGTGCTCGATGAGGGCCTTGGCGTCGGGCTTGGCGCCCTGCAGGAGATAGAGGGCGACGAGGCCGACGGCGAAGAGGTCAGCGGTGAAGTCCGGCTCGGCGCCCAGCATTTGCTCGGGCGCGAAGTAGCCCGGGGTGCCCACCACGTGGTCGGTCTCGGTCAGCCGCGGCTCGCCCTTGCGCATCGAGATCCCGAAGTCGGACAGGCGCAGATGCGGCCGCCGGGTCCCGGTGGCCTCCAGCAGGATGTTGGCGGGCTTGATGTCGCGGTGCACGACGCCCTCCGCGTGCACCGCGGCGAGACCGGCGAGGAGCTGATCCAGGAGCGTGCAGCAGTAGCGGGGTGGCAGAGCCCCGTAGTCCTCGATGACATGGGCGAGGGAGCCGCCGGTGATCAGGTCCATGGTGAACAGGACCTGGTCGTCGTCGGCCGCCCAGCTGGCGGGAGCGAGCACATGCGGATGGTCGATCCGCAGTGCCTGCTCCCGCACGAAACGGAGCAAGGTGTGGGCATCGCGCTGCTGGAGGACCTTGGCGGCCACATAGCGACGCCGCCGATGGTCCCAGGCGCGCCATACGGCGCCTACTCCCCCGCGCCCCAACCGGGTCGACGAGTTCGTACCGGCCCGCGAAGACCTCACCCATGGTCGTGTCCCGCTCCCCTTCCGGGCCGCCCGGCAGCGGCCCGGTCGGCGGCTCAGTTCTGGTGCGCTTCGTAGTGGGCGACCGCGTCCGCGGTGCGGCCCGCTCCGTATACCCGGAGGAACTCTGCCAGTTCCGGGTGGGTCGGGGCGAGGGCGTCCGCGGCATCGATGATGTCGCCCGCGGCCGCGACGGAGCGCAGCAGCGACTGGATCTCCCGCACCACACGTTTCACGGTGGGCGCACCGGACGTCGACGCGGACTGGCTGGTGTTGGTCAGTACCGAACCCCCCTGCGATTTCTTGATCTCATCCATGCGGTCTGTCGCCTCGGCGGCGCTCACGCTTCCGTCCGCGACCTGGCCCGCCAGCTCCTGCAGCAGCTGGACGCGCTGGACGACGGCCGGGTTGCCGATCTTGGCGCGCTGGCCGCTCATCAGCTGGGACAGCATGGGCGCGGACAGACCGAGCACCCCGGCGAGCCGCGCCTGATTCAGGCCCAGATCGTCGATGAGGCGACGGAACAGTGCCCCCAGCGGCTCCCCGTACCAATTCCGCTGGAGTTCCCGTGCTCTTGCTGTTGATTCTTGCTGTGCAGCGTCCATGTTGCGTCTCCCCATCGCTTCCCCATAGGACCGTGGTTCGCTGCCGCGAACCACGTCGTGCATCTTACGGAGAGTGGTCGCGCACGGGGACCCCCAATCCTTTTGCGAGATCTCCCGGAAGACCCGGTACTCTGGTCTGCGACGCTCGCGGGGACGTGATCCTTTCGGACCGGTGGCGTTGGCTCGGGGCCTTAGCTCAGTTGGTAGAGCGCTGTCTTTGCATGGCAGATGTCAGGGGTTCGACTCCCCTAGGCTCCACTCTCCAGAGCCCCTCTGAACTGCGGAAACGCGGATCAGAGGGGCTCTTTCCCGTTTCGGGCGGTACGGGCGGGCGGTGCCGCTCCCGGTCCCGGAGGGGGTGCGCCGGGCGCCCGGCGTGGTCACCTGACGGGGATGGCGGGCGCCGCCCGGGACGTGTCGCGTGCCCCTGCGATTCCGGACTTCGGAAAGTCGCAGAGAAAATCGCGGAGCAATCCGGACCGATCGCACCGCCTGTTCCGGGAGGCATCAGTGGGTGACGCGTGCGGGTCGGCCGCCGATGGGCCGAGGCGCCCCGATGGTCTCGTGTCCGACATGCCGGTCCCGTGGCCGTCCGATGGCGGAGGCGAGGAAGAGTGGGGTCCGGATCTTGCCGTTCCCGGCGGCGATGCGGGAGCGAAGGCGGGCCGCGGCCGCGAACTGCCGGAGGGGGTGTCCGGTGCGGCGGCAACCTCCCCGTGGGCAAACGGACTTCGCGCGGGTGGGGCCTCCGCGCGGTGGTGAGCGGGGGCGTGGTCACTCGGCGCGGTGGCGGCGGTGCGGCGAGGAAGGGCCACCTCTGGCCCGAAGTCATTCACTTCTGCAACAGGTTACGGGTCCCGTGTGAACGTGTCAGTGCGGGACCCGTACCGATTCTTTGATGTTTTCGCAGGTCAGCGGTGTTCTCTTCCGTTATCGCGGAGGGGCTGACCTTGGTTCAGGTCCTTACGCTCGGTCACCGAATCGGCGGTTCAGGCGGCGTACGAGCACACCGGCGCCGATGAGGAGACCGCTCGCGGCGACGAGGGCGACGGTGCCGTCGTGTCCTGTTTCGGCCATCTCCGGCGGGCGGGACGTGCTGGGCGACGGAGACGGAGGCTGCGAGGTGGGAGGGCCGGACGTCGGCGGCTGGGACGTCGGCGGCTGGGACGTGGGCGGCGTCGAGGTGGGCGGGCCCGATGTCGGGGGCTGGGACGTGGGTGGCTGGGTGGTCGGCGGCTGCGTCGTCGGGGGATTCGTCGTGGGCGGGGGCGACGAGGGCGGGGTGTCGCCGTAGCCCGAGGGCGGGGTCTCATCGTCCCCGTAGCCGTTCCCGTCTCCGTAGCCGTTCTCGTCTCCGTCCCCGTAGCCGTTCCCGTCTCCGTCCCCGTAGCCGTCTCCGTGACTGGAGTCCGGGGAGCCGCCGTAACCCGAGGTGTCGTCCCCGTACCCCGACGAGGGCGTCTCGTGCGTGGTGCTGTCGCCGTACCCGGCGGCGTGGGACGGGGCCTCGGTGCCCGGCTGGACGGCCGCCGCCGGGGCCTCGGCCCGCTCGGCGGCGCTGCCCCGGGGAGCCGTGGCGGGTGAGGGTGGCTCGGCCTCCCGCGCGGCGGATGCTGGCAGGTCGGCCGGTGCCTCAGGGGCCGAGGGCGGGGCGTGCACCTCGCCGGAGCCTGCCGTCGGTTCGGTGTCCCCGGCCAGGGCCGGGCCGCAGGTGACGCCGATGGCGCAGGCCGTGCCGACGGCCAGAGCCATGGCCGTCCCGGACTTTCTCAGAACTCGCATCACGTATCCCTCCATGCAGACAATCTGTTAAATCCGCATCCAAACAGGGCACAGTTGCTCCGCCGCCGATGACTCGCGGAGGGGGGTGTTCGGCCAGCTCGCCTTCACCCGAGCGGAAGACGAGTTCTCCGCGCAGGCCCGTACGGCCGGGTCTCAGGGGCTGGATCGGACCGCCCGCGGACGCGAACGGGGCCGGCCACGGCGGTGGCCGGCCCCGAGCGATGGCTGGGTGCGGAGCTGGTCAGTGGTTGCCCGCGCCGTTGCCCGACAGGACGGGGATGTCGCTGAGGATGTGCGACAGCGGCTCATCGCCCTTGGCCTGCGTCGAGTTCTCGACACACTGCTGGTTCTGCGGGGCGGACAGGACGTTGATGTCCTGGACGGTGACCGGGACCAGGCCGACGACGGAGCCGACGTTGAGCTTGGCCGGCAGGCCGACACACGGCTTGTTCAGCGAGCCCTGGACGATCCCCATCTGCGGGCTCATGTTGCCGTGCGTGGCGGAGTTGCCGAACACCTGCGAGGCGCCGTTGCCGCTCTTCGACGTGGTGCCCGAGTCGTCGCCGATGGCGAGGGCCTGCGGAGCCGTGACGGCCGACAGACCCGCGACGGACGCGGCGATGGCGGCGGAGGCCAGGACCTTCTTCATGGTGGGGGTTCCCTTCGGAGAGGGGCTCCGTTACGGAGCCGCGTGATGATCAACTGAGTGGCGGCGCGGGAGTTGCGCCTCTTGACCCGGTCGGCCGATTAGTGGGCTCATCGCCGACAAGGCGTGGGCCCGGTGCCGACAAGGGCCTGGATCTGCTGCTGGCAAGGGCGTGGGCCCGTTTTCCCGAGGACACCCGTGCTGCCGTGTCCACGAAGGCGTCGTACGGCCGTGTCCATCGGGCACCACGCCTTCTTTCGGAGGATTCCTCATGCTGTCGGCGATGCCGGAGACGTGGAATCGTTGAACCTTCCGGGTGCTCGCGAGCACGTATCTGATGGGGCCGGGTGTGGTTTTGCCGGACGGTCAATCAGGTACGTAAACAGGCGATCAAAGTCGGTAAGGCGGCGACAGTATGGGTGCCGCCGAGGAGGGGACATGAGTAACGCTGGAAGAAAATGGAAGCGGCAGGGCTTCATTCCGGTCAGCAGGCCGCCGTCGGACGTGGGTGCGGTGCCGATCTACGAATCACTGATGCATAAGTGGAGTGCTCAGGGAAAGACAGTTCCGGGCCGCCCCGATCACGAATGGAAGAACCTCATGGGACGTGACTTCTGGCCCCGGCCCTGACCGTTCCGGTGGCCCTGATCGTCACGGTGGGCCGGACCGATCCGGCGCCCGGCCGGAGGGCCCGGCCCCTACAGCACAGCGGGCCGCCGAGGAGAGCGTGGCGGCCCGCTGGGACTGAGGGCGGCTCGTCAGTGGTTGCCCGCGCCGTTGCCCGACAGGACGGGGATGTCGTTGAGGATGTGCGACAGCGGCTCGTCGCCCTTGGCCTGCGTCGAGTTCTCGACACACTGCTGGTTCTGCGGCGCCGACAGGATCGGGATGTCCTGGACGGTGACCGGGACCACGCCGACGACCGAGCCGACGTTGGCCTTGGCGGGCAGGCCGATGCAGGGCTTGTTGAAGGAGCCCTGGATGAGCGCCATCTGTGGGCTCATGTTGCCGTGGGTGGCGAAGTTGCCGTACTCCTGTGAGGCGCCGTTGCCGCTCAGGGACGTGGTGCCGGTGTCGTTGCCGATGGCGGACGCGGTGGGGGCCGCCGCCGCGGACATTCCTACTACGGAAGCCGTGACCGCGGTCGCGGTCATAACCTTCTTGAGCACAGGATTTCCCTTCTGATCAGCCCCCGTCCAGGAGCACTTTGGCTAACTGCGCCGTCGCGCGGTAGTTGCTCCAGTTCACTCGGATGGCCCACGTGCGGGATATGAAACTCGTATTTTCCGGTCGGGATCGTGAGTGGGGCCGAAGAAATGACTAAAGGACGGGAGCGATGCGATCAGCTTATTTCTCCGCGATGGACGGCTGTGGACTGCTGTGGATGGCCAGGGAGAGCTATGGATAGCCGTCGAGTTCCCCGATGGGAAAGAGATCCGATGGGGTGAACGTGCGCAACCGAGCGGTCGCTTCGCCTGTTGAACCGGGCTGAAGCAAGCCGTGTCTCTGCCCAGGAAAAGGAACAGGAAATGCTTAAGAAGTCAATGGCAGCGGCCGCGGTCGCCGCGTCCGTCGTCGGAATCTCTGCCGCCGCCGCGCCCACCGCGCTGGCCATTGGTGATGACCACGGCACGCACTCGATGAGCGGCAACGACGCCAAGTCGGTGTTCGGCAACTCGGCCACCCACGGCGACATGAGCCCGCAGCTCTCCGCGGTGCAGGGCTCGCTCAACAAGCTCTGTGTCGGCCTGCCCGCCAAGGTCAACGTCGGCTCGGTCGTCGGCGTGGTCCCGGTCACCGTTCAGGACATCCCGATCCTGTCGGCGCCGCAGTACCAGCAGTGTGTCGAGAACTCGACGCAGGCCAAGGGCGACGAGCCGCTGTCGCACATCCTCAGCGACATCTCCGCGCTCTCGGGCAACGGTGTCGGCAACGGCTGATCCTGCGCGCGACGTCCGCCCGGGCCGCTTCGTCCTCGTCTTCGAGGGCGGCGGTCCGGGCGGTTTCTTGTGCGGCCCGCGTACTCCTCGTGCGGCCCGCGTGCTCATTTCCGCGCCTGAACCACGCCGCGCCCCCGCCCGAACCACGCTGTGCCCTCCGCCCGGCCCGACTCTGCTCCCGCGCCCGGCCCGCTCTCATTCCGGGACGGGTTCCCCCGCTTTTCGATCAACTCGCCTCAGTGCAGGGCAGCTTGGCGCACTGAGTCAATCGAGTGAAATTCCGAATCGCATCAATTTCACGGTTTCTTCGCTCTTCCCTCCTCGTTAATCAGGACTCAGGTCACGGTGCGGGAAGCAAATATTGACCGCCCGGTTCCCAACCGCCGAAAAGGCGTGACCCGACAGAAGGGAAATGTTGTGAAGCTCAAGAAGAGCGCGACCATCGTCGCGGGCGCCGTTCTGGCTCTGGGCATGGCCTCCCCGGCGTTCGCCGACGCCGACGCCAAGGGCGCCGCGCACGGTTCCCCGGGTGTGCTCTCCGGCAACGTCGTCCAGATTCCCGTCCACGTTCCCGTCAACGTGTGCGGCAACAGCGTCGGCTTCATCACGGTGCTGAACCCGGCCTTCGGCAACACCTGCGTCAACGACTGACGCAGTCAGCCCAGCTGTTCAGGCTGCGCCTTCGCCGGCCTTGGCCCCTCACCGGGTGCCAAGGCCGGCTCCACCGCTCAGAGGAAGATCACTAGATTGCGACAGGCCCTCAGCAAAGGAATGCTCTCCGCCGCGGCGGCGTCGAGCATCCTGTCTCTGTCTGGCACCTCCGCCCTCGCGGCCGACGCGAGCGGACAGGCCCACGGGTCCCCCGGCCTCCTGTCGGGCAACTCCGTGTCGGCCCCGGTGGACGTGCCGGTGAACGTCTGCGGCAACTCCGCCAACGCGGCCGCGGGCCTCAACCCCGCTGGCGGCAACAGCTGTGCGAGCTCCGGAAGTTCCGCCGCCCCCCAGCGCTCCGCCGCCCGCGCGCAGCAGCAGCCGACGGCGCCCGCTCGGAGCGCCGCCCGGAGCGCCGCCCCCGAGCGGCCCGCCCCGCGCGCGGCCGCGCACCAGAGCGCCTCGGTGGCACCCGAGCGCCCCGCCGCCCCGCGGCAGCGTCCGGCGGCACCGCAGGAGCGCACCGCCGTGCCCCACCAGGGTCCGCAGTCCTACGGCCAGCGGTCCCACGAAGGACCGCGTTCCCCGGAGGGGACGACGGCCAGGAGCGAGGCCTCGCACTCGCCGGGCGTGCTGTCCGGCAACAGCGTCGCGGCGCCCGTCGAGCCCGGCGTGAACTTCTGCGGCAACACCGTGGACGTCGTCGCGGCCCTCAACCCGGCCTTCGGCAACCGCTGCGCCGAGGGTGCTCCGGAGCCCGGCACCCCCGAGGTCCCGCTGCCGCCGAAGGAGCACAGCGAGCCCCCGGCGCCCCGCCCTGAGAGCCCTGAAAGCCCCGAAGGCCCCAAGCGGCCCGCGCCGAAGGCCCCGACTCCCGTGTCCGAGGCGCCGCACGAGCGGCCCACCAGGGTCGAGGTGACCGAGGCCGGTGCCCCGCAGCTCGCGCGGACGGGCGCCGAGCCGGGCCTGGCCGCCGCCGGGGTCGCGAGCGCCGGTCTGGTGGCCGCGGGCGCGGTCCTCTACCGGCGGGGACGCGCCACGCGCCCCTAGGGTCCAGCCGACACCGCTGTCACGCGAAGCGTGGTGCGCGCACCCTGACCGGGTCCGCGCACCACGCTTCGCGCTGTGCGGCGCCGGTCAGCTGCCCAGGCGCTCGGGTTCCCTGGAGCCGGTGCGCGGCGATGGCACGGCTCCCGGGTTCCGGGGCGTGCGACTGGTTGCGCGCAGCCAGGTCCACGCCCGCCCGCGCAGCCGCCGTACGACGTTTCGCCCCCACAGCCGGCGCAGCGCGGCGCCCGGGGCGCGGTCGTCCGGCGCGTGCCAGGCCAGCTCACGGGGCGCCGTGCGCGGGCCGGGCAGGAGCGCGGTCAGCGGGGCGTAGTTCTCCACCAGGAAGCTGCGGCCGGGCAGGGGGCTCGGCGCGGACAGGGGGCGGTCCGTCAGGTCCAGGTGCTGGGCGCGCACCACGTCAAGATCGACGCCGTCGGCGAACAGGCGGAACTGGGCGCCGGGGCGAGGGTTGAAGTCAAGCAGGTGGTACGTGCCGGTCGCGGCGTCCTCGCGGAAGTCGAGGTCGAAGACGCCCCGGTAGCCGACCGCCGTCAGGAGCCGCGCGGCCAGGGCCTCCAGGGCGGGGTTGGGCACCCACTCGCCGCGCACCGTGCTGCCCGCGGCCCGGGGCCAGGAGCGCAGCTTGCGGCCCGTGCCGCCGCCGTGCACGCGGCCGTCGCGGCCCACATAGCCGTGCACGAACCAGTCGGCGCCGCGGTGCGCCGCCACATAGGCCTGCAACAGCAGCGGACTGCCCGCCTCCGTACCGCGTGCGAACAGGGCCGCCGCCTCGCCGGGGGAGCGCACGACCACCGTGCTGTGCAGGCCCGCGTCGCGCGGCAGGCACCAGGGGCGGCTCCACTTGGCGACCGCCGGCGGGCCGAGGCTCCGCGCGAGCGCCGCGGCCCGCGCCGCCGAGTCCGGCCGCTCCGTTCTCGGATGCGGTACGCCCGCCGTGGCGCACAACTGGGCGAGCGTCGCCTTGTCCGCCACGCGCTCCGCCGTGCCGGGCTCGGTCTCGGGCAGCAGGAAGGTGCCGTTCAGCTCGGCCCGCAGGGCGTCGACGGCCAGGGCGCCCGCGTCGTCCAGGGGGATGAGCACGGCCGGGGCGCGCAGGCCTTCGGCGACGCCGCGCAGCACGGCCGCGGTCTCCGCCAGGGGCGCGGCGGGCGGGGGCGGGGTATGTGTCCGGTGCAGATAGCGGGAGCGGGCGACCGGGCCCCGGGCGTCGTCGGCGACCAGGTGGACCTCGACCCCCGCGCGCCCCAGCGACCGCACGGCTCCCAGCGTTCCGTGGTGGAAGGCATTCCTGTCGATCCGCAGCAGGACCGCCGGGGTGCGTGTATCCAGTCGCTGCACTTTCGCCCTTACTGTTCGAACTCCGCGGCCATTCGCCCAAAAGAGGGATCTGCCGGCAGGGAGGATTAGGAACTCGATTGGCACAATAAACATAAATATGACTGAGCGTCAGTACGCGGAGGCGGAAACGAGGAGCAGGAATGATGACTCGACATAGTCACCGACGCGGTAAACGCGCGGTCTTTATCGCCGCCGGGATCATTATGTCGGCCGTGCTGGCCGCCGGGCCGGGATACACGGTGGTCATGCAGCGCGACGATGTGCCGCCGTCCGCCAACGTGCCCTCGCCCGCCGCTTCCGCACCACCTGTCACCCCCGTCGTGCCCCCCGCGCCCGCCGTCTCACCGGCCGGACCCTCGCCGGCCGTACCGTCGCCCGCGGGTCCGTCCCCCGAGGTGCCCTCGCCCGCGGCCCCCTCTCCGTCGGCGTCGCCCTCGCCGGTACCGGCCACGCCCGCGGAGGCGGCCGTCTTCGGCGCGTACGTCGACTACGGTCCGCGCGGCCCCCGTCGCATCCACGAGCTCAGCCAGTGGCTCGGCGGGGCGAAGCTGCGGGTCGGGCACACGTATCTGCCGGGGGACCGGTGGAGCAACATCGAGGGCGCGCCCACCTTCCTGGAGAGCTGGGCGGACTGGCGCAAGGAGCGGGACGACCGGCTCTTCGTGCTCAACGTGCCCATGATGGAGCGCAACGAGGACGGCATCGGCGACTACGAGGTGCGCGCGCTGCTGCGCCGGGCCGCGGCGGGCGAGTTCGACGAGCACTTCCGGGTGCTCGCGCGGCGCCTGGTCGACCTCGGGGTGCCCGACACGGTGCTCGTCCTGGGCTGGGAGATGAACGGCATCACGTACACGCACCGCTGCGGCCCCGACCCGGAGTCCTGGAAGAAGTACTGGACCCGGGTGGTCACGGCGATGCGGTCGGTGCCGGGGCAGAAGTTCAAGTTCGACTTCACGCCGAGCCGCGGACGGGACGCCGTCGCCTGGACCGAGTGCTATCCCGGTGACGACGTCGTCGACATCATCGGCATGGACTCCTACGACCAGCCGCGGGGCATGTCGTTCGACGAGCAGGTCTCCGAGCCGTACGGGCTCCAGCACCACGTCGACTTCGCGGCGCGGCACAAGAAGGCCATCTCGTACCCGGAGTGGGGCCTTTTCCGCAACGGCGACAACGCCGAGTACATGCGCCGCATGCTGGCCTGGATGGACGAGAAGCAGCCGCTCTACAACACCATCACCGACTACTGCCCGCACGGCGTGTGGCAGTGCGACTCCAACCCCAAGGCATCGGCCGTCTACCGGGAGCTGTTGAACGGCCGCGGCACCGAGCCGACGCCGAAGCCGACCGAACCGGTGACTCCGCCCACGTGCTCGCCGCTGGACCTCGGCGACTGGGTCGAGTACTGGCTGGGCGGCAAGCTGTGCCTGCGCTTCGACTGGTTCCGCAGGAACCGCTGAGGCGGGGCGCATGATCGGTCGCGGTGGCGCGGACCTACTCGGGGGCCGCGTCACCGCGACGCTCGCGCCGGGCGTCGAGCAGCCGCTTGCCGCAGCGGCGGGCGGCGGCCCGGGTCACGGCCGCCGCGAGCAGCGGGGCCGTGGCGGTACGGGCCAGCAGGTAGCGGCGGTTGACGACCGGGTCGGGCCGCCAGTGCCGCTTGTAGGGCTCGGTGCCGCGCAACAGGCTCAGCGTGCGGGGGTGTTCGCCCGCGGTGTGCCGGGTGCAGGCGTCCAGGAGCATCGTGGCCACGTCCGCCTTGCGCTCCCGCAGCAGCGGGTGCGCGCCGTACAGGTAGCCCCCGGCGAGGCCGCCGGACAGGAGCGTCAGGTCGGCCGCCATCACCTCGCCGTCCAGGCGGAACTCGGTGACGACCGCCTCGCCCGCGGCGACCATGGGCCGCACCGAGCGGATCAGGTGCTCGCGGAAGCGCGGCCGCAGGTGCTCGGTGGTCACCTTGCGCCCCTGCCACTGGAGTTGGTGCAGGCGCAGCAGGGTGCGCAGCGACTCCGGTACGCCCTCGGCGGGTACGACCCGGGTCTCCACGCCGAGCTTGGCCAGCTTGCGCAGCTTGGCTCGGGTGCGCTGGGCCCGTGGCGTCGGAAGGCGGGTGAGCAGCTCCTCCATGGGCAGCGAGGGGAGTTCGAGACAGGGGGAGTCGTCGGCGACGTGCCGGGGGCCGCGCCAGTGCTCGTACACGCGCCCCACACAGCCGCCCGGGCGCACCTCGCGGAAGTCGAGCAGCGCGCCGCGCGCCAGGACCGCCAGGCCGTCGGTCAGGGCGCGCAGCCCGTCCCCTCCGGCCGCGTCGTCCAGGAGCACGTCCGTGAAGTCGGAGATGGCTCCCCCGAGCGGGGTGAGCACGGGCAGCGGGCCGCGCGCCCGCATCAGGGGAGCGGCGCCGACCAGCGTGTCGCCGTCGCGGACCAGCAGGACCCGCAGCCGCCCCTGGGCGCCGTACGACTGCCACCAGGAGGACAGCCAGGCGTGGCTCTGGAACGGGGTAGCCGCGTGGCACGCCCGGTACAGCCGCCCCCAGGACGTCGCGAGGCGTTCGAACTCCTCCTCGCGCACGCAGAGTTCGACCGTGATCCGGCTGTCTGCCGCCGTCACACCGTGTCCCGGGCCAGGACCGGTGCGGGCGCGGGCACGGTGGCCGTGGCGGAGCGCTCGGCGCGGCGAGGGCGCACGAGCAGCGCGAGGCCGCCGAGGAGGCCGCCCGCGCTGGTGCCCACCAGCGTGCTCACCGGCGCGGACACCGACGAGGGGGCGGTGGGCTCCAGGGCACGCGAGAACGGCAGCAGCTTGACCTGCGTGCTGTCCTTGGCGTGACCGGCGCTGACGGTCAGGGAGCGGGCCACGGCGTTGGCGGTGATCGCGGCCTCGCCGGGGTGGGACGAGGACGCGGAGATGGCGATCATCGGCGCGTCCGGAGACGTGGCCACGCGCACGCTGTCCTTCAGGCGCGCGGCCGAGACGCCTGCCGCGACCTGGGCGTCGCCGAGGACGGCCAGCTGGGTCGCGACCCTGCCGTAGGCCTGCGCGTAGCCGAGCGCGGCCGCGGAGTCCGTCTGGCCCTGCGGCACGGCGAGGACGTAACTCGTCGCCGTGTACTGGGGCGTGTGCAGCACGCCGTACGCGCCGCCCGCGGTGGCGCCGAGCAGGGCGCAGGCGGGCAGCGGCCACCAGCGGGGCAGCCGGGCGAGGCGGGTGCGGGCGGCGCCGAGACCGGCGTGGAAGGGGTTACTCATGGATGGTCACCTCCGAGGTCGGGCCGGGGAGCGAGCCGGAGAGGGCCGACTCGTAGACGTTCATCAGCTGTCCGGCGCTGCCGGCGATGCTGTAGTGGTGGGCCGCCGCGGGGGCCGTGCGGGCCGCGGGGCCGCGGGGGCGCAGGGTGTGCAGGGCGCGCGCCGAAGGAGTCCGGATCGCTCGCGCAGGGCATGGCGAGGCCGCGTTCGGCGCAGGGCCGGGCGTCGATGGCGGGGCAGTCGGAGTAGAGCACGGGCAGCCCGGCGGCCAGGCCCTCCAGGAGGGCGAGCCCGAAGGCCTCCTCGGGAGAGGGCGACGCGAGCGCGTCCATGGCCGAGAGCAGGGCGGGCAGGTCGGTGCCGTCCGAAGGACCGTCCCCGGGATCGTGCCGGGACTCCCCCGCGAACCGGACGCGGTCCGTGATCCGCAGCCGCCCGGCGAGCTCGCGCAACTCGGTCTCCTGCGGTCCCGTGCCGACGAGCAGGGCCATGACGTCGCCGGGGAGCTGGGCGACGGCCCGCAGCAGCACGTCGAAGCGCTTGCCGGGGGCCAGTCGGCCCACTCCCCCGACGACGTACGCGTCCTCGGGCAGGCCCAGGCGGTGGCGTCCGGCCGCGCGGGTTGCGGGGTCGTAGCGGAACCGGTCGGCGTCGATGCCGCTGTTTCGGTACGACGCGGATGCGCTGCCGGGGCACGCCCCAGCGGTGCAGACGGCGGGCGACCGCGGGGGACACGGCGACGGTGAGCCGCCCGGCCCGCTCCCCGGCGAGGTACAGGGCGCGCACGCCGCGCGTCAGCGGCCGTCCCTCCATCTGTGATTCGCCCAGGGAGTGCTCGGTGGCCACCACCGCGCGGACCCCGGCGATCCGGGCGGCGATGCGGCCGTACAGACAGGCGCGGTACAGATGGGTGTGGACGACGTCGTAGTTCCCGGCGCGGATCAGCTTGGTCAGACGTGGCAGCGCCGACAGATCACGGTTGCCGGACATGCCGAGGTGGGTGACGCGGGTGCCGTCAGCCATGATCTGGCGGGCGACGGAACCGGGGTTGGTGAGGGTGACGACGTCACAGGTGGCGGGCAGATGGCGCAGCAGGAGCCGCAGTTGCTGCTCCGCGCCACCCATGCCGAGCCCGGTGATGACGTGCAGGGCCCTCATGGGGTCACCGCCCTCGGGGGCGCGGTGGGGTCGGGGGCGGCCAACGGGGTGGAAACGGCGGCGCCTTCGGCCGTGGTGCTTGACACGGCAGGGGGTGTTTCACGTGAAACATGACGTGAGGCGGCGGGCGGTGTTTCACGTGAAACATGGCGGGCGGACCCCGCCTGTTCGGCGAGGTCCACCGGCCTTTTCGGAGCGGGTACGGCCGACTCCTGGAGGTCCGCCGACGGCACCGTGCGCCCGCGTCGCCGGTTCAGCCGCTCCTTGAGCCACAGCCGTCCGGCCGTGTCCCGCTGCCCGATGTGGACGCGGGGCAGGGCGAGGTCGCCGGACAGGTCACCGGGGGCGATCGCGCAGGCGTACCCATACCCGGCGTCGCGCACCGCGTCCCGGACCCGGGCGTCGACGTAGCCGTACGGATAGCAGAACCCGAGCACGTCCGCCCCGATGAGGTCCGCGAGGGTGCCCCGGCTGCCCTCGACCTCGCGGCGGAGCAGTGCGTCATCGGCCTGGGTGAGGTCCACGTGGGTGAGGCTGTGGGAGGCGACCTCCATGCCGCCCTCGTGGGCGGCGCGGATGCCCGCGGCCCCGAGCAGCGGCTTGCGCGGGCCGAGCGGGTCCCAGGCGTTGTCGCCGTCCAGGCGGCCGGGCAGGACGAAGAGCGTGGCGGTGCAGCCGTGCCGGTGCAGCAGCGGCAGGGCGTGGTCGAGGAAGTCCTGGTAGCCGTCGTCGAAGGTGAGCCCGACCAGTGCGTCCGCGCGGCCCTCGGCGCGGGCGCGCAGCAGCTCCCGCATGGAGACGCCGCGCAGGCCCCGGCGGCGCAGCCGGGCGAGCTGGGCGTCGAGGCGCTCGGGGGTGACGGTGATCTGGTACGGGTCGTCGGGGCAGCGGTCCACGGAGTGGTACATCGCGATCCACGCGCGGGTGGCGCTGGGCCGGGCGAGCGGTCTCGCGCCGGCGGGGGTTCTGGTGTCGGCGGTGTCAGCGGTCATGACGCGGAGCCAGCTTTCGTAGAACGGGGCCGAAGCCTTCGCAGGGCGGGGCCGACGGCGGATACGGCGGCCACCAGGGGGCCGACGCGCAGCGACCGGCCCACCAGGAGGAAGGTCGCGAGCACGGTCGGGCCGCAGAGGAGCAGGGCGAGGACCGGCGAGGCCACCGAGCGGGCGCACAGGGCGCCGAGCAGCGTGGCCGCGGCGGTGGCCAGGACGAGGCGGGCGAGCTCCGCGACGATCCTGGGGGTCCGGATGGGGACGGTGCGCGGGCCCATGCCGCGCAGCAGCAGCGTGGCGGTGAGGCAGATGCCGGTGGCGTTGGCGGCCGCGATGCCGTACACCCCGAACGTGCCGACGCTCAGCAGGCCGAGGCCCGCCGTGGTGACGATGCCGAGGGACATCGCGTACAGCGGCGCCCAGGTGACACGGCCCGCCGAGAAGTACGAGCGGGCCAGGGCGCCCACCAGGGTGTGGCCGAGGAGCCCGAGCGCGTACACCCGCATCACGGAATGGCCGTCGCCGCCGTGTCCTCGGGGGTGAACGCGCCGCGCTGGAAGAGGAGCCGGATCAACGGGTGCGCGCCCGCGATCACGAAGGCCGCGCCGAGCAGCACCACGCACGCGGCGAGCACGACGTCCCGCTCCACCCGGTCCCGTGCCTTCAGTGTCTGGCCGTCCGCCTGGGCCCGGGCCAGGGAGGGGAACGTGACGGTGCACAGCATCAGGGACAGGGCCATCGGCATCTGCGCGACCTTCTGCGCGTAGTTCAGATGCGAGATGGCCCCGCCGGGCAGCGAGGACGCGAGGAACCGTTCGATGAGCACCTGCGACTGGCGGCAGAGCGCGAACAGCAGCACGGTCCAGATGACCGCGGTCCGCAGCCGCGCCGCGGGCGTCGCGGGCGTCGGGTCGGCGGGCCGACCTGTGGTGCCCGTCCCGGAGCGGTGCCGCAGCTGCCGCCACAGCGAGGGCACTTGCGCGGCCACCATCAGGGCACCGCCCAGCGCGACCCGACCCCGGCCGCCGCCGCCCGCACGCCCCAGCGTCCGGCGAGGAGCGCGAGCGTGACGATGATGGTCGCGTTGTAGACGACGTAGATCACGGCGGGGGCCGTGAAGCGCTGGTGGGCGCGGAGCGCGGCGCTGCAGTAGCCCGCGAGGCCGAAGGAGAACGCGCAGGTCGCCGTCAGCCGGGTGCACTCCACGGCCAGTTGGCGGTCGGGCAGGCCGGGCGCGAGGGCGGCCACCACCCAGGGGGCGGCGAGCGCGAGCAGCAGGGCGGCCGCCGCGAAGCACAGGGTCATCCGGGGCAGCGAAGCGGCGACCAGGGCGCGTACCGGATCGCGGAGGGCGGGGCCGCGTCCGCGCTGGGCGAGGGCCAGGCTGAACGCCGGGACGAGGAAGAAGGCGAGGCCGTCCTCGATCAGCAGCGTGGCCGCCATCTCCGGCACGGTCCAGGCCACGAGGAACGCGTCGGTGCCGGTCCCGGCCCCGAAGAAGTGCGCCAGCGCCTGGTCCCCGCGCGAGCCCGAGCAGCGACCCGGCCACCGAAAGCACGGCGGTGACGAGTGCGGCCTTGGCGAGCAGACCGCGCCCGGTGTCCCTGCCCGAGTCCGCACTGGTGGGTGCCGCACGTGTCTCCGTACCGGCGGGCGCCGCACGCGTGTCCGTACCGGCGGCTTCGGCACCCACGTCCACACCGACGAGCGCCGCACCCGCGCCCGCACCACCGGAAACGGAGTGCGCGCCCGCACCGGCGCCGGTGGCGGTGTCCTCCCCGCGCGTCTCGACGGATTCCTCCCCGGGGGCCCGCAGCGCCCCCGTGTCCCCACCCCCGGAGGCAGTGATCATCGCGACCACGCCTCCCGCCGTCGCGCGTGGTCACCGACGCCCCACCAGGCCACGACGCCCACCAGGACGGCCATGAGCACGGTGGAGGGGCCGCCGATGTCGGCGTACAGGAAGTCGACCAGCTGCCACACGAGCAGTCCGCAGGCGAGGAGCGCGCAGTCGAGCCGTTCCTCCCGCCGCCCCGCGGGCAGCTTCCGCGCGCGGGCCCAGCGGCGCAGCGCGCACACCAGCAGGCCGATCCAGCAGCCCGCGAGGGCGCACAGGCCGAGGAGCCCCTGCTCGCTGAGGACGAGCAGGTACATGTTGTGCGGGGACAGCAGGGGCTGGCGGGCGAAGCCCTGGCCCGCGCCCGCGACGTCGCTGCCGGAGGAGAGCGCCACCGAGGCGTGGCTGTCGCGGTACTCCGGGAAGCCCTTGAGCCCGACGCCGGTCGCCGGGCGCTCGCGCCACATGTCGACGGACGCGGCCCACATCGTGTACCGGTCGGTGACGGACTGGTCGGGCGCGTCGGTGACCTCGGTGATGCTGCCGAGGCGCTGCTGGAGCATCTGCGAGCCCACGCCGAAGCCGCCGACCAGGACCACGGCGGCGGCCGTCGCGGCGAGCAGCACGCGCAGCGCCCGCCGGACCCCGGAAAGGACCAGGACCACGCAGCAGGCCGCCGCCGTGGCGATCCACGCGCCCCGGCTGAAGGACAGCGCGAGCGGCACGAGCAGCAGCCCCGCGCACGCGGCCGCGACCGCGCGCTGCCGCCGCGCTCCCGGATCGCCGCCGCCGCGGAAGGCCAGCGCGAGGGCGCACACGACGCCGTACGACACGACGGTGGCCATTCCCATGACGTCCGTCGCCCCGAAGGTGCCCACCGCGCGGATGTCCTCGCCCATGTACGAGGCGCCGGTTCCGGTGGCGTACTGGTGCGCGCCGATCCCGCCCTGCCACAGCGCGAGACCGATGAACGCCCAGGCCACCAGGCGTACGTCCCGCTCGTCCCGGAGGAGCGCGAGCACGGCGAGCGGCACCAGGACGAAGACCTGGAGGTAGCGGGCGGCACCGGCGAGCGCGGCACCGCCGGTGGGCGCCGCGCAGGCGGCGACCGTGACGCCGAGCACCGGAAGGCCGAACAGGAGCGCTGCCGTGCGGGTCAGCGGGCGCCGCGCGGAGCGCACGGCGACCAGGACGCACCCGGCGACCACCAGACCGGAGACCGCGTCGGCCACCGTGGCCTGCGGTCCGCCGGAGGCCGAACCGGCGGGCACGGGCAGCGCGAGGAGCGCCACCAGCGCGACGACGGGCAGCACGGGCGCGGCCCGCCGCACGGCCGGAGGCAGGCCCGGCGGCGCGATCCGCGCGCGGTCAGCGGTGAGCACGTGCGGTCAGCTCCCCGAGTGCCGTACGAGACAGCCCACCGTGCGCAGCAGGATGCACAGGTCCTGCCAGAAGGACCAGCTGTCGATGTACGCGTTGTCGAAGCGGCACCGGTCCTCGATCGAGGTGTCCCCGCGCAGGCCGTGGATCTGGGCGAGCCCGGTGATGCCCGTGGGCATCCGGTGACGGCGCGCGTAGTCCGGGTACTTCTGGCTGAACTGGGCCACGAAGTAGGGGCGTTCGGGGCGCGGCCCGACCAGGCTCATGTCGCCCCGCAGCACGTTCCACAGCTGCGGCAGCTCGTCGAGGGAGGTGCGGCGCAGGAAGCGGCAGTACGCGCTCATCCGGTGCTCGTCGGCCACGGTCCACCGGGTCGCGGCCTCCCGGGGGTCGGCGGGCCGGTGGGTGCGGAACTTCAGCAGCGTGAAGGGGTGGCCGTCCTTGCCGACGCGCTCCTGGCGGAACACGATCCCGGGCCCTTCCAGGGCGCGCAGCAGCACCGCGCACACCAGGAGCACCGGCGCGGCGAGCACGAGCAGCACGCTGGACACCACGACGTCGAGGGCGCGCTTGCGCAGGCTGGTGCGCAGCCCGGCGGGCGGCAGCGGGCGGCACAGGAAACCGGCGACGTGCTGCGGGCGGCCGGCGGGCAGCACCGGGCCCTGCTCGACCTCCCACAGCTCGCAGCCGAGCGCGCGCAGCGCGGGCAGCCAGCGCTCGCGGGGGTCGGTGCGCCCGGTGACGACGAGCGCGGTGCGGACGTCGTTCTGGATGGCGGCGCGCTGGAGTTCGTCCACGGTGGAGAGCACCGGGAGGCCCGGCGTGGCGTCCTGGCCCTGGGACGGCGCGAGGTCGGCGGGGTCGCCGACCACGCCGACCGGGCGCATCCCGCACTGGGGGTGGCGCAGCAGGGCCGTGGCCACCGCGCGGGCGCGGGGCCCGTGGCCGAGGACGAGGACGGGGCGCGGCCCGCGTGCGAGCGCCCTGCGCAGCCGCCAGTACACCAGCGCCCGCCCGCCTGCCTGCAGCGCGCAGTGCACGGCGCACGCCGTCAGGAGCGGCACCGGCGCGGGGGACACGAGGGGCGCGAACGACGGCAGGACGGGCAGTCCGGGCAGGCCGGAGACCCCCGACAGCGCGGCCGCTGCCGTGGCCGTCACGCACCAGGCGACCGCGACGCGCCCGCACAGGGCGGGCAGTTCGTCGAGGACCCCGGGCAGCCGCGGCGGCCGGTAGAGGCCGCCGTGGGCGTGGAGCGCGATGACGGCGCTGACCAGCAGCGCCAGCGTCGCGGTGGGCCAAGGGGCGGGCCGGTACGCGGACCAGGGGACCGTGTACGCGAGCGTGGCGAGCACCGTCGCGGCGCCGTCGGCCGCGAGCAGCGGCCACAGCGCCCGCCGCGGCCGTGCGGGCCGTCGGGCTCCCTGGCCGACGCGCGTGCCCCGCGCCTCCCGGGGTGCCACGACGACCGTCGCCGCGGCGTCCTGCTGTCCCTGTCTCGGCTTCCCCGACGAGGTGACGACGGTTCGTTCCGCACTCACGGCTTCGTGGACTCCCTGTCCTTGACTGCTGCCGCGCGCGTGGCGGGTGCCGCGCCCAGCAGCTCGCGGTAGACCTCCGCGACCGCCGCGGCGGTGTGCCGCAGGTCGTGGTGGTCCTGTACGTGGCGGCGCGCCCGAGCGCCGAACCGGTCGCGCAGCGCCCGGTCCCCGAGGAGGGCGACCAGGGCGCGGGCCAGGGCCCCGGTGTCCTCCGGGGGCACCAGCGCGTGGGGCGCCAGATCGGGCGGCAGGCTCTCGCGCGCGCCGTCCACTTCGGTGACGACGACGGGCCGCGCGCACGCCATGGCCTCCAGCGGGGCCAGCGCCATGCCCTCCCACCGGGACGGCAGGACGACCACGTCGGCCGCCCGGTACCAGGGCCCGGCGTCCGGCACGGCCCCGGCGAACAGCACGGACGCGTCCGTGCGCGCGCGCAGCGCCCCGGCGTCGGGACCGTCGCCGACCAGGGCGAGGCGGGCGCCGGGCACGGCGGCGGCGACGGCGGGCCAGGCCCGCAGCAGCACGTCCTGTCCCTTCTGCCGGCACAGCCGTCCGACGCACACCACCAGCGGTGTCGACGCCTCCCGCACGTCCTCGGGCAGCGGCAGCGCGCCGCGGACCACGCCGGTGTCGGCGAGCGGGAAGCGGTCGACGGCGACGCCGTTGGGCACGACGCGCGCCGTGCCGCCGACGCCCGCGCGCAGCCCGGTGCGCCGCTCGGCCTCGCTCACGCACACCAGCCGGTGCGTCCAGCGGGCGCCCGTGCCGCTCCCAGGTCCGGGCGAGCGCCGCGGTCACCCCGCCGACGGCCTCGAACGACCAGGCGTGCGGCTGGAAGACGGTCGGTACGCGCCCTCGTACGGCGAGCCGCGCGGCGAGTCCCGCCTTGGCGCTGTGGGCGTGCACCAGGTCGGGGCGCACGGCGGCGACGACGCGGGCCAGGTCCCGGACCTCGGACCACAGGCCGGGGCCGGGGTCGCGGGTCGCGGTCCACGGGTGCGCGCGCCCGTGCCGGGCGGCGCCGTCGGCCAGCGCGCCGCCGGGGCAGGCGATGTGGACGTCCAGGCCCGCCGCGCTCTGGGCGGCGGCGAGGTCGAGGACCACGCGGGCCACACCACCGTCCACGGGCTGGCTGACGTGCAGGACTCGGGCGGCGGGCACGGGCGGGACGTGCGGCGGGGAAGAGGGGGCCGAACTCCGCGGCATGTCCGGCGGAGAGTGCGGCATGCCCGGCGGAGAAGCGGCGGAAGACGGCTGCGGCATGCGCGGTTCCTCGTGCTGTGTGCGCGGCAAGACGGGTTACCGCCACACGCCGTCGGCTGGGCGGACGGCTTCCGCCCGGGCGCCCGCGGGGCGTGCCACCGCCGCCTGGGTGACCGCCCGGCGACAGGTGATCGCGGCGTCGGCGGCGCGTACGCCCTCGTCGCGGCGTACCGCGTGATACCTCTTTGCCAACCCGAAGCGCGCTTTCCCGCCACCCGGTGGCGCGGCCGACGCTGCCCCGGGCACCAGCGGCGACGCGGCGCACGGGAGCGGGAGGGCGAGGACGCGACGCGGGCCCGGGCAGTGGCGCATGACGGCGTTGGCCTTCCGGAGTTGAGGAGCCACGGACTCGGGGAGCCGGGGCTCGGGCTGTCGAGGAGCGGAGGGGCCCAAGGGCGGAGGAGCTCAAGGGCTGACGGGCTGAGGGCTGACGGGCTCAAGGGGCTGAGAAACCGCGGGGACCGGGCACCGAGCCACCGGGGACCGGGGAACTGAGGGGGTCCGGGACCGGGAACTGAGGGACCGGGAGACGCTGAGAGGCACGGAGAGAACGGCGAGGCACGGAGAGAGCGGCGGGGCGGACGAAGCATCTGCTGTCCGAGCAGATATGCACATTTGTGGCATGAGCACATCTATGGCTGAAATTCCTTCAAGAGGAAGCGCAACTGTAGCGGGCGCCGGGGACCTTCTCGGTGAGCCCGGCGCGTGTGTCGAACCTGTGAAGCGTGTGGTCAATTGCCGGAGCAGACGGGGCAAATGGGCTTACGCCGCACGTGTGAGCCGGGGCGCGCGGCAACACCGCGCCCGGCGCTTCACCGGAATGGCTCGCCCGATCCATCACCCGTCCGGGGCACAACCGACCGTCCGGTCACACCGTTGATCCACGCGCCGGGCATCCCGCACGGCACAGCCGCGCATCCCGCACGGCGCAAGCGTCATATGACCAAGGAGCAACTCTCCATGTCGCGTACCACCAAGGCCCTCGCTCTCTCCGCCGTGGCGGCCGCCGCCGTGGCCGGCGGTGCCGGTATCGCCACCGCCGACAGCGGCGCGCAGGGTGCGGCCACCAACTCCCCCGGTGTCGTCTCGGGCAACGTCCTCCAGGTGCCGGTGCACGTCCCCGTCAACGTGTGTGGCAACACCATCAACGTGATCGGCCTGCTGAACCCGGCGTTCGGCAACACCTGCATCAACGACTGATCAGACGCATCGATCGGGTACGGCCGCCCCGCGTTTCGCGGGGCGGCCGTTTTCCTGTGCGCGCCCCCGCCCCGGCGTGTCGCGCGCCGGGGCCGCCTACTCGAATGGCGGGTACGGACAAGCCTCCTGGCCCGTTTCGCGCTCCCTCTTCCGACCTGCGTAAACGTCTGCGTACACGTCTGGTTGCCCCGAATGGGGCGGTGACGGCGCGCGTTCGCTCGGTTGCGGAGGGCTTTCGCCCCTTTCACGGTGATCACAAGACCTGACCGATCACCGAAAGGGAACGACTTATGCGCGCTCAACCCGCACGGCGAATCGTGACGTCCACGCTCTGCGCGGCGCTCCTCCTCGGCACGGCCGGACCGGCCATAGCCATGCAGGCGGAGTCCCGGCATGACGCGCCCACCGCAGTGCGGGCGCCGGTCCCCGGGGCCGACGCGCTCCTCGGCCAGGTGAAGGCCCTGGGCGACCTCGGCACTGTCCTCACCCCGGTGACCGACCTCCTGCAGGCCGCCCTCAAGGCCGAGAACGGCCAGCTGCCCGCCGCGGACGCCGCGAAGCTCGCCGACGCGGTCAAGGCCGCGATCGCCAAGATCACCGCGGGAGTGCCGGTACCGCTGCCGGTCGCCCCGCCCGTCGCCGTCCCCGAGGCCCCGGCCGCACCCGCGGTGCCCGCGGCGCCGGCGGTTCCGGCCGCGCCCGCCCTCCCGCAGCTCCCCGCCGCGCTGCCGAATCTGCCGCTGGGCGGCCCGCAGGCGGCGCAGGCCCCCCTCGACGTCAAGGACGACGCCCTCAAGGCAAGTCGCTCCAGGCCGCGGTGGACACCCTGCTCAAGGCCGTCACGAGCGGCGACCCCACGCAGGTCATCCCCGCCGTCACCGGAGTCCTCACCGGCCTCGTCAACACGGTCGTCGCCACGGTGCTCAGCGGCGGCCTGCCGATCCCGAACCTGCCCGGGCTGCCCCCGCTCCCCAAGCTGCCCACGGACGCGCTGCCGCTGCCGAAGCTGCCGGTCCCGCTGCCCATCGAGGAGTAACGGGAAGCGCTCCCGCCGCACCCGCCCCACCGCTCACGACCCGCCGTGCCGGATTCCCTTCCGGTGCGGCGGGTTCGTCGTTGTGTGCCGCCGCCCCCCGGTCGCATCAACCCGTCAACTGTTCGTCAACTCTCGCTGTGCGTACTCCAGTTGATATGAGAATGTGGCGCGCCCTTCCAACGAGTGGGTTCCGGGAAGTTTGAGTTCCAGGGGTTTCCGCGCCGAGTTCCGCTCGTTAGGTCACATGAGAGAGACGACAGGCAGTAATTGCCTGAAAAGTGACGTCCATTGGTGACCCGTCCATCGGGGACAAGAGTTACCAGAGAAAGGAACACGATGAAGCCCCTGAAGGCTGCCGCTGTCCTCGCCGGATCGATGGCCATCGCCGGTGCCGCCGCGCCCGCGTTCGCCAACGACCTGGCGCCCACCAGCCTGAACGGCGGCCTGGACACGCTGCTCAGCCAGCCGGCGCTGGACGCGGCGCCGCTGAGCACCAACATGCTGGACACCGAGAACAAGAACTCGGTCGTCAACACGGTCAAGCAGGCCACGGACGGACTGAACGCCGGCGGCGGCCCGACGCAGCTCCTCGGCGGACTTCCGCTCGCCAAGTAGTTCGCCCGAATTCCCGTTTCCCTTCGAGTGGCCTGAGCCGAACGGGAAACCGAACCTGCTTGGGCGTGTTATTCCGGGAATCCCCAAGAATGCGCCCATAGGCTTCAGCTAAACCCAAGGGAAGGTTTGATGATGAACACTGCCAAGAAGGGCCGCTCTCGCCCTCGCCGCCGCCGGTCTCGCCACGGGCGCCGCCGCCGGTTCCGCGTTCGCCGACGCCGACGCCGCGGCCGACGCCTCGCACTCCCCGGGCGTCGGCTCGGGCAACATCGGCGAGATCCCGGTGCACATCCCGGTCAACGTCGTCGGCAACACCGCCAACCTCATCGGCGCGCTGAACCCGGCCTTCGGCAACAGCGGCGCCAACAACTGACGCTCACCCACTGGGTTTTGCGGCGCGAAGCAGTACGTGGCGGTACGAGGCAGTACTGAGAAGCAGTACGCGGCAGTACGCGGCAGTACTGAAAGGCCGGTCGGCGAAGCACTCGCGGACCGGCCTTTCGCCTGCCCGGGAACGGGAATTCACCCGACCCGTACCCTTGCACGAAGAGTAGTTCGGAGAAATCCGGCCGGGCATTCGACGAAGTCCCACCAACGTGTGATGCGGTACGCCCGCTCCGCCAGTCAGGTGACAAGCGCGAAAACCCTGTCGCGCGCGTCGCTACGGTTTCGCCATGACCACGAAACCGAGCGAGCGGCGCCCCTTCCAAGCGGCCGACATGGGCACCCTCGGCGTTATCGCCTGGAGCGGCGAACACCCCGAGGAGGAAAAGGACATGGCCTTTCTCCTGGCCTATTCCCTGGGGGACGCCGAGGGCGGCCCGGAGACCACCGCCGACGCCGTCGGCGCCCTCCTGCACAACGCGGGCCTGCCCGTCGGCGGTCCCGTACTCGACGGCGCGCGCAACCCGAGCCTGCCGGTGAGCCTGCTCGTCGAGGCCGGGCAGGCGGTCGTCAGCCTGCCCAGCGGCAAGGCCCAGTGCGTGGTTCCCCCGGAGTGGCTCGCGGCGGTGAACGACCGAGGGCACGCGTACTTCATCATGACCACGCGCGCGTGGCCGGAGGGGGCGCCGGGCTCTCCCGTGACGGAGGAGAACCTGAGGTCCTTCGCGGGCGCCGAGGAGACCCTGACCAACGCCACGCACTGCCTGCTGCCTGTGCAGCGGCTGCGCGGCTGACCAGCGGCGGACGCCCGGCTCCGATGGCGGGAGCCGGGCGTCCGCATGCCCGGAACCGGACGTCCGGCCGGTCCGCTGATGGGACTTGTCGACTATGCGTTAAGGACAGCATTGGGTTGCTCGGGCGAATTCTGTGCTGGTGCGCGCGGCGGGCTCGTTGAGCCCATGCGAACCGAGTGGTCGCCGTGAGCGAAAGGAAACGAGCCATGAAGCACACCACGAGGGGGGCCGTCACCGCGGCCCTCGCCTGCGCCGCGGCAGCCTGCGCGGCGTCGACCGCCGCCGCGGACAGCGCCGCCGTGCCCGTGCCGCTCGACGGGGTCAAGCACTCCTTGGGCGTCCAGACGCCCGAGATCAGCAGCACCCTGCCCGTGCCGCTGCCGGGCGGCGAGTTCGAGGGCCCGCGGTACGTGGAGGGCAAGCTGCTGCCCGAACGCGTGGTGCCGCAGATCCCCGTCAGCAACGTCCTGCCGGACGTCGAGGCCAGCGCGCCCCTCACCGACGTGGTCGGCGAGGACAGCCTGAAGAGCGTCGACCTCGCCGCGCGCGGCTCCGAGCTGTACGCGCTCACGCCGGGCGCCTCGGCCGAGGCGCCGCTCGGCATGCCGGGCGCGGACGGCACCGCCCTGCCGCCGCTGACGCTCCCCGGCGCGGGCCTGCACCAGCCCCTGCTCAGCGCGGCGCCCGGCGCGGACCTCGGCCTCACCTGACCGTCGCGGGCCCCGCGGACCGAGGAGGGCTCGGCCCGATGAGGCCGGGCCCGCGGCACCCCGCGCCGCCCCGGGCCGTAACGGACCCGGGGGGTCACGGAGTTAGAGGTGCCGACAGACCGTTGCCGTCAGGCCGTCAGGCCGGGGAATCCGGGGAAGCGGACCAGGCCGCGGAGCGCGGAAGAGGGAGCCACATGACAGCAGCGCCCGGTACGCCACTGATCCACCGCGTCGGGCGGCGGCACCTGCTGGGTGTCGCGGCCGTGGCCACGCTCGCCGCCGTCGGCGTGGTGCGCACCGCCCTGGCGCGGTCCGCGCCCCCGGACGGGGCGGGCGAGGGGCCGTTCGACGAGACGTACCGGGGCCGGCGCATCCAGGGCGACCCCGTCCTCGGCGTACCCGGTGAACGCGGCGCGGGCGCGGCGCGGTGGCGGGTCACCGTCGACGGCAGACAGCTGGGCCTCATGCGCCGCGCCGACGGCAGCTACCTCAGCATGGTCGACCACTACGGCTCGTACGCCACCCCGCTCGCGGCGGCGCGCGGGGCCGTCGACGAACTCGGGGCGTCCGAGCGGCTCCGTGGCCACACCCACTGACGGGCCCCGGCCGCACGCACTGACGGGCCCTGACCGCACGGGGCGCTTGGGATCGCAAAGGGGGCGCGCGTGGCCTACACACGCAAGAACCAGAACCGTCTCAGCCGGACCGAACGGCGCAGATTCGTGGACGCGGTGCTGCGCCTGAAGCGCACGGGTGAGTACGACGAATTCGTCCGCACACACATCGATTTCTATGTCGCCGACGGCGAGAACCAGCTCCGCGTCGCCCATATGACGCCCACGTTCCTGCCCTGGCACCGGCGGTTCCTGCTCGACTTCGAGCGGGCCCTCCAGCGGATCGACCCCTCGGTCACGGTCCCCTACTGGGACTGGACGCACGACCGCACCCCGGCGGCGTCCCTGTGGGGCGAGGACTTCTTGGGCGGCGACGGGCGCCGGGGCGACCGGCAGGTGCGTACGGGACCGTTCGCGCACCGGGGCGGGCAGTGGCCGATCAAGGAGAGCGTCACCGACGGCGAGTTCCTCACCCGCGCGTTCGGCAACCCCGCCAACCCGATCGAGCTGCCCACGGCCGCCGACGTGGAGTGGGCGATGCGCGATCCGCGCTACGACGCGTCGCCGTGGGACTCGCGGTCGGCGGAGGGCTTCCGCAACAAGCTGGAGGGCTGGACGTCCGGCGTCGGCACGGCCAGGTGGCGCAGAACCACAACCGGGTGCACCGCTGGGTCGGCGGGCACATGCTCGGCGGCGGCTCCGTGAACGACCCCGTCTTCTGGCTGAACCACGCCTTCGTCGACCTGCTGTGGAGCCGCTGGGAGCGCACCCGGCGCCAGGGCGCGCGCTATCTGCCGCAGCGGCCTCCCGGGCTCGGCGAGGCGGGGCGCGGCCGCGTCGTCGCCCGGCACGAGCCGATGCCTCCGTGGCGGACCACGCCGGAGGAGATGCTGGACCACGAGGCGATCTATCGGTACGTCTGAAGCGGTCCATCGGTCCATCGGTACGTCTGAACGGGGAAGCCCCCGGCGAGCACCGTCGCCGGGGGCTTCTCCTGCGGCCCGAAGGCCGCGGTGCGAGCTCAGTGGCCGTAGCCGGAGTCCCCGCCGTTGTTGACGCAGGTGTTGCCGAACGCCGGGTTCAGCAGACCGATGACGTCGATGGTGTTGCCGCAGACGTTGACCGGCACGTTCACCGGGACCTGGATCAGGTTGCCCGAGAGGACACCGGGGGAGCCAATGGCCTTGCCGTGTGCGTCGGCGTCAGCCATGGCGAGTCCGGCACCACCCAGCACGACGGCACCCGCGCCGAGCGTGAGGGCGGCTGCCTTCGCGATGCGAGACATCACGTTCTCCTTCGCATTTGGAAAGCACGGCCGCGTGGGTGTGGCCGCGCTCCCCTTTAACGCGCGCGTATGACGCGAAGTAACGGCGTGAAATCGACGGTGATCTTTCCCGAATCGAACACGCTGGAGGACGGTGCCGGTACGCGTGTAGGCCATTAGTGCCAGGGGTGGGCGGAATGCCGGGCGATCCCGTGTCCCGGCGGAGGGCTCCGCCGTTGCTGAGGGCATGACTTCAGCACGACGAATTCTGGCCGCCGTCTCCCTCGCCGCCGGTGCGGCGGCGCTCGCGGCGCCCGCGGCCCAGGCGTCCACCGGAGCCCAGGAGGGGGTGGCCGTCTCGCCGATGACCACGCTCGACACCCTGGGCCGCGCGCCGCTGCCCGAGTCGGAGCACGCCAAGGTGCCGACCGTGTCCAGCCAGCTCGGCGGGTTGCACCGGCTGAACGAGCTGCACCAGCTCACGGACCTGGTGCAGCCGGTGACCCAGCTCGTGCCCGCCGTGGAGACGTGAGCGGACCCGACCGCACGTCCCGGATGATCGGGCCGAGGGCCCTCAGCGCACCAGCCGCACCCCGCGCCGGGCCAGGTACCTGACCGGGCTGATGTCCGAGCCGTAGCCGCGCCGGGCCCTTATCTCCAGGTGGAGATGGGGGCCCGTGGCGCGTCCCGTGCTGCCGCTGCTGCCGATCCGGGCGCCGGTGCGGATGCGCGCGCCCTGGCGGACGGAGATGCGGTTCAGATGCGCGTACACCGCGTAGTGCCCGTCGGGCATCCGCACCGTGACCGCCTTGCCGTACGCGCCCGACCAGCGGGCCAGCACCACGACGCCCGAGCCGACGGCGTACACCGGCGTGCCGCGCGGCACGGCCAGGTCGATGCCGGTGTGGTGGCCCGCGAGCCAGTTGCCGCGGAGGCCGTAGCGGGCGCTGACGCGGAAGCGGCGGCGCAGGGGGCGCGTGAAGCGGCGCGCGGGCGCGAGCAGCGTGCGGTCCTCGGGGACCGCCGCGTCGGCCGCCGCGAGATCGTTCTCGAAGTCGGGGTCGTACTCGCTGACGCAGTCGCCGTGCGGGCCGTCGTACGGACCGTCGTGAGGGTCGTCGTACGGGTCGTACGGGTCGTACGAGTCGTCGTACGGGTCGAGGGCGTCGTCGGCGGTGGGGTCGGTGTCGGCGGTGTCGGTGGTGTCGTCGGCCGGTGGGGTTCCCGCCATGCCGAGTGCTCCTGAGGCGAGCAGGATCACGCCGATCCCCAGTGCGTCGCGCCGTGTGCTGCCCGCTGTTTGCGGGCTGTCTATGTGGTAGCCCATGGCTGCAAGGACAACGGCGGTGGCGGGGTGGCGCACGCCCGGTTGCGCCACCTGGCGTAACGCGCCAGGCGGCGCGAGCGCCCGTGGTGAGGCACCTGCCACGTCCCCGCGGGTCCGCTAGGCTCCACCCCGTGACGGCTCATCAGTCTGCTCGGGCCACCGACCAGGGCGACTCCTACGAAGTAGTGGCCATCGCGTCGTCGGCCGGCGGCATCCACGGCTTGCGCGTGCTTCTCGAAGGGCTGGGGGGCGACCTGCCCGTGCCCGTGCTCATCGTCCAGCACCTCGATCCGCGGCACCGCACCGTCATCGCCGAGGTGCTCGCCCGCCGGACGGCCCTGGACGTGAAGCTCGCCGACCAGGACGAGCGGGCCCTGCCGGGCACCGCCTACGTCGCCCCGCCGGACCGGCACCTCCTGGTGGGCCACGACGGCGTCCTGACGCTGTCCAGCAGCGCGCTCGTCCACTTCGTGCGGCCCTCGGCCGATCTGCTCTTCGAGTCGGTGGCCGGTGCGTACGGACCCCGGTCGATCGCCGTCGTCCTGACCGGGACCGGAGTCGACGGGTCGATGGGCGTGGCGGCGGTCGCGTCGCGCGGCGGCACCGTGATCGCCCAGGATCCGGAATCGGCGGAGTTTCCGAGCATGCCCAAGGCGGCACTGGGTACGGGCGCAGTGGACTTCGTGCTACCTCTGGAGGAGATCGCCGCGGTCATCCGCGGACTCGTCGAGACCAAGAGGCAATGATGGGCGAAACGCGGGATTCCGAAACCGATGAGGAGCTGGAGGAGCTCCTAGGTTTCCTCAGGGACGCCCGAGGCTTCGATTTCACGGGGTACAAGCGCTCGTCCCTGGGACGCCGCATCCGCAAGCGCATGTCCGACGTCGAGGCGTCGTCGTACGCGGACTACCGCGACCGCCTGGAGACCAGCGCGGAGGAATTCGGCGCCCTGTTCAACACCATCCTCATCAACGTGACCTCGATCTTCCGCGATCCGGACGCGTGGATGTTCCTCCAGCGCGAGGTCGTTCCCGAGGTGCTCGCCGAGGTCGAGGCCGGAGGAGGAGATCCGGGTGTGGAGCGCGGGCTGTTCCAGCGGTGAGGAGGCGTACTCACTCGCCATCATGTTCGCCGAGGTGCTCGGCCTGGAGGAGACCCTCAACCGCGTCAAGATCTACGGCACGGACGTCGACGAGGAGGCGCTGCGCGACGCCCGCGCCGCGCTGTACCCCGCGAAGGCGCTGGAGGCGCTGCCGGCTCCGCTGCGGGACACGTACTTCGAGCAGAACGGCGCGCAGTACAGCTTCCGGACCGACCTGCGCCGCCGGGTGATCTTCGGGCGGCACGACGTGACCCGGGACGCGCCCATCTCCCGGCTCGACCTGCTGGTCTGCCGCAACACCTTGATGTACTTCAACGTCGAGGCGCAGACGCAGATCGTCGACCGCTTCCACTTCGCGCTGCGCGAGGGCGGCTTCCTCTTCCTCGGCAAGGCCGAGATGCTCCTGAACGACGCCGACCGCTTCCAGGTCGTCAGCATGCGCCAGCGCGTCCTTCCGGCGCCGCCCGGGGGAGTCCGGGCCGCCCTACTCGCCGGCCCCGCTGAAGATCAGGGTCGGCTCCGGAGGCGAACCCCGCTCGCTGGCCCGCAGCCGGCAGATGCGGGACCTCATCCTCGACGCCATCCCCGTCCCGGCGGTCGCCGTCGACACCGAGGGAGCCGTCGTCATGATCAACAGCCAGGCGCGGGTGCAGTTCGGCCTCACCACCAACGACTGCGCGCGCCCCTTCCAGGACCTGGAGATCTCCTACCGTCCCGTCGAACTGCGCTCACTGATCGAGCAGGCCACGCACGAGCGCAGGACGATGCGGGTCAACCGCGTCGAACGGCGCGTCGGCGAGGAGGTCCAGTTCGTCGACATCCTGATCCAGCCGCTCGCGGGGACCAACGGCCTGCCCGCGGGCACCATCATCAGCTTCACCGACGTCACCGTCCCCACCCAGCTCAAGTCGGAGATCAAACGCGTCCGCGAGGACCTGGAGACGGCGTACGAGGAACTCCAGTCCACGAACGAGGAGCTGGAGACCACCAACGAGGAACTCCAGTCCAGCATCGAGGAACTGGAGACGACGAACGAGGAACTCCAGTCCACGAACGAGGAGCTGGAGACCACCAACGAGGAACTCCAGTCCGGCAACGAGGAACTGGAGACCATGAACGAGGAGACGCGCATCCGCTCCGAGGAGCTGGACGAGGCGCGCGCCTTCCTCGAGGGCGTGATGAGCAGCATCGCGGCCGGTGTGGTCGTCCTGGACGCGGACACGAAGGTCAAGAGCTGGAACCGGGGCGCGGCCGAGCTGTGGGGGCTGCGCGTGGACGAGGTCCGCGACGAACTGTTCTTCGGGCTCGACTTCGGGCTGCCGACGGAGGAGCTGCGCCCCGTGGTCCAGAAGTGCCTGGACTCCCGCAAGCGCACGGGCCCGGTCGCGGTGTCCGCGGTGAACCGCATCGGCCGCCCCATCACGTGCAACGTGGTCTGCTCCCCGTTCGACGGGCACAACGGCGGCGTCGTGGTGCTGATGGAGGAAGCCCACGAGGCGCCCATGGCGTGACCGGTTCGCGTCGCTCCGCTGCGGTAGGGGACACCGCGCGTGCGGCGGGCTGTGCGGCCGATCGCATCGCCCCGTAAGGGGAGACTCACCCGGAGATGTGCGAGAACGTCTGAAACGGCGTACTCCGTTCCTGCGTATCGGCGTACGCTTCGACCATGACCCCGGGCGACGGCTCTGCCAGCCAGGCGGCGGCAGCATGGCGCCGAGCGGGGGCGGCGCGTGCGCGCGCCGTCCGTGCGGACGAAGCCGCCGAGAGGCACGAGAGGTGGGCGGCCGACTCGAGCAGGGAACTGCACCAGGAGCTGGCCGACGCGCTCCGCGCGTCGGCGGGATGTCACCGTTCGTCGGCGCGTTTGCAGGAGGCGTTCGCCCAGCGCGTCGAGGGGTGGACGAAGGAGCACGGAGCGCGGCCGCAGTTCATGACCGGAGTCGCCGAGGCCTGCGGCACGAACAGCGTGGCGCTCACCCTCGTCGGCGCCGACCAGAGCCAGTTGGCCGTCGCCGCGTCGAACCCGGCGGCGCGCGCCGCGCAGGACCTGGAGTTCATGCTCGGCGAGGGGCCCACCAAGGACGCGACCCGGGACAACGGGCTGGTCTTCGCGACGAGCGAGACCGCGGAGGAGCGCTGGCCCTGCTACGGCCCCGCCCTCGCCGCGCTCGGCATCCGCGAGGTCGCCGCCATTCCCCTCGAGTCCACCGCGCGCTGCTTCGGGGCGCTCGCGGTGTTCGACCCGCGCCCCGGCCTCATCGGTACGTCGGCGTTCCTGGAGATCGTGGCGGGCCTCGCGCACACGGTGCTGCTCGGCCCGGAGTTGTACGGCGGCACCGACCACCGCGATGTGGTGCAGCAGGCCGCGGGCATGGTGTCCGTGCAGGCGGACTGCCGTGTCAACGACGCGCTGGCGCTCATCAAGGCGCGGGCGTTCAGCAGGGGCGAGTCGGTTGGAGGCGCTTGCTTTGAAGATCGTGTCCGGTGACATGAAGCTCATTCCTGGAGAGCCGTCATGACGACGCAGCAGCGCTTCGCCGATGTCTTCGTGGAACTGGCGGGGGGCGCTCCCGGGCGGCCGGTCGACCCGCCCTCTCTCATGGAGGTGCTCGCGGTCCGCAGTGCGGAACTGCTCGGAGCCCACGCCTGCGCGGTTCTGTGTGTCTCGCCGGACAGCGACACGGCCCTGGTGTACGCGTCCGAGGAACCCGCCCGTGACCTCGTGCTCCACGCGCACCTCAGGGGTGAGGGGCCCGGCCCGCACTGCCGCGAGACCGGCCGCCCCGTGCCGCGCACCGACCTGACCGGCCCGGTGGCCCTGTGCCGCTGGCCGCACTACGTGCCCCGCGCGCTGGCCATCGGCTACACCCAGGTCGCGGTCCGTCCGCTGCGGGGGCACGAGCGGACGGCGGGCGCGCTGGTGGTGTTCGGCTCCGCCGAGGCGCCGCTCACCCGACGAGGCCCTCGTACTCGGCCAGTCCCTCGCGGACATCGTCGCCAGGGTGCTGCTGCGCGAGGACGACCTGCGCGAGAGCCGCACCCTGGCCGATCAGCTTCAGACCGCCCTGACCAGCAGGCTGGCGATCGAACAGGCCAAGGGCATCCTCGCGGCCCGCAGGTCACTCTCCATGGACGAAGCCTTCACCGTACTCCGCGGCTACGCCCGCTCCCACCAGCGGAAACTGGCGGGCGTCGCACAGGACGTGGTGGAGGGGCGGCTGGATCTCTGAGGAGTGCGGGGGCGCCCCGAGGGGGCGCGGGCCCCGAGGGGGCGCGGGGAACTGCGAGACCAGCCACGACGGCGCCGCAGCGAGAACACACGCGAGGGGGGCGGGAGGCGCGAACCTCCCACCCCGTGAGCGAGCGAGGCGCCAGCACCTCCCACGGCGGCCGTCCGGCCCGGCAGAGGCCCCGGCAGGGCAGCCCCCGCCAGACGGCCCCGGCGGAAGAGACCCCGCCCCCTCAGGGGAGCTCGTCAGCCTCGGCTTCGGCCTCCGCCTGCTTCGCCCGCACCTCAGGGTCCAGCGCCGCCTGCCCGCTCCCGTCCACCGAGGCCAACGGTGCCCGATCGGGCACCTCCGTGGCCGCGGGCGGCTCCACGAGCCACTCCGGGTTGGCCTGCTTGTCCCACCACTTCCACGCGGCGACCGCGGCGGCGCCGAGCACACCGAGGACGGCGAGCCGCTTGGCGAGGCGCCCGTGCCGGGCCCGGCGTTCCTGCCTGCGGCCGAGCCGCTGGATCTCCTCCGGCGTCACCTGGCCGCGCAGCGCGGCGAGCGCCGCCGCACCTCGGGACGCGGCCTGCTCGCGGACCGGCCCGGCGACGGCCACGGCGTGCTCGATACGGGGCTTCGAGAAGTCGGCGGCGTGCCGGGCGGCCCGCCGGGTGCGCGCGGCCGCTTCCTGCGCCGCGTGGTCCACCCGCGGCGGCACATGGCCGCGGGCCTGCTCCATCCGCGGCGCGACATGCGTGCCGTACTGGGAACGGGCCTGGTCCGCGGCTGTGTGCGCCGCGTGCGACACCCGGGGAGCGAGGCGCACCCGGGCCTCCTGTGCCAGGTGGGCGGCCCGGTCCTTGGCCTCCTCGGCGTAAGGCGCCACCGCGTCTGCGGCGTGCCGCACGCTTTCCTTCGCCGAGTCGGCCGCGGCACGCACGCTGTCTTTGCGGGTCACGGGATCCTCCTCCTTGGTGGCGTTATAGGTATGTCACCTTTCCACCCTTTACGGGATCATGCCTGTCGGACGGAACCAGGGCATGCGCACGAGAGCATCCGGGGCATCACCGAGGGCGCGCGCCGCGAATCGACGCGCTGAAGCCGGTCGATTCGGTACGAGTGGGGCTCGTCGACGACGATGCCACGGATCCCGTCGACGCGCGCCCACTCGGCGGCTACTCGTCCCAATCCGGTCCGTGCGAGGATCGGAGGGTCACAGAGGACGACGGAAGGCAGATCCGTGGCTGAGCAGCTTTATGCCACTCTCAAGACCAATCAGGGCGACATCGAGATCCGGCTCCTGCCGAACCACGCGCCCACGACGGTCAGGAACTTTGTTGAGCTCGCCAAGGGCGAGCGGGAGTGGACTCACCCCGCGACCGGCGAGAAGTCCACGGACAAGCTGTATGACGGCACGGTCTTCCACCGGGTGATCAGCGGCTTCATGATCCAGGGCGGCGACCCGCTGGGCAACGGCACCGGCGGTCCGGGCTACGAGTTCAAGGACGAGTTCCACCCGGACCTCGCCTTCAATAAGCCCTACCTGCTGGCCATGGCCAACGCGGGCCCCGGCACCAACGGCTCGCAGTTCTTCATCACGGTCTCCCCGACCGCGTGGCTGACCGGCAAGCACACCATCTTCGGCGAGGTCACCAACGACGCCGGCAAGAAGGTCGTGGACGCCATCGCGGGCACCCAGACCAACCCGCGCACGGACCGTCCGGTCAGCGACGTCGTCATCGAGTCCGTCGTCGTGGAGACGCGCGAGGGCTGAGCTCCGCGCGCCGCCGCGCCCGGGCCCGCCCCGTGGGCGGACCCGAGGGGGAACGCGCGCGGAAGCCCGTGAGGGAACAAACCGCCCCGCCCATCCGTCAAGGAGGGCGGGGCGGTGCGTTGACGCGGTGCGCACCGCGTGCCGCCTTCGTACGGAGATTGAGGGGACCGTGATGGACCAGGCGCCAGGCAGCCCGCAGGGCCCGCAGGACGCGCAGAGCACGCCGCGCTGCTACCGCCACCCGGAGCGCGATACGGGCATCAGCTGCACCCGCTGCGAGCGCCCCATCTGCCCGGAGTGCATGATCAGCGCCTCGGTGGGCTTCCAGTGCCCCGAGTGCGTCCGCGGCGGATCCGGTACGGGGCACGCCCCGGCGGCCAGCCAGCCGCGCACGCTGGCGGGCGGCACCCTCACGGCGGACCCGCGCCTGCTCACGAAGATCATCCTGGCGCTCAACGTCATGGTGTTCGTCGCGATCCGCATGGACGAGAGCATCGCCAGTGACCTGTTCCTCATCGGCCGCTGGCCCCCGTATCCGTACGAGGCGCTGGAGGGCGTCGCCGACGGCCAGGTGTACCGCCTGATCACGGCCACGTTCGCGCACCAGGAGATCTGGCACATCGCGTTCAACATGCTGGGCCTGTGGTGGCTCGGCGGCCCCCTGGAGGCCGCGCTCGGCCGGGCCCGCTTCCTGGTGCTGTATCTGCTGTCCGCGCTCGCGGGCAGCGCCCTGACGTACGCGGCGGAGAGCCCCAGCGAGGCCTCCCTCGGCGCGTCCGGCGCGATCTTCGGGCTGCTCGGCGCGACGGCGGTCCTGATGCGCCGCCTCAACTACGACATGCGCCCGGTGATCGCGCTCCTCGCGCTGAACCTGCTGTTCACGTTCACCTGGCACGGCATCGCCTGGCAGGCCCACGTCGGCGGTCTCGTCGCCGGCGTCGCCATCGCCTACGGCATGGTGCACGCGCCGCGCGAGCGCCGGAGCCTGGTGCAGTGGGGCACGTGCGCCCTGGTGTTCGCGGTGATCGTGGTCACCGTGGTCGTCCGGACCGCCCAGATCGCCTGAGTCACCGGGGGCGGGTGCACGAGACCTGGGGTACGCGGACTCTCCACCGCGTACCCCTTGGTTGTCCACAGTCTGTGCCCGATCTTGTGCACGAAGTGGGGAACGCCTGTTCCGTCGCTCGCCGATCCGGGTTTTCCCAGGCGGGGCAAGGGGTGAACGGGTCGGCCCAGTCGGACCGACCGGTCACACCAGCGTCAACCTCCGGAGAGTTATCCACAGATCTTCAGACCTTTCCCCAGGTCTGTGGATGGCACTGCTCGCGCTGTGGATAACTCAGGCCACGGCTTGCGTTACTTCCACTGAGTGGATACGCCGAAGCCTGCCGCGATGAAGCCGAAGCCGACCACGATGTTCCAGTTCCCCAGCGGGTCGATCGGCAGTTTGCCGTCCGTGACGTAGAAGACGACGATCCAGGCCAGGCCGATCAGGAACATCGCCAGCATCACGGGGGCGACCCAGCTTCGGCTGGTCAGCTTGATGTTCGTCGCCTTCTTGGCCGACGACGGCGGCGTGTAGTCGTCTGCTGCCTTCTTGCGGATACGTGACTTCGGCACGAGGGTCTCTCCTGTCGATGCGCTGCGTGGCCGCGCAGGTAACTGGGTCCGACGCCGGGGCTGTCGCTACGGCGCTACGGTGCGCTAAGTCTTCCCCCGGGCGTCCGTTAGCGTAGTGCTTCCGCGGCGGTGAAGGAGATAAGGGTACGTTGAGCAATTCTGCCGACTTCCCCACGGGTGGGGCCCGACGCCGCCGCTGGCGCCCGGTGCGGGTGCTCACCGCCGGTGTCTTCGCGCTCGCCGGACTGCTCTTCATGACCAGCTTCAACACGGCCAAGGGCACCAACATCCGCACCGACGCCTCCCTCCTGAAGCTCTCCGACCTGATCCAGGAACGCAGCCGCAAGAACAAGGACCTCGACCAGTCCAACGGCTCGCTGCGCGGTGACGTCGAGTCCCTCGCCCGCCGCGACAGCCCCGGCACCAAGGCCGACGCCGCCCGGCTCGGGGCCCTGGAGCGCAACGCGGGCACCAAGAAGCTCAGCGGCGACGCCGTCACCGTCACGCTCACCGACGCCCCGCCGAACGCCACCGCCAAGCTGCCCGGCTACCCCGAGCCGCAGCCCAACGACCTGGTCATCCACCAGCAGGACCTCCAGGCCGTGGTCAACGCCCTGTGGCAGGGCGGCGCCGAGGGCATCAAGGTCATGGACCAGCGCCTGATCTCCACCAGCGCCGTGCGCTGCGTCGGCAACACCCTGATCCTCCAGGGCCGCGTCTACTCGCCGCCGTACAAGGTGACCGCCGTCGGCGACCCCGACAAGCTCAGGCGGGCCCTCGCCGCCTCCCCCGAGATCCAGAACTACATGCTGTACGTCAACGCCTACGGGCTCGGCTGGAAAGTGAGTCGACGACGGGGCGGTGACTCTTCCCGGCTACTCGGGCACAGTGAACCTCCACTACGCGAAGCCCGTGCAGTAGCCATGGAGTAGCCGTGGCGCGAGCCGCTGGGGGAGCCCGTGTCGGTACGCGTGATCGTCAGGACGTTCAGCGAACTGTGCGTCACCGTCGGCACCCTGATCGTGCTCTTCGTCGTCTACGTGCTGTTCTGGACCGGAGTGAAGGCCGACCGGGCGATGGATCAGCAGATCGACCGCCTCCAGGACCAGTGGGCCGAGCAGTCCCTGGCCGCGGAGGACGGGAAGAGCGGCGGCGCGGCCCCGCTCCTCGCGAAGCAGACCGCGCCCTACGAAGACGGCGAGCCCTTCGCCGTCATGTACATCCCCCGCTTTGGTTTCACGTGGAACAAGCCCGTGCTCCAGGGCACCGCCACCAGCACCCTGAAGAAGGGGCTCGGCCACTACGCCCGCACCGCCGAGCTCGGCCAGAAGGGCAACTTCGCCGTCGCGGGCCACCGCCGCACCTACGGCGACCCCTTCAAGGACTTCCCCGAGCTGCGCCGCGGCGACGCCGTCGTCCTCACCGACGGCACGACCTGGTACACGTACCGCATCACCAGAAAGCCGTACAGAACGCTCCCCAGCGACATCGGCGTCATCGACCCCGTGCCGCGCGCTTCGGGCTTCCGGGGGCCCGGCCGCTATCTCACCCTCACCACCTGTGAGCCGGAGTGGGGCCACAGCCACCGGCTGATCGCCTGGGCCCATCTGGATGCCACCAAGCCCGTGGAGGCAGGCAAGCCCAAGGCACTGCGCCGTTAGTCTGGTGCGGTACGGCGGCGGCTGGTGCGAGGGAGCCGGGTGACCGTCTGGCGACGAAAGGGACGGCATGTACGGCTGGATCTGGCGGCATCTGCCGGGGAACGCATGGGTGAGGGCACTGATTTCACTGGTGCTGGTCCTCGCCGTGGTCTATGTGCTGTTCCAGTACGTGTTCCCCTGGGCGGAGCCCCTGCTTCCCTTCAACGACGTGACGGTGGACAACTGATGGGCGCGCGCATTCTCGTCGTCGACAACTACGACAGCTTCGTCTTCAACCTCGTCCAGTACCTGTACCAGCTGGGTGCCGAGTGCGAGGTCCTGCGCAACGACGAGGTCGAGCTGCGGCACGCGCAGGACGGCTTCGACGGCGTGCTGCTCTCGCCGGGCCCCGGCACCCCCGAACAGGCGGGCGTCTGCGTCGACATGGTGCGCCACTGCGCCGCCACCGGCGTGCCCGTCTTCGGCGTGTGCCTGGGCATGCAGTCGATGGCCGTGGCGTACGGCGGTGTCGTGGACCGGGCGCCGGAGCTCCTGCACGGCAAGACCTCGCCGGTCACGCACGAGGGCAAGGGCGTCTTCGCGGGCCTGCCCTCGCCCTTCACCGCGACCCGGTACCACTCCCTCGCCGCCGAGCCCGCCACCGTGCCCGCCGAGCTCGAGGTCACCGCCCGCACGGCGGACGGCATCATCATGGGTCTGCGCCACCGGGAACTGCCCGTCGAGGGCGTGCAGTTCCACCCGGAGTCGGTCCTCACCGAGCACGGGCACCTGATGCTCGCCAACTGGCTCGCCGAGTGCGGGGACGCCGGGGCCGTCGGACGTTCGAGCGGGCTCGCCCCGGTGGTGGGCAGGGCCACGGCGTGACCGCGGGGGCGCACGGAGGCGCCGACGCGGCGGGGGCGGGGGAGCATCCGTCTCCGTGGTTCCGCAGCGGGGCGACCCCGGGCCCGGAACCAGAACCGACGCCTCCGGAGCCGCCAGGGCCACCACAGGCCCCAGCGCCCGACGCGTACGGCGACAGGCCCCCGTACGCCTCTCAGCAGCCGCCGGACGACGAGACCATAGGCCTGCGGACGGCGGACACGCGCCGCATAGCCGGGGGCGGACCACCGGGGGCTCCCGCGCCGCCGGAGGCGGTCGTCCCGGGCGGCCGGGCCGCGCGGCGCAAGGCGGCCAAGCACAAGGGCCGCCGGGGCGCCAGAGCGGCCGCCAGGACCTCCGCGCCGCCCACCACGGGGGACGCGCCCCCCACTGCCGCGGAAGCGCCCCTCACCACCGCGGACGCGCCCTCCACCGCCGGAGAGGCGGGGCGCCCCCTCACCCGCCTGGAGGCCCGCCGCGCCGAGCGGGCCCGCAGACCGGGCCCCGCGACCCTCGCGAGCCGCGCCATCGGGGAGCTGTTCATCACCGTCGGCGTCCTGATGCTCCTCTTCGTCACGTACCAGCTGTGGTGGACGAACATACGGGCCCACCAGCAGGCCAACGCCGCCGCCCGCGACCTGAAGGAGGACTGGGCGAAGGGCAAGGGCAAGCCCGGCGCCTTCGAACCCGGCCAGGGCTTCGCCCTGCTGCACATCCCGAAGCTCGACGTCGTGGTGCCGGTCGCCGAGAGCATCGACAAGCACAAGGTTCTCGACCGGGGCATGGTCGGCCACTACAGCGAGGGCGGCACCAAGACCCCGATGCCCGAAGCCGACCCCGGCAACTTCGCGGTCGCCGGACACCGCAACACCCACGGCGAGCCGTTCCGGTACATCAACCGGCTCAAACCGGGCGATCCGATCGTGGTGGAGACGCAGGACACGTACTTCGTCTACAAAATGGCGAGCATCCTGCCGCAGACGAGTCCGAGCAACACGGCGGTCCTCCGCCCCGTCCCGCCCGGCTCCGGCTTCACCGGACCCGGCCGCTACATCACCCTGACCACCTGCACCCCCGAGTTCACGAGTAAGTACCGGATGATCGTGTGGGGCAAGATGGTCGAAGACCGGCCACGGGCCAAGGGGAAACCGGCCGCGCTGGTCGACTAGGGCGCCGGGAAAGCCGAGACAGACGGGGCAGATGCAGTGGCAGCCACCACCGACCAGGACGAGCGGACCGACGAGTCCCGGCCCGCGCGGACGCCGCGACCGCACGGCCGCGGCCCCCTCGCGACGGCCGTCAGCCTCTTCGGCGAACTCCTCATCACCGCGGGCGTGATCCTCGGCCTCTTCGTCGCCTACTCCCTCTGGTGGACCAACGTCATAGCGGACCGCGAGGCGAGGAAGCAGGGCGACGCCGTCCGCGACCGCTGGGCCGGCGGCCCCGGCGCCCTGAACACCAAGAACGGCATCGGCTTCCTGCACGTACCGTCGATGAGCGGCGGCGAGATACTGGTCAAGAAGGGCACCGACACCAAGACCCTCAACGACGGTGTCGCGGGCTACTACACCGAGCCGGTCAAATCGGCGCTGCCGCAGGACGCCAAGGGCAACTTCACGCTGGCCGCCCACCGCGACGGCCACGGCGCGAAGTTCCACAAGATCGACAAGATCGACGAGGGCGACCCGATCGTCTTCGAGTCCCGCGACAAGTGGTACGTGTACAAGGTCTTCAAGACCCTCCCCGAGACCTCGAAGTACAACGTCCGCGTCCTCGACGCCGTCCCCAAGGAGTCCGGCGCGAAGAAGCTGGGCCGCTACATCACGCTGACGACGTGCACCCCCGTGTACACGTCGACGTACCGCTACGTGGTGTGGGGCGAGCTGCAGCGGATCGAGAAGGTCGACAACAAGCGCACGCCGCCGCCGGAGCTGAAGTAGGCACCTGATCGCGGCATGGCACGGGAAGAGCCCCGGCACCGTTCTGGTGCCGGGGCTCTCTAACGTGTACCGCTCGGGACTCAGTCCCGCTCGTGGCGGCCGAATCCGGTGGCGCCCTCGATGAAGCCGCCTCCGCCGTCGTCGCCTCCGCCGTTGTCACCGCCGCCCTGCTGGCCGCCACCGGCGCCGATGGTCGTCAGGTTGATCGGGGTGCCGGGCTTGACCTTGCTGCCCGCGGGCGGGTCGGCGAGGACCACCACGGCGTCGTCGTCCTGCGGGCCCGTGATGTTGCCGACCGTCAGGTCCGCGTCCTCGATCGCGTCACGGACGTCGGACAGCTTCTGGCCGGTGAGGGTCGGGACCTGGACGTCCTCCTCCTCGGCCTTTCTTCTTGGCGACCTGGACGGTCACCGTGGAGTTGGCTTCGACGGGAGTGTTGGCGGTGGGAGAGGTCGCGATGACCTTGCCCTCCTCCACGCTGTCGCTCTCGACGTCCGTACGGGTCGCGGTGAGCCCGTTGGCCTCGATCTGCTTCTTGGCCGCTTCCCAGGTCTGGCCGCTGACGTCGGGGACGGTGACCTTCTGCTTCTCCCTGGCGACCGTCAGCGTGATCGTGGAGCCCTTCTGCGCCTCGGTGTCGCCCGGCGGGTCCTGGTCGGTGACGACGCCCGGGGTCTGCTCGGACTCCTCGTTCTTCCGCTCGACGTCGAAGCCCTTGTCCTTCAGGCGGCTCTCGGCCTTCTCGAAGGTCAGGCCCTCGACGTCCGGAACCGTGACCTTCGGCGCCCCCGTAGACACGGTCACATTGATCGTGTCGCCCTTCTCGACCTTCTCGCCGTCTTCGGGGTCCTGCGAGCAGATCTGGCCCTTCGGGTACTTCTCGCAGGGCTCGCGCTTGGAGACGTTGATCTTCAGGTCGACGTTCTGGGCGGACTCGCGGGCTTCCTTGACGGTCTCGCCGACGAAATTCGGTGCCTTCTTGTCGTCGGCGGCGCCGCTGTCGCCGGTGAACGCCCATTTGCCGATCAGGATCGCGCCCACCAGGACGAGCACGCCCGCGGCGATCAGCAGGATCGTCGACGTGTTGCTCTTCTTCTGGCGGCCGCGGCGGCCGTTCTCGTCGTAGCCGCCGTCGTCCGGGTTGACCGGGGGCATCATCGACGTCTGGGCCTGGCCGGCGGCGCCGTTCTGCGGGCGCAGCATCGCCGTGGCCTGGTCGTCGGGGTGGCCGTAGCCGACCGCGCCCATCGCGGCCGTCGCGGCGACGGGCTGGCCGTCGAGGCAGGCCTCGATGTCGGCGCGCATTTCGTCCGCCGACTGGTAGCGGTAGTCCGGGTCCTTGGTGAGCGCCTTGAGGACGATCGCGTCCATCTCGGGCGTGATCTCGTGGTCGAAGACGCTCGGGGCCTGCGGCTCTTCCCGCACGTGCTGATAGGCCACCGCGACCGGGGAGTCGCCCACGAACGGCGGGCGGACGGTCAGGAGCTCGTACAGCAGGCAGCCGGTGGAGTAGAGGTCGGAGCGCGCGTCGACCTGCTCGCCCTTGGCCTGCTCCGGCGACAGGTACTGCGCGGTACCGATCACGGCCGCGGTCTGCGTCATCGTCATGCCGGACTCGCCCATGGCGCGGGCGATGCCGAAGTCCATGACCTTGACCTGGCCGTTGCGCGTCAGCATGACGTTCGCGGGCTTGATGTCGCGGTGGACGATGCCATTGCGGTGCGAGTACTCGAGCGCCTGGAGGATGCCGATGGTCATCTCCATGGCGCGCTCGGGCAGCAGCTTGCGCCCGGAGTGCAGCAGCTCGCGCAGCGTGGAGCCGTCGACGTACTCCATCACGATGTACGGGATGGAGATGTTGTCGACGTAGTCCTCGCCGGTGTCGTAGACCGCGACGATCGCCGGATGGTTGAGCGAGGCGGCCGACTGGGCCTCACGGCGGAACCGGGCCTGGAACGACGGGTCGCGCGCGAGGTCCACGCGCAGCGTCTTCACCGCCACGGTGCGGCCGAGGCGGGTGTCGTGCGCGAGGTAGACCTCCGCCATGCCACCGCGGCCGAGCACCTGACCCAGCTCGTACCGGCCGCCGAGGCGACGCGGCTCTTCCATAGCTAATCCAGCCCTCTCCGTCGGTCCCGACCGCACCGTGTTGCGCGGTCCGGCGGTGTGCTGTCCGGGCATACCGTACCCGGATCGCCTAACGTGACCCGGCCGCAACCGTCACCCGATACAGGACCGGTATCGCAACGTGCACCGATGTGAAGGGTCCGTGACAGGGGTCACTTCTTGCTGTCGAGGACCGCCTTCATCACGTCCCTCGCGATCGGCGCCGCGAGACCGCCGCCGGAGATGTCGCCACGGCTGGCGTCACTGTCCTCGACGACCACGGCGACGGCGACCGGCGAACCCGAGTCCGTCTTGGCGTAGCTGATGAACCACGCGTACGGGTTCTTGCTGTTGTTCAGGCCGTGCTGGGCCGTACCCGTCTTGCCGCCGACGGTGACGCCGGGGATCTTGGCCCTGGTTCCGGTGCCCTGGTTCACGACCGTCTGCATCATGTCCTGGAGCTTCTGCGCGTTCTCCTTGGACAGCGGCGTGCTCATCTCCTTCGGCGAGTGCTTCTCGATCACGTCGAGGTTCGGCGCCTGGAGTTCACGGACCATGTACGGCTCCATGAGCGTGCCGTCGTTGGCGATCGCGGAGGTCACCATCGCCATCTGCAGCGGAGTGGCGGCCGTCTCGAACTGGCCGATGGAGGACAGCGCGGTCTGCGGGCGGTCCATCTCCTTGGGGAAGACGGAGGCGTTGGAGCGGACCGGAACGAACTGCTCCTCGTTGAAGCCGAACTCCTCCGCGGTCTCCAGCATCTTCTCCTTGCCGAGGTCCGAGCCGATCTTGCCGAAGACGGTGTTGCAGGACACCCGCAGCGCCTCGCGCAGCGTGGCGTTCTTGCAGGGGATGGGGCCCTCGTTCTTCAGCTCGGTCCGGGTGTCCGGCATCGTCCACGGCAGCGGCGAGCGGGTCTTGGCGTCGATGTCCGTGTACAGGCCGTGCTCCATCGCCGCCGCGGCCGTGACCACCTTGAAGGTCGAGCCCGGCGGGTAGGTCTCGCGCAGCGCGCGGTTCAGCATCGGCTTGTTGGGGTTCTTGTCCAGCTTCGTGAACTTCTCGGCCTCGTCGTTGGTGTTGCCCGCGAAGCTGGAGGGGTCGTACGACGGGGTGGAGGCGAGGGCCAGGATCGCGCCCGTCTCCGGGTCGATCGCGGCGACGGCGCCCTTGCCGCGGTCCTTCAGGCCGTTGTACGCGGCCTTCTGCGCGGCGGCGTTGAGCGTCGTGACGACGTTGCCGCCCTCCTTCTTCTTGCCGGTCAGCATGTCGAGGCTGCGGCGGAAGAAGAGCCGGTCGTCGTTGCCGGTGAGGATGCGGTCCTCGATGGACTCGATCTGGGTGGCGCCTATGCGCTGCGAGGCGAAGCCGGTGACGGGCGACCACATGGGCCCGTTCTTGTAGGTCCGCTTGTACTTGAAGTCGTCGCCGTTGACCTTCTTGGAACCGGTGATCGGGTTGCCGTCGACGATGATGTCGCCCCGCGGCTGCGCGTACCGCTCGATGGGCACGCGGCGGTTCATGTCGTGCTCGGCGAGCTTGTCGGCCTGCACGTACTGCAGCCAGTTGTCGCGGACGAGCAGCGCGAGGACGAGCAGCCCGCAGAAGATCGCGATGCGGCGCAGGGGCTTGTTCACGGCCGTACCACCTGGGTCATCTCGGCGTCGGGGTTCGGGGCGGGCGACGGCGCGGGGCGGCGAGCGGTGTCGCTGATGCGCAGCAGGATGCCGACCAGGGCCCAGTTGGCGATCACGGACGAGCCGCCGTACGCGATGAACGGCATCGTCATACCGGTCAGCGGGATGAGGCCCATGACGCCGCCCGCGACGACGAACACCTGGATGGCGAAGGCGCCGGACAGGCCGATCGCGAGCAGCTTGCCGAACGGGTCGCGGGCCGCGAGCGCCGTGCGCACGCCGCGCTCCACGATCAGGCCGTAGATCAGCAGGATCGCCATGACGCCGGCGAGGCCCAGCTCCTCGCCGTACGTGGCGAGGATGAAGTCGGAGTTGGCGGCGAAGCCGATCAGGTCGGAGTGGCCCTGGCCGAGGCCGCTGCCGAGGGTGCCGCCGGAGCCGAACGCCATCAGGGACTGGGCGATCTGGTCGGTGCCCGTGCTGGCGATGACCTCCTTGGAGAAGGGGTCGAGCCAGGCGTCCACGCGCACCTTCACGTGCGGTTCGAAGGAGGCCACGGTGACGGCGCCGACGGCCGACATCAGCAGACCGAACACGATCCAGCTGGTGCGCTCGGTGGCGACGTACAGCATCACGACGAACATGCCGAAGAACAGCAGCGACGTGCCGAGGTCGGTCTCGAAGACCAGGATCAGGATGGACATCGCCCACACGACCAGGATCGGTCCGAGGTCGCGGCCGCGCGGCAGGTACAGGCCCATGAAGCGGCGGCTGGCGAGCGCCAGGGCGTCCCGCTTGACCATCAGGTAGCCCGCGAAGAACACCGCGATGACGATCTTCGCGAACTCGCCCGGCTGGATGGAGAAGCCGCCGACGCGGATCCAGATCTTCGCACCGAAGACGTTCATGCCGAGGCCCGGCACGAGCGGGAGCAGCAGCAGCACGATCGCGGCGACCATCGAGATGTAGGTGTACCGCTGCAGGACGCGGTGGTCCTTCAGAAGCAGCAGGACGCCCACGAACAGCGCGATGCCGACGGCCGAGTACAGGAGCTGGTTCGGCGCGGCCTCGGAGAACGTGGAGCGCTGCTGGAGCTTCTCCGACTGGTCGAGCCGCCAGATCACCACCAGGCCGAGGCCGTTCAGGAGCGTGGCGAGCGGCAGCAGCAGCGGGTCGGCGTACGGCGCGAACTTGCGCACCACCAGGTGCGCGACGCCCGCGAGCAGGCCGAGACCGAGGCCGTACCCGAGCATGCCCGGGGGCAGTTCGCCGGAGATGGCGAGCCCCACGTTCATGTAGGCGAACAGCGGGATGACGACGGCGAACACCAGGAGCGCGAGCTCGGTGTTGCGCCGGCTCGGCGCACCGATGGCGCCGATCGTCGACGTGTGTGTAGTGCTACTGCTCATGGCGTGCGAAGGCCCCCAACGGCTGCTTACTGCTTACCGCACTGCGGGACCAGCTTCTGCTCCTCCTCGGAGAGGCTGGGACCGGTTGTGGGAGTCGGTGCGGTGGTGGACTTGGACTTGTCGTCCTTGGCGTTCTTGTCGTCGTCGGGAGTGCCGGCGGAGCTGGTGGGCGTCGGCTTCACGGTCTGGCTCGTCAGGCCGCCCGCCTCGCCCTCGGTGGGCTTGGCGCCCGGCTTGGCGTCGCTCTCCGCGCGCTCCTTGTTCTCCCGGTCGATCTTCCGGCGCTCGGCGTCCTTCTTGCACGCCGACGCCTGCAGGCCCAGCTCCTCGATCTTGCCCTGCGCGTCGTCGAGGCTGCCCTCGCCGATCGTCGCCTCGACCTGCTTGCGCTTGTACGACGGCAGGTACTTGAGTTCGATCTCGGGGTAGTCCTTCTCGATCTTCGACAGGCTGACCCAGGCCAGGTCCTGGTCGATGCCGCGGTAGAGCGCTACGTGCTCGTCCTTCGTGCCCACGTAGTACTGCGTCTGGGTCCAGCGGTAGCCGCCGTAGAGGCCGCCGCCGATGACGGCGAGCGCGAGTGCCGTGTACAGCGATCTCTTCAGCCACTTGCGGCCGCCGCCGGGCTTCACGAATTCCTCGTCGCCGTACGTCCCGAAGGCGTCCTCGGGGACGTACTCCGGGTTGTCGCCGCTGCCGGGCGGGCCGAAGCCGGCCGACGACGGCGGGTTCGGACGGCCCAGGCCCGAGGCGCGGCCCGCCGGGGTCTGCATGGCGCCGCCGTCGTTCGCCTGGAGCTGGTTCTCGGCGACCGCGCCGACCACCACGGGGGTGTCGGACAGCTGGCCCGCGAGGGTGTCACCGGTGTCGATGTCCAGGACGTCGGCGACGATCACCGTGATGTTGTCGGGGCCGCCGCCGCGCAGCGCGAGCTGGATGAGCTCCTGCACGGTCTCCTGGGGGCCCTGGTAGCTGGCGAGGGTGTCCTCCATCGTCTGGTGGGACACCACGCCCGACAGGCCGTCGGAGCAGATCAAGTATCGGTCGCCCGCGCGGACTTCGCGGATCGAGAGGTCGGGCTCCACGTGGTCGCCGCTGCCGAGCGCGCGCATCAGCAGCGAGCGCTGCGGATGCGTGGTGGCCTCTTCCTCGGTGATGCGGCCCTCGTCGACGAGCCGCTGCACCCAGGTGTGGTCCTGGGTGATCTGGGTGAGGACGCCGTCGCGCAGCAAGGTACGCGCGCGAGTCGCCGACGTGGACGAGGCCGAGGCGCTGCCCGGTCCACAGCAGGGCGGTGAGCGTCGTGCCCATGCCCTCCAGCTGCGGGTCCTCCTCGACCATGAGCCGCAGCTGGTCGTTGGCCCGCTGCACGGCGGTGCCCAGCGAGGTGAGGATGTCCGAGCCCGGCACGTCGTCGTCGAGCGTGACGAGGGTGGAGATCACCTCGGAGCTCGCGACCTCGCCCGCCGCCTGGCCCCCCATGCCGTCGGCGATGGCGAGGAGCCGCGGACCGGCGTAACCGGAGTCCTCGTTCCCCTCCCGGATCATGCCTTTGTGCGATCCGGCGGCGAAGCGCAGTGACAGACTCATGCGCACCTCGCCCGTCGGCTCCGGGTACATCCGCACGGTGCCCACCCTCCGGTCGGGAGCGCGCTGGCGTCCTGTGTCTGGACCGCGTCGGCTCGCTCGCTCCGCTCGCTCATTGTCGTACTACTTCCGCAGCTCGATGACGGTCTTGCCGATGCGGATCGGCGCGCCCAGCGGAACGGGCGTCGGGGTGGTCAGGCGGGTCCGGTCCAGATACGTGCCGTTGGTGGACCCGAGGTCCTCGACGATCCACTGGCCGTCACGGTCCGGGTAGATCCTGGCATGCCTGCTGGAGGCGTAGTCGTCGTCCAGCACGATGGTGGAGTCGTGGGCCCGGCCGAGCGAGATCGTCTGTCCCTGCAGCGCCACCGTCGTGCCCGTGAGGGTGCCCTCGGAGACGACCAGCTTCGTCGGCGCACCACGGCGCTGGCGGCCCCCACCGCTCTGGCGCCCGCCGGCGGCCTGCTGGCGCTGCTGCGGTGGCGCCGCCTGCCGGGCGGCCTGGCGGCCGCCCTCGCGGCGCGAGCCGCGCTGCGTGACACGCGTACCGAACAGGTCGCTGCGGATGACCTGGACGGCCACGATCACGAACAGCCACAGAACGGCCAGGAAACCCAGCCGCATGACCGTCAGGGTCAGCTCTGACATTGCCCCCGCTTCACCCTTCGGCTTGCCGGTAAATGATGGTCGTGCTGCCCACGACGATCCGCGAGCCGTCGCGGAGCGTAGCGCGGGTGGTGTGCTGCCCGTCTACCACGATGCCGTTGGTAGACCCGAGATCCTGGATCGTCGAGGGCGTTCCGGTCCGGATCTCACAGTGCCGGCGCGATACGCCGGGGTCGTCGATCCGCACATCGGCGTCGGTGCTGCGGCCCAGCACCAGCGTCGGGCGGGAGATCTGGTGGCGATTGCCGTTGATCTCAATCCAGCGCCGTACCTGCGCGCCCGTGGGGGCGCCGGCACCCGGTCGGCCCGGGGCCTGCCCGGGACGGCCCGCGCTCGCGCCGGGAGGCGGAGCGGCGGGCATGGGAGGGGCGTCGGAGACGCCCTGCGGCTGGCCGAAGCCGCCGCGGGGGGCCGGGCTGGGGCCCCCGGGGCCTCCAGGGCCGCCGGGGGTGTCCCCGGGGCCCTGAGGAGTCTGGGAAGGTGCTGGACGCGAGCGTGCGGCTGCGCACCCGATACAGGCCGGTGTCGAGGTCCTCGGCCTTCTCCAGGTGGACCTTGATCGGGCCCATGAAGCTGTACCGCTGCTGCTTCGCGTACTCGCGCACCATGCCGGACAGCTCGTCGCCGAGCTGTCCCGAATACGGGCTCAGGCGTTCGAAGTCAGGGGTGCTGAGCTCCACGATGAAGTCGTTCGGGACGACCGTCCGCTCGCGGTTCCAGATCGTCGCGTTGTTGTCGCACTCGCGCTGCAGGGCGCCGGCGATCTCGACGGGCTGGACCTCGGACTTGAACACCTTGGCGAAGGTGCCGTTGACCAGACCTTCGAGTCGTTGCTCGAACTTCTTCAGGACTCCCATGGGGCACCTCCTCCGTCGTTGTCATCCTCGTACTGCTTACTGATCGTATCCACGCGCCGGGAAATCAGCTGGTTCCCCCTGTCTGCCCAGACCACGAGTGTCGCCTCTCACAAGGCATGCCCGCACCGCTCTTCCGCGATCCTCCGGGTTCCTTCAGGGATCCGCCGGAGACCTTCCAGGGTTCCGGCGGGGCTTCCGGCGGTGGGCCGGGGTCGATCTTCAGGGATCGTTCAGGGGCGCCTTCGGGAACCATCTCGGGAACCGCTTCTGGGGCTCCGTGCGCTGCCGCGTCCGGTGCTCCGTGCGCTGCCGCTTCCGGGGCTCCTTCGGCGACGGTCTCAGGGCGTCCGGGACCCAGGGCCGCCGGTGCTCCGTCGGCAACCGATCGGGGGTGCCGATCGGAGGTCCGTTCAGCCTTCCCGTTCAGGGGTTCCTCCGGATTCAGGGGTTCCTCCGGCATCCGGCGCGTACGCCGTCGTCCGGAGCTGTCGCGGTTCCGTACGGAGCCCGATCGGGTCCGCCGGAACCCGCTCGGGTCCTCGGGTCTCACCCAGGCACTGGGGTCCTCGGGTCCTGCTGGGCCCGCCAGGCCTGCCGTGCTCGCTCCGCCCTCTTCGCCTTTCCTCTCCGTGCCGCTTGCCGCCGTGCCGTCTGCCGCCTCGCCGCGCTGCCTTCCGCGTTCGCTTCGTCGCGCCGCGTCGCGCTGCGCCGTGGCCGCCAGGGCCGCCGCCGGGTCCCCGGATGTTCTCTCCGGTCTTCCGGCCGGGTTTCCGCCGAACTTCCCGGCGGAACACCTCGGGCCCTCGCGCGTTCGGCCCGGTCCCTCTTCACCACGGATCGTAGAGGGGCTCTCGAGACAGTGTCCCGCACGTGGCTGTGGACCTTGGAGGAGGACTTGACGGGCGGCTCGGTTCCTTCCGGCGGCGCTTCGTCGGGCGCGGGGTGGATGTGGGGTGGAAGTGGGCGGGGCGCGTGCGTGGGGCGAGGAGGTGGTGCCGGTGACCGTCGTGCCGCGTGAGCGGCCGTGCGACCAGCTGTGTGAGCAGCCGCGTGACCAGCCGTGTGAGCAGCCGCGTGAGCAGGCGGTACGGGACCCGGGGCCGGGGTCCGGTCGCGGGTCCCTGTGCAGGTGCCCGCACATACGGATGTGAATCCACCCTCTGCAGCGTGCTAATCTTCTGGATGTCGGCAGGCGCTCGCACCACACAGTGAGAGACCCAAAGACAACACCCATGCGCGGGTGGCGGAATAGGCAGACGCGCTGGATTCAGGTTCCAGTGCCCGAAAGGGCGTGGGGGTTCAACTCCCCCCTCGCGCACCAGTCAGAGAGACCCCAGTTCATCTGGGGTCTCTTTGCGTTTGTGGGTGCGTTGAGACCTGGAGACCTGGAGACCCGGGTGTCTTGCGGCCTGGAGGGCTGCTTCCCGGCGCGGGCCTCCCGGTGCCTGAGTTCCAGCGCCTGAGGATCTGCCCTCTTCTTGCGTCCCCTTACTTGTGCCCCGCCCGCTGAGACTTCCCTGTGCTCTTCGGCCTCACGAGCCCCTGCCGTAGCCGGTGATGTATGTCACCAAAGAGCTGGGGTGGCGAGGGCCCGGCGAAGTTATCCACAGGCTGTGACAGCGGTTCGCTCGCGGCGGTACGGTCAATGCCAGTTGATGTTCGCGCCGCCGCACGACGCCTCGGACCTCGGTACGGGGCACGCGCTGCCGGGTGCGCGCGGACAACCGGAACTCGGGGGGCGATGGCCGTGACTGAGACAACTGACACACCAGGCGTAGACGGACCGGCCGGGACGGGGAGCGCCGAGACGGCACTGCCGGGGCCGCGCGATCCGCGAGGCGTGCGAAGGCTGCCGCGCGTGGACGGATTCGCGGGCTTCCCCGCGCCCGCACCCGGAGCCGCCGGGCAGCCCGGCGGGCCCAAGCAGGAAGGCAAGTCCCTGCGCACCCGCGTCCCGCGCTCCACGCACGCGACGTACACGGCGGACGACCACCGGCCCGACCCCCTCTCCGTCCTGGAGGACACCAACCGCGGCCGAATCCCGGAGCTCACCCCGATCCGGACCGGCAGGATGGCCGCCAGCCCCTTCGCCTTCCTGCGCGGGTCGGCCGGGCTCATGGCCCACGACCTCGCGCGCACCCCCCTCACCGGCATCGGCGCACAGATCTGCGGCGACGCCCACGCGGCCAACTTCGGCCTGTACGCGGACGCGCGCGGCGGACTCATCATCGACCTGAACGACTTCGACGAAACCGCGCACGGCCCCTGGGAGTGGGACGTCAAGCGCCTGGCCACCTCCCTCGTCCTCGCGGGCCGCGAAGCCGGTGCCACGGAGGAGGCCTGCGAGGAAGCCGCCTACGACGCCGTCGGCGCCTACCGCCGCACCATGCGCCTGCTCGCCAAGCTCCCCGTCCTCGACGCGTGGAACGCGATCGCCGACGAGGAACTGGTCTCCCACACCGACGCCCGCGACCTGCTCGGCACCCTCGACCGCGTCTCGCAGAAGGCACGCCAGAACACCAGCGCCCGCTTCGCCGCCAAGTCGACCGAACCGGTCACCGCCGCCGAGGAGACCCCCGGCGGCGTCACCCCCAGACGCTTCGTCGACGCGCCCCCGGTCCTGCGCCGGGTACCGGACGCCGAAGCCGCCGCGGTCGCCCTGGCCCTGGGGGAGTACCGGAACACGCTGCCCGAGGACCGCCTCCCCCTGCTCGCGCGGTACGCGATCCAGGACGTGGCGTTCCGAGTCGTGGGCACCGGAAGCGTCGGCCTGCGCTCCTACGTGGTGCTGCTCCTCGACCACCGAGGCGAGCCGCTCGTGCTCCAGGTCAAGGAGGCGTCCCCCTCGGCGCTGCTGCCCCATCTGCCGGCGGCGGGCTTCAAGGAGCAGGACGCCACCCACGAGGGCCGCCGTGTCGTGCTCGGACAGAAGCGCATGCAGGTCGTCAGCGACTTCCTGCTCGGCTGGACGACGATCGACGGACGGCCGTTCCAGGTACGGCAGTTCAGAAACCGCAAGGGCAGCGTCGACCCGGCCGCGCTCGCCCCGGACCAGCTCGACGACTACGGCCGCATGACCGGAGCGCTCCTCGCCCGCGCCCACGCCCACAGCGCCGACCCCCGGCTCATCGCCGGGTACTGCGGCAAGAACGACGAACTGGACGAGGCGATAGCTGCCTTCGCGGTGACGTACGCCAACCGCACGGAAGCCGATCACGCACTGCTGGTCGCCGCTGTCAGAGAGGGGCGGGTCCCGGCGGAGACGGGGGTGTGACGGGGGTGCGGCGAGCCGGGGTGCCGTGTGAGGAGCTCACCGCACCCGTGGCCTACGCTGGGTGGGTGACGACCCCGGAAGCCGAGCCGACGCAGGACGAGATGCCCGAGCAGCGGCCCGAGACGCCCGCGGAGACGCGGCGGGACGACGGTCAGGAACGACCCGAGGCCCGCCTGGAGAACGCCGTGCGGGCGGCCGAGCAGGCGCTGATCGAGTACGAGATCGCGGTGGAGACGTTCCGCGTCGAGGTGGAGAACTTCTCCCGGCTGCACCACCAGAAGCTCGGCCCGATGTACACGCGGCTCGACGAGCTGGACGCGCTGATCGCCGAGGCGGTGGCGGCGCGCTCCGGCGACCCGGAGGACCGGCGCAAGGCGGAGGAGGCGCGGGCGCGGGTGCAGCCGATGCCGGGCGTGGAGGAGCTCTTCCACGGCTGGATGGACAGCGAGGGGCTGCTGCCCGAGGCGGCCGCGATGCTGACCGAGCAGTCGGTGCGGCCGCCGCAGCGGGTGCGGCCGAGCGACGAGGCCCGCAAGCTCTACCGGGAGCTGGCCCGCAAGGCCCACCCCGACCTCGCGCAGAACGAGCCGGAGCGGGAGCGGCGCGAGGCGTTCATCACGCGGGTGAACGCGGCGTACGGCCGTGGCGACGAGGCGATGCTGCGCGAGCTCCTGGAGGAGTGGAGCGCGGGGCCGGTGCCCGAGGAGTCGCGGCCCACCCCTAGCGAGGAGCTGTACGCCCGCCTCGAGTGGCTGTCGCGGCGCAAGGAGCTGCTGACGGTGGTCGCCGGGGAGCTGGAGGAGAGCGCGATCGGCGCGATGCTGAAGCTGGCGCCGGACGACCCCGGGACCGGCTCCTCGAAGAGATCGCCGAGCAGCTGCTGACGCAGGTGGCTGAGCGCGAGGCGGAGCTGGAGCGGCTCACCGCCTGAGCGGCGGCCGGCGGGGCACGGGGGCTGTGTTGTCGGCGGCGGGGTCGGGTAGCGTCGGTGGCATGCAATTCGGTTCTGGTGTGCCCACGGTCACGGTCGCTGACCTTTCGGACGGAGACTTCCTGCTCGACGTTCGCGAGGACGATGAGTGGCAGGCCGGTCACGCGGCGGACGCGCTGCACATTCCGATGAGTGATTTCGTGGCCCGCTTCGGAGAGTTGACCGAGGCGGCGCCCCAGGACGGCCAGGTGAACGTGATCTGCCGGTCCGGCGGCCGTTCGGCGCAGGTGACCATGTACCTCGCGCAGCAGGGCATCGACGCCGTGAACGTCGCCGGTGGCATGGAGGCCTGGGAGGCCTCGGGGAAGCCCGTCGTCGACGGCAAGGGCCAGCCGGGCACCGTGATCTAGGACGGTGGCCGCGCGGCGCGGGACGCCTGGTGCTGTCCCGCGCGGACGCGTCGTCTCAGCCGGGGGCGTGGGCGGCGAGCAGGTCGCCGAGCGCTTCCTCGTGTGCCGCTGCCGGGCCGAGGGACAGTTCCAGGTGCTTGGCCCAGGCGTGGTAGCGGTGCAGGGGGTAGTCGGTGTCGGCGCCGAAGCCTCCGTGCAGGTGTTGTGCGGTCTGTACGACGCGGCGCACGCCGTCCGAGGCCCAGGTCTTGGCCACCGCTACGTCCGCGCTGACCGGCAGCGGCCCGTCGTGGCCCGCGCCGGTGTGGCCGGGGGCGCCGAGGCGCCAGGCGGCCTGCCAGAGCGTGGCCTCCATCGCCCGCAGGTCGATGTAGCGGTCGGCGGCCTGGACCGCGACGGCCTGGAACGTGGCGATGGGATGGCCGAACTGCTCGCGCTTTCCGGCGTATTCGCTGGTCATGCGGAGAACCCCGGCGCCGAGACCGAGCGCGAGCGCGCAGGTGCCGGTGGCCAGCAGATCACGCAGGAAGTCCCAGGCGCCGTCGGCGGTGATGAGCTCGGGGGCCGTGACGCGTACGGAGTCCAGGCGTAGTTCGGCGAGCCGCTCACCGGTGGTGGAGATCTGCTCGGCGAGTGTGAGACCGGGGGCGGTTCGAGGGACGACGGCGAGGACCGTACGGCCTTCGGCGGCGGTGGCGGGGACGACGACGAGGTCCGCGTTGTGGGCCCAGGACACGGCGGTCTGGGTGCCGTCCAGGAGCCAGTCGGCGCCGTCGGGCCGTGCGGTGACGGCGAGTTCGGCGCCGTCGTGGCCGGTGCGGCCGTGCGGGGCGACGGTCAGCACGAGTTCCCCTCGGGCGGCTCGCGGCAGCACGCGCTGCTTCAACGCGTCGCCGCCGTAGGTTCCGATGGCGTAGGTGGCCGCGCCGGACTCAAGGAGCGGGACCCGGGCGAGGACCTTCGCCGACTCCCGCAGCACGAGGCAGAGCGCGATGACGTCCAGGCCGGGGTACCCGCCGTACTCCGGGTCGAGGTGCAGGCTGAGCAGGTCCGCCGCGGCGAGTCTCGACCAGAGCGCGCGGTCGAAGTCATCGGCGACGGCGCCGGGCGTCAGGGCGGGGCTGGGCACGCCGTCCGGCGCGACGTCGGCGAAGAGGGCCTTGGCCGCTTCGAGCGCCGCCTGCTGTTCCTCGGTGAAGGTGAAGTCCACTGCTCGTCCTCCCGCGTACCGGCCTGGTCGTGTCCGTCCGCTCCGCCCACGGTGTCTGACGGAGCGTCAAGATAGAACAGGTTCTAGAGGAAGGGAACAGAAGCCAACGGGATCGGCCGGGTCTGCGATGGGGCTAGGGGCAGGGCAGGGCAGGGCAGGGCCGGGAGGGGCGGGGCTTCGCCCGGGCTCAGCGGTCGAAGTCCAGCTCCACCTTGTCCGTGGTGGGGTGGGACTGGCAGGCCAGTACATAACCGGCCTCGGTCTCCTCCGGCTCCAGCGCGAAGTTTCGGTCCATCCGGATTCCGCCGGACACCTTGAAGGCCCGGCAGGTGCCGCACACGCCGCCCTTGCAGGCGAACGGGGCGTCCGCGCGGTTGCGCAGCACCGTGTCGAGCAGGGACTCCCCGGCCCGCACCGGCCAGGTGCCGGAGCGGCCGTCGAGGGTCACGGTGACGCTGCTGTGCTCCGGCGCCGGAGCCTGGGCGGCGGCCGTGGGGGCCTCGTCCACATGGAAGATCTCCTCGTGGACGCGTCGCCGGTCCACTCCCAGGGAGCGCAGCGTCCGCTCGGCGCTCTGCACCAGGCCGTAGGGACCGCAGAGGAACCAGCCGTCGACCTCGGTGACGGGAAGGAGCGCGGGCAGCAGGTCCGCGAGCCGGTCCTGGTCGAGGCGCCCGGAGGTGAGCCCGGCCTGCTGCTCCTCGCGGGAGAGCACCGTCACCAGCTGGAACCGCTCGGGCCACCGGTCCTTGAGGTCGGCGACCTCCTCCAGGAACATCGTGGACGCCGTCGTGCGGTCGCTGCGTATGAGGCAGAACTCGGCTCTCGGCTCCCGCTCCAGGAGCGTGGTGACGATGGAGAGGACCGGGGTGATGCCGCTGCCGCCTACCACCGCGGCGTACCGCCCGGGCGCGGGTGCCAGGGTGAAGCGGCCCGCCGGGGTCATCACCTCCAGCTCGTCCCCCACGGCTATTTCCTTGTGCGCGTACGTCGAGAAGGCGCCGCCGTCCACCACGCGGACGCCCACGCGCAGCGCCCTTGGCTCTTCGGCGGTGTCAGGGGCGGCCGCCGCGGAGCAGATGGAGTAGGTGCGCCGGATCTCCTCGCCGTCCACGACGCGGCGGATGGCGAGGTGCTGGCCCGGGGTGTAGCGGTAGTCCGCGCGCAGGGACTCGGGCACGTCGAAGGTCAGGGCCACGGAGTCGTCGGTGAGCCGGTCGACGGCCGCTACGCGCAGCGGGTGGAAGCGCGCCATCACAGCTCCTTGAAGTGGTCGAAGGGCTCACGGCAGGCGACGCAGCAGGCGCAGGGCCTTGCACGCGGTCGACGAGAAGCGGCTGAGCAGCTCGGTGTCGGCGGAGCCGCAGTGGGGGCAGCGGACCGTGAGCGCGATCGGCACCGGTCCGTCGGTGGCGTGCGGGCGGGGCGGGGCGATGCCGAACTCGGCGAGTTTGCGGCGGCCTTCGGCGCTGATGTCGTCCGTGGACCAGGCCGGGGAGAGCACCGTGCGCACCTGGACGTCGGCCATGCCGTGCTCGTGCAGGACCTGCTCTATGTCCGCGGCCATGGCCTCGATCGCCGGACAGCCCGTGTACGTCGGTGTCAGCTCGACCTCGACGCGGCCGGGGCCGCTGACGTGGACGGCGCGCACCACGCCGAGCTCCGCCAGCGTCAGGACGGGCAGCTCGGGGTCGGGCACCGAGCCCGCCAGGTCCCGGAGCCGCTCCTCGAGGGCGGTGGGCGCGGAGGTCACCATGACGCCCCCGGGTGGCTGCGGTGCAGGTGCTGCATCTCGGCGAGCATCCGCCCGAAAGACTCCGTGTGCAGTCCCTCGCGTCCGGCGCCCGCCGTCCACGCCCCGCTCTGGGCACCCTCCGGGACGGTGAGCGTGGCTTTCTCGATCACCTCGGTGACCCTGGCGGTCCACTGCTCCCGCAGCGCCCGCCAGTCCAGGTCGAGGCCCTCCACCGGCTGGGACAGCTCGCCCGTGAACCGCCACAGCGCGTCGAGGGCGCGCTGCATCCGCTCGTGGCTCTCGGCCGTGCCGTCGCCGAGCCGGAGCGTCCACTGCTCGGCGTGGTCCTGGTGGTAGGCGACTTCCTTGGCGGCCTTCGCGGCCAGCGGGGCCAGCTCGCTGTCCGTGGCGGCGAGTTGGCCGTACAGGAGGTATTGGTGGACGGAGAAGTACAGCTGGCGGGCGATGGTGTGGGCGAAGTCGCCGTTCGGCTGCTCGACCAGCTGGACGTTGCGGAAGGCGCGCTCCTCGCGGAGGTACGCCAGCTCGTCCTCGTCGCCGGCCAGGGACAGCAGGACGCGGGCCTGGCCGAGCAGGTCCAGGGCGATGTTCGCCAGGGCGACCTCTTCTTCGAGGACGGGCGCGTGGCCCGCCCACTCTCCCAGGCGGTGCGAGAGCACCAGGGCGTCGTCGCCGAGGGCGAGTGCCACGGCGTGGGCCGTCGTGAGGGGCGTGGGGGTCACAGGTGCTTCACTCCTTCCGGGATGTCGTAGAACGTCGGGTGGCGGTAGGGCTTGTCGGCGGACGGCTCGAAGAAGGAGTCCTTCTCGTCCGGCGAGGAGGCGGTGATCTCGGCGGACGGCACGACCCAGATGGAGACGCCCTCGTTCCTGCGGGTGTACAGATCCCGGGCGTTGCGCAGGGCCATGGCGGCGTCCGGGGCGTGCAGGCTGCCCGCGTGCGTGTGGGACAGGCCGCGCCGGGAGCGCACGAACACTTCCCACAGGGGCCATTCGGTCGAGCTGCTCATGCGGTCGCCTCCCCGTGTGCGCCGATCTCCGCGGGCGAGCGGCGGTGCTGGTCGTGGTCGGTGTGCTTCGCGGCGTACGCGGCGGCGGCCTCGCGCACCCAGGCGCCCTGCTCGTGGGCGTTCCTGCGCTGGGTGATGCGCTGGTCGTTGCACGGGCCGTTGCCCTTGAGGACCGAGCGGAACTCGCTCCAGTCGATGGGGCCGAAGTCGTGGTGTTCCCGCTGCTCGTTCCAGCGCAGCTCGGGGTCGGGCAGCGTCAGGCCGAGGGACTCGGCCTGGGGGACGCAGATGTCCACGAAGCGCTGGCGCAGCTCGTCGTTCGAGTGGCGCTTGATCTTCCAGGTCATGGACTGCTCGGAGTGCGCCGACTCGGCGTCGGGCGGGCCGAACATCATCAGGGACGGCCACCACCAGCGGTTCACGGCGTCCTGGGCCATCTCGTGCTGTTCGGGGGTGCCGCGGCTGAGGGCCAGCAGCAGTTCGTACCCCTGGCGCTGGTGGAAGGACTCCTCCTTGCAGACGCGGACCATCGCGCGGGCATAGGGGCCGTACGAACAGCGGCAGAGCGGCACCTGGTTGGTGATCGCCGCGCCGTCCACGAGCCAGCCGATCGCGCCTACGTCCGCCCAGGTCAGGGTCGGGTAGTTGAAGATCGATGAGTACTTCTGGCGGCCCGAGTGGAGTTTGTCGAGGAGCTCGTCGCGGCTGACGCCGAGCGTTTCCGCCGCGCTGTACAGATACAGGCCGTGGCCCGCCTCGTCCTGGACCTTGGCCATCAGGATCGCCTTGCGGCGCAGCGACGGGGCGCGCGTGATCCAGTTGGCCTCCGGCTGCATGCCGATGATCTCGGAGTGGGCGTGCTGCGCGATCTGGCGCACGAGCGTGGCGCGATACGCGTCCGGCATCCAGTCGCGCGGCTCGATGCGGTCGTCGGCCGCCACGGCCGCGTCGAACGCGGACTCGAGCGCGGCGATGTCCACGGGCACGGCGCCGTCCGTGGCGCCGGACGCGCGGTGGTCCTGTGCCACGCCGGGCGGCTGGTGCGCTGTCGCCATCTCGGTCCCCCTCGACCTCGGGCAGAGTCTGCGTCTCCCGGCGGCTCCCGACCGATCGTTCGGTCCGCCGGAATTCAATGGTGCGGCGCCTCGCCATAGGGTGTCAACCCTGTGGATAACCTCCGGGGCGCTGTGCCTGGCAGGCAGGCCTGAGTACCGTTCCGGCGGCAGGGTTCGGTGCGGGATCGGGAAGCGGGACGCAATGGACGCCTATGACAAGGGCCCGCGGGACGGGCCCGGCGGGCCTGACAGGTCCCCCGCGCCGGACGGGGGCGAGGAGGTCCCTGGGGTTGAGGGGGCTGTGGGGGTCAGGGGGACTGAGGGGTCTACCGAGGCTGAAGGTTCTGCTCTGTCCGGAGGGATGCCCGCGTCGCTGGACGACGACGTGCCGGAACGCGCCGCCGCGCCCGCGGGGCCCGTGGAGCCCGCGTCAGAGCCCGCAGGGCTCGTAGGGCCCGCCTCAGGGTTCGTGGAGCCCGCGGTGGGGCCCGCCGAGCCCGCGCCGCGTGCTGCGGCGGCCGGGATCGCCGGGCTCCCCCGTGGCTACCAGCTCGTCGCCGCCCTCGCCCTGGCCGTGGTCGTCGTGACGGTGTGCGTACACGTCGGCATGCTGTTCCTGCACGTGGCCCCGGCGAACACCGTGAGCAAGAAGCACGGCGAGACCATCGCCGACTGGGTGTACCCGGAGTTCGAGCAGAACTGGAAGCTGTTCGCGCCCAACCCGCTGCAGCAGAACGTCGCGGTGCAGGCCCGGGCGCAGATCCGCACGGCGGACGGCGGCCGCCGGTTCACCGGCTGGTACGACCTGTCCGCGCAGGACGGCGCGGCCATCGACCACAACCCCCTGCCGAGCCACACCCAGCAGAACGAACTGCGCCGGGCCTGGGACCTCTTCGTGTCCACGCACGACGCGCAGAATCGTCCCACCGGTCTGCGCGGTGAGATCTCCGAGCGCTACATCCGCCGCATCGTCCTGCTGCGCATTCGACCGGCAGGGCCCGCTGCGGCGCGGGGAGGCCTTCGACCAGGTGCAGGTCAGGTCCCGTACGGCCGGAGTGCGGCCGCCGAAGTGGAGCGACGAGAAGGTCGACGCCAAACCCGTGCTGAGGCTGCTGCCCTGGTGGTCGGTGACCTCGGACGACATGCCGCTCGCCGACGACGCGCGCGCGAAGCGCGACGTCGCGGCCGAAGGGCGCCCCCGGGCCCCCGAAGGGAGCCCCCAGTGACCCGCCCCGCCCGTCCCAGCGACCCCGCCCGTCCCGGCCGTCTCGACCCGCTCGCACGGGGCCTCCAGCGCGTCACCTCCCGTGCGCTCGGCCCGTACCAGAGCGCGGTGGTCCGCGTCGGCTTCGCGGCCACGTGGCTGCTGTTCCTGCTGCGCGAACTGCCGCACAGGAACGAGCTGTACGGGCCCGACGGCCCCTGGGCCTGGGACGTGGCGCGGCAGCTGACCTCCGTGAACGACGCGTTCACGGTGCTGCTGTGGTCCGACTCGCAGCTGTGGTTCGAGGCGGTCTACGCCTTCGCCGTGCTCAGCAGCGCCCTGTTCCTGCTGGGCTGGCGCACGCGCACCATGTCCGTGCTGTTCATGGTCGGGGTGCTGTCGCTGCAGAACCGCAGCATCTTCATGGGGGACGGCGGCGACAACGTCATCCATCTGATGGCGATCTACCTGGTGTTCACGCGCTGCGGGCAGGTGTGGTCCCTGGACGCGCGCCGTCACGCACGCGCGCGTGCCGACGAACACGACGGACGTGCGCAGTACGGCCACGAGGGACGCGTGCTGGACGCGGACGGTGCGTCGGTGCGCGCCGACTCGCACGGCGTACACGCGCGCGTGGACCACGTCGGGCCCGCGCTGTGGTGGGGGCTCGGCCTCGTGCTGGTCGCCATGACGTTCATGGCGGAGCTCCGCTGGTTCTGGCTGGTGCTCTTCTGGGGGCTGTGGGTGGCCCAGGGCCTGTGGTGGGTCGTCGGGCGGCGTGCCCCGGGCGGTGACACCAGGCGCCTGCTCGACGTCGTGGCCAACCTCGTGCACAACGCGGCCCTGCTCGTGATCATGGTGGAGGCGTGCCTGATCTACGCGACGGCGGGCTGGTACAAGATCCAGGGCAGCCGCTGGCAGGACGGCACCGCCGTCTACTACCCGCTGAACCTGGACTACTTCTCGCCCTGGCCCGCACTCTCCGACCTGCTCGCCTCGCACGGCGTGATGATCATGATCATCACGTACGGGACGGTCGCGGTGCAGGTGGCCTTTCCGTTCACGCTGCTCAACCGGCGCGTCAAGAACGTGCTCCTGACACTGATGATCTTCGAGCACGCCGTCATCGCCGTCGTCCTCGGGCTGCCGTTCTTCTCGCTCGCGATGATCGCGGCCGACGCGGTCTTCCTGCCGACGTCGTTCCTGCGGCGGCTCGGCGACGGAGCGGCACGCGCGCGTGGAGCGCTGCTCTCCCGGCTGCCGGGGCCCCGTCTGCCGAGTGGTGGGCGCACGGCGGCGCAGGAGCCTCAGGAGGACGCTGAACGGGCGCGGGAGGACGCTGAGCACGCGCGCGTAGGCTTCGGTGCATGAGCGGTACGGATGCGGGTGAGGCGCGGGTGGCGGCGGACGTGGTCCGCGGGTGGCGCGGGCTCGCCGAGACGTCGGTGCTGCTCGACGGCTTTCACGCCCTGAAGCACGCGCTGCGCTTCGGCGCGCGCGTACCGGTGGCGCTGACCGGGGACAAGGACGCCGCTCTCGGCCTCGCGGAGGACCTCGCGCCGGATGTCGCGGGCGCCCTTGGCGACCTGCTCGTCGAGACCGATGACGCCACGCTGCGCGCCCTGGTGCCCCGGCCGCACCCCACGGCGGTGGTGGCCCTCGCGGAGCGCCCGTCCCGTGCGGCCAACCTGGAGGCGTTGGGACGCAGGCCGCGGCACGCGCCCGTGATCGTCCTCGATGACCCGCGCAACCTCGGCAACGCCGGGGCGGTGATCCGGCTCGCCGCGGGCTTCGGCGCGACCGGCGTGGTGACGACCGGCACGCTCGACCCCTGGCACCCCACGGTCGTCCGGGGCGGCGCGGGGCTGCACTTCGCGACGGCGGTGGAGCGCGTGGACGTCGCCGAACTGCCCGAGGGACCGCTGTTCGCGCTGGACGCCGAGGGCGAGGACATCCGGGGGCTCAAGCTCCCCGACGACGCCGTGCTGGCCTTCGGGTCCGAGCGCAGCGGCCTGTCTGCGGCGCTGCGGGCCCGCGCGGACCACCTGGTGTCGCTGCCGATGCGGCCGCAGGTGTCCAGCTACAACCTGGCGACGAGCGTCGGCATGACGCTCTTCCACTGGTCCTCGTCTTCGCACCGGCCGTTGGCCGGTGCCCCGGGAGCGGAGGACTGACCCTCGCTCCCGGGGTCGGCTCAGGGACCCGCCGAGGGGCCCCGGAGCCGTGCCGCCTCGCTCAGGCGTCCCTGCGGATCTCCACCACCCGGAAGCGGTTGGCCACGAACGCGCCGTCGCACAGCGCGGCGTTCGCCGCCGGGTTGCCGCCCGAGCCGTGGAAGTCCGAGAACGCGGCGGTCTGGTTCACATAGACACCGCCGGTCAGGTTCAGCGACAGCTGGGCGCTCTCCTCCAGGCAGGTCTCCTCGACGGCGGAGGCCACGTCCTGGGAGGTGGTGTAGGCGCCGACGGTCATGGCGCCCTTCTCGCGCACCGTGCGCCGCAGCAGGTCCACCGCGTCCGCCGAGGAGTCCACGGCGACGGCGAACGACACCGGGCCGAAGCACTCGCTGAGATACGCCGCCTCGGCGTCCGGCTTCGCGCCGTCCAGCTTCACGATCACCGGGGTGCGCACCACGGCGTCCGGGAACTCGGGGTTGGTGATCTCCCGCGAGGGGAGGGCGACTTCACCGATGCCGGCGGCGCCCTCGAGGCGGGCCTTGACGTCCGGGTTGACCAGGGCGCCGAGGACGCCGTTCGCCCGGGCGTCGTCGCCGAGGAGGCCGTTCACCGCGGCCGCGAGGTCCGTGACCACGTCCTCATACGACTTGGCGCCCGCGTCGGTGTCGATGCCCTCGCGCGGGATGAGGAGGTTCTGCGGGGTCGTGCACATCTGGCCGCTGTACAGGGACAGGGAGAAGGCCAGGTTCGACAGCATGCCCTTGTAGTTGTCGGTCGAGTCGATGACGACCGTGTTGACGCCGGCCTTCTCCGTGTAGACCTGCGCCTGGCGGGCGTTGGTCTCCAGCCAGTCGCCGAAGGCCGTCGAGCCCGTGTAGTCGATGATCTTGACTTCGGGGCGTACCGCGAGGGTCTTGGCGATGCCTTCACCGGGGCGCTCGGCGGCGAGGGCGACCAGGTTCGGGTCGAAGCCCGCCTCGGTGAGGACCTCGCGGGCGATCCGCACGGTCAGGGCGAGCGGGAGGACCGCGCGCGGGTGGGGCTTGACCAGGACCGCGTTGCCCGTGGCCAGGGAGGCGAAGAGGCCGGGGTAGCCATTCCAGGTCGGGAAGGTGTTGCAGCCGATCAGCAGGGCCACGCCGCGGCCGACCGGGACGAAGCGCTTGTCGAGGACCAGCGGGTCGCGCTTGCCCTGGGGCTTGGTCCACTCGGCGGTGCCGGGGGTGCGGGCCTGTTCCGCGTACGCGTACGCGACGGCTTCCAGGCCGCGGTCCTGGGCGTGCGGGCCGCCCGCCTGGAACGCCATCATGAAGGCCTGGCCGCTGGTGTGCATGACGGCGTGCGCGAGCTCGTGCGTGCGGGCGCTGAGGCGCGACAGGATCTCCAGGCACACCGCGGCGCGCCCTTCGGCGCCCGCCTCGCGCCAGTCGCGCAGTCCGGCGCGCATCGCGGGCAGCAGGGTGTCCACGTCCGGGTGCGGATACGTGATGCCCAACTCGGGGCCGAAGGGGGAGACTTCCGCGCCCGTCCAGTCATCCGTGCCCGGCTGGTCCAGGTCGAAGCGGCCGTTCAGGAGGGACTCGAAGGCGGCCTTGCCTTCCGGCAGGCTCAGGCTGCCGTTCTCCCCATAGGCCTTGGGGTGCTCGGGGTGCGGCGACCAGTACGCGCGCGTGCTGATGGCCTCCAGGGCCTGGTCGAGCGTGGGCCGGTGCTTGGCGATCAGCTGGTGCGCGGTGAGTTCGGCGGCCATGACGGACCAACTCCTCGTCGAGTCAGCTCTCCTTCGAGCTGGCGAGCTGGGCAGGGGCAGTGGGCAGGAACAGCTGGACAGAGCTAGAGTAACCGAACGATCGGTCGGGACAAGAGGGTCTGCCAAAGCTGTGGAAAACCTCCCCCGCCCACCCCGAACCCCTGGCCAAGACCCTTGTGCGGGAGGATCGCGAGCATGACAGCACTCGATCTCAGCAGCCCGGTCGCCGTGGTCGGCACCGGCACCATGGGCCAGGGCATAGCCCAGGTCGCGCTGGTGGCGGGACACCCGGTGCGGCTGTACGACGCCGGACCCGGCCGCGCGAAGGCGGCCGCCGAGGCGATCGCCGCCCGTCTGGACCGGCTTGTGGAGAAGGGCCGCCTCGACGCGGACGCCCGCGCCGCCGCGAGCGAGCGCCTCCAGGCGGTCGACAGCCTCGCCGAGCTCGCCGGGTGCGGGCTCGTCGTCGAGGCGATCCTGGAGCGACTGGAGGTCAAGCAGCAGCTGTTCCAGGAGCTCGAGGACATCGTCGCCGAGGACTGTCTGCTCGCCACGAACACCTCTTCCCTGTCCGTGACCGCCATCGCGGGCCCGCTGGATAGGCCCGGCCGCTTCGTCGGCCTGCACTTCTTCAACCCGGCGCCGCTGCTTCCCCTCGTCGAGGTCGTCAGCGGCTTCGCTACCGACGATTCGGCCGCCACGCGCGCGTACGCCACCGCCAAGGCCTGGGGCAAGACGCCGGTCCGCTGCGCCGACACCCCTGGGTTCATCGTCAACCGCGTCGCGCGGCCCTTCTACGCCGAGGCGCTGCGCGCGTACGAGGAGCGGGCCGCGGACCCCGCGACGATCGACGCCGTGCTGCGCGAGTGCGGCGGCTTCAAGATGGGCCCCTTCGAACTCACCGATCTCATCGGCCAGGACGTGAACGAGGCCGTCACGCGCTCGGTGTGGGAGTCCTTCTTCCAGGACCCCAAGTTCACGCCGTCGCTCGCCCAGGGCCGCCTGGTCGCGGCACGCCGACTGGGGCGCAAGTCCGGACAGGGCTGGTACGGATACGGGCCGGACGCCCCGCGCGCGGAGGCGCACACGGCGGAGCCCGCCGCCGCGCCGCAGGCCGTCACGCTGCACGGCGAGCTGTTCCAGGCGGCCGCGCTGGTCGGGCTCATCGAGGCGGCGGGGATCCGCGTGGAGCGCGGCGACCCCGGGCTCGCCGCGTACCCGGGCTGGATCGAACTGCCCGCGGGGGCGCGCCTCGCGCTCGTCAGCGGCACGTCCGTGGAGACGGCCGCGCGCCCCACGATCGAGTTCGACCTGGCCCTCGACTACGCGTCCGCGACCCGGATCGCCCTCGGCCCGGGACGTCCGCGTGAGCGACGAGGCCCTTGGGGAGGCCGTGGGCCTCTTCCAGGCCCTCGGCAAGCAGGTCAGCGTGATCCGCGCGACCCCGGGCCTGATCGTGGCCCGTACGGTCGCGATGCTCGTGGACTTCGCGCACGACGCCGTGGCGCGCGGCGTGGCCGACGCCGCCGACGTCGACACGGCCATGCGCCTGGGCGTCAGCTACCCGCGCGGCCTGCTGTCCTGGGGTACGGCGCTCGGCGCCCCCTGGGTGGCCGAGTTCCTCGACAACGTGCACGGCGAGTACCCCACGGGGCGCTACGCCCCCTCGCAGGGGCTGCGGCACGCGGCCGCGCGTGAGGAGAACGGATGACCATGGCACGGCGCGACCCCTACACCCCCGAGACCCTCCTCGAAGTCGCCGTACGCGTCTTCAACGAGCGCGGCTACGACGGCACGTCCATGGAGCACCTCTCCAAGGCGGCGGGCATCTCCAAGTCGTCGATCTACCACCACGTCGCGGGCAAGGAGGAGTTGCTGCGGCGCGCGGTGAACCGGGCGCTCGACGGGCTGTTCTCCGTGCTCGGCGAGGAGCACGCGCGCGTGGGGAGCGCGGTCGAGCGCCTGGAGTACGTCACGCGGCGCACCGTCGAGGTGCTGGTCGCCGAGCTGCCCTATGTGACGCTGCTGCTGCGCGTGCGCGGCAACACCGACACCGAGCGCTGGGCGATGGAGCGGCGCAGGGACTTCGACCACCAGGTCGCGGCCCTGTTCAAGGAGGCCGTGGCGGACGGCGACCTGCGGTCGGACGTCGAGCTGCGCCTCGCCACCCGGCTGCTCTTCGGAATGATCAATTCCGTCGTGGAGTGGTACCGGCCGGACAGCCGGGGCGCCGCCAACGGGACGGAAATCGCCGACGCCGTGGTGCAGTTGGCGTTCGCGGGACTGCGTACGAATGGCTGAGACCCGACGTCCGCGAGGCCGCTGAGCCGCGCGGCGGGCCCTTCTAGGGCCCCTGGAAGGGCCCTAGCCCTCCGTCTCCAGGTCGTCCTCCTCGAAGACCAGTAGCGTGCGCGTGCTGAGCACCTCGGGGATGGCCTGGAGACGGGTGAGCACCAGTTCGCGCAGCGCGCGCGTGTCGGGCGTGTGCACTAGGAGCAGTACGTCGAAGTCGCCGCTCACCAGGGCGATGTGGGACGCGCCCGGCAAGGTGCGCAGCTGGTCGCGGACCGTGCGCCAGGTGTTCTGGACGATCTTCAGGGTGATGTAGGCGGACGCGCCCTGACCCGCTCTTTCGTGGTTGATCCTGGCGCCGAAGCCGCGGATGACGCCGTCGTCGATCAAGCGGTTGATGCGCGCGTAGGCGTTGGCCCTCGACACATGGACGCGCTCCGCCACGGAACGTATCGAGGCGCGACCGTCCGTGTGCAGGATCTGCAGGATGTCGCGGTCGATGGCGTCCAGCGGACGGGGCTGCGGTTCCGGACGGCTCCCGTCCTGCCTGTCGGCCATTCGGTTCAGATGCCATGTCCCCCCGCCTCCTTACCATGGACGTAATGCGTCCATCCCAAGCTGTGGAGAACCGTTTGTCCACAGCCTGGAGGGGCCTGTAGCCAAAATGTGCCGACGACCGAACAATCGGTAGGTGAGGCGCGTCACACGATCGCGCCTCCGCCGCCGCTCCCACGAGGAGCCGGCTCCCCTCAGGATTCCCCAGGAGGTGCCGTCATGACGGTCATGGAGCAGCGGGGCGCCTACCGGCCCGCCCCGCCCCCCGCGTGGCAGCTCAGGACCGACCCCGCGCCGCTGCTGCCGGACGCGGAGCCGTACCGGGTGCTCGGCACCGAGGCCGCGGCCAAGGCCACCCCTGAGCTGCTCCTGCGCCTGCACGCCGAACTCGTCCGCGGACGGCGGTACAACACGCAGGCGACGGCGCTCACCAAGCAGGGCAGGCTCGCCGTGTACCCGTCGAGCACCGGCCAGGAGGCGTGCGAGATCGCCGCCGCGCTCGCCCTCGAAGAGCGCGACTGGCTGTTTCCGAGCTACCGGGACACCCTCGCCGCCGTCGCCCGCGGCCTCGACCCGGTGCGCGCCCTCACCCTGCTGCGGGGCGACTGGCACACCGGGTACGACCCGCGCGAGCACCGGATAGCGCCCCTGTGCACCCCCCTCGCCACCCAGCTCCCGCACGCCGTGGGCCTCGCGCACGCCGCCCGCATCAAGGGCGACGACGTGGTCGCGCTCGCCATGGTCGGCGACGGCGGCACCAGCGAGGGCGACTTCCACGAGGCGCTGAACTTCGCGGCCGTCTGGCAGACGCCCACGGTCTTCCTGGTGCAGAACAACGGCTTCGCGATCTCCGTGCCGCTCGCCAAGCAGACGGCCGCGCCGTCCCTCGCGCACAAGGCCGTCGGGTACGGCATGCCGGGCCGCCTGGTCGACGGCAACGACACGGTGGCGGTGCACGAGGTGCTCAGCGAGGCCGTGCGGCGCGCGCGTGAGGGCGGCGGCCCCATCGCTCGTGGAGGCGGTGACCTACCGCGTGGAGGCCCACACCAACGCGGACGACGCCACGCGCTACCGCCCCGACGACGAGGTCCAGGCCTGGCGCGACCACGACCCGATCCTGCTCCTGGAGCGCGAGCTGACCGCGCGCGGGCTGCTCGACGAGGAGCACGCGCGCGCGGTGCGCGACGCCGCGGAGGCGATGGCGGCCGACCTGAGAGAGCGCATGAACCAGGACCCGGTCCTCGACCCCATGGACCTGTTCACGCACGTGTACGCCGAGCAGACCTCCCAACTGCGGGAGCAAGCGGAACAGTTGCGGGCCGAGCTGGCGGCCGAGAACGAGTCGGACGGAGCGGGCCGATGACCACTGTCGCCGTGAAACCAGCCCCCATGGGGCAGGCCCTTGGCCGCGCTCTGCGCGACGCGCTGGCCGACGACCCGACCGTGCACGTCCTGGGCGAGGACGTCGGCACGCTCGGCGGTGTCTTCCGGGTCACCGACGGCCTCGCCGAGGAGTTCGGCGACGACCGCTGCACGGACACGCCGCTGGCCGAGGCGGGCATCCTGGGGACCGCGGTCGGCATGGCCATGTACGGCCTGCGGCCCGTTGTGGAGATGCAGTTCGACGCGTTCGCGTACCCGGCCTTCGAGCAGCTGATCTCGCACGTGGCGCGGATGCGCAACCGCACCAGGGGCGCGATGCCGATGCCGATCACCATCCGGGTGCCGTACGGCGGCGGGATCGGCGGCGTCGAGCACCACAGCGACTCCTCCGAGGCGTACTACATGGCGACGCCGGGACTCCACGTCGTCACGCCCGCCACCGTCGCCGACGCCTACGGCCTGCTGCGGGCCGCCATCGCCTCCGACGACCCCGTGGTCTTCCTGGAGCCCAAGCGCCTGTACTGGTCCAAGGCCGAGTGGAACCCGGACGTCCCGGAGCCGGTGGAGCCCCTCGGCAAGGCCGTCGTGCGGCGCCCCGGGCGCAGCGCCTCGCTGATCACCTATCGGCCCGTCCGTGCCGGTCTGCCTGGAGGCCGCGGAGGCCGCACGGGCCGAGGGCTGGGACCTCGAAGTCGTCGACCTGCGCTCGCTGGTGCCCTTCGACGACGAGACGGTCGCCGCGTCCGTGCGGCGCACGGGGCGCGCGGTCGTCGTGCACGAGTCCGGCGGATTCGGCGGCCCCGGCGGGGAGATCGCCGCGCGCGTCATGGAGCGCTGCTTCCACCACCTGGAGGCGCCGGTCCTCCGGGTCGCCGGGTTCGACATCCCGTATCCGCCGCCGATGCTGGAGCGGCACCACCTGCCGGGCGTCGACCGCATCCTGGACGCCGTGGCACGGCTGCAGTGGGAGGCGGAGAGCTGATGGCCCAGGTACTGGAGTTCAAGCTGCCCGACCTCGGCGAGGGCCTCACGGAGGCGGAGATCACCCGCTGGCTCGTGCAGGTCGGCGACGTGGTCGAAGTGGACCAGCTGGTGGTCGAGGTCGAGACGGCCAAGGCCATGGTCGAGGTCCCGTGCCCGTACGCGGGCGTGATCACCGCCCGCTTCGGCGAGGAGGGCACCGAACTGCCCGTGGGGGCGCCGCTCCTGACGGTCGCGGTGGGAGCCCCGGCGGTGGGAGCGCCCGCCGCTGGCGGGGCGGACGACGCCCCGGCCGGTACGGCGGACGAGGCGTCCGGGAACGTACTCGTCGGATACGGCACGGCGTCCGCGCCCGCGCGCCGGCGCAGGGTGCGGCCCGCGCGCGGGGTGTCCCGGCCGACAGTGGCGACGCCGTCCGCGCAGGCCGGGCCGTCGGCGGCGGACACCGACCGGCTCCCCACGCGCGAGGACGGCCCCGTGCCCGTCATTTCACCCCTGGTGCGCAAGCTGGCCCGCGAGAACGGCCTGGACCTGCGGGAGTTGTCGGGCTCGGGCCCCGAAGGGCTGATCCTGCGGGCCGACGTCGAGGACGCGATGCGGGCCTCGACGGCCACGGCCGCGCCGCTCGCGGGACCCGCGTCCGGCGTCCGCCGCCGCGCGCTCGGCCGCGCCGGGCCTCGGCGCCACCTTCGGCGGCACCCGGCAAACGGCGCCCCCCAAGGCCGGGGGCGAGACGCGGATTCCGCTGCGCGGGGTCCGGGGCGCCGTCGCCGACAAGCTGTCCCGCAGCCGCAGGGAGATCCCGGACGCCACCTGCTGGGTCGACGCCGACGCGACGGAGCTGATGCGCGCCCGCACGGCGATGAACGCGGCGGGCGGGCCGAAGGTGTCCCTCCTCGCGCTGCTCGCCCGGATCTGCGCGGCGGCCCTCGCCCGCTATCCCGAGCTCAACTCCACGGTCGACATGGAGGCCCGTGAGGTCGTACGGCTCGACGCGGTCCACCTCGGCTTCGCCGCGCAGACCGAGCGCGGACTCGTCGTGCCCGTCGTCCGGGACGCCCACGCGCGCGACACGGAGTCGCTGAGCGCCGAGCTGGCCCGCCTCTCGGAGTCGGCGCGGGCCGGGACGCTCACGCCCGGGGAACTCACGGGGTCCACGTTCACGTTGAACAATTACGGCGTGTTCGGCGTGGACGGTTCCACGCCGATCATCAACCACCCCGAGGCGGCCATGCTCGGCGTCGGCCGCATCGTGCCCAAGCCCTGGGTCCACCAGGGGGAGTTGGCGGTGCGGCAGGTCGTCCAGCTGTCGCTGACCTTCGACCACCGGGTGTGCGACGGCGGCACGGCGGGCGGCTTCCTGCGGTTCGTCGCGGACTGCGTCGAGCAGCCCGCGGTCCTGCTGCGCAAGGTGTGACGACCACCGCCGCGGCACCCCGCGCGCCGGGGGCGTCCGCGGCGGCCGTCCCGCCGTGAGCCGAGCGGGGTGGCTCTGGCGGGTGGGGCACGTACGGGTGGCGGGCCGCTGAACCCGGAGTGGTGGGGAAGCGAAGAGCGGGGCGCGGGAGCCTCCTGGGCAACCGTGGGGTGGCACGGGCACCCCCGGCGCCCATACTCGGGGGATGACCTCGAACACGGCCACACTCGGGCGCGGCGGCGTTCGACGCCGTCGTGCTCGCCGGCGGCCGGGCGGCGCGGCTGGGCGGCGCGGACAAGCCCGGCGTGCGGGTGGGCGGCCGGGCGCTGCTCGACCGCGTCCTCGCCGCCTGCTCCGGCGCGGGCACCACCGTCGTCGTGGCAGCGCCCCGGCCCACTGAGCGGCCCGTGGTGTGGGCGCGTGAGGACCCCGCGGGCGGCGGGCCGCTCGCCGCGCTCGACGCGGGTCTGCGCCGCACGAGCGCCGAGCTGGTCGTGGTGCTCTCCGCCGACCTGCCGTTCCTGCGGGAGCGGACGGTACGCGATCTCGTCGCCGCGGTGGGGGCGGCGGACGGCGCGCTGCTCACCGACCCCGAGGGCCGGGACCAGCCGCTCGTCGCGGTGTACCGGAGCGAGGCGGTACGAAGGGAACTCGTACGGCTCGCCGCCGGGGATACGGGGGATACCGGGGGCGCTGGGCGCACCGGGGCCGGTGGCGGCGCTCGGGGTGGCGGGGACTTGGAGCACTCCGGGGGCGCCCGGGACGCTTCGTGCGCCGACGCTCGCGCGGACGCCCACGACGGGCGTGGCCACAGGCCTGGTCCCGGGCTCGGTCCCGGCCAGGGGCCTGGCCCCGATGAGGGGTCCGGACTCGCCGGGCTGCCCCTGCGGCGGCTCACCGCGCGCCTCTCCCTGGCCCGGGTCGCCGAGCCGATGGCCGCGTTCGACTGCGACACCTGGGACGACATCGCCGCCGCCCGCGCGCGGATCAGGGAGCATGGACGTGTGTTGGATGAATGGATTTCCGCAGTCAAGGACGAACTGGGCATCGACCTCGACCTCGACCTCGACGTCGACACCGGCATCCTGCTCGACCTCGCCCGTGACGCCGCCCATGGCGTGGCCCGGCCCGCGGCGCCGCTGACGACCTTCCTGGTCGGGTACGCGGCGGCGCGGGCCGGAGCCGACGGCGGCCCCCAGGCCGTGGCGGAAGCGGCCCGCAAGGCCGCCGCGCTCGCGGCTCGCTGGGCGGACGAGTCCGCCGGTGGGACCGGGCCGGCTGCCGACGCCGGTGCGGCCGGGGCGGTGGGGAAGCCGGAGCCGACGCCGGGCCCGGCGGCCACGACCGGCGCGGAGCCTTCGGGAGCGCCCGCTGCCCCGGCCGAAGCGACCCCGGACGCGCAGTGAACGGGCCCAACCCGGCGGAGGCCGAATTCGACGAGGCCCTCGCCTTGGCGAACGAGGCCCGCCCGGCCCCGGCGGCCGCGACCGCCGGGGGCTCCGGCGCCCGGCGCGAACAGGGCGGCGACCCGGCTTCGGTCCCCGGCCCGGGCCACCAGGGCCGCCAGGCTGGTCAGGGCCATGGAGGCGGCCGGGCCGACCAGGACCCCGAGGCCGGTCAGGACCCCAAGGGCGGTCAGGACCCCAAGGCTGGCCAGAGCCCCGAGGCTAGTCGGGGTTCTGAGGGCGGTCGGGGCTTCGAGGCTGATTGGGCTGGCCAGGGTCCGGAGCGCGTCCAGGGCTTCGAGGCTGATTGGGCTGGCCAAGGCCCCGAGCGCGTCCAGGGCCCCGAGGCCGATCAGGCTGGCCAAGGCCCCGAGACCGGTCAGGCCCACGCGCGCGGTCGTGCTGATCAGGAGCACGACGCCCCCCAGAACCCTCAAAGGCCCCTGGCCCCCGGCCCCCAGAGGCCCCAGAGCTCCCCGGCCACCCCCAGCCCGCAGAGGCCCCAGGCCCCCCAGAGCCCCCAACGGCCCCGAAGCTCAAGGGCCTCCCAGGCCCAGGCCTCCCAGGCCCAGCCCCCCCAAACCCAGCCCCCCCAAACCCCCCACCTTCCCAGCAACTCCCCCACCCCCCACAGCGGCAATCGCCCCCCACCCCGGCACGCCACCCCATGGTCGAAAGCGCGTTCGCTCGCCGGTAAGGCGGGTGCGGCCGGGGCCGGTGCCCCGTGGGAGACGCTGGCCCTCCGCGACTGTCTGGGACGGACGCTCACCGCACCCCTGGCCGCCCTCACCGACCTGCCCTCCTTCGACACCTCGGCGATGGACGGCTGGGCCGTGGCCGGACCGGGGCCCTGGTCCGTGCTGCCCGGCGGGGTCCTGGCCGGACAGGAGCAGCCCGCGCCGCTCGGCGACGGCGAGGCCGTGCGGATCGCGACCGGAGCCCGGGTCCCGCGTGACACGACCGCCGTCATCCGCAGCGAGCACGCACGCGTGGACGACAAGAGCCACTTGCACGCCGAACGCGATGTCGTCCCCGGCCAGGACATCCGGCCGCGCGCACAGGAGTGCCGTACGGGCGACCAACTCCTGCCGCCCGGAGCCCTGGTGACCCCGGCGGTGCTCGGCCTCGCGGCGGCGGCGGGGTACGACGCGCTGACCGTCGCCGCGCGCCCCCGCGTGGAAGTCCTGGTCCTGGGAGACGAGTTGCTGACCCAGGGGCTCCCGCATGAGGGCCGCATCCGGGACGCCCTCGGCCCGATGCTGCCGCCGTGGCTGCGGGCCCTTTGGCGCGGACGTCATCGCCGTTCGGCGTCTCGGCGACGACGCGGAGGCCCTGTACGAGGCCCTGGCCGGTGCCACGGCCGACGTCGTGGTGACGACCGGTGGCACGGCCTCCGGGCCCGTCGACCACGTCCACCCCGCGCTGCGCCGCATCGGCGCCGAACTGCTCGTCGACGGTGTGGCGGTACGCCCCGGACACCCCATGCTGCTGGCCCGGCTGCCCGGTGCGAAGGCGGCGGAGCCACCCACCCCCGTACGCCACCTCGTGGGCCTTCCCGGTAACCCCCTCGCCGCGGTCTCCGGCCTGCTCACCCTGGCCGAGCCGCTGCTGCGCGGGCTCGCGGGCCGCCCCGCCGCCGAGCCGTACACCGCTCCGCTGCGCGATGACGTCCAGGGCCACCCGTACGACACCCGTCTCGTGCCGATCGTCCTGCGGGCCGAGTACGCGGTGCCGCTGCACTACAACGGCCCGGCGATGCTGCGTGGCATCGCCGTCGCCGACGGGCTCGCCGTGATGCCGCCGGGCGGTGCGCGCCGCCACCAGGAGGTGGAGATCCTGGATCTGCCGTGGACCGAACCGGGAGGCAGCCACGGGGAGTTGGGCCCCGATGGCAAGGCCGACCCCTTCAGCGAGGTGTGTTTCACGTGAAACTGCCCGGCCATGACGCCATCGCGCGCCAAGCCGACGAACATTTGGTGACACTCCGGATCAAACTGCCCAAGCGTGTCGTCGAGCGGCCACTGCGGCAGGTCGGCAAGCGCCTGCTGATGGCCATGTGCGTCCTCGCGGCGACGATCTTCATCGTGTGGTTCGACCGCGAGGGCTACCACGACAACGCCAACGGGACGATCGACTTCCTCGACGCCTCGTACTACGCCACCGTGACGCTCTCCACCACCGGATACGGCGACATCGTGCCGCACAGCGACAGCGCGCGGCTGGCCAACATCTTCCTGATCACGCCGCTGCGCGTGCTCTTTCTGATCATCCTGGTCGGCACCACGCTCGAAGTGCTGACGGAACGCACCCGTGAGGAATGGCGGCTATCCCGCTGGAGGTCCAACTTGCGTGACCACACCGTCGTCGTCGGATTCGGCACCAAGGGCCGCTCCGCGATCCAGACCGTGCGGGCGACCGGGCTGCGGCCCGAACAGATCGTGATCGTCGACCCGAGTTCGAAGGTCGTCGACGCGGCCACGGCGGAGGGGTACGCGGGCGTCGTCGGCGACGCCACCCGCAGCGATGTGCTGCTGCGGGCCGAACTGCAGCGGGCCAGCCAGATCATCGTGGCCACGCAGCGGGACGACACGGCGGTCCTGGTCACCCTCACCGCCCGGCAGCTCAACAGGAAGGCGAAGATCGTCGCCGCCGTGCGCGAGGAGGAGAACGCGCCGCTGCTGCGCCAGTCCGGCGCCGACGCCGTCATCACCAGCGCCAGCGCGGCGGGCAGGCTCCTCGGCCTGTCCGTGCTCAGCCCGAGCGCGGGCCTGGTCATGGAAGACCTGATCCAGCAGGGCAGCGGCCTCGACCTCGTCGAGCGGCCGGTGATAAAGGCCGAGGCGGGGCGGAGCGTGCGCGACACCAAGGACCTCGTCGTCAGCGTCCTGCGCGGGCACCGGCTGCTTGCGTACGACGATCCGGCGGTCGGCGACCTCCAGTTGACGGACCGTCTGATCACCATCGTGCGGGCCTCCCCGGCGCCCGAGGCGGCGACGGTCGACGGGCGGCGCGGCGCGCGGCCACGGGACTGACGCCCGCCGTTCCCGGGGCCGCCGCAGGGGCCTCGCCGGGGTACGGGCGGAGCGGCCTCGCCCGGGTGCGGCCGGAGTAGCCTCGCCCGCATGTATGCGATCACGATCCCCGAACCCGGCGGGCCCGAGGCGCTTCAGTGGGCCGAGGTCCCCGATCCCGTACCCGGTGAGGGCGAGGTCCTCATCGACGTGGCGGCCAGCGCCGTGAACCGTGCCGATCTGCTCCAGCGGCAGGGCTTCTACGACCCGCCGCCCGGCGCGTCCCCCTATCCGGGCCTGGAGTGCTCCGGCCGGATCGCCGCGCTCGGGCCCGGCGCCGTGGGCTGGGCGGTCGGCGACGAGGTGTGCGCGCTGCTCGCGGGCGGCGGGTACGCGGAGAAGGTCGCCGTGCCCGCGGGGCAGGTCCTTCCGGTGCCGGACGGCGTCGACCTCGTCACGGCGGCGGCGCTGCCGGAGGTCACCGCGACGGTGTGGTCGAACGTGTTCATGGTGGCCCATCTGCGCCCCGGCGAGACGCTGCTCGTGCACGGCGGTGCGAGCGGCATCGGGACCATGGCGATCCAGCTCGCGAAGGCCGTCGGGGCGCGGGTCGCGGTGACGGCGGGCGGCAAGGAGAAGCTCGCGGTCTGCGCCGAGCTCGGCGCGGACGTGCTCATCGACTACCGCGAGCAGGACTTCGTGGAGGAGGTGCGGCGGGCCACGGACGGGGCCGGGGCGGACGTGATCCTGGACATCATGGGCGCCAAGTACCTGGACCGGAACGTGCGGTGCCTGGCGGTGAACGGGCGGCTCGCCATCATCGGGATGCAGGGCGGGGTGAAGGGCGAGCTGAACATCGGGGCGCTGCTGCGCAAGCGGGGGGCGATCACGGCGACGTCGTTGCGGGGGCGGCCCGTGGGGGAGAAGACGGCGATCGTGGCGGCTGTGCGGGAGCATGTGTGGCCGTTGGTGGGGGTGGGGAAGGTGCGGGCTGTGGTGGATCGGCGGGTGTCCCTGCGGGATGCCGGGGCGGCGCATCAGGTGCTGGAGGCGGGTGGGCATGTGGGAAAGGTGGTGCTGGTGGTGTGAGGGTGCGGGTGGGTGGGGCCTCGCGGTGCGCCCCAGGCCCGCCCCCTTCCCGAAACCGGGGCTGCCGCCCCGGGCCCCGCTCCACAGCAATGAGCGCTTCGCGCCTCGTCCTCAAGCGCCGGACGGGCTGAACCGCCCGGGTCACGCTGGCGGAGGCTCTGGCGTGCCGGATGTGTGGGGGCGTGTGACGCTGGCTGTACGCCCTGATCTGGCCGGCAGCGGGAGGGGGTCCTTGCGGTGGTCCCACGGCTGCGTCGTGCGCTGTTCGCGGCCGCCCCGGCGGCGCTGTGCACGCTGCTGCTCGCCCCGGGGGCGCCCGCGTACGCCGCCGAGCCCCTGCCCGCGCCGTCCGCCGCCTACTACGACGAGGTGTCCCTCGCCGGGACCCGCGCGGGCGAGGGGCGCGCGCGGCCCGGGCGCGCGGAGCCCCTCGACGTACCCGACCCGCGCGCGTGGCGCCCGCTGCCGCCCCCGCCGCGCGAGCCGCGCCCCGACCCGCCGCCCTCCGCCGATGCCGCCGACGCCGCCGGGGCGTTCCGGCGACACGCCGCGACCGGCCCGCCCATCCCCGGCCTGCGGGTCCTGCCGCTCGGCGCCGGTCTGGTCCTGATCGGCCTGGGCCTCGGCTTCCTCGGCCTGCGGCTGCGCCGTGGCTGACGCGGGCCCGTGAACAGGGTGGATCACGGGCGTATGGGGGCACCACGGATGTGTGAGCAACCGGTGCGAGAGAATGGCGGCATGGAGATGCCGAGGAACGAAAGGTCGCCGGAGAACCCCCAGGTCCTGGTCGTTGGCCAGGACGGAATGGCGCTCGGCGGCGGAGGCGACGACGACGTCCGCGAGGTCCCGGTGACGGACATGGTCGAACAGCCCGCGAAGGTCATGCGCATCGGCAGCATGATCAAGCAGCTCTTGGAGGAGGTGCGCGCGGCACCTCTGGACGAGGCGAGCCGGGTGCGCCTCAAGGAGATCCACGCGAGCTCCGTGAAGGAGCTCGAGGACGGCCTCGCGCCGGAGCTCGTTGAGGAACTGGAGCGCCTGTCGCTGCCGTTCACCGAGGACACCACGCCCAGTGACGCGGAACTGCGCATCGCGCAGGCCCAGTTGGTGGGCTGGCTCGAGGGGCTCTTCCACGGGATTCAGACGGCACTGTTCGCCCAGCAGATGGCCGCCCGGGCGCAGTTGGAGCAGATGCGCCGCGCGCTGCCGCCGGGCGTCGGGGGCGGCATGGACGACGAGGAGGGCGGTGTGGCGGGCCGCACCGGAGGCCCGTACCTCTAGGCCGCCGGGCGAACGCCGCCGGGCGAACGCTCCGGTCCGTACACCTGAAGGGGCCCGGTACGCATCCCGCGTACCGGGCCCCTTCGACGCGCCGTGACCTAGGGTCGTGGCATGCCGCGCGACACGCTGACCAGGGAGCAGATCATCAGGACGGCCGTCGAACTGCTCGACGACGAGGGCCTCGAAGGCCTGAACATGCGACGCCTGGGCCAGCGCCTCGGCTCCGCCGCGACGGCGGTGTACTGGCACGTGAAGAACAAGGACGACCTCGTCCAGCTGGTCGGCGACGTGGTGTGGGACGAGATCGAGCTGGCCGATCCGGAGCGCGTCGGCTGGCGCGCGGCGGCGGCCTCGGCGGCCACCGGTCTGCACGCGATGCTCGGGCGGCACCCGTGGCTGGTGCAGGCCCTCAGTTCGTATCTGGTCTACGGCCCGGGCAAGGCCCGCTACGACGACCACTGCCTCGGGATCTACGAGCGGGCGGGGTTCACGGCGGCGGAGGCCGACCGCGCCGCGAGCGCCGTCCTTACGTTCGTCGTCGGCAATGTCGTCGGCGCTTCCGCCACCGCCTCGCTCACCCGGCGCCTCAGCCGCGAGGGCGACCCGCGGGAGCGGATGGCCCAGTTCATGGCGGAGGCGCGCGAGGTGGCCCTCCGGTTCCCGCGGCTGCGGGGGCGCCTCGACACCCCGGCCGCCGAGTACGCCGCCGTGGCCGAGGGCGCCTTCGACTACGGCCTGCGGACCTTGCTCGACGGCTTCGAGGAGCAGCTCGTGACCCGCGCCTGACCCGCGAACGGGGACGGGGACACGAACGGGAACGCCCACGTCGACGGGCCCACGTCAACGGCCAAACGCAGGGGTCAGGACGGGTTGCCCGTCGAGATCGAGAACGTGATCTGCACGTCCTTCGGGTTGACGTCCGAGCCCGCCTTCGGGATCTGGCTCATGACGGTGTCCTCGCCGTAGGTGTTCTCGTCGACCTTCTGCTTGTCGTAGTTCCACCCGGACGCCTGCAGGCAGGACAGCACCGACCTCCAGTCCTTGTAGGTGAAGTCGGGCAGCTTGATCTTGTTCTCGTCGTTGTACGCGGTGTCCGGCTCCGTGCACTCAGTCTTCTCGATGGTCTTCGTGCGGTCCGGACCCCGGTGACCGGCCACGGGCTTCTTCGGCTCCTTGGCGCCGTCGTCGCCGCCGCCGTCACCGCCGTTCAGCGTGATCGCGGTGATCACGCCGCCAACGGCCAGCAGGGCGACCACGATGGAGCCGACGACCACCGGCATGTTCCGCTTGCGGCCCCCCGAGCCCCCCGAGCCGCCGGGCCCGCCGGTGGACGGCGACGCGGCCGTCTGCGGCGAGAGGTGGTACGGAGGCGGGGTCTGGGCCGCCTGCGGCGCCGGGGACGTACGCGTTCGTGGGCGCCGGGGTCTGGTAGCCCTGCTGCGGGTAGCCGTACCCCGCCTGCGGGGCGGGGGCCGGGGTGGCGGGCCCGTAGGGACCCGGCTGGTACGGCGTCTGGACGCTGCCCGGGGGCTGCGGGTTCGTCGAGTCGACCGGCGGGAAGACGGCGGAGCCGACGCCCGCGCCGCTGGCGGTCTGAGCACCCGGGACGATGCTGGGGGCCGCCGCCTGGAAGGACTGGGAGACGCGCAGGCACTCGTCGCGCATGGCCTCGGCGGTCGGGAAACGCTCGTTCGGGTTCTTCTTGAGCGCGCGGGCGACCAGGGCGTCGACGGCCGGGGGCAGCGAGCGGTTGATGGAGGACGGGGCGACCGGCTCCTCCTGGACGTGCGCGTACGCGATGGCGAGCGGCGAGTCCGCCTCGAACGGCAGCCGGCCCGTCACGAGCTGGAACAGCATGATGCCGACGGAGTACAGGTCGGAGCGGGCGTCGACGCCGCGGCCGAGGGCCTGCTCGGGCGAGAGGTACTGCGGGGTGCCGACGACCATGCCGGTCTGCGTCATCGAGGTGACGCCGGACTGCATGGCGCGGGCGATGCCGAAGTCCATGACCTTGACGACGTTCCGCTTCGTCATCATCACGTTGCCGGGCTTGATGTCGCGGTGGACCAGGCCCATCTCGTGGCTGATCTCCAGGGCCGCGAGCACATCCGCGGTGATCTTCAGCGCCTGGTCGGTGGGCATCGCGCCCTGCTGGCGGATCGCGGCGTCCAGGACGGAGCCGAGGGGCTTGCCCTCCACGTACTCCATGACGATGTACGGCATGGGCGAGCCGTCCCCCGCGGCGGAGCCGCCAAAGGTCAGCGTGTCCTCGCCGGTGTCGAAGACCGACACGATGTTCGTGTGCGTGAGCTTGGCCACGGACTGGGCCTCGCGGCGGAAGCGCTCGCGGAAGGACTGCTCACGGCCCAGCTCGGAGTGGAGTGTCTTGATCGCGACCTGCCGGTCGAGCACCGTGTCATAGGCGAGGTGCACCGAGGCCATGCCGCCCTCACCGAGCAGATCGCGCAGCTGATAGCGGCCACCGGCCAGTGAACTGCCCGCGTACCGGCCCTGCGCGCCGTCCTGGCTCATGTCGTGCGTCCCCCATCGGCGCGGACGCGAGACGGCGCCGCGGCTGTGACTGTGGCTAAGGCTGCGACCGAAGACGTCTTGACGACGGTGATCGATCCGCGATTCCTGGCCAAGTCTGCCCGAGGGCAGTGACACGTCAAGCTCGGTGCCCGTTCCGTGACCGTACGCGCAAGAAGCGTCTCGGAAGCGTTACAAGTTTGCCCTACGGGGCCCGTGAAGGGTTTGATGGCCGGTCCGCGCCGGACCGGCATGTCACGCGAAGGCTGTAGCGTGGCACGGCGGAGTACCCCGTACCGCTCCCATCACGTATCCGGTACACGCTCTCCCCGAGCGGACCACGATCAGAACGACGGCGAGGACTGATGGCACAGACGCAGCGCGCTCAGGGCCCGTCCGACCCCGAGGCGACTGGCGGCGGCATGTCAGACGGGCCCGAGATGTGGGGGAACGGTGGACTTGTCGGAGACGGCAGGTATCGCCTGACCCACCGGCTCGGCCGGGGCGGCATGGCCGAGGTGTTCGCCGCCGAGGACGTGCGCCTCGGCCGCACGGTAGCGGTCAAGCTGCTGCGCTCGGACCTCGCCGAGGACCCGGTCTCCAAGGCCCGCTTCACGCGGGAGGCGCAGTCGGTGGCGGGCCTGAACCACCACGCGGTCGTCGGGGTCTACGACTCCGGTGAGGACTTCGTCGGCGGAAGCTCCGTCCCCTATATCGTGATGGAGCTCGTCGAGGGCCGCACCATCCGCGATCTGCTGATCAACGCGGAGGCCCCCGGGCCCGAGCAGGCGCTGATCATCGTGTCGGGCGTCCTGGAGGCGCTCGCCTACTCGCACCAGCACGGCATCGTGCACCGCGACATCAAGCCCGCGAACGTCTCCATCACCAACACCGGCGCGGTGAAGGTGATGGACTTCGGCATCGCGCGCGCCTTGCACGGCGCGTCCACGACGATGACGCAGACCGGCATGGTCATGGGCACGCCCCAGTACCTGTCGCCGGAGCAGGCGCTCGGCAAGGCCGTCGACCACCGGTCCGACCTGTACGCGACGGGCTGCCTGCTGTACGAACTGCTCGCGCTGCGGCCCCCGTTCACCGGCGAGACGCCGCTGTCCGTGGTGTACCAGCACGTGCAGGACACGCCCATCCCGCCGTCCGAGGTGTCGGACGCGGCGCCGCCGGAGCTGGACGGCCTCGTCATGCGGTCCCTCGCCAAGGACCCCGACGACCGCTTCCAGACCGCCGAGGAGATGCGGGGCCTGATCCAGTACGGGCTCCAGATGCTCGCCGAGCAGGGCAGCCACACCGGGACCTGGAACACCGGTCCGGTGGCCGCGGTGCACGGCCACGAGGGCGCGCACACCCCGGCGATGGGCGTCGCGGGCACCACCGCCATGCCGCACCCCGGGGACAGCGGCACCCAGCAGATCCCGGGCCCGATGCTGCGGCCGCCGGGCGGCGACGACGGCGGCTTCGACGGCGGTCACCGCGACGGCGGCGGCCGGGGCCGGGCCGGCAAGGTGTGGATCCTCGCGGTGCTCGCGGTGGTCGCCATCGCGGTCGGCGTCGCGTTCGCGCTGTCCGGGGGCGACAACAAGGGCGGCAAGGACGACAGTCCGACCAAGACGCCGTCGACGAAGCAGTCGCAGGAGAAGTCGCCCAGCAAGAGCGAGGACGAGGAGACGGCCGACAGCGGCACGCAGCCCGGTGACAACACCACCGGGGGGCAGAGCGACTACCCGCAGCAGCCGACGCAGCCCTCGCACCGGCCGACGCAGCCGACGAACAAGCCGACGGAGCCGACGAACCCGCCGACCGACCCGACGGACCCGCCCACGGACCCGACGGACCCGCCGACCGAGCCTTCGGACCCGCCGACCGAGCCTTCGGACCCGGTGTCGCCGCCGGACGACGGCGAGAACGACGGGGGCGCTCAGGGCGGCGAGGGCTCCGAGGGCGAGTGACGCGAGACGAGTGACGCGAAGGGCCGGTCCGATTCCAACGGACCGGCCCTAGCTCTTTTCGCGGCGTCCGGCGCCGAGGGCCGAGCCCACGCGCTCCCAGCCGCCCACGGCGGGGCTGGCGTCCCGGAGCGTGTGCACGGTGGCCGTCTGCGGCTGTATCCGCAGGTACACCGCGTCGTAGGGCTCCCCGTCCACGAGCCGCGGCGGCGGGCCGAGGCGGTCGATCTCCTCCGGCGTGGGCTCCACGGCCTCGCACACTCCGACGAGCTGGACGGTCCAGCGGCCCTCCCACGCCCGCTCGGCGGTGAGGTTGTCCGCTCCGTACGCCACGACGCTGCCCACGCACGCGCGGTGGTAGCCGAAGCCCCGGTGCATGCGCAGCAGGATGTGCCCGTCGGTCACGAGGTGGCGGGCCGCCGCCAGGAAGGGCAGGGCGCGCATGCTGGTCGCGACCCGGCCGTAGTCGGTGCGCCGGAGCAGGGCGAAGGCGAGCTGCAGGTCGGAGTCGGAGGGCATGCCCCTACCGTGCGGCACGCGCGCGGGCGGGAGAAGAGCCGCCCGCCCCGTAAACAAGGGACGTAAGTCCCAAGGGCACCGAAAACGCCGGACAACCCAGCCCGTCCGGCGTTTGAGGACGAGGCGCGGAGCGCCGATACGGGGTCCGGGGCGGAGCCCCGGTTTTGAGGAAGCGGCCAGGGTGCGGCACGGCCCGCGAAGCGCTCAGCGAAGGCGCTCGGCCTGCATCCGCGCCACATACGCCGCGGCCTGCGAGCGCCGTTCCATGCCCAGCTTGGACAGCAGGCTGGAGACGTAGTTCTTGATCGTCTTCTCGGCGAGGTGCAGCCGCTCGCCGATGACGCGGTTGGTGAGGCCCTCGCCGATCAGGTCCAGGATCTTGCGCTCCTGGTCGGTGAGGTTGGCCAGGCGGTCGTCGCCCTTGGCGCTGTTGCCGTCGCGCAGCCGCTCCAGGACGCGGGCCGTGGCCACCGGGTCGAGCAGGGACTTTCCGGCGGCGACGTCGCGCACGGCGGACAGGAGCTCATTGCCGCGGATGGCCTTCAGGACGTACCCGGAGGCGCCTGCCATGATCGCGTCGAAAAGGGCCTCGTCGTCCGCGAAGGACGTCAGCATCAGGCATTTGATGGAGTCGTCCTGCGAGCGGATCTCGCGGCAGACCTCGACCCCGCTGCCGTCGGGAAGGCGCACGTCGAGAACCGCGACATCCGGCCGCGTGGCCGGAATGCGCACCAGCGCGTCCGCCGCCGTGCCGGCCTCGCCAACGACCTCGATATCGGACTCCACGGAGAGCAGCTCGTGCACTCCGCGTCGCACGACCTCGTGATCATCGAGCAGGAATACCGTGATTTTTCCTTCTTCGCGCACGGTGTAAGTGTCACACATCGAGCTCTTCCCGTGCCCGGGGTGCCCGGGATAACGTGCCGGTGTTCCGGCACCCTGCCAGGCTGTGATCAGTGTCGTGACCAGGCTGTGTTTCCCCTCTTCTGGATTTACTTGGATTTCCTAGCGGTATTTACTCGGAAATCCAAGCAAAATTGCAGGTCAGATGGGGTTTCACAGATTTGGGACACACTGGGTAACGTGCTTGGAGAAGGGCGCTCGCCGGGGCAACTGTCACGCCTAATCCCGGCTGAGCCGCACCCACCCCGTGCGACGGGCTGGAATCGGGCGAGCCGTACTGGTCTCCCGGTGGACCCCGGGGGCCGGACCGACGGAGGAGCACACGTGACCGTGGAAAGCACCGCCGCGCGTACGCCGCGCCGCGCAGGCAGCGGCGCCAAGCGCGCAAGTGCGAGCGCGAAGAAGAGTGCGAGCGCCAGGACATCCAAGAAGGGCGCGGTTCAGAACCAGGAGCCCGAGCTCGTACAGCTGCTGACGCCCGAGGGTGAGCGGGTCGAGAACGCCGAGTACGACAAGTACGTCGCGGACATCACGCCCGAGGACCTCCGCGGCCTGTACCGGGACATGGTCATCACCCGGCGCTTCGACGCCGAGGCCGTCACGCTGCAGCGCCAGGGCGAGCTCGGCCTGTGGCCGTCGCTGCTCGGCCAGGAGGCCGCGCAGGTCGGCTCCGGCCGCGCCACCCGCGACGACGACTACGTCTTCCCCACCTACCGCGAGCACGGTGTGGCCTGGTGCCGGGGCGTCGACCCGACGCTGCTGCTCGGCATGTTCCGCGGGGTGAACAACGGGGGCTGGGACCCCAACACCAACAACTTCCAGCTGTACACGATCGTCATCGGCTCGCAGACGCTGCACGCCACCGGCTACGCGATGGGCGTGGCCAAGGACGGCGCGGACAGCGCCGTGGTCGCGTACTTCGGCGACGGCGCCACCAGCCAGGGCGACGTGGCCGAGGCCTTCACCTTCTCCGCGGTCTACAACGCCCCCGTGGTGTTCTTCTGCCAGAACAACCAGTGGGCGATCTCCGAGCCCACCGAGAAGCAGAGCCGCGTGCCGCTGTACCAGCGCGCGCAGGGCTACGGCTTCCCCGGCGTCCGCGTCGACGGCAACGACGTGCTCGCCTCGCTCGCGGTCACCCGGTGGGCCCTGGAGCGGGCGCGCGCGGGCGAGGGCCCCTCGCTGGTCGAGGCGTTCACCTACCGCATGGGCGCGCACACCACCTCCGACGACCCGACGCGCTACCGGCGCGACGAGGAGCGCGAGGCCTGGGAGGCCAAGGACCCGATCCTGCGGCTGCGGACGTACCTGGAGGCCCAGGGTCACGCGGATGAGGGATTCTTCGCGGAACTCGACGCCGAGGCCGAGACGTTGGGCAAGCGGGTGCGTGAGGTGGTGCGGGCGATGCCGGACCCCGAGCCGATGTCGATCTTCGAGAACATCTACGCGGACGGGCACGCGCTCGTGGACGAGGAGCGGGCCCAGAGCTTCGCCGCCTACCAGGCGTCGTTCGCGGACGCGCCCGTGGACGCCGTGAGCGGGGAGGGCAAGTAGTCATGGCCGTACAGAAGTTGCCGATCGCCAAGGCGATCAACGAATCCCTGCGGACGGCGCTCGAGGCCGACCCCAAGGTCGTCGTCATGGGTGAGGACGTCGGCAAGCTCGGCGGCGTCTTCCGCGTCACGGACGGCCTGCAGAAGGACTTCGGCGAGGACCGCGTCATCGACACCCCGCTCGCCGAGTCGGGCATCGTCGGCACGGCCATCGGCCTGGCCCTGCGCGGCTACCGCCCGGTGGTGGAGATCCAGTTCGACGGCTTCGTCTTCCCCGCGTACGACCAGATCGTCACGCAGCTGGCCAAGATGCACGCGCGGGCGCTCGGCAAGGTCAAGGTGCCGGTCGTCATCCGCATTCCGTACGGCGGCGGCATCGGCGCCGTCGAGCACCACAGCGAGTCCCCGGAGGCACTGTTCGCGCACGTCGCGGGCCTGAAGGTGGTCACGCCCTCGAACGCCTCCGACGCGTACTGGATGCTCCAGCAGGCCATCCAGAGCGACGACCCGGTGATCTACTTCGAGCCCAAGCGGCGCTACTGGGAGAAGGGCGAGGTCAACACCGACGCCATCCCCCAGCCGCTGCACAAGGCCCATGTGGCGCGCGAGGGCACGGACGCCACGCTCGTGGCGTACGGCCCGATGGTGCGCACCTGCCTGGAGGCCGCCGCCGCGGCGGCCGAGGAGGGCAAGTCCCTGGAGGTCGTCGACCTGCGCACGGTCTCGCCGATGGACTTCGACACGGTGCAGGCCTCGGTGGAGAAGACGGGCCGCCTCGTCGTCGTGCACGAGGCGCCGGTGTTCTTCGGCGCGGGCGCGGAGATCGCCGCCCGCATCCAGGAGCGCTGTTTCTACCACCTGGAGGCGCCGGTGCTGCGCGTCGGCGGCTTCCACTCCCCGTATCCGCCGGCGCGAGTGGAAGAGGACTACCTGCCGGGCCTCGACCGGGTGCTCGACGCCGTCGACCGCTCGCTGGCGTACTGAGGGAAGAGGATCGTGACGACAATGACTGACACCACGTCGGCCGTCCGCGAGTTCAAGATGCCCGACGTGGGCGAGGGACTCACCGAGGCGGAGATCCTCAAGTGGTACGTGGCGCCGGGTGACACCGTCACCGACGGCCAGGTCGTGTGCGAGGTCGAGACCGCCAAGGCGGCCGTCGAACTCCCGATCCCCTTCGACGGGACGGTGGCGGAGCTCCGGTTCGCCGAGGGCACGACCGTCGACGTCGGCCAGGTGATCATCACCGTGGCCGTCGGCGGCGCCGTGCCCGAGGCCGCCGCGCCCGCCCCCGCCCCCGCTGCCGAGCCGGAGGCCCCCAAGGGCCGCCAGCCGGTCCTCGTCGGGTACGGGGTCGCCGAGTCCTCCACCAAGCGGCGCGCCCGCAAGCCCGTGCCTGGCCAGGCGGAGCAGCCGCCGGCGGCGGCGTACGCGGCGGCGGTGCAGGCCGAGCTGAACGGCCACAGCGCGCCCCCGGCACCGGAAGCCCCGGCTCCGGCCGCGACGGCCGCGACGGCCGCCACGGGCACGCGCCCGCTGGCCAAGCCGCCGGTCCGCAAGCTCGCCAAGGACCTCGGCGTCGACCTGACGGCCGTCACCCCCTCCGGGCCCGACGGCATCATCACCCGCGAGGACGTGCACGCGGCCGCCGCCCCGGCGCCCGCGCCCGCGGCCCCGCGCGCGACCCCGGCCGCCGCGCCCGCCGTGGCCCCGGCGCCGGTGGCGGGCGGCGACGCCCGCGAGACCCGCATCCCGGTCAAGGGCGTCCGCAAGGCCACCGCGCAGGCGATGGTCGGCTCGGCGTTCACGGCGCCGCACGTCACGGAGTTCGTGACGGTGGACGTGACGCGCACGATGAAGCTGGTCGAGGAGCTGAAGCAGGACCGGGCCTACGAGGGCCTGCGGGTGAACCCGCTCCTTCTGATCTCCAAGGCGCTCCTGGTGGCGATCCGCCGCAACCCGGACGTCAACGCGGCCTGGGACGAGGCGAACCAGGAGATCGTCCAGAAGCACTATGTGAACCTGGGCATCGCCGCGGCGACCCCGCGCGGTCTGATCGTGCCGAACATCAAGGACGCGCACGCCAAGACCCTGCCCGATCTTGCCGCGTCCCTGGGCGATCTGGTGACCACGGCCCGCGAGGGCAAGACGTCCCCCGGCGCCATGCAGGGCGGCACGGTCACGATCACGAACATCGGCGTCTTCGGCATCGACACGGGCACGCCGATCCTGAACCCCGGCGAGTCCGCGATCCTCGCGGTCGGCGCGATCAAGCTCCAGCCGTGGGTCCACAAGGGCAAGGTGAAGCCGCGTCAGGTGACGACGCTCGCGTTGTCCTTCGACCACCGCCTGGTGGACGGGGAGCTGGGCTCGAAGGTCCTCGGTGACGTGGCGGCGGTCCTGGAGCAGCCCAAGCGGCTGATGACCTGGTCGTAGCCGGTGTAGGCAGACGTACGGAAAGGGGGCCCGTCGCGGTGTGCGGCGGGCCCCCTTTCCGGGTACGTCTCCAAGGGCGTTACGCGACGCGGAAGCCGTAGTCCATGATCTTCTTGGCGTCCTTGTAGCGGCCGGACTTGGTCGGCGCCGTCAGGACGGTGCCGACGACGGTCTTGCCGTTGCGGGTCGCGGCGAAGACCAGGTTGTACTTGGCCTGGGCGCCGGAGCCGGTCTTCACACCGATGGCGCCGCGGTAGGAGCCGAGGAGCTGGTTGGTGTTGCCCCAGGTGGGCATCCCGCGGGTGCCGCCGTTGGGCATCGTGGGCTTCGCCTTGAAGCCCCTGGTCTTCACGACGGTGCGGAACGTCGAGTTCTTCATCGCCTTGACCGTCAGCTTGGTGAGGTCGCGCGGCGACGAGTAGTTGGCGCCATTGCTTATGCCGTCGAACGAGTCGAAGTGCGTGTTGCGCAGGCCGAGGTCGCGCGCGGTCTTGTTCATCTTGCCGATGAACGACTTCACACGGGCCGCGCGCGAGGAGCCCTTGCCGTAGGTGTCGGCGAGGGCGTACGCGGCGTCGCAGCCGGAGGGCAGCATCAGGCCGTACAGCAGCTCGCGGACCGTGGCCTTGTCGCCGACGATGAGGCCCTTGGCCGAGGAGGCGCCGTTGCGGACGATGTAGTCGCTGTACGCCTTCTGGTACTTGACCTTGCGGTTCAGGTTCAGATGGGGCTGGTTGAGGACCGTGAGGGCGGTCGCGATCTTGGTGGTGGACCCCGTCTTGAGGCGGGAGTCCGCGCTCTTGGTGAACAGCGTCTTGCCCGTCGCGCTGTTCATCAGGAAGCCGCCCTTCGCCGAGATCGACGGCTTGGGCGGCGCGGCGGCGTGCGCGGGGGCCGTGATGACCGTCGTCGTCAGGACGGCTCCGGCCGTGACGGCGGCGGCTGCCGCCACCCGGCGCATGCCTGTTGTCCGGATTCTCAAGGTAGACGCTCCCATATGTCCCTGATACGTAAGTTGGGCGGCTCACGCCCCAAATCCCCCTGAATTACAGACGACATGGGGGAGCCGCCACGCACAAGACTCGCGAGCGGGCCCGAAGGATGCACGGACGACGGAAAAAGTGACCTGAAAGTTGTCACATGCCGCGGACTGTGCGAGAGCTCTGTCCGGATCGTGGACGGAAGATCCCGTGCATACGTGTTGTATCTATGCTGTGCGCATGCCTACGGCCCCCACGTCCCCCTCCCCCACGGCCCTCACCCCTCCCGCTGCCACCGCCAGTCCCGCCAGCCCTGCCGGTCCTGCCAGCCCCGCCGCTCCCGCCAAACAGCCCCCCGCCGCCGAGCGCGTCTACGCGCACGTCAAGCAGAGCGTCCTGGAGCGCCGCTACGAGGGCGGCATCCTGCTGACCGAGGGCGAGCTCGCCGAAGCCGTGGGGGTCTCCCGCACCCCCGTGCGCGAGGCGCTGCTCAAGCTGGAGGTCGAGGGGCTGCTCCGGCTCTACCCGAAGAAGGGCGCGCTGGTCCTGCCCGTCTCCGCGCAGGAGATCGCGGACGTCGTCGAGACCCGGCTGCTCGTGGAGACCCACTCGGTGCGCAAGGCGGTGCCCGCGCCGCCCGGCCTGCTCGACCGGCTCGCGGAGCTCCTGGAGAAGCAGCGGGAGCAGGCCGCCGCGGGCGACCTGACCGGGGCGGCCGGCACCGACCGCTGCTTCCACGCCACGATCGTCCGCAGCGGCGGCAACGAGATCCTGTCGCGCCTGTACGACCAGCTGCGCGACCGCCAGCTGCGGATGGGCGTCGCCGTGATGCACTCCCACCCCGACCGCGTCGCCAAGACGCTCGCCGAGCACGAGGAGATCCTGGCCGCGCTGCGGGCCGAGGACGCGGACGCGGCGGTCGCGGTCGTCACCCGGCACGTGGGCTGGTTCAAGGAGCTCGCCCGAGGGGCCACGCGATGACCGCCTCCGCACGCCTGCCCGGAGATCCACCGGGCAGCGGCAGGCGGGCCGTCCTGGTCTGGTCCGTCGGGGTCGCCGTCTACTTCGTCGCCGTCACCTTCCGGACCTCGCTCGGCGTCGCGGGCCTGGACGCGGCCGACCGCTTCCACGTCAACGCCTCGGCCCTGTCCACGTTCTCGATCCTCCAGCTGCTCGTGTACGCGGGCATGCAGATACCCGTCGGCCTGATGGTCGACCGGCTCGGCACGAAGAAGGTGCTCGCGCTCGGCGCGGTCCTGTTCACCCTCGGCCAGCTCGGCTTCGCCCTGGCCCCCTCGTACGGCACGGCGCTCGCGGCCCGCGCGCTGCTCGGCTGCGGCGACGCGATGACCTTCATCAGCGTGCTGCGGCTCGGCACCCGCTGGTTCCCGGCCCGGCGCGGCCCCCTGGTGGCCCAGCTCGCGGGGCTCGTGGGCATGGCGGGCAACCTCGTGTCCACGCTGGTCCTGGCCCGGCTCCTGCACGACGTCGGCTGGACCACGGCGTTCGCGGGGAGCGCGCTCGCCGGAGTCGTCGTCCTGGTCCTCATGGCGCTGTTCCTCAAGGACCACCCGGAGGGCCACGAGCCGCCCGCGCCCCCCACCCGCGCCGAGGCCGGACGCGGCTACGTACGGCACCAGATCGCCAGCTCCTGGCGGGAGCCCGGCACTCGGCTCGGCCTGTGGGTGCACTTCACGACGCAGTTCCCCGCGATGGTGTTCCTGCTCCTGTGGGGGCTGCCCTTCCTGGTCGAGGCCCAGGGCCTCAGCCGGGGCGCGGCGGGCGACCTGCTGACCCTGATCGTCCTGTCCAACATGACGATCGGCCTGGTGTACGGCCAGGTCGTGGCCCGGCACCACGCGGCGCGCCTGCCGCTGGCGCTCTCCACGGTGGGTGCGACGGCGCTCGTGTGGGGCGCGACCCTCGCCTACCCCGCCGAGCACGCGCCGATGTGGCTGCTCGTGGTGTTGTGCCTGGTCCTCGGGGCGTGCGGGCCCGCGTCGATGATCGGCTTCGAGCTTCGCGCGCCCCGCGAACCCGCCGGAGCGGCAGGGCACGGCGTCGGGCATCACCAACATGGGCGGCTTCGTCGCGTCCATGACCACGCTGCTCGCGATCGGCGTCCTGCTCGACGCCACGGGCGAGGACTACCGGATCGCGTTCTCCGCGGTCTTCGTCCTGCAGGCGCTCGGCGTGAGCCAGATCCTGCGGCTGCGCGGGCGGGCGGCGCGCCGGGAGCGGGAGCGCCTGGTGGCGAGCCGAGTGGAGACGGTGCACGTGCCCGCCGCGTGACGGGCCGGGGAGGGGGCCGCCCCCTCCCCTTCGACCGGCCGCGGGGGCGGCGCGACCGGTCTCACGGGGTGACCGCGAAGTCCTCCAGGATCGCGTCGCCGAGGTCCAGGTCGCCTTCGACCTTCACCCGGTCCCTGACCGCCGCGTACGTCACGCGCCCGCAGGCGAGGCGGGAGTACGTCTCCCAGTCCATCCCGATGGTGACGAGCGGGCCGAGCGAGGGCGTGTGTTGTCGACGGTGCCCCGGCCCTCGGCGTCCACGCGCACGGTGCGCAGGAAGTCGACGGGCCCGCCCACGTCCAGGACGACCGCGGAGTTCGCGGGCGCGCCCGCCTTCTTGGCGACGACCTTGGGCAGACCGAGGAGCATCAGATCGCGGGCGACGTACGCGCCGGGGGAGTCCAGGTTGCCGGGCCGGTGCAGCGTCACCCGCAGGTCCTGCTCGTGCACCCACACGTCGAACGCGCGCAGCCGCATGGCCAGTTCCAGGGTCTGCTCGGTGCTGAGGGGGCCGCGCACCAGCGTCTCGGGGGAGCGCGACTCGTTCCGCAGCTGACGGTTGCGGCGGATGATCGTGTACTCGAGCTCGGAGGTCATCTCCGGCGCCGTGTGGTGGCGGCGGACGTCGACCTGCATCTCCATGTACCGCTGGCCCTCGGTCTTCACGTGGTACAGATCGCGCGGCAGCGTGTGGATCGGGCGCGGATCGCCCAGCATCTCGCAGTCGAATGACCGATGACGTGGGAGACGATGTCCCGGACGGACCAGCCCGGGCACGGCGTTGGCTGGTTCCACTCGCCCTCGGGGAGCGGGGACACCAGCTCGGATATCGCTTCCACGGCGTGCGCCCAGGCATCGGCGTAGGTTTGCAGGCTGGGATGGAGACTCACGGGACCCCTCGGCGGTCGTACGCGGGCGGTGGGTGTCTTGGGGGCTTAAGTTACGCTGCCCGTGGGCACCCCGGCAGTGCTTTCGTGTGACGATCGTAGGCCTAGTTGACGGTTCGAATGCCAGGACGGTGGTACTGTGCGCGCTTCTCTCCTTCAGATCGCCGTAGACGATGACGAATCAGTCAATTCCCGCCGACAGCGCGTCTCTTCGCTGATCCGCGAGGTCGCCGAGCGGGAAGGACCGGACCTGGTCGTCCTGCCCGAGCTGTGGACGACGGGCGCGTTCGGGTACGAGGCGTTCGCCACGGAGGCCGAACCGCTGCAGGGCCCCACGTTCGAGATGATGGCCAAGGCCGCGAGCGACGCGGGCGTCTGGCTGCACGCCGGGTCGATCCCCGAGCGCGCGCCCGCGGCGGGCGGCTCCGCCGGGGGCGAGGGCGCCCTCTACAACACCTCCCTGGTCTTCTCCCCCTCCGGCGAGCTCGCCGCCTCCTACCGCAAGATCCACCGCTTCGGCTTCGACCAGGGCGAGGCCGTGCTGATGGGCGCGGGCGGCGAACTGGTCACGGTCCGGGCGCCGGAGGCCGTCCTCGGCCTCGCCACCTGCTACGACCTGCGCTTCCCCGAGCTCTTCCGGGGGCTCGTGGACGCGGGCGCCGAGGCCTTCGTGGTGGCCGCGGGCTGGCCCGCCCGGCGGCGCGCGCACTGGTCGCTGTTCGCGCGGGCGCGGGCCGTGGAGGACCAGGCGTACGTCCTGGCCTGCGGCACCGCAGGGACGCACGGCGGGGTGGAGCAGGCCGGCGCCAGCGTCGTCGTCGACCCGTGGGGCGAGGTCCTGGGGGAGGCGAGCGGCACCGCCGAGGAGGTGCTCACCGTCGATCTGGACCTGGCGAAGGTCGCCGAGACGCGGGAGCAGTTCCCGGCGCTGAAGGACCGCCTCCTGGGCGTGGCGAAGCCCCGCCGCTGACCCGGCGCGGCGCGCTGGTCCGGTGCGGCGCGCTGCTCCGGCGCCGTCAGTCCGCGCCCTCGCTCTTCTCGCGCTCCTTCTCGGCGAGGCGGATCACGCACACCGCGACGGCCACGAGGAGCGCCGGATCGGCGTCCTCACGGGTGAGCTGGAGGCCGTACGCGTCCCGCACGCTGAACCAGCGGCGCGAGATGTCCGCGAGGAGTTCGCCCTCGTACTCGACGGCGAACTCGCGGTCCAGGATCTTGCCGCTGACGTCGAGCACGGTGCTGCCGTCGGCCAGCTCCACCCGGTAGTGGTTGCGAAGGAGCGAGAGCCGTTTGCGCTTGACCCTGGCCAGCGGCTCGCCCTCGCGCTCGATCAGCATCGTGTCGCGCAGGGCGAGCATCTTGGCCCGGATGTCGATGAGCACGCGCCCCTGCGGGTCCTTCAGCTCGAAGGTCTCCCGCAGGCGCATGGCCTTGCCGTCGACGAGGAAGACCTTGCGGCCCTGGTCGTCCTCGATCCAGTAGTCGTCGCCGATGCCGAACAGGCGGTCCCGTACGAGAAGTCTCATGCCGCCATGAGTACCCGCAAACGGAATGTTTCCTCCCGCCCGATTCCTCCCACTGGATTCCGTCCGCTGGATTCCGCCCCCTGGAGCCTGCCCTCCCGAGGGGCAGGCGTCGGGGTCAGCCTTCGAGGAACGCCCGCAGGGCGTCCGCCAGCATGGGCGGGTCGTCGACGCCGCACAGCTCGCGCACGCTGTGCATGGACAGGATCGCGACGCCGATGTCGACGGTCTTGATGCCGTGCCGCGCCGCCGTGATCGGGCCGATCGTCGTGCCGCACGGCATCGCGTTGTTCGAGACGAAGGACTGGAACGGCACGCCCGCCTTCTCGCAGGCGGCGGCGAACACGGCGCGGCCGCCGCCGTCGGTGGCGTAGCGGTTGTTGACGTTCACCTTCAGGATCGGGCCGCCGTTGGCGCGCGGGTGGTGCGTCGGGTCGTGCCGCTCGGCGTAGTTGGGGTGCACGGCGTGGCCGGTGTCGGACGACAGGCACACCGTGCCCGCGAAGGCCCGCGCCTTGTCCTCGTAGCTGCCGCCGCGCGCGAACACCGTGCGCTCCAGGACGCCGCCGAGCAGCGGGCCGTCGGCGCCGGTGTCGGACTGCGAGCCGTTCTCCTCGTGGTCGAAGGCGGCGAGGACCGGGATGTACGGCAGCTCGCCCGCCTCCGGCGCGGTGGCGACGGCGGCGAGCGCGGCCGTCGCGGCGTGCACGGACAGCAGGTTGTCCATGCGCGGCCCTGCGAGCAGCTCGCGGTCGCGGCCCAGGTACGCGGGCGGCTCCACGGAGTGGGTCATCAGGTCCCAGCCCGTCACCTCACCGAGGGGCGATGCCGCTCTCCTCCTCCAGGAAGCGGATCAGATCGCCCTCGCGGACGTCGTCGCCGAGGCCCCAGATGGGCTGCATGTGCTTCTGCTTGTCGAGCTTGAGGCCGTCGGTGAGCACCGAACGGTCCATGTGGATGGCCAGTTGGGGCACGCGGAGCAGCGGGCGGTCGATGTTGACCAGGCGGGTCGTGCCGTCCCGCAGGGTGAGGCGGCCCGCGAGGCCGAGGTCCCGGTCCAGCCAGGAGTTGAGCAGCGGCCCGCCGTAGATCTCCACGGCCACCTGGCGCCAGCCGTGCGCGCCCGCGTCCGGCAGCGGCTTCACGCGCAGGTTCGGGGAGTCGGTGTGGGCGCCCACGATCCGGAAGGGGGTGTGTGCGGGGGCGCCCTCCGGGACGTACCAGGCGATGATCGCGCCGCCCCGCAGCACGTACTTGCCGCCGCTGGCGGAGTCCCAGGCGTCGGTCTCCTCGACCTGCCGGAAGCCGGCCTTCTCCAGAGCCGTTCGGCGGCGCTCGCCACGGCGTGGTACGGCGACGGGCTGGCGGCGAGGAAGGACATCAGGTCGTCGGTGTGACCGCGATCGAAGCGTGTGCGCATGGCGCTCAGCCTAACCAGGAGGGTGCCGCCCGTGCCTTGTGCCTGTTGGCCTGGGCGCCTTTCCCCTGGCGGGGGTTGCTCGCCCCTGGCGGGTGTCGGGTGGGTGGGGGGTTCTTCCTCTCCCGCCCGCCCGCCCGTGCGGCCCCAGTGCCGGGTGGGCGCCCCTCGTGGGGGGTGCTCGCCGTCGGCGGCCGTCCGCCGGTGGGTGGCACTGCCTCTCCCACCCGCCCGCCCGTGCGGGCCTGGTGTCGGGTGGGCGTTTCTTGTGGGGGTGCTCGGCGTCGGCGGGTGCGGGCGGGTGGGTGGGGAGGCCCGGCGCGGAGCGGCGGGCTGTGGGGGCGGTAAGGGCGGCCCGTCTCCCCCGGGCAGGGGGAATGGCCGCAGGACGGCCCGCCTCCCCGGGGAGGGGATGAAGTGGGCCGCAGTGGCGAGGGGGGCTAGAACGGCCCGTCTCCCCCGGGGAGGGGGAAAGGCCGCTGGAACGGTCCGCCTCCCCGGGGTGAGGGGAAGTGGGCCGCAGTGGCGAGGGGGCTGGAACGGCCCGTCTCCCCCCGGGGAAGGGCGAAGCGGGCCGCAGCGGCGACGAGAGCCAGAACGGCCCGCCTCCCCGGGAAGGGCGAAGCGGGTCGCAGTGGCGATGAGAGCCAGGACGGCCCGCCTCCCCGGGGTGGGGGAAGCGGGCCGTGGTGGTGTGGAGGGGGCTAGAACGCCGCCTCGTCCAGGGTCATCAGGTCGAGGGAGACGCCCTCGGAGAGGGTGCGCTGGGTGGCCACGCCCGGCAGGACGTTCGCCGCGAAGAACTTCGCCGCCGCGATCTTGCCCTGGTAGAAGGGCACGTCCTTCGCGGAGGCGGTCTCCAGGCGCTCCGCGGCCACCGCGGCGCCCCGCAGGAGCAGATAGCCGACGACGACGTCACCGGAGGCCATGAGCAGGCGGGTGGTGTTGAGGCCGACCTTGTAGATGGACTTGACGTCCTTCTCCGTGGCCGCGAGGTCGGTGAGCATGACGCCGACCATGGCCTCCAGCTCCACGGCGGCCTTGGCCAGCTCCTCGCGGGCCCCGGCGAGCTCCTCGCCGCCCGTGCCGACGGCGAGGAACTTCTTGATGTCCTCGGCGAGGCCGTTCAGCGCGGCACCCTGGTTGCGGACGATCTTCCGGAAGAAGAAGTCCTGGCCCTGGATGGCCGTCGTGCCCTCGTAGAGGGTGTCGATCTTGGCGTCGCGGATGTACTGCTCGATCGGGTATTCCTGCAGGTAGCCCGAGCCGCCGAAGGTCTGGAGGGACTGGGCCAGCTGCTCGTAGGCCTTCTCCGAGCCATAGCCCTTGACGATGGGCAGGAGCAGGTCGTTGAGGGCGTGCAGGGTGCTCGCGTCCTCGCCCTCCGCCTCCTTGACCGCGATCTCGTCCTGGACGGCGGCGGTGTGCAGGACCAGGGCGCGCATGCCCTCCGCGTACGCCTTCTGCGTCATCAGGGAGCGGCGCACGTCCGGGTGGTGGGTGATCGTCACCTTGGGCGCGGCCTTGTCCATGAACTGGGCGAGGTCGGGGCCCTGGACGCGCTCCTTGGCGTACTCCAGGGCGTTCAGGTAGCCCGTGGAGAGGGTGGAGATCGCCTTCGTGCCGACCATCATGCGGGCGAACTCGATGATGCGGAACATCTGGCGGATGCCGTCGTGCTTGTCGCCGATCAGCCAGCCCTTGGCGGGGTGCTTGTCGCCGAACGTCATCTCGCAGGTGTTGGAGGCCTTGAGGCCCATCTTGTGCTCGACGTTGGTCGCGTAGGCGCCGTTGCGCGCGCCCAGTTCGCCGGTCTCGAAGTCGAACTCGAACTTCGGGACGAGGAACAGGGACAGGCCCTTGGTGCCGGGGCCGGCGCCCTCGGGGCGGGCGAGGACGTAAGTGGAGGATGTTCTCCGACATGTCGTGCTCGCCGGACGTGATGAAGCGCTTCACGCCCTCGATGTGCCAGGAGCCGTCGTCCTGCGGCACGGCCTTGGTGCGGCCCGCGCCCACGTCCGATCCCGCGTCCGGCTCGGTGAGGACCATCGTCGAGCCCCACTGCTTCTCGACGGCGATCTCGGCGATCTTCTTCTGGACGTCGTTGCCCTCCTCGAAGAGGATGCCGGCGAACGCCGGGCCCGAGGAGTACATCCAGACGGCCGGGTTGGCGCCGAGCAGGAGCTCCGCGTACGCCCAGATCAGGGAGCGGGGCGAGGTGGTGCCGCCGATCTCCTCGGGCAGGCCGAGGCGCCAGTACTCGGAGTCCATGAAGGCCTGGTAGCTCTTCTTGAAGGAGGCCGGGACGGGCGCGGTGTTGGTCTCCGGGTCGAACACCGGCGGGTTCCGGTCGGCGTCCTCGAAGGACTCCGCCAGCTCGTTCTCCGCGAGGCGGGCGAGCTCGCTGAGGATGCTCTTGGCGGTCTCGACGTCCATCTCCGCGAACGGGCCGGTGCCGTACAGCTTGTCGCGGCCGAGGACCTCGAAGAGGTTGAACTCGATGTCGCGGAGATTCGACTTGTAGTGCCCCATGGCGACGGCTCCGTAGTGGCTTGGGAGGCGGGGACCTCGTAGGCGTACCAGTAAGTAGCTTGTGGTCTTAAATGATGCTACCCGTCGGTAATAAGAGGCAACCCCTGAGCGCCCAAGTGTGAGCTGGGTCTACTTCCCCGGGGTGGGCCGCGCCCCGGACTCCGCGAGGAAGGCGGATATCAGCCGCTGCCAGGCCGTGGGGTTCTCGGCGAAGGGCAGATGGCCCGTCGCCAGGCGCTCCGAGCGGGCGCCCGCGATGCCCGCGGCGACCTCGCGCTGGAGCCCCGGCGGGATCAGCTGGTCCTCGGCCGTCTCGATCACCAGCGTCGGCGCCGTGACGCGGGCCAGATCCGCCCGCACATCGGCCCTGGCGACCAGGTCCACATGCTCCTGGGTGCCCTCCGGGACCGTCTCCGCCGTCCCCCGCACCGTCGCCTCCAAGTCCGCGGCGGACAGGGACTCCAGGGCCGCGGGGCTGAGCGCGAGCGGGAGCAGGAAGCGGGCCAGGGTGTCCCGGTCACGGGACGCGGCCAGCTGGCGCCAGACCTCGGCCGCGAGCCGCGTGCGGTGGTCCGCCCGGGCGAAGGGGGCCGTCAGGACCAGGGCCGTCACCCGCTCGGGGTGCCGCGCGGCCAGGCGCACCGCCACGGCCGTACCCAGCGAATACCCGGAGAGCGCGAAGGTCTCCAGGCCTTCGGCGTCCGCCGCGGCGAGCAGCTCGTCCGCGAGCGCGTCCACCGTGAGCGGGGCCTGGGCGCGGGGCGTCGCCCCCGTGCCCGGATAGTCCACGCCCACGACGCGGTGCGTGGCCGTCAACTCGCTCATGACCGGGCCGTAGTTGGCCGCCACGGAGCCGCCCGCCCCGTGGGCGAGCAGCAGTCCGGGGCCGGTGCCCGCCGCCGTGCGCGCGAACGGGGCGGCCGTGGCGGCCGGGGCGGGCCGCGCGGATGCGGGCGAGGCGGCGGAATCCGCTGCTGAGGCCGGTGCGTGCGGGTGTGCGGGCATGGGAGGTCCCCCCTGGGTCCAGGCGGCCACAGTCATCTGTAGCTGCCACTACAGAAACCGTAGTCGAGCCCGCGCGCAATTGTCTAGCGCTCGTTAGGGAATGTTTCCCGCCGATGCCCCCGGCGGCGTCGGTACGCTGTGGGCATGTACGGCTACGACCAGCACGCCGGTGCCGGCCAGGGATACGCCCCGCCGCAGCAGCCGCAGCAGCACGCGCAGCAGATGCCCGGTGGTTACGGCCAGCAGCCCCCGCTGTACCCCGAGCCCTCGCCGCCCTCCCTCGCGGACGCGGTGCGCGCGTTCACGACCGGCTCGATGTCCGCCGAGGACTTCCAGCAGATCTTCGCGACCTCGAAGGTCTACTGCCCGCGCGGCGACAACCCGGGCTTCCTCGCGCTGCACAACACCCAGCAGCCGGTCATCCCGATGTTCACCTCGCTCAAGGAGCTGCGCCGGTACGCGGGCAAGGACTCCAAGTACTTCGTCATCACCGGCGCCGAGGTGATCGACCTGCTGCCGACCGGCTACGGCTTCGTCCTGGACATGGAGGGCGAGCACCGCATGGTCTTCGACGCGAAGGCCGTCGAGCAGATGGTGGACTTCGCCATGCGCCGCATGTACGGCTGACGGCCCGCATGTACGGCTGACGGCCCGCGGGTGCGACTGATGGCCCGCGTGTACGGCTGACGGCCCGCACGCACGGCTGACCCCAGGCGCCCTCCGCGCACACCCCCTTCCCCTCACGCAGGCCCGCGTTCTCCACGCGGGCCTGTGTCGTTCCCGCATGCCGTTCCCGCATGCCCGCGCCCTCGCGGCAGTGACGCGTGGGGGCGGTGCGCGAGGGGTGGTGTTTCGGCCACGGCATGTTCGGCGGGGCGGTCGGGGGGAATGCCGACGGGCTGTGCCGCGTTCCTAGTGGCAGAAAGTTCTACGTTCAACTAATCTGAGTGTACGAGGAGGTCCGAAGATGCCTGCAGTGACCGTTGAGAACCCGCTGACCCTGCCCCGCGTGACCGTGCCCGCCGACGCGACGGCCCGGCCGGTGCTCGCCGTGACGACCGCGCCGAGCGGCTTCGAGGGCGAGGGGTTCCCGGTGCGCCGGGCCTTCGCGGGGATCAACTACAAGTACCTGGACCCGTTCATCATGATGGACCAGATGGGCGAGGTGGAGTACGCGGCCGGAGAGCCCAAGGGCACGCCCTGGCACCCCCACCGCGGCTTCGAGACCGTGACGTACCTGATCGACGGAACCTTCGTCCACCAGGACTCCAACGGCGGTGGCGGCACCATCAAGAACGGTGACACCCAGTGGATGACGGCGGGCTCCGGCCTGCTGCACATCGAGGCGCCGCCGGAGTCGCTCGCGTGATGTCCGGCGGGCTCTTCCACGGGCTCCAGCTGTGGGTGAACCTGCCCGCCAAGGACAAGATGATGGACCCCCGCTACCAGGACATCCGCGGCGGCCAGGTGCGGCTGCTCACCTCGCCGGACGGCGGCGCGCTGCTGCGGGTCATCGCCGGGGAGCTCGACGGGCACGAGGGGCCCGGGATCACCCACACGCCGATCACCATGGTCCACGCGACGGTGCGCCCGGGGGCCGAGGTCACGCTCCCGTGGCAGGAGGACTTCAACGGGCTCGCGTACGTGCTCGCCGGGCGCGGCACCGTGGGCGCCGAGCGGCGCCCCGTCCAGCTGGGGCAGACCGCGGTGTTCGGGACCGGCGGGTCCCTCACCGTCCGGGCGGACGAGAAGCAGGACGCCCACACCCCGGACCTGGAGGTCGTCCTGCTCGGCGGGCTGCCGATCCGGGAGCCGATGGCGCACTACGGGCCGTTCGTGATGAACACCCGCGCCGAGCTGCAGCAGGCGTTCGAGGACTACCAGAAGGGGCTGCTCGGGTCCGTCCCGGCCGTGCACGGGATGTCCCAGAGCGGCGTGTGAGCCCACGGGGTGGCGCACCCCGCCCGCCGGCGGGGCGCGCCACCCCTCGCCCCTGCCGAGCCCGGCAGGGGCGCTCGCCGTGCCACGCCCGGCACGGCCACGCCGCCGAACGGTCACGCCGCCCCCGCGCGGCACACCCGGTGACGGGGCGTCATCCGATTGGCCGTCCGCCCGCGACAGCCCACCACGGCCGTGCTCCGCTGGAGGCGTGCGACTGCTTCCCGAACCCGTCCGCCGGCTCGCGGCCTGGTGTGCCGTCGTCCTGCTCGTCGCCGGGGTGGCCTGGGTCGGGATCAGGCTGTGCGTGGAGTTCAAGACGGCCGTGACGCCCGTGCTCCTGGCGCTGCTCGGCACGGCCCTGCTCGGGCCGATGTACCGGCGCCTCGTCAAGGCCGGGGTCCACCGGTCGGTGGCCGCGGGGCTGACCTGCGCGGCCGTGCTCGCCGTGGTCGGCGGCGCGGTGTACATCGTGGTCGCCGCGCTCATCGACACCGGCGACCAGATCATCGCCTCCCTCAGGGACGCGGCGCGGTCGCTCGCCGACCACTTCGGCGCGGCCGGTACGTCCCTGGACGACCTGGCGGCCAACTCCAAGGACCTCCTGGGCAAGTTCGGTGGGACGGCGGCCTCCGGGGTCGTCAGCGGCCTGAGCGTGGTGGGCGAGATGATCGCCACCGCGGTGCTCGCGCTGCTCCTCGTGTTCTTCTTCCTGCGGGACTCCCACAAGACGGCGGACGCGCTCCGCTCGCTGGTGCCCGCGCACTCCGGGGACACCGTCGAGGCGATGGCCCGGCGGGCCTTCGGGGCCGTCGAGGGGTTCATGCGCGGCACCACGTTCATCGCGCTCATCGACGCCGTGTGCATCACCGTCGGGCTGCTGGTCCTGCGGGTCCCCGGCGCCCTGGGGCTCGGCGCGCTGGTCTTCGTGGGCGCCTACATCCCGTACCTGGGAGCGTTCCTGTCCGGCGCCATCGCCATCCTCGTGGCGCTCGCCGACCGCGGCCTGGTGATCGCCCTGTGGGCGCTCGGCGTGGTGCTCGCCGTGCAGGTCCTGGAGGGGCACGTGCTCCAGCCGATGATCCAGAGCCGGACCGTGCAGATGCACCCGGCGGTCGTGATGCTCGCGATCACCGCGGGCGCGTCCGTCGCCGGGATCATCGGGATGCTGCTCGCCGTGCCGCTGACGGCGGCCGCGTTCGGGGTGATCAGCGAACTGCGCGCCCGCTACGAGGACAAGGCCTCCCCGGCCTCCCCGGCGCCTCCGGGGGCCTCGGCGCCCTCTACGGAGCCGCCGCCCGCCCCCGGCCCTTCGTAGAGCTCGAACCAGATGCTCTTGCCCTCGCCGCGCGGGTCGACGCCCCACCGGTCGGCCAGTAGGTCCATCAGGACCAGGCCCCGGCCCGAGGAGGCGAGCTCCCCGGGGTGCCGCTTGTGCGGCAGGTCGTCGCTGCCGTCGGTGACCTCCGCGCGGAGCCTGCGCGTGCCCTCCTCGCCGGTGACCTCCGCGACCAGCAGGGCGTCGCCGTCGGTGTGCACCAGGACGTTGGTGATCATCTCGGAGATCAGCAGGACCGCCGAGTCGACCTGGTCGGCGTCCGCCCAGTCGTGCAGTAGGTCCCGCAGATGGCCGCGCGCGCCCGCGACCCGCTCCGGCTCGGCCTGGGCGATGGTCAGCATCGTGCGGCGGGCCCGGGAGCGGAGCTCGGGGCGGCCGGTGCGCCGCAGCAGCAGGACGGCTATGTCGTCCTCGCGGCGGTCGGCGAGCGGCCCGGTCGTGTGGTGCGAGGACGGCCCGTGCACGGCCTGGACGAGGGTGTCGGCGAGCGTCTCCAGGCCGTCGTCGGCGCCGGGCCTCCGCTCGTACCGCGCCCCGGTCCGCGCCGCGTACGGGGACGGCTCGGTGAACCCCTCGTACTCCTCCAGGATGCGCCGAATCCGGGACCAGCCCGTCTCCAGGTCGTGGCCGCCGGTCTCGATGAGGCCGTCGGTGCAGGTCAGCATCGTTTCGCCGGTGTCCAGGACGAGCCGGGTCGTGGGGTAGTCCGCGTCCGGGTCGATGCCGAGCGGCAGGCCGCCCGCGACGGACCGCTGGAGAACCGTTCCGTCGGCCATGCGTATGACGGGCTCGGGGTGGCCCGCGCGGGCGATCTCCAGGACGCCGGTGGCCGGGTCGGCCTCCACGTACAGGCAGGTCGCGAAGCGCGGGTCGGCGCCCGGCTCGTCCCGGGTGTCCGTGGAGCCGTAGGTGATCCCGTCGGTGATGCCCGAGAGGAAGCGCGTGGCGCGGGACAGGACGGCGTCGGGGCGGTGGCCCTCGGAGGCGTACGCGCGCAGGGCGATCCGCAGCTGCCCCATCAGGCCCGCGGCCCGCACGTCGTGGCCCTGGACGTCGCCGATGACGAAGGCGATGCGGCCGTTGGGCAGCGGGATCATGTCGTACCAGTCGCCGCCGACCTGGAGGCCGCCGCCGGTCGGGACGTAGCGGGCGGCGACGCTCATGCCGGGGATCTCCGGGCCGAGCGTCGGCAGCATCGACCGCTGGAGGCCGTCGGTCAGCTCCCGCTCGGACTCGGCGACCCCGGCCCGCGACAGGGCCTGCGCCAGCATGCGGGCGACCGTCGTCAGGACGGAGCGCTCGTCGGGCGTGAACGAGACGGGGTACGTGAAGGCCGCCATCCAGGTGCCCATGGTCCGGCCCGCCACCGTCAGCGGCAGGAACGCCCAGGACTGCCGTTTGAAGCGGGAGGCGAGCGGCCAGGCCGTCGGATAGCGGCGGCGGTACTCGTCCGGCGACGACAGGTAGACGGCGCGGCCGGTGCGCAGCACCTCGGCGGCCGGGTAGTCGGTGTCCAGGGGCATGGTGGCGAGCGGGTCGTCGTCGCCGTAGCCGTGGTGCCCGTGGTGGCCGATGACGGTCAGGCGGTCGCCCGCGGCGCCGAACACAGCCAGCCCGTCCGGCGAGAAGCCGGGCATCGACAGGCCCGCCGCGACCCGCAGGACCTCCTCCGTGGACCGCGCCTCCGCCAGCGCGCGCCCCGCGTCGAGCAGGAACGCCTCCCGGGAGCGGCGCCAGTCGCCGGTGACGGGCGCGCGGGCGGCGGCGCCCGGGGTGGGCTCGCTGACCTCCTGGAGGGTGCCGATCAGTTCGTAGGCGTTCGACGAGGCGTCGTGCACGATCGGGCGGGTGCGGCTGCGGACCGTGCGCAGGACGTGCCGCCCCTGCTCGTCCATGATCCGCAGGCGGGCCTCGGCGAGGGTGCCCTCGGCGACGGCGAGCTGCACGATGCCGTGGATCTCGTTCCAGTCCACCGGGTGGAAACGGGAGCGCACGCCGACCTCGGTGGTGGTCTGGGCGCGCGGCGAGAGCCCCAGGAGCCGGGCCGCCTCGGCGTCGAGGGTGACCACTCCGGAGGCGTTGTCCCAGAACGCCACAGGCCGGTGGCGATCGCGGCGAGCACGTCCCCCACCGGGGGCAGTGCGCCCTGGCCGGGCGGCGAAGAGGCGTCCCCCATCCGCTCGCGGGGCTCATCGGTGCGCATTGACTCACTGTAGGAAGAGGTACGGACCAGCCGCCACCGAGTGCCGGGCGCGGCTTCGCTGACGGGTTCGCGCATCCGCCGTATCGCTTCGCTTGGTTTCGCGTCCGCGGGCCTGCTGTGGCTGGGCGCGCCCACGCGGCGGAGCCGCATATCGGAACAGTCCCGCGCCCCTTCGGGCGCCCCCAAACGGAGGCGAAGTGATCTTGCGCTGGACGGTAGCCTTGGCAGCTAGCCCCCGATCTCGAAAGACTGGATGAACGACGATGCATCGGTACAGGTCCCACACGTGCGGTGAGCTCCGCGCCTCTGACGTCGGCACGGACGTCCGGCTGAGCGGCTGGCTGCACAATCGCCGAGACCTGGGCGGCATCCTCTTCATCGACCTGCGCGACCACTACGGCATCACGCAGCTGGTCGCCCGCCCCGGTACGGCCGCCGCCGAGGTCCTGGACAAGCTGTCCAAGGAGACGGTCGTCCGCGTCGACGGCAAGGTCGTCTCGCGCGGCACGGAGAACGTGAACCCGGAGCTGCCCACCGGCGAGGTCGAGATCGAGGCCGTCGAGGTCGAGGTGCTCGGCGCCGCGGCCCCGCTGCCCTTCACGATCAACGCGGAGGACGGCGTCAACGAGGAGCGGCGCCTGGAGTACCGCTTCCTGGACCTGCGCCGCGAGCGCATGCACCGCAACATCATGCTGCGGTCGGCGGTCATCGCCTCGATCCGCCACAAGATGGTGGCCCTCGGCTTCAACGAGATGGCGACGCCGATCCTCACCGCGACCTCCCCCGAGGGCGCCCGCGACTTCGTCGTCCCGTCCCGCCTCAACCCGGGCAAGTTCTACGCCCTGCCGCAGGCGCCGCAGCAGTTCAAGCAGCTGCTCATGATCTTCCGGCTTCGACCGGTACTTCCAGATCGCGCCCTGCTTCCGCGACGAGGACGCGCGCGCGGACCGCTCGCCGGGCGAGTTCTACCAGCTCGACGTCGAGATGTCCTTCGTCGAGCAGGAGGACGTCTTCCGGCCGATCGAGCAGCTCATGACCGAGCTGTTCGAGGAGTTCGGCAACGGCCGCCACGTCACCTCGCCGTTCCCGCGCATCCCGTTCCGCGAGGCGATGCTGAAGTACGGCTCCGACAAGCCGGACCTGCGCGCCCAGCTGGAGCTCGTCGACCTCACCGACGTGTTCGCGGACTCGGGCTTCAAGGCCTTCGCGGGCAAGCACGTGCGGGCCCTGCCGGTGCCGGACACGGCCGGGCAGTCCCGCAAGTTCTTCGACGGCCTCGGCGAGTACGCGGTCGAGCAGGGCGCCAAGGGCCTGGCCTGGGTGCGGGTCGGCGAGGACGGCTCGCTCTCCGGACCGATCGCCAAGTTCCTCACCGAGGCGGACGTCGAGGAGCTGACCAAGCGCCTCGCCCTGGCCCCCGGCCACGCGGTGTTCTTCGGCGCGGGCGAGTTCGACGAGGTCTCCAAGATCATGGGCGCGGTCCGCGTCGAGGCCGCGAAGCGTGCCGGGCACTTCGAAGAGGGTGTCTTCCGCTTCTGCTGGATCGTCGACTTCCCGATGTACGAGAAGGACGAGGAGACCGGGAAGATCGACTTCTCCCACAACCCGTTCTCCATGCCCCAGGGCGGCATGAAGGACCTGGAGGAGAAGGACCCCCTCGACATCCTCGCCTGGCAGTACGACATCGTCTGCAACGGCATCGAGCTGTCCTCCGGCGCCATCCGCAACCACGAGCCCGAGGTCATGCTGAAGGCCTTCGAGATCGCGGGCTACGAAGCGGAGACCGTGGAGCAGGAGTTCGCGGGCATGCTCCGCGCGTTCCGCCTCGGCGCGCCGCCGCACGGTGGCATCGCGCCCGGCGTCGACCGGATCGTGATGCTCCTCGCCGGACGAGCCGAACATCCGCGAGACCATCGCGTTCCCGCTGAACGGCAACGCGCAGGACCTCATGATGGGCGCGCCCACGGTGCTTGAGGAGGCTCGGCTGCGGGAGCTGAACATCGCCCTGCGCAAGCCGGTCGCCTCCGGCAAGGGTGAGCAGGGGGGCGCCCAGTAGCCACTGGGCACTGGCTTCCACGGGCCCGGGACCTTCGCGGTCCCGGGCCCGCCCGTCTTCCGGCGTTTGAGGACGAGGCGCGGAGCGCCGATTGGTTTGAGCGGGGGGACGGGGGCGGCAGCACCCGGAGCGGGGAGGGGCGGGCCTGGGGCGCGCCGCGAGGTGTCAGGGGGCGCGGACGTGGGAATCGTGGCTCGGATGCGGCTCACCAACAGGCGGGCCGCCCCACTACCCTGACGGTCCCTCACGGCGAGGCCCGGCGGGGACGGAACCGTGACGCATCGGGGGGCCGGTGTCCGACGACCTGGGATTAGGCAAGCTGCTGGACGACGACGGCCTGGTCGCCCGCCTGCTCGGCAAGACGGCCAAGGGCCGCAACCGCCCGCTCCTGTACGGCCCCGACCTGCCCGTGGTGTTCCTCACCGGCGGCCCCGGCATGGGCAAGGGCCGCCTCCTGCGCTGCGTACGCGACGAGTTCGGACGCTACGTTCCGGCCGCGCACGTCGACTGCGCCGCCCCCGTGTTCCGCGAGCGCGCCGAGCAGCGGTCCACGACCCGCTCCGAGGTCACCGAGGCGCTGCGGGAGCTGGCCGTCCAGTTCGGCGCGTGGAGCGGGGACGGCGGCGCGATCGGCGCCCCGCGCCTGTACGCGGGCCTGGTCGCCGTCGCCGCGGGTGACCCCCTGGCCAGCTCCGCCGAGGGCCTCGACGAGGTGCGCAGGCACGACGACCTGCTGCCGAAGGGTTCGTTCTGGGGCGGCCTGCTGCACCGCGCCGTACGCGCCTACCTCGCCTCCCTGGGCGCGCTGCTCGTCGCCCAGCCCCTGGCCACGCCGCTGATCACGGCCATCCTCGACGAGCTCTTCGAACGGACCTCTCACGAGGGCAAGGCGGCCCTGGAGGCCTGTTACGGCTCCTATTCGGGCGCGGCCAGGCACCCCAGGCTCGGCCTGCACGCGCTCAGCGTCGACTTCCAGCAGGGCGGCGACGGCCGCGCCAACGCCGAGAGCTTCCTGTTCCGGGCGCTGCGCGAGGACGTCGAGGCGGCCTACGCCTCCGTGCGCGGCCGGATGGCACGGGCCGGGCGGCCCGCCGTGCTGCTCGACCACGCCGACAACACCCTCGGCCGCGGCCTGGTCCGGCCGGTGCTGCTCGACCGCGAGAGCGGCCACCACGACCGCGTGGTCATCCTCGCGACGGCGCGCCGCGCGGACGGCGGCCGCTTCCTCTACCGCTCGACGGACGCGGGCGGTGACGTCCCGGTCTCCTGGGGGCCGGCCGACGGCGGGCTGCCCGCCTGGGAGCGAAGACAGGGCGGCGTTCCGGGCCTGTGGTCGCGCCCGCGCGCGGCGCGCTGCTCGTCCGGATGCCGCCGCTGACCTCCGAGCAGCAGAACCACGAGCTGGCCCGGCTCCAGGGCCACGGCCACGACGCGGGCCACCAGATCGGCGAGCACGCGGCGCGGCTGCGCGTGGAGAGCGCCGTGCACCGCCTCTCCGGCGGGCGGCCCCGGTTCGTCACGCGCCTCGGCGAGGCCGCCGCCGCGCTGCGCGTCGCGGACCCGGCCGCGCTCACCGACTGGGCCCTGCTGGACGTGCCGGTGCGTTCCAAGGGCGCATCGGACGCGCCGCCGCTGCCCGTCGCCGAGCTCCTCCTGGACGACCTGGTCGTCCGCCAGCTGCCCGAGGAACTGCCGCCCGAGCAGCACGGCCACTGGCTGGACCTGCTCAGCCATCTGTCCCTCGCGCACACCGGGCCGTGCGCGCAGCGCCTGATCCGCGCCCGGCAGGGCGACCGCGACGAGCGCCTGTCCGCGTACCGCGTCGCCGAACCTCCTCCACGACAGCGGCTGGCCGCACTGCCCGCGCCACTTCATCGGCGACCGGGGCCTGCGCCATCTGCTGATGCGGCGCCTGTACGGGATGACGTCGCCCGGCGGGGCCGGGCAGGGCGGGCGGTCGCGCCGCCGGGGCCAGCCGCCGCAGCGGGGCGCGGTGTGGCGGGCCGACCACGTGCTGCTGCGGGACCACTTCGGGGGCGGGGACACCGCCGACGAGCTGTTCGGCACGGCGGCCGCGCACGCCGCGCACCACGACCTGGCCGCGTGCGGCGCCGAGGGCGCGGTGGACCGGCTCACGGGGACGTTCCCCGCGCGCGACGCGGGCCGCGACATGGCCGGCTGGTGCGCGGAGCTCCTCGCGATCGCGGGCGCGCCCTGCGAGGCCCCGCTGGCGGGCACCGCCGACGATCGGCACGCCCGCGCGCTCGGCGAGGCCCCGGCGTCCGGCGACGACGCGCTGCGGCGCCGCGTCGACCGGCTGCTGCACGCGGTGTGGCTGTACGAGGACCGTACGGGCCCGGTGGACCCGGCGGTGACCGGCACCTGGCGGCAGCTCCTTGACCGGCTCGCGGACGAGCCGGTGCCGGGCGTGGAGGTGCTGACGCGGACGGCCGGGGAGTGGGACCAGCGGGCGCGGGAGCGGCAGCCGCTGGCGCCCTGCGCGTGCGCACGGCACATCGGCTAGCCCGGCACGGGCGGACACGGCGGACACGGCGGACACGGCGGACTCGGCGGACTCGGCGAGCGGCCCCGGAGGGCGGGGCGGCGAAAGGGGCGGCGGTGCTGAACTGGCTGTACCACCACGTGTGGGCGACGCGTCTGAAGAAGGCCACGACGATCCTGGTCGTGGTGGCCGCCGGGGTCGCCGCGGGCATCCTCGTGCCGCGCGGCGTCGGCGGCCCCGACCGGTGCGCCGACGGCGTGGAGCGGCACGGCGGCGAGTGCGTCGGCGTCAACGGCTCCGGCTACGACTTCGGTACACCAGAGATCAGCAAGGTCAGCGAGGCGATCGCCAAGGAGAACCGGCGCGTCGACGGCGAGCCGCACATCACCGTCGCGATGATGCTGCCCCTGCAGCCGGATTCGCCCGCCGAGCGCGGCCAGCTGCGCAGCGACGTACAGGGCGCCTATCTCGCCCAGTACCGCGCCAACCGCGCCGAGCAGAAGCCCCTGATCCGTCTCGTCCTCGCCAACCCCGGCCGGAACTACGCCCAGCAGGAGCGGGTCGTCGACGACCTGGCCGCGCTCGCGGACGACGACAAGCACAACCTGCGCGCGGTCACCGGCTTCAATCTGAGCCTGCGCGCCACCGTCGCCGCCGTGGACCGGCTCACCAACGAGCTGGGCGTCCCCGTCCTCATCAGCAGGGCCAGCGCCGACGAGCTCGCCAACCCCGAGGGGCGCGGGGCGAAGCCGCGCTTCAAGGGGCTCGCGCGGGTGATCCCCACCAACCAGCAGCAGGCGGCGGCCCTCGCCGCGTTCCACCACGGGCTGCGCGACGAGGAGACGGTCCTGGTCAAGGACACCCGACCGGACGACATCTATGTGGAGTCGCTGGCGCGCGCCTTCAGCAGGGACGAGGCGGGCCCGGCGGGCGCGAAGGACCAGGAGTTCACCTCGCCCTCGATCAACGACCCGGGTGAGACGGGCAATGACTTCTCCCTCATCGGCCACAACATCTGCCAGTCGCGGGCGAAGGTCGTGTACTTCGCCGGACGGCCCGTGCACCTGCGCCTGTTCGCGCTGAAGCTCGCGGAGGTGCCGTGCCGGGGCAAGCGGTACACGATCGTCAGCGGTTCGGGCGCGGCGACCCTGGACCGGTACCTGAGCGACGCCGACTGGACGAAGCTGCGGGGCGGCTCGGGCGCGAAGCAGTCGACGGTCACCGTGGAGTACACGGCGCCCGGCCACCCCGAGGCGTGGACGCGGGCGCTGCGCGGCAAGCGCGGGAAGGACGGTCTTGCCCATCTGGCCGAGCCGCAGCGGGAGTTGGCGGAGCTGCGCGCGCTCACCCGCCGCCAGGGTGCCGGGGACATCGGGCCCGTCACGTACGACGACTCGCGCACGATGCTCGTGCACGACGGGGTGCGTACGATCGCGCAGGCCGTGTTCCTCGCGAACGCCCAGTCGGCTGGTGAGGTGCCGCCCCGCGAGCGGGTCTCCGCCCAGTGGTCCCGGCTCGAGTCGGCGCACCGGGTGGCCGGAACCAGTGGGTGGGTGTGCCTGACGAACGCGGGCAACCCCTATGACAAGCCGGTGGCGGTGGTCCGGCTCGACCCCCGGACGCGGAAGCTGGCGTTCATGGGCCTGGGGTGGCCGGAGGGGAAGGAACAGCCGGGCGACTGCGTCGTGCCCAGTGGATGACGGCCGGAGGCCTCGGGCTGTCGTTCAGGCCGCTCTCTTGGGGGAGTCGTGCGTCTCGGCTTCCGCCGTGGCCCACTCCGTGACCAGGCGTTGGTACTCACGTCGCTGGTCGGTGCTCAGCCGCCCGCCAGCAGCGCAGCCACAGCGCACGGATCTCCTCGTTCACCTCGTCCGCGGTGCGCCTCGGGCGCAGCGGCTCGGAAGCGGGATTCGTGGCCATGCTGTGAAGCGTACGTGCGGGGGCGTGAAGGCGAAGTGAGACCGGTCACGAAGTGATCAAGAGCTCACTGGGACCGTACGGATCGAGCCACCCCGGTCAGGGGGTCGTGCGGATCAGTTCCACCAGCCTGCTGAAGCTGTCCGCGCCGTACCCGGCGTCCGCGCCCTTGCGGAAGGCGTCCAGGACCACCTGCGGGAAGGCCGTGTCGACGCCCGCGGCCGCGTTCGTGTGGACGACGTGCTCCATGCTCGCGACGCCCATGGAGATGCGGTCGACGTCGCCCGTGTGTTCGCCCGCGTCGATGCGGGGCGCGTAGAAGTCGATGAACTGCCGCATGCCCTCGTAGTTGCCCGCGACGTACGGGGCGATCTCCGCGGCCTTGATGCCGTGGGCGCCGGCCAGGGCGACGGCCTGCCAGTAGGCGAGCATCGCGGGCCAGAAGACGACCATGTTGAGCTGGTACATGAGGGCCGCGGTGCCCGGGTCCTCGCCCCGGTAGTCGGTCTGGCCGGTTATCACCTCAAGGGCCTCGCGATGGGTGTCGTAGGCCTCGCGGGGGCCGCTGTAGAAGGTGGACATGTCCGGGCTGCCGATGGTGGGCGGCGGGGACAGGACACCGCCGGTGAGGTGGGTGCCGCCGAGCTCGGTCACCCAGCGGGCGGCGGCGCGCGCCTTGTCCGGGACGTCCGAGCTGAGGTTGACCAGGACGCGGCCCGCGACGGCCCGCTCGGCGCCCGCGAACGCCGTGTACATCGCGTCGTAGTCGATCAGGCTGAGGACCACCAGGTCGTTGGCGCGCAGGGCGTCCTCGACGGTGGCGGCGAGGCGGGCGCCGCGCTCGACGAGGGCGTCGGCGCGGGAGGGGGTGCGGTTCCAGACCGTGACCTCGTGCCCCCGGTCCAGGTAGGCGTTCGCCATGGCGCTGCCCATGGGGCCGAGTCCGATGACGGTGACGGAGCGTGACATGAGTATCCCCTTGTTCATGTGAAGAGTTACTAGAACGAGCGCTCTATCTAGTGCCCGGAGAGAACGTAGCACGGCTCTAGAACGAACGCTCTACTTAGAGGCGGGTAAGGTGGCGGGATGAGTCAGTACAACGCGCCGCCCAGCACGCGCGAGCGGATCGTCGTGGTCGCCGCGCGGCTCATCCAGCGGCAGGGCTACGTCGGCACCGGCATCAAGCAGATCGCCACGGAGGCGCAGGCCACCCTCGGCTCCGTCTACCACTTCTTCCCGGGCGGCAAGGAGACGCTGGCCGTGGCCGCGCTCCAGCACGGGGGGAAGGAGTTCACCTGGCTCCTGGAGGACGCGCTCACCCCCGAGGGGGACCCGGCCGCCGCCATCGAGGCCTGTGCCGTCCAGCTCGCCGTCGGCCTGCGCGAGTCCGGCTGGATCGACGGCTGCCCCCTCCTCACGGCCGCGGCCCTGGAGACCCTCGGCACGGATTCCGAGATCCAGCGGGTGTGCGGCGAGGTGCTGCGCGGCTGGGAGGACGTGGTCGCCAAGAAGCTCCTGACCTGTGGCTTCGCGGAGACGGACGCCCGCGAGGTGGCCGTCACGGTCATCAGCACGCTGGAGGGAGCGGAGGTCACCGCGCAGGTCAGCCGCAGCGAGGAACCCTTGCGGATGGCGGGACGGCAACTCGCGCGCCTGGTACGGACATATGAGACGAGCCCCGCACAGGCCTGAGCACGGCGACTGAACACAGCGAAAGGGCCCGGAGCCGAGCGGCTCCGGGCCCTTTCAGGCGTCGTCAGGGCGTTACGCCTGCTTCGGCTCCTCCAGGCGCGGGAAGAGCACCGCGCCCTTGGTCACCGTGGAGCCCGCGGGGAGCTTGCCCCAGGCGCCCGCTTCCTGGACGTTCTGGTCCGCGAGCGCGCCGAGCGAGGCCTCGGCGCCGAGGGAGTCCCACAGCTGCTGCGAGGTGTCCGGCATGACGGAGTTGAGCAGCACCGCGACCGCGCGCAGCGACTCGGCGGCCGTGTACAGGATGGTCGCGAGGCGGGCCTTGCCCTCCTCGCTGTCGTCCTTGGCGACCTTCCACGGCTCCTGCTCCGTGATGTAGCCGTTGACCTGCTTCACGAAGTCGAAGACGGCGAGGATGCCGCCCTGGAAGTCGAGCTCGTCGCCGATCTTGCGGTCGGCCACGGCGACGGCCTTGGCGAGGCCCTCGTGCACGGCCGTCTCCGCGGGTCCTTCGGCCGTGGCCGCGGGCAGCGCGCCGCCGAAGTACTTGCCGACCATGGCGGCCACGCGCGAGGCGAGGTTGCCGTAGTCGTTGGCGAGCTCACTCGTGTAGCGGGCGGTGAAGTCCTCCCAGGAGAAGGAGCCGTCCTGGCCGAAGGCGATGGCGCGCAGGAAGTACCAGCGGTAGGCGTCGACGCCGAAGTGCGAGGTCAGGTCCTGCGGCTTGATGCCCGTCAGGTTCGACTTCGACATCTTCTCGCCGCCGACCATCAGCCAGCCGTTGGCGGCGATCTTGCCGGGCAGCGGCAGGCCCTGGGCCATCAGCATCGCGGGCCAGATGACCGCGTGGAAGCGGAGGATGTCCTTGCCGACGAGGTGCACGTTCGCGGGGAAGGTCTCGCCGAACTTGGCGGGGTTCTCGTTGTAGCCCACGGCCGTCGCGTAGTTGAGCAGCGCGTCGACCCACACGTAGATGACGTGCTTGTCGTCCCAGGGAACCGGGACGCCCCAGTCGAAGGTGGACCGCGAGATCGACAGGTCCTGGAGCCCCTGCTTGACGAAGTTCACGACCTCGTTGCGCGCGGACTCGGGCTGGATGAAGCCGGGGTTCGCGGCGTAGTGCTCGAGCAGCTTGTCGCCGTACTCGCTCAGCTTGAAGAAGTAGTTCTCCTCGCTGAGCAGCTCCACCGGCTTCTTGTGGATCGGGCAGAGCTTCTGCCCCTCGTTACGCGCCCTCGCCGTCGAGGAGCTCGCCGGGGAGCTTGTACTCCTCACACCCCACGCAGTACGGGCCCTCGTAGCCGCCCTTGTAGATCTCGCCCTTGTCGTAGAGGTCCTGGACGAACTCCTGGACGCGGTCCGTGTGCCGCTTCTCCGTCGTGCGGATGAAATCGTCGTTCGCGATCTCCAGGTGCTCCCAGAGGGGCCGCCAGGCCTCCTCCACGAGCTTGTCGCACCACTCCTGGGGAGTGACGCCGTTCGCCTCGGCCGTGCGCATGATCTTCTGACCGTGCTCGTCCGTGCCGGTGAGGTACCACACCTTCTCGCCGCGCTGTCGGTGCCAGCGCGTGAGCACGTCGCCTGCGACGGTCGTGTAGGCGTGGCCCAGGTGAGGAGCGTCGTTGACGTAGTAAATGGGGGTCGATACGTAGAACGACTGCACGCCGTTCGCCGCCCCCTGCTTCTCGGATCCAGTGGCCGCCATGGTCGAAATCCTAACGGCCCTACGAAGATCGATTCACATCCGCACGAGGTGTGAGACGGGTGCCCCCTAGGGGCGCCAGGTGGCGAGCAGCCCCTCGTAGAGCTCCTTGTCGGTGCGGTCCTTCGGGGCGGGGCCCGCGAGGTGGTGGCTGGCGTTGTCGGCCTTGAGCCTGCGCAGGTAGTCGAAGGCCTTGGCGTCCTCGTCGCCGAAGGCGACGAAGGAGAAGAACAGCGGGTGCCGGGAGGCGTCCGCCAGGGCCTGGGTGGCGGGGCCCTTGGTGTCCGGGGCGCCGTCCGTCTGGAACACCACGAGCGCGGGTTCGCCCCGGTGCTCCGCCTTCTCGTAGTGCGCCACCACCTCCTCCACGGCGCGGTGGTAGCTGGTGCGGCCCATGCGGCCGCAGGCCGCGTGCAGCTCTTCCACGCGGGTCTCGTGGTCGGCGAGGGTGAGGGCGGCGGTGCCGTCGACGTCCGTCGAGAAGAACACGACGGTGACCGTGGCGGTCGGGTCCAGGTGCGCGGCCAGGGCCAAGGTCTGGTCGGCGAGGTGCTGGGCGGAGCCGTCCTTGTAGTACGGGCGCATGGACCCCGACCGGTCGAGGACGAGGTACACGTGGGCGCGGGTGCCCGTGAGGCCCCGCTTGCGCAGGGCGGCCCCTGCGGCCTTGTAGGCCGAGCCGAGCCGCGGCGCCCGCGCCTTGACCCTGACCAACGACAGCGCGGCCGCTGCCACCGGGCCGCGATCCTCCCCCTCCGACGCCTCAGCCGCCGCCGGGGCGGTGCCCTCAGCCGCTGGCGCGGTGTCCTTGGCGTCCGGCGCTTCGGCTGCCGCCGGGGTGGTGCCTACGGCGTCCGGTGCCTCGACTGGCGCCGGGGTCGGGGCCTGGTCAGCGGTACCCGGTGCGGTGGGCTGTGCCCACCCGTCCCGCCCTGCGGGACGATTGCCCACAGCGGTGGGGTCGGGTGCGGGTGGTTCGGGGGTGCTGTCTTCGGCGGTGGGGGTGCCCGGGGCGGCCAGCGGTGCGTCTGTGTCGGTGGGGATCGACGCGTCCACGTGGGTGGGGGCTTCCGCCTTGGCGGGCTGTTCCGCTTGGGCGGGCGTTTCCGCGGGCGGGTTCACTTCCGCTTCCACTTGCGGCGCCGCATCGGCGGAGGGCTCTGCCGTGGCTTGCGGTGCGGCCTCCGAGAGGGGCTCTGCCTGGGCCTTCGGGGCTGCCTTCGCGTCGGGCTCGGGGGACGCGTTGGGGAGGGGGGACTCCCCGGTGGTCTGAGTGGGGGCCGTTTGTGGCTGCGAGTCATGGGTGGGTGGGTGGGAAACCCCCGCCGCGGAGCGGCGGGCGGACGCACGCACCGTCACGTTGTCGAACGCCGCAGCCACGAGCTCCTCCGCCGCGGACGCCCGCGCAGCGGGCACCGCCAAGGACGGCGCAGCCGGGGCGGCCTTCGCGGGGGTAGGCTCCGACGGGGCGGCCTCCGCAGAGGCGGCCGCAGGCGCGGAGGCCGGAGGCGGGGTGGCCTCCGCGCAGGGGCGGGCTCCGCAGGGGTCGGCTCCAGAGGGGCAGCCCCCGCAGGGGTGGTCCCCGCAGGGGTGGTCCCCGCAGGGGTGGTCCCCGCAGGGGTGGTCCCCGCAGGGGTGGTCCCCGCAGGGGTGGTCCCCGTAGGGGAGCCCGGAGCGCGTCGTTTGGTTCGGGAGCGTTGGAACGCGTCCCGCAGACGACCCAGAATGCCCATCTCCGCACCCTTTCAGATGAGTTGTAGCCCCGCCGGCCCTGGCCAAGACAGACACGTAAGGTTAGCGGCCGCCCGCGCCAGCGCGACGCCCCCCACGGCCGCCCCACAGCCGCCCCGTATTTCACCCCCCGTTCACCTTCCGTCCCCCACCCTGCTGGCCACCCCCTCTAGCCTCCAGCCGGAAACCGCTGCGATCCGGCCACTCTGGAGGAAACCCCGTGCGCAAGCTGCTCCCCCTGATCACCTCGCACCCGGGCGGCTCCGGCGGCCGTTCGGCCATGACGTGCCGGTTACCGCTGCGGCGACGCCTGCTTCCACCCGGTGCCGAACACGAGCGACAACGAATACGTCGGCGACGTCATAGCCGGTGCCCTCAGCCGCCGTTCGATGATGCGCGCGGCGGCCGTGGTGACGGTGGCGGCCTCGGCCGCGGGTGGCGTGGCGCTCGGCCCCGGCGCCGGTGAGGCCGCCGCGGCCGAGGGCGCGGCCCCGGCGGCGTACAAACCCAGAGGCAAGAAAGCCGCGCGCGGCCTGCGCTTCGCCCCCGTCGCCCCGAACACCGCCGACACGGTGACGATCCCCGAGGGCCACCGCCAGAACGTCGTGATCCGCTGGGGCGAGCCCATCCTGCGCGGCGCCCCGGCCTTCGACGCGGAACGGCAGTCCGCGAAGGCGCAGGCGGGCCAGTTCGGCTACAACAACGACTTCCTCAGCCTGCTGCCGCTGCGCGGCGAGAGCGAGGAGCACGGCCGTCAGGTGCTCGTGGCCAACCACGAGTACACGGACGAGATCCTGATGTTCAAGGGCTACGACGCCAAGAACCCGACCCGCGAGCAGGTCGAGATCGCCTGGGCCGCGCACGGCCTGTCCGTCGTCGTGGTCGACGGCGAGCGCAAGACCGGCGCGCTGCGCGCCGTGCCCCGCCACCACCTCAACCGGCGCCTCACCACCACCAGCAAGTTCCACCTGACCGGCCCCGCCGCGCGCAGCGAGTACGTCCGCACGAAGGCCGACCCGCGCGGCACCACCGTCCTCGGCACCCTCAACAACTGCTCCGGCGGCACCACCCCGTGGGGCACGACGCTGCACGGCGAGGAGAACTTCAACCAGTACTTCGCGCACGCGGAGAAGGTCACAGAGCCGACGCAGGCCGCGCGCCTGAAGCGCTACGGCGTCGCCGGCGGGGAGTCGGAGCGCAAGTGGGAGCGGTTCGACGACCGCTTCGACCTCACCAAGGAGCCGAACGAGCCGAACCGCTTCGGCTGGGTCGTCGAACTCGACCCGTACGACCCGGACTCCACCCCGCGCAAGCGCACCGCGCTCGGCCGCTTCAAGCACGAGGGCGCGCAGCCCCGTCTGACCAGCGACGGCCGCCCGGTCGTCTACATGGGCGACGACGAGCGCTTCGACTACGTGTACAAGTTCGTCGGCAGCAAGCGCATGGCGAAGGGGAACTCGCGCTGGGCGCGCGAGCACAACCTGACGCTGCTCGACGAGGGCACCCTGTACGTCGCCAAGTTCACGGGCGACTCCCCGGCCGCGGAGATCGACGGCACGGGCAAGCTGCCCTCGGACGGCGAGTTCGACGGCGGCGGCCAGTGGATTCCGCTGGCCACCGCGTACGCGGGCGGCAAGGCCGTCTCGCACGTGGAGGGCATGACCGCCGACGAGGTGTACGTCTTCACGCGCCAGGCCGGTGACAAGGTCGGCGCCACGAAGATGGACCGCCCCGAGGACATCGAGCCGTCCCCGGTGACCGGCAAGGTCTATGTCGCGCTGACGAACAACAGCGACCGCGGCAAGCCCGGCAAGGCCGGTGCCGACGAGGCCAACCCGCGCAACCTCAACAAGCACGGCCAGGTGCTCGAACTGACGGAGTCCCGCAACCGCCCGGAGTCCACGCGCTTCGCCTGGAACCTCTTCCTCGTCGCGGGCGACCCCAACGACCCGGCGACCTACTTCGCGGGCTTCCCCAAGGACAAGGTCAGCCCCATCTCCTGCCCCGACAACGTGGCCTTCGACCCGCACGGCAACCTGTGGATCTCCACCGACGGCAACCAGCTCGGCTCCCACGACGGCCTGTTCGGCGTCGCCACGAAGGGCGAGCGGCGCGGTGAGCTCAAGCAGTTCCTGACGATGCCGAAGGGCGCGGAGACCTGCGGCCCGCTGGTGCAGGAGCGGCGCGTGCTCGTCGCCGTGCAGCACCCGGGCGAGGTGGACGGCGCGTCCGTCGAGAAGCCCGCGAGCACCTGGCCCGACGGCCCCGGCAAGATCGTGCGCCCGGCGGTCGTGTCGGTGTGGCGCGCGGACGGCCGCGACATCGGCGTCTGAGTACGCGTACGGGGCACCCCCTTCAGCAGGGGGTGCCCCGTCTCCGTACGGCCGTCGGCGACTAGCCGTTCTGCCTGCGGCGGTACATCGCGAAGCCCAGGCCCGCCGCGCCGAGCGCCGCCATGCCGCCGCCCGCGGCGACCAGCGGGGTGCCGGGCGATCCTTCGCCCACGCCGTCGGCGCCCGCCTTGACGCCGCCGTGCGGCACCTTGGTGGAGGTGCCAGGAGCGGTCGGCTTGGCGCCGCCCTTGTGGCCCTCGACCCAGCCCTTCATGGTGCCGTCCGGGTTGAGCACGAAGTGGGCGCCGTTGTGCTGGCCGTACGCGGCCTTGGCGCCGGTCTGCTTCAGGGTGTCCCAGACGGTCTTCTTGCCGGTGTCGGGGGCCGGGGCGATCATGTCGGCCTCGTACCCGGCCTTGGTCTTGTAGACCTTGGCGTCGAAGCCGGTCTTGCCGAGGTTGGTGTACTCGCGCACGAAGACGCGCTTCTTCGAAGGCTGCGGCTTGGGCTTCGGCGGGGTCGGCGTGCCGGTCTTGGTGACCGTGCCGTCGGCCGTGAGCGTGAAGACGCAGCCGCCGATCTTCGTGGAGGCGGGCTTGATGTACGCCTTCAGGGAGCCCTTGGCGACGCCGTTCTGGAAGAGCTGCGCCTTGGCGCTGCGGGCGGAGGCGTTCACGTCGACCTGCGCGGTCCAGCCGCCGCCGAGGCTGACGGTGCCCTTGGACTCCCAGCCGCCGGGGACGGGCTTGTCCTGGTCCCCGTCCTTGTCCCCGTCCTTGTCCCCGTTCTTGTCCCCGTTCTTGTCCCCGTCGGGCGTGGTCCGGTCGTCCGGCTTGCCGTGGTCGTCCGGGGTCGTCTTGTCGTCCGGCGTCGGCGTGGGGTCCTGGTGCGGCGTCTGGTCGCCGTCGGTCTGGTCGCCCGGCGCGGTGGCGCCGTCGGCCGCGTGCGGGGCCGACGGGGTGTCGGCGAAGGCGGCGGTGGTGGGGACGGCGAGCGCGGCGATCGCGCCGGTGGCGATGGCGGCGGTGCGGATGGTGCGTCGGGTGGCGCGCATGGCGTGATTCCCTCGTACTGGTCGGCGTCTTGTCCGTCTATGTGCCCCTTTGCGGTGGCGACGGATATGAACCTACGGGCGCCATGTGTGCGTCATCCGTAGGAAACGTAACAACTGGCCGCAGACCGCGACGCAGAACCGTAAAACGGTGGAAACCGCAGGTCAGAGAGGGGTTGGACGAAGGTCACGAGCGGGGGTGGGACCAAGGTCCGGGGGCGGGGTGGGGGGAGGGGCGGGAAAGGCGGCGGGGACGGCGGGGGCGACGGGGGCCGTGGTGCGGGTGGGGGGACAAGGAGGGGGACAAGGCGGCGGGGACGGGGGCGGACCGGGGGGTGGGGGTCCCGTGCCCCGGCTGGTGAGCAGCCAGTCCTGGTAGGCGGGGGCCTCCGCGGCGGCCTCCCAGTACGCGCGGCCTCCAGGTCGCCGTACACGGCGTTCAGCTCCTCGTCCGTGCGGGCCGCGACGTACAGGCGGACGCCGAGCGGATCGCCGTGCAGGGGTCTGACGGCCATGTCGGGTCTCGCCGCCGACGTCGGCTGGCAGACGGTGACGACCTCGCCGGTGGCGACGAGCGTGGCGGCGGTGAGGTAGTCGCCGTGCAGGACCCGGGGGTTGAGTCCGGCGGCGGAGAGCACCCGGCGCAGCCCGTCCCATTCGCCGTCGACGGTCGGGTCGACCATCCAGCGGTCGGCGGCGAGGTCGGTGAGGCGTACGACGGGGGCGCGGGCGGCGGGGTGGTCGGCGGCGAGGGAGACGAACTGCGGTTCGCGGTCGATGAGGACGCGGCGTCTGAGTCCGTCGGGGAATCTCAGCGGGCTGCCGTCGACCTCGTGCACGAAGGCCACGTCGAGCTGGCCCTCGGTGACTTCGCGCAGGAGCGCGTTGGCGGAGACGTCCATCCGCAGGGAGGTCTCGGTGCCGGGCATGCTGGCGCGGAGCCTGCGCAGCCAGCCCGGTATGGCGCGGCTCGCGGTGGAGCCGATGCGCAGGCGGGCCTCGCCGTCGGCCGAGCGGGCGGCCGCGGCGCGCGCCTCGGTGACCAGGGCCCGCATCTCGATGACGAGGGGGCGGGCGCGGCTGAGGACGGAGCGGCCGAGCGGGGTGGGGCGGCAGCCGGTGCGTTCCCGGACGAAGAGGCGGCCGCCGACGGCGTGCTCGATCCGGCGCAGCTGCGTGGTCAACGAGGGCTGGCTCATGCCGAGTTCGCGGGCGGCCTTGTGCAGGCTGCCGCTGTCGGCGATGGCGCACAGTGCGCGGAGGTGCCTGACCTCGAGCTCCATGGGCGTGAGCGTAGAGCCGGTTACCGCGGCACACCAGCCACCCAAACGCCCATGGAACCCCAGAAGTTGCCCCTTTGTGCGATGACCGGATGTGCGGTGATAGGGCCGCGCTATCGCCAGCTGCCATCATCCGCGGACGGCCCGGCTCCCTGACACTCACCCATACCGAAACGTTCATCTTTCATCGAACGAAATAGGGAGCCCCCCACATGCACAAGCGTTACGTGTCCGTCGCCGCCGCGCTCGGGCTCGCGGTCGCCGCGCTCGGCACCTCCTCCGTCGCGTCGGCGACCACGTCGTCCGACCACAAGTCCGGCGCCACCAGCGCGTCCTCCTCGTACGCCCGTTACACGGGTTCCGCGGAAGAGGCCGCGGCCAACAAGGCGTTCTTCGAGGCCGTCGTCAAGGCGGTCGCCGAGAAGCGCGCCGCGAACCCCGGCGCCAAGGCCGTCACGGTGACGTACAGCACCTCGCGCGCCCCGTCGTTCCGGCAGCAGATCGCCGCGAGCACCTCCATATGGAACGCGGCCGTCACCAACGTCAAGCTCCAGGAAGGCTCCAGCGGTACGAGCTTCGAGTACCGCGAGGGCAACGACCCGCGGGGGTCGTACGCGAGCACCAACGGCCACGCGGCGTGGCTACATCTTCCTGGACTACCGCCAGAACCAGCAGTACAACTCGACCCGTGTGACCGCTCACGAGACCGGGCACGTGCTCGGGCTCCCCGACAACTACCGCGGGCCGTGCTCGGAGCTCATGTCCGGTGGCGGGCCCGGCACGTCCTGCCAGAACGCGCAGCCCAACGCGACTGAGCGGGCCCGCGTCAACCAGCTGTGGGCCAACGGTCTGGCCAAGGCCATCAAGCAGGTCCAGGCCGCCAAGCACTGACCCCGCTCCTCAAGCGCCGGAGGGGCTGAATCCGTCAGCTCCTCCGGCGTGGTGACGCGATGGCGCGGGCCGCGCTCACTTCCTGGCGCAGGGGTTCGAGGACGCTGTCCGCGCCGTCCTTGGACCCGGTGAACTCCACCGGCACCGGCACGAGCACCTCGACCTCCCGCAAGGCGGCGGCCAGTTCCCGCAGCTGCCGCACGACTTCCCCGACCTCCGCCCCCTCGGGGGCGGAGGTCCCGGTGCCGTACGCGCACCCGCGCCGCCGTCGTCGCGTCGACGATCCGCTCGACGGCCACCACCAGCGGCCACCACGCGGCGGCCCGCGCCCCGGTGGGCGGCGGTTCGGTCAGGGCGCGCTGGAACTCCGTACGGATGTCGGACAGGTCCCGGTAGAGGCGCCGCCGCATGCGGGCCCGCGCGGCCGGGTCGCCGTTGTCCCCGAACGCGCACTCCACGTACGCCGCCGTGTCGGCCACCGCGTCCGCGAGCCGGTCCCCGATGCGGGTGTGCCAGCTCTCCGGCCACAGCAGATAGCCCGCGACGAGCGCGATCGCGCAGCCGACGAGGCTGTCGAGGAGCCGGGGCATGACGAGCCCGAAGCCCTGGTGGTTGAGGACGTCCGACAGGAGCAGGATCACCGGCGTGATCGCGGCCGTCTGATAGCCGTACCCGCGCGGGGTGAGCGCGGGGATGAGGGTGGCGAGGACGAGCACCACCGGCACGTCCCACCAGCCGCGGTCGACGGCGCCGAGGACGGCCGCCGCCACCACGAGCCCCGCCGCCGTGCCAAGGGCCCGCAGCACCGCGCGCGAGAACACGGACCCGAAGTCGGGCTTGAGGACGAAGGTGACGGTGAGGGCCACCCAGTACGAGCGGGGCACGTCGACGAGGGACACCAGGGCCTGCGCGATGCCGATGCACAGCGCGAGCCGCAGGCCGTAGCGCCAGGAGGCCCCGGAGAGCACGACGTTGCGGGTGGCGCGCCGGGCCCGGACGCGCAGGGCGGCGGGCCGTCCCAGGCGGTCGTCGGCGCCCGCGGAGGTCAGCGGGTCGGGGTCGGCGAGGGTGTCGGCGACGTGCCGGAGCGCCTGGTGCACGGCGCGGGCCGCGGCGCCGTACGTCTTCGGCAGCTCCTCGGGCAGGCCCAGGTCGACGGGGCCTGCGGCGGGCCCGCGCTCGATGGCGGCGGCGAGCCTGCGGGCCGCCTCCGGCAGTTCGGGCGGCAGTCGCTCGCCGTACTGGTGGGCGGCGGGCGCGGCCTCGACGACCGGGGTGACGGCGTTCAGCTCGGCGATCAGCCGCACCAGGTCGGGGCTGCGGCCGTGGTCGCGGGCGCGGCGGGCGAGCGCGAGGTCGTAGGCCTGGTTGAGGGAGGCGGTGACGGCGGCGCGGGCCCGGTCGTAGGCGTCGTCGCCGGTGTGCTCGGTGCCGGCGGCCTCCAGGAGCGCGGCCACGTCGCGGTACGCGGCGGCGACGGCGGCCCGTTCCGGTACGCCGGACCGCAGCGGCCAGGCGAGCAGCGCGAGGACCAGGACGAGCAGGCCGCCGCCGGTCATCAGGGCGGGGGCCAGCCACCACGCGCCGGGCAGCGGCAGGCCCGCGCCGATCACCGCGTTCAGCAGGAGCAGCAGGCCCGACACCGAGGCGACGGCGCCGATCGTCGACATCATCCCCGAGACCAGCGCGATCAGCGTGACCGCGACGACCGCGGCCCAGCCGTGGCCGAAGGCGAGCGCGCCGAGGGTGACGCCGATGGCGCCGAACAGCTGGGGGACGGCGATGTTGAGGATGCGCATGCGGTACGCGTCCGCGGTGTCGCCGATGACTCCGGAGAGGGCGCCCATGCTGGCGAGGGCACCGTAGGCGGGCTCGCCCGCCGCCGTGCCGATCGCCAGGGGCAGGGCCATGGCGATGGCGGCGCGGGCCACGGCTGCCCAAGGGACGGGGGCCGGTTGTGGCTTGAGTGACCTGACGAGCCAGTCCGGTGGGGTCAGTGCGGCCAGGGGGGCTCGACGGGGCATGCCGCCATTATGGCGGGGCATGTCTGTGACCTGCGGCTACGGTGCCCTCGCGGGGCGCCCCAGACCCGGGCTCCGCCCCACTGCCGGTGGTTCCAGCCCGTCCGGCGTTTGAGGACGAGGCGCGAAGCGCCAATGCAGTTGAGCGGGCAACGGGTCACCCCCGGTGCAGCGTCACGTCCACGAGCACCGCACGGTGGTCCGTGTCGCCGATGGTCAGCACGCGGGCCGCGTGCGCGGCGAAGTCGGGGGTGAGGAGGACGTGGTCGATCTGGGCGCCGAAGGGGCGGGGCAGGGCCGTGGGCCAGGTGGGCGTGCGGGAGGCCCCGGCGAGCCGCGCCCCGTCCCGCAGCCCGGCGCCGAGCACGCGCCGGAACGCCGCGTGGTCCTGCGTGGCGTTGAAGTCCCCGGCGATGACGGTGGGCCGCCCCCGCCCGGCGGCGGCGTAGTCCCGCAGCGCGCCGAGCTCGCGCCGCCACCGGTCCACGTCCCCCGGCATCGGCGGCATCGGATGCGCCAGCTGCACCCGCACCGGCACGCCCTTGACGTCGGCGACGGCCCCGGGCATGCCGAGCGTGCCGCGCACCCCGGCGGCCGCGCGCAGCGGCACGTTGCCGAGGATGACGGACCCGGCGGCGCCGTGCTTCTCGGCGGCGACGCGGTACGGATAGTCGGCCCCCAGGTCCGTGCGCAGCCGCGCGCGGCAGGCGTCGTCGCACTCGGAGACGAAGACGAGGTCGGGCTTGCGCTCCCGCACGGCCTTGACCAACCCGGGCGTGCCGCGCCCGAATTCGACGTTCGAGGCGAGGATGCGCAGGTCGGCGACCGGCGGCCCGTCGGGCTCGGAGACCTTGCCGTACGGCTCCATGAACCAGGCGAGCCCGCCGAGCACGGCCACCGCCCACACAAGACCGGTCCGCCACCGCCCGTACGCGGCGAGCAGCAGCGCGGCGCCGGCGGGGGCGAGCAGCCACGGCAGGAAGGCGAGGAGCTGCGGCACCGGCGTGATCGCGTCCGTGTCGGCGGCGCGGCAGCCGAGCACGGTGCTCACCCCCGCGAGCAGGACCGCCGCCGTCCACGCGGAGAGCCGCCAGCGCCCGGGCCGCCGTCCGTACGGATCGGGGTCGGGTACGGCCTCGGGGGGTGCGGGAGGTGCCGTCACGGGCTCCAAGGGTGCGGCCTTTCGTCAGCGGGGTGCCCGCCGTGCGGCGCGCTGCCCGGAATCCTCCCTGAGAGACGCGCGGGCCAGCGGGAAAGTTTCGGAGCGCCCCGCGCCCCCGCAGCCACCGCACGCCCCAGGCGCCGAGCGCCACGGCGAGGCCCACCGCGAGCAGCACCCACGCCGCCGTGCGCAGGCTCGCGGTGAGGGCGTCGTAGACGGCGCCCGCGGCGGCCCGGGAGACGTCCGGCGGCAGGTCGTCGAGCGTGAGGGCGCGCCCCACGGCGAGGGCGGCGAACAGGACGGCGGCGGCGAGCGCCGTGCCGAGGCCGGTGAGGGCGACGGCGCGCCCGCGGCGGACGGCGAGCAGGATGCCGCCGACGGCGAGGGCCACGGCGGCGACGGGCAGCCACAGGCCCGCGGCCTGAAGCATGCGGAACCCCTTCCGGAAGTCGCTCAGGTCCTGCGCCTTCATCACCGTGACGGTGGTGTGGCGCACGGGGATGCGGTCGGCGAACGGCACGCCCTCGGCGTCGAGCTGCCGTTTGACCTGCTCGGTGATAGGGGGCGAGGTCGATGGTGACGCCGCTGTCGGAGTCGTTGCGCAGGGCCTCCTCGACGGCCGCGTGGGCGGCGCGGTTCGCCGCGTTCCACGCGGTGCGGAAGGCCGGGGTCTCGGTGAAGGAGCGCACGGCCGCCCGCACGAACGACTCGACGGCGGACTGCAGCGGCCCCGCGTCGATCTCCTTGACCACGGAGTCCGTGACGGCGGCGGCGACCGCCGAGCGCACCGCAGGGTCGGAGGACAGGGGCGCCATCGTGGCGACGTACCGGTCCGTGTCCTCGATCTCGTACGTCGCCCAGGTGGCGACCGTGCCCGGCGCGACCAGCAGACAGGCGAGGACGATGGCGACGGCGGAGAGGACGGAGCGCAGGCGTGGGGGCACGCCCCCAAGGCAAGACCCCGGTCACGCGGGGCGCGACCGGGGTGGCTCCGGATGGAGCAAGCGAAGGTGACAGATCACTACGTGTGGGTGTACGGGCCGGGTGCCCGCGCGCGGGCCCCGGGGTCACTTGCGGTTGTAGAGGCGCATCGTCACCGGACCGAACACCGCCACGAGCAGGCCCGCCCAGCCGAGGCTCCAGGCGATCTCGGCGCCCGGCCAGTCACCGGCCATCAGACCGCGCACAGCGGACGCGACGTGCGTGACGGGGTTGTTGTTGACGAAGGCCTGGAGCCAGCCGGGCATGGTCTCCGGCTTGACGAAGATGTCGCTGAGGAACGTCAGCGGGAACAGGACCATCATGCTGACGCCCATCACGGACTTCTCGGAGCGCAGCAGCAGCCCGAACATCGTCCACACCCAGGAGAAGGCGAACGAGAACACAAGCAGCAGGGCCACGCCGAGCAGCACGCCGACGGCGCTGTCCGGGCGGAAGCCCAGGATGAGGCCGACGGTCAGCATCACGGCCGAGGCCATCGCGTACCGCAGGGCGTCGCCCAGGAGATAGCCGACCATCGTCGAGGGCCGCCAGATCGGCAGCGAGCGGAAGCGGTCGAAGACGCCCTTCTCGATGTCGGTGTTGACCGAGAGGCCCGTGTACATCGTGATCATGACGACGGACATCACCAGGATGCCGGGGAGCAGGTACTGGATGTACTCGCGCGGCGATCCGGCGAGCGCCCCGCCGAACAGATACGTGTACATCAGCACCATCATGATCGGGAACGCCGTCACGTCGAACAGCTGCTCCGGCACGTGCTTGATCTTCAGCACGGCGCGCCAGCCGAACGTCAGGGACGTGGACAGGGCGCTGGGGCGGCGCGGGCGGTCCTTGGAGATGAGCAGTTCGGCGAGGGACTCGGTGTGCACGGGCGCCAGGTCCCGCTCCTCGGTGGTGGTCGCGGTGCTCATGCGGCGGCCTCGGCTTCCTTGCGGTCCTGCGGGGTCGGCGATGCGGCGGAGTCGGCGCCCTGCTCCTGGTCGGGGACCGGCTTTCCGGTGAGGGCGAGGAACACCTCGTCCAGGCTGGGCTGGCCGAGCGAGAAGTTGTCGACGGTGATGCCCGCGCGGGCGAGCTCGGCGAGCGCCCGCGACGCCTTCTCGGCGGCCGCCTCCTCGGCGTCCGCCGTGCCGTCGCCGACGCGCGCGGTCAGCGCCACCGGGTCCGGCTCCAGCTGCACCCGCGCGGCGAGGACGCGGCCGAGCAGGTCGGCGGCCTCCTGGCGCTGGTGGGCGTCGCGCAGCCGCACGTGCACCGCGCCCGCGCCGACCGACGCCTTCAGCTCGCCCTTGGTGCCCTCGGCGATGACCCGGCCCTTGTCGATGACGGCGATGCGGGCCGCCAGCTGGTCGGCCTCGTCCAGATACTGCGTGGTCAGCAGGACCGTCGTGCCCTGGGCGACGACGGCGCGCACGATGTCCCACACCTGGTTGCGGCTGCGCGGGTCCAGGCCCGTCGTCGGCTCGTCGAGGAACAGCAGGTCGGGCGTGTTCAGGATGGACGCGGCGATGTCGATGCGGCGCCGCATGCCGCCCGAGTAGTTCTTCACCTGCCGCCCGGCGGCGTCGCCCAGGCCGAACGCGGAGAGCAGCTGCTCGGCGCGGGTATGCGCAGCCTTCTTGCCGTGGCCGGTGAGGCGGCCGAGCAGGACCAGGTTCTCGGTGCCGGTGAGGTCCTCGTCCACCGACGCGTACTGCCCGGTCAGGCTGACCATGGAGCGCACGGTGTCGGCCTCGCGGACCACGTCGTGGCCGAAGACATGGGCCTCGCCGCCGTCCGGGCGCAGGAGCGTGGCCAGCATCTTCACGGTCGTCGTCTTGCCCGCGCCGTTCGGCCCGAGCACCCCGTAGACCGTGCCCGCGGGGACGGTCAGGTCGACGCCGTCGACCGCGCGGTTGTCGCCGAACGTCTTCACCAGGCCCGCGGTCTCGATGGCCAGGCCGTCCGGTCCCGGGTGCCGTCGCGGCTGCTTGCTGCTCATGTCCCTACGCCTTCCGATTGCGGTTCCCCGTGCGGTTCGGTAGCGGTGCGTCATGAGGGGAGACCGGGCGCGGCGCGGAAACTCATCGCTTCCCGGCCAGAACATGTGAGCGACTCGAATGTCAGGGTGCCACGCGCTCCGGTGGAGCGCCGACCCGTACGGGTGTTTCCTGAGAGGAGGCCGAAGCGCCCGGACAGGGCCCGGACCGTGCTCGGACAGCGCCCGGACCGCGCTCGGACAGAGAGGAACCGCCATGGCACTCACCGCACACGGCACCCCCGGCGTACGCGCCCTCTCCCACCTGTGGGGCCCGCTGCTCCTCGGCGTCGTCTACGGCGTTTGGGCCGCGGGCATCCACCGCGACGGGGGCCCCATCACCGGGGGCAACGTCCTGTACGGCGTCGTCACCGGCGTCGCCTTCGCCGTCTTGTACGCGGCACTGCGCCGCGGTGCGCCGGGGCTGCCTCGGGAGCTGCGCGCGTTCGCGTGGGCGGCCTTCGCGGGCGTGTCCTTCGGCTTCCTGTACAGCCTCACCGGGGCGACGGTGCTGCGGTCGGTGGGCATGGCGTCGGTGGTCGCCGCCGGTGCCTTCGCGGCGGCGTTCTACCACTTCTACACCCGGGAGTGACCCGTTCCGCACCCGAGCGCGGTAGCGCGGAGCGCCGATTCAGAGCGCGGCGGGGTCGAGGGCGCGGGCCATGGCCCGGTAACCCGCGTCGTTGGGGTGCAGGTGGTCGCCGCTGTCGTACGAGGCCCGCAGACGCTCCGCGTCAGCGGGATCAGCGAGGGCCTTGTCGAAGTCGACGTACCCGTCGTACTCCCCCGACGTGCGCACCCACGTGTTGAACGCGTCGCTGACCGCGGCGGCGTGCTCGCCGTAGTGGTCGGAGCCGCCGAACGGCACCAGCGTGGCGCCGACGACCCGCAGCCCCTTGGCGTGGGCGGCGCGGATCAACTTCCGGTGGCCGTTGATGAGTTGCTTGGCGGACACGACGGGCGCGGGCTTGTACATGGGCTTGTCGGACTCGCTGAAGCCGATGTCGTTGATGCCTTCGAAGACGACGACGGTCTTGACGCCGGGCAGGGAGGTGGCGTCGCGGGCGAAGCGCGTGGCGCTCTTGTCGCCGAACCAGGCGGAGTCGTTGAGGACCATGTTGCCGCCGATGCCGGAGTTGAGGACGGGGCGCGGCGTGCCCGCCTTGGCGAGGCGTTCGGCGAGCGCGTCGGACCAGCGGCGGTTGAGGTCGGTGGAGGAGGCGAAGCCGTCGGTGATGGAGTCGCCGAACAGGACGACGCCGTCGCGCCGGGCGGGCCCGCCGTCGCTGACGTCGACGCCGGAGAGGTAGTACCAGGACTCGGTGGACTCGCCGAAGGCGCCCGCGCCGGTGTCGGCGACGTGGTCGCCCATGGCGCGGTAGCTGGTCGCGAGGGACTGGGCGTGGAAGGTGGCGGGCCCGGTGGTGCGGGCCAGGCGCAGCGTGACGGTGACGGATTCGAGGCGCTTCAGGCCGAGTCCGGCGGCGTCGCTGGAGAGCTGGCCCCCGGCCGGGATGGTGACGGACTTCCTTCCGTCGTAAGGTCAACTGCCGTACGGAGCCCTTCTCGACGGCGGCGCCCTTGGTGCCCTCGGTCTTCGCGATGGTGGCGGCGGCGATGTGCAGCGGGGAGGCGCCGTAGGCGTTGGAGAGGCGGATGCGGGCCCGGTCGCCGCCCTCGGTGACGCGTACGACCTGCCGCAGCGTCTGGTCGTCGAACCCGGCCTCGGACCAGTTGGCCTTGAAGCCGACGCTGGGCCGCTGCGGGGCCGCCGCCCACGCGGCGGACCAGCTCCCGGCGCTCGCGCCCGCCGGGCGCGGGTTCGAGGAGGCGGTGGCCCCGGTCGCGGCGAGCCCCGCGACGAGGGCGAGCGCGGCCGCGGCGACGACGGCCTGACGAGTGAGCGAAGACATGGCGGATCCTTGGGGGTTGAGGGGATCGGGGTTGCTGCCCGGTCGGTCCGGCCGGTGTGACCACGATGGCCCCGCGGCCGTCGGCCGATCAACGACGATCCATGAAACGATCACCACGCTCGGACTTATCGATGCAGGTCAGAGGCTTGGTAGTGGGAGGGGGGCTCGGATGGAACGGCAGGAGCTGGAGACGTTTCTGACGCTCGCTGAGGAACTGCACTTCGGCCGCACGGCGGACCGGTTGCTGATCTCTCAGGCGCGGGTCAGCCAGACCGTGAAGAAGCTGGAGCGCAAGATCGGCGCGCCGCTCTTCGAACGCACCAGCCGCGTGGTGCGGATGTCATCGCTCGGGCGTCAGCTGTACGAGGACCTCGCGCCGCTGCACCAGCGCATGGAGGCGGCGGTGGCCCGCGCCAAGGACGTGGCGCGGGGCGTAGACGGCGAGTTGGGCGTGGGCTTCCTCGGCTCGGGGGCCGGGTCCCTGACGCAGCCGATCCTGAGGCTGTTCCGGGAGCGCTGCCCCCGGTGCGAGGTCCGCATGCGGGAGACCCAGTTCCAGGATCCGCTCGGGATGCTGCGGTCCGGCGAGGTCGACGTGCTCTTCACCTGCCTGCCGGTGGTCGAGCCCGACCTGACCGTGGGCCCCGTCGTCATCGACGAACCCCGCGTCCTGGCCGTGCCGGTGGGGCACCGGCTCGCCGGGCGCGCGTCCGTGTCCTGGGAGGACCTGGCGGGCGAGACCTGTTTCAGCGTGGTGGACAGCGCGCCGGCGTACTGGTGGGACTACCAGGTGCCGCCGCGGACGCCGAGCGGGCGGGAGATCAGGCGGGGGGCGAAGGTCGCCACGTTCCAGGAGCTGATGACGCTGGTCGCCATGGGGCAGGGGGTGTCGCCGGTGATCGCCTCCGTGGAGACGTACTACGCGCGGCCGGACGTCGTCTTCGTTCCCGTACGGGATCTGCCGTCGGCGGAGGTGGCTCTGGTGTGGCGCACGGCCGGGGTGAGCGCGGCGGTCTCGGCGTTCACCTGCGCGGTTCGCGACGCGCTGGCGGCCAACGCGGGCCCCGCGGCGTTCTGACCTCCGGCGGCCGAGGCCCTGCTGCCCCTCCGCGCCCCGCCCTCAACCCGCCGGATAGGCTATCCCCCACCCACCCGCCCCCCATCGCGCTAGCGCGCTCGTCCTCAAACGCCGGACGGGCTGGATCTCCGCGCTGCGCGCTTGTCCTCAAGCGCCGGACGGGCTGAATCAATCGGCGCTCCGCGCCTCGTCCTCAAGCGCCGGACGGGCTGGATCTCCGCGCTGCGCGCTTGTCCTCAAGCGCCGGACGGGCTGGATCTCCGCGCTGCGCGCTTGTCCTCAAGCGCCGGACGGGCTGGATCTCCGCGCTGCGCGCTTGTCCTCAAGCGCCGGACGGGCTGGATCTCCGCGCTCCGCGCTTGTCCTCAAGCGCCGGACGGGCTGAAATACCCGCACTAGCGCGCTTGTCCGCACACGCCGGACGGGTGATCACCGCGCTCGCGCGGGTGTTTTCCCACCCACCCACCCGCGAGCCGCTAGGTCGGGGGGTGCGGTTGCAGCCGCAGGTGTACGGGTGGGCGGGTGGGAGAAATAGCCCGTCCGGCGTTTGAGGACCAGAGGGCCACGCGCCCCCGCGCCCCGCGCCCCGTCACGCCCCGCGCCGCGCCTCCAGGCCGTCGAGGATGCAGGCAAGGCCCACCTCGAAGTAGTCGTCCCGCGTCACCCCGGCGGTGTCCTCGGGTTCCATCGCGTACAGCTTCCGCAGCCGCGGATACGGCTGCACCACGTCCCGCGCCGCCTCCGAGACCCTCTCCACCCACTCCTCCTCGGTGTGCCCGCTGCGGGCGAGCGCCGTCAGGTAGGCGGCCTCCGTGGAGGCGACGCCGATGACGTACGACCAGATGGTCTTGAGGCCGACCTCGGCGGACGGCATGTCGAAGCCGCCGGTGTCGAAGAGCACGAGGACGTCCTCGGAGAGCCGCATCATGTTCGGGCCCAGATGGGCCATGCCGAGCTCGCCGAGGACGTTGGCGATCCAGGGGTGGCGCAGCAGCGCGGCGCGCACGTTCCCGCCGTACTCCACGGCGGCGGCCCGCCAGGCGTCCCAGGTCCGCGGCCCGGGGCACCTCGATCTCGCCGTACACCTGGTCCACGGCGAGCTCGATGATCTCGTCCTTGTTGGAGACGTGCGTGTAGAGCGAGGTCGCGCCCGCGTTCAGCCGGGTGCCCAGTTTGCGCATGCTCAGGGCCTCGATGCCCTCGGCGTCGAGCAGGGCGAGGGCCTCGGTGACGATCTGGTCGCGGCTGAGCGCGGGCTGCTCGCGGCGCGGCCGCCGCTGCCGGGTCCAGACGGAGATCGCGGTCGGCTTCTCGGTACGGGGCATGGGGGCACCCTTCTGTCTGCTCCGGCTGTGTCGCCCCACCCTAGCGCACCCTGCGCACAGCGTTCGGGTCTTGCGAACACTGTGCGGTGTACGTACAGTGTTCGGAGTCAGCGAACGACGTACGTACCACGGAGGTCAGCGATGGACGGGCTGGGAACGAAGGACGAGGGAGCGGGCGGCGCCGCCGCCACCCTGGCGCGCGATCCGCGGCGCTGGCTGATCCTGGTCGTGCTGTGCCTGAGCACGCTGGTCCTGGTCGTGGACAACATGGTCCTGACGGTGGCGGTGCCGCCGATCGCGCAGGACCTGAACGCCAGCGCCTCGGACCTCCAGTGGATACTCGACTCGTACATGCTGGTCTTCGCGGGCCTGCTGCTGACCTCGGGATCGCTCTCCGACCGCTTCGGCCGCCGCAGGGTGATGCTGATCGGCCTGTTCCTCTTCGGCGCGGCCTCGCTGCTCGCGACCGTCGCCGAAAGCCCTGAGCAACTCATCGCCGGACGCGTCCTGATGGGCGTCGGCGGCGCGCTGATCATGCCGAGCACCCTGTCGATCCTGATCACCGTCTTCGACGAGGACGAGCGGCCCAAGGCGATCGCGGCCTGGAGCGCGGTGGCGATGGTCGGCCTGGTCGGCGGCCCGGTGCTCGGCGGCGCGCTGCTCGATCACTTCTGGTGGGGTTCGGTCTTCCTGATCAACATCCCCATCGCGGCCCTCGCGATCGTCGCCGCCGTGGTGCTGATGCCCGAGTCCAAGGGCCCCTGGCGCAAGGCCGATCCGCTCGGCATGATCCTGTCGGTCGTCGGCATGGTCGCCCTGGTGTGGACGATCACGGAGTGGCCGAAGGTCGGCTTCAGCGACCCGAAGGTGTACGTCGCCGCGATCTGGACCGTCTGCGCGCTGGTCGGCTTCGGCTTCTGGGAGACCCGCGTCGCCCATCCGATGGTGCCGCTGTCCCTCTTCCGCAACCGCGTCTTCACCGGCGCCAGCTTCTCCATCGTCCTGCTGACGTTCGCCAACGGCGGCCTGATGCTGGTCCTCACCCAGTACCTGCAGTTCGTCCTCGACTACACCCCGACCGAGACCGGCTGGGCCTTCGCCCCGCTGGCCATCGCCTCGCTCCTGTTCAACACCCTCGGCGCGACCCTCGGCCAGAAGCTCGGCAACCGCGCCATGGTCGCCACCGGTCTCACCATCATCGCCGCCGGTTTCTTCACCCTCACCACCCTGGAGCGCGGTGACGGCTTCGGCCTCATCACTCTCGCGATGGTCCTGATGGGCATGGGCGGCGGCCTCGCGATGCCCGCCGCGCAGGCCGCCCTGATGGGCGCGGTTCCCGAGGAGCACGCGGGTGTGGGGTCGGCCCTCAACGACACCGTCCAGCAGGCGGGTGCCGCGCTCGGTGTCGCCGTCCTCGGGTCCATCCTCTCCAGCACGTACGGTGACGCGATGCCCTCGGATGCTTCCGGCAAGGCCAAGGAGTCCATCGTCGAGGCCTTCTCCGAGGCGGGGCGCACGGGGGACGCGGGGCTGCTTGACGCTGCGCGGGACGCGTTCAGTGACGCGATGTCCGCGAGCTTCGTGGTCGGCGCGACCGGTGTCCTCGTCGCCGCGGCCCTCTCCCTCTACCTGATGCGGCCCGCCCGCGCCGACCGCTGACCCCTGCGGCGCTCCGCGCCGTGTCCTCAAGCGCCGGACGGGCTGTCTCCCACCCGCCCACCCTTACGCCTGCGGCTGCTCCCGCACCCCCCGACCTAGCGGAGCGGCTCTCGGGTGGGTGGGGGAGATAGCCCGTCCGGCGTTTGAGGACAAGCGCGTTAGCGCGGGTGTTTCAGCCCGTCCGGCGTTTGAGGACGAGGCGCGGAGCGCCGATGGGCTTTGAGCGGGGGGACGGGGGCGGCAGCACCCGGAGCGGGGAGGGGCGGGCCTGGGGCGCACCGCGAGGGAGTCACCACGTGGGCCGCGCGCTCACCCCGCCGTCCACCACCAGGTCCACCCCGGTGACCCACCCCGCCCCCTCCGACGCCAGAAACACACACGCGGCCCCCACATCCTCCGCCCGCCCCAACCGCCCCAACGGCGCCGCCCGCCCCCACCGCGCCACCCCTTCCGGCCAGTCCTCCTCAAGCCCGGGCCGCCCGATGAGCCCGGGCGACACGCTGTTCACGCGGACCCCCCGCGCCCCGTATTCCACGGCGGCAGCCCGCGCGAACATCAGCAACGCCGCCTTGGACGCCGCGTAGTGGGCGTGCCCGGGGGCGGGCTGATGCCCTTCGATGGACGCGATCTGGATGACGGAACCCCCCGCCTCCATCAGCTCCACGGCGGCCTGAGTGCAGCTGAACGCGCTGGTCACGTTGGCTTCTTGGAGGGCGCGCCAGTCCTTGGCCGTCATTCCGGCGAGCTCCTGCACGGGCTGCGTCCCGGCGTTGTTGACCAGCGTGTCAAGGCGCCCCCGCCAGGCGTGCGCGGCCTCGACGAGGCGACGGCACGCGTACTCCTCCCGCAGGTCGGCGGAGACGACGGTGGCCGCGCCGCCCGCGCCGCTGATCTCGTCGGCCACGTCCTGGGCCCGGTCAACGCCCTGGTACGCGTGCAGGACGACGGCCGCGCCCGCTTGTGCGAACCGGCGCGCGATGCCGCCGCCCAGCAGTCCGCTGGCCCCCGTGACGAGGGCCACCTTGCCCTCCAGGGACGGCAGTTGAGGATCACGCACGGCACAGCCTCCTGATCGTCTCGGCCCGCCCGGGATACCGGGCGGCCAGTTCTTCCGGGTCCCCGCCCTCGTAGTCGGAGTCGGTGAATCCCGGTGCCATCGTCGTACCGAACAGCGACCAGGCCCCGCCGTTCCGCACCCGCGCGCCCATCCACGTCCCCGCAGGGACGACGACCTGGAACTCGTCTCCCGGCCCCAGGACCCGCACCTCGTCCGACCCGTCCGGCGCGAGCAGCAGCAGCTCCAGCGGGTCCCCCCGGTAGAAGTGCCACACCTCGTCCGTCGGGAGCCGGTGCATGGCGGAGAAGTCCCCGGGCCGGGACGTCAGGAGCATGACGATCGCGGTGCCCGCCGGGCGGCCGTCCGGGCCGGGCGGGCCCTGCCACGTCTGCCGGAACATGCCGCCCTCGAAGTCGAGCGGTACCAGGCCGTGCCGGGCGATCAGCTCTTCAGGGGTCACCGTCGGCTCCCTCTCCGTCTCCGTCGTCGCACTCGAACCAGATCGTCTTGCCGCTGCGGTCGGCCAGAACGGTAACGTCCCAGCGGTCCGTGACGGCGTCGACGAGCAGCAGCCCCCGCCCACCTTCGGCCAGTTCGGCCAGTTCGTCGGGTTCGCCGGGTGCCACGCGGGTGGGCGGCGTGGGGCTGGTGTCGGTCACCTCGACGCGCAGACCACGCGGCCCGCGCGCGATCAGGATCGCGCACCGCCGGTCCGGTACATGGCGTACGACGTTCGTGGCGAGCTCGGTCAGCGCGAGCTCGGCGGCGTCCGTCAGGTGGGCGAGCCCCCATCCGACGAGATACATCTGGAGGATGCGACGCAGCGGCCGCACCGAGTGTTTACCAAGCGTGAAGCTCAGTCGATAGCTGCTGCCAACTCCTGGGAGCAACAGGTCCGTTGGGTGATTCATGTCACCAAGGTGGTGCGAAGCGGTGACCGTCGACTACGGCCTGAGCCGCACGCCCGCTGCCGTGGATTTGGCGCCGCACGCTCCGCTAGGGGTCAGCCGCCGACTTCCCCTTCACCGTCGCACGTCTCGCACGGCGCCTCGTGCTGCCAGCCCTCGTCGTCCGTCCACCCGATCTCGCCGTTGCCGCCGCAGGAGGAGCAGAGCGGCGGCGCCACGACCTCCAGGTCGGAGGGTTCGAGCTCGGACGGGTCCGTGATCTCCAGCTCCGCCCGGTCCACCAGCAGACTCCGGCGCCGCACATAGTCCTCGGCCTCAAGGCGGATGCGGACCCTGCCCTCGTATCCACCCGCCACGATCGCGCGCACGCCCGCGTGCGTCACGCGGGTGCCGTCGGGTAGCTCTGGCTCGTGCATGGGGGGACTCTAACCGCTGGGAGCTATGGGCGAGTTGCGTGATTCACGTCACCGAGGTGAAGGGATGTGGTTACGCTCGGCGACAAGTTGAACCGCGTGCACTTGGGGGTGCCCCGACGATGGTCAACATCCGCAGCCTCGACCCCAGCGCGTCTCCGCTGGACTACTACGGCTATGAACTCCGCCGGATGCGAGAGGCGTCGGGCCTCAAACAGGCGGAGCTCGCGGGGTGCGTGTTCTGTACGCCGTCCCTGGTGGGCCAGGTGGAGACGGCCCGCAAGGTTCCGACCAGGGACTTCTCCGAGCGGTTGGACGCTGCGCTGGGTACGGACGGGACGTTCTCGCGGCTGGTGGGGCTGGTGCTGCGCAGCCAGCTGCCGAGCTGGTTCCAGCCGTACGCGGAGATGGAGGCCAGGGCGACGTACATCTCCGCGTTTCAGTGTCAGGTGGTGTACGGGCTTCTCCAGACCGAGGAATACGCGCGAGCTGTTCTGGGTGCCGACTATCCGGACAGCCTCGATGACCTCGTGGCCGCGCGGTTGGAGCGACAGCGCATCCTGGCCAGGGAGCGCCCCCCGGTGCTGTGGGTGGTCCTTGACGAGGCCGTTCTGTACCGGGAGATCGGTGGTCGTGACGTGATGCGAGACCAGCTCGCACATCTGCTGACCTTTCAGGGTCGGCCTTGGGCTGAGATCCAGGTGCTGCCCTTTTCAGCTGGTCAGCACCCCGCGACACGTGGCTCTTTCAACCTGCTGCGCTTCGAAGACGATCCCGACATCTTCTATGCCGAGAGCTACGACATCGGGCACATGACGGCCAATCCGCAAGTGATCAGGGAGCGTTCCGTCAGCTACGCTCGACTACAGGCTGCTGCGCTCTCCGTAGAGGATTCAGCAGCGCTCATCGCCCGCGTGATGGAGGAGCGCTATGGGGATCAGCCAGGACCTGACGAACGCGCGGTGGCGTAAGTCCTCGTACAGCGGATCGGGCGGCGGTGACTGCGTGGAGTGCGCCCCCCTCAACGGCGCGGCGTGGCACAAGTCCTCGTACAGCGCTGACACCGGCGGTGAATGCGTCGAAGTAGCCCCCCTCACCCCCCACATAGCCCTCCGCGACAGCAAGCGCCCCCACGGCCCCGTCGTCACCGTCGCCGCCCCCGCCTTCGCCGCCCTCGTCGAGGCAGCCGTACACGGAACCCTCGGCCGGTAGGGCGGCCACGGGGGATAACCCCCGTCTCCCCAGGCCAGGTGGCCGCATGGTCGTCGATTCGGTCGGCGCATAGCGTCGGTGGCGATCATCAGCCACCTCTCCTGGGAGCAGCAACATGCGTACAACCCCCTGGCTCGCCGCAGGCGTTGGGCTCGGTCTGGTCGGGATTCTCGCGGGGGCGGGGCCCGCGACCGCGCAGCGGGGCGCGCCCGTGTCCGGGCCCCGGTGGGCCGCGTGTCCCGCTGAGGAGAAGGAGCTCGTCGCGGCCGGTGCCGAGTGCGCGAAGGTCGCGGTGCCGCTGGACTACGCCGACCCCGGCGGCCGCACCATCGACGTCGCGGTGTCGCGGGTGAAGGCCAAGGACCGGGCGCACCGGCGGGGCATCCTGCTGTCCAACCCGGGCGGGCCCGGCGGCGCGGGGCTCGCGAACACCCTGGCGATGCGGGAGACGCTGAAGGGCGTGGCCGACCAGTACGACCTCATCGGCTTCGACCCCCGGTTCCTGGGCGGCAGCGACCCGATCAGCTGCGGCCCGGCCGGGCCGCAGGACCCGCCCCGGGTGCGGACGAGCCCGCGCCAGGACTTCGAGGACGGGGTGCGGCGGGCCCGGGACACCGCCGAGCGCTGCTTCGGCAACGGCGACAACGCCGCCCTGCTGCCGCACGCCTCCACGCGGAACGTCGCCCGCGACATGGACGCCATCCGCGCGGCCCTGGGGGAGCGGAAACTGTCGTACTACGGCGTGTCGTACGGCGCCGACCTGGGCGCCGTGTACACACAGCTGTTCCCGGGCCGCGCCGACCGCGTCGTCATCGACTCGTCCACGGACCCCGCCGCCACGCAGTACGAGCTCTTCCAGCGCGCCGGGAAGCCGCAGGAGGAGGGGTTGGACGAGTGGGCCGCTTGGACCGCGCGGCACGCGGACACCTACCGGCTCGGCGGCACGGCGAGGGAAGTGCGGGAGCGCGTGACGCGGCTGCTCGCGCGGGCCGAGCGGCGGCCCGTCGCGATCGCGGGGACGCGGGTCACCGCCCCGCTGATCCGCCTGGTCCTGCGGCAGTTCGTCCAGCACCAGGAGAACGACGCGGCCCTCGCCCGTACCGTGCGCACCCTCACCGACGCGGCGCACGGCGAGCAGGTCGAGCCGAACCCGGAGCTCGCCGCGATCCTCGGCTTCCTCAACTCGCCCGACGTGGAGGCCTCGCTCGTCGGCGGCGCGATCTTCATGTGCGGGGACGGCGGCTGGCCCGCCGGCGGCTGGCCCGCGCACACGGAGACGTACTGGAAGAACATGCAGCGCAGCCGCGCCACGCAGCCCGTGTTCGGGCCGCTCGTCAACGACATGACGGCGCCCTGCGCGTTCTGGAAGACCGCCCCGCGCGAGCCCGGCACGCGCATCGTGAACAACCACGTGCCCGTCCTGATGCTCCAGGCCGTCCGCGACAACAACGTCCCCTACGACGGCGCGCTCGCCCTGCACCGCAAGCTCAAGGGCTCGCGCCTGCTGTCCGCCGACATCCGCTCCCACGGCGTGTACGGGCGCGGCGCCGAGGGCAAGACGGCCGTGCCGTGCGCGGACGACGCCGTCAACGCCTACCTGGGCGGCGGGAAGCTGCCCGCCCGCGACCTGACCTGCCCGGCGCCCGGGGTGAAGCGATGACCGTCAGCCGCCGGACCGCCGTCACCGCCACCGCCGCCGCGCTCGTCGCGGGCCCCGTGTCCGGCGCGGTCGCGGCCCCCGCGCGCGGCGGCCGCCTGCAGCGCGACGCCGACGCGATCCACGCCACCGGCGCCACCGGCGTCCTCGCCGAACTGCGCACCGCGCGCGGGCGGACCGCCGCCCGCGCGGGCCTCGCCGACCTGAAGGACCGCGCCCCCGTCCCCTGGGACGCGTACTACCGCATCGGCAGCGACACCAAGACCGTCACCGCGACCCTCGCCCTCCAACTCGTCGGTGAGGGACGGATCTCCCTCACCGACACCGTCGAGCGGTGGCTGCCCGGCCTCGTCGAAGGGCACGGCAACGACGGCCGCAGGATCACCGTCACCAACCTGCTCCGCCAGACCAGCGGCCTCAGCGACTACGTGGAGATCACGGACTTCACCCCCGAGGCGTACCGCGCGGGCCGCTTCACGCCACCCGCGTCCGCCGAACAGCAGGTGCGGGCCGCCGTGCGCAAGCCGCCCGGCTGGCTGCCCCGCCGCGACCACCCCGAGGACGAGCGCCGCTGGGCGTACTCCAACACCAACTACGTCGTCCTCGGGCTGCTCCTGGAGCGGGCCACCGGCCACCCCTGGGCGCGGCTCGTCCACGACCGCGTCATCGAACCCCTCGGCCTGCGCCACACGTTCACCCCGGGCACGTCCGTGTACGTGCCCCGGCCCGCCGCCACCGCGTACACCGCCTTCCCCGGCGACACCCGGCTCACCGACACCTCGCTCGCCGCCGGGGGCGGCGCGGACGGCGGCCTCATGCAGCACCCCCGGCGACCTCACCGCCTTCCTGCGCGCCCTGATGGGCGGCCGACTGCTGGCCCCGGCGCAGCTGGCCGCCATGAAGCGGACCGTCCCCGCCGAGGACTGGATTCCCGTACGAGGCGTCCGGTACGGCCTCGGCATCGCCTGGCGCCGCACCCCGGCGCGCCCCTCCGGCATCTGGTTCCACGGCGGCACGCACCTCGGGGTCGTCTCGGAGAGCGGGGTCACGCCGGACGGCTCGCGGGCGGTGGCCGCCGCCGTCTCCACGCTGTGGACGGACGGCGCCCGGCAGGCCGCGCAGGACCGGGCGGCGCGGCGGCTGGTCGACGGGGCGCTGGTCTAAGGCGCTTCCGGTGGGGCTGGTGGTGGGGCTGGTGGGGCTGCTGGCGGCGCCTTCGGTGGCTCGTCGGGCGCGGGTCTCAGGAGTCCCATGAACATCAGCATCAGCTCCTCGACGATCGTGTCGAGGCTCGCCTCCACGTACCCGACCGTCCAGTCGTACAGCAGCGTGTTGACCGCGCCGACGAAGCCGAGCACGGCGATGCGGTAGTCCCGTGCGCCTATCTCGCCGCGCGCTGCCGCCTCGTCCAGGGCGGCGACCAGCAGGTCGACCCAGCCCTTGCGGGCCTCCTGACGCTGCTTCTCCAGCTCCGGCGTGACGCCCGTGACCTCCACGAACGCGATCCGCACCAGGTGCGGGTGCGCGGTCAGGACCCGGGCGTACGCGCGGAACGCCACCTCGGCGCGCTCGCGCACGGTGCCGCCCGGCGCGGTGGCCATCGCCTCGACCACGGCGCCCTGCGCGGCCTTCTGCACATGGCCGTGCAGGGCGGCGAGGACCTCCTCCAGATTGCGGAACTCCTCGTAGAACTGCCGGGTCGACAGACCGGCGCGGGCGCACAGCGCCGCCACCGACGCGGACCGGTAGGCGCCGGGGCCCGCGCCGAAGAGCTCGACGCCCGCCTCCATGAGGCGCCGCCGCCGGTCGGCCCTGCGCTGCTCGGCGGACTTGCCGCCGTACGCGCGCGCGGGCCGCCGCGTGCCCTCCCGCGCCCCGTCGGAGTCCACCGGTGCCGCCCCTCTCCGCCGTCTGTCCCTCAACTCCACGCCTGTGCAAGGAAATTGTCGCGCGCACGACTCTTGCGCTGCCGCCGCCCCCGCTCCTACTTTCAAGTAACCAAATCTGAAGCGGTGTCGTTTCAGATTCCTGGTCGCATCGGTGTGTGTCATGCGCATGGCCTTCTCCGTGTGTTCTTCTCTCGCTCCTCTCTCTGCTCTCTGCTCTCTGCTCGAAGGGATCGAAGCCGTGAACCGAACGCCCGCACCCGTTCGTCGCCCGCGTGTCCCGCGTACCCCGCGCCGGGCCGTCGCCGCCGTCGCCGCTCCGCTCGCTCTCGCCGTCGCCGCGCTCACCGCAGGGAGCGGACCGGCCGCCGCCGCCGAACGGGGCCGCTACCCCGTCGGCGGGGTCGTCGACGGCGTCGCCAACTTCTTATTCAGCCCCAACGCCGTGACCGGCGTGAACGACTGGAACTGCAAGCCCAGCGCCCAGCATCCCAACCCCGTCGTCCTCGTCCACGGCACCGGCGTCAACCTCGGCGCGAACTGGGTGAAGACGGGCCCGACCCTCGCCAACGAGGGCCACTGCGTCTACGCCTTCAACTACGGCATGGGCACCGCCTTCGACCTCGGCGGCCGCGTCGGCGGCCTCACCGGCATCGCCAAGTCCGCCCAGACCATGGACGCGTTCGTCGACAAGGTCCTCAAGGCCACCGGGGCGAAGAAGGTCAACGTCCTCGGCCACTCGCAGGGCGGCATGATGCCGAACTACTACATCAAGCGCCTCGGCGGCGCCAAGAAGGTCGACCGCCTCGTCGCGCTCGCGCCCACCAACCACGGCACCACCCTCAGCGGCCTGGTCAACCTGGGCGAGGCCCTCGGCCTGCTCGGCGTCGTCAACGCCGCCTTCGACCACCTGGGGCTGCAGGGGCTGAAGGGACCAGGAGGCCGGGTCGCAGTTCCAGAAGGACCTGTTCGCGGACGGCGACACGGTGCCGGGCGTGCGGTACACGGTGATCGTCACGAATCGCGACGCCGTCGCCAGTCCGTATCGGCGGGGGTTCCTGAAGGGGGAGAACGTGCGGAACGTGGTCGTGCAGGACGTGTGTCCGAAGGATTCCGTGGGGCATGTGGGACTGTTCACGGACGGGCCGACGACGGAGATGGTGGTGAACGCGTTGGGGGCGGACCGGGGGGACTTCCGGCCGCGCTGCGACGACTACGGCCTGCCGTTCTGACACGCGGGGCGCCCCAGGCCCACCCCTCCCCGCTCCGGGTGCGGCTGCCCCCGTTCCCCCGCTCAAAGCCTTTCGGCGCTCCGCGCCTCGTCCTCAAGCGCCGGACGGGCTGAAACACCCGCGCTTGCGCGCTTGTCCTCAAGCGCCGGACGGGCTGGATCTTCGCTGGCGCGGGTGGTTTCCACCCACCCACGCGCGAGCCGCTAGGTCGGGGGGTGCGGGGGCAGCTGCCGGTGTACGGGTGGGCGGGTGGGGGATAGCCCGTCCGGCGATTGAGGACACGGGGCGGCGCGGCCGGGGGACGCGTACCCGGTGTGGAAGGCGGAAGCGAAGGCGGCGTCCCCCGCAAGGCCGCGCGCCCGCGCCTCGCAGGCCTCGCGCCCGGCGAGCAGCTCCGGAGAGCCGAGGCGGGGCACACCGATGGACCGCCAGACCCGGTCGGCGGTGCCGAGCAGCCGCGCCGCCCGCTCGGCGTCCCCGCAGGCCACCGCCGCCGACGCCAGCACATCGGTGGTCATGGCGATGCCGAGGCTGTCGTGGAAGCGGCGCTTGCCCTCGATCGCGGCGCCCGCCCGGTCGGCCGCCTCCTCGGCCCGCCCCCGGCTGAGCGCGGCCAGGGCGTGCACGTAGTCGCCCCAGGCGCGGAGCCAGAACTCGCCCCGGCGGACGCAGTCGGCGGTCAGCTCGTCGGCGACGGCCGCCGCCTGGTCGAACCGGCCGAGGTGGACGTACGAGAAGGCCTGCGCGGTCCGCAGCAGCCCCCACGCGGAGCGGTAGCGGCCGCGCGCCGGGCACGGGAGCGGGGCCGCCGCCTCCAGGGCCTCGGCCGCCCGCGCGTGCTCGCCACGGGTGGCGAGGGCGGCGCCCGCGAGATAGGCGGTGGCGATCGGCACGGTCGCGTCGGCGGAGGTGTCGGCGGCGGCGTCGGCGGCTTCGGTGTCGCGGAACGCCACGGCGCACCGGCGCGACGCCTCCGTGTCCCCCTGGGCCAGCGCGAGCAGCCCCAGGGCCCACAGGGCGCGGGCCCGGCCGGGGCCCGGCGCGTCGGGCAGGGCGAGCGCCCGGTCCAGATAGTGCCGCCCCTCCATGGGGAAGCCGCAGGCGAACCAGACGAACCAGAGCGTGGCGGCGAGGTCGCGCGCGGTGGCGCCGTCGTCGTCGGCGAGGCAGAAGTCAAGCGCCGTACGGAAGTTGGCGAGCTCGGCGACCGTACGCCCGTACCAGGTGACCTGGTCCGGTCCTTCCCAGCCGGAGTCCGCCGCGCGCGCCAGGTCCAGGCAGTGGTCGCGGTGGCGGCGGCGCACCGCGTCCTCCTCGCCGAGGCCGCGCAGCCAGCACAGGCCGAACTCGCGGATGGTGTCCAGCATCCGGTAGCGCTCGCCGGAGCCGGTCGGCTGCCACTCCACGATGGAGCCGCGCACCAGGGCGGCCAGCAGGCCCGGCACGTCGGCGTCCGGGACGCGCTCGTCGGCCAGGACCCGGCGGGCCGCCCGCACGTCGAAGGTGCCCGTGAACACCGACAGGCGCGCCCAGGCCAGGCGTTCGGCGGGAGTGCACAGCTGGTGGCTCCAGCCGATCGCCGTGCGCAGCGCCTGGTGCCAGGGCGGATCTGCCCCCGGCACGGCCTCCCGGGTCTCGCCGAGCACGGCGAAGCGGTCCGCGAGGCGCCGGGTGAGCTCGGCCGGTGTCATCTCGCCAAGCCGGGCCGCGGCCAGCTCGATGGCCAGCGGCAGCCCCTCCAGGTGACGGCAGAGCGCCACCGCCTCGTCCGGGCCGACGGGCACGCCCTCGTGGCCGGCGGGCACGGCTTCGGCGGCCCGTCGGGCCAGCAGCGCCACCGCGTCCGCCTCGGGCAGCGGGGCCAGCGGGACGAGGTCCTCCACGGGCAGGCCGAGGGGGCGGCGGCTGGTGGCGAGCACGCGGAGGCCGGGGGCGACCGTCAGGAGGGCGGCGACCACGTCCGCGCAGTGCTCGGCCACGTGCTCGCAGGTGTCGAGGACCAGCAGCAGTTCCCGCCCGGACAGGTACTCGCAGAGCACGTCCAGCATGGGGCGCGTGCTCTGGTCGACCAGCGGCAGCGCCTCGGCGATCGCGTACGCGAGCATCGCGCCGTCCGTCAGCGGGGACAGCTCCACCCACCAGACGCCGTCCCGGAAGCGCGGCCGCAGCTCGGCGGCGACCCGCCGCGCGAGACGGGTCTTGCCGACGCCGCCCACCCCGCTGACCGTCACCAGCTGGTGGCGCCCCAACCGGCGGGAGATCTCCGCCAGTTCGGCGCGCCGCCCGACGAGTTCGCCGCCGCTCCCGCCCGAAGACCCCTCCGCCCCAGGACCACGTACCTCTGGCACCTTCGCCCCCCCCCGAAACACACGCCCGTCACACACGCCCGAAACACACGCCCGTACGTACGACTGTGGCGAATCGACCACGGACCGTCACCGGAGGTGGCACAGTACCGGGACGCAGGGGCCATGCGTGGGGAAACCACACTTCGTCGGACAAAGCAGGGGTCACAGTGGGCACACAGCACAAGTGGCTGGCCATAGCGGCGGCGGCGCAGGCGGCCGCCACCCTGGTCGCGGTCCTCACCGGAGCGCCCTTGCCCTGGCTGGCCCTCGCCGGGCCGCTGCTGGCCGCGCACCGCATCGCGGCGCTGCCCACGGCCGCCCTCAGCGGAACGGCGCTCGCCCTGCCGCTGCTCGTCCCGGCGCCCGGCCTCCCGCACGACCCGGCGTCCGCGCTGAGCGCGGCGGCCGTCGCGGCCTGGGCGGTGTTCACGGCGCACACCCGCGCACGCGCTCAGCGCACGACCGCCCGCATGACCCAACTGGCCACCGCCGCCGACGAGGACCTGCACCACGCGACGACCCGTGCCGACGCCGCGGAGCGGGCGTTGGCGCGGATGGAGCGGATCGCCGACGCCGCGCAGGGGGCGCTCGCGCGGCCGCTGCCCGAGGCCGTCGGGCACGTGGGGCTCGCCGCGTACACCCGGCCCGCCGACCCGGACGCCCGGCTCGGGGGCGACGTGCACGACGCCGTGCTCACCGCGGCCGGGCCCCGGCTGCTGCTCGCCGACGTCAAGGGGCACGGGGCCGACGCGCTGCGGGTGGCGGCCGCGGTGCTCGCCGCGTTCCGGCACACCGCCGCCGCCGAACCCGACCCCGTCCGCCTCGTCCACGCGCTCGACGGCCGCCTCCGCGGCGACCTCGGCCCGGAGGACTTCGTCACCCTGCTCCTGGTCGACTTCCTCCCCGGCGAGGCCCGCGTCGTCAACTGCGGCCATCCGCCGCCCCTGCGCGCGGGCCGGGGCCTCAGGGTGCTCGATCCGCCCCGGCCCTCGCCGCCGCTCGGCCTGGACCCCGCCCCGCACCCCTACCGCGTACCGCTGTTGCCGGGGCAGCGCCTGCTCCTGTACACCGACGGCCTCACCGAGGCACGCGATGCCCGCCGCGCGCCCTTCTCGCTGGACACCCCGCAGGTCCACGCGGCCCTCGTCGCCGCCACCGCGCACGACGCCCTGGCCCGGCTCACGGGCCTGCTCCACCGGCACACCGCCGGCGTCCCGCTCGCGGACGACCTCACCCTGGTCCTCGCCGAGCCCACCGACGTCCCGGCGCCGACCGGCCTCAGGGCTCCGGCAGCGGGTCGTGGCAGTCGTAGTTCCGCTGGCCGCTGAATCCTGCCGTCGCGGAAGTCGCGGAAGTCGCGGAAGTCGCGGAAGTCGCGGAAGTCGCGGAAGTCGCGGAACGTGGCGACGCGCGCCCGCAGTACGCGCCTGGCGGGCAAGGGCCCAGGGGGATTGCCGGTGCGCGCGGGGTACAGGCACGATGCCGGGATGCGCTTCTCGATCAACGTTCCGAACTTCGGTGACTTCGCCGACCCCAGGACGGTGGCGCACGTCGCCACCGCCGCCGAACAGGCGGGCTGGGACGGCCTGTTCGTCTGGGACCACGTCGTGCACGACAAGGCCGCCCAGCGGGGCAAGCCGTTCGGCGACCCGTGGATGCTCCTCACCGCGGCCGCCCTCGCCACCTCGCGGATCAGGCTCGGCACCCTGGTGACGCCGGTCGCCCGCCGCCGACCGCACCAACTGGCCCGTCAGGTCGCCACCCTGGACGCCGTCAGCGGCGGCCGGGTGACGTTCGCGGCGGGTCTCGGCGGCCCCATCGACGACGAGTACGCCAGCTTCGGCGAGCCCACGGACCCGCGGGTCCTGGCCGAGCGCCTCGACGAAGGCCTCGGCCTGATGGCCCGCTACTGGACCGGCGATCCCGTGACCCACAAGGGCACCCACTACGAGGCCCACGACGTCGCCCTGCTGCCCGCCGCCACGCAGCGGCCCCGCCCGCCGGTGTGGATCGCCGGGTTCTGGCCGAACCGCCCGCCGATGCGCCGCGCGGCCCGCTGGGACGGCGTGGTCCCGCTGTTCAAGTCGGCCAAGCACGGCGTCGTCCCGCCCGTGGCCGAGGTCCGCGACGTGGTCGCGTACGTCGGCGAACACCGGGCGGAGCAGGGCCCCTTCGAGGTCGTCGTCGGCGGCGCCACCGCGCCCGGCGAGGCGGCCGACCGGATCGGACCGCTCGCCGCGGCGGGCGCGACTTGGTGGGACGAGCGCCAGCTCCAGTCCGGCCCCGACCTCGACCGCCTCGCCCCGGTGCTTCGCCGGATCGAGGCGGGCCCGCCGGTCCTCTAGCCAGAGGCAGGCGCTCACCGCCCGGAGGCCACCGGGTGACCGTCACCCGGTGACGGTCACCCGGCGCCGCTTCGTCCCCGGTGACTTCGGCACGCGCACGGTCAGGATGCCGTCGGCCAGGTCGGCCGACACCCGCTCGCTGTCGAAGCCGCCGCCCAGCGTCGTGCTGTAGGCGAAGCGGCCGGTGCGCCGCGCGAGGACCCTGCCGTGCTGTTCCGAGGTGAGCTCGCCGGTGATGTGCAGGCCGTTCTCGTCGACGTCGACGTGGATGTTCTCCCGGGGCACGCCGGGGAGTTCGAGGCGGACGACGAACGCGTCGTCGGTCTCGTCCTCCTCCGCGAGCGGCATCCAGGCCCCCTCGTGCCGTGCCGCGGGACCCCTGCCGGGCCCGGTCGGCCCGAAGACGCGGACCATCTGGTTCCACAGCTGCTCGAACTCCTCCACCGGGTCCCAGCCCCAGGGGCGTCGAGCGGGCAGATTCGTCACGTGCTCCTCCCTTCCCGGGGCCGCGCCGAGGCCGTCCTCGACGCGGCCGCCTCACCACGTTCCGCGTGTGCGCGCCGGGCGGGTAGGCATGGTTCCGGTCAGTCTTGTCACTCTCGCGGAACGGCCCCGCGGCCTAGCGGACCTGGACCGCCACCGCGGCGAGCACCGCCCCCGCCGCGAGCGCCCCCGCCAGCAGGTTCCCGGCGAGCAGCCGCTGCCGCAGGCCCCGGTACCGCGTCTCGTACTCGTCCCGCAGCTCACGGCACCGGCGGGCCGTGGTGCGCCAGGTGTCGCGGGTCAGCGCGAGGTGCTCGTCGGCGTAGACGCGCTCGACCTCGGCGCGCTGGGCTTCGGTGAGCCAGTCGAGGCGCCCGGTGAAGCGGGCGGCCGCCGTGCGCGCCTCGGCGCGGGCGGACTCGACGAGCAGGTGCCCCTCGATCTCGTGGATCAGCAGGTTCGTGTCCAGGGGCGGCAGGTGGGGGCGGTCGTCCATCGCGGTCACCGGGCCGCCCTCTCCACGTCTGAAGCCGAAGCCGGGGCCGAAGCCGGGGCCGAAGCCGGGGCCGAGGCCGGGGCCGGGGCGAGGGCCGGGGCCCCGCCCGCCGTGATCTCCGGGTGGTGCAGGTCGAACGCCGGGGACTCGGAGCGGATGCGCGGCAGGGCGTGGAAGTTGTGGCGCGGCGGCGGGCAGGACGTCGCCCACTCCAGGGAGCGGCCGTAGCCCCACGGGTCGTCGGCCTCGACCGGCTGGCCGTACTTCGCGGTCTTCCAGATGTTGTAGAAGAACGGCAGGACCGACAGGCCGAGCAGGAACGAGAAGACCGTCGAGAGGGTGTTGAGGCCGGTGAAGCCCTCGGCGTCGAGGTAGTCGGGGACGCGGCGCTGCATGCCCGCCGCGCCCAGCCAGTGCTGGACGAGGAACGTGCCGTGGAAGCCCACGAACAGCGTCCAGAAGGTGATCTTCCCGAGGCGTTCGTCGAGCAGCTTGCCCGTGAACTTCGGCCACCAGAAGTGGAATCCGGCGAACATCGCGAAGACGACGGTGCCGAAGATGACGTAGTGGAAGTGCGCCACCACGAAGTACGAGTCGGTGACCGCGAAGTCCATCGGCGGGGAGGCGAGGAGCACCCCGGTCAGACCGCCGAAGACGAAGGTGATGAGGAAGCCGACCGACCACAGCATCGGTGTCTCGAAGCTGAGGGAGCCCTTCCACATGGTGCCGACCCAGTTGAAGAACTTCACCCCCGTCGGCACGGCGATGAGGAACGTCATGAAGGAGAAGAACGGCAGCAGGACCGCGCCCGTGGCGTACATGTGGTGGGCCCACACCGTCACCGAAAGGCCCGCGATCGCGATGGTCGCGCCGACCAGGCCCATGTAGCCGAACATCGGCTTGCGGGAGAAGACCGGGATGACCTCGGAGATGATCCCGAAGAACGGCAGGGCGATGATGTAGACCTCGGGGTGGCCGAAGAACCAGAACAGGTGCTGCCACAGCAGCGTGCCGCCGTTGGCCGGGTCGAAGATGTGGGCGCCGAACTTCCGGTCCACTTCGAGGGCCAGCAGCGCGGCGGCCAGGACGGGGAAGGCAAGCAGCACGAGGACGCCGGTCAGGAGCACGTTCCAGGTGAAGATCGGCATCCGGAACATGGTCATGCCGGGGGCGCGCATGCAGATGATGGTCGTGATGAAGTTGACCGCGCCGAGGATCGTGCCGAAGCCGGAGAACGCCAGGCCCATGATCCACAGGTCGGCGCCGATGTTCGTGGCGTGCGCGGAGTCCGTCAGGGGCGCGTATCCGGTCCAGCCGAAGTCCGCCGCGCCGCCCGGTGTGAGCAGGCCGCCCAGGGCGATCAGGGAGCCGAACAGGTACAGCCAGTAGGCCAGCATGTTCAGGCGCGGGAACGCCACGTCGGGCGCGCCGATCTGGAGCGGCATGATCCAGTTGGCGAAGCCCGCGAACAGCGGCGTCGCGAACATCAGCAGCATGATCGTGCCGTGCATCGTGAAGGCCTCGGTTGAACTGCTCGTTCGACATGATCTGCAGCCCGGGGCGGGCCAGCTCGGCCCGCATGAACAGCGCCATCACGCCGCCGACGCAGAAGAGACCGAACGCCGTCACCAGATAGAGCGTTCCGATGGTCTTGTGGTCGGTGGTCGTCAGCCACTTCACGATTGCCCTCATGTCCCGTAGGTGTCCGGGACCGCCCGGGGTCTCACCGCGCACCCCTGACGTGAGAATCACGCCGTCCGGGTGTGAAGATCGGGCCCATGCCGGACACCTACGGTTCATGAGCACGGACGAGGCCTTCGCCGCCGCCTATCGCGCGCACTACTGGGCGGTCAGCCGCTTCGTCGCGCGCAGGCTCGACGGCGGCGAGGCGCACGAGATCGAGGAAGTCGTGGCGGAGGTCTTCTCCATAGCCTGGCGGCGCCGCGCGGAGCTGCCCGAGGCGCCGCTGCCCTGGCTGTACGGAGTGGCCCGCAACTGCCTCGCCAACACGGTCCGCGGCCTCGGCCGCCGCCGCAGGCTGCTGCACCGGATCGGCCACCACGAGGCCGTGGGCGGCGGCCAGGTCGTGGACAGCCCGGACACCGAGCGGCCCGGCGCCTGGGTCCTCGAGGCGCTCGCCCGGCTCTCGCCCGCCGACCAGGAGGCGCTGCGCCTGACCACCTGGGAGGAGCTGGGCGTGGACGACCTCGCCGTGGCCCTCGGGTGCGGGCGCGGCGCCGCCGCGATGCGCCTGCACCGGGCGCGGCGGCGGCTGCGCGCCGAGATCGACCGGATGAACATGAACGTACGAGCTGGGGACGGCGACCGTGACTGACGAACTCGACCTGCTGCGCGCGGCCGACCCCGTGTCCGCCGCCGAAGGCCCCTGGCGCGACCGTCCCCTGGACGCCCGCGCCGAACGCGCCCTGAACCAGCTCCTGTACCGCACCCGCACCCGCAGGGCCCGCCGCCGCGTGGTGTTCTGGGCGGAGGCCGCCGTCGTCGCGCTGGCCGCGGTGCTCGCGCTGACCCTGCCCGACCTGGCCGCCTCGCCCGCGACGGCCGCGCCCGGCGCCCTGCAGCCGCGCGCCGGGTCCGCCGCCGTGCCCCTGGAGCGGATCGCCGAGCGGGCCGCGGCCGCCGCGCGCGACGGGAAGCCGGAGCTCCGCAAGGGCAGCCACGTGCAGACCTGGAGCCTCGCCCTGGACTCAGGGCCGCGGGCCGAGCGGCCGGTGACGCTGCCCGAGGAGCGGGTGGTGCGCTGGCAGCCCGACGGCAGCCGCACCGAGCGCGTCGAGGCCGACGGCAAGCGCCTGAGCGAGCGCCTGTTCCCGCCGGACCGGTCCGACGCCCCGCCCGCCTCGCGCCCCCCGCACACCGCGGCCGGGCTGCGCGCGTACCTCACCGAGGCCTACGACGGCGGGCTCGCCGACCGCACGGGACCGCTCAGCACCGCCCAGCTCCTGGACACCCTGCCCGCGTACCTCGACGCGTGGACGCCCGGCGCCCGCGAGGCCGCGCCGCGCTCGCCCGGATGCTGGCCGACTCCCGCGGGCTGCTCCCCGCGGGCGCGATCACCGACCGCCTTGGGCGCCCGGGGCAGGCGTACGTGTACACGCCGAGGGGCGAGGGCGTGCGGCACATGCTGATCCTGGACCCGGACACGGGGGACGTGCTCGGCCTGGAGGAGACGTTCACCAAGGACCGGCGGCGGTTCGCGGTGCGGGCCGGGGACGTGCGGGAGTACAGCGCCTGGCGGCGCGACTGAGGCCCGTCAGCGGCGTGCCGCGCGGGCGACCTCGTCCGTCACCGCCTGCCCGATCCGCCGTATCCCCGGGGAACGCACCGGGCACGGCCGGGACTTGGGGGTCGTCGGGGCGAGGCAGAAGTGCAGGAAGTCGTCGCCCCGGTGGAGCGCGGTGCGGCCGCCGGACTCCGTGCAGTACTGGGGGTGCGCGCGCTCGTACGCCGTGCACGGCAGCTCCCGTACCCACCGGTAGCGGGCGGACGCCGGGCTGACGGCGCGGCCCGCGTCGGCCACCAGGTCGCCGCTCGCCGCGGCCTGGCGGCGGTAGAGGTCGTTGACGCGCCGCACCCGGTCGGGCGTGATCGCATCAGGGCCTTGCGACACCCAGACCACCTTGGGCCGCCGGGCGCCCGCCTCCTGTGCGGCGTCCTCGATCTGCCCGGTCAGCTTGCGCGCGTCGGCCGCGTACCGCGTGTAGTACGTGTCCGGGGCCTTGTCGTGGGTGATGCCGTCCATGCACGGCGTGTAGCCCCAGGAGTTGCCCCAGAACTGGAGCACCACGAAGTCCGGGCGCAGCTCGCGCACCAGCGTGGCCGCCTTGTCCTTGTCCGGCACGAGCGAGTCCTCGCCGGTGCCTTCCAGGTAGTCGCACAGGGTGGTGCCGGAGTAGGGGGCGCTGGTGTAGCGGGCGGCGAGTTGGTCGCGCAGGAGGGAGCCGAGGACGTTCTGGTTCTCCATGGCGAGGGAGTCCCCGAGGTAGAGCACCCTGGGCTTCGGCTTCGCCCGGGGCTTCCGCTCGCGGTCGGCGGGGCGCTCGGCACGCGGCTTCTCCGACTCGCGCTCCTTGCGGTGCGTCGGGGAGGGGTCCGCGCCGGCCGTCCGGGACGCCGCGGGCGGGGGTGCCGCGTTCCCGCCGGTTTCGTCCTCGCCGCCCGGGTCCCCACAGGCCCCGAGCAGCAGCGCTCCGGCGCACATCCCAGCGGCCAACAGCTTCCGCATCCGGCAACTCCCGGCTCAGCGAACGGAATCGGCCCCCCAGCACAACACACCAACCGCGCCGGGCGGTAGTGACTCTCTCGTTTCTCCTGTTCGGCCGGGATTTGTCCCGCCGGGCGGGACGGGCGGGCCGCGCCACCGGCGCGTGCGCCGCCCCGTCCCGCACCGGGCGGGCCCGCCTCAGCGGCGCGCGGGCGCCGGGCAGAACTCGGCGTTCAGGATGGAGAACAGGTGCTCCAGGCCCCAGCTGCTGTTGTAGTTGAACGTGAGCTGGCGGCCGTCGTCGGTGCTCGCGACCAGGGTGAACCAGCCCTGCACACCGCCGTCGTGGTACCAGATGGGGGTGCCGCAGCCGAGGGTGTACCGCTCGACGCCGAGCCCGTAGGACGAGCCGGGGAAGTCGGGGTTGCCGACGGTCGTCTTCAGCGCCTGCTGCTGCTCCGGCGGCAGCAGCTTGCCGCCGAGCAGGGCCCCGTAGAACCGGTTCAGGTCGGCCGCGCTGGAGATGATGTCGCCGTTGCCCCAGTACTGCGAGCCGTTGACCTCGGTGACGTCGTCGATCCGCTCCGGCTGCTCCAGGAACAGCTTGGCGTAGCCGCGGCCGCTGGGCTTGGGCAGCTTGGCGCTGGTGCCGGGGTTGGACGTGGCCTTGAGCTTGAGGGGCTTGATGATGCGGTCGCGGACCGCCTTCTCGTACGACGTGCGGCCCGCCTTCTCCACGACGAGCGCGGCCAGGACGTCGTTGGTGTTGGAGAACGAGTGCCGGGCGCCGGGCTTGAACAGCGGCTTGTAGCCGAGTGCCACCTTGATGCGCTGCTGGGGCGTCAGGGTGTCGTAGCGGTGCTTGAGGTAGCCCTCGCCGAACACGTACGTGTCGACGTACTCCTGGTCGCCGAGGTAGTCCGGCACGCCGCTGGTGTGGTTGAGGAGCTGGCGCACGGTGATCTCACGGCCGTCGTTGCCGTTGCCGGTCACCACGCCGGGCAGGTGCTTGTCCACGGTGTCGTCGAGGTCGAGCTTGTTCTCCGCCTCCAGCTGGAGGAGGACCGTCGCCACGAAGGTGTTGGTGAGGGTGCCGACGCGGAACCGGTCGTCCTTGCCGCGCGGCGCGCCCGTCTTCAGGTTGCCCACGCCCGCCGCGGCCTTCCAGACCCCCTTGGCGTCGCGCGCGTGCGCGGTGATGCCGGGGACACCGGCCTTCACGGCCGCGTCGATGGCGGCGCGCGTCGCTTCGTGGCCGGCCGCCTTGGGGTCCCGCGAGGCCTGCGCGGGGCCCGCGAAGGCCGTGGCCGCCATCGCGACCGCCGCCAGACCGACCACACCGGCTCTCGCGCACTTCCGTACCGTCATTATTCCCCGCCCCTGTAAGTCATCCGCAGTTGGCTGAAATTGGTGCTCATGCGGTTCGTGGGCGGCAGCGTAGGACACCCGCGGCGGATGTGGGGCGTTCTCGCGACAAGGCCTTGATTCGGCGGCGAAGTGGTTGAGCGCGGGGCCCGGATGTGCTGGGGGGCGGCGCACGCGCCCCGTTCTGGCTCCGGAGCGGCCCGCCCTTACCTCTGGCGTAATCGCCCCCGTCGCCCCGGCCCGGCACTCTGAGGTCACCGGCCCCCGGGCGGCGCACTCCGCCCGGGTGCCGGACCGGCATCCCGAGCGCTGAGGAGGCGTCCCGCCATGGAGAACGTTCACGAGACCGCCGTCGCCCGCTACTTCGAGGCGTGGAACGCCACCGGCACCGACGGCATTCGCGAGGCGGTCGACACCGCGTGGGCCGTGGGCGGCACGTACACCGACCCGCTGGCGGACGTGACGGGCCAGGAGGCCGTCGCGGCGGTGATCGCCGGGGCCCAGGAGCAGTTCCCCGGGTTCGAGTTCCGGCTCGCGGGCGAGGTGGACGGGCACCACGGGATCGCCCGGTTCCGCTGGGACCTGGTGTCCACCGCCGACGGCTCCGCCCCCGTCTCCGGCTTCGACGTCATCGAACTCGCCGAGGACGGCCGCATCCGCTCGGTGTACGGCTTCCTGGACCGCGTGCCGCAGGCCTGACGGCACCCGCGCGGGAGCCCCGGGCCTGCTCGGCCCGGGGCTCCCGTGTGTGTGCGTGCGCCGTGGCGGCTAGGCCTCGCGCGGCGAGACCTCGCCCATGCGGCCCCAGCCGTCCATGCCAGGGATCTCGGTGCTGACGATCTCCGGGGTGGTCGCGATCGCGTACGACATGGTGTCCATGGCGGTCGCGAAGTGCGCGGACTGGACGTGCTCGCGGCCCGCCTCACCGTCAGCGGAACCCCTCCACCAGGACGAACTGGTGGGGGTTGTCGACGCTGCGGGACCACTCGAAGAAGAGGTTGCCGGGTTCGGCGCGGGTCGCACGCGTGAAGTCGTCGACGAGGCCGAGCCAGTCGTCGGAGCGCTCGGGGCGGACGGTGAATTTCACGGTGATGAAGATCATGGGGTGTCCCTCGTAGCTTTTCGGTGCCATATGAACGTACCCCGACCCGCCCGTCCGGCGCCCGTCGGGACGGGCCCGGGGGTGCCTGGAGCCGCCTGGAGCCGCCTGGAGCCGCCGGGCGTCGCCCCGGGCTAGCGAGCGACGAACTGCGTGAGGATCGCCTGCACCTCGTAGATGTCGACGCCCTTGGTGAAGGTCTTCTCGATCGGCACCGGGTTGCTGGATATCCAGATCTTGAGCTCGGCGTCGAGGTCGAAGTGGCCCGCGGTCTCCACCGCGAAGTGCGTGATGCTCCGGTACGGCACCGAGTGGTACTCGACCTTCTTGCCGGTCATCCCCTGCTTGTCGACGAAGATCATGCGCTGGTTGGTGAGCAGGATCGTGTCGCGTATCAGCCGGTACGCGGCGTACACCTGCTCGCCGTGGCCCATGAGCCGCGCGTACTCCTGCTGTGCTGACGCCGGGTCGACAGTGTGCGCGTTTCCGAACAGCGCCATGGCGGGTCCCCCTCCGGGATGCTTCGGGTTTCCCGTCGAGCCTAACCCCGCTGCCGGGCCCTCCGGGCGGGCCGCGGGCTCTCCGACGGAGTCGCCAGATGGCCCTCGACCAGGCGGTTCAGGGCGCGCAGCAGGGCGGTGCGGTCCGTCTTGGACAGCGCGCCGAGGGCTTCCTCGTGGACCCGGTCGACGATCCGCTGGCTGCGGGCCGCGAGCGCGGCGCCCTGGTCGGTGACCGCGATCACGCGGGCCCTGCGGTCCGCGCGCGAGGGGCGGCGCTCGGCGAGCCCGGCCTCCTCCAGGGCGTCCACGGTGACGACCATCGTCGTCTTGTCCATGTCCCCGATCTCGGCGAGCTGCGCCTGGGTGCGCTCCTCCTCCAGGGCGTGCACGAGGACGCAGTGCATGCGCGCGGTCAGGCCGATCTCGCCGAGCGCGGCCGCCATCCGCGTGCGCAGCACATGGCTGGTGTGGTCCAGGAGGAAGGACAGATCGGGTTCGGTGCGGGCGGGCGCCATGGCGGTCATGCGGCCAGCGTAGCCGAGAAGGCGGGTTCGCGCCCGAGGTAGATAGTCTGCAACAAAACTATCTGCTACGGTCCTGGCTGTGCCGCCGGGCCGTGAAAGCCGCCCTCCCCGGCCGCCGCCCCCGCTCAACTCCCGGACAGGAGACTCCCCATGACCGCCCTCGCATCCCCCGAAGCCCCGGCCCCGGCCGCCGCGCCGCCCCGCACCCGCTCCCGGGGGCTCGCCCTCGGCGTCCTCGCCACCGGCATGCTGATGGTCATCCTCGACGGCAGCATCGTGACCGTCGCCATGCCCGCCGTGCAGCGGGACCTCGGCTTCACCGCGGCGGGCCTGAGCTGGGTCGTGAACGCCTACCTCATCGCCTTCGGCAGCCTGCTGCTCCTCGCCGGGCGCCTCGGCGACCTCATCGGGCGCAAGCGGATGTTCGTCGCGGGCATCGGCGTCTTCACGCTCGCCTCCGTCCTCGCGGGCGCGGCCACCGGGCCCGCCACCCTCATCGCCGCCCGCTTCCTCCAGGGCGTCGGCGGCGCCATGAGCTCCGCCGTCGGGCTCGGCATCCTCATCACGCTCTTCACCGAGCCGCGCGAACGGGCCCGCGCCATCGCCGTGTTCAGCTTCACCGGAGCCGCGGGCGCCTCCCTCGGGCAGGTGCTCGGCGGCGTGCTCACCGACGTACTGAACTGGCACTGGATCTTCTTCATCAACCTGCCGATCGGCCTCGCCACCGTGCTGTTCGCCCTGACCGCGCTGCCCGACGACCGCGGCCGCGGGCTGCGCGCCGGTGCCGACGTCACGGGCGCGCTCCTGGTCACCGGCGGCCTGATGACCGGCATCTACAGCGTGGTCAAGGCCGAGGAGCACGGCTGGGCCTCGGCCCACACGCTCGGCTTCGGCGCCCTCGCCGCGGCCCTGCTCGGCGGCTTCGCGCTCCGCCAGGCCACGGCCCGCACCCCGCTGCTCCCGCTGGGCGTCTTCCGCTCCCGGAGCGTCACCGGGGCCAACGTCGTGCAGCTCCTGATGGTGGCCGCCCTGTTCGCCTTCCAGGTCCTGGTCGCCCTCTACCTCCAGAACGTCCTCGGCTACGGCGCCCTGGAGACCGGGCTCGCCATGCTCCCCGCGGCCGTCGTCATCGGCGCGGTCTCCCTCGGCGTCTCCACCCGCCTCAACGCCCGCTTCGGCGAGCGCGCCGTCCTGCTCGCCGGGATCGCCCTGCTCTTCGCCGCCCTCGGCTTCCTCGCCCGCATCCCCGTGCACGCCTCGTACGTCACCGACCTGCTCCCCGTGATGCTGCTGGCCGCGGGCTTTGGCCTGGCCCTGCCCGCCCTGACGACGCTCGCGATGTCCGGGGCCCGGGAGGATGACGCGGGGCTCGCGTCCGGTCTCTTCAACACCACCCAGCAGATCGGCGGTGCGCTCGGCGTCGCGGTCCTCTCCACGTTGGCTGCCGCCCGCACCGACAGTCGTTTCGCCGCCGGGGCGGGCCGTGCCGAGGCTCTGACCTCCGGGTACCGGCTGGCCTTCCTGGTCGCCACGGGGCTGCTTGTCGCGGCCTTCGCGGTCGCCGCGACGGTGCTTCGTTCGGGTGCCGGTCAAGGCTCTTCGGCGCTCCGCGCCTCGTCCTCAAGCGCCGGACGGGCTTGATTCGTCGCGCTGCGCGCTCGTCCTCAAGCGCCGGACGGGCTGAAATACCCGCGCTGCGCGCTTGAGCGTCGATTTACCGGGGTGTCCGCCGGGCCAGGAGCAGGGTCGCCAGGGCGACCGCGGTCACCGCCACCAGGTGTTCGCGGCCCGCGAGGTTCGGTTTCAGGAAGGAGCCGACGACCGTGGGTACGACCATGGCCAGGCACAGGACCGGCGCCCGCAGCCGCACCGCGAGATACGTGAACAGGCCCACGATCGCCGCGGACGCCCCCGTGTCGACGGCGCTCGCGTACGAGGCGGGCACCCCCGCCCAGTGGCCGGGGCCGATCGCCACCATCACGCGCGCGGCGAGCGTGCCCGCGAGGGTGGCGCCGTACGCGACCAGCAGGGTCCGCCGCCACCCGATGAGCAGCTGCGCCAGGCCGAAGGCCAGCACGAGCCGGGGGACGCCGCCCCACGGCGGCTGCTCCCGGGTCGGTATGAACACCGAGAGCGGCGTGCGAAGGAGCGACTGCCACAGCGGCTGGTCGGCGCGGACCTCGCCGAGGAAGCGCACGACCGCGTCGCTCGCGGGGATCTGCTCCAGGCCGTGCAGCACCAGCATGGCGGCGGTGCCGGACAGCGCGAGGAAGACGCCCCCCGCGCCCCGGGCCCGCAGTTCGCGCCAGGCGGCGACGGGCACGCGCCGCCACTCCGCGCGCAGCGCGCGCCGGACCCGGGCAAGGGGGCGTCTTCGCCCGTGGTCGTGCTCATCGGCTCGCCGCGGCATCGGCCGTCCGTCCTCTTCCCACCGCGTCGCGCCGCCGGCACTTCGCACCACTAGTGACTGTATGTACTGTCCTGTGGCCAAGGCTAACGGGCGCGGGCGCGGAGGGCCCGGGGATCAGACCGTGCTCAGCGCCACCGTGGGGGAGAGCCGGGCGGCGCGCGCCGCCGGGTAGAGACCGGCGAGGACGCCGACCACGAGGGTCGCGGCGAGGCCGCCCGCGAGCGCCCACGGCGGCACGACCGGCGTCCAGCCCTGGGCGCGGGCGAAGCCGTGGGTGGCGAGGGCGCCGAGGACCGCGCCCGCGACGCCGCCGAGTGCGGAGAGCAGCAGCGACTCGGTGAGGAACTGCGCCCGGATCGCGCCCCGGGTGGCGCCGATGGCGCGGCGCAGACCGATCTCCTGGCGGCGCTCCAGGACCGAGATCACCATGGTGTTGGCGACGCCGACGCCGCCGACGAGCAGCGCCACCGCGCCGAGCCCCAGCATCAGGGCGGTGAGCCCCTCGTCGGTCGCGGCCTTCGCGGCGAGCGCGTCGGACGGGCGCGAGACCCGCACCGTGCCCTCGTTGCCCGGGTTCACGGCCCGGGCGAGCACCGCGCGCACGTCCTGAACCGCCGCGTCCCTGGACCGCTCGAAGACGGTCGTGGGGCGGCCGTCGAAGCCGAAGTACCGCTCGGCGGCCGGGAACCCGACCAGGGCCACGCGGTCCAGGGTCGGCACCAGCTCCACCGGCGCGAGGATGCCGGCGACCACGACGTACCGGTCCCCCATCATGATCTTCTCGCCGGGCGCGGTCACCCCGAGCCGCGCCGCGGCCACCCGCCCGAGCACCGTCACCGGCAGCCGCTCGCGCGCCCGGTCCAGCCACACCCCCCGGTCCACCCGGGTGCCGAGCGTGGCCAGCAGGTCGGTCCTCGCCGCCTGCGCGGTCACGCCGGGGGCGCGCTCCTCGGGGACGGCGGCGCTGCGCCGCACGCGCGCGTCGACGTCGCCGGTGGCCGTGGCCCGCAGCACCGGGCCCACGCGCTCCACCATGGCGACGGCGTTCTCCGGCAGCGGCACCCGGTTCTTCTCGCCGTCCTCGCCCGCCTCCGCGGTCAGCAGGTTCGTGCCGAGCCGGTCCAGGCGCTGCATCAGGTCGGCGCGGCTGGACGTGGACAGGCCGACGACGGCCACCATCGTGGCGATGCCGATCGCGATGCCGAGCGAGGACAGGACGACGCGGGCCCGCCGGGCGCGCAGGCCGACGGCGCCCACGCGCAGGACGTCCGCCGGGGAAAGCCGCGCGGGCCGAAGCCGCCGGGCGCTCACGCCAGGCCCCCGGGGCGCGCGCCGGTGTCGGCGATGATCCGCCCGTCGCGGAAGCGGACGCGGCGCGGCAGCGCGTCGGCGATGTCGTGGTCGTGGGTGATGACGCAGACGGTCGTGCCGGACGCGTTGAGCTCCCGGAGCAGCTCCATCACCACCTCGCCGGACGCGGAGTCCAGGGCGCCGGTCGGCTCGTCGGCGAGCAGCAGCGAGGGCGCGCCGACGACGGCACGGGCGAGGGCGACGCGCTGCTTCTCGCCGCCGGACAGCTCGCCGGGCCGGTGGTCGAGCCGGTGCCCGAGCCCCACCCGCTCCAGGGCCGCGCGGGCGGCCTCGCGGCGCCGCCGGGCGGGGACGCCCGCGTACAGCAGCCCGTCGGCGACGTTGTCGACGGCGGCGCGCCCCGCGGCGAGGTGGAAGTGCTGGAACACGAACCCGATGTGCCGGGCCCTGAGCGCCGCGACCTGCGCGTCGGACAGCGCCCCGATGTCGTGCCCCGCCACCCGCACGGTGCCCGCGCTGGGCCGGTCAAGGGTGCCGATGAGGTTCAGGGCGGTGGACTTCCCCGACCCCGAGGGCCCCACGATCGCGAGCAGTTCCCCGGCGCGCACGGTGAGGTCGACGTCCCGCAGGGCGGTGACGCCGCCGGGGTAGCCCTTGCCCACCCCGCGCAGCTCGATGACGGCGGCGGCGCTGGTCGTGCTGGTGGCGGTGGCGGTGGTCGGCTCGGTCACTGGGCCGCCACCCCCACCCGCTGGCCCGCGCGCAGCCCTGCCCCGCTGACCTCGATGTTCCCGTCGGCGGTCATGCCGGTCTCGACGCGCACCAGGCGGGTGCGCCCGTCGCCCACCAGCTGCAGCCCGTATCCGCCGCGCTCGCCGCGCAGCGCGACGACCGCCTCGACGGGCACCGCGAGGACGCCCCGGCGGCGCTCGCTGACGAAGGTCACGCTGGCCGTCGCCCGCGCCGCTTTCCCCGAGAGCGCGGACGCGCCGCCCCGCAGCGCGATCTCGACGGTGATGCCGTCGCCCCCGGCGGCACCGTCCTCACCCTCTGACTCCGGCCGCACCGTCCCCGTCACCCTCCGCCCCCGCACCTTCTTCCCGTCGCCGAGCGTCACCTCGACCCGGGTCCCCGCCGCCGCGAGGGCGCCGTCCTGCTGGTCCAGTTCGGCGCGCACCACCGGCTGGGGCGACGCGGCGGTGAGGACCACGGTGTCGGGGCCGACCTGGTCGGCGAGGGCGGCGTCGGCCGCGGTCACCTTGACGGGGCCGCGCTGGAACACGACGTGCCCCTTGCCGACGCGGCCCGTCGGCGTCCGGTTCAGGGACTTCTGCCAGCGCTTGACGGCCGCCGCGGTCGCGGCGTCGTACCGCACGTCGACGTAGAGCCCGGCACCGAACCCCAAGTCCTGGAGCGAACGTTCTAGTTGGAGCACGTCGGTACCCCGGTCGCCCGCGCGCATCTCGCGGAACATCGGCACCGGCCCGTAAAGCAGCGTCACCGGCTTGTCGTCCAGCTCGTACAGCGCCTGCCCCTGCCGGACCGTCGCGCCCTCGCGGGCGGCGACGGTGACCGTGCCCTCGCACGGCGGCCTTCACGGACCTGCGCCCGGCGAAGTCCACCGTCCCGTCGGTCGTCTTGCTGCGCACCAGATCGGTGCGGACGATCCCGGCGGTCGCGGGCGGAGCCGCCCCCTCGTCCCCGGCGCCGGACCGCTCGCCGCCGCCGAACGCCAGGGCGCCCGCGCCCACGGCCCCGGCGGCGGCCACCGCCGCGGCCGCCACCCATCCCGTACGACGCCTCACTGCATGCCGTCCAGGCCGTCCAGGAGCTTGTCCGCGCAGGCGTCCCGCGCGCCGCGGTAGGTGGGGGAATCGGGGTCGTACTTCGGGCTCACGGGGTTCGGGTCGCCGCCGGGCTGCACGTTGCCGTCGGACAGCGTCGGGTTGCGGAACTCGGAGAGGCCGTTGTCGCGCATGCACTTGGCGTGCGCGAGCATCGACTCGTAGTCCTTCTGCACGTTCCGCTTCGGCGCCTTGTTCATCGCGGCCTCCATCTCGGGGAAGCACACGCCGTCCTTGCCGCCCTTGTACTTGAACCCGGTGTCGCCGGGCTCCTTCACCTTCTCGATCTCGCTCTGGTCCAGGTAGCCGCTGAGCTTGGGATCGGGGAAGTCCTTGAGCCCGGCCTTGGTGCGCATGCAGCGCACGTACTCCATCTGCGCGTCGTAGAAGGCGCTCTTGCCGCTCTTGTCGGCCCCCGCGTCCTTGTCGGCCGAGCCGGCCTTGCCGGCGCCCGTGTCCTTCTCCCCGGGCACGGAGGCGACCTGCTCGTCCTCGCCGCCGCCGTCGTCGTCGCCCGAGCCGCAGCCGACGGCCAGGGCGAGCAGGGGCGCCGCGACGAGCGCGGTGAGGCGGAGGCGGGCGGAGGCGGAAGTCAGCGCTGCGATGCTCATGCGGCACACCGTCGGGCGGCCGCGTGATGGTCTGTCCATGGCCAGATGATGAGCACGTAACAATCGTGGCCAGGGCTCCACCAAACGCCTCTGACCAGCCCGTACGGCGCGACCCCTCACACATAATCGAGCGCATGCCGCATGTGCTGCTGATCGAGGACGACGCCTCCGTGCGCGACGGGATGGAGCTGGTGCTGCGCCGTCACGGCTACGAGGTGTCCGTCGCCGGAACCGGCGAGAGCGCCCTCGCCCTGCTCGACGCCCCCGAGGGCCAGGCCGTCGAGCTCGCCGTGCTCGACTTGATGCTGCCGGGCCTCGACGGCTTCGAGGTGTGCCGCCGCATCCGCTCCCGCGCCGCCCACTCCACCCTGCCCGTCATCATGCTGACCGCGCGCGGCGACGACCAGGACGTCGTCACCGGGCTTGAGGCGGGCGCCGACGACTACGTGGTCAAACCCGTCACCGCCCCCGTCCTTGAGGCCCGCATCCGCGCCGCCCTGCGCCGGGCGACCCCCGTGGCGGCCCGCGACAGCCACGCGGGCCTCGACATCGACCGCGCGGGCCTGACCGTCACCAAGAACGGCACCCCCGTCGCCCTGCCCCCCACCGAACTCCGCCTGCTCCTGGAGCTGTCCGCGTCACCGGGCCAGGTCTTCAGCCGCGAACAGCTCCTGCGCACGGTCTGGGACCACGACTTCCTGGGCGACTCCCGCATCGTGGACGCAGCCGTAGGCAGACTCCGCGCCAAGATCGAGGACCGGGCGTCCCGCCCGAGATACATCCAGACGGTACGGGGCTTCGGCTACAGATTCGGCCCGGTGTGATGAAGAGGCGCTGGTTCCTGAGGCCTGGGCGCGGTGATTCAGCCCGTCCGGCGTTTGAGGACGAGGCGCGAAGCGCCAATGCGGTTGAGCGGGAGCCCGGGGGCAGCCGCACCCGGTTCGGGAAGGGGCGGGCCTGGGGCGCACCGCGAGGACTACGCACCCGCCTGATCACCACCTTCGCCCTGGTCGCCCTCACCGCCACCGCCACAGCCACCGCCCTCGCCTACCGCGAGGCCCGCACGGCGGTGCTGACCCGCACCCAGGAAGCCGTCCAGCAGGACCTCCGCACCCGCCTGAACACCCTCGCCCCCGACTTCGACGTCCCGCCCGACCAGCGCGGCCTGTCCGCGTTCGCGGGCTCGGTGTCCAAGGGCCTGACCGGGGCGCCCCTGGTGGTGGTCCGGTACGAGAAGCTGGTGGCGGCCTCCGAAGGACCGCCCGACGACCCCCGCATCACCCGCGAGCTGCGCGCCGCCGTCGGCGCCTCCGGCCGCACGCGCCTCCAGCGGGTCACCCACGACGGCGACCCGTACCTGGTCGTGGGCACGCCCGTCACGTACGAGGGCGGGCGCGCGTCCCGTCTGGAGGTGTTCACCGTCAACTCGCTGCGGGCCGAACAGCGCGACACCGAGGCCCTGTTGACGTCCGTACGGGACGGCCTGCTGCCCGTGCTCGTCCTGACCGCGCTGCTCGCGCTCCTCGCGGCCCGCACGGTGCTGCGCCCGGTGCGCGACCTGGGCCGCGCCACCCGCCGCCTCGCCGAGGGCGACCTCACGACCCGCGTCGAACCCCGGGGCCGCGACGAACTCGCCGACCTGGCCAGGGACTTCAACACCACCGCCGACGCGCTCCAGGAGACGGTGGCCGAGCTGCGCGGCCAGGAGGAGAAGGCGCGCCGCTTCGTCGCCGACGTGTCACACGAGCTGCGCACCCCGCTCGCCGCGATGACGATGGTGGCGACCGTCCTGGACGAGGACGCCGACCGGCTGCCGCCCGACGCCGCCCGCGCGGCCCGCACCGTCAGCGCCGAGACGGCCCGCCTGACCCGCCTGGTCGACGACCTGATGGAGATGTCCCGCTTCGACGCGGGCGTCGCCCGGCTGCACCTGACCGAGGCCGACCTGGCCGCCACCGTCCGCGCCAGCCTCGACCTGCGCGGCCTGACCGACCGCGTCGAGCTGTGGCTGCCCGCCGCCGCCCCCGCCCTGATCGACGTGCGCCGCGTCGACGTGATCGTCGCCAACCTCGTCGGCAACGCGCTGCGCCACGGCGCCCCGCCCGTGACGGTCGCCCTCACCACCGCCAGCGGCGTCGCCGAGCTCACCGTCGCCGACCGGGGCCCCGGCCTGCCGCCGGACGCCCTGACCCGTGTCTTCGACCGCTTCTACAAGGCCGACGCGGCCCGCGCCCGCTCCGAGGGCAGCGGCCTGGGCACCGCCATCGCCTGGGAGAACGCCCGCCTGCACGGCGGTTCCATCGTGGCCGCGAACCGCCCCGAGGGACCCGGCGCGCACTTCACCCTGCGCCTGCCGCTGCGGACCTCCGCACCCCGCACCCCGGAGGACGACACCCCATGACCCTCGTACGCACGCGCGCGGCGGCCCTCGCCCTGGCCGCCGCCTTCGCCCTCACTCTCACCGGCTGCGGCGTCCGCCCCACGGACGTGATGTCCGGCGGGGACCCGGCGACCGGCCTCACCCGGGGCATGCGCCTGTACTTCGCGCAGGGCGGCGGACTCCAGGGCGTCTCGCGCGCCGACGACGGCAGGATTCGGGTGGTCGAGGCGGTCGTCAAGCTGCTGTTCCCAGGGCCCGACCCGCGCCGAGCAGGAGCGGGGCCTGAGCAACCTCGTGGAACTGAACGGGTACTGGGCGACCGCCAAGGGCACCCGCGTCACCTTCCACTCCCCGGACGCCCCCTTCGACCCCGACACCGACCGCCTCGCCAACGGCCAGCTGGTCTGCTCCCTCGCCCGCGCGCAGGCCTTCCTGTCGTCGAAGGACGAGGACCGCCGCATCCGCCCCGACGACGTCCAGGTCACCCTCGTCAACTCCGAGCGCCGCCTCGGCCCGTACCGCTGCTCGCAGTTCCTCAACGGCTGACGTCACCGGCTGTCAGCTGAAGTCCCCGGCCGTCAGCGGTCGTTGCGGACGAAGGAGTACATCATGTACTGCTTCGGGCCGTTCGCCGTGGGCTTCGAGAGGAGCTCGGTGCTGACGAACAGGCGGCCGTCGCGGAAGTGCAGCTCGGCGTCGATGGGGACCATGCCGCCGGGGCGCTGCCGGGAGGTGAGCAGCTTCGTCTCCTTCATCGTGCGGCCGTCGAGGGACACCACCTCCACGCCCCCGAGGTCGCGGTAGGCGAGGACCGCGCCGCCGTCCATGCGGATCGGGAACATCGGCACGCCCTCGCCCGCGTTGCCGCGAGGACCGGTCATCTTCCCGGTGCCCAGCGAGAAGGCGACGAGGTCGTTCGTCGAGGCGTAGCCCTTGGAGGCGTCGCGGCGCGCGGTCGGCACGTACAGCCGGTCGTTGCCGACGACGATGCCCGCGCAGTCGTTGACCACGGAGGTCTCCCCGCAGTCGTGCATGAACCTGCGCTCGGCGAGCGCGATCCTGGAGCGCAGCTCGCCCCGCCGGCCGAGGGCGAAGACGTCGGTGGCGCCGGACGCGCTGATCTCGCCGGAGTCGACGCCGACGACGACCGGGTCGGTGGAGATGACGTTGACGTTGCGGACGCCCTGGGGCAGCCGGTGGCTCCACCGGGGCTTGCCCGACGCGGGGTCCAGGTCCTGCACGGAGAACTTCTCCGTGCCGTACTCGCCGCAGCCGCGCACCGCGACGAGCCGCTCGCCCCCGGCGTAGCCGACGTCCCTGCACCGCTCGCCCGCCTTGGGCTTCCAGCGCGTCGCGCCGGTGCGCAGGTCGAAGGCGGCGCCGCCGTAGAGCCCGCCGACGCCGACCGTGTTCCCGCTGATGGCCACCTGGTTGAACGCCGTCTTCTGCTTCTGGTAGCCGACGGTGAGGGTCTTCGTCCACAGCTTGTGGCCGGTGGCGACCTTGAACGCGGTGACCTGGGTGCAGGGCGCGCGGTTGCCGTTCTCGTCGTGCGTGGCCTCGGCCGTGAGCACCACGGCGATGCCGCCCGCGCCGACCTCCGGCGAACCCCCGCAGGCCTGCCCCGGCTTGGACAGGGTCCACAGGACCTTGCCGTTGGCGGCGTTCACCCCGCTGATCTTCTTCACGGACGCCTTCACATAGACGTCGTCCGTGAGCCAGGACCCCTTGACCGGCCAGTACGTCTTCCCCCTTGGGGAGCTGCGGCACCGGCGCCGCGCCCTGGAAGGTGGTCTTCGGGTCGCTGGGCACGGTCTCCTGGGGCTTGGCGTACGCGGGCTTGCGCGCGCTGTCCTTCCGCCCGCCGCGCCCGGCGTCGGAGTCGTCGCCGGTGGTCGACGCGTACCAGGCGGTGCCACCGGCGACGAGGGCCAGGGCGGCGCCGGAGGCGATCACGACGAGGGCGCGGCGGCGCCTCGGCGGCGCGGGCGGTGCCGGTGGCGCCGGTGGGGGGCCGAAGCCGCCCGGCGGCGGGGGCACGGGCGGGCCGAAGCCGGGCGGCGGCACGGCGGGCGGCGGTCCGAAGGCGCCGGGCGCCGGGTGCTCGGGCGAGGGGCCGGGCACCGGGGGCGGCTGCGTCATGGCGAATCTCCCTGGTGTGGTGCTGCCTTGAGGTTCCTGCGCGGGCGACGGGACCGCGCTGGCGGGCTCGCGGGGCCGGTGTGCGAGCCCGCGGAGGTGGGGCCGTCAGCGCCCGTACGACACGAGCCGCCCCTGCTCCTTCTTGCCGCCGAGGCTCTTGGGGTTGAGCCGGGAGGGCGCCACGAAGAGGCGGCCGCCGCTGTAGAGCGTCTCCCCGGCGAACATGTCGGCCTCCCACCGCCGCGCGGGCGTCGGATGCCGCAGCAGTGTCCTCGGCGCCCCGCCCGTGGCCGCGAAGCGCACGGTCCGCCCCGGCGCGCCGGTGTCCGGGCGCACGTACACGACGACACCGGAGCGCCCGGCTCCCGACTGCCGCACGGGCGTGAGCTGCCGCCCCTGCACGGAGGCGGACCACGCCCGGCGGCCCGTCGCGAGGTCGAAGGCGACGACGCGGTTGGGGCCGAGAATCCCGTCCGCGGGCTTGGTGGGGAGGTAGATCCGGTCGTCGCCGACGGCGCCGCCGGGACAGTTCTGCACCCCTTCACCGGCGTCCCCGGCGCCGTCGCACATCTCGAACGCGTCCCGGCCCCGGCCGAGATCGATCCGGGCCCGCTGCCGCCCGGAGCCGTCGACGGACACGACGGCCCAGTTCTCGTACGTCTTGGTGTCGCGCACGGCGAGCACGAGGGGATCGACGGAGTAGATCTTGTCGACCTTCCAGCCGGTCTCCGTCCGGTACCGCCAGCGGACCTCGCCGGTGCCCGGGTCGATCCGCTTGACCTGCCCGTGCGCCCGGGGCGCGCCCGGTGCGCAGGTGTCGACGAGCAGCAGCCGCTCGCCCCCGGCGACGTCCTGGAGCGAACAGGGCCCGGTCGGCTTCGGCTTGACGGTGAAGAGCCGCTTGCCGTCGCGCACGCGGTACCCGTGCGCCACGTCGCCCTGCCCGACGGCGAGGGTGCCGCCGCTGATGGCGAGGTGCACGATGATCGTGGAGTCCTCGAGGCCGTGCGCGGTGAGCGAGCGGTGCCAGCCCAGGTCGCCGGTCCGCAGGTCGAGCTGCTGGAGCCGGTCGCACTTGCGGCCCTGGGTCTTGTTGCCGTTGGTGAGGGCGAGGACGACCTTCCCGCCCGGGGACGCGCGCACGGGCGAGTCGCACACCGGCGCGGGCAGCCGCACCGTCCACGCCTTCTCGCCGCCGCGCACGCGGTACGCGGTGACCTGGTCGTACTCGGCCTGCACGACGAGGTCGTCGACCGTCCACAGGTCGTTGAGGAGGGCCCCCTTGCCGGGAAGGCGCACGTCGTTCAGGGCGAGCCAGCCCCTGGCCTCGCCCGGCTTCCGCCCGGCGTTGACGTCGACCCGGCGCACGGGTGCGGCGCCGGGCCCGTCCGCCCGCTCCCCCGAGCCGGGCGGACGGGCCGACTCCCGCGTCTCGCGTGCCGCGGGCTCCCGGAAACCGCCACCACCGCTGTCGTCGTCCCCACGGGTGACGGCGTACAGGCCCCCGCCCACCCCGGCGAGCACCAGTACGGCCGCCGTCACCCACACCGCGACGGCGGCCCGCCGGCGTCGCGGAGCGGGCACCGGCTGGGCGTACGGATTGCCCGGTACGGGCTCATGTCGCCGCTGGGGCGGGGGACTTGCCATGCGAAGAGTGTGGACCAGCGAAGCCGAAAATGGAGAGAGTTTCTAGAAAATCCCTCTAGAATCCGGCCAAGTTCCCTGCCGCTCGCGGAGGTTCGCGAGGGCGGAATCTGCTCTACGCTTGACGCCATGGCGGCGGACGAGGTCACACGGCGGGCGGGCACCCGCGCCGATGCCCCGAGCGGGCCGGGGCGGCCGCGTGTCCCCTAAGCAGCAGCGCGGCGAGGCCACCGTGGACCTGCTCCTGGGCACGGCCCTGCGGGTGTACGCGGACGCGGGTCAGCAGGGCTTCACGGTGAACGCGGTCACGGCGGCGAGCGGCGTCAGCTTCGGCAGCCTCTACCACCACTTCGGCAGCTTCGACGGCCTGGCGGCCGCGCTCTATCTGCGCTGCGTCGACCAGCTCTGCGACCCGGTGGTCGCCGCCGTCACCCGCTGCCGCACGGCGCGCACGGGGGTGCGGGCCCTGGTGCACGCGTATCTGGACTTCACCCGCGCCCACCGCGACGTGGCCCTGTTCCTGCACGGCTCGGCCTACTCCGGCTATCTGACGGCCCACGCCACGGAGGTGATGGCCGCCAAGGACGCCAAGTTCGCGCCCATCGGCGCGTGGCTGCGCCCCCGGGTCATCGCCGGTGAGGTGGCCCCGCTGCCCGCCCACCTGATCGAGATCCTGGTCCTCGGCCCGGTCGCGGAGACGGCCCACCGCTGGCTCTCGTCGACGTACGCGGTGGACCTGGACGAGGCGGCGCGCGTCCTGCCTGACCGGATCTGGCGGTCCCTGCGGCCGGACTGAGGGGGTCCGGGGCGGGGCCCTCGGATCGGAGCCCTGGGGACGGGGCCCTGGGGCGGGCCCGTCAGCGGCGCTCGGGGGTGCCGCTCGCCGCGGGCTGCGGCCGCCGCCGCGGCGGCGGGCACGAGGCCGCGCCCGTCCGCGCGGTGCGCGACACCGACAGGATCAGAGGTCCCGCAGCCGCTCCACGTACAGCCCCATGTTCTTGTGGGCGGCGCCCGTGTCGGGCAGGCGGCAGGCGAACTGGAGGCCCTCGTGGAGCCGGGTGACCCAGGCGCACACCTGGTCGCCGTACGAGACCCGGACCAGGCCGTACGCCTTCTGGTCCTGCCACCGCTCCGAGCCCGGGATGGGGCGGGCGTCGACGAACGAGACGATCGAGTACAGGTCCGGGGACGTGGGCCGGAAGTCGGAGCCCAGCAGCCGGAGCACCCGGGAGATGGGCATCCGCGACAGCGGCCTCCCCTCCCGCAGCGCGGCCCTGACCAGCGTCAGGGACGCGTCGAAGTCCGCCGCCCTGGCCACCGGCACCTCGATGGGCGCGCCGCCCACGTACCAGCCCACCGACTCCGTCCACCGCGAGGTGACCCGCGTGTGGAACGGCACGACGGTGCGGTACACCTCCAGGCCGCTGAGGTCGCGGACGATGAGGGCGGTGGCGGCGAGCAGCCCGACGAGGCTGCCGCCGTAGGGCCTGCAGTACGTCTCGAAACCGGCGGCGTCCTCCTCGCCGACCAGCATCTCGCGCAGCAACGACTGCGTGGGCAGCGGCCCTTGGGGATCGAGCCCGAGGTCCACGGGGAAGTTCGGCAGCTTCCCGTCGCACCGCCCGATGAACTCCCGCCACCGGGTGACGACCGCGTGGTCCTCGTCGATCCGGTCGGCGTCCGTGCGCTCGCTCGCGCAGAAGTCGACGTAACTCGCGATGGGCGGGGCCTGCACGGCCGTCCCCCGGCGCCGGGCCGCGTACAGCGCGTGGATCTCGTCGGGAATCCGCTGGATCGAGTACGAGTCGACGTTGCTGTGGTCGAACGCCATGTAGACGCTGGTCGAGTCGTCCCTGACGACGGCGGCGAAGATGAAGTTGGGCCAGGACAACGCGTCCGCGGCGACGTCGAACCGGTCCTGGAGGTAGCGCGTCAGCGCGTCCGCGTCCTCGAACGCGCCTTTGTCCTCGCGGCGCAGGGCGACGGCGTCCGCGGCCAGCGTGAACCGCCGCATGTCGTCGCCGACCCAGCGGAAGCCGCTGCGCAGCGTCTCGTGCCGCAGCGTCCAGTCCCGCAGCGCGCCCTCCAGGGCGTCGAGGTCGACAGGGCCGGGGATGTCGAAGGCCGTCCCGAGCCAGGTCGGCACGTAGAGCCCGCCCTGCCGCACGGAGCGCGCCGTGCGCACATGCGACTCCTGTACGTACGCGGGGGGCCGCTCGTCCTCGGGCAGTCCCGCCGCGGCGGCCACCGTCTCAGGGTGCACGGTCCACTCCACCAGCCGCCCGGGCCGGATCTCGCACCGCTGGATGTCGGTCACTCGCACGGGATTCTCCGATCGCGTGTCCGGGGGAGGGCACCACCGGTCGCCAGTGTGTCGCTTCACGCCCCGCGCCTCCAGGGCCCCACCCACCGCCCTCCGGGACCAACATGGGGACCAACGACCGGAAACCGACGGAGCAACGCGGCGCCTCTTCTGGCCCGGCACCTGGCCCAAAGCGTTGAGCTGGACCAGTGCGGCCGCGCGGGGTGGCGCGCGGGGGAGCGGAGGGCGCCCTTCAGCCAAACCGATGTCGTTGCCGCGGCGGTGGAAGCGGGCCCTGGCGAGCACGGCCCTGAGCACCCACATTCGTCACCCCCTTGACCAGTGACGAACGCGCGTGGGACAGTCGGCTATCGCACAGGCCGGTCACACGTGAACGCACGGGGGAGATGGTCATGACCGACAGGCGTGGCTTCGGCAAGGCCCTCGGCCTGGGCACGGGAGCGGCCGCCGTGTCGCTCACGGGCCTGCGGGACGTCGGCTACGCGGAGCTGGGCCTGGCCGCGGCCCCGCGGTCATCTGCCTGCACGGCTGGCCGTACGACATCCACAGCCATGTGGACGCCCTGGGGATCGAGCGGGCCGCGCTCACGGGCTTCGACCACCCCGACTGCGCGGCCGTCGTCATCCACGACTGACCGCTGGCGGCTCGGCCTCGCGGACGGCGAGCGCCGCTACGACACCGTCGAGAAGCACCTCGCCACGCGGCCGCCCATCGCGGTCTCCGCATCACCTTCTCACCAGGTGACAACCCGAACGGAGCCCACCCATGCCCACCTCTTCCACATCCCCTGAGACCACATCCCCTGAGACCACACCCCCTGAGAACGCCGCCGTGGTGCGGCGGGCGCGGTTCGGGGAACTCCCCGGGCGCATCCGCCCCGAGGACATGGTCGAGGAGAAGCCCGCCACCCCGGACGACCCGGCGCGGCGCAACTACAACCCCGAGGGCTCGTGGCGGTTCTACTCCTGCCTGGCCGCCGACCTCGGCCTGTGAACGGCGCCCCGCCCCGGCGGGCGGAGATTCTTGCCGCCCCCTCCGGTCACCTGCCAAAATGGTGACGTGAACCTCGACCACGTCTTCGTCTGCGGCAACCCGGCGCTCGACTTCGCGGCCACGCTCCGAGCGCGCCGTACACGGCGCGCTTCGAGATGTTCACGACACCGGACCGCCTGAACGCCTGGTACGTGGAGTCGGGCCTGGTCGACGCGGTCTCCCCCGGCCAGGACACCGACGTGGAGCGGGCGAGGTCCGTCCGGGAGGCCGTCTACCAACTCCTCACCGCCCGGCGCCTCGGCGAGGAGTACGACGGCACGGCGCTGACCGTGGTGAACAACGCGGCCCGCACGCCCCCCGCCGTTCCCCAGCTCACCCCCGCGGGCCGCTGGACGCAGGCGACACCGGACGAAGCCCTCTCCCTGGTGGCGCGCCACGCGGTGGAACTCCTCAGCGGCCCGGACGTGCCCCTGCTCAAGGAGTGCGGCAACCCGGAGTGCACCCGCACCTACGTCGACCGCTCGCGGGGCGCGCGCCGCCAGTGGTGCGGCATGGAGTCCTGCGGCAACAAGATCAAGGCGGCGGCGTACCGGGCCCGCAGGAAGACCACCACCACCTCCGCGTGAACGCCGCCGCCCCGGGCATCGCGATCACCGCCAGCGGCGGCGGTGTCTGATCTTCAGGCGGCCGTAGTTCATCGATCCCGAGATCCGGATGTGGGGGCCGCCCGGGGTGCCGGACGGGGCGGGTTTGTACACCGGCTGTTTCCATCCCGCGCTGAGTTCCTCGTACTCGACCGTCGCGTTGCGCGGCAGGATGATGTGGGCCCAGCCGTGCCGCAGCCTCAACTCGATGTCGATGACGGGGTAGTCGATGATCGCCTCGGACAAGTCGAGGTCCACTTTGGCGAATTCGGAGTCGACGGTGAAGAAGCGGGGCACCCGCCATCTGGATTTGCGCTTGACCCGCCCGCCCATGGCCTTGACGGTGACGGTCGTTCCGGTGTCCTCTTCCTCCTTCTTCTCCGGCAGTGAGTCGGTGACCGGCACCAAGTCGCCCTGCGTCTGGGCGGTGAGGGCGAGTTGCAGGCGCTCGTCCATTTCCTGCCGGGTGACGATTCCCTCGGCGAATGCCTCCTGAAGGCGCTCGATTGCTGTGTCGCGATCTTTGTCGGAAATCCGTGACGACATGTCTTGGGCCATGGAGACGTCATCCCACTCTCATCGCAGTGACAGCAGCAGTACGGCACTGACCTGTGACGATAGTCGTACGTGGTTGCCGGTGTCTGCCGCCGCCCACAGCTTCGCTGGCCAGAGCGCGTGGCGCAGACACCGACACGACGAGAGCGCCAACTGGCCCCGGCGGCACGGGCCGAGGTCCCCTCTATCGCCCGGGTGCCGTCGGCACGGCGGCGAACCGCGTCACGCCACCGCCGTGCCCTCCAGTTCGACCATCAGGTCGGGGAGCGCGAGGCGGGTCACGCCGAGCATCGTGGTGGGCGGTGCCACCCCGGCGGCGCCGAGGCGTGCCGCGAGGACGCCGTAGTGCTCGAAGAGGCGGTCGACGTCGGTGGTGTAGACGGTGAGCCGGACGAGGTGCGCGAGGGACATGTCGGCCTCGGCGAGCACGGCCTGCAGGTTGTCGAGGCTGAGCGCCAGCTGCGCCGCCATGTCACCGGCGTGCCGGGGTTCGCCGTCGCCGCTCATCGCGGTCTGCCCGGCGCAGTACAGGGTCCGGGTCTGGCCGGAGACGAGCTCCGCCTGGTGATAGCCCATCGGCACCGACCACGCCCACGGATTGACGGCCGTTCGCTGCGCTGCCACATCAGTTCCCTTCGATCGGTCGAGATGACGTATGAGGGCGGGGCGTACGGCCACCGGATCGGTGGCCGTGCGTCCCTTTCCCCGTGCTGAGCAGCCTCGCAGCGCATACACGACACCCTGTGTCACGTATTTCCGTAGACTCCGCGGATGCGCGCCGACCGGTTGGTTTCGCTGGTGTTGCTGCTGCGGCGGCACGGTCGGCTTTCGGCGACCGCGCTGGCCCGCGAGCTGGAGGTGTCCACCCGGACCGTGCTGCGCGACGTCGAGGCGCTGTCCGCGGCCGGCTTCCCGGTCTACGCCGAGCGCGGGCGCAACGGCGGGCTTCGCGCTGCTGCCCGGCTTCCGCACCGAGCTCACCGGGCTGAACCACGACGAGGCCCTCGCCCTGCTGGTCGCCGGATCGCGGCGCGGCGCCCAGACGTTCGGCCTCGGCTCCGCGCTCGCCTCGGCGATGCTCAAGGTGGTGGACGCGCTGCCCGAGAGCTACCGGGACACCGCGGCGGGCGCGGCCGAGCGGCTGCTCGTCGACCCGGAGACCGACCTGCTCTCGCGCCGCCTCACCGAGGAGGAGACCCCCGACGCCATCGCGGCCGAGGTGCTGCGCGCGGTGTTCACCGGGCACAAGCTGCGCATCCACTACGCGGCCGCGGAGCAGGCCCCGAAGTGGCGCACGGTGGACCCCATCGGCCTGGTCACCGTGCGGGACCGGAGCTACCTGCTGGCCACCAGGTCCGGCGCGGACCGCACGTACCGCATGTCCCGGATCGCGGCCGCCGAGGAACTCCCCGAACCCGCGCAGCGGCCGGACCGCGTCGACCTGGACCGGGCCTGGCAGGAGCGCGGCACGCGGTTCCGGACCGGCGGCGGCGACCAGGTCACCGTCCAGGTCAGGGTGGACCCGGCGCGCCGGGAGGAACTGGTGGGCACCGCCCTGGCCGTCCGCGCCGAAGAGCCCGGACCGGACGGCTGGCTGCGCCTTGAGGTGACCTTCCAGGACCCGAGGCACGCCGAGTGGGCGCTGTGGCAGCTCGCCGCGGACGCGGAGGCGCTGTCCCCGCCGTGGCTGCGCGACGCCCTGCACGCGCGCGCCGCCGCGCTCGCCGCCCGCTACGGAGCGCCGCCGCGCGAGGGCGGGCCTCAGCGCACCGGGAAACCGAAGGCGTAGCCCTGCTCCTTGAGCCAGGGGAGAATCCGGCGGAGGGCCTCGACGGTCTGGGTGCGGTCGCCGCCCGCGTCGTGGAAGAGGAGCGTCGGCCCGTTGGCGAGCTCCCGCTGGACGGTGCTGACGACGGCGTCCGTGCCCGGCCGCTCGAAGTCCTTGGTGTCCACGTTCCAGCCCAGCGGGCGCATGCCCCGGGAGGCGGCGAGCTTGCGGCTGTAGGGGGTGAAGGCGCCGCCGGGCGCGCGGTAGTACATCGGCCGCACGCCCCCGGACGCCTTGGTGATCATGCGTTCGGCGTCGAGTATCTGCCGCGACTGGTAGGCCTGGGAGTCCTTGTCCATGGCGGTGTTGTGCGACACCGAGTGGTCGCACAGCCGGTGCCCGGCCGCGACCACCTTCTTCACCAGGTCCGGGTGCGCCTGCGCCTGCGTTCCCACCATGCAGAACGTGGCCTTCACGTCGTACTCCCGCAACAGGTCCAGGACTTGGGGCGTCCACTGGGGGTCGGGGCCGTCGTCGATGGTGATGTTGACGCCGCGCTTGCCCGCCTCCGAGGCGTGCGCGATGGCCGCCGAGACCGGCTTGACGGCGTCGGTGGGCGCGGTCGCCTTCGGTGGCGCGTCGTCCACGTCACCGGCCTGCGCGGTCCACACCGAGGCACCGGTGGCGAGCAGCATCACCCCGAGTGCCGCCCCCACGACCTTGCCGTACCAGCCACGCCCGCCGCCGTGCCGCGCCATGTCCACCCCTCTCACGCCGTCCCCACCGATGCCGGTCGCTCTGCGACCACCCGGCAGGACGAGACGCGGCGGACAAGGGCTGCCTCTGTTACCGATCACGGACAATTCCGGGAGGGTACGCGGACAACACGCGGCGGACGGAGTGCGGAGCACCGCCCTCCGAGCCCTCGGCGGACAACGCGCGGGGGACGAAATTCGGAATGCTTCCCTCCGGACCTTTGGCGGGCAACGCGCGACGAACGGAGTCCGGAATAGCGCCCTCCGGCATCTGAGGGGGAATCACGCGGCGGGCGGAATACGGAATAACATCCTCCGCCCTCCCCATCCCTCGGTCCCTCAAATTCCTTCAATCCCTCAGATCCCCAGGCGCAAAGGCTTATTGACCTAAGACCAGCAGGTCCAAAGCCCCTCTCGCCTCTCGGACCCCTTGTGGCCCGAAGAAGACATATGGCAGGATCAAATCCAAGATCGACTGCTTTCGCCGCTCTGCGCCGAATTCCACAACTCTTCGGCGAATAGCGGGGATTGAGATCCACCCCACTGCTCATCGCAAGGAATCACCTGTGCACATAACAGCGCGCCGTTCCGTCCGTACGTCGGCGATCTCGACCATCGCCGCCCTCACCGCCAGCGCGATCTTCGCGACCATGGCGCCCGCCCACGCCGCGGGCGGCTCCGCCAAGGACGCCGCCGAGAAGGCCATGGAGGCCGCCGCGCGTGCGGAGGCCGCCGTCAGTACGGCCGCGGCCGTCCACAAGGCCATGGACGCCGCCAAGGCCGCGCGGCTCGCGGCTCCCCGGGCCGGCGCCAACGGAAGCCTGACGGCGGAGGCGGCGGGCACCCGCGTGGACCTGCCCGCCACCAGCGCCGGGAAGATGACGGTCACGGACCCCACCGGCGCGCGGATCAAGATCGGCCTGCCCGGCTCGGACGCCGCGAAGGCGCACGCGTCCTCCGAAGGCACCGTGGTCTACCCGCAGCTCAAGGGCGGGGCCGCGGACGTCGCGGCGCAGGTCACCACGGACGGCAGCGCGAGCGCCCTGATCACGCTGCGGAACGCGTCCGCCCCCACCGAGTACCGCTTCCCGCTCGAGCTTCCCAAGGACGCCGTCCCCGTCATCAACGAGGACGGCAGCCTGGTCATCATCGACGGCACGACCGAGACCAGGGCCGACGGCGAGGGCGACATCATCGGGGCCTTCGAGGCGCCCTGGGCCAAGGACGCCAAGGGCAAGGAGATCCCCACCACCTACGAGGTCGACGGCACCGAACTCGTCCAGAAGATCCAGACGGACGCGTCCACCGCCTACCCGGTCGTGGCCGACCCCAAGTGGTGGGACAAGACCAAGAGCTGGGCGAAGAAGGCCGGTAAGACGGCCTGGAAGTACGGCAAGAAGTACGGCGTCCGGTGCGCCAAGGGAGCCTGGCACGGCGCCAAGAACCCGGGCGCCATGACGCCGCAGCAGAAGGCCGCGTTCGCCGCCCTGGGCTGCGCCTTCTTCGCCATCAAGAAGTAGCGTCCGATCAGGGAGCCGCTCACGTCGAAGGTCAGCTGACCAGCAAGGGCCGGCTCCCGGTCAAGGAGCGGCTCCCGACCAGGGAGCCGCTCCCGCCCATTCCCCCCCCACCCCCCCCACAGCACGCAGGAACACGCGTTGCGAGAAAGGCAGGCAGGCTGACATGGCAAGGAGCCTTGAAGAGGCCGAGGCCACTCTGCTCAGCGACCGGAAGAAGGAGTTCTCCGGCGCGCTCCTGGACCTCCACAGGGTCGGCGGCCCCCGGGCGGACGCCGCCGTCATGGGCTTCGTCACGCGCCTGTCCGCGCTCGACCACCTCGACGACCTGTACGAGCCCGACCTGCACGGGCTCGCGGTCCGGGTCGCCGCGGAGCTGGACCCGGACCGGGACGTGGAGACCCTTCCGCGACCTGCTCGAACCCCGCCCCCCGAAGAACCGCCTGGTCCGGAAGGTGATGAGCTGGGGCGCCCTGGCGTACCCCGACACCTTTCCGCGGTCGGCGTGGGGCTACACCCGGCTCAGGCGCCTCAGCCCGCCGCCCGTCGAGCGGTACACCCAGCGCCTCGCGGCGGACAGCGCCACCGTCCGCGTCTCCGCGGCCATGGCCCTGGGCGACACGGCCGACCCGGCCGCCCTCGCCCCCCTGGCCGAGATCCTGGACGACCCGTCAACGGACGTACGCCTCCACGCGGTCCAGTCGGTACGAAGGCTGCACCACGCCGCGGCGCCCTCGGCCCTTGACGGACACGCCGCCGAGACCGGCCTGGTCAAGGCGCTGGGCGACCAGCGCCCCCAGATCCGGGACGCGGCCGTGCGGGCACTGACGCTGTGGCAGCGCGAGGAGCTGGTGCGCCAGGCAGCCGACACCGCCGCCCCCGCCCTCGCCGAAGCCCTGCGGCAGGCGCTGACCACGGCGGTCGACCCCCTCCCGCAGACCTGGCCGGGGGACGGCACGACCCTCTGACCCCAGCCCCTAGGGCTTAGCCCCGGCACTTCGGTGCCGGGGCTAAGTCTGTGGCGGGGCTAAGTCTGTGGCGGCGTCGACGGCGGCGGTCAACTCGTACGCCCAGCGCACCCCCTGAGCCCCCGAGACCGCCGTGTCCGGATCACCCCTGCCGCTTCCGCGCATATGCGCCTACTGTTCGTGACCATGGGAAAAGCGGTGCGTCTGTACTGGGGATACATAGCGGTCGCGGGTCTCATCGTCGCGTGGAGCCAGCAGTGGTCGCTGCCGACCGTGGTCGCGCTCTCGGTCGCGGTCACGGCCTACGCCTCCTTCCAAGTGCCGGTCTGGTGCGGCGCGGTCAACCGGGACGGGAAGACCTACTGCCGCAACAACGCCTACGGCGTCCTGATGGGGTGCCGGAACCGCCAGCACCGCTGGCAGAAGCTGAAGCTGATCGTCCTGCGCAGCAAGGCCGGGGACTTCGGCCGGGCCGTCTTCCCCACGGCGAAGGAGAAGTTCAACGCCGCCCTCGCGGTGGGCGGCCTGCTCTCCGCGATCGCGGCGGTGATCGTTCCGGCCGTGACGGGATGATGACACCCTCAGCGGCCCTCACACCGGGGCCGTCCCGGCCCGCCTGACGTGCAGCACATGGCCGTCCAGGGGCAGCGGCGTCAGGTCCACCAGGGCGAGGCCGACGTCGGCGAACAGCCTGGCGTAGTGGTCGGCGCGCCGCTCGCGCCCGCCGACGTTGCACATCATGTGGACGTCCCAGGCGGACGCCAGCGACACCGAGCCGTCGCAGGGCAGTACGCGCTCGATGACGAGCAGATCGGCGTGACCGGGCATCGCGCGGGCGCAGTGGCGCAGGATCTCGCGGCAGCGCTCGTCGTCCCAGTCGTGCAGGACCCGGGACAGGACGTACACGTCACCGCCCGCGGGTACGTCCGCGAAGTCACCGGCCACGAAGGCGCAGCGGGCGCCGTGGCCCGCCTCGTGGAGCCGGCGGCGGGCGGAGTCGACGGCGTGCGGCCGCTCCAGGAGCACCCCGTGCAGGCGGGGGTGCGCGGCGAGGACGCGGCCGAGCAGCTCCCCGTTGCCACCGGCGACATCGACCACCGTGGCCCCGCCGGGCGCCTCGGCCGCGGCGGTGAGCGCCGGATGCGCGGGGACCGGGTCGAACATGGCGGACCCGGCGGCCATGGACTGGTCGAAGAGCTCCGCGAGGTGCGGGTCGCGGGCGAAGTGGTCGAAGTGGTTCTCGCCGAAGAGGTGCTCGAAGGCGACCTGACCCGTGCGCACGGTGTGCCCGAGCCCGGCGAAGGACTGGTAGAACGGGCCGCCGTACATCAGCGCGAGGGCCCGCATCGACCCCGGGGCGCCCGCGCGGAGCAGCGCGCCGAGCTCGGTGAGCCGGAAGCCGTCGCGGCCCTCCGCCACCGCGCCCAGCATCGCCAGATAGCGCAGCAGCGTCGCCAGCTGCCGCGGCCGCGCGCCGACGTCCCGCGCGAGGACCTCGACGTCGACCTCGCGCTCGCCGTCCATGGCCTCGGGCACCCGAAGCTGAGCGAACGCGGCGAGGGCCTGGGTCATCCACGCCCCCGTCAGCAGGCGCAGGAGCGTTTCGGCGGGCTGCCGGGCGCGGTACTCGTGGAGGTGGTCGGCGAGTACGTCACGGTGGTCGCCGGGCACGTACAGCTCCACGCGCCGGTACCCGGCCTTCGCCTGGGCGGCCGCCCCGAAGTAGAAGACCGTGCCGTTCTCGTGCGGGTTGTAGCCGCCGCCGTCCGGGGTGGCCCCGTAGCGCGCGAAGGTCGCGCACAGGCCGCGCAGCACCAGCGGGGTGGACGCGGGGACGTCGAACGCGACGTGCGTCTCGTGCTGCCGCTCCCGCTCGCTGGCGGCGATCGCGTCCAGGCCCGACCCCGGCGGCACGGTCAGCGCGAACACCTCGACCGCGCGGTCCGCGCCGTCCGCGCCGGCCACCGCGGGGCGCAGGATGCCGACGTCCAGCTCGGCCGCCCGGCGCCGATGCCGTACGGCCAGTCGCTCCCGTACGACGACACTCGGCCGCGGCGGCGCGACCGCGACGAGCCCGCAGTCGCGGAGCAGGGCGCACAACTCCGCCTCGTTGGCGGGGAAGACGAGCAGCGCGGCATGGGAGAAGCGGCAGTGCTCCACGAGCGTCCCCAGCTCAGGACCGTCGAGCCCGGGGAACAGAAGCGGGAGCAGGGTGGCGGTGTCCTGCTCCTTGACGAAGTCGACCGTCGCGAGCAGGCGCGACGTGTCGCCCGACAACGTCGTGATCATTGCGGGAGTCCTCATTCGGTCGGGGATGACGCGGAACGGCGAGACGGCCAGGCGTTCGGCCGGAGGGCCAGGAGGGAACGCGGCGCCTTCACACCCCGACGTAGTGCTCGGCGAACCAGTCCTGATGGCTGCGGGAGGTACGCAGCGAGGAGAGACGGGAGCGCCGCAGGGAGTTGTGGAACAGGGACGTGCCGTCGGCGCCGGACGGGCCGTGCAGCAGCCGGATCATCCAGTGCGAGAACTCCTGCGCGCGCCAGATGTACGCGAGACAGCGCGCGGAGTAACCATCGAGCCCCGCGCTGTCTCCTCTCACGAGGTCATCGACCAGGGCGGCGGCGAGGATCTCCGCCTCCAGGACCGCGAGGTTGGCGCCCTTCGCCGCGGACGGGCTGAGGAGGCTGGCGGCGTCGCCCGCGAGGAACAGCGAACCGTGCCGCAGCGGTTCGATGACGTCGGACTCCAGGTCGACGATGGCGCGCTGGACGACGGGGCCGCGGTGCAGCGGCCCGTACTCCGACCCCCGCATCCGCAGATCCAGCTCGTCCCAGATGCGGTCCTCGGACCAGGCGTCGGCCGGGGTGCCGGGCTCGCACTGCAGGTAGTAGCGGGTGACCTCGCTGGTGCGCGCCATGTGCCCGGCGAAGCCCCGCTCGTGCACCGCGTACCCGACGGCGTCCAGGCTGGGCGGCGCCTCGGCGAGCAGGCCGAGCCAGGTGACGCCGTGGTCGCAGTGGTGGCGCCGCACCGAGCCGGGCGGCAGCGACCGCCGGGCCGCGCCGTGCCGCCCGTCACACCCGGCCACGTACCGCGCCCGCCACCGGCCGGGCCGCCCGTCCGCGTCGCGCACGGTCACCGAGGGCCGGCCGGTGTCGGTGTCGGCCACGGCCACGGCCTCGGTGCCGAACTCAACCCGCCCGCCGCGCTCCAGGAACCGCGCCAACAGATCAGCGACCAGCTCCTGTTGGGGATACACGGTGTGGCTCTCCCCACTCCCCAGCCCGCCGTAGTCCAGCCGGAACCTGCCGTCCTCCGTACGGAACTCGCACGTGCTGTGCGCCCGCCCCCGCCGCCGCAGCCCCTCGGCGAGCCCATGCCGCTCCAGGATTCGCACGGTGTGGGCCGCTAGGAACCCGGCGCGCGCCCGCGCCTGGATGTGCGCGCGCTCGGCCCGCTCCAGGACCACACAGCCGACCCCGCTGTCCTGAAGGAGATTGCCGAGCACGAGCCCGGCCGGCCCGGCACCGAGGATGACTACGTCGGCCACGTTCTGGTTCTTCCCATCTATCACGAGACGGGATATTAGATCCCGTGAAGTCGCCCCCTGGGCGGAGATCACCTGAACGAGAGGAGCCGTAGCAGCGAGCCGGGGCGCGAGCCCCGAGAGGCGCGCTGACCCGCAGGGACGCACGCGGCCACCGAACGGCTGCCGAGGAGCCGCCCCGCGTCAACCCTTGGTGGGGGCGGCCAGTGCCGCATCCTGCCCGGAGCGGCGCAGCGCCTCGCCGACGAACCCGGAAGCCAGCAGCTCGCTCACGAGCCCACTGAGGAACCGCACGGTCTCCGGAGACCGCTCCTTCGGAATCCCCATGGCTTGCCTGATGGTCATGAACGCGGGCTCAAGGAGCCGCAGTTCGTCCCGCTGGGCAACGTGCGAGGTCAGCGGCTGCCGAATCCCGGCGGCCACGTCCAGTCCCTCGGCGTGAAACACGTCGACCCCCTCGTCGCCGCGCACCACGGTGGCGTGCCGCAGGCTGCGGCTCAGATGCAGGTCGTACGCGGACCCCTTCTTGACACCCACGCGGACCCCGGCCCGATCCACATCGTCGGCGGAGACGAACGCCGAGCCCACAGGCACCGCGTACACCCCCTCGATGTGCACGTAAGGCCTGCTGAAGGCGACCTCTTCCTCCCGGTCCGGATCCACGGCCAGGAAACACAGGTCGGCGTGCCCCTCGGCCATCGCGGCATACGACTTGCGGGCCGCGTCAAAACAGACGAACCGCACCGGCACCCCCAGCCGCGCACCCACCTCACGGGCAAGGGCGACAGTAACTCCCCCCGGATCAGCGGCACTTCCCTGAGCCAGGACGGGATTCCCCAGATTGATGGAGGCCCGCAGCACTCCACCGGGAGCCACATCGTGCGCGACCTCTGCGTCTATAGGCGTCATACCCCGAGCCTAGGCGCCCGCCATCCAACCGTCCGTCCTTGTGGTGCGGTTGTGGTGCGCGCCCCGCCCCCTGGCCCGGAGCGTCCGGGCAACAAGGAACCCCCGGGTCCATGACCTGGGGGTTTCACGCTTCCCGTGCGGGCGCTCGCGGTCGATCGGGCTAGTACGTGTTCGAGCCGACCGGCACGCTTTCACGTGGTCAGCTGGTGCCGGGAGCGGAGTTGCCGGGCGCTTCGTGCCCGGCCTGGCGGCGGTACTCGGCGTTGATGCGCTGAGCGTCCTCAAGCTGGTCCTCAAGGATGACGATGCGGCAGGCGGCCTCGACCGGGGTGCCCCTGTCGACGAGCTCGCGGGCGCGCGCCGCGATCCGGAGCTGGTAGCGGGAGTACCGGCGGTGTCCACCCTCCGAGCGCAGCGGTGTGATCAGACGAGCCTCGCCGATGGCTCGGAGGAAGGCCGGGGTGGTGCCGAGCATCTCGGCGGCCCGCCCCATCGTGTATGCGGGGTAGTCGTCGTCATCCAGACGATCACTGAGGGGGATATCTGCTGTCATGTCACCTCGTTGTGCAACGCGTCGAGGGGCCCTGGTGCCGTACGGCACCAGGGCCCCGAAGGAAATTCAACACCATCTGTCGGCCCTCATGCTGTGCCGACCTTCTGTTTCCGCTACCAGCCCTGCAGAAGGGGAGTGCGGGATCGCGGTTGCGTGACCGGGGACCACCTTCCAATCCGGGGTCTTGCGGTACCCGGGGCGAGTGCTGCTCGGACCGGGTGATCCTGATGGCGTCTGCTCCTCCGCCCTTCTCTGAACTGGGTGAACTGGTACTCGCGGTACTGCTCGGTGGTGCTGCTGGCGGCCCCTCGACCTGCGAGCCGCCCAGTGCGGTCCTCAGCCCCGTCACCGTCCTGCGAACACCTTGGCTTCGGGACTCCAGAACCGCACTGACCTGCGAACTTCATGTACTGCAACCCGCCAGTTCGTGTCTGCCGGGTTTCGCTTGACCGGTGTCTACGAGAAAAAGCTTAACCACGGCAGAGCTCAATGTCTACTCTGGCAAGAGTAGATTTAACCCCTGCGGGGGAACAGATAGCTTGTGACCTGCGGAAATGGATGTCGCGGTCGGCGGCCCAGCGGCGGAGAACGGACGGCGGAGAACGGACGGCCGGAGAACGGGCGGCGGGACAGCCGTGAGGGCCCTGCCGACACATGTCGGCAGGGCCCTCACCGGAATCCTGATGGCGGTTTGCCGCCCGGCCTCATCCGCCCAGGGAGGCGGCGCCGAGCATGGCCGACGCGGACTGGAGGGGAGTGAGGACGAGCGCGGGCGTGGCGTCGGGGTGGGAGTGGCAGGTGAAGCCGAGGCGGGTCATGGCCCGGGTGACTTCGCCGCCGGTGAAGTCGCGGCGGTCCTGTCGGGTGATGACCTGGCCCACCTGCTTGACGGGGTAGCGGCGGCGGCCGATGGTCACGGACTCACCCGCGACGGGTTCGGGAGTGACGTCCTTCATCAAGGCCAGCACTCCGCTCTTGGTCAGGTCGAACGGATACCGGGCGATGACACAGCGCATGATGCCCTCACAGGGAAGGAGAACGAGCGGGGAGAAGGAGAACCGGCTGATCGGAGAGGCGATCAGCGAGGACGTCCCGTAGTTGAATCTGGTCCGTGTACGTGGAACTGCCGCGGTGGACGGCGAGTTCGGCCAGGGTGACCGAACCTGTGCACTGGTCGTCCCCGTCGCACAGGAGGAGGTACTCGACACGGGCACTGGCCATGACGGACAGGGCGACCTCGACGGTCATGTCGTCACTGACCCGGGGTCCGGCCGCCGCCATGTCGTCGACCGCGCTCATGGGGGAGGGAACCGCCTGCTGCCGCTGCGCCTGAACCGGTGTCAAAGATGCCTCCTCGGAGTGGGGTGAGCTTCTGATCGACGCCCCTAGGCCGCTGGGCCGAGGGCGGGCCGCTGTGCCCCGCGCCGCTTCGCTTGTCCGGTGGGGCGCCCTTGGGCGGAGCGGATGCGGCGGCCCCGGGACGCGGGAGCCGCGGAGGAGACGGCGCGGCGGGGACGCGGCGCGGCCGGTGCGGTGATGACGACGGGGACGCCGGAAGGGGCCTGGGCGCCCGTGATGCGGGTCAGCTCCGCCTCGCCGGACCGTACGGCGATGATCTGCGGGGTGATGCCGGCCGAAGCCATCAGCCGGTTCATGCCGCGGCGCTGGCCGGGGGTCACCAGGGTGACGACGCTGCCGGACTCCCCGGCGCGGGCGGTACGGCCGCCGCGGTGCAGGTAGTCCTTGTGGTCGGTGGGCGGATCGACGTTGACGACGAGGTCGAGGCCCGCGACGTGGATGCCGCGGGCCGCGACGTTGGTCGCCACCAGTACCGTCACGTGCCCGGTCTTGAACTGGGCGAGAGTCCGCGTGCGCTGCGGTTGGGACTTGCCGCCGTGCAGGGCCGCGGCGCGGCGACGCCGCTGTTCAGCAGGTGCTTGGTCAGCCGGTCCACGGCGTGCTTGGTGTCCAGGAACATGATCACGCGGCTGTCTCGTGCCGCGATCTCGGTGGTCGTCCGGTGCTTGTCCGCTTCGTGCACGTGGAGGACGTGGTGCTCCATGGTGGTGACCGCGCCCGCGGACGGGTCGACGGAGTGGACCACCGGGTCGATCAGGTAGCGGCGGACCAGCAGGTCGACGTTGCGGTCCAGGGTGGCGGAGAAGAGCATGCGCTGTCCCGCGGGGCGGACCTGGTCGAGCAGGGCGGTGACCTGGGGCATGAAGCCCATGTCGGCCATCTGGTCTGCTTCGTCGAGGACAGTGATGTCGACGGCGTCGAGCTGGCAGTCGCCCCGGACGATGAGGTCCTTGAGGCGCCCCGGGGTCGCCACGACGACCTCCGTGCCGGCGCGGAGCGCACCGGCCTGTCTGCCGATCGACATCCCGCCGACCACGGTGGCCAGCCGTAGCTTCACGGCACGGGCGTACGGAGTGAGCGCGTCGGTGACCTGCTGGGCGAGCTCTCGGGTGGGTACGAGGACGAGGGCCAGTGGCCGCCGTGGCTCGGCCCGCCGGTCCGCTGTACGGGCCAGCACCGCCAGGCCGAAGGCAAGGGTCTTGCCCGATCCGGTGCGGCCACGGCCGAGCACGTCACGTCCGGCGAGGGAGTTCGGCAGGGTCGCCCCCTGGATGGGGAACGGCACGGTCACGCCCTCGTGGCCGAGTGCGGCCAGCAGGGGCGCCGGCAGGGCGAGGTCGGCGAACGAGTCGACGGCGGGCAGCGCGGGCGTGACCGTCACCGGCAGCGCGAACTCGCCCTGGGGTGCGGTCTGCCGGCGATCGCCGCCCTGGAAACGCCGGGGAGCTCCCGAGCGCTTTGCGGCGGAACTCCGGGAGCGGTCGCTGGTACGGGTCGTGCGGGCGGTGTGCGCGCGGTTCAAAGGGAACCTTTCCTCGATGTGAGCACGTAGGCACGGTAGCAAGGAATTTCCGCAGCAAAATGAACGGCGCAGAGAATCGCGAGAACGAGCCGGAGATGATGGGCGCCGAACCGTCTCGACGGGGGGAAGGCGGGGGAATACGTCACCCTTAGGTGCCGTGGTGGGGCCTTTCCGGCACGCGCCCTGAAATGCAGCGAGCTGGGGCCCGCACCCCAAGGTGCGGGCCCCAGCTGCGAAGTACGCGTTGCTGCCGGTGTCAGGCGGGAACGATGTTCTCCGCCGTCGGGCCCTTCTGGCCCTGCGCGATGTCGAACGACACCTTCTGGCCTTCCAGCAGCTCGCGGAAGCCCTGGGTGGCGATGTTCGAGTAGTGGGCGAAGACGTCGGCGCCGCCGCCGTCCTGCTCGATGAAGCCGAAGCCCTTTTCCGCGTTGAACCACTTCACGGTGCCAGTAGCCATGTCATTTCTCCTTCGGAGACGAAGTCTGGAATTCGCCCTGTGCGGATTCCGCGTCGCCGTGCTGATTACCCCGTCGGAAAATGAACCTTCTGGCAACCACACCTGCAACTGAGATCGACGTTAGCACGCCGTGGTCGGCTCCGTGTGGTCAATAATTCTGCTCGGGTTGACGGTCGAGGAATACTCGCCATGCGCCGTACTTATTTCTCACTTCACGGATACAGATATTGATCCGCGTGGATGCAGTGTTCCTGCCGAACGTTTCCGGCCACAGGGCCACGACCTCCGTCGATGAGCGATGCGCCGCTGTCGTCGTCATCAACGGATGGGACGACGGCGAACGCGCCGAGACCTCACTGCCGCGATGAAGGTCACATCGGCCCGGAAGAGGCGATGCCGATGTCAGCGCGCGCGGTCCGGGCTCGATCGGCTTGCGGCTTGTTCGTGTGCGGCACGCAACCTCTCCTAGTCGGCGCGTTCGGCGGTCCAGGTGATGTGCGGGGGCTCGACTCGTGCGCACAGGGGACCGCCCTGCGCGTCGGTCAGGCCGAGGCGTCCGACCAGCAGCCCGTCGCGTGCGGCGGCGGCCAGTACGTCGGCGGGGATGACGTCGAGCAGGAGCTTGGCGCGGCGGAACATCGTGAAGGTGCCCGACTCGTCGACGGTGCCCCACGACAGGTAGATGAACCGCCTGCCCAGACGGTCCTGCACATAGGGGCCCTTGACCTCGGTGCCGTTCGGCGCGGCGCTCGTGGTGCACTCCAGGGTCCAGGTCGCGGACGGTGCGTCGCCGGGCTGTGGCGCCAGGAGTTCGGCCGGACGGTCGCGACGTTGCACGGCGACGTGGATGTTGCCGTACGCCGGGACCGTGCCGTCGACGGAGGCTGGGCGGGCGAGGCCGGGCAGGTCGACGGCGTCGATGCGGATGCGCATGGCAGCCATCATCCCGCCCTCGTCCGCGCGGAGGCCGGCCGACCTCGAACTGGGCCGGGCCACGGCAGCGGTGCCCTCATCACGAAGGACCGGCCCCTGCTCATTCCTACTGGCCCGCGAACCCGCCCCGGAGCGAAAGGAGAGCCCACCGCGTGAAGGACCGCCGACTGGGCATCCGCGTCGTCATTTCGTCATTTCGCCCCAGGCCGTGAAGTCCAAGCCCATCCGGGTGACCGGCCCGACGCGCTCGATCAACACGCTGATCAGGCCCGGCAGTTCGGCAGTGAAATCCCCGGAACGGGGCCACCACGCGCCATCGAGCACGCCCTGGCGGTCATGAGCGGCTGCGCACCGACCACGGTGCCGCCGTCGGCGTCACGCTGGTCAGCCGCGCCGACGCCGAGACCGCCGAGTGCTGGAATCCGCCCAAGAGCCAAACCAAAACACAAGCCCCAGGCCACTGGCCTGGGGCTTCAGGAAGAGCGGGTGACGAGAATCGAACTCGCGCTCTCAGCTTGGGAAGCGACGGCGCTTGTCAGGCCATGTGGCCTCTGACCTGGCCATACGCAGCTGATACCGGGCCGTCGGCTTGCCGGATCACACCGTTGTTCACCGTAGCTGTCCGCTCTCACGGGCACGCTGTGGGCACGCGTTAGGAGCACGGAGCCGCAAGCTGCGCTTGGCGTTACGCGGCGAGCTCGATGCCCTGTCGTGGAGAGTGCCCCTGGGATGGTCGTTGCAGCCGCACAGGCGCTACCCCGGGAAGTCGCTGACGGCCCTGACCGAATTACCGTTCACGAGGATGTGAGGGGTGAGGCGGAGGCACCCCGTTCTTGTGCCGAGCTGCGCCACCCAGGACACCGGCCAGACATCGCCTGTTACGCCTTCCATCTTCATAGAACGGCTGGTCGGGTGCACCCTGGACCACTGTGTCGGCTTCTAGCCACCGGTCTCTTCAATGCAGCCCATGTTAATACTTGCATTAACATAGCGCTCGTGGCTCAATGCGAAGTGGTCCTCGTCGCGGAGGTCGCGGCGTGGTTCGAGACGCTGGCCGAGGAGGACTGGGGCAGTGCCGAACAGGTGGAAGACGCCATCGACATGCTGGCGGCCACGGGCCCGACGCTCGGTCGTCCGCTGGTCGTCCGGATCAAGGGTGCCGACAATCATCACTTGAAGGAGCTGAGACCGGGATCGTCCGGGAGCAGCGAGATCCGGATCCTCTTCGCTTTCGATCCGGTGCGCCGGGCAGTGCTGCTGGTGGCCGGCGACAAGGCCGGAAACTGGCAGCGTTGGTACGACGTCAACGTCCCGATCGCCGAGGAGCGCTACCGGGCGCATGTGGCCGATCTTGAAACCAGGGAGTACGAATGAGCACGGTCAGCTGGGAGGAGACCAAGCGCAAGGCGCGCGAGCGGCGCGAGGCCGCTGGGCTGCCGGTGCGTTCGGCTCAGGAGAAGCAGGCAGCCATGGACAGGCTGACCGCGGAGGTGCGCGCTCACAAGCTTGCCGAGGTCCGGCGTGAGCAGGCGTTGACCCAACGCCAGGTAGCCGCGTCCATGGGGGTCTCGGCACCTCGCGTCTCCGCGATCGAGCATGGCGAGCTGGACCGGGCCGAGGTGGCGACACTCCGGGCTTATGTGGAAGCACTCGGTGGCCGGCTGCGCGTGGTCGCTGATTTCGGGGATGCGGAGTACACCGTCGCTTGAGGCGACCGACTGTCATCTGCGCCGCTCACGTACCTGGCGAGGACCTGGCTGACAACGCTCCAGACTGGCTCATCCGTCCTTGGCTCTTCAGGGATGGAGCCTGCCGGATCCCGGTGGCAGAAGCCTTACTGGTCCCAATCCTCCTTGGGTTCGGTGGGCTCGGGGACGCGCCAGACGATTCGGACCTGCTCGTCGAGTGGAAGCGAGGGGCCGCCGACGTAGATGTGGCGGATGAAATAGTGGACGGCCAGCCGGAATGCCGCCGGCTCGATGTCATACACCGTCGCCACGGTAGCCCGGCTCAGCTTGTTCACCTGACGGACAACCCGCGGGTCGCTTTCGAGAGGGCCGAGCTCGTCGACGATCTCCGCTGTGAGCTCGCGGTCCTCGCGCATGGCCAGGATTGAGTGTTGCAGCAAGTCGGGCTCAAGCTCGATCCGGTCGAGAATACGGGCGAGAACGTATTCGTGGAGGACGTCCGCCGCGATGTTGGCGTGCTCCTTGGTCTCCTCGCCCGTGCAGTTGGGGCACCCCTCGCATTCGCTGATGCTGGCCGAGTCCTCCGGTCCTTCGTCGGCTTGCCGAGTGGAGAAGAAGCACGAGGCCACCCACATCACTTCGGTTCGACTCAACTCCAGGTCTTCAGCGGTCGGCAGATCCGTGTCACCCCAATCATCCACGGGACTGCCGCCTTCATCACCTGGCGGTGGAATCTCTGATCTCATCAGAGACTGCAGGCTGACCAGATACGGCTCCCAGTCGTGGGCACTGAGAAGCAGCGTTGCCAACGCGTCCCCGGGGCGCCTCCAGAAGATGAGGTCTTCGTCGTAGCCGTTGACGAAGTGCAGGACGTGGTCCGCCGGATCGAAGTCGACGCCGGACATCTCACTCAGGTGTGTGAGAACCGCCTGTCGGCCTCGGTAGCGTCCGACGTAGCGGCGGGCCCGGGTGACGAACGACGCCATGGTGGCGTCATTCAGACTGGCGTTGGGGCTGACACCGATATGGCGTGGCGGATTGAAAGGACCAGATCTACGCAGCTGCTGGGTGGCATTCGCCCAGTAGAGGCCCTTGGTGTCCGGGTCGTACACCACACAGAAGACGGGGATGTTCCCGTCCGCCCAGGTGTCGCCGTGCTGGTCGACAGGCACCGCGTAGCCGTTGCCCCGCCGCCAACTCTCGCCACCCTTCACCTGCACCTTGATGGTGTCACTTGTGAGATCTCCGTCGGCGGTGAAGGTGACATAGAAGTCCTCGCCGAAGTCGTTCTGCCCGGATATCTCTTGGACGATGTGATCGTGCTCCTCGAGCAGAGCGCGCAGCGCGTTCACAGCGGCCTGCGCCACGCGCCGTCCTTTCGGGATCTTCGGCATGCCATCTCTCCGGAAGTTTTCTCACCCGCCCCTGGCTCCGGGGCTGGTGTCGTTCTCCGGTCACTCTGCCGCATGCCTCTGACATCCGGCCGCCGGACCGTGACAGCGAAAGAGAGAGCACCGTCGGCCTTGACGTCACCGCATGGAAGGCTCAGGAACATGCGGCCCGGATGAACGCCGAGAAGCGCTCGGCGCGAAGCTGGCGCGCGGCGAGTGATCGCCGAGGACAGCAGAAAGGCCCGGGTCTCTGACCTGGTCCTTCGTCGTGGAGCGGGTGACGAGAATCGAACTCGCGCTCTCAGCTTGGGAAGCTCGGGTGATCTGGAGGGGAGTTCAGCGTCTGACATGCTGAAACACCCTGACCAGAGTCTCTGATCATGCTCCTGCTTTGCCCATGATTCCCCGCTGTTCCCTGCCTGTTCTGGCACGAGACTGGCACGGGCGTTGGCTACTGCCTGTCGTCCGATTCTTCTCGCCTGCGTTTGCGGAGTGCTGCTACTTCGGAGGGTGTGAAAACTCTCGAACAGGTGGGGCAGTAGCGATCTCCTGTGGCTTGTCCTGAGATCACCTCTCGTGGGAGGTACTCATGCTTGCAGTCGGGGTTGGCGGCGGCCCGAGCGGGGTCGACCACGTACCCCTCGTCATCGCTCATGGCTACACGCTAGCCATGCTTCGCGGGCCTCGGCAGAGAGACCGGGTGTCGAGTCACGCGGTCGGTGGAGCGGCTTTGGGCTGGAGCTGCTTTGGCGCGAGTGATCATGGCCCCGTAAGCTTCCGGCGCGTCGGGCAGTCTGTGGACCTGCCCGCTAAAGCACGACGTGGGGGCCATGATCTTCGAGGCTCGCGCCAAAGTGGCTGCCTAAAGCCGTGGAGCCGACCGCCCCAGCCACGACGTACCCCTTCTCGAACCCCAAGCGGCTGATCGCCTAGCGCGCGGCACGGGCACCGGCCGGGCTGGAGCGGGGCGGAGACAGGAGCGCAGGCCCGGCCGGTGGCCGTGCCGCGCGCGGGGAGCGGAGCGAGCCGCCTTGAACCAGTAGAGAAAGTTGTAACTCAGTCGGTCGCGTCGGGCTTCAAGTCATGTGTGCACGGGTGGAGTTCCACGTGCTCCTGGTGGTCCGCGAGTGGCAGGAAGAGCACCGGGTGCACCGTCCACGTGATGCGTGTGCTGGCGTAGGTCACCGACACCGTGCAGGGCTCCGAGCGCAGGAGGGCCCGCCGGGTGTCGATACGGCTCTCGTAGAGCCAGTCCCAAGTCTCCTTGGGGGCCGCGGGGTTCAGCTCCGCCGTGATGGCTCGTAGGGCTGTGGGGAGCCAGCCGTCCGCCTGCGTCGCGGAGTACGCCCCGAAGGACGTCGTCACCGTCGGTCGGCCCGACCCCGCGAGGTCCTCCGCCCAGCACTCGCACCAGAACCCGCGGGTTAGGTCGTCGTCGCTCAGCATGGGTGCCCCCCTGGGCCCGGTCGCGGTGAAGTGAAGAGCTCCGCCGTCACCGTGTGCGCGCCGTCGCTGTTCCGTACCACCACCCGGTGGGCAAGGGCGCTGACCATGCCCAGGCCCCTGCCGTGGACCGCCTCCTCGTCGGGGTGCTCGGCCTTCGGAGCAGCCCCGCCCGCAGCCCCGCCGTCCGTGACCGACAGGGCGATGACCTGCGATGACACCGCCAGAGCCAGGTGGAAGCTGCCCGTGGGCCGGCCGCTGGCCGTGTGCAGGATCGCGTTCGCGCTCAGCTCGCTCGCGATCAGTTCGGCATCCTCCGCGAGGGGTGAGGAGCCCAGGATGTCGCGGGTCCAGCGGCGGGCTCGGCTGACCTCTTCGGGGAGACCTGGGCAAGTGAGTCCCCAGACCCGGGCGGTGCTCGTATACTCGTGCATACAAGTTCCTTTGTGCTGCTAGGCCGCCATGTGCAGCGGGTTCGGCTATACGAGTTTCACGCCGTCGTGGGCGCGGATGGCCGGTGGGGTCGTCGCGTCGAGCGCGTCCAGGACGCGGATCGCGTACGCCTCGTCGGCGAGTTCGGTGACCTCTTCGCGGGTGGCCCAGCGCAGGGCGCGGGTCTCCTCGCCGGTGGTGGGCGTGCCGTCGGCGGCCTCGCAACGGAAGACCAGGGAGACGATCAGGCCCGTCATGTTCTTGTAGACGCCGGTCAGAGTCGCGGGAAGCGCGATCTTTACGCCAGTCTCTTCGAGAACCTCGCGCTGGAGGGCTTCGGGGATGGTTTCCTCGCGTTCGAGAACGCCACCCGGCGGCTCCCACTGGCCGTTGTCGCGGCGCTGTATCAGCAGGGCCCGCCCCTGGTCGTCGACTATGACTCCGGCGACGCTCACGGAATGGGGGCGGTCAGTGCTCACGTTCCTCGGCCCTCTCGGCTGGCTAGGCTCTCCACCGTAGCAACAGCACTCGCCCACTCGTCTAGATACCTAAAGGAGTACACACGTGACCTCACTCCCTACCGGCTTGCTCGGCGAGGTCGACCCCACGAGCGATCGTGCGGTCTTCCGGCAGATCGCCGATCAGCTGCGCGAGGCCATCGACCGTGGGCGGTTCAGGGAGGGCGAGAAGCTGCCCTCCGAAGCTGAGCTCGTCGACCACTACGGGGTATCCCGGATGACGGTCCGCAACTCCTTCTCCATCCTCCAGGGCGAGGGACTCGTACACGCCGAGCACGGCAAGGGCGTCTTCGTCCGCCCGCGGCCCCCGGTACGGCGCCTCGCCTCAGACCGGTTCGCCCGGCGCCACCGCGATCAGGGGAAGTCGGCGTTCATCGTCGAGGCCGACGCGGCCGGTAGCCACCCCCAGGTGGACAGCCTGGAGGTGAAGGAGGAGAAGGCCACGCAGGACATCTCCACCCGGCTCGGTTCGGCGCGCAAGGTGCTCGCCCGCAGGCGCCGCTACCTCCTCGACGGCCGCCCCGTCGAGTTCGCGACCTCCTACCTCCCGCTCGACATCGCCCGCGGTACGCAGATCGCCGAGCCCAACCCCGGCCCCGGCGGCATCTACGCCCGCCTCGAAGAACTCGGCCACCGCCTCGACCACTTCGAGGAGGACATCCGCGCCCGCATGCCCTCACCCGCCGAGGTCAAGACGCTGCGGCTCGCGTCCGGCGTGCCCGTGATCCATCTGATCCGGACCGCGTACGACACGGAGGGGCGAGCCGTGGAGGTCTGCGACACCGTGATGGCTGCCGACGCGTACGTCCTGTCCTACCAACTGCCCGCCACCTGACGGGCGATGGGGCGCGAGGCCATCCCTCGGACTCGTACATCCCAACAGGCATACTCGTATAGACGAGTGGGCAAGTTGTGTGCCAAGGTGGTTCGCGTTCCCGAGAGTTCGGGTTCGTCGGACGCATCTTGTATAGACGAGTAGATAGGGGAACTGCCTTGCGCATCATCCGTGTTCAGACCTCGGGCGCCACGATCCTGCTCACCGAGGCCCCGGAGCCCAAGGTCCGCGACCGTCAGACCGGCGAGCGGGCCGTGGACGCCGTCAGCGGCGAGCCGCTGATGACCCTCGGCGTCGTCTACATCGAGGAGGGGGAGTCGTCCCTGATCAAGGTGACCGTCCCGGAGAGCGGCATCGCGGAGGGCCTGATCCTCGGCTCGCCCGTCTCGCTGCCGGGGCTCATCGCCCGCCCGTGGGAGAGCGTCTTCAACGGCCAGCAGCGGCACGGCATCGCCTACCGCTCCGCCGCCGTGACGCCCGCCGCCTTCCCGGCCGCTGCGGGAGCCGCTGCCTGATGGCCGACCTGACGATGCTGTTGGAGGTGGGTGGTCCCGTCGCCGCGATCGGCGGTGGGGCCGCCTACACCCGGGCACGACACCCGGGGGTGTACTGGTCCACGGTCGGCATGCCGTTATCCGCCGCCCGCCTGATCGGCTCGTACGGCTCGGTCATGGAGGCGTGCGGGCTGACCGTGACTCCGTCCCGGCTGCGGGTTCTCGCCGCCAGGGCCACGCGGGGAGAGGTCCGTCCGGTGCCACCCCGCCGAGGGCTCATACGTCCTACGACGACCGGCCTCCGGCTCCGCATCCGGCTCGCCCCCGGCCAGGAACCCGCCGACGTCGCAGCCTCCGCCGAACGGCTGCGGCACGCCTGGGGAGTCCACGCCGTGTACGTCACCACGGTCAAGCCGGGTGTCGTCGAACTACGGCTCGTCGGCTTCGACGTACTTCGGCGGGTGCGGATGCCTCGCCGGACGACTGGCGGACTCCTCAAAGTCCCGGTGGCGCTGCGGGAGGACGCCATGCCCTTCGTACGCGACTACCGGGCCGTCCCGCACCAACTCACCCTCGGCGCCACGCTCTCCGGCAAGTCCATGTACCTGCGGCACCTGGTCACCGGGCTCGCCCCGCAACCCGTCGCCCTGGTCGGCATCGACTGCAAGCGCGGCGTGGAGCTGGCGCCGTTCGCACCCCGCCTTTCCGCACTCGCCACCGATCCGGAGCAAGCCGCCGAGCTGCTTCCCGTACTCATACGAGAGATGGAGGACCGGTACGACCTGATCAAGGCCCGGCAGGGCATCGCGCCCAGCGCGCCCGATGAGACCATCACCTCCGACATCTGGGGCCTGCCCGAAGCGGACCGCCCCGCGGCCATCGTGCTGTTCGTCGACGAGGTCGCGGAACTCTTCCTCGTCGGCTCGAAGAAGGACGAGGAACGACGGGACGAGATGGTCACCCAACTCATCCGCCTCGCCCAGCTCGGCCGCGCGGCTGGCATCTACCTGGAGGTCTGCGGCCAGCGCTTCGGCGCCGAACTGGGCAAGGGTGCGACCATGCTCCGCGCCCAACTGACCGGCCGCGTCTGCCATCGCGTCAACGACGAGGGCTCCGCCAAGATGGCCCTCGGCGACATCGCCCCTGAGGCCGTCCTGGCCGCGTGCGCCATCGCTCCTGAGCTGCCCGGCCTGGCCGTCGCCGGTGACACGTCCGGCGGCTGGTCCCGCATTCGTACGCCGTACTTGTCCCTCGGTGAGGCTGCCGAGACCTGCCGGGAGACGGCGCACCTCGTGCCTGATCTGCCCGCGCTCAAGCCGTTCCGGCCCGTGGCCGACTGCAGCCCACCTGTTCCTCTCCCGGCTGGGACGAACGTTCTATTCATTGCCGTGCCTGTACCTCCTCATGCCCTCCGGACTTCGGAAGGAGCCACCGCATGCGCGCCCAACTGGCCCGTGTGGACGCGGTGCTCGTACAAGCGGTCATCGCCGCCGCACTGTCCTTCGCCCACCTGCACGACGTCGCCTCGGCGGCCGGACAGGACGGGTGGAAGGCGTGGGCCTATCCCGTCTCGGTCGACCTGCTGCTCGTCGCCGCCTGGCGCCGACTGCGATCCGGTCATGCTCGGGCGGCCGGATGGTGCTGGTTCGTGATCGCGCTCGCTGCGTCCCTCGGAGCGAACGTGGCCACGGCCGGGCTGCTCGACATGAGGGACGTGCCCGCGTGGCTCCGCATCCTTGTGGCGGGCTGGCCTGCGGTGGCGTTCCTGGGCGGGACGCTCCTGGCTCATTCGACGCCGGGACTGACGCGCGAGGAGAGCGCGCCGACCGAGGACGCCCCGGCCTCCGTGCCTGACGCGCCCGCGCCCGCACCGCCGGAGCAACCCGCCGTACCCGTCCCGGCTGCCCTGGTCGAACACGCCCGCAAGCTCGCCGCCGACCACCACACCCGCACCGGTACACCCATCGACACTCCGACCCTCCGTGCCCGCCTCGGCGTCCCGGCCCCCATGGCCGAAGCCATCGCCGCACAACTCACTCCGACAGGGAGCTGACCTATGCCTCTCTCCCGCTTGACCACTGCCGCCCAACATCTGGAAGCAGCACGTCAGATGGCCGTCGACGGCCGTACAACACTCGCCCGGCTCCTCGCCGAGGAGGCTGCCGACCGCGCCTCGGACCCCGCCGAAGCCGCCCGCATCCTCAACGAGTTCCCTGGCCCGAGCCTGCGACAGGAGGGCTCGCAGTGACACCCCACCGCCGCTTCCGCAACGTCGCCCGCATCGGCCCCGTCCAAATCGGCACCGCCTACGACTACCGCGGCCGCGAGAAGCACACCGCCGCATGCACCGCCCCACGCTGCGGCTTCTCCGCCGACTACGACAGCCGCGCCGCCGCCGAGCTGGCCGCCCGTACCCACCGGTGCCCCAGCACCTGAGAGGAGCGCTCCATGACCGTCAGCCTGTCGTGGGTCATCGTCCTCGGCCTGCTGGCCTGGGGAGCGGTCAAGACCATCGGTGCCCGCCCCTGGATCGCCGTCCTGGTCACGCTCTTCGGCCTCTGGATCTCGCACGTCGTCTTGGCCCCGGCCGTCATGTCCGCCACGTACGTCGGCGGCGTCGGCTTCTCAAACGCCTCACATGCCTAGACGAGTAGATGAGGAAAGGACCGCCGTGTTCCTGCCCAAGTACCCCGACAACCCCACGCCGCCGCCCGCCCACCACCATGCACCGGCAACAGCCCCGACCGACCATGCGCCCGCCCGCCGACGCCCCACCGTCCCGGCCATCTCGATCAGCACTGGCACGGTCGTGGCCGTGCTCACGGGTGGCGTGGTCCTCACCGCGCTCCTGACCGTCGTGGCCCTCGCAGCCGTCTCCGTCGCGATAGCGGCCGTGGTCCTGCGCTCGCTGCTCAACGACCACCGGAAGCGCTGAGCATCCGGACTCCCGGGGCGGCCTCGATACCGCCAAGCATCCGCCGCCCCGGGAGCCCTTCCCTCCTGACCGAACCAGCCCGCCAGAAGGAGAAGCCATCTTCACCCGCGCCACCACCCCGCCCCCAGTCCCGGAACTCGCCAAGCTGGCCGCTCACGGCACCCTGCCGGGCATCGTCAACCAGCTCTCCGGCCTCGGCGGCTGCGCCCACCCGATCCGCCTCGACGGCCACCGCACGGAGTACGACGTCGACCCCGCGACCGGCGAGATAGGCAAGGTCCTCCACCACCTCGCCTCCACCGACCTCCCGGCGGGCCAACTCCTCGTCCGCTGCAACAACCGTCGTACGACCCGCTGCCCGGCCTGCGCAGAGGTCTACCGCCGCGACACCTTCCACCTGATCACCTCCGGCCTGCGCGGCGGCAAGGGCATCCCGGACCAGGTCGCCACGCACCCCCGCGTCTTCGCCACCTTCACCGCACCGAGCTTCGGCCCGGTCCACAACCGCCCCTCCTCCGGCCGCCCCTGCCGCTGCGGCACTCACCACGGCCAGGAGGACGCAGCACTCGGCACCCCACTCGACCCGACCACGTACGACTACGAGTCGGCCGTCCTGTGGAACGCCCACGCCGGACAGCTCTGGCGCCGCTTCTCAATCCACCTCCGCCGCGAGGTCGCCAAGCGCGCGGGCCTGACCCAACGCAGGCTCCGCGAGCATGCCCGGGTGTCCTTCGCCAAGGTCGCCGAGTACCAGAAGCGCGGGGCGGTCCACTTCCACGCGGTGATCCGCCTCGACGGCCCCGGCGGCGGAGAAACCGCGCCCCCGCCCTGGGCGACGGCCGACCTCCTGACCGATGCGATCCGCACCGCCACCACCAAGACCCAAGTCGACGGCCCGACCCTCGACGGCCGCACCCACACCCTCACCTTCGGCCGCCAACTCGACATCCGCACCATCCGCTCCGCCGACTTCGACGGCGGCCAGGACCTGACCGAGCGCGCCGTGGCCTCGTACATCGCCAAGTACGCCACCAAGGGTGCCGAGACCGCGACGGGCGCCCTCGACCGCCCCCTGAAGTTCGCCGCCGAACTCGCCCAGCTCGACCTCAGCGACCACGCCCGCCGCCTGATCCGCACCGCCTGGACCCTCGGCGCCCGCAAGGACCTGGAACACCTCCGCCTGCGTGCCTGGGCTCACATGCTCGGCTTCCGCGGCCACTTCTCCACCAAGTCCCGCCGCTACTCGACCACCCTCGGCGCCCTCCGCACGGCCCGCGCCGACTGGCGCCGAGCCCAAGCCGCGCCCGCCGAGTCCGGCACCACGACGTACGTACTCGCCCACTGGGTCTTCGCCGGGACGGGCCTGTCCGACACCGAAGCCTGGCTCGCGGAGTCCCTCGGAACCACTGCCGGAACGGAAGGGGAGCCGACCGCATGAAGGACCGCTACCTGTCGGTGGACCAGGTCGCCGAGTTGCTCGGCACGACCGTCCGCTTTCCTCGTCGGCTCGTCGAGGAGCGGCGCATCCGGTACGTGAAGGTCGGCCGCCACGTGCGCATCCCGGTGAGCGCGCTGGAGGAGTTCATCACCTCATGCACGGTGGAACCTCGGCGGCGCTCCCGTTCCCGCTGTGGGAGGGCCGCCTGATGGCCAATGGCAAAGGCAGGCGCCGCCGCTTCGGTGCGATCCGCAAACTCCCCTCCGGCCGGTACCAGGCCCGCTATCCGGGACCAGACGGTGTCATGCGCCCGGCCCCCGAGACCTTCGCCACGACCGGCGACGCTGACGACTGGCTCGCCGAGAAACAGACTGAGGTGAAAAACGGCGAGTGGCGTGACCCGGATGCGGGTGCGATCAACTTCAAGGCGTACGCCGACAAGTGGGTTGAGGACAGGGAGCTTGGCGTTCTCACCAGGGACCTGTACCGCTACCTGCTGGACAGCCATATCCTGCCGACCTTCGAGGCTGACAACCTCGATGAGATCACTCCGCCCCGCGTGCGCGGCTGGCGCACGGACCGGCTGAGGACAACCGGTGCCAAGACCACCGTGGCCAAGGCATACCGGCTGCTCAAGGCCATCATGGAAACGGCGGTCGACGATGATCTAATCAAGCGCAACCCATGCCGGATCAAGGGTGCGGGCAGGGAGAAGGCGGCCGAACGCCGGATCGCGACCGTGAGCCAGGTCGACGCGCTCGCCGACCAGATCGGCCCGCGCTGGCGCCTCATGGTCTACCTGGGCGCCTATGGACCGTGTCGCCCCGAAGAGCTGGCCGGACTCCGTCGCCGGGACGTCGACGTCCGCGCGCTCAAGGTCACCGTCCGGCTGGCTGAGCCGGAACGTACGAACGGCCGCCGTGCGCCTGGAGGGACCAAGTCGGAGGCCGGGACCCGGTCCGGTGCACCTGCCGGGCTTCCTCCGTTCGGAGCTGCGCGCCCACATGGAGTTGTACGCGGGCAAGGATGCGGACGGGCTGGTCTTCCTCGGTGAGCGCGGTGCCCCGTTCCGGCGCAGCACCTTCGGCCGGTACTGGCGCAAGGCCCGTGCGGTCGTTGGCCTCCCCGCCAACTTCCGGTTCTACGATCTCCGCCACACCGGGCACACGCTCACGACCCGTTCCGGTGCGACCCTGAAGGACACGATGGTCCGCGCTGGGCAGTCCTCGGAGAAGGCCGCGCTGATCTATCAGCATTCCGAAGAGGAGCGACAGCAAGAGGTCGCGGGCATGCTTGACCGGAGCGTTCGGAAGGTTCGCCGGTCCGGCCGTTCCGTGGCACGGAAGCCGGATGATCAAGCTTCTGGCACGGATCTGGCACGCGACGCCTGAGCGATATCGCACAGCAAAAAGGCCCGGGTCGGTGACCTGGGCCTTCGTCGTAGAGCGGGTGACGAGAATCGAACTCGCGCTCTCAGCTTGGGAAGCTGATGTTCTACCATTAAACTACACCCGCGTAGAGCACCGGTTGAACCGGTTTCTCATGCTCGCACACTCTACCTCATGCCGGGCCCCGGGCATCGTCGCCCCGGGGCCCGGCTGCGTTGTGTGGGGTGGACGTGACTGCGGGCGAGGGGAGTTGGGGCGTACCGTGGGGGGCTTCGCGGGGAGGTGTGCGAGGTCCGGGGAAGGGTCGGGGAGGGTGCTCGACGGTCCGGAGTGCCGCCTGGAGTGGCGTCCCTTTCATCCCGTAATGTGGCTTTCGTCGTCCGCCAGTCACGGTTTTGGGGAAGGGACTCGAGGATTTGATGGAGCGCACCGTCGTCCGCTGTGCCGAGGGGCACGTGTTCAGCACCGCTTCGTTCCCGATGCAGCAGGCCGACCGGCTCGGGCCGGGACGCCTCCTCCGTTGTCCCCGGTGCGCGCGGCTTCGCCACGCGGTGCCGGTGGCGCTCGAGAAGCGGTAGCGGGGATAGCGGCGAGAGCGGAGTACGTGGGCGCGCGGGGCGTCGCATTGCGCGAATTGCGGCGTTCCCGCGCGCTCTGCGTATCCTCGGTGCGTGCTTCTCTCTGACAAGGACATCCGGGCCGAGATCGACGCCGGACGGGTGCGGATCGATCCGTACGACGAATCAATGGTGCAGCCGTCGAGCATCGACGTGCGCCTCGACCGCTATTTCCGGGTGTTCGAGAATCACCGGTACCCGCACATCGACCCGTCCGTCGAGCAGGCGGATCTGACCAGGCTCGTCGAGCCCGAGGGCGACGAGCCGTTCATCCTCCACCCGGGGGAGTTCGTGCTCGCCTCGACGTACGAGGTCATCACGCTGCCCGACGACCTCGCCAGCAGGCTCGAGGGGAAGTCAAGCCTGGGGCGGCTCGGGCTCGTGACGCACTCCACCGCCGGGTTCATCGACCCCGGTTTCTCCGGGCACGTGACGCTTGAGCTGTCGAACCTCGCCACGCTGCCGATCAAGCTGTGGCCGGGCATGAAGATCGGCCAGCTGTGCATGTTCCGGCTGACCTCGCCCTCCGAGTCCCCGTACGGGTCCGAGCGCTACGGGTCGCGCTATCAGGGACAGCGCGGTCCCACGGCCTCCCGTTCCTTCCTCAACTTCCATCGGACCCAGGTGTGACATCCCCCATGAGCGACGTGCGCGAGAACCTTACGTACGAGAAGTTCGGCGGAGCCATCCGTGAGCTGGCCCAGACGATCGCCGACGACGGGTACGAGCCCGACGTCGTCCTGAGCATCGCGCGCGGCGGCGTCTTCGTCGCGGGCGGCCTCGCGTACGCCCTCGACTGCAAGAACATCCACCTGGTGAACGTGGAGTTCTACACGGGGGTCGGGACCACGCTGGCGATGCCGGTCATGCTGGCGCCCGTGCCGAACGCGATCGACTTCACGGACAAGAAGGTGCTCATCGCCGATGATGTGGCGGACACCGGCAAGACGCTGAAGCTGGTGCACGACTTCTGCCTCGACCACGTCGCCGAGGTGCGCTCCGCCGTCATCTATGAGAAGTCCCACTCGCTCGTGAAGTGCGAGTACGTGTGGAAGCGCACCGACGAGTGGATCAACTTCCCGTGGAGCGTCGAGCCGCCCGTCGTGCGGCGGCACGGGCAGGTGCTCGACGCCTGACGGGCGTCCGGGTACGGAACGTCGCAGTGATCGGGGCGCGGTGGCCCCGCCCGAGTGGGCGGGGGCACCGCGTCTTCGTTATGCGTGGACCGGGGTCGAGACGCCGTGGCGGCGGGTGCGCCACAGGAGGCGGGCGCCGAGGCCGGGCAGGAGGACGTTCAGGAGCAGGAGGAGGAGCAGTTCCATCGGGCCGATGCGGCCCGCACCCGCGACCGAGGCGAGGAGGAGCAGGGCCGGGAGCGACAGCGTCAGCGCGCCGCCCTTGAGCTTCTGCCGTGCGGTCCACCGGGTGGAGGTGGCCAGGAGATAGGCGCCCGCCATGGCGGCCAGCACCATCGCCAGCGGGCCGCCGAACAGCATCAGCGGGCCCGAGGCCGCCAGGACGAGGATCGTGAGGCGGGTGCGGAGCCGGTCCGGCTCGGGGGAGGGGGCGGCGGTGGAGGTGGGGGAGGCGGGCAGGGGCGGGGCCTCCGCCAGGGCCGATGCCGCTATCGCCGTCGGGTCGCCCAGCTGGTGCAGGATCTCGCGGACCGTCGCCTCGTCCCGCGTGCCCGCCTCGGCGAGGCTGACCGCGATGTGCTCGCGCAGGTCGGCGAGGAGTTCGGCGCGGCGGGCCGGTTCCAGGGCGGCGCTCGCCCGCTCCACGTCGGCCAGGTAGGCGAGGGCGAGGGCGTGCTCAGGTGCTTTCATGCGGGGTCTCCGTGTCGTGCGGTGTGCCGGGCGCGGTCAGGAAGTGGTCGACCGCGTCCCGGAAGAGGGGCCAGCTCGCGGTGAAGTCGGCGAGCGCGGTATGGCCCTCGGGGGTGAGCGTGTAGTAGCGGCGGGGCGGGCCGCTGGGGGATTCGCGCAGTTCGGTGTCCACGAGGCGGTCGCGGCGCAGACGGGACAGGAGCGGGTAGATGGTGCCCTGGCTCGTCGTCATCACCGTCACCGCCGACAGCTCCTCGACCAGTTCCACGCCGTAGCGCGGGCCTTCGCGCATCAGGGCCAGTACGCAGTACTCCAGTACGCCCTTGCGGAGCTGGCTCGCGGCCTTCGTCAGCGGGTCCGCCATGCCCTCCGCCTCTCTCCAGTGCCTTGCTTTGCCTGGAACATTGCATTGCAAGGTACGTGACGGGGGCGCGCACGAGCAAGGGCCCCGGCGGGCGTACCCGCCGGGGCCCTGCTGTCGTGTGCCGTGCGTGGCCGCGTCAGAACGTACCGAGCTTGATGATCGAGAGGATCGCGAGCAGCTGGATGGCGCTGGCGCCCAGCGCGCGGGGCCAGGGCAGGTCGTGCGACTTGCTCACCATCAGGGTGAGCAGCGCGCCCGCCGCGAGAGCCAGGTGGCCCAGCCGAGCAGCTGGACGAAGCTGTTGCCGCCGCCGAGGAACAGGGCGACGATGACGCGCGGCGCGTCCGTGATCGCCATGATCAGCATGGACAGGCCGACCGTGGGCTGCCAGGCGCCGTCGCCGCCGAACTGGCGGGCCAGGCTGTGCGTGACGACGCCGAGGATCAGCGCGCTGATGGAGATCGCGACGCCGGTCGTCAGGACGTACGGGACCGCCGTGGACAGCGTGGCGTTGAGGACGTCCTCGCGGGCCTCGTCGAAGCCGAAGACGGCGAGCAGGCCGTAGAGGAACGTGACGATGACGGCCGGGGCCCACATCGCGTAGTCACGCATCTGCAGGAAGGTCGGGCCGGGGCGCAGCACGATGCCGCGCAGCAGGTCCTTCCAGGGCAGCTTGGGGCCGATGGGGCCCGCCGGGGCCTGGCCCGCGCGGTAGGTGTCGCCGTCGTTGTACGGGTCCTCCCCCAGGGAGAAGGCCTGGGTGTGCCCGGGGTTGTTGGCGGCGTACGGGTCGGGGGCGGGGGGCCCGCCGTGGCCGCCCTGGCCGCCGAAGTACTCGGGCTCGCCCTGGCCGCCGGGCGGCTGGGGCCACTGCTGGGGGCCGCCCTGGTGACCGCCGTGGTGGGGGCCTTGGGGGCCGCCCTGGTGGGGGCCGCCGTACTGCCCGGGGCCGGGGCCGGGGCCCGGGCCGTGGCCGCCGCCGTAGGGCGGCTGGCCGCCGTACTGGGGGGCCGGGGGCGCGGGCGGGTAGCCGTACGGCGCCTGGCCGCCGCCTTGGTGCGGGGGCCGCTGTCCGTACGGAGCCTGCCCGGGGGCCTGTCCCGGGGTCTGTCCGGGGGTCTGCCCGGGGCCTTGTCGGCGTCCCGATTGCTGTGCGCGGTTGTCCCGGCCGCCGCGTCCGATCCTGAATCCAGCCACGGAATCGAACGTACCTGGTCCGGAGGGGAGGGCGCGTCCCTCCTGTGGAGGAGGGCCCGTTTGCGGCTGACCTGTAACAACCCTTAGGGGGACCCTGAGGGGTTGTCCTCAGGGCCCCCGTGGCACCAGTGACCCGCTGTGGTTCCCGGGGCTGCGGGGACCAGCAAGGCGCTGGCGGGGAGCAGCGGGCGCCGGCGGCCGGACCTAGCGGCCGGACCTAGCGGCCGGACCTAGCGGCCGGACCCGGCGGCCTGACCTAGCGGCCGAGCACCGCGCCGTACGTCAGCGCGCTCGAAGACGCGGGCAGCTTCAGCGACTTGGGCGAGACGGTGGTGGTGCCCGGCGGGAGGGCGCCGGGCACGTTCCAGACGCCGCCGGACGACGCGTTCTCGCCGGGGGCGGAGGCCGCCAGGTCGGGCGTGCCGTCCTTGTCGTAGTCGCCGGTGGCGAGGGCCGCGCCGAAGCGGTCGCCGGTCTCGGCGGCGCCGGGGATCTGGTACGTGTCCTGCTGGAAGGCGTACCCGCGGGCGACGCCGTCGCCGAGCACGTCGTCGGCGTCGAGGATGTCCCTTCCTGGAGCCGAACAGGACGGTGGCGCTGCCCGCGTTCCTCTTGGCTCCGATGGCCTCGCCGGGGGCGCCGATGACGAGGTCGGCGTAGCCGTCGCCGTTGACGTCGCGGGCGGTCACGGCCTCGCCGAAGCCGTCGCCCTTCTCGGCGACGCCCGGGACGCCCGGGGTGTCCTGGTTGAGGGTCTGGGTGCGGTAGCCGAGGCTGCCGTTGACGTTGCCGTACTTGATGTGGACGCCGCCGCCCTTGGTGAGTTCCTCGGGGCCGCACGGGTCGTCGATGTTCTCGTCGGCGATCTCCCGGCAGTTGCCGAGCGCGAGGTCGTCGAGGCCGTCGCCGTTGAAGTCGCCGGTGGCGAAGGCGGAGGTGGCGCCGTTGCTGCTGGACCAGCTGAGCAGGAGGCGGCGCTCCTGCTTGTCGTAGCGGTAGATCATGACGTGGGACTGGGTGTACGGCTGCTGCTTGGTGTAGTACGCCACGGCCAGGTCGGTGAGGCCGTCGTCGTCGAAGTCGCCGGTGGACAGGACGGGGGCGCGGCCGCCCATGCGGTCGCCCATGCCCGGGACGGTCGTCGCGGTGCGCGGGTCGTAGTTCATGACGACCTTGTCGGCGCCGCCGATGGCCAGGTCGGCCTGCCGGTCGCCGTTGAAGTCGGCGGCGGCCAGGGCGTTGCCGTAGCTGTCCTTGGCCTTCGCGCCGCGGCCCGCGCTGTGGGACGTGCCGAAGCCTTCCTTCGCGCCGTACACGACGGTGACGTTGCCCACGTCGGCCTTGCCGTCGAAGTCCTCGCCGGGGGCGCCGACCGCGAGGTCCGCGAGCCCGTCGCCGTCGACGTCCGCCACGGTGACGGCGGCGCCGAAGCGGTCACCGGCCTCCGGGGTGCCGAGGACGTTCGCCGTGGCCTGGCTGATCCGTACGTTGTCCTTGGCCCGCAGGCCCTTGGGCCCGCCCCAGACCACGCTCACGTACCCGGCCTTGGCCTTCCCGCCGACGCTCGCGGACGGGACGCCGACGGCGAGGTCCTCGTAGCCGTCGCCGTTGAAGTCGGCCTTGGCGGGCGGGGTGGAGGCGGACGCCGTCATGGCCAGCGGCAGGGTGAGGCCGGTCGCCGCGAGTGCCGTGGCGGCGGCCAGGGCGAGGGTGCGTGTGCGCACGGGTGCTCCAACTCTTTGGGTGACGCGTGGTCTACGTGGGAGAGGCGTGGTCTTCACCTGTGTGACATACGACGTTGGCCAAGGGTTGTGGCGCCGGGCTCAGTACGCGAGCGCGGAGCCGAGCGCTGCCTGGCCACCCTTGACGCCGAGCTTGTTCGCGCAGGCCGAGAAGGAGCCGCCGACGGCCGCGCGCGGGGCGCTCCAGAGACAGCCGTAGCCGTTCTCGTCGGGGACTCCTACGGCGAGGTCGGCCTTCTTGTCGCCGTTGTGGTCGGCGAGGCGGACCGTTGAGCCGAAGGCGTCATAGGCCTCCGCCGCCCCGGACACGCCACGCGTGTTCTGGTGCAGGGTCCGGGATCCGCGACCGGTCAGCCCTCGCTCCGAGCCGAGCAGCACGGTCACCGCACCGGCCGCGTCCTTGCCGTCGACCCTCTCGCCGGGGGCGCCCACGGCGACGTCGTCGATGCCGTCACCGTTGACGTCCGCGGTGCTGACGGAGGCGCCGAACCGGTCGCCGTGCTCGCCCGTTCCGGGCACGTGGGCGGTGTCCTGACTGACGCGGGTCGGCCGCTGGGCCGGGTCGATGCCGGAGGGCCCGCCGTACCAGACGGAGACCTCGCCGCCGCGGTGGCCGCCGGGCGCGTCCGGGGCCGGGTCCTGCGCATCGCCGAGGACGAGGTCGCCGTAGCCGTCGCCGTTGATGTCACCGACGGCTCCGACCGTGCCGTCGGCACGCTGCAACTCGGTGCGCTTGTACCGCCCTTCGTCCCAGTTGTCGACGTATACGTGCCCTCGTGGATCGTCGCTGGACAGGCCGGGCAGCATGATGCGCTCCGCGTACGGCGTCACCGTCCACGTTGCCGACGACGGCGCCGCGCGTCGTGCCGAGCTGACGGTCCCTCTCCTTCTTGAGCGGTGCCCCGGCGCGGGTGAACGGACCGTAGAAGAACTGGGCGCCACAGCGGGATCCCACGGTCACGTCCGCCGCGCCGTTGCCGTCGGTGTCCCCGACGGCGAGGCCCTCCCCGAAGGCGCAGCCACGGTCAGGAACGGCCGCCGGCTTGATCGTGGCTCCGGCGGTGAGGCCGGACCGGCCTCCCCAGATGACGGTGACGTCGCCCGCGTCGCGGTCGGAGCCGGTGTCCTTGCGCGGGGTACCCACGACGAGGTCGGCGTATCCGTCACGGTCGAGGTCGCCGGCCGCCAACCCCTCACCGAAGCTCGCGTACTTCTCCGGGGCACCGGGGATTCCGCGGGACGCCTTCGAGACGGTCTGCTTCCGCGTGGGGCTGAGGCCCTGCGCCGAACCGTAGAAGACGACCACCTGGCCCGCGTGCTCCTTGCCGGAGACCGTGGCGTTCGGGGCGCTGACGGCCAGGTCCCGATACCCGTCCCCGTTGAAGTCATCGGCGTACTTCGCCGGGGCCGCCGCGGCCGACGCGGGCAGGGCGACGGGGAGGAGCGCGGCGGCGGTCAGGGTGGTGGTGAGCAGGGCGGTGGTGTGGAGGCGCAAGGGGAAGTCCTGAGATCGGGGCCGGGCCCGTGCGGGGCCCGGCCATGAGGACATAGAGGTATCAGTCGGCGAAGTTCGCGCCGAGGCGGGGTATGCCCGTGCCGGGGACGCCGGCCGTGCCGGGGTAGATGCCCGCGCCGCCCTTGAGGGAGCCGTCGGCGCCGGAGATCAGGGGGTAGACGGCGCCGTTGCCGCCGTTCTCGCCGTGGGAGCCGATGACGACGTCCGCGCGGCCGTCGCCGTTGAGGTCGTCGGCGTGCACGTCCGTGCCGAGGAAGTCGTGCTTCTCGTTGGTGTTCGGCACGCCGGGCGTGTTCTGGGTGAGGAGCCGCGCGCCGCGCCCGCTGATGCCGGAGCCGTTCGCGCGGCCGTACAGGACGGTCACCGCGCCCGCGTCCTTGACGCCGTCGACGGTCTCGCCGGGGGCGCCGACGACCAGGTCCAGGTTGCCGTCGCCGTTGACGTCGCCGAGGTCCAGCTCGTTGCCGAACGCGTCGCCCTTCTCGCTGCTGCCGGGGACGCCGGAGGTGTTCTGGGTGAACTTGTCGCGGTCGCCGTGCGCCGGGCCCCGCTTCCCGCCGTGCACGACGTGCACCGCGCCGCCCTTGGCCGCGCCCGGGATGCCGCTGTCCCACTCGGTGCCGACGACGACGTCGTCGTAGCCGTCCTTGTCGGTGTCGCCCAGGTCCGTGATGATCCCGGCGGGCAGCTTCTGAGCGGAGGAGACCTTCAGGCCCGAACGGGAGCCGGGGAGCCACCAGTTGGCGTTGGCGCCGCGCCGGGTGTCGTTCTCGTAGCCGTTGACGATCAGGTCGTCCTTGCCGTCGCCGTTGGCGTCCCCGGAGTGCAGGTTCTTCACGCCGACCTCGCCGTTGCCGTGGATGCGGGGGGTCACGGTGTAGTGCCCGCCGGTCCTGCCGCTCCGGGTGAAGCCGCCGCGGTAGACGTCGACGACCGCCGTCGTCACCGTGCCCATGGCGATGTCGTCCTTGCCGTCGCCGTTGAAGTCCCCGGCCTGGAGGATGCTGCCGAAGTAGTCGTGCTTGGCGGGGCGCGGGTCCTTCAGGGTCGTGCCGTCCCTGAGGCCGATCGCCGAACCCCACAGGATCTGGAGGCTGCCGCCGTCCTTGTCGCGGCCGACGTCCTCGCCCGCGACGCTCGCGAGCAGGTCGTCGTAGCCGTCGTCGTCGAAGTCCCCGTACGCCAGCTCGTTGCCGAACAGGTCCCGCTTCTCGGCGGTCCCGGGGACGCCCCGGCTGTTCTGCGTGTACTTCACGGAGCGGTCGACGCCGCTCGCCTTCCCGTACGTGACGATGACGGCGCCCGCCGCCTCCTTACCGTTCACATGGGCGAAGGGGGCGGAGGCGGCGACGTCCGCGTAGCCATCGCCGTCGAAGTCGGCGTCGCTGGCCGGGAGTGCGGCGCGGGGGGCCGCCGTCGCCGTCGGCACGGCGCTCACGAGGAGCCCGCCGGTGAGCGCCACGGCCGTTGTGGCGGCGGCCAGGCGGAGACGGCGGCCGGGTCTGTGGGAGCGGGTGTCGCGGGAGGTGGTGCGCTTGCGCTGAGCCATGCGGTGATCTCTCCTGCGGGTCGGATGAGGTGTTTGCCAGGGCCTGGCCGCATGTTTGCGTATGTGTTGGCCTGGACCTTGGCCTAGGAGAGACCGCTGACGGGGTGTGAGGGTTGTGTGCGGCTGGAGTGAAGTTATCTTGTCGTAATGGGCAGTTGGCGGCGCCGCTGCCCGTACGCGTACGTCAGCGCGAGGACCATTGGACCCCACAGCACGAACAGGCCGCTGACGACCGAGGCGAGCAGCTGCCAGCCCGCGTTCGTGTACGGGACGTCCGAGAAGCCCCCGATCTGGAACGCGCAGAGCACCCACTGGACAAGCAGCGCCGTGAGCAGCAGGCCGCTCAGCGCCGCGGGCACGATCACGAGCAGGGGCGGTATCCGCCGCCCGCCGAGCCTCGGCACCCAGGCGGGGACGGTCTCGCCCCACGGCCGCACCAGACCCCGGCACGCCAGGGCGAACGCCTCGGTCAGCAGGCTGAGCGACGCGACGTAGGCCACCATCTGCCAGCGCGGCCAGGTCTCGGGTGCCACGTCCATCCCCATCTGGTGGCCGAAGCCGATGGGCAGCCGCCACAGACACACGGGCAGGGCCACGAGGGGGAGCAGCCGGGCGACACGCTCCGCCCAGAGGGGAACGGGCCGCGCGGTCATCCCGGCACCGTGGGCCGAGCCCACCGCGTTCGCTGCGCTGTCCAACGGGTTCGCTTCGCTGATCGCCATGGACACCACTGTTGTTGACCACCGGCGTTCCGGAATCGGGCCGCCGCGCGATGTCCGCCTCCCCCGCGCGGCGGAGCCGCCGGCACGGGTGTCCGCCTCAGGGCGCCGAGTTGGACCTCGGACCAAGAAGCTGTGTAAGATCAAGGCACAACTTCGGCGCACAACACCGAAGTCGCGCGTCTGTGGTCCAAGGAAAGACGCCCATCATCCGATGGGAAATGTAGGTGCAAGGCCTGCCGGGCGCTCCACGAAGTCGATGGCCCCTCACTGATCAAGTGAGGGGCCATCGGCGTTTTCGTATGACGTGTCGCGGTGCGCCTACGGCCGGGGCCGCGCGGTGAGCGCGCGGCCCCGGCCGTCAGGGCGTGGGACCTAGCGGCCCAGGACCGCGCCGTACTTCTGCGCTCCCGCGAGGCCGAGCTTGGCCGGAGTGAGCGACACCAGAGGCGGGTTGGGGCCGTCCTTCGGGGTCTGGGCGTACCAGACGCCGCCCTTTCCGGTGTCCTCGCCGGGCGCGCCGACCGCCGTGTCGGGGTAGCCGTCGCCGTTGAAGTCACCGGTGGCGACGGCCGCGCCGAAGCGGTCGCCCGCCTCGGCCGTGCCGGGGACGCCCGCCGAGTTCTGGCTGAGGGAACGGCCCGCGAAGGGCTTGCCCGTGCCCGTGGAGGCCAGCGACCAGTAGCTGCCCGCCTTCTTCGCGGCGCCCACCGTCTCCGTACCGGCGCCCGCGATCAGCTCGTCGATGCCGTCCCGGTCGAGGTTGCCGACGGCGAGGCGCGAGCCGAAGTCGTCCTCGATCTCCGCGGTGCCGCCGACCTGCGGGGAGTCCTGCGTGGTGCAGGAGACCGGGCCGCCGAGCGTGGCGTCCTTCTTGCCGTACACCGTGGCGATCGCGCCGCCCAGATAGTCCTGGCACATCTTGTCGCCCGGCTCCTCCGCCTCCGGGTTGGGCTGCGCCTCGCCGAGGGCCAGGTCCGTCGTGCCGTCGCCGTCGAAGTCGCCCGCGGCCAGGGCGCTCGCCCCTTCGCCGCTGTGCCACTGGGTCTTCCACCCGTCGGCGGAGTGGCTGAGGACCTTGGTGCCCAGGATCTCCATGCCGCCGTACGCGACCGCCAGGTCGTCGCGGCCGTTGTTGTCGAAGTCGCCGGTCGTGACCACGCGCGCGCCGCCGAAGTGCCAGCCGTCGACGCGCGACAGCTTCGCCGGGGAACCCGCCTTGAACGGGCCGGGGCGCAGCATCAGCGAGCTGCTCTCGTCGAAGTGGTCGCTCAGGACGATGTCCCGGTGGCCGTCGCCGTCGAAGTCACCGGTGGTGAGGACGGCGCCCACGTTGTTGTCGGAGTACTCGCCGTTGACGGCCGTGAAGCCGCCCTTGATGCCGGACTTCGAGCCCCACAGGACGGTGACGGTGCCCGCGCTCAGCTGCGTGCCATTGTCCTCGTCGGGGGTGCCGACGACGATGTCCGTGATGCCGTCGCCGTTCATGTCGGCGGGCGCCACCGCGTACCCGAAGCCGTCGTCCTTCTCGGAGTTGCCGGGGACCCCGGCGGTGTTCTGGCTGACGGTCGACGAGCCGTGCTTGCCGAGGCCGTTCTTGCCGCCCCAGACCACGTTCACGTAACCCGCCTTGGCCTTGCCGCCGACGGTCGCGCCGGGCACGCCGACCGCGAGGTCAGCGAAGCCGTCGCCGTTGAAGTCGGCCTTCGGCCGGGGGGCGGAACCGGCCGCCGCGGCGGACGTGACGGACAGGCCGGAGAGGCCGATCACGGTCGCGGCGCACAGCACCGCGGCCGAGAGAGTCTTCCTGCGCAAGGTGTCTCCAACTGGGCTGAGAGAGGTACGGAGATGACGTAGTGGGGTGGGGGGGCTAGCGGAGCGTTTCGCCGAAGGCCTGGCCGGGGCCGCCCGCGCCCGCGGGCAGGCGTACGCCGAAGTCGGAGCCGTTGAACGACGTCACGCCCGGGACCGTGATGCCCGCCGACGAACCGCGCAGGACCCACACGGCGCCCGCGTCCCGCCGCGCGTCCTGGCCCGAGCCGATGTCCTCGCCGCCCGCGCCGACCGCCAGGTCCGCCCTGCCGTCCTTGGTGACGTCCTTCAGGCGGACGCTGGAGCCGAACGCGTCGCCGTCCTCGCCGACGCCCGGCACCTTGGGCGTGTCCTGGTGCAGGCCGCGGCCGTTGCCGAGACCGCTCGGGCCGCTCTTGAGCACGACGACGCTGCCCGCGCCCCGCACGGCCGGGTCGCCGACCGTCTCGCCGGGCGCGCCGACGGCGACGTCCGCGCGGCCGTCGCCGGTCACGTCGCCCGCGGCCACCGAGGCGCCGAACCGGTCGCCGTCCTCGTCGTTCCCGGGCACGCCCGCGCTGTCCTGGGTGTACGTCACGGGCGCGCCCAGCTGGGAGTCGGCGCCGTAGCGGACGCTGACCGCGCCGCCCCTGCCCGCGCGCGGGTTGCCGGTGACCAGGTCGTCGTAGCCGTCGCCGTTGACGTCGCCCACGGCGAGCGGGTCGCGCGAGGCGCTCGGCTCTTCGCCCTCGGCGAGGACGCCGGACCAGTAGCCGTAGTCGCCCGCGCCGCCCTTCATGTACGCGGTGTAGGCGCCGCCGTCGGCGCGCTCGCCGGTGAGGACGTACGTGTACCCGCCCCGGGACGTGAAGTGGCCCGCCGTCATGGAGTCCAGGCGGACGCCCTTGGGCAGGAAGTCGGTCTCCAGGCCGATCGCACGGCCGTCCTCCGGCACGCCGTCGGGGTAGAACCACCAGTGGTTCCCGCTGATCACGGCGAGGTTCGCGACCTCGTCGCCGTCGATGTCGACGAAGACGGCGGCCTCGCCGAAGCGGCGCTCGCTGGTGGCGGGCGCGGTGAGCGTCTTGCCGCCCTTCTTGAAGCCGTTCTTGCCGCCCCAGACGATCGTGACCGTGCCGTCGGGCTTGTGCGGCGTCTTCTCGCCGGGGGCACCGACGATCAGGTCCGCGTAGCCGTCGCTGTTCACGTCCCCGCTGGTGACGCTCTCGCCGAACTCGTCGCCCTCCTCGGTGACTCCGGGCACCCCGGCCGTGCTCTGCGTGACGGTCGTGGCCCGGGACGTGCCGACGCCCGCCGCCGAACCGAACGTGACCGTCACGGCGTTGGCCCCCGGTGTGCCGATCGCCAGGTCGCGGTAGCCGTCGCCGTTGAAGTCGTCCTTGAGGGCGGCGGGGGCGGCGGCGGCCGTGCCCGCGAGCGGGACGACGGCGCCGGTCGCGGCGAGGGCGGCCAGGGCCGCCGTGAGGGCCAGGGTTCTTACGCGCACGGAGGCTCTCCGAGGGGTGGGAGGGTGTTCGGGGGCGTTCGGCGGGTGTGACTCGTGGGGTGTACGAAAGGTTGTGCGAGGTTGGCTGGGGGGTGAAGCCGGGGGGTGTCCTCGCGGTGCGCCCCAGGCCCGCCCCTTCCCGAACCGGGTGCGGCTGCCCCCGTTCCCCCGCCCACAAGCATGGGCGCTTCGCGCCTCGTCCTCAAACGCCGGACGGGCTTAAGTCGTCTTCGTGAACATGGTGGTTGAGAAGGTCAGGGGTGGCCTTCGGGTGATGAGCTCGCCGTTCTTCAGGCCTTGGTAGATCTCTACTCGGTCCGTGCCCCGGCCTGTTGTCGTGCGGATGGCTACGTCCGCTCGGTGGTCGTCGTCGAAGTCGGCGACCTTCAGGACCTGGGGGGTGCCCTTCGTGGCGGGGGTCAGGGTGGCCGTGGCGTTCGCGGGCAGGCCCCGGGTGCGGCCGCGGTAGAGCCAGACCTCGCCGGGGCCGCCGCCGGTGGTGACGAGGTCGCTCAGGCCGTCGCCGTCGACGTCGCCCGCCGCCACGGTCGCGCCGCGCGGCTCCAGCGTCGCGCGGGCGGCGCCCGGCACGTCGTAGCGCAGGGCGATCCCGCGCGGTCCCGGCAGCGCCGCGTCCACGCCCCGGCCCCTGCCGAACGCGCCGAAGGCCACGCCCGTGCTGACCGGGAGGCGGGCGCCGGCGCGGGTGGGGCCCTGGGGGCCGCCGAGGACCAGGCCGACCCGGGGACGCGCCGCCCTCCTCGCGGACCACCAAGTCGTCGTAGCCGTCGCGGTTCACGTCCCGCGCGGGGGCGCCGGTGACCAGCTCGTTGCCCGGGGCGGGGACCGGGGCGCCCGCGGCGCGGGGCGCGCCCCGGCGGGTGAAGGGGCCGCGCAGGAAGGTCAGATGGGCGCCGCTCGCGTGCAGGGCGAGGTCCAGGGCGCCGTCCCCGTCGAAGTCCCCGCACACCGGCTGGTCCGGCCAGTCGTTGCCGAGCCGCGCCCGCGCGGGCACCCGCAGGGCGACGGCCTTGCCGGTCAGGCCCTTCGGGGAGCCGAAGAGGAGCTGCAGCGGCACCGGCGGACGGCCCTGTCCGTCGTAGGGCGGGTCCGTGGACACCAGCAGGTCCGTGAAGCCGTCGCCGTCGAGGTCGCAGGCCGCCTCCGACTCGAAGGCGGCGGGCAGCTCCCCCTTCGTACGGGCGCCGTTGGCGTGCGCGCTCAGGAGCTGCCGGGCGCCCGGGCACGAGGCCGCGCCCGCCGCCGTAGACGACGCCGATGCCGGGGTCGTCGCCGTGGCCCCGGTGCGCCAGGTCGTCCAGGACGAGGTCACGGGCGCCGTCGCCGTTGAAGTCGTCGGGCACCTCGCTGCCCTTGCCGAGGGGGATCGGCCGCTGCGGGGCGCTCTTGGCCGCGAGGCCGCCGGGCTCGGGGCGCGCGGGGGACTCGTCCCCGCCGCCGCAGCCCGCGAGGACCAGGGCGCCGCCGACGGCGGCGGCCAGCAGCCGTATGCCGGATCTCCTCAAGCCACCCACCCCTGAAGTCGACACAGTCGTCATGAGCACCACAGGTTTACACGAGAGGTTCACGAACGGCGAAGGGCCGGTCCCGCCCGCTGGCGGAACCGGCCCGGAACACCCGTCTCGTACGGCTTACTTCACCGGCTCGGGCTCCGGCTCGTCCGCCGACTCGGCCTCGCCCGCCGGGGGCGGGGTCTCGGCGGGCGTCTTGACGGAGTCGAGCAGCAGCTGGGCGACGTCGACGACCTGGAGGTCCTCCTTGGCCTTGCCATCGTTCTTCTTGCCGTTGACCGAGTCGGTCAGCATGACGAGGCAGAACGGGCAGGCGGTGGAGACGATGTCCGGGTTGAGGCTGAGGGCCTCGTCCACGCGCTCGGTGTTGATGCGCTTGCCGATGCGCTCCTCCATCCACATCCGCGCGCCACCCGCGCCGCAGCAGAAGCCGCGCTCCTTGTGGCGGTGCATCTCCTGCTGGCGGAGGCCAGGGACCTTGTCCATGATCTCGCGCGGGGGCGTGTAGATCTTGTTGTGGCGGCCCAGGTAGCACGGGTCGTGGTAGGTGATCAGGCCCTCGACCGGGGTCACCGGGACCAGCTTGCCCTCGTCGATGAGGTGCTGGAGCAGCTGGGTGTGGTGGATGACCTCGTAGTCGCCGCCGAGCTGCGGGTACTCGTTGCCGAGGGTGTTGAGGCAGTGCGGGCAGGTCGCGACGATCTTCTTCGGCGGACTGCGGCTTCTTCGTCGACTCGTCCTCGTCATCCTCGCCGAACGCCATGTTCAGAGAGGCCACGTTCTCGGCGCCCAGCTGCTGGAACAGCGGCTCGTTGCCGAGGCGGCGGGCGGAGTCACCGGTGCACTTCTCGTCGCCGCCCATGATCGCGAACTTGACGCCCGCCATGTGCAGCAGCTCGGCGAAGGCCTTCGTGGTCTTCTTGGCCCGGTCCTCCAGGGCCCCGGCGCAGCCGACCCAGTACAGGTAGTCGACCTCCGTCAGGTCCTCGATGTCCTTGCCGACGACCGGCACCTCGAAGTCGACTTCCTTCGTCCACTCCAGGCGCTGCTTCTTGGCCAGGCCCCAGGGGTTGCCCTTCTTCTCCAGGTTCTTGAGCATCGTGCCCGCCTCGGACGGGAACGCGGACTCGATCATCACCTGGTAGCGGCGCATGTCGACGATGTGGTCGATGTGCTCGATGTCGACCGGGCACTGCTCGACGCAGGCGCCGCAGGTGGTGCAGGACCACAGGACGTCGGGGTCGATGACCCCGTGCTCCTCCAGGGTCCCGATCAGCGGCCGCTCGGCCTCCGCGAGCGCGGCGGCGGGCACGTCCTTCAGCTGCTCCTCGGTCGCCTTCTCCTCGCCCTCCATGGACTTGCCGCCACCGGCGAGCAGGTACGGGGCCTTGGCGTGCGCGTGGTCGCGCAGCGACATGATCAGGAGCTTCGGGGACAGCGGCTTGCCGGTGTTCCAGGCGGGGCACTGCGACTGGCAGCGGCCGCACTCGGTGCAGGTGGAGAAGTCGAGGATGCCCTTCCAGGAGAACTGCTCGACCTGGCTGACGCCGAAGACGGTGTCCTCGTCCGGGTCCTCCCAGTCGATCTCCTTGCCGCCGGAAGTCATCGGGAGCAGCGCGCCGAGCGCGGTGCCGCCGTCGGCGTTCCGCTTGAACCAGATGTTCGGGAAGGCCAGGAAGCGGTGCCAGGCGACGCCCATGTCGGTTTTGAGGGCGACCGTGATCATCCAGATGAACGACGTCGCGATCTTCAGCCCCGCGAAGAAGTACGTGAGGTTCTGGAGCGTGGAGACGTCCAGGTCCTGGAACGCCGACACCAGCGGGTACGAGAGGAAGAACGCGGCCTCGTAGCCGTCCACGTGGTGCTGGGCGCCCTCCAGGGCGTGCAGCGTGAAGATGCAGACGCCGACGATCAGGATGACGCCCTCGACGAAGTACGCCTGACCGGTGTTGGACCCGGCGAAGCGCGACTTGCGGCCCGGCCGGTCGGGACGGCTGAGCTGCCGTACGACGATCAGGGTCACGATGCCGAGCACGGTCATGGTGCCGAGGAACTCGACGAAGACGTTGTACGGCGCCCAGTCGCCGATGAGCGGCAGCATCCAGTCGGCCTTGAACAGCTGGCCGATGGCGTTCACGATCGTCAGGAGCAGCGAGAAGAAGCCCACCGCGACGAACCAGTGGGCGACGCCGACGACGCCCCAGCGGTTCCCGATCCGCGTGTGGCCGAGGAACTCCCGGGCCACCGTGAGGGTGCGCAGCACGGGGTCATTGGTCCTGGCGCCGGCCGGTACGGGCTGGCCGAGCATCATGAAGCGGAAGATCTGCAGGATGGCACGGCCGAACAGGGCGACGCCGACTGCGATGAGGACCAGCGACACGATGATCGCGGCGAGTTGCATTTCGGGGCTCCTCAGGCCTGCGGGTGGGCAATCCGGCTATTACTAGGCAGTAACTTATGCGGCCCGTCTGAGACTACCCACATAGTCCTCGGCAGCGTAGCCAGGCAGGCGGTGATCTGTGTCGCTCAGGCTCCCCTTGCCGGACCCCTGGTGTCGGCAAGTTCCAGCCCGTCCGGCGTTTGAGGACGAGGCGCGGAGCGCCCATGGCTTTGAGCGGGGGAACGGGGGCGGCCGCACCCGGAGCGGGAAGGGGCGGGTCTGGGGCGCCCCGCGAGGACGCGCCCCCGGCGGGTTGCGCGTAAGGGTGGGATGAAGAGTTGAGCGGAGCCGACTCAGGTCTGTTGACTCGGGGGAACCCGTGAGGCATCCTTGAGCCAGTTCCACTCAAGAATGTATCTGGAGGCATTGAAATGGCACGTGCGGTCGGCATCGACCTGGGCACGACTAACTCCGTCGTCAGCGTTCTGGAGGGCGGCGAGCCCACCGTCATCACCAACGCCGAAGGCGCCAGGACCACGCCGTCCGTCGTCGCCTTCGCCAAGAACGGCGAGGTGCTGGTCGGCGAGGTGGCCAAGCGCCAGGCCGTCACCAACGTCGACAGGACCATCCGCTCCGTGAAGCGCCACATGGGCACGGGCTGGAAGGTCGACATCGACGACAAGAACTTCAACCCCCAGCAGATCAGCGCCTTCATCCTGCAGAAGCTGAAGCGCGACGCTGAGTCGTACCTGGGCGAGAAGGTCACGGACGCGGTCATCACCGTCCCGGCGTACTTCAACGACTCCGAGCGCCAGGCCACCAAGGAGGCCGGGCGAGATCGCGGGCCTGAACGTCCTGCGCATCGTCAACGAGCCGACCGCCGCCGCCCTGGCCTACGGCCTGGACAAGGACGACCAGACGATCCTCGTCTTCGACCTCGGTGGCGGCACCTTCGACGTGTCCCTCCTGGAGATCGGCGACGGCGTCGTCGAGGTGAAGGCCACCAACGGCGACAACCACCTCGGTGGCGACGACTGGGACCAGCGCGTCGTCGACTACCTGGTGAAGCAGTTCGCCAACGGCCACGGCGTGGACCTGTCCAAGGACAAGATGGCGCTCCAGCGCCTGCGCGAGGCCGCCGAGAAGGCGAAGATCGAGCTGTCGTCCTCCACCGAGACGACGATCAACCTGCCGTACATCACGGCGTCCGCCGAGGGCCCGCTGCACCTGGACGAGAAGCTCACGCGCGCCCAGTTCCAGCAGCTGACGTCCGACCTTCTGGAGCGCTGCAAGACGCCGTTCCACAACGTCATCAAGGACGCGGGCATCGCCCTGTCCGAGATCGACCACGTCGTCCTCGTCGGCGGCTCCACCCGCATGCCCGCCGTCGCCGAGCTCGTCAAGGAGCTGACCGGCGGCAACGAGGCCAACAAGGGCGTGAACCCGGACGAGGTCGTCGCCATCGGCGCCGCCCTGCAGGCCGGTGTCCTCAAGGGTGAGGTCAAGGACGTCCTGCTCCTCGACGTCACGCCGCTGTCGCTTGGCATCGAGACCAAGGGCGGCATCATGACGAAGCTCATCGAGCGGAACACGACGATCCCGACGAAGCGTTCGGAGATCTTCACCACCGCCGAGGACAACCAGCCCTCCGTGCAGATCCAGGTCTACCAGGGCGAGCGCGAGATCGCGGCGTACAACAAGAAGCTCGGCATGTTCGAGCTGACCGGTCTGCCCCCGGCGCCGCGCGGCGTCCCGCAGATCGAGGTGTCCTTCGACATCGACGCCAACGGCATCATGCACGTGACCGCGAAGGACCTCGGCACGGGCAAGGAGCAGAAGATGACCGTCACCGGTGGCTCCTCGCTGCCGAAGGACGAGGTCAACCGGATGCGCGAAGAGGCCGAGAAGTACGCGGACGAGGACCACGCCCGCCGCGAGGCCGCCGAGACCCGCAACCAGGGCGAGCAGCTCGTCTACCAGACGGAGAAGTTCCTCAAGGACAACGAGGACAAGGTCCCGGGCGAGGTCAAGACCGAGGTCGAGACCGCCGTCGGCGAGCTGAAGGAGAAGCTCAAGGGCGAGGACTCCGCCGAGATCCGCACCGCCACGGAGAAGGTCGCGGCCGTCTCCCAGAAGCTGGGCCAGGCCATGTACGCCGACGCCCAGGCGGCGCAGGGCGCGGCCGGTGCCGAGGGTGCCGCTCCGGGCGCCGAGGCCCCGAACATGTCCAAGGAAGACGACGTCGTGGACGCCGAGATCGTCGACGACGAGAAGCCCGGTGACGCGAAGGGCGGCGCTGTCTGATGACGGAGGAGACCCCGGGTTTCGGCGACGGCGCCGAGCAGCCCGACGTCCCCTCCGGCGCCACCCCTGACGAAGCGGCGCCGCAGGCCGCCGAGTCCTCCGCTCAGGAGGGCACGGCGGCCCCGGCCGGGGACGCAATGCGAGAAGCGGGCCTGACGGCCCAGCTGGACCAGGCCCAGAAGGCGCTCAGCGAGCGCACGGCGGACCTCCAGCGCCTGCAGGCCGAGTACCAGAACTACCGCCGCCGGGTGGAGCGGGACAAGGTGACGGTGAAGGAGATCGCCTCGGCGAACCTCCTCTCCGAGCTGCTCCCGACGCTCGACGACGTCGGCCGCGCGCGGGAGCACGGCGAGTTGGTCGGCGGCTTCAAGTCGGTGGCCGAGTCGCTGGAGACCGTCGTCGCCAAGATGGGCCTCCAGCAGTTCGGCAAGGAGGGCGAGCCCTTCGACCCGACGATCCACGAGGCCCTGATGCACAGCTACGCACCGGACGTCACGGAGACGACGTGCGTCGCGATTCTCCAGCCGGGGTATCGCATCGGCGAGCGCGTCATCCGACCCGCGCGCGTGGCGGTGGCCGAGCCGCAGCCCGGCGCGCAGACGGTGAAGTCCGAGACGGCCGAGGACGAGGGCGAGGAGCCCACGGCCCCGGAGGCCACGGACGAGGCCAAGGGCAAGGACAAGGAGAACGGTGGCCCGGACGAGGGCTGACGTTGACACGGACGGCGGCGTCGACTTCGACCGGGACCGTGGAATCCGCCAGGATTCCCCGGCCGGCGTCGGGGTCGGCGTCGGCGTCGACCTGACGACGAGGAAGGAGGGACGTCGGGGATGAGCACCAAGGACTTCATCGAGAAGGACTACTACAAGGTCCTCGGCGTCCCCAAGGACGCCACCGAAGCCGAGATCAAGAAGGCGTACCGGAAGCTCGCCCGCGAGAACCACCCGGACGCCAACAAGGGCAACGCGAAGGCCGAGGAGCGCTTCAAGGAGATCTCCGAGGCGAACGACGTCCTCGGCGACCCGAAGAAGCGCAAGGAGTACGACGAGGCCCGCGCGCTCTTCGGTAACGGCGGATTCCGGTCGGGCCCCGGAGCGGGCGGCGGCACGTTCAACTTCGACCTGGGCGACCTCTTCGGAGGCGGCGCCCAGGGCGGCGGGGGAGCGGGCGCCGGCGGCTTCGGGGGCGGCCTCGGTGACGTCTTCGGGGGCCTGTTCAACCGCGGCGGCCCGGGTCCGGGCCCGCGCACCCAGCCGCGCCGGGGCCAGGACATCGAGTCCGAGGTCACGCTGAGCTTCACGGAGGCGGTGGAGGGCGCGACGGTTCCGCTGCGCATGTCCTCCCAGGCCCCCTGCAAGGCGTGCTCGGGCACCGGCGACAAGAACGGCACGCCACGGGTCTGCCCCACCTGCGTGGGCACCGGCCAGGTCTCCCGGGGCGGCGGTGGCGGGTTCTCCCTCACCGACCCCTGCGTGGACTGCAAGGGCCGCGGCCTGATCGCCGAGACGCCCTGCGAGGTGTGTCACGGCAGCGGCCGCGCGAAGTCGTCGCGCACGATGCAGGTGCGCATCCCCGCGGGCGTCAGCGACGGCCAGCGGATCAGGCTGCGCGGCAAGGGCGGGCCCGGCGAACGCGGCGGCCCGGCGGGCGATCTGTACGTGGTGGTGCATGTGGACACGCATCCGGTCTTCGGCCGCAAGGGCGACAACCTGACGGTGACGGTCCCGGTGACCCTCGCCGAGGCCGCGCTCGGCGGTGAGGTGCGGGTGCCCACGCTCGGCGGCACCCCCGTCACCCTCAAGCTGCCGCCCGGCACGCCCAACGGCCGCACCATGCGGGTCCGGGGCAAGGGTCCGGCCCGCAAGGACGGCACGCCGGCGGACCTGCTCGTCACGGTGGAGGTGTCCGTTCCGGCGACACTGTCCCCCGCGGCGCAGGAGGCCCTGGAGGCGTACCGGAAGGCGACTGCGGATCTCGATCCGCGGGCAGAACTGTTCAAGGCCGCGAAGGGAGCGTGACCTCATGGAGCGGGACGGCCGCCGACGCAACCCGTATCAACTGACGGACGAGACCCCGGTGTACGTCATCTCGGTGGCGGCCCAGCTCTCCGGTCTCCACCCGCAGACGCTGCGGCAGTACGACCGCCTCGGCCTGGTATCCCCGGACCGCACCGCGGGCCGGGGCCGCCGGTATTCGGCCCGGGACATCGAACTGCTCCGCACGGTCCAGCAGCTCTCCCAGGAGGAGGGCATCAACCTCGCGGGCATCAAGCGCATCATCGAGCTGGAGAACCAGGTCGCCGCGCTCCAGTCCCGGGTCGCCGAGCTGTCGTCGGCGGTCGAGGGCGCCGCGGCCGCGATGCGCCAGCGCGAGGCCCAGGTGCACGCCTCCTACCGCCGCGACCTGGTTCCGTACCAGGACGTGCAGCAGGCGAGCGCGCTCGTGGTGTGGCGGCCGAAGAGGTCGCCGGAACAGTAACGCGCCGAGGCCCTCACCAGCCTCACGGGCCGGCCCGGCGCGCACGAACTCGTGCGCGCCGGGCCGGCCTTCGTCGCGTCCGGGCCGCCGTGCGCCGGGCGCGTGCGCGGCGGCCACGACGAGCCGTCAGGGACGGGAACGGGAGGCGGCGCGGCACGCTCCTATAGTTGGCAGGCTGGCGTGTCGTCTTCGCGGGAAAGCTGGATTCTCCAATGGCCATGGTGGGGTTGTTCTGGATCGCCGAGGGCGACGTCTACGTGGGCTCGAAGCCGTCCGGCCTCGCCCCCGGTGTGCGCCTGACGCCCGAGGGCGTCGTCGGTCTCGGGCACCAGCAGACGGGCCTGTGGCCGTGGGACGACGTGCGGGCGCTCACCGTCGAGGACGTCCCCGTGAAGTCCCTGCGGCGCCAGGTCGGCATGGTCGTGGACATGGCCCTCACGGTGGGCCTCGGCGGCGGCGACGAGGCCCCCTCGATGACGGTGTGTGTGGAGACGCCCGCCGACGAGGTCGAGCTGACGGCGTACGTCTCGGCGGCGTCCGGCTACTCGCAGCAGCGGGAGTACGACCTGTCGCGCGCGCTGCTCGCCCGTCTCACCGAGGGCGCCGCCACGCTGCTGACCACGCTGTCGGCGATGGCCGCCTGGGGGCGCGCGCACGAGGGCGGGACGCCCCGGCGCGAGGAGCGCGAGCGGCTGCTGCGGGAGTGGACCGGGGACGCCGCCGCGGACGTCTGACGGCGCGCGCCTGAACGCCCCGGCCCGGCCACGGGGAGCGACCAGACCAGGGCGACCTAGGGAAGCGCGACCCTGCGGGGGGAGACCACGACAGAGCCACGGGTGCCGCCGGCAGCGGGTCCGGTTCCAGTGCCCGAACGGGACTGGCCCCCTCCCTGCGACGGTCACCACGATGCAGTGCCCCGCCCACCCGCCGCTACCGTCATCTTGTTGCGGTGCAACGGGCGGAGGCGGGGGCAAGTGGGCCCAATTCCGGACTTTCGTGATTCAGTTGGGCCCATGGGGGCCGAGGACGCGTGACTGCCCGATGAGGTAGCCCGAGCTGGGTGCGGCTGGTGCTGCCGAGGAGCCTGGACAGCTTGGCGATGTGGACGCGTACGGTACGGACGTTCATGCCGAGGCGCTCGGCGACCTCGGCGTCGGTGAGGCCCTCGGTGAGGAGTTCGGCGATGGCCCGCTGGCGGGTGGTGAGGCCGCCGCGCGCGGGCTGCGGCGCCGGGTGCGGGAACATCGGCGTGGCCAGCTGCCAGAGCCGGTCGAACAGGGCGGCCAGATAGTCGACGACGGCGGGCGCCCGGACCTCGAGGGCGAGGGTGAAGTCCCGGTCGGCGGGGAGGAAGGCGACCGTCCGGTCGAAGACGACCAACTGCTCGGGGACCTCGCTCAGCGTGCGCACCTCGACGTCCCCGTCCAGCTGCTCGAAGTGGGCGATCACGGGCGGGGCGTGCCGGGTCGTGTGCTGGTACAGGGTGCGGGTGCGGCAGCCCCGGGAGAGCAGGGCCTGTTCGCGCGGCGGCGCGAAGCCCAGGTCCGCGATGGTGCGGAAGCCGCCGGGCTGGACGGTCAGGACCTCGTCGGCGCAGTCCGCCACGGCCCGGTCGATGGCCTCCGTGATGCGTGGCAGACCCCGGAGCACGGTGATCGCGGCCGACGGCGGCGGGCCGCCGGGCATGAGGGTGCACGAGGGTCCGTGCGCGGCATCGCGGGCCAGGGCGATGAGCGGCGCGAAGTCCGCGCTCAGGTCGGCCTCGCGGCGGCGCTCGTGGGCCACGTCCTCCTCGATGCCGCGCAGCAGGCGAAGGAGCGCGCCGGAGGGGGAGCTCGGCAGGAGCCAGCGCATGTCGTCGATGTCCGGGTGCAGCAGGCCGAAGTCGACCAGGCAGGGCGCCTGTTCGGCGTCCTCGGCCCGGACGCGGCCCTCGCGCAGCGCGCGGGCGTAGAGCGCGGGACCCGCCGCACAGGGCTCGTCGGGCCGATGGGGGCGGTGGGGTTCTGGGGGCGTCTCGGGCGCCCCGGGTCTCTCAGGTGCCCGGGGTCTCCCGGGTCGCGCGCGGTGCGGTCCGCGTCCTTGGGCCATGCTGGTGCTGCCTCCCCGCTGACACCGCCCGGCCGGTGCGCCCGGTCGGCGCTTTCGGCGTGCACGGCGGTCGATCCGCTCACTGGTCCAGTGAGGGTGATCCGGGATTTCCGGTTCAGGAATGGCGTTCGAGTATTCCGGACTGACTGATGAGAAAGCCGAGTTGGGTTCGGCTCGCGCTGCCGAGAACGGCGGCCACCCTGGCGATGTGGACACGTACGGTACGGACGTTGAGATCGAGGCGGCCCGCGATTTCCATGTCGGTGAGGCCTTCGGTGAGAAGGCGGGCTATCTCCCGCTGTACGGGTGAGATCGCCTTGTCCGGCGGTCGTGGGGCGTCCGCGCTGCGCAGTGGCGTGGCGAGCCGCCAGAGAATGTCGAAGGCCGTGGCGACGTAGGAGACCAGCGCGGGCGAGCGCACTTCGAAAGCGATCTCGACGTTTTCGAAGGACGGAATGAAGGCCACGTTCCTGTCGAACACCAGAAGGCACGAAGGAAGTTCGTCCAGGACGCGCACCTCGCCCTCGGCGGCGGGCCCGGCATGGCGCGCGGGCGGTGGCGGCGCGAGGGCGTCGCCCGGCGCCCTGGCGAGCGTGCGCAGCTGCCCGCCGCGCGCGGCGAACTCCGCCAGGCGCCAGGGCTCGTCGTGCGGCAGCAGCCGGGGCCTGGCGCCGCTCGGCCGGATCGTGAGGATCTCCCGGCAGGCGTCGGCGGTGGCCTGGCGCACCGCCGTCCTGATCCTGGGGGTGCCCTGGAGCACCGTCACCTGGGCCGCCGCCGTCTCGCGGGCCCGCGTGGGGCCCTCGCGGATGAACGGTTCGAAGGCGGCGGCGAGTCGGGCCGCCCGGTCGCGGTGCAGGGCCACGCGGCGCTCGATGCCGTCGAGCATCCGGGGCAGGGCCACGACGGGGGCGGTGGGGAGCAGCCAGGCGCCGTCCGCCGCGTCGGGGTACAGCAGCCCGGTGGAGAGCGCGCAGGCGGCGTCGGCGGCCTCGGCGGCGGGGACGCGGCCCGTGTGGAGGGCGCGGGCGTACAGCGCGCGGCCCGCTTCGCAGAGCTCTTCGCGCGGGTGGGGGTGCGGCTGCCGTGCGCGCGGCTCGTGCGGCTCGTGGGGCTCGTGCGGGGGGCGCCCGCCCTCCGCGTCCGGCTCCTCGCCCGGGGTGCCCGGCTCCCGCGTCGCTCCGTCCGGCACGGCGCTCCCTCTGCTCCTCCCGCCCGGTGCGTGGTGTGCCTGCGCATGACGGTGCTGCACCTGAGCTTCCATTGTTGTCAACGCGTCATCTGGCTTCAATGGCAGAGCTATTCCTAGCAATCGGGGACCAATTATTCAGCGTTCAACGTACGTGTCCCAGGTACGGCCACCTGCGGTCCGCCCGCCCCCGCCGCGGTCCCGGGGGCGGGACGCATGTCGTACATGGTTGCCATGACCAGCTACTGCTCCTTTGTCGGGAAGCTGAGCCGCCGGGCGGGGTCCGGCGGCCGCCGCCGAGAATCCGGTGCCGGGCCCGCCCGACGCGCGGGCGAGTCCATTGGTCGGCGTCGCCCTTGGCCTTATGGTGCAGACAACGCGCTCGCGGAACCGCGGTCCCGGGGGCGCGTCGAAGGGGGGCAGGGGTGGACGAGATCGGACTGCGGGGAATACTGCGAAGGCTGCGCGCCCGCATCAGGCCCGAGGAAGTCGGGTTGAATCCCAAACCAGCCCGGCGGCCCGGACCGCGCGTTACCGGGCTCTCGCAGCCCGATATGGACATTCTCACCAACAGGGCCGTGGGCACCTACCACCGATTCGAGAGCGGCCGGATTTCACCGCGCGACGACTATCTGCGCGACGTCGGCCGCATTCTCCGTATGACCGAGGACGAGTTCACCCAGGTCTACTTGCTCGCGCTCGGCCAGTGCCCGCCGCGCTCCCTGTCGCCCGACGACGGCATCGCCGCGGCGTCCGTCGTCGCCTGGCAGCGGGCCGTCGCCGGGCAGCGCGAGATGGCGTACGTGCTCAACTCCCAGTGGGACCTCGTCGCGTACAACGAGCGGTTCGCGGAGCTGTTCGCGGACGGGGCGGTGCCCGCGAACGCCATGCGCTGGATCGCGCTGGCCCCGGAGGCCAGGGAGAGCGTCCTCATGGAGTGGGGGACGCGCTGGGCGCCGTCGGTGCTGAACCAGCTGCGGCTGGCCCGCATCCAGCACCCGGGCAACCCCGCGCTCACCCAGCTGCACCACGACGTGCTCGGGGACGGGGCCGCCGGGCCCATCTACCGGCGCAGCACCGAGCTCTCCGTACGGTCGAGGGACGAGGTGCTGCCGCTGCGGCACCCCAGACGGGGGCCGGGGACGGTGACGGTGCTGATGTCGGAGCCCGCCTGTGCGCGGGGCGCGCGCCATGTGGTCCTGCTCTTCGACCCCGAACGTCCGGGGACGCCCCTGATCGACCCCGACCGGCCGTGACGGCCCGGGCGGTGAGCGGTGAGGAGGTGAGCGCCATGGAGGCAGCCGGGGTGCGCGACGCCCCCGGGCCCGGCCGGGACGCGGCGGCGGCGCCCGGCAAGGTCCGCACGCCCGGCCGCCACGCGGCCGCCGTGCGGGTGATCGCCGACGACCTCAACGGCCGCGGCTACCCCGTGACCTGGGTCGTCGACCGCCGTCTCGTCTCCGGCGGCTTCCCGCTGCAGGTGGTGGCGAAGGTCTCCGTGGTGCGGGTCCTGAACATCTCCCTCGACCCCGGGGACGACGAAGGCGCGGACGCGTCCCTGGTGTGGCGGGTGACCATGGGGCGGCCGTCGTCGGTGCGCTGGGAGCAGTCGGCGGCCCTGCGCCTGGGCGCGGACAGCCTCGACGGGGAGCACGTGGTGCGCGAGGCCCTGCGGGCCCTGGGGCTGCCGCTGCAGCGGGTGTACCACTACTGAGGGCACTCGCTGGGGGGCGGCCCGCGCCGGGCTCACCGGCGGTGGTCCAGGATGCCCGACTGGCCGATGAGATAGCCGAGTTGGGCCCGGCTGGTGCTGCCGAGGACGGTGGCGAGCTTCGCGATGTGCTCGCGCGTGGTGCGGACGTTCATGCCGAGGCGCTCGGCGATCCCGGCGTCGGTGAGGCCCTCGGTGAGGAGGGCGGCGATCGCCTGCTGGCGGGGGGTGACGCCGTGGTGGGAGGCCAGCTCGGCGGCGCGCGGGTACATCGGCGTCGCGAACCGCCACAGCAGCTCGAACAGCGCCGCGAGATAGCTGGCCACCGGGGCGCGGCGCAGCTCCAGGGCCGCGGCCGGACTGCGGGACACGTGCAGGAACGCCACGGTCCGGTCGAAGACGATGAGCCGCTCGGGCAGTTCGTCCATGCTGCGCACCTCCACGTCGCCCGCCAGCTGCTCGTAGTGGGCGAGGGCGGGCATGGAGTGGCGGGTGGTGTGCTGGTAGAGCGTGCGGATCCGGCCGCCCAGGTCGAGGATGCCCTGCTCGAAGGGGAGGGCGTCCGGCAGCCGCGCGGGCGGGCGCTGGCCGCCGGGCTGGATGGTGAGGATCTCGTTCCTGGCGTCGCCCGCCGCCCGGAACACGGCCTCCTGGATCGCCGGCAGGCCCTCCCGGACGGTGACGCCGCTGCCGGGCCGCGCCTGGGGTCCGCGCGGCAGCGCGAGCAGGGACTCGAAGGAGGCGGCGAGCCGCACCTGGCGCCCGCGCTGCTCGGCCACGGCGTCCCCCGCCTCCTGGAGCAGCCGGGCCAGGGCCGTGGCCGGGGCGGCGGGGCGCAGCCACCCGCCGTCGCGCGGGTCGGGCCGCAGCAGCCCGAGCGCGAGGGCGCAGGGCGCCGCCAGGTCGGCCTCGTCACGCCGGACGCGGCCCTCGTCAAGGGCGCGCACGTACCACGCGTGCCCCGCCTCGCACAGCTCCTGGTCGCTGTGCGCGCCATGCTCCCTCACCACGCCGTCACGCCTCCCCGCGTCGCCCGGAGCGTGGCCCTGGGCGGTCGTGCCCTAACGATTCTGGTCGAGGATGCCTGACTGTCCAATCAGATATCCGAGCTGCGCCCGGCTGCTGCTGCCGAGGATCGCGGAGAGCTTGGCGATGTGGACGCGTGCGGTGCGGACGTTCATGCCGAGGCGGGCGGCGATCTCGGTGTCGGTGAGGCCTTCGACGAGGAGGTCGGCGATGGCGCGCTGGCGGGGGGTGATGCCGTGCCGGGAGGGCCGCGGGGCGGTCTCGGGCCACATCGGCGTCGCCAGCTGCCACAGGAGGCTGAAGGTGGCGGCCAGATGGGAGATGACGGCGGGGCTGCGGAGCTCCAGCTGCGCGTCCGGGCGGCCAGGGCCCGCGGGGATGAAGGCGGCGCTGCGGTCGAACACCAGGAGCCGCTTGGGCAGTTCGTCCAGGGTGCGGACCTCGACGTCGCCGTCGAGGCGCGCGTAGTCGGCGAGGGCGGGCGCGCGGTGGCGGGCCGTGTCCTGGTGGAGGGTGCGCAGGCGGCCGCCCCGGTCGAGGATGCGCTGGGCCTGGCGCAGCGCGCGCGGAGGCGGCGGCGAGGTGGGCCTGCCGCCGCCCGGCTGGATGACGAGGAGCTCCTTGGAGGTGTCCGCCACGGCGCGGTCGAGGGCCTCGTCGACGCGTGCGGCGCCCTCTAAGAGGACGCCCCAGCAGGTCTCTTCGTGGGGCCGCCAGAGGTGCGGCGCGGTGAGCCGCTCGAGCGCGGTGCTCAGCCGGGCCGCGCGGGCCCGCTGCTGGGTGATGCCGGACTCGACGGTGTGCAGCAGCCGCGGCAGGGCGGCGGCGGGGGCGACGGGGCGCACCCAGATCGCGTCCGGCGCATCGGGGGCGTCGCGGGCGGTGGCGGGGTCGGCGGCCTCGGAGGCTTCGGCGGCCTCGGGGGCTTCGGCGGCCTCGGGGGCCACCAGGCCGAGATCCAGGAGGCAGGGCGTTCGCCGGGCCTCCGCCACGGGCAGGCGCCCCTCTTCGAGAGCGCGGACGTAGGCGTCCTGACCCGCCTCGCACAGCTCCCCCGCCCCGTGCGGTATGTGCTCGTGCTCCGTCGTCATGCTGCTGCCCCTCCCGCCCTTGTTCAGGGCACGGCTCACGCCCGGCAGCTAGTGATTCTGGTTCAGCATCCCCGACTGGCCAATGAGGAAGCCGAGTTGGGCCCGGCTGTTGCTGCCGAGGATCGCGGCGAGTTTGGCGATGTGCTCGCGTGCGGTGCGGACGTTCATGCCGAGCCGGGTGGCGATCTCGGTGTCGGTCAGGCCCTCGATGAGGAGTTCCGCTATGGCCCGCTGGCGAGTGGTGACGCCGTTCTCGGCGGGCAGCTGTGCCGCGTGGGGGTACATCGGCGTGGCGAGTCGCCACAGGCGTTCGAAGGTGGTGATGAGGTAGTCGACGATCGCGGGCTGGCGTATCTCCAGGGCTACGGTGCGGTCCTTGCTCGCGGGGATGAAAGCCACCGCGTGGTCCATGACGACCATGCGTTCGGTTACTTCGTTGAGCGTGCGGACCTCTACGTCCCCGTCCAGCTGCTCGTAGTGGGCGAGGGCGGGCAGGGAGTGCCGCGTCGTGTGCTGGTACAGGGTGCGCATGCGGCAGCCGCGGGACAGGAACTCCTGCTCGCGCGGCAGCGCGTCGGCCAGGATCTCCGGGGAGCGGGCGCCGCCGGGCTGCACGGTGCGCAGTTCCTCGCGGGCGTCGGCCGTGGCCCGGGTGATGGCCGCGTTGATCCGCTCGAAGCCCTCCAGGACGGTGATGTCGGGGTTCTCGGTGCCCGTGGTGTGGTGGGCGTCCAGGGCCAGGAGCGGCTCGAACATCGCCGTCAGGCGCTCCTCGCGGCGGCGCTGCTGGGCGATGCGGTCCTCGATGCCGCGAAGCAGCTGCGGCAGGGCGACGGCCGGGGAGGTGGGGCGCAGCCAGCGCATGTCCTCGATGTCCGGGTGCAGCAGGCCGAAGTCGATGAGGCAGGGGGTGGCGTCGGCGTCCTGGTGCGGTACGCGGCCCTCGCGCAGGGCCCGGGCGTAGAGGGCCGATCCCGCCTCGCACAGTTCGTCGGGTCCGTGGGTGTGCGGGTGGCGCTGGGGCTCGGTGGTCATTTCGGCTTGTCCTGCTCGAGCAGACCTGACTGGGCGATGAGGTAGCCGAGCTGGGCGCGGCTCCCACTGCCCAGGGCGGCCGCGATCTTGGCTATGTGGGCGCGGCAGGTGCGTACGTTCATGCCGAGGCGGCGGGCGATCGCCTCGTCCACGTGGCCCTCGATGAGCAGCCGGGCGATGGAGCGCTGGACGCCCGTGATGCCGTTGGTGGACGGCGGGTAGGGCACCTCGTCGTGCAGCGGGGTGGCCTGCTGCCACTGCTGCTCGAAGACCTTGGCGAGGTACTCGATCAGCGCGGGCTGCCGGACCTCCAGGGCGTCCTGGCGGTCGGCGCGCGCGGGCAGGATGGCGACGGTACGGTCGAAGATCATGAGTCGGTCGATCAGCTCTTCCAGCGTCCGTATCCTCACGTTGCCCTTGGACATGGCCGCGGCGTAGGCGAGTGTCCCCTGGCTGTGCCTGACGGTGTGTTGGTAGAGGGTGCGCATGGTGATACCGCGATCGAGGATCGTCTGTCCACGCTTCAGGGCGTCATTCAGGACGTGTTCGCTGCGCCCGCCGCCGGGCTGCACGGTGAGGACCTCGTAGCGGCACTCCTCGGTGGCGCGCTCGATGGCCTCGTTGATGCGCACTTCGCCCTCGAGCACGGTGATGGCGTTCGTCGCCGGTTCGACGCGCGTGGTCAGGGCCATGAATGGCTCGAAGACGTCGGTCAGCTCGACCGCCATCCGGCGCCGCTCCTGGATTTCGCGCTCCAGGGGATGGAGGCGCTGGGCCAGTGCCGTGGTCGGCGGCACCGGCAGGAGCCAGTCCGGGTCGTCGGGGTCCGGGTGCAGAAGTGCGGACTCCAGAAGACAAGGTGCCTTCTCGGCCTCCGCCCGCGCGAGTCGCCCATTGCTCAACGCGTGGGCGTACAACCTCGCACCCTCACCGCAAAGTGGGGTTGTGGGGTGAGGATGTGTCGGTTTCGCATCTGTTGTGAGCAATTCTCCACCCCCCAGGGTCCTGAACGTGCAGGAACATGATGCATCCACCCTGTGGCTTTGACGTGCTCGATTGAGACATCGTCTTGTTGTGCCGGGGGAGAGGAACCTATCAAGTGAGGACGAAGCCGACCATGTATAAGCGCATGCTTCGCTCGGTGCTTGTCACCACCCTCTCGGCGGGTCTTGTCCTGGGGGCGGTGGGCACTCTCGACCTCGGCTGGCACCAGCCGAAGGTCCAGGACTCCGCGGAATCCGCGGCCGCCGAGCCGCCGGACCTCGGCTGGATCGTGGCGCCGAAGGGTGGCGAAGCATGACCACGCCGCCCGATGACCGCACCTTCCGCCGGGAAATGGCCACGGCCTACCGATCCGGCTGGCACTTCATCGACCTCGTCACCGCGATCCCCCACGCCGGTGACTCGTTGATGGTGACCCTGGTCGGAGAGCCCGTCATCATCGTCCGCGACGACGACGAGGACATCCGCGCCTACCGCTGCCTGCGCCGCCCCCGCGGCGCGCCCCAGCCCGTGCGGTGCGCCGTGCGCTACGGCATGGTCTTCGTCAACCTCGACCAGCGTGACCACCAGCTGATCGGCAAGCGCAAGCAGCAGGACGCCCATGAGCGTGCCACTGCCCATGACCCCCTCACAGCCACCCCCCGCAGCGCCTGACGCGATTCCCCCGTCGTTGTAAATCGCGCAGGTGCTTCCCCCAGCAGCGGCGCCACCGTGGACCTGAACACGGTGGCGCCGCTGTGGTGTGCGCGGGTGCGCCCGAAGCGGGTACGCCGCGGGGGTGCCCGGCGGCGCGGGCCCGCTCAGGCCGCCGGGAGCGCCTTCACATTGCCGAGCGCGCGGTCCACCGCGATCTCGATCACCACGCGCTCGGGGTTCACCCGCGGCGGGTGCCCGTAGCGCTCCGCGTAGACGCCGCTCGCCCTCGGCCACCCGCTCCGGCTCCCTGGTGGCCGTCGCCCGGCCCTCCAGGGTCGCCCAGCGGCGTCCGTCCACCTGGCAGACCGCGACCCGCGCGCCGGGCCCGGCGGCCGCCGCCGCGCGCAGGACGTTGATCGCCTTGCGGCTCGTCCCGCTGGCGAGCACGCGGGCCGTCCGCGTCTCGGGGTCGTACGTCACGCCGACCGGGACCACGTGCGGGGTGCCGTCGGGGCGGAGCGTCGTCAGGGTGCAGAGATGGCGTTCCCGCCAGAAGCTGAGGTAGGGCGCGGGCGGGGCGCCGAGGTCGATGGCCATGAGCGGGAAGGTAGCCGGTCGGGCTTCCGGCTCTCGCCTTGAGTGGAATAGACTCAACTTTGTGTACGTTGGCTGGGTCAGTATGTGGCTGAGCCGGCCAGCGGAAGAGCCCGCGAGCCCCGAGCCGCAACGAGGACAACGAAGACAACGAGGAGACGCCCCACGTGGACGCCGAGCTGACGAACAGGAGCCGGGACGCGATCAACGCGGCGACGAGCCGGGCCGTGTCCGCAGGCCATCCGGACCTGACCCCCGCGCATCTGCTCCTGGCGCTCCTGGAGGGCCAGGACAACGAGAACATCACGGACCTGCTGGCCGCCGTCGGGGCCGACCAGGCGGCCGTGCGCGCGGGCGCCGAGCGCGTGCTCGCCGCCCAGCCGAGCGTCACCGGGTCGACGGTCGCGCCGCCCCAGCCCAACCGCGAACTGCTCGCGGTGATCGCCGACGCCGCCCGGCACGCGAAGGACCTGGGCGACGACTACCTGTCCACCGAGCACCTGCTCATCGGGCTCGCCGCCAAGGGCGGCGCCGCCGGTGAGGTGCTCGCCACGAGCGGCGCCACCGAGAAGAAGCTGCTCAGCGCGTTCCAGCAGAGCCGTGGAGGCCGCCGCGTGACCACCGCCGACCCCGAGGGTCAGTACAAGGCCCTGGAGAAGTTCGGCACCGACTTCACCGCCGCCGCCCGCGAGGGCAAGCTCGACCCGGTGATCGGCCGCGACCAGGAGATCCGGCGGGTCGTGCAGGTGCTCAGCCGCCGCACGAAGAACAACCCGGTGCTCATCGGCGAGCCCGGCGTCGGCAAGACCGCCGTCGTCGAGGGCCTCGCCCAGCGCATCGTCAAGGGCGACGTGCCGGAGTCCCTGAAGGACAAGCGGCTCGTCTCGCTCGACCTCGGCGCGATGGTCGCCGGGGCCAAGTACCGGGGCGAGTTCGAGGAGCGCCTCAAGACCGTCCTCTCCGAGATCAAGGAGAGCGACGGGCAGATCATCACGTTCATCGACGAGCTGCACACCGTGGTCGGCGCCGGGGCCGGGGGCGACTCCGCGATGGACGCCGGGAACATGCTCAAGCCCATGCTGGCCCGCGGTGAGCTGCGCATGGTCGGCGCGACGACCCTGGACGAGTACCGCGAGCGGATCGAGAAGGACCCGGCCCTGGAGCGCCGCTTCCAGCAGGTGTACCTGGTCGCCGAGCCGTCCGTCGAGGACTCCGTCGCCATCCTGCGCGGGCTCAAGGGGCGCTACGAGGCCCACCACAAGGTGCAGATCGCGGACAGCGCCCTGGTCGCGGCCGCGACCCTCTCCGACCGGTACATCACGTCCCGCTTCCTGCCGGACAAGGCCATCGACCTCGTCGACGAGGCGGCCTCGCGCCTGCGCATGGAGATCGACTCGTCGCCGGTGGAGATCGACGAGCTCCAGCGGGCCGTCGACCGCCTGCGCATGGAGGAGCTCGCGCTCAGCAAGGAGACCGACCCGGCCTCCCGGCAGCGCCTGGAGAAGCTGCGCCGCGACCTCGCCGACAAGGAGGAGGAGCTGCGCGGGCTCACCGCCCGCTGGGAGAAGGAGAAGCAGTCCCTCAACCGCGTCGGCGAGCTGAAGGAGAAGCTCGACGAACTGCGCGGCCAGGCCGAGCGCGCCCAGCGCGACGGCGACTTCGACACCGCGAGCAAGCTCCTGTACGGGGAGATCCCGGACCTGGAGCGGGACCTGGAGGCCGCCTCCGAGGCCGAGGAGGAGGCCGCCAAGGCGGGCACGAAGGCCGACACCATGGTCAAGGAGGAGGTCGGCCCCGACGACATCGCGGACGTGGTGGCCGCCTGGACCGGCATCCCCGCCGGGCGGCTCCTGGAGGGCGAGACGCAGAAGCTCCTGCGCATGGAGGACGAGCTGGGCAGGCGGCTCATCGGGCAGGGCGAGGCGGTGCGGGCCGTCTCCGACGCCGTGCGGCGCACCCGCGCGGGGATCGCCGACCCGGACCGGCCCACGGGCTCCTTCCTCTTCCTCGGCCCCACCGGCGTCGGCAAGACCGAGCTGGCCAAGGCCCTCGCCGACTTCCTCTTCGACGACGAGCGGGCCATGGTCCGCATCGACATGAGCGAGTACGGCGAGAAGCACAGCGTGGCCCGGCTCGTCGGCGCCCCGCCCGGCTACGTCGGGTACGAGGAGGGCGGCCAGCTCACCGAGGCGGTGCGGCGGCGCCCGTACTCCGTCGTCCTGCTCGACGAGGTCGAGAAGGCCCACCCGGAGGTCTTCGACGTCCTGCTGCAGGTGCTCGACGACGGGCGGCTCACCGACGGCCAGGGCCGGACCGTGGACTTCCGCAACACCCTCCTCATCCTGACCTCGAACCTGGGGAGCCAGTTCCTGGTCGAGCCCCTGACCAGCGAACACGAGAAGAAGGAGCAGGTTCTGGAGGTCGTGCGGGCCTCGTTCAAGCCGGAGTTCCTGAACCGGCTCGACGACCTGGTGGTGTTCTCCGCCCTGAACAAGGACGAGCTGGCGCGGATCGCGCGGCTCCAGGTCGACCGGCTCTCCAAGCGCCTGGCCGACCGGCGGCTCGCGCTCGACGTCACGCCCGAGGCCCTCGCCTGGCTCGCGGACAAGGGCAACGACCCGGCGTACGGCGCCCGGCCGCTGCGCCGCCTGATCCAGACCTCGATCGGCGACCGGCTCGCCAAGGAGATCCTCGCGGGCGAGGTCAAGGACGGGGACACGGTGCGCGTGGACGTCTTCGGGGACGGCCTCATCGTGGGGCCCGCCGCGGCGGAGCCGTCCGGAAAGTCCCTGTAGCGCGCGCGGGCGGGGCGTTGTAACCGGTCACATCCGGGGGCGGGGGTTGCGAGCCCCCGCCCCGGATGGGAGAGGATGGCTCAATCCGTACGAAGGGAAATACACGGTGAGCATCGACCCGTCCTCGATTCCGAATTTCGGGGGCCAGCCTGAGCCCGGGCCCAATGAAGGACCGGCGGGCCCCGTCATCCCTGACCAGGACCTCGTCAAGCAGCTCCTGGAACAGATGGAGCTCAAGTACGTCGTCGACGACGAGGGTGACCTCGCGGCGCCGTGGGAGGAGTTCCGCACCTACTTCATGTTCCGCGGCGAGGACGACCAGCAGGTCTTCTCGGTGCGGACGTTCTACGACCGGCCGCACGGCATCGAGGACAAGCCGCAGATCCTCGGAGTCGATCGACGACTGGAACCGCCGCACCCTCTGGCCGAAGGTCTACACGCACACCCACGACGACGGCGCCGTCCGCCTCATCGGCGAGGCGCAGATGCTGATCGGCACGGGTGTCTCCCTGGAGCACTTCGTGTCGTCGACGGTCAGCTGGGTGCGCGCCGCGATCGAGTTCGACCGCTGGCTCGTGGAGCAGCTGGGCCTGGAGAAGGACGTCGACGACGCGGCCGGCGACGACGAGCCCGGCGACGCGCAGGCCTGACGCCTGTCACGTCCCCAGCGTCACAAGGGCATGCGGGCGGTCGTCACCAGATACGTCCCGTACGCCAGCGAGAGCCCGGCCAGGGCGCCGATCACCACGACGGCGTGCCTCGGTCGGGCTCTCGCCGTTCTGACCAGGGCGCACGCGAGCGGCAGCAGCAGCGGGAACGCGGGCAGCAGGAAGCGCGGCTTCGACTCGAAGAAGCCGGAGCCGCCGACCGTGATCAGCAGCAGGCCGCCGGTGTAGACGAGCAGCGGCAGCGGGGCCCGGTCGCAGATCAGCAGCGCGTACAGCAGGAGCGCCGCGGCGACGATCACCAGGGTCATGGTGAACACCAGCTTGTCGCCGTCGAGCAGCAGATGCCGGGCGAAGGCGAGGGAGCCCCGGCCGAAGTCGAAGCGGGAGCCCCAGCCGCGCTGCACCGCGAAGTAGCCGCCGAGCGGGTCGCCCCTGCGGGCGCCGACCCACAGCACGTACGCGCCCCAGCCGACGGGGGCGAGCAGCGCGCCCGTCCACAGCCTGTGGGTGACGCGGCCGCGCCGCCGCACGATCTCGTACGCGGCCGTGACGGCGACGGCGGCCGCGACCGCGAAGCCGTTCGGACGGGCCAGGCCCGCGAGCGCCGCGAGCGCGCCCGCCCAGATCCAGCGGCCGGTGAGCAGCGCGTACAGGGAGCCCGCGGCGAGCGCCGTCAGGACCGGCTCGGTGTACGCCATCGTCAGGATCACGGAGTGGGGCATGAGGCCCCAGAGCAGCACGAGCAGCAGGGCCGTGCGGTGGTCGTGGAGGCGGGCGGCGATCTTGTAGATGCCGAGGGCGGCGGCCGCCGCGCCGAGCCAGGACACGAGCAGGCCCGCGGCGCCGTAGCTGAGCGGCGTGACGGTCTCGACCGCGCGGATCAGGCCCGGGTACAGCGGGAAGAACGCCAGGTCGCTCTGGACCACGCCCGGTTCGAAGTACAGGGTGCGGCCGTAGCCGTGGGCGGCGATGCCGGTGTACCAGCGGGAGTCCCAGGAGCGGCCCAGGAGGCGGAAGGTGTCCTGGTGGCTGGTGTGCGCCGCGACCGCGAGGGCGAGCAGGCCGGTCAGGCGGGCGGCGGCGAACGCGCCCAGGGCCTGGACCGCGTGGGCTGCCGCCCGCCTGGCCGGCGGGAAGGGCTCGCGCTCCGTGCGGGGGGCGCGTGTGACGGGGGCGGGGATGGTGGGGCTCGGGTGGGTCACACCCGGAACCTTGCGGGCCCTCGGGGGCGGGCGCGAGTTAGGCGGGGCCGTGTGGGTGGGGGTTTCCGCCCGGGTGCGGGTCCGCCGTGGGCTGCGCCCGCCCGCGGGAGGGCCTAGAGGGACTTCAGGCGGGCGACCGCCTCCTCCAGGACCGGGGTTCGCTTGCAGAAGGCGAAGCGGACGAAGGGGGCGCCCGCGTCGCGGTGGTCGTAGAAGACCGCGTTCGGGATGGCGACGACGCCCGCGCGCTCCGGCAGGGCGCGGCAGAAGGCGAAGCCGTCGCTCTCGCCGAGGGGCCGGATGTCGGTGGTGATGAAGTACGTGCCCGCCGGGCGGTAGACCTCGAAGCCCGCCGCGGTGAGGCCCCCGGCCAGCAGGTCGCGCTTGGCGCGCAGGTCCGCCAGGAACGAGGTGAAGTACGTGTCGGGCAGCGCCAGGGCCTCCGCGACCGCGTACTGGAACGGGCCCGAGGCCACGTACGTCAGGAACTGCTTCGCCGACCGCACCGCCGTGACCAGTTCCGGCGCGGCCGTGACCCAGCCGACCTTCCAGCCCGTGAACGAGAACGTCTTGCCCGCGGAGCCGATGGTCACCGTGCGCTCGCGCATGCCGGGGAAGGAGGCGAGGGGGGTGTGCCCGGCCGCGTCGAAGACCAGGTGCTCATAGACCTCGTCGGTCACCACGAGCAGGTCGCGCTCGACGGCGAGCCGCGCGATCTCGGCCAGCTCCGCGCGGGTGAGGACGGTGCCGGTCGGGTTGTGCGGGGTGTTGAGCAGCAGCAGCCGGGTGCGCGGCGTGATGGCCGCGCGCAGCTCGTCCAGGTCGAGGACGAAGCGCCGCTCCGCGCCCTCGCCGCTCGGGCGCAGCGTCACCGGGACGCGGGTGCCGCCCGCGAGGGCGATCGAGGCGGCGTACGAGTCGTAGTACGGCTCCAGGGCTATGACCTCGTCGCCCGGCTCGACCAGGGCGAGCAGGGACGCGGCGATGGCCTCGGTGGCGCCCGCGGTGACCAGGACCTCGCGGTCGGGGTCGAAGGCGAGGCCGTAGCGGCGCTCCTGGTGGGCTGCGATCGCGGCGCGCAGCTCGGGGACGCCGGGGCCCGGCGGGTACTGGTTGCCGCGCCCGTCGCGCAGCGCCCGCACCGCCGCCTCCCGCACCTGTTCCGGGCCGTCCGTGTCCGGGAAGCCCTGGCCGAGGTTGATCGCGCCGGTCCGCACGGCAAGGGCGGACATCTCGGCGAAGATCGTCGTGCCGAACTCGGCCAGACGGCGGTTGAGGAGCGGTCGGCCATGGCGGGTGGGACCCGAGGGAGTGCTCATGGCCGCCATCCTGCGCCGAACCTCTGGACTTCCTCAACTCTGCTTTGGCCGCGGTTGGCTGGGGGCATGCCCTTGTCACGCAACGACTGTCACGCGACGACGCGGACGGCATCCGTACGGCGGTGACCGGTTCGGGGGAACGGCCGGGCTCCGTCAGAGGGTCTCACCGAGGCTCACGGGGGAAAGAAAGGAAGGTGGGGAGGATGGTCCTGATCTTCTTCTTCATCGGTCTGCTGGTGTTCATGGCGGTACTGGGTTCGGTCCTCGCCAAGCGCACGCGGCACGGCGCCCACCGGGGGTCCCGGTCCGGCGGCGCCAGCTGGTGGGCGGGGTCGAGCAGCCACAGCTCGGCGAGCAGCAGCGGCGCGACGTCGTGCGGTTCCGGGTCGTCGTGCGGCGGCGGATCGTCGTGCGGCGGAGGGTCGTCCTCCTGCGGTGGCGGGGGCGGCGGGGGAGGTTGCGGCGGCGGAGGCAGCTGACACGGGGCAGCTGGTCCACTGGGCCAAGCGCCCGGCGGGAGGCAACTCCCGCCGGGCGCTTCGTCGTTGACGGACCGATCGGCGCCCATAGGATGCCATTTCCGGACCGGCTGCTTTCCGTGAAACGTGAACAGATGAACTGTTCGGCCCTCTAGGGGATGGAAACGCTACGAACTTGGGTAAAAGCGCTGTGGCAGTGTCGCAGTTCATGATTCCCTCTTAACCGTCACTACCGCCCTCGGACGTTTCCAGCTCGGCAGGCACCGGGACGTCTCCGTGGGCACGCGCCGGCATTGTGAACGCCTGGTGTCCGACCGGGCGCGCCGGCCCCCCCACCACCCTTGCGTGTTTAGCGGAGCCGACCCATGCTCACGACCCTGAAGACTGTCTACACCGACACGCGCGCCGGGGACCTGGCCTGGGCCCTCGGCCGCGAGCCACTGCCCGCGCTCGCCATCCTTGACCTCGAACTATCGGGCGCGGCCGTGCAGTTGAGACTTCTCGGGGCCTCCCATCAAGTCCTCCTCGAGGAGGAGGACCGCAGCTGCTCCGAGACGGTCGCCTGCATCCAGGGCAGCAGCACCCCGCTGCCGCTCGGCGTCTCCAAGCGCCTCGGCGAGTGGGAGTACGAGTTCGCGGCCCGCGTGGAGACCCTGTCGCGGGGTCAGTTCACCGGCCGCGCCCAGGAGTTGCTCGCCCTCGTCGCCGAGCATCCGCACGGCCTCGCCGGGGTCTTCCCCGGCGTCCCGCACGCGTTCACCGCGATGCTCGCGCAGCGCCACGAGGGCTCGGTGATGTGGCGCACCTGGCACGCGTATCCGCAGGACGGACAGCTGGTGGCGACGCGCACGCGGGTCGGCGTGCGGATGCCCGCGGCGCTCTGAGGGCGCCGGTGCCGCGGGCGGGCGGAATGGCCGCGCCCGCGGCGGACGGTTCCGGCCACGGCGCACCCGCCTCACGGTGATTCACACATCATCGCCGTCACCTCCACTCTTGTGGGGGACTTGGTGTGAGGGTGCGGTGACGTAGCGTTCCCAGCGTGATCGAGCCGCCCGAGCGTCTGCCCGTCACGCCCCGCACAGGCCGGTTCCTCGTCCTGGCCGGCGTGTTCATCTGCGCGGCGTGCGGCCTGGTGTACGAACTCGAACTCGTCGCCCTCGCCTCGTACTTGATCGGGGACTCCGTCACCCAGGCGTCCGTCGTCCTGTCCGTCATGGTCTTCGCCATGGGCATCGGCTCGCTGCTCGCCAAGCGGCTGCGCTGCCGGGCCGCCGCCGGGTTCGGGCTCGTCGAGGCGGCGCTCGCCCTGGTCGGCGGGTGCAGCGCCATGGTCCTGTACGCGGCGTTCGCCTGGACCGGCGACCAGGGCGAGGTGTGGGCGGGCGGATCGCGCTATCTGTTCGTGGCGTTCTCGCTGGCCATCGGCGTGCTCATCGGCGCCGAAGTGCCGCTGCTCATGGTGCTGATCCAGCGCGTGCGCCGCCAGGACGCGGGCGGCGCCGTCGCCGACCTGTTCGCCGCCGACTACGTGGGCGCCCTCGTCGGCGGCCTCGCCTTCCCCTTCCTCCTGCTGCCCTGGTTCGGGCAGCTCACCGGGGCGCTGCTCACCGGCGCGGTCAACGTCCTCGCGGGCGGGGCGCTCGTCCTCGGCCTGTTCGGGCGGGACCTCAGCTCGCGCGGACGCTGGCTGCTTCTCGTCGCCAACGCCGTCGTCCTCGCCGTCCTCGCCTCCGCCGCCGTGCTCGTCGACGACTTCGAGCGGGCCGCCCGCCGTGCCGTGTACGGCTCCGAGATCCGCGTCGCCGTCCAGACCGGCGTCCAGGAAGTCGTCCTCACCGGCGGCGACCGCGAGTCGCTCCAGCTGTTCCTCGACGGCCGCCTGCGGGTCAGCGGCCGCGACGAGCGGCGCTACCACCAGGGGCTCGTGCAGCCCGCCCTGCGCGGCGGCCGCCACGAGCGGGTCCTGGTCCTCGGCGGTGGCGACGGGCTCGCCGCCGCGGAGGTCCTGCGCCACTCCGGGGTGCGCCGCGTCGACGTCGTCGAGCTCGACGGGGCCGTCGTCGACCTCGCCCGCGACGACCCCGCGCTCAGCGAACTCAACGGCCAGGTGTTCCGCGACCCGCGCGTGCGCGTCATCCAGGCCGACGCCTTCCGCTGGCTGCGCGGCCGCACCGGACCGGCGTACGACGTCGTCCTCGCCGACCTGCCCGACCCCGGGCATCACCGCGAGCACCAAGATGTACTCACAGGAGTTCTACGGCCTCGTCGGCCGCGTCCTCACCCCCGGCGGGCGCATCGCCGTGCACGCCGGGCCCGCCGCGACCCGGCCCGACACCTACTGGACCGTCGACGCCACGCTGCGCGCCGCCGGGTACGCGACCGCGCCCTACCGCCTCACCGGCCGCCACGGCCTGCGCGCCGCCGGGCCCGACCGCAGCTCCGCCCCCGGCGAGGCCCCCCGCGACTGGGGCTTCGTCCTCGCCTCCCACGCCCCCGACGCGCTCGGGGCGGCCCGCGGGTCCGCCGTCCTTCGGGCCGGGACCCGGTCCGCCGAGCGGGTCCGGCCCGCGGGCTGGCGGGCCATCTCGCCGTCCACGCTCGTCCATCCGCGCTACGCCCACTGACGGGCCGGGGGCCCGACCTGCGGGCCGAAGTGGCGTACATCACGGCGCGGGCGTCGGTACGCTCAACTGTCATGGAGCATGAGGTGTTCGTACCGGTTCCGGAAGAGCCGCTCCGCGAGGCCCTGGCCGACCCCGAGCGGGTCGGCCGTGCGGTGCCCGGGCTGCAGCCCGAAGCCGAGCCCGATCCCGGACCCGGGGCGCCGCCCGTCGCCGGGCGGCTCAAGGTGCGTGTCGGCGGGCACACGATCACCTACCGCGGCGGGCTGCGGGTCGCCGCGCGCGGCGACGGGGCGTACGCGGTCACGGGGGACGCGGCGGAGGTGCGCGGCAGTGGCGCCGTAACGTTCTCCCTCGTCCTGCGCCTGGCCGCCGCCGAGGGCGGCACGACGGTCTCCTTCAGCGGGACCGGGGCCGCGGACGGGCGCATCGCCGAGGCCGTGGAAAGTTCTCCACAGGCTGTGGAGGGGGCGCTGCGGAAGCTGCTCGGGCGGTTCGCGGAGCGGCTCGCCGAGCCCGTGCCGGAGGCGCCGGACGCGCCGGGCGCCGCGGAGAGCCGGGTCTTCCAGGCGGAGGTGCCGCCGCCGGGGCTCGATCCCGAGGGGTTCCGGGAGGAGGGCGTGCCCGCGGAGGCCGCGCACGCGCGGCGGACGATGATCGGGCGCAGCGCGGAGGAGGTCGACCACGCGCCGCCGCGGGGGCGGTACGCGCCCGTGCCCGCGCCGGAGGCGCTCGCCAGTGGGGCCGCCCTTCGGTGGGCCGCGCCGGCCGCGGCGCTCGCGGTGGCTTCGGTGATCGTGGTGAGTCGGGCGCTCCGGCGCCGCCGCTAGCCCTGGCGGGCGGCGGATCAGGTGCCGGGCGCGCCCTCGGCCCGCCGCGCCCCTGCCCGCGCCCTCGGCCGCCGGGCGGGCCTTTTCCCCCACCCACCCGCCCCTCCATCGCGCTGGCGCGCTCGTCCTCAAGCGCCGGACGGGCTTGATTGCCGTGCTGGCGCGCTCGTCCTCAAGCGCCGGACGGGCTTGATTGCCGTGCTGGCGCGCTCGTCCTCAAGCGCCGGACGGGCTAGATCACCGCGTTTGCGCGGCTGTTCCCACCCCACCCAGCCGCGAGCCGCTAGGCCGGGGGGTGCGGGGGCCGCTGGGGGTGTAAGGGTGGGCGGGTGACTAGTGACGAGATCTTGTTGGCCGCGGGGTCCGCGGAGCTGACGCTGGCGCCGGGCAACGGCGGGCGCCTCACCAGCCTCAAGGCGCACGGCTTGGAGCTGCTGCGGCAGGGGGAGCGGTACGGCTGCTTCCCGATGGTGCCGTGGTGCGGCCGGGTCAGGGACGGCCGGTTCAGAAGCGGCGGCACCCCGCGACAGCTGCCGCTGAACTCCCCGCCGCACGCCATCCACGGCACCGGCCGCGACGTCGCCTGGAAGACGGCCCGGGTGAGCGCCACGGAGGCGGTGTTCACGTACGACCTGGCGGACCCGTGGCCCTACCCCGGCCGCGTCACGCAGGTGGTGGAGCTGTCGGAGGACGCGCTCACGCTGCGGATGTCCGTGGAGGCGTACGACGACTCCTTCCCGGCGCAGGCGGGCTGGCACCCCTGGTTCAACCGGCGTCTCACCGCCGGGGGCGAGGACGTCCGGATCGGCTTCGACGCGGCCTGGCAGGAGCTGCGGGGCGAGGACCACCTGCCCACCGGCGAGCGCGTCGCGCCCACCCCGGGCCCCTGGGACGACTGCTTCGGGATGCCCGGCGGCGTCGACGTCACCCTCACCTGGCCGGGTCAGCTGGAGCTGACGGTGGCGAGCCGCGAGGAGTGGGTCGTCGTCTACGACGAGCAGGAGGCCGCCGTGTGCGTGGAGCCGCAGAGCGGGCCGCCCAACGGTCTGAACACCCTGCCGCGCCTGGTCACGCCGCTGGAGCCGCTGGAGACGTCGACCACCTGGACCTGGCGGCGGCCGTAGGACTCCCCGGCGCCCTTAAGCTCGTAGCCATGACGAACGACGTACGCGGCGACCTGCTGCGGCAGATCAAGGACAAGGCCGTCGTGCACGGCAAGGTGACCCTCTCCTCGGGCCTGGAGGCCGACTACTACGTCGACCTGCGCCGCATCACCCTGGACGGGGAGGCCGCCCCGCTCGTCGGGCAGGTGCTGCTCGACCTCACGAGCGAGCTGGAGTACGACGCCGTGGGCGGCCTGACGATGGGGGCCGACCCGGTCGCCGGGGCGATGCTGCACGCGGCCGCCGCGCGCGGCCGCCGCCTGGACGCCTTCGTGGTGCGCAAGGCCGCCAAGGCGCACGGCCTGCAGCGCAGGGTCGAGGGCCCCGGCATCAAGGGCCGCCGGGTCCTCGTCGTCGAGGACACCTCCACCACCGGCGGCTCCCCGCTGACCGCCGTGGAGGCCGTCCGCGAGGCCGGCGCCGAGGTCGTGGCCGTCGCCACGATCGTGGACCGGGCCACCGGCGCGGGCGACAAGATCACCGAAGGCGCGGGGGTGCCGTACCTGTACGCGTACACGAAGGACGAACTGGGACTCGACTGAGGTAACCCGGCGAGTCTGGAAGGATGGGGGCGACGACGGCGTCGCCCCCAGGTTCCCTAGAACACCTCAGGTCAGGGCCAAGCAGCACAGCAGCACTCACCCCGCGGATCACAAGGAGCGGACACATGCCCATCGCAACCCCCGACGTCTACAACGAGATGCTCGACCGGGCGAAGGCAGGCAAGTTCGCCTACCCGGCCATCAACGTGACCTCGTCGCAGACCCTGCACGCCGCCCTGCGTGGCTTCGCGGAGGCGGAGAGCGACGGCATCATCCAGATCTCCACCGGTGGTGCGGAGTTCCTGGGCGGGCAGTACAGCAAGGACATGGTCACCGGCGCCGTCGCCCTGGCGGAGTTCGCGCACATCGTCGCCGCGAAGTACGACATCACCGTCGCCCTGCACACCGACCACTGCCCCAAGGACAAGCTGGACGGGTACGTGCGCCCGCTGCTCGACGTCTCCGCCGCGCGCGTCGCCAAGGGCCAGGACCCGCTGTTCCAGTCCCACATGTGGGACGGCTCCGCCGAGACCCTCGCGGACAACCTGGCCATCGGCCAGGAGCTCCTTGAGAAGGCCCGCGCCGCCAAGATCATCCTTGAGGTCGAGATCACCCCGACCGGCGGCGAGGAGGACGGCGTCACCCACGAGATCAACGACGAGCTGTACACCACCGTCGACGACGCGCTGCGCACCGCCGAGGCCCTCGGCCTGGGCGAGAAGGGCCGCTACCTGCTTGCCGCCTCCTTCGGCAACGTCCACGGCGTCTACAAGCCGGGCAACGTCGTGCTCCGCCCCGAGCTCCTCAAGGACCTCCAGGAGGGCGTCGGCTCGAAGTACGGCAAGCAGTCGCCGTTCGACTTCGTGTTCCACGGCGGCTCCGGCTCCACCGCCGAGGAGATCGCCACCGCGCTGGAGAACGGCGTCGTGAAGATGAACCTCGACACCGACACCCAGTACGCCTTCACGCGTCCCGTCGCGGACCACATGTTCAAGAACTACGACGGCGTCCTGAAGGTCGACGGCGAGGTCGGCTCCAAGAAGACCTACGACCCGCGCACCCTGGGGCAAGCTGGCCGAGACCTCCATGGCCCGGCGCGTGACCGAGGCGTGTGCCGCGCTGCGCTCCACCGGCACGAAGCTGAAGTAGGCGACGTTCGCTTGTCCGACGGGCCCGGCACTCCGCGTGAGTGCCGGGCCCGTCGGCGTTCCCGGAGGGACCCGCAGTGAGCCACGACGCAGTGCACTACGACTTCGACACCCCCGTCGACCGGTACGGCACCTGGTGCGTCCAGTGGGACGGCGTCGCCGACAGGTTCCCCGTCCCCGACCTCCTGCCCTTCACCATCTCCGACATGGACTTCCGCAGCGCGCCCGAGATACTCGACGCGCTGCGCCAGCGCGTCGAGCACGGCGTGTTCGGCTACACGGACTGGCGCAACGACGACTTCCGGGGCGCGATACGGGACTGGTTCAAGCGCCGCCACGACACGGACGTCGACACCGACCGGCTCGTGTACGCCCCGTCCGTCCTCAACCAGATCTCCCAGCTGCTGCGGATGTGGACCCGGCCCGGGGACGGGGTCGTCGTCCACACCCCGACGTACGACGGCTTCCGCAAGGCCGTGACCGGGCTCGGGCGCGAGTTGCGGGGCGTGCCGGTGGACGACCCCGGATTCGCCCTCCTGGACGCCGCGTTGGCGCGCGCCGACAGCCGGGTGCTGCTGCTCTGCTCCCCGCACAACCCCACCGGGCGGGTGTGGACCGACGCCGAACTCGATGCGATGGCCGGGCTGTGCGAGCGCCACGGGGTCGCTGTCATCAGCGACGAGATCCACGCCGACCTCACCCACGACGGGTTCGTCCACCGGCCGTGGACGCGGTACGGGCGGGGGCGGTGGGCGCTGGTCACCTCCGCCACGAAGGCCTTCAACTTCCCTTCCCTGAGCGGGAGTTACGGCTTCATCGGCGACCCCGGCGACCATGCGGAGTTCGTGCGGCGGATGGACACCGGGGAGGGCCTCGCCTCGCCCGCCGTCCTGTCGCTGACCGCGCACGTGGCCCCGCGTACCGGCAGGGGCGGGCGTGGCTCGACGCCGTGCGGGCGTACGCGTACGGCAATCTCCGCCTGGTCGCCGACGCGCTGGAGTCGGCGTTTCCCGGCCTGGGGTGGCGGCCTCCCCAGGCGGGGTACCTGGCGTGGATCGATCTGCGGCCGCTGCTTGGGGAAGGGCGGGACGAGGTGCTGCAGCGGGTGCTCGTGGAGGGGGAGCGGGTGGCCGTGATGCCGGGGGTGACGTACGGGGCGCCGGGGTTCGTGCGGATGAACGTGGGGTGCCCTCGGGGGAAGGTGGAGCGGGGGGTGGGGGCGCTGGTGCGGGCGGTTCGTGTCGCTGCCGCGTAGCCCTCGGGGCCCGCTCCAGGCCCCCATCGGCGCTGGCGCGCCTCGTCCTCAAGCGCCGGACGGGCTGAATCTTCGCGCTGCGCGCTCGTCCTCAAGCGCCGGACGGGCTTGGACTGTCCCACCCAGCCGCGAGCCGCTAGGTCGGGGGGATAGCCCGTCCGGGCGATTGAGGACGCGGCGCGGAGCGCCGAGGGGGCGGCCCCCGGGGGTCAGAAGGCCAGTTGGGTGATTTCTTCGGCTGCTACCGCGCACGCGTCCGCCGCCGGGTCGATCAGGGGAAAGTGCCCGACGCCCTCAAGCAGGGTGAGGCCCACGACCTCGCCCGCCTTGGCCGCCGCGTCGGCGTAGGCCTCGGCCACCGGCTGCGGGACGACGATGTCGGTGCGGCCCTGGACGATGGTGGTGGCGATGCCGGTGGGCAGGAGCGCGGCCGGGTCGGCGTGGGCCAGGCGCTCCTCGAAGCGGGCCCGCAGCTCAGGCGTCCCCGTCTCCTCGGCGTCCAGGAGCTGACGTACCGCACCGGAGCACACCCCGAGCTCGGCGGCGACGCGCAGGTCCGCGATCGGGGCGAGCGCGACGACGCCCCGCAGCGGCGCGGGCCCCCGCATGCGCCACGGGGAGCCCTCCGGCAGGACGTGCCGGGCGGCCGCCCACAGCGCGAGGTGGCCGCCCGCCGAGTGCCCCGTCACCACGGTGCGGCGCGGGTCGGCCGACGGCAGGAACCGGCGGGTGAGGGCGGGCAGCGCGTCCAGGGCGGCGGCCACGTCGGCGAAGGTCTCCGGCCAGCGCCCGGCCACGGGCCCGGCGGCGGCGCCCTGCGCGGGGATCGGCCCGGAGGGCGAACGCCCCCTGCGGTACTCGACGTTGGCCACGGCGAAGCCGCGCCGGGCCAGGAAGTCCGCGAACGGCGTGATGTGCGCCCGGTCGTAGGGGGCCCGCCAGGCCCCGCCGTGCAACACGACGACCAGCGGCGCGGGGCCTTCGGTGCCGCGCGGCGCGTAGAAGTCCACGACCTGGTCGGCGTGCGCGCCGTACGCGGCGGTGGCGTCCGGCTCCACCGCGGGGTGCGCGAAGGCGGACCGCGCCTCGGCGGCGTCACGGGCCACGGCGGCCTCGTCCGGCATGCGGCAACCTCCAAGCTCGGCGGAGTGCGGGCCCGCCGGTCACCGGCGCAACTGTCCGGCGACCGGCGGGCGTTCGTACCCGTGTCCGGACCACGAGGTCATGATCCAGATTCGGCGGACGTTATCAGGTGTCCCGCCCGGCCCCGGGGTCCGCGTCCCCGGAACCCGCGACGGTCCGGGCGAGGACCCGGGCCGCGCGCTCCGCGTCCGCGAACGACACGTACAGCGGGGTGAACCCGAAGCGCAGCACGTCCGGCTCCCGGAAGTCGCCGACCACGCCCTGTTCGACCAGGCGCGGCATCACGTGCCGGGCGTCCGCGCAGCGCAGCGCGATCTGGCTGCCGCGCTCGGCGTGCGCGGCCGGGGTGACCGACTCGACGCGGCCCGCGGGCACGTACGCCTCGACGCACTCCAGGAAGAAGTCCGTCAGGGCGAGCGACTTGGCGCGCACGTCGTCGAGGCGGACGCCGTCCCAGACGTCGAGCGCCGCCTCCAGGGCGAGCAGCGACAGGATGTCCGGGGTGCCGACGCGGCCGCGCGCCGCGCCGGGCGCGGGCTCGTACGCGCTCCGCATCCCGAAGGGGTCCGCGTGCCCGTTCCAGCCCGGCAGCGGCGAGTCGAAGCGGGCCTGGAGGTCCTGGCGCACGTACAGGTACGCGGGCGAGCCGGGGCCGCCGTTCAGGTACTTGTACGTACAGCCGACCGCCAGGTCCACGCCGTGCTCGTCGACGCCGACCGGCAGCGCGCCCGCCGTGTGGCACAGGTCCCACACCACCAGCGCGCCCGCCGCGTGCACCGCCGCCGTCAGGGCGGGCAGGTCGTGCAGGCGGCCCGTCTGGTAGTCGGCGTGGTTGAGGAGCACGGCCGCCGTGCGGGGGCCGAGCAGTCCGGGCACCTCGGCCGGGGCGGCCGGGAGCAGCCGGCAGCCGGTGAGGCGGGCGGCGGACGCGGCGATGTACCCGTCGGTGGGGAACGTCGTGGCGTCCACGACGATCTCGTCGCGCTCCGCCCCGCCCTCCTGGGCGATGCGCACCGCCGCCACCAGCGCCTTGAAGACGTTCACGCTGGTGGAGTCGGAGACGACGACCTGTCCTGGCGCCGCGCCGATGAGCGGGGCGATGCGCTCGCCGACCCGCTCGGGCGCCGTCCACCAGCCGCTCTCCTCCCAGGAGCGGATGCGAAGCCGCCCCCACTCGCGCCGGACCACGTCGGTGAGGCGCGCCTCGACGTTCGCGGGCAGGGCGCCCAGGGAGTTCCCGTCCAGGTACACGACCGCGGTGCCAGCCGCGTCAGAGGACGCCGTGTCGAGGACGAACTCCTTGCGCTTGGCGGCGAGCCGGTCGGCGGCGTCCAGGGCCGCGGCCCGGTCCCGCAAGGTCGTTTCGGTGGTCTCAGACATGGCTGCGCGCCGTCCACAGCTCGGGGAACACGTTCTTCGCGGCGCGTTTCTCCAGCCAGGCCACCCCGGCGGAGCCACCGGTGCCGGTCTTGGAGCCCATCGCGCGGCGCGTGGCCACCAGGTGGTCGTTGCGCCAGCGCCACACCAGCTCGGCGACGTCGGTCAACGCCTCGCCCAGGCGGGCGAGTTCGTCGTCATCGGCGCCGGAGTAGAGCGCGGTCCAGGCGGCCTCGACGCGCGGCGACGGCTCGTACCTGGCGGCCGTGTCCCGCTCCAGGACCTCGGCCGGGATGTCGTGCCCGCGCCGCGCGAGCAGCCCGAGCACCTCGTCGTACAGGCTCGGCTCCTGCAGCGCCTTCTCCAGCTCCGCGTGGACGCGCGGGGCGCCCCGGTGCGGGACCAGCATGGACGCGGACTTCTCGCCGAGCAGGAACTCCATGCGCCGGTACATCGCCGACTGGAAGCCGGAGCCCTCGCCGAGCGCCCCCCGGTAGGAGTTGAACTGCGCGGGGGTGAGCTGGCCGAGAGGCTTCCACGAGTGGTTCAGCGCCTCCAGCTCCCGCACGGACCGCTTCAGGGCGGCCACCGCGGTGGGCACGTCGTCCTCGCGCAGCGCGCGCGAGGCGGTCTCCCACCATCGTGGACGATGACGGTGAACCACAACTCCATGACCTGGGTCGTCACCAGGAAGACCATCTCGCCCGGGTCGTCCGAGCGCAGGTGCTGGAGGTGGGTGAGGACGTCCGCCTGGACGTAGTCCTCGTACGGGGTGGTGCCCGCGAAGTCGAGGTTCGGGCTGTCAGGACTCTCGTCGTGCGTCTCGTGAGTCGATTGCGCCGCGTGCGCCTCGTGGGACATCGCTGTCTCCTTGAGCGTACTCCGGGTAGCGGTCCGCCCCTGCCGGTACCGGCACGGGGGCCCCGGTCCCCACCCGCATCCTCCGTAACATCCCCGGAAACGGCAAGACCTGCCAGGTCACAGCGGGTGCCCTGGCAGGTCGTGGGGTGCGTTATCCGAGGGTGTCCGCAGCCGTCGCCGAGGAGTCCCGCAGGAACGTCGCGCAGCGCTCGTACTCCTCCTGCTCGCCGATCGACTGCGCGGCCCGGGCGAGGGCGTGCAGGGCCCGCAGGAAGCCGCGGTTCGGCTCGTGCTCCCACGGCACCGGGCCGTGGCCCTTCCAGCCGGAGCGGCGCAGGGCGTCCAGGCCGCGGTGGTAGCCGGTGCGGGCGTAGGCGTACGACTCGACGACGCGGCCCGCCTCGAAGGCCTCGTCGGCGAGGCGGGCCCAGGCGAGGGAGGACTTCGGGTACTTGGCGGCGACGTCGGCGGCCGGGGTGCCGCCCGCGAGGAGTTCGCGGGGCTCCGGGTCGTCGGGGAGGTGGGTCGGGGGCGGTCCCCCGAGGAGGTTCTCGTGAATGGCCATGGGTTCCAGTCTGCTCCATCCCCACCCTCGCGGTGCGCCCCAGGCCCGCCCCTGCCCGCTCCGGGTGCGGGCTGGGACTTCCGAGCCCGGGGCATTCAGCCCGTCCGGCGTTTGAGGACGAGGCCGAAGGCCGATGCTTTGGCCGAAGCCGCGTAGTACCTGCGATGGACACCGGCGGACCCGTCTCGGTGAGGACGCCCCGCGGCTCAAGCCCCCCGTACCGTCGTAGCCGTGACCGAGAAGACCCGCAGCCCGGAGTTCCACCTGGCGCAGAACGCCCTCATGGGCCTGCGCAAGGACCTGTTCGAGAGCGCCTTCGCGTTCCGTCCGCTGCCCCCGCTGCGCCGCGACGGCGAGAGCCGGGGCCGCATAGGCGGGTACGCGGTGTGGGCGCCCCACGCCGTCGTCGGCTGCCTGGCGCTGCTCACCCTGTTCGTCGCGTACGCGGGCGGCTTCGGCGGCTGGGACACCAGCGGCGAGTTCGCCTGGGCCCTGACCGGGTTCCTGCCCGCGGGCGCGGTGCTCCTGACGCTGGTGCGCCCGGTGCTCGCCTGGTGGTGCTCGCTGGGGATGACCCCGGTGATGCTGGTCCTGAGCGGCGGGGGCTGGGCCCCGTGGCCGCCCGGCTCGGTGGTGGGGCACACGGCGGTGATGGCGGTGGTCGCGGCGCGCACCCGGCCGCGCACGGCGGCCTGGATGTGGGTGCTCACGGCCCTGTACTCGCTGTTCGCCGAGGGGACCGTCGCCTGGGACTCGAACACGGTGGAGATGCTGACCTTCAGCGGCGTCGTGCTGGCCCTGGTGGCGCTGGCGACGGCGAACCGGGACGCCCGCCGCGAGGTCGTCGCCGAGCGCACCGTGACCGCCGTGGAGCGGGACAGGCGCACGCTCCTGGAGGAGCGCACCACCATCGCCCGCGAGCTGCACGACGTCGTGGCCCACCACATGTCGGTCGTCGCCATCCAGGCGGAGGCGGCGCCCTACCGCGTGCAGGACCCGCCGCCGGAGCTGACGCAGGCCTTCGCGACGATCCGCGAGAACGCGGTGATCGCCCTGACCGAGCTGCGCCGCGTCCTCGGCGTCGTACGGGCGGAGGACTACGAGGCGCCGGACGCCCCGCAGCCCGTGCTCGCCGACCTGGACCGCCTCCTCGACAACGTGCGGGACACGGGGCTCGCCGTGGAGAAGGTCGTCACGGGCGGGGTGCGCGAGCTGCCGCAGGGCGTGGAGCTGTCCGCGTACCGGATCGTGCAGGAAGCCCTCAGCAACAGCCTGCGGCACGCGCCGGGGGCGGCGGCCCGCGTGGAGATCGGATACGTCCTCGGCGGGCTCGGCCTGCGGATCGTGAACGGCCCGGCGACCGGCCTGGTGAAGCCCTCGCCGGGCGCAGGACACGGCATCACCGGGATGCGCGAGCGCGTCGGCATGCTGGACGGCGAGATGACGGCGGAGCCGACCGCCGACGGCGGGTACGAGGTGACGGTGTTCCTGCCGGTCCAGGCGGGCCCCCCGGCCGCCGAGACGGCCACGGGCACGGCCACCGCGGAGGAGTCGGCGTGAGCGAGACCATCCGCGTCCTGATCGCCGACGACCAGATGATGGTCCGCGAGGGCTTCTCCGTGCTGCTCAACGCGATGCCCGACATCGAGGTCGTCGGCGAGGCGGTGAACGGCCGCGAGGCCGTGGAGCGGGTGCGCGCACTCGCCCCGGACATCGTCCTCATGGACATCCGCATGCCGGAGCTGAACGGCATCGAGGCCACGCGCGAGATCGTCGCCGCCGACGGCGCCACCACCAAGGTGCTCGTCCTGACCACCTTCGACCTCGACGAATACGTCTACCAGGCGCTGCGCGCGGGCGCGTCCGGCTTTCTGCTCAAGGACGCCTCCGCGCGCCAGCTCGCGGACGGCGTACGGGTCGTCGCCGCCGGTGAGGCACTGCTCGCGCCGAGCGTCACGCGCCGTCTGATCACCGAGTTCTCGAAGCTGTCGGACCGGCCGGGGCTCGCCGGGACCGCGCGGGCGCAGGCCCAGTACGGGGAGCTGACCGAACGCGAGACGGAGGTGCTCGTGCTGATCGCGCAGGGCCTGTCCAACGCGGAGATCGCCGCGCGCCTCGTCGTCGCCGAGTCCACCATCAAGACGCACGTCAGCCGCGTCCTGGTGAAGCTCGGGCTGCGCGACCGGACCCAGGCCGCCGTGTTCGCGTACGAGGCGAGGCTGGTCACGCCCGGGTGAGCGGGGTTAGCGTCCCCGCATGGCCGAACCAGCGCACACGGACGGTGACTTCGGGGGCTTCGCGCCCTCCTCGGACGCCTTCGTCGCGGACCCCTACCCCGCGTACGCCCAGCTGCGCGCCCGGGGGCGGGTGCACTACTACGGGCCGAGCGACCAGTATCTGATCCCGCGCCACGCGGACGTCTCCGCGCTCCTGCGCGACCGGCGCCTCGGCCGCACCTATCTGCACCGCTACACCCACGAGGAGTTCGGGCGCCAGGCGCCGCCGCCCGAGCACGAGCCGTTCCACGTCCTCAACGACCACGGCATGCTCGACCTGGAGGCGCCCGCGCACACCCGCGTCCGCCGCCTGGTCGCCAAGGCGTTCACGCCGAGGACCGTGGAGCGGCTGCGCCCGTACGTGGAGGGGCTCGCCGACGAACTGGTGCGCGGGCTCGTCGCGGACGGGGGCGGCGACCTCCTCGCCCAGGTCGCGGAGCCGCTGCCCGTCGCCGTGATCGCCGAGCTGCTCGGCATCCCCGAGGGCGACCGCGCGCCCCTGCGGCCGTGGTCGGCGGACATCTGCGGGATGTACGAGCTGAACCCGCCCGAGGCCGTCGCCGCCCGTGCCGTGCGCGCGTCCCTGGAGTTCTCCGCGTATCTGCGCGAGCTGATCGCGCGGCGGCGGGAGCGGCCCGGCGACGACCTGCTCACGGACCTCATCGCCGCCCACGAGGAGGGCGACCGGCTGAGCGAGCAGGAGCTCGTCTCGACCTGCGTGCTGCTCCTGAACGCCGGGCACGAGGCGACCGTCAACGCCACCGTCAACGGCTGGCACGCCCTGTTCCGCCACCCCGGGCAGCTGGCCGCCCTGCGCGCCGAGCCCGCGCGGCTGCTGCCGACGGCCGTGCCGGAACTGCTGCGCTACGACACCCCGTTGCAGCTCTTCGAGCGGTGGGTGCTCGACGACATCGAGGTCGGCGGGACCGTCATCCCCCGGGGCAGCGAGGTGGCGCTGCTCTTCGGCTCGGCGAACCGCGACGGGGCCGCGTTCGCCGACCCCGACACGCTCGACCTGGCGCGCGCCGACAACCCGCACCTCTCCTTCGGCGCGGGCGTCCACTACTGCGTCGGGGCGGCGCTGGCGCGGATCGAACTCGAAGCGTCCCTGCGGGCGTTGCTGCGCCACGCCCCGGGCCTGCGGCTCGCCGCGGCACCCCTGCGGAAGCCGAGCTTCGTGATCCGGGGCTTTGAGGGGCTGCTGGTGGAGGTCTGAGGGGTTCGAGTGCGGTCTGTCAGCCGGGTGTGAGGTCCCGGTGGCGCAGGCCCGCGAGGCCTGCCGCCGTCAGGGCCGCCGCGAGGCCCGTGAGCAGCAGCACCGGCGTCCAGGTCAGCTCGCCGCCGGGCAGCTTCGGCAGGTGTGAGAACGGGGAGAGGTTCATGACCGCCCGCGGCACGTCGAGGGCGGGGCCGAGCCAGCCGATGACGAGGGCCGCGCCCGCCGCGCCCCAGGAGGCCGGGGCCAGGCGCGGCGAGACGCCCTGGAGCAGCACGGCGAGCGCGCCGATCAGCCAGATCGCGGGCAGCTGCACCAGGCAGGCGCCGAGGATCGGCCCGGCGTCCTGGCCGTAGCCGAGCGCGAGGCCGCAGGCGGCGAGCAGCATGATCAGGGCGGCGCCGCCGAACGCGACGACCAGGTGCCCGGCCGCCCACCGCAGCCTGCCGACGGCGTGGGCGAGGACAGGATCGGCGCGGCCCGAGGTCTCCTCGCCGTGCAGCCGCAGGACGGAGGCGACGACGTAGAGCGCGCCGACCATCGCGATGACGCCGGCCATCGCGGACAGGAAGGCGTCGGTGAGCCCGGCGTGGCCGCCCATGCGCTGGAAGATCTCGCGGGTGTTCTCGTTGTCGCCGACCAGGTCGGTGGCGCCGTCCGCCATGCCGCCGAAGACCACGCCCGCGGCGAGGAAGCCGAGGCTCCAGCCGAGCACCGCGCCGCGCTGCAGCCGCCAGGCGAGCGCGCCCGCCGTGCCGAGGCCCCCGCGCGCGGGCCCCGGCCGCGACGGCAGGAAGCTCATGCCGACGTCGCGGCGCCCGGCCAGCGCGTACGCGGCGGCGCACGCCACCGCGGTGGCGCCCGCGAAGAGCAGGAACACCCACCAGCGTTCGGCGCCGAAGGCGCGGGTGTTCTCCAGCCAGCCCACCGGCGAGCACCAGGTGAGCGGCGAGGAGCCGTCCGCCGTGGCCGAGTCGCCCGCCGCGCGCAGCGCGAACGCCGCGCCGAGCAGCGCCGCTGTGAGGCCCTTGGCGAGCCGGGCGCTCTCCGTGAGCTGCGCGAGCACCGCGGCGAGGGCGGCGAACACCATGCCGACGCAGCCGACGCCGAGGCCCAGCGCGAGGGCACCGGCGCCGCCCTCGCCCGCGAGGCCGCCGGTGAGGAGCAGCGCGAGGAGGGCGTTGGCGAGGAGCGCCGCGAGCAGCGCGGAGGTCAGCGGAGCGCCCGGCGGCCGACCACGGCCGACGAGAGCATCTCCTGGCGCCCGGTCTCCTCCTCCTCGCGGGTGTGCCGGACGACGATGACGAGGCTCATCACGGCGGCGAGCACCCCGGCGAAGGTGCCGGCGCGCCAGGCGGTGAGGCCGCCGGGGGACTGGTCGAACACCGGGCCGTAGACGGCGCGCAGGGAGGCGTTCGTGGTGAGCGACGCGACCAGGTCGGCGCGCTCGGCCGGGGTGCCGTACACCTCCTTGAGGGTGCTCGGCATGCTCGTGACCATCAGCGTGATGACCGCGAGCCACACCGGGACGACGACGCGGTCGCGCCGCAGGGCGAGGCGCAGCAGGGGGCGGGTGCCCGCGAGCTGCCGGTGCCCGCCGGTCATCGCGGCACCGCCTCGGAGTTGCGGTCGGCCGTGTCGTTCCCGCTGTTCCTGTCGGCCCTGTCGGCCCTGTCGTCTTGGTAGTGCCGCAGGAACAGCTCCTCCAGGGTGGGCGGCGTGCTCGTCAGGGACCGCACGCCCGCCGCGGTGAAGGAGCGCAGCACGGCGTCCAGCTGGTCGGTGTCGACCTGGAGCCGGACGCGGTGGCCGTCGACTTCGAGGCCGTGGACGCCGGGAAGCCGGTCCAGGCCGCTCGGCGGCCCGGCGAGTTCGGCGTGCACGCTGGTGCGGGTGAGGTGGCGCAGCTCGGCCAGCGAACCGGTCTCCACGGTGCGGCCCCTGCGGATGATGGAGACCCGGTCGCAGAGGCTCTCCACCTCGCTGAGGAGGTGCGAGGACAGCAGTACGGTCCGCCCGCGCCGCCGGGCCTCGGTGACGCACTCCTGGAAGACCTCCTCCATCAGCGGGTCGAGCCCGGACGTCGGCTCGTCCAGGACCAGCAGCTCCGCGTCGGAGGCGAAGGCGGCGACGAGCGCGACCTTCTGGCGGTTGCCCTTGGAGTACGCGCGCCCCTTCTTGGTGGGGTCGAGCTCGAACCGCGCGACGAGCTCGGCCCGCCGGCGCCGCGTCGAGCCCGCCCCGCAGCCCGCCGTACAGGTCGATGACCTCGCCCCCGGACAGGTTCCGCCACAGGGTGACGTCGCCGGGCACGTACGCGAGGTGCCGGTGCAGCTCCACGGCGTCGTGCCACGGGTGGCGGCCGAGCACCCGGGCGTCTCCCGCGTCGGCCCGCAGCAGGCCGAGCAGCACGCGGATGGTGGTCGACTTGCCCGATCCGTTCGGCCCGAGGAAGCCGTGGACCTCGCCGGGCTCCACGACGAGGTCGAGGCCGTCGAGCGCGTGCGTCGTACCGAAGGACTTGTGCAGTCCGGACACCTCTAGGGCGGGGCGTTCCTTCGTCATGTTTTTGAACGTACGCTGATTTCACAAATTTGTGAAGTTAAGGAACTGCATAAACTCAGAGGTGGCGGGGGTGGGCCGGGAGGCGGGCGCGGGAGATGATCGGCAGATGACCAGGCATGAGGAGACGGGGCCGGACGCGGCGTCGGGGGCGGGGCGCGTCGAGGGCGCTGGGGGCGTCGAGGGCGCTGCGGGCGTTGCGGGCGTTGAGGGCGGCGAGGACCTCGCCGCCGCGTCGCGGTTCACCGAGCAGTTCGCCGCGCAGCTGGTGTGGGCGGGGATGCCGCGCATGCCCGCCCGGGTGTTCGCGGCGCTGCTCGCCTCCGAGTCCGGGACGCTCACCGCGGCGGAGCTCGGCGAGCGGCTGCACGTGAGCCCGGCGGCGGTGTCCGGGGCGGTGCGCTATCTGACGCAGCAGTTCATGGTCTCGCGCGAGCGCGTGCCCGGGTCGCGGCGCGACGTCTTCCGGGTGCACAGCGACCAGTGGTACGAGGCGCTGACGAACCGGGACGCCGTCCTGCGGCGCTGGGAGGGCGCGCTGCGGGACGGGATCGCGAGCCTCGGCGCGCAGTCGCCCGCGGGGCTGCGCCTGGCGGAGACGCTGGCGTTCTTCGAGTTCGTCCAGGTGGAGCTGACCGGCATGATGGCCCGCTGGCGGACTCCACCGGGAACAGCGCTTCGGCCCGCCGAGGTGACCCGCCCGCCCGAACCGGTCAGCCCGATCAGGCCGGTCAGGCCGGTCAGCCCGGTCAGCGGGGCAGGGTGAGGACCCAGGCCTTGGGGTGGGCCGTCCAGGTGCGGGTGCGGACGGGCCCCGCCGTGTCCCCGTCCGCCCCGTAGCGGAAGTCAGGACCCGACACCGTCACCGAGCGGGCCCGTGCCCGCAGGGCCGCGCCCTCGCCCCCGGCGGCGCACGTCCGCACCTCCACCCGGGCGAGCCCGCCGCCCCCGGGCGCCACGGACACCCGCTCGACGGGCTGGTCCAGGTCGACGAGCGTCACCCCGTCGGCCTCGACGCGCAGCCGCGCGGGCCCCGCGGCCGCGCGGGCCGCAGGGCGCGTCCCCAGCGTCCGTACCAGCGACTGGCAGGTCCGCAGCCAGGTGTGCCGCTCCCCGGCCGCGCCCTCGCCCGCCTTGGCCCCGGCCTTGGCCGTCGCGCCCCCGGAGGGGATGCGCACATCGCCGAGCACCACCTCGTCCCGGTCGTCGACGAGCAGGTCGAGCCGCCTGGGCACCCCGTCGAGGACGGCCCGCGCCGCCGCGACCGCCCCCGCGGGCACCCCGAGGGCCCGCGCGAGCCGCATCCCGGCGGCGCCACCGGCGACGGGCACGACCGCGAGGTCCGTCGCCTCCAGGGCCCGCTCCCGGTGCAGCACCCCGACGGCCCGCCGCAGGGCCGCGTCGTCGCCGACCACCACCGGCCGCCGCGCACCCCGTCTGACCAGGGCGCGGGCGAATTCCTCCGGTCCTTCGGGCAGGCAGAGCTTGAGCGCGGCGCCCGCGCCGAGCACGTCCTTGGCGATGCGCACGGACTCTCCGTCCGTGCGCCGGGCGGCCGAGTCGATGATCACGATGAGGTCATCGCGCTGGTCGTGAACCGACACGTGCGCCCTTTCTTTAGTCCTCGGGTAGCATCTTTGTGCAAGAGCCCCTTGCGCTATTGCGCCAGGGGCTTCGTCTATTCCGGGGCGACCAAGGCACACCCACACCGGCGGCGACGGCACCTGGCCGTGGCCCCTGACCTTGGACATGCCCCGCCCGGAAGGGGTGTACGCCTGTGCCCGCACTCGTGCTGCTCGGTGCTCAGTGGGGTGACGAAGGCAAGGGAAAGGCCACCGACCTGCTCGGTGGATCCGTGGACTATGTAGTGCGCTACCAGGGCGGCAACAACGCCGGCCACACGGTCGTCGTAGGCGACCAGAAGTACGCGCTGCACCTCCTCCCTTCCGGAATCCTCTCGCCGGACTGCGTACCGGTCATCGGCAACGGCGTCGTCGTCGACCCGTCGGTCCTGCTCTCCGAGCTGAGCGGTCTGAACGAGCGCGGCGTCGACACGTCGAAGCTGCTGATCAGCGGCAACGCGCACATCATCACGCCGTACAACGTGACGGTGGACAAGGTCGGCGAGCGCTTCCTCGGCAAGCGGAAGATCGGCACGACGGGGCGCGGCATCGGCCCGACCTACGCCGACAAGATCAACCGCACCGGCATCCGCGTACAGGACCTCTACGACGAGTCGATCCTGAAGCAGAAGGTCGAAGCGGCCCTGGAGCAGAAGAACCAGCTGCTCACCAAGGTGTTCAACCGCCGCGCCATCGAGGCCGAGCAGATCGTCGAGCAGCTCCTGGAGCACGGCGAGAACATCAAGCGGTACGTGGCCGACACCACGCTGATCCTCAACAACGCCCTCGACGACGACAAGGTCGTCCTGTTCGAGGGCGGCCAGGGCACGCTCCTGGACGTGGACCACGGCACGTACCCGTTCGTCACCTCGTCGAACCCGACGGCGGGCGGCGCCTGCACCGGCACCGGTGTCGGCCCGACGAAGATCAGCCGCGTCATCGGCATCCTGAAGGCGTACACCACGCGCGTCGGCGCGGGCCCGTTCCCGACGGAGCTGTTCGACGCGGACGGCGAGGCGCTGCGCACCATCGGCGGCGAGCGCGGTGTGACGACCGGCCGTGACCGCCGCTGCGGCTGGTTCGACGCCCCGATCGCCCGCTACGCGACCCGCGTGAACGGCCTGACGGACTTCTTCCTCACCAAGCTCGACGTCCTCACCGGCTGGGAGCAGATCCCGGTCTGCGTGGCGTACGAGATCGACGGCAAGCGCGTCGAGGAGCTCCCGTACAACCAGACGGACTTCCACCACGCGAAGCCCGTCTACGAGACGCTGCCTGGCTGGTCCGAGGACATCACCAAGGCCAAGACCTTCGCCGACCTGCCGAAGAACGCGCAGGCCTACGTGAAGGCCCTGGAGGAGATGTCCGGCGCCCCGATCTCCGCGATCGGCGTGGGCCCGGGCCGCGACGAGACGATCGAGATCAACTCGTTCATCTAGTCGAGGCCGGCTGACCGGTCCCGGCGGGCACCCGGTGCCTGTCCGGGCCGGTCCCGCCCCGCGCACAGCGGGCCGCGGGGCCGGTCCGGCAGGTACTCCGCGTGCTCCCGCCGGGTCAGCTCGCGCCCCACGGCGGCACAGACCGCTCGGGCGGCCCGCGCCGCCGTGGGCAGGGCGAGCCTCCACAGCAGCGTCCTGCCGTCGCCGCCGGTGGCCAGGGTCCGCCCGCCGGGCCCGAAGGCCAGCGCCCGCACGGGTGCGGCGTGTCCGCCGAGGCTGGTGCGGGGGCGGCCGGTGGCCGTGTCCCACAGCCGCACCGCCCGGTCGGCGCCGCTGCCGCTGGCGAGCGTGCGCCCGTCCGGGCTGAACGCGAGCGCGGTGATCGCGCCGGTGTGGCTGGTGAGGGTGGTGCGCGTGCGCCCCGTGGCGGTGTTCCACAGCCGCACCGTCTCGTTCTCGTCGCCGCTGGCCAGGGTGCGCCCGTCGGGCGCGAAGGCCACGGCGGTGACCCCGCCGGTGTGCCCGCCGAGCGTGGCCGTGCGCCGGCCGGTGGCCGTGTCCCACAGCCGCACCGTCCGGTCCCCGCTGCTGCTGGCGAGGGTGCGCCCGTCGGGGCTGAACGCGAGCGCGGTGATCTCTCCGGTGTGGCCGCTCAGGGTGGCCCGGGTGGCGCCGGTCGCCGCGTCCAGGAGCCGTACCTTCTCCATCGCGTGGTCGACGGCCAGCGTCCGTCCTCCGGGGCTGAGGGCCACCACGGTGACCACGCCGCCGGGGCCGCTGAGCGTGGCGCGCCGCCTGCCGGTGGCCGCGTCCCACACCCGTACCGTCCGGATGTCGTCGACGGTGGTCAGCGTCCGGCCGCCGGGCGCGAAGGCCGCCGCGAGGACCGGGTCGGCGCGGCCCGCGAGCGTGGCCCGCTTCCTGCCCCCCGCGACGTCCCACAGGCGCGCCGCCCCGTCGTCGCCGACGGTGACGAGGGCGCGCCCGTCGGGGCTGAACGCGAGCGCGGAGACCGGTCCCGCGCGGTCGGTGAGCGCGGTGCTCGTCCGGGGGCCCGTGGTGCTCCACAGCCGCGCCGTCCGGTCGTAGCCCCCGGAGGCGAGCGCGCGTCCGCCGGGCGCGAAGGCCACGGCGGAGACGGGCGCGGTGTGGCCGGTGAGGGTGGTGCGCGTGCGCCCGGTGGCGGGGTTCCACAGCCGTACGGTCTTGTCGGCGCCGCCGGTGGCCAGGGTCCGCCCGTCGGGGCCGAAGGCCACCGAGGTGATCTCGCCGGTGTGCCCGGTGAGCGTGCGGTACGGGCGGCGCGCGCCGACGTGCCACAGGCGCACGCTCCGGTCGTAGCCGCCGCTGGCGAGGGTGCGTCCGTCGGGGCTGAACGCCACCTGCGAGACCTCGGCGGTGTGCCCGGTGAGCGTGGCCTTCCGGCGGCCCGTCGCGGCGTTCCACAGGCGTACGGCCTTGTCGGCGCCGCCGGTCGCGAGGGTCCGCCCGTCGGGGCTGAACGCCAGGCCCGACACCTCGGCGGTGTGGCCGCCGATGACGGCGCGGGTGCGGCCGGTGGCCACCCGGGACAGGCGCACGCTGCCGTCGGCGCCGCCGCTGGCCAGCGTCCGCCCGTCGGGGCTGAACGCCATCGAGAAGACCGCGTCCCCGCGGCGGGCCAGGGTGGTGCGGGTCTCGCCGGTCGCGGTGTCCCACAGCCGTACGGTGCCGTCGGCGCCGCCCGTGGCCAGGGTGCGCCCGCCGGGGCTGAACGCCACCGTGTAGACGTCCCCGGTGTGGCCGCTCAGGGTGCTCTTCAGCGCCCCCGTCGCCGCGTTCCACAGCCGTACCTTCCCGTCCCCGCCGCCGGTGGCCACGGTCCGCCCGCCGGGCCCGAACGCCACCGTGAGGACCGGCCCCTCGTGGCCCGTGAGCCGGTGGCGGAGCGGGAGTTCGGCCGCCGCGTACAGGCTGCTCGCGGCCTCCGGCGTGGGGGCCGCGCGGTGGGCGCCGACCGCGAGCAGCGCCGCCAGGTCCGGGTCCGTGCCGAGCAGGGTGGCGGACTGCGCGGCCAGCTGCCGGGACTGGGCCACGCGCTGGGCGGCGCGGGCCCGGTCGCGCTCGCGGTCGCTGTCGCGGCTCTGCTGCCAGGCGATCAGGCTCGCGGTCAGGACGAGGACGAGCAGCGCGGACAGCGCCGCCGTGAACCGCCGCAGCCGGCGCGTCACCCGGGCCGCCGCGCGCCGCTCCTGGTCGCGGGCGGTGGTGCTCGCGGTCAGGAAGTCCCGCTCCAGGGCGGTCAGTTCGGGGTGCGCGCGGGCCTCGGGGAAGTGCTCGTCGGCGGTGGCGAGACGGGTGCCCCGGTACAGCGCGCCGCCGTCCCCGCCGAGCTCCCGCCAGGCCTCGGCGGCCTCGGTGAGCCGCCGGTGGCAGCGAAGCCGCTCGCGGTCCTCCTCGATCCAGGCGCGCAGCCGGGGCCAGCCCGCGATGACGGCCTCGTGGGCCAGGTCGACGGTGTCGTGGTCGAGGGTGATCAGCCGGGCCCGGGCGAGCCGGTCGAGCACCTGCGCGGTGACGACGCCGTCGGCGGCACCGCTGCTCCCGGCCTCCCCGGTCTCTCCGGCCTCCCTGGTCTCTCCGGCTTCTCCGGCTTCTCCGGTTTCGAACTCCGCGCGCGGTACCGGGCGGCGGGTGTCGGGGGTGCCGTCGCCCGGTGTGATCAGGCGCAGCAGGACGCGGCGGGCCACGCTCCGCTGGTGCGGGGGGAGTTGCGCGCACAGGTCCTCGGCGGTGCGGGCGAGCGCCCCCGCGACCTCGCCGCAGGCCTCGTACGCGGCCATCGTCAGGGTGCGGCCCTGGCGGCGCCGCCAGGTCTCCAGGAGCGCGTGCGAGGTCAGCGGAAGGCCGCCGGGCTGGTCCAGGGTCTCCTCGATCAGCCGGGCGGTGAGGGCGCGTTCGACGATCAGGCCGCGCGCGGCGGCGGGGCGCACGATCGCCGCGCGCAGCTCGTCGGGGCCCATCGGCGCCACCGGCAGGCTCGCGTCGCGCACCGCGCGGGCCAGCTCGCGGTGCTGGAGGCAGTGGCCGTAGAAATCCGCCCGTACGCCGAGGACCACGCGCAGGCGGTGGCGCGGATCGCGGGCGGAAAGCAGCCGGCCGAGGAACCGCTCGCGCTCGCCCGGGTCGCGGCACAGCGTGAAGACCTCCTCGAACTGGTCGACCACCAGCCAGGTGTCGCCCTCGCCCGCCGCCGCGTCGAAGAGGCGGCCGTGGGTGCGGGCGGGCCTCGGTCCTGGGGTGAGCACGCGGATCGCGGCGGGCCCGCGACGGTCGGGGTCCGGCTCCTGGAGGCGGGGGATGAGCCCGGCGCGCAGCAGCGACGACTTGCCGCTGCCGGAGGGGCCGAACACGGCGACGACGCGGTGCGCGCGGGTCAGGCCTTCGAGTTCGCCGGTGAGCCGCTCGCGGCCGAAGAACAGCTCCCGGTCCCCGGGCTCGAAGCGGGCGAGGCCCTGGTAGGGCGGCGGGTCCTCGTCGTCCGCAGGGAGCGCGGACCGCGCGCGCCGCGCCGCCTGCCAGCGCGGCTCCCAGTCGCCAGGGTCGCCCCCGCAGGCCTCCACATAGGCGAGGGCGACCGCGAGGGACGGCAGCTTCTCGCCCGCGACGGCGTAGGCGAGCGCGGTGACGGAGTACTCCGAACGCGCGGCCATCGCCCGGTAGGTGGGCGCGCCCGCCGCGCGGCGCAGCTCCCGCAGCTCGTGCGCGAACCGCTCCACAGGACCGGCCGCCGGGTCGACCGGCTTCTCACGACGCCCCACCACGCCCCCCTGTCGCCCCCGTAGGCATGCGGAACGGCACCAGGCCTACCGGGTGCGGCGGCGGTACGGAAGCCGCCCGCGAGCCAATTCCCGTGCCAGGAACGGCGACCGCCGGGCGTTCCGGCTTCTGTCCCGAGGTGCGCACGGGGCTGCGGGACAACGCCGGGACGGCTGACATCGCCGGTGTACGCCCCGGCCGCCACCGGCGACGAGGGCGTGCGTCACCGATGTCCGCCGCGTCACATGACGCCACGTACAAGGGGATTGACCATGCGCATGAGCACCCGGATCGTTCCGTTCGCGATGACCACCGCGCTGCTCGCGGGAGGTACGGCCGCGCTGGCGAGCGGCGCGAGCGCCGCCGAGCCGACGGCGGACGCGGCCGTGTCCTGCTACGGCAGCGCCCGCAACTACACCGGCACCCCGGGCGGCCCCGGCCGCAACGCGCACTGGCCCGCCACCGGCCGCTACGCCTACGCCACCCGGAACTGCGCCGACATCAACCTGAAGGTCAACTACACCCGGCAGGTGCGGATCTGCTTCAAGAACACCGGCCAGTGCAACGCCTGGAAGACCGCCCGCAAGGGCGTGTGGAAGGTGGCGGCCTCCAACGTGCGGGACGGCGCGGGCTTCTACGTCCAGTTCAAGGGCGCGAACCGGAGCACCGGCAAGATCGCCTACTGATCCTTCCGTCAGCCGCCCTTGGTGTACGTCAGGGCCTTGCCGTCGTCGCTGTTCGTGCGGCGCAGCTCGCCGCTCGGCAGGATCGTGATGACGCTGGGGGCGCCGGGCTCGCAGGTGGTGCCCGGGCCGACGGTGACCTGGGTGGCGCCGATGCGCAGCTGCCCGTCGGAGGCGGAGGTGAGGGTCCCCTGGAACACGCAGCGGTAGGTGCCGCCGCCCGCCAGGGGGCCCTCGGCGGTCATCGACAGGACGGTGTCGCCGACCTCGCCCTGCTGGAGGGCCAGGCGCCGGGTGCTCACCCCGGCGTCGCCGGTGACGGTGCCGTTCCAGGTGCCGAGGAACTTGTCCGGCACGGTGCCCTCGTCGTCGGACGGCTCGGGCGAGCCGGACGGCGTCGGCGAGGCGGGGCCCGAGGAGTCGGAGGGAGTGCCGGGCGTCTTCGGGCCGCCGCTGCTCCGGTTCTTGTCGTCGCCGCGCGCCTGCGGGTCGGCGTCGCCCTTCATCGCCGCGTACACGGCGCCGCCCGCGCCCAGGGCCACGACGATCGCGACGGCCACGAGCAGCGCGGTGGAGCGGGCGCTGCGGCGCGGCGGGTCGAGCGGCGGCGGACCGTAGGGCGGCGTGCTTCCGTAGGGCTGCTGGGGGTGCGGGTAGCCGTAGGCGGGGGCGGGGGCGGCGTGCTGCGGGTAGCCGTACGCGGGCCCGTGGCCGGGCGGGGGAGTCGGGGTCGGCGCGGGGGTGGGAGCGGGGGTGGGCGTGGGCGCCGGGGGCATGCCGCTGACCATGGTCGGCAGGCGGTCGAGGGGGGCCTGGCCTGGGATGCCGGGCGGCGGCGGGGTGTCGGGGGTGTCCGGGGGCCCGGTGGGCGGGGCCGGGGCCACGGCGGCCGGGGGCACGGCGGGCGGCGCGGGCAGGGCCGGGAGCTTCGCGCCCTCCGGGGCGTCGGCATCGGCGGCCGTGCCCTCGGGGTCCTCGGCGTCCAGCAGCCGCACCGCGTGGCGGCCGAGTTGCGCCACCAGCGCGGCGGGCAGCCACGGCTCGCGGGACTTGCCCTGGAAGACGGTGTCCTCGGCGCCGGTGCGGGCCAGGATGTCATCCAGCGAGGGCCGCTCGCCCGGGCTCCTTGGCCAGGCAGTCCTTGATGAGGTCGCGCAGCGACTCCGGGACCGGCTCCAGGTCGGGGTCCTCCTGCGCGATGCGGAACATCAGGGCGTGCACCCCGCTGTTGGCGGTGCCGAAGGGCAGCGCGCCGGTCGCCGCGTACGCGAGCACGGACCCCAGGCAGAAGACGTCGCACGCCTCGGTGACGCGGTCGCCCCGCACCTGCTCGGGCGCCATGAACCCGGGAGACCCGACGAGCGCCCCGGTCCGGGTGAGGCCCCCGTCGGTGACGGTCTCCAGGGCCCTGGCTATCCCGAAGTCGATGACGCGCGGCCCGTCGATGGTGACCAGGACGTTGGACGGCTTGAGGTCGCGGTGGATGAGCCCGGCGGCGTGGATGTCCTTCAGGGCGCCCGCGAGTCCGGCGGCGAGGATCTTCACCGAGCGTTCGGGGAGCGGCCCGTGCTCGTGCGAGACGACGGCCTGCAGCGAGGGCCCGGCGACGTAACCGGTGGACGAGCCAGGGGATCGCGGCCTCGGTGTCCGCGTCGAGCACGGGCGCCGTCCAGGCCCCGCCGACGCGCCGGGCGGCGCCCACCTCCTGCCGGAAGCGGCCCCGGAACTCGTCCTGCGCGGCCAGTTCCTCGCGCACCAGCTTCACGGCGACGGTGCGCCCCCGGTCGGAGCGCGCCAGATACACCTGCCCCATGCCGCCCGCGCCGAGCCGCGCGAGCAGGCGGTAGGCGCCTATCCGCTGCGGATCCCCCGGGCCCAGTTTCTCCATGGCCATCGCGGCGCCGTCCTCCCCCAGTTCCAGCCACTTCCCCGGCGGCCACCGCGCGTGGCCCACCGTGCAACAGACCGAGGAGTCTACGGACCGTCCACACGGCCCCCCGGCACCCCCGGCCCGTATAAGCCCACATCATGAGCGCGCCATCCGCAGCTGTCGACGCATTCTGTGACACATCCGTGAGACATCCACGGCCCGCACGACGGTGACGGCGCGGGTCCGGCCGACATGTTCGAGTCAGCGAGCGGCCGCCCCCGGACTTCGTCACGCCCCAGGGCACCCTCGCCGCGCGGCGACCGCGCCGGTGTACGTCTCCCGGGTGAGGTCGCCGTCGCCGATGCCGAGTTCGGCGAGCACCGCTCGGATGTCTGCCAGGGCGGCAGTCACCTCGGTCTCGTCGACCAGCGCCTCTACCTCCAGGAACACTCCGTTGAGCTCGGGGACGCGCACGAGCGTCGCCAGCATCCGCCGGCCCCTGGCCTCGAACTCGTAGTTGCGGCACCGCTTCTCGAACGCGATGACCGCCACGTGGCCGAGGCCGCGCAGCAGCGCGTGGGTCGCTTCCGCGTCCTCGACGGTGGTCTCGTGCTCGGGCTTGGAGCCGGATTCCTCGTCGACTGCCGCGCTCTTGAACGTCAGTACCGTACGGGTGCCGTCCGGGCCGTGCACCGTGCGCACCCGTAGTTCCTGGTCCGCCTTCTCCAGCGAACCGTCGGGGCGGTCGTAGTAGGTGTCCTGGTACACCTCGACGCGGGCGGGTGCCCGCCGGTCGAGGTCGCCCATGACCAGGTCCGGCGCGCGCACGTGTGCCTTGAATTCGGCCTCGATCACTGGCCCTCCTTCTCTCAGACGGTGCGCCGCGCGCTGTCGATGACCGCATCGAACATCCTGTTGAATCCCCGGAAGAGCGGACCGTGCGGCGTCGCTGTCACCTTGTAAGTCGCCGACTCGTGTCCTTCCCACCCGTGGTCGAACGCCCCCACGAACATGAGGTTGTCCGCTCGGATGAGGCGCCAGGTCGGCAGCATGCTGTACCGCCAGACACTGATGTCGCAGGTGTCCGCCAGCTCCCGCAGTCGCGCCTCGGTGAGCCGAACCCCGGATGCCAGCGACTCGGCGGACTCGCCGATCTCGGCCGCCCGCCGCGGCAGAGCGGCGCTGTCGGGGTCGAGCAGCGCCACGCGCAGCCGCAGCCCTTCGCCGTCCTGATTGCGCGGCAGGCAGGCCCGCAGCAGGCTGTCGTTCAGCCCGATCAGGCCGAGGCCGCGCACGGCCAGGACGTCCAACTCCGCAGCCCGGCGGGCCTGCTGCCTGATCTCCTCAGCCGCTGAGCTCTGCGCCGCGTAGACGCGCACGACTTCCGGGAACGCGGCCAGGTCGAAGGCGGCGCCTCCGCTGTGCTTCTCCCGGCTGGCCGCGAGTCCGAGGAGGTGGCGGGCGTCGTCGGGCATGCGCAGGCCGTCGGCGATCCGCTCGTACACATCCAGCCGGGACACTTCACGACGGCCGTTGATGATCTCGTTGACGCGGGCCTGCGTCATCCCCGCCGCCCCCGCGATACGCGCTTGGCTGGCGCCCGCGTACCGCTGCACGTACCGGAACACGGCGCCCATGTCGCGTGCCCTGAGGGCCTCCCGTACTTCCGCACGCTCCCATGCCCAGTCCGGTAACCCGACAGGCCCCAACGCAGTCGGCATGGCACTCCTCGTCACTCACCACGAGAGGGGGAAGTCATCCCACGGTGAGATTACCGGCAGGGGATCGAGAAACCACTGTGCGTCACAAGATCCTGGTCTGACCGTCAAGGCCCCGGCGGCCGTCCGGCCGTCCCGGGGTGTGCCCGACCGGCAAGGAGTCGACATGGCCGAGAGCACGACCACCCCCGCAGCCGTCGCCTGGCTCGTGGCGGCGAAGGCCGACGTTCGCGGGGCGCTCGCCGCGTGGGACCGCGGCGACCTCGCGCCGGTGCCCGTCGGGGTCGCCTGGGACGTGGTGCGGCTGCCGCGCCGCATCGGCTGGCGGGCCGTCCGCCGCCTCCGCGCCGAGGACAGCCCCCTCGGGCCCGTGCTGCACACCGCGACGCACATCGAGGTCCTCGTCCCCCGCGGGACCGCGAGGTCCTGGTGCGCGCCCCCGGCCACCACGCTCAGCCGCGGTGACGTCATCGCCGCCCCGGCCCCCGGCGTCGTCGCCCCGCTCACCCTGCGCACCCGCTCCTGGATCGTCGCCCCCACCGCCCCGCTCACCCTCACCGACCCGGCCGCCCTGCTGGCTGCGTACTCCACCGCGCAGGGGGAGACGGCGGGCGTGACGCCGTGACCAGCCACTTCGGCCCTGACGGGCACCAGGCACCGGACCCGTACGCGGCCTACCGCCACCACCTCGCCACCTGCCCCCACCGGCACGTCGGCATCCTGGCCGACTGCCCCGCAGGGGCGCGCCTGCGCCGCGCGGAGTCCGGTGGGCCGGGGGACCACGAGCCTGCCCGGCTCCATGTGAGGGGGCGCACCGGTGCGCCCGCACCTGCGGCGGGGGCTGAGCGGGCCCGTCATCGACTACCTGCACGCGTGCTCATGCCCCACGGGAACGCGCCCTAGCCCGGGCTACGGCTCCCCGCCCTCCAGCCCCGCCAACGCATCCGAAAGCCGTTCCAGCGCCTCCGCCGTGCGGGCGAACTCCTCTTCGCCGAGGGCCTCCTGGAGGCGGGCGGCGAGTGCCGCGTGGCCGGGGCCGATGCGGGTGACGGCGGCGTGGCCCGCGGCCGTGGGGGTCAGGAGCTTGGCGCGGCGGTGGGCCGGGTTCGGGGCGTACGCGGCGAGCCCGTCGCGCACCAGCAGGTCGGCCACGCGCTGCACGCTCTGCCGGGTGATGCCCATGACGCGGGCGATCTGGGCCACGGGCAGCGGCTCGTGCAGCACCGCGCCGAGCACCTGCCACCAGGCGGCGGTGAGCCCGGCGGGCCGGGCAAGGTCCTCGGCGACCGCGAGGAACTGGCCGTTGAGCCGGAAGACACCGAGCGCGGTGCGGCTGAGCAGGTCCTGGGCGGCGCGGTCGCCGGGCGGCGGCGCGCTCACGCGCTCAGCGTCTCGTACGCGGCCGGGTCCGAGTCGTGGAAGAGCCGGTACCAGGCGTCGAGCTTCTCGCCCTCGAACGCGCCCATGCGCTTGAGGACCTCGCGGGCGAACGCGACGGGCTCGGTGGGCCCGGCCGTGATCAGGTCGCCGTCGGTGACGGCGTCGGTCTCCACGTAGCGGTCCGCGCCCTGGTAGCCGGTCGCGCCCAGGTAGAAGGAGACGGCGCTGGTGTGGGCGCGGTCGTCGAGCAGGCCCTCGCGGGCGAGGCCCGCCGTGGCGCCGCAGATCGCGGCGACGGGCACGCCCGCGTCGAGGAAGGAGCGGGCGGCGCGGGCGAACGGCGCGAGGGTGTCGCCGGTGTCCCAGAGGTCGGCGCCGGGCAGGATCAGCAGCTCGCTGTCCTCGGGCCGCAGTGCGTCGAGCGTCAGGTCGGGCTGGACGCGCACGCCGCCGACGGTGGTGACCGGCTCCGCCGTCAGGGCGACCGTGCGGACGGTGTGGCCGGTGCGGGCGAGGAACGCGGTGGCGTAACCGGTCTCCCAGTCGGCGAGCGTGTCGTAGACGGCGAGGTGAACGGCCTTGCTCGGGACGTTCTCGCTCGGGGCGTTCTCGCTCGGGACGGCCTTGCTCATGGTGACCTCCAGTGCCGGACTCCCGTGCCCGGGCCTGTGCCCGAGTGGGTATGTCAGCATGCTGTCATTATGACAGGGTGCTGTCAATAGAGTGATGGTCCGCCCTAGGCCGAGCGCGGTCTTAACGCCCGCCAGGAGCCCCCTTAACCCGCGCCCGCCTAGCGTCCGGCGCATGGACCCACAGACGCTCGCCGCCCACCTGGGCCTGGACCTCCTGGCCGTCGCGCTGCTGACCTTCGCCGTCTTCTCTCCGCGCCACCGCAGGCGGGAGCTCGTCCCCGCCTACCTCGCCCTGAACGTCGCCCTGTACGCCCGCGACCGGCGCGCGGTGGTCACCCTCGACGCGGTGTACCGCGAGGAGACCGCGCTGCACGCCGAGTTGGCGCGGCGCCTCGGGGAGCCCCTCGGCTGGACCGTGCAGGAGGTGGACCATGTCCGGGACCTGATGGTCCTGGAAGTCCGCTTCCGGCAGCCGGAACCTTCCGGCCCGCGCCGCGAGTTCGTACAGAGGAGCCGGAAGCATGTGAAGGAACAGAAGGAACAGAAGGAACTGAAGGAACAGAGCGAGCAGCAGAGCTGCAACCACCCGACACGCACGTCGCGACCGGTCGCACACCCCCGGTAAGGAGCCTGTGTGAACCCCTCCGTACGCGCCCTCAGCCGCGCCGCGCTCGCCGCGCACCCGCTGTCGCTCGACGAGCTCAACTCCCGCGCGGAGCTGCTCGCCCGGTACGACCACAGCTATCTGGTCCCCGTCGAGATCTTCGAGGACTTCGCGGCGCTGCTCACCGACCCGCGCCGGCGCTCGGGCCCGTTCCGCGCCCTGAGCATCGGCGGCCGCCGCAGCTTCGGCTACCGCTCGACGTACTACGACACCCCGGGCCTCGGGACGTTCCACGACCACCGCCAGGGCCGCAGGCTGCGCTACCGCATCCGCGAGCGGCTCTACCAGGACAGCGGGGAGCGGCAGTTCGAGATCAAGCTGAAGACCGGGCGCGGCGAGACCGTCAAGCACCGCCAGCGCCTGGAGGGCGAGGCGCACCCCCTCGACGAGGCCCGGCGCGGCTTCCTCGCCGGGGTGCTGCGCGGCTCGTACGGCATCGAGGCGCCCGAGTCCCTGCGGCCCTCGCTGGTCACCGACTACCGCCGGGCCACGTTCGTGGCGGACGGCCAGCGGGTCACGTGCGACGCCGCGCTCGTGGTGCGGGACCTGGAGACGGGCCGCACGGCCGCCGCCGACAGCGGGCTCGTCCTCGTCGAGACGAAGACGCGCGGCAAGCTCACGGAGGCGGACCGCGTGCTGCACCGGTACGGACTGCGGGCGGCGGAGTTCACCAAGTACTGCGGCGGATTCGCCGCCGTGCGCCCGGATCTCGGGGCCAACCGGTGGGCGCGGGCGGTGCGGGTGGCGTTCCCGCGCGCGGCCCCGTGGGCGGGCCAGTCGACGACGCCGAGGGGGAGGACCTGACGTACGGGATCTCCTGCGAGGGGGGTGCGCCCCGGGCGCGCCCCCTGCCGGACGACTGATCCGGCGGCCCGCACCCCGCGCCCGCCCGCACCCCGTGCCGCGCCGCACCCCGCCCCGCCCCGCACCCCGCGCCGTGCCGCCCCGCCCCGCCCCGACAGACTGTCGCGTAAAGCGCCGCGCGCCAGACACCCCGCCCATGTCAGGCCCACATTCCGGACACCTACCCTCACCCCCATGAGCCCCAAGACCCCTCAGCCCAACCCCCAGCTCGGCGCGGCGGTCGCCGCCGCGGACCGCGCGCACGTCTTCCACTCCTGGTCCGCCCAAGAGCTGATCACGCCCCTCGCGGTGGCCGGCGCCGACGGCTCGTACTTCTGGGACTACGAGGGCAACCGCTACCTCGACTTCACCAGCGGCCTCGTCTTCACGAACATCGGCTACCAGCACCCCAAGGTCGTCGCCGCGATCCAGGAGCAGGCCGCGTCCCTCGCCACGTTCGCCCCGGCGTTCGCGGTGGAGGCCCGCTCGGAGGCGGCGCGCCTGATCGCCGAGCGCACCCCCGGCGACCTCGACAAGATCTTCTTCACCAACGGCGGCGCCGAGGCCGTGGAGAACGCCACCCGCATGGCCCGGCTGCACACGGGCCGCCCCAAGGTGCTCTCCGCGTACCGCTCGTACCACGGGGCCACCGCCGCGGCGATCAACCTGACCGGTGACCCGCGCCGCTGGCCGTCCGACACCGCGTCGGCGGGCGTCGTGCACTTCTGGGCGCCGTTCCTCTACCGCACCCCGTTCTACTCCGAGAACGAGGCCCAGGAGTGCGAGCGCGCCCTGACGCACCTGGAGGACACCATCGCCTTCGAGGGGCCCGGCACCATCGCCGCGGTCATCCTGGAGACGGTCCCGGGCACGGCCGGGATCATGCCGCCGCCGCCCGGCTACCTCGCGGGCGTCCGCGAGCTGTGCGACCGGCACGGCATCGTGCTCATCCTGGACGAGGTCATGGCGGGCTTCGGCCGCACCGGCAAGTGGTTCGCGGTGGACCACCACGAGGGCGTCGTGCCGGACCTGCTGACCTTCGCCAAGGGCGTGAACTCCGGATACGTGCCGCTCGGCGGCGTCGCCATCTCCGGCGCCATCGCCGAGACCTTCGCCCGCAGGCCCTACCCGGGCGGGCTCACCTACTCCGGGCACCCGCTGGCCTGCGCCGCCGCCGTCGCGACGATCAACGTCATGGAGGACGAGGGCGTCGTGGAGAACGCGGCCCGCGTCGGCGAGGACGTCATCGGACCCGGCCTGCGCGCGCTCGCCGAGCGCCACCCGAGTGTGGGCGAGGTGCGCGGCCTCGGCATGTTCTGGGCCCTGGAGCTCGTACGGGACCGCGAGACCCGGGAGCCGCTGGTGCCGTACAACGCGTCGGGCGATGCGAACGCGCCCATGGCCGCCTTCGCCGCGGCCGCCAAGGCGGGCGGCCTGTGGCCCTTCGTGAACATGAACCGCACCCACGTCGTGCCGCCGTGCACCGTCACGGAGGCCGAGGCCAAGGCGGGCCTCGCGGCCCTGGACCACGCCCTGGACGCGGCCGACGCGCACACCGTGTAAGGGGGCGCGAGGCGGGCCTCAGGGCCCGCAACCCCGACCGCGTAGTCTGACGTGCTCATAAGCGACAGCGAACCGAGCGCGACCACGCAGGGGGACCGACCATGCCCGGAGCCGACGGCCCCGCCGTCATCCGCAGCACCCTGCGGCAGCAGATCGCCGACGCCCTGCGCGACGAGATCCTCGCGGGCCGTCTCGTGCCGGGCCAGGAGTTCACGGTCAAGGAGATCGCCGACCAGTACGGCGTCTCCGCGACCCCCGTCCGCGAGGCCCTGGTGAACCTGTCCGCCCAGGGCCTCCTGGACTCCGTGCAGCACCGCGGCTACCGCGTGCACGAGCACTCGCTGGCCGACTACCGGGGCATGGTCCGGGCCCGCGGCCTGATAGCGGACGGCATCTTCCGCGAGCTGGTCCTGACGGCGGACCGCCACCCCGTCCCGCCGAAGGGCTTCGGCGCGGTGCGCCGCCGCGGCGAGGAGGCGGCGCGCGCGGCCACCGCGGGCGACCTCACCGTCCTCATCGGCTACGACCTGCGCTTCTGGCGCGAGCTCAGCGCCCTGTTCGGCAACGCCTACCTCGCGGACTTCCTGCACCGCCTGCGCGTGCAGTCCTGGGTGTGCGCGGTCCCGCACCTGCGCCGCGAGGCGGAGGGCGGTGGCGGACTGCGGGGGCTGCTGTGGTCGCGCCACACCGACCTGGTGGACGCGCTCGCGCGCCGCGACGCGATCGGCGCGCACGCCATCGTCGCCGAGTACAACGCGCACTCGCTGGAGCTGATCGAGTCGCTGGCGGCGAAGGGCACGGCGGCCGGGGACGGCCGCAGCCCCGAGCGGGTGCCCGAGTGACCGCCGTCGACCTCAGCGTCGTCGTCCCCGCCTTCAACGAGGAGGGCCGCCTCGGCCCCACCCTGGATGCGGTCCGCGCCTACCTCGACGCGACCCCCGAGCCCGCCTCCTGGGAGCTGATCGTCGTCGACGACGGGTCCACGGACCGCACGGCCGAGATCGCCGCAGAGGCCGCCGCGGCCGACCCCCGCATCCAGCTCGTCCGCTGCGGAAGCAACCGCGGCAAGGGCCACGCCCTGCGCCAGGGCGTCCTCGCCTCGTACGGCCGCCGCGTCCTGGTGACGGACGCCGACCTGGCCGCTCCCATCGAGGAGCTGGAGGTCCTGGAGAAGGCGCTGGCCGAAGGGAACGCGGCGGCGGTCGGCTCCCGGGCGCGGCCCGGCGCCACCATCGACGTGCACCAGCACCGGCTGCGCGAGCTGCTCGGCCGGGGCGGGAACTTCCTGATACGCGCGGTCGCCGTCCCCGGAATCCGCGACACGCAGTGCGGGTTCAAGCTGTTCGACGGCGACCGGGCCCGCGCGGCCTTCGCCGCGTCCCGCCTGCGCGGCTGGGGCATCGACGTGGAGATACTGCACCACTTCAAGGCCCAGGGCTGGCCGGTCGCCGAGGTGCCGGTGAAGTGGTCGCACCAGGAGGGCTCCAAGGTGCGGCCCACGGACTACGCCCGCGTCCTCGCCGAACTGACCGCCCTCAAGGCCCGCGCGGTGCACCGCGCGGACGTGCTCGTCGCGCTGCTCTTCCTGGTCTGCTCCGTCGCCCTGTACGCGCGCCGCTGGATCGCCCCGGACGACCGCTACCTGCCGGACGCCCTCCAGGACCAGAACCAGTGGGAGTGGTTCTTCCAGGTCACCGCCCACAACGTCAGACACCTCGACAACCCGCTGTTCACCACCCTCCAGAACGCCCCGGACGGCGTGAACCTCATGGCCAACACGGTCATGCTCGGCCTCTCCGTCCCGCTCGCGCCCGTGACCTGGGTGTTCGGCCCCGCCGTCAGCCTGAACGTGGCGATGACGCTGGGGCTCACCGCGACGGCGACCGCCTGGTACTGGCTGCTGCGCCGGCGTCTCGTACGCCACCGGGGCGCCGCCGCGCTCGGCGCGGCCCTCGCCACCTTCGCGCCGCCGATGATCAGCCACGCCCACGCGCACCCGAACTTCATCGTCCTGTTCATGATCCCGCTGATCGTGGACCGGGCGCTGCGCCTGTGCGAGGGCCGTCATGTCGTACGGGACGGGGTGGTCCTCGGCCTGTTCGCCACGTACCAGATCTTCCTCGGCGAGGAGCCGCTGCTGCTCGCGGCGATGGGGATGGTGCTGTTCACGGTCGCGTACGCGCTGGTGCGCCGGGACGTGGCGCGTGCCGCCTGGCGGCCGCTGGCCCGTGGCACCGGCGTCGCACTCGCCGTCTGCCTGCCCCTGGTCGCCTTCCCCCTGTGGTGGCAGTTCTTCGGGCCGCAGAGCTACAAGAGCGTCCTGCACGGCGACAACGCGGGCAACAGCCCGCTCGCCCTCCTCTCGTTCGCCGAGCGCTCCCTCGCGGGCGACGCGGAGCGGGCCGCGTCCCTGTCGATGAACCCCACCGAGCAGAACGCGTTCTACGGCTGGCCGCTCGTCGTCCTCGCCCTGGTGATCGTGGTGTGGCTGTGGCGGCGGCCGGCGGTGAAGGCCCTCGCGTTCACGGGCCTCGCGGCGGCGCTGCTCTCCCTGGGGCCGAAGATCCGGATTCCGCTGACGGACGTCGTCCTGCCGGGCCCGTGGAAGCTCCTGGCGAAGCGGCCGCTGTTCGAGTCGGTCATCGAGGGCCGCGTCGCCATGGTCTGCGCGCCGGTCCTCGGCATGCTCCTCGCCCTCGCCGTCGACCGGCTCCTGTCCGAGGCGGCGCCGCGCCGCGCTCCCGCCTTGGCGACGCGGGGCCGCGCGCCGCTCGCCGTGCGGTACGGGGGCCTCGCGGCCGTCGTGCTCGCCGTGCTGCCGATCGTGCCGCTGCCCCTGAAGGCCGTGGACCGCATCGAGGTCCCCGCGTTCATCGCCGACGGGACCTGGCGGGGTTACGTCGACACCGCCGCCGGGGAGACCCTCGTGCCGGTGCCGCTGCCCGACCCGGGGCTACGCGGAGGCGCTGCACTGGCAGACCGTCGCCGGCCTCGGCTTCCGCCTTCCCGGCGGGTACTTCAACGGGCCCTGGGGCCCCGACCGCGTCGGCATCTACGGCGCCCCGCCCCGCAACACCACCAACCTGCTGCGGGACGTCCGCGGCACCGGCCGCGCGGTCAGCGCCACCGCCGACTGGCGGCGGGCCGTCCGCGAGGACCTGCGGTACTGGAACGCGGGCGTCCTCGTCCTCGCCCCGCAGCCCGCCGCCGACGCGCTGCGCTCCACGCTCGACGATCTCCTTGGACAGCGCGGAAAGTGGGTAGACGGGGTGTGGATCTGGGATGTGCAAGGGGGATCCTGACCGGCCCGGGTGCCACTACGCTGCCGGAACAACACGCACGGTAGCGGCGTCCGCGCCGCTCGTCCGACGTCCTGCGTCCTGACCCGAGGAGCCTTTCTTGGCCTGCGACTTGTGGCTCGTCCCGCTCGTCGACGTGCTGTGCCACAGCCCCCGACAACCCGTTCGCGGAGGAACTCGCCGCCTACGACAAGGCGCTGACGGAGGCGGGCCTGCCGACCGTGCCCGTCTACGCGTACATGCCGGGCCTGTCCGGCGACGTGGCACCGGTCGCGGGCTTCGACTACGACGCGCTGCACTTCCTGCGGCGGGCCTATCTGCTGCGCGTCTGCGGCCTTGAGGTCACGCCCGTGGACGAGCTCGGCGGGGACTACGAACAGCTCCTGGAGATGTTCGACGCGACGGCCCAGCAGTCGCACCTGGTGTGGCACTACGACCACGCGGGGGCGTACGTGCCCGTGGACTTCCCGGCGCCGCTCGCCAACGACGAGCTGCTCGCCGGGGGCGGGCCGCTCGGCTCCTCCCAGGCCCTGCTGCGGGAGCTGGAGTTCGTGGCGCCGTCCATCGGGATAGACCCCGCGAACCCGCCGCTGGCCCCGGCCGCGCCCCAGGCCCCGACGGCCCTGGAGGAACCGGCCCCTCCGGCACCCCACGACGACCCGAGCCCGTTCGCCCGCGAGCGCCACGTCTGGCTGGGCCTCCACGCGGCCACGACCCGCAGCCTCGCCCAAGGCTCCATGATCATCTACAGCTAGCCGCCGGGCACGGCGCCCGCCGCTACCGCGGCGGGATGCTTCCCACCCACCCGTTCACCCCCAGGCGTCGAACGACGCCCTCGACGCGCAGCGCCGCGGGCACGTCGTGGGCTGCCCTCCCTCTCTGCGGGCAGCCGGTCCGCCCAGAGGGCGAAGGGGGTACCCCCTGCTCGAGCGAAGCCGAGAGCTTGGGGGAGGGTGGGCACAGCCCGAAGCCGCCGGGTGACGGGCAAGGCGGCAGCCTCAGCGGGGCTCCGGCGGTCGCTGGCGGGGCATGTTGGGGCGGGCCCCAGGGGGGAGCGGGAGGCGTCCGGGGGCGCCGCCGGGGTCGCGGGGGCCGGGGGTGACCCCGGCTCCGCCCACCTGCATGGCCAGCGGCGCGGCCCCGGCGCGGAACTCTCCACCATCCAGTCCACGGTCTCCGCGCGCACCAGCTCCGTCACGTCCTCGCAGAACCTCCGCAGCACCCCAAGACACCGCTCCGTCGCCTCGCTGGCCGTCCCCTCCGCCTGCCCGAGCACCTCCCGCACGCTCTCCGACGCCCAGTCGAACTGCAGCACCTGCAACCGCCGCTGCACGGCCTGCGCGGTGGCCACGTCCCGCATCCACCCGGACGTGAACCCGAAGTACCGGTCGCACCCCACGCACGCGGCCCCGGCGAGCAGCGAAACGAATCCCCACGTGGACACGCCGCCCAGGGTCCCCGCGAGGTCGAGCAGCGGCAGCGCCGCCGCCCCCACGGCACCGGTCACCGCGCCGCCGCGCAGCAGCCGGGCCCCGAGCCGCTTGCGGACGCGGTCGCGCAGGTACCACGCGACGGTCTCCAGGGCGCCCCGCTCGACCCACTGGTACAGCTCGTCGAGGCGCGCGGCGGGCTCCCCCCAGTCGCCCATGGGGAACACCCGCCCGCCGAGGTCACCCCCCAGGCGGCCACCCGCGTCACCCGGCGCACCCGGCGCCCCCGCCCCTTGCCCCTCGTGGGGCACGCCCTCAGGCTGCATCTCCGGCTGGTGGTGGCTCACCCGGCACTCCTCGGCTTCTCCGCATAAGTGACGCAACGCAATGGACGGTGCCTCTGCGCGAGGACCAGTCCTACCGCCCAATGGGTGGCCATGCCGCCGTTTTCGCGGCTTTTCCGCCCGGAAGGGTCGCTTGATCAGGTATAGGAAAGCGGCACATCTCACCCGAAAGAGTGCAGGCGGGAGTGCCGGAGCGCGTGCACCCCCGACCACGTAGGCTCGTGCACAGACGTCAACCCCGCTCGCGCGGGCGCCGACGCACCCGCGCACCCGCGTACCGACGACACCGACACCAGGAGCTGATCGTGATCCCCGGTGGTGGACAGCCCAACATGCAGCAGCTGCTCCAGCAGGCCCAGAAGATGCAGCAGGACCTCGCGAAGGCACAGGAGGAGCTGGCGCGCACCGAGGTCGACGGACAGGCGGGCGGCGGTCTCGTCAAGGCGACGGTCACCGGTTCCGGTGAGCTGCGCGCCCTCGTGATCGACCCGAAGGCAGTCGACCCGGAGGACACCGAGACGCTCGCGGACCTGGTCGTGGCGGCCGTGCACGCGGCGAACGAGAACGCCCAGGCGCTCCAGCAGCAGAAGCTCGGCCCGCTCGCACAGGGTCTGGGCGGCGGCGGCATCCCCGGTCTTCCGTTCTAGCCGGTCGTTACCTTCTAAGTCGGCCGACGGCCAACTACGGTACGCATCAAAGCCCCCTGAACCCCGAAGACTGAAGATCCGGCTGGAAAGGCAATCCGTTGTACGAAGGCGTGGTCCAGGACCTCATCGACGAGCTGGGCAGGCTGCCCGGCGTCGGTCCCAAGAGCGCGCAGCGGATCGCCTTCCACATCCTCCAGACGGAGCCCACGGACGTGCGGCGGCTCGCGCACGCGCTCCCTGGAGGTGAAGGACAAGGTCCGCTTCTGCGCGACGTGCGGGAACGTGGCGCAGGAGGAGCTGTGCAACATCTGCCGCGACCCGCGCCGCGACCCCGCCGTCATCTGTGTGGTGGAGGAGCCGAAGGACGTCGTGGCGATCGAGCGGACCCGTGAGTTCCGGGGCCGTTACCACGTGCTCGGCGGCGCGATCAGCCCCATCGAGGGCGTCGGCCCCGACGACCTGCGGATACGGGAACTCCTCGCGCGCCTGGCCGACGGCACGGTCACCGAGCTGATCCTGGCCACGGACCCGAACCTGGAGGGCGAGGCGACGGCGACGTACCTCGCGCGCATGATCAAGCCGATGGGCCTGAAGGTCACCCGCCTGGCCAGCGGACTCCCTGTCGGGGGAGATCTGGAATACGCGGACGAGGTCACCCTGGGCCGCGCTTTCGAGGGGAGACGACTCCTAGATGTCTAAGCCATCCGAGGCACCCAAGCCCCAGCTGCTGCACGCCGTGACGCGGGACCCCGACGACTTCGCGGTGCAGATCTCCGACCAGATCGAGAGCTTCATCGTCGCGGTCACGGAGGTCGCCCGGGGCACCGAGCCGGACTCGGCAGTGCCCTTCCTCCTCCTGGAGGTCTCCCAGCTGCTCCTCGCGGGCGGCCGTCTCGGCGCGCACGAGGACATCGTCCCCGACGAGCGCTACGAGCCGGACCTCGGCCCGGAGGGCGACGTGGACGAGCTCCGCGAGCGCCTGGCCGCCCTCCTGGACCCGATCGACGTCTACTCCGAGGTCTTCGACCCCTACGAGCCGCGCAAGGCCCCGGTCGCCTGCCGGATCTCCGACGACCTGGCCGACGTCGTCACCGACCTCCGCCACGGCCTGGCCCACTACCGCGAGGGCCGCACCACCGAAGCCCTGTGGTGGTGGCAGTTCTCGTACTTCTCCAACTGGGGTGCCACGGCGTCGGCGTCCCTGCGCGCCCTGCAGTCCCTGGTCGCCCACGTCCGTCTGAACCAGCCCCTCGAAGACCTCGACGGCCTGGACACCGACGAGGACCTCACGGACGACACCCTGGAAGAGGTCGCGGGCAAGGTCATGGCCGAGGAGATCGCGGGCCCGCTGGGCCTGCGCCCGGTGCAGTAGTCCGCGCCCCCCTCTCCCGTGCGCGCCCGGCCCTCGTCCCCGACCGTGTGACCCGCCCCACTTTCCGGAGTGTCCCGCTCCTCAGCGGGCAGAGGAGCCCCCGGAGCGGCCGGAGGCCAGGGTGCCGCGCGGTGATCACTTCGTGAGCGGGACATCTCATGATGCGATACACCCGAGGCGAAATTCGGCCGCTCGTTAGACTGAGCCGACCGCCGGAGCGCGGGAAGAAACTTCACTGAGCGAGGAGCGCACGTGGGCCTTGTCGTGCAGAAGTACGGAGGCTCCTCCGTAGCCGATGCCGAGGGCATCAAGCGGGTCGCCAAGCGCATCGTCGACGCCAAGAAGAACGGCCACCAGGTGGTCCGTCGTGGTGTCGGCGATGGGGGACACGACGGATGAGTTGATCGATCTTGCCGGGCAGGTGTCGCCGATCCCTGCCGGGCGTGAATTCGACATGCTGCTGACCGCCGGAGAGCGGATCTCCATGGCCCTGCTGGCCATGGCGATCAAAAACCTGGGCCACGAGGCCCAGTCGTTCACCGGCAGCCAGGCCGGTGTCATCACCGACTCGGTCCACAACAAGGCCCGGATCATCGACGTCACGCCGGGGCGGATCAGGACCGCGCTCGACGAGGGCAACATCGCCATCGTCGCCGGTTTCCAGGGTGTGAGCCAGGACAAGAAGGACATCACGACCCTGGGTCGTGGCGGCTCCGACACCACCGCCGTCGCCCTCGCCGCCGCGCTCGACGCGGAGGTCTGCGAGATCTACACGGACGTGGACGGCGTCTTCACCGCCGACCCGCGCGTCGTGAAGAAGGCCCGGAAGATCGACTGGATCAGCTTCGGCGACATGCTGGAGCTGGCCAGCTCCGGGTCCAAGGTGCTGCTCCACCGCTGTGTGGAGTACGCGCGCCGCTACAACATCCCGATCCACGTGCGGTCCTCCTTCAGCGGACTGCAGGGCACGTGGGTCAGCAACGAACCGCAAGGGGACCGCAAGGTGGAGCAGGCGATCATCTCTGGTGTCGCGCACGACACGTCCGAGGCCAAGATCACGGTCGTGGGCGTGCCGGACAAGCCGGGCGAGGCCGCCGCGATCTTCCGCGCCGTCGCCGACGCCCAGATCAACCTCGACATGATCGTCCAGAACGTGTCGGCCGCCGCGACGGGCCTGACCGACATCTCCTTCACGCTGCCCAAGGCCGAGGGCCGCAGGGCCATCGACGCCCTGGAGAAGACGAAGGCGACCGTCGGCTTCGACTCCCTGCGCTACGACGACCAGATCGCGAAGATCTCCCTGGTCGGCGCGGGCATGAAGACCAACCCCGGCGTCACCGCCACGTTCTTCGAGGCGCTGACGGGACGCGGGCGTGAACATCGAGCTGATCTCGACGTCCGAGATCCGCATCTCGGTGGTCACCCGCTCCGAGGACGTCAACGAGGCCGTGCGCGCCGTGCACACCGCCTTCGGCCTCGACTCCGACACCGACGAGGCCGTGGTCTATGGAGGCACCGGGCGATGAGCCGCAAGCCGACGCTCGCGGTCGTCGGGGCGACCGGGGCCGTCGGCTCGGTGATGCTCCAGATCCTGTCGCAGCACGCCGACATCTGGGGCGAGATCAGGCTCGTCGCGTCCCCGCGCTCGGCCGGCCGCAAGCTGGCCGTGCGCGGGGAGCAGACCGAGGTCCTCGCGCTGAGCGAGGACGTCTTCGACGGCGTCGACGTCGCCATGTTCGACGTGCCGGACGAGGTGGCGGCCCAGTGGGCGCCCATCGCCGCCTCGCGGGGCGTCGTCGTGGTCGACAACTCCGCCGCCTTCCGGATGGACCCGGACGTCCCGCTCGTCGTCCCCGAGGTCAATCCGCACGCCGCGCGCGTCCGCCCGCGCGGCATCGTCGCCAACCCGAACTGCGCCACCCTCTCGATGATCGTGGCCATCGGCGCGCTGCACGCCGAGTTCGGCCTGCGCGAGCTGGTCGTCTCCTCGTACCAGGCCGTGAGCGGGGCCGGGCGCGACGGCGTGGACACGCTGCGGCGCCAGACCCGCCTCGTCGCGGACACGGAGCTCGGCACGACACCGGGCGACCTGCGGCGGGCCGTCGGCGACGACACCGGACCCTTCCCGGAGCCCGTCGCCCTGAACGTGGTGCCGTGGGTGGGGTCCGTACGGGACGACGGCTACTCCTCGGAGGAGATGAAGATCCGGGACGAGTCCCGGAAGATCCTCGACCTGCCGGCCCTGAAGGTCGCGGTCACCTGTGTGCGGGTCCCCGTCGTCACGACGCACTCGCTGACCGTCCACGCCCGCTTCGAGGACGAGGTGACCGTCGCCCGCGCCCGCGAGATCCTCGCCACCGCGCCCGGCGTCGTCCTCTTCGACGACCCCGCCGCCGGGGAGTTCCCCACGCCCGCCGACGCGGTGGGCACCGACCCCACCTGGGTCGGGCGGCTGCGGCGGGCCCTCGACGACCCGGCCGCGCTCGAACTCTTCGTCTGCGGCGACAACTTGCGCAAGGGCGCGGCGCTGAACACCACGCAGATCGCGGAGTTGGTCGCGGGGGAGTTCCCGGGCGCCTGAGCGGGGGCCTGGAGGGGTGCCTGAGCGGTGCCTGGGCGGGTACCTGTAGTGGCTCCCGAAGCGGAGTGCGCTGTAGGAACTGTGTAAATTCGGTGTCCTGTCCGCTGGTCCAGACCGCTTGAACTGGGGCGACCACACGTTCGAAGATTCAGCGTCCGTCCGCTGCAACCGCGACGGGTGCGTGCGCGTCTTCGCCGTCGCCCTCCAGTGGGTGGCCTGAAGTGCTGCGAAAACAAATGGGGCATAGGGGAAGAGCTGGTACGCATGGGGGCTTTTGATGCATCGTCGAGAGTGGGGCCCGTGAGGCATGCCGCGCACGCGATGCCGAACGCCATGCCGAACGCGTACAACCCTGATGGGGGGACACGTGTCCAACAGGCGTGGCAGAGGTACTCGAATTCACCGCGAGCGGCGCGGCGGCACTGCGACCGTCCCGTCGTCCTCGCGTGCCCGGCGGCATGCCGGTGATCGCCCCCATGCCCGCGACGCGGCCCGCCCGCATTCCGACGCAGCGCGAGGGCGATGAGTTGGCCGCCACCGCCGCGGGCACCACCGTCGACCACCTCACCGAGACCTACCGCGCCCACTACCGGTCGCTCCTCGGTCTCGCGGCCCTGCTCCTGGACGACACCGCCTCCTGCGAGGACGTCGTGCAGGAGGCGTTCATACGGGTCCACTCCGCGCGCAAGCGCGTGCGTGACCCCGAGAAGACGCTCGCGTATCTGCGCCAGACCGTCGTGAACCTCTCCCGGTCCGCCCTGCGCCGGCGCATCCTCGGTCTGAAGCTCCTGACCAAGCCGATGCCCGACATGGCGAGCGCCGAGGAGGGCGCCTACGACCAGCTGGAGCGCGACGAGCTGATCAAGGCCATGCGCGGCCTCCAGCGCCGCCAGCGCGAAGTCCTCGTCCTGCGCTACTTCGCCGACATGACCGAGGCCCAGGTCGCCGAGACGCTCGGCATATCCCTCGGCTCGGTCAAGGCCTACGGCTCGCGCGGCATCGCCGCCCTGCGGGTCGCCATGGAGGCCCCGGCATGAGCGGCACGGACGACAGGGGCCACGGGCCCGACGAGTACGAAGAGCGCGCAGAGCACGAAGAGCACGCAGAGCGCGGCAGGCACGACGAGCACGACGCTGGGAACGACACGGTGAAGCACGGGCCGGACGGAGCCGACCGCGACCGCGACGACCGCGAGCACCACGACGACCGGGTCCCGGTGAACGGGCTGAGCGGGGTGCCCGCGCCGGGCCGCCCGCGCGGGCTCGGGCGCCTCTCCGCCGTCGGGGGACGCGCCGTCGGGCGAGCCGGGCGGCGACGGGCCCGGGGGCCTCGCCGACGACGAGCTGGCGCTGCGGCGGCTGCTGCGGCAGGCCGTCGAGGAGATCGAACCGGGCGACGCCGCCCTGGAGAAGCTGCGGCACGCCGTGCCCGCGCGCCGGGCCCGCAAGCGCCAGGCCTTCGTCGGCGCGGCCGCCGTCGTCCTCTTCGCGGCCACGGCCGTCCCCGCGCTCGTGCACGTCACGCGCTCCTCCGGCGACTCGGACGCGCGTCCCTCCATCGTCGGCGCGGGCAGCAACCAGCACAGCCAGGGCGGCTCCAGCGAGGGCAAGGGCGAGAGCAAGCCCCACAAGGGCGGCAAGGACGAGAAGGACAAGAAGAGCGACAAGAAGGACAAGGGCAAGAAGGACGAGAAGGACAAGGGCGGCAAGGGCAAGGACAAGAAGGGCGAGAGCGGCGCCACCGGCGGCGCCGAGCCCGGCTCCGAGGACACCGACGCCGCGAGCTCGCCCGCCTGCGACGCCTCCCAGCTCGACGCCGCGGGCTCCGTCGGGCCCAACGAGGCCGGGGGCAGGGTCTACGGCACCTTCCGCGTCGCCAACGTCTCCGGCAGCAGCTGCACCGTGGACAGCGCGGGCGCCGTCGCCGCCACCGCCCAGGGCGCGGCCAGCCCCTCGGACGTCAACGTCGTCGACCACACCGCGGGCGACGGCTCGGGGCTGCCCGACCCGGCCCTGGAGACCAGCTCGCTCGTCCTGCAGCCCGGCGCCGCCTACGAGGTGCGCTTCGCCTGGGTGCCCTCCGCGGAGTGCCCCGCCGACGGCGGCGAGCCCACGCCGAACCCGTCCCCGTCCGAGGGGGGCGGCGGCGCGGGCGGCACCGGATCGGAGGGCGCCAGCGGCGAGACGGGCGGCGTGACCACCCAGCTGCTCCAGGAGGACGGCACCAAGGACGGCAGCGTCGCGGTGTCCCTCACGCCCGAACCCGGCGCCCCGTCGGCGGGCGACGACGGTCTCCAACGCGTGCTCGGGGACCGTGTACCGGACCGGGGTGCTCCCGGCGCAGTAGCGGCCCCCGCCGGGGCGGGCGCGCTCCGCCGGGGCGCGTGCGCGCTCAGGCGGCGGGCAGCGGCGGCGTCGGCTCGTCGTCCGGGACCAGGCCGAGCTCCGTGTCGCGGGCGGCCTCCCGCTCGCGCCGGAACAGCCGGAACCACATGAACACCACGAACCCGGCGAACACGAACCACTCGCCGGTGTACCCCAGGTTCTGGAACGCCTTCAGATCCAGGCCCGAGTTCTCCGGCGCGGTCGCCGGAACCGGCTTCAGGCCGTCGGCGCCCCGCTCCAGGGTGATCCACGCGTCGTACACGTCGTCCGGTACGAGGTTCACCAGGGACGCCGCGCTGATCATGCCGACCTGCCCGGTGGGCAGCCCGCCCGTGGCCGTCACGCCGTCCGAACTGGGGCTCTCCGAGGACTGGAGCGCCCCGACCACCGTGACCTCGCCCTTCGGCGGGGCGGGCGCCCGGCGCGCGTCGGCATCGCCCGGCAGCCAGCCGCGCACGACCGGCAGCGACCTGCCGCCCTTGACGTCCAGCATCGTCAGGACGTAGTACCCGCGCTTGTCGTTCAGCTCCCGGTCGGGGACCAGGAGCTGCTTGCCGTAGCGCCCGGTCGCCGACGTCCGCTCGCCCGAGGTGTCCCGGTCGACGGGCAGCAGCGAGGCCAGCGGCCGCGCCGCGCCCTCGGTGCTCACCGCCTGCTGCTTCTTGGCGTCCTCGTGGTCCTGTACGCGGTCCTCGAAGCGGCTGAGCTGCCAGGAGCCCATGAAGAGGCACACGGGGACGGCGAGCGCGACGAAGACGTTGATCCCCCACCAGCGGGGGGTGAGGAGGAACCGGTACACGCCCCCACCGTACGGTGCGCCCCCGGCGGCTTTCCCCCCACCCCTGGGTCTCAGCCCGTCCGGCGTTTGAGGACGAGGCCGAAGGCCGATCGCTGTGAGCGGGGGAACGGGGGCAGCCGCACCCGGATCGGGAAGGGGTGGGTCTGGGGCGCCCCGCGGGGGATCAGCCGAGGTGGCGGCGGGCGAAGTCCAGCTCCAGGGACACCTGCTTGATCCGCTCGTCCACGACGAGCGACCCGTGCCCGGCGTCGTACCGATACACCTCGTGCACCGCCCCCCGCGCCGCGAGCCGGTCCACATAGTTCTCCACCTGCCGGATCGGGCAGCGGGGGTCGTTGACCCCGGCGGAGACGTACACCGGCGCCTTCACCGCGTCCACGTACGTCAGCGGCGACGAGGCCGCGAAGCGCTCGGGCACCTCCTCGGGCGTGCCCCCGAAGAGCGTGCGGTCCATCGCCTTCAGGGCCTCCATCTCGTCGTGGTACGCCGTCACGTAGTCCGCGACGGGCACCGCGGCGAGGCCGAGCGCCCAGGCGTCGGGCTGGGTGCCGAGGCCGAGCAGGGTGAGATAGCCGCCCCAGGAGCCGCCGGAGAGGATCAGGCGGTCGGGGTCGGCGAGACCGGAGGAGACGGCCCACTCGCGCACCGCCGCGATGTCCTCGAGCTCGATGAGGCCGACCCGGTGCTTGAGGGCGTCGGTCCACTCGCGGCCGTACCCGGTGGAGCCGCGGTAGTTGACCCGCACCACCGCGTACCCGTGGTCGACCCAGGCGGCGGGGCCCGCGGCGAAGGCGTCGCTGTCGTGCCAGGTGGGGCCGCCGTGGACCTCGAAGACCGTGGGGAGCGGACCGGTGGCGCCCGCGGGCTTCTGCACCAGGGCGTGGATGCGGCCGCCCGGGCCCTCCACCCAGGCGTCCGTCACGGGCACCGAGCGGGGCGCCTTCATGCCGGGCGGGTCCAGGACGACGGCACCGGAGGTGGAGCGCAGGACGGGCGGCTCGGCGGCCGACGACCACATGTACTCCACGGTGCCGTCCGGGCGGGCCGTGGCGCCCGAGACGGAGCCCTTGGGGGTCTCGACGCGGGTCAGCTCGCGCGTTCGCGAGGTCGTACCGCCACAGGTCGCCGCGGGCCTCGAAGCCGTGCGCGACGAGCAGGGCCGAGCCGTCGGGATACCACTCCGCCGACACGTCGCCCGGCAGGTCGAGGGCCAGGTCCGTCTCCTCGCCCGTGGCCACGTCCCACACCATCGGCTCCCAGCGGCCGCGGCGCTGGTGGCCCACGAGCAGCCGGGTGTCCCCGTCGACCGGGGCGAAGCCGAGGACCTCCAGGCCCAGGTCGACCTCGCCGCCCTTGGTGTCGTCCAGGTCGGCGACCACCGAGCCGTCCAGGCGCAGGACGCGCAGCGCGGAGTGCATCGCGTCGCCGTGCTCGGTGTGCTCGATGGCGATCAGGGTGGCGTCGTGGGAGAGGTCGCCGACGCCCGCGGACTCGCGGTGGCGGTAGATCTCGACGGGCTCGGCTCCGGCGCGGGCCACGTGGACCGTCGATCCTTCCTCGTCGGTGGAGCGGCCGACCACGACCGTGCGGCCGTCCCTGCCGAGGGCGAGGCCCGCCGGATAGGAGGGGGCGAGGCCGGGCACGGCGGGCTCGTCCGCGCCGCCGGTGAAGGGCTGGCGCAGCCACACGCCGAACTCGTCCCCGTCCTTGTCGTTGAACCACCAGATCCACTGGCCGTCCGGGGAGACCGTGCCGTCCGTCGTGCCGTTCGCCCGGTCGGTCACCTGGCGCTGGCCGCCGGTGGCGCGGTCCCAGGCGTACAGCTCGTACGTCCCCGTCGCGTTCGACACGAAGAGGGAGCGGTCCGGGGCGTCCTCGGCCCAGTCCGGCAGGGAGACGCGCGGCGCGCGGAAGCGCTTCTCCCAGTCGGGCAGGGCCGCGGCGCCTCCCGCGTCGCTTCCGGTGCCTGCGTTCTCCTGCGTTCCCGTCTCACTCATGACCCCATAGTGCCCAACGACACCGGTTCCGCGCTGACGAGGGTCCCCAGCCTGTGGATAACTCTCCGCCTATGCCCCGCCGGGGTGCAGCCACGCCTCCCGCGGCGGCGCCGCGAACTCGCCGAGCTTCGTGCACGACCAGGCCCGCAGCACCTCGTGCGCGGACCCGTCGCCCGGCGCCGCGAGCGTGGTGACCACGACGTCCGTCCGGTGCCGGGACAGCAGCAGCTCCCGCATGCGCGTGGCCGTGCCCCGGCGCCGCCGCTCCGGCAGCACCATGAGCCCCACGATCAGGAACAGGCGCCCGGAGGCCGCGGCCCCGGCGTCCGCGGGCGGCAGGACGTCCCGCAGCGCCGCGAAGTGCGGGGTGTCCGGCGCGGCGCGGTACCCGTACAGACAGCCGACGAGCCCGGTGGCCGACGAGGCGGCCACCATGTCGAAGTCCCGCTCCTGGACGTGCCGTTCGAAGCGCTCCAGGAAGCCCTGGCGATCCTGGTCGTGGCAGGCGGCGTACACCGTCGCCACGTCCTCGCGCTGCTGTTCCGCCTGCCACCGCGTCAGCCGCCGCAAGAACACCTCAGCCATGCACGCCTCCCGCCCCCGTACGCCCGAGATGAGCATGGTGACACCCCTGGCCGCGGCGCGGAACAAGCTGTGCCGGGAGTTTCAGCCCGTCCGGCGTTTGGGGACGAGGCGCGGAGCGCCGTTGGCTTTGAGCGGGGGAACGGGGCGGCAGCACCCGGTTCGGGAAGGGGTGGGTCTGGGGCGCCTCGCGTGAAGGACCTCCACGCACCGCCATGAACCAGCTACGGTGAGCGTCGATACGCGGGGCGGAGACGCGCACGTCTGCTCGGGCGGAGGAGCCGATGGGCCAGCAAAGCGCGGACGGCGGGCAGTTGCCGCGCCTCCGCCTCGACGACCTGCTCGAAGAGCTCGCGGCACGCATCGGCGCGGTGCGCGGCACCCGCGACCGGCTGCACAGCCTCCTGGAGGCCGTCCTGTCGGTCGGCAGGGAGCTGGACCTCGCCCAGGTCCTGAGACGCATCGTCGAGACGGCCGTGGCCCTGGTGGACGCCGAGTACGGCGCGCTCGGGGTGATCGGCGAGGGCCGCATGCTGGACGAGTTCCTGCCGGTGGGCATGAGCGACGAGCTGCGCGCCGAGATCGGCGACCTGCCCTCGGGGCACGGGCTGCTCGGCGAACTGATCCGCAACCCCCAGCCGCTGCGGCTCGGCGACCTGTCCGAGCACCCGGCGTCCTCGGGCTTCCCCTCGCACCACCCGCCGATGCGCACCTTCCTCGGGGTGCCGATCCGCGTACGCGACAAGGTCTTCGGAAACATCTACCTGACGGAGAAGCACGGCGGCGCCGAGTTCGACGCCGAGGACGAGTCGGTCCTGTCCACGCTCGCCGTCGCCGCGGGCGTGGCCGTGGAGAACGCCCGCCTGTACGAGGAGGCGCGGCTGCGCGAGCGCTGGCTCCAGGCGAGCGCGGAGGTCACCAGCGCGCTGCTGTCCGGCACGTCCCAGGCCCGGGTCCTGGAGCTGATGGCGGAGCGGGCCCGGGAGTTGACGTCGGCGGAGCTCGGCATGATCGAACTGGTGCAGGGCGACGGCGAGTTGCGCGTCGACATCGCCATCGGCGAGCGCGCGGGCGCCCATCAGGGGGCGACCCTGCCGCGCCAGGGCACCCTCGCGGGCGCCGCCCTGGACGCGCAGAAGCTGGTGGTGGCGACCGATGTACGCAAGGACCCGCGCGTGACGTACAAGGTGGACCGGTGGGAGGGCCTCGGCGCGGCCGTCGCCGTCCCGATGAGCACCCGTGACGGCGTGCGCGGCGTCCTGCTGCTCGCCCGCAGCGCGGGCCGCCCCGGCTTCTCGGAGACGGAGACCACCCCGCTGACGGGCTTCGCCGGGCAGGCCGCGCTGGCCCTCGAACTCGCCGACCGGCGGCGCGACGCCGAGCAGATGAGCCTCCTGGAGGACCGCGACCGCATCGCCCGCGACCTGCACGACCTGGCGATCCAGCGGCTGTTCGCGACCGGCATGACGCTGCAGAGCGTGCAGCGCTTCGTCGAGCACCCCGGCGCCGCCGAACGGCTGGCACCGCGCGGTCGACGACCTGGACGCCACCATCAAGATCATCCGCTCGACCATCTTCGGCCTGCGCGACCACGAGGCGCCGGGCGGGGCTGCGGGGCTGCGCGTGCGCGTGGTGCGGGCGGTGGAGGACGCCGCCGGGGCGCTCGGCTTCACGCCCGCCCTGCGCATGGAGGGCCTCGTCGACACGGACGTGCCGCGCGCGGTCGCCGACGACGTGATCGCCGTCCTGAACGAGGGCCTGGCCAACGTCGCCCGGCACGCCCGGGCACACCGCGCGGAGGCCGCCCTGATCGTCCGCGACGGCGTCCTGGAACTCGCGGTCGTCGACGACGGCGTGGGCATCACCCGCCCCGGCGAGCCGCTCCCCACCCCCCTGGACACCGGCCACGGCGCGGGCCTGCGCAACCTCGCCGAACGGGCCGCGCGCCTCGGCGGCGAGCTGACGGTACGGGCCGGGGACCGCGCGGGCACCCGCCTGAAGTGGCGGGTGCCCCTCCCCGGGCGCGACGGGGTAGCCCGCGCCCCCGCATCCCCACCCCTGGACCGCCCCCGGCGCCCCCAACTCCTAGAGCGCCCCCGGCCGCGCCCCCTTGTCCGTCCCCGGACGCTTGACCTGGGCTGCGAGGACCGCGGCCTGGACGCGGCGTTCCACGCCCAGTTTGGCCAGCATGCGGGAGATGTGGTTCTTGACGGTCTTCTCGGAGAGGTAGAGCTTCCGGCCGATCTGGCGGTTCGTCATGCCCTCGCCGATGAGGGCGAGGATGTCCTGCTCCCGGTCGTTGAGGACGGCGAGCCGCGCGTCCCCGGGCGGCGGCTCCTCCTCCGCGCCCCGCAGCGACCGCATCAGGCGCGCGGTCGTGGCCGGGTCGAGCAGCGACTGCCCGGAGGCCACGGTCCGTACCGCCGTCACCAGGTCCGAGCCCTTGATCTGCTTCAGGACGTAGCCGGACGCCCCCGCCATGATCGCGTCGAGCAGCGCGTCCTCGTCGTCGAACGACGTGAGCATCAGGCAGGCGAGGTCCGGCATCAGCGAGCGCAGCTCCCGGCACACCGAGATGCCGTCGCCGTCCGGCAGGCGCACGTCGAGCACCGCCACGTCCGGGCGCAGCGCGGGCCCGCGCACCAGCGCCTGCGCGCCGGTCCCTGCGTCGCCGACCACCTCGATGTCGGGCTCGCTGTCCAGGAGGTCGCGCAGGCCCCTGCGGACGACCTCGTGGTCGTCCAGGAGGAAGACCCGGATGTGGGCCTTCCGGTCCGCCGGTGGACGCGTCGCCGCGGCAGGTGTGTTCATCGCTGCCCCCTCAATTCGCCGGTGGGCCCCTGGGAGTCGCGGCGCCGCCGCTCGGCCGGGCGCGCCGGTCCGGCGCTCCGTTCCCCTCGGCCCTTACGAGGGTGACGGTAAGGGCTTGCACCTGCCAGGGGCCAAACGGCCCGCCCGGGTCCCCGGCCGGGGTCCAAATGGTCCAAGACCAGGGCCACTTGGCCCTCGCGGTACCCCTCCCCGGCAGGGCACCCTAAGTGTTGAGCAGCTCCTGACAACGGGTCCCGGTGCCGAGACGACGAGGCGGCACCGGGACCGTCCTGGTGCGGCGAGGCTGAGGACATGTCCAGCAAGCTCCGCACCCCGCCTGCGCGGCCGCAGGGGAGCGGCCGCGCAGGCGCAGACGTGTGCCCGGCGGCTGTGCGGCCGCGTGGGCGGCGCCCCATGGGGGGTGCTTTTCGGGGGTGCTTTGGGGCGCTTTGGGGGTGTCCCTTGAAGGGCGCCCGGGTGCCTGGGTGCCCTTCGATCGTCGGAGAAGCCTCTGATACTTTCCCGTGAAGGCAAAGTGAGGCAAACCAAATGACTTCGGACTTCTCCGGCGAGCACAACGTCATCTCCCTGATGGGCATCGTCCTGATCGCCGTGATCGCGGTCGTGTCCCTGGTGGCGTACGCCTGGGTGGCCGTGCGCGGGCGTGGCCTCACCCCGGGGGGCGCGCTGCGCGCCGCTGCGGCGCTTTCGGCGGCGGGCGCGGTCGGCCTCTACGGCAAGGCGGCCACGCACCTCTTCGGCCTCGACGTGACGACGCGCGACCAGTTGTGCCGGGACGCGGTGGGCGCCGCCCGCGCGGCGCGCGTCGACGCGTACGAGCCCACGTACTTTCCGTTGCGCTTCGGGTGCCATGTCGCTGGTGACGGCACCTATACGGCGGGCGTTCCCGGTTATCTCAACCCGGCCGCGTTCTGGCTCGCCGTCGGCGCGGTGGTGCTCGCGGCTGGTGCCGTGCTTGTCTCGCCGGGGTTTCGGTACGCGTGTGCGCGGGGGCTGCGGGTGCGTGACCGGGTCTCCGTCTGAGCCGGGGCGGTCGGGGTCGACTGGGCGTGATCTGCGTCACGTTGGCTTGCTTTCTGGCGTTCAGTAAGGGCTTTCCGGGTGCCGGGTGTGTGACCTCGCGGTGCGCCCCAGGCCCGCCCCTTCCCGATCCGGGTGCTGGCCGCCCCCGTTCCCCCGCTCACCGAGCTATCGGCGCTTCGCGCCTCGTCCTCAAACGCCGGACGGGCTGAAACGGTCCGCTAGGAGGTGGCTGGCGCCGGTTCTTCGGTCCAACCCGCTCTCCTCGCCGCCGCGCGTGCCTCCGTCTCCGTCGCGTCGGCCCGTGTCGTCAGGGTTTCGTCGCGGCCCGCGTCGTGTCCGCCCGCGGCCTCGGCGGATGCCTGGGAGGCCCGGACGGCGGCCTGGAGGGCGGTGTCCGCGAACGCGCCGCCGGCGTCGGTGGCGTGGGCCGCCTGGGCCGCGACGGCGGCGGCAGCGGCGGCGTTCCTGGCGCAGCGGGCGTCCGCGGCGGGGTCGGGTGCGCGGCCCTCGGCCTCGGCGATCGACCGTGCCGACAGGCGGACCGCGTTCGCGGCGCGCGCCGCGGGGCCGCTCGGTACGGCCTCCGCCTGGTCCGGCTCGATGCCCGCGCGGCGGCACGCGCCGACGGCACGCGCGTAGGCGCTCCTGGCGCGCGCGAGGTGCCGGTCCTGAAGCGCCCGTTCCGCGTCGGACCCGCGAGAGGGCTCCGGTCGACCATCCCTGCTGGACGCGCTCATGGCCACCTCCTTCGCGTGCCCGGCAGGGTGCCACGCCGAAGGCCAACTAGCCAGACCGAACAGCCTCACAGGAACAGCCCCCACGCCTCGTCCAGGGACCACGTCTGCCAGCTCATGCCGAACAGGGCCACGGCCGAGATCAGGGCCATCATCAGGTTCTGCCCCTGCTCTGCCCAGTCGTGGATCATGAGAATGAGGTAGATCAGGTTGAGTACGAGGCCGCAGGCCAGGGCGATGGGCGTGAGGCAGCCCGCGACCAGGCCGAGGCCGAGGGCCAGTTCCGCGTGCGCGACGACGTGGGCCATCAGCCGCGGCCGCGGCCTGACCAGCGTGTCGAAGCCCTGGCGCACGGCGGGCCACCGGTGCTTCTCGGCGATGCCCGCGGCCCATCCGATGCCGCCGCCGGAGAACCAGCTCTTCTTGTCCTTGTGCCGCCAGCTCTCCAGCCACCACAGGCCGAGACCGATCCTCAACACCGCGAACCACTCGGCGCCGCCGAGCCAGAGCGTCTGCATCGTGGAGCCCCTTCCGTAGCCGGAGCCAACGGATCTGATGGGGCGTCAGTTCAGCGGATGGGTGCGCGTTCCGCAAGGGCCACGGCTTCGCCGCCCCCGCTTGCCGTCGCCGGAGCGTCCCCCTACTCTCAATCTGATGGGTCGTCAGATTCGGCAGGGAGCTGCGGCATGAGCGGCAATGAGTCCGGTACCAGCGACATTCCCAGGGTCATCAGCGTGGACGACCACGTGATCGAGCCCGCGCACCTCTTCGACACCTGGCTCCCCGGCAAGTACCGCGACAAGGGACCCCAGCCCTTCACCGCCGGGATCGGAGAGCTGGAGTACGTCGGCGGGAAGTACCGATTCACCACCGACCCGGGCGGCCAGATCACGGACTGGTGGCGGTACGAGGGCGAGGTCTTCCCGTACAAGCGGATCATCGCCGCCGTGGGCTTCTCGCGGGACGAGATGACGCTGGACGGGATCACGCGCGAGCAGATGCGGCGCGGCTGCTGGGACCCGAAGGCGCGGCTCGCGGACATGGACCTCAACCACGTCGAGGCGTCGCTGTGCTTCCCGACGTTCCCGAGGTTCTGCGGGCAGACGTTCGCCGAGGCGCGGGACAAGGACGTCGCCCTGGCCTGCGTCCGCGCGTACAACGACTGGATGGTGGAGGAGTGGTGCGGGGACAGCGGCGGGCGGCTCATCCCGCTGTGCCTGATCCCGCTGTGGGACGTGGAGCTCGCCGTCGCGGAGATCCGGCGCAACGCCGCGCGCGGGGTGCGGGCGGTGACGTTCTCCGAGATCCCGACCTATCTGGGCCTGCCGTCGATCCACTGCGGGTACTGGGACCCGTTCTTCGCCGTCTGCGAGGAGACGGGCACGGTGGTGAACATGCACATCGGGAGCAGCTCCCAGATGCCCGCCGCCTCGCCGGACGCGCCGCCCGCCGTGCAGGCCGCGCTGTCCTTCAACAACGCGATGGCCTCCATGATGGACTTCCTGTTCTCGGGGGTCCTGGTGCGCTACCCGCGGCTGAGACTCGCCTACAGCGAGGGGCAGATGGGCTGGATTCCGTACGCGCTGGAGCGGGCGGACGACGTGTGGCGGGAGCACCGCGCGTGGGGCGGGGTGCGCGATCTGATCCCCGAGCCCCCGTCGACGTACTACTACCGGCAGGTCTTCTGCTGCTTCTTCCGCGACCGGCACGGCATCGAGGCCATCGAGACCGTCGGCGTCGACAACGCCACCTTCGAGACCGACTACCCCCACGTCGACTCGACCTGGCCGCACACCAAGCGGGTGGCCGCCGAGCACGTCGGGGGGCTCCCCGAGGACGTGGCGTACAAGCTGCTGCGCGGCAACGCGATTCGTATGCTGGACCTGCCGTTCGACCGGGATCGGACGGCCGCGGCCACCGCCTGAACCCGGCGCCGAGGTTCGCGCGGTCCCGTGGGAGAGGCGAGAGCGATGAGTGGCGGCGGCGCGGTGTCGGAGGTCCTGGCGACGCTCGGCAGGCGGTACGTGCGGGACGCCCCCGGAACCTTCGGCAAGGCCGCCCTCGCCGCGCGGTACCTGAACCCGTGGCTGCGCGAGCACCCGCGGCGGCGGGTGGCCGAGGCCCGGTTCGGGGCCCGGTTCGCCGTCGACACCCAGGACTTGATCCAGCGGTACGTGTATCTGTACGGGGCCTGGGAGCCGCATCTGATGGCGTGGCTGGCGAGCCGGCTGCGGGCCGGGGACGTCCTGGTCGACGTGGGGGCCAACGTCGGATTCCTGAGCGTCTACGGCTCCCGCCTGGTCGGGGCTGCGGGCCGGGTGGTGGCGGTCGAGGCGTCCCCCGTGTTCCACCGGCGGGTGCTCCAGCACGCCGAGCTCAACGGGTGCGCCAACATCCGCGCGGTCAACGCCGCGGTCTCCGACCGCTCCAGGACGCTCACCTTCGTCCTCGCGAGCTCGCGGAACATGGGCGCGAACAGCGTCGTGCCGTGGGACGGGCCCGCGGAGTCCACCTTCGAGGCCGAGGCGCGCCCGCTGCCCGAGCTCCTGGAGCCGGACGAGATCGCGCGGGCCCGGGTGATCAAGATCGATGTGGAGGGCGCGGAGGGCGGGGTCGTGCGCGGGCTCGCCCCGATGCTCGGCGAGCTCCGCCCCGACGCGGAGATCGCGGTGGAGGTGACCCCGGAGCGCATGGCGCAACTGGGCGACTCCGTCGAGGAGTTGCTGGAGACGATGCGCGCGCACGGCTTCCACACCTACCGCCTGGCCAACGACTACGCCCCGGAGAGCTACCCCGGCGCCCTGCGCCGCCCCCGGCCTCCGGTGCGCTGGCGCGGTCCGGTCACCGCCGAGAGCGATCTGATCTTCTCGCGGGTGGACGCCGAGACGCTGGTGTGACGCCGCCCTCGGTGCCGGGGGTGCCGGATCAGGGTTGACCCTGCCCCTGCGTCAGGGTTGGAGCCTGGCCGCATGACGAACGACAGCACATCCCCGGCCAGGACCGCGCCGCCGGTCGGAGGGTTCCAGGAGATCGAAGGCCGCCGCCTGTTCGTGCGGCGCGCGGGCGACGGCGGCCCCGCCGTGGTGTTCCTGCCGGGCGCCAGCGCGGTCGGCCTCGACTACTACGGCGTCCAGGAGGAGGTCGCGCGGTTCACCACCGCCGTCGTGTACGACCGCGGCGGCACGGGCTACAGCGACCACCTGCCGCTGCCGCGCACCGCCGCCGAGGTCGCCACGGAGCTGCGCGCACTGCTGCGCGCCCAGGACGTCCCCGCCCCCTACGTCCTGGTGCCGCACTCCCTCGGCGGCTTCTACGCGCACCGGTTCGCACAGCTGTACCCGCGGGACGTGGCGGGCCTCGTCCTCATGGACGCCTTCCACCACGACTGGGACGACTTCATGCCGCCCGCGGCCGCCCTGGCCGAGGTCGAGCGGATGGCACCCGACCGGGAGCGGCTGGAGCGGATGGGCCCCGCCCTGCGCGAGCTGCGGGCCGAGCTGCTCGCGGACTATCCGGAGCACGTCCGGCGGGCGCTGATCGACGCCAAGGCGAGTGACGCCTGGGCCCGCGCGGGCGTCGCCGAGCGCACCGGCCTCGCCGCGCTCGCCGCCGAACTGCGGGCCGGGCCACCCCTTCCCGACGTCCCCGTGGTCGCTCTCACCGTGGTGGGCGCCGACCCCGCCCTGCGGGCGATGACCCCGGAGCGGACGCTGCGGGAGCTGAACGACGGCAAGACGCGGATGGACGCGGCCCTGGTGGCCGCGGTCGCGCACGGGGAGCAGCGCGTCCTCTCCGACACCAGCCACCACCGGCTCTGCTTCGACCGCCCCGACGCCGTGGTCCAGGCGGTCCGCGACGTCGTCGACCGGGCGCGTGCCTAGACTCGACGCGACGACGACGGACGCGGTACGGCCGTGGCGTACGACGACCTGAGGAGGACGGTGCTCACGATCGGCCAGCTCGCGGCGACCGCCGGGGTGACCGTGCGCACCGTACGCCACTACCACCACGTGGGCCTGCTGCCCGAGCCCGAGCGCGACGCCTCCGGCTACCGCCGCTACAGCGCGCAGGCGGCGGTGGACCTCATCCGCATCCGGACCCTCGCCGACGCCGGGGTGCCGCTGGCCCGCGTCGACGCGCTGCTGCACGCGCGGCCCGCCGAGTTCGCCGCGGCGGTGTCCGACATCGACGCCGAGCTGCGCCGGAAGATCGACGAACTCGCCGAGTACCGCCGCCGGATCGCCGCACTGGCGGGCGGCGACGAGCTCGTCCTGCCGCCCGAGGTGGTCGCCGTCCTGAACCGGATGCGCGGCCTCGGGGTCAGCGAGCGGAGAGTACGCCTTGAGCGCGACGCGTGGATACTGATGCGGGCGCTGGACCCGCACCTCGTGCCGCGGCGCGTCCGCGAGAAGAACGCCGCCTTCGACGACCCGGAGACGACGCGCCTGTTCCTCGCCTGCGACCGGGCGGTCGACTGGGACGCGGACGATCCGCGCCTGGAGCGGCTCATCGACGACCTGGACGCGTGGGAGGCCGCCCACGAGCAGGACGGCGACCGGCCGGGGTATCTGAAGCTGGTCTCGGCCCGGATCTCCGAGGCGTCACCGGCGTGGCGGCGCGTCGTCGAGGCGCTCGCCCACCGCGCGGAGCGGCGCCGCGGGGACGGTCAGCCGGAGCGGTCCGGGTAGCGCCACTGGAAGTGCGCGAGCGCCCGGGCCCGCGACTCCACGACCGCCATGCGCGCCGCGCGCTCCACGGCGTCGGTGTGCGGGGCCTGGCCCGTGACCTGGCCCTCCCACTTGCGGTAGAGCAGCCCGACCTCGGACGAGAACCAGCCGCGGGCCACGGAGTTGAGGGCGAGCAGCAGCCCGGTGTCCTCCGACGCGGGCAGCGCCATCCAGCCTCCCAGGGCGAGCAGCAGGTCACGGCGTACGAACAGCGTCGCGGGGTGGACCGGGGGCCGGAAGCCGTCCGCCTTCCAGCGGTTCAGTACCGTCTCGCGCTCGATCGGGCCGTGCTCGGGGTCGCCGGGGAACGCGGCCGTGGAGCCGTCCGGCAGGAGATCGAGGACGCGTGACGTGGCCCAGGCGAGGGTGCTGTCGGCTTCCAGCGCGGCCAGGTCGCGGGCGAGCGCGCCCGGCGGGAGCTGGTCGTCGGCGTCCAGGACCTTCGCGTAGTCGCCGTCGACGCGGGCGAGCGCCATCGTGCGGGCCACGCCGGGGCCGCCGGCCCGGCCCTGGGCGAAGGTCACCCGGTCGTCGTCCGGCACGAAGCGGGCGACCTCGTCGCCGCGCCCGTCCTCCTGGATGAGCCAGTGCCACTCCCAGCCCTCGGGGAGCTCCTGTGCGCGGATCGAGTCGTACGCGTCCGGTAAGAAGCGGGCGGATGGCGCGTGCACGGCGGTGACGATGATGATGCGCCGGTTCACGGGCACACACCACCTTTCAGACGGGGGCGGGAACGCGTCGAATCCACGATGCAGAAGTGCCGGAGAAGAAGCGAGGCAAGGGCAGCGCGAAGCGCCGGGCATAGGGGTTACCAGGGGTTCCCCAGGGGTTCCGCGAGGGTTCCATGCAGGCTGAAACGATCCATTGCCTTCATTCGGGCCGCAGGTCGTACGCATCGGAATGCGCGTTGCGGAGAATGCAATCACGGGGGCTGCCGGGCGGTGGCATCGCGGCGGGATCATGGAAGGGCCCGATCGCTGGCGACGGGGGATGCACCAGCGATCGGGCTACACCTCACCGTACCAAGCCCGCGTGTGCGGCGGGAGTGAACCGCCCCGCTGGGATTGCGAGTTGTGATCGGGATCACGCGCGGTGATCCGTAAGCGCCGCGAGAACTGGCGAGAACCGCTATGCGTCGCACGGCGGCGCGTAGGAGAGCCGGGGCAGATATTCGTGCCATTTCTCTTCGGTCAGGACGCCCCGGGTGGTCGAGCAAATACGGCGAATCGCCTCGCCGGTGTCCAGGTTCCACAGCCGGACGGTATCGGTGCCGCTGGAAACCCCCAGCATGTGGCTTTGGGGACTGAACGACAAAAAGTCGCCCGTCTTGGCGTTGGGGCTCAGGGATTGACCGATGGGCGCGGCCTCGGACGGGCGGGCGACGGCCCAGAGGCGGACCGTGTTGTCGTGGCTGCCGCTCGCCAGGGTGCGTCCGTCCTCGCTGAACGTCAGCTCCACGACGGCGTCGGTGTGCCCGGTCAGCGAGGCGTCGAGACGCGGCGTTTCGAGGGGGTCGGAGACGTTCCACAGGCGGATCGTGCCGTCGTCGCTGCCGGTGGCCAGGGTGTGGCCGTCCGGGCTGTACGCGAGCGTGTTGACGGGCCCCAGGTGCCCCTGGAGGGGCTTGCCGCGGCGGGTGGTGTGCCGCGGCTCGGTCACGTTCCACAGCCGGACCGTGCCGTCCGCGCTGGCGCTGGCCAGGGAGAGGCCGTCCGCGCTGAAGGCGAGGGCGTTGACGTAGCCCTTGTGGCCGGTGAGGGGGGTGCCGAGCGGACGTACGCGCGCGGGGTCCCGTACGTTCCACAGCTGAATAGAACGATCGTTATAGGGAGTTGCGAGGGTGTGCCCGTCCGCGCTGAAGGCGAAGGACGCCGCGAACCGCGTCCGCAGCGCGACGGGCGGCCCGTGGGGGACGGGGTGGGACGGCTTGGAGACGTCCCACAGCCGCATCGAGCGGGTTCCCGTGATGACCGCGAGCGTGCGGCCGTCGGGGGAGAACGCCAGCGCCCGTACGTCTCCCTCGCCGGGCCGGAACGGCTCGCCGAGGGAGACGGGCTGGTGGGGCTGGACCACGTCCCACAGCCGGATTCGCTCGTCGCGCGCGGCCGTGGCGAGCACCTTCCCGTCCGGGCGGAAGGTTCCGGTACGGCCGATCATGTCCGCCGTCGGTATCGACCACAGGCGGACCTTGTAGTCGCCGCTCCCGGTGGCGAGGGTCCTGCCGTCGGGGCTGAAGCCGATGGCGTACATCTCCCCGCGCCCGCCCGCGAGCTCCACGCCGACCTGGGACGGGTGCGCGGGGTCGCTGACGTTCCACAGGCTCGCCGTGGTGTCCGCGCTGCCCGCCGCGAGCATCGTGCCCGCGGGGTTGAAGGCCACCGACCACACGGGGCCGGTGTGGCCGGTGAGCGGGGTGCCGAGGGCCTCCGCGCGGCGCGGGTCGGAGACCCGCCACAGCCGGATGGTGTTGTCGACGCCGCCGCTGGCGAGCGTACGGCCGTCGGGGCCGAAGGCCACCGAGTGCACCGTGCCCTTGTGGCCGGTCAGCACCTTCCCGACCGGCTTCGGGCGGCGCGGCCGCGCCGTGTTCCACAGCCTGATCGTGCCGTCGTCGCCCCCGGCCGCCAGGGTGCGTCCGTCGGTGCCGAACGCCACCGAGCGCACGGCGGCGGTGTGGCCGCGCAGGGCGCCGATCGCCCGGGGCCCGCCCGGCTCGGTCACGTTCCACAGCCGGACGCGGTGGTCGTCGTGGGCGGAGGCCAGCGTGCGCCCGTCCGGGCTGAAGGCCAGCAGGTAGATGGTGCCGCCGCGGCCGGGCACCGGGGCGCCGAGCGGGCGCGGACGGCGGGGGTCCCGCACGTCCCAGAGCCGGATCGTGCCGTCGTCCGAAGCGCTGGCGAGGGTACGGCCGTCGGGGCTGAAGACCGCGGTGCTCACCCAGCTCGTGTGGCCGGTGAGGGGGGAGCCGAGGCGCCGGGGGCGGGTGGGGTCCGACACGTCCCACAGCCGCACGGTCCGGTCGTAGCTGGCGGTGGCGAGGAGCTTTCCGTCCGGGCTGAAGGAGGTGAGGTAGACGGCGCCGGTGTGGCCGAGGAGCGGGGTGGCGAGCGGCGCGTTCGCGATGGAGACCAGCCGGTTCCGCGTGCCCTGGTCGCCCGGCCGCAGCCGGTGGGCCGCCAGGCCGAGTTGGGCGGACAGGGAGGGGTCCGTGTCCCGCGTGCGGTCGGCTTCGGCGGTCACCTGGGCGAACACCGCGTCGTTCCGCTCGGACACCGCGTCGTTGCGCTGCTCCCACGCCGCCACCGCCGATACGACGGCCACCATGGCCAGGGCGACCAGAGCGGCCACCGCGGCCCGGCTGAGCCAGCGCAGGCGCCTGCGCAACCCGGCCGACGCGGCGAGGAACTCGGCCGCGCCCCGGGTCAGGAAGGTGTCCCCGGCGGACTGCGCCCAGGTGCGCGCCTGCTCCAGACGGGAGCCCCGGTAGAGCAGCGCCGTGTCGCGGCCGCACTCCTCCCAGGTGCGGCTGTCGTCCTCCAGGCGCTGGCGCAGCAGGTTGTCGTTGCGGTCCTCGTCGATCCAGTCCCGCAGCCGCGGCCAGGCGTGCAGCAGCGCCTCATGGGTGATCTCCACGGTGTCCGCGTCGAGCGTCACGAGGCGGGCGCGGACCAGCGCTTCGAGGGACTCCTCCGTCTTGCCGGGGTCGGCCGACTCCTCGGCCAGCTGGCGCCGCGCGCCCCGCCGCCGGGTGGCCTGGGTGTCCTCGCCGAGCCGCACCAGGCGAAGCAGCAGCACGCGCGCGGCCGTGCGCGCCGCCGGGTCGAGGCCGGACCAGGCGCGCTCGGCGGTCGCCGCCACCGCCCCCTGGATGCCGCCCGCCGCGCGGTAGCCCGCCAGCGTCAGGCGGCCCGCCTTGCGCCGCTGCCAGGTGGCGAGCAAGGCGTGGGAGAGCAGCGGCAGCACGCCCGCGTCGTGCGTCCCGCGGGTCCCGTCCGTGCTCACTTCGCGGACGATGAGCTCCGCGAGCCCCGGTTCGAGTTCGAGGCCCACGGCCTTGGCCGGTCCCGCGACCGCGTTGCGCAGCTCCGCGGTGGTCAGCGGTCCGAGCACCATGTGCCGGTGCTGCAGCGCGTCGGCCAGCTCGGGGTGTCCGAGGCACTCCTCGTAGAAGTCGGCGCGGACGCCGAGCACGACGAGCGCGGGAGCGGGGTCACCGGAGCCCGGCGGCGAGCACGCGGCGTGCAGGATCTGGATGAACGTACGCCTGGCCGCGTCGTCTGCGCACAGCGTGAACGTCTCCTCGAACTGGTCCACGATGACGACGGGGCGGTCGCCGCCAGCCGCCTCGCGCCCCGTCCACACCGTGACGGCTTCGCGCACCGCGCCCGCGAACCCCGGGGTACCGGGCCCCTCCGTGGCGGAGAGGGCGTGCGCGAGCTCGGGTATCCGGCCGGTCAGCTCCGCGAGGGGGTCGCCGCCCGGCACGATCTTGAGCACGGGCCCGGCCTCGCCGTCCTCGTCGCTCAGCGCCCCGTCCCGCAGGGCGGGCACCAGACCGGCGTCGAGGAGGGAGGACTTCCCCGCCCCCGAGGCGCCCACGAGCATGACGAGGCCGCCCGTCGCCGCCACCGCGCGCAGCTGTGCGACGAGGGCCCGCGTGCCGCGCTCCCGGCCGAAGAACCACTGGGCGTCCTGCTGCCGGTACGAGGCAAGACCCCGATAGGGGCAGACACCGGTGACGGCCGGAGCTTCGCCCGGCGGCCGCTCCTCCTCACTCGCGGCCCCCGCGGCCCCGTCGCCCACCGCGCGCTCCCACAGGCGCTGCCACTGCGCGAGGTCGTACAGACCCGGGGACACCGGAGTGGGCCGCTCGCGCCTCGCCTCGGGGATCAGGACGTGCAGGACGGCGGTGAGGGCGGTGAACTGGGCGGGCACGTTCCGGGCCCGCCGCCAGTCGCTGATCCGCTGCGCGGACACCCGTACGGGCCGCCCTCGTTCGTCGACGCGCTGCAGCCGGGCGACCGATTCGGCCACGCGCTTGAGTGGCGGGTTTCCGGCCTCCTGGTACAGCAGCGCGAGGCGCTCCGCGAAGGCTGTGCGTGCCCCTGAGTCGGAACTCAAGGCCTCCACCCCTTACTTCCGCCGCGTCGGAACATCCGGACCGGAAAACTCACTCTATACGTCTGACCTGCGGTTAAGGGGTCCGGACAGGTCCGGCCCCTCCTCGCGGGAAGCCGAAACTGGCAGGATCGCGGCGCAGTGGCGAACCAACGCGCGGCGTCAGGGCAGGCCATCAGCTCGGCGCCCGCGATGGCGACCGGCGGCACGGTGTGCACCTGGCTGGTTTTCGCCTGAGTCGCGCAGCGCGGGCAAGGGGGCCCGTAGCACCGACGCACCACACGCACACCGCCGGCCGACCCGGCCCGCTCCTGCACCGCCCACCGCGGAGTCACACTCCCCACCCGCGCCGACCCGGCCCGGGGTGACCCCGCTCGCGTCGATTGGTACCGGTCCCCACGAGGGGAGGGACCGGTACCGATACGACGCCCCCACCCGCCCCCCACGGGGCTGGGGCCCCATCCCCACCACGACCTGGGCTGGGGCCCCTCATCCTTAGCGATCGACCGGCAGGCCGGTGCCCGGCACGCGGACGCGGCGCCGCCGCATGGGCCACATCGACGGCTCCGTCTCCGCGGCGGAACAGTGAGGACCGCCGTGAGCCCGGCCTGCGGCCGCACTCCCCATGGGGCGGCAGGCCGGGTTGCCTCGACCGGTGTGCTGGGTGCCTGCAGAGCCAGCGGGCGGGAGGCGCACGGTCGACCGGGGTCCGGGGCCGCTTGGCGAGCGTAGTGGCGCCGCAGGGGCACGGTCAGGGTGGTTTCGCGTCAGTCAGGCCGCTTCCAGTGGCGGTACGGGTGCGGGCAGCCGGTTCAGGATGTCGAAGTCCAGGCGTAGTCGTGGATGGTTGAGCAGGTGGAGGGTCAGGGGGTGGGTGCAGATCAGGCGCAAGCGTCCGTGACGGCCGCTGGTTCGGGCGCGGGCGCGATCGAGGACCCGTACCCCGGTGCCGTCCATGAAGTCGACGGGGCGCAGGTCGATCAGCAAGTCCGCGGTGCCGGCGCGGGTGAGCGTGTCGAGGCAGTCGGTGATGGCGGGGGCGGTGTGGAGGTCGATTTCGCCGCACAGGACCACCAGGGTGCAGTCGCCGTGGGAGCGGACTTCTTGGACGCAGGCAATGGGCGGGGGCGGTGGTGAGGCCACGGCAACCCTCTCGAAGGCAGATGTCCATAGGACCGTCGCCAACGGGAGCAGGGTCGGCATTCCAGAGTGGCGGGTCGTGCTCGTCTCCGGCCGGGTTCCGCTGAAGAGCTGCGGGCGTGCCGCCCGGGCTGCTACGCGGTGACGGGGGCCGGACGCCCTGGAGCGCGTGCGTCCCGGCAGGGCATCGCGGACAGACGCGTCAGGGCGAGACGTCCCTGTTGTCGTCCAGGCGCAGTCGCCGTGCCAGTACGTCGCGGGCGACGTCCAAGAGCGGCCGGTCGTGGCTGAAGGCGTATCCGCGCAGCCTGATCAGGGCGTGGTCGCAGTCGGTGGCCAGTTGGTCCGCGAGCATGCCGGTGGCTTGGTGGACCTCGGCGAAGTGGAGACCGGGTTCGTCGAGCAGCGGAGTGTGGGGCAGGTCCGCGTGGGCGGCGGAGGCGATGGTGATCTGGGCGATGGTGTCGGCCAGGCCGAAGGCATCGGTGAGCTGGTCGGTGGACAGGGGGCCGGGCCGGGCGCGGTGGCCGGTGAGGGCGCCGAGCGAGATGACCCCGATGCGCAGCGGGAAGGAGAACACCGCGCGTACGTCCAGTGCCTCGATGGCGCCCGGCAGGCCGGGCCAGCGATCGGTGGCGAAGGCGGCGGTGTCGGCCACGTCGGGCACCAGCACCAGGGTTCCGTGGCGGGCGGCGTCCAGGCTCGGCCCCTGGCCCTGCACCTGTTGCAGGTCCTCAAGGGCGAGGGTGCGCTCACCGAAGGACTGCACCAGTTCGGCTCTGCCGCCTCCGGGAGCGAGGAGCAGGCCGAGGCCGTCCAGGCCCAGCATGTCGGCGCAGGCCGCGAGCGGCAGTGGCGCCAGGCCGGGGCCGGTGTGGGAGCTGAGGGTGCGCAGGTAGTCGGCCAACATCGGATGGGTCACCGACGCCACCCCCTTTCGGGTGCCGTGCGGACCATCCGGCGGCCTGCCCACCAGTCAGCACCGATGGGCGGGTGGTTCACCGATCGCGCCGCTCGAGAAGCGCTGCGTCGGCCGTGCCTTGCAGGACCTGGCGGGCGATCTCGGTGAGCCGCGTCTGGTGATCGCGCGCGTAGCGCCGCATGAGCGTGAACGCTTCCTCGACGTCGGTGTCGCGGCGGTTCGCCAGATAGCCCTTGGCCTGCTCGATGATGATGCGGCTGTCCAGGGCGGCCTGCAGTTGTGCGGTCACTGTCATCTGCTCACTCACCGCCCGCTGTTGCAGGACGCCGATGGTGGCGGTGTCGGCCAGTGCCTGGGCCAGACGCACCTGGGAGTCGCCCAGCGGTCCGGGCCGGTCCCGGAACAGGTTCAGGGCTCCGATCACCTGGTCGTGCAACCGGAGAGGTGCCGCCACGACCGAGATGAAGCCGGCTTCCACGGCCCGCGGCGCGAACCGGGGCCAGCGCATCGTGGCCGCTCGCGCTTGCCAGTGGTACGTCGGGAATCCGCTTCCTGGCCCGGAAGCAGTCCCGGCAGGGGCCCTCGTCCCACTCGATGCTGGCCAGCTCCAGCTGGCGGGTGCGCTCGTCCGAGGCCGCGGCGTCCACCAGTTGGCCCCCGGGAGTGGCGAGCAGGACCCCGGCCGCCGCCACGTCCAACAGGTCCACGCAGTGCTCGGCGAGCGTGTGCAGGAACCCGATGACGTCGAAGTCCCGCACCAAGGTGTCGGCGAGGTCGACGAAGGCGGCCGCCAACTGCTCCTCACGCGGCAGCTCAAGCATGCCCCACTCACCTCCAAGAGCGATCCGGGGACACCGTCCCACAGGTTGCTGTCTCCTGCTGCCACCCAGTTTCGTCCCGATCGCACGCTGTTGCCAGGTCGTCTGGTGAAGTGCCGCGCCGTAGCCCGTCTGACGCGCGAGGACGGCGTCGGCAACCGCGTTGTCCGCAGGCCATCGGCCGAATCCGCTGGGCCGGGTGTCCAGGACGTCGTCTGCGCCGAACCGGTGGCCGTCGGGGGTGGTGACAGGGGAGCGGCGCGGGAACGGACGCCGGTCGGTTTCGACGATCGTCACCGTGGCCATGGGGCGTCGAAGCCCGTTCCTGCTCCCGCCAGGAAGGCGACTCCTCCATGCTTCCCACTCCGTCCGCGTACGGCTTGCTCACCGTCTCCGGCTACTCGGGCCGCTGAGTACGGGCGTTGTGCGCGAGGCCGTCCGGGCTGCCGGCCGCGCGTTCTCCCAGCGGCAGTACCAGGGCGCGTAGCACCGCGGGACCGGAGGGCCTGCGGACCTCTCCGATGTCCTCCCACCCCCATGCCTGGAAGGCGGCATGGGCCGCGTGGTCGGCCTGGTCCACCAGGGTGGCGCCGAGCGAGGCGTGGTGGTCGGCGAGCAGTTGTGCCTGCAGGAGCCGGGCGAGACCGGAGGTGTGCTCGTGCGGGTGGACCACGATCTCCGTTCCTGAGCGTCTCGGCCTGCCAGCGGTTCAGGCGGCGCAGGCGCACCGCGTCCAGGGCGGAGCGCTCAGGACCCGGTCCGTTGCCGGCGGCCGTCATCGCGCACCCGCCGACAGGGGTGCGGACCGCTGCGGGGCGGGCGTGCCCGTGGTGCGGCGCGCCGGGGGCACGCTGAGCAGGAAGGTACAGCCGGTGAGGGTGAGGATACGCCGCAGCTCGGGCGGTGGGTGGTGCAGCCGCAAGGCTCCGCCTGCCGCGGTGGCCTGTGCGGAAGCGTGCAGGAAGGCGTTGAGGCCGCTCACGTCGCAGAAGGTGACGGCGGTCAGGTCGACGTCGATCGCGCGCATGCCCCCGTAGAGACACTCCCGGACGGCCGCGCTGACCGAAGGTGCCGTTTCGAGGTCGATCTCACCGGCCAAGGTGATCAGCGCCCGGCTCTGCTCGTCGTGCCGGTGGACGTTCAGTTGGGGCAGGGACATGGCGCCTCCGATTCCGGGCGACCGGCCGGGGCGTGCGCTGGTGGTGCGGGCTGAGGCCCGGCAGGTGTCTGTGCTCAGCAGCAACGCGCCGTCGGGGTCTGGAACGTCGACGTCCTGCGGTGAGAGTAGTCCTGGATTCGCCGGTGCGGGAGACGGAATAGAGCCCTCAGGTTCCACGTACACGCCGGGTGTTCAGGTGCGGCGGGCCGCGACGCGGTCCGGCGTCGGCCAGCGTACGTCGTGCACCCAGCCGAGGCGTTCGAGCAGGCGGATGGCGGCGGCGGAGGGGTCGATCTGTCCGCGGTCCACGCCGTGGCGGGCGCTGGTGGGGTCGGCGTGGTGGAGGTTGTGCCAGCTCTCGCCGAAGGAGAGCAGGGCCAGCGGCCACAGGTTGGTGGCCCGGTCGTGGCGCCGGGTGCGGAACGGGCGCCGTCCGACCACGTGGCACAGGGAGTTGACGCTCCAGGTCACGTGGTGGAGCAGGGCGATGCGTACGAGGCCCGCCCACAGCAGGGCGGTGGTGGCGTGGACCCAGGTGCCGCCGATCGCCCAGCCGAGGGCGAAGGGGAGGGCCAGGGTGAGGACGCACAGGGCCGGGAAGGCCCGGGAGACGGCGCGGATGTCGCGGTCGGCGAGCAGGTCGGGGGCGTAGCGCTCGGCGGAGGTGGGGTCGTTGCGGAACAGCCAGCCCACGTGGGAGTGGGCCAGGCCGCGCAACTGGCCGCGCAGATGCGTGCCGTAGCGGTACGGGGAGTGCGGGTCGCCGGGGCGGTCGGTGAAGGCGTGGTGGCGGCGGTGCGTGGCGACCCAGCCGATGACGTCGCCCTGGAAGCTCATCGACCCGGCCACCGCGAGGGCGATCCGCACGGGCCGGGCGGCCCGGTACCCGCCGTGGGTGAGGCCGCGGTGGAAGCCGACCGTGACCCCGAGCCCCGTGAACACGTACAGACCGAGGGCGAGCAGCACGTCGGTGGAGTGGATGAGACGTCCCCACAGCAGCCAGCCGCCCACGCCGAGCGCGAGGAACGGCAGGACGACGATCACCGCGGTCACGGTCACGTACAGCCGGTCGCCGCCGCCGCGCGCGGGCGCCGGGTGGCCATCGGTGGGGAAGGGCGCCGTGCCGTCGTACGGCTGGGACTCGGTGGCGTCGCGTGGCGGGGCGGCGGCCTGGGAAAGGGTGGAACTGGATGACATACAGAACTCCTTGACCTCGGTCCGGAAGACACGGCCGGGGTCCGGGGCCAGGAAATCGGTGGTGGGCAGCCGGGGGTTCAGTGCGTTTCGCCGGCGTGGGTGCGCCGTGCGTGTGAGCGGCTTTCGGCGAGCCAGGACCTGGGTGCCGGATCGGGCACTTGGGTGAGCCGGGTGTCCACTGTCAGGTGGAGGCGGGTGCCGCCCCCTTCGCCGCCGGTGGGGTAGCTGCGGGGCTCGTCGCAGCCGAAGAACCGGCTGAGGGCCAGCGCGACCTGCCGTGCCGCGTCGGGGTCGGCGGCGACGAGGCGGACCTCGACGTGCCCGTCGGCCGGCTGTTCCTGGCGGCTCGGCCCGGTCGGGCCGAGCCGCGTCGTCGTAGGCCCGGTCATGTCCTGCGCCCCTTCGCTGTTCTATTGGTCCTGCGCCGCGGGCGGAGACGCCCGCGCCCTCCGTCCCGGTGGTCGCGGCGGGAGGGGACGGCGGGTGGTGCGGTGCCGTCAGGTCGCGGCCGAGTGGCGCTGTGGGCGCCACGGCGCCCGGAAAGGCGACGGCTGTACTGGTGCAGTGCGATCCGTTCGGAGTGCTGGTCGTTGAGGAGGTGGATCACGAATGCCCCCAGCGCGATCATCGCGAGGATGACGGCGACGGTGATGCCGGTGTCCATGGCCCGTCACCTCCCGCCGTCGGCTGTGCCGACGGCGGCGGCCACGGCGCCGCCCTCCGCGCCGGTCTCCGGGGGGATGATCAGCAGGTCCCAGCGCCCCACGCGGTAGGAGAGCAGCAGGAGTTGGTGCGGGTCCTGCTCGGCGCGGAACCAACCCACCGTGACCACGCGGCCGTTGACGGGGAGCCTTGCGCGGTACGACGGGCCAGTGCGTCGGGTTGACCGTGACGCGGCCCCACAGGGAGTCCAGCAGGTGGGTCAGGGCGGGAAGTTCACGAGGGAGGTCCCGGGAGCGCGGCCACCAGGCGCCGTCGAGCAGACCGGAGTGCGGTCCCGGAGGCTTGACGGACAGTCGCGCGGGCGGCTCGGCGGTCGGTGGGGGCGGCGGGGGTGATGCGGTGAGCACCGTCATGGTGTCGACCTGTCCCCGGGCAGTCGTGCCGGCCCGGTGCGATGGAACCGAGCGAGAAACCGGCGCGGAAGCCGGTCGGAAAATCCTCTCGGTACGGTCGAGCCTACTCCTGCGGCGGCCCCGACCACGAGTGCCTGGCCGCGGCCCGCTGAGCGGGCCGCACCTGCCCGGACGGACAGCCGCACCTGCCCGGACGGACGGTGGTCGGGAGTAGGCTCGAAGTACCGAGGGTTCCGCGCGCACGGGCCCGGACACCCGTGCCGCTCTCGTGCCGCTCTCGGCGAGCCGCCAGACCGGGCCCGCACGAGGCGAGGTCACGCCCATGGACACGAACGCACTGCGCCTGAAGACGACACCCGAGGACGACGCCCGCCGACGGCCGTGTGGTGCGCCATGACCGGCGACCCCGCGGGCCCCGCGAAGCTGCTGGCGGACACGCAGACCCATCTCGCGGCCCCCGGCGCGGCCGTACTGCGGATGCGGACGACGCCCCGCCGTGACGGGACCTTCGACGGCGCCTGGTGGCCCCGCTCCCGGAACCTCGAAACCCAGCTGCCCGACCTGGTGCGCGCGCTGACCGAGCGCCTCGGCCCCCTCTCCCGTGTCGGCCTGGACGCCAGCGCCTGGGACGTGCACACGCACCATCTGACCGTCGACGGTCACCTGGTCCGCATCGACTGGTCCGCCGTCGACGACAGCACGATGCTGATCACCCGCGGGCGGCAGGACATCTTCTCCTTCCTGATGCTCCCGCCGCGGACCGACGCCTCGGCCGCGCGTGCCGCCATGGCCATGGCGGTGCGGGACGGCAACAGCGCGTCGGCCGCGGAGATCCTGGCGGCCACCGGGATCACCTCCGCTTGAGGTCCGCCGCCGCGCGGCCCCGCGCGGCGGCTACCCGGACGGGCCCTCGGCCGCCATCAGGGCCGTTCCGGTGAGGTGGAGGGCGGGGTCGGCCGCCGCGGTCATCAGCCGGGCCGCCGCGCCGGCCTCGCTGCGCGGCGGGATGACGAGCAGGTCCCAGCGGCGGGCGCCCCAGGAGAAGAGCCGGATCGTGTGCGGGTCGAGGCCGGACGTGTACCAGGTGGCCGTGACCGTGTGACCCGTCACGGGCAGGGTGCGCGGCTCGTGCGGCCAGCTGCCGTGGTGGGACGCGATCCGTGTCACGAGGCCGTAGGAGGAGTCGAACACATCGGTGAGCGAGGCCAGTTCGGCGGCGAGGTCATCGGTGCGGGGCCACCAGGCCCCGCACACCGGACCCGGCGGGAAGGTCTCGGCGGGCGCAGGGCGATCCTGGCGGGTGGGTACGCGCCGAGCCGTCCGGGGTCGGCTGAACCGGGCTGGGCGATGGGTGCGTTCAAGACGCACGTCCCTCTTCGGGCCTGCGGGGCAGGGCCCGGCGTCGTGGTGCGCCGGAAGCGACGCCGAGCGGAGTCGGCGCACGAGGAGCCTCTGGCGGCTCCAGCATACGGCTCGGTCCCATTCCGTCCGATAGGAGTACGGTGAAGGGGCGAGGGCATCTGAGTGCCGGTGCCCGCCGTCTGGAGCACTCCTCCCTCGCCGTCCGTCCACTCAGGGGCAGCCCTGGACCCCGGCCGCGCCATCCGCCACCAGGGCGAGGAGCCCGTACATGTCCCGGACGCCCCTCACGCGCACCTCCCCGAATCCCCCAGGACGCGGCCCCTGCCCCGGGGTCATGACGGCAACCCGCCTTGTCGACAGGGGAGTTCGATGTCTCCGGGGGCGACGGGGGAGCGCCGGCGCATCGCCGCGCTCGTGCCCGGCGCGGCGTGGAACACGGTCGGCCCGGCCCGTCGGTCGCCCTCGTCCCTCTGTCTGAAGCACCTTGCCTTTCCCCGAGCGCCTTGCCTCTCTCTGAAGCACCTCGGCCATGCGGGAGCCACCCGCCACACCCCGCGTACACCGCCCGTCCGATCACGGCAGCCGGCAGGAGCCGCACCCATGACCCTCACACCGCACGCCCCGCTTCCCTCCCCGCCTCTGCTCCGCCTGTGCCTGGCTCCCCGCGCCGGCGGGCCCCGCGCCATCGACGGAGCATGGTGGCCGCGCTCGTACGACCTGCTCGCCGAACTCCCCGGGCTGCTCGCCGGGCTGCCCCGCACCTGGGGGCACATCACCAGCGTCGTGCTCGACGGCTCGGTGTGGTCGCCGACGCCGGGCCGGATGTTCGTCGCCGGTCAGGTCGTCCGTCTGCGCAGGAGCCTGACGGCCACGGCAGCGCACACCGTCGTCCTTCTCGCCCCCGGCCGTGGGGCGCTGGGACCTGCTCGTCGTCCCGCCGGACACGACCGAGGAGGCCGTGAAGCCGATCATGGAGAGTGTGACGGGAGCAAGGAGCGTCGTGGCGTCGGCGCCTCCCATGGCGATCTCGCGAGCGCGGTCCTGAGAGCTGCCGGGCCCGCGAAGCCGACGCGCGCGGTTGCGATCCGTGAGCGGCCGACCCGTCGCCATCGGGTCATTCTCGGGCGCGTCGGCGGCGTCGCACGCTGGGCACCGGCGCGTCCCGCCTGACAGGGGCCGTGCGAGGGGCGGCGCAAAGCGTGCCGTGCGGCGGTGTGGTCCGGCGCACGGTGTGTTTCGCTCGGTGCCGGGTCCAGGGGCCGTGAGGGGAGGGGCCACCCGCATGTCCGTACGTCCATGGCTGCCGCCGGGAGCCTTGCGGCCCGGCGCCCGGGCCGCGCTGACGGCCGTGTCCTGGCTGACCAGTCCGCTCTCGCCCGACGACTATCTCGGCCTGGTCGATCCGCTGTGGTCGGCGCGGCATCCCGCGGGCCGGGTGAGCGGCGCCCGGCGGGAGGCGCCCGGCGCGGCCACGCTGGTGATCCGGCCGGGCAGGGGCTGGAGCGGCCACCGGGCCGGGCAGTATGTGCCGCTCGGAGTCGAGATCGACGGCGTACGGCACTGGCGTACGTACTCGATCACTTCGCCGCCCGGCGACGGGCCCGGCGGTGGACCCGGCGGCGAGATCACCGTCACCGTGAAGGCCCGCCCCGACGGCCGGGTCTCCCCGCACCTGGTACACCGGACGGCCCCCGGCGCCGTGCTCCGACTCGGCCCGGCACAGGGAGAGTTCGTGCTGCCCCGGCCGCTGCCCGGCCGACTCCTCTTCGTGACGGCGGGCAGTGGTCTCACGCCCGTCATGGGGATGCTGCGCACGCTCGCACGGCACGGCGGTGCCGCTCCGGACACGCTGCTCCTGCACAGTGCGCCGTCACCGGCCGAGTGCCTCTTCCGCGCCGAACTGGCCGCGTTGGAGCGCCGGTTGCCCTGGTTGAGCGTCCGCCTGACGCATACGCGAACGGAGGGGCGGCTCACCGCGGAGCGGATCGGCGAACTCTGCCCGGACTGGCGCCGTCGGGAGACCTGGGCATGCGGCCCGGCCGGACTCCTCGACGCGGTCGAGGCGCGGTGGGCCGCCGCGGGCGTGCGGGAGCGGCTGCGGGTGGAGCGCTTCCACCTCGCGCCCGTGCGGGCACCGGTGGCCGGTGCCGTCGGCGGCCGGGTGCGGTTCGACCGCAGCGCCGTGGAGGCGGACGCGGCGGCGGCGTCGCCCCTCCTCGCGGTCGGTGAATCGGCGGGTGTGCCCATGCCCCACGGGTGCCGACGCGGCCTGTGCTTCGGCTGCCTCGTCCCGCTCCTCGACGGCCGCGTACGCGATCTGCGGACCGGTGAACTGCGAGGTGAACCGGGCGAGTTGATCCAGACCTGCGTCAACGGTGCCGCAGGGCCGCTCGTCCTCGATCTGTGAGAACCAGAGTTCTGCGAGGAGAGTCCCATGCCCGTCCCCATGCCGATGCCCGCAGCGGCTGCCGCCGCCGGAGCCGACGGAACTTCACCGCCCGTGGCGTCGCACGCCGACCGCACCGAACAGCTGGGCCGGGACCTTGACCGGCTCCGCGCCGAGATCGTGGCGGCCCGCGGACCGGACGACGCCCACTACATCCGTACGGTGATCGCCGTGCAGCGCGGCTGCGAAGCGGGCGGCCGCCTCGCGCTCGCCGTCTCCCTCTTCCCGCCCGCCTGGGCGGCGGGCACCGCCCTGCTCGCGCTCGCCAAGACGCTGGAGAACATGGAGCTGGGCCACAACATCCTGCACGGCCAGTGGGACTGGCTGGGCGACCCGGCAGTCCACTCGACCACCTGGGAGTGGGACTTCGCCACCCCCGCCGACGCCTGGAAGCGCACCCACAACCACCTGCACCACACCTACACCAACGTCGTCGGCCGTGACCGCGACCTCGGCTACACGATCCTGCGCATGAGCCCGGACCAGCCCTGGCACCCGGCCCACCTGCTCCAGCCGCTGTACGCGGCCCTGCTCGCGCCCGTCTTCGAGTGGGGCATAGCCCTGTACGACCTGGAGGCCGACGCGGTGCCGTCGGGCCGCAAGAGCGTACGCGCCTTCCTGACCGACCTGACCGCTCTGGCACGCAAGGCGGTTCGCCAGGCGGCCAAGGACTACGTCCTCTTCCCGCTCCTCGCCGGCCCTTCCGCCCTGCCCTGCCTCCTGGGCAACCTCACCGCCACCACCGCCCGCAATATCTGGGCCCACACGGTCATCTTCTGCGGCCACTTCCCCGACGACGTGCAGACCTTCACCGAGGACCAGCTCGACGGCGAGAGCCGCGGGGAGTGGTACCTGCGCCAGATCCAGGGCTCCGCGAACATCGAGGGAGGCCCGCTCCTGCACCTCCTCACCGGCAACCTCAGCCACCAGATCGAGCATCACCTCTTCCCCGACTTGCCGAGCAACCGCTACGCCCAGCTGGCACCGCAGGTGAGGGAGATCTGCGACCGCCACGGCCTCCCGTACGTCACTGGACCGCTGTGGCGCCAGTACGCATCCATGTGGAGCCGCGTACTGCGTCATGCCCTTCCCTAGAGGGGCCCAGAAACAGGTCAGGGGCCCGACCCGCACTGCGGATCAGGCCCCTGACCTGGTGTTTCAGCTGTCGGGGTGGCGGGATTTGAACCCACGACCTCTTCGTCCCGAACGAAGCGCGCTGCCAAGCTGCGCCACACCCCGATGTCGATGGTCCGCTGCCCGTCAGCTCTGCTGCGCAGGTCGCGGCGACATCGATTACTTTAGCGGACCGGCGGCCGGAGACGAAATCCGGTTTTCCGCGGGGTGCGGGTCAGGTCCAGGAGGTGCGCTCCGTGAGGGTCAGGAGGGTCGCTTCCGGGGGGCAGGCGAAGCGGAACGGGGTGTAGCGGTTGGCGCCGCAGCCCGCGGAGACGTGGAGGTAGGAGGTGTGGCCCCCGGCCTCGTGCGTGGAGAGGCCCTTCACGCGGTCCGTGTCCAGGTCGCAGTTGGTGACGAGGGCGCCGTAGAAGGGGACGCAGACCTGGCCGCCGTGGGTGTGGCCGGCGAGGACCAGGGGGTAGCCGTCCGCGGTGAAGGCGTCCAGGGAGCGGAGGTAGGGGGCGTGGACGACGCCCATGGAGAAGTCGGCGGCCTGGTCGGGGCCGCCCGCCACGTGCTCGTAGCGGTCCCGCTTGATGTGCGGGTCGTCCAGGCCCGTGAGCGCGATCTCATAGCCGTCGATCTTGAGGCTGCCCCGGGTGTTCGTGAGGTTCACCCAGCCCGCCGCGTCGAAGCCGTCGCGCAGGTCCTCCCACTGGATGTGGATGACGCCCACCGCGGGCGCGTTGCCGTTCAGGCCGTGGCGGCCCTGCACCTTCTCGAGCAAGTAGCGGGCGGGGTTGCGGGGTTTGGGCCCGTAGTAGTCGTTGGAGCCGAAGACGTACGCCCCGGGGAAGTCCATCAGCGGGCCGAGCGCGTCCAGGACCTCGGGGATGCCCTCGGGGTCCGACAGGTTGTCGCCCGTGTTGATGACGAAGTCGGGGCGCAGGCCCGCGAGCGAGCGCAGCCAGCGCTGCTTCTTGCGCTGGCCGGACACCATGTGGATGTCGGAGACCTGGAGCACGCGCAGGGGGCGCATCCCTGGGGGCAGGACGGGGACCGTCACCCGTCGGAGCCGGAAGAGGCGGGCCTCGATGCCCACCGAGTAGGCGATACCGGCCGCGGCCGTCGCCGTGATTCCCAGAGGTACTGCGTATCGCGCGCGCATGCCTCCATCGTGTCAGACCCCGTACGCCCCGATGACGCCCCGTCGCTCCCGGGCGGCCGCCCCGGAAATGGAGGGGCCACACGACCGGTACACCTGCCACAATTGCCCCATGACCACGCTCAAGTCGAAGCTTCAGGACGACCTCAACGCCGCGATCAAGGGGCGTGACGAGCTGCGCTCCTCGACGCTCCGGATGACCCTCGCCGCCGTGACCAAGGAAGAGGTCGCGGGCACGGAGAAGCGCGTGCTCTCCGACGACGAGGTGCAGAAGGTGATCACCCGCGAGGCGAAGAAGCGCCGCGAGGCCGCCGAGGCCTTCGAGAACGGCGGCCGCCCCGCGCAGGCCGAGCGCGAGAAGGCGGAGGGCGAGGTCCTCGCCGGGTATCTGCCCCAGCAGCTCGCGGACGACGAGCTGGAGCGGATCGTCGCCGAGGCCGTCGCGGAGGCGAAGGCCGCGGGCGCGGAGGGGCCCCGGGCCATGGGCCAGGTCATGAAGATCGTGAACCCGAAGGTGGCCGGTCAGGCCGAGGGCGGCCGGGTCGCCGCCGCGGTGAAGCGGCTGCTCGCGGGCGGCTGACGGCGGTGCGCGTGTGAAGGGGGTGCCCCCCGAGTCCGGTGAGTCCGGCTCGGGGGACACCCCCTTCTCGTACGTTCAGGAGTGCCGTACGGCGGTGGACGACGTACGGCGGTGGACGTACGGCAATGACTGGGCGCCTGGCTGAGTCCGAGCCCTGGCCGAGCCCGGCCCCGGGCCCCCGCCCTCAGTCCCCCCAGCCGCCGCTCAGCAGGCCACCGTCATCGCCGTCGCCGTCATCGTCGCCGTTGCCGCCGTTGCCGTTCCCGCCATTGGCATTCCCGCCGTTGCCGTTCCCGCCGAGCCCGCCGCCGCCCCCGTTGTCACGGCCGTCGCCCGGCTTCCCATCGTCCCCGTCACCGTCGCCACCACCGTCGCCGTCCCGGTCACGATCCCGGTCGCGGTCCCGGTCGCCGGGGACGTGGACCGTGTCGAAGCGGGGGTCGGGCTTGCCCGAGAGGGCTCCGCTCATCGCGTCGCGCCAGATCGGGCCGGGGACCTCGCCACCGAAGACCTTGCCGTAGCCGCGGCCGCCGATGGAGATGTCGATCATCTTGCGCTCGTGGGCCGGGTCGCCGACCCAGACCGCGCCCGACATGTTCGGGGTGTAGCCCGCGAACCAGGCCGCGTACCGGTAGTCGGTCGTACCCGTCTTGCCCGCGCTGTCGCGGGAGCCGAGCCCCGCCTGCTTGCCGGTGCCGTCCTCGACGACGCCCTTCAGGAGGGTGTTGATCGTGTCGGCGGTCCGCTCCGACATCGCGCGCGAGCACTTCGACTTCGGCACCGGCAGGGACTTCCCGCCGATGGTGCGGATGGATTCGATGGCGATCGGCGTGCAGTACTCACCGCGCGCGGCGAACGTCGCGTACGCGCTCGCCATCGTCAGCGGCGACACCTCCTGGGTGCCGAGCGCGATCGACGGCGCCTGGTCCATCGGCTTGCCGTTGGCCCGCTCGATGCCCATCTTGTCGGCCATCTCCGTGACCGGGCAGATGCCGAGGTCGCCGATCATCTGCACGAAGTACGTGTTGACCGACTTCGCGGTGGCCTCGCGCAGGCGGTAGGGGCCGACCTCGGACTCGTTCTCGTTGGTGAGCTTCGCGGGCCGCCGGGGGTCGTTCCGCCACGTCTTGCCGTCACAGGCGGAGACGGACGACGGGTACGGCATCTCGTACGGGGCCGAGTAGCGCTTGCCCGGCGACATGCCGCGCTCCAGGGCGGCCGCGGCCACGATCGGCTTGAACGTCGAACCGGGCTGGTAGCCCGCGCCGCCGCCCATGCCGCCGTCCACGGACAGATTGATCTCGGTCTCGTTCTTGCCGTAGCCGAAGGGCCGGGACTGGCCCATGCCGAGGATCTTGCCGGTGCCCGGCTCGACGATGGTCGCGGCGGTCGCCACCTCGTCGGTCTGGTAGACGTGATCCTTTATCGAGGCCTGCACGGAGCGCTGCGTCTGCGGGTCCAGGGTGGTCCTGATCCGCAGGCCGCCGCGGTTCCACAGCTTGGCGCGGGCCTCCTTGGTCTTGCCGAAGGCCGGGTCGCTCTTGAACACCTTCTCGACGTACTTGCAGAAGAACCCGGCGCCCTTCACGGCGGTGATGCAGCCGTTCTTCGGGCGGCTCACGTCCAGGCCGAGCTCCGTCTTCTTGGCGCGGTCGGCCTCGGCCTGCGAGATGTTGTGGGTGTCGGCCATGCGCTGGAGGACGACGTTGCGGCGCTGCTTGGCCTCCGTCGCGTCGTTCACCGGGTCATAGCGGCTCGGGGACTGCACGATGCCCGCGAGCAGCGCCGCCTCCTGCAGCTTCAGGTCCTTGGCGCGCTTGGAGAAGTACCGCTGGGAGGCCGCCTCGACGCCGTACGCCGCCTGACCGAAGTACGTGATGTTCAGGTAGTTCTTGAGGATGCGCTTCTTGCCGAGCTCCTCCTCGACCTGAATCGCGTACTTCAGCTCGCGGATCTTGCGGCCGATGGTCTGCTGCGTGGCCTCGGCGACCTTCGCGGGGTCGTCGCCCGCCTCCTCCACGAAGACGTTCTTCACGTACTGCTGCGTGAGCGTCGAGGCGCCCTGCGCCACGCCGCCGCTCTGCGCGTTCTGGTTCAGCGCGCGCACGGATGCCCTTGAGGTCGACCGCGCCGTGCTCGTAGAAGCGCGCGTCCTCGATGGCGACGATCGCCTTCTGCATGTACGGGGAGATGCGGTTCAGCGGGACCACGGTGCGGTCGCGCGAGTACACGGTGGCGATGGCGCCGCCCGCCGAGTCCAGGATGGTGGTGCGCTGGCTCAGCGGCGGCTGCTTCAGGTTCGCCGGGATCTCGTCGAAGCCCTCGACGGACCCCTTGGCCGCGAGCCCGATCACGCCCGCCGCGGGCAGCGCGATCCCGGCGAGCACCGCGCCCGCGAGCACGCTGACGCCCAGGAACTTGGCGGCCTGCTGCACAGGGGAGAGCCCGCCACCCGATCGCTTGTTTGCCATGGGGGCAGCCTACGTTCTGATTCGCCGGACAGGCGTATATGCCTTGGCCTAAGCTGCTCTCAACTGTCACAGCAGTGTGGTCGCGCAACAAGCCCTACATCGCTCTTTTGCCGTTTACGCATTCAGGTAAGGAATCCGGCGCGTTCGCGGTGGACTCTGTCCGAATCCGCCTCATGCGTCGCCTCGCGCCCGCCGTGACCCAACTGAACTGCCCGCGTTTGCCGGGTTGGTGACGTATGTCGCCAGCTCACTCCGTCGGGTGATCTGCCGCTTACGCATAGTCCGTTCGGGCCATTCAAGATTGGGCCCGAAGGGGGTGTTGCGCTGTGCCCACCTTCCGTAACGTCCTCAACTGGCGGCGGTGAATATGCCGCTGCCGCCGTGGGGGAGCCTCGATTCGGGAGAGGACGGCGCCGGTATGGGCTGGGTAACCGACTGGAGTGCGCAGGCCGCCTGCCGCACTACCGATCCGGATGAACTGTTCGTGCAAGGAGCAGCGCAGAACCGGGCCAAGGCGGTGTGCACCGGCTGCCCGGTGCGGACCGAGTGCCTGGCCGACGCGCTGGACAACCGCGTCGAGTTCGGCGTGTGGGGCGGTATGACCGAGCGGGAGCGGCGTGCGCTGCTGCGCCGGCGCCCCCACGGTCACCTCGTGGCGCAGGCTCCTTGAGACCGCGCGCTCGGAGTACGAGCGCGGCGCGGGCCTGCTGCCCGTGGACCTGGACGACGAGGAGACGTACGAGAGCTACGCGGCCGTGGGCTGACCCCACGGCCGCGCACCACCGACATCACCCGCCGGCTCCCAGGGGTGCGGCCACGCTCGGGCCGCCCCGGAGCCGCGTCGGGTGGAGGCGGGCAGATATGGGTGGATGGGGTGGGCCGTGGCAGGCCCGCCGGCGAGTCCGTGAGCTGAGTCCGTGAGCCGTGCTGCCCGGCAGGGCCCCCGCGAGACCCGGCAGGGCCCCCGCGAGACCCGGCAGGGCCCCCGCGAGACCCGGCAGGGCCCCCGCGAGACAGGGCCCCGTGAGGTCAGGGTGAGCTCAGGCCGGACCGTCGCCCGTGCCCACCGCCGCCGCGAGCCGGTCGCCGATGGCGCGCAGGCCCGCGAGGTCATGGACATCGCCCGGCAGCGCGGCCACCTCGGCCACCGCCACCTCCGGGTGACGCGCGGTGAAGCGGTCACGCGTGTGCCGCTCACGGGCGATCAGGCGCATCCGCTCCGCGTGCAGCCGCAGCAGCCCCGCGGTCAGCCGCTCGACGGACGTCTTCTCGCCGGACGCGCCGGAACCCTCCTCGACAGGCCTCTCGGCAGACCCCTCAGGCGCGTCGCTGGACGCACCGCTCGGGTCACCGCTTTCGGGCGGGACGGTGCCCAGGGAGCCTTCGGACGGGCGGGTGGACGGTGAACTGCCGGGAGCCTCAGGAGAGTTGGGGGCCTCTGAGGAGCTCAATGAGCTACGCCCTCCAACCTTCCCGTCCTCCTGATCCACAATGCGGCGGTCCTCAAGATTTTCCGCCGCCGCGAGCGCCCGCTCGGCCGACAACTCGCCCGCGCCGCTGCCGTGCACCCGGTTCAGGACGAGCCCGGCGAACGGCATGTCGTCCGCCGCGAGACGCTCCACGAAGTACGCCGCCTCCCCGCAGCGCGTCCCGCTCCGGCGACGCCACCACAAGGAACGCCGTCCCCGGCGCCTGCAACAGCCGGTACGTCGCGTCCGCGCGCTTGCGGAAGCCCCCGAACATCGTGTCCATCGCCGCCACGAACGTCTGCACGTCCCGCAGCAGCTGGCCCCCGAGCAGCTTGCCCAGGGCGCCCGTCATCATCGACATGCCGACGTTCAGGAACTTCATCCCGGCCCGGCCGCCCACCTTCGCCGGGGCCATCAGGAGCCGGATCAGCTTGCCGTCCAGGAACGACCCGAGCCGCTTCGGGGCGTCCAGGAAGTCCAGGGCCGAGCGCGAGGGCGGCGTGTCCACGATGATGAGGTCCCACTCGTCCCGGGCCCGCAGCTGGCCCAGCTTCTCCATCGCCATGTACTCCTGCGTGCCCGCGAAGCCCGCCGAGAGCGACTGGTAGAAGGGGTTGGACAGGATCGCCTGAGCGCGCTCCCGGTCCGCGTGCGCCTCGACGATCTCGTCGAAGGTGCGCTTCATGTCGAGCATCATGGCGTACAGCTCGCCCTCGCCCTTGACGTCCTCCACCCGCCGCGGCACGTTGTCCAGCGAGTCGATGCCCATGGACTGGGCGAGCCTGCGCGCCGGGTCGATCGTCAACACGACGACCGAGCGGCCCCGTTCGGCGGCGCGCAGACCGAGCGCGGCCGCCGTCGTGGTCTTTCCGACGCCCCCCGAGCCGCAGCACACCACGATGCGCGTCTTGCGGTCGTCGAGCAGGGCGTCGACGTCGAGCGGATCACGTGCCGGATCGAGGCGCATGGGCTTCCTGGCTTCCTGGCTTCCGGGTGTCGGTGGCTGCCGCGGTCACGAGACCCCCTGGTCCCGCAGCCCGGCCGCGAGCTCGTACAGGCCCGCGAGGTCCACGCCGTCGGACAGCAGCGGCAGTTCGTGCAGGGGCAGGCCGAGGTCGCCGAGGACGGCCCGCTGGGCGCCCTCGAGGGCGTGCCGCTCGGCGTACTCCGCGGCCTGGTCGAGCAGCGGACCGACGAGCCGCGCGGCCCCCCGGGACCCGCCGAGGCCCGCGGCCGCCAGGGCCGCGGCGATGTCCTCGTGGGGCGGGCGCCGCAGGCCCAGGTCGAGGGCCGCCTCGTCGAACGGGGCCGGGCGCGCCATGTTCACCACGACCCGCCCCACGGGCAGTCCCGCCGCCCGCAGCTCGGCGATCCCGTCGGCCGTCTCCTGGACGGGCATCTCCTCCAGGAGCGTCACCAAGTGCACTGCCGTCTCCGGTGACTTGAGGACCCGCATGACGGCCTGTGCCTGGTTGTGTATCGGGCCGATCTTCGCGAGCCCCGCCACCTCGTCGTTCACGTTGAGGAAGCGGGTGATGCGGCCGGTCGGCGGGGCGTCCATGATCACGCAGTCGTACGCGTACCGCCCGCTCTTGTCCTTGCGGCGCACCGCCTCGCAGGCCTTGCCGGTCAGCAGGACGTCCCGCAGGCCGGGCGCGACCGTGGTCGCGAAGTCCACCGCGCCGAGCTTCTTCAGGGCGCGGCCCGCGCCGCCCAGCTTGTAGAACATCTGGAGGTAGTCGAGGAGGGCCAGTTCGGCGTCGATCGCGAGGGCGTACACCTCCCCGCCCCCGGGGGCGACGGCGATCTTCCGTTCCTCGTACGGAAGCGCCTCCGTCTCGAAGAGCTGCGCGATGCCCTGTCTGCCCTCGACCTCGACGATGAGGGTGCGTTTGCCCTCCGTCGCGAGGGCGAGCGCGAGGGCCGCGGCGACCGTGGTCTTGCCGGTACCGCCCTTGCCGCTGACGACCTGGAGCCTGCTCACGCCTTCGAGCCTAACCAGTCCCCTCGCGGGCTACGCATGAGGTCGCCTGTGCCAGGCATTACAGTCGCCGTATGACCAAGTGGGAATACGCAACGGTGCCGCTGCTCGTCCATGCCACGAAGCAGATCCTCGACACCTGGGGAGAGGACGGCTGGGAGCTCGTCCAGGTCGTCCCGGGGCCGGAACCCGGAGCAGCTGGTGGCCTACCTGAAGCGCGAGAAGCAGGCATGAGCGCCGTAGAGGCGAAGCTCGCGGAGCTCGGGCACACGCTGCCCGAGGTCGTCCCGCCGCTGGCGGCCTACCAGCCCGCGGTCCAGTCCGGGGTGTACGTGTACACGGCGGGCCAGCTGCCCATGGTGGACGGCAAGCTGCCCGTCACCGGCAAGGTCGGCGCGGAGGTCACGGCCGAGGAGGCCAAGGACCTGGCCCGGCTGTGCGCGCTCAACGCCCTCGCGGCGGTGAAGTCCGTCGCGGGTGACCTGGACCGGATCGCCCGGGTCGTGAAGGTCACCGGCTTCGTCGCCTCCGCCCCCGACTTCACCGGCCAGCCCGGCGTGCTCAACGGCGCCAGCGAGCTGCTCGGCGCCGCGCTCGGCGACGCGGGCGTGCACGCCCGCAGCGCGGTGGGCGTGGCGGTGCTGCCGCTGGACGCGCCCGTGGAGGTCGAGGTCCAGGTCGAGCTCGAAGGCCTAGCCCCCGTCGCATCGACCGCCGCCCCGGCCGGGCCAAGACCACGGCCGGGGCGGCGATCGCGTCACCGGGGGCGTCCCGCACGGCGGGCGCCCGCGAAAAAGGTGACCCTCGAACATCCGCTCCACCTCGGATAGCCTCCGCCCATGGCAAATGGGCAGTGGTATCCCCCGGAGTGGCCCGACCGCATCCGCGCCCTCGCGAGCGGTGAACTGACCCCGGCACCCCCGCGCCCGGCCGCGACGGTCATGCTCCTGCGGGACACCCCGGAAGGGCCGGAGGTGCACATGCTGCGCCGCCGCACCTCGATGCCGTTCGCGGCGGGCGCCTACGCCTATCCAGGCGGCGGCGTCGACCCGCGCGACGACGAGCGGCACATCCGCTGGGCGGGCCCGCCCCGGTCCTTCTGGGCGGCCCGCCTCGGCGTCGACGAGTCCGCCGCGCAGGCCACGGTGTGCGCCGCGGTCCGCGAGACGTACGAGGAGGCGGGCGTCCTGCTCGCGGGCCCGACCCCGGACACCGTCGTCGGCGACACCACGGGCGACGACTGGGAGGCGGACCGCGAGGCCCTGGTGGCCCGCGACCTGTCCTTCGCCGAGTTCCTCGACCGGCGCGGCCTGGTGCTGCGCAGCGACCTCCTGGGCGCGTGGGCCCGCTGGATCACCCCCGAGTTCGAGCCCCGGCGCTACGACACGTTCTTCTTCGTGGCCGCGCTCCCCGAGGGCCAGCGCACCCGCAACGCCTCCACGGAGGCCGACCGCACGGTCTGGATCGGGCCCACGGCGGCCGCCGCCCGCTACGACCGCGGCGAACTCGTGATGATGCCGCCCACCATCGCCACCCTGCGCCAGCTCGGCGCCCACCCGAGCGCCGTCGGCGCCGTGGCCGCGGCCGCCGAGCGCGACCTCACCCCCATCCTGGCCCAAGCGCGCCTTGAGGACGGCGAGTTGGTGCTCTCCTGGCCGGGGCACGAGGAGTTCACCAAGCACATCCCCTCCGGCGGCGCCGCGTGACCCCACCAGGACCGCCCACCTCCTTCCTCACCCCGAACGCGACGGGAGCCCTCCCCGCATGACCGAAGCAGCGGCCCTGCCGGGCCAGCCCCGTGGCGGGGTGCTCAGCGGCCCCGCCACCGACCGCGCCGTCAACGTCCTCGCCCCGAACCCCTCCGCGATGACCCTCGACGGCACCAACACCTGGATCGTCGCCGAACCGGACTCCGACCTGGCCGTCGTCATCGACCCGGGGCCCCTGCACGAGGCGCACCTCGCCGAGGTGATCGCGACCGCCGAGCGCGCCGGGAAGCGCGTCGCGCTCACCCTCCTCACGCACGGCCACCCCGACCACTCCGAGGGCGCCGCCCGCTTCGCCGAGCTGACCGGCAGCAAGGTCCGCGCCCTCGACCCGGCGCTTCGCCTGGGCGACGAGGGCCTCGCCGCCGGTGACGTGATCACGACCGGCGGCCTGGAGCTGCGGGTCGTGCCGACCCCCGGCCACACCGCCGACTCATTCTGCTTCCACCTGCCCGCCGACCGGGCCGTCCTGACGGGCGACACGGTCCTCGGTCGCGGCACCACCGTCGTCGCGCACCCCGACGGCCGCCTCGGCGACTACCTGGACTCGCTGCGCCGCCTGCGCTCGCTGACCGTCGACGACGGCGTGCGCACGGTCCTGCCGGGCCACGGGCCGGTCCTGGAGGACGCGCAGGGAGCCGTCGAGTTCTACCTGGCGCACCGGGCCAACCGCCTGGCCCAGGTGGAGACGGCCGTGGAGAACGGCCACGCGACGGCGTCCGACGTCGTGGCGCACGTGTACGCGGACGTGGACCGCTCCCTGTGGCCCGCGGCGGAGCTGTCGGTGCGGGCGCAGCTGGAGTACCTGAAGGAGCACGGGCTGATCTAGCGGCTGGGGCCCGTTGGCCGGGGCGGCTCGGGCCGGGGCGCCTTGGTGCCGTGCGTGGCGGTGTACTCCCGCTCCAGCCACGGCCCCAGGTCGTCCGTGAGCAGCGCGCAGCGTCCCGGGGTCGGCCACGGGCTCGTACGCCGCGTCGGCGGCCGCGGCGGCGACGCCCTCGCGCTCGATGTACCCCAGGGGGTCGAGCCCGCGGCTGATGGTGGTCATGGGGCCACTGTGCGGCGGGGAACGGCACGGGGCACGCCATGACGACGGGAAGTCGTCTTGTGGCGTGCCCCAGATGTCGTACCGAGACGTCGTACCGAGACGTCGTACCGAGACGTCGTACCCAGGCGTCGTACTCCGGTGTCGTACGAGGACCGCGCGGGCGCTGACCGGAAGGGTCAGCGGGAGCGCTTGGCGAGCCGCTCCACGTCCAGGAGGATCACCGCGCGGGCCTCCAGGCGCAGCCAGCCGCGGCCCGCGAAGTCCGCGAGGGCCTTGTTGACCGTCTCGCGGGAGGCGCCGACCAGCTGGGCGAGCTCTTCCTGCGTGAGGTCGTGCACCACGTGGATGCCTTCCTCGGACTGCACGCCGAAGCGGCGGGACAGGTCGAGCAGGGCGCGGGCCACCCGGCCGGGGACGTCTGAGAAGACCAGGTCGGACATCTGGTCGTTGGTCTTGCGCAGGCGCCGGGCGACGGCGCGCAGCAGGGCGGCGGCCACCTCCGGGCGGGCGTTCAGCCAGGGCTGGAGGTCGCCGTGGCCGAGGCCGAGCAGCTTGACCTCGGTGAGGGCGGTGGCGGTGGCGGTGCGGGGGCCCGGGTCGAAGAGCGACAGCTCGCCGATGAGCTCGCCGGGGCCGAGGACCGCGAGCATGTTCTCGCGCCCGTCGGGGGAGGTGCGGTGGAGCTTCACCTTGCCTTCGGTGACCACGTACAGGCGGTCTCCGGGGTCGCCCTCATGGAAAAGCGCGTCCCCGCGCGCGAGCGTCACCTCACTCATGGAGGCGCGGAGCTCCGCGGCCTGCTCGTCATCGAGCGCCGCGAAGAGCGGGGCGCGCCGCAGAACGTCGTCCACGAGTTCTCTCCTTGTCGACCTGCATCAGGGGGCGGTTCCCCCAGTTTGCCGGACGGTTCAAACAGTGTGATCAGTCACTCAAGTCTGCCGCACTTGTGACGGAGGCAATGCGGAAGGGGGCCAATTGGGGGCTGATCCGGGGGTTCGGCGCCGGCCGCGGCCACGCGGCCGCGGTCCGGACAGCCGCCGCCTGGCCCGTGAGAGCACAGGCCACGGCCGAGTCGGTCGGGGTCGTCCGGAGCAATTCTGCTGTGGGCGAACACGTTTCCGCCACCCCTGAGAAACGGACAAAACGGTCGCAATTCGGGGCGTGAGGGGCGTGGGGTGAGGGGCGTGCGGGGTGTGTAACGGGGGGTAAGCCCCGGCGCGCGCCCTGCTGCGATGCCCGTCGCGCGTCCGTCGTGGTGACCGTCGCGGGTCCGGCGTGTGCCCGCCGTGCGTCCGCCGCGGTGACCGTCGTGCGTCCGCCGCGTGTCCGTCGCGGTGACAAGTGCGTATCTCGGCCGTCCGTGTCAGTGGGGGGCCCGTACGCTGGCCACATGGCGAATCAAGGCGCTTCACGGGCCGCTCGGCCCACTCCGGAGCCGGCTGCCGCCGGGGAGGCCCCGCCGAAGGGGACCACGAAACGGACGGCGGCCGGGACGGCCAGGGCGGCCGGGACGGCCAAGGCCTCCCCGTCGGCGAAGGCTCCCGCGGCCAAGACCCCCGCGGCCAAGGCCCCCGCCCACAAGAAGGCCGCGGCCCCCAAGTCCCACACCGCCCTGGTCCGCCAGGCCCGCCGGATCAACCGCGAGCTCGCGGACGTGTATCCGTACGCGCACCCGGAGCTCGACTTCGAGAACCCCTTCCAGCTCCTTGTCGCCACCGTCCTGTCGGCGCAGACGACGGACCTGCGGGTCAACCAGACGACCCCCGCCCTCTTCGCCCGGTATCCGACGCCGGAGGACCTCGCGGCGGCCAACCCGGAGGAGATCGAGGAGCTGATCCGGCCGACCGGGTTCTTCCGCGCCAAGACGCGGTCGATCATGGGGCTCTCCGCCGCCCTGCGGGACGACTTCGGCGGGGAGGTCCCCGGCCGTCTGGAGGACCTGGTGAAGCTGCCCGGCGTGGGCCGCAAGACGGCCTTCGTCGTCCTGGGCAACGCCTTCGGCCTGCCCGGGATCACCGTCGACACCCACTTCGGCCGCCTCGTGCGCCGCTGGAAGTGGACGGAGGAGACGGACCCGGACAAGGTCGAGGCCGCCGTCGGCGCGCTCTTCCCGAAGAGCGACTGGACGATGCTCTCGCACCGCGTGATCTTCCACGGCCGCCGCATCTGCCACGCCCGCAAGCCCGCCTGCGGCGCCTGCCCGATCGCCCCCCTGTGCCCCGCGTACGGAGAGGGCGAGACGGACCCGGAGAAGGCGAAGAAGCTCCTGAAGTACGAGAAGGGCGGCCTGCCGGGCCAGCGCCTCAAGCCCCCGCCGGACTACCCGGGCAGGCCCGCGCCGCCACTGGGCGCCGCCGGGTGACCGAGGAGCCCGCCGCGGTGGAACCATCCGCGGGGGCGAGGGCGTTGTGCAGAGACGGACAGGGGCCGGGGACCGATGACGCACGCGAGTGACACGCACACAGGCGACAGGGACATGAGCGACGACGGCGAGACGCACGAGGCGGGCACACCCGAAGCGGCGAGGCCCCGCGCGCACGACGTCGCCGTGAACGGCAACGTGCCGAACGGCCGCGCGGCGACCGGCAGCGTGCCCAGCGCCCCCGTGCCGAGCGGCCCGGCGGCGAGCGATCGTGTGCCGGGCGGCCCCGTGCCCAACGGCAGTGTGCCGAACGTCCCCGTGCCCAATGGCCCCACGGCGAGTGACCCGGTGGCGACCGGCAGCGTGCCGAGCGCCCCCGTGCCGAGCGGCCCGGCGGCGAGCGACCGTGTGCCGGACGGCCCCGTACCCAAGGGCCCCGTGGCGAGCGACCCCATGCCGAACGGCCCCGCGGCGGACGGCAGCGTGGCGAGCAACCATGTGCCGGACGGCCCGCGTACCCAACGGCAGCGTGCCGAACGTCCCTGTGGCCAATGGCCCCGCGGCGAGCAACCCCGCGGCGACCGGCCCCGTGCCCAACGGCCCCGTGCCCAACGGCCCCGTGCCCAACGCCCCCGTCCCCGTCACCGCCGACGGTCTGCCCGTCTGGCTCGTGCCCGTCGCCCGCGCCGCCGCCACCGTGCGGCCCGACCAGCTCAGCCGCTTCCTGCCGCCGAAGGACGGGGCGGGGCGGCAGTCCGCCGTGCTCGTCCTGTTCGGCGAGGGCGAGCGCGGGCCCGAGCTGCTGCTCATGGAGCGCGCCAGCTCCCTGCGCTCGCACGCGGGCCAGCCGTCGTTCCCCGGCGGCGCCCTCGACCCGGAGGACGGGGATCCGGCCGAAGAAGGGCCGCTGCGGGCCGCGCTCAGAGAGGCCGAGGAGGAGACCGGCCTCGACCCCGACGGCGTACAGCTCTTCGGCGTGCTGCCCAGCCTGTTCATCCCGGTGAGCGATTTCCGCGTCGTGACGCCGGTGCTCGGCTGGTGGCGGGCGCCGAGCCCGGTCGGCGTCGTGGACCCGGCCGAGACCGCCCGCGTCTTCACGGTCCCCGTGGCCGACCTCACGGACCCGGCGAACCGTGCGATGGCGGTGCACCCGCGCGGCCACCAGGGCCCCGCGTTCCTCGTGGAGTCCGCCCTGGTCTGGGGCTTCACCGCCGGTCTCATCGACAGGATCCTGCACTTCGCCGGGTGGGAGCGCCCCTGGGACCGCGACCGCCGCGTCCCGCTCGACTGGGGCTCATGACAAGGTTGCGGGAGCCAGGGCCACCGGGGCCGGGGACGGCGCGGGCCGCGCGCCACGCGCCGCGCGGCGGCGACCGCGACGCGAGGCGGGGAACCATGCGAGGCGAGGACTGAATCGGTGAACGTGCTGGACATCCTGCTGCTGCTCGCCGCGGTGTGGTTCGCGATCGTCGGGTATCGCCAGGGCTTCGTGGTCGGCATCCTCTCGGTGATCGGGTTCCTCGGCGGCGGCCTCGTCGCGGTGTATCTGCTGCCGGTCGTCTGGGACGCCATGACCGACGAGCGCGCGAAGGTCACCACGACCGCGGCCGTCATCGCCGTCGTCGTCGTGATCGTCTGCGCCTCCGTGGGGCAGGCCTTCACCACGCACCTGGGCAACAAGCTCCGCCGGTACATCACCTGGCAGCCCGCCAGGGCCCTGGACGCCACCGGCGGCGCGCTCGTCAACGTGGTCGCCATGCTCCTCGTCGCCTGGCTGATCGGCTCCCTCCTCGCGGGCACGACGCTGCCGACGCTCGGCAAGGAGGTCCGCAACTCCAAGGTGCTCCTCGGCGTCGACCGCGCCCTGCCGGGGCAGGCCGACACCTGGTTCACGGACTTCTCCTCGGTCCTCGCGCGCAACGGCTTCCCGCAGGTCTTCAGCCCGTACTCGAACGAGCCGATCAAGGAGGTCCCGCCCCCGGACCCCAAGCTCGCCCGCAGCCAGGTCGCCGTCGCCGCCAAGCGCTCCATCGTGAAGGTCAGCGGCGACGCGCACAGCTGCGGCAAGGCCCTCGAAGGCACCGGCTTCGTCTTCGCCCCGCGCCGGGTCATGACGAACGCGCACGTGGTCGGCGGCGTCGACGAGCCCAGGGTGCAGATAGGCGGCGAGGCCGAGAAGTACGACGCCAAGGTCGTGCTCTACGACTGGGAGCGCGACATCGCCGTGCTCGACGTGCCGGGCCTGCCCGCGCCCGCCCTGAAGTTCGCCTCCTCGGACGCGGTCAGCGGCAACAGCGCCATCGTCGCGGGCTTCCCCGAGGACGGCCCCTACGACGTGCGCGCCGCGCGCGTGCGCGGCCGCATCACGGCCAAGGGCCCGGACATCTACCACCGGGGCACCGTCCGCCGCGATGTGTACTCGCTGTACGCGACCGTCCGCCAGGGCAACTCCGGCGGCCCGCTGCTCACCCCGGACGGCAAGGTCTACGGCGTCGTGTTCGCCAAGTCCCTCGACGACCCGGACACGGGCTACGCCCTGACGGTGGACGAGGTCCGCGAGGACATCGAGCGCGGCCGCACCGCCAACCAGGAGGTCGACAGCCAGGGGTGCGCGCTCTAGCCGCGGGAGCCGCGACCAGCGGTTCTACCGGGCTCTCCCGCCCTAGTCGCGGGTGTGCCTCAGGCGCGCCGAGACCCAGCGGGCCCTGCGGCGCAGGATGCGCGGAATGCCGATGGCTTGAGGGGACCCCGCGGGTCCCGACTCGCGCGGGCCGCCCCTCTCGTGGCCGTTCACCACGGCGGGCGCCCGGCGCTTGCGTGCTACGTCACTGTAGTCGTGCGTCCAGCCCATACCCGGACGTGTGCCCGTGCCTCAAGGTCGGTAACCGCGCCCAAGGGCCCCAATTGGCCTATGCGTCGGGCAATTGGCGTTCGTAGGACAGACGTTCCCTCATCTGGGTGACGGGGGCGCGGCGCGGGCCGGTGCCGGGGCCCGTCAGCGGTCCGGCTCGGGGCTCCTTCAGCCAGCTCACCAGCTCGTTGGAGAACGCCACCGGGTCCTCCTCGTGGGGGAAGTGCCCGAGGCCGTCGAACAGGCGCCAGCGGTACGGCGCTTCGACGTACTCCCCGGACCCGGCCGCGCTGCGGGTGCGCATCACCGGGTCGAGGGACCCGTGCACATGCAGCGTCGGCACCCGCACCGGCCGCTTCATGCGGCGGTTGAACTGGACGCCGTCGGGGCGGGCCAGGGACCGCACCATCCAGCGGTACGGCTCGATCGAGCAGTGCGCCGTGGAGGGGATGCACATCGCGCGGCGGTACGTCTCCACCGCCGCGTCGTCCGGCAGGCGCGGCCCCGACCAGTCCCGGATCAGACGCCCCACCAGGGCCCCGTCGTCGGCGACCAGCTGACGCTCCGGCAGCCACGGCCGCTGGAAGCCCCACACGTACGAGCCCGCCGCGGTCTGTCTGCGGTCCCGCAGCATCGCCGACCGCCAGCGCCGCGGGTGCGGCATCGAGGAGACGGCGAGGCGGCGCACCAGCTTGGGCCGCATCACCGCGGCCGTCCAGGCCAGATAGCCGCCCAGGTCGTGCCCGACGAGCGCGGCGTCCGGCTCGCCGAGGGAGCGGACGACGCCGGTGATGTCGAGGGCCAGGTTGGCCGGGTCGTAGCCGCGCGGGGTGCGGTCGCTGCCGCCGACCCCCCGCAGGTCCATCGCCACCGCGCGGAAGCCCGCGTCGGCGAGCGCGACCAGCTGGTGCCGCCATGTCCACCAGAACTGCGGGAAGCCGTGCAGGAGCAGCACCAGCGGCCCGTCGCCCAGCTCCGCGATGTGGAAGCGGGCGCCGTTGGCGGCGACGTCCCGGTGCGTCCAGGGGCCGTCGATCCGTACGGCGGAGGGGGTGGCCAAGGAGTGCTGCGGGGTACTGGCGGGGTCCGTCATGAAGTCGAGCGTGCCACAGCCTTGGCTCGCTCACCCGGCTCGAGCTCAAGGGCACCCGTGGGGCTCACGGCCCGCGGACGCGGCTTGACGTTCGACAGGACGGCGGCGGTCTCCTTGGCCGCCGCGGCCGCCTTCTGCGGGCCCTTGCCCTTCGCGGCCTTCTTCGCGAAGATCACGCCGATCCAGGCGAGCACGGCGGCCACCAGGACGTTGGCGGCGAACGACAGCACGAAGCAGATGGCCAGGTTCCAGCCGCTCCAGGTGCGGATGCCGTAGGCGAGGGCGAAGCTGAGCATCGGCAGCGAGAAGATGAGAACGGCGACGGCCGCGATGAACGCGGCGCTGCCGATCGCGCCGCGCTTGACGTCCTGCGCCAGCTGCGCTTTGACCAGCGCGATCTCGTCGTGCACCAGCTCCGACATCTCTTTGCTCGCCGCGGAGACGAGCTGGCCGAGGCTGCGTTCGGCGCCGACGGGACCGTCGGGTGCGCTCATCGCGTACTCCTCATTTCTGTGTCGCGGAAGGTTCTGGTCAGATCATGCCGGACCGTGGTCCCGATCGCCCGATCCGGGCCGACATTTGTGCACGCCTGCGGTGCTCTGCGGCCTTCTTCTCGTAGATCGCCGCCATCCGCAAGTGATAGTCCGGATTGTCCTGTTCGTAGATGTCCGGGATGCCGTCCAGGTCCTCGTCGCGCTCCTCGTCGTCGCACATCGCGCGGTACTTGGCGTTCCGGATCTTCAGCAGGATGCCCGCGAACACGGCCGCCGTCAGGGAGCCGACGAGCACGGCGGCCTTGACCTCGTCGGTGAGCGCCGGGTTCTCGCTGAAGGCGAGTTCGCCGATGAGCAGTGAGACGGTGAAGCCGATTCCGGCGAGCGAGGCGACCGCGAACACGTCCGGCCAGGCCAGGTCGTCGTTGAGCTCGGCCTTGGTGAAGCGCGCGGCGAGCCAGGTGCCGCCGAAGATGCCGACCGCCTTGCCGAGCACGAGCCCGAGCACCACGCCGAGGGTCTCGGGCTGGGTGAAGACGTCGCCGAGCGCGCCGCCGGAGACCGCCACACCGGCGCTGAACAGCGCGAACAGCGGCACCGCGAGGCCCGCCGAGAGGGGCCGCACCAGGTGCTCGATGTGCTCGCCGGGGGAGTGGCGCTCACCCTCCACCTTGTGGCAGCGCAGCATCAGGCCCATGGCGACACCGGCGATGGTGGCGTGCACGCCGCTGTTGTACATCAGGCCCCAGATGACGAGGGCCAGCGGGACGTAGACGTACCAGCCCCGTACGCCCTTGCGCAGCAGTAGCCAGAAGACGGCGAGGCCGATCACGGCGCCGCCGAGCGCGGCGAAGTTCAGGTCGTTGGTGAAGAAGATCGCGATGATCATGATCGCGAACAGGTCGTCGACGACGGCGAGCGTCAGCAGGAAGGCGCGCAGCGCCGAGGGCAGCGAGGTGCCGATGACCGCGAGGACCGCGAGCGCGAAGGCGATGTCGGTGGCGGTGGGGACGGCCCAGCCGTCCGTGGAGCCGCCGCCGACGGTGTTGACCAGCGTGTAGACGAGCGCCGGTACGGGCCATGCCGCAGATCGCGGCGATGACGGGCAGCGCGGCGGCCTTGGGGTCGCGCAGATCGCCCGCGACCAGCTCGCGCTTGAGCTCGATCCCGGCGACGAAGAAGAAGACGGCGAGCAGTCCGTCGCCGGCCCAGTGCTGGAGGGACAGGTCGAGGCCGAGCGAGCCGGGGCCCAGATGGAAGTCCCTGACGCTCTCGTAGCTCTCTTTGAGCGGGGTGTTCGCCCAGATCAGGGCGGTGATGGCGGCGATGAGCAGCAGGACGCCGCCGACCGTCTCGGTGCGCAGGGCGTCAGCCACGAAGGTGCGCTCGGGCAGGGAGAGGCGTCCGAGAATCTTGCGCTTGCTGCTGGTGGGCGCGGCCACAGGGGTCGACCTCCGTCGGGTAGGCAGGGCTGAGCTCATGCCGACCAGACTTCCCGGCGCACCTAGGGTGTTTCTCTTGTCGCTTTGTTGACGTTGATCCTTAGCTTACCTAATCGCTTGGACAGGTGTGCGGCGAGGGTGCGTCCGGCAAAAGCCACTCTAAGGACAAAGCGGTGCATTGGCAGGCGCAAAAAGGCCCCCGGCGCAGGGAGCGCCGGGGGCCTTGAGCTGCCGCTGTGCGGGTCAGTCCTCGCTGGACGCGGCCGGGAGCTTCGACTGGATGAGGTCCATCACGGACGAATCCGTGAGCGTCGTGACGTCGCCGAGCTGGCGGTTCTCCGCCACGTCACGCAGCAGCCGCCGCATGATCTTCCCCGAGCGGGTCTTCGGCAGCTCCGCCACCGGCAGGATGCGCTTCGGCTTGGCGATCGGGCCGAGCGTCGCGCCCACGTGGTTGCGCAGTTCGCCGACGAGGTCGGCGGACTCCGACGCCGAGCCCCGCAGGATCACGAAGGCGACGATCGCCTGACCGGTGGTCTCGTCGGCCGCGCCGACCACCGCCGCCTCGGCCACGGACGGGTGCGAGACGAGCGCCGACTCCACCTCGGTGGTGGAGATGTTGTGCCCGGACACGAGCATCACGTCGTCGACCCGGCCGAGCAGCCAGATGTCGCCGTCGTCGTCCTTCTTGGCGCCGTCGCCCGCGAAGTACTTGCCCTCGAAGCGCGACCAGTAGGTGTCGATGAACCGCTGGTCGTCACCCCAGATGGTGCGCAGCATCGACGGCCACGGCTCGGTGAGGACCAGATAGCCACCGCCGCCGTTCGGCACCTCGTTGGCCTCGTCGTCCACGACGGTGGCCGCGATGCCGGGCAGCGCCCGCTGCGCGGAGCCCGGCTTGGTCTCGGTCACGCCGGGCAGCGGCGAGATCATCATGCCGCCGGTCTCGGTCTGCCACCAGGTGTCCACGATCGGGCAGTTGTCGGCACCGATGTGCTTGCGGTACCAGACCCACGCCTCGGGGTTGATCGGCTCGCCGACCGAACCGAGCACCCGCAGGCTGCTCAGGTCGAACTTGGCGGGGATGTCGTCGCCCCACTTCATGAACGTGCGGATCGCCGTGGGCGCCGTGTACAGGATCGTCACCCCGTACTTCTGCACGATCTCCCAGAAGCGGCCCTGGTGCGGGGTGTCCGGCGTGCCCTCGTAGATCACCTGGGTCGCGCCGTTCGACAGCGGCCCGTACGTGATGTACGAGTGACCGGTCACCCAGCCGATGTCGGCCGTGCACCAGTAGACGTCGGTCTCCGGCTTGAGGTCGAAGACCGCGTTGTGGGTGTACGACACCTGCGTCAGATAGCCGCCGGAGGTGTGCAGGATGCCCTTCGGCTTCCCCGTGGTGCCCGAGGTGTAGAGGATGAACAGCGGCTGCTCGGCCTCGAACGCCTCCGGCGTGTGCTCGGCCGACTGGCGGCCGACCACGTCGTGCCACCACAGGTCGCGGCCCTCGGTCCAGGCCACCTCCTGCTCGGTGCGCCGCACGACCAGGACCTTCTCGACGCCCTGGACGTCCTCGCGCTCGAGCGCGTCGTCCACGGCGGGCTTCAGGGCGGAGGGCTTGCCCCTGCGGTAGCCGCCGTCGGCGGTGATGACGAGCTTGGCGTCGGCGTCCTTGATGCGCGCGGCGATGGCGTCGGCGGAGAAGCCGCCGAAGACCACCGAGTGGGCGGCGCCGATGCGGGCGCACGCCAGCATCGCCACGACCGCCTCCGGGATCATCGGCAGATACACGGCGACCCGGTCGCCCTTGCCGATGCCCAGCTCGGTCAGGGCGTTGGCCGCGCGGCTCACCTCGTCCTTGAGCTCGGCGTAGGTGATGGCCCTGCTGTCGCCCGGCTCGCCCTCGAAGTGGATGGCCACGCGGTCGCCGATGCCTGCCTCGACATGGCGGTCGACGCAGTTGTACGCGACGTTGAGGGTGCCGTCCTTGAACCACTTCGCGAACGGCGGGTTCGACCAGTCGAGCGTCTCGGTCGGTTCGGTGGCCCAGCTCAGCCGGCGGGCCTGCTCGGCCCAGAAGCCGAGCCGATCAGCCTTGGCCTGCTCGTACGCCTCCGCGCTGACGTTGGCCCTGCGCGGCCAGATCGGCCGGCGGCGCGAAGCGACGCTCCTCCTTCAGAAGGTTGGCCAGGCTTTCGTTGCTCACGACATCTCCCTTTCCCAGGGTGTCCGTTGTGTCCCAGGCCACAGCTCATCAGACACTCGGCCCTGGTGACAAGGGCTGACCGGAAATTGGTTTAGACCTTTAGTGGGGAGTCGGTGCTCGTCGAAGGTCCGGAGCGGGCCGGGGCGCCTCCCGGTCAGAGGGTGGCACAGAGCCGCGCCGCAGGTCGGGGTGGCCTCCGGGAGCTGGCGGGGGCGCCGGGGCCGGTGAGGTCCGGGGCGCCCGTGGGGCTCGTTGGAGGCCCCTGACGGACCGTCGTCTCAGCCGGTCGGGGTGGCCTCCGCGTGGGGTGAGGGCCGCACCTGGCTGAACACCTCGTCGAGCACGGGCGGCTCCTCCGGCGCGCCGGAGGGGGCCGTCTCCGTGCCGTCCGGGACGCGTACGTTTTCAGCCAGGAGATAGGCCTGTGCCTCGCCGACGTGGAAGTACATCCCGTGCAGTTCCAGGGAGCCCTCGGCGAGCCGCCGGGTCACCGCCTCGTGGGCCCGCAGGTGCTCCAGCTGCTGCACCACGTTCGTCAGGCACAGTTGCTCCACCGCGTCCGCGGGGGCCCGCCCGGCCAGCCGCGGCGCCAGCCTGCCGGGGGCCTCGGCCGCGCTGGAGGCGGCCATCCGCTCCAGGCTCGGCAGCCCGTGCCGGAGCCAGCGCTTGAGCGGCGTCTGCGCCCCGGACGGCGGCGAGGCGAGCAGCGCCTGCATCGCGCCGCACCCCGAATGCCCGCACACGGTGATGGACTTGACCTTCAGCACGTCCACCGCGTACTCGATCGCCGCCGCCACCGAGTCGTCACCGCTCTCGGACCCGGGCAGCGGGACCAGATTGCCCACGTTCCGTACGACGAAGAGGTCACCCGGGCCGCTTGAGGTGATCATCGAGGTGACCACGCGGGAGTCGGCGCACGTCAGGAACCAGCTGCGCGGGCCGCTGCCCCTCGCGGGCGAGCCGGGCCAGCTCTCCGCGCACCCGGGGCGCCGTGTGCTGCTGGAAGGCGCTGATGCCCTTGGCCAGTTGGTGCTGGTGCGCGGGCTCGGGGCGGTCGCTCGGCGGGGTCTGCGAGGGCTCCTCGCAGTGGTGGTTGCGCCAGGGCGTCCAGGGGCGGCAGCTGCAGTGGGACACGCTCGCGGGATACGCGATGCGGTGGCCGCCGCGGCCGGTGATCTCGGCGGTGCCTCCGTGCGCGGCGTGCGCGTCCTGCCAGCTCTGCAGCGTCTCGTACGCCGCGTGGTCCATGAAGGAGCCGTCCAGCTCCACGACGGCGTGGGCCCGGTGGGGGATGTGGTGCAGACAGCGGCTGAGCCGGGGCACCGCGAGGAACGTCAACTGGCCCCGGACGTGGACATGGTGGACACCGTCCGCGTCCTCCTCGCAGGTGATCCGGGTGCGGGCGAGGCGGTGCAGGGCGACCGCCACGGCGACGGCGACGCCGAGCACGACCCCTTCGAGGACACCGAGCAGGACGACGCCGGCGGTGGTGACGGCGTAGACGAGGATCTCGCGGTGGCGGGTGACCGTACGGATGTGGTTCAGGCTGACCATCTGGATGCCGATAGCCATGACGAGGGCGGCGAGGGCGGCGAGCGGGATCAGCTCCAGGAGGGGCACGACCAGGAGCGCGGCCACTACTACCCAAACGCCGTGCAGCATCGTGGAGTTCCGGCTGACGGCGCCCGCGCGGACGTTGGCGACGCTGCGCACGGCGACTCCGGCGACCGGGAGCCCGCCGAGGGCGCCGGAGACGATGTTCGCCACGCCCTGGCCGCGCAGCTCGCGGTCCAGGTCGGAGCGGCCGACGCCGGTGTGCGAGGGGGCCCGGGCGGCCGTGAGCTTGTCCACCGCGACGGCGCCGAGCAGCGACTGGACGCTGCACACCAGCGTCACGGTGAGGACGGCCGCGACGAGCCCGAGCGCGGGCCCTTCGGGCAGCCCCGCGAGGGCGTGGCTGCGCCAGGACGGCAGTTCGACCTTGTCCAGGCGCAGATGGGCGAAGCCCGCCAGGCAGGTGGCCGCGGCGACCGCCACCAGCGGGGCCGGGATGACGCGGGCGGCGCGCCCCGCCCGTCCGGGGATGCGGGGCCAGAGGAGCAGGACCACGAGCGTCAGGGCGCTGATCGACAGGGCGGCCAGGTGCGCGTCCGCCAGCTGGGCGGGCAGCGCGGCGAGGTTGTCAGGGACGGAGCTCTGGGGGGTGCCGCCGAGGACGATGTGCAGCTGGGCGACGGCGATGGTGACGCCGATTCCGGCGAGCATGCCGTGCACGACGGCCGGGCTGACGGCGAGGGCCGTGCGCGCCACGCGCAGACAGCCGAGGCCGACCTGGGTGATTCCGGCGAGGACGGTGATGGCGCAGGTGGCTCGCCAGCCATAGCGCTGGATGAGGTCGGCGGTGATGACCGTGAGCCCGGCGGCGGGGCCGCTGACCTGGAGGGGGGAGCCGCCGAGGCGTCCGGCGACGAGGCCGCCGACGGCGGCGGCGACGAGGCCCGCCTGGAGCGGGGCGCCGGTGGCCAGGGCGATGCCGAGGGACAGCGGCAGAGCGATCAGGAAGACGGCGATGGACGCCGAGAGGTCGGCGCCGGCGATGCGGAAGCGGCGCTGCCGCGGCGGCCCGTGCGGTTGCTGGCCGTGGGGGGAGTGGGCCGAGTCGGTGGCGCGTGTGGGGATGCGTGCGGGCATGTTTCCCGTCTCCTCCGGGGCGGCGCGGTCGCGGATCGAGGGGTCCTCCGACGGGATGCCGGAGGGCGGGTCGCGGCCGTGGGTCACGGCGTTGCAGCGGCGGGATGACTCAACTCTCGGTAAACGAATCGTAATGCAGAGTAAAGGTCACGGCAGGATTTTCGGTGCATATGGGGTAAGTGACCACTCCAACGAGTGAATAAATCAGGTCGTCGGCTTGTCGGAACGTAGGGCCCATCACTCCATGCGAAGTTTCTGGGGTTCTGTCCCTGTATGCATGGAAGTAGGTGGGCGGAGATGGCCGCCAAGCAGAGGACGGCCGCCGCGCGCGGGGTGGCCGTCACGTCCCGGCGGGCCACCGCCGGACTCGCCGCTCTCGTGGTGTGCGTCGCGGCCCTGGCCGGGTGCGGCGACGGCGGGTCCGAGCCGAAGAAGGGCGCGCCCGGGGCGAAGAAGCCGGTCGGCGCCCAGGCGCCCAAGTCGCCGGTCCGCCTCATCGGCGACGGCTCCACCGCCTTCACCGGCACACAGCCGCTGCTGCCCCGGCCCGAGCGGCTGAGACCGGGCCAGCGGCCGCCGCAGTTCGTGGTCTTCTCCTGGGACGGCGCGGGCGAGGACGGCCAGAAGCTGTTCTCCCACTTCCGCGAGGTGGCCAAGCGGAACAACGCCACGATGACGTACTTCCTCAGCGGCGTGTACATGCTCCCCGAGGAGAAGCGCAGGCTCTACAAGCCGCCCCAGCACCTGCCCGGCAGCTCGGACATCGGCTTCAACGACCGCGAGGGAATCAAGAACACCGTGGACCAGCTCCGCGGCGCCTGGCTCGAGGGCAATGAGATCGGCACGCACTTCAACGGGCACTTCTGCGGCGCGGGCCGCGGCGTCGGCGAGTGGTCCGTCGCCGACTGGAAGAGCGAGATCCAGCAGGCCAAGTCCTTTGTGAAGGCCTGGCGGACGAACACGGGCACGAAGGGCGGCCAGCCGCTGCCCTTCGACTACGACAAGGAACTCATCGGCGCCCGCACGCCCTGCCTCGAGGGGCGCGCGAACTTCATGCGGGCGGCGCGCGAACTCGGCTTCCGCTATGACACCAGCGGCGTGAACAACCAGCTGTGGCCGAAGAAGAAGGAGGGGCTGTGGGACCTGTCGATGCAGCTCGTCCCCGTCCCCGGCCGCGGCTTCGAGACGCTCACCATGGACTACAACTTCATGGTGAACCAGTCGGGTTCGACCTCGCAGGGCGACCCGTCCCGGCATGAGTACTGGGGCGACCAGATGCGCGACGGCCTGCTGAAGGGCTTCGACCGCGCCTACTACGGCAATCGCGCGCCGCTGATCATCGGCAACCACTTCGAGTCCTGGAACGGCGGCACGTACATGCGCGCCATCGAGGAGACCATCGAGCGGGTCTGCACCAAGCGGGACGTGCGGTGCGTGTCCTTCCGGCAGCTCGCCGACTGGCTGGACGCCCAGGATCCGCAGACTCTCGGCAGGCTGACCAAGCTCGGCGTGGGCAAGGCCCCGAAGGAGGGCTGGCCCGCTTTCCTGGCGGCCCGCCCGGCCCCGGCGCCCAAGGGAGTGCCGGGCGCGGAACCGGCCAAGCCGCGGCCCTAGCGGCAGCCGGGGTGGGAGGCGCGGGCCGGGCGGACCGGCGCGCTCCGCGCCTCCCGGGCGTTCAGGCGGTGGCGACCGTCTGCTCGCGCAGCACGAAGTCGGGGTCGACCTGGGACGCCAGGTCGGCTCCGGTCCGGGCGTTGCCCCAGCTCTGCGCGTTCTTCAGGTGGAAGTGCACCATCTGGCGTGTGTACCGCTCCCAGTCGCGGTGTTCGTACGTGGCGTCGGCGGCGTCCTGAAGTGCCTGCAGGGCGCGGCGGTTGGTGTCCTCCAGGAGTCCGAACCGGGGCGGGCGGCCCTTCTCCATGGAGCGCACCCAGTCCGAGTGCCCCACGGTCACCAGGAGGTCGTCGCCGACCTGCTCGCGCAGGAAGTCGATGTCGTCCTGGCCCTGCACCTTGTTGCCCACGACCTTCAGGGTGACGCCGAAGTCGCGTGCGTAGTCCCTGTACTGGCGATAGACGGAGACCCCCTTCCGGGTCGGCTCGGCGACGAGGAACGTCACGTCGAAGCGGGTGAACATGCCGGAGGCGAAGGAGTCCGAGCCCGCGGTCATGTCGACGACGGCGTACTCGTCGCGGCCGTCGACCAGGTGGTTCAGGCACATCTCCACCGCTCCGGTCTTGGAGTGGTAGCAGGCGACACCGAGGTCGGCTTCGGTGAACGGCCCGGTGACCATCAAACGCACGGCGCCGCCGTCGAGTTCCACCGACCGGGCACACGCCTCGTACACGGGGTTGTGCTCGCGCACCCGCAGCAGCCGGGAGCCCTCTCCGGGCGGCGTCGTCTTGATCATCGTCTCGGCGGAGGGGATGCGCGGGTTGGCGCCGCGCAGATAGTCCTTGATCAGCGGCAGCCGCGCGCCCATGGCGGGCAGCTCGGCGGCCTGCTCGTCGTCGAGGCCGAGGGCGGCGCCCAGGTGCTGGTTGATGTCGGCGTCCACGGCGATGACGGGCGCGCCGGTGGCGGCGAGGTGTCGGACGAAGAGCGAGGACAGCGTGGTCTTGCCGCTGCCGCCCTTCCCCACGAAAGCGATTTTCATGGTCGGTTAGCGTAGTGGTGGCCCCTGCGGCGGCGCGGGGCTTGAGTGAAGAAGACCACTCCTTCGTGGGGCCGCGGCCTTCAGTGCGTAGGGTCGTACTCATGAGTACGACACCCGATCCGCTGGCCCCGCTGGGTGCGCTGCCCGGCGTCCCCGAAGCCGTGGAGTCCGTGCGCAAGGCCGTGGACCGTGTCTATGGGCACCGGATCATGCGCCGCCGCGGCAACGAGATCACCTCGGAGGCGGCGCTGCGCGGAGCCCGTGGCTCCGCGGTGCTGTCCGGGGCCGAGTGGGCCCTCGAAGAGGTGCGCAGGCGCAGTGACTTCAGCGGTGACGGCGAGGCCCGCGTCGTGGGCGCCGCGCTGCGGCTGACGGCCGAGGCGGGGCAGCTCCTGTCCGTGTGGCGGCAGTCGCCGCAGCGGGTCCTGGCGCGGCTGCACCTGCTCGCCGCGGCGGACTCTGATGGGGCGGCGGGCCGGCCCCGGCTCGCGGGCGAGCCCGTGGACGAGCCGCTGGGCGACCTGGAGCCGCTGGCCGGTCTGCCGCTGCCGGGCGCCGATGAGGTGGCGGGGCGCCTGGGAGGGGCTCGCGCGGCTGATCGTCGACGGCGGTTCGGCGCCCGCTCTGGTGACGGCGGCCGTCGTGCACGGGGAGCTCGCGGTCCTCAGGCCCTTCGGCTCGCACAACGGGCTGGTCGCGCGGGCTGCCGCGCGCGTCGTCCTGGTGGGCAGCGGCCTCGACCCGAAGTCCATCTGTCCGGCCGAGGCGGGCCACGCCGAGCTGGGGCGCGCGGCCTACGCGGCGGCGCTCGTGGACTACGCGTCCGGCACTCCGGAGGGCGTGGCGTCCTGGATCGCCCACTGCGGCAGGGCGGTTGAGCTCGGCGCCAGGGAGTCGACGGCGGTGTGCGAGGCGTTGCAGCGGGGCGCGGCGTAGGGCCGGGGGCGTGTGCTTTCAGGGCGGCTCGCGGGGCGGGGCCGTGTGCCTTCGGGGCGTCCCGGTGGCGTGAAAGTCCCTGAACAGGGTTGCGGCGGTACGAGTGTTCGTACCGCCGCTGGCATGTTCACCGGGTTACCAAGCGTCCTCGATATGTTGCCCATCAGGTCGGGAACCTTGCCCGTCACCTGGTGCGGCTGGCCCGTAATCGACGGGTCGACGTCGCGTGGGTGCTCGATGGCCATGCTTCGGTCCGTGGGGCCAACTCGTGCGGTTAAAGGTAATCCTCTCGGATGTCCTTGGTCTCGCGGGCCGTTGACTCCTTTGTACTCCTGTCCTGGGGTAAGCGGAAGCCCTGGCCGCACTTCTTTACTTTTAGGTTCAAACAAGGGCGAATCGGGCGTAGGTTTCCGGTCGCCCAATGAGGCACGGCGGAACCGTGCGCGCGGGTGCGCTCGCACCGTCTGTGCGGGGCGCGCTCGCGCCACCCGTGCGGGGCGCGGGCGCGCATCACGTGCGCGTGCCTGTCGCGCCTCTTCTGGGGGCGGGTGTCAGGGCCCTCCGGCGCCGGTCAGCCCGCGGCTGCGGCGCGGCGGCGGCTGGCGAACCAGACCAGGCCCGCGGTGGCGGCCGCGGCGCCCACGGCGGCAGCGGCGACGAGCGCGGGGCGCGGCGGCGCGGGCAGCCGCTGCTTGAGCCGCACGGGCCGGTGGAAGTCCAGGATCGGCCACTCGCGCGCGAGGGCCTCGCGGCGCAGGGCCCGGTCCGGGTTGACCGCGTGGGGGTGCCCGACGGACTCGAGCATCGGCACGTCGGTGGCCGAGTCGCTGTAGGCGTAGCAGCGCTCCAGGTCGTAGCCCTCCGACTCGGCGAGCTCCTTGATCGCCTCCGCTTTGGTCGGGCCGTACGCGTAGTACTCCACCTCGCCGGTGAAGCAGCCGTCCTCGCCGACGACCATCCGCGTGGCCACCACCCGGTCCGCGCCGAGCAGTTCGCCGATCGGCTCGACGACCTCGGCGCCCGAGGTGGAGACGATCACGACGTCCCGGCCCGCCGTGTGGTGCTCCTCGATGAGGGAGGCCGCCTCGTCGTAGATGATCGGGTCGATCAGGTCGTGCAGGGTCTCGGCGACGATCTCCTTGACCTGCTGCACGTTCCATCCCCGGCACAGCGCGGACAGGTACTCGCGCATGCGCTCCATCTGGTCGTGGTCGGCGCCGCCGGCGAGGAACACGAACTGGGCATATGCGGTACGCAGTACCGCTCTGCGGTTGATCAGACCGCCTTGGTAGAACGACTTGCTGAAGGTGAGGGTGCTCGACTTCGCAATGACCGTCTTGTCCAGGTCAAAGAAGGCGGCTGTGCGAGGCAAGGAGTGGTTTTCCACGAGCCCGAGCATAGGCGCCCACCATTCGGCGTAAGCTGAGGCGCGTGGGTTTGCCTGAGAAGGCTCTCGGGTACACCATGGAAGTCACGGATCGTTCGCGACCGTGCTAACCCGGTCTGGCTCCTCCCCCCCGAGTCGGACCGAGGGGACGACCCCCGCTCTCCCCCCCGGCGGGGGTCGTCGCATGTCCGGATGGGTTTTCATTCCGCTTCTGCGCGCTCACGCGATCATCGGACCGCCTCGACGGCCGATGAGGCGCCGTTGAGCCTTGCCCAAGATTCATCACTGTGCGTAGTCGCGGGGCTGCGCTGTGGAAGTCGTTCGGGTCGTCACCGGTATGGGTGACGGAGATATTCACAGCCCCCGTCTTCTCCACAGTTATTGACCAAGATCCACACGATTTCCGGGATCGCAGCACGCTGATTCCGCTCGTGAAGTTCATGGCCGGATTGCACTGGCAGGCCTTCGCGAGCGCGGATCGGGATGCGCACACGTGCGCATTCGAGGACTTGCAGCGAGAGGGGGCTGGAGATCGTGGCCGGAGTCATTACAGGCGATGTGTCGCCGCCGTCCGAGGGGCGGCCCGGCGCACCACTGATCGTCACCGAGGACGTGGACCTGCTGGATGACCTGCTGCGGCTGTGCGCCGCGGCGGGCGCGCGGCCCGAGGTGCACCACGGGGTGCCCGAGCGCGGGGGCGGCTGGGAGTCGGCCCCGCTGGTCCTGGTCGGGGACGACGCGGTGACACGGGTGCGCGGGGCCGAGCGGCGGCGAGGGGTCGTTCTGGTTGGGCGGGATCAGGACGACTCGGACGTGTGGCGGCGGGCGGTGGAGATCGGCGCCGAGCAGGTCCTCGTCCTGCCGGACGGCGAGCAGTGGCTGGTGGACCGCATCGCTGACGTCGCCGAGGGCGTGGGGCGGCCCGCGCTCACCGTCGGAGTCATCGGCGGCCGCGGCGGCGCGGGGGCGTCCACGCTGGCGTGCGCGCTGGCCGTCACCTCGGCGCGCCAGCGGCGCACGATGCTCATCGACGCGGACCCGCTGGGCGGCGGGCTCGACGTCCTGCTCGGCGGCGAGGCGGCGGAAGGGCTCCGCTGGCCCGCCTTCGCCCAGTCGCGCGGCCGGGTCGGCGGCGGCGCCCTGGAGGAATCCCTGCCCGAGCTGCACGACCTGCGGGTCCTGAGCTGGGACCGCGGCGACACGGTGGCCGTCGCCCCAGGCGCCATGCGGGCCGTCCTGGCCGCCGCCCGCAGGCGCGGCGGCGTGGTCGTCGTGGACCTGCCGCGCCGTGTGGACGAGACGGTGGGAGAAGCGCTGGCCCAACTGGACCTCGGCCTGCTGGTGGTGCCCCGTGAGCTGCGCGCCGTGGCCGGGGCGCGCCGGGTGGCCTCGGCCGCGGGCATGGTGCTGAGGGATCTGCGGGTCGTGGCCGCCGCCGGGCGGTCGGGCCCTGGAGCGCTTGAGGGCGGGGACGGCCTTGAAGCGGACGAGATCGCGCGGCTGCTAGGGCTGCCGCTCGTCGGCGAGCTGCCCTGGGAGCGCGGCCTCACGGCGGCCCAGGACGGCGGGCGGCCGCCCGGCGGCCTCGCGCGCGGGCCGCTCTCCCGGTTCTGCGCGGCCTTCTGGCAGCGACTTCCGGTCGATGCCAGTGGAGGGCGCGTATGAGCGCGGTCGTGGGCGCGCGGATGCTGGACGGCGTGCGGCAGTGGCTCGCCGCGAACGGCACGGAGCCGACCCCGGCCCGCGTCGCCGAAGCACTGCGGGCGCAGGCGGGCGTCCTGGGGGACGCCGAAGTCCTCGGTGCCGCCGAGCAGTTGCGCTCCGAGCTCGTGGGAGCGGGCCCGCTGGAGCCGCTCCTGGCGGACCCGTCGGTGACGGACGTGCTGGTGTCCGCGCCGGACCGGGTGTGGCGGGACCGAGGCGGCGGCCTGGAGCTGACGGACGTGACCTTCGCGGACGCGACAGCCGTGCGGCGGCTCGCCCAGCGTCTTGCGGCCGTCGCGGGACGGCGCCTGGATGACGCACGGCCCTGGGTGGACGCCCGCCTGCCGGACGGCACCCGCTTGCACGCGGTCCTCCCGCCGGTCGCCGTGGGCTCGGCGTGCCTGTCGCTGCGGGTCGTGCGGCCCCGGGCCTTCACCCTCGCGGAGCTGACCGCGGCGGGCACGGTGCCGCCCGGTGGTGAGTCCGTCCTGCGAGCCCTCCTGGAGGCCCGCCTGTCGTATGTGATCAGCGGTGGCACGGGCAGCGGCAAGACGACGCTCCTGAGCACCCTGTTGGGCCTGGTCGGCCCGGGGGAGCGGATCGTCCTGGCCGAGGACTCCGCGGAGCTGCGCCCCGAGCATCCGCACGTGGTGCGCCTGGAGTCCCGGCCCGCGAACCAGGAGGGCGCGGGCGCCGTCGGCCTCGACGATCTCGTACGCCAGGCCCTGCGGATGCGGCCGGACCGCCTCGTCGTGGGGGAGGTGCGGGGCGCGGAGGTGGTGCACCTGCTGGCCGCGCTGAACACGGGCCACGAGGGCGGCTGCGGCACGGTGCACGCGAACGCCGCGGCGGACGTCCCCGCCCGCCTGGAGGCCCTGGGCACGGCCGCCGGGCTCGACCGGGCGGCGCTGCACAGCCAGCTGGCGGCGGCGCTGTCGGTGGTGATCCACCTCGTGCGGGACCGGGGCGGTCGGCGCCGCGTCGCAGAGGTGCACGTCTTGGAGCGGGACGCCTCTGGGCTGGTGGCGACGGTGCCCGCGTTGCGGTGGGGCGAGCGCGGCTTCGTCCACGAGCGCGGTTGGCGGCGGCTGAGCGCGCTGCTCGGGGGCCGGGACGACCGGGGGGAGGGGACATGAGCGTGGTGACGGCGTGCGGTGCGGCGCTGTGCGCGGGCGGCTCGGTGTGGCTTTTCGGCGGGCGGACGCGGGGCCGGGTGCGCAAACGGGCGAGGTCGGTGTGCGCGGCGGGCGATCCACGGGCCAGCGAGCGCCGGTGGCGGCGGGCGGCCGCTCGGGCGCGGACTCGGGTGGGCCGTGAAGTGTGGCTCCCTGTGGCCGGGCTGGCCGTCGCGCTTGTTGGGGAATCGGTGGCGCCGCTCTTGGCGGGTGCGGTCGGCATGCCACTGGCGCGGCGGGTGCGCGCGGCCAGGGCCGCCCGCCGGGCCCGGGTGCTGCGGGCGGACGCGGTGATCGCTCTGTGCGGGGCGCTCGCGGGTGAAGTGCGTGCGGGGCGGCAGCCGGGCGAGGCACTGCGGACGGCCACGGAGGTCCTGGACGCTCCAGCCGATCCCGGGGCAGCCGGTGGCGCCCCCGAAAAGCAGCTCGGCGGGGCGTGGCCGGGAGTGCTCGCGGCGGCGCGGTTCGGCGGGGACGTTCCCGGGGCGCTGCGCGATGCGGCGCGGGAGCCGGGCGCCGAAGGGCTGTTGGGACTCGCGGCCTGCTGGCGGGTCGCCGTCGACCGAGGAGCTGGGCTCGCGGCGGGCCTCGAGCGCCTGGAGGGCGCCCTGAGGGCGGAGCGCGACCAACGGTCGGACCTGAGCGCCCAATTGGCGGGCGCCCGCTCCACGGCGGTCCTGCTCGCCGGACTGCCCGCCCTCGGCCTGCTGATGGGTGCCGCGCTCGGTGCCGCACCGCTGCGGGTGCTGCTGCACACCGGGCCCGGATGGGGCTGCCTGCTGGTGGGCGGGCTCCTCGAAGGAGCGGGCGCCTGGTGGGCGCTGCGCATCGTGCGAAGGGCGGAGGGGCGATGACTGAGGCCGAGGTTATCCACAGGCTGGGGGTGGCGGTGTGGGCAGCGGCGGCCGCCCTGTGGCTGATGCTCACGGTGATCGTGTCACGGCGCGAACGAGCGGTGGGGCGCCGGGCTTTGGTGCTGCTGGGCGCGGGCGGCCGGCCAGGGCGGTGGTGGTGCCGGAACCTCGTGTGGCGCGCCCGTTGGAGTGGCGCGGCGCCAGGACGGCGGACAGCGGTGCGCCGTGGCCTGGCCGTGGCCGGAGCGGTGGCGGCCGGGTGGGTGCTCGTGGGCGGGGTGACGGGGCTCGTGGTCGGCGCGGGCCTTGGGTGGGCCGTGGCGCGGATACGGCGGAACGGCGGGCGGGCGGAGGAGTTCGACGCGGCGGAGGCCGCCCGTCAACTCCCGCTGGCGGCGGACCTTGTGGCGGCGTGCGTGGCGGCGGGCGCCGGACCGGTCGCGGCGGCGCAGGCGGTCGGGGAGTCCTTGCGGGGCCCGGTCGGCGACCGCCTCGCATGGGGCGCGGCACAGGTGCGGCTGCGGTGGTGAACCGGCGGACGCCTGGCGGCAGCTGGGTGGCATAGCGGGCGCGGGGGCGCTGGCCCGCCTCCTGGAGCGGGCCGGTGAGTCAGGGGCACCGGCGGCAGGACCGGTGGCGCGCCTCGCGGCGGACTGCCGGGCCGAGCGTGGCCGCGAGGCGACAGCCCGGGCCCGCAGGGCGGCGGTGGCGATGACGGCGCCGGTGGGGCTGTGCTTCCTGCCCGCGTTCCTCGTCATCGGAGTGCTGCCAGTGGTCATGGGACTCGCGGGCGGACTGCTGGCGAGCCGCTGAGGGGGCGCCTTGGAGCGAGGGGCTCCGCGCAGGGGCTCCGCACGGGGGCTCTGCACAGGGGCTCGGAGGGGCGAAATGTCGTACGGCCGCCGGGACAGGGCGGCCATGGGTCGAGAGAAGGCAGCCGTAGGTCGGGACACAGCGGCCGCAGCCAACGGCGGACATAGGTAACGAACGGACATCTCATGGGGGTTGTCATGCGAGGACGAGAACGAGGACGAGGACACGGCCAAGGGCGAGGGCAGGCCCAAGGACTGAACCAAGGCCAGAGCCAAGGCCAGGGGCGGAGGAGGACGTGGACGGCGCGGCGGATGTGCCGACTGCGCGAGGGCGCCAATGACGTAGGCATGGCGACATCCGAATACGCGATGGGCCTGATCGCAGCGGTGGGGTTCGCCGGCCTGCTCTACAAAGTGGTGACGAGCGGACCGGTCCGCGCGGAGTTGCAGGCGCTGGTGGAGAGGGCGCTCCATGTGCCGTTCTGACGGGAGAGCTGCCAGGGCGAGGGGCGGTACCGCTGGGGCGGGCCGCGCGAAGGGGTGCGGTCCGCCCCGGGACGCCGGGTTCGTCACGGCGGAGGCGGCCGTCGTGCTGCCGACCCTGGTGCTGTTCACCATGGCGCTCGTGTGGGTCCTGCTGGCCGCGTCCGCGCAGATCCAGTGCGTGGACGCGGCCCGGGCCGGGGCCCGGGCGATGGCTCGCCAGGACCCGGCGGGCACGGCGGTGGCGGCGGCCCGGCAGGCGGCACCGAAGGGCGCGCGCGTGGTGGTGCGCAGGGACGGGGATCTGGTGCGGGTCGAGGTGGCGGCGCCGGCACCGGGACCGAGAGCGCTGGGGCTCGGCGTGCGGCTGCGCGCGGAGGCCGTGGCGCTGGCCGAGGACACGGTGGGGGTGGGCCGGTGAGGCGGGCCTGGAGGGCAGTGAGGCGGGGCGGTGGTCCGGGCGCGGACCGGGGTGCCGCCACGGTGTGGACCGCCGTCGTCATGGCCGTGCTGTGTGCGATCACCGGCGCCGTCCTGGCGGTGGGGCAGGTGGTGGTGGCCCGGCACAAGGCGGGCGGCGCGGCCGACCTCGCGGCGCTCGCGGCGGCGGACCACTGGACGGGCGGAGCGCGGCAGGCGTGCGCGGAGGCCCGGCGGGTGGCCCGCGCGCAGGGCACGCGCGTCGTGCGGTGTGCGCTGCGGGGCGAGGTGTCGGATGTCACGGCGACGGCGGAGTTCGGACCGTTCGCGGTGAAGGTCAGATCACGGGCGGGTCCTGCCGGGCCTGCCGGGCCTGCCGGGCCTGCGGGTCCTGCGGGTCCTGCGGGTCCTGCCGGGCCTGCAATGCCCAGGGGGTCCATGGGGCCTACGGGGCCTGCGGCGCTGGTGTGGCCGTCGGTTCCGGCGGGGCCTTCCGAACCGATGAGGTCCACGCCCTCAGACTTCGCGGGCGACGGCGACGGCGACAGTGTCAGCCGGGGCAGGGCGGCGAAACCGGCCTCGGCCAGCGTCCCCGCCGCCCCGGGGTCAGCTCGTGGGGGCGTCCCTGAGGAGGGTGGTGAGCAGGCGCACCGCGCCGCGCTTGTGCAGGGGCTCGTTGCCGTTGCCGCACTTGGGGGACTGGATGCAGGAGGGGCACCCGGCCTCGCACTCGCAGGAGGCGATGGCCTCACGGGTGGCGGTGAGCCAGTCGCGGGCGGTGTGGAAGGCGCGCTCGGCGAACCCGGCGCCGCCGGGGTGACCGTCGTACACGAAGACCGTCGGCAGCAGCGTGTCCGGATGCAGCGGCACGGAGACACCGCCGATGTCCCAGCGGTCGCACGTGGCGAACAGCGGCAGCATGCCGATGGAGGCGTGTTCGGCGGCGTGCAGGGCGCCGCCGAGTATCTCCGGGTTGATCCGGGCGGCGTCGAGCTGGTCCTCGGTGACGGTCCACCACACCGCGCGCGTGCGCAGGGTGCGCGGCGGCAGGTCCAGCTTCGTCTCGCCGAGGACCTCGCCCGTGATGAGCTTGCGGCGCAGGAAGGAGACGACCTGGTTGGTGACCTCGACGGAGCCGTAGCAGAGGCGGCCGGGACCCCACGGAATCTCGGTGTCCGTCTCCAGGACGGAGATGGCGGTGGTGTCGCGGGCGGTCGTCGAGTACGGCGGGACGGCCTCCTCGACGAGCGCGACGGAGTCCTCGAGGTCCAGCCGCCGGACGAGATACGTGCGGCCCTGGTGGAGGTGGACGGCGCCTTCGTGCACGGTCGTGTGCGCGGCGGAGGCGTCGACGGTGCCGAGCAGCCGCCCGGTGCCCTCTTCGACGACCTGCACGGGACGGCCGCCCTCGCCACGGATGTCCGTGAGGTCGGCGGCGCGCTCGCGGCGGGTCCAGTGCCAGGCCTTCGTGCGGCGGCGCAGCAGCTTCGCGGCCTCCAGTTGCGGCAGCAGCTCCTCGGCGGCCGGACCGAACAGCGGAAAGTCGTCCTCGGTGAGCGGGAGCTCCGCGGCGGCCGCGCACAGATGGGGGGCGAGGACGTACGGGTTGTCGGGGTCGAGGACGGTCGACTCGACGGGCTGCTGGAACAACGCGTCGGGGTGGTGGACGAGATACGTGTCCAGCGGGTCGTCGCGGGCCACCAGCACCGCGAGGGCGCCCTGGGCGGAGCGCCCGGCGCGGCCCGCCTGCTGCCACAGCGAGGCGCGGGTCCCCGGATAGCCCGCGATGAGGACGGCGTCCAGACCTGGACACGTCCACGCCGAGTTCCAGCGCGGTGGTGGCGGCGAGGCCGAGGAGCTCCCCGGAGTGCAGGGCCTGCTCCAGGGCGCGGCGCTCCTCGGGGAGATAGCCGCCGCGGTAGGCGGCGACGCGGCGGGCCAGGGAGCGGTCGACCTCGCTGAGGCGCTCCTGGGCGATCACCGAGATCAGCTCGGCGCCGCGCCGGGAGCGCACGAAGGCGACGGAGCGGACGCCTTGGACGGTCAGGTCGGTGAGCAGGTCGGCCGTCTCGGCGGTGGCGGTGCGGCGGACCGGGGCGCCCTTCTCGCCGTGGAGTTCGGTGAGCGGCGGCTCCCAGAGGGCGAAGACGACCTCGCCCCGGGGCGAGGCGTCGTCCGATACCTCGGTGACGGGCAGCCCGGTGAGGCGTCGCGCGGCGACCGAGGGGTCGGCGGCCGTGGCGGAGGCGAGGAGGAAGACGGGGTCGGAGCCGTAGCGGGCGCACAAGCGCCGCAGGCGGCGGAGGAACTTGGGCGACGTGCGAGCCGAAGACGCCGCGGTAGGTGTGGCACTCGTCGATGACGACGTAACGCAGCGCGCGCAGGAAGGAGGACCAGCGAGGGTGGGAGGGAAGGATTCCGCGGTGCAGCATGTCGGGGTTGGTCAGCACGTAGTTGGCGTACTGGCGCACCCACTCGCGCTCCTCGACGGGGGTGTCGCCGTCGTACACGGCGGGCCGGACGGCGTTGCCGAGGGGTTCGGCCAGGGCGCGCACGGCGCGGCGCTGGTCGGCGGCGAGGGCCTTGGTGGGGGCCAGGTACAAGGCGGTGGTGCCGCGGCCGTTGGGGGCTTCGGCGCCGTCCAGGAGGGTGGAGAGCACCGGTGTGAGATATGCCAAGGACTTGCCGGAGGCGGTGCCGGTGGCGACGACGACGGACTCGCCGTCCAGCGCGTGTTCGGCGGCGCGTGCCTGGTGGGCCCAGGGGTGATCGATTCCGGCCTTCTGGACGGCGGCGATGACCTCGGAGCGGATGCGATCGGGCCAGACGGCATAGCGGGCCGCCCTGGGGGGCAGGTGCTCCGTATGAGTGACGCGCGCAGCTCGGCTCGGCCCCGTGGTCAGCCGGTCAAGGACCGTCCGCGGGGAGACGCGGGCCGGGGTGTCCGACGAGGGTCCTCCGGAAGGGGAAAAGTTGGCCATCGGCATCGAGTGTGTCACTGCGGGGATGGACAATGGTCCTAAGGCGTCGTGCACGCCCGCCCGTAAGTGATTGAATGCCATCGCGGCTGGCGATCCGTCCCGGGGGCGTGGGCCGAGGTGTCCCGAGGGGCGACCGCTCGATAGCAAGGTGCTGGAGGATCCGTGGACCTGTCTCTGTCGACCCGTACCGTCGGCGATCGTACGGTCGTCGAGGTCGGTGGCGAAATCGATGTTTATACCGCGCCCAAGCTGCGCGAGCAGTTGGTCGAGTTGGTGAACGACGGCAGCTTCCATCTCGTCGTCGACATGGAGCGCGTGGACTTCCTCTCTCTCTCTCTCTCTCTCTCTCTCTCTCTCGACTCCACCGGACTCGGCGTGCTGGTCGGTGGCTTGAAGCGCGTGCGCGCCCATGAGGGCTCGCTGCGCCTGGTGTGCAACCAGGAGCGCATTCTCAAGATCTTCCGCATCACCGGCCTGACCAAGGTGTTCCCGATCCACACCTCGGTCGAGGAAGCGGTCGCGGCCACCGACTGAGCCGGAGGTCCCGGGCCCCGCCCGGGACTCAGGGCGAGGCCCGGAGTGGCAGTACGGCGGAGGGCCGGGCCGTCGGCCCGGCCCTCCGACAGCACGCGTGTATGTCCGAGGGGGACGCATGGCCACCGTTGAACTCCGCTTCAGCGCGCTGCCCGAGCACGTCAGGACCGCCCGACTGGTGGCGGCCGCGGTGGCGCGACGGGCAGGGGTGGACGAGGCCGTCCTCGACGAGGTCAGGCTCGCGGTCGGCGAGGCCTGCACCCGGGCCGTGGGTCTGCATCAGACCGCCGGCATCGCGCAGCCCGTGCGGGTGGCGCTGGTCGAGGAGGAGAAGCAGTTCTCCATCGAGGTCGGCGACGAGGCGCCGCGGGTCGTGCCCGCGGACGCGTCCGGCGGGCGCCCCGGCGTGGGCGAGGACCCGGAGGCCGAGGGCGAGGACGAGATGGGCCTCGCGGTCATCAGCGGCCTCGTGGACGACGTCGAGGTCACCGCGAACGAGAGCGGGGGCCTGATCCGGATGACCTGGCCGACGACCCCCTAACGGTTTCTGGCGGGGCGCCTTCAGCAGGCCCCCTTGTGGTCCCCGGCGTCTCAGCCGGGCCCGTGGCCGCCGTGCCCCCCCGTGTCGCGCTGCGCGCTCGTCCTCAAACGCCGGGCGGGCTGGATCTGTCGGCCGTCGCGAGCGTGACGAGCGCCCTTTTCTTGACCTTGCCATATTCGTTGCATATATCTGCCGCACATATCTGTTCGCCGTATGTGTGAGCAGATTTTTTGTTTGTGTGACTGGTGGGGCGATGGCTGACGGTGATCGTCGATCAAGTCAGCGGGCGGCGTCAATGCTTTTGGGGCATTACCGCTTTCGGGGTCAATCATCTCGCGCGATCTTTTGTGTACCCGCACCTGTGCGCCAATTCCGTTGGCGGCGCTCTGTTTTGATCAGGTCCGGCTCCCTACAATCCGTCCACATCTTGAGCTCAGCCCAAGCGCCAAGGAGGACGAATGGCGGGGCTTTCTACCCCTCATCAGCTTGACCACCCCTCAATCCTCGCGGGTCCGGTACTGACCGACGACAACCGGCTCATCGTGATGGTCATCGCGGCCGTCGCGATCGCGGCTCTGGCGGTCGCCTGGGTGCTCGTGCGCCAGGTGCTCGCGGCCGGCGAGGGCACCGACAGCATGAAGAAGATCGCGGCAGCGGTACAGGAAGGCGCGAATGCCTATCTGTGGCGGCAGTTGCGGACCCTCGGCGTATTCGCCGTCGTGGTGTTCTTCCTGCTCATGCTGCTCCCCGCGGATGACTGGAATCAGCGCATCGGCCGGTCGGTGTTCTTCCTGATCGGCGCGGCGTTCTCGGCCACCACTGGCTATATCGGTATGTGGCTCGCCGTGCGCAGCAATGTCCGCGTGGCCGCCGCGGCCAGGGAAGCGACACCGGCGGAAGGCGAGCCGGAAAAGGATCTCACCGCCGTATCGCACAAAGCCATGAAGATCGCTTTCCGTACGGGCGGCGTCGTCGGCATGTTCACGGTGGGGCTCGGTCTGCTCGGCGCCTCCTGTGTGGTGCTCGTGTACGCGGCCGACGCGCCCAAGGTCCTGGAGGGCTTCGGCCTCGGGGCCGCGCTGATCGCGATGTTCATGCGTGTCGGAGGAGGCATCTTCACCAAGGCCGCCGACGTCGGCGCCGACCTGGTCGGCAAGGTCGAACAGGGCATTCCGGAGGACGATCCGCGCAATGCCGCGACCATCGCCGACAACGTGGGCGACAACGTCGGCGACTGCGCGGGGATGGCCGCGGACCTCTTCGAGTCGTACGCCGTCACGCTCGTCGCCGCGCTGATCCTCGGCAAGGCCGCGTTCGGAGACTCCGGCCTCGCCTTCCCGCTGATCGTTCCGGCGATCGGTGTCGTCACCGCGATGATCGGCATCTTCGCCGTGGCGCCCCGGCGCTCCGACCGCAGCGGCATGACCGCCATCAACCGCGGCTTCTTCATCTCGGCGTTCATCTCGCTCGCGCTCGTCGCGGTGGCGGTCTTCGTGTACCTGCCGTCGTCGTACGCCGACTTGAAGGGCGTCGAGGACGCGGCGATTCTGGCGAAGGACGGCGACCCGCGGATCCTCGCGGTGGTGGCCGTGGCCATCGGCATCGTCCTGGCCGCCCTGATCCAGCAGCTCACCGGCTACTTCACCGAGACCAACCGGCGCCCGGTCAAGGACATCGGCAAGACCTCGCTCACGGGGCCCGCCACCGTCATCCTCGCCGGCATCTCCCTCGGGCTCGAATCGGCCGTCTACACCGCGCTGTTGATCGGGCTCGGCGTGTACGGGGCGTTCCTGCTCGGCGGCGCCTCGATCATGCTCGCCCTCTTCGCGGTGGCGCTCGCCGGTACCGGCCTGCTCACCACCGTCGGCGTCATCGTCGCCATGGACACCTTCGGTCCGGTCTCCGACAACGCGCAGGGCATCGCCGAGATGTCCGGCGACGTCCAGGGCGCGGGCGCGCAGGTGCTCACCGACCTGGACGCCGTCGGCAACACCACCAAGGCCATCACCAAGGGCATCGCCATCGCCACGGCCGTCCTCGCGGCCTCGGCGCTGTTCGGTTCGTACCGTGACGCGATCGCCGAGGCCGCCGACGACGTCGGCCAGAAACTCGGTGACGGCGCGCCGATGAACCTGGTGATGGACATCTCACAGCCGAACAACCTGGTGGGCCTGATCCTCGGCGCCGCGGTCGTCTTCCTCTTCTCGGGGCTCGCGATCAACGCGGTGTCACGGTCGGCGGGAGCCGTGGTCTACGAGGTGCGGCGGCAGTTCCGCGAGCATCCCGGGATCATGGACTACACGGAGCAGCCGGAGTACGGGCGCGTCGTCGACATCTGCACCAAGGACGCGCTGCGCGAGCTGGCCACGCCCGGTCTGATCGCCGTGCTCACGCCGATCGCGGTCGGGTTCACGTTCGGCGTCGGCGCGCTCGGCGCGTTCCTCGCGGGCGCGATCGGCACCGGCACGCTGATGGCGGTGTTCCTCGCCAACTCCGGTGGCGCGTGGGACAACGCGAAGAAGCTCGTCGAGGACGGTCACCACGGCGGCAAGGGCAGTGAGGCCCACGCCGCGACGGTGATCGGCGACACGGTCGGCGACCCGTTCAAGGACACCGCGGGCCCGGCGATCAACCCGCTCCTGAAGGTGATGAACCTGGTGGCGCTGCTCATCGCGCCCGCGGTCATCAAGTTCAGCTACGGGGAGGACAAGAGCGTCGCGATGCGGGCGCTGATCGCGGCCCTGTCCATCGCGGTCATCGTCGGCGCGGTGTACGTCTCCAAGCGGCGCGGGATCACCGTCGGGGACGAGGGCAACGCGGGCCAGGTGGCGAAGTCGGTGGACCCGGCGATCGTCTCGTAGCCCGGTCCGTACCGTCTTGGTCCGTTCCAACGCGCGGGCGGGCGGCGCCTTTTGAGGCGCCGTCCGCCCGTGGCGCGTCCAGGGGCCGCCGCAGGCCGCGTGAGCCTTCTCTCGGCCCGCTCGCCTTGGTGCAAATGGCTGCAATAGGGGGGTAACGGGCCCCTGGCATGCGGTCGCCGCCCGGGTGACGTGTAAGTTCCGGGGCCGAGAGCCATGGAAGGGACCAATCCGGTGAACAAGAAGCTCGCGGCCGCACTGTCCGGCGGTGCGGTACTGGTACTGGCGCTGTCGGGATGCAGCAGTGACGACGGCAACAAGAAGCTGGACGACTGGGCCGAGAAGGTCTGTGACACGGCGGTCCAGCCGCAGTCCAAGAAGATCGCCGACGCCAATGCCGCGATCAAGAAGCAGACCGCGGACAACAGCTCGCCGGAAGAGGTCAAGAAGACCGACTCGCAGGCGTTCCAGGACATCTCCGACGCCTACAAGGAGCGCAGCGCCGCCCTGAAGAAGGCGGGCGCCCCGCCGGTCGACGACGGCGAGAAGAAGCTGAACGACGCCACCAAGGAGCTGGACGGCCTCTCCAAGTCGTACGCGGACCTGAAGGCGCGGACCGACAAGCTCAACACCAAGGACCAGTCGGCCTTCGCGGACGACCTCGCGAAGGTCGCCGAGGAGCTGGGCAAGCTCAGCAAGAGCGAGAACACCGCGCAGAAGCGGCTGGAGTCCGGTGAGGTCGGCAAGGCGATGCGGAAGCAGGACGGTTGCAAGGCCGGAAGCTCGCCGTCGGCGTCCTGACGTACGTTCTCGGACGGTGGGCTGACGTCCGTCCGCCGTCGGTGTTCTGACGGTACGTCCGCCGACGCTCGGCCCTAGGGGCGCCCCTCCGGCGAGGGGCGCCCCTTCCGCGTGTGCCGGGCCCTTCGCTACGCCCCCTTGGCCACGCGCCCCCTGGGCCACGTCCTCTCGCTACGCCCCGATCCGCACCGCGCCGACCGCCACCGTCGCGTAGCGCATCGTGAAGCCGCCTCCCGCCGCGTCCACGGCGGCCCCGACCTCCCTGAGGACCGCCGCCAGCCGGTCGGGCGGGAGCTGGGTGTGGCCGCCGGTCGTGGGCAGCTGATCCAGCCACTCGTCGCGCGTGTAGGGGCGTTCCCAGTCGAACCGCCACTCCTCGGGGGCGCCGAACAGGTCCGTGCGCCGCATGCCGTCGGCCGCCTTGGCGCCGAGGTCCGCGTACGGGCCCACGGGGGACGCCGTCCACTGGCGGGCGGCCAGGGAGCCGGGCAGCAGCCGGTGGTAGATCGCGGCGAAGGCCCCGGCCAGCTCGGCCGGAGGGCTCCCCGCGTTCCAGAACACCGTGAGGCGGCCGCCCGGCCGCAGCGCCTGCGCCGCCCTGGCCGCGCCCGCGACCGGGTCCACCCAGTGCCACGTCTGTCCGGAGACGACCGCGTCGAAGGCCCGGCCCGCCGGGTCCCAGGACTCGAACGCCGCCACCTCGACCTCCAGGCCGCGCCGCCGCGCCCAGGCGGCCATCCGCGCGTCGACCTCCACGCCGAGCACCTCGCACCCGGCCGCCTGGAACTGACGGGCGGCGATGCCGGTACCCGTACCGACATCCAGGAACGAAGGGCCGGGGCTCGCGGCGACGATCCGGTCCACCAAGGACTGCGGATAGCGGGGCCGGGCGCGGTCGTAGCGCTCGGCGTCCGCGCCGAACGACGCGGCCAGCGCACGGTGTTGATGCGGTGCGCGTTCAGGGGAAGGGGGCTGCCACGACGGTATAGTGGGCATGCGCCCACTATGAGTGGGCGCATGCCCACTCGTCAATCGTCGCGCCGGTCGTGAGTCCACCGGTCGTGAGTCCGCTGGTCGTGAGTCCGCTGGTCGTGAGTCCGCCCGGCGTGTAGAGAGGAGCCGTGCGGTGCCGACTGGAGTAGCCATCCGTGACGTGCGCGAGCACCTCTTCGACGCCGCCGAGCGGGTCCTGCTGCGGGCCGGGCCGAGCGCGCTGACCAGCAGGGCGGTCACCACGGAGGCGGACTGCGCCAAGGGCGTCCTGCACCGGCACTTCGCCGACTTCGACGCCTTCCTCGCCGAGCTCGTCCTCGACCGTGTCGCCCGGATCGACCGTCAGGCCGCCGTCCTGCGCGAGGCCGCCGGGAGCGGCACCGTGGTCGGCAACCTCAGCGGCGCCCTCACGGAGCTCTTCGGGTCGGTCGCCGTGGCGATCGTCGGCCTCGTCACCTCCCGGGACGAGCTCAGGGCCCGGCTGCGCGCGGCCCGGCCGACCGGGGTGCCGGTGCTCGCGGAGGCCACCGCGATGATCGCCGCGTACCTCACCGCGGAGCGGGACCTCGGCCGCGTCGCGCCCGGCGCCGACGTCGAGACGCTCGCCCCCACGCTGATCGGCGCCGGACACCTGCTGTTCGCTGACCGCAAGGGCACCCCGCCGGAGGCCGGAGCGGTGGAGAAGGTCGTGGCGACGGTCATCGGGGGCGTGGCGTAAGGACCGTTGTCCAGGCGCACCACCAAGCGCACTCCCGGCCGGCAGCGGAGCCCGCCGCCACGGGTCACAATGTGGGCGTGAGTGATGGCCTGCCTTCGTCCGACCGTTCCGGCGCTTTCGACGCCTCCGTTGCCTTCGACATCTCAGCGGTCCCCGCGGTTTCCGCCCGGTTGAGGGAGGCCCTCCTGGGGGCCGACTTCACCGCGGACGGGCTGCTCGAACTCCTGGGGGCGTCCGCGTACGCCGCCCTCGCGCGCAGCGAGACCGTTCCCGCGCTGCGGGCCACACGGGGCGACGGCGCCCTGGAGACGCTCGTACGGCTCTTCCTGCTCCAGCGTTCCGTGCCGCACGCGCGCGTGGAGGGCGTGCTGCCGGTCGGGCTTCTCCTGGAGAGCGGTTGGCTCGTGGAGGACAAGGACGCGGACGGGGCGGGCGGACTGCGGGCGACCGCCGACGTACGGCCGTACGGCGGGCCCGACGGCGAGGACTGGTTCATCGTCTCCGACCTCGGATGCGCGGTCGGCGGGGCCGGTGGCATCGGCAGCCGCGACGAAGGCGTGGTGCTCGGCGTCGGCGGCGCCTCCACGACGCTCGCCGGGATCACCGTGCGCACGCCGGTGGCCAGCGCCCTGGACGTGGGCACCGGCTCCGGCATCCAGGCCCTGCACGCCGCCCAGCACGCGACCCGGGTCACCGCGACCGACCTGAACCCGCGCGCCCTGCACTTCGCGCGGCTCACGCTCGCGCTCTCCGGGGCGCCGGAGGCCGACCTGCGCGAGGGCTCGCTGTACGAGCCGGTGGACGGCGAGACGTACGACCTGATCGTGTCGAACCCGCCGTTCGTGATCTCCCCGGGCGCCCGGCTCACGTACCGGGACGGCGGCATGGGCGGGGACGATCTGTGCCGCTCGATCGTTCAGCAGGCGGGGGCCAGGCTGAACGAAGGGGGGTACGCGCAGTTTCTCGCCAACTGGCAGCACGTGGACGGCGAGGAGTGGACGGATCGGGTCCGCTCCTGGGTGCCGCGAGGCTGTGACGCGTGGATCGTCCAGCGCGAGGTGCAGGACATCACGCAGTACGCGGAGCTGTGGCTGCGCGACGCCGGGGACCACCGCACGGACCCGGCCGCGTACGCGGCGCGCTACGACGCGTGGCTCGACGAGTTCGAGGCCCGCGGGACCAAGGGCGTCGGCTTCGGCTGGATCACCCTGCGCAAGTCCGGGGCCGCCGAGCCGTCCGTGACGATCGAGGAGTGGCCGCACCCCGTCGAACAGCCGCTCGGCGAGACGGTCCGGTCCCACTTCGACCGCCAGGACTACCTGCGGACGCGCGACGACGCGGCGCTGCTCGCCGACCACTTCAGGCTCGCCGGTGAGGTCGTGCAGGAGCAGGTCGGCCTGCCGGGCGCCGAAGGACCCCGAGCACGTGGTGCTGCGCCAGAACCGAGGCATGCGGCGGGCGACCCGCGTGGACACGGTGGGCGCGGGCTTCGCGGGCGTGTGCGACGGCACGCTCAGCGCCGGGCGCATCCTCGACGCCATCGCCCAGCTCATGGGCGAGGACCCGGTGGGGCTGCGCGACCGCACCCCGGCCCAGATCCGGCTCCTGGTGGAGCAGGGGTTCCTGGAGCCGGTGGTCGAGTAGGGCCGCAGTACGCCGCGAGGGCGCCGTGGCGCCCGGGGCGCGTACGGCTGGTGAGCATTCTCTCTACGTAACGTGACGACCGCCCATCGCTGCCCGTGACCTATGGCCCCACCCACCCGGAGTCAGCCCTTCCGCGTTGGGAACCGGCCATTGTCCGCCCCGCCTCGCCGCCCGCCGTTCACCCGGACTTCGCGGTTCCGCCGCCTGGGCGTGCCAGCGTCCGCAACCGGGGCACCCAGGAGGGGGCCGTGGACCGGGACGGCACGGGGAGGCCAGGCCATGGAGAGCGGACCAGCGATCTTCGCCGGGACGGTGTTCGCGCTGTTCGGGGCCGCGCTGCTGCTGTGGACCGGGGCCCGGGTCGCCCACCGGGCGCCGGTGGCCCACGGCGTGCACCAGACGGCGGCCGCCACGCTGACCTCCCTGGCCGGCGTCGCCGCCCTGGCCCTGGCGGTGTGGTCCTTCACGCGCGCGTGAGCCCGGCCGACGCGTGCGTGAGCCCGGCCGCGGAGCCCGTCGGCCCGGCCGCCGAGCCCGTCGCTCGGCGCCCCGGGCCCGCCCCTTCCCCCACCAGGGGCCCCGCCCCTCGCACCCCGTGAACCGGCCCTTGGCCGCGTCCTCGAACGCCGGACGGGCTTGAATCGGGGCCGGTCAGGGCCCAGTGGCCAGCCCAGGCGGCAGGAATGGCGGTAGTCGGGTTACCGTTCGAGTGGCCGTTGCGGGCTTTTCCCGTTTGACACGGGGGCGGGATGTACCGTCACACTCCGCAGCGACAGCGCAACCGCAAGCGCCGTCACGGCGACCCCCCGGGGCGCCGTCCCCGCACTGCCTACCGAGCGTCGACCGGAGAGAAGAGCGAAGTTGTCCCCGACCAGCGAGACCGCACAGGGCGGCCGCCGACTCGTCATCGTCGAGTCCCCTGCCAAGGCGAAGACGATCAAGGGCTACCTCGGCCCCGGATACGTAGTCGAGGCGAGCGTCGGGCACATCCGTGACCTTCCCAACGGCGCCGCGGAGGTCCCCGAGAAGTACACGGGCGAGGTGCGCCGCCTCGGCGTGGACGTCGAGCATGACTTCCAGCCCATCTATGTCGTCAACGCCGACAAGAAGGCGCAGGTCAAGAAGCTCAAGGACCTCCTCAAGGAGTCCGACGAACTCTTCCTCGCCACCGATGAGGACCGCGAGGGCGAAGCCATCGCGTGGCACCTCCTCGAGGTCCTGAAGCCCAAGGTCCCCGTCAAGCGCATGGTGTTCCACGAGATCACCAAGGACGCGATCCAGGGCGCCGTCGCCAACCCGCGCGAGCTCAACAAGCGCATGGTCGACGCCCAGGAGACCCGCCGCATCCTCGACCGCCTGTACGGCTACGAGGTCTCGCCGGTGCTGTGGAAGAAGGTCATGCCGCGGCTCTCGGCGGGCCGCGTGCAGTCCGTCGCCACCCGGCTCGTCGTCGAGCGCGAGCGCGAGCGCATCGCCTTCCGCTCCGCCGAGTACTGGGACCTGACCGGAACCTTCGGCACCGGCCGCGCCGGTGACCAGAGCGACCCCTCTCAGTTGGTGGCCCGCCTCACCACCGTCGACGGCAAGCGCGTCGCCCAGGGCCGCGACTTCGACTCCGTCGGGCAGCTGAAGAGCCAGAACACGCTGCACCTGGACGAGGCGAACGCCCGCGCGCTCGCCGCCGCCCTGGAGCACACGGACTTCGCGGTCCGCTCCGTCGAGTCCAAGCCGTACCGCCGCTCTCCGTACGCGCCGTTCCGTACGACGACGATGCAGCAGGAGGCCTCGCGCAAGCTCGGCTTCGGCGCGAAGGCCACCATGCAGGTGGCCCAGAAGCTGTACGAGAACGGCTTCATCACCTATATGCGTACGGACTCCACGACGCTGTCCGACACCGCGGTCACGGCGGCGCGCACGCAGGTCACGCAGCTGTACGGCAGCGACTACCTGCCGGACAAGCCGCGCACGTACGCCGGGAAGGTCAAGAACGCGCAGGAGGCGCACGAGGCGATCCGCCCGTCGGGTGATCGTTTCCGCACGCCCGCAGAGACCGGTCTGACCGGCGACCAGTTCCGGCTCTACGAGCTGATCTGGAAGCGGACCGTCGCCTCCCAGATGAAGGACGCGACGGGTAACTCCGTCACCGTGAAGATCGGCGGCCGCGCCGCCGACGGCCGGGACGCCGAGTTCAGCGCGTCCGGCAAGACCATCACCTTCCACGGCTTCCTCAAGGCCTACGTAGAGGGCGCCGACGACCCGAACGCCGAGCTGGACGACCGCGAGCGCCGTCTGCCGCAGGTCTCCGAGGGCGACGCGCTGTCCGCCGACGACATGTCCGTCGACGGCCACGCCACCAAGCCCCCGGCCCGCTACACCGAGGCCTCCCTGGTCAAGGAGCTCGAAGAGCGCGAGATCGGCCGCCCGTCGACGTACGCGTCGATCATCGGCACCATCCTGGACCGCGGCTACGTCTTCAAGAAGGGCACGGCCCTGGTGCCGTCCTTCCTCTCCTTCGCCGTGGTCAACCTCCTGGAGAAGCACTTCGGGCGGCTCGTCGACTACGACTTCACCGCCCGCATGGAGGACGACCTCGACCGCATCGCGCGCGGCGAGGCCCAGGCCGTGCCGTGGCTGCGGCGCTTCTACTTCGGCGAGGGCGACGGCACCGGGACGACCGGTGGCGCGGCGGACGCCGGGAACGGCGACGGCGACCACCTCGGCGGCCTCAAGGAGCTCGTCACCGACCTGGGCGCGATCGACGCGCGCGAGGTGTCGTCCTTCCCCGTAGGCGACGACATCATGCTGCGCGTCGGCCGATACGGCCCCTACGTAGAGCGCGGTGAGAAGGACTCCGAGAACCACCAGCGCGCGGACGTCCCGGACGACCTGGCTCCGGACGAGCTGACGGTCGCGTACGCGGAGGAGCTGCTCGCCAAGCCGAGCGGCGACTTCCAGCTCGGCACGGACCCCGAGACGGGCCGCGAGATCATCGCCAAGGACGGCCGCTACGGCCCGTACGTCACCGAGGTGCTCCCCGAGGGCACCCCGAAGACCGGCAAGAACGCGGTCAAGCCGCGCACGGCCTCGCTCTTCAAGGCGATGTCCCTGGACACGGTGACCCTGGCGGACGCGCTCAAGCTGATGTCGCTGCCGCGCGTCGTCGGCACGGACGCCGAGGGCGTGGAGATCACCGCGCAGAACGGGCGCTACGGCCCGTACCTGAAGAAGGGCACCGACTCGCGCTCCCTGGAGACCGAGGACCAGCTGCTTCACCATCACCCTCGACGAGGCCCTGGAGATCTACTCCAAGCCGAAGCAGCGCGGCCGCGCCGCCGCGAAGCCGCCGCTCAAGGAGCTCGGCGAGGACCCGGTCAGCGGCAAGCCGGTCGTCGTCAAGGACGGCCGCTTCGGTGCGTACGTGACGGACGGCGAGACCAACGCGACGCTGCGGGCGGCCGACTCCGTGGAGGACATCACCCCGGAGCGCGGCTACGAGCTCCTCGCGGAGAAGCGGGCCAAGGGCCCCGCGAAGAAGACCGCCAAGAAGGCGGTGAAGAAGGCTCCCGCGAAGAAGACGGCAGCCAAGAAGACCGCCGCCAAGAAAACGACGGCTAAGAAGACGGCCGCCAAGAAGACGACCACTACGAAGAAGGCCGTCGCCAAGAAGACGGCGACCGCCGAGGCCGCCGACTGACATCGGGGCGGCCGGGCCCGGAGGGCTGGGCCCTGGACCGTCGGGTCCGAGTGTGACGTTTCGCGGCCCAGTACGTCAGGCTTCTGTGGACGGCGCCCGTATGTTCGGGCGTCGTCCCCGGGGACGACGGGCCTCCAGATAGGCTGGACGGATGACGCGTGCCGAGCAGCCACCCGCCACGTCCACGGTGCCCGACGACTCCCTGGTCGCGGATTCCCGCGAGCGTGCGGTGCGGGCCCTGCTGCGCGCACCGCAGCTGAAGCGGCTGTGGAGCGCGCACCTCGTCGGGAGCGTCGGTGACGCCCTGGCGCTGCTCGTGCTCGTCGTCCTCGGCCTGCAGGCGGCCATCGCGGCAGGCTCCTTCGGCGGCGGCTACCGAGGCGTCGCGATCGCCGTCACCGCCGTCTTCGGGGCGCGCATCCTGGCGACGCTGCTCTTCGGAGCGGTGCTGCTTGGCCCCCTCACGTCCCTGACCTCGCCCGACGGTCCCCTGGACCGCCGCTGGACCATGGTCGGCGCCGACGGCGTGCGCGCCGCGCTGCTGATCTGCGCGCCCCTGTGGATCGACTGGACGCCGGACAGCGCGCTCGCCGTGCTCCTCGTCACCTCCTTCATCGTCGGCGTCAGCGAGCGCTTCTGGACGGTCGCCCGCGAGAGCGCCGCGCCCGCGCTGCTGCCCATGCCGCCTCCGGAGGGCGCCGCCGTGCGCCCGCTGCCGGACCACATGGACGCCCTGCGGCGCCTTTCGCTGCGCACGGGATTCATCGCGCTGCCGCTGGCGGCGTTCGCGCTCGTCGCGGTCACGCTCGTCAGCAACCTGCTCGGCTCCGGAGTCGACTGGTTCGATCTGCACCAGGCGGGGCTCGCCGCGTTCTTCGCGGCCGGACTGTTCGCGGCGTCCGCGACGATCGTCTACGCGCTGCGCCTGCCCGGCACCCAGACCCCCCGCGCGCGAAGCCCCCTGGAGGGCCTGCGCAGGCCCCGTACGGGAAGCGGCGCCGACAAGGGCCGTACGGGCACCATCCCGCTGCTCGTCGCCGCCTGCGCCGCCGTCGCCGGGGCCGTCGCCTCGGCCGTCGCGGTCGCCGTGCTGCACGCCAAGGACCTGCAGGGCGGGCCCGTCACCTACGGCCTGTTCGTCTGCGCCCTGACCGGCGGCACCGTCGTCGGCATCCGGCTCGCCCCCGCGCTGCTGCCGTCCCTGTCGCGCCGCCGTCTGCTCGCCCTCGCGATCGCCCTGACCGGCGTCGCGCTGCTCGTGGCCGGACTCGTGCCGGACCTGACGACCGTGCTGCTGATCCTGCTGCTCGCGGGCGTCGCGGCGGGCGTCGCCGCCAACACCGGGCACGCGCTGCTCGACCAGGAGGTCGAGGACTACCGCAGGGCGCGCACCACCGAGCACCTCCAGGCGGCCGTACGGCTCACCGTGGCGCTCGCCGCGCTCGTGGCACCGCTGCTCGCCGCCGTCATCGGGCCGCACCGCATGGCCAACGGCAAGTTCGTCTTCGACCACGGGGGCGCCTCCTTCACGCTGATGCTGGTCGGCGCGCTGCTGCTGCCCGTGGCCGCGCTCGTCCTCGCCAAGGCCGACGACCGGCAGGGCGTGCCGCTGCGCCACGACCTGCGGGACGCGCTGCGCGGCGGCGACGACCCGGTGCAGACGCCCGCCGACTCCGGCTTCTTCATCGCCCTGGAGGGCGGCGACGGCGCGGGCAAGTCCACGCAGGCCGAGGCGCTCGCCGACTGGATCCGGGGCAAGGGCCACGAGGTCGTCGTCACGCGCGAGCCGGGCGCCACGCCGGTCGGCAAGCGGCTGCGGTCGATCCTCCTGGACGTGTCGTCGGCCGGTCTTTCGCACCGCGCGGAGGCGCTGCTGTACGCGGCCGACCGCGCGGAGCACGTCGACACCGTCGTGCGGCCCGCCCTCGCGCGCGGGGCCGTGGTGATCTCCGACCGGTACATCGACTCGTCCGTGGCCTACCAGGGCGCGGGCCGCGACCTGTCGCCCACCGAGGTGGCCCGCATCAACCGCTGGGCGACCGGCGGCCTCGTACCGCATCTGACCGTCCTGCTCGACGTGGCGCCCGAGGCGGCCCGCGAGCGCTTCACCGAGGCGCCCGACCGCCTGGAGTCCGAGCCCGCCGAGTTCCACGCGCGCGTGCGCTCCGGTTTCCTCACGCTGGCCGCCGCCGACCCCGGGCGGTACCTGGTCGTCGACGCCGCCCAGGAGCCGGAGGCCGTCACCACCGTCATCCGGCACCGCCTCGACGTCGTCCTGCCGCTCTCCGAAGCCGAGGTCAAGGCCCAGGAAGAGGCCCGCCGCAAGGCCGAGGAGGAGGCGCGGCGCCGCGCCGAGGAGGAAGCGGCCCGCAAGGCCGAGGAGGAGCGCAAGGAGCGCGAACGCCAGGAGCAGCTCGCCAAGCTGCGCGCCGAGGAGGAGGAGCGCAAGCGGCGCGAGCTTGAGGAGGCCCAGCGCCGCGAGGCCGAGCGCCAGGCCGAGGAGGCCCGGCAGCGCGCCGAGGAGGCCCGCCGCAAGGCTGAGGAGGAGCGCGCCCGGCGCCTCGCCGAGGAGCAGGCGCGGGCCGCCGAGGAGGAGCGTCGCCGCCGCGAGGCCGAGGAGGAGGCGCGGCTGCGCGCCGAGGCGGAGGAGCGGCGCCTGGAGAAGCAGCGCAAGGCGGAGGAGGCGCTGCGCCGGGCGGAGGAGGCGCGACGCCTCGCGGAGGCGGCCGAGGCCGCGACGGCGATGCGGACGCCCCCGCCCCCGGCGAAGGCACCGGCCCCGGCGGCCCCGCCCGCCCCGTCGGAGTCGCCGAAGCCGCCGCAGCTGTCGAAGTCGCCGGATGCGCCCGCCGCGCCCGCCGCGCCCGCCGCGCCCGCCGCGTCCACCGCGCCCACCACACCTGCCCTGCCTGACAACGAGACCACCGTGCTGACGCCGGTCGTGGACCCGAGCGCGGTGCGCCCGGCCGACGAGACGGCGAAGCTGCCCCGGGTCACCGAGGGCGGAGCCGCTGGCGCCGCCGGTTCCTCTGGTTCCGGTTCTGGTTCTGGTTCCGCCGATGAGACCACTGTGCTTCCGCAGGTGCGTGTTCCTGGTGCGGCGGACGAGACGGCGGTGCTGCCGCAGGTCCGGGAGGACGGCGGCGGTGCGCGCGCTGACGTGTCGGACAAGGTGCCGCCCGGCTACTTCCGCGACGAGCGTCCGGCGCGGGGCGGCGACGTCAGCCCGAACGAACGTACGCGCGAGCTTCCCCAGGTCGACGAGCACGGCGCCCCGCGCCGCGCCCGCTCCGACTGGGCGGAGGAGACACCGCTGGACGACCTGCCGTCGCTCGCGGACGAGCTGCTCGGCGGGGCGCGCGAGGACGAGCCGGAGGACGGCGGTGACCGTCGGCGCTGACGACCGGGCTCGGGTTCGGGCCCGGGCGGCGCGCTGTTGACGGTACGACGGCGTGAAAGCCCAGGTCACCACGGTCACGGGCGGCGTTGTCAGTGCGGTGCCCCACAATGATTTCCGACAGCGCGGCACGTGACGCGGCAGCAAGGCGAAGGCGGTGACCCATGCCGGTATGGGACGACCTGGTGGGCCAGGAGAAGGTGAGCGAGCAGCTCGCGGCCGCCGCGCGGGACGCCGACACCCTGGTCACCGCCGTCGGCACGGACGCGCCGCCGCCCGAGTCGTCGAAGATGACGCACGCCTGGCTGTTCACGGGCCCGCCCGGCTCCGGCCGGGCCGACGCCGCCCGTGCCTTCGCCGCCGCCCTGCAGTGCGTGAGCCCGGACCGCGCGCTCGGCGGCGAGCCCGGCTGCGGCTTCTGCGACGGCTGCCACACGAGCCTGATCGGCACGCACGCGGATGTGGAGGTCATCCGCACCGACCTGCTGTCGATCGGCGTCAAGGAGACCCGTGAGCTGGTCCGCCGCGCCCAGCTCTCGCCCGCCGGGGGCCGCTGGCAGGTCATCGTCCTGGAGGACGCCGACCGCCTCACCGAAGGCGCGGGGAACGTCCTCCTGAAGGCCGTCGAGGAGCCCGCACCGCGCACGGTGTGGCTGCTCTGCGCGCCCTCCCTGGAGGACGTGCTGCCCACGATCCGCTCCCGCTGCCGCCACCTGACGCTGCGCACGCCGTCGGTGGCCGCCGTCGCCGACATGCTGGTGCGGCGCGACGGCATCGAGCCGGAGGCCGCCGCGGCCGCCGCCCGCGCCACCCAGGGCCACATCGCGCGCGCCCGCAGCCTCGCGACCGACGAGCGCGCGCGCCAGCGCCGGGCCGCCGTCCTCAAGATGCCGCTGCGCGTCGAGGAGATCGGCGGCTGCCTGAAGGCCGCCCAGGAGCTGATCGACACGGCTGCCGATGAGGCCAAGCAGGTCGCCGAGGACGTGGACGCCAAGGAGACCGAGGACTTGAAGACGGCGCTCGGCGCGGCCCAGGGCGGCCGGATGCCGCGCGGCACGGCGGGCGTGATGAAGGAGCTCGAGGACAAGCAGAAGCGCCGCAGGACCCGCACGCAGCGCGACAGCCTCGACCTGGCGCTGATCGACCTGACCGGGGTCTATCGGGACGTGCTGGCCCTCCAGTTGGGCTCCCGGGTGCCCCTCGCCAACACGGAGGTGCAGGACATGGTGGAGCGGATAGCGCGCGGTACGACGCCGGAGTCGACGTTGCGCCGCATCGAGGCCATCGGCGCGTGCCGCACGGCGCTGGACCGCAACGTGGCGCCGCTGCTGGCGGTGGAGGCGATGACGGTGGCACTGCGGGCGGGCTGAGGCTCGCGCTTGCCTTGGCGGGGCTGGGCCTTCGCGCTTGCCCCGGCGGGGCTAGGCCCCGCACCAGCCCGGGCCGGGCCGGGCCGAGCCCCGCATCCGCCCCTGCCCGCCCCTGCCCGCCCTGCCGGGCTGAGAGGCCCGCAGCCATCCCCCTCCCGGACCCCCGGCCCCCCGGTCGCCCCCTCGCCGAACCGAATCACCCATACGGGCACGCATGGTGATCGTTCCAACGCCGAGCGTTACGCTCGCGTGATGGAGACCACCCGTCACGCCGGAGCCCCCCGCCCCGTGGGCCGCCTCCGGCGCTCCCGCCTCCGCCGGGGCGGCCTCGCGCTGCTCGCCGCCGGACTGCTCATCTCCGGCTGCTCGTCGGGCGGTTCGGCGTCGGACGTCGCCATGGCCGCGCAGCCCCGTGCCACGCCGAAGGAGCTGGCGTCGTACTACGCGCAGAAGCCGCGCTGGCGCGCGTGCGGGGTGCCGGACTTCGAGTGCGCGACGCTGCGGGCGCCCCGGGACTACGCCGAGCCCGGCGCGGGCGACCTGCGCCTCGCGGTGTCCCGCAAGCAGGCCACCGGCAAGCGGGCCGACCGCCTCGGCTCGCTCCTGGTCAACCCGGGCGGACCCGGAGGCTCCGCGATCGGCTACCTCCAGTCGTACGCGGCGCTCGGCTACCCCGAGAAGATCCGCGCCCGGTACGACATGGTGGCGGTGGACCCGCGCGGCGTCGCCCGCAGCGAGCCCGTCACCTGCCTCGACGACCGCCAGATGGACGCGTACACGCAGACCGACGTGACCCCCGAGCGACAAGGCGGAGACCACCCAACTGACCGCTTCGTACAAGAAGTTCACGGAGGGCTGCGCGAAGCGCGCGGGCGACCTCCTGCCGCACGTGTCCACGGCGGAGGCGGCCCGCGACATGGACATCGTGCGGGCCGCCCTGGGCGACGCGAAGCTGACGTACGTGGGGGCGTCGTACGGCACGTTCCTCGGCGCGACGTACGCCGGGCTCTTCCCCGACCGCGTCGGCCGCCTGGTCCTGGACGGCGCGATGGACCCCTCCCTGACGGCCCGGCGCATGACCCGCGACCAGACGGAGGGCTTCGAGACGGCGTTCCAGTCCTTCGCGAAGGACTGTGTGCGGCAGTCCGACTGCCCCCTCGGCCGCAAGGACCCCGCGGACGCGGGCAAGCGCCTGAAGGCCTTCTTCACCAGCCTGGACCGCACCCCGATCGCCGCGGGCGACCCAGGCCCCGCCGACGGCCGCGAGCTCGGCGAGGCCCTCGCGACGACGGGCGTGATCGCCGCGATGTACGACGAGTCAGCCTGGCCCCAGCTGCGCGACGCCCTCACCGCGGCCCTGCGCAACCGCGACGGCTCCGCCCTCCTCTCGCTCTCCGACAGCTACTACGAGCGCGACGGCGACGGCGCCTACTCGAACCTGATGTACGCCAACGCCGCCGTGAACTGCCTCGACCTGCCCCCGGCCTTCACCTCTCCCCAGGACGTCCAGGACGCCCTGCCCGAGTTCCGGAAGATCTCCCCGGTCTTCGGCGAGGGCCTGGCCTGGTCGGCCCTGAACTGCGCGTACTGGCCCACCAAGGCCACCGGCGAGCCCCGCCGCATCGAGGCCAAGGGCGCCGCCCCGATCCTCGTGACCGGCACCACCCGCGACCCCGCCACCCCCTACCGCTGGGCCGAGGCCCTCGCCTCCCAGCTCTCCTCGGCCCGCCTCCTCACCTACGAGGGCGACGGCCACACGGCTTACGGACGGGGCAGCCGCTGCGTCGACGACACGATCAACACGTACCTCCTGGAGGGCCGCGCCCCCCAGCACGCCAAGCGCTGCACGTAACCCCAGCTCACACCCCTCCGCGCCCCCGCGCGGAGGGGTGTACGGAGCACCCCCGGAAACTGTGTAGACTTGCTGACGTTGCTGATCGCACCATAGGTGCGGGACGCGCGCCGCCTTAGCTCAGATGGCCAGAGCAACGCACTCGTAATGCGTAGGTCTCGGGTTCGAATCCCGAAGGCGGCTCAGAGAAACCCCAGGTCACATAGCCCGTGACCTGGGGTTTTCTGTTGCTCGGGCAGCATGAGGCGCCTGATGGGAACGGCGTGGGAACGGCTTGCGTGAGCGATGCGTGAGCGGAGCCGCTCAGGGACCTACTTCTCGGGCTTCCGGCGCTTGGCCTTCTTCTTGGCCTTGGCCTGGGCTTTTGCCTTGTCCTTCGGCTCGCCGCTGTCGCCCTTGCGGGGCTTCTTGGCTGCGGCCTTCTTGGCCTTCGCCTTCTTCGCCGCCTTGCGGGCCGCCTTCTCCGCCTCGGCCTTGCGCTGAAGCGGGACCAGCTTCGCCGTCGCCTCGGCGGCGTTCTTGCCGACTTGGGGCAAGACGCTCTGGTAAATGTCCCGCGTGATGCGGGTGTCACTGTGGCCGAGAGTGTCAGACACGATCTTGATGTCGATGCCGGCGGCGAGCATGAGGGTGGCTGCGCCGTGGCGGAGGTCGTGGAGCCGGATCGGCGGGAGGCCGGAGGCTGCGACGAGCCGCTCGAAGAGGTCGGTCACCTTGCCCGGGTGCAACCAGGAACCGTCTTCCTGCGTGAAGACATGGCCGGTGTCCACCCAGGCCGACCCCCACTCCTCGCGGGCATCGTCCTGGTGCTCACGGTGGCGCTTCAGGACGTTGACGGTGTCGTCGTCGAGCGCGACCACGCGGTATCCGCTGTCGGTCTTGGGATCGGATGCCTCGATCTCCCAACCGTCCTGCACGAGTTGGGAGGAGACGGTGAGGGAGTGGGTGTCGAGGTTCGTCTCCGACCACGGCTGCCCACACGCCTCGCCTCGTCGCAGACCGCGGAAGGCGATCAGGTGCCACATCGCGTACAGCCGGTCCTCGGCGACGAAGTCGAGGAAGGCGCCGGTCTGCTGGGGAGTCCAGACCATCACGGGCGACGGCTTCTCGCCCGTCTGCTCCCACTTGGCGACCCGCTCGTCCGTCCACACCAGCGCCTTTGGCTTGCGTACGGGGTCGATCTCGACGTGAGCGGCCGGGTTGAACGTGATGATCTGCTGCCCGATCGCTTCGTTGAGGGCCGCGCGGAGCGTGGCCTTGACGTGCAGGCGCGTAGCCGGGCCGGTGATGCGGCGGAAGGGCGGCATCTCGTCGATCGCCGCCTTCATCGCCTTGCGGCGGGCACGGTGCTCCGCGCCCTTCCACGGGATGGTCGCCAACTCGTCGATCGCGGCTCGCCGTTGGGCGTTGTCCTCCAGGATCTGGACGTTGGCATCGCGGATGTCCGTGAACATCTCGCTGAGGTGGCTGACGCGCAGCCGGTCGAGACGACGGTTCCCGATGCGCGGCTTGAGGTGCACGCGGATGTCGGTCTCGTAGCGGCTGATGCCCGACTTGCGTATGCGCTTGCCCGCCAGCCACCGGTCGAGCCACTCACTCACGGTCAGGCTGCCGATGAGGTTCTGGCCGGCGTTGAGACGCCGCCGGGTCTCCTCGACGTCAGGCAGGGGAGCCTTCTCGCTGCTGACTTCCGTCAGCATGGCGGCGATCAGTTCCGTGCCCTCGGGATCGTCCGACTCGGCCAGGCCAAGGAGGGCGCGGACGTGGTCGAGGTCGGCCTGAGCAGCCTTGCGGCTGCCGTAGCCGCCGCGGGTGAAGGACCTGCGGCTGCCGTCCTCGCGGGGCGGCAGCTCCTGGCGTATGGAGTACGTGCAGTGGTTCCTGCTGTTGCGCTTGGGGCAGGACGTGCCGAGTTCCTTGCCGGTCTTGGGGTCGCGGCAGGAGCAGCGGCGGTAGGTGGAGCCCTTCAAAGATCAATTTCCTCGGTGGTGTCGATATCAGGAGGGTCAACGTTGCCGAGAAGCGAGGGCAGGTCGGGTGGCGTGCCGCCGTCCGCCCGGATGGCGTCGCGTAGGCGTCGCAGCTCGCGTTTGGCGTTAGCGGCGCGGGCGACGCAACGAGCCAAGTCGCGCTCAGCAGCCTCCCGTTGAATGCGGTTGGCGGCGGTCTTCACCTTCCAGCGTTCGTAGTCCTCGCTCTCCACGGCTGCCAGGGCCGAACGGAGTTCGAGGTCATGGGCCTGGAAGCGGTTGAGCATGTAGCTGGTGGCGCCTTCCTCTGGCGCGTTGCCGACGAACCACTGGAGGGTGGCCCAGGTCGATTGCTGTTCCTCGTAGGGGAGTTGCCTGACTTTTGTGACATAGCCGACGGGGTAGATCAGGCTGATCGGGGACATGTGGAGGGCTTTGGCGAGGACCATGATCTCGACCAGCGGCAGGTTGGCCCGGGCGGCCGGATTCCATGTTGGCGATCACGTTGCGGGGGATCGGATAGCCGATCCCCTCGCACCTGTCGGCCAGGTCCTGTGCGCTCCATCGCAGCTCCTTCCGTCGTCTGCGGACCTCGCCGGCCACGGTGGCCATGACGTGGTCCTCCCATTCGAGGAAGTCGCGATCGTCTTCCTCTTCGTATCCATGGTCGGAATGGCGTTGTGTCATGGAGACACATTAACTTCCTTAGCGTTGATTCCACGGCCTGGAGACGAGTGCGATCGTCGTGTTCGCCGAGGGCTGTCTCATGGATGGAGTGCGTGTGCGTGAACAAGAAGTCGTCGGCCGAGCAAGAGGCATGAGCCGCGAGGAGCTGCTGGAGCTTCCCGCCGCTGTTGACCTGGAGACGGGTAACCGGGCGCTGGGGCTGGGGCGGAGCAAGGGGTACGAGCTGGCGAAGCGCGGTCAGTACCCGTGCAAGGTGCTGCGGCTTGGCAACGCCTACCGGGTCGTGACCGCCGACCTGTTGGCCCTGCTGGGGCTGGCTGCGTGAGGGGGCGTGTGCGGAGTAGGCGCTTCTGCGCTGAGCTGACACAGAAACGCTGGACTGTGGCGGGGCGTGGACGTACTGTCCGTGGTCCCTCGTGGTGCCCCAGCGCCTGCGAGAAGGGGGAGAGTCTCCGGCGGTGTGACGCCGGAGGCCCGATGACTCCCCACCAGTCCCATGTGAACCGACCCGGCGGCCAGGGCGTCCGAGCCCGCAACCGCCACAGGAGCTGCCCAGTGCAACCCGAGAACCCCGAGACCTATTCCGCCCCTGCCAAGGCGATCTGGCCCGCAGTCGCTGTCCCCGGCCAGCCGGGCGCCCAGCCGCGTGCCGCACAGGCTGACGATGCTGATCCATCGCCGAGCGGCGATGCGGACGCCCGCAGCGCCGACACGGCGGAGACGCCGAGCGAGCCGGTCGAGATCCCCGATGCGGAGCCGACGTACGGCTCGACGCTGCTGGATGAACTGCGTGCACAGATCACCCGGTTCGTGATCCTGCCCTCACCGGAGGCGCTGGACGCGGTGGCGCTGTGGATCGTGGCGACGCACCTGCAGCTCGCGTGGCAACACGCACCGCGCCTGGCAGTGGTGGGGCCGGCGAAGCGGTGTGGCAAGTCGCGTCTCCTTGACGTGCTGACCGAGACGGTCCACGACCCGATGCTGACCATCAACACCACACCGGCGGCGATCTTCCGCTCGATCTCCGAGGAGAACCCGCCCACGCTCCTGGTGGACGAGGCGGACACGATCTTCGGCAGCCCGAAGGTGGCGGAGAAGAACGAGGAGATGCGCGGCCTGCTCAACGCCGGTCACCAGCGGGGGCGTTACGTGACCCGGGTCGTGGGTAACGACCACACCCCGCACCGGTTCGCGACCTTCGCCATGGCGGCCATCGCGGGCATCGGCGACCTGCCCGACACGGTCATGGACCGGGCGGTGGTGATCCGCATGCGGCGCCGGGCGGAGGGGGAGAAGGTCAAGCCATTCCGCTCTCGCCGCGACATCCCGGCCTTGCACGATCTGCGTGACCGCATCGCCGCCTGGGCCGGGCCGCTGGTGGACGAGGCCGCGGAGTTGGAGCCGCAGATGCCGGTCGAGGACCGCGCGGCGGATACCTGGGAGCCCCTGGTCATCGTCGCCGACCTGGCTGGCGGGCACTGGCCCCGCCTTGCGCGCCTCGCGTGTGCGCGGATGGTCGCCGCTGAAGTGGCGGCGGAGGAGGACCACCCTGACGGGGCGCGGATCCTCGCCGACATCCGGCGGGTCTTCGCCGCCCAGCGCGAGGTGGACAGCCTGTCCACCGAGGAACTCCTGCACCATCTGCGCCAGGATGTCGAGGCTCCGTGGGCGGAGTGGGGGCGCGGCGGGCTGACCGCCCGCGGGCTCGGCGCGATGCTGCGCGAGTACGACATCAGGCCCGGCAACGTCCGCATGGCCGATGGCACCCAGCGCAAGGGCTACATGCGCAACAAGTTCCTCGATGCCTGGCGGCGCTACTGCCCCACCGTCCACCCCACCGACGCCGACCCCGGCGAGGGCTGACCCTGTTCCCCGACGGAACACTCCGCCGTTCCCCGAGGGAACACTCCGCCGTTCCCCGAGGGAACACCCCACCCGTCGGTCTTGGCGCGGGCTGAGCCCCGCACCCTCGTTGCCGTACTTGCCGTCCCTGCCGTGATCTCGCAGGTCACACAGCATGCCGTCAAGACGGCAGCCGGGATCAAGACGGCATCGCGATCATCAACCGCGCGCCTGCTGTCAAGACGCCGCCCGCATCCGTCCTGTGCCGTCCTCTGCCGTCCTGGCGTATCGCTGCAGGTCACAGGCTTCCCTCCAGGACGGAAGACGCAACGCCTCTGTCCCGACTCGGGACACAGCCAATGCACGAGTGGGCTCAGGCGCGATGAGCAGCCTGAGCCCACTGCGGCAGGCCCGAGACGCCGGCATCGAAGCCGAGACGTAAACGCCAGGCCGTTGCCGTACCCGCTCTGACCTGCACTTGCAACGGCAAGACGGCCAAGACGCACCACACCACCACCCAAGGAGTCTCCCGCTTGAGCCGCCCTTCCCTCTCCCGATCACCGCACCGCCCTTCGCCGGGCGACCGACCTGACGAAGGACGCTCTGCGGTGACCAAGCATGGTGCCGAGCGGTACGCGCTCCTCGCGGCGGGAGTCTTCATCGCGGCCCTGACCGCCACTGCGTTCTGGCTCTCCTACGCGCACCTGGCCGATGTCGCAGGCCAGCACGGGCTCGGCAACTCTCCAATCCGTCGCTGGGCGTGGCCCGCCACCCTGGACGCGTTCATCGTCGCGGGTGAACTGCTCATGCTCCGCGCGAGCCTGCGTCGGGTCACCGACTGGTGGGCCATCGCCGTGACCGTTGCCGGGTCGGCTGGTTCCATCGCGCTCAACATGGCCGGGGTCAGCGGCACCGGCAACACCGGCACCGTATCCAAGCTCGACTACGTGGTCGCAGCGGTTCCCCCGGCTGCCGCGATGGTGGCCTTCGCCGTGCTGATGCGGCAGATCCACCAACTCGTCGAATGGCCCGCTGACCGTCCGGACCCCGCGTCCGTCCCCGCGCCGCCCCCACCGGCTGGCGCCACACAGCCGGCCGGTGGGGGCGACGCCCCGCATCACGGTGACCGACCGGCGGAGCATCCGGACCCCGACCATCCAGTCGCTGCGGCATCTCCTGCGGGCGGTGCGGCCACCGGCGCGGCCCCAAAGCCGACCGGAGCATGCTCTCGGCCCACCGGGCGCCCGCAGGACATCTCCGATGACGAGATACGGGCCATCGCACGTGAGGTGATGGCCCGTACGGGATTCGCTTCCCCCACCGAGGTCGGCAACGAGATCCGGGGCAACCGCAGCCGGAAGGTCGGCAACGACCGCGTGAAGAAGGTCTGCGACGAGCTGAACGCCGAGAAGGCCGAGCCCGGCAATGCCGTCGCAGTCGGCAGCAGCACCGGCTGACACCCCTATATACGACGCCTTTCGGTGGCACCGGAAGTACTTCCGGTGCCACCGAAACCCCGGCAAGCCCACACACCGAACCTGCCAGATCCTGCACCCGCTACCAGGCCGCCAACCCCAGCGCCTGCTCATCCACACCTGTGGACAGCCAGCTGCTGTGGCACTCCGCCCGGCCTTTCCCGCCGAGTCGCCTGCCCTTTCCACCCCATCCGGAGCACCACTCATGACGCACGACCCGTACCACCCCCAGAACGCCTCGGGCGAACCATCCAAGCTGGCGAAGTCCTCCACGTTGATGGGTCGTTTGCGGCGTGCGTTCGGACGGCCTGCCCCTGGCGGAGCCAGTAGTACCCCGAGTCCGACTCAAGGCCGGTCTTCGGGGGTCTCCGCCCCGGGGGTGGCGGAGACGGCCCAGCGCCAGGGGGCGCAGGACCAGGAGGCCGTGGCCGAGGGCGGCCCCGACCCGGACACGCTCCACGCCGTCCAGCGCGAGATCCTCCGCCCCGTACGCGCCACCGACACCGCTGAGGCGGTCGGCGGTGAGCCTGTGGTGAAGAGCGTGCAGCCCACGATCCGCCGCTTCACCGGAACCAAGCGCTTCGAGCGCGTCGGCCCCCTGCGCTTCACCCCCGACGAACTCGCCCTGCTCCAGGACACTGCCGCCGAGGACGGCTACAAGGGCGACTCCGGGTTCGCCGCCGATGTGGTCATGGCCTTCGTCACCGGACGGTTCACCGCCAACCTGCCGCTGTCCGAGGACCGCCGCCGTACGCATGTCTTCCGCGCCCAGGTGTTGCGTCAGCTCAACCGGATCGGCGTCAACGTCAACCAGATCGCCCGCGCCCTCAACAGCGACCTCACCCCGCCCGACATCCGCCAGCGCCTGGCCGAACTCCAGCAGTTGCTGGAGCTGATCGCCGAGGCCCTGCGCCAGCCCGCCGAGCCGGAGACGGAGGCAGCCGCGTGATCGCCGCCATCAAACCGGCCGGGTCCAACACCCGCGGCCTGCTCGCCTACCTCTACGGCCCCGGCCGCCACGACGAGCACCTCGACCCGCACATCGTCGCCGGATTCGCCATGCTCGGCATGCCCGACCCCGGCCGCGACGAGAACGCCACCCTCACCGAACTCGCCCGCTACCTCGACGAGCCCGTACGGCTGCGCAACAGCGAGTTCGGACAGAAGGTCACCGACCACGTCTGGCACTGCCCGGTGCGCGCCGCACCCGAGGACCGCTACCTCTCCGACACCGAGTGGGGCGAGATCGCCCAGCACATCGTCCAGGCCGCCGGCATCGCCCCCGCCGGTGACGACCTGGCCTGCCGCTGGATCGCCGTACGCCACGCCGACGACCACATCCACATCCTCGCCACCACCATCCGCGAAGACGGCCGCCGCCCCAGACTCCACGACAGCGGCCTGCGCGTCGGCGATGCCTGCCGCGAGATCGAGAAGGACTACGGGCTTAGGCAGTTGAAGAAGGGCGACCGCACCGGTGCCCGTCGGCCCACCCAGGCCGAGATACACAAGGCCGAACGCCTCGGCTGGGAGCAGACCAGCCCCGAGTGGCTCCAGGACCGTATCCGTGCCGCCATCCCGCACGTGACCAACGCCGAGGAATTCATCGCCTACCTGCAAGCCGACGGCATCGAGGTCAAGGCCCGGCGCGGCCCATCAGGAGACCTCCTCGGCTACGCCGCCGGCCGCCCCGGCGACCTCAACAACAAGGGCGAGCAGATCTTCCACCCCGGAGGCAGGATCGCCCCCGACCTCTCCCTGCCCAAGATCAAGGCCCGCCTCGAATCCGGCCGGCCCGAAGAACACCCCACCGCCCGCCGCAACCGACCCAGCACCCCCTGGCACCAGGCCACCGACGCGCTCGACACCCTCCACACCGACCTCGGCGACGACACCCACGCCCAAGCCCACATCGCAGCCCTCGGCGAGCTGCTCGAAGCCACCGCCCAGCGGGCACCCGACAACCTGCGCGGCGAACTCCAAGCCGCATCAAAGGTGTTCGCCCGAGCCCAGCGCTCCCAGATCCGCGCCGAAGACCGCGCCGCCCATGCCCTGCGCAGCGCGGCACGCGACATCGGCCACACCGCCACCGGCCCCGACGGCAGCGCGCTCGCCGCCCTGCTCGCCGCCCTCGTCTGGGCCGCCATCGTCGCCCGGCGCTGGCACGAAGCGAAGGATCACGCCCACCAGACCGACGCCGCCCGCCAAGCAGTCCAGCACCTCCAGACAGCCGCCGACCGAGCCCTCGCCCCGACGCTCGCCGAACTCGCGGCTCGACCGCCCAGGGACCAAGCCCGCCGCGTCCTCGCGAACGACGTATGGGCGGCCGTCCCCGACCACGCCGAGCGGATCCTCACCGACCCGGCCTGGCCCGCGCTCGCCACCGTCCTCGCCGACGCCGAAGCCCGCGGCCACAAGCCCCACCAACTCCTCAAGGAGGCCGCCGCACAACGAGAGTTGGCCACCGCGCGCCAACCCGCCCGAGTGCTGATCACTCGCATCCAGCACACCGGCCGCAAACCAGCGCCCAACCGCCGAGCCGAAGCCGCCCGCCGCCGCTCGACGTTGCTGAGCGGCTCGGAAAGCAGCCCCAGCCCCGTCGGGGTTATCTCAGCGGGTCCTGCGGTTCGCCGAGCGGCCCGCCCAGGGCGTTAGCGCGTCGGCTAGCACCGGACTGTCTCCATACCAAGCGACTGTCAGAGGCCGTCGATATCGTCGCCTTCGTGTACGGCTGGCAGCTGACGGGAGGCATGAAGTGATTGGTGAGGGAGGGCCAACGTGAACACAGTCAACGCTCGGGTTTGGCGATTTGAACCGCGGTCAAGTGGACAAGGAGCTGCGTGGATCGTCGGTCGCGGGCAACTACCGGTCGGATTGGCTCGGCTGGTCCACATCAATGCACTGGCCTGCGACCTGCAAAGCGTCGTTGACCTTCAGACCAAGGAGCTCGAAGCCCGCCTTCTTCTCAGTTACGTCGATGCTCCAGCAGGGAGCCCCCTGCAGCTGGATCACCAGTCACTCATAGCGAGTTCTCGCCACATACGCAGCTTCGTCAGCGAATGCGCGGGCCTTGGGCTGCTGACCGCAGCAAGTGAAGCCTTGTTCTCGTGGACGGACGGAACCCACGAGCTGAATAGCTTTGATGCTCTTCCGCGACCTCTGTCGAAGTCGTATCAAAATAGTGGCGTACGCCCTGATCTGCTGTTCCATGTGCCAGAGGGGCCAATCGCGGGAGAGGCTCGTGGGCGGTATCGCAAGCAGAAGGCGCTGTTGCCCAAGCGCCTTCTCGCAGAACAACGACGGCGACTCGCGCAGCTCACGACCTGGTCTGCTGCGCACGGCGACCACTCCTATTTCATGAGCTGGGTCTACGTCGGTCCGGCGGGGGTGGCTGTGGACATCTTCATCCCCGAAGCCAGCGGATCGGGAGACACATTGCTGACCGACTGGGCAGACACGGAGGACGGGGACAGCCAGGAGCAGCCCTTCGGCGAGCCAGGAGCGGATGCAGCCTCTGGCCCAGGCGCTCTCCCGACGAATCAGAAGCCCTCGGCGGGAGCGATGGCCAGCGGTGTTGCAAGCGAGGAGATCACGGGGCTCGAACCACTTGGGCTCATGGTGGAAGAACCCACACGGCCTCCGCAGGAAATCACGGAGGAAGCGATGAGCAGGCTCTACGCAACCGCCCCCGAACCAGCGCAAGAGGCCACCCTCGCGGGAATCTCAGTACGTGGCCGATGGGTACCAGCGGATGCCTTGGGGCCCGCGAAGCACGAAGTCATGGTTGGAGTACTTGCTGAGAGGCCGCCCCGACAGGTGGCGATGCGAGAGAGAATGGCACGGTCGGAAGGTCGGTTTGACGTGTGTCTCGACGGACGACTTCTCACTGTCGTACGACCAGTTGCTGCACCAGAGCCGGAGTGGCACCAGCTGGAGCGAACGCTGTTCGACCCGCGCTAGTGAGGTAGTGCTGGCGGAGCAAGTTCGGCCAGCTCCTCAGTGTCTGTGACGAGAGCGGTACCGCCCAGCATCTGACAGGCGGTGTGGTATATGAGGCTGCCCGTCTTCGGGTGAGCGCGCTCGCCGAGCAACTTCACCGCCGCCACGGTCAGCCCTGTCTCCTCCTGGGTCTCCCGTACGCCGGCGCCTCATGTTCCCCACCTGGCCCGACCTCTCTGGCTGGGAACTGCCGAGAGAGCTGGCCCCTCGCGGCCCCGGCGGAGAACCATGAGCACACGGCCCTCGTGAACGACGATGGCGGCGGCGATGCCTGGCCGCTTATCTGTGTTCTATTGCGTCACGACTGTTCCTCCACTACGGCCAGGATGGGCGGGAAGATCGTATCGACGGAGATGAAGCGGGCCGCCGAGTTTCTGGAGACTTCTCCGTCTCCCCCGGGCGAACTGGAAGAGGTTAGGACGGACCGCACAGAGGGGGCCCGCTGCTACGGTCACCTCATGACGCTCTTCGGTTCCCACCGGTCATTCCGTCGATCTGCGAGTCCAGCCTGTCGACGATGCTCTTGATCATGTCGAGCGGTCGCTTCAGACGCACTTCGACCGGAATACCGTGGTACGCAAGCGCCGTTCCGTGGGTGCCCGGACGGACCGTGACACCTGGGTGCGGATCGAGCGTCGGCTGCTGAGCAAGATCAGTGACCAGGGCTGGAACGGCACCGAGTGCGCCGCACGTCTGATGGGCGTCGCCCAACCTGTATGGCAGGGAAGCGTGGTGTGGCGGGACGCAGACGAGCCCGCCATGTGGCGTGCCGACGAGACAGAGCTCCTACCCGGAGACCCCACCGGTACCGCCGTGCTGAGCGAGGACCCCAAGCTCTCGGACGAATGGTGGCGCGCGTTCAACACGTCACTGGACGCTCTCGCCGCACAAAGTACAAGCCGCGTCGCCTCGCCGGACACCGAGTCCATCACTCAGGTCCTCGTCACCAAGACCATCCACGACGTGTTCTCCAGCCCCATCGACACCACCGTTGAGCGGTGGGTGCCCGCCCATGCGGATCTGAACTGGGCCAATATGAGTGCGCCGACGTTCTGTCTCTTCGACTGGGAGGACTGGGGGAACGCACCTCGCGGGCTGGATTCCGCATCGCTGTGGGCGAGTTCACTTGCCGTCCCGGACCTCGCTGACCGCGTGTGGCGGGAGCGGCACGCTGACTTCGCGAGCCGGGACGGCAAGCTGATGACGCTCTTCGTGTGTGCGAAGATCCTCGGCCCGGACGCCCACCCGCAGGATCCGCGACTGGAGCCAGCTCGGCGGATGACGGAACGGATCGTCCAAGAGCTTCAGACGGATTGAGTGCGCAGGCGATCGCGGAACAGCGTGCGGTACTCGGTCACTGTCTGTTCGTCGGGAGTGCCGCCCAGGGCGCCGACGAGTTCCCCGAGGTGCGCGGGTTCGTCAGTGCCGACGGCTACGGCGCTGACGTTCGGGAGTTGGTAGGCGACTCGGAAGGCCGCTTGCGCGCGGGAGTACCCACCGCCGTCGTGGAGGAAAACGCGGGGGTCGACCCGAGCCCATACCGGTGCATTGGTGCTGCCACCGAAGGGACTCATCCCCCACATCGAGCCCGTGCCCAAGTCCCACGCTTCCATCAGGGCCTCGGCGGCATCGAGTGTTCCGGCGCCCACCAGCAGGCCGGCGCGCACCATGAGCGTCGAGGGCGTCGGCACGGATGTGTCGACCAGGGGCGGTAGCGCCGTAGGATCCCAGGTCGCGATGCCCCACGCGCCACACAGGCCCCGTGATGTCGCACTGTCTAGGGCTGCGCATGCCTCGGTCAGGGCCTCGCGCGACCGGGCGGTGCTCGGCGTGAGCGAGTGTTCTGGGTTGTGCAGGAACACCAGGTCCGGCTCCCGCCCGAGGTCGCGGGTCGCTTCCTCCACCGCGGTGTGCAGTCGTTCGGGGGCAAGGGAGTGCCCGGCCCCGCTGCTGCCTGGGAAGTAGCCCCCACCTTGGTGGAGAGGTGGAACTTCGGCAGCAGATCGCCTGCGATCCGTGCCAGAACCTCGTGCGACCTGAAGCCGAGATAGTTGGTGCTGGTGTCGAGCGCGGTCACGCCGAGGTCCAAGGCGCCTGTCAGGAGGCGGCGTTCATGACGAGACCGGTGTAGCCCGAGGACAACTCGGGGGTCAGGGTCGCGCACAGTTCCTCCTTCACCAGGATCTCGGCTACTTCTGCCACCTCGGCCCCGACGAGGGCCGCCGCCCGCTCCAGAGGAACGGGCCTGCCGCTGAGCAGCAACCGCAGCGCGGGCACGGCCTTGGTCGCGAGCATGAGCCGCTTGCCCGACGCCACGACGGTGACGGTCTCGCCACTCTGCTGGAGCTGGGGCGGGAAATGGGTAGTGCACACCACAGCGTCGAGCGGGGCCAGGACTTCGAGGAACGGCACGTGCCGGGGGAGCGTCGTCGCCTGTTCGTACGCGGCCAGGTAGTCGGCCGGTGAGCGCTCGCTGATCAGACGGGCGGCGGCTTCGGCCAGAGCCTCGCCGCCGGTCTGATCGCGACGGTCCAGGTCGTGCCGGAAGATCTCCTGCTCGCGGCACCAGTCGCCCAGCCACGCCAGCCAGCTCGCTCCGGTGCGCTTGGTGATGCCGAACGTCACGTGGAGGCTCTTTCCCGAGCCGCTGCCCGTGCGGGTCGCCTGGTGCCAGTGGCCCCGCGGGATGTGCATGACGTCGCCGGTCCTCATCACGCCGGACCAGACGACCTTGTCGGTCGGGGTGCTGTTGGGGTCGGCGTCCCGGTACATAGGCACCGGACGGGAGGTGCCTCGTACGTCCCACTCCTTCTCACCCGCGAGCTGGACGATCACCACGTCGTGGTCGTCCCAGTGCAGTGGGAAGCCCGCCGCGTCGTTCGTCGTCAGATACGCGTTGACCTGAACCCGCTCGTGCGACCACCACTGCAACGCCCGGCAGGCGACCTCCATCGTCGGGTCGAAGACGTTGGCCTGGTCGAGGATGAGCGTCGCGCCTTCGTCCAGCAGCCTGCCCAGACTGCGCATGTTGACCATGGGGACGCTCTGGCTGCGGGGACTGACGCTGTCGGTGTAGTAGATGGCGGGGTGGACTTCGTCGCCCTTCTGAAAGCACCGGAACTGCGGGCGGCTGAGGCTCCTTCGCATGGCGATGTCAAGCAGGCGGTTCGGGGTGAGGATGCGGGAGACGAGCGCGGGATCGCCCATGTTCCCGCGCGCGAAGCCCTTGCCGAGTTCTTCCGGGCCGCTCCACCCCAGCGCCCTCTCGATGGCGCTGACCAGTTGGTGTTCCATCACTGCCTCCTTGAGTGCGACTACGTGACGTGGACGCGGCGGGGGCGACACGACGCGGCCCTGTCGCCCCCGCCGCCCGGTGCTACTCGGTGTCGGTCAGGTTTCCGTCACCGCCCGGCCATGGCGCATCGCCGGAGCTTCCCTGGTTGTCGGACCGGAGGCTGTCGTACCGGTCGTGGACGGCGGTCAGTTCCTCCACCGCCACAAGGAGGCCACTCGGGGCCGGCGGCGTTGTCGTCGTACTCTGTGCCACCTCGTGCTCCTTCCTCTTCGGTTCTCCCGCCGGGGTCCCGGCGGGAAGTCTGTTCGGAACGCGGAGGTTCCGGCGGTTCCGGTGGCGCGATGGCTGAGACGCGGGGGCGGCGATCAAGGGGTGGTGCGGCGGATGGTAGATCGGCGACCGTGCCCTGAGCGGGACTGGCTCGGTTCACGGTCCTCGGGCAGATCGACGTCTTGGCGCATGTTGGCTTGCAGGACGCGCTGATCGAGCTCGTACAGGCAGGCGCGGCAGGAGTAGAGGGCTGCGTGCATGCCGCTGGATAGGACGGGGCCGATCCACGTCACCTCGACGTCGTGACGTCCACACCACAGCCAGCACTCGCCCCGTGGCTCCCACTCGTGGCGGTCCCAGAGCGCGTACGCGGTGGGCTCACCTGTGGCCGGGTCGATATCCCCGACGGGTTGGTCGGAACACGACATCGGGGTCGGGCAGCGGCGTCGGACGTAACATATGCCGACCCATCAGGCGATAGCCAAGGCGCGCGTCTCGGGCACGCTTCTGCCGTGAGGTCTCGGTCGAGATGCGAAGAATCGACGTAGAACGGCGGCCCGAACGGCAGGCGCCGACTTAGGAAGAGTAATCTCGACCCAAACGCGCTTCCCGCGCATGACGGGTTCCCAGCCCGACCTCGCTGCGAGGCAGCCGACCAAGAGCAGCCCCCGACCGCCCTCCTCGACTTCCCGGCAATTCGCCTTTGACGTACGGGTGTTGGTGTCGAGCACGTCGATCATCAGGCTGCCCGGTCGGTGGCGCAAGGTGACGGTGATGGGCCCGCCTCCGTGGATCACGGCATTGGTGATGAGCTCGGAGGCGACCAGACAGATCACGTCGGCCGTCCCGTCATCCAGAGGCACGCCCCACGCGCGCACCTTGGCAACGACCATGCGCCGGGCGGGAGATACCTCTTCCGCCGTGCCCGTGAGGGCGAAACGAGTGACGAGCGTGGGCATGGCGGACGCCTCCGAGGGGATGGGGAGCGGCCCCATCCCGATAGGGGACGCAGAGATGGAGCCGCCGATCTGAGGTGACCATCCGGGAGCACTGCTCCCTGGACGGCTGCTCTCAGTCAACGACCAGAGCGTGCAAGCCCGGAACGTTTCTGGGGGGTTCCTCTTGGGGACGCCCTTCCGCGCACGCGCATGGCGAGTAGCCGCACGGCGAGGCAGTGAGGGGATGACGGGAGTGATGACGTGCCTGGTGAGCCGTTAGCAGTTCACCCACTGGCCTACGTCCGGCAGTCGCGCGGCTGGGGGAAGGCCGAGTTAGCCCGACTCATGCAGGACCGTGGGAAGTCGCTCGGTATCCCCCTCGCGACCAACCGCACCACCGTCTGGAAATGGGAGCAGGGCCAAGAGCCGGACGCCGACGCGCGGCGCGTGCTCGCCGACCTGCTGCGTGTGCCGTACGAACAGGCGCAGGCTACGCCCTGGCCGCACTGGCTCCCCGTATGGGAAGTGACCGGGCTCAGCACTCCCTGGAACGAGGCCGGAACCGTCGAGGCACTGACAGACCTGGTAGGGAGTGGCCGCTTGGACCGCCGAGGCTTTCTCACGATCACCGGTGTCGCCCTGACGGGACTCGCGGCGAGCTGGGCCGAGGCACCCTCCGCCTTCGCCTCGGCGCTCAACGGAGATCGCGTCACGGACACGATGGTCTCGACGATCGAACAGCGCATCAGCACCCTCCGTACGCTCGACGACCAACTCGGCGGCGCCCGACTCCTGGAACAAGCCCGCGGCGATCTCGCCCTGATCACCGGCCTCCTGAAGGGAGGTCGGTACACAGACACGATCCGCCTTCGCCTCTACGCGCTGGCCGCCCGCGTGTCGCATTTGACCGGCTGGATGGCCTATGACACGGGGTTGCGCTCTGCAGGGCAGCAGTACTACGTCGGAGCCCTGCGCAGTGCCCGCACCGCGGGAGACGATGCCTTCGGCGCCTTCGTCCTGGCTGAGATGGGGGTTCAAGTTTCGGAGGCTGGCCGGACCGCCGAGCGGGTCGACCTCATCTCCACCGCCATCGACAACGCACCGCGAACGCTGTCGGCCTACACCCAGTCCTTCCTCTACCTGCACAAGGCCGAAGCGCTCTCCCGCGACGGCGACCACCAGAGGGCCGGCATGGCGCTGAATCGCGCCACATCACACTGGGAGCGCCACGCGGAGGGCGAAGACCCAGACTGGCTCGACTGGTTCGGCGAGGCCCAACTCAAGTCAACCGAGGGCAAGGTCCTGCTGCGTGCCGGGCAAGTAGAGCGCGCTACAAGTGCATTGGAGATCTCTGTCGACAGGGCCGCACCCCGCGACATGGCCGTACGAACTGCCCGTCTGGCCGAAGCCCGGCTTGCGGGCAATGACCTGGACGGAGCGTTGGACGCGGCGAACCATGGCGTCGAGCTCCTCGAAAACACAGTCAGTTCCGTGCGGGCGCTGGACCGCCTGAAGGAGTTTTCCGCATGGCTCGAACCGCACGCGTCCGTCCCGGCGGTTCGCGAGTTCCGTGACCGCCTGAAGGCGCTTCCTATCGCTTCCTGACGCCGGTACGCCCCATGAGCCGAGAGCCAGTCCGCCCCCAGGAGCGGGCGGCGAGAGTGCCACGATGGACGGCATGACGATGATCGGCGGTGAGGTCGCGGCTGGGTTCGAGTCGGTGCGTGAGGCGTTCGTGGAGAACTTCGCCTGGCACGGGGACATCGGCGCGGCGGTGTGCGTGTACCGGGACGGCCAACCAGTGGTGGACCTGTGGGGCGGGATCGCCGATCCCGACACCGGCCGACCGTGGACGCGAGACACCCTGCAACTCGTCTACTCGGCGACCAAGGGAGCGACCGCGACCGCCGTGCACCTGCTGGTCCAGCGTGGCGAGCTGGACCTGGACGCGCCGGTGACCACGTACTGGCCGGAGTTCGCCGCGAACGGCAAGGCGGACATCCCGGTGCGCTGGCTCCTGTCCCACCAGGCCGGCCTCGTCACGCTGGACCAACCGGTACCGCTGACCGAGGCGCTGGCCTGGCACCCGATGGCGGCGGCACTGGCCGCACAGCGTCCCGTATGGACGCCGGGCACCGCGCACGGGTATCACGGCCGCACCTGGGGCTGGCTGGTCGGCGAGGTCATCCGCCAGGTATCCGGCCGCACGCCGGGCCGCTTCTTCGACGACGAGATCGCCGCCCCGCTGGGCCTCGACTTCTTCATCGGGCTGCCGGCGGACGAGCACGACCGGGTCAGTCGCATGGTGCACAGCAAGCCCGGCGTTGACTTCACCACGTTGCCCCCGGAGCTGATCCCCGAGAATCTCCGCGACCAGGTGGCCGCCTGGCGTAACCCGCACTCCTTCAGTAACAGGGCCTACGCGGTCACCGACCCAGCAGCGATCGACTTCAACTTGCCCGAGGTTCCAGGCCGCGGAACTCCCGGCATCCAACGGCATCGGTACCGCACGCGGGCTGGCCCGTATGTACGCGGCGTTGATCGGCGAGGTAGGCGGCATACGGCTGTTCACCTCGGCGACCCTTGCTGCGGCGACCAAGGAACAGGCAGACGGGATGGACCAGGTGCTGGTGGCGCCCAGCCGGTTCAGCTCCGGGTACCAATTGCCCACAGAGGACAATCCCATGAGCGGGCCGAACGCCTTCGGCCACAATGGCCGAGGCGGCTCCCTCGGCTTCGCCGACCCGGAGCATGGCATTGCCTTCGGCTACGCCATGAACCACATCATCAGTGGTCCCGATGATCTGCGTGCGGCATCGCTGGTCGAAGCGGTGCGCAGGTCGCTGACCTGATAGCCCGTCCCGGCCGCTTGGCGGAGGCGCTCGCCAGCCGCCCCGCTGGAAACCGGACCGGCGAAGCGCCATCCCCTGCCTCGTACGCCGTATTACGGGCATTAAGGCTCGTGACAACGGCGCGGTTGCCTATCTGGAGTACGGAGAGTTGCCTGAAGTAGGGGCTGAGCAGGGCGTACGCATCACGGCCTCACGCAGCAGAGTCCCAAACAAAGGCTGTGGACTGCTACTCACCACAACAGTGGCCCGGGGTTGGGGTTACGACCATCCCAGAGGTACCCGGCGAGTTCCGTCGGCAAAGGCGTCTTTTCAGCCATCTGTGTCCTTGGATGGCTCGGACTCGCGTGCAGAGGAGCCAAGTTGGCAGCCAGGGGACTTGGGGCCACGCGTCCTACGTCTCTACTACCATCGGTCTGGGGTGGGGGTTTGTCGTGTGCATATGCTGACGGCGCGGCAGGGTATCCCTGGGGTTTGCAGTGTTCGCTCGCTTGGCTCCTCCAGATCGTGGGATAGCCGTATGGCGAGGAGGGTTCATTCGGGGAAGCGAGCTGGAACCACTTATGACGTACGACATCGCAGCTCCCGAACCTGCGGGCATGGTGGCTTCGCTTAGCTCCTTGGGGTATTCACTGCCGGCGGCCGTCGCGGACCTCGTGGACAACAGCATCTCGGTGGAAGCCCGGAACATCGATGTCGAGTTCGCCTGGGCAGGACGGGACTCATGGATCGCGGTGGTCGACGACGGCTGGGGTATGACTGCCGAGGAGCTCGTCGAGGCGATGACCGTGGCGGCTCGCGGGCCTGGGACGTCGCGTTCCTCCACGGATCTGGGCCGCTTCGGCGTCGGCCTTAAGTCCGCCTCGTTCTCCCAGTCGAGGCAGCTCACCCTTGCCACTGCCAAAGCCGGTGGCCAATGGCACACCCGAACCTGGGACCTCGACATAGTCGAGGAGTTCGGCGAGTGGCGGCTTCTTCACGGAGTCGACGATGACACAAACACTGTGTTGGACAGGATCCGGGGTGCCACCGGCCACGGCACGATCGTGCTCTGGCGACGGCTTAACGGGTACCACGGCGGTAACGTCAGCGAGGACGACGAGCGTACCCAGAAGCAAGTTCTATGCCGAGGCGGTCCGCACGGAGGCGCACCTCGGAATGGTTTTCGCTCGTTTCCTCACCGGGAGTAGGCGCCGCAACCTGCGAGTATCCGGGGCCGCGGTGGAACCCTGGGATCCGTTCATGGCCAGCCATCCGTCGGTGCAGCGACTCCCCACCGAGGAACTGCTGCTCAGTGGCCGCCTTGTAAGGGTCGAGGCATTCATCCTCCCAAGCGCCCACCGCCTCACGCCGGAGGAGTACGCCAGAGCCGCTGGACCTCAGGGTTGGCTGGACCAGCAGGGTTTCTACATCTACCGCCGGAACCGCTTGATCCTGGCGGGTGACTGGCTGGGACAACGTGGGATGCGCCGAGAAGAGAAGTACAATCTGGCTCGCATCGCCGTCGACATCCCAGCCGAGACTGACGCAGAGTGGGGCGTCGACGTGAGGAAGTCGAGTGTCGTCCCGCCCGTCGGTCTCCGCCCACACCTGAACCGCATTGCGCGACAGGCGCGGACAAGAGCGGCGGACGTGCTGCGGCACCGAGGCCAGGTAGCTGCGCGTACACACGGTGACCCTCTGTCGTACGCGTGGACTGTGCGTCGGCCTGACGGCAGGGTCACTTGCAGGATCAACCGCAGTCACCCGCTGGTTCAAGCTGCTCTGAGACCCGGAGGCAGCACCACTGCCGACGTGCGTGCGTTGATCCGTCTCTTGGAGGAGACGGTGCCGGTCGCAGCCCTGCGCGTGATGCATGAGACGGACACCAGCGACGACCCCGAACCGTTCGGTGGACCGGGGCCTGCGGATGAGGCCGCGATCGAGGTCGCGCAGCGCATCTACGAGTCGTTGGTCTCCGGAGGCCGCTCACCGTCTGCCGCGCGTGACCGGTTGCGGACCATGCCACCCTTCGACCAACTACGGGGTTTCTGGAGCGAGTAGCCCCGTTGTCAGTGGTCGTCTCTATTCTCCTCGATACCGTCCTAGCTCCGCTGGAGGTCCCACGTGACAGTCGTAGCCCGACGACGACCCCATGGCCAAGGCCAAGCGCCTGGTTCTCGGATTTCTGCCACAAGACCGTCAACCGAAGACAGACGAAGTGCAGATCGCGGTCAACGCCATCTTCGGAATGCTGGCCGCACAGGGCGAATCGCTGGAACGGGACCAGCTGGCCAAGGAGATCGAGGCCATGACCGCCGTGTTCCAGGAACGATCCTCGGGCCTCACTGCCAAGGGGCACGAACCGTGGTTGCCCGAGGCGAAGAACGACCGCGACTGGGACTTCTGGGAACGCTACCGGCGCTACCTCGAAGATGTGGTGAATCTCCCGCCGTGGGTCGTGAGGCGACTGGACCAGAGCTCCGACGACGTGCTGAGCCAGCTTGAGGACCCGCGTCGTGCTGGTTCCTGGAGTCGTAAGGGCCTCGTGATCGGCCAAGTGCAGTCCGGCAAGACCGGACAGTACATCGGGCTTGCAGCCAAGGCCGTGGACGCTGGCTATCGGCTCGTCGTGGTTCTCGCCGGCATCCACGACGACCTCCGCAGCCAGACACAGCTGCGGATCGACGAGGGGCTCCTGGGCTTCGATACCCAGCACTACAAGCGGTCCAACGAGGTCGGCAAGTCGCGGCTCATCGGCGCGGGCCGGATGCCTTTCGCGAAGAAGCTCGACATCGCCTCGCCAACGAACAGCACCGCGAAGGGGGACTTCGACAAGAAGACTGCTGCCCACACCAACTTCCCTCTCGGTAGTTTCCCAGTGGTACTCGTAGTCAAGAAGCACTGGAGGCTTCTTGAGTACGTGCGTAACTGGGTGATCGACGTTCACGGGGCCGAGGACGAGAACGGTAGGAAGGTCGTGAAGGACCTCCCTCTGCTTGTCATCGACGACGAGGCCGACAACGCCTCGATCGACACGACCAAGGACGACGAGGCGAACCCGACGAAGACCAACGCCGCGATACGTGATCTCGTCAATGTCTTCGACCAGTCTGCGTATGTCGGTTACACGGCCACTCCGTTTGCCAACATCTACATCAACCCCGAGGCGAGCAACGAGAAGGTCGGGGAGGACCTCTTCCCGGCGAGCTTCATTCGTAGCCTTCCGTCACCCTCCAACTACCTAGGGCCTGAGCGCGTCTTCGGGTTGCAAGTCGACGATGACGACGAGGAAGACACGCCACCTCTGCCGTTGGTACGTCATGTGAAAGACGCCGAAAGCTGGCTTCCCGCTCAGCACAAGTCGGGCCACTTCCCCGGTGACAAGCTCCCGCTGTCCCTGCGAGAGGCGATCTCGTCGTTCGTTCTTGCCTGTGCGGCCCGGCGGGCACGTGGGCAGACGAAGGCGCACAACTCGATGCTGGTGCACGTCACGCGCTTCACTGCGGTGCAGGGACTGGTGCGGGACCAAGTCGACGATCATCTGCGTCTCCTCGTCGACACGCTCCGAGACAGGTACGGCAAAGGCCCCGCGCTCCGGAAGGAACTCCAGAGTCTCTGGGAGCGGGACTTCGTACGCACCACGGCGCAGTTTCCGGTCGACGAGGCAGAGCGTCTTACGTGGGACCGGGTTTCGGCGGAACTCCTGGACGCCATCCGAAAGATCCAAGTCAAGGCCGTCAACGGCACCTCCAAGGACGCACTCGACTACTACGAGAGTCGCAGGAACGGTCTCTCCGTGATCGCTGTCGGCGGGCAGAAGCTTTCCCGTGGCCTCACCTTGGAGGGTCTGACGGTCAGTTACTACCTGCGCTGGTCGAAGTCGTACGACGCCCTTCTCCAAATGGGTCGGTGGTTCGGATACCGGCCGAAGCACGAGGATCTGTGCCGTCTGTACACGACGCCCGAACTTCAGGACGCCTACGTGGAGGTCACTGCGGCCACCGACGAACTGCGTCGAGAAGTCGAGGAGATGGCCACGCTCGGCCTCGAACCGACTGCATTCGGCCTGAAGGTGCGTTCCTCGTCGCTGGGATTGACAGTGACCACGCCCAACAAGATGCGCAAGGGCACGAAGATCCTTCTCAGCTACTCCGGCGAAGGGCCGGAAACCGTGATCTTCAAGCTCGCCGACCGGACCGTCGCTCACAACTTCAGGATCCTTGAGGGCCTTATCCGACGACTCGACAGCGCCGAGGGACTCAAGATGACGCCTAAGGGCGGCAACGTGCAGTGGGAGGGTGTTGCTCCCGAGTTGGTCGCGGAGTTCCTTTCCGACTACGAGACCGACCCGATGGCACAGCGGGTCCGCCCAAGGCTCATTGCGAAGTACATCGAGCAGTGCGCGAAGGTGGGAGAGCTGACCGACTGGACGGTCGTTCTGGTTAGTAGCACGACGTCGAAGTGGCCGCAGGAGATCGCCGGGCACACCGTCGGTGCCGTGAAGCGAGCCGCCCTCAAGGACGACTTCATGAACGAGGGCAGGTACACGATCCGCCGGGTCATCAGCCCTCAGGACGAGCTGATCGGCCTCGATGAGATCCAGGTGGAGCGGGCACGCGAAGCCGCTCGAAAGGCTCGAAAGGCTGCGGAGAAAGCGGAGAAGGCAGCACCCCCGCAGAATCCGTCGGGAACGTACATCCGACGGCAGCGCCGCCCCGACCAGGGCCTGTTGCTGATTTACCCCGTCATGCCCGTCGATTCCGATGGCGTTGCGGCGTCGACGACACCTCTCGTGGGCTTTCAGGTGAGTCTCCCTCACTCGAAGCGCCAGTCCAAGACCGAGTACGTTGCCAACTCCATCTGGCTCCAGGACGACATCTACTCGATCGTCGAGGAGGACGAGGCGTGACTGTCACCGAAGAAGCGTGGCATGAACTGGAGAGTCCCCAGGAGTCTCCGGGACGGTCCAGCCTCCGCCTACACCCGGAGTCCCCGCTCGACATTTTCCTCTCTGTCTCCCATCCCGGCCGGCAGCGCATGCTGGTGTTGAGGACTGATGCCCGCTCGGCGGACCCTGTCGTACGGTCGGTGGGCCGTCTCCCGCGAGCTGCGGGAATCGAGATGAATCTGAGCGCCGTGTCCCGCCTCGAGTACGAACTCCAGGTGATCCTGACCGCGAACGAGCTCCGGGAAGTCTTCAATCCTCTCGTGGCCGACGTCGCTGATACTGCCAGCGCCGCTTCGGCGGCGCCGGAGGCTCTGGCAGCTGCAGTGGAGAGGTTCGGGAGGTGGCAGGACCTTCTACGCACAGTTAGCCGAGACGGGCTGAGCGCTGAGGCACGCCGCGGTCTCCATGGCGAGCTCTTAGTGCTGGGCAACGTGCTTCTGGCCTCGCTGCACCAGCCAGAGGCCGTCGAGGCGTGGGCGGGCCCCACGGGTAGCAACCAGGATTTCCAGCTGCCCGATGTGGCGATCGAGACCAAGGCCAGCATCGCGAAGCGTCCCCGCAGCATCCGCATCGCGAGCGAGAGGCAGCTGGACGACACCGGCACCCCTGCCCTGGTCCTCGCGCTTGCACAGCTCGACGAACGGCGCGGTGGATCCGGAGAGAGCCTGAACCAGAGGGTGGACGAGATACGGCATCAAGCTCACGAGCCCCGCCGCCCGTGCTCGCTTCGACGGTCTGCTCATCCAAGCCGGGTACCTCCCCGGGCAGCGCGACCTCTACGACGAGCCTCGATATACCCTCCGTGAGCTTCGGTTCTGGCATGTACGGGAAGGCTTCCCCAGACTCGTTGAGTCGGACCTGCCAGAAGGTGTCGGCGACTGCACCTACCACGTGAGTACCTCGGGTCTGGACGCCTACCGTGCCACAGCCGACGAGGTGAAGGAACTGATCGGGGGGTCTCGTGGCTGAACTCGACCTGGGCGACTTCTCGCGGAGCCTCGTCGCTGACGTCCAAGCGACGGCTGACGCCGAGGGGACGACCACCCCGGAAGCGTTCACGCGCCGGGTCTTCGAGGACCTGGAGCAGGCCGGCGTCGTATCTAACACCTTCACGGCCTACCACAAGGCACATGGCCACGAGGTACACGGATACGGCATCGGTGAGTCCGGCGAGTCCTTGGACCTGTTCGTGACGGACTTCCAGCTGACCCCTCTGGAGGCCAAGCTCACCAAGGGGCAGGCCGAGACTTCCTTCAGACGGCTTCTGACGTTCGTGCAGCGTTGCCGAGACGGACTGCAGCAGCACATCGACGAGTCCTTCGACGTGTACGACATGTGCGCGGCGGTCGAGAAGGCCCTCACCGAGGTGCAGCGGATCAGGCTCTTTCTGCTCAGTAACCGGGTGAGTACATGGACTGAGGTCCCCGCTTCGGATCTTGACGGACTCCCTGTAACCCACGAGGTGTGGGACCTGGCACGGCTGCATCGTCACGCGACGTCGGGCGCTCTCGGCGAACCGATCATGGTGCCCTTCAGCCCTCCGCTGCCCTGTGTTTCCGCCCCGAGTTCGGAAGAGGACCACTCCGTGGTCCTGGCAGTCATACCCGGGCAGATGCTCGCTGAGCTGTACGCCGAGTACGGTACCCGCCTTCTGGAGCTCAATGTCCGTTCCTTCCTGCAGACCCGCGGCGCGGTCAAGACCGGGGTATCCGGGAGACCCTGTTGAACGCACCGGGTCGGTTCCTGGCCTACAACAACGGGATCACCGCGACCGCATCGCAGGTCGACTTAGTGCGGGGCCCGTACGGCGAACCCACCCATATCTCCGGGGTGCACGGCCTCCAGATCGTGAACGGCGGCCAGACGACTGCCTCGCTCCACTACGCGCTCAGCCGTGACAAGGCCGACCTGTCCCACGTCCGGGTCCAGATGAAGCTGACCGAGGTGGCGCCGCAGCGGCTCGCTGAGATCGTTCCGAAGATCTCGGAGTACTCCAACACACAGAACCGTGTGACGCAGGTCGACTTCAGCTCCAACCACGACTACCACGTGGACATCCAGAGGATCACCCGCTCCCTGTGGGCTCCTGCGACGGACGGCAGTGGACAGGAGACCCACTGGTTCTACGAGCGTGCGCGCGGTCAGTACACGGACGAGCTGGCGAAGTCTCGCACCCCCGCCAGACAGCGGCAGTTCAAGAAGTTGAACCCGACGAAGCAGAAGTTTACGAAGGCGGACCTCGCCAAGTTCGTCCACTCGTGGAACCAGCTGCCGTACCACGTGAGTCGGGGAGCACAGAAGAACTTCGTGGAGTTCATGCTCCGGATAGAGGAGGCACCGCCCCGCGTCGACGTCCAGTACTGCCAGCGTGTGATCGCGATGGCTCTCCTGTTCAAAGCGGTGGACCGGATCGCCGCCATCCATGGAGCGGGCAGCCACAAGAGCATAATCACCACCTACACCATGGCCCGCCTGTCCCTGGTGACGGACCGACGGATCGATCTCGACCGGATCTGGCGGGAGCAGGGCATCTCGGCGGTGCTGGAGGCTGCGATCCATGACTTGTGCCCGCGCGTCATGCGTGCGGTGACCACTCCTCTCGAAGGGAATCACGTAGGCGAGTGGGCCAAGAAGGCCGCATGCTGGGACGCGGTGTCCAGAGTGCCCTGGCAGGCTCCTCGCGCGCTGGCAGCGGAGTTGTTGGACCACTCGCTGGACGAGGCGGCACTCGCCGGCGGCACCGGCGCTGAGGAGGGAGCTGGCGAGGAGGCAGCTCTGATCCCTGCCGACGAGTGGTACGCGATCGAGCGCTGGGCCAAGGAGACTCGCAACCTCGAGCCCTGGCAGCGACAGCTGGCCCAGTTCGTCGGAAGGCGCCTCGAACTCGACCAGGAGGTTCCCGAGACACAGGCCGTCCAAGCGCTGCATGCTCACAGCGAGGCACTACGCCTGGGGTTCAACCCCGCCCCGTAGCTGGTTGGGTCCGCGCATGGGGCGCGAACCCAACCCAACGTCAGAGCGTTCCCTCCGTGATCAGGTCTCTGATCGCGTCCTCGGCCCGCCTGAGGACGATCCGCCCGTCCCCGTCGCTGAACGCGACAAGGGCGGAACCTGGTGCAATGCCGGCCTCCACGAGCAGCCCGAGGGGGAGTTCGACACGGCCTTGGTCGTCGACGCGAAGTTCAGCTGGTTCCCGAAGCATGGGGTGAGTGAGGCACTCTCACCGCACGGAGCTTTGGACGGGCTGGAGCCACGGACATGACAAAGGCTGATAGCGGACCAAGCGGACGATGGGTCCGTACGGAGAAGAGCGATCACTTGCGCGGACGACGCGCTCGTGACACCGCCCCTGAGGTGGCGCTTCGGAAAGCTGTGCACCGACTCGGGCTCCGCTTCCGGCTTCAGCGCAAGGTGGCGACTCGCTGTACGGCCGACTTCGTCCTGCCGCGGTACGACGTCGCCGTGTTCGTCGACGGCTGCTTCTGGCACGGCTGCACTACCCACGGACCTGCGGTCTTCAGAGGGCCGAACGCCACCCTGTGGCAGGAGAAGATCGAGACGAACAGGGCGCGGGACCTCCGCAACACCGAGGCGGCGGAGGCAGGCGGGTGGACTGTGGTGCGGATCTGGGAGTGCGAGGTCCGTCATGACGTTGAGAAAGCAGCACAGCGTGTGGCGGAAATCGTGGAGTCACGCCGCCGATCGACTAATCCCGGGTGACAGCCGGAGCTGGCAGCTCGTCGGACGGCGACTCCCGGCGGGCACAGTGACCGACGAGCGGACACTCCGAACACGCAGGCTGTTCGTCGCGGCACAGGTCCGTACCGATCAGTCGAATCGCCCCCATGCGCAGGGGCGCCTCCTTGCCCGCGCCCACGAGCTTCACCAGGTTGACGCGGCCCTCGCTGAGACGGTTCGCGTGATCCGTGTCGATGTCGTTCACCCGAGCGGCAACCCGCAGCGTTCCTTGTCCGACCAGCATGAGGTCCTCGCCGATCAGCAGCCGGTAGAGGGATGCCTCGGCTGGTTTCATGGCCAGCTTGGCGGGTACGTCGAACCGCTTTTTCCACTGCCAGTAGTAGGGCTTGTCCACCAACGGCGCCAAGCGGTCGACACGGGATCGGACGGGCGTAGTGGGCGCCGCGTCGACCAGCTTCTTGAACAGTGGCGCGGTGAGTGTCTTCGACCTTCTGACAGTGGTCATCAACTCCGCCATCACGGCTGGCTTAATCTTCGCGCTGGAGAGTATCGCGACCACGGCGGCGTGCAGCGGTACCGACTCCTCGCTGGGAAGCTGATACCAGTCCTCGCCGCCAAGCCTTTGCTCGGCCCACTGCGTGAGGCCGCTCCTCACCTCCCGCCAATGCGGCTGGAGCCCGTCAGTCTCCATAGCGCCTTCATCGACAGGCTTGAGTACCTCGGCAGCGGCCTCTCCCAGCAGGGGGGGGACGGCGTTCCCGATCTGCCGGAAAGCGTCACTCCGGGTACCGGCGAACCGGAAGCGGTCCGGGAAGGTCTGAACGCGTGCTGCCTCCCGCACGGTAAGGGTCCGCAGCTGCTCCGGGTGGATGTACCAATAGCCATCCTTGGCGATGTGCGCGGTGATCGTACGGCTGAGTTCGCCCCAGGCCAGCTTCTTGTACTTGTCGGTGTACTTCTCCGCGCTGTACCGCTGGTACCCCCTCTCCTGCTCGGTCAGCTTCTCCTGGAGATCCGAGTACTTGGTGTCGGACTCCATGACCTCGAAGATCCGGTGGTCGTCCTCCCGAACCCGCCGGGTCATGTGGTCCCAAACCAGCCCACGAGGAGCGTCTTCGCGCATCTTGTCGGCGAAGCCGGACAGATTGCGAGGCTTTCTGTACTTCAGCTCCCGCTCTCCGACCCGTTCAGTCGCAACTACCTTCAGCTTGGGCAGGTCGCTGATGGCGTCGCGCAGGGTGGTGCGCTCCCGGTCGGGCTCCCGCCAGGTGAAGTCGTCGACGTCCTTCCTGGCCAGCAGGATGAGACGTTTCCGGTGCTGCGGAACCCCGTAGTTCCACGCGTCAACGAGCCGGACCTGTGTCGCGTAGCCGAGCTCCTCCAGCTCCTCCTCGATGGTCCGTATCACGAAGAAGTCGTCGTGAAGCCCCATGTCTGGGACGTTCTCCATGAGGACCGCCCGCGGACCGATCCGCTTGACCATATCCAGGTAGGCGCTCCACAGCTCCTTCCGGCGGTCCTCCGGGTCGCGGCCATGGTTCTTGACGAGGTCACGGATCTTGTTACGCCCGGCCCTGCTGAAGGGCTGGCAAGGAGGCCCTCCCGCCACAAGGTCGATCTTGGCGGGCTTGAGGATCTCCTCTAGCCTGTCGCGTTCGGTGGGGTCACCAAGATTCATCTTCAGACTGAGACCGGGGAAGTTCGCCCTGTGGGTCTCCAGCGCTCGCTCGTCGAGGTCCACGGCTGCTGCGGTGGTCCATCCCGCCCGCTCGATACCGGAGCTGAGACCACCGGCTCCGGAGAAGAGATCGACTGCCAGTCGCTTGCCCCTGCCGAAGTCTTCCAGCCAGTCTTGGAAACCCTCTGGGGCGCAGCTGTTTTGGTGCGGATCCAGCTTGAGGTAGTCACTGCGTTCAAGAGGTACGCCGTAGTGCCCCTTCTTCACAGCACAACCCTTCGTACGCATGACATGAACGAGCACCAGGAGATCACAGACGCCCTGGTGGAAGCAAGGATTCCGACGAAGTGGACATCGGAAACCCGCTGCTCACTCGTTGTGCTTCCCCGGGTGCCCCGAGCGGATCACTGGGGCCCTATGCCTCAGCTCCGAACCGGTGCTCCGGTGCGCTCTGTGGCGATTAATCGTAAACGACCATGAGATCAAGGCTTCCAGCGGGTCAACGAGTTGAGCCCCCAGGGGGACACGCTCATACGTTCCCCTGGCTCTGTTGGTCGGCGTAGGCGGCCCTCACCTGGGACTGTGTCACTGCACCCGCTCCGGCCCGCCCAGGGCTACCTCGAATCCTGGGGCAGCGAAGCGACGCACGACGCCCTAACCAATGGCGCCTGCTCGCGTGTGCCGGCGCGTTGCGCGAGCGCATGGGGGTGATGTCCAGGCCACGCCGGTGGCGGCGTGCGCCAAACCGTGTAATCGCGACAGCTAAAGCCCGACCTGCCCGGACGCTTGGGGTTCCTTCTCGGTCGAAAACTCGGCGCAGGGAGCCTGGAGGTCCCTGCGCACCCAGCCTCTCCGGCATGATCGCTACATGATTCCTGAGTTCGACGTGGAGATCAGCTATGACTACGAACTAGCCGCTCTACGCACTGACTTGACAGCCAAGAAGGTGGCCGATGGGTTCGTCGAGCACCACGACTATGAGTGTCTCGGCCTGCCCAACTGGGAGGAGACCGCAGAGTGTCTCGCCAGGGAGGCCGAGATCCTTGAGTGGGCCGCTCGTTCGAGCGCGCCAGATGGCATCGAGGAGATCCTCAACGCGGTTCGGGAAGAGGATGATGTGGAGTTCGCCGAACTCATGTCAGCCTTCAGCTGGAACGACGTTGGAGTGGCCGGCGTGAGTCTTGCCCTCAGCGCAGCTCGGACCGCCACCTTTTACTCCTGTTCCAGCGGACTCGACAACAGCCACCATGCGAAGTATCCGATGGTGGGCGTCGTCCCTGACGCAGAACGCGCGGCTCTGATCGCCGAACTCGCGGAGCGTGCAGGCTGCGGAATCGGCCAGCAATGGGGTCGTTGGTATCTGTACGCCAGGTCAGTGACCGCCTTCCATGCTCTGGGCGAGTCGATCCTGGAACGCCGAGAAGCCTTTGACGCCCTGCCGCAGCCAACCTGGGTTGAAGGGCTTGAGGCGGAGCTGGAACGCATTAGCGACAACTGAGGCGGAGCTGGGCCTGTACAGCAGACCAGCGTGTGCAGGGCGAGGAAGGTCAGGTTGCATGAGCGCTACGTGAGCGGACTGGGTGGCATCAGGGTGGACCCGACGTCATGGTGATCACGGTCAGGCGTGTCTGACCTGGGAAAACGAGATTCTGCGGCATGGTGCGGCACCAGCGGAGATGATCTTGTAGGCCCTCGTAATGCGTAGGTCTCGGGTTCGAATCCCGAAGGCGGCTCATCTGGAACCCCAGGTCAGATCCATTCTGACCTGGGGTTTTCTCGTTCCCCGGCGGCCGCCCATCCGCTCGAGCTCGTCGCTCCTCGCCCGCCCTGGTGTCAGTGCCGGGGCCTGGGGTTTCTTCGTTTGCCCTGGGCCCCGGGCGGGCGGGGCTTCGTGGGGTGGGGTCAGGGGGCGGGTGGGGATTCGTGCAACCAGGTGGCGATGTCTGTCAGTTCATCGCGGTACAGGCGTTCCGGGGTCGTGGTCTGGGGGTGGAGGAGGCCGTCGATTTCCAGGGTGACCAGGCCGTGCATGCGGCCCCAGAGGCGGAGGGAACGGGCCAGGGTTTCGGGGGTGAGGGTGGGGAACGCGGCGCGGGCGACCTCGGTGAAGGCGGGGGCGAAGTCGGTCCAGGCGTACGGGGGGTGGGAGGGGGGCGGGGGTCCCGTGGTGGTGGCGATCTCCACTATGCCCAGGCACAGCTCGTACTCCGCCTCGGCGGTGTCGGCGGTATCGGCGGTATCGGCGTGCGGGCTGCGGCCGCTGAACAGGAGCCGGAACTCCTGCGGGTGCGCGAGCGCCCACTCCCGGTACGCGAGCCCGTGCGCCACGGCGCGGCCCGCCGGGTCCGGGGCGCTGTCGCGGGCCTCGCGCAGCCGTGCGGCGAGCGTGCGGTAGGCGTCGGCGGCGAGCGCCGCCAGCAGGGCCTCGCGGGTGTCGAAGTAGCTGTAGAAGGTGCCGGGCGCCATGCCCATGTCCCGTGCGATGCCGCGCAGCGCGACGGCGTCGGCGCCGCCCTCCGTCAGGTGCCGCAGGGCGGTCGCCTTGATCTCGGCCGTGGTCTGGGCGCGGTGGCGCGCGCGTCTGCTCGCGGGGGCGCCTTCCGTGGGAGGTGTCATACGGACATGGTACGGCGGGTAAAGATTGAACAGTGTTTGGAGATTGGCCGGTGTTCGGATTATGGTTCTGGCGTGCGGCGCCGCGGGGTGCCGACCGCGGACTGTGAGCCGTGGGTGGTGTGTGGCGCTTCGTGGTGCCGTGCCGTCGTCTTCAGTAGAAGTCGTCTTCAGCAGAAGTCGTCTTCAGTAGAAGTAGAAGCAGAATCGTTTTGGAGGCTTGTTATGGCTGCGTACGCGTATGGGGCGGGGCCCATCAAGGGGTACGGCGTCGGGCCGATTCCCATGGAGGCCGCGTTCACGTCCGACTTTCCGCTCGCGGACGGCGTCGGCGTCCAGGAGATCGTCGACAAGCAGGAGGTGGAGCGGCGCGTCATGGACGCCCGTCCGGGGATGTACGCGAAGTACATGCCGAGCCGGTTCGAGCCGTTCGGCGGGACGCACCTCACCGGTGGCCGGTACCTCTTCGAGACGTGGCGGGACGTCCTCGACTACGAGCGGTTCACCAGCGAGGAGCTGGAGTTCGAGCCGGGCGTGAAGTTCTGGAGCCGCCCGTTCTTCCTGAACGTGGAGCGGTACGTGTGGCGGGTCGTCGGCGCGCACAACTTCACGCCGCTCGACGACCACCACGTCAGCCGGTTCGAGCGGTTCCGGTACGAGGGGGACGCCGAGGGCGCGCTCGACGGGGTCTGGGCGTCGCTGCGGGACGAGGCCGAGGCGCGCGGGCTCGGCGGCGTATGGCTGCTGCACCAGGCCGAGCACCGGCTCATCGGACTGCACACCATCGCGTCGCGGAACGACGACCTGGAGCGCGGCGAATCGCTGGGCGCGCTGCTGCCCGCCCCGCTGCGGGCCGAGCCCGTCTTCGACCGGGTCAGCGCGATCCTCTCGCTGTGGCTGCCGAAGTCGCGCGAGGCGGGCGGCGCGCCGTCGGCGTACCCGATGTCGGCGCCCCTTCCGCTGCCGACGGTGGCCCCGCAGGAGGTGTAGCCGCGCTGTCAGTGGCGCCCGCTACGGTCCTTGCCCGTGACCGAAGAGAGCTATCTGACCAAGACCCGCGCCTCCTACGACGCCCTCGCGCCCACCGTCCACGAGCGGTGGCGCGCGGAGGTGGACTCCTGTCCGCTGACCCGCGCCACGCTCGGCGCCTACGCCGAGTTGGTGCGGGACGCGGGCGCCGGGGAGGTCGTCGACATCGGCTGCTAGGCACCGGGCACGTCACCGCGCACCTGGCCTCCCTCGGCCTGCGGATACGGGGCGTCGACCTGTCGCCCGGCATGCTCGCCCAGGCCCGCGCCGCCTATCCCCGGCTGCGGTTCGACGAGGGCTCGATGACCGGGCTCGACGTCCCGGACGGCTCCCTCGGCGGCCTGGTCGCCTGGTACTCGACGATCCACGTCCCGGCGGCCGGCCTGCCGGAGGTCTTCGCCGGGTTCCACCGCGCCCTCGCCCCCGGCGCCCCGCTCCTGCTCGGCTTCCAGGCCGGGGACGGGCTGCGCCACTTCGACGAGGCCTTCGGCCACGACGTCGACCTCGACTTCCACCGCCGACGGCCGGACCGGATCGCGGAGCAGCTGCGCGAGGCGGGGTTCGCCCTGATCGCGCAGCTGGTCCGCGAGCCGTACGAGGGCGAGCTCACCCAGCACGCGCACGTGCTCGCGGCGCGGCCCGCCTAGCGAGTCGCCGAGGGCGCCGCCGAGGGCGCCGTCGGGGGAGTTACAGCCACACCCCGGTGAGGAAGGGGTAGGCGTCGCCCAGCCTGGCCGGGCCGTGCACGAGCTTGCCCTCGGTGACGACCACGAACTCCTCGCCCTTGACGAGGAGGAAGTGCATCTCGTCGTCCACGGCGTACGAGGTCGCGGTGTCGAGCTCCCGCTGGAACGCGGCCGGGGCGTGCGGCAGCCGGACCTCCGTGGCCGGGGGCGCGAACGTCGCGTCGACGCGTACCACGGTGGTGTCCGTGAACAGCGCCACCGTGGTGCCCTGGGCGTCGGCGATGGTGGCCGCGCGGACCCGGCCGTCCGGCGGAAGGAGCTCCGCCAGGCCCACTGGCGTGGTGCTCGCCGAGCGCTCCGAGAACTCCCAGGCGCGTTCCTGGACGATGCCCACGTGGGAGTGGCCGCTGTGCTTGCGGGCGGTCAGGACGTCCTCGTAGCCGCCGAGGAAGCCCTCGGGCAGGCGCGGGAACTGCTCGCTGATCTTCTTCGGGGCCGGTCTCGATGCCGTGCCGCTGCGAGAAGCGGATGAACTCGTCGCCGCGGAAGCCGTCGAACCGCAGGTAGGGCGCCTTCGGGTCCGGCACGACCTTCGCCATCGTCTCGAAGACGCCGCCGCCCGCGTCCAGGACGCCCTTCGTCAGGCCGGTCAGACCCGTGAGCGCGGCGCCGATCGCGCCGCCGCGGCCCGAAACGACGCTCGCCGTCAGCGCGTCGAAGCCCTTGGCCTCGCCGAGCGCGGGGGCGCGCTCCAGGCGCCACAGCTGGGTGCCGCGGTCCTGCTCGTCCCGGGGGTTCGCCTGCTCCAGGTGCGCGCCCGGCTGGTGGCTTTCGCCGCGCACCGCCAGGTTCTTGCCGCTGTTGACGTTCCGCCAGACGTAGACGTCGGCGGCCGTGGGCTCCGGGCGCCACAGCTGGGACACCAGCAGGTCGTCGCGGGACTCCGCGGGGCACTGCTGTACGGCCGCGCCCGCGCGGTCGCGGCCCGCCATGATGTCGATCCGCAGCGTGCTCCGTACGTTCTGGATGGTCCAGGCGCCCTCGCGGGCCGCGTTCGGGCGGATGTGCCACAGCTGGGCGTGGCGGGCCGTGCCTTCCTCGGCCCGGCGCTCCTCCAGGACGACCTTCGCGCCCTGCTTCTCGCCCGCGCCCGGTTGCACGGTGGCGTAGGTGCCGCTCGCCTCGTTCCTGATGAAGTAGACGCCCTCGGACAGTGCCGTCGTGTCTGTCATGTCTGCCTCCCGGAAGTGGGGGAGTCAGCCTAGGAGGGGGGTGGGGGGTTCCGATACGGGACGGTTTCGGACGTTATTCACCTCTCAACCAGGGGGTGGTCCTGTGTGGACCCTCGCGGGGCGCCCCAGGCCCGCCCCTTCCCGAACCGGGGGCTGCCGCCCCCGGGGCCCCCGCTCAACGGCAATTGGCGCTTCGCGCCTCGTCCTCAAACGCCGGACGGGCTGGAACGCCGCGCTTGATTCCCGCTACCACTCGGTGCTGTAGCGCTCCGACTTTCGGCGGAGCCACGCGGCTAGTTCCTTGCGTTCCTTGGAGTTGGCGGGGCGTAGGTCCACCGCTCGTACCGTTCCTATGAAGTGGATGAAGCGGACGCGGCGGTGTTCGCCGTCGACGCCGAGGACCTTTCCGGGGCCGTAGACGTCGATGGTGGAGTGGGCGACGAAGGCGTCGCGGCCGTGGGTGGGGCGTGCTGTTGCCATGAGGCGGCCTCTCGCTCGGTGTGGCTTTCCGGCCACACACTGCGCTGGTCGTGGTTAGGCTCGCCAGAGGTCGCGGGGTGACAACTGCTGTGACACGGGGGGTAGTTGAGCATGGCAATTGTGGACAATCCGGAATCACGTCTCCGATACGGTGAGGAGCTGCGGGCGCGTCGCGAAGCCGCCGGGCTCACCCAGGAAGAGCTGAGCGTCCGGGCGATCATGTCGCGTACGCACATCGCGCACATCGAGGCGGGCCGCCGCCGTCCCAACGTGGACGACGCCCGCCGATTGGACGTGGCGCTGGATGCGGGTGGGGTCTTCGTACGGTTCCTGCCGGCGTCCGCAGGGCGCAAAGTGGCCGAACACTTTGAGGATGCAAAGGAGTTTGAACAGCAGGCGACGGTGATTCGCGAGTACGCGTCGGAATCCGTTCCCGGGATTCTGCAGACGGCCGGATATGCGAGGGCGCTGTTCCGGATGGGCTTTCCGCCGATGTCGCCGGAGGAGTGTGACAGGGCCGTCGACACACGCCTCGCGCGGGCGCGCATTCTGGACGACCTCAAGACCCCGGTGGTGTGGGCCCTGTTGAACGAGGCGGTGCTGCGGCGTCCCGTTGGTGGCGCCGCCGTGATGGCGGAGCAGCTGCGGCATATCGTGGAGTTGGGGGAGCGCCGCCGAGTGCTGCCGTATGTCCTTCCGTTCGGGGCGGGCGCGCACGCGCTGATGGAAGGCATGGTCTCGCTGATGTGGTTCGAGGACCTGCCGCCGGTCGTCTACGTGGAAGGGTGGCGGACGGGGAAGGTCTGGGACTCCCCGTCAGTAGTGCAGCAGTGTTTGGCCGCTTACGATCTCGCCCTGGGCGATGCACTGCCGTGGCGCGAGTCGCTCGCCGTCATGAGGTCTGTCGCAGAGGAATACGAGCATGAGCCCCAGTGAACACGTTCTCCCGGACTCCTCAGTCCTGCGGGCCTGGCGCAGGTCCACCCACAGCGGGCCCAATGAGGGGAGCTGCCTGGAGGTCAGCGATGCCTGTCCGCGGGCGCGCGGCGCCCGCCCCCGTGACCCCGTCCCCGTCCGCGACAGCAAGGACCCCCGCGGCCCGGCCCTCGTCTTCGCCGCCCCCGCGTGGGAGGCCTTCGTCGGCGCGGTCCGCGGCGGCTGTCTTTGACCCAAGGGGCCCCGGGGAGTGGGTGAGGGGTGCTAGCGGTCCAGGTACGCGAGTACCGCAAGCACCCGGCGGTTGTCCGTCTCCGACTGCGGCAGGCCCAGCTTCGTGAAGATGTTGCCCACGTGCTTGGCGACCGCCTTCTCCGTCACGAACAGGGCTTCCGCGATGCCCGCGTTGGAGCGGCCCTGCGCCAGGCACTCCAGGACCTCGCGCTCGCGCGGGGTCAGCGTGCCCAGGGGCTCGTCGCGGGCGCGGCCCCCGAGCAGCTTGGACACGACCTCGGGGTCCATGGCGGTGCCGCCGCCCGCGACGCGCTCGATGGTGGCGATGAACTCGGCGCCGTTCGACACGCGTTCCTTCAGGACGTAGCCGACGCCCTCCGTGCCCGTCGCCAGCAACTCGTGCGCGTACAAGGGCTCCACGTACTGGGACAGGAGCAGGACCGGCAGGCCGGGGATCTCGGTGCGGGCGGCGACCGCCGCGCGCAGGCCCTCGTCGGAGAACGCGGGCGGCAGCCTGACGTCGACCACGGCGACGTCAGGACGGTGGCCGACGAGCGCGGGGAGCAGGTCCGGGCCGTTGTCGACGGCGGCGACGACCTCGTGGCCGAAGGCCCGCAGGAGCCGGGTGACGCCGTCCCTCAGCAGGAAGTGGTCTTCGGCGAGGACAACGCGCACGGCACCTCCATGGTCACCAGGGTCGGCCCGCCGACGGGGCTGTTCACGGCGAGGACGCCGTCGAAGTGCGCGAGGCGGCGCTCCACGCCCCGCAGCCCGGTGCCCGTGGAGACGTCGGCACCGCCCTGGCCGTCGTCGGTGACCGTGACGCGCAGGGCGCCGCCCTCGTGCCGCAGGTCGAGCCAGCAGCGCTCGCCGCCGGAGTGCTTGGCGGCGTTGGTGAGCAGCTCGGACACCGCGAAGTAGACGGCGGACTCGACCGGAGGCTCGGGGCGGGCGGGCAGGTCGATCTCGACCTCGGTGCGCAGCGGGCAGATCATCGCGAGGGAGCGTACGGCATCGCCGAGGCCGCGGTCGGCCAGGATCGGCGGGTGGATGCCCTTGACCAGGTCCCGCAGCTCCTTGAGGGCGGCCGTGGAGGACTCGCGGACCTCCGCGAGCAGGTCGCGCGCCGCCTCCGGGTTGGTCACCAGGAGGTGCTCGGCGGCGTCGAGGGTCATGCCCATCGCGACCAGACGGGCCTGCGCGCCGTCGTGCAAGTCCCGCTCGATGCGCTGGATTTCGGCCATCTGTGTGTCGACGGCGTCGGACCGGCTCGACTTCAGGTGCTCGACGCGGGCCGCCAGCAGCTCCGCCTCGCTCGGCGCGAGCATGACGCGCAGATAGCGGGCGTGCCGGGTGAGCAGGCGCGGCCCCGACCAGAGGGCGAGCGGGAACGCGGCGAGGGCGAGCGCGCCCGCGAGGACCGCCGTCACCTCGTCGTACACGGGGATGAACAGGTACCACAGGCTGCCCCAGTCCTCCGCCGCGCTCGGTCCGTAGATCGCGGTCAGCGCGCCCCACACGCCGCTGAGCAGCAGGAGGAGCGGTACGACGGCGAGCGCGCCGCCGAGGTAGGGGTCGAGGGTGGTCCAGCGCCAGTCGCGGTGGACCTGGTTGCCCTTGTCGAGCAGCTGCGCCCGCAGCGCCTCGGCCCCGCCGGTCGCGGGGAGTTCGGCGTACGGGGCCGGGATGTCGACGCCCGACCAGCGGGCCGCGAGCGCGCGCTGGCGGTCGGCGAGGTCGCGCGTCGCCCGGACCGCCCCGGGCAGCAGCCGCAGGCCGATGGGGTTGCGGAGTTCGGCGTACACGACCCCGAGCCACAGCGAGAGCCACAGCGCGCGCCACGACAGGAGCCACAGCGTCACGCAGCGGCGGAAGCCGGTCAGGCCCGAGACGGTCGGGCCCGAAACGGTCGGTGCCGGTGCCGGTGCCGGTGCCGGTGCGGCCGGGGAGTCTTTGCCGTGGGGCGCCGCGGGCTGCTGCCGTATGGGGTTCATGGACTCATTATTGGAGCGGCGGTGGCCCGAAGTCGGTGGTAAAAACTCCCCTCTTCGCCCCTTCTCCTCTCCCTTCTTCGCCCGTGGGCCGCCGCGGGCGCTATCGGAGCAGGAGCTTCCGGATCGCGTCCGTCACCCGCTCCGGCGCCTCCTCCGCCATGAAGTGGCCGCACGTCACCGTCTCGTGGGCGAGGTCAGGGGCCCAGCGGCGCCACAGGCCCGCCGCGTCGAAGCCGAGGGCCGCGCCCCAGTCCTGCTGGAGGACCGTCACCGGCATCCGCAGGCCCCGCCCGGCCAGGCGGTCCGCCGTGTCGTGCTCGACGTCCGCGGCGGCCGACGCGCGGAAGTCGGCCACGATGGACGGCACGGCCTCGCGGCAGGCCGCCAGATACGCGGCCCGTACGCCGTCGGGGATCGCCGTCGCGTCCTTGGCCCACGCGTCGAGGAAGTGGCCGAAGAACGCGTCCGGGTCGGCGGCGATCATCCGCTCGGGGAGGCCGGGCGGCTGCGCCATCAGGTACAGGTGGAAGCCGACGGCCCCCGTCGTGCCGCGCATGACGTCCCACATGTCGAGCGTCGGCAGCACGTCGAGGGACATCAGGTGCGTGACCGGCGTCCGGGTGGTCCAGGCCCGCGCGGATCGCCACCAGCGCGCCCCGGTCGTGCCCGGCGAGCGCGAACCGCTCGTGCCCGAGCGCGCGGGCCAGCGCCACCACGTCCGCCGCCATGGTGCGCTTGGCGTACGTCTGCCCGTCCGCGGCCTCGGCCGGCTTGTCGCTGGCGCCGTAGCCGCGCAGGTCGGGACAGATGACGGTGTGGTCGGCCGCGAGGTCCCGCGCCACGTGGCGCCACATGAGGCGGGTCTGCGGGAAGCCGTGGAGCAGGACGACCGGGCTGCCGGACGGATCGCCGCCGACGGCGGCCGCGAGGTGGACGCCCGCCGCGCCCTCGTCCGTGACGGGGACGCGGTGGTGGGAGAAGCCGTCGATGCCTTCGGCGTGGGGTGCGGAGGGGGTGCTGTGTGTCATGCCCTCAGCCTGCGGGGCGCGGATCAGCGCTGGATCAGCACGCGCTGAGCGGTGTCCGCCGAGCGGGTACGTTGAGGGGGTGCCGGAGCGGGACGAGGAGGAGAACGCCACGTCAGGGGCCGTGTCAGGGTCTGCGTCAGGGGCTGCTTCAGGGTCCGTGCCAGGGGCAGGGGCAGGGGCAGGGTCCGTGCCGGAGGCGGTGACCCTGGACGTGCTCGGGCCGCTGCGCGCCCGCGACGCGCGGGGGCGCGAGCTCGGCCTCAAGGGCCCCCGGCACCGCGCCGTCCTCGCCCGGCTCCTCATCGCCCGCCGCCGTACGGTGCCCGTGGCCCGGCTCGTCGACGACCTGTGGGACGAGCCGCCGCCGACCGCCGTCGGCACCGTCCGCACCTTCGTGGGCGCGCTCCGCAAGGCCCTCGAACCCGGCAGGGAGCGGCGCGCGCCCGCCCGGCTCCTGGTGACGTCCGGGCCCGGGTACGCGCTGCTCGCCGCGCCGGACGCCGTGGACGCGTGGCGGTTCGAGACGGCCGTACGGGACGCGGGGCGGCTCCTGGACCTCGGGTCCCCGGAGCCCGAGGCCGCGCTCACCGCCCTGGACGACGCGCTCGCCCTGTGGCGCGGGCCCGCCTACGTCGAGTGGGCCGACACCGACTGGGCCCGCGCGGAGGTCGCCCGCCTGGACGGGCTCCGCCTGCTCGCCGTGGAGCGCCGGGCCCGCGCGGCGCTGTCCCTGGGGCGCGCCGCTGAGGTCGCCCTCGACCTGGAGTCCCACGTCGAGGCCCACCCCTGGCGCGAGGAGGCATGGCAGCTCCTGGCCCTGTCCCTGTACCGCGCGGGCCGCCAGGGCGACGCCCTCGCGACCCTGCGCAGGGCGCGGGAGACCCTGGCGGGAGAGCTGGGACTGGACCCGGGGGACGGCATCCGGCGTCTGGAGGGGGAGATTCTGTCGCAGGGGGCGCAGGGGGCGCAGGGGGCGCAGGGGGCGCGGAAGGCGCCGGGCTCGGGTGCGGCGGCGCCTGTCGGCGGTGCCGTACTGATCGGGCGGGACGGTGAGCTCGCCGCGCTCGAAGCCGCCGCGCACGCGGCCACCCGTACGGGACGGCTCACCCTCGCCCTGCTCTCCGGCGACGCGGGCGCGGGCAAGACCGCCCTCGCCCGTGCGCTGACCGGACGCCTCGGCGCGGCGCGCTGGACGACGGCCTGGGGGCGCGTGCCGGAGGGCGGCGGCGCCCCGGCGGCGTGGGCCTGGACGGAGCTGCTCGGCGAACTCGGGCTCCCGGCGGGGGACGCGGAGGCGCTCGGGGCCGGGGCGGACCCCGCCGGGGCGCGGCTGCGGCGGTGGCGGTGGGTGGCAGGGCAGCTCGTCGGGCTCGCCCCGCGCGAGCGGCCGCTGCTGCTGGTCCTCGACGATCTGCACGGGGCCGACGAGGAGACCCTCGACCTCCTCGCCGCCCTGACGGCGGCCCCGCCCGCGCGGCCCGTGCTCGTCGTCGGCACCTACCGCGACACCGAAGTGCCGCCCGCGCTCGGCGCGTTCCTGGGGCGCGTCGCGCGGGCGGAGCCGGTGCGGGTGCGGGCGGGCGGGCTCGCCGAGCGGGCGGTCGGCGAGCTGGTCGCGGCCGTCTCCGGGCGGCCCGTCGACGCCGCGACCGCCCGCGCCGTGCGCCGCCGCAGCGGCGGCAACCCCTTCTTCGTACGGGAACTGGCCCGTCTGTACGCGGTCGACGGCGCCGCCGCGCTGTCGCACGTCCCCGTGGGCGTACGGGATCTCGTGCGGGCGCGCCTGGCCGTGCTCGCGCCGCCGACGCGCGCCGTGCTGCGGCACGCGGCCGTGCTCGGGGCGGAGGCCGACCTGGACGTGCTGGGCGCGCTCGCGGCGGACGAGGGCGGCGCGGACGCCGTCCTGGACGCCGTGGAGGCCGCGACCGGGGCCGGATTCCTCGCGGAGCCCGAGGCGGGCCGACTGGCCGCCGACCGCGTCCGGTTCGCGCACGCGCTGGTCCAGGAGACGGTGTACGGCGACCTGTCGCGGCCGCGCCGCGCCCGTCTGCACACGGCGGTCGCCGAGGCCCTGGAGGCGCTGCGCCCCGACGCCGTGGAGGCGATCGCCCACCACTACACCACCGCCGCGACCCGCGCGACGTCCGCCCGCGCCACCGCCGCGGCCTCCCAGGCGGCCCGCCGCGCCGAGGCGGCGGGGGCGCCGTACCGGGCGGGCCGGTGGTGGGGCGCCGCGCTGGAGGCGTACGACCGGGGAGCGGGGGCGGCGGGTTCCGCGCCCGGTCGTGGGCCCGGGCGGCTCGTTCCGCTGATGGGCCTGGTCCGGAACCTCGCCGTCACCGGTGGGCTCGCCGAGGCGCGGCGGCACCGGGCCGACGCGCTGGCCGTCGTCGAGGCGAGCGGGGACGCGGAGGCGGCCGCCCACGTCGTCGGGGCCTTCGACGTGCCCGGGATCTGGGCCCGCAACGACGACGAGGACCTGTCCCTGCGCGTCGTGGCCGCCGCCACGAAGGCCCTCGAAGCGCTCCCCGACGACGGCACCCGGCAGCGGCGCGTCACCCGCTGCCGCGCACTGACCGCCCTCGCCATGGAAACCCGTGGCGACACCGGCACGACGGGCGCCGAGGCGGCCCGGCAGGCGGAGGCGCTGGCGCGGGCGCTGTACGGCGGCGGTGAGGTGATCCAGCCCGTCCGGCGCTTGAGGACAAGCGCGCAGCGCGGAGATCCAGCCCGTCCGGCGTGTGAGGACGAGGCGCCAAGCGCCCATGCGGTTGAGCGGGGGAACGGGAGCGCGGCCTTGGACGGCGGCGAGGGCACCGCCCCGGTGGGCGGTGACGAGGCGGCCGGGCTGCTCGCGTTCGCTCTCAACGGGCGGTTCCTGCACACCTTCCACCGGCCCGGGCTCGCCCCGGAGCGTGCCCGCGTCGGCGTGGAGCTCGTCGAGCTCGCCGCCCGCCACCGGCTCCCCACCTTCGAGGTCCTCGGCCACCTCATGCTGCTCCAGGCCCACAGCGCCCTCGCCGACTTCGACCGCGCCGACCACAACGCCGCGGCCGCCGACCGCCTCGCCGAGCGGTACGGGCTGCCGCTGGTGGCCGTGTTCACGGGCTGGTACGGGGCGCTGCGCACCGCCGTCGCCGGGCGGGCCGAGGAGGCGGCGGCCGCGTACCGCGACGCCGCCGCGCGGCTGCCCGGCAGCGGGATGAGCGGCATGGGGGAGGAAGAGCTGCTGCGGCTCGCCCTGGTGTGCCTGGGGGTCAGGGCCGAGGACGCGGGGGAGGAGCCGGTCGACGAGGAACCCGTTCCCGGTCAGCTGCTCGAAGTCCAGTGGTGCCTGCGCGCCCGCGCCGCCGCCCGCCGGGGCGACACCGCGCTCATGGAGGCCGCGTACCAGTGCCTCCTGCCCGCGCGCGCGGAACTGGCGGGCGCGGGCAGCGGCCTGTTCGCGCTCGGCCCCGTGGCCCGCGAACTCGGCGACCTCGCCGTCGCCTTGGGGCGGCCCGACGCCGCCGCCTCCCACTACCGGCAGGCCTTCGCCGTCGCCGAACGCGCCGGGGCCCCGCACTGGGCGGCCGCCGCGCGAGCCGCGCTCACGGCGGTGCGAGGATGCGGCGATGACCACAGAGGTGACCACAGAGGTGACCGCTGAGACGCCCGCTGAGGCGATCACTGAGACGCCCGCTGAGGCGACCGCTGAGGAGACGGCGACCGCCGCGGTCTACGTACGCTTCGAATCGCCGACCCGGCACGAGCGCGGGCACTTCCCCGGCGTCTTCGCCCTCGTCAACGGGCTCGCCAGGGACGGGAGGCTGACCGCCGGGCAGGAGCGCTTCCGGCGCGCGGGCAACGACTGGTACGACGCCGCGTACCCGACCCCGGACGCCTCCTTCTACGACCCCGAGCGGCACCCCGGCGCCGTGGCCTGGTTCAAGTCCACCGCCACGCATCTGATCGAGCGGGTTCCGGGGTACCTGGACGTCCTCGCCGCGCACGGCGTGCCCTGCCGCGAGGTGCGGTCCGCGGACCCGGGGCGGGTGGTCTACGAGGACGACGTCCAGGTCGTCGTCGTACCGCACGCCTGAGTGCGGTCCGGCCCGCGCCCGGGGTTATGTGAATCCTGTTAGGGCGCGGGCGCGCGGACCGGAGGCGCGGTACCGCCGCTTATGCTCGGGCGCATGTGCGCATTTGTCCTGGTGGCGGAGGACGACGAGAAGCAGGCCGACCTCATCCGCCGCTATCTGGAACGTGAGGGCCACACCGTCGGGGTCGCCCACGACGGGCGCACCGCGCTGGAGCAGGTCCGGCGGCACGACCCCGACCTGCTGATCCTCGACGTGATGATGCCGGAGATCGACGGGCTCGGGGTGACCCGCGTGCTGCGGTCGGCCCCGCAGCCCGGCCCCGCCGAAGGCCAGCGCGGCACCGGCACGCTGCCCATCCTCATGCTCACCGCCCGCTCCACCGAGGACGACCTGCTGCTCGGCCTCGACCTGGGTGCGGATGACTACCTCACCAAGCCGTACAGCCCCCGCGAGCTGATGGCCCGCGTGCGCACCCTGCTGCGCCGCGCCAGCGGAGCCGCGCACCGGCCGCCGCCCGAGGCGGAGACCCAGGTGCTGCGCGCGGGCGGGCTCGTCGTGGACACGCTGCGGCACGAGGTGACCGTGGACGGGGGCCCGGTGGAGTGCACGCCGGGCGAGTTCGAACTCCTCTCGGCGATGGCGGCGGAGCCGGAGCGGGTGTTCACGCGCCCCCAGCTCCTGGACCGCATCCACGGGTCATCGGGGTACATATCCGCCCGGACCGTCGATGTGCACGTCCTCAATCTGCGCAAGAAGATCGAGGCCGACCCGCGCCGTCCGCGCCGCCTCGTCACCGTCTTCGGGGTCGGCTACAAGCTCGTCGCGCACCAGGGCGCGGCGGACGCGGCGGGGCGTCGTGGGGCGTGAGGCCCGGCCCGAGGGCGGCGCGCAGACGCCCACCGGGCGCGGCGGCCGTGGCGGGCGCGGCGGTGACGGCGGGGTGGTCCGCACCCGTGTCCCCGTCCGGAAGAGCCTGCTGACCCGGCTGCTCGCCGTCTCCGCGCTGGTGTCCGTCCTGTCGATCGCCGCCACCGCCTGGCTCGCCGCCCAGACCACGTCCGGGGCGATCCGCCAGGAGCAGGGGCAGGTGCTCGCCGACGACGCCCGCATCTACGACCGTCTCCTCGGGCTCGCCGCGACCACGCCCAACTGGCGCGACGCCGACCGGACCGTGCGGGACCTCTCCGTCGAGACGGGCCGCCGCATCGCCCTCACCACCCAGGACCGCAAGGTCATCGCCGACTCGGCCAGCCGCGACCCGCACCACGACGGCCGTCTGCCCGCCCGCGCGTCCGCCGTCGTCGACCCGCTCGCCGTGGACTCCACGCTGGCCACGGGGCGCGGCGACGACACCGCGGAGGCCCTCGGCATCGGCGCGGGCCCCGACTCCGGCGAGGGCCTCGGCACCGGCACCGGCGCCGTGGACCGCATCGACCCGCGGGCCGTGGGGCCGTTCCGGCTGCCCGCAGGGGAGCGGCGGGACCTGCGGGCGGTGACGGAGAGAAGTACCTCGGCTGCCTGCGGGGCGTCGGCGTCGCGGCGAAGACCGTGGAGAGCCCGAGCGGACGCCCGTACGTCCAGGTGCAGGACGAGGGCGTCCGGCAGCTCGCGGACTACCGCTGCGGCGGCGACTACCTCACCGCGCCGACGAAGACCGAGCGCAAGGCCCTCGAAAAGATCAACAAGCTCGCCGAGGCGTGCATGCGCCGCAAGGGCCACGACCCGCTGAAGCTGGGCCTGACCGTGGCGCGCGACGGCGCGCCGCGCCTGTTCGCGAACGGCGCCGTGGTCGTGGGGCCGCCGGCCGAGGAGTCCCCGGCCCCTTCGAGGCCCAGGGACGTCGGGGGCGGGGAGGACGCCGGGGGCGTCAAGCGGCCCCCGACGCCGTCGCCCTCGGGGTCCGGCGAGGCCGTCGATCCCACCGAGGCGCTCGCCGCCACCTGCGTGGACAGCGCCCGCCGCGAGCAACTCGCCCCCTATGTCTCCTCGCCCGCCCTGCTCTTCATCACCAGCCAGGACGGAAGCCGCCCCTCCGCGAGCGGCTTCCGGCTCTCCGCGGCCAACGTCACGCGCATCGTCGGGCTCGCCGCGGCGGTCCTCGCGGTGACCGTGGCCGTCACGGCGTTCGCCGCGACCCGGCTCACCCGGCCGCTGCGCGCCCTCACCACGGCCACGCAGCGCATGAAGTCCGGCGAGGTCACCGAGCCGGTGCCGGCCCGCTCGGCGGGGGAGATCAGCCAGCTCGCCGCCGCGTTCAACGACATGGCCGAGCACCGCAGGGCCCTGGAGGAGCAGCGCAAGGCGATGGTCAGCGACGTCGCGCACGAGCTGCGTACGCCGCTGTCGAACATCCGGGGGTGGCTCGAGGCCGCCGAGGACGGGGTCGTCGCGACCGACCCCGAGCTCGTCACCTCGCTCCTGGAGGAGGCCCTGCTCCTGCAGCACATCGTCAACGACCTCCAGGACCTCGCCGCCGCCGACGCGGGCACGCTGCGGCTGCACCCGGGAGCCCGCCTGCGCCGCCGACCTCGCCGAGCAGGTCGTCGCCGCGCACCAGGCGCGGGCGGACGCGGCGGGCGTGCGGATCGCGGCGCGCGCCGAGGGGGAGCCGTGGCTCACCGCCGATCCGCTGCGGCTGCGGCAGGCCGTCGGCAACCTCGTCTCCAACGCGATCCGGCACACGCCTCGGGGCGGCGAGGTCACCGTGACCTGCCGGGCCTCGGGCGGTCGCGTGGCCATCGCCGTCGCCGACACGGGGACCGGGATCGCCGCGGCGGACCTTCCCCATGTGTTCGACCGGTTCTGGCGCGCCGACAAGTCGCGGACGCGGGCCACGGGGGGGAGTGGGCTCGGTCTGGCCATCGTGCGGAACCTTGTGCAGGCGCATGGGGGGACGGTGGGGGTGGAGAGTGAGGTGGGGCGGGGGACGGTCTTCACGTTGCTCCTGCCGGTGACGTGACCCGGCTGGGAGCCCCCAATCCCGCCCCTTCCCGAAACCATGGGGCTCCGCCCCCTGGCACCCCCGAAAAGCAATCGGCCTTCGGCCTCGTCCTCAAACGCCGGACGGGCTGAATTTCCCCGGCCGTGACTGGCGACGGGTTTAGCCCGTCCGGCGTTTGAGGACGAGCGCGTCAGCGCGATGGAGGGGCGGGTGGGCGGGGGAAGAAGGGGGCACCCGGCCCGGTGTGAGGTCGCCCAGGGGGCGTTGGGCGGACCCGGCCGCGCCGGTGACACTCCCCCGAGCCACGCGCCGAAGCGCACGCACCGTCGGGGCCAGGTCCGATGAGGTGATCACATCAGCCGCCGCCAACAGATCGCTAACATGGCCCCAACGGCCCCCAACTTGGCGTGGCCGCGACAGCCCACGGGGGGCGTCGGGCACCGGGGGAGCGAAACGCGCATGGCAGGCGAGCTGCGGTTCGGGCTCCTCGGCGTGCCCGCCGTGTACGACGCCGACGGCGTCCCCCACCCCGTACGCAGCCCCAAGGCCCGCTCCCTGCTCACCGCGCTGCTCCTGGAACCGGACCGCGTGGTCTCCGCGGACGCGCTCAAGGAGGCGCTGTGGGGCGCGGAGCCGCCGGCCTCCGCGCGGGCATCCCTCCAGAACCACGTCACCCGCCTTCGCCGCCTCCTGGACGACCCGGCGCGGCTGAGCGCCGTACCGCCGGGCTACCGGCTCCGCGTCGCCGACGGCGAACTCGACGTCCGCGTCTTCGAGCAGTGCGCCGCGCGCGCCCGCGTCGCCCACGCCGCCCGCGACTGGCCCGCCGCCGAACGCGCCGCGCTCGCCGCCCTCGCGCTGTGGCGCGGCACCCCGCTCTCCGGCCTGCCCGCGACGGGCGCGGGCGAGGCCCTGGTCCAGCGCCTCGAGGAGTCACGGCTGCTGGTCCTGGAGTGGCGCTACGACGCCGCCCTGGAGCACGCGGCCGCCGCCGAACTGGCCTCTCTCACCCCCGAGGTGACCTCGCTCGTCACCGAACACCCCCTGCGGGAGGCCTTCCACCGCCAGCTGATGCTCCTGCTGCACCGCACGGGACGCCAGGCGGAGGCCCTGGCCGTGCACCGCGCGCTGCGCCGCAGGCTGGTGGAGGAGCTGGGCGTGGAGCCGGGCGACGCGGTGCGGGACGCGCACGCCGAGGTCCTGCGGGGCCGCGACGGCGCGAGGCCGGCGCCGTCCGCCGCGCCCGGCGGCGACGGCGCCGCCACGGCCAGGGCGCGCCGCTCCGTGCTCGCGGGCGGGCGCCCCACCGCGGCGTCCCCGAGCCGCGCGCCCCGGCCCGCGCAACTGCCGCCCGCGCCCGTGCACTTCACCGGCCGCACGGACGCGGTCGACGGGCTGCGGGAGCTGCTCGGCACCGCGGCGGCGCCGGTGGCGGTGCTTTCCGGCATGGCGGGCGTCGGCAAGAGCGCGCTCGCGCTGTACGTGGCGCACGGGCTGCGGGAGCGGTTCCCCGACGGGCAGCTGTACCTGAACCTGCACGGGGCGACCCCCGGCGTCGCCCCCCTCACCCCCGGCCAGGCCCTGGCCGCGCTGCTGCGGGACCTGGGCGCCGAGGCGCGGCACGCCCCCGAGGACCCGGACGCGGCGGCCGCGCTGCTGCGCTCGCTGCTCGCGCCCACCCGCACGCTCCTCGTCCTCGACGGCGCCGCGAGCGCCGCGCAGGTGCGGCCGCTGCTGCCCGGGGGCCCCGGCTGCGCCACCCTCGTGACCAGCCGCTCCCCGCTCACCGCGCTCGACGGCGCCGTCCGCGTCCCGCTGGCGCCGCTGTCGGCCGACGACAGCGCGGCGCTGCTGCGCGCCGCCTCCGGGCGCGAGGGGCTCGGCCCGGAGCACCCCCTGGTGCGGCTCGCGGGGCGGCTGCCGCTCGCGCTGCGCGTCGTCGCGGCCCGCCTCGCCGCCCGCGGCGCGCTCACCCCCGACGCCCTCGCGGGCCTGCTCACCGACTGCGGGGGCCCGCTACGGCACCTGGAGTACGACGACTTGAGCGTGCGGCGCTCCCTCGACGTCGCCCTGGACGCGCTGCGCACCTCCGACCGCGATGCCGACCGCGACGCCGCCCGCGCCCTCGCCACCATCGGCGGGCTCGACCTGCCCGCGTACGGCGCCCCGCTGCTCGCCCGGCTCCTCGCCGTCCCGCGCTGGCGCGCGCAGGCGGCCCTGGACCGCCTCGTCGACGTGGCCCTCCTGGAGGAGACGGCGCTCGGCCGCTACGCCCCGCACGATCTCGTACGGGACTTCGCCCGGGAGACCCACGAGACCGAGCGGGCCCCCGCGGCGCGCTGCCGGCCCGCCGACGCCGCCCTGCGCTGGTACGCGGACACCGCCCGCGCGGCGCTGCTCGCGATCGCGCCACCGGGGCAGGACCGGGTGGACCGCCTCGCGGGGTACGCGCCCGCCGACGGCGGCACGCCCGGGTTCGCCACCGTCGACGCGGCGTTCGCCTGGGCCGACGAGGAGCTCGGCAACGTCGTCGCGCTCGCCGGGCGCCACGCCGACGACGCCCTCCGGCCTGGTGCCCGCGCTGGTCCGGCACCTCTTCCCGTATCTGCAACGGCGGGGCCGCCTGACCGAGTTGGGGGTGCTCGCCGCCGTCGCCGTCGAGGCCGCGCGCCGCCACGGCGACCCGGCCGCGACCGCCCAGGCGCTCACCGACCTGGCGGGCCACCGCTTCCTGACGGGCCGCGCCGGGGAGGCCCTGGCCCTGAACGACGAGGCGCTCGCGCTGTGGCGCCGCCTGGACCGCGTCTCCTGCGTGCGCCGCGGCCTCAACCACCGGGGCCTGCTCCTCGACGGCCTGGGCCGCCGCTCCGAGGCCGCGGGCGCCCTCCAGCAGGCCCTCGGCCTGGCCCGCGCCCTGGACGACCCGCTCAGCGAGGCCATCACGTTCAGCCACCTCGGGAACCTGTACGAGCACGCCGACCCGCGCGTGGCCATCACCCACCACGAGCGCAGCCTCGCCATCGGCGAACGCGTCGGCCACGCCGTCGTCCGCCAGTCCGCGCAGCTGCAACATCGGCTACGCCCACCTCGCCCTCGGCGAACCGGCCGCCGCCCTCGGCCACTTCGAGGTCAGCCTGCGCGTCCACGGCGAGTACGAGGACTGGCACGGCGAGTCCCACACCCGCCTCGGCCTCGTCCGCTCCCTGCGCGCCCTTGGCCGCACCGCCGACGCGTCCCGCGAGTGCGCCCTGCTCCTGGAGCGCGCGGGCCACCGGGGCGACACCCACATGACGGCCCTGGCCCGCCACCAGCACGGCCTCCTCCTCCACGCCCAGGGCCACCCCGAAGAGGCCCGATCCCAATGGCACTCGGCCCTGACCACCCTCGAAACCCTGGACGGCGTCAGCGAAAAGACAGTCAACGAACTGAGACAACTCACCAGTTCAACCCCGAAGCGCGAAGACTGAGCCGGTCCGGCGTTTGAGGACGAGCGCGCAGCGCGATCACCGGCGGCCCCGAAGCCCCCGGGGCACCGGAGTCACTTGGCATCCGCATAGCACCGTAGACAACCGCCGTGGTGAACGGAAACCGCACCGGCGTCTCCCCGAACGCGATCCGCCCCGCCAGCGCCCCCGCGTCCCGCACCGCGGCCACGACCTCCTCCGCCTCCTCGGCCGGGCAGTGCACGATCACCTCGTCGTGCTGGAAGAAGACCAGCTCGGCCCGGAGGTGCGCGGTGGCCTTGCGCAGCGCGGCCAGCATCAGCAGGGCCCAGTCGGCGGCGCTGCCCTGCACCACGAAGTTGCGGGTGAAGCGGCCGCGGGCGCGGGCGTTGGTGGAGGCGTAGCCAGGGGTGAACTCGCCGTCGCGGCCGCCGCTTTCGGGGTCGGCGGCGGCCTCCTGCGGAATCCCGGCCTCGCCGAGGGCGTCCTCGTCGTCCGCCCCGCCGGACCCCGCGGCGGGCGGGCTGGTCCGCCCCAGCCACGTCCGCACCAGGCGGCCCTCCTCGCCCGCGCGCGCCGCCTCGTCCACGTACGCGACGGCGGCGGGGAAGCGGCGGCGCAGCGCGGCCAGGTTCTTCAGGCCGTCGCCGGAGGTCTGGCCGTAGACCGCGCCGAGGACCGCCAGTTTGGCGTGCTCGCGGTCGCCGGAGAAGGCGCGGTCCGACAGGCGCGTGTACAGGTCGTCCGCGCTGCCCGCGACGTCCATGAGGCCGCGGTCGCGGGAGACGGCGGCCAGCACGCGCGGCTCCAGCTGGTCGGCGTCGGCGACGACGAGCCGCCAGCCCGGGTCGGCGACCACCGCGCGCCGGATGACCTTCGGGATCTGCAGGGCGCCGCCGCCGTTGGTCGTCCAGCGGCCGGAGACCGAGCCGCCCGGCGTGTACTCCGGCCGGAAGCGGCCGTCGCGCACCCAGTCCTGGAGCCAGGACCAGCCGTGGGCGGTCCAGACCCGGTACAGCGTCTTGTACTCCAGGAGGGGCCGCACCGCAGGGTGGTCGACCTCCTCCAGCTCCCACTTCCGCGTCGAGCGCAGCCTGACGCCCGCCCGGGCGAACGCCTTCACCACGTCCGCGGGCAGGTCGGGGCGCACCCGGTGCCCGAAGGCGGCGGAGACCTCGTCGGCGAGCTCGGCCAGGCGGCGCGGCTCGCCGCTGCCGCCGTACCGCTCGCCGAGCAGCTCGGTCAGGACCTCGCGGTGGACGTCGGCGCGCCAGGGCAGCCCCGCCTCGTTCATCTCGGCGGCGATCAGCGCGCCCGCCGACTCGGCGGCCGTGAGCAGCCGCATCCGCCCCGGGTCCGCGGTCTCGCCGTGCCGTTCGACCTGCGCGGCGTACACCTCAAGCAGCGCGTCGAAGGGCAGGGGCGAGGCCGGGGCCGGGTCGAACAGCGAGTCCTGCGCGCCGGGCACGGCGGCCCGGGGCGGTGGGTCCGGCGGCACGGGTCTTCGCTGGAGCCTGGCCCAGGCGGCCGCCGCCGAGCGGGGCTCGCCGTGGCGCCCCTCGTGCGCGAGGAGCAGGCCTTCGGCGGCCTCGATGTCGTAAGCCCGCTCGACCCGCACGCCCGCCGCGAGCAGCCGTGGATACAGCTCGGCGGTGGCGCGCCACACCCACCGCCCGACGTGGGGCCGCCGCCGCACGGCCTCCGCGAGCGCGGCCTCCCGCACGACGGGCCCCACGGCCCTCCCGTCGTCCCCCAGCGGCACGACGAGCGCCCCCGGCCCGTCCTCCGCGATCGCCCACCGCTCTGCTTCCACACTCCGACGATCGCACCCACCACTGACAACGGGCCCCTCGGCCGGTCTCCCGCGCGTCCGACGCCCGCCGCCCGGCCCCGGAGCCGACCCCCGGAGCCGCCCGGCGGGAACCCCACATGGCCCCGCCCCGCATGCCGCCCCCACCGGCCCCTGCCACGCTCGGTCCATGCGAGTCGCCCTGGCCCAGACAGACTGTGTGCTCGGTGAGGTGGACGAGAACCTGGAGGCCGCCCGCGAGTATCTGACCCAGGCCCGTGACCAGTCCGCCGACCTCGTGGTCTTCCCCGAGCTGAGCCTGCACGGCTACCACCTCGGCGCGCTGCGGCGGGACACGTCGATCGCCGCCGACGACCCTCGTCTGCTCGGCCTGTCCCTGCTCGGCCCCGACGTCCTCCTCGGCCTGCACGAGCACACCAGCCTGCGCGCGTACAACACGTCGGCGTACTACGCGGCGGGCGGCCTCGTGCACGCGCACCGCAAGCTCTACCTGCCGAACTACCTGGCCTGGGAGGAGCGCAAGCACGTCAGCCCGGGGCAGCACCTGCGCGCGTACGACCTGCCCGGCGGGCACGGCCGGGCGGCCACGCTGGTCTGCAACGACGCCTGGCAGCCGGTCCTTCCGTGGCTCGCGGTGCAGGACGGCGCGGAGGTCATCATCGTGCCCACGAACAGCGCGGCGAGCCTCGATCCGGAGGCCATGGACACGGTCCTGTACTGGGACACGCTCCTTTCGTACACGGCCCGCATGCTCCAGTGCTGGGTGGTGTTCGTGAACCGGGTCGGGAACGAGAACGGGGCCTCGTTCTCCGGGGCGGTTCGCGGGTGGTGGACCCGCGCGGCACGGTGGTCGCGCAGGCCCCGAAGTGGGAGCCGGGCCTGGTGACGGTCGACATCGACACCCACGAGGCCCGCCGCCAGCGCCGCGCGGTGCCGCTCGTGGCGGAGGCCCGCCTCGGCCTCATCGACCGGGAGGTCCGCCGCCTGATCGACGAGGGCGGCGACTCCTGACACGCCCCGTGCGCCCACCCCCGTTTCTCGCGGGCCCCGTTTCTTAAGCCACTCTTAAGCCACCGACGTCCTTCTCATCACTCTCATCGCCGCCGCCACCGAAGTCCCCACCGCCACCACCGCGCACACGCCCACGCACACCCCCATCACGTCCCACGGCACCACGAGCACCCCCGCGTCCACCGGCACCGAAAGCCTGAGCAGGGCCGCGGCCAGGCCGCCGAGGCCGACCGCGGTCACCGCGAGGCCCAGGAGCGCGCCCACCGCCACCGCGAGGGCCGCCTCACCGGCGGCGACGAGCCGGACCTGGGCGGGGGTGGCGCCCGCGAGGCGCAGGGAGCGCAGTTCGGGGGCCCGTACCGGCGCGGTCATCAGGAGCGTGGTGGCCAGCGAGATCGCCGTGTACGTGAGGCAGAGCGCGAGCAGCATCAGCAGGCCGAGGCGGGTCTGCCGCTTCACTCCGGGGTACTCGGCCGCGAGCCAGTCGCCGACGGGCCGCACCTCGCCGCCGCTGGCGCGCAGCGCGGCCGCCACGGTGTCGCGGTCGGCGCCGGGCGCGAGGCGGACGTCGAGCCGGTCGGCGGGGGCCGCCGCGTTCCGGGCGGTGACGTACGCGCCGTTGTCGCCGGTGCCGCGGGCGAGGACGGCGGCGATCCGCAGCCGGGTCCGGCGGCCGTCGCCGAGCCACACCGTCACGTGCGCGCCGACGCGGTGTCGCTGCCACTCCTCGTTGACGACGATGGACCGGTCGTCGAGGTCGGTCACGTCGCCCGCGACCACCGGCAGCCGGGTCACCGCCGCGAACGCCGCCGGGTCGGCGACGGCCCGCGCCTGGGAGCGCACGAGGGCGCTGCCGCCGTCCTCGCGAACGAAGACGGCGGTGGCCGCGGAGGCCGCGACGGTCGCGCCCTCCACCCCGGCCACCGGTTTCAGGGCGCGGCCCGTGACGACCAGGTCGGCGGCGGTCCGCTGGCGCGCCTCGGCCGCCTTGGCGTGGCCGACCGTCGCGGCCGAGCCGAACAGACAGCCCGCGAGCGCGACGGTGACCAGGACGGGCGCGGCGACGGCCGCGGTGCGGCGCACCCCGGCGCCGCTGTTGGCGCGGACGATCCGGGCGAGCGCTAGGACCGGGCGGCTCCGGCCCCGGCGCAGCGCGGCGGGGCGGCGGAAGAGGGCCACCACACGCCGGACGAGCAGCGGGGCGAGCGCCGCGACAGCCGTCGCGAGGATCATCGGCTGGGTCGTGTACGTCTTGCGCTTGAGCAGGTCGGACGGGTCGCGCCAGAGGGTCCAGACGAGCCAGCCCGAGCGCCCCGGCGAGCAGCGCCGCGCCCGCGATGCGGCGGCCGGCCGGCAGCACGCCGGTGTCCAGCGAAGCCTCGCGCAGCGCCTCCACCGGGCTGACCCGGCCGGCCCGCCGCGCCGCGCTCCAGGCCCCGGCGAGGGCGACGAGCAGGCCGGTCCAGAAGGCGAGTTGGTACGGCCACCAGGTCCACCGGAGCCCCTCGGTGACCGTGAACCACGGCGGCGCGACCTCCGCGTCCACCAGCGCCGCGGCCAGGCGCGGGGCGCCCCACGCGCCGAGCGCGCACCCGGCGGCCGCCGCGAGCGCCCCGACCGCGAGGGCCTCCCCGAGCAGCAGCCGCCGCACCTGCCCCCGGCTCGCCCCGGCCGCGCGGAGCAGCCCGAACTCGCGGCGGCGCAGCGCCACCACGAGCGCGAAGGTGGACGCGGTCACGAACGCCGCCACGAACGCGGCGACGCCGCCCGCCGTGCCGAGGAAGGCGTTCACGGAGACCACGGGCCCGCTCGTCGCGCTCGGCTTCGGGGCCGGCGCGGCGGCGTTCGGCGCCGGTGAGCACCCGCGCGCCGGTGCCGGACGCGGCGACGGCGGCGCGCACGTCGGCGGCGGGCGCGCTGACGCCGACGGCGTTCGGGGAGCCGTCGGTCCGCACCGGGCCGAGCCGCCGGAGCGCCCGCAGCAGAGCGTTGTCCACAGGGTGTGGATGAGCGAGCCGCTCGGTCGCGGTGCCGTTCTCGGGCCCGCGCCGCACCGGGACGCTCAGCGTGTCCCGTCCCAGGACGACGACCGGGGCGTCCGCGAACCGCTCGGGCCCGGGCGGCGGCCCGGCCGCGCTCGCGGCGAGCCCCACCCCCATCGCGGCGGTCAGGGCCACCCCGAGGGCGACGGCGACGAAGGCCCCGAGGAACCCGGTCCACCGGGAACGAAGCGAGGAAAGGATCATGCCTCAAGCGAACCGCCGGGCGCTGTCGCGCTCACGCCCACTGCCGGGCGGATCGGGAGGTAGGGCCAGACCTACCCTTAGGGGTATGGACTCGGTGATCGACGAAGCGTTCGCGACGGCGCTGTACGGAGCCGCGGCGCACGCCGGGAGCACCGCGGAAGCGAGGGCTCCGAAGGGCGGCGGCCGGGGCCGGGCCGGACGCGCGAGCCGCAGTGCCGACCCCGGCACCGCCCTCGACCCCGACACCGCCCTCGACACCGCCGCCTCCCTCCTCGCCGCCGCACCCGGCGCCGACGCCGAAGTCCTGCGCCGCGGCGAGGAGTTCGTCCGCCGTGCCTGGGAGCGGGGCTGGCAGCCCGCCGACGTGCTGCGGCTCGCCCGCCGCGACCTCGACGAACCCCAGCTCCGCCTGGCCGCGGACCTGATCCGCGCCGAGTCCCGCCGCTACGCCCCCGAGGAGCTGCCCGCGCGCTGGCCCGCACAGCTCGCCGCGCTCGACGCGCACGCCCCCTGGCGCGCCCCGGACCGCTTCACGCACGCCACCGCCGTCCTCACCCTGTACCGGTTCCTGCTGCGGCTGCCCGCGATCGAGCCGGTCGGGCCGCCGCCGGGCACCCCGCGCACCCTGCGCGACGTGGCGCCCGCGCCCGGCGAGCCGCGCGCCCTCACCCGCATCCGCGCGCTCCTCGCCAAGGCCGAGGCGACCGGATTCCCCGAGGAGGCCGAGGCGCTGACCGCCAAGGCGCAGGAGCTGATGGCCCGCTACAGCGTCGACGAGGCCCTGCTCGCCGCGCGCACCCACGCCCCGGACGCCCCCGGCGCCTGCCGCGTCGGCGTCGACGCCCCGTACGAGACGGCGAAGGCGATCCTCCTGGACGCCGTCGCCACCGCGAACCGCTGCCGCGCCGTGTGGAACGAGCCCTTCGCGTTCTCCACGGTCGTCGGCTACGCCCCCGACCTGGAGGTGGTCGAGCTGCTGCACACCTCCCTGCTCGTCCAGGGCGCGCACGCGATGACGAAGGCGGAGGCCGGTCAGCGGGCGGGCGGCCGCAACCGTACGAAGACGTTCCGGCAGGCGTTCTGGATGGCGTACGCCCATCGCGTCGGCGCCCGCCTGGAGGCCGCGGCCGCCCCCGTCACGCACGAGGAGGCCGCCGCGGGCGGCGCGCTGCTCCCGGTGCTCGCCGCGCGGGACGTCGCGGTCACCGACCGTACGGAGCGGATGTTCCCGGAGACGACCACGACCCGCGTGCGGGGCGTGGTCGACGGCGCGGGCTGGGCCGAGGGCGCGGCGGCGGCGTCGAGCGCTAATCTTCACGCCCGGGTGAGGCTTCCGGGCGAGGGCGCGGACACGAACACCAGGGGGTGACCATGCGCATCGGGGAACTGTCGGAACGCACCGGCACGGCACGCCGACTGCTGCGCTACTACGAGGAACAGGGCCTGATCGTCGCCGACAGGACCCCGAACGGCTACCGCGACTACGACGAGTTCTACGTCGACCGCGTCCTGCAGATCCGCGGCCTGCTGGACGCCGGGCTCCCCACGCGCCTCATCCAAGCAGATCCTGCCCTGCCTGAACAAGCCGCGCGTCATCCACTTCCCGGACGCGACCCCCGAGATGCTCGCCACCCTGGAGCTGGAACGCGACCGCATGACCGAGCGCGTGGAGTGCCTGACCCGCAACCGGGACGCGATCGCCGAGTACCTGGACGCGGTCCGCGCCACCCGGGCGAAACCCGCCAAGCAACCGGCATAGCCAGCGGACATCAAAGGCCAAACGCCCCCAAACCTCCGTACGATCGCCCCGTGACCTGGTGGCGAGCACTGCGGCAGACGACGCGTTCGGGGCTCGCCGTGGAGCGCCGCCGACTGGAGCCGCTGGTCGCGCTGCGCGGGGCGGCGGGGCTCGCCCTCGTGATCGGCGCGAGCCTCGCGCTGTTCGGCCCCGCGGTGGCCGCGAGCTCCGCGTTCGGCGCCTACCAGGCGGCCATCGCCACGTTCCAGCGCAGCTGGCGCCCGCGCCCCGAACTCGCCGTGGCCTCCGGCACGAGCCTCGCCCTATCCACCTTCCTCGGCTACGCCACGGGCACCCACCAGCTCCTCTTCCTGGCGCTCCTCGCCCTGTGGACCTTCCTCGCGGGCCTGAGCTGGGCCGCGGGCCCGACCATCGGCCTGATCGCCACCTCCAACGTCGCGATCATGCTGGTGACGGTCACGCTCCCCACCTCGCTCGCCGCGGCCGCGGGCCACGCGGCGATGATGGTCGTGGGCGGCCTGGTCCAGGCGGCCCTGGTGGTCCTGTTCCCGGTGCGCCGCTGGGGCGCCCACCGCGACGCACTCGCCGACGCGCTGGCCGCCGAGGCCGACTACGCCCGCCGCCTGCGCCACGACCCGGTGGCCCCCTTCGACCCCGCCCCGCTGATGGCGGCCCGCGACGCCGCCACGATCACCCCGCGCCAGGCCCGCACCCGCCCCGCCGAACTCCACGGCGCCCGCGGCCTCGCCGAACGCATCCGCCCGGTCCTCGCCTCCCTGGCCGACCCCGCCGTCGGCGTCCCCGAGGAGGGCCCCGAACGCGCCCGCGTCCGCGAACTCCTCGCCGCGGCGGCCGACATCCTCGACGCCGCCGCCCGAGCCATCCGCCACGGCGCCCCCGTGACCCTCCCGCCCCCGGCGGTGGCCGCCTTCCGCACCCCCGACACCGGAGCCATCCTCACCGGCCCACCCCACCGAGCGGCCACCCGCCTGGGAGCCCTCTTGCGGGACGTGGTGGAGGTGGCGGGAGGACAGATCCAGCCCGTCCGGCGTTCGAGGACGAGGCGCGACGCGCCCCTGCGGTTGAGCGGGGGAACGGGGGCGGCAGCACCCGGAGCGGGAAGGGGCGGGCCTGGGGCGCCCCGCGAGGACAGCGCCCCCGCAGAGCCCCGCCCCCTCCGCCGCCCCACCCTCACCGCCCTGGCCCCCGCCGCCGCCAAGGCGATGCGCGCGGAACTGACCAGACGCACCGCCCCGGTGACCCGCCACGCCACCCGCGTCACCACGGTCGCCGTCACGAGCTACGCCCTCGGCACCCACCTCCCCCTGGGCCACGCCTACTGGGCCCCCATGGCCTCCGTCATGGTGATGCGCCCCGACTTCTCCCAGACCTACTCCCGCGCCGTGGCCCGCTTCGCGGGCACCCTCGTCGGGGTCGCCCTCGCCACCGGCCTGGTCCAGCTCACCCACCCGGGCACCCACCTCTCGGCCGCCCTCGCCGTCGCCTCCGCGGGCCTGATGTACCTCCTGATGCGCACGGGCCAGTTCGCCGCCCAGGCCTGCGTGGCCGCGTACGTCGTGTTCCTGCTGGGCATGGGCGGCGAGGAGTGGACGCAGACGGTCCCCGAGCGCGCCGTCCTGACCCTGCTCGGCGGCCTCCTCGCGATGCTGGCGTACGCCCTCTACCCGGCCTGGGAGACCCCGCGCCTGCGCACCCGCCTCGCCGACTGGCTGGCCGCCGACGGCCGGTACGCCGCCGCGGTCGTCGCCCACTACGCCGAGCCCGCGGGCAAGAGCTGCGGGGACGTCCGCGAGGCGCTGCTCGCCGCCCGCGACGCCCGCGTCGCCTGGCAGGAGGCCGCCGAACGCGCCCGGCACGAGCCGGTGCGCCACCGGGGCCTGTCCCGGGGCGCCGCGCAGGACGCCGAGCACGCCCTGGTGCAGATCGGCCGCGTCGCGATGCTCCTGGAGGCACACCTGCCGGAGCGCGGCACGCCCCCGGTCCCGGCCGCCGCCCGCTTCGCCGACGCCCTGCGCACCGCCACCGACCAGGGCGCCAAGGCCGTGCGCGAACGCCGCGTCCCGGCCTGGGGGCCGGTCCGCGAGGCCCTGGACGCCTGGGACGGCGAGGGCGTGCCGGACCGCGTCGTGCGCCGGGGCGCGAGCCTGCTCCTGGCCGCCCTCGACGAGCTCTCCGACGCCCTGGACACCGCGCCCCCGCCGATGCTGGTCGACGGCACGGACACCGACGTACGAGCGACGGGCCCCGACGAACCCACCCCCTCCGACGAACCCCCGGGTCTCCGACGAACCCCCGCCCCCTGACGAACCCCCGGCCCCCGACAACCCCCCAAACCCCAACGAGCCGCGGCACCCGGAAGGTCCCACGGCCCGTTGAGGCCCGCCCCCGGCCCGGGCCAGCACGCCCCGAGCTACCAGGAGGACTTGCGCACACCCGGAAGGAATCCGGCGTGCGCCTGCTGCCGCAGCCGCACCCTGGAGAGGCCGAACGTCCCCACATAGCCGCGCGGCCGCCCGTCCACGGCGTCGCGGTTGCGCACCCGCGTGGCGCTCGCGTCCCGCGGCTGCCGGTCCAACTCCCGCCGCGCGGCCAGGCGTTCGGCCTCCGGTGTGGACGGGCGGCGGATGAGTTCCTTCAGCTCGGCCCGCCGCTCGGCGTACCGCGCGACGACCGCGCGCCGCCGCTCGTTCCTGGCGATCTTGCTCTTCTTGGCCATCAGACCTTCACCCCGCGCGCGCGGACCCGGGCCACGGCGGCCTCGACGCCGATCACGTCGACGGTCTTGATCCCCTTGGCGCTCAGCCGCAGGCGCACGTACCGGCCCTCGCTCGGCAGCCAGTACCGCTTGCTCTGGACGTTGGGGTCGAAGCGGCGCGACGAGCGCCGGTGGGAGTGGGAGACGGTCTTGCCGAAGCCCGGCTTCGCGCCGGTGAGCTGGCAGTGGGCGGACAAGGTGACGCACCTCTCGGTCGGTCGCGGTCCCATCCATTTGGAAATGGGATTCATTTTCATATACTAGCCCTCATGGCTCGCAACGACATCCGCCCGGTCACCAAGCTCCGGTCCACCGCCGGAACCGTTCCCCAAGTTCTCGGCTCCGCTCGAACAGGGGAGGCCCCATCCACCTACGTGACCCGCACGAACCGCCGCAACGACCCCGACCGCCTGGCCCTGCGCGAGTACGACCCGCTGGCCGGCCTGGCACGTCGACTTCCGAGAGGAGCGCTGATCCCGATGCGACCCGGCATCCACCCGCCGTACGGCCCCGTCGTCTTCCTGCGACAAGGCCGCGGGCTTCGCCTTCCTCACCCGCTCGACGGCGACCAGCGACCAGACGATCGACTGGGAGGACGGCCGCACCTACCCCGTCATCGACGTCGAGGTGTCCTCCGCGAGCCACCCCTTCTACACGGGCCAGCAGCGCGTCCTCGACACCGCGGGGCGCGTGGAACGCTTCGAGCGCCGCTACGGGGCCCGCTCCGCGGACACGGGCCCGGGCGCCGCCGACGGCGGGGCCCGCTGATGGGCGCCCCCATGGACGTCGCCGTCGTCGCGGGCCTGCACGCCGAGGCCCGCGCCGCGGCCGTGGCGCGGCTGCTCGCCACCGTCCCGGACAGCGTCGCCCTGCACCACGACCTCTCCGCGGCCCCGCGCGGCAGCGTCACCCGCACCGTGCGCGACGCGACCGGCGTGCTCTCCACCGGCGAGGCGCCCCTCGTCAACGACTGCGCCTGCTGCGCGCTGCGCGAGGACCTCGTGCCCGAGCTGGAGCGGCTCGCCGCGGCCGGTCTGACCCGGCTCGCGGTCGTCGAGCTGTGGGACTCCGTCGAGCCCAAGGCGATGGCCGAGGTCATCGCGGGGCACGGCTCGCGGGCGCTGCGCCTGAGCGGCGTGCTCACGGCCGTCGACCCGAGCCTGCTCCTCGCCTGCCTCGGCAACGGCGACGACCTGGCGGAGGCGGGGCTCGCCGCGGCCGCCACCGACCAGCGCACCGTCGCCGACACCTGGGCCCGCCAGCTGGAGTACCCGCCGGCGCTCGCCGTCCTGGACACCGACGCCGCCGACGCCGAGGACCGCGCGCTGCTGGCCCAGCTCCACCCGACGGCCCGCCAGGTCCCGATCGGCCACGGCGACCTGGCGGGCGCGGCGCGCGCGGGCTTCGACGTGGAGGCGGCCGCCGCCGCGCAGCACCCGGCGTGCGCGCTGCTCCCCGCCGAGGCCGACGACAGCGGCGTCACCACGTTCGTCTGGCACCGCGAACGCCCCTTCCACCCCGAGCGCCTTTACTCCGCCCTGGAGGACCTCACCTGCGCGGCCGCCCGCAGCAGGGGCCGCTTCTGGCTCGCCGACCGGCCGGACACGCTGCTGGCCTGGGACGCGGCGGGCGGCACCCTGTGCGTGGAGAACGCCGGGCCCTGGCTCGCTTCGCTGCCGGACGCCGCCTGGGAGCTTGTCCCGCCCGTGCGGCGCGCGGCCGCCGCGCTCGACTGGCACCCCGAGCACGGCGACTGCTGCCAGCACCTCGTGTTCACCTCGCCCGGCCTGGACCGCGACGCCCTCGAACAGGTCCTGGAGTCCTGCCTCCTGACGGACGAGGAGTACGCCGCCGGGCGCGCCTCCTGGCAGAACCTGCCCCCCGCCTTCGACACCCTCCTGGAGGTCTGACCGATGCCCCCGCGCCGCACCGACCGCACACCCCCCAAGTCCCGCCCCAACCCCCTGGAGCGGGCGGGCAGCACGTACGCCGGCTACGTCGATTACAAGGACACCCAGCTGCTGCGGACGTTCCTCTCGGACCGCGGCAAGATCCGCTCGCGCCGGATCACCCATGTGACGGCCCAGCAGCAGCGGCAGCTGGCCAGGGCGATCAAGAACGCCCGAGAGATGGCACTCTTGCCGTACGCGTCGCGCTAAGGCCCTAGCCTGTCGACGGGGCGCGCCCCGGCTCTCGGTGGGCGAAGGGGGCGCGTGGCCACTCGCGTGCAACGACTCGAGCATGATCGGGGCGCTGGCGGGAACCCCGTACGGGATCATGATCGTCACCACCGACGGCCCCCCCCGCCATCAGGCGGGACAGCCGGGCCGTGAGCGGAAAGGCGGCGCCCAGCATGGTCACCACCGGTGAGCCCCAGGACCGGCTCTTCGCCGCGCTCGCCAACGGCACCCGGCGCGAAGTCCTGCGCCTGCTGCGGGACGGCGGCCCGCAGCCCGTCAAGGCCCTCGCCGACCACTTCGACATGCGCAGGCCGAGCCTCTCGGAGCATCTGAAGGTGCTCAGGGACGCGGGTCTCGTCTCCCAGCGGCGCCGGGGGCGCCAGCGCATCTACCGGCTGGAAGCGGTTCCGCTCACCGGGGTGCGCGACTGGCTGACTCCGTACGAGCGGTTCTGGCCGGAATGCGGTCAGGGACCCCGCTGAGCGTCACCCCGACGCGGCTGAGCGTCACTTCGGCGCGACGCTGCCACCAGATGGGTCCGGAACGCGTCTGTTCCTAGAGCACGAGGGTTTCGATCCGGACAACCAGGCACGACGGGTTGTCCGGAAGATCATGGGCGGGGCCTTGCGTTCTCATGTCACAGGGGGTGCCGCGCGGGCGCCGGAGGGACTGTAACCAGCTCACCACGGCGCGTGCACGTGCATCTGCCCATGCATTGGCACATGAACACAGCTATGATCCGGGACAGTTGACGGTTACAACAACGGCCACGGCACCACCGGGGAGCGACCTGTGCACGACGTGTTCAACGGCATGGCGGCCACGGATCTTCACGGGGTGGTCCTGGCAGAAGAGCAGGCACAGCAACTCGCAGGGTTCCTGCGTGGAGTTCGCGAAGCTGCCGGGCGGCGATGTGGCCGTCCGCAACTCGCGCTTTCCCGACGGGCCCGCGCTCGTCTACACGCGCGCCGAGATAGAGGCCATGCTGCTCGGCATGAAGGACGGCGAGTTCGACCACCTGCTCAGCGCCTGACCGCTCGATCCAGTCAGATCCAGCGCACGCCGAAGCCGCCGCGGGCGGCGGCGAAAGCAGCAGAAACGATCATTCGCGGGGGCACCGCGGAGCGAGGATCGTTCACGGGGACGCGGGGGCGCACACCACCCGCGGGAAACGGGGGCAGGGCTGTTCCGGCCGGCCGCAGGGCCGCGGGCCGCTCGAGGGGGCCCGCGTCAGGCCAGTTGGAACAGCGCCCACACCACTTTGCCGCTCAGCGCCCCGGCCAGCGGGTGCCAGCCCCAGCCGTCGCTGAAGGAGTCCACCAGGAACAGGCCGCGGCCCGACTTCCGCCGCGAAGTCGTCGAGCGCGTCACCGGCCTCGCGCGCCACCGGGCTCTCGTCGCTGGGGTCCCGCACCGCGCACACCAGACGTGACGTCCAGCGCATCATGTGCAGCCGCACCGGCGCGTCCTCGCCCACCACGCAGGTCATCTCGGCGTGCGTCCTGTCGGCGGGAAGCGCGTGCCGCAGGGCGTTGGTGACGAGCTCGGAGACCACGAGCGCGATGTCGTCGAACCGGTCGTCGAGCTCCCAGGACGTGAGTGTCCTGCGGGTGAACTGCCGTGCGCTGCCGACCGCTTCATAGCGGGAGGGGAGGGTGCAGGAGGCCGCGCTGGAGACCGCGGAGGGGTCGAGCGGAGGAAGGCCCTGCCTCAATGGCTCGAGCATGGTTGATCCATTCGTCCCCATGCGAGGCACTCCCCGGTTTTCGCGGTTCGCGGTACGAAGCGATCGAACGGTGGCGCGGTCAGTACGGCCGGTCGGTAGAGCGTCAGTAGAGCGTCTATAGAGCATCGGTAGAGCGAAGGCGGAGCGGTGGCGCGCGGACCATGGTTCCGAATGCGTACAGCAGATGCAAGGGCAGATGCACGTGCACGCGCCGGACTTGACCGCTCCTAGGGCGCTTCTTGCCCATTTCTTCCTACGGTTTCTTGCGGAGACCTGCCTTACGCTTTCCCTTTCCGTAACCGAACGAGTACCGCCCGAAGCGTTTAATGGCACACTGCGAGTCTCACACCTTGGGGAGGACTGAGCGAAGTGACCGCTGGGGAGTCGAGCGGCTCGGTGGTGCGGCGCATCCTGCTGGGTTCGCAACTGAGGCGCCTGAGGGAGGCGCGCGGCATCACCCGTGAGGCGGCCGGTTACTCGATCCGCGCGTCCGAATCGAAGATCAGCCGCATGGAGTTGGGCAGGGTGAGCTTCAAGTCGAGGGACGTGGAAGACCTCCTCACGCTCTACGGCGTCACGGAGGAGGCGGAGCGGGCCGCGCTTCTCTCGCTCGCCAAGGAGGCCAACCTGACGGGCTGGTGGCACAGTTACTCCGACGTACTGCCCGGTTGGTTCCAGACATATATCGGTCTGGAGGGCGCGGCGTCGCTCATCCGGGTCTACGAAGTCCAGTTCATCAACGGCCTGTTGCAGACCGAGGCGTACGCCCACGCCGTCGTCGAGCGCGGCATGAAGGCCGCTGCGGGCAAGCTCGCAGGCCCGGGCCGGGCGGTCCGGAGCGGCAAGATCAACCAGGTCGACGTCGACCGCCGGGTCGCCCTGCGCCTGGAGCGCCAGAAGCTGCTCGTGTCCGAGAGCGCGCCCCAGTTCCAGTGCGTGCTCGACGAGGCGGCCCTGCGCCGGCCGTACGGCGACCGGGAGGTGATGCGCGGGCAGATCCAGCACCTGATCGACATCTCCGAGCGGCCGAACGTGACGCTGCAGGTCATGCCCTTCACCTTCGGCGGGCACGCGGGCGAGAGCGGCGCCTTCACGATGCTGAGCTTCCCGGAGTCGGATCTGTCGGACGTCGTCTACCTGGAGCAGCTCACCGGCGCCCTGTACTTGGACAAGCGGGAGGAAGTCGCCCAGTACGAGCGGGCGATGGCCGAGCTCCAGGAGGACTGTCCTGATCCGGCCGACAGCAGAGACCTTCTCCGTGGTCTACTCCAACTGACCTGAATCGTCAGTAGTATGACGAGAATTCAGATGTCTGCTCTCGTGCGGCAAGGGGTCTCGTCTCATGTCCTTCTTCACCGATCTGGCTCACCAGTACATCGACGGTGAGTGGAAGGCCGGCTCCGGTTCCTGGGACATCATCGACTTCAATCCGTACGACGGGGAGAAGCTGGCGTCCATCACGGTCGCCACGGCCGACGAGATCGACCAGGCCTACCGCGCGGCGCAGCGCGCGCAGGAGTCCTGGGGCGCGACCAACCCGTACGCACGCCGTGCCGTGTTCGAGAAGGCCCTGCGCATCGTCGAGGAGCGCGAGGGCGAGATCACCGAGGCGATCGTCGCCGAGCTCGGCGGCACCCTCGTCAAGGCGGGCTTCGAGCTGCACCTGGCCAAGGAGTTCCTGCGCGAGGCGATACACCTCGCGCTCGCCCCGCAGGGCCGCATACTCCCCTCGCCGGACGACACCAAGGAGAACCGGGTCTACCGCGTCCCGGTGGGCGTCGTCGGCGTCATCAGCCCCTTCAACTTCCCCTTCCTCCTTTCGATCAAGTCGGTGGCCCCGGCGATCGCCCTCGGCAACGCCGTCGTCCTCAAGCCGCACCAGAACGCGCCGGTGCTCGGCGGCTCCCTGGTCGCGAAGATCTTCGAGGAGGCCGGGCTGCCCCCGGGCGTCCTGAACGTCGTCATCACGGACATCGCCGAGATCGGCGACGCGCTCATCGAGCACCCGGTGCCCGGGGTCATCTCCTTCACCGGATCGGACGCCGTGGGCCGGCACGTCGCCACGGTCTGCGCCCAGACCTTCAAGCGCTGCGTCCTCGAACTCGGCGGCAACAGCGCCCTGATCGTCCTGGACGACGCGGACATCGACTACGCCGTGGACGCCGCCGTCTTCAGCCGCTTCGTGCACCAGGGCCAGGTCTGCATGGCCGCGAACCGCATCCTCGTGGACCGCTCCGTGGAGGAGGAGTTCACCGAGAAGTTCGTCGCCAAGGTCAAGACCCTGAAGGTCGGCGACCCGGCGTCCCCCGACACCCACATCGGCCCGCTCATCAACTCCTCGCAGGCCGACGGCGTCTCGTCGCTCGTCGCGCAGACCGTGCGGGCGGGCGCGAAGGCCCTGCTGCACGGCGGCACCGAGGGCAACCTGGTGTTCCCGTCCGTCCTGACGGACCTGCCCGAGGACGCCCCGGTGCTGCGCCAGGAGATCTTCGGCCCGGTCGCGCTGATCATGCCCTTCGACGGCGAGGACGAGGCCGTCCGCATCGCCAACGACACGCCGTACGGCCTGAGCGGGGCCGTGCACACCGGCGACATCGAGCGCGGTGTGCGCCTGGCCCAGCGCGTCCGCACCGGCATGATCCACATCAATGACGGCACCGTCCACGACGAGCCGATCGTGCCCTTCGGCGGCGAGAAGCGCTCCGGCGTGGGCCGTCTGAACGGCGAGTCGACCGTCGACGCCTTCACCACCCACAAGTGGATCTCCGTGCAGCACGGCCGCTCGCGCTTCCCGTTCTGACGCCGGGCAGGCGGGCGCTGACGAACCGACGCTGAGGAACTGATGCCGAGGAATCCGGCTTCCCCGGACCCTTGAGGACCGTAACTGTCCTCAAGGGTCCGTAGCTTATGAGGTGTCGGAAAGCCCGGCGGAACCCCTTCGGGGGAGTCAAGGGAAGGGGCCCTCATGCCCACTCACGTCCACGCTGAAGCCCACGGTGACGAGCGCGGCGCGCTGATCGCCTTCGTCGACGCCCAGCGCGGCGGCCTGCGCCGCGCGGTGCTCGGCCTGAGCGACGAGCAGGCCACGAGCCGCCCGAGCGCGAGCGAGCTGAACCTCGGCGGCCTCGTCAAGCACGTCGCGGAGGCCGAGCTGAACTGGCTGCGCCTGGCCCAGCAGAAGCCCAACGAGCGCCAGCGCACCATGGAGACCTGGAGCGAGAGCTTCCGGCTCGCCGAGGACGAGACGCTCGCCGACGTGCTCGCCTTCTGGGAGGGCGTGGCCGCCGAGACCGAGGAATTCATCCGGTCCGTGCCGAGCCTCGACGACACCTTCCCGCTGCCCGAGGCGCCCTGGTTCCCCAAGGGGAACGTGTCCATGCGCTGGCTGATGCTGCACCTGATCGAGGAGATCGGCCGGCACGCGGGCCACGCGGACATCATCCGTGAGTCCCTGGACGGCAAGACCGCCTTCGAGCTGGTGGCCCAGGAGTCGGGCCAGTCCTGGGGGTGAACCGCACGGGAGGGCGAGCCGCCAGAGCCGTACCCTAGTCAAAGTTGATGAATCACGCGGAACAGCAGGCTGAAGGGTGCGGTGAATGTCGGCGATCCGGCTGCTCCGTCCTCGGGGCGGTGCGCCAGCACGGGCGGGCCCACGGCTACCAGGTGCGCAACGACCTGGAGTACTGGGGCGCCCATGATTGGTCCAACGCCAAGCCGGGCTCGATCTACCACGCGCTGCGGCAGCTGGCGAAGCAGGGCCTGCTGCTCGAACACGAGACGGCGCCGTCCACCGCGGGGGGACCGCCCCGCACCGAGTACGAGGTCACGGAGAAGGGCACCGAGGAGTTCCTGGCCCTGCTCCGGGCGGCCCTCGTCACCGTCGCCCACGACCAGAAGCCCGATGTGCTCTCGGCGGCGGTCGGCTTCATGGTCGACCTGCCGCGCGCGGAGGTGGTCGCGCTCCTCAAAGAGCGGGTGCTCGCCCTGGAGGACTGGCGCCACTCCGTCACGGAGTACTACACGCCCGAGGATGGCCCCGAGCAGCTCGGCCACATCGGCGAGATCATGAACATGTGGGTGCACTCGGCCGACGCGGGCGCGGAGTGGACCAAGGGCCTCCATCGAGCGCGTGGAGAACGGCGCGTACGCCTTCGCGGGCGAGGGCGAGCCGTTCGTCGGGGTCCTCGCCGAGGGCGAGGAGAACCCGTTCGCGACGGGGGAGCGGCACGTCGAGGACGAGCGCTGATCCAGAGTGCACGATCCACCCATCCACCATTAATCAAGTTTGACTAACCCGCCTCAAGGGCAGTACCTTCTCCGCCGAAGGCTAGTCAAGATTGACTAGCTGGCGGGAGTGCGGGCCCGGAGGGAGACGGATGGCGAACGCGATCGTCATGGAGAACGTAGGGAAGCGGTACGGGGACAAGCGCGCCCTGGACGGCCTCGACCTGGTCGCGGGGCGCGGCACGGTGCACGGGGTCCTCGGCCCGAACGGCGCGGGCAAGACCACCGCGGTGCGGATCATGGCCACGCTGCTCAGGGCGGACGAGGGCCGCGTGGAGATCGCCGGGCACGACGCGCGGCGCGAGCCCGGGGCGGTGCGTCAGCGCATCGGCCTGCTCGGCCAGCACGCGGCCGTCGACGAGGAGCTCGGCGGCCGGCAGAACCTGGAGATGTTCGGGCGCCTGCACCACCTGGGCGCCCGCCGCGCGGGCCTGCGGGCCGACGAGCTCCTGGAGCGCTTCGGCCTCGCCGGCACGGGCCGCAAGGCGGTCAAGCAGTACAGCGGCGGCATGCGCCGCCGCCTTGACCTGGCGGCGTCGCTGATCACGGAACCGGAGGTGCTGTTCCTGGACGAGCCGACCACGGGCCTCGACCCGCGCGGCCGCGCGGAGGTGTGGGACGCGGTCCGCTCCTTGGTGGGCGGCGGCACCACGGTCCTCCTGACGACCCAGTACCTGGAGGAGGCCGACCAACTGGCCGACCGCATCTCGCTGATCGACGGCGGCAGGGTGATCGCCGACGGCACGGCGGACGATCTGAAGGCCAGGATCGGCGGCGACCGCATCGACGTGGTGGTGCGGGACGGCGCCCAGCTGGTGCGGGCGGCGCGGCTGCTGCCGGGCGACGCCTCCGACGTCACGGTCGACGCCGACCGGCGCCTGGCCAGCGCCCCCGTCACCGACCGCATGGAGGCCCTCACCCGGGTCGTCCGCGCGCTCCAGGAGGAGGGCATCGAGGCGGAGGACGTGGCGCTGCGCCGGCCCACCCTCGACGAGGTGTTCCTGGGCCTGACCGGACGCGGCGACGGCACGGCGGCCGCCGGGGCCGCGCGGGCACGAACGGAGGAAACCGTATGACGACCCTGCCCCTGGAGCCCGCCGCGGGCGGCTCGCGGCTCGCCTGGGCCCTGACCGACTGCTGGACCATGACCCGGCGCGAACTCGCCCACTGGGCGCGCCAGCCCGTACAGGTCGTCGTGGGCCTCGTCTTCCCCGTGATGCTCCTGCTGATGTTCAACTACCTGATCGGCGGCGGCAAGGGCATCCAGGGCGACTACGTCGAGTTCCTGGTGCCCGGGATGTTCGCGCTGACCATGGCGTTCGGCCTGGACGCGACGATGGTCGCGGTCACCACCGACCTCAACAAGGGCGTCGTGGACCGCTTCCGGTCCATGCCCATGGCCAACGGCGCCGTCCTGGTGGGACGTTCGGCCGCCGACATGCTCCAGTCCTTCGCCTCGCTCCTCGTCATGATGGGCGTCGGCCTCGCGATCGGCTGGCGCTGGCACGGCTCCCTCGCCGGGGTGGCGGGCGCGGTCGGGCTGCTCATGCTCCTGCGGTTCGCGATGCTGTGGCTCGGCATCCACCTGGCGATGATCGCGGGCAAGCCGGAGCTGGTGACGGCCGTGCAGATCCTGGTGTGGCCGGTCGGGTTCCTGTCCAACGCGTTCACGGTGCCGCAGACGATGCCGGACTGGCTGGGTGCGGTCGTCGAGTGGAACCCGATGTCGGCGACGGCCGCGGCCGTCCGGGACCTGTTCGGGAACGACCCCGGGGTGGCGGAGACGTCCTGGGCCGCCGACCACGCCATGGCCCTCGCCCTGGTGTGGCACGGCGCTCCTGACCGCCTTGTTCCTCCCCCTGGCGGTACGCCGATTCAGGAACCTGAGCGGGTAGATCGCCGCTCCGCGACTCGTCCTCAAACGCCGGACGGACTGAAGATCTCCGGCCGTGGCTGCGACGGTTTCAGCCCGTCCGGCGTTTGAGGACGAGGCCGGAGGCCGATCGCTGTGAGCGGGGGAACGGGGGCAGCCGCACCCGGTTCGGGAAGGGGCGGGCCTGGGGCGCCCCGCGAGGGCACCCCCTAGTGGTGGAACCCGGTGGCCACCCCCCGATCCCGCGTCAGCGGCCCCGGCTGGCGCCGCAGCTCCGGCAGCAACCGCCGCAGATCCTCCAGGAACAGCTCCGCCAGATCCGCGGAGAACCCATTGCGGCACACCACCCGAAGCACCGCCAGATCCTCCCGGTGCGCGGGAAAGGTGTAGGCGGGCACCAGCCACCCCCGCTCCCGCAGCCGCCGGGCCACGTCGAAGACGTCGTACGCCGCCACGTCGTCCCCCGTCGTGAAGGCGAACACCGGCAGCTGATCACCCCGCGTGAGCAGCCGGAAGTCCCCCAGGGCGGCGATCCGCCCGGCGAGGCCGCGCGCCACGTCCCGGGAGGCCTGCTGCACCGCCCGGTAGCCCTCGCGGCCGAGCCGCAGGAACGTGTAGTACTGCGCGACGACCTGCGCGCCCGGCCGGGAGAAGTTCAGGGCGAAGGTGGGCATGTCACCGCCCAGGTAGTTCACACGGAAGACGAGTTCCTCCGGCAGCTCGGCGGGCGTGCGCCACAGCGCCCAGCCGACGCCCGGGTAGACGAGCCCGTACTTGTGCCCCGAGGTGTTGATCGACGCCACCCGCGGCAGCCGGAAGTCCCACACCAGGTCCTCGTCCAGGAAGGGCGCGACCATCGCGCCAGAGGCCCCGTCCACATGGACGGGAACGTCGAGACCCGTCCGCTCCTGGAGCGCGTCCAGGGCCGCGCAGACGTCCGCCACGGGCTCGTAGGAGGCCGTCGAACGTCGACCCGAGGACCGCCACGACCCCGATCGTGTTCTCGTCGCACAGCTCCGCCGCGGCCTCGGCGGAGAGGTGGTACCGGTCGCCCTCCATGGGCACCTGCCGCGCCTCCACCTCCCAGAAGGCGCAGAACTTCTCCCAGCAGACCTGCACGTTCACGCCCATGACGAGGTTCGGCCTGGCCTCGCGCGAGGGATAGCGGTCGGCGTTCCGCTTCATCCAGCGCCGCTTGAGCGCCATCCCCGCGAGCATGCAGGCCTCGCTGGAGCCGGTCGTCGAGCAGCCGACGGCCGCCGCCGGGTCCGGCGCGTTCCACAGGTCGGCGAGCATCGCCACGCAGCGCCGCTCCAGCTCGGCCGTGCGCGGGTACTCGTCCTTGTCGATCATGTTCTTGTCCCGGCACTCCGCCATGAGCACGCCCGCCTGCGGCTCCATCCAGGTGGTGACGAAGGTGGCGAGGTTCAGCCGCGCGTTCCCGTCGAGCATCAGCTCGTCGCGCACCAGCTGGTACGCGGTCATGGGCGGCAGCGGGTCCTTCGGAAGCCGGTGCTTCGGCGGGGCCTCGGTCATGCCGCCCACCGGATCGGCCTCCCCGAAGAACGGGTTCACGGACAGCGGGCGCTCGTCACGGCGGTCGTCCGCGCCACGGTGCAGCGACATGGCGGTGCCTCCGAAGCCTCAAGAGGGGGGCGGGCTCTCCCGGTCACCGTAGGCGGGCGAAAGGGACGTAGCATCCCGAGCCGTCCGGGCTTGCACCTCACGCGACGTGAGGACCCAGGCTTGGCCCCGAATCCGCGGTATCCGCACGACAGCAGCGAAGGGAGCGGGCGGTGAGTGGTTCCTACCCCGTCGGCCAGGTGGCGCGCCTCGCCAAGGTCACGGTGCGCGCCCTGCACCACTACGACGAGACCGGGCTCCTCACGCCGAGCGCGCGCAGCCACGCCGGGCACCGTCGCTACAGCGACACCGACCTGGACCGGCTGCAGCGGATTCCGGTTCTACCGGGAGCTCGGTTTCCCGCTGGAGGAGATCGCCGTGCTGCTCGACGACCCCGACTCCGACCCGCAGGAGCACCTGCGGCGTCAGCACGGGCTGCTCACCGAGCGCATCACCAAGCTGCAGGAGATGGCCGCGGCTGTCGAGACCGCCATGGAGGCGAGACGCATGGGCATCAACCTCACGCCCGAGGAGAAGTTCGAGGTCTTCGGAGACTTCGACCCCGACCAGCACGAAGAGGAGGTCCAGCGCCGCTGGGGCGACACGGAGGCGTACGCCGAGTCGCGCCGCCGCACGGCCGCGTACACCAAGGACGACTGGCAGCGGATCAACACCGCCATGGACGCGCTGCACGCGCGCGTGGCGGAGCTCCTCGACTCCGGTACGCCCGCCGCGTCCGCGGCGGCCATGGACGCGGCCGAGGACCACCGGCTGCTGATCTGCGACAGCTACTACGGGTGCTCGCACGAGATGCACGCCTGCCTCGGCGCCATGTACGTGGACGACCCGCGCTTCACCGCCACCTACGAGGCGATTCGCCCGGGTCTCGCCGTGTACCTGCGCGACGCGATCGTGGCGAACGCGGCCCGGCACGCCTCCTGAGGCACGAGAGGCGGACGGCGGAGGGCGCTGCGGCTAGCGGAATCCGGCCGATGGAACCTGTCGCTCCCGGCCCGCGTTGATAGCTTTGGGCGGCATGGCCGATGCCATCACCACGCACGGCCCGCACCCCTCCGCCGTACGCCTCACACCCACAGGAGCCCGGAACCGTGACGACGCTTGCGCTAGGACCAAGCTGGCTGGATCCGGACTACTTGCTGAACGAGTTCGGTCTGTGGGGTCTGCTCCTGATCGTCTTCGCCGAGTCGGGCCTGCTCATCGGCTTCTTCCTGCCCGGCGACTCGCTCCTGTTCACCACGGGCCTGCTGATCACGACGGACAAGCTGGACGTCTCGCTGTGGCTGGCCTGCGTGCTGATCTCCATCGCGGCGATCCTCGGTGACCAGGCGGGCTATCTGTTCGGCAAGAAGGTCGGCCCGGCGCTGTTCAACCGCCCGGACTCCCGCCTCTTCAAGCAGGAGAACGTCACCAAGGCGCACGAGTTCTTCGAGAAGCACGGCCCGAAGTCCCTGGTCCTGGCCCGCTTCGTGCCGATCGTGCGCACGTTCACGCCGATCATCGCGGGCGTCAGCGGCATGCGCTACCGCTCGTTCATCACGTTCAACATCCTCGGCGGCATCCTGTGGGGCGCGGGTGTCACGATGCTCGGCGCCTGGCTCGGCAAGCACGAGCTCGTGCACAAGAACATCGAAGCGATCCTCATCCTGATCGTTCTCATCTCGGTGGTCCCGATCATCATCGAGCTCCTGCGGGCCCGCTCCCAGAAGAAGAAGGCGGCCGCCCAGGCCCCCGCGGCCGGACAGGACACCCCCGAGAGCGCCCCCGAGGCCCCCGGTGCGTACCAGCCCCGCCAGCAGGACGGCCAGTACGGCACGTCCCCGTACCCGGGCCAGCAGCACCAGCAGCCGCAGCAGTCCCCGTACCCGGGCCAGCACCCCGACCAGTCCCCGTACCAGGCACAGCAGCCGCAGTACCCGGACCAGCACCAGCAGCAGTACCCGTCCCAGTACGGCGCCCAGCCGGGCACGCAGCAGTACCAGCCCCAGTACGACGGGCAGTACCAGTACGGCCACCAGGCGGGCGGCCAGCAGCAGTACCAGTCCCAGAACCAGGCTCCCTACGAGGGCCAGTACGACGGCCAGCACGAGGGGCAGCAGTACGAGGGGCAGTACGAAGGCCAGTACCAGTACGGCGACGCGGGCGACCCCCAGTACCAGCAGCCGCAGCACCCGCAGCAGTCCCCGTACCCGAACCAGCGGTACCAGGGCCAGCGGCAGCCCCCGCGGCAGCACCCCGAAGACCCCCGGCAGCACGGCCACAACCAGTACTGACGGGCGCGGAAGGCGCCTTAGAAGCCGCGCGTCCGCTTGGCCGCGCGGCGTCCCTGCGGGGCCGCGAGGCGCGGCGCCTTCAGGAACAGCCGCGACAGCTCCCCGCCCAGGTTCACCCCGATCGCGATGGCAAGCGCCAGGGCCGCCGCCTTGGACAGCGAGGCGAGTCCGGGGTTGAGGTTGTCGCGGGCGATCTCCAGGAGCCCGAAGTACGTCGCGCTGCCGGGCAGCAGCGGCCCGATCGCCGCCGTCACGAACGGCAGCGCGGACGCGAACCGGTAGCGCGACAGGAGCTGTCCGAACAGGCCCACCAGGCCCGCCGCGGCCGCCGTCGCCGCGACCGGCGAGATGTCCCCGGCGCGGGCGAGGGCGCCGAACACGACCCAGGCCACGCCGCCGTTGAGGGTCACCAGGAGCACGGTGGATCGTTCCTGCTGGAGCAGGACCGCGAAGGCGCAGCTCAGCGCCATCGCCGCGAACGTCTGGACCACGGGCCGGTCGGTGGAGTGGATCGACGTCTCCGGGTTCAGGCCCGCGTCGAGCTGCACGCCCAGATAGAGCACGATCAGCACGCCGCAGACGATCCCGACGATCAGGTACACGACCTCCAGGAGCCGGGCGGCCGCGGTGATGTAGTAGCCGGTCAGGCCGTCCTGCACGCCCGCGACCAGGGCCCGCCCCGGGATCAGCGCGAACAGCCCACCGGTGATCACCGCGGAGGCCCGCACCTCCGGCAGGTCGAGCAGGCTGATCGCCACGCCCATCGCGGCGGGCGGCATCGCCGCCACCACGAACTGGTAGAACTCCGGCAGACCGCGCCCCGCGCACAGCCACGCGAGCCGGTCCCCGAGCATCGCGCCCACCGCCGCCGCGACGAACACCACCACGCCGCCGCCGACGAGCACCGACGCCGCGCCCGCGAGGAGCCCGCCCGCGGCCGTGAGCGCCCAGCCCGGGTAGGGGTGGCGGTTGCGGCGGATCTCCGCGAGGCGCCGGTAGGCCTCCTCCAGGCTGATGTCGACCTCTTCGGAGCTGATGTCGTCGACGAGCCGGTAGACGGCCTGGAGCCGCGTGTAGTCGGTGCCCCGGCGGCGTACCGTGCGCGAGGCCGTGACGGGGTCGTCGACGAGCGACGGCTGGTACGAGATGGCGATCAGCGTGAAGGTGACGTTCGGCTCGCAGCGGTCGAGGCCGTACGCGCGCGTGACGGCGAACATCGCCGCCTCCACGTCCTCGGCGCCCTCGCCGCCCGCGAGCAGCAGCTCCCCGATGCGCAGCGTCAGGTCGAGCACGCGCGGCACAGCGGGCCCCGTGTCGTCCTCGTGCCGCTGCGTCGGCTCCGGCGCGGGCCGGTCGGCGACCGGGGTGCGCAGCATCGCGCGCATCCGGTCCTGCCAGGGCGCCTCCTTGGTGAGGCGGACCACCGGCACCCCGCCGGGCGGCGTGAACGCGGGCTGCTGCTGGCGCACGTCGTAGGCGTGCGGCGGTGTGAACGCCGAGGACTCCGCGTCCTCGGGTGCCGGGGGGATCTTCAGACCCGTCGGGATCGTGAACTCCGACGACGGGTGGTCCTCCTCAGGGCCCGGCGTCTGTTCGACCCCGCCCACCGGGGCGAAGGCGCTGTGCGCCTCGTCCGACTGCGGCTTGCGGTCTTCCGCCTCCGGTTCACCCACCGGTAATGCCTCGCTCCTGTGTACGTAGGTCTCGTGCGCACCTTACGTACGTCAGTATGCTCACGCATCCGCCGTGAACACGCGAACGGGCCGCGTGACCGGGAAGGTCACGCGGCCCGTTCGTGAGCGGGTGCGGGGCGGCCCGGTGCGGGGCCCCGGCCGTGATCAGTGGCCGCCGTTGTCCTGGAAGCGCTTGTAGGAGGCCTCGATCTCGGCCTCGGCGTCGGCGCGGCCGACCCAGTCGGCGCCCTCGACGGACTTGCCCGGCTCCAGGTCCTTGTAGACCTCGAAGAAGTGCTGGATCTCCAGGCGGTCGAACTCGGACACGTGGTGGATGTCGCGCAGGTGCTCCACGCGCGGGTCGGAGGCCGGGACGCACAGCAGCTTGTCGTCGCCGCCCGCCTCGTCGGTCATCCGGAACATGCCGATCGCGCGGCACTTGATGAGGCAGCCGGGGAAGGTCGGCTCGTCGAGGATGACCAGGGCGTCCAGCGGGTCGCCGTCCTCGCCGAGGGTGTTCTCGACGAAGCCGTAGTCCGCCGGGTAGCTGGTGGACGTGAAGAGTCGACGGTCCAGGCGGATGCGGCCGGTCTCGTGGTCGACCTCGTACTTGTTCCGCGAACCCTTCGGGATCTCGATGGTGACGTCGAACTCCACGGGTGGCTCCTCCATGATCAGCACATACTTCGGGTGGTTAAGTGTCCCTCACGCAGATGTGTGATCGCGAAAGGGGCAGGTCGTCGTGGACGAGCGCAAGCCTTGGCAGTGGCTTCGACGGCCGCTGCCGCTTCTGCGGCGGCTTGTCGTCAAGCCTCCCGCGAAGCTGAGAACAGCCAAGCCGGCCAAGACATGGCAGGTCACGGCGGGTTCTGCCGCCGTGGGCCTCGCCGTCGCGGCGGTGGCGGTCACCGCGGCCGGACCCTGGGACTCCTCCGGTCAGCGTACGGCCGAGCGGGAGCTGGCCGCCTCTCGGGAGTCCAGGGGTGGCGCAGATCACGCGGGCGGTTCCGGAGGCTCCGCTCCCGGTTCCGCGCCCAGCGCCCCGTCCGTGCTCGCCGGGCTCGGCGCCCCCGCCCGCTCCGCGCCCGACCGCGAGGCGCTCGCCGACGCCCTGGACCCGATCCTGAAGGAGCGCGCGCTCGGCCCCGAGCGCTCGGCCGTCGTCGTCGACGCGAGGACCGGCAGACGTCTGTACGGCAAGCACGCGGGCGAGGCGCTGACGCCCGCCTCCACCACGAAGATCGCCACCGCGGTGGCGGCGCTGTCCGCCGTGGGCCCCGACCACCGGCTCCACACGCGGACCGTCCTGGAGCCCGACTCCCGCGAGGTGGTCCTCGTGGGCGGCGGCGACCCGACCCTCACCGCGCGCGAGGACGGCCGCTACGTCGAGGGCTACGCCAGCCTGCGGGAGCTCGCCGACGACACCGCGCGGGCCCTGCGCGAGCGCGGCGCCAAGGGCGCGGTGACGCTGTCGTACGACACCTCCCGCTACTCCGGTCCCGCGCAGCACCCCATCGGCCCCAACGAGAACATCACGCTGGTCAGCGCCCTGATGGCCGACGAGGGCCGCCTCGACGACTCCACCTCGGGGCCCGCCCCGCGCAGCGCGGAGCCCGCCGCCGACGCGGCCCGGAAGTTCGCCGGGATGCTGCGCGAGCGAGGCATCGAAGTCACCGACGCCGCCGACGCCAAGGACGGCCCGCGCCCGACGAAGGCCTCGCCGCGCGCCGACGAACTGGCGAAGACCTCGTCGCCGCCGCTGTCCACCCTCGTCGAGCGCATGCTGACGCACAGCGACAACGACATCGCCGAGGCCCTGGCCCGCGAGACGGCGCGGGCCTCGGGGGAGCCGCTGAGCTTCGCCGGCGGGTCTCCCGGGCGATCCGGGAGCGCCTGGACAAGCTGCGACTCCCGCTGTCCGGCGCCGAGTTCGCCGACGGCAGCGGCCTCGACCGCGAGGGCCGCCTCAGCGCGGAGCTGCTCGCCGCGCTCCTGGCCCGCGCCGCCGACCCCGACCGCCCCGAACTGCGCCCCGTGGTCACCGGGCTGCCCGTCGCGGGCTTCACCGGCACCCTCGTGAACCGCTATCCCAAGGGTTCACCCGGTACGGGCCTGGTGCGCGCCAAGACCGGCACCCTCACGGGCGTCAACACCCTGGCCGGAACGGTCGTCACCAAGGAGGGCCGCCTGCTGGCGTTCGCCTTCATGACGACGGGCACCACGGACGCACAGGGCGCCCAGGCGGCCCTGGACGCCATGGCCTCGGCCTCGGCGTCGTAGCCGCCCCCGGCCCGAAGGGCACCCCAACCCGGTACGCGGGCGCGGCCAACCCCGTACCGTTGACGCCATGACGAGCCTCGGTGGTGCGGAGATGGTCGACTGGAATCTCGCGGTGGCGACCGCGACCCGGCTCGTGCGGCCGGGCCCGGAGGTGAGCCGGGACGAGGCCCGAGCCGTCGTCGCGGAGCTGCGACGGCACGCCAAGTCCTCGGAGGAGCACGTCCGTTCGTTCACCCGGATGGGTACGGACGACATCCACGACACCCCCGTCCTCGTGGTGGACCGCGCGGGCTGGGTGCGCGCGAACGTCGCCGGGTTCCGCGAGGTCCTGAAGCCGCTCCTGGAGAAGATGAAGGACCGGCGCGGCAGCGGCCCGGGCGGCGCCGTCCTCGGCGCGGTCGGCGGCAAGGTGACGGGCGTGGAGCTGGGCATGCTCCTGTCGTTCCTGGCCTCGCGCGTCCTCGGCCAGTACGAGACGTTCGCCCCGGCCACCCGCGAGCTCCCGGCGGGCGCGAACGGCGGCGGCAGGCTGCTGCTCGTGGCGCCGAACATCGTGCACGTCGAGCGCGAACTGGACGTGGACCCGCACGACTTCCGGCTCTGGGTGTGCCTGCACGAGGAGACGCACCGTACCCAGTTCTCGTCCGTGCCGTGGCTGCGTGACCACCTTGAGGGTGAGATCCAGGCGTTCCTTGGGGAGACGGAAGTCGACCCGATGACGGTCATCGAGCGCATCCGCGAGGCCGCCCAGTCGCTCGCCGGGGGCCGCCCGGAGGCCGAGGAGGACGACGGCGGCCGCTCCTTCGTGGACCTGGTGCAGACCCCGACGCAGCGCGAGATCCTGGCCCGCCTGACGGCCGTCATGTCGCTCCTGGAGGGCCACGCCGACTACGTGATGGACGGCGTGGGACCCGGTGTCGTGCCGTCCGTCGGCGAGATCCGCGAGAAGTTCAAGGAGCGCCGCCAGCGGGGCGCGAGCCGCCTGGACCAGGCGCTGCGCAAGCTGCTCGGCCTGGACGCCAAACTGCGGCAGTACCGCGACGGCGAGCGCTTCGTCCGGGCCGTCGTCGACGAGGTCGGCATGGACGGCTTCAACCGCGTGTGGACCTCCCCGAACACGCTTCCCACCAAGGCGGAGATCGCCAAACCAGCGGACTGGGTCGCGCGGGTGCACCGTAGGGCAGACTGAGCGAACAGGTGCGGCGGACGGCAGGAGAACGCCCCCGTAATCACCCGTCCGAGGGACCGTGAGCCATGGGTAGGCGTGCAATGCTCGGGTAACGGCCCGGTTCTGTCACCATCGACACACTCTCAGTGACCACATGCGTGGGGTTCATGAGGTACGAACCCCGTGTGGGCACTGAAGTGACTGACCCGAGGCTCACCCCCCGAACTTCATGAAGGGAACCAACCGGAATGGGTCCCCATCCTGCGGTCGCGGCGATACGCCTGGCGGTCCGCCGCGTCCTCCACGACGTACTGACCGACGCCTCCGCCCAGCGCGAACACGCCCCCTCGCACGCCCCTCACTCCCCACACGTCCCGCGCCCCGCACACGAGCAGCCCCCCTCGCCGCTCGTGCTCGTGGCGTGCTCGGGCGGCGCCGACTCCATGGCGCTGGCCTCCGCACTCGCCTTCGAGGCCCCCAAGCTGGGCCTGCGGGCCGGCGCCGTGACCGTTGACCACGGTCTGCAGTCCGGCTCCGACCTGCGCGCCGCGGAAGTCGCCACGCGCATGGCCGCGCTCGGCCTTGACCCGGTCGAGTCGCTCGCCGTCTCCGTCGGCCGCGACGGCGGGCCCGAGGCGGCAGCCCGAGACGCGCGGTACGCCGCGCTCGACGCCGCCGCCGACCGCCACGGCGCCGTCGCGGTGCTCCTCGGCCACACCCGGGACGACCAGGCCGAGACGGTCCTGCTCGGCCTCGCCCGCGGCTCCGGAATCCGCTCCCTGTCCGGCATGGCGGCGGTCTCCGGCTCCCGGGGGCGCTACCGCAGGCCGTTCCTGCACATCGACCGGCAGACGGCCCGCAAGGCCTGCATGGTCCAGTCCCTGCCCGTCTGGGACGACCCGCACAACGCGGACCCGGCCTACACCCGCTCCCGCCTGCGCCACGAGGGCCTGCCCGCCCTGGAGAAGGCGCTCGGCAAGGGCGTCGTGGAGGCCCTCGCCCGCACCGCGCAGCTGTCACGTGACGACGCGGACGCGCTGGACGCCTGGGCCGCCCAGGCGGAGGCCTCGGTCAGGGACGCGTCCGGGCGTCTGGAGTGCGCGAAACTCTTCGCGCTGCCGCCCGCCGTGCGCCGCCGCATCGTGCGCCGCGTGGCCATCGAGGCGGGCTCTCCGGCGGGCGCGCTGTTCGCCCGCCACATCGAAGAGGTCGACCGGCTCATCACCGGCTGGCGCGGCCAGGGGGCCATCAATCTCCCTGGCAAAGTCGTCGCACAGCGGCAGGGTGGCAGACTGGTGATCCGGCAAGGCTGACGCGGGAGGCCGGATTCGAGGATTCCGTGAGGGACCTCTGGGACCTCCGACGGATCTTCGATGGATCTCTGATGGATCTCCGACTGTTCCCGCGGGCCGGTGGGACGACCCGAAAGTGATGCGGGTGGACGCGAAAGACATGAGCACCGACCTCCAGTCGGTGCTCATCACCAAGGAAGAGATCGACGCGAAGCTGGCTGAGCTGGCCGCGAAGATCGACGCGGAGTACGCGGGCAAGGACCTGCTGATCGTGGGCGTGCTCAAGGGCGCGGTCATGGTCATGGCGGACCTGGCACGCGCCCTGTCCACCCCGGTCACGATGGACTGGATGGCCGTGTCGTCGTACGGCGCGGGCACCCAGTCCTCCGGAGTGGTCCGCATCCTCAAGGACCTGGACACCGATATCAAGGGCAAGCACGTCCTGATCGTCGAGGACATCATCGACTCGGGCCTGACGCTGTCCTGGCTGCTCTCCAACCTCGGCTCGCGCGAGCCCGCCTCCTTGAAGGTGTGCACGCTGCTGCGCAAGCCGGAGGCCGCCAAGGTCGCCATCGACGTCGAGTGGGTCGGCTTCGACATCCCGAACGAGTTCGTGGTCGGGTACGGCCTGGACTACGCGGAGAAGTACCGCAACCTGCCCTTCGTCGGCACGCTCGCCCCGCACGTCTACGGGGGCTGACCGCCCGCGCGGCCCGGGCTTGCCTCCGGCGGCCCGGGCGGCGTAAGACGCTGGAGTGCACCCGGTCGACGGGTGGCCCCCGGTGCGCAGACGGGTACGCCGGGTGGACGGGCGGGAACCCCCGGCCCTTTCCCGCCGTTGGAGCATGCGAAGGCGGGATTGCCAGCAGTCCCGCGCGGCTTCGGGTCACAATGCTGGGGTACGGTCCGAAGAACAGTCTTTTATCAAACTCACTATGGCAGGAGGTACGGAGCGGCCTCGCTCCGTGGGATGGACGTGAAGCGATACTTCCGTGGGCCAGTCATGTGGATCGTGCTGGCCGTCCTTGCCGTGGTCGTGTTGATGCAGGTCGTCGGTTCGGGCGGCGGCCACAAGACAGTGGACACCGGCCAGGTCGTACAGGCCATCGACGACAACAAGGTCAAGTCGGCCAAGCTCACCACCGGTGATGATCACACCATCAAGGTGGAGCTCAAGGACGGCCAGAAGGTCAAGGACAGCAGCAAGGTCCAGGCGAGCTACATCGGCGACCAGGGCGTCGAGATCGCCAAGATGCTGCAGGCCAAGTACGAGGACAAGCAGATCCCCGACGGTTACACCGTCTCCCCGTCGAAGCAGAACCCCTTCGTCGGCATCCTGCTGTCCCTCCTCCCCTTCGTCCTGATCGTCGTCGTCTTCCTGTTCCTGATGAATCAGATGCAGGGCGGCGGCAGCCGGGTCATGAACTTCGGCAAGTCCAAGGCGAAGCTCATCACCAAGGACACCCCCAAGACGACGTTCGCCGACGTCGCCGGTTCGGACGAGGCGGTGGAGGAGCTCCACGAGATCAAGGAGTTCCTGCAGGAGCCCGCCAAGTTCCAGGCCGTCGGCGCCAAGATCCCCAAGGGCGTGCTGCTGTACGGCCCGCCCGGCACGGGCAAGACGCTGCTCGCCAAGCGCGCCGTCGCGGGCGAGGCGGGCGTCCCGTTCTACTCGATCTCCGGTTCCGACTTCGTCGAGATGTTCGTCGGTGTCGGTGCCTCCCGTGTGCGTGACCTGTTCGAGCAGGCCAAGGCGAACGCCCCGGCGATCGTCTTCGTCGACGAGATCGACGCCGTCGGCCGCCACCGCGGCGCCGGACTCGGCGGCGGTCACGACGAGCGCGAGCAGACGCTCAACCAGCTGCTCGTCGAGATGGACGGCTTCGACGTGAAGGGCGGCGTCATCCTGATCGCCGCCACGAACCGCCCGGACATCCTCGACCCGGCCCTCCTGCGCCCCGGCCGCTTCGACCGGCAGATCGCCGTCGACCGACCGGACATGCTGGGCCGTCTGGAGATCCTCAAGGTTCACCAGAAGGGCAAGCCGGTCGCCCCGGACGTCGACCTGGGCGCCGTCGCGCGGCGCACGCCGGGCTTCACCGGCGCGGACCTGAGCAACGTCCTCAACGAGGCCGGCCCTGCTCACGGCCCGCAGCAACCAGAAGCTCATCGACAACCACATGCTGGACGAGGCCATCGACCGCGTCGTGGCGGGCCCGCAGAAGCGGACCCGGATCATGTCCGACAAGGAAAAGAAGATCACCGCGTACCACGAGGGCGGCCACGCCCTGGTCGCGGCGGCTTCCCCCAACGCGGACCCGGTCCACAAGATCACGATCCTGTCGCGCGGCCGCGCCCTCGGCTACACCATGGTCCTGCCGGACGAGGACAAGTACTCGACCACGCGCAACGAAATGCTCGACCAGCTGGCGTACATGCTGGGCGGGCGCGCGGCCGAGGAGCTCGTCTTCCACGACCCGACCACCGGTGCCGCCAACGACATCGAGAAGGCCACGGCCACCGCTCGCGCGATGGTCACGCAGTACGGCATGACCGAGCGTCTGGGCGCGATCAAGTTCGGCGGCGACAACACCGAGCCGTTCCTCGGGCGCGAGATGGCGCACCAGCGGGACTACTCGGAAGAGGTCGCGGCGCTGGTCGACGAAGAGGTCAAGAAGCTCATCGAGACCGCGCACAACGAGGCCTGGGAGATCCTGGTCGAGAACCGCGACGTCCTGGACAACCTGGTCCTTGCGCTTCTCGAGAAGGAGACCCTCGGCAAGGAGGAGATCGCCGAGGTCTTCGCCCCGATCGTCAAGCGTCCGGCGCGCCCGGCCTGGACGGGCTCCACGCGGCGCACGCCGTCGACCCGCCCGCCGGTGCTCTCCCCGAAGGAGCTGTCGCTGACGAACGGCGCGAACGGCGCCACCCCCGCGGTGACCGCCGCCAGCGGCACCACCACCGCCGCCAGCGGTGACACCCAGTCCATCGAGGTGGCCCCGGAGGACCGCCCCGAGAGCTGATCCCGGGCGTATCACCAGGCCCGGAATGGATGCTGTGCCCCCCAGGTTCTAGCCTGGGGGGCACGGCTGTTTTCGGCCGTCCGCACATACTCAGGAACCAGGAACGAGGCCACAGATGACCGACCCCGTGACGCTGGCAGGCGAGGGCTCGATCGGTGAGTTCGACGAGAAGCGGGCCGAGAACGCCGTACGGGAGCTGCTGATCGCGGTCGGCGAGGACCCGGACCGCGAGGGCCTGCGCGAGACGCCCGCGCGCGTGGCGCGGGCGTACCGGGAGATACTCTCCGGGCTCCGCCAGGAGCCCGAGGACGTCCTGACGACCACGTTCGACCTGGGGCACGACGAGATGGTCCTGGTGAAGGACATCGAGATCGTGAGCCTGTGCGAGCACCACCTGCTGCCGTTCCACGGCGTGGCGCACGTCGGCTACATCCCCGCCGACTCGGGCAAGATCACCGGCCTGTCGAAGCTGGCCCGCCTCGTCGACGTGTACGCCCGCCGGCCGCAGGTCCAGGAGCGGCTGACCACGCAGATCGCCGACTCGCTGATGCGGATCCTGGAGGCCCGGGGCGCGATCGTCGTCGTGGAGGCCGAGCACATGTGCATGTCGGTGCGCGGCATCCGCAAGCCGGGCGCGAAGACCACGACGTCCGCGGTGCGCGGGCAGCTGCGGGACGCCTCGACCCGCGCGGAGGCCATGAGCCTGATACTGGCGCGCTGACGGCCGGTCGCGGCCCCCGCTGCCGGGGGCCGCGGCCCGCCCGGGGTCAGGCCGCCGGGGCGGCGCCCCCGTGCTCGTCGTCGCCGTCCTCGGGCAGCTTGCAGACGCGCTCCAGGAAGAACGCCGCCGCTATCACGCCGATGCCCGCGAGGACCGAGAAGCCCGCGTAGTACGCCTGGTCGCGGCGGGCGGGGATGTCCAGATACTCCAGCATGAAGGCGCCCACGCCGCCGTACATGCCGCACACCAGCGCCGCGACGAGCGCGCTCGCCTGGCCGAAGACCACCGCGCGGGCCGCCATCAGGGGTTCCACGCCCTTCGCGCCGGGCCGCCGCTCGCGCTGGGCGCGGAGCCGGGAGCGCAGCGAGATCGCCGTGGCGAGCAGCACCGCGGCGATCACCGCGAGCACGATGGGAGCGGCCAGCGGGACGCGCGGCAGCGTGCCCACGGAGTCCCACAGGCGGGCGCCCGCCCAGGAGAGCACCCCGGCGACGACGAAGAGACCCGTCAGCGTCCGCACGCGCAGTTGCTTCATTCCGGAGGTCGCCCCTTTTGCCGGTGTCTCGCCGTCATCGCCTGGTGTGGTCGCCGTGCCCCGCTTCGGGGCGCGGCGGCGGTCCTGGTAGACCCTAACGACTACTCGGGCAGCCGGAGTTCCAGGTCGGCGCGCGGCGTGACGCCTTCCCGGGTGAGGGCGTGGAGCAGGTCCGCCACCGGGCCGCGGCCCGAAAGCTGTGCCTCCGGCTCCACGTCGTGCCAGGGGGCGAGGACGAAGGCGCGCTCGTGGGCGCGCGGGTGCGGCAGCGTGAGCACCGGGTCGTCCGAGACCACGTCGGCGTACGCGACGATGTCGACGTCCAGGGTGCGCGCGCCCCAGCGCTCGTCCCGGACGCGGTGGAAGGCCTCCTCGACGGCCTGCGCGCGCTCCAGGAGCGAGGACGGGGGCAGCGTGGTCTTCACGACCACGACCGCGTTGAAGTACGACGGCTGCGAGCCGGGCTCGACGCCCCACGGCTCCGTCTCGTACACCGGAGAGACGGCCTTGACGCGCAGGCCGGGGGTGTCCTCCAGGGCGTCGACGGCGCCCTGGAGGGTCTCCAGGCGGTTGCCCAGGTTCGAGCCGAGGGAGAGCACGGCGCGGTGCGGGTTGGACAGGGTGGTGTCGGCGGCGTCCACCTGTTCCACGACGGAGGCGGGCACCGGCTGGACGGTGGGGTCGCTGTGGACGTTCATACGCGGCTCCGGGTGATCGTGATGGTCACGTCGTCGAACGGGACGGTGATCGGGGCGTCCGGCTTGTGCACCGTGACCTCGATCTCCAGGACGCCTTCGTGCTTGAGACAGGTCTGGGCGATGCGCTCGGACAGCGTCTCGATGAGGTTCACCGGCTCGCCCTGCACGACGGCCACGACCTCCTCCGCCACGATGCCGTAGTGCACGGTCTTCGCCAGGTCGTCGTCGGCGGCGGCCGCACGGGTGTCCAGACCCAGGACCAGGTCCACGATGAAGGTCTGGCCTTCTTCGCGCTCCCGCGGATAGACACCGTGGTGCCCGCGGGCCTTCAGGCCGCGCAGCGCGACACGATCCACGCGAATCACTCCTGACAGTCGTCGGTATGGCCGGTTGCTGCCGACTGCGGTCGGCACACCAGCCTCATTCGAATCTACCTGCGGGCACTGACAGCGATCGCCCGCGGGGGCGCCGTAGGGCCCGGTCGGTGGCGTTCGCGGGTGCCCCTACCCACTCGGAGGCGGCCCGCCACCCCTCAGGACGGTGTCTCGTCGTCCTCGTCGTCGCCGGACTCCGCGAGCACGGGGGAGGCGTGGTGCGACCACAGCCGCCAGCCGTCGGGTGTGCGCCGGAACACGTTGGTGGCCACCACCAGCTGCCCGACGAGCGGCCCGAGCTCGTCGCCGCCCTGCGGGGCCGGGCCGCCGCTGAGGATGTTCTCCGTGCACGTCACCAGGGCCGTGTCCCCGGCCACGCTGACCCGGACGTCGGTGAGGAAGAACTGGATGTACTCCGTGTTCGCCATGATCAGCGCGTACGAGCGCAGCACCTCGCCGCGGCCGGTGAGCACCGGCCAGCCCGGGTGGACGCAGGAGATCGCGGCGGCGCCGTCCTCCTCGTCGTTGTCGCCGTCGTCGCCGTCGATGCCCTCTCCGGCGTCCCCGGCGTCCCCGTCTGCGTCGTCCAGGCCGTCCAGGCCGTGCAGGCCGTTCTCAGCGCCGTGGAGGCCGTCCCGGCCGGAGGAGCCCCCGGAGAGGGGGGGAATCGGTGTGGTGAGGCTGGACGGGCCGCCGCTGCCGGAGCCGTCGGCGAGGTCCGCCGGGTCCAGCCACAGGTCGGACACCGTGTCGAAGTCGCCGCGCTCCAGTGCTTCGTAGAAGGCGGTGTTGGCCCGCTCGACCTGCTCGACGTCCGTACGGGCGCGGGTCACCGAGCGCCCGCCGCTCCGGCCGCGCCCGCGGCCGTCACGGCCTGTGCCACCCGGACGGCGTCCGCGGTGGCCCGCACCTCGTGCACGCGGACGGCCCAGGCGCCCTGGTGCGCGGCGATCGCCGAGACCGCGGCGGTGGCCGCGTCCCGCTCGCGGGCGGGCGGGGGCGAGCCGCCGGGGCCCGCGAGGACACGGCCGAGGAAACGTTTGCGGGAGGCGGCGACGAGGACCGGGCGGCCCAGCGCGCACAGGCGGTCCAGGTGGGCCACGAGCGCCAGGTCGTGCTCGGCGTTCTTGGAGAAGCCGAGGCCCGGGTCGATGACGATCCGCTCCGGGGCGATGCCGCCCTCGATCGCCGCCTGCACGCGCGCGTGGAGCTCGTCGACGACTTCGGAGACCACGTCCTCGTACACCGGCTTGGCGTGCAGGTCGGTGAGGAAGCCGCGCCAGTGCATCACCACGAACGGCGCGCCCGAGGCCGCCACCGTGGGGACCATGTCCGGGTCGGCGAGCCCTCCGGAGACGTCGTTCACGAGCACCGCGCCCGCCGCGAGCGCCTCGTGGGCCACGGAGGCGCGCATGGTGTCCACGGAGACCGTGACGCCCTCGGCGGCCAGCTCCCGCACCACGGGCACCACGCGGCGCAGCTCCTCGGCCTCGTCCACGCGCGTGGCGCCAGGACGGGTCGACTCACCGCCCACGTCGACCAGGTCGGCGCCCTGGGCGACCAGGTCGACGCCGTGCTTCACGGCGGCCGTGGTGTCGAACCAGCGGCCGCCGTCGGAGAACGAATCGGGGGTCACGTTCACGACGCCCATGACCGCACAGCGGTCCCATGGGGGCAGCCCCTCGACGATTCCCCGCCCGCGCAACGTACTCATGCCTTAAGCGTAGGCCCGCGCGCGTGGGCGCTATGCCGCCTGTACCTCGCGCTGCTCGGCCGCGGCGGTGGGAGCGCGTGGCCGCGGCCCTCTGGTGGGGGCACGGCCGGGGCCCGGCCGTGCGGCGGCGCAGGAACCGCGGCAGGGCGAGCGTCACGAAGCCCTCGGCCTGCATCGCCGCGAAGCCGATGCGGGGAAGGTCGCGGCTGGAGCGGTAGACCACGAAACGCGGCTCCCAGCGGGGCCGGAACTTGGCGTTGAACTTGTACAGGGACTCGATCTGGAACCAGCGCGAGAGGAAGACGAGCAGGCCCCTCCAGGCGCGCAGGACCGGGCCCGCGCCCAGCTTCTCGCCGCGCGCGAGGGCGGCGCGGAACATCGCGAAGTTCAGCGAGACCCGGGCGACGCCGAGCTTCGGCGCCGCCTGCAGCGCGGCCACGATGAGCAGCTCGTTCATGCCGGGATCGGCGCTGCGGTCGCGGCGCATGAGGTCGAGGGACACGCCGTCCTTGCCCCAGGGCACGAAGTGCAGGACGGCCTTGAGGTCGCCGTACGGGCCGGGCTGCTCGTCGGTCTTGTGCGCGGTCGCGATCAGGCAGTCGCCGTCGTCGGGGTCGCCGATGCGGCCCAGGGCCATGGAGAAGCCGCGCTCGGTGTCGGTGCCGCGCCAGTCGTCGGCCGCCCGCTGGATGCGCTCCAGCTCCTGGGGGCCGAGGTCACGGATGCGCCGTACGCGCGTCTCGTATCCATTGCGCTCGATTCGCTTGACCATCTGGCGCACGTTGCGCATCGCGCGCCCGGACAGGGAGAAATCCGCGACCTCCACCACCGCCTCGTCGCCGAGCTCCAGGGCGTCGAGGCCGGTCTCGCGGGTCCACACCTGGCCGCCGGTCTCCGAGCAGCCCATGACGGCGGGCGTCCAGGAGTGGGCCTTGGCCTCGTCCATGAAGCGCTCGATGGCGCCCGGCCAGGCCTCCACGTCGCCGATCGGGTCGCCTGAGGCAAGCATCACACCGGAGACGACGCGGTAGGTGACGGCGGCCTTGCCGCTCGGCGAGAAGACCACGCCCTATGTCGCGGCGCAGCGCGAAGTGGCCGAGGGAGTCGCGGCCGCCGTGCTTGGCGAGCAGCTCCCGCAGCCGGACCTCGTCGTCATCGGTGAGGCGCGCGGCCGGGTGCTCGGGGCGGAACGCCAGGTAGATGGTGGTCAGGGCGGTCAGCAGGCCCAGGGCGCCGAGGGAGAAGCCGACGGTCCAGGGGGTGCGGCCGGTGTAGTCCACGGGCCCTTCGACGCCGAAGAGGCCGTACAGGACGTGCATCAGGCGCTCGCTGATGCTGGGGTCGCCGATGACCTTGTCCGGGTGGACGCTGACGATCACCAGGCCGAGGGCCAGGGAGCCGGCGCCGAGGACGACGAAGTTCGCGAGCGCGCGCCAGCGGCTGCGCGGGTCGGGCAGGGCGGCGAACTGCTCCCGGTGCCGCAGCAGCAGCACGAGCAGCGCGATCGAGATCAGCACGCCGATGAAGGAGTGCCGGTACGCGAACTGCGCCACCGCGCCCGCGGGCAGCAGGACCACCGCGGCGCGCCACGCGCGGCGCTTGTTGCGCCGCAGGCCGTGCGCGAGCAGGAGCAGCAGGACGCCGCAGCTGAGCGCGAGGGCGGCGGCGAAGGGGCCGAACAGGCCCGGGAGCACCTCGGCGAACGTGTGCAGTCGGCTGTGGCGGAAGCGGGGGAACACCCCCGCCGCCACGTTGAGGAGCCCTACGAGTGCGCAGGCTCTGGCGACCAGGGCGGGGACGGCTTCGGGGCGGGGGCCGCGAAGGACTCGGCGCAGCCCGCGCTTACCCTCTGGAACCGCATCCGACATTTCCCCATCTATCCTGACAGACATCGCATCCCGTAGTTCTGCGAGAGAGCTTCGACCCGGCGCCAAAGGCGGCATCCGGGGATATTGCGCCCTCTAGGACGGTCCTTTGGGGACACGGGTTCACTCCGGACCAGAAAACCGGCTCAAAGCTGGCGGAAAAGTACGGCAAAGGCGAGAAAAGCCACGGCCAAACCCGGGCCAGGGGCTCCGCCCCGGAACCGGAGCGCACCCTTCCGGCCCCCGGGAGCGAACAGGCAGAAAGCGCAGGCAGGATCTTCCCATGGGTCTCACGAGCAACAAAGTGCTGGCACTCGCGGTCGTGCTGGCCGTGCTGCTGTTCATCGGCACGATCTGGCTCTGGCCGCGGCTCGCACGCCGCAGCTGGCGCGCCGTCACGGGCCGCGTCGGGCTGCTACTGGCCACTCAGGTGGCGGTCTTCGCATCGATCGGTCTCTACACCAACCAGGCGTTCGGGTTCTACGCCAGCTGGGCCGACCTGCTCGGGCAGGAGACCGAGCAGGGCGTGGTCGTCGACCACGACGTGCTCAACGGCGAGAAGGGCCCGGTCAAGGTCCTGGACACGCAGTCCGTCGACGTCCCGGGCGGCGAGACGCCGCGCGTCGGCGGACAGATCCAGAAGATCCAGGTCCAGGGCCGCAACTCGAAGATCGCCAGCCCCGCGTACGTCTACCTGCCGCCGGAGTACTTCCAGCCGCAGTACCGCCACCGCACCTTCCCCGCCTCCGTCGTCCTGACCGGCTACCCGGGAACCGCCGAAGCGCTCATCAAGGGCCTGCACTACCCGCAGACCGCCCACAAGCAGGCCAGGCAGGGCAAGATGCAGCCGATGATCCTGGTCATGCTCCGGCCGACCGTGGCGCCGCCGCGCGACACCGAGTGCGTGGACATCCCCGGCGGGCCGCAGGCGGAGTCGTTCTTCGCCAGGGACCTGCCCGACGCGATCATCAAGCACTACCGGGCGGGCAAGAAGCCCGACTCCTGGGGCATCATCGGCGACTCCACGGGCGGCTACTGCGCCCTGAAGCTCGCCATGCACCACCCCAGCGTCTACGGCGCCGCCGCGAGCCTGTCCGGCTACTACAAGGCCGCCCAGGACGTCACCACGGGCAACCTCTTCCACGGGGACAAGGACCTGGAGAACCAGGCCAACCTCATGTGGTACCTCGACCACATGCCGCCCCCGAAGACCTCCCTGCTGCTGAGCAGCAGCAAGAAGGGCGAGGGCAACTACAAGGACACCCTGAAGTTCATCGACAAGGTCAAGCCGCCCACGCGCGTGTCGTCGATGATCCTCGAGAGCGGGGGCCACAACTTCAACACCTGGCGGCGGGAGATCCCGAACTCCCTGGTGTGGCTGAGCCAGCGGCTCACCGGAGGTTCGGACGTACGGTGACGCACGTCTCATGAGGGCGGGCGGCTGCTGACAGGGGTCAGCAGCCGCCCGCCCTTCGTCTTTCAGGCCCCCAGCACCGGCCCCACCGACTCCAGTTGCACGTCCTCGCGCGCGATGTCGCGCGCGTCCGCCGCCGTCGAGCGGCGCAGCGCCTCGTGCAGCCGGCCGGGCGTGAGGACGCCGAGGAAGCGGCCCTCGCTGCGCTCGTCGATGACCGCGATCCACCCCGCGTCGTGCTGGAGCATCGTCGAGAACGCCTGCTTCAGGCTCGCGCCGACCGGGAGCCACGCCTCCATGCGGCGGGCGTGCTCGCGCACCGTGCCGGTGCCCCCGCGCGCGTGCTCGGCGGAGATCCAGCCGTGCAGGTTGTTCTCGCCGTCCAGGACGACGGCCCAGCGGGCGTCGAGCTCCTTGGGCAGCGGGTCGTCGAGGTGGACGACGGGCGGCTGTTCCAGGTCGCCCTCCTCGATCGGCGTCACCGACAGGCGCTTGAGGCCCCGGTCGGCGCCGACGAAGTCCGCGACGTACTCCGTCGCGGGCGCGCCGAGGACGCTGGAGGGGGTGTCGAACTGCTCGATGCGCCCGTGGCCGTAGACGGCGATGCGGTCGCCGAGGCGCACCGCCTCCTCGATGTCGTGCGTGACGAACAACACGGTCTTGCGCACGGACTGCTGGAGGCGGAGGAACTCGTTCTGGAGGTGCTCGCGCACGACGGGATCGACCGCGCCGAACGGCTCGTCCATCAGGAGCACCGGCGGGTCCGCCGCCAACGCGCGCGCCACCCCGACGCGTTGGCGCTGGCCGCCGGAGAGCTGCTCGGGGAAGCGGTCGCCGTACACCGAAGGGTCGAGGCCGACCAGGTCGAGGAGCTCGGCGGCGCGCTCGCGGGCCTTGGCGCGCTTGACGCCGAGGAGGTGCGGGACGGTCGCCGTGTTGTCGAGGACCGTCTTGTGCGGGAACAGGCCGACTTGCTGGATGACGTAGCCGATGCGGCGCCGCAGCCGCACCGGGTCGATTTCGGATATGTCGTCGCCGTCGAGGAATATCCGCCCGCTGGTGGGCTCGATGAGCCGGTTCACCATTTTCATCGTCGTGGTCTTGCCGCAGCCCGACGGGCCGACGAGCGTGACCAGTTCACCCTCGCCGACCTCGAAGGACAGATCGTCGACGGCCGTCGTGCCGTCCGCGTACCGCTTGGTCACGTGCTCGAACCGGATCATGATTCCCCATTGTGGCGCGTGTTCTGTGAAGGCCGTATTGCGCCCGTCGTACGAGTCTCGGCGATTGTCAGTGCTCGGCGTTAGGGTCGCCAGACAGAGGGACGTGTGCGTTGGGGCACGCGTCCCGGCCGTGTGGGGCGGGCGGCGGCCTTGTGCCGTCGACAGGACATGCCGCGCGTGTGCGATGAAGCACATGCCCGTGCGGCATGGCTTCGGGGAATCAGGGGGAGGCGGGGCGGGTGAACAAGCGGAGCTGTCTCGTGACGAACGACTGGATCTGTGGCGAGTACGTCCGCTCGCGCAGCCAGGAATTGATCGACGCGACGGTGGAGCACGTGGGAATCACGGCCGCGTCCGTGGTGATCGGAGTGGCGGTGTCGCTGCCGCTCGCGCTGCTCGCGCGGCGCTGGAGATTCCTCGCCGCGCCGATTCTCGGCGTCACCACCGTGCTGTACTCGATTCCGTCCCTCGCGATGTTCTCGCTGCTCCTGCCGTTCTTCGGGCTTTCCGCCTCGCTGGTCGTCACGGGCCTCGTGCTGTATTCGCTGACGATCCTCGTGCGGAACATCCTCGCGGGCCTGCGGGCCGTGCCCGAGGAGGCGCGGGAAGCGGCCAAGGGCATGGGGTACGGCCCGCTGCGGCTGCTCTGGGAGGTCGAACTGCCGCTGGCGCTGCCCTCGCTGCTCGCGGGCGTGCGCATCACGACGGTCTCGACGGTGGCGCTCACCACGGTCGGCGCCATCGTGGACAAGGGCGGCCTGGGCACGATGATCCTGGACGGCCTGGACACCCAGTTCAAGGCCCAGGTGCTCACGGCGTCGGCGCTGTGCGTCCTGCTCGCGCTCGTCGCCGACCTGCTGCTGCTCGCGCTCCAGTGGTGGCTGACTCCATGGACGAGGGCCTCGGGCCCCTTCCGCATACGCAAGAGACGTCTCTCCCGCGAGGCGGACGCGGCCTCCGGTGCGGTCAAGGTGGCTGAGCCCGTATGAACGCGATATCCGGCGCCTATGAGTGGCTGACCACGTCCGCCAACTGGCAGGGCGAGAAGGGGGTGTGGCACCGGCTCGCCGAGCACCTCTACTTCACGGGTGTGTGCCTCGCCGTGGCCTGCGCCATCGCGCTGCCCCTCGCCCTGCTGCTCGGGCACATCGGCAAGGGCGGCGCCCTCGCGGTGAACATCTCGAACGTGGGGCGCGCGGTGCCCACGCTCGCCGTGCTGATCCTCCTCACGCTCACCCCGCTCGGCGAGCACGGGGACGTGCCGACGCTGATCGCCCTGGTCCTGTTCGCCGTGCCGCCCCTGCTGACGAACACGTACGTCGGGATGCGCGAGGTGGACCGCTCGGTCGTGGAGGCCGCGCGGGGCATGGGCATGAGCGGCCGTCAGGTGTTCGCCCGGGTCGAGCTGCCGCTGGCGTACCCGCTGATCATGACGGGGGTGCGGTCGTCCGCGGTGCAGGTCGTGGCGACGGCGACGCTCGCCGCGATGGCGGGGGAAGGGGGGCTCGGCCGGATCATCACGGCCGGGTTCAACCTCCAGAACACCCCGCAGGTCGTCGCGGGCGCTTTTCTGGTGGCGCTGCTCGCCCTGGTCGTGGAGGGTGTGCTGGTCGCGGTGGGGTGGGTCTTCGACCCGATGCGGGGGCGGTCGCGCATGAGCGCCTGACCTGCCCGGACGTTCTCGTTCTTGTTGTGTTTTTGAAACTCTCGAATGGTGGTTCACCGATGAACAGCAGCACGCGTCGCGCGCGACGGATCGCAGGGGCGGCCGCGGCCGTCGTGGCGCTGACCGCGGGGCTCACCGCGTGCGGCGGGGACAGCCTGGAGGACGACAAGGGGTCGGACGGCGGCAAGGGCGAGATCGTGGTGGGCTCGGCGCGGTTCACCGAGCAGAAGGTGCTCGCCGAGCTGTACGCGGGCGTGCTGCGCGACGCCGGGTACGACGCGTCGGTGAAGACCGTCCAGAACCGTGAGGTGTACGAGCCCGAGCTGAAGAAGGGCACCATCGACGTCGCCCCCGAATACGCGGCCACGCTCGCGGAATTCCTCAACCTGAAGAAGAACGGCCGCGGACGCGAAGCCGGTCGCCTCCAGTGATCTCGACGCGACGTACCGCGCGCTCACGAAGCTGGCGGAGCCCCGCGGCCTGAAGGCACTTCCCGCGGGCGAGGCCGTCGACCAGAACGCGTTCGCGGTGACCGCGGATTACGCGAAGAAGCACAAGCTCAAGACGCTTTCGGACCTCGGTAAGTCCGGCGAGAAGGTCAGGATCGCCGCTGGTGACGAATGCGAGACGCGCCCGTTCTGCGCGCCGGGCCTGAAGTCGAAGTACGGCATCGACGTCGCCGGAATCGACCCCAAGGGCGTCGGCACCACGCAGTCCAAGCAGGCCGTGAAGAACGGCACGGACCAGCTGGTCCTGACGACGACCACGGACGCGACGCTGAAGAACTTCGGCCTGGTGATCCTTGAGGACGACAAGAAGCTCCAGAACGCGGACAACATCCTTCCCGTGATCAATGAGAAGTCGGCGGGCGACAAGGAGATAGCCGCGGCGCTCGGCAAGCTCACCAAGACGCTGACGACGGACGACCTCATCGAACTCAACCGCAAGGTCGACGAGGAGCGGCAGAAGGAGGGCGACGTCGCGAAGGACTATCTGGAGTCCAAGGGTCTGATCAAGAAGTAACCGCGCGGAGGCCGGCGGGGCCACGTCGTGCGACCGTACGCACACGGCGTGGCCAGGCCTCGCGCAGGGGCTCCGGAGAGCGGGGACACGGGAATCCGGAAGTCGTGCGCGCCGGGTTGCGGAATCCGGCCGCAGCAGATGGAGTGATCGGGCTGTAAGGAAGTGGCTCGGTTCGGTGGGGAGTTGCCGTGGGGGCATCGGGATTTTGGCGGGCGGGGCAACAGACTTCGTCTACGCGCGGTAAGTTTCTGGCCATGCCACGTGGACGTCACCGCCATTCCCCGCCACTGCACAGGCTGCTTCCGCCGTCGGCGGTCGCGGGCTTCTCCCTCGTCTGCGCCGGCGGCGCCTGGATGTTCGCGGAACCCGTGGTGCTGCGCGGGCTCGTCGCCGCCGCGGCCGCGAGCGCGGTGGTGGGTTCGGTCGTCATGCGCCGCTGGGACCAGTCGGCGGGCAAACGGGTCGCCGAGCTCGGCCGGATGCGGGCGAGCGAGGAGTGGCGCTACGAGGAGCGGATAGCGGAGTGCGAGTCCGACCTCGAAGAGGCCCGCGAGCTGCGGACCAGGCTGGAGAACAAGCTGCGCGCCAAGCGGGCCGAGCTGGCCGCGCTGCGCAATGAACACGCGGCCCTGCTGCGGCGGTACGCGACGGCTGAGACCGAGCGCGCCAGCGCCCTGGAGGGGCGGCGGCTGCTCGCCAAGGAGACTTCGGGCCCGCCCGCGCTCCCGGCGGCACCGGCACGTGACGCGCGTGACGAGAAGGCCGACAGCGCGGCGCCTGAGCGCTCCGGTACGGCGACTCTGACGGACCCGCTGTACGCGCGGGCCAACGCGGCGCTGGCAGGGCTGGCGGGCGCGGACGCGGGGCTGGATGCCGAGTCGGATGCCGGATCGGATGCGGGACTGGCCGCCGGGGAATCCGGTGAGGTGCTCGGTGAGGCGTCCGGCGCGGCGTCCGCGGAGGCACTCGCCGACGGCGCGTATGACGACACGTATGACGACACGTATGACGACGAGCGCGGTGACGAGCACCGCGATGAAGATGAATACGTCGACGCGTACGGTGACGAGCGCGGCGACGGCGGTGCCGACGAGCGCGGCGACGCACACCTCGACGAGCACCGTGGCGAAGGCGACGCGCACGGCGACGTGATCGACGCACCCGGCGACGCGGTCGCCCCAGTCGGTGACGAGGACGCCGGTGACCTGCCGGGAAAGACCGAGGCGCCCGCTGAGCACGGCGGCGGGGACGAGCTCGTGCCCGCCCGGCACTTCACGGTTCCGGCCGCGGCGGCCGTGGTGCCCCCCGCGCGGGTCCGCCAGCCCGCGGACGAGGGCGGCTTCGACTTCTTCGGCACGAAGGGCGAGGCCGCGAAGAGACCGTGGTCCCGGCCGCCCTGGACGCCGTGCAGAACGCGGACCTCGCCGACGTGGTGGGCGATGAGGCGCTCGCGGTCCACAAGGCCGAGGCCGAGGCCGAGTTCAAGCCGTCGGACGAGGCGACCGACGCCGAGCGCGGTGTCGGCCAGGTCATCGACCTGACCGCGCACGACGAGACGGAGCAGATCGACATGGAGGGCCTGCGCACGGCCCTGCGGGCGTAGCCACCGGAGCGCTGTCCCACCGCACCGCTTCAGGGGCGGTTGGTTCCCGCCGCGTCACGCCGGGTCCCAGCCGCCCCTTCGCGCTGTGCGCTCCCGCCAGGCGGCCTCGGGGCACCCGCCGGTCCCTCAGCCCGCCCGCCGGCCCCTCAGGCCATCCACCGGTCGGGCCGCGCCTCCCGGCGCCCCGTGCGGGAGCGCTCCGCCTGGCGGCGCAGGAGGTCCGCGGCCTCAGCGGTGGGCCGGAGCCGCGCGGTCACCGTGCTGTCCGCCCCGGTGTCGACCTTCACGTCGGCCACGCCCTTGAACCGCTCCCAGGGGCCCTGCACCAGCCGTACGCTCTGCACCTTCGCGTGCGGCACCAGGGACAGCCGCCGCCGCAACAGGCCGTGGCGCGCCGCGAACACCGCGTCCGTCACGGCGAGTCCGTGCCCCTTCCACCACAGCGGGACGCACCACGCCGCGCGCGCGGGCGGCCGGGACAGCTCGTCGTCGCCAGGCACCCGCACCCCCGGCAGGACCCGTTCGATCACCGACTCGGCGAGCGCGCGCGGGGCGACCGGCACGAGCACGCCGTTCGCCGACCCCGCCACGCTCAGCTCCACCCGCACCCAGCCGAGCCGCCGCCACAGCAGCGGCTCGACGATCCGCACGGTCTGCACCCGCCCCGGCGGCACCGTCTCGTGCGCCTTGTCGAGCAGCCCGTGGTCGAGGCGCAGGCCGTCGGGGGACTCGCCGACCGTCCAGTCGTACTCACCGACGAAGCGCCCGGCGCTGCTCGCGAACGCGCCGCCGAGTATGGGCAGTGCGGTCACGAGGACCGTCCAGAGGCTGTGGGTCACGAACCACAGGAACGACGGCACGACGAGGGCCGTGAGCAGGAGCCCCCAGGGGGCGCCGGTGAGCAGCACGGACACGGCGAGGATGCGGGGCGGCACGTGCAGCAGCTGGCGCGAGGGCGCCTCGCCGACCTCGTGGGCCGTCTCGGGGGCGAGACCGGCGGCGCGCGCGAGCAGCTCGGCGCGCAGCGCGGCGGCGTCGCGCTCGCTGAGGTAGGCCAGCTCGTCCTTGTCCTCCGTGCCGACGACGTCCAGTTTGAGCTTGGTGACGCCGACGATGCGGGCCGCGAGGGGCTGGGTCAGGTCGACGGCCTGGAGCCGGTCGAGCCTGATGTGCGCGGTGCGCCGGAACAGCAGGCCGGTGCGGATGCGCAGCTCCGTCTCCGTGACGGCGAAGTGCGTGAACCACCAGCTGAGGAAGCCGTACGCGGCGCCGCCGACGACGACGGCCGTGACGCCGAGGGCGAGCGTGGTCGCGGTCAGTTCGGACAGGCGGCGCTGGGTGCCGTCCGGGTCGTGGAAGGCCCAGCCGATGAGCACGGCGACGGGCGCCCAGGCCCGCCGCAGCGGCGTGACGGGGTGCAGCCGCCGCTCGCGCGGCCCTGGGGCCTCCACCGGCCCTGGGGCGCTCGCGGGGCCCGCCTCCTCGCCGACGGGCGCGCCAGCGCCCTCCTGCGGCTCCCGGGCGCTCTCCCACTCCCTGCCGTCCTCGCGCGGCCCGCGGGCCAGCCCTTCGCTCACAGCCCCGCCGATCGGGCCTCGCCCAGCTCCGTGAGCCGGTCGCGCAGCCGCTCGGCCTCCTGGGGGTCGAGGCCGGGGACGCGGGCGTCCGTGGCGGCGGCCGCGGTGTGCAGTTGGACGCTCGCCAGGCCGAAGTGCCGCTCCACGGGGCCGGAGGTGACCTCGACGAGCTGCATGCGCCCGTACGGAACGACCGTCTCCCTCGCGCCACAGCACGCCGCGGCTGATGAGGAGGTCGTCGGCCCGCTCCGCGTACCGCCACGAGCGCCAGTTGCGCTCCAGGAGCGGCCAGCACCAGGCCGCGAGCGCGAGCGGCAGCGCGGCGAAGGCCGCCCAGACGGGCCCGGCGAAGAGCCCGAGCAGCACGCCGAGCACCGCCGCGAGCGGCACCGCCCACACCACGAGCAGCATGCGCCGCATCTTCAGCAGTCCTCGTGGCAGCCCGGTCCACACGGGCTCGCCCGTGACCGCGCCGGAGTCCTGGCCCGTCCCCGTTTCCATGCCTCAAGACTACGTACGGCATCTGACAGTGGTGTCGCCGCGCGGGTGCGTCAGACTGTGCGCATGAGCCCCACGACGGAGCACACCGGGAAGACGCGGCACGCGCGGAGCACGGAGCTGACCGAGACGACGGTCGGCGTCGGCGGCGCCGCCGAGAGCACGGACATGGTGCTCAACATCGGTCCGCAGCACCCGTCCACGCACGGCGTGCTGCGGCTGCGGCTCGTCCTGGACGGCGAGCGCGTCGAGCACGCGGAACCGGTGATCGGCTATATGCACCGGGGCGCGGAGAAGCTCTTCGAGGCGCGTGACTACCGGCAGATCGTGATGCTGGCCAACCGCCACGACTGGCTGTCCGCGTTCTCGAACGAGCTGGGCGTGGTGATGGCCGTCGAGCGCATGCTCGGCATGGAGGTGCCCGAGCGCGCGGTGTGGACCCGCACCCTGCTCGCCGAGCTGAACCGGGTGCTCAACCACCTGATGTTCCTCGGCTCGTACCCCCTCGAACTGGGCGGAATCACCCCGGTCTTCCACGCCTTCCGGGAGCGCGAGGAGCTCCAGAACGTGATGGAGGAGATCTCCGGCGGCCGCATGCACTACATGTTCAACCGGGTCGGCGGCCTCAAGGAGGACCTGCCCGCCGGGTGGACCACCCGCGCGCGGGCCGCCGTCGCCTCGGTGCGCTCCCGCATGGACGTGCCTACGACCGCCTGGTGCTCGGCAACGAGATCTTCCGGGGCCGCACGCGCGGTGTGGGCGTCCTCTCCGGAGAGGCCGTGCACGCCTACGGAGTGAGCGGTCCCATCGCGCGCGCCTCCGGAGTGGACTTCGATCTGCGCCGCGACGAGCCGTATCTGGCGTACGCCGAGCTGGGCGACGTCCTGAAGGTGGTGACCCGCCAGGAGGGCGACTGCCTGGCGCGCTTCGAGTGCCTCCTGGAGCAGACGCACAACGCGCTCGACCTGGCGGACGCCTGTCTGGACCGGATCGTCGACCTGCCGCGCGGCCCCATCAACCAGCGCCTGCCGAAGGTCCTCAAGGCCCCCGAGGGCCACACGTACGCGTGGACGGAGAACCCGCTCGGCATCAACGGCTACTACCTGGTGTCCAAGGGCGAGAAGACCCCCTACCGCCTGAAGCTGCGCTCGGCCTCGTACAACAACATCCAGGCGCTCGCCGAGCTCCTGCCGGGACAGCTGGTCGCCGACATGGTGGCGATCCTGGGGTCACTGTTCTTCGTCGTCGGCGACATCGACAAGTAGGGCGCCGTCGGCGCGTGGCTAGTCGTCGGCAAGTAGTACGTCGTCGAGGGCGATGCCGACGGGCTGGGCCAGCCAGCCGAAGTCGCCGAGGCCGCCGGGTGCGGTGAGTTCGGCGGCCTCGCCCGCGCGCGCGAGGCGGCGGACGTACGCCGCCGGGTCGCTGGAGGCGAGTGACAGCGGCGGGCGGCCGCCGTGGACGTCCAGGGCGCGCAGGGCGGCCCGCTGGGTCAGGAGGCGGGCGCCGGGCTGCGCGCACGCGTCGAGGGCCACATGGGCGGTGATGTCGCAGCCGCCGTCGGGCACGGGCGCCGTCTCGCGGCCGTCGCGGAAGCCGGTGAGGGTGCCGAAGGGCGGGCGGCTGTCGCGGGTGTGCGCGTAGTCGGCGGCGACCGCGAGGCCGCCCGTGAGCGTCGCCACGGCCGCCGCCCACGCCTCGTCCCGGGGGCGGCCGACCTCCGCGCGCAGGCCCGGCTCGGCGCCGAGCGGCCACCACTGGGCGAGCCAGTCGGCGTCCGGACCGGTCACCGGTCCGCCGAGCTCCTCGGTGCCGTCCTCGCGCACGAGGACCTGGCGCGGCGAGCCGTCGGCGGCCCGTTCGGCGACGTCCAGGGGGATGTTGTCGAGCCACTCGTTGGCGAACAGCAGGCCCTTCACCCCGGCGGGTGGTTCGGCGCACCACGTCACGCGCGGGTCGAGGCCTTCGGGGCGTGCGGCGCGCTCCACCGCGTACGCACGCGTGCGTGCCGCCACATCGGCGGGCAGCGCCGCGAGGACGCCCGCGGTCAGCTCGCCGCGGCCCGCGCCCACGTCCACGAACGCGAGCGGCTCGGGACGGCCGAGCGCGGCGTCGACCCGGCACAGCAGCCGGGCCACAGCGCCCGCGAACAGGGGCGAGGCGTGCACGGACGTGCGGAAGTGGCCCGCGGGGCCCTCGGGGCCGGAGATAGAAGCCGTGCGGCCCGTACAGCGCCTCCTCGGCGGCCGTCCGCCACCCCCGCGCCGCGCGCCGTGCCTCATGCGTCACATCGAGAAGGGTAAGCGGGCCTCCACCTTGGGGAGTACGAGACGCCCGTACGGATCGGACCTCCGGTTGACCCGGGGCACCGGAACGGTTGCCTACGCTGGGTTACGTGCAGCGCCTCTATGACTTTCTCCGCAGACACCCGACAGGGGTCGACGCCTTCTGGGCACTCGTCCTGTTGGGGATCTCCGGGCTGAGCCTGGTGGTCGTCGCCGAATCGGAGCGGCGCGACGTCACGCTCTGGGCGGTCCCGATCTTCATCGGCCTGAGTCTGGTGGTCGCCCTGCGCCGTCGGATGACGGAGCAGATGCTGGTCCTCGCCGCGGTGCTCGGCATGGCGCAGATCGCCTGCAACGTGCAGCCGGGGCCCTGGAACTTCGCGATGCTCGTGATCATCTACACGGCGGCCGCGGACGGCCCGAAGTGGGCCTCGCGGTTCGCCCTCAGCGGCGGCCTCGTGGCGGCCCCGCTGTCGCAGTTGCGCTGGCCGGAGGAGTCGATCAGCACGTGGGGTCAGGTCCTCTTCACCATCTTCATGATCGTTCCGTTCGCCCTCGCCTGGGTGCTCGGTGACTCCATCCGCACCCGCCGCGCCTACTTCGCGCAGCTGGAGGAGCGCGCGGCCAGGCTGGAGAAGGAACGCGAGGCGCAGTCCAAGGTCGCGGTCGCGGCCGAGCGGGCCCGCATCGCGCGCGAGCTGCACGACGTCGTCGCGCACAACGTCTCGGTGATGGTCGTGCAGGCCGACGGCGCCGCCTACGTCCTGGACGCGGCGCCCGACCAGGCCAAGCAGGCCCTCGCGACGATCTCCGGCACCGGCCGCCAGGCGCTCGCCGAGATGCGCAGGCTGCTCGGCGTGCTGCGCACCGGCGAGCCCGAGGAGAGCGGCGAGTACGTGCCGCAGCCGGACGTCGAGCAGCTCGACGAGCTCATCGAGCAGGTGCGCGGCGCCGGGCTTCCCGTCGACTTCAAGGTCGAGGGCACCCCGCGCCCGTTGCCCAGCGGCGTGGAGCTCACCGCGTACCGCATCGTCCAGGAGGCCCTCACCAACACCCGCAAGCACGGCGGTGAGAACGCCGGGGCGAGCGTCCGGCTCGTCTACTTCGACGACGGCCTCGGGCTGCTCGTCGAGGACGACGGCAAGGGCGCCCCGCACGAGCTGTACGAGGACGGCGGCGCCGACGGCAGCGGGCACGGCCTGATCGGCATGCGCGAGCGCGTCGGCATGGTCGGCGGCACGCTGGACGCCGGTCCCCGGCCGGGGGGCGGGTTCCGCATCAGTGCGCTGCTGCCGCTGAAACCCGCACACTGACACCTGTCAACCGATGCCACTGAGATCACCGGTGCGCCGGAACCGCGCCGTCGTGGTTGACTCCGCCCGTGCGGTCCGCTCCGGCCCGCCACGCGGCGGCCTTCCCGCCCGGGAGCCGCCGTCGACCCACTCCGAAGGGACCGTGAGATGTCCATCCGCGTGATGCTCGTCGACGACCAGGTGCTGCTGCGCACCGGATTCCGGATGGTCCTCGCCGCCCAGCCGGACATGGAGGTCGTCGCCGAGGCGGGCGACGGCGTCGAGGCCCTGCAGGCGCTGCGGGCCACGGCGGTCGACGTGGTGCTGATGGATGTGCGCATGCCGAAGCTGGACGGCGTGGAGACCACGCGCCGCATCTGCTCGGAGGCCAATCCGCCGAAGGTGCTGATCCTGACCACCTTCGACCTCGACGAGTACGCCTTCTCGGGCCTGAAGGCGGGCGCGTCCGGGTTCATGCTGAAGGACGTGCCGCCCGGTGAGTTGCTGGCCGCGATCCGTGCCGTGCACAGCGGTGACGCGGTCGTGGCGCCGTCCACGACGCGGCGGCTGCTCGACCGGTTCGCGCCGATGCTGCCGAGCACGGGCGGGCAGCCGCAGCACAAGGCAGCTGGAGCGGCTCACCGAGCGCGAGCGCGAGGTCATGGTGCTGGTGGCCCAGGGTCTTTCCAACGGGGAGATCGCGGCGCGGCTCGTGCTGTCCGAGGCGACCGTGAAGACGCATGTGGGGCGCATTCTGACCAAGCTCGGGTTGCGGGATCGGGTGCAGGTCGTGGTGCTCGCGTATGAGACGGGGCTGGTGCGGGCGGGGGGCGGCGCGGGCTGATCCCTCGCGGTGCGCCCCAGGCCCGCCCCTTCCCGCTCCGGGTGCGGCTGCCCCCGTTCCCCCGCTCACGGCAATGGGCGCTCCGCGCCTCGTCCTCAAACGCCGGACGGGCTGAAACCGGCAGGTTCCAGCCCGTCCGGCGTTTGAGGACGAGGCGCGTCAGCGCGATGGGCCGGTGCCCCGGCTAACGGAGGACGCCCTCGATGAACTCGCTGCCCAGGCGGGAGACCACGCCCAGGTCCAGCTGGTGCTGCACGTACCGGCCCCGCCGCCGTGTGGTGATCAGCTCGGCCTTCTTCAGGACGCTCAGGTGCCGGGATATCTCGGGCGCCGTCATGCCGTGGGCGTCCGCGAGCTCACCCGTGGTGTACGCCCCGCGGGCCAGGTGGCGGCACAGGCGCATGCGCACCGGGTGCGAGAGCGCGGCCATGCGGCGGGTGAGCTGCTCCACGGAGGCGGGGCCGGTCAGGCCGGGGGACGTGATGGGGTAGGTGATCGAGGACTGCCAGCCGTACCGGTGCAGGACCATCACGTGTGGCCAGCCGAGGCTCGTCGGCACCAGGACGAGGCCGCCGTCGCCCGTCCTGGTGTGGCCCACCGCCATCTTGTCGACGGTGATCCGCCGGGCCTCCTCGTCCAGGGACACCGCCCCGGAGATCGCCTTCAGGGCCTCCCCGAGGCCCTTGCGGCGCAGCAGCTCGGTCTTGTGCCGGGCGTCCGCGGCCAGCTGGTGGCTCAGGCGGGCCCAGGTGTCCGAGAAGAACGCCTCGTCGCAGTCCTGCATCAGCTGGCGGAACCAGGCGCGCACGGCGGGCGGGTCGTCCAGGAGCCGCTCGGTGAACGCCACTTGGTGCTCGCCCCGGGCGGCGGCGAGCTCCAGGGCGTGGCGGCGCATGCCCGGGTCGTTCAGCGGGTCCGTCACGCGGTTCTGGTCGTAGGCGAGCTGGCAGGTGAACTCCAGGGCGGCGTCCACGAACTGCTCGTCCGTCAGCTTGTCCAGCTGGTCGAGCTCCTCGGCGAGCGTGGCACCGGGCAGGCTGTTCTTGCCGGGGAGGCCCGCGAAGGGCGCGAAGACGTCCGAGAACGTCGTCCGCCACAGGAAGTCCGCCTCGCACAGGCGGTCCGCGAGGCCCTGGTCGAGGCGCGCGGACACGGCGGTCGCCCAGCCCTGCAGCCCCGGGTGGTGACCGGTCTCGGACAGCGCGTGCAGCGCCATGCCGAGCTCGGCGAGGGGCGAGGGCACGACATGGACGCGATCCGGCGTCAGGCCGGTGATGTCGATGCTCACGCTCATGACCCCATGGTGCACCGTGCCACTGACAACGCCGCCGTCGATTGACGGCTGCCGTCAATCGACGAGACCTGGCCCCCGGGCCCTGTGCACAGTGGAGACACCGCCGGGGCCGCGATGGCGCCGCCCCCTCCTCGACGGCGTCGGCCCTCCCAAGGGCTCGCGTCCCCTTCCCTCGATTTCCCTGGGTTCTCCCTGATTCTTCCCTGATTCCCCGATTCCTCCTCAGGTGCTGGACGGGCCCTTCGCGCCCTCCGCACGTCCGTTAAGTACCCTTTGTCGTGAAAGGTCGTATGTCATGAGCGTCACCCAGCAGTACCTGCTCGACACCTACCGCGCCTCCCAGCACGGCGAGCCGGCCCCGCCCGCGCCCGGTGAGCACGACTGGCAGGTCGTGCGCGAGGTGCGCGACTACGGGCGCTTCGCCGCCGTGGTGCGGGAACGGCCCGCGCACGGACGCGTGCGGGCCGCCGTCGCCCGCTTCGTCCGCGCGGCCTCAGGGGAGGCGGCGTACGAACTCCGCGACCGCTTCCCTGACGTCGGCGGCGCTCCACGCCAGCGCGGGCTCGTTCACGGTGACCTCCGTGACGGACAGGCCCGGTGGGCCGTCCGGGAACCAGCGCCAGAACAGCAGGGTCTTCGTCTCCTCGGCCTGCGCGAGCGCCGCCTCGTTCAGGACGTCGGGCGCGTACGGAAGCCACACCTGGAACTGGTGGGTGTGCGGCGGCTCGGGGTGCACGCGCGACCAGGGCACCGGGGAGGACGCCAGCTCCTCGCGGAGCGCCTCGGCGACCACGCGCGCGTGGGCGACGTACTCCGGCAGGCGCGGCAGGACGTCCTTCAGGCCGAGCCGTGCCGCAAGGGCCGTCGGGAACTGCTGGAAACCGAGCCCTCCGTAGCGGTGCCGCCAGGCGCGGGCCTCGTCGACCAGGGTGCGCGGCCCGGCGAGCGCGGCGCCCGCGAAGCCCTCCAAGGACTTGTAGAACGACACGTAGACGGTGTCCGCGAGCGCGGCGATCTCGTGCAGCGGACGACCGAAGTGCGGCGTGCACTCCCACAGGCGCGCGCCGTCGAAGTGGACGACGGCGTCCCGCTCGCGCGCCGCCGCCACCACCTCCTGGAGCTCGTCCCACGTGGGCAGCAGGAAACCGGCCTCCCTCATGGGCAGTTCGAGCATCAGGGTGCCGAAGGGCTCGTCGAAGTCCCGTACGTCCTCGGCCGTGAACGGGCGCGGGCCGTCCGCGGGGTGCACCGTGCGCAGGCCGCTCACCGCCGACAGGGCGCCCCCTTCGTGGACCTCCGGGTGCGAGCGCGGGTGCAGCGCCACCGTCGCGTTGCCGGTGCGGCCCGCCCAGCAGCGCAGCGCCACCTGCTGCGCCATCGTGCCCGTCGGGAAGAACGCGGCGGACTCCTTGCCGAGCAGCCGCGCGACCTCGTCCTCCAGCTCGGCGACCACGCCGTCGCCGTACACGTCGGGCGGGGCGTCCAGGTCGGTGACGTCCGCCGCGCGGTCGAGGGCCGCCAGGCGCTCGCCTAGGGGCACGGTCGTCGGGGGGCGTGACAGCAGGCGCTTGGCGCCCCGGGCGGCGGCGATGCGCCGGGCCTGCTCGTCAGGGGCCTGATCGTCGGCGGACCCGTCGTCCTCGGGGGCCTTCCTCGCTTCGTCTGCGGTCATCCACAGATCATCCCGCGCGGTCGTACGAATGCCCACAGCCTGTGGACAGCCGACGGCGCCGCGCCAACCGATCGCGTTAGCATGACGAGAAATCGTCCGGTACCCCGAGCGGACTGGAACGGAAGGCGTCATCGCGTGAACGCACCACACCGGCCGGAGCAGCCCCCAGAGCCCCGTCCAGACGCGCGGTCGGACCCCAGGGACCGCCCCGCGCGGCTCGCCGTGGGCGTCGTCGGCGCGGGCCGCGTCGGCCCGGCGCTCGCCGCTGCCCTCCAGCTCGCCGGGCACCGCCCGGTGGCCGTGTCCGGTGTCTCCGACAGCTCCGTCAGGCGCGCCGCCGTGATGCTCCCCGACGTGCCCCTGGTGACGCCCGCCCAGGTCCTGGAGCGCGCCGACCTGGTGCTCCTGACCGTGCCGGACGACGCGCTGCCCGGCCTCGTCGAAGGCCTCGCCGATACCGGCGCGGTGCGCCCGGGACAGCTCCTGGCGCACACCTCCGGGCGGTACGGCACCAAGGTGCTCGACCCCGCGCTGCGCGCCGGTGCGCTGCCGCTCGCGCTGCACCCGGCGATGACGTTCACCGGCACCCCCGTGGACGTGCAGCGCCTGGCCGGGTGCTCCTTCGGGGTCACCGCGCCCGAGGAGCTGCGGCTCGCCGCGGAGGCCCTGGTCATCGAGATGGGCGGCGAGCCCGAGTGGATCGCCGAGGAGGCCCGCCCGCTGTACCACGCGGCGCTCGCGCTCGGCGCCAACCACCTGGTGACGCTGGTCGCCGAGTCCATGGAGCTGCTGCGGGACGCGGGCGTGGCGGCCCCCGACCGCATGCTCGGCCCGCTGCTCGGCGCGGCCCTCGACAACGCCCTGCGCTCCGGCGACGCCGCCCTGACCGGCCCCGTCGCGCGCGGCGACGCGGGCACCGTGGCGGCGCACGTCGCGGAGCTGCGCAAGCACGCGCCGCAGACCGTCGCCGGATATCTGGCGATGGCCCGCGCCACCGCCGACCGCGCGCTCGCGCACGGCCTGCTCAAGCCGGAGCTCGCCGAGGACCTGCTCGGCGTGCTCGCGGGCCCCGGCGCGGCCACGGGCGGCACCGGCGGCACTGGCGGCCCCGAGGAACCCGGCGACGGCGGAGCGGACGGAGGAGACCGATGAGCGGCATCCAGCTGGTGCACGCCGCCGAGCGGCTGCGGGCACGCGCGCGTAGTGGCCCACGGGCCGTCGTCATGACCATGGGCGCCCTGCACGAGGGGCACGCCACGCTGATCCAGGAGGCGCGGCGCACGGCGGGCCCGGACGGCGAGGTCGTCGTCACGGTCTTCGTGAACCCGCTGCAGTTCGGCGCGGGCGAGGACCTGGACCGCTATCCGCGCACCCTGGAAGCCGACGTGAAGACCGCCGAACAGGCGGGCGCGGACCTCGTCTTCGCGCCCTCCGTAGAGGAGGTCTATCCCGGAGGCGAGCCCCAGGTGCGCGTCAGCGCGGGCCCGATGGGCACGGTCCTGGAGGGCGCCACACGCCCCGGGCACTTCGACGGCGTCCTCACCGTCGTCGCCAAGCTGCTGCACCTGACGGCACCCGACGTCGCGCTCTTCGGCCAGAAGGACGCCCAGCAGCTCGCCCTCATCCGCCGCATGGTGCGCGACCTGAACTTCGACGTGCGGATCGAGGGCGTACCGACGGTCCGCGAGGAGGACGGGCTCGCCCGCTCCAGCCGCAACCGCTATCTGTCGCCCGCCGAGCGCCACACCGCGCTCGCGCTGTCCCGGGCCCTGTTCGCGGGCCGCGACCGGCACGCCGCGCAGGAGGCCCTGCGCGCGCGGGCCGCCCTCGCCCCCGCCACCGCCGCGCGCGCGGACGCGCTGAACGCGCTGGGGGAGGCCCGTGCCGCCGCCGACGCGCACGCCGTGGCCCAGGCCGCGCCCGCCGGTCCCGGCGCGGTCCTCGCCGCCGCGCGCCAGGTCCTCGACGAGGCCGCGCGGCTGACGCCGCCGCTCGCCCTGGACTACGCGGCGCTGGTCGACCCGTCGGACTTCAGGGACGTCACCCCCGGCCACCAGGGCGACGCGGTCCTCGCCATCGCCGCCAAGGTCGGCACCACCCGCCTCATCGACAACATCCCGCTCATCTTCGGAGCCTCCGCGTGAAGCCCCGCCCGACCGCGAACGGAGCCTTCGCATGAGTGCTACCGGCATACGGCTGCACGCCCCCGCCCCCGGCTGGTCGCTCGACGCCGACGTCGTGGTCGTCGGCTCCGGGGTGGCCGGTCTGACCGCCGCGCTGCGCTGCGCGGCGGCGGGCCTGGAGACCGTCGTCGTCACCAAGGCCCGCCTGGACGACGGCTCCACGCGCTGGGCACAGGGCGGCATCGCGGCCGCGCTCGGCGAGGGCGACACCCCCGAACAGCACCTGGAGGACACCCTCGTGGCGGGCGCGGGCCTGTGCGACGAGGACGCGGTGCGCACGCTCGTCACCGAGGGCCCCGACGCCGTACGCCGCCTGATCGAGACCGGCGCCCGGTTCGACGAGGGCACCGACGGCTCCCTGGCGCTCACCCGCGAGGGCGGCCACCACCGCCGCCGCATCGCGCACGCGGGCGGCGACGCGACCGGCGCGGAGATCTCCCGGGCCCTCGTCGACGCGGTCCGCGCGCGCGGCATAGCCACCGTCGAGAACGCCCTGGTCCTGGATCTGCTGACGGACGCCCAGGGGCGCGCGGCGGGCGTCACGCTGCACGTCATGGGCGAGGGCCAGCACGACGGCGTGGGCGCCGTGCGCGCGCCCGCCGTGGTGCTCGCCACCGGCGGCATGGGCCAGGTGTTCTCGGCGACGACGAACCCGTCCGTGTCGACGGGCGACGGCGTCGCGCTCGCCCTGCGCGCCGGCGCGGAGGTCTCCGACCTGGAGTTCGTGCAGTTCCACCCGACGGTGCTCTTCCTGGGGGCCGACGCCGAGGGACAGCAGCCGCTGGTGTCCGAGGCCGTGCGCGGCGAGGGCGCCCACCTCGTGGACGCGGACGGCGTGCGCTTCATGGTGGGTGCCCACGAGCTCGCCGAGCTCGCCCCGCGCGACATCGTCGCCAAGGGCATCACGCGCCGCATGCTCGAACAGGGCGCCGAGCACATGTACTTGGACGCGCGCCACTTCGGCGCCGAGATGTGGGCGACCCGCTTCCCGACGATCCTCGCCGCCTGCCGCGCCCACGGCATCGACCCGGTGACCGAGCCCGTCCCGGTGGCCCCGGCCGCGCACTACGCCTCCGGCGGCGTCCGCACCGACCCGCACGGCCGCACCACCGTGGAGGGCCTGTACGCGTGCGGGGAGGTCGCCTGCACCGGCGTGCACGGAGCGAACCGGCTCGCGTCCAACTCCCTCCTGGAGGGCCTGGTCTACGCCGAGCGCATCGCGGCCGACATCGCCGCCCGGCATGCGGCGGACGCCCTCCACGCGCGCGTGCCCGCGCCGCTGGTCCCGTCCGGGAAGCCCGCCCACCCGCTGCTGCCGCCCGAGGCCCGTTTCGCCATCCAGCGGATCATGACCGAGGGCGCCGGAGTGCTCCGCTCCGAAGCCTCCCTCGCCGAGGCCGCCGAGCGGCTCGCGCGCATCCACGCGGACGCGGCGGGCGCGCTCGCCGAGGACGGCAAGACCACCGAGCCGGGCGTGGAGGCCTGGGAGACCACCAACCTGCTGTGCGTGGCCCGCGTCCTGGTGGCGGCGGCGCAGTGGCGCGAGGAGACTCGGGGCTGCCACTGGCGCGAGGACCACGCGGAGCGCGACGACGCGGCGTGGGGGCGCCACATCGTCGTCAGCCTCAACCCCGACCGGACCCTCGCGACCCGTACGACTCAGAACGCCCGTTTCCCCAGCACCCAGGAGCAGTGACCGACGTGAGCACTCCCGACCTCCCCCTCGTCGACAGCGGCTGCGGCGACGCCTGCGGCTGCGGCGACACGGCACACGACCCCATGGAGTGCGGACTCGACCCGTCGCTCGCCCTGCTCCTCGCCGACGCCGGGCTCGACCCCGTCCAGGTCGAGGACATCGCGCACCTGGCGATCGCCGAGGACATGGAGTTCTCGCCGGACGCCGTGGACGTCACGACGGTCGCCACCATCCCCGAGGAGGCCGTCTCGACGGCCGACTTCACCGCGCGCGAGGCGGGCACCGTCGCGGGCCTGCGCGTCGCCGAGGCGGTCTTCTCCGTGGTGTGCGCGGACGAGTTCGAGGTGGATCGGCACGTCGAGGACGGCGCGCGCGTCCAGGCCGGCGAGGTGCTCCTGAGCGTCACCGGCCGCACCCGCGACCTGCTCACGGCCGAGCGCAGCGCGCTGAACATCCTGTGCCGCCTGTCCGGCATCGCGACGGCCACGCGCGCGTGGGCGGACGCTCTGGAGGGCACCGGCGCGAAGGTCCGCGACACCCGCAAGACGACGCCGGGCCTGCGCTCCCTGGAGAAGTACGCGGTCCGCACGGGCGGCGGCGTCAACCACCGCATGTCGCTGGCCGACGCGGCCCTCGTCAAGGACAACCACGTGGTCGCGGCGGGCGGCGTGGCACAGGCCTTCAAGGCCGTGCGGGACGCCTTCCCGGACGTGCCGGTCGAGGTCGAGGTGGACACCCTCCACCAGCTGCGCGAGGCCGTGGACGCGGGCGCCGACCTGATCCTCCTGGACAACTTCACGCCCGGCGAGACCGAGGAGGCGGTCGCCATCGTCGGCGGCAGGGCCCTCCTGGAGTCCTCCGGCCGCCTCACCCTGGAGAACGCGGCGGACTACGCGCGCACCGGCGTCGACTTCCTGGCCGTGGGCGCCCTCACGCACTCCTCGCCGATCCTGGACGTCGGCCTGGACCTGAGGGAGGCCGCCGAGGCCCCCGCGCGCGGGACGGAGTAACCCGCCATGCTGCTCACGATCGACGTCGGCAACACCCACACCGTCCTCGGACTCTTCGACGGCGAGGACATCGTCGAGCACTGGCGCATCTCCACCGACGCCCGCCGCACGGCCGACGAACTCGCGGTGCTCCTCAACGGCCTGATGGGCATGCACCCGCTGCTCGGCGAGGAGCTCGGCGACGGCATCGACGGCATCGCGATCTGCTCCACGGTCCCGTCCGTCCTGCACGAGCTGCGCGAGGTCACCCGCCGCTACTACGGCGACGTACCGGCCGTCCTGGTGGAGCCCGGCATCAAGACGGGCGTGCCGATCCTCATGGACAACCCCAAGGAGGTCGGCGCCGACCGCATCATCAACGCGGTCGCGGCGGTCGAGCTCTACGGAGGCCCCGCGATCGTCGTGGACTTCGGTACGGCGACGACGTTCGACGCGGTCTCCGCGCGCGGGGAGTACGCGGGCGGCGTCATCGCTCCCGGGATCGAGATCTCCGTGGAGGCCCTCGGCGTACGCGGCGCGCAGCTGCGCAAGATCGAGCTGGCCCGCCCGCGCAGCGTCATCGGCAAGAACACCGTGGAGGCGATGCAGTCGGGCATCGTGTACGGCTTCGCGGGCCAGGTCGACGGCGTCGTGCGCCGCATGGCGCGCGAGCTCGCGGGCCCGCACGTCGACCCGGGGGACGTCACGGTCATCGCCACGGGCGGACTCGCGCCCATGGTGCTCGGCGAGGCGTCCGTCATCGACGAGCACGAGCCGTGGCTGACACTGATCGGTCTCCGTCTGGTGTACGAGCGGAACGTGTCCCGTACCTGACAGTCTGTCGAGCAACCCGGAGCCCTCCAAAGGAGTCCTTCCAGGGAGGGGTTCTGACTGGGTGTCCGGTTGCTGCCGGGGGGCTGATGGGCGGGCGAGGAATGGGACGCAGGGTGGCGGGCGGCGATCACGGCTGCCTTCGCCGCGGCGGTGCTCGCCGCCGCACCCGCCGTCGGCGCGGCCTCGGCGCACGAGGAGCGGGCCGAGGCCACGCCCCTGACCGCCCCGGCCACCGCCGTCGCGCCGGGAGCCGGGGACGCCGCGTCCGTCACCACGGCCGCCGAGCCCGGCTCCACCGCGGAGCGGGGCGCTGACCCCGACTCCACGGCCACCATCCAGCCGTCCTCCACACCCGCCGCCGAGCACCGCCCGGCCGGGCGGATGGCCGACACCGGCGCGGGCGTGCTGCCGTGGCTCGCGGCGGGCGGGGCGGGAGCGCTCGGCGTCGGAGCGGTGGCGTTCGCGACCGCGCGAAGGCGGGTGGACTAGGCGGCCGCCGCGCCCGCGCCCTCTCCGAGCTCCGGACCCCCTCATGAACACCGCGCCGCGCGGTGTGGCGAACGGGTGAGTTAAGACGATTTTGTCCCTTCCAGGCGTATCGTCACCCCATGCCCACGCCATACGGATCCCGGGGCGGCCTTGCCTTCGGCGCGGGGGAGCTGCGTGTGCTCCGCCGTGCCCTGGCCCTCGCCCTGCACACCAGTACCGTCCGCACCCTCGACGACCAGGCCGTGCAGGACTGCGTGCGACTCGCCGACGACATCGACGAGGCGGTGCGCGAAGGCGCCCGGCTGCGCGCCTTCCTGGTGGCCGACCTCGCGCGCTACCGGGCGGCGCTGCCCGGCACCGCGACCGGGTATCTGGAGCTCCTGGAGGACGTGCTCGCCATCGGCTACCGGCCGGGCCCCGACGACCTCGCGGCGCTGCGCGCCCTGCGCGGCACCCCGCGCGCCGCGGCCTTGCTCGGCCGCTGCGAGGCGCTCGCCGAGCGTGACGTCCGCGCCCGGCTCGCGACGGCGGGCGAGACGGCGGGCGAGACGGCGGCGCCCCGCCCCGTGGTGCCCCCCTCGCGCACCCGGCTGATCGGGCTGCCCGGCGGGCGCGCCGCCGACGAGGGCAAGTCCGCGCCCCGCCCGAAGACGCCCGCGGAGCCCCCGGCCGCCCCGCCGGAGCGCCCGCGCCCGGTGCCCACCCCGGCCGAGGTGTTCCCGCCGAAGCGCCCGTCGCCACCGCCCGCCCCCTCGCAGCGCCTCGCCGCGGGCTAGCTACGCTGGGGGCATGGACTACGTCTCCGCGCTCCTGCCCCCCGTAGTGATGGCCGTGTTCTTCGTCGGCCTCATCGTGACGATCGTCAAGACCCAGGGTGGCGCCAACAAGGCCAAGGAGGACGCCGCGGTCGACGCGGCGATCGCCCGCGCCGAGTCCGCCCGGCAGACCCCGGGGCCCGGCGGCGCCTGACGGCGCCACGCCCGGCCCGCCCGGCGACCGGGCCGCGATCAGCTCTGGCGCGGGACCGCGAGGATCACCTGATCCTCGCGGTCCCGCGCCCTTTTTGTCCAAAATAAGCGTTATGTCATGTCGCTCTCGCCTTTCTCGGCTTCAGTGACTTCGGCCAGCTTCGCCCACTATTGTTCTGCCGTGCCTCGCCCCTTGGGAGAACTCGAAGACGCAGTGATGACGCGGGTGTGGAAGTGGAACCGCCCCGTGACCGTTCGAGAAGTCCTGGAAGACCTTCAGCAGGAACGGTCCATCGCGTACACCACGGTCATGACCGTTTTGGACAATCTCCATCAGAAGGGGTGGGTACGCCGCGAGGCGGAAGGCCGCGCCTATCGATATGAGGCGGTCTCCACGCGTGCCGCGTACGCGGCCGCGCTCATGAACGAGGGCTGGTCGCAGAGCGACAACCCCGCCGCCGCTCTCGTCGCGTTCTTCGGCATGATGTCGCCGCAGCAGCGGGAAGCCCTGACCGACGCGGTTCGCATGGTGGAAGGTCATGAGAACCCCGAGCGGCCGCAGGGCAACCCCGGCCAGGCCGCCCAGAACGCGAGCCCGCCAGCCGTGAACACGAGCCCGCCCGCCAAGAACGCGAGCCCACCGGCCGAGAACGCCGAGAACCCCGGCACGTCGGGCGGCGCGGGCGAACGATAGCGTCCGCTCATGCCAGCCAAGCCCGACGAACTCCCGCCGGAGCCCACCGAAGTCGCGCCGCTCCGCGCCGTCGCGCCGAATGCGGTCTCCGTGCGCAGGGCGCGCACCACCGATGTGCCCGCCGTGCGGTCCCTGCTCGACTCGTACGTCCGTCGGGGCATCCTGCTCGACAAAGCGACCGTCACGCTTTACGAGGACATCCAGGAGTTCTGGGTCGCGGAACGCGACGACAACGCCGAGGTGGTCGGCTGCGGGGCCCTGCACGTGATGTGGGAAGACCTCGCCGAAGTGCGCACGCTCGCGGTGAATCCTCAGGTCAAGGGCGCGGGCGTGGGCCATCAGCTGCTCGGTAAGTTGCTGGGGACCGCGCGCTGGCTCGGCGTGCGGCGGGTTTTCTGCCTCACCTTCGAAGTGGACTTCTTCGCCAAACACGGCTTCGTGGAGATCGGCGAGACCCCCGTCGATACCGTCGACACAGATGTCTACACCGAGCTGCTGCGTTCCTATGACGAGGGCGTAGCGGAGTTCCTGGGCCTCGAACGAGTGAAACCGAACACCTTGGGCAACAGCCGGATGCTTCTGCATCTGTGATCGTGACCGGGCTATTCCGGGCTGTCACATGCCCTGGTTCCCTATGTCCGAAACGCGCATGTTTCCTGGGATCCCGTGCAGCTGGTCTCTCCCAGGGGTTTGTGTTTTTCCGAGAAAAGCGGTTTGCTTTCCGACGTACTGCAGTGCTGCATATAACAGGGGGCGGCGAATCGGCGGCCCACGCCGCATGGCCCGGCCCTGAAGTTATCGATGAAAGGAAATCCGGTGGCACAGAAGGTTCAGGTCCTTCTTGTCGATGACCTCGACGGCGGCGAGGCGGACGAGACCGTGACGTTCGCGCTGGACGGCAAGACGTACGAGATCGATCTCACCACCGCCAACGCAGACAAGCTCCGCGGTCTTCTCGACCCGTATCTCAAGGGCGGGCGTCGCACTGGAGGCCGTTCGAGCGGTCGCGGCAAGGGGCGTACGGCGGCGGTGTCCAGTAGCCAGGACACGGCTCAGATCCGCGCCTGGGCGAAGGACAACGGCTTCGAGGTCAATGACCGCGGCCGCGTTCCCGCGTCCATTCGCGAGGCCTACGAGAAGGCCAACGGCTGACTTGTCGCGCGCCGCAAGCGGGCCCGATGGCACTGCGTTGCCGCCGTGTCCACGAGGCGTACGAGGTCAGAGCCCGCGGCGGAGCCGGAATGGGGGTCGGTTCCGCTGCCGTCCGTGGCTCGCGGCGCCAGGGTCGCGAGCGACGGCAGCGTCGTCTCCACCTCGTGCCCGGGCTCCGGGGGGCGCAGCCATACGGCGGCCCCTCGTGAGCCGGGAAGGCCGGGTGGAGTCGGCGCGTCGACCAGGCCGCCCGCTCCGATCGCGGTGAGGTCCAGGGGGATGTCCCCCCACTGAAGCCAGTCCAGCAGCCCGGGAAGTTCCTCGGCGCTGCCCGCGGCCACGAAGAGCCGCATCGTCCCGCCCCGCAGCGCCACCGGCGCCTTCGGCCGCAGGTGCCGCAGCGCGGCGAAGCCCGCCTCGGCCGGCAGCTCCAGGACGTCGAAGCGCAGCCCCGTGACGAGGCGGACTACCGCCCCCGGAGCACCCGGCGCCACCGTCCAGCCGAGGTCCCGCTCGTACCACCGCTGTACCCGATCGCCCAGCGTGCGGTCGCGCCGGGCGGAGGGGCACCGGTCAAGCTGTTCGGCCGGCGGCCTGGGGTGGGGAACGCTGGGGAGGGCCATGCCAGGAGCAACAGCCCAAGGCGTACCTGAGTTACGGCGTACGTCACGCACAGTGGCACCTCGTGTGCGCACAGTGGTGAGGCGGGGGGTGTACTGGAGCTCTTCGTGGCGCAAGGGTGTTCGCCCGTAGCGGAGGGAACCGGTGCGCGCCGCATGGAGTGTCCGTGCATACGGGTAAGACATCCCTAGTGGGGAGGGGCGACACGCGGTGTTCAGGCGTCTCACGTTCGCCAACGGCGTACTGATGGCGTGGGTAACTGCTTGGCCTGCGGGAACATCGTCTCGCACCATCAGGTTGGAGCATGTGTCGGCGTTGGAGTCAGGAACCGTTCCTTACCGTAGTGAGGGTGATCCGGACGGGTGTCGGCAGTTGGAATGAGCGGTCCCCGCTTGCGGGACTAAGCTGCGGAAGGACAGGGAGGGGACCGACCCCTTACTGCCTGACCGCTCTGAGGAGCGATTAACGATGTTCGAGAGGTTCACCGACCGCGCGCGGCGGGTTGTCGTCCTGGCTCAGGAAGAAGCCCGGATGCTCAACCACAACTACATCGGCACCGAGCACATCCTCCTGGGCCTGATCCACGAGGGTGAGGGTGTCGCCGCTAAGGCCCTGGAGAGCCTCGGGATTTCGCTCGAGGCGGTCCGCCAGCAGGTGGAGGAGATCATCGGCCAGGGCCAGCAGGCGCCCTCGGGCCACATCCCCTTCACCCCCCGTGCCAAGAAGGTCCTGGAGCTGTCGCTCCGCGAGGCCCTTCAGCTGGGCCACAACTACATCGGCACGGAGCACATCCTGCTCGGCCTGATCCGCGAGGGCGAGGGCGTCGCCGCCCAGGTCCTCGTGAAGCTGGGCGCAGATCTCAACCGCGTCCGCCAGCAGGTCATCCAGCTGCTGTCGGGCTACCAGGGCAAGGAGACCGCCACCGCCGGCGGTCCTGCCGAGGGCACGCCCTCCACGTCCCTGGTCCTCGACCAGTTCGGCCGGAACCTCACCCAGGCGGCCCGCGAGTCCAAGCTCGACCCGGTCATCGGGCGCGAGAAGGAGATCGAGCGGGTCATGCAGGTGCTGTCCCGCCGCACCAAGAACAACCCCGTCCTGATCGGTGAGCCCGGCGTCGGCAAGACCGCCGTCGTCGAGGGCCTCGCTCAGGCCATCGTCAAGGGCGAGGTGCCCGAGACCCTCAAGGACAAGCACCTCTACACCCTGGACCTCGGCGCCCTGGTCGCAGGATCGCGCTACCGCGGTGACTTCGAGGAGCGCCTGAAGAAGGTCCTCAAGGAGATCCGCACCCGCGGTGACATCATCCTGTTCATCGACGAGCTGCACACGCTCGTGGGTGCGGGTGCCGCCGAGGGCGCCATCGACGCGGCCTCCATCCTGAAGCCGATGCTGGCCCGCGGTGAGCTCCAGACCATCGGCGCCACCACGCTGGACGAGTACCGCAAGCACCTGGAGAAGGACGCCGCCCTCGAGCGCCGCTTCCAGCCCATCCAGGTCGCCGAGCCCTCGCTGCCGCACACCATCGAGATCCTCAAGGGCCTCCGTGACCGGTACGAGGCGCATCACCGCGTCTCCATCACGGACGAGGCCCTGGTCCAGGCCGCCACCCTGGCCGACCGGTACATCTCGGACCGCTTCCTGCCGGACAAGGCGATCGACCTGATCGACGAGGCCGGTTCGCGGATGCGCATCCGCCGGATGACCGCGCCGCCGGACCTCCGCGAGTTCGACGAGAAGATCGCGGGCGTGCGCCGGGACAAGGAGTCGGCCATCGACTCCCAGGACTTCGAGAAGGCCGCTTCCCTGCGCGACAAGGAGAAGCAGCTCCTGGCCGCCAAGGCCAAGCGCGAGAAGGAGTGGAAGGCCGGCGACATGGACGTCGTCGCCGAGGTCGACGGCGAGCTCATCGCCGAGGTCCTCGCCACGGCCACCGGCATCCCGGTCTTCAAGCTGACCGAGGAGGAGTCCTCCCGGCTGCTGCGCATGGAGGACGAGCTCCACAAGCGCGTCATCGGCCAGAAGGACGCCGTCAAGGCGCTCTCGAAGGCGATCCGGCGTACGCGCGCGGGTCTGAAGGACCCCAAGCGCCCCGGTGGCTCGTTCATCTTCGCGGGCCCGTCCGGCGTCGGTAAGACCGAGCTGAGCAAGGCCCTGGCCGAGTTCCTCTTCGGTGACGAGGACGCGCTGATCTCCCTCGACATGTCGGAGTTCAGCGAGAAGCACACCGTCTCGCGCCTCTTCGGCTCGCCTCCCGGCTACGTGGGCTACGAAGAGGGCGGCCAGCTGACCGAGAAGGTCCGCCGCAAGCCGTTCTCGGTGGTCCTCTTCGACGAGGTCGAGAAGGCCCACCCGGACATCTTCAACTCGCTGCTCCAGATCCTGGAGGACGGTCGCCTGACCGACTCCCAGGGCCGGGTCGTCGACTTCAAGAACACGGTCATCATCATGACGACCAACCTCGGCACGCGGGACATCTCCAAGGGCTTCAACCTGGGCTTCGCCGCCCAGGGCGACACGAAGTCCAACTACGAGCGCATGAAGAACAAGGTCTCGGACGAGCTCAAGCAGCACTTCCGGCCCGAGTTTCTCAACCGCGTGGACGACGTCGTCGTCTTCCCGCAGCTGAGCCAGGGCGACATCCTCGAGATCGTCGACCTCATGATCGGCAAGGTGGACGAGCGCCTGAAGGACCGGGACATGGGCCTCGAGCTCTCCCAGTCCGCGAAGGAGCTCCTCGCCAAGAAGGGGTACGACCCCGTCCTGGGTGCCCGGCCGCTGCGCCGCACCATCCAGCGCGAGGTCGAGGACACGCTCTCCGAGAAGATCCTCTTCGGTGAGCTGCGCCCCGGCCACATCGTGGTCGTCGACACGGAGGGTGAGGGCGAGACCGCCACGTTCACGTTCCGTGGCGAGGAGAAGGCCGCGCTGCCGGACGTGCCGCCGATCGAGTCGACGGCTGGTGGCTCCGGCCCCAACCTGAGCAAGGAAGCGTGACGCCAGCGCTGAGCTGAGCGGAGCGTGGGGGCTGCCCCGGACCTTCGGGTCTGGGGCAGCCTCGTTTTTGTTTATGAGGGGGGAATGTTCCAGAAGGACACGGTGCGGACATCGACTTCGGCGTCGGGGAACAACTTCCGATAGTCGTCGATGGGCAGGCGGTGGCCGACGGGCGGCGCGATGATGACCTTGCGTACGTGGGAGAACACCCGGCGCAAGGCGGAGAGGTCCTCCGTGCCGTCGAGCGCCCAGAGGCGGAGCGTTTCGATACCGGGCAGTTCGGGCGCGCCATGAAGCTCCGGCAGTATGCGCCGGAACAGCAGGAGGTTGTCTAGGGAGGGGTGTTCGGCCAGTTCCTGGAAGTCCCGAGCGGTCAGTTCACAATGCCCTTTGTCGAGGTAGAGATACTTCAGGACGGGCCAGCGCGAGATGCCTTTCAGGCCGCAGGTGCCGATGGCGCCGGGGTTGAGGGAGAGGGAGTTCAACGGGGCGTCGATTGGTAGCCACGTAGTGAGGTCGCCGTCGTTCAGGGTGTGGTTGATAGCCAGTGTGCGCAGAGATGTCAGCTGTTTCAGCCCCGATACGGCACCGGGTTCCTCTCGCGTCTGCAACTGCAACCAGTTCAAGTCCAGTGCGGCCAGTGGGCCCAGATCGATCGACGGGACGCAGCCGGACAACGTGAGCGCCGTGAGATGCCGTAGGCATCGGAAGGGACTCAGATCCCTCAGGGTGGTGTTGTCGGAGATGGTGAAGCGCTTGAGGGTGTCGGGGTCGACGAAGCTCAGCAGCTCCTCGGCGGTGTAGGAACCGATGACGTTGATGTCCGGATGCGGGCCCAACCGCCGCAGTGCTTCTGCCTGTTCCCTGGTCCTGGCCGTGAGGAAAATACGGCGCTGCGCGAGGTGGGCGATCACAGCATCGGCGAATTCGTCGGTGTCGAAATTGTCCCAGGCGGACACCAGCCGACTGCTCACCCTGCTGTTCTCGTGGTCCCGGAAGCGTGTGAGCACCGGTAGCGCGAACTCGCTGCCCACCAGTGTGGCCGTGTGCACCACCCCCAGTGCCTCGTCGTTCGTGAGGCCCTCCGGGCCCGGGAGGAGTTCGAGGACCAAGGGGCCCGCCTCCGCCAGGGCGCGGGCCTCCGACTCCGTGGTCGGGGGGATCAGGCCCCTCGCCCGGGCTTCGACCTCCCCCTCGCGGACCGCCGGGTCCAGGGTCGTCGCGTCCTGGAGGCAGGCCAGGGCCAGGAGGCTCACGCGGGGGGAGTCGTCGGCGGCGAGGAGCCGGCGCAGGAGGCGGGCCCGTTCGTGGGGGCGGGCGTGGGCGACGGACATGCGGATGACGTCCTCCCACTGGGGGTCACCGGCGTGGCTGACGAGGGCGTCCAGGTGGCCCTCGGCCACGGCGGCCCGCGCGCCCAGGTAGTCCTGGAAGGTGCGGTGCACGAAGTGGACCACGCCGGGCGCCGGTTCGCGGAGCAGGCCGCTGCGCAGCAGCAGATGGCGGAGTACGGCCCCGGCGTCGCCCTGCTGGGCCGCTGAGGCGATCGTCGGCAGGGCGCGCTCCAGGAGGAGCAGGGCGCCGTCGTGGTCCATCTCGGTGCGGCCGCTGAGGATCAGGCTGTACGCGAGGGACTGGAGCAGGTCGAGGCGGGCCTCCTCGCTCAGCTCGATGCCGTCCACCGGGCCCATGCCGCGCTCGCGGTCGCGCCGCGTGAGCAGCATGGACAGCGCGGCGTCGTACAGCTCCTTGCGGCCCTCGGGCAGGAAGCCGCGGCGTTCGCGGTGCAGGGCGCAGATCAGGCCGCACATGAGCGGGTTGGTGGCCATGACGGCCAGGTCCCGCTTGGCGTGCAGGGCGGCGAGGAGCGGCTCCTCGTGGTGCCGGGCGTCGGCGGCGGCGTGCCAGCGGCGGACGAAGGTGGTGACGTCGGCGCGCTTCATGGGCGCGAGCGTCAGCTCGTGGAAGCCCCGGTCGGCGAGCCAGGAGGGGTGGACGGCGGTGGGGCGGGTGGTGACGAGCCACTGGTTGTCGGGGTACGCCCGGGTGAGGTCGAGGAGCCAGTCGCGGACGCGGACGCGGTCGGCGGCGGGCACCTCGTCGATGCCGTCGACCATGACGAGGCCGCGCCCGGCGGTCAGGACGCGTTCGGCCCAGCCGTCGGGGGCCGTGCGGGGGCAGCCGACGGCGGTCAGGAAGGCGTCGGGCGCGGGCAGAGCGGCGGCCCGGACGAGGGTGCGCAGGGGCAGGACGAAGGGGATGCGGGTGCCCTCGCGGGCCGCCGTCACGGCGAGCCACTGGACGAGGGTCGTCTTGCCGGAGCCAGCCTCGCCGCGCAGCAGCACGCGGGGGTGGTCGGTGAGCACGGTGTCGGCGGAGAGCTGGACGGTGACGGGGGTGAAGCTCGTGTAGTCGCTGGTCGAGTACTCCTCGAAGCAGGTCGCCTCCAAGGTCAGGTAGGCGACCTCCAGGGGCCACAGGTCGGGGGACTCGCGCAGGTCGATGCCGTAGATGGTGAGGCGGTTGTGTTTGTCGGCGGCATGGCGGAGGTAGCGGCGTTCGAACGCGGCGTCCTGGGCACTGGGGCGGGGATTCCTTCTGATCAACTCGTCAATTTTGACGATGAGTTCCGCCTGGGTGCGGCTCTGCTCCACCAGGGTGCGGGCGGCGAACGTGCTGCGCTGGGTGAAGAAGTGCAGGATGTGCACGCACGCCCACTCGGTGACGGAGTCGAGGAAGACGGTGGCGTCGGCCGAGAGGTCCGGCGCGGGGACGCGGAGTTCGCGGGCGAGCGCCTGATGGCCCAGGTGGACGGCCTGGACGTCGTCCATGTCCAGGGCGCCGATGGCGAGGAGCCTGCGGGTGAGGGCGTCGGTGACGGCGCTCTCCTCGTCCGGCGGGAAGGGCGGCTCGCCCGGCGACTCCGCGGCGCGCCGGATCAGCTCGGCGGCCAGCTTCCGCACGTCGCCCGCGTCGAGGGCGCGCTTCTCGCCGCGGAAGGACACCAGGGCCGACAGGCGTACGGGACGGTCCGTGAGCCCGGCGCCCGGCCCGTCCCGTACGAAGAGCTTCCGCAGGAGCGGGGCGACGGCGCTCGACACGAGCCGGGTGCCGAGTATCGCGGGATCCATGGCTGCGGCTCGCCCCTTCGGAGTGCGTGTCCTGTGGTCGGGCGGCAGCGTCTCACGGGTGCGGGGCGGCGTCGACGGGGCCGATGGCCTCCCGCAGGACCCGCGCCAAGTCCGCCTCAGTAGGCAGGAGTTGGCGGCCCCGAGCGGGCAGGGTGGTGTACGTGGCCTGGCCGCTGCTGGTCTCGATGAGGACGCCGATGGTGGGGGCGTCCCGGTCGGGGTCGCGGACCCGGGCGTCCACGGCCTTCACATGGGTGTCGAGGCGGGTGAGGTGGGTGGGGCGCGCGGTGGTCGTACCGAGCGCGCAGGCGACGTACCGGCGCAGAGGGAGGTGGTAGAAGAGCAGGTCCACGCGGTGGTACTGGTCCCCGGCGAGCACCGGGTAGCGGCAGCCGACGAAGGCGAAGCCGGAGCCGAGGCCGGTCAGGAAGCGGACCATCCGGGTCGCGATGGACTCCTCGTACGTGGGCTCGGGCTGCCGCTGTTCGTCCAGGCGCGCGAAGTCCAGGCGGTAGGGGTCGCCGACGAGTTCGTCGAGCGCGGGGGAGCCGTCCGGCAGCGCCGTCACGTCGTACGTCACCGGCACGCTGCCGTGCGGGATGTGCAGCCGCTGGCGGATGGCCAGGTGCAGCTGGGCCCGGGACCAGCCGTTGCGGACCGCCTCGGTGGCGTAGAAGTCGCGTTCCGCGCGTGTGTGCAGCTTGTCGAGGAGCACGGTGATGTGGGTCCAGGGGAGCTGCGCCACGGGGCGGTGCGCGATCAGCGCGGGCCAGGTGTGCGCCATCTTCGGGGTCTGCACCAGGTTCCGGTACGAGAAGATCCGTTGCCGGGGGAAGGCCGCGCGCAGGTCCGTCGCCATGCGCGCGACCAGGCCGGTGCCCCAGCCGTCCTCGGCCTGGCGGGCCAGGATCAGCTTCCCGATCCGCCAGTACATGTGCACCAGTTCGGTGTTCACGGCCTGGCGTGCCCGCATGCGGGCGGCTTCCGCGGTGGCCGTCGCCTCGGCCAGCAGATCTTCATACTTGCGCATGGGGCGAGGCTTGCGCAGGGCGCGCTTTACAGGGGCGGGAACTCTGCGGGGTCATCCGAACGTGTGGGGGTGGTTTGGGAGTTCGGGGGCGGTTCAAACAGGCGGGGTGGCGAAGGGCTTCAGTGCGAGGCGGGAGAGTGGGTCACTCTTCCGCATGTTGATGATGTGGGCGCCGTCGCTCCCGAACACGACGACCATCCTGACGTCAGGGAAGACGCGCTCCAGCTCGCTGACCACTGTCTCCCAGGGGCTCGTGAGGGTCAGCGTCAGAGTCCGCACGCTGGGCATGCGCAGCTCGGCGGGCGCGAAGGCCAGCGTGTGCGTCGACAGCTGGAGGCCTTTCAGAAGCGGTAGCCGCGCGAGCGCCTCCCACGTCGCGGCCGAGCTCGGCTCGGCGTTCCCGAGGAACACGTCCTCCAGCCCTCGCCATCTGTCCAGGCAGTGCAGACCGTTCACGGACCCGGCCAGGGAGGCGAGCTGGAGGCTGAGCAGTGGAATCTCGGCGGGGAGCTGACGCAGGTCCCACGGCGCGGCGGGGCGGTACACGTGCAAGTGGGTCAAGCGGTGCAGCGCGGCGAGGGCCTCCGGGGTCAGGCAAGCCGGGGACCAGTCGAGTCGCAGGTACGTGGGTTCGCAGGCCGCGATCAGCGAGGAGGCCGTCGCGAAGGTGACGTCCTCGCGGATCTCCAGGAGCTTCGGGCGCAGACCGAGGCGTACGAGCTCGTCGATCTGCTCGTCACCGCGGAGCGTGAAGCGGGTCACCCCGTCGTCGAGGCGCGCGATGATCTGGTCCGCGTACAGCGCGAGGTCGAACCTGTCCCAGCTCCACATCAGCTGGCTGCGGACCCCGATGTCGGAGTGGTCCGCGAAGCGGGAGAGGAAGGGGATCGCGGCGTCGGACGCGGTGTGGGTGGCCGCGATCGTGACGTGCAGCGCCTCCGATTCGTCCAGGCCGTCAGGACCCGGCAGCAGTTCGAGCACCATGGGACCGACGCCGCCCAGCTCACGGGCGGCTTCGCTGTCGCCGGGCGGGATCAGCTCGGCCGTGTGCCGCTCCACCTCCGCCCGCACCGCAGGGTCGAGCTCCGCCGCGTGTTCCAGGCAGGCCGCGGCCAGGAGGTGGACGCGGGTGCGCCGGTGGCCCTGGGGCAGGGCGTTGCCCTGGCGGAGGAGCTCGCGCAGGATCTCCGCCCGCTCGCGCGGCCGCGCCTGCGCCACCGCCATGCGGATGACGTCCTCCCACTGGTCGTCGGCGCCGTGACCGGCGAGGACGCCGAAGTCGCCCTCGTCGACGGCGGCCCGCGCCCCCAGGAAGTCCTGGAACGTGCGGTGCACGAACTCCACGGTCCCCGGTCCTGGTTCGCGCAGCAGGCCGCTGCGGTGCAGGAAGTGCGCGTACACCGCCTTCGCGTCGCCGAAGGCCGCGAGCTCCGGCACCGCGGGCAGCGCGTCCGCGATGATCGTCTCCGCCCGTGAGCGGTCCATCGCGGTGCGGCCGTTGCGGATCAGCCAGTACGCGAGCCGCTGGAGGAGCTGGAGCTGCGGTTCCTCCCGCACCTCGGGGACGTTCATGTGGCGTTCGCGGTCGCGGCGCAGCACGAGCATGGAGAGCGCGGCCGTGTACAGGTCCTTGCGGCCGAGTGGCAGGAAGCCCCTGCGGTCCCGGTGCAGGGCGCAGATCAGGCCGCACATCAGGGGGTTGGTGGCGAGGCGGCCGAGGTCCGGCTTGGCGCGGACGGCCTCCAGCAGCTGCGTCTCGTACGCCGCGAGGGCGGCGTCCTCCTCCGGGGCGCCGCAGGTCGCGGCGGCGTGCCAGCGGCGGACGAACGCCGCCACGTCCGTGCCGCTCATCGGCGCCAGCGTCAGCTCCGTGAAGTCCTCGTCGGCCAGCCAGTCCTCCCGTACGGCCGAGGGGCGGGAGGTCACCAGCCAGCGGTTGCCGGGGTAGGCGTCCATGAGGTCGGCGAGCCACGCGCGCGTGCGGGCGCGTTCCGGGTCGGGGACCTCGTCGATGCCGTCGACCAGGAGCAGGGCCCGGCGCGCCCTGAGGACGCGCGCCTCCCAGCCGTCCGGCTGCTCCCCGGCAAGGGGGCAGCCCACGGACGCCAGGAAGTCCCGGGGCGCGGGCAGGCGCTGCCCGTGGCGGGTCAGGGTGCGCAGGGGCAGGACGTAGGGGACGCGGTCGTAGAGGTACGCCATGCGGTCGTCCAGGTCCTGGCGGGCGGCCGACACGGCGAGCCACTGGACGAGGGTCGTCTTGCCGGAGCCCGCCTCGCCGCGCAGCAGGACCCGGTCGTGGGAGGCGAGGGCCTGGTCCGCGGGGCGCGGCGCCGGGTCGAGCTGGGCCTCGAACACCGGGTGCCACTCCTTGCCCACCTGGACGTCCCCGAGGTGCTGTTCGCGTCCCGTCGCCATCAGGCTCATGTAGGCCGCGTCCAGCGGCCACTTCCCCGGGGAGTTGGCGAGGTCGATCCCGAAGATCGTCAGCTTGCCGTGCTTCTTCGCCACGTACTCCAGGTACCGCTGCTCGAAGGAGGTGTCCTCCGCTCCCGGCAGGGGGTCCCTTTTGATCAGCTCGTCAACTTTGGCTATCAGTTCCGCCTGGCGGCGGCTCTGCCGGACAAGGGTGTGGGGGACGAAGGTCGACCGCTGGGTGAAGTAGTTCAGGACGTGCAGGCTCGTGGTGTCGAGCAGGCGCACGTAGAAGTACGCGGCGTCGGCCGAGAGGTCGCGCGCGGGGTCTCCGGCCGCGCGGCGCAGGCGGGCCGCGAGCTCGGTGTGGCCCAGCTCCACGGCCTCCACGTCGGTCAGGGTGAGGTCGCCGAGCGCGTGCAGGGTGTCGGCCAGGGCGTGCACGACGGCCTGGTCCTCGTCGGCGGGCAGCGGGCGCTCTCCCGCGCGGACCGCCTGGCGCACCAGTTCGGCGGCGAGCGCGGCCAGGTCCTTCCTCGTCAGGTGCCGCCGCTCGCCCTTGAAGGAGACCAAGGAGTCGATACGTACGGGTTTGTCCACTAGTCCCGCGCCCGGCCCCGGGCGGGTGAACAGCTTCTTGACCAGAGGGGTCACGACTCCGGACGCGAGACGGATGCCGATGGCCGCGGGTTCCATGCGCGTGAGCGTAGCGCCGGTCACATTCCCGCCGCGGTGGATCTTGTCGTCGGTGACATGACGCACAGGGCATACGTCACATACGAGGCCGGTTAGTGGTGGCCTTCGGCCTCGCGGGAGGGACTTTCGGCCCGCAACCCACCCCCAGGGCTACGGCCACCCCTAGTAGAAGCGCGTTTTGGGCGGCGCCCCGGACGCGGGTTACCAAGGGATGGCCGTCCGGCACACACCCCTCGTGTGCCGGACTCGCTTGTGCGGTTCCCCGTATGCGCGGTCCCCGTGTGTGCGGTTCCCGTTCGCAGTCCCCGTCTGTGCAGTCCCCGTTTGTGTAGTCCCCCGTACGTCTCAGCGTGCGGCCGCGTCCCCGTCGTGGCCGTACCCCCGGCACTCCTGTGCCGCCCGCCCCGGAGGTCCTCATGTCGAAGCGCTCGAAGTCCCACCATTCCGGCCGTCCGTCCCGCCGCGTCCGCGCGGCCGCCGTCGCCCTCGGCGTCGGCGCGGTGACGGTGCTCGGAGCGGGCGTCGCGGGTGCCGCGGAGAAGGCTCCGGCGGCTCCGGGCTGGCAGGACCCGGTCGACAACTACCGCCTCTCCGCGAGCTTCGGGCTCGGCGGCAGCATGTGGGCGCACAAGCACTCCGGCCAGGACTTCGCCGTCCCGACCGGCACGGTCGTCGAGGCCGTGCGCGCGGGCACCGTCGTCAAGGCGGGGCCGAACGGCGCCGGTGACGGCCCCGCGTACGGCAACGCGATCGTGATCAAGCACGCCAACGGCACGTACTCGCAGTACGCCCACCTGTCGCGCGTCGAGGTCCGCGTCGGCCAGGCCGTCGGCACCGGCCAGCGCATCGCCCTGTCCGGCAACACCGGCAACTCCAGCGGGCCCCACCTGCACTTCGAGATCCGCACGACGCCGAACTACGGCCGTTCGGCCGTCGACCCGGTCTCCTTCCTGCGCAAGCAGGGCGTGCGCGTCTGACCCGACGGCCGCACGCGTCGCGTCCGGCCCCATGAGCGGGCCGCGCGCGGACGATCCCCCCGCGCGTGCGCCCTGACTCAGGCGGCGCCGTGGTGCGCCTGGGTCACCAAGTCGATGGCGACCTCAAGGATGGCCTTGCGCTTCTCCTCGGGGTCGCCTTCGGCGTCCTTGAGGACGAACGTCCCGCCGTGCATGGTGAACAGCGCGCTGAAGCAGCGCACCTGCGCGGTCATCGGCGTCGCCGGATCGTCGCCCTTGAGGATCTCCAGGAGCGCGAACATGCGGTCCTTGAAGCTCTCACCCGTCTTCAGGTCGCGCATCGTCGCCTGGTTCTCCTGCATGAAGCGGAAGAGGGGGGCGGCGTCCGTGAGGATCTCGCTGTAGCGGGTCAGGATCGCGCGCTTGTTCTCCAGCGTGCGCGGCTGCTCCTTGCCCCAGGCGATCAGCTCGTCGATGGGCCGGGTCAAGTCGTCGAAGATGCTGGTGAGGATGGCTTCCTTGGTCTTGAAGTGGTAGTAGAGCGCCGCCTTCGTGACCTCGAGACGCTCCGCGATCTCCCGCAGCGACGTCTTCTCGTACCCCTGCCCGGCAAACAGTTCGAGCGCTACGTCCTGGATGCGCTGGCGGGTGTCACCGCGGCGCTGCTGCTTCCCTGTGCCCATGGGGCGATCCTCGCACTCCTTCTCCGCCCGAGGGAGCTCCGCTCTTTACGGTCCCTTGGGACTTGCTTGACGACCGGCTAGCTAACTTGCTTGACGCCCGGCTAGTTAGGGGTCTACCTTCCCTCAGTGTAGTCAACTTGCCGGGCGGCAAGTAAGTGGTCGGGGAGCGGGGAGCATCATGGCGAGCGTGGTAGCGGTCAAGGCGGGAAGCGAAGAGAAGGCGCAGGTGGCGGAGGGGCCACCCCAGCGCAGCGTGCGCGTGGTGATCTTCGCGCTGATGGTCGCGATCCTCCTCGCGATGCTCGACAACATGATCGTGAGCCCCGCGATGCCGACGATCGTCGGTGACCTCGGCGGCCTGGAGCACCTGTCGTGGGTCGTCACCGGATACACCCTCGCGACCGCCGTCTCCACCCCGATCTGGGGCAAGCTCGGTGACCTGTACGGACGCAAGGGCGCCTTCCTCGCCGCCATCGTGATCTTCCTGGTCGGCTCCGCGCTCAGCGGCCTGGCCCAGGACATGGGGCAGCTCATCGCCTTCCGCGCGGTCCAGGGGCTCGGCGCGGGCGGCCTGATGGTCGGCGTCATGGCGATCATCGGCGAGCTGGTGCCGCCCCGTGAGCGCGGCAAGTACATGGGCATGATGACCGGCGTCATGGCCGTCGCGATGATCGGCGGCCCGCTCGTCGGCGGCACCCTCACCGACCACCTCGGCTGGCGCTGGGCCTTCTACATCAACCTGCCGCTCGGCGTCGTCGCCCTGTTCATGGTGAGCGCCGTGCTGCACCTGCCGAAGAAGCAGGGCGGCGGCCGCATCGACTACCTGGGAGCGGCCCTGCTCACCGTCGGCATCACCTCCTTCGTCCTCGTGACCACCTGGGGCGGCACCGAGTACGCCTGGGGCTCGGCCGTGATCATGGAGCTCATCGGCCTCGGCGCCGCCGCGCTCGTCGGCTTCTACTTCGTCCAGCAGAAGGCCGCCGAGCCGCTCATGCCGCTGCGGATCTTCCGCAGCCGCAACTTCACGCTGATGTCGGTGATCAGCTTCCTGACCGGCTTCGTGATGTTCGGCGCGATGCTCTTCCTGCCGCTGTACCAGCAGTCCGTGCAGGGCGCGTCGGCCACCAACTCCGGCCTGCTGCTCATGCCGATGCTGCTCGCCATGATGGCCGTCTCGAACGTCGCGGGCCGCGTCACCACCGCCACCGGCAAGTACAAGGTCTTCCCCGTGGCCGGCAGCGTCCTGATGGCCGTGGGCCTCTTCCTGCTCGCCCAGATGGACACCGAGACCTCCCGGCTGACCTCCGGGATCTACATGGCGGTCCTCGGCGCGGGCATGGGCTGTCTGATGCAGATCACCATGCTCGTCGCGCAGAACAGCGTCGAGATGAAGGACATGGGCGTCGCGTCCTCCTCGGCCACGCTGTTCCGCACGCTCGGCTCGTCCTTCGGCGTCGCCGTCATGGGCGCGCTGTTCAACAACCGGGTGCAGGACGAGATGGCCGAGCGGGCCGGTGCCGCGGGCGGCAAGGTCACCGAGCAGTCCGCGCAGCTCGACGCGGCGAGCCTCGCCAAGCTGCCGGACGCGGTGCGCGACGCCTACCAGCACGCCGTCTCGTCCGGGACGCACGCCGCGTTCGTGCTCGGCTCCGTGATGGCGGTGGCCGCCCTGCTCACCGCGGTGTTCGTGCGGGAGACGCCGCTTCGGGGGGCCGCGCCCGCCGACAAGAAGGCGGCGGCGCCCGCCGACGCATAGGCCGGCCGGGAGCGCGGACGGGGACTCCGCGCGCGGGGCGGGAGCGACGGCCCCAGCCTGCCGTCCGAGCGGACGCCCCGCACCCCGGCCCACCACGGCCCCCGGCGCAGCCGCGCCGGGGGCCGTTGTCAGTGGTCCGTGCCAGCATCGTTCACGTGGAGAAACTCCGGCAGATGCGCCTGGCCAAGGACGCCATGGATCGTGACTGGGCTGATCCCGAGCTCGACTTGGCCGCGGTGGCGGCCTGCGCGGGGTATTCGCGCTTCCACTTCCTGCGCGCCTTCAAGGAGGCGTACGGCGAGACGCCGGGCCAGTATCTGTCCCGCCGCCGCATCGAGCGGGCCGAGGACATGCTGCGCTCGGCGGACCTCGCGGTCACGGAGGTGTGCGTCCTGGTCGGCTTCACCAGCCTCGGCACGTTCTCTACGACCTTCAAGCGCCACACGGGCCTCACCCCCAGCGAGTACCGCCGCAAGCATGTGGGCCGGGGCGCCGCGCTCATACCGGGGTGTTACGCGCTGCTGTGGGCCGGAGCCTTCCCGGGCCGCGCCGGGCAGGGGCCGGACACCCCGGGCCGCGGCCAGCCGCCGGACACCCCCGACCCCGCCCCCGGCGAGCACGGCAATTCCTGAGAAGCGGAGCCCCGGACCTCCTGCCTACGGTGGCCGGGCGAGCGAATCCTCGCCGACGCATCCCCCCTCGTACAGGAGCACACCATGATCAAGGGACTCTCCATCTCCACCCTCTGGGTCCTCGACCAGGACCGGGCCAAGGAGTTCTACACGGAGAAGCTGGGCCTGGAGGTCCGCACGGACATGACCCTGGGCGAGGGCGGCATGCGCTTCCTCACCGTGGGGGCCAAGGACCAGCCCGAGGTGATGCTGGCCCTGATGGTGCCGGGCGGCGCGGGCATGGACGCCGAGTCAGCCGAGGCGCTGCGGCGCCTTGTCAGCAAGGGCGTGCTCGGCGCGGCCCTGCACACGGACGACATCCACGGGGACTACGAGAAGCTCAAGGCCCGCGGCGTCGACTTCCTCCAGGAGCCGCAGGAGCGCCCGTACGGCACCGAGGCGATCTTCCGCGACGACTCGGGGAACTGGTTCTCGTTCACCCAGGAGCGCGAGGGCGGCCTCGACCTGGACAAGGACTGGGGCTGCTGACCCCGCTGCCGCCCGCCCCTGTTCACATGTGGTCGGGCAGCTGGAGCATCGGATAGCTCCCGGTGTTCGTCGGCGCGTGCTCCGGCAGCCACAGGACCGCCACGGCGCCCTCGGCGGGCCCGTCGGTCGAGGCGCCCGGCGGGCGCACGTTGCGGAAGGTCAGCCGGGCGCCGAGGACCCGCGCCTGGCCCGCCGCGATGGTCAGGCCGAGGCCGTGGCCGCGGCCCGCGCGGTCCGCGGAGCCGGTGCGGAAGCGGCTCGGCCCCTCGGCGAGCAGCGCCTCGGGGAAGCCGGGGCCGTGGTCGCGCACGCGCACGACGCGGCCCTCGACGCTGACCTCGATGGGCGGCTCGCCGTGCTTGGCGGCGTTGGTGACGAGGTTGTACAGGATGCGCTCCAGGCGGCGCGGGTCGGTGGTGACCTCCGACTCGTGCACGACCGCCACCGTCACCTCGGTGGTCAGCAGGCCCATGCGCCGGGTCACGAACTCGCCGAGCATGATGTCCTGCAGCTCGGCCCGCTCGGACGCGGAGTCGAGCCGGGCCACTTCGAGCACGTCCTCGACGAGCGTGCGCATGGCCTGCGCGCGGTCCTTGACCAGCTCGGTGGGGCGGCCCGGCGGCAGCAGCTCGGCCGCCGTGAGCAGCCCGGTCACCGGGGTGCGCAGCTCGTGCGCGATGTCGGCGGTCACCCGGCGCTCGGCCTCGAGGCGCTGCTTGAGGGCGTCCGCCATGGCGTCCACGGCCTGCGCGAGGTCGTCCGTCTCGTCCCGCACGACGCCGCCGATGGCCTCCTGCACGGTCACGTCGGTCTGGCCCTGGGCGACCTCGCCCGCGGCCGTCGCCGCCTTGCGCAGCCGGCGGGCGATCTGGCCGCCGATGAGCACGCCGATCGCGCAGCCGCCGAAGACGACCGAGATGGAGCCGATCACGAGGGCCTGGTCCAGGTCCTTCATGATCGTGGCGCTGCGGTCGGTGAAGCGGGTGTGCACCGAAAGGACGTGCCCGTTGGTGAGCGGCACGGCGGCCCAGATGTCGGGCACGCCGTCGCGGTGCTCCTGCACGAAGGTGGCGCGGCGCCCGGAGAGGACCTTGCGGCGCAGCTCCTTCGGCATCTCCGGGTCGTCGATCTTGGTGCCGTACAGGGAGCTGGTGGAGCCGCGCGTCTCGTAGTTGCGCTGGGCGATCTGGACGCGCTCGTCCTGGAGGTCGCGCGCGTTGTCGAGCATGGAGACGCGCGCGGCGTTGTGCACGACGAGGCTGAGCGCGATCGCGATCAGCGCGCCGACCAGGCCGATGGCGGCGGCGATCTTCCAGCGCACGCCGGTGCGGAGCCGCGATCCGGCCAGTGCGGCGAAGCGCTTCGCGCAGCCGCGCGAACCACCCGCCGTCCGGCTCCCCGGGCCCGCCCGGCCAGGCGTCCTCGTCGCGCCCGACGGACCGGGCCGCCGTGCTCATGCCCCGGCGCATCGCCGCCCCCTGTCCTGCCGTCCGAACGCCGTAGGGTGCCTGTGCCCGGACCGCGACGGCGGCGTCCCGTACGTCCGCGCGACCAGCGCCTGGTGTTCCCGCATGCCGCAAGCTCACGCCTTGAGCTTGTAGCCGAAGCCGCGGACCGTCTCGATGCGGTCCTGGCCGACCTTGGTGCGCAGCCGCTGCACGTGCACGTCGACGACGCGCGTGTCGCCGCCCCAGCCGTAGTCCCACACGCGCTCCAGGAGCTTGTCGCGGGACAGGACGGTGCCGGGCGCGGCGGAGAACTCCAGGAGCAGGCGCATCTCCGTCGGCGTGAGGGCGACGGTCTTGCCGCCGCGGCGGACCTCCATGCCCTCCGTGTCGATCTCCAGGTCGCCGAAGGTCAGCACGCCGCCGTCGGCGCCGCCCCGCTCCTGCTCGGAGGGCGCGGCCGAGCCCGCGCCGCTGGCGTGCCCGAAGCGGCGGAGCACGGCACGGATGCGGGCGACCAGGACCGCGCCGTCGAAGGGCTTGGTCACGTAGTCATCGGCGCCCGCCTCCAGGCCGAGGACGACGTCGATGGAGTCCGCCCGCGCCGACAGCATGATCACCGGGACGGTGGACTCCTCGCGGATGCGGCGGCACAGCGACACGCCGTCCATGCCGGGCACCATCACGTCGAGCAGGGCGATGTCGGGCTGGTTCGCCCGGAACGCGTCGAGGCCCGCCAGGCCGTCGGGTGCGGCGGTGACCACGAAGCCGTCGCGCTCCAGGGCGAGCTGCGTGGCCTCGCGGATGACGTCGTCGTCCTCGACGAACAGGACATGGGTGTGTTCTGCCATCGGGTGCTCTCAGTTCCGGTTCTCAGTCGGGGCGGGTGTGGATCTGGTGGATCTGGTGGATCTGTGGGTCTTACTTGTCGCTCGGTGCGGCCGGTTCGCTGCCCACAGCGCTGCTGTAGTCGTTGCGCACGCGGCCCCGCTCGGTGAAGCGGTCCGTCGACCAGCGGTACGTGATGACGTCCTCGCCCGTGGGGTCGTCCACGGAGCCGTCCTCGCCGTACAGCTGCTTGCTGACGACCAGGGCGCCACGGTCGATCTCGGCGTAGACGGGAGGCTGCTCGTCGGCGAAGACATTCTCGTACTTCTTGCCGTCAGGGCGATACACGTAACTGCCGATGCCCACGGCGTCCCCGCAGGTCAGGACATTCACGACGACATCGGACGAGGCTGCTCCGGTCAGGTTGCCGTAGGAGACGTCCACCGGGTACTCGTCCTCGACGCAGGGCTTCAGATCGCGCTTCACGGCGAGGCTGACCTTCGGGTCCCGCTTGAGGAGCTTGACCGCGTCGACGTTCTTCGGCTCCGGTGACGGCGAGCCGGACGGGGACGCGGAGGCCACCGCTCCGGTGCGGGCGGGGCCCTCGTCACGGGTGCCGGAGCCGCCCGTGGAGCAACCGGAGAGCACGGCCAAAAGGCCGAGGGCGGCGAGTACGGCCACCGCCGCACTCCCCGCCTTCCGCCTCTCACCCGCAGTTGTCGTACGTCCCGGCCGACCGGCTGGGCCGGATCGGCTGGCCCGGCGACTCAGGCCGCGCAACGCTCCCGCTCCTCACGTCCGAACGCGCGCGCAGCGGGCCCGGCCGACTCGTCGGCGGCACGGCTCTCCAGCTCCTGACGGAGCCGGGCGAGCGCCCGGTGCAGCGTGCTCTTGACCGTCCCGGCCGACATGCCAAGCGCGGCGGCCGTCTCCTCCGTGGACATCTGCTCCCAGTGTCGCAGCACCACGACGCTGCGCTGCTTGGGGGCGAGCACCTTCATGATGTCCATCAGCAGGGCACGGTCCGCGTGCTGCTCGGTGGCGTCGTCCACGCAGGCGTCCGGCAGCTGCTCGGTCGGCACCTCGTCGAGCTTGCGGGCACGCCACCACTCGGTCCGCGTGTTGATCATGACGCGGCGCAGATAGGCGTCCGCGAGGCGCTTGTCGGCTATGCCGTCCCAGCGGCCGTACGTCCGCACGAGCGCCGTCTGCAGCAGGTCCTGCGCGTCGACCGGGTCCGGAACGAGCCGCCGGGCGCTGCGCAGCAGGGCGTCCTGCCGAGTGCGGACGTACTCTTCGAACTCGAGCACCTCGCCGTGCGCCATTCCCAACCGCCTCCGTTCCGTTCGTCCCCGGTTCGCTGACCGCGATCCCTTGTCTGTGCGGTACGGGAATGAAGCTACGGAGGCCGTGTCACGGCGTTGTGCGGAGCAGCCAGCGGCGGACGCACGGCTGTACGTCGGTTGTGTAACAGAAGTAGGCGAGCCGTAAACCCGCAGTTGAGTGTGGGTACTAATGCCCCGTTTTGCCGCTGCGGGCTTGTTACGCGGGAGCTGACAGGGACCTTCGCCGCCCGCCGCTGCCCCTTTGCCGTCAGGTCAGCGGCAGCCGGTAGAAGCCGTCCGGCAGCGGCTCCACGAGGCCGTCGTCGACGAGGCCGTCGAGCGCGCGGGCCCGCTGCACCGGCTCGTCCCACACCCGGTCGAGCGCGGCCTGCGGCACCGGCGTCACGGCCTCGCGCAGCACGGCGAGCAGCTTGCCGCGCACCTGGCGGTCCGTACCGGCGTACGTCTGGCCGCGGCGCGCGGGGCCGTCGTGCGCGGGCTTGTCCGCCGCCAGCCAGGCACAGTGCGCGGCGATCGGGCAGCGCGAGCAGTCCTCGTTCTTGGCGGTGCACACCAGCGCGCCCAGCTCCATGGACGCGGCGGCCCAGCGTGCGGCGGTCGCCTCGTCCTCGGGCAGCAGCGCGCGGGCCAGCTTGCGCTCGGCGGCGGTGGTCGCGTTCGGCGGGTACTGCACCCCGGCCACGGCCCGCGCGAACACGCGCCGCACATTGGTGTCGAGCACCGCGTGCCGCTGGCCGTATACGCGAAGGACGCCACGGCCGCCGCGGTGTACTCGCCGATGCCGGGCAGCGCGAGCAGCTGCGCGTGGGCCGCCGGTACGTCGCCGCCGTGCCGCTCCGTTATGGCGACGGCCGCGCCGTGCAGGCGCAGCGCCCGGCGCGGATAGCCGAGCCGCCCCCAGGCGCGCACGGCCTCGCCGGGCGCCTCCTTGGCCAGGTCGGCCGGGCGCGGCCAGCGGGCGAGCCACTGCTCGTATACGGGCAGGACGCGGCTCACGGGCGTCTGCTGGAGCATGAACTCGCTGACCATGACCCCCCAGGGCCCGGCGTCCGGACGGCGCCACGGCAGGTCGCGCGCGTGCGCCTCGAACCAGGCGATCACGGGGGAGTGGAGGTCGGCGGGGAGGGGGCGGGCTTCGGCGGTGCCGTCGGATACGCGGTCGGAGGCGAGTGCGGTCGGCATGCCCACGATCCTGCCACGCGCAGGGCGTGACCGGTTCCCGCCGCTCCGCGACGGGGTTGTCGCGCTGCGCGCTCGTCCTCGAACGCCGGACGGGCTTGATCACCGCGCTGCGCGCTTGTCCTCAATCGCCGGACGGGCTTGATGGGCTGTGCGTTCGTCCTTGGGTGCCGGGTGGGCTTGATGGGCTGTGTGCTCGTCCTCGGGTGCTGGGCGGGCTTGATGGGCTGTGTGCTCGTCCCTGAGTGCCGGATGGGCTTGGTTGGCCAGCGCGCTTGTCCTTGAGTGCTGGACGGGCTTGATTTTCGCGCTGGTCCCTGACGATCGGCAGATTTCGGGGTGGGGTGGGGGGAAGTAGCGTCAGAGGGTGAGATCCCGACGCCGCGTGGACGCCCTGCTCTGGCTGGCCCTGGCCGTTCCCGCGGCCAGCGCCGACGCCATCGGTCTGAACGAACCGCGCACGGCGTGGCAGCAGCTCGCGGGTCTGGCCGCGCTCGCGGCCGCCGCGGCCGTCTGGCGGCGGCGGCCCGCGCTGGCGTTCCTGCTCGCCGCCGCCCCCGGCAGAGGCCACCGCGCCGTCGCTGTTCACGGTCTCGTACGGCATGGCGCTCGCGGCGTTCGCGTTCCTGCTCGGCAGGCACGGTCCGCGGGCCCGGCCCGCCCTGGCCGCGTTCGCCGCGGTCGCGGTGGCGGGCACCGCCAAGGTGGCCGTGCGGGACGTCGACCCGGTCGTCGAGTGGCTGGTGCTGATGGGCACGCTGCTGTTCGGCGCGGTCTTCCCCTGGCTCGCGGGCCGCTATCTGCGGCAGAGCAGGGCGCTGACCGCGTCGGCGCTGGCACGGGCCGACCAGCTGGAGCGCGAGCAGCGCATCGTCGCCGACCGCGCCCGGCTGCGCGAGCGGGCCCGGATCGCCCAGGACATGCACGACTCACTCGGCCATGAGCTGAGCCTGATCGCGGTGCGCGCGGGTGCCCTGCAGCTGGCCGCCGACCTGCCCGAGCACCACCGCGCGGCGGCCTCGGACCTGCGCGCGGCCGCCGCCGACGCCACGGACCGGCTGCGTGCGGTCATCGGCCTGCTGCGGGACGAGGGCGACGAGCCCGCGCCGCTGGCCCCGCCCGGCGAGACCGTGGAGCAACTGGTCGCGCGGGCGGCGGAGTCGGGCCTTGAGGTGCGATACCTCGAAGGCAGGGCAGACGGAGCCGGGTCCCGGGAGGACCCGGCGGCGGACCGGCTCGCCCACCGCGTGGTGCAGGAGGCCCTGACCAACGCGGCCAAGTACGCGCCGGGCGCCCCCGTCACCGTGGGCGCGACCCGCGCCGGGGGCCGTATGACGATCACCGTCACCAACGGGCCCTCCCGGCAGCCGGGTTCGCCCCCCGGCGGCGGCTCCGGCCTCGCGGACCTGCGCACGCGCCTGGCCGCGCTCGGCGGCTCGCTGGAGGCGGGGCCGCACGGCAGCGGCTTCCGGGTGCGGGCGGGCATCCCCGCCGACGCGACGGAGGCGACGGCCGCCCCGGCGGACGGAACTGCGGGGGCGCGACTGGGGGCGCCCGCGCCGCTCGGGCGCCTCCGGCCACCTCGCCCACGCCCGCCGCCGTACCGTCCTCGCCTTCGGGGCCGCCGCCGCGACCGGCGCGGTGCTCGTCGCGGGGAGCTTCGGCTGGTACGCGTACACGAAGACGCACTCCGTCCTGAAGCCCGCCGACTTCGCCGCGCTGCGCGTCGGCGCGCCGCAGGCGGAGGTCGCCGCCGTGCTGCCCGAGCGGAGCGTGGCCGACCCGCCCGTGGAGCGCGCGCCCGTCCCGCCGCCCCGGGGCGCGGACTGCCGCTACTACCGCGCGGACGGGCAGCTGTTCACCTCGTCCCCGCACTTCAGGCTCTGCTTCGAGAACGGGAAGCTCGTGGACAAGACCGTGATCCCCAAGGCGGGGACCGGGAGCGAGGCGCGCGCGGAGACGCGCGGGAAGGGAGGGGCCCGGTGATCCGCGTCCTACTGGCCGACGACGAGGCGATGATCCGCGCCGGGGTGCGCGCCATCCTCGCCGCGGGCGAGGGCATCGAAGGTCGTCGCGGAGGCCGCCGACGGCCGCGCGGCGATCGAACTGGCCCAGGCGCACCGCCCGGACGTGGCGCTCCTGGACATCCGCATGCCCCGCCTCGACGGCCTCGCCGCGGGCGAGGAGATCGTACGGACGCTGCCGGGCACGGCGGTCGCGATGCTGACGACGTTCTCCGAGGACGCGTACGTCGCGCGAGCGCTCGGCGGCGGCGCGACCGGGTTCCTGCTGAAGTCGGGCGACCCGCACGAACTCATCGCGGGCGTGCGGGCGGTGGCGGGCGGCGCCGCGTTCCTGTCGCCGAAGGTGGCCCGGCACGTCATCGACGGGCTCGGGGCGCGCCGCATCGGCCGCGAGGCGCGGTCCCGCCAGCGGGTGGCGGCCCTGACCCCGCGCGAGCGGGAGGTCCTCGGCCTGGTGGGGGCGGGTCTCTCCAACCCGGAGATCGCCGCGCGCCTGCACCTCGTGGAGGGCACGGTCAAGGCGTACGTGAGCGCGGTCCTCGACCGGCTCGAGGTCAAGAACCGCGTTCAGGCGGCGATCGTCGCCTACGAGGCGGGCCTCGTCGCGGACGACGGCGCCCCGTCGGCACCGGGCACGCCGGGCTGAACTCCGGCTTCAGGGGCGGTGGGTCGGGGGCTGCTGGTAGTCGCCGTACGTGTCGTCGTACTCACCGTGTCCGCCGTGTCCGCTGTGACCGTCGTAGTGGGGCTGCTGGGACTGCTGCGGGATGTAAGGGGCGGCCTGCGGGTCGCCGTACGACTGGCCCGGGTAGGGCTGGTGCTGGTCCTGGTACCCGTGATGGCCGTGGTAGCCGTGGTCCTGGTACCCCTGGGCCGGATACGTCTGCCCCTGGTAGGTCTGCTGTCCCTGGTACGCCTGTCCCTGGTGCGCGGAGTCGTCGTGCGGGGCCTGGGTGCCGTACTGGTACGAGGGTGCCGCGGCCTGCGGGCTGTGCGGGGCCTGCGCGGTGCGTGTGGTGTTTATGGCGAGCGTGGTGTCCACGGCGGGCGTGTGGGGTGCGTACGCGGTCCGCGGGGCGTACGGTGCCCGGTCCGGCTCCGGGGTGCGCGCCGCGGGCGCGGCCGGGCCGGAGCCCGCGAACCAGGTGACGAGCGCCGCGCGCGACCCCCGCATCGTCTCGGTGATCCGCGCCACGGGGCGCGCGGCAAGCCGCACCGCGAGGAACGCGACGGCCGCGCCGAGGAGCAGGCCGACGCCCACGTCGTGCGGGTAGTGGACGCCCACGAACACCCGCGAGAAGGCCATGAGCACCGCCATCGGCAGCGTCAGGGCGGCGATCCGGGGCCAGGCGAGCGCCAGGCCCACGGCGGCGGCACCCGCGATCGTGGAGTGGTTGCTGGGGAAGGACCAGTCGCCGTGCGGGGGGCACTCGACGAGCGGCGTCAGCGCGCCCTTCACGGCCCGGCACGGCCGCTCCTCGTCGATCAGGGACTTCACCGACTCACTGATCACATAGGCCAGCGCGGTGCCCAGGGGCGCGAGGACCGCCACGGCGAACGCCCGCGAGTCGCCGCTCCGGGCCCGCCACCAGGCCACGACGAACAGCGCGCCGAACAGGAGCAGGCCCAGTTCCGTCCACACCTCGGCAAGATGCTGCACCCACGTCGGGGTGTCGTGGGCGAACTCGGTGATGTCGAGGTAAAGGCCGGAGGAATCCATGGTGTCCATGATTACGGACCGTACGGAGGGATTCCGAATCGTCACATCCAGCGATGGACCGATATCGGACCTGACGAAAGACAGGGACGGACGTCAAGCGCGGGGCGGTCCTGCTGGCCGGAACCATGATGATGATCCGCAAAAGTTGTGACCTGAGGCGGCGGGTGGGGCCAGACAACGCGCGGTTCTCTCGTAAGGTTTGGGCGTGGGATCTCTGCGCAATCCGATCGGTCCGCTTCCCTCCTCCATCTACTGGCGCCGGAGGGCCATCCTGCTGTCCGTGGTCGCACTCCTCGCGCTCCTCGTCGTCTGGGCGCTCGTCTCGGGCGGGGGCGGCGGGAAGAACGGCGCTGACGGGCCGTCGGGCAACGGCCCCGCGACGTCCATCACGCCCGGCCCCACCGGCACGGGCCCCGCGATCAGCGAACACCCGGGCGGCCGCGACGAGTCGGAGGGCTCCGACGACTCCGGTGGCTCCGGCGGTTCGGGCGGCTCCGGGGGCTCCGGGGGCTCGGACTCCGGCGGCTCGGGCGAGGACTCCGGCGGCTCCGGGGGCGGCGCGGGCTCCGACGACGGCGCCAAGGGCGGCGGCGGCTCCGGCAACCGGCTGCCCGCGGGCTCGACGCTGGCCAACTGCGCGCCCGGCACGGTGAAGTTGAAGCTGCGCAGCGTGCGGAACGAGTACGAGGTCGGGCAGCAGCCGAAGCTGGAGCTGACCGCCGTGAACAAGGGCGGCAAGGCCTGCAAGGTCGATCTCGGCGCCAAGGGAACGGTCCTGACGATCACTCAGTCCAGTACGGGTGACGAGATCTGGTCCTCGGACGACTGCCCGGCAGCGGCCGTGACGAGCCTGCTCTTCCGGGTGCCGGCGGGCGGGCAGATCACGCACGCCGTGCAGTGGGACCGCAAGCCCAGCGCTCCGCAGTGCGCTACGCCGCCGGCGGGGGGTGCGAAGCCCGGCACGTATCTGGTCGAGGCCAAGTCCCCGACCCTGGGCGCGCCCCGGGCCTCCTTCCTCCTCCTGGCCGACTAGCCCCACCAGGGGCTCCGCCCGGTTCTGACCCCGGCGGGGCCCAACCCGCGATGCCCCCGCCGCCGGGTTACGAGCGGGCGGGCGGGAGTACCCGCCGCGAAGCGGCGGAGGACGCCCCGACAAGCGGTGGGGCGGGGGCGCGCCCCCGCAGGGGGCGTCCTGTCGCTGCGGCCCGCCGGGGGCTAGACGTAGCGCTCGAGGATCGAGGACTCCGCCAACCGCGAAAGCCCTTCGCGCACGCTCCGCGCCCGCGCCTCCCCGACCCCGTCCACGGTCTGGAGGTCGTCCCACGCTGGCGGCGAGGAGCTTCTGCAGCCCGCCGAAGTGCTCCACGAGCCGCTCGATGATGGCGCCGGGCAGCCGGGGGACCTTCGCGAGCAGGCGGAAGCCGCGCGGCGACACGGCGGAGTCGAGGGTTTCGGGCGACCCGGTGTAGCCCAACGCACGGGCCACCGTGGACAGTTCGAGGAGTTCGGCGTGGGTGAGGGAGTCCAGCTCGGCCAGGGCCTCGTCGACGGTGCGCGAGCGCTTGGCGGTGGGCTCGGGGACGTAGTCCCGCACGACGAGCTCGCGCTCGGGCTCCACGCCCGCGATCAACTCGTCCAGCTGGAGGGCGAGGAGGCGGCCGTCGGTGCCGAGCTCCACCACGTACTCGGCGATCTCCGTGGCGATGCGCCGCACCATTTCGAGGCGCTGCGCGACGGCGGTGACGTCCCGCACGGTGACCAGGTCCTCGATCTCCAGGGCGGAGAGGGTGCCCGCGACCTCGTCCAGGCGGAGCTTGTACCGTCTCCAGCGTGGCGAGGGCCTGGTTGGCACGTGACAGGATCGCCGCCGAGTCCTCCAGGACCCGCCGCTGGCCGTCGACGTACAGCGCGACCAGGCGCATCGACTGGGAGACGGACACGACGGGGAAGCCGACCTGTTTGCTCACGCGGTCCGCCGTGCGGTGCCGCGTGCCGGTCTCCTCGGTCGGGATGGTCGGGTCGGGCACCAGCTGCACGCCCGCCCGCAGGATCTTCGACAGGTCCGAGGACAGCACGATGCCGCCGTCGAGCTTGCACAGCTCGCGCAGGCGCGTCGCGGTGAACTCCACGTCGAGGACGAAGCCGCCGGTGCACATCGACTCGACGGTCTTGTCCGAGCCGAGGACGATGAGACCGCCGGTGTTGCCCCGGAGGATGCGCTCAAGGCCGTCTCGCAGGGCTGTGCCCGGCGCGACGGCGCTCAACGAGGCGCGCATCACGTCGGCACCGGAGCCTCCACCGGGCTTGCCGGGAACCGCTGCCCGGTCGTTGGCTGCCACTGCACTCCTCCGGTCGCAGGTTGTCCGAGCCCTCGGCCAACCCGGTGCCGAACGCCTTGGTTCGTACGGATGGGCGAGACCAGGGCAAAGTCTACCGGCGGTCCTCGTCCTCCCGTGGGGCCTCTCGGCGACGCGATCTCGGAAGGACGCGCAGCGCGTCGCCCATGTCGGCGACTTCGGTGACCTTCATACCGGCCGGGACCTTCCCGGGGTCGGCCGGCACGAGGGCGTGCGTGAAGCCGAGGCGGTGGGCCTCGGCCAGTCTGCGCTGGACGCCCGTGACCCGTCTGACCTCGCCCGCGAGGCCCACTTCGCCGATCGCGACGAGGTTCTTGGGCAGCGGGGTGTCGCTGGCGGCGGAGGCGAGGGCGAGGGCCACCGCGAGGTCGGCGGCGGGCTCGGACAGCTTCACTCCGCCGACGGTGGCGCTGTAGATGTCGCGCTTGCCGAGGGCGGTGATGCGGCCGCGCTGCTCCAGGACCGCCAGCATCATCGACACCCGGGAGGTCTCCAGGCCCGAGGTGGTGCGGCGCGGGGAGGGGATCTGGGAGTCCACGGTGAGCGCCTGGACCTCGGCGACCAGGGGGCGGCGGCCTTCCAGCGTCACCGTCAGACAGGTGCCGGGCACGGCCTCGGCGCGGCGGGTGAGGAACAGGCCGCTGGGGTCGGTGAGGCCGGTGATGCCCTCGTCGTGCAGCTCGAAGCAGCCGACCTCGTCCGTCGCGCCGTAGCGGTTCTTGACGCCGCGCACGAGGCGCAGGCGGGCGTGGCGGTCGCCTTCGAAGTGCAGCACCACGTCCACCAGGTGCTCCAGGAGACGGGGGCCCGCGATCGCACCGTCCTTGGTGACGTGTCCGACCAGGAGCGTGGACATGCCGCGCTCCTTGGAGGCGCGGATCAAGGCGCCCGCGACCTCGCGGACCTGGGCCATGCCGCCGGGCGCGCCGTCGATCTCCGGGGAGGCGACCGTCTGCACCGAGTCGAGGATCAGGAGCGAGGGCTTCACCGCGTCCAAATGGCCGAGAACCGCTGCCAGATCGGTCTCCGCGGCCAGATACAGATGGTCGGAGAGCGCGTTGATGCGGTCGGCCCGCAGCCGGACCTGGCTCGCGGACTCCTCGCCGGTGACATAGAGCGTGCGGTGGTCGTCCGATGCCGCCTTCGCCGCCACGTCGAGCAGCAGCGTGGACTTGCCGACGCCGGGCTCGCCCGCCAGCAGCGCCACGGCGCCGGGCACGAGGCCGCCGCCGAGGACCCGGTCCAGCTCGGGCACTCCGGTGGAGCGGGCGGCCGCCTGGCGGCCGTCGACCTGGCCGATGGGCAGGGCCGAGGTGGTGACGCGGCCGGGGGCCGTGGTGCGGACCGCGGGCGTGCCGTACTCCTCGATCGTGCCCCAGGCCTGGCACTCGGGGCAGCGGCCGAGCCACTTGGCCGTCTGCCAGCCGCATTCGGTGCAGCGGTAGGACGGACGGTCCTTGGTGGTCTTCGTACGGGCAGCCATGCACGGAACCGTAGCGGCAGCCACTGACAGTGCCCTCCAGCGCCCTCCAGTGCCCTCGGACGCCCCGCGTGCCAGTGCCGTCGGCGCCCCGCGAAGATCCGCCAGGCCCCGCTGGCCCGCGCCACCCCACCGCCACGGGAAACTGCGGCGCGGCAGCGGTCGAACAGACAACGGAATCGTGTGTTCCTGTCCCCTTTTGAGGGATCTGTTCACCCGTAAGGATTAAATGTGCTCAAGGGGGAGGAAGGCCCCGGCATCATGCGCCTAACTTCGCACGGGTGATGAGCAGCAGTCCGGAAGTCCCCACGCACACCACCGGCGCGCACCGGGCGCATGCGGGCGCGCGCAAGCGTGTGGTGCCGCGCGCGGTCCCGCAAGCGCCCCCCGCGCGCTACGAACCATTCCTGGACGGCCTGTTCACGTACTGCCTGTCCGTCCTGTGCGACCACGACGCCGCCACCGCCGCCCTCGGCGAGGTCCTCGCGCTCGCCGAGCGCCGCGGCACCCGCCCGGACGGCGACACGCGCGCGTGGCTGTACGCGCTCGCCCGCTGGATGTGTCTGCGCGCACTCGCCGAGGCCCGCCAGCGCGGCCGCCAGGGAGCGCACGCCGCGGGCTCCGGGAAGGCCCCGCCCGCGGCCCCGCACGCCACCGATCCGCCCGCACCGCTCGCCGCGCCGCTCGCCACGGACGACCCCGAGCCCGCCCGCCGCCGCGAACTCGCCCAGCTGGCCTGGCCGGAGGCGGCCGGCACGACGCCGGAGCAGCGCGAGGCCCTGGAGCTCGCCGTGCGCCACCAGCTCGCGCCCAAGGAGGTCGCCGCCGTCCTCGGCCTCGACCCCGAGGCCACCCGCGAGCTGCTCGCCTCCGCCGCCTGCGAGGTGGAGCGCACCCGCGCCGCGCTCGCCGTCGTCGAGACCGGCACCTGTCCGATCGTCGCCCGTCTCACCGGCGACCACCAGGTGCTGCTCGGCACCGCCCTGCGCCGCGAGCTCGTCCGGCACGTCGACGACTGCCCGCGCTGCCGCCGCACCGCCGAGCGCGCCGGCTCCAGCGCCTGGCCCGGCACCGCCGTCTCCCCGGCCGCGCTGCCCCTGATCGAGGCCCCGCGCGCGGCCCTGCACCACGCGATGGCCCACGTCCCGCGCGCGCCCCGCAGGGCGCGCGGCGGCCCCCGCTTCGACCGGCGCGGCTTCCCCATGGACCCCAAGGACCACGCCGCCCGCCGCGAGCGCTTCCGCGCGCGTGCCGTCACGACCACGGTCGTCGCCACCGTCGTCGCCGCCCCCGTGCTCGCCCTGTGGGCCGCCTACCGAGGCGCGCCCCTGACCGGCGAGGGCAGCGACGGCCGCGCCTCCAGCGCCTCCGAGGCCGACGAAGGGCCCGGCGGCAAGGACGGCTCCCGCGCGCGTGACAGCTACGAGAACGCGGGCAACGCCAAGACCACCCCCGACCCCCGCTTCGCCTCAGGCCGGGGCAAGCCGGGCGTCTCCGTGGAGGTCATCAGTCCCGGAGTGCAGCCCTCCGCTCCCGGTGCCGGACGGATCGCCGTCCAGGCCAGGTCGAGCGGCGGGGTCACCCTCATCACGCTGACGGCGTCCGGCCGCGCACCGGTCCGCTGGTCCGCGAGCACCGGAGCGCCCTGGCTCCTGCTGAGCCAGTCGTCGGGAACGCTCGCGCCGGGCGACTCGTTCACCATCCGGGTGTACGTCGACGACGACCGCGAGCCGCCCGGCCACTGGAGCGCGCGCGTCACGATCGGCCCTTCGGGCGCTGTCGTCTCCCTCGCGGGGTACGGCGGCTCCCGGCCGCCCAGCCACCCGGGCCCCCGCCCGACGCCCACCCGCCCCGGCCCCTCCGACCCCGACCCGACGCCCACGCCGAGCGGCGACGGCGAACCGACGCCCACCCCCACCAGCCCCGACCCGACCCCCACGGACCCGGCCCCCACCGACCCCGCGCCAACCCCCACGGACCCCGGCTCCACGCCCCCGCCGAGCGGGGACCAGGGCCAGGGCTGAGCGGGCCCGTGGCCGGGTCAGGCGCGCGGCGGATCCGCCGGGTGCGGTGCCACCAGCGGCAGCTGCGACGCCAGCCGCGCCTCGCAGAGCTCCACGAGCCGGTCGTAGCCCTCCTTGCCCATGAGCTCGACCAGCTCCGGCCGGTACGAGACGTACACGGGGTCGCCCGCCCCGTGCGCCGAGGTCGCCGACGTGCACCACCAGTGCAGATCGTGGCCGCCCGGGCCCCAGCCCCGGCGGTCGTACTCACCGATGGACACCTGCAGCACCTTGGTGTCGTCCGGCCGCTCGATCCAGTCGTACGTCCGCCGCACCGGCAGCTGCCAGCACACGTCCGGCTTGGTCTCCAGCGGCTCCCGGCCCTCCTTGAGCGCCAGGATGTGCAGCGAGCAGCCCGCGCCGCCCGCGAATCCCGGCCGGTTCTGGAAGACGCACGAGCCGTTGTACGGGCGCGTCCTGGCGCTCGCCGTCCTCGTCCACCGACACCCAGCCGCTCTCGCGGCCCACGTCGTGGTGCTGCCAGATGTCGGGCGTCAGCCGGTCCACGAACTCCGCGACCCGCTTCTCGTCGTCCTCGTCCGAGAAGTGCGCGCCGAGCGTGCAGCAGCCGTCGTCGGCGCGGCCCTCCTTGATGCCCTGGCAGCCGCTGCCGAAGACGCACGTCCAGCGGGACGTCAGCCACGTCAGGTCGCAGCGGAAGAGCTGCTCGTCGTCCGTCGGGTCCGGGAACTCCACCCAGGCGCGGGCGAAGTCGAGGCCCTTCTCGTCGTCCACGGGCGCCGCGTCGGCGGCCTCCTTGCGCAGCTTGCGCACCGCTTTGCCCGCCTTGTCGGCCTTGGAGTTCTTGCCGCCCTTGCCGCCCTTGCTGGACTTGCCCGGCATGTCGGCCTTCCCGGACGCGGCCGACTCGTCCCGCGACAGCGGAACCGACTGGTCCGAGGGCTCCGATGAGCGCGCGCGGACTTCGTTTTGTCGGCCTTCGTCTTTTTCGTCTTTGGCACGTCTCCAGGGTATGCGCGTCCACGCCCGCCCCGGGACCAGCTACGGCCACGAGCGCAGTAGCGTTCCGTATATGAGACTCGGTGTCCTCGACGTGGGTTCGAACACGGTGCATCTGCTGGTGGTGGACGCCCACCCCGGCGCTCGCCCCCTGCCCGCGCACTCCCACAAGGCCGACCTGCGCCTTGCCCAGCTCCTCGATCCCGCGGGCGCCATCGGCCCCGACGGCGTCGACCGGCTCGTCGCCACCGTGCGTGACGCCCTCCAGGCCGCGGAGGACAAGGGCGTCGAGGACCTGCTGCCGTTCGCGACCTCCGCCGTGCGCGAGGCCACCAACGCCGACGACGTCCTCGCCCGGGTCCGCGAGGAGACCGGCGTCGACCTGAAGGTCCTCACCGGGGCGGAAGAGGCCCGGCTCACCTTCCTCGCGGTCCGCCGCTGGTTCGGCTGGTCCGCGGGGCAAGCTCCTCGTCCTCGACATCGGCGGCGGCTCCCTGGAGATCGCGTACGGCATCGACGAGGAGCCGGACGCCGCGGTGAGCCTGCCCCTTGGCGCCGGGCGGCTCACCGCGGCCTGGCTGACGCAGGACCCGCCGGAGCCGGGGGACGTACGGGCGCTGCGGCGGCACGTGCGAGCCCAGATCGCCCGGAGCGTGGGCGAGTTCAGCCGCTTCGGCAGCCCCGACCACGTCGTCGCGACCTCGAAGACGTTCAAGCAGCTGGCCCGGCTCGGGGGCGCGGCGCGCTCCGCCGAGGGCCTTTACGTACAGCGCGAGCTGAAGCGGAAATCTCTGGAGGACTGGGTGCCGCAGCTCGCCGCGATGACCGCGAGCGAGCGGTCGGAGCTGCCCGGGGTGTCCGAGGGCCGGGCCGAGCAGCTGCTCGCGGGGGCGCTGGTGGCCGAGGGAGCGATGGACCTCTTCGGCGTCGAATCGGTGGAGATCTGCCCCTGGGCCCTCAGGGAGGGCGTCATCCTCCGCCGGCTGGACCACTTGCCCGCGTCCTGACCGGAACACCCGTACCCGGGAGACCCAGCCCGGGTCGGCACGATCCAGCCCGTCCGGCGTTTGAGGACGAGGCCGAAGGCCGATGCTTTTCGGGGGTGCCAGGGGGGCCAAGCCCCCTGGTTCCGGGAGGGGGCGGGGTTGGGGAGCCCCCGGCAGGGCCCCGTACGCTGTCCTTCGTGGCAGAACCAGCGGTGCGGATCCCGGACGCGAAGGTCGCCCTGTCGACGGCCTCCGTGTATCCGGAGTCGACGGCGACGGCCTTCGAGATCGCCGCGCGCCTCGGCTACGACGGCGTCGAGGTCATGGTGTGGACCGACCCCGTCAGCCAGGACATCGAAGCGCTGCGCCGCCTCAGCGACTACCACCAGATCCCGATCCTCGCCGTGCACGCGCCCTGCCTCCTGATCACCCAGCGGGTGTGGTCCACGGACCCGTGGGTGAAGCTCCAGCGCGCCCGCGCCGCCGCCGAGAAGCTGGACGCGTCGACGGTCGTCGTGCACCCCCCGTTCCGCTGGCAGCGGGCGTACGCGCGGGAGTTCGTCGAGGGCATCTGGCGGATGGCGGGCGAGACGGACGTGCGCTTCGCCGTGGAGAACATGTACCCCTGGCGCTACCGCGACCGCGAGATGCTCGCGTACGCCCCCGACTGGGACGTCACCAAGGACGACTACCGGCACTTCACGATAGACCTGAGCCACACCGCCACCGCCCGCACGGACGCCCTCCAGATGGTCCACCGCATGGGCGACCGGCTCGGCCATGTCCACCTCGCCGACGGCAAGGGCTCCGCGAAGGACGAGCACCTGGTGCCCGGGCGGGGCACGCAGCCCTGCGCCGAGCTGCTCGAACGCCTCGCCACCAGCGGTTTCGACGGGCACGTCGTCATCGAGGTCAACACCCGGCGCGCCATGTCCAGCGCCGAGCGCGAGGCCGACCTCGCCGAGGCCCTCGCTGTTCACCCGGCTGCACCTGGCGGCCGCGGCGAAGGTGCCGCGCCCGTGACCGGCCAGGCGCCCGCGCCCGCGCCCCGCCGCCGGGGCCGCCCCTCGCGCACCCAGGCCGAGCGGGGGCCCGCCATGCGCGAGGTGATCCTGGACGCGGCCCGCGAGCAGTTCTCCGAGAACGGCTACGAGAAGACGTCGGTGCGGTCCATCGCCAAGGCCGCCGGGGTCGACTCGGCGCTCGTGCACCACTACTTCGGCACCAAGGAGCAGGTCTTCGCCGCCGCCGTCGAGGTGCTCTTCGCGCCCGCCCTGCGGGCCCCGGCCGCCGTCGAGGACGGCCCGCCGGACGGCGTCGGCGAGCGCCTGACCCGGTTCATCCTCGGCATCTGGGAGAACCCGGAGACCCGCGCTCCGCTGCTCGCGATCGTCCGCTCGGCGGTGAACAACGAGACGGCCGCCGCGGTCTTCCGCCGCCTCGTCTCCAGCCAGATCCTGGCCCGCATCGCCCGCACCCTGGGGCTGCCCGACGCGGAACTGCGCGCCGAACTGGCGGCCGCGCAGCTGGTGGGCGTCCTGATGCTCCGGTACGTCATCCAGATCGAGCCCCTGGCGTCGGCGGACGTGGAGGAGCTGGTCGCGCGGCTCGCGCCGGTGGTGCAGGGGCACCTGACCGGGTTCCCCGCCACCGCCCCCACTCCTACGGAGACGTGAGACATCCGTACCCCTACGGAGACGTGAGACATCCGTCCCGTCATCCGGACACCCTGTCCGGATCTTGGATCATCGGCGTACGCTCGGCCGTAGTCACACATGCCCCGAAGCATGACTCTTGAGGAGCGAGCGACGATGCCCGAGCTGAGGTCCCGCACAGTCACCCACGGCCGCAACATGGCGGGCGCGCGCGCCCTTATGCGGGCCTCCGGGGTACCGGGCGCGGACATCGGCCGCAAGCCGATCATCGCCGTCGCCAACTCCTTCACCGAGTTCGTGCCGGGACACACCCACCTGGCGCCGGTCGGCCGCATCGTCAGCGAGGCCGTGCGCGAGGCGGGCGGCATCCCGCGCGAGTTCAACACGATCGCCGTGGACGACGGCATCGCGATGGGCCACGGCGGCATGCTGTACTCGCTGCCCTCGCGCGACCTGATCGCCGACTCGGTCGAGTACATGGTGGAGGCCCACTGCGCCGACGCCCTGATCTGCGTCTCGAACTGCGACAAGATCACGCCCGGCATGCTGATGGCCGCCCTGCGCCTGAACATCCCGACGGTCTTCGTCTCCGGCGGCCCCATGGAGGCGGGCAAGGCCACCCTCGTCAACGGCACCGTCCGAAAACTCGACCTGATCGACGCCATGGTCGACGCGTCGAACGAGAACGTCTCCGACGAGGACATCCTCCGCATCGAGGAGAACGCCTGCCCGACCTGCGGCTCCTGTTCCGGCATGTTCACGGCCAACTCCATGAACTGCCTGACCGAGGCCATCGGCCTGTCCCTGCCGGGCAACGGCTCGGTCCTCGCCACGCACACCGCCCGCCGGGCGCTGTACGAGCGCGCGGGCGCCACGGTCGTGGAGATCGCCAAGCGCTACTACGACGGGGACGACGCCTCCGTCCTGCCGCGCAACATCGCCACCCACGCCGCGTTCGAGAACGCCATGGCCCTCGACATCGCCATGGGCGGCTCCACGAACACGATCCTGCACCTGCTCGCCGCCGCCCAGGAGGCCGAGGTCGGATACGACCTCACCGACATCGACGCCGTCTCGCGCCGCGTCCCCTGCCTCGCCAAGGTCGCCCCGAACGTCGCCCCGCAGGGCACGTACTACATGGAGGACGTGCACCGCGCGGGCGGCATCCCCGCGATCCTCGGCGAGCTGTACCGGGGCGGGCTGCTCAACGAGGACGTGCACACGGTCCACTCCGCCTCCATCAAGGAGTGGCTCGACGCCTGGGACGTCCGCGGCGGCTCGGCCTCGGGCGAGGCCGTCGAGCTGTGGCACGCGGCCCCTCGGCTGCAAGCGCTCCGCCGAGGCCTTCTCGCAGTCCGAGCGCTGGGACACCCTCGACACCGACGCCGCGAACGGCTGCATCCGCGACGTCGCGCACGCCTACTCCAAGGACGGCGGCCTCGCCGTCCTCAAGGGCAATCTGGCGGTCGACGGCTGCGTGGTGAAGACGGCGGGCGTGGACGAGTCGATCTGGACCTTCGAGGGCCCGGCCGTCGTCTGCGAGTCGCAGGACGAGGCCGTCGAGAAGATCCTGAACAAGCAGGTCACGGAGGGCGACGTCGTCGTCATCCGCTACGAGGGCCCCAAGGGCGGCCCCGGCATGCAGGAGATGCTCTACCCGACCTCCTTCCTCAAGGGCCGCGGCCTCGGCAAGGCCTGCGCCCTGGTCACCGACGGCCGCTTCTCCGGCGGCACGTCGGGCCTGTCCATCGGCCACGCGTCGCCGGAGGCGGCGTCCGGCGGCGTCATCGCCCTCGTCGAGGACGGCGACCGCATCCGCATCGACATCCCCGGGCGCACGATCGAGCTCCTGGTCGACGACGCCGAACTGGCCCGCCGCCGCGAGGCCCTCGGCGGCGTCTACGCCCCCAAGTCCCGCGAGCGCAAGGTCTCGGCGGCCCTGCGGGCGTACGCGGCGATGGCGACGAGCGCGGACAAGGGCGCCGTGCGGGACGTGTCGCGGCTGGGCTGAACCCGGCGGCCGGGGCGACTGTCCTGGTTTGTCCTGCAACTGGTGTGGAGCGCGGGCGCGTCTATGGTGTGGAGTACATGCCATGGGCGGCCCGCGCCGCCCGTTTCACGTGGAACACGGGGACACACGGGGGATCACCATGAGCAGCGAAGAACTGACGATGCCCACCGCCGCCGATGTGGCGGACGGGGCGGCACTGACCATTGAGGCGGCCACCGCGCGCCGCTACACCGTCGTCGCGGACGTCAACGTCCGCTCCGGCCCCGGCACCTCGTACGAGAAGGTCGGCCGCGTCCAGGCCGGTGCCCTCGTCACCATCAGCTGCCAGAAGCCGGGCGAGCGGGTCACGGGGCCGACGGGGACCTCGAACATATGGGACAGGATCGGCAGCGGCCGGTACGTCTCCGACACGTACGTCAGGACCGGCAGCAACGGGTACGTGGCACCGCGCTGCTGATCCACGGCCTACGGACCGCGGCCTACGGACACTGCTTACGGCCGACGGCCGACGGCCGCCGGAGCCCGGGTCACCCGGACTTCGGCGGCTTCGCCGTGTCGATGGCGTACACCAGGTTCCCGGTGCCGGTGACGATCGCCGCGCGGCCCGCGAGGGCGACGCGCGGGCTCGCGCCGTACTCGTTGGACGACCCGTTCGTCTTCGGGTCCGTCGTCCACAGCCGCTCGCCGTCGCGCGGGGCGAGCGCCGCGACCCGGCCGCTGGCCGAGGCGAAGTACAGCGCCTCGGGCCCGGCGACCGGTCCCGAAGCCCCCTCCACGCCCGCCTGGCGCGTCCACCTGAGCTTGCCTGAGCCCGCGTCGACCGCGCTGACCTCGCCGTTCTGCTGCGTGAAGTACACCGCGGCGCCGGCGAGGGCGGGCGCCCCGCCCTGCCGCTTCGCCAGCCGTGCCGTCGTCGCCTTCGCGCGGTCCGGGTCGAGGCTGACGAGCGCGTCGTACGCGATCACGCCGACCTCGCTCACGTGCCGCTTGGCCAGCAGGAGCCGTCCGCCGTGCGCGCCGAGGACCTGGTGCGGCCCGTCGAGCGCGACCGACCCGGCGAGCCCGCCCGACCGCAGGTCGATGCCGCGCACCGTCGCGTGCTGGACCTCGGCCCTCCTGGTCTGCTCCCTCGACCCGCAGATCAGGTACGCCCGCCCGCCCGCGGCCAGCGGCGCGCAGGCGTCGCCCGACGGGAACGGGGTCCGCCACAGGACCTTCCCGGAGCGGGCCGCGCGGGCCTCGACGCGGGTGCGGCCCGCGTCGGTGGTGAGCACGGTGGAGCCGGTCACCACGGCGTCCGCCTCGCGGCCGGTGAGAGCAAGCGACTGGCCGCCGTACGGGGCCGACCACAGCGTCCGGCCGGTGGCGGCGTCCAGGGCCACGACGGAGCCGCGCCCCGTGTCGTCCGGGGGCATCCGGTAGCCGAGGACCGTGTCACCGGCGAGGCCGACGATGTGGGTGCCCTGCGGGGGGATGCCGGGGCTGTGCGCCGTCCACAGCCGCTTGCCGTCGGCGAGGCGGACGCGGGTGGCGACCACGCCGCCGCCTCCGCAGTACGCCGAGTCGCCCCGGGGCACACAGCGCAGCTCGTCCGTGATCTTCGCCTGGCCCGGCGGCACGAACTGCCGCCACGCCTTGAAGCCGCGGGGGAGGGGCTCGCCGGTGGCGGCGACGGTGCGGTCCTTGCCGTCGGGGCCGTCGGGGCCGTCGGAGCCGCTCGTGGTGTTCGGCTGGAGCAGCGCGACACCGGCGGCGATCGCGGCGACGGCCGCGACGGCGGCCAGCACGGGCCGCCACCGCCGCCGCAACCGCCGCCCGAGCCCCGACGCCCCGGCCCCGGACTCCGCGCCTCCGGTACTTCCCTGGCTCCCCGCGCCCTCCGTGCCTCCCGTGCTTCCCGTGTCCCCGGGCAGGTGGTGCTGGGTGTCCGTGTCCCGCGTACGGTTGCCGCGGCCGCGCGCCACGCCCAGCTCCACGGGCAGGTCCCGCAGCCGTACGAGGAGCTCGTCGATGGTGGGGCGGACGGCGGGGTCCTTGGCGAGACAGGGCTCGACCACCGCGCGCAGGGCGCCCGGCACCTCGTCGAGCGCCGGGGCCTCGTGCACGACCTGGTACGCCGTCATATAGGGGGAGTCCGCGTCGAAGGGCCCCTGCCCCGTCGCCGCGTACACCAGCAACGTACCGAGCGAGAAGACGTCCGACGAAGGCCCGACGCCCCGCGGGGTCTGCAACTGCTCCGGCGACATGAACGGCGGCGTGCCGATGACCCGCCCCGTCATCGTGAGCGTCTGCTGGTCGGCGGCGCGCGAGATGCCGAAGTCGATGACGCGCGGCCCCTCCGCGGACAGCACGACGTTGGACGGCTTCAGATCGCGGTGGACCACGTCCGCGCGGTGGATGTCGCGCAGCGCCTCCGCGAGGCCGATGGCGAGCGTGCGCAGCTCGGTGCCGCCGATGGGGCCGCCCCGGGCGATGCGCTGGGCGAGCGTGGGGCCTTCTATGTACGCGGTGGCCATCCACGGGTGCCGCCCCTCGGGGTCGGCGTCGACCACGGCCGCGGTGAACGCGCCGCTGACCCGGCGGGCCGCCGCGACCTCCTGCCGGAACCGCGTGCGGAACTCGTCGTCGTTCGCGAACTGCTGGTGGATCAGCTTGATCGCGACCGGCCGCCCCGACGCCGTGCGCGCGAGGAAGACGGTGCCCATGCCGCCCGCGCCGAGCCGCGCCTCCAGCGGATAGCCACCGATCTCCTCAGGGTCCCCCGAGCGGAGCGACACCTCTTTCGACCTCCCCGTACCGGTCGTCCCCCGTCATCTTGCCTGTCCGCACAAATTAGCGGCCCGGCCGGGAGGCGCGGCAAGGCGGGGGATGAATTCGGCGTGGCTCGCCGGGGCGCGGGGGCGCGTGAGCCTCGGCGGCCAGGGGGCCCGGCCGGGCGATAATCGAGGGCGTGAGCGACGAACCACGGACCGAACAGACCGGAGCGACCCCCGCGGGACCCCGGCCCGAGCCCCTCCGCTTCTTTGGCACGACGTGGCTGGAGCACACCGACGGCTACGGCGCCCGCCGCGTCGGCGTCGCGGTCGGCTCGCTCGCCGCGGCCGTCGCGGGCTGCCTGGTGCTGCGCTTCGCGTACGACGGCCTGAAGATCGCGAACGTGGGCACGTTCGTGAACCTGCTCGTGGTCGTCATGTTCGCCATCTGCAGCGCGATCGCGTTCCGCCGCACGTGGGAGGGGTTCTCCAAGCGGCACGACCCGCGCTCGGTGGCGTCCATGCGCTCCCTGATGAGCATCGGCTTCATCGGTTCACTGCTCGCCTACTTCCTCCGCTCCCTGAAGGAGGCCCCGGGCGAGAAGCTGCACCGCGAGGAGTACGAAGAGGCCCGCACCCAGTACGCCCGCCGCACCAAGCGCCGCACCGGCAACCCGTCCAAACGCAAACGCCACCAGAAGTAGCGACCAGCCCGCAAGCGCTGTGTTTCAGCCCGTCCGGCGTTTGAGGACGAGGCGCGAAGCGCCCATTGCTGTGGAGCGGGGCCCGGGGCGGCAGCCCCGGTTTCGGGAAGGGGCGGGCCTGGGGCGCACCGCGAGGCCCCGCCACCTACCCCCACACCCCCACCACTCCTCCACATAGACCCCACAGACCCCACCAGCCCCACCACAGGACGGGCGGGACCAGGCCAACGGCCCGGTCCCGCCCGTCCCGCGTAGGGGCACGCCCCCTCAAGGCCTTGACGGAGAGGACCCCCGCGCGCAATATTCATCACATGATGAATACCTCAACCTCGCCCCCGCCCTCGACCCCGGACGGCCCCCACACCCGCCATCCACGCCCACGCCCTCACCGCCGTACGAGGCTCCCGCACCGTCCTGCGCGCCCTCACCTTCACCGTCCCGCGCGGCCAGATCACCGGCCTCCTCGGCCCCTCCGGCTGCGGCAAGTCCACGCTGATGCGCTCCGTCGTCGGCACCCAGGCCAAGGTCACCGGCACGCTGACCGTCCTGGACCACCCGGCGGGCACCCCGGCCCTGCGCTCCCGCATCGGCTACGTCACCCAGGACCCCTCCGTCTACGACGACCTCACCGTCCGCCAGAACCTGGACTACTTCGCCGCCGTCCTCACCCCCGGCCACGGCCCCGCCGCCACCCGCCGCCGCCAGGACGTCACCCGAGCCATCGCCGACGTCGACCTCACCGACCACGCCGACGCCCTCGCGGGCAACCTCTCCGGCGGCCAGCGCAACCGCGTCTCCCTGGCCGTCGCCCTGCTCGGCACCCCCGAGCTCCTCGTCCTCGACGAGCCGACCGTCGGCCTCGACCCCGTACTCCGCCGCGACCTGTGGAACCTCTTCCACACCATCGCCGCCGAACGCGGCACGACGATCCTGGTCTCCTCCCACGTCATGGACGAGGCGGAGCGCTGCCACCGGCTGCTCCTCATGCGCGAGGGCGAGATCCTCGCCGACGACACCCCCGACGCCCTGCGCGCCCGCACCGGCTCCAGCACGGTCGAGGACGCCTTCCTCCACCTCGTCGACGCGGCGAACGCCGCCCACGCCCCCAGCTCCCCCACCCCTCACCGGAGCCCCCGATGAACACCCACCGCACCCTCGCCACCGCCGCCCGCGTCCTGCGCCAGCTCCGCCACGACCCGCGCTCCATCGCGCTGATGGTCTTCGTGCCCTGCGTGATGCTGCTGCTCCTGCGCTACGTCTTCGACGGCAGCCCCCGCACCTTCGACTCCATCGGCGCGTCCCTGCTCGGCATCTTCCCGCTGATCACGATGTTCCTGGTCACCTCCATCGCCACCCTGCGCGAACGCACCTCCGGCACCCTGGAGCGCCTCCTCGCCCTGCCCCTGGCCAAGGGCGACCTGATCGCGGGCTACGCCCTCGCCTTCGGCGCCCTCGCCGTCGTCCAGTCCGCCCTCGCCACCGGCCTCGCCCTGTGGGGCCTCGGCCTGGACGTGACCGGCTCGGCCTGGCTCCTCCTCCTGGTGGCCCTCCTCGACGCCCTGCTCGGCACCGCGCTCGGCCTCTTCGTCTCCGCCTTCGCCGCCTCCGAGTTCCAGGCGGTCCAGTTCATGCCGGCGGTGATCTTCCCCCAGCTCCTCCTCTGCGGCCTGTTCACACCCCGCGAGCAGATGCAGCCCGTCCTGGAGGCCGTCTCCAACGTCCTCCCCATGTCGTACGCCGTCGACGGCATGAACGAAGTCCTGCGCAAGGCCGACATCACCGGCGACTTCGTCCGCGACGCCGCCCTCGTCGCCGCCTGCGCCGTACTCGTCCTGGCCCTGGGCGCCGTCACCCTCCGCCGCCGCACGGCCTGACCCCGCCACCCGGGGAGCCCGCCAGGCCAGGGGGAGTCCGTCACCGGAGAGTCCGTCACCGGAGAGTCCGCTCAGCGGACACCCCGCCGACGCCGCCCCGACCGATGCGAGGATGGCCCCGAACGACGCACCCCGGGAGGCCCTCGCTCATGAGCCAGTCGCGCAAGCCGAGCCAGAAGATCGCCGTACTCGGCACCGGAAAGATCGGCGAAGCCCTGCTCAGCGGCATGATCCGGAGCGGCTGGGCGCCCGCCGACCTCCTGGTCACCACCCGCCGCCAGGAACGCGCCGACGAACTCCGCACCCGCTACGGCGTCGACCCCGTCAGCAACGCCGACGCCGCCAAGCACGCCGACACGCTGATCCTCGCCTGCAAGCCGCAGGACATGGCCGCCCTGCTCCGTGAGCTCGCCCCGCACATCACCCCCGAGCGCCTCGTCGTCAGCGCCGCCGCCGGTATCACCACCTCCTTCATCGAGGAACACCTCGCCCCGGAGATCCCCGTCATCCGCGTCATGCCGAACACGCCCGTCCTCGTCGACGAAGGCATGTCCGTCATCTCGGCCGGCACCCACGCCACCGCCGCTCACCTCGCCCACGCCGAGGCGGTCTTCGGCGCCGTCGGCAAGACGCTCCGCGTCCCCGAGACCCAGCAGGACGCCTGCACGGCCCTCTCCGGCTCCGGACCGGCGTACTTCTACTTCCTCGTCGAGGCCATGACCGACGCGGGCATCCTCCTCGGCCTGCCCCGCGACAAGGCCCACGACCTCATCGTCCAGGCCGCGATCGGCGCCGCCGTCATGCTCCGCGACAGCGGCGAGCACCCGGTGAAGCTCCGCGAGAGCGTCACCTCCCCCGCCGGCACCACCATCAACGCCATCCGCGAACTCGAGAACCACGGGGTGCGCGCCGCCCTCATCGCCGCCCTCGAGGCCGCCCGCGACCGCAGCCGCGAGCTCGCCTCCGGCAACGGCGGCTGACCACCCACGCCACCACCCGGCCACCAGCATCCGGCCCGGCCCCAGGCCCCCGGCCCTCGGCACCCAGGTCCGGGGGCCACCACCCCCGGACCCACGCCCACCGGCCGCCGGCCTCCGCGCACCGCCCGCCCACCGGCCTCGGACCTCAACCGCCGGACGCGCCGACTACCGACCGGACGGGCCCCGCCCCGCCACGGCGGCCACCAGCTCCTCCGTCGTGACCACCCGCGCGAACCCGCCCCCGTGCAGGGACACCGCCGTCGCCCGCGCGATCTCCTCCGCGCCGAGCCGCCAGCCGAAGGGGCCCTCCAGGTCGAAGGTGTACGTGGCGTCCAGCGCGAACAGCACGTCGTACCCCAGGTTCCCGCCCATCCGCGCCGTCGTCTCCGCGCACATGTTGGTCTGGATCCCGGTCACCACGAACTGCGAGATCCCCGCCTGCTTGAACCAGGCGTCCAGATCCGGCGTCCCGTAGAAGGCCGAGTTCACGCTCTTCGTCACCAGCAGCTCGCCACCGGCCCCCTTCCCACGCCGCTCCTCGACGTACTCCTTGAACCCGTTGCCCGCGTACCCCGACCGCAGCGGCGAGTCCGGCTTCAGCGAGTCGTGCCGTACGAACACGACCGGCCGCCCCGTCGTCTGCCACGCGTCGATCAGCGCGGCGATGTTCTCGTCCGCCCCCGGGTTGTTCCGCGCTCCCCAGTGCTCCACCTCCTCGAAGCCCCGCTGTACGTCCACTACGACCAGTGCTGCGTTCTCCGTGATCTCCATGCCCTCGATGCTGCCGTCCGGAGGCACTCCACTCCAGGGCTACAAAAGCCACTGATCGATGGTTTACTGCCACCGTGCCGCCTGCCATCGAGTCGCCCGCTAGCGAGCCGCTCGCCTTCGAGCCACCCGCCACCGCGCCGTCGCCCGTCCTCTCGGAGCAGCCGCGCCCGGAGCCGGTGCGCCCCCAGCGCGTCGCCCTGCTCGCCTTCCCCGGCATCCGCGCCTTCGACGTCAGCGTGATCACCGAGGTCTGGGGCGCCGACCGCACCGACCGGGGCGTTCCCCCTTTCCATCTGCACCGTGTCGCCGCCGACCCCGCGCCCGTCCCCATGCGCGGTGGCCTGAGCCTGACCCCCGACCGCACCCTCGCCTGGCTGACCCGCCTGACCGGCACCGACCTGATCGTCGTCCCCGGCCTCGACGAGCACCTGGCTCCCGCACCACCCCCGGTCCTCGAATCCCTGCGCCGCGCCCACGCCCGGGGCGTCCCCATCGCAGCCCTGTGCGGCGGCGCCTTCACCCTCGCCCAGGCGGGCCTGCTCGACGGCCGTCGGGCCATCACCCACTGGCATCTCGTCGATCTGCTGCGCACGCATCACCCCCGTGTCGACGTCGTGCCCGACGCCCTCTTCATCGAGGACCACAACATCTGGACCGCGGCGGGCACCGCCGCAGGCATCGACCTGTGCCTGCATCTGGTCCGCACGGCCCATGGCTCCGAAACCGCCGCCGCGACGATCGCCCGCTCGATGGTCACCGCTCCCTTCCGTACCGGCGGTCAGGCGCAGTTCATCGAGCACCCCACCCCGCGCGCCGACCGCGACGCCGACGCCCTGGCCTCCGTCCGCGAATACGCCCTCCGTCACCTCCATGAGCCGCTCACCGTCACTGACCTCGCCCACCGGGCGGGCATGTCGCCGCGCTCCTTCGCCCGTCACTTCACCGCGGCGACCGGGACCACCCCCCTGCGCTGGCTTCTCGACCAGCGCGTCGCCGCCGCGCAGAAGCTCCTGGAACGCACCGACCTGCCCATGCCCGAAGTGGCCCGCCGCGCGGGCTTCGGCAGCGAGATCACGATGCGACAGCACTTCGCATCGCGCCTCGCCACCAGCCCACGCGCCTACCGCGCCGCGTTCACCGGCATGCCCGAGGGCGCCTCGACCGCAGGGGGCAGCAGCCCGATCGCTCGATAGGCGGCATCGACCGTCGGTCGCGCCATCCCCCTGGCCCGCTCGGCCCCGGCCCGCAACACCTCCTCCAGATACGCGGAGTCCGCCACCAGTTCCTTGTGCCGCTCGCGCACGGGCCGCAGAAGCTCCACCACGGCGTCCGCGGTGTCCTTCTTCAGCGCCCCGTACGACTCGTATACACCGCTCAGCGCTTCCGGGTTCCCACCCTCGCAAGCGGCGCGGAGCTCCAGCAGATTCGAGACCCCGGGCCGGTTCTCGCGGTCGTAGACGACCTCGCCCCCGCTGTCCGTCACGGCCCGCATGATCTTCTTCCGCACCACGTCCGGCTCATCAAGGAGATAGACGATCCCGGCCCCGGACTCGTGGGACTTGCCCATCTTCGACGTCGGGTCCTGCAGGTCCATCACCCGCGCGGCCACCCCGGGCCGTGTCGCCCGCGGCACCACGAACGTGTGCCCGTACCGCTGGTTGAACCGCACCGCCAGGTCCCGCGTCAGCTCGACGTGCTGCGTCTGGTCGTCCCCGACCGGCACCTCGCTCGGCCCGGTACGCCAGGATGTCCGCCGCCATCAGCACGGGATACGTCAGCAACGAGAGCCGCACGCTCCCGCCCCGCTCGCGCTCGACCGCCGACTTCTCCTTGTACTGGATCATCCGCCGCATCTCGCCGTCGTTCGCGACGCACTCCAATAGATACGAGAGCCGGGCGTGCTCGTCGACGTGACTCTGTACGAAGAGAGTGCACAGCTCAGGGTCGATGCCCGAGGCCAGGAGGAGCGTCGCCGCCTGGCGGCTGAGCCTGCGCACCCGGCTCGGGTCGTGGTCCACGGTCAGCGCGTGCAGGTCCACGACACAGAACAAGGAGTCGGCCCGGTGCTGATCCACTTCAGCCCAGCGCCGGATGGCGCCCAGGTAGTTCCCCAGGGTCAGGTGCCCGGTCGGCTTGATCCCGCTGAAGATCCGCGTCATGTCTTCTCTCCACCTCCAGAACGGGGCCGTCGCCCCGACGGCCGGGTTCAGGTCCTCCGGAGGGAGATACGCGAACGGCCGCCGAAGCGGCGGCCGTTGAGTACACGCGTGAGTACGGCCGCCGTCAGGCGGCCCACCACAGTTGGGTGCACGCGTGCGTAGTCATACGCCCACAGTAGCGCTCCGAGGCCCTGAGTTGACACCCCTAGAGGCGGAACGTAGTGTTCTCCGAGTTGCCCGACGTGAGCGTCGACCTCTGGTCGGTCCCCGGGCAGCCATTCCGCAAGAACCATTCAAGCGATCGACGCACAGTCACTTCGTTTCGGCGAAGGACATCGTCGTCTCGTTTCTATGGCTTATTGCGAAATGAGGAATCGGCGTTCGAAGGAACGCCCCCGATTAGGTCGGGAGCCGAGATTCCGCTAAAGTCTCACTCGTCGGAACGGCCCAGCGGCCAGGAAGACACTGCATTAACCATCCGGCTCCGCCGGGTGGCGGTTGACTGGAAATCAGGCCCGAAAGGATCTGATAGAGTCAACACCGCAGGAAGGCCGAGAGGCCGGAAAGCG
>JAVLTM010000019.1:0-44914 GCA_037117115.1 Streptomyces sp. PmtG | reverse complement strand
GGGGGGCGGTTTCCCCCCCACCGGGCCGCCCCGTTTTTTTTTGGCCCCGGGGGCCCCCCAAACCCCCGCGCCGCGGCCCCGCCCCTCGGATCGCGAGCGGCGGGGCCGCGGCTGGTTCAGTCGTTGCTGACCAGCACGTTGAGCCGGTAGTTCAGGGGATCCGACCACTCGATGTTGACCCAGATGACGTACTGGCCGTCCCTCGGCGCCACGTTGTGCACGGTCATGCGGGCGGCCCCGACGAACGCGTCGCCGTTGCCGTCGACCTCCGTGATGGACGCGACGATGGTGCTGCCTTTGAAGGCGACAGGCGAGTTGACGGGCTGCACGAAGCTGCCGCGCCCCCTGCCGTTGAACACGCGCCGGATCACTGTGCTCATCTATCCTCCGCTCGTCGCTGTGACCCGTTCCCTCTGGCCCTGCCGCGCACCGTTCCCTCGATCCGACCCTTGCGCTCGCTCCGCCTGACCCGGCCGGCCTGACTGACCCGTCCGGTCCGTCCGGATCGTCGCGGTCACGCCGATTCGTCGTCCGCGGCTTCGAGCACCGCGGGCGCCGCGCCGCGCGCACCGGCCCCCGCGGCCTCGTCCTCGCCGACGGCCAGGGCTTCGAGCCGGGCCGCGCCCGGGCCCGCCGCTTCGTCCTGGGCGGCCGCGGCCACCCGGGGCGCGGGCTCGCCCGTCTGACTGCCGCTCACGCTGCTCCCCTCTCGGTCGAGATATCCAGATATCGAGATGTGGACAACGCCTCACTGTCCTGCCCGTGCCCCACGGCGTCCATCACCCACAAGACGGGCAAGACACCACGACCGACCAGTACCGGACAACCTCGCGCACGGGGGACGGCGCTCCCCGGGGGCCGTGGTCAGCGCACGGTCCAGATCCAGCCCAGCGGCCTGAGTCCCAGGCGGCGGGCCACCGCGCGGGAGGCGTGGTTGTCGGCGGTCGTGCTGTAGAAGAGCACGTCCCTGACCTGGCCCTCGCGGTGGGACCACGCCGCCACGCAGGCGGGCGCGAGGCCCCGCCCGCGGAAGTCGGGGCGCGTCCAGATGCCCGCTTCGGCGGCGGTGCCGGTCGCCGCCGGGGTGTGGCAGACCGACACGGGTTCCCGGCCGTGCACCGCCATGGCCCACTCCCCCAGGCGGCCGTCGATGAGTTCGCCCCACTCCCCGGGCTGCCAGTTGGCGGGGCGGAGCAGGTGCCGCGCCGCGCGCCGCCCCTCGGCGCCGGACACCAGGAGGGGAAGCCCGGCGGCCGGTTCCGGTGCGGTCGGCTCCGGCGGGAAGACCCAGCACGGTCCGCCCTCCACGGACGCCGCGCCGCCGCCGAGCGAGGCGGCGAGCCGGTCCAGCGCCTCGGGGCGGCGGCCCGGCTCATACGGCTGCCCGTCGATGTCGTGCGGCTCCCGGCGCGGTGCGTCGGGGCCGTACGCGAGGAGCCGTGCCGCCGGTGACCAGGCCCAGACGGCCAGGACGGTCGGGTCGCGCACGGCGGGCGGGGAGCCGGAGTCCGGGACGAGGCCGTAGCAGGCGTCCACCTCGCAGGCGAGGAGCCGCTCGTCGTTCCACTTCATGTCGCGAGGCTAACTGCCGCGCCCCGCAGGGGTGTTCTGGGGCGCGAGACGGCCTCGCGAGGGCGGTACCCCCCGGGGAGCCCGATGGGGTGCCCTGTGCTAGCTTCCATCTATACGCACCCGTATAGATGGGGGTTCGCCACGATGAAGGTTCCGAACAGCGCGCACACGTCCCGCGGTTGGCGGATTCATGAGCTGACGCCCGACTTCCGCTTGGAGGACGTGTGGGTACTGCCCACACCGGGCGGCGCGGACGACTTCCCCCGCCTGCTGGACATCGCCCTGCCGGACGGGCAGCCCACCCTCGACTCCCCCATCGCGCGGGCCCTGTTCGCCATCCGCTGGAAGCTCGGCGCCCTGCTCGGCTGGGACAAGCCGGACGCCGGGATCGGGTCCCGCACGGGCAGCCTGCTCGACCGGCTGCCCAAGGACCTGCGGGAGTCGCCGTCGGCCTTGGAGCTCCACGCCTCCCCGTTCACACCGCTGTACCAGCTGGAGAACGAGTTCGCGGCCGAGATGGGCAACCGGACCGTGCACGCGGTGATGCACCTCGGCTGGGTGCCGGACGGAAAGGGCGGCTACCGGGGGCAGATGGCCGTCCTGGTCAAGGCCAACGGGCCACTCGGCCGGGCGTACATGATGGCCATCGCGCCGTTCCGGCACCTGTTCGTGTATCCGGTCCTGATGCGGGAGTACGAGAAGCGGTGGCGGGAGACGGGCACGGCTCGCGAGGCGGGCTGAGCGCGGCCCTGGCCCGCCGCCGGTACGGGCTCCGGGTCAGGTCCTGATCAGCTGGACCGCGAGCTCGTACACCTCTTCGCGGGTGAGGGCACCGTGGTCGGCGGCCAGGAAGTGGTTGCCGACCAGCAGCGAGAAGGCCAGCATGCAGCGGGCCTCGATCTCGCGCTCGTCGTCGTACCGCTCGCGGAACAGCGAACGCAGGTACTCCATGCGCCGGTTGTCGACGCGCCGCAGCCGGTCCGCGACCGACCGGTCGCGGCGGGCCCAGTCGCGGACGGCGAGGTCGACGGAGAGCAGCCGCTCACTGGAGGCGAGGGCGCCCGCCCGCCGCATCCGCGCCTCGACCTCGCCGCCCTCGCGCTCCACGCGGGCGAGCAGGTCGTCGACGCACTCGCGCTCCCAGGTGTCGAGCATCTCCGCCATCAGGGCCTTGCGGTCGGCGAAGTAGCCGTAGAAGCCGCCCTTGGTGACGCCGAGCGACTTGGCGAGCGCTTCGACGCGGACGGCGTCCGGGCCGCCCGCGGCCAGCGCCCGCAGGCCCGCCTGGACCCATTCCGTGCGGGGCGTTCGGGTCTCGGCTGCCATGGATCTCCACGTTCGGTACGGATCGCGCGGTCCGCCGCGGCGGACGCGCACTGGCGCGCATTGTATGCCGCCCGCCCGGTGCGGCACGGGGCGCGATCCGGGCCCCGGTCAGCGGCTCCCCGCGTCGTGTCCGCTGTGGAGGCGGCGTTCGAGCGGGGTGCGGTAGCAGGGCGTGACGCGGGCGTCGCCGAGGAAGGCGGTGACGCGGCCGACGGCGGCCTCGACGGCCGCGTGCGCCTCGCTCCCGGCGTCGACGAGCAGCCGGTGGCTGACGTTCCCGTCCGGCCGCTGGGTCCAGGCGCCGATGACGCGGCCCCGCCACCAGACGGTGGGGCCGATGTTGCCGTTGCGGTCGAAGAGTTCGCGGGTGTGCCCGGGGTCGACGTACCAGTCGCGGTGGCGCCAGCCCATGGGGGTCGGGTCGAGGCCGGGCAGGAGGACCGCTTCCGGCTCCGGCTCGGCGGGGGTGTCCACGTCGTCGGGGAGGACGTGGCCGGTGCCCTCGTCCGTCTCGACGGCCTGGGCCCCGGTCGCGGCGATGGCGGCGCGCGTTGCGGTGACGGTCCATCCCGTCCACCACTTCAGGTCGTCGACGGTGACCGGGCCGAAGGCGCGCAGATAGTGGCGGGCCAGCTCGGCGCGCGCCTCGGCGACGGGCACCGGCGGCAGCGGCAGCGCCGGGGCCCAGCGGAACTGCGCGGAGGTCCAGGAGCCGGTCGGCCGCCCCCGCCGGACGCGCCCTTCGGCGGCGAGCAGGCCGAGCACTGGAGAGGAGGCGCGCTGCCGCGACGCGTACGGCTTGCCGGGGTTGGTGACGAACTGCTCGCGCAAGTCGGGGACGTCGGCGGCCAGTTCGGCGGCGGAGGCCTCGCCGCGTGCCGCCAGGGCGGCCAGGGTGGCGCGCTCCACGGCGGCGCGGCGCCGCTCGTCCCAGCCGAGGGTGTCGCGCAGCTTCGCGAGCGCGTCGGCGCGGTGCGGGTCGGTGGCCTTGGCGGTCGCGGCCCAGGCGGCCGGGGCCAGTGCGGCCGGGACGACGAACAGGGTGCGGCGCATGCACCGCACGCGCGCGAGGTCCGGGTGCGCGGCGTCGCCGGAGGCGGTGTCGTAGAGCGCGGCGTCGATGGTGTCGACGGTGGGCGCCCGCATGCGGGCCGCCGCCGCGAGGAACACCGTCGCCGGGTCCGTGGCGTGCAGGCCGACCAGGGCGTCGGCGACCTCCTGGACGGACGCGGCACGGGCGGCGGCGGTGAGCAGGTGCCGCCGGACCAGGCGCGCGCGGCGCTCGTCGGCGGTGACACGGGGCAGGGTGGTCATGCCGGGCTCCCGGGGCGCGGCGCGCTCAGCGCACGACCTTGACGCCGAAGTGACCGCCGAACTCCTGGCCGAGGCCGAAGCTGATCGCGGAGTGCATGTGGGCGTACATCTCCATGCCGCGCGCGCAGACGAGCGGGCCGAGGTCGAGGACATCGGTCCAGCCGTAGGCGGTGAGCAGGCCGGTGACGGCCCGTTTGGCGTCGGCGTGGTCGGACGCGACGAACATGGTGTGGTCGCCGCCGCCGACGGCCTTGGGGTTGACGACGGTGGCCTGTTCCTGGGTGACGAAGCTCTTGACGACCTTCGTGTCGGGCAGGGCGCGCTGGATGCGCTCGCCGAGGCTGTCGGTGTCGCAGGGGTCGAGCTTGGGCATGACGCCCCACGGCGTGGGCCAGGGGTGCTCGGCCTCGTGCTGGTAGACGAACGGCACGGCGTAGTCGACGAGGGTCTTGCCGCGCAGCTGGTCCGCGATGGCGGTGAGGGCGGCGACGGCGTTGTGCCCGTCGATGCCGTTGATGACCAGGTCGTCGGCGGCGGCCGCGGCGTCACCGAAGGGCAGGAGCGTGACGCCCGGGTGGTCGGCGAGCCACTCCTTGTAGGGAACGTTGCCCATCATGTCGGGTTCGGTGCGGGCCAGCGTGGCCTCGGGGTCGCGGGTGCCGACGTACACCTCGTGGCCGAGCGCGACGAGCTTGGCGGTGTGCTCGCGGGCACCGCCGCCGGTACCGAGTACGGCGATCTTCATGACAGGACCTTCCAGTGCGGGTTTCTTGTACATCTGTACCGTACCGCACGCGCCACAGGTTCGCAATACGGGCATCACGCCTATTCCGACCCCGCTCCATCGCCGCAGGTCAGCATCCATGACAGCTATCGGTAAGAGTGGAAGCGCACCGGGATCTCCATCGATAGACACATCTGTACGTACGTACTAGACAGAGGGCGCATCACCGGCGGCAGGAGGGGCCCAAACCGGAGTCGCACGGCCGCCGCTCAATCCAGTTGCCCGGCCCGGGTCCTCCTGAGAGGGTCACGGCCATGCCCACGTACTCCGCCGCTGACGGAACCGAGATCGCGTACCACGAGTTCGGTGACGGTCCCCCGCTGATCTGTCTGCCCGGCGGGCCCATGCGCGCCTCCGCCTACCTCGGTGAACTCGGCGGCCTGTCCGCGCACCGGCGGCTGATCATGCTGGACCTGCGGGGCAGCGGCCGGTCCGCGGTGCCCGACGACCTCGGCTCCTGCCGCTGCGACCGGCTCGTCGACGACGTGGAGGCCCTGCGGGCGCACCTGGGTCTGGAGAGCGTCGACCTGCTGGCGCACTGCGCCGGGTCGAACGTGGCGACGCAGTACGTGAGCGCCCACCCGGAGCGCGTCGCCGCGCTCGCGCTGATCACGCCGAGCGTGCTCGGCCTCGGCATCGACGTCAGCCAGGAGGTGCGGCTGCGCACGGCTCGGCTGCGCGCCGCCGAGCCCTGGTTCCCGGAGGCGTACGCGGCCCTGGAGGCGATCACGGCGGGCCGGATGTCGGACGAGGCGTGGGAGCGCGTGGCGCCGTTCTTCCACGGCCGCTGGGACGCCGCGGCGCGGGCCTTGCAGGCGGCGGACGCGGAGCAGAAGAACCCGGAGGTCGTGCGCGCGTTCGGCGCGGAGGGCGCCTTCGATCCGCGGCGCACCCGCGAGGCCCTCGACCGCTTCGCCGGACCGGTGCTCGTCCTCGCCGGGGAGGTCGACCTCAACTCCCCTCCGCCCGCGATGGTGGAGGTGGCCGCGCTGTTCCCGAAGGCGGAGCTGGTGGTGCAGCCCGGCGCCGGACACCACCCCTGGCTCGACGACCCCGAGCGGTTCGCCGCGACCGTGGACGCGTTCCTCGGCTGAACGCCCGGTCGCGCCCGCACGCCCACCCCTCTTGCCGTAAGCGTTACTGCTTATCTAGGGTCATTACATGTCGCGTATCAGAGCAGCGGTGGCCGACGACGTCGCGGAACTCGTGCGCCTGCGGGCGCTGCTGTTCGAGACGCTCGGCGGCGAGTTCTTCAACCCCTCGTCGGGGGACGGCGGCTGGCGGGACGCGCTCGCCACCGTCCTCAAGGAGCAGCTGGCGTCGGACGCCGTGCGCATCCTCGTGGTGGACGGCGACGGCGCGCTGGCCGCCTGCGGCATCGGCACCGTCGAGCAGCGGCTGCCAGGACCGCACCTGAGCAACGGCCGCATCGGCCTGGTCCTCGGCGTGGTCACCGACCCCGCGCACCGGCGGCGCGGCCACAGCCGCGCGATCATGCACGGCCTGCTCGACTGGTTCCGCGCCCGCGAGGTCGCCCGCGTCGACCTGCACGCCTCCCCCGGCGGCGAACCCCTCTACCGCGCCCTCGGCTTCACCGACCACCCCGACCCGGCCCTGTACTGGCGCCCCTGAACGCGCGCGGCACGGCGAAGGGCTCCTCCCCGCGGCGGGGAGGAGCCCTTGTCGGTCCGGTGCGGCGTCCGTGCCTACGCGGGCGGGTACACCAGGGTGATCTCGCGGTTCAGACCGGATGCGTCGGCGTCGGGGTACATCGAGACCTCCCCGTCGGACCAGCGGACGAGGAAGTCGTCCGGGTGGCGGTTCTCGGTGTAGTCGCCCGCGCCGAGCACGGTGGCGTGCGTCCAGAGCCTGTTGGGCTTCTTGACCTGGGCCTCGCCGTGGAACCCGGCCGCGTCGACGTCCTTGTAGAGCGTCAGCTCGCCGTCCGTCCAGCGCACCATGAGGTCGTGCTGGTCGTTGCCGGTGAAGTCGCCCGAGGTGATCGTCGAGGCGTGCTTCCAGGTGCCGTTGGGCGCGGCCAGCTTCTTCTCGCCGTGGAAGCCGTCGCGGTTGACGTTGGTGTAGAGGGTGACCTCGCCGTCGCTCCAGCGGACCAGGAGGTCATCGGTCCACTTGTTGTCGGCGGTGTAGCGGCCGCCGGTGACGGACGTGGCGTGCTTCCACAGGTCGTTGGGCTTCTGGAGCTGGACCTCGCCGTGGAACCCGGCCGCGTCGACGTCCGGGTAGAGGGTCAGCTCGCCGTCCGTCCAGCGCACGATCAGGTCGTCGGTGTCGGCGCCGCTGAAGTCGCCCGCCGCGATGGTGGCGGCGTGCTTCCAGGTGCCGTTGGGGCCGGTGAGGCGGATCTCCTTGTCGAAGTTGTCCGCGTCCTCACCCGCGCCCCGGTACAGGGTGACCTCGCCGTCCGTCCAGCGCACGATCAGGTCGGAGTAGTCCCAGGTGCCGGGGTTGCCGTCGGTGAAGTAGCCGCCCGCCATGACCTCGGCGTGCTTCCAGGTCTCGGCCTTGCCGAGGACGCCCCGGCCGGCCGGCGGTTGTTGACCGCGTCGTCGTACAGCGCCTTGGCGTCGCCGTCGAGGTAGGAGCTGTAGGAGATGTCGTCCTTGTCGCCGCCGGTCTTCCAGCCGCCGATGACGCCGATGATGCCCCAGCCGCCGCCCTGCTTGATGAGGAACGGGCCGCCGGAGGCGCCGCCGGAGTACTTGTCGCAGGCGATGCGCAGGAAGCTGCCCGGGATCTTCGGGTCGGTGCTGTCGTATCGGACGGTCTTGTCCGTGCAGTCCAGCGGGCGCTTCTGGTTGGCGGGGTAGCCGATGAGGCGGACCGGGTCGTGCGCGTAACCGGCGTTGATCTTCAGCTCGGCGCCGCCGACGACGTCCTCGACGTTCTTGCCGCCGCGCGGTTCGAGCTGCAGGAAGTTGAAGTCCAGGTCGGCCGCGGCGTCCGGCCCCTTGGACAGGTAGCGCTTGTCGACGTAGATGCGGCCCGGCTTGACGGTGAAGGCGCCGTGCGGCTTCTTGCCGTCGTCGTACTGCGGCACGAAGGTCAGGTTCTTGCGCGCGTCCTGGTCGTCGAAGCAGTGACCGGCGCTCATCACGATGTTCTTGCCGGGGCTCTTGACGACCGTGCCGCCGCAGAAGCGGCCGGTGTTGGTGCCGTCGTTCCAGAAGAAGGTGCCGACGACCGGCAGGCCCTCGAACGGCCGGCTGGCCGAGCGCGCCATCCGGGCCGGGGCCGCGGGCCGGTCGCCCTGGTCCTCCTCGACGGGCTCCGCGGCCCGCATGCGCGCCGGGGTCCAGTACGCGTCGGCGTCGGCGGGCGTGAACCCGCGGGCGTCCTCGTCCCCGCCCGCGGGCACGGGCGTGGGCGGCGTCGTGACCGGCGACTGGGAAGGCCGGGCGGCGGTCGGCGCCTTGGGCCTCTTCGAGGGCTGCCCCGTGGGCCGCTCCGCCGGGCGCTGCGCCGGGCGCTCCGCGCGCTGCTGTGCCGAGGCGCTCGGGGTGGGCGTCGCCGACGGCGTCGGACCGCCGGGGTCCGCGTACGCCGGAAGGCCCGGCAGCACCATCAGTGCCGCGGCCCCCGCCGCGGCACCCAGCGCTCTGCGCAAGTGCATGGTCAAATCCCCCACGTGAAGATGAGACGCGAGTCACGAATGTGGCGTGAATGCGTCAAGGTCAGCCATGATCGTATGACCAGTACGGACCGAGGGAAGGCCATATGATCGACTTCACACGCTCGTCCGTACGGTGGGGACTTGCCGCAATTGCGGCCCCCGCGCTGCTGCTTGCCCAGGCGGGCGCGGCGCACGCCGAGCCGCTGCCGTTCCCGGGGCGGGGGTACGTGTCGGTCGACGGCCCGGCGGCGCCGGGCCAGGCGGTGGAGCTGACCGTGAAGGAGCGCCCCGGCAATCCGCGCCCGACGGCGGTGGACGTCGCCAGCCCGGCCCTGACCGACGACACCGCCCTCGGTGACACCGGGCGGGCCTGGGTGGGCGCGGGCCGCGTCAAGGAGAAGACGAAGCCCGGTACGTACGCGGTGACGTTCACGCTCCGCCACAAGGACGCGGACTGCGTGTCCGAGAAGGACCGGGACTACCTCTGCGACTACCCGCCGATCGTGCTGCGGGGCGAGTTGAAGGTCACCGCGCCGGGAGCCGCCGCCGCGCCGAAGGACGACGGCGGCGACGGCGGTCCGGGGTTCGGCGCCGGTGTCGCCGCCGGTGCCGCCGCGGGGGTGGCGGCGACGCTGCTCGTCGGCGGGGTGCTGCTGCGGCGGCGCCGGGGATGAGCCGCGGCCCCGGCGCGCGCACGCGGCCGGGGCCGGAGGTCTGACGCCCGCCGGGCGTCAGCGCAGTTCGACGTCCGCCTCCTTGTGGGCGAGCGGCTGCGGCATGGGCAGGCCCGACTGCGTCGACAGCTTCATCAGGTGGGCGCGCACCGTGGCCGGGCCCGGCTTGTGGTGGGAGCCGGTGCCGCTGCTGGTGTTGGTCCACTCGTGCGTCATGCCGTCGCAGCGGGCGACGGTGCCGCCGATGCCGGTGGACTCGTCGCCCTGCACGAGGGTGCTGCTGACGAACACCGGGCCGGGGCTGCCGTCGGGCAGACAGCGGTAGGTGCCGGTGAGGGTGAGGGTGCCGTCGGCGGCGACCGTGCCGGTGCTGTCCACGGTCAGGTCGTCGGCCGGGCCCGCGTGGGCGGGGGTGGCGGCGGCGAGCCCGGCGAGAAGCAGGGTGTTCGCGGCGGCACCGAGGGCGAGACGGACGCGCATGGAGGGCCTTTCGGGGAGGTGGGGGCGGTATTGCCGCCGCCAGGGATACCGCAGCGCACCGGCGGCGCCGCGCAACCTCACCCGATCGGGGACGAGTTGGAGGCCGGGAGGCGGAGCACGCCGCACGGCTGACGTGCGCGGGCGCGCCCCGGGACGCGTCCGGCCCAGGCGCCGGACGCGTCCGCCATGGCCGCTCGCGTGGCGCTGGCGCGCACGCGGGGAAGTCAGCGCACACGCGAGGGCTTCAGCGCGCCTTCAGGACTCAGCGGGGGCTCGGGGCCTTCCAGCCGGTCTTGCGCAGGCGCAGTTCGAGCTGGCAGCCGCCGGGGCGGTTGTCGGCGTCGATGCTGACGGTCACGGGGTTGCCCGCGGTGGCCGAGCGGTACTGGCCGCGCGGCAGCTGGCCCGGGCACTGACCGGCGTCGCCGTCGGCCCAGTACTGCACGTCGAGGGCGATGTCCGTGCGCCCGGCCAGGTGGAAGGTGAGGTCGCACCAGCCGGCGCGGCCGTCGGTGTCGACCCGCACGTTCGGGCCGGTCGCGCGGAACTGGGTGAGGGGCAGGGCGTACGTGCCCTGGTTGCCGCACTGGCCCGCGTCGGAGCCGGGGGCCGCCTGCCAGGAGTAAGCTCGCGGACAGGCCCGCGAGGGCGTTGGACGGGTCGTGGACGCCGAAGGACAGCTGACAGCCGCCCGGGCGGTTGTCGGTGTCGAAGCGGATCGGCGACGTCCAGTCCGGCGCGGGCGTCCACTGCCCCCGCGGACCCGCGCACTGTCCGGCGTCGCCGTCGGGGTGGAACTGGACGCCCATCTCGGGCGGCGTCTGGCGGTTGTCCGCCGAGGCGCTGGCCGTGCCCGCCACCAGCAGGGCGGCGGCTCCCAGGGCGCATGCCAGCGCCTTCGGTCTTGTGCCGGGCATCAGCCTCGTACGGGACATCGGCGATCTCGTCTCTCGCTCAGGGAGCGGGTAGAGGAAACGGGATGACTCGGTGCCCGCGCCGGTCGCCGGGCCAGGGGCGTGGCTCGGTTCCGGACCGTGGCGCGATGTGAAGCAGATGTGTCCAAAGCGCGGGCATTTGGTGATGGCGACTGCCGGGGACCACCCTGCACCCTCGGGCGGCCGGTGCGGAAGGTCAGGATTCGGCCGTACGAGGCGGGTTTTCGCGGCGGTGGCGCGCGGGACGCCGCTCAGCCGGACGCCGGGGCCCCGGCGACGGCGAGACGGGCCAGCGCGGCCGCTTCCCCGGTGCCCTCCTCCGCGCTGAACACATGCACCACCAGACCCGTCTCGCCGGGTCCCGACGGCACGTTCAGCGGCTCGAAGTCCAGTTCGAGCAGCCCGGCCTCGGGGTGGCGCAGCCGCTTGCGGCCCGCCACGCACATCACGACCTCGCCGCTGTCCCAGATCCGCTGGAAGTCGGCGCTGCGGGCGGCCAGTTCGGTGATGAGCGCGGCCAGCTCCGCGTCGTCGGGGTAGCGCCCCGCCGCCACCCTCAGCTGGCCCACGGCCTCCGCGGCCCGCGGCTCCCAGTCGGGGAAGACCTCGCGGGAGGCGGCGTCGAGGAACAGGAACTTCGCGTTGTTCGGGTCCCTGCGGCCCGCCTCGCCGAGGCCACCGAGGAGTTCCCCGCCCAGCTCGTTCCAGGCGACCACGTCCAGACGGAGGTTGGTCGCGAAGGCGGGGAAGCCCGTGAGGGAGTCCATGAGCCGCCGCAGCAGCGGGCTGGCCTGCGCCCGGGGCGCGGGGCCGCGGCGGGCGTCGGCCAGCGTGGTGAGGTGGACGCGCTCGGCGGCGTCCAGGCCGAGGGCACGGGCGAGCGCGTCGAGCACCTCGGGGGACGGCTGCGTGGCACGGCCCTGTTCGAGACGTACGTAGTAGTCCACGCTGATGCCCGCCAGCTGGGCCAGCTCCTCGCGGCGCAGTCCGCGCACCCGGCGCCGTCGTCCGCCCGCGATCCCCACGTGCTCCGGCGCGACGCGCGCGCGGCGGGCGCGCAGGAAACCGCCGAGGGCCCGATGGTTGCCGCCGGGCGCCGCGGCACCCCCGCCCCGCCCGTCCGTACCGTCGGTGCCGTCCGTGCCGGCCGCCGTGCGCTCGCTGATGTCCACCCCGTTCATGGACTCCAGTATGCGTGGCCCTGCCAGTACCAGGATCACCGATCCACTGGTTGAACAGGGTGCTGGCTGTCCGGAGCCGCCCGGGAGAGCGTGGTGCCATGAACGCGACCACTGCACAGCAGCCCCGCAAGATCCTCGTCGTCAGCGCCCACCCGGAGTCCGGCTCCCTCAACTCCTCCCTCACCTCCTTCGCGGTGGAGCACCTGCGCGCGGCGGGGCACGAGGTGCGGGTGTCCGACCTGTACGCGATGAAGTGGAAGGCGACGGTCGACGCCGACGACTTCCCCGGGCACGATCCGGAGACGCGGCTGCACGTCATGGACGCCTCCGAGCGGGCCACCCTGGCGAACCGCCTGGCCCCGGACATCGCGGCGGAGCAGGAGAAGGTCCGCTGGGCGGACGCGGTGATCCTGCAGTTCCCGCTGTGGTGGTTCGGCGTCCCCGCGATCCTCAAGGGCTGGATCGACCGGGTGTTCACCGCCGGGTTCGCCTACGGTCCGAAGGTGCCGCCCGCCCTACAGCGAGGGCACCCTGCCCGGGCGGCGCGCGCTGCTGTCCGTGACGACGGGCGCCCGCGCGTCGTCGTTCTCGGACCGGGGCATCCACGGGCGCATCGAGGACGTCCTGTACCCCGTGCAGCACGGCCTGTTCTGGTTCACCGGCATAGCCCCGCTCGAACCGTTCGCGGTGCACGGCTCCAACGGCCTGCCCGAGGAGCGGTTCGAGGCGGCCAAGCTGGCGTACGGCCGCCGCCTGGACGCCCTGTTCACGGACGAGCCCGTGCCCTTCCGCTTGCTCACCGGCGGCGACTACGACCACGACATGCGGCTGCTCGCGGGCGTCGAGGCACCGGGGACGAGCGGGCTCGACCTGCACGTGCGGCCGCGCGCCTGAACGGCCGCGCGGCCGCACAGCCGCACGGCCGCCGTCGGTACCTCTAGTACTGGTACGACGGGTAGTCGAGGTAGCCGGTGTCGCCGCCCTCGAACCAGGTGTCCCGGTGCGTGGCGCGCAGCGGCAGGTCCGCGCGGAAGCGTTCGACGAGGTCCGGGTTGGCCAGGTAGGCGCGGCCGTAGCTGACCAGGTCGGCGCCCTGGGCGAGCCAGTGTTCGCCCTGGGCCCGGGTGCCCTCCTGAGGGGCGATCTGCCCGCCGGGGTTGACGATGAACGCGGTGGGCCAGCTCTTGCGCAGGGTGATCAGGACGTCCTCGGGGGCGGTGACCAGGACGTGGACGTAGGCCAGGCCGAGCGGTGCCAGCGCGTCGAACAGGGCGGCGTACAGCTCGGGGACGTCCTCCTCGACGATGTCCCAGACCTGCCCGCCGGGCGAGAGGCGGATGCCGACGCGCTCGGCGCCGATCGCGTCGGCCGCCGCCTCCACGGCCTCGACGGCGAAGCGGACGCGGCCGGAGACCGAGCCGCCGTACGCGTCGGTGCGGAGGTTGGCGTTCGAGGAGAGGAACTGCTGGATCAAGTAGCCGTTGGCGCCGTGCAGTTCGACGCCGTCGAACCCGGCGGCCACGGCGCGGCGTGCCGCGTCCGCGAACACCGTGACCTCGCCCGCGACCTCCCGGAGCGACAGGGCGCGCGGCACGGGCGCGGGCAGCCTGCCCTTGGGCCCCGTGAACACCTCGTCCCGCAGCGCGACCGCCGACGGGCCCACGGGGTGGTGGCCCGCGACCTCGCGGTGACCCACCCGCCCCGCGTGCATCAGCTGGGCGAAGAGGCGCCCGCCGTTGGCGTGCACGGCGGAGGTCACAGGGCGCCAGGCGGCGACCTGTTCGGCGGTGTGCAGGCCGGGGGTGAAGGGGTTGGACTGGCCGACCGCGTTCGGCTGCACCCCTTCGCTGACGATCAGTCCGGCGGTGGCGCGCTGCGCGTAGTAGGCGGCCGTGGCGGCGGTCGGCAGCCCGTCCGCGGCCACGCGCGCCCGGGTCATGGGCGCCATCACGATGCGGTTCGGCAGGGCGAGTCCGCCCAGGTGGTATCCCTCGAACAGGCTGGTCACGGCTGGGACTTCCTCTCACCGGCTACGGCCAGGGGGCTCCTGGCCCGTTCGTCGGCTACGCTAAAACCTGACATTGACGTCAGAGGCAAGGTGATGCGCGCCACAGCGGTCACCGCGCGGTGGTTCACGACCCCTGGAGACGGCATGCGCATCGGTGAACTCGCCACCCGCACCGGCGTCAGCGTGCGCTCGCTGCGGTACTACGAGGAGCAGGGACTGCTCCGCGCGGAGCGCAGCCCGAGCGGCCAACGGCGGTACGACCCCCACGCCGTGGACCGCGTCCGGCTCATCCAGCAGCTGTACGGCGCGGGGCTGCCCAGCAAGTCGATCCGCGAGCTGCTGCCCTGCGTCGTGACCGGAGAGGCCACGCCGGAGCTCATCGCGTGGCTGTCGGCCGAGCGGGACCGCATCGACGGGCAGATCGAGGACCTCAAGGACACCCGCGACCGCCTCAGCGGCGTGATCGCGACCGCCACCACGGCGTGGCGCACGGGACGGCCCTGCGCGGCCTCGTGACCGCCCCGCGCCGCCCCCGCTGACCGCGCGCCGCCGTGACCGGCCGCCGTGCGCTACTTGCCGGAGTCCCGGAACCGCTGCTACTTGCCGGAGTCCCGGAACCGCCCGAACGCCTTCGTGAAGGCGCTCAGCCGGGAGCCTTCCGCCTTCGCCGCCCCGGCCGCGCCGTCGCCGCCGCCCGCCTCGGCCAGCGCATCGCGCGACGCCTCGGCCGCCTCCCGGTACAGGTCACGGGACTTCGTCATGGCCTCAAGCGCCTCGGCGTACTTGGTGACCATGTCCTGGGCGTGCGCGAGCTCCTCCTGCGGGGTGAGCAGGTGCCAGCCCTCGCGCAGCCGCGTCAGGGCCGCTCCGGCCTCGGCGGGCAGCGGCCGGGGCAGCGCGGCGAACTCCTCGATCCTGTCGATGAGTTCGGTCGGCTCCGAGCCGTCCAGGAAGACGCTGCGCACGGTGAAGCGCTCCGCGTCGTACCCCTCGGCCCCGGGGGCGTCGACGGCAGGACGACCGCACCGCCGCGCGGCATCCGGACGTTCAGCTCCCGCTTCATCGCGAAGTCGGCGATCTGGGCCTGCTCGGGGGTGCCCCGGTGCTCGACCACCCGGTGGCGCAGCCCCGGCGGCAGGAACGCCGAAAGGGGCTGCCGCCCGGCCTCGTCCGGCGTCATCGCCTCGTGCACGACGACGTGGACGAACCAGCTCTGCCGGGCGCAGTCCCGCAGACGGCGGCGCAGCTCGCCGTCGTCCTTCGGCAGGTGGTTCGTCGACCGCAGGCGCACGTCCGGCACGGTGTCGTGGTCCCATTCGACCAGGTCGCTGTCGGGCCAGAGCATGGTGGCGGGCGAGGCCCACTCCGCGTCCCACGCCCGCTCCGCCTCGGCGACCAGGATCCAGGTGACGCCCTCGCCCTCCTTGCGGCGGCCCTCGGGGTCGTAGAGGGTCAGCTGCGCGCGCACCACGACGTCGTCGGCCGCGTGCCAGCGCGCCTCGAAGACGCGGCGGGCCGAAGGGCCGGGGTCCGCGGTCTCGTCGCGCGGGTGCAGGACGGTGGAGCGGGCCGCTTCGGCGGGGTCGAGCTCCAGGAAGTCGTCGAGCACCCCGGCCGCCTTGAGGGCGATCAGGTTGCGCCGCGCGTCCAGGTCGGGCTCGGGCCCGAGGTGGCGCCCGCGCGCCAGCCAGACGGTGTCGGGGGCGGTGTCCGAGGAGCTGCTGTTCTTGGTCATGGAGCCGTTCTGTAGGCGTTCGGGGCCCGACCAGTATGGCTCGCCGGGCCGCCGACGGCACCGGTGCCCCACCCCTGCCCTCCCGGCCACCGCTCTGCGGGCGGTGCGGCACGGCGCGCGACGCGCCCCGTTGACAGCCCTCGTGCGCCCGCGCTCCCATGTGATGCCACCGCCAGGGCATCCGGGTGAAGGGGCCCCGTTCACCTGCGGGGCTTCGTTGCCGCAGGTACCACTAGAGGCCGGTGCGGGAGCGGGAGGGCGGACCATGCGCGGGATCGCGATCGTGGGTGCGGGACAGGCGGGGCTGCAGCTGGGGCTCGGGCTCCTGGCGGCCGGTTACGAGGTCACGCTCGTCGCCGAGCGGCGGCCCGAGGAGGTGCGGGGCGGCCGGGTCACCTCGACGCAGCTCATGTTCGGGCCGACGCTGCGGATCGAACGGGAGGCGGGGCTCGCGCTCTGGGACGACGTCACGCCGGTGATGCCGGGCTTCGAGCTCAGCCACTGGGACCCCGAGGGGAATCCGGACGTTCCGGTCGCGCGGTTCGCCGCGCCCTTCGACGCCGAGGTGCGCTCGGTGGACCAGCGCGTGAAGCTGGCCGCCTGGCTGGAGCTGTTCGAGGAGCGGGGCGGGCGCGTGGAGTACCGCTCCGTCGGGCCCGCCGAGGCGGCCGCGCTCGCCGCGGCGCACGACCTGACCGTGCTCGCCACCGGGCGCGGCGAGCTGTCCGCGCTCTTCGGCCGTGACGCCGCCCGGTCCGTCTACGACCGGCCGCAGCGCAGCCTCGCCTGCTTCTACGTCCACGGCGGCGCCCACGACGCGTCCGACCCGGCCGCCGCGTACGTCCGGACCACGGGGGTGCCCCCGGCCGGTGACGTGATCGTGCTGCGGGCGCTCACGGTGAGCGGGCCCTGCGACATCCTGCTGTTCGAGGGCAAACGGGACGGCCCGTACGACTGCTGGGGCGACCGGCCCGCGCCGGCGGACGGGCTGCGGCGCGGCCTGGAGCTCCTGCGGACGTACGCGCCGTGGGAGTACGAGCGCTTCCGCGCGGCCGAGCCGACCGATCCGGGCGCGGCCCTGTACGGCGCGGTCACCCCGGTGGTCCGCCACCCCGTGGCGCGCGTGGGCGACGGCGTCGCCCTGCTCGGCATGGCGGACGCGGTCGCCGTCAACGACCCCATCACCGGGCAGGGCTCCAACAACGCCGCGCGGGCGGCGGCCAGTTATCTCGCCGCCATCGTCGCACGCGGCGAGCGGCCCTTCGACGAGGCGTGGATGCGCGAGACCTTCGCCGCGTACTGGGACACCGCCCGGCACACGCACGCCTTCACCGACTTGATGCTCCGTCAGCCGCAGCCCGACCACGTGGGGCGGATCGTCCGGGCCGCCCTCGCCCACCCGGAGGTCGCCCACCGCTTCGCCAACGGCTACGCCGACCCGCTCACGTACCGGGACTGGCTGCTCGACCCGTCCGGCGCCGACGCCTACCTCGACCGGTTCCCCGGGTAGCGACGCGCGGACACCACCGGCCCCGGCGTCATCCGACCTGGTCGAGGCGGGTGGCGCCGTCGTACGCCTCCCGGGCGTCGAGCAGTTCGTCCCAGTGCTTCTCGGCCCAGGCGCAGGCGACCGCCATCGGCGCGAGCATGCTCTCGCCGAGCGCGGTCAGCTCGTACTCGACGTGCGGGGCGGCCCCGGCGCGAACGGTGCGCTTGACCAGGCCGTCGCGCTCCAGGGAGCGCAGCGACTGGGTGAGGACCTTGGGGGGTGACGCGGCCCAGCGGGACGCGCAGTTCGGAGAACCGGCGCGGCCCCTGCTCAAGGCAGCGGATCACGAGCGCCGCCCATTTGTCGCCGAACCGGATCGGGTTGAGCGTGGACGGGCAGAGCTCGTCGAACATGTCGGCGGGCAGGGGTTCCCTCATGGCGCTCACGATAGCCGGTATCCAGGAGGTAACCACGGCCCTCGTTAACGTCGGCGCAGCGGCCGGGCAGCAGGCTCCGGCCCTGGTGAGAGGCGGTTCGTCATGAACATCGTGATCTTCGGAGCGGGCGGTCGCGCCGGGCGCCGGGCCGTGGCCGAGGCGCGGCGGCGCGGCCACGAGGTCACCGCCGTGGTGCGCGACCCCGCGCGCCACGGCCACGGCGACCTGGCTGGCGCCCGGCTCGTGGCGGGCGACGTCACCGACGCGGACGCCGTGGAGCGGGCGGCCGAGGGCCACGACGCCGCCCTCAGTGCCGCCGTGGACCTGTCGGTGGCGCCGGACGGCTTCTTCACCGCCTCGTCCCGCGCCCTGTCCACCGGCCTGGCGAAGGCGGGCGTGCGGCGCCTGGTGGTGGTCGGCCTGGCGTCGATCCTGCCGGGGGCGTCCGGCGTTCCGCTGATGGACGAGCCCGGCTATCCCAACGAGTACCGCTCGTTCTACCTCGGCCACGCGGCGGGCCTCGACGAACTGCGCACCAGCGACCTCGACTGGGCCTACGTCGCCCCCGCGGGCGACTTCGACCACGACTCCACGCCCACCGGCCGGTACCGCGTCGCCGACCACGCCGACCCGGCCGCGCGCATCACCTACGCGGACTTCGCGCTCGCGCTCCTCGACGAGGTCGACGCGCCCCGCCACCACCGGACCGCCCTCAGCGCCCGGGCGGCGTGAACACCGCGAAGACACCCGCGCCCCCACGAAACACGCACACCCCGAAGAAGGCCGGATCTGATCGTTCCGCGGCGTTCGTGACCGAAAGGAACCGGACATCAGCGGAACGTCAGCGGAACGTCAGCGTCAGCATTCATCCTTGAGTACGGCAACAGACGACACCGCGCTGCGCGGGACGCGGCAGCCGGTCGGGGCGCGCCCTCGGTGAACCGGCCGTGACCTGCCGCCATGCCAGGCGACGGCGTGGAGGCAGAAGGGGCTTGAGCCGTGCAGCAGAGCGTCGAGAACACGACGGCAACTCCGCGGGTGCGGGTGACCGTTCACGCCTCGGACCCGATCTCCCAGGCGGGGGCGCTGAGCCTGCTCCGCCAGTTCCCGGAGTTAGCACTGTCGGACGGCACCCGCCAGGACGCCGACGAGGTGGCCCTGCTCCTCATCGGCGCCGTCGACGACGCGGTCCGCGCGCGCCTGCGCCGGCTCGTCCACGACGAGGGCGTCCGGGTGGCCCTGGTGGTGGACCGGATCCGGGAGGCCGACCTCCTGGACCTCGCCGGGTGCGGCGTCACCTCGATCGTCTGGCGGCACGAGGCCACCGCGGCGCGCCTGCTGCGGGCCGTCCTCGCCGCCCGGCGGGGTGACGCCGACCTTCCCGCCGACCTGCTCGGCACGCTCATCACCCAGATGGGACAGCTCCAGAACCGCGCGCCCGGCCCGCCCGGCGCCGGTCCTGTGGGCCTGGCGCCGCGCGAGGTCGACATCCTGCGGCTGGTGGCGGACGGCCTGGACACCGGGGAGATCGCCGCCAAACTCGCGTACTCCGAGCGGACGGTGAAGAAGGTCCTGCACAATCTGACCTCCCGTCTCAACCTGCGCAACCGGACCCACGCGGTGGCCTACGCCGTGCGCGCGGGATACATCTGAGGCCCGCGCGCGGGCCGCGGCGGACACCGTCCCCGGCGGTTCGCGGGGCGCCTCGCTCAACCAGTCCGGCCACACCCGCGGTCTTGGTACTCGGGCGGCCCGTCCGTCACGCGCGCGGCACTGGCCCTGGCGTGCGACGGCCCGCTCCGGTACGGCGTCCGGTCGACGGCAGACGGCTTCCAGGGAGTGCGGCATGACTACGGTGACGACGTTACGCAAGCGACGCAAGAACACGAGGGCCGGTGTGGTGGGGCTCGTGGCGGCCGCCCTCGCGGCCACCGCCTTCACGGGGTCCGCCGAGGCGTCTCGGGACACGGCTCCCGGGGGCGGCCACAGAGCGACCCAGCGCGCCATGGACGCGGCCGTGAAGGCGGGCGTCCCCGGCGTCACGGCGCAGGCGCGCGACGCGAACGGCGTCTGGAAGGCGGCGTCGGGCGTGGGCGATCGCAAGACGCTGGCGCCGCGCGGCAAGGACGACCGGTTCCGCGTCGGCAGCATCACCAAGTCGTTCGTGGCGACGGTCCTGCTCCAGATGGAGGCCGAGGGCGGACTCGACCTCGACGACACCGTGGAGCGCCATCTGCCCGGCCTGGTCCGGGGCAACGGCAACGACGGCCGCGCGATCACCGTACGGCAACTCCTCAACCACACCAGCGGCGTGTTCGACTACCTCGCCGACCCCGCGTACAACGCGACGTACCTGCAGGGCGACGGCTACCTCAAGCACCGCTACGACACGCTGCCGCCCCTCAAGCACGTGAAGGTGGCCCTCTCCCACCGGCCGGTGTTCAAGCCCGGCGCCCGGCACGAGTACTCCAACACCAACTACGTCCTGGCCGGGTTGATCATCGAGAGGACGGGGGGCAGGACGTACGAGAAGGAGGTGCGCGAGCGCATCATCAAGCCGCTGGGGCTGAAGGAGACGACCAACCCCGGCAACGGCGTCCACCTGCCACGGCCGAGCAGCCGCGGCTACTCCAAGCTCTTCAGCGCGCGGCCGGACCGGATCGACGACATCACCGAGATGAACGGCTCGCAGGGCTGGGCCGACGGCGACATCATCGCGAGCGCCGGTGACCTCACCCGGTTCTACCGCGCCCTGCTGACCGGGAAGCTGCTGCCGCCGAAGCAGCTCAAGGCGATGAAGACCACCGTCAGCAACCCCGAATCGCCCAACAGCGCCTACGGGCTCGGCCTCCAGCGGTTCAAGACGAGCTGCGGCACCAGCGTCTGGGGCCACGGCGGAGGCATGGTGGGGTGGCTTTCCCTGGCCACCACCACCGAGGACGGCCGCCACCAGTTCGCGTTCAACTTCAACGGCGACTGGAACGGGGATTCCCTCTTCGACGTCATGAACGCCGAGTACTGCGGCGCGTCGTCCCGCTCGCGCTGAGGGCCGAGGGCGGCAGCGGTGACCACGCGGGCGTGGAGGTGTGCAGGGAACTGCGGGCCCGGATGCCGGACCTCGCCTGACGCCGTGCGCACGGTGGCGGGCGGGGCGTCGACTCTGGACCCCCGCGCGACCGCCCGCGTCATGGCGCGGCTGCGCGACCCGCGCCCGGAGCCCGAGCCCGCGCGCTCGCCGGAGCTGGAGCGGCTGTCCCCGCGCGAGACGGAGATCCTGGTGCACATCGGTGAGGGGCTGACGAACCGGCAGATCGCCGACCGGCTCTTCCTCGCGGAGAAGACGGGTCAAGAACCGCGTCTCGTCGATCCTGACCAAGCTCGGCGTCGGCCGCCGCGTCCAGGCCGCGGTGCTCGCCGAGCGGCTGCGGGAGCAGCGGGAAGCCCGCCGGTAGGCGGGCCGTTCAGTCGGCGGGCAGCGGCACCCGCAGACGAGCCGGGTGCCGCCCTCGGCCGGGCGCTCGACGGTCAGGGTCCCGTCGTACCGCTCGGCCCGGGAGCGCAGGTTGGCCAGACCGCCGTCGCGCCCCGTGGGAGCGCCCCCGGCGGCGGGGACGGTGGAGTCGACGGGCCCGTCGATCCGCAGCGACGGGCCGAACCCCAGGGACTGGGCGGTGAGCCGGACGGTCTCGGGCAGGCGGCGGCGCGGTCCTGCGCCGCCCCGGTCATCGCCCGCGGACCGCAGTTCGAAGATGGTCGACCGGATGATCTGGATGGTGGTGTCCAGGTCCCGCACCGCTGGATCGCCAGGTCGTGCAGGTCGCGGGCGATGCGGTCGCGCTCCTTGAGGACGGCGAGCTCCTCCGACTCGGTGCGGTGCCGGGCCAGTTCAAGGGCGATCGCGGCCTGGTCGGCGAAGCGGGAGACCAGCGGCACCTCCGTGGCGTCGAAGGCCGGGCGGCCCTTGCGCCGGCTGAGGCGCAGGGCGCCGGGGGCGAAGCCCTTGCCGACGCGGCGGCCCGGCACGCGCGCCGCTCGGGCGGGCCGGTCTTCGTCAGCGGCCCGCCCGTCCTGGCCGCCACCGTGCGCGGGCTTTCGGCCCGGGGCCTGGGCGCGGACCGGGTGCGCCACGACTTCCGAGGCGGGGGCCGGACGGCGACGGTGTCACCGGTCTGCCCCCGCCGTCCGCTCAGCCGACGGCCACGGCGCCGCGCAGCCCCGCACGGAGCACCGCGATCACTTCCGCCGCGCGGGAGCTGATGAAGAAGTGGCCTCCGGCGAACACCTGGAGGTCGAACGCGGCCGTCGTGTGGGCCCGCCACACGTCGGTCTCCTCGACCGTCGCCTTCGGGTCGTCGTCGCCGATCAGCGCGGTGATCGGGCAGTCGACGGTGCCGTTCTCGGGGCCGTACGTCTCGATGGCCCGGTAGTCGCTGCGGATGGCGGGCAGCACCATCCGCAGGATCTCCTCGTCGCCGAGGACCTGGGTGTCGGTGCCGCTGAGGGCCTTCACGTCGTCCATGAGCCCGTCGTCGTCCCGCAGGTGGACCTTCTCCTCGCGGTGCGTGGACGGGGCGCGCCTGCCGGAGACGAACAGGGCGGCGGGCGTGTGCTCCTGCTCCTTCAGGCGCCGCGCGACCTCGTACGCGACGATCGCGCCCATGCTGTGTCCGAAGAACACGACGGGCCGGTCGAAGAGCGGCGCCACCAGCGGCGCGATGCGGTCGGCGAGCTCGCCGATGTCGTCCACGTGCGGCTCGTTGCGCCGGTCCTGGCGGCCGGGGTACTGCAGGACCGCCACTTCGCTGTCGTTGTGGAGCGCGGCCGAGACGGGGAAGTAGAAGCTGGCGGATCCGCCCGCGTGCGGGAAGCACACCAGCCGGACCGGGGCGTCCGGCGCGGGGTGGAACCGGCGGAGCCAGAGGTCACTGCCGTCGGCAACTGTCATGTCTGATCGTCCGTTCTGCTGTCGGTGGTCGTACGCGGAGGAGTCATTCGGCGGGTCACTGGGGGCTTGCGCCCAGCCAGTCGCGGACGGCGTGGGCCGTCGACTCGGAGTGGTCCTCCATGATCGTGAAGTGGTCTCCGGGGACGTCGGCGTCCTCGTGCGGATGCGGCCACTCGGGCTGCCAGCGGTCCTCGGTCTCCAGGGCCGTCGTCTCCCCCGGCGGGAAGGTGGCGTGTACGTAGAGCGTCCGCGTGCCGGTGGTTTCGGGCTTCCAGTCGTCGAAGACGCGCACGTAGCCGCCCTGTCCGGTGAGCTGCGCGCCGGTGAGCAGCTCGAACGCCTCGCTGGTGGACCCCCGTTCCCTCAGTGCCGCCTCCAGCCGTTCCTCGAAGGAGTTGCGTCGCGGTGTAGGTGTCCACGAGCACCACCGCCGCCGGTGCGTCGCCCCGCTCCTCCAGCAGCGTGGCGACCGCGTTGGCCATCCATCCGCCGGAAGAGTAGCCGAGCAGCACGAACGGCCGGTCACCCGCCTGCCGTTGGACGGCGTCGGCCTGGTAGCGGACGATCGCCTCCCTGGTCGCGGGCAGCGCCTCGCCCGGCGCGAAGCCGGGGTGGGGCAGCACGCTCACGTCCCGCTCGCCCGCGAACACGGACGCGAACCGGCTGAAGTAGTGCGGGCCGGAGGGCGCCATCATCGGCGGGAAGCACAGCAGCGGGGTTCCCGGACCCGTCGCCAGGGTCACCGGCGGCAGGGCGGGCGCCTCGTCGGGCGCCTCGAACACGGGCCGCACCCGGGCGGCCGCCGTCACCAGCTGCCACCCCTCGTCGTACAGGCCGAGGTCGATGGCCTGCCGGTACAGGCCGTTGAGCGTGTCCTCGACCGCGAGGGTCGCGGGCGCGGCGGGCGCGGTGCCGTCGGCGTCCTTCGCTGCCGTCGCGGCGAGTTCACGGCGCAGGTACGCGGCGAGCGCCGGTCCCGTCGGCTGGTCGAACACGACGGTGGTGGGCAGGCGCAGGCCGGTCGCGCCCGCGAGCTGGTTGCGCAGCTGCAGGGCGGTCAGGGAGTCCAGGCCGAGCTGGGTCAGCGCGCCGGACACGTCGATCTCGTCGGGGGCGTAGCCGAGGACGGCGGCCGTGCGGTCCCGGACGAGCCGCAGCAGTTCCCGCTCCTGTTCCTCCTGGGTGAGCCCGGCCAGGCGTGCCGTGAGGCGCTCCTCGCCGGTGTCGGCCGTCGCCGCCCTGGTGGCCCGGGGCCGCACGAGGCCGCGCAGCAGCGGGGGCACCTCGTCGGGCCCGCCGCGCAGGGCGGCGGCGTCGAGGCGCATCGGCACCACGACCGCGTCGCCCGCCGCGCGTCCGAGGTCGAACAGGGCGAGGCCCTGTTCCTGGGTGAGGCCCGCGACGCCGGAGCGGGACAGGCGGGCCACGTCGGACTCGGCCATGTCGCCGGTCATGGCGCTGGCCGTCTCCCACAGGCCCCACGCGAGTGAGGTGGCGGGGAGTCCGGCGGCCCGGCGGTGGTGGGCGAGCGCGTCGAGGAAGGCGTTGGCGGCCGCGTAGTTGCCCTGCCCCGGGCCGCCGAGGATGCCCGCCGCGGAGGAGAACAGAACGAACGCGGACAGGCCGAGGTCGCGGGTGAGCTCGTGCAGGTGCCAGGCCGCGTCGACCTTCGGCCGGAACACGGTGTCGATCCGCTCCGGTGTGAGGGAGCCGATCACGCCGTCGTCGAGGACGCCCGCGGAGTGGATCACTCCGGTCAGCGGGTGGTCCAGGGGCACGGCGGCGAGCAGTTCCGCGAGGGCGCCGGGGTCGGTGACGTCGCAGGCGGCGAGGGTGACGTCGGCGCCGAGGGCGGCGAGTTCCGCGCGGAGTTCGTCCGCTCCGGGCGCGGTGGGGCCGCTGCGGCTGGCGAGGACGAGGTGCCGGACGCCGTGCTCGGTCACGAGGTGCCGGGTGACGAGGCCGCCGATCATGCCGGTGGCGCCGGTCACGAGCACGGTGCCACCGGGGGTGAACGCGGCCGGGGACTGCGGCGCGGACGGCAGGGGCCGGGCCACGCGCGGCACCAGCGGGTCACCGGCGCGCACCGCGAGCTGGGGCTCACCGCCGGTGAGCGCGGCGGGCAACGCCGCCCAGGACGCGTCGTGGGCGTCCACGTCGACGAGCGCGAACCGGTCGGGGTTCTCGGACTGCGCGGACCGGATCAGGCCCCACACCGCGGCGGCGGCGAGGTCGGTGACGTCGTCGTCCGGGCCGGTCGCGACGGCGCCGCGGGTCACGAAGACCAGGCGCGAGCCGAGGAACTGGTCGTCGGCCAGCCACTCCTGGGCCAGGCGCAGCGCGCGCAGGGCGGCGGCGCGGGCGCCGGCGACCGGCTCCGGCCCTTCCCCGGCGCACGGGGCGACGACCACCTCCGGCACTCCGGCCGCGGCGAGGGCGGCGAGGTCCCGGTGTTCCTCGGCGGTGACTCCGGCCGCGGCGAGGCCCGCCGCGGCCTTCAGGTCGTCAGGGCCGACGACCGCGTACCCGCGGGCGGGAGCCGGAGCCGCGCCCGTGCGGCGCGGCGCGGCCACCCATTCAAGGCGGAACAGCGCGTCGCGGTGGCGCGCGCCCCACTGGTCGACGGCGATGGGCCGCAGCACGAGGGACGCGACCGTCGCCAGGGGCTGTCCCTGGGTGTCGGCCAGTTCCAGGGTCACGGCGTCGGGTCCGGCCGGGGCGACGCGGACCCGCGCCGTGGTGGCGCCGGTCGCGTGCCAGCGGATGCCGCTCCAGGAGAACGGGAGGCGGGGACGGCCCGCGTCCTCGACGATGCCGCCGAGCATGCAGGCGTGCAGGGCGGCGTCGAGGAGCGCCGGGTGCGTCCCGAACGACGCGGCGTCCCCGTGCTGGTCCTCGCCGAGTTCGACCTCGGCGTACACGGCGCCTTCGCCGCGCCATGCCGCCCGCAGGCCCTGGAAGGCGGGCCCGTACGCGAACCCGGCCTCCTCCAGGCCCTCGTAGAAGCCGTCGAGGGCGACGGGTTCCGCTCCGGCGGGCGGCCACGGGGTGGGCGCGGCCGGTGCGGCGGTGGCCTCGGTGGCCTCGGTGGTGAGGACGCCGGTGGCGTGCCGGGTCCAGTCGGCGTCGGCGGCCGGGTCGTCCGGGCGGGAGTCGATGGTCAGCGCCCGGCGGCCGGAGCCTTCGTCGGCGCCGACGGTGACCCGCAGGCGCGCACCGCCGCGTTCGGGCAGCACCAGCGGTGCGGCCAGCGTCAGTTCCTCCACTTCGTCCAGGCCGAGCCTGCCGCCCGCGGCGAGCGCGATGTCCGCGAAGGCCGTGCCGGGCAGCAGGGTCACTTGCCCGACGGCGTGGTCGGCGAGCCAGGGGTGGGTGTCGGTGCCGAGCCTGCCGGTGCACACGAGGCCCTGCCCGTCGGGGAGTTCCACGGCGGCGCCGAGCAGCGGGTGGTCGGCGCCCGCCAGACCGAGACCACCGGCCGCTTCGCCGAAGCTCAGGTCGAGGGGAGCGTCGAGCCAGTAGCGCTTGCGCTGGAAGGGGTACGTCGGCAGGTCCACGTGCCGCCCGGTGGACGGCACCACAGCCCGCCAGTCGAAGGGCAGGCCCTCCACATACGCCTCGGCGGCGGAGAGCAGGAACCGGTCCAGGTCCCCCTCGTCCCGGCGCAGCGTGCCCACCACGATCGCGTCGCCGCCGGTCGTGTCGAGCGTCTCGCGCAGACCGAAGGTGAGGACGGGGTGGGGGCTGCACTCGACGAAGGTGCCAACCCCCCGGTCGAGGAGGCCACGTGTGGCGTCCTCGAAGCGCACGGTGTGCCGCAGGTTCTGATACCAGTACGCGCCGCTCACCTCGGTCCCGGTCAGCCACTCCCCCGTCACCGTGGACAGCATCGGCACCTGAGCGGCCCTGGCCTCCACTCCGGCCAGCGCGACCGACAACACCCCCTCGATGCGCTCGACATGCGGGGAGTGGGAGGCGTAGTCGACCGGGACACGGCGGGCCCGTACCTCATCGGCTGCACACGTCTCGACCAGCTCGTCCAGTGCGTCCGCGTCGCCCGCCACGACCACCGAGCGGGGACCATTCACAGCGGCGACCGAGATCCGCCCGTCCCAGCGCGAGATCCGCTCCCGCGCCTCATCGACCGTCAGCGCAAGCGACACCATGCCGCCCTGACCCGACAACGCCAGGATCGCCTGACTCCGCAACGCCACCACCTTCGCGGCGTCCTCCAACGACAACGCACCCGCCACAAAAGCAGCCGCGATCTCACCCTGACTGTGACCGACCACCGCGTCCGGCTCCACACCGTACGAACGCCACAACGCCGCCAGCGACACCATCACCGCGAACAACGCGGGCTGCACCACATCCACGCGCTCCAACGCGCCACCATCAGCCAGCACATCCCACAACGACCACTCCACATACGGAGAAAGCGCCGCAGCACACGCCTCCATCGACGCCCGGAACACCGGCGAGGACTCCGCCAAAGCGGCCCCCATCCCCAGCCACTGCGAACCCTGACCAGGAAAGACAAACACCACCTTCCCAGCCGGACGGGCGACACCCACCGCCACCCGCGCGGACTCCACCCCCCGCGCCACCGCCGCCAACGCGTCCGCACCACCAGCCACCACCACGGCCCGATGCTCGAACACCGACCGCGACAACAACCCACCCGCCACATCCGGTGACGCCATGCCTTGGGTGGCGGCGGCCAGTTGGGCGGCGTGGCCGCGCAGCGCGCCTTCCGTGCGCGCGGAGAACACCAGCGGGGCCGGGCCGGACGCCGACGGCTCGTCGGCCGGGGTGTCGTCGGACGCCTGCTCCAGGACGACGTGGGCGTTGGTGCCGCTCACGCCGAACGAGGACACGGCGGCCCGCCGCTGGCGTGCGACCTCCGGCCAGGCCCGTGCCTCCGCGAGGACGCTCACGGCGCCCGCGGACCAGTCGACGTGCGGGGAGGGCTCGGAGATGTGCAGGGACCGCGGGAGCGTTCCGTGGCGCATCGCCATCACCATCTTGATGACGCCGCCGACACCGGCCGCGGCCTGGGTGTGACCGATGTTGGACTTCAGCGAACCGAGCCACAGGGGCTCGCCCGCGCGGTCCTGGCCGTAGGTGGCGAGCAGGGCCTGGGCCTCGATGGGGTCACCGAGGGTGGTACCGGTGCCGTGCGCCTCGACGGCGTCGACATCGGCCGGGGTCAGGCCCGCGTTGGCGAGGGCCTGGCGGATGACGCGCTGCTGCGAGGGACCGTTCGGAGCCGTCAGACCGTTCGACGCACCGTCCTGATTGACCGCCGATCCTCGCACGACCGCGAGGACCGGATGGCCGTTGCGCCGCGCGTCCGAAAGCCGCTCCAGGACGAGCATGCCCACGCCCTCGCCCCAGCCGGTGCCATCGGCGTCGGCGGAGAAGGCCTTGCAGCGGCCGTCCGGGGCCAGGCCGCGCTGCCTGCTGAACTCCACGAACGTCGCCGGGCTGGCCATCACCGTGACCCCGCCCGCGAGCGCCAGCGAGCACTCGCCGGAGCGCAGGGCCTGCGCGGCGAGGTGCAGGGCCACGAGCGACGAGGAGCACGCCGTGTCCACGGTCATCGCGGGCCCCTCGAGGCCGAACACGTACGACACGCGGCCGGAGGCGACGCTGCCGGAGCTGCCGACGCCGAGCTGGCCCTCGAAGCCCTCCGGGGCGCGCCGGAGCCGGGACGCGTAGTCGTTGTACATCACGCCCGCGAACACGCCGGTCGCGCTGCCCCGCAGGGACTTCGGGTCGAGTCCGGCCCGCTCGATGGCCTCCCACGACGTTTCGAGGAGCAGCCGCTGCTGCGGGTCGACCGCCAGCGCCTCCCGTGGTGACATGCCGAAGAACACCGGGTCGAACTCGGCGGCGTCGTAGAGGAATCCGCCGCTGCGGACGCTGCTGGTGCCGGTGTTCTCGGGGTCGGGGTCGTAGAGCGCCGCCACGTCCCAGCCCCGGTTGTCGGGGAAGTCGGACACCGCGTCGTGGCCCTCGGCGACCAGGCGCCACAGGTCGTCCGGGGAGCTCACGCCGCCGGGGTAGCGGCAGCTCATGCCGACGATGGCGATCGGCTCGTCGTCGGCCGCGGCCGTGCGCAGGGTCGCCGTCCGGGCCTCTTCGCCGCCGAGGAGCTCGGTGTGCAGGTGGTCGGCGAGCACCGCGGGCGTCGGGTAGTCGAAGGTCAGGGTCGCGGGCAGGCGCAGTCCTGTGGCCGCGTCGAGCCGGTTGCGGAGTTCGACCGCGGTGAGCGAGTCGAAGCCGAGTTCGCCGAAGGCGCGCTCCGGTTCGACCTCGGCGGCGGAGGCGTGGCCGAGCACGGCGGCGACGGAGGCGCGGACGACGTCGAGCAGCGCGGGCAGGCGCTCCTCCGACGGGCAGGGCGGAGATCCGTGCCGCCAGGCCTCCTTCGGCCTTGGCGGCGTCGGGGCGTGCCGTGCGCACCAGGGCGCGCAGCAGCGCGGGAACGGCCTCGGGGCGGGCCCGCAGCGGCGCCAGGTCGAGCCGCATGGGCACGGCCACGGCCGACGGGAGCGCGCGGGCGGCGTCGAAGAGGCGCAGGCCCTCCGCCGCGGACAGCGCGGTGACTCCGGCGCGGTCGAGGCGGCCTCGGTCGGTGTCGGCCAGTTCGCCGGTCATGCCGCTGGCGTCCGCCCACAGGCCCCAGGCCAGGGAGGTCGCGGGCAGGCCCTGGGCGCGGCGGTGCTGGGCGAGCGCGTCCAGGAACGCGTTCGCGGCCGCGTAGTTGCCCTGCCCTGCGTTGCCGAACACACCAGCCGCCGACGAGAACAGGACGAACGCCGACAGGTCAAGCTCACGGGTCAGGTCGTGCAGGTTCCACGCCGCGTCGACCTTCGGCCGGAACACCGTGTCGATCCGCTCCGGCGTCAGCGACTCGATCACACCGTCGTCCAGGACACCCGCCGCATGCACGACCGCCGTCACGGGGTGCTCGGCGAGCATGGCCGCCACCGCGTCACGATCCGCCACGTCACAGGCGACCTCGGCGACCTCCGCACCCAAGGCAACCAACTCCTCGCGCAGCGCGCCGACGTGGCCGCGCCTGCTGGCCAGGACCAGGTCCCGTACGCCGTGCCGTTCGACGAGGTGGCGGGCGACCAGGGCGCCGAGCGTGCCGCTCGCGCCGGTCACCAGGACGGCGCCGTCGCCGAAGCCCGGCGCCTCGGCCTCCGCCGGGCGGGCCCGGACCAGCCGGGGCGCGCGCAGTTCGCCTGCGCGCAGGGCCAGTTGGGGCTCGCCGGTCTCGACGGCGGCGGGCAGCGCGTGGAGTGCGGCCGCGGGCCGGTCGGCGTCGACGAGGACGAACCGGCCGGGGTGCTCGGACTGTGCCGCGCGGACCAGGCCCCACACCGGTGCGGCGGCCAGGTCGGGGACGTCCTCGTCGGGGCCCGCCGCCACGGCGCCGCTGGTGACGAACACCAGCCGCGCCGCGCCGAACCGCTCGTCGGCGAGCCAGCGCCGTACGAGATCCAGCGCCCGGTGTGTGGCCCGCGCGGGGGTCTCGGTCGCGGGGACGGGCGCGAACACCAGGTCGGGGACCTGGTCGTCGGCCAGCGCGTCCAGGTCCGCGTACGCGCGCACCGGTCCGGAGGTGTCCGTGCTGGCGAGGCCGTCGCCGAGGACCGCCCAGCGGGCCGTGCCGGAGGGGGCGGGCCGCACGCGTGCCCAGTCGACCCGGAACAGCGAGTCCAGGCGGTCGCCGGTCAGGGCGTCCGGCGTCAGGGGCCGCAGGGAGAGGGCCTCGATGGTGGCGACGGGGGCGCCCGTGCCGTCGCTCAGGGCGAGCGCGACACCCGCGGCGCCCGCCGGGGAGAGGCGGCCGCGCAGCGCGGTCGCGCCGCCGGTGCGCCAGGCGCACTCCGCGCCACGAGTACGGCAGGTGCAGCCGCTCGGTGTCGGCGACGAAGCCGCCGAGCCCGATGGCGTGCAGGACGGAGTCGAGGAGCGCGGGGTGCAGCGCGAACGAGGCGGCGGTGGCCGTGGGGGTCGTCGTGTTCTCGTCGGGGAGTTCCACCTCGACGAACACCTCGTCGCCGCGTCGCCAGGCCGCGCGCAGGCCGCGGAACGCGGGCCCGTAGCCGAGTCCCGACGCGGCGAGGTCGTCGTACCGGCCGTCGACGTCGATCCGCTCGGCGCCCGCGGGCGGCCAGGCCTCGCCGTCGGCGGCCGGGGCGTCCTCGCCCGCGGTGAGCGTGCCGAAGGCGTGCCGCGTCCACGGCTCGTCGTCGGGCGCGCCGTCGGGGCGCGCGTGGCAGGTCAGCGTCCGGCGCCCCGACGCGTCCGGCGCCCCGACGGACACCTGGAGCCGCACCGCGCCGTCCTCGGGCAGCACCAGGGGCGCCGCCAGGGTCAGCTCCTCGACGTGGTCGAGCCCGACCTGGTCGCCCGCCCTGATGGCGAGTTCCACGAAGGCGGCGCCGGGCACGAGGACCACGCCGCCGACGGTGTGGTCGGCGAGCCACGGGTGGGTGGCCAGGGAGAGCCTGCCGGTGAGCAGGGCGCCCTCCTCGTCGGCGAGGGTGACCGCGGCGCCGAGGAGCGGGTGGTCGGCGGACCACAGGCCCGCCGTGGCCATGTCCCCGGCGTACGCGCCCGCGTCCAGCCAGAACCGCTCGCGCTGGAACGGGTACGTGGGCAGGTCGACGCGGCGGGCGCCGCGGCCCGCGAACACGGACCGCCAGTCGAGGGTGACGCCCCGCGTGTGCAGGGCCGCGACGGCGGCGGTGAGCGTGGTGCCCTCGGGCCTGCCCGCGCGTGCCGCGGCCACCAGGAACGCGCCCTCGTCGACGCAGTCGCGCCCGGCCGCGGCCAGCACGGCGTCGGGGCCGAGCTCCAGGAAGTGGCTGACGATGCCCTGGTCGCGCAGGCACCGCACGCCGTCGAGGAACCGCACCGCCCCGCGGACGTGGCGCACCCAGTGCTCGGGGTCCCGCGCCTGCTCCGGGGTGAGCACGGCGCCGGTGAGCGTGGACACCACGGGGATCGTCGGCGTGCCGTAGGTGAGGGTGCGGGCGACGGCGCGGAAGTCGTCAAGGACGGCGTCCACGTGCGGCGAGTGGAAGGCATGACTGACCGTCAGGTAGCGGGTCTTGCCGCCTTGTTCCCGCCACGCGGCGTCGAGGGCGGCGACCGCGTCGGCGTCGCCCGCGACCACGGTCGACTCGGGGCCGTTGACGGCCGCGACGTCCACCGTGCCGCCGTGGTCGGCGATCAGACGGCGGGCGGTGTCCTCGTCCGCGCGCAGCGACAGCATCGTCCCGCCCTCGGGCAGCGCCCCCATGAGCCGGCCGCGGGCGGCGACCAGCGCGCAGGCGTCGGCGAGGGAGAACACGCCCGCGACGTGGGCGGCCGCCAAGCTCGCCGATGGAGTGGCCCGCGAGGAACTGCGGCGTGAGGCCCCAGGCCGTGACGAGGCGGTACAGCGCCACCTCGATCGCGAAGAGCGCGGGCTGTGTGTAGGTGGTCAGGTCGAGCAGGGCGGCGGCCGTGCCGGCCTCGGGTCCGGGCTCGGGCTCGGCGAAGAGCACGTCCCGCAGCGGCCGGTCCAGGTGCGGGTCCAGGTGGGCGCACACCTCGTCCAGGGCGCGCGCGAACACCGGGAACTCACCGTACAGTTCGCGCCCCATGCCGACGCGCTGGCTGCCCTGTCCGCTGAACAGGAAGGCGAGCTTGCCGCGGCTGCCCACCGTGCCGCGCACCAGGTTCGGTGCCTCGCCGCCGGTGGCCAGGGCTTCAAGGCCGCGCAGCAGTTCCGCGCGGTCCGCGCCGACGACGGCGGCCCGGTGCTCCAGGGCGGTCCTGGTCAGGGCGAGCGAGTAGCCGATGTCCACGGCCGAGGCGTCCTGGCCGCCCTTGCCGCCCACGCGGGACAGGAGGTCGGCGGCGCGCTCGCGCAGCGCGGCGCGGTCGTTGCCGGAGAGCACCCAGGGGACGGCGTCGGTCAGGACGGGCTCGACGGGCACGCCCTGATCGCCGCCGGTGAACGCGGTGTCCTCGGCGTTCTCGGCGTTCTCCCCGTGCTCGGGGTCGGCGGCGTCCCCGGCGTTCTCGGCGTCCTCAGCCGGGGCCTGTTCGAGGACGACGTGGGCGTTGGTGCCGCTGATGCCGAACGACGACACCGCCGTCCTGCGCGGCTGTCCCGTCTCCGGCCACGGCCGCGCCTCGGTCAGGAGTTCCACGGCGCCCGCCGACCAGTCGACGTGCCGGGAGCGCTCGTCGGCGTGCAGCGTCCGCGGCAGTACGCCGTGGCGCATCGCCATGACCATCTTGATGACGCCCGCGGCTCCGGCCGCCGCCTGGGTGTGGCCGATGTTGGACTTCACCGACCCCAGCCACAGCGGCCGGTCCCCGGCCCGGTCCTGGCCGTACGTGGCGAGCAGCGCCTGCGCCTCGATGGGGTCGCCGAGGGTGGTGCCGGTGCCGTGTGCCTCGACGAGGTCGACCTGGGCCGCGGTCAGTCCCGCGCTGTCCAGGGCCTGGCGGATGACGCGCTGCTGCGAGGGCCCGTTGGGGGCGGTGAGCCCGTTGGACGCGCCGTCCTGGTTCACGGCCGAGCCGCGCAGGACCGCGAGGACGGGGTGGCCGTTGCGGCGGGCGTCGGAGAGCCGCTCCAGGAGCAGCATCCCGGCGCCCTCGCCCCAGCCGGTGCCGTCGGCGCTGTCGGCGAACGACTTGCACCGGCCGTCCGCGGCGAGGCCGCGCTGCCTGCTGAAGCCGATGAACGTGTCCGGGGTCGCCATCACGGTGACGCCGCCCGCGAGGGCGAGCCCGCACTCGCCCGACCGCAGCGCCTGGGCCGCCAGGTGCAGCGTCACCAGGGACGACGAGCAGGCGGTGTCGACGGTGACGGCGGGGCCCTCCAGGCCGAACGTGTACGACACGCGGCCGGAGGCGACGCTGCCGAAGCCGCCGGTGCCGAGGAAGCCCTCGACGCCCTCGGGCACGGACATCGGCCGCGAGGTGTAGTCGTGGTACATGACACCCGCGAACACGCCGGTCCTGCTGCCGCGCAGCGTCGACGCGTCGATCCCGGCCCGCTCGAACGCCTCCCAGGAGGTTTCGAGGAGGAGCCGCTGCTGCGGGTCCATGGCGAGGGCCTCGCGGGGCGATATCCCGAACACGCCGGGGTCGAACTCGGCGGCGTCGTGCAGGAATCCGCCCTCGGTGCGGAAGGCGCGGTCGGGGTCCTCGGGGTCGGTCAGTTCGACGTCGCCCCAGCCCCGGTCGGCGGGGAACGGCGTCACGCCGTCGCGGCCGTGGGCGACGAGCTCCCACAGGTCTTCCGGGGAGCGGACGCCGCCGGGATAGCGGCAGCTCATGCCGATGATCGCGACCGGCTCCTGCTCGCCTTCCTCGACCTCACGCAACCGCTGACGTGTCTCGCGCAGGTCGGCCGTGACCCGCTTGAGGAAATACCGGAGCTTGTCCTCGTTTTCCATGCCTTCTTTACTCCAGGTTGAACGTTGTGCGAGTGGGTGGCCGGGCGGGTCAGGAGATGCCGAACTCTTTGCCGAGCAGGTCGAACATCTCGTCGTCCGTCGCGGTGTCGAGGTCGTCGGCCGCCTGCGGGGCGGCGGCGCGGCTGTCGCGCCACGCGGTGAGCAGGGCCGTCAGGCGGGCGCCGACCAGGTCGTCCGCGTCGTCGCCGGGCTTGACCGCGGTGAGGCTGGCCTCGATGCGGCCGAGTTCGGCGAGCAGCGGCGCCACCCCGTCGGGCTCGTCGACGACGAGTGCGTCCACGAGGTGCCCGACCAGGTCGAGCGGCGTCGGGTGGTCGAAGATGAGCGTCGCGGGCAGGCGCAGTCCGGTGGCGGCGCCGAGGCGGTTGCGCAGTTCGACCGCGGTGAGCGAGTCGAAGCCGAGCTCGGTGAACGCGCGCCGCTCGTCGACCGCTTCGGCGCCGGGCAGCGCGAGGACGGCGGCGACGTGCGCGCACACCAGGTCCACCAGGGCGGAGGGCCGTTCGCTCGCAGGCAGTGCCGCGAGGCGGTCCCGCAGCGCGGCGGCGGGGTCGCCCCCGGTCTCCACCGCCCTGCGGGCCGTCGTCCGCACCAGGGCGCTGAGCAGCGGCGGCACGGTGGCGGCGGCCCGCAGGGCCCGCAGGTCGAGCCGCATGGGCGCGATGACCGGGTCCGTTCCGAAGGCCACGGCGTCGAACAGCTCCAGGCCTTCCTCGGGGGTGAGCCCCTCGGCGCCGGTGTCGGCCAGCTTGGCGCCCAGGCCGTCGTCTCCGTCCCACAGGCCCCAGGCCAGGGAGGTCGCGGGCAGGCCCTGGGCGCGGCGGTGCTGGGCGAGCGCGTCCAGGAACGCGTTCGCGGCCGCGTAGTTGCCCTGCCCTGCGTTGCCGAACACACCCAGCCGCCGACGAGAACAGGACGAACGCCGACAGGTCAAGCTCACGGGTCAGCTCGTGCAGGTTCCACGCCGCGTCGACCTTCGGCCGGAACACCGTGTCGATCCGCTCCGGCGTCAACGACTCGATCACACCGTCGTCCAGGACACCCGCCGCATGCACGACCGCCGTCACGGGGTGCTCGGCGAGCATGGCCGCCACCGCGTCACGATCCGCCACGTCACAGGCGACCTCGGCGACCTCCGCACCCAAGGCAACCAACTCCTCGCGCAGCGCGCCGACGTGGCCGCGCCTGCTGGCCAGGACCAGGTCCCGTACGCCGTGCCGTTCGACGAGGTGGCGCGCCACGAGACCGCCGAGCTTGCCGCTCGCGCCGGTCACCAGGACCGCGCCGATGCCGAAGCGCGGCGCCTCGGCCTCCGCCGGGCGGGCTCGCACCAGCCGGGGCGCGAAGGGTTCGCCGGCACGCACGGCCAGTTCGGGTTCGGGGCTGCCGACGGCCGACTTCCAGCCGTGCTCGTCGTCGACGTCGACCAGGACGAAGCGGTCGGGGTTCTCGGACCGCGCCGTCCGCACCAGGCCCCATACGGCGGCGGAGGCGAGATCGGGCACGTCGTCGCCGGAGGCGACCGCCACCGCGCCGTGGGTGACGAGGACCAGGCGCGAGGCCGCGCAGCGGTCGTCGGCCAGCCAGCCCCGCACCAGCTCCAGGGCGGTGTGCGCCTGTCGGCGCGCCGCGGCCGCGTCCACGTCGGCAGGGCGGGCGCAGCGCACCACGGTGTTCTCCGGCAGCGTCTCCCCCGCGTCGAGGGCCGAGCGCAGCGCGGCCCAGTCGGCGAACTCCGCCACCGAGCCCGTGCTCGCGGTGGACACCGCGACGGGCACCCAGTCGAGCCGGTACAGCGCGTCGTGGCCGCGGGCCGCGCCGAGCGAGCCCGGGGACACCGCGCGCACCACCAGGGAGTCGACGGTGGCGACGGGAGCGCCGGTGCCGTCGGCGACGGTGAGCGCCACTCCGTCGGATGCTGCGGGCGCGAGCCGCACCCGCAGCGCCGTGGCGCCCGAGGCGTGCAGCCGTACACCGGTCCAGGAGAACGGCAGCTTCCCCGGACCATCCGCCTCGCCCATGAGGCCGATGCCGTGCAGCGCCGCGTCGAGCAGCGCCGGATGCAGCCCGAACCGGCCCGCGTCCACGTCGTCCGGAAGCGCGACCTCGGCGAACACCTCATCACCCTTGCGCCAGGCGGCCCGCAGGTTCTGGAACACGGGCCCGTAGGCGAAGCCGCCGTCGGACATGTGGTCGTAGAGCCCGTCCAGGCTGATGGGCTCGGCTCCGGCGGGCGGCCACGCGCCGAGGTCGGCGGGAGCGCCGTCGTCGTCCGTCAGGACGCCGCTGGCGTGCCGGACCCAGGCCGGGTCGCCGTCCTCGGTGCGCGCGTGGACCGTCATCGGGCGGCGGCCCGACGCGTCGGGCGCGCTGACCCGCACCTGGACCTGTACGCCGCCGTGCGCGGGCAGCACCAGGGGGGTCTCCAGCGTCAGTTCCTCCACCGCGGAGCAGCCGACGTGGTCACCGGCCTGCACCGCGAGCTCGACGAACGCCGTGCCGGGCAGCAGCACCGAGCCCATGATCTCGTGCCCGGCCAGCCACGGGTGCGTGCGCAGCGACAGCCTGCCCGTGAACAGGGCAGTGTCCTCGTCCGCGAGGGTGACGGCGGCGCCGAGCAGCGGGTGGTCGGTGGAACCGAGCCCGAGGCCGGTCGCGTCGGTGGCGGGCCGCGTGCTCGTGTCGGGCCAGAACCGCTGGTACTGGAAGGCGTACGTCGGCAGTTCGACGGCGTGGCCGGTGCCCGCGTAGTAGGCGGTCCAGTCGACGGGAACGCCGCGCACGTGGAGTGCGGCGAGGGCGGTCATGACGGCGTCGGCTTCCGGCCGGTCGCCGCGCAGCGCAGGGACGAACGCCGCGTCCGGCAGGGACTCCTGGCCGAGCGCGGTCAGCGTGCCGCCGGGGCCGATCTCGACGACGACGTCCGCGCCGAGGGCGACGACGGCGTCGGCGAAGCGCACCGACTCGCGCACGTGCCGCACCCAGTACTCCGGTGAGGCGAGTTCCTCGGCGGTGGCCCGCGCGCCCGTGAGCGTCGACACGATGGCGATGTCCGGTGTGCGGGCGGTGACGCCTTCCAGGACCCGGCGGAAGTCGTCGAGCATCGGGTCCATGAGCGGCGAGTGGAAGGCGTGGCTGACGCGCAGCCGCGTCGCCTTGTGTCCCGCTTCGCGCCACCGTTCGGCGACGGCGTCGACGTCGGCGGCGACGCCGGAGACGACCACGGAGCGGGGGCCGTTGACAGCGGCGATCCCCACGGTGTCCGGCAGGTCGGGCGCGACCTCGGCCTCAGAGGCCTGGATCGCGGCCATCGCGCCACCCGAAGGCAGTGCCTGCATCAGCGCGCCGCGCGCCGACACGACCTTGACGGCATCAGCGAGGGACCACACGCCCGCGACATGCGCGGCGGCCAGCTCACCGATCGAATGCCCGGCGAGTACGTCAGGACGTACCCCCCACGCCTGCAGCAGACGGAACAGCGCCACCTCGACCGCGAACAACGCGGGCTGCGTCACCCCCGTCTCGTTCAGCGCCTCGGCGTCCTCACCGAACAACACCTCACGCACCCGCGGATCGAACTCCGCCAGGACCGCGTCCAGCGCATCGGCGAACACCGAGTACCGGTCCGCGAGTTCACGCCCCATGCCAAGACGCTGCGAGCCCTGCCCGGCGAACAGGAAACCGACCCGGTGCTCGTCGGTGACCCCGCGCTCGGCTCCGGCGCCCGGGCGTCCTTCGACGGCGTCGGTCAGCCCGGACAGCAGGTCGGGCAGGTCCCGGCCGATGACGGCGAGCCGGTGCTCGAACCCGGCCCGCGAGGTCGCGAGCGCGCGGGCCACGTCCGCCGGGTCGAGGTCGGGCCGCCCCGCCAGGTGGTCGCGCAGCCGCGCCGCCTGGTCGCGCAGGGCGTTCTCGGTGCGGCCGGACAGCAGCCACGGCCCGAGTGGCGCCTCGGCGGTGTCCGGCGCGTCAGCGTCCGCCGCGGCCTCGACGATGACGTGCGCGTTGGTGCCGCTGAACCCGAACGACGACACGCCCGCCCGCCGGGGCCTCTCGGCTCCCGGCCACGCCCGTGCCTCGGTCAGCAGTTCCACGGCGCCCGCGGACCAGTCGACGTTCGGCGAGGGCTCGTCGGCGTGCAGCGTCCGCGGCAGTACGCCGTTGCGCATCGCCATCACCATCTTGATGACGCCGCCGACACCGGCCGCGGCCTGGGTGTGACCGATGTTGGACTTCAGCGAACCGAGCCACAGGGGCTCGCCCGCGCGGTCCTGGCCGTAGGTGGCGAGCAGGGCCTGCGCCTCGATCGGGTCACCGAGAGTGGTACCGGTGCCGTGCGCCTCCACGGCGTCGACATCGGCCGGGGTCAGGCCCGCGTTGGCGAGGGCCTGCCGGATGACGCGCTGCTGCGAGGGACCGTTCGGAGCCGTCAGACCGTTCGACGCACCGTCCTGGTTCACGGCCGTACCGCGTACGACCGCGAGGACCGGATGGCCGTTGCGCCGCGCGTCCGAAAGCCGCTCCAGGACGAGCATGCCCACGCCCTCGCCCCAGCCGGTGCCATCGGCGTCGGCGGAGAAGGAGCGGCACCGGCCGTCGGGCGAAAGGCCCTGCTGGCGGCTGAAGTCGATGAACGCGCCGGGCGTCGCCATGACGGTGGCGCCGCCCGCGAGCGCCAGCGAGCACTCGCCCGACCGCAGCGCCCGCGCCGCCAGGTGCATCGCGACGAGCGACGAGGAGCACGCGGTGTCCACGGTCATCGCGGGGCCTTCGAGGCCGAACACGTACGACAGGCGGCCGGAGGCGACGCTGCCCGCGTTGCCCGTGCCGAGGAAGCCCTCGACGCTCTTGGGCGCGCCGTGCAGCTGGGTGGCGTAGTCGTGGTACATCACGCCCGCGAACACGCCGGTGGCGCTGCCCCGCACCGACTTGGGGTCGATGCCCGCGCGTTCGAAGGCCTCCCAGGCGGTTTCGAGGAGGAGCCGCTGCTGCGGGTCCATGGCGAGCGCCTCGCGCGGCGAGATCCCGAAGAACGCCGGGTCGAACAGGTCGGCGTCGTGGAGGAAGCCGCCCTCTTGGGTGTAGGAGCTCCCGGCGCGTTCACCGGACGGGTCGTAGAGGGCCTCCACGTCCCAGCCGCGCTCGGTCGGGAACGGCGTGATGCCTTCGGCGCCGTCGGCGATCAGCCGCCACAGGTCCTCCGGCGAGCGGACGCCGCCGGGGTAGCGGCAGCTCATGCCGACGATCGCGATCGGCTCGTCGGCCACGGGCACGGCCACGGCCGCGTGCGGGCGCGCGGCGACGGCGGGCGCGTCCGCGAGTTCGGCGCCGACGAACGCGGCGAGCGCCGTCGGGGTCGGGTAGTCGAAGACCAGCGTGGCGGGCAGGCGAAGCCCCTGTGGCCGTGTTGAGCCGGTTGCGCAGGTCGACGGCGGTCAGCGAGTCGAAGCCCAGCTCCGTGAACGCGTTCCCGGACGCGACGGCCTCCGGCCCGGCGTGGCCGAGGACCATGGCGACCTGGGTGCGGACGAGGTCGAGGAGCAGTCGCTCGCGCTCGTCCTCGGTGAGCGGCGCGAGGCGCTCGCGCAGCGCTCCCGCCGGGTCGGCGCCGCTTCCGGCCGCCCGGCGGCTCGTGGTGCGCACCAGGCCGCTGAACACCGGCGGGATCGCCGGGAGTTCGCGTACGGCGCGCAGGTCGAGCCGCATCGGTACGACGACGGGTTCGGCCCCGGCGACCGCGGCGTCGAACAGTGTGACGCCCTCGTCGGCGGACAGGCCCGCGGTGGCGGAGTCCGCGACCCGGGCGCCCATGCCGCCGGCCCACAGGCCCCACGCCAGCGAGGTCGCGGGCAGGCCCTCGGCGCGCCTGCGCCGGGCCAGGCCGTCGAGGAACGCGTTGGCCGCCGCGTAGTTGCCCTGGCCGGGCGCGCCGAGCGTGCCCGCGACCGACGAGAACAGGACGAACGCGGTCAGGTCCAGGCCGCGGGTCAGCTCGTGCAGATGCCGGGCGGCGTCGACCTTGGGCCGGAACACGGTGTCGATCTGGTCCGGGGTCAGCGAGCCGATCGTGCCGTCGTCAAGGACACCCGCGGTGTGCACGACGGCGGTCACGGAGTGCTCGGCGAGGAGCGCGGCCAGGGCGTCGCGGTCGGCCACGTCGCAGGCGGCGACGGTGACGTCGGCGCCGTGCGCGGCCAGCGCGTCGCGCAGTTCCGCGGCGCCTTCGGCCGCCGGGCCGCGCCTGCTGGCCAGGACGAGGCGCCGCACTCCGTGCCGCTCGGCGAGGTGCCGGGCGACGAGGCCGCCCAGGGCGCCGGACGCGCCCGTCACGAGCACCGCGCTGTCCGGCCCGAACACCGGCTCCGCGGTGGTGGCCTCGGGCCGCACGCGCGCCCCAGGCGGGCCACGAACATCCGCCCGTCCCGGACGGCGACCTGGGGTTCCCCGGCCGCCACGGCGGGCCTCCAGCCGTCCTCGTCGTCGATGTCGAGGTCGACCAGGACGAACCGGTCGGGGTTCTCCACTTGCGCCGTCCGTACGAGACCCCAGACGGCGGCGGCCGCGAGGTCGGGCACGTCGTCGCCGGGGCCGACCGCCACCGCGCCATGGGTGACGAGGACCAGGCGCGAGGCCGCGCAGCGGTCGTCGGCCAGCCAGCCCCGCACCAGCTCCAGGGCGCTCAGCGCCGCTTCGCGCGCGTCGTCCGTGTCGTGGGACTCGGCGCACCGCACCACGGTGTTCTCCGGCAGCGTCTCCCCCGCGTCGAGGGCCGACCACAGCGCGGCCCGGTCGGCGAACTCCGCGACGGGACCCGCGTTCCCCGCGGTGACCTGTGCGGGCACCCAGTCCAGGTGGAACAGCGACTCCCAGCCCTGCCGCGCCAGCGTCGCCGTGACGGGGCGCAGCACCAGGGAGTCGATGGCGGCGACGGGAGCGCCGGTGCCGTCGGCGACGGTGAGCGCCACTCCGTCCGATCCGGCGGGCGCGAGCCGCACCCGCAGCACCGTCGCACCGGAAGCGTGCAGCCGTACGCCCGTCCAGGAGAACGGCAGCTTCCCCGGACCATCCGCCTCGCCCATCAGGCCGATGCCGTGCAGCGCCGCGTCGAGCAGCGCCGGATGCAGCCCGAACCGGCTCGCGTCCACGTCGTCCGGCAGCGCGACCTCGGCGAACACCTCACCGCCCTTGCGCCACGCGGCCCGCAGCCCCTGGAACACCGGCCCGTAGCCGAAGCCGCCGTCGGACATGCGGTCGTAGAGCCCGTCCAGGTCCACGGCGTCCGCCCCGGCGGGCGGCCAGGCGGCGAGGTCCGCCGACGGCGCGTCGGCGCCGCTCACGAGGACACCGCTCGCGTGCCGCACCCACACGTCACCGTCGTCGTCCCGCGCGTGCACCGTCACCGGGCGCCGGCCGGACTCGTCCTCCACGCCCACCTGCACCTGCACGCGCACGCCGCCGCGTTCGGGCACCACGAGGGGTGCCTCCAGCGTCAGCTCTTCGACCAGGTCGCACCCGACCTGGTCGCCCGCGCGGATGGCCAGTTCGAGGAACGCCGTGCCGGGCAGCAGGATCGAGCCCTGGATGACGTGGTCGGCCAGCCACGGGTGGGTCTCCACCGACAGGCGGCCGGTGAAGAGCCGCCCGTCCGAGTCGGCCGTGTCGACGATGGCGCCGAGCAGGGGGTGGTCCGCCGAGCCGAGCCCGGCGGCGTTCAGGTCGCCCGCACCGACCCCGGCGTCCAGCCAGTACCGCTGGTGCTGGAACGCGTACGTCGGCAGGTCCACGCGCCGCGCGCCGCGACCGGCGAAGAACGCCTCCCAGTCCAGGCGCACACCGCGCACGCACAGCCGCGCCGCCGCCGACACCAGCGCGGACTCCTCCGCCTGATCGGCTCGCAGCACCGGTACGAATCCGGCGTCGGGCGCGGATTCCTGGCCGAGGGCGGACAGCGTGCCGCCGGGCCCGACCTCCACGAACGTGGCGATGCCTTCGGCGTCCAGCGCCCTCACGGCGTCGGCGAACCGCACCGCCTCGCGCACGTGGCGCACCCAGTACTCCGGCGAGGCGAGTTCCTCGGCCGTGGCCCGGGCACCGGTCAGCGTGGACACGATCGGGATCGAGGGCGCCTCGTACGACACGCTCTCAAGCACCGCGCGGAAGTCGTCGAGCATGGGGTCCATCAGCGGCGAGTGGAAGGCGTGGCTCACCCGCAGCTTGGTGACCTTCCGCCCGGCCTCGCGCCACCGCTCACCCACCGCCTCAACATCAGCGGCCACACCAGAGATGACCACCGAGTTCGGGCCGTTCACCGCCGCGATCCCCACCGTCTCCGGCAGCTCCGAGGCAACCTCATCCTCCGTCGCCTGAATCGCGACCATCGCACCGCCAGCGGGCAGCGCCTGCATCAACGCGCCGCGCGCCGACACGACCTTGGCGGCATCAGCGAGGGACCACACGCCCGCCACATGGGCGGCGGCCAGCTCACCAATGGAGTGCCCGGCCAGTACGTCGGCACGTACCCCCCACGACTCAAGGAGACGGAACAGCGCCACCTCAATCGCGAACAGCGCGGGCTGCGTCACCCCGGTCTCGTTCAGCGCGTCGGCATCCTCACCGAACAGCACCTCACGGACCTCAGGCGCCAGGACAGCCAGCACCTCATCCAGCTTTTCGGCGAACACCGGGAAACGGTCGGCCAGTTCACGGCCCATACCGAGGCGCTGCGAGCCCTGGCCCGAGAACAGGAAGCCGAGTCCGCCACGGGCGACGGAGCCCGTGACCAGGCCGGTGTGCGGCCGCCCCTCGGCGAGGGCGGTGAGCCCCTCCAGGAGGGACGTCTGTTCGGCGCCCACGACGACGGCCCTGTGGTCGAAGGCCGACCGGGTCGTCGCCAGCGCGTAGCCGACGTCCCGCGCGTCGTGCTCGGCGCTCTCGGGTCCGTCCGCGACGTGCTCCCGCAGCCGGACCGCCTGCTCGCGCAGCGCCTCGGCGCTCCGGGCGGACAGCACCCACGGCACGACGCCGCCGTCGGCCGGGGCCGGGGCGTGGTCTTCTTCCGGTACGTACTCGATGACGGTGTGCGCGTTCGTGCCGCTCACGCCGAACGACGACACGCCGGCCCGTCGCAGGCGGCCGGTCTCCGGCCACGGCCGGGATTCGGTGAGGAGCTCCACCGCGCCCGCCGACCAGTCCACGTTCGACGAGGGCTCGCCGACGTGCAGGGTCGGCGGCAGTACGCCGTGCCGCAGCGCCATGACCATCTTGATGACGCCCGCCACACCGGCGGCGGCCTGCGTGTGACCGATGTTGGACTTGATCGAGCCGAGCCACAGCGGCTGGTCGTCGGGCCGGTCCTGGCCGTACGTGGCGAGCAGGGCCTGGGCCTCGATCGGGTCGCCGAGGGTGGTGCCGGTGCCGTGCGCCTCGACCGCGTCCACGTCGGACGGGGCCAGACCGGCGCTCGCCAGGGCCTGGCGGATGACGCGCTGCTGGGACGGGCCGTTGGGCGCGGTGAGGCCGTTGGACGCGCCGTCCTGGTTGACCGCCGAGCCACGGACCACCGCGAGGACCGGGTGCCCGTTGCGGCGGGCGTCCGAGAGCCGTTCCACGAGGAGCATGCCGACGCCTTCGCCCCAGCCGGTGCCGTCGGCGCTGTCGGCGAACGACTTGCACCGGCCGTCGGCCGAGAGTCCGCCCTGGCGGCTGAAGTCGACGAAGGTGCTGGGGGTCGCCATCACGGCGACGCCACCGGCCAGCGCCATCGTGCACTCTCCCTGGCGCAGCGCCTGGATCGCCCAGTGCAGGGCGACCAGCGACGAGGAGCACGCGGTGTCGACGGTGACGGCGGGCCCTTCCAGGCCGAGCGCGTAGGCGACGCGGCCGGAGGCGACGCTGCCGGACCCGCCGGTGCCGAGGTAGCCCTCGACGTCCTCGGAGACGGAGCGCAGCCGCGCCACGTAGTCGTGGTACATCACTCCCGCGAACACGCCGACGGCCTTGCCCCGCGCCGAGTTCGGGTCGATGCCCGCCCGCTCGAAGGCCTCCCAGGAGGTTTCCAGGAGGAGCCGCTGCTGCGGGTCCATGGCGAGGGCCTCGCGCGGCGAGATGCCGAAGAACGCCGGGTCGAACAGGTCGGCGTCGTAGAGGAAGCCGCCCTCGCGGGTGTAGGAGGTGCCTGTGTGCTCGGGGTCGGGGTGGTAGAGGGATTCGACGTCCCAGCCTCGGTTGGCGGGGAACTCGCTGATGGCGTCGACACCGCCGAGGACGAGCCGCCACAGGTCCTCGGGCGTGTTCACGCCGCCGGGGTAGCGGCAGCTCATGCCGACGATCGCGATCGGCTCGTCGGACACGGCCACGGCCGTGTGCGTGGGCGCGGCGACGGCGGGTGAGCCCGCGAGTTCGGCGCTGATGAACGCGGCGAGCGCGGCGGGGTTCGGGTGGTCGAAGACGAGGGTCGCGGGCAGGCGCAGCTCGGTGGCCGCGTTGAGGTGGTTGCGCAGTTCGACGGAGCTGAGCGAGTCGAAGCCCAGTTCCCTGAAGGCGCGGTCGGGTTCGACGGCGTGCGCCGAGCTGTGGCCGAGCACCGCTGCGGCGTGCGTGCGGACGAGGTCGAGCAGGGCCTTCTCGCGTTCGCCCTCGGTCAGGCCCGCCAGCGACTGCGCGAGCGCGGAACGGGAGGCGGGGTCGGCGGTCCTGCGCACGGTGCTCCGCACCAGGCCTCGCAGCAGATGCGCTACGGGGTGGGTGCGCGCGTGCCGTCGCAGTACGGAGAAGTCCAGCGGTACGGGAGCCAGCAGCGCACGCCCGGTGGAACCCGCCGCATCGAACAGCGCCAGACCTTGCGCCGGGGCCAGCGGAATCGCACCACCGCTGGTGATGCGGCGCACATCCCCGTCA
>JAVLTM010000018.1:0-70750 GCA_037117115.1 Streptomyces sp. PmtG | reverse complement strand
GGGGGGGGGGGGGGGGGGGGGGTGTGGGGTGGGGGGGGGGGGGGGGGGGGGGGGGGGGGGGGGCGGCGGGGGGGGGGGGGGGGGGGGGGGGGCCGCGCGAATCTGGTTCGTGCCACGAACGACATTAGTTCGTGGCGCGAACTTCAATGCCGTACGGGGACGGTCACCTCAGGCCGTTGTCCAGGGCCGTCATCAGCGTGCCGGTCGGGGTGTCGCCTGACATCTCCCAGACCATGCCGCCGAGCAGGCCCTTGGACCTGATCCACTCGGTCTTCTTGCCGATCGACCAGGTGTCGTCGAAGCTCCACCACTGGCCGTTGTTGCCGGTGTAGCCGTAGGTGGAGATGGACTGTTCGTCGTGGTAGACGGTCAGGTTCGGGACGCTGGTGATCAGGTTGTGGTAGCCCCTGGTGCCCGCCTCCTCGGGGAACTGGCCGGTGGCCGCGCCGTTCGCCGCCTGCCACTCGCCCTTGACGCCGCCGTCGGCGACCTCCTTCCAGCCCCGGCCGTAGAACGGGAATCCGATGGTGAGCTTGCGCGGGTTGACCCCGGCGTCCAGATACGTCTGGATCGCCTTCTCCATGCTGAAGTCGAAGGGGTACGGGTCCTGGGCGTCGCGGCGCAGGTTCGCCTGGTGGCCGGTGCGCTTGGGCTCCCAGGAGTTGTCGCTTCCGGCGCCGTGGAAGTCGTAGCCCTGGACGTTGGCGAAGTCCAGGTACTCGAAGATCTTCTTGATGTGCCCAGCCCGCCTCGATCTTCGCCGGGTCGGCCGGGGTGAACGCGGTCAGGAGCTTGTGGCTGCCGCCCGTGGCGTCCAACTGCTCGCGGAACTCGGCGAGCAGCGCGGTGAGGTTGTTCTTGTCGGCCGCGCTGAAGTGATTGCCCGGGTGGCCCTCCGAGCCCGGCCACTCCCAGTCGATGTCGATGCCGTCGAAGACGCCCGCGCCGGTGCCGGGGCCGCCCGCGCCGTTGTAGACCGGCAGGTTGCCCTTGATCCACACGTCCACGCAGGACCTCACGAACTTCTCCCGCGACGCCGGGGTGGCCGCCGCGTCGGCGAAGAACTTCGAGAACGTCCAGCCGCCGAGCGAGACCACGACCTTCAGGTGCGGGTGCTTGGCCTTGAGCTTCTTCAGCTGGTTGAAGTTGCCGCGCAGCTTGCCCCAGCCGTCGTCGGCGACGCCGTCCACCGACTGGGCGGCGGAGAAGGCGCGCCCGTAGTCCGCCTCGGCGTCGCCCGCGCCGGTGCCCTCGTCCGGGTCCTGCGGCTTGCCGGAGACGCCCTTCACCACTCCGGCCAGGCAGGTGTGGTTGACCGGATCGACGTTCTCGAACGCGTAGTTGATGACGTCCAGCTTCGCGGCCGCCCCGGACGTGTCCAGGTTCTTCACGAAGTGCTGGCGGCCGTAGATGCCCCACTGCGCGAAGTAGCCCACCTTGAGGTGGTTGCCGGGACCCGCCGCGTCGTCCGTGGTGACGTTCACGGCGTTGGAGGCGGGCGAGGCGTTGTCGGCGGTGTCACGCGCCTTCACGGTGAACGTGTAGGCGGTGGCGGGGGTCAGGCCCTCGACGGTCGCGGTGGTCGCCGAGGCCGGGACCGTCTTCGCAAGGGCGGTGCCGCGGTAGACGTCGTACGCGGCCACGGCCACGTTGTCCGTCGACTTCTCCCAGGCCAGGCTCGCCGAGACCTGCGTCTTGCCGGTCGCGCGCAGATTGCCGGGAGTGGTCGGCGGGGTCGGGTCGGTCGCCGGGTCGACGGTCGTCGCGGTGACCGGCGGGCTCTCCGGGCTGGTGTTGCCGCGCCGGTCCTTGGCGCGGACGGTGAAGGTGTAGCGCGTCGCCGGGGTCAGGTCCGTGACGGTCGCGCTGTTCGTCGCCGAGGTCGCCGCCACGGAGCCGCCGCTGACGACCTCGTACGTCGTGACCGGGTAGTCGCCCGCGCCTGCCGGGGGCCAGGTCAGGGAGATCGTGCGGGACGTGGCGGTGGTGACGGTCGGGGCGCTGGGGGCGGACGGGGGCTTGTCGGGCGTGCCGTCGCACTTGTCGCCGTTGATGGTGCAGCCCGTCGGGGTCCCGACAGGACCCCGTCCCGTGAACGTGTAGCTGTACGGCTCGGTGGAGCCGCCCGCCGGGACCCGGCCGTTGTAGTACGCGTTCTTCACGGTGACGTGGCTGCCGGAGACGGTCGCCTCGCCGTGGGTGTGGCCGCTGATGGTGACGCCCGCCGGCAGGTCGAACTCCAGCGTCCAGCTGGCGGACGCGGCGGAGCCGCTGTTGCGCACGACGTACTTGCCCTGCCAGGACGTGCCGCTGCCCTCGGTGCTGAAGGCCGCGGTGAGGGTGCCCGCCGCGTGCGCGGGGGGCGCCGTGAGCGCGGTGAGCAGGGATACGGGGAGCAGCAGGGCGGCGAGCAGGGCCACCGTCCGGTGGCGCAGGGCCTTGGCCGCTCCGCGCGCGGCCGTGGACAGCGTCGTGGTCAGGGCTGAGGACAGGGCCGTGGACAGGGCCCTGGACGGGGATGTGAACGCGGTCGTGAACCGGGCTTCGGGTAAGACTCCGGGTGTTCTCCTTGATCTCCTTGCGGTGGGGCTCATGGCTCTCCTCGGGAAGCGGGAGGTGCGGGGGACATCGGTGGGTCTCGCGTGCTGGTGGCTCCTCGCGGCGCGCGGGGGCGGCGACGTGTCCTGACGCCCGCGGTTGATTAGGCGTACATGACAACCCTTGACCGTACTAGGTCTGAGGACCAATCCCCATACCCCCGCCGCGCACGGGCGGCGCCATCGCGTCAGGCAGAATCAGCCGTATGACGAGCGACCCGCAGCCCACCCCGGCGGAGCAGGACCAGGCCTACAAGGACCGCGTCTACCGGTCCCACGCAGCCATCGCCGGAGGCGTCCTGCTGCTCGCGATCGGCGCCTGGCTGGCCGTCGACGCGCTGATCCGGGGCGAGGGGCGAACCCCCTGGCTGGCCCTCGCGGGGCTGCTCTTCGCGGTGCCGCTGGTCGTCGCCTTCACCGTGCGGCCCGCCGTCTTCGCCAGCGAGGACCGGCTGCGCGTCCGCAATCCGTTCCGCACGATCACGCTCCCCTGGGGGGCGATCTCCGGGCTGCGCGCCGGGTACTCGAACGAGGCCTTCACGCGGGACGGCACCAAGTACCAGCTGTGGGCCATCCCCGTGTCGCTGCGCGGCCGCAAGAGGGCCGCGCGGCGCCACGCCCAGCAGGTCGCGTCCGGCGACCCCGTCTCCAGCCAGGTGCGGCACGACGCCGCGGCGAGCCATCTGCGCGCGCCCGGCGACCAGGCCATGGACGACCTGCGGGAGATCTCCGAGCGGCGCGAGGGCGCGGAGTCCGCGCAGGGCGAGCCGGTGGTCCGCTGGGCCTACGAGATCCTCGGCCCGTGCCTCGCGGGGGCCGTTCTACTGGCGATCCTCCTTGGGGTGGGCTGAGCCAGGGCCCTCGCGGTGCGCCCCAGGCCCGCCCCTTCCCGAACCGGGGGCTGCCGCCCCCGGGCCCCCGCTCAAAGGCATTGGCGCTTCGCGCCTCGTCCTCAAACGCCGGACGGGCTGAAACTCCGCGCCTGACGTCACGGCGGCCCCAGCCACACCAGCAGCATGTGGCCGCCGAAGGCCGCCGAGGTCAGGGCCGCTCCGGTGAGGACCGGTACCAGTACCCGTGCCCGGGCCCTGGACAGGGCGAGGGCGACGGGGAGGAGCAGGGGGAAGGCCGGCAGCAGGAAGCGGGCCCGGGGGAAGTACACGCCGCTGGAGCCGAGCACGATCGCGAGCATCAGGCCCGTGAACAGCAGCAGCGGCAGCGGCTGTTCGCGGCCCGCCACCGACACCGCGAACAGCACCAGGGAGCCGCACAGGACCAGCGTCACCAGGACCAGGAACAGCTGCGGGCGCTCCACGACGAACAGGCTCTTCACCCAGCGCAGGGTGCCGACGCCGCCGTCCCACTCGTTGTGCCACCACTTCTGCACGGCGAAGTAGCCGTCCCAGCGGCCGAGCCGGGCCCCCACCCACCCGACGTACGCGAGCCAGCCGAGCGGCGCGAGCACCGCCCCGGCGAGGGCACGGGCCGAGAAGCCGCGGCGCAGCGCGAGGGCCGCCGCCACCGTGACCGCCGCGGCCACCGCGACGCCCGTGGGGCGGGTCAGGCCCGCGAGGGCGGCCAGCGCCCCCGCCGTCACCCAGCGGCCGGTGAGGACCGCGTACAGGCTCCACGCCGCGAGCGCCGTGAACAGCGACTCCGTGTAGCCCATCCACTGCACGAGCGCGACGGGCAGACACGCCCAGAGGGTCACGAGCAGGACCCCGGCCCGCCGCCCGTGCAGCCGGTCGCCGACCTTGAAGATGCCCCACGCCGCCAGGAACGAGCAGACGAACGCGATCCCCAGGCCCACCGCCCCGCGCGGGTGCGGCAGCAGGTGCTCGCCCGCCCGGATCAGCAGCGGGTACAGGGGGAAGAACGCCAGGTTGTTCGTGTCGAAGGTGTGGCCGAGCGTGTCCGCGTACCCGTGCTCGGCGATCTTCAAGTACCAGTCGCAGTCCCAGGATTCGGCGAGGAGCTGCCAGACCCCCCGGTGCTCGCGGCGCGCCCAGAAGGCGAAGACCAGCAGGCCCAGGGTGCGCACGGCCGCGTACGCCAGGAGCGCGGGAGCCGCGTGCCGCAGCGCCTCGGCCACCCGCGCGCGCGGGCCGCGCGGCAGCCGCGGGGCGGTACGGGAGCGGCGCGAAGGACGGTACGCGGGACGGCGCGGCGGCGGTGAGGCCGGAGAGGGGGGCGAGGGGTCCGTACGGCACTGCGGCTCCCGGGCGTGACGAACGAGCGTGACCAGCGGGCGTGGCAAGAGGGCGTGACAAGAGGGCGTGACAACGGGTGTGGCGAAACGAAAGGTGCGCTACCGGTCGGACCCTTCCTGGGGTGACCGGCAGCGCACCTTCACGCTGCGTCAGTTGCCGCGTGGAACCACTCGTACGGGTGGAGCCGCGGGGGTGTCAGATCCCGGCCGCCGCCGCGAAGTCCCGCTTCAGGGCGGTCAGCAGCTCCGCGGCCCGCGCGTGGGCCGACGGCAGCGCGGCCCGGTCCGCGACCGGCACCACGACCTCCAGATAGCACTTCAGTTTCGGCTCGGTGCCGCTCGGCCGGACGATGACGCGGGCGCCGTCCAGCGTGTAGCGCAGGCCGTCCGTGGGCGGCAGCTTCTCCGTGCCCTCGGTCAGGTCCTCCGCGCGGGCTCACGGCGAGGCCCGCGAGCTCCGCCGGGGGCAGCTCGCGCAGCCGGCGCATCGCGTCCGCGATCAGCGACACGTCCTCGACGCGCACGGACAGCTGGTCGGTGGCGTGCAGACCGTGCTCGACGGCCAGGTCGTCGAGGAGGTCGAGGAGGGTGCGGCCCTCCTCCTTCAGCCGCGAGGCCAGCTCGGTGACCAGCAGGGCGGCCGTGATGCCGTCCTTGTCGCGCACGCCATCGGGGTCCACGCAGTAGCCGAGCGCCTCCTCGTACCCGTACCGCAGACCCTCCACGCGGGCGATCCACTTGAAGCCCGTGAGCGTCTCCTCGTACGGCAGGCCCGCCTTCTCGGCGATCCGGCCGAGCAGCGACGACGACACGATCGACTCCGCGAACGCGCCCCGCGCGCCGCCGTGCACGAGGTGCGCCGCGAGCAGCGAGCCGACCTCGTCGCCGCGCAGCATCCGCCACTCGGAGCGCTCGGCGTCCAGGGGCACGGCCACCGCGCAGCGGTCCGCGTCCGGGTCGTTGGCGATCACCAGGTCGGGGCGCGCCTCGCGGGCCGTGGCGAACGCCAGGTCCATGGCGCCCGGCTCCTCCGGGTTGGGGAACGCGACCGTCGGGAACTCCGGGTCCGCCTCGGCCTGCGCGGCCACGAGGACCGGCTCGGGGAAGCCCGGCCCGCGCGAACGCCGCGAGGAGGGTGTCCTTGCCGACGCCGTGCATGGCCGTGTAGACGACGCGGGCGGTACGGGGCGACCCGTCGGCCAGGACGGCGTCCGTACGCGCCAGATAGGCGTCCAGGACGCCCTCGTCGAGGGTCTGCCAGCCCGTGGCGGGGCGGGGGACGTCGGCGAGGCGGGCGACCGCGTCGATCTCGGCCGCGATCTCGCCGTCGGCGGGCGGCACGATCTGCGAGCCGTCGCCCAGGTAGACCTTGTAGCCGTTGTCGCGCGGCGGGTTGTGGCTCGCGGTGACCTCCACGCCCGCGACCGCGCCCAGGTGCCGTATGGCGAAGGCGAGCACGGGGGTGGGCAGCGGGCGCGGCAGGACGGCGGCGCGCAGCCCCGCGCCCGTCATCACGGCGGCCGTGTCGCGCGCGAAGTCCGCCGACTTGTGACGCGCGTCGTAGCCGATGACGACCAGGCCGCCGGTGTGGCCCTGGCCCTTCAGGTACGCGGCCAGGCCCGCGGCCGCGCGGATGACCACGGCGCGGTTCATCCGCATCGGGCCCGCGCCCAGCTCGCCGCGCAGGCCCGCGGTGCCGAACTGGAGCGTGCCGCCGAAGCGGTCGGCCAGGTCGGCCAGGACGTCCGGCGTGTCCGCGGCCGCGATGAGCTTGGCCAGCTCCTCGCGGGTGTCCGCGTCCGGGTCCTCGTCGAGCCACGCCTGGGCCCGCGCGATGAGCCCTGCGTGGTCTTGAGGTTCCTGGAGGTCCTGGTGTCCCTGGTGGTCCTGCACGTGTGGTCAGCCTCTCCGTGAGGGGGTCGTACGGCTCGGGGCGGGTGGGCTCAGAGACGGCCGAGGACCTTGCCGAGCAGCTCGCCCATGCGCGTCGCGGAGTCGCGGCCCGCCTGGAGGACCTCCTCGTGGTTCAGCGGCTCGCCCGTCATGCCCGCGGCGAGGTTGGTGACCAGGGAGATGCCGAGCACCTCGGCGCCCGCCTCGCGGGCCGCGATGGCCTCCAGGACGGTCGACATGCCGACGAGGTCGGCGCCGATCGTGCGGGCCATGCGGATCTCGGCCGGGGTCTCGTAGTGCGGGCCGGGGAACTGCGCGTACACGCCCTCTTCGAGGGTCGGGTCGATCTCCTTGCACAGGGTGCGCAGGCGCGGCGAGTACAGGTCCGTGAGGTCCACGAAGTTCGCGCCGACGATCGGGGAGGTCGCGGTGAGGTTCAGGTGGTCGCTGATCAGGACCGGCTGGCCCGGGCGCATGCCCTCGCGCAGACCGCCGCAGCCGTTGGTCAGCACGATGGTCTTGCAGCCCGCGGCGACGGCGGTGCACGCACGCCGTGCGCGACGGCGGCCACGCCGCGGCCCTCGTAGTAGTGCGTACGGCCCAGGAAGACCAGGACGCGCTTGTCGCCGACCTTGAAGGAGCGGATCTTGCCGCCGTGGCCCGCGACGGCGGGCGGCGGGAAGCCGGGGAGCTCGGTGACCGGGAACTCGGCCTCGGGGGCGCCGAGCGCGTCGACCGCCGGGGCCCAGCCGGAGCCCATCACGAGGGCGACGTCGTGGGTCTCGGCGCCGGTCAGCTCGCGCAGGCGGGCGGCGGCGGCGTCGGCGGCGGCGTAGGGGTCGCCCTGGATGTCGTCCGGAATAACTGAAGCGTTCACGCCGACGAGGGTAGCCGGTTAAGTCCTACGCGCGTAGATGATGATGCTCACGGGATGCGATTCGTGCCGTTGTGGTTTTCCACAAGGTGATCGCCAGCGGGGCCTCGCGGGGCGCCCCAGGCCCGCCCCTTCCCGATCTGGGGGCTGCCGCCCCCGTTCCCCCGCTTTAACTGCGTTGGCGCTTCGCGCCTCGTCCTCAAACGCCGGACGGGCTGGATCTCGCGCTTGTTCTCAAAGGCCGGACGGGCTGGATTAGCAGGGGCGTTTGCGGAGTTCCATCGCGTAGTCGTGGGGGGCGCCCGCGGACTCGGCGGCGTCGGCGATCTCGCCCAGGTAGCGGGCGGAGGGCAGGCCGCCCTCGTAGCCGTTGAGGACGTACACCCAGGCCGGTTCCTCCGCGTCCAGCGTGTGCACCCGCACCCGCATCCGGCGGTAGATGTCGAGGCCGACGCCCTCCCAGCGGTCCATGGAGTCCTCGTCCATCGGCGCCACGTCGTACAGCGCGACGAAGACCTGGGAGCGCGGGGCCTCCACGATGGTGGCGAGCGCGCCCTCCCAGCCCATGTGCTCACCGCCGAACGTCAGCCGCCAGCCGTTCAGCCAGCCCGTCGCGCGCAGTGGCGAGTGCGGGGCGCGGCGCGTCATGAGCCGCGCGTCGAGATTGCCGGCGTACGCGGCGTAGAGCGACATGTCGTCGAGGGTACGACTTTCTGGCGGGGGCGCCTTACGCGGTGCCGTTCTGGGGGCTGCGCCCCCATTTCCGGCTTTGCTGGCGCTTCGCGCCTTGTCCGCGAGCGCCGGACGGGCTGATTTCCCTCTGGAACCGCCCCCGCTCGCTCGTCGCTCGAGCCGTGCGGGAGAATGGAGTACGTGACTCGGATCGTGATCATTGGCGGCGGACCCGGCGGATATGAGGCGGCCCTGGTGGCCGCCCAGCTCGGCGCGGAGGTGACCGTCGTCGACTGCGACGGTCTGGGCGGGGCGTCGGTGCTCACCGACTGCGTACCGTCGAAGACCCTGATCGCAACAGCCGAGGTCATGACAACCTTCGACTCGTCGTATGACGAACTCGGCATCATCGTCGAGGACGACACCCCCCACATCGACCAGGCCGCGCGTGTCGTGGGCGTCGACCTCGGCAAGGTCAACCGGCGGGTGAAGCGGCTCGCGCTCGCGCAGTCGCACGACATCACCGCGTCCGTGACCAGGGCGGGCGCGCGCGTGCTGCGCGGGCGCGGGCGGCTCGAGGGCCAGCAGGCCATGGACGGGTCGCGGACCGTGGTGGTGCGCGCCGCCGACGGGTCCGAGGAGCGGCTCACCGCCGACGCCGTGCTCATCGCGACCGGCGGCCACCCGCGCGAGCTCCCCGACGCCCAGCCCGACGGCGAGCGCATCCTGAACTGGACCCAGGTGTACGACCTGGACGAGCTGCCCGAAGAGCTGATCGTGGTGGGGTCCGGTGTGACGGGTGCCGAGTTCGCCGGGGCCTATCAGGCGCTCGGGTCCCGGGTCACGCTCGTGTCGTCGCGCGATCGCGTGCTGCCGGGCGAGGACCCGGACGCGGCGGCCGTCCTGGAGGACGTCTTCCGGCGGCGCGGCATGAACGTGATGGGCCGCACCCGCGCCGCCTCCGTCAAGCGCGTCGCGGACCGCGTCGAGGTCACGCTCGCCGACGGGCGCGTCATCTCCGGTACGCACTGTCTGATGGCCGTCGGCGCCATCCCCAACAGCAGCGGGATGGGCCTGGAGGAGGCCGGGGTCAAGGTCCAGGAGTCCGGGCACATCTGGACCGACCGGGTCTCGCGCACGTCGGCGCCCGGCGTGTACGCCGCCGGTGACGTCACCGGGATCTTCGCCCTCGCCTCCGTGGCCGCCATGCAGGGCCGCATCGCGATGTACCACTTCCTGGGCGACGCGGTGACCCCGCTGAACCTGAAGACCGTCTCGTCGAACGTCTTCACCGACCCGGAGATCGCCACCGTCGGCTACAGCCAGGCCGACGTCGACGCGGGCAAGATCGACGCCCGCGTGGTGAAGCTGCCGCTGCTTCGCAACCCGCGCGCGAAGATGCAGGGCATCCGCGACGGCTTCGTCAAGATCTTCTGCCGTCCGGGTACGGGCATCGTGGTCGGCGGCGTGGTCGTCGCGCCGCGCGCTTCGGAACTGATCCACCCCATCTCGATCGCGGTCGACAACAATCTGACGGTGGAGCAGATCGCTAACGCCTTCACCGTGTACCCCTCGCTTTCGGGGTCGATCGCCGAGGTGGCCCGTCAGCTGCACACCCGTAAGGTGACGGGCGAGGCCTGATCCCTGTGGCCCCGTAGACCCCCGACGGTCGCCGGAAGTGATCCCTCCGGCGGCCGGATTCAACTCTTCGCAGGTCACAGCCTGTTGCCGACCATTCGCCCGGCATAGTCGCGGGGAGTACCCCTATACCACTTCCACCCCTGTCGTGCGTACAACTTCTGTAATTCGGCGCAAACTGCTGAAAGCAGACGGTCGTTGGGGTTACTGTCAGTTTCGTGTTCGCTGCAGAACGTCGCCAATTGATCCTCGAAATGGTGCGGGCCAACGGAGCGGTATCGCTCCGTGAGCTCGCCCGCGTCGTCCAGACCTCCGAAGTGACCGTACGGCGGGACGTGCGCGCGCTGGAGGCAGAAGGACTCCCTCGACCGCCGGCATGGCGGTGCGGTATTGCCGGGCGGATTCACGCGGGAGTCCGGCTTTCCGCAGAAATCACATCTCGCGTCCGCCGAGAAGACGGCCATCGCCGATCTCGCGGCGGGTCTCGTCGAAGAGGGCGAAGCCATCGTCGTCGGGGCCGGTACGACCACGCAGGAGCTGGCCCGACGGCTCGCGCGGGTCCCCGGCCTGACCGTGGTCACCAACTCCCTGCTGGTGGCCCAGGCGCTCGCCCACGCCAACCGGGTGGAGGTCGTCATGACCGGCGGCACCCTGCGCGGCTCCAACTACGCGCTGGTGGGCAGCGGGGCCGAGCAGTCCCTGCACGGCCTCAGGGTCTCGCGCGCCTTCCTCTCGGGCAGTGGTCTGACCGCCGAGCGCGGCCTGTCCACCTCCAACATGCTGTCGGCGAGCGTGGACCGCGCGCTCGTGCAGGCCGCCGCGGAGGTCGTGGTCCTCGCCGACCACACCAAACTCGGCACGGACACGATGTTCCAGACCGTGCCGACGGACATCATCACCCGGCTCGTCACCGACGAGCCGCCCGCCCACGACGACCGTGCGGCGACGGAACTGCAGGCCCTGGCCGACCAGGGCGTGCAGATCACCGTCGCCGGTGGCGCGGCGGGCCCCGGTCAGGCCCCCGGAGTTGACTCCGTGCCCACGGGTCGTCAGCCCCGCCGGGACGTGCCGCTGCCCGGCCAGCGGCGGGGGCACGGCTCGGGGGCCTCCGGGGCGGGGGCGCAGTTGCGGAGCGCGGCGGTCCTGGGGGAGGCGTCGGCGGGAGAACGGTCCGCCCGGGTGGCGGACCTCCGCCGCCGGTAGCCCTCGGGGCGCGCCCCGGTCACCTGCATGGGCGCTTCGCGCCTCGTCCTCAAACGCCGGACGGGCTGAAACACCCGCAGCCGGGTGTTTCAGCCCGTCCGGCGTTTGAGGACGAGGCCGGAGGCCGATTGCCTTTCGGGGGTCAGGGCCCCGGCCTGAGGCCCTGGAGGGTCAGGGTCAGGAGGCGGTCCGCCAGGTGCGGGTCGGTGGGGGTCTCCTCCGCGGCCAGAGCGATCGCGTTGGTCAGCTGGAGGAGGTCCTCGATGGGCACGTCCGCGCGCACCGCGCCCGCGGCCTGCGCACGGGCCAGGAGGGCCGCCCCCGCCTCCCGCATGGGACGGCTGCACTGCGCCAGCGGGGTGCTGTCGTCGCGCGAGACGGTCATCAGGGCCCGCGCCAGGCCCCGGTACTCGCCCGCGTGCGTCACGATGGCCCGCAGCCACTCCACGAGCGCCGCGCACGGCCGCGGGGAGTCGAGCAGCTCCCGCGAACGGGCGAGCAGATCGCTCACCGCGTCCTCGAACACGGCGCTCATCAAGGCGTGCCGGTTCGGGAAGTGCCGGTACAGCGTCCCGATGCCCACGCCCGCGCGGCGGGCGACGTCCTCCAGGGACGTGTCCGTGCCGTACTCCGCGAAGGCGGAACGGGCCTCCTTCAGCAGGCGCTGACGGTTGCGCTGGGCATCGGCACGCATACGCTCCTCCGTCCGGCTGTTCGGGCTTCGCTGTGGGCGCCGGACGAGCTAGTTATAGCCCGTCCGGCGCTTGAGGACGAGGCCGGAGGCCGGAGCAACCGCGGCCCGGGGCGCCCACGCCAGCGGAGGGCGCCCTCGCCAGGGCGGGTCAGTCCTTGATCTCGCAGATCACCGCGCCCGAGGTGAGGCTCGCGCCCACCTCGGCCTGCAGGCCCTTGACGGTGCCGGAGCGGTGGGCGTTCAGGGGCTGCTCCATCTTCATGGCCTCCAGGACGACGATCAGGTCGCCCTCCTTGACCTCCTGGCCCTCCTCGACCGCGACCTTCACGATCGTGCCCTGCATGGGCGAGGCGAGGCTGTCGCCGGACGCCGCGGGGCCGGACTTCTTCGCCGCGCGGCGCTTGGGCTTGGCGCCCGCCGCAAGTCCCGTACGGGCGAGGGACATGCCGAGCGAGGAGGGCAGGGAGACCTCGAGGCGCTTGCCGCCGACCTCGACGACGACCGTCTCGCGGCCGGGCTCGTCCTCCGTCTCGGCGTCGGCGGGCGCGGCGAACGCCGGGATGTCGTTGTCGAACTCCGTCTCGATCCAGCGGGTGTGGACCGTGAACGGCTCCGCGGAACCGGTGAGTTCGGGTGCGAACGCCGGGTCCGCGACCACCTTGCGGTGGAAGGGGATGGCCGTGGCCATGCCCTCGACGGTGAACTCGGCGAGCGCGCGGGCGGCGCGCTGGAGCGCCTGCTCGCGGGTCGCGCCGGTGACGATCAGCTTGGCGAGCAGCGAGTCCCACGCCGGGCCGATGACCGAGCCGGACTCGACGCCCGCGTCCAGGCGGACACCCGGACCCGACGGCGGCGCGAAGGTGGTGACGGTGCCGGGCGCCGGCAGGAAGTTGCGGCCCGGGTCCTCGCCGTTGATGCGGAACTCGAAGGAATGGCCGCGCAGTTCGGGGTCGCCGTAGCCGAGCTCCTCGCCGTCGGCGACGCGGAACATCTCGCGGACGAGGTCGATGCCCGCGACCTCCTCGGTGACCGGGTGCTCCACCTGGAGACGGGTGTTGACCTCCAGGAAGGAGATCGTCCCGTCCATGCCGACGAGGAACTCGACGGTGCCCGCGCCGACGTACCCGGCCTCCTTGAGGATGGCCTTCGACGCGCGGTACAGCTCGGCGTTCTGCTCCTCGGTCAGGAACGGCGCCGGGGCCTCCTCGACGAGCTTCTGGTGGCGGCGCTGGAGCGAGCAGTCGCGGGTGGAGACCACGACCACGTTGCCGTGGCTGTCGGCCAGGCACTGGGTCTCGACGTGGCGCGGCTTGTCCAGGTAGCGCTCCACGAAGCACTCGCCGCGGCCGAAGGCGGCGACGGCCTCGCGCACCGCGGACTCGTAAAGCTCCGGCACCTCTTCGAGGGTGCGGGCGACCTTCAGGCCGCGGCCGCCGCCGCCGAACGCCGCCTTGATGGCGATGGGCAGGCCGTGCTCCTCGGCGAAGGCGACGACCTCGTCGGCGCCCGCCACCGGGTCGGGGGTGCCCGCCACCAGCGGGGCGCCCGCGCGCTGCGCGATGTGCCGGGCCGCGACCTTGTCACCGAGGTCCCGGATGGCCTGAGGCGGCGGGCCGATCCAGATCAGACCGGCGTCGAGGACGGCCTGCGCGAACTCCGCGTTCTCGGAGAGGAAGCCGTAACCGGGGTGGACCGCGTCGGCCCCGGAGTCCTTGGCGGCCGCGAGGACCTTCGCCATGTCGAGGTAACTGGTCGCGGGAGTGTCACCGCCCAGGGCGAACGCCTCGTCTGCGGCCCGCACATGCAGTGCGTCCCGGTCGGGGTCCGCGTAGACGGCAACGCTCGCGATCCCGGCATCCCGGCACGCCCGGGCGACCCGGACAGCGATTTCGCCACGGTTGGCGATGAGCACCTTGCGCACGATGGCTCCCTCCTTGAAACAAGCCGAGTTTAGGGACTGCCGACACGACCTTTCGACCCGTCCCCATTGGTGAGCTTGCCCACACGGAGCGTGATCCGAGGCCCGCCCGTTCCCCGAAATCCCTTGTCGCACCGTGGTACGCAGGGTCCTTCCCCGGCAGCGTAGCCCTCCGGTGTGGTCAAGGTCTCTGTGAGGCCGCGCTGCGGCGCGAGGTCTTTCTTTGTGGAGTCCCTACGAATGGCCCAATGAATCTTTGCCTTCCGCGCGGCTCTTGTCCCCCGGTTTACCCGTAAGTAGCGTGCTCGATGTCTCGGGCATACTCGCGGTAACAGGGGTTGCCGCTGATGGGTGGAGAGCGGGTGGGCGCCGTGGCGTGCAGGCCGTCTGACGCCCCGGCGTGCGCCGGTCTAGGCCGCCCACAACGCGGTGATGCCGACGCCCAGTTCGGCCAGCAGGCGGCGCAGCATCGGCAGGGAGAGGCCGATGACGTTGCCGTGGTCGCCGTCGATGCCCTCGATGAACGGGGCCGAGCGGCCGTCGAGCGTGAACGCGCCCGCCACGCGCAGCGGTTCGCCGCTCGCGACGTACGCGGCGATCTCGTCGTCGGAGGGCTCGCCGAAGCGGACCACCGTCGACGCGGTCGCGGCCACGTGCCGCCCGGTGGCCGTGTCGTACACGCAGTGCCCGGTCTGCAGGACGCCCGCGCGGCCGCGCATGGCCTTCCAGCGGGCGGTGGCCTCCTCGGCGTCGGCGGGCTTGCCGAGGGCCTGGCCGTCCAGTTCGAGGACCGAGTCGCAGCCGATGACCAGGGCGCCCCTGACGTCAGGGCGGGCGGCGACCACCGAGGCCTTCGCCTCGGCGAGGGCCTTGGCGAGCTCGGCCGGGGTGGGGGCGGTGACGGCGTCCTCGTCCACGCCGCTGACGATCACCTCGGGGGCGAGTCCCGCCTGGCGCAGGAGACCCAGGCGCGCGGGGGACTGGGAGGCGAGGACGAGGCGGCGGGCGGGCTGATCACTCATGGGGCCAGGGTAGTGCGGCCCCGGGGGAGGGGCCGGACGGGCTCGACGGGTCAGAGCACGCCCAGGAGCAGCATCGCGACGATCATGGCTGCGGCCAGGATGATGCCCGCGCGGCGCATTTTGGCCTGCATGTCGCGCATGTCCTTGGGTGGGTTGTTCTCCGGGTCGGACCACAGCATGGCTTTGATGGTCCGCGCCGCCGGGGACGGCCGCCTGAGTACGCGTACTCAGGTTTCCCCGTTCATCCGTACAACCCCATGGCGGTGCCCGGGAGTCAACTACGCGTAGCTTTCAGGGATTGGAGCGTCTTGATATGCGCAGAATGCGCCGAAGTGTCCTGACGGCGGCGGCGACGGCCGCCGTGGCCGCCGCGGGGCTGCTGGTTCCGCTGGCCGGTACGGCGGCCGCCGCGCCCGCGCCCGCCGCGAAGGACACCGCCGACTTCAACGGCGACGGCTATGGCGACGTGGTCATCGCGACCCCCGACGCCACCGTGAACGGCGTCAAGAAGGCCGGTCACGTGGCCGTCCTGTACGGGTCGAAGGACGGTGTCGCGGGCGGGCGCAAGCAGCTCCTCAGCCAGGCGTCGGCGAAGGTGCCGGGGGAGCCGGAGGAACGCGACCGGTTCGGCGGCGCGCAGGACACCGGGGACCTGGACGGCGACGGGTACACGGACCTGGTCGTCGGCGTGCCGGGCGAGAACGAGCAGCGCGGCCTCATGACCGTGCTGTGGGGCGGCCGCGGCGGGCTCGTCCACGGCGGTCTGAGCATGACCCCGCTGCGCGCGGACGACGTGCACTACGGCGGGTCGGTCGTCGTCGGAGACTTCGACGGCGACGGCAAGCAGCACGTCGCCACGCACTCCTACTGGGGCGCGGTCAGCCTGTCCGGCGACGGCTTCACCCGGACCAGGGCCCCCGAGCAGCAGCGCCTGAACCTCCACGGCGACGACGCCTTCCCCGTCGTCGAGCGCATGGAAGCGGGGGACTACGACGGCGACGGCGACGACGACCTGATCGCCTTCCGGCATCGCGAACATGGAGGCCGACGAGCTCCGCGGCCGGATCTTCTACTGGCGGGGCGGCCGCTCCGGCGTGACGTTCACCAGGCCGTCCGCCGCGCTGCCCGAGACCGTCGTCGGCCTTGAGGGCTCCGGAGACGTCAACAAGGACGGGTACGAGGACCTCGTGATCACCGACAGGGCCGCGGCCAAGGGCGGCGAGGTCGGCGTCTACTACGGCGGCGGGCGCGGCCCCGGCAGCGGCGGCAAGACCGTGCTCGGCCAGGACAGCCCCGGCGTGCCCGACGAGGACGAGGGCGGCGACGAGTTCGGCGCGAGCGCCTCGGTCGGCGACGTCGACGGCGACGGCTACGCGGACGTCGCGGTCGGCGCCCCGGCCGAGGACGTGGACGGCAGGGTCGCCACCGGCGCCGTCTACCTCCTCAAGGGCTCCGCCGCGGGCCTCACCGGTACCGGCGCCCAGACCCTGAGCCAGGACACGCCGGGCGTGCCCGGCGCGGCCGAGGACGACGACCGCTTCGGCTCCGCCGTCCAGGCGCGCGACACCGACGGCGACGGCAGGGCCGAGGTCGTCGTCGCCGCGCCCGGCGAGGACGTCTTCCCCGGCGCCCGCTGGAACGACGGCTCCGCCTGGGTGCTGCGCGGCGCGAAGGACGGGATCGCCACCACCGGGGCGTACGCACTCAGCGAGAAGGCGTTCGGCCTGACCTACCAGAACAAACGGTTCGGGTCCGTGCTCGGACGCTGAACCGCCGGGGCGGGGGCGCGCATCGGCGCCGCCCCCGCCCCGCTCGGCACACGCGTGTCACCCGGGCCAGTACGTGCGTCCCCAGGCCGCCGGGCCCGGCTGGGGCAGCCGCTCCCGGGCCACGCGCGCCGGGTCGGCCCAGGCGTCCGGAGTGGCGGGCGCGCCGGACGGCGTGTTCGCGGCCGCCGCGGCGCGCGCCTGGACCACCGCCAGGGCGGCGGCGAGCTCCTCGGGGGTCGGGTTGCCCCGTACGACCTTGATCACAACGGCTCCCTTCGGTGGCGCGGGGGACTACAGCGGGATGTTGCCGTGCTTCTTCGGCGGCAGGGACTCCCGCTTGGTGCGCAGCTGGCGCAGCCCGCGCACCAGGTGCGAGCGGGTCTCCGACGGCATGATCACGGCGTCGATGTAACCGCGCTCGGCGGCCGTGTACGGGTTCAGGAGCGCGTCCTCGTACTCCTGGATGAGCCGCGCCCGCGTCTCCTCCCGCACGGCCTCGTCCCCGGCCGCCGCGATCGTGCGGCGGTGCAGGATGTTCACCGCGCCCTGCGCGCCCATCACCGCGATCTGCGCCGTCGGCCAGGCCAGGTTGAGATCGGCGCCCAGGTGCTTGGAGCCCATCACGTCATAGGCGCCGCCGAAGGCCTTGCGCGTGATCACCGTGATCAGCGGGACCGTCGCCTCCGCGTACGCGTAGATCAGCTTGGCGCCGCGCCGGATGATGCCGGTGTGCTCCTGCTCGACGCCCGGCAGAGAAGCCGGGGACGTCGACGAACGTGATGACGGGGACGTTGAACGCGTCGCAGGTGCGCACGAACCGCGCGGCCTTCTCACTCGCGTCGATGTCCAGACAGCCCGCGAACTGCATCGGCTGGTTGGCGACGATGCCCACCGGGCGGCCCTCGACGCGGCCGAAGCCGGTGAGGATGTTCGGTGCGAACAGCGGCTGCGTCTCGAAGAAGTCCGCGTCGTCCAGGACGTGCTCGATCACCGTGTGCATGTCGTACGGCTGGTTGGCGCTGTCCGGGACGAGCGCGTCCAGCTCCCGGTCCTCGTCGGTGGCCGCCAGGTCGGCCTCCTCCGGGAACGCCGGGGGCTCGCTCAGATTGTTCGACGGCAGGTACGAGAGCAGGGACTTGACGTACTCGATGGCGTCCTTCTCGTCGCCCGCCATGTGGTGCGCGACGCCGGAGGTCGCGTTGTGCGTGCGGGCGCCGCCGAGCTCCTCGAAGCCGACGTCCTCCCCGGTGACGGTCTTGATGACGTCGGGGCCCGTGATGAACATGTGCGAGGTCTGGTCGACCATCACCGTGAAGTCGGTGATCGCGGGGGAGTACACGGCGCCGCCCGCGCACGGGCCGACGACCAGGGAGATCTGCGGGACCACGCCCGAGGCGAGCGTGTTGCGGCGGAAGATCTCGCCGTACATGCCGAGGGCCATGACGCCCTCCTGGATGCGGGCGCCGCCGGAGTCGTTGATGCCGACGACCGGACAGCCCGTCTTCAGGGCGAAGTCCATGACCTTCACGATCTTCTGCCCGAACACCTCGCCGAGGGCGCCGCCGAAGACGGTGAAGTCCTGCGAGAACACGGCCACCGGGCGGCCGTCGACCGTGCCGTAGCCGGTGACCACGCCGTCCCCGTACGGACGGTTCTTGTCGAGGCCGAAGTGGGTCGAGCGGTGCCGGGCGAACTCGTCGAGCTCGACGAACGAACCCTCGTCGAGCAGCAGGTCGACGCGCTCGCGCGCCGTCAACTTGCCCTTGGCGTGCTGCTTCTCGACCGCGCGCGCGGAGCCCGCGTGCTTGGCCTCCTCGATGCGGCGCCGCAGGTCCGCCAGCTTTCCCGCGGTGGTGTGGACGTCGGTCCCCGGATCACCCGGCGCGGGATTCTGCCGGGGCTGCGCGGAGGTCTCGTTGGGCACGTGCGGCTCGGACATCGGGACGCGGCTCCCTGCCTGCTCAGAGGGGACGGTGAGGGCTGACGACGCTGGCTACTGACTCGTAGCGTATCGGCGTGGATACGCCTGCGCAGTGCGGTGTTTGCCACACCTAGGCTGGCTTGCATGACGCCGTCGAATGCCTCAGAAGACCCCGCGGGCCGCTGGAGCGACCTGGACCGCCCGCCCCTGAACGCCGCCGCGCTGCGCCGCGCCCTCGTCCGCGACGGCGGGCTCTACCGCTCCCTCGACGTGGTGCCCGTCACCGGCTCCACCAACACCGACCTCGTCGCGCGCGCCGACGAGCTGCCCGAGGGCACGGTGCTCGTCGCCGAGGAGCAGAGCGCGGCGCGCGGGCGGCTCGACCGCCGCTGGAGCGCTCCCGCGCGGTCGGGCCTGTTCTTCTCCGTCCTGCTGAAGCCCGCCGAGGTGCCCGTCGAGCGGTGGGGGTGGCTGCCGCTGCTCACCGGCGTCGCCGTGGCCACGGGCCTGTCGCGGGCGGCCGGGGTCGACACGGCGCTGAAGTGGCCCAACGACCTGCTCGTCACCGTCGGCGGCGAGGAGCGCAAGGCCGGGGGCATCCTCGCGGAGCGGGCGGGCGCCCAGGGCGTCGTCATCGGCGTCGGCGTCAACGTCAGCCTGCGCGCCGACGAACTCCCCGTGCCGACGGCGGGCTCCCTCGCCCTCGCGGGCGCGGGCGGCACGGACCGGGACCCGCTGCTGCGGGCGGTGCTGCGGAGCCTGGAGCGGTGGTACGGGGACTGGCGGGGCGCCCTGGGAGATCCGCTGGTGAGCGGGCTGCAGGAGACGTACGCGGCGGGGTGCGCGACGCTCGGGCGGGCCGTGCGGGTCGAGTTGCCCGGGGGGCGGGACCTCCGGGGGGAGGCCGTGGCCGTGGACGGGGACGGGCGGTTGGTGCTCGCCACGGAGTCCGGGGTGCGGGAGCCGGTGGGGGCGGGGGACGTGGTGCACGTGCGGCCACTGGCCTGAGGCCTCCCTCGCGGGGCGCCCCGCTGTGCCCATGAGCGCGCTCCGCGCGCGGGCGCCCCTTCCCGTTCCGGGTGCGGCTGCCCCCGTTCCCCCGCTCAAAGCCTTTCGGCGCTCCGCGCCTCGTCCTCAAACGCCGGACGGGCTAGAACCTGCCACTTTCAGCCCGTCCGGCGTTTGAGGACGAGCGCGTCAGCGCGATGGAGGGGGCGGGTGGGTGGGTGGGAGAAAAGGGCGCCTGGCGACCGCAGGGCACGGTGGGGTGCTGAGGGGGCGCCCCTCGCGTCCGCGGAGTCGGGAGTGAGCTGGGGCACACCTGCCGTAAAGGCTTGGCGCCGGTCGATATCTGACCGCGGCAGATCGGAAGGGCAACAGGCGTGACCGTCGACGACACCGGCTCCGGCCAGGGCGCACCCCCCGCCCCCGAAGCCGCGGCGCTCGAGAAGCCGGACGACGCCGACCCCGGCGACGACAAGGACCCCCTCGCCCTCCGCCTCGAACAGCTCATCCTCGGCGCCGACCGGCGCTACACCCCCTTCCAGGCGGCCCGCAGCGCCGGGGTCTCCATGGAGCTCGCTTCGCGGTTCTGGCGGGCCATGGGGTTCCCCGACATCGGGCAGGCCAAGGCGCTCACCGAGGCGGACGTGCTCGCGCTGCGGCGGCTCGCGGGCCTCGTCGAGGCGGGCCTGCTGAGCGAGGCGATGGCGGTGCAGGTGGCGCGGTCGACGGGGCAGACCACGGCCCGGCTCGCCGAGTGGCAGATCGACTCCTTCCTGGAGGGGCTCACCGAGCCGCCGGAGCCGGGCATGACCCGTACGGAAGTCACGTAGTCCGCTGATCGAGCTGTTGCTGCCGGAGCTGGAGGAGTTCCTCGTCTATGTGTGGCGGCGCCAGCTCGCCGCCGCCACCGGCCGTGTCGTGCAGGCCGCCGACGACGAGGAGATGGTCGACCGGCGGCTCGCCGTCGGCTTCGCCGACCTCGTCGGCTTCACGCGCCTGACGCGGCGCATGGAGGAGGAGGAGCTCGGCGAGCTGGTGGAGGCGTTCGAGACGACGGCCGCCGACCTCGTCGCGGGCCTCGGCGGGCGGCTCATCAAGACCCTCGGCGACGAGGTCCTGTTCGCCGCCGACGACGCCGGGACCGCCGCCGAGATCGCGCTGCGGCTCATCGAGACCATGGCTCACGACGAGACCATGCCCGAGCTGCGGGTCGGGATCGCCTTCGGCACGGTCACGACGCGCATGGGCGACGTGTTCGGTACGACGGTGAACCTGGCCAGCCGCCTGACCTCGATAGCGCCCCGCGACGCCGTCCTCGTTGACGGGGCCCTCGCGGAGGAGCTGACCAGGACCGGGGACGCGCCCGCCTCCGAGACGGAGGCCGCGGCCCTCGCCGAGCGCGCCGAGAAGGAGGGCGAGGAGCCGCCCCCGTACCGCTTCGCGCTGCAGCCGATGTGGCAGCGTCCGGTGCGCGGCCTCGGGATCGTCGAGCCCTGGCTGCTCGCGCGCCGGGACTGACCCGCCGCGGGGACGGGTACCCAAGGCGCGGTCCGGCTGACATGATCCCGGGGTAACGGTCGTTAACCGGGAGTTGGAGGGGTCATGGGCGAGCAGCGGTTCGGGGAGTTCGTGGGGGTGCGTCGGCACGGTCACGTGGCGGAGCTCGCGCTGGACCGGCCCAAGGCCATGAACGCGGTGTCCAGCGCCATGGCCCGGGCCCTCACCGAGGCCTGCGACGCCCTCGCCGCGGACCGGGACGTACGGGTCGTGGTGCTCACCTCGACCCACGAGCGGGCCTTCTGTGTCGGCGCCGACCTCAAGGAGCGCAAACTCGCTCACCGACGCCGAGCTCGTCCGCCAGCGCCCCGTCACGCGCGCCGCGTACACCGCCGTCCTCGACCTGCCGATGCCCACCATCGCCGCCGTGCACGGCTACGCGCTCGGCGGGGGCTTCGAGATCGCGCTGTCCTGTGACGTCATCGTCGCCGACCCGACGGCCGTGGTCGGGCTGCCCGAGGTCTCCGTGGGCGTGATCCCCGGCGGTGGCGGCACCCAGCTGCTGCCCCGGCGCGTGGGCGCGGCCCGCGCCGCCGAGCTGATCTTCTCGGCCCGCCGGGTTGAGGCCGCCGAGGCCAGGGAGCTCGGCCTCGTCGACCTGCTCGCGGGGGACGGCGAGGACCGCGACGAGGCGCTCGCGCTCGCCGCCCGCATGGCCGCGAACTCGCCCGTCGGCCTGCGCGCCGCCAAGCGCGCCCTGCGCCTCGGCCACGGGCTCGACCTGCGCGCGGGCCTGGAGGTGGAGGACGCGGCGTGGCGCTCGGTGGCGTTCTCGGGGGACCGGGCGGAGGGCGTGGCGGCGTTCAACGAGAAGCGGAAGCCGGAGTGGCCTGGGGAGTAGCGCCCCTGAGGGCTGAGGGCTGAGGGTCCGGGGTTTGTCCGGGGTTCGGCCTCGAATCTCCATTTGCGTGGAATGTTCGTAACCTAGAGCAATGGCTGACGACGCTCGACTCCGCGCTGTCGTGGCGCTGGCGCAGGGGATGGCAGCCGCGCACACCCCGCGCGAGTCCTGGCGCGCCGCCGCCCAGGGGGCCCGGCGGGCGCTGGACGGGAGCTTCGCCGCGCTGTCCGTGTGGGAGCGGGAGCGCGGGCGGCTGCGGGTCCTCGCGAACGTGGGGGAGCTGGCCGAGGGGGAGCGGGAGTTCCCCGACGACGAGGCGTACCCCGTCCACCAGTTCCCGGAGATCACCGAGTTCCTGCACGAGCGGTGGGCCGGCGGCGGCGAGCCGCACGCCTGGGTGGAGACCTCCCAGGGCCCCGGCGGCGGCCACCCGGGCTACTGCCACCAGCGGGTCGCCGCCCTGCGCAGGCGCGGGCGCGGCGCCTGCGTGGTGGCCCCGGTCGTGCTGCGCGGGCGGGCCTGGGGCGAGCTGTACGTGGCCCGGCCGGTGGGTGAGCCCGTCTTCGACCGGGCCGACGCGGACTTCGCCACCGTGCTCGCGGCCGTCGTCGCCGCCGGGATCGCCCAGACCGAGCGCCTGGAGGAGGCCCGCCGCCTGGCCTTCACCGACTCCCTGACCGGCCTCGCCAACCGGCGGGCCGTCGACGTGCGCCTGGACGAGGCCGTGGAGCGGCACCGGGACGAGGGCGTCGTGGTGAGCCTCGTCGTCTGTGACGTGAACGGCCTCAAGCAGGTCAACGACCGCCTCGGGCACGCGGTCGGCGACCGGCTCCTGGAGCGGATCGGCTCGCTGCTCTCGCTGTGCGGGGCGATGCTGCCCGGCGCGCTTGCGGCGCGGCTCGGGGGCGACGAGTTCTGTCTGCTCTCGGTCGGTCCCTCGTCCGACGAGGTGGTGCGGGTCGCCGACGAACTGTGCGTACGGGCCGCCGAGGTGGAGCTGGGGGACGGGGTGGCGTGCGGGGTGGCCTCCACGGGGGACGCGATCGGGGTGGTGCGGTCGGGGCGGCGGCTGTTCCGGCTTGCGGACGCCGCGCAGTATCGGGCCAAGGCCGCGCGGGCGGTGAAGCCGGTGGTGGCGGGGCGGGCGGGGGACGACGATCCTGTGGTGCGGCTCGCCGATTCGGCGGGGGCCCCTGCGCGGGGGGAGCGGCGGCGCTTCCGGGGGCGCTAGGCCCTCGCGGGGCGCCCCAGGCCCGCCCCTCCCCGAACCGGGGGCTGCCGCCCCCGGGCCCCCGCCCCACAAGCATGGGCGCTTCGCGCCTCGTCCTCAAACGCCGGACGGGCTGGAACCTGCGGACGGGCTGAATCTCCGCCAGGGAGTAGGCAGTGACACGGGGAGTTTCAGTGCGTACGCTCCTGAATATGGATATGCAGACCGTGGTCGTAGGGACGTCCGGCACCACCGCCGCGGACGTCGTCGCCGTCGCCCGTCACGACGCCCGCATCGAGATCGGTGACGACGCCGTCGTCGCCCTCACGTCGGCGCGGGAGATCGTCGACGCGCTCGCCGCCAAACCCGACCCGGTGTACGGCGTCTCCACGGGCTTCGGCGCCCTCGCCACCCGGCACATCGGCCCGGACCTGCGCGCCCAGCTCCAGCGCAACATCGTGCGGTCGCACGCGGCGGGCATGGGCCCGCGCGTGGAGCGCGAGGTCGTCAGGGCCCTGATGTTCCTGCGGCTCAAGACCGTCTGCTCCGGTCACACGGGGGTGCGCCCCGGCGTCGCGCAGACCATGGCCGACGTGCTCAACGCCGGCATCACCCCGGTCGTCCACGAGTACGGCTCGCTCGGCTGCTCCGGCGACCTGGCCCCGCTCAGCCACTGCGCCCTGACCCTGATGGGCGAGGGCGAAGCCGAGGGCCCCGACGGGCGGGTGCGGCCCGCCGGTGAGCTGCTCGCCGAGCACGGCATCACCCCGGTCGAGCTGCGCGAGAAGGAGGGGCTCGCGCTCCTGAACGGCACCGACGGCATGCTCGGCATGCTGGTCATGGCCCTCGCCGACCTGGACGTGCTCTACAAGTCCGCCGACGTCACCGCCGCCCTCAGCCTGGAGGCCCTGCTCGGCACGGACAAGGTCCTCGCCCCCGAGCTGCACGCCATCCGCCCGCACCCGGGCCAGGCGGCCGCCGCCGCCAACATGCTGGCGGTGCTCGCCGGTTCGGGCCTGACCGGGCACCACCAGGACGACGCGCCGCGCGTGCAGGACGCGTACTCGGTGCGCTGCGCCCCGCAGGTCGCGGGCGCGGGCCGGGACACGGTCGCGCACGCCCGCACCGTCGCCGAGCGCGAGCTGGCCGCCGCCGTCGACAACCCGGTGGTGCTCCCCGACGGGCGCGTGGAGTCCAACGGCAACTTCCACGGCGCGCCCGTCGCGTACGTCCTCGACTTCCTCGCGATCGCCGCCGCCGACCTCGGGTCGATCGCGGAGCGCCGTACCGACCGCCTCCTCGACAAGAACCGCAGCCACGGCCTGCCGCCCTTCCTCGCCGACGACGCCGGTGTCGACTCGGGCCTGATGATCGCCCAGTACACGCAGGCCGCGCTCGTGAGCGAGATGAAGCGCCTCGCCGTGCCCGCCTCCGCCGACTCCATCCCCTCCTCCGCCATGCAGGAGGACCACGTCTCCATGGGCTGGTCGGCGGCGCGCAAGCTGCGGACGGCCGTCGACAACCTCGCCCGGATCATCGCCATCGAGCTGTACGCGGCCACGCGCGGCGTCGAGCTGCGGGCCGCGGACCCGGCGCTGGCCCCGGCCCCCGCGAGCCGCGCCGTCATCGACGCCGTGCGCGCGGCGGGCGTCCAGGGCGCGGGCCCCGACCGCTATCTGTCGCCCGACCTCGCCGCCGCCGAGGCGTTCGTGCGCGGCGGCGGCGTCCTCGCGGCCGTGGAGCCCCTGACCGGCCCGCTGGCCTGAGTCCTAGGCCGGGCCCTCGTCGGCGGGCCCGGCCGTCCCCGCCGTCAGGAAGTCCTCGCTGACCTCCTTCGGCCCGAACGGCCACACCCTCTCGCGGCGCGCCCACACCGCGAACGCCACGCAGCCGAGCGCGACCCACGCGAGGGACCACTCGATGGGGTGGCGGCCCGGGGAGTTCTCGTCGGCGTACCCGTAGATGACGAGCCAGCCCACGAGGGCGATCAGGCTCGGCAGCGGGTACAGCCACATGCGGTACGGGCGGCGCAGCCCCGGCTGGCGGCGGCGCAGCACGGTCAGGGCGAGGATCTGGGCGAGGGCCTGCACCAGGACCATCACCGCGGTGAGGAACTGGATGAGGGTCGCGAGGTCGGTGTGGCGGCCGAGCAGGAAGCCCGCCGCCGTCACCACCCCCATCGTCGCGAGGCCGAGCACCGGGAAGCGGTGCTTGGCGTGCAGCTTCGCGTACGGCCGGAAGAACACCCGCTCGCGGGCCGCGTCGTAGGGCACGCGGGAGCCGCCGAGCAGCCCCGCGAAGACCGACGCGAACGCCGTGACCAGGATGAGCACGGTCACGGCGTCCGCCGCGCCCTGGCCCCAGGTCTCCTCCAGGACCGCCGACGCGACGGACGTCGAGGCCACGTCGTCGGGGTCCGTCATCCGGTGCCAGTCGATGACGCCGAGCGTGCCGATCTGGAGGAGGAGGTAGATCGTCATGATGCCGAGGACCGAGAACACGATCGCGCGGGGCAGGGTGCGCCCCGGGTCCTTGATCTCCGCGCCCAGGTACGCGGCGGTGTTGTAGCCGAGGTAGTCGTAGATGCCGATGGTCAGGCCGCCCGCGAAGCCGATCCAGAAGTGGTTGCTGGTCAGCTCGAAGGCGTCGGACGGGTACGTGAACGCCAGGTCGGCGTCGAAGTGCGTGAGCGAGGCGACGATCACACAGCCGACGGAGAGGATCATCACGACCCACATCACCGCCGTGATGCGTGCGATGTGCTCGATGCCGCGCCACAGCAGCGTGATCACGAGCGCGATCACGCCGAGCCCGGTCAGGTCGCCCGTCGTCTGGCCCATGTCCGGCGCCAGATAGCCCAGATACTGCACGAAGCCGACGATGCCCGTGGACATGCCGATCGGGATGAACAGCATGGCCGTCCACACGAACAGGAACGGCATCAGCCGCCCCGTGCGGTACTGGAACGCCTGCCGCAGATACACGTAGCTGCCGCCGGAGCCCGGCATCGCCGCGCTCAGCTCGGCCCACACCAGGCCGTCGCAGAGCGCGAGCAGCGCGCCCGCGACGAACCCGGTGACGGCCTGCGGACCGCCGAACGCCGCGACCATCAGCGGGATCGTCACGAAAGGTCCGATGCCACACATCTGGCTCATGTTGACGGCGGTGGCCTGGAAGGGACCGATGCGGCGCACGAAACCCTTCTCTGGCATGGGAACCTCTCCTGGGCGCGGCGGTCGGGTCAAGCCGATCGACAACGGTACGGTCGATCGCCACCGCGCCCAAGAGGTCCGACGTAAAGGGGAGTTGAGGGTTCTCCCCTGAGGGGTTTCGGGTTACGGGTTCGGGCTGATGTCCCGCCACACCGGCGCTACGCCCGGCTCGTCGCCCTTGTTGGCCCACCACTGGGCGAGCCAGCGGCCGCCGTCGTGGGTGACGACGTCTCCCTTGTTGTAGTGGTCGGCGTCACGGTCCCAGTCCGGCGCCGCGCACGGGGCCGAGGCGTCGGGCGGGTCGACGGTGTGGGTGCCCTGGCGCTTGTCACCGGTGACGCCGAAGGTCTCGCCCTCGCTGGTCAGGGTGACGTTCACTGGTCCGGTCGCGGGCAGGAAGTACTTGACCGGTACGTCCATGCTGCGGCCCGCCGGGATCTCCTGGCAGGCCTCCAGGGTAATGGTGACCCGGTGGAACTCCCCCTTCAGGCCACCGGCGTTGGGGCCGGAGTGTCCGGGCTCGATCTCCTCGTACGCCTGCCAGTTGCCGTCCTTGACGACGGGCGGCGCGGACGTCGGCAGGTCGAAGGAGACCTTCGCGCCTCCGGCGATGGCCTTGTCGCTGTTGTTGGTGATGCGCAGCTTGGGCTGGAGCGGCCACAGGTCCTCGGTCGGGTAGTCCGCGAACTCGACGTCCACGTCGAGGACCTGCTCGGGCAGTTCCGTCTTCCCGGTCCGCTTGGCGCCGTACGGGCCCGCGTCGCGCAGGGACTCGTCGAGCTTCTTGGTGAGGGTGTAGCCCGGCACGCACTGGTCGGAGGCGTCCTCGGGGCACGCGTAGTCCCCGGCCAGCTCCCAGATCATCGCGCCGCCCGCGCCCTTGTCCTTGATGTAGTCGGCCTTGGCGGCGATGTCCTGCTCGTCCTGCGTGGTCAGGAACACCTTCTTGTCGTCGTTCCACAGCCAGGACGCCTTGAGGGTGTCGTCCCAGTGACGGGTGTAGCCGTCGACGCGGCTGTCGGGCGCGTCCGGGCTGACCCCGTACTGTCCCAAGTAGCCTCCGGACACTCCTCGTTCGAGGTTCTTGGCGTGCCACATCGGGTTGGACCCGGCGGCCAGCGCGTCGCCCGCCGCGTTCTCGTCGTGCCAGATGTTGTCGACGCCGTCGGCTCCGGCGCCGCACGGCGTCTTGGAGACGTCCGGCCCCGTGCCCTCCGGGCAGTTCTTCTGGTCGGGCAGCTCGGAGGTGCCCCAGAGCCCGTCGCCGGTGCCGCCCTTCACGTGCTTCCAGCCGCGCGTGTAGTACGGCACGCCCAGGTTGATCCGCCCGGCGGCCATGGCGCCCCGGAGGTAGTGGTACGACCAGTCGGTGTTGAAGTAGCCCTCCTGCTGGAACTCCGGGTTCTTCTCCTTGTCGTAGATCCCGGCGGCGGCCAGCTCGGCGTCCTTGCCGTCGTCGTACAGCGGCGCCTGCGGCCCCACGAAGTTGTTCCACGAGCCGTGGAAGTCATACGACATGCTGTTGACGAAGTCCAGGTACTGGAGCGCCCGGAAGTCCTGCTGGCCGCGCAGCAGATAGCCGGACGCGGACGCGGCGGCCGTGAGCTGGTAGTAGGCCCCGTCCTTCTCGGACGCCGCGTCGAGCTTCTCGCGCAGGGTCTTCATCAGGGCGGTGTTGCCCGCGTTGAGCCCCTTGCGGCGGGCGTTGGCGATCGGCCAGTCCTCCGGATTCCCCGCGTCCTTCAACGAGGTCGGGTACTCGTAGTCGATGTCCGCGCCGTCGAATCCGTACGTCCGCAGGAAGTCCACGACGGAGTCCGCGAAGGTGTCGATGGCGGGCTGGTTGACGCTGCCGTCGTCGTTGTTGGTGAGGGTGTAGAGCCCGCCGGTCTTCTCGCGCGAGCCGTCGGGGCTGAGCGTCCCGCCGGTCTCGGCCCACCCGCCGATGGATATCAGGGTCTTCACTCTGGGGTGCTTCTTCTTGTACTTGTTGAGCAGGTTGAAGTTGCCCTTGTACGGGAGCGAGTCGTCCATCTCCGCGCCGGGGACGTCCGGCCAGGTCATGCCGGTCGCCGGGTTGGCGGGGTCGTTGGTGTCGCCGACGGAGATCCTGTTGTCCTTGCCGACGTGCGCGAACGCGTAGTTGATGTGGCTGACCTGCCCCCAGGGGATGCTGTTGGGCAGATACATCGGCTGGCCGTTCTTGCCGGTGCGCCAGCCGGTGAAGTAGCCGACGACGCGGCGCGGGTGCCGCTCACCCATCAGCTCGCGGCCCTTGTCGTCGTAGATCTGGCAGTAGGGGGTGTTGACGTCCTTGGTGGCGGTCATGCCGTCGGGGCGGCAGGAGGGCTGCTGGCCGGGGTCGGTGGAGAAGGGGGCGGGGCGGTCGGGCTCGGGGTCGGCGGCGGGCTTGGGGCCGTTGCGCAGGACGATGCGGCCGGGCGGGCCGGGGTCGTCGAGCCAGCCGCCGTCGAACACGGTGTTCTTGAGGCCGGGCCACTTCCGGGTCAGGTTGTCGGGCCGCGCGGCGAGTTCGCTGTCCTGTACGCGGTCCGGGTGGACGCGCAGGGTCAGGACGCGGCCGCCGGAGATCAGCTCGACGGCCGGGAGGTCGGTGTCGTCGGCGCCGCTCTGCAGCTTTCCGCTCACCAGGGCGGTGTCGACGCCCTTCTCCATGCCCGTCCCGTCCACGGCCGGAAGGCCCGAGGAGATCGGTGTCTCGTCGACGATCCACTTGTCGCCGTTGCCGTCGATGTCCAGCTGGAACACGCCCATCGAGCCCCGTCGGAACACCATGATCTTGTCGTCTCCGAGGCCGACGGCCGCGTCGACGCCGTACTCGAACGCGGTGCCGCGGAACAGATGGAAGCCGTCACGGATGGGCAGCGGCCCCTTGGCGAGCGTGTCCGTGGACGACCCCATGGGGATCTCGACCCGCACGTACTGGTCGCCCTTGAACAGGACGAGCTGCCGCTTCCCGTACTTCTCCGCCTCGAAGCCCGAGTCGAACCCGTACCGGAACCCGGTGCGCTGCAGGCTCGGCCAGAAGTCGTTGATGCCCTGAACCGTCCCGGCCTTCCCGGTGGCCGGGTCGAAGCGGGCGTAGCTCGGACCGTGGAAGAGGTACTGCGTGTACGCGTCCTTGTCCGCCGTGCTGACGGCTGCCTGCACCGGCGGAATGGATGTGTTGAGCCGTACGGGGTCCGGAGCGGCGCCGTCGCTGCATCCGGTCGCGCGCAGCTGTACGCCGTCGGCGTCGGGTGCCCAGACGCAGTGTCGCCAGGGGTTCCCCGGCTGCTCCGTGCCCGGGGAGCCGAGGCGCAGGGTGCGGTCGGAGTTCGAGTGCTCCCCGGCCCACACCATCCGGTCCGACGCGTTGAACAGATTGCCGAGGTCGTCGAAGCGCCACTGCAGGCGCTCGGGCGGATCGGTGTCCTGACAGTCGGTCATCTGCGGTACGTCGCTCCGTGCGCCCGCGTCGGTGCCCAGGCACATCCCCGTCTTCAGGTTCGCATGAGGAGCGTGTACTCGTCCCCGCTGCTCCGGGCACGCACGGCACCCTTGCGAATGGGCACCTCGATGAAGAAGGCGTCCGCTGCGGGCTTGGTGTCGTCACTTTCGAAGAGGAACCCGTAGTCGGCCACCGTCGCCGGCATCACGTACCGGCTGTCGTTGCGGTGCGAGAGCGTGTGGACCGCCCCGGCAGCGGCACGCAAGGGCGTGGGGAACAGGACGGGCTCGTGGTCGGAGTTCACCACGCGGACAACGGAGGGCGGGGACGGCCGGTCCTCGTTGGTGAGCATGTAGTCGAGCTCCCGGCCGCTTCTGTGCGTGGCCTCTCCGGTGTTCTCCGGGTACATGCCCTCCGGGACGTCGAGGTCCTCCGGTATCCGGTTGAAGTCCCCGGCCACCACGAGATTCAGGTTCCGCCCCTGGGCGTAGTTCCAGGCGTCCTCGGCCTGCGCGGCCGCGTCGGGGCCGTTGTTGGCGCCCGCGTGGATCGTGAAGACGAGGTCATCGCCCAAGCGGACGCCGAGCATGGGCCGCAGCCCGTCGCCGCGGCGTGGCACCAGGAGGACCTCATCGGCCAGCTGGCGCATGAGGATCGCCTGGTTGACGCGGTGCCCGCCGTCGTCCCAGGCGATCCGGTACAGGTAGAACTGCGGGCGAGTCCCGGTGCCGCCGTACCGGTGCACCTCGACCTCGGTAATGGGCTCGGGCCGGGCATGGGTCATGGTGGCGGCCACGTTCCGCAGGTGCGTGGCCCCGCGGGGGGCGACCCCGGACTCCTGCAGGGTGGCCATGTCGACGCGGCGGTCCCTCATGAGATTGAAGAGCGTCTGCCACTTGGCGGCCGGGCCGTCCTCGTCCCCGCCGCCCTGCATGTTCCAGGCGAGGATTCTCCGGTCGCTGTTGGAGGCGTGGGCGGGCGGGGCGGCGGCGCCGACGACGGTGACGGTGAGGAGTCCGGCCAGGAGGGCCAAGACCATAGCCGGGATGGGGACGCGGGTGCAGCGGGGAGGTCTCAGGCGGGACATGTGCCCTCTCGGCGTGCGGTGGGATTTCATCAGCCGAGAAGGTAGAGGGTGCGACTCAACGGTCAGTCAACGTGCGTTGAATGCCGTTTGAGCTGCGCTATCAGGGCGTGGAGTTGGCGGGGGCCGGTGGTGAGGGTGATGTCGGGGGTTTCGCTTTCGCGGAGGTGGATGGTTCCGTCGGGTGTGGCGGCGACGTTGACGCAGGCGCTGGCTTCTTGGCAGTACGAGGACTTCTGCCACTGAAGGTTGGGCACGGTGGCTCCCTTGATTCAGAGTTCGCTGGCGATGCCGTGAATGTAGTCGCGGGACGCTGAGGGATCGAGGGCCATGCTCTCCATGCGGTCAAGCACCTGTAGGTACTTCTGCACTTGGTCCTCCGCGTCCAGCAGGAGGGCGCCGTGTGTCTGGTCGAGTTGCGTGGTGTCGAGTTGGCGTACCGGTCCGGCCAGATGGCCGATGGACTGGCCGGAGCCGGGGAAACACTCCGTGGTTGAAGGGGATCACGCGCACTGTGACGGTGCTGTGCTCGCTCATCTCCGTGAGGTGCTTGAGCTGTTCGCGGGTGGCGGCGTGTCCGCCGAACTGCATGCGCAGGGCGGCTTCGTGGATGACGGCACTGTACGGCGTGGGCTGCTCGCGGTAGAGGACTTCCTGGCGTTTGATGCGGAAGGAGAGGCGGTGTTCCACATCAGGGGGCGACAGCGACGGGACGGCGCCGTCGAAGAGGGCACGGATGTAGCCGGGACTTTGCAGCAGCCCGGGGACGTGCAGAACGTTGGACATGCGCAGCGCCGTGGCGTGATGCTCGAACTCGGCCAGATCGAGCTGTGAGGCAGGCAGTATCTCGCGGTACTCCTCCCACCAGCCCCGTTTGCGATGCGTTGCCATCGCTACGAGGGCGTCGACGAGCGCGCCGTCCGTGCACTGGTAGTGCTGGGCGAGCGTGCGCACGCGTTGCTCGCTGACGCCGAAGCGGCCGGTCTCAATGTTGCTGATCCGTGCCTGATTGGCCTCGATCAGCTCGCCTGCGGCGCGAGCGGTCAGTCCGGCACGCTCGCGGAGTTTGCGTAGTTCAACTCCCAGGCGGAGCTGGCGAGCTGTGGGCGATGGCCGTGGCGGCATGCTCTTCCACTCCCTTGCTGTGCATCTGCCGGGTCACCCACATGAGTGGAACGTCGGATGCATCCGCAGATTGCGTAAGAACCATTCTACTGGTCTCGCTACGGTTGGTGCACGTACAACTCCCTTGAGTGCAGGAGGCGTTCATGCCCACCGTATCCCCGCCACCCCCCTCCACCCCCACCTGGACCTACGCCCTCCACCTCCCCCACGACCCCCGCTCCCCCCGAATCGCCCGTGCAACGCTCCGTACCGTCCTCACCGCCCATGGCCTCACCCACCTCAACGACACCGCCGAACTCCTGACCTCGGAGCTGGTCACCAACGCCTACCGGCACAGCCCGGGCCCCGCCGCCCTCCGGGTGCGGGCGCTCGGCGTCGGGGGCGGGGTGCGCGTGACCGTGTGGGACACCGACCCGCGCATCCCGGCGCCCTTCGGGCGGTGCGGGCCCCGCGTCCCGGACGCGGAGGGGGTGGGAGGGCGGGGGCTCTTCCTCGTCTGCCAGTACGCCCACGCGTGGGGCGGCTGCCTGGTCGGGGACGACGTCTTCGGGTACGGCGGAAAGCTGCTCTGGTTCGAGCTGGGGGACCGGCAGGCGGACTGGGCGGTCGCGGCGTGAGCGCCGCGCCCGTCCGGGCGGCCCGGGGCGCGCTTCGGGGATACCGTGGAGGCAGCGACACGTTCTGTAGTCAATGGAGGACCGCGGTGACCACCATGACCGAGCGGCCGACGGCGGCCATAGAGCCACCTCTGGGCGAAGCCTTCGAGGACATGCTCCGCCTAGTCGAGGAACTGAACACACCTGACGGCTACAAGGCCGAGGTCATCCGGGGGAAGATCGTCGTGTCGCCGTGGTCGAAGCTGCGCTACAAGAAGCCGATGAAGTCCCTCCGGCGCCAGCTCGAACCCCACGCCCCGGAGGGGCACGACGTCGACGTCGCACCCTTCCTGTTCAGCTTCCCGGAAGCGGGCCGCGCCTTCGGCCCCGACCTGCACGTCGCCGACGAAGCCGCGTTCCAAGAGGAAGGGCGGCACGCGGACGGCGCCGCGCTCTCCCTCGTCGCCGAGCTGACCTCCGTATCCACCAAGGACGTCGACTGGCTGGACAAGCTCGACGCGTACGGGCGTCTCGTGCCCGTCTACCTCGTCCTCGACATGCAAGCCGAGGAGATCACTGCCTTCTGGGACCCGTCACCCCGGGGGTACCGGTCCCGCACCACCGTGCCGTTCGGAGACCCCCTGTCCATCCCCGAGCCCTTCGGCTTCGACCTGGACACCTCCGGGTTCACGGGGGACTAGGGCGGGCTCAGAGCGCCCCGTCGCCCTCCCGCCGCACCGAATACACCACGAACCCCGCGCCAAGCCCCAGGAACGCCGTCCCGCCCACCACGTACGGAGTCGTGTCCACGCTGCCCGTGTCCGCGAGCTGGCCCTCTGACGCGGCGGCGGGCGCCGCGTGGCGTTGCTCCGGTCCCGGGGCCGCCTTGGCCGAGGGGACGAACCAGAGGGCGCTGAGCAGGGCCCCGGCTGCGGCCGCGGTGAGCAGCATGCGACGTGGTGCGATCACGGGATGAGTATCCCCCTTGTGGAGCTGGCGAATTGGCTGCTTGGGCGATGCCAATGAGGCGATGCTAATGAAAGGCGCGGGTCGTGGGGAAGCGGAGCCGGGGACGGGCCGTACTCTCCCTCGCATGAGCACAGACGAGACATCACGCTTTGTACGGCTCCGGGTCGAATTGGTCGTGGAGGTGGACGGGTCGGGCGAGCTGAGCGGCACCGCCCTGAAGCGCATCGCCGACGACGCGCACCTGCCCATCAGTGAGCGGGTGCGCGCCGAGGCCGCCGTCAAGGAGGACCACGCGGAGGCGCTCGCGTACGTCGTCGACCCGGTTGACCTGGTCAGGGACGTGCGGGGGGTCGAGGTGGTCCAGGCGTCCTGGAGCAGCGAGCTGATCGACTACGACCCCGATTCGCCGGAATGGGACCCGGACGGCCATGATGACGACGAGGACGGCGAGGAGTCTTAGGCCCACCCGAGGACACACAGGCCCCGATGACCCCATCGGGCACCGTGAGCCCCGGGCGGCGACCGCCGCCCGGGGCTCCGTCGTCTCCTGAGCAGCGTCTCCTGGAAGCACGGCCGTCCCGGCGGCTCCGCAGGGCGTGGTGTTCCCCACATCTTGAATGGAAATGGAACGGGATGCGCGGGGAACGCGTTAGGGCGTGTTGCGGGGAGCGGCGGAGGGCGGGGGTCCTCGGGCGTTGGGTGATGTTGGCGATTCGGCAACGATGGAGATTCGCGTAATGACGGAAAGTAGGCGGCGCAGAGGCCTGATGGCCGTGTCGGCGCTGGTCGGCCGGGGTTCTGATGCTCTCCGCGTGTAGCGACGACGGCGGCGACAAGGGCGGCTCCGGCGGCAAGGAGTCGCAGAACCAGGTCGACGAGGCGGCGGCGGAGAAGACCTCGGCCGCCAAGATCGCGATCGCGCCGAAGAACGGCTCCGACAACGCGGGCATCAACAACGACGCCAAGGTCACCGTGAGTGAGGGATCGCTCACGAATGTGGTCATGAAGGCCGAGGGCGGCGCCGCCGTGGCCGGTCGGATATCCGCGGACAAGAAGACCTGGAAGCCCAGCGCGCAGCTGGAGCGCGCCACCACGTACAAGATCACCGCGACCGCCAAGGACTCCGACGGCCGCAAGGCCCACGAGAACTCCTCGTTCACGACCGTCTCGCGGGCCAACAGCTTCATCGGCAGCTTCACGCCGGAGGACGGCTCCACGGTCGGCGTCGGCATGCCGGTCTCGCTCAACTTCGACAAGGCGATCACCGACAAGAAGGCCGTGCAGTCCGCCGTCAAGGTGACCTCCACCGGCGGCCAGGAGATCGTCGGCCACTGGTTCGGCAACCAGCGCCTGGACTTCCGCCCCCAGGACTACTGGAAGGCGAACACCACGGTCACGCTGAAGCTGGCCCTGGACGGCGTCGAGGGGGCCAACGGGGTCTACGGCGTGCAGCAGAAGACGGTCCAGTTCAAGATCGGGCGCAACCAGGTCGCCGTCGTGGACGCCAAGACCAAGCAGATGAAGATCACGCGGGAGGGGAAGGTCGTCAAGACCATCCCGATCTCCGCCGGGTCGCCCGAGAACAAGACGTACAACGGCAAGATGGTGGTCTCCGAGAAGTTCAAGGAGACCCGGATGAACGGCGCGACCGTCGGGTTCACGGACAGCGACGGCAAGGGCGAGTACGACATCAAGGACGTGCCGCACGCCATGCGCCTGTCCAGCTCGGGCACCTTCATCCACGGCAACTACTGGGGCTCGTCGTCGATCTTCGGCAATGTGAACACGAGCCACGGCTGCATCGGCCTGCGCGACACCAAGGGCGCGGGCGACAAGTCGACCCCCGGCTCCTGGTTCTTCGAGAACACGATCACCGGTGACGTCGTGGACGTCCGCAACACGGGCGACAAGACGGTCGCCCCGGACAACGGCCTCAACGGCTGGAACATGAGCTGGGCGCAGTGGAAGGCGGGCTCCGCCCTCTGATCCGCCGCCGCCCCGGCCGCGCGCACGGGCCCGCACCCCGACCGGGGTGCGGGCCCTTCGCCGTGACCGGGGCGGGTTCCGCTTGCGTGTCCGGGGCGTTGCGGCAGCGTGTTGAACCAGCCAACAACCCCAACTATTCACTTCTGCACCGTAGTTGAACGGATAGCGTCCCTCTCGACATACTGCGTGACTCAGAGCTTTCACCTTGAGGGGGAAACTTGAGCGGACAGGTTCGGAAAGCGATAAGACCGATATCGGTGCGACGCGCGGGCGCGGCCACGGTCGCGGCCGCCGCGGCCGTGGCCCTCGCGGCGGGCATGACCACCCCGGCGCAGGCGGGCCCCGCCGCCGAGGCCGGCGTCGAGCGCGGCGCCGTCAAGGCACCGGGCGGCCACTCCATCACGCTGCTCACCGGGGACCGCGTCACGGTCGACGCCCAGGGGCGCGTCACCGCGTTCGACCCCGCGAAGGGGCGCGCGGGCATCCCCGTGCGGACCAGCAAGCGCGACGGGCACACGCTCGTCGTTCCGGCGGACGCGCAGCGCCTGATCTCCAGCGGCAAGCTCGACCAGCGGCTCTTCGACGTCACCGAGTTGAGCAAGAAGGCCAGCCGCGACTCCCAGAAGCAGGGCCTGAAGGTCATCGTCGCCTACCAGGGCGCGGCGGCCGAGGCCAGGGCCGAGGTGCGGGACGCGGGCGGCACCGAGCTCCGCCACGCCCTCAAGACCCTCAACGCCGACGCCGTGCTCACCCCGAAGCGGGACGCGACGAAGCTGTGGCGGGCGCTCACCGAAGCCAGCGGTGACAGCGCGTCGGTCCGTACCACCGCCTCCGGCATCAGCCGCGTGTGGCTCGACGGCACCCGCAGGGCGAGCCTCGACAAGAGCGTCAAGCAGATCGGCACGCCGAAGGCCTGGGAGGCCGGGTACAAGGGCAAGGGCGTGAAGATCGCCGTCCTGGACACCGGCATCGACGCCACCCACCCCGACCTCAAGGAGCAGGTCGTCGGGGCGAAGAACTTCACCCCGTCGCCCGACACCAAGGACCGCGTCGGCCACGGCACGCACGTCGCGTCCATCGCCGCGGGCACCGGCGCGAAGAACAGCGCCTACAAGGGCGTCGCCCCGGAGGCGAAGGTCCTCAACGGCAAGGTCCTCGGCGACGAGGGCTCGGGCGACGACTCCGGCATCATCGCGGGCATCGACTGGGCGGCCGCCGAAGGCGCCGACGTGGTGAACCTCAGCCTCGGCGGCGGCGACACCCCGGGCGTGGACCCGCTGGAGGCCGCCGTCAACAAGGTCTCCAAGGACAAGGGCATCCTCTTCGCGATCGCGGCCGGGAACGACGGGGCGCCCGCCTCGGTCGGCTCCCCGGGCAGCGCGGACGAGGCCCTGACCGTCGGCGCGGTCGACGACAAGGACAAGCTCGCTGACTTCTCCAGCCAGGGCCCGCGCATCGGTGACGGCGCCATCAAGCCGGACGTGACCGCGCCGGGCGTGGACATCACCGCGGCCGCGGCGCCGGGCAGCGAGATCGAGAAGGATGTCGGCCAGAAGCCGGAGGGCTATCTGACGATCTCCGGTACGTCGATGGCGACCCCGCACGTCGCGGGCGCCGCCGCGCTGCTCAAGCAGCAGCACCCGGACTGGAAGCACGCCGAGCTCAAGGGCGCCCTGACCGCGTCCACCAAGCCCGGCAAGTACACGCCGTTCCAGCAGGGTTCGGGCCGCATCGCCGTCGACAAGGCCATCAAGCAGACCGTCATCGCCGACCCGGTGTCGGTGGGCTTCGACACGCAGGTGTGGCCGCACGCCGACGACAAGCCCGCCACCAAGAAGGTCACGTACCGGAACCTCGGCACCGCCGCGGTCACCCTCGACCTGGCCCTGAAGGCGAGCGACCCCAAGGGCAACCCGGCGCCCGCCGGGTTCTTCAAGCTCGGCGCGCGGAAGGTCACCGTCCCCGCGGGCGGCACCGCCTCCGTCGACCTGACCAGCGACACCAGGATCGGCGGCACCCTCGACGGCGCGTACTCCGCGTATGTGACGGCGACCGGCGGCGGCCAGTCCGTGCGCACCGCCGCCGCGGTCGACCGCGAGGTCGAGTCGTACGACGTGACCGTCAAGCACCTCGGCCGCGACGGCCAGCCCGCCAAGGACTACGGCACTTCCCTGTACGGCACGTCCAAGTCCACATCGGACCGTGACTTCAATGTCTACGACCCGTCGGGCACCGCCAAGGTCCGTGTGCCCAAGGGGAGTTACTCCCTCGACTCCGGGGTCTTCGTCGACCCGGAGGACCCCTCGGCAAGGGCGCGGACTGGGTCGTCCAGCCGAAGCTGAACGTCACCAAGGACACGACGGTGACGGTGGACGCGCGCACCGCCAAGCCGGTCGACGTCACCGTCCCGGCGGCCGACGCGAAGTCCGCCCTCGCGGTGCCGGTCTACGAGATCGTCAACGACGACGTCGAGTTCGGCTCCGCCTGGCTCCTGGACTCCTACGCCGGGTTCCGCACCGCGCACCTCGGCCCGAAGGTCACCGACGGCTCGCTGCGGCAGTCCTTCGACACCCGCTTCACCAAGGGTGAGAAGACCGAGTACGACGTGGTGGCCGGCGGCAAGCGGGACCGGTTCGCCACCGGCTACACCAAGCACTACAAGGACGCCGAACTCGCCACCGTGAAGGTCGGCCTCGGCGCCTCCTCCAGCGGCAAGAAGGGCGTGGTGTTCTCGTCCGGCAACCTGCCCGACGTCGGCTTCGGCTTCGGGCTCGGCGTGCCACAGAAGGCGCCGGGCACCCGCACCCTGCACGTGTCCACGGGCGACAAGGTCAAGTGGGGGCTGAACTTCCAGCAGCAGGGCGGCACCGGTGAGGACGGCTGGCCGGTCACCGACGCCGCGTACTCCCTGGGCGCCCCGCAGGCCTTCACCGCGGGCAAGACGTACGAGAAGACCTTCAACACGGCCGTCTTCGGGCCGCGGGTCGGCGGCGAGCTCGGCGTCTTCCGCGAGGGCAACGAGATCACGGGCTTCCTGCCGCTGTTCGCCGACGGCAAGACGCACGCGGGCAGCTCCACGTACACCTCGGTGAAGACCACCCTGAAGCACAACGGCACCCAGCTCGCCGAGAACAAGGACCCGTTGACCGGCGTGCCCTTCAAGGTGCCCGCCGGGGACGCCCAGTACCAGCTGTCGACGTCCGTCAAGCGGAGCGTCGCGGTGGCCGCGGCCTCCACGCGGATCGACGCGAGCTTCAGCTTCCGCTCCAAGAAGACCACGGCGGAGACCAAGCTGCCGGTGTCCACCGTGCGCTTCAACGCGGCCGCCGGGCTCGACAGCCGGGCGCCCGCCGACAAGAAGCAGTCCATCCCCGTGACCGTGCAGGGCGCGGCCGCCGGTGCGAACCTCAAGTCCCTGACCGTCTGGGTCAGCTACGACTACGGGCGCAACTGGGAGCCGGTCGACGTCAAGAACGGCAAGATCTCGGTGAAGAACCCGGCCGCGGGCAAGGCCATCTCCTTCCACGCCAAGGTCAGCGACAAGAAGGGCAACAAGTCCACGCTGTCGATCTACAACGCGTACTACGGCGAGTGAGCCGCCGCGGCGCGGCGGCTAGCCGCTAGCCGCTGACCGCCGGGTCACTCTGAGGCGCGGTGCCGAACGGACTGTCGATCACATATCGCCAGTACCCGTCGGCGCCGCGCCTCGCCACGTCCGTGGCCGTCGCGCGCGCCTCGCCCCCGATCTCCCAGTCGACGATCAGCAGGGCGATGTCGCCCGCGACGTGGACGTGCCGGGGCGCCACCGAGATCGGCAGGCCGAGGGCGAGGAAGGGGGCGTTCTGGGCGGCGATGGCGGCCGCCCCGCGCACGGGGACGCCGGCGGCGGGGACGAAGGCGGCGTCGGCCTCGTACAGCTCGCGCACGGCGTCGGCGTCGCCGCTGTTGAACCGCTCGGCGAACGCCGACGGGACGTCCTGGGGCCGCTGGGGCAGGATGAAAGTGCTCATGAACGGCACAGTAGGAGGCGCCCCCGTGGCTCACCGAACGGTAAGGCAGGCACCCCCGCCGCCGCCCGGCCTTCCCGACGACCCGCGCGCCCGCGTGCCCGCGCCGAGCCCCGACTGCCCCGTCGAGGTCGCCCTCGCGGCGCTGCGGGGCCGCTGGACGACGCTCGTGGTGCGCGAGCTGCTCGGGGGTGACGTGTACGCGTACAGCGAACTCGCCGCCGCGCTCCCACAGTTGTCCGACAAAGTGCTTGCGGAGCGGCTGGCACAGCTGCGCACCGCCGGGGTCGTCCCGGCGCACGCGCACACCGGGCTGGCCGCCCGCCGTCACCTATCAACTCACCCCGCGCGGCAGGGAGCTGGGTCCGGTGCTCCAGGCCCTCTGGGACTGGGGCGCGGCGGCCCCCGGCCGTGACACCGCACACGAGGGAACCGGTACGCCATGAGCGCGAGCCCCGCCCACACCGTCGAGTACGTCCGCTACCGCGTGCCCGAGGACCGCGCTGCGGAGTTCCTGTCCGCGTACACCCGCGCCGCCGTGCCCCTGGCCGCCGCGCCCGCGTGCGTCGACTACGAACTCACCCGCTGCGAGGAGGACTTCGAGCACTTCATCCTGCGCGTCACCTGGACGTCGACCAAGGACCACCTGGAGGGCTTCCGCGGCTCGGAGCACTTCAAGGAGTTCTTCGCGCACATCCGTCCCTTCGTCGAGCACATCGAGGAGATGCGGCACTACACCCCGACGGCCGTACGCGGCTCCGGCTCCTCCACCCCGACGCTGTACGCGTGGGCGGGCGGCGCCGAGCGCTTCGAGCGCCTGACGGAGATCTTCTACGAGAAGGTCCTCGCGGACGACCTCCTCGCCCCCGTCTTCGCGGGCCTCGCCCCCGAGCACGCGCGCCACGTCGCGCAGTGGCTCGCGGAGGTCTTCGGCGGGCCCGCGGCCTACTCCCGCGCGCACGGCGGCCCCGACGGCTCCGGCGCGCACGCCCACATGGTGGCCAAGCACCTGGGCAAGGGCATCACCGAGCCGCAGCGGCGGCGCTGGGTGAACCTCATCCAGGATGCGGCGGACGAGGCGGGGCTGCCGACGGACGCGGAGTTCCGCTCGGCGTTCGTCGCGTACGTCGAGTGGGGCACGCGCCTGGCCGTCTACTTCTCCGGCCCCGACGCGGCCCGCCCCACCGAGCAGCCGGTGCCGGCCTGGACGTGGGGGGCGGCTCCGCCGTACCAGCCCTAGGTTTCAGCCCGTCCGGCGTTTGAGGACGAGGCGCGTAAGCGCCGATGCGGGGTCTCCGGGGCGGAGCCCCGGTTTCGGGAAGGGGCGGGGTGGGGGAGGAGCCCCCGGCAGGGTCAGGGCACCCGGGTCGGGGGCTCGGCGCTCCAGCTGGCCAGCAGGCGCAGGGCCTCCGCCGAGGCGGACGCGGGCTCCGCGTGGTACGTGACGAGGCTCTGCTCACTGCCGTCACTGAGCCGCAGGTTCTCGAAGCTGAGCACGAGCTCCCCCACCACCGGATGCCGCAACCGCTTCACCCCGTGCGTCTTCTCGCGCACGTCATGCGTCGCCCACAGCCGCCGGAACTCCTCGCTCTTCACGGACAGCTCCCCGACCAGCGCGGAGAGCAGCGGATCGTTCGGATAGCAGCCCGCGTCCATCCGCAGGAAGCTCACGATGTCCGACGCCTTCTGGTCCCAGGTGTCCGCGAACAGCTCCCGCATGGCCTCGTCGAGGAACACCAGGCGCGCCCAGTTCCGCTCCTCGCGCGGCAGGCTCGCCCAGTCCCCGAACAGCGCGAGGGCCATCCGGTTCCAGCCGAGGATGTCCGCGCGCCGCCCGACGACGTACGCCGGGACGCCGTCCATCGCGTCAAGGAGCTGCTGCATCGAGGGCCGCAGCTGCTGGGTCCGCGGGACCCGCTTCTTCTTGTGGGCGGTGGGCTTCGCGAGGTGCGTGAGGTGCGCGTGCTCCGCGCCGCTCAGCCGCAGGGCCCGCGCGATGGCGTCCAGGACCTCCGCCGAGACGTTGCGCCCGTTGCCCTGTTCCAGGCGCGTGTAGTACGCCACCGAGACCCCGGCGAGCTGCGCGAGCTCCTCCCGGCGCAGGCCCGGCACCCGCCGGTGCCTGCCGTAGCTGGGCAGGCCCACGTCGGCGGGGAGCAGCCGGGCCCTGCGGGTGCGCAGGAACTCGCTCAGCTCCGCCCGGCGGTCGAGGCCTTCGTGGGCGGCGGCGTTCTCGTCCATGCGTTCCAGTATTCCGGTTCCGCCGCCGCTGAGCCTGATACCGCCAGTGGTACGCGAACACGGTGCGTAGGCACAACGGAGGTCTGGGTGAGCGTCCGCACCGCTGACAGCCTCGGAGCATGAGCACAGAGACCACCGCACAGACCACCACCCACGCGGCCGGGACCGCCGGAACCCGGCAGGTCCCCGCGTACGCCGCTCCCGAGGCAGGCGCCCCGCTGGAGCGCACCACGGTCCCGCGCCGCGCCGTCGGCGCGCACGACGTGCTGATCGACGTCAAGTACGCGGGCATCTGCCACTCCGACATCCACCAGGCCCGCGACGGCTGGGGCGAGGGCATCTTCCCGATGGTCCCCGGTCACGAGATCGCCGGTGTCGTCGCCGAGGTCGGCCCCGGCGTCACCACGTTCAAGGTCGGCGACCGCGTCGGCGTCGGCTGCATGGTCGACTCCTGCCGCGCGTGCGACGCCTGCCGGGCGGGCCTGGAGCAGTACTGCGTCCACGGCAACATCCAGACGTACAACGCGCTCGACAAGAACGGCGAGCCCACCTACGGCGGCTACTCCCGGCAGATCGTCGTCGACGAGGCCTTCACCCTGCGCATCCCCGACGGGCTCGCCCTGGAGGTGGCCGCGCCCCTGCTGTGCGCGGGCATCACCACGTACTCCCCGCTCGCGCACTGGAACGCGGGCCCCGGCAAGAAGGTCGCCGTCGTCGGGCTCGGCGGCCTCGGCCACATGGCCGTCAAGATCGCACACGCGATGGGCGCCGAGGTGACCGTCCTGTCGCAGACCCTGCGCAAGAAGGACGACGGCCTGCGGCTTGGCGCCGACCACTACTACGCGACCAGCGACGACGCCACGTTCGAGCAGCTCACGGGCGTTTTCGACCTGATCGTCTCCACGGTCTCGGCGCCGCTGCCCTTCGACAAGTACCTGGGCCTGCTGAAGTCGGACGGCGCGCTGGTCAACGTCGGCGCCCCCGAGGAGCCCGTCTCCCTCAACGTCTTCTCGCTGATGCTCGGCCGCAAGACCCTCGCGGGCTCCGCCATCGGCGGCATCCGCGAGACCCAGGAGATGCTGGACTTCTGCGCGGCGCACGGGATGGGCGCGGAGATCGAGCTGATCAGCGCCGACCAGATCAACGAGGCGTACGAGCGGGTGCTCGCCAGCGACGTGCGCTACCGCTTCGTGATCGACGCCGCGACGATCTGAGCGCGGGCGGGCCGCCGCCCCGGCGCGGGCGGCCCGCATGCGGGCCGGGGCCGAAAACCCCTGACCGGATTCCGCCTGGGTCCGGCGTCCTAGGCCGCATGGCGCACCAACCCCCGATCCGGTGACCGATGTTGGGGGCGGCGGCCCGGACGTAGCGTGGTGGCTGTCAGACAGAGAGGTCAGACAGCCACAAGGCCGGGCAAGTCGGCCGGACAGCACAGGAGGTCCGCACGATGACCATCGAGCTGAACCACACCATCGTCCACGCCACCGACAAGCACGCGTCCGCGCGGTTCCTCGCGGACATCCTGGGGCTCGAAGTCGGCGAGCAGTACGGCCCGTTCGCCCCGGTGACGATCCCCAACGGCGTCACGCTCGACTACTACGAGGGCGACGGCCAGCCCTTCGTGTCGCAGCACTACGCGTTCCTCGTCTCCGAGGGCGAGTTCGACGAGATCTTCGGCCGCATCCAGGAGCGGGGCCTCACCTACTGGGCCGACCCGTACCACACGCGGAAGAACGAGATCAACACCAACGACGGCGGCCGGGGCGTCTACTGGGACGACCCCGACGGCCACAAGCTGGAGATCATCACCAGGCCCTACGGCGCCGGGGACGAGTGACTAGGCCTCCGCATCCCCGCGCAGGAACGCGAGCACCAACGGCGTGGCCACGTCCGCGAACTCCTCGAAGTACGCGTGCCGGGCGCCCGGGATCAGCCGCATCCGGGCGTCCGCGATGCGCCCCGTGAGCAGCGGGGCGTTGGCCGCCGGATTGAAGGCGTCGTCGCTGCCGTGCACCACGAGCGTCGGCGCCTTGATCCGCGTCAGCGCGTCCCACGCGTCGTGCCGGGCGCTGGCCCGCAGATGGCGCCCCCGCGCGTGGGCGGGCATCGTGGGATCGCCGAGCGTGGGGAACTCCGTCTGCCCCGCCGCCGCCCGCGCGGCCAGCCACGCGGGCGTGTACATCAGCTCGCGCAGCGCCCGCTCCGCCGCCTCCTGATCCGGCTGCGCCAGCGCCCGCCGCACCTCGGGGCCGCGCTCCACGCCGTGCGGCGCGCCCGGCGACGTGCACCCGAGCACGAGCCGCTCCACCCGCGCCGGACGCTCCGCCGCGAGCCACTGCGCGACCCGCCCGCCCATCGACGTGCCGTACACATGGGCGCGCCCGATCCCCGCGTCGTCAAGCACGGCCACCACGTCGTCCGCGAAGCCGCGCGTGCTGTACGAGTCGGTGTCCGGCCGATCGCTCTCCCCGGTGCCCCGCCAGTCGACCGTGACCACGGTGAACCCGGCCGCGAAGTCCGCCACCACCGGATCCCACCACCGCCGACTGTTGGACTGCCCGCTCAACAACACCAGCGGCTCACCCGCACCACGCGTCTCGTAGTGCAGCGTTACGCCGTCGGCGGCGCGGGCGAAGGGCATGAGGGCTCCCCGGACGAGAACGAAAGAACACACAGATGCCGCTCCCGCGCCACCCCGAGAAAGATCTCACGCAGGGCGTTACGGCGCGGTCTCCGGGGCCGGGGCGATGCCTGTGGGGCAGGCGCGGCCCCAGTTGGTTTGGGAGGGGCTGGTCAGTTCGACGCCGGTGCCGCCGATGCCGCAGTAACCGTCGGGGTTCTTGTCCAGGTACTGCTGGTGGTAGGGCTCGGCGGGCCAGAAGGCGCGGCCCTGCGCGGGCAGCAGCTCCGTGGTGATCGTGCCGAGGCCCGCGCCGGTGAGCACCTGCTGGTAGGCCTCGCGGGAGGCGGCGGCGGTCTCCTCCTGGACGGGGGAGTGGGTGTAGACCGCGGAGCGGTACTGCGTGCCCACGTCGTTGCCCTGGCGGAAGCCCTGGGTCGGGTTGTGGGACTCCCAGAAGACCTTCAGGAGCTGCGCGTACGTCACCTTGGAGGGGTCGAAGACGACGCGGACGACCTCGGTGTGGCCGGTCAGGCCCGAGCAGACCTCTTCGTAGGCGGGGTTCTCGGTGTAACCGCCCTGGTAGCCCACCAGCGTCGTCCAGACGCCGGGGGTCTGCCAGAACTTGCGTTCCGCGCCCCAGAAGCAGCCGAGGGCGAAGTCGGCGACCTCCAGGCCCTCGGGGTAGGGGCCCAGCAGCGGGTTGCCGAGGACGGTGTGGCGGGAGGGGACCTCGAACTCGGGGGTCGCGCGGCCCTTGAGGGCCTCCTCGGGAGTCGGGAGCACAGGCGTGCGGCCGAAGATCATCGGGGTCCTCCTGGAGCGGGTGGTCGGCTGTGACGAGAACGCTCGGCCGCCGGGTGGAATTCCTCGGCCGCCACGGGCGCGCTAGCGCGGCAGGGTGGCCGGGCTGCCGCCGTTGGCCTCATAGCCCGCGACCGCGAGGGCGCGGTAGACCGCGTAGTCCGCGGCCGGGTCGCCGGACAGCGTCCACGGCAGGGCGCCCACGTGGCCGTCGACGTGCACCAGCTGGTTCATGGCCTCGCCCCAGCGCTCGGAGCGCACCAGGAAGAAGACCAGGAGGTGCCGGACGTGGGCCAGCATCGGATCGTCCGGACGGGCCGAGTGCACCGCGAACTGGGCGCCCTCGACGGCCTTGGTGACGACCTCGCTCTCGTAGAAACCGCGCACCATGTTGACGTCCGGCAGGTGCTCGTACACCGCGAAGAGCGGGAGCGCCGACAGGAGCGAGCCGCGCGGGGCGCGCGCCGCGGCGGCCTCGGCGAAGGCGAACGCCTCCTCGCGCGAGCCGTGCCACTTCTCGCACCAGTAGTGCAGCGCCGCCAGGTGTGCGCCCATGTGCGCCGGCGCGCGGTCCAGGATCTTCAGCCACAGCTGCTCGAACTCCGCGCGCGGATACGCCAGGCCCCGCGCGATGGACAGCTCGATGACGTACGGCACCGGGTCGCCCGGGGAGAGCAGCGCCGCCTGGCCGCAGGCCGCCGTGGCCTCCTCCAGGATGATCCGGAACTCGTCCGTGCCGGGCGTCGACGTGCGCCACGCCTGCTGCACCAGGAACTCGGCCTGCACGGCCGCCCCGCCCGCGTCCTTCTCGGCCTCCGCGCGCCACACCCGCAGCCACTGGCCGCCCGGGGTGTCGCTGACGCCGCCCGGCCGCCGCTGGAGCTCCAGCGAGGCCGCGCCCGCGAAGGCCTGCACGCGCTGCCAGCGCCGCTCGCCGTGCACCTCGGTCCCGGCGAGCAGCTGCGAGGCCGCGCGCCAGTCCTGGGTGCGCTGCACCAGGTCCAGGACCTCGACCAGGTCGGCGTCCGGGCCCGGCATGCGGATGTCCAGGTCCTCCTGGCGCGCGAAGCCGTAGTTCGCCGGGTCCGCCGCGTCCGGGGCGCCCGGGTGGACCTGGCGGATCCCGGCGCGCCTGCGCAGCAGGATCGGCCCGAGAACCGCCCCGATCATCAGCACTGCCATCAGGACCCAGAGAATCTCCATGCCTACAAGCGAACCAGACGGCTGTGACAATTGGCCAACCTGGACGTCCGCGCAGGCCAAACAGCTCGTCGGGACCGCCCCGCACGGCCCGCGCGGCACTCCCGCACTACGCTCGGGCCGCATGAGTGACTCGCACAGCAGCCAGAGCTTCGAGACCGTCGCCATCCACGCGGGCAACACCGCCGACCCGCTGACCGGCGCCGTGGTCCCGCCCATCTACCAGGTGTCCACGTACAAGCAGGACGGAGTCGGCGGACTGCGCGGCGGCTATGAGTACAGCCGCAGCGCCAACCCCACCCGCACCGCGCTCGAGGAGAACCTCGCCGCCCTCGAAGGCGGCCGCCGTGGCCTCGCCTTCGCCTCCGGCCTCGCCGCCGAGGACTGCCTGCTGCGCACGCTGCTCGCGCCGGGCGACCACGTGGTCATCCCCAATGACGCCTACGGCGGCACGTTCCGGCTCTTCGCGAAGGTCGTCTCGCGCTGGGGCGTGGAGTGGTCCGTCGCGGACACCTCGGACGCGGCGGCGGTCCAGGCGGCGCTCACGCCGCGTACCAAGGCCGTCTGGGTGGAGACCCCCTCCAACCCGCTCCTCGGCATCACCGACATCGCCGCCGTCGCGCGCGTCGCCCACGAGGCGGGCGCCCGCCTCGTGGTGGACAACACCTTCGCGAGCCCCTACCTCCAGCAGCCGCTGGCCCTGGGCGCCGACGTCGTCGTGCACTCCCTGACGAAGTACATGGGCGGCCACTCGGACGTCGTGGGCGGCGCGCTCGTCGTCAACGACGACGCCCTCGGCGAGGAGCTCACCTACCACCAGAACGCGATGGGCGCGGTCGCCGGGCCCTTCGACTCCTGGCTGGTGCTGCGCGGCGTGAAGACGCTCGGCGTCCGCATGGACCGCCACAGCGAGAACGCGACCCGCGTCGCCGAGATGCTGGGCAGCCACGCGCGCGTGACGAAGGTGCTCTACCCGGGTCTGTCCTCGCACCCCGGCCACGAGATCGCCGCCAAGCAGATGAAGGCGTTCGGCGGCATGGTGTCCTTCCAGGTCGAGGGCGGCGAGGAGGCGGCCGTCGAGGTCTGCAACCGCGCGCGCCTGTTCACCCTGGGCGAGTCCCTGGGCGGCGTGGAGTCCCTCATCGAGCACCCGGGCCGCATGACCCACGCGTCGACGGCGGGCTCGGCCCTGGAGGTCCCCGCCGACCTGGTCCGCCTGTCCGTGGGCATCGAGGCCATCGACGACCTGCTCGCGGACCTCAAGCAGGCCCTCGGCTAGCCAATACGGCGCACGCTGCCGCTCGCGGGCTACCAGCGCGTGAGCGGCGGCGTCGTCCGCGACGGCGGCTCCACCCAGGGCTGCGCCGTCGCCGCCCACACGGTGAACGCCACCGCCGCCGCGAGCAGCAGCAGCCACAGCAGCCGCCGCGCCGCCGTGCGCCGCCGCAGGGCGCGGGTGCCCCTGCGCACCGCCTCGGCGTGCACGTCGGGCGGCACGGCCGCGCGCACCCCCGTGTCCAGGAGCGCGCGCACGGCGGACTCCCTGCGCTCCTGCTGGCTCATGACGAGGGCACCTCCCCGAGGGCGGGTGGTACGGCGGGAGCGGGCCCCCGGGGCGGATGGAGCACCGTCACCACGGCGCGGGCGCACACCGCACGGACCCGCTCGGCGGGCAGCCCGAGCAGCGCGGCGGTCTGTTCCTCGGCCACGCCCTCGTACAGGCGCAGCACGAGCACCAGGCGCTCCAGCGGCGAGAGCCGGGCGAGCAGCCCGCCCCGGCCGCGGTAGCGCCACCAGGCGCCGCGCGCGTAGCGCACGGCGAGCCGCGTCCGGGCGTGGTCGTAGGGGTCCTCGCCGCGCAGCCGGTCCCAGGAGGCGTACGTGGCGGCGAGGGCGCCGGTGAGCAGCCCCCGCGCGCGCGGGTTGGCGTCCGGCGGCTCCCCGGTGAGGAGCGTGGCGGCATGCAGAAGACGCCCTGCCGCGCCCGCGACGAACGCCTGGAACTCCCGGGCGCGGCGGGCCTGTTGGGCGGCCTGCCGCTCTCGCACCGCGCCTCCCGCCGTTCGGCTGAGGGGGACTCGGTTTTCATCTGAGGCCAGGCACGGTGGCCGGGTCAAGAGCCGTGCGCGAGCGGAAGCACCCGCTCGGGCACCTTGTGGTGGGGCTGGACGGAGTGAGCCACGCCCCCGCGCGGTCCTCCCGTACCAGTCGATCGGTACGGGCGTACGCGCGCGGGGGCAGGGGCCGCGGCAGTCGGCGGACCGCGGCCCGGTGCTCAGGAGTCCGCTGGTGCCAGGGTGTCCGGCTGCGAGTTCTGCCGCGCGGAGAGCGCGCAGTTGAAGCGCGTCAGGAGCGCCGTGAAGCTGGATCGCTCCTCGGGCGCCCAGTCCTGGGTGAGTTCGGCCATCAGCTCCCGGCGCGAGGAGCGCACCTCGTCCAGGCGGGACTGCCCGCGCGGTGAGAGCTGGAGCACCACCGCACGCCCGTCCTCGGGGTGTGAGGTGCGCTTGACCAGGCCGGTGTCGACGAGCGGCGCGACCTGGCGGGTCACGGTCGAGGAGTCGATGCCCATGCTTGCGGCGAGCGCCTTGACGCCCATCGGGCCTTCTTTGTCGAGTCGGTTGAGCAGGAGATACGCGGCTCGGTCCATGGAGTTGCGGACCTGGCCGACGCCGCCGAGACGGGTCTGCTCGGCACGCCGTGCGAACACCGCTACCTGGTGCTGCAGGGTGTCGAGGAGGCCGGGATCACTGGCGGTCGTCATGTCCGGAGTTGTGGGCATGGCCGTGGGCTCACTTCATGGGAAGGGTGGTGGGTTGGGGGACAGGGTACGGGGTCCCGGCGTTACCCGTACCGGCGCTGCGCAAACCTGTCTCATGGTCGTGCCCATCAACACGCACGCGCGCGTGGACAGAAGCGTTGTTGGCGGGTGTGAACTGCGAGACTGCGGCCATGAACAACCGTGCGACACAGTCCTTGCCGGCAGTGACGCTGGACGACGTCCGGGGCGCCCAGAAGATCCTGAGCGGCGTGGCCCGGGCGACCCCCATGGAAGGCAGCCGCTACCTGTCGCGTCTGATCGGGTCCCCGGTGCACCTGAAGTGCGAGAACCTTCAGCGGACGGGCTCGTTCAAGCTGCGCGGCGCCTATGTGCGCATCGCGGGTCTGCTGCCCGAGGAGCGCGCCGCCGGGGTGGTCGCCGCGAGCGCGGGCAACCACGCGCAGGGCGTGGCCCTCGCCTCCTCGCTGCTGGGGGTGCGCTCGACGGTGTTCATGCCCGTCGGGGCCCCGCTGCCGAAGATCGCGGCGACGCGCGAATATGGCGCGGAGGTGCGCCTGGAGGGCGAGGTCGTCGACGAGACGCTGGCCGCGGCGCAGGAGCACGCCCGCAGGACGGGTGCCGTCTTCATCCACCCCTTCGACCACCCTGACATCGTCGCCGGGCAGGGCACGGTGGGCCTGGAGGTCCTCGAACAGTGCCCCGAGGTCCGCACGCTCCTCGTCGGCGTGGGCGGCGGCGGTCTCGCCGCGGGCATCGCGGTGGCGGTCAAGTCGCTGCGCCCGGACGTGCGCGTGGTCGGTGTGCAGGCGGTGGGCGCCGCCGCGTTTCCGCCCTCGCTCGCCGCGGGCCGACCGGTGTCGATCGACAACCCGGTGACGATAGCGGACGGGATCAAGGTGGGACGTCCCGGCGACGTGACATACCGCCTCGTCGAGGAGCTCGTCGACGATGTCGTGACCGTTTCCGAGGACGATCTCTCCAGTGCGCTGCTGCTGTGCCTGGAGCGGGCCAAGATGGTCGTCGAACCCGCGGGCGCGAGCCCGGTCGCCGCGCTCCTGCGCACTCCGGCCGCCTTCGAGGGGCCGGTGGTCGCGCTGCTGTCCGGCGGCAACGTGGACCCGCTCCTGATGCAGCGCGTGCTGCGCCACGGCATGGCGGCGGCGGGCCGCTACCTGGCGCTGCGCCTGCGGATTCCGGACCGGCCCGGGGCCCTTGCCGCGCTGCTGCGGACGCTGTCGGCGGCCGACGTCAACGTCGTCGACGTGAGCCACTTCCGCATCGATCCCCAGCTCGGGCTCACGGAAGTGGAGGTGGAGCTTCAGCTGGAGACGAAGGGGCCGAGGCACTGCGCGGAGGTGGGTGGGGCGCTGCGGAAGGCGGGCTACACGATCCTGGACTGACGCCACGATCCGGAATGACGCCGCCCGCAGGGGCGAACGGTGGGCGGAGCCGGGCCGTGCGCGGAGCTGTGCGCGGGGCCGGGCCGTGCGCGGAGTGTGCGCGGGGCCGGGCCGCGGGCGGGGCCGGGCGATCCGCGGCGTTTTTCACAGGGCCCGCAAGGGTGGTTTTCCACAGACCTACAAGGATGGTTTTCCACAGGCTTGCGAAATCCCGTTGAGTGGACGCGATGTATCGCGTTAACGTGTGATTCACGCCACTGGCTGTCGGGCGAGTGAGGTCCGGCGAACCTAGGCTTTTGGTCAGGAATCCACCCACACATGGGAGACCCCCTATGCCAGGCGCCATCTACGCCGAAGGTCTGGTGAAGACCTTCGGCGACGTAAGGGCTCTGGACGGCGTCGATCTGGATGTCCCCGAGGGCACCGTGCTCGGCCTGCTCGGGCCGAACGGCGCGGGAAAGACGACAGCGGTCCGCTGCCTCACGACGCTGCTCACCCCCGACAGCGGCAGAGCGGTCGTCGCCGGGATCGACGTGCTCAAGCATCCTAACGAAGTGCGGCGATCGATCGGCCTTTCCGGCCAATTCGCAGCGGTGGACGAGTATCTGACGGGTCGTGAGAACCTCCAGATGGTCGGCCAGCTCTACCAGATGTCGGCGAAGCAGGCCAAGGCCCGCGCGGGCGAGCTCCTGGAGCGGTTCAACCTGAGCGACGCCGCCGACCGCATCTCCAAGACGTACTCGGGCGCGAGTATGCGCCGCCGCCTCGACCTCGCCGCGGCACTCGTCGTCTCGCCGCCGGTGATGTTCATGGACGAGCCGACGACCGGCCTCGACCCGCGCAACCGCCAGCAGCTGTGGGAGGTCATCCAGGAGCTCGTCGCGGGCGGCACGACCCTGCTCCTGACCACGCAGTATCTGGAGGAGGCCGACCACCTGGCGCACGACATCTGCGTCGTGGACCACGGCCGCGTCATCGCCCGCGGCACCTCCGACCAGCTCAAGGCCCAGACCGGCGGCGAGCGCGTCGAGGTCGTGGTGCACGAGCGCGACCACATCGCCACCGCCACCGAGGTCCTCACCGGCTTCGGCAAGGGCGAGGCCACCGTCGACCAGCACACGCGCAAGCTGACCGTGCCCGTCGCCGGCGGCGCCAAGCTCCTTGCCGAGGTCATCCGTGAGCTCGACGCCCGCGGCATCGAGATCGACGACATCGGCCTGCGCCGCCCCACTCTCGACGACGTCTTCATCTCCCTGACCGGCCACCTGGCCGAGGTCGTGGACGAGGAGAACGGAGCGAACGGCGCGGACGCCGCGGCCGACAAGGACAAGCACCGGAAGGGGGCCTCCCAGTGAGTGCCATCAGCGACACCGGGCCCGTGGCCAGGCCCGCGGGCGGCATCGGACAGTCTCTGCGGGATTCCTTGGTGGTGGCCCGGCGGAACTTGATCCGCATGAGCCGGATTCCCGAAGTGATCCTCTTCGGCCTCATCCAGCCGATCATGTTCGTGGTGCTGTTCAGCTACGTCTTCGGCGGCTCCATGAAGATCGGCACCAGCACCAGCCCCGAGGAGTACCGCAACTTCCTGATGGCGGGCATCTTCGCCCAGACCGTCACCTTCGCCACGGCGGGCGCGGGCGCGGGCATCGCCGAGGACATGCACAAGGGCCTGATCGACCGGTTCCGCTCGCTGCCCATGGCGCGCGGTGCCGTCCTGACCGGCCGCACGATCGCCGACCTGGTGCAGACCCGCGCTCACGCTGCTCGTCCTCGCCATTGTGGCGCTCCTGGTGGGCTGGCGAATCCACGAGGGCATCGGCAAGGCGCTCGGCGCCTTCCTCCTGCTGCTCCTCCTCGGGTACGCGTTCACCTGGGTCGGCGCGCTCATCGGCCTGTCGGTCCGCACCCCGGAGGCGGCCACGTCCGGCGGTCTGATCTGGCTCTTCCCGGTCACGTTCATCTCGAACGCGTTCGTGGACTCCGGCAACATGACGCCCTGGCTGCGCCATGTCGCCGAATGGAACCCGTTCAGCGCCACCGTCCAGGCCTGCCGCGAGCTCTTCGGCAACCCCGGAGTCTCCCAGTCCGACGCCTGGCCCATGCAGCACCCCGTGTGGGCCTCGGTGATCTACTCGATCCTGATCATCGTCCTCTTCCGCACGCTGGCGGTCCGCAAGTACCGCTCGGCGGCGGTCTGACCTGCGGAAGCAATGCATGGGGTCAGCCCCCTCCCGTGTGAGGGGGCTGCACTCCCGCTGGGGGCGGCCACGCGCGCCTGGATGATCAAAGCCTGGCCGGAAGGTCCTGAGCCCTTTGGTGCAGCTGTGCTGCTGTGGAGTTGCGTAGATGCGGCCGGATGAGCGACCTCATGCGCTGGATCTTCGCGTCCGCGCTTCCGGACTGCACGAGTGGATAGTCGTCGAGTACGCGCGCCCAGGTGGCACAAGCTTCTTCCAGATGCCCGAGCTCTAGCTGCCGCTCGGCCAGGAGGGCGTTGTAGCGGACGCTGCTCCTCCGGTAGTGGGCGTGGCGGAGGCGATCCGACTCCTTGAGGGAATCGACGGAGCCTTGCTTGTCGCCGAGCTCGTAGCGCACCTGCGACACGTGGTAGGCGAGGGACGAAGGTGCGTAGCTCCCGAAGGCCTTGGCCTTGGACTCCGCTTTCTCCATGGCCACTTCGGCCTCTTTGATGAATGCCAGTGCCGGACTCTTGGAGTGGGCGGCCGCGTACGCGTGCGCTTGCTGTCCTGCTAGGAACGCGCGCATGCGGGGCCCTGCGGCGGGAGACGCCGCCGCGGCGGAATCCGCGAGGCGCCTCGCGTGCTCGGCGTGGCCGAGGTCAATCGCCTGCAGACTCATTCCCCGCAAGGTCGTGCAGAACGTCAGGTGGTCCTCGGCCGCTACGGCGAATTCAAGGGCCTTCAGGTAGTACCGCTGTGCCATGCCATGGAGACCTTCGTCCACGGCCATGAACCCGGTCAGATAGAGGAGGTCGGCCGTGGCCGACAGCAGGGACCGGCGGACAGCTTCTGAGGCCTCGGCCCGTAGGTGCGGAGCCACGGTGTTGACCAGGAAGGCCGCGGCCATGGGGCGTGCGTGGCGCCCGCCGAACTTGTCGTCCAGGCTGGAAAGTTCTTCCGTCATGGCGGCTACGGCGTCGACCTCACGGAAGCCGATCCGGTGGGTGCGGCCGGACTCCACGGCGGCCAGGCGCCCCACCGTGTTGGGCCAGTCCGGCACGGTGACGGCGACGGAGAAGAGTGTGGCGCCGAGTACGCCACGGCGGGACGGGTCCATGTCGTACCTCCCCAGCTCGATCAGCTCCTCCACGGTATCCGCGTGCTTCACGGTCTGATCGCTTGGAGATTCGAATCCCGCTTCGGTCAAGGTCACGGGGCGGTTCAACCGACGCGAGAACGCCTCGACGATGATCCCGCGCACCCGTTCCCGGGGCGCCGTTCCGCCCAGCCAGTGGTGGACGGCTGATGCGCTGTACCGCAGAGGGGTCCCGTCCTCGGCCCCCACACGGTTCACGGCCCGCGCGCACTGGCTGAGGGTCCAGCCGCTCTCGCGGAAGAGGCGCTGCAGGGACTCGTTCGGCTTCGGCATGTGCGCCAACTCCCCGCGCCCATAGGCGCTTTAAACGCTTTAAAAACGGCGGTGCGTTGTCACGGTACCCCCGCCCGTAGCGATGCGGTTACGTACAGGCAAGGGAGATCGCCCGAGACCGATACCGACCAGCGGATGGAGCCGCGACCATGGCTGATGAGGCCAGCGCCCGAGCGCGGACGGGGGCCGATGATGTGGATGAGCTGACGGCGTTCATCGAGGCGGTGGGCGTCTGGGCGCTGGCTCCGCCCTGGGTCCACCGAGGGCCCTTCGCCGAGCCCGCGCCGCCCGTCTTGCGGGCCGCCGAAGCTGGACTCCGGAGGCTGCTGTGAAGCCCGAGCTGCGCAGCGTCGTCTTCGACTCGCGGAAGAAGCTCGTGGGTGAGGTCATGGGCTTCGAGGGCCCGTACATTCAACTCCGGCCACTCAAGGGCGGGATGGAGTGGGACGCCGACCCGAAGGACCTCCGTCCGGCCGCCGCGCGTGGCCGCCCTTCTGCTCCTGGTCCTGCTGATCGTCTTCGCCGTCTTCGTGGCCATGAAGGGCCAGAGCTAGAACTTCTGTTCTAGTCCGGAGAGTGGAGAGGCAACGACCCCCTGGCCGACTCAAGGCAATCAAGGAGATGTACACATGTGTGATGTCGATGCGCTCTCGCCGCCGCCCCGGCGAACGGTCCGCGTCTGCGCGGTCGTTGTCGACGAAACGGATCGCGTGCTGCTGGTCGCCCCGACCGGTATGCGCGGCAAGGTCCTGCCCGGGTGCCGCGTGCGTCCCAGAGAGCTTCCCGAGGCGGCTTTGCGGCGTGGAGTGCGCGAGGCTACAGGGCTGGACGCCCGGCCGGGGAAATTGCTCCTCGTGGACGTCATGCCGGAGGCGGACACGCCGGAAGAGTACGTGTTCGTCTTCGGCTGCGGGTCCGTCGGAGAAGCGAAGCACATCCTGGTCGACAAGAGCACGTGCGACGGCTACTCGTGGGTCGCCGCACGGGACGTCGCCGAGCACACGGAGCCCTATCAAGAGCGGCGTATCCGGGAGGCCCTTCGTGCTCATGAAGCGAAGCCGGACGCGGTTCCCTATCTGATCCATGGAAAGCCCGCGCTGTAGGCGCCCAAGGCCTGTCCCCGCCTCACGGGTCTCCCCCCTTCCCTTGCAGGGACCGGAGTAGGCGGGGACAGTCCGCCCGCCGCTGCCCTCCCTGAGCTCTGGCAACGGTGTGGTGGGTCCACGACCCCGGCTGGTGTAACGAGGTGGTCCCTCCGCCAGCCGGGGTCTCATAAGCCCGCGCGTAAGGAGGGGCGGCATGCGCAGCGTCACTGATCGAGTGCTGGCGCGGCTGACCGAACCTCCACGGCCCGCACCGGGTACTTGGCTCAGCCCGAGTGCAGACCCTCGCTGAGGTCGGAGACACCGTGCACCCCTGTGGCCTCGCCGTGACGGTGGCTGGCCGTGAGGTCCATTGGCAGTTCATCGGTCAGCTCGCTGACGGCGCCAAGCACGACACCTCTACCCCACCTGTCGAGGGGCAGCCCGGCACCGCTCCGGCCGCTCCGGCCGGAGCGGCACCAGACGCATGGCTCGCGGGGGTCCTTGCTGCCCCCGAGTCGCCCGAGCTCAAGAGCTTCAACGTCTGGTCGACCCGGCGCAGACGCACGGCCTGATCAAGTAGGCGTGACTATCGACTGGCACAACGGTGAGCGGACTTTCCTCCGCAAGATCTGATCTCCCGTCGCCAGCACACCGCGCGGCGGGTGCACCACACCAATCAGCACCATCCCCACACCTCAGGGAGAACTGATCATGTGTGCACGCAGGTGTAGACGACACCGCTTCGACCCCGGCCAGTGCTCCGAATCTGGGTGCTCCGTATGCGGCGGCATCGTGAACGTTGACCCCGGGGAGACCCGCCCTCAGCACCAGCCGGTAACCGGTGGCGACCGAGCAATGTGTGACGGTTCTGGGCAACCGACCTTGCCGATCGGCTAGGAGACAGAGCGGAACGGCCCCACCTGCACGTGCGGGTGGGGCCTAGGCAAGCTAGAGGCGGACGATGTGATGACCTCCGCGCCACCCAGTGCTCCAGGCCTGCCGCGAGCTCTTCGGTAACCCCGGAGTCTCCCGGTCCGACGCCTGGCCCACGGCGAAAGCCCCCGGCGCGCGGGGCGTGCCGGGGGCTTCGGGGGTGCGGGGGTGGGCTCAGCCCTGGTAGGGCTTGGCCTCGAGGATCTTGACCGAGGCGAGCTTGCCGTTCGGCAGCTCGTACTGCGCGTCCTCGCCGATCTTCTTGCCGCTCACACCGCTGCCGAGCGGGGACTGCGGGGAGTACGTCTCGATGTCGTCGCTCGCGTACTCCCGGGAGGCGAGGAGGAAGGACAGCGTGTCGTCCTCGTCGCCGTCGAAGGCGATCGTGACGACCATGCCGGGGGCGACGACGCCGGTCGCGGCGGGCGCCTCTCCCACCTTCGCCTGCTCCAGGAGCTGGGTCAGCTGGCGGACGCGGAGCTCCTGCTTGCCCTGCTCCTCCTTGGCCGCGTGGTACCCGCCGTTCTCGCGCAGGTCGCCCTCCTCACGCGCCGCCGCGATCTTGGTTGCGATCTCGGTGCGCGCGGGACCAGACAGGTACTCAAGCTCTTCCTTGAGCTTGTCGTACGCCTCCTGGGTCAGCCAGGTGACGTTGTCGCTGGTCTGGGTCACAGGTGCTCCTCGTAGGTACTGGGAATACAAAGCATCGCCCTACCCAGAAGGATGTTCCCTAACGGGTGGGCGAAACCACGAGCCTAACAATTCCGGGCGCGGAGGGGGAGGACATATGGCATCAGAACCGCGTCAGCGCAGGTGAGCGCCAGCGGGGAAGGTTCCCCGCCCCGCCCCGCCCCGAACCGAACCGAACCGGGTCAGTCGGAGTGGCAGCTGACCAGTGAGGCGCTGGTGGCACGCTCGGTCGTACGGAGCGTGACGAGCTTGTCCACGCGCCCCTTGTCCTGGTCGAAGCGGAAGTCGGCGCGGCCGACCTCGGCGCCGCTCTCGGCCTGGGCGCGGACGGTGCAGTACCCCTTGGCGTCCGCGTCCTTGCGTACTTCCAGGTGGAGCTCGACGGCCTTGGCGGAGACGGCGTCGAAGGTGATGACCTCGGCGCTGATCTTCGTCCCGGCGACGGAGTCGTAGCCGAACCAGCCGACGACGCCGAGAGTGAGGACGCCGAGCACCGCGCCCGCCACCTTGAGCTTGCGGTCGGCGCGCTCGTCGGCGGAGCGGGAACGTCCGTATCGGCCCTCGGGGGGCCTGGTGTCGGAGCCGTCGCTGTCACGGCCGCTGACCGCGGTCATGATCGTCCTCCACTGGACACTGGGAACGGGGGTCGTCGGAATTTTCCGCCCCCCGGTTCCGTCACTATAGAAGCCGCCCATTGCAGTGGATGACCGAGGGCGCCCAATTCACCGAGGAACGAGTCTTGACTGAGCAGCTGCGACTGATGGCCGTTCACGCCCACCCCGACGACGAGTCGAGCAAGGGCGCGGCCACGATGGCCAAGTACGTGTCCGAAGGGGTGGACGTGCTCGTCGTGACCTGCACGGGCGGGGAACGCGGCGACATCCTCAACCCCAAGCTCCAGGGGGACACGTATATCCAGGAGCACATTCACGAGGTCCGCAAGAAGGAGATGGACGAGGCGCGGGAGATCCTCGGCGTCCAGCAGGAGTGGCTGGGCTTCGTCGACTCGGGGCTGCCCGAGGGCGACCCGCTGCCGCCGCTGCCCGAGGGCTGCTTCGCCCTGGAGGACGTGGACAAGGCCGCGGGGGAGCTGGTGCGGCAGATCCGCGCGTTCCGGCCGCAGGTGATCACCACGTACGACGAGAACGGCGGGTATCCGCACCCGGACCACATCATGACTCACAAGATCTCGATGGTGGCCTTCGACGGCGCGGCCGACGCGGAGAAGTACCCCGAGGGCGAGTTCGGCCCGGCGTACCAGCCGCGGAAGCTGTACTACAACCAGGGCTTCAACCGCCCCCGCACCGAGGCCCTGCACCAGGCGATGCTGGACCGGGGCCTGGAGTCGCCCTACGGCGAGTGGCTGAAGCGCTGGGACGAGTTCGAGCGGGTCGAGCGCACCCTGACCACGCACGTTCCGTGCGCGGAGTTCTACGAGATCCGGGACAAGGCGCTGATCGCGCACGCCACGCAGATCGACCCCGACGGCGGCTGGTTCCGCGTCCCGATGGAGCTCCAGAAGGAGGTCTGGCCCACCGAGGAGTACGAGCTGGCGAAGTCCCTCGTCGATACCTCCCTCCCCGAGGACGACCTCTTCGCGGGCATCCGCGACAATGCCTGATATGAGCGCAAGCCTGGCAATGACGCACCTCGTCCCCCTCGCCCAGGAGCTGGACAAGAACAAGGTCACCCCCGGTGTCCTCGGCTTCATCGTTTTCGCGGTGATGGCCCTGGCCGTGTGGCGGCTGATGAAGAGCATGAACCGGCACATGGGCAAGGTCGACTTCAAGGAGGCCGAGGACCCGGCCGCCGAGGCCGGGGCCGACGCCAAGACCGCCGCCAAGGCCGAGCGGGCCTGACACCCGCCGGGGCACCGCGTCCCCCGGACCTGCTCGCCGTCACTGGCGGATCACCGTGAGTGGTCCGCCAGTGACAGGAGCAGATGCGCGGACTCCGGCCGCAGATGGTCGGAGTGCGCGCCCGCGGGCCCGCGTCCGCGGACGAAGACACGGCCCGCGTCCACGCTGACGAAGCGGTGGTCGAGCACGTCGTGCGGATACGCGTCGTCCGGGGCCCGCATCCGGATGGCGGAGACGGGCGCGGGCGCCGTGCCGATGCCCGCGTGCCCGATGCCCACCCGCTTCTCCGCCCGCAGGTGCCAGAAGCCGGTGGCGCGGTCGGCTCCCGAGTACGTCGCCACGACGGGCCCGCGCAGCGGCGCGCCCGCGAGGGCCGTGAACGTCTCCGCGAACGCGTCGCGCGGCGCCGCCATCTGCAGCAGCAGCATCGAGTCCACGGTGAAGGGACGCCCAGGCGGCGCGGGCGTGCTCCAGCCGAGCGTGCCGCCGCCGGGACCGGCCGCCCACTGCACCGCCTCGCACAGGAAGCGGCAGCCGAAGGAGTGCCCGACCAGGTGCAGGCGCTGCCCGCCGCGGGTGGCGAGGACCGGTGCCGCGCGCGGGTCGCCGCGGCGCGCGTCCAGATAGCCGAGCAGCTGCCCGATGACGCTGGCCGCGTGCCCGTCGGCGCTCATGGCGTGCGCGCGGTCCCGGACGCGCCGGTAGCCGCCGAGCGACGGCAGCGACCGCGAGGGCCAGCGCACCAGGACCGGCCAGGGCGCGAAGCCCCGGCCGTGCGCCTCGGGGGCCAGCCGCGGATACAGCTCCCGGCGCCGCGCGAGCTGCCGTTCCACCAGGCCGAGGAGCTCGGCCAGGGCCTGCCGGGACGAGGTGCGCGAGGTCTGCCAGCCGTGGACGTACACGACGATGTCCGTCGCCCACGGCGGCGGGGTGAGCCGGGCGGCGAAGTGGTCGAGGAGGCCCGCGGGGGGCACGGGACCGGGCCCCGCGCGCGTGGGCCGCAGCGGCCACCCGCGCTCATCGAGGTCGACGACGGCCGCCCCCGCGCCCTGGTCCTGCCCGTCGGCCGTCACGCGGTGCGCTCCAGCCTGCTGTCCATGCCGCTGTGCAGCGCGTACGCGAAGCCCAGCGGGTTGCGGCAGCTGTCGGCGAAGTGCCGGGCCAGGGCGTGGGCGATGGCGCCCGCGGTCTCCCGCCCGGCCAGATAGCGGGTCACGAACGCCAGCGCGTACTCGGCGGCGAACCGCTGCGGCATCTCCACCTGCGGCCCGAGCACCCCGCAGGCACCCGCGTCGAACAGGGCCCGCCCCAGGTACGCCAGGTCGGCGTTGCCGGGAAGCCCCGCGTAGCAGGCGTTGAGCAGCACGAACGGCCGGAACGGCACGCAGTCGCGCGGCGGCGGGCGGTGCGCGCGCAGCGTATAGGCGTCGATGGCGAGCTGGTCGCTCAACTTCAGGACGAGGTACGGGGGTTCGTCACCGGAGGCGGGCGCGGTGAAGTGGCCGTGGCACCAGAAGTACATCAGCTGCTCGTCGAGCCGCTGGTCCCGCAGGGCGCGCTCAAGCTCCGCGCGGGTGGTGCGCTCCACCAGGTCGCCGCCCGCGGCGAGCGCGGCGGCGACGTCCGCGGCGCGGGTCAGGCCCCCCGCGTCCACGGCGGTGTCGTGGTTCAGGCTCACCGCGGGGGCCGCGCGGGACGGCGGGTCGCGGTCGTCGGCGACGCGCGCGTAGGCGTCGCCGCCGGTCTGCTCGATCTGGTGCCGGTAACCGAGGAACCGGGCGAACACGTCCTCCAGCGGCGGCTCCCGCTCCCGCGGCGCGGCGGGGAGGCACAGCATCGGCCACGGCAGGAACAGGTCGGAGTGGAAGCGCACGCGCAGCGGGGCGCGGCACCCGAGCGCGTCCGTGAGGAACCCCCGGAACAGCTTCAGCGCCTCGTCCTCGCCGCCGAGGAGCACGTCGAACAGCAACTGGGCGCCGTACAGGGCGAGTCGGTCGAGCGCGGCGCGCAGCTCGCCCTCGGGCTCGGCGGCGAGGTCGACCAGGCTCGTGTACGGGGGGCAGGCGTGCCGGGTAGGGCGTCCGGACGCGTCCACCGGCCGCAGCGCCACGAACTCGTCCCGCCACAGCTGCCGGAGCCGCGCGGCCACGGCCCGCACCTCGCCCGGCCGCACGGACAGCGTCACCGTGTGCTCCGACCCGCTGAGCGAGGGCACGGCGGGCCCGTACATCCAGGCCCGCACCGGCTCGTCCGCGCGCCGCGCGTCGAAGCCGACGACGAGGTCAGGCGGGCGGATGGCGTGCCGGGGGAGCCGGGTGAAGCCGTGGCTCGGGTCCTGGGTGACACGGGTGGGGAGGTCCTGGGGCATGGGGTCAGGGCCTCCGCAGGGACTCGGGGGTCAGCCCGGCCCTGGGGCCGTCGCCGTCGCCCTCGACGACGTCGATGTACGTCTCGACCTCCTGCAGGACGGTCGCCGTCTCCAGGTGCTCGATGGTGAAGAGCAGCCGGTGCCGTCCCGCGCGGCGGGGCGTGAACAGGAACTCGGCGGCGTCCGCCTCGCGGGGCGAGGGCCGCAGCGTCACCGCGTGCGCGGGCTCGACGTCGGCGCCGGTGAGCGGCGTGGCCCGCGCGGTCAGCCAGGGCAGCCCGGCGGCCCGGTCCGACCAGGGGTGCTCGGGCCCCGGCAGCACCCGCAGCGCGATCCGCGAGACCGTCCCGGCGGCGGACCGGTCGTCGAGCAGGGTGAGCCGGACGTGGGAGTGCGTGGTGAGGGAGAGGGTGCCGTGGTCGAAGTGGGTGCCGGGTTCGGGGATGGTGAGGCGGGCGGTGAGGGGGATGGGGGCGGGGGTGCGCACGGGGTCAGCCGGGTCGGTCTTCTCGGTCCAGTACAGGCCTGAGGGGTCGTCGAGGCTTTCGAAGAGGCGCTGGGCAAGGGCGTGGCGCTCGTGGGCCATGAAGGTCGCTTCGGGGCGCATGCGTGCCGTGTGCTCCAGGAGCGACCAAGCTTCGCCGTGGGGGCACCCCAGGTGGTGGAAGTCCGTGGGTGCGGCCGGGAGCACACCCTTTAGCGTCACCTTCCCCCAGACGGCTTCCCAGGGCAGTAACAAGCCGTAGTGCTCGGCCCACGCGAGACCCAGCAGGTCCGTCAGGTCGGAGAAGTGCAGGTGAGCGATCCGGAGCAGCCGGCGAGCCTCAACCGCGTCGCCGCCCAGCGACTGGGCCACGGCCAGGTACAGATACGTCCATGCCCGGCCCCGTACGTCCCCGTTCGCGTGGTGCAGCCCGACTGCCGCCGCCAACCCTGCGACGGCCTCCGTGGCATCCCCGCGCACGAGCGCCGCCTTGCCGAACTCGGTCGCGGTCCACGCCAGGCCCTGGAGGTCGCCGATGCCGTCGAACCTGTTCCTGGCGTCCTCCAGGAGCTTGTGCGCCTCCTCCACATCGCCACGGATAAGCCGCAGGCGGCCGTACTGGTGGACGGTCCAGGCCTCTCCTCGTACGTCCCCGCTCACCTGGTGGGCCTCCACGGCCCGCCGCAGCAGTCGCTCGGCTCCCTGGAGTCGCCCTTGGTCGCACTGGATCGCGCAGCGCGTGAGCAGGGCCCAGCCGTCCGGGCGACGGCGGCGGAAGGGCCGTTGGTCCAGGGCGTCGAGGGTGTCGAGGGCCTCGGGCAGCTTCCCCAGGTGGCGCAGGGTGACCGCCTGTTCCTGGACGTCGCGTGGGTGACGCGCCTCCTGCAGTGCCTCAAGGGCCCGAAGAGGCTCGCCCGTTTCCCGTGCGGCGACGGCCGCCGTGACGCGCAGGAGGTCCCAGGAACCGGTCGTGCCCCACAGCGTCTGCCGGGCCCGCAGCAGCCTGAACCGGCCCTGCTGCGTGATCAGATACGGTTCCAGGCGCCCCAGCAGGGTCCGTGCCGCCCCCGCGTGCCTGGACCACAGCCGCACCAGCAGGTCGACGTACGCGTCAGCCGCCGGGTGGGGGTCCACGGTGCCGTCCAGGACCGCCCGCGCCAGGGACCGGTCCAGGTCCATGCCGTCGAGCCCGGGCCGGGGCCGCGCGTGCCGGTACCAGCCCTCGCGCGTCTGCTGGAGGTGCCCGTGCGCGGACAGTGCCCGCAGCCCCATGGAGGTCACCCGTGGCCCCTCCCGGTCCGAGCACAGCGCGTCGGCCACCGTCGCGTCGAACTCGTCGCCCTCCCAGCGCTCGACGGCGGCCAGCAGCCTCCGTTCGGCGCCGTCGAGCGGCCGGGGCAGGGCGGTGGCCCCGGCGGCCTCCACCTCGTGCCGGGACCAGGACTCCCCGGTGTCCTCGTGGGCACCGTCCGAGACGGCGATGAGGCGGGACCCCGTGTCCGCGACCACCTGCTGGCCGAGCCGCAGCAGCTCGGCTCCCGGAGCGCCGTCGGGCACGCCGTCGAGCACCACCACTCTGCGGTCCTGCTGGATATGGGCCCGGCACTTGCTGATCAACCCCTCGCGCAGGCCCTCGGGTTCGGCAGCCAGCAGGTCGGACAGTACGGTCGCCGGATCACCGCGCAGCGTCGCTTCGAGCAGTCGCAGCAGCAGCCTCTCCGGCGCCACCACGTCCGTCGCCCCCACCGCCAGCCACACCGGATCGGCCCGCCGCTCCGGGAGCGCGTCCCGAGCGAACCGGGCCAGACGTGCCGCGAACGCCGAGGTGCGCAGCGGTTGCGGACCGTACAGCTCAAGGATCGGGGCCTCCGAGCTCCCCCGCAGGAAGCCGCGTACCCCTGCGGGCAGGTCCCTCTCGCTGCGCAGCGCGGCGTAGGGGGCGCGCGTGTCCGGCACCCAGCCGCCCATCGCCCCCACCCCCGTCCGGAACCGAACCCCTCAACCACCCACTATCCCGCGCTCATTGAGAGGAGGTCACCGGAACGCCCATGATCTCCCGGGCGTGCCGGTTCGGTGTCATGCCGAGCCGCCACCCCTGCCAGCCCGCCTCCAGCTCCGCCTTGCGCTCCAGGAACAGGGTGTACGCCTCCACGTACTCGTCGAGCTTCCCGTCCCGCAGGGGGTGCCCGGCGCGGGTGAGCTGGGCGAGCTCCTCCTGGGCCGACGGCGACGCCGATGTCCCAGCCGCCGGGGGAGGCGTAGGGCAGGAGCGTGGCGCGCAGGAAGTGGGCCCAGTCCTCGCCCCGGCGGTCGCCGTAGGAGGCGAAGAGGGTGATCGCCTCGTCGCACAGGGAGAGGGCCGCCTGCGTACGGGAGTTGCCCGCGTCGATGACGGCCAGCTCCAGGCACGTCCAGCCCTCGCCGTGGGCGACGCCGATGCGCTGGAAGTCGGCGCGGGCGTCCACCAGGAGCTGGCGGGCGAAGCCGGAGTTGCGCAGGGAGCCCGTCTGCTCGGCCCGCTGGTCGCGGGTGACGCGCGCCGAGTGGTGGCGGGCGCAGGCCAGGCCGTACACGTCCCGCATCCGGGAGAACATGGTGCGGGCCCGCTCCAGGTCGCGCACCGCCAGGTCGAGTTCGCCGGTCTCCTCCAGGGCCTGGCCCAGGTAGTACAGGGACCAGGCCTCGCCGCGGGCGTCCTCGTTGTCGCGGTGGCGCGAGACGGCCTGGCGCAGCCCGTCGACCGCGGGTGAGGGGTCACCGGCGACGAGGCGGGCCCGCGCCAGCTGCGTCAGCGCCCACGCCTCGCCGCGGGCGTCGCGCGTACGCTCGTACAGGTCGAGGGCCTGGCGCAGCTCGGTCTCCGCGCGCGGTACGTCGCCCATGCGCAGGCACACCTGCCCGAGCTGGAAGTGCGTCCAGGCCTCGCCGTGCACGGACTCGCTGTCGCGGTGCAGGACCAGGGCCGTGCGGAGCATGTCCTGGGCCTCGTCGAGGCGGGCGCGGTCGCGTTCGACGGCGGCGAGGGCGTGCAGGGTCCAGGCGCGGTCGCCCGCGAGCTCCTCGGCGACCTGGAGGTCCAGCGCCTCGCGAAGGCGGGACGCGGCCTCCGACAGGTTGCCCTGGTGGTGCAGGGTGATGCCGAGCGAGCCGAGGGCGCGGGCGGCGGCCGCGTCCTGGTGGGCCTCGAAGTAGAGGTCGACGACCGAGGACAGCGTGGAGCGGGCCTGGTCGAGCTCGCCGAGCTGACGGGCCGCGATGCCGGTGCGCCACTTCACGTTCCTGCCGAGCAGGCCCTTGTCGACGGCCTGCGCGAACTCGCTGATCTCGCCCAGGCGGTAGAGGTCGCCGCGCAGCAGGCAGTAGTCGCACAGCGCGCCGAGCAGGCCGAGCACGGTCCGCTGGTCGACGCCCTCGGAGTGGCGCAGCGCCGCCGTGATGAAGCTCGACTCGTCGTCGAGCCAGCGCAGCGCGGCGTCCAGGGACGTGAAGCCGTGCGGGCCGAAGTGGTCGGCGCGCGTGGACGTCTTGCCGTCGACCAGGCGGATGACGGAGTCGGCGAGCTCGCCGTAGCTGACGATGAGACGTTCCTGGGCGGCGCCCCGCTCGGCGGGGTCCTCCTCGTCGGCGAGGCGGGCCCGGGCGAAGGCGCGGACGACGTCGTGCAGCCGGTAGCGGCTGCCCCGCACGTGGTCCACGAGGCCCGCGCGGGCCAGCGCGGTCAGCTGCCGGGCGGCCTCCTGCTCGGTGGCCCCGAGGAGCGCGGCCGCGGCCGCCGCGCCGAGCGAGGCGCGCCCGGCGAGCGAGAGCCGCCGCAGCAGGCGGCGCGCGCTGTCGGGCTGGTCGGCGTAGCGCAGCCACAGGGCGCGCTCGGCAGGCTCGACGGGCCCGTACGCGCCGAGGTCCGCGACGAGCTCCTCGGGCGTGCGCGGCCCGAGCGCGGAGCCCGCGGCGCGCAGCGCGAGCGGCAGGCCCCCGCACAGCTCCCGCAGCCGGTCCAGGGACTGGGCGTCGTACGGCTCCGGCAGGTCCTGCGCCACCTGCCGGATCAGCTGCTCGGCGCCCGCGTCGTCGAGGGCGGCCACCGGCAGGTGGTGCACCCGGGCGGGCAGGTCCGCGGGCAGCTCCAGGGGCTCCCTCGCGGTGACGAGGACGAGGCTGTCGGAGCGCTGGGGCACCAGCGTGCGCACCTGCTCGGGGTCGCTCGCGTCATCGAGGACGATCATCGACCTCAAGGCCCGTCAGATGCTGGTGGTAGAGCTCGCTGAGCCTTCTGACCTGCTGCTCCTGGGTGGAGCGCTCACGGAAGAGCAGCTGGTCGCGGGGCGCGCCCAAGCGGTTCAGGAGGTGCAGCAGGGCGTCCCGCGTGGACAGCGGCGGCGTGTCCGGGCTCTCCCCGCGCAGGTCCACCACGCACGCCCCGCGGAACTGGTCCTTCAGGTCGTGCGCGGCCCGTACCGCGAGCGCGGAGCGGCCCGCTCCGGGCGTGCCGTGCAGCACCACCACCGTCGGCATGGTCTGGGTGCTCGCCCGGGCGGCGTGCACCCACTGGGCGATCCGCCCGAGTTCGGCCCGCCGCCCCGCGAACTCCCCGTCCGGCCGCGGCAGGTGCGCGAAGGACTGCTCCAGGACGGTACGCCGCCGGGCCGCCGCGCTCTTGTCGGTGCCGCGCAGGCGGGGCGCCGCCTTCGACGCGCCGCCGCGCTCGCCGATGCCGCCCTTCGAACGCGGCCGTAAGCACCCGCTGCTGGTCCAGGAACGGCCGGATGCCCCGCACCTCGAGCGCGGTCAGCCACTGGAGCCTGAGCTGCTCGGGGCCGCCGGGCTGGTGGACGGTGCCCGCGTGCCGCTGCGCCGCGGGGACGTGGGACGCCGTCACCTTCGCCACGGTCGCCGCGAGCCCGGCGACCGCGACGGCGCCGCCCGCGCCGAGCGCCGTGCCGCCGTCCGTGCCGAGCACGAGGTCGGCCACCGCCGCGGCGACGGCGGCCACGGCCACGACGAGCAGCGGCGTCCCCGCCGCCTCCCGCGCATACCGCTGACCGAACGTCAGCTGCCCCGCCGCGGACTCGTCCAGGGCCCGCGTGTAGGCCTCGTACTCCTCGGCCGCCGTCCGCTCCATGGCGTCCAGAGAGGCCCGCGCCCGCGACAGGAGCACACCGCCGTCGGTGCGCCCGCCGGTGCGCCGCACCTCTTCCTCCACCGCCCGTGCCAACAGCCGCTCGGCTTCGGCCCGATGGCTGTCCCGCATGTCGTCCCCCTCAAAGAGGGGCACGCCGCGCGACCCCCGCCCGCGCACGTGCCCGCGTACCCTCGCGCGGCACGTGTCCACGCGCCCCGCCCTGCACGGGTGCACGTACCCCGTAGCCTCTACATGTACGTGTCAGTGTGCGGGGAACGCGCGACGGGCGCGAGGGAGAGCCGTCATCGGGCGCCGGGTGAGCGAGGATGGCCCCATGCCGAACCGACTGGCCCACGAGACCTCCCCCTATCTCCTCCAGCACGCCGACAACCCCGTCGACTGGTGGCCGTGGGCGGCCGACGCGTTCGCCGCCGCCCGCGAGCGCGGCGTTCCCGTCCTGCTCTCCGTCGGGTACGCGAGCTGCCACTGGTGCCACGTCATGGCGCACGAGTCCTTCGAGGACGAGGCGACCGCCGCGCTGATGAACGAGCACTTCGTCAGCGTCAAGGTGGACCGTGAGGAGCGCCCCGACGTCGACGCCGTCTACATGGAGGCCGTGCAGGCCGCCACGGGGCAGGGCGGCTGGCCGATGACCGTCTTCCTCACCCCGGACGCCGAACCCTTCTACTTCGGCACCTACTTCCCGCCCGAGCCGCGCCACGGCATGCCCTCCTTCCGCCAGGTCCTCGATGGCGTGCACCGGGCGTGGCAGGACCGGCGCGAGGAGGTCGGCGAGGTCGCCGCGAAGATCGTCAGGGATCTGTCGGAGCGTCAGCCCGGCTACGGCGGCGACGAGCGGCCCGGCGAGGCGGAGCTGGCCGCCGCGCTGCTCGCCCTCACCCGGGACTACGACGCCAGCCACGGCGGCTTCGGCGGCGCGCCCAAGTTCCCGCCGTCCATGGTCATCGAGTTCCTGCTCCGCCACCACGCCCGCACCGGCGCCGTCGGCGCCCTGGAGATGGCCGCCGACACCTGCGAGCGCATGGCCCGCGGCGGCCTCTACGACCAGCTCGGTGGCGGCTTCGCCCGCTACTCCGTGGACCCGCGCGTGGGTCGTGCCGCACTTCGAGAAGATGCTGTACGACAACGCGCTGCTGTGCCGCGCCTACGCCCACCTGTGGCGCGCCACCGGCTCCGAGCTGGCCCGCCGCGTCGCCCTGGAGACGGCCGACTTCATGGTCCGCGAGCTGCGCACCAACGAGGGCGGCTTCGCCTCCGCGCTCGACGCCGACAGCGCCGACGCGACGGGGCGCCTCACCGAGGGCGCTTACTACGTGTGGACCCCCGACCAGCTGCGCGAGGTGCTCGGCGACGCGGACGCCGCACTGGCCGCCGCGCACTTCGGCGTCACCGAGGAGGGCACCTTCGAGGAGGGCGCCTCCGTCCTCCAACTGCCGCAGACGGACGGCGCGGTCGCCGACGCCGACCGCATGGCCTCGATCCGCGCCCGGCTGCTCGCGGCCCGCGCCGAGCGCCCCGCGCCAGGCCGCGACGACAAGGTCGTCGCCGCCTGGAACGGCCTCGCGATCGCCGCGCTCGCCGAGACCGGCGCCTACTTCGGCAGGCCCGACCTGGTGGCGGCCGCCGTCGGCGCGGGCGATCTGCTCGTACGCCTCCACCTGGACGACCGCGCCCGCCTCGCCCGCACCTCCAAGGACGGCCGCGTCGGCGCCAACGCCGGTGTCCTGGAGGACTACGCGGACGTCGCCGAGGGCTTCCTGGCGCTCGCCGCCGTGACCGGCGAAGGCGTCTGGCTGGACTTCGCGGGCCTGCTCCTCGACCACGTCCTGGTGCAGTTCACCGACGACGAGACGGGCGCCCTGTACGACACGGCGGCCGACGCCGAACGCCTCATCCGGCGGCCGCAGGACCCCACGGACAACGCGGCGCCCTCCGGCTGGACCGCCGCCGCCGGGGCGCTGCTCGGCTACGCCGCCCACACCGGCGCCGCACCGCACCGGCGCGCCGCCGAGCGGGCCCTGGGCGTCGTCAAGGCGCTCGGGCCCCGGGTGCCCCGGTTCATCGGGCACGGCCTGGCCGTGGCCGAGGCCGCCATCGACGGGCCCCGCGAGGTCGCCGTGGTGGGCGAGGTGGACGGCCCGATGCACCGGGTGGCGCTGCTCGGCACGGCGCCCGGCGCCGCCGTCGCCGTGGGCCCGGCGGACGGGGAACTGCCGCTGCTCGCGGACCGCACCCTGGTGGACGACCGCGAGACGGCGTACGTGTGCCGCGACTTCGTGTGCGACCGCCCCACGACCGACCCGGCCGACCTCGCGGCGGCGCTGGGCACCCTGCGCTGAACCCGAGCCCCCGGAAGGTGAGCCCCTGACGGTGAGCCACCGTGCGCCCCCTGACGGTCAATCGCCACGCGCGGCTGCCCGCCGATTGTCCTGCTTCTGTCACGGCAGGGGGCGCACGGGCACCTTGTGCTCCTTGTGTGACCATCGGCGTGATACCAATACGGGCGTCGCAGTGGCGTAAGGAGCCGCTGTGAATGTTTGGCATCGTTCTGTCAGTTGGCCCCTGCAAACGGGGGCACCGGGGGGAGAGGTACTCACCGCAGTGAACCGCATGACGCGTACGACCGCCGCAGCCCTGGGCACGGCCGGGCTCATCACCGCCGCCCAGCTCGGCCTCGCCGGCCCCGCCTCCGCGGCGGGTGACACCACTCAGCGCTCCGCGTCCGCCTCCAAGCCGAGCAGCGCCGAGACGTTCGCCGCGACCAGCGCCGCCTGCCCGATCGACATCGTCTACACGTCCCGCTTCTACATCGGCCGGGGCGGCTGGGTGACGGGCAACGGCCTGTACTTCGGCATCAAGAACAAGAGCAACCAGAAGTTCTCGAAGGTGAAGTTCACCGTCACCAACGTCAAGAACATCCGCTTCGGCCGGGCGACGGCCAAGGGCGGCAAGATCACCCACAAGACGTCGCGCTCCATCACCGTCTACGACAAGTCGTTCGCGGGCAAGGCGAAGCTGGGCGTCCAGGTCCGCACCCGCCTGCTGAACAAGAACAGCTACAAGGTGAAGTTCCAGGTCCGCGGCAACGGCTGGAACTGCGCCGTCAACCAGGGCACCTGGGGCAACTAGCCGACAGCGGCACTGAAGACACAGCACCGGGGTTCAAAGGCGGCGGCCTTTGAACCCCGGTGTCGTATGTCAGGACCGGCGCCGGGTCGGCCTCGCGCCGGATGGGCCCGGCGCTCGGTCAGTGCGGCGCCCGGAGCCGTTCGGTCTCGGCGAGGGCCCAGCGCACGATCCCGTCGAGCCGCTCGTGGTGGGCGCCGCGCCAGTACACCCGGCCGCAGGAGCCGCACTGCGCGAACACGTCGTACGACCCTCGGGTGCCGCCTTCGAGCCGCTCGGCCACGTCCTCCTTGCGGGCGGCCCGCAGCGCGCCGTTGCAGGCGGTGCACCGCGTCCACGGCCGCAGCGGGGGCGCGAAGCGGTGCAGCACGTCCCGCAGCTGCTCGTCCGGCTGGTCGCTGTACACATAGGCCCCGGCCCACAGCTCGCGGCGGCGCAGCAGCCCCCGGTCGCGGCTCAGGAGCACCCGGCGCTCGGCGGCGGACAGCGTGGCGAGCGCCGGGTCGCCGATGTCCTTGCTCTCGTACGCCGCGTCCACGCCGAGCAGCCTGAGCCGCCGGGCGAGCGTGCCCAGGTGCACGTCGAGCAGGAACCTCGGGGCCTCGTCCGCCGCCTCGTCCGGCCGTTCGGGCAGCCGCTGGGGGCGGGGCACCGCCCGCACTTCGACCCGCTGTCCGGCGGTGGGCACATGACCGGTGGGGACCTCGTGCCCGTCCACGACCAGGGCGCCGACCTCGGTGAGCGGCACGCCGAGGGACTCCACGACGTGGCCGAGCGTCGACGCGCCGTCGGTGACGGCCGTGCTGGGGCGGCCCCGGCGCTCGTGGGCCACGAACAGCGCGAGGCCGGGTGCGAAGTCGATGAGGATCTCCGGACCGTTCATGGGGCCCAGGATGGCACGGGCGGCACGGCGCGGGACGGGGGATTCGCACACCCGGCGGCGCCCCGGGGCGCCG
>JAVLTM010000017.1:0-77371 GCA_037117115.1 Streptomyces sp. PmtG | reverse complement strand
CCGGCACCGGATCACGCGCGGGCGTCGGACGTCCCCCGCAGCTTCACCGACGCCGTGCTCGCGCCCTTGATGGCCGTCTCGATCTGGGCCATCGGCGAACCCGAGGTCAGACCGGGCACGTCGAAGCCCGGTCCGAGGCCCTCGGGGAGCGAGGTGCCGGTGGCGGGAACGTTCCAGATGGCCCAGTGGACCTTGTTGCCGCCGCCCGCGACGTCGGCGAAGACGACCGCGTAGCCCTTGGCGCCGGTCGTGCCCGCGCCCCATGCCAGCGGCGGCGAGGTGTCCTGGCCCGCCGAACCGTCCCCGGCACAGGTGTACTCGGCCGGGATCTTGGCGTTGTCGGCGAAGGCGCCGCTCGTCAGCTTGAACGCGCCGGGCTGCGGGCCGCCGGTGTAGACGACGTCGATGAGCAGGACCCGGTCGTTGCCCGCCGTGCCGTCCTTGTCGGTGGACGTGGTCAGCCAGATGTCGCCCTCGGCGTCGGTCTCCACGGTGCGCAGCCGGTCGTACGTCCCCTGGAAGTACGTCTTCTGCTCGACGAGGTGGGAGCCGGAGTCGATGCGGAGGCGGTACACCCGCTCGCCCTTGGTCGTGGCCACGAACACGTGGTCGTTGGCGATCGTCAGTCCGCTGGGTGAGCCGGAGGCCACCGGCCAGGTCTGCTTCGGGGCGGTGTAGCCGGAACAACTGCCGCTGGTGCCCTCGCAGTTGGGCCAGCCGTAGTTGCCGCCCTTCTGGATCAGATTGACCTCGTCCATGGTGCTGTTGCCGAATTGGGCCTGCCAGAGGCGGCCCTTGGAGTCGAAGTCCAGGCCCTGGGGGTTGCGGTGGCCAAGGGACCAGACGGCGTTGCCGAAGGGGTTGTCCGCGGGGATGGAGCCGTCGGGCGGCGTTCACGATCCGCACCCACGAGGCGCCCACGCGTCGCCCCCCCGGCATGTCGAGCCCCCGCACCGACCCCGAGGAGGCGACCGGTGAAAGCCCCGCCCGCCGCCCGCCCACGCCGATGGCTCCGGCCCCTGGTCGCGGTGCTCGGTCTCGCCCTGATCTGGACGCCGTTCGTGTCCCCGGCCCCGCCCGCCGAAGCCCTCCCCGACGGCCTCGCGCCGACCCCGCCGATGGGCTTCAACAACTGGAACTCCACCGGCTGCGCCATCGACGAGAAGATGATCCGGGACACGGCCGACATCATCGCCGCCTCGGGCCTGAAGAAGGCCGGGTACGAGTACGTCAACGTGGACGACTGCTGGGCGGCGGAGAAGCGCGACCCCGAGACCGGGCGCCTGACCGCCCGCCCCCAGCGCTTCCCCAGCGGCATCAAGGCCCTCGCCGACTACGTCCACGCCCGTGGCCTCAAGTTCGGGATCTACACCAGCTCGGGCACGTTGACCTGCGCCAGAACCATGCCGGGAGCCCTGGACCACGAGGAGACCGACGCCCGGACCTTCGCCGACTGGGGCGTCGACTACCTGAAGTACGACAACTGCAACAACCAGGGCAGGCCCGCCCTGGAGCGCTACACCGCGATGCGCGACGCGCTGCGCGAGACCGGACGCCCCCTCGTGTACGCCCTGTGCGAATGGGGTCAGAGCAAGCCCTGGGAGTGGGCAGCCGACGTCGGGCACCTGTGGCGCACGACCGGCGACATCAACGACAGCTGGTCGTCCGTGCACAGCCTCTTCAAGGCCGACGCGCCGCTCGCCCCGTACGCAGGCCCCGGCCGCTGGAACGACCCGGACATGCTGGAGGTCGGCAACGGCGGCATGACCGCCACCGAGTACCGCTCGCACTTCGGCCTCTGGTCGATCATGGCGGCCCCGCTGCTCATCGGGACGGACCTGCGCGAGGCGGGCCCCGAGACCCTGGAGATCCTCGGCAACGAGGACGTCATCGCCGCAACCAGGACCGGCTCGGCGTCCAGGCCCGCGTCCTGCACGCGAGCGGCGGACACTGGGTGCTCGCCAAGCCGCTGGCGGGCGGCGACGTGGCGGTGGCCCTGTGCAACGAGACCGGCTCCACGGCCACGTTCGGCACCACGGCGAGGGAACTCGGCCTGCCGGAGCGGACCGGGTACACCCTGCGCGACCTGTGGCGCCACCGCACCGCCGAGACCGCGGGGGCGGTCCGCGCGAGCGTCCCCGCCCACGGCACCGCGATGTTCCGCATCTCCCCGGCCGGCGGCGGGCGGCAGGCGCCGCCCGCCGCCGAACCGGGCCTCGTCGTCGACGACCCCGCCCCCGGCGTCCCCGGCACCCTCACCCCGGCGGGCAAACCGTTCACCGCGACGGTCCGCGCCACGAACCACGGCCGCGCCCCGGCCCTCGCCCCGCGCGTCAGCCTGACCGCCCCCGAGGGCTGGCGGTCCAAGCCCTTGGGGCAGGGGCGCGACCCGGTCCTGACCACCGGCCAGTCGCTCACCGCCCGCTGGCGCGTCGTCCCGCCCCCGGACGCACCTCCGAGCAGCGCGGCCCTGGCCGCCCGGCTCACCTTCCGCGCGGCAGGTCACGGCCGCGTCCGCCGGGACGTCGACGAGACGCTGACCGTGCCGAGGGCCGTGCCCCACGGGGTGAGCCACCTCTCCGACGCCTCATGGGCGAGGGCGGGCAACGGCTACGGACCCGTGGAGCGCGCCCTGTCCAACGGCGGCGCCAAGGCGGGCGACGGCCGCACCCTCACGATCAACGGCAAGACCTATCCGAAGGGACTCGGCACCCACGCGCCCACCGAGCTGGTCTACTACCTCGGCGGCCGCTGTACCGGCCTGACCACTGACGTCGGCGTGGACGACGAGCGCGACCCCCGCGAGCCCGGCCAGGGCACCGTCACCGCCGAGCTCTGGGCCGACGGCACCCGGCGCGCCGACTGGGCCGGGCCCGTCCTGACCTGCGAGAAGGAGTGACCCGCAGGGAGCGGCGCGGCGGCGCCGCACCCTGCGCGCGGGACTCACCCGCGTCCGGCGCCGCCCCCGTACGCGATGTCGATCAGCACGATCCGGTCGTTGCCCGGCGCGCCGTCCCGGTCGATCGACGTGGTGAGCCAGATGTCGCCGTCCCCGTCGACCTCGACGGTGCGCAGCCGGTTGTACGTGCCCTGGAAGTACGTCCTGTCCTCGACCAGGCTGGAGTTGGCGTCGATGCGCATGCGGTACATCCGCTGCCCGCGGGTGGTGGCCACGAACACGTGGTCGTTGATGATGGTCAGGCCGCTGGGTGAGCCGGAGGCCACCGGCCAGGTCTTCTTGGGTGCGATGGTGCCGGAACAACTGCCGCTGGTGCCTTCGCAGGTGGGCCAGCCGTAGTTGCCGCCCTTCTGTACGAGGTTGACCTCGTCCATCACGTTGTTGCCGAACTCGGCCTGCCAGAGGCGGCCCTTGGAGTCGAAGTCCAGGCCCTGGGGGTTGCGGTGGCCGAGCGACCAGACGGCGTTGCCGAAGGGGTTGTCCGCGGGGATGGAGCCGTCGGGGTTGATGCGCAGGATCTTGCCGTTGAGGGAGTTCCTGTTCTGCGCCAGCGCGCCGTTCTGGGCGTCGCCCATGCCCGCGTACAGCTTGCCGTCGGGGCCGAAGCGCAGCCGGCCGCCGTTGTGGGCGCGGTTCTTGGACATGCCCCGCAGGAGCACGGTGTAGCCGCTGAGGGTGTTGTTCTCCAGCGTCATGCGGGCGATGCGGTTGCCGTCGGTGGAGGTGTGCAGGAAGTACAGATAGTGGTCGGTCGCGAAGGTCGGCGAGATCTCCAGGCCCATCAGGCCGCCTTCGAGCCCCGTGGTCTGGGAGAAGGGCACCTTGCCCAGGAGCGTCTTCTGGCCCGTCTTGGTGAGCCGGTACACGTTGAAGGTGTTGCGCTCGGTGAAGACGGCGGCGCCGTCCGGCAGGAACGCCAGGCCCCAGGGGACGTCGAGGCCGCTGGCGAGGGTCGTGGTGGTGCCGGGGTCGGGGGTGCCCGGCGGGGGTTCCGCCGCCGCGTCGGCCGAGGGCAGCGCCGCGCAGAGCGCGGCGGCGGTGGCCGCGGCCACCAGCGCGCCGGACGTCCGGGACGGGACACGTCGGATGGGTAACACGGGGTCCTCCAGGGAGAGTGGGGGGAGGAGAGCGGGGGAAACGATGACCCTGGCGGTCAGGAAGGTTTCCTGTTGCGTGGGGACGCTAGAAGTCTGTGATGTACCTGTCAATGTATGAGGTCGGCCGTTCGTGCGCCGTGGCGGCGGCCGTGCGCGCGCGGCGTGCCGCACCGATATGGACGATCTTGTTCCGCCTCAGGAGTCCCTCCCGTTCCTTATGATCACCGCAGGCCTCCAGGGGAGGGGCCGTTTCATTCAGGAGGGGAAACATGTCCGGAGTTTCCAGACGGTCGGTCCTTGGCTACTCGGGTTCGGCCGCGGCGGGCGCGGTGCTCGCCTCGGCCGGTTCGGCGCAGGCGGAGGACGGCAAGGGTGCGAAGGCGGCGGAGTCCGCCGAGAGGACGGCGGCCGCGGTGGCGTTCGCGCCGGGGACCGAGTTCAGCGGCCGCGTGCAGCACGGCACGGGCTACGCCGAGCTCTCGATGACCTTCACCGTCCGGACGGAGGAGAGCCCCGCCCAGTATGACGTCTCCCCCGCGGAGATCGCGGAAGCCCTCAACGAGGTTGCCGCCAAGCGCGGTTGGCCGCGCATCACCTTCTACGGCACGCCGCCGAAGGCGCCGCTGAACTGACGCGGGCGCCCGGCCGCGGGCGGCCGCCGCACCGGACGCGACTCCGGTGCGGCGGCCGCCTGGTGGCGCCCCGTGGTGACCCCCTGGCAGGGGCCTCCTAGCGGTGCCCTCCTGGCGTTGACTTCCTGGCGTTGACTTCCTAGTGGTGGCCGCGCTTCAGCTTGCAGACGGCGGTCGCGGACTTGGCCGGATCGCTCTCGGAGCGGGCGCTGAGCACCACCCGGCCGTTCCGGTCGGCGTCACGCCGCGCGCTCACCGCGACGTCGATCTCCACCGAACCGCCGGAGCGCGCGGTGGCGAGGCGGTTGGGCAGCCAGGCGGACCAGCCGTGGCCCGACGCCTTGGCGGAGAGCCGGTACACGTCGGACTTCAGATAGCGGCTCACGTCCTCCGGGTGTCCGGAGTCCGGCTTCGGCGCGCGCCCGGTGTTGGCGAGGTCGAAGGAGCACACGGCCCGCCGCTCGGGGCTGCCCTTGGCGTACCCGCGGTCGAGCGCGACGCCGCGGCGCTGCGGGCCCGCGCCGTCGAGCGACTTGACGGCGATGGTGTACGACAGCACGCCGTCCGGGCCGCGTTGCAGGTCAAGGACGTAGAAGTGCAGCCTGTTGGCCTCGTCCACGTACTCGTACTCGCTGCCGGAGTCGGCGCCCGCGTGCAGCAGCGCGTCGCTGAGCTGCCGGTAGTCGCCCATGGTGATCTTCTGAAGGGTGCCGTCGGGGCGCTTGAAGTCGACCATGTCGATGTCCTCGGGGTGGGAGTCGACCACCCAGGCGAACGGGGCCCGGTCCTCGTTCTTCGTCTTGGACAGCAGCACGCCGTTGTCCGGGGTGAAGGAGTCCATGCCCATGCGGTCGACGACCTCGACGGTGTAGTTGTTGTAACCGCCCCCGTCGCACAGCGGGTTGGTGTTCGGGTCGCAGGACGGCGACAGGTCGCGGCTCATGGAGATGTTCACGCCGCTGAGCCCCTTGTCCCCCGGAGGCGCGGAGCGCGCGGTCACGCGGGCCACCACCGTGCCGGAGCCCTTGAGCGCGTCGCGGTCCAGGCGCAGCACGTTCTTCTCGTCGACGATGCCGAGCTTGAGCTTGTCGCGCAGGATGTGCTGGGAGCCCATCGAGCCGCCGTTGGTGGCCGGGATCTGCCAGCGGGTGTGCGGACCGCCGGGACCGTTGAAGGAGCCGCGCGAGAGCATGCTCCAGATGCCGGTGTAGGCGCGGCGCAACGGCTTGCCGTACGGGTTGTTGTAGTTGTCGCCGATGCCGAGGATGTGGCTGAGCTCGTGCGCGTACACGCCCATCCCGGAGCTCTCGGCCTGTGTGGACGAACCCGAGGTCGCGTTGGGCCAGATGCGGGCCGCGGCCGCCCAGGACGTCCACGGCACATAGCGGGTGCTCGCGGAGTTGTTGCCGGTGGCGATGGGTGCGGGCGGGCCCCACGCCCCGGGCACGGCCGTGGGCGAGGCGAACTTCATCTGCCCGAACTCCTGCCACACGGACGACTCGTCCTGCCCGGCGGTGAGGAAGAAGACGAAGTCGTACTTGGCGGTCTCGCCGCCGCCCACGTCGGCGGTCCACGCGGCCTTGCCGTCGGCGCGGATGTCCTTGCCGCAGGAGCTGCCGCGCGGACAGGCGCCCGGGTTCATCTGGGGCTCGATGCCGTACTGGAAGGACTTGTACGGCATGCGGTACACGCCGAAGGAGGTCAGGTCGACGCCGATGCGGCCGCCGGAGTCCTCCATCCAGTACTCGTTGATGGTGTGGCCGCGGTTGAGCGCGCCCGGCTTGTTCAGCAAGTCGCGGTAGAACGCGGGGACCTGCGCCCGCGGGATGCCGCTCGCGCTCGGCTGCGGGTTCCCGAAGAGGCTGGAACCCGCCGGTTTACTGACCGTGAACTCCTCGTCGGGGTAGTCGAGGAGCACCAGGGCGCCCTTGAAGGTGCGCTTGGTGGGCTTCAGGTCCGGGTTGGCCCAGTCGGTGCCGGGGACGGACCGGTGGTCGGCCCAGGTCATGTCGTCGGGGTTCTGCCAGCGCTGCGGGTCGATGGGCTGGGAGAGGGGAGGCCTGCCCGCGGGTTCGGGGTCGGCCTGTGCGGGGCTGGTGGCGAGGGCGGGGACGAACAGCCCCAGGAGCGCCGCGGCGAGGCCGAGGCGGCGGACTCGGGCGCCGCGCGCTCTGGCGCGGCCGGTGCGTGGACGACGGAGGAACAAGGCTCACCTCTTGCCTGAAGGGGTGGACAAGAACATGACAAGCCGTGCAGCGGTACCCTCCGCCGGATGCCTTTGGGGAGTCAACAGGCTTTTGGGACGGATTCGCCTGGTGGGGCGCGAGTTGACCGGCCCGGGCCGCCCACGGGCCGCCAGCAGGCCGCTCAGCCGGGTGCGCCGGAGCGCGGCCGCGTGGTCTGGAACGCGGCCGCGCCGCCGGGAAGGGAGCGGGCTGACCCCGACGTCAGCCCCGCGCCCCGAAGTTCTGCGTCCACCAGGGGCCGCCGTCGCCGTCCTGGATGCCCACGCCGAGTTCGCGGAACGAGCAGTTGAGGATGTTGGCGCGGTGGCCCTCGCTGTTCATCCAGGAGTCCATCACCGAGGCGGCGCTCTGCTGGCCCCGGGCTATGTTCTCGCCGTAGGTGCTCCACTTGTAGCCCGCCGCGGTGATGCGCTGGCCGGGGTCGGTGCCGTCCGGTGAGGTGTGGTCGAAGTAGTCGCGCGAGCGCATGTCCGCCGAGTGCCGCTGGGCGGCCGTGGCGAGCGCGCTGTTGTTCGTCAGCGGACGGCAACCGGCCTTGGCGCGCTCGGTGTTCACCAGGCTGAGGACCTGCTCGGCCCGCGAACCGGACGCCGGGCGCGGCACGGACGCGGCGGTGGTGCGCGGCGGCGTGGGCGTCCTGGACGCGGTGGGCCGCGCGGGCCCGGCGGGCTTCTTGTCGCGGTCGGCGCGCGAAGGGCTCGCGGACGGCGAGGGCTTCGCGGTCTTCTTCGAGGTCTTCTTCGGGGACGGGGAGCGGGACGCCGAGGGGCTCGGGCTGTGCGTCCGCGTCGGCGTCGCGGTGGTCTCCTCCGCGCCCAGCGCCACCGACGTGCCCTTGTCGGAGGAGTCCGGGGAGTCGTCGGCGAGCTGCATGACCCCGGCCAGCGTGGCGATCGCCGCGATGCCGGCGCCCGGCGCCGATCACCTGGCGCCGCCGCCGTACGCCGCGCCGGTCCTGCCGCAGCCGCGCCCGGGAACCCGGGCCACCGGCCGGGGAGATGGCCGTCACCTCGTCGGCGCCCACGGCCGCCGGGCCGTGACCCTGGGGAGCCGGCAGGGGGAGCCCGGGCTGCCCCGCGTGCGCCGTCGGGGACAGGGCCGCTCCGCCGGACAGCCGCCCCGGCCCCGCTACCAGCAGTGGCGGCACCAGCGCCAGACCGGCGAGGAGCCCCTCGGCGGGCGTGAGGCGCGCACCGAGCCCCGCGCACACGGCGCAGTCACGCGTGTGCCGCGCCAGGCGCTTGCGCCACAGCGGGGACGGCCTGCCGTCCCAGGGCGCCACGGCGTCCGCGAGCACGGGGCAGCGCGGCTCGGCCGCGAGGGCCCGCACCACAAGGCGTGCCGCCTCCAGCTGCGCCTTCATGCGCTGCACGCGCACGGCGGTGTGCTCCTGGGTGAGTTCCAGGGCCGCGGCGACCTCGCCGCGCGACAGCTCACCGGCGGCCTCCAGCCACCACAGCGCGAGCACCTCGCGGTAGTCGTCGTCCATCCAGCGGGTGGCCTGCGCGACCTCCCTGCGCTCGCCGGACAGGCCGAGCCTGAGGATGGTCACGTCCGTGAAGTCGCCGCCGGGGTCAGGGACGTCGTACGCCTCCTGCAGTCCGCTGTCGACGGGCGAGGGCCGCTGGTGGCGGCGGGTCTCGTTCATGGTGATGGCGACCAGCCAGGACCGGAAGGAGGCCGGTTCGCGCAGCCCTGGAAGGCCCCGGAGCATGCGCATCATGACGTCCTGGACCAGGTCGTCGACGTCGGCGTGCCCGCGCAGGGCACGGCCCGCGATGTTGTAGACGAGGGGCAGACAGGCCGCGACCAGCTGGTCCTGCGCCCGTGGGTCACCGGCGCGCCCCGCGACGACGAGAGAGGTCAGCCCGGCGCCGTCACCCTGCTGCGGCTCCCACTGATCGTGCTGCACGACACATCTCCTGTCCTGGTTGCTGTGTGGTGCTGTGTACGCCCACTGCCTCGGAGATCCTGCGGGGCGCGAGGGGATAACAGAAACCGCGCAGAGGAGTTTGAGACCTGGCTCACGTCGGGCGGGGGCGCCCGGCTCGCGCCCGTCCGGGCGCCCTTCCGCGATCTCCGCGGCCGCCAGGACCAGGTCAAGGGCCGCTGGCCGGACCGCGTACCGGGGGCTGTCCCCACCTCGTCCCACCAGCCAGCCGGATGGTGCGGGCCCCCACGCGTCCACGACCGTGGTGAGGTACGGATCACATCGCTCACCGGGAGGCACGTACCGTGCGCATCGTCACCGCCGCAGCCGTCGCTCTGGCCCTCGCCGCGGGGGCCGCACCGGCCGCCGTCGCCCAGGAGGAGCGGGGCGCGAGGCCACCCACGGACGGCCTGTGGCGCATGGACGGCTACGGAACCGTCCTGTCCCTGCGGAACGGAACGCTCCAGGAGTACCAGACCACGGCCGTGAGCTGCCTCAAGGGCGACAGCGCGCGCAGGACCGGGCCCGGGCGCTACACCGCGAAGGACGGCACCGTCCTGACCGTACGGACCCGGCGGGACGGCGACCAGGCGACCCGCGCGACCCTGAGCGTCGACGGCTCCGTCGGCCACCGCGGGCTGCGGCGCGTCGCGAAGCTGCCGCACGACTGCGCGCGCCCGGCGCCGAAGGGCCCCCGGGCCGCCTTCGACGTCTTCTGGCAGTCCTTCGAGGAGAACTACCCCTTCTTCGCCGCCAAGGGCATCGACTGGCACGCCGTACGGGACCGGTACCGCCCCCAGGTCGACGCCCAGACCACGCGCAAGGAGCTGTTCGGGATCTTCGGCAAGATGGTGAAACCGCTGTACGACGCCCATGTCGCCGTCTTCGACGGTGACCGCGTCCACGCCCAGGTGCGGCCGGGCACCGTGATGCCCTCGCGGGCGCTGGACACCAAGGTGAAGAAGTTCGTCGAGCGGCGCGACCTGAAGGGGGCCACGTACCGCGAGGACTTCGCCCGGGGCCGGATCACCTACGCCGACCTGCCCGGCGGCCAGGGCTATCTGCGGATCTCCGGCTTCGCCGGATACGGCCCGGACGGCGCCCCGTACGCGGCCCAGCGTGCCGAACTCGACCGGGCGCTGCGCACCGTCTTCACCAAGGACCGCACCCGGCGCCTGAAAGGCCTGGTCATCGACGTGCGGATCAACGGCGGCGGCTCCGACGCCCTCGGGCTTTACCTCGCCGGACGCCTCACCGACACGCCTTATGTCGCCTACGCCAAGCGCGCCCGCAACGACCCCGCCGACCCGACCCGGCACACCCGCCCCGAACCGATCCGCGTCCGCCCCGCCGACGCGCCCCGCTACACCGGCCCGATCGCCGTGCTCACCGGCGGCTCCACCGTGAGCGCCGGGGAGACCTTCACCCAGGCCCTGATGGACCGGCCCGCGAAGACCGTGCGGATCGGGCGGCCCACGCAAGGCGTCTTCTCGGACGTCCTGGCCCGCGCGTTGCCCAACGGCATGAACGTCTGGCTGCCGAACGAGGAGTTCCTCACCCGCGCCGGGCACACCTTCGACGGCCCCGGCATCCCGCCCCACCTGAGCGAACCGGTCTTCACCAAGGAGGAGTTCGCCAAGAACAGGGACTCGGCCTTCGACCGGGCCGTCCGCGTCCTGCGGGGGCAAGGGGCCTGAGGCGGCGGGCCGTGGGTCGCGGCCCACGGCTCGCGTGCGACATCTGCCGGGGCGTGAGCGCTCAGGGGTCAACAGCTGGTTGCTTCCCATGTCTTGATGGTTCGTCAGCCATCCTCTTGGATGGCGGGCACGCGCCGGTCGTGTCCAAGGCGTCCCCGTCGAAGCTTGGAGGTCCCCGATGGCCCCGCGCCGCCTGGCCCTTGCCGTGCTCACCGCCGCGGCGCTGCTGGCCGGTGCGCTGACCGCCACGGCCGACGACCGGCCCGACGAGCGGCCCGGCGGCCCGGTCCGCGACACCGGCGCGAGCGCCGCCGACTCCACGGCCCCGCGCCGGGCCGACTCCGGCGTGCCCCGCCTCACCGACCGCCGCGGCCGCGTCCTCACCCTGCGCGGCTGGAACGTGGAGGACAAGACCCACACGGGCCCCGACGCGCTCAGCGCGATCACGGAACGCCACTTCAAAGACCTGCGCGCGCACGGCTTCAACTCCGCCCGCCTGCTGGTCTTCTGGGACGACCTGGAGCCCCGGCGCGGCCACTACAGCGGGCGCTACCTGCGCACGATCGAGCGCGTCCTCGACTGGGCGCACCGCCACCGCATCCAGGTCGTCCTCGACGCCCACCAGGACGTGTTCGGCCCCGCCTTCGGCCATCGGGGCATCCCCGCCTGGGCGACGCGGACCGACGGCCTGCCGTTCGCCCCGCACCCCGACGACTGGTTCGCCGAGTACTTCGAACCCGCCGTCCAGCGCGCCTTCACCCACCTCTACGAAGACCCCGACCTGCGCGCCGCCCAGGCCCGCGCCTGGCGCCTGCTCGCCGACCGCTTCGGCACACACCCCGCCCTGCTCGGCTACGACCTGATCAACGAGCCGATGGGGGAGCTGCGCGCGGGCGAGGACCTGGCGGGCGCCGCCCGGCGCATCGAGGCCACCCAGATCACGCCCATGTACCGGCGCCTGGCGAAGGCGATCCGCACCCAGGACCGAAGGAGCTGGCTGTTCGTCGAGCCGACCCCGATCGTCGGCGAGGGCGTGCCCACCGGACTCGGCCGGATCGACGACGAACGGGTCCTGTACGCCCCGCACTTCTACAACACCGCCATGGAGGCGGGCGCCGACTACGACCCGGCGGTGGGCTGGATCGAACGCTACGAGCGCGCCGTCACCGCCTATCCGCGCGCACACCAGGTGCCCGTCGTGGTGGGGGAGTGGGGCCCTCTCAACAGCCAACTGCCGCACATGCGCCGCTTCTACGACGACGCGCTCGCCTCGCTGAACCGCTACTCCTCCGGGTGGGCGGGCTACGTGTGGTGCTACGGCGGCGGCTACTGCGCGCTCGACGGCGACGGAGGGTTCCGCCCGAACAAGGAGCGCACCGCCACGCCGTACGCCCCCGCGGTCGCCGGAACCGTCCGCGAGGACGCCTTCGACGCGGCCGACGGCACCTACCGCCTGCGCTTCCTGGCCGACCGGCGCTCCGGCACCAGTGAGCTGTCCCTGCCGCCGAGCGCCACGGGCTGGCGCGTGCGGGTCTCCGGGCGCGGGGCCGGGGCCAGCGCGGAACACGTGCCCCCGGGGCGGGCCGAGCGCGTACGGGTGTGGGCGGCACACCGCGCCGAGGTCGTCGTACGAGTGACGCCGCCACCCACACGCGCCGGAGACCGCTGAATCCGGGTCCCCGCAACCCTTCTCCTTGCTGTGACGCACGTCACCAACACGACTGTCACGCCGTGCGCCTCCGTCTGGTCTACAGGGTGAGCCGACGCCACACGGACGGCCAGGCAGGAAGGACCGGACATGGAAACCCTGACGGTACGACGGGTCATCGCGGCGCCGATCGAGGACGTCTTCGACTGGTGCGCGACCACCACCCACTACACGCGCTCCCCGTTCGTCCTCAAGGCGCGCCTGGCCAAGCCGGGCGAGGGCGCGCCGTACGGCGTGGGGGCCGTGCGGCTGCACACCTGGATGATCGGCTGGTTCCGCGAGCGGATCACCTCCTACAACGCGCCGTACGACTTCGAGTACGACGTCGAGCGCAGCTTCCCGCCGCCCGGCACGAGCTCGGCCGCATGGTCTTCACCGAGGTCGAGGGGGGCACCGAGGTCGCCTGGACGACGAGCTTCCAGGTCCGCCTCCCCTTCGGGGGCGCCGTGACCCGCGCGTTCGGCAAGCCCGTCGTCGCCCACGTCTTCGGCGCCATCCTCGACGCCGCCGCGGCCGAGCTCACGGCCGGGCCCGCCCGCCGCGCTCCGCGCACGGGCTGAGCGGCACGCCCTGGCGGCGGCCCCGTGTCGCGGCCACGTTCCCGCGCGGCAGCGCCCGTGCCGCGGCCGCGTCCGGATGTGACAGAACACCGTCATTGCGGTCGTGGGCCTTGGGCACCACGATGGAGCCATGTCCAGCAGCCGCCGCGTCGTGATCGCGGTCTTCCCCGACGTCGACCTCCTCGACGTGACCGGCCCCGCCGAGGTGTTCGCGCTGGCCAACCGGGAGACCGGCGGCCGCGCGGGCTACGAGGTGCGGCTCGCGGCGCCGCGGGCGGGCACCGTCACCACGTCGGCGGGCGTGCGCCTCGTCGCCGACGTGACGTTCGACGAGGTCGACGGCGTCCTGGACACGCTCCTCGTGCCCGGCGCGGTGGACCAGCGCCCCGGCGGGCCCGTCGCCCGGATCGACGAGGACGTGGTGGCCTGGCTGAAGCGCACCGCACCGCTGGCCCGGCGCGTCGCGTCGGTGTGCGTGGGCGCGCACCTGCTGGCCGCGGCCGGTCTCCTCGACGGCAAGACGGCCACCACGCACTGGTCGACGGCCGCCCAACTGGCCGCCGAGCACCCGGCGGTGACGGTGGACCCCGACCCGATCTTCGTGCGCTGCGGCACGGTGTGGACCGGGGCGGGCATCAGCGCCTGCATGGACCTCGCGCTGGCCCTCGTGGCCGAGGACCTGGGCGAGGAGGTCGCCCTGACGGTGGCCCGGCAACTGGTCATGTACCTCAAGCGCCAGGGCGGCCAGAGCCAGTTCTCCGTCCCGCTGAGCAGGCCCCCGGCCTCCCGCAGGGACATCGACGAGCTGCGGATGTTCATCGCCGACCACCTGGACGGCGACCTGTCCGCGGCGGCCCTCGCCGCACGCATGTGCCTGAGCGCCCGCCATTTCGCCCGGGTCTTCCGGCAGGAGACCGGCACCACCCCGGCCGCCTACGTCGAGGCGGCCCGCGTCGAGGCGGCCCGCCGCCTCCTGGAGAGCACGGACCAGCCGCTGGAGGACATCGCGTCCGCCTGCGGCCTCGGCTCCGTGGAAACCCTCCACCGGGCGCTGCGCAAACAGATCGGCACCAGCCCGGCGGCCTACCGCCGCCGCTTCCGCACCACCCGCTGAACCTCACTCTCCGCGACCCGGGCACGGCCACCGCCGCGCCCGCCGTCCGCCCTGCTCAAAAGATCTCCCACCGTACTCATCCACGCCCCACCCCGCCCAGAAGGAGCTGCGCCATGACCGCTTCCACCACCCTGCGTGACGTGATCGGCCTCGACAACGAGCTGCCCCGGCTCGCCGACACCACCCTCGTCCTGATCGACTACCAGCAGACCTACCGCACCGGCGTCATGGCCCTCGAAGGCGCCGAACCCGCCCTCGCGGCCGGGGCCCGGCTGCTGGCCGCCGCCCGCGCCGCGGGCGCACCGGTCATCCACGTCGTCAACGACGGAGGCGAGAACACCCCCTACGACATCCGGGCCGAGATCGGCGCCATCAGCCCCGAAGTCGCCCCCGCGGACGGCGAACCCGTGGTGGTCAAGCAGGTCCCCAACTCCTTCCACGGCACCGACCTGGAGGAGAGGCTGCGCGCACTGGGCGCGGGCAAGGACCTGGTGCTCGCCGGGTTCATGACCCACATGTGCGTCACCTTCACCGCCCAGGGCGCCTTCAACCTCGGCTACCGCCCCACCGTCGTCGCCGAGGCCACCGCCACCCGCTCCCTGACCGCCCCCGACGGCACGGTGCTGCCCGCCGCCACCCTGCACACGGCCGCCCTGACCACCATCGGCGACCTGTTCGGCACGATCGCCCCCACGGTCACCGCCCTCACCGCGTAACCACCAGGCCCGGCCCGGCGGAGGCATCGCCTCGCCGCGGCCGGGCCACCCCGCGCGTCCCTATCCGGCCAGTTCGCGCAGCAGCCCGGGCAGTGCCGTCCCGATCGGCTCGCGCACCACCTCGTCGGCCCGCTCGTCGTACGGGGTGGGCTCCGCGTTGACGATGACGAGCCGCGCGCCGTAGTGCGGCGGCCAGGCCCGCGAGGCCCGCCGCGGGCTGCACCTGCAGGCTCGTACCGACCGCGAGGAACACGTCGCAGGCCTTCGTGATCGCCGTCGCCTCGGCGAGCACCTCCGGGTCGAGGCGCTCGCCGAACATCACCGTCGCCGACTTCAGGACGCCGCCGCACGCCCGGCACGCCGGATCCGCCTCGCCCGCCTCGACCCGGGCGAGGGCCTCCGCCATCGGCCCGCGTGCCTGGCACCCCGTGCACACCACCGTCCGTGCCGAGCCGTGCAGTTCGAGCACCTTGCGCTCCGGCATCCCGGCCAGCTGGTGCAGCCCGTCCACGTTCTGCGTGATCACCCGCACCGGAACCCCGGAGCGCTCCAGGCCCACCACCGCGTGGTGCGCCGCGTTGGGGCGCGCGTGCAAGGCCCGGTTCTCGCGCCGCATCCGCCACGAACGGCGCCTGATCTCCGGGTCGTTCATGTAGTAGTCGTACGTGACGAGCTTCTCCGCCTCCGGGTCGCGCCGCCACAGCCCGTTCGGGCCGCGATAGTCCGGGATGCCGGAGTCCGTGGAGATTCCGGCTCCGCTCAGCAGGGCGACGAGAGGCTTGCTCATGCCGCCGAGCGTAGGACGCCCGGGCGCGCCCCGGCGAGCGGGTTTCCGCCGGACGCGGCGGCCCGCGCCCCCACTCCGCTCCGGGCCTCACAGCGGCCGGTTCCCGCTCATCCGATGGGGTGAGCTGCGCCGCTCTCCACGCGGGACACGTCCTCGGGAGGCGATCCTGAAGCGGCAGGGCCGCTCGGACGAGGATTGGCACAACGGCCGAAAGTGACAGAGACGGTACCCCTCGCCGTGCGGTAGAACCATGGATCACGTATCCCAGGGCGCATCACTGTTCGCATCCGTGCCGGCGTCGTCGTCACGCCGCGCACCCTCACGACATCACAGGCTCGTCGGCGCGCACGCCGACGCCCTGACACACGTCTCGTCACTGTCGCGACACACCATGCCGCCCTAATGGGGTCTGCGGACCCGTCAACGGGGGAACCTCATGTCCGTGCCACCCTCACCTCAGCCCTACCGGCTGCTCCGAGCGACCGACCTGCTCGACCTCCACTTCCGCTTCCTGGGCCTCCGGCTCGACAAGCCGCCGGGCAGACCCCGGCAGCTGGTCCGTCAAGACCCCGCCAAGCCCGCCTACCTCGTGGTCACCTTCGGCCCCCAGCACATCGCCGAACAGGCCTTCTTCGAGCTGAGCCCCGGGCTGCCCGACCTGCCGCCCGACGCGGCACCACACGGCGCGGCACCACAAGGCAGCGAGCCGCGCAAGCCACCGCCGGTGGCCTCCCGCGTCGGCGGCCGCAGCGTCCTGGTGTTCACCGTGCCCGCCGGGGTGCCGATCGACTACACCGACACCGCTCTGCTCCTCGCCATGCGCACGCTGCCGCTGCGCGTCGTGGACGCCGCCCAGCAACCGGCCCCGCCCCGCGGACCGCGCCTGGCCGCCGCGACCGAGTGACGAGCCCCTCGATGCGTTCCAGGCACTGCGTCTGGCCCGCTCGGCCGCGGAACTCACCGCCCGGCACGGCCCGGACGCGCCCGTCGAGGCCGGAATCCTCGCCGCTCCCGACCAGGCCGACGCGGCCGGAGCCCGCCCGGAGAACCCCCTGGCGGACCCCGACAACCCGAAGACCGGCATCGAACTGCCGTACCGACTGCTCCTGTCGCCGCCGCACACGGCGCAATGGACGCACACCACCGAACTGAGCGCCCCGGGCGGCCGCGTCGAGCTGTGGCACACCCGCATTCCGGCCACCGGGGCCCGCGCCGTCTGGACCCGCGACGCGGGCTTCGACCCCGCCGCCACGCAACCCCTGGACGCCGGGGGCAGCGAGTTCCGGATGGCGATGGACCGCAAGGACCGCTCGTCGGTGGTCCACCTGACGTCCAACACCCAGCTCCCGGGCGGCTTCCAGCCCACCCCGCTGACCGGCGACAACCTCATGCTGTCCACCCTGGGCGGCTGGCTCGACTCCCAGGGCCGCTGGGACCGGCCGCCCCTCGGCTTCGACGTCACCCAGTGGCGCCACCGCGCCGCGCTGGGCCGCGACCACTACGTCCGCGTGATGTACAAGGGGCGGCTCTTCCCCTTCGGGCACCTCGCCGACCTCGTCAAGGTCACCGAGCGCAAGTTCGACCGCGACCGTCCCGACCACGCGGCCTACCTCCACCAGAGGTTCTTCATCATGGTGCGCGAGCCGGTACGCCGCTACGGCTCGCGGGAGGACAACGACGACCAGAAGCGCCTGCGCCGCCTGTTCCCCTTCACCAGCGTGCGCCTGCTCACCCTCGTCACCCCCGACCTGGAAGAGCCCGCGTCGATCCTGGTCGGCCCCGGCACCGACCCCAACGAAAAGCTCGTCTTCTTCCCGGCGACCGCCGAGGAGAAGCCCTTCCCGTTCCGGGTCAGCATGATCGACCTCGACGGCCGCATCGTGGAGTTCCGTACGCCGATGGCCTTCGTCGGCAAGAAGGTGCACGAGGCCAGAGCCGACGTGGAGCGGCTCATCACGACCTACATGGCCCAAGAGGCCGCGCCGACCCCCGCGCCGCCCGACGTCAGCAAGCCGAGCGTCCTGCGCGTCGTGGCGGACGTGCGCGGCCAGGGAGTCGCCTACGCGCCGAGCCGCAAGCCCGACGACACCACCCTCACCACCGGACAGCTGGTCTGGGGCGCCACGACCACCGACAGCATCCTGGGCCTGGACCCCGACGAACAGCCCCGCTTCCTGCCCACCGTGCGCTGGGCACGCACCGTCGTGCCCGTGCTCAGCCGCTTCGGCACCGGCTTCGGCGGCGACCAGGCGCGGTCGGTGTTCTACCCCGATCCGTATGTGCGCGACGCGTTCACCGCGGCCAACAAGGGCGAGTTGTTCATCGAGCTCGCCGAGCCGTTCGCGCTGACCTTCAGCGACGGCGCCCAGAACGCCGGAGCCCTCGCCCAGCCGAACTTCTCCGTCGCGGGCCTGTCCCGCCTTACCGGGCCGGTCGCCGCGATCCAGGCCACCGTGCCCGACCCGACCGCCGACCCGGCCGCCGACCCGATCGACAAGTGGGCCAACCTCGTCCAGGGCCGGTTCAACCCGCTCGACTACTTCGAGAAGATCACCGGCGCGCAGCTGTTCGGGATGTTCCCGCTCGCGGAGATCCTCAAAGAGGTCGGCCTGGACAACCTCAAGGCGCCGAACTTCCTCACCGCGACCGTCGACGCCGTCACCGGATTCCTCGGTGACCTGCGCGGCCTGCGCGCCCTCCTCGCCGGAGTCGAGGAACAGTTCCCCGAGATCGCCGACCGCGTCATCCGCGTCACCGACGCGGCGGCCATCTTCGCGCAGACACTCGTCGCCTACCTCACCAGCCAGCTGGAACAGGTCCCCGACCCCACGCCCATCGAGGACGTCGACAACGCCTTCCGGGCGTTCTCCGACGCCCTCAGCGAGCTGCGGATCAACCTGCCCGCCGCGGTCGAGACCGGCGTGCGCCAGCTCCTCACCCGCATCGCCGAACAGGCCGCCACCTGGGAGCAGGGCGTGGGCCAGGTCCTCGCGCTGAAGGAGGCCGTCAAGCTGGCCGCGCTCGGCGCGAAACTCCCCGACGTCGTCAACTCCCGGCTGCAGTGGCAGCCCGACATCAAAGCGTGGACACCGGGCAAGCAGACGCCCCCGGCCTCAGAGAAGGAAGCCGTCTTCTGGCCCGAGGGCAAGCTGACCCTGGTCGCCGACCTGCGCGGGTCGCTGCGCCCGGACGTGCCGCAGGCCGCCGACGTCACCTGCACCCTCGAGAAGTTCAAACTGCGCCTGGTGCCCGACTTCGAGGCGCTCGCGCTGAACTTCGACCGCATCCGCTTCACCATGCGCGCCGGGAAGAAACCCGACGTCGAGGTGAAGTTCGCGGGCGTCGACTTCATCGGGCACCTGGAGTTCATCCAGACCCTGCGGCGGCTGATCCCCCTCGACGGGTTCAGCGACCCGCCCGCGCTCACCGTGGACAGCTCCGGCATCCGCGCCACGTACTCGATGCAGCTGCCCAACGCGGCCGTCGGCGTCTTCAGCCTGGAGAACCTCTCCCTGAACGCGTCGCTCTCCGTGCCGTTCATCGGGAGCACCCCGCTCCAGGCCGGGTTCTCCTTCTGCCGCCGCGAGGCGCCCTTCCGGCTCACGGTGTCGATGCTCGGCGGTGGCGGCTACTTCGGCATCGTCCTCACCCCCCGGCACATCGCCGTCCTGGACGCCGCCCTGGAGTTCGGCGCCGCCGTGTCCATGAACTTCGGCGTGGCCAGCGGCAGCCTGTCCGTGATGGCGGGCGTCTACTTCCGGCTCGAACTGGTCACGGTGGTTCCCGACGAGTCCAAGCCCCAGCACAAGGAGACCTACCCGAGCATCAAACTCGTCGGCTATCTGCGCGCCCGCGGCGAGGTCGACGTCCTCGGCATCGTCTCCGCCTCCATCGAGCTGTACCTGGAACTCGGCTACGAGGGCGGCTACGCCGTCGGCCGTGCCAGCCTCACCATCAGCATCGAGATCGGCTTCTTCGAGACGTCGGTGACGATCCGCTGCGAGAAGAAGTTCGCGGGCAGCGGCGAACTCGCCGGGTTCGCGAGCGCCGCCGCCGTGCCCGAACTCACCCCACCGTCGTTCACCGACCTCATGTCGCCGTACACCGACCCGGTCACGGGCGCCCGCGTCGACCCCGTCCTCGACTACTGCACGGCCTTCGCGGAGGTGAGCTGACCATGGTGGACAGCATCCGATGGACCGTCCTGCCCGACGGCGTCGTCGAGGGGGACACCGTGCGCGTGTCCATCCTCGTCAGCCCCACCCTGACCGGCATCACCGAGCTCAGCCGGTCCGCTTACTTCACCGAGTGGCCCGGGCACCTGAACACGCTGCTGTCCGGGCTGTGGCTGGAGTTCGACACGCCCGCGGACACCTACGTCAAGGAACACCAGCCGACCGGCCGCTACCCCGCCGCCGACCCGGTGCTGTGGCAGGCCCTGTTCACCGGCGGCACGCTCGTCAAGGAGCCGCCCCCGGCGACCGCGCTCGCCGCGCAGGCGCCGCGCACCCTGCGCTCCTTCCCCGGCAAGATGGTCCACGACGAGATCACCGGCGTGTACCAGGCCGTCGCCGTGGCCACCACACGCAGCCGCCTCGGCGGCGAGTGGGCCCGCCAGGAGCGCGGACTGTGCGAGCCGCCGCCCACGGACCACCGCGGCTGGGAGCTCCCCGCCCTGTACGAGCTGCCCGACATCGTCTCCCAGCAGGTCCTCGGCATCGGCAAGGACATCACCACGGGGTACAAGGCGGTGTCGGAGGCCTTCGACCCGCCTGGCAACGGCGGCCCGCGCACCGCGGCCGACGGCCTCGCCCCCCGCTCCATGGACCGCTCCAGCGGCGCGTACACGCGCGAGGACCGCAGACGCATGCTGCCGCTGGCCGAAGCGGCGCTGTTCTACGACCGGCCGCGCCCCACGCCCGCCGAACTCGCCGCGGCCGAGGAGGAGAAGCACCGCGTCGACTTCCACGAGGCCTGCGGCCTCATCGGCGACTACCCGGAACTCCAGCGCCGGTTCGGCCTCGTCGTCGACCTGAAGTTCACCCTGCCCGCGGCGGTGACCGACCAGGCGCGCGTCCGCGTGCGCTTCGACGACCGCGTCCCCGACTCCACCACCCTCAACACCGACAACCGGCGGCCCTGGACGCGGCTGCGCATCGTACGGGGCAGCGTCTTCGAGGCGGCTGCCGGCACCACGGGCCTGTTCACCGACCGGCTCCTGAACCTGGGCGCCCCCGGCACCTGGCACCTGACCGAACTCGACGTCGACGGCGCGGCGCTCAAGCACCTCGACTACGCCCGCACCATCGAGCACCTGTATCCGTCGAGCCCGCACTCGATGCCCTACCAGACCGTGGGCACCGGCACCCCGGCCGCCCGCGGCGGCGGCATCACCCTGATGCAGCACCGACCGCGACCGGCACCTGGCCGGGCGTATCGGCGACGACCTGCTGCGCCGCACCAACGGCGAGGTGGCCACCTTCACCGCCGAGGACCTGGTGCGCGGCTACCGCGTGGACGTCGGCACCGCCGACCCCGCCACCGGCGCCGTACGGCAGTGGCGGTCCCTGCTGCGCCGCCGCGGCCGTTACACGATCCGCAGGGCCGGACAGCAGCCCGTCCCGATCCAGGTCCGCCCGGACGAAGGCCTGGTGCGCGCCAGCGCGGTGACGGCCGTGGCCAAGGGGGCCCCGGAGCTCTACGGCCACCAGGCCGTCCTCGGCTGGCACGGCTGGAGCCTCGCGGCGCCCCGCCCGGGCCGCACCATCGGCCTGGACAACGAGGTGGAGGAGCCCGCCCCGCCGGTCTCCCCGGACGTGCCCCTGGAGACCAGGTTCACCGCGGAGCCGGGCTCCCTGCCCGCCCTGCGCTACGGCAGCACGTACCGCATGCGCGCCCGGGTCGTCGACCTCGCGGGCAACAGCCTGGAGCACACGGCGAGCACGCCCGACGCCGTCCGCTCCGAGGCGATCACCTACGGCCGCTGGGAGCCCGTGCCGCAGCCCGTGGTCATTCCGCTGCTGCCGTTCAACGAGGGCGAGTCCACCGAACGCCTCGTCATCCGCAGCACCGTCACCGACGAGGACCGGCAGATCTCCCCGGACGAGTACGCGCTGCTGCGCTCGAACGTCCCCGACCACGGCGAGCGCTCCGGCGCCGACCGTCTGGACCGGCGCTACAAGCCGATCGCGGAACGCCACGTGGTGGCGCCGAAGACGGCGCTGCAGATGGCCGAGGAGCACGGCGTGCTCGACGCCGCCTTCGGCGCGACCAAGCCCGACCGGCTGCGCGAGGAGTACGTCGCCATCGCCTCCCGCGAGTCCGGGTCGTTCCTCGACACCAAGGTCCGCGAGGCCGAGTGGCCCCACCTGGAGCACGACCTGCTCCTCGAAGGCAGCATCCACGTCGCCAAGCACGACGTGCACGACACCTCGTCCGTGACGCCGCTGCCGCTGCCCCGGCGCGGCGCCGGACTGAAACAGGGCGAGTTCGTGGTGCACAGCGGCCACCAGCTGCTCCTGCCCTATCTGCCGGACGCCCTCGCCGAGGGCGTCATGCTGCGCGGTCTGCCCGGCGACACCGAGAACCGCAAGATCCCCTTCCCGGGGCCGTGGCCGCAGGCCAAGCCATTCAAGATCCGCGTCAAGGAGGGCACGCGCGAGCCGCAGTGGGACGGCTTCATCGAGCGCGTCCTGGAGGTGTACCTGCCCAAGGGCGAGATCGCCACGGTCCGCCTGAGCTGCTATCTGGACCCGGACAGACTGCCCCTGCTCAAACAGTGGGGCCTGCTCACCGCGTCCACGTTCTGGCGTGACCTGCCCCAGCGGGACCGGGAGTTCGTCACCCGGGCCAGCGCGGACGGCGAGAACTGGATGCTCACGCCCTGGACGGAGATCACCCTGGTGCACGCGGTGGAGAAGCCCGTGCGGCGTCCGGCCCTGAGCGAACTCACCGCGGGGCGCACGGCCGAGCAGACCGCCGCCGACATCGGCCTGCACGTCACCGGGCACTCCGAGAGCACCGGGCACGTCGAGGTGGACGCCCGCTGGAGCGAATGGCTCGACGACGTCACCCAGCCCGCGCCCACCCGCGTGGACGGCCACACCCACCTGGAGGACATCCCCCTGGAATACGGCGACGACGAGGAACGGGCCCACCGCACCCACGAGTTCGGCGACACCCGGCACCGCAACGTCCGCTACACACCCACCGCCGTCACCCGCTTCCGCGAGTACTTCCACCCGACCCTCACCGAGGACCGCGCCAAGGTCACCCGCCTCGGCCCGGCGACCGCGCCGCTGCCCGTGCCCAGCTCCCGCAGGCCCGAACCACCGGTCGTGGCGTACGCGGTGCCGACCCTGCGCCACGAGCGCACCGTCGACCGCGCCCGGGGCACGGTCACACGCCGCCGCCGCGCCGCCGGGCAGCGCGTCTATCTGAACCGCCCGTGGTTCTCCTCCGGCGACGACGAGATGCTCGCCGTGATCCTCGACCCCGGCACCAGCCTGCCCGAGAACCTCGCCACCCGCTGGGGCGTCGACCCCGTCTGGTCCGACACGACCGCACTGCCGTCCCCGGCGGCCGCCCACTTCCCGAACGCGGACAAGCGCCTCACCGGCCTGCCCCTCGCCGAGTCGACCGACGCGAGGCCGCTGCTGGCCGACGCGGTGGCCTACACGCCGTCCTACGACCGGGACCGCCGCCTGTGGTACGTCGACATCGACGTGGACCTAGGCACCGGCGCGGCCACGGCCTACTTCCCCTATGTGCGTCTGGCCCTCGCCCGCTACCAGCCGTTCTCGGCCGACCCGCTGCACCTGTCGAAGGTGGAGCGCGCGGAGTTCGCGCAGCTGCTGCCGCCGCGCGAGACCACCGGGCGCCGCGAGGGCGAGCAGCTCACCGTCCGCCTCAGCGGCCCGGCCTCGTACAACGAACTGGGCGAGATCAGCGGCACCGGGGCGGTCGCCGCGGCCGCCAGCCGCCGCGTCGTCGTCACCCTGCAGAGCCGCGCGAGCCTGGGGGAGGACGACATGGACTGGAAGCAACTCGGCAGCCCCGTCGAGCTGGTGTGCCGCGCGGAGGGCACCGCCTTCGCCTGGACCGGGAGCCTGACGCCCCCGGCCGGACAGCATCTGACCCTGTACCGGCTCCTCGTGCAGGAGTACGAGCTGTACCGCACCGACCAGGACACGGCCACGGAGACGGTCACCGTCAACGGCGCACCCGTACCGGCGGCCCGCCGCCTGGTGCACGCCGACTACTTCGGACTGACCGTCGGCCTGCTCGGCCGGATCGAATTCGAGCTGTGAGGAGGCCGCGATGACGGCGACCCGCATCCTTTCCGCCGGAGTGGCGGCCCTGGTCCTGGCCCTGGCACCAGCGCTGCCCGCCGACGCCGCCCCGCCCAGCCGGAGCAACGACCCCCAGCCGCACCGGGGCGGCGCCGAGATCGTCACCACGGTGAGCGGCTCGGAGTTCCCCTGCACGTCCGGCTTCGCCGTACGCCGCGTGGAGGACGGCAAACGCGCGATGGTCACCGCCGGGCACTGCTCGGACGCCCGGATCGACGTGCGGGCACAGTCCGGTGAGCAGCGGTACGGCACGTTCCTCAGGTCGTTCTTCGACGACGGCGCGGACACCGGCCTGATCGGCACCACGCGCGTGAACCCGCAGACGTACGCCCCGACCATCTGGACGGACGGCGGCACACCGGGCCTGCCCGCCGCACGCCGCGTCCTCGGCAAGGCCGACGCACCGGTGGTCGGCCAGAAGGTGTGCGTCAGCGGCGCGGTCACCAAGCTCGTCTGCGACATCGACGTGGGCTCGCTGACGGAGGGCGTGGAGTGCGAGCCGAAACCCGCGCCGCGGCGGTGCACCCGCGGCCTGGCCCGCGCGGTCAGAGAAGGCGTGGAACTCGGCCGCGGCGGTGACTCGGGTGCCCCCGTCTTCGTACCGATCGACACGGTCATCGACGGTCACCAGGTGCACGGCGCCATGCTCGTGGGCATGCTGGTCGGCAGCCAGCAGCGCATCAGCGGTCCCACCCGCCCGAACGACGTGATCGTGTTCCACACCGTCAAACAGATCGAGTGCGCCCTCAACGTCAGGGTCCTCACCACCGCCGAAGCGGACTCCGGCGACACGACGCCACCGCCGCCGCGAGGGGACTGCGGCACGCCCTGACCCCGCCCGGAGGAACACGACCGGCCCGCCGCGCCCCGCGCGGCGGGCCGGTCGGCTGTCCGGGGCACCGGACACCCGCTGCTACTCTCTGTCGCCACATGGTCATCGTGAGCAACTTGCAGAGGTGTACGTGAAGGTCGCCTGCGTCGGAGGCGGGCCCGCCGGCCTGTATCTCTCCATCCTGCTGAAGCGGCAGGACCCCACCACCGAGATCACCGTCCACGAACGCAACCCGGAGGGGTCGACCTACGGCTGGGGCGTCACCTACTGGCGCGGGCTCCTCGACAAGCTCCACACCCACGACCCCGAGTCGGCGCGCGCCGTCGAGGAGGCGTCCGTGCGCTGGCGCGACGGCGTCGCCCACGTCGGCGACAGGACGGCGCGCCACCGGGGCGACGAGGGCTTCGGCATCGGCCGCCACCGGCTCCTCGAACTGCTCTCCGCGCGCGCCCGCGCCCTCGGCGTACGCCTGGAGTTCGACCGCGAGATCGGCGCCGACGACCTGCCGCTGGACGCCGACCTGGTCGTGGCGGGCGACGGTCTGCACAGCGCGCTGCGCGCCCAGGACGCCGACCGCTTCGGGACGCGGGTCACCGCCGGGCGCAACCAGTACATCTGGCTCGGCACCAGCAAGGTCTTCGACGCCTTCACCTTCGCCTTCGTGGAGACCGGCCACGGCTGGATCTGGGCCTACGGCTACCGGTTCAGCGACGAACGCAGCACCTGCGTCGTCGAATGCGCCCCCGAGACCTGGACCGGCCTCGGCCTCGACCAGGCGGACGAGGCCGAGGGCCTTGCCCTGCTCGGCAAGCTGTTCGCCCACGTCCTGGACGGACACCCCCTGATCGGCCGCTCCTCGGCCGACGGCCGTGCCCAGTGGCTGACCTTCCAGACCCTCACCAACCAGCGCTGGTACCGCGACAACGTCGTCCTCATCGGCGACGCCGCCCACACCACGCACTACTCGATCGGGGCGGGCACCACCCTCGCCCTGGAGGACGCCATCGCGCTGGCCGGGGCCCTGCGCGGGCACAGCGCGCTGCCGTCCGCCCTCGCCGCCTACCAGCACGAGCGCGCCGCAGCCCTGCTGTCGCCGCAGAGCGCGGCCCGCCACAGCGCGCAGTGGTACGAGAACCTGCCCCGCTACATCCAGCTGCCCCCGCACCGCATGTTCGCCCTGCTCGGCCAGCGCCACTCGCCGCTGCTGCCGTACGTCCCGCCGCAGCTGTACTACGGCCTCGACAAGGCGGTCGGACAGGTCAAGGTGCTGCGCCAGTTCAAGCGCTGGCTGGGCCCGCGCCTGGCGCGGACCGCACACGGGCGCACGAGCAGCGGCTAGCGCCGCGCGCCCGGGGGGAAGCCGCCCGTGGCGGCCGGGGCCCGGGCCGACTTGCGGCCCGGGCCGTCCGTGGACCGCTCAGGCCTGCGGGGGATTGCCCTGGCCGCCGCCCTGCTCCCGGTCCGCGCCCAGCTGCTCCTTGAGCTTGTCCTGGGCGGTGTCGACCTGGCTGCTGTACTTGCCCTGGGTCTTCTCGTCGACGAAGTCGCCCGCCTTGTCGATGCCCTGACCTGCCTTGTCCTCGTGCCCCTTGAGCATCTGCTTGAGCTTGTCCATCACCGACATGGGATGCCTCCTTGGCGTACCCCCTGCCTCCAGGTTCACCGCGTGTCGCCCGATCCGCATCCCGTGCGGCGAAAAACCCCGTGCGCCACCGCGGCCATGGGCGGGCCCTGGAGTTCGGGATCGGCACGGGCCGCGTCGCGCTCCCGCTCGCCGCGCGCGCTTCGTCATCGAGGTCGGCGTGCCCGCGCTGCGCATGCTCCCGCCGGGCCAGAGCGCCGTCCCCTTCCGCGTCCGTGCGACGCAGTGGGCCTTCGACACCTATGACACCGCCACGCAGGCGATGAGCTCGCACTACCTGACGGTCGTCGACGGCAAGGCCGAGCACGCGTCCACGCCGTTCCGATACGTGTGGCCCGCCGAACTGGACCTGATGGCACGCCTCGCCGGGCTTTCGCCGCGCGACCGCTGGCAGGACTGGTCCCGGGCGCCCTTCACCCGCGAGAGCACCGGCCATGTCTCGGTCTGGGAGAAGCCCGCCCCCTGACCGGACCTGTCAGCCGGAGCCGAGAAGCGCGTCGACGGCCCGCCCGAACACCACCGGGCCGAGCCGTGCCACCAGCGGATCGGCGCGCCGCGGCAGCCACCGCACCCGCAGCTCCTCGCGCCAGAGCACCCGCGCGCCACTGCCCTCGGGGCCCACCTCGATCTCGGCCCAGCCCGTGACGGCCGTACCGTGCTTGACCAGACGGCACACACCGGTCCGCCCCACCGTCGGCGGCCGCCACACCACGACCTCCATCGGGTCGTCGAAGGCCAGCGGCCCCACCCCGGTGCGGGCCGTGAAGCGCGCGCCCGCACCGGCCGTCGGCGTTCCCGCGAGGCCGACGGTGACGCGGGTCAGCGGCACCACCCGGCCGTGCCGCTCCCAGTCGGTGAGCCGCCGCCAGGCCTCCTCGGGGCGCAGCGGCGTGGTGCGGTCGACGAGGAACAGGGCCATGGGGCGATCGTAGGCAGGCGGGGCTCACCCGGCCTGCCGCGCCCATGTCGGCTTCCAGGCGTCGGCGGGCGGTTCGGGCCGCGTCGCGCGCAGGTGGTCGCGGAGGGCGGCGAGCGCGGGGTGGGCGTTGTCGGCGCGCCACAGCAGGGAGTGCGGATACACCGGCGTGGGGTGGCGCAGCGGGACGCGGCGCAGGTCGTAGCCCGCGGGCCAGGCGAGGGGGGTGCGCCCGCTGAGGAACGTCGCCAGGGTCGAGGAGTCCGCGATGGTGTCGAGGAGGGCCTCGACGCCGAAGTCGGGGCCGACCGTGTCGATGGTGAGCCCGAACGTGGCGGCCAGCTCGTCGTAGTAGGCGGCCCACTCGGTGCCCGGGGCGTTGCTCGGCATCCAGATCCGGTGCCCCGCGAGAGCGGCGGGCGTGACCGAGGGCGCGGCGGCGAACGGGTGGGCGGGCCCGGTGAACAGCTCCAGGGGCTCGTCGAGCACCGGGCAGGCGCGGATAGCGTCGGGCAGGCGGCCGCCGGGCCGGGTGACGGCCCGGAACGTCGCGTCGATCGTGCCGGACTCGACGGCGGCGATGGCCTCGTCGCCGTCGTACAGGGTGACCACGTCGAGCTCGATGCCGGGGTGCGCGCGGTGGAAGTCGCGCAGCAGCCCGGCCGTGGAGACGCGGCGGCCGATCACGTCGACCCGCAGTGCCCGGTGCCCGGGCCGCACCGACGCGCTCGCCCGCTCCTCGGCGTGGAGCAGGGCGCGGGCGTGCGGCAGGAACGCCTGGCCGTCGATGGTGAGGTGCGCTCCGCGCGCGTCACGGGTGAAGAGCCGCACCCCCAGGTCGCCCTCCAGGGCGGCGATGCGCTTGGAGACGGCCTGCTGGGTGAGCGACAGATCGACGGCGGCCTTCTGGAACTGTCCCGCGTCGGCGGCGGCGACGAATGTGCGTACGGCGTTGAGATCCACACCGACCACCCTAGGGTCACAACGAAGGGTTGTGTGGAGTGGGGCAAATGGTTGTTTGATCCGCAGGTCGCGGGCTCGCTTGGATGGCGAGGGACAACCCGTGGTTGCCCCTATCGGGCGGCCTCGCCCCTTCCCGGAGGTGACACACCGGTGCCGGATTCCTTCGTACACCTGCACAACCACACCGAGTACTCGATGCTGGACGGCGCGCAGAGGCTGCGGCCGATGTTCGGCGAGGTGGCCCGGCAGCGGATGCCCGCGATCGCCATGAGCGACCACGGGAACATGTTCGGCGCCTACGAGTTCGCGATGGTCGCCAAGGACTTCGAGGGCGTCAGGCCGATCATCGGCATCGAGGCGTACCTGGCGCCGTCCTCACGGTTCTCCCGCAGGCAGGAGTTCTGGGGGCCGGGCGGCCGACGTGCCGTCAGCGACGACGGCGAAGGCTCCAAGGACGTCTCCGGAGGCGGCCGCTTCACCCACATGACGATGTGGGCGCGGAACGTCCAGGGCCTGCGCAACCTGTTCCGGCTGAGCACCCAGGCCAGTTACGAGGGGCAGTTCCCGGCGGGGAAGCCGCGCATGGACCGCGAACTGATCGCGGAGCGGCCGGGCGGCATCATCGCCACCACCGGCTGCCCCTCCGGCGAGATCCAGACCCGGCTGCGCCTCAACCAGTACGACGAGGCGCGGGCCGCCGCCGCGGCCTGGCAGGACGTCTTCGGCCGCGAGAACTACTTCCTGGAGCTGATGGACCACGGCCTGGACATCGAACGCGCCGTCCGCGAGGACCTGTTGCGCCTGGCGAGGGACCTGCGCATCCCGCTGCTCGCGACGAACGACGCGCACTACGTCACCGAGGACCAGGCCGACGCCCACGACAACCTGCTGTGCATCGGCGTCGGCAAGAACAAGGACGACCCCCGGCGGTTCCGCTTCAACGGCTCCGGCTACTACCTGAAGTCCGCCGCCGAGATGCGCGCGCTCTTCGCGGAGCTGCCGCGGGCCTGCGACAACACGCTGCTGATCGCGGAACGCGTCGAGCCGTACGACGAGGTCTTCGACCACGTCGACGAGATGCCCCGGTTCCCGGACGTGCCCGAGGGCGAGAGCCAGGAGTCGTGGCTGCGCCGCGAGGTCCTCACCGGCCTGGTGCGACGCTACGGCGACCCCGTGCCCGCGCACGTCCTGGACCGCTTCGAGACCGAGATGGCGGTCATCGGCCCGATGGGCTTCAGCTCGTACTTCCTCGTGGTCGCGGACATCTGCCGCCACGCCAGGGACAACGGCATCCCGATCGGGCCCGGTCGCGGCTCCGCCACCGGCTCCCTGGTGGCCTACGCCGTCCGCATCACCGAGCTGTGCCCCCTGGAGCACGGCCTGCTGTTCGAGCGGTTCCTGAACCCCGAGCGCATCAACCCCCCGGACGTCGACCTCGACTTCGACGACCGCCAGCGCGACCGCATGGTCCGCTACGTCACCGAGAAGTACGGCGACGGGTTCACCGCCCTGGTCAACACCTTCGGCAAGATCAAGGCCAAGAACGCGATCAAGGATTCCTCGCGCGTCCTCGGCTACCCCTACGCCCACGGCGAGCGCATCACCAAGGCCCTCCCGCCGGACCAGAACGGCAAGCCCGCCCCGCTGGCCGCGCTCTTCGACACCGCCCACCCCCGCTACGCCGAGACGGGGGAGATCCGGCGGATGTACGACAGCGAGCCGGACGTGCGGCGGGTCATCGACACCGCCCGCGGAGTGGAGGGCCTCACCCGCGGCACCGGGGTGCACGCCGCCGCGGTGATCCTGTCCAAGACGCGCCTGACCGACCGCATCCCGCTGCACATGCGGGCCGCGGACGGCGCCAGGATCACCGGCTTCGACTATCCCTCGTGCGAGGCCATGGGCCTGATCAAGATGGACTTCCTCGGGCTGCGCAACCTGGGCGTCATCGACCAGGCCATCGAGAACATCCGCGAGAACAGGGGCGTGCGCCTGGCCACCGTGGACCCCGGCACCGGTGACCCCGACGTGGTGGTGATCCCGCTGGACGACGCCCCCACGTACCGGCTCCTCGCCGCGGGCAACACCCTCGGCGTGTTCCAGCTCGACGGCGGCGGCATGCGGGCCCTGCTGAAACTGATGGAACCCACCCGGTTCGAGGACATCGCGGCCGCCAACGCCCTGTACCGGCCCGGCCCCATGGCGGCCAACGCCCACACCAACTACGCGCTGCGCCAGAACGGCAAACAGCACCCCGCGCCCATCCACCCGGAGCTGGAGCGGGCCCTGGAACCCATCCTCGGCTCCACCCACCACCTGCTCATCTTCCAGGAGCAGATCATGGCCATCGCCCGCCAGCTCGCGGGCTACACGCTGGGCGGCGCCGACATGCTGCGCCGCGCGATGGGCAAGAAGAAGCCGGAGGTCCTGGCCGCGGAGTGGGAGAAGTTCCACGCGGGCATGCGGGCGGGCGGCTTCTCCGACGAGGCCGTCAAGGCGCTGTGGGACGTCATGCTCCCGTTCTCCGGCTACGCCTTCAACAAGTCGCACACCGCCGGGTACGGCCTGGTGTCGTACTGGACGGCGTACCTCAAGGCGAACTACCCGGCCGAGTACATGGCCGCCCTGCTCACGTCCGTCGGCGACGACAAGGACAAGGCGGCCGTGTACCTCGCCGACGCCCGCGAGAACGGCGTGCGGGTGCTGCAGCCCGACATCAACGAGTCCGCCGCGGAGTTCACCGCGATCGGCGACGACGTGCGCTTCGGGCTGCGCTCGGTGCGCAACGTCGGCGACGGCGTCATCGAAGCCGTCCGTGACGCCCGCCGCCGCAAGGGGAGGTTCACCTCGTTCGCCGACTTCCTCGCCAAGGCCGACCTGCCCGCCCTCAACAAGCGGGCCGTGGACTCGCTGGTCAAGGCGGGCGCCTTCGACTCCCTCGGCCACTCCCGCAAGGGCCTGGCCGCCGTGCACGAGGCGGCCATCGACGCGATCATCCCCGTCAAGAAGGCGGCGAGCTTCGGCCAGGACGACCTCTTCACCCCGGGCGCGGACGCCCCTGCCGACGACGGGCCGTCCTTCGGCCTCGACTTCCCCGTCGACGCCGCCGAGTGGCCCCGGCGCCAACTCCTCGCCACCGAACGCGAGATGCTGGGTCTGTACGTCTCCGCCCACCCCCTGGACGGCGCCGAACACGTGCTGGCCACCGCCCGCGACTGCTCGGTCGCCGAGCTCCTGGCCTCCGGCCGCACCAGCGGGGACGTCCGCGTCGCCGGGCTGATCACCGGAATCCAGCACAAGGTCACCAAGCAGGGCAACGCCTGGGCGATCGTGCACCTCGCCGACCGCGACGCGGGCATCGAGGTCCTGTTCTTCCCCGCCGCCTACCAACTCGTACGGCACGCCCTGGTCGAGGACGACGTCGTCGCCGTCCAGGGGAGGATCGAGGACCGCGACGGCACCCTGAACGTCTTCGGCGGCAAGCTCACCGTCCTCGACGTCTCCGCGGCCGAACACGGTGGGCGGCCCCCGGTGCGCCTCGCGCTCCCCGCGCACCGGGTCACCGCGGATTCGGTGCGGGAGCTGAAGCGGATCCTCGCCGCGCACCCCGGCGGCACCCCCGTCCACCTCGCTGTCCGCGGCGCGCGCAAGACCACGGTCTACGCCCTCCAAGCGCGGGTGGACGCCGCTTCCCTCGCCTCGGAGGTGAAGGGGGCGTTCGGGGCCGACGCCTGGGTGGGCACCGTCTGACCTCCGGACGCCCCCGGTCCGCTCACTCCGGCCACGGCGAGTCCTTGATGACCTCGACGAAGTCGCCGCGGCGGAAGCCGGGCACGAAGTGGGCCAGCACGTCCGCCTTGACGTTGCCGAACGTCGTGCCGGGGCGGTCCTTGATCCCGTCGGTGAACGCGGCCAGGATCCCGTTCTTGAAGTCGGGGCGCGGATGCGCCGCCACCACGGCGGCGCGCGCCTCGTCGGACACGTCGTGGTAGCCGACGCCCAGCACGTCAAGCTCCACGCCCCGCGTCACCAGGGCCACCTCGGGCGCCATCCGCAGCGGGATCTCCGGCGTGGTGTGCAGGGCGACGGCCGCCCAGACCCGGTCGGCCGCCTCGCCGTCGACGCCGCGGGCGCGCAGGAAGCGGCGGGCCTCGTCCGCGCCGTCGATCTCGAACCGCTGGTCGGTACGGCCGAACCGCTCCGTCAGGCCCAGGTCGTGGAACATCGCGCCCACGTAGAGCAGCTCCGGATCGAAGGTGAGGCCCTGCGCGCGGCCCCGCAGCGCCCCGAACAGGAACACCCGCCGGGAGTGGTCGAACACCAGCGGCGAGGCGGCCTCCCGCACCAGCTCGGTGGCCTCCCGCGCCAGCGCGCTGTCCGGGATCCGCACTCCCGCGATCTCCTCGCTCATCACGTACACCTCTCGTCGCCTCGCGTCGCCGTGGGACCGCTCGGTCTCCGGTGCCTCCACTCTCGTCGGCGGGCGTACCCTGGAGCCATGTCCTTTCTGCCGGACAGCCCACGGATTCAGACATGACCCATCGCGTGGTCTTCCTCGTGTTCGACGGGGTGACCCTGCTCGACGTCAGCGGCCCCGCCGAGGTGCTGCAGCAGGCGCGCCGCCTCGGCCTGCCCTACGAGCAGGTCCTGGCCTCGCCCGGCGGCGGCACCGTCACCACCGCCTCCGGCCTCGCCCTCGCCGGGACGCTCGCGGCGGCCGACGTCGGCCACCTCGACACGCTCGTGGTCGCGGGCGCGGACGAACTGGCCGACGGCCACCTCGACGAGGCGCTCCTCACCGCGGCCGACGCCCTGGCCGCCCGCGCGGACCGGGTCGCCGCCGTGTGCAGCGGCGCCTTCGTGCTCGCCGCGCTCGGCCTGCTCGACGGGCGGCGCGCCACCACGCACTGGCGGCACACCACCGCTCTGGCCCGCCGCCACCCACGGGTGCGCGTGGAGCCGGACGCGATCCACGTCAGCGACGGGCGGTACGTCACGTCGGCGGGCATCAGCGCGGGCATCGACCTGGCCCTCGCGCTTGTGGAGCGGGACCACGGCGCGGAGCGCGCCCGGCACATCGCCCGCGAACTGGTGGTGTTCCTGCAACGCCCGGGCGGCCAGTCCCAGTTCTCCACGGCCCTCGCCACGCCACCCGCGCGCGGCGCCCCGCTCCGCTCCCTGCTCGACGCCGTCCTCGCCGACCCGGCGGGCGACCACAGCCTGCCCGCCATGGCCGCCTTCGCCGCCGTCAGCACCCGGCACCTGACCCGCCTGTTCCAGAGCGAGCTGGACACCACACCGGCCCGCTGGGTCGAACGCGTACGCCTCGACCGGGCCCAGCAGCTCCTGCTCGACGGGCACAGCGCCACCTCGGCGGCCCGGCACAGCGGATTCGGCAGCGACGAGACGCTCCGCCGCGCCTTCGCCCGCCACCTCGGCACCACACCGAGCGAGTACCGCAAGCGCTTCGCCAGCGCGGGTTAGGGCATGCTGCGAACACCTCGGGCGGTAGGAGTGGCGGTGCTGGGGCTGCCGCGGTCGCTTCTACTGGGGTCGCATCAGGTGCAGGTCTTCACCCCATGCGTCCAGCACCGGTCCGTGCCCGGCCCGCCGGGCCGCCGTCTCGACCTGGGCGAAGAGACGACGCTGTGTGGTCACGTCGCCCGTGTCTGAGATGTGGTCTGCGGCGTCGAGCAGCAGCCCGGTGTCCCAGCCGGGCAGCGGGAATCGGGAAAGCTCCCACTCCAGATACTTGTTGTAGGGGCGGGGACGCCGGTCCAGGGCGAAGAGCAGCTCCAGCAGGAACCGGACGCTGTCGGCGGCGTCGAGTCGGGCCGCGAGGGCATGTCCGTCGCGGTCGTTCTTGACCGAGCGGTAGAGGGAGTTGGCGTAGGCATCGAGCCATTCGCTCGCCGCCCGGAAGGCTTCACCGGCGCCGAGCCGCGCCTTGCTGGTCAGGATCTGGGCGATGACTCCGTCGAGCCGGTCGAACACGATCCTGGCGCGGGCGAGGGCGTACCGCTCGAAGCCGGGCATTCCGGCGGCGCGGAACTCGACGAGGGAGAGGATGACGAGGTCGAGTTCCGGGGTGCGGTGTCCTGTGAACCGGGTGAGGTTCGTCTTCGCACCATCGGCGAGGACAACGTACAGGTCGTGGTCGGAGTGCTCAGTGGTCATGCCCTCGTGGGCCCGGGATCCTTTGAGGACAAGGCCGACGACAGCTGGATCAGCGGCGGCGAGTTCGACGAACGCATCGTAGGCGAGGGGCTCATGAGCAGTCATGGCGTGATCTCCGCTGTTGTGGTGCCGGACATGCCAGCCGGGCGGCCCCGCTCATCGGGGTCGCCCGCACCGTCTGCGGCGACGCTTGGTCGCCGCTTGGAAGATCAACGCACATGCGGACTCTATCGCCCGGCCCGCTGAGCGGTCTCGCATTACGCCGCCTCATGGACGGCGGGTGCGCAGGTCAGTGTTGAGTCCCCGAAATCCCGGTCACAGCCATTCATTGATGACCGCGATGTGGACGGTGGCCTCGTAGCGGACGGCAAGTTTGGCGCACCTCGTGGCGACGGCCCGGTGTCTCTTGAGTCGGTCGATGCCGCACGCGACCGCATGGCGCTCGCGGTAGTCGGTCTTGTCGAAATTCGGCGGTCGGCCGCCTAGGGATCCGAGGCTCTGCCGGTTGCGGGAGCCGTGTGCCTGGTCGGCTCGCACTCGGGCTGGGTGTTCGCGAGGCCGCCCCAGGGCCAGCCCGGGCACCCGGATGGCTTCCAGGACGGGCTCGAACTGCGGTGAGTCACTGTCCCGCTGCCAGCGTCTGAACAGGTCGTTCACCCGGTCCCACGGGCCATACCGCTCGGGCACGTCCCGGCATGGGGTGCCGGTCCGGCCCAGGCGCCCGCGCTTTCTCAGCCGTGCCTTCTTACCCACCTTTGCCGCCGCTCTGCCGTCGCTGTGCGGAGCGGGCGGCACTGTCATGTCCGCACCTGAGAGACACAAGGAGTGCGCATGACGTACGCGAGCACCGCCCGGAGCGTGGGCCTGGCCGCCTGCATGGTGACGCTGCTGGCATCGGCGCCGCCCATGACGGCCGCCGCGGCGCCCAGGACGACGAGCACCGCGGCCGTGCCCGTCGCACACCGCCCGGCGTGGTGCCCGACCGTGCCGGACCACCGCGTGGACTGCGGCGCGACGAAGGCGGCCACTGGTCACCGGCAGGCCGGAACTGGGCACGATCAAGGTGGGGTACGCGGTCGTCCGGCACCGCGGCACCGGCGCCGCCCAGGGCACCGTGGCCATCAACCCCGGCGGACCGGGGGAGGTCGCCGTCGAGCGTGCCCCGCAGTACGCCGTCGGCCTGCGCGGCCTGCTCCGCGACCACGACGTGCTGCTGGTCGACCCCAGGGGCACCGGCGTCTCGGAGCGCCTGCCCTGCGGGGTGACGGCCGCTGACTACCGGTTCGGCACGCGGCGACAGCAGCGGGACGCCGTGGTGCGGTGCGCGAAGAAGCTCGGGCCGCGCGCACGGGCGTACACCACGGCCGCCACCGCCGACGACATCGACGCCGTCCGCGCCCGGCTCGGCGTCGAACGGCTCACGCTCTACGGAGCGTCCTACGGCACGTACTTGATGCCCGTGTACGCGAGCCGCCACCCCGACCGAGTGCGTTCCATGCTCCTGACGGGCGCCTACCCACTGGCGTTCGATCCCCTGGTGCGACCCAGCGCCCGAGCGGTCTCCCTGGCCCTGCGCCGGATCTGCGACCGCGACCCGCAGCAGGCCTGCGACGGCGCCACGGCCGTGCGGGACCTCAAGACCGTGGCCGCACGGCTGCGGGCCGAGCCGCTCACCGTACGGATCACCGCGGACGGCACCAGACACCGCGTGACGTTCACCGAGGCCAAACTCGGCAACCTGCTGTACGAGTCGGCAAGTTCCGGCGTGGGCGCGTCCCCGCGGGAGCGCACCCTGCTCGGCCGCATGCCCCGCGCCCTGCGCCACTTCGTACGGAACGACCCCAAGCCGCTGGTCGAGCTGATCAAGGAGGACGGTGCCACGGCGGACGCCACCGACCAGGCGCCGTTCCTGGCCGTGGTGTGCAACGACTACCGCACGGCCTGGTCGCGGACGGCGCCCGTCGCCGAGCGGTGGCGGCAGTACCGCAAGGCCCTGGCGGGCACCGCGCCCGGCGCCTACGGACCGTTCAGCGCCGAGGGCTTCACCCAGGCCCAGTCGGACGGCGGGGACCTCTGCGTCGGCTGGCCGCGCGCGAACACCGCCCGCCCCCAGCCGCTTCACCCCCGCTTCCCGGACGTGCCGGTCCTGGTGCTCTCCGGCGACCTCGACGCCAACACGCCTGATGCCAACGGCCGCCTGGCGGCACGGCAGTTCGAGCGGAGCCGGTTCCACTCCGTCGCCAACACCGGACACGTACCCGAGCTGGAGCGCAGCGGCTGCGTGACCGGCGTCGCCACCCGGTTCCTGCGCACCGGCGCCACCGGCGACACCTCCTGCCTGAGCGGACTGCCCCCGATCGCCGTCGCCGCCGTCGCCCACTGACCGGGCCCGCATCCATGACCACGCCCACCACCAGCGAAGATGACCTCATGACTGAGGCATTCGAGCATCCCCGCACGGTCCTGGTCGTCGAGGACGACCCGGGCGTGCGCAGCACCCTGGACCAACTGCTGCGCTTCGAGGGCTACCGCGTCCTGCTGGCCCCCGACGGACTGCGGGGGCTCAGCCTGATCGAGGAGGAGAGCCCCGACCTGGCGGTGGTGGACGTGGTCATGCCGGGCCTGGACGGCCTGGCCCTGTGCCGGATGCTGCGCCGCCGCGGCGACCGGCTGCCCGTCCTCGTCCTGACCGCCCGCGACCAGATCGGGGACCGCGTCGCCGGTCTGGACGCGGGGGCGGACGACTACCTCGCCAAGCCCTTCGCCACCGAGGAACTCCTCGCCCGCATCCGGGCGTTGCTGCGCCGCCTCGCCCCGCCCGAGAGCGCCGCGGAGGCCCTGTCCGTCGGCGACCTCAGCCTGGACCCCGCGACCCGGAGCGCCCACCGCGGCGCCCTGCCGCTCGACCTCACCAAGACCGAGTTCGACGTGCTGGAGCTGCTGCTGCGCAACCCCGGCGTCGTCCTCACCCGCACCCAGATCTACGAGCGCATATGGGGCTACGACTTCGACACCGCCTCGCGCTCCCTGGACGTCTACATCGGCTATCTGCGGCGCAAGACCGAACAGGACGGGGCGCCGCGCCTGATCCACACCGTGCGCAACGTCGGCTACACCGTCCGCCCGGCATGAGAACCAGCAGGAGTGACCGCCCCGTGCCGCGCCCTTGGAACCCGCGTTCCTGGTATCCACGTTCCTGGAACCCGCGCCCTTTGATGCTGCGCACGAAGATCACCGTGGTGGTCGTCGCCGCGGCGGTGCTCGCGATCGCTCTGAGCGCCGCCCTGTCGTACCGCAACGTCAGTGACCTCGTCGCGAACGAACTCGAACGCGGCCTCGAAGACCGCGCCGCCACAGTCGTCGCCCTGCTCGACGCGGACCGCGAGCCACCCAAGCGCCCCGACATGACCGAGCAGGTCCTGCGCGCCGACGGCACCGTGCGCCCCTTGGCCACCGGCCGCGACCGGCTTCCGGTCTCGGCGCGGGACCGCCGTGTCGCCCGCACGGGCACCGGCACCAACCGACGGGACGTGTATGTCTCCGGCCGCGAGTACGGCGTCCTGACCAAGGCCCTGCCCGGCGGGGACGCCCTCATGGTCGGCCAGCACTACCAGGGCGCCGCCCGCGTCGACCACGCCTTCCTGTGGCGGGTCTCCCTGACCACCGCGGCCGCCACCGGCGTCTCCGCGCTGCTCAGCTGGCTCGTCCTCGGCCGGGTCCTGCGCCCCGTGCGCCGCCTGGCCCGCACCACCGGCCGCATCACCACCACACAGGACCTGTCCACGCCCCTGCCGCCCGCGGGCACCGACGAGATCGGCCAGCTGACCCGCAGCTTCGACACCATGCTCACCGCGCTGCGCCGCTCCCGCGCCCAGCAGCAGCAACTGGTCCAGGACGCGAGCCACGAACTGCGCACCCCGCTGACCTCGGTGCGCGGCAGCGCGGAACTGCTGCAGCGGGCCCGCGGCCGGCTCGACCCGAAGGACGAGGAGCAGATCCTCGCCACCCTGGTCACCGAGACCGACCGCCCTCGACGCCCTCGTGCGCGAACTCGTCGAGCTGGCCACCGACCGGTACACCGAAGAGGATCCCACCGAGGTCGACCTGGCCGCCGTGGCCGAGGACGGCGCGCGCCGCTACCGCACGCGCGGCGGCCGCGTCATCGACGTCATCGTCGGCGACCCCGCGCCCGTACGGGCCAGGCCCCGGGCCGTACGGCGCTGCGTCGACAACCTCCTCAGCAACGCCGTGAAGTTCAGCGAGGCCCCGGCCCCCATCACCGTCCACGTCGACGGCGGCCGCCTGAGCGTGCGCGACCACGGCCCCGGCATCGGACCGGGCGAGCACCAGGCCGTCTTCGACCGCTTCTACCGCGGCCCGAGCACCCAGGCCATCCCCGGTTCGGGCCTCGGCCTCGCCATCGTCCACGACATCGTCACGGCCGACTCCGGGACCGTCTTCGCCACCAGCCCGGAGGGCGGCGGCGCCGAGGTCGGCTTCGAACTGCCGCGCCAGGGGCCCTTCGACCAGACGCTTCCCGATGTGACCGCGCGCCGCGGGCTCACTCGCCCGCGGGCCGAGGCGCGCGCACGACGGCGACCTCTCGCTCCAGGTCCACCGCCGTCCGGTGCGGCGGCGCACCATCATCTTCCTCGTCCCGGAGGATGAGGCAGGATGACGAGGCCGGGCAGCGTCACGAACACGGCGAACTCCATGGGGCCAGTATGTGCTCCGCCGAGTGGCCGCGTGCCTGAGACAGTGTCGCCTGCGGATGGGCCCCGTCACATGAGTACGCGGCCCTATGTCAGGGCCCCTGCCAGGGAACGGACACGGCGCGGAGCGTGCGCCGTCGACACATGAAGTACGAGCGGAGCGCGCGCCGTCTGCCGAGTCGCCCGCCGCCCACCGGCAGGCCGACCGAGAGGACCCCGGCAGCGAGGTCGGCGTCGGCGGCGGCGCTCTCCCGGCCGGTGGGAGCCGGGAGAAGTGAGCCGCCCGCGGGTGACCGCCGCGCGGACGCCTCAGCCGTCCGTGGCCGCCGTGTCCTCCGGCTTCACCTGCGGCTCCCCGGGTGCGCCCGCAGGCGCGGAGGAGGCGTCGGACGTGCTGTAGAACACGGAGTTCTTCTGCTTGGACCGGTGCGCGTGCCCCTTGGCGACCAGGTTCTCCAACGTGGTGCGCACGACCGTGGTCTTGACCGAGCGCTCCGGGTGGTCCTGGCTGAGCACGGCGGTGACTTCCGCGGCGGAGCGCGGCTCGTCCTGCCGACCGAGGTGGGCGCGCACCAGGTCGATGAGGGTGGGTCCGGCGGGGGCCTTGGGCGTGGCCCCGGCGACGGCCTTCTTGCCCTCGCTCTTCTTGGCCTCGTTGCTCTTCTTGGCCTCGTTCTTCTTGCGTGCGGTCGCGGTGCGCCCCGCCGCCGCGCGGGCGCTCTTCGCGGTGGTGCTCTTGGCGGTCGTGGTCTTCGTGCGCACCGGCTTCTTGCGCACGGCACGCTTGGCCGAGGCCTCGCCGGTACGCGGCGCGGGCACCGGCGCGGCCGCCTCAGGCTCCGCCTCCGCCTTCGCCTGTGCTTCCGACCGCGGCGCGGCCGGCTCCAACTCCGCGGCGGACGTCGCCGACTCCGCCTCCGGTGATGGGGCTTCCCCCGCCTCCTGACCCGGGCTTGAGTCCTCGACCCGGGTGTCCAAGAGCTGCTGCATCCTCACCAGCAGCACCTGGTCGCGCCGCAAGGACAGCAACTGCTCCCGCATGCTGTCCAGTTCGGCCTCGATGCGTTCTTGTTCCGCGGCATTGCGCTTCAAGTCCGCGGCGAGTTGTGCGGCATACTGGCTTTCGAGCCCGGTTGATTCGGTCAGGGCGTCGGACATGGCGTCCACCTCTCCTGCGTACGACCGTAGTGTTGGCGGATCCTACCCACATATTTCTCGCCATGATCCCGGGATGTGCGGACTGGGGCTTGAAATGCGGAAGCACAGGCTCATATTGACCGGGGTGACTCCGTACGTGAGTTGACTGTGCCATGGCCTGAGCGAGTGTGCGACCACGGCGCCCGCCGACTTCCTCCCCACCCCCACACACCACCGCCCCCACCTGCGAAAACGACTGGACCCAGGGGGAGGGTGGCATTAACCTCGGCCCGTGAACCAGCGCCACCAAAAGAAGCTCTCCCGACGTCTCTTCGAGGCGATCCCGGCGGGCGATGTGACTCAAGTCAAAGCGATCCTGCGGGCCGGAGCCGACCCGGAACGACGGGACTTCGAGGGTGTCACCCCGCTGTACGAGGCATCCGTGAACGGCAAGACGGAGATCGCCCGGCTGCTCCTGGTGGCCGGAGCCCGGCCCGACACGGAGAGCCGGGGCCTCGGCGCGGACGGCACGCCACTGTGCGCGGCCTCCTGCTGGGGGCACACCGCGACGGTGCGCACCCTCCTGGCACACGGCGCCGATCCGAACCTGCGCGAGGAGGACGGCACGGGCAACTCCCCGCTGGACTGGACGCATCACGGCCAGCACCCCGAAAACAGCCGCCGTCCTCATCGCGGCCGGAGCCACTCCCCGGGACACCGTCTGAGACACATGGCCATGGACCCACATCCGCCCGGCGGCGGACGGTGAGCTACCCGGACCCGTTCATGGCACGGGGTTGCGAGCGGGGAGGCGAGGCGCGCATCGTCAGATCGGTGGTGCGCGCCTCTACGCGAACGCCCTGGAGCGCGCTCTGAAGTAGACCTTCGTACGCGGGGATTGCAGCTCCCCAGGTGGCGGCGGGGCCTGAGCGTGTGCGCTCGGGCCCCGCCTGTTGTGAGGGCGGGTGACCACCGCCACGGCCGTCACGTGGCCTGTCAGAAAGGCTCTAGTACGGCAGGTAGTAACTGAGCACGTCCGCGGTGAGTGGCGGGAACAGGGCCTGGAACAACTCTTTTCGCGTGGCGTACACGTCGGGGCGTATCCGGGAGAGGCCCTCGATGCCGTGCGGGCCGAACAGGAGCGCGGGCAGGTAGTCGGGGGCCACCCCGGCACCGCCCACGACCCCAGGACCCTGCAGGGGGCCGCCGGTGACGACCTCGCCGAGGCCGTTGGCGTGGACCGGGAGACGGTAGTGGGCGCCGAACGTGGACAGGACGATGTCGCGGTCGCCGGCGTCGAGCCCGGCGGCGGTGAGACGCCGCCAGAGCAGCGGCCGCAGCCGGTCGAGGAGCGCCGCCACGTCCGGGACGCGCACGTAGTACTGCTCGGCCCTCGCGCGGGGCTCGTCGTCGAGGAACTCCTCCCAGGCGGCGGCGGTCACCGTGCCCGCCCGGTGGACGGCGCGCACCCGGCCGTCGGGGACCTGGGCCGCGACACCGCGCAGGAGACCCCGCGCCGCGGCCTCGTCGCGAGCGGCGGCCTCGGCGAGCAGCACCTCGCCGCCGTGCGGGGGAGTCGTGCGCCCGGTGGCGACGACGGTGCCGTCCTCTTCGAGGACCCACAGGCTGCTGGCCTCGTGCGCGAGCAGCCACCGGAAGCACCCCGCCGAGTGGGGCATGGCCACGTCGAACCGCTGCTGGGCCGCGTCCTGGAGGGCCGCGATGGCCGGGAGGTCGGCGGGCCGCGCGGCGCGCAGGACGGAGGTGCTCTCGCTGGGCGGCGGAGTGCGCACCGCCCGCGCCGGGGGGATGTCGATGGCGTACTCGTAGCCGAACCGGCGGTAGAAGTACGGGATGCCGATCATGGCCTGGATGACATGGCCACGGGCGGCGGACCGCTCATGGGCCCAGCCCATGAGCGCCCGGACCAGGCCGCGCCCCTCGTACTCCTTGTCCGTGGCGACCAGCTCCACCTGACCCGCGGGCAAGCGGACGTCGCCGACGCGCAGCTCTTCGTCGAGGAGCGTCGCGGTGGAGACGACCCGGTCGCCGTCGACGACCACGGCGCAGGCCGGCCATCCGGCGTCGGGGTCCGTGACCACGAGGCGGTGGTCCAGGGCGTCGGCGGGTTCACCGCGCTTGGTGAGCAGCGCGCCGATCTGGTCGAGGTCGGCGGGCCGCGCCTGGCGCAGGAGAAGGCCGTCGGCGAGCGGGAGGTCCGCGGGGGCGGCGGTGGGCGTTGTCATGGCCGGACTATCGCAGCGGCCGAACCGCCTGATCAACGGGTTTTCGCACGTCGTGGTGCGTGTGGCCGCGCGCGCCGGTACGGCGGCGGGTGTCCCGGTACGGCGGCGGGAGTGCCGGGAGCCGTTCGCCGGAGCGGCGCGCGCGGCCACAGGGGCATCGCCTAGGGCCGGTGGAACCTCACCTCCGGATACCGGGCCGACGGCCCGTCCAGCAAAGGGGTGTGCCGTCCGCGCAGATGCCGGTCGACGAACGCGGTGACATAGGCACGGGTCAGGGTGTCGCAGCGGGCGCCGTCCAGGTCCTGGCCCTTGACGCCGAGCTGTTCGCCGAGCGGGGCCACATCGGTGAAGGAGCCGTGTTCGGTGCCGTCGACGCTCAACCACCTCTTCCAGCCGGTGAGTTGCCGCCACGTCCTGTCCCAGGTGGCGTCGGGCCCGCCGGGCACATGACTCGGCTTGCCGAGCATCAGCAGGGGCCGTTCCACGGGCTTGTCGTTGGGGAAGCGGAAGTTGCCGTCCATGTTGACTCCCGCCTTGACGCGTGCGTCGGACAGCAGGGCCGGGATCGTGCTGAAGCCACCGGCCGAGTGCCCGACCATGGCCACGCGGCCGCCGTCGATCAGGGCGCCGTGCCGCCACGCCGGGGACGGCCCGGTGAGCTCGTCGAGTACGAACGACATGTCCGCGGCCCGCACGGCCCCGACCTTGGGGAAGTCGTCGTCCTCACACGCCACGCACTCCGTGGTGCGGCCGTCGGGGAACGTGATGCCATGTGCCTCGTAGTTGTGGCCGACCCCCGCGACGACGTAGCCGCGGCTCGCCAGCTCCTCCGCGATCCCGGTCAGCGTGGCGCGCGGCATGCCGAAGCCGGGGGAGAGGAGGACCAAGGGGCGCTTGGTACGCCCCCGGTCCGGGGCGGCGTCCACGGGGCGGCGTCCACGGTGGAGTGGGTCACCACGGTGCTCAGCACCTCGGGCGACAGCGCCGCCGCTTCAGCCGCACCCTCCTGCCTGCCGCGCGCGTCCTTCCCGCCCGGATCACGCTGCGCACGGCTCTCGCCGTAGGCCTCCAGATACGTCCGGGACTCCGCCGCGGTCATGTACGCCGCGCGCGTGCCCGAGGGCTTCGCCGCCGGGTACCACAGCGACACCATCAACTCCCGCCGCTCGCCCGGCACCCACGGGTCGGCGCGGCCCTCGTCCTTGAGGTGAAGCGTGCTCAGGCCGATCCGATGACCACCCCCTGGCTCGGCGAGGCGCGGCGCCGCCGCGGACACCCGCTCCGGCGCCTGGTCGGCCCCCGCGGGCGCGGTGACACCCGCGCCGACCACGACCGCGGCCACCACCGCACCCACCAGAAGTCCCCGTCTCATGAGCAACTCCCCCTCAACTCCTCGTCGTTCCGTCACGCGGACATGTCGTCGTGCATGTCCTCGTGATGCGTCACCCCTCACGCTAGGAACCAGACGCAGGCCCGCCCATCAGCCCCGGATGACAATCCCGGCGGGTCGGTGCACCCCTGGGATGACATCCCCGGTCGACGTCGGCGCGGGGGCCGCGAGATGATCGCGTCATGAGTGAGATCGTTTTGATGGCGGATCCGAGGGTCGCCGCGATACCCGTCGAGGAGTGCGGCGAGCCGCTCGTCGACGTACGCGCGAGCGGGCGCCTGCGGGTCGACCAGCGGCTTCGGGACCCGGCCGACGCCTTCGCGTACCTCAGGGAAGGTGTCCACGAGCGGCTCCTGAAGGCGGACGCGCTGCTCCCGAGCGGGGTGCGGCTGCTGTACGTCGAGGGCTTCAGGCCGCTCTCGCTCCAGCGCGCGTACTTCGAGGAGTACGCCGGTCAGCTGCGGGCGGCGAACGCCGACTGGACCCCGGAGCGCGTCCACGCGGCGGCGAGCCGGTATGTGTCACCGCCGGAGATCGCACCGCACAGCGCGGGCGCGGCCGTCGACCTCACCCTCGCCGACACCGAGGGAAACGAGCTGGACCTCGGCACGCGCATGAACGCCGACCCCGAGGAGAGCGACGGCGCCTGCTACACCCACGCCCCCAGCATCAGCTCCCTGGCCCGCGCGAACAGGGAGCTCCTGGCCTCCGTGCTCACCGCGGCGGGCCTGGTGAACTACCCCACCGAGTGGTGGCACTGGTCCTACGGCGACCGCTACTGGGCCCTGGCCACCGGGGAGCCCGCGGCCCTCTACGGCCCGCGGGACTCCACCACACCGGCCTGACGGGTCGTCAGGATCGGGCTGCCGTTCGGCCGAGGAGGCGCGGCGCCGCGGCCGAACGGCCGGGTCAGGGCGTGACGATGGCGAAGTCGGTGTCCGGCTTGGTGAGGTAGCCGAAGACGGTGGCCGGGGCCGTCGGGTCGTCGCCGGTGACGCTGATGTCGCCGCGCTGCACGGCCTTCTCGAAGGCCTGCTGGAAGCTGCCGCCCGGGTGCGCCGGCCGCGATCAGGACGCGGTTGAGGGTCACGCGGGTGAGGGTGAGCGTCGCCTGGGGCTTGGCGATCAGGACGTCCTTGCCCGGGACCTGGATGAGGGCGCCGTTGCGCAGCGTCGTGGTGGCCGTCTCCTGCTGAGGCTCGGTGATGTGCCACTGCAGGGCGATCGGCCGGGGCTGTTCCCTGCCCGCGGCGGGGCCGTCGACGCCCTGGGCGAGGGTGTCGAAGACCTGCTCCAGGGTCAGGCTCGGGACGAGGTCGGCGCCGCCCTGCGTGGGTGTGCCGCCGGAGCCGTCGAGGACCTCGGTCGCGCCGGTGAGGTAGAAGTTGCGCCAGGTGCCGTTCTCCGCGCCGTAGCCGAGTTGGGTGAGCGCCTGGGCCTGCAACTCCTTGGCCTTGCCGCGGTGTTCGTCGCTGACGCCGGGGGCGAACACGGCGTGGTTGACCAGCTCCACCACCCACCGGTAGTCCCCGGCTCCGTAGGCCTCCTGGGCCTTGGCGAGCAGCGGCTCCGCGCCGCCGATCGCCTCCACGTAGCGGCGGCCCGCCTCCACCGGCGGATAGTTCCAGAGGTGGGCCGGGTTGCCGTCGAACCAGCCGATGTACCGCTGGTAGACGGCCTTCACGTCGTGGCTGACCGAGCCGTAGTAGCCGCGGTTGTACCAGTGCGCGGCCAGCGACGCGGGCAGCTGGAAGTCCTCCGCGGCCTCGATGCCGGTGGCACCCTGGTTGATCAGCCGCAGCGTCTGGTCGTTGAGGTAGGCGTACAGGTCGCGCTGATCGCTGAGCAGGGCGGTGATGTTCTCCTTGCCCCAGGTGGGCCAGTGGTGCTGGGCGAACTCCACCTCGGTGTGCGCGGCGAAGGCCTGGATGGCCTGGGTGAGGTACTTCGACCAGGCGCGGGCGTCGCGGACCTGGGCGCCGCGCAGGGTGAGCAGGTTGTGCAGCGTGTGGGTGGCGTTCTCCGCCATGCACAGGGCCCGGTGGGCGGGTCAGATAGATGTTCATCTCCGCGGGTGCCTCGGTCCCCGGCGTGAGCTGGAAGACCAGCCGGACCCCGGCGATCGTCAGGCGGGCCAGACCGGGCCGCCAGGGGATGACGTCGTCGTCCTGCCACTGCTCGCGGGGCGTCGCGGTGGCGCCGCTGATGGTCTGGTTGGGCGGGATGAGCGTGACCTCACCGGTGGAGACGGTAAGCCCCAGGCCCGCGCCCACCTGCCCGGTCGGGCCCTTCTCCAGCCGCGGGCCGTACATGTACGAGGCCCGGCGGGCCATCGCGGGCCCGGCGTGGATGTTCTCGCTGACCGCGTGCTCCAGGAAGCCGTCCGGCGCGATGACGGGTATGTCCGGGACCTGCTGCCCTTCAAGGCCGAACAGGCCGCGCGAACCGCCGAAGTGGTCGACGTGGCTGTGCGTGTAGATCACGGCCGCGACCGGGCTCTGGTCCCCGGTGTTGTCCCGGTACAGCTTGAGTGCGTGGTACGCGGTCTCGCTCGCGGCAGGCGAGCGGGTCGATGACGATGATCCCCGACTGCCCCTTGATGATGGTCATGTTCGACAGGTCGTAGCCGCGGACCTGATAGACGCCGTTGTCCCTGCTGCCGGTGACGTGGAACAGCCCGGCGACGCGGGTGAGCCGGCCCTGCCGCAACAGGCTGGGGTTGACGGTCGGGTAGCCGCCCTGCGGGCCGTCGTCGAGGAAGTCGTAGCCCACGAAGTCCCACACCACACGGTCGGGGTTGGTGCGTGACAGGATGACGGGCTGGTCCGGCGGGGCGATCAGGCCGCGCTGGGCGTTGGCGAAGTCAGTGGAATCGTCGGAACCGGCGGAATCAACGGAGTTATCGAAGGGCGGCGCCTCACGCGTGGCCCGGTTCGCCGCGGTGATGGACGGCGACGGCTGGATCGGCTTCCGGTGGGTGCTCACGCGGTACCTCCTCGCCGGACACGGAACGTCCGCGTCCAAGTGCGTTGGGTGATCTGCAAGGGTCGCGTGGCGACCCCAGGGCCATCAAGGCGGTGATCCGGCCATCCCCGGCCGTTGGCTGACAAGTCGGGCTCGACGGCCACTCCCGACGCGCACTCACCCGGAAAGGACGAGCGGCCTTCGGGGGCTCCGACGTAGCATGCGCCGCGTGACGACCTTGGACGACGACCCTCTCCGCCCGTTCCGCATCGACGTACCCCAAAGTGCCCTTGACGACCTGAACCAGCGCCTTGACCGCACCCGCTGGCCCGACGAGCTGCCCGGCGCCGACTGGTCCCACGGCGTTCCGCTTGGCTATCTCAAGGAGCTCGCGCACCACTGGCGGCACACCTACGACTGGCGGGCCGCGGAGGCCGAGCTGAACCGGTGGCCGCAGTTCACCACCACGATCGACGGGGCGAACGTCCACTTCGCGCACATCCGCTCGCCCGAGCCGGACGCGACACCGCTGCTCATGACGCACGGATGGCCGGGCTCGATCGTCGAGTTCGCCGACGTGGTCGGACCCCTCACCCGCCCGCGCGCCCACGGAGCCGCCGGAGCGGCGGCCTTCCACCTGGTGCTCCCGACCATCCCCGGCTTCGGCTTCTCCGGCCCCACCACGAGCGCGGGCTGGGAGTTCAAGCGGGTGGCCGCCGCGTTCGCCGCGCTGATGGCCCGCCTCGGCTACGCACGCTACGGAGTGCAGGGCGGCGACTGGGGTGCGGCCGTCTCCCGTGAACTCGGCCGCACCCGGCCCGAGCACGTCCTGGGCGTCCACCTGAACCTGCTGCCCAACGCGCACCAGGCCGAGGAGCCCCGCCCCGAGGACCTGGCCGCGCTCGGCCCCGAGGAACGCGAGCGCACCCAGGCCTCTTGGGAGCGCCTCCAGGCGTGGGCCCGCGATCGCCAGGGCTACGCCGACATCCAGTCCACCCGCCCCCAGACCCTGGCGTACGGCCTCACCGACTCACCCGTCGGCCAACTCGCCTGGATCACGGAGAAGTTCAAGGAGTGGACCGACTGCGATGAGCGCCCGGAAGAGGCCGTCGACCGCGACCGGATGCTCACGAACGTGATGCTGTACTGGCTGACCGGCACGGCGGGCTCCTCCGCCCGCCTCTACTACGAGCGCGCCCACGCCGACTACTGGGGCGCCCCTCCCGAGCACTCGACGACACCCACCGCCCTCGCCGTCTTCCCGCGCGACAACTTCCTTCCCCTGCGCCACATCGCGGACCGCACGAACACCATCACGCAGTGGACCGAGTACGACCGGGGCGGCCACTTCGCGGCGATGGAACAGCCGGAACTCCTCGTCGGCGACATCCGGAAGTTCTTCGCGGGGCTGCGGGAGGCAGGGGCGGGCGCCTGAGGGGTGTCGCCGCGTGCCGGGCGCCGTCAGGGCGTCGGGACCTTGGCGACCCCGCGGTCACCGGACGCGGCCGGGGCGGTCACCGGCGTCAAGGTGTCGTCGGCGAAACGCGGAACCTCGTCGTTCTCGTCGCGGTTGCCGTTCTTCTCGTGGATCCACTTGCCCGCGAGCGCCGGAATCCAGGCGGAGAACTCGCTCTGGGTGAGGTCGGCAGGCACCTCGGCGCCGCGCCGGTTGAGTTCGGCGGCCGCCAGCGGCAGGGCCGGATCGATCTGCTCGGAGGGGGTGTTCACCATGGTGGTGTCCCACACCTGGAGCGCGAAGGTGGTGCAGTTCCGCGCCGGAGTTCCGGCCCAGCCTCCGGTCAGCAGGTACTTCCAGCTGGGCAGCAGCGTGTACTTCTCGTCCACCTGCTTGCGGCGCGCGATCTCCCGCTCGAACGCGGTCTGCTGAGCCGGGCTGAGCGCCTTGCAGCGGGCCGCGCGGGGAGCGTACGCGCCGCCCCGGTCCTGCTTGCGGCTCGGCCGGTCCCACTCGACGAGCGGCTTGCCGGGCACGTTGATGTCATAGCCGGAGTAGTTGACGGACATGCCGTCCACCGGGCTGCCGTCGCCGTTGCGGCCGTCGGGGTCCTCGGGCTGGAAGGAGTACGTGTCAGATAGCGGGCGGTGGCGCCGCCCGCGAGCTTGCGCTGGAACGCGCCGTGCGAGTTGAAGTGCACCAGCCAGCTGTGGCCGAAGACGTGCTGGCTGACGTTGAGTTCGTACAGGAGCTTGTTCGTCTGCTCGCCGTAGGAGAGCTTCCCGTACTTGCTCTGGAAGTCATCGGACTTCCAGAGCGCGTAGGCACGGGTGCCCACGTCCCAGACGTAGCCGCCGGTGGTCTTCTCGGTGGTCTCGGTGCTGTAGACGCACAACGTGTTCTCGGCGGGCGCGGCGGCCGTCCGCGGGGACGCCGCCGACGGCTCCGCCGCGGCGGCGGGCGTGGTGAGGGCCGCCGAGACGAGAACGGCCGAGGTGCAGGAAGTGAGGAGGGAAACGCGTAAAGTCACACCGAAGGTATACATCGGATCAGGCGTTCATGATCATTTACATGATCGATTTCGCGCCACCCCGGCCAGTGTGGTGCTGGCTGCCCTCGCGGGCCGGGTGGGGAACTACGTCCACGCGACGGCCACGACGGCCGCGGCCGCCGTGAACACCCCCACGGCATAGAAGGCCCACGGTTGTTTGTTGCGCATGCCCACCAGTGCTGTCGCCGCAAGCAGGACGTCCAGGGCGAGTTTCACCCCCATCTTCGAGTGAACCACCGTCAGGTCCAGGGAGGTTCGGGTCCAGATGAGTCCCGCGCCGGTGACCAGCTGGACGACCGCGCTGCTCAGCATGTAGCTGCCCGTCACCGGGTCCTTTCCTCGCAGCTGGAAGAAGATGCCGCCCAGGAGCGCGGCGAACCCGAAGAGGTGGAAGACGAGGAACACTTGCCGAAGGATCTCCATGCCGGTGATCGTTCCATAGGGATCGAACGAGTTGGCGATTCTTCATGCGAGAGCGCGACTGCGTCCAGGCTTGAGCAGGGCCGCCGCGTCAGGGCAGTCGGGGGCGGAGCGATGCCCGGCCCCGGTCGTGCGGGCCGGGCATCAAGACGTCCGGGGCGGTGGCGGGGCCGGTCGGGTCAACCGGTCGCCGTCACATCCGCGGGCGTCCGTAGTAGGTGCCCAACTGCTCGTGGTAGGCGGGGTCGCCGATGTGCTTCTCCTGGTCGAACTCGGGAGAATCCTTGATCTCCGCCTTGGTGCGGTCGACGTAGATCGTCCTCTCCGCCGCATCGATCCGCGTGATCGTCCCGGCCGGCAGCAGGACGTGCTTGCCGAAGATCCACACGCCGGTGTCGACGACGATGAAGGCGGCGCCGACGTCCTCGGAGTGCTTGTCGACCTTTCCGATGCCGCCGTCGCTCGCTTCGACCTTGAAACCCGTCAGTTCGGATCCGGCCCGGTAGCCGGTGGTCGGACGGTAGCCCCACATGTTCTCGTCCACGAAAGCATCCCTTCTCTAGGCCTCCCGCCCTGAACACGACGGACGGGACCAGCCCCCGGGTCCCCCTTGCCGTGGCGTTCACCCGCCGCCGCGGCGGGAATTTCCCCAGGCGTGCCGGGGACCGGCCCGGTCGTGGTTCAGCGCGCGAGGGCCGTCCGTGCGATCGCGAGGGCCTGCTCCGCGTAGCCGCGGCCGAACAGGACGGCGTGCACGAGGAGCGGGAAGAGCTGGTGCGGGCCGATGCGGTCGGCCCAGCCGTCGGCGAGCGGCGCCGCGTCCTGGTAGGCGTCGAGGACGCGTTCCAGCTGGGGACAGCCGAACAGGTGGAGCATCGCCAGGTCGGTCTCGCGGTGCCCGCCGTGGGCGGCCGGGTCGATCAGCCGTACGTGGCCGTCGGCACCCCACAGCACATTGCCGTTCCACAGGTCGCCGTGCAGCCGGGCGGGCGGCTCGGCCGGGCCCGCGAGTTCGGGCAGCCGCTCGCAGACGTGCTCCAGGACGTGTGCCTCGCCGGGCCGCAGCGTCCCGTCGTCGACCGCGCGGCGTACGTACGGCAGCACGCGGTGCTCGGCGTACCAGTCCGGCCACGCGTCGCCGGGGACATTGCGCATGGGCGCGCGTCCGATGTACGCGTCCTGGAGGCCGTCGGCGGGCGGGGCGCCGAACGCGGGCGCGCCGAAGGCGTGCAGGGCGGCCAGGTCGCGCCCGAAGCGCTCGGCCGCGCGGGCCCCTGGCCTGCCCGTCGCCACGCGGTCGGTCACGAGCCAGCGCTCGTCGTACCCGTACACCCTCGGCACCCGGACCGTCCCCGCCGCGGCGAGCCAGCTCAGCCCCGTGGCCTCGGCCCGCGCCGCGCCGGGCGCCCCGTCCCGCTTGACCATCACGACCCGCCCGCCGCCGAGGGCGACTTCGGTGAGGGCCGGGGACAGTGGACGCACACCCTCCACCGGGTGTCCCGTGAACCGGGCGGCGGCGTCACGCGGGTCCTCGGCGGGGGCGGCGGCCGGGGGAATGTCTCGCACAGTGCCCCATTGTGACAGCGGGACGGGCGCGGAGCCGACTGCGGAGCACGGCACCCGGAGCGTTGCCCGGCGGACCAGATGCCTCCCGGTCCCCGTCAGGCGCCCCCCTCTGCGCTTCGCTGGGGCCGACCGCTCAGGAGAAGTCGAGGACCAACCGCCCGCGCAAGCCCCCCGCCTCCAGCATGCGATGCGCCAGGGCGGCCTTCTCCGCGGGCAGCACCTCGGCGACGCGCATGCTGAGCACCCCGTCCTCGGCCTGACGGCGCAGCCCGTCGAGCAGCGAGGTGTCGAACATGACGTCCGGCACCATCACGGGAGACACCCGGATGCCGCGCCCGGCGGGACCGGCCCAGCCCCGAAGCTCGGCCAGGGCCCCGCCGTCGGCGATCGCGGGCACGACCTCGGCGGTCTGCGCCGAACCGTCGAGCAGCCCGGGCACACCGGCGGGGATCAGCTCACGGACCCGTACGGGAAAGTCCCGCCCCCGCTCCACCACGTGGTCGGCCCCGAAGCCGCGTACCAGGTCGGTGTCGCGCGGGGACGCGTCGGCGATGACGGCAAGCCCGTCGGCCTTGGCCAGCTCCACCGCGTACCCGCCTAGCGGCCCCCGCCGCGCCGGTGACCGCGACCACCCCGCCCCTCGGCACGGCCAACGCGTCCAAGGCCATCCGGGCGGTCGCGGCGTTCATCAACAGGGTGGACGCCTCGGCGAAGCCGGCCCCCGAGGGCGCGGGCACCACGGACGCGGCGGACACCACGATCCGCTCGGCGTAGGCCCCACCGCGCGGACCGTTGAACGGCACCATCGCGATGACGCGCTGACCGACGGCGAGGCGGTCACCGGTGCCGGGCCCGAGCTGGTCGATCACGCCCGCGGCGTCCATGCCCGGCACGAACGGCGGCTCGACGCCCGCCATGCGGACGGCGTGACCGCCGGTGCGCAGCAGGACGTCGGTCGGATTCACGGCAGCCGCGTGCACCCGGATACGGATCTCGCCAGGACCCGCCTGCGGTGCGGGAAGGTCAAGGACCCGCAGCACCTCGGGGCCGCCGAACGTATGGATTCCTATCGCTCTCACCTCAGCGGCAACCCGGCCGCGCCGTGCTTGATTCCCGGCGAAACCGGCCTGGACCGCCGGAGGTCGCGCACACTCGCCGCACTCGGGGACTTGGGGCTCGGGGACTCGGTGGCCCGGGGCACAATGCTGTGATGGGGGTCATCATCTGCGCGCACTGCGGCCACGCCCTCAGCGGCGAGGTCGGGGAGGTCCCGTACCCACCCACGCCCGAGGTGTTCACGGGAGAGCGCCTGGGGCTGCCGCTGCTGGCGCGGGGCGCGTACGCGATCAGCCCCGTGACGCGGTCGGTCGTCCTGCACGCCGAGGACGCCCCCGGCACCGTGCCGCACACCAAGCCGGGGCGATCAGGCACCATCCGCACACGAACGATCACACCAGCTGAGATGATCTCTTACGACAACCGCGATGGCGAAAGCGCTGCGACAGACCGTTGTGGCACTCACGCCGTGGCACGACCGTTATGACAAGACCGCGCCGATGACCGGCGATTCATGGAACAAGTGAGGTAGTCGAGAACCATGTGCCGACCGAAACGTTTGAGTTCCAGGTAGAGGCACGTCAGCTGCTCCAGCTGATGATCCACTCGATCTACTCGAACAAGGACGTCTTCCTGCGCGAGCTCGTCTCCAACGCCTCCGACGCGCTGGACAAGCTGCGTCTGGCCGCGCTGCGGGACGACACGCTCGACGCCGACGTCTCTGATCTGCACATCGAGCTGGAGATCGACAAGGAAGCCCGGACGCTCACCGTCCGGGACAACGGCATCGGAATGTCGTACGACGAGGTCGGGCAGCTCATCGGCACGATCGCCAACTCGGGCACGGCCGAATTCCTCAAGGAGCTGAAGGAGGCGAAGGACGCGGCGGGCGCGGAGGGGCTCATCGGCCAGTTCGGCGTCGGCTTCTACTCCGGCTTCATGGTGGCGGACGAGGTCACGCTGCTGACCCGGCGCGCGGCCGAGCCGAAGGGCACCCGCTGGACCTCCCGAGGCGAAGGCACGTACACCCTCGAAGAGGACGTCGACGCGCCGCAGGGCACCTCCGTCACGCTGCACCTGAAGCCCGCCGACCCCGAGAGCCAGCTGCACGACTACACCTCGGTGTGGAAGATCAAGGAGATCGTCAAGCGCTACTCGGACTTCATCACCTGGCCCGTCAAGCTGGTCGGGCAGCCGGCGGCCGAGGCCGGCACGGCCGAGGCGTCCGATGAGGCCGGCGGGTCCGACGAGGCGGCCGCGCCCGCCGAGCCGGAGACGCTGAACTCGATGAAGGCGCTGTGGGCGCGCTCGCGTGACGAGGTGTCCGAGGACGAGTACCACGAGCTGTACAAGCACATCAGCCATGACTGGCGCGATCCGCTGGAGACCGTCCCGCTGCAGGCGGAGGGGACGTTCGAGTACCAGGCGCTGCTGTTCATCCCGGCACACGCCCCGCACGACATGTTCTCGCAGAACTTCAAGCGCGGCGTGCAGCTGTATGTGAAGCGCGTGTTCATCATGGACGACTGCGAGGCGCTGCTGCCGCCGTACCTCCGCTTCGTCAAGGGCGTGGTCGACGCCCAGGACCTGTCGCTGAACGTGTCCCGCGAGATCCTCCAGCAGGACCGGCACATCAAGATGATGCAGCGGCGGCTGACGAAGAAGGTCCTGTCGTCGGTGAAGACGATGATGACGGGCGACTCCGAGCGGTACGCCACGTTCTGGCGGGAGTTCGGCGCGGTCCTGAAGGAAGGCCTCGTCACCGACTCCGACAACCGCGACGCGCTGCTGGCGGTGGCGTCCTTCGCGACCACGCGCGGCGAGGAGGAGACGGCCACGCTGCGCCAGTACGTGGAGCGGATGGGCGAAGGCCAGGAGGCCATCTACTACATCACCGGTGAGTCCCGGCAGAGCATCGACAACTCCCCGCACATGGAGGCCTTCCGGGAGCGGGGCATCGAGGTGCTCCTGCTCACCGACCCCGTCGACGAGATGTGGGTCGACGCGGTGGGCGAGTTCGACGGCAAGCGGCTCCAGTCGATCGCCGAAGGGGGAGATCGACCTCGGCGCGGGGGAGGACGAGAAGTCCGAGGACGAGCGGGAGAAGCAGGCCGAGGAGTACGCGGGCCTGCTCGGCTGGATGAGCGAGCAGCTGGCCGACGACGTCAAGGAGGTGCGCCTGTCCGCACGGCTGACGGTGTCGCCCGCCTGCGTCGTCGGGGACGCGTACGACATGACTCCGGCGCTGGAGAACATGTACCGGGCCATGGGCCAGGAAGTGCCGCGCGCCAAGCGCATCCTGGAACTCAACCCCGGGCACCAGCTGGTGAAGGGCCTCAACCAGGCGTTCAAGGAGCGCGAGGACCGCTCCGGCCTCAGCGAGACCGCCGAGCTGCTGCACTCCCTGGCCGTCCTGGCCGACGGCGGCCGCCCCGCCGACCCGGCGCGCTTCGTGAAGGTGGTGGCGGAGCGCCTGGAGCGCTCCCTGTGACGGAGTGACGCAGTGAGGGAGTGAGGGCCCGCCGTGCCCCAAGGGCACGGCGGGCTTCTCATCGCGCTGACCCTCCGACGAACGGTTCACGCACCGGAAGCCGGTACCGCATCCACCTCCAGACGCGGCCAGTCGGCGAGGTCCCGCAGCAGCTGCCGGTCATGCGTGGCGACGACCACGGTGGCACTGGTGTCGCGGATCGCCGCGGTCATCTCGTCGACCAGGGCCGACGACAGGTGGTTGGTCGGCTCGTCCAGCAGGAGGAGGGTGGGCCTCCCGGCCAGCGCCAGCGCCAGATCGAGGCGGCGGCGCTGGCCCTCGGACATCCGCCCGACCGGCGTGCGCAGCGCCGCGGCGTCCAGCAGCCCGAGCGCCCCCAGCGGGACGGCCCGCGCGTCGCTGAGCGCGCCGCTCGCCACCAGACGTCCCACGTGCCGGGCGTGCACGTCCCGGGCGGTGAGACCGGGGTCCTGCCCGGCGGTCTCCTGGGTGACCCGGACGACCCGCGCCTCCCGTGCGATCCGCACGTACCCGTGCGTGGGTTCGAGCGCTCCGGCGAGGACCGCGAGCAGCGTGGACTTCCCGGCGCCGTTGGGCCCCGTCACGAGCAGCCGGTCGCCGCCGTCGAGGACGAGGTCGAGGGGACCGCTGAGGCGCCCCTCGACGGCGACGCCGTGCGCCCGCAGCTGCGGTGCGCCCGGCCGGACGTCCAGGCGCGGCCACCGCGCTACCGGGGGCGGCTGCGGCACGTCGACGCGGTGCGCCTCCAGGGCCTCCTGCTGCCGGTGCAGGGCCTGTACGACGCCCGGCGCGCGGGACTGGCGCTGGTGCTTTCCGGTCCCCTTGTCCGGGCGCCAGCCCGTGGAGAGGCGGTCGCGGGCCTGCGACACCGCGTCCCGCAGCCGCTGGTGCTCGGCCTGCTGCTCCTCGTGGTCCTGCTCCCAGCGCTCGCGCTCGCGGCGCCGGGCGTCCTGCCAGGCGTCGTACCCGCCCGCGTACAGGCGCGGCCTTCCGTCGCGGGTCGGGTCGAGGTCGAGGTAGCGGTCGGCGACGTCGCGCAGCAGCGCCCGGTCGTGGCTGACGAGGGCGAGGCCGCCGTCGTGCTCGCGGAGCGCGCGGGTGAGGAAGGCGAGGCCGCCGGCGTCGAGGTGGTTGGTGGGCTCGTCGAGCAGCAGGACGTCGTGGTGCGCGCCGAGCAGGCACGCGAGGCGGACCCGGTAGCGCTGCCCGACGGACAGCGTCGCCAGGGGGCGCTCGCGGTCGGCGCAGGCGCCGAGGGCGTCGAGGGCGATGTCGACGCGGCGCTCGGCGTCCCAGGCGTCGAGCCGGGTGGCGGCGTCGAGGGCGGCGGCGTAGCGGTCGTCGGCGGCCGGGTCGCCCCCGGCCAGGGCGCACGCCGCCCGGTCCAGGGCGGCGAGCGCCGAGAGCGAGGCGGCGAGCGCCTGGGACGTCAGCGTGCCGACGGTCTCGCCGTCCCGCGCGGACAGCTCCTGGCGGGCCAGGCCGAGCGTCCCCGCCCGGTGCACGGACCCCTCGTCGGGCGTGATCAGCCCGGCGAGGACGTGCAGCAGCGTCGTCTTGCCGCGGCCGTTCTCGCCGACCACGGCGATACGGGAACGGGCGGATACGGTCAGCGAGAGGCCGTCGAGGACGCGCCGGGACCCGCGCGTGACGGTGACGCCCGTGGCGCGGACGTGCGCTCCGGCGCCCGCCTCGACGGGCACGGGTACGACCTCGGAGGCCGGGGTCAGGGTGGTGCGGTGGGTGGGGTGGGCGAGGTTCAAGGGTGCTCCGCAGCTCGCAGGGGAGCCGGGCAGCAAGAAGGAGCCGCCCGGCGGGAACCGGGACGGCGAGCGCGGATTCAGCAGAGGAAGGCGCCGCCGTCAGCGGGCGGAGCGGACCTTCTGCGACCAGATACCTCGTGCCATACCCCCATGGTAACGGAGCGCCGTCCCGCCGCGTCCCACACAGCACAGCGTCCCCGCAGGTCACAGCGCACGATGTCCCAGGAGCGCGTCACCTGCCCAGCGATCCGTGCGGCGGCCGTGCCGCCGTTGCGATGCTTCTCCCGTCCCGTTCGACAGGAGTGCACCGGGCACTCGGGGGAGAGATGAGGATCGGATGCGAATCGCCGCGAAGGCAGGAGTGGGAGCCGTCCTGGCGCTGGCCGGGCTGACCGGCGCGCTCGTCCCGGCGGGGAGTGCCCACGCCGACAGCTGCACGATCACGCGCTTCGGGCACAAGGGAAAGTACCTGTGCGGTACGAACTACCGCGCGGGCGCGGCCGACTGGAACCACGACCGCAAGGTCGACGAGTACTTCGTGATCGCGCCGAACCGTACGATCTGGCACATCTGGGCCAACTCGGGAGGCTGGAAGGAGATGCCGAACCGCGGCCGCGCCGACGACATCGAGGGCTGGGTGAAGGACGGCACCACGCGCATCGTGTACGTGAAGGTGTTCAAGCCGCGGCTGAGGTACTACCAGAGCCAGTTCTACGACGGCAGTTGGCACCGGTGGACCCAGGCGGGCTGACCGGGCGGCCGGGCCCGGCGGAGCGGCCGCCGGGCCGGGGCGGGGCGCGAGGGGTCCGGGGCCGCGCGTAAAGGGGTGGCGGACCCGGGCCTCGCGGCCGACCATGGCACGCATGAATGATCAACCCGCGCGATGGACCGAGGCGACCGTCTACCCCGACATGTGGACGGACCCGGGCGACGACCCCCGCGAATCAGGAGCCAGCCCGGACGGCGAGCTCGCGACGTTGCAGGACTACCTGGTCAGTTACCGCCTGACCCTGCGCATGAAGTGCGAAGGCCTGGACGCGGAGCAGTTGGCGCGCCGCTCGGTGCCGCCGTCGACGATGTCGCTGCTCGGCCTGGTGCGCCACCTCGCCGAGGTGGAACGGGACTGGCGCAACTGGATCACGGACGACGAGCCGCTGGCCAAGCTGTACGGCGCGAAGGACGACGACTTCCACGGGGCCGTCGCCGAACAGGCCGTGGTCGACGGCGCGTACGCCGACCTGGAGCGTGAGCAGGCGGAGACCGACGCCGCGCTGGCCGCGCACCTGGACCTGGGCGAGCGCCTGGGCAGGGACGGGATCTCGGTGCGGGAGCTGCTGGTGCACCGGGTCGAGGAGTACGCCCGTCACTGCGGGCACGCCGACCTGCTGCGCGAGTGCGTGGACGGCAGGGTGGGGCAGTAGCGGCCGGGGTGAGGCCGTCGCTCAGGTGTTGGGGGTGTCGTACGTGAGCTGGGCGAGCCCCGAACAGCTGATGCCGGAGTGCACGGAGATGGCGACCGCGCCCGCGGGCGCGTGATACCAGGGGAGCGACTGCCCGACGGCGATCTCCTTGCGGCCCACGGTCATTCTTCCGTTGCGGTCCCAGGGCACCAGCATCAGGAAGTTGTCGCCGGTGTTGGTGGGGTTGCCCACCCCGCCGACCGTGGGTGGTGCGCGGCCCGTCGGGGTGCGAGGGGCCGCGCTCCAGCCGAGGTGTCGCGTACGCCTCGACGACGCCGGTCATGCCGCCCGGGCAAGGCCGTGGTGCGTGCCGGGCCGTCCGGCCCTGCGGCCGTTGATGGACGGCACACTGGCGTGGTCGCGGTCCGCGAGGACCGCGGCCCCGGTGTGCTTGCCCGCGTACATCGCGGCGTCGGCGGCCCGCTGCAGCAGCGACAGGTCGGCGGTGCCGACCTGGTCGGGAGTGGCGGCACCGATGGAGACGCCGACGCCGATCAGACGGCCGCCGCCGACGTCGACGGGCTGGGACAACTCGACGGCGAGCTGGTCCAGGCACATGCGGCGGCGGTGGGGGCTGATCCGGGTCGTGAGGGCGAACTCGTCTCCTCCCAGGCGGCCCACGACGCCGTACTTGCCCGCCCAGGTGGTCAGCCGCGAGGCGGTCGCGGCCAGCACCCGGTCACCCACGGCATGCCCGAACCGGTCGTTGATCTGCTTGAAGTGATCGACGTCGACCAGGACCACGGTCGCGTCCTCACCGCCGCGCCGCAGGACCTGCCGGGCCCTGACGGTGTAGGCGTCACGGCGCAGCAACCCCGTGAGCGGGTCCTTCTGCGCCGCGGCGAGCCGCCGGTGCAGCGCCACGGCGTGCACGGTCCAGCCGGTCAACGGCACGACGGCGGTGGTCAATAAGAGGACGCGCTGCCCGAGCTGGGTCTGAACGCGCAGGATGGGGTCCATGCGGGAAACCTCCCTCTCGTCTCGTACGGGATGGATGTTCCCGGGACGGGCGTCCTGGTTCGAGCGCTTTCAACGACTGTCCTGGAGACCTCGTCATGCGGGACGTCGTGGACGCGGCCCGGCTGGGCGAGTCGTTCCAGCGCCCGTCGGCTGCGGCGGCCCGGCGGCGAGCCCCCGCCCACCGCGCGCATCCGCGTGATCTGGCCGGAACACGTCACAGGCGAGCGTCTGACCGAGCGGGCGGTCCAGCGGGGCGAGGCGCTCGCCCACGCCACCCTCGCCGATGTACTGGCGGGCAGGACAGTCCCGAGGCCGGAACTCCCCGCCGCCTTCGGCAGGATGCGCGGGGCGCCCTGGGGCAGGCCCCACCCTCGATCATGCGGTGTACCGCAGTGACCGGAGGCCCGTCGGTGCGCGAGGGTGGTGGTCATGACGACACGGTTACGCCCCGCGCGTGCGCACAGGCCTCTTCCCCCTCACGCGGCCCGCCGACGAGGCGGCCCCCGACACGCGGCGGCGGCCTGTGCCCTGGTGGCCGCGGCCCTGACCGTCGCACTCGCGCAGCCGGGGCAGGCGGCCGAACGCCAGGCGGGCACGGCGACCGCCGCACCGACCGCGGCCGCGAGCGCGTCCTCGCACTCGTACTCGTCCGCAAACGCCACCACAGCGGATCAGCGCGCCCAACTGGCCGAGCTGGCGCGGAAACTGGTGGCCGCCGGAGCGCCCGGAGTGATCGTGCGGGTCGACGACGGCCGAAGCCGGCCGGTCGAGATCGCCGAGCAGGCCCCCTGGGCCGAGCGGGACCACCGGCTGCGGGCGAGCGACGAGTTCCGGATGGGCTCCAACACCAAGACCATGATGGCCGTCCTCGTGCTGCGCCTGGCCGCCGAGGGCGAACTCGCCCTGACCGACCCGGTGGAGAAGTGGCTGCCGGGCCAGGTGCCGGGCGGCGACGCGATCACGCTGCGCATGCTCCTCAACCACACCAGCGGCCTCGTCGACTACACCGAGGACACCGAGCTCGTCCCGTCGATCCTGGGCAAGGACCGCAGGCAGTGGACACCGGAGGAACTGCTCGCCGTCGGCGTGCGGAACGACCCGCTCTTCCCGCCGGGAACCAAGTGGTCGTACAGCAACACCAACTACGCCGCGATCGGCGCGGTCCTGGAGAAGGCCACCGGAAAGAGCCTCGCCGAGCTGGTGCGGGACCGGATCGCCCGGCCGCTCGGCCTCAAGCACACCTACTACGCCGAGGACGCCACCTGGCGCGGACCGCACGCCCGCGGCTACGAAGTCGACGCGCCGCACATGCCGCCGCAGGTTCCGGCCGCGCTCAGGGAGTACGCGGGACCGCGCCGGGACGGCCATGTGGACGTCTCCGACAACAACCCCTCGTGGGGCGGGGCGTCCGGTGCGGTGGTGTCCAGCGCCCGCGACTGGGGCCGGTTCTACCGTGCGCTGATGTCCGGCGAGCTGCTGCCCGCCGCGCAGCTCGCGCAGCTGCGCACCACCGTGCCGATCTTCCCGGACCAGCCGGAGGGGCCCGGCTACGGGCTGGGCATCCAGACCTCCGCGACCGCGTGCGGCACGGTCTGGTCCCACGACGGCGGCATCCCCGGCTACCTCAGCGTCAACATCACCGACCCCACCGGTGGCCGCGCGGCCACCGTCCTCGTCGCGACGGAGGCCTTCGCCGAGTACCCGGACGCCTTCCCGAAGCTCCTCAAGGCCAGCAAGAGCCTTGTGACGGCCACGACATGCGCCATGTTCAACAAGCCGACGCCCGCCGTGGCCGACAGCTCCGGGCGTGTGGGGCGTCCGTGACACCGGCGCGGTGCGGTGCGGCCCGGATGATTCCGGTCCGGGCCGCACCATCCCCGCCCTCAGTTCGACAGGTCGGCGAACATCCCGGGTGCGTAGGAACCGCCCCGCATCCGCGTGATCACGCCGAGCCGGTTGGCGGCGTTGATCATGGCGACCAGGGAGACCAGCGCCGCGAGCTGGTCGTCGTCGAAGTGTGCGCGCACCCGCTCCCAGGTCTCGTCGGACACGCCCTGGTGGGCGTCGGCGAGGCGGGTGCCCTCCTCGGCGAGCGCCAGCGCGGCCCGCTCGGCCTCGGTGAACACGGTGGACTCGCGCCAGGCGGCGACCAGGTTGATGCGCTGTGCGGTCTCGCCCGCGCCCGCCGCCTCCTGGGTGTGCACGTCGACGCACCAGCCGCAGCCGTTGATCTGGCTGGCGCGCAACTCCACCAGCTCCTGCAGGGACTTGGGCAGCGACGCCTCCTGGATCGCCAGGTTGATGCCGTACATGCGCTTGCCGACCTTGGCGCCGACCGGGTTGGCCATCAGGTTGAAACGGGATTCCATAGCGTCGTCCTCACTTGTGAGCGTCTTTGATGGGCGTCGTCTGCCGCGCGGCATCGTGACGCCATAGAGATGCCGACCGGCCGGGCCCTGTGACCGTGCGCGGAAGTGACGCGGGTCACCGGCATCACGTGTCACGCCGGAGGGAGCGGCGGCATCTTGTGCGTGACACACGGTCGAGAGCGGACAGGCGGGAGCCGGGTATGAACGAGCGCAGCGAGCCGACCACCGGTGCGGACACCAGCACCGGCACCAGCGGCACCGACACGGCCGGCCCGCTCTCTCCCGACAGCCGCATGGCCCTCGCCACCGAGGCGTTCGTCGGCCACCGCAACCTGCTGTTCACGGTGGCCTACGAGATGCTCGGCTCGGCGGCCGACGCCGAGGACGTCCTTCAGGAGACCTGGCTGCGCTGGTCGGGCGTCGACCTCGACACCGTACGGAACCCGCGTGCCTTCCTGGTCCGGATCGCCACCCGCGAAGCGCTGATGCGGCTGCGCACGCTCAGCCGCCGCAAGGAGTCCTACGTCGGCCCCTGGCTGCCCGAGCCGCTCCTGACCGCGCCCGACGTGGCCGAGGACGTGGAGCTCGCCGAGAGCGTCTCGATGGCGATGATGCTGGTCCTGGAGACGCTCGCGCCGACCGAGCGGGCGGTGTTCGTCCTGCGTGAGGTCTTCGACCTCGGGTACGACGACATCGCGGAGGCCGTCGACAAGACCCCGGCCGCCGTCCGCCAGATCGCCCACCGCGCGCGGACCCACGTCGCCGCGCGCCGGCCGCGCGGCCCCGTGCCCCAGGCAGAGACCCGCGACGCGCTCGCCGCGTTCCAGCAGGCCGTCGAGACGGGCGACATGCGGCGCCTGCTCGACGTCCTCGCGCCGGACGTGGTCCTGCTGACCGACGGCGGGGGAGTGGTGCGGGCCGCGCTCGCGCCCGTCGTCGGCGCCGACCAGGTCACCCGCGTACTGAGTCGGCTCGTCGGCGTGGCGACCCTGCGGCCGACCCGGATCAACGGACACCCCGCGCTGGTCGTCCAGGTGGACGGCGAGACCGACACCGTCCTGACGGCACACGTCGACGGCGGCCACGTCACCGGGCTCTACGCCGTGCGCAACCCCGAGAAGCTGTCGCGGATCGACCGCGAGACCACGGTGAGCCGCTGAGCCCGCACGGCGCCGCCGTGCGCCGAGCGGCGTGCGCCGGGTGGCAGTTGGTGCGGGCCGGGGCGTGTGGCCCCGTGGCGCACCTCGGCTCTTCGGGCTCGGGCGCCGTCAGGCGTCGACGCGTGGACGGCGGGCCGGTAGGCATGACAGGGGGATCGCACGGCTGGAGCGATCGCTACAGACAGCGAGCGAACAACTGGGGGCTACATGGCCATCATCGTCACCTTCGAAGTGCCCGGTGCCGGGCAGGAACTGTACGACGCCTGCATCAGCCGCCTGACGGACGGGGGCGAGTTCACCTCGCTCGCCGACATTCCCGCGCCTGGGTTGATCTCCCACGTGGCCGGGCCCGTGGAAGGCGGATGGCGCGTCATCGACGTGTGGGAGTCCGAGGAGGCACTCGAGAGCTTCTCGAAGATCCTCCAGCCGATCCTCGCCGACCTGGGCCACGGGGACACCGAGCCACAGATCATCCCGGCGCACAACGTCGTCACCAGCTGACCGACGCCCGGGGCCCGTCCGCCGACGACGGGCCGCTGGCCCGTGACCGCCGTGACCGCCGTAGTCATCCCGGCGGTCACGGTGTTCCTTGTCGTCAACTTCACTCCATCGAGTGGGAGACGTCCACCATCGGGCGTAGCCCTGAAACACCATGGGCACGTACCGCAGCGGTGCGGATCCGCACCGTCAGCGGACGTGAAGGAGAACCGCGTGGAGCACGACGAGGTCTACGAACCTCCCGCCATGGTCGAAGTGGGCGACTTCGCCGACCTGACCCGCGGCGAGGCCCTCGGGGCGTTCTACGAAGGCGGAATGCCGCCGTACGAGTGGTACCTCGGCCCCAACTGACCCCGGGAACACCCCCACATGACGAGTGACGTGCCATGAGCGGTGACGTGTGGTTCACGATCCTTCCGGACGGTGAATCCGGCGTGGCCGCGGCGCGGCTCCTGCGCCCCTGGGCCACCGAAACCGTCCCCCACCACTCCGGTCGGCCGTGGCTGCTGGGCAGTTGGCCGGACGGACAGCTGACGGTCGGGGCGGCGGGGGCGCGGCGAGTCGCGGTGATCGGGCGCTGCCCGGTCACCGCCGAGGAACTGTCCGCGCGGGCGGGACGGCTGCGCGGCATCGACGACGTGGAGCGGATCGCCCACGGCCTGACCGGAAGTTTCCACCTCCTCGCCTCCGTCGACGGCGCGGTCCGGGCCCGGGGCAGCGCGTCCGGGGTGCGGCGGCTCTTCCACACCCGCCTTGCCGGGGTGTCCGTGGCCGCCGACCGCTCGGACCGGCTCGCCGCCGCGACCGGAGCCGCCCCCGACGAACGGCTCCTGGCCGCGCACCTGCTCGCGTCGCCGCTGCCCTATCCGCTGGACGACCGCTGCGTATGGCAGGGCATACAGGCCGTGCCGTCCTTCGACTGCCTGCTGCTCGACGCGGACGGACGGGCCCGCACCCGGCCGTGGTGGAGTCCGCCGGAGCCGTCCCGCACGGCGCGGGACGGCGTGCCCGCGGTGCGCGCGGCGCTGATCGCCGCGATGGACGCCTGCACGGCCGACGGGGGCACCGTCAGCGCGGACCTGTCGGGCGGCCTGGACTCCACCACCCTGTGCTTCCTGGCCGCCCGCGAGCGGGAGCGGAGCAGGCCGGGCGGGGCGAAGCTGGTGACGCTGCGCTGGCAGAGCCTCGACGCGGGCAACGACGACGCGGCCTGGGCCGCCCGCGCCGCCGCCCGCCTCCCCGGCGTCGACCACGTCGCGCCCGCCCCCGAGCGACGGACGCTCTGGTACAGCGACTTGGCGGCCCTCACCGGCGACGCCGTACCCCACCGACGAGCCGGGCCCATGGGTGCGCGACGGGGCCAGGATGAGGACGCTGTGCCGCCTGATGGCCGCCCGCGGCTCCCGGCTGCACGTGATGGGCGGCGGCGGGGACGAACTGTTCGGCACGTTCCCGCCGCACCTGCACGACTACGTCCGACGGCACCCGCTGGCGGCATACACCCGCATCCGTACGCAACGCGCCTCCCAGCACTGGCCGCTCGTGCCGCTGCTGCGCCAGCTCGCGGACCGCAGGACGTTCGGCCAGTGGCTGAGCGGATGGGCGGAGAACCTGACCGCGGCACAGCCGCCGTCACCCGCCCTGGCCCGGGGCGCCCCCTCGATGGCGTGGGGCGTGGACCTGCGCATGCCGCCGTGGGCGACCCCGGACGCGGCCGAGGCCGTGCGGGACCTGCTCAGGGAAGCCGCCGCCACCGCCGGACCCCTCGCCCCCGAGCGCGGACAGCACACGGCGCTCGCGTGCGTGCGCACCGGCGGCCGCGGACTGCGGCAGCTGGACCAGGTGACGTCCCGCGGCGGTCTCGCGCAGGCCGCGCCCTACCTCGACGACCAGGTGATCGAGGCCGCCCTCGCCATCCGCGTCGCCGAGCGCGGCACGCCAGGGCGGTACAAACCGGTGCTCGCCGACGCCGTGCGCGGCATCGTGCCCGACGACGTGCTGCGCCGGGACACCAAGGGCGAGTACAGCACGGACTTCCACATCAGCCTGCGCCGCAACCGCGCCGGTCTCGTCGCGGTGTTCGACGGCTCGCACCTCGCCCGCGCCGGGCTGATCGACGACGCCGCGGCCCGCGCCGCACTGCTCGGGGTGCACCCCACCCCGGAGGCCCTGCGCCCCCTCAGCTCCAGCCTGGGCGGCGAGATCTGGCTGCGCGCCCGCGCCGCCCCCGCGGGACCGCCGGGCCCCGCGCCCACCGAAGGAGCACCGTGAGCCTGGCCCTGCGACCCGACGTCCGCGCGACCGAGACGGCCGACGGCATGGTGCTGCTCGACGAAGCCACCGGCCGGTACTGGCAGCTCAACCGCACGGCGGCGCTCGTCCTGCGCGGCCTCCTGGGCGGTGCCGGAGCACCGGAGGCCGCCCGCGCGCTGCGCGCCGCCCACCCGAGGCTCACCGCCGAGCGCGCCGACGCCGACACGGCCTCACTCAAGCGTGCCCTGCTCGACGCCCGCCTGGTGGTGCCCGCGTGAGCCAGTCCATGGTGCCGGCCGCCCGCGCGCGCCTGCCGCTGCGCCGCCGTCCGCCCGTCCTCATCGCCACCGGCGCGGCCCGGCTGATCGTCGCGTTCAAGCCGCACCGCATCCGCCGCGTCCTGTCCTTCGCCCGGCGCGGCGCCGCCCCCGCCACCTCCTCCCAGGCGCTCGCCGCGCGCGAGGACGTGGTGGCGGTCAGCGCGCGCTGCGCCGGGGAGGGCTGCCTGCAGCGTTCCGTGGCGACCGCGCTGCTGTGCCGGATGCGCGGGGTGTGGCCGGACTGGTGCACGGGGGTGCGCACTTCGCCGTTCCGCGCGCACGCCTGGGTGGAGGTCGACGGCCTCCCGGTGGGCGAACCGCACCGGTCGGGGGAGTACCACCGGATGATGGTGGTGGCGGCGGTGCTGGAGCGGAACAGGTCCGAGGACACCGTGGCTTGAGCGAGCCACTCTGGTGACGGTCTAGACGGTGCGGTTCGGTGCCTGCGGCGTTCACGCGTCCGTCGCGTCGTCCGTCGCCTGCGCCTCGACGACGCTCAGGACGGTGGGGGTGGGCACGACGCGGTTCAGGCGCAGGCCCGCCTCGGCGAGCAGAGCGCGGAAGTCGGCGCGCGTGCGCTCGCGGCCGACCAGCGAGGCCATCATCAGCAGGTCCAGGTCCTTGGCCTGATGCGGGCGGTTGTCCGGTGCGATGACCGCGTCCACGACGAGGATCCGCCCGCCCGGGGCGAGCGCGCGGCGGCAGGCGCGCAGCAGGCGGACACACTGCTCGTCCCGCCAGTCGTGGAGGATGCGCTTGAGGACGATGACGTCGCCCTTGGGGACGTCGGCGAAGAAGTCGCCCTCCGCCGTGGACCACCGCCCGGCGAGCGCGGCGTCGTCGCCGAGCCGGTGCCCGGCGACGACATGGGCCTGGTCGTACAGCACACCGCTCAGGCCGGGCCCTGCGCGCAGGATGGCGGCGAGGAACCCGCCGTGTCCGCCGCCGACGTCCACGACGGTGCCGGTGCGCGGGAACGCGTAGGCGTCGGCGATCGGCCCGTTCTCCACGCCGGACATGGCGGCCATGCCGACGTGGAAGACGGCGGCGGTCTCGGCGTCCCGCGCGAAGTGGTCGAAGAACGACGTGGCGAAGAGGGACTCGAAGGCGGATTCGCCGGTGGTCAGGCACTGGTCCATCCGGCCCGCGGGGAGCCAGAACGTACGGTCGGTGATCATGAGGATGCCGTCCCGTACGGACCCTGGCACGTCGGACCGCAGGGTTTGCCCCGCCGCCTCGAGCCGGAACCGCCCCTGCTCGTCCTCGGCGAACAGGCCCCGGGTGGCGAGGAGCCGGAGCACCCGGGTCAGGGCCGTCGGGTCCGTCGCGGTCGCGGCGGCCAACTCGGCGGGTGCGCGCGGCCCGTCGGACAGGTGGTCCGCCACGCGCGCGAGGGCGGCCGCCCTGAGCGCGGCCGGGAAGACGAAGCCGAGCGCCGCCTCGATGAGCGCGGCGCCTCCCGCGTCCCCGCCGTCCGTGGCTCGCTCACCGGCAGTTCCCCTGTCGCCCATCGCCCCGGCTCCTTCCGCTCCCGTGCCTGGTCGAGCACACCCGTGCCCCACGGCTCGCTCGCTCAACCCCCGTGTCCCACAGGTGGGTTACCAATGGCGCATACTGATCCGTCGCGTGCCAGCGGCGCCTCGAAGCCGCCCGCTTCGCGGACGCGCCCCCGGTTGATGACGACGACGCGGAGAGCGGTCAGGAGCTCGCGGCCGTGTCCGGGTGGAGGGCGTCGAGGATGAGGGTGAGGCCGAAGGCGAACTCGTCGGCGTAGTCGTAGCCGGGCTTCAGTACGTGCTCGGTGGCCAGCTCGGCGAGGTGGGGGTAGGCGTCGGCGGGCATCTCCTGCGGCTGGCACATCCGCGCGACGGCAAGGACAGGTACGCGCGGATGTTCACGCTGGGCGTCCGGATCGCCGCCGTGCTCGGCAAGTCGGTGCGTGCCGTGGAGATCGACGACCAAGTGGAGGCCTGCCGCCGGGTGTTCGCCAGCGGCACCCGGTGGACCGTGGTGCGCGGCAGTTCACTGGAGGCACCGGCGATCGTCGGCCGCCTGTCCGCGAGCGCCCTCAGCCACGCCTAGACGCCAACAGCGCGATGCCCCTGCACGGTTCGAGAATCCTGCCGATGCCCGCCGGAGTCCGGGGCGGTGTCCCTTTCCTGGCGCTGCCGGCCCGGGAAGGGGCTGGCCGCGACGCCGAGCCCAGTGATCAGATGGGGGCCGAGCACGCACACCCCTCCAGGGAAGGACGTTCCGCCATGCCCACCACCTCTCTGCGGATTCCCACCGCGGCCGGCCAGGCCGACGCGTTCGCCGCCTGGCCCGACCGCGGCGACCGGGCCCGGCACCCGGGGGTGCTCCTGTACCCGGACGCCTTCGGCGTGCGGCCCGTGCTGCGGGAGATGGCCCGCGAACTGGCCGGGCACGGCTACTACGTACTCGTCCCCAACCTCTTCTACCGGCACGGCCCGGCCCCGGTGACCGAACTCCCCGAGCACATCGGCGAAGCGGCCAGGGACGGGCTCATCGCCCAGCTGATGCCCCTGGTCGAGCAGCACACCACCGAACGCGTCCTGAGCGACGCCGCCGCCTACCTCGAATTCCTCACCGCCCAGCCTGAAGTCAGCGCCGGACCGGTCGCCGTGATCGGCTACTGCGTGGGCGCGGCCCTGGCCGTGCGCACCGCGACGGCCCACCCCGACCGGGTGGCCGCCGTCGCCGGATTCCACCCCGGCTTCCTGGTCACCGACGCGCCCGACAGCCCGCACCGCCTCGTGCCCCAGCTCGCCGCCCGCGTCCACATCGGCCTCGCCGAGAACGACCTGACCCCCGAAGCCCTCAGCGAGCTCGACCAGGCCCTGGACGCCGCGGGCGTCGACTACACCACCGAGCTCTACCCCGGCACCGTCCACGGCTTCACCATGGCCGACACCGACGCCTTCGACGCCGCCGCGCTCCAGCGCCACTGGGACCGTCTGCTTCCCCTCCTGGACCGCGCCCTCGCCGACGGCTGAGGCCCCGGCCCGGCAGCGGACGAGCCTTGGCCCGAGGCTCCACTGGCACGACCGGGTGGCGCGGGTAATCCTGGCGTCAAGGAGGTGCACGCGCATGGGCATCGAGGATTCCGGCGGCGGCCAGGCCGCGCAGTCCGACATTCTGGTCGTGACCACCAATGACGTCCCCGGCTATCAGGTACAGCGGGTCATCGGCGAGGTCTTCGGCCTCACGGTGCGCTCGCGGCACCTCGGGCTCGCAGATCGGCGCCGGACTGAAGTCCCTGGTCGGCGGCGAGCTGAAAGGCCTGACGAAGACGCTGGTGGAGACGCGGAACCAGGCGATGGAGCGGCTCGCGGAGCAGGCCAGGTCCCGGGGCGCGAACGCGGTCCTCATGATGCGCTTCGACGTGACGGAGGCGGCGGACGTCGGCACGGAAGTGTGCGCGTACGGAACCGCCGTCGTCCTCGCCCCCAAGGAGTGAGGCGCGGTCCCCTCACCCCGGAGCCGTCCGGTCGGCACTCTTATTGCACATATATTGCAGGTACGGAATATGTGCAGAAGGAGGCGCAGTGGGCGGACCTGTGGTGCTGGGGATCGAGTCGTCGTGCGACGAGACCGGCGCGGGGATCGTGCGGGAGGGAAGACTGCTGGCGCACGTGGTGGCGTCGAGCATGGACGAGCACGCACGGTTCGGCGGTGTGGTGCCGGAGATCGCGGCCCGCGCGCACCTGCACTCCTTCACCCCGGTCGTCCGGCAGGCCCTGGACCAGGCAGGGCTGCGGCTGAGCCAGATCGACGCCGTCGCCGTCACCACCGGGCCCGGCCTCTCCGGCGCGCTCCAAGTGGGCCTTGCCGGTGCCAAGAGCCTCGCCTACGCGGCCGGTGTGCCCCTCTACGGAGTGCACCACCTGGCGGGACACGTGGCCGCGGACACCCTGGAGCACGGCCCGCTGCCCGTGCCCTGCGTGGTGCTGATCGTCTCCGGCGGGCACACCTCCCTGCTCCTGGTCCGGGACCTGGTGCGCGAGCCGATCGTGCACCTGGGCGACACCCTCGACGACGCGGCGGGCGAATGCTTCGACAAGGTCGCTCGCATCCTCGGGCTGCCCTACCCCGGCGGGCCCGCCATCGACCGCGCCGCGCGGGAGGGCGATCCGCGGGCGGTGGCCTTCCCCCGCCCCCTCACACGCCCCGGCGACGACCCGTACGCCTTCTCCTTCTCGGGCCTGAAGACGGCCGCGGCCCGCTGGGCCGAGCGGCACCGCCTGCGCGGTGAGGAGCCGTCCGTGGCCGACGGGGCCGCCGCGCTGCAGGAGGCCGTCGCCGATGTGCTGACCCGCAAGGCGCTCGCGGCCTGCCGCGCGTACGACGTGAAGACGCTGATCGTCGTGGGCGGCGTCGCCGCCAACTCGCGCGTCCGCGGCCTGGCGGAGCAGCGCTGCGCCGCGGCCGGGATCGAACTGCGCGTACCGCCCATGACGCTGTGCACGGACAACGGCGCCATGATCGCCGCCGTCGGGGACCTCCTCGTGCGCGCCGGAGCCGAGCCCGCGCCCCTCGACGTCTCCATCGATCCGTCCGCCCCTCTGGAGTACGCCGCCTTGACCCCGCTCCCGGCGCACGCGGCGCGAGCCGCCTGAGGAGGGGGAACCGCCACGGCTCCATACGCCATGGTGCCGTTGGCCCGGCGCTCAGCCGCCGTCGCCGCCCAGCCGCTCGAAGACGAGCCGACCCCTCGGGGAGAGCCGGTATCCGACGGCGAGGCTCTCGGTCAGGCCGTGCTCCTTGAGGGTGCGGACGTCGGCCTTGAAGCGCGGGGTCTCCCGGTTCACGAGGGCCGCCAGCTCAGCGGCGCGCGTCCCGGGGTGATCGTGGATCAGTGCCAGCACGCCGAGGGTCCACGGCCCGCGGCGGCTGCGGGCGTCGATGCCCTGCAGGAGGGCGACCGCGTCGTCCAGTTCCGCCGCCGTCAGGGCGGTGTTCTCACGCAACCGGGCGCGCGGGTCCTCGCCGACGACCCGGACGCCGATCCGGTACAGCCGCCGGTCCCCGCCCGGGCGCTGGCCGGCGAGGAGGGCGGCCCGGTCGGCGAAGCCCGCACGGCGCGCGTCCCGCTCGGAGACGTCCGCCCGCGCCACCTCCGTCACCTCGCCGATCTCCAGGACCCCGACCTCGGTCCGCAGCCGGGTGCCCGGGCGCACACCCGGGCGGCGCCAGCTGCGGAAGGCCAGGTCGACCCGCCCGGGCGCGATGTTCTCCAGCACGTCCCGCTTGAACAGCAAGGTCGCCTCCATGGGAAGTTGGGGAAGACAGAGGGTGAGCCGCCGTACACAGGAGCCCGCGGCGGCCACCGGGGCGCGCGCAAATTCGTTTGCCGACGGTTCGTTCGGCCGGATAGGAAGCTCGCATGCTAACGGGCAGCAAGGTCGGGCTCAGGGCCCGGCACGAGGACGACATTCCGATCCTTCAGGCCGAGCTCTACGACGACGTGGTCAACTCCTCGCGCGCCGAGAACGGGCCCTGGCGGCCGACGACGTCCGGCGCGAGGAACCCGCGGCTCACGGTGGACGACAAGGAGCAGGGGCACGTCCCGTTCTCCGTCGTGGAACTGGACGGCGGCACGCTGATCGGCACCGCGACGCTGTGGGGCATCGACACCCACAACCGGTCCGCGCACATCGGCCTCGGGCTGCGGCCGTCCGCCCGCGGCAAGGGCTACGGCACCGACGTGGTGGCGGTGCTGTGCCACTACAGGCTTCGTCGTGCGCGGCCTGTGGCGGCTGCAGATCGAGACGCTGGCGGACAACCCCGCGATGCTGCGCTCCGCCGAGCGCAACGGCTTCGTCCGCGAGGGCGTGCTGCGCTCCTCGGCGTGGGTGATGGGCGAGTTCATCGACGAGGTGCTGCTCGGGCTCCTCGCACCCGACTGGAAGCCGGACGCGCGGAGTCAGGGCGCCGACGCGGTCCGCCTGCCCGGCCCTGTGCGTGGGGCTTAAGCACCGGCACCGGCACCGTCACCGGCGCGCGATGTCGCGTACGACGCGGAGCGCGGCGTCGACGTCGTCGGGGGAGTTCATGACTCCGGTGCCGATCCGCGCGTACCCGAGGCTGTCGCGGCGCAGGGACGACAGCCGGACCTTGCGCTCGGCGGCCAGCGCGACCACGGCCTCGCCGGGGTGGCCGCGCACGCTGAAGCAGGTGATGCCCGCGGACATCTCGGGCGCCGCGGGCGTGTGCACCGTCACGCCGGGGAATGCGGGCGAGGCCCCGCTTGGCCCGGGTGGACAGCTCCGTGATCCGCCCGGCGACCCGGGAGCGGCCCAGGGCCTCGTGGAACGCGACGGCGACGGGCAGGGCGAAGGCGTGCTCGTACGCGAGGAACCCTCCCGGTGACAGCGGAGCCGCGCCCTCGTCGCCCATGAAGCTGAGGAACGTCGGACGCACCTGTGCCAGCGCGTGCGGCGCCACCCACACGAGCCCGGTGCCGCGCGGCCCGAACAGCCACTTGTGTGTTCCCGCGACGACCACGTCGGCGCCCAGGCGCGCGGCATCGGCGTCGACCGCGGCCAGCCCGTGCACCCCGTCGACCACGAGCAGACAGCGGTCGGCTTCCGCGCGCCCCTGGTTGGCCTCCCGCACCGCCTTCGCGATGGCCTGGACCGGCATCCGCACCCCCGTCCGGGACTGCACCCAGGTGATGCCGAGGACCCTGGTCGTCGGACGGAGCTGCGCGCGGACCGCGCTCACCACCTCCTCGGCGGTGGCCTCCGCGGAGTCGGCGAACCACGAGGCGAGCCGCACGCGCGCCCCGTGCTTCGCGGCCGACAGCTGGGCCGCGACCTGGTGAACGGGGTGGTCGTCCTCGCTGAGCAGGAACTCCTGGCCGGGGCGGGTGAGCACCCCGTTGTAGACCACGCCGAGGCCGACGGTGGTGCTCGCCGTGATCGCGAGGTGCTTGGCCTCGCCGCCCACGTACCCGGCCAGGGACTCCCGTACGCGGTCCCAGCCCGTCGGCCCGTCGGGCAGGGAAAGGCCCGTCGGTACGAGCATCGGGTCGGCGTCGAGTTGCCGCGCCAGATGCGCCACGGCCGCGCGCACCGCACGCGGCTGGGAGGCCAGATGGAACGCCGCCAGGTGGATCAAGGCCGGGTCGAGGCGGAACTGCGCCCGCACCGCGTCCCAGTCCGGCCGCCCGTCCGCCCCGAGGAGCGGTCGGGCCCCCGCATCCGTGTACGTGGCCGCCTCCGCGGTCCCCCCGCCCCACGCGGCCACCGCCGCCGATCCCATGGCGCCCGCCAGCACACTCCGCCTACGCATCCCCGTACCCCCAGATCCCCAGATGGCCGGAGCGATCCCGCCCCTGCTCGCCCCGCGCTACGCGGTTCTCACTCCCCGTCAGCGTGTGGCTTCTAACCCGGTCAAAGCGGGCTTTGGTGGTGAAGTTGGCCAAGAGTGTGCCGGTGTGCGTGGCGGTGAAGCCGCCGGTGTGCTGAAGCAATGGGTGTGCGGAGCGCGGCGCCTGTCGATGCGACAGCCAACGGGGAGGGGCGGGGCGAGGGCAGCCTCGTGAAGTGGCTGTGAATACCCTGTGGCGGCGATGTCGGTGCGGCCGCCTATGCTGCTCCACGACGATCACGCGGACCAGGGGAGGGCGCGGCATGCTCGGCAGGCTGTTCGGCAGGGGCGGGGAGAGGTCGGCGGCGGATCCGCACGCCCTGCCACCGCAGCGGCGCAAGAACGGGACGTACGCACTGGCGCGCGCTCGGGGACGCGCGGGTGTTCACGCTGGTGGAGGCGGCGGGAGCGGGTGACTGGGAGGCGGTCAAGGCGGCGCTCGCGCCCTTCGACATCGGCCGCGACCACGCAGTCCTGGAGGAACTCGCCTGTCTGGACGGCGTGCAGGACTGGATCGGCCGGGCCGTCGATGAGGACAAGGAACACCGGGCGACGGCCCTGCTGATCTCCGGGGCCCGGCACGTCAGCTGGGGCTGGGAGGCCCGTACCACCGCGCGCGCCACGCACGTCTCGCAGGAGCAGTGGCGGCTCTTCCACCGGCGGCTCCGCACCGCCGAGGAGCAGCTGCTCGAGGCCGCCGAGTTGCAGCCGCAATGGATCACGCCGTGGCGCTGTCTCCTCACCTCCGGCCGCGGCATGTCCCTGGGCAACGCCGTCAACGAGACCCGGCTGCACGCGGCCCTGCGCCGCGACCCGCTGGACCTGGAGATCCACCTCGAATGGCTGTCCCTGATGCAGCCCCGGTGGGGCGGTGAGCCGGGGCAGGCCCTGGCGTTCGCCCGCGACGCGCTCGCCCGCGCCCCGCGGGGGCACCGCCTCGGCTGCGTGATCGCCGCGGCGCACATCCAGGACTGGGTCGAGTCGGACCAGGGTGACTGCCTCGAAACGCCCCTGATCCAGGCCGAGTTGCGTGCCGCGGCCGACCACAGCATCCTCCACCCCGACTATGTGCGGCGCCCGGGCTGGCAGCACGACTTCAACACCTTCGCCATGGCCCTGTGGCTGGCCGAGGAGGAGCACACGGTCCGGCGTGTGATGAAGGCGCTCGACGGCGCCTGCACCACCGACCCCTGGGACTACCTCTCGGACCCCGAGAAGCAGTTCGCCCGCCTCCACCGCCGGGCCTGAGCGGCATGCTCAGCCCGAGCGCCATGCGGGGCCTGAGCGCCACACCCGGCCCGAGTTCCCTGCCGGGCCCGAGCACCATGCCCGGCCCGGAACCCGCGCCGGGCCTGAGCGCCACGCCGCTCCCGGCCCCGCCCGCCATCCGCCGCCCCTCCCACCCTCTCCGGACTGCCAGATGACCCTGCCCGACACCGCCGTGAACCCGGCCGGCGCCGACCGCACCTTCCAAGTGGACCTGCGCGGCCTCGTCGACCTGCTCTCCCACCACCTCTACTCCAGCCCCCGCGTCTACCTGCGCGAACTCCTGCAGAACGCGGTGGACGCGCTGACCGCCCGGCACGCCGTCGAAGCCGACGCCCCGGCCGCCACCCCGTCCGCCGCCTTCGGCATCCGCCTGTACGCCGACGGCGCGGTGGTGCGCGTCGAGGACGACGGCGTCGGCCTCACGGAAGCCGACGTGCACGCCTTCCTCGCCACCATCGGCCGCAGCAGCAAGCGCGCCGAGCGGATCGCCGAGCAACGCGGCGAGTTCATCGGCCAGTTCGGCATCGGGCTGCTCTCCTGCTTCCTGGTCGCGGACGAGATCCACGTCATCAGCCGCTCCGCCCGCACACCCCCGACGCCCCCGCCGTGGAGTGGCGCGGCCGCGGCGACGGCAGCTACACGGTCCGCACCCTGCCCGCCTCCGCCCGCCCCCGCCCGGGCACCACCGTCACGCTGACGCCGCGCGCCGACGCGGGCGAGTGGACCCGGCCCGCACGAGTGCACGCGCTCGCCCAGCACTTCGGCTCCCTGCTGCGCCACCCCGTCACCTTCCACGACGGCACGAGCGCCCCGGAGGCGCCCGTCAACGCCGAACCCGCGCCCTGGGAACGCACGTACCCCACACCGGGAGCCCGGTCCCGCGCGCTGGCCGCGTACGGCGAGGACGTCTTCGACTTCACACCGCTGGACACCATCGAGCTGGACCTGCCCGCCGTGGGCCTCAAGGGCATCGCGTGCGTGCTGCCCGACGCGGTGCCCGCGGGGCGCCGCCACGGACACCGCGTGCACGTCAAGGGCATGCTGCTGTCCGAGAAGGCCGAGGAGATCCTGCCCGAGTGGGCGTTCTTCGTCCGCTGCGTCATCGACGCCGAGAGCCTGCGCCCGACGGCGTCCCGCGAGTCCCTGTACGAGGACGACACCCTCGCCGCCGTCCGCGACGCCCTCGCCGAGCGGCTGCGCGCGTGGATCGCGCGGGCCGCCGCCAGCGACCCGGACCTGCTCGCCCGCTTCCTCCAGGCCCACCACCTGGCCGTGAAGTCGCTGGCCGTGCACGACGACGAGATGCTGCGGACGCTGCTGCCCTGGCTGCCGTTCGAGACCACCGACGGCCACACCACCCTCGACGAGTTCGCGCGCGCTCACCGCACCGTCCTCGTCACGTCGAGCGTGGAGGAGTTCCGGCAGGTCGCCTCGATCGCCTCGGCCGCGGGGCTCGGCGTCGTCAACGGCGGCTACACCTACGACCGGCAGCTCGTCCACCGGCTGCCCGAGGTCAGGCCCGAGGTCAGCGTCGCCGACCTCGACCCGGCGACCCTCACCGCCCACCTCGACCCCGTCGACCGCGAGACGGAACTGGCCGCCGCGGCCTACCTCGCCCTGGCCCGCGACGCCCTCGCCGCCTTCGACTGCGACGTCGCGCTGCGCACCTTCCAGCCCGCCTCCGCCCCCGCCCTCCTCGTCGACAGCCGCGAGGCCCGGCACGAGCGCACCCGCTCCCAGCTCGCCCGCGAGCAGGAGGGCGGCCTGTGGGGCGACATCCTCGGCGCCCTGCGCCAGGAGGCCCCGCGGGCCCAGCTCATCCTCAACCAGCTCAACCCGCTGGTGCGCACCGCCGTCGCCATCGCCGAGCCCGAGCTGGCCCGCACCAGCGCCGAAGCCCTCTACGGACAGGCCGCGCTGCTGTCCCGGCGCCCGCTCAGGCCCGCCGAGTCGAGCCTCATCAACCGCTCCTTCCTCGACCTCCTCGCCCACGCCCTCCGCAAGGACAGCTGACGATGCCGACCGCACCCCTTCCCCAGAACGCAACCGAACTGTACGCGGCGCTCGCGGAGAACGACCGGCTCCCCCCATACGGCCGCACCCGCACCGTCACCGCCGAGGAACTCGTCGACGCCGCCGAGCAGTTCGCGGACCCCGTCCCGCTCGTCCGCGCGCTCCTCGAACTCCAGGAGGCCTACACCTACGGCTCCGAACCCCGCAAGTCACCCGTCGTCTTCGCCCGCCTGCTCACCCTCTTCGACGAGCAGCCCGACGCCTTCGACGCCCGCCTGCGCCACCTGCTGTTCTGGCGGTTCAAGTGGGTCGCGGGCGCCCTGCGCGCGCTGCCCGAGATGCCGCTGACCAGCCTGCGCCAATGGCTCACGGAGATGCGCGGCCGGTACGAGCAGGCGGGCCTCGACCTCCAGCCCTACTACGGACAGGCGTACCAGCTCGCCGCCCACGTCGGCGACGACACCGCCCTGGCCTACGAACTGTGGGCGGGCCGCACCCGCACCCCGCTCAGCGACTGCGAGGCCTGCGAGATCTGCGAGCGCGCCCGCCACCACCTCGTGGCGGGCGACGACGAGCGGGCACTGCGCGCCTGGGAGCCCGTCCTCGGCGGACAGGAGTCCTGCCAGGAGGAGCCGGCCCGCTCCATCTCGTACGCGCTGCTGCCCCTGCTGCGCACCGGCGATGCCGACCGGGCCCGCGCACTGCACCTGGCCGGGTACCGCGAGTGCCGCCGCAACCCCTCGATGTCCGCGGACGTCGGCCGGCACCTGGAGTTCTGCGCGCTGACCGGCAACGAGGCGCGCGGCCTGGAACTGCTCGCCGAGAACCGGAACCTGTTCGACGAGGTGGACTCGCCGCTGGACCAGTTCGACTTCCTCACCGGCGTGGAGGTCCTCCTCCAGCGCGTGGAGCAGCTCGGCCACGGCGCACTGCCCGCCGCCGGATACGCGGGCCGCACCTGGACCGCGGCCGCGCTGCGCGCCGAGGTGCGCGGCCGCGCCGACGACCTCGCCACCCGCTTCGACGCCCGCAACGGCACCACGGCCCACACCGACCGCCGACGCGACCGCCTCGGCC
>JAVLTM010000016.1:0-86004 GCA_037117115.1 Streptomyces sp. PmtG | reverse complement strand
TGGTCGCCGCTCAGCTCCTCCAGCAGGTCCCACTCCACGAACTCGGACAGGGCGGCGGCGCACTCGCGCATCCGCTCCGCGAACACCGGTGAGGCGTCGAGGAGTTCGCGGGCCATCCCGGCCCACTGCGAACCCTGACCCGGGAACACGAATACCGGGCGGACCACTCCGCCGAGGGTGCGGCCGGACACGACCTGCGGGGTCGCTTCGTCCTGGGCCAGGCGTTCCAGGGCCGCCAGGAGTTCCTCGCGGTCCCGGCCGAGGACGACGCCCCGGTGCTCGAACCGCGACCGCGTCGCGGCCAGCGACCAGGCCACGTCGCCCGGTGCCAGGTCGGTGCGGGCGCTCAGGTGCTCGCGCAGCCGTGCCGCCTGAGCCCGCAGGGCGGCATCGCCCTTCGCGGAGAGGGCCAGCGGCACCACTCCGGCCAGGACGGGCGCCGGGGCCTCGGTCTCTTCCTCGGCGGCCGGTTCCTCGGCGAGCGGCGGCTGCTCCAGGATCACGTGGGCGTTCGTGCCGCTCATGCCGAAGGAGGAGACACCGGCGCGCCGGGGCGCGCCCTCGCGCTCGGGCCAGCCGCGGGCCTCGGTCAGCAGCTCGACGGCGCCTTCGGTCCAGTCGACCTCGGGCGTCGGCTCGTCGATGTGGAGGGTCTGCGGCAGGACGCCGTGCCGCATGGCGAGGACCATCTTCATGATGCCCGCCACGCCGGAGGCGGCCTGGCTGTGGCCGATGTTGGACTTGATGGAGCCCAGCCACAGCGGCTCGCCGCTCTCCGGACGCTCCTGGCCGTACGTGGCGAGCAGCGCCTGCGCCTCGATCGGGTCACCCAGGGTGGTACCCGTACCGTGCGCCTCCACCGCGTCGACATCCGCCGCCGTCAGGCGGGCGTTGGCGAGGGCCTGCATGATGACGCGCTGCTGAGAGGGCCCGTTGGGGGCGGTCAGGCCGTTGCTCGCGCCGTCCTGGTTGATGGCCGAGCCGCGCACGACGGCGAGGACTTCGTGGCCGTTGCGGCGGGCGTCGGAGAGGCGCTCCAGGAGCACCAGGCCGACGCCCTCGGCCATGCCCATGCCGTCGGCGGCCGCGGCGAAGGCCTTGCAGCGGCCGTCGTCGGCGAGGCCGCGCTGCTGGCTGAAGGCGATCAGGGCGCCGGGCGACGACATGACGGCGACGCCGCCCGCGAGGGCCAGCGAGCACTCGCCCTGCCGCAGGGCCTGCGCGGCCAGGTGCAGGGCGACGAGCGACGACGAGCAGGCCGTGTCGACGGTGACCGCCGGGCCTTCCAGGCCGAGGGTGTAGGCGATGCGGCCGGAGATGACGCTGGGCGCGCTGCCGGTGAGGATGTGGCCCTCGGCGCCTGCGGACACCTGGCCGGGGCCGGTGCCGTAGTCCTGGTAGTTGGTGCCGACGAACACTCCGGCGGCTTCGCCGCGGACGGTCTTCGGGTCGATGCCCGCCCGCTCGAACGCCTCCCAGGAGGTTTCGAGGAGGAGCCGCTGCTGCGGGTCCATGGCGAGGGCCTCGCGCGGGGAGATCCCGAAGAAGGCCGGGTCGAAGGCGCCCGCGTCGTGCAGGAAGCCGCCGCCCCTGGTCGTGGTGGTGCCGGGGGTCTCCGGGTCGGGGTCGTAGAGGTGGGCGATGTCCCAGCCTCGGTTCGCGGGGTAGCCGCCGACGACGTCGGCCCGGTCCTCAAGGACCCGCCACATCTGTTCGGGGCTGCTGATGCCGCCGGGGTAGCGGCAGCTCATGGCGACGATGGCGATGGGCTCGTCGGTGGCCGCCGCGACCGGGGCGACGGCGGCGGGGGCCGCGGCCGCCTCGGCGCCGAGGACCTGGGTGCGCAGGTACGCGGCCAGGGCGATGCCGTTGGGGTGGTCGAAGACGACGGTGGTCGGCAGCTTCAGACCGGTGGCGGCGCCGAGCCGGTTGCGCAGGTCGACGGCGGTGAGCGAGTCGAAGCCGAACTCGCGGAAGGCGCGCTCGGGGTCGAAGGGCCGCCGCGGTGTCGTAGCCGAGGACCGCGGCCGCGTGCGTGAGCACGAGGTCGACCAGGACGCGGTCCCGCTCGGGCCGGGCGAGGCCGGTGAGGCGCTCGCGCAGCGCCGACGCCTTGGACGACGGCTCGGGTCCTTCGCCGTCGGCGCCGGTCCCGCCCTGCGCGGCCAGGACGCGCTGGGCGTCGGGCAGGTCCGCGAGCAGGGGGCGGGCGCGGCGCGAGGTGAACACCGGCACGAACTGGTCCCAGTCCACGTCGGCGAGCGCCAGGAACGTCTCGTCGTCGTCGAGGATCTGCCGCATGCCCGTGAACGCGAGGTCCGGGTCGAGGAACGGCAGTCCCTGGCGGCGCAGCTGGTCGGGGTCGACGTCGATGGGCGCGCTGCCGCTCTCATGCGGGTTGACGACGTTCCACACGCCCCAGGCGATGGAGGTGGCGGTCAGTCCGCGTGCCCTGCGGTGCTCGGCGAGCGCGTCGAGGTGGGCGTTGGCGGCGGCGTACGCGGCGTGGTCGCCGCTGCCCCAGACGCCCGCGATGGACGAGAAGAGCACGAACGCGTCGAGGTCCGCGGCCGCTTCGCCGTCCAGGAGCCGGTCGAGGACGACGGCGCCCTCGACCTTCGCCGCGACGATGTCGGCGAACTCTTCCAGCGTGGTGGCGGCGATCGGCGCGAGCTCGATGAGCGCGGCCGCGTGGATGACGGCGCGCAGGGTGTGCCCGTCGGCGGCGAGCCCGTCGAGGAGCGCGGCGACGGCGTCGCGGTCGGCGACGTCGCAGGCCGCGATGGTCACCTGGACGCCCATCTCCTCCAGCTCGGCGCGGAGCGCGTCGGCGCCGGGCGCGGCCGGGCCGCGCCTGCTGGTGAGGACGAGGTGCTCGGCGCCTTCGCGGGCCAGCCAGCGGGCGATGTGCGGGCCGAGGGCGCCGGTGCCGCCGGTGACCAGGACGGTGCCGCGCGGCGTCCATCCGGCGTCGGGGTTCTTGCCCCGCGCGGACGTGGCGGACTCGGCGCGGACGAGGCGGCGTACGAGGACGCCGGAGCCGCGCACGGCGAACTGGTCCTCGTCTCCGGTGCCTGCGAGGATGCCGGCGAGGCGGGCGGCGGTGCGGCTGTCGGGGGTCTCCGGCAGGTCGACGAGGCCGCCCCAGCGCTCGGGGTGCTCCAGGGCGACGACGCGGCCGAGGCCCCAGGTCTGCGCCTGGGCGGGGCTCTGCACGCGGTCGCCGCGTCCGGTGGACACCGCTCCGCTGGAGATCGCCCAGAGGCGGGCGGTGACGTCCGCGTCGCCGAGGGCCTGGACGAGGGCGACGGTGCCCGCGAGTCCGGCGGGCAGCACGGGGTGCGCGGGGTGCGGGCGCTCGGCGAGGGCGAGCAGGGAGACGACACCGGCGAGCGCGGCACCGTCCGCCGTCTGCTCGCGCAGGCGTCCGGCGAGGGCCTCGCGCGTCAGCTCCGCTTCGCTCACGTGGAGGGTGACGGGCTCGGCTCCGGCCTGCCGCGGGTGAGGGCGTCGGTGACGCCCGCCGTCCACACGTGCGCGGTGGCCTCCTCGGGGACGACGACGAGCCAGCGGCCGGTCAGGACGGGCCCGGGAAGGCTGCCGGTGAGGGGCTTCCACTGCACGCGGTAGCGCCAGCTGTCGACGGTGGAGCGCTCGCGGCGGGCGCGCCGCCAGGACGACAGGACGGGGAGCACGGCGCCGAGTTCGTCGGCGGAGCCGCCCGTCACGTCCAGTTCGGCGGCGAGCTGCTCCAGGTCCTCGCGCTCGACGGCCTCCCAGAAGCGGGCCTCGACCTCGTCCACGGCGGCGGGCTCGGCGCCCGGCTCGGCCTCCGGCGACAGGAGCCAGTAGTGCTGGTGCTGGAAGGCGTACGTCGGCAGGTCCACGAGGGTGCCCGTGGCCGGGACGAGCGCCTGCCAGTCGAGCTCCGCGCCATGGACGTGAGCTTCGGCGAGCGAGGCCACGAGCCGGTCGGCGCCGCCTTCGTCGCGGCGCAGCGACCCGAGTGCGACCGCCGCCCCCTCGCGTCCGGCGGCCTCGATGGTGGCCTGGACGGGGACGGTGAGCACCGGGTGCGGGCTCATCTCAATGAACAGGCCGTGCCCTTCGGCGAGGAGGCCTCGGGTGGCGTGCTCGAAGAGGACCGTCTGGCGCAGGTTGCGGTACCAGTACCCGGCATCCATCGGCGTGTCCGCGTCCAGCCACGCACCGGTCAGCGTCGAGTACAGCGGTACCTCAGCGGCCTGCGGGGTCACACCCGCCAGCGCCTCACCGATCTGCTCCTCGATCTGCTCGACGTACGAGGAATGCGAGGCGTAGTCCACCGGGATCGTGCGGGCGCGGACGTCGTTAGCCACGCACTGCGCGACCAGCTCCTCCAACGCCTCCGGCTCACCCGAAACGACCACCTGGGCCGGGCCGTTGACGGCAGCGACCGAGACGCGGTCGCCCCACGCCGTCAGCAGCTCACGCACCTCAGCCTCGGGCAGCGGCACAGAAACCATGCCGCCCTTGCCCGACAGCTCACGGATCGCGATGCTCCGCAGGGCCACCACACGAGCGGCGTCCTGGAGCGAGAGCGCGCCCGCGACGCACGCGGCGGCGATCTCGCCCTGGCTGTGACCGACCACAGCGGCGGGCTTCACCCCGGCCGCCTGCCACGTGGCGGCCAGCGACACCATCACCGCGAAGAGAACCGGCTGAACCACATCGACACGGTCGAAGCGGTCGCCGCTCAGCTCCTCGAACAGATCCCAGTCCACGCACTCCGACAGGGCGGCGGCGCACTCCCGCATCCGCTCCGCGAACACCGGCGACTCGGCGAGCAGTTCACGGGCCATGCCCGCCCACTGCGAACCCTGGCCGGGAAACACGAACACGGGGCGGAGGGTGTCGCCGTGGGCGCGGCCCACGACCACTCCCTGCGTGGCCGCGTCGTCCCGCTCCAGGCCTTCCAGGGCCGTGAGCAGCGACTCGCGGTCCCGGCCGAGGACGATGCCCCGGTGCTCGAAGCGCGAGCGCGCGGCGGTCAGCGACCAGGCGACGTCGCCGAGGGCGAGGCCGGTGTGCGCGAGGAGGTGCTCGCGCAGCCGTCCCGCCTGGGCGCGCAGCGCCTCGGGCGTCTTGCCCGACAGGGTCAGCGGGATCACGCCGGAGACCACCGACGGCGCGGGGGCCGGGTCGGCGGCGGGCCGCTCCTCCTGCCGTGCCTCTTCGATGATGACGTGGGCGTTGGTGCCGCTCACGCCGAACGAGGAGACGCCCGCGCGACGCGGAGCGCCATCGCGGTCGGGCCAGGCGCGGGCCTCGCCGAGGAGCTCCACGGTCCCGGCGGACCAGTCCACTTCGGGGGTCGGCGCGTCGAAGTTCAGCGTGCGCGGCAGCACGCCGTGGCGCATCGCCATGACCATCTTGATGACACCGGCGACACCGGCGGCGGCCTGCGTGTGACCGATGTTCGACTTCACCGAGCCGAGCAGCAGCGGCCGGTCGGCGGAACGCTCCTTGCCGTACGTGGCGATCAGGGCCTGCGCCTCGATCGGGTCACCCAGGGGGGTGCCGGTGCCGTGGGCCTCGACGGCGTCGACGTCGGCGGCCGTGAGGCGGGCGTTGGCGAGGGCCTGGGTGATGACGCGCTGCTGGGAGGGGCCGTTGGGGGCGGTCAGGCCGTTGCTCGCGCCGTCCTGGTTGATGGCGGAGCCGCGGACGACCGCGAGGACGGGGTGTCCGTTGCGGCGGGCGTCGGAGAGGCGCTCCAGGACGAGCATGCCGACGCCTTCGCCCCAGCTGGTGCCGTCTGCGGCGGCCGCGAAGGGCTTGCAGCGGCCGTCGGGGGCGAGGCCACGCTGGCGGCTGAACTCCAGGAAGGTGCCCGCCGTGGGCATCACGGTCACGCCGCCCGCGAGAGCCATCGTGCACTCGCCCTGGCGCAGGGCCTGCGCGGCCAGGTGCATGGCGACGAGCGACGACGAGCAGGCCGTGTCGACGGTGACCGCCGGGCCTTCCAGGCCGAACGAGTACGAGATGCGGCCGGAGGCGATGGCGCCGGAGCTGCCGGTGCCGAGGTAGCCGCCGAGGTCCTCGGGGACGCTGCTGAGCTGCGATCCGTACTCGTGGTAGATGAGTCCGGCGAACACGCCGGTGCGGCTGCCGTGCAGCGTGGCCGGGTCGATGCCCGCGCGCTCGAACGCCTCCCAGGAGGTTTCGAGGAGGAGCCGCTGCTGCGGGTCCATGGCGAGGGCCTCGCGCGGGGAGATCCCGAAGAACGCGGCGTCGAAGTCGCCCGCGTCGTGCAGGAAGCCGCCTTCGCGGGCGTAGCTGGTGCCGGTGTTGTCGGGGTCGGGGTCGTAGAGGGACGCGGTGTCCCAGCCGCGGCCCTCGGGGAACTCGCTGATGGCTTCCTCACCGTCGGTGAGGAGCCGCCACAGGTCTTCGGGGCTGCCGACGCCGCCGGGGAAGCGGCAGCTCATGGCGACGATGGCGATGGGCTCGTCCTGGGCTGCGGCCACGGCCGCGGGGGCCGCGGTGCCCGTCGCCGCGGACTCGGCCAGGTCGCCGAGGAGTTCGCCGCCGAGGTACTGGGCGAGGACCTTGGGCGTGGGGTAGTCGAAGACGAGGCTGGCGGGCAGCCGCAGGGCGGTGGCCGCGTTGAGGCGGTTGCGCAGTTCGACGGAGGTCAGCGAGTCGAAGCCGAGCTCCTTGAACGCCTTCGTGGGGGCGACGTCGTCGCCGGAGGCGTAGCCGAGGACGGCGGCCACCTGGGTCCGTACGACGTCGAGCAGGGCGCGCTCGCGGTTCTCGGGCGGCAGCGCGGCCAGCTGGTCGGCGAGCGAGGTCCCGGCCGCGGCGGGCCCGGACTCGACGACGCGCCGGGTCCGGCCGCCGCCCCGGATGAGGCCGCGGAACAGCGGGGGCACGTCGGCGCCGAACTGCCCGCGCAGCGTGTCGACGTCGAGCTTCATCGGCACCAGGGCGCCGTCGGGCCGGGCCAGGGTGCCGTGTCGAGCAGGGCTAGGCCCTCCTCGGCGGAGAGGCCGCCGACGCCCGAGCGGGCCATCCGCTCCAGGTCGTCGTCGGCGAGGGCTCCGGCCATGCCGCCCTGGTCGGCCCACAGACCCCAGGCCAGCGACGTCGCGGGCAGCCCGAGCGCACGCCGGTGCTGGGCCAGAGCGTCCAGGAAAGCGTTGGCAGCCGCATAGTTGGCCTGCCCCGCACTCCCCAGCACACCCGCCGCCGAGGAGAACAACACGAACGCCGACAGATCAAGACCCGCCGTCAGCTCATGCAGATTGACCGCCGCGTCCACCTTCGGCCGCAGCACCGTGTCCACCCGCTCAGGAGTCAGCGAGGTCAGTACGCCGTCGTCGACGACACCGGCCACATGCACGACGGCGCTGAGCTCACCGCGGACCTCGTCCAGGAGGACAGCGAGCGCGTCACGGTCGGCGACGTCGCACGCCGCGATCGTCACCCGCGCACCCAACTCCTCCAGCTCCGCCGCCGCACTTCACCCGCACCCGGAGTGTCCTCACCCCGACGCGAGACCAGCAGCAGCTCCCGCACACCACGCTCACCGGCCAAATGCCGGGCCACCACCCGCCCCAGACCACCCAGAGCACCCGTGACCAGCACAGTCCCCTCAGCCCGGAACACCGGCGGCAGCGTAAGCACCACCTTGCCGACATGACGGGCCTGGCTCAGATAGCGGAACGCCTCCGGCGCCCGCCGCACATCCCACGCCTGCACCGGCAAAGGCGCCAGCACACCCCGCTCGAACAGGGACAGGACTTCGGTGAGCATCTCCCGGATGCGGTCGGGCGTCATCTCGGCGAGGTCGAAGCTCTGGTACGCCACACCGGGGTGGGCGGCGGCCACGGCGTCGGCGTCGCGGAGGTCGGTCTTGCCCATCTCGACGAACCGGCCGCCGCGCGGCAGCAGCCGCAGCGACGCGTCCACGAACTCCCGGGCCAGCGAGTTCAGGACCACGTCCACGCCCTGGCCCATCGCTGGCTGCGAGCACGGACGCCTCGAAGTCCAGGGTCCGGGACGAGGCGACGCGGGCGTCGTCGATGCCGAGCTCCCGCAGCACGTGCCACTTCCCGGCGCTCGCGGTGCCGTACACCTCGGCACCGAAGTGCCGGGCCAGCTGCACGGCGGCCATGCCGACACCACCGGCGGCCGCGTGCACCAGGATCGACTCGCCCGCCTGGAGGTCCGCCAGGTCCCGCAGCGCGTAGTACGCCGTGAGGAACACGGTCGGGACCGCGGCGGCCTGCGCGAACGACCAGCCCTCGGGCATCGGCGCCACCATGCGGGCGTCGGCGACCGCGAGCGGCCCGAAGCCGCCGTCGATGAGCCCCAGGACCTGGTCGCCGACGGCGAGTCCGGTCACTTCGGAGCCGACCTCGACGATGACACCGGCGCCTTCGGTGCCCATGACCGCGTCACCCGGGTACATGCCGAGCGCGATGAGCGCGTCGCGGAAGTTGACGCCCGCCGCGCGCACCTCGACGCGCACCTCGCCCGCGCCGAGCGGGCGTTCGGGCCACTCCGGGGCGTCGCCGGCGACCGGCAGCAGCGCCAGGTTCTCCAGGGTGCCGCGCTCGGTCACGTCGAGCTGCCAGGACCGGCCCTCGGGAACGTCCAGGAGGCCGCCGCCCGCGCCCGCGCGCATCAGGCGGGGCACCCACACCACGTCGCCGCGCACCGCGATCTGCGGCTCGTCGAGCTCCAGCGCGCCGGGGACGAGCGCGAGCGCCGCGTCCGTGCCGTCGACGTCGGCCAGGACGAAACGCCCGGGGTTCTCCGACTGAGCGGACCGCAGCAGACCCCACACCGGGGCGTCCACCAGACCGTCCACCGACACCACGTCACCAGCACCCACACCCACGGCACCCGACGTCACCACAACAAGGCGCGCGTCCTCACCACCGGCGAAGGACAGCCACTCCCCCACCACACCAAGGGTGGCGTAAAGCGAGGAACGCACCGACGCGGCGACACCCTGCGCCGCATCGGCACCACCACATGTCACAAAGACGGACTCGGGGACGGACGCGCCGCCATCGACCGCCTCGACCAGCGCGGCCACATCGGCGTACGAGGCGACCGAAGCGCCAGTGCCCTCCAGCGCCGCACGCACACCCAGCGCATCCGTACCCAGCACCGCGTACGAACCACCCGCCGCCGCGGCGGGCGCCGTCACCACGCTCCAGTCCACGCGGAACAGCGAGTTGTCGTCGTCGGTGCCGGAGGCGGCGTCGAGTTCACCGGTCGCGAGGGCGCGCAGGACGAGGGAGTCGACGGCGGCGACGGACTGGCCCGTCTCGTCCGCCGCGGTCAGGGTCACCGCCCCGGAGGCGGCGGGCGTCAGGCGGACGCGCAGCGCGGCCGCACCGGTGGCGTACAGCGACACGCCGGTCCAGGAGAACGGCAGCCGCGCCCCGGCCCCGTCGGCGCTGTCCGCGCCGACGGCCGTCAGGGCGATGCCGTGCAGGGCGGCGTCGAGGAGCGCCGGGTGCAGCCCGTAGTCGCCCGCATCGTCCCGCTCGCCTTCCGGCAGGGCGACTTCGGCGAACACCTCGTCGCCGCGTCGCCAGGCGGCGCGTACGCCTTGGAAGGCGGGGCCGTAGCCGAGGCCAGCGGCGGCGAAGCCCGCGTACAGCTCGCTGGTGTCCACGGCGGTGGCGCCGGCCTGCGGCCACTGCGCGAGGTCGGCGTCGGCCGCGGGCCGCGCGGTGTCGGCGGTGGCGAGGACGCCCGCGGCGTGCAGGGTCCACGGCTCGTCCGGTACGTCGTTCTGGCGCCGGGAGTGCAGGGTGAAGGTACGCCGTCCGGTGTCGTCCGGCTCCTCGACCCACAGCTGGAGCTGGACGCCCGCGCCGTCGCCGGGCAGGACGAGGGGGGCGTGCAGGATGAGCTCTTCGAGCAGGTCGCAGCCGACCTCGTCGCCGGCGCGCACGGCCAGCTCGACGAAGGCGGTGCCGGGCAGCAGCGCCCGGCTCGGCGACGGCGTGGTCGGCGAGCCAGGGGTGTGCGTCGATCGACAGCAGGCTCGTGAACAGGCGCGCTTCGCTCCCGGCGACCTCGACGGCGGCGCCGAGCAGCGGGTGGTCGGCGGCGGCGAGCCCGGCGGAGGTGACGTCGCCGGTGAGCGCGGGGGCGTGCAGCCAGTAGCTCTGGTGTTGGAAGGCGTACGTCGGCAGCTCGACGCGGCGGCGGGAGTCGACGGGCGCGTACAGGACCGCCCAGTCGACGGTGATCCCGCGGACGTGCAGCTGCGCGAGCGCGGTCAGGAAGGTGTCGGTCTCGGGGCGGTCCTTGCGGACGGCGGCGACGAGGCCGGACTGCTGCTCGGGCTCGGTGAGCGTGTCGTGCGCCATCGCGGTCAGGACGGAGTCCGGGCCGAGTTCGAGGAGCGTGGAGACGCCGAAGCCGGTCAGCGCGCCGAGCCCGTCGTGGAAGCGGACGGCCTCGCGGATGTGCCGGACCCAGTACTCGGGGTCCTTCAGCTCGGCGGCCGTGGCGAGGGCGCCCGTGAGGTTGGAGACGACAGGCAGCTTCGGGTCCTGGTAGGCGAGGCCCTGGGCGACCGTGCGGAACTCGTCGAGGGCGGGGGCCATGAGCGGCGAGTGGAAGGCGTGGGACACCTTCAGCCAGCGGACCTTGCGGCCCTCACCCCGCAGGATCTGCTCCAGGCCCTCCAGGGCCGAGCGCTCACCCGAAAGCACGATCTGGGCGGGGCCGTTCACGGCCGCCACACCCACACGGTCCGTCAAGCCCTCCAGCAGCGGCAGGACATCCGCCTCCGCCGCCTGCACGGCCAGCATCGCACCGCCCTCGGGCAGCGCCTGCATCAACCGACCACGTGCGGCGACCAGTTGGGCGGCGTCCTCAAGGGACCACAGGCCAGCCACATACGCGGCCGCCAGCTCACCGATCGAGTGACCGCCGACAATCTCCGGACGCACGCCGAAGGACTCGGCGAGGCGGTAGAGGGCGACCTCGACGGCGAACAGCGCGGGCTGCGCGTACCCCGTCTGCTCAAGGAGGTCCGCGTCGGTACCGAACATCACGCTCTGGAGCGAACGTTCTATCCACGGATCAATATGAGCACACACCTCGTCAAGCGCGTCCGCGAACACCGGGAACGCCCCGTACAGCTCCTTGCCCATCCCGACCCGCTGACTGCCCTGGCCGGTGAACACGACACCGAGGCGGCCCTCGGCGACCGCGCCCGTCACCACGCCCGGGCCGCCGGACGCCAGTGCCTCAAGGCCGGTGAGGAACTCCTCGCGGTCGCCGCCGAGGACGACCGCGCGGTGCTCGTGCAGGGCGCGGCTCGACAGCAGCGACCAGCCGACGTCGACGGCGTCCAGGTTCTCGTCGCCCGCTACGTGCTCGCGCAGCCGGTCGGCCTGCGCCGTCAGCGCCTCCGCGCTGCGCGCGGACACCAGCCACGGCACGGCGGTCGCGGGCGCGGTCCCGGTCTCGGCCACGGATGGCCGGGGCGGGCTCGGCGTCCTGGGAGGGCTCCTCCACCAGGGCGGGCGCCTGCTCCACGATCACGTGGGCGTTGGTGCCGCTGACGCCGAAGGAGGAGACGCCCGCGCGGCGCGGCACGCCGTCCTCGCGCTCGTCCCAGGCGCGGGACTCGGTCAGCAGCTCGACGGCCCCGACGGACCAGTCGACGTGGGTGCTGGGCCGGTCCACGTGCAGGGTCCGCGGAAGGACGCCCTCGCGCATCGCGAGGACCATCTTCATGATGCCCGCGACACCGGCGGCGGCCTGCGTGTGCCCGATGTTGGACTTGATGGAGCCCAGCCACAGCGGACGGCCCTCGGGCCGCTCCTGGCCGTACGTGGCGATGAGGGCCTGTGCCTCGATGGGGTCGCCGAGCGTCGTGCCGGTGCCGTGGCCCTCGACGGCGTCGATCTCCTCGGGGGCGAGGTGGGCGTTGGCGAGCGCCTGGAGGATGACGCGCTGCTGGGAGGGCCCGTTGGGGGCGGTCAGGCCGTTGCTCGCGCCGTCCTGGTTGACGGCGGAACCCCGTACGACCGCGAGGACTTCGTGCCCGTTGCGGCGGGCGTCGGAGAGGCGCTCCAGGAGGAGAAGGCCCGCGCCCTCGCCCCAGCCGGTGCCGTCGGCGGCGTCGGCGTACGGCTTGCAGCGGCCGTCGACGGCGAGGCCGCGCTGCTTGCTGAAGTCGACGAAGGTGCCCGGCGTGAACATCACGGTCACGCCGCCCGCGAGCGCCAGGTTGCACTCGCCCTGGCGCAGCGCCTGGACGGCGAGGTGCAGGGCCACCAGGGACGAGGAGCAGGCCGTGTCGATGGTGACGGCGGGGCCTTCGAGGCCGAAGGTGTAGGCGACGCGGCCGGAGACGATGCTGCTGGACGCGCCGGTGCCGAGGTAGCCCTCGACGTCCTCGGGCACGGAGTGCAGACGGGACGCGTAGTCGTGGTACATGACGCCCGCGAAGACGCCGGTGCGGCTGCCGCGCAGCGTGGCCGGGTCGATGCCCGCGCGCTCGAAGACCTCCCAGGAGGTCTCCAGGAGGAGCCGCTGCTGCGGGTCGGTGGCCAGCGCCTCGCGCGGCGAGATCCCGAAGAACGGGGCGTCGAACTGGTCGGCCTCGTGCAGGAAGCCGCCCGTGCGGGCGTAGGACGTACCGGAGCCATCGGGGTCCGGGTCGTGGAGCGCGTCGGCGTCCCAGCCGCGGTTCGTGGGGAACGGCGTCAGGGCGTCGGTGCCCTGGGCGACGAGCCGCCACAGCTCCTCGGGGGTGCGGACGCCGCCGGGGTAGCGGCAGCTCATCGACACGATCGCGATGGGCTCCTGGTCCCGCTCCTCCACCTCGCGCAGACGGCGACGAGCTTGACGCAAGTCGGATGTCGTCCGCTTGAGGTAATCCCGAAGCTTCTCCTCGTTCGACATCTCTCGTCAGCTCCTCGTGGTGTTGATCAAGACCGCGCTGGTCGCGGTGGTTGTGCGGTTCACTTCGGGTCTGCGGTTCACTTCGGGTCTTTCGGACGCTGCGGGCACGTCAGGTGCGGCGGGTGCGGAGGCGGGCACGTCAGGTGAGGCCGAGTTCGTCGTCGAGCGCGTCGAAGAGTTCCTCGTCGGAGACCGCGTCCAGGTCCAGGTCGTCGTCCGCCGGGGCCGTGCCCTTGGCGCCCTGGCCCTGGGGGGTGCTCCACCGCGACAGGAGGGTCTGGAGCCGGATGGTGATCTTTGATTGGGCGATGCTGTCGGCTTCCGTCGCGAGCAGGGCCGACTCCAGGCGGTCCAGTTCGTCGAGTACCGACAGGCCGCCCGCGTCCCCGCCGTCGCCGGAGGGCAGGGCGGTGGCCAGGTGCGCCGCGAGGGCGGCCGGGGTCGGGTAGTCGAAGATCAGCGTGGCGGGCAGCCGAAGGCCGGTGGCGCCGTTGACGGCGTTGCGCAGTTCGACGGCGGTCAGGGAGTCGAAGCCGAGCTCCCGGAAGGCGCGGTGGGCCTCCACGGCCGCCGCGGACTCGTAGCCGAGGACGGCCGCCACGTGGGTGCAGACCAGTTCGGTGAGCACCTTGTCGCGCTCGGCCGCGTCGAGTCCCGCGAGCTGGGCGAGCAGCGGTGCCTGGCCCGCCGGTTCGGCCACGGCACCGCTGGCCGCGGCGCGCCGGGCCGGGGTGCGGACGAGGCCGCGCAGCAGCGCCGGTACGCCGTCGGCGTCGGTCTCCGCCGCGGCCCGCAGGGAAGCGGTGTCCAGGCGGAGGGGGACGAGGGCGGCGGGCGCCTCGGCCGCGGTGACGGCCGCGTCCAGGAGGGCCAGGCCCTCCTCCGTGGACAGCGGGGCGACGCCGCCGCGTGCCATGCGCTGCCGGTCGGCGTCGGCGAGGCTTCCGGTCATGTCGCTGTCCTGGGCCCACAGACCCCACGCCAGCGCCGTCGCCGGGAGACCCTGGGCGCGACGGGAGGCCGCCAGGGCGTCCAGGAAGCTGTTCGCCGCCGCGTAGTTGGCCTGACCCGCGCCGCCGAAGACTCCGGCGGCGGAGGAGAACAGGACGAAGGCGGAGAGGTCCAGGCCGGCGGTGAGCTCGTGCAGGTTCAGCGCCGCGTCCACCTTCGGCCGCAGCACCGTGTCGATGCGCTCCGGGGTCAGGGACGTGACGACACCGTCGTCGAGGACGCCCGCGACATGCACGACCGCTGAGAGGTCCGCGCCCTTGTCCTTCAACAGCCCGGCCAGGGCGTCCCGGTCGGCCACGTCACACGCGGCGACCGTGACCGTCGCACCCAACGCGGCAAGTTCATCGCGCAGTTCGGCCGCACCGGCAGCCTCCAGGCCGCGACGCGAAACCAGCAGCAGGTCCCGTACGCCATGGCGCTCGGCCAGATGCCGGACCACCACACGCCCCAGACCACCGAAGGCACCCGTCACGAGCACCGAACCCTGGCCCCACGGGGTGACAGCCTCACCGGCCTCAGCCGCGACGCGCGCCAGCCGCGGCACGAACACCGCACCCCCACGCACCGCCACCTCGGACTCACCCGAAGCCAGCACGACTCCCAGGACCGACCCATCGACATCCGCATCGGCGTCTACGAGGACGAACCGGCCCGGGTGCTCCGAGCGAGCCGACCGCACCAGACCCCACACCGCCGCACCCACCGGGTCCGGCGCACCATCACCAGCGGCCACAGCACCACGCGTCACCACCACCAGCGGCAGCGCCTCGTACCGCTCGTCGGCCAGCCAGTCCCGCACCACGTCCAGCGCCTCGGCCAGACGCGCGGAGACGACCTCGGGGCTCAGCTCGGCCCCAGCCTCACCGGCCCGCCACACCACGGCGGCCGGAAGCTCCTGGCCCGCACCCAACTCCTCGTACGAAACCAGCGAGACGGACTCACCCGCCGACGCCAGCGACTGCTGCCTCCACTCCACGTGGAACATGGAGTCGTCGGCCACTCCGCCGCCGAGTTGGTCCACGGCGACCGGCCGGAAGACCAGCGAGCCGATGGTGGCGACCGGGTCGCCGAGGCCGTCGGCGACGGTGAGGGTCACGGCGTCGTTGCCCGCGGGGGCGAGCCGGACGCGCAGCGTGGAGGCGCCGGTCGCGTGCAGTGAGACGCCGCCCCAGGCGAACGGGAGCCGTGCGCCGTCGCCCTGGCTGTCCGTGTCGCCACGGAGCACACCGAGGCCGAGTACGTGCAGGGCGGCGTCCAGCAGCGCGGGGTGCAGCCGGAAGGACTCCGCCGTGTCGGCCTGCTCCTCCGGCAGGGCGACCTCGGCGAACACCTCGTCGCCGCGCCGCCAGGCGGCACGCAGCCCCTGGAACACCGGGCCGTAGGCGAAGCCCAGGTCCGTCAGGTGCCGGTACAGGCCCTCGACGTCGACCTCGGCGGCGTCGCGCGGCGGCCACTCGGCGAGCCGGGCCTCCGGCTGCCGCTGCCCGCCGTCGGCGAGTACACCCGTGGCGTGCGCGGTCCACGCGCTGTCGCCCGCGTACTCGTCGCGCTCCGCACGGGAGTGCAGCGTGACGTTCCGCCGCCCGTCCGCGTCCGGCGCTCCGACGTGGACTTGGAGCTGTACGGCTCCGCGCTCCGGGAGTACCAGGGGTGACGCGAGGGTCAGCTCTTCGAGGACTCCGCAGCCGACCTCGTCACCGGCCCGCACCGCGAGCTCGACGAAGGCGGTGCCGGGAAGCAGCACCCGGCCCGCGACGGCGTGGTCCGCGAGCCACGGGTGCGTGGTGAGCGACAGACGGCCCGTGAACAGGTATCCGTCCGCGTCCGCCAGCGGTACCGACGCGCCGAGCAGCGGATGCCCGGCCGCGGCGAGGCCCGTAGCCGACACGTCGCCCGCGGCGCCCGCACCCGCGCGCGGCCAGTAGCGCCGCCGCTGGAAGGCGTACGTGGGCAGCGCGACGCGGCGGCGGTCGGCGACCGGCGCGAACAGCGGCGTCCAGTCGACCTCGACTCCGCGCACGTGCGCCTGCGCCAGGGCGTTGAGGAACGTGCCGGGCTCCGAGCGGTCCTTGCGGACGGCCGCGATCAGGCCCGCCTGCGCGGCGGGGTCGGTGAGCGTGTCGTGCGCCATCGCGGTCAGGACGGAGTCCGGGCCGAGTTCGAGGAGCGTGGAGACACCGAAGCCGGTCAGCGCGCCGAGCCCGTCGTGGAAGCGGACGGCCTCGCGGATGTGACGGACCCAGTACTCGGGGTCCTTCAACGACGCGGGATCAGCCAGCTCGCCGGTGACGTTGGAGACCACCGGCAGCGTCGGGTCCTGGTAGGCCAGCCCGGCCGCGACCTTGCGGAAGTCCTCCAGGGCAGGGTCCATCAGCGGCGAGTGGAAGGCGTGCGACACCTTCAGCCAGCGGACCTTACGGCCCTCGCCACGCAGGATCTCCTCCAGGCCTTCCAGGGCCGTGCGCTCACCCGAGAGCACGATCTGGGAGGGGCCGTTGACGGCCGCCACACCCACACGATCGGACAGGCCTTCCAGCAGCGGCAGCACATCGGCCTCCGCCACCTGCGCCGCCAGCATCGCACCACCCCCAGGCAGCGCCTGCATCAACCGACCACGAGCGGCAACCAGTTGGGCGGCATCTTCAAGCGACCACAGTCCGGCCACGTACGCGGCCGCCAGCTCACCAATGGAGTGACCGCCCACAATCTCCGGCCGCACCCCGAAGGACTCGGCAAGGCGGAACAGCGCGACTTCCACCGCGAACAACGCGGGCTGCGCATAGCCGGTCTGTTCCAGGACCTCGGCGTCCGAGCCGAACATGACGTCCTTCAGCGGACGGTCGAGGAGCGGGTCGAGGTGCGCGCACACCTCGTCGAGCGCGTCCGCGAACACGTCGAACGTCTCGTACAGCTCACGGCCCATGCCGACCCGCTGGCTGCCCTGACCGGTGAAGACCACCGCGAGGCGGCCCTCGGCCGTCGCACCGGTGACCGTTCCGGGGCCGCCGGACGCCAGAGCCTCCAGGCCGGACAGGAGTGCCTCCCGGTCCCGGCCCAGGACGACGGCGCGGTGTTCGAGCGACGACCGGCCCGAAAGGAGCGACCAGCCGACGTCCACCGTGTCCAGGCCGGGGTGCGTCACGACGTGCTCGCGCAGCCGGTCGGCCTGGTCCCGCAGGGCCTCCGCGCTGCGCGCGGACACCAGCCACGGCACGGCGGTCGCGGGCGCGGCGGACGGCGCGGCGTCCGGTGCGGGCTCCGCCACCAGGGCGGGCGCCTGCTCCACGATCACGTGGGCGTTGGTGCCGCTCACGCCGAAGGAGGAGACGCCCGCGCGGCGCGGACCGCCGTCCTGGCGCTGGGTCCACTGCCGCTTCTCCGCCAGGAGCTCGACGGCGCCCGCCGACCAGTCGACGTGCGTGCTCGGCTGGTCCACGTGCAGGGACTGCGGCAGTACGCCTTCGCGTATCGCCATGACCATCTTGATGACGCCCGCGACACCGGCGGCGGACTGGGTGTGCCCGATGTTGGACTTGATGGAGCCGAGCCACAGCGGCTCGCCACTCGCGGAACGCTCCTGGCCGTACGTGGCGAGCAGCGCCTGCGCCTCGATCGGGTCGCCGAGGGTGGTGCCCGTGCCGTGCGCCTCCACCGCGTCGACATCCGCCGCTGTCAGGCGGGCGTTCGCCAGGGCGGCGCGGATGACGCGCTGCTGGGAGGGCCCGTTGGGGGCGGTGAGGCCGTTGCTGGCACCGTCCTGGTTGATGGCGGAGCCGCGGAGGACGCCGAGGACCTGGTGGCCGTTGCGGCGCGCGTCCGAGAGGCGCTCCAGGAGGAGCAGGCCGACGCCCTCGCCCCAGCCGGTGCCGTCGGCGGCCTCCGCGAACGGCTTGCAGCGGCCGTCGGCGGCGAGGCCGCGCTGGCGGCTGAACTCCAGGAACGCGGCGGGGCTGATCATGACGGTGACGCCACCGGCGAGGGCCATGTCGCACTCGCCCTGGCGCAGGGCCTGCGCCGCCAGGTGCATGGCCACCAGCGAGGAGGAGCAGGCCGTGTCGACGGTGACGGCCGGGCCCTCCAGGCCGAAGGTGTAGGAGAGGCGGCCGGAGATGACGCTCGTCGCGTCGCCGGTCATGAGGTAGCCCTCGACGCCTTCCGGCGCGTTGGCCAGGCCCGCGGCCCAGCCCTGGGAGCAGGCGCCGACGAACACGCCGGTGCTGCTGCCGTGCAGGGCGGACGGCGCGATGCCGGCGCGCTCGAACAGCTCCCAGGAGGTTTCCAGGAGGAGCCGCTGCTGCGGGTCCATCGCGAGGGCCTCGCGCGGCGAGATGCCGAAGAGGCCCGCGTCGAACTCGGAGACGTCGTAGAGGAACCCGCCCTGTGCGGCGAAGCTCGTGTCGGCGGAGCCGCCCTGGTCGGCCTTGAAGAGCCCGTCGGGTCCCCAGCCTCGGTCGGTGGGGAACACCGAGACCGCGTCGGTGCCTTCGGCGACCAGCCGCCAGAGGGCTTCGGGGCTGGTGGCGCCGCCGGGGTAGCGGCAGCTCATGGACACGATCGCGATCGGGTCGTCGTCCACGGCTCCGGCGCGCGCGGCCGGAACGAGCGCCGCGCTCTTGGCGCTCTCACTGTCTCCGATCAGCTGCGTCCGCAGGTAGCCCGCGAGGACGGCTGAGGTCGGGTAGTCGAAGACCAGCGTCGTCGGCAGCTTCAGGCCCGTCGCCGACGCGATGCGGTTGCGGACCTCGACCGCCGTCAGCGAGTCGAAGCCCAACTCACGGAAGGCGCGCGTGGCTTCCACGGCCTCCGGGCCCGCATAGCCGAGGACGGCGGCGGCGTGACCGCGTACCAGGTCAAGGAGCTGGCGCTCCTGCTCGCGCTCGGCCAGGCCCGCGAGCCGATCGGCCCACTCCGAGCCGGTGCCCGAGGCCGAGGCCTTGTTCGACGCGGCGGCGGTCTCGGGCTCGGTGAGGGCGCGCCGCACCTCCGGCAGGTCCCCGATGAGCGGGCTGGGGCGCACGGAGGTGAAGGAGGGCGCGAACCGCTCCCAGTCCACGTCGGCGACCGCCAGGAACGTCTCGCCGTACGCCACGGCCTGAGCGAGCGCCGCCACCGCGCGCTCCGGCGCCATGGCCGTCACGCCCCGGCGCCGCAGGTGCTCTTCGGCCTGCTCCTCCGCGGCCATGCCGCTGCCGCCCCAGGCGCCCCAGGCGACGGAGGTGGCGGGCAGGCCGTCGGCGCGGCGCCGCTCGGCGAGCGCGTCGAGATAGGCGTTGGCGGCCGCGTAAGCACCCTGACCACCACCGCCCCACACTCCGGCGTTGGACGAGAACAGCACGAACGCGTCCAGCGCCTCGGAGTCGACCAGCTCGTCCAGGTGCGCGGCACCCGCCGTCTTCGCGCCGAACACCTCGGCGACGTCGGCCACGGACATGTCCGCGACCGGGTACGAGGGGCTCACTCCGGCGGCGTGGAAGACGGAGCGGAGGGTGTGTCCGCCCGTGGTCAGCTCGTCGAGGAGACGGACGACCGCGTCCCGGTCCGCCACGTCGCACGCGGCGACCGTGACAGCGGCACCCAACTCCTCCAGCTCCGCCTTCAGCTCGGCGGCACCAGGAGCATCGAGACCACGACGGCTGGTGAGCACCAGGTGCTCGACGCCCTCACGGGCCAGCCAGCGCGCCACGTGCCCGCCGATCGCACCCGTACCACCGGTGATCAGCGCGGTGCCGCGCGGCGTGAACTCCCGCGTCTCGTCCGCGTCGAGGGGGGCGTGCGCGAAGCGGCGTACGAAGACGCCGGTGTCGCGCACGGCGAGCTGGTCCTCGTCGCCGAGCCCCGTCAGGACCGACGTGAACCGGGACGCGGCGCGCGTGTCGTACGCGGCCGGAAGGTCGATCAGGCCGCCCCACCGGTCGGGGTGCTCCAGGGCCACGACCCGGCCGAGGCCCCACAGCTGCGCCTGCGCGGGGCTTTCCGCGCGGTCGCTGCGGCCGGTGGAGACCGCGCCTTGGCTCACCGCCCACAGCTTGGCGGCGACGCCCTCGTCGCCGAGTGCCCGCACCAGCGCGACGGTCCCGGCGAGGCCATTCGGCACGCCGGAGTGGTCCGCGTGCGGGGTCGCGTCGAGGCCGAGCAGCGAGACCACTCCGGCCAGGTCGGCACCGCTGAGGTCCCTGATCCGGGCGGCGAGGGCCTCGGGGGTCGTCTCGTGCTGCGTGACGCGCAGTTCGGCGACCTCGGCACCGGCGCGTGCGAGCGCCTCGACGACGCCCGTCGCCCACGCGTGGTCCCCGGCGCTCTCCGGTACGACGACGAGCCACCGGCCCGTCAGCGCGGGTACGGGGAGGCCGCCCGCCAGGGGCTTCCAGGTCACCCGGTAGCGCCAGCCGTCGATGGTCGACCGCTCGCGCCGCTGGCGCCGCCACGAGGCGAGGCCCGGAAGGACCGCGCCCAGCGTGCTCTCGTCGACGTCCACGAGCGTGGCCGACAGCTGCGCCAGGTCCTCGCGCTCGACGGCCTCCCAGAACCGCGCCTCGACCTCGTCCACGGTCAGCGAGGCGTCGCCGTCCGTGTCGTCGTCGGGGGCCAGCATCCAGTAGTGGTCGCGCTGGAAGGCGTACGTGGGCAGGTCGACGGTGGCACGGGTGCCGGGGAAGAGCACCTTCCAGTCCAGTTCCGCGCCGTAGGCGTGCGCTTCGGCGAGCGAGGCCGCGAGCCGGTCGGCTCCGCCTTCGTCTCGGCGCAGCGAGCCGAGCGTGGCCGCCGGGCTGTCGGTGGCGTCGATCGTCGCCTGCACCGGGACCGTCAGGACCGGGTGCGGGCTCATCTCGATGAACAGGCCGTGGCCCTCGGCGAGGAGGCCTCGGGTGGCGTGCTCGAAGAGGACGGTCTGGCGCAGGTTGCGGTACCAGTACCCGGCATCCATCGGCGTGTCGGTGCCCAGCCACTGCCCCGTCAGGGTGGAGTACAGCGGGACCTGGGCCTCACCCAGGGTCACACCCGCGAGCGCCTCGCCGATCTGCGTCTCGATCTGCTCGACGTACGAGGAATGCGAGGCGTAATCGACCGGGATCGTGCGGGCGCGGACGTCGTTGGCCACGCACTGCGCGACCAGCTCCTCCAGCGCCTCCGGCTCACCGGACACCACCACCTGGGCGGGGCCGTTGACGGCGGCCAGCTCGATGCGGCCCTGCCAGCCGGTGATCAGTTCGCGCACCTCAGCCTCGGGCAGCGGCACGGACACCATGCCGCCCTTGCCCGACAGCTCACGGATCGCGATGCTCCGCAGGGCGACCACACGAGCGGCGTCCTGGAGCGAGAGAGCCCCCGCCACGCACGCGGCCGCGATCTCGCCCTGGCTGTGACCGACGACGGCGGCAGGCTCGACGCCCGCCGCGCGCCACACCGACGCCAGCGACACCATGACGGCGAAGAGGACCGGCTGGACGACATCGACCCGGTCGAAGTGGTCGCCGCTCAGCTCCTCCAGCAGGTCCCACTCCACGAACTCCGACAGGGCGGCGGCGCATTCACGCATCTTCTCCGCGAACCACCGGGCTGGAGTCGAGGAGTTCGACCGCCATCCCGGCCCACTGCGAGCCCTGGCCCGGGAACACGAACACCGGACGGACCGTGCCGTCCAGGGCGCGCCCCGTCACCACTCCCCGCGCCGTCGACTCGCCCTCCGCCAGACCCGCGAGCCCGGCGAGGAGGGTGTCGCGGTCCTGTCCGAGGACCACGCCCCGGTGCTCGAACCGGGACCGTGCCACGGCCAGCGACCAGGCGACGTCGCCCGCTTCGATGGCGGTGTCCGCGAGGAGGCGCTCGCGCAGGCGGCCGGCCTGGGCGCGCAGGGCTTCCGGGGTCCGTCCCGAGAGCACCAGCGGGACCACGCCGGGCACCACCGACGGCGCGGAGCCGTCGGCGCCCTCGGCGGGCGCCTGCTCCTCGGCGTCCTGGGCCTGCTCCACGATGACGTGCGCGTTGGTGCCGCTGACGCCGAAGGAGGAGACGCCCGCGCGGCGCGGACCGCCGCCGTCCCGCTCGTCCCAGCGCGCGGGCCTCGGTCAGCAGCTCGACGGTCCCCGCCGACCAGTCCACCTGAGGCGTCGGCTCGTTCACGTGCAGCGTCTGCGGAAGGACACCGTTCCGCATCGCCATGACCATCTTGATGACACCGGCGACACCGGCGGCGGCCTGCGTGTGACCGATGTTCGACTTCAGCGAACCCAGCCACAGCGGCCGCTCGCCCGAGTGCTCCTTGCCGTACGTGGCGATCACGGCCTGCGCCTCGATCGGGTCACCGAGGGTCGTGCCCGTACCGTGCGCCTCGACCGCGTCGACGTCGCCCGGCTTGAGGCCCGCGCTCGCCAGGGCGTCGCGGATGACGCGCTGCTGGGAGGGGCCGTTGGGGGCGGTGAGGCCGCTGCTGGCGCCGTCCTGGTTGACGGCCGAGCCGCGTATCACCGCGAGGACCTTGTGGCCGTTGCGGCGCGCGTCGGAGAGCCGCTCCAGGAGGAGCAGGCCCGCGCCCTCGCCCCAGCCGGTGCCGTCGGCGGACGCGGCGAAGGACTTGCAGCGGCCGTCCGTCGACAGGCCGCGCTGGCGGCTGAAGTCGACGAAGGTGCCCGCCGTGGGCATCACGGTCACGCCGCCCGCGAGCGCGAGGGTGCACTCGCCCTGGCGCAGCGCCTGCGCGGCCAGGTGCAGGGCGACGAGGGACGACGAGCAGGCCGTGTCGACGGTGACCGCCGGGCCCTCAAGGCCGAGGGTGTAGGCGACGCGGCCGGAGACGACGGAGCCCGCGTTGCCGGTGCCGATGTAGCCCTCGACGCCTTCCGGCAGGGCGTGCAGGCGGGTCGCGTAGTCGTAGTACATGACGCCCGCGAAGACGCCGGTGCGGCTGCGGCGCAGCGCGACCGGGTCGATGCCCGCCCGCTCGATCGCCTCCCACGCGGTTTCCAGGAGGAGCCGCTGCTGCGGGTCCATGGCGAGGGCCTCGCGCGGTGAGACGCCGAAGAACGAGGCATCGAACTGGGGGGCGTCGTAGAGGAAACCCGCCCTCCGCGGTGGTGCTGGTGCCGCGCTTGTCGGGGTCCGGGTCGAAGAGTTCGTCCGTGTCCCAGCCGCGGTCGGTGGGGAACGCGGAGATCGCGTCCACGCCGTCGGCGACGAGCCGCCACAGGTCCTCGGGCGTGTTGACGCCGCCCGGGTAGCGGCAGCTCATGCCGACGATCGCCACGGGCTCCTGGCGGGCGTCCTCCAGTTCGCGCACCCGGCGGCGGGCGTCGCGCAGATCAGCCGTCGCCCGCTTCAGGTAATCGAGGTACTTCCCCTCGTCCGCCATTTACAGCGCCTCCTCGAAGCGGTCGGGCCGGTCCGTGTCCGTGCCGGTGGTTGAGCCAGTGCTGGTGGTGGTGCTGGTGGTGCTGGTGCCGGTGTCCGACGGGGTCTGGAGCTCGCTGTCGAGCAGGTCGAAGAGTTCGTCGGCGGTCGCGCCTTCGAGGTCTTCGAGCTCGCGTTGCGGCTCCGCCGCCGGGGCGGGGCCCCGGGCGGTGTCCCAGGTGCTGAGCAGGGACCGCAACCGGCTTGCCACGCGGTCCCGTTCCGTGCCGTCGGCGTCGTCGCCCACGGCCTTCAGGGCGCTCTCGAGGCGGTCGAGCTCGGCGTCGAGATCGCGGGGGTCGATCGGTCCCGCGGGCAGCGCGGCGGCCGTCGTGGGCAGCTCTTCCGACAGGTACTCGGCGAGTGCCGCCGGGTTCGGATAGTCGAAGATCAGTGTGCTGGGCAGCCGCAGCTCGGTCTCGGCCATGAGGCGGTTGCGCAGTTCGACGGCCGTGAGGGAGTCGAAGCCGAGCTCCAGGAAGCCCCGGCTGAGCTCGACGGCGTTCGCTGACGCGTAGCCGAGCACTCCCGCCACGTGCGTGCGGACGAGGTCCACGAGGATACGGTCGCGCTCGGCACCGGAGCGGCCCGCCAGGCGGTCCACCAGTGTCTCCGCGCGCACGGCCGTGGTGTCCGCCTCGGCGCTCCGGGCGCGCCGCACGGCGGGCCCGGACGAGGCCTCGCAGCAGCGCGGGCAGCGCCTCCGCCGGCTGGGTGCGCAACGACGCGGTGTCGACGCGGAGGGGGACGAGGGCGGGGTGCTCGCTCGCCGGGGCGAGGTCGAGCAGGGCCAGCGCCTCCTCGGTGTCGAGGGCGAGGACGCCGCCGCGTGCCATGCGCTGCCGGTCGGCGTCGGCGAGGCTTCCGGTCATGTCGCTGTCCTGGGCCCACAGACCCCACGCCAGCGCCGTCGCCGGGAGGCCCTGGGCGCGACGGGAGGCCGCGAGGGCGTCCAGGAAGCTGTTCGCCGCCGCGTAGTTGGCCTGACCCGGGCCGCCGAAGACTCCGGACGCCGAGGAGAACAGGACGAAGGCGGAGAGGTCCAGGCCGGCGGTCAGCTCGTGCAGGTTCAGCGCCGCGTCCACCTTCGGCCGCAGCACGGTGTCGATGCGCTCCGGGGTCAGGGACGTGACGACACCGTCGTCGAGGACGCCCGCGACATGCACGACCGCTGAGAGGTCCGCGCCCTTGTCCTTCAACAGCCCGGCCAGGGCGTCGCGGTCGGCCACGTCACACGCGGCGACCGTGACCGTCGTACCCAACGCGGAGAGTTCATCGCGCAGTTCGGCCGCACCGGCAGCCTCCAGGCCGCGCCGGGAGACCAGCAGCAGGTCCCGTACGCCATGGCGCTCGGCCAGATGCCGGACCACCACACGCCCCAGACCACCGAAGGCACCCGTCACGAGCACCGAACCCTCGCCCCACGGGGCGATGTCATCGCCAGCCGTGGCCGCGACGCGGGCCAGACGCGGCACGAACACCGCTCCACCCCGCAGTGCCACCTCGGGCTCGCCCGAAGCGAGCACGGCTCCCAGGACCGAATCATCCAGGGCACCATCCGTGTCGGTGTCGACGAGGACGAACCGGCCCGGATTCTCCGAGCGAGCCGACCGCACCAGACCCCACACCGCCGCACCCACCGGGTCCGCCGCACTCTCACCAGCGGCCACAGCACCACGCGTCACCACCACCAGCGGCAGCGCCTCATCGCGCTCGTCCGCCAGCCAGTCCCGCACCACACCCAGCGCCTCGGCCAGGCGCGACGACACCACCTCGGGAGTCAGCTGGCCCTCACCACCACGGGCGCTCCACACCACGGCGGCCGGAAGCGCCTCGGCCGACGCCAGCGACTGCTGCCTCCACTCCACGTGGAAGAGGGAGTCCGTGTGCGGGTTCGCGCCGCTCATCTGCTCGATGAGCTCCTTCGACATGGGCCGGAAGACGAGGGCGTCGACCGTGGCGACCGGAGCTCCGGTGGTGTCCGCGACCTCCAGGGAGACGCCGTCCGTGCCGTTCGGCGCGAGCCGGACGCGGACCGTGGCGGCGCCTTCGGCGTGCAGCGTGACCCCGGTCCAGGTGAAGGGGAGTCCGCCGGTGGCGGGTTCCGCTTCGTCCGCCGCGCCGAAGCTGGCGGCAGCGGCGGCCCGGGCGTGCAGGGCGGCGTCGAGGATCGCCGGGTGGAGGCCGAAGGAACCGGCCTCCGTGTGCTCGTCGTCCACCAGGGCGACCTCGGCGAACACCTCGTCGCCGCGCCGCCAGGCGGCACGCAGCCCCTGGAACACCGGGCCGTAGTCGTAGCCCGCCTGCGAAAGGCCGTCGTAGAGCCCGTCGACCGCCAGGGGCCGCGCGTCGCGCGGCGGCCAGGTGGTCAGGTCGTCGGACGCGGCGGGCGCGTCCGGCGTGGACTCGGTCAGGGTGCCGGTGGCGTTCTTGGTCCAGGCGTCGGCCGACAGGCTGTCGGCGGCGTCGCCCGGCTCGGGGCGCGAGTGCAGGCTGATGGGCCTGCGCCCGGTGTTGTCGGGGGCGTCGACGCGCAACTGCACCTGGATGCTGCCGTGCTCGGGCAGCACCAGGGGCGCGCCGAGCGTCAGCTCGTCGAGTACGCCGTAGCCGATCTGGCCGCCCGCGTGCACCGCGAGCTCGACGAACGCGGTGCCCGGAAGGAGCACCCGGCCCGCGACGGCGTGGTCCGCGAGCCACGGGTGCGTGGTGAGCGACAGACGGCCCGTGAACAGGTACCCGTCCGCGTCCGCCAGCGGCGTCCCGGCCCCCAGCAGCGGGTGCCCCGCCGAGGCGAGGCCTGCGGACTCCACGTCGGCGGCGCCACCGGTCTGCCGGAGCCAGTAGCTCTCGCGCTGGAAGGCGTACGTGGGCAGCTCGACCCGCCGCCGGGAGGCGACCGGGGCGTACGCCGACGTCCAGTCGACCTCGACGCCCCGCACGTGCAGCCGCGCGAGGGCGGCCAGGAAGGTGTCCGCCTCCGGGCGGTCCTTACGCGTGGCCGCGACCAGGCCCGCCTGTGCGGCGGGTTCGGTGAGCGTGTCGTGGGCCATCGCGGTCAGGACCGCGTCCGGGCCAAGCTCAAGAAGCGTGACCGCGCCGAAGCCGGTCAGCGCGCCAAGCCCGTCGTGGAAGCGGACCGCCTCACGGATGTGGCGCACCCAGTACTCGGGGTCCTTCAACACGGCGGGATCAGCCAGCTCGCCAGTGACGTTGGAGACCACGGGAAGCGTCGGGTCCTGGTACGTCAGCCCCTCGGCGACCTTACGGAAGTCCTCCAGAGCCGGGTCCATCAGCGGCGAATGGAAGGCGTGCGACACCTTCAGCCAGCGGACCTTACGACCCTCACCCCGCAGGATCTCCTCCAGGCCCTCCAGAGCCGTGCGCTCACCCGAGAGCACGATCTGGGACGGCCCGTTCACGGCCGCCACACCCACACGATCGGACAGACCATCCAGCAGCGGCAGCACATCCGCCTCCGCCACCTGCGCCGCCAGCATCGCACCACCCTCAGGCAGCGCCTGCATCAACCGACCACGAGCGGCCACCAGTTGAGCGGCATCCTCAAGCGACCACAGCCCAGCCACATACGCGGCCGTCAGCTCACCAATGGAGTGACCGCCCACAATCTCCGGCCGCACCCCAAAGGACTCAGCAAGCCGGAACAACGCCACCTCAACCGCGAACAACGCGGGCTGCGCATACCCCGTCCGCTCCAGGACCTCAGCGTCCGAGCCGAACATCACGTCCTTCAACGGACGGTCAAGGAGCGGATCGAAGTGCGCGCACACCTCGTCCAACGCGTCCGCGAACACCGCGAACGTCTCGTACAGCTCACGGCCCATACCGACCCGCTGGCTGCCCTGACCGGTGAAGACGACCCCGAGGCGGCCCTCGACGACCGTCCCCGACAGCGGGGTGTCCAGACCGGTCAGGAAGTCCTCCCGGTCGCGGCCGAAGACCACGGCCCGGTGTTCATGCGACGCCCGCCCGGACAGCAGCGACCAGCCCACGTCCACCGCGTCCAGACCGGCGTCAGCGGCGACGTGCTCGCGCAGCCGCTCGACCTGCGCCGTCAGGGCCTCCGCGCTGCGCGCGGAGACCAGCCACGGCACGGCGGTCGCGGGAGCGACGGACGGCTTCGCGGGCTCGTCCGCAGCGGCCGGAAGCCGGGGCCTGCTCCACGATCACGTGCGCGTTCGTACCGCTCACGCCGAACGACGACACACCCGCCCGACGCGGCGCCCCACCGTCCCGCTCAGCCCACGTACGGGCCTCGGTCAGCAGCTCGACCGCTCCGGCCGTCCAGTCGACGTGCGTGCTCGGCTGGTCCACGTGCAGCGTCTGCGGCAGTACGCCTTCGCGCATCGCCATGACCATCTTGATGATGCCCGCGACACCTGCGGCGGACTGCGTGTGGCCGATGTTGGACTTCACCGAGCCGAGCCACAGCGGCTGGCTCTCGGGCCGGTCCTGGCCGTACGTGGCGAGCAGGGCCTGCGCCTCGATCGGGTCGCCGAGCGTGGTACCCGTACCGTGCGCCTCCACCGCGTCCACGTCTGTGGCCGTGAGTCCGGCGTTCGCCAGGGCGGCGCGGATGACGCGCTGCTGGGACGGGCCGTTGGGGGCCGTGAGGCCGTTGCTCGCGCCGTCCTGGTTGACGGCCGAGGCCCTTGACGACCGCAAGGACGCGGTGTCCCTTGCGACGGGCGTCCGACAGGCGCTCCAGGAGCAGCAGGCCCACGCCCTCGCCCCAGCCCGTGCCGTCCGCCGCCTCCGCGAAGGCCTTGCAGCGGCCGTCGGCGGCGAGGCCGCGCTGGCGGCTGAACTCGATGAAGGCACCGGGGTGGGACATGACGGTGACGCCACCGGCGAGCGCGAGGTCGCACTCGCCCTGCCGCAGGGCCTGCGCCGCGAGGTGCAGGGCGACAAGGGACGACGAGCAGGCCGTGTCGACGGTGACCGCCGGGCCCTCAAGGCCGAAGGAGTAGGCGAGGCGGCCGGAGATGACGCTCGTCGCGCCGCCCGCGAGGAGGTAGCCCTCGACGCCTTCGGGGGTCTCCCGCAGGCCCGAGCCGTAGCCTTGCGACGACGCGCCGACGAACACACCGGCCTGGCTGCCGTGCAGGGTCCCCGGGTCGATGCCCGCCCGCTCGAACAGCTCCCAGGAGGTCTCCAGGAGGAGCCGCTGCTGCGGGTCCATCGCGAGGGCCTCGCGCGGCGAGATGCCGAAGAACACCGGGTCGAACTGGTCGGCGTCGTAGAGGAATCCGCCCTGGCGGGCGTAGCTCGTGCCCCGGTTCTCGGGGTCGGCGTCGTAGAGGGCCTCCAGGTCCCAGCCCCGGCCGCCAGGGAACGTGGACATGGCGTCCTCGCCGTCGGCCAGCAGCCGCCAGAGGGCTTCGGGGCTGGTGACGCCGCCGGGGTAGCGGCAGCTCATGGACACGATCACGATCGGGTCGTCGTCCACGGCTCCGCCGCGCGCGGCCGGAACGAGCGCCGCGCTCTTGGCGCTCTCGCTGTCTCCGATCAGCTGCGTCCGCAGGTAGCCCGCGAGGACGGCCGACGTCGGGTAGTCGAAGACCAGCGTCGTCGGCAGCTTCAGGCCCGTCGCCGACGCGATGCGGTTGCGGACCTCGACCGCCGTCAGCGAGTCGAAGCCCAACTCACGGAAGGCGCGCGAGGGTTCCACGGCCTCCGGGCCCGCATAGCCGAGGACGGCGGCGGCGTGACCTCGTACCAGGTCGAGGAGCTGGCGCTCCTGCTCGCCCGTCGTGAGACCGGCGAGGCGCGCGGCCCACTCGGAGCCGGGTGCGCCCTGCTGGCCCGCGCGGGCCGCGTCGGCCTCGGGCTCGGCGAGCGCGTGCCGCACCTCCGGCAGGTCCCCGATGAGCGGGCTGGGGCGCACGGAGGTGAAGGAGGGCGCGAACCGCTCCCAGTCCACGTCGGCGACGGCCACGAACGTTTCGCCGTACGCCACGGCCTGGGCCAGGGCCGCGACCGCGCGCTCCGGCGCCATCGCTGTCAGGCCCCGGCGCCGCAGGTGCTCCGCGCCCTCGTCTCCGGCCATGCCGCCACCGGCCCACAGGCCCCAGGCGACGGAGGTGGCGGGCAGACCACGGGCGCGGCGCCGCTCGGCGAGCGCGTCCAGGTAGGCGTTGGCAGCCGCGTAAGCACCCTGGCTACCGCCGCCCCACACTCCGGAGTTGGACGAGAACAGCACGAACGCGTCCAGCGCCTCGGAGTCGACCAGCTCGTCCAGGTGCGCGGCACCCGCCGTCTTCGCGCCGAACACCTCGGCGACGTCGGCCACGGACATCTCGTCCAGCGGCTGCGTCTGTCCGATGCCCGCCGCGTGGAAGACGGAGCGGAGGGTGTGTCCGCCCGTGGTCAGCTCGTCGAGGAGACGGACGACCGCGTCCCGGTCCGCCACGTCGCACGCGGCGACCGTGACAGCGGCACCCAACTCCTCCAGCTCCGCCTTCAGCTCGGCGGCACCAGGAGCATCGAGACCACGACGGCTGGTGAGCACCAGGTGCTCGACGCCCTCACGGGCCAGCCAGCGCGCCACGTGCCCGCCGATCGCACCCGTACCACCGGTGATCAGCGCGGTGCCGCGCGGCGTCCAGCGCTTGCCGCCTTCGGGTGACTCCGACCGCTCCAGGCGGCGTACGAGGACACCGGAGCCGCGCACGGCGAGCTGGTCCTCGTCGCCGACTCCGGCGAGGGCGGCGGCGAACCGGGCGCCCGCACGGGTGTCGTACGCCGACGGCAGGTCGATGAGACCGCCCCACCGGCCGGGGTACTCCAGGGCGGCCACCCGGCCGAAGCCCCACAGCTGTGCCTGCGCCGGGTCCTCCACCTGGTCGCTGCGGCCGGTGGACACCGCGCCCCGGGTCACCACCCACAGGCGGGCGTCGACGTCCGCGTCGCCGAGTGCCCCCACCAGCGCCAGGGTTCCGGCGAGGCCGGACGGCACGCCGGAGTGCTCCGCGTGCGCGGACTCCTCGAAGCCGAGCAGCGAGACGACTCCCGCGAGCTCGGCGACGGCGGCGTCCCGCAGCCGGGCGGCCAGCGCCTCACGCGTCAACTCGGCGGCGGGGAGGCGCAGTTCAACTGCCTCCGCGCCCGCTCGCGCCAGGGCCTCGCGCACTCCGGCCGTCCACGGGCGGCCGCCCGCGCTCTCCGGCAGGACGACGAGCCAGCGTCCGGTGAGCCCGGCCGTCGGCAGGGCGCTGCCGGGCACGGGCTTCCAGGTCACCTGGTAGCGCCAGCCGTCGACGGTGGACCGCTCGCGGCGCTGCCGCCGCCAGGACGACAGGACGGGCAGGACGGCGCCGAGGTCGGCGGCGGAGGACTCCCCCACCTCCAGTTCGGCGGCGAGCCCCGCCAGGTCCTCGCGCTCGACGGCCTCCCAGAAGCGGGACTCCACCTCGTCCACGGCGAGCGGCGCCGCGTCGGCCGGGTCCGCGAAGTCGGGCCAGTAGTGCTGACGCTGGAAGGCGTACGTGGGCAGGTCGGCGACGACCCGGGCACCACGGAAGAGCACCTTCCAGTTCAGCTCCGCACCGAGCACGTGCGCTTCGGCGAGGGAGGCCGCGAGCCGGTCGGCGCCGCCTTCGTCACGGCGCAGGGAGCCGAGGGTGGCGGCCGTGCTGTCGGTGGCGTCGATGGTGGCCTGGACGGGGACGGTGAGCACCGGGTGCGGGCTCATCTCAATGAACAGGCCATGCCCTTCGGCGAGGAGGCCTCGGGTGGCGTGCTCGAAGAGGACGGTCTGGCGCAGGTTGCGGTACCAGTACCCGGCATCCATCGGCGTGTCCGCGTCCAGCCACGCCCCGGTCAGCGTCGAGAACACCGGAACCTCGGCGGCCTGCGGAGTCACACCCGCCAGCGCCTCACCGATCTGCGCCTCGATGTCCTCCACGTACGAGGAATGCGAGGCGTAGTCCACCGGAATCGTGCGGGCGCGGATCTCGTTAGCCACGCACTGCGCGACCAGCTCCTCCAACGCCTCCGGCTCACCCGAAACGACCACCTGGGCCGGGCCGTTGACGGCCGCGACCGAGACGCGGTCGCCCCACGCGGTGATCAGTTCCCGCACCTCAGCCTCGGGCAGCGGCACAGAAACCATGCCGCCCTTGCCCGACAGCTCACGGATCGCGATGCCGCTCCGCAGGGCGACCACACGAGCGGCGTCCTGGAGCGAGAGCGCGCCCGCGACGCACGCGGCGGCGATCTCGCCCTGGCTGTGCCCGACCACAGCGGCGGGCTTCACCCCGGCCGCCTGCCACGTGGCGGCCAGCGACACCATCACCGCGAAGAGAACCGGCTGAACCACATCGACACGGTCGAAGCGGTCGCCGCTCAGCTCCTCGAACAGGTCCCAGTCCACGAACTCCGACAGGGCGGCGGCGCACTCCCGCATCCGCTCCGCGAACACCGGGCTGGAGTCGAGGAGTTCGACCGCCATCCCGGCCCACTGCGAACCCTGACCCGGGAACACGAACACCGCGCGGCCGGCGGCCAGGGCCCGTCCGGTGACCACGGCGGCGGCCGTGTCATCGCCGTCGGCCAGGTCCGCGAGTCCGGCGATGAGCTCGTCGCGGTCGCGGCCGAGGGCGACGCCCCGGTACTCGAACCGCGAGCGGGCCACCGCCAACGTCCAGGCCAGGTCGGTCAGTTCGAGGTCGGCGTCGGCCAGGAGGAGCTCGCGCAGGCGGGCCGCCTGCGCGCGCACGGCCTCGGGGGTCTTCGCCGACAGGGCCAGCGGCAGCACGGACGTCAGCGGCTCGTCGCCGCCGGGCGTCTCGTGCGGCCGCGCCGGAGCGTCGGCGGACGGCGCCTGCTCCACGATGACGTGCGCGTTGGTGCCGCTGACGCCGAAGGACGAGATGCCCGCGCGGCGCGGACCGCCGCCGTCCCGCTCGTCCCACGTACGGGACTCGGTCAGAAGCTCCACGGCGCCCGCCGACCAGTCCACCTCGGGGGTCGGCGCGTCCACGTGCAACGTCTGCGGGAGCACGCCCGCGCGCATCGCCATGACCATCTTGATGACACCGGCGACACCGGCGGCGGCCTGCGTGTGCCCGATGTTCGACTTCAGCGAACCCAGCCACAGCGGCCGCTCGGTCGAACGCTCCTTGCCGTACGTGGCGATCACGGCCTGCGCCTCGATCGGGTCACCCAGCGTGGTACCCGTACCGTGCGCCTCCACCGCGTCGACGTCGCCGGGCTCCAGGCCCGCGCTCGCCAGGGCCGCACGGATGACGCGCTGCTGGGACGGGCCGTTGGGGGCGGTCAGGCCGTTGCTCGCGCCGTCCTGGTTGACGGCCGAGCCCTTGACGACCGCAAGGACGCGGTGTCCCTTGCGGCGGGCGTCGGAGAGGCGCTCCAGGAGCAGCAGGCCGACGCCCTCGCCCCAGCCGGTGCCGTCGGCGGCGGCCGCGAAGGACTTGCAGCGGCCGTCGGCCGCGAGCCCGCGCTGGCGGCTGAACTCGATGAACGTGCCGGGCGTCGACATGACGGCGACGCCGCCCGCGAGGGCCATGTCGCACTCGCCCTGCCGCAGCGCCTGCGCGGCCAGGTGCAGGGCCACGAGGGAGGACGAGCAGGCCGTGTCGACGGTGACGGCGGGGCCTTCGAGGCCGAAGGTGTACGAGATACGGCCCGGACGCGACGCTCGCGGCGCTGCCGTTGCCGACGTAGCCCTCCAGGTCGTCGAGGCCGCCGGGGGCGCTCAGGAGGTGCGTGGCGTAGTCGTTGTACATGACGCCGACGAACACGCCGGTCGAGGTGGAGCGCGCCGTCGCCGGGTCGATGCCCGCCCGCTCGAAGGCCTCCCAGGTGGTCTCCAGGAGGAGCCGCTGCTGGGGGTCGATGGACAGGCCCTCGCGCGGGGAGATGCCGAAGAACGCCGGGTCGAATTCGGCGGCGTCGTACAGGAAGCCGCCCTCGCGCGTGTAGAACGAGCCGGGGCTCTCCGGGTCGGGGTCGTAGAGCGCGTCGATGTCCCAGCCCCGGTCGCCGGGCAGGTCGCCGATGGCGTCGACGCCGTCGGCGGCCAGGCGCCACAGGTCCTCGGGGGTGGTGACGCCGCCCGGGTAGCGGCAGCTCATAGAGACGATCACGATGGGGTCGTCGTCCTCGGCGGCGGCCGCTCCCGTGGCCTTGCGGGCCGCGCCCGTGGGCTGTGCCGCCGCGTCCGTGCCCAGGAGCTCTTCGAGGATGTGGCGGGCCAGGACGGTGGCGGCCGGGTAGTCGAAGGCGAGGGTCGCGGGCAGGCGCAGGCCGGTGGCGGCGGTGAGGCGGTTGCGCAGTTCGACGGCGGTGAGGGAGTCGAAGCCGACCTCGCGGAAGGCGCGGTCGGGCGCGATGGCGTCGGCGGACGGGTAGCCGAGTACGGCGGCGGCGTGGCCGCGCACCAGCGTGAGGACCTCCTGCTCGCGGTCCTCCTGCGGCAGCGCCGCGACGCGCCGCGCGAGCGCGGAGCCCTCCTGCTTGTCCCCGGCGGCGGCGGTGCGCCGCTGCGGCGCGCGGACCAGGGTGCGCAGCAGCGGGGGCACGCCGTCGGAGGCGGCCCGGGCGCGCAGGCCCGCGAGGTCGAGGCGGACCGGCACGGTCAGGGCGTTGCCCGCCGCGTGGGCGGCGTCGAAGAGCGCGAGGCCCTCGTCGCTGGTGAGGGGGGCCGCTCCGGCGCGGGTCCTGCGGTCGAGTTCGGCCGTGCCCAGGTGGGCGGTCATCTCGCTGGCCTGCTCCCACAGGCCCCAGGCGAGCGAGGCCGCCGGCAGGCCGTGGGCGCGGCGGTGCTGGGCCAGGGCGTCGAGGAAGGCGTTGGCTGCGGCGTAGTTGGCCTGGCCGGGGGTGCCGAAGACACCGGCGGCGGAGGAGAACAGGACGAACGCGGAGAGGTCAAGGCCGACGGTCAGCTCGTGCAGGTGGACAGCCGCGTCCGTCTTGGGGCGCAGCACCGTGTCGATGCGCTCCGGCGTCAGGGCGGTGACCACGCCGTCGTCCAGGGCCCCGGCCACGTGCACGACCGCCGAGAGCTCGGCGCCGGTGTCGGCGAGGAGTTCGGCGAGCGCGTCGCGGTCGGCCGTGTCGCAGGCGGCGACGCGGACGCGGGCGCCCGACTCCTCCAGCGCGGCGAGGAGTTCAGGGGCGCCGGGGGCGGCGTCGCCCCTGCGGGACACCAAGAGCAGGTCCCGCACGCCGTGCCGGGCCACCAGGTGGCGGGCCACGAGGCCGCCGAGGGTGCCGGTGCCGCCGGTGACGAGGACGGTGCCCTCGCCCCAGGCGGTGGCGTCGACGGTGGTGTCCGGGAGCGGCACGCGGGTCAGTCGGGGCGCCCGCAGCGCGCCGTGGCGGAGCGCGAGCTCGGGCTCGTCGGTGGCGAGGGCGGCGGCGACCAGGGCGTCGGCCTCGGGCGTGTCGTTCGGGGCCGCGGGGTCGAGGTCGAGCAGCACGAACCGGTCCGGGTGCTCGGACTGCGCCGAGCGCAGCAAGCCCCACGCGGCGGCGGCCACGGGGTCCGGGTCGGTGTCGTGGGCGGCGACCGCGCCGCGCGTCACGACGGCGAGCCGGGACGCCTCGAACCGCTCGTCGCCCAGCCAGCCCCGCACGGCGTCCAGGGTCCGCGCCAGCAGGGGCCTCACGGCGCCGAGCGCGACCGAGGGCGCGCCGTCGGCGGACGGCGCGTCCGTCAGGAGCGGAAGGAGCACGGTCGCGGGCGTCTCGGCGCCTTCGTCGAGCGCGGCGGTGAGGGCCTCCAGGTCCGCGTACGTGCGCTGTACGGAGGTCAGGGCGCCGGTGGCGGCGCCGATGAGCGCCGCCGACGCGAGCGGGGCGCCTGCCGTGGCCGGGGCGTCGACGGGCGTCCAGTCCACCTGGAAGAGCGCGTCGAGGCGGGGGCCGCCGGTCAGCTGCTCCTCGGACAGGGCGCGCAGCGCGAGGGAGCCGACGGACACGACGGGCTGTCCGGTGGCGTCGGCGGCCAGCACGGCCACGGTGTCCGTGCCCGCGGGGGTCACGCGCACCCGCAGGGTGGTGGCGCCGGTGGCGTGGAGGGTGACGTCGGACCAGGCGAAGGGCAGGTGCGCGCGGTCGGTGCGCGCGATGAAATCGCCGAGGCCGATCGCGTGCAGGGCGGCGTCGAAGAGCGCCGGGTGCAGTCCCGAAGGACTCGGTGTCGGCGCCCGCCTCCTGCGGGAGTCCGACCTCCGCGTAGACGTCGTCGCCCTGCCGCCAGGCGGCGCGCAGGCCCTGGAAGAGCGGGCCGTAGCCGTGTCCGTTGGCCGTCAGGCGCTCGTACAGGTCGGACACGTCGACGCGCTCGGCCCCCGCGGGCGGCCACGCGGCCAGGTCGGCGGTGCGGGCGGCCGCGTCCGCCGGGGCGGCGGGCAGCAGGGTGCCGGTGAAGTGCCGGGTCCAGGGGGTGTCGTCGGTGTCGTCCTGGGGGCGTGCGAACAGGCTCAGCTCGCGGCGTCCGATGTCGTCGGGGCCGCTCACCGAGATCTGGATCTGGACGGCGCCCTGCTCGGGTACGACGAGCGGGGCCTCCAGGGTGAGCTCTTCCAGGAAGCCGCAGCCGACCTCGTCGCCCGCGCGCAGGGCGAGTTCGACGTAGGCGGTGCCGGGCAGCAGGATCGCGCCGTCCACGGCGTGGTCGACGAGCCACGGGTGGGTCTGCGTCGAGAGGCGCCCCGTGAAGAGGTAGCCGTCGGCGTCCGCGAGGGCCACGGCGGCCCCGAGCAGCGGGTGCCCGGCGGCGCGCAGCCCCGCGAAGACCACGTCTCCGGCGCCCACCGGGGCCGCCTTCGGCCAGTAGCGCTCGCGCTGGAAGGGGTAGGTGGGCAGGTCGACGACGGTTCCGGCGCCCGGGTGGAACGCCTTCCAGTCCAGCTCGGCGCCGTAGGCGTGCGCTTCGGCGAGCGAGGCCGCGAGCCGGTCGGCTCCGCCTTCGTCTCGGCGCAGCGAGCCGAGCGTGGCCGCCGTGCTGTCGGTGGCGTCGATCGTCGCCTGCACCGGGACCGTGAGCACCGGGTGCGGGCTCATCTCGATGAACAGACCGTGGCCCTCGGCGAGGAGGCCTCGGGTGGCGTGCTCGAAGAGGACGGTCTGACGCAGGTTGCGGTACCAGTACCCGGCATCCATCGGCGTGTCCGCGTCCAGCCACGCCCCGGTCAGCGTCGAGAACACCGGCACCTCAGCGGCCTGCGGAGTCACACTCGCCAGCGCCTCACCGATCTGCGCCTCGATGTCCTCCACGTACGAGGAATGCGAGGCGTAATCGACGGGGATCGTGCGCGCCCGGACGTCGTTAGCCACGCACTGCGCGACCAGCTCCTCCAACGCCTCCGGCTCACCCGAAACGACCACCTGGGCCGGGCCATTGACGGCCGCGACCTCAATACGGCCATCCCAAGCACCGATCAGGTCGCGCACCTCAGCCTCAGGCAGCGGCACGGACACCATGCCGCCCTTACCCGACAGCTCACGAATCGCCAGGCTCCGCAGGGCCACCACACGAGCCGCGTCCTGCAGCGACAGCGCCCCCGCGACACACGCGGCCGCGATCTCGCCCTGGCTGTGACCCACCACAGCGGCGGGCTTCACCCCGGCCGCCTGCCACGTGGCGGCCAACGACACCATCACCGCGAAGAGAACCGGCTGAACCACATCCACCCGGTCGAAGCGGTCGCCGCTCAGCTCCTCCAGCAGGTCCCACTCCACGAACTCCGACAGGGCGGCGGCGCACTCCCGCATCCGCTCCGCGAACACCGGGCTGGAGTCGAGGAGTTCGACCGCCATCCCGGCCCACTGCGAACCCTGACCCGGGAACACGAAGACGGGGCGGCCCGCGCCGGTCACCGTGTGTCCGGTGACGGTGCCGACCGCCGTGCCGTCGTTGTCGGCCAGGCCCGCGAGTCCGGCGATGAGTTCGTCGCGGCTGCGGCCGACGACGACCGCGCGCTGCTCGAACCGGGAGCGGGCCACGGCCAGGGACCAAGCGACGTCGCCCGCTTCGAGGGCGGTGTCCGCGAGGAGGTGCTCGCGCAGCTGGGCGGCCTGGGCGCGGACGGCTTCGGGGGTCTTGGCCGACAGGGCGAGCGGGACCACGCCCGCGAGGACCGGGGCGGTGCCCGGGGCGGGCTGCTCGGCGGCGTCGGTGCGGGGCTCGGCCGCCGGTGCCTGCTCGACGATGACGTGGGCGTTGGTGCCGCTGACGCCGAAGGACGAGATGCCGGCGCGGCGCGGGGCCCCGCCGTCCCGCGCGGTCCACTCGCGGGCCTCGGTCAGGAGTTCCACGGCGCCCGCCGACCAGTTGACCTCGGGGCTTGGCGCGTCGACGTGGAGGGTCTGCGGCAGGACGCCGTGCCGCATGGCGAGGACCATCTTCATCAGGCCCGCGACACCGGCGGCGGCCTGCGTGTGGCCGATGTTGGACTTGATGGAGCCCAGCCACAGCGGCTCGCCGCTCTCCGGACGCTCCTGGCCGTAGGTGGCGAGCAGCGCCTGCGCCTCGATCGGGTCGCCGAGGGTGGTACCCGTACCGTGCGCCTCCACCGCGTCGACATCCGCCGCCGTCAGGCGGGCGTTGGCGAGGGCCTGCATGATGACGCGCTGCTGAGAGGGGCCGTTGGGGGCGGTCAGGCCGTTGCTGGCGCCGTCCTGCGTTGATGGCCGAGCCGCGCACGACGGCGAGGACGGGGCGTCCGGCGCGGCGCGCGTCGGAGAGGCGCTCCACGAGGAGCATGCCGACGCCCTCGCCCCAGCCGGTGCCGTCGGCGGCGGCCGCGAAGGCCTTGCAGCGGCCGTCGGCGGCCAGGCCCTGCTGGCGGCTGAACTCGGTGAAGACACCCGGCGTGGAGATGACGGTGACACCCGCCACCAGGGCCATGCCGCACTCGCCCTGGCGCAGCGCCTGCACCGCCAGGTGCAGCGCCACCAGGGACGAGGAGCAGGCCGTGTCGACGGTGAGGGCGGGGCCCTCGAGGCCGAGGGTGTAGGCGATGCGGCCGGACTCGACGGCGGCCGCGTTGCCGGTGCTCACATAGCCCTCGACGTCCTCCTCGGCTTCGAAGAGGAGCGGGGCGTAGTCCTGGCCGTTGGTGCCGACGAACACGCCGGTCCTGCTGCCGCGCACCGTCGCGGGGTCGAGGCCCGCGCGCTCGAACGCCTCCCACGCGGTCTCCAGGAGGAGCCGCTGCTGCGGGTCCATCGCGAGGGCCTCGCGCGGGGATATCCCGAAGAACGCGGCGTCGAATTCGGCGACGCCGTTCAGGAAGCCGCCGTGGGCGGTGGAGCTTGTGCCCTGCTTTCCGGCCGCGTCCGGGTCGTAGAGCGCGTCCAGATCCCAGTTGCGGTCGGTGGGGAGACCGGAAATAGCGTCGCGGCCTTCGGAAAGAAGGCGCCACAGATCTTCCGGGCCGCCCACGCCGCCGGGGAAGCGGCAGCTCATCGCGGTTATCGCGATGGGCTCCTGAGCAGCGGCCTCGATGTCCTTCAGACGTTGCTGCGTCTGATGCAGGTCCGCCGAAACCCACTTGAGATAGTCGCGCAGCGTCTCTTCATTCGCCATCAAATGTCACCTGTTCAGGACGTGTGCCGCACCTGCTGGCATACAACGGACCTGTCCGCAGCCGTTTTCTCGATGACGCTATGAGGGCGCTATAAGACCAACAACCCCTACCCTCCCCCTACCCGCCCCTAGTGGATTCTCCTGGAATCCACCGTGGGTGGGCGTGCGATAAAGGGGGCGGGTAGGGGCTGTCAGTTCAATTAACTACCGTTACCTAAGACTCCCGTTCCTTTCAACCCCTGCCGAGCTGCTTTTTGATGAATTCGAGCATCTCGTCGTCGCTTGCGGCCGCGAGTTGCTCGCTGACGTCGCCGCCTTCGCCGTCGTCGGACGCGTGGTCGGCGGCGCCGCCGGGCCGGGTGGCGCCGTTCTTCCAGCGGTCGAGCGCGGCCTGGAGGCGTACCGCGACCCTGGTGCGGGTGATCTCGTCGGCCGTGTCGACCGCCGCGATGCTGCCTTCGAGCCGCTCCAGGTCGCCGAGGAGCAGCGTGGCCGGGTCGGCGGTGTCCGGGGCTAGTTCGGTGCGCAGGCAGTCGGCGAGGGCCGTGGGCGTCGGGTGGTCGAAGACCACCGTGGCGGGCAGGACCAGGCCGGTGAGCGCGTTGACGCGGTTGCGGAGCTCGACGGCGGTGAGGGAGTCGAAGCCCAGCTCGCGGAAGGCGCGGGTGGGTTCGACGGCCGCCGCGCCGCTGTAGCCGAGGACGGCGGCGACCTGTTCGCAGACCACGTCGAGCAGGAGCCTGTCCTGCTCGGGCCGCGCCAGCGGGGCGAGCCGTGCCGCCAGGTCGGGCGCCTGTCCGGCGGCCGTCGTGCCGCCCGCGTCGGCGGCTGCGGACAGCCTCCGCACCTCGGGCAGTTCGGCGTACAGCCTGCTCGGGCGGACCGTGGTGAAGGCGGGCGCGTACTGCGGCCAGTCGATGTCGGCGACCAGGGCGGCCGTGCGGTCGTGGGCGAGCAGCCGCTGGAGCGCGATGACGGCCTGGTCCGGGTCGAGGGGCGGGATCATGCCGCCGCGCAGCCGCTCGGCGACCGCTCCCCCGGCGGCCATGCCGCCGCCCGCCCACGGGCCCCAGGCCACGGCGGTGGCGGTGAGGGCCCCGGGCGCGGCGGGCGTGCGCGAGCCCGTCGAGGTAGGCGTTGGCGGCGGCGTAGCTGCCCTGTCCGGGGCCGCCCGCGACGCCCGCGAAGGACGAGAACAGGACGAACGCCGTCAGGTCGAGGCCGGAGGTCAGCTCGTCCAGGTTGCGGGCGGAGCGGGCCTTGGCGCGGAACACGGTGGCGAGGCGCTCCGCGTTCATGCCGTCGAGTACGGCGTCGTCGAGGACGCCCGCCGCGTGGAACACGCCGGTCAGCGGGGCGTCTTCGGGGATCGTGCCGAGGAGCAGCGCCAGGGCGTCCCGGTCGGCGGCGTCGCAGGCGGCGACGGTGACGCGGGTGCCCGACTCCTCCAGTTCCGCCTTGAGTTCTGCGGCGCCGGGCGCGTCGGGGCCCCGGCGGCTGGTGAGGACGAGGTGCTCGGCGCCCTCGCGGGCCAGCCAGCGCGCCAGGTGTCCGCCGAGGGCGCCGGTGCCGCCGGTGACGAGGACCGTGCCGCGCGGCGTCCACTCGGTGGCGCCGTCGCCGTCGAGGGGCGCCCGTGTCACGCGGCGCCCGAGGGCGCCGGAGCCGCGCACCGCGACCTGGTCCTCCCCGGCCCAGGCGCCGCCGAGGACGCGGGCGAGCCGGGACACGGCGGCGGAGTCCGCCGCCTCGGGCAGGTCGACGAGGCCGCCCCACCGCTCGGGGTACTCCAGGGCGGCGACGCGGCCGAGGCCCCACAGGGCCGCCCGCGCGGGCGAGGTGGGCGCGTCGGTGTGGCCCACGGTGACGGCGGACCGGGTGGCGCACCACAGGGGCGCGCCGACGCCGGTGTCGCCGAGGGCCTGGATCAGCGCCAGGGTGAGCGTGACGTCCGCCGGTGCGGCGGACTCGCCGTCGTGGTCCTCGGGTGCGGTGGCCGCGAGCAGCGACAGCACACCGTCGTAGGCGGCGGGTCCGGCCGGTTCCGCGAGCGCCTCGCGGACCAGTGCGGTGAACGCGTCGCGGCCGGTGGTGTGCGCGGGCACCGCCACCGTCGTGGCGCGCACGCCGCGTTCGGCCAGGAGCGCGGCGACGGCGGCGCTCCAGGTGTCGTCCGCGCCGTCCTCGGGGACGAGGACGAGCCAGCTGCCGGACAGTTCCCCGGCGGCGGAGTCGGCGAGGGGCGTCCAGGACTCGCGGTAGCTCCAGCGGTCGATCGCGGAGCTCTCGCGGCGCTGCCTGCGCCAGGCCGTCAGCGCGGGCAGCACCTCGGCGAGCGGGGCGTCGTCCGGCACCGAGAGGGTCTTGGCGAGCTCGGCGAGGTCCTCGCTCTCCACGGTCTCCCAGAACCGCGCCTCCACCTCGTCGGCGGGCACGCCGTTCGCCGTGGTGTCCGTCGACGCCTCCAGCCAGTAGTGCTGGTGCTGGAAGGCGTAGGTGGGCAGGTCGACGCGGCTGCGGTCCTCGACGGGCGCGTACAGCGGCGTCCAGTCGACGTCGACGCCACGCACGTGCAGCCGGGCGAGCGCGGTCAGGAAGGCGTCCGCTTCGGGACGGTCCTTGCGGACGGCCCCGACCAAGCCCGCCTGCGCTGCCGGGTCGGTGACCGTGTCATGCGCCATCGCGGTCAGCACGGAGTCCGGGCCCAGTTCGAGGAGCGTGGAGACGCCCTGCTCGGTGAAGGTGTCCACGCCGTCGTGGAAGCGGACGGCCGCACGGATGTGCCGGACCCAGTAGTCGGGGTCCTTGAGCTCGTCGGGCCGCGCGAGCGCGCCGGTGAGGTTGGAGACGACGGGCAGCGCCGGGTCCTGGTAGGTCAGCTTCTCGGCGACCTCGCGGAAGTCCTCCAGGGCCGGGTCCATGAGCGGCGAGTGGAAGGCGTGCGACACCTTCAGCCAGCGGACCTTGCGGCCCTCGCCGCGCAGCGTCGGCTCCAGGCCCTCCAGAGTGGTGCGGTCGCCCGAGAGCACCAGCTGCGACGGGCCGTTGACGGCCGCCACGCCGATGCGGTCGGCCAGGCCCTCCAGCAGCGGCAGGACATCGGCCTCCGCCGCCTGCACGGCCAGCATCGCGCCGCCCTCGGGCAGCGCCTGCATCAACTGGCCGCGCGCGGCGACCAGTCGGGCCGCGTCCTCAAGCGACCACAGCCCGGCCACGTACGCGGCGGTCAGTTCGCCGATGGAGTGGCCGCCGACGATCTCGGGGCGCACGCCGAAGGACTCGGCGAGCCGGTAGAGGGCGACCTCGACGGCGAACAGCGCGGGCTGCGCGTAGCCGGTCTGGTCAAGGAGGTCCGCGTCGGTACCGAACATCACGCTCTGGAGCGAACGTTCTATCCACGGATCAACATGAGCACACACCTCGTCAAGCACGTCCGCGAACACCGGAAACGCCTCGTACAGCTCACGGCCCATACCGACCCGCTGACTGCCCTGACCGGTGAACACGACACCAAGGCGGCCTTCCACCACCGAGCCGGACACCGCACCCGTGCCACCGGCGGCCAACGCCTCAAGCCCGGCCAGGAGTTCGTGCCCGGTCCCGGCCGAGGAGCACGGCACGGTGTTCGAGGAGGGAGCGGCCCTCGGCGAGGGACCAGCCCGCGTCGGCGAGCCCGGTGTGGTCCGTGGCGAGGGCGGGGTCGGCGAGCAGCCGCTCGCGCAGTCGGCCCGCCTGGGCACGGAGGGCGTCGGCGCTGCGGGCCGACACCTGCCACGGCACGGTGGCCGTGGCCGCCGCGCGCGGGGCGGCGCCGGATCCGGCGGCCTTGGCGGTGGCGGGCCTGCCCCTGCGGGGCGCCTGTTCGACGACGACGTGCGCGTTGGTGCCGCTGACGCCGAACGAGGAGACACCGGCCCGGCGCGGCGAGCCGTCGCGGTCGGGCCAGGCGCGGGCCTCGGTCAGGAGCTCGACGGTGCCCGCCGACCAGTCGACGTGGGTGCTCGGCCGGTCGACGTGCAGGGTGCGCGGCAGCAGACCGTGCCGCATGGCGAGCACCATCTTGATGACTCCGGCGACACCGGCGGCGGCCTGTGTGTGCCCGATGTTGGACTTCACGGAGCCGAGCAGCAGCGGCCGGTCGTCGGGCCGCTCCTTGCCGTACGTGGCGATGAGGGCCTGGGCCTCGATGGGGTCGCCGAGCGCGGTGCCCGTGCCGTGGCCCTCGACGGCGTCGATCTGCTCGGGCGCGAGGCGGGCGTTGGCGAGGGCCTGGGTGATGACGCGCTGCTGGGAGGGGCCGTTGGGAGCGGTCAGGCCGTTGCTCGCGCCGTCCTGGTTGACGGCGGAACCGCGCAGGACCGCGAGGATCTCGCGGCCGTTGCGGCGGGCGTCGGAGAGGCGCTCCAGGAGCAGCAGGCCCGCCCCCTCGCCCCAGCCGGTGCCGTCGGCGGCGTCCGCGTACGGCTTGCAGCGGCCGTCGACGGCGAGGCCGCCCTGGCGGCTGAACTCGTCGAAGGCTCCCGCGGTCGCCATGACGGTGACGCCGCCCGCGAGGGCGAGGTCGCACTCGCCCTGCCGCAGCGCCTGCGCCGCCAGGTGCAGGGCGACGAGGGACGACGAGCAGGCCGTGTCGACGGTGACCGCCGGGCCCTCCAGGCCGAAGGCGTACGACAGGCGGCCGGAGATGACGCTGCCGGACGTGCCCGTCATGAGGTGGCCCTCGACGCCTTCGGGGACGCTGTCGAGGCCGGTCGCGTACCCCTGGAAGCCGGATCCGACGAACACGCCGGTCGGGGTGGAGCGCAGGGACTTGGGGGCGATGCCGACGCGTTCGAAGAGTTCCCAGGAGGTTTCCAGGAGGAGCCGCTGCTGCGGGTCCATGGCGAGGGCCTCGCGCGGGGAGATGCCGAAGAGACCGGCGTCGAACTCGGAGGCGTCGTAGACGAAGCCGCCCTCGGGCTTGTAGCGGGCGTCGCCGTCGAGGTCCCAGCCGCGGTCGGAGGGGAAGACGGAGACGGCGTCCGTGCCGTCGACGAGGAGCCGCCAGAGCGCCTCGGGGGTGCTCGCGCCGCCGGGGAAGCGGCAGCTCATCGACACGATGGCGATGGGGTCGTCGGCGGTGTCGGCGGCCTGGACCACCGGCGCCGCCGCGGCCGTCGCGCCGCTGGTGGCGCCGGTGAGCTCGGCCAGCAGGTGGCGGGCGAGGACCTCGGGCGAGGGGTGGTCGAAGACGGCCGTCGCGGGCAGCTCGACCTCGGTGGCGGCGGTGAGCCGGTTGCGGAGCTCGACCGCGGTGAGCGAGTCGAAGCCCAGCTCGCGGAAGGCGCGGGCGGGTTCGACGGCTTCGGCGCCCGCGTAGCCGAGGGCGGCGGCGGCCTCGGCGCGCACCAGGTCCAGGACCAGGCGCTGGCGTTCGGCCTCCGGGTGGTCAGCGAGGCGCGCGGCCCACCGCGAGAGGGGTGCGCCGGTGCCCGCGGCCTCGGCCGTCGGGCGGGGCCGCGGGCGCAGCTCGGGCAGGGCGGTGAGGAGGGCGCTCGGCCGGGCGGCGGTGAACGCGGGCGCGAACCGCTCCCAGTCCACGTCGGCCACGGTCAGGCACGTCTCGTCGTGGGCGAGGGCCCGCGCGAGGGCCCCGACGGCCAGGTCAGGGTCGAGCAGCCGCACGCCGCGGCGGCGCAGGTGCTCCTCGGCCTCGGCGGTGGCCGCCATGCCGGTGCCGCCCCAGGCGCCCCAGGCGAGCGAGGTCGCGGTCAGGCCGCGGGCGCGGCGCCGCTCGGCGACCGCGTCGAGGAAGGTGTTGGCGGCGGCGTATCCGGCCTGGCCGCCGCTGCCCCAGACGGCGGCGATGGACGAGAACAGGACGAAGGCGTCGAGGTCGGCGCCCGCCAGGAGCTCGTCGAGGTGGGCGGCGCCCGCGGCCTTGGCGGCCAGGGCGTCGTCGAGGTCGGCGGGGGCCGTGTCAGCGAGGGCGAGGGCCGGGCTCACGCCAGCGGCGTGGAAGACGGCGCGCGGGGTGTGCCCGGCCGCCGCGAGCTCGTCGAGGAGGCGCACGAGGGCCGCGCGGTCCGCGACGTCGCAGGCGGCGACCGTGACGGCGGCGCCCAGATCCTCCAGCTCCGCCTTCAGTTCGACGGCGCCGGGCGCGTCCAGGCCGCGGCGGCTGGTGAGGACGAGACGCTCGGCGCCCTCGCGGGCCAGCCAGCGCGCCAGGTGTCCGCCGAGGGCGCCGGTGCCGCCGGTGATCAGGGCGGTGCCGCGCGGCGTGAACTCCGCCGCGGGGCGCTCGTCGAGCGGCGCGTGCGTGAGGCGGCGTACGAAGACGCCGGAGCCGCGCACGGCGAGCTGGTCCTCGACGCCGGTGCCGCCGTCCGCGGCGGGGTCGGCGGTGATGCCCGCGAGGGCGGTGGCGAGGCGGGCACCCGCGCGGGTGTCGTACGCCGACGGCAGGTCGATCAGGCCGCCCCACCGGTCGGGGTGCTCCAGGGCCACGACGCGGCCGAGGCCCCAGAGTGAGGCCTGCGCGGGGCTTGTCAGGCGGTCGCTGCGGCCGGTGGAGACGGCGCCTTGGGACAGCGCCCACAGGCGGGCGTCGAGCACCGCTGTCGTCCAGGGCCTGGACGAGGGCGACGGTGCCCGCGAGTCCGGCGGTGACGGCGGGGTGGTCGGCGAGCGGCGACTCGTCGAGGGCGAGCAGGGAGACGACACCGGCGAGCGCGGTGCCGTCGGCGGTCTGCTCGCGCAGCCGCCCGGCCAGCGCGTCCCGGGTCAACTCGGTGCTGGTGACGTGGAGTTCGACGGGCTCGGCTCCGGCGTGGGTGAGGGCGTCGGTGACGCCCGCCGTCCACGCGTGTGCGGCGGCCGCCTCGGGGACGACGACGAGCCAGCGGCCGGTGAGGGCCGGTGCGGGCAGGCCGCCCGACAGGGGCTTGAAGGTGACCCGGTAGCGCCAGCCGTCGACGGTGGAGCGCTCGCGGCGCCCGCGGCGCCACGAGGAAAGCACGGGCAGGACGGCGCCGAGTTCGTCGGCGGAGCCGCCTGTCACGTCCAGTTCGGCGGCGAGCTGCTCCAGGTCCTCGCGCTCGACGGCCTCCCAGAACCGGGCGTCGGTGTCGTCGGCCGCGGTGGGGGCCGTCCCGTCCTGGGCGCGCCCGTCCACGAGCCAGAAGTGCTCGTGCTGGAAGGCGTACGTGGGCAGGTCGACGGTGGTGCGGGCGGCGGGGAACAGCGCGTCCCAGTCGAGTTCCACACCGTGGACGTGGGCCTCGGCGACGGCGGCCATGACGGGGTGCGCGCCGGTCGTCTCGGCGTGGGCCTCGTCGTGCGCGCCGAGCACGACCGCCGGGCTTCCGGCGGCGTCGACGGCCGCGCGCAGCGCGGTGGTGAGCGCGGCCCGCGGGCCGATCTCGATGAGCATGCCGTGCCCGGCGGCGAGCAGCGCGCCGACGGCCTGCTCGAAGAGCGCGGGCTGCCGCAGGGCGCGGTGCCAGTACGCGGCGTCCATGGGGGTGGCGTCGTCGAGGCGCTCGCCGGTGAGCGTGGAGTACAGCGGCACCTCGGCCGGGAGCGGCGTCACGACGGCGGGCGCGTCGTCCTGGCCGCCCTCGGCCGACGGCAGGGGCAGGGTCGCGACGCGGGCGGCGTCGCGCAGCGTGAGGGCACCGGCGACGTGCGCGGCGGCGATCTCGCCCGCGCCGTCGCCCGCCACGGCGGCGGGCGTCACGCCCGCCGCGCGCCAGAGCGCGGCCAGGGACACCGTCACGGCGAACAGGGCGGGCCGGGCGACGTCCGCCCGCTCCAGCTGGTCGCCGTCCGCCGTGCGGAGCACGTCGAGCAGGTCCCAGTCGACGAACTCCTTGAGGGCGTCGGCGCACTCGCGGATGCGGGCGGCGAACACCGGGGACTCGTCGAGGAGGGCGCGGGCCGTGGCGGCCCAGCCTTCGGCCCGCGCGGGGAACACGAAGGCGGGGCGGAGGGTGCCGTCGGCGGCGCGGCCGGACACGGCGTGCGGGGCGTCGACACCGGCCGCGAGGCGTTCGAGTGCGGCGAGCGCCTCGTCGCGGTCCCGGCCGAGGGCCACGCCGCGGTGCTCGAAGCGGGCGCGGGTCAGGGCCAGGGAGCGGCCCACGTCGGCCAGTTCCAGGCTCTCGTCGGCGCGCAGGAGCGCGCGCAGACGGTCCGCCTGGGCGCGCAGCGCCTGCGGGGTCTTCGCGGAGAGGGCGAGCAGCGCCACCGGCGTCGGCGGCTCACCGCCGTCCGTGCGGGCGGGCTCGGCCACCGGGGCGGGCGCCTGCTCCACGATGACGTGGGCGTTGGTGCCGCTCACGCCGAAGGCGGAGACACCGGCGCGGCGGGGGCGGCTGTCGTGGTGCGCGGGCCAGTCGCGGGCGTCGGTGAGGAGTTCCACGGCGCCCGCCGACCAGTCGACTTCGCCGCTCGGGGCGTCCACGTGCAGGGTGCGCGGCAGGACGCCGTGGCGCATGGCGAGGACCATCTTCATGATGCCCGCGACACCGGCGGCGGCCTGCGTGTGCCCGATGTTGGACTTGATGGAGCCGAGCCACAGGGGCGCGTCGCCGGGGCGGCCCTTGCCGTAGGTGGCGAGGAGGGCCTGGGCCTCGATGGGGTCGCCGAGGGTGGTGCCGGTGCCGTGGGCCTCGACGGCGTCGACGTCGCCGGGGGTGAGGCCCGCGCTGGCGAGGGCGGCCTGGATGACGCGCCGCTGAGAGGGGCCGTTGGGGGCGGTGAGGCCGTTGCTGGCGCCGTCCTGGTTGACGGCGGAGCCCCGTACGACCGCGAGGATCTTGTGGCCGTTGCGGCGGGCGTCGGAGAGGCGCTCCACGAGGAGCAGGCCCACGCCCTCGCCCCAGCCGGTGCCGTCGGCGGCGTCCGCGAAGGCCTTGCAGCGGCCGTCGGTCGCGAGGCCGCGCTGGCGGCTGAACTCCACGAAGGTGGCGGGCGTCGACATCACCGAGACGCCACCGGCCAGGGCCATGGTGCACTCGCCCTGCCGCAGCGCCTGCGCGGCCAGGTGCAGGGCCACGAGGGAGGACGAGCAGGCCGTGTCGACGGTGACGGCGGGGCCTTCGAGGCCGAAGGTGTAGGAGATGCGGCCCGACGCGACGCTCGCGGCGTTGCCGATGCCGAGGTAGCCCTCGACCTCGTCGGGGACGTGGTCGACTCCGGCGGTGTAGTCCTGGCCGTTGGTGCCCGCGAACACGCCGATCTGGCTGCCGCCGAGTGCCGTCGGGTCGATCCCGGCGCGCTCGAAGGCCTCCCACGCGGTCTCCAGGAGGAGCCGCTGCTGCGGGTCCATGGCGAGGGCTTCACGCGGGTTCACGCCGAAGAACTTGGCGTCGAACTGCCCGGCGTCGTACAGGAATCCGCCTTCGCGGACGTACGAGGTGCCGGTCTGTCCGGCGTCGGCGTGGTAGAGCGCCCCGGTGTCCCAGCCGCGGTCGGCGGGGAACTCGGCGATGGCGTCGACGCCGTCGGCGACGAGCCGCCACAGGTCCTCGGGGCTGGTGACGCCGCCGGGGAAGCGGCAGCTCATGCCGATGATGGCGAGGGGTTCGTCGCTGGCGGCGGCGCTGGCCGCGGCGGGCGCGGCGGCGGTGTCGTCGCCGAACAGCTCCTCGCGCAGGTGGGCGGCGAGCGCGGTGGGCGTGGGGTAGTCGAAGACGAGGGTGGTGGGGAGCCTCAGGCCGGTGGCGGCGCCGATCAGGTTGCGCAGCTCGACGGCGGTGAGGGAGTCGAAGCCGAGTTCGCGGAAGGCGCGCCCGACCTGGATGTCGTCGACGCCGGAGTAGCCGAGGACGTCGGCGGCCTGCTGGCGCACCAGGTCAAGCAGGGCGCTCTCGCGGTCGGCGGCGTCGAGGGCGGCGATGCGGTCGGCGAACGCGTTGGCCGGGGTGGCGCCCGCGGCCGGAGCCTGGCCCGCGGCCGGGGTGAGCGCCGCGTGCGCCTCCGGGACGTCCGCGAACAGGCGGCTGGGCCGGGTGGCGGTGAAGCCGGGCGCGTACTGGGTCCAGTCGATGTCCACGACGACGGCGAGCGTCTGGTCCTGGCCGAGTGCCTGACGCAGGGCGGTGATCGCGAGGTCGGGGTCCATGGGCGGCATCACGCCGTGCCGCAGCCGCTCGGCGGCGGCGCCGTCGGCGGCCATGCCGCCGCCGCCCCAGGGGCCCCAGGCGACGGAGGTCGCCGGGCGGCCCGCGGCGCGCCGGGTCTCGGCGAGGGCGTCGAGGGCGGCGTTGGCGGCGGCGTAGGTGCCCTGCCCCGAGCCGCCCGCGACGCCGGCGAAGGACGAGAACAGGACGAACGCCGACAGGTCCAGGTCGGCGGTGAGCGCGTCGAGGTGGCGGGCCGACTCCAGCTTGGCCCGGAAGACGGTCGCGACGCGGTCCTCGGTCAGGCCGTCGATGACGCCGTCGTCGAGGACGCCCGCGGTGTGGAACACGCCGGTCAGCGGGGTGTCTTCGGGGATCGCGGCGAGGAGGTCGGCGAGCGCGTCGCGGTCGGACGCGTCGCAGGCGGCGACGGTGACGCGGGCGCCCATGTCCTGGAGTTCCGCGGCGAGTTCGGCGGCGCCGGGCGCGTCGGGGCCGCGGCGGCTGGTGAGGACGAGACGCTCGGCGCCCTCGCGGGCCAGCCAGCGGGCGACGTGCGCGCCGAGCGCGCCGGTGCCGCCGGTGATCAGCGCGGTGCCGCGGGGGCTCCAGTCGCGCACGGGTGTCTCGCCGGTGGCGGCGCGCACCAGGCGCCGGGCGAGGACGCCGGGGCCGCGCACGGCCAGCTGGTCCTCGCCGTCGGCGGTGAGGGCCTGGGTGAGGCCGGTGATCGCGGTGGCGTCGGCGGCTTCGGGCAGGTCGACGAGGCCGCCCCAGGTCTGCGGGTATTCGAGGGCGGCGACACGGCCGAGGCCCCACACGGTCGCCTGTGCCGGGTCGGCGGCGGCTTCGGAGGGCGTCGTCGACACGGCGCCGCGGGTGGCGGCCCAGACGGTGGCGGTGGAGCCCGCGTCACCGAGGGCCTGGAGCAGGGTGGCGGTGCGCAGCACGGCGGTCGGCGCCACCCCAGTGGCGGTCTCGGCGGGCCCGGTCAGGGCGAGCAGGGACAGGGCGCCGTTCCAGGCGGCCGCCTCGTGCTGGCGCAAGCGCGCGGTGAGGGCGGCGCGGTCGGTGCACTCGGCGGCCGGGACGCGGACGACGGTGACGCGGGCGCCGCCGCTCGTCAGGGCGCGCTCGGCGGCGGCGCTCCAGGCGTCGCCAGCGTGGCCGGGGTGGCCGGGGTGGCCCTCGTGGTCGGCGGGCACGAGCAGGGCCCAGGTGCCGGTCAGGGCGGGGCTGCCCGCGGCGCGCGGCGGCAGCGGGTTCCAGGTGACGCGGTAGCGCCAGGCGTCGAGGGTGGAGGTGGTGCGCTGCTTGCGGCGCCAGGCCGTGAGGGCGGGCAGTACGGCGCTGAGGGGGGCGTCGTCGGCGACGTCGAGGGCGCCGGTGAGCTCCGCGAGGTCCTCGTGCTCGACGGCTTCCCAGAAGCGGGCTTCCCCGCCGCCGTCGCCGGGGGCCGTGCCCGCGCCGTGTGCGGGCGTGCCGGGCGGCGGTGTCCAGCCAGTAGCGCTGCTGCTGGAAGGCGTACGTGGGCAGGTCGAGGCGGCGGCGGGCCGTCAGCGGGGTGTGGCGTGAGGTCCAGTCGACGGTGGTGCCGCGCACGTGGAGCCGGGCGAGCGCGGTCAGGAAGGTGTCGCTCTCGCCGCGGTCGCGGCGCAGGGCGGCGACGAGTCCGGCCTGGGCCTCGGGTCCGGTGAGGGTGTCGTGGGCCATGGCGGTGAGGACCGCGTCGGGGCCGAGTTCCAGGAGGGTGGTGGCGCCGAAGTCGGTGAGGGCGCCGAGGCCGTCGTGGAAGCGGACGGCTTCGCGGACGTGCCGGACCCAGTACTCGGGGTCCTTCAGCTCGTCGGCCAAGGCGAGCCGCCCGGTGACGTTCGAGACGACGGGCAGCGTCGGGTCCTGGTAGGTGAGGCCCTGGGCGACCTGCCGGAACGCGTCGAGCATGGGTGCCATGAGCGGCGAGTGGAAGGCGTGGCTGACCTTGAGCCAGCGGGTCTTGCGGCCTTCGGCGCGCAGCTGGGCGGCGAGGTCCTCCAGGACGCCGCGGTCGCCGGAGAGCACGACCTGGGCGGGGCCGTTGGCGGCGGCGAGGCCCGCCCACTCGGCGACCTCCTCAAGGAGCGGGGTGACCTCGGCCTCGGACGCCTGGACGGCGATCATGGCGCCGCCCCGGGGCAGCGCCTGCATCAACCGGCCGCGCGCGGCGACCAGTTGGGCGGCGTCCGCGAGGGACCACACTCCGGCGACGTGCGCGGCGGTCAGTTCGCCGATGGAGTGGCCGCCGACGATCTCGGGGCGCACGCCGAAGGACTCGGCGAGGCGGTAGAGGGCGACCTCGACGGCGAACAGCGCGGGCTGCGCGTACCCCGTCTGCTCAAGGAGGTCCGCGTCGGTACCGAACATCACGCTCTGGAGCGAACGTTCTATCCACGGATCAATATGAGCGCACACCTCGTCAAGCGCGTCCGCGAACACCGGGAACGTCTCGTACAGCTCACGGCCCATGCCGACCCGCTGGCTGCCCTGACCGGTGAACAGGACGCCGAGGCGGCCCTCGGTGACGGAGCCGGTCACCGTGCCGGGGGCGGCGGGGCCTTCGGCGGCGAGGGCTTCGAGGGCGGTGAGGAGCTGCTCGCGGTCCTCACCGAGGACGACGGCCCGGTGTTCGAAGGCGGAGCGGCCGGTGGCGAGGGTCCAGCCCAGGTCGAGGAGTCCTTCGCGGTCCGCGGCGAGGGCGGTGTCGGCGATGAGCCGTTCGCGCAGCCGGGCTGCCTGCGCCCGCAGCGCCTTGGGGGTGCGGCCGGACAGCGGCCAGGGCGTGGCGCCGATGGCGGCGGGCGCGTCGGTGTCCGCGGTGTCCCCGGTGTCGTTGGCGGGGGCGTCCTGCGCTTCGGGCTCGGGGGCGGCGGGCGGTTCCTCGATGATGACGTGGGCGTTGGTGCCGCTGACGCCGAAGGAGGAGACGCCCGCGCGGCGCGGCGCGTCCTCGCGCTCGGGCCACTCCCGTGCCTCGGTGAGGAGTTCGACGGCGCCCGCGGACCAGTCGACGTGGGTGCTGGGCCGGTCGACGTGCAGCGTCTTCGGCAGGACGCCGTCGCGCATCGCCAGGACCATCTTCATGATGCCCGCGGCGCCCGCGGCGGCCTGGGTGTGCCCGATGTTGGACTTGACGGAGCCCAGCCACAGCGGCCGGGTGCGGGGCCGCCCCTGACCGTAGGTGGCGAGCAGTGCCTGCGCCTCGATGGGGTCGCCGAGCGTCGTGCCCGTACCGTGGGCCTCCACCACGTCGACATCCGCCGCCGTCAGGCGGGCGTTGGCGAGCGCGGCGCGGATGACGCGCTGCTGGGCGGGCCCGTTGGGCGCGGTCAGGCCGTTGCTGGCGCCGTCCTGGTTGACGGCGGAACCCCGTACGACCGCGAGGACTTCGTGCCCGTTGCGGCGCGCGTCCGACAGGCGCTCAAGCAGCAGCAGGCCGACGCCCTCGCCCCAGCCGGTGCCGTCGGCGGCGTCCGCGAAGGCCTTGCAGCGGCCGTCCTCGGCCATGCCGCGCTGGCGGCTGAACTCCACGAACGCGGTGGGCGTGGACATCAGGGACACGCCGCCCGCGAGCGCGAGCCCGCACTCGCCCTGCCGCAGGGCCTGCGCGGCCAGGTGCAGCGCCACCAGGGACGAGGAGCACGCGGTGTCGACGGTCACCGCGGGGCCTTCGAGGCCGAGGGTGTAGGACAGGCGGCCGGAGACGACGGCGGCGGTGTTGCCGGTGCCGGAGAAGCCCTCGACGTTGTCGGCGGCCTCGGCGACGACGGCCGTGTAGTCCTGGCCGTTGGTGCCGGTGAACACGCCGGTGCGGCTGCCGCGCAGGCTCAGCGGGTCGATGCCCGCGCGCTCGATGGCCTCCCACGCGGTCTCCAGGAGGAGCCGCTGCTGGGGGTCCATGGCGCGCGCCTCACGCGGCGAGATCCCGAAGAAGCCCGCGTCGAACGCGTCGGCGTCGTACACGAACCCGCCCTCGCGGGTGTACGTGGTGCCCTGGTGGTCGGGGTCGGGGTGGTAGAGCCCGGCGACGTCCCAGCCTCGGTTCGCGGGGAACGCGGACACGGTGTCCACGCCGTCCTTGACCAGGTTCCACAGTTCTTCCGGGGTGCTCGCGCCACCGGGGAAACGGCAGCTCATGCCGACGATCGCGAGGGGCTCCGCGTCCTTCGACTCGAGTTCGCGCACTCTCCGACGAGTCGTGTGCAGATCCGCCGTCACCTGCTTGAGAAGGCGGCGGATTTTGTCGTCGTTCACCATCTGGCCTAGCTCCTAGAGACAAGTCGGGGAGAGCGGTGCGCCCGCGTACCGCGGCGGGTCCTGCGCGTGGGGGAAGAGCGGGGGCGGCCCATCAGGAGATCCCGAACTCTTTGCTGATGAAGTCGAACATCTCGTCGTCCGTGGCGGACTCCAGCTCCTCGGCGACCTGGGCGTCGTCCTCGTCGGCCGCGCCGGGCGCGCACCGGTCGAGGAGGACCCGCAGCCGCTCGGCGATCGTCGCGAGCTCGTCGCCGGACGGGGCGCCCGCGGTGAGGCCCGCCTCCAGGGAGTCGAGTTGCGCGAGGAGCGCCGCAGACTCTCCCGCGCCCGGTGCCAGTTCGCCCTTCAGGTAGGCGGCGAGGGCGGCGGGGGTGGGGTGGTCGAAGACGAGGGTGGTCGGCAGGGGCAGGCCGGTGGCCGCGCCGAGCGCGTTGCGCAGTTCGACGGCGGTGAGGGAGTCGAAGCCCAGTTCCCGGAAGGCCCGGGTGGGTTCGACGCGCTCGGGTCCCGGGTAGCCGAGGACCGTCGCCGCGTGGGTGCGCACCAGGTCCTCGAGGAACCGGTCCCGCTCGGGCCCGGACAGCGCGGCGAGCCGCGCCGCCAGGTCGGGTCCGGTGCCGTCGGCGGCGCCGCTGTCCGTGCGGGTCGCGCGCTCGGCGAGGGCGCGGGCCTCGGGCAGGTCGGCGAAGAGCGCGTTGGGGGCGAGCGCCGGGCCTGCGGCCAGGTACTGCTCCCAGTCGACGTCGGCGATCACCGTGGCTGTCGGGCCGTGGCCGATGGCCCCCCGCAGGGCGGCGACGGCGAGCTTCGGGTCCATGGGCGGCACCGCGCCGCCCCGGCCCCGGTCGGCGGCCATGCCGCCGCCGTCCCAGGCGCCCCAGGCGACGGAGGTCGCGGGCAGGCCGCGCGCTCCGCGGGCCGCGGCGAGCGCGTCGAGGGCGGCGTTGGCGGCGGCGTAGCTGCCCTGCCCGGTGCCGCCGGACAGGCCCGCGAAGGACGAGAAGAGCACGAACGCCGTCAGGTCGAGGCCGGAGGTCAGCTCGTCCAGGTGGCGGGCGGACTCCACCTTCGCGCGGAACACGGTGGCGAGCCGCTGGGCCGTGAGGCCGTCGACGACGCCGTCGTCGAGGACGCCCGCCGTGTGGAACACGCCGGTCAGCGGCGCCTCCTCGGGGATGTCCGCGAGGACCCGCGCGAGGGCGTCCCGGTCGGCCGCGTCGCAGGCGGCGATGGTGACGTCGGCGCCCAACGCCTCCAGTTCGGTACGGAGTTCGTCCGCGCCGGGGGCGTCCGGGCCGCGCCTGCTGGTCAGCAGGAGCCGCCGCGCTCCGTTCTCCGCGAGCCAGCGCGCGATGTGCCCGCCGATGGCTCCCGTGCCGCCGGTGACCAGGGCGGTCCCGTGCGGCGTCCACTCCCCCGCGCGCTCGGTGGCGAGCGGCGCCCGCTCCAGGCGGCGCGCGAACGCGCCGGAGCCGCGCACGGCGAGCTGGTCCTCATCGGTCCAGGTGCCGCCGATGGCCGCGGCGAGCCCGGTGAGGGCCCGCTCGTCGGCCGTGCCGGGCAGGTCGACGAGGCCGCCCCACAGCCGCGGGTACTCCACGGCCACGACGCGGCCGAGCCCCCACAGCGAGGCCTGCGCGGGCCGGGGCACCGGGTCGGCGGCGCCGACGGCAAGGGCGGACCTGCTGGCCAGCCACAGCGGCGCCCCGAGGTCCGCGGCGTGCAGGGCCTGCACCAGGGCGACCGTCGCCGCGAGGCCCCTGCCGACGCCGCCGCGCACGCTGTGCGGCTCCTCGTCGACGGCCAGCAGCGAGAGCACACCGGCGAGTTCACCGCCCGCGGCCGCCGCCTCCTTGCGCAGCCGCTCGGCGAACTCCTCACGCTCGATGCCTTCGGCGTCCGTCACGACGGTCCGCACGTCGGCACCGTGCCCGCCGAGCGCGTCCTCCACGGCGGCGGCCCAGTCAGCGGCCTCCGTTGTGGCGTCCGGCACGACCAGGAGCCACGTCCCGTCGAGGCGCGCGGTGGGTGCCTGGCCGAGGGGCTTCCAGGCGACGCGGTAGCGCCAGCTGTCCAGCGTGGACGTCTCGCGCCGCTGGCGCCGCCACGACGACAGGACCGGAAGGACCTCTCCCAGCGCCCCGCCGCCGACGCCGTCGCCCAGCTCCGCGCTCAGCGACTCCAGGTCCTCCCGCTCGACGGCCTCCCAGAACCGCGCCTCCACCTCGTCGACCGCCACGGCACCCGCACGGGCGGCCGCCGGGCCCGACTCCAGCCAGTAGCGCTCACGCTGGAAGGCGTACGTGGGCAGCTCGACCCGCCGCCGGGAGGCGACCGGCGCGTACGCCGACGTCCAGTCGACCTCGACTCCGCGTACGTGCAGCTGCGCGAGGGCGGCCAGGAAGGTGTCCGCCTCGGGGCGGTCCTTACGGACGGCCGCGATCAGGCCCGCTTGCGCGGCCGGGTCGGTGAGCGTGTCGTGGGCCATGGCGGTGAGGACCGCGTCCGGGCCCAGCTCAAGGAGCGTGACCGCACCGAAGCCGGTCAGCGCGCCGAGCCCGTCGTGGAAGCGAACCGCCTCACGGATGTGGCGCACCCAGTACTCGGGGTCCGTCAGCGAGGCGGGGTCGGCCAGTTCACCGGTGACGTTGGAGACCACCGGCAGCGTCGGCTCCCCGTACTCCAGGCTCTCGGGCAACCTTACGGAAGTCGTCCAGGGCAGGGTCCATCAGCGGCGAGTGGAAGGCATGGGACACCTTCAGCCAGCGCACCTTACGGCCCTCGCCACGCAGTGTCGTCTCCAGGCCCTCCAAGACGGCACGGTCACCCGAGAGCACGATCTGGGACGGCCCATTGACGGCCGCCACACCCACACGATCGGACAGGCCTTCCAGCAGCGGCAGCACATCCGCCTCCGCCACCTGCGCCGCCAGCATCGCACCACCCTCAGGCAGCGCCTGCATCAACCGACCACGCGCAGCCACCAGTTGAGCCGCGTCCTCAAGAGACCACAACCCAGCCACATAAGCAGCCGCCAGCTCACCGATCGAGTGACCGCCCACAATCTCCGGCCGCACCCCGAAGGACTCAGCAAGCCGGAACAACGCCACCTCCACCGCGAACAACGCGGGCTGCGCATACCCCGTCCGCTCCAGCAGATCGGCATCCTCGCCGAACATCACGTCCTTCAGCGGACGGTCAAGGAGCGGGTCAAGGTGCGCACACACCTCGTCCAGAGCGTCCGCGAACACCGCGAACGTCTCGTACAGCTCACGGCCCATACCGACCCGCTGGCTGCCCTGACCGGTGAACACCACACCGAGGCGGCCTTCCACCACCGAGCCGGACACCGCACCCGCACCGCCACCGGCGGCCAACGCGTCAAGCCCGGTCAGGAAGTCGTCCCGGTCCTGGCCCAGGATCACGGCCCGGTGTTCCAGGGGCGACCGGCCGGACAGCAGGGACCAGCCCACGTCCACGGAGTCCAGGTCCTCGTCGCCCGCGACGTGCTCGCGCAGCCGGGCCGCCTGGTCCCGCAGGGCCTCCGCGCCGCGCGCGGACACCAGCCAGGGCACGGCGGTCGCGGGGGCGGGCGACGGCCCGTCCTGGACGGGCTGCGTGGTGAGCGCGTGCTCGACGATGACGTGGGCGTTGGTGCCGCTGACGCCGAAGGAGGAGACACCGGCGCGGCGCGGACCGCCGTCCTCGCGCTCCGACCACGCGCGCGACCGCGCCAGGAGCTCGACCGCTCCGGCGGACCAGTCCACGTGCGTGCTCGGCTCGTCCACGTGCAGGGACCGCGGCAGGACGCCCTCGCGCATGGCGAGGACCATCTTGATGACGCCCGCCACGCCGGAGGCGGCCTGCGTGTGGCCGATGTTGGACTTGATGGAGCCCAGCCACAGCGGCTCGCCGCTCTCCGGACGCTCCTGGCCGTACGTGGCGAGCAGCGCCTGCGCCTCGATCGGGTCGCCGAGCGTCGTGCCCGTACCGTGCGCCTCCACCGCGTCGACATCCGCCGCTGTGAGGCGGGCGTTAGCGAGCGCGGCACGGATCACGCGCTGCTGGGACGGACCGTTGGGCGCGGTCAGGCCGTTGCTCGCGCCGTCCTGGTTGACGGCGGAGCCACGTACGACCGCGAGGACTTCGTGGCCGTTGCGGCGGGCGTCCGACAGACGCTCCAGGAGCACCAGGCCCACGCCTTCGCCCCAGCCCGTGCCGTCGGCGGCTTCCGCGAACGGCTTGCAGCGGCCGTCGGCGGCGAGGCCCTGCTGCTTGCTGAACTCGTCGAAGGCGGTGGGCGTCGACATGACGGTGACGCCACCGGCGAGGGCCATGTCGCACTCGCCCTGCCGCAGGGCCTGCGCGGCCAGGTGCAGCGCGACCAGGGACGACGAGCACGCGGTGTCCACCGTCACGGCCGGGCCCTCCAGGCCGAACGCGTACGACAGGCGGCCGGAGACCACCGCCCCGGCGGTGCCGGTGAGCAGGTAGCCCTCGACGCCCTCCGGCGGCTCCTGGACGCCTTCTCCGTAGCCCTGGTAGCCGGAGCCGATGAAGACGCCGGTCTGGTGGCCGCGTACAGAGGCGGGGGCGATGCCCGCGCGCTCGAACAGCTCCCAGGAGGCTTCCAGGAGGAGCCGCTGCTGCGGGTCGATGGACAGCGCCTCGCGTGGCGAGATGCCGAAGAACGCGGCGTCGAACTCGGCGGCGTCGTAGAGGAATCCGCCCTCGGCGCGGTACGCGCCCGCGCTCGTGTTCTCCCAGCCCCGGTCGGCGGGGAACACCGAGATCGCGTCGGCGCCTTCGGAGATCAGGCGCCACAGCTCTTCGGGGCTGGTGGCGCCGCCGGGGTAGCGGCAGCTCATCGACACGATCGCGATCGGGTCGTCGTCCACGGCACCGGCGGGCGTGACCGCGCCCGTGGCGGCGGGCTCGTCGCCGAGCGCCTCGCGGCGCAGGTGGGCGGCGAGGATTCGCGCGTTGGGGTAGTCGAAGACGAGGGTCGTGGGCAGCTTGAGGCCGGTGGCCGCCGTGAGGCGGTTGCGGACCTCGACCGCCGTCAGCGAGTCGAAGCCCAGCTCGCGGAAGGCGCGGCCGGGTTCGACGGCCTCGGGCCCGGTGTAGCCGAGCACGGCGGCCGCGTGGGCCCGCACCAGGTCGAGGGCCGTCCGCTCCTGCTCGGCCGTGGGCAGGGCGGCGAGGCGCCCGGCCCACTCGGAGCCGGTGTCGGTGCTTCGCGCGGTGGGCGCGGTGGCCGTCTCCGGTCCCGCGAGGGCGCGCCGCACCTCCGGCAGGTCACCGATGAGGGCGCTGGGCCGCACCGAGGTGAAGGCGGGCGCGAACCGCTCCCAGTCGACGTCGGCGACGGCGACGAACGTCTCGTCGTACGCCACGGTCTCGGCCAGGGCCGCGATGGCGCGGCCGGGCTCCATGGCCGACACGCCGATGCGGCGCAGGGCTTCCTCGGCGTCGGCTCCGGCCATGTCGCTGCCGCCGCCCCACAGGCCCCAGGCGACGGACGTCGCGGTCAGGCCCCGGGCGCGGCGCTGCTCGGCGAGCGCGTCCAGGTGCGCGTTGGCGGCGGCGTACGCACCCTGACTGCCGCTGCCCCACACGCCCGCGTTGGACGAGAACAGCACGAACGCGTCCAGCGCCCCGGTGTCGAGGAGCGCGTCCAGGTGAGCGGCACCGGCGACCTTCGCCTCAAGGACGGCGGCGATGTCGGCGGCCGACATCTCGGCCAGCGGCTGCTCCTGGCCGACGCCCGCCGCGTGGAAGACGGAGCGCAGGGCGCGCCCGTCGGCCGCCAGCTCGTCCAGGAGTCCCGCGACCGCGTCCCAGTCGGCCACGTCGCAGGCCGCGACGGTGACTTCGGCGCCGAGTTCCTCCAGCTCCGCCTTCAGCTCGGCGGCGCCGGGAGCGTCCAGACCACGGCGGCTGGTGAGCACCAGGTGCTCGGCGCCCTCGCGGGCCAGCCAGCGCGCCACGTGCCCGCCGACCGCACCGGTACCGCCGGTGATCAGCGCGGTGCCGCGCGGCGTCCAGTCCGGCTCCGCGACGCGGTCGTCCTCCAGCGGCGCGTGCGCGAAGCGCCGTACGAACAGGCCCGTGTCGCGCACGGCGAGCTGGTCCTCGTCGCCGACTCCGGCGAGGGCGGCGGCGAACCGGGCGCCCGCACGGGTGTCGTACGCTCGACGGCAGGTCGATCAGGCCGCCCCAGCGGTCCGGGTGCTCCAGGCCCACGACCCGGCCGAGGCCCCACAGCTGCGCCTGCGCGGGGTGCACGGCCCGGTCGCCGCGGCCGGTGGCGACGGCGCCACGGGAGGCCGTCCACAGCCGGGCGCCGATCCCGGCGTCGCCGAGGGCCTGCACGAGCGCGACGGTCCCGGCGAGCCCGGTGGACACGGCCTCGTGCGCGTCGAGCGGGGTCTCGTCGAGGCCGAGCAGCGAGACGACTCCGGCGGGCTCGGCGACGGCGGCGTCCCGCAGCCGGGCGGCCAGCGCCTCACGCGTCAGCTCGCCTTCCGGCACGACCAGTTCGTGGATCTCCGCACCGGCCGACGCGAGCGCCTCGACGGCGCCCGTCGCCCACGGGTGGTCCCCGGCGCTCTCCGGCAGCACCAGCAGCCACCGCCCGGTGAGCCCCGATGCCGACAGCGTGCTGCTCGGCACGGGCTTCCAGGTCACGCGGTAGCGCCAGCCGTCGAGCGTCGAGCGCTCGCGGCGCTGCCGCCGCCACGACGAGAGGACGGGCAGCACGGCGCCGAGTCCGGCGGCGGACTCCTCCGCGATCTCCAGTTCGGCGGTGAGCCCCGCCAGGTCCTCGCGCTCCACGGCCTCCCAGAAGCGCGCCTCGACCTCGTCCACGCCCAGGACGGGCCCGAGGCCCGAGGTCCGCTCCTCCGTCAGCCAGTAGTGCTCGCGCTGGAAGGCGTACGTGGGCAGGTCGACGACGGTTCCGGCGCCCGGGTAGAGCGCCTTCCAGTCCAGCTCGGCGCCGTACGCGTGCGCCGTGGCGATCGAAGCGAGCAGCCGCTCGGCCCCGCCTTCGTCGCGGCGCAGCGACCCGAGCGCGGCGGCGGCTCCCTCCCGACCGGCGGCGTCGATGGTGGCCTGGACGGGGACGGTGAGCACCGGGTGCGGGCTCATCTCGATGAACAGGCCATGGCCCTCGGCGAGGAGGCCTCGGGTGGCGTGCTCGAAGAGGACGGTCTGACGCAGGTTGCGGTACCAGTACCCGGCATCCATCGGCGTGTCCGCGTCCAGCCACGCCCCGGTCAGCGTCGAGAACACCGGAACCTCGGCGGCCTGCGGAGTCACACCCGCCAGGGCCTCACCGATCTGCGCCTCGATGTCCTCCACGTACGAGGAATGCGAGGCGTAGTCCACCGGGATCGTGCGGGCGCGGACGTCGTTGGCCACGCACTGCGCGACCAGCTCCTCCAGCGCCTCCGGCTCACCGGACACCACCACCTGGGCCGGGCCATTGACGGCCGCGACCTCGATACGGCCATCCCAACCGCCGATCAGTTCGCGCACCTCAGCCTCGGGCAGCGGCACGGACACCATGCCGCCCTTGCCGGACAGCTCACGGATCGCGATGCTCCGCAGCGCCACCACACGCGCGGCGTCCCTCAGCGACAGCGCCCCCGCGACACACGCGGCCGCGATCTCACCCTGGCTGTGACCCACCACAGCGGCAGGCTCGACGCCCGCCGCACGCCACACCGACGCCAGCGACACCATCACCGCGAAGAGAACCGGCTGAACCACATCCACCCGGTCGAAGCGGTCCCCGCTCAGCTCCTCCAGCAGATCCCACTCCACAAACTCACTGAGCGCGTCCGCGCACTCCCGCATCCGCTCCGCGAACACCGGGCTGGAGTCGAAGAGTTCGACCGCCATTCCGGCCCACTGGGAACCCTGGCCGGGGAAGACGAAGACCGCGCGGGCCGCACCGCTCACGGTGCGGCCGGTGACCACACCGCCCGCCGTGCCGTCGTCCTCGGCGAGGTCCGCGAGCCCGGCGATGAGCTCGTCCCGGTCGCGGCCGAGGACGACGCCCCGGTGCTCGAACCGGGCCCGCGACACGGTCAGCGACCAGCCGACGTCCGTCAGGCTGACCCCGGCGGTCGCGAAGGGACCGTGGGCGCCGTCGGTGTCCGCGTCCGCGAGCAGCCGCTCCCGCAGCCGCGCCGCCTGTGCGCGCAGCGCGCTCTCGTTCTTCGCCGACAGGGCCAGCGGGATCAGGCCCGGGACCACCGACGGGGCGGCGGCCGGTGCGGGCTTGTCCCCGGCGTCGGTGCGCAGTGGTTCCTCCACCGGTGCCTGCTCCACGATCACGTGCGCGTTGGTGCCGCTCATGCCGAAGGAGGAGACGCCCGCGCGACGCGGCCGTCCCGGCTCCGGCGCGGACCACTCGCGCGCCTCGGTCAACAGCTCGACGGTCCCCTCGGACCAGTCGACCTCGGTCGTCGGTGCCTCCGCGTGCAGGGTCCGCGGCAGGACTCCGTGCCGCATCGCCATGACCATCTTGATGACGCCGGCGACACCGGCGGCGGCCTGCGCGTGCCCGATGTTCGACTTCACCGAGCCGAGCCACAGCGGCTCGCCGCCCTCGGGGCGGCCCTTGCCGTAGGTGGCGATGAGGGCCTGGGCCTCAATGGGGTCGCCCAGGGACGTGCCGGTGCCGTGCGCCTCCACGACGTCCACGTCGGCGGCGGTGAGGCGCGCGCTGGCGAGGGCGGATCGGATGACGCGCTGCTGGGACGGGCCGTTGGGGGCGGTCAGGCCGTTGCTGGCGCCGTCCTGGTTGATGGCGGAGCCCCGGACGACGGCGAGCACGCGGTGGCCGTTGCGGCGCGCGTCGGACAGCCGCTCCAGGACGAGCATGCCGACGCCTTCGCCGACGCCGAAGCCGTCGGCGCCCTCGGCGAACGGCTTGCAGCGGCCGTCGGCGGCGAGGCCGCGCTGGCGGCTGAACGCGACGAGGGTGTCGGGGGTGGACATGATGGTGGCGCCGCCCGCGAGGGCCAGCGAGCACTCGCCCTGGCGCAGGGCCTGCGCCGCCAAGTGCAGGGCGACAAGGGACGACGAGCAGGCCGTGTCGACGGTGACCGCCGGTCCCTCCAAGCCGAAGGAGTAGGCGAGGCGGCCGGAGATGACGCTGGTGGAGTTGCCGGTCATCAGATGGCCTTCGAGGCCTTCGGGGACTTCCCGCAGGCTTTCGCCGTAGCCCTGCGCGGAGGCGCCGACGAAGACGCCGCCCGCGCTGCCGCGCAGCGCGGCCGGGTCGATCCCGGCGCGCTCGAAGGCCTCCCACGCGGTCTCCAGGAGGAGCCGCTGCTGCGGGTCCATCGCGAGGGCCTCGCGCGGGGATATCCCGAAGAACGCGGCGTCGAACTCTCCGGCCTCGTGCAGGAAGCCACCGCCGCGCGAGTACGTGGTGCCCTGGTGGTCGGGGTCCGGGTCGTAGAGCGAGGCGGTGTCCCAGCCTCGGCCCTCGGGCAGGCCCGAGGTGGCGTCGGCGCCGTCGGCGACCAGCCGCCACAGGGTCTCGGGGCTCGCCACGCCGCCGGGGAAGCGGCAGCTCATGGCGACGATGGCGATGGGCTCGTCGGTGGCCGCCGCGACCGGGACGACGGCGGCGGGGGCCGCGGCCGCGCCGGGGGTGTCGCCGCCGGTGAGCTCGGACGTGAGGTGCCGGGCCAGGGCGTGCGGGTTGGCGTAGTCGAAGACGAGGGTGGCGGGCAGCCGCAGGCCGCTCGTCTCGTTGAGGCGGTTGCGCAGCTCGACGGCCGTGAGGGAGTCGAAGCCCAGGTCGCGGAAGGCGCGTTCGGCGTCCACGTCGTCGCCGGACGCGTAGCCGAGGACGGCCGCCGCCTGCCCGCGCACGTGGTCCAGGAGCGCCCGCTCGCGCTCGCCGTCGGGCAGCTCGCGCAGTCGGCGCACCAGGGCGGGCGTGTCGCCGCCGGAGCCGTCGCGGTCGGTGACCGCACGCCGGGCGGGGCCCTGGACGAGGGCGCCGAGCAGCGGCGGCAGGTTGCGGCCGTGCGTGGTGCGCAGGGCGGTCGTGTCGAGGCGTACGGGGACCAGGGCGGCGGCGTCGAGGCCGAGCACGGCGTCGAACAGGCCGAGGCCCTGCTCGGTGGCGAGGGGCGCGATGCCGGAGCGCGTCATGCGGTCCAGGTCAGCCGTCGGTGATCTGCCCGGCCATGCCGCCGCGTTCGGCCCACAGGCCCCAGGCCAGCGAGGTGGCGGGCACGCCCTGGCCGCGCAGGTGCTGCGCGTAGGCGTCGAGGAAGGTGTTGCCCGCCGCGTAGTTGCCCTGTCCGGCGCCGCCGAGGACGCCCGCGACGGAGGAGAACAGGACGAACGCGGCGAGGTCGGCGCCCGCGGTGAGGGCGTGCAGGTTGACGGCGGCGTCGACCTTGGGCCGCAGCACGCGGTCCAGCTGCCCGGCGGTGAGCGAGGAGGTGATGCCGTCGTCGAAGACGCCCGCGGTGTGCACGACCGCGGTGAGCGGGTGCGCTTCGGGTACGCGGGCGAGTGCCGCCGCGAGCGCGTCGCGGTCGGCGGCGTCGCAGGCGACGACGTCGACGGTGGCGCCCGACTCCTCGATGTGCGCGGCGAGTTCGGCGGCGCCGGGCGCGTCCGGGCCGCGGCGGCCGAGGAACAGCAGGTGCCGGATGCCGTGGGCGGCGACGAGGTGGCGGGCGACGAGGCCGCCGAGGCCGCCGGGCCCGCCGGTGACCAGGGCGGTGCCGGAGGGGTTCAGGGCGGCCGGGGTCCCGGCGGGCTCGCCGAGGTCACGGGTGAGGCGCGGGACGAGGACGGCTCCGGCGCGGATCGCGCACTCCGGTTCGCCGTGCGCGTACGCGGTGGGCAGCGCCCGCAGCGACGCGGCGTCGGCGTCCGTGTCGACGAGGACGAACCGGCCGGGCTCCTCGGACTGCGCGGAGCGCAGCAGGCCGAGCACGGCGGTGTGGGCGAGGCCGGGCACCGGCTCGTCGGCGGTGACGGCGGCGGCGCCGCGCGTCAGGACGACGAGGCGCGCGTCGGCGAGACGGTCCTCGGCGAGCCACGCCTGGACCAGCGCGAGCGCGTCACGCGTGGTGACGTGCACGGCCTGCGCGATGTCAGTGTGCTCAGTGTGTTCGGCGTGCTCGGCGTGCTCGGTGTCCGTCTCGTACCGCCCGGCCGCGACGACGACGTCGGGCACGGTCGCGGTGCCGTCGGCGAGGGCCGCGGTCAGGTCGGTGAGGGTGGGGTACGCGGTGACGTCGACGCCGCCGCCGTCCTCGTCCAGGAGGCGGCACAGGTCGTCCGTGTCGGTGCCGAGGACGGCCCAGGCGGGGGCCGCGGCCCCCGTCGTCCGCTCGGCGGCGGCCGGCTGCGGCGCCACCCAGGTGACGCGGTGCAGGTGTGCGACGCGGGTGCGGCGCGCGGCGATGCTCTGGCGCGCGTCGACGGTGCGGGACACCAGCGCGCCGATACGGGCGACGGGCGCCCCGGAGTCGTCGGCGAGCACCACGGAGACGGTGTCGCCGCCGCTGCCGGACCGGGCCAGGCGGACCCGCAGCGCCTTCGCGCCGGTGGCGTACAGCGCCACGTCGGTCCAGGAGAACGGCAGTCGGGGCGCGCCGCCCTCGTCGCCGTCCGCGGGGTCGTGCGCCAGGTGTGCCGCCTGGAGGGCGGCGTCGAGGAGCACGGGGTGCAGGCCGAACCGGCCCGCCTCGTCGCGCCGCTCCTCGGGGATGGCCACCTCGGCGAACACCTCGTCGCTGCGGCGCCAGGCGGCGCGCAGCCCTTGGAAGGCGGGGCCGTACTGGACGTCCGCAGCCGCGAACTCCTCGTACAGGCCGTCCACGCCGACCGCTTCCGCGTCACGCGGCGGCCACTGGGTCAGGTCGAACTCGGCCGCCTCGGGGGCCACCGCGGTGAGGTCGCTCGTGGCGAGCGTGCCGGTGGCGTGCCGGGTCCACGGCTCCGGCTCCGCGCCGTCCGCGTCGGGCCCCGCCTCCGGCCGGGAGTGGAAGGCCAGCGACCGCCGCCCGGAGGCGTCGGCGCCGCCCACGGTCAGCTGCAGCTGGATGCCACCCGTCTCCGGGACGACCAGCGGCGCCTCCATCGTGAGCTCGTCGACGAGGTCGCAGCCGACCTGGTCACCGGCGCGCGTCGCCAGCTCCACGTACGCGGTCGCGGGCAGCAGCACGGCCCCCGCCACGGCGTGGTCGGCCAGCCAGGGGTGGGTGCGCAGCGAGAGCCGCCCGGTGAACAGGTGCCCGTCGCCGTCCGCCAGCGGCACCGCCGCGCCGAGCAGCGGATGCCCCGCGTCGTCGAGCCCGGCCGCGGTGACATCACCGGCGGAGGGGTCCGCGTGCAGCCAGTAGTGCTGGCGCTGGAAGGCGTACGTGGGCAGGTCGACGACGGTTCCGGCGCCCGGGTGGAACGCCTTCCAGTCCAGCTCGGCGCCGTAGGCGTGCGCTTCGGCGAGCGAGGCCGCGAGCCGGTCGGCTCCGCCTTCGTCTCGGCGCAGCGAGCCGAGCGTGGCCGCCGTGCTGTCGGTGGCGTCGATCGTCGCCTGGACGGGGACGGTGAGCACCGGGTGCGGGCTCATCTCGATGAACAGGCCATGGCCCTCGGCGAGGAGGCCTCGGGTGGCGTGCTCGAAGAGGACGGTCTGACGCAGGTTGCGGTACCAGTACCCGGCATCCACCGGCGTGTCCGCGTCCAGCCACGCCCCGGTCAGGGCGGAGTACACCGGTACGTCAGGGGCCTGCGGGGCGACCTCCGCGAGGGCCTCGGCTATCTGGGCCTCGATGTCCTCGACGTACGAGGAGTGCGAGGCGTAGTCGACGGGGATGGTGCGCGCCCGGATGTCGTTGGCCACGCACTGCGCGACCAGCTCCTCCAGCGCCTCCGGCTCACCGGACACGACCACCTGGGCCGGACCGTTGACGGCCGCGACCTCAATACGGCCGTCCCAACCGCCGATCAGTTCACGTACGTCCTGCTCCGGCAGCGGCACGGACACCATGCCGCCCTTGCCCGACAGCTCACGAATCGCCAGGCTCCGCAGGGCCACCACACGAGCCGCGTCCTGCAGCGACAGCGCCCCCGCGACACACGCGGCCGCGATCTCACCCTGGCTGTGACCCACCACAGCGGCGGGCTTCACCCCGGCCGCCTGCCATGTGGCGGCCAGCGACACCATCACCGCGAAGAGAACCGGCTGCACCACATCCACCCAGTCGAAGTGGTCCCCGCTCAGCTCCTCCAGCAGATCCCACTCCACGAACTCGGACAGAGCCTGCGCGCACTCCCGCATCCGCTCAGCGAACACGGGGCTGGAGTCGAGCAGTTCACGGGCCATACCGGCCCACTGCGACCCCTGCCCCGGGAACACGAACACCGGACGGACCGTGCCGTCCAGGGCGCGCCCCGTCACCACTCCCCGCGCCGTTGACTCGCCCTCCGCCAGACCCGCGAGCCCGGCGAGGAGCTCGTCCCGGTTCCGGCCCAGGACGACCGCGCGCTGCTCGAACCGCGAGCGGGCCACCGCCAGCGACCAGGCCACGGCGCCGACGGGCGGCTCGGTGTCGGAAAGGAGCAGCTCCTGGAGGCGTGCCGCCTGGTCCCGCAGCGCGCCGTCGCTCTTCGCGGAGAGCGGCAGCGGGATCACGCCGGGCACGACCTGTGCCGGAGCGTCCGTCGGCTCGTCCTCGGCGGTGGCTTCCTCCGCCGACGGCGCCTGCTCCACGATGACGTGCGCGTTGGTGCCGCTCATGCCGAAGGAGGAGACGCCCGCGCGCCGGGGCGCGCCCTCGTGCCCGGTCCACTCACGGGTCTGAGTGAGCAGTTCGACACCCCCTGCCGACCAGTCCACTTCGGTGGTCGGGGCATCCACGTGCAGCGTCTGCGGGAGCACGCCCGCGCGCATCGCCATGACCATCTTGATGACACCGGCGACACCGGCGGCGGCCTGCGTGTGACCGATGTTCGACTTCAGCGAGCCCAGCCACAGCGGCCGCTCGGTCGAGTGCTCCTTGCCGTACGTGGCGATCACGGCCTGCGCCTCGATCGGGTCACCGAGGGTCGTACCCGTACCGTGCGCCTCGACCGCGTCGACGTCCGCCGCCGTCAGGCCCGCGTTCGCGAGCGCGGCGCGGATGACGCGGCGCTGGGAGGGGGCCGTTGGGGGCGGTGAGGCCGTTGCTGGCGCCGTCCTGGTTGACGGCGGAGCCGCGTATCACCGCGAGGACCTTGTGGCCGTTGCGGCGCGCGTCGGAGAGGCGCTCCACGAGGAGCATGCCGACGCCCTCGCCCCAGCCGGTGCCGTCGGCGGCGTCGGCGAAGGCCTTGCAGCGGCCGTCCACGGCGAGCCCGCGCTGGCGGCTGAACTCGACGAACGTCTCCGGCGACGACATCACCGTCACGCCGCCCGCGAGCGCCATCGTGCATTCGCCCGACCGCAGGGCCTGCGCCGCCAGGTGCAGCGCCACCAGCGACGACGAGCACGCCGTGTCCACCGTCACGGCGGGGCCTTGGAGGCCGAGGACGTAGGACAGGCGCCCGGACATGACGCTGGTGGTGTTGCCGGTCAGCAGGTGCCCCTCGACGCCTTCGGGGGCCTGCCGTACGCCTTCTCCGTAGCCCTGGTAGCCGGAGCCGACGAACACCCCGGCGCGGGTGCCGCGCAGGGTCGCCGGGTCGATTCCGGCGCGCTCGAAGGCCTCCCAGGCGGTCTCCAGGAGGAGCCGCTGCTGGGGGTCCATGGCGAGGGCCTCGCGCGGCGAGATGCCGAAGAAGGAGGCGTCGAACTCGCCCGCGTCGCGCAGGAATCCGCCCTGGCGGGCGTAGAAGGTGCCGCGCTTCTCGGGGTCGGGGTCGTAGAGCGCGTCGACGTCCCAGCCGCGGTCGTCGGGGAGGTCGCCGATGGCGTCGGCGCCGTCGGCCACGAGCCGCCACAGGTCCTCGGGGCTCGCCACGCCGCCGGGGAAGCGGCAGCTCATGCCGACGATCGCGAGCGGCTCCCGGGCGGCCGCCGCGAGCTGCTGGTTCTGGCGTCGCAGCCGCTCGGTCTCCTTCAGAGACGCGCGCAGCGCATCGACGACCGTGTCCGAAGGCCTCGTCATGTCCGGCTCCACATTTCGTGCTGCGGCAGCATCTGCGATGGCTGCGTCAGGAAGGGCGTCTGGAAGGGCGTCTGGAAGTGCTGCGCCTGGAGGGGCTGCTGGGACGGCTCTGGGGAGAGCTGGTGGTAGGGCCGCATCATGAATCGCCGTCGTCCAGGGCCATGTCGCCGTTGTCCAGGGCCATTTGGATCAGGTTGGCCACGTCCATGGCGTCGATCGACGCGTCGGCGTCGTCGTCCTCGTCGGCCGTGGCGGTGGCTGCGGCCGCGTCCGGTGCGGCGAGGCTCAGCAGGGCGTCGAGGAGGCCCGCCTCGCGGATGCGGGCGACCGGGACGGCGGCCAGGGCCCTGCGGACGTCGGCGTCCGCGAGGTGGCCGGCCGTACCGGCGTGGACGGCGGCGTCGTCGTCCAGGTCGCCGTCGACGGCGTCGGGCAGGAGTTCCGCGAGCAGCTGGCGGGCCAGCTCCCCGGGGGTGGGGTGGTCGAAGACGAGGGTGCTGGGCAGGCTCAGGCCGGTCGCGGCGTTCAGGCGGGTGCGCAGCTCGACCGCGGTGAGCGAGTCGAAGCCGAACTCCTTGAAGGCGCGGTCCTCGCGGACGGCCGCCGTGCCCGTGTGTCCGAGGACGGCGGCGACCTCCGTGCGCACCAGTTCCAGGACGGTCCGCTCGCGCTCGGCGGGCGAGGCGCCGGTGAGACGGTCGCGCAGGGTGGCCGCCGCGCCTTCGGCGGCGCCCCCGGTGCCCGTGTCCGCCGCCGCGTCGAGGGCGCGCCGTGCCTCCGGCAGGTCGTCGAGCAGCGGGCTCGGCCGCCGCACGGTGAACGCCGGGGCGAACCGCTCCCAGTCCACGTCGGCGACGGTGACCAGCGCGTCGCGCCCGTCGATGGCGCGCCGCAGGGCGGCGACCGCCACCTCGGGCCGCATGACGGGCAGGCCCCGCTTGCGCAGGTGCGCGGCGGCTTCGTCGTCCCCGGCCATGCCCGAGCCCGCCCACGGCCCCCAGGCGACCGACGTCACGGTGCGCCCGTGCACCCTGCGGCGCTCGGCGAGCCCGTCGAGGAAGGCGTTGGCGGCGGCGTAGGCGGCCTGGCCGCCGCTGCCCCACACCCCGGCGATGGACGAGAAGAGCACGAAGGCGTCCAGCGGCGTGTCGCCGAGCAGGTCGTCCAGGTGCGCGGCGCCCGCGGTCTTCGCGGTCACGATGTCCGCGAAGTCACGGGGTGCCGTCTCGCCGATCATCAGGTCCTGGCCGACGCCCGCCGCGTGGACGACGGCGCGCAGCGGCGCGTCGGCGGGGATCGTGCCGAGCAGCCCGGCGACGGCGTCCCGGTCGGCGACGTCACAGGCGACGACGGTGACCGCCGCCCCCAACTCCTTCAGTTCCGCCGCCAGTTCGGCGGCGCCGGGCGCGTCGGGGCCCCGGCGGCTGGTCAGGACGAGGTGCTCGGCGCCCTCGCGGGCCAGCCAGCGCGCCACGTGTCCGCCGAGCGCGCCGGTGCCGCCGGTGACGAGCACGGTGCCGCGGGGCCGCCAGGGCGCCGCGGGCGCGGTGCCGCCCGGCGCACGCGTGAGGCGGCGCACCTGGATGCCCGAGGGGCGCAGGGCCAGTTGGTCCTCGGTGAAGTCCTCCGCGCCCGTACGGGACAGGAGGGAGCCAAGGAGGGCACGGGCGCGGTCCGGTACACGGCCCCCGGTGACATCCGGCAGGTCGACGAGGCCGCCCCACACGTCCGGGTGCTCCAGGCCGACGACCCGCCCGAAGCCCCAGATCTGCGACTGGGCCGTGCCGTGCGGCTGGTCGGCGGTGCCCGTGGACACCGCACCGGACGTCGCGAGCCACAGCCGTCCGCCGACCTCGGCGTCGACGACGGCCTGCGTCAGGGCGAGGGTCGCGGACACGCCCCACGTCAGGGCGGGGTCGGGGGTGTCGCTCCCCGGGTGGCGGTACGGCCGCTCGTCCAGGGCCAGCAGGGACAGCACTCCGGCGACGACCGCGCCGCCGGAACCGTCCGAGGCCTGCCCGGCGAGCTCCCGCAGGAGTCCCGTCAGCGCGGCGCGGTCGGCGACACCGTCCTCGACGTCGACGCGGCGGACGTCCGCACCGGCTGCCGCGAGCGCCTCCTCGGCGGCCGCGCACCAGGGGTGCCCGGCGGCGGAGGCCGGGACCACCAGCGCCCAGACGCCCTCAGCGCCGCCGGTCGCGGGGGCACCGCCACCGGCCAGCGGCTTCCAGGTGACCTGGTACCGCAGGGCGTCGAGCTCGTGCCGCTCCCGCTGCCTGCGCCGCCACGACGCCAGCGCCGGAAGCACCGACTTCAGCGGCGCCTCCTGGTCAAGCTCCAGCGCCCCGGCGAGACCTTCCAGGTCCTCCCGCCGTACGACGTCCCAGAACTCGGCGTCCACGGCGCCGACTTCGCCGTCGTGAGCGTCGGTGTCGGTGGGCTGCGGCCAGTAGGTCTGCCGCTGGAAGGCGTACGTCGGCAGCGCGACGCGGCGGCGGTCGGCGACCGGCGCGAACAGCGGCGTCCAGTCCACGTCGGCGCCGCGCACGTGCAGGCGCGCGAGGGCGGTCAGGAAGGTGTCCGCCTCGGGCCGGTCCTTACGGACGGCCGCGACCAGGCCCGCCTGCGCGACCGGGTCGGTGAGCGTGTCATGCGCCATGGCCGTCAGGACGGAGTCCGGCCCCAACTCAAAGAACGTGGAGACGCCGAAGCCGGTCAGGGCGCCGAGCCCGTCGTGGAAGCGGACGGCCTCGCGGACGTGCCGCACCCAGTACTCGGGGTCCTTCAGCAGCCCCGGCTCCGCCAGCTCACCGGTGACGTTGGAGACGACCAGGAGCGTGGGCTCCCCGTACTCCAGGCTCTCGGCGACCTTGCGGAAGTCGTCCAGGGCCGGGTCCATCAGCGGCGAATGGAAGGCGTGGGACACCTTCAGCCAGCGGACCTTACGGCCCTCACCCCGCAGGATCTCCTCCAGGCCCTCCAGAGCCGTGCGCTCACCCGAGAGCACGATCTGGGACGGCCCATTGACGGCCGCCACACCCACACGATCAGACAGACCATCCAGCAGCGGCAGCACATCAGCCTCCGCCACCTGCGCCGCCAGCATCGCACCACCCTCCGGCAGCGCCTGCATCAACCGACCACGCGCAGCCACCAGTTGGACCGCATCCTCAAGGGACCACAGCCCAGCCACATACGCGGCCGTCAGCTCGCCAATGGAGTGACCGCCCACGATCTCCGGCCGCACCCCAAAGGACTCAGCAAGCCGGAACAACGCCACCTCAACCGCGAACAACGCGGGCTGCGCATACCCCGTCCGCTCCAACACATCGGCATCCGCCCCGAACATCACGTCCTTCAGCGGACGGTCGAGCAACGGGTCCAGGTGCGCACACACCTCGTCCAGCGCGTCCGCGAACACCTCGAACGCCTCATACAGCTCACGGCCCATACCAACCCGCTGACTGCCCTGACCCGTGAACACCACCCCGAGACGGCCTTCCACGACCGAACCCGACACCACACCCGCACCGCCACCAGCGGCCAACGCCTCTTCAAGCCCGGCCAGGAACCCGTCCCGCTCGCGCCCGAACAGCACAGCCCGGTGCTCGTGCAGGGCCCGCCCGGACAGCAGCGACCAGCCCACATCCACGGAGTCCAGGTCCTCGTCGCCCGCGACGTGCTCGCGCAGCCGGGCCGCCTGGTCCCGCAGGGCCTCCGCGCCGCGCGCGGACACCAGCCACGGCACGGCGGTCGCAGGAGCGACGGACGGGCTCGCGGGCTCGTCCACCGGCGCGTGCTCCACGATGACGTGCGCGTTGGTGCCGCTGATGCCGAAGGAGGAGACGCCCGCGCGACGTGGAGCGTCCTGACGGTCGGGCCACGCGCGGGCCTCGGTCACGAGCTCGACGGCCCCGTCCGACCAGTCGACGTGCGTGCTCGGCCGGTCCACGTGCAGGGTCGGCGGCAGTACGCCTTCACGCATCGCCATGACCATCTTGATGACACCGGCGACACCGGCGGCGGCCTGCGTGTGCCCGATGTTGGACTTGATGGGAACCGAGCCACAGCGGCTCGCCGTTCTCCGGACGCTCCTGGCCGTACGTGGCGAGCAGCGCCTGCGCCTCGATCGGGTCGCCCAGGGCCGTGCCCGTGCCGTGCGCCTCGACCGCGTCGACGTCCGTCGCGGCCAGACCGGCGTTCGCCAGGGCCGCGCGGATGACGCGCTGCTGGGACGGGCCGTTGGGCGCGGTCAGGCCGTTGCTGGCGCCGTCCTGGTTGATCGCTGAACCTCGTACGACCGCGAGGACCTCGTGCCCGTTGCGGCGCGCGTCCGACAGGCGCTCAAGCAGGAGCAGGCCCACGCCTTCGCCCCAGCCGGTGCCGTCCGCCGCCTCCGCGAAGGCCTTGCAGCGGCCGTCGGCGGCGAGGCCGCGCTGGCGGCTGAACTCGATGAAGGCGCTCGGCGTGGACATCACCGTGACGCCGCCCGCGAGAGCCAGGTCGCACTCGCCCTGCCGCAGGGCCTGCGCCGCCAGGTGCAGGGCGACCAGGGCCTGGAGGAGCAGGCCGTGTCGACGGTGAGGGCGGGGCCCTCGAAGCCGAAGGCGTACGACAGGCGGCCGGAGACGACGCTCGCGGCGTTGCCGGTGCCGATGTAGCCCTCGGCGCCGTCGGGCGCGTCCTTGAGGAGGTCCAGGTAGTCCTGGCCGTTGGTGCCCGCGAAGACGCCGGTGCGGCTGCCGCGCAGCGACGCCGCGTCGACGCCCGCCCGCTCGAACAGCTCCCAGGTGGTCTCCAGTAGGAGCCGCTGCTGCGGGTCCATGGCGAGGGCCTCGCGCGGCGAGATGCCGAAGAAGTCCGCGTCGAACTCCCCGGCGTCCGGCAGGAACCCGCCCTGCCGGGCGTACGTGGCGCCGGGCGTGCTCGGGGTCGGGGTCGTACAGGGTCCGGAGGTCCCAGCCCCGTGCCGCGGGGAAGTCGCCCATGGCGTCGACGCCGTCCGCGACCAGGTGCCACAGGTCTTCCGGTCCGCGCACGCCGCCGGGGAAGCGGCAGCTCATCGAGACGACCGCGATGGGTTCGTCGTCGGCGCCCACGGGCGTGCGCCCGGTGGCCGCGTCGGTGTGGCCGTCGGGTGCGCCGCTGAGGAGCAGGCCGGACAGGTGGCCCGCGACGGCCTGCGGCGAGGGGTGGTCGAAGACGAGGGTCGCCGGGAGGGTGAGGCCGGTGGCCGCGCCCAGGCGGTTGCGGAACTCCACCGAGGTGAGCGAGTCGAACCCGAGCCCCTTGAACGCCCCGTCGGCGGGCACGGCCGCCGCGCCGGAGTGCCCGAGCACGGTGGCGGCGTGGGTGCGTACGAGGTCGAGCAGGGCGCGCTCGGCGTCGGGGCGCGGCAGGGCCGCGAGCCTGCCCTGGAGCGCGGGCGCCTGGGGTTCGTCCGCGCTGTCGGCGGTGCGCGCCGCGCGGGCGGCTGCGGCCTCCGGCACGCCGTCGAAGAGGGTGCTCGCGCGGGCGGCGGTGAAGCCGTCGACGAAGCGGTCCCAGGTGATGTCGGCGACGACGAGCGCGGCGTCCCGGGCGGCGCCGTCGGTGGCGGGAAGGGTCGCGAGGCGCAGGGCCCGCGTCGCGCGCGCGGCGTCCATGACGGGCAGGCCCGCGTGGCGCATGCGCTCCTCGGAGCCGTCGTCGGCGGCCATGCCGCTGCCGGCCCACGGGCCCCAGGCGAGCGACGTGGCGGGCAGCCCGGCCGCGTGCCGCCGCTCGGCGAGCGCGTCCAGGAACGCGTTCGCGGCGGCGTAGTTGCCCTGGCCGGGCGCGCCCACGGTCCCGGTGAGGGAGGAGAACAGCACGAACGCCGTGAGGTGGGCGCTGTCCCGGGTCAACTCGTCCAGGTTCAGGGCCGCTTGGACCTTCGGCCGGAACACGGTCGCGAAGCGCTCCGGGGTCAGCCCGTCGAGTACGCCGTCGTCGAGTACGCCCGCCGTGTGGAACACGCCGGTCAGCGGCAGGTCTTCGGGGATCTCCGCGAGGACCTTCGCCAGCGCGTCCCGGTCGGCCGTGTCGCAGGCGGCGATGGTGACCTTGGCGCCGAGTTCCTCCAGTGCGGTACGGAGTTCCGTCGCGCCGGGGGCCTGCGGGCCGCGCCTGCTGGTGAGCAGCAGGTGTCCGGCGCCCTCGGCGGCGAGCGTGCGGGCGATGTGCCCGCCGATGGCGCCCGTGCCGCCCGTGATCAGGACGGTGCTGTGCGGTGTCGGCTCGGTCGAGGGGTCGGTGTCGAGGGGGGCCCGCTCCAGACGGCGTGCGAAGACGCCCGAGCCGCGCACCGCGACCTGGTCCTCGCCCGTGGAGGCCGCGAGGACCTGGGTGAGGCGGGACACGGCGCGCGCGTCCGCCGTCTCGGGCAGGTCGACGAGGCCGCCCCAGCGGTCGGGGAGTTCGAGCGCCGCCACGCGTCCCAGGCCCCAGACGGCCGCGCCCGCCGCGTCGGCTTCGGCGTCGGAGGCGCCCACGGAGACCGCTCCCCGTGTCGCCACCCACAGCGGCGCCGCGACCTGGGCGTCGCCGAGGGCCTGGACGAGCGCGAGGGTCAGGAGCACCCCGGCCGGGGTCGCGTCGCCGTGCTCGGTGCCGGTGGCTGCGGGCGTGGCCGGGGGCGTCGGCGCGCAGGCCAGCAGGGACAGCACGCCGGTGACGGGTTCGCCTCGGTCCTCGCCCTGGTCGGCGAGGGCGTAGTCGAGGAGCTGGCGCAAGGTGGCGCGGTCTGCGTCGCGGGCTTCCACGCGCAGCACGCGCGTACGGGCGCCGCCCTGTTCGAGGGCCCGTACCGAGGCGTCGATCCAGGTGTCCTCGGCTGCTCCGGCCCCGGCTCCGGCGACGACGAGCCAGGTGCCCGTGAGCGTGTCCGGCGTGGTCTTGCCGAGGGGCTTCCAGGCGGTCCGGTAGCGCCAGCGGTCCAGTTCGTTCCGCTCGTGCCACTGGCGCCGCCACGCGGTCAGGGCGGGCAGCACGGACCGGAACGGCGCTTCCCCGTCGACGTCCAGGGCACCGGTCAGCGCGTCGAGGTCCTCGGCCTCGACGGCCTCCCAGAACCGCGCGTCCACCGGGTCGGCGCCGTAGCCCGCGCCGCCGTCCTGCTCCAGGGGGTTGAGCCAGTACGTCTCGTGCTGGAAGGCGTAGGTGGGCAGGTCGACGCGGCTGCGGTCCTCGACGGGCGCGTACAGCGGCGTCCAGTCGACGTCGACGCCACGCACGTGCAACCGGGCGAGCGCGGTCAGGAAGGCGTCCGCTTCGGGGCGGTCCTTGCGGACGGCCCCGACCAAGCCCGCCTGCGCTGCCGGGTCGGTGACCGTGTCATGCGCCATCGCGGTCAGCACGGAGTCCGGGCCCAGCTCCAGGAGCGTGGAGACGCCCTGTGCGATGAACGTGCCCACACCGTCGTGGAAGCGGACGGCCTCGCGGATGTGCCGCACCCAGTACTCGGGGTCCTTCAGCTCGGCCGGGTCGGCCAGCTCGCCCGTGAGGTTGGAGACCACGGGCAGCGTCGGGTCCTGATAGGTCAGTCCGGCCGCGACCTCGCGGAAGTCGTCCAGGGCGGGGTCCATGAGCGGCGAGTGGAAGGCGTGCGACACCTTCAGCCAGCGGACCTTGCGGCCCTCGCCACGGAGGGTCTTCTCCAGGCCCTCCAGGACGGCGCGGTCACCGGACAGCACGAGCTGCGACGGGCCGTTGACGGCCGCCACGCCGATGCGGTCGGCCAGGCCCTCCAGCAGCGGCAGGACATCGGCCTCCGCCGCCTGCACGGCCAGCATCGCACCCCCTGCGGGGAGCGCCTGCATCAACCGGCCGCGCGCGGCGACCAGTCGGGCCGCGTCCTCAAGCGACCACAGCCCGGCCACGTACGCGGCGGTCAGTTCGCCGACGGAGTGCCCGCCGACGATCCGTGCCCGTACGCCGAAGGACCGCAGCAGCCGGTAGAGCGCGACCTCCACGGCGAACAGCGCGGGCTGCGCGTAGCCGGTCTGGTCAAGGAGGTCCGCGTCGGTACCGAACATCACGCTCTGGAGCGAACGTTCTATCCACGGATCAATATGAGCACACACCTCGTCCAACGCATCCGCGAACACCGGAAACGCCTCGTAAAGCTCCTTGCCCATCCCGACCCGCTGACTGCCCTGACCGGTGAACACGACACCAAGGCGCCCTTCCACCACCGAGCCGGACACCGCACCCGTGCCACCAGCCGTCAACGCCTCAAGCCCGGCCAGGAGTTCGTCCCGGTCCCGGCCGAGGAGCACGGCACGGTGCTCGTGCAGGGCGCGCCCCGAGAGCAGCGACCAGCCCACGTCCACGGAGTCCAGGCCCTCGTCGCCCGTGACGTGCGCGCGCAGCCGCTCGGCCTGCGCCGTCAGCGCCTCCGGGGTCCGCGCGGACACGAGCCACGGCACGGCGGTCGCGGGGGCGGCGGACGGGCTCGCGGGCTCGTCCGCAGCGGCCGGAACGGGGGCCTGTTCCACGATGACGTGCGCGTTCGTCCCGCTCACGCCGAAGGACGACACACCCGCCCGACGCGGCGCACCGCCGTCCCGCTCGGCCCACGTGCGGGCTTCGGTCAGGAGCTCGACGGCCCCGTCCGACCAGTCCACGTGCGTGCTCGGCTCGTCGATGTGCAGGGTCTGCGGGAGGACACCGTTCCGCATCGCCATGACCATCTTGATGACGCCCGCGACGCCGGCGGCGGCCTGTGTGTGGCCCAGGTTCGACTTGATGGAGCCCAGCCAGAGGGGTTCCCCGCTCTCGGGCCGGTCCTGGCCGTACGTGGCGAGCAGGGCCTGCGCCTCGATGGGGTCGCCGAGCGTGGTGCCCGTGCCGTGGGCCTCGACGGCGTCGACGTCGGCGGCCGCGAGTCCGGCGTTCGTCAGGGCGGCGCGGATGACGCGCTGCTGTGCCGGGCCGTTCGGGGCGGTGAGGCCGCTGCTTGCGCCGTCCTGGTTGACGGCGGTGCCGCGCACGACACCGAGGATCTTGTGCCCGTTGCGGCGGGCGTCCGAGAGCCGCTCCAGGAGCAGCAGGCCCACGCCCTCGCCCCAGCCGGTGCCGTCGGCGGCCTCCGCGAAGGCCTTGCAGCGGCCGTCCGCCGAGAGGCCGCGCTGGCGGCTGAACTCCACGAAGGTGTCCGGAGTGGACATGACGGTGACACCGCCCGCGAGGGCCAGCGAGCACTCGCCCGACCGCAGGGCCTGCGCCGCCAGGTGCAGCGCCACCAGCGACGACGAGCACGCCGTGTCGATGGTGACGGCGGGGCCTTCGAGGCCGAAGGTGTAGGAGACGCGGCCGGAGGCGATGCTGCCCGCGCTGCCGTTGCCGAGGTAGCCCTCGAACTCCTCCAGGCCCTGGGGGTTGCTGAGGATGCGGTTGCCGTAGTCGCCGTACATGACGCCGACGAAGACACCGGTGCGGGAGCCGCGCACGGACAGCGGGTCGACGCCCGCCCGCTCGAACGCCTCCCACGTCGCCTCCAGGAGGAGGCGCTGCTGCGGGTCGATGGCGAGGGCCTTCGCGCGGCGATATCCCGAAGAAGGCGGGGTCGAACCGCGCGGCGTCGTGGAGGAATCCGCCCTCACGCGCGTAGCTCTTGCCGGGCCTGCTCGGGTCGGGGTCGTGCAGGTCCGCGTCCCAGCCCCGGTCGTCGGGGAACGGCGATACGGCGTCCCCGCCCTCGGCGACGAGCCGCCACAGGTCTTCCGGTCCGGCAACCCCGCCGGGGTAGCGGCAGCTCATCGCCACGATGGCGATGGGTTCCCGGCTGACGGACTCGGCGTCCTGTAGACGCTGCCGGGTCTGGTGCAGATCCGCGGTAACTCGCTTGAGGTACTCGCGGAGTTTCTGCTCGTTCGCCATTTCGGTGCGACTCCTTCAACGCAGAGGGCCGAAGCCATCACATCGGGGGGAGGGTAGGGCAACAACCCCTACCCTCCCCCTATGGACCCCTTGAGGAATTCCCGCGCATTACCGTGCCGCGGTGCGCGGTGCCGTCAGGAAACACCGAGTTCATTGTCGATGAAGTCGAACATGTCATCGTCGTCGGCGTCTTCCAGCTTTTCCGCGATGCCCGCCGCTTCGGCGTCGCCGGGCTCGGCCCCGTCGAGCCTGCCGAGCAGCGCCCGCAGCCTGCCGCGCACGGCGGCCCGGTCGTCGTCGGCCAGCGGGCCCGCGGCCAGGGCCGCTTCGAGACCGGCGAGCTCGGCGTCGATCCCGCCCGCCCGGGGCCCCTCGGCTCCGTCCGCCGCGTCGCCGTCGTGCGGCAGGCTCTCGTCCAGATAGGAGGCGAGCGCCGTCGGCGAAGGGTAGTCGAAGATGAGGGTCGCCGGAAGGCGAAGCCCGGAAAGGGAGTTCAGCCTATTACGGAGTTCCACCGCGGTGAGCGAGTCGACGCCCAGTTCCAGGAATCCACGGGTGGCTCCGATTGCCTCGGGACCGGAATGCCCGAGCACCGTGGCCACATGGGTGCGCACCACTTCGAGCAGGGTCCGCTCGCGCTCCTCGGGGGAAAGGGCCCGCCAATTCCTTGACGAGGGCGGGGCCCGTCCCGTTCGCCTCCGCCGTGTTCCCGGCGCGGGCGGGGGCCCGGTCGACGCGGCGGACCGGGGTGCGGACAAGATCCGAGAAGACGGGCTGTACGCCGTCAGGTCCGGCCGAGGCCCGCAGGGACGCGGTGTCCAGGCGGAGCGGTACGAGGACGGCGGGCGCGGCGGGCGCGGCGGTCATGGCGACGGCCGCGTCCAGGAGGGCCAGGCCCTCCTCCGTGGACAGCGGGGCGACGCCGCCGCGTGCCATGCGGCGGCGGTCCGCGTCGCTCAGCTCGCCCGTCATGTCGCTCTCCTGCGCCCACACTCCCCAGGCGAGCGAGGCCGCCGGGAGGCCCTGGGTGCGGCGGGAGGCCGCGAGACCGTCGAGGAAGCTGTTGGCGGCGGCGTAGTTCCCCTGCCCCGGGCTGCCCAGAACGCCCGCGGCGGAGGAGAACAGGACGAAGGCGGAGAGGTCCAGGCCGGCGGGTCAGCTCGTGCAGGTTGAGCGCCGCGTTGACCTTCGGCCGCAGCACGGTGTCGATGCGCTCCGGGGTCAGCGAGGTGACGACGCCGTCATCAAGGACGCCCGCGACATGCACGACCGCTGAGAGGTCCGCGCCCTTGTCCTTCAGAAGCCCGGCCAGGGCGTCCCGGTCGGCCACGTCACACGCGGCCACGGTCACCGTCGTACCCAACGCGGAAAGCTCATCGCGCAGTCCGGTCGCTCCCGTGGCGTCGAGGCCGCGACGGGAGACCAGCAGCAGGTCCCGTACGCCATGGCGCTCGGCCAGATGCCGGACCACCACACGCCCCAGGCCGCCGAAGGCACCCGTCACGAGTACCGAACCCTCGCCCCACGGGGCGACAGCCTCACCGGCCTCAGCCGCGACGCGCGCCAGCCGCGGCACGAACACCGCACCCCCACGCACCGCCACCTCGGACTCACCCGAAGCCAGCACGGCTCCCAGGACCGACCCATCGGTGTCGGTATCGGTGTCTGTGTCGGCGTCTGTGTCGACGAGGACGAAGCGGCCCGGGTTCTCCACCTGGGCGGACCGCACCAGGCCCCACACCGCCGTCGCCGACGGGTCGAGGTCGCCCGTGTCCCGCGCGTCGCCGACGGCGACCGCGTTCCTCGTCACCACGACGAGCCGCGAGGTCTCGTACCGCTCGTCGGCCAGCCAGTCCCGCACCACGTCCAGCGCCTCGGCCAGACGCGCGGAGACGGCCTCGGGACTCAGCTCGGCCCCAGCCTCACCGGCCCGCCACACCACGGCGGCCGGAAGCTCCCCCACCGCGCTCAACTCGTCGTACGACACCGGCGAGACGGGCTCACCGGACGTCAGCTGCGGCTGCCTCCACTCCACGTGGAACATGGAGTCGTCGGCGGTGCCGCCGCCGAGCTGGTCCACGGCGACCGGGCGTGACACCAGCGAGTCCACGGTGGCGACGACCTGGCCGGTCTGGTCCGCCAACGTCAGGGTCACGGCGTCCGCCCCGGCACTGCCCAGGCGGACCCGGACCGTCGCGGCGCCCGCGCGGCGAACGCGGACTCCGGCCCAGGCGAAGGGCAGGCCGAGGCCCTGCCGTTCGCCGTCGCCGTCCTGGCCCCGAGGCAGCAGCGGCGTCGCGTGCAGCGCGGCGTCGAGGACGGCGGGATGCAGGGCGAAGGCCGCCGCGCCCTCCCGCTGCTCCTCCGGCAGGGCGACCTCGGCGAACACCTCGTCGCCGCGCCGCCAGGCGGCACGCAGCCCCTGGAACACCGGCCCGTAGCCGTAGCCGGTGTCGGCGAGGCTGTCGTACAGCGAGGCCGCGTCGTCGATGGGTTCGGCTCCGGGCGGCGGCCACGCGGTGAGGCCCTCGGGCTCCTGATCGTCGTCGGCGGACAGGAATCCGGCGGCGTGGCGGGTCCACGGCGCTTCGGGGTCCGCCTCGTCGCGGGAGTGCACGCCGACCGGGAAGCGGCCGCCGTCCTCCTCCGCTCCGACGTGGACTTGGAGCTGTACGGCTCCGCGCTCCGGGAGCACCAGCGGCGACGCGAGGGTCAGCTCTTCGAGGACTCCGCAGCCGACCTCGTCACCGGCCCGCACGGCCAGCTCCACGAACGCCGTGCCCGGAAGGAGCACCCGGCCCGCGACGGCGTGGTCCGCGAGCCACGGGTGCGTCGCCAGCGACAGACGGCCGGTCAGCAGGTATCCGTCGGCTCCCGCGAGCGGCACGGCCGCGCCGAGCAGCGGATGCCCGGCGGCGGTCAGACCCGTCGCCGACACGTCGCCCGCGGCGCCCGCACCCGCGCGCGGCCAGTAGCGCCGGTGCTGGAAGGCGTACGTCGGCAGCGCGACGCGGCGGCGGTCGGCGACCGGCGCGAACAGCGGCGTCCAGTCCACGTCGGCGCCGCGCACGTGCAGGCGCGCGAGGGCGGTCAGGAAGGTGTCCGCCTCGGGCCGGTCCTTACGGACGGCCGCGATCAGGCCCGCCTGTGCGGGCGGGTTCGGTGAGCGTGTCGTGGGCCATCGCGGTGAGGACCGCGTCCGGGCCCAGCTCAAGCAGGGTCACCGCGCCGAAGCCCGTGAGCGCGCCGAGCCCGTCGTGGAAGCGGACGGCCTCGCGGACGTGCCGCACCCAGTACTCGGGGTCCTTCAGCAGCCCCGGCTCCGCCAGCTCACCGGTGACGTTGGAGACGACCGGGAGCGTCGGCTCCCCGTACTCCAGGCTCTCGGCGACCTTACGGAAGTCGCTCAGGACCGGGTCCATCAGCGGCGAGTGGAAGGCGTGGGACACCTTCAGCCAGCGCACCTTGCGACCCTCGCCACGCAGGATCTGCTCCAGTTCCTCCAGGGCCGTGCGCTCACCCGAGAGCACGATCTGGGACGGCCCATTGACGGCCGCCACACCCACACGGTCCGTCAGGCCTTCCAGCAGCGGCAGCACATCCGCCTCCGCCAGCTGCGCGGCCAGCATCGCGCCGCCCTCAGGCAGCGCCTGCATCAACCGGCCACGTGCAGCCACCAGTTGAGCCGCATCCTCAAGCGACCACAGCCCAGCCACATACGCGGCAGTCAGCTCACCGATCGAGTGACCGCCCACAATCTCCGGCCGCACCCCAAAGGACTCAGCAAGCCGGAACAACGCCACCTCAACCGCGAACAACGCGGGCTGCGCATACCCCGTCTGCTCCAAGACCTCCGCGTCCGCCCCGAACATCACGTCCTTCAACGGACGGTCAAGCAACGGGTCCAGGTGCGCACACACCTCGTCCAGCGCATCCGCGAACACGGGGAAGACCTCGTAAAGCTCCTTGCCCATCCCAACCCGCTGACTGCCCTGACCGGTGAAGACCACCCCGAGGCGGCCCTCGACGACCGTCCCCGACAGCGGGGTGTCCAGACCGGTCAGGAAGTCCTCCCGGTCGCGGCCGAAGACCACCGCCCGGTGCTCGTGCAGGGCCCGCCCGGACAGCAGCGACCAGCCCACATCCACCGCGTCCAGACCGGCGTCAGCGGCGACGTGCTCGCGCAGCCGCTCGACCTGCGCCGTCAGGGCCTCCGCGCTGCGCGCGGAGACCAGCCACGGCACGACGGTCGCGGGCGGCGCCGGGTGTGGCCTCGCGGGCTCCGCCACGGGGGCGTGCTCCACGATGACGTGCGCGTTGGTGCCGCTGACGCCGAAGGAGGAGACGCCCGCGCGACGCGGAGCGTCCTGACGGTCGGGCCAGTCACGCGCCTCGGTGAGGAGAGCGACCGCACCAGCCGACCAGTCCACATGGCTGCTCGGCTCGTCGACGTGCAGGGTCGGCGGCAGGACTCCATGCCGCATCGCCTGCACCATCTTGATGACACCGGCGACACCGGCGGCGGCCTGCGTGTGACCGATGTTGGACTTGATGGAGCCCAGCCACAGCGGCTCCCCGGTCGCGGAACGCTCCTGCCCGTACGTGGCGAGCAGCGCCTGCGCCTCGATCGGGTCGCCGAGCGTCGTGCCCGTACCGTGCGCCTCCACGGCGTCGACGTCGCCGGGGCGCAGTCCTCCGCTCGCCAGGGCCGCGCGGATGACGCGCTGCTGGGACGGGCCGTTGGGCGCGGTCAGGCCGTTGCTCGCGCCGTCCTGGTTGACGGCGGAACCCCGTACGACCGCGAGGACCTCGTGCCCGTTGCGGCGCGCGTCCGACAGACGCTCAAGCAGGAGCAGGCCCACGCCCTCGCCCCAGCTCGTGCCGTCGGCCGCCTCCGCGAAGGCCTTGCAGCGGCCGTCGGCGGCAAGGCCGCGCTGGCGGCTGAACTCGATGAACGTGTCGGGCGTGGACATCACGGTCACGCCGCCCGCGAGCGCGAGGTCGCACTCGCCCTGGCGCAGCGCCTGCGCCGCCAGGTGCATGGCCACCAGGGACGACGAGCAGGCCGTGTCGACCGTGACCGCCGGGCCCTCCAGGCCGAAGCTGTAGGAGAGGCGGCCGGAGACAACGCTCGCCGCGTTGCCGGTGCCGAGGTAGCCCTCGCCGCCGTCCGCCGCGGTGCGCAGGACGTTCTCATAGTCCTGGCCGTTGGTGCCGGAGAAGACGCCGGTGCGGCTGCCGCGCAGCGTGGCCGGATCGATGCCCGCCCGCTCGAAGGCCTCCCACGCGGTCTCCAGGAGGAGCCGCTGCTGGGGGTCCATGGCGAGGGCCTCGCGCGGGGAGATGCCGAAGAAGTCGGCGTCGAAGTCCGCCATGCCGGGCAGGAATCCGCCCTCGCGGACATAGCTCGTCCCGGCGTGGCCGGGGTCCGGGTCGTAGAGGGCGTCGACGTTCCAGCCGCGGTCGTCCGGCATGTCGCCGATGGCGTCCACGCCGTCGCTCAGCAGCCGCCACAGGTCCTCGGGCGAGCGTACGCCGCCGGGGAAGCGGCAGCTCATGGCCACGATGGCGATCGCGTCGCCGTCGTCCCGCGCGTCGCCCGCTGTGGGCGTCGGGCCGGCGTCGGCCGCGGGGGCCGGGCCGCCGAGGAGTTCGCCGCGCAGGTAGGTGGCGAGCGCCGCCGGTGTCGGGTGGTCGAAGACGAGCGTCGCGGGCAGGTGGAGTCCGCTGGCGGCGCCGACCAGGTTCCGCAGCTCGACCGCCGTCAGCGAGTCGAAGCCGAGGTCCTTGAAGGGGCGGGCGGGGTCGACCGTCTTGGTGGCGGGATAGCCGAGGACGGCGGCCACCCGGTCGCGGACGAGGTCGAGGAGCGCGCGCTCCCGCTCCGCCGCCGGGAGCGCGGCGAGCCGCTCGGCGAGGGAGGCGTCGTCCGCCCCGGCGTCCCGCGCCCGCTGTGCGCCCGCCGCCGGGGCCTTCGCCGCGTCGGCTGCGGTGAGCTGGTCGAACAGATGGCAGGGGCGTGCCAGGGCGTACGTCGGCGCGCACGCGTCCCAGACGACGTCGGCGAGCGTCACCGCGGCGGCGCCCCCGGGTGTGCCCGGCTCGCCCGCGGCCGCCAGGGCTGCGGCCATCGCGGCGACGGCCAGGTCCGGCTCCATCGCGGGCATGCCGCTGTCCCGTACGCGCTGCTCCACGACGCCGCCGTCGGCCGCCATGCCGCCGCCCGCCCACGGGCCCCAGGCCAGGGACAGCGCGGGCAGGCCGAGCGACCTGCGGTGCCCGGCGAAGGCGTCGAGGAAGGCGTTGGCCGACGCGTAGTTGCCCTGTCCGCCGATGCCCATGGAGCCCGCGACGGACGAGAACAGCACGAACGCCGTGAGGTGGGCGCTGTCCCGGGTCAACTCGTCCAGGTTCAGGGCCGCTTGGACCTTCGGCCGGAACACGGTCGCGAAGCGCTCCGGGGTCAGCCCGTCGAGCACGCCGTCGTCGAGGACGCCCGCCGTGTGGAACACGCCGGTCAGCGGCACCTCGTCCGGGATCTCGGCCAGGAGGCGGGCGAGTGCCTCGCGGTCGGCGACGTCGCAGGCAGCGACCGTCACCCGTACCCCGAACTCCTCAAGTTCCGCCCTCAGTTCAGCGGCGCCGGGCGCTTCCGGGACCTCTGCGGCTGGTCAGGACGAGGTGTTCGGCACCGGTGCGCGCCAGCCAGCGCGCCACGTGCCCGCCGAGGGCGCCGGTGCCGCCGGTGACGAGGACCGTGCCGCGCGGCGTCCACTCCCCCGCCGGGCCTTCGGCGGCCGTCACGCGCGTCAGCCGTCGTACGAACACGCCGGAGCCGCGCACCGCGACCTGGTCCTCCCCCGCCGGGTCGCCGAGGGCGTCGGCGAGCCGCAGGCGGGCCCGTTCGTCGGGGTGCTCCGGCAGGTCGACCAGGCCGCCCCAGCGCTGCGGCTGCTCCAGGGCGGCGACGCGGCCGAGGCCCCACACCGCCGCCTGCCGGGGTGCCGCGAGGCGGTCCGAGCGTCCGGTGCTCACCGCGCCGCGCGTGGCGGCCCACAGCGGTGCCGCCACGTCGGCGTCACCGAGGGCCTGGAGGAGCGCGAGGGCTCCCGTGAGGGCGATGGGCACCGCCGCGCCCTCGGCGTCGTCGAGGGCAAGGAGCGAGAGCACGCCCCGAGGTGCCCCGGCGCCCGACTCGCGCCGCGCGTCGAGGAGTTCGCGCAGCTTCGCGGCGAGCGCGTCCCGGTCGGCCTCGTCGCGGCCGACGGCGACCTGGACCACGTCCGCGCCGCGCTCCCGCAGCCCGGCGACCGCCGCCGCCACCCACGGGTGGGCGTCGCCGTCCGCCGGTGCGACCACCCACCAGGTGCCGTCGACGGCGGCCGGAGCGAGACCCGTCCGGGGCTTCCACGACTCCTGGTACAGCCACCGTCCGACCGTGGAGGACTCGCGCCGCTGGCGCCGCCACGACGACAGGACCGGCAGGATCTCCCCGAGGGCCGCGCCACGGGCGTCCGTGTCGGCGCCCAGCTCGACGCTCAGCGACTCCAGGTCCTCCCGCTCGACGGCCTCCCAGAACCGCGCCTCCACCTCGCCCGCGTCCCCGGCCCGACCGTCGACGGCCGTGGGCAGCCGCAGGTCCAGCCAGTAGTGG
>JAVLTM010000015.1:0-94135 GCA_037117115.1 Streptomyces sp. PmtG | reverse complement strand
CCGGTCCGTATCCCCCCCCACGGACCGGCCCGTTTCTTTTGGGCCCGCGGGCGCCCGCACAGGCGCCCGGCGCGCCCCCGCCGGGGGCGCGCCCGGTCAGCGCCCGTCAGCTCCGGTCGGCCCAGATGTTCGTCCCCGGCGTCGACACCGCGAACGTGTCGATCTCCGCGAGCTCCGCCTCCGTGAGCTTCGGCCCCGACAGCGCGGCCACGTTCTCCTCCAACTGCCGCACGCTGGAAGCACCGATGAGCGCGGACGTCATGCGCTCATCGCGAAGCACCCAGTTCAGCGCCAGTTGCGCGAGCGACTGACCCCGCCGGGACGCGATGTCGTTCAGGCCATTGAGACGGCGTACGACCTCGTCGGAGAGGAGCCTGGGGTCGAGGGACTTGCCCTGCGTGGCGCGCGAGCCCTCCGGGATGCCCTTCAGGTACTTGTTCGTGAGCAGCCCCTGCGCGAGCGGCACGAAGGAGATGCAGCCCATGCCCTCCGCCTCCAGCGCGTCGAGAAGGCCGTCCTCCTCGGTCCAGCGGTTGATCATCGAGTACGAGGGCTGGTGGATGAGGGGGCGCACGCCCATCTCCCGCAGCAGGCGCGCGGCCTCGGCGGTCTGCTCGCTGTTGTACGAGGAGACGCCCACGTACAGCGCCTTGCCCTGCTGGACCGCGGACGCGAGCGCGCCCATGGTCTCCTCCAGCGGGGTGTCCGGGTCGAAGCGGTGCGAGTAGAAGACGTCGACGTAGTCCAGGCCCATGCGCTTCAGCGAGGCGTCCAGGGAGGACAGCAGGTACTTGCGGGAGCCCCACTCGCCGTACGGGCCGGGGTGCATGAGGTAGCCCGCCTTGGTCGAGACGATCAGCTCGTCCCGGTAGGGGGCGAAGTCCTGGGCGAAGAGCTTGCCGAAGTTCAGCTCCGCGCTGCCGGGCGGCGGGCCGTAGTTGTTCGCCAGGTCGAAGTGGGTGACGCCCAGGTCGAAGGCGCGGCGCAGGATCGCGCGCTGGGAGTCGAGGGCGCGGTCGTCGCCGAAGTTGTGCCAGAGGCCGAGCGAGACGGCCGGGAGCCGCAGGCCGCTCCTGCCGGTGCGGCGGTACTCCATCGTGTCGTAGCGGGCCGGGGCGGCCTGGTAGGCGGGGGTGTCGTTCATGGTCCGACGCTACGGCACGGGGCGCTGCTCGCGGAGGTGGGCGGGTGGGCGCCGTGGCCGCCGCCTGGCCCTTCTCCTGCCCGGGGTGGCCCCGCCGTGTCGCGCTGCGCGCTCGTCCTCAATCGCCGGACGGGCTTGATCCATCGGCGCTCCGCGCCTCGTCCTCAATCGCCGGACGGGCTCGATCCGTCGTGCCGTGCGCCCGTTCCCGACTGTTCGGACGGGTTTGATCCGTCGTGTCGTGAGCCCGTTCCCGACTGTCGGACGGGTTTGATCCGTCGTGTCGTGAGCCCGTTCTCGACTGTCGGACGGGCGTGATCCCTCGTGCCGCGCGCCGGGTTCCCGATCGTCGGACGGGCTTGATGGGGCGCGTCGGTTGGGGCCGGTTCTGTTGGTACCCGGGCCGGGGGACCGGTCGGGCAGCGGTACCCTTTCGGCTTCGGGTACTGCCCTGTGCCCCCGGATGCCCGGCCCGTCGGCCGCCCACCGGGGCGGCGGCCAACTTTCGTGAGAGGTGGAATCTCGTGAGCTTGCGCGACCTGGTGTACCGGCTGTACGCACACCGGGTGGAGGGCCGCCTCGACCACGACCAGGTGCCCAAGCACATCGGCGTCATCCTCGACGGGAACCGGCGCTGGGCCAAGGCCTCCGGAGGCACCACCGCCCAGGGCCATCAGGCGGGCGCGTACAAGATCGAGGAATTCCTCGGCTGGTGCGCCGAGACCGACGTCGAGGTCGTCACGCTGTGGATGCTGTCCACGGACAACCTCGACCGCCCCGACGAGGAGCTCGTCCCGCTCGTCGGCATCATCGAGGGCACGGTCCGCGGCCTCGCCGCCGACGGCCGCTGGCGCGTGCACCACGTGGGCACCCTCGACCTGCTCCCGGACAGCACCCAGCGCGTCCTGAAGGAAGCCGAACAGGCGACCGACACCAACAAGGGGATACTCGTCAACGTCGCCGTCGGCTACGGCGGCCGCCAGGAGATCGCCGACGCCGTCCGCTCGCTGCTGCTCGACCACGCCGAGCGCGGCACCTCCCTGGAGGACGTCGCCGACAGCGTGGACGTCGAGCAGATCTCCAAGCACCTCTACACGAGCGGCCAGCCGGACCCCGACCTGGTGATCCGCACGAGTGGCGAACAGCGCCTCTCGGGCTTCATGCTCTGGCAGTCCGCTCACTCCGAGTACTACTTCTGCGAAGTCTTCTGGCCGGCGTTCCGGAAGGTGGACTTCCTGCGTGCGCTGCGTGATTACGCCGCGCGCCACCGTCGTTACGGCGGATGACGGACCTGCGGGATGAGGCCGCGGTAACCGGGAGTTAACCAACGCGCCGTCATATGCCATGGCATGGCTGCGCTTGTTCGAGGGAATAAGCCCTGCAGGTCGGCGTCCGATTCACGGACGCCGTATCTCAGCGGACGGCACGGGGCCGTCCGCCCGGGAGGCCCTTTGCGCAAGGACGACCGCGCGCTGAGCGCGGACGACACGGAGGGCCGGTGCCCGGCCCGCGCATGGCGGCCGGAGACCGGTCCAGTTCCCTCCGTCGCTCCCCGACCTCATCCGAGGGGGTACGTCCTTCCGTGGTGACCAGCACGAAGCGCCAGCAAGGCCGGCGCACCTATGTTCTCGACACCAGTGTCCTGCTCGCCGACCCGAACGCGCTGTCGCGTTTCGACGAGCACGAAGTGGTGCTGCCGATCGTCGTAGTGACGGAGCTCGAGGCCAAGCGCCACCATCCTGAACTCGGCTACTTCGCCCGGCAGGCCCTGCGCCTGCTCGACGACTGCCGCATCCGGTACGGGCGCCTGGACGCCCCCATCCCGATGGGTGGCCTCGGCGGCACGATGCGCGTCGAGCTCAACCACTCCGACCCCGGCGTCCTGCCCGCCGGCTACCGACTGGGGGACAACGACTCCCGCATCCTCGCGGTGGCACGCAACCTCCAGGCCGAGGGATACGACGTCACGGTCGTCTCGAAGGACCTGCCACTGGAGGATCAAGGCGTCCTCCGTGGGCCTCCTCGCCGAGGAGTACCGCGCGGAGCTCGCCATCACGGACTCCTCCGGCTGGACCGGGATGTCCGAGCTCACCCTCTCCGGGGAGCAGGTCGACCTCCTCTTCGACGCCGAGACGCTGTACGTGCCGGAGGCGGCGGAGCTGCCCGTGCACACCGGCCTCACCATCCAGTCCGAGCGCGGCAAGGCGCTCGGCCGGGTCACGGCCGAGGGCACCGTCAAGCTGGTGCGCGGCGACCGCGAGGCCTTCGGCCTCAAGGGCCGCAGCGCCGAGCAGCGCGTCGCGCTCGACCTGCTGCTCGACCCGGACGTCGGCATCGTCTCCATGGGCGGCCGCGCGGGCACCGGCAAGTCGGCGCTCGCCCTGTGCGCGGGCCTTGAGGCCGTCCTGGAGCGCCGCCAGCACCAGAAGGTGATGGTCTTCCGGCCGCTGTACGCGGTGGGCGGGCAGGAGCTCGGCTATCTGCCCGGCACCGAGGCCGAGAAGATGGGGCCCTGGGCACAGGCCGTCTTCGACACGCTCGGTTCGGTCGCGGGCAAGGAGGTCATCGAGGAGGTGTCGGCGCGCGGCATGCTGGAGGTGCTCCCGCTCACCCACATCCGCGGCCGCTCCCTGCACGACGCGTTCGTCATCGTGGACGAGGCCCAGTCCCTGGAGCGGAACGTCCTCCTCACGGTCCTCTCCCGGATCGGCGCGAACTCCCGGGTGGTCCTGACCCACGACGTCGCCCAGCGCGACAACCTCCGGGTCGGCCGGTACGACGGAGTGGTCGCCGTCATCGAGAAGCTGAAGGGACACCCGCTCTTCGCCCACGTCACGCTCACCCGGTCCGAGCGGTCGCAGATCGCGGCGCTCGTGACCGAGATGCTGGAGGACGGCCAGATCTGACCCATCCCAACGACGGGCGGCGCCCCGCGGGCCACAGCGGCCCGCGGGGCGCCGCCCGTTTCGCGCGTACCGTCACCTTGGCGGCGTACGCGCCATCCGTGCCGGTTCGCGGCTGATACGAGGTCACGGGGGAAACGGGGCACGACAGTTGGCCGTGGTTCGTGAAGCGCGCGAGCCTACTGGGGTTGCGGCCCCGTGCGTCTGGGTTTCCGTAAAACCGCTGGGACAAACGGGATGTGAGCTTTCACACGCAACGCGGAATTGCCTCGCGGTGTCTCGCTACGGCAGAGTCTGGGTCCTGTCAGGCCCCGCATACGGCACTCCCGTACCCCCAGCGGTACGGAACAACAGAACTTCATAGTGGTAGCCGTATGCCGCCCGAAGCACCACGCGTCGCTCCCGTCACGGGAGTTGTCGACCGGGCCCGCGCCTCCTGTGACCGAGTACCAACCGGAGGCCAGCGCCAGGGGCACGATTGCGCCCGCGAGGTCACCTATGCGGGCGATGCTGGAAGGAAACCGTGTGAGCCGGATTTCGGTCCGGGGATTCGCAGTGGCGTCGGCCACCGCGGTCACCACCGTCGGCGCGCTGTCGTGGGTGTTGCCTCGGGCAACACCCAGTCCTCGAGCGACGACCTCGAGGCGACGGCGAGCGACGCGACTCTCCTCGCAGACATACCGGCTGGCGACCAGGCCCTGGTGCAGACCACTTCGGTGGCGCAGCAGGCCGAGGCCCAGGCGACGGCCGCCGACTCGGCCGCGAAGAAGTCCGCCGCCGAGGCCGCCCGCGTCCAGGCAGCCAAGAACGCCGTCGCCAAGCAGGAGGCGGCGAAGCAGGCGGAAGCGGACAAGAAGGCCGCCGCCAAGGAAGCCGCGGCGAAGAAGAAGCAGCAGGAGAAGGAGCGCCTGGAGAACAAGGCGAGCCGTTCCTCCACGCGCGACGCCTCCGACTTCGCCCCGCAGGGCTCCTACACGGTGTCCCAGGTCCAGGCGATGGCCCGGCAGATGGTCCCCGCGGGACAGTTCCAGTGCTTCAGCAACATCGTGAACCACGAGTCCACGTGGAACTACCGCGCCACCAACGCCTCCTGCCGGCGCCTACGGCCTCGTCCAGGCGCTGCCCGCCTCGAAGATGGCCACCGCGGGAGCCGACTGGCGCACCAACCCGGCCACGCAGATCAAGTGGGGCCTCAACTACATGAACGAGCGCTACGGCAGCCCGTGTGGTGCCTGGTCCTTCTGGCAGGCGAACAACTGGTACTGACGGGGACATGGCGGTCATCCAGCGCTGAACCGCGCTGATCCGCCCATACCCCACGCAACCGTTTGTGGCCCCTCACCGTCCTCCGGTGAGGGGCTTCGCCCGTGTACGGTCGGTCCGGAGGCTTCGGGGGCCAGGCGGGGACAGACGGGGGAAGAGGACGGATCATGTCGCGAGTACCGGGGTGGCGTCGTCGTGTCGGCGCCGGCCTCACCAGGCTGGGCCAGCGCGTCGGCACGGGCGCCGGAGCGGACGGCTCCGGACCGGTCGCGGAGGCGGAGCCGGAGCCGAGCACCGGGCGAAACGTACCGCCTGAGGAGAACCCGGCGGGCGCGCTGACCGGGACGCCGTCCGGGACGCCGACGGCGGACACCCAGAGCGGGCGGGCCGCCGACAACGGCTCCGCCGCTCAGGACACCAAGGGCACCGTTGGTGCGGTGTCCACCGTGGACTCCGTGGACTCCGGCTCCGCGTCCGCCGACGCTGTAGCCGACGCGGCCGGGCCGTCGCCGACGGGGCCGAAGCTGTCCCTGCGCAAGCGGTACGCCGACCTGGTGCGGCACGCCGCCGACGCCCGCGACGCCGACGACGAGCGGTCCGACGCGGCCGCCGCCGAGTCCACCGCCACCGACCAGGTGCCCGCGCCGCCCACCTACGCCCCCGCGATAGCCGCCCGGCCCGACCCCGTCGCCAGCGTGCCGTGGGGCGTGCGCGTCGCCGCCGAGGCCGGGTGGCGGCTGCTCGTCCTCGCGGGCACCGTCTGGGTCCTGATGCGGGTCATCAGCGCGGTCCAGCTCGTCGTGTACGCGTTCATCGCCGCGCTGCTCATCACCGCGCTGCTGCAGCCGACGGTGACCCGGCTCACCCGGCTCGGCCTTCCGCGCGGGCTCGCCACCATGGTCACCGCCGTACTCGGCTTCGTGGTCATGGGGCTCGTGGGCTGGTTCGTGGTCTGGCAGGTCATGGAGAACGTGGACACGCTCTCCAGCCAAGTCCAGGACGGCATCGAGGACTTGCGCAAGTGGCTGCTCAACAGCCCCTTCCACGTCACCGAGGACCAGATCAACGACATCGCCAAGAGCCTGCGCGAGGCGGTCGGCGCGAACTCCGAGGAGATCACCTCCGCCAGCCTCGAAGGCGTCACCGTCATCATGGAGACGCTGACGGGCATCCTGCTCGCGATGTTCTCGACGCTCTTCCTGATGTACGACGGGCCGCGCATCTGGAAGTGGTGCCTCAAGCTGGTGCCCGCCGCGGCGCGGCCCGGCGTCGCCGGGGCGGGCCCGCGCGCCTGGCGCACCCTCACCGCGTACGTCCGGGGCACGGTGATAGTGGCCCTCATCGACGCCGTCTTCATCGGCCTCGGCATCTACTTCCTGGGCGTGCCCATGGCGGTGCCGCTGGCCGTCTTCATCTTCCTGTTCGCGTTCATCCCGCTGGTGGGCGCGGTGGTCTCCGGCGCGCTCGCGGTCGTCGTCGCGCTGGTCACGCAGGGCGTGTTCACGGCCGTGATGGCGCTCGTGGTGGTCCTCGCCGTGCAGCAGATCGAGGGGCACATCCTGCAGCCGTTCATCCTCGGGCGGGCCGTGAAGGTGCATCCGCTCGCGGTCGTGCTCTCCGTCGCGGCGGGCGGCATGATCGCGGGGATCGGCGGGGCCGTGGTGGCGGTGCCGCTGGTCGCGGTGGCGAACACGGTCGTCGGATACCTCCGGGCGTACGCCAAGGAGCAGGCACTCCGCCAGGCCGAGGCCACGGCGGCCGAACCCGCCGCCGAGCCCCGGACCCCGCAGGACGCCTAGCACCCGGGTCCCAGAACGCCTGGCGCCCCCGGTCACCGGGGGTGCGCGAAGGCCCCGCTCGCGGTGTGCGAGCGGGGCCTTCGTGTGAACAGCGTGGCCAGCGTGGCCGAAGGCTTACGAGAGGTGAGCCTCGGACTCCAGCGTCACGCCCACCGCCTGGATCACCGAGGCGATCTTGAACGCCTCCTGGATCGTGTCGCGGTCGACGCCCGCCTTGCGGAGCACCTGCTCGTGCGAGTCGAGGCACATCCCGCAGCCGTTGATCGCGGAGACGGCGAGCGACCAGAGCTCGAAGTCGACCTTCTCGACTCCCGGGTTGCCGATGACGTTCATCCGCAGGCCCGCGCGCATCGTGCCGTACTCCGGGTCGGAGAGCAGGTGACGCGTGCGGTAGAAGACGTTGTTCATCGCCATGATGGCGGCCGCGGACTTGGCCGCGGTGTACGCCTCGGGGGAGAGGTTCGCCTTCGCCTCGGGCTCCAGCTCCCGCAGCACCTGGGCGGAGCGGGAGGCGATCGCGCAGGCGAGCGACCGTGCCCCACAGCTGCTGCTTGGGCAGCTCGGAGTTGCCGATGACCGAGCCGAGGTTCAGCTTCAGGTCCTTGGCGTAGTCCGGGACGGCCGCCTTCAGCTCATCGAGGGCCATGCTCACTCACCGGCCAGGAGCGCGACCGCGTCCAGGGTGTCCTCGCCCTTGCTCCAGTTGCAGGGGCACAGCTCGTCCGTCTGGAGAGCGTCGAGGACCCGCAGGACCTCCTTGGGGTTACGGCCGACGGAACCGGCGGTCACCATCGTGAACTGGATCTCGTTGTTCTGGTCGACGATGAAGACGGCGCGCTGCGCGAAGCCGTCCTCGCCCTCGATGCCGAGCGCGCGCATGAGCTCGTGCTTGGAGTCGGCCAGCATCGGGAAGGGCAGGTCGGTCAGGTCCGGGTGGTCCTTGCGCCAGGCGTGGTGCACGAACTCGGAGTCGCCGGAGAAGCCGAGGACCTGGGCGTCACGGTCGGCGAACTCGTCGTTCAGCTTGCCGAAGGCCGCGATCTCGGTCGGGCACACGAAGGTGAAGTCCTTGGGCCACGCGAAGACGATCTTCCACTTGCCTTCGTAGGTCTTGTGGTTGATCTGCTCGAACTCCTTGCCCTTCTCCAGCGAGACACAGGCAGTCAGGTCGAACTCGGGGAACTTGTCACCGACAGTGAGCACGCGCTCTCCTTGCAGCGAGTGGATACCCCCGGTAAGGGGTTCCATGGGGTTGGACTGCTGACGATCGTGGCACAGGGTGTATTGATTAGGGAAATAGCTACACTCGGTCCTGTTGATTGGAGGTAGTTATCAGTGGCTGCCGTAAATAGGGGCAAGCAACCCAGCCTGGCGCAGCTGCGCGCCTTCGCCGCCGTCGCCGAGCATCTGCACTTCCGGGACGCGGCGGCCGCGATCGGGATGAGCCAGCCCGCGCTGTCCGGGGCCGTCTCCGCGCTTGAGGAGACCCTGGGCGTCCAGCTCCTCGAGCGGACCACCCGCAAGGTGCTCCTCTCCCCTGCGGGGGAGCGGCTCGCCGTCCGGGCCAGGGCCGTCCTCGGCGAGGTCGAGGCGCTCCTGGAGGAGGCGGACGCCGTGAAGGCGCCGTTCACCGGGGCGCTGCGGCTCGGGGTGATCCCGACGGTGGCGCCGTATCTGCTGCCGACGGTCCTCACGCTCGTCCACGAGAAGTATCCCCACCTGGACCTCCAGGTCCACGAGGAGCAGACGGCGTCGCTGCTGGACGGGCTCGCGGCGGGGCGGCTCGACCTGCTGCTGCTCGCCGTGCCGCTCGGGGTGCCCGGCGTCACCGAACTTCCGCTGTTCGACGAGGACTTCGTGCTGGTCACGCCGCTGGACCACTGGCTCGGCGGGCGGGAGGGGATTCCCCGGGAGGCGCTGCGGGAGCTGAACCTGCTGCTGCTCGACGAAGGACACTGCCTGCGGGACCAGGCCCTGGACATCTGCCGCGAGGCGGGCCGGGACGACGCGCCCGTCACCACGACCGCCGCCGGTCTCTCCACGCTCGTCCAGCTCGTCGCGGGCGGGCTCGGGGTGACGCTGCTGCCCCGCACGGCCATACGGGTCGAGACCAGCCGCAGCAGCCAGTTGCTCACCGGGTACTTCGCCGATCCGGCGCCCACGCGGCGCGTCGCGCTCGCGATGCGCTCGGGGGCGGCGCGGGCCGCGGAGTACGCGGAGCTGGCCGAGGCCCTGCGGGGGGCCTTGCGGCCGCTGCCGGTGCGGGTGCTCTAGCGCGCCGCGGGGGCTGTGGTGCTTCGGCCGCGGGCCGTCGGGGGCTGGTCGCGCGGTTCCCCGCGCCCCTTCGGGGGCGCGGGGAACGTACCTACGTCACTCCGTGCGCAGACCGTCCGGGCGCATCATCCGCCACAGCGGTGGCAGGCTCAGCAGGGTCACGGTCGCGACGACGATCGCGCCCGCGCCCGCCAGGGGGATGAACACCAGCCAGTCCGTGACCGACTTGGCGACCATCCGGCACATCACCACGCCAAGTGCCAGGCCGCCCGCGATCGCGAGACCGAGGCCAAGGACCACGGGGATGGCCGTCTGCCACAGGACCGACCAGGCCATCGACGTACGGCGGGTGCCGAACGCGGTGAGGGCCGCGAGCAGGCGCTTGCGCTCGCGCAGTTGCTCCAGCATCGACACCAGCATGGACGCGGCGATCAGGGTCATCGTCGCCATCGCCCCCGCCTGCAGACCCCGCTGCACGGACGCGTACTGCTTGTCGCGCTCGATCAGACGGATGGTGCTCACGTCGATCATCGGGTCCATGCGGGCGGCCGTGTTGCGCACGTACTCCTCGGCGTCCCGCAGGTCCGGGTCGACCTGGACCATCGCGTTGGTCTGCGCGTCGGCCATCCGCTTCACGTCGACGGCGCCGGGCGTCGCGTACACGCCGACGTACTTCTCGCCTGTCGGGTCGGTGCGGGCCTGGAGCGAGCGGGTCGACTTCGGCAGCGTCCACAGCTCGTGCTTGCCCTCGCCCTCCGCCCGCGTAGTCGCCCCAGCTGCTGGAGTTGAGGTCGACCTTCTTGCCGGGGCGGGCGGCCTGGTCGATCCACATGTCCCGCTCGCGGTCCCCGGAGTGCACGACGAACGTGTCGCCGTTCTCGCAGGAGCGCACGCGGGCCAGTTCGCGCAGGGTGGCGCAGCTGCCGACGCGCAGCTCCGCGGTGGGACGGATGTCGTCGTCGGGGTTCTTGAGCTTGCCGGGCTTGACGATGTACGCGGAGACCGTGCCGATGACGTTCTTGACGCCCTTGGTCTCGCTGAAGTCGTCGATCATGCGCTGGGCGAGCTCGCCGCTGGCCTGCGGCGAGGTGATGTGGAGCTGGGCGCGGCGCGGGTCCTGGTCCGTGGTGGTGTTGAACTCGTCGTGCATGGACGCGAACAGCATCTGCAGGGCGACCGCGCCCGCCACCGCCACCGTGATGCCGCTGACCGCGCGGGCGGCGGTGCCGCTGCTCATCTGGAGGCGGCGGGTGGCCAGTTGCCAGGGCACGGGGCCGCCGCGCAGCTTGGCCACGGCCGCCTCGACGAGCCAGGGCATGAGCGTGGCGAGCCCCACCAGGACGAGGGTCGCGCCGACGGCGATGGTGTAGACGTGCACGTTCTCGGTGGTGGCCGTGGGCGTGATGCGGTCCTGGCCGAGCAGGATGGCGAGGCCCGCGACCGGAAGCAGCAGCCGCCACCACAGCCGGCGCTTGCGCGCGGCGGCGCTGCGGACGACCCCCAGCGGTTCGATGGCGACCGCGCGCAGCGACACCACCGTGACGAGCACCGAGGCGACCGGCACCGCGAGCAGGATCAGGACGGCGAGCCCCGGCAGCGGCACCATGTCGGAGGGGAACGCGCTGACCCGCCAGATGTCGACGACGCCGAGCAACTGCCGCCCGGCGAGGAAGAACCCGGTGCCAGCGACCAGGCCGAACAGGGCCCCGCACAGCGCCTCGCCCGCCGCGATCCGGCGCACCGCGCGCCGGTCCGCGCCGACCAGGCGCAGCGCCGCGAGCCGTTCGTCGCGCCGCTCGCCGCCGAAGCGCACCGCCGTGCCGATGAAGATGAGCACCGGCGTGAGCAGCACGACGCAGATGAGGACCACCAGGACGACCAGGAGCGGATCGAGGGGCTCCTCGCTGACCCGGTAGCCGAAGCCCGTGGTCCGCAGGGCCTGGTCGGCCTGCGTCAGGGTGTCGGAGCCGATGTAGTAGTACAGCTCCTTGGGGTGCAGCAGGCCCGCGTCGCCGATGGTGCCCGCGACGCGCTGGTGGCTGAAGCGCGGCTTCAGGAGTTCGCCCTCGGAGCTGTTCAGGAGGTCCCGCAGCGCGGGCGACAGGACGACCTCGCCCGCCTTCGGCATCTTGTCGACGCCCGGCGGCAGGGCCGGGTGGGCGCCGTCGGCGCGCAGGACGCGGCCGCTGATCTCCGAGTCGCGGAAGGCGGTGCTCGCCTCGGCGACCAGCAGCGTGGAGTCGGAGCGCTTGACCTCCTTGCCGATGGTCGGGCCCGTGGGGGTGCGCGCCGTGGTGCGGGCGTCGCGGTTGTGGAGCAGCTCGGGCACGGACGCGGCGCCGAGCAGCAGCGCCACGCCGAGGCCCACGCCGACGGCGGTCAGGGCCGTGCGGATCCAGCCCTCGCGGCCACCGCCGACCGCGAAGCGCAGGCCCATGGCCAGATCGCGGGCCCAGGCGCGGACGCCGGTGGGTCCTGCGCCGTGGCCGAGGGGCGCCGGGGCCGCAGGCCGGGTGCGGGTCAGGCTCATACCAGGCGCTCCATGTCGCGTGACTTGCCATCGCGGACGACGATCTCGCGGTCGGAGTACGCGGCCACGCGGGTCTCGTGCGTGACGAGGACGACGGCGGCGTTCGTGGACCGGGCCGCGTCGGTGAGCAGCTCCATCACGCGCTCGCCGTTGAGCGAGTCGAGCGCGCCGGTCGGCTCGTCGGCGAAGATCACGCGCGGGTTCGTGGCGAGGGCGCGGGCCACGGCGACGCGCTGGCCCTGGCCGCCGGAGACCTCGCCGGGCCGCTTGGCGCCCACGTCGTCGACCTCCAGGCGCTCCATCCAGGCCAGGGCGATCCGCTCGGCGTCCTTGCGCTTGGCGCCGTTGAGGCGCAGCGGAAGTGCCACGTTCTCGACGCAGGTCAGCTCGGGCACCAGCTGGCCGAACTGGAAGACGAAGCCGAACTCGCTGCGCCGCAGCGCGCTCAGCGCGGTGTCCGTCATGCCCGTCAATTGATGGCCGTTGTACGAGATTTCGCCCTCGTCGGGGCGCACGATTCCGGCCAGGCAGTGCAGCAGCGTCGACTTGCCGGACCCGGAGGGGCCCATCACGGCGACGACCTCACCCGGATGTATGGAGAACTCCGCGCCGTCGAGCGCGGTCGTGGGGCCGTAGGACTTGCGCAGTCCGTGGGCGGTGAGCAGGGAACCGGCGGGGGTCATGCGGGGAGTACCTCCTTGGCGAGCCGGCCGAGCCGGGCGGAGGTCAGTTCCAGCCAGCGCAGGTCGGCCTCCAGGTGGAACAGGGCGTGGTCGCAGATCAGCTGGTCGGCGAGGTCGCCCTTGCGCTTGCGGTCGGTGAGCATGCGCATCATGCGCAGGTGCTCGGCCCGCTGGGTGTCGAGGATCTCGGCGGCGTCACGGTGCGTGAGCAGCGCGAGGACGACCTTGGTGTAGAGCGTCGACTGGAGGTAGGGCTCGGGCTTCTCCGGCGTGGCCAGCCAGCGCTGGACGTCGGTGATGCCGGCCTCGGTGATGGCGTACCGCTTGCGTTCGGGGCCGTCGCCCGCCTCTATCCCGTCGACCTCGACGAGTCCGTTCTTCAGCAGCCGCGACATGGTCGAGTAGACCTGGCCGTAGTGCAGCGGCTTGTCGTGCCCGAACTTCTCGTCGAAGGCGCGTTTGAGGTCGTAGCCGTGGCGGGGGCCGGACTCGAGCAGGCCGAGCAGAGTGTGACCAATGGACATGCGGAGCACTATACACACCAGGTATACGTGCCGTGTATACCCCCAGTGTGTAGTGGTGCGGCTGAGCACATCGGCGAAAACGGGAGGCAACCGTACGCGCCTTCGAGGAGTCGATTCCGGTGGGAGTGGCAAGGGTTCCCCTGGTGCGGGTGCTCATTGTCACGTCCGGAAAAGACCGGATCGGAGGCTATTTGTCCTTAGGCGCGGTGTTAGCTTCATGAGCTGACCTGCCCCGTACGTGGCCTTCGAGGCGTACGGGACGCACACGCGGTACGAGAAGAACGAGACGAAGCGGAGCGACGACAGTCATGGGCCGAGCCGAAGAGCGAAAAGCGCGGCAGCGCGGCGCGCGCCGGGCAGCGCGAGGCCGCCCGGCCGACGGCGCCCCGGCCACCGGCGCTCCCGAGGGCGGCACCCCCGCCGAGAGCCCCGCCGGTCCCGGCCCGGACGCCGCCACCGGCCCGGACGCCACCCCCGACTCCGGCGGTTCGGAAGAGGGGCGCACGGCGCGTCGTACCCGGCCCCGCCAAGCCCAAGCGCACCGGCATCCGCCGCTTCTTCACCTGGAAGAAGCTCCTGGGCTATTTCTTCGGCTTCATCCTGCTCGGCATGCTCGGCTTCGTCGTGCTCTACCTGGTGGTGGACATACCCAAGGGCAACGCCCTGGCGAGGAAGCAGAGCAACATCTTCAAGTACAGCGACGGCTCGATCCTGTACCGCGACGGCGAGGTCAACCGCGAGATCGTCGACCTCGACAAGGTCCCCAAGAAGGTGCAGCGCACCTTCGTCGCCGCCGAGAACAAGTCCTTCTACAAGGACACCGGCGTCGACTTCAAGGGCACCGCGCGCGGCGTGCTCAACACCCTGTCCGGCAAGGGCAAGCAGGGTGGCTCGACGATCACCCAGCAGTACGTCAAGAACTACTACCTGTCGCAGGAACAGACCGTCACGCGCAAGCTCAAAGAGCTGGTCATCTCGCTGAAGGTGGACCGCGAGAAGAGCAAGGACAGCATCCTCGCGGGCTACATCAACACCAGCTACTACGGCCGCGGCGCCTACGGCATCCAGGCCGCCGCCCAGGCCTACTACGGCATCGACGCCACGGAGCTGAACGTCTCGCAGGGCGCCTACCTCGCGGCCCTCCTCCAGGCGCCGAGCTCCTACGACTGGACCACCGCGACGCCGACCGGCAGGAAGCTGGTCAAGGAGCGCTGGAACTACGTACTGAACAACATGGTCGGAGAGGGCTGGCTGGACTCCAGTGAGCGCGACGGCCTGAAGTTCCCCTACCCGCACCCGCCCAAGGCCCGGCCCGAGATGAAGGGCCAGACCGGCTATCTCGTCGAGGCCGCCAACGACGCCCTCGAACAGCAGCTCATGAAGCAGGGCTACACCAAGTCCGAGGCCGAGGCGCAGATAGAGGCGGGCGGCTACACCGTCACGCTCAACATCGACCGCAAGAAGCAGGCCCTGCTGGAGAAGGCGGTCGAGCGGAAGCTCACCGACAAGCTGAAGTCGGACTAAGGGCAGCCCGGACGCACGGGTGCAGGCCGGCGCGGCGTCCGTGGACCCGAAGACCGGCGGGATCGTCGCGATGTACGGCGGCCGCGACTTCCTCAAGCACTACGTCAACAACGCCACCCGCGACGACTACCAGCCCGCCTCCACCTTCAAGCCGCTGATCCTCGCGGCCGCCCTGGACGAGGGCGCCACGACGCAGGACGGCAAGCCGATCACGGCCAACACGATCTACAGCGGCCGCAGCGAGCGCCCCGTCAAGGGCAGCGACATCGGCTTCGCGCCGCCGAACGAGGACGGCCACTCCTACGGCCCCGTCACCGTCCAGACCGCGATGAACAAGTCCGTCAACTCCGTCTTCGCGCAGATGGGCGTGGACGTGAAGATGGACAAGGTCCTGGAGGTCGCGGGCAAGCTGGGCATGCGCACCAAGGGCCTGCCCGCGGTGCCCGCGCAGACGCTCGGCACGATGGGCGCGAGCCCCCTTGACATGGCGGGCGTGTACGCGACGCTCAACAACCACGGCAAGAAGGTCACCCCGCAGCTGGTGAAGTCCGTCGAGCACAAGGACCGCACCATCGACCTGCCGGACGCGATCGGCGACCAGGTCATCAGCCGCGGCGCCGCCGACTCCGTGACGTCCGTGCTGACCGGCGTCGTCGACGACGGCACCGCCCGCGCCTCCGTGCGCGAGGCGCCCAACCGCAAGGGCCAGCAGGTCGCGGGCAAGACCGGCACCTCCGACAACAACAAGTCGGCCTGGTTCGTGGGCTACACGCCGAAGCTCGTCACGGCCGTGGGCCTGTTCGGCGAGGCGCCCGCGACCTCGGGGAAGCTCAAGCGGGGCGACCAGGCCTCCATGAAGGGCTCGCTCGGCCGGCCGCGCATCGACGGCGGCAGCTTCCCGGCCGAGATCTGGGCGGCGTACACGTTCAACGCGACCGGCTCGCGCACCAAGTTCAAGCTGGACACCGACATGGGCGCCGCCGTCGCGCCGCCGCCGGAGCCGACCACGCAGGCCCCGCCGACGCCGACGACGCGGCCCACCGAGCCGGACGAGAAGGACAAGCCCAGCACCAAGCCGCCGACGACGAAGCCCCCGACGACACCGCCGCCGACGACGAAGCCGCCGACGACACCGCCGCCGACGGACCCGCCGACGACGCCGCCCACAACACCGCCCACGACGCCGCCGACGCCCACCTGGGGCATCCCGGACGACCCGGACGACGTACGGGCCGACAGGTCGGACAGATCCGACGACTGACGGCTGAAGACGGCTGATGAACCGAAGACGACGAAGGTGCCCGGAGCCAGCTGGCTCCGGGCACCTTCGTCGTCTTCAGCCGTCAGTCGCTGTGAGCTGTCGGTCGGTGGTCACGCCGACGGGTTCAGCTCGAACCAGACCACCTTCCCCGTGCTCAGCCGCGTGGCGCCCCAGCGCCGCGCCAGCTTGTTGACCAGGTAGAGCCCGCGTCCGCCCTCGTCCGTGGCGCGGGCCTGCCGCAGCCTCGGCAGCTGCGGCACGTCGTCGCCGACCTCGCAGCGCAGCACGTCGGTGCGCAGGAGGCGCAGCGTGATCGGGCGCGTGGCGTACCGCACGGCGTTGGTCACGACCTCGCTGACCAGCAGTTCGACCGCGTCGTTCAGGTCGGTCAGACCCCACCGCTCCAGCGCGCTGCGGGCCAGGCGCCGGGCGCGCGCCGGCGTGGCGTCCTCTGGTTCCAGGAACCAGTACGCCACGTCGCTCGGCGCGATGCCGTCGAAGCGGGCGGCGAGCAGCGCGATGTCGTCGTCCCGGTCGCCGGGGCCGAGCATGTCGAGCACCTCGTCGCACAGCGCTTCCAGGGGCGGCGGGTGGTCGGGCCCGGTCAGCTGGGCGGTCGCGGCGAGCCGCTCGCGCAGCTGCTCTATCCCCGTCCACACGTCGCGCAGCCGGGACTCCACGAGCCCGTCCGTGTAGAGCAGCAGCGTCGCGCCCGCCGGGGCGTCCAGCTCCACGGCCCTCGAAGTCCACGCCGCCCACGCCGATGGGCGCGCCCGGGGGCACGCGAAGGACCTCCGCGCGCCCGCCGAGGTGCAGCAGGACGGGCGGCGGATGGCCCGCGTTGGCGATCGTGATGCGGTGCGACACCGGGTCGTAGACCGCGTACAGGCAGGTGGCCATGCGGTCCGAGCCGAGGCGCTGCGCCTGTTCGTCGAGGTGGTGCAGGACCTCCTGCGGCGGCAGGTCGAGCCCGGCGAGGGTCTGCGCGGTGGTCCGCAGCTGCCCCATGATCGCCGCCGACGTCATCGAGTGCCCCATGACGTCACCCACGACCAGGGCGACCCGGCTGCCCGGCAGCGGGATCGCGTCGTACCAGTCGCCGCCGACGCGGGCGGTCTCGGCGGCCGGGAGGTAGCGCGAGGCGAGCCGCACGCCGGTGGCGCGCGGCAGGGTCTCGGGCAGCATCGTGCGCTGCAACTCGTCCGCGATGTACGCCTCGCGGCCGTACAGGACGGCTTTGTCGATGCCGAGCGCGCTGTGCGTGGCGAGCTGCGCGGCGACCAGGAGGTCATCGGCCTCGAAGGACGGCCGGTCCGGGCGGCGCAGGAAGACGGCCGCGCCGATGACCCGCCGCCGCCCCCGCAGCGGCGCCAGGATCGCCCGCTGCCCGCCGGGGACCGTCCGGCCCTCGCCGAGCAGCTCCGGCAGCGCGCCGAGCGCGACGGCGGAGTCCGCGAAGACGGGCCGCACGCCGCGCAGGACGTGGTCGAGCGCGCTGTTGACGTGCACCTCGCACAGCTCCGCGGCCGTCGACAGGTCGGACTGCACCTGGAGCGCGGGCAGCGTGCCGCCGTCGGTGTCGTGGGACTCCGGGATTCGGTCGGTGCGGCGCAGGCGCAGCAGCAGCGCCCCGACGGGGCGCTCGTCGCCCACCGGCAGCGGGTCGCGCAGATAGACGAGGATCGCGTCCGCGAACGTCGGCACCGTGGCCCGGCACAGGCCCATCACGATCTCGTCGAGGTCGATGCCCCGGGCGATGCGCCGCGTCGCCGCGCCCACGAACCGCAGCCGGTCGCCGTCGCGCCGCATCGCCGCCGGACCCGGCGGGCGCGGCCGTCCCGCGCGCCGCTCGGCGCCGTCCGGCGGTCCGGGGGCCGCCGTGGGCAGCTCGGCGCCGGACCGGGGCTCCTCAGGGCCGGGGCGGGCGGGGCTGGGGACGCCCTCGGGGACGGGGCGCGGGCGGTGGCCGCCGGGCTCCTCCGGGACCGCCGTCGAGGACTGGGCGTGTTCGCTGCCCGCGCCCTGCTCACCCGTACGGGCCTGCGCGGGCAGGGCGTTCATCCCCGCGGAGCCGCGCACCTCCGGCTCCGGGGCGCGCAGCAGCGCCCCGCGGGGATCCGCGGGGGCGGGTGGCCGGGCAACTGGTGCCTTGCGGCCCTCGTAGGGGCTGAGGTGCTCCGTCACGCGTTATGAATCCGTCCGTCCGGGGCTGCGCGCCGCGCGCGCCGTCCAAGCGTTGCTCAGCCGCGTCGGCAGTGCAGGAATAACTGGTGCTCAGGTGGTACGTCGGTGCTCGCCGGGGCGTACGCGTACGACTCCTCGTGGGCGATGTCGAAACCGGCTTCCCGCACGACCTGCCGCAGTTCGTCCCGCAGGTAACCGGATACCCGGATCGCGTGTCCCAGGAACGGGATCGCCGCGTCGTCCAGGTCGGCCTCGACCATCGAAAGGGCGAGCAGGCCACCAGGTCTGAGCAGCGACCGCAGCAGCCGAAGAGCAGACGGTATCTCCTCACGGGGCAGCATCAACAGCGAGAAGAAACAGGCAATTCCGTCGAACTGCCCCACAGCGCCCGGACCTTCGCCGCCGATCCGCAGGTCCGCGAGGTCGACGAGGCGGAATTCGGCCGCGGGTGACGGCACGTTCTTGCGCGCCAGGTCCAGCATTCCGGCTGACAGGTCGACACCGAGGACGGTGTGCCCCGCGCCGGTGAGCTGCTCCGCCGTCGGCAGGCCCGTGCCGCAGCCCACGTCCAAGACGCGCGACCCCGGCGGCAGTTCGGTGGCGAGCCGGTCACCGGCCGCGAGCTGGCCCTGCTTGTGCGGGAACGCGACGTCGTACGCCGCGCCGATGGCGTCGAAGGCCTCGGCCTGGCCGGTGCGGTCGCGGCCGCCACGCGCTCCGTATTCCTCGCTCACGTTCAGCCGCTCCTCGATGACATCCTGTCAGGCCGCGCGGGGGCACCAAGAGTTACCGCTGTGCGCCCTTGCGGAGGACGATCCTACGTTTGAAGTACGGGGGCGCATCAAGGGTCTCATGAGGAGACATGCGCGGGCGTGCGGTCCCAGTCACCCGGGAGGGCGGGAATCCGCCAGCTCGGGTCCGGTCGCCAGTTCTCCCAGCCGTCCGCGAACGGACCGCCCCACGCCTCGATCGCGGCCACGGCGTCCCGGCCCGCCCGCCGCACCGCCGTCACCTGCTCCTCGTCGAGCAGCCCCGCGCGCCGGGCCTGTGCGAACTCGTCCTCGTCGTGCCAGCGCCAGCTGCCGTCCGGGCGCACGGAGATGTCGAGAAAGTGGTCCTCGGAGTCGACGCCGCCCGCCCAGCGCGTACGGGGCTCCTCCAGGTTCACGTACCAGTTCTTGAAGAGCCAGCCCGGCTCCCAGAACAGCCACACCGACCACGGCTCGTGCGGCCGGGCCAGCTTCAGGACGCCGGTGCCGAACCAGTGGTCGCGGCGGGTGGTGCGGGGCTTGGTGTACCGGGTGGCGAGCGGCTCCTCGTGCACCGGGGTGCCGTCCGCGAGGACCGGCTTGACGCACTCCGTGCCCGGGGCCAGCCAGACCGCGAGCAGATCCGCGGTGTCCTCCACGACGGTGACGGGGCGACAGATGTGGACGTTGTCGCCGCCGTTCTCGCGGTAGCGCCACAGGATGGGGGTGCCGGGGGTCCAGCGGGGGGCCGCGTGCCGTTCCGTCGTTCGGTGGAGGTGGTCTGTCATGAACAGATATTAGGGCGCGCCTGAGGTTCCCTGCCGGGAGCTCCCCAATCCCGCCCCTTTCCCGAAACCAGGGGGCTCCGCCCCCTGGACCGCCTTTATCGCCGCTCCGCGGCTCGTCCTCAAACGCCGGACGGACTAGAACCTGCCGGTTTCAGCCCGTCCGGCGTTTGAGGACGAGGCCGAAGGCCGATTGCCTTGAGCGGGGGAACGGGGCAGCCGCACCCGCGAGGGCTACGGGCGGGTCATGCGGAGGACGTCCAAGGCCTCGTCCAGCTGCTCCAGGGTCAGAGCGCCCCGCTCCACGTACCCCGCGTCCAGCACCACCTCCCGAATGGTCCGCCGCTCCGCCAGCGCCCGCTTCGCGACCTTCGCCGCCTCCTCGTACCCGATGTACTTGTTCAGAGGAGTGACGACGGACGGCGACGACTCCGCGTACTCCCGCGCCCGCTCCCGATGGGCGACGACCCCGTCGACCGTGCGGTCGGCGAGCAGCCGCGACGCGTTCGCGAGCAGCCGCACCGACTCCAGGACGTTCTTCGCGATGACGGGCAGCATCACGTTGAGCTCGAAGTTGCCCGCGGCCCCGGCGGTCGCGACCGTCAGGTCGTTGCCGGTGACCTGGGCGGCCACCATCAGGACGGCCTCTGGAATGACCGGGTTGACCTTGCCGGGCATGATCGAGGAGCCGGGCTGCAGATCGGGGAGGCTGATCTCGGCGAGCCCGGTGCGGGGCCCGGACGCCATCCAGCGCAGATCGTTGGCGATCTTCGTGAGGCCGACGGCGACGGTCCGCAGCTGCCCGCTGGTCTCGACGATCCCGTCCCGCGCGCCCTGCGCCTCGAAGTGGTCGCGGGCCTCGGTGAGCGGCAGCCCGGTCGCCCGCGCCACCTCGGCGATGACGGCGGCCGAGAAGCCGGGCGGGGTGTTGATGCCGGTGCCCACGGCGGTGCCGCCGAGGGGGAGTTCGGCGAGGCGCGGCAGGGAGGCCCGCAGCCGCTCGACGCCGTAGCGCACCTGTGCGGCGTACCCGCCGAATTCCTGCCCAAGAGTGACGGGCGTGGCGTCCATCAGGTGCGTGCGCCCGGACTTGACGACGTCGGCGAACTCCTCGGCCTTGCGCTCAAGGGAGGCGGCCAGGTGCTCAAGGGCCGGGATCAGATCACCCGTCACGGCCGCCGTGGCCGCGATGTGGATGGACGAGGGGAACACGTCGTTCGACGACTGCGAGGCGTTGACGTGGTCGTTCGGGTGGACGTCACGGCCGAGGCGCTCGGTCGCGAGGGTGGCGAGGACCTCGTTGGTGTTCATGTTCGACGAGGTGCCGGAGCCGGTCTGGAAGACGTCGACGGGGAAGTGGTCGTCCCAGCGCCCCTCGGCGACCTCGCGGGCCGCGCCCGCGATGGCGTCCGCGACGTCCTGGTCCAGGACCCCGAGCTCCGCGTTGACCTTCGCCGCGGCGGCCTTGATCTCGGCGAGCGCCGCGATGTGGGCGCTCTCCAGGCGCTGCCCGGAGATCGGGGAAGTTCTCCACGGCGCGCTGCGTCTGGGCCCGCCATTTGGCGCCCGCGGGCACCCGCACCTCGCCCATGGAGTCGTGCTCGATCCGGTACTCGCCGCCGTCGACGCCGCCGTTCATGTTCCGCCCGTCCTTCCGTTCTGCCCGTTCCGTGCCGCCGGTGGCGGCCCCGGGGCCGCCCGCAACTGCCTAAAAAAGGTGAGCACTTGTCTTGTTCAAAGTATTCCCAAGGCCCTTACCCACCAGTAAAAACCCTGGGTAACACCAAACCGGGGAGGCGCAATGAAGCGCGTGACACGCGTCGGACGCTACGGCGCGGGCCGGCTGCGAGGGACGGCCGCGGCGGCCGCGGCCCTCACGGCCCTGATCGGCGGCGCTGTGACGGCCGGTCCGGCCCAGGCCGCGCCGGACGGGCCCGGCGGCCCGGAAGGACCGCGGACGGCGGCGGCCGTGCCGCTGTCGCCGGAGCTGGAGAAGGTCCGCGCGGCGGAGGCGGCGAAGCTCTACGGCGACCCGGCCGAGCGTCCGCTCGACGCCCGCAAGACCGGCCTCATCTCGCTCGGCGACAGCGAGATCAGCGGCGAGGGCATCGGCAGCTACGAGCCGGGCACCGACGGCCCGGACAACTGGTGCCACCGCTCGCCGGACGCCGCGATCCACCGCACGGGCATCCCCGTGGACGTCACGTACAACGTCGCCTGCTCCGGCGCGACGACCGCGAACGTCCGCATCGGCGGGCAGCAGCAGTACGCCGACGAGCTGGTCCAGAGCGACAACCTCGCCATCAAGGCCCGCAACACCAGGATCAAGGCGATCATGCTGGTCATCGGCGCCAACGACGACCTGCAGTTCGCGCCCGTCATGACCGACTGCGTCACCCGCTACCTCACCCTCCAGGGCCCGTGCGCCCCGAAGTACAAGGACGGCTGGCAGGCCCGCGTGGACGCGCTCGTGCCCAAGGTCGAGCAGACCGTCCGCGACCTGCGCACCGTCATGAGCCAGGCCGGGTACGCCGGAAGCGACTACAAGCTGGTCGTCATGGGCTACCCGAGCCCGATCGGCCCCGACTTCCGCGACAACCCGGACTTCCCCGGCAAGCTCGCCTGTGGCGGCCTGGGCTACGACTCCGACACCGAGTGGGGCCGCAACGAGGCCGTGCCCGCCTTCGAGCGCGGCATCCGCAAGGCCGCGCGGAACACCGGGGCGCACTACCTCGACAACTCCCGCCTCTTCCACGGCCACGAGGTCTGCACGGAGAACACCTGGGCGCGGGGCCTGTACGTCGAGCTGTCCAACCCCTTCCCGCCGGACTCCAACTCGGTGCGCCAGTCCTTCCACCCCAACGCCCGCGGCCACGGCGCCTTCGCCTCCTGCCTGACCCAGCTGTACACCTCGGGCTGGGACGAGGGCGGCTGCGCCGACCCCGCGAGCACGGGCAGCGCCAAGCTGTACAAGGGCGGCTGGGACGACGCGTACCGGCCCCTGCGGAACGCGGCCACCGGCACCTGTGTCGACGCCGACGCCTCCAGCAGCCGCAACGGCACCAAGGTCCAGGGCTGGGACTGCACCGGCAACCGCAACCAGACCTGGTGGTACGACACCGAACGGCAGTCCCTGCACACCGGCCTGACCCAGGACCGCTGCGTGGACGTGCCCGAGGCCGCCTACAAGGAGGGCACGGCCGTCACCCTGTGGAACTGCCACGGCGGCGCCAACCAGAAGTTCGTCCGAGAGGCAGACACCCTGCGCCCCACGGCCGCGACCAACCTCTGCCTGACCCTCTCGGCCCCGAAGGACCCGCTGCGCCTCCAGAAGTGCACGGGCGCGACGAACCAGCGGTTCCTGGCGTAGCCCGTCCGGCGTTTGAGGACGAGGCGCGAAGCGCCAACAAGGGGGGAAAGGGGGCGAAGCCCCCAGACGGGACGGGTAGGGGCGGCGGGGGCGAAAACCCCGCCGCCCCGCGGCCACTAGGCCAGCCCCGGCCCCCGCACCGGAATGGGACGTGAACGTCGGCGCCGGCGCCGGATCTTGGAAGAAGTCGTTCCCCTTGTCGTCGACGACGACGAACGCCGGGAAGTCCTCCACCTCGATCTTCCAGACCGCCTCCATGCCGAGCTCCTCGTACTCGACGACCTCGACCTTCTTGATGCAGTCCTGCGCGAGCCGCGCCGCGGGCCCGCCGATCGACCCCAGGTAGAACCCGCCGTGCGCGTCGCACGCGGCGGTGACCTGCTGCGAGCGGTTGCCCTTGGCCAGCATCACCTTGGAGCCGCCCGCCGCCTGGAACTGCTCGACGTAGGAATCCATGCGCCCGGCCGTCGTCGGCCCGAAAGAACCGGAGGCGTAGCCCTCGGGGGTCTTCGCGGGACCGGCGTAGTACACCGGGTGGTCCTTCAGGTACTGCGGCATCTCCTCGCCCGCGTCGAGCCGCTCCTTGATCTTGGCGTGCGCGATGTCGCGGGCCACGACCAGCGGTCCCGACAGCGACAGACGGGTCTTCACCGGGTACTTGGTGAGCTCGGCCAGGATCTCGTCCATCGGCCGGCTGAGGTCGATGCGGACGACGTCCTCGTCCTGTGCCTCGAGGTGCTCGTCGGTCGTCTCCGGCAGGAACCGCGCCGGGTCCGTCTCCAGCTGCTCCAGGAAGACGCCCTCGGCGGTGATCTTCGCGACGGCCTGCCGGTCCGCCGAGCAGGACACGGCGATGGCGACCGGGCAGGAGGCGCCGTGCCGGGGCAGCCGCACCACGCGCACGTCGTGGCAGAAGTACTTGCCGCCGAACTGGGCGCCGATGCCGATCTTCTGCGTCAGCTCGAAGACCTTCTCCTCCAGGTCCTGGTCGCGGAAGCCGTGGCCGAGCGGGGAGCCCTCGGCGGGGATCTCGTCCAGGTAGTGCGCCGAGGCGTACTTCGCGGTCTTCAGCGCGTACTCGGCGGACGTGCCGCCGACGACGATCGCCAGGTGGTACGGCGGGCACGCGGCCGTGCCGAGCGAACGGATCTTCTCCTCCAGGAACTTCATCATGGAGGCCTCGTTCAGGACCGCCTTCGTCTCCTGGTAGAGGAAGGACTTGTTGGCGGAGCCGCCGCCCTTGGCCATGAACAGGAACTTGTACGCGCCGCCGTCGGTCGCGTACAGCTCGATCTGGGCGGGGAGGTTCGAGCCGGTGTTCTTCTCCTCCCACATGGTGAGCGGAGCCATCTGCGAGTAGCGCAGGTTCAGGTTCTGGTACGCGTCGTAGATGCCGCGCGAGAGGGCCTGTTCGTCGCCCCCGGCCGTCAGCACGTTCTGGCCGCGCTTGCCCATGACGATCGCCGTGCCGGTGTCCTGGCACATGGGGAGCACGCCCGCCGCCGCGATGTTCGCGTTCTTCAGCAGGTCGAGCGCGACGAACTTGTCGTTCGACGACGCCTCGGGGTCGTCGACGATCTTCCGCAGCTGCGCCAGGTGGGCCGGGCGCAGATAGTGCTGGATGTCGTGGATCGCCTCCTCGGCCAGCTTGCGCAGCGCCTCCGGCTCGACCTTGAGGAAGGTGCGCCCGTCGGCCTCGAAGGTGGAGACGCCCTCGGCGGTCACCAGCCGGTACGGCGTGGTGTCCTCTCCCAGCGGGAGCAGATCGGAGTACGCAAACTCTGGCATGACGCCCAATTCCTCACTCGGCAGACTGCGGCGCGGCCTCCGTTGGCAGCGACCAGACCAGCGTAGAACGCGTGAAACCCGTGGCTCTTGTGAGGTAAGGCTCAGTTGGCGTCGGGCGCCTCGGCGCACGCCCCGCGCCCCGGGACGCGCCCCTCGCCAGGGCTAGTCGCGATCTATCGCGTTTCGGTACTGTGCTGCGGGTGGACCTAGAGAAGCGTTCCCAGACACCTTCCGCCAAGGGGCCCGCGGGGCTCCGGGCCTCGGACGCCGACCGAGACCGCGTGGCCGACATCCTTGCCGAGGCGCTCGCCGAGGGCCGCCTCGACGCCGAGGAGCACGGCGAGCGGATCGACGGGGTCTGACGGCGCCAAGACGCTCGCCGAGCTCGAGCCGCTGGTGGCGGACCTGCCCGCCTCCGAGGCGAAGCCCCGGCCCTTCGAGGCGGCGCCGTCGCGCCCGTCGCCCGGCGCGATCCCCGAGTCCGCCGACGAGACGCTGCTCGCCGTGTTCGGCGACGCCCGCCGCACGGGCAACTGGCGCCCGGGCCGCCGCACGCACGCGTTCGCCTTCTTCAGCGACGTGGTCATCGACCTCAGCGAGGCGGTCTTCGAGCACCGGCAGGTCCTCATCAAGGGCTTCGCCGTCTTCGGCGACATCAGGGTCCGGGTGCCGGAGAACGTCTCACTGCGCGGCCGCGGCACCAGCGTCTTCGGCACCGTCGAAGTGGACACCCTCGACTCCGGCGACCGGGACGCCCCGGTGGTCTTCGTGGAGGGCTTCGCGGTCTTCGGGGACATCAAGGCCCGCCCCAAGCACGGGAAGTTCGTGCGTGACCTGCGCCGTTTCCTGGGCAAGCGGAAGCTGGGCTGACCCGGCGGCGCGGTGCCCGGACGCGGCGCGGCGCGATGGCGGCGACGGCTTTCAGCCAGGCGCGTCGGCTACGAGGAATCGGAACTTCCGCGCATGGGGACTCAGTGCATAGGCCCGCACACAGCGGGTAGAGCTTCGTGCATCGTCTCTCGCTCGCGAAGCCGTCGTCAGGAGTAGACCGTGCTGCAACCGACGCATCAGTCCCTGCAGGTCGCCGCTGTCCCGGCCGATGGGGCCTCCCCTGCACGAGCGCAGCCCAGTGCGTGGGGAAGGGTGCCAGTGCGCGAGCGGGACCAGGACAACCCATGGCATTCGGACGCCGTCTGCCGCCGGGACGAGGCCGGATTGTTCTTCGCCCCGTCCAAGGAGCCGACCGCCGCCCGCCTCTCCCGCGAGGAGGCCGCGAAGCGGGTGTGCGCCCGCTGTCCGGTCATGATCGAGTGCCGCGAGCACGCCCTGCTCCAGCCCGAGCCGTACGGCGTGTGGGGGCGGTCTGACCGCCGCCGAGCGCCGCGTGGTCCTCGCCCGGCGCCGCCGCCGCGACCTGGACCTGAAGAAGGCGGCCCGCGCGGCCACGGGCACGGTCGCGGCCGCGGGCTAGACGCCGCGCCGGACCCCTTGGACCGGCCCCGGCCCCGGCCGCCCGGCACGTCAGGCACGGGACGTCAGGCACGTACGGCGACGGGGGCGCTCCCCGAACGGAGCGCCCCCGTCGCCGTACGCGGCCCCGCGGGGCCCGCCCGGCCGTCGCGGGCGGGCCCCGCCGGGCCTGCTGCCTTACCCGCTTACTTGGCGCGGTCGAAGTCGATGGCGCTGTACGCGCGCAGCTTCGCGAGCCGGTGATCGGAGTCGATCTTCCGGATGGTGCCGGACTTGGAGCGCATCACCAGGGAGGACGTCGAGGCGATCTCGGCGCCGTAGCGCACGCCGCGGAGCAGCTCGCCGTCGGTGATGCCGGTCGCGACGAAGAACACGTTCTCGCCGCTGACCAGGTCGTTCGTGGTGAGCGTGCGGTCCAGGTCATGGCCCGCGTCGAGCGCGCGCTGCTTCTCCTCGTCGTCCTTGGGCCAGAGCTTGCCCTGGATGACGCCGCCCAGGCACTTGATGGCGCAGGCGCTGATGATGCCCTCCGGCGTGCCGCCGACGCCCATCAGCAGGTCCACGCCGGTGCCCTCGCGCACGGCCATGACCGAGCCGGCCACGTCGCCGTCGGAGATGAACTTGATGCGCGCGCCGGTCTCGCGGATCTCCTTGACGATGCCCTCGTGCCGGGGCCGGTCCAGGATCATGACCGTGACGTCCTCGGGCGCGGACTTCTTGGCCTTGGCGACCCGGCGGATGTTCACCGACACCGGGGCGTTGATGTCCACGTAGTCGGCGGCCTCGGGGCCCGTGACCAGCTTGTCCATGTAGAACACGGCCGACGGGTCGAACATGGTGCCGCGGTCGGCGGCGGCGAGGACGGCGATCGCGTTCGGCATGCCCTTGGCGGTGAGCGTGGTGCCGTCGATCGGGTCGACGGCGATGTCGACCTCGGCGCCGGTACCGTCGCCGATGCGCTCGCCGTTGAAGAGCATCGGAGCCTCGTCCTTCTCACCCTCCCCGATGACGACCACGCCGTTCATCGAGACGGTGTGGACGAGGGTCCGCATGGCGCGGACGGCGGCGCCGTCGGCTCCGTTCTTGTCGCCGCGGCCGACCCAGCGGCCCGCGGCCATGGCGGCGGCCTCGGTGACCCGGACCAGCTCCAGGGCGAGGTTGCGGTCGGGGGCCTCCGGGGAGACCTCCAGCTCGGACGGGAGGGAGTGATGCTCGGTCATCGAGGCGCACCTTTCTGATGCGGAATAAAAACTGCGCCCGAAGGGCGTCCCTAGAAGGGCGGCGGTGGGAGACGGGTGGGCGGCCGGACGAGGGTGACGCCTTTGACTCTATCCGCAGGTCGATAGGATGAGCAGAGGGCCCCACGTTTGAGCGGGCGTCCGGCGGGCGAGGGGTCCTGCCGGGCCTCTGCGGGGGACCTGCGACGATGGGGGCGTGGCAGGCAGAACTGGCAAGCAGACCGTGCGGAACATGCTGCTCTCGATGGCCGTCATCGGCCTGGTCGTGGCAGCCATCTATGTCTTCATCCCGCACGACGAATCCAAGGAACCCGTCAAGCGGGTGGACTACCGCGTCGAGCTCCTGACGGCCCGGCGGGCCGCGGCGTATCCGGTGGCGGCGCCCAAGGGGCTGCCCTCGTCGTGGAAGCCGACCTCGGTGCGGTACAACGGCGCGGCGCACGACAGCTGGCACCTGGGCTTCCTCGACCCGTCCGGCGAGTACGTGGCGATCAAGCAGTCCACGGGCAAGCGCTCTGAGTTCATCGACGAGGTCACGCAGAAGGCCGCGAAGACGGACGCCACGCAGAAGATCGCGGGCAAGACGTGGCAGCGCTACAAGGGCACGCGCTACGACGCCCTCGTCCTGGAGGACAAGGGCGCGACCACGGTCGTGCTCGGGACGGCGTCGTTCGACCAGCTGACGGCGATGGCGGAGTCCCTGGAGATGAAGCGCACCCCGGTGGAGCCCGTGGGGAAGAGCTGACCCGCGCGCGTTCCCGCGTCATGCCAGAGGCCCCCGGCGGCGTGCCGGGGGCCTCTGTCGTGCGTGGCGGGGGCGCCGCGCCTCAGACGGTCGTGATGACCTCGTCGTAGGCGAGGCGCGGGGAGCGCGGGAACCAGGCGTCGTCGCCCGGCTTGCCGATGTTGACGACCATCAGCGGGGTGTGGTCGTCGTCCAGGAACTCCTTCTGCACGCCGGCGAAGTCGAACCCGGTCATCGGGCCCGCGGCCAGGCCCGCGGCGCGGATGCCGACGATGAAGTAGGCGGCCTGCAGGGCGCCGTTCAGGCCCGCGGCGCCCTCGCGCACCGCGCGCTCCGAGAAGAACGCGTCCTTCACGCCCGGGGCGTGCGGGAACAGCTGCGGCAGCTCCTCGTGGAACTCGTTGTCTCCGCGGAGAGGATCGCGACCAGCGGGGCCGTCAGGGTCTTGGGACGGTTGCCCTCGGCCATGTGCTGCACCAGGCGCTCACGGGCCTCCTGCGTCCGCACCAGGGTGACGCGCAGGGGCGACTGGTTGAAGGCGGTGGGGCCGTACTTGACCAGGTCGTAGATGGCCTGGATCTGCTCGTCGGTGACGGGCTCGTCGGTGAAGGTGTTCGCGGTGCGGGCCTCACGGAAGAGCAGGTCCTGGGCGGCGGGGTCAAGAACGAGGGACATCTCTTTCAACCTTCTCGATACGTACGTCAAGGGCGGGGACGTGAGTGTGGTCCGGGACTCCGCCGTGGGGGGGGGGGGCGGGGCTCCGGGGGCCAACGAGGACGACAGTATGCGAGCGAGGTTCAACTTTCAACTAAAGTGGGGGCTGGAGTGACCGAGGTAACACGCGGGGTGAGGGGGTGGGCCCCTGGGATGAGGGGGTGGGCCCTCCCCGGCGTGCCGAGCTGGGGTGTCTCCACGCCCGTCCGGCGTTTGAGGACGAGGCGCGGAGCGCCGAAAGAAGGGGGCGCGGGCCAGCCAGGGGCCGAGGTCAGTCCTCCGAAGCCAGCGCGGCGTCGAGGCGGGCCCGGGCGCCCTCCAGCCAGCGCCGGCACACCCCGGCCAGCTCCTCGCCCCGCTCCCACAGCGCCAGGGACTCCTCCAGCGTCGTACCGCCCGCCTCCAGGCGGCGCACCACCTCGATGAGCTCGTCCCGCGCCTGCTCGTAACCGAGCGCGTCCGCGGCGGCGGGCCGCTCCTCGGCGTCCTTGGCATCCGTGTTGCTGGTCATGCGACCACCCTAAATGTCGACTCGTACGGAGAACTCGCCCTCGGCGACCCGCGCGCGCAGCTCCTCGCCGCCCGTCACCTCGTCCGCCGCGCGGACCACGGGGCCGCCCGGCTTCTGCAGGACCGCGTACCCCCGCTGGAGGGTCGCCGCGGGGGAGAGGGCCACCACGCGCGCGTGGGTGTGCGTCAGCTCCGACTCGGCGCGGTCCAGGAGGTGGCCGAGCGTGCGGCGCGCGCGGTCGACGTACGCCGTGACGTGCTCCTCGCGCTCCTCGACCATGCGGTGCGGGTGCTCCATCGCGGGCCGGGCAAGCGCGTGCGCCAGGCCGCGCTCCTCGCGCTCCAGGAACGCCGTCACGGCGCGCCGCGCCCGCTCCCGCAGGAACGCCACCCGCTCGAACTCCTCGCCGACGTCCGGCACGACCTTCTTCGCGGCGTCCGTCGGCGTGGAGGCGCGCAGGTCCGCCACGTAGTCGAGCAGGGGGTTGTCCGGCTCGTGGCCGATCGCGGACACCACCGGCGTACGGCACGCCGCGACGGCGCGCACCAGCTGCTCGTCGGAGAACGGAAGGAGGTCCTCCACGCTGCCGCCGCCGCGCGCCACGATGATCACGTCGACGTCGGCGCGCGCGTCGAGCTCCTTGACCGCCTGCACCACCTGGGGCACCGCGTGCACACCCCCTGCACCGCGACGTTGCGCACCTCGAAGCGGACGGCGGGCCAGCGGTGGCGCGCGTTCTCCAGCACATCGCGCTCGGCGGCCGAGGCACGGCCGCAGACCAGGCCGATGAGCTGCGGCAGGAACGGGAGCGGCCGCTTGCGGTCGGCGGCGAACAGGCCCTCACCGGCCAGCGCCTTCTTCAGCTGCTCCAGGCGGGCCAGCAGCTCACCGACGCCGACCGGCCTTATCTCGGCCGCCCGCAGGGACAGCTGGCCCCGCGGCGCATACCACTCCGGCTTCGCGTGGACCACGACCCGGGCGCCCTCCGAGACGACGTCCGCCACCGCGTCGAACACCTGGCGGTAGCACGTCACACTCACCGAGATGTCGTGGGACGGGTCGCGCAGGGTCATGAAGACCACGCCGGCGCCGGGGCGGCGGGACAGCTGCGTGATCTGCCCCTCGACCCACACCGCGCCGAGACGGTCGATCCAGCCCCCGATGAGGCGGGACACCTCGCCCACGCCGGGAGGGGGGTTTCTGCGGACGTGTTGAGACCCATGCCGCCGAGACTAGCCCCAGGCTCTGACAGCGCCGCCGCTCCGCGACGGGGCCCGCCGCCCCGCGGTCACCGGGGGACCTCGTCCCTCCGTACCCCCTGCACCACCAACACCCCCAGCCCCACCCCCAGCCAGATCGCGCCCACCACCTGGGCCGTGCCGGAGGCCTCGGTGATCACCGCGACCACGATCGCGGTGCCCAGGACGGGGACGAGGACGTGGCGCCACCAGCTGACGGGACCGCCCTGGCGGCGCACCGCGAACCAGCCCACCACGCTCGCGTGCAGCAGGGCGAAGGCGGTGAGGGCACCGATGTCGACCACCGACACCAGGTGGTCCATGCCGTCGTCGCGGCGGGCCGCCCACACCGCCGCCACCAGGGTCACCGTCGCCGCGCACAGGAGGGCGACACGAGGCGTGCCGGACTCCGTGCGGGACAGGACGCGCGGCAGGCGGCGGCCGCGCGCCATCGCGAAGAGCAGCCGTCCGGCGGCCGCCTGCCCGGCCAGCGCCGCGAACGCCGCGCCGATCGCCTTGCTCACGGCCACCAGGTCGTGCAGCCAGCCGCCGACGGAGGCGTCCACGGCGGAGTAGAACGCCGAACCCTGGTCACCGGGGTTCGCGGCCAGGTCGGCGGAGGACATCGGCGTGAGCAGCGCCACCAGGTACGTCTGCGCCACGAACAGCACGCCCGTGAGGGCCAGGCAGAACAGCACCGCCTTCGCCACCTTCGCCGACCCGCCGGTGACCTCCTCCGCGAACGAGGCGATGGCGTCGAACCCCAGGTAGGAAAGGACAGCCACGGACACCGCGCCCACCACCGCCGACAGCGCGAACGCGCCCTGCGTACCGTCGCCCGTCAGCGGCGAGAGCCAGCCCCGCTCCGCGCCGTCCCGCGCGAGGACCACGATCGCGGACACCATGAACACCACCAGGACCACGATCTCCATGGCGAGCACCGCGAAGCCGATCCGCGCGGCGGGCCGCACGCCCCACAGGTTCAGGGCGGTCGTGACGACCACCGCGATCGCCGTCCACACCCACCGGGACACCTCGGGCACCAGCTCGTGCATCGCGATCCCGGAGAAGAGATAGGCGACGGCCGGGATCAGCAGGTAGTCCAGCATCGCCATCCAGCCCGCGACGAAGCCCGCGCCGTTTCCGAGGCCCACGCGCGCGTACGCGAAGACCGAACCGGCCTGCGGGACGACCTTCACCATCTGGGCGTAGCTGAAAGCGGTGAACGCCATCGCGACCGTCGCCACGACGTACACCAGTGCCACCGCGCCGTGGGACTTCGCGTCGAGCGTCCCGAAGACGCCGACCGGCGCCATCGGGGCGATGAAGAGCAGCCCGTAGACGACGAGGTCACGGAAGCCGAGGCTGCGCCGCAGCCCCCGGCCCTCGTCGGCCGCGGCGGAACCCTCACCTCCGTCGGGCGGCTGGGGCGCGTTCTTGGTGTGGGCGGACATCGAGCCTCCGGGTGCCTCCGCTGGTCGCACAGTGGCTCCAGTCTCCCCACAGAGGCGATCTTTGACCTCTCGTACGCGGCCTTACGATGGGCCTATGACTGCAACGCCTGGCTCCCGCCGTGTCCTGCTCGCCGCTCCCCGTGGCTACTGCGCGGGCGTGGACCGTGCCGTGATCGCCGTCGAGAAGGCCCTGGAGCAGTACGGGGCCCCGATCTATGTCCGCCACGAGATCGTCCACAACAAGTACGTCGTGCAGACCCTGGAGAAGAAGGGCGCGATCTTCGTCGACCAGGTGGACGAGGTGCCCGAGGGCTCCATCGTGATGTTCTCCGCGCACGGCGTCGCGCCGACCGTGCACCAGGAGGCCGCCGAGCGACAGCTCGCCACGATCGACGCGACCTGCCCCCTGGTCACCAAGGTCCACAAGGAGGCGGTCCGGTTCGCCAAGGAGGACTTCGACATCCTCCTGATCGGCCACGAGGGGCACGAGGAAGTCATCGGCACCTCCGGCGAGGCCCCCGACCACATCACGCTGGTCGACGGCCCGGACGACGTCGCGAACGTCGAGGTCCGCGACCCGGACCGGGTCGTCTGGCTGTCCCAGACCACGCTCTCCGTAGACGAGACGATGGAGACCGTCGGCGCCCTGAAGAGCAAGTTCCCGAACCTGCTCTCGCCGCCCAGCGACGACATCTGCTACGCCACGCAGAACCGCCAGACCGCGGTCAAGAAGCTCGCCGAGGACGCCGACCTGGTCATCGTCGTCGGCTCCAAGAACTCCTCGAACTCCATCCGCATGGTCGAGGTCGCCCTGGAGGCGGGCGTGCCCGCCTCGCACCTGGTGGACAACGCCGGCGAGATCGACGAGGCCTGGCTGGAGGGCGTGACGACGGTCGGCCTCACCTCGGGCGCGTCCGTGCCGGACGTCCTCGTGGACGGCGTACTCGAATGGCTGGCCGAGCGCGGCTACGCGGACGTGGAGACGGTGAAGACGGCCGACGAGTCGATCACGTTCTCGCTGCCCAAGGAGCTCCGCCGCGATCTGCGCGCCGAGGCCGCGGAGCTGTCCGCGAAGAAGTGACCGCCGCGTCACTGTCAGTCGGGCGTCGTACGGTGGGGTCCATGCAGATCTTCGGTGTGGACATCGGCGGATCCGGGATCAAGGGCGCCCCCGTGGACCTGGACCGGGGGGACCTGGCCCGGGAGCGGCACAAGGTGCTCACGCCGCACCCGGCCACGCCCGAGGGCGTGGTCGAGCGCGTGTGCGAGGTCGTCGAGCACTTCGGCTGGACGGGCCCGGTGGGCGCGACCTTCCCCGGCGTCATCACGCACGGCACGGCGCGCTCGGCGGCCAACGTCGACAAGAGCTGGATCGGCACGGACATCCGCGGCCTGATCTCGGCCCGACTCGGCGGCGCCCCGGTGACCGTCCTGAACGACGCGGACGCGGCGGGCGTCGCCGAGATGCACTTCGGCGCGGGCCGCGGCCGTACTCGGCACGGTCATCGTGCTCACCCTCGGCACGGGCATCGGCAGCGCGGTCTTCACCGACGGCAGGCTGGTGGCGAACACGGAGCTCGGCCACCTGGAGCTGAACGGCCACGACGCGGAGCGCCGCGCCTCCTCCAAGGCCCGCGAGGACGAGGACCTGACCTGGGAGCACTGGGCGCGCCGCGTGCAGAAGTACCTGGCGCACGTGGAGATGCTGTTCTCGCCCGAGCTTTTCATCATCGGCGGCGGCGTCAGCCGCAAGGCCCACAAGTTCCTGCCCCTGATCGAGGGCGTCCGGGCGGAGCTGGTTCCGGCGACGCTGCAGAACAACGCGGGGATCGTGGGGGCGGCCATGTCGGCGAGGGCTGCCGCCGGGGCCTGACCGGCGTGGGGCGCGGGGTGGCCCCCGCGCCCCCCTTTTTTCTTGGTGACTGTGGCTACGCGCCGGACGGGGTGGAGATGCTCCCCGGTTGCTTGGTGCGGCTGCCTGGACGTGGGGGACGTCTGTCCAGGTGCTGCTGCTGGCGGGTGCGCAGGCGCTTGCGGGCCATCAGGCGGATTTTGCGTACGGTGACGATCACCCCGGCGACCAGCGTGCCGCCGTACAGCCAGCCCGCGTGCAGGGCCAGTGAGGTGAGCAGGCCCATGAACTGGCCGCCGAAGCCGCCCGCGCCCTCGGCGATGGGCAGCACCCCGGCGGCGAACGCGATCGGCACGGCGACCGGCGCCGTCACCAGGTCGGCGGGCCGCACCCACAGCGCGGTGAGCGCGCTCACGGGCAGGAACAGCACGCCGTACGCGACGAGCGAGCCCCCGAAGAGCAGCCGCAGCAGGCAGGCGAGGAGGAACATGACGGCGGCCGCGAACAGACCGCTGCCGAGCCCGGTCAGGCGCGGGTTCGGCATCCGGCGCAGCGCGCGGTACAGCGGCATCCGGGACAGGGCGCGGTAGACCGGGGTTCTGCGCAGGGCGCGGGTGAGCGGGGACGAGGGGCCGGGGGGCCCGGGAGGCGGCCCGGTAGACCGTCGCCGACTCCGTGGGGCTGCCCTGGCCGGGCAGGGGCGCGGTGGGGCGCGGCCGCGCGCGCGGGGGACGGGTCCTGTGTTGCTCCACCGGACCAACCTAGGTCCGGACGGGTGGGGAACCGGCGCTGGGACACGCGTTTTGGCCGACCTTGGTCCGGCGTTCGACGCGGACGCGGTAAGGGGAGGCGGTAGCGGACGGAGCGCGGCGGCGGGTACACCGTAGACTGGTGGATCGCGCCCCGGGCAGTGCGGGGCCGACGAGGGTCCCGGACGCCGGGGGACGGCGAGCGCAGCCGCCCGCCTCACGGGCCGCCCGCCCGGCCCTCGCACCAGTCCCACTCCACAGCCCCAGCTCTCACGTAACGGGAAGTCGCCACGTGTCGCTCACGATCGGAATCGTCGGTCTGCCCAATGTCGGCAAGTCGACCCTGTTCAACGCCCTGACCAAGAACGACGTCCTCGCGGCCAACTACCCGTTCGCGACGATCGAGCCGAACGTGGGCGTCGTGGGCGTCCCGGACACCCGCCTGGACAAGCTGGCGGAGATCTTCGGATCCCAGCGCATCCTGCCCGCGACGGTCGACTTCGTCGACATCGCGGGCATCGTGCGCGGCGCCAGCGAGGGTGAGGGCCTGGGCAACAAGTTCCTCGCGAACATCCGCGAGTCCGACGCGATCTGCCAGGTCATCCGCGCCTTCAAGGACGAGAACGTCGTGCACGTCGACGGCAAGGTCTCGCCCAAGGACGACATCGAGACGATCAACACCGAGCTGATCCTCGCCGACCTCCAGACCATCGAGAAGGTCCTGCCGCGCCTCCAGAAGGAGTCGCGCATCAAGAAGGACATCGCGCCCAAGGTCAAGGCCGTCGAGGAGGCCAAGGAGATCCTGGAGAAGGGCGACACGCTGTTCTCCCAGGGCATCGTCCAGGGCTCGGACCGCTCGGAGCTCCTGCACGACCTGCACCTCCTCACCACCAAGCCGTTCCTCTACGTCTTCAACGTCGACGAGGACGAGCTGACCGACGACGCCTTCAAGGCCGAGCAGCGCGCCCTGGTCGCCCCCGCCGAGGCGATCTTCCTCAACGCCAAGCTGGAGGCGGACCTCGCCGAGCTCGACGAGGACGACGCCCTGGAGCTCCTCCAGTCCGTCGGCGCCGAGGAGCCCGGCCTCGCCACGCTCGCCCGCGTCGGCTTCAACACCCTGGGCCTGCAGACCTACCTCACCGCGGGCCCCAAGGAGTCCCGCGCGTGGACCATCAAGAAGGGCGCCACGGCCCCCGAGGCGGCCGGTGTCATCCACACCGACTTCCAGAAGGGCTTCATCAAGGCCGAGGTCATCTCCTTCGCCGACCTGGTGGAGACGGGCTCGGTCGCCGAAGCCCGCTCGGCGGGCAAGGCCCGCATGGAGGGCAAGGAGTATGTGATGCAGGACGGGGATGTGGTGGAGTTCCGGTTCAACGTGTAGTGGGTGACGTATCGTCACGTCGCTGACCTCGCAAACATGCAGGTCAGGAAGGGTCCGGCTCTTCGGGGTCGGGCCCTTTGTGTTTTCCCGTGCTGGGGTGGGAGCGCAGTGCTGCGTCTCAGGGCGTTGCGCTGTCCGATCCGAGGGGCTGGTGGGGACGCGGGTCCGTCCGCACGCCTTCTTCGCGACTCTGGGCTCCGCGCAGCTTCTGGGCCGTGGCACTTTTCCTACTCGTTTGACACAATCGGGGTATGGGCGAGACGACGTACAGCATCGGGGAAGGGCCGGCGACGCGGGTGAGCCTGTCGTTGCCGGAGGGGACCGCGGAGGCGATCCGGGCGCGGGTGGGCAAGCGGGAGTTCTCGGCGTTCATCGCCGAGGCGGTCGAGCGGGAGCTGCGCGGGCAGGTCCTGGACGAGTACCTGGCGGACTATGAGACCCGCAAGGGGCCGGTTTCCGAGTCGGCCCGTCAGCGGGCGCGGCAGGTCTTCGACGAGGTGTTCGTCGAGGAGGCCGAGTGGCCCGCCGCAGGCTGAGTCACGAGGGAACGCTGGTCCTCGACAGTGAAGGGCTCTCGAAGCTGCTTGCCGACGATGAGCAGACGGTGGCTCTGGTTGCTGAGGCGCGCTCGCGCGGCATGGAAGTCGTGATCAGTGCGCTGACCATTATCGAGGCCGTCCATGCCCGTACGAACACCTCCCGCCTGAACTGGGTGCTTTCCGGGCTGCGTGTGGTCCCGGTGGGTGACGAGGAGGCCAAGGCAGCGTCGAAGTTGCTGATGAATGCCGGTTTGCACGGGCACAAATACGCGATCGATGCGGCTGTCGCCGAGGCCGCGCTGCGCCAGCACCGCCCCGTGGTCATGTTGACTTCCGATATCGACGACATGACAAAGCTCTGTGGCGATCGGGTCCGGCTCGTGGCGGTGTGATTTCCCTCGGGCCGCGAGATCCCGCTCGTCAAGCGCGGCTGTGGTGACTTGGCGTTGAAACGCATTGAGCGGTCGTGGCCCTCTTGGCGCGGTCGAGCGGTCGAGCGGTCGAGCGGTCGAGCGGTCGAGCCGCTGGCGCGAGTCTGTGTGCGGGGTGAACGGCGCTGCGGGGTCCCGTCCCCGGCCTGCTCCTGATGCCTCACTGTCTCCAGTGATGAGTGATGGAAGCGACATCCGAACCGCACGGTGCTGGAGTGGCGGCCCCGTGCTGGGATGGCGCTGGGATGACCCCTGCAGAACCAGCGTTTCCGCAGGTGGGAGCTCTGCGCTATAGATTCCGGTTCAACGTCTGATCTGTACTCACCGAAAGGGCCGGGCTCTGTTGAGCCCGGCCCTTTCGTTTGGTGTGGAGTTGGCCGGGGTGCGGGGGCGGGCCTGTTGACGCTTGGGGGTAGCGGCCTCAGCGTGTGGGGTCATGGGTGATGACGAGCTCTGTTTTGTTGGTGCCGTGGAGTTGGCTCGGATGGTGCGGGAGCGGGAGGTTTCCGCGCGGGAGTTGGTGGGGGCGGTGCTGGCGCGGACGGAGCGGGTCAATCCGGTGGTGAACGCCGTCGTCACCTTGGATGCCGAGGGGGCGCTCGCGGCGGCCGCGGTGGCGGATGAGCGGCTGGTCGGGGGTGGGGAGGTGGGGGTGTTGCATGGGTTGCCCGTTGCGTTCAAGGACACGCATGTGACGCGGGGGATGCGGACCACGTGGGGGTCGGAGGTGTTCGCCGGGCATGTGCCCGAGGAGGACGAGCTGGTGGTGGGGCGGCTGCTGGGGGCGGGGGCGGTGCGGTTCGGGAAGACCAACGTGCCGGAGTTCGGGGCGGGGTCGCATACGTACAACGCCGTGTTCGGGGTGACGCGGAATCCGTACGACCTCGGGCGGTCGGCGGGTGGCAGCAGTGGGGGTGCGGCGGCCGCGCTCGCGGCGGGGTTGCAGCCGATCGCGGACGGCAGTGACATGGGCGGCTCACTGCGGAATCCGGCCTCGTTCTGCAACGTGGTGGGGCTGCGGCCCACGCCGGGGCGCGTGCCCTCGTATCCGACGGCCAATGTGTGGGACACCCTGACGGTGCCGGGGCCCATGGCGCGCGGCGTCGCCGATGTCGCGCTGCTGCTGTCCGTCATGGCGGGGCCGGACCCGCGCTGCCCGCTGTCGCTGGAGGCGCCGCCCGCCGCGTCGTTCCGCGCGCCGCTGGAGCGGGACACGCGGGGGCTGCGGGTCGCGTGGGCGCCCGATCTGGGCGGGCGGGTGCCCGTGGACGCGGACGTGCGGGCGGTGCTCGAAAGGCAGGGCGCGGTGTTCGAGGCGCTGGGGTGGCGGGTCGAGGAGGACTGCCCCGATCTGGACGGGGCCGACGCCGTGTTCCGGGTGCTGCGCGCGCAGGCGTTCCAGCTGGGCCTCGGGGCGGTGCTCGACGAGCACCGCGAGCTGCTCAAGGAGAGCGTGGTGTGGAACGTGGAGGAGGGGCGGAGGCTGACCGGGCCCGATCTCGCGGCGGCCACGGCCGAGCACACCCGGATGCTGCTCGCCGCGGTGGGGTTCTTCGAGCGGTACGACGTGCTGATCGCGCCGGTCAGCCAAGTCGCGCCGTTCGCGGTGGAGTCGGAGTACCCGACGGTCGTGGGCGGGCGGGCGCAGGAGACGTACATCGACTGGATGCGCTCGGCCTTCTTCGTCTCGCTGCTCGGCGGGCCCGCCCTCGCCGTGCCCGCCGGGTTCACGGCGGACGGGCTGCCGGTGGGGATCCAGATCGTGGGGCCGCCCCGGGCCGAGCGGGCCGTCCTGGAGGTGGGCGCCGCCTTCGAGGCCGCGACGGGGTGGGGGCGCCTGCGGCCCCGGCTCGGGGAACGATGACAGGCCCCCGCCCGGGGAGGGCGGGGGCCGGTGGTGTCCTGGCCGGTCAGGGGGTTCCTAGCCGAGGACGAGCAGGGTGGCGATACCGGGCCCGAAGGCGCCGCCGAGCTGGTAGCTGAGGGCGAAGAGGCCGATCGCGGTGGGGCGCTGGGCGCTGGTGGTGGCGGACGCGGCGTGCACGGACAGCGTCGCGTTGGCGCCGGTCGCGGTGAACGCCGCCGCACCGGCCGCCAGCAGGAGCAGCGCGCCCGAGTCCGCGAAGGCGGCGGTGAGCGCGGCGGTCACGCCGACGGCGACCAGGACGGTCCGCACCGCCGCGCGCCCCATCCGGGCCGAGCCCGCCGCGAGCAGCCAGGACGCCGCGGAGGCGACGAGCAGCGTCACCAGCTGGCCGGTCCCGATCGCGCCGGTGGTCCAGCCCGCCCGGTCCTTGAGCAGCCGGGGCACGGCGAACAGGAGGGTGAAGTACGAGGTCGACAGGGCGGCGCCGAGCACCGCGGAGGTCAGGAAGAGGGGGGAGCGAAGGAGCTTCGCCGGTACGAAGCCCTCGGGGCGGCGGCGGATGTGCGCGGCGAGCAGCACCGCGGTGACCAGGGCTCCGGCGAGCGCGGGCAGCGGGGCGGTCGGCAGCAGGATCAGGGAGGTGGCGAGCGCGATGAGGAGGGCGGCGCCGCGGGCGTCGAAGCGGCCGGGGGCGGGCGGCGTGCGGTCCGCGTACCGGGAGACCGCGGGGACCGCGAGGAGCGCGAGCGCCGACGCGGCGAGCGCGAGCCGCCAGGACACCGCGTGCGTGAGGGTCGCGCCGAGCAGCGGGCCCGCCGCGCCGAGGACGCCGAAGCCGGAGCTGATCACGCCCATGCGGCGGGCGTCGCCCGCGAGGTTCATCGCGATCGCGACCAGGCCCGCCCCGCCGAGGGACTGCGCGGCGCGCCCCGCGAGGGCCATGGGCAGCCAGGGCGCCGCGGCGACGAGCAGGGTGCCGCCGGCGACGAGGGCCGCGCTCAGGCGAAGGACCGTGGCGGCGCCGCGCCGCCGGAGGAGTCCGGCGAGCAGCGGGGTGCCCGCCGCCATCGCCCAGGCGAAGGCGGTGACCAGCCAGGTCGCGGTGGCCGTGGGGACACCGAGGGAGCGCGCCATGTCCGGCAGGATCAGGACCGGGGCGTTGGCCCCGGCGGCGACGGGCGCGGCAAGCAGCGCCAGCCAGAGGATGGGCACCCGGCCCGGGCGGGCGGGTGCGGCGGCCGGGGTGACCGGCGTGACCGGGGTGGCGGTGGCGGCGGGCGCGGTGGTGGACATGGGAACCCCCTGAAGCGAATGGTGTGCGGCGGTCGGCCGGTGGCGGGCGGGCGTCAGACCACGGAGACGACGTCGTCGTACGGCAGGCGCGGCGAGCGCGGGAACCAGGCGTCGGCGCCGGGCCTGCCGATGTTGACGACCATCAGCGGCTGGTGGTCGTCGTCCAGGAACTCCGCGCGCAGGCCCTCGGCGTCGTACCCGGTCATCGGCCCGGCGGCGAGCCCGGCCGCGCGGACGCCGACGACGAAGTACGCGGCCTGGAGGGCGCCGTTGAGCAGGGCGGATTCCTCGCGGACGGCGCGGTCGGAGAAGTACAGGCGACCGGCGTCGGGCGCGTGCGGCACCAGGCGGGGCAGCTCCTCGTGGAACTCGTGGTCGGCGGCGAGGATCGCGACGAGCGGGGCGGCCGCGGTCTTGGCGCGGTTGCCCTCGGCCATGTGCCGCAGGAGCCGCTCGCGGCCCTGCGGGGTGCGGACGAGCACCACGCGCAGGGGCGACTGGTTGAAGGCCGTGGGCCCGTACTTGACCAGGTCGTAGACGGCCTGGACCTGCTCGTCGGTGACGGGCTCGTCGGTGAAGGTGTTCGCGGTGCGGGCCTCACGGAAGAGCAGGTCCTGGGCCTCGGGGGCGAGGGTGAGAACAGGGCGGGTGGTGTGAGCGGCGGGGGTGGAGATGGCTGCGGTGGACATGGGCGTGCTCCCTAAGTCGTCTTCGCCTTCGTCTTCTGAAGGCTGAAACTCTCAACGTTGAGATAAAAGCACGGGCTTTCGTTCAACGTCAAGTGTCTTAAGATTGAGAAGATGCACGTTGAGGGGGCGACCCCGGAGGAACCGGCGGAGCCAGCGGCCCGCCGAGGGGCCCGACCAGAGGGAGAGTGACCGGGATGAGTGACTTCGTGGACGCGATCGTCGGCCAGTGGGAGAAGGAGCGCCCCGAGCTGGCGGAGGACCTGTGGCCGGTCCAGCTGCTCGCCCGGGTGCAGCGCATGTACCGGGTCATGGACCGCGAGGCCAAGGCGTTCTGCGCCCGGCACGGCATCGAGAACGGCGAGTTCGACGTCCTGACGACGCTGCGCCGCTCGGGCCCTCCGTACGCCCTGACAGCGGGCGCCTTCCTCAAGGCGGCCATGGTGACCTCGGGCGCGATCACCAATCGCATCGACCGGATGGAGGCCAAGGGTCTGGTGGAGCGGGTCCGGGACGGCGCCGACCGGCGCACCGTCAAGATCCGCCTCACCGGGCAGGGCAAGGAGCTCACGGACAAGCTGATGGTCGAGCACCTGCGCAACTACGCCCGGCTCCTGGAGGGCCTGGACCGCGGGGAGGTCGAGCGCGCCGCCGGGCTGCTGCGCCAGCTCCTGGAGCTGCGCGGCGACGGGCCGATCGAGTAGCCGTCGGTCGATCGAGAATCGCTGCCACCACCACCGCCACCGCGGTGGCGGTGGTGCGGAATCGCACCCCCGTGGCGCCGACGCGCGCGACCGCCCCGAGGGGAAGTCGGTTTCGCGCCAGGTGCCGGCCCGCCCGCAGGGTCGTTTCCGGCCGGGAGCGGGTGTTTCGCGAGGCGGTGATGCCAGCCCATGAGGCAGTGATGCCAGCCCATGGCGAGGACATGGCAATCCCGTTACGTCCGAACCCGGCCCTTGTGGGTTTCCTATGGATCCGTCAATCTTTCGACGGCGACAGGGAGTTGAACATTGATCAACTCAACGTAGGCATGTCGGCGCTACATTGTCATGCTCCTGTCGCGGCCCCCCACCAGCGCACCACCGATCGAGGAGGACCCCTCAGATGGCAGTGACGCGTCATACCCGCCGAAGACTGTCCGGTGCCGGCACCCTCGCCCTGACCGCCGCCACGGCCGTCGCCCTCGGCGTCGTGTCCGCGCTCCCCGCGAGCGCCAAGCCGCAGGCGGCCGAAGGTCGGATCCAGTACGCGGGCGCCCCGGGCGCCGTCGCGAACAGCTACATCGTCACGCTCGACGCGGACGCCGCGAAGGCGGACTCGGCCAAGGGCCGCGCGCTGGCCAAGGAGTACGGCGCGGAGATCGAGCGTACGTACAAGAAGGTGCTCAACGGCTACGAGGTGCAGGCATCCGAGGCCGAGGCGAAGAACTTCGCCGCGGACCCGGCCGTCGCCTCCGTCGTCCAGAACCGCACGTACACGGTCGCCGCGACCCAGCCCAACCCGCCGTCGTGGGGTTTGGACCGCATCGACCAGCGCAACCTCCCGCTGGACCAGAAGTACACCTACCCGGACAAGGCCGGTGAGGGCGCCACCGTCTACGTCATCGACACCGGCGTCCGCAAGAGTCACCAGGACTTCGGCGGCCGGGCCGTCGACGGCTACGACGCCATCGACAACGACAACGTCGCGCAGGACGGCCACGGCCACGGCACGCACGTCGCCGGCACCGTCGGCGGCACCGCGCACGGCGTCGCCAAGAAGGCGAAGATCGTCGGCGTCCGCGTGCTCAACAACCAGGGCTCCGGCACCACCGCCCAGGTCGTCGCGGGCATCGACTGGGTGACGCGCAACGCCACCAAGCCCGCGGTCGCCAACATGAGCCTCGGCGGCCCGGCCGACAGCGCGCTCGACACGGCCGTGCGCAACTCCATCGCCGCGGGCATCACCTACGCCGTCGCGGCGGGCAACGAGACCACCAACGCCAACACGCGCTCGCCCGCGCGCGTCACCGAGGCCATCACCGTCGGCGCCACCACCAACACCGACGCCAAGGCCAGCTACTCCAACTTCGGCACCGTGCTCGACCTGTTCGCCCCGGGCTCGGGCATCACGTCGACGTGGAACACCAACGACACGGCGACCAACACCATCTCGGGCACGTCGATGGCCTCGCCGCACGTCGCGGGCGCCGCCGCGCTGTACGTGGCCGAGAACCCGTCCGCCACCCCGGCCCAGGTCTCCCAGGCCCTGGTCGCCGCCGCCACCCCGAACGTGGTCGGCACCCCCGGCACCGGCTCGCCCAACCGCCTGCTCTACGTGGGCTCGGGCGGCACCAACCCGCCGGGACCGAAGTTCGAGAACGGCGCGGACTTCTCCATCACCGACAACTCCGCCGTGGAGTCCCCGCTCACGGTCTCCGGCGTCCCGGGCAACGCCCCGTCGACGCTGAGCGTGCCGGTCAACATCAAGCACACGTACATCGGTGACCTGAAGGTCGAGCTCGTCGCCCCCGACACCACGGCGTACGTCCTGAAGGACTTCGGCGTGGGCGGCAGTTCGGACGACATCAACACCTCGTACACGGTCAACGCGTCCTCCGAGACCGCCAACGGCACCTGGAAGCTGCGGGTGACCGACAACGCGGACCAGGACGAGGGCACGCTGGACATCTGGGGCCTGCAGTTCTGAGCCTGACTCCTCGATTCTGTATCCGGTCCCGGGTGACTGACCTCGTCCCCGTGGTGCGGCTCCGGCCGCACCACGGGGACGAGGCGCGTCCGGGTGCGCCCACCTTCAGGCGGGGGTCAACTCCGCTGATCACGGCGTTAGTTGAGGGCTATAACGCCTGAAAGGACCTGCGTAAAGCCCTGCGGGCCAGGAAATCATCACTTCGGGTGATTCCTTGGCCTAGGGTTGCGGGCCACAACCGTCGGTTGCCACGCTGTTGCTGTCTGTCAACCTGATGGGAGTGGCCAGTGACTTTCGGTGAGCAGCCGGCGTATCTGCGCGTCGCGGGTGATCTCCGCAAGAAGATCGTCGACGGTTCGCTGCCTCCGCACACCCGGCTCCCCTCGCAGGCCAGGATTCGCGAGGAGTACGGCGTGTCGGACACGGTCGCCCTGGAGGCCCGCAAGGTCCTCATGGCCGAGGGCCTGGTCGAGGGGCGCTCCGGGTCCGGCACCTATGTGCGCGAGCGCCCGGTCCCGCGCCGCATCGAGCGCACCGGCTTCCGCGGCCCCGGAGCCTCCTCGCCGTTCCGGCAGGAGCAGTCCGCCGACGGCGTCCGCGGCACCTGGGAGTCCCGCAGCGAGCAGGCGGAGGCGAACGGCGCGGTCGCGGAGCGGCTCGGCATCCGCGTCGGCGACCGCGTGATGTGCACCAAGTACGTCTACCGGGACGCGGGCGAGACGATGATGCTCTCCACCTCCTGGGAGCCGCTCGCCGTCACCGGCCGCACCCCCGTGATGCTCCCCGAGGAGGGGCCCCTCGGCGGCTGCGGCGTCGTCGACCGCATGGCCGCCATCGACGTGATCGTGGACAACGTGGCGGAGGACGTCGGCGCCCGCCCCGGCCTGGCCGAGGAGCTGCTCGCGCTCGGCGGCGTGCCGGGCCACGTCGTCCTGGTCGTGCAGCGCACGTACTACGCCTCGGGGCGCCCCGTGGAGACCGCCGACATCGTCGTGCCCGCGGACCGCTACCGGGTCGGCTACCACCTGCCCGTGCGCTGAAACCGTCCGCTGAAACCCGTACGCCGAAACCCGTACGCCGAACCCGCGCGCGGGCCGACGGCAGGCCCGGTCCGCACGCCGTGATCGCGTGTTAACGCCCGCCCCGCACCCGTAACACCCGGGCAACGCCCGATGGCGGCGGGCCGTCACGCGGGGCTCCTACCTTCCCTCTCCGTACCCGCAGTCCGGCCGGAGGTCAGGAACCCGCATGACGCATCAGGAATCCCCATGACGGATACGGTCACGCCTGGCGACGAGCACGCGGCGGCCGGTCCGCCGCCCCGGCGCGGCTACGCCAAGCTGGCGGCGGACGAGAGCCGCGAGGACTACTCGCTGCGCTACGCCCCGCACTCCTTCCGCCGCTGGTCGCCCGCCATGGTCGCCTCCACCGCGCTCGGCGGCATCGCCTACCTCGCCGACTTCGCGATCGGCGCGTCCATCGTCTTCACTTACGGCTTCACCAGCGGACTCGCCTCGATCCTCACCGCCGCCGCGGTCATCTTCGGCACCGGCGTGCCGATCGCGCGGGCCTGCGCGACGTACGGCCTCGACATGGACCTGGTGACCCGGGGCGCGGGGTTCGGCTACTTCGGCTCGACGCTCACCTCCCTCATCTACGCCTCCTTCACCTTCATCTTCTTCGCGCTCGAAGGCTCGATCATGGCGCAGGCCATGCACCAGGCCGTCGGACTGCCGCTGGAGATCGGCTACTTGGTGACGACGCTGATCGTCATCCCGATCGTCTTCCGGGGCATGGGCGCGCTCGCGAAGGTGCAGGCGTGGACCCAGCCCGTCTGGCTGGTCGGGCTCGCCCTGCCCTTCGTCGTACTCGCCTTCGAGGCGCCCGGGGCCTGGGGCGCGTTCGGCTCGTTCGAGGGGACGGAGGGCGCCGGGCCCGGCTTCTCCTGGATCGGTTACGGGCTCGGCACCGGCGTGGCGCTGTCCCTCATCGCCCAGATCGGCGAGCAGGCCGACTACTTGCGGTTCATGCCCGCCAAGACCGAGGCGAACAAGAGGCGCTGGAATCTGGCCGTTCTCGCGGCCGGGCCCGGCTGGGTCGTCATCGGCGCCGCCAAACAGCTCGGTGGCGCGTTCCTGGCCTTCGTGGCCCTGGCAGCGGTCGGCAGGACGCACGCCCTGGAACCGATCGCTCCGCAGATTGAGGCGCTGCGCCCCTGGCTCGGCTCGCTCGCGCTGCCCGCCGCGGCCGTCTTCGTCATCGTCTCCCAGATCAAGATCAATGTGACGAACGCCTACAGCGGCTCGCTGTCCTGGTCGAACTTCTTCTCCCGGCTGACCCACCGGCACCCGGGCCGCGTCTGGTACATCTTCCTCAACCTCGCCATCGCGCTGACGCTGATGGAGATGAACATGTTCGCCGCGCTCAACACCCTGCTCGGCTTCTACGCGAACGTGGGCATCGCCTGGATCGTGGCCGTGGCGGCCGACCTCGTCATCAACAAGCGCTACGGCTGGAGCCCGCCGTACATCGAGTTCAAACGGGCGTACCTGTACGCGGTGAACCCGGCGGGGTTCGGCGCGATGGTGATCGCCTCGACCGTCTCGATCCTGGCGTTCTCCGGGGTGTTCGGGCGGTACGCGGAGGCGTTCTCCACGTTCATCGCGGCCGGGCTCGCGCTGACGCTCTGCCCGCTGATCGCGTGGGCGACCGGGGGCCGTTACTACCTGGCGCGGCCCAACCCGGTGAACGGTCCGCACGTCACGGTGGCGGACGTGACCGCCACCCACACCTGCGCGGTGTGCGTGACGGCGTACGAACTCCCCGACATCGCCGACTGCCCCGTCCAGTCCGGGCCCATCTGTTCGCTGTGCTGCTCGCTCGACGCCGAGTGCGGTGACCGGTGCCGCAAGGAGCCCCTGGGCGGGCCCGTCCTCATGCCGGTGCCGAGCGTGCCCGCCGTGGGGGCGCACGCCGTGGGAGTGCCGGGGTCAACGGGTCGTAAAGAGGGCTGAGTCGGGGCTTGTCACGAGCGGTGCCGACCGTTGGAGGGGGCGCGTCCGGGAGGACGCGCCCCCTCCGTGCTGGCCGATTGCGTATCTCTTTGTGCAAAGTCGTATCCGCTCCGTAAAGGTCGGGCGTAAGCTCGGGCATATGCGGAATGCGGTTTCCTTACTGATCGAGGCGTGGGGTGCGCCGGGGGCGGGGAGCGGAGGGACGGCATGAACGACGGGACGGTCATACTTCCCTGGCTCGTGATACGGCAGGACGACAACGGCAACCGCTACCGCGTCGGCAGGTACGCGACGAAGGCCGAGGCCCAGAAGATCGCTGACAGCCTCGATGACCGCGGCCACCAGCAGCTGTACTGGGTGGAGCGGCTGAACCAGAACGGCGGTCGGTGACGTCGCGGGCGTAGGCTCCGGCGCATGACTGAGCGGATCGTGGTGGTCGGGGCTGCCCTGTACGACGGCGAGCGCCGACTCCTCGCCGCACGCCGCAGCGCTCCCGCGGAGCTCGCCGGGCGCTGGGAGCTGCCCGGCGGCAAGGTGGAGCCAGGCGAGCGGGACGAGGACGCGCTGGTACGCGAGCTCAAGGAGGAGCTGGGCGTCGACGCGGAGCCGGTGGCGCGGGTGCCGGGGGAGTTCCCTCTCGGGCGGGGGTACGTGATGCGGGTGTGGCGGGCCCGGCTCGTCGCGGGGGAGCCCAGGGCCCTTCAGGACCACGATGCCCTGCGGTGGCTTGAGCCGGGGGAGGAGTGGGCGGTGGAGTGGTTGCCGGGGGACGTGCCCGCGGTGCGGGCCCTGGCGGGCGCGCCGTTCTGAGCCCCGCCGCCGCTCCGCGGCGGCCCCGGGGTTCCCGCCGCTCCGCGGCGCTTCCTCCCACCCGGCGGTCTCTGGTTGCCCTCCCTGGTTCTTCGCCGCTCCGCGGCGGGCTGCCCGCCCACCCGCCCGTGACTCGGTGGTGTCCGGGTGCCCCCCCGGACGCTTCGCCGCTCCGCGGCGGGCTGCCCACCCGCCCGCCCGTTACTCGGTGGTGTCCGGGTGCCCCCCCGGACGCTTCGCCGCTCCGCGGCGGGCTGCCCGCCCACCCGCCCGTGACTCGGCGGTCTCCGGTTGCCCTCCCCGGTGCCCCCTCACCCCTGATACCCCCGAGAGACAGCAGGTGAGAGTGCCCCGCCCGTGGAACCGGGATGCGGGGGCACAGGGGGGCGTGCGGGGTTGGGGGAGGGTGGGTTGCGCGCTGTGTACGCCGTTCGTGCCACAGTGCCACCTTGAACACGGTAATCCCACCGGGATATCGGGTATGTGCCCATTAACCCCATGAAACCGGACATGGTTCCGCCGCTGGGCTGGGAAGTGATCGGCGTGATCGACACCGAAGGCGACTGCGCCGAGTGGGACTTTCCCGCGGACCCGAGCGCCGTCCGCAGGGCCCGCGCGGTCGTCCGGCAACAGCTGGGCGCCTGGGGCCTCGCTCCTTTGGGCGACGTCGCCGTCCTCCTGGTCAGCGAGCTGGTGACCAACTCCCTGCGGTACGCGTCGGGGCCCATCGTCGTCCGTCTGGTCCGGCCGAGCGGCCCCCTGGGCACCCTGCTCGTCGAGGTCTCCGACCCCGTACCCGACCCGCCGCGCGAGCGCGTGGCCGCACCCGACGACGAGGGCGGCCGCGGCATCCAGCTCGTCGCGCGGTCCTCGAGACGCTGGGGCACACGCCCGGGACGGACGGGAACGACGGGGAAGACGGTGTGGTTCGAGCTGGCGCTGCCCGGTTAGAAGACAGGAAGCACCGGCACGTACAAGTGCGCGGACGGGGCGCAAGGCGGTCACGGGCCAAAAAGGGTTGAGTCCGTGCTGTGATCGTGAACGGCGTGTGGGGCGGCACCGTAGTGCTGGATACTGCGGGCAGCCACATCCGGTGACCGGTGCCGGACGCGGTGAGCTGGAGGGGACGGTTCGCGTGAGCGAGATACCAGCGAAGGCGACGGGTTCGACGCGGCCGACGGCACGGGCGGGGCACACAGGCCCCACCGGGCCCGAGGAACCGGCGGGGACCGCGGAGCCCGGCACGGGCCGCGGCGCGCGTGCCACCGCAGGTGGCGGCGTGGACCACGGCCCGGGCGGCGGCGTGCACGACTTCGGCCGGGAGGCCGCGGGCGGCGCCGCGGGCGGGCGGGCGGACGTCGGCGCGGGCGAGACCCCGGGTGCCCGCGGCGAGGTAGCCGAAAACGGCCCGCCGCACGGCGCGCGCGAACCCGGCGACGAGGACGTAGACGACGACGCGTCCGACGCCGTAGGCCCCCCTGCGGCCGCTGGCGTACCCGCCGCCCGACCTGGGGCCGACGCGCGTCGCCGCCCGGGCGACCGGGCCCCCGCGCGCGTCGAGCACCCACCCCTCACGCCTGACGACGTCATCTGGCAGAGCAGCCCGCCCGGGTCCCTCTACGACTACATCAGGGTGGCGTCGTTCTCGATCGGCCCGGACGGGCTCGTCGACCAGTGGAGCGGCCGCGCCGAGCGGCTGTTCGGCGTGGCCGCGCGCGACGCCGTCGGCAAGGACCCGATCGAGGCGTTCGTCGCGCCCGAGCTGCGTCCGCGCGGCCACCGCAAGATGGCCGAGATCCTCGACGGCCGGGAGTGGACCGGATCGGTCCCGTTCCGCCTGCCCGAGCCGGACGACGGCCCGGCGGCGTTCGGCCCGGGCGGCACCAGGGAAGGCATCGCCGAGGTCTACGTCATGCCCGCCCGGACGGCGGACGGCGAGCGGTCCGCCGTCTGTATCGTCGTCGACGTCCACGCGCTCCGGCAGATCGAGACGGACCTCGCCGCCTCGCAGGCCATTTTCGGACAATCCCCGTTCGGTTTCCTGCTGTTCGGCACGGACCTGAAGGTGCAGCGCGCCAACCGCCGCTTCGCGGCCGTCTTCGGCGGCGGCGTCGACGACCACCGCGGCCGCACCGTCCACGACTACCTGCCGCGCCACGAGGCCGACCGGCTGCAGGCCGCCCTGCGCCGCGTCCTGGAGACCGGCGAGGCCGTCACCGACATGCAGATCGTCGGCCCCGCCCCCGGCAGCAACGACCGCCGCCACTGGACGATCAACCTCTACCGCGTGCACAGCGGCTCGGGCCGCCCCATCGGCATCGCGGGCCTCGGCAACGACGTGACGAGCCGCCACGCCGCCGCCCGCGAGGCCGCCCACGCCCGCCGCAACCTCGCCCTCCTGAACGAGGCGGGCGCCCGCATCGGCAACTCGCTCGACCTGGAGACCACCGCCCGCGAGCTCCTCGACGTCGCCGTCCCCGGCTTCTGCGACCTCGCCTCCGTCGACCTCTACCAAGGCCTCCTCGACGGCGACGAGACCGCCCTCACCCGGCAGGGCCTCGCCGACGGCAGCGCCGATCTGCGCCGCGTCGCCTTCGCCAGCGCCGTCGCCGACGCGCCCTTCCCCGACGGCACCGGACCCATCGACGTGGGCTCCGTGCACCGCTTCCCCTTCACCTCGCCGTGCGCCGACGCCCTGCGCACCGCGCGCCCCCGCCTGATCGCCGCCGACGAGGGCTCCGGGGCCGGACACCGCCTCACCAGCGGCCTCATCCAGTCGACGCTCGCCGTGCCGATGGTCGCCCACGACACCGTGGTGGGCCTCGCGAAGTTCTCCCGTACGAAGGGCAGCGAGCCGTTCGGCGAACGCGACCGCGCGCTCGCCGTGGAACTCGCCGCGCGCGCCGCCGTCTGCATCGACAACGCCCGCCTCTACCGCCGCGAGCACGAGCGCGCCCTGATACTGCAGCGCTCGCTGCTCCCGCCCGGCGACCCCGAGGCGGCCGGGCTCGACATCGCCTGCCGCTATCTGCCGGGCAACGCCGCCACCGAGGTCGGCGGCGACTGGTTCGACGTCATCGAACTCCCCGGGCACCGCACGGCCCTCGTCGTCGGCGACGTCATGGGCCGCGGCCTGCGCGCCGCCGTCGCCATGGGCGAACTGCGCTCGGCCGTGCGCACCCTCGCGCTGCTCGACCTGGAGCCCGCCGAGGTGCTCGAAGCGCTCGACGAGATCGCCCGCGGCCTCGGCAACCCGGCGGGCCCGCGCCGCACCTCCCGCCCGTCGACGGCGCACCCCCAGGGCCACGACGCCGACGACCTCGCCGAGGTCTACCTCGCCACCTGCGTGTACGCCGTGTACGACGCCGTCACGCGCCGCGTCACCTTCGCCAACGCCGGCCATCTGCCGCCCGTCCTGGTCGAACCCGGCGAGAGCGCGCTCATGCTCGACGTGCCGCCCGGCATGCCGCTCGGCGTCGGCGGCGAGCCCTTCGAGGAGGTCGAGGTCGACCTGCCCGAGGACGCGCTGCTCGCCCTCTACACCGACGGCCTCGTCGAATCCCGGGACCACCCCCTGGACGAGGGCCTGACCGCGTTCGTCGGCGCGCTCACCGACCCCGCGCAGGCCCTTGAGGACATCTGCGACCACGTGCTCAGCACCCTCGACACCCACCACGGCGAGGACGACATCGCGCTGCTCCTGGCGCGCGTGCAGGGGCTGCCCGCCGAGCACGTCGGCGACTGGACGCTGCCGCGCGAGCCGCGCTCGGTGGGCCATGCCCGCGAACTGGCGTGCGCGCGGCTGCGGGCGTGGGGCCTCGACGCGCTCGTCGACACCGCCGAACTCCTCGTCAGCGAACTCGTCACCAACGCCCTGCGGTACGGCGAGGGCGAGATCCGGCTGCGCCTGCTGCTCGACCGCACCCTGGTCTGCGAGGTCTGGGACGGCGGTCTGGTGCAGCCGCGCCGCCGCCGCGCCCGCGACACCGACGAGGGCGGGCGCGGGCTCCAGCTCGTCGGCCTGCTCAGCGCCGCCTGGGGCTCGCGCAGGACACCGCGCGGCAAGACCGTGTGGTTCGAACTGGCCCTGCCCGACGGGGACGCGCCGCCCATGGACGCGGCCGAGGCGCTGATGAGCCTGTTCTGAGCCCGACCTGGGCCCGGCCGGGTCGCCTCTCCGGTGAAACCGTCAGGTCGTCGCCTTGAGCGCGGCGAGGCGGGCCTCGACCTCCGCCTCGCCCCGCAGGCCCGCCACCGGGGCGAACTCCTCAGCGAGCGCGGCCCCGTCGGGACCGTCCGCCCGGCGCAGCACCTCGGCGAACCGGTCGAGCTCCGGCCCCGGCGCCAGCGCGTTCACATGCGGTGCGCCGTCCGTCAGGGGGACGCGGACCCGCGCGGCGCGGGCGTGGGCCAGCAACTGGTCCCGCCGCGTGCGCAGTTCCGTCAGCTTGATCCGCAGTGAGTCCAGGCCGTCCGCGAGGGCCTCGGCGGCGTCCCGCCGCGAGGCCAGTACCTCCTCCAGCTCCCTCGCCTGCCCCTCCCACCGCAGCTGCCGCCCGAGCGCGGCCTTGGCGAGGCCGTCGCACCGGTCGGCCAGGGCGTCCCGGCCCTCCCGCCGCAGGGCGTCGGCCCGCCTGCTGGCGTCGCGCGCCCGCGCTCCCCACGCCGCCGCCGTCTCCCCGTCCTCCCAGCGGTCTCGCTCCAGCGGACGCGCGTCGGCGACGGCCACGGCGGCGGCGTCCGCCTGCCCGGCCTCGCCGATCACGTCCGTGTACACGCCGATCAGCTCTTCCAGCGCCGTACGCGGATCCTCCGCGTGGTCGATGAGGGAGCGGAGGTCGGCCCGGGAGAGCCGGACCACGCGCCCCAGGAGTGTCCGCCGCGTCATGTCCGTCCTCCTTCGCCGAGACGCCCGCGGGTCCGGGGCCCGCCGAAGCGCTGCGGCCCGCCGCCGCCCGGTCCGCCCCCGACGAGAATCCCCCCGACCACCGCCCCGCCCACGCCGCTCCCGGGGACGGCACCCTCGTACGGATTGCCGTACGCCCGCACGTCCCGCTCGGCGGCCGCCCGCGCCCGCCGGGCCAGCGCGTCGGCCCGCTGTGCTTCGGCCACCCGGAAGCTCTCGGCGCTCTCGACCCGCGCGGCCTCCGCCCGCGCCAGCCGCCGTTCGGCCTCCGCGAAGCCGGGCCCGCGCGTCGAGGCCCACCGCCCCCCGGTGCGTCGTCACGTAGTCCCCGGCCGCGGCGACCGCGCCGCGTGCGAGGAACACCGCCCGGTCGAGGAGCGACCGCGACCGGGTGTCGGCGTCCTCGCCCCGCCGCGCGCCCGCGAGGCCGTGGACGAGCGCCGCGTCGGCCTCTCCCACCCGGCGCAGCGCGTCCACCGGGTCATACGCCCCCGCCGCGGCCGCCCGCCGCACCTCCGCCACCACCGACTCCGCCCGCGCGGCCCGCCCCCGGAGCTCCGCGCCCGCTCCGGGCCCCGCCAGGAGCTCCCGCACCTCAGCGAGGTCGGCCTCCGCGCCGTCGAGCGCCCCCGGCAGCCACCCGTCGGCCCGCGCGAGGTCACCGGCGAGCCGCACGACGGCGGCGGCGAACGTGCCCGCCTGGTCGATGGCGCCCTCGGCCGCGCGCAGCCCGATGACGGCCGCCTCGCTGTCGCCCACGTCGGCGCACGCCCGCGCCCCGTTCAGCCGAACCGTGGCGAAGACGAGCCGGTCCTTGGCCTGCTCCACGTTCCCGACGACCGCTTCGATCGCCGTCGGCGCATACGCCGCCCGCAGCTCCTTCAGCGCCGACTCCGCCTCCATGGTGCGGGCGTTGGCCCGCCGGAACACCGTCTCCGCCCACTCCAGGGCGCTGGCCGTCGAGCCTTCGAGCGAGCGCAGTTCATCGAAGGCGGCGGCCTCGGCGTCCAGCTGCCGTCCCGCCTCCGCGCAGCGGGTGACGATCTCGTCCAGCATGCGCCGCCGGGTCGCGTCGTCCTCGAAGGAGGCGTCGTCGTCAAGCCGCCGCCGCAGCCGGAACGCCGCCGTCAGCTCCGCGCGCGCCTGCGCCAGGGCCCGCGCGAACGGCCGGACCTCCGGCTCGCCGAACCCCGCCGTGGCGAAGGCCAGTTCCTCGGCGCTGGTGCGCACCGCGTCATCCATCTCCACCAGCAGGCGCCCCGCTCGCGCGTCCAGTTCGGGCAGCGCGGTCGCCTGCGGCCCCTTGGGGCTTCTGCCACCGGGGGTCGTCCGCGTGGTGAAGCGGCGCCTGCGCCGTCGGTAGGCCACCGCCGCGAAGGCGCCCGCCACTCCCACGGCGACGACGGGCAGCACCAGGTCACCCGCCACACCGTCGTCATCGCCGCCCGAAGCGGCCTCCCCTGGGGGAACCACCCGCTCCGCACGCGCCACGGAGGTCGCGTGCGCCGCCTCCGCCCCGGTGCTCTCCACCGTCGTCGCGTGGGCCCACGCCGCGGGCCCCGGGAGCCCGCACCACAGGAGCAGCGCGGCGGCCACGGCCCGCGCGGCGGCGCGCGACGGGGAGGACGACGTCACATCTGGCAGCGTAGGTCGGCCTCCGGGGCCTCGCGACCGGGGGACGAAACCCCTTTCGTACGGTGGCGGCGGACGGGTCGGCGGGGACGGGAGAGGACTGTGGTGGACGAGGTCTGGGCGGGCGTACGGGAGCGGGTGCTCGCCGTGCGTGAGGCACCGCACTGGCGTGAGGTGTTCGGCGCCGACTGGCCCGGAGGGCACGGGCACGGGTTCCGTCTGGAGCCCGTGCTCACCGAGACGGAGGTGCGGGCGATCGAGCGCCGGATAGGCGAGGAGCTCCCCGGCGAGTACCGGACGTTCCTCCTCCACGTAGGCGCGGGCGGTGCGGGCCCGGACTACGGCCTCTTCCCGCAGCGCCCGCCTGGCCCGGATGCGGAGTCCACCCCGGACGAGGAGCCCGCACCCCGCCACCGCGCCCGCCCCTTCCGCCCGGAAGCCACCGATGAACTGGAGGTCCATGAGGCCGAGCAGCCACGCCCCGAGCACTACGACGACGGGGGCGACGATGGCGGCGGGGGCGGCGGCGACGAGGCCCTGCGCCGTGACTACGCGGCCTGGGAGAAGCGCCACGACGAGCTCTATGACGCCCTGACCGACGGCACCCTCGTGCTGGGGCACCAGGGCTGCGGCTACTACAGCCTGCTGGCTGTCACGGGCCCCGAGCGCGGCACCATCTGGGACGACGTGCGGGCCGTCGGCGAGGGGGTGCGGCCGGTGGCGTCGCCGGAGCGGCCGCGTGTCACCTTCGCCCAGTGGTACGTGGGGTGGCTGGAGCGCGCCGAGCGGACGGCGGTCCGGCCGCCGCCGGCGCCCCTCGGTCAGGGGACGTAGCGCACCTCGGGGAAGCGGGGCGACGGGCCGTCCAGGAGGTGGTCGTCCTGGTGGCGCAGCCAGCGGTCGAAGAAGGAGGCCACATAGGCGCGCTGGGCGGATATCGCCCGCTGGGGGTCCACCGTGCCGATGTTCTTCTCGACGACGGCGCGGGGGAGGCCGGACTGGGGCAGAACGGCGGCGAGGTCCGTGTACGTCTGGTGCTTGGCTCCCTGGAGCGTGAAGTCCCGCTTCCAGCCGGGGCTGTGGGACCAGAAGGACCGCCAGGAGGGCTCCGTGGTGTGGTCGCTGCCGTCGCGGCCCATCAGGAGCAGCGGGCGGTCGACGCCGTTGCGGGCGACCGGCATGAGGTGGGTGCCCTTCGGTTCGCCGTTGTACTCCATGGTCCCGTCCAGGTTGATGGCCGCCTTCACGCGCCGGTCCTCGTACATCGTCTCGGCGGCGGCGATTCCGCCCGCGGACTGGCCGAACATGCCGATCCGGTCGCGGTCGACCACCTTGGACAGGCCGTGCGGCAGGTCACCGAGCCGGTCGAGGACGAACTTGTCGTCGGCGACCCGGATGGACAGGACCTTCTTCAGGAGCCGGGACAGCGACTCCTCGTCGTGCACCTGGGCGAGGGCGTCCCGCAGGGGCTTGTCGCCCTTGACCGAGCCGTCGGGGAACTGCACGCCCGGGGACTCATAGGTGTGGTCGACGGTGATGACGACATAGCCGCGGCTGGCCATCTCCTCGACGAGCGCGGTGCCCCAGGTGCGCGGGTCGTTGGCCCCCGCCGCGTACACCAGCACCGGGCGGCGTCCGTCCCGCGTGTCCACCGGGGCGCCCTGGCGGGCGTGTGAGCGCATGCCCGCCCAGTCGACGGTCCCCTTCGGAATCCCGTGCGGTGCCGCGGCGTCCCAGGCGTCGGCGGCGCCCGGCGCCATATACGGGGCGGGCTTGGGGCCGGGCGTCTGCCGCGCCGGATACCAGACGCTCACCATCAGTTCGCGGAACGGCCGCGAGGTGACCCAGGGGTCGGTGCGCGTGTGGTCGACGAGGCGGGTGGAGACGGTGCCGACCGGGTGCGGTCCCGTCGGGGCGGGCAGTGCCGGGCGGACCGCGTCCGGTGCGTGAGCGCCCGAGGCGCCCCCGGACTCCTGCGCGAAGGCCGGTGCGACGCCCCCGGCCCCCAGCGTCACCGCCGCCACGAGCCCCGCGGCCACCAGCACCTTCAGCGAGCGCGGACGACGCCGCGCGGTACGAATCTCCATGCCTCCATGCTGGCCGCCGCCCACCCCCGAAACCATGGGGGCGATCAAGAGAGAATCGCCTGGGGGATTACCCCCACAAAGCCCCGCGCCCAGCGCCTCGGGCCCAGCGCCTCGGGCCCAGCGCCTCGGGCCCAGCGCCTCGGGCCCAGTGCCCCGGGCCCAGCGCCCCGCGCGTGCCCCGAGCCCTTCGCCCCCGCCCCGCGCTACACCCCCCGCCGCCGAATCTTGTTCCCCAGCCACACCAACGGGTCGTACTTCCGGTCGACAGCGCGCTCCTTCAACGGAATCAGCGCGTTGTCCGTGATGTGGATGCCCTCCGGGCAGACCTCGGTGCAGCACTTGGTGATGTTGCAGTAGCCGAGGCCGTGCTCCTCCTGCGCGGTCGTCTTGCGGTCCAGGCCCTCCGTGGCGGCCGCGTCCAGGGGGTGCATGTCCAGCTCGGCGACGCGCATCAGGAAACGCGGCCCCGCGAACGACGTCTTGTTCTCCTCGTGGTCACGCACCACATGGCAGGTGTCCTGGCACAGGAAGCACTCGATGCACTTGCGGAACTCCTGGGAGCGGTCCACGTCTTCCTGCATCATGCGGTACTCACCGGCCCCCAGCTCCGGCGGCGGCACGAAGGCGGGCACCTCGCGCGCCTTGGCGTAGTTGTAGCCGACGTCGGTCACCAGGTCGCGGACGACGGGGAAGGCCCGCAGCGGCGTGACGGTGATCGTCTCGTCCCGCGTGAACACCGACATGCGGGTCATGCACATCAGCCGCGGCCGCCCGTTGATCTCCGCCGAGCAGGAACCGCACTTGCCCGCCTTGCAGTTCCAGCGGACCGCCAGGTCCGGCGCCTGGGTGGCCTGGAGGCGGTGGATGATGTCGAGCACCACCTCGCCGTCGTTGACCTCGACCTCGAAGTCCTCCAGGCCGCCGCCCTCGGTGTCACCGCGCCAGACCTTGAACCGCGCCTGGTACGCGCTCGACGCGGAGCCGGGGCCGGAGTCAGAACTGGCGGCAGAGCCGGAATGAGAACTGGAGGAAGAGCCGGAATCAGAGCCGGAGCCGGAGCTGGAACCAGAACTGGAGTCGGAAGCGGAGTCGGAAGCGGAGTCGGCAGTGCTCACTCGTAGAGCTCCTCTTCGGCGAGGTACTTGACCAGCTCCTCCTTGTCGAAGAGAGCGAGCAGGTCGGGGCGGATGGGGTCGGTCGTGACGCGTTCGAGGTCGATCTGGCCGCGCACGGGGTCCGTGGCCGCGAGGCCGCCGGTCGGGTCGGTGAGGCGGCAGAGGAGGTTGAGGCGGCGCCAGCTGCGGTTCATCCCGGGGTGGTCCTCGCGGGTGTGGCCGCCGCGGCTCTCCGCGCGCTCCAGGGCCGCCCGCGCCACGCACTCGCTGACCAGCAGCATGTTCCTGAGGTCGAGCGCCAGGTGCCAGCCCGGGTTGAACTGCCGGTGGCCCTCGACCCCGGCCCGGCGCGCCCGCACCCGCAGCTCGGCGAGCTTCTCCAGGGCCTGCTCCATCTCGCCCTCGCGGCGGATGATGCCGACCAGGTCGTTCATCGTCTGCTGGAGCTCCTGGTGGAGGGTGTACGGGTTCTCCGGCGTCGCCCCGTCCTCGGGGCCCTCGGCGCTGAACGGACGCAGCGCCTCCGCCGCCGCCGTGTCGACCTGCGGGTCGTCCACGATCGGCCGTACGGCGAGCTCGTCCGCGTACCGCGCGGCGTACAGACCGGCCCGGCGGCCGAAGACCAGCAGGTCGGAGAGGGAGTTGCCGCCGAGCCGGTTCGAGCCGTGCATGCCGCCCGCGACCTCACCGGCCGCGAAGAGGCCGGGCACGCCGCGCGCCGCCGCCGTGTCGGATTCGACCGCGATGCCGCCCATCACGTAGTGGCAGGTCGGCCCGACCTCCATCGCCTCGGCGGTGATGTCGACGTCGGCGAGCTCCTTGAACTGGTGGTACATGGACGGCAGCCGACGCCGGATGACCTCCGCGGGCATCCGCGTGGACACGTCGAGGAACACGCCGCCGTGCGGGGAGCCGCGGCCCGCCTTCACCTCGGAGTTGATGGCGCGCGCGACCTCGTCGCGGGGCAGCAGCTCCGGGGGGCGGCGGTTGTGGTCCGGGTCCTCGTACCAGCGGTCGCCCTCTTCCTCCGACTCCGCGTACTTCTCCTTGAAGACATCCGGAATGTAGTTGAACATGAACCGCTTGCCCTCGGAATTGCGCAGCACTCCGCCGTCACCGCGCACCGACTCGGTGACGAGGATGCCTTTCACCGACGGTGGCCACACCATTCCCGTCGGGTGGAACTGCACGAATTCCATGTTCAGCAGCGGGGCGCCCGCGAGGAGGGCGAGCGCGTGCCCGTCGCCCGTGTACTCCCACGAATTCGACGTCACCTTGAAGGACTTCCCGATGCCGCCGGTGGCGAGCACGACGCTCGGCGCCTCGATCACGAAGAAGCGCCCGCTCTCCCGTTCGTAGCAGAACGCCCCGCTGACCCGGTCGCCTTCCTTCATGACGCGGGTGACGGTGTACTCCTGGAAGACCTTCAACCGGGCTTCGTAGTCGCCGAATTCCTTCTTGTCCTGCTGCTGGAGCGCCACGATCTTCTGCTGGAGGGTGCGGATCAACTCCAGTCCCGTACGGTCACCGACGTGGGCGAGCCTGGGGTATTCGTGCCCGCCGAAGTTCCGCTGCGAGATGCGGCCGTCCTTGGTGCGGTCGAAGAGCGCGCCCCAGGTTTCCAGCTCCCACACCCGGTCGGGCGCCTCGCGCGCGTGGAGTTCCGCCATGCGCCACTGGTTGAGGAACTTCCCGCCGCGCAGCGTGTCGCGGAAGTGCACCTGCCAGTTGTCCCCGGAGTTCACATTCGCCATGGCCGCCGCGATGCCGCCCTCGGCCATCACCGTATGGGCCTTGCCGAACAGCGACTTGCAGATCACGGCCGTACGGGCGCCCTGTTCGCGCGCCTCGATCGCGGCCCGCAGACCCGCGCCCCCCGCGCCCACCACGACGACATCCCACTGCTGCCGTTCCACTTGCGACATCAGAGCGCCCCCTATTTCATTCGTTCACTCATAGCTTGCCGTTTGCTGGTCGAAGGTCGTCGGTGGTCAGAAGAGCTTCGGGTCGCCGAAGGCGCCGGACGCGATCAGATACACGTAGAAGTCGGCGAGTGCCACGCTCACCAGTGAGGCCCAGGCGAGCTGCATGTGACGGCCGTTCAGAGCGCCTACCCACTGCCAAAGGCGGTAGCGCACCGGATGCTTGGAGAAGTGCTTGAGCTTTCCGCCGACGACGTGCCGGCAGGAGTGGCAGGACAGTGTGTACGCCCAGATCAGCGCGATGTTCACCAGGAACACCAGCGTGCCGAGCCCCATGTGGCCCCAGGCGTAGTGCTCGTCGCGGAAGGAGAGCACGGTGTCGTACGTGAGGATTCCGGCCACCGGTACGGCCGCGTAGAAGAAGTACCGGTGGATGTTCTGCAGGATCAGCGGGAAACGCGTCTCACCCGTGTACGACGCGTGCGGTTCGGCGACCGCGCAGGCGGGCGGCGACGCCCAGAATCCGCGGTAGTAGGCCTTGCGGTAGTAATAGCAGGTGAGGCGGAAGCCGAGCGGGAAGATGAGGATGAGCAGCGCGGGGGAGAGGCCCCACCAGCTGCCGAAAAGATCCCAGTTGGGGCCGTTCCGCATCGGCTCGCAATTGTCGGCGAGGCACGGCGAGTAGAACGGCGAGACGTACGGCGCCTCGTAGTAGTCGGCGTTGGCGAACGCCCGCCACGTCGAGTACGCGATGAAGGCGAGCAGTCCGGCGGCGGTCGCGGCGGGCTGCAGCCACCAGCGGTCCGTCCGCAGATGGGCAGCGGCGATCGCGGCGCGCGTGCCGTGCCGTACGCCGCCGGGGGCCGTGCCCTTGTTCAGATGGGGTTCGGTGCCAGTGGCCAACGAGGCTCCACTCCTTCGTCGACGGATGGGTTGCGACGGGTGGGGCGCGTTAGGGCGCGCGGCGGTCGCGGGCGCCCAGGCCCTCGTCGTCCGTGTCCGTCCACAGGGATCGGTCGTACGGTGTGTCCGGTACGGGCACCATGACGGGCCGCGCCGGTGGGGGCGGGGGCGTCTTCGGGGCGGACGGGGCGGCCGCCTCGCGCAGCAGCGCGACGCTCTCGCGCAGGTGGTCGGTGTCCATGCGGACCCGGCGGAAGTCGACGCCCGCCAGTTCTGTTCCGGCCCGCTGCTCGACCAGGCCCACGGTGCGGACCAGGTCGTCCACGCAGCGCTGAATGGCCGTCAGATCGTCCTGCAGTGCCATGACTTGCCCTCACTTCGGGGTGCGGGTGGCAACACGCGTGTGACGCTCATGCGCCTGCGAGTGTTGCGCGTCACATCGCTGCTTGGGAAGGGATCTGCAGGGAATCGCTGTGGGGTGGCGCATGTCCGCCGGGGGCGCTCCGCGCCCGGTTCGCGCCCCTGCCTGTGGCCCCGTGCTGGCCGCCCCCCCCAACCGCATCGGCGCTCCGCGCCTCGTCCTCAAACGCCGGACGGGCTGAATCTCCGCGCTGCGCGCTTGTCCTCAAGCGCCGGACGGGCTGAATCCCCGCGCTGCGCGCTTGTCCTCAAGCGCCGGACGGGCTGGATTCCCGCGCTGCGCGCTTGTCCTCAAGCGCCGGACGGGCTGGATCGTGTCGGCCTGGGCTGAAACATTCGCGCTCGGGCTGAATCCCCGTGCCCGGGCTGGAACACCTAGACCTGGACTGAATACACACCTGCACCGGGACTGAATGCCTGTGCCCGGGCTGAAGGACCTGGACCCGGGCTGAATGTCCGCACCCGGACTGAATTCCCGCACTCGAACAACCCAGCCCAGGCGGAACAGTCCAGCCCGTCCGGCGTTTGAGGACGAGCGCGGCAGCGCGATGGAGGGGCGGGTGGGCGGGGGAAAGAGCCTGTCCGGCGATTGAGGACGAGGCGCGGAGCGCCGATGGGCGGGCGGGCGAGCAAGCGGGGGCGCGTAGGCGGGGCGACCAAGTGGGGCGGCCAGGTGGGGCGACCAGGTGGGGCGACCAGGCAGGGCAGGCCAGCGGGGCGCTCAGGCGGGTGCGCAGCCGTGCGGGGCGCAGCTGTGCGGGGGCGTTGGGCCGCCCGGGTGGGTTCTGGGGGCCCACCCGCCGTGTCGCCCCCCGCCCCCGGGCCCCGTCGCGTTCAGTGGAGGCGATACATGTGATCAACTCCATATTTCCCCCGCAGTACCGCCAATCGTGCACCCCACGCCACGGCACCCCGTCACCAGACCCGGCCCCGGAGGTACCCGTCATGCCCCACGACCGCGCCAGGCCGCGACCGGTCCGCCGGACGGCCACGGTCCGCTCCGCCGTGTTCCTCGTCGCCGGAGTCCTCGCGCTGCCCGCCCTCGCGGGCTGCGGCGCGGACGAGGAGACGAGCGCCCCCGCGGCCGGGCAGGACATCGCCCCCGCGGCCCGGGACCGGGTGGCCGACGGGGGCACGCTGAAGTGGGCGGTCGACGCGCTGCCGGAGACGTTCAACACCTTCCAGTCGGACGCGGACGCGGCCACGTCCCGGGTCACGAGCGCCGTGCTGCCCTCCCTGCACCGGCTCGACGCCCGCGGCAGGGTCACGGCCGACCCCGACTTCCTGGAGTCCGCGAAGGTCGTCGAGCGCGAGCCCAAGCAGGTCGTGCTCTACAAGCTCAACCAGCAGGCGGTGTGGAGCGACGGCCGCGAGATCGGCGCCGATGACTTCGCCGCCCAGTGGCGGGCCCTGTCCGGCAAGGACAGCGCGTACTGGACGGCCCGCAACGCGGGCTACGAGCGCATCGAGAAGATCGAGCGCGGCGCCAACAACCTGGAGGTGCGCGTCACCTTCGCCCAGCCCTACGCCGACTGGCGCTCGCTGTTCTCGCCGCTGTACCCCAAGCAGGTCATGGGCACCCCCGACTCCTTCAACGACGGCGCGCGCACCCGCCTGAAGGTGACCGCTGGCCCCTTCGCCCTGAAGGACGTCGACCGCGGCAAGGGCGAGGTCACGCTCCAGCGCAACCCGCGCTGGTGGGGCAGCCCCGCCAAGCTGGACCGCCTCGTGCTGCGCTCGGTGCCGCGCGACCGCCGCACCGCCGCCCTCGCCGAGGGCAAGGTCGACCTCGCCGATGTCGACGCCGACGAGGCGTCCCGCATCGCCCTCGCCCACCGCGACCAGAGCGCCCCGGGCCCCCTCGCGCACGGCCCCGGCGCCCGGCTCACGCCCGCCGACGCCCTGCGCTCCTGGGCCCTCGCCCACGGCTCCGACGAGGAGGCCGCCGCGGCCGAGCAGGAGGCGCGCGAGAAGACCGGCGAGGCCGCCCAGCGGTACGCCGACGAGCAGAAGGACCTGCGGGGCTACGTGGTCCGCAAGTCCCTCGAACCCGCCTACACCCAGCTCGCCCTCAACGGCTCCGAGGGCCCGCTCGCCGACGACCGCGTCCGCCGCGCCGTGGCCCGCGCCCTCGACCGCGACGCACTCGCGGAAACGGTTCTCAAGCCGCTCGGCCTGCCCGCGCACTCGGTCGGCAGCCACCTCGCGCTCGCCGGCCAGGACACGTACGCGGACAACAGCGGAGCCCTCGGCGACCAGGACACCGCCGAGGCGCGGGCGCTGCTCGCCGACGCGGGCTGGACGCCGGGCGGCCCGCTCAAGGAGAAGTACAAGGAGAAGGAGAAGGAGAAGGAGAAGGGGAGGGACGGGGAGAAGAAGGAGAAGGACGGCGTCGCCGGTGGTGAGGCGGACACCGGTGACGGGGGCGACGACGGCACGTACATCGTCGGTGAGGACGACCAGAAGCCCGGCGACGCCGGTGTCTCCATCCTGGCCCCCGCCCCCGTGGCCGCCTTCCAGCAGGCCGCCCTGACGCGGCAGGCCGACGCCCTCACCGCGCCCCGCGAGGCCGACAAGGAGAAGCGGAAGGACCCGGGCGGCCCGGCCAGGAAGCACACGAACAAGCACACGAAGAAGCACGCCCAGGGCGGCGCGCCCGGCGCCTACGCCCCCAAGGGCACCGCCGCCCCCGCGCCCGCGTCCGGCCCCCTCGCCAAGGACGGCAAGCCCCTCACGCTCCGCTTCGTCCTGCCCTCAGGTGACGGCTCGCAGGCGCTGCGCGGCGTCGCCGACCGGATCTCGCGGATGCTGGAGCGCATCGGCGTGCGCACGGAGATCGCGAAGGTCGCCGACGAGAGCTACTTCAAGGACCACATCGCCTCCGGCCAGTACGACCTCGCCCTGTACTCCTGGCCCGGCTCCGCCTTCCCCGCCACCGACGCCCGCCCGATCTACGCCAAGCCGGTGCCCGCAGCCGACGGCTCCCTGAACGTGGAGCAGAACTACACCCGCGTCGGCACCGACCACATCGACCAGCTCTTCGACCAGGCCCTGGCCGAGCTCGACGAGGGCGAGATGCGCTCCCTGGTGAAGAAGGCGGACGCCCGCATCTGGGCGGCGGCCGGCTCCATCCCCCTCTACCAGCGCCCCCAGCTGGTGGCGGCCCGCCCGAACCTGGCCAACGCGGGCGCCTTCGGCTTCCAGACTCCGCTGTACGAGAACATCGGCTTCCTCAAGCCGGGAGCCAAGCCAAGCCCAGGCCCGGCCGGCGATTGAGGACGAGCCCGAAGGGCGATAGAGGGCGCCCGAGGCGTGGCGGAACCTCGCCCTCCGGGGGGTGCCGGAGGTCCCGCCATGCCGCCCACGGCGAGGCCACGTAGGATGGGGTAAGGCCGTGGCGTGTGTCTGCCCGGCAGGGCCCGCGTACGCATAGGAAATGTACGCGCAGCCTTCCACTCTTCCCGGGAGAAGCGCACCTCGCATGCCCACGCGCCACGACATTCGTAACGTCGCCATCGTCGCCCACGTCGACCACGGCAAGACGACCATCGTCGACGCCATGCTCAAGCAGGCCGGCGCCTTCGCCGCGCACGCCGCTGAGTCCCTTGACGACCGCATGATGGACAGCAACGACCTGGAGCGTGAGAAGGGCATCACGATCCTGGCCAAGAACACCGCGGTCAAGTACACCACCCGAAGGACGGTGGCGACCCGATCACGATCAACATCATCGACACCCCAGGCCACGCCGACTTCGGTGGCGAGGTCGAGCGCGGTCTGTCGATGGTGGACGCGGTCGTCCTTCTGGTCGACGCCTCCGAAGGCCCGCTGCCGCAGACGCGCTTCGTGCTGCGCAAGGCCCTGATGCAGCGCCTGCCCGTCATCCTGTGCATCAACAAGACGGACCGCCCCGACTCGCGGATCGACGAGGTCGTCAACGAGACGTACGACCTCTTCCTCGACCTGGACGCCGACGAGGACCAGATCGAGTTCCCGATCGTCTACGCCTGCGGCCGTGACGGCGTGGCCTCGCTGACCAAGCCCGAGGACGGCACCGTCCCGGCGGACAGCACCAACCTGGAGCCGTTCTTCTCGACGCTCCTGGCGCACGTCCCGGCCCCCGAGTACGACGAGTCGGCCCCGCTCCAGGCCCACGTCACCAACCTGGACGCCGACAACTTCCTCGGCCGCATCGCGCTGCTCCGCGTCGAGCAGGGCGAGCTGCGCAAGGGCCAGACCGTCGCGTGGATCAAGCGCGACGGCTCGATCTCCAACGTTCGCATCACCGAGCTGATGATGACCGAGGCCCTGACCCGCAAGCCCGCGGAGGTCGCCGGCCCCGGCGACATCTGCGCCGTCGCCGGTATCCCGGACATCATGATCGGCGAGACCCTGGCCGACCCCGAGAACCCGATCGCGCTGCCGCTGATCACGGTCGACGAGCCCGCGATCTCCATGACGATCGGTACGAACACCTCGCCGCTGGTCGGCCGCGGTGGCACCGGCAAGGGCGCGGACGCCAAGTCGGCCGTCAAGGACCGCAAGGTCACCGCCCGCCAGGTCAAGGACCGTCTGGACCGCGAACTGATCGGTAACGTCAGCCTCCGTGTCCTGGAGACGGGACGCCCGGACGCCTGGGAGGTGCAGGGCCGCGGTGAGCTGGCGCTCGCCATCCTGGTCGAGCAGATGCGCCGCGAGGGCTTCGAGCTGACCATCGGCAAGCCCCAGGTGGTCACCCAGGAGATCGACGGCAAGACGCACGAGCCGGTCGAGCGCATGACCATCGACGTGCCCGAGGAGCACATGGGCGCCGTCACGCAGCTCATGGGCGTCCGCAAGGGCCGTATGGACAACATGTCCAACCACGGCTCCGGCTGGGTGCGCATGGAGTTCGTCGTCCCGTCCCGAGGCCTCATCGGCTTCCGTACGGAGTTCCTGACGAACACGCGCGGTACGGGCATCGCGCACTCCATCCACGAGGGCCACGAGCCGTGGTTCGGCACCCTGCAGACCCGTAACAACGGTTCGCTGGTCGCCGACCGCTCGGGCGCGGTCACGCCGTTCGCGATGATCAACCTCCAGGAGCGCGGTGTGCTGTTCACCGAGCCCGGCACCGAGGTGTACGAGGGCATGATCGTCGGCGAGAACTCGCGCGCCGACGACATGGACGTGAACATCACCAAGGAGAAGAAGCTCACCAACATGCGTGCGGCTTCCGCGGACAACACCGAGAACGTGGTGCCCCCGCGCAAGCTCTCCCTGGAGCAGTCCCTGGAGTTCTGCCGCGACGACGAGTGCGTCGAGGTGACCCCGGAGGCGGTCCGCATCCGCAAGGTGAAGCTGGACCAGCGTGAGCGCGCCCGTGCGGCGTCGCGCGCCAAGCACGGCTAGTCGCCCGCAGGGCGCGGCCTGACCGCGCCCCGGGACCGATGTCGAGGCCGGTTCCCGTCACACCCTCCGGTGTGGCCGGGAACCGGCCTCCGGCGTATCCGGGGAGCGATAGCGTTGCCGTCACGGAACACCTCCCCAGGGGCCCTTCGGGGGCCGCGCGGCAACCGGTTTTTGCCCACGATCTGTCCGCTATACGGACCCTGTTGACCGTTAGATGGGTAACACGTCCGTTTCGCAACCATCTATCTGGGATCGGTTTGTCCGGATTTTGGAAGTTGTACTGGCCAGGTGTGATTGAACCGAGACCAAAAGGGTGTGGTCGGGCCGTACCTCATGGCTAATAGTTGACCGCGTATAGCTCGGGTCAATGGGTCACGCGCTGTGGGGAGCGCCGACTCACGAGCACACTGGGGTACTCGATCTCCGTCGGCAGGGGTGTCGGCGCGGTTTCACGTACCCCCTCTTGTAGCGAACAAGTGGACTCATGAGGAGGAACCCCATGCGTGGTGCCAGGAGCGCCAAGTGGGTTGGGGGCGCGGTTGTCATCGCCCTTGCCGCGACGGCCTGTGGTGGTGGCGACAGCGGTAGTGACGACAAGAACCGGGCGATCGACAAGAACGGCACCTTCGTCTACGCGAGTGGTGAGCCGCAGAACCCGCTTCAGCCGGCGAACACCAAGGAGGCGTACGGAAGCGACGTCATCCACACGCTGTTCACCGGTCTCGTCGACTACACGCCGGGCACCGGCAAGCTGGTCAACATGAACGCCGAGTCGGTGACGCCGTCCAAGGACAACAAGACCTGGACGGTCAAGCTCAAGCCGGGGTGGAAGTTCCACAACGGCGAGGCGGTCACCGCGAAGTCGTACGTCGACGCGTGGAACTGGGCGGCGCACACGCCGAACAACCAGACCAACAGCTCTTGGTTCGCGGACATCGCGGGTTACGCCGACGTCCACCCCGAGAAGGGCAAGCCGAAGACCGACAAGATGTCGGGTCTGAAGGTCAAGAGCGACAACGAGTTCACGATCACGCTGAACTCGGGCGTTCCGTACTACGCGTACAAGCTGGGCTACGAGGTCTTCTCCCCGCTGCCCTCGGGCTTCTTCAAGGACCCGAAGGGCTACGGCGAGAAGCCGGTCGGCAACGGCCCCTACAAGTTCGCCAGCTGGGACCACAAGAAGTCCATCAAGGTCACCCGCTACGACAGCTACCAGGGCCCGAACAAGGCCAAGAACGGTGGCGTCACCTTCAAGAACTACGCCTCCTCCGAGGGCGCGTACAAGGACCTGGTGTCGAAGCAACGTCGACTCCATGAACCAGGTTCCCGAGGGCGAGCTGGCCAACTACCAGGAAGACCTGGGTGATCGCGCGATCAACCAGGACTACTCGATGATCCAGACGATCGCGTTCGCCCGCTACACCAAGCAGTGGAAGAACATCGACGTCAAGGTCCTGCAGGGCCTGTCGATGGCGATCGACCGCGACACCATCATCAAGACGGTCCTCAACAACACCCGTGAGGCCGCCACCGGCTGGGTCGCCAAGAACGTCATCGGCTACAAGGGCGGCGCCTGCGGCGAGTACTGCAAGTACGACCCCAAGAAGGCCAAGGACCTCATCAAGGCCGGCGGCGGTGTCCCGGACAACAAGGTCTCGATCCAGTACAACGCCGACCAGCCGCACAAGGGCTGGGTCACGGCCGTCTGCAACAGCATCAAGCAGGCGACCGGCGTGACCTGCGTCGGCGACCCGAAGACCGACTTCCAGGCCGACACGCAGACGCGTGACGCCAAGAAGGTCAAGTCGATGTACCGCTCCGGCTGGGTCCTCGACTACCCGTTCAACGGCAACTTCCTGCGCGACCTCTACGGCACCGGCGTGGGCGGCAACCAGAGCGGTTACTCGAACAAGGACTTCGACAAGCTGACGGCGAAGGCCGACAAGGCCCAGACCACCGAGCAGTCCGCGGAGCTCTACAACGAGGCCGAGACGAGCCTCCAGAACAGCTTCCCGTCCATCCCGCTCTGGTACGGCAAGCTCCAGACCGGCGCCTCCACCAATGTCACCGGCGTGAAGTTCGACCAGCAAGCAGCCCCGATCTTCACTGAAGTCCAGGTGTACAAGAAGTAGTTCGCGAGGGCTCAGCCCGTGGTGCCGACCCGTGATCCGGGTCGGCACCACGGGCGGCTTCGCACAGGACGGAGGCTTCCATGGGGCGCTACGTCGCGCGGCGACTGCTCCAGATGATCCCGGTCTTCATCGGGACCACACTTCTCATTTTCCTGATGGTCAATGTGCTTCCCGGTGACCCGGTACGGGCGCTGTGGGGGGACAAGCCGCCGGACCCGGCGCAGATGGAGGCCATCCGCCACCAGCGTGGTCTCGACCTGCCGCTCTGGGAGCAGTACCTGCACTACATGAAGAACCTGGCCGTCGGTGACCTGGGCACCAACATCGGTGGCCAGCCCGTGGGCGACATCCTCAGCCAGGCGTTCCCCGTGACCGTGCGCCTCGCTCTGCTGGCCTTCGGCATCGAAATGGTCCTCGGCATCGCCCTCGGCATGCTCGCGGGCGTGCGCCGCGGCCGCATCGTGGACAACCTGATCCTGGTCTTCACGCTGCTCGTCATCTCGGTGCCGGTGTTCGTGCTCGGCTACATCGTCCAGACGGTGTTCGGGCTCCAGCTCAAATGGACCGAGCCAACGGTCCAGGACGCCACGGACATCACCCAGCTGATCCTTCCTGCGATCGTCCTCGGCTCGCTCTCGCTGGCGTACGTCGCCCGCCTGACGCGCACCTCGAGCATCGCGGAGAACCTGCGCGCCGACTACATCCGCACCGCCGTCGCCAAGGGCCTGCCCAAGAGCCGGATCATGACGCGGCACCTGCTGCGCAACTCGCTGATCCCGGTCGTGACCTTCCTCGGCACCGACATCGGCACCCTGATGGGCGGCGCGGTCGTCACCGAAGGCATCTTCAACGTGCCGGGCGTCGGCAATACCCTGTTCGACGGGCTCGCCCGCCGTGAGGGCCAGGTCATCGTCGGCACGGTGACCATCCTGGTGCTCGTCTACCTGGCCGCGAGCCTGATCGTCGACCTGCTCTACGCGGTCCTGGACCCGAGGATCCGTTATGCCTGACGTCACCAAGACCACGCAGCCGGACACGGCGTCCGACGTCGCGGCCACGGCGGTCGCCGAGAGCGCGGCGGGCCCGGCGCCCGGCAAGCCCCGCTCGCTTGCCGCGGACGCCTGGCGGGACCTGCGCCGCAATCCGTTCTTCGTGATATCCGCGCTGCTCATCGTGCTGCTCGTGACGATCGCGTTCTTCCCGGGCCTGTTCACGAGCGCCGACCCGACCAAGGGCGATCTGCGCAACCACTTCCTGGAGAAGCCGAGCTACACCCACTTCTTCCAGCCCGAGTGGTTCGGCTACGACGGCCAGGGCCGCTCCATCTACGCCCGCGTGCTGTACGGAGCCCGCAACTCGATCACCGTCGGCATCTGCGTCACGATCGCCGTCACCATCGTCGGCTCGATCCTCGGCATGCTCGCCGGTTACTTCGGCGGCGTCTGGGACGCGCTCATCTCGCGCCTGACGGACGTGTTCTTCGGCGTTCCGTTCCTGCTCGGCACCATGGTCGTCATGAACGCGGTCACCGACCGCACGGTGTGGACCGTGGTCGGGGCCCTCGCGGTGCTCGGCTGGACCCAGATCACCCGCGTCATGCGCGGTTCCGTGATCACCACCAAGCACTCCGACTACGTGGTCGCGGCCAAGGCGCTCGGCGCCAGCACCTGGCGAATCCTGATCCGGCACATCCTGCCGAACGCGGCCGCTCCCGTGATCGTCGTCGCGACCATCGCGCTCGGCGGCTACATCACGGCCGAGGCGACCCTGTCCTTCCTCGGCATGGGCCTGTCGGACGACGCGATCTCCTGGGGCAGCGACATCTCCGACGCCGCCAAGCAGCTGCGCAACGACCCGTACATCCTGTTCTTCCCGGCCGGCATGCTGAGCCTGACCGTCCTGGCCTTCATCATGCTGGGCGACGCCGTGCGCGACGCCCTCGACCCCAAGCTGCGCTGAGGGAGGCGTACGTGACCACCATCGAGAAACAGGCGGACGTGCCCGCCCCGCGCAGCGGCGAGCAGGCACCCCTCCTCGAAGTCCGCGATCTGCACGTGGAGTTCCACACGCGTGAGGGCGTGGCCAAGGCCGTCAACGGCGTCAACTACACCGTGGAGCCCGGCGAGACGCTCGCCGTGCTCGGCGAGTCCGGCTCCGGCAAGTCCGTGACCGCGCAGGCGATCATGGGCATCCTCGACATGCCGCCCGGCCGCATCCCGCGGGGCGAGATCCTCTTCCGCGGCCAGGACATGCTGAAGATGTCCAACGAGGAGCGCAGGAAGGTCCGCGGCCGCAAGATCGCGATGATCTTCCAGGACGCGCTGAGCTCCCTGAACCCGGTGCTCAGCGTGGGCTACCAGCTGGGCGAGATGTTCCGGGTGCACCAGGGCCTCAGCCGCAAGGAGGCGAAGGCCAAGTCCATCGAGCTGATGGACAAGGTCAAGATCCCGGCCGCCAAGGAGCGGGTGAACGACTACCCGCACCAGTTCTCCGGCGGCATGCGCCAGCGCATCATGATCGCGATGGCGCTCGCCCTGGAGCCGGACCTGATCATCGCCGACGAGCCCACCACGGCCCTCGACGTGACGGTCCAGGCGCAGGTCATGGATCTGCTCGCGGAGCTGCAGCGCGAGTACAACATGGGCCTGATCCTCATCACCCACGACCTTCGGCGTGGTCGCGGACGTGGCGGACAAGATCGCCGTCATGTACGCGGGCCGGATCGTGGAGACGGCGCCGGTGCACGAGCTGTACAAGCGCCCCGCGCACCCGTACACGCGAGGTCTGCTCGACTCGATCCCGCGCCTGGACCAGAAGGGCCAGGAGCTGTACGCGATCAAGGGGCTGCCGCCCAACCTCCTGAAGATCCCCACGGGGTGCGCGTTCAACCCGCGCTGCCCCAAGGCGCAGGACATCTGCCGCACCGAGGTCCCGCCGCTGGCCCCCGTGGCCGAGCGGGACGGCGCGGAGCTGGTGGGCCGCGGCAGCGCCTGCCACTTCTGGAAGGAGACGATCCATGGCTGAGCTCAAGAAGGGCGACGGGCCCAAGGACGCCGTGGACGCCGTGGACGCCATGCCGAACGTCTCCGAGGTCGAGACGGTGGACGCGGCCACGACGGAGGAGGCGGTGGCGGCCATCGAGGCGCCCGTCGAGCGCGGCGAGCCGATCCTCCAGGTCCGCAACCTCGTCAAGCACTTCCCGCTCACGCAGGGCATCCTCATCAAGCGCCAGATCGGCGCGGTGAAGGCGGTCGACGGCATCTCCTTCGACCTCTACCAGGGGGAGACGCTCGGCATCGTGGGCGAGTCGGGCTGTGGCAAGTCCACGGTCGCGAAGCTCCTGATGACCCTGGAGCGCGCCACCGCGGGCGAGGTCTTCTACAAGGGCCAGGACATCACCAAGCTCTCCGGCCGCGCCCTGAAGGCCGTGCGCCGGAACATCCAGATGGTGTTCCAGGACCCGTACACCTCGCTCAACCCGCGCATGACGGTGGGCGACATCATCGGGGAGCCCTTCGAGATCCACCCCGAGGTGGCCCCTAAGGGTTCGCGCCGCCAGAAGGTCCAGGACCTCCTGGACGTGGTGGGCCTCAACCCCGAGTACATCAACCGCTACCCGCACCAGTTCTCGGGCGGTCAGCGCCAGCGCATCGGCATCGCCCGCGGCCTCGCGCTCAACCCCGAGATCATCATCTGCGACGAGCCGGTCTCGGCCCTGGACGTGTCCGTCCAGGCCCAGGTCATCAACCTGATGGAGAAGCTCCAGGACGAGTTCAACCTGTCCTACGTCTTCATCGCGCACGACCTGTCGATCGTCCGGCACATCTCGGACCGCGTGGGCGTGATGTACCTCGGCAAGATGGCGGAGATCGGCTCCGACGAGCAGATCTACGAGTACCCGACGCACCCCTACACGCAGGCGCTCCTCTCGGCCGTCCCGGTCCCCGACCCGGAGGCCCGCGAGGGCCGCGAGCGCATCATCCTCACCGGCGACGTCCCGTCCCCGGCCAACCCGCCCTCGGGCTGCCGCTTCCGCACCCGCTGCTGGAAGGCGCAGGACAAGTGCGCCGAGGAGATCCCGCTGCTCGCGATCCCCGAGCGCTTCAAGGGCCAGGACACCCCGGCGGCCCACGAGTCGGCCTGCCACTTCGCCGAGGAGAAGGACGTCGTCCACGCGGCGTAATCCCCCTCGCACCACGAGAACGAAGCGCCCCCGGCCGGATTCGGCCGGGGGCGCTTTCGTGCCGAAGGGGCCTCAGCCCTGCCCGCCCGGCCTCGCGTAGCGCCGGAAGTCGGACGTGTCCACGGTCCAGGGGCCGACGGGGACCCGGTCACCGAAGATGTAGGGGGCCTTCTTCCGGTAGTGGCTCCCGCAGGGCTCGGTGTGCACCTCGACGGTGCCCGTCCGAGGGTCGACGATCATGTAGTGCTCGATGCCCATGGCCGGGTGTTCGGACAGTTTCTCGCCGTAGTCGTTCTCGGGGTGGGACGGGGAGACGATCTCGATGGCGGCCAGGACCTGTGTGGCGTCGACGGCGAGGCCCTCTTCGTCGAGCACGGCCTCCGGGATCACCACGGCGTCGGGGCGGCGCATGCGGCCGATGGAGGGGTGCTCGATCTCTGGACCGTTGGCGCAGATGTAGCCGGGGTGGGTGGTGGGAAGCTGCGCGTCCAACTGCTTGCAGATGCGCCGGACCGTCCCCTCGTGACGCTTGGAGGGGCACATCATCGCCAGTATCGGACCTGACGGGCCGATCTCTACGGTCCAGGACCCTTCGAGGTGCTCGGCATAGGCTCCGAGCTCCTCGGCGATCGCGCGCATCTTCGCGTAGTCCATACGTGCAGCGTAGCGAGGCCGACCGGTCAGGAGGGGCTGTTCCTGGTCCGGCCCCGCCGCCAGACGCCCCGCCCCGGATGCGTACATCCGGATGGCCTCCCCCCTCATACGGCCGGGCTAAATGTGCGGTTGGTGCGGTGTGCCGCGATATTTGCGGTATCGCGCCCGCTCAGGCGCGCCGAGTGATCGAGGAGGCACTTCATGCGTGGAGCCACGCACGCCAAGTGGGCCGCATGCGCGGTGGCCGTCGCGCTCGCGGCGACAGCCTGTGGTGGTGGGGGCGGCGGCGACAGCTCCGGGGTCGTGAGCTCCTCCTGGGGCGACCCGCAGAGACCCGCTGGAGCCCGCCAACACCAACGAGGTGCAGGGCGGCAAGGTCCTCGACATGATCTTCCGGGGGCTCAAGCGGTACGACCCGAAGACCGGCGAGGCCAAGGACATGATCGCCGAGTCCATCGAGACGAAGGACTCCCAGAACTTCACCGTCAAGATCAAGGACGGGTGGAAGTTCAGCAACGGGGAGGCCGTCACCGCGAAGTCCTTCGTGGACGCCTGGAACTACGGCGCGCATCTCAAGAACAACCAGAAGAACGCGTACTTCTTCGGGTACATCGAGGGCTATGACAAGGTCCATCCGGAGAAGGGCGACGCGAGCGCCGAGACCCTGTCGGGGCTGAAGGTCGTCGACCCGAGGACGTTCTCCGTGAAGCTCACGCAGAAGTTCTCCACCTGGCCCGACACCCTCGGCTACCCCTCGTTCGCGCCGCTGCCCAAGGCGTTCTTCGACGACCACGCGGGCTGGCTGTCCAAGCCCGTCGGCAACGGCCCCTTCGCGATCAAGTCGTACCAGAAGGGCTCCAAGATGGAGCTCAGGAAGTGGGACGACTACACCGGCGACGACAAGGCGCAGAACGGCGGCGTCGACCTCAACGTCTACACCGACAACAACACCGCCTACAACGCCCTCATGGCGGGCGACCTCGACCTCGTCGACGACATCCCGGCCGCGCAGCTGAAGAACGTCAAGAACGACCTCGGGGACCGGTACATCAACACCCCCGCCGGGATCATCCAGACCCTCGCCTTCCCGTTCTACGACAGCAAGTGGAACAAGCCGGGCAGCGAGAAGGTCCGCAGGGGCCTGTCCATGGCGATCAACCGGGAACAGATCACCGACACGATCTTCCAGAAGACGCGCACCCCCGCCAAGGACTGGACCTCGCCGGTGCTCGGCAAGGACGGCGGCTACAGCGACAGCGCCTGCGGCGACGCCTGCGTCTACGACCCCGGGCAGGCCAAGAAGCTCGTCGAGGAGGGCGGCGGCATCCCCGGCGGCACCCTGCGGATCTCGTACAACGGGGACACCGGCTCCCACAAGGAGTGGGTGGACGCCGTCTGCAACTCCATCAACAAGGCCCTCGGCAACAACAGGTCCTGCGTCGGCAACTCCATCGGCACCTTCGCCGACTTCCGCAGCCAGGCCTCGCAGCAGAAGCTCGACGGCGCCTGGCGCGCGGGCTGGCAGATGGACTACCCGCTGATCCAGAACTTCCTGGAGCCGAACTACTACACGGACGCCTCGTCGAACGACGGCAAGTTCTCCGACAAGGAGTTCGACAAGCTCATCAACGAGGCCAACGGCGAGACCGACAGCGCCAAGGCCGTCAGTACGTTCCAGGACGCCGAGAAGATCCTCGCCAAGGACATGCCCGCCATCCCGCTCTGGTACCAGAACGGCAGCGCCGGCTACTCGGACCAGGTCTCCGACGTCTCGCTGAACCAGTTCAGCGTGCCCGTCTACGCGGAGATCAAGGTCAACTGAGCCGAGCGGAGCGGCCGCCCGGGGTGCCTGGTCGGGCGGCCGCTTCCCCTACCTGCGGAGCGAGCCCATGGGCCGATACGTGATCCGGCGCCTGCTGCAGATGATCCCGGTCTTCTTCGGCGCCACCCTGCTGATCTTCCTGATGGTGCACGTGATGGGCGATCCCATCGCGGGCCTGTGCGGCGACCGCAAGTGCGACCCCGCGACGGCCGCCCAGCTGAAGAAGGAGTTCGGCCTCGATAAGCCCGTGTGGCAGCAGTACGCGACGTACATGGGCAACGTCTTCACCGGCGACTTCGGCACCGCCTTCAACGGCCAGAAGGTCACCGAGCTGATGTCGACCGCGTTCCCCGTGACCATCAGGCTCACGCTGGTCGCCATCGTCTTCGAGATCGTCATCGGCATCACCCTCGGCGTGATCACCGGCCTGCGGCGCGGCAAGCCCATCGACACGGCCGTCCTGCTCATCACCCTCGTGGTGATCTCGATCCCCACGTTCGTGACCGGTCTTGCTGCTCCAGCTGCTGCTCGGCGTCGAGTGGGGCGTCATCAAGCCGTCCGTCTCCTCCGACGCGACCCTCGACGAGCTGATCGTGCCGGGCCTCGTGCTCGCCTCCGTCTCCCTCGCCTACGTCACGCGCCTGACCCGCACCTCCATCGCCGAGAACCGCCGCGCCGACTACGTCCGCACCGCCGTCGCCAAGGGCCTGCCCCGGCGCCGCGTCATCACCCGGCACCTGCTGCGCAACTCCCTCATCCCCGTCGTCACCTTCATCGGCACCGATGTGGGCGCGCTGATGGGCGGCGCGATCGTCACCGAGCGGATCTTCAACATCCACGGCGTCGGCTACCAGCTCTACCAGGGCATCCTGCGCCAGAGCACCCAGACGGTCGTCGGCTTCGTGACGGTCCTCGTCCTCGTCTTCCTGGCCGCGAATCTGATCGTCGACCTGCTGTACGCCGTACTCGACCCGAGGATCCGCTATGCCTGAACCTCATGAGCCCGCCGAGGGGGCCATCGCCGGGACCGGCGCGGGCGGTGCGATGGACCTTGCCACCAGCGAGGCCGGCAGCCTTGCCCCGGGCAGCCCCGGCGGCGGGCCCACCGCGCCCGCCCGCAGCCTGTGGTCCGACGCCTGGCACGACCTGCGCCGCAACCCGGTCTTCCTGCTCTCCGGCCTGATCATCCTCTTCCTGGTCCTCATCTCCCTGTGGCCGTCCGCGATCGCCTCCGGGGACCCGCTGGACTGCGACCTCGCCCACGCGCAGAAGGGCTCGTCGCCGGGCCACCCCTTCGGCTTCGACGGGCAGGGCTGCGACGTCTACACCCGCACCGTGTACGGCGCCCGCGCCTCCGTCACCGTCGGCGTCTGCGCCACCGTCGGCGTCGCGCTCCTCGGCTCCGTGCTCGGCGGCCTCGCCGGGTTCTTCGGCGGGGTGTGGGACGCGATCCTCTCCCGGATCACCGACATCTTCTTCGCGATCCCGGTGGTCCTCGGCGGCCTCGTGCTGCTGTCCGTCGTCACCTCGAGCACCGTCTGGCCCGTGATCGGCTTCATGGTGCTGCTCGGCTGGCCGCAGATCTCCCGCATCGCCCGCGGCTCGGTGATCACGGCGAAGCAGAACGACTACGTGCAGGCGGCCCGCGCGCTCGGCGCCTCCAACTCCCGGATGCTGCTGCGCCACATCGCGCCCAACGCCGTCGCCCCGGTGATCGTCGTCGCCACCATCGCGCTCGGCACGTACATCGCCCTTGAGGCCACCCTGTCCTATCTCGGCGTCGGCCTGAAGCCGCCCACCGTCAGCTGGGGCATCGACATCTCCGCCGCGTCCCCCTACATCCGCAACGCCCCGCACATGCTGCTGTGGCCCGCGGGCGCCCTCGCGGTCACGGTGCTCGCGTTCATCATGCTCGGCGACGCGGTGCGCGACGCCCTCGACCCGAAGCTGAGGTAGGCGCCCCATGGCGAACACGGCCGACACGGCATCCGACACGGCGCCCGGCCCCGCGTCCGGCGCGGCGCCGATCCTGCTCGACGTGCGCGGTCTGCACGTGGAGTTCCGCACCCGCGACGGCGTCGCCAAGGCGGTCAACGGCGTCGACTACTCCGTCGCGGCCGGGGAGACGCTCGCCGTGCTCGGCGAGTCCGGCTCCGGCAAGTCCGTGACCGCGCAGGCCGTCATGGGCATCCTCGACATGCCGCCGGGCCGCATCACCGGCGGGGAGATCCTCTTCCGGGGCCAGGACCTGCTCAAGCTCAAGGAGGAGGAGCGGCGCAAGATCCGCGGCGCGGGCCTGGCGATGATCTTCCAGGACGCGCTCAGCTCCCTGAACCCCGTGCTCAGCGTCGGCGACCAGCTCGGCGAGATGTTCGTCGTCCACCGCGGGATGTCGCGCAAGGACGCCCGCGCCAAGGCCGTCGAGCTGATGGACCGCGTCCGCATCCCGGCCGCCAAGGAACGCGTCGGCCAGTACCCGCACCAGTTCAGCGGCGGCATGCGCCAGCGCATCATGATCGCCATGGCGCTCGCGCTCGAACCCGCCCTGATCATCGCCGACGAGCCCACGACCGCCCTCGACGTGACGGTCCAGGCCCAGGTCATGGAGCTGCTCGCGGATCTCCAGCGCGAGCTGAACATGGGCCTGATCCTCATCACCCACGACCTCGGCGTGGTCGCCGACGTCGCCGACACCATCGCCGTGATGTACGCGGGCCGCATCGTCGAGAAGGCCCCCGTCCACGAGATCTACAAGGCCCCCGCCCACCCCTACACCCGGGGCCTGCTCGACTCCATCCCGCGCCTGGACCAGAAGGGCCAGGACCTCTACGCCATCAAGGGCCTGCCGCCCAACCTCATGAACATCCCGCCCGGCTGCGCCTTCAACCCGCGCTGCCCGATGGCCCAGGACGTGTGCCGCACCGACGAACCCCCGCTCGCCCGGGTCACGGACGAGGGCCGCGCGGGGGCCGACGGAGACCGCCACAGCGCCTGCCACTTCTGGAAGGGAGTGCCTCCGTGGCTGAGCCCATTCTGGAAGTACGAGGCCTGGTCAAGCACTTCCCGCTCACCCAGGGAGTCCTGATCAAGAAGCAGGTGGGCGCCGTCAAGGCGGTCGACGGCGTGGACCTCGACCTCGCGCGCGGCGAAACCCTCGGCATCGTCGGGGAGTCCGGCTGCGGCAAGTCCACGGTCGCGAAGATGCTCGTGAACCTGGAGCGGCCCACTGCGGGCGCGATCCGCTACCGGGGCGAGGACATCACCAAGCTGTCAGGGCGGGCCCTGAAGGCGGTCCGCCGGAACATCCAGATGGTGTTCCAGGACCCGTACACCTCGCTCAACCCGCGCATGACGGTGGGCGACATCATCGGCGAGCCGTACGAGATCCACCCCGAGGTCGCCCCCAAGGGCTCGCGCCGCCAGAAGGTCCAGGACCTCCTGGACGTGGTGGGCCTCAACCCCGAGTACATCAACCGCTACCCGCACCAGTTCTCGGGCGGTCAGCGCCAGCGCATCGGCATCGCCCGGGGGCTCGCCCTGCGGCCCGAGGTCATCGTCGCCGACGAGCCCGTCTCCGCGCTCGACGTGTCCGTGCAGGCGCAGGTCGTCAACCTGCTTGAGCGGCTGCAGAGCGAGTTCGACCTGTCGTACGTGTTCATCGCGCACGACCTGTCGATCGTGCGGCACATCTCCGACCGGGTCGGGGTCATGTACCTCGGCCGGATCGTGGAGACCGGCACGGACGAGGAGATCTACGAGCATCCGACGCACCCCTACACACAGGCGCTGCTCTCCGCCGTGCCCGTGCCCGATCCGGAGGCCCGGGAGCACCGGGAGCGGGTCATTCTCAGCGGGGACGTGCCGTCTCCGGCGAATCCGCCCTCGGGGTGCCGGTTTCGCACCCGGTGCTGGAAGGCGCGGGAGCGGTGTGCCGTGGAGGTGCCGGAACTGGCGGTTCCGGAGGCGTTTCGGGGGGCTCAGGGGGCGGCGGTGCACGCGTCGGCGTGCCACTTCGCGGAGGAGAAGCAGGTCGTGCCGTGAGCCTCGCGGGCGCAGTCGATCGGCGCTCCGCGCCTCGTCCTCAAACGCCGGACGGGCTAGAACGTTCTATCTAGCCGCAGGCCGCTAGGCCGGGTGCGCCGAGTTACACGGGGGCAACGCCGGTGTCGCGGGAGTGAAAAGAGCGCGTCCCACCATGGGGGGCGTACGGCCGTGCGGGTGCCGTCAGGCCGGCCGGGGCGCTCCATGTCGCCCCGGCCGGCCACCGCCCCGGCCTACGGCAGGCCGAGCGAGCGCTTCAGGAAGTCGACCTGGAACAGCAGCAGGTTCTCGGCGACCTGTTCCTGGGGGGTCATGTGCGTGACCCCGGACAGAGGGAGCACCTCGTGGGGCCGCCCGGCGGCGAGCAGCGCCGAGGAAAGCCGCAGGGAGTGCGCGACCACCACGTTGTCATCGGCGAGCCCATGAACGATCAGCATCGGACGGTGCGGCTCCGCCGGGTCGACGAGCCCGTCGTCGGTGACGAGGGAGTTGTGGCGGTAGACGTCGGGCGAGGTGTTCGGATCGCCCAGGTACCGCTCCTGGTAGTGCGTGTCGTACAGGCGCAGGTCCGTCACCGGCGCCCCGACCACCGCCGCGTGGAAGACGTCGGGGCGGCGCAGCACCGCCATCGCCGAGAGGTAGCCGCCGAAGGACCAGCCGCGGATGGCGACGCGCTCCAGGTCGAGCGGGAACCGCTCGGCGAGCGCGTGCAGGGCCTCGACCTGGTCGTCGAGGGTACGGGTCAGATCGTTCTTGACGGCCTTCTCCCAGGCGGGGGAGCGCCCCGGAGTGCCGCGCCCGTCGGCGACGACGACCGCGAAGCCCTGGTCGGCCAGCCACTGCGGGGCGAGGAACATGTTCCGCGCCTTGAGGACCCGCTGGGCGTGCGGGCCGCCGTAGGGGTCGAGGAGCACGGGCAGGCGCTCACCGCTCGCGGGGTCGTACCCCGTGGGGAGCAGGACGGCGCACGGAATCCGCCGTGCGCCCGCCTCGGTGAACGTCACGCGCGGGGTGATGTCCGGCTCCTGCGCGAGGGAGGCGACGGTGGCCGTCTGCTTGCCGTCGCGCAGCACGCGGACGCGCGCGCCGAAGTGATCCAGCGTGGCCGAAACCAGCACCGTGACCTCGCCCGCCCGCACCGCCGAGTGCACCCCCGGCTCCTGTGAGACCCGCTCGACCCCGAGCTCGTTGACGCGGTAGACGTGCACCTCGCCGAGGTCGGGATCGGTGGCGGCCTCACCCGCCGACGCCGAGATCAGGACGGAGTCGTCGGTCACGTCGAGCACCGCGCGGACATGCAACTGCGGTCCGGTGAGCGGCCGTTCACCGACCGCGAGGACCCGCGCGCCGCCCTCGTCCGCGATCCGTACGAGCTGCCCGCTGGGCGACCAGCAGGGCGCCCCGGGGAACAGTTCAAGCCAGTCCTCGTCCTCGTCGGCGTGCACCATGCGCGTGGTACCGGCGTCCGGGTCCACGGCGAGATACAGGGTGCTGCGCTGGTCGCGGGACTGCACGAGCAGCAGCGGCGCCCCGTTCGCCGACCAGTGCGCGCGGGCCAGGTACGGATAGCGCTCGCGGTCCCAGACGACCTCGGTGCGGCCGCCGTCCAGACCCACCACGAACAGCCTGACCTCGGCATTGGGCGTGCCCGCCGCCGGATAGGCGACCTGGGACGGCTCCCGGTCCGGGTGCGCGGGGTCGGCGATCCACCAGCGCCGCACGGCCGCGTCGTCGACCCGCGCGACCAGGAGCCGGTCCGACTCCGGCGACCACCAAAAGCCCCGGAAGCGGTGCATCTCCTCGGCCGCGATGAACTCCGCGAGCCCGTACGTCACGGTGTCGGCCTCGTCGGCACCGGGCGCCGCGAGGGCCCGGTCGCCCGTGCCGTCGGCGGCCGTGACGCGCAGGGCGCCCCCGGCGACGTACGCGATGTGACGGCCGTCCGGCGAAGGGCGCGGGTCGATCACCGGGGCGGGCGCGGGCAGTTCACGCGCCGTGCCCGCGCGCAGCTCGGCGGTGAAAAGGCGTCCCGAAAGGGCGAAGGCGGCCAGCTCCACCGCCGCGTCCGTGGCGTAGCCGACGATGCCCGCGCCGCCCTCGCGGGTGCGCTCGCGCCGCGCCCGCTCGGCGGCGGAGAGCCGCTCCTCGGAGCCGCCCAGGAGCGTCCGCGGATCGGCGGCGATGCGCTCCGCGGCGGGCCCTTCGGCGCCGTCGGCGAGATCGAGCACCCACAGCTGGCTGGCGCGGTCGGTGCCGGATGCGGAGCGCACGAAGACGACGCGGGAGCCGTCGGGCGCGGCCGTGAACGAACGTGGCGCGCCGAGTGAGAAGCGCTGGGTACGGGCATGCTGGCGCGGGAAGGAGAGCCGCTGCGCCGAGCCTTCGAAGGGGCCGGTGATGTCCGGGTGCTCGGTGGTCATCCTCCGAACCTAGCCGGGATGCGCCCCTCGTGACGCGGTGCTCCCGACTCATGCCATTCCACGGATAGTTATGATCCGTAGCGCGTGGTGGGTATGACCTTGCTGGCGGCTGGGGTAGGACTCCGCCGGCAGGGCTGGGGTGCGGCTTGGGGAAGTGGGAGGTGATCCGCCGTGGTGCTTTCGGTCTCGGTGGTGCTGCTGCTGGGCATCGTCGTGGTCTTGCTGGTGCGGAAGCAGGGGCTCAAGACGATCCACGCGATCGTCTGCGCGCTGCTCGGCTTCTATCTGGCGAGTTCGTCGCTGGCACCGACCATCGACGAACTGTCGACGAACCTGGCGAACGCGATCGAGGACATAAAGTTCTGACCGGGGACGTGACGTGGTGACGGTCGCCCCCGAGGGGGCCCCGTCGGCCGCCGCGGCCGGGAGCGCGCGGTGGGCGCACGGACCGGACGCGCCGGGCTCGTAGGCTGTTCCCATGACGGAACCGCCCGCCCGGCGCCTGCTCCTCGTGCACGCGCACCCCGACGACGAGTCGATCAACAACGGCGCGACCATGGCCGCCTACGCGGCCGCGGGCGCCCGAGTCACGTTGGTGACCTGCACGCTCGGCGAGGAGGGCGAGGTCATCCCGGCCGAGCTCGCGCACCTCGCCCCCGACCGCGAGGGCACGCTCGGCGCGCACCGCGTCGGCGAGCTGGCCGCCGCGATGAAGGAGCTCGGCGTCACCGACCACCGCTTCCTCGGCGGCGCCGGCCGCTACCGCGACTCCGGGATGATGGGCGTCGAGCAGAACCACCGCCCCGGCGCCTTCTGGGCCGCCGACGTGGACGAGGCCGCGGACCAGCTCGTCGAGGTGATCCGCGAGACGCGCCCGCAGGTGCTCGTCACCTACGACCCCGACGGGGGCTACGGCCACCCCGACCACATCCAGGCCCACCGCGTCGCCATGCGCGCCGTGGACCTCGCGGCCGCGCCCGCCCACCGCACCGACCTGGGCGAGCCGCACACCGTCGCCAAGGTGTACTGGAACCGCGTGCCCCGCTCGGTGGTCGAGGAGCGCTTCGCCCGCCTCGCCGACGAGCTGCCCGCCTCGCCGTTCACGGCGGCCGCCGCCGTGACGGACGTCCCCGGCGTGACGGACGACGAGCGGATCACCACGGAGATCGACGGACGGGCCTTCGCCGCCGCCAAGGCCGCGGCCATGCGGGCCCACGCCACACAGATCGAGGTCCGCGAGCCGCTGTTCGCGCTGTCCAACGAACTGGCCCAGCCGATCTTCGACATCGAGTACTACGAGCTGGTGCGCGGCGAGCCGGGCGCGGCGGCCGGGGCGCGCGAGACGGACCTGTTCGCGGGCCTCGACCTCGAAAGGGTGACGCGGTGAGCACGCGGTCCAAGGCATCGTCCTCCTCCCAGCCCGCCGAGCCCTCGAAGCCGTCAGGCGCCGCCAAGGCGTCCGCGACCTCGAAGCCGTCCGGGTCCACCAAGGCCGCCAAGGCCGCCGCGGGCCCCGTGCCCGCCGGTGCGGCCAAGCCCGCCGCGCCCGGCGGTTTCCTCGCGCAGCCGCTGAACGTCGCCCGGGTCGTGGGCTACGTGGTGCTCTTCGCGCTCGGCGCGGTCGTCGGCGCCGCGGGAGCCCTCGTCCAACAGGGCTGGTTCCCGGGCGGCTTGCTGCTCGCGCTCCTCGGGTCGGCCGGAACGTTCTACGGCGGACTGCGCGCCACCGGCACCAGAGCCGGGGCCCTCGCGCCCGCGGGCGGCTGGCTCGTCGCGGTCATGCTGCTCACCGCCACCCGCCCCGAGGGAGACTTCGTGTTCGGGGCCGGGCTCGGCTCGTACGTCTTCCTCCTCGGCGGCATGGGTGTGGCTGTGATGTGTGCCACGCTCTCGCCCGGGGGGCAACCAGGCGGGCCCGACGCCCGACTTGGCAAGTGACGTACCACTTCGGCCCGTGTCCCGCAGGGGTTTGAAGCCGGTCACGGGGTAGCCGCCGACGGCGGCCAGTATGGTGGTGCGCGCCGCCGAGCCGCCCGAGTGGTCGGAGACGGGCGGCGGAGCCAACCAGGAGAACCTGCCTTGAGTCGTGAAACTGACAGTTCGTCTTCCGGTCCCCAGGGACGCACGGGAGCCGCGTACCCGTCGGGGACGCCGCCGTACGGCTCGCCCGCGCAGGGCGTCGGCCCGAACGGAGCGGACGGCGCCGGGCTCGGCCCCGGCGACGAGCGGCCCGGCGAACCCAGGACCGAGACCACGCTGACCACCCGCATCCGGATCAACATCCCCGGCTCGCGGCCCATCCCGCCGGTCGTCATGCGCACCCCCGTGGGGGACGCCGACGGCGACAGAGGCGCGGAGCCCGGGCACCGGGACGACGAGGGCTCCGGCCCGGGCGGGGTGCCCGGCGCGCCGTCCGCCGCCCCCGCGGCGCACGGCGGCTCCGCCGTGCCCGGCGCCCCGCAGGCGTCCGCCGCCGGTGGCCCCGAAGGACCGGCCGTCGGCCCCGACGGCGAGAAGACCAGCGACTGGTTCGCGCCGCGCAAGGGGCGCGGCGCCCAAGGGTCCGTCCACTCCCGGCGCCTCAGGTCCCTCTTCGGGCACGGGTTCGGGCGACTCCGGCGCCTTCGACGTGTCCGCCGCCGTCGCGGCCGGGCCGCTGGGCGGCGGCCCGGAGCCGCGCCGCGACGACCCGTACTTCACCGGCGACGGCACCGGGCCCGCCGGACCCGCCGGGCCCACCGGGGGACCGGTCACCGGGGACGGCCCGCTGCTGACCCCGGAGCCCTACGCGGCCGCGCCCGACCCGTTCGCGGGCGGCTCCGCGGGCCACCAGGGCCCGCCCGGAGCCGGTGGCCCCGGCGGCCCCGGTGGCCCCGGCGGCCCCATGCACCCCGGTGGCCCCGGCCGCCTCAGCGACGACACGGCGATCCTCACGCCGCAGAAGCCCGCGCCCGGCTCCGGCGGCCCCGGCTCCGCCCGCCCGCCCGCGTCCGGCGTCCCGGGCGGCCCGGTGCCGGGCGGCCCCGGCACCAACGTCTCCGGCGACACCCTGACCAGCGGCATCCCGGTCGTCCCGCCCGCGCAGAGCTCCCCGTTCCCGCCGGGAACGGCGGGCACGCCCGGCGCGCCCGGCGAGCCGATGGCGCACACGCCGCCGAAGCCGCCCGAGCCGGAGCGGAAGGCCCCGGCCGCCCCCGCGCCCAAGAAGAAGGGCCGCAGCAAGCTGGTCATGCTGGTCGGCCTGACCGTCGTCATCGGCTGCGGCGCGTACGGCGCGGGCCTGCTGATGAACCACGCCGACGTGCCGAAGGGCACCACCGTGCTCGGCGTCGACATCGGCGGCGGCACCCGCGACGAGGCCGTCAAGAAGCTGGACGCCGCGCTCGGCGCCCGCGTCACCAAGCCGCTCAAGCTCACGGTGGGCGGCGAGCAGGTCACCCTCAAGCCGGAGCAGGCGGGCCTCACGCTCGACAGCCAGGCCACGGTCCGCGAGGCCGCGGGCAGCGACTACAACCCGGTGTCGGTGATCGGCGGCCTGTTCGGCGGCGAGCGCGTCGTCGACCCGGTGATGCCCGTCGACGAGGAGAAGCTGGCGGCCGCCCTGGAGCGCGCCGCGGGCGGCTCGGGATCGGCCAAGGAGGGCACGGTCACGTTCAAGCCCGGCAAGGCCGTCGCCGTCTACGGCAGGGCGGGCAAGGGCATCGACGCCGACAAGGCCGCGGACGCGGTCGCGGAGGCGTACAAGAAGCAGGTCGAGACCGGCAGCGCGGGCGGCGTCGCGGTGCCCGTCACCAACCGCAAGCCGACGGTCTCCAACGCCGAGGTCGACCGGTTCATGCGGACGTTCGCCAAGCCCGCCATGTCCGCCAACGTCCGCATCAAGGCGGGCGCCAGCCCCGGCATCCCGCTCGGCCCGGCGAGGTCGCTGCCGCTGGTGCTCGGCGTGAAGGCCGTCGACGGCAAGCTCGTCGAGACGTACGACCTCGTGAAGCTCAAGGAGCTCTACGGCAGCACCTTCGACGGCGTCCTGATCCAGCGCGGCAACGGCAAGAAGACGCCGGTCCAGCCGACGGACGTGGCCCAGGCCATGGGCAAGGCGCTGCGCGGCAAGACCACCGCCGAGCGGACCCAGGTCATCGAGACCAACCCGAACTGACCGCGTCCCACGACGCCGGGCGGGCCCAGGACACCGGGCCCGCCCGGCGTTCGCGTTTCCCCGGCCAGCGGGCCGCCGGGCCGCCCGTCATGTCTCCCGCATGACATCTGTCATGCGGATGCCACCACCCGCGACACTGCCGTCGTACCGCTCTGACCAGCAACGATGGTGGACATGACGACGACAGGGAACAACACGCCGGGGACCGCGGGCGGAGCCGTGCGGTTCGACTCGGTGACCAAGTCCTACGGCGCGGTACGGGCCGTCGACGGCCTCAGCCTCGCCCTGCGCCCGGGGGAGACCGTGGCGCTCCTCGGGCCGAACGGCGCGGGCAAGTCGACCACCCTCGACCTGCTGCTCGGGCTGAAGACCCCGGACAGCGGCACGGTGAGCGTGTTCGGCACGAGCCCCCGCGAGGCGATCACCGCGGGCCGGGTCGGGGCGATGCTGCAGAGCGGCGGGCTCATGGACGAGGTCTCGGTCGGCGAGCTGGTGCGGCTCGCCTGCGACCTGCACCCGCGCCCGTACCGCGTGCAGGACGTCCTCGCCCGCGCGGGCGTCACGCAGATCGCCGACCGCAAGGTCAACAAGCTCTCCGGCGGCCAGGAGCAGCGCGTCCGCTTCGCGCTCGCCACCGCCGGGGCCAACGACCTGATCGTCCTGGACGAGCCGACGACCGGCATGGACGTCAGCGCCCGGCAGGCGTTCTGGGCGACCATGCGGGAGCAGGCCGGCCAGGGCCGCGCGGTCCTCTTCGCCACGCACTACCTGGAGGAGGCCGACGCGATCGCGGACCGCGTCCTGGTGCTGCACCGGGGCCGCCTCCTCGCGGACGGCACCGCCGCCGAGATCAAGGCGAAGGCGGGCGCCCGCAAGGTCAGCTTCGACCTGGAGGAGCTGCGCGCGCCGGACGGGCGGACCGCCCTGGAGCTGCGCGAGCTGCCGTTCGTCACCGGCCTCGACGTCTCCGGGCAGACGGTCCGGCTGCAGTCCACCGACGCCGACGCCACGGTGCACGCGCTGTACGGCCTCGGTGTCTACCCGCGCAATCTGGAGGTCGCGGGCCTCGGCCTGGAGCAGGCCTTCGTGGCGATCACCGAGGCGGAGGAGGCCAAGGCGTCATGACCACCACGACCACCAGCACACCCCCCGCCCCGTCAAGCACCCCACCCAGCACTAGGGAGACGCACATGAGCACGGCAACGGTGACGGCGCGGCGCGGCACGGCGGGCCTCGCCTCCACCTCGCTCGTCCGCCTGGAGATCAAGCGCTCCATGCGCAACCGGAAGTTCCTGTTCTTCTCGGTGCTCTTCCCGGCGCTGCTCTTCCTGATCACCGCGGGCGGCCAGGACGCCGACGCCACGATGCCCGACAGCGGCGGCCTGAGCGTCCCGGCGTTCATGATGGTGTCGATGGCGTCGTTCGGCGCGCTGACCGCCGTCCTGATGGGCAACAGCGAGCGGATCGCCAAGGAGCGCGCGGACGGCTGGGTGCGCCAGCTGCGCCTGACCAGCCTGCCGGGGCGCGGCTACGTGCTCGCCAAGACGGCGAGCGCGGCGGTGGTCAGCCTGCCGTCGATCCTCGTGGTCTTCGCGGCCGGGGCCGCCGTCAAGGACGTACGCCTGGACGCCTGGCAGTGGCTCGCGCTGACCGGCGTGATCTGGGCGGGCAGCCTGTGCTTCGCCGCGCTCGGCGTGGCCGTCGGCTACGTCGCCAGCAGCGACACGGCACGCCCGATCGCCATGATCCTGTACTTCACGCTGTCGGTACTCGGCGGCCTGTGGATGCCCTCGGCCACCTTCCCGCACTGGCTGCGCACCCTCGGCGAATGGCTGCCCACGCACGCCTACGCCGGGCTCGGCCGGGCCATCGAGCTGGGCGGCGCGCCCCACACCCGGGACGTCGTGCTCCTGGTCGCCTACTTCGTCCTGTTCGCGGCGGGCGCGGCCTGGCTGTACCGGAAGGACACACTGAAGGTGTGAACGAACCACTGGACCTCGAACGCCGTCACCCCATCCTGGCGTTCGGCCACCCCCCGTCGGACAGCCGCGCGACCCGCGTGAAGGCCGCCTGGATCGCCATCTGGCTGGTGTTCATGGCCGCGCCGGTGAAGGACCTGGCCGACGGCGGCCGCTCGGCGGCGGCGACCGTGTGCGGCGCGCTGGGGCTCGCGGCGTTCGTCGTCTGCTACCTCACGATGGTCTTCCGGTACACGACGAGGGTGCGCGTCTGGCACTCGGTGCACGTCACGTACGGCACCCTCGTGGCGCTCGCCACCGCCCTGTCGATCTTCATGGACAGCGCGTGGCTCGGCCTGTGGGTGTACGTCGCGGTGTGCGCGGGCGCGGTCCTGCCGATGCGGCAGGCCCTGTGGACGGTCCCGGCGGTCACCGCGCTGATGCTGGTGATCGGCGTGTACGCGCAGGGCGTCGGCGTGGCGGACCTGGTCACGGGCCTGGGCGTGACGACCTTCCTCGTCGGGTTCGCCATGACCGGCGTACGCCATCTGATCCGTACGACGGTCCAGCTCCGCCAGGCCCGGGCCACGGTCGCCCAGCTGGCCGCCAACGAGGAGCGGCTGCGCCTCGCCCGCGACCTGCACGACCTGCTCGGCCACTCGCTGTCCCTGATCACGCTGAAGAGCGAGCTCGCCGGGCGGATGCTGCCCGAGCACCCCGGCAAGGCCGCCAAGGAGGTCACCGACATCGAGCGGGTCAGCCGCCAGGCCCTGATCGACGTCCGCGAGGCGGTCACCGGCTACCGCAGGCTCACCCTGCCCGGGCAGCTCGCGGGGGCGCGCACCGCGCTCACCGCCGCGGGCGTCGAGCCCGGCGTGCCCCTCGGCCCGCCGGACGGCGTCGACGTGCCCGACGAGGGGGAGGCCGCGCTCGCCTGGGCGCTGCGGGAGGCCGTCACGAACGTCGTACGGCACAGCGGCGCGCGCCGCTGCGCGGTCACCCTCACCCGGCGCCAGACCCTCGCGGGCCCCGTCCTCGAACTGGCCGTCGAGGACGACGGCGTGGGCCTCGCCCCCGGCGCGGGGCACGGCAACGGCCTGACCGGGCTCACGGAGCGCCTGGAGGCCGTCGGCGGCGTCCTGGAGGTCACTGCGGGCCGCGGGCGCAAGGGCGGCGGCTTCCGGCTCACCGCGCGCGTGCCGCTGGAGCCGGGTCCGGAGCGGGAGGCTTCGGGGTCCGCTCTAGGATCGTCCGCATGACCGGCACGCACACGCCCGCGGACCCCGACCCGTCGGACCCGGCGGACCCGGCGGACCCGGCGGATTCTGGGGGCGCTGGGGCCGCCCCCGTCCGGGTGCTGCTCGCCGAGGACCAGTCCATGGTCCGCGAGGCGCTCGCGGCCCTGCTCGGCCTGGAGCCGGACATCGAGGTCGTCGCCCAGGTCGCCCGCGGCGACGAGGTCCTCGCGGCCGCCCGCGCGCACGCCGCGGACGTGGCCCTGCTCGACATCGAGATGCCGGGCCGCACCGGCATCGAGGCCGCCGCCGAACTCCGCGCCGAGCTGCCGGAGGTGAAGGTCGTGGTGCTCACCACGTTCGGCCGCCCCGGCTATCTGCGCGGCGCCATGGAGGCAGGAGCCCGCGCCTTCCTGGTGAAGGACGCGCCCGCCGCCCAGCTCGCCGACGCCGTGCGCCGGGTCCTCGCGGGCGAGCGCGTCATCGACCCCACGCTGGCGGCGGCCGCCCTCGCCGAGGGCGCGAACCCGCTGACCGACCGCGAGCGCGAGGTGCTGCGCGCCGCCGCCGACGGCTCCACGAACGCCGAGCTCGCCGCCGCCCTGCACCTCTCCCAGGGAACCGTCCGCAACTACCTGTCCACGGCGATCCAGAAGCTCGCCGCACGCAACCGCGCGGAGGCCGTGAACGTGGGCGCGGGACAAGGGCTGGCTCTAGGGCCCTTCTGGTGGATCTCCGTGGGCGACGCCACGGAGATCCACCAGAAGGACCCTAGGGTCCCCCTCCGCCGACGAGGGCCCGACGCGTGGGCCCCGGGCCTCAGTTGAGCCGTGCCCGCGCCGCCCGCGCCTGCCGTCGCACCCGGTCGGCCGTCGCCTCGTCGGTGGCGGAGACCGCGTCGGCGTAGGTGTCGAGCTCGGCGGCGCCGGTGCCGAAGTCGCCGCGGTCCACCAGGAGCCTGGCCCGGTCGTAGCGCAGCCGGTCCGCGGGCGCGGGAAGCAGCAGGGCGAGCTCCACGGCCCACAGGGCGACGTCGGAGCGCTCGGGCCGGGTGGCGGCCCAGGCGCGGATGTTGTTCAGGACGCGCAGCACGATGTCGCGCGCGTCGACGGGCCGCAGCATCACCGGGTCCAGTGGGGCTCCGGTGGCGCCCGCGACCAGCAGCCGCGCGTCCGTACAACTCAGTACGCGCCCCCCGCCGAACGGGTCGGCGAGCACGCGCTCCTCGCACCGGCCGGGCCCGCCGCAGGCGTCGTACGGGCCGCACGCCCCGCCCCCCTCGGGCGCGTCGGCGCTGCCGAAGCCGACGACGAAGTGTCCCGGCAGGGCGACGCCGTGCACGGGGGCGCCCGCGCGCCGGGCCACCTCGATCCACACCACCGAGAGCAGGATCGGCAGGCCGCGACGGCGCCGCAGCACCTCGTGCAGGAGCGACGACTCCAGGCGCCCGTAGTCGCCGGGGCGGCCCGCGAACCCGTAGCGCCCGCCCAGGAGTTCCGCGAGCGCCAGGGCCCAGGCGCGCGGTCCGCCCGGGCTCGGCGGCAGGCGCCCCGCGAGGCGGTCGAGGGCCCGGCGTGCCACCGCCATGCCCGCCTCGTCGAGGGCGGGGTCCGCCTCCGTGCAGAGCAGGAGGCACAGGGTCGCCAGGTCCGGCCGCTCGGCCCTGGCCTCGTCCGCGAAGGCCCGGCGCCAGCGGCTGGGCCGGGCGGGTCGGGGGTGCATACGTCCTTGGTGCCCGGCGCGGTGGCCCTCAAGCCCGGGGGCTGCCCCCGGGCCCCGCTCAACCCGCATCGGCGCTTGCGCGCCTCGTCCTCAAACGCCGGACGGGCTAGAACTAGCCGGTTTCAGCCCGTCCGGCGTTTGAGGACGAGCGCGTCAGCGCGATGGGGGAGGCGAAGGCTAGTTGAGTTTGGCTCGGGCCGCGCGGGCCTGGTGGCGGACCCGTTCCGCCGTCGTCGGCTCGATCGAGTCGACGACGGCCGCGTACTCCTCAAGCCCCCGCGCCCCCTCCAGGAAGTCCCCGCGCTCCACGAGCAACTGCGCCCGCTCGTACCGCAGCCGCGCCGGGTGCGAGGGCAGCAGCAGCGACAGCTCCAGCGCCCACAGCGCCACATGCGACCGCTCGGAGCGGGCGGCCGCCCACGCGCGGATGTTGTTGAGGATGCGGATCATGATGTTCAGCGGATTGGCCGCCGTCAGAAGGGCCGGGTTGAGCTTGCCGCCCGACGCCTGCGCCACCAGCTGCTCGGCGTCCGCGCCCGTCAGCAGCCGCCCCCCGTTGAACGGGTCCGCGAGGACCTGCTCCGGCTTGCCGTACACGTCCGGGCTGCCGAAGCCGACGACGAAGTGCCCCGGCAGGGCGACGCCGTACACGGGGGCGCCCGCGCGCCGGGCCACCTCGATCCACACCACCGAGAGCAGGATCGGCAGGCCGCGACGGCGCCGCAGCACCTCGTGCAGCAGGGACGACTCCAGGAGCTGGTAGTCGGTGGCCGCGCCGTGGAACCCGTGCCGCCCGCCCAGGAGTTCGGAGACCGCCACGGCCCACTCGCGGGGCCCGCCGGGGCGGTAGGGGAGCTGCCCGGCGAGCGTGTCCAGCTCGACCTGCGCCGCGTCGATGCCCGCCTCGTCGAGCTCCGGATCCGCCTCCCCGCTCAGCAGCAGGCACAGGAGGGACAGGTCGGGCCGCTCCGGACCTGGCCTCGTCGGCGAACCTGCGCCGCCATTCACTGGACTTCGCGGGCTGTGCGCGCATCCGTTCCTCTGTCGTTTCTGTGTGGGCCCGACCGGCCGGGCCGAGGAGGTGGTGCCGGGGAGCTGTTTCCCGTGCTCTGTCCGTCGTACGCGTGGCCGCTGGCGGCGGCCCCGCTCAGACGGTCGGTCCCGTCGGCTCCCGGTAGTGGTGGTAACGGTGGTGGACGGCGAATCCCATCCCGTCGTACAGCGCCCGCGCGCCGCCGTTGTCCTCCTCCACCTGGAGCCAGGCCGCCGAAGCGCCCTCGTCGAGCGCCCGCCGCGCGAGCGCCGCCATCACCGCGCTGGCGAGACCGCGCCGCCGCATCGCCGGATCCACCTCCACCGCCATGAAACCCGCCCACCGCCCGTCGCTCACGCACCGGCCGATCGCCGCCGGAGCGCCCCGCTCGCCGGGCACGGAAGCGAACCACACCGAGGGCCCGCCCGTCAGTACCTTGAGCACATGCGGTCCCGGCTTCCCGGAGCGCTGGTAGCGCCGCAGCCACGCCTCGTCGACGTCGCGCGAGAGCGACACGCGGGCGGTGTCCGCGTCCAGGTCCCCGACCGGCGCGAGCGCGGCGACGTGCAGTTCGGCCGTCACCTCCCGCACCCAGCCGCGCTCTTCGAGCCGCGCGCACAGCTGCTCCTGGGTGCCGTCGGCGCCGGTCGCGGTCTGTACGTACGCGGGCAGGCCGCGTTCGGCGTACCAACGGCGCACCCGGGCCAGCGCCTCGTCCAGCGGACGGCCCGGATCGCCCAGCGGCAGCACGGAGTTGGCCCGCCGCGTGAAACCCGTCCGCGGCCCGTCCGCCGTCGACGGGTCCACCGCCGCCCGCAGCTCCCAGTCGCCGAGCCGCTCGCTCTCCACCGGCGGCCAGGCCCGCGCGGACACCCGCGCGAGCTCCTCGTACGTCGCCGCGGGGCCCCGCCTGCGCGCCGGGGCGGCCGGTACGACCTTGCCCCGCGACCAGGGCATTCGCCATGATCCGGACGCTTCGCCCGTCCCTGCGTGTGATCACGAGCACATCGTCAGTCCACGATGTGAGAACACCCACCGTGTCGGTGAACTTCGCGCCAGGCGACCCCTCCTCGGCCAGGCGTCGGACTGAGACGCGTTTGCCCACGTCAGAAGGGGTAATTCGGACCTCGAGCCGTCCGCCCGCAGTGAATTCCACAGCTCTGTACGCCCCTCCTGTTCGGATCATGCCCGGGAACGGAGATACTAGGTGCGGGCATCGACGACGCCGCGCTCCCGCGCGCCAGGCGAGCGGAGCCTGAGGACGGCCCGCCAACGCCCGTATCGAGGAGGAACGACAGCGTGACCTACGTCATCGCGCAGCCTTGTGTCGACGTCAAGGACAAGGCGTGCATCGAGGAGTGCCCGGTCGACTGCATTTACGAGGGCAACCGGTCCTTGTACATCCACCCGGACGAATGCGTCGACTGCGGAGCCTGCGACCACCGGTCTGCCCGGTCGAGGCGATCTTCTACGAGGACGACACTCCTGAGGAGTGGAAGGACTACTACAAGGCGAACGTCGAGTTCTTCGACGAGCTCGGCTCGCCCGGTGGCGCCAGCAAGCTCGGCCTGATCGAGCGCGACCACCCCTTCGTCGCCGCGCTGCCGCCGCAGAACCAGTAAGCGGCCGCACACGCGCCGCCCCGGTCCCGTACGGCCACGCCCGCTGTACGGGACCGGGGCGTTTGTACAGACCTACGCACCGCTGGAGCCACCCGTGTCCGCACTTTCCGAACGCCTTCCCGCCTTCCCCTGGGACAAGCTGGAGCCGTACAAGGCCACGGCGGCCGCGCACCCCGACGGCATCGTGGACCTGTCCGTGGGCACCCCGGTGGACCCGGTGCCCGAGCTGATCCAGAAGGCGCTCGTCGCGGCCGCCGACTCACCGGGCTACCCCACGGTGTGGGGCACGCCCGAACTGCGGGACGCGATCACCGGCTGGTGCGCGCGCGCCGCCTCGGCGCCCACGGGCTGACCCACCGCGACGTCCTGCCGATCGTGGGCTCCAAGGAGCTCGTCGCCTGGCTCCCCACCCAGCTGGGCCTCGGCCCCGGGGACCGCGTCGCCTACCCGCGCCTGGCCTACCCGACGTACGAGGTCGGCGCGCGCCTGGCCCGCGCGGAGCACGTCGCGTACGACACGGAGACACTGGCGGCCGGCGCCGCGGGCATGGACCTCGACCCCGAGGGCCTGAAGCTCCTGTGGCTCAACTCTCCCTCCAACCCCACGGGCCGTGTCCTGTCAAAGGACACCCTGACCCGTGTCGTGGCGTGGGCGCGCGAGCACGGCGTCCTCCTCGTCAGCGACGAGTGCTACCTGGAACTGGGCTGGGAGGCCGACCCCACGTCGGTCCTGCACCCGGACGTGTGCGGCGGTTCGTACGAGGGAATCGTGGCCGTCCACTCCCTCTCCAAGCGGTCGAACCTCGCCGGGTACCGCGCGGCGTTCCTGGCCGGGGACGCCGCCGTACTGGGTGAGCTCCTCCAGATCCGCAAGCACGGCGGCATGATGACGTCCGCCCCGACGCAGGCGGCGGTGATCGCGGCCCTCGGCGACGACGCCCACGTCCAGGAGCAGCGCGAGCGCTACGCCGCCCGGCGCACGGCGCTGCGCACGGCCCTGCTCGCCCACGGCTTCCGCATCGAGCACAGCGAGGCCAGCCTCTATCTGTGGGCCACGCGCGACGAGTCCTGCTGGGACACCGTCGCCCACCTCGCCGCCCTCGGCATCCTCGTGGCCCCCGGCGACTTCTACGGCGAGGCGGGCGAGCGGTTCGTGCGCGTGGCGCTGACGGCGACGGACGAGCGGGTCGCGGCGGCGGTGGCGCGCCTCGCCTGACGCGCGCGCCGACGACACGCACGACGAAGGGGTGCGGGGGGGGGGGGGGGGCCCCCCCCCCCGGGGGGGGGGGGGGGGGGGGGGGGGGCCAAAACCCCCCCCCCC
>JAVLTM010000014.1:0-170070 GCA_037117115.1 Streptomyces sp. PmtG | reverse complement strand
CCAGGGGGCGGAGCCCCGAGGTTTCGGGAAGGGGTGGGCTTGGGGAGCCCCCGGCAGGGCCCACCCCCCCCGACCCCGCCCCCAACCCCCGCTCCAAGGAAAGGCGCACCATGGCCACCGAACACCCCGCCTACCCCGTAGGCCTCCGCCTCACCGGCCGCCGCGTGGTGGTCCTCGGCGGCGGGCAGGTGGCCCAGCGCCGCCTGCCCGCGCTCATCGCGGCGGGCGCGGACGTCCACCTCGTCTCCCCGTCGGCCACCGCCTCGGTGGAGGCGATGGCGACCGCGGGGGAGATCACCTGGCACCGCCGCAGGTACACGGACGGCGACCTCACCGACACCTGGTACGCCCTGATCTCCACCAGCGACCCCGAGGCCAACGCCAGGGCCTCGGCCGAGGGCGAGCGGAACCGCGTCTGGTGCGTCCGCTCCGACGACGCCGACGAGGCCACCGCCTGGACCCCGGCCACCGGCCACAGCGCGGGCGTGACCGTCGCCGTCCTCACCACGGACGCCAAGGAGCGCGACCCCCGCCACACCGCCGCCATCCGCGACGCCGTGGTGGAGGGCCTGCGCGACGGCACCCTCGTGGCCCCGCACCACCGCTCGCGCCCCGCCACCGGCACCGTCGCCCTCGTCGGCGGCGGCCCCGGCGACCCGGACCTGATCACGGTCCGCGGCCGCAGGCTCCTCGCCGAGGCGGACGTGGTCATCGCCGACCGCCTCGGCCCGCGCGACCTGCTCGCCGAGCTGCCCCCGCACGTCGAGGTGATCGACGCGGCGAAGATCCCGTACGGCCGCTTCATGGCACAGGAAGCCATCAACAACGCCCTGATCGAGCACGCGAAGCAGGGCAAGTCGGTGGTCCGCCTCAAGGGCGGCGACCCGTACGTCTTCGGACGCGGCATGGAGGAGCTCCAGGCCCTCGCCGAGGTGGGCATCCCCTGCACCGTCGTCCCCGGCATCTCCAGCTCGATCTCGGTGCCCGGCGCCGCGGGCATCCCGGTCACGCACCGGGGAGTGGCCCATGAGTTCACCGTGGTCAGTGGCCATGTGGCACCCGACGATGAGCGCTCCCTGGTCGACTGGGCCGCCCTCGCCAAGCTGCGCGGCACGCTCGTCATCCTCATGGGCGTCGACAAGATCGGCAAGATCGCCGAGGCCCTGACCGCCCACGGCAAGCCCGCCGACACGCCCGTCGCCCTCGTCCAGGAGGGCACGACGGCCACCCAGCGCAGGGTCGACGCGACGTTGGCGACGGTCGGCGAGGCCGTCCGCACCCACGAGGTGAAGCCCCCGGCGGTCATCGTGATCGGCGCGGTGGCGCGTCTCGCCCCCGACACCCCCGCCTGACCCCGCACCCCTCCCGACGACAGCACGCCTCCCGGGCCCCGCGTAACCACCGGTAACGCGCCGGGCCCCCAAGCGTTGGCACCTCATCCCGGACAAGGCAGTATCACCCTGTGGCCTCTCCCAGCAGCATCGAAACCATCGAGGACCCCGCCGACCCGCGCCTGCGCGACTACACCGGCCTGACCGACGTCGAGCTGCGCCGCAGGCGCGAACCCGCCGAGGGCCTGTTCATCGCCGAGGGCGAGAAGGTGATCCGGCGCGCCCGGCTCGCGGGCTACGAGATGCGGTCGATGCTGCTCTCCGCCAAGTGGGTCGACGTCATGCGCGACGTCATCGACGAGGTCCCCGCCCCGGTCTACGCCGTCAGCCCCGAGCTTGCCGAGCGCGTCACCGGCTACCACGTGCACCGCGGCGCCCTCGCCTCCATGCAGCGCAAGCCGCTGCCCACGGCGGGCGAACTGCTCCGGGCGCACCGCCGCGTCGCCGTGATGGAAGCCGTCAACGACCACACGAACATCGGCGCCATCTTCCGCTCGGCGGCCGCGCTCGGCATGGACGCGGTCCTGCTCTCCCCGGACTGCGCGGACCCGCTCTACCGCCGCTCGGTGAAGGTCTCCATGGGCGCGGTCTTCTCCGTGCCGTACGCCCGCCTGGAGTCCTGGCCGAAGGGCCTGGAGGAAGTGCGCGAGGCCGGGTACGACCTGCTCGCCCTGACCCCCCGACGAGAAGGCGAAGACCCTCGACGAGACGGCGCCCCACCGCATGGAGCGCGTCGCCCTGATGCTCGGCGCCGAGGGCGAGGGACTGTCCCGCCAGGCCCTGGTCGCCGCCGACGAATGGGTGCGCATCCCGATGGCGCACGGCGTCGACTCCCTGAACGTGGGCGCGGCCGCCGCGGTGGCGTTCTACGCCGTGGCGACGGGCCGCCCCGGCACCTGACGCGTCACGGACGCGGCAGCGGGAACTAGCGCGGAAGCGGGAACTCCGGACGCTCGCCGACGTCCGCGGACCGCTGCCGCACGTCGCTGACGCCCCGCTCCTGACGTACGTCACCGAGCCCGCGCGAGGGCCCCTGGCACCCCTGTGCGGCCGCGATGCCGAGGGCCACCAGCAGCGTCACGACCACGAACACGAAGAGCCGCTGGCGCAGCAGCCGGGGGTTGGCGGGCCGCAGCCGGGTGCCCGTCGTGCGCGGCCCCTGCCGCCCGGTGCCGCTGCGCGGCGCGGGCCTGCTGCCCGAACCCCGGGTGCCGCGCGGCGCGGCCGGACGCGAGCCCGACCGGGAGCCGCCGGTGCGCGCGCCACCGGTGCGGGACTCCCCGGTCCGGGGGCCGCCGGTCCTCGGACCGCCGGTGCGCGGCGGGGGAGTGCCGGGTGCCGGGCGGCGCAGGGTGCGCTGATCGGCGTACTCCTCAAGGCGCCCCGTGGGCTGGTCGTGGTGGTCGTGGCGGGGCGCGGGCGGGCGGACGTCACCGAGCCCCTGCGCCTCGCGGGCCGCGATCTCCTTGAGCCGCAGCGACAGTTGGAGCGTGCTGGGACGTTCCTCCGGGTCCTTCGCGAGACAGGCCCGCAGCAGCGGCGCCAGGGCGTCGGGCACGCCCTGCAGCTGGGCCTCCTCGTGCACCACCCGGTACAGCATCACTTCGGAACTGCCGTGTCCGAAGGGCGAGTCGGCCATCGCCGCGTACGCGAGGGTGGCGCCGAGCGCGAACACGTCCGTGGCGGGCGTGACGGCGGCGCCGCGCACCTGCTCGGGGGCGAGGAAGCCGGGCGATCCGACGGCGGTGCCGACGTGCGTCAGCGTCGAGGCGCCGGTCGCCCAGGCGATCCCGAAGTCGATGATCCGGGGCCCCTTGGGAGACAGCAGGATGTTCGACGGCTTGAGGTCGCGGTGCACCACACCGGCCTCGTGCACGGCGACGAGCCCCTCCGAAAGGGCGGCGCCGATGACGGCGACGTCGGCGGCGGCCAGCGGGCCCTCCGCCGCGACCTTGTCGTGCAGGGAGGGTCCTGGCACGTACTGCGTGGCGAACCACGGCCGCTCGGCCTCCAGATCGGCGGCGACGAGCCGGGCGGTGCACCCGCCCCGGATGCGCCGGGCCGCCGACACCTCCCGCGCGAAGCGCGAACGGAACTCCTGGTCCTCGGCGAGATCGGGCCGGATCACCTTCAGCGCCACGCGCTGGCCACGGCGGTCGGAGCCCAGATAGACGACACCCATCCCGCCGGCACCCAGCCGCCTGTGCAGCCTGAACGAGCCGACGACACGCGGGTCCTCGCGCCTCAGGCGCATCATCGCCATGTTCATCCCCGCTGCCCGGTCCGTCTGACGAGCCACAGCTTACGTTTCCACGGCCGGGCACGTGCAGAGGCCGCGCCCTCACGAGCCGATCGATTGTCAGTGCCCGGTGCGAAACTTGAAAAGTGGTCAGGTGGCGCGCGCCCAGGGGCCCTCGCGTCCACCCGCACTCCCAACCGCCCACCATCAAAGGGGGATTGATCCCGTGAAGGGTGACCGCGTGGAGATAGTCGTCGACGCCGGGGACACGACGCGTACGTACGAAGTGGTGGCGAGCAGGGCGGGCCGCCGTGTGGAGACCGCCGTCCGCAGGGGAGTGGTGGAAGTGAGCGAAGTCACCCGCAGCGGCTCCGTGGTCCGCACCGCCCGCTTCATGGCGACCCGGGTCCTGGCCCTGGTCGAGCAGCCGGTGCCCGAGGGAGGACGCCTCCGAGCACACCGCCCGCCCCCTCCGGGAAGACCCTGAGTCCTAGGCAGGTCCTAGGACCCCGTCTCCACCCACGGGAGTACTTGTGTGACGGGCGCTCATCCTCCGGGAGGCCAGCCAATCGGTACGAGGGCATGACGTGCGGCGGCCCCCACGCGCCTAGATTTGAGGTCAAGCGGCGGGTGCAGCACTCGTCCCCCGAGGTCAGACACCCGCCGCTGCCAAACGAACCACCTGAAGCACGTCAGGAAGGGAGAGTGACCATGGCGGACACCGCGCCGCGGACGATGATCCGGACACAGGGACGAAAGCTCTCCACCCTGGGCGTCCGGCCCTCCGGAACCCGCCACCCGCTGGTGGCCACGCTCATGGTCCTCCCCCTGGCAGCCCTGCTGATCGTCGTCTTCGGCGGCTGGGAAGCAGTGGTCACACAAGCGTCGTCCGTGGGCGTGATGCTGGGGCGCTGAGCGGCGCCCCAGGCCCGGAAGAGCGGTCCGGGCGGGGACATCCGGCCATGAAACCCCGTGGGGACGGGGGTGCGGCGGACGGCACGACAGCCCGCGCAGCTGGGGAGCTGCGCGGGCTGTTTCTTTTGCGGACAGTGGTGTGAGAGATCCAGCCCGTCCGGCGTCTGAGGACGAGGCGCGAAGCGCCCATTGCGGTGGAGCGGGGGAACGGGGGCGGCAGCCCCCGGTTCGGGAAGCGACGGGCCTGGGGCGCCCCGCGCGGGCACACCCCCGGCACCACGTACCCTCACCACACGCCCACCCCCCCGCCCCGCCCCCGCCCACCCCGCCAGGACCCCCGTGACCCACCCCCTCCTGCCCGCACTCACCGCAGCCGCCAAGCACCACGCCCACCCCACCCCCACGGCCTGCCCCTGCCCCGCACCCCCCGACGCGACCCTCGCGGACCGCCCCGACGCCCTGGTCGTCCGCCACGGCCCCGTCGTGGCGAAGGCCCACGCCCCCGGCACCCCGGAACCCGCCCTGACCGCCCGCCTCGCCGCCGCCGCCCACCCCGCCCTCGCGCACACCCTCCTCGCCCCCCTGCGCGACCGCCCCGCCCTCCTGCACGACCGCCTGGTCACGCTCTGGCCGCACGGCACCCCCGTGGACCGGGACGACCCGGACACCGCCCCCTGGGAGGCGGCCGCCACCCTCCTGGCCCGCCTGCACCGCACCCCGCCGGAGCGGCTCCCGCACTCCCTGCCCGCGATGCGGGGCCCGGAGAAGGCGGCCCGCGCCGTCGCCCGCCTCCGCGCGGCCACGGCGAAGGACCCGCACCCCGACGCGCCCGCCGTCGAGAGCGCCTGGGCGGCCCTGCCCCCGTGGGCCCGCCACGAGGCGCCGCCCCCGGGCCCGGCCCGGCTGTGCCACGGCGACCTGCACCTGGGCCAGCTCGTCCGCGGCCCCGGCGGCGACTGGCTGCTCATCGACATCGACGACCTCGGCACCGGCGACCCGGCCTGGGACCTGGCCCGCCCGGCCGCCTGGTACGCCTGCGGCCTGCTCACCGCGCGGGAGTGGACGCGGTTCCTGGGCGCCTACCGCGCGGCGGGCGGCCCCGCGGTGCCCGCCGACGGCGGCGACCCGTGGCCCGCCCTCGACGTCCCGGCCCGCGCGCTGACCGTGCAGACCGCGGCCCTGGCCATCGCCAAGGCGACGGCCGCCGACCGCCCCCTGGACGAGGTCGAGCGGGAGTTCACCGCGGCCTGCCGCCGGATGAGCGCCGTCCCGCCAAGTCTCGGGTCCACCCCCACGAAGTAGGGTGCAAAGCACCAAAGCCGGGCAGACATCCGGCGAAAGCGTCACGAACGGCGAGGAGTTGAGCCGCCCATGCACTGTCCCAAGTGCCACGCAGCGATGCACACGTACAACCGCAACGGCGTCCAGATCGAGCAGTGCGGCGGCTGCCGGGGGATATTCCTCGACTATGGCGAGCTGGAGTCCCTGACCCGCCTGGAGAGCCAGTGGAGCGGCCACCAGGCCCCGCCCGCGCCACCCGCCCCGCCGCAGGGCTACCCGGCCGCGCCCGCCCCCGCCTGGGGTGCCCCGCACGCCGGGCACCACGGCCACCACGGCCACCACGGACACAAGCGGCACAAGAGCTTCGGACACATGCTGTTCTCGTCCTGAGCCACCCCGCGGACCCGGCCGCGGACACGACGAAGCCCCCGGCCGAGAGGCGGCCGGGGGCTTCGTGGAGCTGGTGCGCGATACTGGGATTGAACCAGTGACCTCTTCCGTGTCAGGGAAGCGCTCTCCCGCTGAGCTAATCGCGCGGGACCATCGACGGGCCGAGACCCGAGGGTGGGAGGTGCTGCGTGCGCGATACTGGGATTGAACCAGTGACCTCTTCCGTGTCAGGGAAGCGCTCTCCCGCTGAGCTAATCGCGCGGGGAAACCTCTGCATGATCAAGAACTCATGATCAGAGATTCCAGTGGACGATACTGGGATTGAACCAGTGACCTCTTCCGTGTCAGGGAAGCGCTCTCCCGCTGAGCTAATCGTCCTTGGAGGTGGAGACGGGATTTGAACCCGTGTAGACGGCTTTGCAGGCCGTTGCCTCGCCTCTCGGCCACTCCACCAGGAGTACGGGGATTCGGGAAGATCCCCCGTGTTCCTGCGAGCGGACGACCAGGTTCGAACTGGCGACCTCAACCTTGGCAAGGTTGCGCTCTACCAACTGAGCTACGTCCGCTTGTCTTTCCCGGTCCGCTTCCGCGTCCCGGCGACGTGTTGAACTCTAGCGGATTCCTGGGCCAGTACAAAAACGCGTTTGCGCAGCGTGCTGCGCTGTCGCCTCCGATCGGCGGGCCCGGGGCGCCGCCGGGGCACCGGTCATAGACTCACAGCCGTGCACGACCTGTCTCCCTTGGCACGCTTCGGCGGCCTCGTCGCGACCGAGCTCCTCGACGTGACCAGCGACCCTTCGGCCCTGGACAGCAGCGGCTTCTGGGCCGTCTGCGCGGACTTCGAGGGCGCTCTGGTGTGCGCCCGCTTCGGCCGCGTGCGCGAGGAGCCGGTGCCCGCGCCCGTGCCGGGCGCCTGGCGCGGCCCGGCGGCCGGTGACTGGACGTCGTCGCTCGACCGCGCCGCGTACACGGACGGCGTGCGCCGGGTGCGCGCGCACATCGCGGCCGGTGACGTCTACCAGGCCAACCTCTGCCGCGTCCTGTCCGCGCCCGTCCCCGACGGCCCAGGACCCGTCGACATCGACGCCCTCACCGCCCTCCTCGCGCGCGGGAACCCCGCTCCGTACGCCGGAACGATCCGCCTGCCCGCGCACGGCGTGGAGGTCGCCACCGCCTCGCCCGAGCTGTTCCTGCGGCGCACCGGGAGCGTCGTGGAGTCGGGCCCCATCAAGGGCACCGGAAGGACCGAGGCCGACCTCCTGGAGAAGGACTACGCCGAGAACGTCATGATCGTGGACCTCGTCCGCAACGACCTCGGCCGCGTCTGCGCCACCGGCACCGTCACCGTGCCCGACCTGTGCGTCGTCGAGAAGCACCCGGGCCTGGTCCACCTGGTGTCCACCGTCCGCGGCGAGCTGCGCGCCACCGCGGGCTGGCCCGAGCTGCTCGCCGCGGCCTTCCCGCCCGGCTCCGTCACCGGCGCCCCGAAGTCCAGCGCCCTGCGTGTCATCGACGCCCTGGAGACGGCGCCCCGGGGCCCGTACTGCGGCGGCGTCGGCTGGGTGGACGCCGACCGGCGAATAGGCGAGCTCGCGGTCGGCATCCGTACCTTCTGGATCGACCGCTCCGACGGCACCCTGCGGTTCGGCACGGGAGCGGGCATCACCTGGGGCTCCGACCCCGAGGGGGAGTGGCGCGAGACCGAGCTGAAGGCCGAGCGCCTGCTGGCGGTAGCGTCGGGAACGTACGAACCAACGGGAGGGACCCCTTCGTGAAGATCTGGCTCAACGGCGGCCTGCACGACCTCGAGTCCGCACGCGTCTCCGTCCTCGACCACGGCCTGACCGTCGGCGACGGCGTCTTCGAGACGGTGAAGGCGGCCGCCGGACGCCCCTTCGCGCTCACCCGCCACCTCGACCGGCTCGCCCGCTCCGCGCGCGGCCTCGGCCTGCCCGAGCCGGACCTGGACGAGGTGCGCCGCGCCTGCGCCGCCGTCCTGGAGGCCAACCCCCTGGACCTCGGCCGCCTGCGCATCACCTACACCGGCGGCCTCTCGCCGCTCGGCTCCGACCGCGGCGACCAGGGCGCCACCCTCGTCGTCGCCCTCGGCGCCACGCGGCGCAGGCCCGACTCCACCGCCGTGATCACCGTCCCGTGGACCCGCAACGAGCGCGGCGCCCTCACCGGCCTGAAGACCACCTCGTACGCGGAGAACGTCCTCGCCCTGGCCCGCGCCACCGAACAGGGCGCGACCGAGGCGCTGTTCGCCAACACCGTGGGCCGGCTGTGCGAGGGCACGGGATCCAACGTCTTCGTCGTCATCGACGGCGAGATCCACACCCCGCCGGTGGCCTCCGGCTGCCTCGCGGGCATCACGCGCGCGCTGGCCGCCGAGTGGACCGGAGCGCGCGAGACCGACCTGCCCTTCGACGTCCTGAACCGGGCCGACGAGGTCTTCCTGACCTCGACGCTGCGGGACGTGCAGGCCGTGCACCGCGTCGACGGCAGGGAGCTGCCGGGCGCGGCGGGACCGGTGACGGCCAAGGCCATGCGGATCTTCTCCGAGCGCGCCGCCGACGACCTGGACCCGTGAGGAACCGGCGCCGCGGGCACGGTTCGGTGCGTAAATCCGGATGACGCGGGGGCGCGGGACGGGTACAACTCCCGTGATGACCACGACTCTGCGGCCGGCCGGGCCGCTTCAGCAGGGCACTGACGGCGAGAAGTCACGCACCTACGACGTGTGCGTGAACAGCCGCCCCGTCGGCACGATCAAGCTGGCCGCGCGCCAGGTGTCCGGCACGTGGGTGGCGGAGATCCTGGACCTGCGCGTCGACGAGCCGGACCGCCGCCGCGGCCGCGCCACCGTCGCGGCCCTCGCCGCCGAGGAGGTGGCGCGCTCCTGGGGCTGCGCCCAGATCGAGGCGGCCGTGCCCGCCGCCACCCCCGGCGCCCTCCAGCTGGCCACCGCGCTCGGCTACGCGGAGCGCAACCGCCACATGACCAAGCCGCTCCCGGCCGAACCGCCCGCCCTTCCCGAGGGCGTGGCGGTCCGGCCGATGACGGCGGACGAGTTCGGGCCGTGGGCGGCGGCCGCGAAGGTCAGCTACGCCCGCGACTGGATCGAGCGCGGCATCCCCGAGGACGAGGCACGCGCCAAGGCCGACCGGGACTACGACCGCTCCCTGCCCGAGGGCGTCGCCAGCCCCGGGGCCACGCTCAGCGTCCTGGTCCAGGACGGGGAGACCGTGGGCACGCTGTGGGTCGCCGAGCGCGACGGCGACGCCTTCGTGTACGACGTGGAGGTCGGCGAGGAACACCGGGGCCGGGGCCACGGCCGCACCCTGATGCTCCTCGCCGAGGCGCAGTGCCTGGACACGGGCAAGGACCACATCGGCCTGAACGTCTTCGCGGGCAACACCCCGGCCCTGCGCCTGTACGAGTCGCTCGGCTACGAACCGGTCTCGTACTTCGTCTACAAACCGCTGCTGTGAAACCGCTGCTCTGAAGCGCGCGGCCGCGTTCCAGCCGGGTTTGCTGGTTCCGCTTCCTCGTCCTGCGCGCTAGTCCTGTGCGAGCAGCCGGTCGACGATCTCCTCGACGCGCTCGCGCAGGCCGTCCTGGCTCTTGCCGCCGTCAAGGCGCTCCCCGTCGACGACGTACGTCGGCGTGCCGGTGACGCGGATCGCCTTGCCCTCGGCCTGGTCGGCGTCGACGATCAGGATGTGCCGGCCGTCCACCAGGGCGGTGTCGAACTCCTCCGCGTCCAGGCCGAGTTCCCGCGCCACCTCGACCAGGAGGGGTTCCCCCTTGCGGTCCAGGTCCTCGACGCGGTCGAGCACGGCCTCCACGTACTCCCAGCCCTTGCCCTGCGCCAGGGCCTCCTCGGCGGCCTGCGCGGCGGCGAAGGAGTGCCGGTGCTTCTCCAGGGGGAAGTGGCGCAGGCGCAGCTCGGCGCGGTCGCCGTAGCGGGCCCGCAGCGCGCGCACGTCGTCGAGGGCGGTGCGGCAGTCGGGGCACTGCAGCTCGCACCAGAAGTCGATGACGACGGGGCTGGTGGAGCCGGTGGTGACAGAGTCGTTCATGCGCACAGTCTCCCAGCCCCGGGCCCGCCGACCGGCACCTGGGGAGGAGGCCCTACCCGGATATCTCCCTGATGTCCCTCGGGGACGTGGTCGCGAGGGCCGGGACCGGTGCAGGATGGAAGGAAGACAAGCGACACCGCACCGCGCCCGCACGCCTGGAGGACCGGGATGATTGCCGAGACCATCTGTTCCGCCGTCGCCGCGGCCGGCCTTGGCATAGCCGCCGTCACGGCGTATCGCAAGCGTTTCCTCGCGGCGGCCCGCCTCGCCGCCTATGCGCTGGTCCCCCTGGGCCTGGTGATGACGGGCGCCGTCGAATGGGCGGCCGAGACGGCGTTCAGCCCGGTCGCCTGGGCGGGCTTCGGCGTCCTCGGCACGTCCTGGCTGCTCTTCATGTCGACGCGGTCCGCCGAGCGCCGCTCCGGCGGCACCCGCAAGGAGCGCAAGGAGGCAGCGAAGGCCGCCCAGCGCGACGCGATCGCCCCGGCCGCCTCCGCGCCGTCCTTCGGCGGCGGCGCCAAGCCCGCGGCCAAGCCCACCGCCAAGCCGAAGAAGGCGGCGGCCCCCGCGGAGGACTTCAGCGACATCGAGGCCATCCTGAAGAAGCACGGGATCTGAGCGGGGACCGGCGGCAGGGCGTCTGAGCTGGGGCCGGGCGCGGGCGCGCTCCGGGCGCCTTGAGCGGGCCTCGTCGGCCGTACCCTGACGCGGCTCGCGTCGCCCGTCGCCGCGGGCGGCTTCCGGCGGCCCGCGTCAGCCCCGCGCGTCACTGGTTCGAGCGTATCCACGGATGCCGCTCGCAGGTGCGCCGCGCCGGGCCCGGCAAGGTCACGGAATGCGGCGAACTGCCCCGCGCGCCGGGCGTGTTGGTCAGCGCGGGCGCTCGCGCTGGGTCATCATCACGGCGAGATGCTGGACACCACCACACAGAGCGACCCCGCCCGGCCAGACGGGCACGGAACCGCCGACGAGCCGCGAGGCTGCCTCTTCGCCCTCTCCCAGCCCCCGCTGATGATCTTCCTGGCGGTGATCGGTTGCCTGTTGCTGATGGCCGCGCTGCACGACCTCTTCCTGCTCTAGAGGCCCCTGCGCCCCCTCCAGCGCCCGCGCCTGGGCCCTAGACCGCGCCCTCCCGCTCCGCGCCCGCCGCCTCCCGGCGCCGGGCCCGGTAGGCGGCCACGTGCAGGCGGTTGCCGCAGGTGCGGCTGTCGCAGTAGCGGCGCGAGCGGTTCCGGGACAGGTCGATGAAGGCCCGGCGGCAGTCCGGCGCCTCGCAGCGCCGCAGCCGCTCCTGCTCGCCCGCGACCACGAAGAAGGCCAGCGCCATCCCGCCGTCGGCCGCGAGGTGGTCGGCGACCGAGGCGCCCGGCGCGAAGTAGTGCACGTGCCAGTCGTAGCCGTCGTGGTCGGTCAGGCGCGGCGTGGTGCCCGCGGCGGCCACGAGCTCGTTGAGCAGCGTCGCCGCCTGATGCGGCTCCGCGGCCGCGAAGACCTCGGCGAAACGGCGGCGAATGCGGTGCACGCCCGCCAGGTCCCGCTCCGTGAGCACCCCGACGTCACTGATCGAGTGGCTCTGGACGAACTCGCGCAGGGCCGCGACGTCCGCGAGCCCCTCGACGGCGTCGTCGCCGCCTTCGTCGTCCGGCGCGGAATTCACCAGATCGACCACGGCGTCGAGCGCGCACCGGGTGTCGTGGGTGATCAGCACGATTCGCTCCCTGGCCTGCTGGGGGTCGGACGGGCGCCCGCCCGGTGCTGGCCGATGCTAGCGGCTCGTGCCGCGCGCGCCACGGCGCCGGCGCCGCGGAAATCCGCGGCACCGGCGCCGGTGTCTGGAGTGCCTGCTATGTCGTTGTCGTACCCGCGCCGTCTCCCCGAGTCGGACGGCGTCGAGCGGCTCCCGGACGGGCCGGACTAGCTTTCGGCCAAGATGTGCGAGAGCTCCGTGTCGAGATCGAAGTGGCGGTGTTCGGTGCCGGGCGGCACAGCCGCGTCGGTCCGCTTCAGGAACGATTCCAGGGCCCGCGCCGGGGCCTCGAGCAGAGCCTCCCCCTCAGGGGAGCTCAGGGCGATGCAGACGACGCCCTGACCGTGGCTCCGGGACGGCCAGACTCGGACGTCGCCGGTGCCGGTGGGCCGGTGCAGGCCCTCGGCGAGGAGGTCGCGGGCGAACACCCACTCGACGGTCTCCTCGGCTCCGGTGTGGAAGGTGGCGTGCACGGCATAGGGATCGGCCGTGTCATACCGCAGTCCTGCGGGTACAGGCAGTGAGGACTCGCTCGACACAACGAGGCGCAGGTGCAGCTCGCAGCTGACCGTGGTGTTCATAAGCGCCAAGGCCTTTCGCTCAGTGTGCGCTCGGGGATTCGCACGTCGGCGAAATCGACATGCCACCTACGGTGCCGTTGTAAACCCCTCTGAGGGTTTTGGGTGTCTTTAGGGGGCTCGTATGGCGGACTGCCGGTTTGGTTCGTACGGCCATTCCGGTGACGGGTTTCCGTCCGGTAGGGTTTGGCGGCATGAATACGGGGAGTAACGAACCTGCGGTGGCCGAGGGGGCGGACGGCCGGGCCAAGCCCGAGAAGCCCTTCGGATCGCGCGCGCCGCAGTTCATCAAAGCGCGCCGCGCCCTGCATCTGAGCTGGCAGGTCGGCGTCTTCATCGTGGGCCTCGCGGTCGTGGTCATCGGCATCATCATGCTGCCGCTGCCGGGACCCGGCTGGGTCGTGATCTTCGGCGGCATGGCGATCTGGGCGACCGAGTTCGTCTGGGCCCAGCTGGTGCTGCGCTGGACGAAACGGAAGGTCACCGAGGCCGCACAGCGCGCCCTCGACCCGAAGGTGCGCCGCCGCAACATCATCCTCACGACGATCGCCCTCGTGATCGTCGGCGTCCTGGCCGGCATCTACCTCTGGAAGTACGGCATGCAGATGCCCTGGAAGATCGACAACCAGTGAGCCGTGCCCCGGCGGACCGCCCCGAGGCCGTCGGGGCCCGGTCGGACGGGTGGTCAGAGGCACCCTCTGACATGGGGTAATGTTCTCTCTGCGCCCGGGCGATTAGCTCAGTGGGAGAGCGCTTCGTTCACACCGAAGAGGTCACTGGTTCGAACCCAGTATCGCCCACCCGGGATTGTGGCCCGGAGACCGGAAACGGCCTCCGGGCCACAGCCGTATTTGACGGCCTTTCACGAAATTGCGCGCACCCGCCGAGCCGCCCGGAATAACGTCCTCCTATTTCGGCCGAGTTGACGCACCGTCGGCAACGACCGCCCGGATCGAGGCGTACGGCAGCACACTTGAGCCATGGACTGGTGCCAATTCCGCTTCCGCGCCGTGTGGAATCTGAGCGCGGACCCCGCCGTCGTCTACGAGGTGCTCGAACAGGTCCAGGACTACCCCGCGTGGTGGCCCCAGGTCCGCGACGTCACGCCGCTCGACGAGCGCCGCGGCACCGCCCGGTTCCGGTCCCTCCTGCCGTACGACCTCGTCGTCACCGCCGAAGAACGCCGCCGGGACCCCGAGCGCGGCGTCCTTGAGATCACCATGACCGGCGACCTCGAAGGCTGGGCCCGCTGGACCCTGACCGCTGCGCCCGACGGCGGCACCCGGGCCCGCTACGACCAGGAGGTCGAGGTGCGCAAGCCGCTCCTGCGGCGCCTCGCGGTACCCGGCAGACCCCTGCTCGTCCTCAACCACGCCGCGATGATGCGCGCCGGCCGACGCGGCCTCGCCGCCCGCCTCGACCCCCAAGGGCCCGCGCGCCGGGCGCCGGTGAGGGGCATCGGCCCCGGGGCCCGGACGCGGTTTGAACGAACGCCGCCCGGACCTGTATTGTTCAGTGCGTTCCCGGGCGATTAGCTCAGTGGGAGAGCGCTTCGTTCACACCGAAGAGGTCACTGGTTCGAACCCAGTATCGCCCACCCGGAGAATGCCGGTCCGTCCTCGACGGGCCGGTTTTTTCATGCCCCGCACCTGCCCCGCACCCCGCGCCGGGTCAGGCCGCCGCGGGCAGTTCGGGACGCAGCGGCCACGCCGGGTCCACCGCCTCCGGAGACCCGCTGCGTGCGAACCACGCCTGCAGCCCTCGTGCCTGCGCCGCGTGCCACACCGCCTGCAACGCGTGCAGCTCGGCCGGGGACAGCCGGTCCAGGCGCGCCGCGAAGCGACGCCCCACCGCCCGCACGACATCCAGCGCCGCCTGCGCGTCCGCCGCCGCGTCATGCGCGCCGCCCAGCTCCACGCCGTACTGCTCGCACAGGTCCGACAGCGTGCGCCGACCCTTGCGGTACCGGTCCAGATGCCGGTCGAGCACCCGCGGATCGAGCACGCACAGCGGATAGCTCTCCAGGTAGCGCGACAGCGACGACGCGCGGTGCCTGCGCAACTCCCGGTCCAGGAGCGTCAGATCGAACGGCGCGTTCATCACCACCAGCGGCCGCCCCGCCGCGCCCTGCTCCGCGAGCTCCCGCCCTATCTCCTCCATCACCGGCGCGGGCCAGCGGCCGTTGCGCTCCAGGTGCTCCTGCGCGAGACCGTGCACCGCCGTCGCCGCCTCCGGCACCGGCACGCCCGGATTCACCAGCCAGCGCGTCACGCGCGGCCGGGCCCCCGCGCCGTTCTGGACGACGACGGCGGCCGACACGATGCGGTCGGTCTCCACGTCGACACCCGTGGTCTCCGTGTCGAATGCGGCCAAAGGCCCCTCATACCAGCACGCCATCCCGACGCAACTCCTCGTTCAGCTTCGGCAGTTGACCTCCGCTCCTGCCACACGCAGGTGATACCCGGGCCGTTTGCGCCGAACCCGCCCAGGAGACAACACAGGTACGGAGTCGGGACATTGACGGCTCAAGCGGGGATTTCACCGGTTCGGAAGGCCTCATCGACATGGCGCTCGCGCAGCCCGAACAGGGCGGGCTGCTGCCCGAGCGGATCGCACCGCCGCGCGGCACACTCGCCACCACCGCCTGTATGGAGACCCTTCAGGTGGGCTATCTGCACGCGGTCGCCGCGGCCGCCGGGTGCTCGCTCTCCCAGCCGTTCCCGGACAACGGCATCGACTGGCACGTCAGCCACAGCGCCCCCGGGCACGCCATCGACGACGAAGTCACGATCAAGGTCCAGCTCAAGTGCACCTACCAGCTCCCGCCCCGCCCCAGGGGCCCTGCCTTCTCCTTCACCCTGGACAACGCCCACCTGGAGAAGCTCGCCCGCACCCCGGTATCGGTGCACAAAATACTGGTCGTCATGATCGTGCCCCGCTCGCGCGACGACTGGCTGCGCGCCGGCCACGACCGCCTTGACCTGCGCCACTGCTGCTACTGGACGAACCTCGCCGGACACCCCGTGACGGGCAGGCGCCGGACCACGGTCCGCGTGCCGACCGCGCGGATCTTCGACGACAACGCCCTCTGCGAGATCATGACGCGCGTCGGCGCGGGAGGGAGACCCTGATGCACCGCCCGATCGACGACCCCGCCCCCCTACGGGGAGTGCGCCCCCACCCCGGAGAGGCCCCCGGCCCCTGGCCCGACCCGCCCGACCCCGGCCAGGTCGACCCCGCCGTCCTCGTCGCCCTCCTCCACCGGCACGGCTGGCGGCGCCGCGGCGCCGCCGCCGGACGCTACTCCCGCTGGACCCCGCCAGGACCCGGCACGGGCGGCACCAGCCTCCTCGTCCCCGAGAGCCGCGCCTTCCCCGACAGCGACGACCTCATCGGCGAGGCGCTCACCGCCCTCGCCCGCAGCTCCTCGCCCTCGGCCCGCGACCTGCTCGTGTCGCTCGCCGTCCCCAGCGACGAGATCCGCTGGTGGCGCGACGTGCCCGGCGGGCCCGCGGGCGCCGCCCCCTGGACCGTCGAGGAACACCTGCGCGCCGCCGCCCGCCGCATGCTCCTCGCCGGGGCGCTCGCCGCCCGCGAACGCGCCGGGTACTACGGCGCGCGCTACCGCCGCCCCGCCGCCGCGGCCCTCGCGAACGTCCTGGTGGGGCCCGCGACCGGCGGCCGCCACCTGGCCGCCTTCGTGCCCGTCCCCGCCGGGCGGCCGCTCGCCGTACGGCTGCACCAGGCGCTGTACGCCGCCCGCGAGGCCGTCGACTACCAGCGGGCCACCGGCGGCATGGACGCCTTCGACAGCGCCGTCGAGGCGGGCGTCAGCCATGAGCTGGTCGAGGCGATCGTCGCCCTCGTCCGCGGCACCGAGGGCGCCCGCGTGCACGTCGAGTGGTCGCCCGCCGCGGGCGTCCCCGAGGGCTGCGCGGCCGCCGCCGAACCCGTCGAGTTCTCGCCCGGCGACCTCACCGTCCTGCGCGAGGCGGGCGCCCGCTATCTGCGCGACGAGCCGTCGGTGCCGGTACGGATCACCGGAGCCGTGGTCCGCATGCGGCGCTCGGGTCCCGGCGGTGCGGGCACCGTGCGGGTACGGGTCCTCGCGGGCGCGGAGATCCCGCACATCCGCATGGCCCTGGACGAGGATTCGTACCGGGTCGCGGGCCAGGCCCACCTGCTCGGCCTGCCGATCCGGGTGCACGGGCGCCTGGAGAGCCGCGGCGGCTTCCGCAGGCTCACCGGGGCCGCCCAGGTGGTCCCCGTACAGGTCGACGACGCCGAACGGGACCGCCTGATGAAGTCGATCCAGGAGCACGCGGAGATCATGGGCTTCTTCGAGGAGGCGTGCGGCACCGACTGAGGGCGGGGGAGCGGGCGCCACCTGTGGATAACCGTTTCGCGGTCGACCCTCGGGGCTCGGTACGATTCGTTGCGCGCGCAGGCGAGGATCTGCCGCAGCCCCCTCAGTCAGGAGAGACCGGTGTCAGACGTCCGTGTGATCATCCAACGCGATTCCGAGCGGGAAGAGCGCGTGGTGACCACGGGCACCACGGCCGCCGAGCTCTTCGAGGGCCAGCGCACCATCGTGGCCGCGCGCGTCGGAGGCGAGCTCAAGGACCTCGCGTACGAGGTGAAGGACGGCGAGGAGGTCGAGCCCGTCGAGATCTCCTCCGAGGACGGCCTGAACATCCTGCGCCACTCCACCGCCCACGTCATGGCCCAGGCCGTGCAGGAGCTCTTCCCCGAGGCCAAGCTCGGCATCGGCCCGCCCATCCGGGACGGCTTCTACTACGACTTCGACGTCAAGGAGCCCTTCACCCCGGAGGACCTCAAGCGCGTCGAGAAGCGGATGCAGGAGATCCAGAAGCGGGGACAGAAGTTCTCGCGCCGGGTCACCACGGACGAGGACGCCCGCGTCGAGCTCGCCGACGAGCCGTACAAGCTGGAGCTCATCGGCCTCAAGGGCAACGCCGCGCAGGCCGCCGACGGCGCCGACGCCGAGGTGGGCGCGGGCGAGCTGACGATCTACGACAACCTGGACGCCAAGACCGGCGAGCTGTGCTGGAGCGACTTGTGCCGCGGTCCGCACCTGCCCAGCACCCGTGTCATCCCGGCGTTCAAGCTGATGCGCTCCGCCGCCGCCTACTGGCGCGGCAGCGAGAAGAACCCGCAGCTCCAGCGCATCTACGGCACCGCCTGGCCGTCCAAGGACGAGCTGAAGGCGCACCTGGAGTTCCTCGCCGAGGCCGAGAAGCGCGACCACCGCAAGCTCGGCGCCGAGCTTGACCTGTTCTCCTTCCCGGAGGAGCTGGGCCCCGGCCTCGCGGTCTTCCACCCCAAGGGCGGCGTGATCCGCAAGGTGATGGAGGACTACTCCCGCAAGCGGCACGAGGACACGGGCTATGAGTTCGTGAACACCCCGCACATCTCGAAGGAGAAGCTCTTCGAGACCTCGGGGCACCTGCCGCACTACGCGGACGGCATGTTCCCGGCGATCGAGTTCGACGAGCAGAACTACCGCCTCAAGGCGATGAACTGCCCGATGCACAACCTGATCTTCAAGTCGCGCGGCCGGTCCTACCGCGAGCTGCCGCTGAGGCTCTTCGAGTTCGGCACGGTCTACCGCTACGAGAAGTCGGGCGTCGTGCACGGCCTGACCCGCTCGCGCGGCTTCACCCAGGACGACGCGCACATCTACTGCACCAAGGAGCAGATGGCGGAGGAGCTCGACAAGCTCCTCACCTTCGTCCTCGACCTGCTGCGCGACTACGGCCTGAACGAGTTCGAGCTTGAGCTGTCCACCCGCGACGACTCCGACAAGTTCATCGGCTCGGACGAGGACTGGGCCGAGGCCACCGAGGCGCTGCGCCAGGCCGCCGAGAAGCAGGGCCTGCCGCTGGTGCCGGACCCGGGCGGGGCCGCGTACTACGGGCCGAAGATCTCCGTCCAGGCGAAGGACGCGATCGGCCGGTCCTGGCAGATGTCGACCCTCCAGGTGGACTTCAACCAGCCGAAGCGGTTCGGGCTTGAGTACACCGCCGCCGACGGCTCCAAGCAGCAGCCGGTCATGCTGCACAGGGCCTTGTTCGGGAGCATCGAGCGGTTCTTCGGGGTGCTCCTTGAGCACTACGCGGGTGCCTTCCCGGCGTGGCTGGCTCCGGTGCAGGCCGTCGGCATCCCGGTCGGGGACGCGCACGTGCCGTACCTCCAGGAGTTCGCGGAGGAGGCGAAGAAGCACGGCCTCCGGGTCGAGGTGGACGCCTCTTCGGACCGGATGCAGAAGAAGATCCGCAACGCTCAGCGCAGCAAGGTGCCGTTCATGGTGATCGTCGGCGACGACGACATGAACGCGGGTGCGGTGTCCTTCCGGTACCGGGACGGGTCGCAGGAGAACGGGATTCCCCGTGACGAGGCGATCGCGAAGCTCGTCGACGTGGTGGAGCGCCGCGTACAGGTGTGAGCGGGGCCCCGTGTGCGCGGGGTTTCAGGGGCGGCCCCGTCGGGGCCGCCCCTCGCCGTGTCTCCGGCGGCGAATATGCTGGCCACCATGACGACTGAGCCGGAGCAGCAGATCGGAGTCGGGACGCAGGACGCCTTCCAGCGCCTGTGGACGCCCCACCGGATGGCGTACATCCAAGGGGAGAACAAGCCGACCGGTTCGGGGGCCGACGACGGCTGCCCGTTCTGCTCCATCCCGGCCAAATCGGATGAGGACGGGCTGATCCTCAGGCGGGGCGAGCACGTGTACGCGGTGCTCAATCTGTACCCGTACAACGGCGGGCACCTGATGACGGTCCCGTACCGGCACGTCGCGGACTACACGGAGCTGACGGGTCCTGAGACGCTGGAGCTCGCCGAGCTGACCAAGCAGGCGATGACGGCGCTGCGGACGGCGTCCGGGGCGCACGGCTTCAACCTGGGGATGAACCAGGGCACGGTCGCGGGTGCGGGCATCGCGGCCCATCTGCACCAGCACATCGTGCCGCGCTGGGGCGGCGACACCAACTTCATGCCCGTCACGGCGCACACCAAGGTGCTGCCGCAACTGCTCGCGGACACCCGCGAGATGCTCGCGCGGGCGTGGCCTGCGGCCTGACGCGTCAGGGTGTGGAGAAGGGCGGCGCGATCGGATCGCGCCGCCCTTCTCCGTGCTCGGTGCCTAGGCGCCGTACGCGTCGGCGTTGCGTGGCATCGGGTCCTGGATGGCCCCGCTGAGGAACGTGGCGCGGCCGTTGAAGCGGTCGGTGTTCACGCCGTTCTCCTCCAGGACCTTGATGGCGGCGGAGTGGACGACGCGCAGTACCGGTGTGGCGGCGCGCAGGGCGTCGTCGGCCATGAAGCGGTGCCGCCAGGGCTTGTCGGCCCAGGCGTGGCGCAGGCCGAAGGGCTCGGGCAGGACGAGCTTGCCGCCGAGGTAGTCAAGGATCGGCGGATACCAGGTGAAGGGGGCGCGGACGGCGAGGCGCACCACTTCCTGGGCGTCGACGAGGGGGAGGCTGCGGGTGGTGGTCTCCCAGAACTTGATGGTCTTGCTGACCGTCTTCGTCTTGGGGGAGGGCTTGCTGGTGAACAGCGAGTGCACGGGGCCGAGGGCGTGGCCGGTGACCTCGATGCGCAGGGTCTCGTGCAGCACCGTCACCGTGATCAGCATGGTGATGACGAGCTGGCCGTCCCAGAGGGTGAACTGCACGCCCAGGTAGTGGCGGTCGCCGCTGCCGAACTGCTGCTCGTTGCAGATGCGCTGTATTTCGTGGCCCTTGATCTGGAACGCGTCGACGTCGGTGCCGGAGGGGCGGGAGACCCCGCCCGCGTTCTCCCCGACGGGGGTGACGATCCAGTGCTTTATCTGCGGGGTGGGGAAGCCGCCGGTGTGCAGGGGGCCGCGCTCCAGGAGGCGGAGCTGGTCGTGCACCGCCCTGATGACGTTCCCAGCTGCGGAAGGGGTTGATCTCCTTGCCGTCCTCGCGGGAGGTGAGCTCCTCGGCGAGCTGCCAGCTGCCCCAGCGGGTGCCCATGCCCAGTATGCCCTTGGGCCCGGCGTAGAAGACGGAGTTGCTCTGCTGCTCGGCGGAGAGGCGGGCGAGGCCCTGGCGGAGCCGCTCGGCGGAGGTCTCGCCGGGGCTGCCGGGGACGGCCTCGGGGATCTTGGCGCCGATGCCGCCGCCGGAGAGCAGCGCGGACCAGCGCTCGCGCAGGTCCTTGGCGGTGCCTTCGGCTATGTGCTTGGCCCAGAACCAGCCGATGACGGGGACGACGGGGGACAGGCGCAGATACCAGGCCCAGAAGCCGCCGAAGGGCAGTTTGACCAGGAGGATGACGGCGAGGACGCCGACGGCGACGAGGAGGGCCGTGGCGATGGCCTGGGTGCGCTTGTCCTTCTGCTTGGAGATCCAGCGGCGTGCGGTGAAGACCAGGAGCCAGGCGACGATCGAGGCCGGGCGGGAAGAGCAGTCCGCACACGGCCATGACGAGGGTGAGCCAGCTGTCGCGGTGGCGGCGGATGCCGGTGGCGGCGAGGCAGTGCTCGACGACGGCCTGGGGGTCGAGGCCGAAGGACTGGATGAGGGGGCTGCGGGCGCCGCCGAGCATCCTGACCTGGACGGTTCTGGAGAAGGCCTCGCCGAGGCTGGGCTTGAACAGGGACCAGACGCCGGGTTTCACCACGGACTTGTGCCAGTCGCTGTTGGCCTTGAGGATGTCGTCGACCTCGCCGTCGCGGTAGGCCGCGGAGGCCAGGGCGTGGGTGGCCGCCATCTGTCCGGCGGTGCCGGACAGCGGCACCTGAGCCCCTGGCCTGAAGTCGAATGCGTCGTCCGCCACCTGCCGCCCCCTCGCCGCGCCGCCTGTCGCCGCGGCCGTTCCCGTCCCGACTGCGTTGTTCCCGAAATTCCCGACTGCGTGACCTGGCACACCTGTTGAGCAGGCCGGTACCAGCTGTTGATCAGGTCATCAGCGTATCGGGGCGCACCGACATCCGTCAGTGGACGGCTGAATGCCGCCCCCTCGGAGGTGAGGAGAGGGGGCGGCCGGTGGGCGTGCGTCCCAACTAGGCGCTGTCCTGGGCCTGTTCGCGGATCTTCTGTGAGACTTGTGGGGGCATCGGTTCGTGGCGGGCGTACGCGCGGCTGAATCGCGCGGTGCCCTGGGACAGGGAGCGGAGGTCGATGGCGTACCGGCCGATCTCGATCTCGGGGACCTCGGCGCGGACCAGGGTGCGTCCGCCGGGGGCCTGTTCGGTGCCGACGACGCGGCCGCGGCGGCCGGAGAGGTCGCTCATGACGGGGCCCACGTATTCGTCGGAGATGAGGACCTGCACCTCGGCGACGGGTTCGAGGAGGTGGATGGTGGTGCCCGCGGCGGCCTCGCGCAGGGCGAGCGCGCCCGCGGTCTGGAAGGCGGCGTCGGAGGAGTCCACCGAGTGCGCCTTGCCGTCGAGGAGGGTGACGCGGACGTCGATGAGGGCGTAGCCGGCGGCGACGCCCTTGGCGGCCTGGGCGCGGACGCCCTTCTCGACGGAGGGGATGAACTGCCGGGGCACGGCGCCGCCGACGACCTTGTCGACGAATTCGATGCCGCTGCCGCCGGGCAGCGGCTCGACCTCTATCTCGCAGATGGCGTACTGGCCGTGGCCGCCGGACTGTTTGACGTGGCGGCCGCGGCCCGTGGACCTGCCCGCGAACGTCTCGCGCAGGGACACCTTGTGCGGGACGATGTCGACCTGGACGCCGTAGCGGCTGCGGAGCCGCTCGAGGGCCACGTCGGCGTGGGCCTCGCCGAGGCACCACAGGACGACCTGGTGGGTGTCCTGGTTCTGTTCGAGCCGCATGGTGGGGTCTTCGGCGACGAGCCGGGACAGGCCTTGGGAGAGCTTGTCCTCGTCGGCCTTGCTGTGGGCCTGGATGGCGAGCGGCAGCAAGGGGTCGGGCATGCTCCCAGGGCTCCATGAGGAGCGGGTCGTCCTTGGTGGAGAGGGTGTCGCCGGTCTCGGCGCGGTGGAGCTTGGCGACGCAGGCGAGGTCGCCCGCTATGGCCTGGGAGAGGGTGCGCTGCTGTTTGCCGAAGGGGGCGGACAGGGCGCCGACCCGTTCGTCGGCCTCGTGGAGGTCGCGGCTCTCGTGGCCGTGGTCGACGAGTCCGTGCCCGGAGACGTGGACGGTCTCGTCGGGGCGCAGGGTGCCGGAGAAGACGCGGACCAGGGAGATGCGGCCTACGTAGGGGTCGGACGCGGTCTTGACGACCTCGGCGGCCAGTGGTCCTTCGGGGTCGCAGGTGAGGGCGGGCCGGGGTGCGCCGTCGGGGGTGGTGACGGTCGGTGCGGGATGTTCCAGCGGTGTCGGGAAGCCGCCGGTGACGAGTTCGAGGAGTTCGACGGTGCCGATGCCCTGGCGGGCGCCGTCGGCGGCCGGGGCGGCGGCGAGCACGGGGTGGAAGATGCCGCGTGCGACGGCGCGTTCCAGGTCCTCGACGAGGGTCTGGGAGTCGATGTCCTCGCCGCCGAGGTAGCGGTCCATGAGGGACTCGTCCTCGCTCTCGGCGATGATGCCCTCGATGAGTTTGTTGCGCGCTTCCTCGATGGCGGGCAGCTGGTCGGGGCCCGGTTCGGACTCCTTGCGCTCGCCGGACGTGTAGTCGTACACGCGCTGGGAGAGCAGCCCGATCAGGCCGGTGACGGGCGCGTGGCCGTCGGCTCCCTGCTCGCCGTGCAGCGGCAGGTACAGCGGGAGGACGGCGTCGGGGTCGTCGGCGCCGAAGGTCTCGGCGCAGGTCCGTGTCATCTGTGCGAAGTCGGCGCGGGCGGACTCCAGGTGGGTGATGACGATGGCTCTCGGCATGCCGACGGCCGCGCACTCCTCCCACACCATGCGGGTCGCGCCGGTGATGCCCTCGACGCCCTCGGCGGCCGAGACGACGAAAAGGGCCGCGTCCGCCGCACGCAGACCGGCCCTGAGTTCACCGACGAAGTCGGCGTATCCCGGGGTGTCCAGGATATTGATCTTGTAGCCGCCCCATTCGACGGGGACGAGGGACAGCTGGACCGAGCGTTGCTGGCGGTGCTCGATCTCGTCGTAGTCGGAGACCGCCGTGCCGTCCTCCACGCGGCCCGCCCGGTTCACCGCCCCCGCGGTCAGCGCGAGGGCTTCCACCAGAGTCGTCTTGCCCGATCCGCTGTGGCCGACCAGCACCACATTCCGTACGGACGCGGGATGGTCGGCCGTCGCTGCCCTGCCGGCGGCTCCGGGGTGTGCGTTCGCCTTGTCGCCCATGCCTTGGCCTCCCGGTTACGCGCATGGTGAGGAGGCTCAGCCCCCTCAGGGATGCTGGCTTCAGCGCGGACACGCGACAGCCGCGTGCGGGGGCGGCTCCGGCGGCGTCCGCGGTGCTTCCGAGCTTTCCACTTGCGTCACTGTGCGTCCATACGTCGTACGCGATCGTGAGGGGGCGAGCCGCCTCGTCCGGGGCGTGACTACGATGGGCCAGCCGGTGGCCAACGGGGCCGCCGCGCGCACCGACCCTCGGGAAGGCCATGCTGAACAAGTACGCGCGTGCGTTTTTCACGCGTGTCCTCACGCCGTTCGCCGCGTTTCTCATCCGCCGCGGGGTCAGCCCCGACACGGTCACGCTCATCGGCACGGCCGGGGTGATGGCGGGAGCGCTGGTCTTCTACCCTCGCGGGGAGTTCTTCTGGGGCACGGTCGTCATCACGCTGTTCGTGTTCTCCGACCTCGTCGACGGCAACATGGCGCGCCAGCTCGGCCGCTCCAGCCGGTGGGGGGCGTTCCTCGACTCCACGCTCGACCGGGTCGCCGACGGCGCGATCTTCGGTGGGTTCGCGCTCTGGTACGCGGGCTCCGGCGACGACAACATCCTGTGCGCGGTGTCGATCTTCTGCCTGGCCAGCGGCCAGGTGGTGTCCTACACCAAGGCGCGCGGCGAGGCGATCGGCCTGCCGGTCGCGGTCAACGGCCTGGTCGAGCGCGCCGAGCGCCTGGTGATCTCGCTGGTCGCTGCGGGCTTCGCCGGGCTGCACAAGTTCGGGGTGCCCGGCATCGACGTGCTGCTGCCGGTGGCGCTGTGGATCGTGGCCGTGGGCAGCCTCGTCACGCTGGTCCAGCGCGTGGTGACGGTGCGCCGTGAGTCGGCCGAGGCGGACGCCGAGGCCGCGCGGGAGGCCGCGGGCCAGAGCGGGTCGGCCACCGGGTCGGCCACGGGGTCGGCCACCGGGACGGCCTCATGAGCCGGACGGCGGAGAAGCTGACGGACGCGCTCTACGGGGTGGCCTGGAGCACGGTCAAGAAGCTTCCCGAGCCCGCCGCCGTGCGCCTGGGGCGCACCATCGCCGACGTCGCCTGGAAGCGGCGCGGCAAGGGCGTGCTGCGCCTTGAGGCCAACTACGCGCGCGTGGTGCCCGACGCCACGCCGCAGCGCCTCGCGCAGCTGTCCAAGGCGGGCATGCGTTCGTACATGCGCTACTGGATGGAGTCCTTCCGGCTGCCTGCCTGGAGCCGGGACCGCGTCAGGAACGGCTTCGAGCCCCAGGACCTGCACCATCTGACCGACGGCCTGGAGAGCGGCAGGGGCGTCGTCCTCGCGCTGCCGCACCTGGGCAACTGGGACCTCGCGGGCGCCTGGGTCACCACGAAGCTGGAGACCCCGTTCACGACCGTGCAGGAGCGGCAGAAGCCGGAGTCCCTGTACGACCGCTTCGTCGCCTACCGCAGCGGCCTCGGCATGGAGGTCCTTCCGCACACCGGAGGCTCGGCCTTCGGCACGCTCGCCCGCCGGCTGCGCGCGGGGGGCCTGGTGTGCCTGGTCGCCGACCGCGACCTGTCGGCGTCCGGCGTCGAGGTGAAGTTCTTCGGCGAGACCGCGCGGATGCCCGCGGGGCCCGCCGCGCTCGCCCAGCAGACCGGGGCGCTGCTGCTGCCCGGTGACGCTCTGGTACGACGCGTCGCCGGTCATGAAGGGCCGCGTCCACCCGCCCATCGAGGTGCCTGAAACGGGTACCCGCGCGGAGAAGACGGCCGCCATGACCCAGGCCCTGGCCGACGCCTTCGCCTCGGGCATCGCCGACCACCCGGAGGACTGGCACATGCTGCAGCGCCTGTGGCTCGCTGACCTCGACCCGGCCAAGGCGCCGCCGCGCGCCGCCGACGCGGGGCCCGACCCGCGCGGCGAGGGGACGACGCCGTGAGGATCGGCATCGTCTGCCCGTACTCGTGGGACGTGCCCGGCGGCGTCCAGTTCCACATCCGCGATCTGGCGGAGCACCTCATCCGCCTGGGGCATGAGGTCTCCGTCCTCGCCCCCGCGGACGACGAGACCCCCCTGCCGCCGTACGTGGTGTCGGCGGGCCGGGCCGTGCCGGTTCCGTACAACGGCTCGGTGGCCCGGCTGAACTTCGGCTTCCTCTCGGCCGCGCGCGTACGCCGCTGGCTGCACGACGGCACGTTCGACGTGATCCACATCCATGAGCCGACGTCGCCCTCGCTCGGCTTGCTGACCTGCTGGGCGGCGCAGGGCCCGATCGTGGCCACGTTCCACACGTCCAACCCGCGCTCGCGGGCCATGATCGCGGCGTATCCGATCCTGCAGCCCGCCCTGGAGAAGATCAGCGCGCGGATCGCGGTGAGCGAGTACGCCCGCCGCACGCTGGTGGAGCACCTCGGCGGGGACGCGGTCGTCATCCCGAACGGCGTGGACGTCGGCTTCTTCGCCGACGCCGAGCCCCAGCCCGCGTGGCAGGGCCAGACCATCGGTTTCATCGGCCGCATCGACGAGCCCCGCAAGGGCCTGCCGGTGCTGATGCGGGCGCTGCCGCGGATCTTCGCGGAGTGCCCGGAGGCGCGGCTGTTGGTCGCCGGGCGCGGTGACGAGGAGGAGGCCGTGGCCTCGCTGCCCGCCGCGCTGCGCGAGCGGGTGGAGTTCCTCGGCATGGTCAGCGACGAGGACAAGGCGCGGCTGCTGCGCAGCGTCGACCTGTACGTCGCCCCGAACACCGGCGGCGAGAGCTTCGGCATCATCCTGGTCGAGGCGATGTCCGCGGGCGCGCCCGTCCTCGCCAGCGACCTCGACGCGTTCGCGCAGGTCCTGGACCAGGGCGGGGCGGGCGACCTGTTCGCGAACGAGGACGCGGACTCCCTCGCCGAGGCCGCCGTGCGGCTGCTCGGCGACCCCAAGCGGCGCGAGGAGCTGCGCGAGCGGGGCAGCAAGCACGTGCGCCGGTTCGACTGGTCGACGGTCGGGGCGGACATCCTGTCGGTGTACGAGACGGTCACGGACGGGGCCGCGGCGGTCGCGACGGACGAACGCACGGGCCTGCGCGCCCGCTTCGGGCTCGCCAGGGACTAGGGCTCCGCGGCCGGGCCTTCTCCCCGCCCACCCGCCCCCCGTCGCGCTGACGCGCTCGTCCTCAAGCGCCGGTGCCGCAACCGGCGGATTTCAGCCCGTCCGGCGTTTGAGGACGAGGCCGAAGGCTGGTCAACGGGGGCACGACGGGGGCGGCACGCCCCACCACGGGCCCCGCCGGGGCGCCCAGCGCCCCGGCCCCCAGACAAACCCGGGCGGTAGCCTTGGCGTCCGTGACCTCCACGTTGATCTGGATCGCGGTAGCCCTGTTCGCGATCGGCCTGTACCTGAGCTGGACCGCGGGACGCCTGGACCGCCTGCACGCGCGCATCGACGCGGCCCGCGCCGCCCTCGACGCGCAGCTGCTGCGCCGCGCCTCGGTCGCGCAGGAGCTGGCCACCTCCGGAGTGCTCGATCCGGCCGCCTCGATCGTCCTGTACGAGGCCGCGCACGCGGCGCGGCAGGCGGAGGAGGAGCAGCGGGAGGTCGCCGAGAGCGAGCTGAGCCAGGCGCTGCGCGCGGTCTTCGGCGAGACACAGCAGGTGGAGGCGGTCCGCGAGGCACCGGGCGGCGACGAGGCCGCGACCGAACTCGCCGCCGCCGTGCGCCGGGTGCCGATGGCCCGGCGCTTCCACAACGACGCCGTCCGCGCGGCCCGCGCGCTGCGCCGCCACCGCAAGGTGCGCTGGTTCCGGCTGGCCGGGCACGCCCCGTTCCCGATGGCGGTGGAGATGGACGACGAGCCTCCGGTGGCGCTCGCGGACCGGGCCGCGGCCTAGGTCCCGCGCTCCGCGCCCCGGCCGGGCCTACTGCTGGCGCACCCGGCTGACCAGCTGGGCCGCTTCCGCGGCCCACATCACCAGGGAGACCGCCGCCAGCACCGCGAACGGCGTCAGCCACCAGTGGAATCCGCTGACCGCCACCTGCCAGGGGACGTACGCCGGCAGGACGAGCAACGTCACCACCCCGTGCCTGTCCCACCGCTGATTCACGCGCCGCCCGCCGTTCCTGACCGGTGCCATCAGCGCCCGCGCCCCCGCCCGCAGTCCCCGCATCCTCCACGGATGAACCACGGGGTGGCCGTTGGGTAGGGGGCCACCGGCCACGGAAACGGGTCACAGAGCGTCGTACACCCCTCACAGGAGCGGACCAGGGGTCCGCAAAATGATCCACCGCCTCACCATTGGCCCTTGCTGTGGCCTGGTCGCCCGGCGTTTGCTCTAGACGGCGGAAACGCCACCCGCAGCTCTCTTTCACCGAGTTCGCCGAGTTACCGAGTGAGGTCAACCCGTGTCCAGCACGCTCCCCAGCACCAACCAGGCCGATGCCACCCCCGCGATCGGCACCGCCCGCGTGAAGCGCGGCATGGCCGAGCAGCTCAAGGGCGGCGTGATCATGGACGTGGTCAACGCCGAGCAGGCGAAGATCGCCGAGGACGCGGGTGCCGTCGCCGTCATGGCCCTGGAGCGCGTCCCCGCCGACATCCGCAAGGACGGCGGCGTGGCCCGGATGTCGGACCCGAACATGATCGAAGAGATCATCGAAGCCGTGTCCATCCCGGTGATGGCCAAGTCCCGCATCGGCCACTTCGTGGAGGCCCAGGTCCTGCAGTCCCTCGGCGTCGACTACATCGACGAGTCCGAGGTCCTCACCCCGGCCGACGAGGTCAACCACAGCGACAAGTTCGCCTTCACGACCCCCTTCGTGTGCGGCGCCACCAACCTGGGCGAGGCCCTGCGCCGCATCGCCGAGGGCGCGGCCATGATCCGCTCCAAGGGCGAGGCCGGCACCGGCAACGTGGTCGAGGCCGTGCGCCACCTGCGCCAGATCAAGAACGAGATCGCCAAGCTGCGCGGCTTCGACAACAACGAGCTGTACGCCGCCGCCAAGGAGCTGCGCGCCCCCTACGAGCTGGTCAAGGAGACCGCCGAGCTCGGCAAGCTGCCGGTCGTGCTGTTCTCCGCCGGCGGCGTGGCCACCCCGGCCGACGCCGCCCTGATGCGTCAGCTCGGCGCCGAGGGCGTCTTCGTCGGCTCCGGCATCTTCAAGTCCGGCGACCCGGCCAAGCGCGCCGCCGCCATCGTGAAGGCCACCACCTTCTACGACGACCCCAAGGTCATCGCGGACGCGTCCCGCAACCTCGGCGAGGCCATGGTCGGCATCAACTGCGACACCCTGCCCGAGGCCGAGCGCTACGCCAACCGCGGCTGGTAACCCATGATCGACGACGTACCCGTGGTCGGCGTCCTGGCCCTCCAAGGCGACGTCCGGGAGCATCTGGTCGCCCTGGCCGCGGCGGACGCCGTGGCCAGGCCGGTCCGGCGCCCCGAGGAGCTCGCCGAGGTCGACGGACTCGTCGTCCCCGGTGGCGAGTCCACCACCATCTCCAAGCTGGCCGCGCTCTTCGGCCTCCTCGAGCCCCTTCGCGCGCGCGTGCGCGCCGGAATGCCGGTCTACGGCACCTGCGCGGGCATGATCATGCTCGCCGACAAGATCCTCGACCCGCGCTCGGGCCAGGAGACGGTCGGCGGCATCGACATGATCGTGCGGCGCAACGCCTTCGGACGGCAGAACGAGTCCTTCGAGAGCGCGGTCGACATGAAGGGTGTCGAGGGCGACCCTGTAGAGGGCGTGTTCATCCGCGCCCCGTGGGTGGAGTCGGTCGGCGCGGAGGTCGAGGTGCTCGCCGAGCACGGCGGTCACATCGTCGCCGTACGCCAGGGGAACGCGCTCGCCACGTCCTTCCACCCGGAGCTGACGGGCGACCACAGGGTCCACGGCCTGTTCGTGGAGATGGTGCGGGCCGAGCGGGGGCGGCGGTCCTTGTAGGATCTCTGACGTTCGTTATCGAGGTTGGTTACGCGAAGGAGACAGGCAGATGTCCGGCCACTCTAAATGGGCTACGACGAAGCACAAGAAGGCCGTGATCGACGCCAAGCGCGGCAAGCTCTTCGCGAAGCTGATCAAGAACATCGAGGTCGCGGCCCGCACCGGCGGCGCCGACCTGGACGGCAACCCGACGCTCTTCGACGCCGTGCAGAAGGCCAAGAAGCAGTCGGTGCCCAACAAGAACATCGACTCCGCGCTCAAGCGCGGCGCCGGCCTTGAGGCCGGTGGCGCCGACTACGAGACGATCATGTACGAGGGCTACGGCCCGAACGGCGTCGCGGTGCTCATCGAGTGTCTGACGGACAACCGCAACCGCGCCGCCTCCGAGGTCCGCGTCGCCATGACCCGCAACGGCGGCTCCATGGCCGACCCGGGCTCCGTGTCGTACCTGTTCCACCGCAAGGGCGTCGTGATCGTCCCCAAGGGCGAGCTGTCCGAGGACGACGTCCTGGACGCCGTCCTGGACGCGGGCGCCGAAGAGGTCAACGACCTGGGCGAGTCCTTCGAGGTGCTCAGCGAGGCCACCGACCTGGTCGCGGTCCGCACCGCCCTCCAGGAAGCCGGGATCGACTACGACTCGGCCGACGCCAACTTCGTCCCGACCATGCAGATCGAGCTGGACGAGGACGGCGCGCGCAAGATCTTCAAGCTGATCGACGCGCTCGAGGACAGCGACGACGTGCAGAACGTCTTCGCCAACTTCGACGTCTCCGACGAGGTCATGGAGAAGGTCGACGCCTGACCGGACGAGGCACACGGGCCGACGGGACACACCCCGTCGGCCCGTCGCTTTGTCAGTGGCACCCGATAGCCTGCACAAACAGGCGATCGACCAAGGGGGATGCGGTGCGGGTACTGGGCGTTGACCCGGGGTTGACCCGGTGCGGTGTCGGCGTCGTCGAGGGCACCGCGGGCCGCCCGCTGACGATGCGCGGCGTCGGCGTCGTCCGCACCCCCGCCGACGCGGAGCTCGGCAGCCGCCTCGTCGCCATCGAAGCGGGCATCGAGCACTGGCTCGACGAGCACCGGCCCGAAGTCCTCGCCGTGGAGCGCGTGTTCAGCCAGCACAACGTGCGCACGGTCATGGGCACCGCCCAGGCAAGCGCCGTCGCCATGCTCTGCGCGTCCCGGCGCGGCATCCCGGTCGCCCTGCACACCCCCAGCGAGGTCAAGGCCGCCGTCACTGGCTACGGGCCGGGCTGACAAGGCCCAGGTCGGGGCGATGGTGACCCGGCTGCTCCGGCTCGACGCGCCACCCAAGCCGGCCGACGCCGCCGACGCCCTCGCGCTCGCCATCTGCCACATCTGGCGCGCCCCCGCACAGAACAGGCTCCAGCAGGCCCACGCGCGGAACAGCCCCCAGCAGGCCTCCACCCAGAACCGACTCCAGCAGGCCCAAGCCCTGCACGCAAGGAAAGGCCGTACGGCATGATCGCCTTCGTCAGCGGCCCGGTCGCCGCCCTCGCCCCGGACACCGCCGTGGTCGAAGTGGGCGGCGTCGGCATGGCCGTCCAGTGCACTCCGAACACGCTCTCCACGCTCCGCGTCGGCAAGACCGCCAAGCTCGCCACCTCCCTCGTCGTACGGGAGGACTCGCTCACGCTGTACGGCTTCGCCGACGACGACGAGCGGCAGACCTTCGAACTGCTCCAGACCGCAAGCGGCGTCGGCCCCCGCCTGGCCCAGGCCATGCTCGCCGTGCACGGCCCGGACGCACTGCGCCGCGCGGTCGCCACCGGCGACGAGAAGGCGCTCACCGCCGTGCCCGGCATCGGCAAGAAGGGCGCCCAGAAGCTGCTCCTCGAGCTGAAGGACCGCCTCGGCGAGCCGCTCGGCACCGGCGGCCCCGCCATCGGCACCCCCGTCACCCACGGCTGGCGCGAGCAGCTGCACGCCGCGCTCATCGGCCTCGGGTACGCGACGCGGGAGGCTGACGAGGCGGTCACCGCTGTCACCCCGCAGGCCGAGGCGGCCGGGGGCAACCCGCAGGTGGGCCAGCTCCTGAAGGCCGCCCTGCAGACGCTGAACCGCACCCGCTGACCACGCCGCCCGGCGCCGGCGCGGCGTTCCGCGCCCCGGCGCGGACCACGGGCGCACGACCTTCGACGACCTACGCGAGGCACACCGCATGAACTGGGACGACCCGACCGACGAGGCCGCGACCGCCGCGGAGCGCCTTGTGGGAGCCGTCGCCGACGGCGAGGACCAGGCCGTCGAGGCCGCCCTGCGCCCGAAGGACCTGGGCGAGTTCATCGGCCAGGAGAAGGTCAGGGAGCAGCTCGACCTGGTCCTGCGCGCCGCACGCGCGCGGGGCGCCACCGCCGACCACGTGCTGCTCTCCGGCGCCCCCGGCCTCGGCAAGACCACCCTGTCGATGATCATCGCCGCCGAGATGGGCGCCCCGATCCGCATCACCAGCGGCCCGGCCATCCAGCACGCGGGCGACCTCGCGGCGATCCTGTCCTCGCTCCAGGAGGGCGAGGTCCTCTTCCTCGACGAGATCCACCGCATGTCCCGGCCCGCCGAGGAGATGCTGTACATGGCGATGGAGGACTTCCGCGTCGACGTGATCGTCGGCAAGGGGCCCGGCGCCACCGCCATCCCCCTGGAGCTGCCCCCCTTCACCCTGGTCGGCGCCACCACGCGCGCGGGCCTGCTGCCCCCGCCGCTGCGGGACCGCTTCGGCTTCACCGCGCACATGGAGTTCTACGAACCGGCGGAGCTGGAGCGCGTCATCCACCGCTCCGCGCACCTCCTGGACGTGGAGATCGACACCGAAGGCGCCGCCGAGATCGCGGGCCGCTCCCGCGGCACCCCGCGCATCGCCAACCGCCTGCTGCGCCGCGTACGGGACTACGCGCAGGTCAAGGCCGACGGCGTGATCAACCGCGACATCGCGGGCGCGGCCCTTGGGGTGTACGAGGTCGACAGCCGTGGTCTGGACCGCCTGGACCGCGCCGTCCTCGAAGCGCTCCTGAAGCTCTTCGGCGGCGGCCCCGTCGGCCTGTCCACCCTCGCCGTCGCGGTGGGGGAGGAGCGCGAGACGGTCGAGGAGGTCGCCGAGCCCTTCCTGGTGCGTGAGGGACTGCTGGCCCGAACCCCCCGCGGCAGGGTCGCGACGCCCGCGGCCTGGGCCCACCTCGGCCTGACGCCGCCCCGGCAGGGGACGGGAAACGGCCAACAGGACTTTGTTCGGGACGTGACGGGGGCGACGACGGCGCGGAGAGTCGCACGGTCAGGAACTGCGGTGCCATGCTGAGCGTTGTTCGTTAGGCGCGGACTCGCTTAGACTCCGCCGATGCCGCCTTTATAGGCAGCGCCGCCCACCCCCATCCATCAGGCCGCCCCACCACGCGGTCGTGCGAAGGAAACTCCGTCCCGTGAATATCGTGACCCTCCTCCCCTTCATCGTGCTCATCGGGGCCATGTTCCTGATGACCCGGTCCGCCAAGAAGAAGCAGCAGGCGGCGGCCCAGATGCGCAACGACATGACGCCCGGCACCGGCGTCCGCACGATCGGAGGCATGTACGCCACCGTCAAGGAGGTCCACGACGACGCGGTCCTCCTTGAGGTGGCCCCGGGCGTCCACGCGGTTTACGCGAAGAACGCCATCGGCGCCGTCCTGGACGACGACGAGTACAACCGCATCGTGCACGGCACGGAGCCTGAGGACGACACGCCGGTGGTGCCGGACGACGCCTCCTCCCTCACCGAGACCGACGAGACCGACGAGCCGGTGTCCGACGACTCGCGCATCGACCTCGGCAAGAAGGACGCGGCCGACGAGGCCCCCGAGGCCGCAGACGCAGAGCCGAAGAAGACCGACGGCGAGTCCGGCGCGAAGTAGTCACCGCCGGGGGCTGGACGTGCGCCCGCTCGCGCACCGCGACCCCCGCCGACGGTGATTTCGCGCCGCGTCTCGACACAACTTCATGGCCGCCCGCCCGGGGCCCCCTCCGCTCAGCGAAGGCCAGGGGAGCGCCCCGCAGGCCGGCGGTTGGACAGGGAGAACGAGAAGGTGGCAGCACCCAAGAAGGGCCGAAGGCAGGGCACCCAGGGGAAACCGGGTCGCACCCTGGTCTTCATCCTGATCGCCTTGGTGGCGCTCACCGGGGGGATGTTCCTCTCCGGGCACACGACGCCCCGCCTCGGCATCGACCTCGCCGGTGGTACGAGCATCACGCTCCAGGCGAAGAACGAGCCGGGCCAGAAGAACGCGATCAACGAGACCAACATGAACACGGCTGTTGACATCATCAACAAGCGTGTCAATGGTCTGGGTGTCTCTGAGGCCGAGGTCCAGACCCAGGGCTCCGAGAACATCATCGTCAACATCCCCAAGGGCACCAACGCCAAGCAGGCGCGAGCGCAGGTCGGCACGACCGCTCAGCTGTACTTCCGGCCCGTCATCGCCCGTCAGCCCAGCGTCCCGGTGGACGGCGGCAAGGAGCAGGGCAAGGGCGACAAGGACAAGAAGGACAAGCCGAGCTCGACTCCCTCCTCGGGGTCCTCGGAGTCCCCGGACGCCGGTGACAAGGGCGACGGCAAGTCCGACGACAAGCCCAGCGGCGAGTCGTCCTCTCCCACGTCGTCCCCCACGACCCAGGGCCGCTCGGTGACCGACGCCCTGAAGGCCGACGCCACCCCGTCCGGAGCGCCTTCCAACAAGGGCGACGACGCCGACAAGGGCGACAAGGGCGACAAGAAGGACGACGGCAAGAAGGACCAGCAGCCGACGCCGCCGCCCACGGGTGACGAGCCCTCCGCTCAGCTCCAGGCGCAGTTCGCCAAGCTCGACTGCACCGACCCCAAGGTCCGCACCAAGATCAAGGAGGGCGTCAAGCCCACCGACGAGATCGTGGCCTGCGGCAAGGACAAGGACGACAACTGGAACAAGTTCGTCCTTGGCCCGGCCGAGGTCAACGGCAAGGAGGTCGACGACGCCAAGGCCGTCTTCGACACCCAGGGTGCCGCTGGCTGGAAGGTCACGATGGACTTCTCCGGCAAGGGCACGAAGCAGTTCGGTGAGATCACCGGCAAGCTCGCGGGCAAGCCGTCGCCGCAGAACGAGTTCGGCATCGTCATGGACGGCGAGGTCGTCTCCTGGCCCTTCGTCCAGCAGGCGCTGACGGGTGGCACGGCCGAGATCTCCGGCAGCTTCGACCAGGACGAGGCCAAGGACCTGGCCAACATCCTGTCGTACGGCGCGCTCCCGCTGACCTTCAAGGAGCAGAGCGTCCAGACCGTCAGCGCGGCCCTCGGTGGCGAGCAGCTGCGCGCCGGTCTCATCGCGGGTGCCATCGGCCTCGCGCTCGTGATCATCTACCTGGTGGCGTACTACCGCGGCCTGGCGCTCATCGCCATCGCGAGCCTCGGTGTCTCGGCGGCGCTGACGTACACGATCATGACGCTGCTCGGCCCGACGATTAAGTTCGCGCTGAACCTGCCCGCGGTCTGTGGCGCCATCGTCGCCATCGGCATCACCGCCGACTCGTTCATCGTGTACTTCGAACGCATAAGGGACGAGGTCCGCGAGGGCCGTACGCTGCGGCCCGCCGTGGAGCGTGCCTGGCCGCGGGCCCGGCGCACCATCCTGGTGTCGGACTTCGTGTCGTTCCTCGCCGCCGCGGTGCTCTTCGTCGTGACCGTCGGCAAGGTGCAGGGCTTCGCGTTCACGCTGGGCCTGACGACGCTGCTCGACGTCGTGGTGGTGTTCTTCTTCACCAAGCCGCTGATGACCATCATGGCGCGCAAGAAGTTCTTCGCCAGTGGCCACAAGTGGTCCGGCCTCGACCCGAAGCGGCTCGGCGCGCAGCCTCCGCTGCGCCGCTCGCGCCGCACCAGCGCCCCCGCCGCCCCCGTCGACCCGAACCCGAAGGAGGCGTGAGATGTCGAAGCTCGGCAATCTCGGCGCCCGGCTCTACCGCGGCGACGTCGGCTACGACTTCGTCGGCAAGCGGAAGATCTGGTACGGCATCTCGATCCTGATCACCATCACGGCCTTCGTGGCCGTGATGGTGCGGGGCCTGCACATGGGCATCGAGTTCGAGGGCGGCGCCGTCTTCAACACGCCCAAGACCAGCGTCTCGGCCGCCAAGGCCGAGGAGCTCGCGGAGGACGTGTCCGGCCACCAGGCGATCGCACAGCGCCTCGGCAACGACACCCTGCGCATCCAGATCAGCGGCGTGGACACCAACAAGTCCGACCACATCAAGTCCGAGCTCGCCAAGGAGCTGGACGTGAAGGCGGACGACATCAACGCCGACCTGGTGGGCCCCAGCTGGGGTGACCAGATCGCCAACAAGGCCTGGCAGGGCCTGGCGATCTTCATGATCCTCGTGGTGATCTATCTGGCGATCGCCTTCGAGTGGCGCATGGCCCTGGCCGCGCTCATCGCGCTGATCCACGACATCACGATCACCGTGGGCGTGTACGCGCTCGTGGGCTTCGAGGTGACGCCGGGCACGGTGATCGGTCTGCTCACCATCCTCGGTTACTCGCTGTACGACACGGTCGTGGTGTTCGACAGCCTCAAGGAACAGTCGAAGGACCTCGCGAAGCAGACCCGCTTCACCTACAGCGAGGTCGCCAACCGCTCCATCAACAGCACGCTGGTCCGGTCGATCAACACGACCGTCGTGGCGCTGCTGCCGGTGGCCGGTCTGCTGTTCATCGGCGGCGGCTTCCCTCGGCGCGGGCATGCTGAACGACATCTCGCTCTCGCTGTTCGTCGGCCTCGCCGCGGGCGCGTACTCCTCGATCTTCATCGCGACCCCGCTGGTCGCCGATCTCAAGGAGACCGACCCGCAGATGAAGGCGCTGAAGAAGCGGGTGCTCGCCAAGCGCCGCGCGGCAGCCGCCAAGGGCGAGTCCGCCGAGGCCCCGGCCCCGGACGCCGACGCGATCGAGGACGCCGAGGACGGCACGGACGAGGACACCGACGACGCCGCACCCGCGGTCGTCGGCCCGCGCTCCGGCCGCTCCCAGCCCACCCGCAACCGTGGCCGCGGCCGCCCGTCGGGCAAGCGCCGATGACCGAGACCAGGGAACTGCTCCTCAGCCGCATCCGCGACGTGCCGGACTATCCGACGCCCGGTGTGATGTTCAAGGACATCACGCCGCTGCTCGCGGACCCGGCGGCGTTCACGGCCCTCACCGACGCCCTCGCCGCCCTGTGCGCGCGCACCGGCGCCACGAAGGTCGTCGGCCTGGAGGCGCGCGGCTTCATCCTCGGCGCCCCCGTCGCGCTGCGCGCCGGGCTCGGCTTCATCCCGGTCCGCAAGGCGGGCAAGCTCCCCGGAGCGACGCTCAGCCAGGCCTACGACCTGGAGTACGGCAGCGCCGAGATCGAGGTGCACGCCGAGGACCTCGCCGCGGGCGACCGCGTCATGGTCATCGACGACGTCCTCGCCACCGGCGGCACCGCCGAGGCCTCGCTGCGGCTGATCCGCCGCGCCGGCGCCGAGGTGGCTGGTGTGGCGGTGCTGATGGAGCTGGGCTTCCTGGGCGGCCGTGAGCGGCTGGTTCCCGCTCTGGACGGCGCCCCACTGGAGGCACTCCTCACGGTCTGAGCACCCCAGGAGGTGCCCGCGGCGGCCCCGCGGGACATCGAGGCGGGCCCGGTGGAATCCGGTGCCCGCCTCTGGTGTTTCTCCAGTAAGGAGCCGTCTCACCGGCCGAGGGCGAGCCGTCGGCCCAGGATCGATACCATGGGCACTTCGGGACCTGACCGGGGGACCCGATCGCGCACAGGGAGCGCTCTTGCCAGACGAGTCCCAGCCACTTGCCGCAGCCGAGTCCGCGCAGCAGACCCCGCGGGCCACGGCGCCCGCAGCCGCGCCCGCGCACCCGCAGCCAGGCACCGCCCCCGGGCCCGGCGGCACGACCGGCCCCGGCACCACCGCCCCCGGCGAAGCCGCCGAGCGCGGCGAGCGGGGCGCCAAGGCCGCCGAGGAGCCCCGGCCGAAGCCGGCGGAGCGCCATCCGGCCCCCCAGCCCCCGGCCCGCCCCGCCACCACCAAGCCCGAGCGCTCCGGCTCCTCCAACCGGGTCCGGGCCCGCCTGGCCCGCCTCGGCGTGCAGCGCTCCAACCCGTACAACCCGGTCCTGGAGCCCTTGCTGCGGATAGTGCGCGGCAACGACCCCAAGATCGAGACGGCGACGCTGCGCCAGATCGAGCGGGCCTACCAGGTCGCCGAGCGCTGGCACCGGGGCCAGAAGCGCAAGAGCGGCGACCCGTACATCACGCACCCGCTGGCCGTCACCACGATCCTCGCCGAGCTCGGCATGGACCCGGCCACGCTCATGGCGGGCCTGCTGCACGACACCGTCGAGGACACCGAGTACGGCCTGGAGCAGCTGCGCCGCGACTTCGGCGACCAGGTCGCCCTGCTCGTCGACGGCGTCACCAAGCTGGACAAGGTCAAGTTCGGCGAGGCCGCGCAGGCCGAGACCGTGCGCAAGATGGTCGTCGCCATGGCCAAGGACCCGCGCGTCCTGGTCATCAAGCTCGCCGACCGCCTGCACAACATGCGCACCATGCGCTATCTGAAGCGCGAGAAGCAGGAGAAGAAGGCCCGCGAGACGCTGGAGATCTACGCTCCGCTGGCGCACCGCCTGGGCATGAACACCATCAAGTGGGAGCTGGAGGACCTCGCCTTCGCGATCCTCTACCCCAAGATGTACGACGGAGATCGTGCGCCTGGTCGCCGAGCGCGCCCCCAAGCGCGACGAGTACCTGGCCATAGTGACCGACGAGGTCCAGGCCGACCTGCGCGCCGCCCGCATCAAGGCCACCGTCACCGGGCGCCCGAAGCACTACTACAGCGTCTACCAGAAGATGATCGTCCGAGGCCGTGACTTCGCGGAGATCTACGACCTGGTGGGCATTCGGGTGCTCGTCGACACCGTCCGCGACTGCTACGCGGCGCTCGGCACGGTGCACGCGCGATGGAACCCGGTCCCCGGCCGGTTCAAGGACTACATCGCGATGCCCAAGTTCAACATGTACCAGTCGCTGCACACGACGGTCATCGGCCCCAACGGCAAGCCCGTCGAACTGCAGATTCGTACCTTCGACATGCACCGCCGCGCCGAGTACGGCATCGCCGCGCACTGGAAGTACAAGCAGGAGGCCGTCGCCGGCGCCTCCAAGGTGCGCACCGACGCCCCCAAGTCGTCCGGCAAGAAAGGGACGACCACCTCAACGACATGGCGTGGCTGCGCCAGCTCCTCGACTGGCAGAAGGAGACCGAGGACCCGGGGGAGTTCCTGGAGTCCCTGCGCTTCGACCTGTCGCGCAACGAGGTCTTCGTCTTCACCCCCAAGGGCGATGTCATCGCGCTCCCGGCGGGTGCCACTCCCGTGGACTTCTCGTACGCCGTGCACACCGAGGTCGGCCACCGCACCATAGGCGCCCGCGTCAACGGCCGCCTCGTGCCGCTCGAATCGACCCTGGACAACGGCGACCTGGTGGAGGTGTTCACCTCCAAGGCGGCGGGCGCGGGCCCGAGCCGCGACTGGCTCGGCTTCGTGAAGTCGCCCCGCGCGCGCAACAAGATCCGCGCCTGGTTCTCCAAGGAGCGCCGCGAGGAAGCCATCGAGCAGGGCAAGGACGCCATCGCGCGCGCCATGCGCAAGCAGAACCTGCCGATCCAGCGCATCCTCACCGGCGACTCCCTCGTCACGCTCGCGCACGAGATGCGCTACCCCGACATCTCCTCGCTGTACGCGGCGATCGGCGAGGGCCACGTCACCGCGCAGAGCGTCGTGCAGAAGCTCGTACAGGCCCTCGGCGGCGAGGAGGCCGCCAACGAGGACATCGCCGAGAGCGCGCCGCCCTCGCGCGGCCGCACCAAGCGCCGCTCCAGCGCCGACCCGGGCGTCGTCGTCAAGGGCGTCGACGACGTGTGGGTGAAGCTGGCCCGCTGCTGCACGCCCGTGCCCGGCGACCCCATCATCGGCTTCGTCACGCGCGGCAGTGGCGTATCGGTTCACCGCAGCGACTGCGTGAACGTGGACTCGCTGTCGAGGGAGCCCGAGCGCATCCTCGAAGTCGAGTGGGCGCCCACGCAGTCCTCGGTGTTCCTGGTCGCCATCCAGGTCGAGGCCCTGGACCGCTCGCGGCTGCTCTCGGACGTCACGCGCATCCTCTCGGACCAGCACGTGAACATCCTGTCGGCGGCCGTGCAGCACCTCCCGCGACCGCGTCGCCACCTCCCGCTTCACCTTCGAGATGGGCGACCCCAAGCACCTGGGGCACGTCCTGAAGGCGGTCAGGGGAGTGGAGGGCGTCTACGACGTGTACCGGGTGACGTCGGCGCGCAGGCCCTGACCCGCCCCGCACATGGGTCCGCCCCCGGCGCCGTGCGCCGGGGGCGGACCCATGTCGTGCGGGAGCGTCAGCCGCCGAACTCGTGCAGACCCTTCAGGGCCTGGTCGAGGAGCGCCTGGCGGCCGTCGAGCTCCTTCTGGAGCTTGTCGGCCTTGGCGTTGTTGCCCGCCGCGCGCGCGGTCTCGATCTGGCCCGCCAGCTTGTCCACGGCGGCCTGGAGCTGGCCGGTCAGACCCGCGGCGCGCGCACGCGCCTCCGGGTTCGTCCGGCGCCACTCGGCCTCCTCGGACTCCTGCAGGGCGCGCTCCACGGCGTGCATCCGGCCCTCGACCTTCGGCCGGGCGTCACGCGGGACGTGGCCGATGGCCTCCCAGCGCTCGTTGATGGAGCGGAACGCGGCCCGGGCCGCCTTCAGATCCGTCACCGGGACGAGCTTCTCGGCCTCGTCGGCGAGCTCCTCCTTGAGCTTGAGGTTCTCGCCCTGCTCGGCGTCGCGCTCGGCGAAGACCGCGCTGCGCGCCGCGAAGAACACGTCCTGGGCGCCGCGGAAGCGGTTCCACAGGTCGTCCTCGTGTTCCCGCTGGGCGCGGCCCGCCGCCTTCCAGTCGGCCATCAGCTCGCGATAGCGCGCGGCCGTGGGGCCCCAGTCCGCCGAGTTCGACAGCGCCTCGGCCTCCGCGACCAGCTTCTCCTTGGTCTTGCGGGCGTCCTCGCGCTGCGCGTCCAGCTGCGCGAAGTGGGCCTTGCGGCGCTTGGAGAACGCCGAGCGGGCGTGCGAGAAGCGGTGCCAGAGTTCGTCATCGGACTTGCGGTCCAGGCGCGGCAGGCCCTTCCAGGTGTCCACGAGCGCCCGCAGGCGCTCCCCCGCGGCCCGCCACTGCTCGCTCTGCGCGAGCTCCTCGGCCTCCGCGACCAGCGCGTCCTTGGCGTGCCGCGCCTCGTCCGACTGCTTGGCCTTCTGCGCCTTGCGCTCCTCGCGGCGCGCCTCGACCGACGCGACGAGCTTGTCGAGCCGCTTGCTCAGGGCGTCCAGGTCGCCCACGGCGTGTGCCTCGTCGACCTGCTGGCGCAGGTGGTCGATGGCGACCGTCGCGTCCTTGGCCGACAGGTCGGTCGTCTGCACCCGGCGCTCGAGAAGTCCGATCTCGACGACCAGACCGTCGTACTTGCGCTCGAAATAGGCCAGGGCCTCATCGGGAGATCCTGCCTGCCACGAACCGACCACTCGCTCGCCGCCGTCGGCCGTACGCACGTACACGGTCCCCATCTCATCGACGCGGCCCCACGGGTCGCTGCTCACAGCGCCTCCTCCACATGATGCCTGCACAAGGCCACGGGCCTCCGGCATCGTCCACAGTTTCGTCACCGCCAACATAGGCGAACGGCGGGGCGGCTGTCCGCATCCAGCGCGAGCGAAATTCGCCGCTCCGGGTCAGGACTTGCGCACGGTGGCCTTGTCGATGACGACGGTCGCGTTCGGCGCCCCGTCGCCCCGCCCGGAGCTCTCGCCCGCGGCGGCGATCTTCTTCAGGACCTTCATGCCGGACGTGGAGACGGTCCCGAACGGTGTGTAGTCGGGCGGCAGCTGACTGTCCTGGTAGACGAGGAAGAACTGGCTGCCGCCGGTGTCGCGGCCCTTCTTCTTCTGGGCGTCGTAGCGGTTCGCCATCGCCACCGTGCCCGCCGGGTACACCTTGCCCTTCAGCCGCTCGTCCTTGAGGTTCTCGTCCGGGATGGAGTAGCCGGGGGTGCCCTGGCCCGTGCCCTTGGGGTCGCCGCACTGCAGCACGTTGACGTTGCCCGCGGTGAGCCGGTGGCACGCGGTGTGGTCCAAGTACCCCTTGTTCACCAGGAAGTCGAAGGAGTTGACCGTGCGCGGGGCCTTCGCCGCGTCCAGGGCGAGGTCGATGTCACCGCACGTCGTGGCGAGCTTCATCGTGTACGCGGCCGACTTGTCGATGGTCAGCGTCGGCTCCTTCTTGAAGCTCAGCGGCTTGACCTTGCCCGGGGCGGCCTTGCGGCACGGGTCCGCGGGCTTGCTCGGCGTGGGGTCCGCGGCCGCGTCGTCGCGCGTGGAGCCGCCGTCGTCGAAGGCGCCCGCCGCGTAGGAGACGGCGCCGCCGGCCACCACCACGGCGAGCGCGCCCGCGATCACTCCGTTGCGCAGGCGCCGACGCCGCCGCACGGCCTCCCGCCGCGCCTGCTGCCGCAAGAACTTCTCCCGCGCGAGCTGCTTACGCCGCTGCTGCTGGCTGACCACCGGGTCCACTCCTCGAACGTCTCGTACGTCTCGTACACCGGGTACGCGCGCGTACGTCATCTGCTGTCGTCGGCGCGCGGCATCAGGCCCCGCGCGTGACCCGTACCGTATATGGGTTAGCTGTGGAATCGGCAGCGCCGGTAGGCTCTGAACCGCCGCAATCTCCGCAGCCACCTCCGCCGTACGACGAAACGAAGGACGATCGTGCTCATTGCCGGGTTTCCCGCCGGGGCCTGGGGCACCAACTGCTATCTGGTCGCCCCCGCCGCCGGCGAGGAGTGCGTGATCATCGACCCGGGCCACGAGGCCGCCGCGGGTGTCGAGGAAGCGCTCAAGAAGCATCGGCTCAAGCCCGTCGCCGTGGTCCTCACGCACGGCCACATCGACCACGTCGCCTCGGTCGTCCCGGTCTGCGGCGCGCACGACGTGCCCGCCTGGATCCACCCCGAGGACCGGTACATGATGGCCGACCCGGAGAAGGCCCTCGGCCGCGCCTTCGGCGCCCAGCTCATGGGGGAGCTGACCGTGGGGGAGCCGGACGACGTGCTGGAGCTCACGGACGGCGCGAAGCTGGAGCTCGCCGGTCTGGAGCTGACCGTGTCCCACGCCCCCGGCCATACCAAGGGGTCGGTGACCTTCGGGATGCCCGAGGCACAGGACATCCCTCCGATCCTGTTCTCGGGCGACCTGCTCTTCGCCGGCTCCATCGGACGCACCGACTTCCCCGGTGGCTCCATGGACGACATGCGCGCGTCGCTGGCCCGAGTGGTCCTGCCGCTCGACGACTCGACCGTGGTGCTTCCCGGACACAACCAGCAGACGACCATCGGCCAGGAGCGCGCCACCAACCCGTATCTGCGGCAGGTGGCCGCCGGCCTGGGCGCGGACGGCCCGTTCGCCCCTCGACGAGGAATGTGACGAGAGAACCCCCAGTGAGCACCTTCAAGGCCCCCAAGGGCACGTACGACCTCCTTCCGCCCGACTCCGCGACCTACCTCGCGGTGCGCGAGGCGATCGCCGCCCCGCTGCGCGACTCCGGGTACGGCTATGTGGAGACGCCCGGCTTCGAGAACGTCGAGCTGTTCTCGCGCGGCGTGGGCGAGTCCACCGACATCGTCTCCAAGGAGATGTACGCCTTCGAGACCAAGGGCGGCGACAAGCTGGCCCTGCGCCCCGAAGGCACCGCCTCCGTGCTGCGCGCCGCCCTGGAGGCCAACCTGCACAAGGCGGGCAACCTCCCGGTCAAGCTCTGGTACTCGGGCTCGTACTACCGCTACGAGCGCCCGCAGAAGGGCCGCTACCGCCACTTCTCGCAGGTCGGTGCCGAGGCCATCGGCGCCGAGGACCCGGCGCTCGACGCCGAGCTGATCATCCTGGCCGACCAGGCGTACCGCTCCCTCGGTCTCAGGGAGTTCCGCATCCTGCTGAACTCGCTCGGCGACAAGGAGTGCCGCCCCGTCTACCGCGCCGCGCTCCAGGACTTCCTGCGCGCGCTCGACCTGGACGAGGAGACGCGCCGCCGCATCGAGATCAACCCGCTGCGCGTCCTCGACGACAAGCGCCCCGACGTGCAGCGGCAGCTCGTCGGCGCCCCGCTCCTGCGCGACTACCTGTGCGACGCCTGCAAGGCGTACCACGAGGAGGTGCGCGAGCTCCTGACGGCCGCGGGCGTCACCTACGAGGACGACCCGAAGCTGGTCCGCGGGCTCGACTACTACACGCGCACCACCTTCGAGTTCGTGCACGACGGCCTCGGCTCCCAGTCCGCCGTCGGCGGCGGCGGCCGCTACGACGGCCTCTCCGAGATGATCGGCGGCCCCGCGCTGCCGTCCGTCGGCTGGGCCCTCGGCGTCGACCGCACGGTGCTCGCCCTCCAGGCCGAGGGCATCACCCTCGACCTGCCCGCGGCCACCAGCGTGTTCGCGGTGCCGCTGGGCGAGGAGGCGCGCCGGATTCTGTTCGGCAAGGTGACCGAGCTGCGCCGGGCGGGGGTCGCCACCGACTTCTCCTTCGGCGGCAAGGGCCTGAAGGCGGCGATGAAGGCCGCCAACCGGTCCGGCGCGCGGTACGCCCTCGTCGCGGGCGAGCGCGACCTCGCCGACGGCGCCGTGCAGCTCAAGGACATGGAGTCCGGCGAGCAGGAGGCCGTCGCGCTGGACGAGGTCGTGGCGGTCCTCAAGGCCAAGCTGGCGTGAGCGCGAGCTGAGGAGCGGGGTCCGGGGCAGCGCCCCGTGGCCCCGCTTTCGGCTTTTCCCGTCGGCTTCCGCGGCCCGGGAGACCGGGGGCGCTCAGTCCAGGAGACCGAGACGCAGGGCGTGGGTGACCGCCGCCGTCCTGTCGTCCACCCCCAACTTGCCGAAGACGCGCAGCAGATGCGTCTTCACCGTCGACTCGGCGACGTGCAGACGGCGGCCCACCTCCGCGTTCGTGCAGCCCTCCGCCACCAGGTGGAGGACGGCCCGCTCGCGCTCGGACAGGCGCGGGCGCTCCGGCCGGCTGCGCACCTGGTCGACCAGGCGGGCCGCCACGGACGGGGCGAGGACGGTCTCGCCGCGCGCGGCGGCCCGCACCGCGTCGGCGAGTTCGCCGCGCGCCAGGTCCTTCAGGAGATAGCCCGCGGCGCCCGCCTCCACGGCGCGCAGGATGTCCCGGTCCGTCTCGTACGTGGTGAGCACGACGACCCGGCACGGCAGGCCCGCCGCGGCCATCCGCTCGATGGAGTCGACGCCGCCCCCGCCGGGCATCCGCAGGTCCATCAGGACGATGTCGGGCCGCAGCTCCGCGGCGAGCGCCTCCGCGCGCGGGCCGCTGGACGCCTCGGCGACGACGTCCAGGTCGGGCTCGGCGCTGAGCATGGCGCGCAGCCCCTCGCGCACGACGGGGTGGTCGTCGGCCAGCAGGACGCGGATCACGTCGGTGTCCTCTCGGGTACGGGCAGGCGGACGGTGACGGTGGTGCCGCCGCCGGGGGCGCTGGTCACCTCGGCGGTGCCGCTGACTTCGGCGGCCCGCGCCCGCAGCCCGCGCAGGCCGTAGCCGTCCGGGGGCGCGCCGGTGTCGAAGCCGCGCCCGCTGTCGCGCACCGCGAGCGTGAGGCGGCCCTCCTCGTAGGCGAGCGTGACCCGGGCCTCGGCGCCCGGGCCCGCGTGCTTGCGCACATTGGCGAGGGACTCCTGGCAGGCGCGCAGGGCCACCACCTCCAGGCCCGGCGGCAGCGCCCTGACCGTGCCGGTCACGGTGACCTCGGCCGGGTGGCGGGCGGCCAGGCGGCGCAGGGCGTCGGGCAGGGAGCCGCCGTCGAGGTCGGCGGGGGCGCCGCCGGCCACCAGGGCGCGGGCCTCGGCGAGGTTCTGGCGGGCGGTGGCCGCCATCAGGTCCAGATGGCGGCGGGCCCCTGGAACGTCCTGCTCCAGTTCGGCGTCGACGGCCTGGGCCAGCATCAGGACGCTGGTGAAGCCCTGGGCGAGCGTGTCGTGGATCTCGCGCGCCATGCGCTCGCGTTCGGCGAGGGCACCGCGTTCGGCGGAGAGGCGGGCGATCTCCGCGCGGCCCGCGTCGAGGGCGGCGATCAGATCGGCGCGCTCCTGGCTCTGCGCGATGATGCGGATGATCCAGGTGCCGATGGCGATGCCGAAGACGAGGGACACGGCGGCGCCGACGCCGTTCAGGAACAGGCTCTGCGCGCTCGGCCGGTCCAGCGCCGCCCAGCCCGCGAGCGGCGCCACGTTGATGACGGTCAGCGCGACGAGCGCGCGGCGCACCCGCAGCGCGATGAAGCACTGCGGCACGAGCGCGAAGAGCATCGAACGGGTCTCGTCGACCAGTGAGGCCGCGCCCACGAACAGGGCGGTGACGCCCACGACGTAGGCCAGGGCCCGCCGTTGGTCGGCGCCCTCGGTCACGAGCGCCGCGCGGCCGAGGACGGCGTACCAGGGCAGCATCAGGGCGAGCAGCCCGACGGCGGTCAGCCGGGCGGGCCACGCCGGTTCCGCGACGCCGAAGGCGAAGACCAGGGTGCCCGCCCACACCAGTGCGAAGTAGCAGTCCCAGAGCAGGAAGCCGCGATCCCAGCTGTTCCTGCCCCGGGGCCCGGCCCGCTCGCTCATCCGTCGCGCCGGCTCTTCCAGCGAAAGGTCAGCAGACACAGCGCCAATCCTGCGACGCACCAGGCGGCGAGCACCAGAGCCACGCGCCCGTACTCCCAGCTCCCGGTCTGTTCCAGGACGCGCGCGGACTCGGGCAGGAACACCCCGCGCAGACCCTGGCACATCCACTTCAGCGGGAACAGCGCCCCGATGTTCAGCATCCACTCCGGGACGGTGTCGACGGCGATGTAGACCCCGGAGACGAACTGCAGCACCAGGAAGGGCAGGACGACCACGGACGACGCGCTCCGCGCGGACGTCGGCACCGTGCTGATCGCGATGCCGAGCAGCGCGCACCCGGTCAGGCCGAGCACGAAGACCCAGCCGAAGGTGAACCAGGCCCCCGCGTCCCGCGGCAGCGCGATGTCGTAGCGCGTCACGCCGACGCACAGCAGCACCGCCGTCTCCAGGAGCCCGGTGACCAGGACGAGCCACACCTTGCCCAGGAAGTACAGCGGCCGGGGGCAGCGGCGTCCCGCGCAGGCGGCGCAGCACCTGCTCGTCGCGCTCGACGGCGATGGAGACGCCGAGGGACTGGAAGCTCGTCGACATGACGCCCGCCGCGATCATCGCGGGGACGTACAGCTGCGAGGCCGTGATGCCCGCGCCCGCCACCTCGCCGCTGAAGATCGACGCGAACAGGAACAGGAACATGATCGGGAACGCGAAGGTGAAGACCACCTGGTCGCGCTGGCGGAAGAACTGCTTCAGCTCCAGCGCGCCCCGGCTCAGACCGAGGCTCCACACCCCCGGGGGCCGCGCGGTCGTGGCGGCCGCGTCACTCTTGAGCACCGTCGTCACCGTGCGTTCTCCCGTCCGGTCAGGCGCAGATACGCGTCCTCCAGGGTCGGACGGCCCACGCGCAGGCCGGGGACCTCGCCGCCGAAGCGGGCCATGAGCTCGGCCACCGCGCGGGTCGGGGTCGCCGTGCGCACGGCACGCGGGCCGCCGTCGGGTTCGGTCCACTCCACGACGGGCTCGCCGCCGTGGCGGCGCCGCAGCTCCTCGGGCTCGCCCTCGGCCACCACGGTGCCGCGGGCCACCACCGCGATGCGGTGGGCGAGCGCCTCGGCCTCCTCCAGGTAGTGCGTGGTCAGCACGACGGTCGTGCCGTCGTCGGCGAGGCCCCGGATGACGTCCCAGAACTGCCGCCGGGCCGCCGGGTCGAATCCTGTCGTCGGCTCGTCCAGGAGCAGCAGCCGCGGGCCGCCGATGATGCCGAGCGCCACGTCGAGGCGGCGGCGCTGCCCGCCGGACAGGGCCTTGATCCGGCTGCCGGCCCTCTCCTGGAGGCCGACCAGGGAGATGACCTCCTCCGTAGGGCGCGGTGCGGGGTAGTAGCGCGCGAAGTGGCGCAGCGTCTCGCGCACGGTGAGCTCCGCGGGCGCGGACGTGTCCTGCCACACGATGCCCACGCGCGCCCGCCAGTCGCGCCCGGCCGCGGCGGGGTCGGCGCCGAGCACCCGCACCTCGCCCGCGTCCCGCGCGCGGTGCCCCTGCAGGATCTCCGCGGTGGTGCTCTTGCCCGCGCCGTTCGGGCCGAGGACGCCGAAGACCTCGCCGTACCCGACGGACAGGTCGAGTCCGTCGACGGCGCTCACGCCCCCGTAAGCCTTGCGCAGCCCCCGCACGGCGACGGCCAGTTGGTGTTCGTTGCTCGTCATGCCGTCGAGGTTCCCGCCGTCCCGAACGCCCGGGGACCCCCATCCGTACTGGCTCATGTCCATCGAACGATGGACACATAGCCACGTACGGCACAATGACCCTGCCCGCAGGCCACCACGAGCGACGGAAACGGCGTGATGAGCGAACCGATGTCAGTAAAGGTGTCAGTGAAGGACGGCGCCGCCTCCGGCGAGGACCGCGGGGGCGAGGCGGGATCCGTCGGCGGGAGCCGGGCGTTCGCGCTGCTGCTGGTGATCACGGGCGCGGCGGGACTGCTCGCCTCCTGGGTGATCACGCTGGACAAGTTCGAGCTCTTGAAGGACCCGAACTACCAGCCGGGGTGCAGCATCAACCCCGTCGTCGCCTGCGGCAGCATCATGAAGAGCGACCAGGCCGAGGCGTTCGGGTTCCCGAACCCGATGCTGGGCCTCGCCGCCTACGCCGTGGTGATCGGCGTCGGCATGAGCCTGCTGGGCCGGGCGCGGTTCCCGCGCTGGTACTGGCTGACGTTCAACGCGGGCACGCTCTTCGGGGTGGGCTTCTGCACCTGGCTGATGTTCCAGTCGCTGTACCGCATCAACGCGCTGTGCCTGTGGTGCTGCCTCGCCTGGGCGGCCACCCTCCTCATGTTCTGGTACGTCACGTCGTTCAACGTCCGCAACGGCCTCCTGCCCGCGCCGCGCTGGGTGAAGACGTTCTTCGAGGACTTCACCTGGGCCCTGCCCGTCATGCACCTCGGCGTCATCGCCGTGCTGATCCTCACGCGGTGGGGCGCCGACCTCTGGGGCCTGACCGCCCGCAAGGGCCGCCCCGGCCTGATTGTCAGTGGGGTGACATAGGGTTCTGGACGTGGAGCCCGACCTGTTCACCGCCGCCGCAGAGGACCGCCAGGAGAAGGACCCGGCGAGCAGTCCGCTGGCCGTCCGGATGCGCCCGCGCACGATCGACGAGGTCGTGGGCCAGCAGCACCTGCTGCGCCCCGGCTCGCCCCTGCGCCGCCTCGTCGGCGAGGGCGGCGGCGGCCCCGCGGGGCCGTCCTCGGTGTTCCTGTGGGGCCCGCCCGGCATCGGCAAGACGACGCTCGCGTACGTGGTCTCCAAGGCCACGAACAAGCGGTTCGTGGAGCTCTCCGCGATCACCGCGGGCGTCAAGGAGGTCCGCGCGGTCATCGACGGCGCCCGCCGCGCCATGGGCGGCCACGGCAAGGAGACGGTGCTCTTCCTCGACGAGATCCACCGCTTCAGCAAGGCCCAGCAGGACTCCCTGCTCCCGGCCGTCGAGAACCGCTGGGTGACGCTGATCGCGGCGACCACCGAGAATCCGTACTTCTCGGTGATCTCCCCCCTCCTGTCCCGCTCCCTGCTCCTGACGCTCGAACCGCTCACGGACGACGACCTGCGGGGTCTGCTGCGGCGGGCGCTCACCGAGGAGCGCGGCCTCGGCGGCGCGGTCACCCTGCCCGAGGACGCCGAGGCCCATCTGCTGCGCATCGCGGGCGGGGACGCGCGCCGGGCCCTGACCGCCCTGGAGGCGGGCGCGGGCGCGGCCCTCGCCAAGGGCGAGGGCGAGATCACCCTCCAGACCCTGGAGGAGTCGGTCGACCGCGCGGCGGTGAAGTACGACCGCGCCGGCGACCAGCACTACGACGTGGCGAGCGCCCTCATCAAGTCCATCCGCGGCTCGGACGTGGACGCCGCGCTGCACTATCTGGCCCGGATGATCGAGGCGGGCGAGGACCCCCGGTTCATCGCCCGCCGCCTGATGATCTCCGCCAGCGAGGACATCGGCCTCGCCGACCCGGGCGCCCTGCCGATCGCCGTCGCCGCCGCCCAGGCCGTCGCCATGATCGGCTTCCCGGAGGCCGCGCTCACCCTCAGCCACGCCACGATCGCCCTCGCCCTCGCCCCGAAGTCGAACGCCGCGACGACGGCGATCGGCGCCGCCCTGGAAGACGTCCGCAAGGGCTTCGCGGGCCCCGTCCCGCCCCACCTGCGCGACGGCCACTACAAGGGCGCGGCCAAGCTCGGCCACGCCCAGGGATACGTGTATCCCCACGACCTCCCCGAAGGCATCGCCGCCCAGGAGTACGCCCCTGAGGCGCTCAAGGACCGCGAGTACTACACCCCCACCCGCCACGGCACCGAGGCGAGGTACGCGGACGCGGTGGAGTGGACCAGGAAGCACCTCGGTCGCAAGCGCCCCTGAGCTGCCTGTACAATTCCTCGAAGCGCTGCGTCCCGCGTCCGGCCTCCCAGCCGGCACCACCAGAGCGGGACATCCAGCCGGAGACCCGGCCCCCGGGCAGGGGTCTCCAGGAGCGTCGCGCACCGTCGAAGGTGTCGCGGGCAGCCCACCACCCTCCCGGAATCCCGGGAAACGGTCGGTGGGCCACTCGCGTGCTGCACGTATGTGCCCAGACCAGGGAGCGGCTGCCGGGCGAGTCCCAGGACCCGCCGGGTTTCCCAGGCTGCGGATGTGACCTCCCCTAACCCTGGTGAAGCCGATCACGTACAGAACAGAGGTGTTTGGTTCATGGCGAACCAGTCCCGCCCCAAGGTCAAGAAGTCGCGTGCCCTCGGCATCGCGCTGACCCCGAAGGCCGTCAAGTACTTCGAGGCCCGCCCCTACCCGCCGGGCGAGCACGGCCGCGGCCGCAAGCAGAACTCGGACTACAAGGTCCGTCTGCTCGAGAAGCAGCGTCTGCGCGCGCAGTACGACGTGTCCGAGCGCCAGCTCGTCCGCGCCTACGAGCGTGCCTCCAAGGTCCAGGGCAAGACCGGTGAGGCCCTGATCTGATCGTGGAGCTCGAGCGCCGTCTCGACGCCCTGGTCCTGCGTTCGGGCATCGCCCGCACGATCTACCAGGCCCGTCAGATGGTCGTCCACGGCCACATCGAGGTCAACGGCCACAAGGTCGACAAGCCGTCCTTCCGCGTGAAGCCGGACGACGTCGTCATGGTCCGCGAGCGCAGCCGCCAGAAGCCGCTGTTCGAGGTCGCGCGCGAGGGTGGCTTCGCCGCCGACGGCGAGACCCCGCGCTACCTCCAGGTGAACCTGAAGGCCCTGGCCTTCCGCCTGGACCGCGAGCCGAACCGCAAGGAGATCCCCGTGATCTGCGACGAGCAGCTCGTCGTCGAGTACTACGCCCGCTGACCCGGACGTAGCTCACCTCGCTCAGCCCGCCGTCTCCCCGCCCTTCGTGGTCGGGGAGGCGGCGGGTTCGCGCGTTCGCGGGGCCGGTGCGCCCCCGCGCCGGGCCCACGGCCCGCCGGGCGCCGCCGCCCGGCCGCGGCAGCTCAGGGCGCGGGCCACCGCCGCGTCCGGCGCGAGCCCCGCGCCGAGCCGCAGCTGCGCCTCGTAGCGCGCGTCACCGAGCCCCTCCCGCGCCCGCGCCTCGCACAGCGCGTGCGGGCCGCCGAAGTACCGGGAGCCGAACAGCGGCAGCCCCACCGACGGCCACATCCGCGACGCCGCCCCCTGCAGCAGCGCCGCCTCCGCCGCGTCGCCCTCGGCGGCCGTGAACAGCGCGAGCAGTTCCATCGCGAGGACCGTGCCCAGCAGATCGTTGAAGGCGTGGTCGAGGTCGAGGCACTCGGAGACGAGGTCGCGGGCCAGCTCCCGCTCGCCGCGCGTCCACGCCGCGTACCCGAGGACGTACAGGGCATAGGCGAGGGCCCAGCGCTCCCCGTGGTCCTCACAGACCTGCCGCACGTCCTCGCACAGCTCCACCGCGTCCGCGAGGGAGCCCTGGAAGGCCAGCGTCATCGCCAGTTCCACCTGGCCCATCAGCACGTTGCTGTTCAGCTCGCCGATCCGCTGGTACTCCCGCAGGGCCGTCCGCAGCAGCCGCTCCGCGCGCGGCATGTCGTCCGTGACCAGCGCGAGACAGCCCAGGCGGTGCGTCGCGTAGGCCGCCGCGACGGCGCTGCCCGTGTGCTCCGCCGAGTCCCGGCACTCCTGGAGCGCGCACAGCGCCGGAACCGTGTCGCCCTGCAGGATCGCCACATAGCCGAGCACCCACAGCGCCTTCTGCCGCGACTCCTCGTGGCCGCCCTCGAGCTCCACGGCCCGGTCCAGCCAGTGCCTGCCCTCCGCGAGCCGCCCGCAGCCCACCCAGCAGAACCACAGCGTGCCCGCCAGGTACTGGCCGAGGTGCGTCTCCTCCGGCTCCGTCAGACAGAACTCAAGGGCGGCCCGCAGATTGGGCAGCTCGCACTCCACGAGCGTGGCGATCGCCTCCTGCCGGGGCGAGAACCAGTCGAGCTCGCACCAGGTGGCGAGCCCCATGTACCAGTCGCGGTGCCTGCGCCGAAGCAGCGCCGTGTCACCCGTGGCGCCCAGCCAGTCCGCGCCATAGGCCCGGACCGTGTCGAGCATGCGGTAGCGCACGCCCGTGGGGCTCTCCTCGCGGGTGAGGACGGACTGCGCGAGCAACTCGTCCACGACGTCGAGCACGTCGTCCGCGGGCAGCCCGTCGCCGCTGCACACGTACTCCACCGCCTCCAGGTCGAAGGGCCCGGAGAACACCGAGAGCCGCGCCCACAGCAGCCGCTCCCGCGGCGTGCACAGCTCGTGGCTCCAGCCGATGGCCGTCCGCAGCGTCTGGTGCCGGGCCGGAGCGTCGCGCCGGGCAGTGGCGAGCACCCGGAAGCGGTCGTCCAGGCGGGCCAGGAGCTGCGCGGGCGCCAGCGCGCGCAGCCGCCCCGCCGCGAGCTCCAGGGCGAGCGGGATGCCGTCCAGGCGGCGGCACAGCTCCAGGACCTCCGCGCGGTGCCCGCCGTCCAGGGCGAAGCCGCGGCACACAGGCCGCCGCCCGGTCCGCGAACAGGGCCGCCGCGTCCCCCTCCGGCATCGGGGCCAGCGGCAGCACCCGCTCGCCCACCGTGCCGAGCGGCCTGCGGCCCGCCGCGAGCACCCGCAGGTCCGGGCAGCGAAGCAGCAGGTCCCGCACCAGCGAGGCGGTGGCGTCCACCAGGTGCTCGAACCCGTCGACCACGAGCAGCAACTCCCGACCCGCGAGCCGCTCGAGCAGCACCTGGCGCGGATCGCGCCGGGTGTGGTCGGTCAGCTCCAGGGCGCTGGCGAGGGCGTGCTCCACCAGGCTCGCGTCCCGCACCGCCGCCAGCTCCACCAGCCAGGCGCCGTCGCGCGGGGCGGCGGTGGCGGCCGCCCGCACCGCGAGCCGCGACTTGCCGACCCCGCCGACCCCGGTCACCGTCACCAGGCGTCCCGCGGTCAACGCATCGGCCACCGCGCGCAGTTCGCCCGCGCGCCCGACGAAGGCGGTGAGCTCGGCGGGCAGGTTCCCGGGGGCGGCGGCCGCGGGGGAGGCGCTTGCTGAATCGTTCCGACGGTCGTCCGGGCGCTGAGGGCGTCGCATGAAGCACGGAGCGTACTCAGGCGTACGCGTTCCGTACAATCAGTGCGCGCCGACCACGCGCGCACCCCCCGTGTCGCAAGTGCCGTGTGCGGTAATGCGGTACGGAGTCGGGGCCCCGGCGCGATAGGGTCGGAGCACGACTTTTCGACGTTCGACGACCTTGGAACCCACGGGGAATCCAGGGCGGTGTCTCAGGGAGCGGTGCGCAGTGTCCGGTGGAGAGGTGGCCGGGATCCTGGTGGCCGTCTTCTGGGCGATTCTGGTCTCCTTCCTGGCGGTCGCGCTGGCGAGGCTGGCGCAGACGCTCAGGGCGACCACCAAACTCGTCGCGGACGTGACCGAGCAGGCGGTGCCGCTGCTCGCGGACGCGTCGAGCGCGGTGCGCTCCGCACAGACCCAGATCGACCGCGTGGACGCCATCGCGTCCGACGTCCAGGAAGTCACGTCGAACGCGTCGGCGCTGTCCACGACCGTGGCCTCCACCTTCGGCGGCCCCCTCGTGAAGGTCGCCGCGTTCGGCTACGGCGTGCGCCAGGCGCTCGGCCGTAAGGAAGTGCCCGCCAAGCCGTCCCGTCGTACGGTGATCGTGGGCCGCACCCTCCCGTCCGCGCGGCGGGGCAAGCGGAAGAAGGACTGACGCAGCGATGTTCCGACGTACGTTCTGGTTCACCGCGGGCGCGGCCGCCGGCGTCTGGGCCACCACCAAGGTCAACCGCAAGCTGAAGCAGCTCACCCCGGAGAGCCTGGCAGGCCGGGCCGCCGACAAGGCGCTCGAAGCGGGCCACCGGCTCAAGGACTTCGCGCTCGACGTCCGCGACGGCATGGCCGAGCGCGAGGCGGAGCTCGGCGACGTCCTTGGTCTGAACGCCCCGGTCGACCCCGAACTGCCCGCGCAGCGCCGCTTCGCGCTCGTCGACCCCGCCGCCAAGAAGAACCCCAAGTCCCTCGCCAACACGACGGACACGACAGACACGACGTACTCGTACAACCGGAATGAGGACCACTGATGGAGTCGGCTGAAATCCGCCGCCGCTGGCTGAGCTTCTTCGAGGAGCGTGGGCACAAGGTCGTGCCGTCGGCGTCGCTGATCGCAGACGACCCGACGCTGCTTCTCGTCCCCGCGGGCATGGTCCCCTTCAAGCCGTACTTCCTGGGTGAGGCCAAGCCGCCCGCCCCGCGGGTCACGAGCGTCCAGAAGTGCGTGCGCACGCCGGACATCGAAGAGGTCGGCAAGACCACCCGGCACGGCACGTTCTTCCAGATGTGCGGCAACTTCTCCTTCGGCGACTACTTCAAGGAAGGCGCCATCACGCTCGCCTGGGAGCTGCTCACCAGCTCCGTGGCGGACGGTGGCTACGGCCTCGACCCGGAGAAGCTCTGGATCACGGTCTACAAGGAGGACGACGAGGCCGAGCGCATCTGGCGCGACGTCGTCGGCGTCCCCGCCGAGCGCATCCAGCGCCTGGGCATGGGCCCCAACTTCTGGTCCATGGGCGTCCCCGGACCCTGCGGCCCGTGCTCGGAGATCAACTACGACCGCGGCCCCGAGTTCGGCGAAGAGGGCGGCCCGGCCGTCAACGACGAGCGCTACGTGGAGATCTGGAACCTGGTCTTCATGCAGTACGAGCGCGGCGCGGGCACGGGCAAGGAGGACTTCCCGATCCTCGGCGACCTGCCGTCGAAGAACATCGACACGGGCCTCGGCCTGGAGCGCCTGGCGATGATCCTCCAGGGCGTCCAGAACATGTACGAGACGGACACCCTGCGCGTCGTCATCGACAAGGCCACCGAGCTGACCGGCGTGCGCTACGGCGCCGAGCACGGCTCGGACGTCTCGCTGCGCGTGGTCGCCGACCACATGCGCACCTCCGTGATGCTCATCGGTGACGGCGTCACCCCCGGCAACGAGGGCCGCGGGCTACGTCCTGCGCCGCATCATGCGCCGCGCCATCCGCAACATGCGTCTGCTCGGCGCCACGGGCCCGGTCGTCGCCGAGCTCGTCGACACGGTCATCACGACCATGGCCGAGCAGTACCCGGAGCTGCTCACCGAGCGCAAGCGCATCGAGACCGTCGCCCTCGCCGAAGAGGCCGCCTTCCTCAAGGCCCTCAAGGGCGGCACGAACATCCTCGACACCGCCGTCACCGAGACCAAGGCCGCCGGTGCCACCGTGCTGCCCGGCGACAAGGCGTTCCTGCTCCACGACACCTGGGGCTTCCCGATCGACCTCACCCTGGAGATGGCCGCCGAACAGGGCCTCTCGGTCGACGAGGACGGCTTCCGGCGCCTGATGAAGGAGCAGCGCGAGCGCGCCAAGGCCGACGCCCAGGCGAAGAAGACCGGCCACGCCGACCTCGGCGCCTACCGCGAGATCGCCGACAACTCCGGCGCCACCGACTTCACCGGCTACAGCCTCACCGAGAACGAGGCCGTGATCGTCGGCCTGCTGGCCAACGGCGTCTCCTCGCCCGCCGCCACCGAGGGCGACGAGGTCGAGGTCGTCCTCGACCGCACCCCGTTCTACGCCGAGGGCGGCGGCCAGATCGGCGACACCGGCCGCATCCGCCTGGACAGCGGCGCCGTCATCGAGGTCCGCGACGTGCAGAAGCCGGTCCCCGGCGTGCACGTCCACAAGGGCGTCGTGCAGGTCGGCGAGGTCACCGTCGGCGCCCCGGTGTGGGCCTCGATCGACGCCCACCGCCGCCGCGCCATCGCCCGCGCCCACTCGGCCACGCACCTCACCCACCAGGCGCTGCGCGACGCCCTCGGCCCGACGGCCGCCCAGGCCGGCTCCGAGAACCAGCCCGGCCGCTTCCGCTTCGACTTCGGCTCGCCCTCCGCCGTGCCCACGACCGTGATGACGGACGTCGAGCAGCGGATCAACGACGTCCTCTCGCGGGAGCTGGACGTCCCAGGCCGAGGTCATGTCGATCGACGAGGCCAAGAAGCAGGGCGCCATCGCCGAGTTCGGCGAGAAGTACGGCGAGCGCGTGCGCGTCGTCACCATCGGCGACTTCTCCAAGGAGCTGTGCGGCGGCACCCACGTGCACAACACCGCCCAGCTCGGCCTGGTCAAGCTGCTCGGCGAGTCCTCCATCGGCTCGGGCGTGCGCCGCATCGAGGCCCTCGTCGGTGTCGACGCGTACCACTTCCTCGCCAAGGAGCACACGGTCGTCGCCCAGCTCCAGGAGCTGGTCAAGGGCCGTCCCGAGGAGCTGCCCGAGAAGATCTCCGGCATGCTCGCCAAGCTGAAGGACGCCGAGAAGGAGATCGAGAAGTTCCGGGCGGAGAAGGTCCTCGCGGCCGCCGCCGGTCTCGCCCAGGGCGCCACGGACGTCCACGGCGTCGCCCTGGTCACCGGCCAGGTCCCGGACGGCACCGGCGCCGACGACCTGCGCAAGCTGGTCCTCGACGTGCGCGGCCGCATCCCTGGCGACCGCCCCGCCGTCGTCGCCCTGTTCACCTCCGCCAACGGCAAGCCCCTCACGGTCATCGCCACCAACGAGGCCGCACGCGAGCGCGGCCTCAAGGCCGGTGACCTGGTGCGCACCGCCGCCAAGACCCTCGGCGGCGGAGGCGGCGGCAAGCCGGACGTGGCCCAGGGCGGCGGCCAGAACGTGGCCGCGATCGGCGACGCCATCGCCGCCGTCGAGCGCCTCGTCGGCGAAACCGCCTGATGAGCACCGTCAGACGAGGTCGCCGCCTGGCGATCGACGTCGGGGACGCCCGCATCGGGGTCGCCTCCTGCGACCCCGACGGCATCCTCGCCACGCCGGTGGAGACGGTGCCGGGCCGGGACGTCCCGGCCGCCCACCGGCGACTCAGGCAGCTCGTCGAGGAGTACGAGCCGATCGAGGTCGTCGTCGGGCTCCCTCGCTCCCTCAAGGGGGGCGAGGGCCCGGCCGCCGTCAAGGTCCGCGCCTTCGCCCAGGACCTCGCGGCGGGCATCGCCCCCGTTCCGGTGAGACTGGTGGACGAGAGGATGACCACAGTGACGGCCAGTCAGGGACTGCGCGCCTCCGGCGTGAAGTCCAAGAAGGGCCGCTCCGTCATCGACCAGGCCGCGGCCGTCATCATCCTGCAGCAGGCGCTGGAGTCCGAACGGGCGTCAGGGGCGGCTCCGGGCGAGGGCGTCGAAGTGGTCATCTGATCGCGATACGGTAACGTTCCGCGCGGTGTGGCGGCGTTCGAACAGCTGCCGCACAGCATCAAGAGGCGGAACGGTTGCGCTGGGATCCAGGCCGCGGCCCCCGCTTCGCGGCTCGTAGGGGATCGATGACTGAGTATGGCCGGGGCCCAGGCTCCGAACCGTGGCATCCCGAGGACCCGTTGTACGGGGACGGCGGATGGGGAGGACAGCAGGCCGAGCACGGTCAGTCCCCCTACGGCGGCCAGGGGCAGTACCACCCGCAGCAGCCGCAGCAGGCCCACCCCCAGCAGCAGCCGTACGGCGACTGGGACACCGGGCAGCAGGCCTATGGTCACCAGCAGGGGTACGACCCCCTGCAGGCGCAGTACAACGGAGATCCCCAGCAGGGTCAGTACAGCGGTGACCCCCAGCAAGGGCAGTACCACGGCGACCCCCAGCAGGCGCAGTACAACGGTGCCCCCCAGCCGCAGGACGGCGGCTGGGGCACCGGTCCGCAGGGCCAGGTTCCCTACGGCGGCGACCCGGCCGACCCCTACGGGCAGCAGTCCGCCGCGTACGGCGAGGAGCGCCCGGACTTCTACGGCACGCCCGACGCCTACCCGCCGCCGGAGCCGCCCGGCCGTCGCCGCCCCGCCCCCGAGCCCGACCCCGACCAGGAGACCGGCTGGGACCCCGGGCCCGACCAGGGCGAGCACGCCTTCTTCGCGGGCGGCGGTGACGACGAGGACGACGACCAGGACGAGCCGGGGCGCGGCGGCGGCCGCGGCGAGCGGCGCGGCCGTGGCGGCAAGAAACCCAAGAAACGACGCAGCGGCTGCGCCTGCCTGGTCGTGGCCGCGGTCTTCGCGGGCGGCCTCGGCGGGGTCGGTTACTTCGGCTACCAGTTCTACCAGGATCGTTTCGGCACGGCCCCGGACTTCGCGGGCGAGGGTTCCGGACAGGTCACCGTCGACATCCCCAAGGACTCCGGTGGCTATGCCATCGGCCAGAAGCTCAAGGACGCCGGAGTCGTCAAGAGCGTCGACGCATTCGTCTCCGCGCAGGGAAAGAACCCCGAGGGCCAGAAAATCCAGGCGGGCGTCTACACGCTGAAGAAAGAGATGTCGGCCGCGTCCGCCGTCGAATTGATGCTCAGCCCGAAAAGCCGCAGCAATCTCATCATTCCGGAAGGCAAGCGGAATGCGTGGGTATACGCGGAGATCGACACGCGTCTGCAGCTCGACGAGGGCACCACGAAGAACATCGCGCAGAAGGACTGGAAGCAGCTCGGACTTCCCCAGTGGGCCGTCGCCAACATGGGCGACAAGGTCAAGGACCCGCTGGAAGGCTTCCTCTACCCCGCCAGCTATCCGGTCGCCAAGGGCCAGAAGCCCGAGGACGTCCTGAAGAAGATGGTCGCCCAAGCCACCGAGGAATACGACGAGTTGGGCGTCGAGGCCAAGGCCAAGGAGCTGAAGCTCAAGAACCCGTACGAGCTGATCACGGTCGCGAGCCTGGTGCAGGCCGAGGGCAAGACCCACGAGGACTTCCGCAAGATGGCCGAGGTCATCTACAACCGGCTCAAGCCCGGCAACATGGAGACCGTCGGTCTGCTGCAGTTCGACTCGACCTTCAATTACCTGAAGGGCCAGAGCAAGATCAAGATCAGCGAGAGCGAGATCAAGACCAACCCCGACCCGTACAACACGTACAAGCACACCGGACTGCCGCCGGGCCCCATCGGCAATCCGGGCGCGGTCGCTCTGAAGGCGGCGGTCAACCCGTCGTCGGACGGCTGGCTCTACTTCGTCGCCACCGACGGCATGAACAAGACCGAATTCGCCAAGAACCACGCCGAATTCTTGAAGCTGAAGGAAAAGTTCAATGCGAGCACAGGCGGCTGAGGCCCGGCACCGGGCGGCCGTACTCGGATCGCCCATCGCCCACTCCCTCTCCCCGGTGCTGCACCGCGCCGCGTACCGCGAGCTCGGCCTCACCGAGTGGTCCTACGACCGCTTCGAGGTCGACGAGGCGGCGTTGCCCGCGTTCGTCGAGGAGCTGGGGCCCGAGTGGGCGGGGCTCTCGCTCACGATGCCGCTGAAGCGCGCGGTGATGCCGCTGCTCGACGAGGTCAGCGAGACCGCCGCGTCCGTGGAGGCCGTCAACACGGTCGTACGGACCGACGACGGGCGCCTCGTCGGCGACAACACCGACATCCCCGGCATGGTCGCCGCGCTGCGCGAGCGCGGCGTCGAGCAGGTCGCGTCGGCCGCGATCCTCGGCGCGGGCGCCACCGCGTCCTCCGCGCTCGCCGCGCTCGCGAGGATCTGCACCGGCGAGGTCGTCGCGTACGTCCGCAGCGAGGCCCGCGCCGCCGAGATGCGGCAGTGGGGCGAGCGGCTCGACGTCGAGGTGCGCACCGCCGACTGGTCGGACGCCGGGCAGGCCCTGCGCGCGCCCCTGGTGATCGCCACCACCCCCGCGGGCAGCACCGACGCCCTCTCCCGCGCCGTCCCCGAGCGGCCGGCCACGCTCTTCGACGTGCTCTACGACCCCTGGCCCACCGCGCTCGCCGCCCGCTGGTCGGCCTACGGCGGCGCCGTCGTCAGCGGCCTCGACCTGCTCGTGCACCAGGCCGTGCTCCAGGTCGAGCAGATGACGGGACGGGCGCCCGCGCCGCTGGACGTGATGCGCGGGGCGGGAGAGAAGGCGCTCGCGGAGCGCTGAGGCCCGTCCACGGGCCCGTCCGCTCCGTGGACCGGGGCGCGGGGGAGCCCCGCGGACGTGGGAGGATCAGGGGAGGCGGGCCAGGGCCGCGCACCCGGTCGCGCCGTCGCAGTTCCAGGCGCGAGCATGAGGAGCACCGTTGAGCAGGTTGCGCTGGCTGACCGCTGGGGAGTCCCACGGACCCGCACTTGTCGCGACGCTGGAGGGACTTCCCGCCGGCGTTCCGATCACCACGGAGATGGTGGCGGACCACCTGGCCCGGCGGCGCCTCGGCTATGGACGCGGCGCCCGCATGAAGTTCGAGCGCGACGAGATCACCTTCCTCGGCGGCGTCCGGCACGGTCTCACCATGGGCTCGCCCGTCGCGATCATGGTCGGCAACACCGAGTGGCCCAAGTGGGAAAAGGTCATGGCGGCCGACCCGGTGGACCCGGCCGAGCTGGCTGAGCTCGCCAGGAACGCGCCGCTGACCCGCCCCCGACCGGGCCATGCCGACCTGGCGGGCATGCAGAAGTACGGCTTCGACGAGGCCCGGCCGGTCCTGGAGCGCGCCTCCGCCCGTGAGACCGCGGCCCGGGTCGCGCTCGGCGCGGTCGCCCGCTCGTACCTGAAGGAGACGGCCGGGATCGAGATCGTCTCGCACGTGGTGGAGCTGGCCGCGGCCAAGGCCCCGTACGGCGTCTACCCGACCCCCGCCGACGTCGAGAAGCTCGACGCCGACCCGGTGCGCTGCCTGGACGCCGACGCGTCGAAGGCGATGGTCGCCGAGATCGACCAGGCTCACAAGGACGGCGACACCCTCGGCGGCGTCGTCGAGGTGCTCGCCTACGGCGTGCCCGTCGGGCTCGGCTCGCACGTCCACTGGGACCGCCGCCTCGACGCGCGGCTCGCCGCCGCGCTCATGGGCATCCAGGCCATCAAGGGCGTCGAGGTCGGCGACGGCTTCGAGCTCGCCCGCGTGCCCGGCTCGAAGGCGCACGACGAGATCGTCGCCACGGACGAGGGCCTGCGGCGCGTCACCGGCCGCTCCGGCGGCACCGAGGGCGGCCTGACCACCGGTGAACTCCTTCGCGTACGCGCCGCGATGAAGCCGATCGCGACGGTGCCGCGCGCGCTCGCCACGGTCGACGTCGTCACCGGCGAGGCCACCAAGGCCCACCACCAGCGCTCCGACGTGTGCGCGGTCCCGGCGGCCGGGATCGTGGCCGAGGCCATGGTCGCGCTGGTCCTCGCGGACGCGGTCGCGGAGAAGTTCGGCGGCGACAGCGTGCCGGAGACCCGGCGCAACGTCGAGTCGTACCTCGACCACCTCCAGATCCGGTGACCGGCAACGACGGAACGACCGGCGGCCCGCGCGTCGTGCTCGTCGGGCCCATGGGCTCCGGCAAGTCCACCGTCGGCGCGCTGCTCGCCGAGCGCCTCGGCGCCGCCTACCGCGACACCGACGCCGACATCGTGGCCGCGCAGGGCCGCGCGATCGCCGACATCTTCGTCGACGAGGGCGAGCCGTACTTCCGCGACCTGGAGCGCGCCGCGGTGCGCGCCGCCGTCGCCCGGGCACGACGGGGTCCTCTCCCTCGGCGGCGGCGCCATCCTCGACGAGGGCACCCGCGCCCTGCTGCGCGGGCTGCCCGTGGTCTACCTCTCGATGGAGGTCGAGGAGGCCGTGCGCCGCGTCGGCCTGAACACCGCGCGGCCGCTGCTCGCCGTGAACCCGCGCAAGCAGTGGCGCGAGCTGATGGACGCGCGCCGTCACCTGTACGAAGAAGTCGCCCGCGCCGTCGTGGCCACCGACGGCCGCACCCCCGAAGAGGTCGCGCGGGCGGTCCTTGACGCACTGGAGTTGAAGGAAGCATGAGCGAGGCAGTGACCCGCATCCACGTCGGCGGCACCGCGGGCACGGAGCCCTACGAGGTGCTCGTCGGGCGGCAGCTGCTCGGCGAGCTCGGCGGCCTGATCGGCGACGCGGCCAAGCGCGTGGCCGTCATCCACCCCGAGGCGCTCGCCGAGACCGGTGACGCGCTGCGCCAGGACCTCGTGGACCAGGGCTTCGACGCCGTGGCCATCCAGGTGCCCAACGCCGAGGAGGCCAAGACCGCAGAAGTCGCCGCCTACTGCTGGAAGGCGCTCGGCCAGTCGGGATTCACCCGCACCGACGTGATCGTCGGCGTCGGCGGCGGCGCCACCACCGACCTGGCCGGGTTCGTGGCCGCGTCCTGGCTGCGCGGGGTGCGCTGGATCGCCGTGCCGACCACCGTGCTCGGCATGGTGGACGCCGCGGTCGGCGGCAAGACCGGCATCAACACCGCCGAGGGCAAGAACCTGGTGGGCGCCTTCCACCCGCCCGCGGGCGTGCTCTGCGACCTGGCGGCGCTGGACTCGCTGCCCGTCAACGACTACGTCTCCGGGCTCGCGGAGATCATCAAGGCGGGCTTCATCGCCGACCCGGCCATCCTCGACCTCATCGAGTCCGACCCCGAGGCGGCCCGCACGCCCGCCGGACCTCACACCGCCGAGTTGATCGAACGTTCTATCCAGGTCAAGGCGGAGGTCGTCTCCGGCGATCTGAAGGAGTCCGGTCTGCGCGAGATCCTCAACTACGGCCACACCCTCGCGCACGCCATCGAGAAGAACGAGCGCTACAAGTGGCGGCACGGCGCGGCCGTCGCGGTCGGCATGCACTTCGCGGCCGAACTCGGCCGACTGGCCGGACGCCTCGACGACAAGACGGCGGACCGGCACCGCACGGTCCTCGAATCCGTGGGCCTGCCGCTGAGCTACCGCTACGACCAGTGGCCCAAGCTCCTGGAGACGATGAAGGTCGACAAGAAGTCCCGCGGCGACCTGCTGCGCTTCATCGTCCTGGACGGTCTCGCCAAGCCCACCGTCCTGGAGGGGCCTGACCCGGCGGTGCTGCTCGCCGCGTACGGCGAGGTTGCTGACTGACGGTTCGGGCCGCCCGCGCGCGGGCGGCCCGAACAAGCCACGGGCACTTCGTGGCCGCTCCGGCCGTTCACACAACGCAGGCCGGGGACGGTACCGTTCGGTAAGGGTTGGCCCGGCTGCCCGTACCCAGGTCAGTCGCACGAGACGGAGTGGCACCGGATGCAACACGTAGTGGGTTCTCCGCTGCCGCCGCCCCCTCCGCCGGGGCACGGACCGGCCACCGGCTGGTCACCGACCGCGCACCACGCGAGCGCCCCGCCCCCCTCAGCCGCGCACAGCGGCCCGCCGCCCACCGCGCCCGCGCCGGGCTTCCAGGGCGTGCCGCCCGGCCCCGTGCCGCACGCCCAGGCCCCCATGCCGCCCGCTCCGCACGCTCCAGGGGGCACACACGCCCCGGGAGCCCCGCACGCTCCCGGCGGCGGCCCCCAGGCCCCCACGGCTCCCACGGCCCCGCACAGCGGCCACCACGCCCCGGGCCCGCCCGCCCCCGCGCCGCCCGCCCGGGACACCACCAGCCACATCCAGCTGCCGCCCGGCGGCCCGGTCGCCGTGCCGAGCCCGCCGCTCGGCGCGGCCCCCGTCGACACCGGTTCCACGACGCTCGCCGTCGCTGCTCATCGGCCCCGCGGGCGCGGGCAAGACCAGCGTCGCCCAGCACTGGGCCGAGCACCGCCGCGTCCCGACGGCCCACATCAGTCTGGACGACGTGCGCGAATGGGTGCGCTCGGGCTTCGCCGACCCGCAGTCGGGCTGGAACGACCACTCCGAGGCGCAGTACCGCCTGGCCCGCCGCACCTGCGGCTTCGCCGCGCGGAACTTCCTGGCCAACGGCATCTCCTGCGTCCTGGACGACGCCGTCTTCCCCGACCGGCCGGTCGTCGGCCTCGGCGGCTGGAAGCGCCACGTGGGCCCCGGCCTGCTGCCCGTCGTGCTGCTGCCAGGCCTGGAGATCGTCCTGGAGCGCAACGCCCAGCGCAGCGGCAACCGCCGCCTCACGGACGAGGAGGTCGCCCGCATCCACGGCCGCATGGCCGGCTGGTACGGATCGGGCCTCCCCATCATCGACAACTCCCAGCTCGACGTCCCCGCCACGGCCCGCCTCCTGGACGACGGTCCTGGCCCGCGCCATCACGAGCCCGCCGCAGTGGTAGCGGTCCGCCGGTAGCCCCGCGGCCCGGGGCGGGCACACGGCCGTGACCGCGCGCAGCCCCGTCAACCCGCACGGCCGCGCCCCCCGTCCGCGCGGCCCTGACGCCCGGTCGGACGCGCTGAACCGGCCCCGAGGGGGTCGCGCTCTTAGGCTCGGCCCCATGTCAGAGGTGTACGCGGCCCGGCGGGAACGGCTCAGGGAGCGGTGTGCGGCGGGGGCGGTGCTCGTGTCGCGCCCCGCGAACGTGCGCTATCTCGCGGGCATGGCACCGAGCGGGGCGGTCCTCCTGCTCGGCCGGACCGAGGACGTGCTGCTGTGCCCGCGCTCGCAGGGGGAGCCGGGCGAGCCGGCCGAGACGGGACGCGGCGGCGGGAGCGGGCCCGGGCGGGGCGACGACGGGCTGCGCACGCACGTCCTGGACGCCTCGGGCGGCGACCCGGCCGTCGCGGGCGCCGGACAGGCCGCCGCACAGGGCGCGGAGTCCCTCGCCGTCGAGGAGCACCACCTGACCGTGGCCCGGCACCGCGCGCTCACCTCCGTCGCGCCCCGGTTGCGCCTGGCCGACCTCGCGCGCGGCGTCGAGCAGCTGCGCCTGGTCAAGGACGAGGAGGAGATCGCCTGTCTGCGCATCGCCGCCGAGATCGCCGACCAGGCCCTGGGGGAGCTCCTGGAGTCGATCCTGGTGGGGCGCACCGAACGCCATCTCGCCCTGGAGCTCGAGCGCCGTCTCGTCGACCACGGCGCCGACGGCCCGGCCTTCCCGACCTCCGTCGCCACCGGCCCGCACTCCGGGCGCGGCGGCCACCGCCCGACCGACCGGCGTGTCGAGGAGGGCGACTTCCTGTCGGTGTGCCTCGGCGCCCGCTACCGCGGCTACCGCTGCGAGATCGGGCGTACCTTCGTGATCGGCACCTCGCCCGCGGACTGGCAGATCGAGCTGTACGACGTCGTTTTCGCCGCCCAGCGGGCCGGGCGGGAGGCCCTCGCACCCGGCGCCGCCTGCCGTGACGTCGACCGCGCGGCCCGGCACGTACTGGACGCCGCCGGGTACGCGGACGCCCTCGCTCCGCGCACCGGACACGGCGTGGGGCTCGAAATCAGTGAGGACCCGCAGTTGGCTCCCTCGGCCATGGGTAAACTGGACGCTTGCGTGCCGGTCACCGTCGAACCCGGGGTCCACCTTCCGGGCCGGGGCGGCGTCCGGATCGATGACACGCTCGTCGTCCGCTGCGAAGCGGACGGCGGACCCGAGCTACTCACCATTACGACCAAGGAGCTGCTCGCGCTGTAGCGCGTGCGCCGGGGTCGTCCACGTCAGTCCAGGAGATTCCGCAACCGTGGCTTCCACGAACGACCTCAAGAACGGCATGGTGCTCAAGCTCGACGGGGGCCAGCTCTGGTCCGTCGTCGAGTTCCAGCACGTCAAGCCCGGCAAGGGCCCTGCCTTCGTGCGCACCAAGCTGAAGAACGTGCTCTCCGGCAAGGTCGTCGACAAGACGTTCAACGCCGGCGTCAAGGTCGAGACGGCCACTGTCGACAAGCGCGACATGCAGTTCTCGTACATGGACGGCGAGTACTTCGTCTTCATGGACATGGAGACCTACGACCAGCTGCACATCGACAAGAAGGCCGTCGGCGACGCCGCGAACTTCCTGATCGAGGGCTTCACCGCCACGGTCGCGCAGCACGAGGGCGAGGTCCTCTTCGTCGAGCTGCCCGCCGCCGTCGAGCTGACCATCCAGGAGACCGAGCCGGGCGTCCAGGGCGACCGCTCCACCGGCGGCACCAAGCCGGCCATCCTGGAGACCGGCCACCAGATCAACGTGCCGCTCTTCATCACCACCGGTGAGAAGATCAAGGTCGACACCCGCGACAGCGGCTACCTCGGCCGGGTGAACAGCTAACCGTGGCCGCCCGTAACACGGCCCGCAAGCGCGCTTTCCAGATCCTCTTCGAGGCCGACCAGCGCGGCGTCGACGTGCTCACCGTGCTCGCGGACTGGGTGCGCCACTCGCGCTCGGACACCCGGCAGCCCCCGGTGAGCGAGTACACGATGGAACTCGTCGAGGGCTATCAGGAGCACGCGCCGCGCATCGACGAGCTGATCTCGCAGTACGCCGTCGGGTGGACGCTCGACCGGATGCCGGTCGTGGACCGCAACATCCTGCGGCTCGGCACATACGAGCTCGTCTGGGTGGACGGCACGCCCGACGCCGTCGTGCTCGACGAGGCCGTCCAGCTCGCCAAGGAGTTCTCGACCGACGATTCGCCCGCGTTCGTGAATGGGCTCCTCGGCCGGTTCAAGGACCTTAAGCCGAGCCTTCGCCGGGACGCATAGCGCGTCCGCCGTTCGGCGGTTCCCGGAGGGCCCGCGGCCGTTTTGGCCGCGGGCCCTCCGGGTTTTTCAGGACTGGCCTCAGGACTGGCCTCAGGGTCGGCCGAAGCCGCCCGGGAAGTTCCCGGCGAAGCCATGGGGAAAGGTCCGCTCGGGCGGAGTTCAGGGCCGCTGCGGCGGCCCGTTGAGGGCCCGTACGGAAAAGCCGCCGGGGTGGCCGGAAACCCTCTTGGTTTCCGGCCACCCCGGCGGCACGTTTCTGCGGAAAGGTCCTGGGCGGGATCAGACCTCTTCGTGGGCGACCGCGCGCCGCGCGTCGGCGTCCAGGACGCCCCAGCTGATCAGCTGCTCGGTCAGCACCGAGGGCGACTGGTCGTAGATCACGGCGAGGGTGCGCAGGTCGTCCTGGCGGATCGAGAGCACCTTGCCGTTGTAGTCGCCGCGCTGGGACTGGATCGTGGCCGCGTACCGCTGCAGCGGGCCCGCCTTCTCGGCCGGGACGTGCGCGAGGCGCTCCAGGTCAAGGACCAGCTTGGGCGGCGGCTCGGCGGCGCCGCCGGGCGGGGTGCCCGGAAGCAGTTCCTGCACCGGAACGCCGTAGAAGTCCGCCAGCTCGGCGAGGCGCTGCACGGTCACGGCGCGGTCGCCGCGCTCGTACGACCCGACCACGACCGCCTTCCAGCGACCCTGGGACTTCTCCTCGACGCCGTGGAGGGAAAGGCCCTGCTGGGTACGGATGGCGCGGAGCTTGGCCCCGAGCTGTTTGGCGTATTCGCTGGACATATAGCTCCCCGGACGCTGTGACAACGTGCGGCTCCGCCGCGCGGCTGGTGACTCACTGTGAGGTTACGCAGCGTTACTTGGCTGCGTCAAGCCGAATGGGTCCGAGGGCCCCTTCCGAGGGGGAGGTGAAGAGCCACGTTGCCGTTGCTGGTACCGTGAATGACGCTGTAGGCGCCAGATGGCGCAAATTAGACGTCCTTTAAAGTCCGTCCCGTGAGGCGGAGAAGGAGGTCCGTTTACATGGACACGCATGCCTCCGGTGTGCCGCGGCCCGTTCTCGAAGGCCCGGACATCGCACGGGTGTTGACCCGTATCGCCCACGAAATCGTGGAGCGCGCCAAGGGCGCCGACGACGTCGTTCTGCTCGGCATTCCGACCCGCGGCGTCTTCCTCGGCCAGCGCCTCGGCGCGAAGCTCGAGGAGATCACCGGCCGCAAGATCCCCGTCGGCTCCCTCGACATCACGATGTACCGCGACGACCTGCGCATGCACCCGCCGCGCGCGCTCGCCCGCACCGAGATCCCCGGTGACGGCATCGACGGCCGCCTGGTCGTCCTCGTCGACGACGTGCTCTTCTCCGGCCGCACCATCCGCGCCGCCCTCGACGCCCTGAACGACATTGGGCGCCCGCGCGCGGTGCAGCTCGCCGTCCTCGTCGACCGCGGCCACCGGGAACTGCCCATCCGCGCCGACTACGTCGGCAAGAACCTCCCCACGTCGCTGCGGGAGACGGTCAAGGTCCAGCTCGCCGAGGAGGACGGCCGCGACGCCGTGCTGCTCGGTGCCAAGCCGGAGCCCGCGGCCGGCTGACGCTGGCTCCCCCTCGTACGACCACCCCCTCAGGTCCGTGCGCGGGCCGACGCGCGTCCGTGCACGCCGCGCGCCCGCCTGCCCGCCTCGGGACCGACCCAGGCCCCGCACACCTGAAATCCCCTACGGAGCCCACCAGATGATGCGACACCTCATCTCGGCCGCCGACCTCACCCGCGACGAAGCCGTCCTGATCCTCGACACCGCGGAGGAGATGGCCCGCGTCGCGGACCGGCCGATCAAGAAGCTGCCCGCGCTGCGCGGCCGCACGGTCTGCAACCTCTTCTTCGAGGACTCGACCCGCACCCGGATCTCCTTCGAGGCCGCCGAGAAGCGCCTGTCGGCGGACGTCATCAACTTCGCCGCCAAGGGATCGAGCGTCTCCAAGGGCGAGTCCCTGAAGGACACCGCCCAGACGCTGGAGGCCATGGGCGTCGACGCCGTCGTCATCCGGCACGGCGCCTCCGGCGCCCCCTACCGGCTCGCCACCTCCGGCTGGATCGACGCCCCCGTCATCAACGCCGGTGACGGCACCCACCAGCACCCGACGCAGGCCCTGCTCGACGCGTTCACCATGCGCCGCCGCCTGATCGGCCCCGACGCGGGCCTCGGCCAGGGCCTGGACGGCAAGCGCGTCACGGTCGTCGGCGACGTCCTGCACAGCCGCGTCGCCCGCTCCAACGTCGACCTGCTGCACACCCTGGGCGCCGAGGTCACGCTGGTCGCGCCGCCCACGCTGATCCCGGTCGGCGTCGAGAACTGGCCGTGCGAGGTGTCCTACGACCTGGACTCCACCCTGCCGAAGTCCGACGCCCTGATGATGCTGCGGGTGCAGCGCGAGCGCATGAACGCCGCGTTCTTCCCCACCGAGCGCGAGTACTCCCGCCGCTACGGTCTTGACGGCGAGCGCATGGCGAAGATGCCCGAGCACGCCATCGTGATGCACCCGGGACCGATGGTCCGCGGCATGGAGATCACCGCCGAGGTCGCCGACTCCGGCCGCTGCACGGTGATCGAGCAGGTCGCCAACGGCGTCTCCATCCGCATGGCCGTCCTCTACCTGCTGCTCGGCGGCAACGAGCCCGCCGTCACTCACTCTCGTACCGAGGAGAAGTAAGAACATGAGCAAGATCCTGATCCGCGGTGCGAAGGTGCTCGGCGGCGAGCCGCAGGACGTCCTCATCGACGGCGCGGTCATCGAGGCCGTGGGCGCGGGCCTGAGCGACGAGGGCGCCACCGTGGTCGAGGCCGACGGCAAGGTGCTGCTGCCGGGCCTGGTCGACCTGCACACCCATCTGCGGGAGCCCGGCCGCGAGGACTCCGAGACCGTCCTCACCGGCACCCGCGCGGCCGCCAGCGGCGGCTACACCACCGTGTTCGCGATGGCCAACACCTTCCCGGTGGCCGACACCGCGGGCGTCGTCGAGCAGGTCTACCGGCTCGGCAAGGAGTCCGGCTACTGCGACGTGCAGCCCATCGGCGCCGTCACCGTCGGCCTGGAGGGCAAGAAGCTCGCCGAGCTGGGCGCCATGCACGAGTCGGCGGCCGGCGTCACGGTCTTCTCCGACGACGGCAAGTGCGTCGACGACGCCGTGATCATGCGGCGCGCCCTGGAGTACGTGAAGGCTTTCGGCGGCGTTGTCGCCCAGCACGCCCAGGAGCCGCGGCTCACCGAGGGCGCCCAGATGAACGAGGGCGTCGTCTCCGCCGAGCTCGGCCTCGGCGGCTGGCCCGCCGTCGCCGAGGAGTCGATCATCGCCAGGGACGTGCTTCTCGCCGAGCACGTCGGTTCGCGGGTGCACATCTGCCACCTGTCCACGGCCGGGTCGGTCGAGATCGTCCGCTGGGCCAAGTCCCGCGGCATCGACGTGACCGCCGAGGTCACCCCGCACCACCTGCTCCTCACCGACGAGCTGGTGCGCTCCTACAACCCCGTCTACAAGGTCAACCCGCCGCTGCGCACGGAAGCCGACGTCATGGCCCTGCGCGAGGCCCTCGCCGACGGCACCATCGACATCGTCGCCACCGACCACGCCCCGCACCCGCACGAGGACAAGGACTGCGAGTGGGCCGCGGCCGCCATGGGCATGGTGGGCCTGGAGACCGCCCTGTCCGTCGTCCAGCACACGATGGTCGACACCGGCCTGCTCACCTGGGCCGGGGTCGCCGAGCGGATGTCGGTCAAGCCCGCCGAGATCGGGCAGGCCGCGGGCCAGGGCCGCCCCGTCGCCGCGGGCGAGCCCGCGAACCTCACCCTCGTCGATCCGGCATACCGTGGAGCGGTGGACCCCGCGGGCTTCGCCTCCCGGAGCCGCAACACCCCGTATGAGGGTCGTGAGCTGCCGGGACGCGTCACGCACACGTGGCTCCGGGGTCGGGCCACGCTCGTCGACGGGAAACTTCAGTGACCGCAGCACACCTCCTCGCCCACCCCGCCCTGACCCCGCTCGCCGCGGAAGAGAAGTCGGCGCAGGTCACCGACTGGGCCGCGCGCGCCGGCTGGGTCGTCGGCCTCCTGCTCTTCATCGCGCTCGTCTACTGGCTGATGCGCGAGGGCTGGAAGTGGCGCGGCACGCTCCAGGGTGACCTGCCGGAGCTCCCCAGCGCGCCGTCCGACCCCGGTGCGGCGAAACTTGAGCTGACCGGCCGCTACCACGGCTCGACCACCGCGGGCCAGTGGCTGGACCGCATCGTGGCGCACGGCCTCGGCACCCGCAGCCGCGTGGAGCTCACCCTCAGCGACGCGGGCCTGGACGTCGTACGCCCCGGAGCGCGGGACTTCTTCGTCCCGAAGGCGGCCCTGCGCGAGGCCAGGCTCGACAAGGGCATCGCGGGCAAGGTCCTCGCCGAGGGCGGTCTGCTGATCGTCACCTGGGCGCACGGCGAGAAGCTGATCGACTCCGGCTTCCGCTCCGACCACGCCGCCGAGCAGGCCGAATGGGTCGACACCCTGAACAAAATGATCAACAGCACGACGGAAACGGAAGGCGCACGATGACGACCTCCAGCCAGGAGACCGCCTCGCAGAGGAAGGTGGCGCCTCCCGCCGTACTCGTCCTGGAGGACGGCCGCGTCTTCCGCGGCCGCGCCTACGGAGCGGTGGGGGAGACCTTCGGCGAAGCCGTCTTCTCCACCGGCATGACCGGCTACCAGGAGACCCTCACCGACCCGTCGTACCACCGCCAGGTCGTCGTGATGACCGCCCCGCACGTCGGGAACACGGGCGTCAACGACGAGGACCCCGAGTCGGCGCGCATCTGGGTCGCGGGCTACGTGGTCCGCGACCCCGCCCGGGTGCCCTCCAACTGGCGCTCCCGGCGCTCCCTCGACGAGGAGCTCAAGGGCCAGGGCGTCGTCGGCATCAGCGGCATCGACACCCGCGCCCTGACCCGCCACCTGCGCGAGCGCGGCGCGATGCGCGTCGGCGTCTTCTCCGGCGACGCGATCGCCGCCGACGCCGAGCTGCTCGCCAAGGTGCAGGCGCAGCCGCAGATGAAGGGCGCGAACCTGTCCGCCGAGGTCGCCACCAAGGAGACGTACGTCGTCCCGGCGATCGGCGAGAAGAAGTTCACCGTGGCCGCCGTCGACCTCGGCATCAAGGGCATGACCCCGCACCGCATGGCCGAGCGCGGCATCGAGGTGCACGTGCTTCCCGCCACCGCCACCGCCGAGGACGTGTACGCGGTCAACCCGGACGGCGTGTTCTTCTCCAACGGCCCCGGTGACCCGGCGACCGCCGACGGCCCCGTCGCCGTCATGCAGGAGGTCCTCAAGCGCAAGACGCCGCTGTTCGGCATCTGCTTCGGCAACCAGATCCTCGGCCGCGCGCTCGGCTTCGGCACGTACAAGCTGAAGTACGGCCACCGCGGCATCAACCAGCCGGTGCAGGACCGCACCACGGGCAAGGTCGAGGTCACCGCGCACAACCACGGCTTCGCCGTCGACGCGCCGCTCGACCGCGTCTCCGACACCCCCTACGGCCGCGCCGAGGTCTCCCACGTGTGCCTCAACGACCAGGTGGTCGAGGGCCTGCAGCTCCTCGACCAGCCCGCGTTCAGCGTCCAGTACCACCCCGAGGCGGCCGCCGGCCCGCACGACGCCGCGTACCTCTTCGACCGCTTCACCACCCTGATGGAGGGCCAGCGTGCCTAAGCGCACCGATATCCAGTCCGTCCTGGTCATCGGCTCCGGCCCGATCGTCATCGGCCAGGCCGCGGAGTTCGACTACTCCGGCACCCAGGCGTGCCGCGTCCTCAAGGCCGAGGGCCTGCGCGTCATCCTCGTCAACTCGAACCCCGCGACGATCATGACCGACCCGGAGATCGCCGACGCCACGTACGTCGAGCCGATCACCCCGGAGTTCGTCGAGAAGATCATCGCCAAGGAGCGCCCCGACGCGCTCCTGCCCACCCTCGGCGGTCAGACGGCCCTCAACACGGCCATCTCCATGCACGAGCAGGGCGTCCTCGAGAAGTACGGCGTCGAGCTGATCGGCGCCAACGTCGAGGCCATCAACAAGGGCGAGGACCGCGACCTGTTCAAGGGCGTCGTCGAGGCCGTCAACGCCAAGATCGGCCACGGCGAGTCCGCGCGCTCGGTGATCTGCCACTCCATGGACGACGTCCTGGGCGGCGTCGACGAGCTCGGCGGCTACCCGGTCGTCGTCCGCCCGTCCTTCACCATGGGCGGCGCGGGCTCCGGCTTCGCGCACAACGAGGACGAGCTGCGCCGCATCGCGGGCCAGGGCCTCACGCTCTCGCCGACCACCGAGGTGCTCCTGGAGGAGTCCATCCTCGGCTGGAAGGAGTACGAGCTGGAGCTGATGCGCGACAAGCACGACAACGTCGTGGTCGTCTGCTCCATCGAGAACTTCGACCCGATGGGCGTGCACACCGGCGACTCCATCACGGTGGCGCCCTCGATGACGCTCACCGACCGCGAGTACCAGATCCTGCGGGACGTCGGCATCGCGATCATCCGTGAGGTCGGCGTCGACACCGGCGGCTGCAACATCCAGTTCGCGGTGAACCCGGTCGACGGCCGCGTCATCGTCATCGAGATGAACCCGCGCGTCTCGCGGTCCTCCGCGCTCGCGTCGAAGGCCACCGGCTTCCCGATCGCGAAGATCGCCGCGAAGCTGGCCGTGGGCTACACCCTCGATGAGATCCCCAACGACATCACCGAGAAGACCCCGGCCTCGTTCGAGCCGACCCTCGACTATGTCGTCGTCAAGGCCCCGCGCTTCGCGTTCGAGAAGTTCCCGCAGGCCGACTCCACGCTGACCACGACCATGAAGTCGGTCGGCGAGGCCATGGCCATCGGCCGCAACTTCACCGAGGCCCTGCAGAAGGCGCTGCGCTCCCTGGAGAAGAAGGGCAGCCAGTTCTCCTTCACCGGCAAGCCCGGCGACAAGTACACGCTCCTGCGCGCCGCCGTGCGCCCCACCGACGGCCGCATCAACACCGTCATGCAGGCCATCCGCGCGGGCGCGACCCCGCAGGAGGTCTTCGACGCCACGAAGATCGACCCGTGGTTCGTCGACCAGCTCTTCCTGATCAAGGAGATCGCCGACGAGCTGACCGAGGCCGCCGACCTCACCCCGGAGCTGCTCGCCGAGGCCAAGCGGCACGGCTTCTCCGACACGCAGATCGCCGAGATCCGCGGCCTGCGCGAGGACGTGGTCCGCGAGGTGCGGCACGCGCTCGGCGTCCGTCCCGTCTACAAGACGGTCGACACCTGCGCCGCCGAGTTCGCCGCGAAGACGCCGTACTTCTACTCCTCCTACGACGAGGAGACCGAGGTCGCGCCGCGCGAGAAGCCCGCCGTGATCATCCTGGGCTCCGGCCCGAACCGCATCGGCCAGGGCATCGAGTTCGACTACTCCTGCGTGCACGCCTCCTTCGCGCTGAGCGACGCGGGCTACGAGACCGTCATGGTCAACTGCAACCCGGAGACCGTCTCCACCGACTACGACACCTCCGACCGGCTCTACTTCGAGCCGCTCACCCTGGAGGACGTCCTGGAAGATCGTCCACGCCGAGTCCCTCGCGGGCCCGGTCGCGGGCGTCGTCGTCCAGCTCGGCGGCCAGACCCCGCTCGGCCTCTCCCAGGCCCTGAAGGACAACGGCGTCCCGGTCGTCGGCACCCCGCCGGAGGCCATCCACGCCGCCGAGGACCGCGGCGCCTTCGGCCGCGTGCTCGCCGAGGCCGGCCTGCCCGCGCCCAAGCACGGCACCGCCACCACCTTCGCCGAGGCCAAGGCCATCGCCGACGAGATCGGCTACCCCGTCCTCGTACGGCCCTCGTACGTCCTCGGCGGCCGCGGCATGGAGATCGTGTACGAGGAGGCCCGCCTCCAGTCGTACATCGCCGAGTCCACCGAGATCAGCGCCGACCGCCCGGTCCTCGTCGACCGCTTCCTCGACGACGCCATCGAGATCGACGTGGACGCGCTCTACGACGGCCACGAGCTGTACCTGGGCGGCGTCATGGAGCACATCGAGGAGGCCGGCATCCACTCCGGCGACTCGGCGTGCGCGCTTCCCCCCATCACGCTCGGCGGCCACGACATCAAGCGCCTGCGCACCTCCACGGAGGCCATCGCCAAGGGCGTCGGCGTGCGCGGCCTGATCAACATCCAGTTCGCGATGGCCGGGGACATCCTGTACGTCCTGGAGGCCAACCCGCGCGCCTCGCGCACCGTCCCCTTCACCTCGAAGGCGACCGCGGTGCCGCTGGCCAAGGCCGCCGCCCGGATCTCGCTCGGCTCGACCATCGCCGAGCTGCGCGCGGAGGGGCTGCTCCCGGCGGTCGGCGACGGCGGCGAGCTGCCGCTCGACGCGCCGATCTCCGTCAAGGAGGCCGTGATGCCCTGGTCGCGCTTCCGCGACATCCAGGGCCGCGGCGTCGACACCGTGCTCGGCCCGGAGATGCGCTCCACCGGCGAGGTCATGGGCATCGACTCCGTCTTCGGCACGGCGTACGCCAAGTCGCAGGCGGGCGCCTACGGGCCGCTGCCGACCAAGGGCCGCGCGTTCATCTCCGTCGCCAACCGCGACAAGCGCTCGATGATCTTCCCGGCGCGCGAGCTCGTCGCGCACGGCTTCGAGCTGCTCGCCACGTCCGGCACGGCCGAGGTGCTCAAGCGCAACGGCATCAACGCCACGGTCGTGCGCAAGCAGTCCGAGGGCGAGGGCCCGAACGGCGAGAAGACCATCGTCCAGCTGATCCACGACGGCCAGGTCGACCTCATCGTCAACACCCCGTACGGCACCGGCGGCCGCCTCGACGGCTACGACATCCGCACCGCGGCCGTCGCCCGCTCCGTGCCCTGCCTGACGACGGTCCAGGGCCTCGCCGCCGCCGTCCAGGGCATCGACGCGCTCCACCACGGGGGAGTGGGCGTCCGCTCGCTCCAGGAACACGCACAGCACCTGACCGCGGCCCGCGACTAGTAGCCCACGAGGGGGACACCGGAAACGGTGTCCCCCTCTTCATGAGGACACCAGCATGTACGCATTCTTCTTCCGGCTCGTCTTCCGGCGCATGGACCCCGAGCGCGCCCACCACCTCGCCTTCGGCTGGATCCGCCTCATCGCGCGGATTCCGGTCCTGCGCACCTTCGTCGCCGCCGCCCTCGCCCCCCGCCACAAGGAGCTGCGCACCGAGGCCCTCGGCCTGCGCATGCACGGCCCCTTCGGGCTCGCCGCCGGGTTCGACAAGAACGCCGCCGCGGTCGACGGCATGGCCATGCTCGGCTTCGACCACGTCGAGATCGGCACGGTCACCGGCGAGCCGCAGCCCGGCAACCCCAAGAAGCGGCTCTTCCGCCTCGTCGAGGACCGCGCCCTGATCAACCGCATGGGCTTCAACAACGACGGCTCGGCGGCCGTCGCCGAGCGCCTGGCGGCCCGCGACGAGGTCTTCAGGACCGTCGTCGGCGTCAACATCGGCAAGACCAAGGCCGTGCCGGAGGCCGACGCCGTCGCCGACTACGTGAAGTCCACCGAGCGCCTGGCCCGCCACGCCGACTACCTCGTCGTGAACGTGTCCTCGCCGAACACGCCGGGCCTGCGCAACCTCCAGGCCACCGAGTCGCTGCGGCCCCTCCTGACGGCCGTGCGCGAGGCCGCGGACCGCAGCGTCGAGGGCCGCCGCGTCCCGCTGCTCGTGAAGATCGCGCCCGACCTGGCCGACGCCGACGTCGACGCGGTCGCCGACCTCGCCGTGGAGCTCGGCCTGGACGGCATCATCGCCACGAACACCACCATCGCGCGCGAGGGCCTCGGCCTGGCCTCCGACCCCGAGCTCGTCAAGGAGACCGGCGGCCTGTCCGGCGCGCCCCTCAAGGAGCGCTCCCTGGAGGTCCTGCGCCGCCTGTACGCGCGCGTGGGCGACCGAATCACCCTGGTGGGCGTCGGCGGCGTCGAGAACGCCGAGGACGCCTGGCAGCGCATCCTCGCGGGCGCCACGCTGGTGCAGGGCTACAGCGCGTTCATCTACGAAGGCCCGTTCTGGCAGCGCGCGATCCACAAGGGGCTCGCCGCCCGGCTCGCCACCTCCCCCTACGCCACGCTCGCCGAAGCGATCGGCGCCGACACCCGAAAGGCTCCCGCCGCATGAGCACCCCGGAACCGTTCGGCGCGCGCCTGCGCCACGCCATGGACACCCGAGGCCCGCTCTGCGTGGGCATCGACCCGCACGCCGCGCTCCTGTCGGCGTGGGGCCTGAACGACGACATCAAGGGCCTGGAGGCCTTCACCCGCACCGTCGTCGACGCCCTCGCCGACCAGGTCGCCGTCTTCAAGCCGCAGGCGGCGTTCTTCGAGCGCTTCGGCTCGCGCGGCGTCGCCGTCCTGGAGCGGGCCGTCGCCGACCTGCGGCAGGCGGGCGGGCTCGTCGTCATGGACGCCAAGCGCGGCGACATCGGCTCCACCATGGCCGCGTACGCGGAGGCCTTCCTGCACCCGGACGCGCCCCTGTTCTCGGACGCCCTGACGGTCTCGCCGTACCTCGGCTACGAGTTACCCTGCGCCCCGCCGTGGAACTGGCCCGCCAGAGCGGCGCGGGGCTCTTCGTGCTGGCCCTGACGTCCAACCCGGAGGGCGCCGAGGTGCAGCGCGCCGTCCGCGCCGACGACGGCGCCACGATCGGCGCCACCATGCTCGCCCACCTGGCGCGCGAGAACGCCGACGCCGCGCCCATGGGCTCCTTCGGCGCGGTGGTCGGCGCCACGCTCGGCGACCTGTCCTCCTTCGCCCTCGACATCAACGGTCCGCTGCTCGCGCCGGGCATCGGGGCGCAGGGCGCGACGCCCGCCGACCTGCCCCGCGTCTTCGGCACCGCCGTGCGCAACGTGGTGCCGAACGTGAGCCGCGCGGTGCTCAAGGCGGGGCCCGACGCCGCCGCGCTGCGGGAGGCCGCGGCGCGGTTCGCCGACGAGGTGCGGGAGGCGGTCGGCGGGTAGACCGCCGCCCTCGGACCCGCCGTGTCCGCCCCGGTACCGGAGAGCCGGTGCCGGGGCGGTTGCATGTGTGCTTCGGCACCGCGCGCGACCTCGCGCAAGTCCCGCACCGAGGGCATCGGGCCGCAGAACTGATGCGTTGCTTACGCGACACCCGGCCAAAACAGGGGTGAATTGCCCTATATGCCCGGCTCAACGGAGGCTGACCAGGACTTTTCGCTTGTTCTCGCTGACTCCAGCGGCCATGGCCGCTAGTCTCCGACGAGAGCCAACGGGCAAGCGCGTTGCACGTTGCTCCCCTGGTGTGGGGCGACTAGGTTCCTCACCGGTCCGTATCCGACAGTTCGATCTTCGAGGTGACGTAGGCGTGGCTCTTCCGCCCCTTACCCCTGAACAGCGCGCAGCCGCGCTCGAAAAGGCCGCCGCGGCTCGCCGGGAGCGGGCCGAGGTCAAGAATCGACTCAAGCACTCCGGCGCCTCCCTTCACGAGGTCATCAAGCAGGGCCAGGAGAACGACGTCATCGGCAAGATGAAGGTCTCCGCCCTCCTGGAGTCCCTGCCCGGGCGTGGGCAAGGTCCGCGCCAAGCAGATCATGGAGCGCCTCGGCATCTCCGAGAGCCGCCGCGTACGCGGGCTCGGCTCCAACCAGATCGCGTCCCTGGAGCGCGAGTTCGGCGGCAGCGGCGCCTGACGGCCCCGGCCGTCCTGCGGACCTGGTCTCAGGCACCCCTGAGAACCTGGATAATCGCTGCATGAGTGAACGTCCGCGGCTGACCGTGCTCTCCGGCCCCTCCGGGGTCGGCAAGAGCACGGTCGTCGCCCATATGCGCAAGGAACACCCCGAGGTCTGGCTCTCGGTCTCGGCGACGACCCGCAAGCCGCGCCCCGGCGAGCGCCATGGTGTGCACTATTTCTTCGTCTCGGACGAGGAGATGGACAAGCTCATCGCCAATGGCGAGCTCCTGGAGTGGGCGGAATTCGCGGGCAACCGGTACGGGACGCCCCGCCGCGCGGTCATGGAGCGCCTGGAGGCGGGCGAGCCCGTCCTCCTGGAGATCGACCTTCCAGGGCGCGCGACAGGTCCGCGAGTCGATGTCCGACGCCCAGCTGGTCTTCCTGGCCCCGCCGAGCTGGGACGAGCTGGTGCGCCGCCTCACCGGCCGGGGCACCGAGGCCGCCGAGGTCATCGAGCGCAGGCTCAAGGCCGCGCGCGTGGAGCTGGCCGCGGAGCCCGAATTCGACACCACCCTGGTCAACACCTCGGTCGAGGACGTAGCGCGCGAGCTGCTAGCCTTGATGAAAGTTGTTTGATCTTCACCCCTTTCTTCACCCCCTTCGGAAGGCAGAGAGTGTCCTCTTCCATCACCGCGCCCGAGGGCATCATCAACCCGCCGATTGATGAGCTGCTCGAGGCCACCGACTCGAAGTACAGCCTCGTGATCTACGCCGCCAAGCGCGCCCGTCAGATCAACGCGTACTACTCGCAGCTCGGCGAGGGCCTTCTTGAGTACGTCGGCCCGCTCGTGGACACCCACGTGCACGAGAAGCCGCTGTCGATCGCGCTCCGCGAGATCAACGCGGGCCTGCTGACGTCCGAGGCCATCGAGGGCCCGGCGCAGTAAGCACGTCATACGTTCACCGCAGGCCCGGCAGAGCAGCTGCCGGGCCTGTGGTGTGTCATGGAGTCGTACGCGCGCGGCAGCGCGCACACAACGGAGTGCGGGGAGGCACGGTGGACAAGCCGAAGGTCGTTCTGGGGGTCAGTGGCGGAATCGCCGCCTACAAGGCGTGCGAGCTGCTGCGGCGGCTGACGGAATCCGGCCACGACGTCCGCGTCGTGCCGACGGAATCGGCGCTGCACTTCGTCGGCGCCGCCACCTGGTCCGCGCTGTCCGGCCACCCCGTCTCCACCGAGGTCTGGTCCGACGTCCACGAGGTGCCCCACGTGCGCATCGGCCAGGGCGCCGACCTCGTGATCGTGGCGCCCGCCACCGCCGACATGCTCGCCAAGGCCGCCCACGGCCTCGCCGACGACCTCCTCACGAACACGCTCCTCACCGCCCGCTGCCCGGTCGTCTTCGCCCCGGCCATGCACACGGAGATGTGGGAGCACCCGGCCACCCAGGAGAACGTCGCCACCCTGCGCCGCCGGGGCGCCCTCGTGATCGAGCCCGCCGTCGGCCGCCTCACCGGCGTCGACACCGGCAAGGGCCGCTTCCCGGAGCCCGCGGAGCTCTTCGAGGTCGTCCGCCGCGTCCTCGCGCGCGGCGAGCGCGCCGCCCAGGACCTGGCCGGGCGCCACGTCGTCGTCAGCGCGGGCGGCACCCGTGAGCCCCTCGACCCCGTGCGCTTCCTCGGCAACCGCTCCTCCGGCAAGCAGGGCTACGCGCTCGCCCGCAGCGCCGCCGCGCGCGGCGCCCGCGTCACGCTCATCGCGGCGAACACCGCGCTGCCGGACCCGGCGGGCGTCGACATCGTGCCGGTGGGCACCGCCGTACAGCTGCGCGAGGCCGTCCTGAAGGCGGCCGCGGACGCCGACGCCGTGGTGATGGCGGCCGCCGTGGCCGACTTCCGCCCGGCCGTGTACGCGTCCGGGAAGATCAAGAAGAAGGACGGCGAGGAGCCCGCGCCCATCGCCCTCGTCCGCAACCCCGACATCCTGGCCGAGGTCGCGGGGACGCGCCCGCGCGCGGGCCAGGTGGTCGTGGGCTTCGCGGCCGAGACGGACGACGTGCTGGCCAACGGCCGCGCCAAGCTCGCCCGCAAGGGCTGCGACCTCCTCGTCGTGAACGAGGTCGGCGAGCGCAAGACCTTCGGCTCCGAGCGCAACGAGGCCGTGGTGCTCGGCTCCGACGGCAGCGAGACCCCCGTGCCCTACGGCCCGAAGGACGACCTCGCGGACACGGTCTGGGACCTGGTGGTGCCCCGCCTGGGCTGACCGCCCCGCGCGCACCCGGCCTGCGTCGGACGCATGTCCGGCATGTGGACACCCCGGCGCGGCCCCGACGAGCCCTCCCCGGCCCCGTTCCCGATCAGGAACGGGGCCGTCCGCCATCCGGAACAGCGACGTCCGCCATCTGGAACAGGGAGTCCTTCATTCGGAACGTATCCGTCCTGGCCGCAGGACACGCGGGGCCGCCGCGGCGGTGCGACCACGGTGCGACAAAGACGGACGGAACGTTGAAGGAAACGGGCCGGAACCGGGTGGCCGCTGAACTAGTCTGAACGGCGACGTTCACCTCGCCGGACGTCCCAAACCCGCCGAAAACGGGCCCGGGGCCCTCTGGTGGAGACTGATCGTCGTAGCGCACAATGCAGTGCCGCAGGTCACAGGCCTCCCATGTGGCGAGACACGTGACCACGCGGCCGAGCGCGACCGATAAACTGGTCTCGGACGACGTCGAGCGCAGCTCTCGGCCCGTCTGCCAATGATCAGCCAGCAGCCGCTGCAACCACAGGGAGCGATGTGTCCCGCCGTCTCTTCACCTCGGAGTCCGTGACCGAGGGTCACCCCGACAAGATCGCTGACCAGATCAGCGACACCATTCTCGACGCGCTTCTGACGCGAGGACCCGACGTCCCGGGTCGCCGTCGAAACGCTCATCACGACCGGCCTCGTGCACGTCGCCGGTGAGGTCACGACCAAGGCGTACGCGCCGATCGCGCAGCTGGTGCGCGAGAAGATCCTCGAGATCGGCTACGACTCCTCGAAGAAGGGCTTCGACGGCGCCTCCTGTGGCGTCTCGGTGTCCATCGGCGCGCAGTCCCCGGACATCGCGCAGGGCGTCGACACGGCGTACGAGAGCCGTGTCGAGGGTGATGAGGACGAGCTCGACAAGCAGGGCGCGGGCGACCAGGGCCTGATGTTCGGCTACGCCTGCGACGAGACCCCGGAGCTCATGCCGCTCCCGATCCACCTCGCGCACCGCCTCTCGCGCCGCCTGTCCGAGGTCCGCAAGAACGGCACCATCCCCTACCTCCGCCCGGACGGCAAGACCCAGGTCACCATCGAGTACGACGGCGACAAGGCCGTCCGCCTCGACACGGTCGTCGTCTCCTCGCAGCACGCGTCGGACATCGACCTGGAGTCCCTGCTCGCCCCCGACATCCGCGAGTTCGTCGTGGAGCCGGAGCTGAAGGCCCTCGTCGACGACGGCATCAAGCTGGAGACCGAGGGCTACCGCCTCCTGGTCAACCCCACCGGCCGCTTCGAGATCGGCGGCCCGATGGGCGACGCCGGACTGACCGGCCGCAAGATCATCATCGACACGTACGGCGGCATGGCCCGCCACGGCGGCGGCGCCTTCTCCGGCAAGGACCCGTCCAAGGTCGACCGCTCCGCCGCGTACGCGATGCGCTGGGTCGCCAAGAACGTGGTGGCCGCGGGCCTCGCCTCGCGCTGCGAGGTCCAGGTCGCCTACGCCATCGGCAAGGCCGAGCCGGTCGGTCTGTTCGTGGAGACCTTCGGCACCAACACCGTCGACACGGACAAGATCGAGACGGCCATCGCTCAGGTCTTCGACCTCCGCCCGGCCGCGATCATCCGCGACCTCGACCTGCTCCGCCCGATCTACTCCCAGACCGCCGCGTACGGCCACTTCGGCCGCGCGCTGCCGGACTTCACCTGGGAGCGGACGGACCGCGTCGAGGCCCTGCGCAAGGCGGCCGGCCTGTAACCGGCCCGCCCCACGCTTCGCCACCGAGGCCCGGTGTCCCTGGAGGGGGCGCCGGGCCTCGGTGCGTCAATCGAGGGAATCCGGCGGTGTCGGCTCGGTCTCGTCGGCGGCGCCGGGCTGATCGAATCCGAAACGTCGCCTGATCTCATCGATGGCCTTGGGTTTGCCATGTACCCGGGCCAGGTTGATCAGCCGGTCAGCGAACATCTCAAGATCCGGGTCGGCAGGCGAGAACCCGAACCAGGACAGGAAGGCGTCGAGAGAGTCCGCGTCCGCTGACGCGTGTGCGGCGGTGCCGTCGTACGGAATCGACCCCTCGGTCCACCTGGTTGGCGTCTGCCGCTCATCAGACGTGAGGGGGGCGTCAGCGTGGGCAATCCCAGCCGGTCGCACGAGGTGTTCGAACGGCGCCGCGACGGTGTCGTTGTTCGCCGCGGCGGACAGACGGGCCAGCAGGCCGATCCGGTCGACCGTGCCCTCGACTTCCTCGTCGTTGCGCGACAGCCACCACACGACGGCGCTGCCCGTGTCCTTCAGCACATCGTTGCTCAGGTAGGCCCGTTTGCTGCGTTCGTAGCTGCGCTCGTGCTCCCAGACGTCCGCGTCCTTGCGGACATTGGACAGCTTGCATAGACGCTCGTAGTCGAGTTCGGGCAGGTGCAGTGAGACGTCCTGGGCCATGGCCAGGACGCGTCCTGTCGAGTCCTCTCGCATCGTGCCGAGCGTCCCGTTGAGCTGGTGCTGGACGAAGGCGCTATGCGTGGGCTGCTGTTGCTCGGTGAGGATCCGCGCACGCTGAAGGATGGCGTCCACCGCCAGGCCTCCGGGATTGATGCTGGGAGCGCCGTCCCGCGCTTCCAGTTCGGTCCAGCACACCGTCGCGGAGAAGGCGAAGTCGTAGTCGGCAACCGCGCTCGGCAGAGCGACGTTCGTGACGCGCAGTTCGGGCCGCGCTACCGCGATGAGCTCGGGCTCGGAGACTTCGATGGCGAGTGGCTCCGCTGCACGGTTGCTGAGCACTTTGTGTGTGATGGCCGCGACGATGAGCAGGAGTGCGGCCGTGGCGAGCCAAGCCCAGAGTGGCCAGCTGTAACTCAGTCCCAGGATGCCGAAGATCAACCCCAGGATGAGTGTGACGAAGAGCGTCATCGTCTTCTGCCCGGAACCCACCTTGTACCCCCGGTTTCTTCCTCAAGCGACGAATGAATACGGTCCGATGCCTTGTCGGGCGTCGATCGCGTGGAGCAGACACCGAACGGTTTCCGCACGTTCGGCAGCGCCATGGGTGGTCGAGTGCTGCCACGCCCGCGCGATCCGGTAGAGGCGGCCCACTGTGTGGCAGTCCGACACACTGGCCGCGGTGAGGATCTCCAGGATGTGAGGCCGGTGCTCGACATACCGGGCACACGCGTTGAGCCAGAGCGACAAGGACTCGCCCCACTCGTCCTCCGGTCGGAGCAGCGCTTGTGACCATCCCTGGGCCAGCAGCGTTCGCACCGGCCGTGAGCGGACGAGTCGCACCGGATCGGCGAGCGCTAGGAACAGGGCAGAGTCCCTCTTTGCCCATCTGCGTTGGTCCCCGTCCCCACTCAGCCGAGTCAGCAGCAGGCGGTAGAGCCGGTTGTCGGAGCGGGCGAGGGAGATCACCGCTTCCTGAGGATCAGCCCCCGGGCGGCCCTTTCCCGGGCCTGCTCGGCGCGCGAGGTGGTGAAGACGTACCAGGGCCTGGTCCGGGTGGGTGAGTGCCATGGCCTCCGAGCAGACCAGCACAAGCACGTGACCCAGTTGGTGGTTGGTGTCCGCTGCTGTGGCCCAGTCGTAGATTTGCTGTCGGAAGTAGCGGCCGTGCTGGTCGTCGGCCAGGCCGTGTGCGAGGAGTTGGGCGGCGTCCGGTACGTACCGCGTAGCGGCGTCGGGTCGTGTCCACCTTTCCACCAGCCATCTCAGGTCCGAGAGGCGTCGGCACCGCAGGCCTTGTTCGGCGAAGTGCGTGACGGCCGCGGCCCGCTCTTCGGGGTCGAGGTCCGGCGCTGACATACAAGCCTGGAACCAATCTCGCAGCTGTAGCCGGATATCTGGCATGTATGTCCAGAAATGGTCACGTACGGCACTGTCGTAGCCGGGGAGGGCGAAACGCACCCGGCCGTCGGTATGGAGCTCGGCACGGATCGCGGTGAACTCGGCGTGCAGGTCCGTGCGGTCGAGTCGAGGGGTGTCGTCCTGCGGGTGGCTCAACGTCTTCAGCAGGGCGTTCGTGGCGTTCAGTACAGTGCTCGGCGGTGTGCCGTGGAACAGTGCGAGAGACAGCAGGAGCGCTCGACGGCGTCCGCTGTCCTCTGCCGCGACATCCGCGGCGACACGTGTGGCTTGATCGCGCTCGTCGTTCAAGGCCGCGGCGAGCCACTGGGGGAAGCCACCTGCGATGCCGTCGACGTCCCGATGCCGTCTGATTCCACCGGCGAGGGCCGCCACCTTCCTCAGAGGCACACGGGTCGCGAACGCCCTGAGCTCCCGGTCGTCGAGTTCCGCGGCCGTCGGCTCGATGCCTTCGCACCGCAGGTGCCGGGCAAGTACGCGCATCGGGGCAGGGCGGCCGACGTCGGCGGTGAGGTGTCTGAGGTCGTCGCGCAACAGATAGCCGAGGTGATGTGGCAGCACGACGACGAGATGAGCGTCGAGTCGCTGGAGGCGGTCTCGCAAGTCGAAGAGTTCCTGCTGAATCTGTACGTAGCGGGACTCGTCTGCTTCGGAGAGGTCCAGCAGGAGCCGGTCGCCCGCATCGATGTCTCGCTCGGCTAGAGCGGAGACCGTCCCGTCGTCCGGGGTGTCGGGCAGTTCGTGCAAGCTTCCCCGGATGGCGGGCAAATGGTGCAGCAGCATCAAGGCAGCCGCGCGCCGACCGCTGCCGGGGAGGCCGTCGAGTAGTGCCGTGCCGGTTTCCCGCAGTACCTCCCGCGCCCTCGTGAAGTGTGGTGGCTCCACGAAGCGCTGGTACAAGTGGACGCGATCAGTCTTGGAGATGGCGCGAGGCCGTCGGCGCGCATGGTCCCGCAGACGCGACGTCGCAGCCAAGGCCGCGACAGTGATGTTGTACTGCGGCCCGTCGCCGCCGTGGACCGGACCGTGGGACTCGCCGACGTATGTACCGACGTTCTCCGTCACTGGTCGTTTTCCTTGGGGACACGGCGGGATCGTGGGCCGAACTGATGGCGAACGGTGTTGTTGTCGCCCGTCAGGTAGGTGGTGCCGTCGCCGTTCTCGTGATGGTTGGCGATCATGTCGCCGCTTCCGGTGTGCATCGGGCTGTGGGACTCGCCTACGTAGGTGCCGACCGAGCCGCCGACGTTGCCGATTCCACCGCTCTGGTGCTCGTTGTGGATGGACGAGCCGGCTGTCGGGCTCGTCCCCGTTGCTGGCCGTGCCCTGCTTGTCCATCGCGCCCAGACCGGGTACCTGCTGTGCGAGGCGGTCTCCCAGCCTTGCCATATCCGTAGCGAAGGTGGGGGCTTGTACGCGTGCGTACTGGCACACCGCCAGCTGCGCGATGGACTTGGGAAGGCGGTGCCGATCGAGCTGCTCCACCCCGCGTCCGGTCAGGAGCGGGACGACGAGGACGCCAGAGTCGAAGGCCTCCTCGAGCTCACGACGCACCCAGTCCTGGGGATTGGCCAGGGCTCGCCTGTCTGGATGCTTCGGGTCGCGGACGTCGAGCCAGTGCTCGTCGATGATCACTAATAGGACCCGGCTGCGGCGCACCGCTTGAGGTAATGCCTGAGTGAAGTCGGCACCCAAATCGATGGACCCCCCGGCCAGGAAGACGCTGTCGGGCCCGAACCTGTCCGACAGCGCTTCCTTGCACCTATAGGCGAGGTCCTTGCCGCCCTTGGTGCGGAAGTTGATGAAGATCTCATGCATGACTGGTCCTCTCTAGGTGGCGGACGTGCGGGCGATCGCGAAGGCCAGGTCGGGTGCGAGTGAGCGCACCGCGGCCCGGCCACGGTGGCGTCCCAGCGTGCGGGAGAGTTTGCGCAGGTCGGCAGCGACCGTCGCGGAGCAGGTGAGGCGCACGCAAGCCAAGGCGTCGACCGCGATGGCGCAGGCGTGATCGACTTCGCCAGCAGCGGCGTGCGCGAGGGCCCGCCGAACGTTGTGCCGTCCGCGGGTACGGAAAGCATGCTCAGGTATGCGCTCGATCTCGCGGTCGAGCAGGGACGCCGCCTGCGCGGGGCGGCCGAGGTCGTACAGGCACCAGCCGGTGAACATCGAGACCACATCCGGCAGGTGGGAGGTGCCGAGCACGGGCTGGCCCGGGTCGGCCACGTCTTGGGCCAGCAGTTCGCGGGCGTGGTCGAGGCTGCGCATACAGGTGGTGTAGTCGCCGGAGACGGGCAGCGCTCTGCGCGAGATGCTGCGCCGCGAGACCGCGTATACGAGCAGGTGCTTCACTGCGCAACGCTCGCTCGGCGAGTTGGGAGGCGTCGGAGATTTCTCCCCGGTAGAGGCTGATGAGTGAGTGGCGGACATGCGCGTACGTGGCCAGGGCGGAGTCGTCGCCCGCGTGCGCGAGCCGCACGGCACGGTCGGTCCACCAGCGGGCCAAAGTGTCTCTGCCGCTCTCCTGCGCCATCCAGCCCGCGTACTCGGCGTAGCGGGACGCGATGAGCAACAGTGCCCGCCGTGTACGGAGGCCTGCCTCTGCGGCCAGCCGTTCGAGGCTGTGGGTCTGGGCGATGAGGGCAGGCAGAACGCCCGCGGGGCCCGATGCCTGGCCGAGCTGCCGGAGCTGATCGAAGACCAGCCGGGCGGCATCGACGGCCGTCGCGGCCGCTTCATCGGGTGGCGGCTGCACGGGGCTCTCGCCCACTCGCAGCGCCAAGGCGGACGTGGCCCCGGCCGCGATCACACGTCGACGTGTCATCGCCTGGAAGGTGCTCGAACCGTCCTTGCCCACACGCATCAACCACACCTCACCGTCGTGATCCGAGTCGGCCGGAGGCGGAAGGGACGGCTTGGGCGGCACCAGGTCGGCGAGCGCGCCATCGGCCTTGAGCCGTGTGTCGCACAGGCGGGCCAGTTCGGGGGTGGGCCGTTTGATCCCGCGTTCCACCTTGCTGAGCTGGCTCTTGCTGTAGTGCACGCGCTGACCGAGCTGTTCCAGAGAGAGCCCGGCGTCCAGGCGCCTCCTGCGTAACTCCCGCCCAAAATCACGTGTCTCTTCCGGCACTTCAACCTCCGTCACTCTCCGGCTGGCAGCCGGTGAGCGCCGCGATTCAGCGTGTGGCAGCCGACTGGGCCGAGCAAGGCGAATGGAGCGTTTCCCGTTTCCTCATCCGGAGCGAAGCCGAGCAGGTCCTGAGTGTCGAGTAAGCGAAACCGGCCAGGTCGATGCGGTGGCCCGTGCCGGGCACGTCCCGTGGGGGTGGAGTGTCGGACCCGTCTGGTAGGAATGCTGCTGTGAGCAGCGAGAACGAGGGGGCCGGGCCGGCTGGTGGGGCGGAGCACGAGCAGCTCGCGCTCATCAGGGAGAGCGTGCGGAAGGCGAAGGCGCCCAAGGCCAAGCCGCGTACGTGGCGGGGGGCCGCGCTCGCCGAGGAGCTGCCGGTGGCGCGGGTCGTCGTGGACAAGGGCGTGCTGCACCTCGACCGGTACTTCGACTACGCGGTGCCGCGGGAGCTGGACGCGCAGGCCCAGCCGGGCGTGCGGGTGCGGGTGCGGTTCGGGGCCGGGGCGCGCACGGTGCGGGGCGGGCGGCGCGAGGGCGGCGCGCTGATCGACGGGTTCCTGGTCGAGCGCGTCGCCGAGTCGGACTACAGCGGCCCGCTGGCCGCGCTCGCCCAGGTCGTCTCGCCGGAGCCGGTGCTCGACCCGGAGCTGCTCGGGCTCGCCCGCGCCGTGGCGGACCGGTACGCGGGCAGCCTCGCGGACGTGCTGCAGCTGGCGGTGCCGCCCCGGCACGGGCGGGCCGAGTCGCGCCCTTCGCCGCCCGCACCCGCGCCGCCCCCGGCGCCGGACGCGGGGACGTGGCGGCGGTATGCGCGGGGCGCCGAGTTCATCGGCGCGCTGGCGGCGGGCGCGTCCCCGCGGGCCGTGTGGACCGCGCTGCCGGGGCCGTTGTGGGCCGAGGAGATCGCCCGTGCCGTGGCGGCGACGCTCGCTTCGGGGCGCGGCGCCCTCGTCGTCGTCCCGGCCGGGCGTCCGGCCGCGCGCGTGGACGCCGCCCTGCGCGCCCTGCTCGGCGAGGGGCAGCACGCTGTGCTGACCGCCGACGCCGGGCAGGAGCGGCGGTATCGGGAGTGGCTCGCCGTGCGGCGTGGCGCGGTGCGGGCGGTGGTGGGGACCAGGGCCGCGATGTTCGCGCCGGTCAGGAACCTCGGGCTCGTCGTGCCGTCTGGGACGACGGCGACGCCAGCCACGCCGACGACAACGCCCCCTTCCCGCACGTCCGCGAAGTGCTCGAACTGCGGGCCTCGCGCGACAAGTGCGCCTTTCTGCTGGGCAGTTGGAGCTGCACGGTGGAGGCCGCGCAGCTCGTCGAGAGCGGGTGGGCGGCGCCCGTCGGCGCTGACCGGGAGCAGGTGCGGGCCGCCGCCGCGCTGGTACGGACCGTGGGCGACGGCGATCTCGCGCGGGACGAGGCGGCCCGCGCCGCCCGCCTGCCGACCCTGGCCTGGCGGGTCGCCCGCGAGGGGCTGAAGCACGGCCCGGTGCTCGTGCAGGTGCCCCGGCGCGGGTACGTGCCCCGGCTGGCCTGTGAGCGGTGCCGGGAGCCCGCCCGGTGCCGGCACTGCGCGGGGCCGTTGGAAGCCCGGGATGCCGGTGCCCTGGTGTGCGGCTGGTGCGGGCGCGACGAGGCCGCTTGGCACTGTCAGGAGTGCGGCGGCTTCCGGCTGCGCGCGCAGGTCGTGGGGGCGCGGCGGACCGCGGAGGAGCTGGGGCGGGCGTTTCCCGCGGTGCCGGTGCGCACGTCCGGGCGCGAGCAGGTTTTGGACACGGTGGGGGGCGGGCCCGCTCTGGTGGTGAGTACGCCGGGGGCGGAGCCGGTGGCGGAGGGCGGCTATGCCGCCGCGCTGCTCCTTGACGGCTGGGCCATGCTCGGGCGCCCGGATCTGCGGGCGGGTGAGGACGCGCTGCGGCGGTGGATCGGGGCGGCGGCCCTGGTCCGTGACCAGGGCGCGGGCGGCACGGTGGTGGTGGTCGCGGAGCCGACGCTGCGTCCGGTGCAGGCGCTGGTGCGGTGGGACCCGGTCGGCCACGCCGTCCGGGAGCTGTCGGAGCGGGCGGAGCTCGGGTTCCCGCCGGTGTCCCGGATGGCGTCCGTCACGGGTGCGCCGGAGGCGCTCGCCGAGTTCCTGGGCCAGACCGAGTTGCCCGCGGACGCCGAGGTCCTCGGCCCGGTGCCGGTGCCCGCCGCGGACCCGGGCCGTCCGCGCCGCGCGGGCGACGCGCCGCCCGGCGAGCACTGGGAGCGGGTGCTGGTGCGCGTCCGTCCCGGCAGCGGCGCGGCCCTGGCCCGGGCCCTGAAGACGGCGCAGGCCGCGCGGATGGCGCGGGGGGTGGGTGCGGCTCAGGGGGTGCGGGTGCGGATCGACCCGGCGGACATCGGCTGACCTCGGCTGAGGCGGCGGGCGGGTGCCCTCGCCCGTGTGGACGCACGAGTGCCCCCTGCCCTCTACGGGCCAGGGGGCACTCGCCGGATCAGCCGTTGCGCGGGCCGGGGAAGGCGCCGGGCCGGACGTCGTCGCGGAGGCCGGGGCTGCCCGCTGTCGGCTGGGTCGGCATGGTGCGGGCCGCGGGGACCGAGGGGAGGGGGGCGCCCACGGGGACCGTGCGGGTGGTGGCGGTCGGCTCGGCGGCGCGGTCCGCTTCGGTGGCCGCGGCGGGGGTCTGGGCCGTGGTCCTGCGGGCGCCGTAGCGGCGGTGGACCGCCTGCTTGGTGACGCCGAGCGCGGAGCCCACCGCGTCCCACGAGAAGCCCAGTGAGCGGTCGAAGTCGACGGCGGCGGTCACCAGCGTCTCGACGCTGTCCCGCAGTTCCTGGGCGAGGCGGACGGTCGGAGCGGGTGCCCGTCCGTACACGACGAAGCCCGCGGAGGGGCTGGAGCGGCGCGGGCGGTAGACGTTGCCGAGCTGGGCGGTGAGGGTGCGCAGTGCGTCCACCTGCCGGCGGACCCGCTCGATGTCCCGCACCAGCAGGTGCAGGCTGGCCCGTGCCTGGGCGTCGTGGGTTGCGTGGTCGGCCATGAACAAGCCTCTCGAACCGGCGTTGAGGGATCGGGATCGGAGTAGTCGGGATCGGGGGAGGAGGGGGGAGGGGGGAGGGGGGAGGGGGTGAAGCGGTGGGGGACGGGGGAGTGGGGGGGGGAGGAAGGGTCAGGAGCGTCAAGAGAGCAACGGGGGGCTGCGGGAACTGCGGGAGCCGTGAGGAGTACGGGCTTTGCGAGGACTGTGAGGACTGCGGGAATGAGGAGCGGGCCGCGTGGGCGGCCCGTTCTGGTCAACCTTTTCTTGACCAACGCGCTACGTCGTAAGGGGTCACGGTCCCAGGGCGTATCCGCATATGCGCAGGGCGCGCGGGGGTGCGTACGCCCCCGAGCTCCTTCCGTGACGTGCCCGCCGTGTGTTCGCCGCGTGCCGGTCGCGCGCGCGGGGGAATGCCTGGCGACGGCCCGCCGCTGGCCCCGCGAAGGCCTGGCCAAGGCCCGGGGGAGGCCGGGGTCCTGGCCCCATAGACTGGTGCGTCGCCGCCCCCGAGAGAACCGAGGTAGCACCCAGTGAAGCTGGTCTTCGCAGGCACCCCCGAGGTCGCCGTCCCCGCCCTGGACGCCCTGATCGCTTCCGGCCGGCACGAGGTGGCCGCCGTCGTCACGCGCCCCGACGCCCCCGCGGGCCGGGGCCGCAGGCTGGTCGCGAGCCCGGTGGCCGAGCGCGCGGAGGAGGCCGGGATCGAGGTGCTCAAGCCCGCGAAGCCCCGGGACGAGGCGTTCCTGGAGCGGCTGCGGGAGATCGCGCCGGACTGCTGCCCGGTGGTCGCCTATGGCGCGCTGCTGCCCAAGGTGGCCCTGGACATCCCGGCCCACGGCTGGGTCAACCTGCACTTCTCGCTGCTGCCCGCGTGGCGCGGCGCGGCCCCCGTACAGCACTCGATCATGGCCGGGGACGAGATCACCGGTGCCTCCACCTTCCTGATCGAGCAGGGCCTGGACTCCGGCCCCGTCTACGGCACGGTCACCGAGGAGATCCGGTCCACCGACACCAGCGGCGACCTGCTCACGCGGCTCGCGCTCGCGGGCTCCGGGCTGCTCGCCGCGACGATGGACGGCATCGAGGACGGCGCGCTCACCGCCGTGCCGCAGCCCGCCGACGGCGTCAGCCTCGCCCCGAAGATCACGGTCGAGGACGCGCGCGTCGACTGGGCGGCACCGGCGCTCCGCGTGGACCGTGTCGTGCGCGGCTGCACGCCCGCGCCCGGCGCGTGGACCGTCTTCCGCGGGGAGCGCCTGAAGCTGGTCCAGGCCGTGCCGGTGCCCGACCGCACCGACCTCGCCCCGGGCGAGCTGTCCGTCGGCAAGAAGAACCTGTACGTCGGTACGGGCTCGTACGCCGTGGAGCTGCTGTGGGTGCAGGCGCAGGGCAAGAAGCCGATGGCGGCCGCCGACTGGGCGCGCGGCGTGCGGATCGCCCCGGGTGAGACCTTGGGCGCGGGCGACGTACGCTGAACTGGTCCGCCCTCGGGCCCGCAGCGGGCCCCTGGCCTTGGCGGACGTCAGAACTGTGAGCAGCGGAGCACCTTTGAACGACCAGCCGAGCCGACGTCCCCGCACCCAGGGCAAGTCCGGGAAGCCGGGCAGGTCAGGCAAGCCCTACCGCCGTCCGCAGAAGGACCCCGTCCGGATGCTGGCCTTCGAGGCGCTGCGGGCCGTGGACGAACGCGACGCCTACGCGAACCTCGTGCTGCCCCCGCTGCTGCGCAAGGCCCGCGAGAGCGAGGGACCCGAGAAGTTCGACGCCCGGGACGCCGCGCTCGCCACCGAGCTGGTGTACGGCACGCTGCGCAGGCAGGGCACGTACGACGCGATCGTCGCGGCCTGCATCGACCGGCCGCTGCGCGAGGTCGACCCGCCGGTGCTCGACGTGCTGAACCTGGGCGTGCACCAGCTGCTCGGCACGCGCATCCCGCCGCACGCCGCCGTGTCCGCCTCCGTGGAGCTGGCGCGCGTGGTGCTCGGTGACGGGCGGGCGAAGTTCGTCAACGCCGTGCTGCGGAAGGTCGCGGGCGACGACCTCGACGGCTGGCTGGAGAAGGTCGCCCCGCCCTACGACGACGACCCCGAGGACCATCTCGCGGTGGTGCACTCGCACCCGCGCTGGGTCGTCTCCGCGCTGTGGGACTCGCTCGGGGGCGGGCGCGCGGGCATCGAGGACCTCCTCGAAGCGGACAACGAGCGGCCCGAGGTCACGCTCGTGGCTCGGCCGGGCCGCTCCACGGCCGCTGAGCTCCTGGACACGCTCGGCCCCGAGGCCGCGCTCGCGGGCCGCTGGTCGCCGTACGCGGCACGGCTCACCGACGGCGGCGAGCCCGGGCGGATCGACGCGGTGCGCGAGGGCCGGGCCGGGGTGCAGGACGAGGGCAGCCAGCTGGTGGCGCTCGCGCTCGCGAACGCGCCCCTGGAGGGCCCGGACACGAAGTGGCTCGACGGCTGCGCGGGCCCCGGCGGCAAGGCCGCGCTGCTCGCCGGGCTCGCCGCCGAGCGCGGCGCGGTCCTCCTCGCCTCCGAGAAGCAGCCGCACCGCGCCGGTCTCGTGGCCAAGGCGCTGGCAGGGAACCCCGGTCCGTACCAGGTCATCGCCGCCGACGGCACCCGCCCGCCGTGGCGGCCCGGCAGCTTCGACCGCGTCCTGATGGACGTGCCCTGCACGGGACTCGGCGCCCTGCGCCGACGGCCCGAGGCGCGCTGGCGGCGGCGGCCCGAGGACCTGGAGGGCTTCGCCCCGCTGCAACGTGCGCTGCTGCACACGGCGTTGGAGTCGGTGCGCGTGGGCGGCGTCGTCGGGTACGCCACGTGCTCGCCGCACCTCGCGGAGACGCGGGCCGTCGTGGACGACGTGCTCAAGCAGCGCGACGGCGTCGGACTCATCGACGCGCGGCCGCTGCTGCCCGGGGTGCCGGCGCTCGGGGACGGGCCCGACGTGCAGCTGTGGCCGCATGTGCACGGCACCGACGCGATGTACTTGGCGGTCATGCGGCGCACGGCGTGAGCCCCCGCGGCGGGACGGTCAGGGGTGCGTGGCGGGTGTGGGCGGGGTGTTGAGGGCGCTCATGCGGCAGTCCGTGATGCGCGTGCTGAGTTCGGCGTCGGGGGCGAGGAGTTCGGATGCGTGGATGCCGCCGGGGTAGCCGTGGAGTTCGACCGGAACGCCCGCCTGCATGAGGCGGTGGGCGCAGGCGATGTTCTCGTCGCGGAAGAGGTCGAGTTCGCCGACGTCCAGGCAGGTCGGCGGCAGCCCGCTCAGGTCGTCGGCCCGGGCGGGAGCGGCGTAGGGGCTGACCGGGCCGGTGCTGACCCGGTCGCCCAAGAGGGCCCGCCAGCCCTGGAGGTTGGCCGCGCGGTCCCAGATCCCGATGCCGGTGATCTCATGGCTGGACGGCGTGGTGTTGCCGTCGTCGAGCATCGGGTACGGGAGCAGCTGGAACGCCAGGCGCGGAGTGCGGCGGTCGCGGGCCAGCAGGGCCACCCCGGCGGCCAGACCGCCTCCGGCGCTGCCTCCGTAGAGAGCCAGCCGGTCGGGGCTAGGGCGGAGGCTTCGCCGGCCAGCCAGAGCAGGGCCGCGTAGCGGTCCTCGACCGGGGCGGGGTGGGGGTGTTCGGGGGCCAGCCGGTACTCCACGGAGACGACGACCGCGTTGACCGCCTCGACGAGGGGGAGCACCTGGCGGTGGTCGGTCCGGACGCTGCCGGTGATCATGCCGCCGCCGTGGATGTACAGGATGCCCGGGAGCGGCCTCGCGCCCATGGTGCCGACGGGCCGGCAGACCCGTACGGCCACGTCCGGTCCTTCGGCGGGGCCGGGCACGGTGAGGTCTTCGTACTCCACGCGGTCGTGGGGCCACAGTGCCGCGAGGGCCGCCCGGTTCATCTCCTCGTACAGCTCGCGTTGGCGCGGGATGTCGAAGGCGGCCAGGCCGCCGGGACCGGTCAACTCATGGAGGGCGGCCAGGCCCCTGTTCCTGGCAGGCCCTAACGGCCCCGGGCGGTGTCGTGCGCACCCCCTCTTCCGCCGCTTCGCGGCTCGTCCTCACACGCCGGACGGGCTCTTCTTCGGCTCGCGTTCGCTAGCCAGGGCGTGGGGCCACCAGACCTTCTTCCCCACGTCCAGGAACAGGCCCGTCACCAGGATCGAGCGGACGATGAACGTGTCCAGGAGGACGCCCAGGGCGACCGTGAAGCCGATTTCCACGAAGGCGACCATCGGGATCGTACCGAGGACGGCGAAGGTGCCCGCGAGGACCAGGCCCGCCGAGGTGATGACCGCTCCCGTCGCGGCGAGGCCCGTCAGCACGCCGGGGCGGGCGCCCTGGAGGGCCGCCTCCTCACGGATGCGGGTGGCGAGGAAGATGTTGTAGTCGATGCCGAGCGCCACCAGGAACACGAAGACGAACAGCGGGAAGTCCGTGGTCACGCCGGGGAAGCCGAAGACGTGGCGGAAGACGAGCGCGCTCGCGCCGAGGGCCGCCGTGAACGACAGGATGACCGTGGCGATCAGCAGCAGCGGCGCGAGGATCGCGCGCAGCAGGGCGGCGAGGATCAGCAGGACCACGAGCAGGACCAGGGGGATGACCAGTTTGTCGTCGTGCACGGTCGCCTTGTCCATGTCGAGCAGCGTCGCCGTGCCGCCGCCGACGACGGCGTCCGCGTCCGGCACGTCGTGCACCGCGGCGCGGACGCGCTCGATGGTGTCCTTGGCCGCCTCGCTGTCGGAAGGGTCGGTGAGGGTCGCCTCGAACAGGACCCTGCCGTCGTGCTCGGGCTTCGTGCCCGGCGGGACGCCGACGCTGGCCCGGTCCACGCCGCGGGTCCCCTCGACGGCGCGGGTGACGTCCGCGGCCCGTTGCTTGTCCACGACCACGACCATCGGGTCCCCGGCGCCCGCGGGGAAGTAGTCGGCCTTCACTTCCTGGCCGACCACGGAGGCGGGCTTGTCGAGGAAGGCGTCCTCGTTGCTCACGCCCTCCGCGTGCAGCTGGACCAGGCCGAAGGAGAGGGCGGCCAGGGCCACGGAGGTGACGGACCAGGTCAGCCGGGGGCGCCGCGCGATGCGGCGGCCGGTGCGCGCCCAGACGCCCCTCTCCGCGGGATCGGCGGACCCCAGGTGCGGGATGCGCGGCCAGAACAGCCAGCGGCCGAAGATCACCAGGAGGGCCGGGAACAGCGACAGCATGGCGAGCAGGGCCACGGCGACGCCGATCGCGGCGACAGGACCGAGGCCCCGGGTGGAGTTCATCTCCGCCGCGAGCAGCACCAGCATGCTCAGGCCGACGGTCGCGCTGGAGGCGATGACGGCGGGCCCGGCCCGGTGCAGGGCGAGCGCCATCGCCTCGTGCCGGTCCTCGTGGCGGCGCAGCTCCTCGCGGTAGCGGGCCACGAGCAGCAGCGCGTAGTCCGTGCCCGCGCCGAAGACGAGCACCGTCAGGATGCCCGCGCTCTGGCCGTTGAGCGTCAGGTCGGCGTGGCGGGCAAGGAGATAGATCAGCGCCTGAGCGCCGTACAGCGAGACGAACACGGAGAACAGGGGGATCAGGATCAGGACCGGACTGCGGTACGTGATGAGCAGGGCGACCACGACGACGCCGCCCGCCGCGAGCAGCAGCGTCGAGTCGATGTCGGCGAAAAGGCCTCCGCGAAGTCGGCGGACACCCCGACCGTGCCCGTGATGTACACATCGAGGCCGCCGCCGCTCCCGCCCACCTCGTCCTCGACGTCGTCGACGGCGTCCGGGAGGTCGTTCCAGGTGTCGTGGTTCATCGTCAGCGGGACGTACACCTGCGCGGCCCGCGCCTGGTCCTGTTCGCTGGACTTCTCGTCGAAGACGGGACCGCGGGTCTCGTCGCCGCGGATCCAGTGCGAACGCAGCTGTCTGATCCCGGCCACGCCGTCGTCGATCCGCTCGCGGTCCGCTGCCGTCAGGGGGCCGTCCTCGCGCGCGTACAGGACCACCAAGGGCAGCGTCTCCGGCCTGAACCCCTCGGAGGCGTCGAGGACTTGGGTGGACTCCGCCGAGCGCGGCACCCAGGAGGAGGTGGTGTTGTCCTGCACGTCGGAGAGCTTCTGCGCGAACGGCGCCGCGAGCACCAGGACCACCAGCCAGAACACAAGCACCAGCCATTTGGTCCGCGGCCCGCAGACAAGCCGCGCCACCCCCTGGTGTGCCTGCCGCTCGCGGCCCGTACGAATGCCCGGCGTCCTTGGCATAGCCGCCCCCTGCCGCCCCACGCGCTGCCGGTGGACGGCCAGCATGGCACGCGCGGTACGGCTGCGGGAGGCCGCTTCGGCGCTCCTCGCGGAGCATGGCGGGACCGGGGCGGGGTACCGCCGCGGGGCATGGCAGGCTTGGGGCATGGCCGTGCAGATCAACCCCAGCATCCTGTCCGCCGACTTCGCCCGCCTCGCCGAGGAGGCGAAGGCCGTGGACGGCGCAGATTGGCTCCATGTCGACGTCATGGACAACCACTTCGTACCGAACCTCACCCTCGGGGTGCCGGTCGTAGAGTCCCTGGCCCGGGCGACGGACACCCCGCTGGACTGCCATCTGATGATGGCGGACCCGGATCGCTGGGCCCCGCAGTACGTCGAAGCGGGTGCGGGTTCGGTCACCTTCCACGCGGAGGCGGACCGCGGCGCCCGTCCGGCTCGCGCGCGAGATCCGCGCCAAGGGCGCGCGCGCCGCCATGGCGCTGAAGCCCGCGACGCCCATCGAGCCGTACGAGGACCTGCTCCCCGAGCTCGACATGCTGCTGATCATGACGGTCGAGCCCGGCTTCGGCGGGCAGGCCTTCCTCGACGTCATGCTCCCCAAGATCCGCCGCACCCGCGACCTCATCAGCAAGCACGGCCTCGACCTCTGGCTCCAGGTCGACGGCGGAGTCTCCGCCGCCACCATCGAGCGGTGCGCCGAGGCGGGCGCCGACGTCTTCGTCGCCGGGTCCGCCGTCTACGGCGCCGAGGACCCGGCGCGGGCGGTCGCCGCGCTGCGGGAGCGGGCCGAGTCCGCTACGGCGACCGCCGGGTGGGCGTGCGGCCACTGAGCCGCCCCGCGGCCGACGGCTTGGCCACGGGAACGTGAACGCAGCCCATCAAGGCTGATCAAGTACGCCGGATCTGCGAGGATGAACAGCGAATCCAGGTGTACGAATGTCGTGAACAGCAGTGAGGAGAGCGCCGTGTCGGCCATGTCGGCGGGTCGGTCAGCCATGCGGATGGGACCCGCGGAGCTGGTGCAGGCGGCGGCCATGGCCCGCCGCTTCTACCTTGAGGGCAAGTCCAAGATCCAGATCGCCGAGGAGTTCGGCGTCAGCCGCTTCAAGGTGGCCCGGGTCCTGGAGACGGCTCTCGAACGTGATCTGGTACGGATCGAGATCCGGGTGCCCGCGGAGCTGGACGCCGAGCGCTCCGACGCGCTGCGCGCCCGCTACGGCCTCAGGCACGCGGTCGTCGTCGAGTCGCCGACCTCCACGGACGAGGGCGAGGAGTCGCCCGACCCGGAGAACCTCGGCGAGGTCGCGGCGGGCCTGCTCGGCGAGCTCGTCGCCGAGGGCGATGTGCTCGGCCTCGCCTGGGGCCGCTCGACCATCACCATGGCGGCGGCCCTGGAGTCGCTGCCGCCGTGCACGGTCGTCCAGCTCACGGGCGTGTACGACGCCGGGACCGCCGAGCGCGGCTCGGTCGAGGCGGTGCGCCGCGCCGCCCAGGTCTCCGGCGGCGACGCCCACCCCATCTACGCGCCGATGCTCCTGCCGGACGCGGCGACGGCGGCCGCGCTGCGCCACCAGACCGGGATCGCGCGTGCCTTCGAGTACTTCGACAAGGTGACCGTCGCGGCGGTGTCCATCGGCTCCTGGGAGCCCGGCATCTCCACGGTGCACGACATGCTCACGGACGAGGAGCGCGCGCACTACGCCTCGCTCGGCGTCGCCGCGGAGATGTCCGCGCACCTCTTCGACGCGGAGGGCCGCCGCGTCGGCCGTGACCTCGGCGAGCGCTGCATCACCGTTGAGGCGGACCGGCTGCGCCGCATCCCGGAGGTCGTGGCGATCGCCGGGGGCGCCCGCAAGGCGGCCGCGATCGACGCGGTGCTCCGCTCCGGCCTGGTGACGAGCCTGGTCACGGACACGGCCGCGGCCGACCACCTGCTGGCCGCGGGGTCCGCCCCCCGGCCCGCCCTCGACCGCGCGGACCCCGACGGCGGCTGACCGAAGCCCCGGCGGCGGGGGCGCGGACCCTGTGGCAGCATCGGGTCCATGATCCTCAGGCCCGCCGGGCGCCTGCTGTGCGCGCTCCTCGTCTGTCTCGCGGTCCTCGTGACGGGCTGCGGCGGCACGACGGAGCGGAGCACCACGCCATCGGAGCGGAGCCCCGCGGCAGGCGTCTCCACCCCCGCGTGGGCGCGCGGCATGCGGACCGTCACCGTCGACCAGCTGCCCGCCGAGGCCCGCGGCACGCTGCGCCTCATCGACAGGGGCGGGCCCTTCCCGTACGCCAAGGACGGCTCCGTCTTCGGCAACTTCGAGGGCGAGCTGCCGCGCGAGCGCCGCGGCTACTACCGCGAGTACACCGTCCGCACCCCGGGCGAACGCGACCGCGGCGCCCGCCGCCTCGTCACAGGACGCGAGGGCCGAGACGTACTACACGGCCGACCACTACGCGTCGTTCAGGGCGGTGCTGCGATGACGCGGCGCGAGAGGACGGAGGCACCCACGTGACCACGCCTGACCGGGAGGGACGAGAGGGCAGGGACGCGCCGGAGACGCTCGGCGGGGCCCCTGACCCGGCGGCCGGGGACGGGGCGTTCGCGGCCGTGCTCGACGCGGTGCGCGGCGGCGGCTGGAGCACCCTCGCGCTCGGCCTCGACGGCGTGCGCGACAAGGCCGCCTTCATGGAGCGCTGCGCCGTCGGGCTCGCGCTGCCGGACTGGTTCGGGGGCAACTGGGACGCGCTCGCCGACTGTCTGACGGACCTGTCGTGGGCGCCGCCCGCGATCGGGCGGCTCGTCGTCGTGTCCGGCTGGCAGGAGTACGCGCGCCAGGCACCGGACGACTGGGAGATCGCCCAGGACGTCTTCGCGGAAGCGGTCGCGCACTGGCGGGGCCAGGACGCGGCGCTGGAGATCGTGCTGGCACTGGGCCCGCCTGCCTGAGGGCACCGGCGGGGGCGCGGTGCGGGGGCGCATCGGGGGAAAACGGGGGGAACACGGATGGACCTGTACGGGCGGGACAAGGAGCGGGCCGTCGTCGACGAGCTGCTGCGCGGGGCGAGAGCGCAGCGCGGCGGCGCCCTCGTCGTCCGCGGCGAGGCCGGGATCGGCAAGACCGCGCTGCTCGACCACGCCGCGGGGAGCGCCACGGACCTGCGCGTGCTGCGCGGCCTCGGCATCGAGTCCGAGTCCGAGCTGGCCTTCGCGGGCCTGCACCTGCTGCTCGGCCCGTACGCCGACGCCGACCGGATCGACGCGCTGCCCGCCCCGCAGGCGCGGGCGCTGCGGGCCGTGTTCGGGATGGCCCCGCCGACGGCGGAGGCGGCGGCCGGGGCGGAGCCCGCGGGCGGCGGTGCCCCCGACCGGTTCCTCGTCGGGCTCGCCGTGCTCTCGCTGCTCGGGGAGATCAGCGAGGAGCGGCCGCTGCTGGTCCTCGTCGACGACGCCCAGTGGCTCGACCAGGCGTCCGTGGAGGCGCTCCTGTTCGCCGCGCGACGGCTCGGCTCCGACCCCGTGGCGCTGGTCTTCGCCGCCCGTGACGGACACCCCTTCGCCGCCTCGGGCCTGCCCGAGCTGCGGCTCACCGGACTCGACGAGGGCACCGGCGCCCGGCTGCTGCGGCGGCACGCCGACGGACTCCCCTCCCATGTGCGCGCCCTGATCCTCCAGGAAGCGCGCGGCAACCCGCTCGCCCTGCTCGAACTGCCCGCCGCGCTCAGCGCCGCCCAGCGCTCGGGCGATCTGCACGCCGAGTTCTTCCACCTCGGCACCCAGCCCGTCTCCGAGCGCGTCGAGCGGACCTTCCTCGACCGGGCCCGCGCCCTGCCCGCCCGCGCCCAGGACCTGCTCCTCGTCGCCGCCGCCGAGGCCGGGGGCGACGTGAGCGCCATCCTGGCGGCGGGCCGGGCCCTCGGCGCCGCCCCCGACGACCTGACCGCCGCCGAGGACAGCGGCCTGATCCGGGTGGCCGACGGGCGCCTGGCCTTCACGCACCCGCTGATCCGCTCCGCCGTCTACCGCGCCGCGGCCCTGTCCCGGCGCACCGCCGCGCACCGCGCCCTGGCCGCGGCCACGACCGCCGACCGCGGCGCCTGGCACCGCGCGGCCGCCGCCACCGGACCCGACGAGAGCGTCGCCGCCGACCTGGAGCGCACCGCCGAGGACGCCCGCCGCCGCGGCGGCCGCCAGGCCGAGGCCGCCGCCTACGAGCGCGCCGCCGCCCTGACGCCCGGCGCCGAGCAGCGCGCCCGGCGGCTCGCGGCCGCCGCCGGGGCCGTGGAGAGCGCGGGCCGCCCCCAGCGCGCGGCGGAGCTCGCCGAGCGGGCCGCGGGGCATCCGCACCCGCCGGCGACCCGCGCCCGCCTCGCCCGCATCCGCGCCGCCGCCGCGAACGCCCGCGGCGACCAGCGCACCGCCCACGCCCTGCTGGTCGAGGCCGCGGCGTCGCTCGCCCCGCACGACACCGAGACCGCTGCCTTCCTGTTCCTGGAGGCCATGTCCGCGGCCTGGGCGCTCAACGACCCGGGCATGATCGAGCGGACCTCGGCCCGGCTCACCGCCGTGCGCCCCTCGCCCGCGGCCGCCGACCTGATCGCCGCCGTCCAGGGCCTGGCGACGGTGGCGCTCGGTGACCCGGCCCGCGGGCTGCCCGCGGTGCGCGTCCTGGTCGAGCCCCCCAGCGGGGCGCTGAGCGGCGCCGGCCTGTACGAGCGCGCGAGCACCCACTGGTGGCACCAGCTCATCGGCGACCTGGACGCGGCGTACGAACGGGCCCGCGCCCTGGAGCGGGACTGCAGGGCCGGTGACGCGATCGGCCTGATGCCCGCGGCGCTGTTCCACCTCGCCCGGGCCCAGCTGCTCCTGGGGCGCCCGCGCGACGCCACGGCGTCGGCGTCCGAAGGGATCAGGATCGCGCAGGACACGGAGCAGGGCCTCTTCGCCGGGAACCTGCGCGGCGTCCTCGCGCACGTCGCCGCCGTCGAGGGCGACGAGGAGCGCTGCCGGGCGCTCGCCAAGGAGCTCACCGCGCAGGGGCTGCCCATCGCGGGCGCCTGGTCGGGCGGCGCCCTCGGCCTGCTCGACCTCGGGCACGGCCGCCACGAGGAGGCCCTGCACCGCCTGGAGGAGCTGTGGGCGGGGCCGCACGGGCACACCGGGTTCGCGCTGTACGCCCTGCCCGACCTGGTCGAGAGCGCGGTGCGGGTGGGCCGGGCGGCGCGCGCCGGGGCCGCGGCCGCGACGTTCGCGACGTGGGCCGACGCCACCGGCCAGACCTGGGCGCGGGCCGTCGCGCTGCGCTGCCGGGCGCTGCTCGCCACGGCCGGGAGCGCAGGGGCCGGTGCGGGCGCCGGGGGCGGCGGGAGCGCGGCGGACGCCGACGGCGCCGACGCGGCGGACCGCCTCTACGCCGAGGCCGTCCAGGCCCACCGCCACGACAACCGGCCGTTCGAGCGCGCCCGCACCGAGCTCCTGTACGGCGAGTGGCTGCGCCGCCGTCTGCGCCGCAGCGACGCCCGCCCGCACCTGCGGTCCGCGCTGGAGCTCTTCGACGCGGTCGGCGCCGTCTCCTGGGCCGAACGCGCCCGCGCCGAGCTGCGGGCCACCGGCGAGGCGCTGCCCGCCGCCGGGCGCGAGCCGGGGCTGCTCGACCGGCTCACCCCGCAGGAGCTGCAGATCGTGCGGCTCGCGGCGACGGGCCTGAGCAACCGGGACATCGCGGCGCAGCTGTTCCTCAGCCCCCGCACCGTCGGCTACCACCTGTACAAGGCGTATCCGAAGCTCGGCGTCGCCGCGCGCGGCGAGCTGGCCCGGATGGACCTGGGCACCTGACACGACGCCCGCCTTGGCGGTCCCGGGCGCCCGCACCGGCCCCGTACCCGGACGTAAGACCCGCGCCTGACCTGCGCCAGACCCGCGCCCAGACCCGCGACTGACGTGCGCCAGTCACATGACTGATTCGCCGCGCGGCTCCCCTTCCTAGCGTGTCTTTCGCGGCCCGATGATCCGCAGCTCGTCCCCGGAGAAGTCCCCGCAGCAGGCACCCGAAACGACCCCCTAGGAAGGGGAGTTACGCCATGTCCGGCACCACGCCGCCCACCTCCTCCGCTCCCGCCGCCCCGTCCCCGTCCTCGTCCTCGTCGCCGTCCGCCCCGGACTCCGCACCGCTCGGATCGCCGCAGCCCGACCGCGTCCCGCTCAAGAACTGGCTGGCCGTCATCGCCATGGCGCTCGGCACCTTCGCCATGGTCACCGTCGAGGCGCTGCCGGTGGGCCTGATGACCTCCATCAGCGGCGGCCTCGACGTGTCCGCCGGCGCGGTCGGCCTGATGGTGACCCTGCCGGGCCTGGTGGCCGCGGCGACCGCGCCCGTGCTCCCCGTCCTGATCGGCCGCCTCGACCGGCGGCTCGTCCTGCTCGGCCTGATGGCCTTGATGGTCGGGGCGAACGCGCTGTCGGCCGCCGCGCCCGGCCTCGCCGTGCTGCTCGTCGCGCGGTTCCTGGTCGGCGTCAGCATCGGCGGCTTCTGGGCGCTCGCGGCGGGCATCGCCGTACGCCTGGTGCCCGAGCGGCACATCCCGCGGGCCACCGCGCTGGTCTTCGGCGGCGCGACCGCCGCCAACGTCCTCGGCGTCCCCGCCGCCACCCTCGTCGGCGAACTCAGCGACTGGCGCGTGGCGTTCCTCGCCGTCGGCGGCCTCGGGCTGCTCGTCGTCGCCGGGCTGGTGGTCCTGCTCCCCGGCCTGCCCGCCACCGAGCCGGTGCGCCTGGCCGAGCTGCCCCGGCAGTTCCGCAACCGCACGGTCCGCGCGGGCGTCATCGCCACCGGTCTGCTGGTGGGCGGCCACTACGCCGCCTTCACCTACATCAGCCCGATCCTCCAGGACACCGCGGGCGTCAGCGAGGGCATGGTCGGCCCGCTGCTCCTGGTGTACGGCGTGGCGGGCATCGCGGGCACGGTCCTCGCGGGCATCGCCGCGACCCGGGACGTCCGCGCGACGATCATCGGAATGAGCGTGCTGCTCGCCGCGGTGCTCGCGCTGTTCCCGCTGGTCGGCCGGGGTCCGGTGGCCGGTACGGCGCTGCTCGTGCTGTGGGGCGTCTCCTTCGGCGGCATCCCCGTGGGCGTGCAGACCTGGGTCCTGAAGGCCGCCCCGGACTCCACCGAGGCGGCGACCGCCCTGAACACCTCGATGTTCAACCTCGCCATCGCCTCCGGCGCGGCGCTCGGCGGCGCGGTCGTGAGCGCGACGGCACTGAACGCGGTCCTCGTCTTCGGCGCGGTCCTCAGCGCGCTCACCTCGCTGGCGGTGATCCGCGCGCAGCAGATCTAGAAGCAGATCCAGAAGACGACACACGTGTCCCCTTGGAGGATCCGACCAGCCTCTTCCCGCGCCGCCTGGGTGATCGTCCCAGGCGGCGCAATTGCCGTTCGGCATGGGACAATGAAGTACGTGCTTTTCCCCCGGCTGTCCTGTTCGGGGGCCACCTCTGATCGACTGGGATGAGCAGCACGTGCGTTTCCTCAATGACATCCAGCCTGCGTACGACCTGACGTACGACGACGTCTTCATGGTCCCGAGGCGCTCCGCCGTCGGCTCCCGCCAGGGCGTCGACCTCGCTTCGCCGGACGGCACCGGCACCACGATCCCGCTGGTCGTCGCCAACATGACCGCCATCGCGGGTCGTCGCATGGCCGAGACCGTCGCCCGCCGCGGCGGCCTCGTCGTCATTCCGCAGGACATCCCGATCGAGGTCGTCACCGAGGTCATCTCCTGGGTCAAGACGCGCCACCACGTCCTGGACACCCCGATCGTCCTCTCCCCGTCGCAGACCGTCGCGGACGCGCTCGCGCTGCTGCCCAAGCGCGCGCACAACGCGGGCGTCGTCGTGGACGAGGACCACAAGCCGGTCGGCGTGGTCACGGACGCGGACCTGACCGGCGTGGACCGCTTCACGCAGCTGTCCGAGGTCATGGCCAAGGACCTGGTGCTCCTGGACGCGGACATCGACCCGCGCGACGCGTTCAACAAGCTGGACGGCGCCAACCGCCGCTACGCGCCCGCCGTCGACAAGGACGGCCGCCTCGCGGGCATCCTGACCCGCACCGGCGCCCTGCGCGCCACCCTCTACAAGCCCGCCGTGGACGCGGCGGGCAAGCTGCGGGTCGCCGCCGCCGTCGGCATCAACGGCGATGTGGCGGGCAAGGCCAAGCAGCTCCTCGACGCGGGCGTCGACACGCTCGTCGTGGACACCGCGCACGGCCACCAGGAGTCGATGATCGCCGCGGTGAAGGCCGTGCGCGCGCTCGACCCGCGGGTCCCGATCGTGGCGGGCAACATCGTCGCCGCCGAGGGCGTCCGCGACCTGATCGAGGCCGGTGCCGACATCATCAAGGTCGGCGTGGGCCCCGGCGCCATGTGCACCACTCGCATGATGACCGGCGTCGGCCGCCCGCAGTTCTCCGCCGTCCTGGAGTGCGCCGCCGAGGCCAAGAAGTACGGCAAGCACGTCTGGGCCGACGGTGGCGTCCGCCACCCGCGCGACGTGGCCATGGCGCTCGCCGCGGGCGCGTCGAACGTCATGATCGGCTCCTGGTTCGCGGGCACGTACGAGTCCCCGGGCGACCTCCAGCAGGACGCGAACGGCCGCCTGTACAAGGAGTCCTTCGGCATGGCGTCGGCCCGCGCGGTGCGCAACCGCACGTCCGAGGAGTCCGCGTACGACCGTGCCCGCAAGGCGCTGTTCGAGGAGGGCATCTCGCACTCCCGCATGTTCCTCGACCCGGCGCGCCCCGGCGTCGAGGACCTGATCGACTCGATCATCGCGGGCGTCCGCTCCTCCTGCACCTACGCCGGTGCGGGCTCCCTGGAGGAGTTCGCCGACAAGGCCACCGTCGGCATCCAGAGCGCCGCCGGATACGCCGAGGGCAAGCCGCTGCACGCCAGCTGGAGCTGACCCCCGGCCCCTGCGGCCCAACTCATCGACGGCCCCCGCGAGTTCGCTCGCGGGGGCCGTCGGCGTTCCCGCGCGCCCCCGGAAAGATCACAAACGGAATACGGATCAGTGGACGGGAGGAGTACGGCACCCGTGCCGGAACCCGGGAAGCGGTGAGCGGGCGGAATCCCGAGGTGCGGATAAAACGGGCGTCACGCAACGGACGAAAGGGACGGCGCAATAAAGGTCCGTACAATCGAAGCTCACGCAACGATCTTGTGCCGGTGCGCAACGTTGCTGCATTTCGGCTGGGAACCGGAACCGCTTAGAGTCTGGCGCTGTACGTGGCGTGGCGGGGACTGCCTGCTCGGTGGGTTCCCGTGGTGATGCTCGGGCTGCCGTGGGTCCCGGCCATTTCGACCGGCAGCGATTAAGGAGCCACCCGTGCTCGACCAGGGCGCCCCCCCGAAGACCCGCCCCCGCCCCCAGGGCGGCGTCGGTTTCGGCAGCCGAATAACGCGGCGCAAGCCGGTGGACCGCCTGGTCGCCGAGGGCGGCCAGGGCGAGGGCGGCACGCTCCGCCGGACCCTCGGCATGTGGCAGCTGACCATGATCAGCATCGGCGCCACCCTCGGCACCGGCATCTTCGTGGTGCTCGGCGAGAGCGTCCCGAAGGCGGGCCCCGCCGTCACGGTCTCCTTCGTGATCGCCGGCCTCACCGCCCTCTTCTCGGCCCTCTCCTACGCCGAGCTCGCGGGCACCATCCCGGTCGCCGGGTCCTCGTACTCGTACGCCTACGCGACGATGGGCGAGCTCGTGGCCTGGGTCTGCGGCTGGTGCCTGGTCCTGGAGTACGGCGTGTCCGTCGCGGCCGTCGCCGTCGGCTGGGGCGAGTACCTGAACGAACTGCTCGACGGCACCATCGGCGTCACCATCCCGGACGCGCTGTCCGCGGCCCCCGGTGAGGTCGACGGCGCGATCATCAACCTGCCCGGCCTGATCGTCGTGCTGCTCGCCATGGTGTTCCTGCTCGGCGGCGCCAAGGAGTCCGCCCGCGCCAACACGATCATGGTCATCGTGAAGATCGCGGCCCTCGTGCTGTTCTGCGCGGTCGGCTTCACCGGCTTCAAGTCCGGCAACTACTCCGACTTCATGCCGCTCGGCGTCGCCGGGGTCAGCGCGGCCGGGGCGAGCCTGTTCTTCTCGTACATCGGCTTCGACGCCGCCTCCACCGCCGGTGAGGAGGCCAAGAACCCGCAGCGCGACCTGCCCCGCGCGATCATGCTCTCGCTGATCATCGTCACGGCCCTGTACGTCCTGGTCGCCGCCGTCGCCGTCGGCGCCTGGAACTGGAAGGACTTCGAGGGCTCCGAGGCGTCGCTCACCGCGATCATGAACGATGTGACCGGTCAGACCTTCTGGGGCACGCTGCTCGCCGCCGGTGCCGTCATCTCCATCGCCAGCGTCGTCCTGACCGTCCTCTACGGCCAGACCCGCGTGCTGTTCGCGATGTCCCGCGACGGCCTCGTGCCCAAGACGTTCGCCAAGGTCAGCGGCAAGACCGGCACGCCCCGCGTGAACACCGTCATCGTGTCCCTGTTCTGCGGCGCCCTCGCCTCGGTGATCCCGCTCGGCAAGCTCGTCGACGCCACCAGCATCGGCACGTTGTTCGCCTTCGGCCTGGTCAACGTCGCCGTGGTCATCCTGCGCCGGACCCGCCCCGACATGCCGCGCACCTTCCGGGTGCCGCTCGGCTGGCTCTTCCCGGTCCTCGGCTTCGGCTTCTGCGCGTACAACATGTACAACCTCGACGCGGCGACCTGGAAGGTCTTCGGTGTCTGGATGGTCGTCGGGCTCGTGTTCTACTTCCTGTACGGGATGCGCCGCTCCCGTCTAGAGACCGCCGAGACCCCCGAGGTCCCCGCGGTGAAGTGACACGCAGAGAAGTGAACGACCCCCTGTGCGACTGAACGATCTCGACGAACGCATCGTGCACGCCCTCGCCGAGGACGCCCGCCGCTCCTACGCCGACATCGGCCAGCTCGTCGGCCTGTCCGCGCCCGCCGTGAAGCGGCGCGTGGACCGGCTGCGGGCCACCGGAGCCATCACCGGATTCACGGTCCGCGTCGACCCGGCCGCGCTCGGCTGGGAGACCGAGGGGTTCATCGAGATCTACTGTCGCCGCAACACCTCTCCGGAGGCGATCCAGCGCGGTCTGGAGCGCTATCCGGAGGTCGCGTCCGCCTCCACCGTCACCGGGGAGGCGGACGCGATCGTGCAGGTCTTCGCCGCCGACATGCGGCACTTCGAGCGGGTTCTGGAGCGGATCGCTGGGGAGCCGTTCGTGGAGCGCACCAAGTCGGTGCTCGTCCTTTCGCCGCTGATGCGGCGGTTCTCTTCGGGGTCTCCCGCCTAGTTCTTCGGCTGCGGGTGCGTCGTGGCTGGTCGCGCCCACGCGGCGGAGCCGCATATCGACACTGCCCCGCGCCCCTTCGGGGGCGGTGGCGCGGTGGCCTGACCCCCGTCCGGGCCACCGCGCCGGCTCTTAGTCGCCCTCGGGGTAGGGCGGGTTCCACGGGGTCACGTGGAAGTCGCCGGTGCCCTTCTTGACCACCTCGAAGGGGGCGGCGCTGTTGCACTTCGTGAGCTTCTTGTCGCCGGAGGGGCCGCCCGCCGCGGCCCAGCTGTAGCCGAGGCGGTCCAGCTTGCCCGGTCCCTTGTCGTGGACGCTGAAGCCGACGCGGCCGCCCTTGGCCTTCTCCATCAGGCCGTCGCTGGTCTCGGTGATGACGCCGGTCGCGGACGCCACCTTGCCGCCCGTCAGCAGGCAGTCGATGCGGCCCTTGGCCCAGCCGCCCTTGCCGCCCGGCTTGTCCAGGTGCACGAACTTGAAGGTGCCGGTGGCCTTGTTCGGGTCGCCGTTGTGCCGCTTGGCCAGGTGCGCGTCGAACGTGAACGTCACGTCCTCGGTGGTCTTGCGGAACATCTTGCGCCTTGCCGGTCAGCGCGGCCGCCTCGCGGGGCTCCGCCTTCTTCTCGGCGTGGTGGGCTCTGGCGGGGCGGGTGACGTCCTCGCCGGAGGCTACGGCCACGCTCGCCGCCCCCGCGGTGACCAGGAGCGCGGCGCCCACGGCGAGGGCGCGGGTGCTGTTGCGGGTGAAGGTGATGCGGCTCACGGGAGGTCCTCCGTCGGTCGAAGCGGCCCGGTCGTTCCGGGTGACCCACGATGTCCCGCGACGGGGTCCCGGCACGTCGGGCCCCAGGCTGCTCTCCGCTTCCCCCGCACGGGGGAGCCGCCGGGCGGCCGTCTGCGCCCCAGGTCGCATCCCCCGTAACACAAGGGGCGTCGCGCGTACGTGCCTCGTACGCCGTCCATACGCCACCCGTACGCCCCCTCACAACGAATCTCCGCCCCAGGCCCGTGACGCGCAACGGATCGCACGGGCAGGCGCAACGGTCGTCTCTTGTCCCGTCACGCCCGCGAAACGTACCGGTCTATGCGACTCACCTGCCCCTGCCCGTGCCCTTCCGCGCCCCCGAGGTCCGCCATGCCGCCGCTGCGCACCGCCCTGCTCCAGAGCTCGGGGCGTCCCGGCTCCGTCGCCGCCAACCTCAAGGTCCTGGACGAGGCCGCCGCGCGCGCCGCCGCGGCCGGGGCGCGGCTCCTGGTGACCCCGGAGATGTTCCTGACGGGCTACGCGATCGGTGACGACGTACCGCGTCTGGCGGAGCCCGCCGACGGCGAGGCGGCCGACGCGGTCGCCGACATCGCCGCCCGCCACGGCCTGGCCATCGCCTACGCCTACCCGGAGCGCGACGGCGAGCAGGTGTACAACGCCGTGCAGCTCATCGACGCCGACGGCACCCGGCTCGCCAACTACCGCAAGACCCACCTCTTCGGCTGCTTCGAGCGCGACCACTTCACGCCCGGCGATGCGGCCGTCGTCCAGGCCGACCTCGACGGCGTCCGGATCGGCCTGATGATCTGCTACGACGTGGAGTTCCCGGAGAACGTCCGCGCGCACGCCCTCGCGGGCACCGACCTGCTGCTCGTCCCGACGGCGCAGATGCACCCCTTCCAGTTCGTCGCCGAGTCCGTCGTGCCGGTGCGCGCCTTCGAGAACCAGCTGTACGTCGCGTACGTCAACCGCGTCGGCCCCGAGGGCGAGTTCGAGTTCGTCGGCCTGTCCGCCCTCGTCGGCCCCGACGGCGTGGCCCGCGCCCGCGCCGGGCGCGGTGACGAGCTGGTGTTCGCCGACGCCGACCCCGCGTTCCTCGCCGCGTCCCGCGAGGCCAACCCCTATCTGCTGGACCGCCGACCCGGTCTGTACGCACCCCTGACCCGGGGCTGAAGCCAGCCCGCACCACCCGTTCTTCCGTACTGTGCAAGGAGTCCGTACCCCATGACGTCCACGGTGCCCAACGCCGTCCAGCACACCGACGCGCAGCCGCCCATCACCATGTTCGGGCCGGACTTCCCGTACGCCTACGACGACTTCCTCGCGCACCCGGCCGGCCTCGGCCAGATACCCGCGACCGAGCACGGCACCGAGATCGCCGTCATCGGCGGCGGCCTGTCCGGCATCGTGGCCGCGTACGAGCTGATGAAGATGGGCCTCAAGCCCGTCGTCTACGAGGCCGACCAGATCGGCGGGCGGCTGCGCACCGTCGGCTTCGAGGGCACCGGCACGGACGGCCTCACCGCCGAGATGGGCGCGATGCGCTTCCCGCCGTCCTCGACGGCGCTGCAGCACTACATCGACCTGGTGGGCCTGCGGACGAGCCCGTTCCCCAACCCGCTCGCGGAGTCCACCCCCTCGACGGTCGTCGACCTCAAGGGCGAGTCCCACTACGCCGAGACCGTGGACGACCTGCCGCAGGTCTACCGCGACGTGGCGAAGGCGTGGAGCGACTGCCTCGAAGAGGGCGCGGACTTCTCCGACATGAACCGCGCGCTGCGCGAGCGCGACGTGCCGCGCATCCGGGAGATCTCGGGCCAAGCTCGTCGAGAAGCTCGACAACCAGACCTTCTACGGCTTCCTCTGCGAGTCCGAGGCCTTCAAGTCCTTCAGGCACCGCGAGATCTTCGGCCAGGTCGGCTTCGGCACCGGCGGCTGGGACACCGACTTCCCGAACTCCATCCTGGAGATCCTGCGCGTCGTCTACACCGAGGCCGACGACCACCACCGCGGCATCGTCGGCGGCTCCCAGCAGCTGCCGCTGCGCCTGTGGGACCGCGAGCCGCAGAAGATCGTCCACTGGCCGCTCGGCACCTCCCTGGCCGAGCTGCACGAGGGCCGCGCGCCGAAGCCCGCCGTGACCCGGCTGCACCGCACCGCGGGCAACCGCGTCACGGTCACCGATGCCAACGGCGACATCCGCACCTATCCGGCGGCGATCTTCACCGGGCAGTCCTGGATGCTGCTCTCCAAGATCGAGTGCGATGACTCGCTGTTCCCCATCGACCACTGGACGGCGATGGAGCGGACCCACATACATGGAGTCCAGCAAGCTCTTCGTGCCCGTCGACCGGCCGTTCTGGCTGGACAAGGACGAGGAGACCGGCCGTGACGTCATGTCGATGACGCTCACCGACCGGATGACGCGCGGCACTTACCTGCTGGACGACGGGCCGGACAAGCCCGCCACCATCTGCCTGTCGTACACGTGGTGCGACGACAGCCTCAAGTGGCTGCCGCTGTCGGCGAACGAGCGCATGGAGGTCATGCTCAAGTCGCTCGGCGAGATCTACCCGAAGGTCGACATCAGGAAGCACATCATCGGCAACCCGGTGACCGTGTCCTGGGAGAACGAGCCGTACTTCATGGGCGCGTTCAAGGCGAACCTGCCGGGCCACTACCGCTACCAGCGGCGCCTGTTCACGCACTTCATGCAGGACCGCCTCCCCGAGGACAAGCGCGGCATCTTCCTCGCGGGCGACGACATCTCCTGGACGGCGGGCTGGGCCGAGGGCGCCGTGACGACGGCCCTGAACGCCGTGTGGGGCGTCATGCACCAGCTGGGCGGGCAGACCGACCCGACGAACCCCGGCCCCGGCGACCTCTACGACGAGATCGAGCCGGTGGAACTGCCGGAGGACTGAGCGGTCAGTCCGGCAGGGGCGTGAGCAGCATCCGCCCCACCAGGCCCACCGCCCCGTCGAGCCGCTCGCGCGTCTCCTCGGCCACGCCGGGGAGACGCCGCAGCGCCCACAGGGCGCGGGCCGCCGACCACGCGCCGTCCCGGGCCCGCTCCAGGCTCCAGGAGCCGAGCAGATGCGTGAGCGGATCGGCGACCTGGAGCACGTCGGGTCCCGGCATCAGCTGTTCGCGGACGCGCTCCTCCAGCGACACGAGGATGTCGCCCACGCGGTCGAACTCGTCCTCCAGGTCGGCCGGTTCGCAGCCGATGCTGTGACACGCGTCCACCACGGCGAGCGCCAGGTCGTGCCCGATGTGCGCGTTGATGCCCGCCAGGGCGAACTGCAGCGGCCGTACGCCGGGATGGCGCCGCAGCTGGAACAGGGGCCGCCAGCAGGCCGGTGGCCGCCGGTCGTCGGCCACCGCGTCCACGGCCGCCAGATAGCGCTCCGCGAAGCGGACGTCCAGCGTGACGGCGGCCCCGGCGTCGGGGAACGCGCCCGCGCCGACCTGGCGGCCGACCTCCTGAGTCACCTCCAGATACACGCGGTTGAAGACCGCGACGCCGTCCCGGCGCGCCCACTGTGTGTCAAGCGCGCGCATGCGCGCCACCACCACGTTCACTCCGTGCGCCGGGTGAGTGCACTCGGCCGACCGCTCCAACCGCGCCATGGGGGCAGCGTCCCAGCCCTAGCCTTGCGCACGGGTCCGCCGGGCGGACGCTTCCCCGAAACGGGGGAACGGCCGCGCGGACCCTGGGGGAGCGGTTCGAGGGGGGACCGGACGTGGGGGACACACGGGTGCGCGGACGCGCCGGGCGACGGGGCGGAGTCATCCGCACGGCGGCCCTGGTCGCGGCGGCCGTCGGCCTGACGGCCGGGGCGGTCTCGGTGGCGGGGGACGGCGCAGACCACAACGGCGGCGCGGGCGGCGCCGCCCGCGCCGCGCCGACGGGGGCGGCGGCCGGAGCCCGGCCGGGCCCGGAGCGGACCGCGGCGGTGGAGGGGCCGCGGTCCGCCCCGGCGCCGTCCCGGCCGTCGACAGCGTCGCCGCCGCCCCGGCCAGGGCCGCCCTGGGCCGCCGCCGACCGCCTGTACCGCCACCACGACACGCAGGCCGCCGCCTGGGTGCGCACCCACGGGAGCGACCCGCGGCGCCCGCTCATCGCGTCCCGGATCGCCGCCCGGCCCACCGCCGTCTGGTTCGCGGACCACAGGGCCGGGGCCCTCACCGCGCGGGTGCGGGCCGTGACGGCCAGGGCGGGCGGCCGGGTGCCGGTCCTCGTGGCGTACGCGATCCCGGGCCGCGACTGCGGCGGCCACTCCGGCGGCGGCGCCCCGGACCTCGCGGCGTACGGCAGGTGGATCGAGCGGTTCGCGGCGGGCCTCGGCTCCCGCGAGGCCGTGGTCATCCTGGAGCCGGACGCGGTCGCCCTGTCGCAGTGCCTGTCGCCCGGCGAGCGGGCCCGGCGGTTCGCGGCGCTCGCCCGCGCGGGCCGGGTCCTGAAGCGGGCCAACCCCCAGGCGCGGGTGTACCACGACGGCGGCCACTCGGGCTGGCACGCGCCCGCGCGCCAGGCCGACTGGCTGCGCAGGGCGGGGGCCGCGGCACCGGCGTCCTCCGACGGCGTGTTCACGAACGTGTCCAACTTCCACCGCACGGCCCGCGAAGTGGCGTACGCGCGCCGGGTGCTCGCCGCGCTCGGCGGGCCGCGCGGGCTCGGCGCCGTCATCGACACCAGCCGCAACGGCAACGGCGCCCCGGCGGACGGCCGGTGGTGCGACCCGCCGGGGCGCGGCATCGGCCGTCCGCCCACGCTGCGCACCGGCGCGGCCCGCGTCGACGCCTACCTGTGGATCAAGCTGCCGGGGGAGTCCGACGGCTGCCGGGGCCGCCCTGGGACCTTCTCGCCGGGCTACGCCTACGACTTGGCGCGCGGCTGAGCGGCGGGCCCCTCGGCGCTCTGGGCCTCCGGCTCCGGCTCGTCGTAGGACGAGGTCCCCGAGTCCAGGAGCGGCTCCTGGGACTTGAGGTGGGCGGGCGCGAACGCGCGCAGCACGTGGTAGCCGGTGATGACCACGATGGTGCCGAGCGCGATGCCGCTCAGGGAGAAGGTGTCGGTGAACTTCAGGGAGACGTTGCCGACGCCGATGATGATGCCCGCGGCGGCGGGCACCAGGTTCAGCGGATTGCGCAGGTCGACCTTGGCGTTGATCCAGATCTGGGCGCCGAGCAGGCCGATCATGCCGTACAGGATGACGGTGATGCCGCCGAGGACGCCGCCGGGGATCGCGGCGACGACCGCGCCGAACTTGGGGCACAGGCCGAAGAGGAGCGCGAAGGCGGCCGCGGCCCAGTAGGCGGCCGTGGAGTAGACGCGGGTCGCGGCCATCACGCCGATGTTCTCGGAGTACGTGGTGTTGGGCGGGCCGCCGACCGCCGTGGAGAGCATGGACGCGGCGCCGTCCGCGGAGATCGCGGTGCCCAGCTTGCCGTCGAGGTCGTCGCCGGTCATCTCGCCGACGGCCTTGACGTGGCCCGCGTTCTCGGCGACCAGCGCGATCACGACCGGCAGGGCCACCAGGATCGCGGACCACTCGAAGCTCGGGCCGTGGAAGGCGGGCAGGCCGATCCAGTCCGCGTCGCCGACCGCCGACAGGTCCAGGCGCCAGTGGTCGGTGACCTTGCCGGAGCCGTCCGCCGAGTTGATCTTGCCGAAGACCGCGTCCAGGACCCAGGACAGCGCGTACCCGAAGATCAGACCGAGGAAGATCGCGATCCGGGACCAGAATCCGCGCAGGCACACCACGGCCAAACCGGTGAACAGCATCACCAGGAGCGCCGTCCACTGGTCCTGGGGCCAGTACGTCGACGCCGTCACCGGCGCCAGGTTGAAGCCGATGAGCATGACCACCGCGCCCGTGACGATCGGGGGCATCGCCGCGTGGATGATCCGCGCCCCGAACCGCCGCACGGCGAGGCCCACCAGGAACAGCGCCGCGCCCACCACGAAGACGGCGCCCGTCACCGTGGCGCTGGAGCCGCCCTGGGCGCGGATCACCGCGGCCACGCCCACGAAGGACAGTGAGCAGCCGAGGTAGCTGGGCACGCGGCCGCGCGTGGCGAGCAGGAAGAGGACGGTCGCGACCCCGGACATCATGATCGCGAGGTTCGGGTCGAGGCCCATGAGGACGGGGGCCACGAACGACGCCCCGAACATCGCCACCACGTGCTGGGCGCCGAGCCCGGCCGTGCGGGGCCACGAGAGCCGCTCGTCGGGACGGACGACCGCGCCGGGCGCGGGGGTGCGCCCGTCGCCGTGCAGCTTCCAGCGCACGCCGAGATCCATGGGTGAGTTCGCTTTCTGCACGGGAACGATCAGCTTCGACATGTTAATGCGACGTAAGGGCGACTTCTTTCCGGCCGCTTCCGGTACGGTGACCCAGCCAGGTCGATGAACGATGTTCACGTATCTGATTGGAGTGCGATGAGAGCCCGCTCCACCTTCAGCGCCCTGCTCGCCACGGCCGCCCTGGCGGCCACCGTGCTCGCCGCCCCCGCCCCGCCCGCGGCGGCCGCCCCGCCCGTCACTGCCGCCGCGCAGCCCAAGGTCCCCGGCACCGTGGTCCTCGACGGCCACCGCATCGCCGAGGCCAAGCGCCGCCTCGACCAGGGCGACCCGCGAGCGCGCCGCGCCCTGCGCGACCTCACCCGCCGCGCCGACGGCTGGCTCGGCAAGGGCCCCTGGACCGTCGTAGACAAGCCGAGGCCCGCGCCCAGCGGCGACCCGCACGACTATCTGAGCCAGGCCCCCTACTGGTGGCCGACCGCGCCCAAGACCCCCGCCAACCCGGTGGGGCTGCCCGTACGAGCAGCGCGACGGCGAGCGCAACCCCGAGGTCGACACCGGCACCGACCGCCGCGACGCGGAGAACGTCTTCGACTCCACGTACGAGCTGGCGCTCGCCTGGTACTACACGGACGACAAGAGGTACGCCGAGCACGCCGCGACGATCCTGCGCACCTGGTTCCTCGACCCGGCGACCCGGATGAACCCGCACCTGAACCACGGCCAGTTCATCCCCTGCAGGTACGACGGCCGCGCCATCGGCATCATCGACTTCTCGCAGTCCTACACCAGCGTCCTCGACGCCCAGGCGATCCTCGCCGCCGGCGCCCCCGGCTGGACGGGGAGCGACCGCGCGCGGATGAGGGACTGGAACAAGGACTTCCGGGACTGGCTCGCGCACAGCGACTTCGGCGAGCAGGAGGCCGCGGCCAAGAACAACCACGGCACGTTCTACGACCTCCAGCTCGCCGCCCTCGCCCTCGCCACCGGCGAGAAGTCCCTCGCCCGCGCCACCGTCCGCGACGCGCGCGCCAAGCGCGTCGACCCGCAGATCGCCGCCGACGGCAGCCAGCCGCAGGAACTGGGCCGCACCCGCAGCTGGCACTACTCGACCTTCGACCTGGTCGCCCACACGCGCCTGGCCGACATCGGCCGACACGTCGGCGTGGACCTCTGGGCCCACCAAGGCCCCGCCGGGCAGAGCCTGTTCAGAGCCGTCCGCTATCTGCTGCCCGCCGCCACCGGCGAACGCCCCTGGCCGCACCCCGAGCTTGAGTTCCTCCGGTACGCGGCGACGGACGTCGTGCACGCGGCCGCCGACGCGGGCGACGCGGCGGCCAAGGCCGCGGTGCCCAAGCTCCAGGAGCCGCCCGGCGGCGACCTGTGGGTACTGCGGCCCGCCGCGGAACAGCTGGACTCCATCACGGGCTAGGGCTCCTCGGGCCCGGGCGCGGGCCCGCGTCAGCCCTTGCGCTCCGCCGCCGTCCGCGCGGCGGGCGCCCCCGCCCGCCGGGCGCCCGGCCGTGCGCAGCACCCCGGCGAACGCCATGAGGCCGCAGGCGAGCACCGTCACCAGGCTGAAGGACGCGACCAGGCTGGTGGCGTCCGCGAGCGCGCCGATCGCCGACGGCGCGATCAGGCTCGAGGTGTACGTGATGGTGGCGACGCCCGCGATGGCCTGGCTCGGGTTCGGGCCGCTGCGCCCGGCCGCGGCGAACGCCAGCGGGACGACGACCGCGATGCCGAGGCCCATCAGCGCGAAGCCGGTCATGGCCATCGCCGCGTGCTGCGCCGTCACCACGAGCAGCCCGCCGAGCGCGGCACACGCCCCGCCCGCGCGCACCGTGCGGACCGCGCCGAACCGGTCCACCACCTTGTCGCCCGCGAACCGGGCGACGGCCATCGTGAGCGTGAAGCCGGTGGTGCACGCGGCGGCCAGGCCCGCGGAGGAGTCGAGCACGTCCTTGAGGTACACCGCCGACCAGTCCAGGCTCGCGCCCTCCGCGAACACCGCGCAGAAGCCGACGGCGCCGATGAGCAGCGCCGACTTCGGCGGCAGCGCGAACCGCGGCGGTGCCTCCTCCTCCGGCGCGCTGCGCAGGTCGAGGACGCCCTGGCAGGCGATCAGGCCGAGGACGGTCAGGACCGCGGCGGCGAAGAGGTGGTGCACCCGGGCGTCCACGTGCAGATGGGCCGCGACCGTGCCGCCCGCCGAGCCGATCAGGGCGCCCGCGCTCCACATGCCGTGCAGACCGGACATGATCGACTTCTGCATGCGGGTCTCGACCTCGACGCCCAGCGCGTTCATGGCCACGTCCGCCATGCCCGACGTCGCGCCGTACACGAACAGCGCCGCGCACAGCGTCACCAGGTTCGGCGCGAGCGCGGGCAGCGTGAGCGCGAGCGTCCACAGCGCGAGCAGCCCGCGCAGCGCCGCCCGCGCGCCGAAGCGGTGGCTCAGCCAGCCCGCGAGCGGCATCGCCACCGAGGCGCCGATCGCCGGGAAGGCGAGCGCGAGGCCGAGCAGGCCCGCGCTGACGTCCGCGTGGTCCTGGATCCACGGCACCCGGGTCGCGAACGACCCGGCGACCGAGCCGTGCACGCAGAAGATCACCGCGATGGCGATCCGCGCCCGGCTCAACTCCCGCCCGCCAAGCACCCCTTGACCCTGCTCCGCACTCATCCGCTCCACCCCTCCACGGTCCCGTCCGGCACCGCCGGAGTAAACTATCAGGAACCCTGCCTGATAGAAGAGGGCCGGGGAACCGAATATCGCGCGCGTCCGGATCGCCGCCCGGCGGACCGGTGCGCGCGCTGTGGAAGGATCCGGCCATGCCCGCATCACCGAGCACCGCTCGGGCCATCAACGACCGGCTCGCCCTGCGTCTGCTGCAAAGCGAGGGTCCCTTGACGGCGGGGCAGTTGAAGCAGCTGACCGGCCTCTCCCGGCCCTCCGTCGCCGACCTCGTCGAGCGGCTCCAGGGCTCCGGCCTGATCACGGTCGTCGGCGAGGCGGGGGAGCGGCGCCGGGGCCCGAACGCCCGCCTGTACGGGATAGTCGCCGACCGGGCCCAACTGGCCGCGCTCGACGTCCGCACCGAGAGCGTCTCCGTCGCCGTCACCGACCTGCTTGGCCGCCCGCTCGCCGAGGCGTCGCTGCCCATGGGCACCGGCACCGGCACCAGCGCCGCCGTCGAACGGGCCGTCACCCTGGTGGAGAGCACCGCCCGCGCGGGCGGCGCCACGCGCCTGCACACCGTCGGCGTCGGTGCCCCCGGCCTGATCGACCCCGGCACCGGCGAGCTGCGCGACTCGGCGGGCCTGCCCGCCTGGCACCGCCGTCTGGTCGCCGCCCTGACCGAGCGGCTTCCCGCGCGGGTCCTGGTGGAGAACGAGACCAACCTGGCCGCCCGTGCGGAGCAGCGCGACGGCGCGGCGCACGACCGCGACACCTTCGTGCTCCTGTGGCTCGGCGCGGGCACCGGCGCGGCCGTCGTCCTGGACGGCACGCTGCGCAGGGGTGCCTCCGGAGGCACCGGCGAGATCGGCTTCCTGCCGGTGCCGGGCACCGATGGACTGCCCACCGCGACCGCCTGCGACGGCGGCTTCCACACGCTCGCCGGGTCCGGAGCGGTGGCCGACCTCGCCGCGGACCACGGGATCAAGGCGGAGCCCGAGCCAGGGGAGCTGCCCGCCGCCGCGGTCGTGCGGCACGCCGTGGAGACGGCCCACGAGCCGTTCCTGACCGCGCTCGCCGGGCGCGTGGCCATCGGCGCCGCCTCCGTCGCGGCCGTGCTCGATCCCGGGTGCGTGGTGCTCGGCGGTGAACTGGGCCGTGCGGGGGGTGCGGCCCTGGCGGGCCGCGTCGCGCGGCGGGTTGCTGCGATGTCTCCGTTGCGTACGGAGGTTCGCGCCAGTGCGTTGGGGGGCGCGGCCGTTCTGCGGGGGGCGTTGCTTACCGCTCGGGATGCGGCGCAGGAGGAGCTTTTTTCGACGTGAGCGCCGTTGGGGGCGGGGTGTCTTGGTCTCTGCGGGGTGTCGCTGGCCGGGCGCGCCCACGCGGCGGAGCCGCATATCGACACAGCCCCGCGCCCCTTCGGGGCGCGCCCATAGCGCGGCGTGTGGAAAGCCCGGCGGCGGGGCAAGGGCAGTTCTTCCCGCCGCCGGGCGTTCGGGGGGCCGTTCGTGGGGCCCGTTCAGAGGGTCAGCAGGCGCCCATGTCCTGCCACACGCCCCACTGGCCGGTGCTGCCGGGCTCCTCGCCCTTCGTCCACCACTTGGCCTTCCAGGTGTGCGACTTGTGGGACACGGTGGTGCCGGAGCCGTACTCCGATGCCGTGCTCCACGCGGGGGCGGTGCACTTGCCCGGCGGGTCCGTGGGCGGGTCGGTCGGGCCGCCGCCACCGGGCTCGACGACGGTCGTGCCGCGCGCCAGGCCACCGGCGAGCGCGTACGTCGTCCCGCCGATGTTCACGGTCCAGTTCGACGGCGTGGACACCGGCAGGTAGTAGTTGAAGGACAGGTCGACGGACGCGCCGGGCGCAAGCGTCTGCCAGGCGGGCAGCTTCAGCGAGACGCGGTGGAAGTCGCCCTTCAGGCCGCCCACGTTGTTCCCGGTGTGGCCGGTGCTGATCACCTTCGTGCCGAAGCCGGACTGGTCGGAGGCGTTGGCCGGGGCCGAGGTGGAGTAGTCGAACTGGAACTCCGTGCCGCCGGGCAGCGTCGTCTTCGTGTTGTTGGTGATCTTCAGCTTGGGCGTGATCGGGTAGTTGGAGTCGCCGAGCTTGAAGTCGCCGAAGTCCACGCCGATGTCGACGGCCTTGGCGGGCAGGTCCTTGCCCGCGACCTTCGCGCCGTACGGAGCGGCCGCCTTGAACTTCTCGTACATCGCCGTGGTGAGCGTGTCACCGATCTCGTACTGGCCCTTGGCGGCGTTGTACGTGTAGTCACCGGCCAGCTCCCACACCATGGTGCCGCCGATGCCCTTGTCGACCACGTAGTCGGCCTTGGCCTTCACCGACTGCTCGTCCTCGGTGGACAGGAACACCTTCTTGTCGGCGTTCCACAGCCAGGGCGCGACCAGCGTGGAGTCGTACTTGCGGGCGTAGGTGCCGGAGAGCTTGGTGTCGGCGGGGAAGCCGTACTTGGTCACGTAGTCCCCGACGACGCCCTTCTCCAGGTTCTTGGCGTGCCACATCGGGTTCGACCCGGCCGGGGACTCCTTGCCGTTGTCGTCCTTGTCGTGCCACAGGTTGTCGATGCCGACGGCGCCGTCACCGCACTTGGTGAGCCCGGACCCGGCCGGGCAGTTCGTCGTGGCCGCCTTGCCCCACAGGCCGTCCGTGCCGCCCTGCACGTTCTTGAAGCCGCGCGTGTAATAGGGAAGGCCGATGTTGATGCGGCCCGCGGGCATCGAGCCGCGGAAGTAGTGGTAGGCCCAGTCGGTGTTCAGATAGCCGACACCGCCGTACTGCTGGCTGCCGTACACGCCCGCGGCCGCGAGCTCGCTGTCCTTGCCGTCGTCGTACAGCGAGGCGTTCGGGCCCACGTGCTCGTTCCAGGCGCCGTGCAGGTCGTACGACATGATGTTGACGTAGTCCAGGTACTTCTGGACCTGGAAGGTCTCCATGCCGCGCAGCAGATAGCCGGAGGAGGGCGCGGCGACGGTCAGCAGGTAGTGCTTGTTGTCGGTGGCCCCCGCCCGGTCGAGCTTCTCGCGCAGCGCCTTCATCAGCGCGGCGTAGCCCTTGACGAGCCCCGCGCGGCGGCCGTTGGCGAGCTGCCAGTCCAGCGGGTTGCCCGCGTCCTTCATCGTCGTCGGGTACTCGTAGTCGATGTCGACGCCGTTGAAGCCGTACTTGCGGATGAAGTCGACGGTGGAGTCCGCGAAGGTGTTGATGCCCGCCTGGTTCACCGAGCCGTCGGCGTTGGTGGCCATCGAGTAGAAGCCGCCGGAGTTGACGCGCTTGCCGTCGTCGCCGAAGTAGCCGCCGGTCTCGGCCCCAGCCGCCCACGGAGACCAGGGTCTTCACGTTCGGGTGCTTCTTCTTGAACTTGTTCAGGAGGTTGAAGTGGCCCTTGTAGGAGAACCCGGGGTCCATTTCCGCACCCGCGACGCCCGGCCAGGTCATGCCGGTCGCGGCGTTCTTCTCGCCGTCGGAGCCGACGGAGATCTTGTTGTCCTTGTCGACGTGCGCGAAGGCGTAGTTGAGGTGGGTGACCTTGTCCCAGGGGATGTCGGAGGCGAGGTAGGCGGGCTCGCCGTTCTTGCCGGTGCGCCAGCCGGTGAAGTAGCCGATCACACGGCGCTGGTGGTCGGCGCCCATCTTCTCGCGGCCGTCGGCGTCGTAGACGGAACAGTAGGGGACGTCGACGCCGGGCGTCTTATACAGGCCGTCGGGGCGGCAGGACTCGTTGGCGGCGGGGTCCGCCGCCTGGGACGAGGTGGCGGCGAGGGTGCTGAGGAGCAGACCGGCCACGGCGGCGCCGGTGGCGAGGAGCGTGGTTCTCGCCCGAGTGGGGGTGGGCACGTCGGTTCCTCCTGGGGAGGCTCGGTGTCGCACGGCGAACGGGGACTGCGGCCCACGATGTGCGCACACCGGGCGGGCCTCTCCGCAGAGTGACGCAGACGTTAAAAGGACTAGACCAGAGCGTCAATAGGTATGGACCAACCCACTTGCGGAGGGTGATCTGCCAGTTCCCGGGCGGGGATCGATGGATTTCCGGTCAGAAGGGGGCGACACGATCCGGCCGGAGCCGCGCGGTCACCGCCTGTGAGCCAGCCCACAGCGGGCGGCCCGCACGGTCACTACCAGGCGTGGCACACTGGCTGCGTACCAAAAGCAGCGCACTCCGGGGTCGGTGTAATTCCGAACCGGCGGTTATAGTCCGCGACCCGGCCACCTCCAGTGGCCGGTTGACCAGGTGAAACTCCTGGACCGACGGTGAAAGTCCGGATGGGAGGCAGTGCGCGGCGAGCAGGCACACCCCTGTGTGCCGTGCCGCCGTAGTGGCTTGTTCCCTACGTGGGATACGTGGGACAGGTCTCGCTCGGCGTCATCGGCCCCGTGTGTTTTTGCTCGTACGTTGTCGTCGTCATCGACGCGCCCCGGAGTCCGTGCCCGAAGAGGCAGGAGGACCCGGTGGCCACCCAGGCCGAAGCAGCCGCCATGCGGCGCGCGCTCGCCCTCGCGGCGCTCGGACGCGGCCGCACGAGCCCCAACCCCGTCGTCGGCTGTGTCGTCATCGACGCCGCAGGTGAGACGGTCGGCGAGGGCCACCACCAGCGCGCGGGCGGCCCGCACGCCGAGGTCCACGCCCTGCGCGCGGCCGGCGACAAGGCACGCGGCGCCACCGCCGTCGTCACCCTGGAACCCTGCGACCACACCGGCCGCACCGGCCCCTGCGCCCAGGCCCTCATCGAGGCCGGCGTCACCCGCGTCGTGTACGCGGTCGGCGACCCGACCCCGGACGCCACCGGCGGCGCCCGCACCCTGCGCGCCGCCGGCGTGGACGTCGAGGCGGGCCTGCTCGAGGCCGAGGCCGAGGAGGTCAACGCCGCCTGGCTGACCTCCGTGCGCCGCGGCCGCCCGCACGTCACCTGGAAGTACGCGGCCACCCTCGACGGCCGCGCCGCCGCCGCCGACGGCACCAGCCGCTGGATCACCTCCGCCGCCGCCCGCGCCGACGTCCACCGGCTGCGCGCCGAGTGCGACGCCGTCGTCGTCGGCTCCGGGACCCAGCGCGCCGACGACCCGCACCTCGCCGTCCGCGGCATCGACGGCGCCCCGCAGCCGCTGCGCGTCGTCGTCGACACCCACGCCACGGCCGTGCGGCCCGGCGCCCGCGTCCTCGACGCCGCCGCGCCCACGCTCGTCGCCGTCGCCGACGACACCGACCCCGCGCTCGCCCCGCCCGGCGTCGACACCGTGCGCCTGCCGCGCACCGACCAGGGCGTGGACATCGGAGCCCTGCTCACCGCGCTGCACGCGCGCGGCGTCCGGCTCCGTGCTGCTCGAAGGCGGCCCGACGCTGGCCGGGGCCTTCGTCGCCGCGGGCGCCGTCGACCGGGTCGTCGGCTATCTCGCTCCCGCGCTGCTCGGCGAAGGACCCACCGTCCTCGCGAGCGCCGGAATCACCACGATCACCGACGCGTTGCGCCTGGACATGACCGAGGCCGTCCGGGTCGGAACCGATCTGCGCGTCACCGCCACCGTCGCACCGAAGGAGAACTGAGCGTGTTCACCGGAATCGTCGAAGAGCTGGGCGAGGTCACCGCCGTCGAGAACCTCGGTGACGCGTCCCGCTTCCGCCTGCGCGGCCCCGTCGTCACCGACGGCGCGAAGCACGGCGACTCCATCGCCGTCAACGGCGTGTGTCTGACCGTCGTCGACCACGAGGGCGACGAGTTCACCGCCGACGTGATGGCCGAGACCCTGAACCGCTCCAGCCTCGGCGCGCTCGCCCCCGGCGCCAGGGTCAACCTGGAGCGCCCCACCGCCGTGGGCGCGCGCCTCGGCGGCCACATCGTGCAGGGCCACGTCGACGGGACCGGCACCGTCCTCGACCGCAAACCCTCCGAGAACTGGGAGATCGTCAAGGTCTCCCTGCCCGCGGACCTCGCCCGCTACGTGGTCGAGAAGGGCTCCATCACCGTCGACGGAGTCAGCCTGACCGTCGTCGACGCCGGGCCCGACTCCTTCACCGTCAGCCTGATCCCCACGACGCTCGCGCTCACCACCCTCGGCGTCAAGCAGCCCGGCGACCCGGTCAACCTCGAGGTCGACATCATCGCCAAGTACGTCGAGCGCCTGCTCGGCACCCGCGCCCACACCGACGAGGCGAGCCGATGAACCCGCTGAACTGGCTCAACTCCGAGGCCTTCACGGCCTTCGGCCAGCACATCCTGTGGTCCGACATGGTCGGCAACAGCATCGGCCTGATAGCCCTCGCGCTCGGCTGGCGCCGCTCGGTGTGGACCTGGCCCGCCCAGTTCCTCTCCGGCGTGATCCTCGTCGGCGCGTACGCCTCCGCGCAGCTGTCCGGCGGCGTCGGCAAGCAGCTGCTCGTCATCGTCGTCGCGGCGTGGGGCTGGCGGCAGTGGACCCGCGGCACCCAGAAGGCGCAGGACGGCTCCATCGCCGTCCGCTTCGCCACCTGGAAGGAGCGCGGGCTGCTCCTCGGCGCCACCGCCGCGGGCACCCTCGCCGTCGGCGCCCTGTTCTCCGCCGTGCCCGAGCTGTCCTGGAACCCCTGGCCGGACGCCTACATCTTCGTCGGCACGCTCGCCGCGATGGTCGCCCAGGCGCGCGGCCTCATCGAGTTCTGGTTCGCCTGGCTGCTCGTCGACGTCGTCGGCGTCCCGCTCGCGTTCTCCAGCGGCCTCGCCTTCTCCGGCCTGGTGTACGTCATCTACCTCGCCCTGGTCCTGTGGGGCATGCGCGACTGGTGGCTGAGGTCGCGCCGCACGGTCACTCCGCAGCAGCAGCCCGTCATCGAAGGAGCTCCCGGCATGACCACGCAGCCCACCGCAGCCCCGGACGACGCCGGGACCGTGCACCCCTTCTACTACACGGCGGACAACTCCGAGGACCTCTGCCTCGACCCCGTCGAGCTGGCCGTCCGCGACATCGCCGCGGGCCGCCCCGTCGTGGTCGTCGACGACGAGGACCGGGAGAACGAGGGCGACCTCGTCATCGCCGCCGAGAAGGCCACCCCCGAGATCGTCGCCTTCATGATGAGCGAGTGCCGCGGCCTGATCTGCGCCCCGATGGAGGGCTCCGAACTGGACCGCCTCGACCTGCCGCAGATGGTCACGGACAACACCGAGTCCATGCGCACGGCCTTCACCGTGACCGTCGACGCCAGCGCCGCGCACGGCGTGACCACCGGCATCTCCGCCGCCGACCGCGCCACCACCCTCCAGATGCTCGCCGGGGGCAAGGCCAGGGCCGCCGACTTCGTGCGCCCCGGCCACATCTTCCCGCTGCGGGCCAAGGAGGGCGGCGTCCTCGCCCGCCCCGGGCACACCGAGGCCGCCGTCGACCTCGCGCGGCTCGCGGGCCTGCGCCCCGCCGGAGCCATCGTCGAGATCGCCGGCGAGGACGGGCGCATGCTGCGCCTGCCCCAGCTCATCCCCTTCGCACGGAAGCACGGACTGACCATCATCTCCATCGAGGACCTGATCGACTACCGCCGCTCCGCCGAGCCGACCGTCCGCCGCGAGGCCGAGGTCCACCTGCCCACCGCCTTCGGCGAGTTCACCGCGTACGGCTACCGCTCCACGGCCGACGGCGTCGAGCACGTCGCGCTCGTCCACGGCGACATCGGCGGCGGCGAGGACGTCCTCGTGCGCCTGCACTCCGAGTGCCTGACCGGCGACGTCTTCCACTCCCTGCGCTGCGACTGCGGCCCGCAGCTCCAGGAGTCCATGCGGCGCATCGCCGACACCGGGCGCGGCGTCGTGGTCTATCTGCGCGGCCACGAAGGCCGCGGCATCGGCCTGATGTCCAAGCTGCGCGCCTACGAACTCCAGGAGCGCGGCAGCGACACCCTGGACGCCAACCTCGAACTGGGCCTGCCCGCCGACGCCCGCGACTACGGCGCGGGCGCGCAGATCCTCGACGACCTCGGCGTGCGCAGCCTGCGGCTGCTCACCAACAACCCCGACAAGACGGAGGCGCTCGCCCGCCACGGCCTGAAGGTCATCGCCCGCGAGCCCATGCCCGTCACCGCGGGCGAGCACAATCTGCGCTACCTGCGCACCAAGCGCGACCGCATGGGCCACGACCTGCCCTGGCTCGACGCCACGGACATGTCCGCCTGCGGCAACCAGTGACCCCCTTCCACCCCGTCCACCCCACCACCCCTAGGAGAAGCGCGTGAGCGGCAAGGGTGCCCCCGAACTGAGCGTGAAGAACTGCGGCGACCTGCGCGTGGCCGTCGTCGCCGCCCTGTGGCACGAGAAGGTCATGGACGGCCTCGTGGACGGCGCGCTGCGCGCCCTGGCACGAACTCGGCATCGACGAGCCGACCCTCCTGCGCGTGCCCGGCAGCTTCGAGCTGCCGGTCGTCGCCAAGGTCCTCGCGGGCCGCGGCTACGACGCGATCGTCGCCCTCGGCGTCGTCATCCGCGGGGGCACCCCGCACTTCGAGTACGTGTGCCAGGGCGTCACCCAGGGCCTCACCCAGGTCACCGTGGACACCGGGGTGCCGATCGGCTTCGGAGTCCTGACCTGCGACACCGAGGAGCAGGCCCTGGACCGCGCGGGCATCGAGGGCTCCACCGAGGACAAGGGCCACGAGGCGGTCACCGCCGCCGTGGCCACGGCGGCCACGCTGCGGACCGTCTCCGAGCCCTGGCGCTGAGGGGCGTTCCACGGGCGCGTAGAGTAAGCGACATCATGTCCAAGAAGACTTTCGAGGAGCTCTTCACCGAGCTCCAGCAGAAGGCCGCGCACGGCGACCCGGCCACCTCCCGCACCGCCGAGCTGGTGGAGAAGGGCGTCCACGCGATCGGCAAGAAGGTCGTCGAGGAGGCCGCCGAGGTGTGGATGGCCGCCGAATACGAGGGCAAGGAAGCCGCCGCCGAGGAGATCTCGCAGCTCCTGTACCACGTACAGGTGATGATGGTCGCCCGCGGCATCTCCCTCAGCGACGTGTACGCCCACCTCTAGGACGAACGTTCTATCGGGTGCGTGCGCAGTACGCCGCCCCGCCTCGCACCTCCGTACCCGCACCTTCACGCAAAGGAATCCGACCTCATGCTGCGCATCGCCATTCCCAACAAGGGTTCACTGTCCGGACCTGCGTCGGCGATGCTGCATGAGGCCGGATACCAGCAGCGCCGCGAGTCCAAGGAACTCGTCATCGTCGACCCCGAGAACGAGGTCGAGTTCTTCTACCTGCGCCCGCGCGACATCGCCATCTACGTCTCCTCCGGCAAGCTCGACATCGGCATCACCGGCCGCGACCTGCTGGTCGACTCCGGCGCCGACGCCGAGGAAATCCTGCCGCTCGGCTTCGCCCGCTCCACCTTCCGCTTCGCGGCCAGGCCGGGCACCGCCGACGGCCTCGCGGACCTCAAGGGCCGCACCGTCGCCACCTCGTACGAGGGCATCGTCGCCAAGCACCTGGCCGACCACGACGTCGACGCCTCCGTCATCCACCTGGACGGCGCCGTCGAGACCGCCATCGAGCTGGGCGTCGCCCAGGTCATCGCCGACGTCGTGGAGACCGGCACCAGCCTGCGCAACGCGGGCCTCGAAGTCTTCGGCGAGCCCATCATGAAGTCCGAGGCCGTCGTCATCCGGCGCACCGGCGCCGACGCCGACGACCCGAAGGTGCAGCAGTTCCTGCGCCGCCTCCAGGGCGTCCTGGTCGCCCGGACGTACGTGATGATGGACTACGACTGCCGCGCCGAGCACCTGGAGCAGGCCGTCGCCCTCACCCCCGGCCTGGAGTCGCCGACGATCTCGCCGCTGCACAACGAGGGCTGGGTCGCCGTCCGCTCCATGGTCCCCACCAAGGAGGCGCAGCGGGTCATGGACGACCTGTACGCCATCGGCGCGCGCGCCATCCTGACCACCGCGATCCACGCCTGCCGCCTCTGATGGCCGGAGCGAACGTCATGACCGAGCCCACCGCACCGCCCGCCCTGCCCGTCACCTTCCGGCCCGCACGGACCCGCGTCGTCCTGCTCGGCGCCGCGGTCGCGATCTTCGCGGTCCTGGTGGTGATCGCGGTGATCCTGCCCGACCTCAACCCGGGCGAGCGGGTCAGCTTCGTCTTCACCGGCGCGCTGCTCTCCGGCGCCCTCGCCCTGCTCAGCAGGCCCAAGGTCGTCGCCGACGACTCCGGGGTGACCGTCGTCAACATCGCCACCCGGCGCCGCCTGGACTGGGCCGAGATCGTCCAGGTCAATCTGCGCCCCGGCGACCCGTGGGTGTTCCTCAACCTCGCCGACGGCACCAGCCTGCCCGCCCTCGGCATCCAGCCGGGCATCGCCAAGCAGCAGGCCATCGCCGACGCCCGCGCGCTGCGCGCGCTCGCCGAGGCGCGCTCCGCCCGCGACGGCGGCTGACCTTTCGCGGGCGTCTTGATTAATCTGGTGGCGGGGCAGGCCCGGTGCGCCTCCCCGCCCCTGCCGGGCCCAAGGCTCCCGGGGGCTCCTGCTAACAGAGGAGTGACTCCCTCCGGCGATGGACGGATCGTCCTGTAGTACCTGCGCCGCCCCCTCCCGACATACGGGCACCCGCTTCGCGGACGAGGCGGCGGCATCATGACCCTCCCCCTGCTGCTCCTCGGAGCGGCCTTCCTGCTGATCCTCGCCAACGGCTTCTTCGTCGCGGCCGAGTTCGGCCTCGTCACCGTCGAGCGGCCGGACGCCGAGAAGGCCGCGGCCGACGGCGACCGGCGCGCCCGCACCGTCGTCAGCGCCCTCAAGGAGCTGTCCTTCCAGCTGTCGGGCACCCAGCTCGGCATCACCCTCACCTCCCTGGTCATCGGAATGCTCGCCGAACCGGCCCTCGCGCATCTGCTCGCGGGCCCGTTCACGGCCACCGGCATGCCCGAGGCCGCGGTCCCCGGCGTGTCCGTGGCCGTCGGCATGTTCCTGGCGGCCGCCGTGCAGATGGTCATCGGCGAACTCGTGCCCAAGAACTGGGCCGTGTCCAGGCCGCTGCACGTCGCGCGGTTCGTCGCGGGCCCGCAAGCCGCGTTCTCGCGCCTGTTCCGGCCGGTGATCGCGGCCCTGAACGCCGTCGCCAACCGCTTCGTGCGCGCCTTCGGCGTCGAGCCCACCGACGAGCTCGCCTCCGCCCGCACCCCCGGCGAACTGGTCTCGCTCGCCCGGCACTCGGCCCGCGCCGGAGCCCTGGAGCAGCACACCGCCGACCTGTTCGTCCGCACCCTCTCGCTGGGGGAGCTCACCGCGCAGCACGTCATGACGCCCCGGGTGAAGGTGAGCGCGCTGCAGGCCACCGCGACCGCCGAGGACGTGGTCAACCTGACCCGCGCCACCGGCCTGTCCCGCTTCCCGGTCTACCGCGAGCGGATCGACGAAATCGTCGGCGCGGTCCACCTCAAGGACGCCCTCGCCGTGCCCGGGCACGCCCGGCTGCGCACGCCCGTCAGCCGCATCGCCAAGGCACCGCTGCTCGTCCCCGAGACGCTGCCCGTGCAGCCCCTCCTGGAGCGGCTGCGCAGCGAGCAGCCGATGGCGGTCGTCGTCGACGAGTACGGCGGCACGGCCGGTGTCGTCACCCTGGAGGACATCGTCGAGGAGCTCGTCGGCGAGGTCCGCGACGAGCACGACCGCCAGGACCTGCCCGAACTCGCCGCGGCCGCGCCCGAGGACGGCCGCCCGGCCTGGGACGCCGACGGCGGCTGCCGCGTCGACACGCTGCAGCGCATAGGACTCGACGTGCCCGAGGGCCCGTACGAGACCGTGGCCGGGCTCGTCGCCGACCTGCTCGGCCGCATCCCGGCGCCCGGCGACCGCGCCCCGAACTGCCGGGCTGGCGCCTGTCGGTGCGGCAGGTCGGGCACTACCGCGCCGAGCGGGTGCGGCTCGTGCGCACCGCGGGGGACGCGGCTCCCGGCCCCAGGGCCGCAGTGGAGCGGAGCGTCGTGGAGGCCGTGCGATGAGCGCCCTGCAACTCCTGTTCGCGCTCCTGCTGGTGTGCGCCAACGGCTTCTTCGTGGGCGCCGAGTTCGCGCTCGTCTCCGTGCGCCGCAGCCAGATCGAGCCCCTCGGCACCGCGCGGGCCCGCCAGGTCCTGTACGGGCTCGAACACCTGCCGCAGATGATGGCCGCCGCCCAGTTCGGCATCACCGTCTGCTCGTTGACGCTCGGCGCCGTCGCCGAGCCGACCGTGGCGCACCTCCTTGAGCCGCTGTTCGCGGCGGCGCACCTGCCCGAGGGCGTGATCCACCCCCTCGGGTACGTGATCGCGCTCGCCGTCGTCGTCTTCCTCCACCTCGTCATCGGCGAGATGGTCCCGAAGAACCTCGCGATGGCGGCGCCGGAGCGGACCGCGCTGTGGCTCAGCCCGGCCCTGGTCGCCTTCGCCCGGCTGTGCCGCCCCCTGACGGCCGCGCTCGGCGCCTGCGCCCGGCTGATCCTGCGGCTGTTCAAGGTCGAGCCGAAGGACGAGGTCGAGGCGGTCTTCACCAGCGTGCAGCTCGGCCGTCTGGTCGAGGACGCGGGGCAGGCGGGGCTGCTCGACCCGCGGGCGCAGGAACGCCTGGAGGACGCCCTCGAACTGGGCTCGCGCCCGGTCACGGACGTCCTGCTCGACGGCGCGTCCCTGGTCACCGTCGGCCCCTCGGTCACCCCCGACCAGGTCATCGAGCTGACCGCCCGCACCGGCTACTCCCGCTTCCCGGTCCGCGCCGACGGCGGCGCCTTCATGGGCTATCTGCACGTGAAGGACGTCCTGGACCTGGAGGACACCGGCCGCGCGGTGCCCCAGCAGGTCTGGCACCAGATGACCACGCTGCGCGCGCCGAACTGCCCCTGGACGACGCCCTGACGGTGATGCGGCACGCCGCGACCCACCTGGCGCAGGTCGCCGACGCCGCGGGCCGGGTGCTCGGCCTCGTCGCCCTGGAGGACGTGCTTGAACTCCTGGTCGGCGAGGTCAGGGACCCGGCCCACCGCGTGACGGTGCCACGGGCGGCACGGGGGAGGGAACTCGTGGGCTGACGAAGCCGCGCCGGACGACAACCCGGTCAAGGCCTCCGGCCGAGCCCCGCGTCGCGGGCCCGGACGATGGCCGCCGCCCGGTCGGCGACCTGGAGCTTTATGAAGATCGCCGAGATGTGGTTGCTGATGGTCTTCGGCGCGAGCCGCAGCCTGCGCGCGATCGCCGGGTTGGCGAGGCCCGCCGCGATCAGGTCGAGCACTTCGAGTTCGCGCGCCGTCAGCTCCGGGAACGGCGAGCGCGCCGCCGCCTCCCGCGGCCGGGACATCCACTCGGCGACGCGCCGGGCGATGCGGGGACCCGAAGATGGCCTCCCCGGCGGCCACGCAGCGCACCGCCCGCACGATCTCGTCCTGCGCGGCGCCCTTGAGGATGTAGCCGCGGGCGCCCGCCCGCATCGCCGCGAACACCGACTCGTCGTCCTCGAACATCGTCAGGACGAGCACCGCCGTGTCCGGCGCCGAGGCGAGCACCTCGCGCGTCGCGCTGACGCCGTCCAGATCCGGCATCTCCAGGTCGATGACGAGCACCCGGGGCCGGTGCAGGAGCGTCTCGCGCACGGCGTCCCTGCCGCCCGCCGCCTCGCCGACCACCCTGATGCCCTCGATGGACCCGAGCAGGGCCCTGAGACCGCCGCGCACCACGGGATGGTCGTCGGCGAGAACCACGGTGAGCTCACAGGGCTCGGCGGGCGTCGTCAAGGCGCGGCTCCCCACAGCGGCGGTGCGTCGGTCCGTATCTACCCATCGTCGGGGACCGCGGACCCCTTTGTCCTGGGTGCCGGTTCCCGCGCGGGCCGGGAGGCTTTCCCGAGACGCGCGGGAGCGGGCGCCCTCACCAAGGGGGAGTGCCGCGCGTCATCCTGAGCGTCGAACGGGGGCGGCCGGGCCCGTGCCACCGGGCCCGGCCGAAGGCCGATCCCCAGCCGCGGGGCCGCCGTCACGGCCCCGGACCGCCCGGCCCTCCAGGAAGGGGAGCTCCGTGCGTCCTCACGCCGGTACGTGCGCGCTCCGGCACGTGCTCGTCCCCGCAGGTCCGCATCCCAAGGAGAACGGCTATGCGCAAGAACCTCAAGGCAGTTGGCGTGGCGACCCTTGCCGCGGCGGCCCTCTGCGCCGGCTTCGCCGGCACGACAGCGGCGCGGGCGGTGGGGGGAGGTGGTGCCGCCACGAGCGTCATGACCGCCGGTGAGTACCTCTACCACCGGGCGCTCCTTGGCCTGTACCGCTGACGGGGGCCCGTACGGCTGACGGGCCCGAAACCTCAGCCGTACGGTGCCGTGCTGGGCGCTAACCCGACCGCAACGGCAGGACGGCGCTGACCTCGCCGCCCTCAGGACCGGGACGGCAGTCGCACCAGCCGGCGACCTCGGCGGCCCGCTCCGCCATCGTGGACATGCCCACACCGGGCCGCCACGGCAGGGCGGACGGGCCGCCGTTGTCGGTGACGTCGACGCGCAGCACGTCGTCCACGCGCAGCCGCACCAGGGCGTGGTCGGCCCGCGAGTGCCGGGCCGCGTTCGTGAGCGCCTCGGTCGCGATGCGGTACGCCGCCACCTCGACGGCGGCCGGAAGCCGGGGGAGCCTGCCGGGCGCGTCGATGGTGATGGCGAGCGGGGCGCCGCCGACGCGGTGGCTCAGCCGCTCCGCCTGCCGGGTGAGGGCGACGACGAGCCCCAGCTCGTCCAGGGCGGGCGGCCGCAGCCCTTCGATGAGGCGGCGGATCTCGTCGATCGCGCCGCTCGCGTGCCCGCGCAGCTGGTCCAGGAGGAGTTCGGCCGTGTCCGGGTCGGTGCGCACGAGGTTGCGCACCGCGTCGGCGGTGAAGGCCAGGCCGGTGAGGGTGGGGCCGAGCCCGTCGTGCAGATCGCGGCGCAGCCGCCGCCGCTCCTCCTCGCGGGCCGACACCAGGCGCTCCCGCGAGGACTGCAGCTCCTTGGAGAGGACGGTCGCGCGCACCGCGACGCCGAGCGGCACCACCAGGACCTTCAGGGTGCGCAGGTCCTCCGCGCCGAGCCGGGGCTGGCCCCTGCGGGTGCCCACGACCAGCTCCGCCTCCTTGGTGCCGGGCGCGGGCAGCGGCACCACCACGCACCCCGGCGGCCGGGTCCCGGACGCCGCCACCGCCTGCCCCTCCAGGAGGAACGCGGCGTACGGCAGCCGCAGCGCGTCCCGGACCGCGAGCAGCAGCCCGTCCAGGCCGGTCTCCGCGGTCAGCCGGGCGCCGAGCCGGTTGAGCGCGCGCACGGGGTCGCCGCGGTCGCCGTACAGCAGCTGGTCGATGGCGCGCTGGAGGACGCCCGCGCACGGGGTGGAAGGCGATCGCCACGCCGACGGCGACGAGCGCGGCGCCGCCGAGGTGGAAGGTCTCGCGCAGCGCGTGGTCGAGGAAGAGCACCACGGCCGTGTACACGCCGAGCACACCGAGCGAGAGCGCCAGGTACAGCAGGGCCCGTGAGACCACCCACTGGATGTCGAGCAGATGCGGGCGCAGGATCGCGACGGCGATCGCGATCGGCTGGGCGACGATGAACACCTGGAGCCCCTCCGCCCGCATGCCCAGCGGCCACCAGGGGATGGCGCACAGCACGGCGAGCATCAGCCACAGCATCTGGCGGCGCAGCCGCTCGTCGCCCCAGCGGTAGCGCGCTATCACGGCGGCGAGGTCGATGAGCAGCGGCACGAAGATGCCGAGCAGATCGGTCTGCGCCCGGTACGGCTCGAGCGGCGGCCAGCTCAGGACGTGCGGATAGCCGGAGGGCCCGCCGAGCGCGTACGGCTGCGGCGTCGTCACGCTCCACAGCCAGAACAGCACTCCGATCGTGGCGGTGCCCCAGGCGACCGGCCGCCAGCGCGGCCCCGGAAGACCCCCGGTGGGGAAGAGCAGCAGCGCGAGCGGCACGAACAGGCGCAGGCCGAGCGGCCAGGAGGCGAGCGCGGTGGTCACGAGCGCCCGCAGCGCGCTCTCGCTCCAGTCGTCGCGCAGACCGAGGGCGAGGAGGCCGAGGGCGGCGACGGTCAGGGCGTGGGCGGCCCCGCCGCCGAGCAGCAGCCAGCCGATCGGGTTGCGGGGGCGGCGCCAGGCCACGGCGACGCCGCAGGCGGCGAAGACGAGGGACAGCACGGTGTCCGTCACGACGAAGCTGTCGACGGCGAGCTGGAAGCCGAGCCCGCACGCGATCCACAGCGCGACTCCGGTGGAGGTGGCCGCCGTGACGGCGGCGAAGGAGCCCCATGCCAGCCAGGTGGTCACCGTCGCGCACCCCCACCGTGTCCGCACCGTGTCCGCGCCTTTGCGGTCAGGGTCGCGGACTTTCGGCCCGGGGCCGGGGGCCTTGGGGGTCAAACGCCTCTAAGGGGTGACGAATCAGGGGCGAACGGGCGGGGCGCTCACGCCGGCCCCGCGGGGCCCGTGGGCCCCCGCCCCGAGAGGACCTCGCCGTACGCCTGCATCAGGTCGGGGAGGCGGAGCGTGGCCAGGTCCGTGCGGGACGGCTCGCCCGCGTAGCCGGACAGGCGCAGATCGCGGTAGGCGCAGCTCTTCTCGTACAGCGTCCGCAGGAAGCGGCCGTTGCCGAGCTCGTCGATCCACGCCTGGTCGACGACGTGCCCGCTGATGGACCGCAGCTCGTCGAGGGCCTCCTCGTCCCACACGTCGCCGTTCTCGGCGGCGAGCACCTCGCCGATCGCGGTGAGCTCCAGCGGGCGGTACGAGGGGAAGTCGACGCGGGTGGTGAAGCGCGAGGACAGGCCGGGGTTGGCGGCGAGGAGGCGGTCCATGCCCTCGGGGTATCCGGCGAGGGATCACGACCAGGTGGTCGCGGTTGTCCTCGGCGCGCTTCAACAGCACCTGCAGCGCCTCGTCGCCGTAGGCGTCGCCCTTGCCGTAGCCGGAGTTGGACAGGGCGTAGGCCTCGTCGACGAAGAGGACGCCGCCGATGGCGGAGTCGATGAGCTCGTTGGCCTTGACCGCGGTCTGGCCCAGGTACTCGCCGACCAGGTCGGCCCGCTGGGCCTCCACGAGGTGGTCGCCGCCGAGCAGCCCGAGGGCGTAGAAGACGCGGCCCAGGATGCGGGCGACGGTGGTCTTGCCGGTGCCGGAGGGCCCGGAGAAGACGAAGTGTCGTTTCGGCGGTTGCACCGGAAGGTTCTGGGCGGCGCGCAGGCGAGCCATGTTCAGCTGCGCGGACAGCGCCTTGACCTGGCGTTTGACGGGTTCGAGCCCGACCATGCGCTCCAGTTCGGCGAGGGCCTGCGCGAGCAGTTCGGGGTCGGTGGGGCCGGACGGCAGCTGGGCGGCGGGCTTGACCGGGAGGATCGCCTTCTGGCGCACCGGGTCGGCGCCGGGCGGCTCGGGCGGCCCGCCGGGGGGCGGCAGTTCGGGCTCGGTGACCTTCAGGTCGCGGCCCTCGGCGCCGAACAGCGCGTCCACCCCGTCGGGCCCGTCCAGCGCGTCCTGGCCGAGGCCGGTGAGGGCGACGGCGGCCAGGTCGACGCCCTCGGCGTCGTCGTAGCCGTCGCCCTCGGCGATCGCGGCGAGCCGGGCGGAGGTGTCCATGAAGGCGGGGTCGACGCGGTGCACCGCGCGGTACAGCGGAAGGGCGGCGGCGGAGCGGCCGGTGCCCTCGTGCGCGCGGGCCAGCCAGTAGCGCAGCTCCTTGCGCTGCGGCTGCTCGCTGCGGCAGCGCATCAGGGCGGCGGAGAGCAGCGGTTCGGCCTGGCCGTACATGTCCAGGCGGACCCGGGCCATGCCGCCGAAGAGCCCGGCCTCGATGCCGAGCATGGCGTCGTCGATCAAGGAGTCGGTGTGCCGCACCAGCTGCTCCCAGTCCTTGACCAGGTAGGCGCGGCAGGCGTGCAGGAAGCGCACATGGGCGTCGGCGTCGACGGGCGGCAGCCCGGCGAGCGCCCGGTCGAGCTCGGGGACGTGACGGCCGTCCAGCCAGTGCGAGGCGTGCGCGAGCAGCAGGTCGCGGGTGGACTCGAGGACGGGCTGGACCCACCAGCCGAGCCAGTACCAGGAGTTGAGGGTGCGGGTGTGGCGGGAGCGCTGTTCGCCGAAGCGGTCCCGGTGCTGGTACATGCGCAGCAGGGCCGTCGTGGTGTCGACGCGCAGCGCGTGCAGCCCGAGCCAGCCGTCGGCCATGCCCGGGTCCATGCGCACCGCGGCCCGGAACTCCTCCTCCGCCTGCGGATAGGCGCCCATCGTGTAGGCGTCGACGCCCCGCAGCCAGGCGAGGTCGGCCGGGGCGGCCCGGCCCTGCGTGCCGAAGTCCATCACGTCCCCCACAAACCGTGCCCCCGTGTCACCGGGTCGGTGCCCCTTGGCCACCGATCTGAACCGCCTTGCCGCGGACGGGAGTTGACTCGGTGCGCGAAGCCGCCGTCCGTCGCTCTCACCGAAAGGCATCGTACCTGCGAGGTGGGGCCCGGCCGTAGGGTGCGGCGGGGTGGGATCGGCGCGCTTCGCCCTGGCCCTCGCCCTGGGGGAAGAGGGCACTTCGGTGACCCTGGGTGAGCGAATGGCGGCTCGCGACGGCCGGGGGAGAGGGGCTTCAGGGCAGAACGAAGCCCCCGATCACGGGGGAACAACCGGGGGCTTCGCGGGTGTGGGCGACCCGAAAGGCCGCACATTGAGAACGTAAGTCCTGTAAGGCCCCTGGGTCAAGCCGAGTTGAAGGGGTCTCGGAATCCGGCCACAGCGCGCGGAAGGGACTTTCCAAAGGTTCAGCGCGCTGCCGACTGTCCTTCACCGTGCGTGATGATCTGGGGCTCTGTTGCCGCTCCTGCGGGCCCCGTGAGCACCTCGTACCCCTCAGACAACTCCCGTACCAGGAAATCGGCGTGCGGCCGGGAGGGGTCCCCGGCGAAATGGCGCCGCTCGGCGGTCTCCCAGCCGTCCCAGAAGCCGCTGAGCGCCGGTCCGTCGCGGTGGCGCCCGCGGGCCCAGGAGGCGTCCCGCGGCAGTTCCATCCACAGCAGTCGCGCGAGGAACGGGCGTAGCACGCGGCGGCCCGCGCCGACACCCTCCAGGAGGATCACGGGGGCGGCGGGCAGCGGGCGTCTTGCAGGGCCGAAGCGGCGCGTGTTCCAGTCGTACGCCTCGTAGCGCGCCGTCTCGCCACGGGACAGAGAGTCGAGCACCTGCCGCCGCAGCCGTTCGGTCCAGTCGAAGAGCGCCTCGTGGCTCGCGATGTCGTCGAGCCGCAGCACGGGTGCGCCGTCCAGGGCCTCGGCGAGGCGGGTGGCGAACGTCGACTTGCCCGAGCCCGCGTGTCCGTCGACGGCGACCAGGCGGACGGGGCCCGCAGGACGGCGGCAGCGCGCGCAGGGCACGGACGAGGCGGGGGAGGGGCGTGGGGCGAGGCGTCGATGTCATCAACCGCCAGCGTAGGCGCCCCGGCGCGTTTTTGGACGCGTGCGCGGTTCGGGGCGCTGTCCCAGGTCATACCAGTGGTAACCCGTCCGGCCGCGGCCGGACCCCACGTCGAACCGGGGGCGCTCCATGGACCAAGCTGACGGCATGTCCCGCAGAAGACTCCTCGCCACCGCGGCGGGCGCCGCCGCGGTCACGGCCCTCGCGGCCGCCCCGGCGGGCGCCGCGCCGGGTGCGCGCCGCCGCCCGCCGGGCGCGGCCCGCCCGGTGGACAACCGCTTCTGGACCTCCCGCGCGGACTGGCGCGGGGGCGGGGGCGAGGGCACCCGCGCCGTCGGCGGGCGCCGGCCCGGCGTCGAGATCGCCGGGCCGCTCGGCACCACCGCCTACGCCGACCCGCACACGGGCCGGACCACCACCTGGGAGTACGCCCGCTGGACGTCCCCCGCGCACCGCCCCGCCGTGCCCGCCACCGAGGTCATCCCTTCCTGGAACGCCCGCACCCCCGCCGGCACCTGGATCCAGATCGAGCTGGAGGGCACGTACTCCGACGGCACCACGACTCCGTGGTACGTCCTCGGCCGCTGGGCGTCGGGCGACGACCGCGAGGACCCGGCGGCCCCCGTCATCCGCCGCACCTCGGTCGACGACCAGACGGACGGCAAGTCGACGGTCTGGACGGACACCCTGTCCCTCGACGACGCCACGACCGGCCCGCGCCTGGTCGCCTACCGCCTGCGGCTGACCCTCCACCGCCTGCCCGGCACGACGCTCACGCCCACGGTGTGGCGCCTCGGCGCGATGGCATCGGCGGTGCCCGACCGCTTCGAGGTGCCCGCGTCGACGCCGGGGCCCGCCGGGGAGCTGGCCGTGCCGCGCTACTCGCAGGAGATCCACAAGGGCCAGTACCCGGAGTACGACAACGGCGGCGAGGCCTGGTGCAGCCCCACCTCGTCCCAGATGATCCTGGAGTACTGGGGCCGCAGGCCGACCGCGGGCCAGCTCGCCTGGGTCGACCCGGCCTACGCCGACCCGCAGGTGTGCCACGCGGCGCGCCTCACCTACGACTACCAGTACGGCGGCTGCGGCAACTGGCCGTTCAACGCCGCCTACGCGGCGACGTACCCCGACACGCAGGGCGTGGTCACCCGGCTCGGCTCCCTCACCGACCTGGAGACCCTGATCGCGGCGGGCATCCCCGCCATCACCTCCCAGTCGTTCCTGAAGGAGGAGCTGACCGGCGCCGGATACGGCACGGCGGGCCATCTGATGACGGTCATCGGCTTCACCGGCACCGGCGATGTGATCGCCAACGACCCCGCGTCCCCGAGCAACGAGGCCGTGCGCCGCGTCTACCGGCGGCGCGAGTGGGAGAACATCTGGCTGCGGACCAAGCGCAGGAACGCCTCCGGCAAGGTCGTCTCCGGCACCGGCGGGGTCTGCTACCTGTACTTCCCGCTGCGGCCCACGAAGGCGCAGGTGCGCGCGCTCGCGGCGGTCGGGGTGCGCTGAGCGCCCCCCGGCGTGAGGGGAGGTCCCGCGCGCGGCGGGACCTCCCCTCACACACGGGCGATCAGCTCGCCGGGTCCACCACCCAGTCCGGGTGCCCCGGCATCGGCGGCGTCTTCGAGCCGTACAGCCACGGCTTCAGGAAGCCCGCGAGGTCCTCGCCCGCGACCTTCGACGCGAGGTCGATGTAGTCCTGGGTGCTCGCGGCCTTCCCGCGGTACTGGGTGACCCAGGCCCGCTCGATCTTCTGGAAGGCGGCGTCGCCGACCTTCTCGCGCAGCGCGTAGAGCACCAGGGCCGAGCCGTCGTAGCGCATGCGCTTGAACAGGTTCGGCTCGGTGGGCTCGGCGGGCGCGCCGAAGTCCTTGCGCCACTGGTCGTGCGCCTTGTACGCGGCCTTCATGGCCTCCTCGAAGCTGGTGCCGCCGTGCGCCTCGGAGTACAGCCGCTCGTAGAAGCGGGCGTGGCCCTCGCTGACCCACAGGTCGGACCAGCCATCGAGCGCCACGCTGTCGCCGAACCACTGGTGGGTGAGCTCGTGCACCAGGTTCCGCTCGGCGTCCACCTGGGTGCCGAGGAGGTCGGCCTTGGGGACCAGCGAGAGGGTCTGGGTCTCCAGGGCCACGCCGAGGTCGGTGTCGCCGACGAGGACGCCGTAGCGGTTGAACGGGTACGGGCCGAGCCGCTCCTCCAGCCAGGCCAGGTGGTCGGAGGTGAGCGCGCGGAACTTCGCGGTCGGCTCGACCAGGGCGTCCGGGACGACGTCGCGGATCGGCAGGCCGCGCGGGCCCTTCCTGTCGTCGAAGGTGAACTTGCCGACCGCGAGCTGCACCAGCTGCGTCGACAGCGGCTGCTCGGAGTCGTACGTCCACCGCACGCGGTCCCCTGGCCGGTCGGTCTTGTCGACCAGCTTGCCGTTGGCGACGGCCGTCCGGTCCTTCGGCGTGGTGATGCGGAAGGTGATCGGCGCGCGCTGGCTGGGGTGGTCGTTGGCGGGGAAGATCAGGCGGGCGCCGTTGGGCTGCGGATAGACGACCGTGCCGTCGGGCGTGGGAATCCAGCCGTAGTCCTCGATGGCGTCGTCGCGGTGCCGGACCTGGGTCGGGTCGGCGGTGTAGGTGACCTTGACGGTGAAGGCCTTGCCCTTGGCGAGGGGCGACTTGGGCGTGACGGTCAGCTCGTCGCCCTCGCGCGAGGTGCCCGCGGCCTTCCCGTCGACGGTCACCGCGTGCAGGGTGTTGCCGCCGAAGTCGAGGTTGAAGCGGGACAGGGACTGGGTGGCGGTGGCCTTGATGGTGGCGCTCGCCGCGAACGGCGTCTTCGGGGCCTGCCAGTCGAAGTCGAGGAGATAGCGGTCGACCTCGTAGCCGCCGTTGCCGTCGAGCGGGAACATCGGGTCGCCGAGGCCGGGGGCCCCTGGGGCCGGCTTGCCGGGCCTGCCGTCGGCCGCGCCGGCGGAGTCGGTGGCGTACGAGACCGGTCCGGTGAGGGCGGCCGCCGCGGTGACGGCCGCCGCGAGGGCGAGCCGTGCTCTGCGGCGGGGCGTCGAGGACGTACTCATCGGAAACCTTTCGGTCGGATGGTGCGCGGACGTGCGACGTACGCCGACTTAGACGCGCGACCCTCGGGCCGAGTTGTGGCCCGGGCGGCGAAGACCCGCCGTACGGGTGACCAACGTCTCTCCCGGGACCGTGGGTTTCACTGGCATGGTGGAGGGGCCAGTGGGGGGAAGCCACTGCCGGACGATCCACCGAGAGTTGCCATGACCGCGAGCTCCGCCACCGCCACCGCCGCCGTCTCAAGGGCCCGCACGGGCGGTCCCCAGGAGGACGGACCCCAGCTCCTCGAACACCTGCTTGGCTGGACGCTCGTCGTGGTGCTCGCGATGCTCGTCACCCAGGCCGGTCTCCTGTGACCTGAGTCACCTCCGTGGAGCCGGTGGTGTCGAGGCCGGCCCGCCAGTGCTGGTGGGGGACGCCCACCAGGTCGTACAGGCGCCGCACCGGCGAGCGCCGTGCGAGGAGGACGACGCCCGCGACCACCGCGAACAGCGGCAGGCCGAGCCAGCCCCCGAGCAGCCGCACGAGCAGGCTCGCGGTGACGGCGCCGAGGAACGGCAGGCCGTAGACCCCGGCCGCGGCGATCGCGACGGCAAGGACGGGGTGCACCTTGCGGTCCTCGTCCGCGCCCGGCAGCGACCAGCCCTCAAGGAGCCAGCCGATCTCCGTGATCAGCATGGTGCCGATGACGGCCGCGCCGAAGACGAGCAGCGCGAGGAACGTGCCGGACGTCAGGAAGTCCAGGGCGTTGTTCACCACGCTGTCGTGCGGCCAGTCCGCCCAGTCGCGCGCCCCCGGCGACAGGAACCGCTCGTACCCGCTGCCGTCCCAGCCGTGCACGAGCGTGCCGAACAGCAGCGAAGTAGCCGCCCACGCAGTTCAGGTACGCCCAGTAGCCCGCGCCCACGAGCACCAGGACCTGCGCCGCGAGGAAGCCGAGCAGCGCGGCCACCGGGATGCCGCCCGCGTACAGCAGGACGAAGCCCGCCCACACGCCGTCGTGGCCGCCCGCCACGTGCATGGTCGCCCACGACGGGTTCTGCCACAGCACGAACAGGCCCGTCGGCACCATGAGCACGGCGGCGAACAGCAGGGTGAGCGCCAGGTACGGGTTGGCGGCGCGGCTGCGGGTGCGCGGGCCCTCGCCCGCGTTGATCCGCTCCCACACCTGGAGCTGGCGCCCGGCGGCGAGCGCGAAGGTCGCGCCCACCGCGTACGCCCAGAACAGCGCTGCCTGGATCTGGATCACGGTGGCCTCACTAGGGGTGCGCCCGCAGGCTGAGCCCGCCCGCGGTGATCACGTCCGAGGTGACCAGGGCCTGCTCGGCGCTCACGTCGGTCATGAAGACGAACGGCGGCACCAGCGGTGGCACCGGGAGCCGGTCCGGCGTGAAGGTGAGACAGAGCAGGCCCTGGATGCAGCCCTTGAACCTGGTCAGATAGAGCGTGACCTGGCCGCTCAGGTCCAGCGTTTCGGCGCCCAGGGCGAGTTCGCGGCTCCCGTCCCGGGTGCGCAGGCGGTAGTCGGTGAGCGAGGCCGCCTTCATGCGCAGCACCATCACCTTCAGCGGCCCGTCGGCCGTGGGGATGTCACGGACGCCCGCGACGATGAAGCCCTGCGGCGCGAACAGCGTCGTCGTGACCGTCGGCGGGGTCCGCGCCGCCACGACCTCGCCCGGCGCGGCCCTCGCCGGGACGGCGCCCCACAACGCCGCCCCGGCGAGGACCACAGGGAGCAGCACGGCGAGGGTCCGCGTGCCCTGCCCGTCGCGGATGCCCGGCGGCCGTGCCTCCTCCTGGCCGTCCTCGGGCACCGGAGTCCATCCGAAGCCCATGGCGCTGCCGACGATGCCGAGCAGCATGCCGACCAGGAAGCCGCCCAGGTTCGTCGCCGCGAAGGAGAGCACCGACAGGATGAGGGCGTTGACGGACACGTAGTGGTGCGCGTGCGGCAGCAGCCACAGGAACACCCCGGCGGCCATCAGCGCGATGCCGATGCCGATCGCGGCGATCCCGCCGAGGCCGAGGCTCACCAGGACGGTCAGCGGTGACAGCGGCACGATCAGGAGCTCCGCGCCGCCCATGATCAGCAGCAGGCCGCCCCAGAAGGGCCGGGTGCGCCGCCAGCGGCGGAGCGCCCGGCGCAGGTCCCTGAGCGGCAGCCGCTCGTCGAGCCAGCCGCCGGGGCGCGGGGCGCCCGGCTTGTTCAGAAGCACTGCTTCCCGCCCAGGCTGACGTCGACCCGCATGCCCTTGAGGCGGAAGTTGCCGCCGGTCGCGGACCAGGCGTGCGAGCGGACCCCGGACACCTCGATGTCCCCGGCCTGGAGGCCGAACTTGCCCTTCTCGCCCTTGACGCCGGGCACCTCGTCGAGCGTGGAGGCGTCCCGGCCGATCTGCGCGGTGCCGAAGCGCGCGTCGCCGACGAGGTCCTCGGCGTCGATGACCAGGTTGGTGGCGGTGACCTTGCCCGCGTCGCCGCCCGCCGTCAGCTTGAACACCACCGTGCCGAGCGGCGTCTTGACCGAGGCGGCCTGGCAGATGTCGGAGAGGGTGGCGTCGCCGATGCCGAGCAGGGCCACCGGGTGGCCCTTGCCGTCGACGCTGCGGTCCGTCTCCACATAGCTGGCCAGGCCCTGGCTCGACAGCTTGCCCGAGGACACCTGGAAACTGGTGCCGGAGACCGCGAACGACGCGGCCAGGGCGCCCTCCGCCATGACCGACGCCATCGCGCCGACCGCGAGGAACGCGGGCAGCGCGATGACGGCCGTCTTCTTCCAGTTGGTTCTGCCCTCGCGTAAGGCCCCGCGTCCGGGCCGCTGGTGTGCGCTCACTGTGCCTCCCGTACGAGTCGGTCGTAGCCGCGCGTGCGAAGGGGGAGTTGCGTGGCAGGGCGCGCTCGGGAGGGGCCGCGCCGGTCCTGACCGGCGGCGTGGGTCTGCCATACTGCGGCTCATTCCCAAGGCAGTTGGAGACTAGGGCCGATATTGAATAATAGTCAACAGCGCGGTACCGACCATTCCGTCGATCAGGACCGTCCGCAGGCGCGCGGCACGGACCGGTCCGTGGCGCGCCGCGCCGAACTGATCGCCATCGGCCGGAAGCTGTTCGCCGACACGTCCTACGACGCGCTGTCGATGGATGACATCGCGAGACAGGCGCGCGTCGCCAAGGGGCTGATCTACTACTACTTCAAGTCCAAACGCGGCTACTACCTGGCGATCATCGAGGACTCGGTGGCCGATCTCGTGGAGCGGGCGGGCGGCGACACCGAACTGCCGCCGGTGGAGCGGGTGCACCGCACCATCGACGGCTATCTGCGCTACGCGGAGCACCACCAGGCGGCCTACCGCACGATCGTCAGCGGCGGCGTCGGCTTCGACGCCGAGGTGCACGCGATACGCGACGGCGTGCGCGAGGCCATCATCGGCACCATCGCCGACGGGGCGTACGGCCGCAGGGCGATCCCGCCGCTCGCGCGCACGGCGCTGCTCGGCTGGCTGTGCAGCGTCGAGGGGATCACGCTCGACTGGGTCGGCGGCGCGCACGAGCAGGGCCTCGCACGGGACGTCGTGCGCGCGCTCCTCGTGCGCACCCTGCGCGAAACCCTGAACGTCATCGAGGAGTTCGAGCCGACCTGCCCGGCGCCGCCGCCGTAGCGGCCGGGAACGGCGAAGGGGCGGGAGCCGACCGGCTCCCGCCCCCGCTCACCACAGGTGGACGACTAGGTGAAGGACCCTAGTTGATGGCCTTGATCAGTTCGCCGTTCGACGTGTCGCCGCTGAGCTCCCAGAAGAAGGTGCCGCCCAGGCCCTGCTGGTTCTTGTAGTTCATCTTCCCCGCGATGGTGGCCGGGGTGTTCGTAGCTCCACCAGTTGGTGCCGCAGTGCGCGTAGGCGGTGCCGCCGACCGTGCCGTTGGCCGGGCACTTGGTCTTGAGCACCTTGTAGTCGTCGATGCCCTGCTCGTACGTGCCCTGCGCGGGTCCGGTCGCGGTGCCGCCGGGGGCCTTCTGGGTCACGCCGGTCCAGCCGCGGCCGTAGAAGCCGATGCCGAGCAGCAGCTTGTCGGACGGGATGCCGAGGCCCTTGAGCTTGGCGATCGTCGCCTGCGAGTGGTACTCGGCCTTCGGGATGCCGGTGTAGGAGCTGAGCGGCGAGTGCGGCGCCGTCGGGCCCTTGGCGTCCCAGGCGCCGAAGAAGTCGTACGTCATCGGGTTGTACCAGTCGACGTACTGGGCGGCGCCCGCGTAGTCCGCGGCGTCGATCTTGCCGCCGGAGGAGGCGTCGGCCGGGATGGCGGCCGTCACCAGGTTGTTGGCGCCGAACTTGGCGCGCACCGCGGACATCAGGTTCTTGTAGGCCGCGCGGCCGCTGGTGTCACAGCTCAGACCGCAGGCGTTGGGGTACTCCCAGTCGATGTCGATGCCGTCGAAGACGTCCGCCCACTTGGAGTTCTCGACCAGGTCGTAGCAGGACTGGGCGAAGGCCTGCGGGTTCTTCGCGGCCTCGGTGAAGCCGCCGGACCAGGTCCAGCCGCCGAAGGACCACAGGACCTTGAGGTTCGGGTGCTTCTTCTTCAGCTTGCGCAGCTGGTTGAAGTTGCCGCGCAGCGGCTGGTCCCAGGTGTCGGCGACGCCGTCGACGCTCTGGTCGGCGGAGTAGGCCTTGTCGGTCGCGGCGTAGGCGTCGCCCATCGTGCACTTGCCGCCCTGGACGTTGCCGAAGGCGTAGTTGATGTGCGTGAGCTTGTTGGCGGAGCCCGACGTCTCGACGTTCTTGACGTGGTAGTTCCGGCCGTAGACGCCCCATTCGGTGAAGTAGCCGACGACGCGGGAGCCCGCCTGGGCCTCGGCGGCCTGGGGGAGCGGCCTTCGGGGCGGCGCTCTGGTCGGCCGTGGCGGTGCCCGCACCGGCGAGCAGGCCCGCGCCCAGGACGGCGGTACAGGCGGTGGCCACGAGCGCCCGGAAGGCGCGGGGACGGTGTGGTCTTGGCATCGCTGTCTCCTCGTGGGGGGAGGGAGAGGGGAGCACGTGGGGGTGGTGCGGTTGACCGGAGAACAGTCGCGGATTGAATTGGCATGAACGCGATGTTCCGTGCCGCTGGACTCTAGGAGGACTAGACCATTGCGTCAATGGTTCGGACCAATTACGTGGTCATGGACCGCCGTTGCCACCGATCTTCAGCCGATCTCCGGCCGCTCCTCCGGGGGACCTCCGGAGCGATCTCCGGGGTGATCTCCAGTGGCCCCACGGGCCCCTCGCGGCATCCCGCGGCCGCACCCGTCCCGCCCCAGGTGGGCGCCCGTGCGGCCCGGCGGGCGGATGGCTGGGGAAGATCGGATTCCGGCCGGGAGCGCCCGTGACGCCATGCCTCCGATCGGGCATACTCAACGCGCCACAGACGCTGATCAGCACCCTTCGCGACCCGGAGGGGCAGCATCGGCGTGGCAGTGTCCGGCGGCGCCGCCACACCCCGTGCGCGTGTCGCTTCATGCACCCGACAGGGAGAGGAGAGCGGGATGCCCGAGGGAGCCGCGCAGCCGGTGGAGCGTCACCTGCCGACGGAGGAGGCCCGCGATCTGCTGGTGCTCGTACGCGAGTTGATCCAGCGCGAGATCGCGCCGAAGGCCTCGGAGGAAGAGGCGGCGGGACACTTCCCGCGCGAACTCTTCACACTGCTCTCGGAGTCGGGCCTGCTCGGCTTGCCCTACGACTCCACCTTCGGCGGCGGCGACCAGCCCTACGAGGTGTACCTCCAGGTCCTCGAAGAGCTCGCCGCGGCCCGCCTCACCATCGGCCTCGGCGTCAGCGTGCACTCGCTGGCCTGCCACGGCCTCGCCGGGTACGGCACCAAGGAGCCAGCGGGCGGAGCACCTGCCGCGGCTGCTCGGCGGCGGGCTGCTCGGCGCCTACTGCCTGTCGGAGCCGTCCTCGGGATCGGACGCCGCGTCGCTGCGCACGAAGGCGGTGCGCGACGGCGACGACTGGGTGCTCGACGGCACGAAGGCCTGGATCACGCACGGCGGCATCGCCGACTTCTACACCGTGCTCGCCCGCACCGGCGGCGAGGGCGCGCGGGGCGTCACGGCCTTCCTGGTGCCGGGCGACGCCGAGGGGCTCTCGGCCGCGGCGCCGGAGAAGAAGATGGGCATGAAGGGCTCGCCCACGGCGCAGCTCCACCTCGACGGGGTCCGGGTGCCCGACGCCCGGCGCATCGGCGACGAGGGCCAGGGCTTCGCGATCGCGCTGTCCGCACTGGACTCGGGGCGCCTGGGGATCGCGGCGTGCGCGATCGGCGTGGCCCAGGCGGCGCTCGACGAGGCGCTGACGTACGCGACCGAGCGGCGGCAGTTCGGGCGGCCCATCGCCGACTTCCAGGGCCTGCGCTTCATGCTCGCCGACATGGCGACGCAGATCGAGGCGGGCCGGGCGCTGTACCTGGCGGCGGCGCGGCTGCGCGACGCGGGCAGGCCGTTCTCCAAGCAGGCCGCGATGGCCAAGCTGCTGTGCACCGACGCCGCGATGAAGGTCACGACGGACGCCGTGCAGGTCCTCGGCGGCTACGGCTACACCCAGGACTTCCCCGTCGAGCGCTATATGCGCGAGGCGAAGGTCCTGCAGATCGTCGAGGGCACCAATCAGATCCAGCGGATGGTCATCGCCCGCCACCTCGCGGGCCCCGACTCACGCTGACCCGGAGTCCGCGCCGGGCCGCAGCCCGAAGGAACTCTGCGGCGCGGGGCTGATCAGCAGCCTCGGGTCCGCCCCGCGCTGCCCGTCGTGGGCCCGCGCGTCCGCCTCCGCCTCTGCGGCGGGGAAGGCGCGCGAGCGCTGAGCCGTGCCGTAGGGGCCGCCCTGGCCGCCGATGGGCAGCGTGTCGTCCGAGGCGCCGCCGCCCGTCTCGTACGGGTTCACGGCACGGCCCGTGGCGTACGAGGCGTCCCGGCCCGTCTCGTACCCAGAGCCGGGCGACCCGTCGTAGGGCCCGCCCCGGCGGGGGTCATACGGAGCGTTCCTGGCACCTCCGTACGACCCCCGGCCGGTGTCGTACGCGGGCCCGAAGCTCTCGCCGAACGGCGTGTGCCGGGGCGAGCCGTAGGCGGCGGTGAACTGCCCGGCCCCGGCCAGCGGCGCCGCGAGGCGGACCCACTCCGGGTCGTGGCGGCCCGGCAGCGTCCGGCCGCGGTCGGCCCAGTGGCGGATCAGGGCCCGGTAGATGGGCGGATCTTGGGGCGGCGCGGGCTGCGGCGGGGGTGGGGACGGCTGGGACTGCGGGGAGTACGGGGCCTGAGGCGAGTACGGGGACTGATGGGGATATGGGGGCTGCGGGGTGTACTGAGACCTGTGGGGAACCGATTCTGCACTGGCGGGCGGCGTCGCGAGAGTGCGCCGATGCTGGCCGGCCGGAGCGTGTGTGGGGGTCATGTCCGGCCAACGCGCGGTGCCGGGGCCAGGTCACCATCGGGCTGAATCGAGAGTGCGTTCAGGGCCCGTCCGGGGCGCGGCGCGTGCGGCGCGTCGCGCCAGCGCCGCCGTCCCGTGCGGCACGCCCCGTGCTTCCCGCGCGCCGGGTGCGGGCCCGCGTATGGCCTCGGCACGGCATCTGACGTACCGTCAACTCCCGCCCGGGGCCCGCCGCCCCGCCCCTCGACCACCCCGCCCAGGGAGGTGCGCCGTGCCGGAGGACCGCCCCGTCCCGCTCGACGAGTACCCCGTCCACCAAGTGCCGCTGTCCATGAGGTACGTGGCCACCGGCGACCGCAACGCCTACGACCGGTGCATCTTCCACGTCTTCGACCACCGCGGTACGGCCCTGCTCATCCTCGGGCTCGGGGTCTATCCCAACACGGGCGTCATCGACGCCTACGCCACCCTGCGCACCGGCGATACGCTCCACGCCGTACGCGCGTCCGACGCACTGGCCGACGACCGCACGAACCTCTCCGTGGGCCCGCTGCGCGTCCTCGTCGAGGAACCCCTGCGCAGGCTCCGCCTGAGCTGCGCCGCGGACCCGGACGACCCCGAATCCCTGGCCTGCGACCTCACCTGGAACGCCGACTTCCCGGCCCTGTGGGAGCCGCACCACACCCAGCGCCGCGGCGGCCGCCTCACCCTCGAAGGACGCCGGTTCGTGCAGGCGGGACACTGCGAGGGGACCATCCGCGTCGGGGGAGAGGAACTCCGGGTGAGCGCGGGGGAGTGGACGGCCACCCGCGACCGCAGCTGGGGCGTGCGGCCCATCCCGGGCGAGGAGGGCGGCCGCCTCGCCGAGGAGTTCCCGACGGAGGGGTTCCACTGGATCTGGTGCCCGGTCCGCTTCGCCGACCGCTTCCTGATGGTCATCGCCCAGGAGGACGCCGACGGCTACCGCGACCTCAATGACGCGACCCTCGTCCGCCCCGGCCACCCCGACCGCCAACTCGGCTGGCCCCAGGCCGACATCAGCTACGCCTCCGGCACCCGGCGGCCCACGGGCGCCGTCATCCACCTGACGGACCCGGCCAGCCGCAAGCCGCTGGAGCTCGGCGTGGAGGTCCTCACCTCGCTGCCGCTCGCCGTCGGCGCCGGTTATCCGCCCGCCGACGACTGGCAGCACGGGACGTGGCGCGGCCGCGCCTGGTGCGAGCGCCGCTCCTACGACCTGGCGGACCCGGCGGCCCACCCCCTGGCCGCGTACGGCGTCGTCGACCACGCGGCCCGCTGCACCCTCGACGGCCGCGTCGGCCACGGGATCTTCGAGCACGGCACGTTCGGCCGCCACGACCCGAGCGGATTCACCGGCTTCGGCTCCGTCGCGCCCTGAGCGGCGCCCGTGGGCCGCCCCCCCCCGAGAGGAGCGCCGCCATGACCACGGCACCCAGGCCCCGCACCAGCACGCGCGACCCCGAGGCGCTCGCCCGCCGCCTGACCCGCTGGCTCGGCACCCGCCTGCCCGGCGCGCGGGCGGTCGACGTGAGCGTCCCCGAGTCCAACGGCATGTCGAGCGAGACGCTCCTGTTCACCGTCGACCACCCCGAACCGCCGCTGCGCCACTGCGTGCTGCGCCTGGCCGCGGACCCGGCCGCGTACACGGTCTTCCCCGTGTACGACATGGAGCGCCAGTACCGCACGCTGCGGCTCGTCGCCGAGCACACCGACGTGCCGGTGCCGCGCGTGCTGTGGCTGGAGGAGGAACCGGGGCCGCTCGGCGCCCCGTTCTTCGTGATGGAGCGCGTCGAGGGCCGGGTGCCGCCCGACGTCATGCCCTACACGTACGAGGGCAACTGGCTGCACGCGGCGAGCGACGCCGAGCGCGCCCGCCTGGAGGACGGCACGGTCCACGTCGTCGCCCGGCTGCACGACCAAGTCCCCGTGGACCGGGCGGACTTCCTCGGCCTTCCGGGCGAGGGCAGCCCGCTGCGCCGCCACGTCGAGGCCCAGCGCGCCTACTACGCGTGGGTGGTCGAAGGGCTGCCCCGCTCACCGCTGATCGAAAGCGCTTTCGGGCGCCTCGCGGAGCTGTGGCCCGCCGACGAGGGCGAGCCCGTGCTCAACTGGGGCGACGCCCGCATCGGCAACATCGTCTACGACGGCTTCACGCCCGCCGCCGTGCTCGACTGGGAGATGGCCTGCCTCGGCCCGCGCGAGATCGACCTCGGCTGGACGGTCTATCTGCACCGCTTCTTCCAGGACCTGACGGTCGGCCTCGGCCAGCCGGGGCTGCCCGACTTCCTGCGCCGCGACCGGATCGAGGAGCGCTACGCGGAGCTGACCGGGCACCGGCCGCGCGACATGGACTTCTACACGCTGTACGCCGCGCTGCGGCACGCCGTCGTCATGCTGCGCGTCGCCCACCGGCAGGTGCGCTTCGGGGAAGCCGGTGGTGCCCGACGATCCCGACACGCTGATCCTGCACCACGCCAGCCTGGCGGCGATGGTGCAGGGCAGCTACTGGTGAGCCGTCAGGCGGCGCGCCGCGAGGGCTGGCTGGGCACCCGCATCGGGTGCGAGCCGGGGCCGCCCACGTGCGAGAACGGCTGCGTGCGCCAGTCGAGCCCCTGAGGGAGCGTCAGGAGCAGGGCCGTGTCCTGCTCCTGGGGCTCGGGGGACTCGTCCGCCGCCTCGGCCTCGGTCGCCACCCGGCCCGTGCCCACGCAGACCGTGAGCCCGAAGGGGTTCCACGGGGTGGGGCACAGCGCGTGCTCGGGCAGGACGTCCTCGTCCGCCAGGAGCGCGATGGGCTGCGCGCAGTCCGGGCAGGTCACGCGGTACATCTCCAGGGTGTCGTAGGCCTCGAGCTCGTCGTCTTCGAGATCGGCCGGTTCGACACCCTCCGGTGCGGGCTCGAGCTCGACGAGCTGCTGCTTGCGGCGCGCGGTACGACCCGGGCGCTTCAGGTTCTGCATGGGAATCTCCCCCTCGGGTGGGCCGACAAGGCACTGCGGCCTCGACCACAGCAAGCACTTCCCGTCCGCTCCCGGAGGTAATCGCGGCAGCTGGACGGAGCGCGTGCTGGATCTGTGGCGTTCGTCACATGCCAACGGGAGATGCCAGCGCGCGCGGGGCGCCTCCGGAGCTCCGCGCAGGTATGCGGACCTGCGAAGACTAATGCGGACTTGATCCGACCGCCATGGCCGCCGCCACGGCCGCCCGCACCCGGTTCTGGGTCGCGGGCGCCCTGCTCGCGCCGCTCCCGCCCTCGCGCGGGCGGCGCCGGGCGAGCGCGCCGGTGCCGTTCGGGTGTCCCTCAGGTATCGGTGAGGATCAAGGGCACTGTAGGTTCGGGCCCATGGAGGAGCTGGACCGACAGATCGTGCAGCTGCTCGTCAAGGACGGGCGGATGAGCTACACCGACCTGGGCAAGGCCACGGGCCTGTCCACATCGGCCGTGCACCAGCGGGTGCGCAGGCTGGAGCAGCGCGGAGTGATCCGTGGGTACGCCGCGGTCGTCGACCCCGAGGCCGTCGGCCTGCCGCTCACCGCTTTCATCGCGGTGAAGCCGTTCGACCCCAGCGCCCCCGACGACATCGCCGAACGCCTTGCCGGAGTGCCCGAGATCGAGGCCTGCCACAGCGTGGCCGGAGCCGAGAACTACCTGCTCAAGGTCCGGGTCGCCACCCCGCACGAACTGGAGAACCTGCTGGCGCGGCTGCGCTCGCTCGCCGGGGTCTCCACGCACACCACGGTCGTCCTCTCCACGCCGTACGAGGCCCGCCCGCCGCGCATCTGACCCGGGCGCCGCACCCGCGTCCGGGGTGTGCCCTTCGGCCCCGCCGAGCGCGGCCACCCCGGCGGCGGGCCGCCCGCGCGCAGGCGCGAGACTGTTCCCCATGAGCGAGCGCATCACCCCCGAAAGCGGACACGGGCACCGCACCGTCCTGCTGCGCGGCGGAGAGGTCCACAGCCCCGCCGACCCCTTCGCCACCGCGATGGTCGTCGAGCGCGGCCATGTCGCCTGGGTCGGCTCCGAAGGCGCCGCCGACGCCTTCGCTGACGGTGTCGACGACATCGTCCACCTCGAAGGCTCCCTGGTCACCCCGGCGTTCACCGACTCCCACACGCACCTCACGAGCACCGGCGTCGCCCTGACGGGCCTGGACCTGTCGGGGGCCCGGAGCCTCGCCGACGCACTCGTTCTCGTACGCGAACACGCCGCCGCGCGCCCGCACGACCGCGTGCTCCTCGGGCACGGCTGGGACTCCGCACGCTGGCCCGACGGCAGGCCGCCCACGCGCGCGGAGCTGGATGAGGCCGCGGGCGGCCGCCCGCTGTACCTGTCGCGGATCGACGTCCACTCGGCCGTCGTCACCACCGCGCTCCTCGACCAGGTGCCCGGCGTCGCCGACGCGGCCGGGTTCCACGCCGACGCGCCGCTGACCGCCGACGCCCACCACGTGGTGCGCGAGGCCGCCCACGGGGCCCTCACGCCGGTCCAGCGCGCCGAGGCCCAGCGCGCCGCGCTGCGCCGCGCCGCGTCCCTCGGCATCGGCTCCGTGCACGAGTGCGCGGGCCCCACCATCTCCGGCGAGGACGACTTCACCGGGCTGCTGCGGCTCGCCGCCGAGGAGCCCGGGCCGCGCGTCGTCGGGTACTGGGGCGAGCGGGGCGCGGACGGCGTCGCCCGCGCGCGGGAGCTGGGCGCCGCGGGCGCGGCGGGCGACCTCTTCGTGGACGGCTCCCTCGGCTCGCACACGGCCTGGCTGCACGAGCCGTACGCCGACGCCGAGGGCACCGGCAACAGCTACCTGAGCGCCGCCGACGTCGCCGACCACGTCGTCGCCTGCACCGAGGCGGGCCTGCAGGCGGGCTTCCACGCGATCGGCGACGCCGCCCTGACCGCGGTGACGGACGGCGTGCGCGCCGCCGCAGAGAAGGTCGGCCTCGCCCGGGTCCGGGCCGCGCGCCACCGCGTCGAGCACGCCGAGATGCTCACCCCCGAGACCGTCGCCGCGTTCGCCGAGTTCGGCCTGACCGCCTCCGTGCAGCCCGCCTTCGACGCGCTGTGGGGCGGCGACGGCATGTACGCCAAGCGCCTGGGCGCCGAGCGGGCCCGCGCCCTCAACCCGTACGCGGCGCTCCTGCGCGCGGGCGTCCCGCTCGCCTTCGGCTCCGACAGCCCCGTGACCCCGCTGGACCCCTGGGGCACCGTCCGCGCCGCCGCCTTCCATCACACCGCCGAGCACCGGGTGTCCGTGCGCGCCGCGTTCACCGCCCACACGCGCGGCGGCTGGCGCGCCATCGGCCGCGACGACGCGGGCGTCCTGGTGCCGGGCGCCCCCGCCGACTACGCCGTGTGGCGCGCCGGGGAGCTGGTCGTCCAGGCTCCGGACGACCGCGTCGCCCGCTGGTCCACCGACCCGCGCTCGGGCACCCCCGGCCTGCCCGACCTCACCCCCGGCGCCGACCTGCCCGTCTGTCTGCGCACGGTGGTGGCGGGGCGGGCCGTCTTCGTACGGCCGGGCGAGTGACGGCGGCGCGGCCGCGCGGCTCCGAACGGGGCCACGCGGCGCGTCGCGCGACCGGGTCCTCCTCGCCACTGACCTGCTGATCTGCGGAAGGTTCGCAGGTCAGGCGGCTATTGACAGACGGCCGCCGTCGACGGGTAGTTTCGGCCGCGTCCACCACAGGACGTCCGACCGGTGAACCCGCACGCAGTCGTCGAACGCCGCTGGGCCACGCGTGGCGCGCCGCACCGGCGCACCACCACCGGGAGCCAGGTCCAGCGCCCGCGACGCACGGCCTCGGGAACGCGATCGCCGGGGCAAGGGCGTCCCTCCCGCTCCCTGGCGGCGCGGGGGAGGTGCGACCCGGGTGGGGCCCGGACGCTCAGTAGACAACGGCTCTCGGTCGACCCGCAGCCAGCGGGCCCCAGGCCGGCCCGAAGGGCACCGGGCCCCGACCCGCAGGACCGCTTCCGCGCGCCCGTCGCGGGATCGTTTCCGCGCCGGTGCCGAGGGATCGTTTCCCCGCCTGTGCCACCGGGCGCGGGCGCCCGCCCGCCCCGTGCGGCGGCCGGTACCCGTGGCGTCGCAAGAGCCCCAGGCCCGGGCCACTATGGTGGTCCCCTGCGTACGAACGAAGGGGCAGTAGTGAGCAACGGCGGCGGGATCGGCGAAGCAGCGGGCGCGGGGCGGGAGTTCGGTCCGCTCGGCCGGGCCTTGGTGATCATCCCGACCTACAACGAGGCGGAGAACATCCAGGCGATCGTGGGCCGGGTGCGCGCCGCCGTGCCCGAGGCGCACGTCCTCGTCGCCGACGACAACAGCCCCGACGGCACCGGCAAGATCGCCGATGAGCTCGCGGGCGACGACGAGCAGGTGCACGTGCTGCACCGCAAGGGCAAGGAGGGCCTCGGCGCCGCCTACCTCGCGGGCTTCACCTGGGGCCTCGAGCACGACTTCGGCGTCCTCGTGGAGATGGACGCGGACGGCTCCCACCAGCCCGAGGAACTGCCGCGCCTGCTCACCGCCCTCAAGGGCGCGGACCTGGTGCTCGGCTCGCGCTGGGTGCCCGGCGGGCGGGTCGTCAACTGGCCCAAGTCCCGCGAGTTCCTGTCCCGCGGCGGCAGCACCTACTCCCGGCTGCTGCTCGACGTGCCGGTCCGCGACGTCACGGGCGGCTACCGCGCCTTCCGGCGCGAGACGCTCGAAGGGCTCGGCCTCGCGGACGTCGCCTCCCAGGGCTACTGCTTCCAGGTCGACCTGGCGCGGCGCGCCGTCAAGGCGGGCTACCACGTGGTGGAGGTGCCCATCACCTTCGTGGAGCGCGAGCACGGCGACAGCAAGATGAGCCGCGACATCGTCGCCGAGGCGCTGTGGCGGGTCACCGCCTGGGGCGTGGGGGAGCGCGTCGGCAAGGTCCTCGGCCGCAAGCCGTCCGACCCCCGCTCTTGATCACCCTCTTATCCCGGTCTGAGGCGCGGCCAGGCACACTGGGAGCATGACGACTGGCGCACCGCCTCCCTACTCGACCTCTGCCCGGCCCCGGCGCTCGCGCGTCCTCAGGTTCCTGCCCCTCGGCGTCGCCGCGTGGCTGGTCCTGGAGATCTGGCTGCTGATCGTGGTGGCGGGCGCCTTGAGCGGCCTGACCGTGTTCCTGCTCCTCGTGGGCGGCCTGGTGCTCGGCTCGTTCGTCATCAAGCGGGCCGGGCGCCGCGCGTTCAGGAACCTGAGCGAGACGCTGCGCCAGCAGCAGCAGGGCGGCCCGGCGCCCGCGCCCGACCAGGGCGGCGGCAGTGCCCTGACGATGCTCGGCGGCCTGCTCCTTATCCTGCCGGGCCTGATCTCGGACGTCCTGGGGCTGCTGCTGCTCGTGCCGCCGCTCCAGAAGGCCCTCAGCCGCAGCGCGGAGCGCGCCGTCGAGCGCAAGCTCCGCCAGGCCGCGGCGGCGGCCCCCGGCGGCCTGGGGGACGCCTTCCAGCAGGCGCGCACGCACCACTCTGACGGCAAGGTCGTCCAGGGCGAGGTCATCCGCGAGGACGGGTCTGCGGCGTCGCCGCATCCGGGTGACCGGCCTGAGGGCCCCCAGCTGCCGCGCTGAGCCGAAGCCGCAGGGCGAGCAGCCGGACAGCACGGCTGCTCGCCGGCACGGTTGACCGGACAACACGACGAGGGCCGGCCCGCTGCTGAGCAGCGGGCCGGCCCTCGTCGTTACTTCTTAGATCGCCGCGCGCCTAAGCGGACTTGCGGCTGTCACGCGGGTGCACCGCGATGTTCATCGCTCCGGACCTGAGGACCGCGAGACGCTCCTCAAGCACCTCCTCGAGTTCTTCTCGAGTGCGGCGCTCCATGAGCATGTCCCAGTGCGTGCGCGCGGGCTTGCCCTTCTTCTCCTCCGGTCCGTCGCCGTCCACGAGAAGTGCCTGGGCCCCGCAGACCTTTGCACTCCCACTCCGGCGGGATCTCCGCCTCAACCGAGAACGGCATCTCGAAACGATGTCCGTTCTGGCATGCGTACTCCACGGCCTGGCGCGGGGCCAGGTCGATGCCGCGGTCGGTCTCGTAGCTGGTCACCACGAGGCGCGTGCCGCGAAGAGCTCGCTCACTCATGAATCGTGCCTCCCGGGCTTGTCGCCCACAGGACAGGTGTCGCTGTCGTCGTCATCCGGACAACGTCCGGTCGGCGGTAAAGATTCCCGTACCGGGTCAAGCGTCGCCGTCGTATGCCGCCCCTTGTTGTACCCACCAACGCCCGGTTTGTCACATCTGGCAGCAGATGTCACCCAGCGCTTCCCGAAGCTCAGCGCGCAGTAACGGTACGCCTGGCAGGCCAAACGCGTACACTACCGGCCTTCGGCTTCAGTTGCTAAATCCGGCCCGGATCGTGCTGCTCCGCGTCGCGTGCGGACGGGCCTCGGAACCGGGCGCGGACGGGCGTCAGCGGCGCACGGCCTGACGGGCTCAGGCCCAGGTGCCGCGGTCCTTGAGCACCGCGCGCAGCGTGTCGGTGTCGTCCGTCATGATCCCGTCGACTCCCAGGTCAAGGAGCGCGTGCATACGGGCGGCGTCGTTGACCGTCCACACGTGTACGTGGAGCCCGCGCGTGTGGGCGGTGCGCACGAAGCGGCGGTCGACCACCCTGACGCCCGACTGGGCCTCGGGTACCTGAGCGCACACCGCCGAGACGCGCGGGAGTGCCGGTAGGCCGAGGGAGCGCAGACGCAGCGCGAGGACGCCGCGGGTGCCGTACGAGGTGGCGAGGCGGGGGCCCGCGAGCCGCTGGGCCCGGGCCACGCGCGCCTCGGAGAACGAGCCGACGCAGACCCGGTCCCACGCGCCCGTCCGCTCGATCAGGTCGAGCAGCGGCAGGAGCGCGGGCTCCGCCTTCACGTCCACGTTCCAGCGCGCCTCGGGGAACGCCCCCAGGAGCTCCTCGAAGAGCGGGCACCGGCTCGCGGCCCGCCACGCGCGCGTGGCGCACCTCGCTCCAGGGCAGGTCCGCGATCCGCCCGCGCGTGTCGGTGACCCGGTCGAGCGTGGCGTCGTGGAAGGCGACGAGCGTTCCGTCCGCGGTGGCGTGCACGTCCGTCTCGAGGTAGCGGTAGCCCGCGGCGACGGCGCGCTGGAACGCGGCCGCGGTGTTCTCCAGGCCGTCGGCCGCCCCGCCGCGGTGGGCGAAGGCGATCGGGCCGGGGTGGTCGAGGTACGGATGGCGTACGCGCGTGGTCACCGCTGCAGTATCGCCCGCCCCGATGGCCCGCTGGCGGCCGCCACGCCTCCCGTCGATGGCGCGGGCGCGGCGAAGAGGCGCAGGAAGAACTGGGCGAGCGGCCCGATGGACAGGGCGTACAGGACCGTGCCGACGCCGAGGGTGCCGCCCAGGGCGAAGCCCGTGGCGACCACCGCGATCTCCACGAGAGTGCGCGTCAGGCGGATGGAGCGGCCGGTGCGCTGGTGCAGGCCGGTCATCAGGCCGTCCCGCGGCCCCGGGCCGAACTTGGCGGCGATGTACAGGCCGGTCGCCACGCCGTTGAGGACGATGCCCGCCACCATGAGCGGCACCTGGACGGCGAGCCCTTCGGTGTCCGGGACGAGGGCCAGCGTGCCGTCCGTCGCGAGGCCCACGACGAAGACGTTCGACACCGTGCCGAGGCCCGGCCGCTGCCGCAGCGGAATCCACAGCAGCAGCACCGCGGCCCCCACGAAGATCGACACGACGCCGATCGACATCCCGGTCAGCTCGGCGAGCCCCTGGTGCAGCACGCTCCACGGCTCCAGGCCGAGACCGGCCCGCAGCAGCAGCGCCGAGCTCGCGCCGTACAGGGCGAGGCCCACGTAGAGCTGGACGAGCCGGCGTGTGAGGTGGCGGCCGTCCGGACGTGGCGCGGCGGACGGTTCCGGGCGCCCCGGCTCCGGCGTCCGGCCGGACGCCGGCAGGGGCCCCGGACGAATCTGATGGCTCCGTGGACAAGATGTGCCCCCCGTGGTGGTAGTGGCCTGACTCATGACACTCTGTGGCTTGGCAGAAGACGTCAACCATGGCCAATTCGATGAAGGTGGACTGGGATCATGGCTCAGTGGACATCGGCGGTGGGCTCGACCCAGCTCGCCCGGCTGCTCACCTCCCAGCAGGCGCGCCCCGCGGGCGCGGGCACCCGCCGCCCGCCCGCCTACCGTGCCCTCGCCGACGGCATCCGGCTTCTCGTCCTGGAGGGACGCGTCCCGGTGGCCGCGCGCCTGCCCGCCGAGCGGGAACTCGCCGTCGCGCTCTCCGTGAGCCGCACCACGGTCGCCGCCGCCTACGAGGCGCTGCGCACCGAAGGGTTCCTCGAATCCCGCAGGGGAGCGGGCAGCTGGACTGCCGTACCTGCCGGTAACCCGCTTCCCGCGCGCGGGCTCGAACCCCTGCCGCCCGAGGCGCTGGGCTCGATGATCGACCTCGGCTGCGCGGCCCTGCCCGCCCCCGAGCCCTGGCTCACCCGCGCCGTGCAGGGCGCCCTGGAGGAACTCCCGCCCTACGCGCACACCCACGGCGACTACCCCGCGGGGCTGCCCGCCCTGCGCGCCATGCTCGCCGAGCGCTACACCGCGCGCGGCATCCCGACCATGCCCGAACAGATCATGGTGACCACCGGCGCCATGGGGGCGATCGACGCGATCTGCCACCTCTTCGCGGGCCGCGGGGAGCGCATCGCCGTGGAGTCGCCCTCGTACGCCAACATCCTCCAGCTGATGCGGGAGGCGGGCGCGCGCCTGGTGCCCGTCGCCATGGCCGAGGGGCTCGGCGGCTGGGACCTCGACCGCTGGCGGCAGGTGCTGCGCGACGCGGCGCCGCGCCTCGCGTACGTCGTCGCCGACTTCCACAACCCGACCGGGGCCCTCGCCGACGAGGACCAGCGCCGGGCGCTCGTGGACGCGGCGCGCTCCGCGGGCACCGTCCTCGTGGTCGACGAGACCATGAGCGAACTCCGCCTGGACGACCTGGAGATGCCGCGCCCCGTCTGCGGCTTCGACCCGGCGGGCGCGACCGTGATCACCGTCGGCTCGGCGAGCAAGGCCTTCTGGGCGGGCATGCGCATCGGCTGGGTGCGGGCCGCGCCCGACGTGATCCGCAGCCTGGTCGCCGCGCGCGCCTACGCCGACCTGGGCACACCCGTCCTGGAGCAGCTGGGCGTCAACTGGCTGCTGAGCACCGGAGGTTGGCGCCAGGCGGTGGACGTGCGCCGGGCCCAGGCCAGGGAGAACCGCGACGCCCTGGTCGCCGCCGTGCGCCGGGAGCTGCCCGACTGGGAGTTCGAGGTGCCGCACGGCGGCCTGACGCTGTGGGTGCGCACTGGCGGCCTCTCCGGCTCCCGGCTCGCCGAGGTCGGCGAACGGGTGGGCGTCCGGGTGCCGTCCGGGCCGCGCTTCGGTGTGGACGGCGCCTTCGAGGGGTATGTGCGGCTGCCGTTCACGGTCGGCGGAGCGGTCGCGGACGAGGCGGCGGTGCGGCTCGCGGCGGCGGCGCGACTGGTGGAGAAGGGCGCGGGCACGGGGGCGCACGCGCCGCAGTCGTTCGTGGCGTGAGGCGACGCGGGACCGTGCGGGGTGAGGCGCGAAGGCGGTGCGGGCGGGCCTGCGCGGTGTCGCGTCGGCCCGCCGGACGTCACCCCTCCGCCACCGCCGGCGCGCCCAGGAGCGCCGTGTCCCCGGGCGTCGTGCGCTCCGGGAGCAGCTCCATGACGGCCCGCCGGTGCGCCTCGCTCGTCGCGTCGTCGTACGGGTCGGGCGTCGCCGGGACCTGGAGCCGGTGCACGGGGCCCGTGCCGAGCCGGGCGTAGCCGCGGCCCGCGGGGACCTCGGACGTGGGGGTCGTGTGCGGCGCCGCGCCGAGGATCTCCTCCACCTGCTCGGGGGCGGCGGGGCCGAGCACCACGCGCGCGCGGGTGTGCTGGCGCACCGCGATCGCTCAGGGCGCCGGGGCCGTGGAGGCTGTCGAGCTGGTCGCCCACCACCACGGTGACGCCCGCCGCGCGGCCGTGGCGCAGCGGCACCTGGAGGAGCGTCTGCGGATCGCGGTGTCCGTCGGCCGCGGCGAGGTGGCCGAGGGTGCTGGGGCGGTCGAGGAGGATCCACAGCGGACGCTTGGTGTCGTCCGGCGGGGGGTGGCCGGCCTGCCGGGCGCGGTTGGCGGCGATGAGGCGCCGCTCCGTCTCGTGGGCGGCCCACTCCAGGCTGGCGAGCGCCCCGGCGAGCCCGCACTCGACGGCGAGGACGCCGTGGCGCCCGGTCAGGCACGCGTAGTCGCCCGTGCCGCTGCCCTCGACGATGACGACGTCGCCGTACTGGAGGGCCTGCAGGGCGATCGAGCGCAGCAGGGTGGTGACGCCGCTGCCCGGCTGCCCCACGGCGAGCAGGTGCGGCTCGGTCGAGCGGGGGCCGGTGCGCCACACGACGGGCGGCACAGTCGCGCCGCTCGTCGCCGTCCATGACGGGCAGGGTGCGCTGGACGGCGGTCGGGTCGGTGAGGCCGAGTACGGTCTCGCCGGGTGCCGTGACGAAGCGCTGGGCGGCGATGTCCGTGGGCAGCGGCGGCAGCACGTCCACGGTGAGGCTGTTGCCCTCCTCGTCCCACTCGAAGTGGTACTCGCGGCCGCGGCCCGACTTGGCGTGCAGGAGCTGCTCGATCCGCGCGCGGGACGCCGCCTCGCCGTCCGTGAAGTACGCGGGATAGCGCACCACGAGGTGGGCGACGCGGCCGGTGTCGTCGAAGTCGTGCGCGGGGAAGGCCTTCTCCCAGTCACCGCCGTGCGCGAACAGCGGGTCGGGGTCCTCGGGGACGGAGAAGTACGGCACGAGCGCCTCGTAGAGGGACCGCAGGCGCTCGACCTGCGTGCCGTCCGGGCCGGTGGGCTCCGGCGCGGTGCGCTCGCGGCCGGTCCAGGCGGCGGCCGCCATCAGGCAGAATGACGGCGAGCAGCGGACCGTAGGGGATCAGCGCCACGACGAGGATGACGGAGGCCACCAGGAACAGCAGTGGCCCGCGCCGGTCCTTGGGGGTGTCCGACCACTTGCGCCGCCCGGCTCCGGCGAGGCGGCGCAGCCCTCGGCTGAGGGTGATCAGCGGGTGGAGGACGTCGGTGGCGCTGTCCGCGGCCGACCGGGCCAGCTCACGGCTGCGGGCGAGGTGTTCCCGGCTCCGGGCGATCCGGTCCGTGCCGGTGCTCAGGATGCGGGGGAGAGGGCGCCGGGCCACGTCGGTCTCCTGGGGTGGTGAGGGGCGGAGCCGTCAGAACTTGATGCCGCCGAGCAGGCTGGCGAGGGACGCGCTGCCCGCCTTGATGCTCGGCGCGATGGCGGTGCCCGCGAGGAAGAAGCCGAAGAGCGCGCAGACCAGGGCGTGGGAGGCCTTGAGTCCGTCCTTGCGGAAGAAGAGGAAGACGATGATGCCGAGCAGCACGACTCCGGAGATGGACAGAACCATGAGAGTTCTCCTGATTGAGGGGGACAGTCACCATCAGTACTTCCAGGCTCACAGCATGTATCCATACGAGATGGGGTGCAAATGGGGGAAATTCTCGATATTTCCCCTGAATGGCGGCGGGCTGTCGGGCCGAACGGGAGCGAAGGGGTGGGGCGGCCGCCGCCCGCGGTGAGCTTTGCCGCGGACGCGGTCGGTCATGTGCCGTGACGGGCAGTACCCTGTCGATTCACTCGTACGGCTGCACGGCAGCGCAGCCCGGAACCAGGGCCTCCGATCTTTTTGGGGGCCCGTCGCACGCGTATCGCGAAAGGGCGGTCACCACGATGAGCGAACCCCTCGACCCCGAGGTGGTGGAGCTGGCGGGCAAGGTCTTCGACCTGGCGCGCGCGGGCGACGCCGAGACGCTCGCCGCGTACGTCGACGCGGGCGTCCCGGTGAACCTCACCAACGACAGCGGCGACTCGCTCGTCATGCTGGCCGCCTACCACGGCCACGCCCCCGCCGTGCGCGCCCTCGTGGAGCGCGGCGCGGACACCAACCGCGCCAACGACAAGGGCCAGACGCCGCTCGCGGGCGCCGTCTTCAAGGGGGCCGACGACGTGGTCCGGGCGCTGCTCGACGGGGGTGCCGATCCGGCCGCGGGCACGCCGTCCGCGGTCGACACGGCGCGCATGTTCGGCAAGACCGAACTGCTCGCCCTGTTCGGGGCCGCCTGAACGGGGTAGCCGACCTGGTGCGCGGGGGCGCCGGAAATGTGGTCGCGGCGGGCGGAACCGCTGGGTCATCATGACGACGTGATTCACGGACGCGATGTCGGGGCAGATGTCGCCGCACGCGCGGCCCGTGAACGGCTCGGTCCCGGACCTGGTGTCCGGGCCCCTCCGGGCCATCGACGAGAGGCAGAGGAAAATGGTCTTCGACAAGCAAGAGACGGCGGGCGGCCCGACGTGTTGGCGCACGGCCAGGTAATGCGGATTCCCGGTTGCGTCGACGCTTGATGTGAGGCTGTTTCCCATGTTCGAACCGGTCATAGCGCCCAGCGGTACGCTGCTCGGCCTGCTGCAACGGGGCCGCGGCGACGGCACCCTGCACGCGCTCACCGCACCACGGCCCGAGGCGCTCTCCGCCCTGGACCACTGTGTGTCGAACGACCCGCGGCACGACTGGCAGGTGGAGAACCGCTCCCTGTACTACGCCCGCCTGTACGTGGACCTGCGCGGCGAACTCGGCGCCATCGAGCGCCATCTCTTCGACCCCGACGACGTCCTGATCACGGACGACTCCCGCACCGGCCTCGCCCTGGCCGTCCTCGGCCACCTCGCCTCCTACGGCAGGCGCGACGCCCTGGAGCTCCTGCGCCGCTACGCCGCGAGCGGGACGAACTGGGCCTGGGCCCTGGACGAGCTGGCCCTGCGCGACGACGACGAGGCCCTGCGCGCCCTCGCCACCCCCGTGCTCGCCCGCTTCCCGGCGGACCCCGAGGTGCGAGGCCGCCCTCGCCGTGGCCGTCCGCGACGCCTTCGAGCCACGGCCCTGGCGGCTGTGGGCCGACGACCCGCGCGCGGACATCGGCGCCCGGGTGCGCGCCGCACAGGAACGGGGCTCCTTCGACCGCTGGCAGCGCCAGCTCGAACCCTCGGGGCCGCGCCCCGGCTGGAGCGTCCACGCCGTGCTCGCCTGGGCCCAGGAAGGGCTCGAACGCGGCGCCGCGCTGCACGTCCCCGCCGCCCGCTGCCTGAGCGCGGTCGCCGGGCCCGAGGACCGCGCCGAGATCCTGGCCGCCGCCAGGCACGGCGCGGACGGAGCCCGCGGCACCGCCCTGCGCTACCTCGCCGACGTCCACGATCCCGACGTGCTCGACCTCCTGGAGGAGGCGGCACAGAGCGCGACGCCCGCCGTGGTGGACGTCGCCACCGAGACCTTCGAGCGGATGCGCTCCGTGGCCGCCGTGGAGCGGGCCCGCCAGTGGGCCGGGCGCCCGGACGCCCTCGGCGCCGCCGCCGGACGCGTCCTCGCCTGCAGAGGCGGAGCCGAGGACAGCCACCTGGTGCTCGCCGCGCTGCGCGAGGCGGTACGCGGCCAGGGCCCGGACGCACCGACGCTGTGGCCGCTCGTCGACGGCGCCGGACGCCTCGGCATCGCCTGCGCGGCCCCCGTGCTGCGCCACGTCTACCGCGAGACCGCCTCCTCCCATCTGCGCGGCCGCGCCGCCCGGGCGCTGGCCGCCACCGACCCCTCGTTCGCCGCGGGCTTCGCCGTGGAGTGCCTCTGGGACTGCGAGGAGTCCACCCGCGAGGTCGCGGCCCGGCACGCCGAGACCGGCGACACCCGCGTCGTCGCCCGGCTCCGCCGACTCGCCACCGATCCCGCCGAAGAGGACGACGTCCAGTCCGCGGTGCGCAGCCGCATCGGCCCGGACGCCCCCGCCGTGTGACACGCCGAGGGGCGGGGCGCTCCCGGCGGACGAGCGGGACGCCCTGCCCCGGTGTGACGGCGACGGCCTGACGGTGCGCCCATGGTGTGACGGCGACGGCGTGACGGTGCGCCCCGGTGTGGCGGTCTGCCGCGGTGCTGCTGTCTGTCGCGGGGCTGTGGTCTGTCGCGCGGTACGGCGCTCTGTCGCTGTACGGCGATGTGCCGCGGCTCGGCGGTGCCTCCCAGCTCGGCGGGGTGCCCCGGTGCGGGGGCCTCGTGGCGCGGCGGTGCGGAACGCTCATGGGACGTTCCTCGCCAGGAAAGATCCACGTTGACGTGGGCACGCCCCGTCTGACGACAACACCGGTATGCGTGTCGCCATCGTCACCGAATCGTTCCCGCCCGACGTCAACGGGGTGTCGCACTGCGCCCTGCAGACCGCCCGACAGCTCGTCGCCCGCGGCCACGACCCCCTCGTCATCGCCCCGGCCACCGCCGCCGGAGCCGATCCCGACGCCGCCGCGCCCTGCCCCGTCGTCCGCGTCCCCTCCCTGCCGCTCCCCGGATACCCCCAGGTCAGGGTGGCCCTGCCCAGCCGCAGGCTGGCCGCGGCGCTGAGTGCGCACCGCGCCGGGCTCGTCCACCTGGCGAGCCCCTTCGTGCTCGGCGCCCGGGGCATGGCCGCCGCCGCGCGCCAGCGCATCCCCACCGTCGCCGTCTACCAGACCGACCTCGCCGGCTACGCGCGCACCTACATGGGCATGGGCGAGGCCACCGCGTGGCGCCGCATCCGGTCCGTCCACGGCGCCGCCGACCGCACCCTCGCGCCGTCCACCGCGGCCCTCACCGACCTGGCCGCGCACGGCGTGCCCAGGGTCAGGCTGTGGCCGCGCGGCGTCGACACCGAGCGCTTCCACCCCGCGCGGCGCGACGAGGCGCTGCGGCGCGAACTCGCCCCGCGCGGCGAACTCCTCGTCGGCTACGTGGGGCGGCTCGCCCCGGAGAAGCGCGTCGAGCTCCTGTCGGAGGTGTGCCGCCTGGACGGGGTGCGGGTCGTCGTCGTGGGCGACGGGCCGAGCGAGGCGGCGCTGCGCACCGCGCTGCCCGGCGCCCTGCTGCTCGGGCGCCGCACCGGGGACGAACTGGCCCGCGTCTTCGCCTCCCTGGACGTCTTCGTGCACACCGGCCCCCTGGAGACGTTCTGCCAGACCGTGCAGGAGGCCATGGCCAGCGGGGTGCCCGTGGTGGCGCCCGCCGTCGGCGGACCGCTCGACCTGGTCGTCCCCGGGCGGACCGGGAGCCTCGTCGCCCCGGGCGACGCCGACGCCGTACGGGACGCCGTCTGGGCCGTGGCCGCCGACCCCGCGCTGCGGGCGGCGTACGGAGCGGCGGGCCGCGCGGCGGTCGAGGGACGGACCTGGGACACCGTCGGGGAGCGGCTCATCGGGCACTACGAAGAAGTGCTCGCCGAGCGGACGGCGGTGGCGGCATGACGTCGGCGACGGCACCGGGGCACACGACGGACGGCACCGGCGCGGCGCCGCCGGCGAGGCCGCTGCGGATCGTGCGCCTCGCCAACTTCGTCACGCCCTCCTCGGGCGGGCTGCGCACCGCCCTGCGCGAACTCGGCCGCGGCTATCTGGCCGCCGGGCACGAGCCCGTCCTGATCGTGCCCGGCGAGCGCCTCCAGGCCCACGACACCGAGCAGGGCCTCGTCGTGACCCTGCCCGGCCCTGTGCTGCCCGGCACCGGCGGCTACCGCGTCCTCGCCGACCGGCGCGGTGTGACCCGCCTCCTGGAGCGCCTGGCCCCCGACCGGCTCGAAGTGTCCGACCGCACGACGCTGCGCTGGACCGGCGCGTGGGCGCGGCACGCCCGGGTCCCCGCCGTGATGGTCTCCCACGAGGCCGCCGACGCCGTCATGCGCACCTGGGGCCTGCCGCCGCACCTGGCCCGCCGCGCGGCCGACGCGCTCAACTCCCGCACCGCGCACGCCTACGCGCGCGTGGTCTGCACCACGGCATGGGCGGAGCGCGAGTTCCAGCGGATACGGGCGCGCAATGTCGTACGGGCCCCTTTGGGCGTCGACCTGGAGGACAGACACCCGGGCCTCAGGGACGCTCGATTGCGCGAGCGGCACGCGCGCGTGGGGGGCGTGCTGCTCCTGCTGTGCTCACGGCTGTCCGTGGAGAAGCGGCCCGGCATGGCCCTGGACGCCCTGGAGACGCTGCGCGGGCGCGGGGTGCCCGCCGTGCTCGTGGTCGCCGGGGACGGGCCGCTGCGCGGCCGGCTCGAACAGCGGGCCAGGGAACGCCGGTTGCCGGTGACGTTCCTCGGCCACGTCGGCGACCGCGCCGCGCTCGGCTCGCTCCAGGCCGCCGCCGACGTGTGCCTGGCGCCGGGGCCCTGCGAGACGTTCGGGCTCGCCGCGCTGGAAGCCCTCGCCTGCGGCACGCCCGTGGTGGTCAGCGCCTCGTCCGCGCTGCCGGAGATCGTCGGCAGGGCGGGCGCGGTGGCCGCCGACACGCCGGTCGCGTTCGCGGACGCGGTCCAGGAGGTCCTCGACCGGCCCGATCCGGACCGCCGAGCGGCCGCACGCGCGCGTGCGGAACGCTTCGGATGGGACACGGCCGTCGCTGCGTTCCTCGCGGCACATGACGCGGGTGTACGGGACGTGGGCGTACGGGACACGGGTGTACAGGACATGGGTGCGCGGGACGCTGACGGCACCGGCGAGGGCGTACGCGCCGTCGGGCCGCGAGGCAGCGGAGGGGCAGCGGCGGGCCGCCACGGCCTCACGGTGCTTCCCTGGCGCGGCGGTGGGGGATGAGCGCGCTCACGTACGTGGCCCTGGGGGACTCGCTCACCGCCGGGGTGGGGGACCCCGTGGACGGCGCCTGGAGGGGCTGGGCGGCGCTGCTCGCCGCCGGGCTCGGCCCGCCCGAAGCGCCCGCGCGGTTCCACAACCTGGCCGTCAACGGCGCCCAGACCTGGGACGTCCTGCACCGGCAGGCGCCGCGGGCCCGCGCCCTGCGGCCCGACGTGGTCTCCGTCGTCGTCGGCGTCAACGACACCCTGCGCCGCACCTTCGACCTGGGGGCCGTGGCCGCGCGCCTCGACGCGGTCTACGGCGCGCTCACCGAGGACCGCGCGGTCCTGCTGACCGCCTGCCTGCCCGACCCCGGGGCGATGCTCGGGCTGCCCGGAGCCCTCGGCCGCCCCCTGGCCCGGCGCCAGCGGGCGGTCAACGCCGTCGTCCACGCCCTGTCCGAGCGCTACGGCGCCCTGCACCTGCACGCCGCGGGCCCGGAGTGGATCGCCGACCGCACCCTGTGGAGCGCGGACCGGCTGCACCCCGGCGAGCGCGGCCACCGGATGTTCGCCGCGCGCGTCCACGCCCTGCTGGCCGCCGAGGGCCTGGCCCTGGGGGCGCCGCCCGGCCGTGAGCCCGAACTGCCGCCGCCCAGCCGCTCGGCGAGCCTGTGGTGGCTGGCCACGGAGGGCACCGGCTGGGTCGCCCGGCGCTGCACCGACCTGCTGCCCCAGCTCCTCGCGCTCGCCGCGGCGGAGGTGCGGCACGGGCTGCGCGGCACGAGCGGCGGCCTCGACCTGGGCACCGGGCACGCCGTCACGGCGGCGCTCGCCGGACTCACCCGCCCCTAGCGCCCCGCGCCCCGCTCAGCCCGCCCGGTGGCCACGAACCGCACCGGCGTCCCCGGCGCCGCCTGCGCAGCCCCCGCGAGATCCGCCTGCCGCACCACCCCCACCACCGGATAGCCGCCCGTGGTCGGATGGTCGGCGAGGAACACCACGGGCCTGCCGTCGGGCGGCACCTGTACCGCGCCGAGCACCATGCCCTCGCTGGGCAGTTCACCGCTGGCCTCACCGCTCGCCGCTCGCTCTAGGGGTGGCCCTTCCGTGCGCAGGCCGATGCGGTTGCTCGCCGACGACACGCGGTACGCGCGCGTGGTGAGCGTGCGCAGCGCCCCTGGTGTGAACCAGTCCGCGCGCGGACCGGGCGCCATCCGCAGCACCAGCTCGCGCGGAGGCGCGGGCTGCGGCGCGCATAGTCCAGTCGGCCCACGCGCGCGTGGGGGGTGACCTCCGCGCCGCCGAGCGGCAGCACCGCGCCGTCCGCCAGGGGTGGCGGACCGAGGCCCGACAGCAGGTCGGTGGAGCGGCTGCCGAGCACCGGATCGACGGCCACACCACCGCTGAGGGCGAGGTATCCGCGTACTCCGGAGACAGCGGTTCCCACATCGAGGAGCGCCCCGGCCGGGACCCGTACCGGAGCTCCCCAGGGGACGGGTCGCCCGTCCACCGTCACGGGGGACGGCGCTCCGCCCACCGCGACGGTGACCGCGCACCGGGGCCGCAGCGCGCAGCCGTTGAGGGTGGTCTCCAGGACGGCGGCTCCGGCCGGATTGCCGACGAGACGGTTCACTAGGGCGGCGGCGGGCCGGTCGAGCGCCCCGGAGCGCGGCACCCCCAAGTGGGCGTGGCCCAGCCTGCCCTCGTCCTGCACGGTGGTCAGCGCCCCGGACCGCACGACCGCGAAGGCCCGGTCGGCTTCATCGGGCCTCCGGCACGAAGCGGACGCGCGTGCCCGGCGTCAGGAGCGCGGCCGGTACGCGCGCGTGGTCCCACAGCACGGCCTCCGTAGTGCCGATCAGCTGCCAGCCGCCGGGCGACGGGCGCGGGTACACGCCGGTGTACGGACCGGCGAGGGCGACGGAGCCCGCGGGCACCGCCGTGCGGGGTGTGGCCCGGCGCGGCACGTCGGGCAGGCCGTCGGGGCCCGTCAGATAGCCGAAGCCGGGCGCGAAGCCGCAGAAGGCGACGCGGAACTCGGCCGCCGCGTGGATCCGGGGCACCTCCCGCACCGGCACGCCCCAGGCTGCCGCCACCTCCGGCAGGTCAGGACCGTCGTACCGCACGGGCAGCTCGACGGCCTCCCGCGCGCGCGGGGGCAGCGGCGGGATCTCCCACCCCGGCAGCCGCTCCGCGAGCCGCTCCGGGTCGTCCAGGCCGTCGAGCAGCACCGTGCGGGCCGCGGGCACGATCTCCCGCACGGCGAGGTCGCCGTCGGCGCGGCGACGCAGCAGCTCGGCGTGCAGGGCCTGGGCCGCGCGGCCGTCGGCGACCTCGACGAGCAGCGCCCGCTCGCCCATGGGCAGCACCCTCAGGGGCGGACGCCCGGCGGGGACGCTCACGCGAAGGCCTCCACGCGCACGCCCGCCGCCTCCAGGTGTGTCCGTACCCGCTGGGCGAGCCCCACCGCCCCTGGGGTGTCGCCGTGCAGGCACAGGGAGCGCGCGCTGACCGGGATGCGCCGCCCGCTGTGCGCGGTGACGGCGCCGAAGCGGGCGAGCCCGAGGGAGCGTTCGACGACGGCGTCCGTCTCGGTGATGACGGCGCCGTCGCTGCCGCGCGGCACCAGCGTGCCCTCGTCGGTGTACGCGCGATCCGCGAACGCCTCCGTGACGACGGGAAGCCCGGCCTTCTCGGCCGCCTCCAGGAGGCGCGATCCGGGCAGGCCGAGCACGGGGAGCCGGTCACCGGCCAGCAGCACCCCTTCGACGACGGCGGCCGCCTGCCCGGCGTCGTGGACCACCCGGTTGTAGAGCGCGCCGTGCGGCTTCACGTACGACACGCGCGTGCCCGCCGCGCGGGCGAACACCTCCAAGGCGCCGATCTGGTATGCCACTTCGGCCGCGAGCTCCAGGGGCGGCACGTCCATCGTGCGCCGTCCGAAGCCCGCCAGGTCGCGGTAGGAGACCTGGGCGCCGACGCGCACGCCCCGCTCGGCCGCCCGCTCGCACACGCGCCGCATGGTGGCAGCGTCGCCCGCGTGGAAGCCGCACGCCACGTTGGCGCTGGTGACCACGGAGAGGAGTTGCTCGTCGTCGGTGAGCCGCCAGCGTCCGAAGCCCTCGCCGAGGTCCGCGTTGAGGTCGATCGAGGCCCAGGTCATGAACGTAGTCGCTCCCGTCGTTGTCGCGTGCCCACGCGCGTGGGGGGGCGGGGGGGGGCGCGGCGGGTGGGGGGGGCCGGGGGGGGGGCCCCCCG
>JAVLTM010000013.1:0-186579 GCA_037117115.1 Streptomyces sp. PmtG | reverse complement strand
CACTCCGAACGACGACACGCCCGCGCGCCACGGCTGGCCGGTCTCCGGCCAGGGGCGGGACTCCGTCAGGAGTTGCACGGCGCCTGCCGACCAGTCGACGTGCGACGACGGCGCGTCGACGTTCAGGGTCCGGGGCAGTACGCCGTTGCGCATCGCCATGACCATCTTGATGATGCCCGCCACACCCGCAGCTGCCTGCGTGTGGCCGATGTTGGACTTGACCGAGCCGAGCCACAGCGGCCGGTCGGCGGGGCGGCCCTGGCCGTAGGTGACGAGGAGGGCCTGGGCCTCGATGGGGTCGCCGAGCTTGGTGCCCGTGCCGTGCGCCTCGACGGCGTCGACCTGGGCCGCGGAGAGGCGCGCGCTCGCCAGGGCCTGGCGGATGACGCGCTGCTGGGACGGGCCGTTCGGGGCGGTGAGGCCGTTGGACGCGCCGTCCTGGTTCACGGCCGAGCCGCGGATCACGGCGAGGACGGGGTGGCCGTTGCGCTGGGCGTCGGAGAGGCGCTCGAGGAGGAGCAGTCCCGCGCCCTCGCCCCAGCCGGTGCCGTCGGCGGCGTCGGCGAACGCCTTGACGCGGCCGTCCGCGGCGAGTCCGCGCTGGCGGCTGAAGTCGATGAACACGCCCGGCGTCGACATCACCGTCACGCCGCCCGCCAGGGCCAGCGGGCACTCGCCGTGGCGCAGCGCGTGCACGGCGAGGTGCAGGGCCACCAGGGACGACGAGCAGGCGGTGTCGATGGTCAGCGCGGGGCCCTCGAAGCCGAACGAGTAGGCGACGCGGCCCGAGATGACGCTCGCCGCGTTGCCGGTGCCGAGGTAGCCCTCGTAGCCGTCGGGGGCGCCGGTGATCAGGCGGGCCAGGTAGTCCTGGCCGTTGGTGCCGACGAACACGCCGGAGCGGCTGCCCCGCATGGCCTGCGGGTCGATGCCGGCCCGCTCGAACGCCTCCCAGGACGTTTCGAGGAGGAGGCGCTGCTGGGGGTCCATCGCCGCGGCCTCGCGCGGCGAGATCCCGAAGAAGGCGGGGTCGAAGTCGGGGACGTCGTGGACGAAGGCGCCCTCGCGGGTGTAGCAGGTGCCCTGCCGGTCGGGGTCGTCGTCGAACAGCGCGTCCAGGTCCCAGCCGCGGTCGGTGGGGAACGCGGACACGGCGTCCTCGCCGTCGAGGAGGAGGCGCCACAGGTCCTCCGGCGAGCGCACGCCGCCGGGGAACCGGCAGCTCATGCCGACGATCGCGATCGGCTCGGCCTCGCGCTCCTCGGCCTCGCGCAGCTTGCCGCGCGCCTCCTGGAGGTCTACGGAGGCCCGCCGGAGGTAGTCGAGGTACTTCTCCTCGTTGGACATGTGTTCGGACCCTTCAGATGTGTTCATGAGCTCAGGACCTACCGAGTTCTTCGTCGAGCAGCGCGAGCGGCTGGTGCTCAGGAGTTGCCGAGTTGTTCGTCGAGCAGCGCGAGCAGCTCGTCCGCCGTCGCCGTGCGCGCGTCCGTGGCGGACTCGGCGGGCTCCGTGCGGGTGTGCGCCTCGTCCCAGCTGGACAGCAGCGCACGGAGTCGGGTGCTGACGGCGGCGCTCTGCTCGCCGTCGGGCGTCAGGAGGGACAGTGCGGACTCCAGGCGGTCCAGCTCCGTGTCGATGGTCGGCGCGCCGCCTCCCGGCAGCGCTTCGAGTACGTGCGCGGCGAGCGCGGCCGGTGTGGGGTGGTCGAAGACGAGCGTGGCGGACAGGCTGAGGCCGGTGGCCACGTTCAGGAGGTTGCGGAACTCGACGGAGGTGAGCGAGTCGAAGCCGAGTTCCTGGAACGCCCGGCCGGGCTCCACCAGTTTGGTGCCGTCGTGGCCGAGTACGGCCGCCGCGTGCTCCCGGACCAGGTCGAGGACGGCGCGTTCGCGCTCCGCCCCGGACAACGCGGTGAGCTGGTCCTTCAGGTCGGCGGGCGCCGTCGCGTCGGCGGCCTTCTGGGCGCTTTGCGCGCCGCGCAGCTCCCGCAGGAGCGGGCTCGGCCGCACCGCGGTGAAGGCGGCGCCGAAGAGGTCCCAGTCGATGTCCGCCACCAGTGCCATCGGCTCGCCGTGGCGGATGGCCCGGTCGAGGGCGGCGACGGCCCGCTCCGGTGCCATCGGGGACAGGCCCCGGCGGCGCAGGGCGTCGCCGAGCGGCCCTTCGGCCATGCCGCCGCCGTCCCACGGCCCCCACGCGACCGCGGTGGCGGGCAGGCCCGCCGCCGCGCGCCGTTCCGCGAGCGCTTCGAGGAAGGTGTTGGCGGCCGCGTAGTTGCCCTGGCCGGACCCGCCCATCGTGCCCGACAGGGAGGAGAACATCACGAACGCGGAAAGGTTCAGGTCGCGGGTCAGCTCGTCCAGGTTGACCGCGGCGTCGACCTTCGGCCGCAGTACGGCGTGGAGCCGGTCCGGGGTGAGCGCGGAGAGCACGCCGTCGTCGAGGACGCCCGCCGCGTGCACGACCGCGGTGAGCGGGAACTCGGCGGGCACCGAGGCCAGCAGCTCCGCCAGCGCGTCCCGGTCGGTGACGTCGCAGGCGGCGATGGTGACACGGGCGCCGAGCGCGGTCAGCTCCGCGCGCAGCTCGTCGGCGCCGTCGGCGTCGGGGCCGCGCCTGCTGGTCAGCAGCAGGTGCTCGGCGCCCTTCGCGATCAGCCACCGGGAGACGTGCGCGCCGAGCGCGCCGGTGCCGCCGGTGACCAGCACCGTGCCGGTGGGGTTCCAGTCTCCGACGCGGCCCGAGGACGCCGGTACGAGCCTGCGGGCGAGCACCCCGCTGGCACGCAGCGCCACTTGGTCCTCCCCCGGCGTGCCGGACAGGACACCGGCGAGGCGGGCGCCGGTGCGCTCGTCCATGGTGTCGGGCAGGGTGTCGGGCAGGTCGACGAGGCCGCCCCAGCGTTCGGGGTGTTCGAGGCCGACGACCCGGCCGAGTCCCCACACCATCGCCTGGTCGGGGCTGGTGGACGTGTCGGAGCCACCGGTCGTGACGGCGCTGCGGGTCGCGCACCACAGCGGTGCGGCGAGTCCGGTGTCGCCGAGGGCCTGGACGAGGGCGAGGGTCGCCGCCAGGCCGCCGGACGGCAGTGCGGAGTCGAGCGCGAACAGCGACAGTACGCCCGTGACGGGCTCGTCGGTCGCCATGCGGTCGGTCAGCGCCGCGCGGTCCACGGCATCGCCGGTCCTGACCGGCAGCACGCGTGCGCCGTACTTGCTCAGGGCGGCGGTGACGGTTTCCTCGCCGGCGCCGTCCCTGCTGACCACGAGCCAGGTGCCCGTGAGTGCCGGGGTCGGTTCGCTCACCGGCTGCCAGGCCACGCCGTAGCGCCAGCTGTCGGCGGCGGAGTTCGCCGCCTGTTCGCGCCGCCACGACGTGAGGCGGGGCAGCACCGCGCCGATCGGGTCGTCGGGGGACACGGCCAGCTCGTCCGCGAGTTCCCCGAGGTCGCCGTCCGCGACGGCCGCCCAGAACCGCGCGTCGACGGCCCCGGAGACGTCGCCCGAGGGGGTCTCGGCCTGGGCCGGCCAGAACCTCTCGCGCTGGAAGGCGTAGGTGGGCAGGTCGAGGTGCTCGCCACCGGCGGTCAGGTCGGTCCAGTCGACGGTGACGCCGAGCACGTGCAGCCGGCCCGCGGCCGTGGCCAGTTCGAGCGCTTCGGGGCGGTCGCTCCGCAGCGCGGGCACGAACGTGGCGTCGGGCGCGGTCTCCTGACCCAGTGCCGACAGCGTGCCGCCCGGCCCGATCTCCAGGAACGCGTCGGCGCCCTGCTCGCGCAGCGTGCCGATGGCGTCGGCGAACCGCACGGCTTCCCGCACGTGCCGCACCCAGTACTCCGGGGAGCCCAGTTCCTCCGGGGTCGCCGGTGCGCCGGTCAGCGTGGACACGATCGGGATGGCGGGCGCGTCGTACGACACGCCTTCCAGTACGCGGCGGAAGTCGTCGAGCATGGGCTCCATGAGCGGCGAGTGGAAGGCGTGGCTGACGCGCAGCCGCGACACCTTCCGGCCCGCGGCGCGCCAGCGTTCGGTGAGGGCCTCCACTTCGGCGGCGACGCCCGAGACGACCACCGAAGCGGGACCGTTCACCGCGGCGATGCCGACGGTGTCGGTCAGCTCCGGCAGGAGTTCGGCCTCGGTCGCCTGGATCGCGGCCATCGCGCCACCCGAAGGCAGCGCCTGCATCAGCGCGCCGCGCGCCGACACGACCTTGGCGGCATCCGCGAGGGACCACACGCCCGCGACATGCGCGGCGGCCAGCTCACCAATGGAGTGCCCGGCCAGTACGTCGGCACGTACCCCCCACGACTCAAGAAGACGGAACAGCGCGACCTCGACCGCGAACAACGCGGGCTGCGTCACCCCCGTCTCGTTCAGCGCCTCGGCGTCCTCACCGAACAACACCTCACGCACCCTCGGATCGAACTCCGCCAGGACCGCGTCCAGCGCGTCGGCGAACACCGGGAAGCGGCCGTGCAGTTCGCGTCCCATGCCGAGGCGCTGGGCGCCCTGCCCTGCGAACAGGAAGGCCAGGCGGTGCCCGGTGGCCGCGCCGGAGACGAGGCCGCTCGCGGTCCGCCCGTCGGCGAGCGCCTTGAGGGCCGTGAGCTGCGCTTCGCGGTCCTGGCCGACGACGACCGCCCGGTGGCCGAGGGCGGCTCGTGTCGACGCGAGCGTGGTGGCGATGTCGAGCGGGTGCAGCTCCGGGTGCGCCACGAGGTGGGCGTGCAGGCGTTCGGCCTGCGCCCGCAGCGCGTCGTCGCCCCGGCCCGACACCAGGAGCGGCGGCACGGACGTGTCTGGCACGGACGTGTCCGGCGCGGCCTTCGGCGCGGGGGCCCCGGTGGCCGGGGCCTGCTCGATGATGGCGTGCGCGTTGGTGCCGCTGAACCCGAAGGACGACACGGCGAACCTGCGCGGCCGGTCCGTCTCCGGCCAGGGCCGGGCCTCGGTGAGGAGTTCGACGTCGCCGGCCGACCAGTCGACCTGCGGGGTCGGCCCCTCGACGTTCAGGGTCCGGGGCAGCACGCCGTTGCGCATCGCCATGACCATCTTGATGACGCCCGCCACACCGGCGGCGGCCTGCGTGTGGCCGATGTTCGACTTCAGCGACCCCAGCCACAGCGGCCGGTCCTCGTCGCGGTCCTGCCCGTACGTGGCGAGCAGGGCCTGCGCCTCGATCGGGTCGCCGAGCTTGGTGCCCGTACCGTGCGCCTCCATCGCGTCGACGTCCGCCGACGCGAGACCGGCGCTGGCGAGCGCCTGGCGGATGACGCGCTGCTGCGCGGGCCCGTTGGGCGCGGTCAGGCCGTTGGACGCGCCATCCTGGTTGACGGCCGAGCCACGGAGTACCGCGAGGACGTCGTGTCCGTTGCGCCGGGCGTCCGAGAGCCGTTCCAGTACGAGCATGCCGACGCCCTCGCCCCAGCCGGTGCCGTCCGCGTCCGACGAGAAGGACTTGCACCGGCCGTCGGCGGACAGGCCGCGCTGGCGGCTGAAGTCCAGGAACGCGCCCGGCGTCGACATCACCGTCACACCGCCCGCCAGGGCCAGCGAGCACTCGCCCGACCGCAGCGCCTGCGCGGCCAGGTGCATCGCCACCAGCGACGACGAGCAGGCGGTGTCCACGGTCACGGCCGGGCCCTCAAGGCCGAACGTGTACGAGAGACGACCGGCCATGACGCTCGCCGCGTTGCCCGTGCCGACGTACCCCTCGACGCTCTCCTGACTGGCCGCCAGCAAGGTGACGTAGTCCTGGAGGCTGGTACCGGCGAAGACTCCAATGTCGCGGCCCCGTACCGAGTCCGGGTCGACACCGGCGCGTTCGAAGGCCTCCCAGGACGTTTCCAGGAGGAGGCGCTGCTGCGGGTCCATGGCGAGGGCCTCGCGCGGCGAGATCCCGAAGAACGCCGGGTCGAACAGGTCGGCGTCGTACAGGAAGCCGCCCTCACGGGTGTAGGAGGTGCCCACGTGCGCGGGGTCCGGGTGGTACAGGGCGTCCAGGTCCCAGCCTCGGTTCGCGGGGAACTCTCCGATGGCGTCGACGCCGTCGCGCACGAGCCGCCACAGGTCCTCGGGCGAGCGGACGCCGCCGGGGTAGCGGCAGCTCATGCCGACGATCGCGATCGGTTCGTCGGACACGGCCACGGCCACGGCCGTGTGGGTCGAGGCCGTGGCGGCGGGTTCGCCCGCCAGCTCGGCACCGAGGTACGCGACGAGCGCGGCGGGCGTCGGGTAGTCGAAGACCAGGGTCGCGGGCAGACGCAGCTCGGTGGCGGCGTTGAGCCGGTCGCGGAACTCCACGGCGGTCAACGAGTCGAAGCCGAGCTCCTTGAACGCCCGGTCAGGCGCGACCGCGTTCGCCGAGCTGTGGCCGAGGACCACGGCGACATGCCCGAGGACGAGGTCCAGGAGCGTCTTCTCCCGTTCCGCAGCGGTCAGCCCCGCCAGCGACCGTGCCAGCGCCGACCCGGCGACAGCCCCTGACGCGGCGGTCCTGCGTGCCGTGCCTCGCACGAGGCCTCGCAGCAGATGCGGCACCGGCTGGGTGCGTGCGTGGCGTCGCAGCGCGGGCAGATATCGAGCGGTACGGGTGCCAGCAGCGCGCGCCCGGTGGAGCCCGCCGCGTCGAACAGCGCCAGGCCTTCGGCCGCGCCCAGCGGGAGCGTGCCGTCACCAGTCGGCTGTACGTCGGCACCGGTCACCGCACCGGCCGTCTCCCACAGGCCCCAGGCCAGCGAGGTCGCGGCGAGACCGGATGCCTGACGGTGCTGCGCGAGCGCGTCCAGGAACGCGTTCGCGGCCGCGTAGTTGCCCTGACCCGGACCGCCGAAGACACCGGCGGCGGAGGAGAACATCACAAAGGCGGACAGGTCCAAGTGCTGTGTCAGCTCGTGCAGATGCCAGGCCGCGTCGACCTTCGGACGGAACACGGAGTCGATCCGCTCGGCGGTCAGCGAACCGATCACACCGTCATCCAGCACACCGGCGGTGTGCACGACGGCGGTCACCGGGTGCTCGGCCAGCAGCGCGGCCAGCGCGTCCCGGTCGGCCACATCACAGGCCGCCAGCACCACATCGGCGCCCTGCGCGACCAACTCTTCCCGCAGCTCGATGGCTTCCTCGGCCTCGGGGCCGCTCGTGCTGAGCAGGAGCAGGCTGCGCACGCCTCGCTCGGCGACCAGGTGCCGGGCGACCAGACCACCGAGGGTGTCCGTAGCGCCCGTGACGAGCACCGCGCCCGGGCCGAAGCCGGGGGCATCCACGACGGACCGGTCGGCCCGGGCCAGACGTGGAGCACTCACGGCTCCGGAGCGCACCGCCAACTGCGGTTCACCCGTGGCGAGTCCGGCAGGCAGCACGTCGACCGAGGCCGCGTCCTCATCAAGGTCGACGAGAACGATCCGGTCGGGGTTCTCCACCTGTGCCGTCCGTACGAGACCCCAGACGGCGGCGGCCGCGAGGCCGCGCACGTCCTCGCCGTCGGTCGCGGCGACCGCTCCCCTGGTCACGATGACCAGACGCGCGGTGTCGAACCGCTCCTCGGCAAGCCACGCCTGGACCGCAGTCAGCGCCCAACGCGCCGCCTCGTGCGCGCTGGTGGCCGGGTCGGACGAGGCCGTGACCGGGCACGACAGGACCACGAAGTCGGACAGTTCCGCCGCCGACTCCGCCAGCTCGCCCAGATCCGTGGTCCACACGACCGTCGGCACATCAGCGTCGGACACCGGCACCGACACCCAGTCCACGCCGTACAGCGCCTCCCGGTCCTGCCGCGAGCGTGTCGCCGAAGCCGCGCGCAGTACCAGTGAGTCGATCGTGGCCACCGGGGCTCCGGAGCCGTCGGCGACCGTCAGGGCCACCGCGTCCGAGCCCGCAGGCCGCAGCCGTACCCGCAGCACCGTCGCGCCGGACGCGTGCAGCCGCACCCCGGACCAGGAGAACGGCAGCTTGCCGGAAGCGTCGGCCTCACCGGTGAGCCCGGTGGCGTGCAGCGCGGCCTCCAACAGCGCCGGGTGCAGACCGAACCCGTCGGCCTTCACGCCCTCCGGCAGCGCGACCTCGGCGAACACCTCACCGCCCTTGCGCCATGCGGCCCGCAGCCCCTGGAACACCGGCCCGTAGGCGAAGCCGCCGTCGGCCATGTGGCCGTAGAGGCCGTCCAGGTCCACGGCCTCGGCCTTGGCGGGCGGCCACTGGTCCAGGGAAGTCCCAGCGGAGCGGCCTCCCGTGCCCAGGACGCCGGTGGCGTGCCGGGTCCACGGCTGGTCGTCGCCCGTACTGGAGTGGAAGGTCAGCTCACGCCTACCGGACGCGTCCTCGGCACCGACCCACACCTGCACCCGTACCGCACCGCTCTCAGGCAGAACGAGGGGCGCCTCCAGCGTCAGCTCCTCCACCAGGTCGCACCCGACCTGGTCACCCGCACGCACCGCCAGGTCCACGAACGCCGCACCCGGCAGCAACACCGAACCCTGGACCACGGATTCAGCCAGCCAGGGGTGCGTCTGAACCGACAGACGACCGGTCAGCAGCACGCCGTCCGTGCCGCCGAGGACGACGGACGCGCCGAGCAGCGGATGCTCCGCCGCACCGAGCCCGGCCGCCGACACATCACCGGCCAACGGCAGCACCTCCGGCCAGAAGCGCTCACGCTGGAACGCGTACGTCGGCAGGTCGACCCGCCGTGCGCCGCGCCCCCCGAGGAACGCTTCCCAGTCCACTCCGACCCCGTGCGCGTGCAGCTGCCCCGCCGCCGTCGTGACGGCGATCGCCTCCGGGCGTTCGCCACGCAGTACGGGTACGAAGGCCGCGTCCGGCGCGGACTCCCGGCCAAGCGCGGACAGCGTGCCACCCGGGCCGACCTCGACGAACGCGGTCACGCCGTCGTTCGCGAGGGTGCCGACGGCGTCGGCGAACCGCACGGCCTCGCGGACGTGGCGCACCCAGTACTCCGGCGAGCACAGCTCTTCGGCCGTCGCCCGGGCACCGGTCAGCGTGGACACGATCGGGATCGAGGGGGCCTCATACGACACGCTCTCAAGTACCGCGCGGAAGTCGTCGAGCATGGGGTCCATCAGCGGCGAGTGGAAGGCGTGGCTCACCCGCAGCTTGGTGACCTTCCGCCCGGCCTCACGCCACCGCTCGCCCACCGCCTCCACATCAGCGGCGACACCCGAGATGACGATCGACGACGGCCCGTTCACCGCAGCGATCCCGACGGTCTCCGGCAGCTCCGCCGCGACCTCATCCTCCGTCGCCTGAATGGCGACCATCGCACCACCTGCGGGCAGCGCCTGCATCAGCCCAGCACGAGCCGACACGACCTTGACGGCGTCCGCGAGGGACCACACGCCCGCCACATGCGCGGCGGCCAGCTCACCGATGGAGTGCCCGGCGAGTACGTCGGCACGTATGCCCCACGACTCAAGGAGACGGGACAGCGCGACCTCGACCGCGAAGAGCGCGGGTTGCGTCACTCCGGTCTCGTTCAGCGCGTCGGCGTCGTCGCCGAACAGCACCTCACGGACCTCAGGCGCCAGGACAGCCAGCACCTCATCCAAGGCCTCGGCGAACACCGGGAAGCGGTCGGCCAGTTCACGGCCCATGCCGAGGCGCTGCGAGCCCTGGCCCGAGAACAGGAAGCCCACCCGATGCGTGGCGGCCTCCCCCTTCACGACGCCCGGTTCTTCACGTCCCTCGGCGAGTGCGGCCAGCGCCGACAGGAACGCGGCGGGCTCGGCGGCGACGACCACCGCGCGGTGGTCCAGGGCCGCGCGGGAAGACACCAGCGCATGGCTCACGTCCGACACGGACAGATCCGGCGCCTCGTCCAGGAAGGACTTCAGCCGCGCTGCCTGCTCGCGCAGTGCCTCGGGGCTCTTGGCCGACACCGGCCACGGGAGGACCGTCCCGACGGGCAACGGCTCCGGCGTCTCCTCACGCTCGGTCACGGGGGCCTGCTCGATCACAGCGTGCGCGTTCGTACCGCTCACGCCGAACGCCGACACACCAGCCCGCCGTGCACGACCGGTCTCCGGCCACGGCCGGGACTCCGTCAGCAGCTCCACCGCGCCCGCCGACCAGTCCACGTGCGACGACGGTTCGTCGACATGCAGCGTCTGAGGCAGTACGCCATGCCGCATCGCCATGACCATCTTGATGACGCCCGCCACACCGGCGGCGGCCTGCGTGTGCCCGATGTTCGACTTCAGCGATCCCAGCCACAGCGGCCGGTCGTCGGGCCGGTCCTGCCCGTACGTGGCGAGCAGGGCCTGCGCCTCGATCGGGTCGCCGAGCTTGGTGCCCGTACCGTGCGCCTCCATCGCGTCGACGTCCGCCGGGGCGAGGCCCGCGCTGGCGAGCGCCTGGCGGATGACGCGCTGCTGCGCGGGCCCGTTGGGCGCGGTCAGGCCGTTGGACGCGCCGTCCTGGTTGACGGCCGAGCCACGGATCACGGCAAGGACCTGGTGTCCGTTGCGCTGCGCGTCCGACAGGCGCTCCACGAGGAGCATGCCGACGCCCTCGCCCCAGCCGGTGCCGTCGGCACCGTCGGCGAACGCCTTGACACGGCCGTCCGCCGCGAGCCCGCGCTGGCGGCTGAACTCGATGAACGCACCCGGCGTCGACATGACCGTCACACCACCGACGAGCGCCAGTTCACACTCGCCGTTGTGCAGTGCCTGGCTCGCCCAGTGCAGCGCGACCAGGGACGACGAGCAGGCCGTGTCCACCGTCACGGCCGGGCCCTCAAGGCCGAACGTGTAGGAAAGGCGGCCGGAGATGACGCTCGCGGCGTTGCCCGTGCCCGCGTAGCCTTCGACGCTCTCTTGGGCGGCCATCAGCAGCGCCGCGTAGTCCTGACCATTGGTACCGACGAACACGCCGGAACGGCTGCCCCGCAGCGAGTTGGGGTCGATCCCGGCCCGCTCGAAGGCCTCCCAGGAGGCTTCGAGGAGGAGCCGCTGCTGCGGGTCCATGGCGAGGGCCTCGCGCGGCGAGATCCCGAAGAACGCCGGGTCGAAGTCCGCCACACGCTCGAGGAAGGCACCCATACGGCTGTACGTGGTGCCCGACGGTGATCAGAGTCCGGGTCGTACAGCGAGTCCAGGTCCCAGCCACGGTCGTTCGGGAACTCCGACACCGCGTCGCGGCCTTCGGCCAGCAGCCGCCACAGGTCCTCGGGCGATGCGACCCCGCCAGGGAACCGGCAGCTCATGCCGACGATCGCGATCGGCTCGTCGGACACGGCCACGGTCACGGCCGTGTGGGTCGAGGCCGTGCCGGCGGGCTCGCCCGCCAGCTCGGCGCCGAGGTATGCCACGAGCGCGGCGGGCGTCGGGGAGTCGAAGACCAGCGTGGCGGGCAGGGCCAACTCGGTGGCCGCGTTGAGCCGGTTGCGTAGTTCGACGGAGCTGAGCGAGTCGAAGCCGAGCTCCTTGAACGCACGGTCAGGCGCGACCGCGTTCGCCGAGCTGTGGCCGAGGACCACGGCGACATGGCCGAGCACGAGGTCGAGGAGCGTCTTCTCCCGCTCCGCAGCGGTCAGACCCGCCAGCGACCGCGCCAGCGCCGACCCGGCGACAGCCCCCGACGCGGCAGTCCTGCGCACGGTGCTCCGCACCAGGCCTCGCAGCAGATGCGGCACCGGCTGAGTACGTGCGTGGCGGCGCAGCGCGGGCAGATCAAGCGGTACGGGTGCCAGCAGCGCACGCCCGGTGGAACCCGCCGCATCGAACAGCGCCAGGCCCTCGGCCGCGCCCAGCGGCAGCACGCCGCCCCTCGCCATCCGCCGCGCGTCGGCGTCGTCGAGGCTGCCCGCCATGCCGCCGCCCGTGGCCCACAGGCCCCAGGCCAGCGACGTCGCGGCGAGCCCAGCAGCTCGGCGGTGCTGCGCGAGCGCGTCCAGGAACGCGTTGGCCGCCGCGTAGTTGCCCTGACCCGGACCGCCGAAGACACCGGCGGCGGAGGAGAACATCACAAAGGCGGACAGGTCCAAGTGCTGCGTCAGCTCGTGCAGATGCCAGGCCGCGTCGACCTTCGGACGGAACACGGAGTCGATCCGCTCGGCGGTCAGCGAACCGATCACACCGTCATCCAGCACACCAGCGGTGTGCACCACGGCGCTGATGGGATGCTCGGCCAGCAGCGCGGCCAGCGCGTCCCGGTCGGCCACATCACAGGCCGCCAGCACCACATCGGCGCCCTGCGCGACCAGCTCCTCCCGCAACTCCACGGCACCCGAAGCCTCGGCACCACGCCGACTGACCAGAAGCAGGCTCCGCACACCCCGCTCCACGACCAAGTGCCGGGCAACCAGACCACCCAGGGTGCCCGTCGCACCGGTGACCAGCACCGCCCCCGAACCAAAGCCCGCGTCATCCACAACAGACCGCTGGGCCCGCGCCAGACGCGGCGCACTGGCAACACCCGCACGCACCGCCAACTGCGGCTCACCAGAAGCTAGTACGGCAGGCAGCGCGTCGACCGAGGCCGCGCCCTCGTCCAGGTCGACAAGGACGATCCGGTCAGGGTTCTCCGACTGCGCCGAGCGCACCAGACCCCACACCGCCGCCTGCTCCAGATTGAGCACATCCTCCTCTTCGGCGGTAGCGACCGCGCGCATGGTCACGATGGCCAGCCGCGCGGCGTCGAACCGCTCCTCAGCAAGCCACGTCTGGACCGCGTTCAACGCCCAACGCGCCGCCTCGTGCGCACCGGCAGCCGGGTCGGACGAGACCGTGACCGGGCACGACAGGGCCACAACGTCAGACAGTTCCGCCGCCGACTCCGCCAGCTCGCCCAGATCCGTGGTCCACACGACCACCGGCGCATCACCCTCGGACACAGGCACCGGCACCCAGTCCACGCCGAACAGCGCCTCCAGGTCCTGCCGCGACGGCGTCGCCGACGCGGGCCTCAGCAGCAGTGAGTCGACCGTGGCCACCGGGGCACCAGCCCCGTCAGCGATCGTCACAGCCACCGCGTCCGAGCCCGTAGACGAGACTCGCACCCGCAGCACCGTCGCACCCGACGCATGCAGCCGCACACCCGACCAGGAGAACGGCACCTTCCCGTCCACCACCTCAGCCCCACCCACAAGCACGGCGGCGTGCAACGCGGACTCCAACAGCGCCGGGTGCAGACCGAACCCGTCGGCCTTCACGCCCTCCGGCAGCGCGACCTCGGCGAACACCTCACCGCCCTTGCGCCACGCGGCCCGCAGCCCCTGGAACACCGGCCCATAGCCGAGCCCCACATCCGCCAGCCCGTCGTAGAACCCCTCCAGGTCCACCACATCGGCCCGAGCAGGCGGCCACTCCACCAGGGAAGCCCCTGAACTCCCGCCCGCGCCCAACACACCAGTGGCGTGCCGGGTCCACGGCTGGTCGTCGCCCGTACTGGAGTGGAAGGTCAGCTCACGCCTGCCCGAGGCGTCCTCGGCACCGACCCACACCTGCACCCGTACCGCACCGTCCTCGGGCAGGACGAGAGGCGCCTCAAGCGTCAGCTCCTCCACCAGGTCACAGCCGACCTGATCACCCGCACGCACCGCCAGCTCAACAAACGCCGCACCAGGCAACAACACCGAACCCTGGACCACGGATTCAGCCAGCCAAGGGTGCGTCTGGACCGACAGACGACCAGTCAGGAGTACGCCGTCCGAGCCGCCGAGAGTGACCGTCGCACCCAGCAGCGGATGCTCCGCCGCACCGAGCCCGGCCGCCGACACATCACCGACCAGCGGCGGCGCGTCGAGCCAGAACCGCTCGTGCTGGAACGCGTACGTCGGCAGGTCGACCCGCCGTGCCCCGCTGCCCGCGAAGTAGGCGGCCCAGTCCACGTGGGTGCCTCGCAGGTACGCGGCCGCGATGGCGGAGGTCAGCGCGGACTCCTCCGGGCGGTCGGTCCGCAGCGCCGGAATGAACCCGGCGTCGGGCGCGGACTCCTGGCCCAGTGCCGACAGCGTCCCACCCGGCCCGACCTCGACGAACGTGCCGACTCCCTCCGCCACCAGGGTGCTCACGGCATCGGCGAACCGCACCGCTTCACGCACGTGCCGCACCCAGTACTCCTGCCGACGCCAGCTCCTCGACCGTGACCAACCGACCCGTCAACGTCGACACGATCGGAATCGCGGGCGCCTCGTACGACACGCTCTCAAGCACCGCGCGGAAGTCGTCGAGCATGGGGTCCATGAGCGGCGAGTGGAAGGCGTGACTGACGCGGAGCTTGGTGACCTTGCGGCCCGCTTCACGCCACCGCTCGCCCACCGCCTCCACGTCAGCGGCCACACCAGAGATCACCACCGACGACGGGCCGTTCACCGCCGCGACACCAACGGTCTCCGGCAACTCCGAGGCGACCTCATCCTCCGTCGCCTGAATCGCGACCATCGCACCGCCAGCGGGCAGCGCCTGCATCAGCCCAGCACGAGCCGACACGACCTTGACGGCGTCCGCCAGGGACCACACGCCCGCCACATGCGCGGCGGCCAGCTCACCGATCGAATGCCCGGCCAGCATGTCCGGCCGTACACCCCACGACTCAAGCAGGCGGAACAGCGCGACCTCGACCGCGAACAGCGCGGGCTGCGTCACCCCCGTCTCGTTCAGCGCATCGGCGTCCTCACCGAACAACACCTCACGGACCTCAGGCGCTAGAAGCCCCAACACCTCATCCAGCTGTTCGGCGAACACCGGGAAACGGCCGGCCAGTTCACGCCCCATACCAAGGCGCTGCGATCCCTGCCCCGAGAACAGGAAGCCGAGCAGCCCGGTGACTACAGAGCCCGTCACCACGCCCGGCGCCTGCCTACCCTCAGCCAGCGCGGCCAAGGCAGCCAGCCGGTCCTCCGTACCCTCCGCTACGACAACCGCGCGCTGATCCAGCGACGCCCGCGTCGTAGCGAGCGAGAACCCCACGTCCACCGGGTGCGCATCCACCGTGCCGGAGCGCAGCCGCTCGGCCTGCCCCCGCAGCGCTTCCACGCTCCGGGCCGAAAGGACCCACGGCACCAGCCCGTCATGGACCGGCTCCGGAGCCACTTCCTGCTCGGTCACGGGGGCCTGCTCGATCACGGCGTGCGCGTTGGTACCGCTCACGCCGAACGCCGACACACCCGCCCGCCGCGCACGACCGGTCTCCGGCCACGGCCGGGATTCAGTGAGGAGCTCCACCGCACCCGCCGACCAGTCCACGTGCGACGACGGTTCGTCGACATGCAGCGTCTGAGGCAGTACGCCGTGCCGCATCGCCATGACCATCTTGATGACGCCCGCCACACCAGCGGCGGCCTGCGTGTGCCCGATGTTCGACTTCACCGAACCCAGCCACAACGGCCGATCGGCCTCACGGTCCTGGCCGTACGTGGCGAGCAGGGCCTGCGCCTCGATCGGGTCACCGAGCTTCGTACCAGTACCGTGCGCCTCCATCGCGTCCACGTCCGCCGGGGCGAGGCCCGCACTCGCCAGCGCCTGGCGGATCACCCGCTGCTGGGAGGGGCCGTTGGGCGCGGTCAGGCCGTTGGACGCACCGTCCTGGTTCACGGCTGAACCCCGTACGACAGCGAGGACCACTGGTGTCCGTTGCGCTGCGCGTCCGACAGGCGCTCCACGAGGAGCATGCCGACGCCCTCGCCCCAGCCGGTGCCGTCGGCACCGTCGGCGAACGCCTTGCACCGGCCGTCCGCAGCGAGGCCGCGCTGGCGGCTGAACTCGACGAACGCGCCCGGCGTCGACATCACCGTCACACCGCCGACCAACGCCAGCTCACACTCGCCCTGGTGCAGCGCCTGCACCGCCAGGTGCAGGGCCACCAGCGACGACGAGCACGCCGTGTCGACGGTCACGGCCGGGCCCTCAAGGCCGAACGTGTACGACAGGCGACCGGAGATGACGCTCGCCGAGATACCGGTCCCCGCGTAGCCCTCGACGCTCTCCTGCGCGGCCATCAGCAGCGCCGCGTAGTCCTGACCGTTGGTACCGACGAACACGCCCGACCGGCTGCCGCGCAGCGCCTGCGGGTCGATTCCGGCGCGCTCGAAGGCCTCCCAGGAGGTTTCCAGGAGGAGCCGCTGCTGCGGGTCCATCGCCAGGGCCTCGCGCGGCGAGATCCCGAAGAAGCCCGCGTCGAACCCGCTCACACCCGACAGGAACGCGCCCATGCGTGTGTGCGACGTGCCCACGCCGTCGGCATTCGGGTTGTAGAGCGACTCCAGGTCCCAGCCACGGTCAGTCGGGAACTCCGACACCGCGTCACGGCCTTCGGTCAGCAGCCGCCACAGGTCCTCGGGCGATGCGACCCCGCCGGGGAACCGGCAGCTCATGCCGACGATCGCGATCGGTTCGTCGGACACGGCCACGGAAGGACCGCTGACCACGGCATCGACCACCCCGCCGAGCATTTCGGCGCCGAGATGGGCCGCGAGTGCGGCGGGCGTCGGGTAGTCGAAGACCAGCGTGGCGGGCAGGGCCAACTCGGTGGCCGCGTTGAGGTGGTTGCGCAGTTCGACGGAGCTGAGCGAGTCGAAGCCGAGCTCCTTGAACGCACGGTCAGGCGCGACCGCGTTCGCGGAGCTGTGGCCGAGGACCACGGCGACGTGCCCGAGGACGAGGTCGAGGAGCGTCTTCTCCCGCTCTGCGGCGGTTAGACCCGCCAGCGACCGCGCCAGCGCCGACCCGGCGACAGCCCCCGACGCGGCAGTCCTGCGCACGGTGCTCCGCACCAGGCCTCGCAGCAGATGCGCTACGGGGTGGGTGCGCGCGTGGCGTCGCAGTACGGAGAAGTCCAGCGGTACGGGTGCCAGCAGCGCGCGCCCGGTGGAACCCGCCGCGTCGAACAGCGCCAGACCTTGCGCCGGGGCCAGCGGAATCGCACCACCGCTGGTGATGCGGCGCACATCCCCGTCGTCGAGGCTGCCCGCCATGCCACCGGCCGTTTCCCACAGGCCCCAGGCCAGCGACGTCGCGGCGAGCCCAGCAGCTCGGCGGTGCTGCGCGAGCGCGTCCAGGAACGCGTTGGCCGCCGCGTAGTTGCCCTGACCCGGACCGCCGAAGACACCGGCGGCGGAGGAGAACATCACGAAGGCGGACAGGTCCAAGTGCTGCGTCAGCTCGTGCAGATGCCAGGCCGCGTCGACCTTCGGACGGAACACGGAGTCGATCCGCTCGGCGGTCAGCGAACCGATCACACCGTCATCCAGCACACCAGCCGTGTGCACCACGGCCGACACCTCATGCGCACCCAGCAGCGCGGCGAGCGCGTCCCGGTCGGCCACATCACAGGCCGCCAGCACCACATCGGCGCCCTGCGCGACCAGCTCCTCCCGCAACTCCACGGCACCCGAAGCCTCGGCACCACGCCGACTGACCAGAAGCAGGCTCCGCACACCCCGCTCCGCGACCAAGTGCCGGGCAACCAGACCGCCCAGGGTGCCCGTCGCACCGGTGACCAGCACCGCCCCCGAACCAAAGCCCGCGTCATCCACAACGGACCGCTGGGCCCGCGCCAGACGCGGCGCACTGGCAACACCCGCACGCACCGCCAACTGCGGCTCACCAGAGGCTAGTACGGCAGGCAGCGCGTCGACCGAGGCCGCGCCCTCGTCCAGGTCGACAAGGACGATCCGGTCAGGGTTCTCCGACTGCGCCGAGCGCACCAGACCCCACACCGCCGCCTGCTCCAGATTGAGCACATCCTCCTCTTCGGCGGTAGCGACCGCGCGCATGGTCACGATGGCCAGCCGCGCGGCGTCGAACCGCTCCTCAGCAAGCCACGTCTGGACCGCGTTCAACGCCCAATGCGCCGCCTCATGCGCACCGGCAGCCGGGTCGGACGAGACCGTGACCGGGCACGACAGGGCCACAAAGTCGGACAGTTCCGCCGCCGACTCCGCCAGCTCGCCCAGATCCGTCGTCCACACGACCGTCGGCGCATCACCCTCGGACACCGGCACCGACACCCAGTCCACGCCGAACAGTTCGTCATCGCGATCACCGCCGGGCGAATGTTCGATCGACAGCGGCCGCAGGAGCACCGAGTCAACCGTGGCGACCGGGGCGCCAGCGCCGTCCGCGAGGCGGTCACAGCCACCGCGTCCGAGCCCACAGGCGAGAGCCGCACTCGCAGCACCGTCGCGCCCGACGCATGCAGCCGCACACCTGACCAAGAGAACGGCAGGTTCTCGACCGCCTCAGGCCCGCCGGTAAGCACAGCGGCATGCAACGCGGACTCCAACAGCGCCGGGTGCAGACCGAACCCGTCCGCCTTCGCCCCCTCCGGCAGCGCGACCTCGGCGAACACCTCATCACCAGCGCGCCACGCGGCCCGCAGACCCTGGAACACCGGCCCGTAGCCGAAGCCGCCGTCGGCCAGGCCCTCGTAGAACCCGTCCAGGTCCACGGCCTCGCCCCCGGCGGGCGGCCACTGGTCCAGGGAAGTACCAGTACGCCCGCCCATACCCAACACACCGGTGGCATGCCGAGACAACGAGCGACCCTCGTCGACCTCACCCGAACCGGAGTACCCGGAGTAGACGGTCAGTTCGCGCCTGCCGGACTCATCCGCCGCGCCGACCCACACCTGCACCGGCACCGCGCCGTCCTCGGGCAGGACGAGAGGCGTCTCCAGCGTCAGCTCCTCCACCAGGTCGCACCCGACCTGGTCACCCGCACGCACCGCCAGCTCAACAAACGCCGCACCCGGCAGCAACACCGAACCCTGAACGGCGAATTCAGCCAGCCACGGATGCGTCCGGACCGACAGACGACCGGTCAGCAGTACGCCATCCGTGTCGCCCACCGCGACGGCCGCGCCCAGCAGCGGATGCTCCACCGCACCAAGCCCCGCCGCCGAGACATCACCAGCCAGCGGCAGCACCTCAGGCCAGAAGTGCTCACGCTGGAACGCGTACGTGGGCAGGTCAACCCGCCGCGCGCCACGACCGGCGAAGAAGGCTTCCCAGTCCAGGCGCACGCCGCGCGTGGTCAGCTGAGCCACTGCGGAGACGAGTGCCGACTCCTCAGGACGGTCCGTCCTCAGCACCGGTACGAAGGCCGCGTCCGGCGCGGACTCCCGGCCCAGGGCCGACAGCGTCCCACCCGGACCGACCTCGACGAACGTGCCAACACCGTCCCCCACGAGCGCGCTCACGGCGTCCGCGAACCGCACGGCCTCGCGCACGTGCCGCACCCAGTACTCCGGCGAGCACAGCTCCTCAGCCGTCGCCCGGGCGCCGGTCAGCGTGGACACGATGGGGAGCGCGGGCGCGTCGTACGACACCCCCTCAAGCACCGCACGGAACTCGTCCAGCATCGGGTCCATCAACGGCGAGTGGAACGCATGGCTCACCCGCAGCCGCGTCACCTTGCGGCCCGCCTCACGCCAGCGCTCGCCCACCGCCTCCACATCAGCGGCCACACCGGAGATGACGATCGACGTCGGCCCGTTCACCGCCGCGATCCCCACCGTCTCCGGCAGGTCCGAGGCGACCTCATCCTCCGTCGCCTGGATCGCGACCATCGCGCCACCCGTGGGCAGCGCCTGCATCAACGCACCGCGCGCCGACACGACCTTGACGGCGTCCGCAAGGGACCACACGCCCGCCACATGCGCGGCGGCCAGCTCGCCGATCGAATGCCCGGCCAGCATGTCCGGCCGTACGCCCCACGACTCAAGGAGACGGAACAGCGCCACCTCGACCGCGAACAACGCGGGTTGTGTCACCCCGGTCTCGTTCAGCGCGTCGGCATCCTCACCGAACAACACCTCACGGACCTCAGGCGCCAGAAGCCCCAGCACCTCATCCAGCTTTTCGGCGAACACCGGGAAACGGTCGGCCAGTTCACGCCCCATACCCAGACGCTGCGAACCCTGACCCGAGAACAGGAAACCCACCCGGCCAGGCTCATCAGCCACACCCGTCACCACACCACCGGACGCCTGGCCCTCAGCCACAGCCGCCAACGCGGCCAGCAGCTCCGAGCGCTCGGCACCGACCACCACCGCACGGTGCTCCAGCGCGGCTCGTGACGTCGCGAGGGAGTAGCCGATGTCGACGGGTGCGTGCGCGTCCACGAGGGCGAGCAGGCGCTCCGCCTGGCCGCGCAGGGCGCCCTCGTCGCCCGCCGAAAGCACCCACGGCACGAGGCCACCGTCACCCGCCGTCGGCTCCGCGACGTCCGTCGACTCCACCGGCTCCGTCACCGGAGCCTGCTCCACGATCACGTGCGCGTTCGTACCGCTGAACCCGAACGACGACACACCCGCCCGCCACGGCCGGTCCCCAGCAGGCCACGCCCGCTCATCAGCGAGCAGTTCCACCGCACCCGCCGACCAGTCGACGTGCGGCGACGGCTCGTCCACGTGCAGGGTGCGAGGCAGCACACCGTGCCGCATCGCCATGACCATCTTGATGATGCCCGCCACACCGGCCGCCGCCTGCGTGTGCCCGATGTTGGACTTGACCGAACCGAGCCACAGCGGCCGGTCCTCGTCCCGGTCCTGACCGTACGTGGCGAGGAGGGCCTGCGCCTCGATCGGGTCGCCGAGCTTAGTGCCCGTACCGTGCGCCTCCACCGCGTCCACATCCGACGGAGCCAGACCCGCGCTCGCCAACGCCTGCCGGATCACCCGTTGTTGCGAGGGGCCGTTCGGCGCGGTGAGGCCGTTCGACGCGCCGTCCTGGTTCACCGCGGAACCCCGTACGACAGCGAGCACCTGGTGACCGTTGCGCTGAGCGTCCGACAGGCGCTCCACGAACAGCATGCCCACGCCCTCGCCCCAGCCGGTGCCATCAGCAGCGGCGGCGAACGCCTTGCACCGGCCGTCCACGGCCAAGCCGCGCTGGCGGCTGAACTCGATGAACGAGCCCGGCGTCGACATCACCGTCACACCGCCCGCGAGGGCCAGCGAGCACTCGCCCGAGCGCAGCGCCTGCACCGCCAGGTGCAGCGCCACCAGCGATGACGAGCACGCCGTGTCCACCGTCACGGCCGGGCCCTCGAAGCCGAAGGTGTAGGAGAGGCGGCCAGAGGCCACGCTGGCCGCGTTGCCGGTCGCCGCGTAGCCGCCGACGTCCTCGGCGGCCCCGCCAAGGACGAGCCCGTAGTCCTGCATGTTGGAGCCGACGAACACGCCGACGCGCTCACCGCGCAGGGAGTTCGGGTCGATGCCCGCCCGCTCCAGGAGTTCCCAGGAGGTTTCGAGGAGGAGGCGCTGCTGCGGGTCCATGGCGAGCGCCTCGCGCGGCGAGATGCCGAAGAAGCCCGCGTCGAAACCGCTCACGCCGGAGAGGAACGCACCCGACCGGGAGTACGAGGTCCCGACCGAGTCCGGGTCGGGGTCGTACAGCGCCTCCAGGTCCCAGCCACGGTCGGTCGGGAAGTCCGCGACCGCGTCGCCGCCCGCGAGCAGCACCTGCCACAGGTCCTCCGGGCTCGCCACACCGCCCGGGTAGCGGCAGGACATGGCCACGATCGCGATCGGCTCGTCCACCGCACCGGACGCGGCCACCGGAGCAGCGGGGGCGGCGGCGACCACGCCGGACAGTTCGGTGCGCAGATACGCGGCCAGTTCGGCGGCGGTCGGGTAGTCGAAGACCAACGTCGCGGGCAGGGCGACGCCCGTGGCCTCGCTCAGGCGGGAGCGCAGCTCCACCGCCGTCAGCGAGTCAAAGCCCAGGTCCTTGAAGGCACGCGTAGCGGAGAACGCGTCGGCCGACACATGCCCGAGGACCGCCGCAGCCTCGTAACGGACCAGCTCGGTCAGCTGCCGCTCCTGCTCCGCCTCGTCAAGACCGGCAAGCCGCCGCGCCAGCTCCGACGAACCCTGCTCCGACGTCGTGGCCTCGAACGCGGCGCGTACGGCGGGGAGTTCGCTCAGCAGCGCGCTCGGGCGCTGCGCCATGAACGTGCCCGCGAACCGCTCCCAGTCCACATCAGCGACGACCACGTTCCCGTCGCCACGCTCCAACGCCGTGGCCAGGCCCGCGATCGCCACAGCGGGAGTCATCGACGGCAGGCCAAAACGCTTCAGCTGCGCCGCCGCGCCCTGCCCGGCGTTCGCGACCATGCCGCCGATCGGCCCACGGACCCCACGCCACGGCCGTGGCGGGAAGACCGGAAGCCCTGCGGTGCTCGGCCAGCGCGTCGAGGTAGGCGTTGGCGGCCGCGTACGCGCCCTGCCCGCTGCTCCCCCACACACCGGCGATCGACGAGAACAGCACGAACGCGTCCAGCGGAGTGTCGGCGAGCAGCTCGTGCAGGTTGCGGGCGCCGTCGGCCTTCGCCGCCAGTACGTCGGCGAACGCGCCCAGGTCGGACGGGTCCACGTCGGCGAGGGCGGCCGACCGTTCGACGCCCGCCGCGTGTACGACGGCGGTGAGCGGGAGCTCGGCGGGCACGGAGGCGAGTACGTCGGCGAGCGCGTCCCGGTCGGTGGTGTCGCAGGCCGCGATGGTGACGCGGGCGCCCAGCTCGGTCAGCTCCGCCCGCAGCTCCTCCGCGCCCTCGGCCTCCAGTCCGCGCCTGCTGGTCAGCAGCAGGTGCTCGGCGCCCTTGGCGACCAGCCACCGGGCGACGTGTCCGCCGAGCGCGCCGGTACCACCGGTGACGAGCACCGTCCCGCGCGGCGTCCACCCCTCGACGGGGGCGTCGCCCAAGGGCGCGGGCGCCAGTCTGCGGCCGAGGACCTCGCCACCCCGTAGAGCGATCTGATCCTCGCCACTCGCCCCGGCCAGGACCGAGGCCAGCAGGTCACCGGTCGTCTCGTCGTGCGCCTCCGGCAGATCGATCAAACCGCCCCAGCGGCCCGGCTGCTCCAGGGCGGCCACCCGGCCCAGACCCCACACCATCGACTGCTCGAACCCGGCCACGGCGTCGTCCGGACCCGCAGCCACCGCGCCCGACGTCAGGCACCACAGCGGAGCCGACGCACCCGCGCCAGCCAACGCCCGCAGCAGCCCGATCGTGGCCCCGACCCCTGCGGGGACGGCCGCCGCGCCCGCGTCCGCGAGCCCCAGCAGCGAGACCACACCACCAAGAGCGGGCAGTTCGCTCAGCTGCTCCGTCCAGTCGGGCGGACCCCGGGTCGACGTGCAGGACCCGCACCTCGGCGCCGTTCCCGACGAGTGCATCCCGCACCCATTCGGTCCGCTCCTCGCCCACCGGCGCCACGACCAGCCAGACACCGTCCAGCCGCTGGGACCCAGCCGTCACCGGCCGCCACTCGACCCGGTACCGCCAGCCCTCGACGGCGGACAGCCCCTGCTGCTCCTTGCGCCAGGCGGACAGGCGGGGCAGCACGGCGCTGAACGGGTCGTCGGACGACACGCCCAACGTGCGGGCCAGGTCGCCGAGTTCACCCTCCTCCACGGTCTCCCAGAACCGTGCCTCCGCCGGAGACATGTACGCGGTGGTCTCGCCGGCGGCCGGGGCGTCCAGCCAGTAGCGCTCCCGCTGGAACGCGTACGTCGGCAGGTCGACCCGGCGGGCCCCGTGGCCCGCGAAGTAGGCGGCCCAGTCGACGGCCACGCCGCGTGCGTGCAGTGCGGCGACCGTGGTGACGAGGGCGACCTCCTCGTTCCTGTCCGTGCGCAGCGCGGGCAGGAACGCCGCGTCGGGCGCACTGCCCAGGCCGAGAGCGGACAGCGTGCCGCCCGGGCCGACCTCGACGAACGCGGTCACGCCCTCGTCCCGCAGCGTGCTCACGGCGTCGGCGAACCGCACCGCCTCGCGCACGTGGCGCACCCAGTACTCCGCCGACGCCAGTTCCTCCGCCGAAGCCGACCGGCCCGTCAGCGTCGACACGATCGGGATCTCGGGCTCACGGCACTCGACGCCCTCGACCACCGCGCGGAAGTCGTCGAGCATGGGGTCCATGAGCGGCGAGTGGAAGGCGTGGCTGACGCGCAGCCGCGTCACCTTGCGGCCCGCCGCGCGCCAGCGCTCGCCCACCGTCTCCACGTCAGCGGCCACACCGGAGATGACGATCGACGACGGCCCGTTCACCGCCGCGATCCCCACCGTCTCCGGCAGGTCCGACGCGACCTCATCCTCCGTCGCCTGGATCGCGACCATCGCACCGCCCGTGGGCAGCGACTGCATCAGCCCAGCACGGGCCGACACGACCTTGACGGCATCAGCCAGGGACCACACGCCCGCAACATGCGCGGCGGCCAGCTCGCCGATCGAGTGACCGGCCAGCATGTCCGGCCGTACGCCCCACGACTGAAGGAGACGGAACAGGGCCACCTCGACCGCGAACAACGCGGGTTGCGTCACCCCGGTCTCGTTCAGCGCGTCGGCGTCTTCACCGAACAGCACCTCACGGACCTCGGGAGCCAGGAGGACCAGCACTTCCTCCAGGGCCTCGGCGAACACCGGGAAACGGTCCGCCAGTTCACGCCCCATGCCGAGGCGCTGCGAGCCCTGGCCCGAGAACAGGAAGCCGAGCAGCCCGGTGGCGGCGGAGCCCGTCACCACGCCCGCCGCCTGCCTGCCCTCAGCCAACGCGGCCAGGGCGGTCAGCCGGTCCTCTGCGCCCTCCGCCACGACGACGGCGCGCTGCTCCAGCGACGGCCCGCGTCGTAGCGAGGGAGAAGCCCACGTCCACGGGGTCCAAGGCGGCAGCTTCCGAACGCAGCCGTTCGGCCTGCTCCCTGAGTGCTTCCGTGGTCCGGGCCGAAAGGACCCACGGCACGAGTCCGCCCGGCGCGGACGCCACGGCGGGAGTCGGCTGGTCGGGCTCCGGGGCCTGTTCGATGACGGTGTGCGCGTTGGTGCCGCTCACACCGAACGACGACACGCCCGCCCGCCGCGCACGACCGGTCTCCGGCCACGGCCGGGACTCCGTCAGCAGCTCCACCGCACCCGCCGACCAGTCGACGTGCGACGACGGCTCGTCCACGTGCAGGGTGCGGGGCAGGACGCCGTGGCGCATCGCCATGACCATCTTGATGATGCCCGCCACACCGGCTGCCGCCTGCGTGTGACCGATGTTGGACTTGATCGAGCCGAGCCACAGCGGCTGGCCTTCGGGCCGGTCCTGGCCGTACGTGGCGAGGAGGGCCTGGGCCTCGATCGGGTCGCCGAGCTTGGTGCCCGTGCCGTGGGCCTCGACCGCGTCCACGTCGGCGGGGGCGAGGCCCGCGCTGGCCAGGGCCTGGCGGACGACGCGCTGCTGGGACGGGCCGTTCGGGGCCGTCAGACCGTTGGACGCGCCGTCCTGGTTGACCGCCGAGCCACGGACCACCGCGAGCACCTGGTGGCCGTTGCGCTGGGCGTCCGAGAGCCGCTCGACGAGGAGCATGCCGACGCCTTCGCCCCAGCCGGTGCCGTCGGCGCTGTCGGCGAAGGCCTTGCAGCGGCCGTCGGGGGCGAGTCCGCGCTGGCGGCTGAACTCGATGAACGAGCCCGGCGTCGACATGACCGTCACACCGCCGACGAGCGCCAGTTCGCACTCGCCCTTGTGCAGCGACTGCACCGCCAGGTGCAGCGCGACCAGCGACGACGAGCAGGCCGTGTCGACGGTCACGGCCGGGCCCTCAAGGCCGAAGGTGTAGGAGAGGCGGCCGGAGATGACACTCGCGGAGATGCCGGTGCCCGCGTAGCCCTCGACCGTCTCCTGCGCGGCCACCAGCAACTGGGCGTAGTCCTGGCCGTTGGTGCCGACGAACACGCCGGAGCGGCTGCCGCGCAGCGAGTCGGGGTCGATGCCCGCCCGTTCGAACGCCTCCCAGGAGGTTTCCAGGAGGAGGCGCTGCTGCGGGTCCATGGCCAGGGCCTCGCGCGGCGAGATGCCGAAGAAGTCCGCGTCGAACTCCATCGCGTCGTGCAGGAATCCGCCTTCGCGGGCGTAGGTGGTGCCCGAGTGGTCGGGGTCCGCGTCGTACAGCGACTCCACGTCCCAGCCCCGCTCGGCGGGGAACCCGGATACGGCGTCAGCGCCGGACTCGACAAGACTCCACAGGCGGTCGGGCGAGTTCGCCCCGCCGGGGAAGCGGCAGCTCATGCCGACGATCGCGATCGGCTCGCTGGCCTTGTCCTCGACCTCGCGCAGCCGTTGCTTGGTCTGCCGCAGGTCGGCGGTCAGGCGCTTCAAGTAGTCGAGGACCTTGTCGTCGTTCGACATGTGCGTGCTACCCCTTTGTGGGTGTGAGTCCGTACCCGTGTGGATGGGAGTCCGTGCGGGCTGGTCCGGGGACAGCCCGGGACGGCTGGGATGGATGCCAGCCGTGACGGCTGAGGTGGATGCCAGCGGTGGTGGCTGGGGTGGATGCCAGCCGCAGTGGCTGGGGTGGGTGCCAGTCCGTGCTGGCTGATCAGGACTTTCCGAGTTCCTCGTCGATGATGTCGAAGACGTCGTCGAGCGTCGCCGAGGTCAGGTCGGCCGTCTCGGCCTCGGGCTCCGGCTCGTCCCACGTGTTCAGGAGCGAGCGGAGCCGGAGCCGGATGTCCCCGGCCAGCGCGTCGTCCGGGTCGAGCTTGGACATGGTGATCGACAGTTTGTTGAGTTCGCTGAGCACGGCGGCGGCGGGCGAGCCGTGGTCGGCGAGGACCGTCGTGCGCAGGTGCGCCGCGAGCGCCGCGGGGTTGGGGTGGTCGAACACCAGGGTGGCGGGCAGGCGCGCGTCGACTTCGGCGTCGAGGCGGTTGCGGAGCTCCACGGCGGTCAGCGAGTCGAAGCCGAGCGCCTTGAACGCCCGGTCCGCCTCGACGGCCTCCGGTCCGGCGAAGCCGAGGACGGCCGCGGTGTGCGTGCGGACGAGGTGGACGAGCGCCCGGTCCTGCTCCGCCTCGGTGAGGCCCGCGAGCCGCTGGGCGAGCGGGACCGCGCCGGAGTCCTCGCCGGACCGCGCGGCCCTGCGGGCGGGGGTGGGAACCAGGCCGCGCAGCAGCGGCCGTATCCGCTCCGGGTGGGCGCGCAGCGCTGCCAGGTCGATCGCGGCGGGCACCGCCGTCGCGGCGCCGGTGGCGCGTGCCGCGTCGAACAGCGCCATGCCGTCCTCGTTGGCCAGCGGGGTCATGCCGCCGCGCGCCATGCGCTGTACGTCGGCGTCGTCGAGGTGGCCGGTGATGCCGCTGGCCTCGGCCCACAGGCCCCAGGCCAGTGACGTCGCGGGCAGTCCCGCCGCGCGGCGGTGGTGGGCGAGCGCGTCGAGGTAGGCGTTGGCGGCCGCGTAGTTGCCCTGGCCGGGGCCGCCGAACACACCGGCGGCCGCGGAGAACAGGACGAACGCGGTGAGGTCGCGGCCCTGGGTCAGCTCGTGCAGGTGCTGTGCGGCGTCGGCCTTCGGGCGGAGTACGGCGTCGACGTGCTCCGGGGTGAGGGACTCGATGACGCCGTCGTCCAGGACGCCCGCGGTGTGCACGACGGCGGTCACGGGGTGCTCCGCGAGGAGCGCGGCGACCGCGTCGCGGTCGCTGACGTCGCAGGCGACGACCGCGACGCGCGCGCCGAGTGCCTCCAGTTCCCGGCGCAGTTCCTCCGCGCCCGGCGTGGCCGTGCCGCGCCTGCCGGTCAGGACGAGGTCGCGTACTCCGTGGCGGGAGACGAGGTGCCGGGCGGTCAGGCCGCCGAGCACGCCGAGCCCGCCGGTGATCAGTACCGTGCCGTCGGGGGTGAAGGCCTCCGGGGCGGGGGCGTCCGCCGGAACGGCGAGCCGGGCGAGCCGTGGCGCCGTGGTGGCTCCGCCCCTGATCGCGAGCTGCGGCTCGCCGGTCGCCACGGCGGCGGGAAGTCCGCGCAGCGACTGCTCGTCGCCGTCCGTGTCGACGAGGACGAGCCGGGTCGGGTGCTCCGACTGCGCCGAGCGCGCCAGGCCCCACACGGGGGCGCGCACCAGGTCCGGTACGTCCTCGTCCGGCCCGGCGGCGATGGCGCCGCTGGTGAGCAGCACGAGCCGGGACTCGGCGAGCCGGTCGGCGGCGAGCCACCGCTGGAGCAGGCCGAGGGTGTGGTGCGTGGCCGCCCGGGGTGTCGTCGCGCTCGCGCCGGGCGTCACGGCCACGTACCGGGGCACGGGCGCGCCCTGGTCGAGGGCGGCGAGGAGCGCGGCCAGGTCGGCGTGTGCGTCGACCAGTTGGCCCGCGGCGGTGAGCGCGTGGGCGAGGCCGTCGGTGTCGCCGCCGAGCAGCGCCCAGGTGCCGTTGTCGGGGGCGGCGTCCTGGGCCGGGGCCCATGCCACCGTGAACAGGGAGTCGCGGTGCGCGGACCGGGCGAGGGCGAGCTGGTCGGCCGACAGGGGCCGCAGGGTGAGCTCGTCGACGGCGGCGACGGGTTCGCCGGTGCCGTCGGTGACGAGCACGGCCACGGCGTCCACGCCGACGGGCGTGAGGCGCACGCGCAGCGCGGTCGCGCCGGTCGCGAGGAGCCGTACCCCGGCCCACGAGAACGGGAGTCCCGTGGAGCTGACGCCGAGGCCGACGGCGTGCAGGGCCGTGTCCAGGAGCGCGGGGTGCAGGCCGAAGCCGTCGTCCGCGAGACCGTCGGGCAGGGCCGCTTCGGCGAACACCTCGTCGCCCTTGCGCCAGGCGGCGCGCAGGCCCTGGAAGGCGGGGCCGTGGTCGAGGCCGGAGGTGGCGACGGTGGCGTAGTGCGCGTCGAGGTCGACCGGTTCGGCTTCGCTCGGCGGCCAGGCGACGAGGGTGCCGGTGACGGGTTCCGCCCGCTGGGTCAGGGCGCCGGTGGCGTGGCGGGTCCAGTCGCCGCCGTCGTCGCCCCGGGAGTCCACGGTGAACGCGCGCCTGCCGGTGGCGTCCGGTCCCGCGAGGCTGAGCCGCACCTGGACGCCGTCCCGTTCGGGCAGCACCAGGGGTGTCTCCAGGACCAGGTCGTCGAGGGAGGCGCAGCCGACGTGGTCACCGGCGCGCAGCGCGAGGTCGACGTAGGCGGCGCCGGGGAGCACCGCGGAGCCCAGGACGCGGTAGTCGGTGAGCCACGGGTGGGTGCGCGGGGACAGCCTGCCGCTGAACACGAGGCCCTCGGAGTCGGCGAGTTCGGTGACGGCGGCGAGCACGGGGTGGTCGACGCGGCCGAGGCCCGCGGAGGTGACGTCGCCGGAGGTGGCGTGCGTCGTGGTGGGCCAGAAGCGGGTGCGCTGGAACGGATAGGTCGGCAGGTCGACGCGGCGCGTGCCGGACGTCCGCCACTCCACCTGGCCGCCGCGGGCGAACAGGCCGGCCGCCGAGGACAGGAGCCTGGTCAGGCCGCCGTCCCCGCGGCGCAGGGAGCCGACGACGATGCCTTCGGGGCCGGTGAGTTCGCCCAGGCCCGCCACGAGGACGGGGTGCGGGCTCACTTCGACGAAGGCCGTGAAGCCGTCCGTCACCAGGGCGGAGACGGCGTCGGCGAACTCGACGGTCTGCCGCAGGCTCCGGTACCAGTACGCGGCGTCCAGCTCGCGGGTGTCCAGCCAGCCGCCGGTCAGCGGCGAGTAGTACGGCACGTCGGCGGGGCGCGGCGACACGTCCGCGAGGCCCGCCAGGAGCTGCTCCTCGATCCGTTCGACGTGGTGGGAGTGGGGGGCGTAGTCGGCGAGGACGCGCCGTGCCCACACGCCGTTCCCGGCGCAGTCCTGAAGGAGTTCGTCGAGCGCGTCGAGGTCTCCGGAGACGACGACGGAGGCGGGTCCGTTGACGACGCCGACGGCGAGCTGCCCTTCCCAGCGGGCGATCAGCTGCCGTACGTCGGCCACGGGCAGCGCGACCGACACCATGCCGCCCTGGCCGGACAGCGCCGCCAGGGCCCCGCTGCGCAGGACGACGAGCCGGGCGGCGTCCTTCAGGGACAGGGCGCCCGCGACGCAGGCCGCGGCGATCTCGCCCTGGGAGTGGCCGAGGACGGCGCTGGGCTCGACGCCCCACGACCGCCAGGTCGCGGCCAGCGACACCATCACCGCGAACAGGGCGGGTTGGACGACGTCGAGGCGTTCCATGAGGGCGGGGTCGTGGATCGCGTCGAGGAGCGACCAGTCGACGAACTCTGCGAGCGCGGCGCCGCATTCCTCCATGCGGGTCCGGAACTCCGGCGAGGATGCCAGCAGGTCGCCCGCCATGCCGAGCCACTGCGAGCCGTGGCCGGGGAACACGAACACGGGGCCGGGGCCGCGGTGGTCCGCCACGCCGGTCACGACGTTCGGGGCCTCGCGGCCGTCGGCGAGTGCGGTGAGACCGGAGAGGAACTCCTCCTGGTCCTGGCCCACCACGACGGCCCGGTGGTCGAACGTGGCGCGGGCGCGCAGCGCGTGGGCGACGTCGGCGACGGGCACGCCCGGCTGGCGGGCGCACTCCTCCCGGAGCCGGGCCGCCTGTTCCCGCAGGGCGTCCCCGGACCGCGCGGACAGCACCCACGGGACGACGCCCGCCTCTACGGGTCCGGTCTCGTCCGGTGTCGTCCGGGGGGCCTGCTCGATGACGGTGTGCGCGTTCGTACCGCTGAACCCGAACGAGGACACGCCCGCGCGCCACGGCCGGTCCACGGCGGGCCAGTCGCGCTGGCCGGTGAGCAGGCGCACCGCGCCCGCGGACCAGTCGACGTGCGAGGACGGGGCGTCGACGTGGAGGGTGCGGGGCAGCACGCCGTGGCGCATCGCGAGGACCATCTTGATCACACCGGCGACTCCGGCGGCGGCCTGGGTGTGGCCGAGGTTGGACTTCACCGAGCCCAGCCACAGCGGCCGGCCGTCGGGCCGGTCCTGGCCGTACGTGGCGAGCAGGGCCTGCGCCTCGATGGGGTCGCCGAGGGTGGTGCCCGTGCCGTGGGCCTCGACCGCGTCCACGTCGGCGGGGGCGAGGCCCGCGCTGGCGAGGGCCTGGCGGATGACGCGCTGCTGCGCGGGCCCGTTGGGCGCGGTCAGGCCGTTGGAGGCGCCGTCCTGGTTCACCGCGGAGCCACGGACGACGGCGAGGACCTGGTGGCCGTTGCGCTCGGCATCGGAGAGGCGTTCGACGAGGAGCATGCCGATGCCCTCGCCCCAGCCGGTGCCGTCGGCGGCGTCGGCGAAGGCCTTGCAGCGGCCGTCGACGGACAGGCCGCGCTGGCGGCTGAACTCGATGAACGCACCCGGCGTCGACATCACCGTGACACCGCCCGCCAGGGCCAGTTCGCACTCGCCCTGGTGCAGCGCCTGCACGGCGAGGTGCAGGGCGACGAGCGACGACGAGCAGGCCGTGTCGACGGTGACGGCGGGGCCTTCGAGGCCGTAGGTGTAGGAGAGGCGGCCGGACATGACGCTGGCCGCGCTGCCCGTCGCCACGTGCCCGCCCACGTCTTCGGCGGCCCCTTCGAGGACGAGGCCGTAGTCCTGCACGTTCGAGCCGACGAACACGCCGATCCGTTCGCCGCGCAGCGCGTTCGGGTCGAGTCCGGCCCGCTCGAAGGTCTCCCAGGAGGTTTCGAGGAGGAGGCGCTGCTGCGGGTCCATGGCGAGGGCCTCGCGCGGCGAGATGCCGAAGAAGCCCGCGTCGAAGTCGGCCACGCGGTCGAGGAAGGCGCCGCTGCGGCTGTAGGACGTGCCCACCCCCTCGGGGTCCGGATCGTACAGCGCCTCCAGGTCCCAGCCGCGGTCGGCCGGGAACCGCGACACCGCGTCCCCGCCCGCCAGGAGCACCTGCCACAGCTCTTCGGGGCTCGTCACGCCGCCGGGGTAGCGGCAGGCCATCGCCACGATCGCGATGGGTTCGTCGGTGGTGCCGGGCGTGGTGGTGCCGGACGCGGGGAGCGGCCCGCCGAGCGGTTCCTGGACCTCCGACAGCAGGTGGGCGGCGAGCGCGGCGGGGCTGGGGTAGTCGAAGACGACGGTCGCGGGCAGGGTCAGGCCGGACGCGGCCGTGAGGCGGTTGCGCAGTTCCACGGCGGTCAGCGAGTCGAAGCCCAGGTCGCGGAAGGCCCGGTCGGGGTCCACGGCGCCGGTCGAGGTGTGCCCCAGGACGGCGGCGGCCTCCGTGACGACGAGGCCGCGCACCGCGTCCCGCTGCCGCTCGGGGTCGAGGCCGGTGAGGAGGCGGCGCAGTGCGGCGCCGTCCTCGTCGGCGGTGTCGGACCCGTGGGGCGCGCCAGGCCCGTCGGCCTGGGCGGCGATCGCGTCGCGCGCCTCGGCCAGGTCGGCGAGCAGCGGGCTCGGCCTGCCGATGGTGAACGCGGGGGCGAACCGCTCCCAGTCGACGTGCGCGACGACCGTGGTCGGCGTCCCGCCGCCGACGGCGTCGGCGAGGGCGCCCACCGCGGGTTCGGGCGCCAGGGCCGGGAGCCCGCGCCGGGACAGCTGCCGCCGCGCCTCGTCGTCGGCCATGCCGCCGCCGCCCCAGGGGCCCCAGGCCACGGCGGTTGCGGGCAGGCCGAGGGAGGCGCGGTGCTCGGCGAGCGCGTCGAGGTAGGCGTTGGCGGCGCTGTAGGCGAGTTGTCCGCCGCTGCCCCAGATCCCGGCGATGGAGGAGTAGGAAAGGAACGCGTCGAGGGGCGTGTCGGCGAGGAGTTCGTGCAGGTGGGCGGCGCCCGCCACCTTGGCGGTGACCACGTCCGCGAAGCGCGCGAGGTCCGTCTCGTCGGCGGGGACGCTGTCGTTGAGCCCGGCGGTGTGGACGACGGCGCGGACCGGGTCGCCGGCGGCGGCCAGGTCGTCGAGGAGCGCGGCGAGGGCGTCCCTGTCGGCGATGTCGACGGCGGCGACCGTGACGCGGGCGCCCAGCTCGGCGAGCTCGGCGTCCAGTTCCGCCGCGCCCTCGGCGTCGGGGCCGCGCCTGCTGACCAGGACGACGTGCTCGGCGCCGTGCGCGGCGAGCCATCGGGCGGCCCGCGCTCCGAGGGCGCCGAGGCCGCCGGTCACCAGGGCCGTGCCGCGGGGCGTCCACCCGGGGCCCGCGGCGGTCGGCGCGGCGCGCCGCAGCCGCCGGGCGAGGACGCCGGACGCGCGTACGGCGACCTGGTCCTCCGCTCCGCCAAGGAGTCCGCACAGCCGTGCGGCCACCGGCTCGTCCACCGTCTGCGGCAGGTCGACCAGGCCGCCCCAGCGGTCGGGGTGCTCCAGCGCGGCGGCCCGGCCGAGGCCCCACACCAGGGACTGCGCGTACCCCGCGACCGCGTCCTCCGCGACCGCCGACACCGCGCCCGACGTCACGCACCACAGCGGTGCTCGTACGTCCGTGTCGCCGAGCGCCTGGAGCAGCGCGAGGGTGGCCGCGACGCCGTTCGGCACGGCGGGGTGCTCGGGGTGCGGCGACTCGTCGAACGCGAGGAGCGAGAGGACGCCGCTGATCTCGGCGCCCGCGACGGCCGCGCGCAGCGCGTCGGCCAGGCCCTCGCGGTCGGCCCCGTCCACGGTCAGCGCGAGGAGCGTGAGGCCCTGGCCGGTCAGCGAATCGGCCAGCGCGGCGGCGCGTTCGTCGCCCGCGGGCGTCACGGCCAGCCAGGTGCCCGCGGGGGGCGTGGCCGCCGGGTGGCCGACGGCCTTCCAGTCGACGGTGTAACGCCACTTGTCCACCGTGGACTTCTCGCGGCTCTGGCGCCGCCACGACGACAGCAGCGGAAGGACGGCGCGGAGGGAGTCGGTGGTCTCGTCGTCGCTGACGCCGAGGGACGACGCGAGCGCGGTCGCCTCCTCGCTGTCCACGGCGGCCCAGAACTCCGCCTCGGCCGCGTCGGGCGCGGCCTCGCTCCCGCCGGGCTTGGTGTCCATCCAGTACCGCTGGTGCTGGAAGGCGTACGTCGGCAGGTCGACGCGCCGGGCTCCGCTGCCCGCGAACCAGGCGCTCCAGTCGACGGCCACGCCGCGCGCGTGCAGCGCGGCGACCGTGGTGAGCAGGGCGGCCTCCTCGGTCCTGTCCGCGCGCAGCGCGGGCAGGAACACCGCGTCGGGCGCGCTGCCCAGACCGAGCGCGGTCAGCGTCCCGCCGGGCCCGATCTCCACGAACGCGGTCACACCCTCGTCCCGCGACGCGCTCACGGCATCGGCGAAGCGCACGGCCTCGCGGACGTGGCGCACCCAGTACTCCGGCGAGCACAGCTCTTCGGCCGTCGCCCGGGCACCGGTCAGCGTGGACACGATCGGGATCGCGGGCGCCTCATACGACACGCTCTCAAGCACCGCGCGGAAGTCGTCGAGCATGGGGTCCATCAGCGGCGAGTGGAAGGCGTGGCTGACGCGCAGCTTGGTGACCTTCCGGCCCGCTTCACGCCAGCGCTCGCCAACAGCCTCCGCGTCAGCGGCGACACCGGAGACGACCACCGAGTTCGGGCCGTTCACCGCAGCGATCCCGACGGTCTCCGGCAGCTCCGCCGCGACCTCATCCTCCGTCGCCTGAATGGCGACCATCGCACCGCCAGCGGGCAGTGCCTGCATCAGCGCACCCCGAGCCGACACGACCTTGGCGGCGTCCGCGAGGGACCACACGCCCGCGACATGGGCGGCAGCGAGCTCGCCGATCGAATGCCCGGCGAGTACGTCAGGACGTACCCCCCATGACTCAAGCAGGCGGAACAGCGCGACCTCGACCGCGAACAGCGCGGGCTGCGTCACTCCGGTCTCGTTCAGCGCGTCGGCGTCGTCGCCGAACAGCACTTCCCGGACCTCAGGCGCCAGGAGATCCAGCACCTCATCCAGCTGTTCGGCGAACACCGGGAAACGGTCGGCCAGTTCACGGCCCATACCGAGGCGCTGCGAGCCCTGGCCCGAGAACAGGAAGCCCACCCGGTGGGAGGCGGCCGCGCCCACCACGACGCCCGGTTCCTCGCGTCCCTCGGCGAGTGCGGCCAGCGCCGACAGGAACGCGGCGGGCTCGGCGGCGACGACCACCGCGCGGTGGTCCAGGGCCGTCCGTGACGTCGCGAGGGAGTAGCCGACGTCGACGGGTGCGTGCGCGTCCACGAGGGCGAGCAGACGCTCAGCCTGGCCGCGCAGCGCGCCCTCGTCGCCCGCCGAAAGCACCCACGGCACCAGGCCGTCGTACGACTGCTCGGGCGCCTTCTCCGGCTCGACAGCGGGGGCCTGCTCGATGACGGCGTGCGCGTTCGTACCGCTGAACCCGAACGACGACACACCCGCCCGCCACGGCCGACCTGTCTCCGGCCACGCGCGGTCCCGCGTCAACAGTTCCACCGCACCGGCGGTCCAGTCGACGTGCGGCGACGGCTCGTCCACGTGGAGCGTGCGAGGCAGGACGCCGTGACGCATCGCCATGACCATCTTGATCACGCCCGCCACACCGGCGGCGGCCTGGGTGTGACCGATGTTGGACTTCACCGAGCCGAGCCACAGCGGCCGATCGGCGTCACGGTCCTGGCCGTACGTGGCGAGGAGGGCCTGCGCTTCAATCGGGTCGCCGAGCTTGGTGCCCGTGCCATGTGCCTCGACCGCGTCCACGTCGGCGGGGGCGAGGCCCGCGCTGGCGAGGGCCTGGCGGATCACGCGCTGCTGCGAGGGGCCGTTCGGTGCGGTCAGGCCGTTGGACGCACCGTCCTGGTTGACCGCCGAGCCACGGATCACGGCAAGGACCTGGTGACCGTTGCGCTGCGCGTCCGAAAGGCGCTCCACGAACAGCATGCCCACGCCCTCGCCCCAGCTCGTGCCGTCGGCGGCGGCGGCGAACGCCTTGCAGCGGCCGTCGAGCGAAAGGCCGCGCTGGCGGCTGAACTCGATGAAGGCACCCGGCGTCGACATCACCGTCACACCGCCCGCGAGGGCCAGCGAGCATTCGCCCGAGCGCAGCGCCTGCACGGCGAGGTGCAGGGCGACGAGGGACGACGAGCACGCCGTGTCCACCGTGACGGCCGGGCCCTCGAAGCCGAAGGTGTAGGAGAGGCGGCCGGAGGCCACGCTGGCCGCGTTGCCGGTCGCCATGTAGCCGCCGACGTCCTCGGCGGCCTCGCCAAGGACGAGCCCGTAGTCCTGGGCGTTGGAGCCGACGAACACGCCGACGCGCTCGCCGCGCAGCGACGCCGGGTCGATGCCCGCCCGCTCCAGGAGTTCCCAGGAGGTTTCGAGGAGGAGGCGCTGCTGCGGGTCCATCGCCAGGGCCTCGCGCGGCGAGATGCCGAAGAAGCCCGCGTCGAAACCGCTCACGTCCGCCAGGAAGGCGCCCGAGCGCAGATACGTGGTGCCCACGGAGTCCGGGTCGGGGTCGTAGAGCGCCTCCACGTCCCAGCCTCGGTCGGCCGGGAAGTCCACCACGGCGTCGCCGCCCGCGAGCAGCACCCGCCACAGGTCTTCCGGGCTCGCCACGCCGCCGGGGAACCGGCATGACATCGACACGATCGCGATGGGCTCGTCGGCCGGGCCCGCCACGGCCGTGGGCACGGTGGCGGCGACGTCCACGTCCACGCCGGACAGTTCGGTGCGTAGATACGCGGCCAGTTCGGCGGCGGTCGGGTAGTCGAAGACGAGGGTCGCGGGCAGGGCGACGCCCGTGGCCTCGCTCAGGCGGGAGCGCAGCTCCACCGCCGTCAGCGAATCGAAGCCCAGGTCCTTGAAGGCACGCGTAGCGGAGAACGCGTCGGCCGACACATGCCCGAGCACCGCCGCAGCCTCATAGCGGACCAGCTCGGTCAGCTGCCGCTCCTGCTCCGCCTCGTCAAGACCGGCAAGCCGCCGCGCCAGCTCCGACGAACCCTGCTCCGACGTCGTGGCCTCGAACGCGGCGCGTACGGCGGGGAGTTCGCTCAGCAGCGCGCTCGGGCGCTGCGCCATGAACGTGCCCGCGAACCGCTCCCAGTCCACATCAGCGACGACCACGTTCCCGTCGCCACGCTCCAACACCGTGGCCAGGCCCGCGATCGCCACAGCGGGAGTCATCGTCGACAGGCCCCAGCGGTGCAGCAGCGCGGCCTGTTCGGCGGTGGCGACCATGCCGCCGCCGCCCCACGGGCCCCAGGCCACGGCCGTGGCGGGAAGACCGGAAGCCCTGCGGTGCTCGGCCAGCGCGTCGAGGTAGGCGTTGGCGGCCGCGTACGCGCCCTGCCCGCTGCTCCCCCACACACCGGCGATCGACGAGAACAGCACGAACGCGTCCAGCGGAGTGTCAGCGAGCAGCTCGTGCAGGTTGCGGGCGCCGTCGGCCTTCGCCGCCAGTACGTCGGCGAGGTCGTCCGGGTCGAGGTCGGCGAGGGCGGCCGACCGCTCGATGCCCGCCGCGTGCACCACCGCGTCGAGTTCCGGAAGGCTCTCCAGCAGCGCCGCGACGGACTCCCGGTCCGCCATGTCACAGGCCGCGAACGTCACCCGTACGCCCAACTCGGCCAGCTCAGCTTCTAGTTGCGCAGCGCCCTCGGCCTGAGGGCCGCGACGGCTGGCCAGCACCAGATGCTCAGCCCCCCGCGCCGCCAGCCACCGCGCCACATGACCGCCCAGAGCACCAAGACCACCGGTGACAAGCACCGTCCCACGCGGCGACCAACCAACCCCCGAGGCCTCAGCCAAAGGCGCGGGAACCAGCCTGCGGCCAAGCACCCGGCCACCCCGTACAGCGACCTGATCCTCACCGCTCACCCCGGCAAGCACCGAGGCCAGCAGATCACCAGTCGTCTCGTCGTGCGGCTCCGGCAGATCGATCAAACCGCCCCAGCGGCCCGGCTGTTCCAGCGCCGCCACCCGGCCCAGACCCCACACCATCGACTGCTCGAACCCGGCCACGACGTCACCCGGACCCGCAGCCACCGCACCCGACGTCACGCACCACAACGGAGCCGACACACCCACAGCACCCAACGCCCGCAGCAGGCCAACCGTGGGGTCGGCACCGGCGTCCGCGAGCCCCAGCAGCGAGACCACACCGTTCAGAGCGGGCAGTTCACTCAGCTGCCCCGCCCAGTCGACGGACTCCGTGTCCACGTGCAGGACCCGCGCCTCGGCACCGTTCCGGGTCAGCGCGTCGCGCACCCACTCGGCCCGCTCCTCGCCCACCGGCGCCACGACCAGCCAGGCACCGTCCAGCTGACCAGCCCCAGCCGCCACCGGCTGCCACGCGACCCGGTACCGCCAGCCATCAGCGGTGGAGCGGTCCCGCTGCTCCTTGCGCCACTCGGACAACCGAGGCAGCACCGCGCTCAGCGGGTCGTCCGACGACACGGCCAGGGTGCGGGCGAAGTCGGCGACATCGCCCTCATCGACGACCTCCCAGAACCGCGCCTCCGCCGGAGACAACCGCTCCACACCCGCGTCGGCGGCAGCGGCGTCCAGCCAGTAGCGCTCCCGCTGGAACGCGTACGTCGGCAGGTCCACCCACCGCGAACCTCGTTCGACGAGGAACGCCTCCCAGTCCACGCGGACACCGCGCACATGCAGCTGACCCGCAGCCGTCGTGACGGCCGTCTCCTCCGGGCGATCACCCCGCAGTACGGGTACGAAGGCCGCGTCCGGCGCGGACTCCCGGCCAAGCGCGGACAGCACGCCACCCGGCCCGACCTCGACGAACGTACCGACACCGTCAGCGACCAGGGTGCTCACGGCGTCGGCGAACCGCACCGCCTCACGCACGTGGCGCACCCAGTACTCCGCCGACGCCAGCTCCTCGGCCGTCGCCTCCGCGCCGGTCAGCGTGGACACGATGGGGATCGCGGGGGCCTCGTACGAGACCCCTTCCAGGACCTGGCGGAAATCGTCGAGCATCGGGTCCATGAGCGGCGAGTGGAACGCGTGGCTGACACGCAGCCGCGTAACCTTCCGGCCCGCCTCACGCCAGCGCTCACCAACAGCCTCCACATCAGCGGCCACACCAGAGATGACCACCGAGTTCGGGCCGTTCACCGCCGCGACCCCCACCGTCTCCGGCAGGTCCGAGGCGACCTCATCCTCCGTCGCCTGAATCGCGACCATCGCACCGCCCGTGGGCAGCGCCTGCATCAGCTCACCCCGAGCCGACACGACCTTGACGGCGTCCGCAAGGGACCACACGCCCGCCACATGCGCGGCGGCCAGCTCGCCGATCGAATGCCCGGCCAGCACGTCCGGCCGTACACCCCACGACTGAAGGAGACGGAACAGCGCGACCTCGACCGCGAAGAGCGCGGGTTGTGTCACCCCGGTCTCGTTCAGGGCGTCGGCATCCTCGCCGAACAGCACCTCGCGAACCTCAGGCGCCAGAAGCCCCAACACCTCATCCAGCTTCTCGGCGAACACCGGGAAACGGCCCGCCAGTTCACGCCCCATACCCAGACGCTGCGAGCCCTGACCCGAGAACAGGAAACCCACCCGGTGCGGGTCTGCCTCGCCCAGTGCCACGCCCGGGCCGGTGCGCCCCTCGGCGAGGGCGGCCAGAGCCGACTGGAACTCGGCGGGTTCGGCGGCGACCACCACCGCGCGGTGTTCCAGCGCCGCGCGCGAGAACGCCAGGGCGCGGGCCACGTCCGCCACGGGCAGCTCCGGCGACTCGTCCACAAGGGACTTGAGCCGCGCGGCCTGCTCGCGCAGCGCCTCGGGGGTCTTGGCCGACAGCGGCCACGGGACGACGGCACCGGCGGGCAGCGGCTCTGGGGCGTGCTCGGGCTCGGCGGCCACGGGGGCCTGCTCGATGACGACGTGCGCGTTCGTACCGCTGAACCCGAACGACGACACACCCGCCCGCCACGGCCGATCAGCGGTGGGCCACTCGCGCTCGTCAGCGAGCAGTTCCACCGCGCCCGCCGACCAGTCGACGTGCGGCGACGGCTCGTCGACATGGAGCGTGCGGGGCAGGACGCCGTGGCGCATCGCCAGCACCATCTTGATGACGCCCGCCACACCAGCTGCCGCCTGCGTGTGACCGATGTTGGACTTGATCGAGCCGAGCCACAGCGGCTGGCCATCAGGCCGGTCCTGACCGTACGTGGCGAGCAGGGCCTGCGCCTCGATCGGGTCGCCAAGGCGCGTTCCGGTGCCGTGGGCCTCGACCGCGTCCACGTCGGCGGGGGCGAGGCCCGCGCTGGCCAGGGCCTGGCGGATCACGCGCTGCTGGGACGGGCCGTTCGGGGCGGTCAGACCGTTGGACGCGCCGTCCTGGTTCACGGCCGAGCCACGGACCACCGCGAGCACCTGGTGGCCGTTGCGCTGGGCGTCCGAGAGCCGCTCGACGAGGAGCATGCCGACGCCCTCGCCCCAGCCGGTGCCGTCGGCGTCCGCGCCGAACGCCTTGCACCGGCCGTCCACGGAAAGGCCGCGCTGCTTGCTGAACTCCACGAACGCGGCGGGCGTCGACATCACCGTCACGCCGCCCGCGAGCGCCAGCTCGCACTCGCCCGACCGCAGCGCCTGCACGGCGAGGTGCAGGGCGACGAGGGACGACGAGCACGCCGTGTCCACCGTCACGGCCGGGCCCTCAAGGCCGAAGGTGTAGGAGAGGCGGCCGGAGATGACGCTCGCCGCGCCGCCGGTGCCGAAGTAGCCCTCGACGCTGTCCGGCGCGGACATCATCAGCGTCGTGTAGTCCTGGCCGTTGGTGCCGACGAACACACCGGAGCTGCTGCCCCGCAGCGAGTCCGGGTCGATGCCCGCCCGCTCGAACGCCTCCCAGGAGGTTTCCAGGAGGAGCCGCTGCTGCGGGTCCATCGCCAGGGCCTCGCGCGGCGAGATCCCGAAGAACGCCGGATCGAAGTCCGCTACCTGATCGAGGAAGGCGCCCCTGCGGCTGTACGACGTGCCCGCGCGCTCGGCATCGGGGTCGTACAGCGCCTCCAGGTCCCAGCCACGGTCGTTCGGGAAGTCCGCGACCGCGTCGCCGCCGGTCAGCAGCACCCGCCACAGGTCCTCCGGGCTCGCCACACCGCCCGGGAAACGGCACGCCATCGCCACGATGGCGATGGGCTCGTCGGCCGGGCCCGCCACGGTCATGGGCGGGGCGAGGGTGAAGTCCACGTCCGCGCCGGACAGTTCGGTGCGCAGATAGGCGGCCAGTTCGGCGGCGGTGGGGTAGTCGAAGACGAGCGTCGAGGGCAGGGCGACGCCCGTGGCCTCGCTCAGGCGGGAGCGCAGCTCCACCGCCGTCAGCGAGTCGAAGCCCAGCTCCCGGAAGGCTCGGTGGGCGGAGAACGCGTCACCGGACACATGGCCGAGGACCGCCGCCGCCTCATAGCGGACCAGCTCGGTCAGCTGCCGCTCCTGCTCCGCCTCGTCAAGACCGGCGAGCCGCCGCGCCAGCTCCGACGCACCCCGCTCCGGCGTGTTGGCCTCGAACGCGGCGCGTACGGCGGGGAGTTCACTCAGCAGCGCGCTCGGGCGCTGCGCCATGAACGTGCCCGCGAACCGCTCCCAGTCGACGTCGGCGAGGGTGACCGTCGCGTCGCCGTTGTCGACGGCCGCGCCGAGACCGGCGAGCGCCGCTTCGGGGGACATCGTGTTCAGGCCCCTGCGCCGCAGGTGCGCGGCCTGCCCGGAGTCCGCGACCATGCCGCCGCCGCCCCACGGGCCCCAGGCCACCGCCGTGGCGGGCAGACCGGCCGCCCCGCGGTGCTCGGCCAGGGCGTCCAGGTAGGCGTTCGCCGCGCCGTAGGCGGCCTGTCCGCCGCTGCCCCACACTCCGGCGATCGACGAGAACAGCACGAACGCGTCCAGCGGTGTGTCGGCGAGCAGCTCGTGCAGGTTGCGGGCGCCGTCGGCCTTCGCCGCCAGTACGTCGGCGAACGCGCCCAGGTCGGACGGGTCGAGGTCGGCGAGGGCGGCCGACCGCTCGACGCCCGCCGTGTGGACGACCGCGGTGAGCTCCGGGACGCTCTCCAGCAGCGCCGCGACGGACTCCCGGTCCGCCACGTCGCAGGCCGCGAACGTCACCCGTACGCCCAACTCGACGAGCTCGGCCTCCAGTTCCGAGGCGCCTTCGGCCGCCTGGCCGCGGCGGCTGGCCAGGACCACGTGCTCGGCCCCGCGCGCCGCCACCCAGCGCGCCACGTGCCCGCCGAGCGCGCCGAGGCCACCGGTGACGAGCACCGTGCCGCGCGGCGTCCACCCCTCGACGGGGGCGTCGCCCAAGGGCGCGGGCGCCAGTCTGCGGCCGAGGACCTCGCCACCGCGTAGAGCGATCTGATCCTCGCCACTCGCCCCGGCCAGGACCGAGGCCAGCAGGTCACCGGTCGTCTCGTCATGCGCCTCCGGCAGATCGATCAAACCGCCCCAGCGGCCCGGCTGTTCCAGGGCGGCCACTCGGCCCAGACCCCACACCATCGACTGCTCAAGCCTGGTCACGGCGTCGGCCGGACCCGTCGCCACCGCGCCCGACGTCAGGCACCACAGCGGAGCCGACACACCGGCGTCGCCGAGCGCCCGTGACACGGCGATGGTGGCCCGCAGGCCCACGGGTACGCCCGGACCGTCTCCGTCGGCGAGCGCGAGGAGCGAGACCACACCGTTCAGAGCGGGCAGCTCGTGCGGCTGCTCCGGCCAGTCGGCGGACCCCGGGTCGACGTGCAGGACCCGCACCTCGGCGCCCTTGCGGGTCAGCGCGTCGCGCACCCACTCGGCCCGCTCCTCGCCGACCGGCGCCACCACGAGCCAGGTGCCGTCCAGCCGGTGCGTCCCTGCCGCCACCGGCCGCCACTCGACGCCGTACCGCAAGGCGTCAGCGGTGGACCGGTCGCGCTGCTTCCTGCGCCAGGCGGAGAGGCGGGGCAGGACCCGCGCTCAGCGGATCGTCGGACGACACGCCCAACGTGCGGGCGAGGTCGCCGAGTTCGCCCTCCTCCACGGTCTCCCAGAACCGCGCCTCCACCGGAGACATGTACGCGGTGGTCTCGCCGGCGGCCGGGGCGTCCAGCCAGTAGCGCTCCCGCTGGAACGCGTACGTCGGCAGGTCCACGCGGCGGGCGTCGTCGCCGTCGAAGCAGGCCGCCAGGTCCACCGGGACGCCGCGCACGTGGAGCCCGCCGACGGCGGCGGTCAGCGCGGCGAGTTCGGGGCGGTCGCCGCGCAGGGCGGGGACGAAGGCGGCTTCCGGGGCGTTGAGCTGTCCGAGGCCGGACAGGACGCCGCCGGGGCCGATCTCCACGAAGACGTCGACGCCGTGCTCGCGGAGCGCCGCGACCGCGTCGTGGAACCGCACCGACTGGCGTACGTGCCGCACCCAGTACTCCGGCGACGCCAGCTCCTCGGCCGTGGCCAGGCGGCCGATCAGCGTCGACACGATCGGGATCGCGGGCGCGTCGTACGACACGCCCTCCAGGACGCGGCGGAAGTCGTCGAGCATCGGCTCCATCAGCGGGGAGTGGAACGCGTGGCTGACGCGCAGCCGCGTCACCTTGCGGCCCGCCGCGCGCCACTGCTCCGCGACGGCCTCCACATCGGCGGCGGGGCCCGAGACGACCACCGAGTCCGGCCCGTTCACGGCGGCGATGCCCACGTCGTCCGGGAGGTCGGGCACGACCTCGGCCTCGGACGCCTGGATCGCGGCCATCGCGCCGCCCGCGGGCAGCGCCTGCATCAGCGCGCCGCGCGCCGACACGACCTTGACGGCATCAGCGAGGGACCACACACCAGACACGTGCGCGGCGGCCAGCTCGCCGATCGAGTGGCCCGCGAGCGCCTCGGGGCGCACGCCCCACGAGTCGAGCAGACGGAACAGCGCCACCTCGACGGCGAACAGCGCGGGCTGCGTCACGCCCGTCTCGTTGAGGGCGTCGGCGTCCTCGCCGAACAGGACCGTGCGCACCCGCGGGTCGAACGCGTCCAGGACGGTGTCGAGGGCCTCGGCGAACACGGGGAAGCGGGCGGCCAGTTCACGCCCCATGCCGAGGCGCTGCGAGCCCTGGCCCGAGAACAGGTAGCCCAGGCGGCGGGTGGCCGCCTCGCCCACCACGACACCGGGGCCGCCGCGGCCCTCGGCGAGGGCGGTGAGGCGTTCGAGGGTGGTGTCCTTGTCCTCGGCCAGCAGGACGGCACGGTGTTCGAACACGGCGCGGGTCGTGGCCAGGGAGAAGCCGACGCCCGCCGCGTCGAAGGCGTCGGCGTTCCGCACGGCCGACAGGAGGCGGTCGGCCTGCGCGCGCAGCGCGTCGGGGGTCAGGGCGGACAGCGCCCACGGTACGACGGCGGGTACGGGGGCAGTGGCCTCGGCCGGGACCGGGGCCGTGTCGGGTTCCTGTTCCAGGATGACGTGGGCGTTCGTGCCGCTGACGCCGAAACGACGACACGCCCGCGCGGCGCGGCGCGCCGGTCTCCGGCCACGCCTGGTCCTCGGTCAGCAGGGACACGGCGCCCGCCGACCAGTCGACGTGGCTGCTCGGCTCGTCGACGTGCAGGGTCCTGGGCAGCACGCCGTGCCGCATCGCCATGACCATCTTGATGATGCCGCCGACCCCGGCGGCGGCCTGGGCGTGGCCGATGTTCGACTTCAACGACCCCAGCCACAGGGGCCGTTCGGCGTCGCGGTCCTGGCCGTAGGTGGCGATGAGGGCCTGGGCCTCGATGGGGTCGCCGAGGGTGGTGCCGGTGCCGTGCGCCTCGACGGCGTCCACGTCGGACGGGGTGAGGCGCGCGCTCGCCAGCGCCTGGGTGATGACCGCCTGCTGGGACGGGCCGTTCGGCGCGGTCAGGCCGTGGGACGCGCCGTCCTGGTTCACCGCGGAGCCGCGGACGATCGCGAGGACGGGGTGGCCGTTGCGGCGGGCGTCGGAAAGCCGCTCCACCAGGAGCATGCCGACGCCCTCGCCCCAGCCGGTGCCGTCGGCGCTGTCGGAGAACGCCTTGCAGCGGCCGTCCACGGACAGGGCGCGCTGCCTGCTGTACTCGACGAAGGTGCGCGGGGTCGACATGAACGTGGCGCCGCCCGCGAGCGCGAGGGAGCACTCGTCGCGGCGGAGCGCCACCATCGCGAGGTGCAGGGCCACCAGCGACGACGAGCAGGCGGTGTCGACCGTCACGGCGGGACCGACGAGGCCGAGGGTGTAGGCGACGCGGCCGGAGGCGATGCTGCCCGCGCTGCCGTTGGCGAGGTAGCCCTCGAACCCTTCGGGCGCCTGCGGCAGGCGCGTGGCGTAGTCGTTGTACATGACGCCCGCGAACACGCCGGTCTTGGAGTCCCTGGCCCGCGCCGGGTCGATGCCCGCGCGTTCGAACGCCTCCCAGGAGGTCTCCAGGAGGAGCCGCTGCTGCGGGTCCATCGCGAGGGCCTCGCGCGGGCTGACCCCGAAGAACGCCGGGTCGAAGTCCGTGGCGCCCTGGAGGAAGCCGCCGTGGCGGGTGATGGAGGTGCCCGCGTGCTCCGGGTCGGGGTCGTAGAGGGCGTCGGCGTCCCAGCCGCGGTCGGCGGGGAACTCCACCACGGCGTCCCCGCCGTCGGCGACGAGGCGCCACAGGTCCTCCGGCGACGCGACGCCGCCGGGGTAGCGGCAGCTCATCCCGATGATCGCGATGGGCTCGTGCTCCCGCTCCTCGACCTCGCGCAGGCGCCGACGGGCGTTGCGCAGGTCGGTGGTCGCCCGCTTGAGGTAGTCGCGGAGCTTGTTCTCGTTCTCCATTTAGCGTGCGCTCCTTACAGCGGTGCGGGCAGCGGTGCAGACGGCGGGGCGGGCAGCGGTACGGACAGCGGGAGGGGCGGCTGTGCGGACCGCGGGGCGGAAGGGAGCGATGAGGGCCGTGCCGGTCACGAGGTCTCGAGTTCGTTGTCGAGGTAGCCGAAGAGCTCGTCGTCGGAGGCCGAGGTGAGGTCGGACCCGTCGGCTTCGTCCGTGTCGGCCGCGTCGCCGGAGCGGGCCTCGCCCCAGCGGGCGAGGAGGGCGCGCAGCCGCAGGTCCGCCTTGGTGACGGTGCCGTCGTCGGTGAGGGCGAGCAGCACGTTCTCCAGCTGTTCGAGCTGGTCGAGCACGTCGGCGTGGGGCTCGGGCCCGGCGGGTGCGAGCCGGGTGAGGACGTGCCGGGCGATCGCGGCGGGCGTCGGGTGGTCGAACACGAGCGTCGACGGCAGCCGCAGGCCGGTGGCCGCGGTGAGCCGGTTGCGCAGCTCCACCGAGGTCAGCGAGTCGAACCCGAGGTCCCGCAGGCCGCGCCCGGGGTCGACCTCGGTGCCCGTGGTGTGGCCGAGGACGGCCGCGACCTGGGCGCGGACGAGGTCGAGCACCGTCTGTTCGCGGTCCGCGGGCGACTGGGCGGCGAAGGTGTCGGCGAACGACGCGCTGGCGGCGGGGGGCCGCCGTCGCGGCCCGGCGGACGGGGGCGCGGACCAGGCCGCGCAGGATCGGCGGCAGGGTGCCGTTCGCGGCCTGTCCGCGCAGCGTGGCGGTGTCCAGCGGCAGCGGCGCGAGCACGGGGCGGTCGTCGTGTGCCGCGGCGTCGAAGAGCGCGAGCGCGTCCCCGGTGGGCAGTTCGCGGACGCCGGAGCGGCCGAGCCGGGCGCGGTCGCCCGCGTCGAGCCCCGCCGTCATGCCGCTGGCCGCGGCCCACATGCCCCATGCCAGGGAGACGCCGGGCAGTCCGAGGGCGTGGCGGCGGCGTACGAGCGCGTCGAGCGCGGCGTTCGCGGCGGCGTAGGCGGCCTGGCCCGCGCTGCCGAGGAGTCCGGCGGCGGAGGAGAACACGACGAACGCGGACAGGTCGGCGTCCCTGGTCAGTTCGTCCAGGTGGAGCAGCCCGTCGATCTTCGGGGCGAAGACGCGGTCGACGCGTTCGGGGGTCAGTGACCCGAGGACGCCGTCGTCGACGACGCCCGCCGTGTGCACGACGGCGCCGAGCGGCCGGTCCAGCGAGGCGAGCAGCGCCGCCACCGCCGGGCGGTCGGCGATGTCGCAGGCCGCCACGGTCACCTGGGCGCCCAGCGCGGCCAGTTCGGCGCGCAGGTCCTCGGCGCCGTCGGTGGCGAGGCCCTTGCGACCGGCCAGGACGAGGTGGCGTACGCCCCGGTCGGTGACCAGGTGGCGGGCCACGAGGGCGCCGAGGGTGCCGAGGCCGCCGGTCACCAGGACCGGGCGGTCCGGGTCGAGGGGCGCGGGCACGGTCAGGACGGCCTTGCCGGTGAGCCCGCCCTGGTGGAGGTGGCGGAACGCCTCGGGTGCGCGGCGGACGTCCCAGGTGCGCACCGGCTGGGGGCTGAGGACGCCTTCGTCGCACAGGGTGAGGACGTCGACGAGGAGTTCCTGGACGCGGTCGGGGCCCGGCCGCGTCAGGTCGACCGTGGCGTTGGAGCCGCCGGGCGGAAGTGCGGCGGTGTCGCCGCTGTCCGCCGCGCCGAGTTCGACGAACCGGCCGCCGTCGGCCAGCAGTTCCAGGGCGCCGTCGGCGAATTCCCGTGCCAGCGCGTTCAGGACGGCGTCGACGCCGCGTCCGCCGGTCTCGGCGGTGAACCGTGCCACGAAGTCGGTGTCGTCCGAGGACGCCAGGTGCGTCGCGGGTACGCCCGCGGCCCGTACCGCGTCCCAGTCGGCGGGGCTCGCCGTCGCGTACACCTCCGCGCCCCGGTGGAGCGCGAGCCGTACGGCCGCCAGGCCGGCGCCGCTCGCCGCTCCGTGTATCAGTACGGACTCGCCCTGGCGCAGGAGTGCCAGGTCGCGCACGGCGTGCTGGGCCGTGAGGAACGCCAGTGGCACGGACGCCGCGCGGGCGAAGGACCATCCGGCGGGCATCGGGGCGACGAGCCCGCGGTCGGTGACGGCGAGCGGGCCGAAGCCGCCGTCGGTCAGGCCGAGCACGCGGTCGCCCGCCGCCAGGTCGGTGACGTCCGCGCCGACCTCGGTGACCACGCCCGCGATCTCGCTGCCGAGTCCGGCGGTGCCGGGGTGGGCGTCCAGGGCGCTCCGTACGTCCCTGGGGTCGAGTCCGGCGGCGCGGACGGCGACGCGGACCTCGCCGGGGGCGAGGGGCGCGGTGGCGTCGGGGTGCGGCACCAGGGTGAGGTCGGCGAGGGAGCCGCGCGGCCGGGCGTCGAGGCGCCAGGGTCCTTCGGCGGGCGCCGCGAGCGGGCTGTCCGCGGTGGCGCGGGTGAGCCGGGGCACCGTCACCCGTCCGGCCCGCAGGGCCAGTTGGGGTTCGGCGGTGGCGAGCGCGGCGGGCAGGGCGCGGGCGGAGTCCTCGGCGTCGTCGAGGTCGACCAGGGCGAACCGGCCGGGGTTCTCGGTCTGCGCCGACCGCACCAGGCCCCATACGGCGGCCTGGGCCGGGTCGGGCGTGGCGGGGTCGACGGCGCCGCGGGTCACGAACACCAGGCGGGCGTGCGCGGTCCGCTCGTCGGCGAGCCAGTCCTGGGCGAGTGCCAGTGCCCAGGTCACCGCCTCGCGTGCCGTCTTCCCCGCGGCGCCGGAGGGCCGCGGGCAGGGGGCGAGCAGGTCGGTCACGCCGTCCAGCGCGCCGAAGCCGGACACGGTGGGGGCGCTGATGCCGAGGGCGTCGTCGCCGAGCACGGCGAGGCCGGGCGCCTGGTCGGCGGTCGCGTCCGCGATCCCGTCGGCGGGCGTCCACTCCAGGGCGAGCAGCGATTCGGTGGCCGGGGCGGCGAGCCCGCGGAGTTCCACCGGCCGCATGACCAGGGAGTCGACGGTCGCGACGGGGCGTCCCGACGGGTCGGCGATGGCCAGCGCCATGTCGTCCTGGCCCTTGGGCGTCCAGCGCACCCGCAGCGTCGAGGCGCCGACGGCGTGCAGCCGTACCCCCGTGAAGCTGAACGGCAGCCGGGGGCCGCCGCCGGTCTCGTCGAGGGCGCGCAGCACGGGCGCGTGCAGCGCGGCGTCGAGCAGGGCGGGGTGCACGCTGAAGCCGTCGCCGCCGGTCCCTTCGGGAAGCGCGACCTCGACGTACGCGTCGTCGCCGAGGCGCCAGGCGGCGCGCAGCGCGCGGAACACCGGTCCGTAGCCGTAGCCGAGTTCGCCGAGGCGGTCGTAGACGTCGTCGACGTCCATGGGTGTCGCGCCCCGCGGCGGCCAGGAGGCGAGCTCGGTGGCCGGGGCGTCGCCGGTGGTGAGGGTGCCGGTGGCGTGCTCGGTCCACGGCTCGTCCCGGTCGGCGTCCTCGGCCCGCGAGTGGACGCGGATGCTCCGTGTGCCGTCGGTCTCAGCGCCCACGGTGACGCGCAGGGCGAGGCCGCCGCGCTCGGGCAGGACCAGCGGGGCGTGCAGCACGAGTTCTTCGACGGTGTCCAGGCCGCAGTGGCTGGCGGCGTGCAGGGCGAGGTCGAGGAAGCCGGTGCCGGGGAACAGCACCCGGCCGCCGACGCCGTGGTCGGCGAGCCAGGGCTGGGTCCGGGTGGACAGCCTGCCGGTGAGGACGACGCCGTCCGAGTCGGGCAGCGCGACGGCCGCGCGCAGCAGGGGGTGCTCGCCCGCGGCGACGCCGAGGGCCGTGGTCGCCCCGTCGCCCGCGGGGGCGACGGCGGCGGTCAGCCAGTACCGCTCGTGCTGGAAGGCGTACGTGGGCAGGTCGACGCGGCGGCCGCGGCCGCCGATGACGGCGGCCAGGTCGAGCCGGGCGCCCCGGACGTGCAGGTGCGCGGCGGCGAGGGCCAGCGCGTCGGGCTCGGGCCGCTCGGAACGCAGCGTCGGTACGAACACCGCGTCGGGGGCGCTGTCCTGGCCCATCGCGGTGAGGGCGCTGCCGGGGCCGACCTCGACCATCGTGGTGACGCCCTGGGCGACGAGCGCGGTGACGCCGTCGGCGAACCGCACGGGCTGGCGGACGTGGCGCACCCAGTGCTCGGGCGAGGCGAGTTCGTCGGCGTCGACGGGCGCGCCGGTGAGCGTGGACACGATGGGCAGCGTGGGCGGGTGGGCGGTGGCGCCCGCGACGACGCGGCGGAACGCGTCGAGCATGGGCTCCATCAGCGGCGAGTGGAAGGCGTGGCTGACGCGCAGCCTGGTCACCTTGCGGCCCTGTGCCGTGAGGCGGTCGGCGAGGTCGAGCACCTCGCGGGCCCGGCCGGAGAGGACCAGGGAGTCCGGGCCGTTGATGGCGGCGATGCCGACGTGCTCGGAGCACTCGGGTGCGATCTCGTCCTCGCTGGCCCGGACCGCGACCATGACGCCGCCTGCGGGCAGCGCCTGCATGAGGGCGCCGCGCGCGGCGACGATCGCGCAGGCGTCGGGGAGGGAGAACACGCCCGCCACGTGCGCGGCGGACAGTTCGCCGATGGAGTGGCCCGCGAGGGCGTCGGGCTTGAGGCCCCAGGACTCCCACAGCCGGTACAGGGCGACCTCGACGGCGAACAGCGCGGGCTGCGCGTACTCGGTGCGGTCGATGGCGGCCTGGTCGTCGCCGAAGACGACGTCGCGCAGCGGGAGTTCGAGGTGCGTGTCGAGGTGGGCGAACACCTCGTCGAGGGCGTCGGCGAACACGGGGTGCGTCTCGTACAGGCTTCGGCCCATGCCGATGCGCTGGGAGCCCTGGCCCGCGAACAGCACGGCGAGCCCGCCGCCGTCGGGGGTTCCCCGCACCACGGCGGGGGTGTCGGTGCCTTCGGCCAGCGCGTCGAGTGCGGCGCGCAGTTCGGGCGCGGTGCTGCCGAGGACGACCGCGCGGTGGTCGAGCGCGGCCCGTGCGGTGGCGAGCGTCGCGGCGACGTCCACCGGCGCGAGGCCGGGCCGTTCGTCGAGGGCGGCCGCGAGGCGGGCGGCCTGTGCGCGCAGGGCGGTGGTGTCGCGGGCGGACAGCGCCCACGCCAGGGTCCTGCCGTCGGGCTCGGCCGACTCGTCCGGCTCGTCCTTCGGGGCCGGGGCGGCGGCGGGTTCGGCCTGTTCGAGGATGACGTGGCCGTTGGTGCCGCTGACGCCGAACGCGGAGACGGCGGCCCGTCGCGGCCTGCCGGCCTCGGGCCACGGCCGCTGCTCGGGCAGCAGTTCCACGGCGCCGGTCGACCAGTCGACGTGCTGGGAGGGCGTGTCGAGGTGGAGGGTGCGGGGCAGGACGCCGTGCCGCAGCGCCTGCACCATCTTGATGACGCCCGCGATGCCGGACGCGGCCTGGGTGTGGCCGATGTTCGACTTCAGCGCGCCGAGGAGCAGCGGCCGGTCGGCGGGCCGGTCCTGGCCGTACGTGGCGAGCAGGGCCTGGGCCTCGATGGGGTCGCCGAGGCGGGTGCCGGTGCCGTGTCCTTCGACGGCGTCGACGTCGGCGGTGGTCAGGCCCGCGCTGGTGAGGGCCGCGCGGATGACGCGCTGCTGCGCGGGCCCGCTCGGCGCGGACAGGCCGTTGGAGGCGCCGTCCTGGTTGATGGCGGAGCCGCGGATGACGGCGAGGACTTCGTGGCCCGCTTCCTGGGCGTCGGAGAGGCGTTGGAGGAGGATGAGGCCCGCGCCCTCGCCCCAGCCGACGCCGTCGGCGGCGTCGGCGAAGGGCTTGCAGCGGCCGTCGGGAGCGAGGCCGCCCTGGAGGCTGAACTCGGCGAACGGCGTCGGCGTCACCATGATCGCCGTGCCGCCCGCGAGGGCCATCGAGCACTCTCCCGAGCGCAGCGCCTGCACGGCGAGGTGCAGGGCCACCAGCGAGGACGAGCAGGCGGTGTCGACGGTGACGGCGGGTCCGCGCAGGCCGAGGGCGTAGGCGATGCGGCCCGATACGACGCTGAGCGCGTCGCCGGTGAGCCGGTAGCCGTCCATCTCGGGCGTGGCCTGTTCCAGGCTGCCCGCGTAAGCCTGCGGTGAGGCGCCGACGAACACGCCGGTGAGGCTGTCGCGTACGGCTGTCGGGGCGATGCCCGCCCGTTCGAAGGCCTCCCAGGCCAGTTCGAGGACCTGCCGCTGCTGGGGGTCCATCGCCAGGGCCTCGCGCGGGGCGATGCCGAAGAAGTTCGCGTCGAAGCCGCCCGCATCGTCGAGGAAGGCGCCTTCGAGGGTGCGGCTGCGGCCCTGGGCCTCGGCGTCGGCCGGGTAGAGCCGGTCGGGGTCCCAGCCGCGGTCGTCCGGGAAGGGTCCGACGGCGTCGTGTCCGGCGAGGACGAGGTTCCACAGGTCCTCGGGGCCGCGTACGCCGCCGGGCAGGCGGCAGCTCATCGCGACGACCGCGATCGGCTCGTCGGCGGCGCGGGCCGTGGTCTCGCCGGGTGCGGTGGCCTGCCGTGCGCCGAGGACCACGGAGTGCAGGTGGCGGGCGAGCGCCTCCGGTGTCGGGTGGTCGAAGACGACGGTCGTGGGCAGCCGGGTGCCGGTGGCGGTGTTGAGGCGCTTGCGGACCTCGATGGCGGTGAGGGAGTCGAAGCCCAGTTCGCGGAACGCCCGGTCGGGGGTGACGGCTTCGGGTCCTTCGTGGCCGAGCACGGCCGCGGCGTGGCCGCGCACCAGGTCGAGCAGGTGCCGGTGCTGTTCGGCTTCGGTGAGCCCGGCGATGCGGTCGGCCAGGGCTCCGCCCGCGCCCGGCTGCTCGGCCTCGTCCTGCTCGGCCAGGGCCACGACGGCGGGTATCTCGCTGATCAGCGGGCGGGAGCGGGCCGCGGTGAAGCCGGGGGCGAAGCGGGCCCAGTCGACGTCGGCGACGGTGAGGGTCGTCTCGCCCGCCGCGAGGGCGGTGGCGAGGGCGCCGACGGCGAGTTCGGGCCGCATGGGGCGCAGGCCCCGGCGGCGCAGCTGGTCGTCGAGGTCGCCGGTGACCATGCCGCCGCCCGCCCACATGCCCCAGGAGACCGAGGTGGCGGGCAGGCCGTCGGCGTGGCGGCGCTGCGCGAGGCCGTCGAGGAAGGCGTTGGCGGCGCCGTACGCGCCGAGGTCGCCGCTGCCCCACACCGCGGACCCGGAGGAGAACAGGACGAACGCGTCGAGGTCGCGTCCGGCGCACAGCTCGTCGAGGTGGGTCGCGCCGACGGCCTTGGCCGCCAGCGCGTACGTGAGGTCCGCGGTGCCGGTCTCGGTGAGCGGGAGCGAAGGGACGGTGCCCGCGGCGTGGAAGACGGAGCGGAGCGGGGTGCCGTCGGCGTCGAGCCGCGCGAACAGGTCGGTGAGCGCGGCGCGGTCGGCCGCGTCGCAGGCGGCGACGGTGGTGCGGACGCCGAGCGCGGTCAGCTCGGCCTCCAGTTCCCGCGCGCCGGGCGCGTCGGCTCCGCTGCGGCTGGTCAGGACGATGTGCTCGGCGCCGCTGACGGCGAGCCAGCGGGCGACGTGTCCGCCGATGGCGCCGGTGCCGCCGGTGATGAGCGCGGTGCCGCCGGTGCGCCAGGCGGGCGCGGCGGTCGGCGCGGGCGCCGGGGTGAGGCGTCGCACGGACACCCCGGAGGCCCGGACCGCCAGTTGGTCCTCGTCGCCCTGCCCGGCCAGGACGGCGGTGAGGCGTGCCGCGGTCCTGGCTTCGGGAGTGGTGGGCAGGTCGACGAGGCCGCCCCAGCGGTCCGGGTGTTCGAGTCCGACGGCCAGGCCGAGGCCCCAGACCTGGCTCTGCGTCGGGTGGGTGAGCGGGTCGGAGCGGCCGACGGACACCGCGCCCGTCGTGGCCAGCCACAGCGGCGCGCCGATCCCGGCGTCGCCGAGGGCCCGCACGAGCGCCAGCGTGGCGGAAAGGCCGTTCGGGACGGCCGGTGCGGCGGGGTCGGGCTGTTCGTCCAGGGCGAGCAGGGACAGTACGCCGCTGGGGGCGGTGTCGAGGGCGTTCAGGGACGCGGTGGAGCCGTCGACTTCGAGGACGTCGGCGCCGTGGGCGCGCAGGGCGTCGACGGCCGCCGTGTGCCAGGGGTGTGCCGCCGTGGTCGGCGCCCCGACGACGAGCCAGGTGCCGGTCAGGGCCGGTGCGGTGGGGGCGGCGAGCGGGCGCCAGGTGACGCGCAGGCGCCAGGCGTCGACGGCGGACCTCTCCTGCCTGCGGCGCCGCCAGTCGGCGAGGCTCGGCAGGACGTCGGTCAGCGGCGCGTCGGCGGGTACGTCCAGTGTCGCGGCGAGGTCGCCGCGCTCGACGGAGGTCCAGAACTCTTCAAGGGCGGGGTCACCGCCCGCCGTCGGGCGGGACGTCTCGTCGAGCCAGTAGCGCTTGCGCTGGAAGGGGTACGTCGGCAGGTCCACGTGCCGCCCGGTGGACGGCACCACAGCCCGCCAGTCGAAGGGCAGGCCCTCCACGTACGCCTCGGCGGCGGAGAGCAGGAACCGGTCGAGGTTGCCGTCGGTCCGGCGCAGGGTGCCCACCACGATCGCGTCGCGGCCGGTCGCGTCCAGAGTTTCGCGTACGCCGAAGGTGAGGACGGGGTGGGGGCTGCACTCGACGAAGGTGCCGACCCCCCGGTCGAGGAGGCCACGTGTGGCGTCTTCGAAGCGCACGGTGTGCCGCAGGTTCTGGTACCAGTACTCGGTGCCTACTTCGGTCCCGGTGAGCCATTCCCCGGTCACGGTGGACAGCATCGGCACCTGAGCGGTCCTGGCCTCCACTCCGGCCAGCGCACCCGCCAACGTCGCCTGGAGGAGCTCGACGTGCGGGGAGTGGGAGGCGTAGTCGACGGGGACCCGCCGGGCTCGTACCTCGTCAGCGGCGCAGGACTCCATGAGTGTGTCCAGTGCGTCCGCGTCGCCCGCCACGACCACCGAGCGGGGACCATTCACAGCGGCGACCGAGACCCGCCCGTCCCAGCGCGAGATCCGCTCCCGCGCCTCATCGACCGTCAGCGCAAGCGACACCATGCCGCCCTGACCCGACAACGCCAGGATCGCCTGACTCCGCAACGCCACCACCTTCGCGGCGTCCTCCAACGACAACGCACCCGCCACGAACGCGGCCGCGATCTCACCCTGACTGTGACCGACCACCGCGTCCGGCTCCACACCGTACGAACGCCACAACGCCGCCAGCGACACCATCACCGCGAACAACGCGGGCTGCACCACATCCACGCGCTCCAACGCGCCACCATCAGCCAGCACATCCCACAACGACCACTCCACATACGGAGCCAACGCCGCAGCACACGCCTCCATCGACGCCCGGAACACCGGCGAGGACTCCGCCAAAGCGGCCCCCATCCCCAGCCACTGCGAACCCTGACCAGGAAAGACAAACACCACCTTCCCAGCCGGACGGGCGACACCCACCGCCACCCGCGCGGACTCCACCCCCCGCGCCACCGCCGCCAACGCGTCCGCACCACCAGCCACCACCACGGCCCGATGCTCGAACACCGACCGCGACAACAACCCACCCGCCACGTCCAGTGGCCTCATCCCCCCTACAACGGGGTCTACGAAGGGCGCGAGTTGGGCGGCCTGGGCGCGCATGGCGTCTTCCGTGCGCGCGGACAGCACCAGCGGGGTCGGGCCGGGCGTGGGGGTCTCGTCGGCCGGGGTGTCGTCGGGGGCCTGCTCCAGGACGACGTGGGCGTTGGTGCCGCTGATGCCGAACGAGGACACGGCGGCCCGTCGGGGGCGGGTGACCTCGGGCCACGGCGTGGCCCCGGTGACCAGTGACACCGCGCCGGACGACCAGTCGACGTGCGGGGTGGGCTCGGTGATGTGCAGGGACTCGGGGAGCATGCCGTGGCGCAGCGCGAGCACCATCTTGATCAGGCCCGCGACGCCGGAAGCCGCCTGGGTGTGGCCGATGTTGGACTTCAGCGAGCCGAGCAGGAGCGGCCGGTCGGCGGGGTGTGCCTGACCGTAGGTGGCGAGGAGCGCGTCCGCCTCGATGGGGTCGCCCAGGCGGGTGCCGGTGCCGTGTGCCTCGACGGCGTCGACGTCGGCGGCCGACACGCCCGCGTCGGCGAGCGCCTGCCGGATGACCCTGCGCTGTGCGGGGCCGCTGGGGGCGGTGAGGCCGTTGGACGCGCCGTCCTGGTTGATGGCGGTGCCCTTGATCAGGGCGAGCACGGGGTGTCCGTTGCGGCGCGCGTCGGAGAGCCGCTCCAGGAGCACCATGGTGGCGCCCTCGGCGAGGCCGAATCCGTCCGCGCTGGCCGAGAACGCCTTGCAGCGCCCGTCGGGGGCGAGCGCGCGCTGTCTGCTGAACTCCACGAACAGGCCTTGCGAGGGCATGACCGTGACGCCGCCCGCCAGCGCGAGGGGGCATTCGCCGCGTCGCAGCGACTGCACGGCCACGTGCAGAGCGGCGAGGGACGAGGAGCAGGCGGTGTCGATGGTGAGCGCGGGGCCCGCGAAGCCGAGCGTGTAGGCGAGCCTGCCGGAGGCGACGCTCGCGGTGTTGCCGGTGAGGAGGTAGCCCTCCAGGTCCTCGGGTGCCTCGTGCAGTCGCGGGCCGTAGTCCATCGTCATGGCGCCGACGAACACGCCCGTCCGGCTGCCGCGCAGCTCCGCCGGGTCGATTCCGGCGCGCTCGACGGACTCCCAGGCGATCTCCAGGAGGAGGCGCTGCTGCGGGTCCATGGCGAGGGCCTCGCGCGGTGATATCCCGAAGAACTCCGCGTCGAACTCGGGGACGTCGTGCAGGAATCCGGCCTCGCGCTGGTAGTAGCCGCCCGGCCGCCCGGCGTCGTCGTCGTAGCGTCCGTCCAGGTCCCAGCCGCGGTCGGTGGGGAAGGCGGTGACGCCGTCGCCGCCCTCGCGGAGCAGCGCCCACAGGTCATCGGGGCCGCGTACGCCGCCGGGCAGGCGGCAGCTCATCGCGACGACGGCGATCGGCTCGTCGTCCCCGGCCGTCAGGGGGGTCACGGGCTCGTCGTCCTCGGCGGGCTCGCCGAGGACGGCGCGGCCGACGCGCTCGGCGAGGCCCCGGCACGTCGGGGTGTCGAACACGGCCGACACCGGCAGGTTCAGGCCGGTGGCCGCGTTCAGCAGGTTCCGCAGGGTCACGGCGCCCGCCGAGTCGATGCCGAGCTCAAGGAGCGGGGCGTCCACGTCGGCCTCGGGCCCGACGTCCTCGCCGGTGACGGCGGCGACCTGCGCACGGACCAGGTCGAGCAGGAAGCCGTGGCGGTCGGGGGCGTCGGCGAGCCGGTCGGCGAACGACGGGGCGGGGGCGGCCGCGGGGGCCGCGTGCAGCGGGTAGGCGGGGAGCGGCACCGCGCGCGCGTCCCGGCCCTCGAACACCGCGTCCCAGTCGGGGAGTACGCCGTGCGCGTGCAGTTCGGACAGGGCGCGGGCCAGCTGGTCGGCGCCGCCCTTGCCCCGGCGCAGCGTGCCGACGACGGCGGCCGTCACGCCCGCGTCCTCGGCGGTCTCCTGCACGGCCCGAGTGAGGACAGGGTGCGGGCTCGGCTCCAGGAGCAGGTGGTGGCCCGCGGCCAGCGCGGCGCGGGTGGCGCGCTCGAAGTCGGCGGTGTCGCGCATGTTGCGGCACCAGTGGTCCGCGGTGAGCGTGAGCGGGTCGACCCGGGCGCCGGTGGTGGCCGTGTAGATCGGCGTGTCCGTGGGGCGGGGGGTGATCGGGGCGAGGTCGGCGCGCAGCACGTCGAGCACGGAGTCGACCTGGCGGCCGTGCGCGGCGAGGCGGATCGCGATGCTCCTGGCCCGGACGCCGTCCGCGGCGAGTTCGGCGAGGAGTGCGGTGGCCTCGTCCTCGGTGCCGGACACGAGGACCGAGCCGGGGGCGTGGACGGCGGCGAGGTCGAGCCCGTCGTAGCGGGTCAGCCGCTCGCGCACGTCGTCGGCGGAGGCGAGGACGGAGAGCATCACGCCGCGTCCGAGCAGGCGCACCTGTGCCTTGACGAAGTCGGCGACGAGGCGGGCGCCGTCGTCGAGGGACAGCGCGCCCGCGACGGTCGCGGCCGTGATCTCGCCGAAGCTGGAGCCGAGCACGGCGGCGGGCCGCACGCCCCAGGAGCGCCACAGCGCGGACAGGGACACCATCACGGCCCAGAGCGCGGGCTGCCCCACGTCCGGCCGGTCCAGTGATGCGGGGTCCGCGGTGCCGCGCAGCGCGTCCATCACGGGCTGGTCCAGGTGTGGCGCGAGGGCGTCCACGCAGGCGTGCAGGTGTTCGGCGAACACCGGGGACGTGGCGAGGAGTTCGTCGGCCATGCCCAGCCACTGCGGGCCGTGCCCGGGGAAGACGAAGGCGAGCTCGTCCGTGGTGGCGCGGGCGGGACCGCCGGTCGCCAGGCTGGGCAGCGCCAGGCCGCCCTCGCTGAAGGCGAGCAGGTCGTCGGCGAGCCGGGTGCGGTCGGCGCCGGTGAACACGGCGCGGTGGGCGAGCGCGGGCCGGGTCGTGGCCAGGGAGAAGGCGACGTCGGTGAGCGGCAGTTCCGGCTCGGCGTGGAGGAGCGTGCGCAGGTCGGCGGCCCGTGCCCGCAGCGCGTCCGGGCTGTGCGCGGACAGGGTGACCGGGACGGCGGGCCCGTCCTGCGCGGGGCGGCCGGGTGCGGGGCGGCCCGCGCGGAGCGCGGTCTCGACCAGGGCGGGAACGCCGTCGGGCCAGGCGTGGCCGGGGTCGATGCGGTAGGCGAAGGCGGCGGTGCGGGCCGAGTCGGCGCGGGTGAGGACGGCGAAGGCGCCGTCGGCTCCGACCAGCGCGAGGGCGCGGTCACCGGAGCGCAGGGCGTCGACGGCGGCGGCGATGGGGTCGTGCGCGGTGCGGCAGCGTCCCAGCAGGCTGAGGGCGCCCGCCAGTTCGGCCGCGTCATCCCAAGCCGCGTCGTCCCCGGCGGAGTCGTCCCCGCCCGCGTCCCCGCTCGCGGCCGCGGCCAAAAAGACATCGATGTCTTGCGGGTCGTGCGCGCTGATGCCCGCGTCCTCGCAGGCCCGCCACGCCGACTCCAGCGCGGCCGCCCGGCCCGCGGGCAGGGGCGCGCCGAGCAGCTCGGCCAGTGCCCCCGGGGTCGATTCCGCCCGTACCGGCGCCGCGGACGCGGCCCCGATGACAGCGACCGTGCCTGTGTCCACTCGCGCTAATTCACGCATGGCAGCTTCAGCCCTCGTCAGTCGTCCACTAGAACTGGATCCATGCATGACGCCATGCATGACACATACTTGGTCGGCTTGAATTGACTTCAAGTATTTCTCGGTCAATCCGCAGCGACAACGATCGCAAGTCAAGACCAGCGCTCCAGAAAATGTCAACCGAGGACTTTCAAGTCCGGTACTCGGCGTGCCGCGTTGACCCTTTAGCCGCCGCGCGGGCAATGCCGACCGGCGATGCCGCGCGCGCGAAGCAGGACATGCGAGCGCGCGCGATTACCACATGCGCCAACGCCCTTTCGACCTGCCTCAAGATGGCGTTGAACTCAGCTCATACCCTTTAGGGAACTGCCCCTTCGCCCTAAAGGGCACCGCCGGTGGGTACGGCCCATACAGCCGGGCACACCCCTTGGGACCAGAAAGCAAACGGCGGCCCCATTCGCCGACACACGCTCGTCAGTGTAGCAGAAAATTTCAGGCCACATGTAAACCCTTAATACACCGGCCTTCGCCTCTGTTCGCCGCCCTGGACGGGCCGCCCGCCAGGCTGAAAAGCGACCTTCCGGCCGTACGTGGCAGAGCTCACGCGGCATTCCCACCGCGCCGCCTGGCCAAGGAAACCCCCACCCGGCCCCTAGGTGGCCCGGCGGGGCCCAGCAGGCGTACGGCATCGACCAGGCCGGATCCACCGCTCAAGGGATCGCGGACTCCGCGCCGCCCGCCCGGACACGATCCAGAGCTCCACTCATCCCCCGCGGCCGCCACGCCGGATTACCGAATGACCATGACAACAAGAGGGGCGGCGGGGCCACGGGCGCGAGAACGGAAGGAAACACGCGCCGTAAATGCCAGCGGCCCTCAAGGGGTCTCCACTCCGTCGCCAAGGCGGCGCGCCGGGAAGTATCGGAACCGCGTCGCGAGACACGAGCCCCGACTCTCCCCGCCTCACCCGGACTCCGCACCCCATACTTACCCGTCGGTATCGAGTCGGAAGGGCCCGTTCCCCTCTCTCCTTTCTCGCTTATTGAAAGCGGAGTAATATCGCCGCGTTTGCTGGCGCAGCCACCGCCCCGCACGGCGAGTAGGCCGACACATACACCAGCGCGAATCATTGTTTCCCCTGCCACCTGGCGTTACCTGGCGTTAAGTTCGCGTCCGCGAAAACCTGCTCTGGCACATGCCAGCACCATGTGCGGCCCGCTAGGGAACGGGCGCCGCACAGTCCGCCGCACCCGCTTCGCCTCCGCGGCGCTCCGCTTTCCGCCCGCTTCGGGCTCCGGTGTCGCGCGGGGCTCGGCGACGGCCGCGCGGGGCGGTCACCGGTCCCCCCGCCCGTACACTGCCTCCGTCAAATGATCTTTCTTGGTCACGTGGGGGGATACGCATGTCCATACGCACGGTTCGAAGAGGCCGGACGCTGCTCAGGGGCGCCGCCGTGGCGCTCAGCGCGGCGGTGGCGCTGACGTGTGCCACCGGCACCGGCGCGGCGGCCGAGCCGTCCGGGTCCGCCGGCCGGCACGCCGCCACCCAACGCGCCCTCGACGCCCTGGAGCGGGCCGGGATGCCGGGCGTGGCCGCCGAGGTGAACGGCCCGCGCGGGAAGTGGTTCGGGTCCGCGGGCTTCGCCGACACCTCGGCCAAGCGCGAGCGCACCGCCGCGGACCACCTGCGCGCGGGCAGCAACACCAAGTCCTTCATCTCCGTGGTCCTGCTGCAGCTGGAGGCCGAGGGCAGGCTCAGCCTGGACGACACCGTCGAGCGCTGGCTGCCCGGCGTGGTGCGCGGCCACGGCCACGACGGCCGCAAGGTGACGGTACGTCAACTGCTCAACCACACCAGCGGCGTGCACGACATGGTGTCCACGCCGGAGTGGCGGGAGTACATGAACGGCCCGGGCTTCCTGGCCCACCGCTACGAGACGTGGACCCCGCGGCGGATCGTCGACCTGGCGCTCAAGTACGAGCCCGACTTCGAGCCCGGCGCCGGCTGGAACTACTCCAACACCAACTTCGTGCTCGCGGGCATGGTCATCGAGAAGGTCACGGGCAGGACGTACGCGCACGAGGCCGAGCGGCGCATCATCAAGCCCCTGAAGCTGCGCGAGACCACGTTCCCCGGCACCGACCCGAAGCTGCCCGCCCCGCACGCGGTCGGCTACTCCAAGCTGTACGCGGCGAACCCCGGCCCGGAGATCCACGACGCCACCGAGTACAACCCGGCGTGGTCCGGCGCCACCGGCGAGGTCATCAGCACCACCGGTGACCTCAACCGCTACTACCGCGCCCTGCTCAGGGGCGAGCTGCTGCCGCCCGCCCAGCAGCGGGAGTTGCTGGACACGGTCAAGACCGGCACGTTCTTCGACTACGGCGCGGGCCTGATCGTCCGCACCCTGTCGTGCGGCGTGAAGGTGTACGGCCACGACGGCATCGTCTGGGGCTCGCTGACCAGTTCGGCGACCACCGCCGACGGCAAGCACAGCCTGACCTTCCACCTCAACGGGGACTGGCTGGAGGACGGCCAGCTCTACGAGAACGTCTTCGAGGCGGAGTTCTGCGGCAAGGGCTGAGGCGTGCCCGCCGCCCTCGGCCCTCTCACCGGGGGCGGCGGGCCGAAGTCCCCCGCCCGCGAGGCTCGTTGGCGGCGGGCGGGGCGGGGGTCGCGCCGCCGCGGCCCCGCCGCACCCGCGCGGGCCGCCCGAGGACGACTCCGGCCAGCACCAGGGCGAGGCCGCACAGCTGCCGCGCGGTGAGCACCTCCGCGGCGACCACCGTGCCGAGCAGCACGCCCGTGAACGGGTTGAGCAGTCCGATCAGGCCCACGGTCCCCGCGGGCAGCCGCCGCAGGCCCGTGAACCAGGCGGTGAACGCCAGCGCGGTGGCGACCAGGGCGACATAGCCGAACGCGAGGAGCGTCGACGGGGGAAGGGCGCGGGGCGGGCCCTCCACGACCGCGGCGGCCGGAAGCAGGAACAGCCCTCCGGCGGTGAGCTGCCAGGCGGTCGAGGCGAGCACGTCGACGTCGTCGCTCCACCGTTTGGCCAGGATGTACCCGAAGGACGACACCAGCATGGCGGCGGCCGACGCCAGGACTCCCGGCACGCTCGCCCCATCCGCCCCCGTCAGCAGCATGAGGCACACTCCGGCGAGCCCGACCACCGCGCCCGCCAGGTGCGCGGCGCGGGGCCGCTCCGCCACCAGGAGCCAGGCGAGCAGCATCATCGTCAGCGGGGACACCGCCATGACGGTCGAGGCGACGCTCGTCGGCAGCAGCTGCGAGGCGACGTAGACGAGGACGAAGAACACGCTCACGTTGAGCAGCCCGAGCACGGCGGACCGCCACCACCAGGCGCCGTGCGGCCGCTTCCGGCACAGGGCGAGGAGGACGAGGCCCGCGGGCAGCGCGCGCAGCGCGGCTCCGCCCAGCGGGCGGTCCGCGGGCAGGAACTCGTGCGTGACGAAGTAGTTCGTCCCCCAGGCCACCGGAGCGACCGCGGTCAGCGCCACCCACCGCGCATTAGCTTCCATGGAAGCTAATGTAGCTTCCTGGGAAGCTACTATGGAACCCATGGCAGCCCGGGACCCCCTCGACCGCGAAGACCCGCACCCCCCAGACGGCGCGGCCCGCGAGGACGGCGCAGCCCGCAGGCACGGCATGGACGGCATGGACCGCGTGGCGCGCATCCAGGCCGACTGGCGGCGCGAGCGGCCCGACGTCGACGTCTCCCCGCAGGGAGTGATCGGCAGACTGCACCGCCTGGCCGACGGGCTCACCACGAACCTCTGCCTGGTCTACGACCGCTACGGCCTGAGCGAAGGGGAGTTCGACGTCCTGTGCGCCCTGCGCCGCGCCGGCGCGCCCTTCGAGCGCGCACCCGGCGAGCTCGCCGCGCACACCATGGTCACCACGGGTGCGATGACGAAGCGGATCGACCGCCTGGAGCGGTCCGGGCTCGTCACGCGCCCCGCCGCTCCGACGACGACCAGCGCGGCCGGATCGTCGCCCTCACGGGAGCCGGGCGCGCACTCATCGACCAGGCGTTCACCGACCACATGCGCAACGAGCGCCGGCTCCTCGACCTGCTGACGCCCGCCGAGGCGCAGACGCTCGAAACGCTGCTCACGACCTGGCTCTCACGCCTGGAGGAGCCCCGCCCGCACGGCGACGCGTAGCTGACACCTCGTTCGGCGGTCACGCCTCGCCGGAGTCCTCCTCCGGCATCCGGCGGCGCACCTGGTCCTCCTGCGCGAGGCGCCGCAGCAGTTCGAGCAGGGGCCCGGACAGGGCGAGCACGACGACCGCCTGCTCGGCCAGGGCGGGTGAGTCGTCGAAGGCCGCCGCGCGTTCGAGGTCCAGGCGGGCGATCGCCTTGGCCAGGTCCGCGTACGCGGCGAGGCGGTCGAGGCGGTAGTCGGCGTCGAGCCGCCGCAGCTCGCGCAGCGCCGTCGTCAGCCCCTGGACGTGCGGGGAGTCGCCGGGGACCCGCCAGTCCATGGCCGTGATCAGTTCCGCGACGTCCGCCCGTGCGGCGGCTTCGGCCGCCGCCTCCCGCTCCGCGTCCCCGGCCGGGGCCTGCGCGACGGGCACCGGCAGGGCGTAGCTGATGGCCTTGAGCGTGCCGTCGGTGCTCTGCGACCGGTCGACCGCCGCGAGGACGTCCCGGGTGGCGGCGATGGACAGTCCGCCGAGCGTCGTCAGCGCCTTGATCAGCCGCAGCCGCTGGATGTGCTCCTCGCCGTACTCGGCGAGCGTCGCGGCCGTCGCCCGGCCCGCGGGCAGCAGGCCCTGGCGCCGGAAGTACTTGATGCTGGCGACCGGCACCCCGGTCGTGCGGCTGAGCTCCGAGATCTTCATGCGGCTTCCTCGACGACGGGGGCTGCGGCCCGGCAGCCCCTCAACGGCAATTGGACACCACCAACTCGATACTGTCACTATCTAGCACTGGATACTTCCAGTATCTAGTTACCTAGCGTCATCGCACTGGAGCGTTCATGCCATCCCCTCAGCCCTCCTCCGCGCTCCGCAGCCCCCGGCTGTGGATCGGCACGGGCATCATCGTCGCGGTGGTCTCCACCTTGTTCGCCCTGCTCTACGTGGGCGGCAACGTGAACCCCAAGGGCAACCTGCGCGACCTGCCCGTCGCGCTGGTCAACAGCGACCGCGGCGCGGACACGGGTGAGCGGCGCGTCAACATCGGCGACCAGGTCGTCTCCGGCATCAAGAAGGCCACCGCCAAGGACGACAGCGTCGACTGGCAGGTCCTCAGCGAGCGGGAGGCCGAGAAGCGGCTCGGCCAGGGCAAGCTCTACGGCGCGCTCGTCGTGCCCGAGGACTTCTCCGCCACGGTCACCGGGCTCTCCAAGCCGCAGGCCAAGGACCCCGCGGCGCCGACCCTGAAGGTGCTCACCAACCAGGCGGCGGGCAGCTTCGGCTCCTCCATGGCCAGCCAGGCCACACAGAAGGCCGCGCACGCCGCCTCCGCCGAGCTCGGCAAGGAACTCCTCACCCGCGCGCAGCAGCAGAAGGCCCCGCTCGCCCCCGCGGCCAAGCTGCTGCTCGCCGATCCCGTGACGGTCCAGGTCGCCGACGGCCACCCGCTGGACACGCACAGCGCCATGGGCCTGAGCGCCTTCTACTACGCCCTGGTCCTCCTCGTCTCCGGCATGCTCGCCGCCAACGTCATCCACTCCCAGGTCGACACGGCGCTCGGCTATGTGCACACCGACTTCGGCCCGTTCCGCAAGCGCGAGCCGATCCGCCACACCAGCCGGGTGCGCACGCTGGCCATCAACGCGGCCCTGATGCTCGGCCTGTCCGTGGTGATGGGCTCCCTCGTCGAGCTGGCCACGGTCGGCGTGCTCGGCATGGACGCCTCCCACCTCGGCCTGCTCTGGCTCTACTCGGTGGGCACCATCGCCGTCGTCGGTCTGAGCGCCCTGGCGCTGCTCGCGGTCTTCGGCACTCCCGGGGCATGCTGATCTCGACCATCGTGTTCGTCGCGATGGCCGTCCCCTCCTCCGGCGCCACCGTGCCGCTGGAGGCACTGCCCGGGTTCTTCCGCGCGCTCGCCGAGTTCGAGCCGCTGCGCCAGCTCACCGGGGGCCTGCGCGCCATCCTGTACTTCGACGCCCAGGCCGACGCGGGCCTGACCCGGGCCTTCGCCTCCATGGGCATCGCCCTGGCCGTCTCCCTGCTCTTCGGCTTCGGCATGACCCGCCTGTACGACCGCAAGGGCCTGCACCGGGTCCCGCGCCCCGCCGAGTCCCCCGCGGCGGCCTCGGAGCCCGCGTCGGTCTGACGCGGCACTCCTTCCCGCACGGCGCCGGGGCCGCGACCGCTCACCGCGGTCGCGGCCCCGGCGTTCGCGTTTCGCTCAGACGGTGCCCCGCCAGGCGCCGGTCTCGGCGCCTCGGGCTTCGATGAAGCGCTTGAAGCGCGCCAGGTCGCCGCTGACCTGCCGCTTCACGAAGCCCAGCTTGTCGCCGACGGTCTCGGTCAGGCCCTGGGGGTCGAACTCCATCCGCAGCATCACCTGCGCCATGGTGTCGCCCAGGCGGCGGAAGGTGACCACGCCCGCCTGCCGCGCCTCGCCCTCGACCGTGGTCCAGGCGACGCGGGTGTCGGGTATCTGCTCGGTGATCCGCGCGTCGAACTCGCGCGTGACCCCGCCGATGGACGTGGTCCAGTGGGTGAGCGTGTCCGAGCGCTGCTCGACGCGCTCGACGCCGTCCATGAACTGCGGGAACGACGCGAACTGCGTCCACTGGTTGTACGCGGTGGTCACCGGCACGTTGACCTCGATCGACTCCTCGACGTGCGACACGAGGATCTCCTCTCCTCAAGAGCGGGCCCGCGGCGCCGCGGGCCCGAAGGCGGCTGGGTGCGCTGCCGCGAGTACCCACGGAAGCGGCACCTCACCTCCCCCCGCCCAGCCGGTCCCTCGCCGCGCCCTCCTACGCCCGTACCGGCACCCGCCGCGGCCCCCGCACCAGCAGCCCCGGCCGGTAGGCGAGCGCCTCGGAGGGGGCGGCGAGGGTCAGGCCGGGCAGGGCGGTGAACAGGGCGGGCAGCGCGATCGCGGCCTCCAGGCGGGCGAGGCGGGCGCCGAGGCAGAAGTGGGGGCCGTGGCCGAAGGCGGCGTGCGGGGACGGGCGCCCGGCGGCGGAGCCGTAGCGGCCCGGCCGGAAGTCGTCCGGGGCCGGGAAGTACGCGGGGTCTCGGTTGGCGGCGGCGAGCACCACGAGGACCGACGCCTCGGCCGGTATGACGGTGCCCGCGCCCAGGTCGACGGCCTCGGTCGTGCGCCGCCAGGTCGTGCCCTCCAGGGGGCTGGCGTGCCGCAGGGTCTCCTCGACCACGGCGGCCCAGCCCTCGGCGCCCGCGCGGCGGGCTGCCGCCAGCTCACCGGGGTGCGTGAGCAGCGCGAGCGAGGCCGACGCGAGCAGGTTCATGGTCGTCTCGTAGCCCGCGAAGAGCAGCAGGAACGCCATGGCGAGCAGTTCGCCGTCGTCGAGGCCGCCCTCGCTGGTGGTGGCGACGAGCGTGCTGAACAGGTCGTCGCCCGGCCTGCTCCGCTTGTCCGCGATCAGGGTGGTGAAATAGGCGTGCAGGCTCGTCCAGGCCGCGTCGGCGGCGCCGGGCTCCAGCGCGTCGGCCGGTGATCCGACGCGGTAGGTCCAGGTCCGCAAGGCGGCCCGGTCGGCCTCGGGCACGCCGAGGACTTCGCCGATCACGAGGACCGGCAGCGGGAACGCGAACGCGTCCACCAGGTCGGCCTCGCCGTCCCGGGCGAGGCGCCCGGCGAGGTCGGCCACCAGGCCCGCGGTGAGCCGCTCGACGCGCGGGCGCAGGGCGTCGACGCGGCTCGGCGTGAACGCGGCCGTGGCGAGGCGGCGCAGTCGGCTGTGGTCCGGCGCGTCGGAGTTGAGCATGTGCCGGGCCAGGCACTGCCGGGCGCTCGCCGCGGGCGATGCCGGTTTGGGGCGGCCCGCCCGCTGGGGCGGCACGTTGGAGAAGCGCGGGTCGGCGAGGACCGCCCGCGCCTCCTTGTAGCCGGTCACGAGCCAGGCGTGCGTGCCGTTCGCCAGGTCCACCCGGGCGACGGGGCTCCGCGCGCGCAGCCGCGCGTAGTACGGGTACGGGTCGCGGGCGAAGGCCGGCTCGGCGGGATTCAGTAGTTCGGGCACCCGCTCATCCTCATCGAAGCGGCCCGTGCGCGAACGGATGCGATCATGCAGAGCTGGTGGTCGGTAACTGTGGGGTTCGCACAAGAGGCGAGGGGCGGAGTACGGGCCGCGTGGGTGGCCCGGCGGCGGTCCTCGCGGTCGGCCGGCGGGCGGGCGCCCACCGGCCGCGACGCACCCCCGCGGGCCGTGAACCTGCTGGTCACAGCAGGCGTCGGATGTCCCCGCGGACGCGGTAGAACCCGCCCGCCGCCGCGTGCAGGGCGTCCACGACGTAGCGCGCCCCGTCCTGTCGGATCGCGCGGGGGAACTGGACGTTCCAGGAGGGGTCGTAGCCCTCCGACACCACGTGGACGCGCAGGCGGCCGTGGTCCTGGACGCATTCGACGACGACGGCGCCGGTGGGGGCGTGGGTGACCGTGGCCACCGAACTGACGGTGGCCACCGGCTCGTAGGCCGGCAGCGCGGTGGCGAGCTTCACGTCACGGGCCACCGGCACCGTGCCCCGCTGCGCCGCGGTGACGGCCGTCTCGCTGGCGTCCACGCACACCAGGGAGCCGTCCGTCGTCACCAGATACAGCCGCTCGTCGTGGTACTGCATCGAAAGCGCCGAGCCGCCGCCCGTGCCGAGCTTCCACAGGCGCGTGCCGTCCCGGTCGAAGCAGTACACCGACGACGCCGCGTCCCCGGCGAAGACGAACCGCCCGCCGGGGGATGTGGCGCACGAGTACACCGGGCCGTCGCAGGCGTAGGTGGCCTCGATCGTGCCGGTGGCCTTCGTCAGGCGCTGCACCACGCGGTGCGCGGTGCCCGCGTACACGGCGTCCTGCTCCTGCCAGCCGAACAGGACGCCGCCGCGCGTGGGCGTGTGCCACAGTTCGCCGCCGCCGTCGGGCGCGTAGGCGGTGACGCCCCGGTGGTGGCCGTGGTAGACGGCGCGGTCGTCGGCGCGGACCATCCAGGCGTGGTCGCCGGAGCTGCGCCGCGCCCACTGGTGTTCGTCCTCGTGGTCGATCACGGTGAGGCGGCCCTCGCGGTCCGACACGTCGAGGACGCCCTCGTGGATGTCCAGCCAGAAGATGTCCACGTCAGCCGCGATGTCGTAGGCGGCGAAGGGGAGCTTCGACGACAGGTCGTAGACCTTGCCGTCGTCGCAGCCCGCGTAGATCCAGAAGTCGTCGGCGACCAGGCACTTCACGCCGTCCGGGAGGCCGAAGCGGGCGCGGACGCCGCCGTCGTGGTCCAGGGTGTAGACGTCGCCCGCCTGGTTGCCGACCCAGCAGTGCTCGCCGTCCACGTGGATGCCGAACGCCGACGAACCGGTGCGGAAGCGCCACAGGACCGGCGCCACGGCACGCGCGGTGGACGGGGCGGAAGCCACCTGACGGCGCGTCACCGCCCGGGGCGCGCGCTGCCCGGGGACCGCGGGGGCGTACCCCTTGCGGACCTTCTCGCCCACCTTCCTCGCGGCCGCCGCGCGCGCCTTCTCGGCGGTGGGGAACGTCGACGTCTGCGTCTGCCCGGCGGCGCCGATCCTTCCGTACCGCACCGTCACCACCGTCCCGGTGACGGCCACTTCGTAGAACTTGTGCGCGCCCTCGCCCTCCTGGGACAGCTCCAGATACGTCGTCGACTCCGCGGACACGGCGGACATGGCAGACCCCTCCCCAGGGCGGACCCGCGGCGACTCCGGCGGATCCCGGTGTCCACACCGTAGGAGACGCCTCTGACAGTCACCGTCCGCCGCGGTCGCGCACCCGCGCCACGCCCCCGCGCGCCGCCCGCGGGTCCGCCGCGACGCCGCGCGCGCCATCTCCGCGAAAGGTTGTACGCGGCGCGCGTGGCGATCACCACGGTGATGGAGGTGCCGTGAAGAACGTAAGGTCACCTCGTTCACATCTGCCGCCGGGTGCACTCGGGCCCCGGCACCACCTGTGGGGGGACACCACATGCAGCACCGCACCCGTATCGCCGCCCTCGGCTCCGCGCTGGCCGTGGCCGCCGCGGGCTTCGCCGCGCCCGCCGCCTTCGCGGCCCCCGCCGCGCCCGGCATCACGATCGACAAGGTCACCGTCAACGGCGGCAAGCCGGTCGTCCTCGGCACGACCGCCGCCAAGACCTTCACGGTCACGGTCACGGCCACGACCGGCTCCCCCATCACCGAGGGCGACCTCGACCTCGTCGGCCCCGACGCGGCCAACTCGGGCGCCAATGGCTCCACGTGCACGACCGAGGGCACGAAGGCGACCTGCACGGAGAAGTTCACGATCGACCCGGACACCGACTTCTTCAGCAACAAGCCCGCCGCGAGCTGGTACGTCAACGCCACGCTCTTCGCGGAGGAGGACAGCGACTTCTTCGAGAAGGCGGGCTCCTTCAAGGTGCAGCGCGCCGCCAAGCTGACGGTCGACGCCACGCCCGAGCCCATCAAGAAGGGCAAGACGCTCACCATCAAGGGCGCGCTGACCCGCGCCAACTGGGAGACCCAGAAGTACTCCGGCTACTCCGGCCAGCCGGTGAAGCTCGAGTACAAGAAGAAGGGCGCCACCGCGTACTCCGTGGTGAAGACCGTCAAGACCGACACCAAGGGCAACCTGAAGACGACGGTCAAGGCCTCGGCCGACGGCGACTACCGCTGGAACTTCGCGGGCAACACGACCACCGGGGCCGTCGCGGCCACCAGTGACTACGTCGACGTCCGCTGATCACCGCGTGGCGGGGGCGCGTTGACCTGACGCGCGCCCGCCGCGCACGCTTCACAGAGCCTGCCGCTCCCGATCCCACGGAGCGGCCGCTTCCAGTTGTCCGGCGAGGGCGAGCAGCGTGCCCTCGCCGCCCAGCGGTCCGCAGAACTGCACGCCGAGGGGCAGCCCTTGGGGCGTGCGGTACAGGGGCACCGACATGGCGGGGCGGCCCGTGATGTTGGCGAGCTGGGTGAACGGGTTGGGCGCCAGGTTCTGCACGACGGCCTGCTTCCAGAAGCGTGTCCTGCTGAAGCGGCCCGCCAGGCCCGTCCGCAGCAGCGCCCCGCCGAGCTGCCGGGTCACCCACGGCGTGTCGAGTTCGCCGATCCTGACCGGCGGGCGGGCGAGCGTCGGCGTGAGCAGCAGGTCGTACGTCTCGTGGAACGCGGCCAGTTGCCGGGTGTAGGTGTTCCAGCGGTCGTGCCGGATGGTGTGCTCGGCGGCGTCGACGGCGCGGCCCGCGGCGGCGATGAGCCGGGTGTCGAGCTCGAACCGGCTGTCGTCCGCGCCGCTCTTGTGCTTGACCTCGGCCAGGGCGGCGGCGTTCACGGCCGCGTACATCGTCATGAAGTCATCGGCCATGCGCAGCCCGTCGATGCCGGGTTCGGCCTCCTCCACCTCGTGGCCGAGGCCGACGAGGAGCTTCACGGCCGTGTCGACGGCGTCGCGCGCCTCGCGGGAGACCGGGGTGCCGATCGGCGAGCGGGTGCTGACGCCGACCCGCAGCTTCCGCGGTGCCCTGCGGGCGAGTTCGGCGTACGGCTCCTCAGGGCGCGCCGCCAGGTAGGGGCCGCCCGGGTCGGGGTGCGCGGTGAGGACGTCGAGCAGGGCCGCGGTGTCGCGGACGCTGCGGGAGACGACGCCGTCGGTGGCCGCGCCGAGCAGGAGTTCGCCGTGGCCGGGGCCCGCGGGCACCAGGCCGCGGCCCGGCTTCAGGCCGAACAGGCCGCAGCAGGCGGCGGGGATGCGGATGGAGCCGCCGCCGTCGTTGGCGCCCGCGGCTGGGACGATGCCCGCGGCGACGGCCGCCGCCGAGCCGCCCGGAGGAGCCGCCGGGCGTGTGGCCGAGGTGCCACGGGTTGCGGGTGGCTCCGCCCGCCTCGGGCTCGGTGACGCTCTTGATGCCGAACTCGGGTGTATTGGTCTGCCCGAACACCACGAGTCCCGCCTCCAGCCAGCGCCGGACGACCTCGCTGTGGCGGGCCGCGACGAGCCCCTGGGCGGCCCGTGAGCCGCGCCCGGTGGGGCGGCCCTGGTAGTCCTGCATCAAGTCCTTGATCAGGAACGGCACTCCGGCGAACGGGCCCGTGAGCTCGCCCGCCGCGCGCTCACGGGCGATCTCCGGCATCGGGCGGACGATCGCGTTGATCTTCCCGTTGACGGCCTCGGCGCGGGCGAGGGCCGTCTCCAGGAGCTCGGCCGCCGACACGTCGCCGCGGGCCACGAGCTCGGCGAGCCCGACCGCGTCGTACGTCCTGTAATCCGCGTACTCCACCACGTACCCCCACGACTTGACGTCCTCGGTCCCCGTCATCCGTCCTCGTCACGGATCTCCGGATTCCGGGGAGGGTAGATCGCCGGTGCGGTGCGCGGCAACGGGCCCGCCGGGCCGAGGACACGGCAGGCGGGCCGGTTCCGGCCACCGGCCGCCCCCGGGCGGCGGACCCGGCCCTCAGCCCTGCGGCGCGGGGTTCTCGCGCTTGCCGCGCCGGTGCGCGACCTCCCCGAGGACGACGTCCACGGCGAGGAAGGCGGCCAGCGGAATGCCGAGGAGCGGCACGAAGTAGCCGAGCACCGCGATCGCGGCCATCAACGGCACCAGGACGTACGGGGAGACGTGCTGCCAGGCGCCGCGCGGCAGCGGGCGGCCGAACGCGCCGCCGCTTCCGCGCAGCCACCACATCCGGTAGCCCCACACGACGAGCAGCACCAGGGCGAGCGCCAGGGCGGCGAGGGCGATCTGGTTCACGAGTCCGAAGAGCGTGCCGGAGTGCGCGTCGACGCCCCAGCGGGTCAGCTTCGCGAGCATCGGGTAGTCGTCGAACCGCAGGACGTCGGTGACCTGGCCGGTCCCGGGGTCGACGGCGGCGGAGTCCGCCTTGCCGGGCCAGGTGCGCTCGATCTGCTTGACGACGTAACCGGACGCGCCGTCGGCGGGCGGGACGATCTCCACGGGGCCCGAGAGGCCTTCGGCGCGGGCCGATGTGAGGACGGCGTCCAGGCCGACGTCCTTCGCCTTGGCGGACCCGCCGGTGGCGCCGCCACCGCCGTGCTCGGCGTGCTCACCGCCGCCGCCCGCCGCGCCCGCCGAGAGCACCGGCGTCGTCTGCCCCAGCGCCTCGCGGAGGTCGCTGATGCTCTCGCCCGCGTACGCGGACCAGGTCAGGCCGGTCGCGGACAGGAAGAACAGGCCCGCGGCCGCCCAGGCGCCCACCGAGCCGTGCAGGGACAGCAGCCGCCGTCGGCCCGTCGTGCCGCGCACCTTGCGCCGTGCCCGGCGCCGCGCGCACCACAGGACGAGGCCGCCGCCCGCGATCACCCACAGCCAGCTCGCGGCGAGTTCGCTGTACAGGCGGCCCGTCTCGCCCAGGTGCAGATCGCGGTGGAGGCCGGAGATCCAGGTGCGCAGCGGCAGCGCGCCGCTGGAGCCGTAGCTCTCCTCGGCGCCGCGTACTTCGGCGGTGTAGGGGTTCACGAAGACGGCGAGGGCGCGGTCCTCGGGCACGCCAGGAACCCCGGAGAGCAGCACCCGCGTCGTCGCGCCGTCCTCCGCCGACGGCCGCACCGCGGCGACCGTGCCCTCGGGGTGCGCCTTGCGGGCCGCGGCGACCTGCCGCTCCACGGGCAGCTCCCGGTCCCCCACCGGGACCCGCAGCTGGTCGGCGTACACGATGTTCTCCGCCGAGTACGAGGCCGCGTACAGCAGGCCCGTCGCGGCGGCGACGAGCAGGAACGGCGCGATGAGGACCCCGGCGTAGAAGTGCAGGCGAAGCACCAGCGGGCGCAGGGAGCCCCACGCGGACCGGCGCGCGGCGGGCCCCGCGGTGGGGGCGGGCCGCCCGTCGGGCGGGGCGGGGGCGGGGGGTGCGGCGGACATGTCGTGCTCTCCTGGTGCCGGTCGGAACGGGTGCGCCGGTCGCGACCGGGGCGGTCCATGGGTCGAGCCGGGAGGAGAGCGAGTTCCCGGAGGCTGATGTGATCTACGTCATATAGACGACAGCCGGGTGACAGCGCTGCGGTACGACAACATCCCATGTCCTCAGCACGCGCGAGTGACATGGTGCGATGGGTTCCCTGTCATGCGGCCGCCCGCATATCCTTGTTGACCTCCCCCTGCTCCCGCGAGATTGCGTCATCGTGACGAAGCGGCTTGTGAACGGGGGTAGTTGGCAGGGTGAAATCCGCGCGACGATGGGGCCCATGACGGCGGCGCAACGTGCCATGACCCAACTGGAGTCATGGCCGCATCTCGTAAGTGGTCCTCCCCGATGTGCGGTCGGGTGGTCCTTCAGCACCCCGGGCGCTCCAGGAACAGCGGGGTACGAGCTCGTCCACTTCCACTCCGACGACGCCGCGGACGTCTGCCTCACCCGCGCCGCCGTCGACCGGCTGCGCCCGCAGCTGACGCACAGCTCCGCGATCCGGGTCCGGCCCGGCGCGTCCTGGATCACCGTGCTGCTCGACTGCGACATGGACGTCGCGCTCCTGCTCACGCTGGTCAGCGTCGGCCTCAAGGCCCACGACGACGCGCTGGCATCGGGCGCCGTTCCCGGGCGGCCAGGACCCGCGGCCGACGCCCCCTCTCCCCCGTGCGACTGGGAGGCCCGCGCCTGTCCGGCGCCGCAGGGCCCGGCCGCGCCCCCGGCGTCCGCCGACGGGGCCCGCTTCGGGCTGCGGGCGACGTGGAAGGCGGTGGGGCGGCTCATCCCGCACGGGCACCACTGAGCCGCGCGCCGCTCAGGCGTGCCGGTGCCCGCGCGCCCGCCAGGTGGGCGCGAGCACCGACCAGATCTCCTCGTCGTGCCGCACGCCCCGGTACAGGTAGCTCTCCTTGAGCACCCCGTCGCGCGTCATGCCGAGCCGCTCGGCCACGGCGATGCTGGGCGCGTTGCCCGACGCGACCACCCACTCCACGCGGTGGATGCCCCGCGCCTCGACCGCCCAGTCGATGAGGACGCGCGCGGCCCGGGTCACCAGGCCCTTGCCCACCCCCGCGGGCTCCAGCCAGCAGCCCGCCTCCGCGATGCCCGCCTCGGCCTCCAGGCGCCGCAGGATGACCGCGCCGACGAGTCCGCCGCCCCACCAGATGCCGCAGATGCGCCCGGTGTCGCTCGCCGTCCTGTCCGCGTACGCCTGGAGGTAGGCCCGGCTCGACTGCAGGTCGGTGATGAGGTCGGGCAGCCCGTTGTGCCGCCCGATGAACTCCCGTCCCCGCTCGATGTGGGCGAGGAACTCCCCCGCCTGCCACGGCTCCAGGGGCCGCAGCTGCGCACCGTCGTCGCCCAGCGATATCGCGTACATCCGATCATCGTAGGCCGCGCGCGCCACCGCCCCGGACGCGCCCTTCAGGTCGCGAGGTCGAGGGCGGCCGACACGATGCTGTCGGCGTCGATCCCGTGGTGGCGGTAGGTGTCGGCGAGCGATCCCGACTGGCCGAACCCGGTGACGCCGAGCGCGCTCGTGGCGACCCTGTTGACCGTGGCGAGGAACGACAGGGTGTGCGGGTGGCCGTCGAGGACCGTGACCAGGGGCGTGGCGCGGTCCGCGGGGAACACCTGGTCCAGGATCCAGGTGTCGGCGCTCTCATGGCCCTGGCGGGCGCGCAGCACGCGGTACAGCAGGTCGGGGCTGGTCACGCAGACCACGTCGGCGGGCACGCCCTCCTTCTCCAGGCGGTCGGCCGCGGCCAGGGCCTCCGTGACCACGGCCCCCATGGCGGCGATGGTCACCCGGGCGCCGGCGCGCCGCCTGAGCGGATAGGCACCGGCGACGGCCTGACGGCGGCGGCGCGCCCGCGCGGCCGGATCGTCCGGGACGGGCGGCCAGGGACTGGTCCACCGGACGCGTGGACAGGCGCAGGTAGCAGGAGCTGCCGTCCGGGCGGCCGAGCCGGGCCAGGCTCGCGAGCAGCGTCCACTCGGTGTCGATCGCGAAGGCCGGCTCGTACGTCACGCACCCCGGCTGCTGCAGGCCGATCGTCGGGGTCTTGACCGACTGGTGGGCGCCGCCCTCGGCGGCGAGGGAGACTCCGGACGGGGTGCCCACGAGGAGGGACTGTCCCCCGGCGTAGATGCCGTAGGACCAGGGTTCGAGGGCCCGCTCGACGAACGGGTCGTAGACGACGCCGATCGGCAGGAGCGGCTCGCCCCACCGGCTCCAGGTCGCGCCGAGTTCGGACAGCAGGCCCACCAGGTTGGTCTCGGCGATGCCCAGCTCGATGTGCTGGCCGGTCGGCTTCTCGCTCCAGTGCAGGATCGTCTCCGCGTCGTCGGCGAACCAGTCCCTGCGCTCGCGCGGCGACCAGACGCCCACCTTGTTCACCCAGCCCCCGAGGTTGGTCGTGGAGCTGACGTCCGGGCTGACGGTCACGATCCGGCGGGCCGCCTCGGGGGCCTGGCGGGTCAGGTCGAGCAGGACGCGGCCGAGGACCGCCTGCGTGGTGGTCGTTCCCTTCGGGGTACGGCCGAAGTCCGCGGGCAGTTCGGGGGGCGCGCTGTGGTGGACGGCCGGGCGGCGCAGCAGCTCGGCCGTCTTCTCGCACAGCCGGTGCGCCTCGCCGGTGGCGGGCAGGGCGCGCCACGGGTCGTCCGCGTCCGCGCCGACGCGGGCGGCCAGGTCGCGCAGCTGATGCTCGGTCAGGAGCGCGGAGTGGTTCTGCGGATGTCCCTTCGTCGCCAGGCGGTGCCCCTTGACCGTGTACGCGAAGATGACGGTCGGCCGGGTGTCGTCGATCGCGGCGAACGCGGTGTCGAGGGCGTGCAGGTCGTGGCCGCCGAGATGGGCCAGGGCCTCGACGAGGGTGTGGTCGTCGACGTCGGCGACCAGTTCGGTGATGCGGGGCGCGTCGGGTCCTGTGCCGGGCAGCCGGCGGCGCAGTTCGGGGCCTTCGCAGCGCAGCAGCCGCTGGTACTCCGGGTTGGCCATCTCGTCGACGCGCCGGCGCAGGGCGTCGCCGCCGGGCCGGGCGAAGAGCTCTTCCAGCAGGTGTCCGTACTTCAGCGTCATGACCTGCCACCCGGCGGCGGCGAACATTCCGCGCAGCTTCTCGGCGGCGATGTCCGGCACGACCCGGTCCAGCGACTGCCGGTTCATGTCGACGACCCACACGACCTCCCCGAGCTCCGCCACCGAGGGGTCGAGGACCGCTTCCCAGATCGCGCCCTCGTCCAGCTCCGCGTCGCCGAGGAGCGAGTACTGGCGCCCCGTGCCCGGATCGCTCCCCGCGGCCGCGGTGTAGCGGCGCGCGAGCGCGCCCCAGAGCGGGGCGGTGGCCCCGATGCCGACCGACCCCGTCGAGTAGTCCACCGGATCGGGGTCCTTGGTCCTGCTCGGGTAGCTCTGCAGGCCCCCGAACTCCCGCAGCCGCGGCAGGTACGAGGCCTCGAGGAAGCCGAGGAGGTGGTTGATGGCGTGCAGCACCGGGGACGCGTGGGGCTTGACCGACACCCGGTCCTCGGGCCGCAGGTGCCGGAACCACAGGGACGTCATGATCGACACCATGGACGCGGACGAGGCCTGGTGGCCCCCGACCTTCAGGCCGGTCGGGTTCGGGCGCACCCGGTTCGCGTGGTCGACGATCGCCGCCGAGAGCCACAGCACACGGTTCTCGATCTCGGCCAGGACCTCAAGCTCGGGGTCGATCCGTGGTGCGCTGTTCGTGGTGCTCTTCATCGTCCAACCTCTTCGGTGTGGTTCCGCATGTTCCTTCGACCCTTCGGGCGGTTCATCTCGTGGGGACGGGTGCCCGCGTCCCGGCGCGAGAGAGCGTGTCGCCCAGGGGCTTGTAGGCGAGGGCGTCGCCGAGCGCGAGCATGGCGGCCACGGCCGCGCTGGCGTGCACGCCGACGGTGGTCCACTCGCGTTCGGCGGCACGGGAGACGACGAGCACGCGGGTCAGCGCGGGCGCTCCGGGGGCGCTGTCGAGGACGCGCACGCTGGAGTCGACGAGGGCGGTCTCCACGACCCACGGCAGCCGCGGCACCAGGGCCCGGCGCAGCGCCGCGTCCAGGGCCCGGACCGGGTCCTGGCCCTCGGACGTCGCGATGACGTCCCCGGCGCCTTCGGCGGCGAACGCTCCGGCGTCCAGCGCTCGCGTTCCCGAGGCGTCCGCGAGGTGTTCCGCGCGCAGCCGCACGCTCGCCTCGCAGACGACGGTGCCGTCCGCGGTGTGGCGCTCGACGACCTGATACGTCAGGGGCGTGAAGCCCCCGGGCAGTCGTGGCGCGCGGTGGCCGCCGGCCGAGTCGGCGGGGCCGGTGGCCGTGGCCACGGGACGTGTCGCCGTGGCCGCGAGTTCCTCGTGCAGGAGCAGCGCGAGCGAGGCGTCGGCCGACTCGAAGGACCAGCCACCGGCCTCCAGTTCCTTGACGCGGGCGACGACGCGGGAGAAGGCCTCGGTGCCCTTGGTGTCCGCGTCCTTGGTGTCGAACCCGAGTTGGAGGCACTTCAGCTCCAGGCTGGCGCGCCCGGCCATCTCCGTGACGAGGATGCGGGAGGTGTTGCCGACGACGTCCGGGTCGATGTGCTGGTAGAGACCGGGGTCGACCTTCATCGCGCTGGCGTGCAGGCCCGCCTTGTGCGCGAAGGCCGCGGCGCCCACATAGGGCTGGTGCCGGTCGGGGACGACGTGGGCGGTCTCCGCCAGGGCCTGGGCGGTCCCCGCGAGTTCAGTGAGCCGCGTGGGCGGAAGCACCGGCAGGTCGAGCTTGGTGGTGAGGTTGCCGATGACCGCGAACAGGTCGGCGTTGCCCGCGCGTTCGCCGTAGCCGTTGGCCGTGCACTGGACGTGGGTGGCTCCGGCCTCGACGGCCGCGATCGTGTTGGCCACGGCGCAGCCGGTGTCGTCCTGGCAGTGGATGCCGATCCGGAACGCGGTGCGCTCGATCACCTCGGCGACGACGTCGGCGAGGCGGCCGGGGAGCCGGCCGCCGTTGGTGTCGCAGAGCACGGCGACGTCGGCGCCCGCTTCCATGGCCGCGTCCAGGACCCGCAGCGCGGTGTCGGGGTCGTCGGCGTACCCGTCGAAGAAGTGCTCGCCGTCGAGGAACACCCGGCGCCCCTCGGCGGCCAGGAAGCGGACCGTGTCCCGGACCATGGCGCAGTTCTCCGCCACGTCCGTGCGCAGCGCGCGCTCGATGTGCCGCCGGTCGGTCTTGGCGACCAGGGTGATCACGGGGGCGCCGGAGTCCAGCAGGGCGCGCACCTGCGGATCCCGTTCCGCCCGCCGCCCCGCCTTGCGGGTGCTGCCGAAGGCGACCAACGCCGCGTGTCTCAGGTCGAGTTCGGACGCCGCGCGCTGGAAGAAGGCGGTGTCCTTGGGCAGGGCGCCGGGCCAGCCGCCCTCGATGAATCCGACTCCGAGGGAGTCGAGGAGGCGGGCCGAGGCGAGTTTGTCGGTGACGGAGTAGGAGATCCCCTCGCGCTGCGCGCCGTCGCGCAGGGTGGTGTCGTAGAGGTGGAAGCTGTCGCCGAGCGGGGTCCCGGCCGGTGCGGTGCGCGTGTGAGCCACCGGGCGTCCTTCCTGAGCGGTTGTCGTTGTCGGATGTCCTGGTGGGGCGGGCCGCCGCGGATTCGGGCACGCGCGCGGAGGGTTCGGTGTCGGGCCGCCGGGGCGCGGGGCGGTACCGGCTCGGGCGGTCCGGGAAGCGACGTCCGCCAGGGCAGGGGTCAGCCGCTCGGGGACGTCGGGGCAGGCGGCCGTGACACGGCCGCGGTCGCATCCGGGCCGGCTCGGCCCCACCGGTCGGGCGGGGCGAGGTCCCGTGGAGGATCGGCGCGAGCACGGCGATGGTGGGCCGCGACCGCGACGTCTCCAGCGAAGGGAGTCGTTCGGTCAGTCTTCGGGTACGAGGAGGTCCGGGGTTCCCCGGAGTCGGCCACGCGGACGTGCCGGCACGACGCTGTGCCTTGTCACCGGGCGAGACGCGGGGTGCCGCGGCGCTGACTGGTCCGTCGTCGCGCGCGGACGCGGGACGGGAAGGTCAGGCGCACCATGGCAGGGGGCACCGGAGGCCCGGATCGGCGCTTTCCGTGCGCGTCAGGGCAGGGCCACCACGTTCGCGGATCGAGAGCGAACGGTTCGAACAGCTCCGGTTCCGCTCATGGTGGGGAAGCGGCGGACAGGCATGCAAGAGACTCCCGCGACGTGTCGGCGCCATCCTCGTGGGCTTCGTCGTGGTACCCGCGGACGGCGATCTGACTTCCGGGAGAGCCGGGGCTCCTCCGGTCACAGTGGCGGGACCGTGCCGGATTCTCACCGGCTTCCCCGTGCCGCGGGTGTTGGCCCCACATGTCTAGCAGTTGCCCCCGCACCCGTCACCCCCTATCGACCCCCACCCACTGTTCCCCGGGCGGTCCTGTTCCCTCCCGAGCGACACCGCGTAGGCTGCTGCGAGCAGCTGGTTCGCCCCGTCCGCCAGGCGGGAGCGTCGCAAGAGGGAACCCGGTGGGAATCCGGGACTGCCCCGCAGCGGTGAGCGGGAACGACCGCCGTCACACGCACTGGGCCCGACGACGGGCCTGGGAAGCGACGGCCACTAGGAGTCCCCCGTCAAGGGAGGGCGTGCCCGCGAGTCCGAAGACCTGCCAACTGCCCGCGCGCGGAGCCCTTCGCGCGCGGACATCCCGGTGACCTCGAGGGCGGGTCGGCGTACAGAGCGAACGGACGACCACGCGGATCGCCGCGCCAGGTCGCATCCCTCCGTCCGCTCCGTCACCCCTTCGCGCCCCCGTCCCATCGCCGGGACCTCAGGGACTCATCTCGCGAAGGAGATCTCCGTGACCAGCAAGCCCGAAGGCGCCGCCCGTACCGTCCCGGCCTGGACCGTCCGCCTCCTGAGCGAAGCAGCCCGTGGGCCCGGACGCCGCACGCGTCCCGGCCCCGGCGGACAGCACCGGCATCATCAAGACACGAAGGGGGCCCATCGGTGCGGAACAATCCGCGGCAGGTCGTCGTGGACGGCACGTCCATGGTCGCCGTGCCCGTGAAGGAGTTCGAGAGTCTGCTCGCCACGCGCAGACAACTCGGCAGCCAGACCGCGAGGATGCGGATGCTGCGGGACACGCTCGTCGACGTGAGCGAGTTCCTGGACACCCTGGTCGAGGCGCTCGACGACGACGCCCCGCCGGGGGCGCGGGAGCTCCCCCCGGCGTCCGGCCCCGCGCCCGCCGGCCTGGCCCTGGTCACCGAGATACGGCGGCGCGCACACCAGGTCCGCGCCCTCACCGGGGCGGAGCGCGCGGGGCGCGGCCCGCGGACACAGGGCGGTCCGGGACGCACACCGGCGGCGTGAAGGACACCGCCTCGGGGGCGCGGTGCCGCTCGGGCCCGTCGAGCGGCACCGCCGGGGTCAGTGCCGCGCGGCCACGCGGCGGCGCGGCTCGACCCTCAGGGTCAGGGGGGCGGGCGAGAGCGTCATGCGCAGCAGCGGCTTCGCCGCGGGCGCGTCCGGAATCCGGGCGAGGGACACCTGGGAGAGGACCGCCGCGGCGGCCAGCATCGCCTCGGTCATGCCGTACGTCTCACCGATGCACCGGCGGACGCCCACGCCGAAGGGCATGAACGCCTCGCGCTGCTCCCGGCCCGCCTTGCCGGGCAGCCAGCGGTCGGCGTCGAACCGGCCGGGGTCGGGGAACACGCGGGCGTCGCGGTGCAGGCAGTACGGGCTGAACATCACCTCATCCCCCGGGGCAAGCCGGGTGCCGCCGAGCGTGACGGCCTCGGTGACCCTGCGGCTGAGGACCGACACCGTCGGATAGAGCCGCAGCGTCTCCGTCAGCACCCGGGCCAGCAGCGGCAGGCTCGGGATGTCGTCGTAGGCGGGCGGGCGCCCGGTCAGTTGGGAGTCGACCTCGTGGTGCAGTTCCCGCTCCAGGTCGCCGTTCTCCGCGAGGACGCGGAGCGTCCACGCCAGCAGGTCGGCGGTGGCGGGGATGCCGCCGTTCATGAGGGCCGCGATCTGGTCGCACACCTCGTCGTCGGTGAAGGCCCGGCCGCTCTCGTCGCGCGCCGACATGATGACGGAGAGCCCGTCGCCGAGACCGGCGCCGCGCTCCCGGTAGGCCGCGACCATCTCCGCGATCAGCTCGCGCACCCGGGCCCTGGCCCGCCCGAACTCCCGGTTGACGGGCAGGGGCAGGCGGTGCACGCGGCGGAAGGGGACGACCATCTGCCACCACATGCCGGGCATCAGGGCGGTGTACGCCTCCTCGATCCGCCCGGTGCGCCAGGCCTGGGCCGGGTCGGAGAACAGGGTGCGGGTGAGCGCGCGGCAGGCCAGGCGGCGCGTCTCGCGACAGACGTCGATGTGCTGGCCGGGTTGCCAGGCGGCGACGGCCTCGGCGGCGCACCCGGCCATGGCGGCGGCGTACCCCGTGATGCGCTCCTGGCGGAACGCCTGGTTCATCAACGGCCGCTGATAGCGGTGCTCATGGGCCGAGCAGGTGCTGAGCCCCTCCCCGATGAGGGTGCGGGCGGTGTCCACGAACGGGCCGCCCTTGTCGAACCTGCGCTGGCCGCTGGCGAGCACCGTGCGGACGAGGTCCGGGCGCGTGACGAGGTACACGGACTTGGGGCCGAGGCGCAGCCGCACCAGCGGCGCGACGGAGTGCTGCGCCAGCAGGAACGGGATCGGGTCGCGCCACATGGGCAGGGCGTGGCCGAGGAGCGGAAGGGCCCGGGCGGCCACGGGTGTCGGTCCGGCCGGGTCTGGTGCGGACGGCATAGAGCGCTCTCCTAGCGGTGCTGTGTGTCTGCTCTGTCGTTGCCGTGGGGGGTCACGCCGGGCGGGGGTGCGGTCCAGCGCGCCCCCATGGTCGCGGCGGCCGGTCCGACAAGTAAGGGCGTACTCGCGAGGAGGCGGGCGCGCGGGCATGCCGTCGCGCCCCGCCCTGGGAACGGCCGCCCGGTGGTTCACACGACCGCTCAGACGACCCGTTCGTATGATCGTCGGTAACTCCTGAGCGCTTCGGCGGTTGGACACCGCGAACGGGCCGGGCCGGCGGGTCCGGCGCCTCCACGAGCAGTCGATACGCCAAGGAGCAGTCTGTGAACGGCAGTTGGGTGAGGAATCTGTCCCGCTGGGCACTGGTGACCGCGATGGCCGCTGGACCGGTCGCCCTGGCGACCGGCACGGCCCACGCCGACGAGACACACCGCGACTCGCACAACGCGCCCGTGGTGGCGCTGCTCAACACCGGCCAGATCGACGACCCGATGGAGGACGTCCTGGAGCACACCCTGCTGTTCGGGGACGGCTACACCTGGGACTGACATAAGGCGCCTGGAGCTGGATGCGCCCGGGACCGCGGGACTAGGTGACACGGCTCGGATCACGGCCGGACGGTACGGGTGCCGTCCGGCCGTTCCGTTGCGGGGTGCCGTCCGGCGGCCCGCCCCGGTGGGCGCGTTCGATGGCCTGGGCCCAGTACGTGCCAGCGACCATGAGCGCCGCCCCGACGCCGGCGAGGACCGTGAACCGCTCGCCGCCCAGGCCGACGCCCACCGCCGCAGCCCACACCGGCTCGGTGCCGAGCAGCAGGCTGGCGCGGCTCGCGGAGCCGCGCTGCACCGCCCACGTCTGCGCCAGGAACGCGAACACGCTGCAGAACAGGGCGAGATAGCCGAGCTGCGCCCACACGGCAGCGTCGGCCTCCACCAGGGAGGGCAGCCCGCTGGCGGCGGGCACCGCGAACACGGCGGTGCCGACGACGGTCTGCACGGTGGTCAGGTGCGCGGGCCGCACCGCGCGGCCCGCCGTGAGCCGCCCCACCAGCGCCACGTGGACGGCGCGCACCAGCGCGGCCGCCAGCATCAGCGCGTCGCCGCCCCGCAGCGCGTGGAAGCCACTGCCGGACATGAGCAGGCCGACGGCCAGCAGGCACAGGCCGGTCGCCGCGAAGAACCGGGCCGGGAGGCGGCCGCCGCCGGACGCACGGTCCAGGAGCGGGGTAAGCACGATGGTGAGGCTGATGATGAGGCCCGCGTTGGCGGCGCTGGTGTGCGCGACCCCGTACGTCTCCAGGACGAGGACGGCCGCCTGCGTGAGCCCGAGGACGCCGCCGACGCGGATCTCGTCCCGGGTGAAGCGCCGGTGGCGGGCGCGGGCGGCGGTCAGGGGGAGGCAGACGGCGGCGGACAGCAGGTACCGCGCGAACAGCACGACGAGTACGGGCAGGACGTCGACGGCCGTCTTGGCGGCCAGATAGCTGGAGCCCCAGACGAGGGCGACCAGGAGCAGGACGGCGTCGGCGCGGCGGGCCTGGAGCAGGGAGACGGGGAGCACCCCGCCCACGCTGCCCCGAGATGATGTTGAAGCCAAGACCGAGTTTCTTCACGGATGGTGAAGCATCCCTACACTGTGCCGATGAACGAACGGCAGCTGCGGATCCTGCGGGAGCTCGGCGACCTCGGCAGCGTCACGGCGGCCGCCGAGGCGCTGCTGATGACGCCGTCGGCGGTCTCCCAGCAACTGCGCCTGCTCCAGCGGTCGGTCCCGGTGCCGCTGACCGAGCGCGACGGGCGCAGGCTCGTGCTCACCGACGCCGGGCAGGCGCTCGCCGACGCGGCGGTCGGGGTGGCGAGCGCCCTGGCCCACGCCCGGCACACCATCGACGCGTTCCTCAACGAGCCGGAGGGCCCCGTGTCCGTGGCGGCCTTCCACAGCGCGGGCGCCGCGTTCTTCCCGCTGCTGCTCCGCGGCCTCGCGGGTCCGGGCCACCCCCGGCTCGCCCTCGCCGACGAGGACGTTCCGCGCGACCGGTTCCCGCTGCTGACCCGCGACTACGACCTCGTCCTCGCCCACCGCATGGACCCGGCGCCGCCGTGGCCGCCCTCGGTCGTCGCCACCACGCTGCTGCACGAGCCGCTGGACGTGGCCGTGCCGGTCGGCCATCCGCTGGCCGCGCGGCCCCATCTGACGCCCGGTGACGTCGCGGACCAGCCGTGGATCACCGTGCACGACGGCTTCCCCCTGCTCGCCACGATCGACGCCATCGCGACCGCCGCGAACCGGCGGCTCGACATCGCGCACCGCGTCAACGAGTTCACCGTGGTCGCCGAGGCCGTGGCCGCCGGGGGCGGCATCGCCCTGATGCCGCGCTGGACGACGCGCCCCCACCCGGCCCTGGCCCTCAGGCCCCTCACCGGTGTGCACGCCCACCGCCGCGTCGACGTCCTGCACCGCCCCGAGCGCGCCGCGCGCGCCGCCGTCCGCACGGTCCTCGCCGAGCTGCGCAGGGCGGCGGCCGTCATCCGGGAACGGGACCCCCGAGCGGAGACCGTCACCTCCAGCCGTACGCGTACGCAGCCACCCACGTGAGACGACCTCGATCCGCGCGCTGCTCCCCGGGGCCGCGGAAGGGCCCTCCAGGGCGCTCTCGTTCTGCATGACCCAGGACAGGCGGCGGTTCGGCACCCCGCGGGTGTCGCGCCCGACCTGACGGCCGTCGACGAAGAAGCGCACCTGCCCGGGGGTCCACTCGGTCGACACCGTGTGCCACCGCGTCCAGTCGTCGGAGCCGTGGAACCACCCCTGCCTGCCGCCGCCGCACGGGTGGTGGAAGGCGCTGAGGGAACCCGTCCACTCCCCCTCGGGGTGGTCCATCTCGCAGCCCCCGCCGTAGTGCAGCCACGCCGACTTGTAGCCGGGGGCGAGTTTGGTGACCTTGATGCGGGCGCTGTACTTGCCGTACTTCATCTGCATGACGGCGCGGGGTACGACCGCCGCCGCGTGGACCGGACCGCCGCGCGCGGGACGCCACATGCGGATGCGCATGCGGCCGTCGCCGTTCGCGGCGGGGCCGACGCTCACGGTGTCCTCCGGGGTGGTAGACGCCCGCCACGTTGCGCCCCCGGCCGCGCTCGTTGGCCGTGTCGCGCCACCCCGTGGGGTATGCCCACCAGTTGGCCCGGTAGTCGCCCCTGAGTCCGCCGCAGTACGCGGCGGAGGTGTCGGCGTGGTGGTCGCAGTCGCGGAACGAGCCGAGGGGGACCCGGTCGCCGTTGAAGTCCTCGGCGAGGACCTGCCAGAACGGCCCGCAGTCGCCGCGCGGCAGGTCGCTTCCCGTGGTGCGGCAGGCGTCGGCCGAACGCGGCGCGCCGTCCGCGCTCGGCAGCGCGAACAGGGCGGCGACCAGCGTGGCGCCCACGGCTGCGAACAGCGTGGGCCTGCGCCGTCGTTGTGCTGCGTGTGTTCCCATGGCGGAGCGCTCCCTCCCGCGGACGGGGTGCGGGGCGGTGGTCGGTGGCGTGATGTCGGTGCACGGTGCCGTCCGGCGCGGCGTGGGGCGTGGTGCGCCGGGGAGGTGTGCATCCTTGCCGGGCTGGAGGGAAGAACACCATCCCCCTGGAGAGGCGTCTTTCGGACAGCGGCGTTCCGGGGCGCCTCCGGTTATCCCCACCGCGCACCCGGGGGCGTGGCCCATGGCCGGTGTCTACGCGCGCGGGGACAGTGGTGCGCATGACAGCATCCACCAGATCCTCAAGGCTCCGGATCATCGCGGCCGCCGCCCTCGTCTCGGCCGCCGCGGCGATCGTCCCCGCGCAGGCCGCCGCCGGCTCCGGGGAGCGCGGCGGCCCGCTGTCGCAGCGGGAGCTGCGGCAGGAGGCCGAGCGGGTCCTGAAGAAGGCCGGGTACGTCGGCGTCACCGTCCAAGTGCGCGACGGGCGCCGCTTACTGCGGGCGGCGGCGGGCGAGCGGGAGCGGGGCACCGGGCTGCCCCTGGACCACCGGGCGGGCTTCCGCGCGGCGAGCCTCACCAAGTCGTTCACCGCCACCGTCGTCCTGCAGCTGGCCGCCGAGAAGAAGCTGTCCCTCGACGACACGGTCGAGCGGTGGCTGCCCGGGGTCGTCCAGGGCAACGGCAACGACGGGTCCCGCGTCACCCTCCGCCATCTGCTCCAGCACACCAGCGGCATCCACAACTACGACCACGCCGACGACACCGGGTCCAGCGCCGAGGACTTCGAGCGCACCCGCTACGACCACCACGACCCCAGTGAGCTCGTGACCGGGGCGATGCGGCACGCGCCCGACTTCCCGCCCGCCGACCCCGATGACCCGGCCCCCGACTGGAACTACTCCAACCCCGGGTACGCGGCCCTCGGAATGATCATCGAGAAGGTCACCGGCGCGTCGTGGGACGAGCAGGTCCGCGACCGCCTGGTCCGCCCGCTGAAGCTCAGCGGGACCTACGCCCCGGGCGACGACCCACGGCTGCCGGGCGCCTACGCGCACGCGTACCACCAGTTCGCGGGCACCAAGCGGTGGGTCGACGTCAGCGAGCGCAATGTGTCCATGATCGGTGCCGCGGGCGAGCTCATCACCACCGAGAAGGACGCCGACCGGTTCCTGACCGCCCTGTACGGCGGGCGGCTGCTGCCTCCTGCCCAGCAGGCCGAGATGCGCCGCGTCGTGCCGGTGAGCGCGGACTTCCAGCGGGTCATGCCCGGGCTGCACTACGGCCTCGGCGCGATGCGGCAGCCGCTGAGCTGCGGCGGCTACCGCTGGGGGCACGGCGGCGACGTGGAGGGCCTGACGGTGCGCACGGCCGTCAGCGGGGACGGGCGGCGCTCCGTCGTCATCAACGCCACCGGCAAGAAGGACGACGACGCCTGGCTCCTGACCGCGGAGAAGGCCCTGCAGAAACTGCTCGACCGGACCATGTGCGCGCCGTCGCGCTGAACCGCGACGGCCGCTCCCCGGGGCGGCGTGCGGGCCGGGCCACCTCCCCCGGCCCTCCCGCACGCCGCCCGCCCTCCGGGCCCGCCTATCGTGAACGCATGATCGATCTGCCGCTCTCCGCCCTTGAGGTGTCCCTCGTCAGAGGACGGCTCCACGCCCGCCGACGCGCTGCGCTCCTGCCAGTACGCCGCGGGCGAGTTGAGCCGCCTCGGCTACCACCGGCTGTGGTTCGCCGAGCACCACCACTCCCCCGCCATCGGCGCCTTCCCGCCCGTCCTGCTCGCCGCGCACACCGCCGCGACGACGTCCGCCCCGCGGGTCGGCTCGGGCGGTGTGCTCGCCCCCAACCACGCCCCGCTCACCGTCGCCGAGCAGTTCGCCACGCTCGCCGCCCTGCACCCGGGCCGCATCGACCTCGGCATCGGCCGGGGCCCCGGCACGTTCCACGAGCCGACGGCCCGCGCGCTGCGCCGGGGCGCCGACCCCGCGACGGACGCGGAGTACCACGCGGACGTGGCCGCCACCCTGGACTTCCTGGTCGACGTCGGCTTCGGCGAGCTGCCCGAGCCCTGGCTGCTCGGCTCCAGCGACGCCGGCGCCGAACTCGCCGCCGCCCTCGGCCTGCCCCTCGCCTTCGCCCACCACATCCGCCCCGACAACACCCTTCAGGCGCTGGAGCGTTACCGCGACGCCTTCCGTCCCTCGCGCTGGTGCGCGGCGCCGCGCGTCCTGGTGTGCGTGGAGACCGTGTGCGCGGACACCGAGGAGCGGGCGGCGGAGCTCGCCCGGCCCATGGACGTCATCAAGGCGGGCCTGCTCGGCGGCCGCTCCGAGACGCCCTTCCCCACCCCCAAGGCCGCGGCGGAGCACGTGCTCGGCGAACAGGAGGAGCGGGCGGTGGCCGCGTTCGTCGCCCAGCAGGCCCGGGGCACCAAGGAGGCGGTCGGCGCGCGGCTTGCCCGGATCGCCGCGGCCACCGGGGCGGACGAGCTGATGCTGGTCACGCCCGTGCACGACCCGGTCGCCCGGGTGCGGTCGTTCGAGCTCGTAGGGGAGTTGAGGGCGCGGAACGGGTAGGTCCCCGGCCATGGAAACCATGGTGAAGGTCGACGGCGGCGAGGTATGGGCGGACGACAGCGGCGGGCCGGGGCTGCCGCTGGTCCTGCTGCATCCGGGCGTCGGCGACTCACGGATCTGGGACGGCGCGCTGCCCGCCCTCACCGAGCAGCACCGCGTGCTGCGCTACGACGCCCGCGGATTCGGCCGCTCGCCCAAGCCGACCGTCGCCTACTCCCAACTCCGCGACCTGGGCACGGTCCTCGACCACTTCGGCGTCGGCCGTGCCGTCCTGGTCGGCTCCAGCATGGGCGGCTCCACGGCGTTGGCCCTCGCCCTGGCCGATCCTGGCCGGGTCGCGGGCCTCGCGCTCTTCGCGCCCGGCGCCGTCGGCGCGGTGGGCCTGGAGTCGCCCGAGGTGAGCGCGGAGATCGAACGCCTGGCCACGGCGGGCGACATGGACGGCCTGGTGGCCCTCGCGCAGCGGGTGTGGGGCGTCCTCGACACCTCCCCCGAGGGACCGGCCGCCCGGGCGCTGCGCTCCGCGATCCCGGCCTGGTTCACGACGTACGCGTACGACGTGAAGGACGCGCCGACCTACGACCGGCTGCGCGAACTCGACGTGCCGTGTCTGCTCGCGCTCTGCGAGCAGGACCAGGCCGAGGTCATCGCGGTGAACGAGGAGATGGCCGCGCGCATCCCGGGCTGCCGCCTGGTCAGGCTCGCCGACTGCGACCACTTCCCCTCGCTCCGGCGGCCGGACGCGGTGGCGCGGCTGATCCTGGACGTGAGCGGTCAGGTGGCCTGAACCGGCCGGGGATACGGACCGGCGGCGGGGCCCGGGGCGCCCGGGTCCCGCCGCCGGAGCCTGCTCAGCGGTGCGCCTCCCGGCGGGCCGCCGGCGCGGCGGCTGTCACGGCCGCCCCCAGGCAGACGACGGTCATCGCCGTGCGCGACAGCCACCGCGCCTTCGCACCGCTTCCGTTCACCTGCCACCTCTCGGAGACCGTCGCTCGCTGGTCACACCAGGCGCGACGATCTTGGCAGGGACGGCGGGGCACGCTTACTGGGGCACGTTGAGGACGAAGTCGAACGCGGCCTCCTTGGTGTTGCCGACGTCCCGCACGTTCATCAGGAGCCGCGCGTCGAAGATGGGGTCGGTGTTGTTGCGCGGCTCGTTGGGGAAGTACAGCTGGGTCGTGAGGACGGGGCGCCCCGGCGCCTGGAGCTTGACGTGCAGATGGCGGGTGCGCCCGGGGTAGAGGCCCGGGAAGACCGTGGTGAGGGTGAACGCGCCCTGTGCGTTGGTGAACTGGTGGCCGCGGAACCTGAAGCCGACGTTGTCATAGGCGCCCCTGGCGTCGGCCTGCCAGAAGTCCAGGAGCACGTTCCCCAGCGGCTTGCAGGCCAGGCCGAAGACGTAGCCGGTGACGGTCAGGCGTATGCCCTGGCTGCCGGGTTCCAGGAGCGAGGTGCGCCGCGGGGAGTTGGGCTTGAAGTAGGGGCCTTCCGTCTGCCGCGGGGTCGGGTCGTCCCCGTCGTCGCAGGGCGGCGTCAGCTCCGGTGCCGTGCCGGTGCCCGCCGACGTCCGGGCGAGGGCGGGGGCGGCCGCCATCGCCACCGGCACCGCCACACCGGCGGCCAGGGCCGCGCGGAGCACCGTCTTGCGGCTGGGGCCCCGCCCGGACGCGCCGTGCCCTTCGCCGTCCGAGGGGGACTCGTCCCTGCCGTGCCCGTTCACGCGCTCGCCGTCCATGGCTCCTCCTGGGTGGGGGTGGGGGGATCGCTAAGAAGCTATGCGGAGGGCCGGTTCCGGGCGATGGACGGAATGCGGTGGTCGTGGTGAATATCGCCACCGCCGCGGCGGAAGTCGCCGGGGCTGGCGCCGGTCTCGCGGCGGAAGAAGCGGCAGAAGTACGCGGGATCGGAGAATCCGACCCGGTCGGCGACCTGGCGCACGGTCAGCTCGGTGCGGACGAGGAGGCGCTTGGCCTCGTGGACGCGCGCCTGCCGCAGGAGCTCGCCGGGCGTGCGGCCCATGGCCGTCCGCACCGCCTCGTTGAGGTAGCTCACGGACACCCCGAGGCGGGTGGCGCACTCGCGCACCGACCACAGCGGGGTGCGGGCGGTGTCGAGGAGCGTGACGAAGTCCGCGGCGATCGCGGCGGGGCGGGCGGGGGCCGCGCCCGCCGCGTCCCGTTCGGGGGCCAGGAGGCGGGCGGCGCGGACCACGAGGATGTGCAGATAGGCCTGGAGGAGGCCGTGGAAGCCGTCGGCTCCGGCGCGGTACTCGTGGTCCAGGTCGGCGACCAGGCGGCCGACCCAGGCGGCGTCCGCGGCGGCGAGGCCGAGCCAGGAGCGCCGCCCGAGCCTGCGCAGGACCTCCTGGTCCGCCGGGTTGTCCAGGAGGAAGTCGTCCGTGAAGAGGATCACGTGGCCTTCGAGGCCGCGCACGCCGTCCCAGTAGTGCACCTGCCCGGGTGCGATGAAGCACAGGTGGGGCGGGCGCAGGGTGAAGCGGGACAGGTCGACGACGTGCGTTCCGGTGCCGCCGGTGACGTACACGATCTCGTGGAAGGTGTGCCCGGTGCGGGAACGAGGCCCGCGACATGGGGCCGATGCTGTCGAAGGTGCCGCTCGCGAAGGGCAGCGCGTTGGGCATCGGCACTTCGAGCCGGTGGATCGGCAGCCCTCCCCGCTCCGGCTCGCTGCCGTTCCTCCGCCCGCCGGGCAAGACTGTGGTCCCGCGCATGCGTACGCTCCTCATCCCGCCGTGGCCCGCGCGGTCACGCGAGCGTTGTCAGGTCCATACCAATCGATGCGTCCACGATGGCATGGAGTGAGGAGCGATCCCAGGTGTCTCGGGCCAAGTCTCGGCCCTTCAGCCGCACGATGGCGGTAAATGGTCAGCTGCCGCGGCCACGGCCAGACCCCCGTGCCGGTCGTGGCCGCTGCAGCCGTCTTGTCCGCACGGTCCACGCGGAGGCCTGCTGCCGTCCGCGGGGACCGTGCGGGGTCTCTAGTGCCCCATGCCCGCGCCGCCGTCGACCGGGATCACGGCGCCGGTGACGTAGGCGGCCTCGGGCCGAGGCGACGAACGCCACGGCGGCGGCCACCTCTTCGGGGCGCGCGAGCCGGCCGAGGGGGATCTGCCGCAGCAGGGCCTCGCGCTGCTCGTCGGTCAGGGACTCGCTCATGGCGGTCTCGGTCAGGCCGGGCGCGACGACGTTCACGGTGATGTTCCGCGAGCCGAGCTCCCGGGCGAGCGAGCGGGCGAAGCCCACCAGGCCCGCCTTGGACGCGGCGTAGTTCGACTGGCCCGCCTCGCCGCGCAGGCCCACCGCCGAGGAGATCACCACGATGCGGCCGGAGCGGGCCCGCAGCATGCCGCGGGTCGCCCGCTTCGCGACGCGGTAGGCGCCGGTGAGGTTGGTGTCGAGGACGGAGGTGAAGTCCTCCTCGCCCATCCGCACGAGCAGCTTGTCGTTGGCCACGCCCGCGCAGGCCACGAGCACCTCGACCGGACCCTGCTCCTCCTCGACCCGCTCGAAGGCCCGGTCCACCTGCTCGGAGTCCGTCACGTCGCAGCGCACCCCAAGCAGGCCCTCGGGGGGCTCACCGGTGCGGTAGGTGACGGCGACGCGGTCACCGGCGTCCCGCAGGGTGCGGGCGATGGCCAGGCCGATGCCGCGGCTGCCTCCGGTGATCAGTACGGAGCGGGACACTGGGTGCCTTTCTGGTCGGTCCGGTCGAGTGGGGGGAATCGTTCGGTACGGGTGTGTGCGGGGCCTCGCCGCTCGCCTCAGCCGGCGCGCCGGACCCAGGTCCGGGTGAGCAGGCCGCTCATCGAGGCGGCGCTGTCCATCACGGCGTGCACACAGCGGCTGCGGGTGACCGAGCCCCGCAGCTGGCGCTCAGGGGCCAGCAGCGCCACCGCGCCCGCGAGCACGGGCCCGCGCCACACGGGGGCGGCCACCGCGTCCCAGCCCGGCAGGGGCGAGGGCCCCACGGCGTGGCCCTGCTCACGGACGCGGTCGAGCGCGACCCCCGGCGGCGCCGGTCCTTCCAGGCAGGCGAGCATCGCGTGGCCCGCGGCGTCGGTGTCCATCGGGGCGCTCCACATCAGGCGCAGCGCCGAGCGGGGCGCCGCCGCCAGGGTGGCCGCGTGCGCGCCGACGGCCCGGTCGACACAGAACCGCAGGTGCGCACCGATCAGCAGCGGAGCGTACAGCAGCGACAGCTGACCCGTTCGTGACTGTAGAGTGACCAGTTCAGCACGCAACGCAGGCGAGGTCTGACCGACTTTAGTATCCGTGACCTCATCGACGAGGTGGGTGGAACGGTGCGGTGTCTCCGTCAGGGCGTAGTGGCCCCGTGGTCCGCGCTGCTCGACGGCCCCTTCCCTGGCGAGGGCCCGCACGTAACGGTGCGCGGTGGGCGCGGGCAGGCCGGCACGCGCGGCGACGACGGCCAAGGGGTGCGGCCCGGGTCCCAGTTCACGCAGGGCGCGGAGCACGGCGAGAGTGCGGGCCACCGCACTTCCGGCGTGATCGCGCACCGCCGTGGCGGCCACCGGTCGCAGCACCGCGCCCTCCTCCTCACCGGCATGGCGTCCCGCCATGGCCCGCGTCGTGTGTTCAGGTCCGGTCGTCATTCTCGCCGCCGGTTCCTGGGGACTACCAGTCCCTGATTTTTCCGGTCCGCGTTTTACAGGAAGTTCGACTTCCGGTGAAACGGCCGCCACGACCCTCCGGCCCAGCACGGAGAAAGGTTGGACATTGAACAACAAGGAGGCGCTGCAGCAGCTGCTGCAGTTCAAACGCAGCCAGATCAGCCCCACCGAACTCGGTTCGCCCCAGCGCACCGGGCGCGGGCGCCGCGCCCGCGGCCTCTCGCAGGCCAGGGTGGCGCAGGAGCTGTTCGTCTCCGAGCGGACCTACGCCCTGCTGGAGCGCGGCGAGATGGCGCAGCCGTCCGCCGACTTCCTCGACAACGTCGCGACGGTCCTTCGCATGGCGGAGCCCGAACGCACGGCGCTGTACGTCTACGCCCTCGGATACGAACCGCCCTTCCCGATGGACCCGATGGCGGGGACCCATGTGGGTCCGGCGTGGCTGGCCGCCGTGAACCGGGTCAAGGGACAGCCCTGCTACATCAACGACGTCGCCTGGAACGTGCTCGCGTGCAACGACGATTTCGTCCGCATGTTCCCGCAGGTGCCGGGGACGGTCCCGCGGCTGCCCGAGCGGAACCTGATGCGGTGGATGCTCCTGAGCGAGGACGCCCGGGAGTGCCATCTCGTCGACTGGGAGAAGAACTGGGCGGTGAAGGTGACGGCGCAGCTGCGCACCGCGTTCGCCGCGCACCCGCACAACAAGGACCTCCAGCGGCTCGACGAGGAGGTCCACGACGACCCCGTGGCGGGGCCCATCTACCGGCGGCACGACGTGGCGTACGTCCATCCCGACGGCGACGCGCGCCCCATGCGCCACGCCGGGATAGCGTCCCTCGGAGTCGACCGGGACAGCACGAGCCGCTGTTGCGAGCGGCACGAGCCGTCCATGCTCGGCTCGGTGACGATGTGCACCGCGCAGCCGCTGGGCTCGCCGGGCTCGCGGTTCTTCTTCCTGGTCTTCGCGCCGACGGTGCCCGCGGGCGCGGCGGAAGGGGACGGGGCGGCGGACGGGGAGGGCGTGGTGTCGCCGGTGCGCGGGCCGGGTGAGAATGCATGACCATGAGATCTGCTGCGCACCTCGTCCCGCTCGCCGCGGGCGTCCACGTCTGGTCCCCCGACGCCGCGGGCAGCTGGGGACTCGCCAACTGCGGCCTGCTCACGGCCGACGGGGAAGCCGCCCTGGTGGACACGCCGTACACCCTGGACCGCACCGACGACTTCCTCGCCGCGGCCCGCGCGGTGACGGGGCCCGGCACCGCGATCGGCACGGTGTTCACCACGCACGGCAACGGCGACCACGGCTGGGGCAACCAGCGGGTTGTCGGGGCGGAGATCGTCTCCACGCGCCGCACCCTGGAGCACCAGTGCTTCGAGCCGACGCCGGAGCAGCTGCGCCACCTGGTGGAGGACACCGACCCCGACGAGCCGCTCGGCTGGTACTTCCGGCGTCACTTCGGCCGGTTCGACTTCCGTGGCATCACGGTCATGGAGCCGACCCGGACGTTCGAGGGCCGTCTGGACGTGCGCGTCGGCGACATGCCCGTACGGCTGCACGACGTGGGCCCGGCGCACACGGTGGGCGACATGGTGGTCCATCTGCCCGAGCAGCGCATCGTGTTCGCCGGTGACGTGGTGTTCGCCGGTGACCACGTGTGCCACTGGGCGGGGCCCCTGGAGCGGGTGGTGCTCGCCTGCGAGCGCATCCTGGCCTGGGACCCCGAACTCATCGTTCCGGGGCACGGTCCCGTGCTCGACCAGGACGGGCTGCGGGCCCACATGGCCTACCTGCGGGACCTGGCCGGGCAGGCGCACTCCTTGCACGCGCGCGGACTCACGCCGACCGAGGCCGCGCGGCACCTCATCGAGGAGGACCGCTATCCCGGACTGCACCTGCCCGAACGCATGGTGATCACCCTGGCGTCGGAGTTCCGGCACCTGGAAGCGGGCGACGCCGAGCCCGACATCCTGGCCCTGATGGACGACTGCTCGCGCATCGCCTGGCAGCGTGACGGGGCCGCGGCCGTGTCCTCGGCGGGCTGAGCGCACACCACGGCGACAGCCGCGGGATTCCGGCCGCCGGAATCCCGCGGCTGTTCGTTTCACCGGGTGAAATCCCGGACTCCCTTGCGGGGCCGTTGAGTTGCGCGGTTCTGGTGCGGCGCGATGAGGTGGTGGTGTCGACGGGCCGCCCTGGTTCCGGTGGAGCGTCGGCCGGCACACCGAGCGCGGTTCTCCCCCAAGTCTCGGTGAAGCGCGGGTACGGCATACGCCCCGCCGCACCCGCACGGGATGCCGTCGCCGCCCCCCGGCGGCGGCATTCGTGCGTCATACACACCACCGTCACGGCCGTGCGCGGCTCGTACGAGGAGTCGGCGCCGGGACAGGTTCCGGTCGGCTCGGGCCTCTCCCGTGCGCCAGGGGCTGGCCCCCGTACGAACTCCGCTCAACTGCGCGGCGCGGGTGTCGCGTTCACACCTCTACTTCGAGACACACCAGTCGCTTGTCCTTGCGGGCGGTCAGGGCCGCCGCCCACATGGGTTCGACGAACGGCGGGATCATCGACGTGTCGACGAGGTCCGGCGAGACGAAGCCGAACCGCCCCGGTACGTCCTCGCGCAGGGTGATGGCCCGCCGTCGCTCGGCGCTCACCTCGCCCGCGTCGAAGATGTAGTACACGCGCGGCATGCTGCCGCCGGAGTCGACCCAGGCGACCACGAGCAGGTCACCCATCTCCACGTCCAGGCCCAGCTCCGCGCGGATCTCGCGGGCGCACGCGGCGCTCGGATCCTCCCCTCCCTCGACGTGCCCCCCTGGCAGGTTCCAGTAGGCGCTGTACAGCGGATTCACCATCAGCACATCACCGTGCTCATCGGTGATGATGGCCCCGGCCGAGGCGGCTAGGGACGTAGCAGTCGCATCCATGGCATCTTCCTGACATTAGCCCCGTCGTGACGTGAGCGTCGGCTCATGAGGAGAGGGCGGATCGGCGAGCGGAATCCCCACTCCCGCCCGGCGTGCGCGCGCACGGACGTCGCACGCACCCGGCGGCGGAGCGGCCCTGGGCACCAAGGCGCCCCCGCGCCTCGGAACCGGCCGTGACCACCACCCATGGGTCAGCCGCGCCGTCAAGGAGCCTGCGCGTGGTGCTTGTGCGCGCCACTCGTCCATCGCTCCTCCCCACACCGCCGCGGTTCCCGGTCCGGGCCGCGGCGGCCCTGGCATCACCTGATGAAACGCTCGTTCCATTCGCAGGGGCCGACCAATTCCCGGAGGTCTCGCAGCGGTTGGGCGGGCGAGCCCGTGAGTGCTGCTGAGCGGCGCGGCGCCGACCGGGGCATGAGCAGGACCGTCGGCTGTTCGCCGGGTACCCCCGCCCCCGCGGAAGGAGCCCGAGAACAGGCCGTACGGACGAATGGAACATCCGGGCAGGTCTCGTTCCCCGTCAGAGCCGACCTGCCCCCAGCTCTGGCGTAGACAGATCCTGATGCACTATCACAGGCGGTGTCAACGATTGAGAACGACGCATGTCATGAGGGTGCTAAGACGGACAAGCCGCGGAGGGAGCCGCGCGGCGGCTCGCACGCACGGAAAGCGGCGGCTCGCACGCACGGAAAGCGGCGGCTCGCACGCACGGAAACGCGCGTAGCGCCCCGCCCTACGCTCCCGCGTCGCCGTCCTCCGGGGCGCTGTCCCGTTGCCGTGACTGGAGGACCTTCACCAGTTCGTCCAGGGCCGGGAGCAGGTCCCTGAGCGTGTCGATCTGCGCCCCGTCCGCGGTGCTGCGCAGCGCCACGGAACGCGCGCCGAGCGCCTGCAGCACCGCCCGCGTCGCCAGCTTGGGCAGGTCCTCGTGCACCATGCGGCGCAGATACGCGATCAGCGCGGCGCCCTCCGTGCGCGAGCAGAACCCTTCCGGGGCACGGAAGAAGAGCTCCAGGCGGGCGGCGTGGTCGTGGTTCGCGCCGCGCTCGCCGTTCAGGAGGTTCGACACGTGCTGCGCGGAGATGCCCGTCGCCCGGGAGATCTCCCTGAGTCCGTACGGCTCCCTGCCCGCCGGGGTCTCCTTCAGACGGGTGCGCTGCAGGAACCGCAGCCGCTGCTGGAACAGCGCCCTGCGGAAGCCTTCCCGCGCGTTCTTCTCGCGCGGCTCCTCCTCGGGGGGCTCGCCGCCCAACAGGGCCCGCACCCGGTCGGGTTCGATGCCCGTCGCGCGGGAGATGAGTCCCAGGTCCAGCAGACGGCCGCGCGAGGTCCCCAGGCGCGCGGCGTAGGCGTCGACGTCTTCGAGAAGACGGGCGATCTCGTGTCCGGGCGCCGGTTGGTGGTCGGCTGGGTTCACCTGAAGATCTCCATGGGCCACGGAACTCGTTGGGCGCCCTGAGAGTATCCGGCCGGACCCTCCCCGGCCAGCAACGTCCTCAATCGTTGACACGCAGGCCAGCCGTACAGTGTTCGAGTTTCGGTCAAATGCGGCGGTAGTCCGTCCCTTCGTTCCGATTCCCGCCCCCGCGCGCCCCCTGCCGCGGCCTCTCCGCCCCGCCGTCCAGCACCCGCGCGCCCGGGCACACGGGCGGCCGCCCGCCGGGGCCAACTTCCTTGGAAGGTAAGGAGAACCACGCGCGTAGCGTCCTGGCTCTCTTCCGTCGTCAACGGGCGAATCCAGCCTGATAATGTCCCTGCGCAGGTCAGCGGGCACATGCCTGTCACGTGGAGAAAACGGGGAGCGTGAAGGGCCTATGAGGAGCGCCACCACACGGGGACAGCACGTGTGTCCCGCGGCGACGGCACGGCACACCGCGCCGCTGCCCCGCGCCGGGTGCGGCACGCGGCGGGCCCGACCGAGCCGGGAGAGCTGACCCGTGCCGTTCGCCGGCGCCGCCGCACCGTGGCCCCGCACCGGCCGGGCCCGCCTCGTCGACACCTCCGCCCGGATCCGCGGCGCCGTGCGCAAGCGGCGCGCCTGGGCCCGCGCCCGGCGCCAGGCCGTCCGCATCATCCACGACGACCTGGGGCTACGGCCCGGCCAGGGCCTCGAGGCCCTCCTCGCCGCCGCCGTCCGCGAGCGCCGCAGACCCGTCACCGTCCTGAAGCTGGCGCTGCCCGCGCACGTCAGCGGCTTCTGCGTCCGGGGCGAGACGGAAGACACCATCGTCGTCACCGCCAACACCAGTGAGCGGCAAGGGCTGCACGTCCTGCTCCACGAGCTGTACCACCTGCTGTGCGGCGAGCCCCCGGAGCCGAGCCCGTCCGCCTTCGCGGCCTGCGACCTCCTCGACCTGGGCGAGCTCACCGCGCAACTGCCCTCCCTGCCCGCCGACGTGGTGGCGGAGGTGCTCACCAGGCCGGCCCAGCTGCGCGCCGGGAACGAGGCGTACGAAGAGGACGAGGAGTGGGCCGCGGAGGTCTTCGCGACCGTGGGCCTGCTGATGCTGTCCCTGGACACGGAGGAGGGCGCCGGCGCCCTCACCCCGTCCCCCGCCCGGGGACGCGGCGACCGCTGATGTGGCACGCCGTGCTGACCTCGGTCAGCCTCGCCGTCGCCGTCGGCGGTCTGGCCCTTGCCAGTGTCAAAGTCCACGCGGCCCGTCGCGATCCCGGCCCCGTCCTGACGCTCACGGCGTCGTCCCTGTTCCACGCGGCGGCGATCTTCCTGTTGGCCACGCCCGGCGGCTACCGCGCCGTCGGGGACGTGGCCGGTGTGCCCCATCTGGCCGCGCTGCTCGTGCACTGTCTGGGCCTGCTGTGCGCCGGGCACGCTCACGTCCTCGTCCATCTGTGGCATCCCGTCGACCGGACACGCGCGGCGCCCCGCCGTACGGTGATCGCCTGGTCCCTGCTCTATATAGGGGCGGCCGCCGCGATGACGGCGCTGTTCATCCAGGCGGATCCGCGCGCTCCGGCCCGGCCGCTGCTCCTTGCCGCCGACCACGCCCGGGAGCCGGGGGTCATCGCGTTCCATCTGGTCTACTTCACCGCCCTGTTGGCCGTCGTCACCGCCACCGTCCTGAAGTGCCGCGCGCTCCTTGCGGCCCGCGCCCCCGTGCTCCCCCCGGAGCTCAGGCGCTGCGTCCGCGGCTTCGCCGCGGCCGCCGCCCTGAACCTGGTGCACGCCGTGTGCATCCTGACGGCGATGGCGGGCGCGGCGCGCGGCCACCGGCTCGACGTCCTCGCCGAGGCCGCCTGGCTGACCACGGCCGTCAGCGGTGTGGTCGCCAACTACAGCCTCGTACGCCTGCCGTTGCGCGCGCGCCGCCGGGAGCGGCGCGACTACCAGACGCTGCGTCCGCTGTGGGACACCGTCGTGCGCGCCGAACCGCAGCTCGTGCTCGCGCCCGGTGTGCTGTGGGGCGGCTGGGACACCCGTATCGCGCTGTCCCGCAGGCTCGTGGAGATCCGGGACGGGGCCCGCAGCCTCAGCCCCTGGATGACCCGCGCGCCCGCCGACGCGGTGGCCCGCCTCGTCCGCGACAGCGGCGGCGCGGACGCCGACAGGGACGTGGATGTCGTCGCGGCCCAGGCAGCGGCGACCCTGCTGTACGCCGCCGAGCAGCGCGGCGCGGGACACCCGCCCGCGCCGCCCGCCCTCCGTCTGCCCGCCCTGCCGGGCGAGGACGTTCCCGCCGCCGGGGAGCGCGCCCACCTCGTCCTCGTCGCCCGGCACCTCCACCATCCGGTGGTCCTGGAGGCCCTGGCGCTGGCGCGGGAGCAGAGCGGGATGACCTGTGGGGCCGGCAGGGCCTAGCCCCGGGCCCGGCGGCGCGTCATGTCGACGAGACGGAACTACCGCCCCGAAGCGCTCCGTTCGGCGCCGTCCGCGGCGGCGACCGCCCTGCCGCCGCCTTCCTCCGCTCCCACCGCCGCGTCGAGGAACGGCCCCAGTTCGCCGACCACCGCCGTCAGGGCCCGTACGTCCCGTTCGGCGCGGGCGATGAGGAGGGCGCCCTCCAAGGCGCTGATCATGAGGGTCGCCAGGGCGTCGGCACGGGCGGCGGGGACGCCCATGTCCGTGAGGGCCGCGGCCACCGGGCGGGCCCAGTGGGCGAACGCGGCGGCGGCCGCCTCGCGGGTGGACCGCGCGCTGTCGACGCAGTCCACGACGGCGGCGGCGACCGGGCAGCCCGAGGCGGCCGGGGCCCGTTCCAGCTCGTCGGTCCACTGGCGGGCCATGGCGGCGAGCAGACCGCTCGGCGTGGGTGCGGGCAGGCCCGCCAGGAAGCGGGCGACGCGCTTGGCCGCGTACGTGCCGCCCCACGCGACTGCCTCGTTGACCAACTGCTCTTTGCCGCCGGGAAAGTAGTGCTGGAGCGAGCCGCGCGGCGCGCCCGCGTGCGCGGCGACGTCCCGCATCCCCGTGGCGGCCACTCCCCCGCGGCGCAGCAGCTGGGCCGCGCTGAACACCATGCGCTCGCGCGGCCCGCGCTCGGACCCCATCACCGACCTCCACGTCACAGGACCGCACCGGACGCTTCTCGTCCGCCGCGGGTCGGCCAGCCTATCGACGCCGCGCCCAACGCCCGCGCGCGACCGAGGGCGGCCGCCGCGCCGAACGCGACACGAGCGGCTACTATGACAGCTGTCATAGCGGCGGCCTTGGGGCCGGAGTACGGGGGTGCGCGGTGGACGTGGGGTTCCTTGGCCTGGGATTCATGGGACAGCCCATGGCGCTCCGTCTGGCCCGCTCCGGCGTGGCGTTGACCGTCTGGAGCCGCACCGCCGCGAAATGCGAGCCGCTGCGCGCCGCCGGGGCGCACGTGGCGGCCGACGCCGACGAGGTGTTCGCGGCGGCACCCGTCGTGATCCTGATGCTCGCGGGCGACGACGCGATCGACTCCGTCCTCGGCCGGGGCACACCGGACTTCGCCGCGCGCGTCGCCGACCGCACCGTCGTCCACATGGGGACGACCTCTCCCGGCTACTCGCGCGGCCTGGAGGCCGACGTCCGCGCGGCGGGCGGGCGCTATGTGGAGGCACCCGTGTCCGGCTCCCGGGTGCCCGCCGAGGCCGGCCGGCTCGTGGCGATGCTGGCGGGGGACGCCGAGGCCGTGGAGACGGTACGCCCGCTCCTGGGGCCCCTGTGCCACGAGACGTTCGACTGCGGGGCCGTCCCGAACGCGCTCCTGATGAAGCTGTCGGTGAACCTGTTCCTGATCACCACGGTCACCGGGCTCGCGGAGTCGTTCCACTTCGCCGAGCGGCAGGGCCTGGACACGCGGCAGTTCCTCGACGTGCTCGACGCGGGACCGATGGCGAGCGGCGTCTCGCGGATGAAGGCGCCCAAGCTGCTCGCCCGCGACTTCGGCGTGCAGGCCGCCGCCCTGGACGTCCTGCTGAACAATCAGCTGGTCGCCGGGGCCGCCCGCGCGTCCGGGGTCGCATCGCCGCTCCTGGACGTGTGCCACGCGCTGTTCGCGGACACGGTGGCGCTGGGGCACGGGGACGCGGACATGGTCGCTGTCCTGCGCGCCATCGAGGCGCGCACGGCGGGCGTCACGCCGGACGCCCTCCCGGACTGAGGCGGCGCCCCTTTCAGGCCCGCCCCCTCCTCAGCGCAGCAGGCGGCCCAGCAGCGCGATGCCTTCGCCGATGTCCGTCGGCGTGCTGGCGGCGTAGCCGAGGACGAGCCCGGGGCGGTGCGGGAGCTGGGTGTGCCAGGACAGGGGCTGCACCTTCACCCCGTGCTCCAGGGCCGCCGCGGCCAGCTCGGCGTCGTCCTGGCCGTCGTGGGCCGCGGAGAGCGTCACCATCAGGTGCAGGCCCGCGGCGGCGCCGTGCACGACGGCGCCCGGGAGGTGGGTGCGGATGGCGTCGATCATCGTGTCCCGGCGGGTCCGGTGGCGCCCCCGCAGCAGGCGCAGATGGCGCTCCAGGCCGCCGGACTCCATCAGCCGGGCGAGCACCAGCTGCGGCAGCGCCGCGTTGCCCAGGTCGGCGAAGCGCTTGGCGTCGACCAGGGCGGCGTGGAACCTGCGCGGCGCGAGCAGCCAGCCCACGCGCAGCGCGGGGGCGAGGAGCTTGGACACGCTGCCCGCGTACGCGACGCCGTCGGGGAGCGTGGAGCGCAGCGCGGGCACGGGCGGCCGGTCGTAGCGGTGCTCGGCGTCGTAGTCGTCCTCGATGATCAGCCCGCCCTCCCCGGCCCACCCGGTCAGTTCGCGGCGCCGGACGCCGTCGAGCACCACGCCCGTCGGGAACTGGTGCGCCGGGGTCAGCAGCACCGCCGGGGCCCCGGTGGCCCGCAGCGCGTCCACGCGCACGCCCCGCGCGTCCACGGGCACGGGCGGCGCCTGGAGTCCGGACACCCGCAGGTGTTGGCGCAGCCCCAGGGAGCTCGGGTCCTCGATCGCCACCTGGGAGATCCCCGCCGCCCGGAGCACCGAGGCGAGCAGGCCGAGCGCCTGCGCGGTGCCCCCGACGACGAGCACCTCGTCCGGGTCGGCCGCGATGCCCCGGCTGCGGGCGAGCCAGCGCGCGACGGCGCGGCGCAGGGCCGGGGTGCCGCGCGGATCCCCGTACCCGAAGTCGGAGGGGACGAGTTCGGCGAGCACGGACCGTTCGGCGCGCAACCAGGCGGCGCGCGGGAACGCGGCGAGGTCGGGCAGTCCGGGCGACAGGTCGATGCGGGCGGGCGCGGCGCGCAGGGCGTCGAAGACGTCGGTGCCGGGCGGCGTCAGGAACAGCGGGCCCCCGCCAGGACCGCTCCCGCCGCTCGTCGCGCGCGGCCCGGCCGGTGCGGCGAGGGGCGCCCCCACCACGACCGTGCCGCCTCGGCCCCGGCCCGCGACGTGCCCGTCCTCCGTCAGACGCCGGTAGGCCTCCGTGACCACGCCCCGGGAGACGCCGAGATCGGCGGCGAGGACCCGGGTGGCGGGCAGCCTGCTGCCCACCGGCAGCAGCCCCTCGGCGACCGCGCGCCGGACCTGCCGGGCCAGCCAGTCCGCCAGCTGGCCCCGGGGGACGTCGGCGGTGTTCAGCTGAAGGAAGTCGGAGGCGGGCGGGGACGCGGACGGAGACGCGGGCCGGGACGCGGGCTGAGGCGCGGGCCGGGACGCGGGCTGAGGCGCGGGCCGGGACGCGGGCTGAGGCGCGGGCCGGGACGCGGGCTGAGGCGCGGGCTGAGGCGCGCACTCAGATACGTACTCAGCCCCACACTCAGACCCGCACTCAGACGCAGCTATGGACCTGTCGGATAGAGATCCATTGGACCTGTTCACAGAACCATTGTGACGACAGAGTCAAGCCATGGAGTTTCTGCTGACCGCGTTCGTGATGACCGTGACACCGGGCACGGGTGTCCTCTACACCGTCTCGGCGGGCCTGACGCGCGGCGCCCGCGCCAGCGTCGTCGCGGCCGTCGGCTGCACCGTGGGCATCGTTCCGCACATGCTGGCGGCGATCACGGGCCTGGCCGCGCTGCTGCACACCAGCGCGATCGCCTTCCAGACGCTGAAGTACCTCGGGGTCGCCTACCTCCTCTACATGGCGTGGAAGACCCTGCGGGACACCAGCGCGCTCACCGTCCGGCCCGACGACGCGCCGCGGTCGGCGGCGGGCGTGATCGTGGACGCCGTGCTCCTGAACCTCCTCAACCCCAAACTCACCCTGTTCTTCTTCGCGTTCCTGCCGCAGTTCGTGCCCGATGACCATCCGCACGCGCTGGCGCGCATGCTCGAACTGAGCGGCTACTTCATGCTGTTGACGTTCGTCGTGTTCGCCGCGTACGGGCGGTTCGCCGCGGCCATGCGGGACCACGTCATCTCGCGGCCCGCCGTGGTGACGTGGCTGCGCCGCGCCTTCGCGGGCGCCTTCGCCGCGCTCGGCGCCAAGCTCGCCCTCTCCTGACGATCGACGATCGGAAGCAACCGTGCACTTCCAGCACTCCCCCGCCCTCTGGCGGGACTTCCCGACGCTGGTCCCCGGCGTCCTCCTCGCCCGCGGCATCACCGCCGACGCCGCCGTCGACCAGCCCGTCGCCCACTACGGCGCGGCCGCGGCCGAGCGGCTCGCGGCGGCGCCGGAGAGCCAGTTCCCCGAAGTGCGGTCCTGGCGGCGCGCGTTCTCCGCCCTTGGCCTCAAACCCACCCAGTACCGGTGCGCGTCCGAGTCCCTCCTGCGCCGCTACCGCAAGGAGGGCTCCCTGCCCCGCATCCACCCCCTCATCGACCTGTGCAACGCCGTGTCCCTCGCGTACGGCATCCCGGTCGGCGTCTTCGACCTCTCCCGGATCGAGGGCAACCTCGAAGTGCGGTACGCCGACGGGGACGAGGCCTATGAGTCCTTCTCCGGCTCCGTCGAGCGGCCCGACGCCCGCGAGGTCGTCTTCGCCGACGACGGGCGCCGGGCGCACGCCCGCCGCTGGACCAACCGCCAGAGCGGGTACTCGGCCGTACGGGACGGCACGACCGACGTCCTGATCATCGCCGAGGCCCTGCACGACACCGCCGCGCAGGACGTCCCGAAGCTGGTGGCGGCGCTCGCCGACGAACTGCGCTCCGCGTGGTCGGCCGACCCGACGACGGCGATCCTCAGTCAGCGGGCCCCGCTGTTCACCTGCTGAGCGCGCGTCATCGGCGTGGCGATCGCCGTGGTCGCCGGGGTCACGCGCCGTACTCCACCAGAGCGGTGCCGAGGACCACGCGGCGGGCCTCCCGGCGCGGGCGGGTGCCGGCTTCGCGCATGCGGTCGAGCAGCAGCAGGCCCGCCTCGCGGCCCAGTTCGTCGCTGTCGTACGTGACGAGGGTGAGCGGCAGGCCGAGCGCGTCGGCCAGTTCGAAGTCGTCGAAGCCCGCCAGGGCGGTGTCCGCGCGGGCGGCCCGCAGGGCGCGGAAGGCCCCTATGGTGTTGCGGTTGTTGGAGCAGAACAGGGCCGTCGGCGGCTCCGGCAGGGCCAGCAGCGCGGCGGCCGCGCGCTCCGCCTCGCGGGGCCGGGTCTGGCCCTGGCGGACGTGCCGCTCGTCGGGGGCCAGGGACGCGGCGGCGAGGGCGGCGCGGTAGCCGCGCAGCCGCTCGGTGCCGGTGTAGACGGTGGCGGGCGAGCCGAGGAAGCCGATGCGGCGGTGGCCGCGGGCGATCAGCCGCGCGGTGGCCTCCCGGGCGCCCCCGAAGTCGTCCACCAGCACGCAGTCGGCGGCGAAGCCCTCGGGCGGGCGGCTGGCGAGGACCACCGGCACGCCGCCCGCGGCCGCGACGGCCAGGTGGCGCTGGTCGTCCCCGGCGGGCACGGCGATGACGCCGTCCACGCGCCGCGCGACGAGGTCGGCGACCAGGTCCCGCTCCGCGTCGAGGTCCTGGCCGGTGTTGCCGATGACCGTCTTGAAGCCGTCGGCGGCGAGCACGGAGTCGACGCCGAGCGCGAGCCGCGAGTAGAAGGGGTTGGCGAGGTTGGTCACGACCAGGCCGACCAGGCGCCCGTGCCCCGGCCCAGGCGCAGCCTGCGGGCCAGTTCGTTGGGCCGGTAGCCGAGTTCGGCGGCCGCCGCGCGGACCCGGGCGCGGGTCGCGGGCAGCACCCGGGGGTCGTCGCGCAGCACCCGCGAGGCGGTCATGGCGCTGACCTCGGCCCGCTCGGCGACGTCCCGCAGCGTGGGCTGACCGCTCCTCGGGTCACGAGGGGTCGCGGGCATGGCGCGGCCTTCCTTTCCGTACCGGGCTCGGACGCGGGCTCGGGCTTCGGCTTCGGCTTCGGCGGACTCCTCGGAGTCCCGGGCCCCGCGGCCCCCCGGCGCCGCGCTCAGCCCGCCGTCCCCGCGTGCGCGGCGGCGCCGAGCAGCGCCGCGTCCTGGCCGAGCGCGGCGGCGCGGAGCCTGACCGGAGTATCCCCCAGACCGGCGCGCAGCGCGGGTCCGACCAGGTCCCAGGACGCGGCGAGGCCACCGCCCACGACGAGCGCGGTGGCGCCGAAGTCCCTGAGGTACGGGGCGAGTACGGCGCCCAGCGGCGTGAGCGCCTCGCGCAGGACGCGGGCCGCGCGCTCCTCGCCCGCGCGGGCACGCGCGGCGACGTCCCGCAGGTCGGCGCCGCGCTCGCCGTAGCGGGCGAGGATGGCCCGCCGGGACACGGTGTCCTCCAGTGGGCGCCCGTCGGCCTCGGCGAGGTCGATCCGGCCGAGCGGGGGCACTCCGGGGCCGTCGTGGCGCACGTCGCCGCCGTCGAGGAAGGCCGAGCCGACCCCCGTGCCGAGGGTGACGCCGACGCACCGGCGGTGCCCGCGCGCGGCACCGGCGCGCCACTCGCCGAGCGCGAAGGCGTGCGCGTCGTTGAGGAACACCACGCCCGCGGGCCGGGGCCGGATGCCGTCGCGCAGCACGGAGCCGACGTCGACGCCGTGCAGGTCGTCGAACTTGCCGACGCCCTCGAAGCGCGCGACGCCCTGGTCGTAGTCGAAGGGGCCGGGCACGGCGACGCCCCACCGGCCGCCCGCGGGCGCGTCGAGGTCGCCCGCGCAGCGGACGACGGCGCCGAGGACGTGCCCGGCGCTGCCGCGCGCGTCCAGCTCACGGCGTACGCGGCGCACGACGCGCGTACCGTCGGCGCCCCGCACGAGGGCGGCCGTGACATGGGTGCCGCCGAGTTCCAGGACGGGTCTCATGGGCGGGGCGGGGCGGCGCGCTCGCTGACCAGCGCCTTGACGACCTTCGCCGGGCCGCCGCGCGCCGCGATCCGGTAGGGGCCCACCGCCGCGGGCACGGTCAGCGTCTCCGCGTACGCCAGGGGATGGCGGTCGCCCGCGGCCGTGCGGATCTCCACGCCCCGCCCCTCGACGACGTTCAGGACGTGGAAGCGCCCCGCGGTGTCGTCGGCGGCTTCGGCGCCGGCGTCCAGGGCGAAGCGCCGCACCTCGTAGAACATCTCGTCGAGGGCGCCGATGAGCTCCTCGCGCCAGCCCTTCCCGGAGCGCAGCGCGCGCGGCTCCTGGACGAGGTCGCGGGCGACCGCGTCGCCGCGCCGCACCGTGTCCAGGTTCGCCAGGCCGTGTTCGTAGGGCAGCGGGCGCTGGCGGCCGTCGGCGTCGGGGCGCAGCCAGTCGTAGAAGCGCAGGCTGTACAGGTACGGGGTGGCGCTGATCTCCAGGACGAGGTTGCCCGCGCCGCTGGCGTGCGGGGTGCCCGCGGGGATGAGGAAGAGGCGGCCCTGGTCGGCGGGGAAGGTCTGGACGTGGTCCTCGGGGTCCATGGGCACGCCGTCCCGCGCGGCCTCCTCGACCTCCTTGCGGAACAGGTCGGTGTCGGCGTCCTCGCGCAGCCCCAGGAACACGCGCGCGCCGGGGCCGCCGAGCGTCATGTAGTACGACTCGTGCTGGGTGTAGGGCCAGCCGAACCGCTCGCGCATGTACCGCTCGCGCGGGTGGCAGTGCACGGAGAGGTTGCCGCCGTCGACGGTGTCCAGGTAGTCGAAGCGGATCGGGAAGGACGTGCCGAAGCGGGCGTGCGCGTCGGGGCCGAGCAGGGCCACGGGGTGCAGGACGCACAGGAGTTGGAAGGGGATCTCGGCCTGGAGGCCCGGGTCCTCGCCGATGAGGACGCCCGACTCGGGGGCGATGAGCTCGTAGCCGAGGGCGGTGTTGCGGGCGCCCGGGTCGAAGCCGAGCGCGTTTTGCGCCCAGTGGCCGCCCCAGGGCGTGGAGTTGAAGTAGGGGCGGGTGCGCACGGGTCTGCGGGCGAGGGCGGCGAGGGTGGCGCGCAGCCCGTCGCCGTCCAGGTAGACGGGCCGCCGGACGTCCTGCAGGTCGAGCCAGGCGTCGACGCGCGGGGCGAGGGCGTCGCGGTGGCGGTCCAGGAGCGGCCAGTCGGTGTAGAAGAGGCGTCTCAGGTCGGGGGGTTCGCCGGGCAGGCCGAGGTGGCGTCCTGTGCCCGCGGCGACGGCCGCCTCCGCGTACCGCTTGGGCACGTCGGCGTACCACAGCACGTCGTGCGGGACGAGGGCGGCGCCGGGGCCGTGCACAAGGAGCAGGCCCGTCACCGGGCGCCCGGGGCGCGGGAGTTCGTCGAAGAGGTCGCTGAGGGGGTTGGTGGCGAGCTTGCGGTAGTAGGGGTCGTCCGTGCCGTCGTCGGTGCGGCGGCGCACCTCGTCGGGCGGCGCGTAGTGCGCGCGGACGTCGAGGGTCCTGACGGGGGCGGCGAGTTCGTCGGCGAGGCGGGCGGCCAGGGCGGCGAAGTCCACCGACGGCGGCCCCTCCACGGCCACCGTCGCCGGGCCTTCGGGCAGCTGGGCGGCCACGGCGGGCCAGCCGGTGGCCATCACGGCCCCCGGCGCGGGGCCGTAACGCGGGTCGAGCCGGTACACACGTTCTCCTTACCGCTTGGGCAGCCGAGCAGCGTGACAGCTCCCTCAGGGGCGTACGACGAGCACCGCCGCCGTGCCGAGGGCGGGCACGGCGACCGTCACCTCCCCGTTCGCCAGCGGCAGTCGCTCGCCGCGGCCGCCCAGGTAGTCGGCCTCGTAGGCGGCGGACGCCGGGAAGCCGATCCACAGGGAGCACTCCACTCCCTCCTCGGCGAAGGACTGCAGGCGCAGCAGCGTCTCGCCCGCGCGGGGAGTCGTGGCGCCGACCAGGCGCACACGGGGGTCGTCCAGGTCGAGGAAGGAGTGGGTCACGGGAGCGTCGCCCGCGGCGCCGCGGGCGCGTACGGCCCGCAGCGGCCTGCTCCACGCCGCCGCCGTCCGGGTCCCGAGCCCGGACGCCGTCGGCCCGCAGGCGACGCTGTAGCGGAAGGTGAAGGCGAAGCCCTGCTCGCTCGGGAAGTTGGTGTCCCAGAGGTTGTTGTGGATCCAGGAGAAGACCGTCGCGGGCTCGTCGTGGCCGAGGGTCTTGGGGAACGGCGCGTAGGGCAGCGCGATGTTGCCGAACTGCACCAGCGGCGCGTCCTGCGTGGACCAGGCGACGCCGAGGTCGTCGTCGGCGAGGGTCACCCAGCGGCGCACGGCCCGCATGTGCAGGGCGGAGCCCGGCACCACCGGCAGTCCGGTGCCGGTGGTGCCGCCGGAGGCCTCCATGCGGACGACGGGGTGGTCGAAGGCGAAGGGGAAGGCGAAGTAGGCGCTCTCCTTGCCCAGGGTGCGGTCCTTGTCGAGGCGGTTCTCGATGTCGAGGCGGGGCACCCCGTGCGCCAGGGTGAGCGTGACGCGCAGCCGGTTGGCGCCCGCCGGGTGGGTCTCGTACGTGAGCGACTCGGCGGTCGCCGTGGACCGGCGCGCGATCAGCGCGGCCGGCGGGGCGACGGCGCGCCGCCCCAGGTGTTCCAGGCGTGCGGACGCGGTCGTGCGGCTGGAGTTGTGGTTGAAGGCGCCCGCGGTGGTGTAGCTGTCGTGGACGTAGCCGTTGAAGCCGACGAGCGCGTCCGGGCGGACGAGTTCGCGGCCGGTGGCCTTGTCGACGACGGAGGCGACGCAGGCGTGCGCGAGGTCGACGCGGACGGCGAGGTACTCGTTCTCCAGGAGCGTCGGATCGGGGTGGGCCGCGGCCAGGGCGGCGCTCTCCGCGGGGTCCTCGCGCTCGGTGGTGCCGGTGGGGTTCCAGCCGGTGGCCGCCTTGACGACGGCCGCCTGTGCCGCCGCGGCCGTCCGCTCGGCGTCGGCGCGCACGTCCAGGCGCACCGTCCCGGCCGAGGGCACCTCGTCCACGCGGACCAGCAGGAAGCGGCCCGCGTCGCGGTGGTCGTCGTTGGTCTGCGGCCGCTCCTCGTGGGCGAGGGCGCGCTCGTCGCGGGCGTCGTACACGGTGACGGCCCGGTCCAGCGCCACGGTGCTCTCCGGCAGGAAGATCCGGACGACGTCGGTGCGCGGCCAGGAGCAGGTGTTGACGACGTGGTACGTCGCGACGGCGTCCGGCGCCGCGGCCAGGCGCTGCCCGAGCCGGGCGCTCGCCCGGCGCAGCAGCGACCGGCCGTCGTCGTGGGCGCGCAGGGCCTGGCCGTACTTCCAGTGCCACTGGTGCTCACCGGAGTGACCGCCCTCGTCGCCGTGGGTCCAGGGGTCGCCGGCGCCCCAGGTGTGCTCGTCGAAGAGCGACACCGCTTCGTAGACCCCGGCCGCGTCACGCGTGTCGTCCTCGGCCCCCGTGGCGTCGAGGAGGGCGGCGAACGTGCCGGTGGTCTGGGCGTCGGCGACCACTGACTGGGCGGTGCGGGCCAGCGACAGCGGGCGCGCGCCGGCGCCCACCCCGTCGACCCACCAGTCGGTCCAGTCGCCTTCGAAGGTGCGGATCTCCCCGCCGACGCGGGCCTCCGCGTCCCGGAAGAAGTCCTCGTTGCGCGAGAGCCGCAGGCGCGGGTACGCCCAGGTCTCGTTCCAGCGGCGGACGGTGTCGGCGATGACGCGGCGCGGCGGCGCGTTGTCGCCGAACTTGCCCTGGACCCGCAGGTGCAGGACGTCCCAGGGGTAGGGCTCTCGCTTGACCTCCGCGTCGTCCATGGCCCAGCCGAAGATGCCGCCGCGGTAGGGGTAGGGGTGGGTGGCCAGGGAGGTCAGATAGGCGGGCAGCAGGTCGTCGACGTCGCCGTAGGAGGTGTCGAAGCCGAGCAGCGGGCCCTCCATGTAGGCGAGGCCGTGCGGGGTGTCGGTGACCCACACCAGGACGCTGTTGCCGCTGGGGGCGCGCCAGCGGAACAGCCGCGGCAGCCGCTCGCCGCCCACGAGGTGCGGCACCGAGCGGCCCGCCCAGTTGTGCGCGACGGACAGATAGCGCACGCCCGCCGCGGCGAGGGCGTCGACGAGGCCGACGACCGCGCCGGGCACGTCGGTCTGCATCGCGGCCGTGAGGTGGACGCCGTGGCGGTCGCGCACGTCCCGCGCCAGGCGCAGGAGTTCGTGCAGCTCGTCCGTGGAGCAGGTCTCGGTGTGCAGGTTGAACGGCAGCGCCGTCAGCTCGATGCGCCCCTCCCGCACCCGGCGCAGCAGTTCGTCGACCTGCTCCGCGGGGCGGGCGTCTGCCCACTGCTGGAACGACCACAGCGATTCGACGCACCACCGGAACCGCGATTCGGCGGGCCAGTCGTCGGTCGCCCGGGTCAGCTCCAGACAGGAGTCGAGGAACGACAGGTGCTCGCTGAGGACCTGTCCCTGCGGGTCGGTGTAGCCGATGTCGAGGTGCGAGTGGTGCACCAGGTGGACGGTCCACTGGCGCTGCAGCGACAGCTGTACGCCGATGGTGTCGCCGCCGTCGCCCGGCAGGCCCACGGTGAGGCGGGTCGGCGCGTCCACGGCGGGCAGCAGCAGCCGGGCGCCGCCGTGGGGGCCGGGCACGCGCTCGGTCCGCACGGCCGTGCCCGACTCGGTGCGCACCACAAGGTCCTCGGGCAGCCGGGAGGCGCCCACCGGTTCGGCCCGCAGCGACTGGAGCAGCGTCCCGTCGTCCGCGTACCGCATCAGGGGTTCCTCGATCAGCCGCAGCGCGGCGCCGTCAAGGGTGCCCTCGGCGCTGACGACGCCGGAGCGCAGGCTGGCGCGGACGCGGTCGTTGTCCCAGTCGGCGGTGCGGACCAGGGCCCGTGTGGTCATGCGGTCTCCCGGGTGCGTCGGATTCGGTCAGCGGGCGGAGGCGGCCATGCCGCGCAGGAACAGGCCGCGGAACACCAGGAACAGCAGCAGCGTGGGCAGGGACACGACGAGGGCGCCGGCGAGGATCACCGGGGGCCCGCTGGAGGCGTAGGTGGCGCGCAGGGTGCTCAGGGCGGCCATGACGGGCTGGACGTCGCCGCTGCGGCTGAGGGTGATGCCGAGCAGCAGGTCGTTCCAGACGGCGGTGAACTGGAAGAGGAAGGCCGCGCCGAGCCCGGCCCGCATGAGGGGCACGTGCAGGCGCCAGAAGATCCGGGCGAAGGAGGCCCCGTCGATGAGCGCGGCCTCGGTCAGCTCGGGCGGCATCGTGGTCATCTGGTTGCGGATGAGGAAGAACGCGAACGGCACGGCCCCAGGCGACGTACACGAGCATCAGGCCGAGCCGGGTGTCATAGAGGCCCGCGTCCGCGTACAGGCCGAAGAGCGGCGCCAGGAAGACCTGGAGCGGGAACAGCGTCCCCGAGTAGATCAGCCAGAACCAGAACGCGGGCCTGGGGATGGGCAGGACGACCACCGCGAACGCCGCCATGGCCGCGACGAGCACGGCAGCCAGGCCGCAGATGCCGGCGTACAGGAGCGAGGCCTGGAAGCTGTCGCCGATGCCCGCCTCGTCCCAGGCGGTCCGTACGTTGTCGGCGAGGGCGAAGCCCTGGAGCGTCCAGGCGGGCTCGCCCTCGTACTCGGCGGCGGGGGTCAGGGCGTTGACGACGAGGAGGTACAGCGGGAGCAGCCAGAGCAGCACGCATCCGGCGACGAACAGCTGGCGCAGCGCGCGGGTCACGGCGGCCTCCTCAGCTCTTCGCCCAGCCGGTGTCGGGCAGCTGGCGGCGCAGGTAGAGCCAGGACGAGGCGACGACGACCACCGAGAGGACGAGGGCGACCGCCGAGCCGTAGCCGACGTGGAAGAGGCGGAACGTCTCGCGGTACATGGTCAGGGCGAGCGTCTCGGAGGAGCGCGAGGGGCCGCCCTGGGTGAGGATCCAGATCATGTCGAACGCCTTCAGGCTGTTGACGATGGCCATGCCGACCACGACGACGGTCACGGCGCGCAGCTGCGGGAGGGTGATGTGGCGGACCATGCGCCAGCCGCTCGCGCCGTCCAGGCGCGCGGCCTCGACGGTGTCCCGGGGGATGGCGCGCAGGCCGATGGCGAACAGCACCACGTTCAGGCCGGTGGCCTGCCAGGTGCTGGCGACGATCAGCGACAGGGTGTTGTGGGGCCACTCCAGGAGCCAGCTCCGCGCCCAGGAGTCGAGGCCGACGGCGCGCAGGAACTGGTTGGCGGCGCCGTTGGAGCTCAGCATGAAGTACCACAGGGCCGCGGTGGCGGTCCCGGAGATCGCGAAGGGCAGGACGATCACCAGCTGTGCGACGCCGCCCCAGCGCAGGCGGTGCGTGGCGAGCGCGATGACGAGCCCGGCGAGCACGGGCAGGAGCAGCGTCCCGGCCACCCACAGCAGGGTGTTGAGCAGGGAGCGGCCGAAGACGGGGTCGTCGGCGAGCCGGGTGTAGTTGTCGAGTCCGGTGTAGCTGCTCGTGAAGCCGTTGTCCTCGAAGAAGCTGCCGTAGACGCTGCGCAGGAACGGGTACACCAGCAGGACGCCCACGAACGCGAACGCGGGCAGCGCCCAGGGCAGGGCCGCGAGGGGGCCGCCGAGGCGGCCGCCGGTGCGGACGGCCTGGTGCGGGGTGCGCAGGGGGATGCGGCGGCGGGCGCGCCGGGGTCCGCGGCCCCGCGCGGCGGGGTGTGCGGGCGTGTTCGCGGGGGTCACCATGTCGGTCATGTCCCGGCCGCCTCCCGCCATACCCGCCAGGCGTCGTCGGCGCGGTCCTGCATGGTGCGCAGGGTCTTGCGGTACGAGGAGGGGTTGAGCAGGAACCCGGCGAGGTCGTCGACGGTGGCCTCGACGAGTTCGGGCGGGCCCTGCTCCCAGAAGCGGTTGAGCGGCCACAGGCGGTCGCCGCGCACCTTCTTCTGGAGCCGGGCGATCACGGGGTTGGCGGGGGCGACTTGGGGGTTGGGGCAGCCGTCCTGGAGGGTGTGCGAGAAGGCCTTCATCACGGCCGGGTGCAGCCAGGCGCGGGTCGCTTTCAGGGCCTCGGCGTGGTCGGGTCCCTTGACGGTGGCGACCAGGGCGCTGGACTCGAAGATGACGCTGGGGCGGGCCTTGGGGTCGGCCATCGGGAGCACGAAGGCGCTCATGTTCTTCCCCGGCTTACCGCCCGCGCCCGTGAGGGTCGAGCCGAGCCAGGTGCCGCAGGGCACCATGCCGAGCTTGCCGTGCACGACGGCGGCCGCGGCGTCGACGTGGTTCATGTCCAGCGGCGTGAACCAGCCCTCGTCGAAGTAGGAGGCGATGGTGCGCAGGGCGCGTTCGGCGCGCGGATCGGTGTAGCGCTCGCGGCCGTTCATCAAGTCCTCGTAGAACCGCGGGTCCTGACGGCTGAGCACTTCCTGGAACCAGATGAAGGACGGCCAGCGGCCGTCGGCGGTGGCGTGCAGCGGGGTGATGCCGTTCCGCTTGAGCCCCGCGCAGACGGCGAGGAAGTCGTCCCAGGTGCGCGGGGGCCGCAGGCCGTGCTCGGCGAACACCTCGGGGTTGTGGAAGAACACCCAGTACGCGAGGTTCATCGGCAGGCCGTAGACGCGCCCCCGGTCGGCGAAGGCCGGACGCAGGGAGGGCTCGGCCCAGCCGCGCCGCACGGCGGCGTCCCACTGGGGCGTGAGGTCGACGATACCGCCGGTGCGCGCGAGGTCCTTCAGGCGGTAGCCCGACCAGTACTTGAGCATGTCCGGGGTCTTGCGGGTGCGCAGCGAGGACTTGACGACCTGCTCGAACGACTCCAGGAGGGGGTTGACCTCGGGGACGAGCCGCAGCCCCACGACGGTGTCCATGGCCTCGCCCGCGGCGGTCATCGGCCCGGACCAGGCGGCGCTGTCCCCGAACACGGCGACCCTGCCGCGGGGTTGGCCGCCGCCGGAGCCGCAGGCGGTGGCCAGGGCGCCCGCGGCGGTGGCGGCCGCGCCGGTGAGCAGGGTGCGGCGGGCCGGGGCAGCTGGGACGAGTGGCACGGGTGAAGCGGGTGAGGCGGGTGGCGCGGTGGGTGTGGTGCCTGGCATGGGTGGCCCCCCAGGTGCGTCCCGAGGCGGGTCCGGGGTGTCCCCCGGCCCGGTGTTAGCGTTAACACGAGCGTGATGGAGCGTTGCGGCGGCGTGGGCGGATGTCAAGGGCCCCCGGCGCGTTCGCGCCACGCGGGGTGGGGCGTACGGGGTGGGCGTGCCGGTTGGAGCGTGCCGGTTGGGGCGTCCGGGCCAGGCGCCGGATTGAGGAGTCCAGATTGAGGCCCACGGCTCCCTCACGCCCGAAGCCGCGCACCCCACCGGACCGAGCCCCAGCAGGCCGAGTCCCAACAGACCGAGTCCCAACAGGCCGAGGCCAGCAGGCCGCGCCCCAGCAGCCGACGCCTACGAATCCCGCCGCCAGCGCAACCAGACAGCCGTCTCGTCAGTCATCAAGGCAGAACATCACGGCACTGTCGACGCGTACGGCTCGATGTACGCCTTCGCTGGTCGATGCGAGCCACCGGGCCACCGGGCCCCGCACCTTCGAACAGGGGATACCGCACCATGCGCACTCGCTCTCTGCTCACCCTCTCGGCCGCCGCCGGCGCCGCGCTGCTCGTCCTCGCCCCCACCGCCGGGGCGCAGCAGGCCGGTTCGGCCGCCGCCGACCGCGCGACGACCTGCCGCGGCTCCGCGCTCACCGTGAAGGCGGCCGCCGCCGACAAGCCCGGGGTGCTGCGCGTCTCGGTGACCAACCGCACCGGCGCGGCGTGCGTCGTCGACCGCATCCCGACCCTCACGTTCGGCACCCTGGACGGCGCCGCGCAGCCGGTCCCCGCCACCGAGAGCGCGCCGTACAAGGTGGGCGCGGGCCGCACCGCGTACGCCGCCGTGCGCACCGCCGCCAAGCCCGGTGACACCAGCGCCCGCCTGGTGGACTTCATCACCGTCGCGGGCGACCCCTCGCACCGGGGCAAGCAGTTCACCGACGACGCGCTGGGCCTGCCCCAGGGCGTGCGGGTGTGGGAGCCCGTGACCACGTGGTGGCAGCCGACGCGCGCGAAGGCCGACGCGGCCCTGCGGAACGCGACGCGCTGAGCGGCGAAAACCAGTTGCCCGGGCGGCCGCCCGGGCAACAAGCTCGGGCCGTGTCCACGCACCGCGCACCCGCCCCGCTTCCGCTCGCCCCCGCCCGCCCGGCGCGCGGCCAGCGGCAGCCCGGCCGACCGTGGAGGCCGACGCTTCCGCCGCGGTGACCGGCGACCTGGTCGCGGGCCTCGTCGCCGGGTACGGCATCGCCCTGCCGGTCGGGGCGGTCGCGACGTATCTGGTGGCGCTCAGCGCCCGCACCTCCCTGCGGACCGGGGCCTGTGCGGCCCTGGGAGTGGCGACGGCCGATGGCCTGTACGCCCTGGTCGCGACCGTGGCGGGCGCTGCGGCGGCCCGGGTCGTCGCGCCCGTGACGGGTCCGCTGCGCTGGGCCTCCGCCCTGGTCCTCGTCGCCCTGGCGCTGCGCTCCGCCGCCGTGGCCGTCCGCCAGTACCGCACGCCGGACGCGCCGTCGCCGTCCTTTGGCGCCCCGGCGACCGGGCCCCGCGCGTTCGCCGTGTTCCTCGGCATCACCCTCCTCAACCCCACCACCGTCGTCTACTTCGCGGCCCTGGTGGTGGGCAGCGGCTCCGGCGCGGCACGGGACCCGCTCGGGCAGGCCGTGTTCACCCTCGCCGCGTTCGCGGCGTCGGCGAGCTGGCAGCTGCTGCTCGCCGGGGGCGGCGCGCTGCTCGGCCGCGCCCTGACCGGCCGCCTCGGCCGACTGGCGACGGCCCTCGCGTCCAGCGCGGTGATCACGGCCCTCGCGGCCCAGCTGCTGATGACGGCCTAGGCCAAGGGCCAGAGCTGTGTACCTACTAGTATGTACATAGCTCTGGCCCAGGCACGTGCCCCGGCCTGCCCCCCTCGGAAGGGAGATCCCGTCATGCCCCTGGTCCGCATCGACGCGCTGCGTGCCGACGGCGCGCGGCTCGACGCCCTCGGCCGCGCTGTGCACGAGGCCCTGGTGGAGACGATCGGCATTCCGCCCGACGACCACTTCCAGATCCTCACCAGCCACGACGGCGTCAGCGGCACCCTGCGCCACGGCGACTACCTGGGCGTGCGCCGCGACGACGGCATCGTCTACGTCCTGATCACCATGCGCGCGGGCCGGACGCCCGAGCGCAAACGCGCCCTGTACCGGCGCATCGCCGAACTGGCCGAGACGTACGCGGGAACCGAGCCGCGCAACGTCTTCATCACCGTGGTCGAGAACGAGTCGGCCGACTGGTCGCTCGGCCACGGCGAGGCGCAGTACGCCCCCGCGCCGACACCGACCCCCTCGGCCTGAGCCGGGAGCGCCCTCGCCCCGTCACCAGAACTGGGCGAGCACGCCCTGCCGGTACGCCTCGGGGCTGACGCTGATCTCACCGGCGAAGGGGCGGTCGAGCACGAGGACGAGGAGCAGGCTGAAGCCGATCAGGGCGGCCACCGCGCCCACGAACAGCAGCCGCACCGCACGGCTTCTGTTGCCGTACAGGAAGGTGAGCGGAATGATCACCACCGCGCCGCCGTACACGAGGACCTGGAGCAGGACGGGCAGTTCCTGGTGGGACTGGGTGATCCGGGACCGGCGCTGGGCGACCACGTCGTTGAGGTTGACGATGGCCGCGCGGTAGAAGGCCCGCTGCCGCTCGTCGTCGGGCTGGTACGACTGCAGGGCGGTGTACATGCCCTCGACCTGACGCTGGGTGACGGAGTGTCTTGCCTTGCCCTCACGCATCAGCGGCCACTGCCGCTCCACCACCGCGTGGACGTATCCGCTGATGGCCGCGTCCATCCTGCTCCGCTCTGCGGACGGGAAGGCGCGGACGTTGCGCACCACCTGCTCCAGGTCCGAGGCCTCGGCGGCGATCACCGACTCGGCCTCCTCCAGCTGCGTCCACAGCGTGACCACGACGAACGCGAGGATGATGCCGTAGATCGCGCCGAAGATGCCGAGCACCACCCCGACCATCTCGTTGTGCTCACCGTCGGCGAGGGCCGGATAGCGGCGGTGGGCCAGCACGTTGCCCGCGAGGGTCAGGGCGACGAGCCCGCCGACCAGCAGCGCGGCGATCGACAGCGTGGAGAAGTGGTTGAGCAGCCAGACTCCCACGGGCACTCCGACACGTCAGGCGACAAGGGACGCCCCGATGTTCTGCGCGGGACGTGCCGCCGGTATGCGTGTCGGGTGCCCATCGCCACTCGTACGAGAACGGCCGGGGCGGTCAGCGGGCCTGCGGGGCGCCGCGGTGGGTCGGGCCGTGGCCGTTCGCGCAGTGCGGTGCCGGGGCGACGGCGGCGAGGCGGCCCGCGTCGCCGCCGTGGTCCTCGTGGTCGATCTGGAGCGTGGTGTGGGTCAGGCCGTACTCGTCGGCCAGGAGCCTGTCCAGGCCGCGGCGCACGGCGTGGCAGTCGCCGCCGGGGTGCACCATGACGTGCGCGGACAGGGCCGGTTCGCCGGAGGTGATGGTCCACACGTGCAGGTCGTGGACCTCCGCCACCGCGGGCTCGGCGGCGAGCTTGACGCCGATCGCGTCCGGGTCGAGGTCCGCGGGGGCCGCTTCGAGGAGGATGCGGCCGGAGTCCCGCAGCAGTCCGTAGCCCGCCTTGACCATCAGGGCGACGACGAAGAGCGTGGCGATGGTGTCGGCGCGGGCGAAGCCCGTCGTCATGACGACGACGCCCGCGACCGCGGTGCCGATGAAGGCGAACAGGTCGTTGAGGATGTGCTGGTAGGCGCCCTCGACGTTCAGGGACGAGCGGTTGGCCTTGGACAGGCACCAGGTGGCCACGAGGTTGACGGCCACTCCCACGAGCGCGGTGGTGAGCACCATCCAGCCGGTGACCTCCGGCGGGTGCAGCAGCCGCTCGACGGCCTCATAGCCGAGCCAGGCCGCGGCGAGCAGCAAGGTGAGGCCGTTGGCCTGGGCGGAGAGTATCTCGGCGCGCTTCAGACCGAAGGTGTACGTGCCTTTGGCGGGCCGCGCCGCGAGCCGCATCGCGACGAGTGCGAGCACGATCGAGAAAGCGTCCGTGAGCATGTGGACGGCGTCGGAGATCAGCGCCAGAGAACCGGCCATGAAGGCAATGACGGTCTCTATGGCAATGAAAACGCCAATCAATACGAGCGCGAGGGAAAGCCAGCGCCTGTCGGCGTCCGCGGAGACTCCGTGGCTGTGCCCGGCATGACCTTCCGCCTTGTGGTCGTGGTCGTGCCCGTGCTGGTGCGTGTGCGCGTGCCCCACGGAATTTCCCCCCACATGAATCGGCTGGATCGGCTGGATCGGCGACTGACGCACGGAAGTTAAGCGCAGTTCGCCGGGCCTGGCAAAGGCTGCATCGGTGACCGTTTTCAATTCCGGGTGGAAGGGCCGTACGGCCTCACGAAAAAACCGCTACGGCCTCATGGAAGGACCGGAACGGCCCCCTACTGTCCGGTAAATGAAATTCCGATGTCGGCTGAAACCACCTGGTTCGCCAGCGCCCGCGGATGAAATGGCTCACTCTTCGCGGGGTGTCTCCGAGGGGAACGCGTACAGCAGTTGCGGTTCGCCGTAGGCGACGAAGTCGTCCGTCGTGGTGGCGCCGAGGGTGCCGAGCAGATGGCGGGAGCGGGTGTTGGCGCGCTGGGTGACGGCGACGACGCCCGGAGCCGGGGAGCGCACCGCGCCGCGGGCCCAGGCGACGACGGCGGCGACCGCCTCGCGCGCGTAGCCCTGTCCCCAGTGTTCGGGCAGGAACTGGTACGACACCTCGGTGTGGCCCTCGTGGCCGTCGTGCTCGGCCACGACCAGGCCGAGCACCTCCCCGTCGCCGTCGCGCGCGACGGCGAACGCCCCGGGCGCGCCCACGCACTGGCTCCTGCGGGCGTCGGCCACGGCTTCGGTGACCGGGCCTCCCAGGTGGCGGCGCACCCGCGGGTCCGTCCACAGGCGGGCGATGTGCGGGACGTCCGGCTCCTCGACGGGGCGCAGGGTCAGGCGCCGCGTCGTCAGCGAGGCGGGCCAGTCGAGGGGTGGGCGGGCGGCGGCGGCCCGGGGCGGTGCGGGGCGCGCGGTGGTGGTGGGCTCGGGCGGTGCGGGGCGTTCGGCTCTCGTCGCCCCGGTCACGTCGGCTCTGATCGCATCGGCACTCATCACCCCCATCGAAGCAGAGCCGTGATCACCTCACGAGCCCCGGGGCCCGGTGTGCGGCACGGCTCACAGCGGCGGTGTCGCCGGGGCCGGGCCCAGGGTGGTGGTGCCGGGGGCGGCCCGGTGGCCGAGGCCCGTGCGGTAGGCGTCCAGCGCGGCCTCGACGCGTCCCGTGCGGCGCAGCAGATCGCCGAGCAGTCGGCACAGGTCGGCCAGGTCCCCGGCGGCGCTGGAGCGTTCGAGCAGGGACAGGGCGGCGCAGTAGTGCTCCTCGGCGCTCTCGGTGTCGCCGCGCTCCTCGGCGATCAGTCCGAGCAGGCGGTGCGCGCCGCCCGCGTGCACGGCGCCGCGCTCCGCGCTCAGCGCCGCGGCGGCCGCCCGGGACGTACGAGAAGTACCCGTTCCAGCAGCTTCACCCCTTATTCCCAGTTCACCGGATTCACCTGCTTCACCTGCTTCACCGGATTCGCCCGAGGTGAGCAAGGGCCGCAGCAGGGCCTCCGCCTCGCTGGTCTTGCCGCGGCGGCGCAGCACGTCCGCGAGTTCGACCTCGACCTGCTCGGTGAAGAGCGCGGCCCGCTTGGAGGCGAGCATGTCGCGGGCGGTGCGCAGCTCGCTCTCGGCGCCCTCCAGGTCGCCGTCCTGGGCGTGGACGTAGCCCCGCATCCAGTGGCAGTGGGCGAGTTCGGTGCGGATGTGCAGCTGCTGGTAGAGCTCCTGGGCCTTGGCGAGGGAGGCGTCGGCCTCGGCGGTGCGGCCCTCGGCGATCAGGGTGCGGGCGACGCCCCGGTGCATATGGGCGACGAGCGCCGGATCGCTGACGCTCGGGGCGAGCGCGAGGGCGAGTTCGGCGGCCTGGGCGGCGCGCGCGTGCGCGCCCATGTCCATGTAGGGGGCGATGGACGCGGTGTACAGCAGGAGCAGGGCGTCCGGGTCGTGCAGGCCGGAGGCGTTGAGCTCGTCGAGGGTGGACTCCAGGAGGTAGCAGGCGTAGCGCAGTTCGCCGGTGAGGAGGTGGGCGGTGGCACGGCCGCGGATCGCGGGGACGCGGCGCGGCAGCGGCTCGTCGGCGAGGAGGTGCTCGGCCTCGGCGAAGCAGTCGCGGGCGGCGGTCAGTTCGCCGGACTCCAGCAGGCAGTCGCCGAGGCCCTGCAGCGCGGCGGCCTGCTCGGGGACGAGGTCGTGGGCGGCGGCCTCCGCGCGCAGCGAGCGGAAGACGGCGCCCGCGTCCTCGGGCGCCCCGGTGGCGAGGGCGCGGCGGGCGTCGGTGAGCCGCATCCGCAGTTCGGTGGCGAGTCGGGTGGGGCGTCCCGTGGCCAGCTCCTCGTAGTCGACGCCGAGCCGCCCCGCCAGGTATCTGAGGGCGGCCTCCGAGGGCCGCACCTTGCCGGACTCCAGCGTGGAGACGTACGCGGGCGTGTAGGACGGCTCGGCCAACTGCCGTTGCGTGAGGCCTCGCTCGGTGCGAAGCCGCAGCACGCGGCGGCCGATTTCGGCCTGGTCGCCGAGGCGCGCGCCCTCAGGGCTGCTTTCCGCCACCTCTCCCCCTCCGTAGGTCGGTGATCTGAGCTAAGTCGATGGACGCGGGGTTGGATAGAGCCCGGACGGGTGCGATCGATGGCGTGAACTCACCCGCCACCTGAGCAACTTGGCGCGATCCATTGCCTCCTTTCTCGCCAGCCTCTACGTTGAGCCGCGCCTTAATCCGGCTTAACTCGCCGTTTAATCGGCGGACTTCGGGAGGACCCCCCATGCGTAGCAGCAAGTCCGGCATATCCAGAAGAACCGGACGCGTGCGACTCCAGACAGCCCTGGCCGTCGGTGTCACCCTCGCGGCGACCCTCTCCGCGACCGGCGGCGCGGCGGCCGCCGACCCGGACGCCACCGAGCGGCCCACCCAGCGCGTCGAGTACTTCACCGCGGACGGCCACCCCCGGCACACCGACGTCCCCGTAGCGCCCCCGCTGTCCGGCAAGGACCGCGAGGACCAGCAGGAGCGGGCGCGGGCGGGCGACGGGGACGTCGTGCCGATCGTGCGGAACGGCCCCGTGGGCACCAAGGCCGACGTCGTGTTCATCGGCGACGGCTACACCTCGGCCCAGCAGGAGGACTTCCACGCCGACGTCCGCACCAAGTGGGCGGAGGTCGCCGCGGTCGAGCCGTACGCCTCGTACAAGAACCTCTTCAACGTGTGGGCCGTGGACGCCCACTCGCGGCAGTCGGGCGTCTCGGGCGACCCGACGAGCACCGTGCGCAAGGACACCGCGCTCGGCTCGTACTTCTTCTGCGACAACATCGAGCGGTTGCTGTGCGTCGACGAGAAGAAGGTCGAGTCGTACGCCTCCAAGGCCGCGGACCCCGACGTGGTGATCGTGCTCTCGAACTCCACGAAGTACGGCGGCGCGGGCTACAACGACATCACCTCGCCCTCGGGCTACGACGGCATCGCCACCGCGTCCTCCGACAACGCCAAGTCCTCCCAGGTCGTCGTGCACGAGCTCGGCCACTCGCTGGGCAAGCTCGCGGACGAGTACTGGTATGACGAGTACGGCACCTACACGGGGGCCGAGCCGTGGGAGTCGAACATCAGCAAGCTCACCGCGGCCCAGCTGAGCGCGCAGCGCAAGAAGTGGTACCGCTGGCTCGGACAGACCTCGCCGGACGGCGGCACCGTGGGCACCTACGAGGGCGGCGGCTACTACCCCCGCGGTCTGTACCGGCCCACCGAGGACTCGATCATGCGCACGCTCGGCCGTGAGTTCAACCTGCCCGGACGCGAGGCGATGATCGCGGGCTTCCACCGGCACGCCTCGGTGGTCACCAGCGCGACGCCCGCGGACACCGTGGTGAAGCGCAAGCAGCGCCTCAGGGTGGAGGCGGGCGACGGCGTCCGGCTGCGCTGGTACGTCGACGGCCGCGCGGCCAAGAGGCCCAAGGACGCCAAGGCCGTCACGCCGCGCGCCCTGGGCGTGCCCGCCGACGGCCGCGCGCACACGGTGTCGGTGCGCGCTGAGGACCGCACGAAGGCGGTCCTCGACCCGGAGCTGCGCAAGCTCCTGACGGGGTCGCTGACCTGGCACGTGTCCCGCTGAGTCCGCTTCCCGCCCCGGCCGTCGAGGCCGGGGCGGGTGCGGGCCCGCCTGCGCGCGCCCGGGGCCGAAAACCCGTCAGGCCAGGGGCGCCCCGGCATGGCGCGGCACGCGGACGGGCAGCCTCCTGGCGGCCCGCCCTGCCGCGGGCCGTCCCCTCCCCTGGAGGCCCGGAGGTCGCCCCGTGACCCTGACCGTCGAAGCCGCGGCATGAGCGCCACCGCGCCCGCCGCTCCGCGGGGCCTGAACGCCTCGGCCCGCGGCCTGCTGCCCTCCCTCGTCGCCCTGCGGCGCGCCCTGCACCGCGCCCCGGAGATCGGCCTGCACCTGCCGCGCACCCAGCGCGCGGTCCTGGCCGCCCTCGACGGGCTGCCGCTGCGGATCACCACCGGTGAGCACCTGAGCTCCGTGGTCGCCACCCTGGAAGGTGCCCTGCCCGGGCGGACGGTGCTGCTGCGCGGCGACATGGACGCGCTGCCCCTGCGGGAGGACACCGGCCTCGCGTTCGCCTCCGAGGTGCCCGGTGCCATGCACGCCTGCGGACACGATCTGCACTCGGCGATGCTGGTCGGCGCCGCCCGGCTGCTCGCGGCCCGGCGCGCGGACGTGCGCGGGCGCGTCGTGTTCATGTTCCAGCCCGGCGAGGAGAACTTCGGCGGCGCCCGGCACATGATCGACGAGGGCGTCCTCGACACCGAAGGCGCCGGGGTGGACGCCGCCTTCGCCCTGCACGTGTCCACCCGGTTCGACTCCGGCACCGTGCACCTGCGGCCCGGTCCGACGTTCGCCGCGGCCGACCAGCTGCACATCACGGTCCGCGGCCGCGGCGGCCACGCGTCGGCCCCGCATCTGGCCCTCGACCCCATCCCAGTGGCCTGCGAGATCGTGCAGGCGCTCCAGACGGCGGTGACCCGCACGGTGCACGTCTTCGACCCCGCCGTCCTCACCGTGGCCCGGATCGAGGCGGGCACCACCACCAACGTCATCCCGGAGACCGCCGCACTCCACGGCACCATCCGCACGCTGACCGCGACCACCCGGGCCGCGCTGCGCGAGAGCGTCGCCCGGGTCGCGCACCACGTCGCCGCCGCGCACGGCGCCACCGTCGAGACGGAGCTCACGGAGGGCTATCCGCCGGTCGTCAACGACGAGTCCGCCACCGAGGCCGCGCGGGCCGCGGCGACGGACCTGCTCGGGGCGGAGTGCGTCGAGCACCTGGCCGCGCCCGTGATGGGCGGCGAGGACTTCTCGTACGTGCTGGGGCGCGTCCCCGGCACCATGGCCTTCCTCGGCGCCCGGCACCCGGACACGCCGCCCGGGGACGCCCCGGACATCCACTCCAACCGGGTCGTGTTCGACGAGGACGCCCTCGCGGTGGGCAGCGCGGTGCACGCGGCCGTCGCCCTGGCGCACCTGGGCGGCTGACCGCGCCCGCCACGGGCCGCCGTCAGACCACGGCGCCGGTGCCGCTCCCGTGCCGCCGCGCGGCCAGCGGACTGGACGGCGCCCCGCCGGACGCCGCCCCGCCCGGACCCGGGCGCGGCGACCGGGGCGCGGGGTGGCGCCCCTCCAGGAGCACGGCCGCGGGCACCGCCACCGTCGCCGTCGACACCATGCCGAGGACGACGCCCGCGATCAGCGCGAGGGAGAAGTCCGCGAGGGAGTCGCCGCCGAGCACGAACAGGGCGGCGAGCACGAACAGGGCGCCCATGCCGGTGTTCACGGTGCGCGGCAGCGTGCGGAGCACGGCCGTGTTGGCGGTCTCGGCCAGATCGGCGCGCGGGTCGCGGCGGCGCGCCTCGCGGACGCGGTCGAAGACGACCACCGTGTCGTTGACCGAGTACCCGATGACGGTGAGCACCGCGGCCAGGAACACGCTGTCGACGGTCCTGCCCAGCCAGGCGAACAGGCCCACCACAAGCAGCACGTCGTGGACCATCGCGACGACGGCGGCCGTGGCGAACGTCCAGCGGAACCGGACGCTCAGATACAGCAGTTGGGCGGCGACGGCGACGCCAAGGGCGAGGAGCGCCTTGTGGCGCAGCTCGTCGCCGAGGCTCGGGCCGATGCGCTCGTCGCGTTCGACGGTCACCGTCCCGCCGGGCCCCGCGAGTGCCTCCTTGATCCGCTCCTGTTCGGCGTCGCTGAGGTCGCCGGTGCGCACGCTGATGTCGGCGGTCTCGCCGTCGCCCGACTCCTGCACCACCGCGCGCGGGAACCCGGCGTCCGCGACGGCGCCGCGGGCCGTGTCGGCGTCCACCGGCTTGCTGGTGGAGTACTCGACGAGCCGCCCGCCGGTGAACTCGACCCCCAGGTCGAGCCCGCGCACCACGATCCCGGCGACGGCCACCGCCACCAAGAGCGCGCTGGCGCCGAGCAGACGGCCCCCGCGACGCACGAGCTTGGGGTTGCGACGGGCCAGGAGCGTGCGGACGCGGCCGGTGGTGGCGAGGCCCGTCAGCCGCGGGCGCGCCCGCACGAAGCCGGCGGCGCACCGCGAACTCCGCGAGGGCCCGGGTGACGACGAACGACGCCACCATCGACACAAGGACGCCGATGGACAGGGTCACCCCGAAGCCCTTCACCGGCCCGGCGGCGAAGAAGAACAGCAGCCCCGCGGCGAGCAGCGTGGTGACGTTGGAGTCGACGACCGCGCTCCAGGCCTTGGTGAACCCGGTGTGCAGGGCGCGGGCGAGGCTCCTTGGGGCCTCGCCGGTGCGGGAGGCGCGGCCCGTCCGCTGGGGGCGGGGCGCCAGGTACTCCTCGCGGGCGCGCTCGAAGACCAGGACGTTGGCGTCGACCGCCATGCCGATGGCGAGGACGAAGCCGGCGAGCCCCGGCAGGGTCAGGGTGGCGCCGATGGCGAGGAGCGCGGCGTACGCCATGAGTCCGTACAGGGCGAGGGCGACGGTGGCGAGGACGCCGAGCAGCCGGTAGACGACGATGATGAACAGGCCGGTCAGGGCGAGGCCGATGAGCGCGGCCTGGGTGCTCGCGGTGATCGCGGCGGCGCCGAGCGTGGGGCCGACGGTGCGTTGTTCGACCACGTCGACGGGGACCGGCAGGGCGCCGCCCTTGACGAGCGCGGCCAGGTCGCGGGCCTCGCCCTCGTCGAAGCCGCCGGTGATCTGGGTGCTACCGCCGGTGATGCCGGCCTTGCAGCGGACGTCCGCGTTGACGCCCGGCGCCGAGATGACCTTGCCGTCGAGGACGATGGCCACCCGGCGCTGCGGCGCGTCCTGGGGCGCGCAGGCCGCCTCGCCGGTGACGCGGGCCCAGTCGCCGCCCGCCTTGTCCCGGAAGTCGAGGGTGACGTACCAGCCGTTGAGGGTCTGCTGGTCGAGGACCGCGTCGGCGTCCTTCACGCCGTCGCCGGTGAGGGCGGTCGGGCCGAGCTTCAGGTGGCCGCCGCGGCGGTCGGGGTCGGGCAGGGTGCGGGAGCCGTCGGCGGCGGGGGCCGTGCGGCCCGGCGTGCCGGTCTCGCCGGTGACCGGGTGCACGGTCAGCTGCGCGGTGCGGCCGATGACCTCGGCGGCCTCGCGCGGGTCGCGCACTCCGGGGAGTTCGACGACGATGCGCTTGTCGCCCGCCTGGGCGAGGCTCGGCTCGGACACGCCGAGGGCGTCGACGCGCTGGCGCAGCACCTCGACGGCCCTGCGGGTCGCGGCCTCGTCGGCCTTGACGGTGGGTGAGTCCTTGGTCTCCAGGACGATCTGGGTGCCGCCCCTCAGATCGAGTCCGAGGCGCGGTGACTGGGTGAGGGCGAGGTAGAGCGAGGCGGCGACGGCGACGAGCGCGACGATCGCACGCCACAGCGGTGCGCGGGGCATGGGTGTACTCCACATCCACGATGAGGGCATGACGAAGGGCGGGACGGCGCGGCGGCCGGGCGCGGTGAGCGCCCGTCAGGCGGCGTCCTGATCGGTGTCGTTGCTCATCGGTGGCGGTGGGCCGCGCGGCCGGGGCCCGGGGTCCGGGTGCCGCCGGGCCGGGGCCGTGGTGTGCGGGTGCGCGGCGGGTCCGCCCGCGGACCGGTGCGGGGGCGCGCGGTCGGCGGCCGTGGTGCCCGCGTACGGCGGGTGCGGGAGGTGCGCGGGGTGCGCGTGGAGGGCCGTCGCCTGGACGGCGTGCGGTGCCTCGGGGCCGCGCGGGTCGCGGGCGTGGGCCGCGACCGCGGCCGGGGCCCGCTCACCGGTGCGGGCCGTGGCTGTGGCCGGGGCCGGTCCGGTGGCGGGGGCCTCGGCGGCGGCCGGGGTCTGGACGACCGGGACCGCGCCGGCGTCGCGGGACGGCGCGGCGAACGCCAGGACCGCGAGGACGACCGCGAGGACCGACGAGGCGATCCGGGCCGACCGGGTGCGATGCGGCACGCGGGCCTCCTGGCCGGGTCGTCGGGGCGGTCTGGGGGTGTCTTCGGCGCCCCGGGGCACCCCACCCGCTCCAACGGCGCGGGGCGCGCCGGGGTTCCCGGGTCCGAGGGCGCCGACGATCACGGAAGCAGAACGTCCACCCCAACGTCCCCGCACCACCCCCGCCCCGCACTTCGCCGAAGGCAGAACGTACTTCGCCCATGGCAGAACATCACCACCGCGATCCCCCGCGCTCCTACCCTGAAGCGGTGACCAGCCACCCGACGAACGCCTCGCACGCCTCGCACGCCTCGAAGCCCCAGCGGCAGCCGGACCGGGACGCCCGCGTCATCCCCCTGCGCCCGGCCGCCCCGGCGGCACCCTCGGAGCCCGCTCCCCGCGAGCCCCTGTGGCGTGACCTGGTCGGGGCCGTGCTGCGGCGCGAACGCCTCGCCCAGGAGCGCACGTTGAAGGACGTCGCGGACGCGGCCCGGATCTCGGTGCCGTATCTCTCCGAGGTCGAGCGGGGTCGCAAGGAGGCGTCCTCGGAGGTCCTCGCGGCGGCCGCGCACGCCCTCGGCCTTGGCCTCGCCGACCTCCTCGCCTTGACCCACCACGAGCTGACGTCGTACGGGCGCCGGGCCCCGGGCAGGCGGCACAGCACCGGGACGCCGGCCTCCCTGGCGCCGCGCGCCTCGGTGTCGCCGCTCGCGGGCGCCGCCCCGTGGAGCGGCGGCGGGCCGCATCAGGGTCGGCTGAGCCTGGTCGCCTGACCCCGACGCGGCCACCGCCCGCCGCGCAGCCGCCCGCTCAGCTCAGCGCGGCGGCCCTGCGGCGCGTGACCACCTCGTCGGCGAGGCCGTAGGCCACCGCCTCCCGCGCGGTGAACACCTTGTCGCGGTCGGTGTCGGCGCGCAGCGTCGCCACGTCGTGGTGGGTGTGCCGGGCCAGGACCTCCTCGACCTGGGAGCGGATGCGCTGCATTTCCTTGGCGTGCAGGCTCAGGTCCGACACGGTGCCTTGCTGGCCGCCGCTCGCGGGCTGCCCGAGCAGCACGCGCGCGTGCTCCAGGACGAACCTGCGCCCGGCGTCGCCCCCGGCGAGCAGCACGGCGGCGGTCGAGGCGGCCTGCCCGACGCAGAACGTCGAGATGGGCGCGCCGATGAAGGTCATGGTGTCGTAGATCGCCATGAGCGAGGTGACCGAGCCGCCGGGCGAGTTGATGTAGAGGGAGATCTCGCGGTCCGGGGCCGAGGACTCCAGGTGCAGCAGCTGGGCGATGACGACGTTGGCGACGCCGTCGTCGATCTCGGTGCCGAGGAAGATGATGCGCTCGGAGAGCAGCCGGCTGTAGATGTCATAGGCGCGCTCGCCCTGCGGGGTGCGCTCGACGACCGTCGGAATCGTGTACTGGCCCATGGTCACAGCCCCATCCGTCGCTTCGTCGCGGCCGGGCGCACGTCGTCGAGCGCGGCGACGACGCGGTCGACCATGCCGTACTCCAGGGCCTGCTCGGCGGTGAACCAGCGGTCGCGGTCGCCGTCGCGGGCGATGGTCTCCGGGCTCTGCCCGGTGTGCTCGGCGGTGATCCGCTCGATGGACCGCTTGGTGAACTCCAGGTTCTCCGCCTGGATCGCGATGTCGGCGGTGGTGCCGCCGACCCCGGCCGACGGCTGGTGCATCATGACGCGCGCGTTCGGCAGCGCGTACCGCTTGCCCTTCGTGCCGACGGTGAGCAGGAACTGGCCCATGCTGGCGGCGAAGCCCATCGCGAGCGTCGCCACGTCGTTGGGGATCAGGCGCATCGTGTCGTAGATCGCGAGCCCCGCGTGCACCGAGCCGCCGGGGCTGTTGATGAACAGGGCGATGTCGGTGCGGGGGTCCTCCGCGGACAGCAGGAGCAGCTGCGCGCACACGCGGTTGGCGGAGACCTCGTCGACCTGGGTGCCGAGGAAGACGATGCGCTGCCCGAGCAGTTGGGCCGCGAGCTGGTCGTCGAAGCGGGTCGCGGGCGTGTCGCCGTCCTCGGCGCGCGGCAGCGCGTACGCCGCCGCCGGACCGGTCATCAGCCGTGTCATCGCAAGTACCTCCTGGTCGTCACGCCGGTCGCGCCGCCGCGACCGGGTGCGTCCACTGTCGGCCCCGCGGGGCCGCCGCGGCCGATTCGTCGGCCGGTGGCAGATTCGCCCAGAGCAGACGACGTCCAGGAGGAAGACCCGTGGGGCCGGTGCCGCGCGGTGCGGCCCCGGCCCCACGGGGGCGGTGGCTAGGCCTTCGGCCACCACGGGGCGCTGGTGTCACGCAGCGTGTTGGTTCCGCAGTGCACCTCGCCCATGCCGATGTGGTACGTGTACCAGTCGTCGATGTACGAGGTGCCGAACCCGGCCTTGGCGTACACGGACGTCACGGCCTCGGTGAAGATGTCCTTGCCGCCGATGACCGGGCCCCACTGCTGGGGCGCCAGGTAGCGGGTCGGGCTGAGCAGGACGCCGTTGACGGCGCCCGGGATGTAGGCGCTGTTCTGCCAGGCGGCGCGGCGCGCGGCGGAGCCGCCCGCGGGGCGCTCCGCGCGGCTTTCGTCGCCGCGCAGCTGGTTGAACTTGCGCAGCGAGTCCGGTCCGAGGCGGCGCAGCTTGCGGCTGCTGCTCAGGCCGCCGCTCTCCTGGCCGTCCCGCGCGTACAGGCCGGGCACCCGCACGATCTCGGCGTCGGTGACGCCGGTCTCGCGCTTGAGGATGTCCAGGTTGGCCTCGATGCGCTCGGCGGCGAGCTTGTTGTCCGCGTGGAACTTGGCGGAGCCGAGGACCTTGTCGATGGTCTCCTTGGGCGCCGGGACGTCCTCGCCGCGCGGCACCGAGAACATCTTCTTGGCGCCGTGGCCCTCGCGCTTGGCCTTGCGCAGGAGCTCCACACCGGCCTTCGGGTCGGCCACGCCGATGCGCCAGCCGCGCTCGGTGTCGGCGGGCAGGAACTGGACGAACTCGTCCACGTGCCCGACGGACAGCCAGGAGGTGTCGAGCAGCAGGGGCGCCTGGACGCCCTGGGACTTCAGGAACGTCCGCATGGATGTGGCGGGCTTGGAGCCGTTGTCCTTGCGGTAGCCCTGGATGATGCGCCCGGCGGGGTAGCTCTTGTTCCCCAGCTTGTAGGGCGGAATGGTCTCCAGGTTGCCCATGGAGTTGAGCGTCCACTCCTCGTTGGCCCCGGCCTTGCCGACCTGCACCACGCCGACGTCGGGGCCGCGCAGCTTCTCGAACAGCTCGCGGCCCGCCGGGCGGTCGAGCTGCGCGGACCGTATCAGGACGCGCATCGTGCGGGGCTTGCCGTCGGGGCCCGGCATGCTGGCGTAGCCCGGCTCGACGAAGTCCTGCGCCCAGGGGTCGCCGTACTTGGTGAAGGTGGTCAGCGGCTTGCTGATGCCGGCGTCCTTGACCTGCTTGGCGAGTTCCTTGACGAACTTGCGCTGGGCGCGGCCGTAGCCTCCGGCGCCCTTCACCTTGGTGACCAGGACTTCCTGGGCCTTCTGCAGATGGTGGTGGGTGAGGACCGGCGCGGTGCGCAGGCGGACGTCGTCGGACTGGGTCGCGCCGTCGGCGGTGACGGTGAACCGCACGGTGACGTCGCCGTTCCAGCGGGCGGAGTCGCGCACCACGTCGGTGGCCTCGATGCCGAGCTCCACGCCGGAGCGCAGTTCCTTCGCGGTGAGCTTGTCGGTCGGCTTCAGCAGGGACCAGCGGCCGTCGCGCTTGATGAACAGGCGGGACTTCTTGGCGCCCGCGCCGACGACCTTCACGGTGCCGTGGCTGCCCGCCGCCGCGTCGGGCAGCGGCACGGTCCGCAGCCGGGCCAGGTCGGCGGCGTCCTTGGCGCCGTTGACCTTCGTGTCCGACGCGTCGTTGCACTGGGCGAGCTTGGCGTTCGACAGGGGACGCCCCTGGCTGTCCTTGACCGGGCAGCGCTTGGCGTCGTCGTCGATGTTCGGCAGCAGGACGGCGCCCCGTGCCGTCGTCCAGACGTTCTCGCCGTCCTCGTCGGTGGTGCCCTCGACGTCGACGCGTCCGTCGCGGTTCACATCCGCGCGCAGGTCCGGCACCTTCGCCCGGGCCGCGGCCCCGTCGTCGGCCATCGCCGTCGCCCTCCGTGGCGGCGAGCACCCCCGCCATGCCGGCGCCCAGCGCGATCTTTCTCCAGCTGTGTGTGTGCACAGTTCCCCTCTTGGTCCGCGCCCTCTGGTCATGGAACGAGGGCTGCTGGAGGAAAAGAGTCCGCAAAGGGCGCCGGGGTTGCCACGGCAGCGCGAAAGATGCGGCGGATCCGCCGCCGGGTCAGATCGACCCGAGGTCCGACGACACCCACCGCTGCGGCCTGAGCGTGATGAGGACTTGCGCGCCGTGCTCCTTCCAGGCCATCTCCACGTACGCGTCGACCTTGTCGGCCGGGAGGTAGCGCGCGGAGATCTCGTGCAGCCGCTCGCGGGTCGCGGGCTCCGTCGCGATGACGGGGCCCTCGACCGACACGTACCGGAGCGTCGGTTCCAGGCGGTCCACCATCAGCGTGAACCGGCCCGCGGACGCGATGAGTCGGGCCTTGCGGGAATCGGTCTGGGTGATGATCCAGATGTCGCCGCCGGGCTCGTACTGGTACCAGATGGGCAGGGTGAGCGGCGCCCGCCCGTCCTCCGCGGTCACGGAGAGCGCCGCGATGTGCGGCTGCGCCAGGAACTGTTCCCGCTCGTCACGTGTGAGGGCCATCGTCGTCTCCTTCGTCCGTACGACAGGTCGGTGCGCCACGTGCCGTGGGCCCGGCGGGCCGTGGGACGTGCGCGCGACATGCCTAACTCCCGGGCGGGGCCGCGCGTTCCAGGCGCGCCGCGGCGGCGTGGTGCTCCCTGCGGGCCTGGTCGAGGAGGCCGAGGACCTTCGCGGTGTGCTTCAGGAGTCCGTCGTCGGCGGCGTCGAAGGGCGAGCGCCGGGCGACGCCGAGGACGGTGTCCGCCCCGGACGCCGGGGTCAGGGGGATGAGCCGGGTGTGGGGGCCCGCGGGCCGTCCGGGGCCCGCGGCGGGGGCGCGGGAGATCACCTGCGGCAGGGTGGTGGCCGCGGTGGTCGGCGAGGCCGCGAGGACGTGTTCGGGGCCGCTGACGAGGACCTGCGCGCGCAGCGCGTCCGCGAGCCAGTCGGTGATGCGCTGCATGGCCTTGGGGTCGGCAAGCCGGTCGGGCAACTGCCGCAGCAGCGTGTCGAGTTCACTGACGCGGCGCTCGGCGACGGCCAGGCGGCGGCGCTGGAGGCGGTGGCGCGTCCCGGCCCACTGCCCGAGCGGGGCCGTGCTGACGAGCACGGGCATCTCATGCGTGTCGGACAGGTCGCGGATCCACGCCGGCAGCGAGCGGTGCGCGCCCGCCACGGGGTTGAGGACCAGGGCGGCGCACGCGTCCAGGGCCATCTGCTCCATGAGGGTGTCCAGGGCGACCGTCGCGCGGCCCCTGAGCCGGAAGGGCATCTCCGTGACCAGGACGAGCGATCCGGGCTCCAGGCGGCGCCAGGGCTCTCCGTCCAGGAGCTGGGGCAGGGCCAGGGTCGTCAGACCGACGACCCTGACCGCCTCGTATGGGGCTGCCTCGACGCCGTCCGCGAAGGCAAGCTTCAGTCCGGCGTCGCCGACCAGCGTGCCCAGCGTCAGCACGTCATCTCCCCATCTCCCCCTTGCCACCGAGGCATTGGCGACTTCTTCCGGCGAGCCGACGGTTGCCGCCATGGACATACTCAAAGGGTTGCGCGCAGGGAACGCAAGCGACAAGGTGTGCACTGTCCACAAGTTGCGGAAGGTGCCGGAAGGGGGGTGCGCGTGGCCCGCGAGAGATCCGGCCGGACGGTCGCGCACCTCGTCCTTGCCACCCGGCTGCGAATCCTGCGCGAGGCCGCGGGTCTCTCCCTCAAGCAGGCCGCGGGCGCCCTCGGCGCCCACCCGGCCACCGTCCGCCGCATCGAGGGCGCCCAGACGTCCCTGGACGCGGGCCAGGTCTCCGCGCTGCTGCGGGCGTACGGGGCGGCCGCCGCCGAAGTCGAGGAGTTCCTGGGGAAGCTGGCGAACGCCAACGCCCCGGGGTGGTGGCATCCCTGGCGTGCCGTCATGGACTACCCTGGCAGCTGGACCTGATGAGCGTCGAGTCGGCGGCCGGGATCGTCCGCACCTGGGACCCGGCGCTCGTCCCCACCCTGCTGCGCACCCCGGCCTACGCCCGCGCCGTCGACGACGTGCTGCGCCCCGACCTCTCCCCCGCCGACAAGGACCTGCGCGCCGAGCTGCTGACGAGGCGTCAGGAGCGGCTGCGTGAGCAGCGGACGCGCATCTGGGCGCTGATGTCGGCCACGGCGCTGCACACCCGGGTGGGGGACGGCCGCGTCATGGCCGAGCAGCGCGCCGCGCTGCGGGCCGCCGCCGAGCGGCCCGACGTGACCTTGCAGCTCCACCCGTTGGAGGGGCCCCCGCACGCCTTGACCGGCAGGCCGCCGCTGACGCTGTTCAGGGTCGAGGTCCCCGAGATCTCCGACCACGTGGTCCGGGAGGGAGGTCTTGCCGGTACGGCCGACGTCTGGGACGCCACCGAGACGGTGACGGCCTACCGTCTGCTCCTGGACTATTCCTGCGCCACCGCGTTCCATCCCGACAAGTCGAAGGAGGCACTGGCACCGTCATGACAGAGCCGATGAAACTGCCCCCGCGCCTGGACCAGATCGACAGGTCCGTCGCCCACAGCGCGCGCGTCTGGAACTACTGGCTGGGCGGCAAGGACTGGTACGAGGCGGACAAGGCCGCCGGGGACGCCTACCGCGACAAGTACCCCCTCATCGAGCCGTTCGCCAAGGAGTCCCGGGGCTTTCTGGTGCGCACCGTCACCTGGCTGGCGAAGGAGGCCGGAATCCGGCAGTTCCTCGACGTGGGGGCCGGGCTGCCGACGGCCAGCAACACCCACGAGGTCGCCCAGCGCATCGCGCCCGAGTGCCGGGTGGTGTACGTCGACCACGACCCGCTCGTCCTGCTGCACGTCCAGGCGATGGGCAGGAGCACCCCCGAGGGCGCCATGGACTACGTCCTCGCGGACATGCGCGACACCGGCGCCGTCCTGGACGGCGCCGCCAAGACGCTGGACCTGTCCCGGCCCGTCGCCCTGGTGATCAACGACGTGCTCGGGCACATCGTGGACTGGGACGACGCCCTGGGCCTGGTGCGGCGCCTGCTGGACCGGCTGCCGTCGGGGAGCTATCTGTCGCTGAGCCACTCGACGGCGTCGGACGACGAGCACCGGGCGGTGCAGGAGGAGTACAACACCTCCGGCGCGATTCCCTACATCTTCCGCGAGCCGGAGGTGACCGTCGCGTTCTTCGAGGGCCTGGAGATGGTCGAGCCCGGCTATGTGTCCTGGCCCCACTGGCGGCCCGAGGCGACCACCGGCACCCTCACCGCGCGGGCCGGGTGGGGTGGCGTCGCCCGGATACCGTGACGGCGAGCGACGCCGGCCGCGATCCGCGCCCCGCGCCCGCCGCCGGGGCGCGGGACACGCGGGTGCTCCAGCGGCTCACGCGGGCCGCGGCCCGCTCCGGCGCCTCCCTGATCACCGAGGCCGCCGCGCTGGCCGACGGCTGGGCCGCGCTGGTGGATCCGCTGGCCGGTGCCCTCCACAGCACGCCGGGCACCGCCGGGACCCTGGGGGTGCGCGCCGCGGCCCGCCCGCAGGCGCACCCGCACCTCACCGTCCTGCACGTGGCGGGCGCCGCCCTCGTCCTGGGTCCTGGAGCGGCGGCGCCCGCGCCGCGCGTGGCGCTGATCGCGCAGACCACCGCCGATCTGCTGCGGGTACGGGCCCGGCGGGCGGAGGAGCAGCGGGGCGCCGAGCAGCGGCTGCACACCGCCGTGCTGCGGCTGCTGCTGCACGGGCGGCACGAGGTGGCGGCGGACGTCCTGGGCGACGGCTGCGGCACGCACGCCGCGGTGTTCCGGCTCGCGGGCCCGGGCACGCCCACCGCGCACCAGGCGCTGTGGCGGGCGACGCAGGGGGAGGCGTGGCCCGGCGGGCCCCGGGTCCTGGTCTGTCCGGACGCGGCGGACCTCGCGGTCGTCTCGCTGCACGACGCGCGGGCCGACCACGGTCTGACGCGCGCGCTCGTCGCCCGCGCCGCCGACCGCTACCGGCTGACCGGCGGCGTGGCGGACCCCGCGCCGCTGGACATGTTCGTCACCGCGTGGGCGGAGGCCGGGAGCGCGCGCGCCGGAGCGGGGGCCGGGTGTCTGGCCGCCGTCTCCGGCCTGGGGGCCCGGGGGCTGCTGCGGGTCGTGCCCGCGGACCGCCTCGCCGGGTGGTCCGCGGCGCTGCTTCGGCCGCTGGACCACGAGCAGCGGCGGACGCTGGAGACGTGGCTGCGGTCGGGTTCGGCGCTGGCCGCCGCGTCCGCGCTGGATGTGTCCGAGGGCACCGTCCGCACACGGCTGCGCACCTTGGGCGCGCTGCTCGCCGCCGACCTGGACCACCCCACCGTCCAGGCGCGGCTGCTGCTCGCCCTGCGGGCCCCGGACTCCCCCGCGCCGACGGCCGCCGCGGTGCCCCGGTCAGCGGCGCCGCGCGACGCGCCGCCGCTGCCCCGCGGCGCTGCTCGGCCCGGAGGACGCGAGCCGCTGGGCGGCCGCCCTGCTCGCGCCGCTCGGCCCGCGGCTGCGCATCGCGCTGCGCTGCTGGCTGGGCCACCGCGGCCGCACCGCTCCCGCCGCCGCCGAGCTCGCCCTGCACCGGACCACCCTCACCACCTGGCTCGCCGAGTGCGCCCAGGTCCTGGACCTGGACCTGTCGTCGGTGACCGTCCGGGCGGAGCTGCACCTGGCCGTGGAGACGGTCGCGACGCCCGCCGACGCCCCGGCCGCGCTGCCGCGCCGGGGCGGCAGGACGTACGGAAGACCGCGGGGCTAGCGCTCCCGCGACCGGCCCGCGCGCTCGTACCGTACGGAGCCGGGGTGCTTCAAGGGCCTCAGGGGGCGATCGGAAGCTGCCGCTTGTGCTCGGTGAGCCGGTAGCGGCGGACGATGGCCCCGAAGGCGGGCTCGTCGACCGGCTTGCCCTCCAGGAGGTCGTCGATGTCGTCGTAGGTGGCACGCCGAGGGCCTCCTCGTCGGGCCGCCCCGGGTTCAGCGTCTCCAGGTCCGCGGTCGGGACCTTGCCGACCAGTTCGGCGGGGGCGCCGAGGGCCGCGGCGACGGCCCGTACGCGCCGCTTGGTGAGGCCGGTGAGCGGCACCACGTCGGCCGCGCCGTCGCCGAACTTGGTGAAGAACCCGGAGACCGCCTCGGCGGCGTGGTCGGTGCCCACGACCAGGCCGTCGTGCGCGCCCGCCACCGCGTACTGGGCGACCATGCGCTGGCGCGCCTTGATGTTGCCGTGCACGAAGTCCTGCTGGTGGGCGTCGCGGAAGACCGTGCCGCCGGCGAGCACCGTCTCCAGGGCGGCGTCGCTCGCGGGCTTCACGTCGACGGTCAGGACCTGGTCGGCGCGGATGAAGTCGAGGGCCAGGCGCGCGTCCTTCTCGTCGGCCTGGACGCCGTAGGGCAGCCGCATCGCGTAGAACGTCGCCTGGTGACCGGCGGCGCGGACCCGCTCGACGGCGAGCTGGCACAGCCGCCCTGCCGTCGTGGAGTCCACCCCGCCGCTGATGCCGAGCACCAGCGAGCGCAGGCCCGTCGACGTCAGCTGACCGGCGAGGAAGGCCACCCGGCGCTCGATCTCCAGGCGCGCGTCGAAGTCCGCGCTCACCTGGAGGTCCCGGGCGATCTCCGCTTGCGGGGATATGGGCGCCAGGTCGGTCACGGTGTGCTCCTCGGTCGGGGCCGCGGCCCGGGTCGGCAGGCGCCGCGGGGACGGGCCCCACGGGTGTGTGGGGACGGGAAGCACTCTAAAGGACGTCTCCCGGCCGCCCGGGACGGCACCCTTCGCCCGTGCGACCTGCGCCTTGCGCCCGCGGCGGGCGTAACAGAATTCGCCACGACGCTTCTCCTGGTTCACACGGGGCTGGTGGGCTGTGCGCGCCCATGTCACCCAGCACAGGAGGAGCGAGTGAATCTCGTCGTCAACGGCGACGCGGAGAGCGGGGCGGGCGGCAGCGCCGAGCCCGTCGGGAGCGTCCGTGGCTGGCAGGTCGTCCAAGGAGCGCCCGCGCTCGTCCCGTACAGCCTGGGCGGCGGCTATCCGACCGCGTCGGACCCCGGTCCCGCCCGGCGCGGAAGCCGGTTCTTCTCCGGCGGCGAAAGCCCGCGGACCGCGCTGGTGCAGGACGTCGCCCTGCCGAAGGGCGGGCCGACCGGGCGGCGCGCCGTGGACCGGGGCCGGGTGCGGTACGTCCTGACCGGCTGGCTCGGAGGGTTCGCGGGCCAGGAGGACGGCGCACGCCTCTCCGTGGAGTTCCGCGACGCCAAGGGCACGCCGGTGGCCCTGAGCGTCCTCGGGCCCGTCAGTGCCGCGGACCGGGGCGGGCGCACCGCGCTGCTCGAACGCGCGGCCGAGGCCCAGGTGCCGCCCACGGCCCGCTCGGCGCGGCTGCTGCTCGTCTTCACGCGCAGCGGCGGCGGCACCTCCAACGACGGCTACGCCGACGCCGTTTCCCTCACCCTTGAGCCCGCCGGAGACCACCGATGACCGTGAACCGCCGTGACCTCCTGAAGGCCGCCGCGGCCGCGGGCGCGCTCAACCTCGCCTGGCCGCTGGCCCCGGGCCTGACCCCCGCGCAGGCCCGTGAGGCCGCCGAGCTCCTCGGCGCGGAGTACGACCGCGCGCCGTTCACGCTGGGCGTCGCCTCGGGCGATCCGCAGCCGCACTCGGTGGTCCTGTGGACCAGACTCGCGCCCGAACCCCTGGCGGCGGAGCAGAAGCTGCCCGAGGTCGTCGAGGTCGAGTGGGTCGTCGCCAAGGACGCCCGGCTGCGCCGCGTCGTGGCGCGGGGGAAGGCCCCGGCGTCGGCGACGCTCGGGCACAGCGTGCACGTGCCGGTGAGCGGTCTCGCCCCGGGGCGCCACTACTGGTACGGGTTCAAGGCGCTCGGCAGGACGAGCCGGGTCGGGCGCACGCGGACCGCGCCGCGCGGCAAGGTCGCGAAGGTCACCTTCGCCGCCGCCAACTGCCAGGCGTTCCACGACGGCTACTACGCCGCGCACCGGGGCATCGCCCGCGAGGACGTCGACTTCGTGGTGCACCTCGGCGACTACATCTATGAGCACGGGCAGGTCGGCGGCGTACCGGAGAAGCACGTGCGCGACCACGACGGACCGGAGATCCTCACCCTCGCCGACTACCGCAGGCGGCACGCGCTGTACAAGGGCGACAAGTCGCTGCGGGAGGCGCACGCCGCGCATCCGTGGTTCCTGACGTGGGACGACCACGAGGTCGTGAACGACTACAGCGGCACCGGGGGCGGCGCGCCGTTCGTGCGGCGGCGCGCCGCCGCGTACCAGGCGTGGTTCGAGCACATGCCGCACCGCGACTCCTTCGGCTCCTTCGCGCTGCCCGACCCGGAGATCCACCGTGTGCGCCGGTGGGGCGACCTGCTCGAACTCACCGTCCTGGACCTGCGTTCGTACCGCTCCGCACAGAACCTCCCCGACGGCACGATCCTCGGAGCCGGGCAGAAGGCGTGGCTGCGGAAGACCGTCGACCGGGCTCCCGACGCCTGGCACGTGTGGGCCAACTCGATCATGCTGAGCCAGCTGCGGGGCAGGCCGGGCGGCTCGTACATGTTCACCGACCAGTGGGACGGCTTCCTCAAGGAGCGCCGTGAGGTGCTCGGGCACGTGCACCAGAGCGGCCTTGAGGACCTGGTGGTCATCACCGGCGACTGGCACTCGGCGTTCGTCGACGACGTCCGCACCGACTTCGACGAGCCCGAATCACCTTTGGTCGGTACGGAGTTCACCGCGCACTCGGTGACGTCGGGCGCGTACTCGGCGGAGTGGAACGCCACCAACGGCCCGCTGATGGGCAAGGCCAATCCGCATCTGAAGTACTTCGAGGGCAATCGGTACGGGTACGACGTGTACGAGGTGACCCCGGAGCGCTTCAGCGCCCACATGCGGGTGATCGGCGACCGCCGCGACCCGCGCTCCCCCGGTGTCCACGCTGACCACCTTCCACGTGGACCGGGGCAGGGCGGGGTCCTACGAGGACGACTCCACGAAGGCGTCGCCCGCGCAGTATCGCAGGGACTGACGGGGAGTCCGGGGCCGGTCAGGGGCGCCAGTCGAAGGGGAAGTGCTTGCTCGACCCGCCCCGGTACTCGTGGGAGAAGTCGAAGCCTTCCGCGTGGTCGCTCTCGACCACGCCCCAGGTGGCGATCTGGCCGGGCCCCACCTCGGCGCCCGGCGCGTTGACGAGCTGGACGCGGCGGGTGGGGTCGGCGGTCGGTCCGGTGAGGGCGGTGGCCCCGACGGCGACCTTGTCGCCGACGTCGGCCCGCCAGTACGACAGGTCCTCGGCCGCGTCGAAGCGGACCGGGGCGTACCTGACCTCGCGCAGTTCGCTGATGAGGGACCCGAACTCGCCCGGCCAGCCGCCGACGTGACCGGCGAAGATCCGCTCAAGCGCGTCCCGCTGGGCCCGGTCGCCCCGGGAGTCGATGTAGAGCATCACCTTCATCGTGGCGTTCGGGTCGCCGACCCACATGTTGCCGGTGAACTCGCCGAGGGCGACGACGCCGAGGCCGTCCAGGCGCACGTCCCCCAAGTGCCCCTCGTGGATCTGCCAGACGAGGGTGAACAGGCAGTCGCCGTGGGTGGGGGCCTGGGCGAAGGTGCAGGGGCACGGCAGGGAGCAGCTGCAGACGTCGAACCACTCGCCGCGCAGGTGCCAGTCGGGCAGGGACGCGGCGGTTCCCGCGCGGACGGCGGTGGTCGTGGCGGGCTCGGTGCGCGGTGCCGAGGACGTGGTGCACATGGTGTGGCCTCCTGTGGTGGAAGGGGTTGAGGGGTCCGGGGGGGGCGACGGATCTGGGGGTCACAGCGGGCTTTGATACCCATAGGGGGTATGTGGCCGCGACAAGAAGGAGGCTATGGCGGCCACTTGGGCACGTCAAGTACCCCCTAGGGGTATAAGAAGCCGATCATTAGCCCAGTGGCCGAAAACCGTTCATTCCCCGGAGGCTTATCCCGCGCGGGCGGCGGTCCTACTGTCCACGGCGATGACCAGTCGGCCGGATGTGAGCAGTTGACCTGGACTCGTTGAGTCCGCAACCTCCCGTGTACGAAGGAGTCGACATGGAACGCCGTACCGTGCTTCGCGCCGCTGTCGTGGGCGCCGGGGCCGCAGCCTTCTCCGGTTCCCTGTGGCGGCAGGCCGCCGCGTATCCCGCCCTGCCCGGGCCGAGCCCCTACGGGCCGCTGCAGACGGCGGACGCCAACGGCATCCGGCTCCCGTCGGGCTTCACCAGCCGCGTCATCGCCCGCTCCGGGCAGAAGGTGACCGGCACCAACCACACCTGGCACGGGGCACCCGACGGCGGTGCCTGCTTCGCCGACGGCACCGGCTGGATCTACGTGTCCAACGCCGAGCTCAGCGGCAACGGCGGCGCGGGCGCGGTGAAGTTCAACAGCTCCGCGCAGGTCACCGGCGCCCAGCACCATCCTGTCCGGCACCAACCGCAACTGCGCGGGCGGCGCGACGCCGTGGAACACCTGGCTGTCGTGCGAGGAGGTCGACACCGGCTACGTCTACGAGACCGACCCCTGGGGCGTGAACGCGGCGGTGCGGCGGGACGCGATGGGCCGCTTCAACCACGAGGCCGCCGCCGTCGACCCGGTCCGCCGGGTGGTCTATCTGACCGAGGACAAGTCCGACGGCCGCTTCTACCGCTTCGTGCCCACGGTCTGGGGCGAGCTGGCGTCGGGCACCCTCCAGGTGCTCAAGGACGTCGGCGGCGTCCTGTCCTGGGCGACCGTGCCCGACCCCGACGGCAGCCCCACCGCCACCCGCTACCAGGTGTCGGGCGCCAAGGTGTTCAACGGCGGCGAGGGCTGCCACTACCGCGCCGACATCTGCTACTTCACCACCAAGGGGGACAACCGGGTCTGGGCCTACCACGCGGGGAACAACACGCTCGCGGTCGTGTACGACGACAACGTCAGCGGCGCCCCGCTGACCGGCGTGGACAACGTCACCGCCGCCGCCGTCGGCGACCTCTACGTCGCCGAGGACGGCGGCAACATGGAGATCTGCATCATCACGCCGACCGACGTGGTGGCCCCGTTCCTGCGGGTGACGGGCCAGTCCTCGTCGGAGATCACGGGACCGGCGTTCAACCCGGCGGGCAACCGCCTGTACTTCTCCTCGCAGCGCGGCACTTCGGGCTCCAGCGGCGGGGGCATCACCTACGAGGTGAACGGCCCCTTCCGCTCCAGCCTCTGACCCGGACTCGCCAGACCCACCTCGTACGCGAGGATGATGGCCTGCGCCCGGTCGCGCAGGTCCAGCTTGGCCAGGAGCGCGTTGACGTGGGTCTTGACGGTGGACCGGCCGATGCCGAGGGCCTGGGCGATCTCGGAGTTGCTCAGGCCCCTCGCCACCGCGCGCAGGACGTCCGTCTCACGCCCGGTGAGGGCGTCGAGGCGGCCGTCCGGGCGGGGCCGCGCGGCGACCGCTCCGGTGGCGAAGGCGTCGATGAGCCGCCGGGTGACGGCCGGGGCGAGGAGCGCCTCGCCAGCGGCCACCGTGCGGATGGCGTCGACGAGTTCCTGGGGTTCGCAGTCCTTGAGCAGGAAGCCGGAGGCGCCGTCGCGCAGGGCGGAGAAGACGTACTCGTCGCGGCGGAAGGTGGTGAGCACCAGGACCCGCACGGGCGGATCGAGCGCGGTGAGCAGACGCGTGGCCTCCAGGCCGTCCACGCCCGGCATCCGGATGTCCATGAGGGCGAGGTCCGGCCGGTGGGCGCGGGCCAGCGCGACGGCCTCGGCGCCGTCCGCGGCCTGCGCGGCCACCGTCAGATCGGGCTCGGCGTCGATGACGGCCGCGAAGCCCGCCCGCACCACCGCCTGGTCGTCCACCACGAGCACGCGGATGGTCATGTGCCTGCCCTCCCTCGGCGCGGTCCCGCCGCTGTTCCGGTACGCCAGAACACTACGGGCGCCGCGCCGCGTCCGGGGAGCCGTCCGGTCAGGCCGCCTCGGCCTCCAGCAGGCTGAACGAGCTGCCCTCGCCGAGCGGCGTCACGGCCGTGAGCGCGAGGCCCGCCCGCTCGCACACCGCGGCGAACTCCGTGCGCGTGCGCTCCCTGCCGCCCACGTTGACCAGCATGTTGAGGTCGCTGAGGTACATCAGGCCCGCGTTCTCCCGGGCGACCACCTCGGGCATGACGGGTTCCACGATGAGCACGCGCCCGCCGGGCGGCAGGACCGCGCGGCAGTGGCTGAGGATGGTGACCGCCTGCTCGTCGTTCCAGTCGTGCAGGATGCTCTTGATCAGGTAGACGTCGGCGCCCGCGGGCACCGACTGGAAGAAGTCCCCCACCACCAGGGAGCACCGCTCGGTGAGCCCGTGCCGCTCCAGCGTCCGCGGGGCCTGCGCGAGGCCCTCCTCGGTGTCGTAGACGACGCCGGACAGCTCCGGGTGCGCGCGGAGCACTTCGGACAGCAGGGTGCCGTCGCCGCCGCCGATGTCGGCGACCTTGGTGTGGCGGCCGAAGCCGAAGAGCCCCGGCAGCTGCGCGGCGCTCGCCCTGGTGCTCTCGCTCATCGCGGCGTTGAACTGGGCGGACAGCTCCGGGTTGTCCTTGAGGTGGGCGAAGAAGTCCTTGCCGAAGACCGAGGCGAAGGCGGTCTCGCCCGTCGTCACCGCGCGGTCCAGGTGCTCCCAGGCGCGCAGCATCGTCGGCTCGGCGAACAGGCTCACCAGGGTGGCGAGCGAGTCGGGGCGCCCGGGGTCGAGGAGGCCGCCCGCGGGCGTCACCGCGAAGGAGTCGGGTGCGCGCTCCTCAAGGAGGCCGAGGCTCGCCAGGGCGCGCAGCAGCCGGGTCATGGCCTGGGGTTGTGCCCCGGCGTCGGCGGCCACGTCCGCGGCCCGCCGTTCCTTGTCGCCGATGAGTTCGACGACCCGCAGCCGCGTCGCCGCGCGCAGCGTCTGGGCCGCCAGGCTCCCGAAGAGGTAGTGGAAAACGAGGGCGCGGTCCGCCATGTCCGCCGCCCGAGCCTCGCCGTTGGTGTTCGCCACAGGTGCTCCTCCTCCGCTCCGGACCGTGCGCGCCGCCGACACCGGCGACCACGGAAGTTAGGTAACCCTAACTTGTAAGTCCGGTGCGGGCCGCCGCAATTCAGCCAAGAGGCTCTCGCACCGCGACACCTGCCCGGCCCTGCCCGGTTCGGCCCGGTTAGGCCCGGCGGACCCGTGGCGCGCGGGCCGCGGCTCCCTCCGGCGGGTCCGGGTTCCCCTCGGCGAGTCCCCTCGGCCCTCCCGGCGAGTTCGCGGGTTTCCCCGGCGATTTTCCGGGTTCCCGACGAGTCTCCGAGTTCTCCCGAGGTGTTCCCGGCGACGCGTTCCCGGGCGGCTTCCAGGGGCGCGCCCCCGGCGCGCTCTTCTCGCGGTGCACGCCCTCGCATTCACGCGCACGCCCGCCGCCGGAATAGGCGCGCGGGGGCGCGGATTCCCCGGTGCCCGCCGGATCGCGGCGGGCACTCGGTCTTTTCTTGTCGCTCTTCCGCCGTCGTGCGAAGCGGTTACTGGCAGACCGCGAACGCCCTCAGCGTCTGGACCGTGGAACCCGTGTTCGTTCCCCGAATGACCCAGGTGTTTCCGGAGGCGAAGGAATCGGTGAAGAAGATCTCGAACGCGCTCGTCTGACCGCCGCCGCCGGTCGGCGCCGTGCCGGCGGGGCAGGCCACCGTGGCAAGGCCGCGCCCGCCGTTCGCCGCCACGTTCACAGGGCTGCCGAGCACCGGCGTACCCGCCGCCTCCACAGGCGCCTTGTGCACCCTCGGGTTGGGCTTGGGGGACGCACCGTCCGATGAGGCCGCGGTCGCGCTGGCGACACCCGCCATCGCGACGGCCGCGGTCGCCAGGGCGACTGCTCGCATTCGAATGGGCATGCAGCTCACTCTCCATTCTTGAGGTGCTGGCCGGGCCGCTCCCCGGCACGGTCATCACCGTGCCCCGCCCGCCGGTATTGCCGCCACTTTCGGTCCACTCAGCGGAACTGTTCCATTCAACGGAACCGTTCCGCTGAACAGACCGGAGGCTTTCCACTCGCTTCCCAAGTGGGCATTCTTTTCAGGCGCATTCACTGAATTCACACGATGAATGGGAACGTACGAACGGGCCTGAACGGACCCCGAGAGCCGGGACCGACGGGCACCGCCCGTCAGTCTCCCGCCACCATCCGCCGGGCCAGGCGCACCAGTTCCGGAATCGCCGGGTGCCCAGGAGCGCCGCGGTGCCAGGCCAGGACCAGAGGTACGGCCGGGGCGTCGGCCAGCGGGCGGTAGGCGATCGCGGGGTGGGTGCGCAGCCGGGGCGTGGCCGACGTGGAGATGCCCACGGCGCGGCCCACGGCGATGGCCGTCAACCACTCGTCGGTGTTGGTGACTTCGATCGTCGCCGTGGGGCGCGCGGCGGCGGGCCACAGGTCCAAAGTGGTGGTGCCCGCGACCGTGTTGAGGGCGACCGGCCACGCGGCGAGGTCCGCGAGGGTGAGGGTGTCGCGCGCGGCGAGGTCGCTGCCCGCGGGCACCACCGCCACCCGCTCCTCCTCCACCAGGAGCTCCGTGACCAGCTCGGGCGCGGTCACCTCGCCCCGCAGCAGCGCGACGTCGACCCTGCCCCGGGTGAGCCCGGCCGTGCGGTCGTCGATGCGGCGCAGTTCCAGCGGCACGTCGGGGTGCTCCTCGTCCCAGCGGCGCAGCAGCGGCACGGTCAGGTCCCCGAGCGCGGCCCATGGGTGGCCGAGGCGCAGCGGCAGGGCGCCGAGGGAGCGCGGGTCGAGGGCCGCGTCCACGGCGGCCAGCGCGGGGGCGGCCTTGTCGCGGAAGGCGCGGCCCGCCGCGGTGAGTTCGAGGTGGTGGGTGGAGCGGTCGACCAGGCGGACGCCGAGATGGGTCTCCAGCTGGCGCAGCGTACGGGAGAGGGCGGGCTGGCCGATGTGCAGCCGGGCCGCGGCACGCGTGATCGCGCCCTCTTCGGCGATGGCGAGGAAAGCCCGCAGATGGCGCAGCTCCATGGTCATGCCTCACAAGCATAACGGCGGCTCAATCGGCATTTCACGCGGAGCGCGCCGCTTCCTAGCGTGGAGGGCATGACCAACACGACGTCCCCGGCGCGCCCGGGGGGAGCACGGTCCTTGGCAGCGCACGGCACACGTGGCCCGGCGGGCCGCGCCCGCCGGTCCGCGGCACCCGCCGGCACGGCCGACCTCGGCGGCATCGGCCTGATGCTGGCGGGCACCCTCTCGGTGCAGTTCGGCTCCGCCGTCGCCGCCCTGCTCTTCCCGCGCGCCGGAGCCCTCGGCGTGGTGACGCTGCGGGTGTCGCTCGCGGCCGCGCTGCTGCTGCTCGTCTGCCGACCCCGGCTGCGCGGTCACAGCCGTACGGACTGGGCCGTCGCGGGCGGCTTCGGCGTCGCGCTCGGCGGCATGAACATCCTCTTCTACCAGGCGATCGACCGGATTCCCCTGGGTCCGGCGGTGACGCTGGAGGTGCTCGGGCCGCTCCTGCTGTCCGTGGCCGCGGCGCGCCGGGCGGTGAGCCTGGTGTGGGCCGGGCTCGCCCTCGGCGGCGTCTTCCTGCTCGGCCAGGAGGGCTTCGACCGGCTCAGCCCGGCGGGCGCCGGGTTCGCGCTCGGCGCGGGCGCCATGATGGCGGCGTACATCGTCCTCAACTCCCGGGCCGGAGCGCGCTTTCCGCGCCTCGACGGGCTCGCCCTCGCGATGGGCGTCGCCGCGCTGATGAGCCTGCCGCTGGGCATCGGCTCCACGGGCGCCACGCTGCTGGAACCGGAGGTGCTGGCCCTCGGGTTCGCCGTGGCGCTGCTTTCCTCGGGGCTCCCCTACACCTTGGAGCTGCTGGCCCTGCGCCGCCTGCCCGCGGCGACCTTCGCGGTCCTGACCAGCCTGGCGCCCGCCATCGCGGCCTTGGCCGGGTTCCTGGTCCTGGGCCAGACGCTCTCCGGCCCGCAGTGCCTGGCGATCGCGCTGGTGGTGGCGGCCAGCGCGGGGGCGGTACGGACGGGGCGGTCCGACCGGCGGTGACCGGGGTGCCGACGGGGACACCTACGGGGACCCCAACGACTTCCTCCACGCCAATCCCTTTTGCCTAAATTATTTAGGCACATGCATAATGGGATCAGGCAGAGGAAGGGAAGACGATGGCACGCGCGGGACTGACCACGCAGCGACTGGTCCAGGCGGGGGCGGAGCTGGCCGACGAGTCCGGCTTCGCCCAGGTGACCGTCTCGGCGCTCGCCAGACGGTTCGACGTCAAGGTCGCGAGCCTGTACTCGCACGTGAAGAGCTCCCACGACCTCAAGACGAGGATCGCGCTGCTCACCCTGGAAGAGCTCGCCGACCGGGCCGCAGACGCCCTGGCCGGGCGGGCGGGAAAGGACGCGCTCACCGCGTTCGCGGACGCCTATCGCGACTACGCCCGCGAGCACCCCGGCCGCTACGCCGCCGCCCAGTACCCCCTCGACGCCGAGGCCGCGGCGGCCAGCGCCGGCGGGCGGCACGCGCAGATGACGCGGGCGATCCTGCGCGGCTACGACCTGGCGGAGCCCGACGAGACGCACGCGGTGCGGCTCCTCGGCAGCGTCTTCCACGGCTTCGTCAGCCTGGAGCTGGCCGGTGGCTTCAGCCACAGCGCCCCCGACGCGCGGGAGACCTGGCCGTGGCTCCTGGACGCGCTCGACGGGATGCTGCGCAAGACGCCCCCGGTGTGAGCGGCACTCCCCCGCGCCCTTGCGGCGCCCCCACCCCGCACTCCCCACGCACTTCGAACAACAGGCAGACACCATGACCGCGAACACCGCGAACAGCACGCCCCCCGATCCCCACTGGATCACCACGCCCATCACCGCCGACCTGCTGCGCGGCGCCCTCGACCTGGAGCGGACCGCGCACGGCGTGCTGCCGCACCGGCTGCGGCCGCGCGGGCCCGGCGGCAGATACCCGACGGCCAGCTGGCGATGGCCGAGGCACAGCCCTCGGGCGTCCGCCTCGCCTTCCGCACCCGGGCCACCGCGGTGGAGCTGGACGCGCTGCCCACCAAGCGGGCCTACCGCGGCGTGCCCGGTCCGGCCCCTGCGGACGGCGTGTACGACCTGCTCGTCGACGGACGGCTCACGGCGCAGGCCACGGTGAAGGGCGGCCACGTGGTCACCGTCGACCTGGCCTCGCAGTCGGTCGACGTCCACGAGGGTCCGCCAGGCACGGCCCGCTTCGGCGGCCTGCCCGAGGGCGAGAAGGACATCGAGATCTGGCTCCCCCACACGGAGCGGACCGAGCTCGTGACCCTGCGGACCGACGCGCCCGTCCTGCCCGCGCCCGCGCACGGCCGACGGGTGTGGCTGCACCACGGCAGCTCGATCAGCCACGGCTCCAACGCCACCCACCCGACCGCCACCTGGCCCGCGCTCGCCGCCGCCCGCGCCGGGGTGGAGCTGGTCAACCTGGGCTTCGGCGGCGGCGCGCTGCTCGACCCGTTCACCGCCCGCGCGCTGCGCGACACCCCCGCCGACCTGATCAGCGTCAAGCTCGGCATCAACGTGGTCAACACGGACCTGATGCGGCTTCGCGCGTTCTCCCCGGCGGTCCACGGCTTCCTCGACACCATCCGCGAGGGCCATCCGGCCACGCCGCTGCTGGTCGTCTCGCCCGTGCTGTGCCCGGTGCAGGAGGACACCCCGGGGCCGCTCGCGCCGGACTTCGACGGGGGGACGGTGCGGTTCAAGGCCACCGGCGACCCCGCCGAACGCGCCGCCGGACGCCTGACGCTGAACGTCATCCGCGACGAGCTCACCCGGATCGTGGCGGAGCGCTCGGTCGACGACCCGCACCTGCGCTACCTCGACGGCCGCGAACTGTACGGCGAGGCCGACCACGCCGAACTGCCGCTGCCGGACGCGGTGCACCCCTGCCCCGAGGGCCATCGGCGCATCGCGGAGAACTTCGCCGCGCACGCCTTCGGCCCCAACGGAGCGTTCGCCGCGGGTGGTTCAGGAGCATAGGGATAGGGCTGGGGGCCGGGTTTTCCCGGCCCCCAGCCCGTGCGCGCGGACGGACCCCGCTACTCCAGCCACGCCCCCTCACGCATGATCACCCGGCCGCGCGCCTCCACCTCGCCGCGCCAGGCGACGACGGTCTCCACCGCGACCCGCAGATAGACGTACGCGGCCTCCTCGCGGCGCGGATCCCAGCCGAACTTCCCCGCGAACGCGTCCGCCGCGTCGCCGGGCACCTCCCGCGCCGGGAAGCACTCCGCGCGCCCGCGCAGGAGCACCACGTCGGCCGTGTCGGGGAGGGCCAGACGCACCCGCGGGTCCGTCCGGACGTTGCGCGCCAGGGCGTTGGCCTCGGCGGTGCACAGCCACACCGCGTGCCCGTCCCACCTGAACCACAAGGGCACTTGGTGGGGGCCGTGCTCCGGGATGGGCCGTGGAGACCCAGATGTCCCGCTCCCTCTCCAGCCGGTCCAGAGTGTCGTGCTTGCGCTGGCCCGCGGTGCGGCGGCCGTTCTCCGTGCTGTGCATGGTGACCGACCGTAGTCGCCGTGGCCGGGTGGCGCATGGGGCGCTGGCCCTACGTCCGGCGACCGAGTCCGCCGGGGCGCGTCAGGCGGGGCGGGTGGCCGTCAGGAGCCAGGCGGAGCTCGCGAGCCGGACGGCCCCCGGGGTCTCGTGCGCCCGCAGGCGGTCGGTCAGACGCGTGCGGGCGAGGTCGCGCGTGCCGGGGCCGACCTGGTCGAGGAGGTGGCGGCCGGGGCCGGACTCGAGGAGGAAGCGGGCCGCGTCCTCCGCGTCGCTCCCCCATGTCCCCCGCGCCTGGACGTGGGCGGCCCGTACGTCGCGGAATCCGGCCGCGGCGAGCAGGCCCGTCGCGGTGCCGGCGTCGGCCAGCGAGAACATGCCCGGCCCCGCGGGCGCGCCGAAGCCTCCCAGCGGCAGGATGCCGTCGAGCGCGGCGAGGGCCCGCAGCCACTCGTTGCCCTCCGGTTCGGCGGCGCTGAGGAAGGCGACGCGGCCGCCGGGGCGCAGCGCGGCGGCGACGTTGGCGAACGCGGCGGCGGGGTCGGCGAAGAACATGACGCCGAAGCGGCTGACGGCCACGTCGAAGGCGCCGGGAGCGAAGGGGTGCACCTGGGCGTCTCCCTGCGCGAAGGCGACGTTGGAGACGCGCTCGCTGGCCGCGCGGCGCCGGGCCTCGTCCAGGACCGGCGCGGAGAGGTCGAGGCCGAGGGCCCGGCCGGGGGCGGCCGCGCGGGCGGCGAGGCGGGTGGTGGCTCCGCCCCCGCACCCGATGTCCAGGACGTGGTCGCCGGGCCTGATGGCGGCGGCGGTGAGCAGCGGCTCGTCGAATCCGGCGTTGACGGCGTTCCAGCGGTCCTGGTGGGCGGCCCAGTGGGCGCCCTCGTAGCCGTTCCAGGCATGCGCCTGGGCGGTGTTGGCGATGCCGTGCATGGGAGCGGACCTCCAGCGGTGGGTGCCGGGCACCCTAGAATGGGCGAGTGCCCAAATAGTATGGGCGCGCGCCCATACTGGCAATCGCCGTGCCCTGGGAGGAACTTGATGTCACCGCGCGGAGTCGCGATCCCCGATCTGCGAGAGCGCCTTTTCGACGCCGCGGAGCGCGTCCTGGCCAGGGACGGCGCCGCCGCCCTGACCAGCAGGGCGGTCACCGAGGAGGCGGGCTGCGCCAAGGGCGTGCTGCACGCGCGCTTCGCGGGCCTCGACGCCTTCGTCGCCGAGCTGGTCCTGGACCGGTTCGCCCGCGCCGCGGGCCGGGCGCGGGACCTTCCCGACCGCGCGGGCACCGGAGAGGTGGCCGCCCACCTCATGGACGTCGCCTCGGCCGTGCTGTCCCTGGACCCGGGCGTCGTGGAACTGGCGGTGACCCGCCCGGAGGCATCCCGGCACATCCGCGCGGCCTGGCGGGCGGGCGCTCCCGGCTTCGGCGTGGTCCAGGAGGCGATCGGCGCGTATCTGCGCGAGGAGCGGCGGCTGGGGCGTACGGAGGAGCGGGTCGATCCGGAGTCCGTCGCGCTGGCCCTGGTCGGGACCCTGCACCACCTCCTGATGACCGGGTGGGCGGGCACGCCGGAGCCGCGGGCCCAGGTCGAGCGGCTCATCCGTACGCTCGTGCCCGCGCCCTGACCGCCCACGGCCCGCCCCCGGCCGACCGCCCCGGCGTGCCGCCGTCACGCGGCGCGCCGGAACGCGGCGGGCGTCAGGAGCCGGGGCGCAGCGGAGTGCTCGCCACCCCCGTCTCCCGGCCGCTGAGCTCGGCGTCCAGGGTCTGTTGGGCCTGGCGCATCGCCTCGGCGTACACGGGCTGCGCCATCCGGCGCCAGGCCTCGTCCGGTGCCACGTCCTCCTGGCGGCTCATCACCCACCAGATGGTGCCGAACGGGTCCCGGACGCGGCCGCCCCGGTCTCCCCACGCGCTGTCACTGACTTCGGTGACGACCCGGGCGCCGTGCTCGACGGCGGCGGCCATGGCGGCGTCCGCGTCGGGCACGTACACCCGGAGCAGCGCGGGCATAGCGGGCCAGTCGGGCCGCCGGTCGAAGGCGAGGACGACCGTGTCGCCGATCCGGATCTCGCCGTGGCCGATGGTGCCGTCCTCGACCGGCACCCGGGCGAGTTCCTCTCCGCCGAACGCGGCGGCGACGAAGTCCAGGAACGCGCCGGTGTCGTCCGTGACCACCCACGGCGCGACGTTCGTGTACCCCTTGGGCGCGGTGCGGTTCATCGATGCCATCCCTTCTCACAACCCTTGCCGGTCTGCGTGACACTCCGACAGTAGGCGTCATCTAGGCCAGCTCTTGTCCTAGAAGGAAGACGGGGCCGCCGCATGCCGTTGGCGTCGCCCCGTCCCGGCTGGGAGGCTGAACCGGGCGGTGGCGGATCTCCGGTGGAAGGCGGTGGGCGGCATGGCCGTCGGCTGGGAGTGGGACGACACGTTGTTCTCGGGCACGGCACCCCACTACCGGCGCGGGCGGCTCCCCTACGCGCCCGGCCTGCCGGACGCGCTGGCCAAGGCGCTCGCCCTCGACGGGCGCGGTCGGCTGCTGGACGTGGGGTGCGGCCCCGGCACGCTCGCCGTGGCCCTTGCGCACCTGTTCGGCGAGGTCGTCGGCGTCGACCCGGACGGCGGGATGATCGCGGAGGCACGGCGCGCGGCCGCCGAGCGCGGCGTGACCGGCAAGGCCCGCTGGGTGCGGGCCCGGGCCGAGGAACTGCCCGCCGGTCTGGGCACGTTCACCGTCGCGGCCTTCGGGCAGTCCTTCCACTGGATGGACCGCGACCTGGTCGCGGCGACCGTCCGGGGCATGCTGCGGCCCGGCGGCGCGCTGGCGCACGTATCGGACCTGAAGGGCGAGAGCCGGTCCGTCGACGGGCTTCCGCATCCGCCCGAGCCCCGTGCCGCGATCGAGGAGCTGGTCGGCGCCTATCTCGGACCGGTCCGGCGGGCCGGTCGCGGAACACTGTCGGGGGGTACGCCCGACGGCGAGGCGGTCGTCTTCGCCCGTGCGGGCTTCTCCGGTCCGCGGCGGCACGTGATCCCCGGCGGGCAGGCGCTGGTGCGGACGAGCGACGACGTCGTCGCGGGCGTCTTCTCGATGTCCTTCTCGGCCCCGCACCTCTTCGGCACGCGACGCGAGGCCTTCGAGTCGGACCTGCGCCGCCTCCTGCGCGAGGCCTCCCCCACGAACCTGTTCTCCGAACGCCAGCCGGGCACGGAGGTGTTCGTCTGGTCCAAGAGCGCCACGGCGGCGGCACCTGAACCGTGCGGCTGACCTGGGACGCACCCGAAGTCCCCGGCACCGCGCCCCGGGCAGCCACGACAGCAGCGCCCCAAAGGGGCGCGGGGAACCGCGCGCCCAACCACGACGAAGCCGCAGACGCCCAACACCAACGAGAGGCAACCCCAGGGGCACTCAGACCGCGTCCCACGCAAGCCGCCGACACCCGAGTGATAGAGGCGCGGGCAGCGCCCCGAAGGGGCGCGGGGAACTGCGCGGCCAACCACGACGAAGCCGCAGACGCCCGACGTCACAGGGAGGCAACCCCTGGGGCGCTCAGACCGCGTCCCGCGTAAGCCGGGGAGCCGGGTTGGGGCGTGGCCACGGCCGGTCCGGTGGATCAGCGCGACGGCGCGCACGCGGGCTCGCCCCCTAGCCGGGAGGCCTACGCGTCGAGCGCCCCGCCGCCGTCCAGCGTGTCCAGGAGCTCCCGCAGTCCCGTCAGGGCGGCCCGTGCCGCGGCTGTCATGTCCGTGAGGGCCGCGGCGCGGGCTTCCGGCCCGCTGAGGCCCGCTTCGGCGCGGCGCACCAGGTGGGCCGTGTGGGCGACGACCGTCCCGTGCAGGCCGGCCGCGACGTGGGCGCGTTCGCCGGTCACCGCGTCCCCGACCCGCGCGGCCACGGCGTCGAGCACGCGCCGCTCCCAGCGTCCGCCCTCGCCGCGGCGGGCGCGGGTCAGCAGGCCGAGCGCCCAGACGGGCAGCAGCCAGGGCACCGTGGCGAGACCGAGGGCCGCGATCAGGGCGACCGTGCCGGGGCCCGCCGACTCCGCCGGGTCGCTCGCCACGGCGAGTCCGAGGACGGTGCCGCCGACGACGCCCACCGCGACCGGCGCGGGCCAGGTCGCGCGGGCCGGTCCGTACGCGCCCACCGCGTGCAGGGCGACCAGCTCCGCGGGCCAGGCCAGGGCGAGGGCGCCCAGCCAGGCGAAGTCGAGGGCGCCCGCCGCCGTCGCCGCCGACCAGACGAGCGACACGGCGAGCAGGGCGGCGAGGACGGTGGCGGGGGCGCGGCGCCGCAGGAGCAGGGGAGCCGCGTGGACGCTCGACAGGGCGGTGAGCGCGGCCAGTCCGGCGGGGCCGGGGCGGTGCGCGGCGGTGACCGCGAGGAGCGGTACCACCGTGCAGACGGTGACCGCCGCGAGGTCCACGGCCCGCGGCCACCAGGCGCGCGCGGGGCGCGGCGCGGGCGCGGGCAGGGTCGCGGCGACCGTCCAGCCGCCCCGCTCGCCCGGGCCCGCCGACAGCCGCCCACCGACGGCCGCCACCCGCTCCGCCAGGTTCACGAGGCCCCGGCCACCACCGAGGCCGGGGCCAAGGCCAAGGCCAGGACCAGGGCCAGGGCCAAAGCCAGGGCCAGTTCCGGGGCCAACACCGGTGCCAGGGCCAGCGCCCGTGCCGGGAGGGGCCCCGTCAGCGGGCTCCAACGCGGCGTTCACCACGGTGATCCGGACCGCGCCTGGCTCATGGCGGACCTGTACCGCGACGGCCGCCCCCGGTGCGTACCGCATCGCATTGGTCAACGCCTCCTGCACGACGCGGTACGCGGCGACACGCGTGTCCGGCGGCAGGTCGACGGGCCGTCCTTCGAGGGCGAGGGAGACGGGGACGCCGAGGCGTGCCAGGCTCGCGCACAGCGGCGGGAGGACGTCGTGCGGCGCGCCGTCGCCGGGTGCTTCGGAGACCGCCGCGACCAGCGCGCCGAGGGCGGTCAGCACGTCGCGGCCCGAGGCGGCGCCCGCGGCGAGGGCCTCGTCGGCCAGTTCGGGGCGGCTGTCGGCGAGCCGCAGGGCCGCGGCTCCCTGGACGGCGATGGCGGTGAGGTGGTGCCCCGCCAGGTCGTGCAGATCGCGGGCGAGCCGCTCGCGCTCGGCCGCCGCCGCGGCCCGGCGTTCGCGCTCCACGTCGGCGAGGCGGGCGAGGACGCGGGCGCGGCGGTCCTTCCGGTGGGCGTGCAGGCGGCCGCACACCACGATCACCAGGTGCAGGAGCGCGCCCGCGAGGAGGCCGTCGAGGAGCGGCCCGGTGTCGTGCAGCGGCACGGCGGCGGTGGCGAGCGCGGCCCCCGCGAGGGTCAGGGCCCTGCTGGTGGATCTCCGTGGGGGAAGGCGCGGCGTTCGGCGCGTGCTCACGGCGTGCCCGGCGGAAGCCCTCGTAGCGGAGCCAGTTGGGCTTTCGCCCGGCGCGGCGAGGGGGCGTGCCAGGTGACGCGATGTCGTGGAGATCCGCCAGGAGGGCCCCAGCGGCGCGTTCCCGCGCGCCGCGAGGGAGAACAGCGCGACCCACACCGCCGCGGGCAGCGCGGGCGTCAGCGCGGAGGCGGGCAGCAGGGCCGCGGCCGCCGCGTCGGCCGTGAGCGTCGCGGCGAGCACCGGCACCGGCGCCACCGCGCGCCACACCAGGGCGGCCGCGGCCAGGAGCACCGCGAGGAACCCGGCCGCCGAGGGCCACGCCGGCCCGCGGTCCGGGCCGAGCACGTCCTGGAGGGCGACCGCGGCCACGTGCCCCGCCACCAGCAGCGCGGGCACCACCGCCGCGGCGGCGCGCGGCTCCCCGCCCGCCGACCCCCGCCCCCGTCCCATACGGCGACCCTACCCGCGGCCTTCTCCACCCCTGGGTGGAGAAGGGACCGGCCCGCCGACCGGTCCCTCTCCCCTGCCCGCGCACGACGCCCGCGCGCCCCGGCCGCGGTGTGCTGGAGGCATGAGCATCGACCGACGCACCGCAGTGACGAGAGGCCTCGCCGCGGGGCTCGCCCTGACGGCGGCGGCCACCGCGACCCGGGCGGCCCCGGGTGCCGCCCCGCCCGCCTCGCACGCCCCGGACCGGGACGTGATCACCGTCCGGGGCGAGTCGCCCACCCGTACCAACCTCTCCGTCGCCCGCGACCCCCGGGCGGCGGGCGGCGCCCATCTGTCGCTGGCCACCGCCAAGTCCCCTCCCGGGGACGAGGGTTGGTACGCCACGTACACGGTCCAGGCCCCCGCCGACGGGCCCTACCGGCTCCAGGCGGTCGCCTCGGTTCCGGTGGAGGTGCCGCACGCCGAGGAGCCAGGATCGTACGTCAGGCTGCGCGTGAACGGCGGGGCGGCGACGCCGCTCGCGCACTCCCAGCCCCACTGGTACGCGGCCCCGCGCGCGTGGGGCGAGCTGTCCCGGGTCACGCTCGGCGACGTCGAGCTGCGCCGGGGCGCCAACACGCTCACGTTCACCGTCGAGGGACCGACCGTCCTGGAGACGTACACCGGATTCCGCTTCCTCCTCGACACGTTCACGCTCACGCCGGTGCCCCTCGCGCTGCGGTCCGTGCACCTAGGGGACCGGGAGCACAACCTCGGCCACTGCCGCGGCGAGGAGCCCGTGGCGCTGACCTTCGAGTTCAACGCGCGCACGCCCGAGCCGCTGGCGGTCGCGTACCGCGTCCTCGACTACCACGCGCGGCAGGTCGCCGCCGGGTCCCTGCGCGTCCCCGCGGGCGCCGAGCGGGCCGCGCTCGACCTGCCCGCGCTGCCGCCCGGCGCCTACCGCGTGATCGCGCGCCCGGGCACCGGGCACGCGGTCACCGGCCTGTTCGCGCGGCTGCCCGCGCGCCGCGCCGTGCGGGGCGCGGCGAACCGCTTCCGGCATCAACATCGCCACCTACGCCCTCGTCCCGCCCGCACGCCTTCCCGCGCTCGCCTCGGCGACGGCGGCCATGGGCGTCGGCCACGTGCGCGACGGCAGCGCCTGGCCCGCCGCGCAGCGCGAGCCCGACGGGCCGTTCCGCGGCACGCCGCACGACGCGGTGATCGAGGCGTTCCGCGCGCGCGGCGTAAAGGTCCTCGAAGTGGTCTCGCCGCCCCCGGACTGGGCCCTGACGCCGACGTCCGTGCCGCTGCCCGACGACCTGCGCCACGCCTACCGCTACGGCGCCCATCTCGCCGGGCGCGGCAAGCGGATCGTGTCGGACGCGCTCCAGCTGTCCAACGAACCCGACGTCGACGCCACCGCGAGCACCGGCGACCAGCACGCCGCGTATGTGAAGGCGGCGGCGCTCGGCATCACGGACCAGCCGGACGCGCCGCCCGTGGTGCTTCCGGGCATCGCGCAGGAGGGCGTCTTCCAGGAGCTGATGCTGCGCAACGACGTGGTGGGGTACGCGGACGTGTGGAGCTTCCACGGCTATCCGCCGCTGGACGACACCGACCCCGAGCCGCCGTCGTCACCGGAGGACCAGGCGGAGCTGCGGGAGCGGTTCGGGGCCACGACTCCGCTGTGGATGACGGAGTGCGGCGCGTTCCTGCCCGCCGGCCTTGGCGGTGACCTGTCGCAGGCGGCGCGGCGCACCCAGGCGCGCTATCTGGTGAGGTCGACGGTGGAGAGCCTGGCCGCGGGCACGGACCGGCAGTTCTGGTTCTGCGGGCCTCCGTGCACGGCCGACGGCGTGTCGTTCGCGCTGTTCAGCCGCGACTTCCAGCCGCTGCCCGCGTTCAGCGCGTACGCCGCGCTCACCTCCCTGCTCGGCGAGGCGAACTACGTGGGCCTGCTGGGGGAACTGCTGCCGCGCGCGGCGGGTTTCGTCTTCGGGGACGGCGCGGGGCGCACCGTGACGGTGGTGTACGCGCCGCGTCCGCGCACGGTGGCCGTACCGGTCCCGGACGGGGCAAGGACGCGCGTGTACGACATCATGGGCGCCCCGCGCGGAACACCGCCCCGCTCACGGCGGGGAACCGTCCGGGTCAGGGCGGGCCGCGACCCCCTGTACCTGGTGACGGACGCGCCGCCGCCGGGCCGTCCCCGGCCCTCTGCGGGGGACGACCGCCTGCGTGCCCGTCCGCTCCCCGCCGCGCGCCACATCGTGCTCCAGCAGCGGTACGCGGCCGCCGACGCGGCCCCCAACAAGGACGACGGCGACGCCGAGCCGCCGCTCGGCTACCGCCTCGGCGCGAGGACCCGCATGGCCGTCGACGTCTACAACTTCACGGCCACCGCGCGCACGGTCTCACTCCTCGCGCGGCCGTCCGGCGGCTGGGAGGTGACGCCCCGGCGGGTGGAGCGGGTGCGGGTGCCCCCGCACGGCCGGGTCGGCGTGCTGTTCACGGTCACGGCGGGGGCGCGGGTGCGCCCGGGCGTGGACCACTTCCTCGGCTTCGAGGCCCGGCTCGGCGGCGAGGCCGTGCCGCCGAGCGTGTCGCGGGTGCAGCGGCGGCCGTGACACGGGGGCGAAAAGGGGACGCGGCCGTGCCGGGCGTGCACGGGGACGCCCGGCGCGGCCGTTCGCGGCCTTAGCGCAGGCCGAACTGGGAGCGGGTGTCGACCTTGCCGTTGGTGGTCAGGAACGAGGCGGCGCCGTAAGTGCGGGACTGCTCGCATGAGTACATCGCCGACTTCGAGCCCCGGACCTCGCTGTCAGCGATGCGCACGCACACGCCCTTGCCCGCGATGGAGTGCATCTGGGCGATGGTCTTGCCCTTCTTGATCTTGTTGTACTTGGCCTTCGTCATCTTGCCGTTGGACTTCTTGCCGTCCAGGCCGCCCTGCGACTTCATCTCCAGCTTGCCGTTGCCGAACAGGAAGTCGGCGGTGCTGTGGGCCTTGTTGCCCTTGCAGGTGTAGGTCTTACCGGAGTAACCCGGGAAGCTGCTGCTCGCGGTCTTCTTGCACGCGCCTCTGCCCGCGACCGAGTGCAGCTTGGCGATGCTCGAGCCGAGCTTCACCTTGTCGTACTCGCCGCGCGTGATCGTGGGCGTGGCCGCCTGCGCGGCCGGGGCCAGGGCGGCGGTGAGAGCGGTGGCGAGCAGACCGGCGGTGACCAGGCTCTTGCGCGACATGTGAGGTCCTCTTCTGGCGTGAAAACGGCAGGGTCGAGGGACGTCACGAAGGCAAGCCCCCCACCCCTTCGAACAAAGCGAAGTATAGGGAGACGTTGATCGTCTTTTCGAACGCTTTCAGGGAATTCCGGTCCATCATGGGTGACGACCGCCTCACCACACACGGAGCCCGACGTGCCACCACCGCAGCGGGGCCACGAGCGCGTCTGGTACGTCTCGTACGGCTCGAACATGCACCTGGACCGCCTCATGGCCTACCTCGAGGGCGGCACACCGCCCGGTTCGTCGCGCCACCACCCCGGCTGCCGGGACCCGCGCCCGCCCGAGGTGTCGCGTCCGGTGGAGCTGCCGGGCGTGCTGTACTTCGCGACGGAGTCGGTCCTGTGGGGCGGTGGCCGGGCCTTCTACGACCCCGGCGGCGCCGGGCGGCTGTTCGCGCGGGCCCATCTGGTGACGGCGGGCCAGTTCTCCGACATCGCCGCCCAGGAGATGTACCGCGCGCCGGGCACCGATCTGGACCTGGCCCCCGCCGTGCGCGACGGCCGCGCCGCGCTGGGGGCCGGGCGCTACGAGACGCTGGTGTGCCCGGGGCTGCTCGACGGGCTGCCCCTGCTCACCTTCACCGCCCCCTGGCGGCGGGCGGACGCCGCCCTCAATCCGCCCACCGCGCCCTACCTGCGGCATCTGACCGCGGGCCTCATGGAGACGGCGGCCTGGTCGCGGGCCGCCGTCTCCCGCTACCTCGCCGAGTGCCCGGGGGCCGCGGGACACTGGACGGCCGCGGCGATCGCCGCCCTGACGGCGGACTGACCGCGCGGCCGTCCGGCTCACGGAGGGCCGGGTGCCCGCGTCAGCCGCGCAGCGGGCCCTCGCACTGGAAGTCCGCCGTGCCCGCGCTGCCGTCGGTCCAGATGTCGACCTCGCCGAACGAGCAGTTCATGTCCTTGAGGTTGTTGTCACCGCCCGCGGCCCGGTCCAGGACGAAGTAGTCCACCGTCTCGGACATGTCCTTGAAGACGGTGCCCGCGCTGCCCGAGTCGCTCAGGCGTGCCGTGATGCGGCCGGAGCAGGTGAAGCGCGGGCGGTCCTGCGAGCCCGCGGGGGCGCAGCTCGGGCTGATGCCGGTCGTCGCCTTGAAGGAGGCGCGGACCTGGTCGGCCGTGGTGTCGCGCAACTCCCCCACCGGCACGTACGTGGTGTCCGGTACGAACAGGTCGTCGACCTTCGCGATCTGCGCGTCCAGGAAGGAGTCGTAGCCGCGCTGGAGGTTCGCGTCGCGGCCGAGGCGGTCGCGCCAGGCGTCGAAGCCGGGCCGGGTCGTTCGCGCGCAGCAGCCGGTACATCTCCTTGAGCAGGGCGGGGTGTTCGCTCCACAGGTAGGTGAAGAACGTGCCCGCGTAGGTGTAGAAGCGGAAGCCGTCGCCGTCGTACGTGGCGTGCAGCAGCTGGTTCACGCTCATCCGCGGGCCGCCGCCCGCGGTGTCGGCGATGATGCCCTTGACCAGGGATTTGCGGACCTTGATGCCGTCGTCGCGGGTGGCGCCGTCGAAGAACTCCGCGGTGCCCTCGTCCATCGCCGTGGTCCGGTCGCCCTGGTACCAGGGGCCTTCGCCGAAGAAGCCGGGGACCGCCCAGCGGCCGTTGAGGTAGTGCGTGTACTCGTGCCGGAACAGCTCTTCGAGGGTGAGCGAGGAGTCCTGCGGGACGCGCCGCTGGTAGGTGTAGAAGGTGGCGCCCTTCTCGATGTACATGCCGCCGTTGTCGGTGCTCAGGCCGGTGAGGAGGGGCTGGAAGTTCTCGTACTCGGCGCGCGAGGAGTAGAGCACCACGCGCAGGCTGGAGTTGGGGTCGCCCGCCAGCGGCTTGTCACCGCCGACGACGCGGTGGAACTGGGCCTTGACCTGCTTGCTCGCGTAGTACAGCTGGTCGACGGTGGCGCGGTCCAGCGCCGCGCGCACGACGATCCCGTCGGTGTCCGCCTTGCCGTAGGCGTAGGTGTGCGGGAAGAGGCGCTTCTCGATGTCCGCGCGGCACACCTGGTACGGGGCGCAGGCCTCGAACTCCACGAGCCAGGTGGCGACCTTCGCCCAAGGGGCGCTCATGTCGCCGAAGTTGCGGGCGGTGACGGCCAGCAGGCCGCCGAGCCCGGAGACGATCTCGGAGCGGATCGCGTCGACCTGGCCCATGCGGCCGTACTCCAGGAGCGCGTCGCGCGCCACCCAGGCGTTGCGGGTGTCCTTCAGGTGGGTGTGGCCCGCGAACGCCTTGAACGCGGCGCGGTAGGCGGGGTCGGCGGCGACGGCGGCGTGGAAGGCGGTGTCGCGGTTGCCGGGGTAGACGCCCAGGTAGTTCAGGGAGAGGGCGGCGAGCGCGGCCCCCGCCCAGGAGGCGTCCTGGTAGGTGTCCGGGCTGTCCGCGCCCATGGTCTTGAGGACCCGCTTGACGAGCGGGAGCTGGTGCTGGCGCAGCCCCGGCGCGCTCGCCGCGTACAGCGCCTCGCGGAGCGTCTCGGCGTTCGTGCGGGTCACGTCGAAGGTGCGGGCGGCGGTGCCGAAGGCGTCGACGGCCGCGCGCATGGCGGCGACGGTGGGCGGGTCGGTGACGTCGATCTCGTCGCGGGAGAAGTCGTGGTACGCGACGGCGTGGAGGTAGGTGAACATCTCCAGGAGGTGGCTGCCGTTCTTGCCGTCGTGGGCCTTGGCGAGCGAGGCGGCGCGCCGGGACACGGCCTGGACGTGCGCGTCCGACATCACCGGGGCCAGGCGCCGGTCCCAGGTCCAGATCAGCGAGCGCAGACAGCCGTCGGCGGTGACGGCGGGGTCGGCGAGGAAGTCGGCGAAGGCGTCCGGGGACAGCCGGGTGACGTCGTCGAGGGTGCATCCGGCGGCGGCCGACCGGTGCTTGGGCCTGGGCGTGCGCGGTCCGGGCACGCGGCCTTCGGTGAGGCCGCCGGGGGCCGGGACCTCGCGGGCCGAGGGCTTGGGCGCCTTCGCAAGCCGGTCGGCCCGGTCGTACGGGTCGGGGGCGGCGGCCCCGGGGGCGCCCGCCGGGCGTATCGCGCCCGGGGACGGGGCGGAAGAGTCCGCCTGCCCGAGGGGGGCCGCGGTGGCGCAGAGCGTCACGGCCGTCGCGACGGTGAGCAGGGATCTGCACAGGGTTCTCGAAGCAAACACACGCGAAGCAAACACAGAGGGCTCCCAGGGTGGGGGTCATGGGAAAGCACGGGAGTCGGCGGCGGGCCCTCGGACCCAACCGCCTTGTCACACACGGCGGATGACGGTGTCGGTCAACGGACGACCATCTGCCATGTGAGAACGTGTAACGTAGTAATGTGAAATTGCACTGACAAGGGGTCAGGCGCTTCTTTCTTCAGCCGCGTCCCGCCGGAGCACCCCCGGAATCGGGCGGTCCGCCCGGCGACCGAGGAGGCACACCCGTGTCCGAGACCAGCCCCGGCACTCCCCGCACGGTCAGCCACGACCTGCCGTTCTCCCCGGAGTTCGCGCACTTCATGGCGGACGGCTGGGAGCCGAGCCCACTCCCCGGCGAGCTGCGGCTCACGGCCGCGGACGTCACGCCCGCGCGGCGGGCCCGCCTTTCGGCCCGCTTCCCCGGACAGCGACTCCTCGTCCCCGCGGGCGAGTTGCGGGTCCGGTCCAACGACTGCGACCACCGCTTCCGCCCGCACAGCGCGTACGCCTGGCTCACCGGCCTGACCGGGGAGGAGCAGGCCGGGCACGTCCTGGTCCTGGAGCCGGACGGGCCGCACGGGCACGAGGCGGTCCTGTACGTCCGCCCCCGCTCGCCGCGCACCGACAGCGGCTTCTACCGCGACCGGCGCTACGGCGAGTTCTGGGTCGGCCGCCGCCCCGGCCTCGACGAGGCCGAGCGCATGACCGGCATCCGCTGCGCACCCCTGGACGCCCTCGGCACGCCGCCGGGCCGCGAGGCCTCGTCCGACCCCGAACTCGCCGCGGCCCTGAGCGAGCTGCGGCTCGTGAAGGACGCCTGGGAGATCGGGCAGCTCCAGCTCGCCGTGGACCACACCACGGCCGGGTTCGAGGACGTCGCCCGCGCCCTGCCGCGCGCCCTCGCCCACCCCCGCGGCGAGCGCTGGATCGAGGGCGTCTTCGGCCTGCGCGCCCGCGCCGAGGGCAACGGCACCGGCTACGAGACCATCGCCGCGTCCGGCGCCCACGCCTGCGTCCTGCACTGGATACGCAACGACGGCCCGCTGGACTCGAACGCGCTGCTGCTCCTGGACGCGGGCGTGGAGACCGACAGCCTCTACACCGCCGACATCACCCGCACGCTGCCGCTGTCCGGCCGCTTCTCCCCCGCGCAGCGGCAGGTGTACGAACTCGTGCTCGCCGCGCAGGACGCGGGCATCGCCGCGCTGCGGCCGGGCGCGCGCTTCCGCGACTTCCACGGCGCCGCGATGCGGGTGATCGCCGAGGGGCTCGCGGAGTGGGGCGTCCTGAAGAGCCCCGATGGCGACTTCCACCGGCGCTACACCCTGTGCAGCAGCGGCCACATGCTCGGGCTCGACCTGCACGACTGCGCGCAGGCCCGGGCCGAGGCATATCTGGACGGGGTCCTCGAGGAGGGGCAGGTGCTGACCGTCGAGCCCGGTCTCTACCTCCAGCCGGACGACGAGACGCTCCCGCGCGAACTGCGCGGCATCGGCGTGCGCGTGGAGGACGACCTGGTGATCACGGCGGAGGGAGCGCGGCTGATGTCCGGCGCGCTGCCGCGGACGCCGGACGCGGTGGAGGCGTGGCTGGGCGAGCTCACGCAGGGGTAGCCCGCGGCCGCGCCCGGGCCAAGGCGGCGCCGGCGCGCGGGCCTTGGGGCCGCGGGGCCCTTCTTCGACACCCCGCGGCCAGCCCCCCGATCCGCCCCGGTGATCCCTCGCCGGACCCTTGGCAAGCCTGGTGCAATGTGAAATATTACTGCGGTGTCCATGAGGAACTCCCCGGACGTCATCGTCGTCGGGGCGGGTGTGGTCGGCGCCGCCTGCGCCTACTACGCGGCCCGCGCCGGGCTCGACGTCACCGTGATCGACCGCGGCCCCGTCGCGGGCGGCACCACGGGTGCCGGTGAAGGAAACCTGCTGGTCTCCGACAAGGCACCCGGGCCGGAGCTCGAACTCGCCCTGCTGTCCACGCGGTTGTGGCGCGAGCTCGCGGAGGCGCTGCCGCCGCGGATCGAGTACGAGACCAAGGGCGGCCTCGTCGTCGCGTCCGACGCGCGGGGCCTGGCCGCCCTGCGGGACTTCGCCGCCCGGCAGACACGGGCCGGGGTCACCGCCGACGAGGTGCCGGGCGACCGGCTCGGCGCGCTCGAACCGCATCTGGCCCCGGGGCTCGCGGGCGGCTTCCACTATCCGCAGGACGCGCAGGTCCAGCCCGCCCTCGCCGCCGCCGCACTGCTGCGCGCGGGCGGCGAGCGGGTCCGCCTCCGGCTCGGCGAGGAGGTCACCGGCGTCCTCACCGACGCCGGCGGCCGGGTGCGCGGGGTGCGCACGCACGCGGGCGAACTGCGCGCCCCGCACGTCGTGAACGCGGCGGGCACCTGGGGCGGCGACCTGGCCCGTCTGGCCGGGGTCGCCCTGCCCGTGCTGCCCCGGCGCGGCTTCGTCCTGGTCACCGAGCCACTGCCGCGCGTGGTGCGGCGCAAGGTGTACGCGGCGGACTACGTCTCCGACGTCGCCAGCGACTCGGCGGCACTGCAGACCTCGGCCGTCGTCGAGGGCACGCCCGCCGGGCCCGTCCTGATCGGCGCGAGCCGGGAGCGGGTGGGCTTCGACCGCTCCCTGTCGGTGTCGGCCCTGAGCCGCCTCGCCGCCCAGGCCGTCCGGCTCTTCCCGGTCCTCGCCACCGTGCGGGCCACGCGGACGTACGCCGGGTTCCGGCCCTACCTGCCCGACCACCTGCCCGCGATCGGCCCCGATCCACGCGTCCCCGGCCTGCTGCACGCGTGCGGCCACGAGGGCGCGGGCATCGGCCTCGCCCCGGTGACGGGCCTGCTCATCGCCCGCATGCTGGTCTCCGGTGACCTCCCCTTGGACGTCACGCCGTTCAGGCCGGACCGCTTCGACGAGAACACCACCGCGGGCACCGCCCCCGGAGAGGAGCCGCGCGATGGCGCGTGACCGCACCCCAGCCGATCTCGTCGGCGCGGCGCCGGGCGCCGCGTTCGAGATCACCTTCGACGGCCGCCCCGTGGCCGCGCTGCCCGGCCAGACCGTGGCGGCCGCGCTGTGGGCGGCGGGCATCCTCGCCTGGCGCACCACGCGCGTGGGCGGGCGCCCGCGCGGCGCGTTCTGCGGCATCGGCCAGTGCTTCGACTGCCTGGCCACCATCAACTCCCGGCCGAACCGGCGGGCTTGCCTGGTCCCCGCGCGACCGGGCGACGCGGTCACCACACAGGAGGGACACGGCCATGCCGGACTCGGCGTCTGAGGCCCCGCCCGCGGCGCCCGGCGAGGGTTACGACCTCGCGGTGATCGGCGCGGGCGCGGCCGGTCTCGCGGGCGCCGTCACCGCGGCCTCACTGGGCCTGTCCGTGGCCCTCATCGACGCCGCGGAGCGGCCCGGCGGCCAGTTCTACCGCCACCCGGACCCGGCCATCGGCGCCGCGCGCCCCGAGGCCCTGCACCACGACTGGCGGACCTTCGCCGCGCTGCGCGACGCCCTGGCCGCGAGCGACGTCACCCATCTGACCGGGCACCACGTGTGGACCGTGGTCCCGGGAGCGGACGCCTGGGAGGCGCACGCGGTCACCGGCGCGGACGGCGACGGGGAGCGGCCGGTGCGGGTGCGGGCCCGCGCGGTCCTGCTCGCGACCGGCGCGTACGAACGCCAACTGCCCTTCCCCGGCTGGACGCTGCCGGGGGTGGTCGCCGCCGGAGGCGCGCAGGCGATGCTGAAGTCCGGGCTCGTGCTGCCCGGCAGCCGGGTCGTGGTGGCCGGGAGCGGACCGCTGCTGCTCGCGGTCGCCGCGTCGCTCGCCGCGGCGGGCGCCCGGGTGCCCGCCCTGGTCGAGGCGTCCGGCTACCTCGGCTACGCCCGCAGCCCGCGCGCCCTCGCCGTCAACCCGCACAAGCTGGCGGAGGCCGCCGTGCACGGCGCGGCGCTGCTGCGTCACCGGGTGCGGCCGCGCACCCGCAGCGCGGTGACCCGGGTGCACGGCACCGACCGGGTGGAGGCGGTGACCGTCTCCCGGCTCGGCCCCGACTGGCGGCCGCTGCCGGGGTCGGGCCGCCGCATCGCCTGCGACGCGCTGGCCGTCGGCCACGGCCTGCTCCCGCAGCTGGAGTTGGCCACGGGCCTGGGCTGTGCGACGCGGCGGACGCCGGACGGGGCCGAGGCCCTGGACCTGGGCGCCACGCAGGAGACGTCGGTGGCGGGGATCTGGGCCGCGGGCGAGACCGGCGGCGTCGGCGGGGCCCGGCTCGCCCACACCGAGGGCACGTTGGCGGGCATCGCGATCGCCGCCCGGCTGCGGCACCGGCCCGCGCTCATCCGCGGCGCGCGGGTGCGGGAGCTGCGGCGGCGCCGGGACCGCATGCGGGCGTTCGCCGACGCGATGGCCCGCGCGCACGCGCCGGGTCCGGGCTGGACACGGTGGCTCGACGACGCGACGGACGTGTGCCGCTGCGAGGAGGTCACCGCGGGCAGCGTCCGCGAGGCGGTCGCCGACCTCGGCGCCCGGGACGCGCGCACCGTCAAGCTGCTGACCCGCGCGGGCATGGGCTGGTGCCAGGGCCGCGTGTGCGGGACGGCCGTCGCCTGCCTCGCCGCGGAGGCTCCGGGGCCGCCGCGGCCGCCGTCCCCGGAGCGACGGCCGCTGTCGGTCCCCGTCCCACTGCGGGTCCTCGGCGAACTCACCGACCCGGACGATGCGGCGCCGAACCCCGGTCCGGAGCCGTATCACTGACGGCTCGTCAGCCCTCACCGACCCCAGCCACGCAGCTCCCCGCACCTTGTCGCCCCGACACTCCTCTCAATAAAATGTCACACACCACAGAAGGGTAGCCCTCATGACCGCCACCCCCTCCCCCGCCTCCTGGACCCCCGAGCGCCCGTGGCGCGGCATCATGGTCGCCACCGCACTCCCGCTGCGCGAGGACCTCTCCGTCGACCACGACGCGTACGCCGAACACGTCCGCCACCTCCTCGACAACGGCTGCGACGGCGTCGTTCCGAACGGCTCGCTCGGCGAGTACCAGACCCTCACCGACGACGAGCGCGCCCGCGTGGTCCGCACTGCCGTCGAGGCCGCGGGCGACGCCGCCCGGGTCATGCCCGGCGTCTCCGCCTACGGCAGCGCCGAAGCCCGCCGCTGGGCCGAGCACGCCGCCGAACAGGGCTGCGGCAGCGTCCTGTTGCTGCCTCCGAACGCGTACCGCGCCGACGAGCGGACGGTGCGCGCGCACTACGCCGAGGTCGCCCGTACGCAGGTGCCCGTCGTGGCCTACAACAACCCCTTCGACACCAAGGTCGACCTGACCCCCGCCATGGCGGCCCGCCTGCACGCCGAGGGCAGCGTCGTGGCCCTCAAGGAGTTCAGCGGCGATGTGCGCAGGGCGTACGAGCTCGCCGAACTCGCCCCGGAGCTCGACCTCCTGGCCGGAGCCGACGACGTCCTGGTGGAGCTCGCCCTGGCCGGGGCCGTCGGCTGGGTCGCGGGCTACCCGAACGCCTTCCCCGCCACCTGCGCCGCGCTCTACCGCGCCGCGACCGAGCGGGACCTGGACGCGGCGCTGCCGCTCTACCGGTCCCTGCACCCGTTGCTCCGCTGGGACTCCAAGACGGAGTTCGTACAGGCCATCAAGGCGTCCATGGACGTCGTCGGCCGCCGCGGCGGCCCCACCCGGCCGCCGCGCCTGCCGCTGCACGGCGCGGCCGCGGAGCAGGTGCGCGCCGCCACCGAGAAGGCCGTCGCCGACGGCCACCGCTGACCGAGGAAGGACCTCCATGCGTACGCGCCGCGTCTTCCACGCCGTCGACTCGCACACCGAGGGCATGCCCACCCGAGTGATCACCGGGGGTGTCGGGGTGATCCCGGGCGCCACCATGGCCGAGCGCAGGCTGCACTTCGCCGAGCACCTCGACGAGCTGCGCACCCTGCTGATGTACGAGCCGCGCGGGCACGCGGCGATGAGCGGCGCGATCCTCCAGCCGCCCACCCGCCCCGACGCCGACTACGGCGTGCTGTACGTCGAGGTGTCCGGCCTCCTTCCGATGTGCGGGCACGGCACCATCGGCGTGGCCACCGTCCTCGTCGAGACCGGGATGGTCCCGGTCACCGAACCCGTCACCACCGTCCGCCTCGACACCCCCGCGGGCCTGGTCAGCGTCGACGTCCGCGTCGAGGACGGCGCGGCGAAGGCGGTCACGCTCACCAACGTGCCCGCGTTCAGCGTCGGCCTCGACCGCAAGGTGGAGGTACCGGGGCACGGGACGGTGACGTACGACCTCGCGTTCGGCGGGAACTTCTACGCCTTCGTGGAACTCGACGCGCTGGGGCTGCCATTCGACCGCGCCCGCAAGGACGACCTCCTCGCCGCGGGCCTCGCGGTCATGGACGCGATCAACGCCTCCGCCGACCGGCCCGTGCACCCGGCCCAGCCCGACATCGGCGGCGTCAAGCACGTCTACCTGGCCGCTCCCGGCTCCGACGCGCGCCACTCGCGGCACGCCATGGCCATCCACCCGGGCTGGTTCGACCGCTCGCCGTGCGGCACCGGGACGTCCGCGCGGATGGCGCAGCTGCACGCGCGGGGCGCGCTGCCCCTGGAGCGCGACTTCGTCAACGAGTCCTTCATCGGCACCCGGTTCACGGGCCGTCTGGTCGCCGAGACGGACGTCGCCGGGGTGCCCGCCGTCGTCCCGCGCGTCACCGGGCGGGCCTGGATCACCGGCACCGCCCAGTACTTCCTCGACCCCGACGACCCCTTCCCCGGAGGGTTCCTCCTATGATCACCGCCCTGGCACCGGTTGTCTCCCGCAACCCCGCCGACCCCGCCGACGTCGTCGTCCGCACCACCGCGCCCGGGGCCTTCGCCGCCGTGGACGCCGTCGAGCGGGCCCGCGCGGCGCAGCCCGGCTGGCTCGAAGGCGGCGCGGCGGCCCGCGCGGGCGCGCTCGCCGCGATCGCCGCCGCCGTCGAAGCGGCCGCCGCCGAACTGGCCGCGCTCGCCGTGCGCGAGGTCGGCAAGCCGCTCACCGAGGCCCGCGCCGAGGTGGCGCGCACCGCCGCGATCTGGCGCCACTACGCCCAGGCGCCCTATGAGCCGACGGGCACCGTGCACGAACCCGCGGCGGGCGCGGGCCTGTTGCTCTCGCGCTGCCGCCCGCACGGCGTCGCGGGCCTCGTCACCCCGTGGAACTTCCCCTTCGCCATCCCCAGTTGGAAGGCGGCCCCGGCCCTCGCGGCGGGCAACACCGTCGTCCTCAAGCCCGCCCCGCAGGCCACGGCCTGCGCGCTGCGCCTGGCCGAGATCGTGGCGCGGGCCGTGCCCGCCGGGGTGTTCACCGTCCTGCCCGGCGGGTCCAGCGAGGGCAACGCGGTCGTCTCGGCCGCCGACGTCGTCTCCTTCACCGGCTCCACCGCCGTCGGCCAGGCGGTCGCCGCCCGCGCCACCGCGCGCGGCATCCCCGTCCAGGCGGAGATGGGCGGCCTGAACGCGGCCGTCGTGCTGCCGGACGCGGACATCGGCACGGCCGCCGCGCACCTGGCCGCGGCGATCGCCGGGTACGCGGGGCAGAAGTGCACCGCGACCAGCCGGGTGATCGCGGTGGGCGCGGCCGCGGGGCCGCTGCGCGAGGCGCTGACCGAGCGGCTGCGGGCGGTGCCGACGGGCGACCCGGCCGACCCGGCCACCGTCTGCGGCCCCCTCATCGACGAGCGGGCCAGGGACCGGGTGACCGAGGCCCGGCGGCCGCTGCCCGAGCTCACCGGCTCCGCGCCGCCGCGCGGCGACGGCTGGTACGCGGCCCCCGCCCTGGTCACGGACGTGCCGCCCGGCCACCCGCTGCTGCGCGACGAGGTCTTCGGCCCGCTGGCCGTGCTCCTGTACGCCGACGACCTCGACCAGGCGGTGCGGATCACCAACTCCGTGCCCTACGGCCTGGTGACCTCCGTCCACACCGCGTCGCTCGACACCGCCCTGCACGGCCTCGACCGGCTCGACACCGGCATGATCCGCGTCAACGCCCCGTCCACCGGCGTCGACTTCCACCTGCCGTTCGGCGGCACCAAGGCCTCCAGTCACGGTCCGCGCGAACAGGGCCGCGCCGCCCTGGAGTATCTACACGTCGAGCCGCACCTACACCCTGGCCCCCGCGGGCGTCCCGCTCCGCCCGTGACCGTCCCCAGGCGCCGCCCACCCATCGGCACCTGCGAGAACAACGTGACATTGTACGCTGGTGATCCGCTCGGCCGCGGCCGGCGGATCACGCCGCGGCATCGGGTCACGAAGGGACACCACGACCATGGGCCACCTCAAGGAGCGCAACCTCATCACCACCAGGGAGCGGCTGCGCGACCAGGTCGCCCACGCCCTGCGCGCGGCGCTCATCTCCGGTGAACTGCGCCCCGGCGAGGTGTACTCGGCGCCCGGCCTCGCCGGGGACTTCGGGATCTCCGCGACGCCCGTGCGCGAGGCGATGCTCGACCTGGCCCGCGAGGGCCTGGTCGAGCCCGTCCGCAACAAGGGCTTCCGGATCACCGAGGTCAACGAGCGCGACCTGGACCAGTACACGGAGATCCGGCTGCTCATCGAGGTCCCCATGGTCGGCCGGATCACCCGCGCCGCCGCCCGCGAGGACCTCGAGGCGCTGCGCCCGGTGGCCGAGGACATCGTGCGCGCCGCCCGCGAGCACGACCTCATCGGCTATCTGGAGGCCGACCGCCGGTTCCATCTGTCCCTGCTGGCCCTCGGCGGCAACGAACGCCTCGTGGAGACCGTGGGCGACCTGCGCAAGCGCTCGCGTCTGTACGGCCTGACCACGCTGGACGAGAACGACCAGCTGCTGCCCTCCGCCGAGGAGCACGTCGAGCTCCTCGACCTGATGGTGGCGGGCGACGCCAAGGGCGCGGAGAAGTGCATGACCCGCCACCTGGGGCACGTCCGTTCGCTGTGGGCCGAGGGCACCCAGGCGCCCGGCCCCGCGGCGGCTACAGCTCGGCCGCGCCCCACTCGCTGACCTCGACGTCGTCCCCGACGGACATCTTGCCGGGCCGCAGGACGGAGAACTTGGTGCCGAGGGCGACGCCGCCCTGGGCCGCGCGGCGGTAGAGGGCGAGGGTGCGCAGGGGTTCGGGTCCCGCCTTGGCCCCGGACTCCTGCTCAACCAGGGTGACGGCGCAGCGCAGGGCGAGCTTGGCGTAGGCGAGTTCGGCGTCGCCGATGTGGAGGTGGTGGGCGCGGTCCTCGGTGTGCGGCTCGTCCCAGCCGTCGATCACGACGTTCGGGCGGAAGCGGTTCATCGGCAGGGGCTCGGCGCCGCGTTCGGCCAGCTTGCGGTTGAGCAGGTCGACGGTGGCGCGGGACAGGACGTGCAGGGCGCCGCTGTCGGCGTATCCGGCGCATCCCGGCGTCCTGCCGTCGGTCACGCGCCGGTGCTCCGGCGGTACGCGCACGAGACGGCTGGGCACGCGCAGGACGTCCGAGATCCACGCGGCCGCCGAGTCGCCCTGGTCGATGCCCTGGTAGGGGGCGCCGAACAGGTCCACGGGCCGCCGGGCGCCGGTGGTGTCCACCGGGACGCCGAGCGCCTCGGTGTCCGGGGCGCGCAGGGTGAGCCGTTCGCCGTCGGCGCTGACGGCGGGGCGGATGAGGGCGAGGCGGGGGTCCTTGCGCTGGGTCCGGTACACGCCCTCCTCGCTGACGACCATGAAGCTGCGGTCGTGGGCGAGACCGGCGGGCGTCAGGAGGGCCGCGCCGGTCGACGTCCCGGCGCAGCCCTTGATGGGGTAGTACGTCAACTCGACGACGCTGGCCATGCCGCGGCTCCCTCTCTAGGCCGTGACGACGGCGGGGATGAAGCCGTCGTAGCCCTTGGAGCCTACGGTCTTCATGGTCGTGACGGTCAGCCGGGGATGCTCGGCGATCATCTCGGTGCGGCGGCGCGCTCCTTGGGCCCGGGAGTCACACCGCGTCGCGGGCCGCCGCCTTCAGGCCGCGGACGACGGCGTCGAGCCGCCCCCGGGTGTCCCGCCCCCGGAACCGATGGCGCGAGCATCAGGACCCGGGCCCGCGCCACGGCGGAGCGCCTGCCCTTCGTTCCCGCGCTGAGCAGGAACTGCCCCATGCCCGCGGCGAGTCCGATCGCGACCGTCACAGTCCTACGGATTGCGTGTCATGGGTTGCGTGTTACGGGTGAGGGGTTGCCGAAGTGTGCCCCGCTCCGCACGCTAGCCGTGACCTCCGGGACCGGTCCCGGTTTCCCGCGCTACGGATTGCAGTTGAGCACGATGCCCTCGTTGACGCGGCACACGTCGTTGCCCGGGCCGCCGTCGACTTCGCCGTCGTTCAGCAGGACCTGGATCTCTTCGTCGCCCGTGTCGCCGTGGATGCGGCCCAGTTGGCCGTTGCCGCCGTTGATGACACCGGCGTGGTTGAACGTGACGCGGATGGTGTCGTCGCCGTGGTGGCCGAAGACGACGTCCCCGGAGACGAGCCGGTCGCGGCGGATGTCGTCGTCGCCGGCCGTGCCGTAGATCTCGGGGCCCGGCTGGGGCTGGCCGTTGACGAAGCAGTTCGAGGCCGCCTGTGCGGCGCCCGCGGGCGCGGCCGACGCGGCGACGGGGAGGGCCAGGGCGGCGGCCACGGCCAGCAGCCGGGCCGCTCGGCGGACGCGGAGGTACGGGCCCCGAAAACCCGTTTGATCAGTGGCTCGCGCCTTCCTACTGTTCCGGCTCATGGACGATCTCACCGCTCCGCCCCGGCTCACCCGGCTCGACTTCCACGGCCCGCTGTCCGAGAACCGGGCGGCCGCCCTGGTCCACCGGCTCACCGGCCGGGCCGCCCCGGCGAGCGTGCTGGACATCGGCTGCGGGTGGGGCGAGCTCATGCTGCGCGTCCTGGAGGCGGCGCCCGCCGCGCGGGGCACCGGCGTCGACGTCAACGCGGACGACCTCGCCCGCGGGCGCGCCCTCGCGAAGGAGCGCGGCCTCGCCGAGCGCGTCCGCTTCGTCGAGGAGTCCGCGACGGGCACCGCTCACGGCCCCGCCGACCTCGTGCTCTGTCTCGGCGCCAGCCACGCCCTGAGCGACGCCGAGGCGCCCGAGCACACCGCCGCCGCGCTGCGGGCCCTGCGCGGCCTGGTCGCCCCGGGCGGCCGCGTCCTGCTCGGCGAGACCTTCTGGGAGCGCCCGCCCACCGCGGCGGAGCTCGCGGCGATGTGGCCGGACGCGTCGGCCGCCGAGTTCCACGACCTCGCGGGCCTCGTCGACCTCGCCGTCGAGGCGGGGTTCAGGCCCGCCTGGATCGAGACGGCGAGCCAGGACGAGTGGGACGCCTTCGAGTCGGCGTACCAGTCCGACGTCGAGGAGTGGCTCGCCGAGCACCCCGGCCATCCGCTGGCGCGGGAGACCCGCGACCGCGTCGACCGCCACCGCGCCCTGTGGCTGCGCGGGTATCGCGGCGTCATGGGCCTGGCCTATCTGACGCTGGTCCCCGTGGCGGACTGAGGGGCGGCCGGGAGCAGCCGCGGCACGGCCCGCACGCACACCACCATGCCGACCACCTCGACCAGCGTCTGCGCGACCACGACCACCGCGGCGACGGCCAGCGGCTCGGGCAGGGCGAGGGCCAGCGGCAGGACGACCAGGGAGTTGCGGGTCGCGCCGGTGAAGACGACGGCGCGGCCCTCGGGCACGTCGAGGCGGAAGGCGCGGGCCGCGCCGAGCCCGGCGAACGCCATGACGACCAGGAAGAGCGCGTAGAACGGCACGACGCGGGCCACGTCCCCCAGGCTGCCGCCGAGGCCCGGCACCTGGGAGGCGACCACCGTCAGGAGGGTGGCCGCCATCAGGGGCACCATCGTCGTGCCCAGCGCGTCGGCGACGGCGCGGCCCGCCCGGTGGCGGGCGGCCACGGCCTGGGTGAGCCAGGCGAGGGCCAGCGGGACGACGATGAGGACGACGAACGCCTCGACGAACGGCCCCGCGTCCACCACGTCGGCGAGGCCCGGGCCGAGGAACAGGAACAAGTAGCCCGGCAGCAGCACCATCTGGGCCAGGAGCAGCAGCGGGGTCGCGGCAAGGAGGCGCTGGCTGGCGCCGCCCGCGAGGCCGCTGAACACGATCACGTAGTCCACGCAGGGGCACAGCAGCACCAGCAGCACGCCGAGGCGCACGGCCTGGTCGTCGGGCAGGAAGGCGAACATCGCGGCCACCACCAGCGGCACCACCACGAAGTTCACCACGAGCGCGGCGGCGAGGAACCGCCCCGCGCGCAGCGACCGGACCAGCTCGGCGGCCGGGACCTGCAAGAACGTCACGTACAGCAGGGCGCCGAGTACCGGGTTGACGGCGTGTTCGAGGCCGGGCCCGGCCCCGGGGGCGGCCCAGCCCAGCAGGCCCCCGGCCGCAAGGGCACCGACGTAGACGGCGACCTGGTGCCGCTCCATGGCGTGGGGCAGACCGGACGGGACGTGCTGCGTGCTCATCCCCCGACCGTAGACCGTCGGCCCGGTCCGACGATCAAGCAGGGCGCGGTCGCGCCCGCCGCCGCGCCCGGCTCCCCGGCGCGGGGGTGCCTTGGCTACGATCTCCGCGATGAGCGAGCGACGGCGGAGGGACCGGAGCGCGGTGGCGGGCGCCGCCCCGCTGCTCGTGCTGCGCTGCGCCGCTCTGTTCGCCGTGCTGGTGTGGGTGCTCCCGGTGTGCGCCCACTCCGCGGACGCGGACGCGGCCCGGCCGACGGCTGTCTCCGGCGGCGCGGCGGCGAGCGTCGATCCCCGCGCGGGCACGGCGGACGCCGAGCCGTACGCGGGCCGGGCGGATGCCGTGTCGCACAGGGCCGCGGCAGCTGACTCCGCGTCGCACTCCGCACGTGACTGCCCCGACATGCGGCACGGCCCGGGCGAGGCGCACTGCCGTCCCGCGACCGGCGCCCCCGTCGCCACCGCATCCCCCGCACCGGCCGCGTCCCCCTTGGCGGCGGACGCGACCGCCGTGCCCTGGACGCCGGACCCGCCGTCCGCCCGCGGGGCACCGGCGGACCTCTCGCACACCCCCGGCATCCACCAGTTGCAGGTCCAGCGGACCTAGGAGCGGCACCCCCGCACGGCCCGGCGCCCCGTCACCGTAGAGCCGTGCCCGCCGTTTCTCCCTGCCGCCGCGCATGTCGGCGCGCAGGCCGTCGACGACCGCGAACACACCGCCGCGCCCTCTCGCGCGGCGGGGACAAGGACATGCCATGGGTTCCGCCGGAGCCAAGCAGAAGCGCGCCGACCGCCGCGAGAAGGTGGCCGAGCTGCGCCGCGCCGAAGAGGCGCGCCAGCGCCGCAACCGCCTCATCACCTGGACCTGCAGCGGGGCCGTCGTCATCGGCGTGACCGTCGGCAGCTGGTACCTGGTGGACCAGGCCAACGAGCGGGACGAGCGGCAGCGGCGCGCCGCCGCCGCGCCGATCAAGGGCGAGAAGTCCTTCGCCGACCTCGGCCGCGACCACGTCACCACGCCGGTCGACTACAAGATGTCCCCGGCGGCGGGCGGGAACCACCATCCCGTCTGGATGAACTGCGACGGGGACGTGTACGACAAGGAGATCGAGCAGACCAACGCGGTGCACTCCCTGGAGCACGGCGCGGTCTGGGTCACGTACGGCGACAAGGCCCCGGCCGCCGACGTCCGCGCGCTCAAGGCGCGGGTGGCGAAGACGCCGTACTCGCTCATGAGCCCCTACGCCGGTCAGTCCGCCGCCTTCACGCTCTCGGCCTGGGGCAAGCAGCTGAGCGTGGCCTCCGCGTCGGATCCGCGGGTGGAGAAGTTCTTCACGTCGTACGTGCAGGGCGCGCAGACGCCGGAGCCGGGCGCCGCCTGCACCGGAGGCAAGGCGGCGTGAGCGCCGCCGCCCCCGGCGGCGCCGGGGGCGGTTCGGCGGCGGCCCCCGGCCGTCGCACCCGTCAGCACACCCCGAGCAAGGAACCATGGACAAGTTCAAGCGCACCCTCATCGTCGCCGCCGTGATCGTGGCGGCCCTCGCCGCGGCGTTCGGCGCCGCCCTGCTGCTTTCGCCGGACGACAAGAAGGGCGGCGGCCTCGACGTGGAGGCCGCCGCCCGGGCCCTGCCCGTGCGGGCCGACAGCCACCGCCTCACCGACCCGAAGAAGAGCGAGCTGACCGTCGTCGAGTTCCTCGACTTCGAGTGCGAGGCGTGCGGCGCGATGTACCCGGTCGTGGAGCGGCTCCGCGAGGAGTACGGCGACCGGGTCACGTTCGTCGCCCGCTACTTCCCGATGCCGGGCCACCGCAACGGCGAACTCGCGGCCCGTGCCGCCGAGGCGGCCGCCCGGCAGGGCAGGTTCGAGGAGATGTACACCAAGCTCTTCACCACGCAGAGGGAGTGGGGCGAGTCCCAGGAGTGGAAGGAGGACGTCTTCCGCGGGTACGCGCGGCGCATGGGCCTGGACATGGCCGCGTTCGACACCGCGCTCGCCGACCCCAAGACCGCCGGACGCGTGCAGACCGACCAGCGCGACGGCCTCGGGATCGGCGCCCGCGGCACCCCGACGTTCGTCGTGGACGGCGCGCGCGTCCCCACCCCCGCGTCGTACGAGGCCTTCAAGGCCCTCATCGAGGCCCGTCTCTCCGACTGACCTCGGCACAGCGGTGGGAGCACCAGGGCGCTAGCGCTGCCGGCCGGTGCGGGAGGCGCCGGTGGCCGCGGGGCGGAGTTCAGCTGTCGTCCAGGTGCCGTGAATCCCGCTCCTGGCCGCGTGGTGCAAGATGCGACACCGGAAGACGTCAGCGAAGCGGGCGCGGCCGGGCAGGGAGTCAGAGGATGCCGGAAGAGGCGGGGGCCGACGCGAGCGGCGGCGGGGAGTCGGCGCCGCCGGTGGTGGGCCTCGGCACGATCGCCCGGGAGTGGGGCCGCATCGGCTGCGTCGGCTTCGGCGGGCCGCCCACCCACGTCGCGCTGCTGCGGCAGCTGTGCGTGGAGCGCCGGAAGTGGATCGCGGCGAGCGAGTTCGAGCACGGCGTCGCGGCGACGAACCTGCTTCCGGGCCCCGCCTCCACCCAGTTGGCGATCCTGACCGCCTGGCGGCTGCGCGGCGCGCCGGGCGCGCTGGTGGGCGGCGTCTGCTTCATCGTGCCCGGCCTCACGCTGATCCTGGCGCTTGCCGCGCTGTTCCTCGCGGGGGATCCGCCGCTGTGGGTGCGCGGGGCCGCGGCCGGGGCGGGCGCGGCGGTGGCGGCGGTGGCCGTGCACGCCGCCGCCGGTCTGGCACCGCCCAGTTGGCGGCGTGCGGGCGAGCGGCGGGAGGGCGAGCCGCCAGGGGGCGCGCGGCGTGCGGGGCGGGCCCGGTGGCTCGGCTACACCGCGGCGGGCGCGGCGGCGGCCGTCCTGGTCGGGCCGTGGCTGGTCCTGGTGCTCGTGGCCGCGGGGCTGGTGGAGGCGGCGGTCCGGGCCGGGGCGGCGGGGCCACGCCGGGACCGCCAGGAAGGGGCGGGCGAGGCAGGCGACGAAGGCGGCGAGGGCCGCGACGGCGGAGGGAGCCGGAGGGGGAGCTGGCCGGTGCCGCTCGCGGTGGCCGCCCCGGCCGCCGGTGGCCTGGGGGCCCTGGCCTGGGTGGCGTTCAAGGTGGGGGCCCTGTCGTACGGCGGCGGCTTCGTCATCATCCCGCTGATGCAGACCGACGCCGTCGACCGCTACCGCTGGATGACCGACGGCGAGTTCCTCAACGCCGTCGCCCTCGGGCAGATCACACCGGGCCCCGTGGTGCAGACCGTGGCGGTCGTCGGCTACGCGGCGGCCGGGGTCGGGGGCGGTCTCCTCGCCACGTTCGCCGCGTTCTGTCCCTCGTTCCTGATGGTGATCGGCGGGGCCCCGCACTTCGACCGGCTGCGCGCCGACGCCCGCGTCCAGGCCTTCTTCGGCGGCGCCGGGCCCGCGGTGATCGGCGCGATCGCGGGCTCCGCGATCCCCTTGGCCCGCGCGCTCCAGCACGGCTGGCAGTACGCGGTCCTCGGCCTCGCCGGCCTGTGGCTGTTCGCCGCGCACCGGGGCGTGGTCGGCGCGCTGCTCGGGGCCGGGGCGCTCGGGGTGGGGGCGGCGCTGCTCGGGTGGGCCGTGCACTGAGGGGCGGGCCGTGCACTGAGGGGCGGGTAACGACCACAACCGCATTTCACCCCTATACTCCAGCGCATGCGATCCGCCATGATCAGACGGGCCGCCGCACCGGACGCGGAGCACCTCACGGCGCTGATGCGACGGTCGAGCGCCTACCAGGGGGCGTACGCCTCGATGGTCTCCGACTACCAGGTCACCGCCGGCTACCTGGCCAGGCACCGGGTCTTCGTCGCCGTCGACGCCGGTGACCGGCCGCTCGGCTTCTATGCCCTGGTCGTGGAGCCGCCCGAGCTTGACCTGGCGTTCGTCGCGGACGAGGCACAGGGCACGGGGATCGGCCGCCTGCTGATGGAGCACATGCTCGGCGAGGCCCGCGCGGCCGGTCTGGCGAGCGTGCGCGTGGTGTCCCACCCCCCGGCGGAGGCGTTCTACCGCCGTCTGGGCGGGGAGCGCGTGGGGACGGTCGCCCCGTCCCCGCCGAAGGTGCCCTGGGAGCGCCCGGAGCTGCGGTTCACCCTGGGCTGACGTGCCTCCCCCGGCGGGGCGCGCCCGTCACCGCGCGCACAGCTCCGCGAAGCGCTCCGCGTTGACGTTGCCGCCGGAGACGACCAGGCCGACGCGCGGGGGCAGGCGGTCCAGGCGACCGGCGAGCAGGGCCGCCAGGGCGGTCGCGCCGCTGGGCTCGATGACGATCTTGAGGCGTTCGAAGGCGAAGCGCATGGCGTCGCGGATCTCGTCGTCGGAGACGAGCACGACGCCGTCGACGAGGCGCCGGTTGATGGCGAAGGTGAGCTCACCGGGGGTCTCGATGGCCTGGCCGTCGGCGATGGTGCGGGGCACGGGGACGGAGACGCGGTGTCCGGCGGCGAGGGAGCGCCGGGTGTCGTCGCCCTCCTCCGGCTCGACGCCGTAGACCTGGATGTCGCCGGACAGGCCCTTCGCGGCGGTGGCGCTGCCCGCGATGAGGCCGCCCCCGCCGACCGGGACGACCAGCGCGTCCAACAGCGCCCACCTCTTCGAGGAGTTCGAGGGCCGCGGTGCCCTGGCCCGCGATGACGTCCGGGTGGTCGTACGGCGGGATCAGGGTCAGGCCCCGGTCGGCGGCGAGGCGCTCGCCGAGCGCCGCGCGGTCGCCGCTGTAGCGGTCGTACGTGACGATCTCGGCGCCGTAGCCCTCGGCGGCCGCGCGCTTGGACGGCGGGGTGTCCTCGGGCATCAGGATCACCGCCTTCGCGCCCCGCTCGCGGGCCGCGAGGGCGAGGGCCTGGGCGTGGTTGCCGGAGGAGTAGGAGGCGATGCCCCGCGCGAGCTGCTCGGGGGTGAGCCGGGAGACGGCGTTGTAGGCGCCGCGGAACTTGAAGGCGCCGACGCGCTGGAAGTTCTCGCACTTGAGGAAGGTCTCGGCGCCGACGCGGGCGTCCAGGGTGCGCGAGCGCAGCACGGGCGTGCGGTGCGCGACGCCCTTGAGCCGGGCGGCGGCGTCGCGGATGTCATCCAGGGTGACCAGGGGGGTGCTGCTCGTCATGCGGATGCTCCTGGTGGGATGTGGGGCCCGGGCCGCGACGCGTCCTGGGCGCGGGATTTGGCGAGGTAGCTGTAGGCGGAGGCGCGGGAGATGCCGAGCCGGGCGGCGACCTGCGGCACGGCGTGCCGGACCGCGAAGACGCCGTGCTCGTCCAGGGAGCGGAACAGCTCCAGGCGCTGGGCGCGGTCGAGTTCGCCCCACGGGCGCCGCTGGTGCAGCTGGTGGGTGTCGACGATCGCGCTGACGACCGACTCCACGTCGTCGCCGAACGTGGTGGTGGGCACCTCCGACGGGCCCGCCACGCCGGCGAGTTCGCCGATGAGGGCGCTGGCCTGGCGCACGGCGGTGATGTCCAGGTTGACGCACAGCGCGCCGAACACCGCGCCGCCGCCGTCGCGCAGCAGCACCGTGGACGATTTGACCAGCTTCCCGTCCTGGGTGCGGGTGAGGTAGTTCAGCTCGTCGGCCGCCGCGTCGCCACGCGCGAGCATGCCCATGCCGATCTCGCTCATGGCGCCGCCGACGCTGCGGCCGGTGACCGCTCCGGCGATGGCCACGACGGACCGGTCCGGCCGCCGGTAGTCGTGCACGACGACTTCGCAGAGGGAGCCGAAGGTGGCGGCGATGCCCTCGGCGACCGGCGTGACCGCCGCGATGATCGCGTCGCGCTCGGCGTCGCGCGCGTCCTCGGTGTGCATGGGCGTCGCCTCCGTCCTCCGCCGCCTCACAGCGGCCTTGGACCAAACGTACACGCCCTGGACAGAAAGTCCAGACCCTCTATCCAAACCCCCCGTCCAGACCTCCCGCCCAGACCCCCCGCCCAGGGCTACGCCGCGGGCGCCGCCGCCTCCAGGTCGTCGACGCTCCCCGACATCACGGCCGGAACGTTCCGGGTGAGGTGCTCAAGGGGCCAGTCCCACCAGGCCACTTCGAGCAGCCGGGCGACGTCCTCGTCGCTGTAGCGGCGGCGCAGGAGCCGTGGCGGGGTTGCCGCCGACGACGCCGTAGTCCGGGACGTCGTCCACGACCACGGACCCGGACGCGACGACCGCGCCGTGGCCGATGCGGACGCCGGGCATCACCAGGACCCCGTAGCCGAGCCACACGTCGTGGCCGATGACGGTGTCGCCCCGGCCGGGCAGACCGGTGATGAGGTCGACGTGCTCGGCCCAGGAGCCGCCCATGATCGGGAAGGGGAACGTCGACGGGCCGTCCATGCGGTGGTTGGCGCCGTTCATGAGGAAGCGCACCCCCGTGCCGAACGCGCAGTACTTGCCGATGACCAGCTTCTCGGGCCCGTAGTGGTAGAGCACGTTGCGGGTCTCGAACGCCGTGGCGTCGTCCGGGTCGTCGTAGTACGAGAACTCGCCCGCCTCGATCAGCGGCGAGGTGATCAGGGGCTTGAGGAGCACCACGCGGGGCTGCCCGGGAATCGGGTGCAGGACGGTGGGGTCGGCGGGAACGTACGGCATGTGGGGGCGCCTTTCTGGGACGGGACGGACGCGCTCACGGCCCTCGGGACACTCCGGCCGCCCGCCCATGATCGCCCGTCACCTCACCGACGGCACACGAATACGGGGCCGCTCACGCACGCGCGCGGGCTCCCGCAGCGTCCGCCAAGGGACGCTCCGGGAGCCCGTGTCAGGGACCGGCCGATGCCAGGTCAGCGCACCGTCACCGTGAAGACGGGCGAGAGGGTGGCGCCGCTCTTCATGCGCAGTTCGTTCTTGCCCTTGAGGCCGAGCTTGACCCGCAGGGTGTACGCGCCGGACTTGTTGACGGTGGTGGACGCGGGCAGCGTCTTCCACGTGCCGCGCTGCTTCTGCTGCAGGCCGGCCTTGCTGCCCGCCTTGATGCCGGTCGCCTTGCCGCTGACGCGCAGCTCCTGCCAGGCCTTCACGGAGGTCGCGGACGGCTTGGCGGTCAGCGCGGCCTTCACCTTGGCGGTGGGGCTCGTCTTCTGCGTGCCGAGGCTCTTGCCGGTCTTGACGTCCCAGATGGCGTACGGCGTGCCGCCGCCCTGCGTCTTGCTGTACAGCCGCTTGCCGTCGGCGCTCAGGTGCAGGTAGATGCCGTCGTCGACGGTCTGGCCGGGCTTGAGGGCCTTGCCGTCGTAGTACGGCTTGCCGCCCTTGACGGTGAGGGTGACACCGGCGCCGATGTCGATCTTCACGGGCTTGGCGGCGGCGACGCTCCGCACGGCGGTGGGCCGCTCGGCGGCGGGCGCGCTCGCCAGCGCGGCCGCGGCCGGGGCCAGGAGGGCTCCGCCGGCGAGGATCGAGACGGTGGCGGTGCGCAGGGCGCTGCGGCGGTGAGTGGTGGTGCGCATAACGACGGTGTTCCCCTTCACGGTCATGGACCTGTGCACATGCGATGCGGTCCGCTGCGTCCTCACCGTCCGTGCCGCCCGCACTGTCCGTGCTGCTCGCACGGCCCGCGCTGCCCGCACTGTCCGTGCTGTCCGCGGCGTCCGGTGAGTACGGATTCAACGTAGTTCACCCGTCATTACGGCTTTACGAAGATCATGTAACGGTGCCCCGTAGATCACCTCACGAGCTGACGTCGGCGCTCCGGGCATCCCGGAAAGCGCCCGCTCACACGGCCCTGCGGCCGCACGGACCCTGTGAGAGCGTGGCGCCATGGCGATCGACGTGCGGCCCGCTTCGGCCTTCGAGGACGTGAAGGTGCTCGTCGGGCCGAAGTCGCCCGGGGCGAACGTGTGCTGGTGCCTCAGCTACCGGATTCCGGCGAAGCTCAACACCGCCCTGCGCGGGCCCGCCCGGGGTGAGTACGTCGCCGGTCTGTGCCGTGCCGACCCCGCGCCGGGCGTGCTCGCCTACGACGGGGACGAGCCGGTGGGCTGGGCCGCGGTGGCGCCGCGCGCGGACACGTCCTTCGCGCGCAGCCGCACCATCCCGCGCGTCGACGACCTGCCGGTCTGGTCCCTGTGGTGCGTCCGCGTGCGCCCGGGCCACCGGAAGCGGGGCATCTCGCACGCCCTCATCGCCGGAGCGGTCGCGTTCGCCCGCGCGCACGGCGCCCCGGCGATCGAGGCATATCCCCTTGATATCGGCGACAACGGCGACAACGGCGACGCCAGGGTCGATACGACGATGGCGTACGCCGGCCTGCGGAAGAACTTCGAGCGGGCCGGTTTCGCGCACGCCGCCGACACCACGTCGGTCCTTGCCGGACACCCCCGGGTACTGATGCGGCTCGACCTGCGCTGAGGGCGCGGCGCGGGCATCGGTCGCGGGCGTCAGTCGTCGATCCGGACGCCCTGCTTGCGCGCGTACGGCTCCGACCTCTTCGTCGCCCACCACTCGAACAGCTCGGCCTCCATCATCCACGCGACACAGGCCACCAGGTCCTCCGGCGGACGGCCGTTGAAGATGTTGATCTCGTCGCCGCCGCGCTCCATGCGCACGCTCCACCGGCCGTCGGGCGCGACGACCTCCACGTACGCCGTGAACTTGCGCCGCCTTCAAGACGATCTGCAGGTCGACGACCTCCAGGACGTCGCACCCCTGCTCCCGTCGGCCCACGAGCCGCGCGGCGAGCAGGTCACCCACCTCGTCCTCGGTCAGCATGCGTGCCCTCCCCTGGCCCAAGCCTCACACCGTGCTCTCGGGCCATGGTGTCAGTCCAAGGCCTCACGCAGCCAGGCGCGTTCGGCGCGGCTGGTGGCGCGGGCCATGATCAGCAGGCCGCGGCGGTAGGGGTCGGTGACCTCTTCCGCGCGCAGGGGCCGGTCGCCGTCGTGGAAGAAGCTCGCGGGCCGTTCCAGGAAGTCCAGGCGGCGGCGCAGCACCGCGTGCCGGTCGGCGGCGTCGGGGAGCTGGGAGAGGAAGGCGAGGACCGTCGCGAACCTGGCGCCGTCGGTGATGTCGTGCTCAGCCGGTTCCCGCAGGCGGCGCAGCAGGTCGTCCCGGCCGTCAGCGGTCAGGCTCAGGACGTGGCGCCGGGCGGCCGCGGCGCCCGGCTCGCTGCGCCGGCCCAGGAGGCCCGCCTTCACCAGGCGGTTGATCGCCGGATAGAGGCTGCCGTCGCTGACGGGACGGGTGTGGCCGGACAGGCTCGCCACGCGCCGCCGCAGTTCGTAGCCGTGCAGGGGCCCTTCGGCCAGGAAACCCAGGATCGCCAGTTCCAGCATGCTGCTATCGTCGCACATCGAATCGAGGTATCTCGAATCGAGGTACCTGAGATGGAGACCCTGGAGGTTCCGTGAGGTACACCGAGGAGTGGGTGGCGCGCCGGGCGCGGGACGGCTACGAGCGCGGCCGCGCGTCCTTCCCGATCCGGCCGGAGCGGACGGCACTGCTGGTCATCGACATGCAGGACGAGTTCGTCCGGCCCGGCTGGAGCCCCTACTGGGTGCCCGCCGCCACCCGCATGGCGCCCCGGCTGCGGGGCCTGGTGGAGCACTGCCGCGCGGCGGACGTCCCGGTGATCTGGACGATCTTCGACGACACGCACCTCGGCCTCGACCGCCCGCACGGGCTGCGCCACCTGCCGCACGGCGACGGCGACTGGCGCAGGCCCGCGCCCGCGCGGGTGTGGGACGAGATGGGCCGCCGCGAGGACGAGGTCCTGATCCGCAAGCCGTCCTACGGCGCGTTCTACGACACCCCGCTCGACACCGTCCTGCGCAACCTGGGCCGGGACACGGTCGTCGTCACCGGCACGCTCACCAACTACTGCTGCGGCACCACGGCGCGGCAGGCGTACGAGCGGGGCTATCACGTGGTGTTCGGCGCGGATGTGACCGCCACCGATGACGAGTCCCGGCAGGAGCCGGAACTCGCCGTCCTGCGCAAGGGGTTCGCGCTCGTCGCGGACGCCGATTCGATCGCCGCGCGGCTGTCACCCGTACGCGTCTGACCGGGCCCGGCGGGCCTCGCGGCGCGCCCCAGGCCCGCCCCTTCCCGGTGCTCCAGAGTGACACTTCTGGAGTGGTCGGGTCATGGCGGTATCTACGCAGGTCAGAGGCGCTAGGCAATCTTCGCTCCCTAGCAGGAGCATGGAGAACACCACCACATCTGTAAAGGATCTGCCTACTGAGACCCTGCGCGGTGTCCGCTGCATCCGGCTGTCCGTCCGCACCGACGAGACCACCAGCCCGGAGCGGCAGCGCGAGGCCGACGACCAAGCGGCGGCCCTCGGTATCGAGTTCGGCGAGGGCGCCGCCTTGCGGGAAGCGGTCGACCTGGACGTGTCCGCGTCCCTGGTCGGCCCCTTCGACCGTCCGCAGCTCGGCGGATGGCTCAAGCGCCCCGAGGACTTTGACGCCCTGGTGTTCTGGCGCTTTGACCGCGCCATCCGGGACATGGACGACATGCACGAGCTTGCCAAGTGGGCACGCAGCCACCGCAAGATGATCGTCTTTGCCGAGGGCATCGGCGGGGGTCGGCTCGTGTTCGACTTCCGCAACCCCATGGACCCCATGGGGCAGCTCATGATGTTGATGTTGGCCTTTGCTGCTCAGGTCGAGTCGCAGAGCATCAAGGAGCGCGTCGCCGGGGCACAGGCAGCCATGCGGAAGATGCCACTTCGGTGGCGGGGCGGCGGCAAGCCCGCATACGGCTACCTGCCCGCCGAGATGCCCGCCGAACACGGCGGAGTGGGCTGGACCCTCGTCCCGGACCCGGACGCGGTGAAGATCATTGAACGGATCATTGCCGAGCTGATGGACGGCCGAGGACTGCACAGCATCGCGCGCGCCCTCAACGCCGACAAGGTGTTGTCCCCGTCCGCGCACTGGACTGCCTACCAGGCGCGCACCAAGAAGCGCACCGCCATGGCCACGGACCAGCCCGTCAAGAAGCCCGCACAGTGGCGTGCACAGACCATCGAGAAGATGCTGACCAACGAAGCTCTCATGGGCTGGAAGATGCACCGTGGCAAGCCCGTGCGCGACGATGCGGGCAACCCCGTCATGGCCACCACATCCCCCATCTTCAGCCGCGAAGAGTTCGACCAGTGGTCGCCGCACTGCTCACTCCCAAGCCGATCACGGAGAAGGCACCCGAGCGCAAGGACTCCACCGCCCTGTTGCTCCGCGTCGCCCACTGCAACGGGTGCGGCGAGCGCATGTACCTGAACCGGTCCTCGGGCACCTACCGGTGCTCGTCGTACAAGTACGGAACGCACTGCCCCGCCCCGTGCACCGTGCACGCCGTGTGGGTCGACGACTACGTGACCGACGAGTTCCTGAAGGCTGCCGGACAGATCCAGATCAACCGCGTCATCGAGATACCGGGCTACGACCCGCAACCCGAGATAGACGCCACCCTCGCCGAGTTCGAAGAGCACCAGCAGGAGAAGGGACGCCAGAAGTCCAAGAGCGCTCAGACAGCGTGGCAGCGCCGTGCGGACGCCCTTGACGCACGTCTGGCAGAGCTGGAGTCCCGGGAGAAGCGCGAGCCCCGTCGAGAAGTCGTCCCCACCGGCCGCACGTACGCCGACGACTGGAACGAGGGCGACACCACGGAGCGCCGCGCCATGCTCATAGCCGCGGGAGCACGCCTGATGGTCAAGCCCGGCAGCAAGGGCGGATGGCGACGGCTCGACCCACGCCGCGTCGACTTCACCATCACCGGGGAACTGGACCCCGCCATTGCCGAGCTTGCGGCAGTCACCGGGGATGCGGAAGCCGAAGCACGCAACGACGCTCCCCCGGCTCCGGGCAGCTCGGTACACCTCGCCGAGCCCGAGCCCGTGCACACCGTCGCCGAGCCCGCCACGAGCCCCGTGCGTGAGCACCCCGAGCCCGCGCCTGCCCCCGCCGAGCCCGCGCGGGCACTGGTAGCCGCGTAGCCGTGCCGTAGGTCCGGGACTGTCCCGGCGGTCCCTGCCGACCGTCGGGGCCCTCGGCTGCCCCGGTACAGTCCCTGAGCGGCTAGGTATCCGGTTGTATGCGGTGCAGTACAGCTACTGATCTTTGCGGTTCGGGGTGATGGTGATGTTGCTGGAGGGTGTATCCCTGTGGCATGAGGTATCCCGATGGGGGCGGTCTGACCGCGAAGCAGCGGGCCCGGCGGGAGCAAGTGCGCTTCGAGGCCGCCGAGTTGTTCGCGCAAGGGGTGAGGGCGCCGCAGGTCGCACGGCGGCTGCGGGTCTCTCGCAAGTCCGCCTGTGCCTGGCATGCCAGCTGGCGGGACGGCGGGCTGGATGCTTTGCGGTCGGGGGGACCGTCCGGGCGTCCGTCGCGGATGAAGCCGCACTGGCGGGCCTGGCTGGCCGCGGAGCTGGAGAAGGGGCCGCCGCGCACGGCTGGAGGGAAGACCAGCGGTGGACGCTGGCCCGGGTGGCCACCGTAATCGCGCGTCGGTTCCACGTTCGCTTCAGCGCGGCGCAGACCTGGCGCATCCTGCACCAGATGGGCTGGACGGTGCAGGTCCCGGCGCGTCGGGCCGCCGAGCGCGACCGGGACGCGGTGGCCACCTGGGTCAAGGAGACCTGGCCTCTGGTGGAAAGACGGTGAGGGACCAGGACGCCTGGCTGTGCTTCGCGGACGAGTCGGGGCAGCTGCTGCGGCCGCCGAAGGCACGGACCTGGTCCCGGCGCGGACGCACGCCCGTTGTCACGGTCCGGGCCGCGGGCTCGGGCCGGATCTCGCTGGCCGGCCTGGTGTGCCGCAGAACCGGCCACCGCACCCGGCTCATCTTCCGGATGCTGGTGCACCACGGCCGCAAGAACGAGAGGAAAGGCTTCCGGGAGAAGGACTTCGCCCGCCTGCTGGACGCGGTCCACCAGCAGCTCGGCGGCAACATCGTGCTGCTGTGGGACAACTACACCCACCACATCGACGCCGCGATGCGAGAGCTGATCGCGGCCCGGCAATGGCTGACCGTCTTCCGCTTTCCCTCGTACACCCCTGACCTCAACCCGGCCGAGGGTGTGTGGGCAAACCTCAAGAACAGCCTGGGCAACCAGGCACCGTGCAGCATCGACGAACTCGCCGCACTGGCCCGTACGCGCCTGAAACGGATGCAGTACCAGCCCGGCCTACTCGACGGATTCATCGCCCAGACCGGGCTGGCCCCAGCCACACCTTGACGTCACCCCGAACCACAAAGATCAGTAGCCGTGAGAGCCCCGGTCGGTCCCCGAGACTGCCGGGGCTTTCTGCTGCCCGCCTCCGGTCCCCTCGCGCGCTCGGGGCAGCTCGACAGCGGGGTGAGGGGTGATGGAGTGACGGTTTACACCACTTTTTTGGAACGCATAGAAAAAATCCAAGAAAAGAGAGCCCGGTACCTCAAACGGCACTCCGCCACCGCTTCGGAGGGGTCGGGAATCTGTCGTCCTCCACAACACAGTGAGGGGGCAAGCGAGCCCACGCACCCCCGAGGGGCGCCGAGGAATTCGCCGTACTCCACAACACAGTGAGAGCGGGACTACCGCGCACCCACCCCATGGGGGACCTCGGCGGACCGAGTGCCCACTCTCACGCGCAGCGCTGTCCGTGCACCACGCACCCGC
>JAVLTM010000012.1:0-217503 GCA_037117115.1 Streptomyces sp. PmtG | reverse complement strand
ACGAGCGCGGCGTGCGCCGACTCGTTCGCCCGCCAGGCGTCCGACGCGGGGTCCGCCGCGCTCGTGAGGACCGGTGCCTGTTGCATCCGCTGAGCTCCCCGGGTTAGTGAGCGTTAACGTGTGCCTTCAGGTTAACGACCGCTAACGGCCCTGTCTAGAATTGTCTCCATGGCCACCAGGACCGACGCCCCCACCCGCCGCGAGCAGATCCTCAAGGAGGCCGCCCGGCTCTTCGCCGAGCGCGGCTTCCACGGCGTCGGCGTGGACGAGATAGGGGCCGCCGTCGGCATCAGCGGGCCCGGCCTCTACCGGCACTTCGCGGGCAAGGACGCGATGCTCGCCGAGCTGCTCGTCGGGATCAGCGAGCAGCTGCTCACGGGCGGGCAGCGGCGCGTGGCCGAGGCCGCGGGCTCGGTGGAGGGGGCCCTCGACTCGCTCATCGAGGGCCACATCGACTTCGCCCTGGACGACCGCCCGCTCATCACTCTCCACGACCGCGAGCTGGACCGCCTGCGGGACACCGACCGCAAGCTGGTGCGCCAGCTCCAGCGGCGGTACGTGGAGCTGTGGGTGACCGCCGTCCGCGAGGTGTACCGGGAACTCTCCGAGGCCGAGGCCCGGGCGTCCGTGCACGCGGTGTTCGGCCTCCTCAACTCCACCCCGCACCTGGGCAGGCCCGGCGCCCTGCCCGGCCGCGAGGCCATGGCGGACCTGCTGCACCGCCTGGCGCGCGGCGCCCTCGCCGCGGCGGGGCGGTCGGGCCCGTCCGGCGCCTGAGGGCGGCCCGCGCGGCCCGCCGGTGACAGTTGTCGCTCTGGACGGTCACAGAAACCCACGGGTAACCTCGACCTGAGCAAGCGCTTAGCCAGCGGCGCTTGGCCGGATTCGTGACCCAGGGAGCTCAGTCGTGCGGCGTACCGTCTTCAACGAGGACCACGAGGCATTCCGCGACACCGTCCGCGCCTTCATCGAGGCCGAGGTCGTCCCGGTCTACGACGAGTGGTTCGCGGCGGGCCAGGCGCCCCGCGACTTCTACTACAAGCTCGGCGAGCTCGGCGTCTTCGGCATCCGCGTCCCCGAGGAGTACGGCGGCGCGGGCATCGACTCGCACAAGTTCGAGGCGGTCATGTACGAGGAGACGGCCCGCGCGGGCGTCTCCTTCGGCGGCTCCGGCGTGCACGTCCTGCTCGGCCTGCCGTACATCGAGATGCTCGCCACCGACGAGCAGAAGAAGCGCTTCCTGCCCAAGTTCGTCTCCGGCGAGGAGATGTGGGCGCTCGCCATGACCGAGCCGGGCACCGGCTCCGACGTCGCGGGCATGAAGACCACCGCCAGGCTCTCCGAGGACGGCACGCACTACGTCCTCAACGGCGCCAAGACCTTCATCACCGGCGGCGTGCACGCCGACCGCGTGATCGTCTGCGCCCGCACCTCCGCCCCGCGCGAGGACGACCGCCGCTTCGGCATCTCCCTGTTCGCCGTCGACACCAAGGCCGCGGGCTACTCGGTGGGCCGCAAGCTCGACAAGCTCGGCCTGAAGGTCTCCGACACCGCCGAGCTGGCCTTCGTCGACGTCGAGGTCCCCGTCGACGACCTGCTCGGCGAGGAGAACAAGGGCTTCGCCTACCTCGGCCACAACCTGGCGTCCGAGCGCTGGGGCATAGCCTTCGGCGCCTACGCGCAGGCCAAGGCCGCCGTCCGGTTCGCCAAGGAGTACGTCCAGGAGCGGGCCGTCTTCGGCAAGCCCGTCGCCTCCTTCCAGAACACCAAGTTCGAGCTGGCCGCCTGCCAGGCCGAGGTGGACGCCGCCGAGGCCGTCGCCGACCGCGCCCTGGAGGCCCTGGACGCGGGCGAGCTGACCCCCGCCGAGGCCGCGAGCGCCAAGCTCTTCTGCACCGAGGTCGCCCACCGCGTCATCGACCGCTGCCTCCAGCTGCACGGCGGCTACGGCTTCATGAACGAGTACCCGATCGCCCGCCTGTACGCCGACAACCGCGTCAACCGCATCTACGGCGGCACCAGCGAGGTCATGAAGATGATCATCGCGAAGTCGATGGGCCTGTAACCCCGCCCATGAGCGAGGAACTCCAGGACCTCCTCGACCTGCTCGACCTGGAGCGGGTCGAGCGGGACATCTTCCGCGGGGTGAGCCGCTCCGCCCTGGTACCGCGCGTCTTCGGCGGGCAGGTCGCGGCCCAGGCCCTGGTCGCCGCGGGCCGCACCGTCCCCGAGGACCGGCCCGCCCACTCCCTGCACGCCTACTTCCTGCGGCCCGGCGACCCCGGCGCGCCCATCGTCTACACCGTCGACCGCATCCGCGACGGGCGCTCCTTCACCACCCGCCGCGTCGTCGCCGTGCAGCACGGCCAGCCGATCTTCCACCTCTCGGCATCGTTCCAGGCGCACGAGGAAGGCCTCGAACACCAGGTGGGGATGCCCGACGCGCCCGACCCGGAGACGCTGCCCACCGCCGCCGATGCGCTGCCGCTGCACCTGCCGCCGGACGTCGCCCGGCGGCTCATCGAGGCGCGCGCCGCCGTCGACCTGCGGTACGCGGACGCGCCGCCGTGGGGCACGGTGGGGCAGCCCCGTGAGCCCCGCTCACAGGTCTGGTTCCGCACCAACGGCAAGCTCGACGGGGAGGACGCGGGCTCACCGCTCCACCTGTGCCTGGCCACGTACGTCTCCGACATGACGCTGCTCGACTCGGTGCTGCTCGCGCACGGCCGCGGCGGCTGGGCCGTCGGGGACGTGGTGGGCGCCTCCCTCGACCACGCGATGTGGTTCCACCGGCCCTTCCGCGCGGACGAGTGGCTCCTGTACGACCAGGAGTCCCCGTCGGCGAGCGGCGGCCGGGGCCTCGGGCAGGGGCGCATCTGGACCCGGGACGGGCGGCTCGCCGTCACCGTCATCCAGGAGGGCGTCGTCAGGGTGCCGAGGAACTAGGGGCAGCCGGGCCATTCCGGCATACTCGCCCACCATGGGTGAAACCACGTCAAGTGCCGCTGAGGACAGCGGGCGGCGAGAGCACCTTCACCGTCGTCGTCGCCGCGCTCGCCAACCTCGGGATCGCCGTCGCCAAGGCCGTGGCCGGGGTGGTCAGCGGGTCAAGCGCGATGCTCTCGGAGGCCGCGCACTCCGTGGCCGACACCGTCACCGAGCTGATGCTGCTCGTGTCGCTGCGGAGCGCGGAGCGCCCCGCCGACGAGGACCACCCGCTCGGCTACGGCGGCGCGCGCTACATCTGGGCGCTGCTCGCCTCCGTCGCCACCTTCGTCGGCGGCGGCGTCTTCGCCGTGTACGACGGCGTCCACACCCTCACGCACGGCGAGGAACCAGGCGACCCGCTCGTCTCGTACGTCGTGCTCGGCGTCGCCTTCCTGCTGGAGGGCTACTCCCTGCGCACCGCCCTCCGGCAGGCGCGCGGCGCGGCGGCGCGGTTCGACGTGCGCGTCAAGCACTATCTGCGGCACACGCCCGACACCGCCGTGAAGGCGGTCGTCATGGAGGACTCCGCCGCGCTCGCGGGGCTCCTGCTCGCCGCGGGCGGCCTGCTCGGCGGGCAGCTCACCGGCTCGGGCGTCTGGGACGGCGTCGCCTCGCTCGCCATCGGCGCGCTGCTCGTGTACGTCGCCTGGGTCCTCGGGCGCGCCAACGCGGAACTGCTCATCGGGCGGCCGCTGCCGAAGCCCGTGCGGGAGCGGGTGCGGGCCGAACTCCTCGCGGACCCGCACGTGGTGGACGTCCTGGAGCTGACGACGCTCCTCCAGGGCCCGAAGGAGGCCCTGGTGGCCGCGAAGGTGGACTTCCGGGACGTGTCCACGGCCGCGGAGGTCGAGCGGGCCTGCGACCGGATGGCCCGCCGCCTCCAGGCCCGCTTCCCCGCGGTGCGCCGGGTCTACCTGGACCCGACGCCAGGGCCGCCTCAGGACTCCGAAAGGCCCGCGGCGTCGAGCAGGTAGGCCGTCATCGGGTCGTAGAAGCGGGGGCTCGTCACGTGGTCGTCCAGGGGGACCGTGACCTGGAGCGTGCCCTCGGCCTCCGCGATGAACAGGGCCGGGTCGTTGCAGTCCGCGTAGCCGACGGAGTCGATGCCGCGCTGGCCCGCGCGGCCCGCCCAGCCGTGGTCGGCGACGACCAGGTCCGGCAGGGGGCGCTCCTCGCGCAGCAGGCCGTCGAGGATCGCGTTCATCGGCTCCGGGGAGTGCGTGTGCCACAGCGTCGCGCCGCGCTCCAGGACCGCCACGTCCGCGAACTGGAAGACGAAGCCCTCGTCCGCCGTCAGGCCGTCCGGGATGACGACGATCTCGCAGCCCGCGGCGCGCAGCGCGGCCGCCGTGGCGCGGTGCACGTCCAGCAGCCCGCCGGGGTGCCCGGTCGCGAACAGCACGCGCTCCTTGGCGGCGGCGGCCTTGCGCAGGCGGCCCGCCATCCGCTCCAGGGCGTCGACCGTCAGCTCCGGGTCGATGGTGTCCTGGCCCTGGCGGTGCTGCGGGTCGTCGACCACGCCGCAGCGCTCGGCCATCACCGCGAGCACGTCCTGCTCGTCGCTCCAGCGGTCGCCAAGATCCAGGCCCAGCCAGTAGTGGCGGTCGCCGTTCGCGAGCTTGCGGTAGTGGGAGAGGTTGTTCTCGCGGGGCGTCGCCACGTCGCCCGCGATCCGGGTGCGGACGAGGTGGTCGACGAGCGCGGCACGGCTGGGTATGGACATGACCCCCATTGTGCCGTCGCCGCCGCGGGCTGGGTGGGGCGTCCCGCACGCCGGGCTTGTGCCACGAGTCACGTACGACCGGCGTGAGCCCGCCCTTTCGGGGCTCGTCAGACAGGGTGGTTCAGGGCGAACCACAGCTCCATGCGTACGTCCGGGTCGTCGAGGTCCGCGTCGAGGAGCGTCGCGCAGCGGGTGACGCGCTGGCGCACGGTGTTGCGGTGCACGGACAGGGCGGCCGCCGTGCGGTCCCAACTGCCGTGCAGGGAGAGCCAGGTGCGCAGCGTCTCGGTGAGGGCGGCGGCGCCGCCGAGCGGGGCGAGCAGCGCCCGCGCGTGGGCGTCGGCCTCGGCGGGCGCGACGAGGGCGGCGATGCCGCTCCCGTGGTGCCGGACGAGAGGGGCGCGGGTGGCCTCGGCCCTGCGCACGGCCCGGGCGGCCTGCGCGTCGGCGGCGGCGAGCCCGTCGGCGCCGGTGGGCGCGGACACGCCGAGCGTCCAGCCGCCCTGCGCGGTGACCTCGCGGTCGGCGGGCAGGAGCAGGGTGGTGGCCTCCGGCGCGGGGTCCACCAGCGTGCTGCCGAGCGCGGCGGCCAGGGAGGCAGGGGTGGGCGCGGACGCGCCGGAGCCGCGCTGCACGCGCGCGTGGACCACTCTCCAGCGGTCACCGCCGAGCAGCGGCGCCACCTCGGCCGGGGACGCGCCGAGCAGCAGCCGGACCAGGGCGGCGGAGCGCGCGGCCTCGGTGGCGCCCTGGTGGGGCGCGGTGAGCAGGGCGAGCAGGACGGCGGCGAGCTGGGCGACGGTGTGGTCGCCCGGCTCGCGGCGGCGCGTGGCGACGCCGAGGGCCAGGCCCTGCGGCCCGGCGAGCGCGTACGCGGCGAGGTGCGTGGCGTCGACGGTGTCCGTGCCGGACGCGGGGGCCGGGCGCGGCTCGGCCGGGTGCAGCACGACTCCGGCGAGCCGGGCCAGGGCGGCGAGCGCGGCCTCGCCGGGCGGGGCGCCCGCGCTCTGGGCGGCCGCCCCGTCGGCGGTGTGCAGGGCCGCGTACCCGTCAAGGCGCGCCGCGAGCTGACGCAGCAGCGCGGGCACCGGGTCGGTTCTGGCCGCCGCGGCGGCGAGGCCCGCCTGCGCCTGTGCGACCCGGCGCAGCTCGGTGTGCCTGGCCTCCGCCATCAGCTGCCACACGGCCCGCGCGACCCCGCTGAACGTCGTCTGCGGGGGCACTTCGAGCAGCGGCAGGCCGTGCCGGTCGCAGGCCGCCACGAGGGCGCCCGGCACGGTGTCGTGCACGGGTGCGACGCCGAAGCCGAGGGCCGCGCCGCCCGCCGCGACGATGCGGGAGACATAGGCGTCCAGGTGGGGGCCGGCGCCCGCCGCGTCCGGCACGTGCACCCCGGCCGTCAGGAGCAGCTCACCGCCGAGGAGGTACGGGTAGGGGTCGGTCATCTCCGAGGTGTGCACCCAGTGGATGGCGGCGGCCGCCGCGTCCGGGCCCGCGATCTGGCGCAGGCCCAGCTCCTCGTGCGCGAGCAGGGCGGTGAGGGGGACCGCCGGGGTGGGCGGCACGGACGGGGGCGCGGTGGCTTCGGCGGGCGGCGGCATGCTGGACGAATCCTCCATAACCAGCTCAGGGGGTGGAGGAAACGTACACTTCAGCGTCGCTTTCCGGCCACCTAGGGTCGTGCCGACCGGGGGCCGTGGGTACGGGCGGATGTCCCCGCGGCCGGTCGCCGTCTGGCTCCATCTGCACGACACGCCACCGACCGAGTGCGCAAGGAGGCCCCATGGCCGTCGACTACACAGTGATCGCCGTCTATCTCGCCGGGATGCTGGCCATGGGCTGGTGGGGCATGCGCCGCGCCAAGTCCAAAGCTGAGTTCCTGGTCGCGGGCCGCCGCCTCGGGCCGTGGATGTACTCCGGCACGATGGCCGCGATCGTCCTCGGCGGCGCCTCCACCATCGGCGGCGTGGGCCTCGGCTACACGCACGGCCTGTCCGGCGCCTGGATGGTCTTCACCATCGGCCTCGGCCTGCTCGCCCTCTCGGTCTTCTTCTCCGCCCGCATCGCCCGGCTCAAGGTCTACACCGTCTCCGAGATGCTCGACCTGCGCTACGGCGGCCGCGCGGGCGTCCTGTCCGGCGTGGTGATGTGGGGCTACACCCTGATGCTCGCGGTGACCTCCACCATCGCGTACGCCACGATCTTCGACGTCCTCTTCGACGTGAACCGCACGCTCGCCATCGTCATCGGCGGTTCCATCGTCGTCGCCTACTCGACGCTCGGCGGCATGTGGTCGATCACGCTGACGGACATGGTGCAGTTCGTGGTCAAGACGATCGGCGTACTGCTCCTGCTGCTGCCCATCGCCGTCGTCAAGGCGGGCGGCTTCGGCGAGATGAGGGCCAAGCTGCCGGACGACTACTTCGAACCGTTCGGCGTCGGCGGCGAGACGATCTTCACGTACGTCCTCATCTACACCTTCGGCATGCTCATCGGTCAGGACATCTGGCAGCGCGTGTTCACCGCGCGCAGCGACAGGGTCGCCCGCTGGGGCGGCACCGTCGCCGGTACGTACTGCCTGGTCTACGCGCTCGCGGGCGCCGTCATCGGCACCGCAGCGAAGGTCATGTACCCGAACCTGCCCAGCGCCGACGCCGCCTTCGCCACCATCGTCAAGGACGAACTGCCCATGGGCGTGCGGGGCTTGGTGCTCGCCGCCGCGCTCGCCGCCGTGATGTCCACCTCGTCCGGGGCGCTCATCGCCTGCGCGACCGTCGCCAACAACGACATCTGGTCGCGGCTGCAGGGGGGCCGCAGGGCGCGGCGGGGAGCCGCACGACGAGGTGCGGGGCAACCGCGCCTTCATCCTCGTCATGGGCGTCGCCGTCGTCGGCGTCTCCATCGCCCTCAACGACGTCGTCCAGGCGCTGACCGTCGCGTACAACCTGCTGGTCGCCGGGCTGCTCGTGCCGATCCTCGGGGGGCTGTTGTGGCGGCGCGGGACGGGGGCCGGTGCCCTCGCCGCCGTCGTCGCGGGCGGTCTCTCCGTGATCGGCCTGATGTGGCACTACGGCATCCTCGCCAACGAGCCCATCTACTACGGGCTGCTCACCTCGCTGGTGGTGTACGTGGTGGGGTCCTTGGTGACCCGGCCCACCGACGCGGGGACGCTCGCGGCTTGGCGTGACCGGGTGGCTGGGCGCGAGCCGGAGGTGCCCGTGGCGGCCTGAGCTTTTTCCTCCCCCACCCCGCCCCTTCCCGAAACCAAGGGGCTCCGCCCCCTGGACCCCCCTTATCGCCGCTCCGCGGCTCGTCCTCAAACGCCGGACGGGCTGAAACTGGCGGGGGTTCACACTGTTTACGCGTATTCGTTACACCAGGAGACACCGACCATGACCACCCCCACCCCCCGCGGCCCCGTGGACTCCTCCCGCATCCCCCGCTACGCGGGCCCCGCGACCTACGCCCGCCTCCCCCGCCTCGACGAGGTGGGCACCGCGGACATCGCCGTCGTCGGCGTCCCCTTCGACACGGGCGTGTCGTACCGCCCGGGCGCCCGCTTCGGCGGCAACGCGATCCGCGAGGCGTCGCGCCTGCTGCGCCCGTACAACCCGGCCCAGGACGCGTCCCCCTTCGCGCTGGCCCAGGTCGCCGACGCCGGCGACATCGCGGCGAACCCGTTCAACATCAACGAGGCCGTGGAGACCATCGAGGCCGCCGCCGACGACCTGCTCGGCACCGGCGCCCGCCTGATGACCCTCGGCGGCGACCACACCATCGCGCTGCCGCTGCTGCGCTCGGTGGCGAAGAAGCACGGCCCGGTGGCGCTGCTCCACTTCGACGCGCACCTCGACACGTGGGACACCTACTTCGGCGCCGAGTACACGCACGGCACCCCGTTCCGCCGCGCCGTGGAGGAGGGCATCCTCGACACCGAGGCGCTCAGCCACGTCGGCACGCGCGGCCCGCTGTACGGCAAGAAGGACCTCACCGACGACGAGAAGATGGGCTTCGGCATCGTCACCTCGTCGGACATCTACCGCCGCGGCGCCGACGAGGTCGCCGACCAGCTGCGCCAGCGCATCGGCGACCGGCCGCTGTACATCTCCATCGACATCGACTGCCTCGACCCGGCCCACGCCCCGGGCACGGGCACGCCCGAGGCCGGCGGCATGACCTCCCGCGAGCTCCTTGAGATCCTGCGCGGGCTCGCCTCCTGCAACCTGGTCTCCGCCGACGTCGTCGAGGTCGCCCCGGCCTACGACCACGCCGAGATCACCGCCGTGGCCGCCTCGCACACCGCGTACGAGCTGACGACCATCATGTCCCGCCAGATCGCGGAGGCCCGCGCCAAGTGACCCACGACCACGACCTGGAACTGAGGCCCACGGCCGCGCAGACCGAGGCCGCCCTGAACCCGCCCGCCGGGCGCAACGGCGGCGACCTCGTCGTCGAGACCCTGTCCGGGCTCGGCGCGTCCACCGTGTTCGGACTGCCCGGGCAGCACGCCCTCGGCATGTTCGACGCGCTGCGCCGCTCCCGCCTGCGGTACGTCGGCCTGCGGGTGGAGAACAACGCCGGGTTCGCGGCGGACGCCTACGGGCGGGTCACGGGCGAGGTCGCGCCGCTGCTGCTCTCGACGGGGCCCGGCGCGCTGATGTCGCTCGCCGCGCTCCAGGAGGCGGCCGCCGCCAGCGCCCCCGTGCTCGCCATCGGCAGCCAGGTGCCCGTCGCCGGGCTCGGCGGCGGCCGCCACGGCTATCTGCACGAACTGCGCGACCAGCAGGCCTCGTTCCGGGACGTGGTCAAGTCCGTCCACACCGTCCGTACGCAGTCCCAGATCCCGTCCGCGATCGCGGCGGCCTGGGAGTCGGCGCTGACCGCGCCGCACGGCCCCGTGTGGGTGGAGATCCCGCAGGACGTACTGCTCGCGGAGACCTCGCTGCCGCAGGTCACCGCCGTCGACGCGACCCCGCACGACCTGGTGCCGCGCCCCGAGCTGACCGCCGTCGCCGCCGACCTGCTGACCCGGGCGAAGCGCCCGGCGGTCATCGCGGGCGGCGGGGTGGTGCGCGCCGACGCCGCCGGGAAGCTCCGCGCGCTCGCCGAGAAGCTGAACGCGCCGGTCGTCACCACCTTCGGCGGCAAGGGCGCCTTCCCCTGGGAGCACCCGCTGTCCCTCCAGTCCTGGCTGGAGGACCGGCACACCACCGACCTCCTGGAGGACGCCGACGTCCTGCTCGTCGTCGGCTCCGGGCTCGGTGAACTCTCCTCGAACTACCACACGTTCGCGCCGCGCGGCCAGCGTCATCCAGATCGAGGCCGACCCCGGCAAGCTGGAGTCCAACCACCCGGCGCTCGGCATCCACGCGGACGCCCGGCTCGCCCTTTCGGCGCTCCTGGAGACCGTGGGGGAGCGGCCCGACCCGGCGGCCCCCGAGCGGGTGCGCGCGCTGCTGGCCGCCGTGCGCGAGCGGATCGACGCGCAGGGCCTGACCCTGGAGCGGGACGTCCTCGCCGCCGTGCGGGCCGCGCTGCCCGACAGCTCCCCGTCCTTCTGGGACATGACGATCCTCGCGTACTGGGCGTGGTCCGCCTTCGACGCCCGGCGCCCTGGCACCATGCACTCCGCGCAGGGCGCGGGCGGCCTCGGCTACGGCTTCCCCGCCGCCCTCGGCGCGGCCGCCGCCGACCCCACCCGGCCCGTCCTCGCGGTCTCCGGCGACGGCGGCGCGATGTACTCGATCGCCGAGCTGGCCACGGCCCGCCAGTACGACCTGGACGTGACCTGGCTGATCGTCGACGACGGCGGCTACGGCATCCTGCGCGAGTACATGACGGACACCTTCGGCGAGGCCACCGGCACGGAGCTGGCCCGGCCCGACTTCGTAGCCCTTGCGGAGTCCTTCGGGGTGCCGGGCGTGCGGACGACACCGGAGCGGCTTCGCGAGGACCTGGCGAAGGCGCTTGCCGAGCCGGGGCCGCGGGTGGTCGTGCTTCCCGCGCTCCTGCGGATGTTCGCGCCGACGCATCTCGGCTGAGGACGATCAGTTTCGTCACAGTACGGTTTGATGTACAACCATTCACTCGTGTAGGTGAGTCATGGGATGCGCGTGCGTCGGGAGCGCACGCGTGTACCGAACTACGGGGGGAACCTCCAATGACTCACCGCATATCCCGGCGTGCCCGCGTGCTGAGCGCAGGCGTCGCCGCCGCCGTCCTGGTGCCGGTAGCGGGGATGGCCGTCGCGAGCCCGGCCGTCGCCGCGGCGGCCCAGGTCACGTGCACCTCGTCGCAGCCGGAGCTGGCGAAGAAGCTCACCAAGGACATCACCGCCGCCCTGAAGAACCGCAAGGGCACCATCGCCGTCGGCCTGCACGACAAGGCCACCAAGACGACGTGCACCCTGCGCGGCACGACCTCGTTCGACTCCGCGAGCGTCGTCAAGGTGACCGTCCTCGCCACGCTCCTGTGGGACGCGAAGAAGAACGACCGGTATCTGACGGACCGCGAGTCCAGCCTCTCCAAGGCCATGATCACCAAGTCGGACAACAACGCCACCACCGCGCTGTGGCGCCAGCTCGGCGCGAGCAAGGTCAAGAAGTTCCTGGCCGCCGCGAAGATGACCAAGACCGTGCCCGGCTCCGGCGGCTACTGGGGCCTGACCCGGATCAACGTCAAGGACGAGCAGAAGCTGCTCGCCCTGATCACCGCGCCGAACTCCGTGCTCAGCGACAACGGCCGCGCGTACATCCTGAAGCTGATGAACCAGGTCGTCCGCGACCAGCGCTGGGGCACCCCGGCGGGCGCGCCCTCCGGCGTGAAGACGCACGTCAAGAACGGCTGGCTGCCCCGGGCCACGCACGGCTGGCGCGTGCACAGCGTCGGCGCGTTCAAGGGCCGCGGCCACGACTACACGATCTCCGTGCTCACGCACGGCAACAGCAGCATGAACTACGGCGTCGACACCATCCAGCGGGTGTCCAAGGCCATCCACAAGGACCTGACCCCGATCAGCCAGGCCCCGCAGCGCTACGCCCCGACGGACACGCCGCGCGAGGCCGCGGTGCCCGTACCGGAAGGCCGCTGACCGTGTCGGGGCCCCCACCCGGGGGCCCCGCACCGCCCTTCGGGCTCGCCCTCAAACGCCGGACGGGCTGATTCCGCCCATGTCCGCGCGCCCCCGTCCCGCCGCGTCTGTAACGCCGGGATGAAATCCGCACCTCAGCGTGTTGGGGCTCTCGGCAGGTCGGACGGCGGGAGGAACACGGTGACGGAGCGGCAGGAGCACCAGGGCTGGGCGAAACGGCTGTGGGGGTACGCCTGGCGCTACCCCAAGGACGTGGTGCTCGCCCTCGGGTCCTCCCTCGGCGGCATGGCCGTGATGGCCGTCGTCCCGCTGCTCACCAAGGTCGTCATCGACGACGTGATCGGCGACGGGAGCCGCCCCATGGCCCCCTGGGCGGGCGCCCTGCTCGGCGCCGCCGTCCTCGTCTACGCCTTCACCTACGTCCGCCGCTACTACGGCGGCCGCCTCGCCCTCGACGTGCAGCACGACCTGCGCACCGAGATGTACGACACCGTCACCGCCCTGGACGGGCGGCGCCAGGACGAGCTGTCCACCGGGCAGGTCGTCGGGCGGGCCACCAGCGACCTCCAGCTCATCCAGGGCCTGCTGTTCATGCTGCCGATGACCATCGGGAACGTCCTGCTGTTCCTGATGTCCCTGGTGATCATGGCCTGGCTCTCGCTGCCGCTCACCCTCGTCGCGCTGGCCGTCGCGCCCGCGCTCCTGTGGATCGCCCGCCGCAGCCGCACCCGCCTGCACCCCGCCACCTGGTACGCGCAGGCGCAGGCCGCCGCCGTCGCGGGCGTCGTCGACGGCGCCGTCAGCGGGGTGCGCGTCGTCAAGGGCTTCGGGCAGGAGGAGCAGGAGACCGGCAAGCTGCGCGAGGTCGGCCGCAGACTGTTCGCGGGGCGCCTGCGCACCATCCGCTTCAACTCCCGCTACACCCCCGCCCTCCAGGCCGTGCCCACGCTCGGGCAGGTCGCGATGCTGGCGCTCGGCGGCTGGCTCGCCGTCAAGGGCGACATCACCCTCGGCACTTTCGTCGCGTTCTCCACCTACCTCGCGCAGCTCGTCGGGCCCGTGCGCATGCTCGCCATGGTCCTGACCGTCGGCCAGCAGGCCCGCGCGGGCGCCGAGCGCGTCCTGGAGCTCATCGACACCCGGCCCGCCCTCAAGGACGGCACCAAGGAGCTGCCCGCCGACGCCCCGGCGACCGTCGAGTTCGACGACGTGGCCTTCGCCTACGGGGACAGCGCCACGGCACCGCCCGTCCTCGAAGGGCTCAGCTTCGAGATCCGGCCCGGCGAGACCCTCGCCGTCGTCGGCTCATCCGGCAGCGGCAAGTCCACCGTCGCGCTGCTGCTGCCCCGCTTCTACGACGTGACGCGCGGCGCGGTCCTCATCGGCGGCCACGACGTGCGCGAGCTGACCCAGGAGTCGCTGCGCGCCGCCATCGGCCTCGTGCCCGAGGACTCCTTCCTGTTCTCCGACACCGTGCGCGCCAACATCGCCTACGGGCACCCGGACGCCACGGACGAGGAGATCGAAAGGGCCGCGCGCGCCGCCCAGGCGGATCGTTTCATCGACGAGCTGCCCGAGGGGTACGACACCAAGGTCGGCGAGCACGGACTGACCCTCTCCGGCGGCCAGCGCCAGCGCGTGGCGCTCGCCCGCGCCATCCTCACCGACCCCCGCCTGCTCGTCCTGGACGACGCGACCTCCGCCGTGGACGCCCGCGTCGAGCACGAGATCCACGAGGCGCTGCGCGCCGTCATGGCCGGGCGCACGACGCTCCTCATCGCACACCGCCGCTCCACCCTCGGCCTGGCCGACCGCATCGCCGTCCTCGACGGGGGCCGCCTCGCCGCGATCGGCACCCACGAGGAGCTTGAACGCACCTCGCCGCTGTACCGGCGGCTGCTCACCGACCCCGACGAACTCGGCGGCGTCTCCCCCGGCCACACCACCGCCCACCCGTCCGCCCCCGAGGACGACACCTCCGTACGCGACGAACTGGACGCCGAGTTCGACGCCGAGCGGGGCATCACGCCCCGGCTGTGGACCGGCGACCGCGAGCCCAAGGACACCGCGCTCTCCGGCGCCCCGGCCACGCCCGAGCTGCTCGCCCTGGTGGAGGCCCTGCCGCCCGCCGACGACCGGCCCGAGGTCGACGAGGCGCGCGCGGTCACGCCCGAGGACTCCTACAACCTGCGCAGGCTCCTGCGCGGCTTCGGCCTTCCGCTGCTCCTGAGCCTGCTGCTGGTCGCCGTCGACGCGGGCATGGGCCTGCTGCTGCCCGTCCTCATCCGGCACGGCATCGACGAGGGCGTCTCCGAGCTCGCGATGGGCGCGGTGTGGACGGCGTCGGGGCTCGCGCTCGCCGCCGTCGTCGTGCAGTGGGCGGCGCAGACCGGCGAGATCCGCATGACGGGCCGCACCGGCGAGCGGGTGCTCTACGCGCTGCGCCTGAAGATCTTCGCGCAGCTCCAGCGCCTCGGCCTCGACTACTACGAGCGGGAGCTGACCGGCCGCATCATGACCCGGATGACCACGGACGTGGACGCCCTGTCGACGTTCCTGCAGACCGGGCTCGTCACGGCCTTCGTCTCCGTCGTCACCTTCTTCGGCATCATGGTCGCGCTCCTGGTGATCGACGTGCAGCTCGCGCTCGTCGTCTTCGCGACGCTGCCGCTGCTCGCCGTCGGCACGTTCTTCTTCCGCAGGTCGAGCGTGAAGGCGTACGAACTGGCCCGTGAGCGCGTGTCGGTGGTCAACTCCGACCTCCAGGAGACCGTGTCCGGGCTGCGGATCGTGCAGGCGTTCCGGCGCGAGGGCTCGGGCCGGGCGCGGTACGCCGCCCGCAGCCGCGAGTACCGCGAGGCGCGCGTGCGCGGCCAGTGGCTGATCTCCGTGTACTTCCCGTTCGTGCAGCTGCTGTCCTCGGCCGCCGTGGTCGCCGTGCTGGTCGTGGGCGCGCACCGGGTGGACGCGGGCACCCTCACGACCGGCGCGCTGGTCGCGTACCTGCTCTACATCGACCTGTTCTTCGCGCCCGTGCAGCAGCTGTCGCAGGTCTTCGACGGCTACCAGCAGGCCACCGTCTCGCTCGGCCGCATCCAGGAGCTGCTGCGCGAGCCCACCTCCACCAAGGCGCCGCAGGAGCCGCTGGAGGTGCTGTCCCTGCGGGGCGACATCGCCTTCGAGGGCGTCGACTTCGCGTACGGCGCGAACGGACGGGGCGGAAGAGGCGCTCAGCGGCATCGACCTGCGCGTCCCCGCGGGCCAGACCGTCGCGTTCGTCGGCGAGACCGGCGCGGGCAAGTCCACGCTCGTCAAGCTCGTCGCCCGCTTCTACGACCCCTCGGGCGGCCGCGTCACCGTCGACGGCACCGATCTGCGCGCCCTCGACCTCACCTCGTACCGGCACCGGCTCGGCGTCGTGCCGCAGGAGGCGTACCTGTTCGCGGGGACCGTGCGCGACGCCATCGCCTACGGGCGGCCCGACGCCACCGACGCGGCGGTCGAGGCGGCGGCCCGCGCGGTCGGCGCGCACGACATGATCGCCACGCTCGACGGCGGCTACCTGCACGAGGTCGCCGAGCGCGGCCGCAACCTGTCGGCCGGGCAGCGCCAGCTGATCGCGCTGGCCCGCGCCGAGCTCGTCGACCCCGACATCCTGCTCCTGGACGAGGCGACCGCCGCCCTCGACCTGGCCACCGAGGCCCAGGTCAACCAGGCCACCGACCGCATCGCGGGCAAGCGCGCCCACCCGTCGCCCGACCACCACCCCTCACCGAGCGCTCACGCGCGCACCACCCTGATCGTGGCCCACCGCCTCACCACGGCCGCCCGCGCGGACCGGGTGATCGTGATGGACCACGGCCGGGTCGCCGAGGACGGCACCCACGAGGAGCTCCTCGCCCTCGACGGCCGCTACGCCCGGCTGTGGCGGACGTTCGTGGGGGAGCCGGTGGAGGCCTGAGGGGACCGGGGCGACCCGGCCCCCCATCGGGGCGTCACGCGTCCGTCCGGTCCAGGGCGATGACCTCGACCTCGATCAGCCAGTCCGGCTGGGCCAGCGAGACGACCTCGATCAGGGTGTCCGCGGGGTAGGGCTCGGCCAGGAACTCCTCGCGCAGCGTGATCGTGTGCGGCAGGTTCTCCGCCATGCCGCGCACGAAGACGCCCACCTTCACCACGTCGGCGAAGGTCAGCCCGGCGGCCTCCAGGACCCGCCCCACGTTCTGGAACGCCTGCCTGCCCTGCTCGAGGAACCCGCCCGGCACGGTCGTGCCGTTCTCGTCGAAGCCCGCCTGGCCCGACACGTACACGAACCCGCCGGCCCTCACGGCCTGCGAGATCCGGTACGGCTCGTACCAGTCGGGCGTGGTCGCGACCTTCTGGATGCGTCCCTGGGCGGCGGTGCTCTGGTCGTTCGACATGGCTCTCCCCTTGCTCGACGGGTCCGGCGGGCGGCCCCGAAATCGGCGTTACGAAACGTTCCGTAACGTGAGAGAAGCTAGAACGGTCCCAGGCCTCTTGTCAAAACGAAACGTAACGTCACGCCTGGGATACGATGGCGGCATGCCCCCTGAGCCCAACAGCGAACGACGCAGTGAGCGTGCCCGCCGAGCGGTCCTGGACGCGGTCTACGACCTGGTGACCAGCAAGGGCTACGCGAAGCTGACCATCGAGGCCATCGCCGCCAGGGCCGGGGTCGGCAAGCCGACCATCTACCGCTGGTGGTCCTGCAAGGGGGCGGTGGCGCTCGACGCCCTGGACGAGCGGATCGGCGCGGCCACCGACTTCCCCGACACCGGGGACGTCGCCGCCGACCTCGCCGCCCAGATCACCTCCGTGACCGCGATGCTCACCGGCGACCCGGGCCGGGTCTACCGCGGCATCATCGGCGAGGCCCAGAGCGACCCCGAGCTGATGGAGACCCTCCGCGAGATCATCGTCGACCCCCGCGTCCGGCAGTGCCGGGAGCGCCTGGACCGCGCCGTCGCCGCCGGGCAGCTCCGCGCCGACCTGCCCACGGCGGCCATGGTCGACCTGTTCTACGCCCCCGTGTACTACCGCTTCCTCATGGGCTTCGACGACGCGGACATCGCACGGAGCGCGGACCTCGTGCGGGAGGTCCTCGCCGGTCTCGCCGCCCCCGTCAGTACGTCGACCTGATGTCGGTGATCTTCCGGGTGGCGAGGTCGGAGCGCACCGTCAGATAGGTGTACGTGCGGTCCTTGCCGGTGCCCCACGTCAGGCGCACCGCCGACGTCGTCTTGCCCATGCCGCTGTCGCCCGCCGTCACGCGCCAGGCGGTCGGCGCGTTCTGCGCCCGCAGCACGCCGTCCGCGTCGTGGCGGCGCTCCCAGTCGGCGAGGCGGCCGCGCAGGTCCGCGGTGAGGTAGAACTTCCGCAGCGCGGTGGCGGCCTGCTGGGAGCCGGGGGAGTCGGCCGCGTCGACGTACGCGCCGTAGAAGTGCGCGACCCGCTCGTAGGCGGGCCCGGGGCTGCCGCTGCGCGGCGGGGCCTCACCCGGCTCGGCGGCCGGGGCGGGCGCCGAGGCCGACGCGGCGGACGGCACCGCGGCCACGGCGGCGAGGAGGGCGGCGGCGAGGGCCACCCGGGGGCCGCGGCGGCTTCGGGTGCCGGGGGTGCGGCGGGTGCTTGACGGGTGTGTCCGTAACGGGCGTATCGGAGTCATGGCGGTTCCACCTTTCACGTTCCGCTGCGTTCGACCACGGGTCCCCGCGCGGAGTTGCCCTGAACCCAGAAACTGAAAGGCACCGTTCCGCAACCGTCCGATGTCTGTCCCGCGTCCGTACGTCAGTACGCTGTTGCCGGGGTTGCGGGAGGGGACATCGTGGACAGTGGTCGGATACGGCGACGCCTGACGGCGGGCGGCGCCGCGGTCGCGGCTGCCGTCCTGTTCGCGCTCGTGGGCCCCGGCGCCGGGACGGCCGAGGCCGCCGCGCCCTGCCCGGGGAACAAGGTCCGCACGCTGCCCTTCAGCACCGGCAAGGTCGTCCTCTACAAGAAGCGCGGCTTCGTCTGCGCCCTGACGTACGCCAGGAACACCAGCGTCCGCAAGGCGATGTCCGTGAGCGTGCAGGCGCGGGGCAGCCGCCCCGTGCGGGACGCGGGCCGCTACCTCCGCGTCGCGGGCCCGGTGAAGGTGCACGCGGGCCATCGCTGCGTACGGGTCAAGGGGCAGGTGGGAAGCGGCAGCATCAGCACGAACTGGATCCTGTGCTGAGGCACGTCCCGGGACGAATGACGCACGAACCCACCCCCATGTCCGCTAACCGGACACCCAGCCCCCCTAAGTGAATTTCCCCGCCCGCGCGATGATGGCGATTTGTCCTCAATGCGGCCTGGTGTGCGGAGAGTTGCTCCGTTAGGTTCCGGGAATCGCCGCGCCGACAGGGGAGGACGCATGCGCAAGACCCTCAGATGGGTGTTGTCACTCGTGGTGCTGATAGGCACCGTGAGCTTCACCGGAGCCACGGCGGCCACCGCCGCGAAGCCCGGGGCACCCGCCGCCAAGACCGACATCAAGGACCGGCTCCTCGCCGTCAAGGGCATGAGCCTCATCGAGGAGAAGCCGTACGACGGCTACCGCTTCTTCGTTCTGAACTACCGGCAGCCGGTGGACCACCGGAACCCCGCCAAGGGCACCTTCCAGCAGCGCATCACCGTGCTGCACAAGGACACCGCCCGGCCCACCGTCTTCCATACCTCGGGCTACGGCCTGAACACCAACCCGGGGCGCTCGGAACCCACCCGGGTCATCGACGGCAACCAGGTCTCCATGGAGTACCGCTTCTTCACGCCGTCGCGGCCGTCGCCCGCCGACTGGAAGAAGCTCGACATCTGGCAGGCCGCGAGCGACCAGCACCGCATCTTCAAGGCGCTGAAGCCGCTGTACGGCAAGAAGTGGCTGTCCACCGGAGCCTCCAAGGGCGGCATGACCGCCACCTACTTCGAGCGCTTCTACCCGCGTGACATGGACGGCGTCGTCGCCTACGTCGCGCCCAACGACGTCGACAACAAGCGGGACGCGGCCTACGACCGCTTCTTCGAGACCGTCGGCACCAAGGAGTGCCGCACCAAGCTGGAGGCCGCGCAGCGCGAGGCGCTGGTCCGCCGGGAGCCGCTGGAGAAGCTGTACGCCGCGTACGCGGCCGACAACAAGTACACCTTCAAGACCATCGGCAACCTCGACAAGGCCTTCGAGGCCGTCGTCCTCGACGTGACCTGGGGCTTCTGGCAGTACCAGCAGTCCACCACCGCCTGCGGCCAGGTGCCCGACGCCGCCACCGTCAGCGACAAGGACCTCTTCGACTGGGTCGAGCGGATCGGCGGCTGGTCCTCCTACGCCGACCAGGGCCTCGAGTACTACACGCCGTACTACTACCAGGCCGGTACGCAGCTGGGCTCGCCCGACATCAAGCAGCCCTGGCTCGGCGACCTGAGCCGCTACGGCTACCAGCCGCCGCGGAACTTCGTGCCCCGTGAGATCCCGATGCGCTTCCAGAAGCACGCCATGAAGGACGTCGACCGCTGGGTGCGCCACAACTCCCGGCGCATGATGTTCGTGTACGGCGAGAACGACCCGTGGGGTGCGGAGCCGTTCCGGCCGGCGCGCGGGGCGAAGTACGACTCCCATGTGTTCACCGCGCCCGGTGGGAACCACGGTGCGAACGTCGCCGGGCTCGGCGACGCGGACAAGGCCAAGGCCACGGAGCGGATTCTTGCCTGGGCGGGGGTTTCCTCGGCCGCCAAGCCGGCTCCGTACGACGCGAAGCTGGACCGCCAGCGCCACCAGACGCTGAGGCCGTAGCCCTCGCGGGTGCGCCCCAGGCCCGCCCCTTCCCGAACTGGGGCTCCGCCCCAGACCCCGCTCCTCAAACGCCGGAGGGGCTGGAACTTTCAGCCCGTCCGGCGTTTGAGGACGAGGCGCGAAGCGCCGATGTGACCCCGGCAAGGTCACACGCGGGTCGCGCAGCCCACCGGGCGGGGGCCGCCCAAGGTCACGTAGAGGGCCGTGCCGGGGGCGCAGGCCGTGCGGTCGGGGACGGCGGCCGTCACGCGGTACTCGGGGTCCCGCCGCCCGGAGCCGTCGCACGCGGTCTCCCGGACCTCCCCGGCCCCCGACCCGTACACACAGTCCCCGACCACGGTCCGGGGCCCGCCGCCGCCCCCGGGATCTCCGGGATGCGGCGGCTCCAGGTTCCGCATGCAGGCGTACCCCCGCGGCACCTCGCCGTCCCCGTCCTCGTCGACGGAGGGCCGGTTCTGCTTGATGTGCAGCACGAAGTCGGTGCGCGCGGGACAGGCGGGCTCGTCACCGGCGGGCCCGTCGTAGCGGGCGATGACGCGCGCGGCGGCCCGCTCACTGCCGCACGGCACCTCCGTGAAGGCCGCGCGCCCCCGCGAACTGCACTCGTCGGCGCCGAGGAAGACGGCCCCGTACCCGGCGTCGCGCGAGGGCCGGTCGGCCCCGGCGCGGGCGTCCGCCGCCGGGCTCGCCGACTTCTGACAGCCCGTGACGGCCAGGGCGACGGCGAGCAGCGCGCCCCCGCACGCGACCACCGCCCCTGACCTCCGCATGGCACCCCCCGAACTGTGGCCATGTGCACCCAGCGTGACCCCGCCGCGCGGGCCGCGCCAGGTGTTTCGGGGGCTTTGCGCTCATTCGCGGCACTGGTGCGCGCGGGCTGCGTACGGCCCGTACGCCCGTTAGTCGGCGGTGGCGTACGGCTCGTACGAAAGGCCGTGGCCGATGGGGTACAGCACCTGCCCCGGGGCCTGTGGGTGCGGCACGGGCACGGGCAGGCGCCCCTCGGGCCGGACGCGGCCCGCGAGCACGCGGGCGGCGGCGCGCAGTTCGACGTCCGTCCAGGAGTACGTGGCGAGGGCGGCGGCGGCCCGGGGGAGGTCCTGCGGGGTGCGCACGGCGAGGGTCACGACGGGCACGCCGGTGGCGGCGAGGGCCGTCACGAGGGCGTCCTGGGCGTCGCCTTCGGTGACGTCGTACGCCGTGACGAGCACGGCGGCGCGGCCCGCGGCGGCGGCGACCGCCTCGTCGACGGCGGCCTTCGAGGGCTCGGTGCCGGTGCTCAGGGCCGTGGCGGTGAAGCCCAGGGCGCGCAGGGCGTCGGCGAGGACCGTCGTGGGCGGTCCGGTGGTGCCGGACGGGGACACCGGGTCGGCGCCGACGACGAGCAGGTCGCCGTGGCGGTCGGGGGACAGCGGGAGGAGCCCGCCGTCGTTGCGCAGCACCGTGGTGGTGCGGTCGGCGATGCGGTCGGCGGCGGCGCGGTGGGCGCTGCCGCCGACGGCCTCGTCGACGCCGTCCACGGCGACGTACGGGTCCGCGAACAGGCCGAGCTTCGCCTTGAGTTCCAGGACGCGCAGCACGGAGGCGTCGATGCGCTCCTCGCTCAGCTCGCCGTCCCTGACCGCCCGGACGACGGCGTCGAAGGCGAGTTCGGGCCGTGGCGGGTGCAGCAGCTGGTCGACGCCCGCCTTCAGGGCGAGGACGGCCACCCGGTCGTCGCCGTACTTGGTGCGCACGCCCCGCATGGACAGCGAGTCCGTCACCACGAGCCCGTCGTGGCCGAGCTGTTCGCGCAGCACGCCGGTGACGATGGGGTGCGACAGGGTCGCGGGGTCGAGGGCCGGGTCGAGGGCGGGGACCACGATGTGCGCGGTCATCACGGCGTCGACCCCGGCGGCGAGCGCCGCGCGGAAGGGCGGGGCGTCCAGCTCCTCCCACTGCTCGCGGGTGTGCGGGATGTGCGGAAGGGCGGAGTGGCTGTCGGTCTCGGTGTCGCCGTGGCCGGGGAAGTGCTTGGCGGCCGCGGCGATCCCGGCGCTCTGGAAGCCCTCGATCTGGGCGGTGACGAAGCCGGCGACGGCGTCGGGGCCCGCGCCGAAGGAGCGCACGCCGATGACGGGGTTGGCCGGGTTCACGTTCACGTCGGCGGAGGGCGCGTAGTTCTGGAGGACGCCGAGGGCGCGCAGCTCGGCCCCGGCGATGCGGGCCGCCTCGCGCACGTCGTCGCGCGAGCCGCCCGCACCGAGCGCCATCGCGCCGGGCAGCAGGGTCGCGGGGGCGCCGACGCGGGCGACGACGCCGTGCTCCTGGTCGATGGTCAGCAGCAGCGGCACGCCCGCGCCCTGGCCGAGGGCCGCGCGCTGGACGTCGTTGGACAGATCGTGGCGAGCTGGCGCGGGTCGCGGGTGTTGTGGGCCCAGCCGAAGTAGATGAGGCCGCCAGGACGGTACTTGGCGATGGCCTCGGCCGCGGTGCGGACGCCCAGTTCCTTCTGGTTGGCCTCGGCGTCGGCCGGATCGGGTGCGGTGGCGTGGTGCCCGTACACGGCCAGGACGAGGAGCTGGCCGACCTTCTCTTCGAGGGACATGCGGGACACGAGGGCGCGGAGTTCCTCGGGCGACGCGGGGGTCGCGGGGGCGCTGTGGGAGTCGTGAGGCACCTGCCACGGATATCCCGTGGCGTACGGCTGGTCAAGGGAAAAGGCTGCGGCCCGCCGGGGCGAAGGGGGCCGCCACCGGCGCTCTGGAGGGGGGCGCACCGGCGGCGGCGCGCTGCCGGCCACGGGCGGCGGAGAGGGTGGTCAGCGTTCGCAGCCAGCAGCGATGCCGACACCGCCTCGCGGAGACTCATCCGACAGCGTGCCCCTTTGACGACCGGGCGGCCGTCCCGGTTCCCGCCGGGGCGCGGATGGCCCGAAGTCGGTGCGGGCGGGAAGCCTGGGACGCGGGAGCCGCCCCGACCGGCGCGCGCCTGAAGTCCGCGCGCTGGTCAGGCGCTCCCCGGCCACGCCTCCCGCAGCACCCGCACCGCCTCCGCGATCGCGGGCCGCCGCGCCGCGTCGGTCCGCCACACCGCGTACAGGCGGCGCACCGGCAGCGGGTCGAGGCGCACCGGCACCACCCCCGGCGGCAGCGGGCCGCGCCCGAGGCGGGGCATCACGGCGATGCCGAGCCCCGCGGCGACGAGCGCGATCAGGGTGGGGTTCTCCTCGGCCTGGTGGACGATGTCCATCTCGCACCCCGCGGCCCGCATCGTGCGCACCAGCCAGTCGTGGCAGATCTGCCCCGGCGGCTGCGAGACCCACCGCTCGCCCTTGAGCTCGGCGCGCCGCACCGCGTCCCGCCCGGCGAGCGGATGCCCTTCCGGAACCAGCAGGTCGCGGCACAGGTCCTCACCGAGCAGGACCTGGTCGACGCCGGGCGGCGTGGGCAGCGGGGCGATGTCCCAGTCGTGCACCACCGCCAGGTCCACGACCCCCTTGGCGACGAGGTCGACCGACAGGTGCGGCTCGACCTCACTGAGGCGGGCGTCGAGCGCCGGGTGGCGCCGCCCGAGCTCGGCCAGGACCCCGGGGAGCAGCCCGCGCGCGGCGGAGGCGAACGCCATGATGGTCAGCCGTCCCGCGGGCACCCCGCGCCGCTCTTCGAGCTCGGTCTCCGCGCGCTCCACGATCGCCAGCAACTCCCGGGCGGTGTCGGCGAGATGGAGCGCCTCCTCGGTCAAGGCGACGCCGCGCCCCCGCCGTTCGAGCAGGGTGGTGCGCGTCTCCCGCTCCAGCTTGGCGATCTGCTGGGACACGGCGGACGGCGTATAGCCGAGCGCGGCCGCGGCGGCCCCGACGGTCCCGTGCACGGACACGGCGTACAGGGCCCGCAGCCGCCCCAGATCAAGCACCCCCACCACACCCTTCCTGCGCAACAACCAAACAACAGCCGCAGCCGCAGCCGCAACCGCAACCACAACCACAACCACAAGCAACGCTTAACTCAATCATGAAGAAATTGGCGCTGGTGCTACACACTCCCGCTGAGTGATCCTCGACGCATGCGCCCCACCCACCTCTGCCTAGCCGTGCTCATCGCCGCCATCTGGGGCGTGAACTTCGTCGTCATCGAGATCGGCCTCGACCACTTCCCGCCGCTCCTCTTCTCCGCCCTGCGCTTCCTCGTCGCGGCGCTGCCCGCCGTGTTCTTCGTGGGCCGCCCCAAGGTCGCCTGGAAGTGGCTGATCGGTGTGGGCCTCTCGCTGGGAGTGGGGAAGTTCGCCCTGCTGTTCATCGGCATGGACGCGGGCATGCCGCCGGGCCTGTCCTCCCTGGTCCTGCAGATCCAGGCGGTCTTCACGGCGCTCATCGCCTTCGCGGTCCTGCGTGAGGTGCCCACGCGCGTCCGCGTCCTCGGGATGGCCGTGGCCCTCGCGGGCATCGGTGTCGCGGCGGTCGACGAGGGCGCGTCAGGACCGCTGACGGCCTTCGGCCTGACGGTGGCGGCCGCGGTCTGCTGGGGCGTGTCGAACGTCCTCACCCGTAAGGCGGCGCCCCCGGACGCCCTGAACTTCATGGTGTGGGTGAGTACGGTCCCGGTGCTGCCCCTGCTCGCCCTGTCCCTCCTCTTCGAGGGCCCGACACGGGACCTGGAGGCGCTGCGCTCGCTCGACTGGCAGGCCGTGGCCGCGCTGCTCTGCGTCGCCTGGGTGGCGACCGTCTTCGGCTTCGGAGCCTGGGGCCATCTGCTGCGCCACTACCCCGCGTCGACCGTGGCCCCCTTCACGCTCCTGGTCCCGGTGTTCGGCATGTCGTCGGCGGCGCTGCTCCTGGGCGAGTCGGTCAGTGGCCCTCAATGGTGTGCGGCGGCGCTCCTGGTGGGCGGCGTGGCCCTGACGTCCTTCTCCCGCGGCTCTAAGCGGCCTCGGTCAACAGTCGTGCAAGCAACTCACGCCCCGCTCCCAGAAGTTCAGGAAGCGGCGCGGCATCCTCGTACCACCGCTTCTCGTACTCCCAGCACAGCCACCCGTCCCAGCCCTCGCGGCTGAGCAGCTCGACGCACTCGGCGAGCGGAAGGACGCCCGCCCCGAGGGCCAGGGGAGTGGTGTCGTCCTCGCTCGCGATGTCCTTGACCTGGACGTATCCCAGGTACGGCCCGAGCGCGGCGAAGCTCTCCGGGGCCTGCTCGCCGCCGAGCCAGGTGTGCATCAGGTCCCACAGGGCCCCGGCGTGCCGGTGGCCGACGGTGCCGAGCACGCGGGCGGCGTCGGCGCCCGTGCGGTGCGAGTCATGGGTCTCCATCAGGACCCGCACCCCGGCGTCGGCGCCGAGTTCGGCGGCGACGCCGAGCCGCCGGGCGGCGGTCGCGTCGGCCTCTTCGGAGGGCTGCTCGCCGCCGCCGGGGAAGACCCGCACGAAGGGGGCGCCGAGATCGCGCGCGAGGGCGACGAGCCCCCGCACCTCGTCGAGCACGGGCCCGTCAGCGCCGGGCTCGGCGAGCCGGGCGTATCCCGAGACCCCCACGACCGCGACGCCCGCCGCCTTGAACGCGGCGGCCACATCGGCCCGTTCGGTGAGGCCGAGCCCCGGGTGCACGGGTTCCTCGGGGTGCGCGCGCAGCTCGACGCCGTGGTAGCCGTGGGTGGTGGCCAGGCGGAGCACGTCATCGACGGGCAGGCCGGGCACGCCGAGTGTGGAGAAGGCGAGTCTCATGGCCGGGACCCTAGTGCCGACACGGCCTGGGTCAACCCCGCCTGGAACGACCTGGAAGGAATTATTCCGCCCCGCTCCGCAGCGGCAGCCGCCAGGTCTGCCCCACGAGGTCGGCGCCGAAGGCCCGGCAGGCCTTCTCGTCGACCATCACGAACCCGTGCCGCGCGCACAGGGCCCGCGCCGAGTCCAGTACGTCACTGGTCCACAGCACCAGCTCCCGGTACCCCACCTCCCTGGCGAACCCGATCGCCTCCCGGACAAGGCGCTGCCCGATGCCGAGCCCGCGCACCTCGGGTTCCACGAGGAGCAGCCGCAGCCGGGCGGCCCCTGGCGCCTCGTCCCGCACGCACATCACGCATCCCACGGGCCGCCCGTCAAGGTCGGCGATCCACACCCGCTCCACGTGCGGGGCGTGATCGCGCGCGAAGTCGGCGACCACCTGCGCGACGAGCCCCTCGTACTCGGCGTTCCACCCGAACTCGGCCGCGTACAGGGCCCCGTTGCGCTGCACGATCCACCCGAGCTCCCCGGCCCCCGGCTCCCGAAGGGCCACGTCCTCGCCGCGCGGCGCGGGCCCGGCCCCGGCCAGGATCTCCCGCACGGTCGCCATGGCCGCGGTGAGCCGCTCCCGCTCGGCCGCGGGCATCTTGGCCACCAGCGCCCCGACGCTTTCCCGCGACCGCTCGTCGAGCAGATCGGCGACCTGCCGCCCCCGCGCCGTGAGCGTGACGCGCCGCCGCCGCGTGTCACGCTCCGAGCGCGTCCGCCCGACCAGGCCGTCCTCCTCGAACTTCGCCAGGATGCGGCTCAGATACCCCGCGTCCAGCGACAGGGCGGCCCGCAGGTCGGCGGCGTCGGTACGCGCCGAGTGCGCGAGCTCGTACAGGACGCGGGACTCGGTGAGTGTGTAGGGCGCGTACAGATGACGGTCGAGGGAGCCGATGAGGTTCGCGTAGAAGCGGTTGAACGAACGGATCTCCTGCACACTCACGGGACACCTCGCTGACCGAGTCAGAGAAGCCGAGCGTAGTGGCGTTCGGCGCGGGCGCACACTGCGAGACCACGGACGGCGGCCGGACGCCGACGAAACAAGAGGGGCCGCGGCGGTATGTCCGCCCGCAGCACGGTCAGCGGACCGCTGGTGCGGGAGGTCCGACGGTGCCCACAAAGGCGAGGACGGACATACCGCCGCGGCCCCGCCCCCTCACCAAGGGGAGGCGTTGACCACCCACGACCAAGCCCGCGACGACGCCTCGGCCCTAACGAACCCCCCGAAGCCCGCCGCAGGTGAAATCCACAACTCCAGGCGCCCACCGGCTCACGGCTTCCCTCCGGAACCGGGAGCCCCCGTGGACCCCCGCACCATCAACTCCCCGTGCACCGTGGCGATCCCGCCGGGCGGCTCCTCCTCGCGCCCCATGGCGATCCGCCCGGCCCGCGCCCCCGCCTCGTACAGCGGCAGCCGCACGGTGGTCAGGGCGGGCACCGCGTCGATGCTGAAGGGCAGGTCGTCGAACCCGGCGACCGACACGTCGCCGGGGAGGGAGAGCCCCCGGTCCCGCAGGGCGGCGCAGGCGCCAAGGGCGACGGTGTCGTTGGCGGCCACGACGGCGGTCAACGACGGGTCCCTGCGCAGGAGTTCGAGCGTCGCGTCATAGCCGGAGCGCCGGTCGTACGGCCCGTGCAGCGTGAGCCGGGGATCGTCGGCGACCCCCGCGGCGGCCAGCGCCTCCAGATGGCCTTCGAGCCGGTGCCGGGTCGTCGTGCGCTCGACGGGCCCGGCGATGTACCCCAGGCGCCGGTGCCCGAGCCCCAGCAGATGCTCCGTCAGCCGCCGCCCGCCGCCCCGGTTGTCGAAGGTGAGGGCCACCGCGTCCGGCGCCCCCTCGACCGGGGGCCGCCCGCACAGGACCACCCGGGACCCCGCGTCCCCGAGCCGCCGCAGCTTCGTGGCGATGGCGGCCGCGTGCTCCGGGTCCTCGCTGGCGCCGCCGGTGAGGACCACGGCGGCGGCGCGCTGGCGCTGGAGCAGCGTGAGGTAGGTCAGCTCGCGCTCGGCGGAGCCGCCGGTGTTGCAGACGACGGCCATGCGCTCGCCCCCGGCCCGCCCGCCCGGACCGACGATCTCGGACTGCACGGCACCGGCGATGATCCCGAAGAACGGGTCGGCGATGTCGTTGACGAGGATGCCCACCAGGTCGGAGGTGGCGGCGGCGAGTGAACTCGCGGGCCCGTTGAGGACGTAGTCCAGCTCGTCGACGGCCCGCAGCACGCGCTCGCGCGTAGCGGCGGCGACGGGGTAGTTGCCGTTCAGTACGCGGGAGACGGTGGCGGGGGACACCTGGGCGCGGGCCGCCACGTCCGCCAGGGTCACGGTCATCTAGTGGTCCTCCGGTCTTGTACGAACGTTGTCCGCAGGCTAGCTTCTCCCCCATAGAAAGCGCTTGCTACGCCTCATCGGGAAGGCGGATCGAAGCGGACCCGCCCACTCCCGCCCCACTGCCCACCCCGCGTTCCAGTTCACCGTCAGAGCAATCCCCGGCCCCAGGGAGGAACTCACGTGACACGCAGGACGGTCCGCATCGCCATGAACGGCGTGACCGGACGCATGGGTCACCACCAGCATCTGGTCCGCTCCCTGCTAGCGCTGCGCGAGCAGGGGGGTCTCGACCTGGGCGACGGCACAGGCGCTGTGGCCGGAGCCGATCCTGGTGGGCCGCAGGGAGACGGCGCTGCGCGCCCTTGCCGAGCGCTACGGCCTGGCGCACTGGTCGACGGACCTGGCCGCGGTCCTGGCCGACCCCAGGGTCGACATCTACTTCGACGCGCAGGTGACGTCCGCGCGGGAGGACGCGCTGCGGCGGGCGATCGCCGCGGGCAAGCACGTGTACGCGGAGAAGCCGTCGGCGACGACGCTGGCGGCGGCCCTCGACCTGGCCCGCAGGGCGCACGCGGCGGGCGTCCGGCACGGGGTGGTCCAGGACAAGCTGTTCCTGCCGGGCCTGCGCAAGCTCAAACGCCTGGTGGACGGCGGCTTCTTCGGCCGGGTCCTGTCCGTGCGCGGGGAGTTCGGCTACTGGGTGTTCGAGGGCGACTGGCAGCCCGCGCAGCGCCCGTCGTGGAACTACCGCGCGCAGGACGGCGGCGGGATCGTCGTCGACATGTTCCCGCACTGGGAGTACGTGCTGCACGAGCTGTTCGGCCGGGTGCGCACCGTCCAGGCGCTGGCCACGACCCATGTGCCGCAGCGCTGGGACGAGCGCGGCAAGCCGTACGACGCGACGGCGGACGACGCGGCGTACGGCGTGTTCGAGCTGGACGGCGGGGTGGTCGCGCAGATCAACTCGTCCTGGACGGTGCGGGTGAACCGGGACGAGCTCCTTGAGTTCCAGGTCGACGGCACCGAGGGCTCGGCCGTGGCGGGGCTGCGCACGTGCCGGGTCCAGCACCGCGCGACGACGCCCAAGCCGGTGTGGAACCCGGACCTGCCCTCGCCGCACGCGTTCCGCGAGCAGTGGCAGGAGGTCCCCGGCAACGCGGAGTTCGACAACGGCTTCAAGGCGCAGTGGGAACTGTTCCTGAAGCACGTGTACGCGGACGTGCCCTACCACTGGGACCTGCTGGCGGGAGCGCGCGGGGTGCAGCTGGCGGAGCTGGGCCTCAGGTCGTCGGCGGAGGGCCGCAGGCATCGACGTACCGGAGATCGCCCTGTGAAACGCACCCCCACAAACCCCACCCCACCCACAAACCCCACCCCACCCACAACCGCCACCTCACCCACAGACCGCACCCCATCCCCAAATCTCGCCCCACCCACAACCGCCACCCCACCCACAGACCGCACCCCACCCCCACCCCCCTTCCGCACCCGCACCCTCTTCGCCGCCGCCCACATCGTCGCGGACCCCCACGCCGACGTACCGCCGGAAGGCCCCGCCGCCATCGACTGGGACGCGACCCTCGCCTTCCGCCGCCACCTGTGGGCGCACGGCCTGGGCGTGGCCGAGGCGATGGACACCGCGCAGCGGGGCATGGGCCTCGACTGGGCGGGCGCGGCGGAGCTGATCCGGCGCTCGGCGGCGGAGGCCAGGGCGGAGGGCGGCCGCATCGCGTGCGGCGCGGGCACGGACCAGCTCACCAAGGCCGCGCCCGCGCCCGCGGAGGTGCGCGCGGCGTACGAGGAACAGCTCGCCCTCGTCGAGGAGTCCGGCGCGCGGGCGATCCTGATGGCGTCCCGGGCCCTGGCGGCGACGGCGCGGGGCCCGGACGACTACCGGCGCACCTACGACGACCTGCTGCGCCAGGCCGCCGAGCCGGTGATCCTGCACTGGCTCGGCCCCATGTTCGACCCGGCCCTCGCGGGCTACTGGGGCTCCCACGACCTGGACGCGGCCACGGACACGCTCCTGGACGTCATCGCCGCGCGCCCGGACAAGGTGGACGGCGTGAAGATCTCCCTCCTGGACGCGGACCGCGAGAGGGAGCTGCGCCGCCGCCTGCCGCCGGGCGTGCGCTGCTACACCGGCGACGACTTCCACTACCCGGAGCTGATCGCGGGCGACGCCCACGGCCACAGCGACGCCCTGCTCGGCGTCTTCGACCCGCTGGCCCCGCTGGCGGCGCGGGCGGTCCGGGCCCTGGACGCCGGCGACACGGCGGCCTTCCACGACGTCCTCGCCCCCACCGTCCCGCTGGCCCGCCACCTCTTCGAGACGCCCACCCGCTACTACAAGACGGGCGTGGTGTTCCTGGCCTGGCTCGCGGGCCACCAGCGGCACTTCACGATGGTCGGCGGCCTCCAGTCGGCACGCTCGCTCCCGCACCTGTCCCGGGCGTACGAACTCGCCGCGGCCCTGGACCTGTTCCCCGACCCCGACCTGGCAGAGCACCGCCTGCGCGCCCTGCTGGCCGTCCACGGAGCGACCCCATGACGAGCCCGCACGCCCCCGGTGACCTCAGCGTCAACCAGATGACCGTCAAACAGCTGTCGTTGCCCGAACTGGTCACGGCCTGCGCGGACTTGGGCGTCAGGGGGGTCGGCCTGTGGCGCGAGCCCGTCCAGGCGTACGGCGTCGAGGCGGCGGCCAAGCTGGTGCGCGCGGCGGGCCTGACCGTCACCACGCTGTGCCGGGGCGGCTTCCTCACCGCCGAGGACCCGGCGGAGCGCGCCCGCGCCCTCGCCGACAACCGCGCGGCGATCGACGAGGCGGCGGCCCTCGGCACCGACACGCTCGTCCTGGTCTCCGGGGGCCTGCCGCCCGGCGCCCGCGACCTGCCAGGGGCGCGCGCCCGCGTCGCGGACGCCCTCACCGGGCTCGCCCCCTACGCCGCCGCCCGCGCCGTGCGCCTGGCGATCGAACCCCTCCACCCCATGTACGCCGCCGACCGCTGCGTCGTCTCCACCCTCGACCAGGCCCTGGACCTGGCCGCGCCGTTCCCCGCCGGCCAGGTGGGCGTGTGCGTGGACACCTACCACCTCTGGTGGGACGACCGGGCGCCCGCCGCCGTGGCCCGCGCGGGCGCCGCGTCGCGCCTGCACGCCTTCCAGCTCGCGGACTGGACCACCCCCCTGCCCCACGGCGTCCTCACCGGCCGCGGTCAGCTCGGCGACGGCACCGTCGACTTCGGCCACTGGCGCCGTCTGATGGCGGCGGCGGGCTACACCGGGCCGGTCGAGGTGGAGCTCTTCAACGAGGCCCTGTGGGCCCGCGACGGACGGCAGGTCCTCGCGGAGACGGTCAGGAGGTACGCGGAGGTGTGCGGCCCGCCCGCTTGCTGAGCACCGCGAGGACCACCGGAACCAGCAGTTCGATCACGCGGGTCACCGTGGCCACGGGGACACCGGTCTTCTTCGAGACCGCCGTCGCCACAGGCTTGCTCAGCTTGGCGAGCACCCCGGCCGCCATGCCGCCGCCGAGGAGACCACCGAGGCCGCCGCCCAGCGTCGCGACGCCTTGGAGCGGCTGTTCCTCCGCGCCGCCCGCCGCAGCCTCCTCCTCCTGGAGGGGAGCGGACAGGGCGGAGGCCGTGGTGCCGACGACGTCCCGGGCCCCGGCCGCGTCCGTGCCGAGGACGGTGGCGATCTCCTGGAGCTTGTCGTCGCCCAGCTCGTTGAGGACTTCGGCTTCGAATGAGGTGTCGCTCATGTACGGAAAGCTACGTCTGACCGGGTTCGTCGGCACGCTGAAATCTGCCCGCCGAAATCTTCCGGATTAACTTTCCGGAGCCGTGCAACCCTTCCCGGGGGTAACGGGTCGTAGTGGGTGTCATGCGCTCCGGAGGGGGGATCTGGGGGGATCCAAGGGGAGCGCGGACAGAGGGTGGGGAAACCGAGGGGGCCCGGTCGACGGACCGGGCCCCCTCGAAACGCATCCCGCCCCAAGACGCCCCCAGCACCCGACACCGCAGGTCAGGGGCCTATCCCTGGGTCAGAAGAAGACGCCGCAGCTCAACAGGGCATTCGCGTACGGCCGCGCCTCACCCGTACGGACCACCAGCCGCGCCCCCGCCGCACGCACCTTCAGCTCGTCGTGCGACACCAGCTCCAGAAACGGACCCGGCGCCCCCGGAAACCGGTCGTCCAACAGCCCCGCCGCTTCCGGATTCGCCTCCCGCACCTCCCGCGCCGCCACCGCGCCCGCCACCACGAGCTCCGCCAGGAGCCCGTCGAGGACCTGCGCGAACGACGGCACACCCGCCACGAACGCCAGATCCACCACCCGCGGCCCCACCGGCACCGGCAACCCCGCGTCACACACAAGCACCCGGTCGCCATGCCCCAGCTCGGCCAGCGCGCCCGCGAGATGACGGTTCAACACCCCCGACCGCTTCACAGCGCCGCGACCTCCGCCGCCGTCGGGTACGACACCTGCGCCCCCGCCCGCGTCACCGCAAGCGCGCCCACCTTCACCGCGAAGCGCGCCGCCGTCGCCAGGTCCTCGCCCGCGCCGAGCCGCCACGCGAGGGCCGCCGTGAACGCGTCCCCGGCACCCGTCGTGTCCACCGCGTCGACCCGCACCGACGGCACCCGCTCGGCGCCCCCGGCCCACGCCACCAGCGCCCCTCGGGCCCCCAGCGTCACCACCACCGAACGCGGCCCCAGGGCCAGCAGCCCCGCCGCCCACTCCTCCGGCTCCCCCGGCACGGGCGCGCCCGCGCCCTCCAGGACCACCCGCGCCTCGTGCTCGTTGACCACCAGCGGATCGCAGGCCTCAAGGACCTCGCGCGGCAGCGGGGCGGGCGGCGAGGGGTTCAGGACCAGACGGGCGCCGGGCGCGAGCGCCCGGACCACCTCGGCCACCGTCTCCAGCGGGATCTCCAGCTGCGTCGACACCACCGGCGCCGCCGCGAACAGGCCCGCCGCGGCCCGTACGTCCGCGGGCGTCAGGCGCGCGTTGGCGCCCGGCGCCACCACGATGCTGTTGTCGCCCGACGGATCCACCGTGATCAGCGCGACCCCGGTCGGCGCGCCGCCCACCAGGACCCCGGCCGTGTCCACGCCCGCCGACTCCTGCGCGTCGCGGAGCAGCCGCCCGTACGCGTCGTCGCCGACCCGCGCGAGCAGCGCCGTCCGCGCCCCGACCCGGGCCGCGGCGACCGCCTGGTTCGCGCCCTTGCCGCCCGGGTGGACGGCCAGGTCCGAGCCGAGGACCGTCTCGCCCGCGCCCGGCCGCCGCTCCACGGCCGTCACCAGGTCGGCGTTGGCCGACCCCACCACCAGCAGGTCGTACTCACGCATCCCTGTTCTGCCTTTCGCGCTGTTCACACCGGTCACACACCCTGGTCACGCTGGTCAAACTCCCACCGTACGGGGCCGCGGTGCCCCCGCCGTCACTGGAAGTCCTTCACGTTCCGGTCCGTGACCACCTTCACCGGGACCTTCACCAGCGACGGCACCTTCTTGTCGTCCGCCACCGCGATCGCGTTGCGCACCGCGATCCGGCCCAGCTCCTTGGGCTGCTGCGCCACCGACGCGAACAGCGTGCCGTCCGCGACCGCCTTCAGGCCGTCCGGCGTCCCGTCGAAGCCGACCACCGACACCGACTTCCCGGCCTTGCCGCCGAGTGCCTTGACCGCGCCGAGCGCCATCTCGTCGTTCTCGGCGAACACGCCGTCGACGTCCGGGTGCGACTGGAGCAGGTTCGTCATCACGTCCAGGCCCTTGGTGCGGTCGAAGTCCGCGGGCTGCCTGGCGACGACCTTGATGCCGGGGAACGCCTTGATGCCGTCGGCGAAGCCCTGCCCGCGCTCGCGGCTCGCGGACGTGCCCGCCGTGCCCTGGAGGACCACCACCGTGCCCTTGCCGCCGAGCTCGTCGGCGAGGGCCTTCGCGGCCTGCCTGCCGCCCGCCACGTTGTCGGAGGCGACGAGCGTGGCGACGTCCGCCTTGTTCACGCCCCGGTCCGCGGCGACCACGGGGATGTCCGCCTTGTTGGCGGCCCGCGCGGCCGGGCCGACGGCGTCGGAGTCGACCGGGTTGACGATGACGGCCTTCATGTTGCCGCTGGTGAAGTTCTGCAGCTGGTTGGCCTGCTGGGAGGCGTCGTTCTGGGCGTCCGTGACGGTCAGGTCCACGCCCGCCTTCTTGGCCTCGGCCTGCGCGCCCTCCTTCATCTGCACGAAGAACGGGTTGTTCAGGGTGGACAGGGACAGGCCGACCTTCTTCGACGAGCCCGAGCCACCCCGGGTTCCACAGCGACAGCGCCGCGATGACGGCCGCCGCGACGACGGCCGCGACCGTGTACTTCAGCGCCTGCGGCCCCTTGCCTCCCGCACCCGACGACGTACTGCCCGCCGGCGTGCCCGCCGAGGCCCCGGCCTTGCGGCGCACCGTGTCGAGCAGCACCGCGAGCGCGATGACGACACCGATGACCACCTGCTGCCAGAACGCCGACACCGAAAGGAGGTTGAGGCCGTTGCGGAGCACCGCCAGGATCAGCGCGCCGATCAGGGTGCCCGACGCCTTGCCGACGCCGCCCGCGAGGCTCGCCCCGCCGATGACGACCGCGGCGATCGCGTCCAGCTCGTAGCCCTGCGCGGCCTGCGGCTGCGCGGACACCAGGCGCGAGGCGAGCACGATGCCCGCGACGGCCGCGAACAGGCCGGAGAGCGCGTAGATCGCGATCTTCTGCCGCTTGACGCGCAGCCCCGAAAGGCGCGCCGCCTCCTCGTTGCCGCCGATCGCGTACATGGAGCGGCCGATGTACGTACGGGCCAGGATCACCGCGGTGATCAGGCCCATCGCGACCATCACGAGCACCGGCACCGGCAGCCAGCCGCCGAGCGTGTCACCGACCCGGGACACGGACTCCGGGAACGCGATCGGGCTGCCCTGCGAGATCACCAGGGACAGGCCGCGGCCGATGGACAGCATCGCGAGCGTCGCGATGAACGGCGGCAGCTTCCCGTACGAGACGAGCACGCCGTTGACGAGGCCGCAGGCGATGCCGGTGGCGACGGCGAGGAGCACCGCGATCCAGACGGGCACGCCCTCCTTCGTCGCCGACCAGGCCAGGACCGTCGCCGAAAGCGCCGCCACCGAGCCGACCGACAGGTCGATGCCCGCGGAGACGATGACGAAGGTGACGCCGAACGCGAGGATCGCCGTCACGGCCGCCTGCACGCCGACGTTCAGCAGGTTCTGCGTGGTCAGGAAGTCGCCGGACAGCAGCGACATCGCCACCACCAAGGCCACGAGCGCGGTCAGCGCCCCGTTGTCGAGCAGCAGCCGCCGCAGGTCGAGGCCGCTCGCGCCGCCGGTGACGGTCTTGCCCGGCTTGTCCGGACGGGTGTCAGTGGTTGCCACGGGAACCCTCCTCCGCGTCCCCCGCAGGGGCGGTGTCGTGCTGTTCGATGGGCGTTTCGGGCGGGGCGGCGCTGCCGACGGCCAGCGCCATCACGGTGTCCTGCGTCGCGTCCGCGGCGGCCAGTTCGCCCGCGAGGCGGCCCTCGGCCATCACCAGGACCCGGTCGCTCATGCCGAGCACCTCGGGCAGGTCGCTGGAGATCATCAGGACGGCGTGCCCGGCCGCCGTGAGTTCGTTGACGAGCTGGTAGATCTCGACCTTCGCGCCGACGTCGATGCCGCGCGTCGGCTCGTCGAGGATCAGCACCCGAGCCTCGGCGAGCAGCCACTTGCCGATGACGACCTTCTGCTGGTTGCCGCCGGACAGCGTGCGCACGTGCTGGTGCAGGCCCGCCATGCGCACCCCGAGCTGCCCGGCGATCCGCTCCGCCGCCGCGCTCTGCCCGGCCCGGTCCACGAGCCCGGCGCGGGTCGCCGAACGCAGCGTCACCAGGCCCAGGTTGTCCGCCACGGACGCGTCGAGGACCAGGCCCTGGCCCTTGCGGTCCTCCGGCACGAGCCCGATCCCGGCGGTCATCGCGGCGTACACGTCGTGCGGGGGCACCGGGCTCCCCTCGACCTCCACCGAGCCCGCGTCATAGGGGTCGGCGCCGAAGACGGCCCGCGCCACCTCGGTGCGCCCCGCCCCCACCAGACCGGCCACGCCGACGACCTCACCGGCGCGCACCTCGAAGCCGACGTCGTGGAACACGCCCCGCCGGGTGAGCCCGCGGACCTTCAGCAACGGCACGTCGCCGCCGTCGAGTTCGGGCCGCTCCCTGGGGTACTGCTGCTCGATGGAGCGCCCCACCATCAGGCGGACCAGCTCGTCCTCGGGCCGTGTCGGCGGGCACCTGGCCCACGCTCCTGCCGTCGCGGATGACGCTCACGCGGTCGCCGAGCGCGGCGATCTCCTCCAGGTGGTGGGTGATGAAGACGATTCCGACGCCGTCCTCGCGCAGGGCGCGCACGATGGTGAAGAGCTTCTCCACCTCCTCGGCGGTCAGCACGGCCGTCGGCTCGTCCATGATGAGCACGCGCGCGTGCAGGCTCAGCGCCTTGGCGATCTCCACCATCTGGAGGCGGGCGATGCCGAGGTCGCGGCAGCGGGCGCGCGGCGAGACGTCGACGCCCACGCGCGCGAGGAGCACGGCCGCGTCGGCCTCCATCTTCTTGCGGTCGATCAGGCCGTAGCGGCGGGGCTGGCGGCCCAGGAAGACGTTCTCGGCGACCGTCAGGTCGGGGACGAGGTTGAACTCCTGGTAGATGGTGGCGATCCCGAGCCGCTCGGCGTCCTGCGCGCCGTGCACGCGGACCTCCTCGCCTCCGGCCAGGATGCGGCCCCGCGTCGGGCTGGTGGGCGCCGGACAGCATCTTGATCAGCGTGGACTTGCCCGCGCCGTTCTCGCCCAGCAGCACGTGCACCTCGCCCGCGCGCAGGTCGAAGTCGACGCCGTCGAGCGCCACGACGCCGGGAAACGCCTTGCGGATGCCCTCGACGCGCAGCAACTCCTCGTCGTGGCTCACTGGTTGCTCCTTCCAGCGGGGGTCTCTTCGGCAGGGGGCCCGGACGGGGCCGCCTCGCCGCAGGAGCGGCGGACGACCAGGCGCGCGGGCAGCGTCACGGACGGGGCCGGGCGGCCCTCGATGCGGTCGGCCAGGGCCCGGACTGCGGCCCGGCCGAGCTCGCCGGTCGGCTGTGCGACCGCCGTGATCGGCGGGTCGGTGTGCACGAACCACGGGATGTCGTCGAACGCGGCGAGCGCGATGTCGTGCGGAACGCGCATCCCGCGCGCGCGGATGGCGTCGAGCGCGCCGAGCGCCATCAGGTTGTCGGCGGCGAAGACCACGTCGGGCGGCGTCGGCAGGGCCAGGAAGCGCTCGGTGGCGCGGCGCCCGCTCGCGGCCTGGAAGTCGCCCTGCCCGACGTACGCGGCGGGCAGCTCCAGGCCGTACTCAGCGAGCGCCTCCCGGAAGGCCGCGACGCGCTCGCTGCCGGTGGTCGTGGCGGCGGGGCCCGCGATGATGGCGAGCCTGCGGTGCCCGAGCCCGTGCAGATGGGCCACCAGGTCGCGCACCGCGCCGCGCCCGTCCGCCCGCACGACGGGCACGTCCGCGCCCGCGATCCAGCGGTCCACGAACACCATCGGGGTGCCCGCGCGCGCGGCGTCCAGGAGCAGCGGGGAGCCGCCGTCGGCGGGGGAGACGAGGAGCCCGTCGATGCGGCGGTCCAGAAGGGTGCGGACGTGGTGGTCCTGGACCTCGGGCCGCTCGTCGGCGTTGCCGAAGATGAGGCTGTAGCCGAGCGCCCGGGCCTCCTCCTCGACGGAGCGGGCCAGCTTCGGTGAAGTACGGGTTCAGGACGTCGCTGATGATCAGACCGAGCGTGCGCGTCTGATCGGTGCGCAGCGACCGGGCCAGCGTGTTGGGCCGGTATCCGAGCTCTTCCACGGCCGCCAGGACCCGGCCGCGGGCCGCGGGGCTGACGGACGCGTGCCCGTTCAGGACCCGTGACACCGTCGCGACGGACACGCCCGCCCGGGCCGCGACGTCTTTGATGCCAACGCTTGCCACCGCCGATGCCACCTCCTTGTGGAATCGATTACACGAGGGATTGGAATCGATTACACGACGTCTTGACAACCCCTTGACAGGTGGCCGAAACCAGATCGTGACCCCGCGCCGCATCGCCCCGGCCGCCCCTCCGGCCCGCCGGCCCCGCCCCGCCCGGCGCGGGGGCCTGGACGCGGTGTCAGTGCCCGGCGGTAGCGTCGGACCATGTCGACAGCTGCCCAGCGGGGCACCCCGGGTGTGCCCGCGCCCCGGATGGCCTCGATCGAGGGCGTCCTGGAGCGAATCACGTACGCCAACGAGGAGACGGGGTACACGGTCGCGCGCGTGGACACCGGCAAAGGCGCGGGTGACCTGCTCACGGTGGTCGGCTCGCTGCTCGGCGCGCAGGTCGGCGAGTCCCTGCGCCTGGAGGGCCGCTGGGGCTCCCACCCCCAGTACGGCAAGCAGTTCACGGTGGAGAACTACACGACGGTCCTGCCCGCCACCATCCAGGGCATCCGCCGCTATCTGGGCTCCGGGCTCATCAAGGGCATCGGCCCGGTCATGGCCGACCGCATCACCACGCACTTCGGGGTCGACACCCTCGACGTCATCGAGCACGAGCCGAAGCGGCTCATCGAGGTCCCCGGGCTCGGCCCCAAGCGCACCAAGAAGATCGCCGCCGCCTGGGAGGAGCAGAAGGCCATCAAGGAGGTCATGGTCTTCCTCCAGGGCGTCGGCGTCTCCACCTCCATCGCCGTGCGGATCTACAAGAAGTACGGGGACGCCCTCCATCTCCGTGGTCAAGAACGAGCCGTACCGCCTGGCGGCCGACGTCTGGGGCATCGGCTTCCTCACCGCCGACCGCATCGCCCAGTCCGTCGGCATCCCGCACGACAGCCCCGACCGCGTCAAGGCGGGCTTGCAGTACGCGCTCTCGCAATCCACCGACCAGGGCAACTGCTTCCTGCCCGAGGAGCGCCTCATCGCGGACGCGGTCAAGCTGCTCCAGGTCGACACGGGCCTGGTCATCGACTGCCTCGGCGAGCTCGCGGGGGAGGAGGAGGGCGTCGTCCGCGAGCCGGTCCCCGGGCCCGACGGCGGCCCGGAGGTCACGGCCGTCTATCTGGTCCCCTTCCACCGCGCCGAACTGTCCCTGGCCGCCCAGCTGTCCCGTCTGCTGCGCGCCGATGACGACCGGATGCCGGGCTTCGCGGACGTCGCCTGGGACAAGGCCCTGGCCTGGCTCGCGCGGCGCACGGGCGCGGAGCTCGCCCCCGAGCAGGAGGAGGCCGTCCGGCTCGCCCTGACCAGGAAGGTCGCCGTCCTCACCGGCGGGCCCGGCTGCGGCAAGTCCTTCACGGTCCGCTCCATCGTGGAGCTGGCCCGCGCCAAGAAGGCCAAGGTGCTGCTCGCCGCGCCCACGGGCCGCGCCGCCAAGCGCCTCGCCGAGCTGACCGGCGCTGAGGCCTCCACCGTGCACCGCCTCCTGGAGCTGAAGCCCGGCGGCGACGCCGCGTACGACAGGGACCGCCCCCTGGACGCGGACCTGGTGGTCGTCGACGAGGCGTCCATGCTGGACCTGCTGCTCGCCAACAAGCTGGTGAAGGCCGTGCCGCCGGGCGCCCATCTGCTCTTCGTGGGCGATGTGGACCAGCTGCCGAGCGTCGGCGCGGGCGAGGTCCTCCGGGACCTGCTGAGCGAGGGCAGCCCGGTGCCCGCGGTCCGCCTCACCCGCGTCTTCCGCCAGGCGCAGGAGTCGGGCGTGGTCACCAACGCCCACCGCATCAACGCGGGGCAACAGCCCCTCACCCAGGGCCTGAGCGACTTCTTCCTGTTCGTGGCGGAGGACACCGAGGAGGCCGGGCGCCTCGCCGTGGACGTGGCCGCGCGCCGCGTCCCCGCCAAGTTCGGCCTCGACCCGCGCCGGGACGTGCAGGTCCTCGCCCCCATGCACCGGGGCCCCGCGGGCGCGGGGAATCTGAACGGCCTGCTCCAGCAGGCCATCACCCCCGCCCGCCCCGGCCTGCCCGAGAAGCGCTTCGGCGGCCGCGTCTTCCGCGTCGGCGACAAGGTCACCCAGATCCGCAACAACTACGAGAAGGGGGAGAACGGCGTCTTCAACGGCACGGTGGGCGTGGTCACCGCCCTGGACCCGGACGAACAGCGCCTGACGGTCCTCACGGACGAGGACGAGGAGGTCGGGTACGACTTCGACGAACTCGACGAACTCGCCCACGCCTACGCGGTGACAATCCACCGCTCACAGGGAAGTGAGTATCCAGCGGTGGTGATTCCGGTCACCACCGGCGCCTGGATGATGCTCCAGCGAAATCTGCTCTATACGGCCGTGACCCGCGCCAAGAGGCTGGTCGTGCTGGTCGGTTCGCGCAGGGCACTGGGCCAGGCGGTGCGCACGGTGTCCGCGGGCAGGCGCTTCACGGCCCTGGACCACCGCCTCGCGGGCCGCCCCGCGCGTGGACGTCAACACCGTCCGGACTTTGATCGATCATTTGAGTCGTAAAGGTCACACACCACTTTCGGAACCGGGGCGAAGGGGGCAGGATGAGCAGGTTGGCGGCACTGAGTGCCGCCAATAGGCCCAATGGTCGACCCCGAGTGCACTCTCCAGGGCCAAATGGGGGATGGTAGAGACAGTCAGGGCACCTCGAAGAAGAGGCACAACGTCGGTGAGGGATGACGTGAGCGAGCACAACGAGAATGCTGTAGTACTGCGGTACGGCGACGGCGAGTACACCTACCCGGTGATCGAGTCCACTGTGGGCGACAAGGGCTTCGACATCGGCAAGCTCCGCGCGCAGAGCGGTCTGGTGACCCTGGACAGCGGCTACGGCAACACCGCCGCGTACAAGTCCGCCGTCACCTACCTCGACGGTGAACAGGGCATCCTGCGCTACCGCGGCTACCCGATCGAGCAGCTGGCCGAGCGCTCCACCTTCCTCGAGGTGGCGTACCTGCTGATCAACGGCGAGCTGCCGAAGGTCGACGAGCTGGCCACGTTCAAGAACGAGATCACCCAGCACACCCTGCTGCACGAGGACGTCAAGCGTTTCTTCGACGGCTTCCCGCGTGACGCCCACCCGATGGCGATGCTGTCCTCCGTGGTCAGCGCGCTGTCCACGTTCTACCAGGACAGCCACAACCCGTTCGACGAGAAGCAGCGCCACCTCTCCACGATCCGGCTGCTCGCCAAGCTGCCGACGATCGCGGCGTACGCCTACAAGAAGTCGATCGGCCACCCCTTCGTCTACCCGCGCAACGACCTCGGGTACGTCGAGAACTTCCTGCGCATGACCTTCTCGGTCCCCGCCCAGGAGTACGAGCTCGACCCGGTCGTCGTCTCGGCCCTCGACAAGCTGCTCATCCTGCACGCGGACCACGAGCAGAACTGTTCGACCTCGACGGTCCGCCTGGTCGGCTCCTCGCAGGCGAACATGTTCGCCTCGATCTCCGCCGGCATCTCCGCCCTGTGGGGCCCGCTGCACGGCGGCGCCAACCAGTCGGTCCTGGAGATGCTGGAGGGCATCCAGGCCAACGGCGGCGATGTCGACTCCTTCATCAACAAGGTGAAGAACAAGGAGGACGGCGTCCGCCTGATGGGCTTCGGCCACCGGGTGTACAAGTCCTTCGACCCGCGCGCCAAGATCATCAAGGCCGCCGCGCACGATGTCCTCTCGGCCCTCGGCAAGTCCGACGAGCTGCTCGACATCGCGCTCAAGCTGGAGGAGCACGCGCTCTCCGACGACTACTTCGTCTCGCGCAACCTCTACCCGAACGTCGACTTCTACACCGGCCTGATCTACCGGGCCATGGGCTTCCCGACCGAGATGTTCACGGTCCTGTTCGCCCTCGGCCGGCTGCCGGGCTGGATCGCCCAGTGGCACGAGATGATCAAGGAGCCGGGTTCCCGTATCGGTCGCCCGCGCCAGATCTACACCGGCGAGGTGCTCCGGGACTTCGTTCCGGTGGAGTCCCGGTAACTCCTGGCCCTCGGTTCTTTCACGACGAAAGCCGCGGTCGCGTCTGCTCGGTAACCCGGCGGACGCGGCTGCGGCTTTTCGCTGGCTGAGCGCGCAGTTCCCCGCGCTCCTTCGGGGGCGCTGAAGGCGCCCGCGTCATGAAAAACGCCCCGCCGTCGATCCCCCCACGGGTCGACGGTCGGGGCGCTTTCCTGTGCCCCGGTGCGGATTCCCCCCACGGGATCCGGCCGGGAGTGTGTGGTTGCGGTCTGCCGGGACGCGTACGACATCGGGAGGGCCGCTCAAAGCTCCCCGGTGCACGTGCCCCGGCCAACGCGTTCCGGGAACATCCCCCAAGATGTCCCCAGACACCCTAGGGATCCCCCAAGATCCCTCTGGTGTCGCCCTCTTAGACTCGTGAGCCCCCCTGATGGTTACGTTCTGATCGTTGTGATCTGCGTCTCTTGCATATGTCCTGTACATACGCAAGAGGACCCAAAAGGGTAATCCAACCCCGAGGTGAGGGTCCCGCGAAGACAGTGTGAAGGATCGCGGAGCTATGTGAAAGACCGCAAGCGGAGACTGTTGGTCACAACGAACACGGACGAGAACGCCATGGCCGCTCCGGCGACCATCGGATTGAGCAGTCCGGCGGCGGCGAGCGGCAGCGCGGCGACGTTGTAGCCGAAGGCCCAGCAGAGGTTGCCCTTGATGGTGGCGAGCGTCCTGCGGGAGAGCCGGATGGCGTCCGCCGCGACCCTCAAGTCGCCCCGTACGAGCGTCAGGTCGCCCGCCTCGATGGCGGCGTCCGTGCCGGTGCCCATGGCCAGGCCCAGGTCGGCCGTGGCGAGCGCGGCCGCGTCGTTCACGCCGTCGCCGACCATCGCCACGACCCGGCCCTCGGCGCGCAGCCGCCGCACCACGTCCGCCTTGTCCTCGGGCAGCACGTCCGCGTACACGGTCTCGATGCCGACCTCGTGGGCGACCGTCTCGGCGACGGCCCGGTGGTCACCGGTCAACAGCACGGGCGTAAGCCCGAGTCGGCGCAGCGCCCGCACGGCCTCGGCGCTGGTGTCCTTGACCGCGTCGGCGACCGCGAGCACCCCGCGCGCGACGCCGTCCCAGGCGACGAGGACGACCGTGTGGCCCGCCGCCTCGGCCCGTTCCACGGCACCGGCCAGCGCGTCGAGGCCGGTGACCCCGGCCTCGGTGAGCAGCCGCTCCCGCCCGGCGAGCACCGCGTGCCCGTCCACGGTGCCGCGCACCCCGGTGCCGGGGGCGTTCACGAAGTGCTCCGGCGCCGGGGAGCGCGGCCGCGTCGAGCCCCAACCGCCGGGCCGCGCCCGCCGCGACGGCGCGGGCCACCGGGTGCTCGGAGGCGTGCTCCAGGGCGCCCACGAGCCGCAGCAGTTCCTTCTCGTCGGTGCCCTCGGCCGTGTGCACCTCCTGGAGCGTCATCTTTCCGGTGGTGACGGTGCCGGTCTTGTCCAGGACGATCGTGTCGACGCGGCGGGTGGACTCCAGGACTTCGGGGCCCTTGATGAGGATGCCGAGCTGCGCGCCGCGTCCGGTGCCGACCATGAGTGCGGTGGGCGTGGCGAGTCCGAGGGCGCAGGGGCAGGCGATGATCAGTACGGCCACGGCGGCCGTGAACGCGGCGGCGGGCCCCACTCCGTTGCCGAGCCAGAAGCCGAGGGTGGCCACGGCGAGCGCGATGACGACGGGCACGAAGACGGCGGAGATGCGGTCGGCGAGGCGCTGGGCGGCGGCCTTGCCGTTCTGGGCGTCCTCCACGAGCCGCGCCATGCGGGCCAGTTGGGTGTCGGCGCCGATGCGGGTCGCCTCGACGACGAGCCGCCCGCCGACGTTCAGGGTCGCCCCGGTCACCGCGTCCCCGGCGGCGACGTCGACGGGCACGGACTCGCCGGTCAGCATGGAGGCGTCGACGGCGGAGGCACCCTCGACGACCCGTCCGTCGGTGGCGATCTTCTCGCCGGGCCGCACCAGGAACAGGTCCCCGGTCATCAACTCGCTAACTAGAACGTTCTTTTCAGTGCCGTCCCTGAGTACGGTGACGTCCTTGGCGCCGAGTTCAAGGAGCGCCTTCAGCGCGGCGCCCGCCTTGCGCTTGGAGCGGGCCTCCAGATAGCGGCCGAGGAGGATGAACGTGACCACCCCGGCGGCGACTTCGAGGTACAGCGCCGACGCGCCGGTGCCGCGCTCGATCGTCAGGTCGAAGCCGTGCCGCATCCCCGGCTCGCCCGCCGTCCCGAAGAACAGGGCCCACAGCGACCAGCCGAAGGCGGCGAGCGTGCCGAGCGACACGAGGGTGTCCATGGTGGCGGCGCCGTGCCGGGCGTTGACGAACGCCGCCCGGTGGAAGGGCGCACCGCCCCACACGACGACGGGCGCCGCAAGGGTGAGGGACAGCCACTGCCAGTACTCGAACTGGAGCGCGGGGACCATCGCCATCACGATGACGGGGACGGCGAGCGCGGCGGAGACCAGCAGGCGCCGCAGCAGCTGGTCGGCCTCCGTCAGGTCGGCGGTGGTGGGGCGGGCCGTCTCCGGGGGCGCGTCGGGGCGTGGCGGGACGATCTCGCGCGCCGTGTAGCCGAGCTTCTCGACCGTGGCGACGAGGTCGGCGACCTCGATCCCGTCGGCGTAGGCCACCTTGGCCTTCTCCGTGGCGAGGTTGACCGACGCGGTCACGCCCTCCATGCGGTTCAGCTTCTTCTCGATGCGGGCCGAGCAGGAGGCGCAGGTCATGCCGCCGACGGCGAGTTCGACCTCGGAGGTGTTCATGACGGCTCTTTCGCTGCGTACGGGGGTACGGCGGTACGACGGGTGGGGCCCCGCGGCGCTGGTGGCGTGCCGCGGGGCCCGAGGGGCGAGGGGTGGGTCAGGCGGCCGTGCCGACCAGTTCGTAACCGGCCTCGTCGACCGCGGCGCGGACCGCCTCCTCGTCGAGGGGAGCCGCGGAGACCACGGTGACCTTGCCCGTGGCGGCGACGGCCTGGACGGAGCTGACGCCCGCGAGCTCGGAGATCTCGCCGTTGACGGCGCCCTCGCAGTGGCCGCACGTCATCCCCTTCACGTCGTACACCGTCGTGACGGCGCCGGTCTGCGAGGTCTGGGCGTTGGCGGTCATGTCGTTCTCCTCAGTGAAGCGCGCGGATGTGTGGACCATCGTCGTGAGCGAGGGGCTCCGGTGGCTCCAGGGAACCCCTCGACACACCCCACACTATACCCCTAGGGGGTATTTTCCAAGAGGGAGGGGGCGGCGAGGGAGCGGTGGGTGCGGTGAGGGTGGCGGGGGTGGCGGGTTCAATCGCTCTTGCGCGTGCGGTTGCCGGGCCGCGCGGCGACCCAGGCGCGAATGGTGTCCGCGTACCAGTACGGCTTGCCGCCCTCGACGTGGTCGGGCTCGGGGAGGAGGCCGTGCTTGCGGTAGGAGCGCACGGTGTCCGGCTGGACGCGGATGTGCGCGGCGATGTCTTTGTACGACCAGAGCCTGCGGTCGGTCATCAGTGGCTCCTCCCTGTGCGCGCCCAGGGCGGCCGGAGCGGCCGACGGGGGAGCTGGGCGCGGCACTGGTGTCACTCAGCCTGTGCCCCGTGAACGACGGAGAGTGACCATGGGGGCGTGCCTGTCGACTGGCTGTGACGGGAAACCCGCGTACGTGGGACATGTGTGACAGGGGGGTGGTATTTGTGACCAAAGTGAAGCGGGAGTAGGGCGTCGGCGCCGGGCACGGCGGGGGCGCGCTCACGCACCGTGCCAACGGCGCTCCGCGCCTCGTCCTCAAACGCCGGACGGGCTAGAACCGTCGCCGTGACCGGCAGGTTCTAGCCCGTCCGGCGTTTGAGGACGAGCGCGCAAGCGCGATGGGGGGCTGGACGCGTCCGGCGGTTACGCCCCGCAGCCGCGGAGGAACGCGCGGGTCCGGCGCGCGATCGGCTCCGGCCGGTCCGGCTCGCAGGGGTACATGTCCTGCTCGACGATGGCGAACAGGTCGACGCCGAGCCGCTGCGCCGCCGCGAGGACGGGCTCGAGGGCGGGCACCCCCGCGGGCGGCTCGCACATCACGCCGCGGGCGACGGCGGGCCCGAACGGCATGTCCTGCGCCCGGACTTCGGCGAGGACGGCGGGGTCCACCTGCTTGAGGTGGAGGTAGCCGATGCGCTCGCCGTAGGTCTCGATGAGCTTGACGCTGTCGCCGCCGCAGTACGCGTAGTGGCCGGTGTCCAGGCACAGCGACACGAGCCCGGAGTCCGTCGCGTCGAGGAAGCGGGCGACGTTCTCCTCGGTGTCGATGTGGGTGTCGGCATGCGGGTGGACGACGATGTCGAGGCCGTAGCGCTCGCGCACCTCGTGACCCAGGCGCTCGGTCTGGGTGGTCAGCTGGCGCCACTGCCCGGGCGTGAGCGTGGCGTCCTCCAGGACCTCGCCGGTCTTGTCGTCGCGCCAGAAGGACGGGATGACGACGAGGTGCCGGGCGCCCATGGCCTGGGTGAGGGCGGCGATGGACGACACGTGCTCCCACGTCTTGTCCCAGACGTCAGGGCCGTGGTGCAGGCCGGTGAAGACCGTGCCCGCGGAGACCTTCAGGCCCCGGCGCCGCGTCTCGTCGGCCAGTTGGGCGGGGTCGGTCGGCAGATAGCCGTACGGGCCGAGCTCGATCCACTCGTACCCGCAGTCGGCGACCTCGTCCAGGAAGCGGCTCCACGGCACCTGCCGCTCGTCGTCGGGGAACCACACGCCCCAGGAGTCGGGGGCCGAGCCGATGCGGATGCGGGACAACGGGCGGGGAGCCTCGCGACGGCTCTGTCTGCGGCTCTGTCTGCTGCGCCATGGCCGCAAGCCTCGCCGTCGGCCGAGAACAGTGTCAAGCAGTAGTCCGAATGTAAGGACAAAATGTTGACAGGGTTCATGGGGCGGGATTAGACCTGAGGGAAGCCACCACGAAGGGATGTGCAGGGTGACCCATCCGCACCCGGATCCGTACGCCGACGCGAGCGCCGATCCGTACGACGTCATCACGATGGGCCGGATCGGCGTGGACCTGTACCCCCTGGAGAGCGGGGTGCCGCTGGCGCGGGTCACGACGTTCGGGAAGTTCCTCGGCGGCTCGGCGACGAACGTGGCGGTGGCCGCCGCCCGGCTCGGGCGGCGCGTGGGCGTTGTCACGCGGACGGGACAGGACCCCTTCGGGGAGTATCTGCGCGAGCAGCTGCGGGAGTTCGGCGTGGACGCGCGGTGGGCCACGGAGGTGGCGGGCCTGCCGACGCCGGTCACCTTCTGCGAGGTGTTCCCGCCGGACGACTTCCCGCTGTACTTCTACCGCCAGCCCAAGGCCCCCGACCTGGAGATCCGCGCGGACGAGCTCGACCTCGGCGCGATCGCGGCGGCGCGGATCTTCTGGATGACCGGCACCGGCCTGTGCGAGGAGCCGAGCCGGGGCGCGACGCTCGCCGCGCTCGCCGCCCGGCCCGCCGCCGCCACCACGGTCTTCGACCTCGACTGGCGGCCCATGTTCTGGCGCGACCCGGACGAGGCCCGCCCCCACTACGCCGCCGCCCTGCGGCACGCGACGGTCGCCGTCGGCAACGTGGACGAGGTGGAGATCGCCACCGGCGAGCGCGAACCGCGCGCCGCCGCCGAGGCGCTGCTCGCCGCGGGCGTCGAACTCGCCGTGGTCAAACAGGGACCGAAGGGCGTGCTCGCGATGGACAGGGCCGGGACGGTGGCCGAGGTGCCGCCGCTGCCGGTGACGGTCCTCAACGGGCTCGGCGCGGGCGACGCCTTCGGCGGCGCCCTGTGCCACGGGCTGCTCTCCGGCTGGGACCTGGAGCGGGTGGTCCGCTACGCCAACGCGGCGGGCGCGATCGTCGCCTCCCGCCTGGAGTGCTCCTCCGCCATGCCGTACGCCGCCGAGGTGGCGGACGCGCTGACGGCGGGGGAGGTCCGGTGAGCGCCGCCGTGGACGTCTCCGCGCTCGTCCGGACCCGGGCCCGGCACCCCGAGGCCATCGCCGAGGCCGCCGCCCGCAGGATTCGGCGGCCCCTGCTCGGCCCCTCCGGACGGCTGATGATCATCGCGGCGGACCATCCGGCGCGCGGCGCGCTCGGCGTCGGCAAGGACCCCCTCGCCATGGCCGACCGGGCGGACCTCCTGGAGCGGCTGTGCCTGGCCCTGTCGCGGCCCGGCGTCGACGGCGTGCTCGCCACCGCCGACATCCTCGACGACCTGCTGCTGCTCGGCGCGCTCGACGACAAGGTCGTGATGGGGTCCATGAACCGGGGCGGGCTCGCGGGCGCCGCCTTCGAACTGGACGACCGCTTCACCGGCCACCGCCCCGAGGACCTGGAGCGGCTCGGCTTCGACGCGGGCAAGCTGCTGCTGCGCGTCGACTACGACGACCCGGGCTCGCTCGCCACCCTGTACGCCACGGCACGCGCCGTCGACGCGATGGCGGAGCGCCGGCTGCCGGTGTTCGTCGAGCCGTTCCTGTGCGCCCGGCGGCCCGGTGACGGGGCGCTGCGCAACGACCTCAGCGCGGCGGCGGTCACCCGGTCCCTCGCCATCGCCTCCGGCCTCGGCGGCACCTCCGCGTACACCTGGCTGAAGGTGCCCGTCACCGAGAACCCCGACGACATGGCGCGCGTCATGGAGGCCTCGACGCTGCCCGCCGTGCTGCTCGGCGGCGACATCGACGCCGGGAACGGCCAGGGCGGCGACACGACGTTCGAGAAGTGGCGCGGCGCCCTGCAGCTGCCGACCGTGTACGGCCTCGTCGCGGGCCGGACGCTCCTGTACCCGCCCGACGGGGACGTGGCGGGCGCCGTCGACACGGCCGTGGGTCTGCTGTAGCCGTGGGGTACGCACCCGGAAGGATGCCCGTATGACGTACGTACCGAAGGGAAGCGCGGCCGAGGGCCCCTACGCCCTCGCCATCGACCCCGAGCGCGCCGGATGGACCCACTCCAGCCTGCGCGTCGTCGAACTGCCGCCCGGCGGGCTGCACTCCTTCGCCACCGGAGAGAGTGAATGGATCGTGCTCCCGCTGACCGGCGGCGGTACGGTGCACGCGGAGGGCGAGATCATCGAACTCCTGGGCCGGGAGAGCGTGTTCAGCGGAGCAAGTGATTTCGCTTACGTTCCCCGCGATACCCACATCCAGATCGCCTCCGGCGTGGGAGGCCGCTTCGCCCTGGCAGGAGCGAAGTGCGAGCGCCGACTCCCCGCCCGCTACGGCCCCGCGCCGGAGGTCCCCGTCGAAGAGCGGGGCAGCGGCACCTGCGCCCGCCAGGTGCGCAACTTCGCCGCGGCGGACACGTTCGACTGCGACCGCCTGATCGCCGTCGAGGTGATCACGCCCGGCGGCAACTGGTCCTCGTACCCGCCGCACAAGCACGACGAGCACCGCCCCGGCGTCGAGGCCGAGCTCGAGGAGATCTACTACTTCGAGATCGAGGGCGAGAACGGCTTCGGCTACCAGCGGGTGTCCCCCTCCCGCGAGGGCGGCACCGACGTGCTCGCCGAGGTCCGCTCCGGCGACGCCGTGCTCGTGCCAGACGGCTGGCACGGGCCGTCCATCGCCCAGCCCGGCCACGCCATGTACTACCTGAACGTCATGGCGGGACCGGGGGACGAACGAGAGTGGAAGATCTGCTTCCACCCTGACCACACGGAGGGGTACCGATGACCGGCACGGTCCGCCTGACCACCGCGCAGGCCCTCGTGCGCTTCCTGTCCCGGCAGTTCAGCGAGCGCGACGGCATCCGGCACCGCGTCATCGGGGCGACCTGGGGCATCTTCGGGCACGGCAACGTCGCCGGGCTCGGCCAGGCGCTCGTCGAGTACGGCGACGAGATGCCCTTCCACCAGGGGCGCAACGAGCAGGCCATGGTGCACGCGGCGGTCGGCTACGCCCGGCAGTCAGGGCGGATGTCCACGCACGCCGTGACGACGTCCATCGGCCCCGGCGCCACCAACCTCGTCACCGGCGCCGCCCTCGCCACCGTCAACCACCTGCCCGTCCTGCTGCTGCCCGGCGACACCTTCGCCAGCCGCCCCGCCGACCCGGTGCTCCAGCAGCTCGAAGTGCCCTACGCGGGCGACGTGTCCGTCAACGACTGCCTGCGGCCCGTCTCGCGGTACTTCGACCGGGTGACCCGTCCGGAGGCCCTGATCCCGGCGGCGCTCGCCGCCCTGCGCGTGCTCACGGACCCCGTCGAGACCGGCGCCGTCACGCTCGCCCTGCCGCAGGACGTCCAGGCCGAGGCGTACGACTGGCCACAGGAGTTCTTCGCCGAACGCGTGTGGTCGGTGCGCCGCCAGGCCCCCGACCCCGCGGAGGTCGCCGCCGCCGCGCGGGCCGTGCGCGCCGCGTCGAGGCCGCTGGTCGTCGCGGGCGGCGGCGTCCACCACAGCGCGGCCGAGGACGCCCTGCGCGCCTTCGCCGACGCGACCGGCATCCCCGTGGCGTCCACGCAGGCGGGCAAGGGCTCCCTGCGCCACGACCACCCCGCCGACGTCGGCGGCATCGGCCACACCGGCACCGCCACGGCCGACGAACTCGCCCGCACCGCCGACCTCGTCATCGGCGTCGGCACCCGGTACACCGACTTCACCACCGCCTCCGGCACGCTCTTCGCGGCGCCCGGGGTGCGCTTCGTGAACCTCAACGCGGCCGCGTTCGACGCCCACAAGATGGCGGGCACCACGGTCGTCGCCGACGCCCGCGCGGCGCTGGAGGCGCTCACGGAGGCGGTCTCCGGGTTCCGCGTCCCCGCCGCCTACGCGGCCGAGTACACCGACGGCAAGGAGCGCTGGGAGCGGCGCGTGGACGAGGCCTTCGCCGCGTACGAGGCGGACGCACCCGACGCGCGCCCCACCCAGGCACAGGTCCTCGGCGTCCTCGACGCGCTCGTCTCCGACGACGACGTCCTCATCAACGCGGCGGGCTCGCTCCCCGGCGACCTGCACAAGCTGTGGCGGGCCCGCTCGCCGCGCCAGTACCACGTCGAGTACGGCTACTCCTGCATGGGATACGAGATCCCGGCCGCGATCGGGGTGGCCCTCGCCGCGCCCGAGCGGCCCGTGTGGGCGCTCGTCGGCGACGGCACGTACCTGATGATGCCCACCGAGATCGTCACGGCCGTGCAGGAGAACATCCCCATCAACGTGGTGATCCTGCAGAACCACGGCTACGCCTCCATCGGGGGCCTCTCGGAGTCCGTGGGCGGCGAGCGCTTCGGCACCGCCTACCGCTACCGGGTGCCCGACGGCACGTACACCGGCCGGCCCGCTGCCCGTGGACCTGGCCGCCAACGCCGCCTCCCTCGGGCTTCCGGTGCGGCGCGCGCGGACCGTCGGCGAACTGCGCGCGGCCCTGCGCGAAGCACGCGAAGCGGACGGTCCCACATGTGTCTACGTGGAGACGGAAACGGCAGACACAGTGTCGGGCCCGCCCCCGGCACAGGCGTGGTGGGATGTGCCCGTGGCCGAGACCGCGACCCGCCCGTCGGCGGTCAAGGCCCGCGAGGAGTACGACCGGCACGTTGCAGCCCGGCGCCGCCATCTGTGAAGGAGTTCTTGGCATGACGAAGACCGTCGACCACTGGATCGGTGGCAAGAGCGTCGAGGGCGCGTCCGGCACGTACGGCCCGGTCACCGACCCGGCCACCGGCGCCGTGACGACCCGCGTGGCCTTCGCCTCCGTGGACGAGGTGGACGCGGCCGTGGCCGCCGCCAAGGCCGCGTACGCGACGTGGGGCCAGTCCTCGCTCGCGCAGCGCACGTCCATCCTCTTCAAGTTCCGCGCGCTCCTCGACGCGCACCGCGACGAGATCGCCGAGCTGATCACCGCCGAGCACGGCAAGGTGCACTCCGACGCCCTCGGCGAGGTCGCCCGCGGCCTGGAGGTCGTCGACCTGGCGTGCGGCATCAGCGTGCAGCTCAAGGGCGAGCTTTCGACGCAGGTCGCGAGCCGCGTGGACGTCTCCTCGATCCGCCAGCCGCTCGGCGTCGTCGCGGGCATCACGCCCTTCAACTTCCCGGCCATGGTGCCGATGTGGATGTTCCCGCTCGCCATCGCGTGCGGCAACACCTTCGTCCTCAAGCCCAGCGAGAAGGACCCGTCGGCGTCGATGCGGGTGGCGGAGCTGCTCGCCGAGGCGGGCCTTCCGGACGGCGTGTTCAACGTCGTGCACGGCGACAAGGTGGCCGTGGACCGCCTCCTTGAGCACCCGGACGTGGCGGCCGTGTCCTTCGTGGGCTCCACCCCCATCGCCCGCTACATCCACACCACCGCCTCCGCCCACGGCAAGCGCGTCCAGGCCCTCGGCGGCGCCAAGAACCACATGCTGGTCCTGCCGGACGCCGACCTGGACGCGGCCGCCGACGCCGCCGTCTCGGCCGCGTACGGCTCGGCGGGCGAGCGCTGCATGGCCATCTCGGCCGTCGTCGCCGTCGGCGCGGTCGGCGACGAGCTCGTCGCGAAGATCAAGGAGCGCGCCGAGAAGATCAAGATCGGCCCCGGCAACGACCCGGCCTCCGAGATGGGCCCGCTCATCACCGCGGCCCACCGCGACAAGGTCGCCTCGTACGTGACGGGCGCGGCGGCGCAGGGCAGCGAGGTCGTCCTGGACGGCACCGGCTACACCGTCGAGGGCCACCCTGAATGCGCTGACGGCCACTGGATCGGCCTCTCGCTGCTCGACCGGGTGCCGGTGACGGCGGACGCGTACAAGGACGAGATCTTCGGCCCGGTGCTCTGCGTGCTGCGCGTCGAGACGTACGAGGAGGGCCTGGCCCTCATCAACGCCTCGCCGTTCGGCAACGGCACCGCGGTCTTCACCCGGGACGGCGGCGCGGCGCGGCGCTTCCAGCTGGAGGTCCAGGCGGGCATGGTCGGCGTGAACGTGCCGATCCCGGTGCCGGTGGGCTACCACTCCTTCGGTGGCTGGAAGGACTCCCTCTTCGGCGACCACCACATCTACGGCAACGACGGCACGCACTTCTACACCCGCGGCAAGGTCGTCACGACGCGCTGGCCGGACCCGTCGGACGCCCCGGCCGGGGTGGACCTGGGGTTCCCGCGTAATCACTGACCGCTGTCACGCCCTGAACGAAGCCGTCCGCCCTGCGGACGGCTTCGTTTCTTTTTTGGGGGAATGGCTGCGGTTCCCGCACGGAGGGGAGAAAAGGCGCGAGGAAGGTCCTTCTTGCATTTGACCTTGCTATCGAAGGTGATGGCAGGGACTCTCTGGCCAATTGACACCTAGAGGGCTCAACGTCTGGGAATCAATGGCGAGTTGCCGATCTCCGGGGGTGCGGAATCCGTAGGTAAGCGGCCATTGACGTTCTCCTGACGCGGGGGTTTCCATGACGGCTCCACCCCCTCCTTCTCGCTGGTACGAGCCGATCGGATCCGCCGTATGACCGAAACGCTGCACACGCCGCCGCCCGCGTCCCTCGCCCCGGAGGCGACCTCGGACCCGGACGGGCGGCCGCGCAAGCTCAAGCGGTCCATCGGCGTCGTCGGCGGCACCCTGCTCACGCTGTCCTGCGTCACGCCCGCGTCCACGCTCTTCGTCGTCGTGCCCGACCTCTTCTCGTCGCTCGGCACCGCCGCCGCCCTCACCATCGCCATCGGCGCCCTGCTGTGCGTGGGCGTCGCGTTCTGCTACTGCGAGCTCGGCACCCTGATCCCGAGCGCGGGCGGCGAGTACGCGATGGTCTCCACGATGGCCGGACGGCTCGCGGGCTGGCTCGTGTTCGTGCTCTCCCTGCTCGTCGTGATGATCGTGCCGCCCGTGATCGCCATGGGCACGGCCGACTACCTCGCGCCCCTCGTGCGGATCGAACCCGCCTACGCGGGCGCGGGCGTGATGCTCCTGGCCACCCTCGCGGGCCTGCTCGACCTGCGGGCCAACGCCTGGATCACCGGGATCTTCCTGGTCCTCGAAGTGGTCGCCGCGGGCGTCGTCGCGGTCCTCGGCTTCGCCCACGCCGAGCGCGGCGCGGACAGCCTGGTGAGCCTGGAGGTGGCGGGCGCGGGCGGCGGCCCCGACGCGGTCACCGCCATGCTGATCGTCTCCGGGCTCGCCATCGCGCTCTTCGTCACCCAGGGCTTCTCCACGGCCGTCTACCTCTCCGAGGAGATGGAGAACCCCCGGCGCAACGTCGCCCGCACCGTGCTCCTCACGCTCGGCATCTCCGCGGTCGTGCTGCTCGTGCCGGTCGCCGCGATCACCATGGGCGCGCCGGACCTGGCGGCGCTCACCCGCGGCGACATCAGCGGGATGGTCGCGGCCTGGTCCAGCTCCGGCGTCGGCACCTTCATCAGCCTGTGCGTGGCCCTCGCCATCATCAACGCGGGCATCGTCATGGTCATCCAGAACTCCCGCGTGCTGTACGCCTCCGCGCGCGACAAGGCCTGGCCCGCGCCCGTGAACGCGGCGCTGTCCCGCCTCGGCCGCTTCAGCTCGCCCTGGGTCGCGACCCTCCTCGTGGGCCTGCCGGGCGCAGGCCTGTGCTTCGTGAACCTGGACACGCTGTACGGGGTGACGGGCGTGTCCGTGACGGGGATGTACCTCCTCGTGGCCGTGGCCGCGCTGCTCGCCCGGCGCGGCTCCCACGGCGCGGCGTCCGCCTGGCGCATGCCGCTGTGGCCCGGCGTTCCGGTGGTCCTCATCGCCGTGCTCGCCTACGTGCTGAGCCGCCAGGAGACCCCGTACCTGCTGTGGACCGGCGGGATCGTGGGCGTGGCCACGCTGTACTGGGCGCTGTACCTGAGGCCGCGCGCGGCGACGCGCTGGCTGGTGAGCGTGCCGGGGGAGTAGCCGCGGGCCAGCCCTTACCGCAATCTTGCACATTGTTCAAGAGCAACTTGCACGGTGCGCGAACCTTCTCTTACGGTGCTCGCGTCGAGGTATTCGCGTGCGGTATCCGTATGGGCAGGCGGGCGGGCTCCTCCGATGCGTGCACATCCCGGAGGAGAGCAGACCGTCATGAAAAGGCTCAGGGGAGTCACCCCCTCCGCCGGTCAACCGGCCCTCACCGCGCGCGGTCTGACCACGGTCCACGGCGATGCGACGGTCCACGGCGATGCGACGGTCCTCGACGGCGTCGAGCTGAGCGTCCTCCAAGGGGAGGTCTTCGCGCTGCTCGGCCCGGCGGGGGCGGGCAAGACCGCGGTCGTCGAGCTGCTCTCCGCGCGCGTGAGCGCCGACGGGGGCGAGGCGCACGCCGGTGGAGGGCCGCGGGAGGCCGCGGTGGCCGCCAGTGCGCCGGTCGGCGTCATGGGCCGGTCCTCGGCGGCGGACGGGACGCTGACCGTCAGGGAGAACCTCCTGCGGGCGGCGGAGCCCCACGGCCTGGACGGCACCGAGGCGCGGCGGCGCTGCGACGAACTGCTGCTGGGCTGCGGCCTGGCGGGCGCGGCCGGCCAGCGGGCCGACGCACTCTCCCGCGCCGCGCTGCGCGGGCTCGACCTGGCGATGACCCTCATGGGGCGGCCGGGAGTCCTCCTCCTCGACGAGCCGACGGCGGACCTGGACCCGCACGAACGCCGGACGCTGTGGGACGTGATCAGCGGCCTGGCCGCGGACGGCGTCACGGTCTTCCTGACGACCCGGTACCTGGAGGAGGCCGAGCGCCTCGCCGACCGCGTCGCCCTCCTCGACGGCGGCAGGATCGTCGCCGAGGACACGGCGGAGGCGCTCCTGCGCCGCGTGTCCGAAGGGCGCCCGCGCCTGGTCTTCGCCGACACCAACGCCCTCGAAGCGGCCGACGGCCTGCTTCGGCTACACCGCGGGCCAGGAGGACCCCCTCGACCGCCCCCGGACGGGCGACGGCGAGGTCAGCGTGGTGCGGGCCGTCGTCGAGGTCCAGGAGGGGCTCGGTGACGAGGCCGGGGCCGGGGCCGGAGCCGAGGCTGGGGAAGAGGCGGCGGGGCAGGGTCTCGTACTCGACGACGGGTTCGCCCTGGGCGACGACGGGTTCGCTCTCGACGGCGCCTTCGCCCTGGACGACGTCTACCAGGCGCTCACGGACGAGACCGAGGAGAACGAGGAGAACGAGGAGCGGTAGCGGCGAGAGCGGGTCCGCCGGTCCGGACAGGGCCGGGGTCCGCCGGTCCGGGCGGGGCCGGGGTTCACCGGTCCGGACAGGGCCTACAGCCCCAGCCGCCGCGCCACCGCCCCCCAGTCCCCGGCGTCCACCACGTCCCGCGCCGCGTCCCCGGCCAGCAGGTCGCGGTCCTTGAAGCCGCTCGACGTGGACACGCACACCACCGGGCCCTCCGCATCCCGCGCCTCTCGGCCCAGCTGCCGGAACCCGGCGAACCCGGCCGCCGCCGACAGCTCCGCCCACACCCCGGCTCGCGCGAGCCGGTCCCGCGCGGCGGCCATCTCCTCGTCCGTGACGAGCAGCGCCGCACCGCCGCTCTCCCGCAGCGCGACGACCCCCCGGACACCGCCCACGGGGCAGTCGATGGCGTACGCGGTGGTCGGCCCCACGGGCACGCGCGCGGCGGGCTTCCCGGAGCGCAGCGCGGCGGCGAGCGGGCCGCCGGTGGCGGGCTCGCAGCTGTACAGGCGCGGCACCCGGCGCGCGCACCCGAGCCGCACCAGCTCGGCGAAGCCCTTCCAGACGCCGAACAGCAGCTCCCCGTATCCGGTCGGTACGAACACCGCGCGCGGGACGGTGCCCAGTTCGGTGAAGATCTCGTACGCGAGCGTCTTGTAGCCCTCGGGCCCGAACCCGTGCCCGGTGTGCGCGGTGGGGGTGAGGTTGCTGACGGGGTGGTAGCCGGTGCGCTCGACGACGCGGCGCATCAGGGGCCAGCGGTCGTCGTCGGGGACGTGCAGCACGGTGGCGCCGTAGCCGCGCAGGAACGCGTCGACGGCGGGCGGCGCGTCCGGCGAGGTGAGGACGGCGCACGGCAGCCCGGCGCGCGCCGCGTAGGCGGCGGCCGATGCGCCGTGGTTGCCGGAGGAGGCGACGACGACGCCGGGCGCGCCGACGCCGACGGCGGCGCTCACCGTGACCCGGTTCAGCCGGTCCTTGTGGCTCCACGTCGGATTGCGGGACTCGTCCTTGATCCACACGCCGTCTTCCAGGGGGATCAGGGGCGTGCCGCCCTCGGCGAGGGAGGGCGCGTGCAGCGGCGGCAGGAGCGGCGCCCAGCGCTCGTGCCCGCGCGGCCGCGCGGCGGCGGTGGCGGGCGCGAAGAAGCCCTCGGGGAGCCCGTCGTAGGCGTAGTCGACCTCTACGGGGTAGGCGACGGCCTCCGTGCTCGTGACGGGGCAGCCCTCGGTCAGCGGCGGCCAGAGCGGGAAGCGGACGGCCGGGTCACCGAGCGAGCGCTGGCCGGTGGCGAGGGACTCCAGGGAGGCGGGGGAGGCGGGGGAGGCGGGCGAGTCGGGGGATTCCGGGGACCCGGTGGATTCAGGCCGGGCCGTGGACTTCTCGGGCAGCGGGGACGCGGGACGCGCCGCGGAGTGAGATGTCATGGGTCAACAGCCTAGGCGCCCCTGACATGTTGTGCCGTGGCCGTGGCGCGCTACCGCGTCGGGCGTAGCCGGGAGCCCGGCGTACTCCCCAGGGAGGCCGCGGGGTTCCGCCCGGGGGCTGCCCCGGTTGTCAGCGCTCGCCCGTACCGTGGACGCCATGGATCTACGACTGCGCCGGGCCAGAGCCTGGAAGTCCGCGCTGCGCGCGCCGCGGCGGCTGCTCGCCGCCGTGGCCGTCCTCGCGGTCCTCGTCGGCGCGGGCGCGTGGGGAGCGCTGTCGGCGCTCGCGTCGGACGACGGGCCCGCCGTGCGCCGCTCGGACCGGACGCTGACCACGGGCAGCGACGACGGCAGGGCGGTGAGGATCGACACCTCGTACTTCACCGCGGGCGACGCCTCCGCCAAGCGCCCCGCCGTCCTCGTCGGGCACGGCTTCGGCGGCAGCAAGGACGACGTCCGCGCACAGGCCGAGGACCTGGCCCGCGCGGGGTACGCGGTCCTCACCTGGTCCGCGCGCGGCTTCGGCGACTCCACCGGCCGCATCGGCCTGAACGACCCGAAGGGCGAGGGCGCCGACGTCTCCCGGCTCATCGACTGGCTGGCGAAGCGGCCCGAGGTCCGCCTCGACAAGGCGGGCGACCCGCGCGTGGGCGTCACCGGCGCCTCGTACGGCGGAGCGGCCGCGCTGCTCGCCGCCGGGCACGACGAGCGGGTGGACGCGATCGCCCCGGTGATCACGTACTGGAACCTGGCGGACGCGCTGTTCCCGAACGGCGTGTTCAAGAAGCAGTGGGCCGGGATGTTCCTCGGCGCCGGGGGCGGCTGCGACCGGTTCCAGCCGAGGCTGTGCGCGATGTACGAGCGCGTCGCGGTGTCCGGGAAGCCGGACGCGAAGGCGCGCGAGCTGCTCGCAGGGCGCAGCCCGGCCGCCGTCGGCACCCGGATCAAGGTGCCCGCGCTGATCGTGCAGGGCCAGCGGGACTCGCTGTTCCCGCTCGGCCAGGCCGACGCCATGGCCAAGGCGATCCGCGCCCAGCACGCGCCCGTGGCGGTCGACTGGATCGCGGGCGGCCACGACGGCGGCGCGATGGAGACGGACCGGGTCGGCGGCCGCGTCACCGCCTGGTTCGACCGCTATCTGAAGGACGACAAGGGCACCGACACCGGCCCCGCCTTCCGCGTCACACGCACCGGAGGCATCGACTCCACGGACGGCTCGGCGACGCTGCGCGGGGCGAGCGCCGACCGCTACCCCGGTCTCGCGGCCGGGCCGCGCGACGTCCCCCTGCTCGGCGGGCGGCCGCAGACCTTCGAGAACCCTCCGGGCGCCGCGCCACCCGCCGTCTCCGCACTGCCGGGCCTCGGCGCGGTGGGCGGAGACAGCGGCCTCGACCGGCTGTCCTCACTGGGCATCGGCGTCTCCCTCGACTTCCCCGGGCAGTACGCCGCGTTCGAGTCGAAGCCGCTCACCGAGGACCTGCGGATCACCGGCGCGCCCACCGTGCGGGCGCGCGTGAAGTCCGACAGCGAGGACACGGTGCTCTTCGGGAAGGTGTACGACGTGGGTCCTGACGGCGCTCGGCAGGTGCTGCCCGCGCAACTCGTCGCCCCCGTGCGGATCGACGGCGCCGTCGACGGCAAGGACGTCGAGCTGACGCTGCCCGCCGTCGACCACGAGCTGAAGAAGGGCCACCGGCTGCGCCTGGTGCTCGCCGCCACCGACCTCGGCTACGCCTCACCGGCCGAACCGGCCGCGTACACGGTGTCGTTGAAGGGCCCCCTGAAGGTGCCGACGGCCCCCGGAGTGACGACCGCCGCCGCGCCGCTGCCCGCCTGGGTGTGGTGGCTGCCGCTCACCGGCGCGGCCGTCGCCGTCGCCCTGCTCGTCCTCGGCCGCAGGCGCGTCACCGCGCCCGCCCCGGACCCGGCCCTCGCGGGCGTCCCGCTCCAGATCACCGGCCTGAGCAAGCGCTACGCGAAGTCCAGCGACCGGTACGCGGTCCGCGACCTGTCCTTCCGCGTCGAGAAGGGCCAGGTCCTCGGCCTCCTCGGGCCGAACGGCGCGGGCAAGACCACCACCCTGCGCATGCTGATGGGCCTCATCCGGCCCGACGCGGGCGAGATCCGCGTCTTCGGCCGGGCGATCCGGCCGGGCGCGCCGGTCCTGTCCCGCGTCGGCGCGTTCGTCGAGGGCGCCGGGTTCCTGCCGCACCTGTCGGGGCGGGAGAACCTGGAGCTGTACTGGCGTGCCACCGGCCGCCCCGCCGAGGACGCCCACCTGGACGAGGCCCTGGAGATCGCCGGTCTCGGCGACGCCCTCGCCCGCGCGGTGCGGACGTACTCCCAGGGCATGCGCCAGCGCCTCGCCCTCGCCCAGGCCATGCTCGGCCTGCCCGACCTGCTCATCCTGGACGAGCCGACCAACGGCCTCGACCCGCCCCAGATCCGCGAGATGCGCGAGGTGATGATCCGGTACGCGGCGGGCGGCCGCACGGTCATCGTCTCCAGCCATCTCCTCGCCGAGGTCGAGCAGTCCTGCACCCACCTCGTCGTGATGGACCGGGGCCGCCTCGTCCAGGCGGGCCCCGTCGACGAGATCGTGGGAGCCGGGGACACGCTCCTCGTCGGCCTGGCCGCCGACGTGCCGGACCCGCTGGTCGAGAAGGTGGCGTCGCTCCCGGGCGTGGCGTCGGCGGTCCGCGCCGAGGGCGGGCTCCTGGTGCGCCTTGACGGCGGCCCGGCGGCCACGGGGGCGGCGCTGCTGCCCGAACTGGTCCGCCTGGAGGTCCCGGTGGAGTCGCTCGGCCCGCACCGCCGCCTGGAAGACGCGTTCTTGACCCTGATCGGAGGAGGTGCGGCGTGACGGCACCGGAAGAGACCGCCGAGGCGGCCGGCACCGCGCGGGACACGGCGGCCGGACCGCCTGCCACCGCGCGGGCCGCGGCGGACGAAGCGCCCGCCACCGCACGAGGCGCGGCGCTGGACGAACCGAGGGCCACCGCCCCCGGATACCGCCCCGGCCGCACGCTGCCGTTGCGCGTCGAGGCGATCCGCCAGCTCAAGCGGCGGCGCACGCTGGTGATGGGTGGCATCCTCGCCCTGCTGCCGTTCGTGCTGCTCCTCGCCTTCGCGGTCGCCGGTTCGCCGGGCGGCCGCAACGACGAGGTGACACTGATGGACACGGCCACGGCATCCGGCGTGAACTTCGCCGCGACCTGCCTGTTCGTGTCGGCCGGGTTCCTGCTCGTGATCCCCGTCGCGCTGTTCTTCGGGGACACCGTGGCCTCCGAGGCGGGCTGGTCCAGCCTGCGCTATCTGCTCGCCGCGCCCGTGCCGCGCGCCCGCCTGCTGTGGTCCAAGCTGGTGGTCGCCCTCGGCATGAGCGCCGCCGCGATCGCGCTGCTTCCGCTGGTCGCGCTCGCCGCCGGCACGGCGGCGTACGGCTGGGGGCCGCTGGAGATCCCCACCGGCGGCACGCTCGGCGCGGGCACCGCCGCGCAGCGCCTGGTGGTCGTCGTCGCGTACGTCTTCGCCTCGCAGCTGGTCACCGCGGGCCTCGCGTTCTGGCTCTCGACGCGGACGGACGCGCCGCTGGGCGCGGTGGGCGGCGCGGTCGGCCTGACGATCGCGGGGAACGTCCTGGACGCGGTGACGGCGCTCGGCGACTGGCGCGACTTCCTGCCCGCGCACTGGCAGTTCGCCTGGGCGGACGTCTTCCAGCCCACCCCCGAGTGGGCGGGCATGATCCAGGGCACGGCCCTGTCGGTGACGTACGCGCTGGTGCTGTTCGCCCTGGCCTTCCGGGGCTTCGCCCGCAAGGACGTGGTGTCCTGACCGCGCGGGTCAGGCCCCGCCCCGGTGGCACAGCTCCCGCTCGGCGCGCACCGGGTCGTTGGGGAAGCGGAACGAGGTGCGCTCCAGGGACCCGGTGACGTTGCGCAGGAAGCGCCCCGCCGTGAGGGGCGCGCGGGTGGCCGCGCGGAGCTCGGCGAGCGCCCCGCAGCCAAGGGCGCGGCGCGCGGCGGCCACCCGCGCCGGGTCCACCCCCGCGGGCAGGTCGTGCCCGCCCCGGTCGGCGACGATCCACTCGTCGGGCAGGCGCTTGTCGTGGCCCACGCGCGCGTGGGCGATCCGCTCGGAGTGCGCGGCGAGCGGGTAGGCGAGGCCGATGGGGTCGAGGGCGGCCCCGTCGAGGGGGACGACGGTGCCGTTGAGACCGAGGGTGGTGTAGGCGCCGGTCACCGACGGGGAGCCGGACGTGGTGCGGGTGCGGGCCAGGAGCAGCGTAGCGGCGCCCCGCTCCGCGCGGCCGCCCGCACGTCGCGCGCGTACGCCGCGTTGCCCTCGAACCCGGCGAAGCCGTGCCGCAGCGGATGCGCGGCGGCGTTCTGCCGCACGTACACCCCGCGCTCGTCGGCGACGCCGCGCGGCCCGACCAGCCCCTCGTACGGCACCCGCAGCGCGGCCGCGCACGCCACGGCCCACATGAGGACGCCGCCCGACGCGAGGGCCCACGCGCGCGTGGCGGGCACCACGAACACGGGCAGGGCCAGCAGGAAGAGCCCCGGCAGGAACATCCGCCCGTGCATGAAGTCCCCGCCGACCTTGATGACGTACGCCCAGCACAGCACCCCCGCGACGACGGGCGCGAGCGCAGGGACGAGCGGCAGCGACGGCCGCGACCGCCCCGAGGGCAGCACGGCGGCGACGACGAACAGCGCGGGCAGCCACAGCAGATAGGGCCCCGCGAAGTCGGCGAGATACGCGACCCCGCGCCCCCACAGGCTGGCCGAGGCCTCCTTGGTGACGCCGGGCAGCGGCATCAGATGCCCGTAGTAGCCCATGCGGAAGATCTCGTACGCGACCGGCAGCGCGCCCGCGGCCGCCGCACCCGCGAGCGCGCCGCGGCGCGAGGGGCGCGCGCTCAGCCACTGCGCGCCCAGGAACACGGCGGACACCAGGGCCAGATCGGGCCGTACGAGGGGACCGAGCCCGAGGACGAATGCGGTGGCGAGGGCGCGCGGACGGACCACGAGCAGCAGCCAGGCGCCCGCGAGCCAGCAGGTGGCGAGCCCCGTTTCGAGCCCGGAGGTGGCGAAGTCCCACACGGGCGGCAGGGCGAGCGGCACGAGGGCGCCGAGCGGCAGCACACCGCGCGGGGCGGCGCGCGACCACGGGGCCGCGCCCACCGCGTGCAGCCGCACGGCACCCCACGCCGCCAGCGCGAACCCGGCGGCGGTGAGCAGTAGCCCGCCGTACACGGCGGCGGTGACGACGTCCGCGCCGGGCAGCCCGGCGAGCACGAGCAGCCACTGCCACAGCGTCCCGGTGGAGGACTCCGCGCGCTCGCCCGCGTTGAAGACGGGCCCGTGGCCCGCGAGGACCTGACGGACCGTCCGCACGTAGATGTGCCCGTCGTCGGACATCCAGCGCCGCTGGTAGCCGGCCACGGCGATCACCAGCACGGGCAGCAGGCACACCGCGAGGCGTCCCCTGGCGACGGGCCCGGGATTCCGGACGGAAGTGCGCAAAGATGTCATGCACCGTACTTCGGCGCAGGTCAGCGAGGGCTTGAACGCGCGGTGGCCGCCGGGTCTGAGGCCGAGGGCGGTGATTCAAGCCCGTCCGGCGTTTGAGGACGAGGCCGAATGCCGATAGGCGGGGTGCCAGGGGCGGCAGCCCCTGGTTTCGGGAAAGGGGCGGGCCTGGGGGCCGCCGGCAGGCCCCCACCCCCCACCACCCCGAACTTACCCCCAGGTAAGGTAGGCCTGGACCAAGGAGGCTGACAGCGGTGGCCGCAACGCCGGACAGACGCGAGCATCACGCCCCGGGTGAGCAACACGCCCCAGGCGAGCAACACCCCCCACGCAAGCGCCGCGTCCCCCGCAAGGAACGCGAACAGCAGATGCTGGACACCGCACTCCCCGTCTTCGCCAAACGCGGCTACCACGCCGCCTCGGTGGACGAGATCGCCGAACTCGCCGGAATCTCCAAGCCGATGGTCTACCTCTACCTCGACTCCAAAGAGGGCCTGTTCCTCGCCTGTCTGCGCCGCGAGGCGGCCCGTCTGGTCACCGCCTTCCAGACCGCGGCCCAGGACGCGCCCGCGACCACCGGTGCCCCCGAAGCCCGCCTGTACGCGGGCCTGCTGGCCTTCTTCGCCTTCGTGGCCGAACACCGCGACAGCTGGGTGGTGCTGCACCGCCAGGCCGCCGAGCTCAGCGAGCCCATCGCGGCCGCCGTCGCGGAGGCGCGGCGCGCGGTGATGGCGCACGTCGCGGCGCTGGTTGCGGGCGGGCATCGAGGAGAGCGCGCCGACGTCGCCCCTCACGGACGGCGACGCCGACTTCGTGGCCCACGCCCTGGTGGGCGCCGCGGACTCGCTCACCGACTGGATGGCCCGCAACCCGGACCAGTCCCCGGAGGGCGTCACCCTGCGCCTGATGAACATGGTGTGGGTGGGGATGGGCCGGGTCCTGGAGGGCGAGGTCTGGACCCCGGGACACCGCTGACGCGGCACGCCCACCCACCCCTGGCCGGGCCCACGGACTTCCGCGCGACCCATTGAACTTTCCCTACGCATCGGTAAGTTGACCCCACGGTACACACCCCTGGGGAGCCGTCATGGGCGTACGCAAGGACTTGAGGCGGGCGAGACGCCACAGCGAGCTCGCCGACCGCGCCAAGGTCGAACTCGTCCGGGACGCGGACGGCGTGGTCCGCGAGGCCCGCGCCCCCGCCCTCGCCGCCGCGGCCACGCGGGCCGCCACCGCCGACATCCCCTTCACCAACGCCGCCGAGGCGCCCGACGCGGTGGTGCTGCGCCGCAAGGAGGCGGGCCAGTGGTGCCCGGTCACGGCCGCCGCCTTCGCGCGCGAGGTCACCGCGGCGGCCAAGGGCCTGATCGCGGCGGGGCTCGCACCGGGCGGCCGCGTCGCCCTGATGTCCCGTACGCGCTACGAATGGACGGTCCTGGACTTCGCGGTGTGGGCGGCGGGCGGCCAGACCGTGCCCGTCTACCCGACGTCGTCGGCGGCGCAGATCGAGTGGATCGTGCGGGACTCCGGCGCGACCCTGCTGTTCGCCGAGACCCCGGAGAACGCGGAGACGGCGCGGCGCGCGGTCGCGGACCTGGACGCGCGCCCTGCCATCAGGACCATCGACGACGGCGCGGTCCTCGAACTCACCGCGCTGGGACGGCGGGTGGGCGACGAGGAGGTCGCCGGGCGGCGCGAGGCCCTGACCCCCGACTCCATCGCGACCCTCTGCTACACCTCGGGCACCACCGGGGCGCCCCAAGGGCTGCGTCCTCACGCACGGCAATCTGCACGCCGAGGCCGCGAACACCGTGGACCTGCTGTACCCGGTGTTCCAGCGGATCACCGGCAAGACGGCGGCCACGCTCCTGTTCCTGCCGCTCGCGCACATCCTGGGCCGCAGCATCCAGATCGCCTGCCTGCTGGCCCGGATCGAGCTCGGCCACTGCCCGAGCATCAAGCCGGAGGACCTGCGGCCCGAACTCCGCGCGTTCCGGCCGACGTTCGTCGTCGGCGTCCCGTACCTCTTCGAGAAGATCCACGACACCGGGCGCGCGACCGCCGAGAAGATCGGCCGCGGCGCGTCCTTCGACCGCGCCGAGCGGATCGGCGTGCGCTTCGGCGAGGCGTACCTGAACAAGTTCCTCGGCACCGGACGCGGCCCGTCCGCCGGCCTCTACCTCGCCTGGGCGCTGTACGACCTGCTCGTCTACCGGCGCATCCGCAAGGAGGTCGGCGGTCGGCTGCACTACGCGATCAGCGGCGGCTCCCCGCTCGACAAGGAGCTCAACCTGTTCTTCTACGCCGCCGGGATCATCATCTACGAGGGGTACGGCCTCACCGAGACCACCGCCGCCGCCACGATCACCCCGCCCCTGCGGCCCCGCCCCGGCACCGTGGGCCTGCCCGTGCCGGGCACCGCCGTGCGCATCGCGGCGGACGGCGAGGTGCTCATCAAGGGCGGCATCGTCTTCACCTCGTACTGGAACAACCAGGACGCCACGGACGCCGCCCGCACCGGTGACTGGTTCGCCACCGGTGACCTGGGCGCCCTCGACGAGGACGGCTACCTCACGATCACCGGCCGCAAGAAGGACATCATCGTCACCAGCGGCGGCAAGAACGTCTCGCCCGCCGTCCTGGAGGACCGGCTGCGCGGGCGCGCCCTCGTCGGCCAGTGCGTCGTCGTCGGCGACAACCGCCCCTACGTGGCCGCGCTCGTCACCCTCGACCCGGAGGCCGTCGCCCACTGGCTGTCCGTCCGCAAGCGGCCCCGGGACACCCCGCCGTCCCAGCTGTGCGAGGACCCCCAGCTCCTGGAGGACGTCCAGAAGGCCGTGGACCACGCCAACGAGGCGGTGTCGCGCGCCGAGTCCATCCGCAGGTTCGTCCTGGTGCCGGGGGAGTTCTCGGAGGAGAACGGCCTGCTCACACCGTCCCTGAAGGTGAAGCGCCAAGCGGTGGAGCAGGCGTACGAGAAGGAGATCGAGGCCCTGTACCGCGGCTGAGCGTCAGGGTTGGTCCGGCTCCTCGCACGACTCCTCCAGATACGCCCGCGCGAGGGCGCTCGCGCGCGAGGACCAGGCGGCGATCACGGCGATCTCGTCCGGCGTGAAGTCGTCGAAGAGCTCGATGAGGCGCGCGTAGTACGGCTCGTAGATCTCCCGCACCCGCTCGGACGCGGCCGGTACGGCGACGACGCGCACCCGGCGCCGGTCGGCCGGGTCGGGCCGCCGGGTCACGAACCCGCCGCGCTCCAGGCGGTTGAGGATGCCCGTCACCGCGCCCGTCGTCACGTGCGCGCGCGTGGCGAGTTCCCCCGCGGTGACCGCGTCGTCCCCGGCCTGCAGGACGTACGCGAAGCAGATCAGGTCCGTGACGGACAGACCCAGGTTGCGGGCGAACTCCTGCTGGCCGACGACGCTCGTCGCGACGAGGTCGTCCAGCGCGTTGACCACGTCCTGCGCGGACGCGCTGGGGCGGCGCTTGCCCTCCATTGAAATCCCTTAGTGCGTAAGATAAATTGCTTACTCGCTAAGGCATCTTACGTCTGATACCGGCGGCGCGGCCACGCCGTGCCCCGGCGGATACGGGGAGGGCGCGACACGTGAGTACGCACGACGACGGCCACACGATCGCAGGCTGGACCGGCTGCGCCGTGGCCACGGTGGGGGCGCTGATCTCGGGAGTGGGCCTGACCGGCTGGCGCCCCGGCATCTGGCTGGGGCTCGCCGTGATGGCCCTGGCGGCGCTCGTCACCTGGGTCCTGCACCTGGCGGGCTGGGGCAAGGCGCCGGGCCCGAGACCGGCGTCCCAGCAGCCCATGCGGCTGCGCGATCACACGGCCCGCGGGGGGCATCCGGGCTGCGTCGGCTGCCGGCTCGCGGGGCGCCGGGGGGCGTGGTCGGGCGCTGACCTCCCCGCCACCCGGCGCCCGGCGGCCGACGTGACGGTCAGTGCAGAAGAGGCGAGCCGTCGACCTGTTGCGTGATCGGGCCCTTCTCGTCGCCCGCGATGTCATAGGTGATCGTCGTGTCCGTCGACCACCACAGGTTCTTGTCGAAGGCGGCGGCCGGGGCGACGCACCGGTTCGGCGGATTCTCGAAGTCGTCCTCTTGGCCGGTGTAGTCCACGTACTTGTTCACCAGGGCCGTCAGGTCGCAGCTCTTGGACGTGATGACCTTGTCCTCGTCGAAGGGCGGGTACGCGTCCTTCCGCGCTTCGATCCGCGTCGTGACCACGAAGCTCGTGCGAACCGCTTCTCGTCCAGGTGCCCTTGGGGGTCGACCGGCCGCCACGAGGTCATGCTGTGGCCGGTGACCTTGGTGTTGCTGACGTCCGCGCAGTTCTTGACGTAGAAGGTCAAGTCGGGCCGCGGGCCCGGAATCGTGACGGAGAAGTCGTTCTTGACCGGGTCGGAGCACGTCTGTGCGGCTTGGGCGGGGCCCGCGAACGCGATTCCTCCGGCCATGACACTGAACGCGACCGCGGAGCCGGCGAGGATCTTCCGCATAGTTGAATTCCTTCTGTGGCGGTGCGGGGGTCGTGTGCATCGCAGCTGCGAATGCCCGCTCACTGTATGAGTGACCGAGATCTTTTCGCATCTGCTAATAGGGAACGATGCGTGACGGCTGGCTTGAAGGTGACCTTGACCGGAACGACCCCGGTGGGCGGCGGGCTTGAGGCGCGGCCGATGTGAAGCTCACGTGGGCACGGCGAAACGGAACAGTGAATGCGGGAGTCCGCTCCTGGGGAATGGCTGGTTCGCGTACCGACGCCGGGGCCCTGGCTGCTCCGACCGGGCCGTCACCGACCTGCCGGTGCTCCGGTACCGATCGCTTTGCTTCTGCGTGCGCCGCGACTGGCGCTTCCGTGGGGGTGGCGGGTGGATGTGAATTTGCATTCAGGATCGACGAGGTGGGGTGATGCGACCCCTGAGACCGGCCGTGTCAGTCCGTACGCGTGCCCGGAGTCTCCAGGGAGCGCAGGCGCTCGCGCAGGCCCTCCGCCAGCGGGCTCCCCATCTCCGTATGGATGGTGACGGCCCTGGCCAGGTCGTCCCGCAGGGTGGAGCGGTCAGCGCCGGGGCGTTCGGCGATGGAGACGAGGTCGAGCAGGGCCTCGGCCTCGTAGGCGTACGCCTCGAGCCGCTCCAGCGTGCGCGCCGCTTCGCGCAGGGTCGGCACGGCTTCGCCGGTGCGGCCCAGGTGGTCGAGGGCGCGCCCGAGCGCGGCGGTGGCCCTGGCGGCCATGCGAGGGTCGGGCGCCGCGAGGGAGAGCAGATCGGCGCGGGCCCGGCGCAGCGTGCCGAGGGCCTGGTCGTGGTCGCCGCGCGCGTCCAGGGCGCGGCCGAGGAAGAACGCGGCGATGGCCGCTCCGCGCGGCTCCTGGCCCCGCGTGTTGAGTTCCATGGAGCGCTCGTACGCCGCTACGGCCCGGTCCGGGTCGAAGCGGTCCCAGTACCGGCCGGAGAACTCGAGGACCGAGGCGTGCAGCACGTCGTCGTCGGCGATCTCCGCGCAGGAGATCGCCGCCGTCAACTCCTGGTGCGCGCGGTCGTGTTCGCCGAGGTCCAGCAGCGGGCGGGAGAGCAGGCTGCGCAGCCGCGCCTCGGCGGCCGGAGACACCGCGGCGGCCGCGTAGCGCGCACCCAGTTCCAGGGACTCTCGCCAGTCGCCGAGGTGCCGGTGGTGCAGGAACAGGACGGTGAGGCACTCGGCCAGCTGCCAGCCGGGGGTGTGCAGTGAGGGGTCGTCCGCCGCGCGCAGGACGGCCATGACGTTCGCGCGCTCGGCCTCCAGCCAGTCCAGCGGGCGCGGCCCGTTCCGCGCGGCGAACGGATCGGGGCGTCCTGCCGTCAGGTCGCGCAGGTCGGCGACGCGCAGGCGGTCCGCACGCACCGAGAGGTCCGCGAGCGCCGTCAGGGCCAGGTAGTGCGCCAGGACGCGCTCCGTCACCGCGAGCCCGGTGCCGAACGGCTCCTCGGCGTCCGCGCTGTCACGCGCGTGGAGCCGCACGAGGCCGTGGAACCGGTACCGGCGTTCCTCGGTGAGCTCCAACAGGCTCATGTCATCAAGGACGTCGAGGAGCACCTGGGCCGATTCCAGGTCCCGGCCGATGGCTGCCGCGGCGGTCGCCGCGTCGAAGGTCGGGCCGGGGACGCAGCCGAGGAGCCGGTAGCCGTGGGCCAGGTCGGCGGGCAGCTGCCGGTAGGCGGAGTCCAGGACCGCGGACACCGGGGACTCGCCGCCCACGCTCAGCGCGGAAAGGCGCCGTGCGTCGTCCGTGAGTTCCGTGGCGAGGGCGTCCAGCGTGAGGCGGGGGTCGTTCACCAGCCGGGCCGCGGCCACCTGCAGCGCGACCGGCAGGCCCGCACACAGGCCGACCACCCTCTTGGCGGCTTCGGGATCGGCTGCCACGCGCTCCTGGCCGCACCGGTCGGCCAGGAGCAGCAGCCCGGCGGCCTCGGTGAGGGGTTCGAGGGGCAGGGGGCGGGCGCCGTCGAGGGAGAGTTCGCCCAGCTTGGACGTGCTCGTCGCGAGTACGGCGCTGCCCGGGCCGTTCGGGATCAGGGCCCGTACCTGAGCGGGGGCGGACACGTCGTCGAGTACGAGCAGGACGCGCAGGTCAGCGGTCCGGTCACGGAAGAGCGCGGTGCGCTCGGCGAGGGACGGGGGCAGGTGGGCGTCGGCCACTCCGAGGGACCGCAGACAGTGGCCGACGGCCTCCGTGACGTCCGCACCCGCGTCCCGCGTGACGGCGTAGCGCCGCGAAGTCCACGTAGATCCGACCGTCGGAGAAGCACTCGCGTGTCTGGCGCGCGTGCGCCCAATAGCGGGCCAGCGCCGACTTCCCCACCCCTGGAGGGCCGGCGAGGACACGGACGTCCACATGCGAGGGATCGGCGTCGCGATCGAGCTGTCCGTTCAGAACGGCAAGTTCGGCCGAGCGATTGATGAAGTGGTGGCGCAGGGCCGGTACTTGCGAGGGCGGCCCCTGGCGGCGGAGGGCTTCGGGCACGTGGTAGGAGATCGAGGAATCGACGGAAGGGTTCGCCGCACCCTGCGATCTGGCACCCCCGGAGACGGGTTCGTCCTCCCACCCGCTCACTTCACTTAAGAGATCCACCAGTTCCCGGGCGGTCTCGGAGCCCTGCCGCAAGGAGTGGCGCAGCCGCCGCCGCAGCTGATCGGCGCAGTCACCCACGGCGTGCGTGCTGTCCGACTGCAGTGACGCGGCCAATTGCTCGACGGCGGCGCGAAGTTCCTGGTCGTCATCGGTGGCGCCGTGGGCGCGGCGTCGGCCGAACAGGCCTGTGAGGCGCGTGCGCACCTGGGTCCACGCCTCGGTGACGGCGAGTCCGACCACCGTGCTCGTCGCACCCGACGCGGCGATTGCCGCCACCTCGATCGCCACAGGGCCCCCTTCACATACCGGCGGTGCCGCCGAACCAGCCGTGCCTCTCGTACCGATGACCACCGTAGAGGGGCCACCGTCGCGTTGGCATCATGTCCCTGAAGAACATCGGGGTCGCGGGCCTCAAGACATGACGGCACGCAGGCGCAGCCGCGTCTCAGGGGCGTCCGCACCGTCGAGGCAGAGCACCAATTCCCTCCCGTACGAGGGAACGTCGGCGCGCAGACAGGCGTAGACCGCGGCGGCGGCCAGCGCCGGATCGGCGACGGGAGCGTCGGGGGAGGACACTTCCACGGCGTCCCCGCCACGGGGGCTCACCAGGCACACCCCGGAGCTCAGCCCGTTCGCGGCGAGGACGCTGCCGGGCCAGCTCGCCAAGGTGTCGCGTGCCCAGCGCCGTGCGGCGGCGAGGTCCGGGGCGGGAGCGGAGCCGAGCACGACGGACGCGCTCTCGGCCAGACGGCGGTCGCGTTCCTCGCCCGGCCTGACCGCGAGGTGCCAGAAGGACCGTTCGGCCTCAGGCCGCTCCCGGGCCACGGAGGAGGGGAAGCGGCTGACGTCGACGGTGAGGCGGCCGCGGGGAGCGGCCTCGGCGCGGAGCCGGGTGCCCACGAGCCACGAGGTGACCGGGCCCGCGGGGTTGGCCGGGGCGGCGAGGACGCGGGGGCGTGGCGCGTCGGTCGGCGGCAGCGACAGGCCGAGCAGGTCGTAGACGGCCTCACGCAGGCGGGCGAGCGACGCACCCGGCCGCTCGAAGGCGCGGGCGGCCACGGCTGTGTACTGATCACGACGACCCGCGTGGGCCCGTACGAGGTCGTCGATCTGCGCCAAGAGCCCGCCGTCGGCGTCGAGTCGCGGCGCGAGCCGGGCCAGATCGGCGCTCGCGGTGCCGGGCACGGCCTCGCTCCCGTGCGCGGCCAGGGCCACGGGTCTGCCGAGCGCGGCTCCGTAGAGGGGCACGGAGCCGTGGTCGCCGATCACCGCGTCGGCGGCGACGAGCGCGGGCCGCCAGTCGTGCACGGGCGGCATGAGCAGCAGACCGGCGTCGAGGGCGGCGGCCAGGAGCGTCCGGATGTGCCACGCTCCGTGGCCCGACCACACGTTGGGGTGCAGGATCAGGCCGACTCGGTGGGTGTCCCAGGGCAGCTCGCTCAGGAGCCGTGCGGGCAGCTCGGGGTGCCGGGCGATGAGCGAGGTCGGCCCCCACGTCGAACTGACCATCACGAGCCGCTGGTCGCCCCGAACCCCCAGAGCGCGCCGGTAGTCCTCCCGCCGGTCCTCGCTCACGAGCAGTTCGTCGAGGCAGGGGTCACCGACGAGCAGCGTGCGTCCGGCGGGACTTCGGGTGGGCGGCGACGAGCTGCCGCTCCTGGTCGGGGTGCGAGACGGCCATCCAGGCCCGCCCCGCTTCGAGCAGTTCGTCCGGCACGACGCCGGAGAGGCGGTCGCGCGGGGCACGGGAGTCCGGAACGTACTTCTGGAAGCCGATCCCGTGGGGAAGGACCAGAACCGGGCAGCGCCCAGCGGGCAGGTCGACGTGCTCGCTGGCGCTGAGAATCAAGTCAGCTTCGACGTGCGGCAGCTGCTCCCAGGGCATGACCCGGCAGCCCGAGTCGTGCAGGAGATCCATCGAGCCGTCGCTGAAGGCGGACCCAGGGTCGTGCGCGAAGACCACGGTGATCCGGGTGTCGCCGCGCAGCAGCGCGGGCAGCACCTCCAGGATGCGGATCGTCGAGGTGAGGGTGCGGGCCGCGACGACGAGCGTGCGCTCGCCGGAGAAGGTACGCCAGCGATGGGCGTCCTCACCTACGGGGACCCGTAGGAACGGGATGTCAGCGAAGCGCGCGGCCACCCCGACCCCCCGAGCGTCCGGCGCTGGCTACGCGGCTCGCGGCTCGCGGCTCGCGGCTCGCGGCTCGCGGCTCGCGGCTCGCGGCTCGCGGCTCGCGGCTCGCGGCTCGCGGCTCGCGGCTCGCGGCTCGCGGCTATGTTCGGTAGCGCATCTCAAGCTGGCTCGCAACCCTTCAGATGTGGCTGTGGGCTTGGGTGTCCGTGACAACCGTACGGGGCGGGGCTTGAGCGAGTCAGTACGGCCGCGAGAGCCGGGCATCGCAGGTTCTGTGCCCCTGAACAGCAGAAACGCCCTCCCGAGGGGAGGGCGGAGCGTCGCATGACCAAGAGCGCCCCCGGCAGGACTCGAACCTGCGGCCAAGTGCTTAGAAGGCACCTGCTCTATCCACTGAGCTACGGGGGCCGGGTGGTGGCCGGTGGCCTGGAGCCCGGTGTGGGGCCGGTCCGTGACCTTGCCGGGGACAAGGATAGGGCTCCTGGGTCCTGGTCCCTGGTGCTTCACCTCCGCGCCGCGATGTGGAGGTTCGGTGAAGCGGTCCTGATAATCGCAGGCAGGTGCGAATCGCGCACCGCTTTTGGCGCCTCGCGCCCCGGGTGTTGTGCACTCGTTATGCCTGTGCCCCACTCGTCCCTTCCGTCACGTGTGTCCGATCGGCGCGCAGGTGTGCCCATATGCTTCAGAAAACCGCCAAAATTGGGCATTCTTCGCATGTGGTGACCTTGGACGTACGGCCTCAACTGCTTGACGCGCTTTCCACCCTGCGTGAGCGTGTCGCCGCCGCACGCTTTCCGCTCCCCCTGCCGGGGGCGCCACGCGCGCGTGCCAACCGGGACGAGCTTCTCGCACAGCTCGACGACTATCTGGTGCCCCGGCTCAGGGCCCCCGAAGCGCCACTCCTCGCCGTTGTCGGCGGGTCCACGGGGGCGGGGAAGTCGACGCTCGTGAACTCCCTCGTGGGCCGGAAGGTCAGCGAGGCGGGCGGTGCTGCGGCCCACGACGCGCACGCCGGTGCTCGTGTGCCACCCGGACGACCACCACTGGTTCGCCGGGACCCGCGTCCTGCCGCACCTCACGCGCGTGTGGGTGCCCCGGCAGGACCAGGAGGGCGAAGAGGCGGGCGAGGGCGCGGAGGAGCGGCAGCTGCGCGTGGAGACCGCCGACACGCTGCCGCCCGGCCTCGCCCTCCTGGACGCCCCCGACATCGACTCCCTGGTCGCCGAGAACCGCGTCCTCGCCGCGGAGCTCATCTGCGCCGCCGACGTGTGGGTGACGGTCACCACGGCCGCCCGGTACGCCGACGCCGTTCCCTGGCACCTGCTGCGGACCGCCAAGGAGCACGACGCCACCCTCGTCACCGTCCTCGACCGCGTACCGCACCAGGTCGTCTCCGAGGTGTCGCGGCAGTACGAGGCGCTGCTCACCAAGGCCGGGCTCGGGGACGTGCCCCGGTTCACCGTGCCCGAGCTGCCCGAGTCCACGGGCGGCGGCGGGCTGCTGCCCTCGACCGCGGTGGCGCCGCTGCGCGACTGGCTCGCCCACCGCGTGCGGGAACCCGCAGCCAGGCGGGACGCGCTGGCCCGGACCGCCCGGGGCGTGCTCGGCTCGCTGAACTCCCGCATGCCCGAGCTGGCCGGCGCCGTCGCCGCCCAGCACGCTGCCGCGCTGCGGCTCACCGCCGCCGTCGACGAGGCGTACGACAGCGAGCACGCGCGCGTACGCGAGCGCTTCCAGGCGGGCTCCGTGCTCGCTGGGGACGCGCTGAAGCGCTGGCGCGCCTATCCGCTCGACTGCGGCCCCGGAGAGCTCCTCGACGCCGTCTCAGCCGGTCTGGAGACGCTCCTGCTGTGCGCCGTCACCGCCGCCGACGCCCGCGTCGACGAGGCGTGGCGGCGCGAGCCCGCCGCCCGGCTGCCCGCGCTCGTGCCGCACGGCACGGGAGGCGGGGGCGGCGCCGGTGGTGAGGGCGGCGTCGAACACCGCATCGGGATGGCCGTACGCCGCTGGCGGCGCGTCCTGGAGGAGTACGTGGAGGACGAGGTGCGCGCCCTCGACCGCATCGACAAGAGCGCCCCGCCCGACCCCGAGGCCCTCACCGCGCTGCTCGCCACCGCCCTCCTCGGCGGACGCCGGGCGCGCTCCGCCGGAGAGACCCTCGCCGAACGCGTCGGCGCCCACGGAGCGCTACGGCTGCGCGACCGCGCGGGGCGGCTGCTCACCGACTACCTGGACAAGGTCCTCGGCGCCGAGCGGGAGCGCCGCCTGGCCCCCCTCGACGCGCTCGGCGTCCACCCCGAACCCCAGGCCGAACTCATCGCCGCGCTGTCCGTACTGCAGAAGGAGAGGTGACCGCGGTGACCGCCGTCACGGACCACACCGACCAGGCCGACCGGCCCGACGAACCCGCCTCCCACGCGCGGGAGGCCGACGACATCTGGGACGACGGCCTCATCGCACGGCGCGCCGTCGACACCGGGGACGACGATTCCGGTAACGGGGGGTCTACGAAGACGGGCGCTTCCCCTGCGGACGGGCAGGAGAACGGCGATGAGGTTGGGGGCGGGGGCGGGGGTGAGGTCGGGGGCGGCCGTTCGGCCGCGTTTGAGCAGCCTTCCGGGTACGAGTCGTCCGGCGCGTACGAGACGTCCGTCGCCTCCGGGAGAGCGGTCGTCTCTGGGCAGTCCGCCGGTTCCGGGAACGGCACGCCGCACGAGGTGACCGCCCTCTACGAAGAGCCGCTTCGCGCCCGCCTGGACGCGCTGCGCGAACTCATCGGGCTCTCGCGCACACGGCTTGACGGCGCCACGCTCGCCGAGGCCGGGCAGGTCCTTGACGAGGCCGCGGCCCGGCGGCGGCTCTCCGGGCGCCACACCGTCGTCGCCGTGGCCGGGGCCACCGGCAGCGGCAAGTCGACGCTCTTCAACGCGCTCGCGGGCGTCATGATCTCCGAGACCGGGGTGCGCAGGCCGACCACCGCCGCGCCCATCGGGTGCAGCTGGACGGACGGCGCGGCGAGCCTGTTCGACCGGCTCGGCATCCCGGGGCGGCTGCGCCGCAGGCCTCTCCAAGGGGCCGACGCCCCGTCGCTCGACGGGCTCGTCCTCATCGACCTGCCCGACCACGACTCGGCGGCCGATGACCACCGCGCGCACGTGGACCGCATCCTCCGCCTCGTCGACGCCGTCGTCTGGGTCGTCGACCCGGAGAAGTACGCGGACGCGATGCTGCACGAGCGCTATCTGCGTCCCATGGCGGGCCATGCCGAGGTCACGTTCGTCGTCCTCAACCAGGTGGACCGGCTCCCCGGGGACGCCGCCGACCAGGTCCTCGACGACCTGCGGCGGCTGCTCGACGAGGACGGCGTCGCGCTCGGCGAGCACGGCGAACCGGGTGCCACGGTGCTCGCGCTGTCCGCGCTGACCGGCGAGGGGGTCGGCGAACTGCGCGAGGCGCTCGGACAGGTCACGCGCGAGCGCCGCGCGGCCGCCGCACGCCGCGTCGAGGCGGACCTGGACGCGGCGGCGGCGCGGCTGCGCCCGGTGTACGCGGCCGAGGCGGGACCCGGGCCGGGACGGGGCCGGGCCGGGCTCAGCGAGGAGGCGCGCGAGGAGTTCGCCGACCGGCTCGCGGAGGCGGTGGGCGCCGCGGCCGCGGGCCAGGCCGCCGAGCGGGCCTGGCGCAGGCACGCGAACAAGGCCTGCGGCACACCGTGGCTGCGGCTGTGGCGCTGGTACGAGGCACGGCGCACGCCGTTCGCGACCCTCACGTCCGCCCCGCGCACCCCTGTCGACGAGGAGTCCACGGCACGCGCGCGCGTGGAGCACGCCGTGCGCACGGTGGCCGACGAGGCGGCGTCGGGCCTGCCCACGCCGTGGGGGCAGGCCGTGCGGGACGCGGCGGCCCGGGGTGCCGAAGGGCTGCCCGAGGCCCTGGACGAACTGGCGGTACGGGCCGGGCTGCCGCGGGGAAGGCCGCCGCGGCCCGGGTGGTGGCCCGTCGCGGTGCTCGCGCAGGCGGCGATGACGCTGCTCCAAGCCGTGGGCGGGCTCTGGCTGGTGGCGCAGATCGTGGGCGTCGCGACGCCGAACCTGGGGGTGCCCGTGCTGCTGATGCTCGTGGGCATCCTCGGCGGCCCGTGCGTGGAGTGGCTGAGCCGGATCGCGGCCCGGGGACCCGCCCGGCGGTACGGCTTCGAGGCGGAGCGCCGCCTGCGGGAGGCGGCCGCGGGGTGCGGCCGGGCCCGGGTGCTCGATCCGGTGGCGGCGGAGCTGCTGCGGTACCGGGAGGTGCGGGAGCAGTACGTGCGGGTGGCCCGGCGGGGGTGAGCGGGGGCTAGGGGGCGGCGCGGGCCCGTCGCCGACCGGCGGTGGAAGCGGAGCGAACCGGTCGGGTGACGGAGTTGTCCACAACCGGCGGGTAGGACACAGCGCTCAGCGGGCTCGGCGTCGGCGGCGCAGTCTGGAACCGCGGTCGTGGCGACCGCCGCCGACGCGGGAGGGGCCCGCACGCGGTGGACGAGGGAGGGGTTCGACGATGAACGACACGCTGGTGACGGTGGTGGGGAACGTGGCGACGACACCGGTGTTCCGCGAGACGCCGTCCGGCGCCGTCACCCGTTTCCGGATCGCGGTGACACCACGGCACTTCGACCGGGCGCGCAACGAATGGGCGGACGGACACACCAACTTCTTCACGGTCTGGGCCCGGCGCACCCTCGGGGTGAACGTCCAGAGCTCGGTGGCCCTCGGCGAACAGGTCATCGTGCAGGGCAGGTTGAAGGTCAGGGACGAGGAGCGCGGCGGACAGCACTGGCTGTCGGTGGACATCGACGCGTTCGCGATCGGCCACGACCTGTCGCGGGGGACCTCCGCGTTCCGTCGCGCCAAACGCCCGGGGCAACTCCCGGCGGAGCGGCCGCCGACCGGCCAGGGTGAACCGGCGTGGGAATCGGCGACGCCACTGGGAGAACCGGGAGAGCCGGGAGGACCGGGAGAACCGGGAGAGGGGGACGCGGCGGAAACACCCGCGGCGCCGAGGGAAACCGCGGCGGCTGAGACGGAATCAGTTCCGGAGCCCGCAGGGGTGGCTTGACGCCGGGCGTCCCATGATCGCCACCGCACCCCCAACAGGGGAAGTGGAACCATGGATTTGTCGATATGCCCAGCTCAGAAGGGCCGTTGGGGATAACGATTCCGATTCGGATCGGTTATCAGACGGCAGCACCGGGAATCGGGATGCGCCCCGTCTTTAGGATGCCGGGCGTGGCTCCGTGGGGCTCGTGAGACCCGAGGCGGAGCGGTCGGCAGGTGACTCTGCTCGGTTGAGTCTGCTGGCGGAACCCGTCCCCCCATGTGAATCGGTTCCGCCCGGAGGGGAATTCTGTGTTTGCTGCGTTGTCCATACGGAGCCGGGGCGCCGCGCGCCTCGCCGCCGCGCTGGTCGCGTCCGGGCTCGTCTCGGCGGGCGTGACGGCCACCGCGGCGGCGCGTCCGTCACGACGGACGCCCCGCCGTACCGGGGCGGGGCCACCGCCACCCTGGACGGCCTGAAGACCTACGGCCAGGCGGTCATCCACGAGCGGGGCGGCAGTCAGAGAGTCCCCGCCGGCCTGTTCGAGATGTCCGTCGACAACGGCGGCACCCTGCAGACGTACTGCGTCGACATCCACAACCCCACACAGAAGGACGCGCAGTACAAAGAGACCCCTTGGCGCGGCACCTCACTGCACGGCAACCGCGACGCGGGCAAGATCCGCTGGATCCTGCGCCACTCCTACCCCCGGGTGAACGACCTCGCGGCACTGGCGCACAAGGCGGGCGCGCGCTCGCTCACCGAGGAGACGGCCGCGGCCGGCACCCAGGTGGCGATCTGGCGCTACTCGGACAAATCCATCAAGTCCACAGTGCGGGCGGTGGACCCGAGCGCCGAGAAGCTCGCGGACTATCTGGAGCGCAGCGCCCGCCACAGCCCCGAGCCGAAGGCGTCCCTGACGCTGGACCCGCCCGCCGTGTCCGGGCACGCGGGGCAGCGCCTCGGCCCGGTGACGGTGCGGACGGACGCGGACAGCGTGACCGTCATCCCGCCCGCGGACTCGACCACCGGGGTGAAGGTCGTCGGCAAGAACGGCAAGCCGGTGAAGTCCGCGGCCGACGGCAGCGAGCTGTACTTCGCGGTCCCCAAGGGCACGCCGGACGGCATGGCCTCGCTGGACGTGCAGGCGTCGACGACCGTGCCGGTCGGGCGGGCCTTCACCTCCGAGACCCGCAGCCAGACGCAGATCCTCGCGGGCTCCAGCGAGTCGACGGTGTCCGCGACGGCGACCGCGCACTGGGCGAAGAAGGGCGCGATACCGGCGCTGTCCGCGGAGAAGAACTGCGCCGAGCGCGGCGTGGACATCACGGCGGGCAACAAGGGAGACGCGCCGTTCACCTTCCGCCTGATGAGGTTCGAGCACACCATCAAGGCCGGTGAGACACGCACGGTGACGATACCGTTGCAGGAGGACCAGCCCTACGACTTCACGATCACCGGCCCCGGCGGCTTCGAGAAGCGCTTCAAGGGCGTCCTGGACTGCCGGACCGAGGGCAGCGCGGTCAGCGTCGCCGGCAAGGCCAAGGCCGCGCCCCAGCCGCGCCCCGCCTCCGCGGGCGGCACCTCCGGCGGCGACCTCGCGGAGACCGGCGGATCGAACGCGACACCGCTGATAGCCGGGATCGCGATCGCCCTGGTCGTGGTCGGCGGCGGCGCGGTGTTCCTGCTGCGCAAGAAGAAGGACCCGGCGGCACCCGCGACCGACGAGTGAACACAGCGTGACACCACGATCACCCAGCGAGCACCACACGCCGGGGGCGTGCCGCCCGGCGCACCGGGCAACGACCCCGGGACCCAGCGGGCCGCACGGCTATCCGGTTTTCTCCGGGGGGTGGCCGTCAGGCAAGATGGGGTGTATCTGCCCACACACTGATTGCCGGACGGTTCCTCTTGGCTGAGTACATCTACACCATGCGCAAGACGCGCAAGGCGCACGGCGACAAGGTGATCCTCGACGACGTCACCTTGAACTTCCTGCCCGGCGCGAAGATCGGTGTCGTGGGTCCGAACGGCGCCGGCAAGTCCACGGTGCTGAAGATCATGGCGGGCCTGGAGCAGCCGTCGAACGGCGACGCGTTCCTGTCGCCGGGCTTCACCGTCGGCATGCTCCTGCAGGAGCCGCCGCTCGACGAGTCCAAGACCGTCCTGGAGAACGTCCAGGACGGGGCCCGCGAGCTCATGGACAAGCTCAAGCGGTTCAACGAGGTCGCCGAGCTGATGGCGACCGACTACTCGGACGCGCTCATGGAGGAGATGGGCAAGCTCCAGGAGGACCTCGACCACGCCAACGCGTGGGACCTGGACACCCAGCTCGAGCAGGCCATGGACGCCCTCGGCTGCCCGCCCGGCGACTGGCCGGTCACCAACCTCTCCGGTGGTGAGCGCCGCCGCGTCGCGCTGTGCAAGCTCCTCCTCGAGGCGCCCGACCTGCTGCTCCTCGACGAGCCCACCAACCACCTGGACGCCGAGTCCGTGCAGTGGCTGGAGCAGCACCTCGCGAAGTACCCCGGCACCGTCGTCGCCGTCACCCACGACCGGTACTTCCTGGACAACGTCGCCGAGTGGATTCTGGAGCTCGACCGCGGCCGCGCCCACCCCTACGAGGGCAACTACTCGACGTACCTCGACAAGAAGGCCACCCGCCTCAAGGTCGAGGGCCAGAAGGACGCCAAGCGCGCCAAGCGCCTCAAGGAAGAGCTGGAGTGGGTCCGCTCCAACGCCAAGGGGCGGCAGGCCAAGTCCAAGGCGCGACTCTCCCGCTACGAGGAGATGGCCGCCGAGGCCGACAAGATGCGGAAGCTGGACTTCGAGGAGATCCAGATCCCGCCGGGCCCGCGCCTTGGCAACATCGTCGTCGAGGTCAACAACCTCTCCAAGGCCTTCGGTGACAAGGTGCTCATCGACGACCTGAGCTTCACGTTGCCGCGCAACGGCATCGTGGGCGTCATCGGTCCGAACGGCGCGGGCAAGACCACGCTGTTCAAGATGATCCAGGGCCTGGAGACCCCGGATTCCGGCGACATCAAGGTCGGCGAGACCGTCAAGATCTCCTACGTCGACCAGGGCCGCGCCAACATCGACCCGAAGAAGACGCTGTGGGCGGTCGTCTCGGACGAGCTGGACTACATCAACGTCGGCCAGGTCGAGATGCCCTCGCGGGCCTACGTCTCCGCGTTCGGCTTCAAGGGCCCGGACCAGCAGAAGCCCGCGGGCGTGCTCTCCGGCGGTGAGCGCAACCGTCTCAACCTGGCGCTGACCCTCAAGCAGGGCGGCAACCTGCTGCTCCTCGACGAGCCGACCAACGACCTGGACGTCGAGACCCTGTCGTCCCTGGAGAACGCGCTCCTGGAGTTCCCGGGCTGCGCCGTGGTCGTCTCCCACGACCGCTGGTTCCTGGACCGAGTCGCCACGCACATCCTGGCGTACGAGGGCGAGTCCAAGTGGTTCTGGTTCGAGGGCAACTTCGAGTCGTACGAGAAGAACAAGATCGAGCGCCTCGGCCCGGACGCGGCCCGTCCGCACCGCGCCACGTACAAGAAGCTCACCCGGGGCTGACATGGCCCGTCATCTGTACAGCTGCCCACTGCGGTGGTCGGACATGGACGCCTTCGGGCACGTCAACAACGCGGTCTTCCTGCGGTACTTGGAAGAGGCGCGGATCGACTTCATGTTCCGGCTCTCGTCGGACGACGGCCCGTCGTTCCGCGGCGGGTCCGTGGTGGCGCGGCACGAGATCGACTATCTGCGGCCGTTGGTGCACCGGCACGAGCCGGTCACCATCGAGTCGTGGGTGACGAAGATAGGCGCCGCTTCGCTGACGATCTCGTACGAGATCAAGGACGCCGGGCAGGTGTACGCGCGGGCGTCGACGGTGGTCGTGCCGTTCGACCTGAGCGCGCAGCGGCCGCGGCGGATCACGGCCGAGGAGCGGGCCGTTCTGGAGGGATACCAGGACGACACCGCCGGTGGTGCGGAGGCGCTGGTCGCATGACCGTGCGGCTGCACTTCGCGGATGCCGGGGAGGCGGGGGACCTCGCCGCCTTCCTGGCCCGCCTGATCCACTACGACAAGGCGGCCGCGGTCCGGCTGCAGGCGGCCGGGGAGACGCTCGCCGTGTTCGGGCGGCCGCCGTCGTTCGAGGTGCTCGCGATCCGTACGGCGCGGCTCGCCAAGCCGTACGAGCACGGGCTCGACACCTCGCTCGACGTGACGGTGTCGGCCGGGGAACTCCTGGAGTCCGTGGGGGAGTCGGCGGAGGTCGTGGAGACGGCGGGCACCGTGGCCGTCCCCGGGGCGGTGACCGGACCGCCGTGGGCGGGGGTGCTGCCGCCGCGGGGCGGCTGGCGGCAGGTCGCCGGGCTGCCGCCGGTGTCCGCGATGCGGGCCCTGGTGCAGGGGGCCGTCACCGAGTTCCGGGCGCGGGTCGAGGAGTTGGCGCCGGAGCGGCGCGTGCGGGCCGAGCTGGACCGGGTGGGCCGGGAGATCTGGTCCCGCACGGTCGCGGGGACGGGGATGCCGGTGCGGGCCGCGCACGCGGCGCACTCCCTGGGGTTCCTGCGGGGCGAGGACCTGACGCTGCTCGCGGCGGGGGTGTGGCTGCGGCTGCGCACGCCGTACGGGTCGGTCGCCCTGCGTCAGGCGGGCGTCGGAGCGCTGTCCGTCACGCCCACCTGACCGGCTGACCGGTCGGGTGACCGGTGACCGGTCGGGTGACCGGAGCGGGCGGTCAGCCCGCCGTGTTCACCATGGAGGCGGCCGCGTACGTCAGGTAGTTCCACAGCGTGTGCTCGTGCTCCTCGGAGAGGCCGAGGGAGTCCACGGCGTCGCGCATGTGCTTGAGCCAGGCGTCGTGGGCCGCGCGGTCGACGGCGAAGGGGGCGTGGCGCATCCGCAGGCGGGGGTGGCCGCGGTTGTCGCTGTAGGTGCGCGGACCGCCCCAGTACTGCATCAGGAACAGCGCGAGGCGCTCCTCGGCCGGGCCCAGGTCCTCCTCCGGATACATCGGCCGCAGCAGGGGGTCCTCGGCGACGCCCTCGTAGAAGCGGCGCACCAGGCGCCGGAAGGTCTCCTCGCCGCCGACCTGTTCGTAGAAGGTCTGCTCCTGAAGCGTGCCGCGCGGAATCTCATTCACGCCTCCATGGTCTCAGACGTCGCGGCCGAGGACGGAAGGCTTAGGACCACTCGCATCGGGCCGCCGGGAGCAGCACAGTGGGGGTATGGGTGCGCATGCTCCGCTCAGGGACGAACCCGACCCCGTCCTCGTCGCCGAGGCGCGGGACGCTCTGGTGCGGGAGATCGAGGCCGGCGGGGCCCTCGCGGGCGACCCCGGCTGGCGGGCCGCCTTCGAACAGGTGCCGCGGCACCTGTTCGTGCCCTACTACTACGTGAGCGCGGCCTGGGGGCTATGAGCGGCTGTGGGGCGAGGACCCCGATCCGGTGCGGCGGGCGCGCTGGCTGCGCGGGGCGTACGCGGACGCGCCGCTGGCCACGCGGGTGCGGGACGGGGACCTGGTCTCCTCCAGCAGCCAGCCCTCGCTCATGGCCAAGATGCTGGTGGAGCTGCGGGTCGGCGACGGCGGGGCGTACGACGTCCTGGAGATCGGGGCCGGTACGGGGTACAACGCGGCGCTGCTCGCGCACCGGCTCGGGGACGGGCGGGTGACGACCGTCGACCTGGACCCCGAGATCACCGAGTCGGCCCGCGGGCACCTCGCCGCCGCCGGGTACCGGCCGACGGTGGTGACGGGGGACGGCGCCGCGGGGTGTGCGCGGCGGGCGCCGTTCGACCGGATCATCGCGACGTGCACGCTGGCCTCCGTGCCGCGGCCGTGGCTCGCGCAGTGCCGTCCCGGAGCGCTCGTCCTCGCGCCGCTCGCGACCGGTCTCATCGCGTTGCGGGTGCGGGACGCCGAGCACGCGGAGGGGCGGTTCCTGCACACGCCCGCGTACTTCGTGCCGCTGCGCGGCGGCAGCGGCCGGCCGTCGCGCGAGCCGTACATCGGCGGGCTGCCGCGCAGGGCGCTGCAGAGCGAGTTGTTCCGCTTCCTGCTCGAGCTGACCGCGGGGACGCTCGATCCGCATGAGGCGCTCGCGCTGTGGCAGCGGGAGCGACGACCGGTGCGGGAGCGGTTCGGGGTGACGGTACGGGGGGAGTACGCGTGGGCGTGGCTGGATGACCCCGAAGGGCCGTACGCCTGGCCGCTGTGACGGCGGCGGGCGTACGGCCCTTCGGGTCCGGCCGGGGCCGGGGTGTCAGTCGCGCCGGATGGTGAGCGTCGTCCAGGCACCCACGTGCACCCGGTCGCCGTCCTGGAGGGGGACGGGGACGAACGGCTGGATGGGCTCCTCGCCGCCGTTGACGGTGGTGCCGTTGGTGGAGTTCTGGTCGACGACCGCCCAGCCGCCGTCGGGCTGCTGGACCAGGAGCGCGTGCTGGTGCGAGACGCCCGGGTCCTCCGGCGGCACCGACAGGTCGATGTCGGGGGTGTCGCCGGTGGAGTGGCGGCGGCGGCCGATGGCGATCTGGTTGCCGACCAGCGGGCGGTGCTGCTCGGGCGAGTACGCGGGCAGGTTCAGGCCCGCGGCCTCGGGGCCGCTGCGCTGCATCATCGCCATGAAGTACTCACGGTCGGGGCCGACGGTCACGGACCAGGTCCCGGGCGACTGCGGGGCACCGGCGCCGGGGAAGCCCTGCGGGCCGCCCGACGGCTGACCCGGGCCGCCCGGGCCGCCGGGCGCACCGGCGGAGGGCGGCGAGAGCACCCAGTCGTCCGCGCCACCGGCTCCCGGACCCGAAGGGCCGGGGCCGGGCTGCGGGGGACCCTGCGGGGCGCCGGTCTCGCGCGGGAACGCGGGCGGCGCGGGCGGGCCCTGCTGGAAGGCCTGCGCGGCACCCGGACCCTGGTCGCCGCCGGGGCCGCCGGGGCCACCGGGCGTCGGCGGCGCGGACGGGCCGCCGCCGAAGGGCGGGATCGGCTCGGCCGGACGGTTCACCTGCGAGGGCCGGGAGCCCTGGTAGTCGAAGGAGTCCGCACCGGGGGCCTGCGGGCCGCCGGAACCGGCGGACGGGGGGAACTGGTGGGAGGGGTTGGGGCCGCCGGGACCGCCATGGCCGCCGGGACCGCTGTGGCCGCCAGGGGCGCCGGGACCACCCGGACCACTGGGACCGCCGGGTCCACCGGGGCCGCCGGGTCCACCGGGGCCGCCGTGACCGCCGTGACCATGGGGGCCACCGGGCCCGCCGTGACCGCCCGGACCACCGAACGGGCCGGGGCCGCCGGGGGCACCCTGACCGGGGCCACCGGGGCCACCGGGGCCGCCCGCGGGGCCAGGTCGCTCCGGGCTGCCGAAGGGGCCGCCGGGCCCGCCGGGACCGCCGTGGGCACCCGGGCCGCCGGGTCCACCGGGACCGGAGGGCGCGCCAGGCTCGCCCGGACCACCGTGGCCGCCGGGAGCACCGGGACCACCCGGGCCGCCGTGCCCACCCGGACCGGGACGCTCCGGACCACCGAAGGGGCCACCGGGGCCGCCAGGACCGCCGTGGGCACCCGGTCCACCCGGTCCACCAGGACCAGAGGCCGCGCCAGGTCCACCCGGACCACCGGGCCCACCGAAGGGACCGGAACCAGGACCACCAAAGGGACCGGAACCAGGACCACCAAAGGGACCGGAACCACCGGGACCGCCAGGCCCAGCCGGGCCACCCGGTCCACCAGGACCGGACGCCCCGGGCCCACCGGGCCCGTCGAACCCGGGCCCACCCGGACCACCGAAACCGGGACGGCCAGGCCCACTAGGCCCACCTGGCCCGTCAAACCCAGGACCACCAGGCCCGCCGGGACCGCCGGGACCCCCCGGCCCACCGGGATGGCCAGGGCCCCCAGGCCCACCGGGCCCGCATCGAAACCGGGACGGCCGGGCCCGTCGAAGCCAGGCCCACCAGGCCCACCAGGCCCACCAGGACCACTGGGACCAGGACGGCCAGGCCCACCGGGCCCGTCAAACCCAGGCCCGCCAGGACCCCCAGGACCACCGGGACGGCCAGGTCCGTCGAACCCGGGCCGGGCAGGCCCAGGCCCGGGCCCACCCGCGCCCCCCGGCATCCCGGGAGACGTCGGCAGGGGCGGATTGGGTGCCGCGGGGGTGTACGACGTCGCCGTGTTCGTCAGGAAGTTCCAGCGGCACTCCTCGCAGAACGGGGCGTTCGCCTCGCGCGGGGTGCGGCACTGCGGGCACAGCTGGGGCTCGGGGGCGTTGGGCACCGCCGAGAGGTGCGGCCGCCCGGGGCCGGGCGGCGGGCCGGGCTGCCCCGACGCGGGCTGCGGATAGCCGTACGCCGGGGGCGGCGGGGGAGGCGGCGGTGGTACGGCACCAGCCATGCGGTGACCGCAGACCTCGCACCAGTCGTCGGAACCCGACTGGTGTCCGTTCGGGCAGGTCGGCATGTCGGCGCTTCCCCCTCTCCTTCTTCGGCCCGAGGGCCGTTACGGCGGCCCGAGGGCCACGTGCTCTGGCTGTGCGGTGGTGCGGTGGTGCGCTGGTGCGGCACGGCCGGACGCGCACCAGGCGTACAGGCGCGCACCAGACGTACAGACGCTACGCGCGGACGCGCAGCCGCACCGGCGTACCGATGTAAACGTAAGACGTACCGCGCCGTCGTATCACGACGTTCCCTGACGTCGTATGACGACGGCCACGTCGTCCGGCTCTTCTCCCGCGCCGCGCGCTGTGCCCGCGGCGCGTTACTTCTTCACGCGCACCGTCTTCGTCGAGCGCGTCTCGAGCGTCATCTCGTCGGCCTCGGCGACGCGCGCCTTCAATCGAACAGTACCTGTCGTGGCGTCGACGACGTCCACCACCTTCGCGAGCAGTTTGGCGGTGTCCTCGTTGCCGGAGGCGCTCGCGAGCTGAACGGCCCGGCCGAGCTTGGCCGTTGCGCCGTCCAGGTCGCCGAGCTTGCGGGCGTCGAGGCCCTGCTGGATCACCTGGGCCAGCTCCGCCTGCCCGGTGTAGTGGGCGACCTGCGGGTTGATGGAGGTGGACGCCGCCATGTCGTCGGTCCACACGGCCCGCACCAGGCCCTGGGACAGGGTCTGGACGCCGCCGTCGGCGCCCGGCACCACCAGGGAGACGCGGGCGGCGAGCATCTCCTGGCCGAGTTCGGCGCCGGGGACGCGGACGCAGATGTGGTAGTCGCGGGACTCGTCGCCCCAGGAACCGGTCGGGTAGGCGCCCGCGCGGGGCCCGGCCTCGGTGCGCCGGTCGGTCAACTCCTCGACGGTGGGCGCCACTTGCTTCACGAAGACGATCTCCACGCCCATCGGCGTCCACAGCCGCAGGCTGACGTCGGCGACCTCCTTGCCCATGGCCGACTCCATCATCCGCGTGAAGTCGGCGGACGAGGCCCGCCGGATCGGCGACGATGTCGGCGGTGCCGAGCAGGGCCGAGGCGATGCCTGTGACCTCTTTCACTTCCCAGTCGGTGCCGACGCCGCGGGCGTCACAGGTGAAGCGGCCCGCGCAGGCGTCGAGCGAGGCGCGCAGGGCGTCCGGTGACTCGTGTTCGTTGCGGCCGTCGGTGAGCAGGATGCCGTGCCGTATCGACACGTCCGCGGCGGCGAGCAGGCGGTCGGCCAGGCGCAGCCAGGTGCCGATCGCGGTGCCGCCGCCCGCGCTGAGGCGGCGCAGGGCCTCCTTGGCCTGGGCGCGGGTCTGCGGGCTCGCGACGGCGAGGCGGCCGCCGCCGGGGTAGACCTCCTTGGCGACGTGGGTGCCGCCGACGACGGCGAAGTGCACACCGTCGCGCAGGGCGTCGACGGCGGCGGCCGTGGCGTCGCGGGCGCCGCGCATCTTGGTCGGCGGGTAGTCCATCGAGCCCGAACAGTCGACCATGACCACCACGGCGGCGTCCGGGCCCTGGCCCGAGCCGTACAGGTGTGGCGCGCTGACGGCGGCTCCCAGGGTGCCGCCGCCGGTCGAGGTGACCGTGGCGATCGCGTTGACCTCCCGGCCGCCCTCCGGGAGGTACTCGTTCTGGTAGACGTCGACCGTGAACTGCGGGACGGTCGACTTCGAGAAATTGGCCATGGTTGCTGCTCCCCCTCAGGCGTTCCCACGGCGCTCCCACACGGTGGGCGCACGGATGAAGTGCGGGCGTACGGCGGCCCGCCTCGGGCCGCGTCCCGGCGCGGGCGCGCTGTCGCGCCCTGACCGCTAGGCCGATCCTGCCCCTCGCGGCGCGGCGGGGAACGGCAGGACCGCCACTGTTACGTTGTCGTGGCCCCCGCCGTCGAGCGCGTGGCCGACGAGGGCCTGGGCGCTGCGCAACGGCCGTTGCGCGGCGTCGAAGGGCACGGCCGCGGCCATCTCCTCGGCCGCCTCCGCGTAGTTCCACAGGCCGTCGGTGCACACCACCACTACACCCGGGCGGTCCGGCTTGAAGGAAGCGGTGTGCGGCTCGAGTTCGTACGCGTCGGCGCCGAGCCAGCCGGTGATGGCGTGGGCGCGCTCGTCCGCGTACGCCTCGGCCTCGTTCATCAGGCCCGCGGCCACCATCTGGGCGGCCCAGGAGTCGTCCTCGGTGAGGCGGACGGAGGGTCCGGTGCGGTCGACGGGCACCCAGTAGACGCGGCTGTCGCCGACCCAGCCGACGACGAGCGTGCCGTTGGTCACGACGGCGCCGACCAGGGTGCAGGCGGGCGCGTTCTGGTGCGGCTGGTGCTCGCGGGCCGAGGTGGGCTCGTCGGCGAGCGCGTTGACGGCCTCGGCGGCGGCGACGATCGCCTCGTGCATGGCCTGCTGCGGGTGGACGCCGCGCGGCAGGGCCGCCCGCAGCAGCGCCTCGGCGGCGCGGGACGCGGCCAGGGACGCCTCGTCGGGGCGGGTCGCCGAGGAGACGCCGTCGCAGACGATGGCGACGGCGGCGGGCGAGCCGTCGGGCAGGGCGGTGGCGGAGATCGCGAAGGCGTCCTCGTTGCGGTGGTGGCGCAGGCCCCGGTCGCTGACGGCGGCGACCGGGCCGAGCTCCTGCTCCATGTGGTCGCGCTCGCGCGGCTGGGCGTGCCCGCAGTTCTCGCAGTAGCCGTCCGGCGCGACGGCGCCCGCGCGGCAGGCGACGCAGACCTTGGCGGCGGGAGCGGGAGCGGGCGCGGGTGTGGCGGCGGGCGCGGCGGTCTGGGGCGCGGGGGCGGGCAGCGGGTAGTCGTCGGGCTCCCGCGCGGCACCGTCCGCGCCTTCGTGCCGCGGCTCCTCGTGCCGCGGCTCCTCGTGCCGCGGCTCCTCGTGCCGCGGCTCCTCGTGCCGCGGCTCCTCGCGCCGCGGCTCCTCGCGCGCGGCGCCGGGTGCGCCGCCGGGTGCGTCGCCCTGGGTCTGGGCGTGGGCGTCGCGGCTGTCCCGTACGCGCACGTCGTCCGCGTCCTGCGTCGTCCCCGTGCCGATGTCGCTCGCGCCCTGGCTGCCGTCGGGGGTCGCGGGCCACTCGGCGGCGGCAGCGGGCGGCTCCGCGGCGGCGGAGCGGGGCAAGCCGTTGATCACGAGCGTGGGGCGGTCGTCCGGCGGCACCGGGACCGCCGAGAGGTCGTAGCCACACGCGCCGCAGTACAAGTCGCCCGCGTCCAGGGGCCACTCGCAGCTGGGGCACGCGGACATCTGGTGCATCTGCGACATCCTCACACCCACGTCCGGGGGCGGAAACGGTTTGCCCGCTCCACCAGGTCGATCCTTTCCTCGCCGCTCTGGGCGAGCCGGGCGAGCGTCCGGTACGCGCGCTCCAGACCGAACCGGAGGCCGCGCTCGTCCAGGTCGCTGCCGAGCAGTACGGTCCGTGACGTGCTGTCGCCCGAGACCGGCGACGGCGCGGCCGCGTGACCGGAGTGCCTACCGGAGAGTACCCAGTCAAGGGCGGTGCCGAGCACCTCGGTCGAGAGACGCTCCCTGCGGACCGCGTCGAGCCCGAAGCCCGCGAGCGCCTCCACCTGCCCCGCGGCGGCCGTCAGATCGCCCAGGAACTCCGCGCCGGGGCCGCTCGCCGTGGCCAACGTCATACGCTGGCGCAGCCGCGCCCGCACCGCCGCGACCCGGGCCGCCGTGTAGTGGATCGACGACTCCGGCACCGACTCCAGGGTGCGCACGGCCCCCGCGCGCTCGCCCGTGGCCAGCTGCACCCGGGCCAGGCCGAAGGCGGCGCTGACGTAGCTCGGGTCGGTGGTCCACACCAGGCGGTAGTACTCGGCGGCGTTGTCCAGCTGGCCGAGGACCTCGGCGCAGACGCCGAGGGCGAGCTTCGGCGCGGGCTCGCCGGGGAACGCGTCGTAGATCGCGTCGAAGGACAGCGCCGCGTTCTCCTGGTCGCCGGTGACGAGGGAAGCGACGCCGCGGTACCAGACGACCCGCCAGTCGTCGGGGTACTCCTTCTCCAGGGACTGAAGGGCGTGCGCGGCGGGGCCGTGCTCGCCGAGCGTGAGGCGGACGCGCAGCTCGCGCAGGCGCAGCTCGGCGGAGCGCGCGGGCGCCGCCTCGAGCGCGGCGATCAGCTCGCCGCCGCCCGCGGAGTCCACGAGACCGGCGAGGAAGCCCGCGTTGGGGTCGGTGGGGTCCACCCGGGGCACCGGAAGGGCGAGCGCCACGGCGGGCGCGTCCAGCGGCCGCACCGGCACCGGGGCGTCGGCGCCGTTCTCCCCGGCCGCGCCGCCCGGCCGCCCGGGGGCTCCGGCCGCACCTCCGCCGCCGGGCGCGCCCCGCCTGCCGAGGACCGAGACCTCCCCCTCCACGTCCTCGAACAGCTGCGTGTCCGTCACCTTCACCTCGGGCCCGAACAGCGTCGAGAGCGCGGGCCGGGGCTTGCCGCTCTGCAGGGCCACGACCTCCCGCAGGACGCCGGTGAGCTGCTCGGCCATCTCCTGCGCGGAGGCGAACCTGCGGGCCGGGTCGGGGTCGGTGGCACGGACCAGGAAGCGGTAGAAGGACTCGTACCGCTGGAAGACCTCGATGTGGTCGGGGTCGGGCAGCGAGTCCACGAAGACGCTGGTGTAGCCCTGGAAGTCGAAGGTGAGGACGGCCAGGGTGCGGGCGACCGTGTACAGGTCGGAGGCGACGGACGGGCCCAGCTCGGCGACCTCAGGCGCCTGGTAGCCCACCGTGCCGTAGATCGCCGACTCGTCGTCGTCCATGCGGCGCACGGCGCCCATGTCGATGAGCTTGAGCTGGTCACCGGTCTGGATGGCGTTGTCGACCTTGAAGTCGCAGTACAGCAGGTTCCTGCTGTGCAGATGGCCGAGCGCCTCCAGGGCCTCGATGCCGTACGCGCAGGCCTGCTCGACCGGCAGCGGGTCGCGTCTGCCGCCCTCCGTACGGCGGCCGTTGGCGATCTCCTTGAGGGACTTGCCGCCCACGTACTCCATGACGATGTAGCCGTCCATGGAGCCGGTGCGCTGGTCCAGGTGCTCGACGAAGTTGTAGATCCGCACGATGTTGGCGTGCTCAATCTCGGCGAGGAAGCGGCGCTCGGAGATCGCGGCCGCCATCGCGTCCTGGTCACCGGTGTCGAGCAGGCCCTTGAGGACCACCCAGCGGTCGGAGACCGCGCGGTCCACGGCGAGGTACACCCAGCCGAGGCCGCCGTGCGCGAGACAGCCCACGACCTCGTACTGGCCGTGCACCACGTCGCCCGGGTTCAGCTTCGGCACGAACGAATACGGGTGCCCGCACTTGGTGCAGAAGCCCTCCGTGCGGCCGGGCCGGTCGCCGCGCGCCCGGCCCACCGGGGCGCCGCAGTCCGAACGCGAGCAGAACCGCTTGCGCTCGGGCACCTCCGGGTCGCTGCGCACCGCGTGCCGCGGGTCGGGGCGCGGCACCTGCGGCACGGCGACCAGGCCCACGCCGAGCCGGGAGCGCGCCGAAGCCCGCTGGTGGTCGAGCCCGAGCTGCGCACCGACACCGACCGCGCCGAGGCGCGCCCCGAAAGGGAGCGCGACAGGCGGCCCGAGACCGAGCGCCGCGAGGACTGGGAGCGCGAGGTGCGGGAACTGGCGCGCGAGGACCGGGAGCTGGCCGACGAACGGCCCGAGCCGCCGGTGCCGCCCGTGCCGCGGCCCTCCCTGCCGCCGCCGGTGACGCCCGTCGCCGGGGAGCCCACCATGCCGTGCGGCGACACCACGGGGGCGAGCCCGCAGGTGTCGCAGTACAGCTCGCCGCCGCCGACGTCCTCGTACGCGCCCGTGCACCCGGGCCGCTGGCACGGACGCTGCCCGCTGCTGTGCTCACTCATACGTCCCCCTGCGGTCGGTGGGCCCGCCCGGCTGCGGGACCCTGGGGGCCAGCGCCTCGGCGGCGGCCCGCTGGTAGCGCAGCACCGCCTGCTCGGCGACGCGCAGGTCACAGGGCGCGCTCCACAGCATCCGGGCGCGCGGTGTCGTACCGCTCGACGAGGAGCGGATCCTCGGCGAGGCCGTGCCGGGCGACCTTCGCCTTGTACGCGTCCAGGCGGCCGCGCAGCTCCGCGCGGACCGCGAGCGGCGCCGTCACGGCGGTCAGCGACTCGCGGGCGCGCAGGAGTTCGTCCTCGGCCTTGCGCTCCAGGGACTCCAGGAGCGGGGAGAGGCGGTGCCACTGGCCGTTCCTGCGGTAGTCGGCCGCCGCCGCCAGCTGCTCCTGCAGGGCCGTCGGCGGCCCGGAGACGGCGGGCACCTCGGACGCGGCGATCTTCGCCAGGACCTCGCCGCGCGCGGAGCGGGCCTCGGCGAGGGTGCGGTCCGCGCGCGAGAGCAGGTCGCGCAGCTTGCCGAGGCGGGCCTCGGCGTCCTGGCGGACGGTGAGGACGGCGTCGATCTCGCGGCGCACGTCCTCCAGGGCGCGGGCCGCGGTGTCGTAGCGGTCGGTGTGCGGGCGGCCGCCGCCGGGGGCCCGAACTGCCCGGCGCGGGCTGCCAGAACGCCAGCGGGTCCGACACCACCTGCTGGCGCAGCAGGGTCAGCTCCTGGGTGATGGCCTCCAGGTCGTCGCCGGAGGGGTGCTCGCCGGGGCGCACGCCCACGGAGTGCGCGAGCTGGCGGGTGCGCTGGAGCTCGGCGGCGAGCAGGTCGATGCGGGCGGGCAGCGCCGACCACACGGCGTCGGCGGCGACGACGGTGTCCAGGGAGTGCGCGTACAGGTCGTTCATGCGCGCGACGAGCTCCTCCAGGGAGAAGCGCTCGGTGAGCTTCGCCGGTCCCGTGATGCCGGCGGCGGCGCCCGACGCGGAGCCGCCCGCGACCGTGACGCTCTGGCCGCGCAGCAGCAGCGTCAGCTCCGTCAGGTCGTCGCGGCTCGGCCAGCGCCTGCGCTCGCGCACCTCGCGGGCGGTGCGCAGGGCGCCCGCGTACGCGTCGAAGTACGTCCACAGGAGCGTGATCTGACGGTCTGCCGGCGGCCCACCGCTCCTCGGTGGTGCCGGTGAGACCGGCGCCTTCGAGGAGGCGGCGGCCCGCGTGGTCCTGCAGGGCGAGGAGCGAGGTCTCGATCGCCTCGTGCTCGGCGTCGAGGCGCGCCAGCGCACGGTCCACCTCGTCCCGGTCCATCACAGGGCCGGGGGGTCCCGCGACGCTCATCGATCACCTCTCCGCTGTGCGTTGCCGCTGCTTGGCCGGTCTGGCCGCAGCGCTGGTGCTTGTTCTGTACTTCTTCAGTCCTTGTACTTCGGCTTCGGCGGGGTGTCCGAGTCATCGCCGAGGTCCTTGGCGAGCCACTTCGCGTACGACTGCTTCCAGCCGTCCGCGCGGTAGTCGTCCAGGACGTCGTTCACGCGCCGCACCAGGTCGTCGGAGCCCTTCTTCATCGCCACGCCGTAGTACTCCTTGGTGAACGGCTTGCCCTTCAGCGTGACCGTCGGGTCCTGCGCGGCCTGGCCCGCGGCGAGCGCGCTGTCGGTGACCACCGCGTCCACCTCGCCCAGCTGAAGCCTTACCAGGCAGTCGAGTTGGTTCGGCACCGTGGTCCTGATGTCGGCACCGAAGCTCTTCGCCTTGAGGGCCTCCCACGCCGTGGAGCCCGCCGCCGAGCACACCTTCTCGCCCTTGAGGGAATCGTCGTAGCCGGTGATGCGGGAGGACTTCGGGGCGAGCACCTGCTGGCCGGTCTCGAAGTAGGCGGTGGAGAAGGCGACGTCCTTGATCCGTTCGCAGTTGATCGTCATCGTGCGGACGACCATGTCGACCTGGCCCTGCTGGATGGCGGGGACGCGCTGGTTGGTCGGGATGGCGCGGAAGACCACCGCGTCCGGGTCGCCGAGCAGGCGCCGGGCGATCTCGCGCGCGAGGTCGATGTCGAACCCCTCCAGCTTGCCCGCCTCCTCGTTCGGGTCGCGGTAGCCCCAGCGGTAGCTGTTCTGGTCGACGCCCACGATCAGCTTCCTGACCTTGCGCTTCTTGATCGCTTCTAGGACGGGGCCGTCCTTGTCGTCGGGGCGCAGGCTCGCCTCCGGCGTCTTGCACTGCTCGGCGCGCGCGGGCGCGGCCTGCTGCGTGACCCGGTCCGCGCCGTCGCCGGGGCCCGCGCTCGCCCGGCGTCCCTCGCCGTCGCTCAGCCGGGGCAGGACAAGGACGAGGGCGGTCGCGAGGAGGCAGGCGAGCGCCATCGTGGCGACGCCTCCCCAGCCGCGCAGCCGCACCGCGCCCCGGCCGCCGCCCGGCCTGTCCCCGCCACGTCGCGTACGCATCGTCCGCGTGCCTCCCCTCAGCTTGTTGGCCCTGCTGGCCCTGGTCACCGGTACTCCGAAAGCCTGCGGCCGATGCCGGTCACGGCGGCGGCCGCGCCGAGGACCGCGAGGAGGGCGGCGCCCACGGGCAGGCCCGTCATCGCGTCCTTGCCGTTCTCGGCGGCCCGCTGGAACTCGTGCTGCTCGTGCCTGAGCGCGGTGTCGAGGGCCGGCGTCCACACCGTCGAAGAACTCGCCCGTCGGCCCGGCGCTCTTGGTCCCGATGATCTTGTCGAGCGCGCCCTCGTAGTCCCCGGCGTCGTCGCTGGCGCGGGCCTCCTTGTGGCGTGCCTTCCACGCGGTCACGTTCTCCGCGGCCTTGGCCACCGGGACCTTGCCCTGGTCGTCGTCGGCCAGGCGCGCGGCCTGCGAAAGGAGTCCGGAGTCCCCGGCGAGCCGCTTCATCTGGGTCTGGTAGCCGATGTCGAACTTGTCCTTCACGGCGCCGTTCACGCTGACCGTCTCGGCGCCGCGGCTGACCAGCGTCAGGTTCTCGTTGCCCCGGGCCTTCAGGGAGCTGATCCGGGCGTCGTTCAGGACGTTCAGGGACCGTACGCCGTCGTCGTAGGACTCGGTGAGCTGCGCGCGGGCCACGGAGTGGCCGACGACGAGCCACAGCAGGACCACCACGCCCGCCGTGGTCGCGGCGAGCAGACCCGCGTTGAACACCCGGTTCGTCCGCAGGAAGTTGCGGCGCTGGGCCCACAGGAGCGCGCCCAGGGCGAGGGCGCCGAGGGCCAGCGAGATCCACGGGTACGGCTTGGCGTCGCCGTAGTCGTCGTCCAGGCGCTCGTTCTCCGCCTTGTACAGCCGCTCGGCGGCCGGGAGGATGTCGCTCTGCATCGTCGTGTTCGCGTACCGCAGATAGGCGCCGCCCAGGGGCAGGCCCTGGCGGTTGTTGGCGCGGGCCCGCTCGATCAGGGACGTGTACTGCGGGAGCAGCTTGTTGAGTTCGCTGATCGCGGCGGCCGGGGAGCCGTCGCCGCCGGAGCCCGCGTTCGCGGCGGCCCCCGCCAGCTTCTCGCTGGCCCGGTCGATGTCGCGCTGGTAGCGCTCGCGGATGTGTGTGGGCTCCTGGCCGCCGCCCAGGAAGCCGGTGGACGCGGCCGTGTTGGCGTCCGCGAGCGAGCGGTAGATCGCGGCGGCGTCCGTGCTCAGGGGCTGGCTGCGGTTCAGGACGCGGTCCGCGGCGTTCGCGCGCGACGTCGTCTCCCAGGCGGTGACCGCGCCGAACACGACGACCAGGGCGGCCAGTACGGCACCGATGACGCGCAGCCTGCCCGGTTCTGTGACCGCGGCCCTGCGGAAGCGGTCGACGCCCTCGGACCAGGCGGTGGCGCGTGTGGGGGTGGGCGTGGGCGTGGGTGTGGGCGCGCTGGGCGGCGGCGGTGGTGCCTCGGGTGCTGCGGGTGGGTGTGTCACCTGGGCCTCGACCTCCCCCTTGGTCATCGGGCTTGGCGCCGTGTCCTCGCCCCCCTGGCCCCCGGGCTTGGAATCGGTGCTCGGCGGCAAGTATCGCCGCCGGGGTGGGGATCCGCACAGGGCTTGCCCCGATCTTGTGCGGATCGGGGGTGGGCGGGGCATCTTGGAACACGCGGGGAGCGGGTGTTCGGTTCCCTCGCGGGGCGCCCCAGGCCCGCCCCTTCCCGACCCGGGGGCGGCTGCCCCGGGCCATCCCCCGCTCACAGACATTGGCGCTTCGCGCCTCGTCCTCAAACGCCGGACGGGCTGATATGCCCACCCGCGAGCCGCTAGGTCGGGGGGCAGCCGCAGGTGTAAGGGCGGGCGGGTGGGAGCCATAGCCCGTCCGGCGATGGAGGACAACGGGTCAGGGGGTGTAGTGGGTGCGGAGGCGCGTGTACGTGGCGGGGGTCGCCGTCACGTGGTCCAGGGCCAGGAGGGCCGCGCCGAGGACGGGGGGTTCCGTGACGACGCGGGGCACGGCCTTGGGGGCCCGTTCGGCGAGGCGCAGGCGGACGCCGTCGTCCAGGCGCCGGTGGCGCGCGGCGAGCACGCTGCCGCCGAGGAGCACCGGAGCCTCCTCCTCCAGGAGGCCGAGGCGGGCCAGGGCCACCGTGGCCATGGCGACGACCTCCACCGCCATCCGGTCCACCAGCGCCCCCGCGACCGCGTCGCCGTCCGCCGCCGCGGCGAAGAGGACGGGCGTGAGCTCGTGCATGGCGGGCCGCCGGGATGTGCCCGAGGTGCAGGGCCTCGATGAGGGCGTACATGGAGGGGAGTTCGAAGTGCGCGGGCAGGGCGCGCATCAGGGCGGTGGGCCCGCCGCGCCCGTCCTCGGCGCGGGCCGCGTGCCACAGGGCCTCCTGGGCGAGCCCCCCGCCCCCGCCCCAGTCGCCGGAGATCTTGCCGATGGCGGGGAAGCGGGCGGTGCGCCCGTCGGGGAGCATGCCCACGCAGTTGACGCCCGCCCCGCACACCACGGCGACGCCGCGCGGCTCCGCGTCCTCGAACAGGCCCGCCCGCAGCACCGCGAAGGTGTCGTTGCGCACGGTGACGCTCGTACCCCAGCCGCGGCGGCGCAGCGCGTCGGCCAACTCCCGTTCCTCCACCGGGAGGTCCGCGTTCGCCAGGCAGGCCGAGACATGGCCCACCGAGGCCGCGCCGGCCTGGGCGAGGGCCCGGTCCACGGCGTCCGCGAGGACGTCCACGGCCGGTTCCACGCCGTCCTGCGGCGGCCGGAACCCGCCGCCGCGGGCCGTGCCGACGACGCTGCCGTCGGCCGCGACCACCGCGACGTCGGTCTTGCTGTTGCCCGCGTCGATGGCGAGCACGGAACTCAGGCCCACGCCAGGTGCTCCCGGTTGTGTGCGATCAGCTGGTCCGTAAGGCGCTCCGCGTAGTCGTACTGGCCGATCAGCGGGTGCGCGAGGAGGGCCGTGAAGACGCGGTCGCGGCCGCCGTGCAGGGCCGCGTGCAGCGCCAGGTCCTCGTACGCCGTCACGTTCGCGATCAGGCCGGAGAACAGCGGGTCGAGGGCGGGGACCGCGAGCGGCCGCGCGCCCTGCGCGCCCACCGACGCCTGCACCTCGATCACCGCGTCGTCGGGCAGGAAGGGCAGCGTGCCGTCGTTGCGGGTGTTCACCACCTGGTACGGGCTGCCACCGCCGCCGAGGAGCGACGCGGCGAGGTCGACGGCCGCCTCCGAGTAGAAGGCGCCGCCGCGCTTGGCGAGCAGCTCGGGCTTCTCGTCCAGGGACGGGTCGCCGTACATGGCGAGCAACTGCTTCTCCATCGCGGCCACTTCGGCGGCGCGCGAGGGCTTGGTGCGCAGTTCCTCCACGACCGCGTCGTGCTGGTAGAAGTAGCGCAGGTAGTAGGAGGGGACGACGCCGAGGCGGTCGACGAGGCGCTGCGGCATGCGCAGGTCGGCGGCGATGGCCTCGCCGTGCTCGGCGAGGAGCTTGGGCAGCACGTTCTCGCCGTCGGGGCCGCCCAGGCGCGCGCCCAGCTCCCAGGTGAGGTGGTTCAGGCCCACGTGGTCCAGGTGCACGCGGCCGGGCTCGACGCCCAGGTGCGCGGCGAACTTCCGCTGGAAGCCGATCGCCACGTTGCACAGGCCGACCGCCTTGTGCCCGGCCTGCAGGAGCGCGCGGGTGACGATGCCGACGGGGTTGGTGAAGTCGATGATCCAGGCGTTCGGGTTGGCGCGGCGCACGGACACGTTCGGCGATGTCGAGGACGACGGGGACGGTGCGCAGGGCCTTGGCGAGGCCGCCCGCTCCGGTGGTCTCCTGGCCGACGCAGCCGCACTCCAGGGGCCAGGTCTCGTCCTGCTGGCGGGCGGCCTGGCCGCCGACGCGCAGCTGGAGCAGGACGGCGTCGGCGTCGGCGACGCCCGCGTCCACGTCGGAGGTGGTGACGATCCGGCCGGGGTGGCCCTGCTTGGCGAAGATGCGCCGGGCGAGCCCGCCGACGAGTGCGAGGCGGTCCCGCGCCGGGTCGACGAGGACGAGTTCCTCGATCGGCAGGGTGTCCCTCAACCGGGCGAATCCGTCGATGAGTTCGGGTGTGTAGGTCGAGCCTCCGCCGACCACTGCGAGCTTCATGGGTGTCTCAGCCCTTTACTCCGGTGAGGGTGACGCCTTCGACGAAGGCCTTCTGTGCGAAGAAGAAGATGACGATGACCGGAGCCATGACCAGCAGGGTCGCCGCCATGGTCATGTTCCAGTTCACCATGTGGGCGCTCTTGAAGGACTCCAGGCCGTAGGAGAGCGTCCACGAGCCCGGGTCCTGGGCGGCGTAGATCTGCGGGCCGAAGTAGTCGTTCCAGCAGTAGAAGAACTGGAACAGCGCGATCGCCGCGATGCCCGGCTTGGCCATCGGCACGATGATCGTGAGCAGCGTCCTGAACTCGCCGCAGCCGTCGACGCGCGCCGACTCGATGTACTCGTTGGGGATGGTCAGGAGGAACTGCCGGAGCAGGAAGATCGAGTACGCGTCGCCGAACGCCATCGGGATGATCAGCGGCCACAGGGTGCCCGACAGGTGGAACTGCTGCGCCCACACCAGGTACATCGGGATCACGATGACCTGCGGCGGCAGCATCATCGTCGAGATGACGAGCAGCATCGCGGTGCGGCGGCCCCGGAAGCGGAACTTGGCGAGCGCGTACGCCACGGGGATCGCCGAGCACACCGTGAACAGCGTGCCGAGACCCGCGTACATCAGGGAGTTGCGCCACCAGGTCAGGAAGCCGTCGGTCTCGAAGACGGTCTTGTAGTTCTCCCAGTGCCAGGACGACGGCCACAGGTCGCCGCTCATCGCCTGGGAGTCGCTCATCACGGACGTCAGGAAGACGAACACGAAGGGGAGGATGAACAGGAGCGCCACGGCTATCGCCACGCTGTGCACGGCTATCCAGTGCAGGACGCGCTTGCGGCGGGCGCGGGCGGCGGCCGGTCCGCGCGGGCGCGCGGAGGAATCCGTCGAGGTGGACGCGGGTGCGCTGAGTGTCGTGGAAGTCATGGTGGGATCAGTCCTCCGCCGAGAGCAGGCCCGAGCGCTTGCGCATGAGCAGCAGGGTCGCGGCCATGGCGATGGCGAAGAGCACGAGCGAGAGCACGCACGCGGCGCCGGTGTTGAAGTTCTGGAAGCCCATCGAGTAGACGAGCTGGGGGACCGTGAGCGTCGAGTGGTCGGGGTAGCCGGGCTGGATCACCGACCCCGGGCCGATGTTGACGCCGGAGGCGATCTTCCCGGCTACCAGGGCCTGCGTGTAGTACTGCATGGTCTGCACGATCCCGGTGACCACGGCGAACATCACGATCGGTGTGATCGACGGCCAGGTGACGTACCGGAACTTCGCCCAGGAGCCCGCTCCGTCCAGCTCCGCGGCCTCGTACTGCTCCTTCGGCACGTCGAGCAGCGCGGCCATGAAGATCACCATCAGGTCGCCGATGCCCCACAGGGACAGCATCACCAGGGACGGTTTCGCCCAGTTCGGGTCGTTGAACCAGGTGGGCGCGTCGATGCCGACCTTGGCGAGGATCTCGTTGACCGGGCCTGTGCCGGGGTTGAGCAGGAAGACGAAGGCGACGGTGGCCGCCACCGGCGGGGCGAGATAGGGGATGTAGAAGGCGGTGCGGAAGAACCCGACGCCGCTCTTGATCTTCGTCACGAGCAGGCCGAGCGAGAGGCCGAAGACCACGCGCAGGGCCACCATCACCACGACCAGCCACAGCGTGTTCCACAGGGCCGGGCCGAAGAGCGGCATCTGCTCGAACACGTACCGCCAGTTCTTCAGGCCCACGAACGTGGGCTCCTTGATCTGGTTGTAGTGCATGAACGAGAAGTAGACGGTGGCGATCAGCGGGTACGCGAAGAAGACGCTGAAGCCGATCAGCCAGGGGGAGAGGAAGCCGAGCACGCGCAGTCTGCGGCGCGCCGGGGGCGAGAGTGTGGCCATGGCGGTGCCCTCCTCAGTTCTCTGCCTGGAGGTTGTCGGCGTCGATCTGGTCGTCGAGTTTCTTCAGTCCCTCGCGCAGGTTCTTCTGTCGGCCCGCCTCGACCCCGTACGAGAAGTCCCCGAACGAGTTGACGTAGTTGTTGCCGTTGGTGGTCGGGGGCAGGGCCCGGCTGTGCTCGTTCCGCAGGATGCTGAAGAAGGTGCGGAATGTCGGATCGGCGTCCAGCTTCGGGGACTTGAGGGCTGCGAAGGTGGACGGCACGTTGTGGATGGCGTTGGCGAAGTTCACGACCTGGTCGGTGTCGGCGGTCAGGAACCTGACCAGCTCCCAGGCCGCGTTCTGGTGCTTGCTGCTGTGCGCGATGCCCGCGACGGTGCCCGTGATGAAGCCCCGGCCGTAGGTGTCGGCCTGGTCGTCGGGCACCGGCAGGGGCGCCACGCCCCAGTCGAACTTCGCCTTGGCGTCCTTCAGCATCAGCCCGCGCCACTCGCCGTCCAGGAGCATGGCGACCTTCTGGGTGAGGAAGGCGTTCTGGCTGGACATCTCGTCGCCGAAGGTCAGGCGGAACTTCTCCAGGTCGTCGAAGCCGCCCTGCGCGTCGATCAGGCCGTTCGTGGTCTTGAAGTAGTCGTACGAGGCGGGTTCCTTCGCGAGCCGGGACTTGCCGTCGGCGTCGAAGTACTTCGGGCCCCACTGCGCGAAGAGGCGGTCCGGGCTGCCCTGGTACAGACGGAAGTTGGGCATGTAGCCGACCCGCTTGTACGAGTCCTTGCCGCTGCGCACGGTCAGCTTCTTGGCCGCGGCCTTCAGCTCCGACGTGGTGCGCGGCGGGCGCGCGATGCCCGCGTCGGCGAAGGCTTCCTTGTTGTAGTACATGCCGAACGCGTCCGCGAGGAGCGGGAGCGCGCACTGGGTGCCCCGGTAGCTCGTGTAGTCGAGCAGGGTCTTGGGGAACGTCTTCTTCTTGTCGAGCCCGGTCTTTTTCATGAACGGGTCGAGGTCGACCCACATGCCGGAGTCGCAGTACTGGCCGACGTTGTTGGTGGTGAAGGAGACCACCACGTCGGGGGCCTCGCCGCCGCCCGCCCTGAGGGCCTGGTTGATGGTGGCGTCGGTGACGTTGTTGGTCGCCTTCACATCGATGTTCGGATGCAGCTTCTCGAACCGCTCGATGCTCTCGTTGATCGCCTTGACTTCGCCGGGCGCCGACCAGCCGTGCCAGAACTTCAGCGTCACGGGCTTGGTCGGATCGTCGTCGTCGCTGCCGGTGCTCGGGTTGGCGCAGCCGGACAGGAGCAGTCCAGCGGCGGCGAGCGCGACCGGCACGCGTGCGCGTATGCGCCATCGCGGCATGGCGGACTTCCTTTGCGGGAGGGGGAGACGGGGTGGCGCGGGAGGGGGAGACGGGGTGGCGCGGGGGAGGTGCCGGGGCCCGGGGCGGGCCCGGTCCTGGACTGCTCAGGCCGTGTCGAAGAGCGTGTCGCGGGCCTGGGTGAGGGCGGTGCGCAGGGCGCCGGTGAGGATCGGGTCGCCGTGCAGCTCGCTGATGCGCAGGAGCGGGCACGGCAGGGCGAGGCCGGTGAGCTCCTCGGTGACGCGCAGGCGCAGCTCCTCGCCGCCCGCCTGGGCCACCTGCCCGGACAGGACGACGAGTTCGGGGTCGACGACCGCCACGACCGCGGCGAGGCCGGTGGCGATGTGGCGGGCGAGCTCGTCGCGCGCGTCCGTGTCGGCGAGCGCTTCGGCGAGTGGCTTGCCGCCCGCGCGCTCGCGGACCACGGAGCCGGAGACGAGGCTCTCGAAGCCGCCCCGGTACGCGCCGGGCGCGGCCCCGGGCCCGCCGCGCAGCAGCGGGGCACCCGGCACCGGCATGTAGCCGATCTCGCCCGCGCCGCCGGTGGCGCCGCGCAGCAGGGTGCCGCCGAGCACGATCGCGGCGCCCACGCCCTCGTCGAGCCAGGCGAGCACGAAGTCGTCGTGGTCCTGGGCCGCGCCCTCGTACTGCTCGGCGATGGCGGCGAGGTTCACGTCGTTCTCGATGGTGACCGGGGTGCCGAGGACCTCGGCGAGCTCGGCGCGCAGGGTGCGCGAGTGCCAGCCGGGCAGGTGCGGGGCGTAGCGGAGCTGGCCGGTGTGCGGGTCGATGGCGCCAGGGGTGCCGATGACGGTGGCGCGCAGGTCGTCGTGGCCGAGCCCGGCCTGGGCGAGGGCGCCGTCGACGGCCTCGACGACGAGCTGGGCGGTGCGGTGGCGGACGTCCTCGGCGATGGCGTCGGCCTCCACGCGGAAGCGGCCGACCTCGGTGCCGGTGAGGTCGGCGACCAGGGCGGTGAGGCCGGTGGGGTCGGCGGACAGGGCGGCGACGCGGCCCACGGAGGGGTCGATCTCGTACAGGACGGCGTTCGGGCCCGGCCTGCCGCTCTCGCGGCCGGTGGTGCGGACCAGGCCCGCGCTCTCCAGGCGGCTGAGCAGCTGCGAGGTGGTGGGCTTGGAAAGGCCGGTGAGCTCGCCGATGCGGGTGCGGGTGAGCGGCCCGTGGGCGGCGAGCAGGTCGAGTGCGGCGCGGTCGTTCATGGCGCGGAGCACGCGGGGCGTGCCCGGCACGCCGGGCGACCCGTTGGATGGGGTGGTTCCGGCCATCGCTGGCGACACCTGCCCTTCGGCTGCCCGCCTCCCCACAGCACTGTTAGGAAGGCTTCCTATTGGTTGCGAGGAACGTAAGCCGCCGTGAAGGACCCGTCAATAGCGGGCGCCCCCCGAGGCAACCAAGTCGTTACCTGCGGGGGCGCGCCGTCGCCGGGGAAACGCCGGTGGGGGCGCCCATGTGGTGCTGGGCGCCCCCACGCGGAGACGGTGATCGTGTCCGAAAACGGACGGACACTCCGTGGATCGGAAACGGACGGACGTTACTTGGAGAGGTTCGTCGGCGGCGGTATCGGCGAGGCCGTCATCGACTGCGGGGACGTCGCCGACGCGTACGCGGACGGCGCCGCCATGCCCGCCGTCGGGTCGGCGGCGGGCGCCTCCTCCAGGGCGAGCGGCAGGCCGCCCACGATGCGGATGCCCTCCGCGTCGAAGGCCCGCTTGATCCGCCAGCGCAGCTCCCGCTCCACGCCGAGCGACTTGCCCGGCATGGTCTTGGCCGCCACCCGCACCACCATCTGGTCGAGCAGCACGCTGTCCAGGCCGAGCACCTCGATCGGGCCCCACAGCTGCTCGTTCCAGGGCTCGTCCTTGCTCATCGCGTCGCCGACCTCGCCGAGGACCCGCTTGACCTTGTCCAGGTCCTCGTCGGGGCGGACGGTCACGTCGACCCCGGCCGTGGACCAGCCCTGCGAGAGGTTGCCGATGCGCTTGACCTCGCCGTTGCGGACGTACCAGATCTCGCCGTCGTCGCCGCGCAGCTTGGTGACGCGCAGGCCCACCTCGATGACCTCGCCGGAGGCCACCCCGGCGTCGATGGAGTCACCGACCCCGTACTGGTCCTCCAGGATCATGAACACGCCGGAGAGGAAGTCCGTGACCAGGTTGCGCGCGCCGAAGCCGATCGCGACGCCCGCGACACCGGCGGAGGCGAGCAGCGGCGCCAGATTGATCTCGAAGGTGCCGAGGATCATCAGCGCGGCCGTGCCCAGGATCAGGAACGACGCCACCGAGCGCAGCACCGAGCCGATGGCCTGCGAGCGCTGCCGCCGCCGCTCCACGTTCACCAGGAGGCCGCCGAGCGCGGTGCCGTCCACGGCCTGCGCCGTGCGGTTCATCCGGTCTATCAGCTTGGTGATGGCGCGCCGCACCAGCACTCTCAGGACCATCGCGATCACGACGATCAGCAGGATGCGCAGGCCGATGGCGAGCCAGGTGGACCAGTTCTCCTCGACCCAGCTCGCGGCGTTCTGGGCGCTCTCGTGCGCGTCGTCGAGCGTGGGTGCGACGGGTTTCTCCGTCTTCGTCGGGTCCGGGTCCGCCCCGGCGGCCGAGAGCACGGACAGGAACACGGCGGGTACCTCCAGGCATAGCGGTCTGCCCAGAAGATGCACCGGGCAGGCACACCACACTAACGGGGCATTGTGTGCCGATCGTTGCCATGTTCGAGGGAGAGGCGGTGCTCACACTGTGAGCACCGCCTCGTCGCCGGTGGGGAAACGTGTCATCCGTGGGGTGTGGTCGAAAACACTTCAAGGCCGTTACCGGCACATGGTGGCGCCGCGACCAGGCATGAGGGGAAACTGACTACAGATCGTCCCGGCGCGAGCCACGCGCCGCCGGCGTACAAGGAGGCATCCGTGCCGCATGTCCTGGTCCTCAACGCGTCGTACGAGCCCCTCGGCGTCGTACCGCTCCGCCGCGCGCTCGTCCTCGTCCTGGAGAACAAGGCACTCTGCCTCGAGGAGTCCGGCGCCTTCATGCACAGCGCGACCCGCACCATCCCCGCACCCAGCGTGGTCCGGCTCAAGCGCTTCGTGCGGGTCCCCTACCGGGGGCCCGTTCCACTGACGCGCCGTGCCCTGTTCGCCCGCGACGGCGGCCGGTGCATGTACTGCGGTGGCGTCGCAACCAGTGTCGACCACGTCATCCCACGCAGCCGCGGGGGCCAGCACGCCTGGGACAACGTGGTGGCGTCCTGCCGCCGCTGCAACCACGTGAAGGCCGACCGGCACCTCCCTGAGCTCGGCTGGCGCCTGCGCCACAAGCCAGCCCCGCCCACAGGACTGGCCTGGCGCATCATCGGCACCGGGCATAGGGATCCGCGCTGGCTGCCCTATTTGCAGCCGTTCGGCGCGGACGACGCGATGGCCCGGATCGACGGCATCTCCGCCTAGGGGATCGATTCGGGCCTTTGTCGTACGGGCTGCCGCACGGGCAGTCGTACGGCAGCCGCGTGGGCTGCCGTACGAGGGTGTCGTACGAGAGTGCCGTACGGGTGTCTCACCGGCGCGGACCTGGGCCTTCGCCCTGGTCCGCGACCGCGTAGGCCTCCACCGACCACAGCGAGTAGCCGAACCGCGTCGCCCGCCGCTCGCCCTGCACCCGCACGAAACGGGTGCCCGGCGCGTCCATGCGGACCGACTCGCGCCCGCCCCGGCCGTCCCGGACCGTCGCGGCCGACCGCCACGTCCTGCCGTCGGCCGACGTCTGCACGCGGTACGCCGCCGCGTACGCGTCCTGCCAGCGCAGCACCACCTGGCCGAGCCGCACCTGCTCCCCGAGGTCCACCTGCCACCAGGCGCCGTCGCGGGCGGGCGACGACCAGCGCGTCGCCGCGTCGCCGTCGTTGGCGGCCGACGCGGGGAAGTCCCCCGTCTCGTCGCCCGACGACGAGGCCCGCGCGCGCCGCGCCAGATCGGGCCCGCCGGTGCGCGGGAAGGCCCGCACCGCCACCGTCCGCGACTCGCCCGCGAACGTCACCGGGATCTCGTACGTGCCCGCGCGCGTCCCCACCGGGACGCTCACGTCGAGCGGCACCTCGACCTCCGTGCCGCGCGGCAGCGCCGCCGCCTGGGGCGCGCGCACCTCCACGCCCCGGGGCGCCGCCACGCCGAGCGCGCCCCGCACGTCGTCCGGGCGCCGCGCGAGCAGCCGCGCCGTCACCCGCTCCGGGCCGCCGCCGATCTCCACGTCCACCTCCGCGCGGGCCAGCGCGAGGCGCGCGGCGGGCCCGTCGGCGAACCACGGCGCGAGATGGCGCACCGCGCCCGCGCCCCCGCCCCCGCCCCCGGCGCCGTCCCGCCCGGTCACCCGCACCGCGTCGGCCCCGCACCTCCCTGCCGGGGCGGACCTCCGTCCACCCCGAAGGCGAGAGCGCGGCCAGGCGGTGCCAGCCACGGCCGGGCACGTGCGCCTCGACCGCGCCCCGGGTGCCGGGGTCCGTCAGGGCGGTCACGGCGGCCAGCGGGCGCGCCCGCTCCCAGCGGCTGCCGGGCCCGGCCACGGCCTGCTCGCCGTCGAGGCCCGCCCACGCCGCGTACGCCCGCTCGGCGCGCGCCAGGAACGGGCCGAGCACCCCCTTGCCGACCGTCACCCCGCCGGACCGCAGTCCGGCGCGGAGCCCCCGCAGGGTCCGCGCCGCGTCCCAGGCGGCGGCGCCGTCGCCCTGAGCGGCCGCCACCAGCATGTCGACGGCCGCCTCGCCCGCCGTCCCGTACCGCGCCAACTGCTCGATCCAGGGCGCCACCTCGTCGGCGAGCTCGGTGCCCGCGAGGTGCCCGGGCGCCGTGCGCATCACGCCGAAGGCGGCCCGCAGCGGACGCGCGGCGGCCTCGACGCGGGCCGGGTCGGCCGTCGTACGGGCCGTCCAGAACGCGTGCGTCAGCGGCCGCAGATACGCCGACTCCTCGGCGCCGAGCACCGACGAGGCGTCGTTGCCCGCGAGCGCCCGCAGCGCGGCGCGCGCCTTGGCGTCGGTGCCCGCCAGGTCCTCGATCGCCGCGTGCCAGGAGTCGCGCGGCCGGTAACCCCGGGGGTTCCAGGCGAAGTCGGCGGCCGTGAACAGCGGGATGCGGGAGGCGGCGGGCTGCTCCATGGCGTTGCCGAGCAGCCCCGCCGAGCCCTGCGCGACGGCGGGTTCGCGGCCGGTGAAGGGGCCGAGGAACACCCGGTCCTGGGCGAAGTCGTTCACCGGGTAGTTGTCCATCGTGACCAGCTCATGGCCGCCGAACGCCCGCCGCGCGCCCGCGAGTTCGCGCCCCGTGATGGTGCGCGGCACCACGCCCACGCCCGTCCACGCCACCCGCACCCCCTCGTCGAGGCCCCGGGCGAGCGCCTTTCGGTACGCCGTCGAGCCGTCCTGGAAGTACTCCGTCGGCATCAGCGTCAGCGGCCGCGCGCCCGGGTGCCGCTCCGCCAGATGGCGGGACACGGCGTTCGCGACCCGCGCCTGCGCCGTCGCCGCCGCCCCCGGGCCCGAGCCGAAGGCGTCCGCGTCCTCGCCGCAGTGCCACTCGCTGTAGCTCACGTCCTGGAACTGCACCTGGAACGCCCGGAATCCGAGCGCCCACATGGCGTCGATCTTGCGCGTGAGGTCGCGCACGTCCCGCTCGGACGACAGGCACATCGCCTGGCCGGGGGCGACGGCCCAGGCGAGCGTCACGTGGTTGCGGGCCGCGCGCTCGGCGAGCGTCCGGAACGCGGTGCGCGCCGCCGCCGGGTACGGCTCGCGCCAGCGGGCCTGGCGGTACAGGTCGTCGCCCGGCGCGTACAGGTAGTGGTTCTGCTTGGTCCGCCCCATGAAGTCCAGCTGCGCCAGGCGCTGCCGGGGCGTCCACGGCGTGCCGTAGAAGCCCTCCGTGAGGCCGCGCACCGCCGTCGCGGGCCAGTCGCGGACGCGCACGGCGGGGATCAGCCGGGTCGCGGGGTCCGCCAGCTGCCGCAGCGTCTGGACGGCGTGGAACAGGCCGTCCCGGCCGACGCCGTCCAGGGCCACCGTGTCGCGGCCCGCCACCTCGCCCACCGCGAGGCGGTACCCGCCGTCCGGCAGGTCCGCGCGCGCCGTCGCCCCCAGTGCCCGCAGCGCCTCGGCCGCGCCGGGGCCGTCCGCGCGGACCACCAGGTGGGCGCCGGGCGGCACGGGCGCGCCGTCGCGGACCTCGGCGATCTCGCGGGCGCCCGCCGCGCGCAGCAGCGCGCGCAGCGCGTCGACGGTGTGCGGGTCCGGGGGCGGGCCCTGGGGGCCGCCCGTCACGAGGACCACCGTGTCGCCGACGGTGACCGGGCCCGTCGTGCCCTGCTCCAGGACGTGGGGGCGGGGCCAGACCGCGGGGGGTTCGGTGGCGGGCCGGGGGGTCTCTGGGGCTTCGGGGGTGTCCGCCGGGGTGGGTGGGGCGGCGGTCGCGGGGGGTGTGGTGGCGGTGAGGGTGCCCGCGATGACGGCCGCCGCGATGGCGGCCGCGCCGCCGCCCCTGGTGTGCCGCAGTCGCATGGCCCCCTCCTCGTCACTGTCCTCACTCGACTGGTCACGTAGAGCTCCGACCTCACCACTGCGGCGGGCCCAGTGTCAACGCCGGGTGGGTGCCCTGCCGGGGGCTCCCCAATCCCGCCCCTTCCCGAAACCAGGGGGCTCCGCCCCCTGGACCCCCTTATCGCCGCTCCGCGGCTCGTCCTCAAACGCCGGACGGGCTGAAGATCTCCGGCCGTGGCTGAGACGGTTTCAGCCCGTCCGGCGTTTGAGGACGAGCCGCGCCAGCGCCGATGGGCTTTGAGCGGGGGAACGGGGGCAGCCGCACCCGGAGTGGGGAGGGGAGGGTCTGGGGCGCCCCGCGTGTGACCAGGGACACGTTCCGCGACCGTTTACGTCTGCCCCCGCCCCCAGTGGGTAAATCTGCGGTCACCGACACCGGCCAGCCGCAAAAAGGGAGCGCCACATGCCCGCCTCGGCGAACGTTCTTCCGCCCGCCCTGCCCCCGCAGGTCTCGCACCCCGACTCCGGACTCGAAGGCTCCTGCTCCTGCGGCTGCCTGGAGCCGCCCCTGACCAGCGAGCCCCCGCTCGCCGCCGCGGCCCCGCTGACCAGCGAGCCGCCGCTCACCGACGCCGCCCCCCTGACCAGCGAGCCGACCTCGACGGGCACGGCCGCGGGCGTGGACCCGGCCCGGTTCTAGGGGGCCGGGTGTCCCTGGCCCGCCTCGCCGCGCTGCACGGGGTGGCCACCTCGTACGCGCCGTCCCCGGACCGCACGGTTCCGGCATCCGACGCCGCGGTGGTCGCGGCCCTCGCGGCCCTGGACGTCGACGCGAGCACCCCCGAGGCGGTCCGGGACGCCCTGGCGGCCCGCGAAGCCGCCCTGCGGGACCGCCTGTTACCGCCGACGGTGGTCCTCTGGGCGGCGGACGAGGCCGCGCGGGACCCCGCCGCCCCCGTCACCCCCGGCTTTCTGGACGCCCTCCCGCCCGGCACGCGCCTGAGCGCCCGCACCGAGCAGGGCGACACCCTCGACTGGCACACCCCCGACGCGCCCCCGGCCCTGCCGTTCGGCGCCCACCGGCTGCGGGCCGCCGCCCCGGACGGGGCCACCGCCGACGTCCATCTGATCGTCGCCCCGCGCCGCGCCCCGGGCCCCCGCGGGCGCGCCTACGGATTCCTCGTCCAGCTGTACTCCCTGCTCAGCGCCCGCTCCTGGGGCATGGGTGACCTCGGCGACCTCGCGGAGTTCGCGGCGTGGGCGGGGCGTGCCGCGGGCGCCGGGTTCGTGCAGGTGAACCCGTTGCACGCGGCGGTGCCCGCGCCGCCCGGAGGCAGGGGCGACCCCTCGCCGTACCGGCCGTCGTCGCGGCGGTTCCCCGATCCCGTACACGTACGAGTGGAGAACGTCCCGGAGTTCGCGCAGCTGCGCGGCGCCGACCGGGAGCGCGCGACCGTCCTCCTCGGGCGGGCCGACGCGCTGCGGCGGTCCGTGCTCGACGAGGGGGCGCTGATCGACAGGGACGCCGTGGGGGAGGTGAAGGCGGAAGCGTTCGAGCTGATCGGGAAGGTGCCGCTCGGGCCCGGACGGTGCGCCGCCTACAGCGACTTCCTCGCCGAGCGCGGCGCGTCCCTGGAGGCACACGCCACCTGGTGCGCGCTCGCCGAGCGCCACGGACCGCACTGGCGCTCCTGGCCCGCGCCGCTGCGCGACCCCGACAGCAGGGAAACCGCCCGCGCCCGTGCGGAGTCGCTGGACCGCGTCGACGCCCACGCGCGGCTCGCCTGGTACGCGGACGAGCAACTGGCCGCCGCCCAGCGGGCCGCGCGCGAGGCGGGCATGGGCATCGGCCTGATCCACGACCTGGCCGTCGGCGTGCACCCGGACGGCGCCGACGCCTGGGCGCAGGCGCGGCACTTCGCCGCCGGGATGTCGACGGGCGCCCCGCCCGACGCGTTCAACGCGCGCGGCCAGGACTGGGGCCTGCCGCCGTGGCGCCCGGACCGGCTCGCCGAGTCCGGGTACGCGCCGTTCCGCGAGCTGCTGCGGGCGACGCTGCGGCACGCGGGCGCGGTCCGGATCGACCATGTGATGGGCCTGTTCCGGCTGTGGTGGGTGCCCGCGGGCCGCCCGCCCACGGAGGGCACGTACGTCCGCTACGACGCCGAGGCGATGCTCGCGGTCCTCGTCCTGGAGGCGCACCGCGCGGACGCGCTCGTGATCGGCGAGGACCTGGGCACCGTCGAGCCGGGCGTGCGCGAGGCGCTGCGCGAGCGCGGTGTGCTCGGCACCTCCGTGCTGTGGTTCGAGCGGGACTGGCAGGGCACGGGCCTGCCGCTGCCGCCGGCGCGCTGGCGCGCGGACTGCCTGGCCACCGCCACCACGCACGACCTGCCGTCGACGGCGGCCCGCGTCACCGGCGACCACGTCCGGCTCCGCCACGACCTCGGCCTGCTGACCCGCCCGCTGGTCGCCGAGCGCGCCGGGGCCGCCGCCGACGTCCGCGAGTGGCTGGCGCTGTTCTGCCGCCTGGAGCTGCTTTCGGGCGGCGGCGGGAGCGAGGAGGACGAGGTCCGCGCGGTGCACCGGTTCCTGCTCGCCACCCCGGCGCGCCTGGTCGGCGTCTGGCTGCCGGACGCGGTCGGCGACCGCCGCCCGCAGAACCTGCCGGGCACCTGGGACCAGTACCCCAACTGGCGCCTGCCCATCGCCGACGCCAAGGGCCGCCCGGTGTCCCTGGAGCAGCTCACCGCGTCCCCGCGGCTGCACGCGCTGCTCGATGTCTTCAGGGCCTCGCGCGCCTCGGGAGGCGGGGGCGGCGTCCCCGGAGAGCGCCCCTGATGGCACCCCGGGCGCGCGGGTCCCGGAGCGGTTCGCTACGTTGGCATCGTGGACAAGAAGAACGCCCTGCGCGCCGGTGCCATCGCCGCCGGTACGACGCTGATGATGCTGCTCATGTCGTCCCCCGCGCTCGCGCTCACCCGCGACGACGGCGACGACCCGGCTCCCAAGCTGAGCGTGGTCGAGACGCTCGGTCTGTTCGTCGCGGCACCGATCGTCCTGTTCCTGGTGATCGCGGGCCTGGTCATGGTGGGTGACAAGTCCCGCAAGCAGCCGAAGCAGGGCTGACCCGCCCGCACTTCGTACGTCGAGGGCGCACCTCGGCGACGCACCTTGAAGGCCTCGTCCTTCCGGTGCGCCGCCGAGGGGCGCCCTCGACGTGTGTCCGCACGGGCGCGCGCCGCGGTCAGGCGGGCGCGGCGCCCGTGAGCAGCTTCCTGAGCAGCCCGGCCAGTTGAGCGGTCTCGTCCTCGTCGAGCCCGGCGGCCGCGAGCGCCTCGCGCTGTGCCTGAAGGCCGGCGACGACGGCCCGGTCGACCAGCTCCCGGCCCGCGTCGGTGAGCGTCACCTGGAGCCCGCGCCGGTCGTGCGGATCGGGTGAGCGGCGCAGCAGCCCCGCCCGCTCCAGCTTGTCGAGCCGCCCCGTCATGCCGCCGGTGGTCAGCATCAAGGTGGCGGAGAGCTGGCGCGGCGAGAGCGTGTACGGCTCCCCGTGGCGGCGCAGCGTGGCGATGACGTCGAACTCGCCCCGGGTGGTGCCGACTTCGCGGTACGCCTTCTCGACGCGGTCGCCGACCGCCTGGGCGACGCGGTAGACGCGGCCGTAGATCTCCATGGGTGTCGTCTCCAGCTCGGGTCTGACGACGGCCCACTGCCCGATGATCGCGTCGACGCCGTCGGTGGTGTCGACGGCGGGGGCGGTGCCCGTGCCAGTGCCGGTCGTGTCCGTCGTGTCCGTGGGGTGCATGGGGCGAGTATCCGCCGAGGAACCAGACGCTTGCAAGTAAGCAGCCTTGATGTGAGTGACTTTGAAGTAAGTGGGTTGACGATAAGTAGCTTAGAGGTAAGCTACTTTTCATGAACCGCGCAGCCACGATCCTGCTCACCGCCTACGCGCCCATCACCTGGGGCTCCACCTACGCCGTCACCACGGAGTTCCTGCCCGCGGACCGGCCCCTGTTCACGGCCATGATGCGGGCCCTGCCCGCCGGGCTGCTCCTGCTGCTCCTCGCCAGACGGCTGCCGAGGGGAGTGTGGTGGGGCAAGGCCGCCGTCCTCGGCGCCCTGAACATCGGCGCCTTCTTCCCGCTCCTGTTCCTGTCCGCCTACCGCCTCCCCGGCGGGATGGCCGCGGTCGTCGGCTCCGTCGGGCCGCTGTTCGTCGCCGGGCTCTCCCTGCTGCTCCTGACCGAGCGCCCGAGCACGCGGACCGTGCTCACCGGCGTCGCGGCGGCGCTCGGCGTCAGCCTCGTCGTGCTCAAGGCCACCGGGAGCCTCGACGCGATCGGCCTCCTCGCCGCCGTGGCGTCCACCGCCTCGATGTCCACGGGCACGGTCCTCACCAAGCGGTGGGGCCGCCCGGAGGGAGTGGGCCCGCTGGCGCTCACCAGCTGGCAGCTGACCATCGGCGGCCTGCTCATCGCGCCCGTCGCCTTCCTCGTCGAGGGCGCGCCGCCCGCGCTCGACGGCCAGAACGTCGCGGGGTACGTCTACCTGTCGATCGCCGGTACGGCCGTCGCGTACTGGCTGTGGTTCCGCGGCATCGGACAGCTCAGCGCGACCCAGGCCAGCCTGCTCGGACCGCTGTCGCCGCTGACCGCCGCGGTCATCGGGTGGGCGGCGCTCGGCCAGGCGCTGACGGCGGTGCAGCTCGTGGGCATGGCCGTGGCCTTCGGGGCGACGCTGTTCGGCCAGCTCAAGGCGGGCGGCAAGGTCGAGAAGACGCCCGCGGAGACCACCGAACCAGGGGTGCGCGGGCGGGTGGGAAGCATCCCACCGCGGTAGCGGCGGGGGAGCGCGCCCCCCGCCCGCACCCGAACGAAGGCGAGCTACAGCCGGTCGGCGGCCCGCGCCCGCAGGGCCCGCTCCACTCCGGCCCGGGACTCCATGACGAGCCGCTGGAGGGCGGGCGAGGGCGAGGCCGCGGCGAGCCACGCGTCGGTGGCGTCCACCGTCGCCGCGGACACCTGCGCCACCGGGTAGAGCCCGACCACGACCTGCTGCGCCATCTCGTGCGAACGGGACTCCCACACGGACTTCACCGCGGCGAAGTACTTGTCCGCGTAGGGCGCGAGCAGCTCCCGCTGCTCGGTCTGCGCGAACCCGGCGATGACCGCCTCCTGCACGGCGTTGGGCAGCGTGTCGGACTCGACGACCGAGGCCCACGCCGCCGCCTTCGCCTCGGGCGTCGGCCGCGCGGCCCGCGCGGCGGCGGCGTGGCGCTCGCCCGCCGCGGTCTTGTCCCGCTCGAACTCCGCGGTGATGCCCGCCTCGTCGAGGCGGCCCTTCGCCGCGAGCCGCCCCACGAACGCCCACCGCAGCTCGGTGTCCACGGCCAGGCCCTCGATGGTCTCGGAGCCGTCGAGCAGCCCCTCCAGGAGGGCGAGGTCGGCGTCGGTGCGCGCGGTCGCCGCGAACGCCCGCGCCCACGCCAGCTGGTGGTCACCGCCGGGCTCGGCCGCCCGCAGGTGCTCCAGGGAGGCCTCGGTCCACCGGGCGAGCAGCGCGTCCCGGCCCGCCGGGTCGGCGTACAGGTCGAGGGCGAGCTTCACCTGCCGGTGCAGGGACTGCACCACGCCGATGTCGGACTCCTTGGCGATGCCCGAGAGGACGAGGGACAGATAGTCCCGCGTCGGCAGCTCCGCGTCGCGCGTCATGTCCCAGGCCGAAGCCCAGCACAGCGCCCGCGGCAGCGAGGCCTCGAAGTCGCCGAGGTGCTCGGTGACGACGGCGAGGGACTCGGCGTCCAGGCGGACCTTCGCGTACGACAGGTCGTCGTCGTTGAGCAGGATCACCGCCAGGGCGGGCCCGGCCCACCAGCGCCTCCACGGCCGTCAGCTCGCCGTCGACGTCCAGCTCGACGCGGTCGGTGCGCACCAGCTTGCCGGACGCGTCGTCCAGCTCGTACAGGCCGATGGCGATCCGGTGCGGGCGCAGCGTGGGCTCGCCCTTGGCGCCCTCGGGCAGGGCCGGGGCCTCCTGCTTCACGGCGAAGGAGGTGATGGTGCCGGAGGAGTCGACGTCGACGACGGGCCGCAGGACGTTGATGCCCGCGGTCTCCAGCCACTTCTTCGACCAGGCCGTCAGGTCGCGGCCGCTGGTCTCCTCCAGGGCGCCGAGCAGGTCGCTCAGGCGGGTGTTGCCGAACGCGTGCCGCTTGAAGTACGCCCGCACGCCCTGGAAGAACTCGTCCTGGCCGACGTAGGCGACGAGCTGCTTCAGGACGCTCGCGCCCTTGGCGTAGGTGATCCCGTCGAAGTTGACGAGGACGTCGTCCAGGTCCCGGATGTCCGCCATGATCGGGTGCGTGGACGGCAGCTGGTCCTGGCGGTAGGCCCACGTCTTCATCTGGTTGGCGAACGTGGTCCAGGAGTGCGGCCACTTCGACTGCGGCGCGTACGCCTGGCAGGCGGCCTCGGCGTAGGTGGCGAACGACTCGTTCAGCCACAGGTCGTTCCACCACTCCATGGTCACGAGGTCGCCGAACCACATGTGGGCCAGCTCGTGCAGGATCGTGGCGGCCCGCACCTCGTACGCGGCGTCCGTGACCTTCGAGCGGAACACGTACTGGTCGCGGATCGTCACCGCGCCCGCGTTCTCCATCGCGCCCGCGTTGAACTCCGGCACGAAGAGCTGGTCGTACTTCTTGAACGGGTAGGGGTAGTCGAACTTCTCCTGGAACCACTCGAAGCCCTGCCGGGTGACCTCGAAGATCGCGTCGGCGTCGAGGAACTCGGCGAGCGAGGGACGGCAGTAGATGCCGAGCGGCACGACCTGCCCGTCCTTCTCGTACGAGGAGTGCACCGCGTGGTACGGGCCGACGACCAGGGCCGTGATGTACGTCGAGATGCGGGGCGTCGGCTCGAAGGCCCAGACGTCGTTCTGGGGCCCTGAGGGCTCGGGCGTCGGCGAGTTGGAGATCACCGTCCACCCGGCCGGGGCCTTCACGGTGAACTGGAACGCGGCCTTCAGGTCCGGCTGCTCGAAGGAGGCGAAGACGCGGCGCGCGTCGGGGACCTCGAACTGCGTGTACAGGTAGGCCTGGTCGTCGACCGGGTCGACGAAGCGGTGCAGGCCCTCGCCGGTGTTGGTGTACTCGCAGTCCGCGACGACCGTGAGCTCGTTGCGGCCCTCGCGCAGGTGCCGCAGGGCGATGCGCGAGTCGCGGAAGACGGCGGCGACGTCCAGGGCGTGCCCGTTCAGGACGACCTCGTGGACGGCCGGGGCGATCAGGTCGATGAACGTCTCGGCGTTCGCCTCGGCGCTGTCGAAGCGCACGGTGGTCACCGAGCGGTAGGTGCCGCCCTCCTGCGCTCCGGAGAGGTCGAGATCGATCTCGTAGGAGTCAACGGTCAGCAGCTTCGCCCGCTGCTGCGCCTCTTCACGGGTCAGATTGGTGCCGGGCACGCGGTCATCTCCTCGATGCGACGTACGAAGTCTTTGCGATGTTTGCGGCCATCCTTCCATGTGGCGCCCCGGGGCCGCCCCGGCTCCAGGCCTCCGGCGCCGGGCGGCCGGTCCTGGCCCATTGTTCTCGGCCCGCGCGGCCGTTAGCATCCGCGCGTCGGCTCAGGCCGGGCGGCGGTCGTGGCCGGGCTCTGAGCGGTGGGACACACGGGCGGGAGCGGGTGCATATGGCACGGGCAGCACGGGTTCCGGGGCGGTTACGCGGCGCCCCGCGCAAGGCGGCACCCCGAAGACCCGCGCCGGTCAGAGCGGTGCTGCCCGCCCTCGCGCTGCTGGTCGCGGCCACGGCGGGCTGCGGCGGCTCCGGTGACGGCGGCGGCGGGGGCGACGGCAAGGGCCCGGAGAAGTCCCGGATCACCGTCGGCACCATGCCCGTGGCCGACACCGCGCCGCTCCAGCTGGCGATCAGCAAGGGCTTCTTCAAGGCGGAGGGGCTCACGGTGCGCACCTCCACGCTCAGCGGCGGCGCCGAGTCCGTCGCGCGGCTGCGCGCGGGCGCGCTCGACATCTCCTTCGGCAACTACGTCTCGTACTTCCTCGCGCACGCGGGCAAGGCCGTCGACGTGCGCTTCGTCGCCGACGGCTTCGCGTCCGCGCCGAGGACGCACGCGGTCCTGGTGCGCGCGGACTCCTCCGCGAAGACGCTGAAGGACCTCAAGGGCAAGACGATCGGCGTCAACACCAAGCGGAACGTCAGCGCCCTGCTCGTGCAGGAGGCGGGCCGGGCGCAGGGCGTCACCTTCGACGACGACGACAGCTTCGCCGAGATCGACATGCCGAACATGGAGACCGCCCTGAAGGCGGGCAGCGTCGACGCCGTACAGGCCGTCGAGCCGTTCGTCAGCGCGATCGAGGAGTCCGGCACCGGCCGCGTCGTCGCCGACCTCGGCAAGCCGCCGACGGCGGGCTTCCCCATCGCCGGGTACGCGACGACGGCGTCGTTCGTCAAGGACAACCCGAAGACCGTCGCGGCCTTCCAGCGGGCCATGGCCCGCGCCCAGAAGCAGGCCGCCAACCGCTCGACGGTCGTCGCCACCCTCCCCGGCTACACCAGGATCACCCCCGAACAGGCGGCCCAGCTGCACCTCGGCGGCTATCCCGTGGCCCTGGACCCGGCCCGCCTGCGCCGGGTGGTCGAGCTGATGCGGGAGTTCGGCTATCTGAAGCGGGACATCGACGTGGAGCCGTTGCTGGTGCGTACGGGGCCGTGACCGTGCCGAGGGGGGCCGAGGGGGACCGCGCGGCAGTGCCGGACCGGGCGCGCCCTGGGGCGGCGCCGCGCGCCCGGGCGCTCACCGCGACCCGGTGGGGGCGGGCGCTGCTCGGGGCGCCTCGGCGTCGGCTGCGCCGTGCTCGTCGTCGAAGTCGTCGCCCGCGCCGGGGTGTTCGACCGCCAGGCGCTGCCGCCCGCCACCTCCGTGCTCGCCCGCGCCGCCGGGATGGCCACCGACGACGGCTTCCTCGGCCACCTCGGCACCACCGTCTCCGCCTGGCTCGGCGGCCTCGCGCTCGCGGTCGCCTTCGCCGTCCCCGCCGGGCTGCTCCTCGGCTCGCTGCCGCGCCTGGACGCCGCGAGCCTCGCCGTCGTCGAACTGGCCAGGCCCGTGCCGTCCGTGGCGCTGATCCCGCTGGCGATCCTGGTGTTCGCCGAACCGGTCCGGGTGGAGCGCTCGCTGGTCTGCTACGCGTCGCTGTGGCCGATCCTCCTCAACACCCTGTACGGGCTGCGGGACGTCGACCCCGTCGCCAAGGAGACCCTGCGCTCCTTCGGCTTCGGGCCGCTGGCCGTCCTGGCCCGCGTGTCGCTGCCGAGCGCCGGCCCCTTCGTCCTGACCGGCGTGCGGATCGCCGCGTCCGTGGGGCTGATCGTGGCCGTCAGCGCGGAGCTGCGGGCCGGGGGTGACTCCGGGCTCGGCGTGTACCTCCTGCAGACGCAGTCCGGGGGCGGGCGGCCGGACCTGATGGTGGCGGGCGCGGTGTGGGCGGGGGCCCTTGGGGTGGGGGCGAACGCGGTGCTCGTGGGAGTGGGGCGGGTGGTGTTCCCCCAGACCCGCCCCGTCCCGAAGCCAGGGGGCGCCGAGCCCAGGGCCCCCGAAGACCGCGCTTCGCGCTCGTCCTCAAACGCCGGACGGGCTGGACCTCAGCCGGACGGGGGCTGACATGCGTGGCCGCCTGGCGCAGCCCACTCTCCGCTTCCTTCTTTCGCGCGGCTGGCTGCTCGCGGTTCTGGTGGTGTGCTGGGAGGGGGCGGCGCGGCGGGCCGAGGACATCTACTTTCCGCCGCCCAGCCGGATCGTGCGGGTCCTGGCCAGTGATCTGCCCGTCGATGACCTGCTGCCCAGCCTCGGGCACCTGCTGCTCGGGTGGGCCATCGCGGGGGTGGCGGGGATCGGCATCGGGGTGGTCATCGGGCTCTCCCCGGTGGCCTTCCACCTCCTGGACCCGGTGCTGCAGTTCGGCCGGGCCGTGCCGCCGCCCACGCTCATCCCGTTCTTCACGGTCGCCTTCGGGCTCGGCACGTCCATGCAGCTGGCGACCATCGTCTTCGGCGTGGTCTGGCCGGTGCTCCTCAACACGGCCGACGGCGTGCGCTCCGTGGAGCCCGTACAGCTGGACTCGGCGCGCGTCTTCGGCGTCACGGGCCCGGCGCTGCTGCGCCACGTGGTGCTGCCCGCCGCCGCGCCCAAGATCTTCGCCGGGCTTCGCGTCGCGCTCGGCTTCGCCCTGATCCTGATGGTGATCGCCGAGCTGATGGGGTCCGGCGACGGCATCGGCTCCCGGCTCAACGCGGCCGAGCGGGAGTTCCGCCCCGACCAGCTGTGGGCGGCGATCCTGCTGCTCGGCGCCGTCGGCTGCGTACTCAACGGAGCCTTCCTGCTCGTGGAGCGGAAGGCACTCGCCTGGCACCGGGGAGCACGGGGCACCCGAACCTAGGGCGCGGGGGCGCCCACCGTTCCCCTCGCAACCGGTTCACCCGGGGCCAAGGGAACGCCTGGAGCACGTGAGCACTCAATTCTCATAGACCACGCGGTAGTTGGCACCAGGGGTACAGGGGGAGCAGGGGATGTTGGACATCACGGGGCTCAGCCATCGCTACGACGACGGGCAGGCCGTCCGAAAGGCCCTCGACGGCGTCGAACTCTTCGTGGACCGCGGCGAACTGGTCAGCATCGTCGGCCCGTCCGGCTGCGGCAAGTCCACGCTGCTGCGGTGCGTGGCGGGCTTACAGCGGCCGAGCGCGGGCCGCGTCACCGTCGACGGGCGCGCCGTCCAGGGTGTACCGGACGACCTGGCCGTCGTCTTCCAGGACTACACACGCTCGCTCTTCCCGTGGCTGACCGTCCGCGACAACGTGGCGCTGCCGCTGCGCCGCCGGGGGCTCGCCCGCGCCGAGCGCCGCGAGCGCGCCCACGGCGCGCTCGCCCAGGTCGGCCTCGCGGACACGGCGGGCAGATATCCGTGGCAGCTGTCCGGCGGCATGCAGCAGCGCGTCGCCATCGCCCGCGCGCTCGCCTACCGGCCCGCGCTGCTCCTGATGGACGAGCCGTTCGGCTCGGTCGACGCGCAGACCAGGGAGGACCTGGAGGACCTCCTCCTCACGGTCCGCGGCGGGCCCGCACCCCAGGGGCGCATGACGATCCTCCTGGTCACCCACGACATCGACGAGAGCGTGTACGTCGGCGACCGCGTCGTCGTCCTCACCGGCGCCCCCGGCCGCGTGCACCGCGAGCTGAGCGTCGAACTGCCCGCGCCCCGCGACCAGATCGCCACCCGCGGGCTCCCGGAGTTCGTGCGCCTGCGGGCCGAGGTCGGACGGGCGGTGCGGCGGCCATGACCGTGGACGTACTGGTCGCGGGCGCGGGCATCGGCGGTCTGACCGCCGCCCTGAGCCTGCACGCGGCGGGCATCGGCGTACGCGTCGTGGAGCCGGTCGACGAGCTGCGGCCCGTCGGCGTCGGCATCAACCTGCTGCCGCACGCCGTGCGGGAGCTGACCGAACTCGGCCTCGGCGACGCGCTCGCCGCGACCGGCGTGCAGACCGCCGAGATGGTCCACTACGACCGCCACGGCAACCGCATCTGGGGCGAGCCGCGCGGGCTCGCGCTCGGCTACCACTGGCCCCAGTACTCCATCCACCGGGGCACGCTCCAGATGATCCTCCTGGACGCGGTGCGCCAGCGGCTCGGCGACCGGGCCGTCGTCACCGGCACGGCGTTCGTGCGCTTCATGGAGGACGGCAACGCGCTGCGGGTCGTGCTGCGGGACGTGGCGCGGGGCCGGGAGCACGTGGTGCGGGTGCGGGCGCTGATCGGCGCGGACGGCCTCTACTCCACGGTCCGCTCCCGGCTGCACCCCGGCGAGGGGCCCCCGCTGTGGAACGGCATCCGGATGTGGCGCGGCGTGACCGAGTGGCAGCCCGTCCTCGGCGGCCGCACGGTCGCCGTCGCGGGCAGCAACGCGCACGCGAAGCTGGTCGTCTACCCCGTCTCGCGCGAGGCCGAGCTGCGCGGGCGCGCGCTGCTCAACTGGGTGGCCGAGGTCCGCTTCCCCGCCGACCCGGCGCGGGGGCCCGGCTCCGCCGACTGGAACCGCAGCGGCCGCCTCTCCGAGGTCCTGCCGCACTACGCGGGCTGGCGCATCGGCGACCTGGACGTCCCCGCCCTGTTCGCCGCGACCCGCCGCATCCTGGAGTACCCCATGGTGGACCGCGAGCCCCTGCCGTGGTGGGGCAAGGGCCCCGTCACGCTCCTGGGCGACGCGGCGCACCCCATGTACCCCGTCGGCTCCAACGGCGGCTCCCAGGCGGTCCTGGACGCCCGCGTCCTGGCCCGCTGCCTCGCCGCGACGGACCCCGACCGGGTGACGGGGCTGCGCGCCTACGAGGAGGTCCGCCGCGAGGCCACCACGGCGCTGGTCCTCGCCAACCGCCACATGCCCGCCGACCGCTACCTCGCGGCCGTCGCCGAACGCGCGCCGGAGGGCTTCGACCGCGTCGAGGACGTCCTCACCCGCGAGGAACTGGCGGAGCTGGAGGCCTCCTACCACTGGACCACGGGCACGGACGTGGCGGAGCTCAACGGGAGGGGGTCGTGGGGGGTGGGCCCGCCGCCGCTTTGAGGGCACCGACGAGGTGGGCGAGGGCGGTGGGGGTGGTGGTGAGCTCGACGCCGGGGGCGTCGCTCTCCCGCAGGTGGATCAGCCTGCCCTCGGTGGCGGCGAGTTCAACGCAGTCGTTGCCCTCGCCACCACCGGAGAAGGAGGACTTCTGCCAGTCCGTGCGGGTGGTCATGGTGGTGCCTCACACTTCCTTGGCCAGCCGGTGAATGAGGTCACGTGACTTCTCGGGGCTGAGCGCCGCCGTCTCCACCTTACGGAAGAGCTTTCGAAAGTGCTCCAGTTGTGCTGTGGAGTCGAGGAAGACGGTGCCGTGCGGGGCGTCGCGCACCACGCTGTCGAGGCGGGCCACCGGTCCGCCCAAGTGCACCATCGAGCTCCCGGCACCGGCGAAGCCGTCCAGGTCGAAGGGGATGACCCGCACCGTCACGTGGTCCGCGTCCGACGCCTCAAGGACGCGTGCCAACTGGGCCCGGTGCCCGGCCCGGTCGGTCACGCGGATGCGCAGCGCCGCTTCGTGGATCACCGTTTCGTACGCGATCGGGGCGGGCCCCTCGATGATGACCTTCCGCTTCATTCGGTGGCTCACCCGGGGCTCCAGCTCGCTCTCCGGGAACTCGGGGTGCATGAAGGCGAACAGGGCGCGGGCGTAGGCCTCGGTCTGGAGGAGTCCGGGGACGTGGATGACCGTCACGTCGTGCCGGAACCGCGCGTGGTGGTCCAGTTCCGAGAGGTCGAGGAACGGCGTCGGCAGCACCCCGCGATACTCCTCCCACCAGCCATGAGTCCGATCCGTGGCCATGGCCACCAGCGCTTCGACCAAGCCGGTGTCCGCGCAGGCGTAGTTGGCCGCGAGGCGGCGGACCCGCTCCTCGCTCACTCCCGCGACCCCGGCCTCGATCTGGCTCATCTGGACGGAGCTCGCGCCCAGCAGGGCCGCGGCCTCGGTCGCCTTCAGCCCGGCAGCGTCACGCATCCTGCGCAGTTCGACTCCCAGGCGCACCTGCCGCGCGCTGGGGTTCCGCCTCGTCGCCATCAACGGCTCCTTGGTCCAACTCGCCCTGCGGGGTTCCTCGTTCGGGTGTCAGATTACGCGAAATGGTTGCGCGGTCATAATTTTCAGGCATACCGTCAGTGATGCGCCGCATCGCTACGAGGCAACGGGAACCCCGGAAGAGCATCACCCCGCCCCGCCAGGGCGGGCGTGACACGATCACCGGCCCGCACCCGTCGCACGCACCCAACTCCTCTGCCCCTCAAGGGAGTTCACGCATGTACGAAGAAGCCAACGAGCCGGACCCCCTCCCCGTGGCGGAGCCCTGGGAGTACACCTTGCACATTCCGCGCGACCTCTGCGCGGTTACTGTCTGTCGCCGAACCCTGCGTGTGATCCTCGCGGTGCACGAGCTCGGCGAGATCACCGACGTCGCCGAACTCCTCGCCACGGAACTCGTCTCGAACGCCGTGCGCCACACCAAGGGCCCCGTCGCCTTCCGCCTGCTGTGGTCCGGCGGAGTCCTGCGCATCGCGGCCTGGGACGCCGACCCGAGCCCCCCGGCGCCCACGCTCCGCGCCGCCGCCCCCTGCGACGCGGAGGACGGGCGGGGCCTGGACCTCGTCCGCTGCTGCGCGGACACCTGGGGCTGGTATCCGCTGCCGAGCGGCGGGGACACCGGCAAGTACGTGTGGTGCGAACTCGGCGCGGCGTAGCGGCGGCGCCTCACGCCGGGCGCCGCCCCGCGAGCGCCACCACCGCGAGGGCGAGCACGCCGAGGCCGCCGCCCAGCCAGAGGACGTCCGTGGCGCCGAGGGCGTCGGCCACGCGGCCGCCGGCCAGGGCGCCCAGGGCGATCGAGATGTTGAAGATGCCCGCGAAGAGCGCGGACGCGGCCTCGCGGGCGTGCGGGGCGGCAGCCATCACCCAGTTCTGGGAGGAGACGGAGACGCCGCCGTAGGCGAGGCCCCAGGCGACGAGGAGGGCGACGGACGCGGCCAGGGACGCGCCCGCGGGCACGAGCAGCAGGACCACGGCGGCGAGCGCCGCCGAGATGATCAGGAGGGCGCGGCGGGGATCGCGGGCCGCGAAGGTGCCGCCCAGGAAGTTCCCCGCGATGCCCGCGACGCCGTACGACAGGAGCAGCACGCTGATCAGGCCCGCGCCCACGTCCGGCACCCGCTCGAGGACCGGCCGCACATAGGTGTACGCGGCGAAGTGGCCGACGACGAGCAGCGCCACGGCGATCAGGCCCGCGCGCAGCCGGGGCAGGCGAAGCAGCGCGGGGAAGGCGCCGAGGCGTACCGGCTCCGTCGGCGGGAGCGGCGGCAGGACGAGCGCGAGCAGCACGGCGACGCCCAGGCCGAGCGCGGCCACCGCGCCGAACGCCCAGCGCCAGCTGGCGAGCTCGCCGAGGAACGTGCCCGCGGGCACGCCGAGCACGGACGCCACGGCTATCCCGCTGAAGATCACGGCGGTCGCACGCCCGGTCGCCTCGGTGCGCACCAGACGTACCGCCAGCGAGGCCGCGACCGCCCAGACGCCGCCGATGCACAGACCGACGACGAACCGCGCCACGAGCAGCACCGTGAACGACGGCGCGAGCGCGGAGAGCAGGTTGGCGGCGGCGAGCAGCAGCATCAGGCCGCACAGCACGGTGCGCCGGTCCGCGCCGCGCACCGCGACCGGAAGCAGCAGCGCGGCGATGGCCGCGACGACGCCGGGCAGCGTCACGGTGAGCCCCGCGGTGCCGTCCGAGACGTGCAGCCCGGAGGCGAGCGAGGTCAGCAGGCCCACGGGCAGCATCTCCGTGGTCACGACGGAGAACGTGGCGGCCGCGACGGCGATGACGGACAGGGGCAGGGAGCGCCGCCCGGTGTCCGTGCGGGGGTTCTGGGTCAGAGTTTCCATGGGCACAAGACAACGCCTGTGGGTCGATCGGGAACAACGCCGAAGATCTCATCCTTGAATGAGCAGGACTTATCGATCCGGCGGCGAGGTCAAGGCCGCGGGACGGGCTGGAGCGGACGGTATGGGTGACATCGGGGTCAGCGGCGGCGGCATCGAGATCCGCGAGCTGGAGTGCTTTCTCGTGCTCGCCGACGAACTGCACTTCGGGCGGGCCGGTGAGCGCCTCTACGTCTCCCAGAGCCGGGTCAGCCAACTGCTCGCCGCGCTGGAACAGCGCATCGGCGCCCGCCTCGTGGAGCGTACTAGCCGCCGGGTCCGGCTGACCCCCCTGGGGGAGCGGTTCCGCGCGGAACTGATGCCCGCGTACCAGGAGTTGGCCGGAGTCGTCGACCGGGCCAAGGAGGCCGCGCGGGGCGTCGAGGGGCGGCTGCGGATCGGCTTCCAGGGCACGGCCGACGCCCGTCTGATGCGGGCGATCACCGCGTTCCAGAAGCGGCACCCGGCGTGCGTCACGGAGATCGCCGAGGTGCCGTTCGCGGACCCCTTCGGGGCGGTGCGGCACGGCGAGGTGGACGCGGCGATCGTGCTGCTCCCGGTGGCCGAGCCGGACCTCGTCCTCGGGCCGCTGTTCTCCCGCCAGCAGCAGACCGTCGCGGTGTCCGTGCGCCACGCCTTCGCCGCCCGGCCCTCGCTGCGCGCCGAGGAGCTGCGGGACACCCCGCTCATCGCGGCGAGCGCCCCGGCCCCCGGCTACTGGCGCGAGGCGCACGCCCCGTCGGCGGTGCCCGCCCCCGCCGTGCGCACTCCTCCAGGAGGGCCTCACCCTGGTCGCCGCCGAGCGGGGCGCGATGCTGCTGTGCCGCCCGACGGCGTCCTACCACGGCCGCGACGACGTCGTCTTCGTACCGGTGGAGGGGTTGCCGGACTCGGTGCTCGGCATGGTCTGGCACCGGGACGCCGAGACGGAGCGGGTACGGGCGTTCGCGCGGGCGGTGGCGGACGCCACATCGGTGCCGGAAGCGGCCTGACGCCGCGCTACGCCGCGTTACGCCGCCGGGCGGCGCACCTCGAAGTGGAAGCAGCCGTACTCGACGGCGCGGACGTGCACCAGCGCGACCCCGGGGTCGGCGAACGCCTCCTCGAAGGCGGCGTCGAAGCCCGCCGTGGTGTCCTCGGGGATCTCCAGGAGACGGCCGCCGACGATGCGGCCCCGCGCGTCGTAACGGCGGAAGGCGCGCAGCGCCCCCGCCCGCACGAACGGGTACGCGCCCGGCTCCCCGGCCGGTCCCTCGCACGGGTCCGCGTGGATGAAGACGGGCCCCTGCTCGTCGTACGCCCCCGGCTCCGCGCCGGTCTCCCGCGCCCAGCGGCGCAGCGGCGCGTACGAGACGAGAGCGACGCGCTCGCCCGCGCGGACGGGGCGCAGACAGCAGCGCAGCGGGGAGCCGCCCTCGTCATCCACGTACGGCACACAGGCGCGGCCCGCGTCATCGGTGTCGCGCAGCTGCGCGAGCACGTCGGGGCGAATGGGGAGCGGCAGGAAGTCGAGAGTCATACCCCCACCCTCCCGCCCCACCACACCCCAAAGCTGGCGGTTTCCAGACGCGTACTTTGCGGGCACGCGTCACCGCTTTATCGGCGCGGAGCGCCGATGAACGCCCGCGCCCCTCCGGTCAGGACTTCGCGACCAGCTCGGCGATCTGCACCGCGTTCAGCGCGGCACCCTTGCGCAGGTTGTCGTCGGAGATGAAGAACGCGAGGCCGTTCTCCACGGTCTCGTCGCGGCGGATGCGCCCGACGAAGCGACTCGTCCCGCCCGGCGGCCCCCAGCGGCGTGGGCACGTCGGTGAGGACGACGCCCTCCGCGCCCGCGAGGACCTCCGCGGCCCGCTCGGGGCTGATCGGGCGCTCGAAGCGGGCGTTGACCTGGAGGGAGTGCCCGGTGAAGACGGGCACGCGCACACAGGTGCCGGAGACCTTGAGGCCGGGGATCTCCAGGATCTTCCGGGACTCGTGGCGGAGCTTCTGCTCCTCGTCGGTCTCGTTCAGGCCGTCGTCGACGAGGGAGCCCGCCATCGGCAGGACGTTGTACGCGATCGGCGCGACGTACTTGTCGGGCTCGGGGAAGTCGACGGCCTCGCCGTGGTGGGTGAGCTTCGGGGCGTCCGCGCCGACCTTCTCGATCTGGCCGTAGAGCTCGTCGACGCCCGCGAGGCCGGAGCCGGACACGGCCTGGTAGGTGGCGACGACCAGCGAGGTGAGGCCGGCCTCCAGGTGCAGCGGCTTCAGGACGGGCATCGCGGCCATCGTCGTGCAGTTCGGGTTGGCGATGATGCCCTTGGGGCGGTCCGCGATGGCGTGCGGGTTCACCTCGGAGACGACCAGCGGTACGTCCGGGTCGCGCCGCCACGCCGACGAGTTGTCGATCACCACGGCGCCCTGCGCCGCGACCTTCTCGGCCAGCGCCTTGGACGTGGCGCCGCCCGCCGAGAACAGCACGATGTCCAGGCCCGTGTAGTCGGCCGTCGAGGCGTCCTCGACGGTCACGCCGTCCACGACCGTCCCGGCCGAGCGGGCCGAGGCGAACAGGCGCAGCTCGTCGAGGGGGAACTCCCGCTCGGCGAGGATCTTGCGCATGACCGTACCGACCTGACCGGTGGCTCCGACGATTCCGACCTTCACGGGCGACTCCCTATCCCTCGGGTATCCCTTGGATGCCTTGGTGTGCTTCCAGTGTCTCCATCATGCGGGCGACCCCGGGGCGCCTGTCCAATTCATTGAGGCGTTAACCACCAGGTGAGACGCGTCACGGGCGGCGAAGGTGTGACGTACGCCTCCTCCACCGGTGATCCACTCCGCTCCCGGCGAACGTTTCCGCCGACTCCCGCGTCGTAGGGGAAACGGGGGGACCCCTCGGGGGCACCGGAGAGAGGGACCGGAGAGAGGGAGGGGCATTGCTGCGCAGGAAACCGCGCCGCCCGGCGCGCGACGCGGCCGATCCGCTCGACGCCGCGCAGGAGGACCGGGTGCGGGCCGTCCTGTCGCTCGGCGGGGTCCCGTACGGGGAACTTCAGGACGGCGTGCAGCAGGTCAGGCTGCGGCTCCTGGAGCGGGCGGCCAAGGGGGAGCACGCGCCGCGGGACGTGGCGGCCTGGGCCGCGGTGGTCGCGTCGAACTGGGCCATGGACTGGCACCGGGCCCGCCGCCGCCAGGAGCGGCTCGGCGAACGCCTCGCCGCGCTGCGCCCCGAGCGCCCGGAGGAGGACGGCGCCGAGTCCCGCGTCCTGTCGCTCGCCGTGGCGCAGGGCCTGGACGAACTGCCGGACGGCCAGCGGCAGGTCGTGATCCTCCGCTTCTACGCCGACCTGGCGGTACGGGACATCGCCGCCGAACTCGGCATCCCGGAGGGCACGGTCAAGAGCAGGCTGCACTCGGCCGTACGGATGCTGCGCACGCGGCTGCACGAGGGAGAGGTGGTGTGACCGTGGCGCACGGCACGCACGACGACGGCCGGGGCCGGCGGTACGACCCCGATGACGCGCTGATGCTGGCGGTCACGGACGCCCCCGTGCCCGAGGAGGCCCGCGCCGACGCCGCGTTCATGGCCGAGCACGCGGCGGCCGCCGCCGACGTGGCGGCGCTGCGCGCGGGGCTGCGGGCGGTGGGGGACACCCTGGCGCGGGGCCCCGGGGAGGAGCCGCCCGCGCCCCGGCGGCCGGTGCGCGGCCCGCGGTCCGGTGAGCTCTGGCGCCGGGGCCTGCTCGTGCTCGCCGCCATGCTCGCGACGGGGCTCATTGGCGGCGTGGTGTGGCTCGGCGCGTGGGGCGGGGCGGGGGACGACGCCGGGTCGGGCGACGACAAGGCCTATCCGGCGCACAGCGGTCCGCAGCGGGATGCCGAGGACGAGGGCCCCCTGCCCGGGGGCAAGCGGTCGCCCGAGGGCTATGTCGCCTGCGCCCGCCTCATCGTCGAGGGCACGGTGCTGAGCGTGGAGACGCTGCCGGGCGGCATCGAGGACCGGATCACGCTGGACGTGACCCGCTCGTACAAACCCGCGAAGGCGCCCGACGAGGTGACGTTCGTGATGGAGGTGAACGCGGACCCGCGGCTGCGGGCGGGCGACCGCGCGCTGATCGGCATTCCCCAGGGCGAGGCCTCGCCGGACATCTGGTCGACGGGCAAAGAGATCGAAGAGGACCGGCGCTGGATCATGAAGGCGCTGCCGGGATCACGCGGCCTTGAGTGCTGAGCTCCGGAGTGCCGAGCTCTGGAGTGCCGAGTTCTGGAGTGCTGAGTTCCGGTGACAGTTGAGTGAAGCCGGTGTTGCATCGGCCAATAATGCCTTTGAACTGTGCTTTGTCCGGGCTAACTTCCTTCCACCGCGATCAGAGGTGATCACCCGCGATCGCTGAGGATCACCGCACCCCCCATGGAAGGAATCCCGTGCGCGCACCCCGCAGCCGCGCGACGGCCGCTCTCGTCTCCGCGGCCGTCGCTGTCCCCGTCCTCCTCGCCGCCGCACCCCAGGCGGGCGCGCAGGGCGCCCCCAAGCCGCACCCGACGACCCAGGAGCAGAAGGCGAAGAAGCTCGCCAAGAAGCTCGTCGCGACGTCGTCCGGCAAGAGCGCCTACCGCCACCTGGAGAAGTTCCAGGAGATAGCGGACAAGAACGGCGGCAACCGCGCCGCGGGCACCAAGGGGCACAAGGCGTCCACCAAATACGTGTACGACCGCCTGAAGAAGGCCGGTTACAAGGTCGCGTACCAGGACTTCACGTTCTACGAGTCCGAGACCCTGCGGGAGGGCGCCGCCGTCCTGTCGCCCGAGGCCCGCAAGCTCAACGCCGTGGCGTTCGACTTCAGCAAGGCCACGCCCGAGGGCGGCATCCAGGCCCCGCTCGCCGCGGCCCGCGTCGACGACACCCCCGGCTGCGAGGCCGACGACTACACCTCCGACACCTTCACCGGCAAGATCGCGCTGGTGAAGCGCGGCACCTGCACCTTCGCCGAGAAGGAGGCCGCCGCGACCAAGGCCGGCGCCATCGGCCTGCTCCTGTACAACCACTCCGGCGACCAGCCCGTCAAGGGCAACCTGGAGACCCCGGACAACGCGCACATCCCGGCCGCGGGCATCACCCTCGCCGAGGGCGAGGCGCTCGCCAAGCAGGTCGCCCAGGGCGAGGTGAAGGTCTCCCTGGACGTCGCCACCAAGGCCGTCCCGCACCAGACCCGCAACGTCATCGCGGAGACCCGCGGCGGCCGCGCCGACCGCGTCGTCGGGCTCGGCGCCCACCTGGACTCCGTGACCGAGGGCCCGGGCATCAACGACAACGGCTCCGGCTCCGCCGGTCTGATCGAGGTCGCCGAGAAGCTCTCCAAGGCGACCAAGGGCGGCAAGAAGCTCGCCAACAAGGTCCGCTTCTCCTGGTGGTCCGCCGAGGAGCTCGGCCTGCTCGGCTCCGACCACTACGTGAAGTCGCTGACGGCGAAGCAGAAGAAGAACATCAAGCTGTACCTGAACTTCGACATGATCGGCTCGCCGAACGGCGCCGAGCTGGTCTACGACGGCGACAACTCCGACAACGCCGGCTCGGGCCCCGGCCCGAAGGGTTCCGCCCAGATCGAGAAGCTCATCAACGGCTTCCTCGACAAGAAGAAGGTCCCGCACTGGGGCACCGACTTCGACGGCCGCTCCGACTACGGCCCCTTCATCGCCGAGGGCATCCCCGCGGGCGGCACCTTCACCGGCGCCGAGGGCCTGAAGACCGCGGAGCAGGCGGCGAAGGCGGGCGGCAAGGCCGGTAAGCCGTACGACCCGAACTACCACGGCAAGGGCGACACCCTGAAGAACATCGACCGCAAGATCTTCGACGTGAACGTCGACGTCATCGCCAACGCGGTCGGCGTCTACGCCCAGGACCTCGGCTCGCTGAAGCGCTGACCCGGCGCGGTACGTCCCGCACCCACGCGAACGGGGCGGGCACCTGGACCAGGTGCCCGCCCCTTCCGCATGCCTTCCCGGTTACCCGGTGACCTTCGCGACCGTCACGGTGCCGGTGCCCGCGACCGTGCCGCGCGCGTTCAGGAGGTTCACCTCGCCGAAGAGCACCCGGCCGGAGGCGGCGGGCGCGCCCGCGACGAGCTCCGCGGCGATGGTGGCGCTCTCGCCGTTCGCGAGCTTCACCGCCTTGGCCTCGTCGACCTTGACCTGGCCGAGCGACGCGGAGAAGAACACGTCACGGTAGTCGTACGCGGTCTGGCCGGACGGGATGGAGTAGCCCGCGACCTCGATCGTGTAAGTGCCCGCGGCGGGCTTGACGATGCTCACCGATTCGTCCGAGTCGCCGTCCGCCGACTGACCCACGACCCGGCCGTCCTTGAGGACCGCGAGGTCGAGGTCCGCGCGGGCGTCCGAGGTGCCGCCGATCGCGGCGTCCAGGCGCTCGGCGCCCTCGGGCACCACGACCGTCGTGGTCTGCTTCTGGCCCTGCTTGACGGTGGGCCGTCCGGTGGCGGCCGAGCCGAGCGAGCCGCCCTTCAGCTTGCCGTCCACCGCGGCGTAGTCGTTCGTGGCCTTCCAGGTGACCGGGGTCGGCTCGCCGACCTTGGCCTCGTCGACCCGCTGCGGCGCCGGGGCGAAGGACACGCCGAGCGCGGACACGTCCAGCGTGTACGGGTTGTCAAGGACCGGCGACGTACGGCGCGACTCGACCTCGATCTCCCAGACGCCCGGCGTCGGGTCCTTGTACGACCGCAGGTCGGGACGGCAGGTGTTGTCCGGGTTCGGGAAGTTCGGGTAGGCAGACGAGCGAGGAGGTCTCCTCGGACGGCAGGCCGTAGGGGTGCACGGAGATGAACCGCGTCTGGCTCTTGTCCGCGAGCCCGCCGAGCGCGACCTCAAGGCTCTTGGCGCCCTTGGGGACCGTCACGAAGTGCGACTTCGTGCTGTTGCGCTGCACCGAGCCCTTGGCCTGGAACGTGAACTTCGGCTTCGCGAGCTCCTTGGAGACCACCACGGTCGTCATGATCTGGTGGTCGATGCCGCGGGTGCGCTTGTCGTTCACGGTGAGCCGGGCGCTGGAGACGCCCGCCGACTTCGGCTTCGCCTCGACCTTGACCGTGACCGGCTTGTCGCGGGCCAGCAGGACCGTGGACGGGCCGGCGAGGCGGAACGTGCCCTCGTGGTTGTTCGCGAACTTCAGCTCGTGCCGCACCGGGCCGCGCGGTCCGGTCGTCCGGGTGACGGTGACCTTGTAGGTCTTCTTCTCGCCCGCCTTCAGGCCGCCCTCGCGGTCGTACAGACCCGTGCCGGGCTTCTTCAGCTCCTGCTCGAGCGCCGTGTCGACGGGCGCCTTGACCGCGTACTCGTGCGCCTTGGCGCCGCCCTTGATGGCGTCCCAGGCGCCCACGACGTCGATCCGCCCGGTGCCCTGCTCATAGGCCTGCACGCCGGGGATGCGGTCGGCGGTGGAGGTGAGCGCGGTGCGCAGCTTCGCCGGGGTGAGGTCGATCCGCTGCTGCTTGGCGGCGCTCAGCAGGAGCGCGGCCGCGCCCGCGGCCTGCGGCGACGACATCGACGTGCCGTTCAGCATCGAGTAGCCCGCGGGCAGCTGGTAGCCCGCCTCGGCGACCGGGCCGCCGGGCAGCCACGTCTGCGTGGTGTTGATGGCGGAGCCGGGGGCGGTGATCAGCGGCTGGAAGCCGCCGTCCTCGCGCGGACCGCGCGAGGAGAAGTTGAACATCGCGTACTTCTTCGCCACCTCGGAGCCGTAGTTGGCGGCCCAGGTCTCCTTGGAGATCGCCGCGCCCACGGAGATGACGTGGTCGGCGAGGCCCGGGTCGCCGATGGTGTTGGCACCGGGACCCTCGTTGCCCGCCGAGATCACCAGCTGCACGCCGTAGGTGTCGATGAGCCGCTTGTACAGCTCCGCACGGGCGTTGTTGCCGTCGTTGAGCGCGGGCAGACCGCCGATCGACATGTTGACGATGTCGACGCCGCGCTTGGTGACGAGGTCGATCATGCCCTCGGTCAGCGCCACGTTGGTGCAGCCGCCGGACCAGGTGCAGGCGCGGGAGGAGACGATCTTGGCGCCGGGGGCGGCGCCGTTCATCTCGCCGCCGAACAGCTTGCTGGCGGCGGTGATGCCCGCGACGTGCGTGCCGTGCTCGGACTCGATGAGGCCGATGTTCACGAAGTCGGCCTTCTTGCCGACCCAGTCGCCGCCGTAGGGGTCCGTCGGGACGTCCTTGCGGATCTCCACGACGAACGGCACGCGCTCGGCGACGTCGGTGGCCGGGTCGTCCTTGCCGAAGTAGGCGACCTGGTGCTTGTCCCCGTAGGGCTTCATCGCCTTGTCGTCGGTGAAGTCCTTGTTGTCGTTCAGGTCGACGCGGACCGTCCCGGCGGCCGGGTCGTACAGCACGCCCCAGGTGTCGGTCGTGTCGCCGTCCCGGTTGAGGTCGCCCTTGGCGTCACCGCCGGTGGTGGCGGCCTCGCGGAACCGGCTGACCTGGAAGGACCCGGCGGGCGACTTCCACGTGTCCCCGTCCCACGTGAACGTCGGCCCGCTGACGGGGTTGGTCATCCGCCGCCAGGTGGCGTCGCCGTCCACGATCGGGTCGGTCGCCGTCACCCAGTCGGTGATCTTGCGCTCGCCGGTGCTGGTCTTCTTCAGCGCCGGGTGCCCGAGGTCGACGCCCGAGTCGATGACACCGATCGTGACGCCCCGGCCGTCGGCCTTCGGGTGCTTCTTCACGAAGTCGACGGCACCCGTCTCGAAGGACGGGTTGTACGGGTTCTTGGCGGGCGTGTCCTTGCCGGGCGCGGCGGCGGCGCCCTTCGCGGGCTTGGCGCCCTTCGCGCTCTGCGGCTTCGGGTCGTCGAGCTCGATCTCGTGCCGCAGGTCGATGCCGTGCACCGAGGTGAGCTTGCTCGCCGCCTTGATCGCGGCGTCGGCCTTCGCGGTCGGCACGGAGGCGCGGACGTAGCCGAGCTTGTCGTACGTCCGGCCCACCGAACCGCCCTTGACGGCGTCCAGCTGCTCCGCGACCCGCTCGGTCGCGCCGGGCTCGGTCGCCACCATCATGGTGACGGTCTTCTCCCCGTCCGCCTTCGCGTCGGCGAGCAGCTCGGCGTCGGCCGTACCGAGCTTGGCCGCGGCCGACTTGGGCGCCGGGGCCGGGGGCGGCGTCTCGGCGGCGAAGGCCAGGGGGAGGGGCGCCGCCGCGGTCAGTGCGGCGGCGACGGTTATCGCGGTGGCGAGGCGGGCGGTGGTGCGTCTCGCTCCGCTGGGTCTGGGGGTCATCTGCATCCCTGTACGTGAATTCGAGGTGATCGAAAGAGTCCGGAAATCGGGGCCGGATGACCGCTCAGCTTTACGTAAGGGGTGAGTTTTGGGGAGGTCTGCCTGGCGTTGGTTGCGGGTGTGGCGTACTTCCGCCATACGCCACCTGGAACAACCCGCCGCATAACGGTCTTTGCCCGCGTGGGACGCCCCAGACCACCAGTGGTTTCAGCCCGTCCGGCGTTTGAGGACGTGGCGCGGAGCGCCGTTGGCTTTGAGCGGGGGGACGGGGGCAGCCGCACCCGGTTCGGGAAGGGGCGGGCCTGGGGCGTCCCACGCGGGCTAGGCAGGGTGGCCGTTCGCGGGGCGTTCGCGCCAGAGCGAGAGGCCCACGTCGACCAGACTGACCCGGTCCAGGCCGGGCACCGCATCGAGGGGATGCCACGCGGCCAGATCCGTCGACCCCGACGCCTCGTTCCGCAACACGCCCCCCACCACCCGCGCCTCGTACACGATCCGCACCCCATGGAAGTCGGCGACGGCCCCGAGCCGCCTCGGGTAGCGCCGCCGCAGCGAGTCCACGCCGAGCAGCGCCACCGGCTCCACGGCGTACCCGGTCTCCTCGTCGGCCTCCCGGATCACCGTGTCGTAGGGGTCCTCCCCGTGGTCCATGCCACCCCCGGGCAGCGTCCACCGCTTGCCGCCGTCCCTCGCGACCCAGCGCGCGAGCAGCACCGATCCGTCCCGTACGCATACGGCGTAGGCCGCCACCCGGAGTTCCTTGTGCACGCGCCGACGTTAGACCGCGTACACCGGTTCGGCACGGACTGTTACCCAACTGCCGGTCACTACTCGGGCACGCTCCAGGTCCAGGGGCTCGCGGCGGGCGTCGACACGGCCTCGGTGAGGGTGAAGCGGACGGTGCGCTCGCCGTCGGGGCCGTAGTCGGTGCGGGCGGTTCCGGTGAGCTGGAGGGTCGTGCCGGTGGTCCAGTCGAGGAAGAGCAGCCCGGCGCCGCGGGGTCGGCGGTGAGGTTGCCGAGGGTGAGGAACATGGCGTTGCCCGCGTAGTCCGGCCAGCTCAGTTCGCGGGCGGAGCCGACGCGGACGAAGCCGGGGTCGCCGCCCCGGTGGCTGGCGTCGGCGCCGCCGTCGCGCACGGTGGCGACGAAGAAGGTGTCGGCGGCGGCGATGAACTCCCGCTGGGCCCGCGACAGCTGGCCGGAGCGGTGCGGGGCGAGGGGCGCGGCGGCCCGGCGCGCGCCGGACAGCTGGCGCTGCCGCAGGTACTTGGGGCAGTTGGCGAAGACCCGCTCCGCCTCGACGGCGAGGCCGCGCGGGGTGGGCCGGGCCCGGCCGTTGAGCCGCATCCGGCGCCGGGTGCGCGGGTCGAGCGCGAGCGTGCCGACGGGGGTGCCGGGGCGGGCGAGGGCGGCCGCGAGCGGATCGCCCGCGACTGGCCCGCCCGCCACGGACATCTGGTGCGCCCCCGTGGCCCGGACGAACCCGGGGTCGCCGGTGAGGAGCGAGGCCCACACCCGCCCGCTGTCCGGGTCCCGCGCGCCGACGACGAGCATCGGCTGGAGCGCGAGGAACGCGGCGGCGACGGGCCGGATGCCCGGCGCGATGGACCGGCCGACGTGGTCGGCGAGTTCCCGCACGCCCACGCGGTCCTGTACGGCGCGCGAGCCCTGGTGGTAGGGGTCGAATCGGGTCACGGTGGACGCCCTCTCCCGCGAAGTCCGCCAGGCCTCTAGAAGAACCCGCAGGTCGGCGCCGCCGAGTCCGGTGCCGTGCCGCTGTCGGCGCCGGACTGGGTGAAGATCTCCAGGCGGGTGCCGTCCGGGTCGTGGAAGAAGATCCCGCCGGAGGCCGCGCCCTCGCCGTGCGGCACGACGCCCTCGTACGCGAACTCCACGCCGTACTCCTTCAGTTCGCGCTCGTGGGCGCGGACGTCGTCCACGGTGTCCACCTCGAAGGACAGGTGGTGCAGGCCCGCGCGTCCGGACTCGTACGAGCCCTTCGCCTGCTGCCAGAGCGTGAGCACGAGCGCGCCCTCGCGGCCGAGGAAGGCGAAGCGGCGGCCGTCCCCGGCCTCCTTGCCGCCCTCGCCGATCACGTCGAACCGCAGGACGTCCCGGTAGAAGGCGAGCGAGCGGTCGAGGTCGGTGACGTTCAGGCCGATGTGGCCGGTGCGCGGCGCGCTGGTCGCGGTCATGGCTCTCCCCTTGGTGCCGTGCGGCGAATGGGTCGGCCCCGAGCAGGGCTAACCGTTGAAAGTGATATTAAAGGTTAGAGATCGGCAGCGTCAACCGCTCACGTACCCTTGACTGGTTAGCGCAGAAGGGAACGCCCATGCCCGCCGTCCACGACCCCCGCCCGCTCACCGGCGAGCCCCTCTCCCTGGACCTGCTCAACACCCGCTGGATGCACGACGGCGCCCGCGAGGACCTCCTCGCCGACACCGACGGGCTCGCGGTCTGGCTCGCCGCGAACGCCCTCGACGGGCGCTTCGCCGCCGACGCGGGCACCCTGCGGCACGTGCTGCGCGCCCGCGACGCCCTCGCCGGGCTCGTCGACCTGCCGGGCAAGCCGGGCGGCGACGCGGCGGCGGTCGCCCGCCTCGACGCGGTCCTCGCGCACGGCCGCGTCCGGGCCCGCCTGACGCCCGAAGGGCCCGCCGAGGAGCCGGAGTTCGACGACCCGTCCTGGGGCCCGGCCTGGCTCGCGGCGCGCGACTACCTGCACCTGCTGAACACCGCCCCCGACCGCATCCGCGGCTGCGCCCACGAGGCGTGCGTCCTGCACTTCTTCGACACCTCCCGCAACGGCACCCGCCGCTGGTGCTCCATGGCGGCCTGCGGCAACCGAGCCAAGGCGTCCCGCCACTACGCCAGGGCGAAGTCCTCCTGACGTACGGTCCAAGCCCGTCCGGCGTTTGAGGACGAGGCGCCAAGCGCCAACACGGGGGAAAGGGGCGCAGCCCCATCCGTACAGGCGCCCCGGGCGACGGCGGCAGCGCCGAAGGCTGAAGGGCGGGCGGGTGGGGGGGAACTACCCCGAGACATGAACGCCGAGTGACCAACTCACCGCTCCTCGGCGAGAGCCCCGTGCACACGCCCCGTACACCCTGATCCACTTACGGTGATCGGCGCCACCCGTTGTGGCCTCGTTAACGCGCAGGTCACCCCCGCTGCCAACGATCCAGTACGAGCGGGGATTCCGCCGCCGGAACCGGCGGCCACGCCTCCCCGCGACCACTGCCGACGCGTTCGCACCCGGGGAGACGCGCCATGTCGCGCACACGCACCGTCGCCACGGCGACCGCCACCGCCGCCGTCAACCGCCGCGCGTTCCTCGCGGCCACCGGAGCCGTCTCCGTCTCCGCGGGCATCGGCTACGCCCTCGGCCCCGGCACCGGAGGCTCCGGCAGCGCGGCCGCCGCCGAGCCGCCCCTCGCGCTGTCCCGGCGCGCCCCCGCCGCCCCGCTCGCCCCCTACCGCGCGGGCACCACCCTGGCCAGCACGGCGGCGCCGCGCGGCGCGAGCGGCTACCGGCGCCTCGGCGACGGTCCTGCCTGGCGGCGCGTCACCCGCGCCGACCTCGCGCCCGCGCACCGCGGCCGGGAGGAACGCCGCACCCCGCTGGCCGCGTTCGTGCAGTTCACGGACCTGCACCTGGTGGACGTCCAGCACCCGCTGCGGTACGAGTACCTGCGCGCCCAGACCGCGAGCGCCTGGCGGCCCCAGGAGGCCCTGTCCGTGGCGGGCGCGGTGTCCCTCGTCGAGCGGGTCAACGCGCTGCGCGGCGCGCCCGCGACCGGCGCCCCGCTGCACTTCGTGATGACGACCGGCGACAACACCGACAACAACTCCCGCACCGAACTCGACTGGTTCCTGAAGGTGATGAGCGGCGGCCGCGTCACCCCCAACTCCGGCGACCCGCGCCACTACGAAGGCGTGCAGAACAGCGGCCTGAAGCTGTACTGGCACCCCGACGCCGCCCTGCGCGACGCCGACAAGCACCAGGGCTTCCCGCGGCTGCGCGGCTACCTCGACGCCGCGATCCGCCAGGTCAACAGCCCCGGCCTGAACCTCCCCTGGTACTCCACCGTCGGCAACCACGACGGCCTGCCCGGCGGCTGCTACGCCCCCGGCGACTCCTACTTCGCCGACCTCGCCGTCGGCGGCCGCAAGCTGATGGAGCTCGACGAGGCCCGGGGCGCCGCCCTGTGGAAGGCCGTCAAGAAGGGCCAGGACCCCAAGGGCGCCCGCTTCAAGGAGCTGCTGCGGTCCGAGGCCCGGCGCATGCGTCCCGTCACCCCCGACGAGGCCCGCGCCCCCTTCACGCCCACCGAGTACGTCCAGGCCCACCTCGACCCGGCGCACACGGGCCGCGGCCCCGTCGGCCACGGCTACACGCCGGAGAACCTGGCGAACCGCACGCAGTACTACTCCTTCCGCATCACCGACGACGTCATCGGCGTCAGCCTGGACACCACCGACCCCGGCGGCCACTACGAGGGCTCGATCGGAACCAGCCAACTGCGCTGGCTGGAACGGACGCTGAAAGCCGTCGAGCGGGGCGGCGACGCGTCGTACGTCATCGTCTTCAGCCACCACACCAGCCGGACGATGCGCAATCTGCGCACCGACCCGCGGCACCCGCGCGAGGCCCGGCACGGCGGCGACGAACTCGCCGCGCTGCTCGGCCGACACCGCTCGGTGCTCGCCTGGGTGAACGGCCACAGCCACAAGAACGCCATCACCCCGCACGGCACCTTCTGGGAGGTATCCACCGCCTCGCACGTCGACTTCCCGCAGCTGGCGCGGGTGATCGAGCTGGTCGACAACCACGACGGCACCCTGTCGCTCTTCACCACCCTGATCGAGTCCGCGGCCCCGCACCGCACGGACTTCGCCGACCTGTCCCAGACCGGCCTCGCCGCGCTCTACCGCGAACTGGCCTTCAACGCCCCGGGCGCCAAGCCCGCGCTCGGGGGCGAACCGGGCGACCGCAACACCGAACTCGTGCTGCGCAAGGGCTGAAACCAGCCCAACCGCCACGAGCGCCCTCAACCCCCACCCCCGGCGGCGGGTCCCTTCAGCCGATTCGCCGGTGATCGGCGCAAGCGCCGCACACCAGAGCGGCACGGACAGCACAAGGGGACCTCATGAACGTACGGACGAGCCTGGCGGGCGTGGCCACGGCGGTGGCCCTGGCGGCGGGGGCCCTCGCCGCCCCGGCCGCCGCGGCTCCCGCGACCGGCGCGCACGACGGGCACCACGACGCCACCGAGCGCGCCCTGAACGCGGCCGTCCACCGGCTCGCACCCGGCGCCACCGCCCAGGCCAGGGACGCCCACGGCACCTGGAACGCCGCGGCGGGCATCGGCGACCTGGACAAGCGCACCCCGCGCGGCACGCACGACCACTTCCGCGCGGCCAGCATCACCAAGACGTTCACGGCGACGGTGGCGCTCCAACTGGAGGCGGAGGGACGGCTCGACCTGGACGACACGGTGGGCCGGTGGCTGCCGGGCCTGGTCGAGGGCAACGGCTACGACGGCGACCGGATCACCCTGCGCCAACTCCTCAACCACACCAGCGGGATCTTCGAGGTGGCCGAGGACGAGGACTTCCTGAAGCGCGTCGCGGGCCGCGCCTTCCTCAAGCACCGGTACGACACCTGGACGCCCCAGGAGCTCATCGGGATCGCCCTGCGCCACAAGCCGTACGCGGCGCCCGGCGAGGTCTTCCACTACTCCAACACCAACTACGGAATCCTCCAGCTCGTCATCGAGAAGGCCACCGGGCGCGGCTACGGCGACGAGATCCGCCGCCGCGTCATCGGCCCGCTGAAGCTGCGGCACACCTACGTCCCGCACACCCGGCCCACCATGCCGAAGCCCAGCAGCCGCGCGTACATGCTGTTCGTCGACGAGAGCGACGAGAAGCTCCACGACGCGACGGAGTTCAACCCGTCCCTGTTCGGCGCGGCGGGCTCGATGATCTCCACGTCGGCGGACCTGAACCGCTTCTACGGCGCCCTCCTCGGCGGCAGGCTCCTGCCCGCCGAGCAGCTGGCCGAGATGAAGAAGACCGTCGGCAAGGGGGACGAGGCGAGGATGCGCTACGGCCTCGGCCTGGAGAGCCTGAAGCTGTCCTGCACGACCGTCTGGGGCCACCTCGGCGACATCCACGGCTCGACGTCGCTCGCCATGGCCAGCGAGGACGGCCGCCACGCCCTCGCCGTCAACTTCAACGGTCCCGACGCCGACCGTGACTCCGTGGCCGAAGCGGAGTTCTGCGGTGCGTAGGGGCTGAGGGGCCGGACCGTCGGCCGCCGCCCCGGCCGACGAAGGGACGCGAGCCATGAAGGTGTCCGGGCGCCGCACGCCGAAGCGTCGGAGCGCGCTGGGGCCGGCCGTGGCGGTCGCGGTGACGGCGGGCGCCCTGGCGGGCCCGGCGCTCGCCACGACCGCCGCGGCCGAGCGCCACCAGGGGACCCGGGCCGCCACTGGCGGCCGCCGTCCGCGGCGGCGTCCCGGGCGTGAGCGCCCACGCCCGGGACCGGCACGGCTCCTGGAGCGCCGCCGCGGGCGTCGGCGACCTGAGGAGGCAGACGCCGCGCGGCGCGCACGACCGCTTCCGCGCGGCCAGCATCACCAAGACGTTCGTGGCGACGGTGGTGCTCCAACTGGAGGCGGAGGGACGGCTCGACCTGGACGACACGGTGGGCCGGTGGCTGCCGGGCCTGGTCGAGGGCAACGGCCACGACGGCGACCGGATCACGATCCGCCAGCTCCTCAACCACACCAGCGGCGTCTTCGACTACACCGACGACCCCGACGTCCTGCGCCGCTACTACACCCCGGACTTCCGCCACCACCGCTTCCACACCTGGAAGCCCGCCGAACTGGTCGCGATCGCCCTGCGCCACCGGCCCGCCTTCGCGCCCGGCGAGGGCTGGGGCTACTCCAACACCAACTACGTCGTCACCGGCATGCTCATCGAGAGGGTCACAGGACGGTCGTACGCGCGGGAGATCCACCGCCGCCTCATCGGCCCCCTGCGCCTGCGGGCCACGTCGACGCCCGGCACCACACCCACCCTGCCCCGGCCCAGCTCACGCGCGTACGCGAAGCTGTCCGACGACCCCAACGGCACGACGTACGACGTCACCGAGCTGAACCCGACGGCGGCGGGCGCCTCCGGCGACCTGATCTCCAACGCGGCGGACCTCAACCGCTTCTACGCGGCCCTGCTGCGCGGCACGCTCCTGCCCAGGCGGCAGCTCACCGAGATGAAGACGACGGTCCGCGCCGAGGACGCGCACTACGGCCTGGGCCTGCTCCGCCTGGAACTGCCCTGCGGCACGGTCGTCTGGGGCCACGGCGGCGGCATCCACGGCTCCGTCACCCTCGCCCTCACGACGACGGACGGCACCCACGCGCTCACGTTCAACGTCAACGGCGACTGGTCACCGGGCCACGAGGAGATCGTGAACGCGGAGTTCTTGCGGGGGTGCGTGAGGGCGCCGGACGAGCCTGTTCAGCCCGTCCGGCGCTTGAGGACGAGGCGCGAAGCGCCAACGAAGGGGGGAGAGGGGGCGAAGCCCCCAGCCGTGCGGGCCCGCCCCGGCCAGGGGGGGCGACTACCGGGGCAGCACCACGACATACGCCGCCGGTTCCCGGTCCCCCGCCGCCATCAGGGCCGTCCTCACCACCGCGGCCTGCTGCTCCGCCGTGTCCCGCAGCTTCTTCGGGGTGATGTGGACCACCGTGATGCCCAGCCGCTCCAAGTGCTCGCGCTTGCGGGCGTACTCGGACCACAGCGCGTCGTCCTCCGGGCTCTCCTTGAAGCCCAGACGGCCCTGATGGCCCTGACGGCCCTGCCGGGGCGCCCGCGTGTCCAGCTCCACGGCCACCGCCTGGTCCGGCCAGTAGGCGTCCACACCGCCCAGGTGAGCACCGCCGGGAAGCCGCAGGTCGACGTTCCACAGCGGGTCGGGAAGGCCGTGGTCCCGCACCAGCGCGTACAGGCGGCTCTCGGCGATCGCACGGCCCTCCGCGAGCAGCGAGTCCACGGCGTCCACCACGTGCGGGCGCCCCAGCAGCCGCGCCCGGTTCAACTCACGCACCACGGCGGCCGGTTCGCAAGTCCCGCCGCGCACCGCCTCGGTGAGCAGCCGCCGCACCGCGCCCGCGTCGGCGAGCCTCGCCACGGCGTCGGCGAGCGCGCGCGGCACCGGCGCCACCGGCACCCCGGTGACCTGCTGCGGTGTCGGCAGCGCGGGCGCCCGCACCAGGCGGACGCAGCCTGTGGAGCGCAGCCGCCGGGTGCGCGGGACGAGGACATCGATGTGGTCCAGGGACAGCAGCGGCGGCGTGGAGGAGAAGCCGTGCAGGGTCAGCGCGGCGAGGCCGGTGATCATCGCGTCGGCGTAGGCGGCGTGCGGCTCGCCGGGGCGCGGCTGCGCCGGAATTCCCCTGCTCGGCCCGGCCGGTGGCCGCCCGGGCGTACAGCAGCGCGCCGTGCAGCCGCTCCTCGCTGGTGGGCGGTCCCGGGTGGAGCAGGTAGACGCCGGGAAGGAGCTGCTGCCAGGGGCCGCCCTGGCGGCAGTGCGCGGTGACGTCGGCGGCGCCGACGCCGTGGTCGCGCAGTTGGGCGGCGCTCATGACGCGGCGCTGGACGTCGGCGAGGTGGCGCAGAGGGCGGGGGGAGAGCGGGGTGTTGTGGTTCATGCCGTGCCCATTCCCACCGCTGTTCCGCCCCCTAACCGCTGTTACCGTCCCGTCGACAAAGCAGGACAAGCCCGTCCTAAAGTACGGGAGTTCGAGTACCGAAAAGGTCTGGTTCGGGGGTGGTGAGGGGCGGATTTCGGGGGTGGTGAGAGGCGGATGGGGGGCGTCCGCATTCTTGTGCCGCGCCCTTGTGGGCGGGCGACACCGTTGTCATACTCGGCGCGATGCTTGGCATGGACGCGACGTGACCCGTCGGTCGTTCGCGCCGAGGACCGGTAACTCCCCCGGAGCCGCGTCCGCCATGGACGGCTCCATCCCCCCATGGAGGTACTGAGTGTCCACCCATCGAGCACGCGCACGGCGCCTCGTCCTCACCGGAGTCGGCGTCGCCGCCCTCGTCGCAGGCACCCTCACCACGGCGGCCGCGAGCTCCGCGGCTCCGGACCCCACTCCGGACACCGTGAGCGCCACGGCGGCGGGCAAGCTCGCCGACTCCCTGACCGGCTCCACGAGCGGCACGGCGGGCGCCTATTACGACGCCGCCGCCAAGAAGCTCGTCGTCAACGTCCTCGACGAGGCCGCGGCCGACCGGGTCCGCGCCGCTGGCGCCGAGCCGAGGACCGTCACCCACTCCCAGGCCCAGCTCGAACGCGTCCAGCGGGACTTGGACGAGCGCGCCGTGCCCGGCACCTCACGCGGCCTCGACCCGGTCGCCAACAAGGTCGTCGTCACCGCCGACTCCACCGTCAAGGGCGTCGCCCTCGACCGGCTGAAGCAGCGGGTGGCCGCGCAGGACGGCAAGGCCGTCCTGGAGCGGACGGCGGGGAAGTTCCAGCCGCTGATCCGCGGCGGCGACGCCATCTACAGCTCCAGCGGCCGGTGTTCGCTCGGCTTCAACGTCGTCAAGAACGGCCAGCCGTACTTCCTCACCGCGGGCCACTGCGCCGCCCTCGCGGGCACCAGCTGGTCCGAGAGCCAGGGCGGCCCGGTCATCGGACAGGTCGAGGACTACGGCTTCCCCGGGCGCGACGACGCCATCGTGCGCTACACCGCGAACGTGGCGCACCCGAGCGAGGTCAACCTCTACAACGGCGGCTCCCAGCAGATCACCGGGGCCCGGCAGGCCGTCGTCGGCGAGCAGGTGCAGCGCAGCGGCAGCACCACCCGGCTGCACGGCGGCACCGTGCAGCGGCTCAACGTCTCCGTCAGCTACCCGCAGGGCACCGTCCGCGGACTGATCCAGACCAACGTCTGTGCCGAGCCCGGGGACAGCGGGGGCGCGATGTTCGCGGGCAACAGCGCGCTCGGGCTGACCTCCGGCGGTAGCGGGAACTGCTCCAGCGGCGGACAGACGTTCTTCGCTCCGGTCGTGGACGCGTTGTCGCGCTACGGGGCGCAGATCGGCTGACGCCTGGTTGCCAGTCCCGGGTAGCCCCCGGTCAGCCCCGGTTAGGCCCGGGTAGCCCCCGGTTAGGCCTGGGCAGGACCAAACAGTCCCGGGCCGGGGTCGGTTGTCGGCCTCGGCCCGGGGTGTGTCAGGTGTTCCGCTGGATCTGCCATGCGCTGTCGTCAGGGGGCTGCGGGTTCGTTGTGGCTGGTCGCGCAGTTCCCCGCGCCCCTTCGGACCCCGCCCCTTCGGGGCGCGGTCCGAAGGGGCGGGGTGCTACGCGGCGGCGTCGCACTCCTGGGCTCGTAGGGCGCGGGCCAGGTCGTCTCGGGATTCCAGGACCAGGCGGCGCAGGGCGGGCGGGGCCGAGGCGTGGGTGGACAGCCAGGTGTCGGCCGCGGCCAGCGTGGCGGGGCTGTCCTGGAGGTGCGGGAACAGGCCCCGTACGACATCCATGCCGATCTGGATGGACCGCTCGGCCCACACGCGCTCGATCGCCTCGAAGTACTTCGGTGCGTACGCGGCGCTGAGCTCCCGCTGGGAGGGCTGGGCGAAGCCCGCGATCGTCGCCTCCACCAGCGCGTTGGACAGCGCGTCCGACTCCACCACGGAGGCCCACGCCTGGGCCTTCACCGCCGCCGAGGGGCGCGCGGCGAGACAGCGGACCTGGTGGCGCTTGCCGGACGCGGTGTCGTCCCGGGCGAGCTCCGCCGCGAGCTCCTGCTCGCCGGCCAGGCCGCGCACGGCGAGCGGGTGCTGGAACGCCCAGCGCAGCTCCTGGTCCACCTCCAGGCCGTCGATCTTGGCGCTGCCCTCCAGGAGGCCCTGGAGGAGCTGGAGGTCGGCGTCCGAGGAGGCGACGGCGGCGAAGAACCGCGCCCACGTGAGCTGGTGCTGACTGCCGGGCTCGGCGATCCGCAGTTCCCGCAGCGCGCCCTCGGCGAGCAGCCGGCCGCCCTCCTCGCGCCAGGCGGGCGCGGCGTAGTGCGTCAGGGCGGTGTTCGTCCAGGCGTGCAGCATCTGCAGGACGCCGATGTCGGTCTCGCGCCCGGCGAAGCGCAGCACCAGGTCCACGAAGTCCCGCGCGGGCATGAGGGCGTCCCGCGTCAGGCTCCACAGCGCCGACCAGCACAGGGCCCGGGCGAGCGGGTCGGTGAGGTCGCCGAGGTGCTCGCGCAGGGTCGCGAGTGAGGTCTCGTCGAAGCGGATCTTGCAGTACGTCAGGTCGTCGTCGTTGACCAGGACCAGCGCGGGCGCCTCGGCGCCGACGAGCTCCGCGACCGTGGTGTGCGGGCCTTCGACGTCGACCTCGGCGCGGGCGTACCGCACGAGGTCGCCCGCGTCCGAGCGGTGGTACAGGCCGACGGCCACGCGGTGCGGGCGCAGGGTCGGGTGGCTCTCGGCCGCCTCCTGGAGCACGGCGAGCTCCGTGATGCGGCCCTCCGCGTTCAGGGTGACCCGCGGGGTGAGGGAGTTGACGCCCGCGGTCTCCAGCCAGGCCCGCGACCAGGCCGTCATGTCACGGCCGCTGGTCTCCTCGAGGACCGTGAGCAGGTCACCGAGGACGGTGTTCCCGTACGCGTGCCGCTTGAAGTAGCGGCGGGCGCCCTCCAGGAACGCGTCCCGCCCGGCGTAGGCCACGAGCTGCTTGAGCACCGAGGCGCCCTTGGCGTACGTGATCCCGTCGAAGTTCAGCTTGGCGTCCTCCAGGTCGCGGATGTCCGCCGTGACCGGGTGGGTGGAGGGCAGCTGGTCGGCGCGGTAGGCCCACGCCTTGCGGTTGTTGGCGAAGGTGATCCAGCCGTTGGTGAAGCGGGTCGCCTCGACCATGGAGAAGGAGCCCATGAAGTCGGCGAAGGACTCCTTGAGCCACAGGTCGTCCCACCAGCGCATGGTGACCAGGTCGCCGAACCACATGTGCGCCATCTCGTGCAGGATGACGTTGGCCCGGCGCTCGTAGGACGCCTGGGTCACCTTGCCGCGGAAGATGAACTCCTCGCGGAAGGTCACACAGCCCGGGTTCTCCATCGCGCCCAGGTTGTACTCCGGCACGAAGGCCTGGTCGTACTTCCCGAAGGGGTACGGGTAGTCGAAGTGGTCGTGGAAGAAGTCCAGGCCCTGCTTGGTGACGAGGAAGACGTCGTCCGCGTCGAAGTGCTTGGCCAGGCCCTTGCGGCACAGGGCGCCGAGGGGGATCTCCAGGCGGGTGCCGTCCTCGAAGACGCGCTCGTAGGAATCGGTCACGTAGTGGTACGGGCCCGCGACGATCGCCGTGATGTACGTCGAGATGGGCTTGGTCTCGGCGAACTGCCAGACGCCGTCGGCCTGCTCCCCGACGCCGTTGCTCCACACCGTCCAGCCCTCGGGGGCCCGCGCGGAGAAGCGTGAAGGGGGCCTTCAGGTCGGGCTGCTCGAAGTTCGCGAAGACGCGGCGGGAGTCCGCGGGCTCGTACTGCGTGTACAGATAGACCTCGCCGTCCTCCGGGTCGACGAAGCGGTGCATGCCCTCGCCGGTGCGGCTGTAGGCGCACTGGGCGTCCACCACGAGATCGTTCTCCTCGCGCAGGTCCTCCAGCGCGATCCGGGAGCCGTCGAAGACCTCGGACGGGTCCAGGTCCTTGCCGTTCAGTGACACGGCCGTCACGCTCGGCGCGATCAGGTCGGCGAAGCTCGCCGCGCCCGGCTCGGCGCAGCGGAAGCGGATCGTGGTGACGGAGCGGAATGTGCGCGGCTCCTCGCCTTCGCTGGCGCCGACCGCCGAGCGCAGGTCGAGGAAGACCTCGTACCCCTCGACGGACAACAGCGCGGCCCGCTCCTGGGCCTCGTCGCGGGACAGATTCTCACCGGGCACGGGCGGCACTCCCTCGTGGCTCGCATAACTCGTTCGAATGCCTCTGATCCTCGCACGTGCCCCGGTCGGCGGACATCCGGGAATGCCCTGCCGCACCCCCGGCGTTGCCCTGGCCAGGCTCCGAACACATTCCCTAGGGAGAGACATGTCCGAGACCGCCGTGAAGACCCCCGTCGACTTCTGGTTCGACCCGCTGTGCCCGTGGGCCTGGATGACCTCGCGCTGGGTCCTGGAGGTGGAGAAGGTCCGCGACATCGAGGTCCGCTGGCACCTGATGAGCCTCGCCGTGCTGAACGAGGACAAGCTCGACGAGCTGCCCGACGAGTACCGCGAGTTCATGGAGACGCAGGCCTGGGGCCCGGTCCGGGTCGTCATCGCCGCCCAGCAGGAGCACGGCGCCGAGGTGCTCGGCGACCTCTACACCGCGCTCGGCACCCGCTTCCACAACCAGGGCGAGGGCCCCACCAAGGAGGCCGTCGCGGGTGCCCTGAAGGAGGTCGGCCTGCCGGAGTCCCTCCTTGACCACTGGGACTCCACGCCGTACGAGGCCGAGCTGCGCGCCTCCCACCACGAGGGCATCGAGAAGGTGGGCCAGGAGGTCGGCACGCCCGTCATCGCCGTGCCCGGCGCGGACGGCGAGCAGGTCGCCTTCTTCGGCCCGGTCGTCACGCCCGCCCCCAAGGGCGAGGCCGCGGCCCGCCTGTGGGACGGCACGCTGCTGGTGGCGTCGACACCGGGCTTCTACGAGATCAAGCGCACGCGGACGCAGGGCCCCGTTTTCGACTGAGTACTGATTCGACTTAGTACTGAGCAGAGCGCGCGAAGAGGCCCCCGCGAGTCATGTCCTCGCGGGGGCCTTTTCGCTATCCGCCCGCCGACGTGAAGGTTGAGAAGACGATCACGAGGCAGGACGTTCGGGGAGGCGGTGTCAGGGAGCCAGCAGCAGGCTGTTCACGCGCTGCTTGGCGGCCTCGTAGCGCTTGGCCACGTCCTGCCAGTTGACGACCTGCCACATGGCCTCGATGAAGTCCACCTTCTGGTTCTTGTACTGCAGGTAGAAGGCGTGCTCCCAGGCGTCGAAGACCAGGATCGGCGTGGAGCCCTGGCCGACGTTGCCCTGGTGGTCGTAGACCTGCTCGACGATCAGGCGGCCGCTGAGCGGCTCGAAGGCGAGGACGCCCCAGCCCGAACCCTGCGTGGTCGCCGAGGCCTTGGTCAGCTGGGCCTTGAACTTGGCGAAGGAGCCGAAGGACTCGGTGATCGCGTCGGCGAGCTCGCCCACGCCGTCCGCGGCCAGCGGCTCGCCGCCGCCACCGTCCTTCGGGCTGTTCATGTTGTGCCAGTAGATGCTGTGGAGGATGTGGCCGGAGAGGTGGAACGCGAGGTTCTTCTCCAGGCCGTTGATGGCGCCCCACGTCTCCTTGTCGCGCGCCTCCTGCAGCTGCTCCAGGGTGTCGTTCGCACCCTTCACGTACGCGGCGTGGTGCTTGTCGTGGTGGAGCTCGATGATCTGCGGGTTGATCACCGGCTCGGAGCGCCGCGTAGTCGTACGGAAGTTCCGGAAGCGTGTAAATGGCCATGCGTGAGCCCTCCGACAGTGCTCTGCGTGCCTGCCGCGCCGTGTTGCGCGGCGCCGCGGCGCACCTCTTATTGCGACCTATGTGCAAGTGCAGGCTAGCAGCAGCACCGTCAGGAAGTTGATCAGCCCTTCGTCCTAGGACGCGGGCCCGATGGCGGCTGCGCGCGACGGCCGAGGGCCCGGTCCGCGGGGTGCGGACCGGGCCCTTAGCCGTCGGTGTGCGCCGGTGCGGGCGCGGGCGGTTCAGGCGCTCGGCACCGTGCCGCGGCTCTCCAGCGTCTTCTGCCGGACGTAGCCGATCACCATGAGGAGCACCGTCAGACCGCCCGTGTAGTACAGCTGCGTACGGGTCTCCTCCTCGCGGGCCATCAGGACGAACACCGTGGCCATGCCCGCCAGGGCGACGTACGTCAGCCAGGGGTAGAACCACATCTTCACGACCAGCGTCTCGGGGGCCTCGCGCTCCAGCTTCTTGCGCAGCCGCAGCTGGGCGGTGGCGATGAAGAACCAGACGACGAGGATGATCGCGCCGATGGTGTTGAGCAGCCACTGGAAGATGTCGTCAGGCCGCCAGTAGCTGAGCAGCACGCACAGGAAGCCGAAGACCGACGAGGTCAGGACCGCGACGCGCGGCACCCCGTTCCACAGGCGGCCCAGCGCCTTGGGGCCCTGGCCGCGCTGGACCAGGGAGTTGGCCATGCGGGAGGCGCCGTAGATGTTGGCGTTCATGGCGGAGAGCAGGGCGACGAGGATGACGACGTTCATGATCTGGCCCGCGCCGTCGATGCCGAGGTGGTCGAGCGTGGCGACGTAGGGGCCCTTGGTGGCGACCTCCGCGGAGGTCCAGGGCAGCAGCGTGACCACGACGGCCATGGAGCCGATGTAGAAGACCGCGATCCGCCACATCGCCGTGCGCACGGCCTTGGCCACGCCCTGGACGGGGTGCTCGGACTCCGGCCGCCGCGATGGTGACGGTCTCCAGACCGCCGTACGCGAAGACCGAGGCGAGCAGGCCCACGATGAGGCCGTCCACGCCGTTGGGCATGAAGCCGCCGTGCCCGGTGAGGTTGGCGGTGCCGGGCGCGTCGGTGTCCGGGAGCACGCCCAGAATCGCGAGCACGCAGATGACGAGGAAGAGGACGATCGCGGTGATCTTCAGGGCGGCGAACCAGAACTCGAACTCGCCGAAGTTCTTCACCGCCGCGAGGTTCGTGCCGCAGAACATCAGCATGAACAGGGCGACCCAGGCCCACTCGGGCACGCCGGGCACCCAGCCGTGCACGATCTGGGCGGCGCCGATGCCCTCCAGGCCGACGGCCACGCACAGCAGGAACCAGAAGGACCAGCCCGCCGTGAAGCCCGCCCAGGGGCCCATCGCCCGCTCGGCGTGCACGGAGAAGGAGCCGGACGCGGGGTTGGCCGCGGCCATCTCGCCCAGCATGCGCATGACGAGCACCTGACCAGGGCGCCGGAGAGCGTGTAGGCGAGGATGATCGAGGGACCCGCCGCGGCGATGGCCTTCCCGGAGCCCACGAAGAGCCCGGCGCCGATCACGCCGCCGAGGGCGATCATCGACAGATGACGCTGCTTGAGACCGTGCCCGAGGGGCGCGTCGGTCTGGGGTGGGGCGTCTTTCACGGACGTCTGAGACATGGGCGTCCCTGTTCGGTAGCGGGGGTGTGACGAGGGGGCGTGGGGACCACGCGGGAACCACAGGGGGAACCACCGGGGGAAGTGGCCCACAGTCTGAGCACTGGCACCGCTCACAGGGAACAGTTGACCGGTATACGGACACGACGCTCACACAAGGTGAAGACTTCTTCACATGGCGATCACATTCACGTCATCTGCCGGTGCTTCAGCGGCCGTGGCGTCCCGTCCGCGTCATGCGTTGTTCGTAGCGGAGTTACGTACGTTGTGAAGAGCCCGGTTCGGCACGCTGTGTGCGCCGGGGGCGCCGCAGCCGCCACTCCCGCAGCCACGCCACCGCGATCACCGCCGCCGTGGCGCCCGAGGACCACAGCAGCTGCGGGCGCGCCGCGTCGTCCCGCAGCATCAGCGCGACCGCCACGCCCATCGCCGCGAGGGCCGCCCACGTCAGCCACGGGAAGCACCACATCCGCAGGGTCAGCCGCTCCGGCGCCTCGCGCTCGATGCGCCGCCTGAGCCGCAGCTGCGAAAGCGCGATCAGCGCCCACACGAAGAGCAGCGCCGCGCCGACGGAGTTGAGCAGATAGAGGAAGACGGACTCGGGCCACTTCAGATTGAGCAGCACCGAGACGAAGCCGAAGGCCACGGAGGCGAGCACCGCCCGCCGCGGCACCCCGCCGCCCGTCACCGCGAGCAGCGCCCTGGGGGCCTCGCCGCGCTCGGCGAGCGAGAAGACCATGCGCGAGGCGCCGTACAGATTGGCGTTCAGGGACGAGAGGAGCGCCACGAACACCACGATGTTCATGAGCGTCCCGGCCGAGGGGACCCCGACCGAGTCGAGCACCGTCACATAGGGGCTGACGCCCGCCCGCTGCGCCGTCCACGGCAGCACCGTCACGATGACCAGCATCGAGCCGACGTAGAAGAAGAGGATGCGGAACACGGCGCTGCGCACCGCGCGGGCCACGGAGCGCACCGGGTCGTCGGACTCGGCGGCCGCGATGGTCACGATCTCCAGGCCGCCGAAGGCGAAGAGGACCACGACCACGCCGGAGACGACCCCGTCCCAGCCGTGCGGCAGGAAGCCGCCCTGGCCGGTGAGGTTGGTCAGGCCCACCGGGTCGGTGTCGGGGAGCACCCCGAAGACCGCGAGCAGGCCGAGGACCAGGAACGCCACGATCGCGAAGACCTTCAGGGCGGCGAACCAGAACTCGAACTCGCCGAAGTTCTTCACGGCCGTGAGGTTGGCGCCGGTGAAGAACACCATGAACAGGAGGACCCAGCCCCACTGCGGGACGCCCGGCGCCCACGCGTGCGCGATCCGCGCCGCGCCGGTCGCCTCCACGGCGAGCACCACGACCAGCAGGAACCAGTACAGCCACCCGACGGAGAACCCGGCCCACCGGCCGAGCGCCCGCTCGGCGTGCACCGAGAACGAACCGGACGCGGGCATCGCCGCGGACATCTCGCCGAGCATCCGCATCACGCACATCGCGAGCGCGCCCGCGATCAGATACGAAAGGACGATGCCGGGCCCGGCCACCGCGATCCCGGCACCCGAGCCGACGAAGAGCCCGGCGCCGATGACCCCGCCGAGGCCGAGCATGGTCAGATGCCGCTGCTTGAGGCCGCCGCCGAGCGGCTCGGCCTCCTGGCGCAGGGGGTCCGCGGGGCGCGCGGAGCGGCCGCCGTCGCCGGGAGCCGCGGTGGCGGGCGGCGGATGGTGCTGCATGGCGGCGTACTCTCGGGCTCTGAAGATTTAGTGGGTGTCCACAGTCTCTCCGGGCGACGGCCCCGCGCGCAAAAGCGGGCCGACCTCCGTGACGAGCATCACCCCGCGGCGGTGAGTGGCACGGGCTTTTGTGTGGAGCCCACCAAGCACCGCCGGGGGCCTTTGTGCTCAAGCTCTCCTGATGCGCCCGCCCCGCCTGGGATAGCGTCGCAGGGTCCCACCGCCGCACCCACCGGACGGAGTCCCATGACCACCGCTGCCGTCGCCCCTTCCGCTGGCCGCCCCGGCCAGGTCCTCGCCGACCTGATCCCGGCCTCCCGGCTGCGCGACGCCACCCTCGTGCTCGGCGGCGCCGCGCTCACCGGGATCGCCGCCCAGATCTCCGTGCCCGTGCCGGGCTCCCCGGTGCCGGTGACCGGGCAGACCTTCGCCGCGCTGCTCGTCGGCACCGCGCTCGGCGCCCGCCGCGGCTTCCTTTCGCTCGCGCTGTACGCCCTCGTGGGCATGGCGGGCGTGCCGTGGTTCGCCGAGGCCAGGTCCGGCTTCTCGATGCCCTCGCTCGGCTACGTCCTCGGCATGATGCTCGCCGCCGCGGTGGTGGGCTCCCTGGCCCGGCGCGGCGCCGACCGCAGCGCGGTGCGCACGGCGGGCACGATGGTGCTCGGCTCCGCGGTCATCTACGCCGTCGGCGTGCCCTACCTGGCCGCCTCCACCGGCATGTCGCTGAGCGCGGCCGTCGCGGCGGGCCTGACGCCGTTCCTCATCGGGGACGCCCTCAAGGCGGCCCTCGCGATGGGCGCGCTTCCCCTGACGTGGAAGTTCCTCAACGAGAAGCGCTGACCCCGCTGACACTGCCGTCGTCACCGACGGCGTAGCTCCGCCTGAAGAGGTTCGCCGGGTCGTACGTGGCCTTCAGCCCGGCGAGCCTCTTTCGCGTGTCCGCGTCGTACAGGCCCTCGGGGCGGTCGCCGCTCGCGAACGTGAAGTTCAGGGACCGGCCGACGGTCTGCCCGGCCACGGCGGCGAACGCGTCCCCGTAGAACGCCCGCAGGCTCGCGCGGTCCGTGCCCTCCAGCGGCGAGAGGAGCCGCAGCAGCCAGCCCGCCCCGCGGTGGGGCACGGCGTTGTCCGTGCCGCCCACGGGGCGGGTGAGCGCCCCGCCCAGGTGGTTGAGCTGCACGACGTGCATGTGGTCCGCTTCGGGCCCGGTGAGCGCCAGGATTCGCGCGACGGCGCCGGTGTCGAGGCCGCTCAGCATCCGGTTCTCGCCGTAGTAGGCGTGCGGGAAGTCCGGGTCGCTGTGGATGGTGTGGCTCTCGGTGTACGGCAGCTCGCGCAGCGAGTCCGACACGGCGGGCCCGATCGCCCGCAGCGGCGCCACAAGCCGCTCGCCCTCCGCCGCGGAGCCGGTGGAGGCGACGCGCACCGTGATCAGATAGCGGCCCCGCAGGTGCGGCGGGAGCTGGGGGGCGTCCGGGTAGACGAGGGCGGCCACCGACGAGGTCAGCGCGTCGGGCACGGTCGCGGTCCAGGAGGCGTACGCGTCGAGGACCGCCGCCGGGTCGACCGCGCGGCCGTCGAAGGCGAGCGCGCCGCCGTACAGCCGCGTCACCGGCACCAGGCCGACCTCCAGGGCGGTCACCGCGCCGAGGTGCGCGCCGCCGCCGAGCAGCCCCCAGAACAGCTCAGGGTCGCTGTCGGCGCTCACGCGGCGCGCCTCGCCGTCCGCGGTCACCACGTCCACCGCGCGCACGTGGTCGGCCGTGTAGCCGAACTCGCGCGCCAGGATGCCGAGTCCGCCGCCGAGGGTGTACGAGACGGCGCCCACGCCCGGCGCCGAGCCGTTCAGCGGGGCGAGCCCGTGCGCCGCGGCGGCCGCCACGACCTGCCCCCAGCGGACCCCGGCCCCGATCCGCGCGGTGCGGGCCCGCGCGTCGACCTCCACGGTGTCCATGCGGCGGGTGGAGATCAGCACGCCGCCCGCGGCCGCGTCCGGCAGCCCGTGCCCGGTGGCCTGGACGCCGACGGGCAGGCCCGCCGCGGCGGCGTACCGCACGGCGGCCACGACGTCGTCGGCGCCGGACGCGGCGCACACGAGGTCCGGCCGCTGGACGAAGCCCGTCTGGAACCCGGCCAGCTCCTCGTCGTAGCCCGCGTCACCGGGCCGGAAGGCGCGCCGCTGAGCGGTGAGGTGGCTGAGTTCGCTGAGGTCTCTGAGTTCGCCGAGTTCGCCGATGTTCACGGGTGCCTCCGTCGTGCGCGTAACCGCTGATCTTGCTGACGGAGCTCACTGTGCCCCCATAACCTGACAGTCGCCGTCAGGTTTTCCAGCCGGTGAACGCCCCCTGGAACGACCCCGCCCACCGGCCCCGGAAGGGCGGGTGGGCGGAGTTCCGTGGGAACCGACCGGCGGCGAGGGGGCCGGAGGTCAGCTCTCGGTGACGCGCGGCCGCAGCCGCTCGCGCACCAGGGCGATGCCGAGGACCAGGGCGCCGACGAGCAGGGAGAGCACCATCTGCTTGCGCCCGGCGTCGTCGTACAGCATGTAGACGATCACGAACGAGATCATGCGCGATGGTGACCCAGGTCAGATACGGGAACAGCCACATCTTCACGACGAGCTTCTCCGGCTGCTCGCGCAGGATGATGCCGCGCATCTTCAGCTGCGTGAAGCAGATGACGAGCCACACGAACAGGGCGACCGCACCGGACGAGTTCAGGAGGAACTCGAAGACCTTGTCGGGCGAGAGGTAGTTGAACCACACGGCGACGAAGCCGAAGACGACCGAGCTGAGGATCGCGATGCGCGGCACGCCGCTGCCGGTGGTGCGGGTGAACGCCTTCGGGGCGTCGCCGCGCTCGCCGAGCGAGAAGGCCATGCGCGAGGCCGTGTACAGACCGGAGTTGAGGCAGGAGAGCACCGCCGTCAGGATGATCACGTCCATGACGGTGCCCGCGTTCGGGATGCCGATGGAGTTCAGCGCGGCGACGTAGCTGCCGTCCTTGACGATCGACTTGTCGTTCCACGGAAGCAGCGTGACGACGACGAAGATCGAGCCGAGGTAGAAGACGCCGATGCGCCAGATGACGCTGTTGGTGGCCTTGGTGACCGCGCGCTGCGGGTCCTCCGACTCACCGGCGGCGAGCGTGACGATCTCCGAGCCCATGAAGGAGAAGACGACCATCAGGACACCGGTGAGGATCGCGCCCGCGCCGTTGGGCATGAACCCGCCCGCGTCGGTGAGGTGCGCGAAGCCGGAGCCCGGGTTGTCCGAGCCGGGCAGGATGCCGAACACGGCGAGCAGACCGACGACGACGAACCCGCCGATCGCCACCACCTTGATGCCCGCGAACCAGAACTCGAACTCGCCGTAGGAGCTCACCGAGACGAGGTTGGTGGCGGTGAGCACCACCATCACGATGAGCGCCCAGCCCCACTGCGGGACGCCCGGCATCCACCCGTTCAGGATGTCGGCGCCCGCGGTCGCCTCGACGGCGAGCACCACGACCCAGAAGAACCAGTACAGCCAGCCGATGGTGAACCCGGCCCAGCGCCCGAGCGCCTGGTCGGCGTAGGCCGAGAAGGACCCGGAGGCCGGTCGCGCCACGGCCATCTCGCCCAGCATGCGCATCACGAACACGACCATGGCGCCCACGAGGGCGTACGACACGAGGATCGCGGGGCCCGCGGCCTTGATGCCCGCGGACGACCCGACGAACAGACCCGCACCGATCACACCGCCGATGGCGATCATCGACAGGTGGCGGTTCTTGAGACCGGCCTTCAGGCCGTCACCGTCGCCGCCGCCGGGCTGTGAATTGCCGGGTCCTTCGCGGGTGCCGTCTTCCTTCGCAAGGGACGGTTGCGACGTCATAAGCAGATCCTTTGGTTCACGGGCACGAGCCCCCGCATTAAAAGCGCAGGGGCGTACCGGACGAAAGGCCCGTCTCCGGATCGTTGCATTCGACGAAATCCTCAGTGAACGAGCGATTACGTACGATGACCGGCCACGGCATTGGCCTGAACCAATCGGAGGGGGCGGGGGGTGCGGCGGGACCCCCGGCGGTCGCCCCGTCCCGCACATGCCACACTCGGACCCATGCGCGTGTACCTCGGCTCCGATCATGCCGGTTACGAACTCAAGAACCACCTCGTCGAATGGCTCAAGGCCCACGGCCACGAGCCCGTCGACTGCGGGCCCCACATCTACGACGCCCAGGACGACTACCCGCCCTTCTGCCTCCGCGCCGCGGAGAAGACGGCCGCGGACACCGGCGCCCTCGGCATCGTCATCGGCGGCTCCGGCAACGGCGAGCAGATCGCCGCGAACAAGGTGAAGGGCGTGCGGGCGGCTCTCGCCTGGAGCGAGCAGACGGCGGCGCTCGGGCGCGAGCACAACGACGCGAACGTGATCTCCATCGGGGGGCGGATGCACTCCACGGAGGAGGCCACGAAGTTCGTCGAGATCTTCCTGGCGACGCCGTACTCCGGCGAGGAGCGGCACACCCGGCGCATCGAGATGCTCGCGCGCTACGAAGCCACGGGCGAGCTGCCGGCCATCCCGGCCCACCACCCCCAGGCGTAACCCCGCCCACCCCGAAAAGTATGGGCGCTCCGCGCCTCGTCCTCAAACGCCGGACGGGCTGAAACTGTCGCCGCAACCGGCAGGTTCTAGCCCGTCCGGCGTTTGAGGACGAGGCCGAAGGCCGATCGCGCCCCGCACTCGAGGAGGACCCCCGTGCCGGAAGGCCACACCATCCACAGGCTGGCCGCCGACCACCGGCACCGGTTCCAGGGGCACCCCGTGCACGCCACCAGCCCCCAGGGCAAGTTCTCCGACAGCGCGGCCCTTCTGACGGGCCAGCCCCTGGACACCGCCGAAGCCCACGGCAAGCACCTCTTCCTGGGCTTCGCGGAAACCGGCTGGGTCCACATCCACCTGGGCCTGTTCGGCAAGTACACCTGGGGCTCCACGCCCGCCCCGCCCCCGACGGACACGGTCCGCCTGCGCCTCGCCAGCACGGGGCACTACTGCGACCTGCGCGGCCCGACGACCTGCGCGCTGATCACCGGACGGCGAGAAGCAGGCGATACACGAGCGCCTGGGCCCGGACCCGCTGCGCCCGGTCGAGGAGGGCGGGGCGAACGACCCGGAGCGCGCCTGGCGCCGCGTCTCCCGCAGCCGTACGACGATCGCGGCCCTGCTCCTGGACCAGAAGGTCATCGCGGGCGTCGGCAACGTCTACCGCGCGGAGGTCCTCTTCCGCCACGGCATCGACCCGTACACGCCCGGCAAGGACCTCACGCACGGCCAGTGGACCGCGATCTGGGCCGATCTGGTGGAGCTGATGCGCGAGGGCGTGCGGCACAACCGCATCGACACCGTGCGCCCGGAGCACACGCCGGAGGCGATGGGCCGCCCGCCGCGCGTGGACGACCACGGCGGCGAGGTCTACGTGTACCGCAGGGCCCGCATGGCCTGCCACATCTGTGGCGGCGAGATCCGCACCGCCGATCTCGCCGCCCGCAACCTCTTCTGGTGCCCCGAGTGCCAGCGGGGGAGCACCCCGGGTCTCGGCTAGAACCCGTGCGGCAGCCAGGGCGCGACGGGCGCCCCGAAGGCCAGGCTCGCCTCCGCGAGCGCACCCGGGCGCAGCTCCCGCACCCGTCCCGCCCGCGCCAGCTCCGCGAGCGTGACGCCGCCCAGATAGGCCGCGCCCAGCTCGCGCACGGACAGCGCGAGGTCGGCGGGCGCCTCGTCGTCCGCGCGCTTGCAGGACGCGCCCTTCGGGTCGCCCGTCAGCCGCCAGCGCCCCTCGTTCCAGGGACAGAAGGCGTCCTCGACGTCCAGGACCACGTCCACCGGCGTCTGGTACGCGCGTGCCTCCAGGGCCGGACCCAGCTCCACCAGACGTACGTACAGGGAGTCCCGCACGCTGACGGAACAGCGCCGCACGTCCGAGACGAGCTGGAGCAGCGGGTCGTCCACCGGGCGGCTGCGCACCGTGACCTTCGACGTCAGGTCCACGTCGAACAGGAACCGCCACAGCGCGGCGTACGCGGCCGGGTCAAGGGCCTCCACGGCCCGCACCCGCACCTCGCCCTTGGCGCCCTGCCACTCCCACTCGGGCTTGACCGCGAAGAACGCGTACCCGACGGTCTCGCCCCCGCGCTCCGCGAGGACGCACTGCAGCGGCGACGCGCCGTGCCGGTCGGGCTCGGGGTCGAGCACGGCGAGCCGCTCCCAGCCCGGCTGCCGCGCGAGCATCCCCGGCCGTCCCGGCACCACGCGCGCGTAGACCTCCTCGCAGGCCGGCAGGGCCTCGGCGGGGGCCGCGTACCGCAGCCGCACGGCGTCCGTGCCCTCCGGCACCTCGACGCGCACCCGGGTCGTGTCGATCTCCGCCCTGAGCTGCCGCGTCGCCGCGCCGTACCCGAACCGGCCGTAGATCGCCGGCTCGGACGCCGTCAGGACCGCGAGCGCCTCGCCGCGTTCGCGCAGGTCGTCGAGTTGCCGCCGCATCATCGAGGTGAGCAGCCCACGGCGCCGGTGCGTGGCCGCCACGCTCACCATCGTCACGCCCGCCGCGTCCACCACGGCCCCGCCCGGCACGGAGAGCCGGAAGCTGAAGGCGCTCGTCGTGCCCACGCAGGCCTCGCCGTCCCACAGGCCCAGCGAGCGGTCGTACTCAAGGAGCGAGAGCCACAGCGCACGCTCCTCGGGGGCCTCGGCGACCCCGCCGAAGGCCACGTCAAGCGTTCCGTACCAGCGCTCCCCGTCGCTCTGGTCCAACTCCCGCAAGTCTGCTGTCATATGCCATGCCTACCAGGGCTCCTGGGGCGCGGCGAATCGTTTTCCGCGCACCGGAACGCGCGTGTGGACGCTGGGAGCGGAGATACGGGCGAGGTGCCCCTGAAGGGGGACAAGAGGTACCTCCCGTGCGAAGCGCCTGGCCCGGTGGATAGGGTCCACGAGCAATGGCGGTACGACGAGACAGGCGCGAGCGGCGCGCACCGCGCGAGCGGCGCGCCGCAGCCGAGACGTTCCCGGCCCGGATGAAGAAGCAGCTGCACCGGGCCCGCATAGGGCTGCGCAAATCCGGTGTCGACTACTTCCGGGGCGACGGTTCCGACTGGGTGGCGCTCGCCGCGCTCCTTCTGACCGTGCCGCTGATCACGGTGTGCACGATCGTCAACCCCGTGTGGTTCTCCCCGGCCGCGCTCGTCCTGCCGATCGTCGCGGGCGGGCTGCTCCTGCGGCCCTCCAGCCTGCTTGGCCTGTACGCGGCCTCGGCGACCGCCCTGATCGTGGAGTCCGCGCGGCTCGGCCCCTACACCGAGGGCCCCGCCCGGGTCACGCCGGGCACCGTCCTCACCGTCGCGGCCTGCGGTTTCTTCGGCCTGCTCATCGCCCAGTTCCGCAGCCGGGTCGGGGTGCCCTGGCGGGGCGGCGGAACGATGCTCTTCGACCTGCGCGAGCGCATCCGCGTGCAGAGCAAGCTCCCGAAGCTGCCGCGCGGCTGGCACCGCGAGATGGCGCTGCGCCCGGCGGGCGGCCAGTCCTTCTCCGGCGACTTCGTCGTCGCCGCCCGCACGAACGGCGGCCGCACCCTGGAGGTCGTCCTCACGGACGTCTCCGGCAAGGGCATGGACGCGGGGTCGAGGGCTCTGCTCCTGTCCGGCGCGTTCGGCGGCCTCCTCGGCTCCCTCCCGCCCCACGCCTTCCTGCCCGCCGCCAACGGCTACCTCCTCCGCCAGGACTGGGACGAGGGCTTCGCCACCTCCATCCACCTCGTCCTCGACCTGGAGACCGGCGACTACGAACTCCTCTCCGCCGGACACCTGCCCGCCCTCCAGCTGAGCGCCGGCACCGGCCGCTGGGAGGAGAAGGCCGCCGAGGGGCCCCTCCTGGGCGTGTACGACGGCGCCCAGTTCGACCCCGTCAAGGGCTCCCTGCGCCCCGGCGACGTCCTCATGCTGTTCACCGACGGCATCGTCGAGGCCGCCGACCGCGACATCGCCGAAGGCATCGACCGCCTCACCGGCGAGGCCGACCGCTATGTCTCCGGCGGCTTTCCACGGGGCCGCGTGGCACCTCATCGAAGCGGTGGCCAAGGACGTCAACGACGACCGGGCGCTCCTCCTCCTCTGCCGCGACGCGTAGCCCTCCCACCGGGCCGGGGACCGGGCCCCCATCGCGCTGCCGCGCTCGTCCTCAAACGCCGGACGGGCTGAATCTCCGTGCTGTGGGATCGGCAGATCAAGCCCGTCCGGCGTTTGAGGACGAGGCGCGGAGCGCCGTTGCTTTTGAGGGGGCAGGTGGGGGAAACCCCACCCCCGATCCGCCGGTGCACCTCATGTCCCGCGGCCCCCCGCACTACGTACGGTCGTTGCATCACGCACGAACAACCGAAGGGCTGGGCACGCCATGGGGCTGCGGAAGAAGAAGCAGCGGGAAGCAGGGGCGCGGCCCCAGGGCACCCCGGGTGACTGGGCGGTGGAGCTGAGCGGCGTCCGCCGCCAGTACGGCCGCGGCTCCGGCGCGGTGCACGCGCTGCGCGGCATCGACCTGGCCCTGCCCCGCGGCAGCTTCACCGCCGTGATGGGCCCCTCCGGCTCCGGCAAGTCCACGTTCCTGCAGTGCGCGGCGGGCCTGGACCGCCCCACGGCGGGCACGGTCCGCCTCGGCGGCACCGAGATCACCGGCATGAGCGAGAACAAGCTGACGGCCCTGCGCCGCACGCGCCTCGGCTTCGTCTTCCAGGCCTTCAACCTGCTGCCCTCCCTGACCGTCGAGCAGAACGTGGTCCTGCCGATGCGCCTGGCGGGCCACCGCCCCGACCGCCGCCGCGCGGCCGACGTCCTGGCCCGGGTGGGCCTCGGCGACAAGGGCGGGCGCCGCCCCGGCCAGCTCTCCGGCGGCCAGCAGCAGCGCGTGGCCATCGCCCGCGCCCTGGTGACGCAGCCGGACGTGGTGTTCGCCGACGAGCCGACCGGCGCGCTCGACACGACGACGGCCTCGGAGATCCTGGCCCTGCTGCGCTCGGCCGTGGACGGCATGGGCGCCACCGTCGTGATGGTCACCCACGACCCGGCAGCGGCGGCGTACGCGGACCGCACGCTGTTCCTGGCGGACGGCGCGATCGTCGACCGCCTGGAGCGGGGCACGGCCGCGCAGATCGCCGACCGCATGACGGCGCTCACCGCGCCCAGGACCGCACCGGCCGCCGCGTACGCGGGAGCGGCCGCGGCATGAGCTTCGTACCCAACGGCCTCGCCCGCGCGGCCGTCCGCTTCAAGCCCGCCGCGTTCGTGGGCACGTTCGTGGCGCTGATGATGGCGTCGCTGATCGTGTCCGCGTGCGGCATCCTCCTAGAGACCGGGCTGCGCGCCTCCGTACCGCCCGAGCGCTACGCGGACGCGCCCGTGGTGGCCGCCGCCGACCAGCGGGCCCACTTCGGCAGCGGCGACAGCGCCTCCACGGAGCCGCTGCCCGACCGGGCCCGCCTGGACGGCTCGCTGGTCGCGAAGGCGGCCGCGGTGCCCGGCGCGCGGACGGCCGTCGCGGACGTCACCTTCCCCGTCAAGGACGGGGACAAGGCGCTGACCGGGCACGGCTGGGGCGCCACCGCCTTCACCGGCGAGAAGCCGACGGCGGGCCGCGCGCCCGCCGCGGGCGAGGCCGTCCTGGCCGGGACGAAGGCCCGCGTCGGCGACCGCGTCACCCTCACCACGGCCGCGGGGCCGCGCGAGGTCCGGGTCTCCGGCACGGTCGCGGGACCGCACGCGCCCACCGTCTGGTTCAGCGACGCCGAAGCGGTCCGCGCCTCCGGGCACCCCGGCCGGATCGACGCGATCGCGGTCCTGCCCGAGGACGGCGTCACGGCCGCGGCCCTGAAGCCGCGGGTGGCCAAGGCCCTCGGCGACCGGGCCGAGGTGCACACGGGCAAGGACCGCGGCGGCGTGGAGGACCTCCAGCTCACCGAGGCCAAGGAGCTGCTCAGCGGCATCGGCGGGTCCTTCGGCGGCATCGCCGCGATGGTCGCCGTGTTCACGGCGGCCGGCACGGTCGCGCTGTCCGTGGGCCAGCGGGCCCGCGAGTTCGCGCTGCTGCGCGCGATCGGCACGACGCCGCGGCAGGTCCGCCGCACCATCGCCACCGAGAACCTGCTCGTCGCCCCGCTCGCGGGCGTCGTCGGCTGCCTGCCGGGCATCGCCCTGGCCAGCTGGTGGTTCGGGCAGCTCAAGGACAAGGGCGCGGTGCCGGCCGCCGTGGACCTCGCGGTCTCCTGGATTCCGCTGGTCACGGCCGCGGGCACGGCCGTCGTCACGGCGCTGGTCGCGGGGTACGCCGCCGCGCGCAGGCCCTCGCGCATCAAGCCGGGCCAGGCGCTGAGCGAGGCGTCCGTGGAGCGGCTGCGCCCTGGCTGGATACGTACGCCGCTCGGCGTCGCCGCGCTCGTCGGCGGCATCGTCTGCGCCCGCCTCGCCGCCACCTCCACCGGCGACGACGCGGCGAACGCGGCCCTCGGCGTGGTCATGCTGTTCATGCTGGCGGTGGCGCTGCTCGGGCCGCTGGTGGCGCGGGCCTGCGCGGGGCTCTTCGGCCTGCCGCTGCGCGGCGCCGGCGCCGCCGCGTCCCTCGCGGCCGCCAACTCCCGTACGAACGCCCGCAGGCTGGCCTCCGCGATCACCCCCATCGTCCTCGCCATGGCCTTCGCCTCCACCCTGGTGTTCATGCACACCAGCGAGGAGAAGGTGGCCGCGGACCAGCAGCGGGACGGCATCACCGCCGACCACATCGTGACCTCGGACGCGGGCTTCGGCCCCGGCGCCGTGCGCGCCGCCGCCAGCGCCCCCGAAGTGACCTCGGCCGTCGGCCTGTTGAAGACCTCCGTCCTGCTGCCCGCGGGCTCCGGCGGGGACCGCTGGCTCCAGTCGGCGAGCGCGCAGGGCGTCACGGGCAGCGCCGCGGACCTGGCCGAGGTGCAGGACCTGAAGGTGCGGACCGGTGCGCTCACCCTCCGCAAGGGCGAGATCGCGGTGGACGCGAACCTCGCGAACTCCACGCACCTGAAGACCGGTGACCGCGTCGAGATGCGGCTGCCCGACGGTACGAAGGCGCGGCCCAAGGTCGTGGCGACGTACGCGCGCGGCCTCGGCCTGTCCGAGGTGACGCTGCCCGCCGCCGATGTGAAGCGGCACGTCACGTCCGCCCTGGACACGGAGATCTGGACCAAGGGCGGCTCGGCGGCCGCCCTGAAGTCCCTCGGCACGGTCCGCGACCGCGACGGCTACCACACCGCCCAGTCCCTGGACCGGGAGCTCAGCGCCTGGGCGAACGGCGTGATGGCGGCCGTCCTCGGCGGCTTCGCGGCCGTCGCCGCCGCCAACACCCTGGTGATGACGGTCCTCGACCGGCGCCGCGAGCTCGGCACGCTGCGCCTGATCGGTTCGACGCGCCGCCAGGTGATGCGGATGATCCGCTGGGAGGCGCTGCTCGTGACCGGCGCGGGCGTGGTCATCGGCACGGCCATCGCGCTCGCCACGCTGGTGCCGATGATGCGGGGCCTCACCGGGGAGTCGCCGTACATCCCGCCCCTGACGTACGCCGCCTTCGCGGGCTCGGCCGTCCTCCTCGGCCTGCTCGCGACGGTGCTCCCGGCGCGGGCGGCGCTGGGGTCGCGGGCATGACCCCGACGGCCACCTGACCCGGGGCCGGGCCAAGGCCCGGCCCCGCGGCGGCTAGCGTCCGGCCGACGTCCGTTCGCGGGCGACCGCGGTCGCGTCGCGCCGGAACGCCCACTCAAGGCGCGGCTCCATCGCGAAGCGGAAGGCCCGCCGCACCGGCGGCGTACAGAGCAGCGTCACGACGCCCGCGGCCACCAGGGACACGAACACCTCGCCCAGCGGCTCGTGCAGCCACGCGTACGTGTCGAACCAGCCCCAGAACCGGGACCCCTTCGCGAGGAACCCGTGCAGCAGGTACCCGTACAAGGTCCCCGCCCCGAGCACCGTGAACCACGTCCTGTGCCGTGGCACCCAGGCGAAGAAGCACGCGGTGAGCACCACCGAAGCAGCCGAACAGCGCCAGCGTCATCACGACGCCGACCCACCACGGCACGCCCAGCTCCTGCGCGCTCTCGCGCCGGTAGAACCACACGGACGTCATCCGCGGCGCCGCCCAGTAGGCGAGGGCCACCGCGCACGCGAAGACGGGCACGGAAAGCAGGCGCACCTCGCGCCGCCGTACGAGCTGGAAGTGCGCGGGTCTGAGGAACAGGCCGAGGACGAAGAAGGGCAGGAACTGCAGGACCCGTTGGAGGTCCAGGTCGTCGCCGATGTCGGGGGAGACGACGGCGAGCACGGCCACGCCGAGGGCGAGCGGCACGGGCCAGCGCACGAGCTTCCACAGCGGGGTCGTGAGCCGCCACACGAACAGGGCGATCAGGAACCAGGTCAGGTACCAGGGGTCGAGCAGGCTGATCGGCTGCCCCGGGTCGTCGTCGGCCCACCGTTTGAAGAAGGTGTAGGCGATCTCGAAGACCACGTACGGCACGGCGACGCCGGTCACGAGCCGCTTGAGCCGGTCGGACCGCATGTCGAAGCCGCGCGAGAAGTAGCCGGAGATCAGGATGAAGGCCGGCATGTGGAAGGTGTAGACGGTCATGTACAGCGCTTCGGCGGTACGGCTGTGATCCGTCAGCGGCTCCCACGCGTGGGCCATCGCGACGAGCACGATCGCCAGGTACTTGGCGTTGTCGAAGAACGCGTCGCGCGCGGGGGCGGGGCGCTCGGCGGGGCCGGAGCGGGGTGCGGAAGCGGCGTGCGGGGGAGTGGGGGCGGCGGTGGGGTCGCGGGGGCCGGGGGGAGTGGCGGTGGCCGGTTCCCGGACGGGAGGGAGGGGCGTCCGGTGCCAGCCGTGCGGCGGTACGGGATGCGTCACAGGCCCTCCCACCCAGAGCTCGGTGAGACGATCCGGGACCGCACTGCGCTTGCGGGGGTCATGGCAGCGTGGAACATCTGGGGCACCCTAGCGTCGCGTCGGTCTCCCCGTAAAACGCCGTCTTCATTCATCGACTCATCGCCCCGTGTTCCCTGCCGGTTCCCTGTCAGTTCAATGTCTGCTCAATCCTGGCTCGAATGTCCGCTCAATGTCCGCTCAATGTCCGCTCAATGTCAGCGCTTTGTCGACAACCCCGCCCGAACGCCCGGGTGTTCCCCCGGCATTGCCCATCGGCGCGTTAGTCGCCCGGTTAGCCGACCCGTTAGCCGGATTCCCGCATTACGGGCGCGGGTGCCCCGGGAGTGGCATGGATAACTGTCCGATACGTCATGACTCGTACCGCTTAAATCGTGCATAACGCCTGCGGGTGACTCTGGTGAAATGTCCGCTTGATCAACCCGTGGTGGATTATGAGGCCCCACCCGGCGTGCGCTTCGACGGCTGGGCGAATTGCCGTGAACGCGGAGAGCGGGCGGCGAGCGGGCGGTGGCGTGTACGGGCGACGGGACGTTGGCCGGGCGTCGGCCCGAGGGTGTCCTGGCGGTGCTCGGCCATGGAAACGATCAGGTCGAATTCGCCCGTCGGCGCAGCCGTCGAATTGTCCTGCGGGCGCCGTTGACCCGCGACCGGGCCCGTGCGGCGCGGCCCCACTGGCACGGGCGGGACACGTGCGTTACTGGTCAACGCGTGGCCGACGATGTGTCACCGGCCGCATAGCGCGGCCCTGTTGGTGGCACGATGGTTTCTGGCGGGGGTGTGCGGGGTCGTACCCCCCGGGCGGGAGAGCGACCGACCTAGGGTGTGATCAGTGTGGCCATTTCACTATCAGTGGTACTGCTGTTGGCGATCGTCCTTGTCCTGATGGTGCGCCAAGGAAACATCAAGGTGTGGCCCGCCATCGTCGCCGCGACTTTCGGCTTCACCCTCGCTTCCACGGGTGCGGCCCCCGACATCCAGGATCTCCTCAACTCCCTGGCGGAGACAATCGGCGACATACAGTTCTGACGCCTGACGGCCTGCCACGGCGACGCACGGGGGGAGGGCGGTGGCGCTGCGGGAGACCGACCCGAAAGAGGTCGGCGGGTATCCGATCGAGGACCGCCTCGGCTCGGGCGGCATGGGCGTCGTCTATCTCGCCCGCTCCGCCTCCGGGCGGCGCCTCGCGGTCAAGGTCGTGCACGGCCAGTACGCCGACGACCCGGAATTCCGCACCCGGTTCCGCCGCGAGGTCGAGGCCGCGCGGCAGGTCAGCGGCGCTTTCACGGCTCCCGTGGTGGACGCCGACGCGCACGCGCCGAGCCCGTGGATGGCGACGCTCTACATTCCGGGCGAAAACCTGGGCACCCACATAAAGCGGAACGGCCCGCTCCCCGCGGCCCGCCTCCTGGAGCTCGCCGCGGGCCTCGCCGAGGCGCTGCGCGACATCCACCGCGTGGGCGTGGTCCACCGTGATCTGAAACCGGCCAACGTGATGCTGGCCGAGGACGGCCCCCGCGTCATCGACTTCGGCGTCTCCCGCGCCGCCGAGGCCCTCGCGGGCGACGCCCTCACCCAGACCGGCCGCGTCATGGGCACCCCGCCCTATATGTCCCCGGAGCAGCTCACGTCCCCGCGCGACGTCGGCCCCGCCTCGGACGTCTTCTCCCTCGGCTCCGTCCTCGGCTACGCGGCCACCGGCCGCGGCCCCTTCGACGACGACTCCCCGTACGAGACGGCGACCCGCGTGGTCGACGGCCAGGCCAGGCTCGACGACATACCGGTCGAACTGCGCGAACTGGTCACCCTGTGCCTGGCCAAGCACCCCAAGGAGCGCCCGACCCCCGATGAGCTCCTGGCCCTGCTCAGGGGCGAAGCGCCGCCGCCGCGCCCCGAGGAGCCGCCGGAGCCCGCACCGCGCTCGCCCCGCCGCCGCAGGCTGCTGATCACCGGGGCGGTGGGCGGCGTGCTCGCCGCCGCGCTGACGGCGGGCCTGGTCCAGTGGTTCGGCGCGGACGGCACCTCGGCCGGGGCCCTGCCGCCCGGGTGGCGGGCCTGGCAGACCAAGGAGACCCGCGTCAAGAACGGCGCTGACAGCCCCTTCAGCGACTGTCTCCCCGCCCGCGGCGGGCTGCTGTGCGCGGGCGGCGGCACGAAGGCCGCGCGCTTCTCCCTGGCCACCGGCAAGGTCGCGTGGAGCTCGCCCGCCGGGGGCCCGGCCAGCATGGACGGGGACGGCGCCATCTTCGGCGCGTCCGGCGACCGGAAGCGTGTGTACGTCTACCGGGACAAGGCGGTCGGGCGCGAGGGCGCCGAGCCGCCCGACCCCGTCTTCGAGGTCCAGGCCGTCGACAGTCTGACCGGAGACGTGCTGTGGAAGCGGGTGCCCCGGGGCGGCCAGGACGCGGCACCTCCCCTCAACACCGACGAAGAGCTCAAGGAGGTGGTGGCCGTGAAGGACGGACTCCTCACGCTCTACGGAGCGAAAGGCGGCGAGTACGCGCTGCTCGCCGACCGGGCCAAGGGGAAGACCCGCTGGCACCACCCCCTGCCCGATCCGGACAGCTGCGGTGTCGCCGCCGCCGACGGCCACGGCTATCTGATCTGCCTGTCGAGGCGGGAGACCCGCGTCGCGCGCCTCGACCCGGCCACGGGCAGGCCGCGCTGGACGGTCCGGGCCCCGAGCCCGCTCCTGCTCCTCGGGCAGACGGAGGGGCGCCTGGTCTTCGCCGAGAACACCTCGGAGGCGGCGCACCGCACCCTGACCACGATCGACGTGACCTCCGGCGAGCGAGCCGTCCGCTCCGTCCGCCTCTCCCACCGCCAGCCCGCGGCGGCGACCGCCACCCTCAGCGGCGGAACCGTCTACTACCGGCTCTGGAACGGCAGCGTCCGCGCCGTCGACCCCCGCTCGGGCCGCCAGCTGTGGAGCAGCGACTCCGGCGTGGAGAACCCCGGCCCGCCTCTCGCCGGGGCGAACCACGTCTTCCTGGCGTCCTCCAGCGGCCGCCTCGCCGCCCTGCGCCGGGACACCGGCGAGGTGGACTGGTCCCTCCTGGCCCGCAGCAGCGACGTCATGTCCGACGCGGGCCAGCCCGGCTCGCCCCTCACCCTCATCGGCGACGCCCTGTACGTCCCCTACGGCATCCGCTCCGTCTACAGCATCGACGTACGCAACCCATGACCCCTGCCGTGAGAACTGCCGTGAGAACTGCCGCGGGAGCTGTCGCGGAAACGCGGAGAGCCGGTCTCCGTTTGCCTGGAGACCGGCTCTGACCTGCATGTTCCTGCTGAGAGCGGGCGACGGGAATCGAACCCGCGTAGCTAGTTTGGAAGACTAGGGCTCTACCATTGAGCTACGCCCGCACAGCTCGCGCGGCGACCCGTGGGTCGTGAGCGCGGCACGGCATGCATCGTAGCGGGTCGCGGCGCCTCGCCGCACACCCCCCTCGTGCGCCCCCGATAAGCGGGCGCCGCACTGCCTGCGGGCATGTACCCTACGTGTCGCACCGACGGGGTGTGGCGCAGCTTGGTAGCGCGTCCGCTTTGGGAGCGGAAGGCCGTGGGTTCAAATCCCGCCACCCCGACCAGCAGGATCTCTCCAGCTCAGTGGCCAGTTCCCCGGGCGAGGATCCTTTCCCGGGCACTCGGCGGCCCTTCTTTCAAGATCGCATTGTCGGTCGGCTCCCGCGTGCCGTTACTATGCAAGCTGTGTGCCCGTGTGTCTCTCGACCGGGCAGAATCCAAGCAGTCAGCCCACCAAGGAGACCGAACCGTGAAGAGCGCCGTGGAGACCCTGAACCCGACCCGGGTTCGGCTCACTGTCGAGGTGCCCTTCGAGGAGCTCAAGGACAGCCTCGACGCGGCGTACAAGAAGATCAACCAGCAGGTCACGGTGAAGGGCTTCCGCAAGGGCAAGATCCCGGCCCGCGTCATCGACCAGCGGTTCGGCCGCGGTGCTGTGCTGGAGGAGGCCGTCAACGACGCCCTCCCGAAGTTCTACACGGAGGCGGTCAACGAGGCCGAGCTCAACGTCCTGGGCCAGCCCGAGGTCGACATCACCGAGCTGAAGGACAACGAGACCCTCAACTTTCACCGCTGAGGTCGACGTCCGCCCGACCATCGAGATCCCGGACTACTCCGGCATCGAGGTCGAGGTCGACGCCGTCGAGATCTCGGACGAGGACGTCGACAAGGCCGTCGAGGACCTGCGCGAGCGCTTCGCGTCCACCTCGCCGGTCGAGCGCGCCGCCGAGGACGGCGACGTCGTGACGATCGACCTGGAGGCCAAGGTCGACGGCGAGGTCCTCGCCGACGGCATCGCCAACGGCGTCTCGTACACCATCGGCTCCGGCGAGCTCCTCGAGGGCATCGACGAGGCCGTGAAGGGCCTGGAGGCCGACGGCGAGGCCACCTTCGCCTCCGAGCTCAAGGGCGGCTCCGCGGCGGGCAAGGAGGCCGAGGTCACCGTCAAGGTCACCCAGGTCGCCAAGCGTGAACTGCCGGAGCTGGACGACGACTTCGCGCAGCTGGCGTCGGAGTTCGACACCCTGGACGAGCTGAAGGCCGACAGCCGCAAGCGCCTGGAGACGGGCCCGCCAGTTCGACCAGGCCACCCAGGCCCAGGAGCGCGTCCTGGAGAAGCTCCTGGAGATCGTCGAGGTGCCCGTCCCCGAGAAGCTCCTCGAGGACGAGATCCGCACCCGCAAGCACAACCTGGAGCACCACCAGCTCGGCCAGATGGGCCTCGACCTCGCGAAGTACCTGGAGATCCAGGGCAAGACCGAGGAAGAGTTCGACGCCGAGACCCGCGAGCAGGCGGTCAAGGGCATCAAGACGCAGTTCGTCCTCGACGAGCTCGTCAACAAGGAGAAGCTGAACGTGAACCAGGAGGAGCTCACCGAGCACCTCATGCGTCGCGCGCAGTCCTCCGGCATGAGCCCCGACCAGTTCGCCCAGGCCGTCGTCGAGGGCGGCCAGGTCCCGATGCTGGTCGGCGAGGTCGCCCGCGGCAAGGCCCTCGCGGTCGTCGTCGAGGCCGCCACGGTCAAGGACACCAACGGTGAGGTCGTCGACCTGGACGACGAGGACGACGAGGCCGTCGAGGGCGAGCAGGCCGAGGCCGCCGCCGGCGACTCCGTCGAGGGTGACTCGGAGAAGTCCGAGGCCTGATCCTCTCGCTGTACGTCGTGAAGGGCCCCCGGAACACGCGTTCCGGGGGCCCTTCACGCCCCTGTGGGGAGGCAGCGTCTGCCCGGCGAGGGTTCGTCGCGCCCCGCGGCGGAGCCGCATATCGACACAGCCCCGCGCCCCTTCGGGGCGCGTCCCCGCAGGGCGTGCTACCTGCGCTCACAGCGAACAGTTGCCCTTGCGGGATTCGTCGAAGGAGCCCGCGCGTTAGGGTCCATGGATACGGGGGCAGTGGAGTCGTTGCCCTCAGAACGAAGATGCTGAGACGGCCGGAGCCGTCAGAGACGAGCAGGTGGATACGTGACGAATCTGATGCCTTACGCAGCCGGTGAGCCGTCCATCGGTGGTGGCCTCGGCGACCATGTCTACAACCGGCTGCTCGGCGAGCGCATCGTCTTCCTCGGCCAGCAGGTCGACGACGACATCGCGAACAAGATCACGGCGCAGATGCTCCTCCTCGCGGCCGACCCGTCGAAGGACATCTACCTCTACATCAACAGCCCGGGCGGCTCGGTGACCGCCGGCATGGCGATCTACGACACCATGCAGTACATCCCGAACGACGTCGTCACCATCGGCATGGGCATGGCCGCCTCCATGGGCCAGTTCCTGCTGACCGGCGGCACCGCGGGCAAGCGCTTCGCCCTGCCGCACACGGACATCCTGATGCACCAGGGCTCCGCGGGCATCGGGGGCACCGCGTCCGACGTGAAGATCCAGGCGGAGTATCTGCTGCGCACCAAGCAGCGCATGGCCGAGATCACCGCCCGCCACTCGGGCCAGACGGTGGAGCGGATCATCCAGGACGGTGACCGCGACCGCTGGTTCACCACCGAGGAGGCCAAGGAGTACGGCCTCATCGACGAGATCATCAGCGCCGCTTCCGGTGTTCCGGGCGGCGGCGGCGGCACGGGGGCCTGACAAGGCGTCCGAGGGGCCTTCTCCAGGCACCCGACCGGGGCCGGAGCCCTCAGCCCGCCCCAGCCGACCAAGCCCACGCTCATCACCAGGACGGAACACCTCACATGAACAGCTTCCCTGTCAGCGGCCAGCCCACGGGCCTGCACACCGGCCCCCAGGTGGACAACCGTTATGTGATCCCGCGCTTCGTCGAGCGCACCTCGCAGGGCGTGCGCGAGTACGACCCGTACGCGAAGCTCTTCGAAGAGCGCGTGATCTTCCTCGGCGTCCAGATCGACGACGCCTCCGCCAACGACGTCATGGCGCAGCTCCTGTGCCTGGAGTCGATGGACCCCGACCGGGACATCTCGGTCTACATCAACAGCCCGGGCGGCTCCTTCACCGCGCTGACGGCGATCTACGACACGATGCAGTTCGTGAAGCCGGACATCCAGACGGTCTGCATGGGCCAGGCGTCCTCCGCCGCGGCCGTGCTGCTCGCCGCCGGGCACCCCCGGCAAGCGGATGGCCCTGCCGAACGCCCGCGTGCTGATCCACCAGCCCTCCGGCGGCACCGGCCGTGAGCAGCTCTCCGACCTGGAGATCGCGGCCAACGAAATCCTGCGCATGCGCACGCAGCTCGAGGAGATGCTGGCCAAGCATTCCACCACGCCGATCGAGAAGATCCGCGACGACATCGAGCGCGACAAGATCCTCACCGCCGAGGACGCGCTGGCGTACGGACTGATCGACCAGATCATCTCCACCCGCAAGATGAACAACTCCGCGGTCGCCTGAGCGACGTCCGGGGAACCACAGCACCATCTGCCCGCCCCTTGGCTCGGTCCGTACCGGTCCGCGTAGTTTCGTGACCTGGTGTCGCAGCGAACCGCGCCAAGGGGGGCCCGAACGGGGGGCCAGGCAAGGTACCGTCGGATACAAGGCACCAGGAGCCGCTGGACCAACGGCGTCTCCCAGGCGAAGGGGAAGCACACCGTGGCACGCATCGGTGACGGCGGCGATCTGCTCAAGTGCTCGTTCTGTGGCAAGAGCCAGAAGCAGGTCAAGAAGCTCATCGCAGGCCCCGGCGTGTACATCTGCGATGAGTGCATCGACCTCTGCAACGAGATCATCGAGGAAGAACTCGCCGAGACGAGCGAGGTGCGCTGGGAGGAACTGCCCAAGCCCCGCGAGATCTACGAGTTCCTCGAGGGGTACGTAGTCGGCCAGGAGCCCGCCAAGAAGGCCCTCTCCGTCGCCGTCTACAACCACTACAAGCGCGTCCAGGCCGGGGAGAACGGCGGCGCTCAGGGCCGCGAGGACGCCATCGAGCTCGCCAAGTCCAACATCCTGCTGCTCGGCCCCACGGGCTCCGGCAAGACGCTGCTCGCCCAGACGCTCGCCCGCATGCTGAACGTCCCCTTCGCCATCGCGGACGCGACGGCGCTCACGGAGGCGGGCTATGTCGGCGAGGACGTCGAGAACATCCTCCTGAAGCTCATCCAGGCCGCTGACTACGACGTCAAGAAGGCCGAGACGGGCATCATCTACATCGACGAGATCGACAAGGTCGCCCGCAAGAGCGAAAACCCGTCGATCACGCGCGACGTATCGGGTGAAGGCGTCCAGCAGGCCCTGCTCAAGATCCTTGAGGGCACGACGGCCTCGGTCCCGCCGCAGGGCGGCCGCAAGCACCCGCACCAGGAGTTCATCCAGATCGACACGACGAACGTCCTGTTCATCGTGGGCGGCGCCTTCGCGGGCCTGGAGAAGATCATCGAGGCCCGGGCCGGGGCGAAGGGCATCGGCTTCGGCGCCACCATCCGCTCCAAGCGGGAGCTGGAGGAGAAGGACCAGTTCGAGGACATCATGCCGGAGGACCTGGTGAAGTTCGGGATGATCCCGGAGTTCATCGGCCGCCTCCCGGTCATCACCTCGGTCCACAACCTCGACCGCGAGGCCCTGCTCCAGATCCTCGTCGAGCCGCGTAACGCCCTGGTGAAGCAGTACCAACGGCTCTTCGAACTCGACGGTGTGGAGCTGGACTTCGAGCGCGAGGCCCTGGAGGCCATCGCCGACCAGGCGATCCTGCGCCAGACCGGCGCGCGCGGCCTGCGCGCCATCATGGAGGAGGTCCTCCAGTCCGTGATGTACGAGGTGCCGTCCCGCAAGGACGTGGCCCGCGTCGTCATCACGGCGGACGTCGTCCACTCCAACGTCAACCCGACGCTGGTGCCGCGCGAGGTACGGGGCCCGGGCGCCGGGGAGCAGAAGTCGGCGTAGCCACACCCACGAACGACCGGGGGCGCCCGGCGAGTTGACCTCGCTGGGCGCCCCTTCGTTCGTGACTGAGGTGACGTCAGATAGCTGACCCCGACAGGGTCAGATCTTGACGCGGACTTCCTTGCGGAACTTGGCCGCGGTGCTCGCGGTGTCCTCCAGGTCGCCGCTCTTGCCGCCGAGCACGGCCGCCACGTCCGTCGTGATCACGACGCCGATCGTGCTGTTGTCGCCCCAGATGCACACCGGCAGCGTCATGTTCTTCGGCCCCTGCGACCCGGGCGACGAACCCGGGTCGGAGCCGCCCTCGAACTTCATCTCCTGGCACTTCATGATCGCGCCGTCGAGCTCGGAGGGGTTGTACGACTTGGGCTCGCCGACCGGCGTGAGCTTCTTGCCGCCGCTGGTGCCGGAGCCGGACGGCGAGTCCTCCTCCTCGGAGAAGCCGTCCTCCGCCCTGGTGAACATGTAGTCGACGACCTGCTCCGGGTCGTCGATCTCGCCGTAGATGCCGTTGAACTGGACGAGCTTCCGCGACAGCGGATTGTCCTCGGTGCCCGACTGGTACTGGGCGGCGATGTCCTTGGCGTTCTTCACGCCGTTCTTCTCGGCCTTCGCGCGGCTCTCCGAGCTCATGGAGTCCTCCTTGGACTCCTTCTTCGTGTAGTCGCCGAGGACCGTCGCGGGCGCCGTCAGCTTGTGCGGGCCGTCGTCCTTGACCGAGCCGGAGCCGCTGTCCTTGCCGCCGAGGACGAAGTACGCGCCGACGCCGATCGCGGCCACGACAGCGACCGCGCCGATGACGGCGCCGGTCTTCTTGCCCCCGCCGCCTCCGCTCGGCGGGGGCGGGACCTGCCCGTACGGGGCCTGCGGCTGCTGCCCGTAGGGGGCCTGCGGCTGGCCGTACGGCGGCTGCTGGGGCGGCACGCCCTGGGGGGCCTGCGGCGGATAGGCGTAGCCCGGCTGCTGGGGGGCCTGGGGCGGGTAGCCGTAGCCGGGCCCCGGCTGCGGCGGCTGCTGCCCGTAGGGGCCCGGCTGGCCGCCGCCGTACGGCCCCGGCTGCTGCGGCTGCTGGCCGCCGTACGGGCCCGGCTGGTTGTAGCTCATTACTGGGGGTTCCCTCCGTTACTGCTGCTTCTTACGGGCCGCGCGTGCGTCACTTCTTCACGCGGGCCGCTTCGCGGTACTTGGCCGCGAGTTCCGCGACGTCGTCCTTCGACATGTTGTCGCCGCCGGTCACGAACGCCGTGGCGTCGGTGGCGGTCACCAAGCCGAAGGTGCTCCGGTCCGCCCAGGCGCAGATGGGGATCTCAAGACCCTTGCTGCCCTCGCTGACCTTGACCGTCTGGCATTTCATCAGCGCGTTGTCCAGGCCGCTGGGGGAGACGGACGTGGGACTGCCCTCCCACGTGACGTCTCCCTTGTCGTCGCTGTCCTTCTGGGACTCCTCGTGCAGCTTGTCGAACGCGTCGTCGATGGTCTTCTCCGGGTCGCTGATCTCGCCCCACATGCCGACCACGCTCAGCTGCTTCGCCTTGAGCCCGTCCCCGGACTTGTAGTCCGTCTCGTCCTGATCCGCGTTCTTGATGCCGATCTCGGCGGCGTCCTCCTTGTCGGCGCCGCCCAGCGGGCCGCCGGAGGAGCCGGAGGACACCTCCTTCTGGTACTCGCCGACCGACGCGGGGGACACCAGCTGGTGGGGCCCGTCGTCCGAGACCGAGCCGGGAGCCGTCGCTGCCGCCGCTGAGGACGAAGTACGCGCCGACGCCGATCGCGGCCACCACGGCCGCCGCGCCGATGATCAGCCCCGCCTTCTTGCCGCCGCCCTGCGGCGGGGGCGGGGGCGGCGGGACCTGCCCGTACGGGGCCTGCGGCGGCTGCCCGTACGGGCCCTGCGGCTGACCGTACGGCTGCTGCGGCGGGACGCCCGGGGGAGCCTGTTGCGGGTAGCCGTAGCCGGGCGGCGGGGCCTGCGGGGGCTGCCCGTAGGGGCCGGGCTGCGGCGGCTGCCCGCCGCCGTAGGGGCCGGGCTGCTGGGGCTGGCCACCACCGTACGGACCCGGCTGCTGAGGCTGGCCACCACCGTACGGACCCGGCTGCTGGCCCCCGTACGGGCCCGGCTGATTGAAGCTCATGACTGGGTCCCCCTCGAACGCGTATGCGCGCCTGCGTGTGCCCCGCGCGTTTATGTGCTCCCGACATCCTGACCGACGGGTGGAGCGCCGTCGGCCCCCAGGGCCGCAACCGTTACTGAAGATTCTGGTTTCGGGACCAGTCTGTGACACCCCTAAACTGGGCCCGTGACCGAGAACTCTCAGCAGCAGCCCACAGCGACCACCCCTGAACTCCCGACGCAGTACGCGCCGGCCGAGGTAGAGGGGGCGCTGTACGAGCGCTGGGTAGAGCGCGGTTACTTCGACGCGGACGCGGCGAGCGACAAGGAGCCCTTCACCGTCGTCATCCCGCCGCCGAACGTCACCGGCAGCCTGCACCTGGGCCACGCCTTCGAGCACACGCTGATCGACGCCCTCACCCGCCGCAAGCGCATGCAGGGCTTCGAGGTGCTGTGGCAGCCCGGCATGGACCACGCGGGCATCGCGACGCAGAACGTGGTCGAGCGCGAGCTCGGCAAGGAGGGCAAGTCCCGCCACGACCTGGGCCGCGAGGCCTTCGTGGAGCGCGTCTGGCAGTGGAAGGGCGAGTCCGGCGGTCAGATCTCCGGCCAGATGCGCCGCCTCGGCGACGGCGTCGCCTGGTCCCGCGAGCGCTTCACCATGGACGAGGGCCTCTCCCAGGCCGTCCAGACGATCTTCAAGCGGCTCTACGACGACGAGCTGATCTACCGCGCCGAGCGCATCATCAACTGGTGCCCCCGTTGTCTGACCGCGATCTCCGACATCGAGGTCGAATACCAGGACGACGACGGCGAGCTGGTGTCGATGAAGTACGGCGATGCCGACGAGACCATCGTCGTCGCCACCACCCGCGCCGAGACGATGCTCGGTGACACGGCCATCGCCGTGCACCCCGAGGACGAGCGCTACAAGCACCTGGTCGGCAAGCAGATCAAGCTGCCGCTCACCGACCGCTCCATCCCGGTCGTCGCCGACACGCACGTCGACCCCGAGTTCGGCACCGGCGCCGTCAAGGTGACCCCGGCCCACGACCCGAACGACTTCGAGATCGGCCAGCGCCACGACCTGCCGAACATCGCGGTCATGGACGAGCACGCCATCATCACCGTCCCCGGCCCCTTCCAGGGCCTGGACCGCCTTGAGGCCCGCTCGGCCATCGTCGGCGCGCTGCGCGCCGAGGGCCGCATCGTCGCCGAGAAGCGGCCGTACTCGCACTCCGTCGGCCACTGCTCGCGCTGCAAGACCACCATTGAGCCGCGCCTGTCCATGCAGTGGTGGGTCAAGGTCGGCCCGCTCGCCAAGGCCGCCGGTGACGCGGTCCGCGACGGCCAGGTCAAGATCCACCCGCAGGAGATGGAGAAGCGCTACTTCGACTGGGTCGACAACCTCCACGACTGGTGCATCTCGCGCCAGCTGTGGTGGGGCCACCGCATCCCCGTCTGGTACGGCCCGAACGGCGAGGTCGTCTGCGTCGGCCCCGACGAGCAGGCGCCCACCGGCGAGGGCTGGACGCAGGACACCGACGTCCTCGACACCTGGTTTTCCTCCGGCCTGTGGCCGTTCTCCACGCTCGGCTGGCCGGAGCGGACGGAGAGCCTCGCGAAGTTCTACCCGAACTCCGTCCTGGTCACCGGCTACGACATCCTCTTCTTCTGGGTCGCCCGGATGATGATGTTCGGTCTGTACGCGATGGACGGCACCCCGCCGTTCCACACCATCGCCCTGCACGGCATGGTCCGCGACCAGTTCGGCAAGAAGATGTCGAAGTCCTTCGGCAACGCGGTCAACCCGCTGGACTGGATGGACAAGTACGGCTCCGACGCCCTGCGCTTCACCCTCGCGCGCGGCGCCAACCCCGGCGTCGACGTGCCGATCGGCGAGGACTGGGTCCAGGGTTCCCGCAACTTCGCCAACAAGATCTGGAACGCGACCCGCTTCGCGCTGATGAACGGCGCCACCGTCGAGGGCCCGCTGCCGGACGCCGCCGAGATGTCGGCCACCGACCGCTGGATTCTCTCGCGCCTGAACACGGTGGTCGCCGAGGTCGACGGGCTCTACGAGGACTACCAGTTCGCGAAGCTCTCCGACGCCCTCTTCCACTTCGCGTGGGACGAGGTCTTCGACTGGTACGTGGAGCTGTCCAAGACCACGTTCATGGCGGGCGGCCCGGCCGCCGAGGTCAGCAAGCGCGTCCTCGGCGAGGTCCTCGACGTCACGCTGCGGCTGCTCCACCCGGTCGTGCCGTTCGTGACGGAGACCCTGTGGACCACGCTGACCGGCGGCGAGTCCGTCGTCATCGCCGACTGGCCCCAGGACAGCGGCTTCCGTGACGCGGGCGCCGAGAAGGAGATCCTCTCCCTCCAGGACCTGGTCACCGAGGTCCGCAGGTTCCGCGCCGACCAGGGCCTGCAGCCCGGCCAGAAGGTCCCGGCCCGACTCACCCTGGACGGCACGCCGTTCGCGCCGCACGAGGCCGCCGTCCGCCAGCTCCTGCGCCTCCAGCCGGAGGGCGAGGGCTTCGCGGCGACGGCGACGCTGCCGGTCGCGGGCGCCACGGTCGCGCTCGACCTGTCGGGCACGATCGACGTGGCGGCGGAGCGCAAGCGCCTCGCCAAGGACCTGGCCGCCGCGGAGAAGGAGCGCCAGCAGGCCACCGCCAAGCTCGGCAACGAGGCGTTCCTCGCGAAGGCCCCGGACCAGGTGGTCGACAAGATCCGCGGCCGCCTCGCCAAGGCCGACGAGGACATCGCCCGCCTCCAGGCGCAGCTGGACAGCCTCCCGGCGGCGTAAGGCAGTTCGCCCCGTCCGTACGCGAAGGCGCCCGGAACTCCCACGAGTTCCGGGCGCCTTGCGCATGGCCCCTGAGCACCCCTTCGCGCCCCCGGGCCGGTCAGGCCTCCGTGGCGACGGGCCCCGTACCGACGGCCTCCGCGTTGCGCCGCGTCTTCGCCCAGCCGTTGCGGCCGCGCAGCAGCCGCAGGAAGCCGCGCGCCGCCACGATGAACACGTGGTACGCGTACACCCACAGCGCGAGACCCCACAGCAGGCCCGTCAGGCGGGAGCGGTCGGGCGCGAAGTCACGGCGGTAGAGCGGGCCCCAGGCCACGAACGGCAGCACCGAGAACGCGGACAGGACCAGGATCAGCGGCCAGGCGCTGAGGAACGCGTCGCTGAGCGAGCCGCCGACCACGACCACGCCGAGCAGCAGCACGCTGAGCACCAGCGTCGCGACGTGCGCGAGCGGCTGCATGAACGTGTACAGGGTCTCCAGGACGCCGCGGCCCGAGTAGTGCCGGGACGAGACGATGCGCGGCGCGTACCGCACGCACTGCAGGTTGCCCTGAGCCCAGCGGGTGCGCTGGGTGAGGAAGCGGCGCAGCCGCGGCAGGCCCTCCTGGGAGACGTACGTGTCGGCGATGTGCGCCACCCGGTAGCCGCCGAGGATCATGTGCAGGCCCAGCTCGTAGTCCTCCAGGAGCGCGTCGCGCTGCCAGGGGCGGCGCTCGGCGGCGGCGATGTGGTCGAGCGCGGTCAGACGGGTGAACTGGCCGTTGCCGCCGAGGCCCACGGAGCCGGTGCGGCCGCGCAGGAGCTGCATGCCCGCGTTGGACACCGCGAACTCCATGTCCTGCATGCGCACCAGGAGCCGCGCCACGGCGTTGGCGAGACGGCCGCGCTCGGGCAGCGGAAGGCGCTCGTCGTCGACGTTCCGCATCCGCACGCTGACCTGCACGCCGCCCACCTCGGGGTCGCCGAACCCGGCCGTGCCGCTGACGCGGGCGAGCGCGTCGGGCGCGAGCCGCCCGTCGGCGTCCACGACGCAGACGACGACCTGGGCGCGGTCGGTGTCCTCGGGCAGGAACGCGTTCAGGGCCGCGTACGCGGAGTTGAGGGCGGCGCCCTTGCCGATGCGGGCGTCGGGGCGGCGGCGCGAGACCAGGTGCACCCGCCTGTCGCGGTCGGCGATCGCGGTCACGACGGCCGCCGTCGCGTCCTCGCTGTCGTCGTCGACGACCCACACGTGCGCGGCCGGGAAGTCGGCCCGCAGCTGGCTGACGGTGGTGCCGATGACGGTCTCCTCGTCCCGGCACGGCACGAAGAAGTGCCAGCCGAAGGGCGCGGAGTCGCCCTCGGGCGTCTCGGGGCGCCGGACGTAGGCGTGCCGGGCGCCCGCCCAGTACAGCAGGAAGCAGGCGAGGAGGAAGAAGGGCAGGACGTAGAGCAGGACGGTGGGGGTGAGCATGCGGGCCTCGTACGCGTGGGGGGACGGGGGAGGAGCGGGGTCAGGCGGCGGTGGAGAGCTCGCGCTCGGAGCGGCCCGCGGCCAGCGCGCCGAGGAGGACGGCGATGCGCTGGGAGGCCAGGCCGTCGCCGAACGGCGAGGGCAGCGCGGCCAGGTGGTCCAGGCCCGCCCGGCCTTCGGCGAGGCGGCGGCGCACCGCGCGGCCGATCTCCCGGCCGGGGGCGACCAGGTCGGCGAACCCGGCGTCCATCGCCTCGGGCCGCTCCGTGGAGCGCCGCACGACGACCAGGGGACGGCCGAGGACGGTGGTCTCCTCCTGGATGCCGCCGGAGTCGGACACGATGACGGCGGCGTGCCGGGCCAGGGCCAGGAACGCGCCGTAGCCGAGCGGCGCCAGCTCGGTGAGCGGGGCGAGCAGCGGGGTGAGCCCGGCGGCCTCGATGCGGGCGCGGGTGCGCGGGTGCACGGCGAAGAGGACCGGCAGGTCGGCGGCGAGCGCGGAGAGCTCGGTCAGGATGGCGCGCAGCGCGTCCGGGTCGTCGGTGTTCTCGGGCCGGTGCGCGGTGGCGAGGACGTACTGGTCGGCGCGCACGCCGTGGGCGGCGAGCAGCGCGGCGCGCTCGTCGGCGGCGGGCAGGTGCTCCTGGACGGCCTCGACGACCGTGTTGCCGGTGACGGTGATCCGCCCGGCCGGGACGGACTCGGCGCGCAGCAGGTCGCGGTTGTCCTCGGTGGCCGCGCACAGCACGTCCGCGAGCTGGTCGATGACGATCCGGTTGTGCTCCTCGGGCATCGCCCGGTCGTGGCTGCGCAGGCCCGCCTCGACGTGCACGAGGGGCAGGGAGCGGGCGTTGGCGGCCAGGGCCCCCGCGAGGGCCGCGTTGGTGTCGCCCTGGACGACCACGGCCAGCGGCTCCTCCTCGGCGAACAGGGCGTCGAGCTGCGCCAGGGCCGAGGAGATCTGGACGGCGCGGGGCTTGCCGCCGACGCCGTCGAGCAGCGTCGGCTCCGGCAGGCCCAGCTCGGTGAGGAACTGGCCGGACAGGGCGGCGTCGTAGTGCTGGCCGGTGTGGACGAGGTGCGCGGCGGGGCCGAGGAGACGGACCAGGTGGGCGATCTTGACCAGTTCGGGGCGGGTGCCGATGACGACCGCGACGGAGCGGGGCGGGAGGGTGGGGGCGGCGTGCAACGGGGCTCCTGGCGGGGGGAGGGCGGTGGGGCTGAACCAGGAGCGTGGGGGGTCTGGGTTGCCGGGGTGGATCGCGGTCGGTTGCCCAACGGTTGCGGCGCCCGCGGCCGCGCCTGTTCGGGCCGAAGGCCCTGGCCCACAGGTCCCCCGCCGCCCGGGACTTAGGTCCCTCGCGGGGCGCCCCAGGCCCGCCCCTTCCCGAACCATGGGGCTCCGCCCCCTGGCACCCTCGAAGAGCATTGGCGCTTCGCGCCTCGTCCTCAAACGCCGGACGGGCTGGATATCCACCGGTTGCGGTGATCTTTCAGCCCCTCCGGCGTTTGAGGAGCGGGGTCTGGGACGCACCGTGAGGACTCAGGACTCGCCGCGGTAGCGGTAGCCGAGGCCGCGCACCGACTCCAAAGGGTCGGCCCCTTCGCCGACGGCGAGCTTCCGCCGCAACCGCAGCACCGCGAACTTCACCCGCTCCCGCCCGCCCCCGCCGGGATCGTCCCAGACGAGGTCGAGCAGCTGCTCGGTGGTGACGACCCGCCCCCGGTTGCGGACGAGGACCTCAAGCAGCCGGTACTCGATGGCACTCAGCCGCGTCTCGTGGCCCTGCCACACGGCCGACCGCCGCTCCGGCACAAGCCGCAGCCCCGCCTCCACGTAGTCGCCGCGCCACTGCTCGGGGTTGGAGCGCCGAAGGAGCGCCTCGACGCGGGCGAGGAGCTCCACGTGGTCGAAGGGTTTGCAGAGGTAGTCATCGGCGCCGGAGCGCAGGCCGCGGACGCGCTCGGCGGGGCTGGTGCGGCCGGACAGGATGAGCACGGGCAGGTCGGTGAGGTCCCGGGTGCGGTCCAGGACGTCCCAGCCGTCCAGGCCTGGCAGGACCAGGTCGAGCACCATCAGGGCGGGCCGCCGGGCGAACAGCAGCCGCAGGGCCTCCTGGCCGTCGCCGGCGGCCACCACCTCGTACCCGGCGCGGGTGAACAGCACCCGCAGGGCGAGCCCCAGGTCGGGGTCGTCCTCGACGAGCAGCAGCCGGGTCATGCCGCGCCGGTCCCGGGCGGCCCGGACAGGGGCAGCCACACCTCGACGCCGGTGCCGTGCCCCTCTGCGCTGTGCACGGCGGTGGTCCCGGAGTGCAGCCGGACGGAGTCCCGTACGACGCTCAGGCCGAGCCCGGTGCCCGGGTAGCCGCCGCGGCGGGCGTTCGGGGCGCGCACGAACTCGGTGAAGACCTCCTCGTGGAACTCCTTGGGGATGCCGATGCCGCTGTCGGACACGGTGATCCGCCAGCCCTCGGCGCCGTCGGGGCCGGGGTGCGGCCGGGCGGCGACGGTGACGGTGCCGCCCGCGGGGGTGAACTTCACGGCGTTGTCGAGCAGCGCGGTCAGCGCCCGCTCCAGCTGCCCGGCGTCGGCGACCAGCGGGGGCCGCGCGCCGCCGGGCAGGTCGAGGGCGACGAAGACGCCGTCGCGGGTGGCCCACGGGGTGATGTCGTGCACGAGGCGGGTCAGCAGCGGGCCGGGGTCGAGCGGCGCGAAGGACGGCGGGGCGCCGCCCGCGGCCTGCGCGTACCGGTGCAGCAGGCCGTCGGCCATGTCCCGCATCCGGGTGGCCGCGCGCCGGATCGTGTCCAGGTACTCGCGCCGCGCCTCGTCGAGCGCGCGCCGAGGCCGGGGTCGGTGAGCAGCTCGCAGAAGGTGAGCATCGTCGACAGCGGGGTGCGCAGCTCGTGCGAGGTGCGGGCGGCGAACTCGGCGCGCTCGCGGGCCAGCTCGTTCAGGGTGTCGATGTGCCGGTGCAGATCGGCCTCGTACCGGATCTGCTCGGTGACGTCCTCGACGAGCCACAGCACCCCGAGGTGGCGCTCGCCCGCGTCGATGGGCTGCCGGCTGCGGCGCAGCGTACGGCCGTCCTTGAGGCGCACCTCGGCCTTGCGGACGAACTGGCCGCGCAGCGTCCGCAGGGAGGAGGCGGAGGCGTCGGGCAGCAGCCGCGCCACGGCGTCCGCGACGGGGTCGGCGGGCGCCCCGGTGGAGGTGTCGACGTCGCGCAGCCCGCAGATCTCCGCGAACTGCGGGTTGGACGCCACGATCCGGCCGTCGTCCCCGACGAGCAGCGCCCCCAGCGGGATGGCCCGCAGCACGGCCTCGGAGAAGGGGGCGGTGCAGCCCCCGGGGCTCCGCCGTCACGCGGGCGACCGGCCCGCGGGCCCGGCAAGCAGCGGGCCGAGGGGCTCCGTGCCGGGTGCGGGGTCGAGGCCGAGCCGTTCCAGTTCGGCGTCGGCGAGCGCGTCGAGGGTGCGCGGGTCGGCGTGGCGCCAGCCCTCGGCGAGGCTGCCGGGGGTGGCGTCGCCGAGGGCGGCGGCGGTCGCGGCCACCTCGTCCAGGGGGCGCAGGAGCGAGCGCAGGGCGAGCAGCTCGCGCCCGTTGGCGAAGGCGGCGAGCTCACGGGCGGCGGCCGCCTGCCGCACCCAGCGCGCGCGGCGCGGCAGCCAGACGACGAGGACGAGGGCGATGGGCAGCAGGAACAGGCTCGCGGCGGTCACCGCGAGCCCGGCGCGCAGCGTCATCGGGTCGACGGCGTCGGCGAAGCCCACCACCGAGCGCAGGGCGGCGCCCACGTCGTCGCCGACGACGGGCAGGCGCGCGGCGGGCGACCCGGAGGAGGCGACGCCCGAGTCGGGGCCGGGGCGGGTGAGCAGCACGGCCAGCCGGTAGGCGACGAGCGCGGCGGCGGTCCACAGCGCGGTCCACAGCAGGGCGGCCGCGTCACCGGCGAGCTGACGGGTCCGGCGACCCGGATTCTGGGCATACCACATGGTCCGATTGGAACGCCGGGGCGCGCGGTGGCGGGGCAGCCGCGCCGGGGAGTACACCCGTTGTCGTACGGGCGGGGCGCCACGGGCATGAGGGCCGAAAGTCTGATGTGCCGAGGCAAAGACCTCGGCGATGATGGAGAGGTTATGCAGGACCGGCCCGCCGCTGCTACGGCGCTCAGTCAGGCGGTGGCCGGGGGCCGCCGCCTCGCTCGGCGTTGCGCACGCGAACCATGGGTCCTGGATGGGCTCACCGCGCTCGCCTGTCTGTCCCTGATGGCCCTGGACGTGCCGGGCCTGGCCGCCGACGACAACTCGCTGAACGGCCTGACGGCCGCGCTCGTCCTCACGGCGGGCGCCGCGACGCTGCTGGTGCGGCGGATCGCCCCGTGGGTGCCGTACCTGGTCGCGCTCGGCCTGCTCGGCTGGCTGCACGAGCTGACGCTCGCGCAGTTCGCCCTGTACTCCCTGGCCCGCTACCGGGGGCGGCTCGCCGGGGCGGTGGGCGTCGTCGGCTATGTCTCCTTCGCGTACGTGATGTTCAACCAGCCCGGCTGGCCGACGCACCGCGGGGACACCCTCAGCGAGTTCCTCAGCCTCGTCGTGCCGATCGGCGCGCTCGCCGCGGGCGTCGGCGTCGCCGCGAACCGCCAGGACCTCGTGCGCGCGCTCCAGGCGCAGCGCGCCGAGACGGAGGCGCTGCAGGCCGTGCAGCGGGAGCGGGCCCGCATCGCCCGCGACGTGCACGACTTCGTCGGCCGTGAGCTGACGCTGCTCAGCGTGCGCTCCCAGGTCCTGGCCAGGCGCGCCGGGGACGGGCCGGGCGCCGACGGCTTCGAGGAGCTCTCGGAGACCGCCCGCTCCGCCCACCGCATGCTCAACGAGATCATCGTGCAACGGGGTGTCGACGGGCGCCCCACGCCCGGCCTGGAGGCGCTGCCCGGCCTGGTCGAGCACAGCGTCCGCGCGGGCAGCCCCGTCACCCTGTACGTCGACGACGCCGCCCACCACCTCTCCCCCCTGCGGCAGGCCGCCGTGCACCGGGTGGTCCAGGAGTGCCTCACCAACGCCGCGAAGCACGCGCCCGGGGAGCGCGTGGACGTCGAGGTGCGGGTACGGGACGGACGCCTGCGGGTCCGCGTCCGCAACGCGCTGCCGGCCGCGGGCCCCGCGCCGGCCGCCGGGGCGGCACCCGTGTCCGCGGGGACGGGGACGGCGGGGATGGGGGAGCGGGTGCGCTCCCTAGGCGGCACGTTCGTCGCGGCGGCGCGAGCCGGGACGTACGAGGTCGCCGCCGACCTCCCCACCTGACCCGCGCTCCGCGCGGTTTCGCCTGCCCGCCCTTACATCCCCGGCTACGGAGATCCAGCCCGTCCGGCGTTTGAGGACGAGGCGCGGAGCGCCGTTGGCTTTGAGCGGGGGACCGGGGGCAGCCGCACCCGGAGCGGGAAGGGGCGGGCCTGGGGCGCACCCGCGAGGGCTACGCCGCCGACATCACCCGCTCCAGCCCGTCAAAGTCCTCCACACACTTCCCGCACCCCATGGCCACGCTGTCCAGCGGCTCGTCGGCGACGAACACGGGAATCCCGGTGGCGGAGGAGAGCCGCAGATCGAGCCCGGGCAGCAGCGCCCCACCCCCGGTGAGCACGATCCCGTGCTCCATGACGTCCCCCGACAGCTCCGGCGGACACTCCTCAAGGGTGGCCCGCACCGCCGCGATGACGGCCTCCACCGGCTCGTCCAGAGCCCCCCGCACCTCGCCCACCGTGAGCTCCACCGTCTTCGGAAGCCCGCCCACCTTCTCGCGCCCGCGCACGGTGAACGTCCGCGACGCGAAGTCGTCGGCGCCCGGCACCGGCCCCGCCGAGCCGATCGCGACCTTCACGTCCTCGGCGGTGCGCTCGCCGATGAGCAGGGCGTGCTCCTTGCGCACGTAGTCGGTGATCGCCGTGTCCAGGCGGTCGCCGCCCACGCGCAGGGACCGCGCGGTGACGATGCCGCCCAGCGAGATCACGGCGACCTCCGTGGTGCCGCCGCCGATGTCGACGACCATGGAGCCGCGCGGCTCCGCCACGGGCAGCCCCGCGCCCATCGCGGCGGCCATCGGCTCCTCGATCAGGTGCACGGCCCGCGCCCCGGCCCGCTGCGCGGCGTGCACGATGGCCCGCCGCTCGACCTGGGTGACACCGCTGGGGACGCACACGACCATGCGGGTGCGGGGCCTGCGGCCGGAGACGGCCTTGCGCACGAAGTGCCGGATCATCTCCTCGGCCGCCTCGTAGTCGCTGATCACGCCGTCCTTGAGGGGACGGATCGCCGTGATGGAGCCGGGGGTGCGGCCGATCTCGGTCTCCTTGGCCTCCGTGCCGACGGCGAGAGCCCCGCGCGCGCCCTCCTTGACGGCGACCACGGACGGCTCGTTGAGCACGATGCCCTGACCGCGTACGTACAGAAGGGTGTTGGCGGTGCCGAGGTCGATGCCTATGTCCATGATCGCCAAGTTTGCCGGGCGTATTCCGGACGCGGAGGGACTTTGGTCCCGAATCGGGCGGGACCAAAGTCCCGAGCACCTCAGGGCCGCCCGCACGGCCGCTGTCGGTGGGTCTCCGTAGACTGGCGTACGTGAGTGACCTCCCTCCGAACGACAGCCCGCACGACGACGAGAGCGGCCCGGCCGGCTCCTCGGCCCGTCCCGACCAGTTCGACGAGATCGTCGCCGCCGAAACCGGCCGCGACCCCGATCTCGCCGTCATCGAGGCGGGCAGCCGCACCCTGCGCGCCCAGGCGGGCCCGCCGCAGGCCGACGCCCCGGCCCGCCCCGCCGACCCGGAGGTGGACAAGGCGCTGCGCGAGGTCGAGGCGGAGCTCGCGGCCCGCTGGCCCGAGACCAAGCTGGACCCGTCCGTCCAGCGCATCCGGGCCCTGCTCGACGTCCTCGGCGACCCCCAGCGGTCCTACCCCTCGATCCACATCACGGGGACGAACGGCAAGACCTCCACGGCCCGCATGATCGAGGCCCTCCTCGGCGCCTTCGAGCTCCGCACCGGGAGGTACACCTCCCCCCACGTGCAGTCGATCACCGAGCGCATCAGCCTGGACGGCGCCCCGGTCACCGCCGAGCGCTTCATCGAGGCGTACCAGGACATCAAGCCGTACGTCGACCTGATCGACGCCAAGGAGGAGTTCCGGCTCTCCTTCTTCGAGGTGCTCACCGGCATGGCGTACGCCGCCTTCGCGGACGCCCCGGTGGACGTCGCCGTCGTCGAGGTCGGCATGGGCGGCACCTGGGACGCGACGAACGTGATCGACGGCACCGTCGCCGTCGTCACCCCCATCGACCTGGACCACACCGACCGCCTCGGCACCACGACCGCCGAGATCGCCACCGAGAAGTCCGGCATCATCAAGCCGGACGCCACGGTGATCATGGCCCAGCAGCCGGTGGACGCCGCGCAGGTGCTCCTGAAGAAGGCCGTCGAGGTGGACGCGACCGTGGCCCGCGAGGGCCTGGAGTTCGGCGTCGTCACCCGGCACATCGCCGTCGGCGGGCAGCTGCTCACGCTGCGCGGCCTCGGCGGGGAGTACGAGGAGGTGTTCCTGCCGCTGCACGGCGAGCACCAGGCGCACAACGCGGCGGTGGCGCTCGCCGCCGTCGAGGCGTTCTTCGGCGTCGGCGCCCAGCGCGTGGAGCCCCTGGACATCGAGACGGTCCGCAAGGCCTTCGCCGCCGTCTCCTCGCCCGGCCGCCTGGAGATCGTGCGCCGCTCGCCCACCGTCGTCCTGGACGCCGCGCACAACCCGGCGGGCGCCCGCGCCGCCGCCTCGGCCATCGGCGAGGTCTTCGACTTCAGCCGTCTCATCGGCGTCGTCGGCGTGAGCGACGGCAAGAACGCGCGCGAGATGTTCGAGGCCTTCGAGCCGATCTTCGCCGAGGTCGTCATCACCCAGAACTCCAGCCACCGCGCGGCGGGCGTGGACGAGCTCGCGGGCGTCGCCGTCGAGGTCTTCGGCGAGGACCGCGTCCAGGTCGAACCGCGCCTGGACGACGCCCTGGAGGCCGCGATCACCCTCGCCGAGGAAGAGGGGGAGTACGCGGGCGGCGGCGTCCTCGTCACCGGCTCCGTCATCACCGTCGGCGAGGCCCGACTGCTCCTGGGGAAGGGCTGACCGCTGTGCGCACGCTCTGTTCTTCGACTCTGATCGGCGAATTCTTCGTGATCGGTTTCGCCGGTCTGGTCGCCATGAAGGACCCCGGCCTCGACGTCAGCACGGTCTGGACGGTGTGCGGCGTCGCCATGGCGCTGTCCGTCCTGCTGTGCGGCATGGTCACCCGGCCCGGTGGTGTCCAGCTCGGCTGGGCCCTGCAGATCGGGCTGATCGCGAGCGGCTTCGTCGTCCCGATGATGTTCTTCATGGGCGCGATGTTCGCTGCCCTGTGGTGGGCGTCCGTGCACTTCGGGCGGAAGGTCGAGGAGGCGAAGGCCCGCTTCGCGGCGGCGCAGGCCGACGGGCCGGGGGAAGCGGCGGCTTCCGGCGGCTGATCGCCGTCCCGGTGCCGGGCGCGCCCTTGATCGCGCTTGCGCGCTCGTCCTCACACGCCGGACGGGCTTGAATGCCCGTCCGGTGCTTTCGGTCCGGCCTCCCCGATGGCCACCCTGCGTAGCGGCCCCGGTATCGTGCGGCGTAATCCCACGCGATCGTAAAAACACCTCTTGGAGCCGCACACCATGAGCGAGCGCACTCTCGTCCTCCTCAAGCCGGACGCGGTCCGCCGCGGACTGATCGGCGAGATCATCGGCCGTATCGAGCGCAAGGCGGGCTGGACCATCTCCGCGCTGGAACTGCGCACGCTCGACCAGGAGACCCTGGAGCAGCACTACGGCGAGCACCAGGGCAAGCCTTTCTACGAGCCCCTGGTCGCCTTCATGTCCTCCGGCCCCGTCGTCGCCCTGGTCGCCGAGGGTGAGCGTGTGATCGAGGGCGTCCGCCAGCTCGCGGGCCCCACCGACCCGATCGCGGCCGCGCCCGGCTCCATCCGGGGTGACTTCGGCACCATCGTGCGGGAGAACCTGATCCACGCCTCGGACTCCGCCGAGTCCGCCGAGCGCGAGCTGAAGATCTTCTTTCCGGGTCTCAGCTGAGACCCCGGCGCGGCAGGGGGCCGAAAAGGCCGCCGAAAAGACCCCGCAGGAAACGCGTCAGAGTTTCCTGACGCGCTGACGAGGAGTCAGTACACCGCGCCCGCTGACCAGGGACGGCCGAAGAAATTCGGCCGTCCTTTTGGCATATGCGCCCCGATTGGGGGAACCCGTGCCTCGGATGGCACGTCTCCAAAGGCGGGGCCGCACATCATCTGCTGACAATGGCGCAGACCCTCGCGCCGTGTACGTGCGGGCGAGACTACGATGGAAGCCTCCACGCCACACAGCACCCACCTCGCCTACCTAACAAGCCATCACACGCTCCACTAGGGAAGGCCAGACGCATCCTCATGGGGAACAACATGTCGTTCATCGGCCGTGACATGGCTGTCGACCTCGGGACCGCCAACACGCTGGTGTACGTCAGGGGTCGGGGGATCGTACTCAACGAGCCGTCCGTCGTCGCGATCAACACCAACACCGGCGGCATCCTCGCGGTCGGCGCCGAAGCCAAGAAGATGATCGGGCGCACGCCGGGCAACATCGTCGCGGTGCGTCCGCTGAAGGACGGCGTCATCGCCGACTTCGAGATCACCGAGCGGATGCTGCGCTACTTCATTCTGAAGATCCACAAGCGCCGCTATCTGGCCCGCCCGCGCGTCGTCGTCTGCGTGCCCTCCGGCATCACCGGCGTCGAGCGCCGTGCCGTCATCGAGGCCTCCTCGCAGGCCGGTGCCCGCCAGGTGCACATCATCGAGGAGCCCATGGCCGCGGCCATCGGCTCCGGCCTGCCGGTGCACGAGGCCACCGGCAACATGGTGGTGGACATCGGCGGCGGCACCACCGAGGTCGCCGTCATCTCCCTCGGCGGAATCGTCACGGCACAGTCCATCCGCGTCGCGGGCGACGAACTGGACAACGCGATCATCCAGCACATCAAGAAGGAGTACTCCCTCCTCCTCGGTGAGCGCACGGCCGAACAGATCAAGATCACCATCGGTTCCGCGTACGACATGGACGCCGACGAGCACACCGAGATCCGCGGCCGCGACCTGGTCTCCGGCCTGCCGAAGACCGTCGTGATCTCCGCCGCCGAGGTCCGCAAGGCCATCGAGGAGCCCGTCAACGCCATCGTCGACGCGGTCAAGACGACCCTCGACAAGTGCCCGCCGGAGCTGTCCGGCGACGTCATGGACCGCGGCATCGTCCTCACCGGCGGCGGCGCCCTGCTGCGCGGCCTGGACGAGCGCCTGCGCCGTGAGACGGGCATGCCGATCCACATCGCCGAGGACCCGCTGGACAGCGTGGCGCTCGGCTCGGGCAAGTGCGTCGAGGAGTTCGAGGCGCTCCAGCAGGTGCTGGACGCCCAGCCGCGCAGATGAGCTGACGTGAAAGGATCCGCCGTACGAGTGCCCGCAGCCTCGTGCGGCGGATCGTTGCTGTACCTCCCGGGGAGCGCCCCGAGAGCACGGCCCGACCAGCGGTCAGGCCGGGGGACGGACGCGGACACCGCGTAGCAAACCCGCGTGGTATATAGGCAAGACCTAAAAATTGGGCAAGGCACCAGCATCCCGCGGACCTCGAGGGCGCCGTGGATTCTGGGCCGCAGATTTCCGACTTGAGGAAGGCACGGCCGCCGCACGTGAGGGACACACGAGAGAGCCGGCTGCTCCTGGTGCTGCTGATCGCCATCGCGTTCGCACTGATCACGGTGGACATCCGCGGCGGCGAGGACTCACCGGTCGACGGTGCCCGACAGGCCGCCGCCACGGTCTTCGGCCCGGTCGAGGACGGCATGGCGACAGCCGTCGACCCGATCGGCAACGCCATCGGCGCGGTCCGTGACTCCGGCGACCGCCACGACCGCATCGCGCAACTGGAGCGCGAGAACGCGGCCCTGAAGGCCAAGCTCGGCAGCGACGACCGCAACCGCAGCCGGGTCAAACAGCTCGACGCCCTGCTCAAGAAGGCGGGCGCCGGACAGTACGGCATCAAGGGCGCCGAGGTCATCGGGATAGGAGCGGCCCAGGGCTTCTCCTGGACGGTCACCATCGACGCCGGCGCGAACGACGGCATCAAGCGCGACATGACGGTCCTCAACGGCGACGGCCTCGTCGGCCGCGTCACCACCGTGGGCCCCTCCACCGCGACGGTCCTGCTCGCCAACGACCCCGACTTCACCGTGGGCACCCGCATGGAGAAGACCGACGAGCTCGGCTTCGCCTCCGGCCAGGGCGACCGCCCGCTGCGCGTCCAGATGCTCAACGGCAAGGCGAAGGTCAAGAAGGGCGACCGCCTGGTCACCTTCGGCTCGCAGGCCGACAAGCCGTTCGTGCCGGGCGTCCCCGTCGGCGAGGTCGTCCGCGTCGACCCCTCCGGCGGCGACCTGACCCGCAACGTGTACGTACGGCCCTACGTCGGCTTCACCCGCCTCGACGTCGTCGGCGTCGTCGTCCAGGCCCCGCGCGAGGACCCCCGCGACAGCGTCCTGCCGGCCAAGCCCGCCAAGCCCAAGCCCACCCCGACCGTGACGGTCACCGCGACGCCGCCCGGACAGGCGCCGGCCGACGGCGACGCCGGGCAGAACGAGCAGTAGGAGCACTGACACCATGCGCTTCAACCGAATCCTGCTCTCCAGCGCCCTCGTCGTGGTCGCCCTCGTCATCCAGGTCAGCGTCCTGGCCCGGCTCCAGCTGCCCGGCGCCGTCCCCGACCTGGTGCTGCTCACCGTCCTCGGCCTCGCCTTCGTCTACGGCCACGTCGGCGGCGCCCTGATCGGCTTCGGCGCGGGCCTGCTCACCGACCTCGCCCCGCCCGCCGACCACGCCGCCGGGCGCTACGCCCTCGTGCTGTGCGTCATCGGCTACCTCGCGGGCCTCGCCAAGCCCGACACCGGCCGGCTGCGCTCCGCCAGCGGCCCGCTCTTCGTCGTGGTCGGCGCCGCCATCGGCTCGACGCTCCTGTACGCGGGCGTCGGCGCCCTCGTCGGCGACGACGCCGCCCGCCACGTCGGCCTCGGCGGACTGCTGTTCACGGCCGCCCTGTACGACCTGCTGCTCGCGCCGTTCACCATCCCGCTGATCATCGCCCTGGCCCGGCGCGCCGAGAACGACCCGCTGGGCGAGAGCCCCGCCAACACCAAGGCGGCCGACGTCTCCTCCGGCTGGCTGTCCTCCGGCACCGGACTGAGCATCGGCAACCCAGCGCGGCGGCGGCCTGCGCACCAAGGCGGCCAAGGTCCGCGCGGCCCGCGCCGGACGCATCAAGGGGGTCAAGCGCCTGTGAGCGCACCGCAGTTGACGTACGGACCAGGGGAGGAGTGAGGCAGTGACCGCCCACCCGCCGCCCGCCACCGCCCTTCCAAGGAATGGGCTGCGCCCATGACCAACATCCCGGAGACCGGCCGCACCCCGCGCGTCCAGATCCGCCTCGTCGTCATCCAGATCCTCGTCGTCTCGCTGCTCCTCACCCTCGGCGGCCGCCTGTGGTACCTCCAGGTGCGCAACGGCGCCGAGTACGCCGAGGAGGCCTCCGGCAACCACGTCCAGCAGGTCGTCCAGCCCGCCGTGCGCGGCGAGATCCTCGACGCCCGCGGCGTGCCCATCGCCGACAACCAGACCCGCCTCGTCGTCTCCGCGTCCCGCACCGAGCTGATGAAGATGAGTGACGACGGCGTGAGCGTCCTCGCCAAGCTCGCCGACGTCCTCGGCATGAGCGCCAAGGACGTCTCCGACAAGGTCCGCCTCTGCGACTCCAAGACGCCGCAGCCCTGCTGGAACGGCTCGCCCTACCAGCCCATCCCGATCACTGACGAGGCCACGCCCAAGCAGGCCCTCCAGATCCGCGAGCGCTCCGAGGACTTCCCCGGCATCACCGCCGAGCCCACCGCCGTGCGCCGCTACGGCGCGCCCGGCAAGGCCAACACCGCCCAGGTCCTCGGCTACCTCTCGCCGGTCACCGACGACGAGATCAACAAGGCCAAGGACACCGACTCGCCGTTCCTGCGCTCCGACCAGGTCGGCCGCTCCGGCCTCGAGCGCACGTACGACAAGCAGCTGCGCGGCAAGGCGGGCGTCACCCGCTACGAGGTCGACAACCTCGGCCGGGTGATAGGGAAGGCCAAGTCCGACAAGGCCGAGCCCGGCTCGAACGTCGTGACCAGCATCGACGCCCGTGTCCAGGCCGTGTCCGAGTACTGGCTGAACGACGCGATGAAGAAAGCGCGCGACGTGTTCGACAAGAACACCGGCGAGAACTACAAGGCCGACGCGGGCGCCGTCGTCGTCATGGAGAACAAGACCGGGCGCATCGTCGCCATGGCCTCCAACCCGACGTACGACCCGAACGCCTGGGTCGGCGGCATCTCCGGCAAGGACTACGCCCGCCTCACCGGCAAGAAGTCCAACTACCCGCTGCTTAACCGCGCCATCCAGGGCCAGGCCGCCCCCGGCTCGATCTTCAAGGTCATCCCGACGACAGCGGCGGTCAACGCGGGCTATGAGTTCAACGGCCGCTACCCCTGCCCCAGCTCGTACTCGATCGGCGGCCAGACCTTCAAGAACTTCGAGTCCCAGGGCCACGGCAGCATCACGCTCGGCCAGGCCCTGGAGGTCTCCTGCGACACCGTCTACTACAAGCTCTCGCACGACGAGTGGCGCAAGGACGGCGGCAACAAGCCCACGAAGGACCCCAAGGACTGGTTCTACCGGACCGCCCACCAGTTCGGCCTCGGCAAGGAGACCGGCGTGGACCTGCCCAACGAGGTCAGCGGCCGCGTCCCCGACCGCCAGTGGAAGAAGGACTACTGGCAGGCCAACAAGAACGCCTGGTGCAAGCAGGGCAAGAAGAGCGGCGACTACGCCGAGCGCATCGCCTACGAGAACTGCCTCGAAGGCATGAAGATGCGCGCCGGTGACTCCGTGAACTACTCCATCGGCCAGGGCGACACGCTCGTCACGCCCATCCAGATGGCCACGGTCTACTCCGCCCTCGCCAACGGCGGCACCCTGTACGACCCCACCGTCGGCAAGGCGATCATCAGCCCCGACGGCAAGCACGTCCAGGAGATCAAGCCCAAGTCCCACGGCAAGCTGCCCATGGACGCGGCCCTGCGCAAGGACATAGACGGTGCCCTCGCGGACGTGGCCACCCAGGGCACCGCCGCCTGGCGCTTCGGCGGCTGGCCGCAGGACAAGATCCCGATGCACGCCAAGACCGGCACCGCCGAGGTCTACGGCAAGCAGACGACGTCGTGGTTCGCGACGTACACCAAGGACTACTCGATCGTGATGACGATCTCCCAGGGCGGCACCGGATCCGGCGCCTCGGGACCGGCCGTGCGCCAGATCTACAACGCCATGTACGGCCTGGACGACAGCGGCAACCAGGACCTGAGGAAGGCCCTGCTGCCCGCGCCGCAGAAGTCCCTGCCGAAGATCCAGACCGACGGCTCCATCTACGCCCCGAAGGTCAAGCCCTTCAAGCCCGGCAAACCCAAGCCGCCGCAGGAGCAGGACCAGGACCAGCAACAGCAGGGCGATCCGCAGGACCCGCAGGGCGATCCGCAGGACGACCAGCAGGAGCTCGCGGGCGCGCCCGCGAACTGGAGGCGCGACTGATGGCCGGCACCAACGGATTCTCCGTCTCGGGCTACGGCCCCGAGCGCTCCACCATGGCCCGCCTGTTCGCCCGCGACTCGATGCTGCGCAGGCTGGACTGGCCGATACTGCTCGCGGCCCTCGCGCTCTCCGTGATCGGCAGCGCGCTCGTCTACTCGGCGACCCGCAACCGCACGGAGCTCGTCGGCGACGACCCGTACGCCTTCGTGTTCAAGCACGTCATCAACATCGGCATCGGCCTCGCCCTGATGGCGGGCACGATCTGGCTCGGCCACACCACCCTGCGCACCGCCGTGCCGATCCTCTACGGCCTCTCCGTCTTCCTGATCCTGCTGGTCCTGACCCCGCTCGGCGCGACCATCAACGGCGCCCACGCGTGGATCGTCATCGCGGGCCAGTCGCTCCAGCCCTCCGAGTTCTGCAAGATCACGATCATTCTGGGGATGGCGATGATGCTCGCCGCCCGCGTCGACGCGGGCGACAAGGAGCATCCAGACCACCGGACCGTCGTCCAGGCCCTCGGCCTCGCCGCCGTCCCGATCATGATCATCATGCTGATGCCCGACCTCGGCTCGGTCATGGTCATAGTGATGATCGTGCTCGGGGTGCTGCTCGCCTCCGGCGCCTCCAACCGCTGGGTCTTCGGCCTGATCGGCGCCGGCGCGCTCGGCGGCGTCGCCATATGGCAGCTGCACGTCCTCGACGACTACCAGATCGCCCGCTTCGCCGCCTTCGCCAACCCCGCGCTCGACCCCGCGGGCGTCGGCTACAACACCAACCAGGCCCGCATCGCGATCGGCTCCGGCGGCCTCACCGGCACCGGCCTCACCAACGGCTCCCAGACCACCGGACAGTTCGTCCCCGAGCAGCAGACCGACTTCGTCTTCACCGTCGCGGGCGAGGAACTCGGCTTCGTCGGCGCGGGCGGCATCCTGCTGCTGCTCGGCGTCCTGCTGTGGCGCGCCTGCCGCATCGCCCGCGAGACGACCGAGCTGTACGGCACCGTCGTCGCCGCCGGGATCATCGCCTGGTTCTCCTTCCAGGCCTTCGAGAACATCGGCATGACCCTCGGCATCATGCCGGTGGCGGGCCTCCCGCTGCCCTTCGTGTCGTACGGAGGGTCCTCCATGTTCGCCACCTGGGTGGCCGTCGGCCTCCTCCAGTCGATCAAGGTGCAGCGCCCGCTGTCCGCGTGATCCCGCCACCGGGGCGCCCGGGGACTGCCCAGCGCCCCGGATCGCGTCTAGATTCGGTCCATGGCGGAGACGAAGCGCGAGATCGAGCGGAAGTACGACGCCGGACCCGACGGGCGACTTCCCGACCTGCGGGGTGTCGCGGGCGTGGCCGACGTCGTCGACAAGGGCGTCGCCGACCTCGACGCCGTCTACTACGACACCCCTGACCAGCGGCTTGCCGACGCCTCCACCACCTTGCGCCGCCGCACCGGCGGCGCCGACGCGGGCTGGCACCTGAAGCTGCCGGTCTCCTTGGCGGAGGGCGTGCGCGACGAGGTCCACGCGCCCCTGTCGGACGAGGTGCCGCGCGCCTTGGCGGGCCTGGTCCGCTCCCGGGTGCAGGGGCGCGCGGCTGGCGCCGGTCGTCCGCCTGCGGTCGGCGCGGGACGTACGGCACCTCGTGGACGCCTCGGGCGGCCTCCTCGCGGAGGTCTGCGTGGACCGGGTGCGCGCGGAGCGCCTGAGCGGCGGACAGGGCAGCACGTCCTGGACGGAGGTCGAGGTCGAGCTGGGGGAGTCCGGCGACCCGGCACTCCTGGACAAGGTCGAGAAGAGGCTGAGGAAAGCGGGCGTACGGAGGGCGAAGGCGGCGTCGAAACTGGCGCGGGCCTTGGCGGAGACCGGGGCTGCCGCCCCGCGGGACGGGTGGGTGCGGCCCCCGGCGCCGGGCACCGACGACACGGCCGGTCACCACGTCCTCGCCTACCTCCGCGAGCAGCGCGACGCCCTCGTCGAGCTCGACCCCGCCGTCCGCCAGGACCTCCCCGACTCCGTCCACCAGATGCGCGTCGCCACCCGCCGCATGCGCAGCGCCTTCAAGTCGTACGGAAAGATCCTCGACCGCACGGTCACCGACCCCCTCGGCGAGGAGCTGAAGTGGCTCGCCGGGGAGCTCGGCGTGGACCGCGACCGCGAGGTCCTCACCGACCGCCTGACGACCGCCCTGGCGGGCATCCCCCGCACCCTGCGGCTCGGCCCCGTCCGCGCCCGCCTGCGGATCTGGTCGGTCGCGGGCCGCACCGGCTCCCGGCGCCGCACCATCGCCGTGCTCGACGGCAAGCGCTACCTGGCCCTGCTCGACGCCCTGGACGCGCTGCTCGCCGACCCGCCGCTGCGCAAGGCCGCCGGGGCCCCCGCCACCGGGGCCCTGCCGCAGGCCGTACTCAAGGACTTCGACCGCCTCGCGACCCGCGTGGACCACGCCCTTGCCCTCGCCCCCGGCGAGGAGCGCGACCTGGCCCTGCACGAGGCCCGCAAGGCGGCCAAGCGCGCCCGGTACGCGGGGGAGGCGGCGCGGCCCGCCCTCGGCAAGCCCGCTGGCCGCTTCGCCAAGCGCGTGAAGGCCGTGCAGACGGTGCTCGGCGACCACCAGGACAGCGTCGTCGCCCGTGAGACCCTGCGGAACCTCGCGATCCAGGCGCACGCGGCGGGCGAGTCCACGTTCACCTGGGGCCTGCTGTACGGCCGCGAGGAGGCGGCCGCGGCGGCCCGGGAGCGGGAGCTGCCCGAGGTGTGGGCGAAGGCGGCGCGGCCGAAGCTGCGGGCGGCGCTCGGCGGCTGACCCGGCTCGGGGCGCTGCGCCGATGGTGTGACGGGGGAGGGCCCCGGCCACGTTAGGCTTGAGGGTCACCCCTGTCAGCTCACGAAGGTCCAGCGATGTCTGTCGAGTCGGTTTTCCCGCAGCTCGAAGCCCTGCTCCCGCATGTGCAGAAGCCGATCCAGTACGTAGGCGGCGAGCTCAACTCCACCGTCAAGGACTGGGACTCCTGCGACGTCCGCTGGGCGCTCATGTACCCGGACGCGTACGAGGTCGGACTCCCGAACCAGGGCGTCATGATCCTCTACGAGGTACTGAACGAACGGGACGGCGTCCTCGCCGAGCGCACGTACAGCGTGTGGCCGGACCTGGAGGAGCTGATGCGGGAGCACAAGGTCCCGCAGTTCACGGTGGACTCCCACCGCCCGGTCCGCGCCTTCGACGTCTTCGGCCTGTCCTTCTCCACGGAGCTGGGCTACACGAACATGCTGACGGCCCTGGACCTCGCGGGCATCCCCCTGGAGTCCAAGGACCGCGGCCTTGACGACCCGATCGTCCTCGCGGGCGGCCACGCGGCCTTCAACCCCGAGCCGATCGCGGACTTCATCGACGCGGCGGTCATCGGCGACGGCGAGCAGGCCGTGCTCGACATGACGGAGATCGTCCGCGTCTGGAAGGCGGAGGGCCGCCCCGGCGGCCGCGAGGAGGTCCTCTTCCGCCTCGCCAGGACCGGCAGCGTCTACATCCCGGCGTTCTACGACGTCGAGTACCTCCCCGACGGCCGCATCGGCCGCGTCGTGCCGGAACAAGTCCGGCGTCCCGTGGCGGGTCTCCAAGCACACCGTCATGGACCTCGACGAGTGGCCCTACCCGAAGCAGCCCCTGGTCCCGCTCGCCGAGACGGTCCACGAGCGCATGTCGGTCGAGATCTTCCGCGGCTGCACGCGCGGCTGCCGCTTCTGCCAGGCGGGCATGATCACGCGCCCGGTGCGCGAGCGCTCGATCACGGGCATCGGCGAGATGGTCGACAAGGGCCTCAAGGCGACCGGCTTCGAAGAGGTCGGCCTGCTCTCCCTCTCCTCCGCCGACCACACCGAGATCGGCGACATCGCCAAGGGCCTCGCGGACCGCTACACGGAGGACAAGATCGGCCTGTCCCTCCCCTCCACCCGCGTGGACGCCTTCAACGTCGACCTGGCCAACGAGCTGACCCGCAACGGCCGCCGCTCCGGCCTCACCTTCGCCCCCGAGGGCGGCAGCGAGCGCATGCGCAAGGTCATCAACAAGATGGTCTCGGAAGAGGACCTGATCCGCACCGTCGCCACCGCCTACGGCAACGGCTGGCGCCAGGTGAAGCTGTACTTCATGTGCGGCCTGCCCACCGAGACCGACGACGACGTGCTCCAGATCGCCGACATGGCGATGAACGTGATCCAGAAGGGCCGCGAGGTCTCCGGCTCCAACGACATCCGCTGCACGGTCTCCATCGGCGGCTTCGTGCCCAAGCCCCACACCCCCTTCCAGTGGGCCCCGCAGCTCTCCTCCGAGGAGACCGACGCCCGCCTGGCCAAGCTCCGCGACAAGATCCGCGGCGACAAGAAGTACGGCCGCTCCATCGGCTTCCGCTACCACGACGGCAAGCCCGGCATCGTCGAGGGCCTCCTCTCCCGCGGCGACCGCCGCATCGGCGCCGTCATCCGCGCCGTCTACGAGGACGGCGGCCGCTTCGACGGCTGGCGCGAGCACTTCAGCTACGACCGCTGGATGGCCTGCGCCGACAAGTCCCTCGCCCCGTTCGGCGTGGACGTCGACTGGTACACCACGCGCGAGCGCACCTACGAGGAGGTCCTGCCCTGGGACCACCTGGACTCCGGCCTCGACAAGGACTGGCTCTGGGAGGACTGGCAGGACTCCCTCGACGAGACCGAGGTCGAGGACTGCCGCTGGACGCCGTGCTTCGACTGCGGTGTGTGTCCGCAGATGGACACGTCCATCCAGATCGGCCCGACCGGCAAGAAGTTGCTGCCGCTCACGGTCGTCAAGTAGTTCCAGCGGTATCAGTTCGGAAACAGGGGGAAACGAGGCGCCGTTGACGGCGTCTTGATGCGGCATGGACCTGGAGAAGCGGCTCCCCGCGGAGCCTGACGCCGTACCCGTGCACCAGAGTGCCCCCGAGCCCGCGCCGCGGGCCGAGGGGTGTCTGGTGGTGGCGCTGCGGCTGCCGGTGCGGATCGTGGTCTTGGTGCTCGTGGTGCCGGTGCGGCTCGTGTGGGACGCGCTCGTGGTGTGCGGGCGGTTCCTGTACTCGACCGGGCGCTGCGGCCCGTGGGGCGCGCGCTCGCCTGGGTCGGGCGGGGCGTCGGGGCCGTGCTCGGCTTCGTCGGCAAGGCGCTGTTCGTCTGGCCCTGGGTGGCGCTGTGGCGGTACGTGCTCAGGCCGCTCGGGGCGGGGCTCGCCTGGCTGCTGCGGATGCTGCTCGTGGTGCCCGCCGTCTGGGTGTACCGGGCGCTGCTCACGCCCCTCGGGCACGGCGCCGCCTGGCTGGGGCGGGTGCTGGTGCTCGTGCCCGCGCGATGGCTCTACGCCCGCGTGCTCACCCCGGCGGGTCACGGCGTCGCCTGGCTCGCGGCCGGGATCTGGTGGCTGCTGCGGGGCGCCGGCCTCGGCGTCTGGTGGGTGGTGCGCGGCGTCGGCATCGTGGTCGGCACACTCTTGCGGTGGATCTTCGTGGTGCCCGTCGTCGCCCTGTGGCGGTGGGTGCTCGCGCCGGTCGGGCGGGGCATCGCCTTCGTCGCCCGGGAGGTCGAGGGACGCCTTCGGGCACGCCTGGCGGGTCGCCGGGCACATCTCGCGGACCGTGTGGGGCTTCCTCGCCCGGCTCTTCCGGTGGATCTTCGTGGACCCGCTGCGCTGGGTGTACCGGACGGTGTGCACGCCGGTGGGCCACGCCGTGCGGGACGCCCTGTGGCGCCCGGCCGCCCGCGCCGGACGGGCCGTCGGCCGGGCCGCCCGGCAGGTGCTCGGATCGGTGCGCGACAGCGTCCGCGAGGCCCGCGCCGACGTCCGGCGCATGCTGTTCGGGGCGCCCCGCGAGCGGGTGGCGGTGACCGGTGCCTCCGAGGACCGGCGGGAACCCGCTGGCCGGAAGCGCGTACTCTAGGACGAAGGGTCCGGCGCGAGACGTCCTCGCCCACGCGGGGGTGAGCCGGACCACGACACCGGGCAAGCGCCCGCCCTGACGCGCTCCCCACCCCGGTGGGGATGGCGTCACGGACCGCGTACACGAGGAGAAGTTCCCCTGGGCAAGCGACAGCCCGAAGGCCCGCCGCCCGCGCCCGTGGCGCAGCGCGTCCGACTGCGCTACACCAAGCGCGGCCGCCTCCGGTTCACCAGCCACCGTGACTTCCAGCGCGCCTTCGAGCGGGCGCTGCGCCGCGCCGAGGTGCCCATGGCGTACTCGGCGGGCTTCACCCCGCACCCGAAGGTGTCGTACGCCAATGCCGCACCCACCGGCACGGGCAGCGAGGCCGAGTACCTGGAGATCGCGCTCACCGCGCCCCGCGACCCGCACCAGCTGCGGGAGCTGCTCAACGAGTCGCTGCCCGCCGGGCTCGACATCACCGACGCCGTCGAGGCCCGCACCTCCGGGCTCGCCGACCGGCTGACCGCCTCCGTGTGGGAGCTGCGCCTGGACGGCGTGGAGCCCGCCGACGCCGAGCGGGCCGCCGCCGCCTTCCGCACCGCCGAGACCGTCGAGGTCCAGCGGCGCACGAAGAACGGGATGCGCACGTTCGACGCCCGCGCCGCCGTCGTGAGCCTGGACGTCCTCGGCCCGGAGGAGCTCGCCTCCGCCGCCGAGAGGCCGGCTGATAGGCCGACGGACGGGCCCTGTGCGATACTGCGGCTGGTTGTACGGCACGTGACACCTGCCGTCCGACCCGACGACGTCCTGTCCGGTCTCCGAGCTGTGGCCGACCTGGCGCCGCCGGTCCCCGCAGCGGTGACCAGGCTGGCGCAGGGGCTTTTCGATGACGAGACCGGCACGGTGACCGACCCGCTCGCGCCCGACCGCGAGGCAGTCACGGCCGCCCCGGCCGATCGGCACCCCGATGCAGGGGCCGCCGCAGCTGCCGCCGCGAAGGCGTCGGCGTAAGGAAGGTCCCGCGCAGGGGCGTTCGCCGAGAACACCGCAGCGCCGCCCTTGTACTCGGGAGCCACCTGGGTCGGGCAGCGCACTGACCAGAAGACTTTCGCCAGGCCGTCCGCCAGGAGCGTACGGAACCGGCGAGACAAGACACAGACAGCTCCCGTGCGGCGCCCACGCCCTCGGATGGCGGCCCCGCGCGACAAGCGAGGGCCGCGGGTACGTCCGGTACACGGCGCGGCGCCCGGGAGCGTGACGGGAGAACCGCCCGCATGCTTGAGCCGAACGACCCCACTGAGGGCTCGCAGAACAGCAGCACCCCCAGCGACACGCTGCCGCCGCGCCGTCGGCGCCGCGCCGCGTCGCGTCCCGCGGGACCGCCCGCGGGCACCACCACGGGCGCCGCGCCGGCCATACCGGCCGCCCCCGCCGCCGTGGACACGGATCTCGAGGACATCGAGGACATCGAGGACATCGAGGACGCCGAGGTCGAGGAGACGGAAGAGACTTCCGCCGCTGAGCCGGTCGCCGTCGAGACCCCTGAGCCGGTCGTGGAGGCCGCTCCGGCTGGTCGTACGCGTCGTCGTGCGACGCGTCGCGCGTCGGCTCCTGCCGGTGCGCCGAAGGGCGTCGATGAGGCCCCGCAGGAGGCGGAGCCCCGCCGCCGAGCCGGTCGCCGCTGAGGCCGCCGAGCCGGTCGTCGAGGAGCAGCCGGAGGCCGCCGCGCCGCGTCGTTCGCGTCGCCGCGCGACCCGCGCCGTCTCGGCGCCCACCGACGCCGCCGGGGCCACCGAGTCCGCTGAGGCCCCTGTGGCCCCTGAGGCGCCTGAGGCCGCCGCCGTGGCCAAGCCCGCCGCCGAGCCGGTCGAGGAGCAGCCGGAGGCCGACGCCGCCGCGCCGCGTCGTTCGCGCCGCCGCGCCACCCGCGCTGTCTCCGCGCCCCCCGCCGAAGCGCGGGCCGAGGAGGCCGCCGAGGCCCCTGAAGCCGTCGCCGCCGAGGCCGCCGCGCCCGTCGAGGCACCCGAGGCCGCCCCCGCCGCCGACAGCGAGGCGCCGCGTCGCGCCCGCCGCCGTGCCACCCGGGCCGCCGCCGAGGCCAAGCCCGTCGAGGACGCCAAGGACGCCAAGGACGCCAAGGGCGCCGAGGCCGAGGACGACGCCCCGCGGGCCCGTGGCCGCCGCCGTGCGACCCGCAAGGCCGCCGCCGGGTTCAGCGCGCCCGCCGGGCACCGTACGCAGGGCGACGACGAGTCGGGGCAGCGCCCCGCGCGCCCCTCGGTCGCCGTGTTCCAGGCGCCGGTGTTCACCGAGCCGATGTTCCAGACCCCGGAGCGCGCCGCCGCGGCGGCCGCCGCCGAGGCCGCTGAGGCCGCCGCGCCCGAGCCCGAGCGCGCGCCTGTCGTCGAGGCCGTCGAGGAGGAGTCGGGCCCGCGCCGCCGGCGCCGCCGCCGCGCCGCGGACGAGCAGCCCGCCGCCGTCGAAGCCCCGCGCACCCCCGTCGAGACCGCCGCGCCCGTCGAGGCTGCCGGGTCCGAGGAGCCGCAGGACGCCGAGGCGGAGGCCGACGAGGCCATGGACGCCGAGGACTCCGGTGAGCGCCAGGGCCGTCGCCGTCGCCGTGGCGGCCGTCGCCGCCGCCGTGGCGAGTCCGCCGACGCGGACGCCACGCAGGACGCCGACGACGTCGCCGCCGAGCAGGCGGAGCAGGACGCCGAGGACACCGCCGAGCAGCACGCGGAGGACGCGGAGGACGCCGCGGACGCGGAGGACGCCGCGGACGCCGAGGAGAGCGGCGCCGGGTCCAGCAGCAGCCGTCGCCGTCGCCGCCGCCGTCGTCGCGCCGGTGACGCCGCCGAGGCCGAGCCGGGCGACGGCGACCCGGAGCGTACGGTCGTCAAGGTCCGCGAGCCGCGCAAGAAGAGCGACGACACGCCGTCCGACGAGGTGCAGTCCATCAAGGGCTCGACCCGTCTCGAGGCGAAGAAGCAGCGCCGCCGCGAAGGCCGAGAGCAGGGCCGCCGCCGGGTGCCGATCATCACCGAGGCGGAGTTCCTGGCGCGCCGCGAGGCCGTCAACCGCGAGATGATCGTCCGCCAGAACGGCGACCGCACCCAGATCGGCGTCCTCGAGGACAACATCCTCGTCGAGCACTACGTCAAAGCAAGGAGCAGTCGACGTCGTACGTCGGCAACGTCTACCTGGGCAAGGTGCAGAACGTCCTGCCGTCGATGGAGGCCGCCTTCATCGACATCGGCAAGGGCCGCAACGCCGTCCTGTACGCCGGTGAGGTCAACTTCGAGGCGCTCGGCATGGCCAACGGGCCGCGCCGCATCGAGTCCGCCCTGAAGTCGGGCCAGTCGGTCCTCGTGCAGGTCACCAAGGACCCGATCGGCCACAAGGGCGCCCGCCTGACCAGCCAGGTCTCGCTGCCCGGCCGCTACCTGGTCTATGTGCCCGAGGGCTCGATGACCGGCATCAGCCGCAAGCTGCCCGACACCGAGCGCGCGCGTCTGAAGACCATCCTCAAGAAGATCGTCCCCGAGGACGCGGGCGTGATCGTGCGCACCGCCGCCGAGGGCGCGAGCGAGGACGAGCTGCGCCGCGACGTCGAGCGGCTCCAGGCGCAGTGGGAGGACATCCTCAAGAAGTCGAAGATGTCCACGACCAGCTCCCCGAGCCTGCTCTACGGCGAGCCGGACATGACCGTCCGCGTGGTCCGCGACATCTTCAACGAGGACTTCTCCAAGGTCATCATCAGCGGTGACGAGGCCTGGCAGACCATCCACGGGTACGTCTCGCACGTCGCGCCCGACCTCGCCGACCGGCTCCAGCGCTGGACGTCCGAGGTGGACGTCTTCGCGACGTACCGGATCGACGAGCAGCTCGCGAAGGCGCTCGACCGCAAGGTGTGGCTGCCCAGCGGCGGCTCGCTGGTGATCGACAAGACCGAAGCCATGGTCGTGATCGACGTCAACACCGGCAAGTTCACCGGCCAGGGCGGCAACCTCGAAGAGACCGTCACCAGGAACAACCTGGAGGCGGCCGAGGAGATCGTGCGCCAGCTGCGCCTGCGCGACCTGGGCGGCATCGTCGTCATCGACTTCATCGACATGGTCCTGGAGTCCAACCGCGACCTGGTCCTGCGGCGGATGCTGGAGTGCGCTGGGCCGTGACCGTACGAAGCACCAGGTCGCCGAGGTGACCTCGCTCGGCCTGGTGCAGATGACCCGCAAGCGGGTGGGCCAGGGCCTCCTGGAGTCCTTCTCCGAGACCTGCGTCCACTGCAACGGCCGCGGTGTGATCGTGCACATGGACCAGGCGACGTCCGCCGGTGGCGGCGGCAAGCGCAAGAAGCGCGGCCGCGGCGGCGCGGGCGAGCACACGCACGAGGCCGTGGCACAGACCGAGTCCGGCGAGGAGACGGCGGCCGAGGTCGCCGCCGAGGTCGCCGAGCCGGTGGCGCTGCCCGAGCCCGACTTCGCCCCCGACGAGGAGCTGTACAGCAGCGCCGCGGAGGCCGAGGCGGCCGCGACCCGGGGCCGTTCGCGCCGCCGGGCCACGCGCCGGGCGTCGGCTCCGGCGGGCTCGCCGCAGTCGGAGCGGGAGCAGCGGGCCGAGGCCGCGCCGGTCGAGCAGGCCGCGCCGGTGGAGGAGACCGCCGCCGCGATCGTCGAGACCGCTGAGGCCCCGGCCGCGGAGCGTGCGGAGTCCGGCAAGAAGGCGAAGAAGGCCAAGTCCCGTGCGGCCAGGGCGGAGCCGGTCGCGGCCGAGTCCGTCGTGACCGAGCCGGTCGAGGCCGAGCCCGTGGTGGCGGACGCCCCGGCGCCCGCCGCCGAGGACGCCGCCGCTCCCCAGGGGCGTCCGCGGCGCCGCGCGACCCGCAAGGCGTCGGCCCCGGCCGGTGCGCCGAAGGCCGCGGGCGACGGCGAGGTGATCGTCACGGAGACGGCCAGGCAGGAGCCCGTGGCCCCGGCCGCGCCGGAGCCCGTGGCCGCCGCCGAGCCGGTCGCCGAGGCCGCCCCGGAGCCGGTCGCCGAGGCCCCGGCCCGGCCGCGCCGCCGCGCCGTGCGCAAGGCGACCGCGCCGACCGCTTCGGCGGAGACGGCCGTGATGGTCGTCCCGTCCGCGGAGAAGCCGGAGCCCGCCGAGGCCCCGTCCGAGGCCGCTGAGGCCGCGGACGCGGCCCCGGAGGCTGAGGCCAAGGCCGCCAAGAAGACGGCGCGCAAGACGGCCAAGAAGGCCACCGCCAAGAAGGCCGCCACGAAGAAGACGGTGGCCAAGAAGACGACGGCGAAGAAGACGGCCGCGAAGAAGACCACGGCCAAGAAGGCGGCGAAGAAGACCACCGCCAAGAAGGCCGCGGCCGCGGAGCAGCCGTCGCCGTCCGCCGTCCCGGCCGACGCGAGCTGACCCCGGAGGTCACCGCGCTCCACGTGCCCCCGTCCGGCGTTCGCGCCGGGCGGGGGCACGGCCGTTGCCGCGCTCCGTTATCACCTATCCGTCGTCGATCCCCTTGTTTTCCGGCGTACTTGGCCGTCCGAGCGGCTAGCTGTAAGACTCGACCGGTCCGTCGGGCAAGGGGAGGGGTGGACGTGGCGGCTGCGCGCCCGCGAGGTACACGAGGCATACGCCTGAGGGGGACGGGACGGCACCGCGCGGTGCATCGTGGGGCACGGGCGGGCGCCGGGCGGCGGCGCTGGCCACGGTCCTGTCCGCCGCCCTGCCCGCCGCGACCACCGCCACCGCGGTGCCCGCGGCGCCCGCGGGGACGCCCTCCTGGCCCGAGGGCCCGGTGTTCAACGACCCGCTGGGCACCGTCGACCAGCAGCACGCGATACGCACCCGCCTCATCGAGCTCACCGAGGCGGCCGTGCCGGGATCGACCATCAAGGCCGCCGTGTACCACGTGTGGGAGGCGCCCGTCGTGGAGGCGCTCGTCGCCGCCCACCGGCGCGGGGTCAACGTACAGATCCTGCTCGACTCGACCAGCAAGACCGACCGCCCGGACAACACCGCGTACCGCACGCTCGTGGAGGCGCTCGGCGCCAACCGGTTCGACCCCTCCTTCGTCAGGATCTGCCCGGCGGGGAAGTCGTGCCTGGGCGACCCGAAGTACGGCAAGTCGATCATGCACAACAAGTTCTGGCTGTTCTCCGAGGTCAAGGGCGCCCGGGACGTCGTCGTGCAGACCACGTCGAACGCGACCCCCTCCGCCCACACCAAGTTCTTCAACGACGCGCTGCTGCTGCCGGACAACCCGGCCATGTACGACGCGTTCGCCGCGTACTTCACCGACATGGTCGGCAAGGACTGGGCGTCCTGGGACTACCGCACGGTCAGCGAAGGACCGTACAAGGCGTACTTCTTCCCGCGCGGCGGCACCGTGAAGGAGACCGACACCATGTACTCGGTCCTGAACAACGTCTCCTGCCGGTACCAGGACGCGAGCGGCGTCCAGCGCGCCACCAAGGTCCGCGCCTCCATCTTCAAGATCACGCGCAAGCAGATCGCCGACAAGCTGGTCTCCCTGAAGAAGGCGGGCTGCTCCGTCGACCTCGTGTACGCGGAGACGGACAGCGCCCGGAGCCAGGACGGCACCCCCGGCACCTGGGAGGCGCTGCACAGCGGCGGCCCCGCGATGCGCTGCTTCAACGACGACCGGGACCCGCTCAGGCCGGGCCAGAGGCTCACCACGCCGTACATCATCCACAGCAAGTACGTGCTGATCGACGGCGTGTACGACGGCAGGCGCGACAAGGTGTCCTTCACCGGCTCGCAGAACTACACCGCGCCCGCGCTGCGGGAGAACGACGAGGTGATCGTGAAGGTGGACGACGACGCCGTGCACGACACCTACCTCAAGCACTTCGGGCACGTGTGGCGGGTGGCCTGGCCGGGGGCAGCCGACGCGACGGACCTGTGCCGGGGCGTGAAGCCGCTGCCGCCGGACGGTGAGAAGCCCCTCCGCTAGGGCGCTGGTCAGACGGGGGCCGGGGCCTGGTTTGACCCGTACGGGCGGGCCCCGTAACCTTGACCGTCGGCGTGTCCATAGGCGCGCCCACCCCCGTAAACCTCTTCCTCCCGGGAATGTCACCCGTCTTCGGGAGAGGCCGACCGTGCTGCCGCGCCGGACGGCTGGACTGCGGGGGTACCGTTCCGAGCGAGAGAGAGATCCGCGTGTACGCCATCGTGCGCAGCGGTGGTCGCCAGCACAAGGTTGCTGTCGACGACATCGTTGAGGTTGACAAGATTTCCACCGCCAAGGTTGGCGACACGGTCGAGCTCTCGACCCTGCTCGTTGTCGACGGCGACGCTGTGACCAGCGACCCGTGGGTGCTGGCCGGTATCAAGGTCACGGCCGAGGTCGTGGACCACCACAAGGGCGCGAAGATCGACATCCTTCGCTACAAGAACAAGACCGGCTACCGCCGTCGTCAGGGTCACCGTCAGCAGTACACGGCGATCAAGATCACCGGCATCCCCACGGCTGCGAAGTAAGGGACTGAGACAAGATGGCACACAAGAAGGGCGCATCGTCCACTCGGAACGGGCGCGATTCCAATGCTCAGCGGCTCGGTGTGAAGCGCTTCGGCGGTCAGACCGTCAACGCCGGTGAGATCCTGGTCCGCCAGCGCGGTACCCACTTCCACCCGGGCTCGGGCGTCGGCCGCGGCAAGGACGACACGCTGTTCGCCCTGGACGCCGGTGCGGTGGAGTTCGGTACCCACCGCGGCCGCAAGGTCGTGAACATCGTCCCGGTCGCCTGAACGGCACTCTGACCGGAACTTTCGCGAGGCGGACCTCACTTCCCTTTCGGGAAGCGGGTCCGCCTTTCGCGTGTTAATCAAGAGACATTCCCGTACGTTTCTGGAGGCACTGAACCATGACCACCTTCGTGGACCGCGTCGAGCTGCACGTCGCCGCGGGTAGCGGAGGCCACGGCTGTGCCTCCGTCCACCGTGAGAAGTTCAAGCCGCTCGGCGGCCCGGACGGCGGCAACGGCGGCCGCGGCGGTGATGTGATCCTGGTCGTCGACCAGTCGGTCACCACACTCCTCGAGTACCACCACAGCCCGCACCGCAAGGCCACCAACGGCAAGCCCGGCGAGGGCGGCAACCGCTCCGGCAAGGACGGCCAGGACCTGGTCCTGCCGGTGCCGGACGGCACGGTCGTCCTGGACAAGGCGGGCAACGTCCTCGCCGACCTGGTCGGCCACGGCACCTCGTACGTCGCCGCCGGCGGCGGCCGCGGCGGGCTCGGCAACGCGGCCCTCGCCTCCGCCCGCCGCAAGGCGCCCGGCTTCGCGCTGCTCGGCGAGCCCGGCGACGCGGGCGACGTGGTCCTGGAGCTGAAGACGGTCGCGGACGTCGCGCTGGTGGGCTACCCGAGCGCGGGCAAGTCCTCGCTGATCTCGGTCCTGTCCGCCGCCAAGCCGAAGATCGCGGACTACCCGTTCACGACCCTCGTGCCCAACCTCGGCGTCGTCACCGCGGGCTCCACCGTCTACACCATCGCCGACGTGCCCGGCCTGATTCCCGGCGCCAGCCAGGGCAAGGGCCTCGGCCTCGAGTTCCTGCGCCACGTCGAGCGCTGCAGCGTCCTGGTGCACGTCCTGGACACCGCGACCCTGGAGTCCGACCGGGACCCCCTCTCCGACCTCGACGTCATCGAGGCCGAGCTGCGGGAGTACGGCGCGGGCCTGGAGAACCGGCCCCGCCTCGTCGTCCTGAACAAGGTCGACATCCCCGACGGGCAGGACCTCGCCGACCTGGTCCGCCCGGACCTGGAGGCCCGCGGCTACCGCGTCTTCGAGGTCTCCGCCGTCGCCCACAAGGGCCTCAAGGAGCTCTCGTTCGCCCTCGCCGAGCTGGTCGCGGGCGCGCGCGCCGCCAAGCCCAAGGAGGAGGCCACGCGCATCGTCATCCGGCCCAAGGCCGTGGACGACGCGGGCTTCACGGTCACGCGCGAGGACGACGAGGGGGAGCCGCTGTACCGCGTGCGCGGCGAGAAGCCGGAGCGCTGGGTCCGCCAGACCGACTTCAACAACGACGAGGCCGTCGGCTACCTGGCCGACCGCCTCAACCGCCTCGGCGTCGAGGACAAGCTGATGAAGGCGGGCGCCCGCGCGGGCGACGGCGTCGCCATCGGCCCCGAGGACAACGCCGTCGTCTTCGACTGGGAGCCGTCGATGTCCGCCGGTGCCGAGATGCTCGGCCGCCGTGGTGAGGACCACCGCCTGGAGGCGCCGCGCCCGGCCGCGCAGCGCCGCCGTGACCGCGACGCGGAGCGCGACGAGGCGGACCGCGCCTACGACGACTTCAACCCGTTCTAGGGCGTTTCCTGGGGGTGGGCGGCACCGCCGCCCACCCCCAGGAAACGTAAAGACAAGCGCAGACAAGCGAAGGGGCCCGGAGCGAATCACTCGCTCCGGGCCCCTTCGGCGTCCACGGCTACGCGGACTCGAACTCGTCCGCGTCGGCGTTCTCGGCGCCCTCCGTGCTCTCCGCGGCCTCGGCGGCCGCCTCAGCGGCCTCCTCGCGCTGCGCGGGAATCTCCGCGGCGACCCGCGCGGCGACCCGCACCCGCCGCTCGTCGGACTTCGCGCACAGCGCGAGGGCCGCCGCGTTGAAGCGGACGAGCGAGGGCGGGTCCGAGGGGCCGAGGAGGTGCTCCTTCAGCCCGGCGCGCGCGTCGGCGTACACGTCCTGCTCCGGGTGGCGCACCGACTCCAGGAGGGCGGGCACCTCCGCCGCCTCCGGGGAGAGGATCGTCGCGGCCCGCACGGTCGGGAAGCCGGCGCGGAACTCCGCCTCGGTCATGCCGGACGTGTTGGCGACGGCGTACGGCTTCTCGCTGCTCAGCCAGTCCGACACCACCGAGGAGACGTCGCTGATCAGCACGTCGGCCTGGTTGAAGCAGGAGAAGATCGCCGGGCGCGACGCGACGATGTGGTGCTCCCACTCCGGCAGGGCCGCCCAGTACGCCGACTCCCAGGCCAGCGTCGCCTCGATGATCGCGGCGCGGACGTCGCCGTCCGGCTTGCCCTGGAGCATCATGCGCTCCTGTTCGTCCGCGCCCTTGCGGAACTTCTTCGAGGTGAGCAGGCTCAGCTGCTCGGTGCGCAGCTCGAGCTCCGCGGCGGCCTCGGGGCTGGGGCGCACGCCGCTCGCGCCGCGTGTTGGCCTCGCGGATCATGGCCTTGATGCGCTCGTTGGCGGCGCCCGCGGCCGGGTTCTGCGAGCCGGTCATCGGGTGCGGCTTGTAGATCAGGCGCACGGCCGGGTCGGCGAGCAGGTGCCGGACGATGTTCTCGCCCGCAAGGACCACCGAGGTGTTGCCGGGGTTGCCGTCCCAGCCCTCCCAGGTGGGCGCGTACAGGACGGTCGTGAAGGCGCCGGTGGGCGCGCCCGCGTACGGGCGGATCGGCGACAGCTGCGGGCGGCCGACCTCGACGACGTCCCGGTCGTCGACGCCGATGTCGGCGAGCTGGTAGCGCTCGCGCGCGGCCGGGCCCGCGATCCACACCTCGTCGTAGGCCTTCGCGTACGGGTTGCAGGAGGACAGCTTGTCGCTCTCGCCGTGGTTGATGAAGGCGTGCTTGATCGACGGGATGCGCAGGACCTGCGAGGTCTTCGCGGCGTTCGCCGGGTGCAGCAGCATCTTCAGCGTCGACTGCTCGAGCGAGAACATCGTGGCGACCTTCGGGAAGCAGATGATCGGCACGTCGGTGGAGTCGATCTTCTGCACCATGAAGCGCTCACGGAGCACGATCAGCGGGTTGCCGTCGAGCTGCGAGAGCGTGGAGAGCCACATGTTGGCCTGGTACGCGGACGTCGTGCCGCCGGAGAAGTACATGCCGACCGTCGGCTGGTAGTCCGCCAGCCACTGGTCGAGCCACTCCATGACGGCCTGGGCGTTCTTGGCGCGCCGCTTCGGCAGCAGCCAGGACCCCAGGTAGACGACGCCGCCGGCCGCGAGGGCCAGCGAGACGGCGAGGCCGACGCCGCCCCAGTACGCGCTGGTGGTGGCCGCCGTGAGCACCATGCCCAGGGTCGTCGGCACCGAGAACAGGAGCAGGCGGCGCGCGTGCTGGCGGGCGAGCAGCCGCGGCGGCGCGGCGCTCAGGTGCAGCGCGGACGCGTCGATGTTGCGCGTGACGACCGGCAGCTGGCGGCTGCGGCGGACCATGACGGCGGCGGCCGTGCAGGTGAAGTGCAGGGCGTAGAAGACGAGCAGCGAGATGGTCAGCGGCGACTGCTCGGAGAAGGGGTCGATGCCGTCGATGCGCAGCAGGCCGACCAGGATCAGCATGTCCCGCAGCAGCTGCCGGACGATCACGTCGAAGCGGACCTTGCCGAGCAGGGAGAGCAGTCCGGGCTGCTTGTACTGCAGATAGATGTCGAGCGCGAGGTTCGCCGCGGAGGCGGCGATGAACACCGGGACGTACGGAATCAGCGCGGTCACGAGCTGCGCCGTGAAGAGTGCGAACATCGTCAGCAGCGCGGTGAGCTGCACGATGCGGCGGTTGGCGAGTCCGGCGGAGGGCACGGGCTTGGGCTCCTGGCGGGGGCGGTCGGACGGGAGGAAGGCGGTGCGAGGTGCGGTGCGGGGTGCGGTGCGAAGGGCGGCGCCGAGGGGCACCGCGGGGCTCCGGACGCCTGGACGGCACTCATCCGGAATAGTGGAAGACCCCTGACCGTATGACGCCCGGTGCCTCCGGAGCAATCTTCCGTGATGGCAATCACCAAATAAAGGGGCAAAAGTCATGGAAGTCCTGGGACTGAATCCCGGCCCCAGGACCCTTCGGGCCGCCTCCCGCGTCCCGGCCCCCGGGCCCTTCGGGCCGCCTCCCGCGGCCGCCCGCGGGCCCCGCGCCGTCCAGCGGTCGAAACGCGCGGGCGTCCCGCCCGGATCTTCGCGTAGATTGCAGGTCCAGGAGCACCGGGATCATTGGGGAAGCGCGTGACAAGGCAGGGCGTGACCGAGGCCCACCGGGTCGTCGTCAAGGTGGGATCGTCGTCCCTGACCACCGCTTCGGGCGGCCTGGACGCGGACCGCGTCGACGCGCTCGTCGACGTCCTCGCCAAACACCGCGACGGCGGCGAGCACGAGGTCGTCCTGGTGTCCTCCGGAGCCATCGCCGCCGGGCTCGCCCCGCTCGGCCTGCACCGCCGCCCCAAGGACCTGGCCCGCCAGCAGGCCGCCGCCAGCGTCGGCCAGGGCCTGCTCGTCGCCCGCTACACGGCCTCCTTCGCCCGCTACGGCGTCCGCGTCGGCCAGGTCCTGCTCACCACCGACGACACCAGCCGCCGCTCCCACCACCGCAACGCCTCGCGCACCCTCGACAAGCTCTTCACCATGGGCGCGCTGCCCATCGTCAACGAGAACGACACCGTCGCCACCCACGAGATCCGCTTCGGCGACAACGACCGCCTCGCCGCCCTCGTCGCCCATCTGATCCGCGCCGACCTGCTCGTCCTGCTCTCGGACGTCGACGGCCTGTACGACGGCGACCCCGCGGCCCCGGGCACCGCCCGCATCTCCGAGGTCACGGGACCCGCCGACATCGCCCACGTCAAGATCGGCAGCGCGGGCAAGGCGGGCGTCGGCACCGGCGGCATGGTCACCAAGGTCGAGGCCGCCCGCATCGCCGCGGCCGCGGGCATCCCCGTCGTCCTGACCTCCGCGAGCCACGCCGCCGCCGCGCTCGCGGGCCGCGACACCGGCACCTACTTCCACGCCACCGGGCGCCGCTCGTCGGACCGCCTGCTGTGGCTCCAGCACGCCTCCGAGCCCCGCGGCTCCCTGACCCTCGACGACGGGGCGGTGCGCGCGGTCGTCGAGGGCCGCAAGTCGCTCCTGCCCGCGGGCATCGCCGCCGTCGACGGCGAGTTCAGCGCCGGAGACCCGGTGGAGCTGCGGGACGCCTCGGGGCGCGCCGTCGCCCGGGGCCTGGTCAACTTCGACGCCAAGGAGCTGCCCCGGCTCTTCGGCCGCTCCACGCGCGAACTCGCCCGCGAGCTCGGGCCCGCCTACGAGCGGGAGGTCGTCCACCGGGACGACCTGGTGGTCCTGCACCCCTGACCGGCGCCCCACGGCCCGCGCGAGCCCCCTGAACGCCTGCCCCCGCGAACCCGTGTGCGGTCGTACCGCTATCCCCGGCCACCCCACCCACACCAGCGGAAAACAGGCCGAAAACAGGCGCGAACGCGGTGCGAGGAGCGGCCCCCCGGAGGGGAAACTCCGGAAAATCGCCCCGCGCGACCGCTTGTCCTGCTCAACTTTGTGGCAAGGCAGTTCCGAACGACCATTGCGTAACGACCGTTGCGCATCCGCACCACCACGGGTTGAAGGAGGCCGTCGTGAGACGAGTGCGCCCAGGGGCGGCGTCCCGCGGGCCGGCTGAGCGCGCCCTGACGAGCGTCGCCGCGGGGGCGACGTACGCCGGGGACGCGGGCGAGGACGACGACCGGCAGGCGCGTGCGCGCGAGACGGACGAGAGTCCGGGTGGCACCGGCGGCGAGCAGGCCGAGGCCCCGCGCCTGTGGCACGTCACGCTCAGTGTCTCCGGCGCCCGCACCCCGCTCCAGGAGATCCGGCGCGGCCTCGAACAGCTCGCCCACGACCATCCCTTTCTGCTGACCAGCCGCTACGCCCACGACCACGCGGAGATCCGCTACTGGGAAGAGGCCCGCGACCTGCACGACGCCGCCGCGGTCGCGCTGCGCCTGTGGGGCGAGCACCGGCAGACGGCTCAGCTGCCGCCGTGGGAGATCGTCGGCCTCGAGGTCATCGACCGGGACACCTACCACCAGCGGATCGCGGAGGGGTACGGGCCGCTGCCCGCGACTCCGGTGGGGGTCCACCCGTTCTAGCCGTTGTGGCGATCCGCCCCGGGACCCCGCCGACGGGGCCGACGAGCGGCACGGGCGGGGGTTACGCACCACTGGTCATTACCGGCCATGTCTCGCGGAGCGGGATACCGGCTGGACGGCTCGGGACACGCGGTTACGCTGCCCCCATGACCGCGCCCTCCCCGCTCTCGCCCTACGACAACATGACCCCCGTCGCCCAGGCCGCCTACCGCGCCCGCGCCGCCGCCGCGGTGCTCGCGCCGCTGCCGCGCGCCGAGAAGGACGACGCGCTGCTCGCGATCGCCGACGCCCTCGAAGTGCGCACGGCGGAGATCGTCGCGGCCAACGCCGAGGACATCGAGCGCGCCCGCGCGGCCGGGACCAGCGAGGCCATCGTCGACCGCCTGACGCTCACCCCCGAGCGGGTGCGGGCCATCGCCGCCGACGTCCGCGACGTCGTCGCCCTGCCCGACCCCGTCGGCGAGGTCGTCCGCGGCTCCACCCTGCCCAACGGCATCGACCTGCGCCAGGTCCGCGTCCCGCTCGGCGTCGTCGGCATCATCTACGAGGCCCGCCCGAACGTCACCGTGGACGCCGCCGCCCTGTGCCTGAAGTCCGGCAACGCGGTCCTCCTGCGCGGCTCGTCCTCCGCGTACGCCTCGAACACCGCGCTCGTGCGCGTGCTGCGCGACGCCGTCCACGGCGCCGGTCTGCCCGCCGACGCCGTGCAGCTCGTGCCCGGCGAGAGCCGCGCCTCCGTCCGCGAGCTGATGCGGGCCCGCGGCCTGGTCGACGTGCTCATCCCGCGCGGCGGCGCCTCGCTGATCAAGACCGTCGTCCAGGAGTCCACCGTCCCCGTCATCGAGACCGGCACCGGCAACTGCCATGTGTACGTGGACGCGCACGCCGACCTCGACATGGCCGTCGAGATCCTCATCAACTCCAAGGCGCAGCGCGTCAGCGTCTGCAACGCCGCCGAGACCCTGCTCGTGCACGCCGACATCGCCGACGCCTTCCTGCCGCGCGCCCTGGACGCGCTGGCCGAGGCGGGCGTCACCGTCCACGCCGATGAGCGCGTCCAGGCCTACGCCGACGCCTCCAAGGCCACCGTCGTGCCCGCGACCGCCGAGGACTGGGAGACCGAGTACCTCTCGTACGACATCGCGGCCGCCGTCGTCGACACCCTGGAGCAGGCCGTCGAGCACATCCGGCTGTGGACCTCCGGGCACACCGAGGCCATCGTCACCACCTCGCAGCAGGCCGCCCGCCGCTTCACCCAGCTCGTGGACTCCACCACGGTCGCCGTGAACGCCTCCACGCGGTTCACCGACGGCGGCCAGTTCGGCTTCGGCGCGGAGATCGGCATCTCCACGCAGAAGCTGCACGCGCGCGGACCGATGGGACTGCCGGAACTGACCTCGACGAAGTACATCGTCACGGGCGACGGGCACGTGCGCTGACGCGCGGGGGCGTTCGGGGTCACACCCGCTGAATTCCCTTTCCGTCTGCCCAAATCCACCCCGCCAGGTCTACGCTGGACGGGTGCCGGAGGACGTGGGGGGCATGCCGTCTCCGGACGGCAGAGAGCCCGACGACGACCGCGACCACGGGGATGCGGACGATGAGTTCGCCTCCGTGGTCTTCGACGAGGACTTCGTGCGGGCCGCGGAAATCCACGAGCCCACCGCCGTGGAGCGGCTCCTGGCCGCCGCGCAGGCCCGCGCGGAGGCCGAGGCCCGCCGCGGCCGCGCCCGCCGCCGGGGCCCGGACACCGACGACGACTTCGACGAGTACGGGCCCGAGGGGTACCACGGCCCGGACGACGGCGCCTTCGGCCCCGACGGCGAGTTCGACGACCTGGACGACCTCGACGACGCCGACCTCCTCGAGGACGGCCGGGGACGCTACGGCCGCCGCGCCGGAGCCGCCCGCTGGCACCGCCCCGTCGCCTGGATGCTCGCCCTCCTGATGGGCATCGGCATGGTCGCCTTCGCCTTCGCCGCGGTCTACCGCGGCGCGTCCGGCGGCCGTCAGGACCGCATACCCCCGCCCGCGACCACCGAGGTCGAACAGACCACGGGCGCGGGCGAAGCAGGAGGACCCTCGGCGTCGGCGGAGTTCGGCCGGCCCGCCGTGTCCGCGGAGCCGCGCACGCCCTGACGGCCCCCGCGAGCACCCGCGGAAGCCCGCCCCACACCCGGCGACGGCGCGTGAGGAGTTGTCAGAAGTTGTCGTGTACCAGGGCGTTTACCTCACGTCCCGGAGACCTACCCTGAAGGTATGGGCGGGCCAGGAGAGCCACCTGCGGGGACACCCGAGGGAGTTCCCGGAGGCGAGGACGAGTACCGATCCGTCGTCTTCGACGAGTCGTTCGTGCGCGCCGCGCGATTACAGGAGTTCTCGGCGCGCGAGCGGATGGGGGAGCACGCGCGCGCCGTACGCCGCAGGCCGAACCCGCACCGCAGGCTCTCCCGCCAAGTGGTGATCCTCGTCGTCCTCATCGCCGTCGCCTTCGGCACCGCGATCTACATGGGCGTACGGCACCCGTACGACACCCCCGTCACCCAGCGCCCCGAGCCGCTGCGCATGACCGTCGTCCCGCTCGCCCCCCAGGGCGCCGTGCCCGGCACCGAGAAGGTCGCCGACCTGTTCGCGAAGAGCCAGGCCGCCCAGTTCCGCGTCGGCGCGGGCGGCATCACCCTGCCCGCGGCCCGGCGCACCGCGCACTTCAGCCAGGACCAGGTCCTCTCCGCCCTGTCCACCGCCAAGGACTACCTGGTCGAGTCCTCGCTCGACCCGGACGTGCTCACCGGCCGCGCCGTGCGCTCCGCCCGCGTCCTGCTCGACCCGGCCCAACTCGACCAGTTCGACCGCAGCTTCCGGCACCCGGCCGCCGACGGGCGGCACGCGCCCACCGGCTGGCTGGTGCGGTTCGACCCGGGGAAGACGGCGCTCGCCGATCCGGGCGTGCGCGTCAACGGCACCCTGCGGGCGGACGAGACCAACAAGGACACCCTTGAGGTCTCCTCCGACCACACCTTCGTCTACGCGCTGCGCCCGGCGGGCGCCGACGACCGGGCGCGCGCCTCGCTGTTCACCGTCCGCCGCGAGCTGCACTTCCGCTTCGACCGCGACGACCTGCGCATGCACCAGGCCGAACTGCTCGTGTCGTACGTCCAGGCCGGACCGCTCGCCTGCGCCGCCGACACCACCCGCAGGCTGCTGCCGCTGCTCGCGGGCCAGCAGGCGCCGACGGGCGGCCCCGCGGGCACCGACCCGTACGCGACGGGTGACGCGACCGCGCTGTGCGGAACGCTGGCACGGGCGGCCCAGCCGCGGCTGTAGCGCCGGGGCTTGCCGCCTGGGGGTTCGCCTTTCGCCCGAGGGCTACTTGTCGTCGCCGTCGGAAGACCCGGAGCCGGACCCCGATCCCGAGCCGGACCCGCCGCCCGGCCCCGTGAACCGGTCGCGCAGCTTGCCGCCGAGGTCGCCCGCTCCGCCCGCGATGTCGCTGACCAGCTTCATCAGCGGGTCCTTGCTGTTGCGGACGTTGTCCGCGTACGCCGACGCCGACTGCCGGAAGGAGTCGCTGACCGAGGCGTCCTTGTCCTCGCTGCGGCGCGGGTAGTGGCCGTCCATGACGCGCTGGTAGTCGCGGCTCTCGGCCCACTTCTTCAGCTCGGCGGCGCGCACGGTGGTGAAGGGGTGCGTGCGCGGCAGCACGTTCAGGATCTTCAGGACGGAGTCGCGCAGGTCGCCGCCCGCCTCGTACTCCTCGGCCTGCTCCAGGAACGCGTCCACGTTCATCTCGTGCAGGTGGTTGCCGCCCGCGATCTTCATCAGGCCGCGCATGGACGCCTGGAGGTCCTGGCCGACGAGCAGGCCCGCGCGGTCCGCGGACAGCTCGGACTTGCGGAACCACTCGCGCAGCGCGGTCACGATCGCCATGATCGCGACGGACCCGAGCGGTATCCACGCCACCTTCAGGGCGAGGTTCGTCAGGAACAGCAGGATCGTGCGGTACACGGAGTGGCCGGACAGGGCGTGCCCCACCTCGTGCCCGATGGCCGCGCGCATCTCCTCCTCGTCGAGCAGCTCGACCAGGCCGGTCGTGATGATGATGATCGGCTCGTCGAGCCCGATGCACATCGCGTTCGGCGTCGGGTCCTGCGTCACGTACATCGGCGGGACCTTCTCCAGGTCCAGGATGTAACAGGCGTCCCGCAGCATGTCGTTGAGGTGCGCGAACTGGGCGTCGGACACGCGCACGGAGTCCGACAGGTACAGCAGCCGCAGGCTCCGCTCGGGCAGCAGCCCGCTGAGCGCCTTGAAGACCGTGTCGAAGCCGCTGAGCTTGCGCAGGGCCACCAGGGCCGAGCGGTCCGCCGGGTGCTCGTACGTCCGTGACGAGATGCCCGGGAAGCGCCTGCGCTGCCGGCTCGGCACCTGCTCGTGCCCGTCCCCCGTGCCGCCGTGGTTGCTGCCGTTGGTCATGCCGCGTCCCCCATGTCGAGTCTCGATCGGGCCCCCGAGATGAGGTCAAGACTAGGCGGAGATACCGTGACGGGGCAGCACACAGAAGGAGCCACCCGCCATGGAGCACATCTCCGCAGCCGACGCCCTCACCCTGGCCGCCCAGGCGGCCGGCCGGCAGGGACCGGGCAACCTGCTGCGCGTCGTCCTCGTCGTGATGGTCATCGGCTGCGTACTGGTGGGCTGGCTGCTCCTGCGCGGCTACCGCAAATAGCCCGCCCGGTGTTTGAGGGCGAGGCGCGAAGCGCCGATGAAGGGGGGCCCGGGGGCGGAGCCCCC
>JAVLTM010000011.1:0-230642 GCA_037117115.1 Streptomyces sp. PmtG | reverse complement strand
CAGGGATCTTTGTTCTCTTCTTTTCCCTTCCTCTTCTCCTGCTCTGGGTTCGCTTATGTGGTCCTCGTCAGAGGCGGCCCGCTGCCTTCAGGGAGAGATAGGCGTCGGCCAGCGCGGGGGCCAGGTCGTCAGGGGTGGCGTCGACGACGGTGACGCCGTGGCGCGTGAGCTGTTCCGCGGTGCGGTGGCGTTCCGCCTGGGCCTGGGCCGCGGCAGCGGCGTCGTACACCGCCTCCGTAGTACCCCGTGACCTCGCCATCTGGGAGATGTACGGATCGGCCACCGACGCGACGACGACGGTGTGGCGCTGTGTGAGGCCGGAGAGAACGGGAAGCAGGCCCTCCTCGATCGGGGCCGCGTCGAGGCTGGTGAGCAGCACGATCAGTGAGCTGCGGGGAGCCGTGCGCAGGGCCGTCGCGGTGAGGCCGCGGGCATCCGTCTCGACGAGCTCGGGTTCCACAGTCGCGAGGGCGTTCACGAGCGACGGCAGGACATCACCCGCCGCCTTGCCCTGCACCAGGGCCCGTACGCGGCGGTCGTACGCGAGAAGGTCGACGCGGTCGCCGGCCCGGGAGGCCAGTGCGGCCAGGAGAAGGGCGGCATCCATGGACGCATCGAGGCGAGGGGCGTCGCCGACGCGGCCCGCGGAGGTGCGGCCGGTGTCGAGGACCAAGAGGATGTGGCGGTCGCGTTCCGGGCGCCAGGTGCGGACAGCCACCGAGGACTGGCGGGCGGTGGCGCGCCAGTCGATGGAACGGGTGTCGTCGCCGGGCACGTACTCGCGGAGGCTGTCGAACTCCGTACCCTGACCGCGGATCAGGACGCTGGTGCGGCCGTCGAGTTCGCGCAGCCGGGCCAGCTTCGACGGCAGATGCTTGCGGCTGGTGAACGGCGGCAGCACGCGGACCGTCCAGGGGACACGGTGGCCGCCCTGCCGGGTGAACAGGCCGAGCGGGCCGTACGAGCGGACCGTCACGCGGTCCGCGCGGTGGTCGCCGCGACGGGTGGGACGCAAGCGCGTGGTGAGGCGGCGGCGTTCACCGGGAGGGACCGTCAACCGGCTCCTGGAGGCGGCGACTTCGGTGCCGGGCTGCCAGCTGCTCGGAGGCCAGGCGTCGCGGACGTCCGCGCGCAAGGGCCGCTTGGTGGGATTGGTGACGGTGACCTGGACGTCCGCGGACTCACCTAGGCGCACGCTCGTGTCGCCGGAGCGGGTCAGGCCGAGGCGGCGCACCGGAGCGGCCAGGGCGTAGTCGCAGGCGCAGGCCAGGGCCAAGGGGCCGTTGACGGCGAGGAAGCCGGTCCAGCTGGGTTCCAGGATGCCCACGGGGAGGGAGCCCAGGGCCGCCAGGAGGGCGGCGCGGCCCGTGGGGGCCATCAGCGGGGCACCGGGACGTGGTTGAGGATCGAGGTGATCACGGAGTCCGCCGTCACGCCCTCCATCTCGGCCTCGGGGCGGAGCTGGACGCGGTGGCGGAGCGTCGGCAGGGCCAGGGCCTTCACGTCATCGGGGGTGACGTAGTCGCGGCCGGTCAGCCAGGCCCAGGCGCGGGCCGTGGACAGCAGGGCCGTGGCACCGCGCGGGGAGACACCGAGGGTGAGGGACGGCGACTCGCGGGTGGCGCGGCAGATGTCGACGACGTAGGCCGTGATGTCGGTGGAGACTGCGGTCTTCGCGACGGCCGTGCGGGCCGCCTCGAGGTCGGCGGCGGTCGCGACAGGGCGCACGCCGGCGGCGCGCAGGTCGCGCGGATTGAAGCCTTCCGCGTGGCGCCTCAAGACGTCGATCTCGTCCTGGCGGGAGGGCAGGGGGACCGTCAGCTTGAGGAGGAAACGGTCCAGCTGGGCCTCGGGCAGGGGGTACGTGCCCTCGTACTCGACCGGGTTCTGAGTGGCCGCCACCAGGAACGGATCGGGCAGGGGGCGCGGGGTGCCGTCGACGGTGACCTGGCGTTCCTCCATCGCTTCGAGGAGGGAGGACTGGGTCTTGGGCGGGGTGCGGTTGATTTCGTCGGCGAGCAGGAGGTGGGTGAAGACGGGGCCCGGCTGGAAGGAGAACTCCGCGGTGCGGGTGTCGTAGACGAGGGAGCCGGTGACGTCGCTCGGCATCAGGTCGGGGGTGAACTGGACGCGCTTGGTGTCGAGTTCGAGGGACGCGGCGAGGGCCCGTACCAGCAGGGTCTTCGCGACGCCGGGGACGCCCTCGAGCAGGACGTGGCCGCGGCAGAGCAGGGCCACGACGAGGCCGGTGACGGCGGGGTCCTGGCCGACCACGGCCTTGGAGATCTCGCCGCGCAGGGCCTCGAGGGAGGAGCGGGCGCGGTCGGAGCTCCCGGCGTTGTCAGTGGTCGGGTCCATCATGAAGTACGAACCTCACTTTCGAGGGCGTCGAGTTGGTCGGCGAGGGCGATGAGGCCCGCGTCGTCGCCCGGCGGCGGGCCGAAGAGAAGGGGGTGCAGGTCCTGGCCGGGCGTGCGCAGACGGCTGGTCAGGGAAGGCAGGAGCGCCTCGGGTGTGTGCGCCCGGGTGGTGGGGACGCCGACGAGGGGGGCGAGGCGGGTGCGGGTGGCCGAGCGAAGAGCCGCGGCGGCACGGTCGCGGGCGTCGGCCTTGCGGTAGAGACGGGCGCGGCCTTCGGCGGTCTCGGAGGCGCGGACGGCGACGGGGAGCCTCTCGGGGACGAGCGGGCCGAGGCGGCGGGCACGCCAGAGAGCGGCGAGCACGGCGGCCACGGTGAGTTGAAGCGTGCCCCAGAGCCAGCCGGAGGGGATCAGGTCGAAGAAGCTCTTGTCGGCGTCGTCGTCGACGGCGTCGTCGGCCAGTGAGGGGAGGTACCAGACCAGGTGGGGGCGGGAACCGAGGAGTTGCAGGGCGAGCGAGGCGTTGCCGTGCTCGCCGAGGCGGTCGTTGTAGAGGATGTCGGGGGCGCCGAGGACGACGGTGTCGCCCTGGGGCTCGCCGTCGCCCCGGGTGTCTCCGGGGGGTGCTGCGGCGGGGAGGCGCACGAGGCCGGGCAGGCCGTCGCTGGGGTAGCAGGACTCGGCGTTCGGGGCGAGCGTCTCGTAGCGGATGCCGCCGACGTCGGCGGTGCCCGCGCGGCGGGCGGCGGGCAGGGCGCAGCCGGGGGACAGCGTCGAGCCGACGCTGCGGGCGCCGTCCGCGCTGACGCCCGGGGCGAGGGCCGAGACCGACGTGTCGGGGGCGACCAGGACGGTGCGGCCCCCGGAGCCCTCGGTGGCGGCGTGGAGGCGGGTCAGCTGGCGGTCGGTGAGGACGTCGGGGTCGGCCACGAGGAGGGTGGTGTCCGGGCCCGCGGCGGACCGGGCCTGCTCCGTGGTGGTGACCACGCGCGTGGACACGCCCCGGTCGTCGAGGAGTTCAGCGATGGCGCGGCTGCCGTACGGGTCGGCGGCGCGGGGGTCCAGACGCCCGTGCTGTGCGCCGGAGCGGACGGCGGCGATCGCGATGCCCGCAGCCAGGAGGATGACGAGCGCGAGGGCGATGCCGCGCGTGCGGGTCCAGAGCTGGCGGGGAGTCGCGGCGAGGGAGGTTCCGGCAGTCGGCGCCGGGGTGTCCTGAGGGGCCTCGGGAAGGGCCTCGTCGGGGGGCGCTCGGCGTGTTCGAGGGGCTCGTGGGGCCGGTCATCCGCCTGCTCCAGGGGAGCCGGTGGGGGCCGTCGCGGAGGTCGTGAGCACGGGCTTGGCGCGCTCCAGGGTCTCGTCGAGGCGGGTGAGCCGGTGGTATGCCGTCTGGTCGGCGCTGCGGCCGCCGTATGTGACGTCGTCGAACTCCCGGGCCGCCGCGCGCAGCTCGTCCGTGTGCGCGGGCAGGGTGCGGCCCGCCTCCGCGGCGGCCTCGTCGGCCGTGCGGCCGGGGCGGGGGTCGAGGAGCGCGCGCTCCTCCAGGGAGCGGACGACGGCGCGCATCCGCTCCTGGACGGCCTGGTTCCAGTGGCCCTGGGCAGCGTGCGCCTCGGCGGCGGCGCGGTGTTCGGCGGCGCTGCGGGGGCGGTCGCCGAAGAGCGTCGCCGAGGTGGCGGGGGCACCGCGGGGCGTGCCGAGGCGCCACCACAGGGCCGCCGCGACGGCGATCACGGCGACCACGATGACGACGAGCCCGAATCCGCCGCCCGGCGCCGCCCCGGAGGCCGCGTTCAGGAGGTCGTTCACCCAGTCCAGGAAGCGGTTCAGGGTGCGCTGGAAGAGGCCGGGCTCGTTCTCGTGGTACATCGGCTTGGAGAGCTCGCGCTCGGCTGCCTCCCGCGCGGGGTCGCGCGGGATCGTCACCGGGGGGTCCTCGCCGGTGCGCGGCAGCAGGGGGACCGTTCCGGCGCCGGTGCGCGGCGCCGGAACGGCCGTGCCGATCCTGTTCAGGACTGCCCCCGCCAGGGTCACCGCATCAGCTTCCGGGGGTGCCGGGCGCGTCGGGGGTGCCGTGGCCCGGGACGCCGGCGGCGCGGGCGAGCTCGAGGTCGAGGGCCTCGCGGCGGATTCGCTGGTCGATGTAGAGGAGCACGGTGACGCCCGCGGTGATCGGGAAGGTGAGCATGGAGCCGATCACCTGGCCGATGCCGCTGACGATCAGGAAGACCCAACCGACGTCTCCGGAGGCGCTGTCCAGGAGGTTGGAGACGCTGTCGCCGCTGAGCGCGCCCGCGATGACGGTGAACGGGATGACGACGATCGACGAGATGACGTTCGCGATCACCGCGGCGAGCAGCTGAATGCCGAAGACGCGCCACCAGGAGCGGCGCACCAGCTTCACGGACCGGCTCAGCGACTTCTTCACGCCCTGCTTCTCCAGCATGAGCGCCGGAGAGGACAGGGAGAGCCGGACCATCAGCCAGATGGCGACGACGCCCGCGGCGAGGCCGCCGACGACGGCCAGGGCGGCACCGCCGTCGGTGGCCCCGGCCGCGGCGATGAGCACACCGGGCAGGACGCCGACGACGACGATGCCCACCGCGATGAGCGGAAGCAGCAGCGTGAGGCCGAGCAGCTTGGGCAGCTGCGGACGGGAGTCGTGCCAGGCCTCCGCCGTGGTCACCGAGCGGCCGAGCACGGCGCGGCTGGTGACCATGGTCAGCAGGGCCGTCGCGACGATCGTGCCGAGCAGCGTGACGACGAGGACGACGCCGGAGCTCAGGAGCGTGTCCCCGAGGGCGCGCGTCAGCTCGCCGACGGTCGCGTCCGGGTCGTCCAGGGCCGAGGTGTCGGCGTCGTTGAGGACGAGCCCCTGGAGGAGCACGACGACGAGCTCCGTGACGACGGCGACGGTCAGCGAGATGCCGAGGACCGTGCGCCAGTGCGTACGCATCGTGGAGACCGCGCCGTCCAGGATCTCGCCGACGGCGAGCGGGCGCAGCGGGATGACTCCCGGCTTGGCGGCCGCGGGCGGGCCCTGCCAGGCGCCCCAGCCGCGGTAGGGGCCGCCGCCCTGGCCGCCGCCTCCCGCGGGGCCGCCGCCCCAGCCCTGGCCGGGAGGCGCGGGCGGAGGCGGGGTCTGGCCGGGGCCTGGCGCGCCGGGCGCGGACCACTGGGCGGGCGGCGGCTGTTCCTTGGACCACTTCGAGGGCGGGCCGCTCGGCTGGTCCTCGGGGGCGGTGGATCCCTGCCGGTCGGGGTCGTTTCCGTCGGAGGGGGCAGATCCGGGCGAGGCCCAGCCCGGAGTGTCGTTCATCGTCGCTCCTTCACAGTGCCCGTCCGCGGTCGCGGCGGCAGGTTGGCTGCCATCGTGCCACGGGGCGGTGGGCCGGGGACCAGGCGCGGGGGTACGGGGGCTGCGCGCTGCCTCGGCTGCACACCTTCTATTGTCCGACGGGTACCGGGCAGACTGGGCGGATGGCTGATCAGTACGCGCGATCCGGCGAGGACGTACGGCCGACACCGCCCTCCGGGGCCGCCGCACCGCCCCCAGGGGCCCCGGCGGCGACACCCGGCGCCGTCGGCGGAACACCCACGACTCCCCTGCCCCCGACCACGCCACCGGCGGCCCCGGGCGGCCCTGAGGCCCCAGCGCCCCCGGCGGTTCCCGCGATCCGGTGGGACGAGCCACCCGAGGGCCCCGTCCTTGTGCTCCTCGACCAGACCAGGCTGCCCGGTGAGGAGAGCGAGCTGGTCTGCACCGACGCGCCCGCGCTGGTGCAGGCGATCCGGACGCTGGCCGTGCGCGGGGCGCCGCTGCTCGGCATCGCCGGGGCGTACGGCGTGGCGCTGGCCGCCGCCCGTGGCTTCGACGTGGACGAGGCGGCCGAGGCCCTCGCGGCCGCGCGGCCCACCGCGGTCAACCTCGCGTACGGCGTGCGCAGGGCCCAGGCGGCGTACCGGGACGCGGCCGCCGAGGGGGCGGACGGGCCGGGGGCCGCACGGGCGGCGCTCGCCGCGGCGCGGGCGCTGCACCAGGAGGACGCCGAGGCCAGCGCGCGGATGGCGGTGCACGGCCTGGCGCTGCTGGACGAGCTGATGTCCGGCGGCGGCCATCGGATCCTCACGCACTGCAACACCGGGGCGCTGGTCTCCGGCGGCGAGGGCACGGCGTTCGCGGTGGCGCTCGGCGCGCACCGCGCGGGCCGGCTGCGCAGGCTGTGGGTGGACGAGACGCGGCCGCTGCTGCAGGGCGCCCGGCTCACGGCGTACGAGGCCGCGCGCAACGGCATGCCGTACACACTGCTCACGGACAACGCGGCGGGCTCGCTGTTCGCGGCGGGAGAGGTCGACGCCGTGCTGATCGGCGCGGACCGGATCGCGGCCGACGGTTCGGTGGCCAACAAGGTGGGGAGCTATCCGCTCGCGGTGCTCGCCCGGTATCACCACGTGCCGTTCATCGTGGTGGCGCCGGTGACGACCGTGGACCCGGAGACCCCGGACGGGGCTGCCATCGAGGTCGAGCAGCGGGCGGGGCACGAGGTGACGGAGGTCACGGTTCCGATGGCGCCTACGGCGGCGGGAGCCGAGGGTGGAGGGGGGATTCTGGTGGCGCCCTTGGGGACGCAGGCCTACAACCCGGCCTTCGATGTGACACCCCCCGAGTTGGTGACGGCGATCGTCACGGAGGAAGGTGTGGTGTCTCCGGTGACTGGCGAGGGTCTTGCCGAGCTGTGTGCCAGGTCACGCCAGGTAACGATTAGCTAATGGGATGATGTCAGGCATGAAGGGACGAGTCCTTGTCGTCGACGACGACACCGCACTGGCCGAGATGCTCGGGATTGTGCTGCGTGGTGAGGGTTTCGAGCCGTCGTTCGTTGCCGATGGTGACAAGGCGCTGGCCGCTTTTCGGGAGGCCAAGCCGGATCTTGTACTGCTCGATCTGATGCTGCCCGGTCGGGACGGCATCGAGGTATGCCGCCTGATCAGGGCGGAGTCCGGTGTTCCGATCGTCATGCTCACCGCCAAGAGCGACACGGTGGACGTGGTGGTGGGCCTGGAGTCGGGGGCGGATGACTACATCGTCAAGCCGTTCAAGCCCAAGGAGCTCGTGGCCCGCATCCGTGCGCGGCTGCGCAGGTCGGAGGAGCCCGCGCCGGAGCAGCTGGCCATCGGTGACCTGGTCATCGACGTGGCCGGGCACTCCGTGAAGCGGGACGGGCAGTCCATCGCGCTGACGCCGCTGGAGTTCGACCTGCTGGTCGCGCTCGCCCGCAAGCCGTGGCAGGTGTTCACGCGCGAGGTGCTGCTCGAACAGGTGTGGGGCTACCGCCACGCCGCCGACACCCGGCTGGTCAACGTGCACGTGCAGCGCCTGCGCTCCAAGGTCGAGCGGGACCCGGAGCGGCCCGAGATCGTGGTGACCGTCCGTGGCGTCGGTTACAAGGCCGGACCGAGCTGACGTGTCCCGGGACAGTTCCGCTCCGGCGCCCGGCGACCCGGGAGCGCGGCCGGGGCGGACTGTACGGCCGCCTCGGCGGGAGTCCCGGCTCGGGGCTCTGGTCGACCGCGGCCGGATGCTGCAGGGCGGGGTGCAGGGCAGCCCTTTCCTGCGGCTCTTCACGCGCTGGGTGCGCCGCCCGCTGCTGCCCGTCATGCGGCTGTGGCGGCGCAACATCCAGCTCAGGGTCGTCGTCACCACGCTGCTGATGTCGCTGGGCGTGGTGCTCCTGCTGGGCTTCGTCGTCATGAGCTCGGTGAGCAACGGCCTGCTGAAGGCGAAGGTCAACGCGTCCCAGAGCCAGGCCGACGGCGGCTTCCGGGTGGCCCAGGAGAAGGCCAACTCGGCGCGCCAGGCATCCCCGCAGGGCGACGCCGGGGACGGCCCCACCGCGCAGAACGCCGCCGTGTGGATGTCGGAGCTGGCCGAGCAGCTCGCGAGCGGCGGCCAGAACGCGTTCTACGTGGTGACGCTGAGCGCCAACACGGGTGACGTCGGCAGTGTGCGCGGACCGCGTGCCTCCGGTGGGGTGGACCCGATCCAGAGCGTTCCCGAAGAGGTCCGCGACAAGGTCGGCGACGGCACGCTCGCGTACCAGAGCAACACGCGCATCAGGTTCATCGACCACCGCGCGTCACAGGCCGGTCTGGTGATCGGCAAGCAGCTCAGTGACCTCAACGGCGACTCGTACCAGCTGTACTACCTCTTCCCGCTGACGCAGGAAGAGGAGTCGATGAGCCTGGTGCGCGGCACGCTCGCGACGGCGGGGCTGTTCGTGGTGGTCCTGCTCGGCGCCATCGCCTGGCTGGTCGTGCGGCAGGTCGTCACGCCCGTGCGGATGGCGGCGGGGATCGCCGAGCGGCTGTCCGCAGGGCGTCTCCAGGAGCGGATGAAGGTCACCGGTGAGGACGACATCGCGCGTCTCGGCGAGGCCTTCAACAAGATGGCGCAGAACCTCCAGCTCAAGATCCAGCAGCTGGAGGAGCTGTCGCGGATGCAGCGGCGGTTCGTGTCGGACGTGTCGCACGAGCTGCGCACGCCCCTGACGACCGTACGGATGGCGGCGGACGTCATCCACGAGGCGCGGGTGGACTTCGATCCGGTGACGGCGCGGTCGGCCGAGTTGCTCGCCGATCAGCTGGACCGGTTCGAGTCGCTGCTCGCGGATCTGCTGGAGATCAGCCGGTTCGACGCGGGCGCGGCCGCCCTTGAGGCCGAGCCGATAGACCTGCGCGAGGTGGTACGCGGCGCGTGGTGGGCGGCGCGGAGCCGCTGGCCGAGCGCAAGGGCACCCGGATACGGGTCGTCGGCGACCAGCAGCCCGTGGTCGCGGAGGCGGACACGCGGCGCGTGGAGCGCGTGCTGCGCAACCTCGTGGTCAACGCCGTGGAGCACGGCGAGGGCCAGGACGTGATCGTCAAGCTGGCGGTCGCGGGCGGCGCGGTCGCCGTCGCGGTGCGGGACTACGGGGTGGGGCTCAAGCCGGGTGAGGCGACCCGGGTGTTCAGCCGCTTCTGGCGGGCCGACCCGGCACGCGCGCGTACCACCGGCGGCACCGGCCTCGGCCTGTCCATCGCCCTGGAGGACGCGCGGCTGCACGGCGGCTGGCTGCAGGCCTGGGGCGAGCCGGGCGGCGGCTCGCAGTTCCGGCTCACGCTGCCGCGTACGGCCGACGAGGTGCTGCGCGGCTCGCCGATACCGCTGGAGCCGGACGACTCGCGGCGCCACCGCGACCTGGACGCCGCGGGCCTGCCGCGCGGTGGCGGCGGCAAGCGGGCCACCGTGTCCCACCGGCCGCCGGAGCGGGTGTCTCCGCCCGTGCCCGCGAAGGCGCCGGTCGCGCCGCGGCTCGCGGCCGCGGCGGCCCTGGACGTGGACCCGACGGCCCTGCCGGGCAACGGCGCGCGGGTGGTGCCGCGCCAGTCGAGGCCCTTCGAGGACGAGGGCGAACCGGTCGGCGCGGGCGTGCGCGGCGACGTACCGGATCCGGGAACGGACCGGGACGTACCGAGAGTTGATCACGCGCCGAGAGTTGATCGCGACGAGGAACCGGGAGCGGGCAGTGGCGACGGGCCGGGTGCCGACGAGGCGCAGGGAGCCTCGCGTGGGCACTGAACGGGACGGGCGCGTGCGCCCCTCGCACGCCGGGCTCGTGGTCGCCGTGTGCGGCGCGCTGCTCGCCGGGTGCGCCTCCATGCCCGACGAGGGGAACCTCAAGAAGGTCGACGCCTCCCAGCGGCCGGACTCGCAGTCCCAGGTGCGCGTGTACGCGATACCGCCGTCCGAGAACGCGCAGGCCGTGGACATCGTCCAGGGCTTCCTCGAGGCGCTGACCAGCGACGATCCGGACTTCGCGATCGCGCGCAAGTACCTCACGAAGGAAGCGTCCGACAGCTGGGACCCCCAGCACTCCACCACGGTCCTCGCCGACGGCCCGAACACGGTCGCGGACAACGTGGACAACGACAGCGGCAGCGGGCGCACGTACTCCCTCACCGGGCGGCAGATCGCGACGGTGAACAAGCAGCACGCGTACGTGCCCGACGAGACGTCGTACGCGCAGACCGTGCACCTCTCGCAGCAGAACGGGTCGAACGGCCGGGTGTGGCGCATCGACCGGCTGCCCAAGGGCGTCGTCCTCGGCGAGTCGGACTTCGAGCGGAACTACGAAGCGGTCAACAAGTACTACTTCGCCGAGCCCGAGGCCGGTCATGAGGGCAGCGGCCCGAAGGCGCTCGTCGCGGACCCCATCTACGTACGCCAGCGCATCGATCCGCTGACCCAGACGGTGAAGTCCCTGCTCGCGGGGCCCACGCACTGGCTCGGCCCGGTGGTCACCTCGCCGTTCCTGATGGGGACGAGGCTCGCGCCCGGCACCAAGTCGCTGACGCCCGACGACAAGAACAAGCTGGTCGTGCCGCTGAACGGGCGCGCGGACCGGGTCGACCAGAAGCGCTGCACCCTGATGGCCGCGCAACTGCTCTTCACGCTCCAGGACTTGACGTCGTCCGGCGTGGAGCAGGTGGAGCTGCGGCGCCAGAACGGCTCGCAGCTGTGCGTGCTCGGCAAGGACCGCGCCGAGACCGTGGCCTCGCACCGCGGCCCGGGCCGGCCGTCCTACCAGTACTTCGTCGACGACAAGCAGCGGCTGGTGCAGATGCCGGTCAACGCGGGGAGCAACGCCAAGCCGGAGCCGGTGCCGGGCCCGTTCGGCAGCCCCGAGCAGGAGCTGCGCTCGGCCGCGATCTCGCGCGACGAGCAGCACGCGGCCGGGGTGTCGGCCGACGGGCGCAGCCTGTACACGGCCTCCCTGGTCAGTGGTTCGCTCGGCGGGCCGGAGCTGCGCTCCCGGTCCAAGTCGGCGGGCGACGGCCTGTCCACGCCCAGCTGGGACGGGCGCGGCGACCTGTGGGTGGCCGACCGGGACCCGAAGCGGCCGCGCCTCTTCTGGCTCGACCAGGGCACGGGCGAGCCGGTGCCGGTGAACGTCTCGGGCCTGGACGGGCACATCAAGGACGTGCGGGTGTCGGCGGACGGCGTGCGCATCGCGCTGCTCGTGGAGAAGAAGGGCCGCACGTCGTTGCGGATCGGCCGCGTCGAGCGGTCGGTCGGCAAGGACGAACAGCCCATCATCTCCGTTGTCGAACCGCGCGAGGCGGCCCCGCAGATGGAAGAGGTCACCGCCATGTCCTGGGCGGGCCCCAGCCGCCTCGTGGTGGTGGGACGCGAGTCCGGCGGTGTGCAGCAGATGCGGTACGTCCAGTGCGACGGCTCGGCGCCTGCGGGGGCGACGCTGCCCGGACTCACCGGCGTGAAGGAGATCGCCGCGTCCGAGGACGAGACCCAGCCGCTGCTCGCGCACTCGGACGACGGGATCGTGCGGCTGCCCTCGGGGGCGCAGTGGCAGACGGTGGGCAAGGACGGGCGGGCGCCGGTCTATCCCGGGTGACGGGTCCGCCGCCGCCGGGCTGACGGCCTTTGCCGGGCGTGACGCTGTGCCCGGCTGACGACCCCTGCCGGGCGACGGGCCTCTGCCGGACGCGGTTGGGCCCTCTGCCGGGCTGACCTGGCCCTCTGCCGGGCTGACCTGACCCTCCGCCGGACGGACGGCTTCCTGAGGCCCCACGGTGTCCGCCGGGCCTGCGCCCGGCGCGGGCGGAAGCGTGTCGGCGCAGCGCAGCCGGGGTGCGCGCGGTTATCCACAGGCGGTTATCCACAGGGGTGGCAGCGGGGCGTCCGCGTTGGCACAGTGGTGGACATGCGGGGGTGGTGGCAGGACCTCACGGAGCTGGTGCTGCCGGCCGAGTGCGGCGGCTGCGGGACGCCTCGGGCGGCGCTGTGCGCCCGGTGCCGGGCGGCTCTGTGCGGGGTCGGGCCGCGCAGGGTGCGGCCGGTGCCCGAGCCACGGGGGCTGCCGGTGGTGCACGCGGCGGCGGTGTACGAGGACGCGGTGCGGGCGGTGCTGCTCGCACACAAGGAACGGGGCGCGCTGGCGCTCGTCGGGCCGCTCGGCGAGGCGCTGGCGGGCGCGGTGCGGGCCGGGCTGGAGTGCGGGGCACCTGGGGTGTCCGGCGCCGCGGCCGGGCGGGACGGCGCGGCTCCGGTGCTCCTGGTGCCGGTGCCGTCCGCGCGGTGGGCGGTGCGGGCGCGGGGGCACGACCCGGTGCGGCGGATCGCGCTGGCGGCGGCGGGGGAGCTGCGGCGCTCGGGGGTGTCGGCCCGGGTGCTCGCGGTGCTGCGGCAGCGGCGCGCTGTCGCCGACCAGGCGGGCCTCAACTCCCGTGAGCGGCAGGCGAATCTGTCGGGGGCGCTGGAGGTGGCAGCCGGTGCGGGGCGGCTGCTGCGGGGCGCGGCGCGCGTCGTCGTGGTGGACGACCTCATGACGACAGGAGCCTCGCTCGTGGAGGCCACCCGTGCGATGGGTGGTGTGGATGGCGCGAACGGGGAAGGAGACCAACGAGCGCGCCGCACCGGTCGGCAGGCATGGATCGAGGTGGAGAACCAGATAGGGAACCGGCCAAGCCGCGGTGGCGAGAAGGGCGCTGTCGGTGCGGGCCCGAATGCACTGGTGGCCGGGGCAAAGGGCGCGGAAAATAAGGTGAGAGCGGCGGTCGTCGCGGCTGCACCGGATTCTTTCAAAATAAACCGGAACTGACAGAGAACTTCCATCGTTGCTGGTAGTGAGAGGGTGGAAGTACCTGAATGGAGGTACGTGTCAGTAGAGGGTGACGACATCCGTCCGGGCGAGATATGTTCGGTTGTGAGGAGCCGCGCACAGCGCCCCTCGCTTATCGGAATGCCGGTGTACGGGTTTTCCGCAATCACCCGGAACCGGTGGGTGGAGATCTTGCCCACGGGGGAGGAGGAGGTGGAAGTCACCGAGTCCGAGGCTCCGGGAGTGCCCGGGGTCTGGTGCAAAAGGGAGAGGCTCCGCCGAAGTCGCGGAGCGATCCGGGAACGGAGTTCTGCGTGGACATCGTCGTCAAGGGCCGCAAGACCGAGGTGCCCGAGCGGTTCCGCAAGCACGTGGCCGAGAAGCTGAAGCTGGAGAAGATCCAGAAGCTCGACGGCAAGGTGATCAGCCTCGACGTCGAGGTGTCCAAGGAAACCAACCCGCGTCAGGCCGACCGTTCCGACCGTGTGGAAATCACCGTCCGTGGGCGTGGGCCCGTGATCCGGGCGGAGGCATCGGCGTCGGATCCCTACGCGGCGCTCGACCTGGCCACCGCCAAGCTCGAGGCCCGACTGCGCAAGCAGCACGAGAAGCGGCACAACCGGCGTGGTGCCTGCCGGCTCACCGCCGCCGAGGTCGCCAGCCGCGTGCCGGACGCGGCGCACCTCAACGGGGACGGCTCCCTGGCCCACGACGAAGAGCCCGACGGCGTGCCGACCACCAGGATCGGCTCGCTGGAGATCCAGGGCGAAGGACCCCTGGTGGTCCGCGAGAAGACGCACGTCGCGGCCCCCATGACGCTCGACCAGGCGCTCTACGAGATGGAGCTGGTCGGCCACGACTTCTATCTGTTCGTCGACTCCGAGACCAAGGAACCGAGTGTCGTCTACCGGCGGCACGCCTACGACTACGGCGTCATCCACCTCAACACGGACCCCATGGTCACCCAGCCGCAATCGGCCGGCGGAGGCAGTGTCCTCGGTGGCTGATCTCCCTCGCGGGAGCGCGTAGACCGGTGCCCCTGGAGCGCGTGTGCGCCCCCAGGGGCACCCGCGTGCGACCACTGCGCGCACGGCGCGGGGGCCGGTCATGGAATCATGGGCGCGACGGCCCAACCCGCTTGACTCTGCCTAGGGTTGGTGCAGCCAAGGCAAGACACTGGCCCTGGCCTTCAGGGGGAGGAACGATGGCGGACAGCTTCGGACCGATGCGGAACGATGATGCCGGGGACGGCGTCGGCATCGGCACGGACGCGGGCGCCCCGCGCAAGGAGCCGATCAGGGTCCTGGTCGTGGACGACCACGCGCTCTTCCGGCGTGGTCTGGAGATCGTCCTCGCCGCGGAGGAGGACATCCAGGTGGTCGGCGAGGCGGGCGACGGCGCGGAGGCGGTGGACAAGGCCGCGGATCTGCTGCCGGACATCGTCCTGATGGATGTGCGGATGCCGAAGCGCGGAGGCATCGAGGCCTGCACCTCGATCAAGGAGGTGGCCCCCAGCGCGAAGATCATCATGCTGACGATCAGCGACGAGGAGGCCGACCTCTATGACGCGATCAAGGCGGGCGCGACCGGCTATCTGCTGAAGGAGATCTCCACGGACGAGGTCGCCACGGCGATCCGGGCGGTGGCGGACGGACAGTCGCAGATCAGCCCGTCCATGGCGTCGAAGCTGCTCACGGAGTTCAAGTCGATGATCCAGCGGACGGACGAGCGGCGGCTCGTCCCCGCGCCCCGGCTCACCGACCGGGAGCTGGAGGTCCTGAAGCTGGTGGCCACCGGCATGAACAACCGGGACATCGCCAAGGAGTTGTTCATCTCCGAGAACACCGTGAAGAACCACGTGCGCAACATCCTGGAGAAGCTGCAGCTGCACTCCCGGATGGAGGCCGTGGTGTACGCGATGCGGGAGAAGATCCTCGAGATCCGGTGACCGGCCGGGCCATCGGCCCGGCCGTCAGCCGAGGGCGCGGACCAGGGGCGCGGTCAGCTCCGGGCTGTCCACGCGCTCGACGCGCACGGCGTCGCAGCCCACCCACTCCGCCGCCTCCAGGAGTGCCTGAGCGACCTGGGGGGCACCGCCTTGGGGCCCGCGAGGGACACCTGCTTGGCGACCAGCGTGGTGCCCTCGCGCGCGGGGTCGACACGGCCCACCAGGTGGCCGCCCGCGAGCACCGGCATCGCGAAGTAGCCGTGGATCCGCTTCTGCTTGGGGACGTACGCCTCCAGGCGGTGGGTGAAGCCGAAGATCCGCTCCGTGCGTGCGCGCTCCCAGATCAGGGAGTCGAACGGCGACAGGAGCGTCGTGCGGTGGCGGCCGCGCGGGGGCGTGGCCAGCGCCTCGGGCGCCGCCCAGGCGGGCTTGTCCCAGCCCTCCACGGCCACCGGCACCAGGCCCGAGTCCTCGACCACGGCGTCGAACTGCTCGCCCTTGAGGCGGTGGTAGTCGGCGATGTCCGCGCGGGTGCCGACGCCCAGGGCCTCGCCCGCCTGGCGGACCAGACGGCGCACGCACTCCGTGTCGTCCAGGTCGTCGTGCAGCAGGGTGTCCGGGATGGCGCGCTCCGCGAGGTCGTACACCCGCTTCCAGGAGCGGCGTTCCACGCACACCACCTCGCCGTGCATCAGCGCGCGCTCCACGGCGATCTTGGAGTCGGACCAGTCCCACCACTCGCCCTTGTTCTTCGCGCCGCCCAACTCCGTGGCCGTGAGCGGGCCTTCGGTGCGGAGCTGCTTGATGACCTGGTCGTAGGCGCCGTCCGGGAGGTCGTGGTGCCAGTGCGGGCGGGCGCGGTAGGCGCGGCGGCGGAAGGCGAAGTGCGGCCACTCCTCGATGGGCAGGACGCAGGCGGCGTGGGACCAGTACTCGAACGCGTGGGGCTGTGCCGGAGGCGCGCCGGGGGGTGTGGCCGTCCAGTACGCCCGCTCCACCGTCTTGCGGCCGACGGCGCCCAGGCGTGCGTACGGGATCAGCTCGTGGGAGCGGGCCAGGACCGAGATCGTGTCGAGCTGGACCGCGCCCAGGTGGCGCAGGACTCCGCGGGGGCCCGCCTTGCGGTTCGGGGCGCCGAGGAAACCCTGGGCCCGGAGGGCCAGGCGGCGGGCTTCGTCGGCGGTGAGGGTGGCCTCGGGGCGGGGGGTGCGGGTGGGCTCGGTCATGGGGGAACGATAGGGGGAGGGTCTGACAGTGGGTGTGGGTGTGGATGTGGGTGTGCGGGTGGGTGTGCGGGTGGGTGTGCGGGTGGGTGGGGCCTCGCGGTGCGCCCCAGGCCCGCCCCTTCCCGAAACCGGGGCTGCCGCCCCGGGCCCCGCTCAACCGCATTGGCGCTTCGCGCCTCGTCCTCAAACGCCGGACGGGCTGGAACACCGCTCGTCACTCACACGCCGGACGGGCTGGAACACCGCTCGTTCTCACACGCCGGACGGGCTGGAGCCCGCAGGTGTGGGCAGGTATTGCTGTTGTGACTGCAGGCCGATGTCTGTGGGGAGGAGGGCGCCGATCCAGCAGTCGCGGAGGGTGTTCTTGTTGGGGAGGGCCGCGCGGAGGGTGCCCTCGATGGTGAAGCCCGCCTTCTCCGCCACCGCGCGGGAGCCCTGGTTGCCCACCTCGGCGCGCCACTCCAGGCGTGTGCAGCCGAGGCGGGTGAACGCCCAGTGGGCCATGGCCTGGACGGTCTCCGTCATGTAGCCGTGGCCCCGGTGCTCCTTGGCGGTCCAGAAGCCGATCTCCCAGCTGCCCGCGCGCGGGTGGTGCAGGCTCGTCGCGGCCAGGAGCGGGCCGCCCTCACGGGGGCGTACGGAGAAGGTGTACTCGATGTCGTAACGCCAGCCGTCGGGGACCATGCGGCCGGTGAAGCTCTCGGCGTCCACGCGCGCGTAGGGCGACGGGATGGTCGTCCAGCGCTGGATGTCGGGGTCCTGGCACGCCGCGTACACCTCGTCCGTGTCGGCGGACGTGAAGGCGCGCAGCAGCAGGCGTTCGGTGGTGAGGGTGACGGGCTCCATCGGCCGATTCTGCGCGGGGCGCCCCGAGCGGCGCCAGCGGTTTGGCGGGCTCGCCCCGGCGCGGGCGGACGGCGTCGGCGGGACGATTCAGCGGAGGGCGGATTCGCCGTCGGATGGCCCGGTATGCGGCACCTTCCAGGCTGCCCGAGCGTTGACGTACTGGCAGACCTCCCGGCGTGGCCAGGTCCTCGCATACGATGGCCGTTGCCCGACGAGTACAACCGACCATGCCAGGCCCGACCGGCAAGGAGACCAACCCCCGTGTCCGTCCTCTCGAAGATCATGCGTGCAGGCGAAGGCAAGATCCTGCGCAAGCTGCACCGCATCGCGGACCAGGTCAACTCCATCGAGGAGGACTTCACGGTCCTCTCCGACGCCGAGCTGCGCGCCCTGACAGCGGAGTACAAGGAGCGCTACGCCGACGGCGAAACGCTCGACGACCTGCTGCCGGAGGCGTTCGCGACCGTCCGCGAGGCCGCCAAGCGCGCCCTCGGCCAGCGCCACTACGACGTCCAGATCATGGGCGGCGCCGCGCTGCACCTCGGCTATGTCGCCGAGATGAAGACCGGCGAGGGCAAGACGCTGGTCGGTACGCTGCCCGCGTATCTGAACGCGCTCTCGGGCAAGGGCGTGCACCTGATCACGGTCAATGACTACCTGGCCGAGCGCGACTCCGAGATGATGGGCCGCGTCCACAAGTTCCTCGGCCTGAGCGTCGGCTGCATCCTGGCGAACATGCCGCCCGCGCAGCGCCGCGAGATGTACAACTGCGACATCACGTACGGCACGAACAACGAGTTCGGCTTCGACTACCTGCGCGACAACATGGCGTGGTCGAAGGACGAGCTGGTCCAGCGCGGCCACAACTTCGCGATCGTGGACGAGGTCGACTCGATCCTCGTCGACGAGGCCCGTACGCCGCTGATCATCTCCGGCCCCGCCGATCAGGCCACCAAGTGGTACGGCGACTTCGCCAAGCTGGTCACCCGCCTCACCAAGGGCAAGCCCGGCGAGCCCCTCAAGGGCATCGAGGAGACCGGGGACTACGAGGTCGACGAGAAGAAGCGCACCGTCGGCATCCACGAGTCCGGCGTCGCCAAGGTCGAGGACTGGCTGGGCATCGACAACCTCTACGAGTCGGTGAACACCCCGCTCGTCGGTTACCTGAACAACGCCATCAAGGCCAAGGAACTGTTCAAGAAGGACAAGGACTACGTCGTCATCGACGGCGAAGTCATGATCGTCGACGAGCACACCGGCCGCATCCTCGCCGGCCGCCGCTACAACGAGGGCATGCACCAGGCGATCGAGGCGAAGGAAGGGGTGGACATCAAGGACGAGAACCAGACGCTCGCCACGATCACCCTGCAGAACTTCTTCCGCCTCTACAAGCGCGCCGACCACCAGGGCAAGGAAGTCCCCGGCCTCTCCGGCATGACCGGTACGGCCATGACCGAGGCCGCCGAGTTCCACCAGATCTACAAGCTCGGCGTCGTCCCGATCCCGACGAACAGGCCGATGGTCCGCAAGGACCAGTCGGACCTGATCTACCGCACCGAGGTCGCCCAAGTTCGCCGCCGTCGTCGACGACATCGCGGAGAAGCACGAGAAGGGCCAGCCGATCCTCGTCGGCACGACGTCGGTTGAGAAGTCCGAGTACCTCTCGCAGCAGCTGTCCAAGCGCGGCGTCCAGCACGAGGTCCTGAACGCCAAGCAGCACGACCGTGAGGCGACGATCGTCGCCCAGGCCGGCCGCAAGGGCGCCGTGACCGTGGCCACGAACATGGCCGGTCGTGGTACGGACATCAAGCTCGGCGGCAACCCCGAGGACCTCGCCGACGCGGAGCTGCGCCAGCAGGGCCTCGACCCCGAGGAGCACATCGAGGAGTGGGCGCACGCGCTGCCCGCCGCCCTGGAGAAGGCCGAGCAGGCGGTCAAGGCCGAGTTCGAAGAGGTCAAGGACCTCGGCGGGCTTTACGTCCTCGGCACCGAGCGCCACGAGTCGCGCCGCATCGACAACCAGCTGCGCGGCCGCTCCGGCCGTCAGGGCGACCCCGGTGAGTCGCGCTTCTACCTGTCGCTCGGCGACGACCTCATGCGCCTGTTCAAGGCGCAGATGGTCGAGCGCGTGATGGCCATGGCGAACGTCCCGGACGACGTGCCGATCGAGAACAAGATGGTCACGCGCGCCATCGCGTCGGCCCAGTCGCAGGTCGAGCAGCAGAACTTCGAGACGCGCAAGAACGTCCTGAAGTACGACGAGGTCCTCAACCGGCAGCGCGAGGTCATCTACGGCGAGCGCCGCCGCGTCCTGGAGGGCGAGGACCTGCAGGAGCAGGTCCAGCACTTCATGGACGACACCATCGACGCGTACGTCGCGGCGGAGAGCGCCGAGGGCTTCGCGGAGGAGTGGGACCTCGACCGCCTCTGGAGCGCCTTCAAGCAGCTGTACCCGGTGAAGATCACCGTTGAGGAGCTCGAGGACGAGGTCGGTGACCGCGCGGGTCTGACCGCCGAGTTCATCTCCGAGGCGATCAAGGACGACGTCCGCCAGCAGTACGAGGCCCGTGAGGCGCAGCTCGGCTCCGAGATCATGCGTGAGCTGGAGCGCCGCGTGGTGCTCTCCGTCCTGGACCGCAAGTGGCGCGAGCACCTCTACGAGATGGACTACCTCCAGGAGGGCATCGGTCTGCGCGCCATGGCGCAGAAGGACCCGCTGGTCGAGTACCAGCGCGAGGGCTTCGACATGTTCAACGCCATGATGGACGGCATCAAGGAGGAGTCCGTCGGCTATCTGTTCAACCTGGAGGTCCAGGTCGAGCAGCAGGTCGAGGAGGTTCCGGTCGCGGACACCGCGCCGTCGCTGTCGAAGGACGGCGCGCAGGACGCGGTTCCGGCCGGTGCCGGACGCCCGGAGATCCGCGCCAAGGGCCTGGAGGCCCCGCAGCGCCCGGACCGCCTGCACTTCCAGGCGCCGAACGCCGAGGGCGGCGTCGACGAGGGCGACTTCACGACCTCCGACCAGCCGTCGGGCGGCACGCCGTCGGCCAGCGACGGACTGACGCGCGCGGAGCGGCGCAAGGCCCAGAAGGGCGGCCGTCGCCGCAAGAAGTAGCCAGGGGCCCGTGGAGCGGGCCGAGTGAGGGGCCGGGCGCCGAGGGCGCCCGGCCCTTCGCGTGCGCGGGGCGCGTCAGGCGGGCTCTCCTCTCGCGGGGCGCCCGGCCACCTCCACCGCCGTGCAGCGCCAGCGTTCGTCGGCGCCCCGGTGCAGCCGGAACGCGAGGGCGCGCAGCGCGGGGCCCGCGCCGACGCGGGCGAAGACCTCGTAGACGCCGGGCCGCACCTCGTAGTGGCCGACGCGCCGCACGGCGGGCCGGTGGCCGCCGACGGAGCGCAGCGGCAGGCGCTCGGCGAGGCGCACCAGGTCGTCGTAGGCGGTGTGGGCGACGTGCCGGGCCACCGCGTGCACCGGGCGCTGGCCGCTGAGGACCAGTAACAGCAGCTCCGTGAAGAGCTCGGCGGGGTGCGGGGGAGGCTGCGCGGGCACCCGGTGGGACCGCGATCCGGGGCGGCGCGGGTCGGGCCGCCCGGGTGGACGGCCCGCCGGGGGCCGGGACGCGGCCGGGCGGGGGACCGTGGGGCGGCGGGGGCGGGTCATCACTTTGAAGCTGACAGGGCTGACAGGGCTGATGGGGCTCACAGGGAGGGCGGGGGGAGTGGTGGTACCGGATGTGCTGGCCATGGGGGAGCCTCCGTTTCGTCGTCGCTGCGCCTTGGTCGGCGGGGAGCGGGCCCACGGCCTGAATACCGGGGGGTAACTTCCGCTGGAGATCTTGTACGGCGGCGGGGGCGGCCGTGGCAACGTTCCGGGCGGCGGGCCGGGGGCGGCCGCCGGGTTCACTCATCAGGGTGGGCGGGGGTGCCCGCCGCCCCGTGACGGCGGGGGACGGGCGGGTGACGCGGTGGACCGGGGTGGACGCGGCGACGGGCTCGGGCAGCACCTCGAAGGGGGACGCGCGCACGTATCCTGAAGGCCCCCGCGAGGGGTCTTCGCGACTACGAAAGCGGCCGAGCCATGCGCGTGTACGTACCTCTGACACTGCCCCGCCTCGCGCGGGCGCTCGAAGCGGGCGAGCTGGGTCCCGGGCCGCTGACCGCGTACGCCGTGACGCCCGCGCTGCGCGAGTGGTACGTCTCCGACGACATCGAGGAGCTGGAGTACGCGGCCCTCAACCGGGCCGCGCTCGCCTCGCTGCGGCTGCTCGCGGGCGAGCCGGGGACCGCGCGGCGCCGGGTGGTCCTCGCGGCGGACGTGCCGGACGGCGCGGCCGTGGCCGACCCCGACCGGGGCCTGGACCAGGGCGCGCTCGGCGAGGTGCGGATCGCGGGCGCGCTGCCGCTGGCCAAGGCGGCGGCCGTGCACGTGGACGCGGACGACGCGGCGGCGGACGTCACGGCGGCGGCGGACGCGCTTGGCGCGGCGGACCAGGGCGACGACGACGCGCGGTTCGTCGTGGACGGGGCCGAGGACCACGAGCTGCTCTGGTACGCGACGCAGGAGATCCCCGAACCTGGTGGCGCCGGAGGCCTGAGCGGGGAAAGGGGCGCGCGGGGCGGGTTGTCAGTGCGGCCGGGTACGGTCGTGGGATGGGGAAGCTGCAGCGCGGGGCGCACGGGGCCCACATCGTGTGGGACTGGAACGGGACACTCCTGCACGACATCCACGCCGTGATCGAGGCGACGAACGCGTCGTTCCTGGAGATAGGCCTGGAGCCGATCACTCTGGAGCGGTATCGGGAGCTGTACTGCGTGCCGGTGCCGCGGTTCTACGAGCGGCTGATGGGGCGGCTGCCCACGCGGGACGAGTGGCTGATGATGGACGCCGTCTTCCACCGGCACTACGGGGCACGGGTGGACGCGTGCGGGCTCGCCGAGGGCGCGGCGGAGCTGCTCGCCGCGCGGCAGGTGGCCGGGCGGACGCAGTCGCTGCTTTCGCTCGCGCCGCACGAGCAGTTGGTGCCGCTGGTGCGGCGGCACGGGATCGCGGAGCGGTTCCTGCGGATCGACGGGCGTACGGACGACGGGTCGCACCGGGGGAAGGCCGAGCGCATGGTGCGGCATCTGGAGGCGCTGGCCGGGGTGCCCGCGGAGCGGATCGTGGTGATCGGGGACGCGGTCGACGACGCGGTCGCGGCGGCGCACGTGGGGGCGCGGGCCGTGCTGTACACCGGGGGGTCGCACAGCAGGGCCAGCCTCGCGGCCGCGGGGGTGCCCATCGTTGACACGCTTGAGGAAGCCGTGGACACCGCGGAGCGGCTGGTGGCGTAGCCGCCGGTGCCGGGGCGCGCGCCTCGCGTTGCCCGGCCCCCGGCGGCTTCGGGCCGTGCCCACCGGTTCCGCCCTCTGCGCGGACCAGCTGCCCACAGCAGGGCGGCTATGTCACCGGCGCCTTCGCCCTCAGCACCGTGAGGAACTCGCGCATCCACCCCGAGTGGTCCGGCCAGGCCCTGGCCGAGACCAGGGTGCCGTCGACGACCGTCTCCGCGTCCTGGAAGGTGGCCCCGGCGGCCTGCATGTCCAGTTCCAGGGCCGGATAGGCCGTGACGCGGCGGCCGGAGAGGCCCCCGATCGCCGCCGTGAGCAGCGGCCCGTGGCAGATCTGGGCCACCGGCTTGTCGGCGTCGAAGAAGGCCTTGAGGATCTTGCGCAGCTCGGGGTCGCCGCGCAGGTACTCGGGGGCCCGGCCGCCCGGGATCACCAGGGCGGCGTACTGCCCGGGGTCGACCTCGGAGAAGGCGAGGTCGGCGGGCCAGGTGTACCCGGGCTTCTCCGTGTACGTGTCGAAGCCCGGCTCGAAGTCGTGGACGACGAACCTGAGCTTCTTGCGGGCGGGCGCGGCGATGTGGACGTCGTACCCCTCCTCCCGCAGTCGCTGGTACGGGTAGAGGACCTCCAGTGACTCCGCCGCGTCACCGGTGACTATCAGGACCTTCGCTGCCATCGCTGCTCGCTCCCCTGCTCGGCCCCGCTCGGCCGCTTGACCGCGCGACCGCGGTGCACGCCTCGCGCCGGTCGCCTCGTGGCGCCCGTCCCGGTCAACGTGCATCCGGTCGGGCGGTTTGCCAAGGGGGCCTCCCGGGCCGCAGGGGGGCTGAGAGGGCCGGGACTGTGCAGACTGTCAAATTTCGAGCCCTGGTTTTGTACACATACGGCTCATGACGAGTTCCCGGTGGGGGGCGATAGCCTTGTCCCGTGATCAGCGCGATATCCCGCGGAGGCACTGCCGCCTCCGTCCTGCGCCCGGTATGCACGGAGGACATCCGTGGCGGGCGCTTCGCTGACGTTTCTTCGCGGTGCGGACAGCGCGTTCGGCGCGGCCGCCGGCACCGGCCCGGTAACCCACCGGAAATGGCGGAATCCCGCCCGCGAATCGCTCATCGCGGCATAACGTCGACACCGACCGGAGACCCCGCGTCGCGGCGTTACGTCACATCACTTCCTTCTACGTCACGCAACGGCGCGCGACAGGAGTCAGAGGACAATGCAGACCAAGCTGGACGAAGCCAAGGCCGAGCTGCTCGCGCGGGCCGCCCGGGTAGCTGAGAACAGCCCGGTCGGGGGGCGCCTGCCATCGGGAGCACCGACCGGGTCGACGGGCGGTGGCGACGGCGGGTCAGGCCCCGACCAGTCGAAGGTGCTCGCGTTCCTCCAGCGCTACTACCTGCACACCGCACCCGAGGACCTCACCGACCGCGACCCGGTCGACGTCTTCGGCGCCGCGGTCTCGCACTACCGCCTCGCCGAGACCCGCCCGCAGGGCACCGCCAACGTCCGCGTGCACACGCCGACGGTCGAGGAGAACGGCTGGACGTGCAGCCACTCCGTGGTGGAGGTCGTCACCGACGACATGCCGTTCCTGGTGGACTCCGTCACGAACGAGCTGTCCCGGCAGGGCCGCGGCATCCACGTCGTGATCCACCCGCAGGTCGTGGTGCGCCGCGATCTCACCGGCAAGCTCCTCGAGGTCCTCCCGGAGGGCGCGAGCGGCGCGGAGAAGCCGCACGAACTCGCTCACCGAGTCGTGGATCCACGTCGAGATCGACCGCGAGACCGACCGCTCCGACCTGAAGCAGATCACCACCGATCTGCTGCGCGTCCTGTCCGACGTCCGCGAGACGGTCGAGGACTGGGAGAAGATGCGCGACGCCGCGCTGCGCATCGCCGACGAGCTGCCCGCCGAGCCGACCGCCAACGACGTCCGCGACGAGGAGGTCGAGGAGGCCCGCGAGCTGCTGCGCTGGCTGGCCGCCGACCACTTCACGTTCCTCGGCTTCCGCGAGTACGACCTGACCGACGAGGACTCCCTGACGGCGGTCCCCGGCACCGGCCTCGGCATCCTGCGCTCCGACCCCAAGCACAGCGGCGACGACCACCACCCGGGCGGCCCGTCCTTCAACCGGCTGCCCGCCGACGCCCGCGCCAAGGCCCGCGAGCACAAGCTGCTCGTCCTGACGAAGGCCAACAGCCGCGCGACCGTCCATCGGCCGTCGTACCTGGACTACGTGGGCGTGAAGAAGTTCGACGCCGACGGCAACGTCATCGGTGAGCGCCGCTTCCTCGGCCTGTTCTCCTCGGCCGCGTACACCGAGTCGGTGCGCCGCGTGCCCGTCATCCGCCGCAAGGTCGCCGAGGTCCTCAAGGGCGCGGGCTTCTCGCCCAACAGCCACGACGGCCGCGACCTGCTGCAGATCCTGGAGACGTACCCGCGCGACGAGCTGTTCCAGACGCCGCCCGACGAGCTGCGCTCGATCGTCACCAGCGTCCTGTACCTCCAGGAGCGCCGCCGCCTCAGGCTCTACCTGCGCAAGGACATCTACGGCCGCTACTACTCGGCGCTCGTCTACCTGCCGCGCGACCGCTACACCACCGGCGTCCGGCTGCGGATCATCGACATCCTCAAGGAGGAGCTGAACGGCGCCAGCGTCGACTTCACCGCCTGGAACACCGAGTCGATCCTGTCCCGCATCCACTTCGTGGTCCGCGTGCCCAAGGGCGGCGAGGTCCCCGGCGCTCTCCGACGCCGACGTGGAGCGCATCGAGTCCCGCCTGGTGGAGGCCGCCCGCTCCTGGGCCGACGGCTTCGCGGAGGCGCTGACCGCCGAGTGCGGCGAGGAGCGCGCCGCCGAGCTGCTCCGCCGCTACCAGGGCGCCTTCCCCGAGGGCTACAAGGCCGACCACACTCCGCGCGCCGCCGTCGCCGACCTGGTCCACCTGGAACAGCTCCAGCAGGGCCACAAGGACTTCGCGCTCAGCCTGTACGAGCCGGTGGGCGCCGCCCCCGACGAGCGCCGCTTCAAGATCTACCGCTCGGGCGGGCAGGTCTCGCTGTCGGCGGTGCTTCCCGTGCTGCAGCGCCTGGGCGTCGAGGTCACCGACGAGCGGCCGTACGAGCTGCGCTGCTCGGACCGCACGAACGCCTGGATCTACGACTTCGGCCTGCGCCTGCCCAAGCTGGGCAACGGCAGCGGCGACTACCTGGGCGACGACGGCCGCGAGCGCTTCCAGGAGGGCCTTCGCCGCCGCCTGGACCGGCGAGGCCGAGGTCGACGGCTTCAACTCCCTGGTCCTGCGCGCCGGCCTGAACTGGCGCCAGGCGGTGGTCCTGCGCGCCTACGCCAAGTACCTGCGGCAGGCGGGCTCCACCTTCAGCCAGGAGTACATGGAGGACACCCTCCGCACCAACGTCCACACCACGCGCCTGCTCGTCTCGCTGTTCGAGGCCCGCATGTCGCCGGAGCGGCAGCGGGCGGGGACGGAGCTGACCGACGGGCTGCTCGAAGAGCTCGACGGAGCGCTCGACCAGGTGGCGTCGCTCGACGAGGACCGCATCCTGCGGTCCTTCCTCACCGTGATCAAGGCGACGCTGCGCACCAACTTCTTCCAGGAGGCGGCGGGCGGCAAGCCGCACGGCTACGTCTCCATGAAGTTCGACCCGCAGGCCATCCCGGACCTGCCGGCGCCGCGTCCGGCGTACGAGATCTGGGTGTACTCGCCGCGCGTGGAGGGCGTGCACCTGCGCTTCGGCAAGGTCGCGCGCGGCGGGCTGCGCTGGTCCGACCGGCGTGAGGACTTCCGTACGGAGATCCTCGGCCTGGTCAAGGCGCAGATGGTGAAGAACACCGTGATCGTGCCGGTGGGCGCGAAGGGCGGCTTCGTCGCCAAGCAGCTGCCCGACCCGTCGGTGGACCGCGACGCGTGGCTCGCCGAGGGCGTCGCCTGCTACAAGATCTTCATCTCGGCGCTGCTCGACATCACCGACAACCTGGTCGCGGGCGAGGTCGTGCCCCCGGCCGACGTGGTGCGCCACGATGAGGACGACACCTATCTGGTGGTCGCGGCCGACAAGGGCACGGCGACGTTCTCCGACATCGCCAACGAGGTCGCCGAGAGCTACAACTTCTGGCTCGGCGACGCCTTCGCCTCCGGCGGCTCGGCGGGCTATGACCACAAGGGCATGGGCATCACCGCGCGCGGCGCCTGGGAGTCCGTGAAGCGGCACTTCCGCGAGCTGGGCGTGGACACCCAGAGCGAGGACTTCACCGTCGTCGGCGTCGGCGACATGTCCGGCGACGTGTTCGGCAACGGCATGCTCCTGTCCGAGCACATCCGCCTGGTGGCCGCCTTCGACCACCGGCACATCTTCATCGACCCGAACCCGGACGCGGCCACCTCGTACGCCGAGCGCCGCCGCCTGTTCGAGCTGCCCCGCTCCAGCTGGGCCGACTACGACAAGGACCTCCTGTCCCCGGGCGGCGGGATCTTCCCGCGCTCGGCCAAGGCGATCCAGCTCAACGCGCACATCCGCGAGGCCCTCGGCATCCAGACCGGCGGCGCCAAGATGACGCCCGCCGAGCTGATGCAGGCCATCCTGAAGTCGCCGGTGGACCTGCTGTGGAACGGCGGCATCGGCACGTACGTGAAGGCGAGTGCCGAGTCGCACGCGGACGTCGGCGACAAGGCCAACGACGCCATCCGCGTCAACGGCGCGGACCTGCGCGTGAAGGCCGTCGGCGAGGGCGGCAACCTGGGGCTCACCCAGCTCGGCCGGATCGAGTTCGCGCGCTCCGGCGGCCGCATCAACACGGACGCCATCGACAACAGCGCGGGCGTGGACACCTCCGACCACGAGGTGAACATCAAGATCCTGCTGAACGCCGTGGTGCAGGCCGGGGACATGACGGTCAAGCAGCGCAACAAGCTGCTCGCCCAGATGACCGACGAGGTCGGCCAGCTCGTCCTGCGCAACAACTACGCGCAGAACACCGCGCTCGCCAACTCCGTCTTCGAGGCCCCCTCGCTGCTCCACGCCCACCAGCGCTTCATGCGGCGCCTGGGCCGCGAGGGCCAGCTGGACCGCTCCCTGGAGTTCCTGCCCACCGACCGGCAGATCCGCGAGCTGCTCGGCTCAGGGCGCGGCCTCTCGCAGCCCGAGCTCGCCGTGCTCCTCGCGTACACGAAGATCGTGACGGCCGAGGAGCTGATCCAGACCTCGCTGCTCGGACGACGAGTACCTGCGGCGGCTGCTGCACGCGTACTTCCCGAAGGCGCTGCGGGAGAAGTTCCCCGAGCAGGTCGACGGGCACGCGCTGCGCCGTGAGATCGTCACCACGATCCTGGTCAACGACACCGTCAACAGCGGCGGCTCGACCTTCCTGCACCGGCTGCGCGAGGAGACCGGGGCGTCCCTGGAGGAGATCGTGCGGGCGCAGCTCGCCGCGCGCGAGATCTTCGGGCTCGGCGAGGTCTGGGACGCCGTCGAGGCGCTCGACAACGTGGTGGCCGCCGATGTGCAGACGCGGGTGCGGCTGCACTGCCGCCGCCTGGTCGAGCGCGGCACGCGCTGGCTGCTCAACAACCGGCCGCAGCCGCTCCAGCTCGCCGAGACGGTCAGCTTCTTCAGCGAGGGCGTCGGCCAGGTGTGGTCGGCGCTGCCGAAGCTGGTGCGGGGCTCGGACCTGGAGTGGTACGAGAACATCCGCGAGGAGCTGACCAGCGCCGGAGTGCCGGACGAGCTGGCCCAGCGCGTGGCCGGGTTCTCCTCGGCCTTCCCGGCGCTCGACATCGTCGCCGTCGCCGACCGCATGGGCAAGGAGGCCCTCGCGGTGGCCGAGGTGTACTACGACCTCGCCGACCGGCTGCGCATGACCCAGCTCATGGACCGCATCATCGAGCTGCCGCGCAGCGACCGCTGGCAGTCGATGGCGCGGGCCTCCATCCGCGAGGACCTGTACGCGGCGCACGCCGCGCTGACGGCCGACGTGCTGGCCGTCGGCAACGGCACCTCGACGCCGGAGCAGCGCTTCCAGGCGTGGGAGGAGAAGAACGCGGCGATCCTCGGCCGGGCGCGGGTCACCCTGGAGGAGATCCAGGGCTCGGACGCCTTCGACCTGGCGAACCTGTCGGTGGCCATGAGGACGATGCGCACGCTGCTGCGCACGCATTCCTGACGGTCACCAGAGCCGGGGGCGCCCCGCACCGAACGGTGCGGGGCGCCCCCGGCTTTGTGCTGCCTCCGGTGCCGTACGCGCTGTACACGCCGCCCGTGCCTGCACCGGCAAAACGGGCATTTGGGGTACGGTGGATGAGATTATTTCGGGAAGGTCACAGGGTAAGCCGATGACAGAAGCAAGTCCGCTGGACGCCGCGGAGCGCGCGGTCCGTGCCTTCGGAGCGCCGCAGCTGCCCGAGGAGTGGGCGGCCACCCCGCTCACCGTCGTCATGCCGACGTACAACGAGGCGGGCAACCTGCCCGGCATGGCCGCCGCCCTCATGGCGCTGCCGCTGCCAGGACTGCGCCTGCTCGTCGTCGACGACTCCAGCCCCGACGGCACCGGGGCGATCGCCGAGGAGCACGCGCGGCGCGTCGAGGAGACGTCCGGGCGGCGGCGCATGAGCGTGCTGCACCGCACCGAGAAGGACGGCCTCGGCCGGGCCTACGCGGCGGGCATGGCGCGCGCCGTCGCCGACGGCGCCCGCTACGTGCTCCAGATGGACGCCGACGGCAGCCACCCCGCCGACAAGGTCGCCGAGCTCCTCGGCGTGGCCCTCGCCACCGGCGCCGGGGTCACCGTCGGCAGCCGCTACGTCCAGGGCGGCACGCTCTCCGACGCCTGGGGCACCCACCGCAAGCTGCTCTCCCGCTGGGCCAACGCGTACGCGGGCACCGTCCTCGGCACCCGCGTGCGGGACATCACCGGCGGCTTCAACCTGTGGCGCGCCGACGCGGTGCGCGCCGTGGACCTCGCCACTGTCGACAGCGCGGGCTACAGCTTCCAGGTCGAGATGAAGTACCGCGCGCTGTGCCACGGCTTCGGCCTGGTCGAGGTGCCCATCCACTTCGAGGACCGCACCGTCGGCGAGTCCAAGATGAACCTGATGGTGCAGCTGGAGTCGGTCGTCATGCCCTGGAAGCTGCGGCTGCGCACGAGCGGCGGCACGGCCCGCGACGCTCTCGGGCGGGCCGCGCGCGCCGGCCGGGGGCCCCTCGGATGACGAGCACGCTGCACGAGGCCGCCGCCCGGATGCCGGGGGCGCCGCACGACGCCCCGGCCGCCGTGGCGACGGCGCCCGCCCGGCGGACGGCGCCACGCCGCCTCCCGCCCCGGCTGCGCCGCGTCGGCCTCGAACTCATGAAGTTCGGCGTGGTCGGCGGCAGCGGCGTCGGCGTCAACTTCGTCGTCTTCAACCTGCTGCTGCACGGCCTGGGTTCGGCCCCGATGACGGCGACCGTCCTCGCCAGCGTCGTCGCCATGGGCACCAACTACCTGGGCTTCCGCTTCTTCGCCTACCGGGACCGGGCGACGCGCACCAAGCGCCAGATCGCCCTGTTCTTCGCCTTCAGCGGCATCGGCATCGCCATGGAGAGCCTCCTGTTCTACGCGGCCTACCACGGCGCGGGGATGAACGGGCCGCTCGGCTCCAACGTCGCCAAGGCCCTGTCCATCCTCCTGGCGTCGGCCTTCCGCTTCCTGGTCTACCGGACCTGGGTGTTCAAGGACCGCGCCGGACGGCGCGATGCGCGGGCCGCGTAGGGCCCACGCGACCGCGCTCCACGCGGGCGCCGCTGCCGTCACCGCCTTCCTCCTGGCCGTCGTCGTACGGCTGCCGTGGCGCGGTGACCTCGGCATCCACGCGGCCACCGTCGAACGCCTGCGGCACGACCTGCTCCACCCCGGCGACCCCCTGGTCGACGCGGACGTCCCCAGCCCCTACTACTCGCCCTGGACGGTGCTGCTCGGCGCCCTCGCGAAGGCGACCGGGACCGGTGCGTTCGGAGTGCTGCGGATCGCCGCGGTGGCCGGGCTCGCGCTCCTCGTCACCGGCGTCTGGCGCTTCGTACGCACCCTCAGCGACCGCCCCGCGGCCCCGCCGCTGGCCCTGCTGTGCCTGCTCCTGCTCTGGGGGCCCGCCCTCTTCGACTGGAGCGGCTTCCTGGGCCTTGACTCCCTCGCCCTGACCGTCTCCTACCCCAGCACCCTCGCCCTCGGCCTCGCCTTCCACCTATGGGCGTGGCTGCGCGCGGCCCTGCGCGGCGGCGCGGGACGGGGCGCCTTCGCGGCCCTCGGAGCGCTGTGGTCCGCCATCCTGCTCACCCACCAGTTCACGGGCGTGGTGGCCTCGCTCGGCGCCCTGGCCCTGGTGCTCGCCGCCCGCCCGCCGCGGCCCGTCCTGGCCCGCCTCGCCGTCGGCCCGGCGCTCGGCGTCGCCCTGCTCGCCCTGTGGCCGTACTACTCCTTCTTCGCGCTCCTCGGCGCGGGCGGCGGCCTTGAGGACATCCACCGCGCCCTCTACCGGGACCTGGCCGCCCGCTACGCCTTCGTCCTGCTCGGCGTCGCCGCCCTGGCCCTGCGCTGGTGGCGCGACCGGCGCGACCCGCTCGTCCTGTTCTTCGCCCTGGGCGCGGCCCTCGTCACCGCGGGCGGGCTCACCGGCCACTACTCCTGGGGCCGCGCCCTGCCCGCGGCGGTCATCCCCGCGCAGCTCGCGGCGGCCCTGGAAGCCGCGGCGGCCACGCGCGAGCGGGCCCGCGCCGCCTTCGCCGGGCTCCTCGCCCTGGCCCTCGCCGCGGGCGCCTGGACGCAGGCGGGCGCCCTCGGCTACGTCCTGCCCCGCTCCGCGCTGCCGCCGCCCGTCGCCGCCAAGTACCGCGAGCCGTGGCCCGGCTACCGCTGGCTCACGCCCTGGACGCGCTACGGCGACGTCGTCATGGCCAAGACCTTCCCGGCCCGCCAGATCCCCGCGTACGGCCCCTACACGGTGGCACCCGGCTACCCCGACTTCTTCCTCCCCGACGAGCGGGACCGCGCGGCCGCGACCGACCGCTACTTCGCGCCGGGCACGCCCCGCGAGGAGCGCCTGCGCATCCTGCGGCGGTACGGGGTGCGGTGGGTGGTGGCGCACGCGGGCGACGGCGGCCTCGGGGCGGGCGACCCCGTGGTGCGGAAGGCGGCGGCGGGGCCTCGGGGCCTGGTGCTGTACGAGGTGGCGCGCCCCTGAACCGGCGGCACGGGCGAGGTCAGCGCAGCGCGCCGCGCAGGAGCTTCGCCGCCTCGCGCGCGTGGGCGCCCGGGCGGCTGGCGAGGGCGCGCTCGGTGAGGGGCCGCAGGACGCGGGACGGCAGGCCGACGGGGGTCCAGCGCAGCTGAAGGCGGCCCGCCCCGCGCCCTTCCGGTTCGACGGTGACCTGGTGCGGGGCCATGCCGTGGCGGTAGGGGACGCGGGCCGTCAGGGGCGGGAAGCCGAGCGGGGCCAGGAGCAGTCCGGTGTGGCGCAGACGGCCCTCGGTGAGCTGGACCAGGGGGTGGCGGGCGCCCGCGAAGCCCTGGAGCGGCAGGGCGGCCGCGGCCAGGTCGAGGCGGACCTCGCCGTCGAAGACGCCGGGGCGGACCGGGTCCAGGCGGAAGCGGGTCGTCAGGCGGCGGCCCGCCGGGGCGACCACCAGGGACGCCGCCTGGGGGCCCACGGGCAGGCGCAGACCGGGGTCGTAGGTGCGCACGCGCAGGCGCAGCGCCGCCCCCGGCGCCCGCTCGACGCGGGTGATCTCGTGGCGGAACTGGGCGCTGGGGAACGGCCGGGTGTCCAGGCCCAGGTCCGTGACGTCCAGCTCGCGGCGGGCGGCGGGGGACTCGGGGACGCGCGTGCCCCAGTACAGGCGGCCGTCCGGGTCCGGTGTCACCGCCCGTGGTGCCACGCCGTGGCCGAGGCCCCGGGCGGCGAGGCGCGCCTCGGGCAGGCGGCGGTCGCGCACCAGCTGGAGGACCACGCGTTCCGCGCGCGGGAGGCGCTCGTAGGCGTCCTGGGACAGGCCCGCCAGGTAGGGGTTCATGATGTCGGCGAAGCCTTCGAGCCACTCCTCGTCGCGGTAGGGCAGGTCCCCGGCGTACATGCGGAAGTCGTGCTTGAGGAACTTGTAGTCCTTGGCCTCGCGCAGCGCGGCGTGGCCGCCGCTGAGCAGGAAGTCGTCGATCAGGCCCTGCACGTGCACGCGGTCGCGGACGTTGGTGAGCTTGTGCCGCTGATTGGAGATGGACGCCGATGACCGCGCGCCGTACGGCTCTATGTACCAGCGGTAGACGGGTTCGGGGATCACCGTGAACGCCTTCGCCAGGCAGTAGGCCTGCGCGGAGAACAGCTGGTCCTCGTAGTGGATGCCCTCGGGGAAGCGCAGGCCGTTCCGGTCGAGGAACGACTTGCGGTACATCTTGCTCGTCGACAAGTGCTCGAAGAACAGGGCCGGTTCGGAGGCGATGCCCTCCACCGTGCGGTGCTCGGCCACCAGGTGCGGCATCCAGGTGGAGGTGCGGCCGGTGTCCACGCGGACCCGTTCCACCGCGCCCATCGTGAAGTCGGCCTCGCGCTCCGCGTGCGCGGCCAGGAGCAGTTCCACGGCCCGCTCGGGGAGTTCGTCGTCGCTGTCCAGGAACATCAGGTACGGGGCGCGCGCGATGTCGATCGCGCGGTTGCGGGGCGCGCTGCAGCCGCCGCTGTTCTCGGGCAGGCGCAGATAGGTGACGCGGGGGTCGAGGGCCGCGAGGGCGCGGGCCACGCGCGGGGTCTCGTCCGTCGAGTGGTCGTCGCTGATGACGATCTCGATGGCGCGGTGGGTCTGGGCGAGGAGGGACGCCACCGCGCGGGGCAGGCGCTCGGCGTCGTTGTAGACGATGACCGTGATCGTCACGTCAGGAGTCACGCGTCGCCTCCTCGGGGGTCGGGGCGGGGGTGCGCTCTTCGAGCGGGGTGACCGGGGGCAGCGTGTGCTCCGGCGCGTCGAGGAACACCCGGCGCACCACCCGCTCCGCCGCCCGGCCGTCGTCGAACTCGCAGAAGCGCCGCCGGAACGCCGCCCGCGCGGTGGCCGCCTCCTCGTCGCGCCAGGCGTCCGTGCCGAGGACGCGGGCCAGCTCCTCTTGCGTGCGCGCCACCGCGCCCGGCGGCTCCGCGAGCAGGTCGAAGTAGACGCCGCGCGTGGTCGCGTACGTCTCCCAGTCGTCGGCGTAGACGACGATCGGGCGGTCCAGGTTGGCGTAGTCGAACATGAGGGACGAGTAGTCCGTGATCAGGGCGTCGGCCGCCAGGGCCAGGTCCTCGACCGGGTCGTACGCGGATACGTCGATGACCCGGCCGGTGCGCCGCAGGGCCGCGAGGGAGGTGCCCCCGCCGCCGTAGAAGTAGTGGCCGCGCACGAGCAGGACGGTGTCGTCGCCGAGGCGGTCCGCGAGGCCGGCGAGGTCGAGGCGGGGAGTCCAGGCCGCCTCGTAGTCGCGGTGGGTGGGGGCGTAGAGCAGGGCGCGGCGGCCGGGGGCGATGCCGAGGCGGTCGCGGACCGCGCGGACGTCGGCCGCCGTCGCCGTGTAGTAGACGTCGTTGCGCGGGTAGCCGTAGTCGAGTTCGGCGTACCGGGACTGGTAGGCGCGCCGCCACATCCGCGTGGAGTGGCTGTTGGAGCTGACGCTGCAGTCCCAGCGGTCGACGCGCGCGAGCAGGTCGTGGAAGTTCAGGCCCTGGGCGGCGGCCGGGTAGTCGAGCTGGTCCAGGCCCATGCGCTTGAGGGGCGTGCCGTGGTGGGTCTGGAGGTGGACCGAACCCTCGCGCTTCACGGTGGAGTTGGGGAAGTTGGCGTTGTTCACGAGGTACGTGGCGGTCGCGAGGGTCCGCCAGTAGCGGCGGCTGCCGGGCACGACGTGGTCGGTGCCGGGCGGAAGGAGCGGCACGGCGTCCCGGGACACCACCCAGACGGGGCGGACGTGCGGGGCGAGTTCCGCGAGCTTCGCGGCGATCGCCGCCGGGTTGCAGGCCACGCCCCGGTCCCAGTACGCCGAGAACACCGCCAGGTGCGGGTCGAGGGGCCGCTTCAGGTCCTGGCGGTACTGGGCCTCGCGGAGCTTGCCGCCCGCCGCGCGCCTGCCGCTGGCCACCGCCGACTTCAGCGCGCGGCGCCGCTGGTTCACCGTCTGGAAGGCGCGGTACTTCGCGTACGCGTCCTCTTCCAGGAGGCGGCGGCGCACGCCTTCGAGGCCGCCGGGCCGCTGGTATCCGGGCGGCCGCAGGGTGCTGGCCGCCCGGGACGCGCGGTGGAAGAACTCCCGGGCCACCGGCTCCGGAAGCCGGGCACGGGCGACGGTGCGCAGGGCGGCCGTGACCATCGCCGCGTACAGGACGGCGCGCGGCCCCGGACCCGCGCCGCGCCGCTCGGCCAGGCGCAGCAGCCGCTCATAGGCGTCCAGCAGCGCGAAGCGGTCGTCTGCGGTGACCGGCGGCAGGCTCTGGGGCCGTGGCCGCCGCTCGTCCAGGGCCACGTGGTCGAGCACGGCGATCCGGTCGGCGCTCAGGAGGGTGGCGTACGCGGCGAACAGCTCGTCGTCCGTGGCGAGTTGGTCCTGGTGGGCCCGCCAGAATCCGGCGCGGACGGCGCGGTTGCCCAGGATCGGGGTGACCTTCAGGAGGTGGGGGCAGTCCTCCAGGGTGACCTCGCGGCCGCCGGTCCTGGCCAGGAGGCCGCCGTCGGGGCCCGGCACGCGCGTGTGCCGCCAGGTCGACCAGGTGTGGTCGGCGAGCAGGACGTCCACCGTCGGCGGCAGCGCGGCCGCGCGCTCGGCGAGGGCACGGGCCGCGCCCGTCGGCACGCTGTCCTTGGCGTGCGCGAACTGGAGCCAGTGGCCCGTGGCCCGGGCCGCGCCCGCCGCGCGGGCCGCTCCGTCCGGGGTGCCGTCGGGCAGCGGCACGACGACCAGGGCCGGGTGCCGGGCGGCGGCCGACCGGGCGGCGGCGCCGACGGCGGCGACCACCACCTCCACGTCCGCACCGGTCTGCCCGGCGACGGCGTCGAGGTTCTCGCCCAAGCGGCCCTGGACGTCGGGACCGTGGACGATGACGCTCAGTCGTGGCCGCACTCGCACCGCGCACTCCTTCCGACGCTCCCTGCCCCCGCAGCGTGACGCTCAATGCCCCCATAGTGTATGGATGCGGACATTGGCGCGACAAAGGGGCCTGGCGTGGGCTGCCGCGTCCCGGGGGCGGGGCGACCGGAGCGGCCGATCGGGCCCGGCCCCGCGCCGTCACGGGCCCTAACCCCCGCCCGTGAACTTCTCGTACTGCCTCATGACGTCGTCGGTCGGGCCGTCCATCCGCAGTTCGCCGCGCTCCAGCCACAGCACCCGGTCGCAGGTGTCACGGATCGACTTGTTGTTGTGGCTCACCAGGAACACCGTGCCCGCCTCCTTGCGCAGCTCGCGGATGCGGGCCTCGGAGCGCTTCTGGAATTTGCGGTCACCCGTCGCGAGCGCCTCGTCGATCATCAGCACGTCGTGGTCCTTCGCCGCCGCGATGGAGAACCGCAGCCGGGCCGCCATCCCCGAGGAGTACGTCCGCATCGGCAGCGTGATGAAGTCGCCCTTCTCGTTGATCCCCGAGAAGTCCACGATGTCCTGGTAGCGCTCCCGGATCTGCTCCCGGCTCATCCCCATCGCCAGACCGCCCAGGATCACGTTCCGCTCCCCGGTCAGATCGTTCATCAGCGCCGCGTTCACCCCGAGCAGCGACGGCTGGCCATCGGTATAGACCATCCCCCGCTCGGCGGGCAGCAGCCCCGCGATCGCCCGCAGCAGCGTCGACTTGCCCGAACCGTTCGACCCGATCAGACCGATCGCCTCACCCCGGTACGCGGTGAACGACACCCCCCGCACCGCGTGCACCTTCCGCACACCCGGCGACTCACCCCGCCGGATGATCCGGCTCAACGCCGCCGTCGCACTGCCCCGGCCCGTCTTGCCGCCATTGACCCGGTAGACGATGTGCAGCCCGTCCGCGATCACGGTGGGTGCCCGCCCGGCGGTCTCAGCCGCGCCCATAGGTCTCCTCCGCCTTCCAGAAGTAGCGGAACCCGCCGGCTCCGGCGAGCAGTGCCCAGCCCGCCGCCCAGGCCCACACGTGCGGCGGGAGCTGGTCGGCGCGGAAGCTGTCGATGAGGGCGAAGCGCATGAGGTCGATGTAGACGCGCGGCCGGGTTGGCCTCCAGGAGCACGGTCACCGCGCGCGGCAGGTCGCGGTCGGCGAGGACCTTGTCGATGCTCCACATCACCCCGGAGCCGTACATCCACGTCCGCAGCACGAACGGCATCAGCTGCGCGACGTCCGGGGTCCTGGCGCCGAGCCGGGCGAGCGCGAGGGCGAGCCCGGCGTTGAAGGTGAACTGCAGCGCGAGCGCGGGCACGACGAGGAGCCAGGACGCGGTGGGCGGCACGCCGAAGCACAGCAGGATCACGAGCAGCGCGCACAGGGAGAACAGCAGCTGCTGGAGCTGCTGCAGGCAGTACGAGACCGGCAGCGCGGCCCGGGGGAAGTGCAGGGCGCGCACCAGGCCGAGGTTGCCCGCGACGGCGCGGGTGCCCGCGAGGGCGGACTGCTGCGTGAACGTGAACACGAAGACGCCGGTGACCAGGAAGGGCACATAGTCCGGCACGTTGTGCTTGGTGTTCATGAGCACGCCGAAGACGAAGTAGTAGACGGCCGCGTTGAGCAGCGGCGTCATCACCTGCCAGAGCTGGCCGAGCTTCGCCTGGCTGTACTGGGCGGTGAGCTTGGCGGTGGCGAAGGCGGTGACGAAGTGGCGGCGCCGCCACAGCTGGCGCGCATAGGTGCCGAGCGGGACGCGGGCGCCGCTGACCGTGAGGCCGTGGCGGGCGGCGAGCTCGGCCGGGGACACGTCCGGGACGGCGGGGGGCTGCTTGGGCTTCCGCAGGGTCTGGGTCACGTCCGCTGCTTTCGCTCGGGGGCGCGGGGACGGCCGACGGCGCGGCCCTCCGTCTACGTCGGGACGGGTCCGTATCGTCGTGACGCCGACAGTAGGGCGTCTCGACGTCGGGACGCAACCGTTTCGTCGTCACGTTCTATGCTGGTGCCATGACGACGCGCGACAAGAAGCCGGGTGAGCAGGGCCGCAGGGCACCGGCCGGGGCCGCCGTGCTCCGCGAGGATGTGACCGAGGCCATCCGGACCGCCGTCTTCGCCGAGCTCGCGGCCGTCGGATACGCGCGCATGTCGATCGAGGGCATCGCGCGCCGCGCGGGCGTCGGCAAGACCGCCGTCTACCGCCGCTGGCGCTCCAAGCTGCACCTCGTCCTCGACCTGGTCTCCGCGATCGCCGTCCAGGGCCTGCCCACGCCCGACACCGGCTCCCTGGAGGGCGATCTGCGCCTGCTGTACGAGGTGACGTCGCGCGCCCTGCGCCACCCCGTCGCCGCCCAGGTCATCCCCGACCTCATGGCCGAGGCGGCCCGCAACCCCGACATCGACGCGGCCCTGCAGAAGGCGCTCCGCGAGGGCCAGCACGGCGTCGCGAGCGGCATCGTCGCCCAGGCCGTGGCGCGCGGCGAGCTCCGCGAGGGCCTGGACGGGGAGCTGGCGCTCGACCTGATGTCGGGGCCGCTGTACTGGCGTGCGGTGGTGGTGCGGGGCGCGCTGCCCGAGGGGTATGTGGAGCGGCTGACGGGGGCCGTCGGGGGCGGCGCTCAGGGCGCTGTGACCCGGCCGGGCGGGCGGCGGCCGGGCCGGGGCGTCAGGAGTGGCGTTCGCGGGTCAGGACCAGGCCCGTGATCGACCCGATCAGGGCGACACCGGTGGTGACGCTCACCGCGATCTCCGCGCCGCCGTCGAGCACGAAGCTGCTGAACGCGTTGACGAGCACGGCGACGGCGAGGACGAGCCAGAGCAGGGCCTTCATGGCGGGGCCTTTCGAAGCGAGACGAAGCGGAGCGGGTCCGCGTAGGTACGAGGAGCGGGTCCGTAGAGGTACGAGGAGCAGGGGGCCTGCGAGGTCCACTCTCGCCCGCGCCGGGCGGGCCCCGCGAGGGAGGTCCCTCCCGAAGCGGGGGTGGGGCGGGCTACACCCCCGCCCCGGGAGCGGACGCGACCGTCGCGGGCGGGCGCGCCGCATAGCCTTGCCCCATGCGAGAGACGCTCCAGCGGGCCGACCGCGCCTCCATGCAGCTGCTGATGGGCGCGGGCCTGGCGCTCGTCTCGTACGTCTTCATCGGGGTCCTGATGTTCACGGCGGTCGCCTCGGTGATCGTCATCGGCCTCGGGGTGCTGCCCGAGACGGTGCTGCTGCTGCGCCGCCTCGCCGGGTTCAAACGGCGCCAGATCGGCCGGGGTTCGGGCGTGGCGGTCCCCGAGGCGTACACCCCGCTGACGGGCACGCTCACCGAACGCGCGCGCAAGGCGCTCCAGGACCCCGGCACTTGGCGCGACCTGCGGTGGCTCCTCGCCCACTTCGTCTACGGCCTGCTCCTGTTCTACCTCGCGCTGCCGCTGTGGGTGCTCGGCGCCCTCGTCGACGGGGTGTGGTGCGGCCTGCTGGGCCGCGGGGCCGTCGTCCTGCCCCTCATCGAACGCCTCGCCGCGCTCGACGCGACCTGGTCGCGGGCGCTGCTCAAGCCCTCGCCGCAGGCGCTGCGCAGCGCCGAACTCGCCGAGCGCGTCGAGGAGCTGACGGTCACCCCGGGTGCCGACGCCGTCGCCGCGCACGGCGCCGAACTGCGGCGCATCGAAAGGGACTTGCACGACGGCGCGCAGGCCCGCCTCGTCTCCCTGTCGATGCGCGTCGGCCTCGCCAAGCGCACCTACGACAAGGACCCCGACGCCGCGCGCAAGCTCCTCGACGACGCGCAGCTCCAGGCGGAGGAGGCGCTCACCGAACTGCGGCACGTCGTCCGCGGCATCCATCCGCCGATCCTCACCGACCGCGGTCTCGTGGGTGCCGTGCGCGCGCTCGCCGCGGGCAGCGGCCTCGACGTGACCGTCGCGGACGACGGCGTCGAGGACGGCCCCCGCGCCCCCGCGGCCGTCGAGGCCGCCGCCTACTTCGTCGTCGCCGAGGCGCTCACGAACGCGGCGAAGCACAGCGGCGCCGGGCGGGCCGGTGTCGACCTCGTCCGGCGGCCGACCGGGCTGCGCGTCGTCGTACGGGACGAGGGGCGCGGCGGAGCCGACGAGGGCGGGGGCAGCGGGCTGCTCGGCATGCGGCGCCGGGTCGCCGCGCTTGACGGGATCATGGACGTGCACAGCCCCGCAGGGGGGCCGACCGTGATCGGAGTGGAGCTGCCGTGCGTGTGGTGATCGCCGAGGACAACGCGCTGCTGAGGGAGGGTCTGGTCCTGCTGCTCAGCTCGTCGGGGCACGAGGTCGCCGCCGTCGCCGCGACCGGGCCCGAGATCCTGCCCGCGCTCCTCACCCACCGGCCGGACGTCGCCGTCCTCGACGTGCGGATGCCGCCCGGCTTCCGCGACGAGGGGCTGCGCGCCGCGCTCGCCGCCCGCCGGGAGATGCCCGGCCTTCCGGTGCTCGTCCTGTCCCAGTACGTGGAGGAGACGTACGCGGCGGAACTGCTCGGCGGGGGCGCGAGCGGGGTCGGCTACCTCCTGAAGGACCGCGTCGGACGCGTCGACGAGTTCCTCGATGCGCTGGAGCGGGTGGCCGGGGGCGGCACGGCCCTCGACCCCGAGAGGTCGTCACGGAACTCCTGACGCGCCGCCGCGACGACCCCCTGGACTCCCTCACCCCGCGCGAGCGCGAGGTCCTGCACCTCATGGCCGAGGGCCGGGACAACGCGACGATCGCCACCACCCTCGTCGTCTCCGAACGAGCCGTCAGCAAACACATCGGCAACGTCTTCCTGAAACTGGGCCTGCCCCCGTCGGACTCGGGACACCGCCGGGTCCTCGCGGTCCTCGCCTATCTGAACAGCGCCTGACCGGCCCCGTCAGCCCGGGTAGCGGCCCGTCAGGGGACGGCGGGTGGGGACGAGGGTGGCCGCCAGGGTGGTGGCCGCGGTCACGGTGGCGATCAGGGCCGCCTGGGCGGGCGGCAGGTACGGGAGGGTGCCCGCCGTGGAGAGGGAGAAGGCCAGGAGGGGGATCAGGGCCACCGCCGCGCCCACGGTCAGGCCGGTGAGGGCCGTGGCCGCGGCCTCCAGGTGGAGCATGCGGCGCAGCTGGGCCCGGCCCGGCGCCCGCGCGGCGCAGCAGCGTCAGTTCGGGGCGGCGGCCGACGCCGATCAGGGTGAGCGTGGAGGCCACCGCGATGACGGTGTACGCGCCGATCGCGGCGACGACCGCCCCCGTGACCACGTCCGCGAGGGCCTGTTCCTCCGGCTGGACCCGTACCGCGTCCCGCACGGCGGCCCCGCCCCGCTCGGTGCGGAGGTCCGGGGCCACGGCCCGGACGGCCGCCGCGGCGCCGGGGCCCGTCACCAGGACGCGCCGTCCGGTTCCGGACGCGTGCCGCGCCGCCTCGTCGCGGGAGAGGAGGAAGTCGCCGACGCCCAGGCCGCGTTCGTACACCGCGATGACGCGCAGGCGGGCCGCGGCGCCGTCGCCGAAGCGCAGGGAGACCGTCGATCCTGGCCCGGCGTCCAGGTCCCTGGACCGCTCGCGGCTCAGGGCCACCGTGCCGGGGCGAAGCCCGCGCAGGCCGCCCTCGCGGACGCCGGGGTCGAGGGCGCGGGTCAGGCCCGGGGCGGTGACGCCGAGGACGGGGAGGCGGTCCAGGCGCGGCGAGCCGGTCTCGCGGCGGGCCAGGACCACCGTGGTGGGCAGCACCTCCGCCGCCGCCCGCACCCCGGGCGAGGCGCGCAGGCGCCGCAGGGCGTCGGCGGGCAGCCCTCCGTCGGCGTGTACGACCAGGTCCGCGCGGACGGCGGCCCGCAGCTGCGCCCGCGCCTCGTGCGCCATGGTCGCGCCCGCCGAGAGCTGGACGCCCATGAAGGCCGTGACCAGGACGATGGGGGTGATGGCGGCACCCAGGCGCGGCACCGACGCCGCGCAGTTGGCGGCCGCGAGATGGCCGCAGGGGCCGCCGAGGCGCCGCATCGGGCCGCCGAGCACCCGGAGCGCGCCGCGCGCGATCCACGGCCCGAGCAGCGCGCACCCGATGACCATGGACACCGCCGCCGCGCTCGCCGCGGCGGCGGCCGCCTGCCCGTGCTGGACCGTCGCCGTCCCCGCGGAAGGTCACGCCGACGCCGAGGAGGACGAGCCCCGTGATCCGCCGCGGCGTCCCGGGCTCCGCCTCGCGCAGCGCCTCCGCCGGGCGCGCCTTCGCCGTCCGCGCGCACGCGATGAGCGCCGCGAGCCGGGCGACCAGGACGGTCACGCCCGCCGTGACCAGGGGAGCGGGCAGCAGCCAGGGCGGCAGCGGGAGTTCGAGTCCCGGCGGCAGCGCGCCGCGCGCGTCGAGGAGGGCGCGCAGCCCCGCGTACGCGGGCGGTGCCAGGGCCGCGCCCGCCACGGCCGCCACCGCCGCGACCCGCCCCACCTCGCGGCCCACCGCGCCCCGCAGCTGCCGGGGCGTCGCGCCCACGGCCCGCAGCAGGCCCAGCTCGTGGGCGCGCTGGCGCAGGGCCTGCACGACCGTGGACGACACGACCAGGCCCGCGATCAGGACCACCGCGGCCGCCACCGCGCCGAGGAGTTCGAGCAGCCCGGCGCGGGCGGGCGCCGCCGCCAGCTGCTCGGCCCCGCCCCGGCCGTCCCCGGTCAGGACGCGCAGCCGGGCCGCGTCGCCGTCGGCCCGCCGCCCGGCGCCGCGCAGCCCCGCCTCGTCGACGGCCGCGCGCACCCGCGCGTACACCGTGCCCGTGCCGAGCCCCCGCTCGGCGACCACGCCGATGGCGTCGACCGTGCCCACGTGCCCGGCCAGGCGGCGCGCCTCGGCGGCCGTGAAGTAGACCGCCGCGCGCGGTCCTTCGGCGACGCCGACGACCGTGTACGTGGTCGCGGTGCCGCCCGCGCGGAGCGCGAGCCGCGCGCCCACCGCGTGCCCGCCGCCCACGACGACCTCGCCGTCGGCGCGGGGCGCGCGCCCGTCCCGTACCGCGTACGGCGCCAACCGGGCGGCGTCCCACGGGCGTCCGGTCAGCGCCTCGCCCCGCGCGCCCACCGGGAACACCCGGTCCGCCACCGCGTGCCGCACTCCGGGCACCGCGCGGACCACGGCGAGCGCCCGCTCCCGGCACCCGGACCCGCTCGGTGAGCCCGGCCGTCGCCGTCTCGGGCTCGGAACCCCACGGCTTGGCGGTGTAACGGGTGTTCTGGTCGCCCGTGACCACGGCGTCGGCGGCCGCGTAGCGCTCCACGCGCGCGTGGCCGAGGCCCGCCGACGCCACGGCGAGCGCGAACGTGCCGAGCAGCGCCGAGGTGAGGACGAGCGCGGCGAACACGGCGGCCCACGCCTTGCGGTGGGTGCGGGCCGCGCGCGCCGCGAGCAGGGACGTGACCTTCACTGCCGGGCGCGGGGAGGCCGGTGAGGACGGCTGGGGCGGCTCGGCCGGTGGGGTCGTCATGCCGTCACCGCCCCGGCGCCGATCCGGGCGAGGACCTCGTGCACCCGGTCCGGGTCCGGCCGTTCGAGCGCGGCCACCAGCCTGCCCTCCGCGAGGAACACCGCCTCGTCGCACCACGCCGCCGCGGCCGGGTCGTGCGTGACCATGACGACGGTGTGGCCGTCGTGGTCCACGGCCTGCCGCAGCAGCGAGAGGACGCCGTGCGCGATCTGCGGGTCGAGGGCGCCGGTCGGCTCGTCGGCGAAGACCACGGCCGGGGCGGTGACCAGGGCGCGGGCGATCGCGACGCGCTGCTGCTGGCCGCCGGACAACTCGGCCGGGCGGTCGCGGGAACGGTCGGCGAGCCCGACGGCGGCGAGCGCCCCGAGCGCGGGCCCGCGCGTGTCCCCAAGGTGTCCGCCGAGCAGCAGCGGAAGCGCCACGTTCTCGGCGACGCTCAGCGACGGCACCAGGTTGTGGGACTGGAAGACGAAGCCGATCCGCTCCCGGCGCAGCCGCGTAAGGCGGGCCTCCGTGAGGTCGTCGAGCGCGACGCCCTCGACGCGGACGGTGCCGCTGGTCGGACGGTCGAGCCCGGCCGCGCACTGGAGCAGCGTCGACTTGCCGGAGCCCGAGGGGCCCATGACCGCGAGGAACCGGCCGCGCGGCACGACCAGGTCCACGGGGCGTGCAGCGCGACGAGGCCGCCGCGCCGGTAGGTGCGCCCGACGCCGTCGAGGGCGAGCGCGTGGCTCTCCGCCGACGCCCCGACCGTCTCGTGCCCGCGACCGCGCCGCCCGAACATCCCGTACGTCCTCTCCGTGACCGTCGCGGCACGTGCGCCGCCCGCCGGGGAAAACGCTAGGAACCGGGGCGGGCCCGCGACGAGGGAGCGCGGTACCGGAGTGGGGGTGGAGCCCGCTACACCCCCGGTGCCGCGGCGGGGGTGCGCAACAGCTCCACCAGGGCCGAAACGCTCTGGTCACCGCGCCCTTCGGCCATCGCCCGGCGCAGCAGGTCGTGCATCGGGACGTGCCAGCGGACGTCGAGGCCGTTCTCCGTGCCGATCTCCTCGTCGTACGGGATGCCCGCGTGGAAGATCTCGATGGCGGAGAGGGGGGCGGAGTAGTCGCCCCGGTCGATCTCCGTCGCGAAGTGCGGCAGCACGGAGGCGATCATCTCCAGCCACTTCTTGGTGTGCGGCACCAGCGTGCTCGCGTCCAGGCCGCGCGCCGTGACCAGGGCCGCGCCCTGGAAGAAGCCGAGCAGGGCGGGCAGCAGGGTGCCGCCGACGGCCTGCTCGTACAGCGCGGCGAGGTCCGGCTCGGGGCCGAGGAACTGGGTGTCGCCGCCCATGACGCGCAGCGTCGCCTCGTGCTCGTCGAACACGGAGCGGTCGCCGCCGTAGTACAGGAGCGTGTCGGGTGCGCCGACGGCCGTCGGCACGTTCTTGATCGCGCCGTCGAGGAAGCGGGCGCCGTGCCCGAGCGCCCAGTCGGCCATGGCGCGGGCGCCGGTCGGGTTGCCGGAGTTGAGGGTGACCAGGGCGCGCCCGGCGAGTGCGGCGGCGGCCGGGTCCAGGGCGGTGAGGGTCGCGTCGTACGTCGTCAGGCAGGCGATCGTCAGGGGGCTCGCGGCGATCGCCTCGCGGATGCCGGGGGCGTGCCGCGCGCCCCGCTCGACGAGGGGCGCGGCCTTCTCGGGGCTGCGGTTCCAGACGGTGGTGGGGTGTCCGGCCGCGAGGTACGCCGACGCGAGCGCCGCGCCCATGGAGCCGAGGCCGACGATCGTCACGGGCGTGCGGGCAGGCGTGGGCATGGAGGCTCCAAAGCTGGGGTGGGGTGGGGGCGTTGATCGCTCACCCCAGCCTGGTTCCAGCCGTCGCGTTCCTCAAGTACCCACTAATTCGTGGGGTACTTACCGTTTGGTGTGTGCCCAGGTGGGGGCTTACGCGCGCTTCGCCTCGGGGTGCAGCCGCGTCCAGCCCGCCCACGCCGACTCGACCATCTCGCGCACGTCCCGCTTGGCCGACCAGCCGAGCTCGGCCGTGATGCGGTCGGCGGCGGCGACGACGCGCGCCGGGTCGCCCGCGCGGCGCCCGGTGACCTCGGCGGGGACGGCGTACCCGGTGACGTCGGCGATGAGGTCGACCAGCTCGCGCACCGAGACGCCTTCGCCCCGGCCGATGTTGAGGGTCAGATCGGTGCCCTCGGGCACCTCGGTCAGGCGCCGGGCGGCGGCGACGTGGGCCTCGGCGACGTCGCTGATGTGGATGTAGTCGCGCACGCAGGTGCCGTCGGGCGTGGGGTAGTCGGCGCCGAAGACGCGCGGGGCCTCGCCCTGGGTGAGCTTCTCGAAGACCATCGGGACGATGTTGAAGACACCGGTGTCGGCCAGGTCGGGGGAGGCCGCGCCCGCCACGTTGAAGTAGCGCAGGCAGGCCGTGCGCAGGCCCGTGGCGCGGCCCGTCGCGCGGGTCAGCCACTCGCCCGCGAGCTTCGTCTCGCCGTACGGACTCATCGGCAGGCAGGGGGTGTCCTCCGTGACGAGGTCCACCTCCGGCATGCCGTACACGGCGGCGGACGACGACAGGACGAAGGCCGGGACGCCGGCGTCCGTCATGGTCTCCAGGAGGACCCGCAGGCCCTCCACGTTCTCCCGGTAGTAGCGCAGGGGCTGCTCCACGGACTCGCCGACCTGCTTCTTCGCCGCGAGGTGGATGACGCCGGTGACCTCGTGCTCCGCCAGGGCGCGGGCGAGCGGCCCGGCGTCGAGGGTGGAGCCGGTGACGAGCGGCACGTCGGCGGGCACGCGCGCGGCGATGCCGGTGGACAGGTCGTCGTAGACCACCGTCCGCTCGCCCGCCTCGGTCATGGCGCGTACGACATGCGCGCCGATGTAGCCGGCGCCGCCGGTGATCAGCCAGGTCATGGTCAGCTCGTCCCGTCGTGTCGTCTGTCGTGCCGTTTGTCGTACGGCGTGGGTCGTCCCGGGAGGGAAGTCTCGCAGAGGCGGGGTCAGGGGTGTGTCAGTGTGCGTTTCCTGCCGGGCGCAGGGCGCGCAGCAGGCGCCCGAGCCGTCGCCGCGCGACCCCGGCGACGCCGAGCGCGCCCGGTGCGAGCCGCACGGCCAGGTTCCCGGCCTGCGTCGCGTACGGCTGGACGAGCACGACGCCGCGCCGCCCGTTCGGCACCACCGTGCGGCGCAGCAGGCCGGGTCCGGGCAGCGCGCGGGCCGTGGTCTCGCGGGTCGTGCCGTCGTCGAAGAGCAGGCGTACGCGCAGGTCGAAGACGCCGGTGTCGAGCGCGCCGAGGCCGAGCCGCACTTCCGCGTCCCAGGTCCCGGCCGGCGTCCCGGCGCCGAACGCGGCCGTGCGGCGCAGGCCGGGGCGGCCGCCGTCCCGGGGCACGAGCTCCACGTCGACCACGGCGGGACCGGCCTGCGCCACCCGCCCGTACAGCTCGTGCAGGCGCAGCCGCAGCGTGCCCGCGCGGGGGCGCAGCTCGGCGTCGACGGCCAGCGGCAGCAGCCGCAGCGGCCGGACGAGCAGGTGCTCCAGGCCGATCCCGGGCAGGTCGTCGGACCAGACGGGGGCGCCGTCGCCCGCGCGCGCGTACGGCGGGGCGAGGCGGGCCGGGCGCGCGGCGACCTGCTGGAGCCGGGCCAGGTCGCGGGGGCGGGGCGCGGCGAGCAGGACGCGGGCGATGACGCGCCCGGGGGCGGGCGCGGCCTCCAGGTCGGCCGCGTCGAACTCGGCGAGGTACGCCCGCGTGAGCGCCCACCACTCGCGCTGGTACTCCGCTCCGCGCGCGGGCAGCTCGCGCACGTACATGCGCAGGGAGTGGTCGAGGAACTTGGCGCGGGCGGCCCGCGCGAGCGCCTTGCCGCCGCTGTCCCCGGCCTCGCGCAGGATGTCCACGGCCTGGCGGTGGGCGCCGACGCGGGCCTTCCAGTTGGCGATGGTGGAGCGGTCGAGGGAGATCGACAGCTTGGCGGCGGAGCGCCGCACGTGCCACACGTAGACGGGGTCGGGGACGAGCGCGACGCGCGGCGCGGCGGCGAGCACCCGCGCCCCGAACACGAAGTCCTCGTAGAGGAAGCGCCCTTCGGGGAAGCGGACGGCGTGCGCGCGCAGGAAGGCCGTGCGGTAGAGCTTGTTGACGCACAGCGTGTCGTGGACCAGGCGCGGGGCGCAGCTCGGGCCGCGCGACGAGCGCGGGCTTGCGGTAGAGCTCGGGCTGCCAGGGCGTCTCGCGCCCGGACGGCAGCTCGCGGCGCACGCACAGCCCGGAGGTGACTTCGGCGCCGTGCCGCGCGGCGGCGGCGAGCAGGGCGTCGACCGCGCCCGGCGGCAGCACGTCGTCGCTGTCGAGGAACATCACGTAGTCGCCGGTCGCGGCGTCGATCCCGTCGTTGCGCGGGGCGCCGCAGCCGCCGCTGTTGGCCGCGCGGCGCAGGACCTTCAGGCGCGGCTCGGCCTCGGCCAGGCCGTGCAGGACCGCGAGGCTGTCGTCCGTCGAACAGTCGTCGACGGCGATCACCTCCCGTACGGCAGGGCCCTGGGCGAGCGCGGAGCACACCGCGTCCGCGACGTGCGGGGCGTCGTTGTAGCCGATCACGACGACGGTGACGGCGGGCGCCGACGGATGCGGCTGCTCCTCAGGTGAATTCCGGTCCACAAGGGAAATGTTAGAGGTTGCCGGAAATTATCTGACTAAGGGTCTTTGGTGGGTTGTCTGCCTCATATGGCGTTAATGTCGGGCAAGGGTGAGCAAACCTCTTATCCATGCAGGTCAAGAGGGGCATCGCCCGGATGCCCGCAGCCGCCGCCCTCCCGTTCCTCCCGGCCCTCGTCATGCTCGCCGTCGGCCTCTGGGGCGTCGAGCGCGGCACCGTCTGGCGCGACGAGGGCGTCACGCTCCAGGTGGCGGGCCGCTCCCTGCCCGAGATCTGGCGGCTGCTGCGCACCGTGGACGCCGTGCACGGCCTCTACTACCTGCTCATGCACGCCCTGCTCCCGGCCGGCGCGGGCGAGATCGCCGTACGGCTGCCGTCCGTGCTCGCCGCCGCGGCCACCGCCGGGCTCGTCGCGGCGCTCGGGGCGCGCCTCGCCCGCCCGCGCGTCGGCCTGTGGGCGGGGCTCCTGTACGCGGTGACGCCGCTCGCCGGGCAGTACGCGCAGCAGGGCAAGGTCGTACGCCCTCGTCGCCGCCGGGGCCGCGCTGGCCACGCTGCTGCTCGTCCGGGCCGCCGAGCGTCCCGCGCGCCCCGGGCCCTGGTGCGCGTACGCCGCCGCGACCGCGGCCACCGCGCTCCTGCACGAACTCGCCGCCCTGCTGCTCGCCGCGCACGCCGTGACCCTGCTCCTCGCCCGCGCCGCGCCCCGCGTGTGGCGCGCCTGGACGGGCGCGGCGGCCCTGACCGCGCTCGCCCTGCTGCCGCTCGCCCTCGTCTCGCACCGGCAGGCCGCCCAGGTCGACTGGCTGCGGCCGCCGGACGGCGCGGCGGCGCTGCGGCTGCTGCGCGCGTTCACCGGGCCGACCCTCGCGGTCGTCGCCGTCGAGCTCGCCCTCGCCGCGCTGGCCCTGTGCGGGCCCTGGAGCCGCTCCCGGGGCGGAGCCGGGCCGCGCGGCCGGGCCCCGCTCCCGCTCCAGGCCGTCGCGCTGCCGCTGCTCGTGGTGCCGCCCGCCGCGCTGCTCGCCGTGTCCCAGGGGTGGCCGCTGTACCACGCGCGGTACGTCCTGTTCGCCCTGGCGGGCGGGCCGTTGCTGGTCGCGGCGGGCGCGGACCGGGTGGTGCGGGCGCTCCGGCGGGCGCTCGGGAAGCGGGCGGCCACCCGGGGGGCCGGGCCGTGGGGAGCGCGCCGCCGGGGCCGTGTCGCCCTCGCCGGGGCCCTCGCCGTGGGCTGCGCCTTCTGGTGGCAGCTGCCGCTGCACCGCAGCGACCGTGCCGCCGGGCGCGGCGAGGACCACGCGGCGCTCGCCGCCGTCGCCGCCCGTGAACTGCGGCCCGGCGACACGGTCCTGTACCTGCCGCTGATCGCCCGCCGCGTCCCGCTCGCCTACCCCGACGCCTTCCGGGGCGTACGGGACGTGGCGCTGCGCGAGCCGGGACCGGCCTCCGGCACCCTCTACGGCCGCGAGTGGGGTCCCGCCGGGATCGGGCGCGGCCTCGCGGGCGTGGACCGCGTCTGGGTCCTGTCCGAGACGGGTCCGCTGGGGCGGGCGGCACGGGTCCGGGGCGGCGCCGAGGCCCTCAAGCTGCGCGTGCTGCGCGCGGAGTTCACCCGGCGGGCCGAATACCGCGCGGCTGGCGGCACGCTGCGGCTCTACGTACGCGAGTAAGGCTCTACGTACGCCGGTAGGGCTCTACGTACGCCGCTGACCGCCCCCCACGCGCGCGAGCACCTCGCCCGTGCGCGGCCCCCACGCCACCACCACCGCCTCCGGCGGCACCCGCTGCGCGGGGTCGAGCAGCAGCCAGCGCACGTGGTAGCGGCGGACGACGGCGGCGCGCTCGGCGCGGGTGGAGTCCGGCGCGAGATAGGACCGCACCGCGCCGAGCCGCCGCTGCCGCACGTCCTCGGCGAGCGAGGTGTCCGGCCAGGCGGGCGCGACGAGGTTGGCGCCGAACGCGGGCAGGGAGCGCGTGGGCCGGTAGCCGTCGGTGAGGACCACGTCGCCCGGGCGCACCCGGGCCGCCGCCCACCCGTATCCCGGCCAGCGCGGCGGCTGGTCGAAGCCGACCGGGTCGAGGGCGCGCGGCACCACCGCACCCGCCTGGACCTGGAAGAAGCCGACGGCGGCGCCGAGCGCGGCGGCCCCGGCGAGCGCGGCCCGCCGCGTCCCCCAGGGGCGCGGCGCGGCCAGCTCGACGGCCAGCGCGAACTGGAGCGGCACCAGGGTCAGGCCCAGGATGCGGCCGTACGTGTAGTGGCCGCTGAACCAGCCGTAGCCGACGACCGCGCAGTCGAGGACGAACATCAGGACAAGGGGGTCGCGGTGGTCGCGCCGCCAGCGCAGGAACAGGGCGGGCAGGCCGAGCGCGGCCAGCCAGAAGCGCTGCGGCAGCTCGGTGTACAGCTGGCGGTGGATGCCGTCGACGCTGTGGTCCCCGACCAGGGCGAGGGGGTTGAAGTACGGCCAGGTGACGGCCACCGCGAGCGCGGCGAGGCCGGTGAGCGCCCACGGCGCGGGCCGCGGCGGCCGCTGGGCGGCGGCGAAGGCGACCACTCCGATCACCGCCGCCACCGAGGAGATCGGGTGGATCAGCAGGACCGCCCCGCACAGCAGCCCGAGGCCCGCGTACCCCCACGGTGACCTCGGGCCCGCGCCCGCCCACGCCCACACCCAGAACGTCAGGCCGATCGCGAACGTGGACGGATAGCCGAGGTTCCCCGTCATCGACATCAGGCCCAGATAGCCGCTCCACCACGCCATCCGCGTGCCCCACAGCAGGACCAGCGCGAGCAGCGCGAGGACCGGGGCCCACGGCCGTGGCGTGAGGACGCGCACGAAGCGGCCGATGCCGCTCAGGAGCACCAGGAGGTTCAGCGGGCCGCTGAGCTTGACGACCTCCCAGCCGGTGAGGCCCGTCGCCTTGGCGAACAGGGCCTGGGCGACGGCGTACGGCGAGTAGTAGGCGCTGCCCTCGCCCGGCAGGTCCGCCATCGGGTGGGCGGGGTGGCGCAGATCGGCCGCGAGGCGCTCGACGACCGCCGCGTGCTGGCCGAAGTCGCAGCACATCGGGACGCGCCAGTACGCGAGCGCCATGCCGAGCCAGAACAGGCCGCCGCACACCAGGAACGGCGTCGGCCGCCACAGCCGCCCGGCGCCGGACGCGGTGGCGCCGGCCGGGGCGCGCCGGGTCAGGAGCGCGGTCACCGCATGAGCCTCTCCGCGACGCGGGCCGCCGCCCGGCCGTCGTCGAGGTCGCAGTAGTCCTCGCGGAACGCCGCGTACGCCGCCTCGTGCCGCGAGGAGACGCCCTCCAGGTCCCGCAGCGCGGCCACGACGTCGTCGGTGGAGGACAGCAGCGGTCCCGGCGCCCTGCGTTCGAAGTCGAGGTAGAAGCCGCGCACGGTGTCGCGGTAGTGCTCCAGGTCGTAGGCGTGGAACAGCATGGGGCGGCCGGTGTGCGCGAAGTCGAACATCAGGGACGAGTAGTCGGTGACCAGGACGTCGGCCACCAGCAGGAGTTCGGCGGCGCGGGGGTGCGAGGTGACGTCGCGGACGAAGGGGGCGCGGGCGCCGGGGAGGCGGCCCGAGGTGAGCGGGTGCTTGCGGACAAGGAGCACGTGGTCGTCGCCGAGGGCCCGCTCGACGGCGCGGAAGTCGAGCGCGTGCGCGTAGCGGAAGCGGCCGGGGGCCGCGGCGAGGTGGTCGCGGTACGTCGGCGCGTACAGCACGACCCGCTGGTCCGGCGCGAGGCCGAGGTCGCCGCGCACGCGCTCGGCGACCTTGTCGCGGTCGGCGGCGAACAGCACGTCGTTGCGCGGCGAACCGGCCTCCAGGACCTCGCCGTCGAAGGCGAGGGCGCGGCCCAGGTGCGGGGTGGAGAAGCGGTTGGGGGAGACCAGGACGTCCCACTGGGACGACAGGCGGGGCAGCGCGTCGAGGTGGCCGTGGTCGGCGTACAGGGTGTCCGTCAGGTCGGTGCCGATGCGCTTGAGCGGGGTGCCGTGCCAGGTCTGCACGACGGTCTGGCCCGTACGCCGCTCGAAGAAGTCCGGCAGATGGCCCGCGGTGACGATCCTGCGGCAGCGGGCGAGCGCCTCGTACCAGGCGGCGCTGTGCTCCTCCACGCCGCGCGCGCCCGGCGGCACCCGCGTCTGCTGGTCGTGCGTGACCCACAGGTGCTCCACGTCCGCGGCGCGCCGCACGAGCTCGTCGTGGACGGCGCGCGGCGAGTCCCCGTCGAAGTACAGGACGGCGTCGCGGAGGGACTTGGCGCGCTCGCGCCGGTAGTGCTCGGCGCGCAGCCGGTGGCGCCGGTACGCGCCGCGCTCGCCGGGTGCGAGCACCGAACCGGCCTCGATCAGGAGCCGGTCGCCGAAGCGCCGGTCGAGGGTGAAGTCCCGCCCCTGGACGGTGCGGTGCTCCGGCAGGGCCGCCCCCACCGAGGCGAGCACCCGCACCGGCACGCCCGGGCCGCCGTGCCCCGCCTCGCGCAGGAACACGTACCACCGGCCCTGCCGCAGCGCGCCGCCGCCCGGCGCGAGGACGGCGCGGAAACGCGCGCCGCTCTCCCCGGGGACGCGCTCGACGGGCGCCGTCACCTCGTCGTCGCGGCCGCTGTGCCGGAGCACCAGTTCCGCGGTGGGCCAACTGCCGGGCGTGGCCGTGCCCTCGATGGTGAGGGTGTCCTCGCCGGTCCAGCGCACGCGGTCGGCGATGGGCTGGCGGGTCAGCTCGACGACGAGGCGGCCCTGGTCGCTCGCGGTGGCGCACAGCTCGCGGCCGGGGCGCGAGGCGTAGCGGCCCGGCGGCAGCGAGAGGGCGGCGGCGGGCGCGGTCAGGGTGCCGTCGGGCAGGACCAGGTGGGCCCCCCAGCGGTCGCCGTGCGGGGGTTCGACCTGGGCGGGCGCGTGGTGCGGGGCGGGCGGCACGTCCTCCAGGTCGGCGAGGCGGACCCGGACGTCGAAGCGGTCGCCCGCGACGGCCACCGGGTAGTCGAAGGACGTGCCGCCGCCGCCCGGGTGGGTCAGGCGCAGCGCGGTGGGGCGGGCGGGCCCGGTGAGCTTGCCGCTGAGGACGACGGCGCCGTCGTCGAGCCGGTGGGCGTCGACGCGGGCGGCGTGGTCCTGGACGCGCAGCACCAGGCGCCCCTTGCTGAAGCCGAGCACCAGGCGCGTGCCGTCGTCGAGGTCCCTGACCAGGCTCTGGGCGCTCGCGCCTTCCTGGGCGCGCACGGCCGCGCGCCGCACCGTGCCGTGGCCCGCGACGACCACGCCGAGCAGCCAGTTGCCGGGCCGCCAGCGGCCGCCGGTGCGCAGCCGCCGGGGGTCGATCGTCATCTCGAAGCCGGACAGGTCGTAGCTGTGCAGCCGCTGCCGGGAGGCCTCGGTGGCCTCGGGCGCGGCCACGGTCCGGGTCGGCACGCGCCGGAACCGGCCCCTGCTGTGGGCGGACTTGAGGAGCCCGGCCTTCACGCTGTGCCGGGGGCGGGCCGCGTCGAGGTTGCGCACGTACGCGTACCCGCGCACCCGCAGCCTGCCGTCCGCGTCCCAGGACGCCTCGCGCAGGCGGGCCACGACGGGCAGTTCGTCCTTGCCGAGCCGGGTCAGCGCGCTCGGCACCGAGGCGACGCCCGGGAAGACGGCGTGCCGCTTGCGGGCGCCGCGCACGGTGAACGCGCCCTTGCCGCCGCGCCGTTCGGAGGCCAGCAGCGCGATCAGCTCGTCGGCGCGGCCCGCGCGCACCAGCTCCCACTTCACGCGCAGGTCCACCGGGAGCCGGTGCGTCACGTCAGGGCCGGCGGCGCGCAGGAACGCGGCCGTGCCGGTGAGGAACGCGTCCCGGTACTCGGGCCCGCCCATCGGCAGGCCCTCCAGGAAGTACACGAAGTCGTCGCGCAGACAGGAGACGTCGTACGTGGCCTTGAGGCGGGGCGCGTGCTCGGCGAGGAAGGCGCTGACGTGCGCGCAGGCCGCGACGCGGTCGCGCACGCCCTTGACGTCGGTGCGCCGCCGCGTGATGGAGCCCTCCCTGACCCGCCAGTAGTAGACGTGCTCGCTCAGCACGTCCACGGACGCGGCGAGGAAGTGCGCGGGGATCATCACCGGCGTGTCCTCGTAGAGCCTGCCCTCAGGGAAGGCGAAGCCGTGCCGGTCCCAGAAGTCCCTGCGGAACACCTTGTTCCAGGCGACGCGGTCGGCGAGCAGGGCCAGGTCGCGGCTGATGTGGGTGCCGGTGCGGGGCGCGGTCAGCCACTGGTACTGCCAGGCCTGCGAGCGGCCGCGCTCGGTGAGCCGCCAGACGTTGCCGGTGGCGAAGTCGGAGCCGCTGGCGTCCAGGCTCGCCACCATCCGGGCGTACGCGCCGTGCGGCACGACGTCGTCGCTGTCCACGAACGTCAGATAGGCCGCGGCCGGATTCGCGTGCCGCACGCCGGTGTTGCGGGCGGCGCTCAGACCGGCGTTGGGCTGGCGCACATAGAGGAAGCGCGGGTCGCGGGCGGTGAAGGCGCGGGCGATGGCGGGGCTGGCGTCGGTGGAGCCGTCGTCGACGAGGACGACTTCGAGCTCACCGCCGTCGCCGTCGCCCGGTGCGCCAAGGGTCTGCCGGGCGATCGACTCCAGACACTCCTCAAGGAAGTCCTCGACGTTGTAGATGGGCACGACGACGCTGAGTCGGGGCTGCACGACAACCGGCCTTTCCTGGGCGTACGGGGGTAATACGCCTATTACGGGCGTATCCATCCCGTTTGCCCGGCCATGTCGGCCTTCTTAGCCTCAATCACCCCTACGAGTGAGGGTTCTTCGGCGGTCCGCACGCATTGGCTACCGTCGGTGCGCATGCCGCGCTTCTCCGTAGTCGTGCCTGCCCATCGTGTCCAGGGCTATCTCAGGGAGTGCCTTGACTCGGTGCTCGACCAGACCTTCGACGACCTCGAACTGATCGTCGTCGACGACGCGTCCCCCGACGGCTGCGCGGACATCGCCGCCGCGTACGCGCGCCGCGATCCGCGCGCCCGCCTCGTCCGCCTGCCCGAGCGCCGGGGCCCGGGGCCCGCCCGCGACGCCGGTGCCGCCCGCGCCACCGGCGCCTACCTGCTCTTCCTCGACGGCGACGACCTGCTCCTGCCGGGCGCGCTCGGCGCCGTCGACGCCGCGCTCGCCGGGGCGGGCGACCCGGACGTCCTGCTGTTCGGGCACGACCGGGTCAACTGGTGGGGCGACGTGCGCGCCGGACGCGACGACCTGACCGGCGACCCGCTCGCCGTGACGCCCGCCGCCTGGAACCGCGTCGTGCGCCGGGAGTTCTGGACCGGGCAGCGCCTGGTGTTCGCCGCGGGTCCCTACGAGGACGTGGTGCCCGCGCACCGGGCGACCCTCCAGGCCGGGGACCGCGTCGCCGCCCTCGACCGGGTGTGCGTGCGCTGGCGGGAGCGGCGCGTCGGCGGCTTCGCCAACGCCCCCGGCGAGCGGCACCTCGCCGTGGTCGAGCGCTACGCGGAGCTGTTCACCGGCGCCTATGACCGCCCGGACGCCGTCACCCGGCTCTACCCGCACGCCGTACGCCATCTGCTCGCCGTTCTCGGCGACCCCGGGCGCGTCGCCCCGCGCGACCGGCCGGAGTTCTTCCGCCGCGCCGCCGCGCTGCTGGGCGCGCACCGCCCGCCGGGCCACGAGCCTGCCTCCGCCGAGGAGCGCGCCCTCGCCGACGGCGCCCACCGCGCCTACGAGCGCCTTCAGCGGTCCGCGAGCCGGGGCGCCGCCCTGCGCGCCCAGCTGGCCCGCCGCAAGAAGCAGCTCGCCGCCCGCGTCAAGCGCACCGCCTACCGCGCCGAGCTTCACACCGCGCGCCTCGACCCGGAACTCGCCGTGTACGGGGCGTACTGGAACCGCGGCGTCGCCTGCAACCCGGCCGCCATCCACGCCAAGGCCCGCGAACTCGCCCCGCACGTCAGGGGCGTCTTCGTCGTGTCGTACCACCACCGGCACCGGGTCCCGCCCGGCGTCGACCACGTCCTCGCGGGCTCGCTCGGCTACTGGCGGGCCATGGCCCGCGCCACGTACCTGATCAACAACTCCAGCTTCCCCGGCGGCTTCACCAAGCGCCCCGGCCAGGTCTACCTCCAGACCCACCACGGCACGCCCCTGAAGACGATGGGCATGGACCAGCGGCGCTACCCCGCCAGCACGCACAACCTGAGCTTCCAGCGCCTCATGGACCACGTCGACCAGTGGGACTTCAGCCTCTCCGCCAACCCGCACTCCACCGAGACCTGGGAGCGCGTCTACCCGTCCGCGTCCTACCGCGCCCTGGAGCTCGGCTACCCGCGCAACGACGTGTACTTCACGGCGACGGACGACGACACGCGCCGCGTCCGCGAGGAACTCGGCGTCGACGACGGCCGCAAGGTCCTCCTGTACGCCCCCACGCACCGCGACTACCAGAAGGGCTTCCTGCCCCGCCTCGACCTGGAGCGCCTGGCCGCCGCGCTCGGACCCGCGTACGTCGTCCTGTTGTCCGCGCCCACTACTTCTACGGCGCCGACGCGGGCCTCGCCGCACACCCCGGCATCGTCGACGTGACCGGCCACCCGCGCGTGGAGGACCTCTGCCTGGCCGCCGACGCGCTGGTGACGGACTACTCCTCGCTGATGTTCGACTACGCCTGCCTGGACCGCCCGATCGTCACCTACGCCCCCGACTGGCAGGCCTACCGCCTGGCCCGCGGCGCGTACTTCGACCTCCTGTCGGGCCACGAGGGCGAGACCCCCGGCGCGGTGGCCACCACGGAGGACGACCTCATCGCCCTGTTCCGCGACGACGCCTGGAACACTCCGGACACGACCCGCCTGCGCAAGGCCTTCCGGGCCCGCTTCTGCCCGTACGACGACGGGGGAGCGGCGGAGCGGGTGGTGCGACACCTCTTCTTGGGCGAGGCACAGCTGCCCTGTTTTTAGGGGCGCGGGGAACTGCGCGAGCAACCACAACGAACCCGCAGACGCTCAACACTCCTGACGACGCAGCACCAACCGCGCAACCACAACGGCCAGCACAACCCACAAAAGCAGCACCCCACCACCCGCCAAGGGAGTCAGATCCCCCGCGTCCTGATGGGCCTGCATCAGCCGAAGCCCGGCCCGGTCCGGCAGCAGCCGGGCGAGGGGCCGCAGCCGAGGCGCCGTAGCCATGACCCCGGAGACAACGAACAGCAGCGGAAGGAGCACCCCCAGCGCGGTCAGAGAGCGCCGCACCATGAACGTAAGGGCACCGGCGAGAACGGCGAGCAGCCCGGCATACGCGCCCGCACCGGCCACGGCACGCAGGCCCTCCCCGCCGAGGGGAAGCCCCGCGCCGAGCACGGCGCTCCCCGAGCCCAGCGCGAGCGCCCCTGTGGCGAGCCCCCAGGCAAGCCCCGTGAGCCCGAGCACGGCGAGCTTGGCGGTGAGCAGCAGCCCCCGCCGGGGCACGGCGGCGAGGGTGGTGCGGATCATGCCCGTGCCGTACTCGTTGCCGACGGCGAGGACCGCCAGGATCACCAGCGGCACCTGGCCGAACTGGAGCCCGGTGAACGGAAGCCCGACCGGGTCGAGTTCGCTCTGGCGCCCGGCGTCCGCGGCGCGGTACTCGGGGCCGATCAGGGCGCAGAACAGCAGCCCCACGGCGACGGTCAGCGCACAGCCGGTCGCGAGCAGGGTCCAGGTGGAGCGCACGGTGCGGAGCTTGATCCACTCGGCGGCGAGCAGGTCACGCATGTGCTGCCGCCTCCTTCCTGGGGGCGTCGGGCTTGCTGGAGACGGGGGCGGTCGCGCGGTACTCGGCGGCACGCGCGGTCAGGCGCAGATACGCCTCCTCCAACGAGGGCCGTACGGGCGTGAGTTCGTGCACGCTCCAGCCGTGCGCGGCGGCGACGTCCCCGATGCGGGCGCCGGTCAGGCCCGTCACGGTCGCGGTGTCCGGCTCGTCGTCGTACACCACGTCGGCGCCCTCGGCGCGCAGGGCGGGCGCGAGCGCGTCGAGCCGAGGGGAGACCAGGCGGACCGCGGCCTGGCCCGCCGTCAGGAGCGCGGCCATGTCGCCGTCGGCGAGCACCCGGCCCCGGCCGATGACCAGGACGTGGTCGGCGGTGACCGCCATCTCGTGCATGAGGTGGCTGGAGACCAGGACCGTACGGCCCTCGTCGGCGAGGGCGCGCAGGAGGCTGCGCAGCCATTGGATGCCCTCCGGGTCCAGGCCGTTCATGGGCTCGTCGAGCAGCAGCACCTCGGGGTCGCCGAGCAGCGCCACCGCGATGCCGAGGCGCTGGCGCATGCCGAGGGAGAAGCCGCGCACGGGCCTGCGCGCGGCCGTCGCGAGGCCCACTAGGCCGAGGACCTCGTCCACGCGCGCCGCCGGGATGCGGTGCGTGCGCGCCAGCCAGACCAGATGGGCGCGGGGGCTGCGCGCCGGGTGGCAGGCGGAGGCGTCGAGCAGGGCGCCCACCGTGCGCAGCGGATCGCTCAACTGGGCGTAGGGCACGCCGCGGACGAGGGCGCTGCCCGCGTCGGGGGTGCCGAGGCCGAGGACCATCCGCAGCGTGGTGCTCTTGCCCGCGCCGTTGGGCCCGAGGAACGCGGTGACGCTCCCGGGCGCCGCCGTGAACGACAGGCCGTCCAGGACGCGGCGGCCGCCGTACGACTTGACCAGGTTCTCCACCTCGATCACGCGGCGGCCCCCAGGGTCAGGTCGCGGTCCACCAGGCCCGCGACCGAGGCGTCGGAGTGCGAGACGACGACGAGGGTGCGGCCCTCGGAGCGCCACCGGGCGAGGTCGGCGCGCACGGTGTCCTCGGCCTCGGCGTCCAGGCCGTTGAAGGGCTCGTCGAGCAGCACGAGCCGGGGCGCGTGGGCGGTCGCGCAGACGTAGCCGAGCTTCTTGCGCTGGCCGAGGGAGAGCTCACCGACGAGCACGTCGAGCCGGTCGCCGAGCCCCAGGGACTCGGCGCGCTCCCGCAGCTCCCGCGCGGGCACCCCCCACACCCCGCCCGTGAACGCCAGCTGCTCGTCGGCGGTGAGGTGTTCGTACAGCGGCGGCGGCTCCTGCACGAAGCCGCGCAGGGACCGCACCGCGGGGTCGGCGGGCGGGCGCCCGTCGACGGTGACGGTGCCCGCGTCGGGCGCGGCAAGACCGGCGAGGACCCGCAGCAGGGTGCTCTTGCCGCTGCCGTTGGGTCCGGTGACACGGACCGACTCGCCCGGCACGACACGGGCGGTGAGGCCGCTGAGGACGTCCGCCGTGCCCCGGCGGACGACGAGGTCGTCGATGTCTATCACTGGAGCGCTCCGGCTTTCTGCTGGCGGGCGGGGGAGGCGGCGGACGCCGGGGCGGCGGACGCCGCCTTGGGGTCGGGCAGGTCGCGGGTGGCGACGGCGCGCAGCGCGGCCCAGGCGGCCGCGAGCGAGACGGCGAGCAGCACGGCGTGCGCGAGGCGGGCCGCGGTGCCGTCGGCGAGGGCCTGGCAGAGCCCGGCGCCCGCCGTGACCGGCACGGTGAGCAGGGCCACGAACACGCCCTCGGTGACGTCCGCGGCGGGGGCCCGCGTCACCCGGCCTCCGGCGAACGCCTCGGCGCGGGGCACGCAGAAGAACGTGAGCACGGTGGCGCAGCCCGCGCCGCAGGCCACGGCGGCGAGCGCGAGCAGGGTCTGGGCCCAGGCGGCCACGCCGCTCACGCCGCACAGCAGGGCCGCGCCCAGGGCGAACGGGCCGATCGCCGCGCCGACCGCGGCGCTCGCCGCCCACGCCTTCGCCGCCACCCAGACGCCGGTGGGGCGCGGCGACTGGCGCAGCGCGTCCCAGCACTCCCGGTCCGCCTCGATGCCGCAGACCTGCACGACCTCGCTCGTCGTGATCAGCGCGACCGCCACGAACAGGGCGCCGACGGCGGCCGGGGGCAGCTGCCACACCGGCTGACCGTTCGTCACCACGACGGCCGCGCAGGCCGCGCCCGCGAACACGCCGAACCGCTGGAGCCGCAGCAGCCCGCCGACGGTCTCCGGGTGCCCGCGAAGGAGCCGCAGCCGGGTCACGCGCCACACCGCGCGGTACGGCGACGCGGGCCAGGCCTCGGTGGCGCCGGTGGCCGCGCGCGCCGCCGGGCCCGCGGCCGCGTCGCGGCGGACCGTGGCCCGTACCCGCAAGGCGGCGAAGGCGGCCAGGAGCAGGGCGAGCGCGGCGTATCCGGCGGCGGCCACGACCAGGGCGTCCGGCTTGTGCAGCGCCGTCCACAGCTGGGGGCGCGAGGCCGTCACGGCGTCCCCGAGGAGGCGGGCCACGTCCTGCTCGGACGGCCCCGAGCCGCCGCCGAGCGCGCGGACGAACGGCGCGGCCACGACGCCGACCAGGCCGCCGCCCACCAGGGCGACGGCCAGGCGCGGCAGGTGCGGCACCCGCACCACGCGCACCATCAGCGCCGTCACCAGGGCCACGCGCAGGGCGGCGCCGGTCGCCGCCGCGCCCACCGCGTGCACCGCGAGGACCGGAAGCGCGGCGCGCCCCTCGGGCCCGGCCGCGAGCCACGGCACGGCGACCGCGGCCGCGGCGACGAGCAGGCCCGCCGCGATCCCGGCGGCCGGGACGACGAGCCGGGCGGTCACCACCTGCGCGCGGGAGAGCGGCAGCGTCCGCAGCACGCTCGCGTCGGGCGGGCTCACCAGGGCGCGCGCCCGCGCCGGTTCCGCGGTCAGGACCTGGGAGAGGAACCACAGGGCCACGGGCGTCCAGGTCCACGTGGCCAGGTCGGTACCCAGTGCGGGGCCCGGCGGCGCCAGGGCGCCGAGGGTGCGGCCGAGGACGACCAGGGTGCCGAGCACCGCGGCCGTGCCCGCGCCGACGACGAGGCCCGCGGCCCGGCGGCGGCGCCGCGCCGCGGGGCCACTGCCGGCGAGGAGGTTGAGCCGCCGCTGGGTATCGGCGAGCCACAGGGCGTACACGGCGCGCGGCCAGGTGGAGCCGGGGCGGGCCTTCATGCCGCCTCACCGGCGCGGGCCCCGCCGAACCGCTCGGCGGGGCAGAGCACGGTGGCGGGGACGACCAGGGCGACGAAGGCCACGGCGAGGATCTTGGGCGCCGACGCGGACGGCAGGTACAGCGCGAGGACGCCCAGGGGGGCCCACCACAGCACCCCGCCCACGATCATCAGGACGCTGCCCCAGCGGGCCGCGGCGACCAGCAGGCCCAGGGCCAGCAGCACGACGCCGCTGATCAGCCACACCACGCTGAGCAGTTGGAGGACGCCCATCACGTCGTCAGGGTCGCCGCGCAGATCGGCGGAGGCCTCGACGGCCCGCCGCGTCGCGTCGTGCGTGGCCCGGAACGCGGCGAAGTACGCCACCGCGCACACCCCGGCGACCGCCGCGCACACCCCGCCCGCGATCCGCACCCCGGGCCGGGCGACGCCGTCCGCGACCACGTTCCAGCAGCGCAGGGCGAACGTCAGGAGCCGGGGGTTTCCCAGGGTGGCGAAGAAGAGGCGGTGCAGCTGGGATGGTTCTCCGGGGTGGGGCGTGGGGGGCGGGGGAGAAGTCAGGAGGGCAGCAGCCAGAGCGCGGTGGCGTAGGCGGCGGTGACCGCGGCGGCGACGGCGGCGGCGCGCGGCCAGGCGGACCCGGCGGCGCGGCCCGCGAGCAGCAGCGCGCACGGCAGCAGGAGCAGCCAGCCGTCCAGGTGCGTCACCGTGGGCACGGCCCGCGCGACGCCGTGGCCGAGGGCGAGGCCCGCCGCGGTCCAGGCGGTGAGCTTGGCGAGCACGAAGGCGACCCAGCCGAGCGTGAACGCCCGCCGGACGCGGGTGAAGTCGGCGGCGTTTCCGGCGTTCCCGGCGTTCCCGGCGGCGCCGGGCAGCGGCAGGTGCCGGGTGGCGACCGCGCCGAGCGCGCCCACCAGGACGCCGAGCAGACCGAGCGTCAGGACGTTGGCCAGGAGGCTGGTGCACCAGGCGATGCTCGCGCCGATGCCGATGGCGCCCTCGGACGCGCTGTCGAGGCGCTCGGTGACCCGGTCGCGGATCTCGCCCCACAGCGGCACGCTGAACCCGGCCGTCGCGACGACCAGCGCGCTCACGCCGAGGGCGTGTCCGCGCCGGGTCAGCAGGCCCTGGCCGAAGGCACCGGGCCCGGCCGCCGCGCCGTCGCCGGGGGTGCCGGGGGCGTCGGGGGTCTCCAGGGTGTCGAGGGCGCCGTCTTCGTAGGCGGGAAGCCCCGCCGTGCCGGTCGCCCTCGTGGTGCCGGTCGCCTCGGTCATGCCGCCCATCCCGCCCATCCCGATCGTCCCGTTCGTCTCAGAAGTCTTGTCGCTGGTGGCGGGCCCACAGACCGTGGAGGTTCCCCCGCCCCCGGCGGCCCCGCCGCTGTGGAAGCCCCGTTCGTCACCGGTGCCCCCGCCGTCACGTGCTCACCCATGTCTCCACCACCGCCGCCACCGTCAGGCCCACCAGGGACACGCCCCACAGCAGGCACGCGTCCTGGAGGCCGAAGCGGCCCCGCGCGGTCACCTCGGGGGCGGGCCGCCGTCCGAGTCCGGCGCGCGCCCAGGTCACCAGGGGCACCAGACCGGCCGCCGCGGCGAGCGCGAGGCAGGCCAGTTCGAGCGGCATGTGCGGCAGCAGGTGCCGTACGACGTCCTGGGTGCCGAGGACGGCGCTGCCCTGGCCCCAGTAGTAACCGGCGAGTGTCCCGGTCACGAGCGTGAGCGGGATCGTCATCACGCCGAGCGTGGCGACACCGAGGAAGAGGGCCGCGGAGACGCCGACGTTGCGCGCGAGGATCTCCGCGAACAGGCCCCAGTCGGGCTGCTTGGGGGCACGGCTGAGCCCGGTCGCGTCGGTGGGCGCGAACCACCAGCCCGCGCCGAAAGCGGCCAGCCACAGCAGGGCGCCGCTGACCACGGCGGGCCACTGCCGCCGGAAGAGCCCGGCCGCCGCGGACGTCAGGGCGCCCCTGGCCGTGGGCCGGACGATCGGTCCGGTCGTCGTATCCATCTGCCCCCGCCTCTCCGCGTCGTGGGGTGCCGCCGTTCGGTCCCGCCGGGACCCCGCGCGTGCGGGGTCCCGGCCGGATGTGCCGCCTTGGGACTTAGGCGATGACGGCCTTCTTGCCGCCCTTCTTGATGGCCTGCTTGACGCCCCAGATGACGATGGAGCCGACGGCCAGGCCGCCGGAGACCAGGCCGATCGCCGAGGCGACGTCCATGCCCGTCATGATCGACTGGTAGACGACGGACGCGGAGTCCTTGCTCATGTTGAACATGTTCTTGAGGAAGAACGGGGCGGCCGTGGCGGCGACCATGAAGGCGCCGAAGACGGTGGCGGTGACGGCGGCGGTGGTCAGGGGACGGCGGGTGGCCGAGCGGTTCATGTCGTGTGTTCCTTCGCATCGGTTCATTACGATCGGACCCGTGCCCGCCCCGATTGGCGCGGGGCGGGCACGCCGGGTCCGAGCCCGGCCGCTGTGCCGGACTCGTGACGATCTTGTGGGTGATCGAGGGAACGCCCTACTGCCTGTTGACGGGGCCATTCGGCAGTTACCGGCGCGTAGACGGAGCAAACTCGGACATTAAGGCGGGAGTTGCCCCGGTCTGCCGCACGGTCAACGCCGCACGTCAACGCGGCGCCGCTGGGGTAGGTTGAAGCCCGACCAGATATTGACGACTTCTTGACTAATGGCCTGCTCGGGGGAGCCCATGCTGAATGTGACGGTCGCTCACCACCACCCGTTCATCCGCAGGGGGCTCGCGCAGTCCCTCGCGGACGGTGGTGAATTCGCGGTGACCGCGTACGGAGACGTCGACGAGGTGCTCGGGCGGGTGCGCAAGTGCCCGGACTCCGTCGTCCTCGCGTCCCGCACGCTACCCGGCATCGACCGGCTGTTCGGCGCCGTGCGGGGCGGCGAGCTGCCCTGCGTGCCCGTGGCGCTGCTCGGTGAGGCCGCCGTCACGCACCCCTCCGTCGTCGGCCTGCCCCCGGGCGTCTCCGGCTATCTGCCCGAGGACGCCGACGTCCGCGCCCTCTCGCACGCCGTGCACACCCTCGCCTCGGGCGCCGCCGTGCTGCCCGCCGCCTGGATTCAGCACACCGGCGCCACCGTCGCGCGCGGCGAGACGCGCGAGACGCACGGCGTCGCGCCGCTGTCCCTGCGCGAGCGCGAGGTCCTCGCGCTCGTCGGCGAGGGCCTGACGAACCAGCAGATCGGCCGCCGCCTCGGCCTCAGCGCCGGGACGGTCAAGTCGTACATCAGCGCGGTGTACGCCAAGTGCGGCGTGGACAACCGCGTCCGGGCCGCCCTGTTCGCCCACGGGATCGACGTCTCGGCGGCCTAGGCGCTCACCCGGCGGCGGCCCGCGCGGCCTTCGCGGCCCTCGCAGCCCTCTCATAGGGCGACGGCACCGGGAAGTACGCCGTCAGGAACGCGCGCAGCGCAAGCGCCGACTCCGCGTCCGACACCTCGCCGCCGGGCGTCTCCCCGACGCAGAACGCCGTCTTGTTCCGGGGACTGGAGCAGCTGGCCGAGCCGGGCGTGGTCCGCGCGGTCCGCGATGTCCACGAAGTCGTACGCGATCGAGCCCGGCACCGCCCGGCCCGTCAGATACGCGTAGTGCTGGAACAGCGACGAGACGACGGAGTGGTCGCCCGTGCCCCGGAAGGGGTTGCGGGCGGTCGCCGCGAGCTCGTCGCCGTACCGCTCGGCGAGCTCGTTCAGGACACTGCGCCGCAGTGCGTACGGGACGTGCAGCAGGCAGTGCGTCGAGGTGCGGCCGAAGTCGCGGCGCAGCAGCGCCCGGTTGTTCTTCGCGGCGGCCAGATAGCCCTCGTCCCCGGCGGCGACCGGCAGGTCAGGCACGGACACCGACGACCAGAAGAACCGGGGCAGCCCGTTGCCCAGGAAGAACGTGTCCGGGGTGGTGGGGCGGCCGAGGAACATGTCGTCGTTGAGGTACAGGAAGTGCTCCGACAGGCCGTCGACGCGGTGGAGCTGGGTCTCGATGGCGTGTTGCGAGTTGAACGTCGGCAGACAGCCGCCGGGGTCGGCGAACAGGTCGCGGTGGTCGACCACCGTCAGGCCCGGATGGTCCTCGTCCAGCCACTCGGGGACCTGCCCGGCCGTCACCAGGTACACGTGCCGCACCCACGGCGCGTACATCGCCAGGGACCGCAGGGAGTAGCGGAGTTCGTCGCGGTTGCGGAAGCGGACCGCGCCGCTGTCCGCCGAGGAGTCGTCGGCCTGGACGCCGCGGGCGCCGAGCGCGCTCGCGCGGGACGCGCGCCAGGCCGGGTCGGAGTCGTCGACCCAGGTGTAGACGGCGTCGACGGGGAAGTCGACGTCGGTCATGAGGACCCGCGTGAAGACGTCAAGCGTCGGGTGCTCGCGCTCGGCGACCCGCAGCCGCGCGGTGGGCGCGAGGGACGGCAGCTCCGTCCCGGCGAGGGTGGAGCCGAACGGCGCCCGCCAGGCGCGGCCGCCCGCCTCCGGCTCCTCCGTGCGCGTCCAGAACGCCACCGTGCAGGCCTGCTGCACGCCGTGGCGCAGCGACAGGGTCGTCGTGGTGACCGGTTTGAAGACGCGGACGCCCGCCACCTCGCCCACGCCGTCGAGGCGTTCGGCGAGCACCACGCCGGGCGCGGCATCGCGCGGCGCCACCAGCTCGGCGTACACGGCCTGCCCGTGGTGCGCCTCGGCGAGCGCCTTCAGGGCCGCGTCGCGGTGGTCGTCGGCGACGGCGAGGGTGTGCGCGGCGGCGCCCCCGCGCGCGCGGACCAGGACGTAGGGCACGTCCCGCGCCGCCAGGGCGGACGCGGTCAGATCGAGGTTCCACGCGGTCATGCGCGGGGTGAGCACGTCGTCGCGCCGCTCGGCGAGGCGGCCCACCGAGCGGATCAGAGCGCCGTCCCCGGCGAGGATCTCGTCCTCGCGGGCCCGCTCGGCCTCCGGCGCGGCCGCGACGAGGGCGTGCGGCGCGGTCGGCCGGAAGCCGGGCCCGCCGGAGGCGACGCCGAGCGCCACCCGGTCCGCGCGCCCGGCGAGCCGCTCGGGCCGGTCGCGGTCCGCCACGAGCCGGGCGTACAGCTCCTCCCACAGCCCGGTCACGCGCGCGCTGGAGAAGCGCGCGTACACGCCCTCGCGGGCGGCGTCCGCGTAGGCCCGCCGCGTCGCGTCGTCGGCCATCACCTCGTCCATGGCGGCGGCGAGCCGCTCGATCTCGCCGGGCGGCACGAGCAGCCCGTCCACCCGGTGCCTGACGATCTCGGCGGGCCCCGTCAGAACGTCGTACGCGACCACGGGCACGCCCGCCGCGAGCGCCTCAAGGAGCACCAGCGGGAACGCCTCGTTGTGGCCCGCCGTCATCAGCGTCAGGCCCGCCTTCGCCCACTCGGTGGCCATGTCCTGGCAGGGTCCGAGGAGTTCCACCCGGTCCTGCAGGCCGAAGCCGTCCACCAGGCGGCGCAGGCTCGGCTCGCGGTGTCCGCCGCCGAAGATCCGCAGGGTCCACTCGGGGTGCGCGTCGGCCAGCCGGGCGAACGCGCGGATCGCGTGGTCGACGCGCTTCTCGCCGGTCAGCCGCGCCGCCATCACGATGACCTTGCTCTCGCCGTCGGCGCGCGGCCGGAACCCGTCCGGTACGGCGTTGGGGATCACGGCGAGCTCCGGCGCCGTCGCGCCCAGGGACTCCGCGAGCCACTCCCGGGTCCGCTCCGTCAGCGTCACCAGGGCGTCCAGGCGCGGCGCGAAGAGCAGCAGCGGCTCGCCCGAGGGGCCGCGCCGCTGGGTGGGGCGGTGCTCCTGGTGCACGGTCACCACGCGCGCGGGCACCAGGCGCACGGCGGCGGCGAGCAGCGCGGGCGTCGTCGTGACCAGGACGTCCGTGTCCAGGGAGGTGAGCGCGGCGGTCAGCTCGACGTCGGTGAGCCGGTCGAACGCCGACTCCCAGGCGGGCGCGATCAGTTCGCTGGGCAGCGCGGCGAGCGTCCGGCAGGCCGACTCGTCGAGCCGCGAGGCGCGCACGGGCCGCTCGGGCGTCGCCGTGCGGTCCACCAGATAGCGCACGGGCAGGCCGCGCGCCTCGGGGAAGAACGGCTCGGGCCTGGTGCGGAAGACGGAGAGGACCTCCACGTCGTGCCGCTCGGCGAGGTGCAGCGCCTGGGTGTACGTGGCGAGTTCGGTGCCGCCCATCTCGTCGCCCCAGCCGAGGAGGTAGGTGATCTTCATGGGGTCTCCTTCTGCTGCGTCAGGTCCAGGCAGGTCACGGCGAACGCGCCGGAGGGGGTGAAGTGCGGGTGGGCGCGCACCAGGCCGCCCTCGTCAAGGGCGACCAGGCGGAACGGCGTGGGGAACGCGGACGGCACGTCCCTCACGTCGGTCAGCCAGCGGCCCAGCGGCAGCCCGCCGACGTGGAAGTCCCACACCCACTGGCCGCTCCCCGCCCGGGCCATCGCCGCGAGCGGCAGCGCGAAGCTGAAGCGCTCGCCGTCCCAGGCGAGCGGCACCGGCACGGTGAGCCCGTCCCGGCGCCGCACCGCCCGTGCGCCGCCCGCGCCCTGGCCCGCGCCCCGGACGGCGCTGGCCCGCGCGGCGACCACGCGTCCGTGCACGGTGATGCCGTGCCCGCGCGGCTCGAACCGCACCAGCTCCGCGCGCGGACGCGACCGGGTGACCTGCACCGCCGCCCGTCCGCCGCGGCAGCGCACGACGCGCAGGAGGGTGCCGGTGCGCGGGTGCGGGGCGTGCGGGAGCGTCGGCGTCGGCGGCGCGGGGGCCTCGGCCAGGGCGAGACCGTGACGGCGTACGCGGCCGTCGGCGCCGGTCGTCACCACGGTCAGCCGCCAGGCGCCCTCGCTCAGGGCGGGCCCGGGTCCGGTTCCTTCCAGGGCGTCGCGCAGGGTGACCGTCGCGGTCAGGAGCGGGGTGCCGTCGGTGTGCCGCTCGACGGCGAGCGGTACGCGGTGGCGGCGGGCGCCGCGGCTGAGCACGAGCTCACCGCTACGGGTGCCGGGGGCGGGGACGGCGAGGTTCAGGGTGCGGCTGTCCCTCAGGGACAGGTGTACGGGCGTGAGCTGGTCGGCGGCGCCGGGGCGTTGGCGTCCGGCGGTCGCGCGCTCCGCCCGGAAGCGGGTGGCGCGGGCGGCCCGCCGGGCCCTTCGGGCCAGGCCGACGGGGATCGCAAAGGGGTGCATTGCCCCACTTTGCCTGGTTCCCCCTGGCTTGCGGCGCACGGCACGCGGCGCGGTGCGGCTGGCGCTTGGGCTGCCCGCCGCTACCGCGGCGGGGTTTCTCCCACCCGCCCACCCTTACACGCTGCCTTCGCCAGGCCGGGGGCCGCGCCGCCGCAGGCCGTCAAGGCCGGCGGCCGAACAGGGCCGCAAGGCCCCGGGGGCGGCGCGGCCCCCGGGCATCGGGCTGGCGCGGCGGCGCGGCGGCGGCGTGCCGGGAGCGCGGGTGGGCCGGGGTGCGGGCCTTGCGCCCGCTGATGCGGATCATGGGGTGGCCCGCCACCTCCTCCGCGCCGTGCCACATGTCGTCCCGCCCCTTCAGGAGCCGCCCGAGCTCCCCGTGCACCGCCTCGTACCGCCCCCACGTCCCGTAGAACTTCGTCGCCGTGATGCACAGCGGCTTGAGCCCGGTGGTGGCGACGGCGCCCCAGGTCGCGGCGGCGACGCCGGGGCAGTGCTCGGCGCGGAAGTCGTCCAGGACGACGATCCCGTCCGGCGTGAGCAGCTCGCGCGCGGCCTCGATGTCGGCGTGCACATGGGCGTACAGATGCGAGGCGTCGATGTGCGCGAAGCGGCAGCTCCGCTCGGGCACGTGCGTGGTGATGCTGGACGACGGGGCCTGCACGACCGTGGGCAGCTCGTCGTGGAACGAGCGGTAGTTCGCCTCGAAGGCGCGGCGCGTGAGCGTCGCGTACGAGCGGCCCATCTCCTTGGAGTTGGCGTCGTCGGGCGCGGGCGAGTCGAACAGGTCGCACACCGTGAACGCGTCGCCGGGGCGCCGGTAGGCACCCATGAAGATCGCGCTCTTGCCCAGATAGGCGCCGAGTTCGAGCAGGTCGCCCGACTCGTCGAGGTCCAGCTGGCGGCTGAGGAACCAGTCGAAGAGCACCTGGTCGGCCGGATGGAACCAGCCCTTCACATCGGAGAACCGGGCGGGCGGGGGCGGCACGTCGTCCGTTTCCTGGGCGGACGCGGACGCGGGCGCGGGCGCGGAAGCGGAGGCTTCGGGCATCTCAGATCCTGGAGTTGGGGGGAGTGCGCTGCTGCGACAGGAGCGCGGCGGCCTGCGCGATCCCGGATTCCGCGGCCCCGGACGCACGGGTGCCCTCTGGCCCCGCCGCCGGCGTGGGGTGCCGCTCCGAGAGCGCCACGACCGAAGGTAGTGGGATCTTCTCGCCGAGCACCACCCGCCGCACGACACGCTCCGCCGCGTGCCCGTCGTCGTACGGGCAGAACCTCTCCCGGAACGCCCGCCTCAGCTGTGCCGAGCGCGATCCGCGCCAGTGCCCGGACGCGAAGATGTCGGCGAGCTCGTCCTCGCCGCGCGCCACCGCGCCCGGCGGGAAGGCGCGCACGTCGAAGTAGGTGCCGCGGGCGGCCTCGTAGGCCTCCCAGTCGTCGGCGTGCAGGACGATCGGGCGGTCCAGGTCCGCGTAGTCGAACATCAGCGAGGAGTAGTCCGTGACCAGCGCGTCCGCCGCCAGGCACAGCCGGTCCACGCGCGTGTCCGCGGACACGTCCACGGCCCGGCCCACCAGGTCCGACGGCAGCGGCTGCGGCTCGGCGTGCGGGGCGTGCACCAGGACGAAGAAGCGCGGGCCGAGGCGGCGCAGGAGCCGCTCCAGGTCGATGCCGAGGCGCTGGGAGCGCCGGTAGTCGCGGTGCTCCGGCGCGTACAGGATCGCCGTCGCCCCCTGCGGCACGCCCAGGCCCTCCCGGACGCGGGCCACGTCCTGCTCCGTGGCGTGCTGGTAGCGGTCGTTGCGCGGACAGCCGTACTCCAGCGTCGTGTACGCGGCGGGGAAGGCGCGCTCCCACGCCAGCGTCGCGTGCCTGCTCCCCGACAGGACGTAGTCCCACCGGTCGGCGTCGCGCAGCACCGCGGCGAAGTCGGTGCCGCGCTCGGCGGCCGGGCGCTCCTGGAGGTCCATGCCCACGTGCTTGAGCGGGGTGCCGTCCTGGGTGCGAAGCAGCAGCTGACCGGGCCGCTTGACCAGGCGCGGCTCGAAGCGGTCGTCGCTCACCAGGTACGCGGCGCGCGCGAGCGCCGTCCAGTACGCGGCCGTGCCGGGCGTGAGCCGCCGGGTCGCGGCGGGCACGGTGTGCTGGCGCGCGGGCGCGGCGATCCAGGCGGTGCGCACATGCGGCACGTGCGTGCGCACCGCGGCCTCCAGGGCGCCCGGGTCGCCGCCGTACCCGCGCCCGCCGCCGGTGGTGAACACCGCGAGGTCCGCGCAGACCGGGCGCCGCAGCTGGATGCGGTAGTGCAGCCGCAGCAGGGCCGCGCGGACGCCGCGCAGCACCCCGGTGGCGTACCGCCCGCTCGCCGTGGCGAACCGCCCCGCCGCCCGCAGCGCCTGGTACGCGCGGTGCGAGCCGAGCCGCACCAGGGCGTGGCGCGTGCGGGCGCCCGCACGCGGCCGGACGCCGGGGACCCGGAAGCGGCGGTAGTGGGCGCGGGCCCGGCGCAGGAACTCCGGGCGGCTGTCGCGCGGAAGCCGCTCCGGCCTGCTGTAGATCGTCAGGAGGTGGTCGACCATGCGCCGGAAGACCACGGACCGCCAGGCGTCCGGCAGGTCCGGGCGCGTGTCGAGGAACGCGAACACCCGCTCGTACTGGTCGAAGACGTCGAAGTGCGCGCGGCTCGTGGTGCTGAGGATGCCGCCGTGGCGCCGCTGCCGGTAGCGCACGCACACCCGGTCGAGCGTCGCGATCGACTCCGCCGTCATCATCAGCGGGTACGTCCACGGCGCGTCCTCATAGGTGCCGGGCGGGAACGTGAAGCCCTCGCGCTCGACGAACTCGCGGCGGTGCGCCTTGTTCCAGGCGACCATGAGCAGCCGCAGCAGGCCGGGCCGGTCGGCGAGTTCGAAGGGGGCGGGGCCCTCCTCGGTGAGCAGCGGCGCGAGCTGGTTGCGGACGCGGTCGCCCGACCAGTGGACGCGTTCGTAGTCGTAGACGAGCACGTCAGGCTCGCCGGTCTCCTTGAGCCGGTCGGCGATCGCCTGCAGCGAGCCGGGCAGCAGGCTGTCATCGGCGTCGAGGAAGATCAGGTAGTCGCCGGTGGCGTGCTCCATCCCGGCGTTGCGCGCCCGGCCGAGCCCGACGTTCTCCTCCAGGTGCACGGCCCTGACGCGCGGGTCCTTGGCCGCGAACTCATCGAGGATGGCGCCGCAGCCGTCCGGCGAGCGGTCCTCGACCGCGATCAGTTCCCAGTCCGTGTATGTCTGTTCGAGTACGGAGGACAGGCACTCGTGCAGATACGCCTGCACCTGGTACGCGGGGACGATGACACTGAACCGGGGCACGGCACATCCATGGGTCGGCGCGGGCATTCTGCCCGGCAACGGCCGGTGTGCTGATCTGGTTACGCCCGGGTGTGTCTTTCGGGGGACGCGGGTCAAGCGGGCGAGCGGGGGCGGTTTCACGTGAAACCGTCCCCGCCCGCCGAAGTGGCGCTATGAACAGGCCAGTTGAGCGCGTGCGCGCCGCCCGGTGCGCGGGCGTTCGCGCGTGCTCACTTGACGGCGCCCGACATCACACCAGACACGAACTGCCGCTGGAACGCGAAGAACACGGCCAGTGGGATCACCATCGAGATGAACGCGCCGGGCGCGAGGATCTGCACGTTGTCGCCGAAGAACCGCACCTGCTGCTGGAGCGCCACCGTGATCGGCGGGCTGCCCGCGTCGGCGAAGATCAGCGCGATCAGCATGTCGTTCCACACCCACAGGAACTGGAAGATGCCGAGCGAGGCGATCGCCGGAAGCCCCAGCGGCATCACCACCCGCAGGAAGAGCCGCAGTTCACCGGCGCCGTCCAGGCGGGCCGCCTCCAGGAGCTCCCGGGGGATCTCCGCGAAGAAGTTCCGCAGCAGGAAGATCGCGAACGGCAGCCCGAAGGCGGTGTGGAAGAGCACCACGCCCAGGGTCGTCTCGAAGATCCCGACCTTGCCGAACAGGTCCGAGATCGGTACGAGCGCCACCTGCACCGGCACCACCAGCAGCCCCACCACGCCGAGGAACCACCAGTCGCGGCCGGGGAACTCCATCCAGGCGAAGGCGTATCCGGCGAGCGAGCCGATCACCACGACGAGCAGCGTCGCGGGCACCGTGATGGACAGACTCGTCAGGATCGAGTCGGTGATCGTCTCGTCCTTCAGGAGGTCCGCGTAGTTGTCGAACGTCAGCTGAGAAGGCGCGCCGAACACCTTCCACCAGCCGGTCTCGCTCATGTCCTCCTTGGTCCGCAGCGAGCCGAGCAGCAGCCCGAACGACGGCACCAGCCAGAAGAGCCCGACGAGGACGAGGAAGACCCGCAGCGCGGTGCTGCCGAGCAGCGCCGCGACCCGCCCGCCGAGGGACCGCCGGGCCTTGACGACCGAGGTGCTCATCGCTTGGCCTCCCGTCGCATCCGCCGCATGTTGAACCACATCACCGGGACCACGAGCAGGAAGAGCAGCACGGCGATCGCGCTCGCCACGCCGTCGTCCTGGTCGCCGAAGGCCTCGTTGTACAGCTGTACGGCCAGGACGTTCGCCTCGTCCTTCGAGGAGCCCGGCGGGATCACGAAGACCAGGTCGAAGATCTTCATGACGTTGATCATGAGCGTCACGACGACCACCGCGAGGACCGGCGCGAGCAGGGGCACCGTGACCCGCCGGAACACCTGCCACTCGTTGGCGCCGTCCACCCGTGCCGCCTCCAGGAGTTCACGCGGCAGGCTCGCCAGGCCCGCCGCGATCAGGACCATCGCGAACCCGGCCCACATCCACACGTAGGCGCCGATCACGGACGGCGTGACCAGCGTGGGGCCGAGCCAGTCGACGCCGTCGTAGGGCTCGCGGAAGTTCGACGCGGGATAGCGCAGCAGCGCCCCGTCGGCCTCCTTGGGCAGCGCGAACGTGCCGTCGTCGGCGGCCTTCGTGGAGGCCACCACCTCGCCGCCCTTGACGGCCTCGATCGTGATGCCCGCGTAGCCGAACTCGGCCGGGTCCGGCGCGTTGACCTCGCCCCTGCCCTTGCCGCGGGTGAAGTCCTGCCAGGCGGTGCCCGTGACCTCGCCCGGCTCGGCCCGCGCGGGCCGAGCCCGCTCGGCGCCGTCCGGCATCTGGTTCGGGGGTACCCCGGTGAGCGGCAGGGCCACCGGCTGCCCGGCGCGGACCGGCTCCCGGGTGATGAACGCGCCGCCGCCCGCGTCCCGCAGCGGCGACTTCGCCGCCGGGTGCGCGCGCGGGAAGTGAGACGACTCGGCGAACGTGTCGTGCACGCCCACCCACACGGCGTTGGCGACGCCCCGGTCGGGGTTGGCCTCGTACACGAGCCGGAAGATGATGCCCGCCGCGAGCATCGAGATCGCCATCGGCATAAAGATGACGATCTTGAACGCGGTGCCCCAGCGGACCCGTTCGGTGAGCACGGCGAAGATCAGGCCGAGCGCGGTCGCGACAACGGGCGCGACCACCACCCAGATCGCCGTGTTCTTGACGGCCATGCGGATGTCGTCGTCCTCGGCCATCGTCTCGTAGTTGCCGAGGCCGGTGAAGTCGCCGCCCTTGTCGAAGAAGCTGCGCAGCACCGAGAACCCGATGGGGTACAGGACGATCGCGCCGAGCAGGACCAGGGCTGGCAGCAGGAAGAGGACCGCGACCGCTCTGCGGGTCCGGGTCACGCTCCGGCGGGGACCGGCGCCGCGGCCGGTCGTGGGCGTGCGCGTCGTCGGCTCGGCCGGGGGCACCGCCGCGGTGCCCCCGGCGTCCGGGGTCGTCATCGCCGCCGTCAGCTCTTCGGGTACGCCTTGGCCGCCGCGTCCTCCAGCGCCCGCTGGGTGCCCGCGACGTCATCGGGGTTCTCCAGGAAGTCCTGGAGCGCCTTCCACTCGCCCTTGCCGGGCGTGCCGCCGAAGGCCGGGGGCGCCTGGTCGGACATGTCGAAGCGGATGTCGTCACCGGCCTCGATGAGCGCCTTGGCGATGCCCCGCTGCACGTCGTTGGGGTACGCGGCCAGGTCCAGGTTCTTGTTCGGCGAGACGAAGCCGCCCGCCTCGGCCCAGATCTTCGCCGCGTCCGGCGACGCGAGATAGGTGAGCAGCGCCTGCGCGCCCTTGCCGTCCTTCAGCGCGACGGCGGCGTCACCGCCGACGACCGCCGGGGACTCGCTCCCGACCGCCGGGAACGGGAACACCTTCGCGTCGGTGCCGATCTTCGCCTTGGTCTCGGAGATGGAGAGCGACACCATGTCGCCCTCGAAGACCATGCCCGCCTTCGGCTGGTCGCCGCCGACGAACGTCTGCTTCACGGACGCCGGGAACTCCGTCTGGAGCGCGCCCTTGGCGTCCCCGGAGACGAAGCCCTTCTTCCCGAACAGCTCGCCGAGCGTGGTCAGGGCCTTCTTGACGGACGGGTCCGTCCACTTGATCTTGTGCTGCGCGAGCTGGTCGTACTTCTCGGGGCCGGCCTGTGAGAGGTAGACGTTCTCGAACCAGTCGGTGAGGGTCCACGCGTCGGCCCCGGCCACGGACACCGGCGGCACACCCGAGTCGTACACCGTCTGCGCGGTCTTCAGGAACGCGTCCCACGTCTTGGGCTCGCTGACGCCCGCGTTCTCGAAGACCTTGGTGTTGTACCAGACCAACGACTTGTTGGCGGCCTTGAAGTACACGCCGTACTGCTTGCCGTCGACCGCCCCGAGCTTCTTCCAGCCGTCGGCGTAGTTCTCGTCCAGCTCCTTCTGTGCCTCGGCGCCCAGGGGCTTGGCCCACTTCTTCCCCACGGCCTGCTGGACCGCGCCGACCTGCGGGAGCATCGCCACGTCCGGGGGCTCACCGCCCGCCACCTTCGACGCCAGGAAGCTGATGATGGGCTCCTGCGCGGGCACGAAGGACACCTCGGCGCCGGTCCGCTTCTCGAACTCGTCGAGGACGCTCAGGAACACCTTGCGCTCGGCGCCGCCCCACACCGCGGCGACGGACAGCTTCTGCCCGTCCAGCTTGGGCAGTTGCACGGTCGCCTTGGTGTCCTTGCCGTCGCCGTCGCCGTTCTTGCCGCCGTCGTCCTTGTCGTCCCCGCCGCACGCGCCGAGGCCGAGGGCCAGGGCGCCGACGGTGAGCGAGGCGACGATCCGCCCGGCCGCGCGGCGACGTGCCCCACGGGGACGACCTGTGGCGCGGGTACCTCCTGTGGTGCCGGTGGTGCGGGTGGTGCGTGTACGAAGAGTGCTGCGCATCGCTGCCCCGTTCTCTTCCCCGACAGTCCCGTTCCGGCTTGTGTACGCCCGGCCGGGGAGCGGCGGCAAGATGGTCAACAGCGTCAAGTAGGTGATCGTGATGGCGTTGTGACGGAGCGTCCGCTCGCCGGTGGCGTCTGTTCCCTGACGTCGCGGGTGGGAGTGCCGTCGGCGTCGCGACGCCGCGGAGATCCACCAGAAGGACCCTAGAGCAGCGACGGCACCCGGTCGGCCGAGACCTCGCGGGCCGCGCGGTCCAGGGCGCTGGCCAACAGGGCCAGGTCCGTGGGGCCGTTGCCCAGCTCGCGGACGGGGCGGCGGGTGGGAGGGTCCCCCATGCGGTCCCATTCGAGGGGCACCACGGTGGGCCGCAGCGTCGCCGTCCGGGGAATGCGGCCCGTGACCCGGCCCGCCTGGAACGCGGTGACCCGCCCGTCGGCCTCCCGCAGCCCGCCGCGCCCGGGAGCGGGGTCCTCCACGCCGCCCCCCGGCGGGTCGAGGACCACGCGGAGCCCGGCGTGCCGCCCCACCTCCGTCTCGGCCGCGCGCTCGGCGCCCCGCACGGCCGCCACCAGATGCACGCCGAGCCGCTCGCCGTCCCGCGCGACCGCCTCCAGGGCCCGCACGACGGACCCCGCGGCGGGCCGCCCGGGCGAGCCGAGCGCGGGCGCCAGCAGCGTGTCGAAGTCGTCGACGACCACCACGAGCCGCGGCAGCGCGGGGCGGGGCTCGGGGCGCGCCGCGCCGCCGGGCCGCAGCCGCAGCGTCGCGCTGGGCGGCGCCTCCACGTCCCCGGCGCCACCGCCACTACCGGCGCCACCGCCACTACCGGCGCTCCCGCCACCACCGCCGTTCGCCGCGCCGCGCTGTGCCACCATGCGCCCGGACACCGCCCGGCCCGTGTGCCACTCGGCGAACCCCTGCCGCCCGAGCAGCTCCGCGCGCCGCTTCAGCTCGGCGGCGAGTGACTGCGCGAACTCCCGCATGCGCACCGGGTCGTTGGCCGCGAGATGCGTGGTGACGTGCGGCAGGTCCGTACACGCCCGCAGGCCCGTCGCCGGGCCGCTCGGCCGCCGCACCGCCGCCCGCCGCACCGCTGTCCCGCCCGTCGACGCTGCCGTCGACGAGGACGATGCCGAGCCGGTCGGGCCGCTCGGCGGCGGCGAGGGACGCGGCGACGGACCGCAGCAGCTCCGTGCGCCCGCTCCCGGACGGCCCCTCGACCAGCAGATGGGGCCCGTCCGCCGCGAGGTCCACCACGACGGGACCGCGCGCCCCCGCGCCGAGCACCGCCGAGACCCGCCCGCCCGCGGCCGCCGCGTCATCGGCGGCCGCCGCCCAGCGCGCCATCAGTGAGTTCGGGGTGGCCCTGGCCAGGCCCAGCTCGTCCAGGAGCCGCGCGGACTGCGGCAGCGGCGCCGCCACGCGCGCGTGCCCGCCGCCCGCGCCGTCGGGCCGCAGCGGGGCGAGCGCCCGCGCGAACCGCTGCGCCCAGGCCGCCGACACGGCGTCCACCGCGGCGAGCGTGCCGTGCCCCACGGGCTGTCCGTCCGTCCGTGCGCAGCACCCACAGGGCCGTCGCCACGTCCCCGCTGAGGAGCGCCACCGCGCCGCACTCGCGGAAGGCGGGCGAGGCCGAGCACGCCGTGTCATACGTATCCGTCACCGGTGACGCGGGCGAGGCGGCCGCCGCCTCGGCGAGGCACACGACGTGAATCCCGGCCGCGCCCCCGTCCCTGGCGAGCCGCGCGGTGGCCTCCCGCAGCGCGGCGGAGCCGGGGTCGCCGTCCACCACGACGACCGTGCGGGGCCCCGCCGCCTCCGGCTCGTCCCGCTCGGCGGCGAGCGAACCTTCCGCCTCCGGCTCGTCGAGACGGCGCAGCAGCTCGGCCGTGCGGGCCGCGGCCTGCTCGCGGTCGTAGGCGAGGAGCAGGCGGCAGTCCTGGCCGCGCGCGGGCCGCAGGTGCGGCAGCCAGCCGAGCCAGGACCAGTCCGCGGCCCGCTCGGCCGCGGTCCTGGCCCGGTCCGTACTGATCAGCACGATCTCCAGGCCCGCGGGGGAGTGCAGCGCCGCCAGCTGCGCGAGCACCGACCGGGCCAGGCCCGCGAGCCGCTCGCGCGGCCCGGCGAGCCCGAGGGCGCCCGCCTCCCGCAGGCTCACCGTCACCGGCACGGCGGGCAGCAGGCCGTGCTGGCCCGGGGCCGCGCGGTCGACCGTGCCGAGGCGCACCGCGAGCGCCTCCGGGTGCCCCGTGCCGCGCTCCCACAGCCGGGTGCCCGGCCCCAGCGCCGCCAGGAGCAGCGCCGCCGCGTCCGGCCACACCTCGGGCAGCGGCTCGCCCCGGACCGCCGCGACGTCCGGCGCGGCCGCGGCTACGGCGTACGTCTCCTGGCCCTGCGGGCCCTCATACGTCTCGTCGTACGCCTCGTGCTCGCGCGCCGTCTCCTCGCCGCGGCCTCCGGTCAGCCGCCGCGCCCACGCCGAGAGCCCGCCGCGCTTGCGCGGGCCGCGCGGCAGCTCCGTCCCGCGCGCGGGGGTGTTCGTCGTGCTCCGCTCCGCTTCGGGGGCCCCGCCCTGGCGCGGCACCACGGGGGCCCGGGTGCCGTCCTCGCCGTCTCCGGAGGAGCCCCAGTCGGCCGTTCCGTACGCGTGCTGGGTCACGCCGTCCGCCGGGTGCGCGGCGGTGTCCCTCGCCGCGGGGGGCGCGCCTCTGGAGGCGGTCCCCTGCGCGGTGTCCGCCCCGTCCTCGGCACCCGTGCCGGGGGAGACCCGCACGCGCACGTGGCCCTCGCCGTCCGACGCCGAGTCCAGGACGCCGCCCATGCCGCTGCCCGTGGTCAGCCGCAGCACGGACTCGCCGATGCGCAGCAGGGAGCCGGAGGCGAGCCGCACCGGAGCGTCGGCTACCGCGCGGCCGTCCACCGCCGTGCCGTTCGTCGAGCCGAGGTCGGTGACCGTGACCAGGCCGTCCGCCTCTAGGGTGACGGCGCAGTGCAGCCGCGACACGTCCGGGTCGTCCAGCGGCACGTCGGCCTGCGCGGAGCGGCCCACGCGGATCTGGCCGCCGTGCAGCAGGTGCACACCGCCCGCGTCGGGGCCGGCGATCACATGCAGCTGGGCGGCGGCGTCGGCCAGCTCGGGGCCGGGCTCGGCGGGGGCGCCCACGGACAGCACGGCGCCGTCGACCAGCGGGGGCTCGCCGAGGGTGTGGCGCTGCGCGTCCAGGCGCTCCGACTGCGCGTACAGCACGGCGGGTCCCTCGCCCGCGGCGACGGCGGCGGCCAGGCCGGAGGCCACGGCGGCGAGCGCCGTCCCCGCGGGAGCGGTGACCAGCACGTCACAGGCCGTCCCGGGGCGTCCCCCCGGATCGGTCTGGCCGCCACGCGGCCCGAGGACGGTCAGCCGGATCTGCATGCCGTCAGCGGTCCCTTCTGCGCTGGCGCCCGGCACGGGGACTCGCGCTGTGATTCCCCCCACCGCACACGGGCACGTCGGCCAGTACGGAAAGCATCCTCGCACCTGCCACTGACAACACGTCCATCCCCCACCCGTAAGTGATCTTGATTGGTCGCCTCTGTACGGAAACGTGCCAGGAAAAGTGCGGGAAGCGGGCCAGAAGGAAACCAGCCGCCGTCGTCCGCCCGCCCCGGACCGCCGCCTTCCGCCCGCCCCCTGCCGACCCCCTCACCCGGGCCGCGCCCCCTCCTCCCACCGCCGGGCCGAAGGTCCCTTTCCGCCCGCTTTCTCACCTCTTTCTAGGGGCGGCGGCAACCAACGGCCCTGGTAGCGCGTCTTCCCTGCGAACAAAGGTCCGTACGGCTTGAGGGCATGGGCAAGATCGTCGTCCGGTGCCCCGTACGGCGGCACTACAGTGGGTCGGAACGCCCTTCGCGGCGACGACCGACCAGTACCACCGACCAGAACCCCAGACCGTTCTGACCGTTCAGGCCGTTCGGTTCGATCAGACCAGTCAGATCCAGCAGGGAGCGCATGACGTGCGGCCGGTAGGCAGCAAGTACCTGCTCGAGGAGCCGCTCGGGCGCGGCGCCACGGGCACCGTCTGGCGAGCCCGCCAGCGGGAGACCGCGGGTGCCGAGGCGGCCGTGCCCGGCCAGCCCGGCGAGACCGTCGCGATCAAGGTCCTCAAGGAGGAGCTCGCGAACGACGCGGACGTGGTGATGCGCTTCCTCAGGGAGCGCTCCGTCCTGCTGCGCCTGACGCACCCGAACATCGTCCGCACCCGCGACCTCGTCGTGGAGGGCGACCTCCTCGCTCTGGTCATGGACCTGATCGACGGCCCGGACCTGCACAAGTACCTGCGCGAGAACGGCCCGTTCACCCCGGCCGCCGCCGCCCTGCTGACCGCGCAGATCGCCGACGCGCTGGCCTCCAGCCACGCCGACGGCGTCGTCCACCGCGATCTGAAGCCCGCGAACGTCCTGGTCAAGCAGGACGCCCACGGCATGCACCCGATGCTCACGGACTTCGGCATCGCCCGCCTCGCCGACTCCCCGGGCCTGACCCGCACCCAGGAGTTCGTCGGCACGCCCGCGTACGTGGCGCCGGAGTCCGCCGAGGGCCGCCCCCAGACCAGCGCCGTCGACATCTACGGCGCCGGCATCCTGCTGTACGAGCTGGTCACGGGCCGCCCGCCGTTCGCAGGGGGCTCCGCCCTCGAAGTCCTGCACCAGCACCTGAGCGCCGAGCCGCGCCGCCCCTCGACCGTCCCCGACCCGCTGTGGACGGTCATCGAGCGCTGCCTGAGCAAGAACCCCGACCGCCGCCCCAGCGCCGAGAACCTGGCGCGCGCCCTGCGCACCGTCGCCGACGGCATCGGGGTGCACGCCTCCGGCGCGCAGATCGCCGCCGCCGAGGGCGTCGCCGCCCTGCTCGCCCCGGACCCGGCCCCGGCGCCGGTCCCCGACACCCCCGGCGCGGCCGACCCCACCCAGGTCCTGCCGAACACCTCGGGCGCCCCGGGCGCGTACGACCCGCACGCGGCGACCAGCGTGATGCCGCACACCGGCGGCCCCCAGGGCGCCGCCGACGCCCACGGCCGTCATGCCCCCCGTGGGCCCCGGCCAGGGCCCGGACGAGCCGCACCCCTGGCAGAACCAGATGCGCGCCGCCCGCGACCGCAACGACCAGACGCAGGTGCAGCACCTGGACCCGAGCCAGGACCCCCTGCGCCGCCGCCCCCAGCGCCAGGTCGCCCGCCCCCAGCAGCGCCCGCCGCAGCAGCCCCAGCCGTACGCGCCGCAGCGCCAGCCGCAGCCGTACCACCCGCCGCAGCAGCCGCAGCCGTACCACCCGCAGCAGCCGCAGCACCCCCAGCCGCAGCCCTACGCGCCCCAGGCGCCCGCCCCGGCTCCGGCCCCGCAGGCGCCGCAGCCGCCCCAGCCCGCGCCGCCCCGGCGCCAGCGCAGCGCGAACCCGACGAAGATCCCCGGCCTCGGCTGCCTCAAGGGCTGCCTCGTCGTCCTGGTGATCCTGTTCGTCGCCAGCTGGCTGGTCTGGGAGCTCAGCCCGCTCCAGGACTGGATCGGCACAGACCAAGGGGTACTGGGAGCAGGTCAAGGACCTGTACGACAAGGCATCCGAGTGGAGCTCCAAGCTGAACGGCTGATCCGCCCCGGGCCGGTGCCCCGGGCGGCAGCACGGCAACATCCCCGCGACCTTGGGGATTTGTCGACATCTGAGGGGTGATTTCCGCTCCCGGAGTGAAGGTTGGCGTCACGGCCGCGTACTTTTGACGCCAACACACATCCGTAGGAGCAGTCTTGGCACGCAAGATCGGCAGCCGGTACACCGCCCATCAGATCCTGGGCCGTGGCAGCGCCGGCACGGTGTGGCTCGGCGAGGGGCCCGAGGGGCCCGTCGCGATCAAGCTGCTGCGCGAGGACCTGGCCTCCGACGAGGAGCTCGTCGGCCGCTTCGTCCAGGAGCGGACGGCCCTGCTGAGCCTCGACCACGCGCGCGTGGTGGGCGTCCACGACCTGGTGGTCGACGGCAACGACCTCGCGCTCGTCATGGACCTGGTCCGCGGCACGGACCTGCGGACCCGCCTGGAGCGCGAGCGCCGCCTCGCCCCCGAGGCCGCCGTCGCCATCGTCGCGGACGTGGCCGACGGCCTGGCCGCCGCGCACGCCGCGGGCATCGTGCACCGCGACGTGAAGCCCGAGAACGTCCTCCTCGACATGCAGGGCCCGCTCGGCCCCGGCGGCTCGCACCCGGCCCTCCTGACGGACTTCGGCGTCGCCAAGCTCATCGACACCCCGCGCAGGACCCGCGCCACGAAGATCATCGGCACGCCGGACTATCTGGCCCCCGAGATCGTCGAAGGCCTGCCCCCGCGCGCGGCGGTCGACATCTACGCCCTGGCCACCGTCCTGTACGAGCTGCTCGCGGGCTTCACCCCGTTCGGCGGCGGCCACCCAGGCGCGGTCCTGCGCCGCCACGTCACCGAGACCGTCGTCCCCCTGCCCGGCATCCCCGACGAGCTCTGGCAGCTCATGGTGCAGTGCCTGGCCAAGGGGCCCGCGTCCCGGCCTGCGCGCCTCGGAGCTGGCCGCCCGCCTGCGCGAGCAGCTCCCGCTCCTCGCGGGCATGCCGCCCCTGGACGTCGACGAGCCGGACGCGGAGGCGCAGCCGCAGGACGCGTACGAGGAGGCGGTGCCGGAGCCGCGGGAGCGGCCCCCGCGGCGGGGTGCCGTCCCCCTGGTGCCGGGCGCCGCGCCCGCGGACGCCAACCGCGACACCCACACCTCGATGCGGGTCCCCGGTCCCGAGGAGCTGGCGGGCGGGGCCCGGGGCACCGCGAGGGCCCCGCGCGCGAGCGGCGCCGTCCGGCCGGGCTCGGCCCGCAACCGCGACTCCACGCGCCGCCGCCGGATCGCCCTCGGGGCGGCGGGGGCGGTCCTGGCCGCCGCCATAGGCGCGGGCGCCTGGTACGCGACCACGGACGACTCCCCGCCCTCCACCCCCGAGACCACGGCCCCTCCGGCGCCCTAGGGGCCACAGCGGCTAAAGCCCGGGCGAGAGACACCCCGTGGCAGGGGCCGAGGCCGCCGGCCCGCGGGGAAGGGGCGCCCCCGGTACGAGGGGAAACCCGGTTGCCGTAGCCGTTAGGCTGGTGTCGTGGCAGTCGTCGATGTATCCGAAGAGCTCAAGTCCCTCTCCTCGACCATGGAGTCGATCGAGGCCGTCCTGGACCTCGACAAGCTGAGGGCAGACATCGCCGTGCTCGAGGAGCAGGCGGCAGCGCCGTCCCTCTGGGACGACCCGGACGAAGCGCAGAAGATCACCAGCAAGCTGAGCCACCTCCAGGCGGAGGTGCGCAAGGCCGAGGCCCTGCGCGGACGCATCGACGACCTGGGCGTGCTCTTCGAGATGGCCGAGGAGGAGGACGACCCGGACACCCGCGCGGAGGCCGAGTCGGAGCTCACCGCCGTCAAGAAGGCGCTGGACGAGATGGAGGTGCGCACGCTGCTCTCCGGGGAGTACGACTCCCGTGAGGCCGTCGTCACCATCCGCGCCGAGGCCGGCGGCGTCGACGCCTCGGACTTCGCCGAGAAGCTCCAGCGGATGTACCTGCGCTGGGCCGAGCGCCACGGCTACAAGACGGAGCTGTACGAGACCTCGTACGCGGAAGAGGCGGGCATCAAGTCCACCACCTTCTCCGTCCAGGCCCCGTACGCCTACGGCACGCTCTCCGTGGAGCAGGGCACGCACCGCCTGGTGCGGATCTCGCCCTTCGACAACCAGGGCCGCCGCCAGACGTCCTTCGCGGGCGTCGAGATCCTCCCGGTCGTCGAGCAGACCGACCACATCGAGATCGACGAGTCCGAGCTGCGCGTGGACGTGTACCGCTCGTCGGGCCCCGGCGGCCAGGGCGTCAACACCACGGACTCCGCGGTCCGCCTGACCCACCTCCCGACCGGCATCGTCGTGTCCTGCCAGAACGAGCGCTCGCAGATCCAGAACAAGGCGACCGCGATGAACGTCCTCCAGGCGAAGCTCCTCGAGCGCCGCCGCCAGGAGGAGCAGGAGAAGATGAACGCCCTCAAGGGCGATGGCGGAAACTCCTGGGGCAACCAGATGCGTTCGTACGTCCTGCACCCGTACCAGATGGTGAAGGACCTGCGCACGGAGTTCGAGGTGGGCAACCCGGAGTCCGTGTTCAACGGCGAGATCGACGGTTTCCTCGAGGCCGGAATTCGCTGGCGCAAGCAGCAGGAGAAGTAAGGTCGACGCTTTGTCGACAAGGTGAGCGCTGACGCGGCGCTTCCGGGACATCGAATTTCCAGGCGGTCATGGTCCATTGGGCCATGGCCGTCTTGGTCTATGAACCTCTTGTGGGGTTCCTGCGCCCTTTACGTCACAGTCGCATGTCCGGTCGACGGTCAACTGACCGTATTCCGGGCATCGCGCCCGCAACGGCCTTGACGGTGCTCAGGAAAGTGGAAAGGCTAGCGCGCGGCATGCGTATCTCTGGGGCGCGTGTGATCCGGGGGCCGATCGAGAGCCGCCCGCGACCGGGGCCCCGGCGCTGCCTCACTGACGATTCAGCTACTGGGGGTAGCAGCCTGATGACCAAGAAGACGCGGATCCGCGTCGCGCGGATCGCCGCGGGCGCAGTGATCGCCGCCGGTGCCTCGCTGACCGCCGCCGGCGCCGCCTCGGCCCTGGACGTCGGCGTCGAACTGGGCGGCTCGGGCGCGAGCGCCTCCGCCGACGAGAACGGCATCGGCGTCGACGCGGACCTCCCCGGCGACGATGACGAGCCCACCGACCCGCCGGAGCCCAGCAACCCGCCGGAGCCGACGGACGAGCCCACCGAGCCCACCGACCCGCCGGAGCCGACGACCCCGCCGTCGCCCACCAAGCCGCCGGAGCCGACGAACCCGCCGACCCAGCCCACGAAGCCGCCCACGGACAAGCCGACCAGCGACCCGAGCGACCCGGGTGACGGCGGCACCGGCGGCGGCAGCGGCGGCAGCGGCGGCAACGGCGGCAACGGCGCCGACCCCGCGGGCGGCGGCTCCAAGCCCCGTCCAGCAGGGTCAGGGCAAGGACAGCCTGACCGACACGGGCACGGCGCCGCAGCAGGTCGACCAGATCGCCGACAAGGGCAAGGACGACGGCGAGCTGGCCGAGACGGGTGCCGCCGAGACCACCTTCCTGGTCATCGGCGCCGCCACGATGATCGCGGGCGGCATCGGCTTCCGCCTCCTGCCCCGCCTCGTCGGCAACCGCGGCGCCGCCGCGTAACCCTCCCGGGTAGGGAAGCGGAAAAAGGCCCGGAGCCACCTGGCTCCGGGCCTTTTTGTCCGTGCTGTCCGCGTCGTCCGCGTCGTCCGCGTCGTCTGCGTTGTACGTGTCATCCGCGTCGCCCGTGTCGTACGCACGCTCCGCCGCGCGCCCGGCGCCCTGGGGGCCGCGCACAGCCGGTCACGGCCGCGCTCGCGGGCCTACGGTTACGCGGCCGGTGGCTACGCGGTCTGATGGGCGAGGAAGGCCATCGCGGCGATCAGAACGACCAGCAGCCCTATCAGGGTCACGGGGCTGAGGCCACCGAAGGGGCCCTCCTGCTGCATCCGCTGCCGGCTGGCCCGGCACACGGGGCAGCGGCCCTCACTCACAGGCGCCGCGCAGTTCGCGCACACCAACCTGTCCAAGGTCATGCGCTTCTCCTCCCGCACAGTCTCAGCCTGCCCAACGCTCTGGGAACCTCAACCGTTCCCCCTACCACTGTGCCAGCTTCCGCGGATTTCGGCGCGGCCCGCCGTCCCCCACCGGTTTCCGGCCGGTCCGTTCCCTCCCGGACCGGCGACAAATCGCGCAACTCAGGACGCCGACTGCGCCGCCGCACCGCCTTCGCGTATGGTCACGCTCACCTACCCCCGGCTACCCGTGGTGCATCCGTGATCCGATTCGACAATGTGTCCAAGGCCTATCCGAAGCAGAACCGCCCGGCGCTCCGCGATGTGTCGCTGGAGATCGAGAAAGGCGAGTTCGTCTTCCTGGTGGGGTCATCCGGCTCCGGAAAGTCCACCTTCCTGCGGCTGATCCTCCGCGAGGAGCGCACCAGCCACGGCCAGGTGCACGTCCTGGGCAAGGACCTGGCCCGGCTCTCCAACTGGAAGGTGCCGCACATGCGCCGCCAGCTGGGCACCGTCTTCCAGGACTTCCGGCTCCTGCCGAACAAGACCGTCGCTGAGAACGTGGCCTTCGCCCAGGAGGTCATCGGCAAGTCGCGCGGCGAGATCCGCAAGTCCGTGCCCCAGGTGCTCGACCTCGTCGGGCTCGGCGGCAAGGAGGACCGGATGCCCGGCGAGCTCTCCGGCGGTGAGCAGCAGCGCGTCGCGATCGCCCGCGCCTTCGTCAACCGGCCCAAGCTCCTGATCGCCGACGAACCGACGGGCAACCTCGACCCGCAGACCTCCGTCGGCATCATGAAGCTCCTCGACCGCATCAACCGGACCGGTACGACGGTCGTGATGGCCACCCACGACCAGCAGATCGTGGACCAGATGCGCAAGCGCGTCATCGAGCTGGAGAAGGGCCGTCTCGTCCGCGACCAGTCGCGCGGCGTCTACGGCTACCAGCACTGACCCGCCCCCGGGCGAGGCCCGTCGGCACCGTCGGCCCGCTCACCGGAACCATCTGCTCCATCTGATCCACTGATCCACCGAAAGGCCGCCATGCGCGCCCAGTTCGTCCTGTCGGAGATCGGCGTCGGTCTCCGCCGCAACCTCACGATGACCTTCGCCGTCGTCGTCTCCGTCGCCCTCTCGCTCGCCCTGTTCGGCGGCTCGCTGCTCATGCGCGACCAGGTGAGCACGATGAAGGGCTACTGGTACGACAAGGTCAACGTCTCGATCTTCCTGTGCAACAAGGCGGACGCCGAGCAGGACCCCAAGTGCGCCAAGGGCGCCGTCACCAACGAGCAGAAGGACCAGATCCTCACCGACCTCAAGAAGATGTCGGTCGTGGACACCGTCCAGCACGAGACGGCCGACCAGGCGTACAAGCACTACAAGGAGCAGTTCGGCGACTCCCCGCTGTCCAGCTCCCTGACGCCGGACCAGATGCAGGAGTCGTTCCGCATCAAGCTGAAGGACCCGGAGAAGTACCAGGTCGTGGCGACGGCCTTCTCCGGGCGCGACGGCGTGCAGTCCGTGGAGGACCAGAAGGGCGTCCTGGACAACCTCTTCGAGCTGCTCAACGGCATGAACAAGGCGGCGCTCGCGGTGATGGCGCTGATGCTCGTCGTCGCCCTGATGCTGATCGTCAACACGGTGCGCGTCTCGGCGTTCAGCCGTCGCCGTGAAACCGGGATCATGCGTCTGGTGGGCGCCTCCAGCCTCTACATCCAGATGCCGTTCATCCTGGAGGCCGCCGTCTCCGGCCTCATCGGCGGCGGGCTCGCCTGCGGGTTCCTGCTCCTCGGCCGGTACTTCATCATCGACCACGGCCTGGAGCTCTCCGAGAAGCTGACGCTGATCAACTTCATCGGCTGGGACTCGGTCTTCGCGGTCCTCCCGCTGGTGCTCGTGATCGGCCTGCTGATGCCCGCGCTGGCCGCTTTCCTGGCGCTGCGCAAGTACCTCAAGGTGTGAGACGGCGGGCGGTGAGCGGTACCGCCGATGTGAGCCGCGCCTCGGGCGCCGTGCGGTCAACCTGCCGTACGGCGCCCCCCGTTGTCCTAGACTCACCGACATGCCAGGCCCCGATTGGCTCGCCGAGTCCCGCCGCATCCGCCGCGGGGCGGCCCTGACCTTGGTGTTCGCGAGTGTTCTCGCCACCGGCGCGGCCACCGGATCCTGGCGCGGGGAAGACCCGGAAGGCCAGAAGGCCACGGCGCCCCCCACCCGTTTCGCCGCCTCCTCCCGCGCCGGGGACCGCGACCGCGCCGACCGCGATCCCGCCGACGCGGCCGCGGACGCGGCCGCCGAGGCCATGGCCGACGGCAAGTCCGGCACCGAGGCCGCCGAGGACGCGGTCAGCCGCAGCGGCGACCGCTGGGCTTCGGTGTACTCCCAGGGGGAAGTACAAGGAGTTCGAGCGGGCCCTGGGCGGCGGCTACACCGGCGTCGGCCTGTGGGCCAGGCGCGTGGCCGACGGCCGGATCGAGGTCTCGAAGGTCCGCGCGGACGGACCCGCCGCGCGCGCGGGCGTCCGCCAGGGCGACCGGCTCGCCACCGTCGACGGCCGCGCGGTCAAGGGCCGCCCCGTCACCGACGTCGTGGCGCTGCTGCGCGGCGACCGCGAGGGCACCCCGGTCGCGCTCGGCCTGGAGCGCGGCACGCGCGCGTGGAGCACGACGCTGCGCCGCGAGCGCCTGTCCACGCAGTCCGTGCGCGTCACCCGGCTCCCCGACGGCGCCGTGAAGATCAAGGTCGACGCGTTCACCAAGGGCACAGGAACGGCCGTGCGCGACGCGGTGCGCACGGCCCCCAAGGGCGCGGGCGTCCTGCTCGACCTGCGGGGCAACGCGGGCGGCCTGGTCACGGAGGCGGTCACCGCCGCGTCCGCGCTCCTGGACGGCGGCCTGGTGGCGACGTACGACGTGCGCGGCCGCCAGCGCGCGCTGCACGCCAAGCCGGGCGGCGACGCCGCTAGACCCGTGGTCGCGCTCGTCGACGGCGGCACGATGAGCGCGGCCGAGCTGCTGACCGGAGCCCTCCAGGACCGCGGCAGAGCGGTCGTCGTGGGCTCCCGTACGTTCGGCAAGGGCTCGGTGCAGATGCCGAGCCGCCTGCCCGACGGCTCCGTCGCCGAGCTGACCGTCGGGCACTACCGCACCCCTTCGGGGCGTGCGGTGGACGGCCGGGGCATCACCCCGGACCTGGAGGTCGAGGGCGAGGCCCAGGAGCGGGCCAAGAGAGTATTGACTGGCCTCGGACCCCCCTCCTAGTGCGAAAATAGCCGCACTATGGCGAAGGAAAAGGTAAAGCGCAAGGCCGCCAAGGCCAACGAGAAGGCCCCCGCCCGGAAGATGGTCGCGCAGAACAAGAAGGCGCGGCACGACTACCACATCCTGGACACCTACGAGTGCGGCCTGGTGCTCATGGGCACCGAGGTCAAGTCGCTGCGCATGGGCCGCGCCTCCCTGGTGGACGGCTTCGTGCACATCGACGGCGGCGAGGCGTGGCTGCACAACATCCACGTCCCCGAGTACGTGCAGGGCACCTGGACCAACCACTCCGCCACGCGGAAGCGCAAGCTCCTGCTGCACCGCGCGGAGATCGACAAGCTGGACGCGAAGTCCCAGGAGACGGGCCACACGATCGTGCCGCTCGCGCTGTACTTCAAGGACAGCCGGGTCAAGGTCGAGATCGCGCTCGCCAAGGGCAAGAAGGAGTACGACAAGCGGCAGACCCTGCGCGAGAAGCAGGACCTGCGCGAGACGAACCGCGCGATCTCCTCGGCCCGCCGCCGCCAGGGCATCGCCTAGGCGGCGTCGCCCAGGCCGGCGGCGTCCAGGCCGGCGTCGCCCGGGCCGCTTCGGGCGGGAATACGCTGGCACGGGTCGGCCTTGGTCACGTACGATGGACTTGCTCCGCTGGTGACGGGGCGCCCCCTCCTCGGAGGGTTTGAAAAATCAACATGGGGATGATCGGTTTCGACAGCGGATGTCGAAGCAGGGGAAGCGTGTCGAGGAAGCGGCAATGATCTCGTTAACCATATGTCGCAACCAATAATCGCCAACACCAAGCGCGATTCCTTCGCCCTCGCTGCCTAAGTAGCGACTTCGCGAAGTGTCAGCCCGGGGCTGTTCCCGACCCGGATCCTGGCATCAGCTAGGGGACTAAACTTCTAGACCCGGTCACGGGGCCTAGGAGGAAATCAAACAGTGACTGAGCCCGTCGGAGACTTGTCCACGTGATCTCCGGGGCTGAGAAAATCGCAGTGGACTGCACACGGAGAAGCCCTGATTCCGCACCGTTGGACGCGGGTTCGATTCCCGCCATCTCCACGATTCCCATGTGAGACGAAGGCCCGGTGGTCACCCGACCGCCGGGCCTTCGTCGTTTTTCGCGCGGCCGCGCCGCGCGCAGTGGGGGCTCCGCCACCCACCACCCCCTTGGGCAGCTGTGCGCGCCCCGGCCGTCGTCGTCGGCGCCGCCTACTGTCGCCGACCGGCTTCTTCGGGGATCCTCCAGGGTCATGAGTAGACCCGTGAGTCGCGTCACCCTCCGTATGCGCCACTGGATCTGGCCCGCCGTCCTCGGCGTCGCCGCCGCCTCGCTGTCCCTCAGCGCCCCCGCCGGGGCCGACGCCGAGCGCAGCGGGCTCCCCGAAGCCATCGACACCATCCTCGGCGACCCCCGCATGGAAGGCGGCGTCGCCAGCGTCGTGGTCGCCGACGCCAAGAGCGGCGACATCCTCTACCAGCACCGGCCGACCGGGCGGCTCATGCCCGCGTCCAACACGAAGATGCTCACCTCCGCCGCCGCCCTGGAACTGCTCGGCCCCGACCACCGCTTCACCACGGACGTGCTCGCCGACGGACAGCGGCACGGTCCCGTGCTCAAGGGGAACCTGTACCTGCGCGGCACCGGCGACCCCACGACCCTCGCCAAGGACTACGACGCGCTGGCCGCGAAGGTCGCCGCGGCGGGCGTCAAGCGGGTCTCGGGGCGGCTCGTCGCCGACGACACCCGCTTCGACGACCGGCGCGTCGGCGACACCTGGGGCGCCGACGACGAGTCGTCGTACTACGCGGCGCAGATCTCCGCGCTCAGCCTGGCCCCGGACACCGACTACGACACCGGGACCGTCGTCGTCGCCGTGACGCCGGGCGCGAAGCCCGGGGACGCGCCGCGCGTGGCCCTCACCCCGAAGAACGACTACGTGGACATCGACCTGCGCGCCACCACGGGCGCCGCGGGCAGCGCCAACAGCCTGGCCGTCGAGCGGCGGCACGGCGACAACACCGTCGCCGTCACCGGCTCCCTCCCCCTCGGCGGGGCCGCCACCAAGGAGTGGGTGACCGTCTGGGAGCCGACGCGGTACGCCGCCGCCGTCTTCCGGGACGCGCTCGCCGCGCACGGCGTGAAGGTCAGCGGGCCGACCAGGGCGGGCACCGCGACCCCCGAGGGCGCGCGCGAGCTGGCCTCGCACGCCTCGATGCCGCTGAAGGACCTGCTGATCCCGTTCATGAAGCTGTCCAACAACATGCACGCCGAACACCTGACGAAGGCCATGGGGCACAAGGCGACCGGGCGGCCGGGCAGTTGGGGCGACGGGATCGCGGCGATCGGCGGCTACCTGAAGACCGCGGGCGTCGACCCGGGCAAGCTGCGCCAGGTCGACGGCTCCGGCCTCTCGCGCAAGGACAACGCCGCCGCCGCCCCGTTCATCGCGCTGCTGCGCTCGGCCAAGGGCGAGCCCTGGTTCGCCGACTGGTACAAGTCCCTGCCGGTGGCCTGCGAGCCGGACAAGTTCGTGGGCGGGACGCTGCGCACGCGCATGTGCGGGACGCCCGCCGCGCGCAACGTCCACGCGAAGACGGGCACGCTGACGGGGGCGTCCGGGCTCTCCGGGTACGTGACCGACGCGGGCGGGCGCGAACTGGTCTTCAGCATCGTCCTCAACAACCACCTGGCCGCCTCGGTCAAGCCCCTTGAGGACGCCATCGTCGTCACCCTCGCCACGTCCGACGAGGACAAGGCGGTCCTGGTGAAGCCGCGCTCCGAGCGGGCGGGCGCCGGGCGCGGGGGCGACCTCGAATGCTCCTGGGTCAAGCCCGCCCGGTGCTGACGGCCCCCTTCGCGGGGTCCCCGCCGAGGAGCGTGAGCAGCAGCGCGCAGCACGCGGCGGCCACGGGCACCGCGTAGCCGGTGGTCGCGCCGATGTGCTCCACGGTCCAGCCGCTCGCCGCCGCGCCGCAGGCGATGCCCCCGAGGAGGCCGGTCACGGCGAGGGTCATGCCCTCGTTGGTCCGCCCCTCGGGGGTGAGCTTCTGGACCAGCGTCATCGCGGTCACCATCGTGGGCGCGGTCGCCATCCCCGCGCACAGCAGCGCGCCCGCGAGCACGACGAGGGAGCCGGTGGTGGCGGCCGCGAGCAGCGGCAGGCTCATCAGGGCCGCCATCGCCGCCGCGCACAGCAGCCTGCGGCGGTGCAGCGGTCCGCGCGGCCGCACGGCGCCGAAGACGAGGCCCGCCGCGCACGAACCGGCCGCCTGGAGGGCCAGGATGACGCCCGCGGCGGCCTTGTGGCCCCGCTCGTCGGCGTAGGCGATGGTGACGACCTCCATCGCGCCGAAGACCGCGCCAGTGGCCAGGAAGACCACAAGCAGTGCGGGCATCCCCCGCGCGCGCAGGGGCGATGCCGTCTTCGACGCGGCGTCCGCGCGCCCGTGGGGCGGCGGTTCCGTCGCGCGCTGGGCCGCGAAGAGCAGCACCCCGGTCAGCAGCAGGGCGGCGGCGACGAGGGTGCCCGCCTCTGGGAAGAACGTCCCGCACAGGAAGGCGGCGAGCACGGGGCCGAGCATGAAGCACAGCTCGTCGGCCGCCTGCTCGAAGGAGTTGGCGGGTGTGCACGGCGGGCGCGTCGCCCTTCAGGAGGTGCGCCCAGCGGGCCCGCGACATGCCGCCGGTGTTCGGGACGGTGGCCGTGGCGGCGTAGGAGGCGAACAGGGTCCAGTCCGGGGCCCCGTACCGCACGCACAGCAGCAGCGACAGCGAGCCGAGCACGGCGAACGCCGTCGCGGGCACCGCCACGCGCGCCTGCCCGAAGCGGTCGACGAGCCGCGCCGTCCAAGGGGCGACGACGGCCGTCGCCGCGAGTCCGGTGGCGGTGACGGCGCCCGCGAGGGCGTACGAGCCGCGCGACCCCGCGATCATCGTCACGGCGCTCACGCTGAACATGCCCATGGGCAGGCGCGCGATGAGGTTGCCGGCGGTGAAGGCGGTGGCTCCGGGGATGGCGAAGAGCCGGGCGTAGGGGTTGCGGCGGCCGGTCCGGCCCACGGGGGCGCCGGGGGACGCGGGCGCTTCGAGGGCTCTGTCGGGCGATGTCTCAGGGGATATCCCACGGGGAGTCGGACGGTGCTTGCGGCATGGCTCAAGGCTCATCGCTGCCCCTAGGAGTGGTCCAACACCTTCTAGAGGGCGATTAACGCACCCGCGATGTAAATTCCCCGGATGGTCACCTCACCGCCGGGAGCGCCCCGCGACGTGGAGCCGCGTCTGCTGCGGGCCTTCGTCGCCGTCGCCGAGGAACTGCACTTCACGCGCGCGGCCGCCCGCCTCTACGTCGCCCAGCAGGCACTGAGCCGCGATGTGCGGCGCCTGGAGCGGGAGGTGGGGGCCGATCTGTTCGTACGGTCGACGCGGCAGGTCGCGCTGACGGCCGACGGCGAGCGGCTGCTGCCGTACGCGCGGCGGGTCCTCGACGCGCAGGACGAGCTGACCGCCGCCTTCGCGCGCGGGGGCGGCGCCGCTCCCCGGCCGCTGCTCGTCGACCTCAACAGCCCCGGCCTGTTCTTCGGGCGGGTCCTGGAGCGGGCCCGCCAACTCGCCCCGCACTGCGAGCTGATGGCCCGCTTCGAGAGCGGCCTGACGGGCGCGGCGGCCGGGATCGCGGCCGGGCGCCTGGACGTGTCGTTCGGGCGGTACGCGGGGCTTCCCGCCGCCCTGCGCGCGGGGCTCGCGCAGCAGCCGGTGCGCTACGAGCCCATGGCGGTGCTGCTGCCGACGGGGCATCCGCTGGCGGCCCTTGACGAGGTGCCGCTGGACCGGCTCGCGGGCGAGCACGTGTACGCGGGCGCGGGCAACGAGCGCACGGCGGAGTGGACCGACCTCGCCAGGAGCCTGTTCGCGGGCCGGGGCATCGAGGTCGCGCCGCCCGCCCCGCTGGCCGTGGGGCCCGAGGAATTCGCGCGGATCATGGCCAAGCACCGCAACCCCGTCCTCGCCGTCATCGGCTTCCCCGAGCTGCCCGGCTGCGTGCGGCGGCCGCTCGTCGACCCGGTGCCGCTGTCACCGGTGTCACTGGTGTGGCGGCGCGGCCTCGTCCACCCCGGGCTCGACGCGCTGCGGCGCGCGGCCGACGAACTCGCGGCGGCGGAAGGATGGCTGATCAAGCCCAGGGATGCATGGATTCCGGACAACGATGCACTCATCATGGTGAGTTAAAACTGACGGGAAAACATCCTTGCCACCGGCCTGCGCTACATTCGTCGCCCGGGTGCGGTGTGACAGAGGGGGCGCTCGGTCCGGGTGGGGGCCCGGTCCGTACGGCAAGTGCCCGGGGAGTCGTCGGCGCCCGCATCGGTTCAGTGGGGGGTTGCGCGTGCGTGGCGATACACGGCGTGAGAACACGCTGTCAGACGATCCAATGAGTGCGCCAACGGGCGTGCTGCCAGCAGGACTTCACCTCGGCCCGGCGGTCGGCACGGCGAGCGGTCCGGGCGGCCCGGGCGGTCCTGGCGGCGGTCCGCAGGGGCCGCCTCCGGTCCGGGCGGGGTACGTCCACGACCCGCACGAGGTCACGGTCCAGATCGACGGGGTCGGACGGCACCTGGCGGGGGAGTCCAGCGGTGGCGTCGGCGGCACCCGCGTCATGGGGAGAGTTCCAGACACGCCAGGGGTGGCCGAAGGGCCGGTGTTCGTCGACGAGACCGGCCGCCGCAGCCGCCGGTACCGCAGGCTCGGCGCCCTCGTGGGCCTCGCCTGCGCCGGATACGCGGTCGTCATCGTGGCCACGCTCGCCTCCGGCAACTCCAGCGCGCCCTGGCTGCCGGTGCCGGAGCCCGCCGACGAGAAGCCCGCGAGCAAGGTGGACACGCCCAACATACCGACGGAATCAGCCGGTTCGCCCCTGTCTTCTGAATCTTCGAGCGCGCCGCCCGCCTCCGGAGCCCCGAGCAGCACGAGCGGCCCGAGCGCCACCGTGTCCGTTCCGGTCGGCGCGCCGTCCGCCGGGCGGCGCGGGGCCGCGCCCACGGCGCCCCCGGACCGCGGTGGCGAGCCCGAGGGGCCCGCCGCCCCGGCCCCGACTCGTGGGAGCGACCGGCCCGCCGCGCGCCCCACGGGAAGGCGGCGCCCGCCCCGCGCCCGCGCCCACCGGCGACCCCGAACCTCCCGCTCCCCAGCCGCCGGACGACACCGGCCCGCCCCCGGAGCCCCCCGCCTCCGAGACACCGGACGGCGGCGGCGCGCAGGCGGAGGCAGGCGGCGACGCCGTCTCCGAGGCGCGGCCCGTGTCCGACACCGGCGCGCCAGGGGAGGTCACGCAGCCATGAACGTCCGCTTCAGCGGGCGCGGTGCGACCCACCGCGCCCCGGTCCCGCGCGCCCGCGCGCCCCGCTCAGGACCACCCGGCGGCAACGCCGCGCCATCCGGCGGCGAGTCCGCCCCACCCGGCGGCAACGCCGCCCGGCGCCGCCTCCCCATGCGCTACCTCCTGCCCAGCCTGCTGCTCATGGCGCTGCTCGCGATGCTGATGCTGCGCGGGTACGTGCACAGCGAGATCCTCGCCGACCACCGGGTGCGTCCGCCCGCCGCCACCGACCAGGTGCCCGAGGAGGTCCTGCGCGGCGGCCCCGTCATCGACACCCGCGGCGAGCGCCCCAAGACGCTGAGCGTGCCCGACCGCCACCTGGTGCTGACCTTCGACGACGGCCCCGACCCCCGGTGGACCCCCAAGGTCCTCGACGTCCTGGCCGAACACGACGCGCACGGCGTCTTCTTCGTCACCGGCACCATGGCCTCGCGCCACCCCGGCCTGGTCCGGCGCATGGTCGATGAGGGCCACGAGGTCGGCCTGCACACCTTCAACCACCCCGACCTCTCGTACCAGTCGAAGGACCGCGTCGACCAGGAGCTCGCGCGCAACCAGCTGGCGCTCGCGGGCGCCGCGGGCGTGCGCACCTCGCTGTTCCGCCCGCCGTACTCGTCCTTCGCCGACGCCATGGACAACAGGTCGTGGCCGGTCGCGCGGCACGTCGGCGGCCGCGGCTACCTCACCGTCGTCAACGACACCGACAGCGAGGACTGGAAGCGCCCCGGCGTCGGCGAGATCATCCGCCGCCGCGCCACCCCCGCCGACGGCAAGGGCGCCGTCGTCCTCATGCACGACTCGGGCGGCGACCGCTCCCAGACCGTGGCGGCCCTCGACCGCCTCCTGCCCGAACTGCGCGCGAAGGGCTACCGGTTCACCCACCTCACCGAGGCCCTGGACGCCCCGAGCGCCCACGCGCGCGTGCACGGGCCCGAGCTGTGGCGGGGCAAGCTGTGGATCGCCCTGGTCGCCGCGGCCGAGCACGTCACGGACGTCCTCGTGATCGGCCTCGCGGTGATCGGCTTCCTGGTCATGGGCCGGTTCGCCCTGATGCTCGCGCTCTCCGCGGCGCACGCCCGCCGCGTCCGCGAGCGGCGCGCCCGCGGCGGTACGCCGGTCACCGCGCCGGTCTCGGTCCTGGTGCCCGCCTACAACGAGGCCAAGTGCATCGAGAACACGGTGCGTTCCCTCATGGCGAGCGGCCACCCCATCGAAGTGATCGTCGTCGACGACGGCTCGACGGACGGCACCGCCCGCATCGTCGAGGGCCTCGGCCTGCCGGACGTGCGCGTCGTCCGCCAGCACAACGCGGGCAAACCGGCGGCCCTCAACCGGGGGTTGGCGAACGCGCGGCACGACCTGATCGTGATGATGGACGGCGACACCGTCTTCGAGGCGGCCACCGTCGGCGAGCTGGTGCGGCCCTTCGCCGACCCGCGCGTGGGCGCCGTGGCGGGCAACGCCAAGGTCGGCAACCGGGACTCCCTCATCGGCGCCTGGCAGCACATCGAGTACGTGATGGGCTTCAACCTCGACCGCCGCATGTACGACGTGCTGCGCTGCATGCCCACCATCCCCGGCGCCGTCGGCGCGTTCCGCCGCTCGGCCCTGGAGCGCGTCGGCGGCATGAGCGACGACACGCTCGCCGAGGACACCGACATCACGATGGCCCTGCACCGCGACGGCTGGCGGGTCGTGTACGCCGAGCACGCCCGCGCCTGGACCGAGGCCCCCGAGACGGTGCGCCAGCTGTGGTCCCAGCGCTACCGCTGGTCGTACGGCACCATGCAGGCGATCTGGAAGCACCGGCGCGCGCTGATCGAGACCGGCCCCTCGGGCCGCTTCGGGCGCGTCGGGCTGCCCCTGGTGTCCCTGTTCATGGTCCTGGCGCCGCTCCTCGCGCCCCTGATCGACGTCTTCCTCCTGTACGGCCTGGTGTTCGGGCCCACCCAGAAGACGGTCGCGGCCTGGCTCGGCGTCCTCGCCGTCCAGGCGGTGTGCGCGGCGTACGCCTTCCGCCTCGACCGCGAACCGATGACCCATCTGATCTCCCTCCCGCTCCAGCAGCTCCTCTACCGGCAGCTGATGTACGTGGTCCTGCTCCAGTCCTGGATCACCGCCCTCACCGGCGGACGGCTGCGCTGGCAGAAGCTGCGGCGCACCGGAGCGGTGGAGGCGCCCGGCGCGCCGCCGCGGCGGTGGCCGTCGGGCGCGGAAGGGAGGACGGCCGTATGACGCAGGCCCTGCACGCGGGCGACGCCCCCGAGGCCCCGCCCGCGAAGGCCCCCCGCGACCGCTACCTGGACCTCCTGCGCTCCCTCGCCCTGGTCCGCGTCGTCGTCTACCACCTCTTCGGCTGGGCCTGGCTGACGGTCCTCTTCCCGTCCATGGGCGTGATGTTCGCGCTGGCGGGCTCCCTGACGGCGCGCTCGCTGAAGCGCCCCGCGCGGCAGGTGGTCACGGCGCGCCTGCGCCGTCTCCTGCCTCCCGTGTGGCTGTTCGGCGCGGTGGCCCTGTGCCTGCTCCTGGCGGCCGGCTGGAAGCCCGCCGACGACCCGGACCGCGGCGGTACGTGGTGGCTGCTGAGCCTGGTCACCTACGTGGTCCCGGTCGGTGCCCCGCCCTTCCCCTGGGAACTCGGCGCCGCCGGGGGCCTCCTGGACGACACCTGGCCCGTGCAGGTGGTGGGCCCGCTCTGGTACGTCCGCACGTACCTGTGGTTCGTGATCGCCTCGCCGCCGCTGCTGTGGCGCGTTCCGCCGCGCCCCGTGGGCGACGCTCCTCGCCCCGCTCGCGCTGACGGCCCTGCTCACCACGGGCGCCGTGCGCGTCCCCGGCGAAACGGGCGACGCCGTCACGGACTTCGCCGTGTACGGCGGCTGCTGGGTCCTCGGCTTCGCCCACCAGGAGGGCCACCTGGCGCGCGTCCCGCGCTATCTGGCGGTCTCCCTCGCCACCCTGGCCATGGCCTTCGGCCTGTGGTGGGCGTCCGGCCACCTCGGGCCCGACGGCTGGGACCTGAACGACATCCCGCTGGCCCAGGCCACGTGGTCGCTCGGCTTCGTCGCCGTCCTGCTCGTCTACTCCCCGTCCTGGCGCGAACTGCCCGGCCGCCTCGCCCGCTGGGACGCCCTCGTCACGCTCTCCAACCACCGCGCCGTCACGATCTACCTCTGGCACAACCTCTTGATCATGGCGACGGTCCCACTCATCGACCTGGCGTACGAGCTGCCGTTCATGGACGAGCGGATGGTGGCGGCGCTCGACACGACGTACATGATGTGGATGTTCATGCTGGTGTGGCCGCTGATCGGACTGATGGTGCTGGCCGTGGGGTGGGTGGAGGACCTGGCGGCGCGACGGCGGCCGAGGCTGTGGCCCGACGGCACGAGGAAGGCCGGGAAAGCCGGGGCGGGCGAGGCGGGCGAGGCGGGCGAGGCGGGCGAGGCGGGGGAGCGGGGGCGCTGAGGGGTCGCGTCCCCCTCACCACCCCGCCCGTCCCCGGGTGAGCCCATCGTTCCCCGGCGGTCACGTGCCGGTACAGGCCTGAAACGCGCGCTCCCTACCTTCGGGATCATCAGCCGTTGGCCGGGGAGGCGCGACATGGGGCAGGACGCGAGGGGCAGGCGGGGCGGACGAGACGCGTGGATCAGGCGGTGGGAGCCGGAGGACCCGGTGTTCTGGGAACGGGAGGGGGCGCGGGTCGCCCGCAGGAACCTCGTGTTCTCCGTGCTCTCCGAGCACATCGGGTTCTCGGTGTGGACGCTGTGGTCCGTCATGGTCCTGTTCATGGGGCCCGAGTACGGCATCGACCCCGCGGGGAAGTTCTTCCTGGTGTCGATGGCCACCCTCGTCGGCGCCGTCGTGCGCGTGCCCTACACCTTCGCCGTCGCCCGCTTCGGCGGCCGGAACTGGACGGTCGTCGCCGCGAGCCTGCTGCTGCTCCCCGCCGTCGCCGCCTTCGTCGTCATGGAGCCGGGCACCTCGTACGCCACCTTCATGGTGTGTGCCCTGCTCACCGGCGTGGGCGGCGGGAACTTCGCCTCCTCCATGACCAACATCAACGCCTTCTTCCCGCTGCGGAAGAAGGGGTGGGCCCTCGGGCTCAACGCCGGGGGCGGGAACATCGGCGTCCCGGTGGTGCAGCTCGTCGCGCTCGCCGTGATCGGCGCCAGCGGCGGGCCCCGGCTGCTGCTCGGGATCTACATCCCGCTGATCGTCGTCTCCGCCGTCTGCGCCGCGCTGTTCATGGACAACATCGCCTCCGTGAAGAACGACACCGGGGCCGCCAAGGAGGCCGTGCGCGACGCGCACACCTGGATCATGGCGCTGCTGTACGTGGGGACGTTCGGGTCGTTCATCGGGTACAGCTTCGCCTTCGGCCTGGTGCTGCAGACGCAGTTCGGGCGCACGCCGCTGCAGGCCGCGCAGCTCACCTTCGTCGGGCCGCTGCTCGGCTCGCTCATCCGGCCCGTGGGCGGGCGGCTCGCCGACCGCTACGGCGGGGCCCGCATCACGCTGTGGAACTTCGTCGCGATGGCCGCCGCCACCGGCGTCGTCGTCCTGGCCTCGGTGCGCGGCTCGCTCGCACTGTTCACCAGCGCGTTCGTGGTCCTCTTCGTGCTCAGCGGGCTCGGCAACGGCTCCACGTACAAGATGATCCCCGGGATCTTCCAGGCGAAGGCCGCCCGCAAGGGTCTGCGCGGCGAGGACGCCGACCGGTACGGGCGGCGGCTCTCGGGCGCCTCCAATGGGCCTCATCGGGGCCGTCGGCGCGCTCGGCGGGCTCGGCATCAACCTCGCCTTCCGGCAGTCCTTCGTGAGCGGGGGCAGCGGCACGGCGGCGTTCGTCACCTTCCTCGGGTTCTACGCGCTGTGCCTCGCCGTCACCTGGGCCGTATACCTGCGCCGCTCCGTCTCCACGGCCGCCGCCGTGGCCGAGCCGCGCCTGTCGTACGCCGAGGTGTGACGTAACACGGCGGACATCGCGGCGATCCGGGCCCGTCACCGGCCGTTGGCAGGCTCGGTGATCCGTTGACCCGACCCTAGGGCCGACCTCGGGAAGCGACCGCGGAACGGCCGTGGGGGAGCGGCCGCGAACGGGACACGACTGCGAGCGGGGCACGAGCCATGAACGTCACCACCGAGTACGGCCCCCTCTCCGGGTTCACCGTCGGCGTCACCGCGGCCCGCCGCGCCGACGAGCTCGCCGCGCTGCTCCAGCGGCGCGGCGCGAGCGTCGTGCACGCCCTCCGCCCTGCGCATCCTGCCGCTGTCCGACGACGGGCGGCTGCTCGCCGCCACCCGGGAGCTGATCGACCGCGCGCCGGACGTCGTGGTCGCCACCACCGCCATCGGCTTCCGGGGCTGGATCGAGGCCGCCGACGGCTGGGGCCACGGCGAGGACCTGCTCGCGCGGCTTCGCGGGGTCGAACTGCTCGCCCGGGGGCCGAAGGTGAAGGGCGCCGTGCGCGCCGCCGGGCTCACCGAGCACTGGTCGCCGTCGTCGGAGTCCATGGCGGAGGTCCTCGACCGGCTGCTCGCCGAGGGCGTCGCGGGCCGCCGCGTGGCGCTGCAGCTGCACGGGGAGCCGCTGCCCGGGTTCGTGGAGGCGCTGCGGGCCGCGGGCGCGGACGTCGTCCTCGTCCCCGTCTACCGGTGGCTGCCGCCCGCCGACCTGACCCCCGTCGACCGGCTGCTCGACGCCGTCGTGGGCCGCGGCGTCGACGCGCTCGCCTTCACCAGCGCGCCCGGCCGCCGCCTCGCTGCTCGCGCGGGCCGAGGACCGGGGGATGGCGCCCGAGCTGCTCGCGGCCCTCGGCCACGAGGTGCTCGCCGCCTGCGTGGGGCCCGTCACCGCGCTCTCGCTGCAGAGCAGGGGCGTGGCCACCGTCCAGCCGGAGCGCTTCAGGCTCGGGCCGCTCGTCCAGCTGCTGTGCCAGGAACTGCCCGCGCGGGCCCGGGTGTTGCCGATCGCGGGCCGCCGGGTGCAGATCCGGGGGCACGCGGTGCTCGTCGACGACGAGCTGCGGGCCGTGCCGCCCGCCGGGATGGCGCTGCTGCGGGCGCTCGCCCGACGGCCCGGCTGGGTGGTCGCGCGCCCCGAACTGCTGCGCGCGCTGCCCGGAGCGGGCCGCGACGAGCACGCCGTGGAGACCGCGATGGCCCGCCTGCGCACGGCCCTCGGGGCGCCGAAGCTGATCCAGACGGTGGTCAAGCGGGGCTACCGGCTCGCGCTCGACCCGGCGGCGGGCGCCACGCCCGTGGCCTGAGCCGCCGGGCGCGACAGCCTGCCCCACAGCACGAGCGCCCGCGCGACCAGGCCGAACGCGAGGACGCACAGCGCCGCCCGCACGACGTTCCACGACACCCACGGGTCCTCGAACTCCGCGCGCACGGCGCCCGGGTCGGCGATCCGCGCGGGGTCGCCGGCCGCGTCGAGGTCGTCGTTGAGGGGCACGTTCACCGCCGCGGTGAGCACGAAGGCGGCCGCGTAGGCGACGAGGGCGCCGAGCACCCACCAGCGCAGCGGCGTGCGCCGCAGCCGCCAGGCGGCGAACCCCGTGGACAGCAGCGCCCCGGCGAAGCCCGCGAAGAACACCGGGTTCTGGATCACCTCGTTGATGTGCTGCATCACCTCGATGTACGCGCGGTCCGACGCACGGGCCAGGCCCGGCATCACCGCGCACGCGAAGATGAAGAAGGAACCGGCCATCAGACCGGTGGTGAGCGCGGCCGCGCCCAGGGCCGGGCCGCCGCCCGCGGGCCGGTCGCCGTCGCTGTGGAGTGCGGTGTCGTGTGTCATGCCCCGAGTCAACCGCGCGCCCGCGGCCGCGGCCATGGCCGACGAGCGCACCGGCATAAGCGCGCGTCTCCCGCGCCACCCACGGTGGCAGGGGTTCCGGACCCGCGTTCGGACGGGCACTGTAGGAGTACGGACGGGCACCGCGGACGGACGTACGGGCCCGCCGGTGACCCCGAGGCGGTGACACGCGCATGGTGGTGGGTGCGGCCCCGCACAAGTCCACGTTCGGCGAGATGCGTTTCGACTCCGGACGCACCTGTCTCGACCTCCTCGCCACCACCCACCCGGTGGAGCGGCTCGACGGCGTGGACCGGCTGCGCGCCTGGCTGTCCGGTGCGGGCCTGGTGCCGCCGGGCACCCCGCTGCCGGACGCGGACCCGGAGTGGCTCCCGGCCTTCCGCGAACTGCGCGGCCACATCGCCCAGTTGATCGGCGGCGAGCTCGGCGAGGCAGGCCCGCCGACGCCGCCCTCGCCCGGGTCAACGCGCTCGCCGCGGCGGCCCCGCCCGCGCCCCGCGCCGTGCGCCGCCCCGACGGCAGCCTCACCCTGGCCCTGCACGGCACGCCGGGCCGTGCGGCCCTGCTCGCCGCGGTCGCCCGGGACGCCGTCGACCTGCTCACCGACCCCGTCGCCCGCTCCCTGCTGCGCCGGTGCGAGGGCGACAACTGCCCCATCGTGTACCTGGACACCTCCCGGGGGCGCCGCCGCCGCTGGTGCTCCAGCGAGGTGTGCGGCAACCGGGAGCGGGTGGCACGGCACCGGCGGCGCGCGGCGGGCCTGGCGCGCGCCTAGGGCCCTCGGGAAATTCCGCGGACGTCTGAACGCGGGCCCCCGTCCGTCCGTACGTCCATGGTGACCAGCCGAGCGAGGCCGAGCACGCACCGGACGCGGCCGAGACGGGCAGCCGAGACGAACAGCGGACAGCGGAGGCAGACGTGCGCAAGGATTCCGCCGTGGCCGATGAACGCCCGCACCGACATCGCCTGCCGCCCGCCGGAGAGCCGGACGAGGAGCTGATGCGCGCGCTCTACCGGGAGCACGCCGGTCCACTTCTCGCCTATGTGCTCCGCCTGGTGGCGGGGGACCGGCAGCGGGCCGAAGATGTCGTACAGGAAACGCTCATCCGTGCCTGGAAGAACGCCGGTCAGCTCAACCGGGCGACTGGTTCGGTACGCCCCTGGCTGGTGACGGTCGCGCGCCGCATCGTCATCGACGGCCACCGCAGCCGGCAGGCCCGGCCGCAGGAGGTCGACCCGTCGCCGCTGGAGGTCATCCCCGCGGAGGACGAGATCGATAAGGCGTTGTGGCTGATGACACTCTCGGACGCCCTGGAGGACCTGACTCCCGCGCACCGGGAGGTACTTGTCGAGACCTACTTCAAAGGGCGTACGGTCAATGAGGCGGCCGAGACGCTGGGCATACCCAGCGGCACCGTGCGTTCGCGGGTCTTCTACGCGTTGCGCTCGATGAAGCTGGCGCTGGAGGAGCGGGGGGTGACGGCATGAGCACGCCGTACGACGCACACGGCCACGGCGGCCCCGGCGGCCACGGGCCCGGCGGCCCGGGAGATGTGCACGAGACCGTCGGCGCCTACGCGCTCGGCATCCTGGACGACGCGGAGGCCACCGCGTTCGAGGAGCACCTGGCGGGCTGCGAGATCTGCGCGCGGCAGCTGGAGGAGTTCTCCGGCATGGAGCCGATGCTCGCGGCGCTCGCGGACCTCCCCGGCGCACACGGCGCGCTCGGCACCCAGGGGGCGGACGCGGCCGTGCCGCGCCCCCGCGGCCTGCCGGAGATCGGCGAGCAGCTCGCCGCCCGCCCGAGCCCCCGGCTCGCCGAGCGCCTCGTGGACGAGGTCGCGGCCAAGCGGGCGCGCAAGCGGCGGCGCGGCATGTACCTGGTCGCGGCGGCGGCCGCGCTGATCATCGGCGGGCCGCTCGCGGTGTTCGCGGTGGACGGCGGCGGTGGCGGCAGCAAACAGGAGGAGGCCATCGAACCGCACCCCACCTCGCCCGCGGAGGACGCCTTCTTCCACCACATGGAGCGCAAGACGTCGGCGACGGACCCGAAGACCAAGGTCAGCGCGACGGTCGGCACGGAGAAGAAGGCCTGGGGCACGCACACGGTCCTGGAGCTGAAGAACGTCAAGGGCCCGCTGAAGTGCTCGCTGATCGCGGTCGGCAAGGACGGCAAGAAGGAGACCGTCACCACCTGGTCGGTGCCCAAGTGGGGCTACGGCATCAAGGACAGCACGAACAAATGGGCGCGCTCCCCGCTGTACGTCCACGGCGGTGCCGCCTTCGACCGCGACGACATCGACCACTTCGAAGTACGCACGTTCGACGGCGAGCGTCTGGTGACGGTGGACGTCTGACGCCCCGGCGCCACGGGCCGTGACCCGGACCGGCAACGGCCCAGGTCACGGCCCGACGACGACCCGCACACCGGACTGCACAAGCGGGCCCCCTTTCGCGTACGGTGGACGGCTGCTCAATACGGGCAGCAGCACGTCAGGAAAGGGGCCCCGGTGGCCGACGTACGCGACCGCGAGATCAGCGTCGAACAGGAACACCTCGACCAGGTCTACCGCCGCCTGGAGGAGAAGATCCACGAGGCCGAGTTCCTGATGAACGACGCGGCCCAGCGCTCTCAGGTCGGTACGCCCGGCGCGCTGGCCGAGCGTGACGCGCAGGTCTTCCGCGCGGGCGTCCATCTCAACCGGCTCAACAACGAGTTCGAGGACTTCCTCTTCGGCCGCATCGACCTGCTGCTCGGCAAGGACGGCAAGAAGGGCCCGGACGGCGCCTACACGGCGGTCGAACCGGCCGACGGCGTGGTCCGCGAGGACGCGAACGGCCGCAGCGCCGACATCGCCGAGACCCTGCACATCGGCCGCATCGGCGTCCTCGACGCGGACTACTCGCCGCTGGTCATCGACTGGCGCGCGCCCGCGGCGGCGCCCTTCTACCGCTCGACGCCCGTCGACCCCGGCCGGGTCGTGCGCCGTCGCGTGATCCGCTCCAAGGGCCGCAAGGTCCTCGGCGTCGAGGACGACCTGATGCGCCCGGAGCTGACGGCGTACCTGAACGGCGAGGCGCTCCCCGTCGTCGGCGACGGCGCCCTGATGGCCGCGCTCGGGCAGGCCCGCAGCCACTCCATGCGGGACATCGTGGCGTCCATCCAGGCCGAGCAGGACCTGGTGATCCGGGCGCCCGCCGCGTCCGTGACGTACGTGGAGGGCGGCCCCGGCACCGGCAAGACGGCGGTCGCGCTGCACCGGGCCGCGTACCTGCTCTACCAGGACCGCCGCCGCTACTCGGGCGGCATCCTCATCGTCTCGCCGACCCCGCTCCTGGTCGCCTACACCGAGGGCGTCCTGCCCTCCCTGGGCGAGGAGGGCCAGGTGGCGATCCGCGCGGTCGGCTCCCTGGTCGACGGCGCCGACGCCACGGTGTACGACACTCCGGCGGTGGCCCGCGTCAAGGGCTCGTCCCGCATGCTCAAGGTCCTCCGCAAGGCGGCCCGCGGCGCCCTGGAGACCCCGGCGCGCCCGGCGCCCCCCGCCGATGACGGCCTGTTCCCGGTGGACCCGCCCGCCGCGGCGGCGCCCGGCACCCCCACCCGCCTGCGCGTGGTGGCCTTCGGCCGCCGCCTGGAGCTGGAGGCGGGCGACCTGGCCCGGGTCAGGAACAACGCGCTCGGCGGCACCGCCCCCGTCAACCTCCTGCGGCCCAGGGCCCGCAAGCTGCTCCTGGACGCCCTCTGGGACAAGTCGGGGGCCGCCACCCGCCACAGTGACCCGGAACTCGCCGCCGAGCTCCGCTCCTCCTTCGACGAGGACGTCACCACCGAGGACGCCTTCATCGCGTTCCTTGACGCGTGGTGGCCGGTGCTCACCCCGCGCGGGGTGCTCGCCGCGATGGCCGACGAGCGGCGCCTTGGCCGCTGGGCGCGCCGGGTGCTCAACCCGGGCGAGGTCCGCAAGCTGGCCCGCTCCCTGCGCCGCGAGGCGCACTCCGTGCACGACATCGCGCTCCTCGACGAGCTCCAGGCGATCCTCGGCACTCCCGTCCGCCCGAAGAAGCGGCGCGACTTCGACCCGCTGGACCAGCTCACAGGCCTGGACGAGCTGATGCCCACGCGCGAGGAGTCGCAGCGCGAGCGCGCCGAGCGCCTGGCCGCCGAGCGCACCGAGTACGCGCACGTCATCGTCGACGAGGCGCAGGACCTCACACCCATGCAGTGGCGCATGGTGGGCCGCCGCGGCCGCCACGCCACCTGGACGGTCGTGGGCGACCCCGCGCAGTCCTCCTGGTCCGACCCGGACGAGGCCGCCGCCGCCCGCGACGAGGCCCTCGGCACCCGCCCGCGCCGCCGCTTCACGCTCACCGTCAACTACCGCAACCCCGCCGAGATCGCCGACCTCGCCGCGAAGGTCCTGGCCCTTCGCGATGCCCGGCTCCGAGTCGCCGTCCGCGGTCCGCTCCACGGGCATCGAGCCGCGCTTCACCGTGGTGGGCGACGGAGGGCTAGGGGCCGCCGTGCGCGAGGAGGCCGCGCGCCTGCTCGACCGGGTCGACGGCACCGTCGGCGTCGTCGTCGCCATGCACCGCAGGGAGCAGGCGGCCCGCTGGCTCGCCGGGCTCGGCGAGCGCGTCGTGGCGCTCGGCAGCCTGGAGGCCAAGGGCCTGGAGTACGACGCCACGGTCGTCGTCTCGCCCGCGGAGATCGCCGACGAGTCACCCGCGGGCCTGCGCGTGCTGTACGTGGCGCTGACACGCGCCACGCAGCAGCTCACCGTCCTGTCGGGCGAGCGCGACGAACCGGATGCGGCGGGCGTCCCGGACCTGCTCAGGGATTGACCCCTGCTGCGGGAATTGCCTTACGGGATTCGTTTGTTACCGTTGATGTGGCACCGGCTCGATCCAAGCCCCCGGGCCCAACCTTCGTCGCTACGAGCGACCACTTGCCGCGAGGCGAGCATGGCGGGTCGGTGTCACTCAGCGTAGGAGAGGTCCACGTCACCTGGTGACGTGGACCTCTTTTCGTTTCCCGGCAGTTCTCGTATGGTGGAAACGACTTTCCGAAATATGCGTGAACAAAACGTTCGCAATCCGGGGCGGCTACCACGTACTCAGGGGTAGGTGCGACGATCGGACGGCAACAGCTACAAGGTGAAAGCAGAGGAAGTCCGCCATGGCAACGGCGCCCAGCGTCTCCTACTCGATGACGGTCCGGCTGGAGGTGCCCGCTAGCGGAACCGCGGTCTCCCAGCTGACTACGGCCGTGGAGTCCTCCGGTGGCTCCGTCACCGGCCTCGACGTCACGGCGTCCGGCCACGAGAAGCTGCGCATCGACGTCACGATCGCCGCCACCTCCACCGCGCACGCCGACGAGATCGTCGAGAAGCTGCGCGGCATCGAGGGCGTCACCCTCGGCAAGGTCTCCGACCGTACGTTCCTGATGCACCTCGGCGGCAAGATCGAGATGGCGTCCAAGCACCCCATCCGCAACCGCGACGACCTCTCCATGGTCTACACGCCCGGCGTCGCCCGCGTGTGCATGGCGATCGCCGAGAACCCCGAGGACGCCCGCCGCCTCACCATCAAGCGCAACACCGTCGCGGTCGTGACGGACGGCTCCGCCGTGCTCGGTCTCGGCAACATCGGCCCGATGGCCGCGATGCCGGTCATGGAGGGCAAGGCGGCCCTCTTCAAGCGCTTCGCCGACATCGACGCCTGGCCGATCTGTCTGGACACCCAGGACAGTGACGAGATCGTCCAGATCGTCAAGGCCATCGCCCCGGGCTTCGCGGGCATCAACCTGGAGGACATCTCCGCGCCCCGCTGCTTCGAGATCGAGGCCCGCCTCCGCGAGGCCCTGGACATCCCCGTCTTCCACGACGACCAGCACGGCACGGCGATCGTCGTGCTCGCCGCCCTGACCAACGCGCTGCGCGTGGTGGGCAAGGGCATCGGGGACGTACGGGTCGTCATGTCCGGCGCGGGCGCGGCCGGGACGGCCATCCTCAAGCTGCTCATCGCCGCGGGCGTCAAGCACGCCGTCGTCGCCGACATCCACGGCGTCGTGCACGCCGACCGCGACGACCTGGTGGCCGCCGCCCCGGACTCGCCGCTGCGCTGGATCGCCGACAACACCAACCCCGAGGGCGCGCGCGGCACGCTCAAGGAGGCCGTCGTCGGCGCCGACGTGTTCATCGGCGTCTCGGCCCCGAACGTGCTGAGCGGGGACGACGTCGCGGCCATGGCGGACGACGCCATTGTGTTCGCGCTCGCGAACCCGGACCCGGAGGTCGACCCCGCGGTCGCCCGCCAGACGGCCGCGGTCGTGGCCACGGGCCGCTCGGACTTCCCGAACCAGATCAACAACGTCCTGGTGTTCCCCGGCGTCTTCCGCGGCCTGCTCGACGCCCAGTCGCGCACGGTCAACACGGAGATGATGCTGGCCGCCGCGACCGCCCTGGCGGACGTGGTGAGCGAGGACGAGCTCAACCCGAACTACATCATCCCCAGCGTCTTCAACGACAAGGTCGCGGGCGCGGTGGCCGGTGCCGTGCGCACCGCCGCCAAGGCCGCGGGCGCCGCGGGCTGATCACTCCGGGGGCCTCGCCCCCCTGTCCGTCCTGCGGCGCTCCGGGCCTGGTCCGCGCGCCGGACGGGCTTCCTGCCTGTGACAGGTGCCACGGCGTGCCACACGGCGCGTCGTGGAACAGGGCCCTCATCAGGGCTCTAGGGTGGCGGGACGCGGGCCTTTTGGCCCGCGTCGCCTTACCCGCCCCGCATGGCCTGCGGCGCGGCACCGGGAAGCGGACGGAGCGTCACCATTTCGGGGCACCTCAGCGAAATGGGCGCTTTTCGTGTGACTCCCACGGGTGCCGGATTGGCTTTCCCGCCGTAGGTGGGGGCAGGATGCGTCTCTGGGCGCGAGGGTCCGGCGACGGACCCGGGTCCGGGGCCCGGCCAAGGACCCTGGCAGCATCGGCTCCGCTGTGCCCGATATGCGGCTCCGCCGCGAGGCACGCCTCAACAGCAAGAAGAACACGGGAGTACAAACATGAACCGCAGTGAGCTGGTGGCCGCGCTGGCCGACCGCGCCGAGGTGACCCGCAAGGACGCCGACGCCGTGCTGGCCGCGTTCGCCGAGACCGTCGGCGAGATCGTTGCCAAGGGCGACGAGAAGGTCACCATCCCCGGCTTTCTGACCTTCGAGCGCACCCACCGTGCCGCTCGCACCGCCCGCAACCCGCAGACCGGCGAGCCGATCAACATCCCGGCCGGTTTCAGCGTCAAGGTCTCCGCGGGCAGCAAGCTCAAGGAAGCCGCCAAGGGCAAGTAGCCTTTCAGCAGCGAAGGGGCGGCCACCCGGTTCGGGTGGCCGCCCCTTTGGCGTTCCGCCGTCGTTGCTTGCCTGCTGCGCCGTCGTGGCTGGCCGCGACCACGCGGCGGAGCCGCACATCGACACAGCCCCGCGCCGCTTCGGGGCGCGGCTGCCCCCGCCGGAAGCGCGAAGGGCGCCCCCGGCGGAGGCGCCCTTCGGAAGCGGTGTGGCGGTTAGCTGAGCGTCGTCTTGCCCGGGAGTTCCACCTTCGCGCCGAGTTCCTGGAGCTTGTCCATGAAGTTCTCGTAGCCGCGGTTGATCAGGTCGATGCCGTGGACGCGGGACGTGCCCTGCGCCGCGAGGGCCGCGATCAGGTACGAGAAGCCGCCGCGCAGGTCGGGGATGACCAGATCGGCGCCCTGGAGCTTGGTGGGGCCGCTGACGACCGCGGAGTGCAGGAAGTTGCGCTGGCCGAAGCGGCAGTCGGAGCCGCCGAGGCACTCGCGGTAGAGCTGGATGTGGGCGCCCATCTGGTTCAGCGCCGAGGTGAAGCCGAGGCGGGACTCGTAGACCGTCTCGTGGACGATGGACAGGCCCGTGGCCTGCGTCCAGGGCCACGACCAGGGGCTGCTGCCAGTCCGTCTGGAAGCCGGGGTGGACGTCCGTCTCCAGGGCGATGGACTTCAGCTGGCCGCCCGGGTGCCAGAAGCGGATGCCCTCGTCGTCGATCTCGAAGGCGCCGCCGACCTTCCGGTAGGTGTTCAGGAAGGTCATCATCGAGCGCTGCTGGGCGCCGCGCACATAGATGTTGCCCTCGGTGGCCAGCGCCGCGGACGCCCAGGAGGCGGCCTCCAGACGGTCCGAGAGGGCGTGGTGGTTGTAGCCGCCGAGGCTGTCGACACCGGTGATCCGTATGGTCCGGTCCGTGTCCATGGCGATGATCGCGCCCATTTTCTGCAGGACGCAGATCAGGTCCTCGATCTCCGGCTCGACCGCGGCGTTGGAGAGCTCCGTCACACCTTCGGCGAGCACGGCCGTGAGCAGGACCTGCTCGGTGGCGCCCACGGAGGGGTACGGCAGCCGGATCTTCGTGCCGCGCAGGCGCTGCGGCGCCTCCAGGTACTGACCGCCCTCGCGCTTCTCGATGGTCGCGCCGAACTGGCGGAGCACCTCGAAGTGGAAGTCGATCGGCCGGCCGCCGATGTCGCAGCCGCCGAGGCCCGGGATGAACGCGTGGCCGAGGCGGTGCAGGAGCGGGCCGCAGAACAGGATCGGAATCCGCGAGGAGCCCGCGTGCGCGTCGATGTCGGCGACGTTCGCACTTTCCACATGCGAGGGGTCGAGCACCAGCTCGCCCGGCTCCTCACCGGGGCGGACCGTCACGCCGTGCAGTTGCAGCAGTCCGCGTACGACACGGACGTCGCGGATGTCGGGAACGTTGCGCAGACGGCTCGGAGCGCTGCCGAGCAGCGCGGCGACCATGGCCTTGGGCACGAGGTTCTTCGCGCCGCGGACACGGATCTCACCCTCCAGCGGGGTTCCGCCGTGGACAAGCAGTACGTCTTGGGAGCCGGTGACGGTCATGAATCTCGCGTTCCGATGAGGTGGACGGGGGGACCAAAGGGAAAGCGTAATGGCCGCAAGGACCCCGCCCGTAGGCCCAAGGGGGCGCAAACACGTCATGAGTCGGCTACAACACGAACCGTGCGGAAGCGGACGCTCACGGTCACCTTCGCCGTGCGCCGTCCGCGCCGCCCGCGCACGCCCTGAACTGGGCGCACTCCGGTAGGTCCATAGCCTCCCCGCACGGGCCCAGGATGCGGGATCATGTCTGGCATGACCGAGGTGTCCTCGCTCACAGGGCGGCTGCTCGTGGCCACGCCTGCCCTGTCGGACCCCAATTTCGACCGTGCGGTGGTGCTGCTCCTCGACCACGACGAGGAGGGCTCCCTGGGAGTGGTGCTCAACCGCCCCACGCCGGTGGGCGTCGGGGACATCCTGGAGGGCTGGGGCGATCTCGCGGGCGCGCCCGGCGTCGTCTTCCAGGGCGGCCCGGTCTCCCTGGACTCGGCGCTCGGCGTCGCCGTCATCCCCGGCGAGGAGGGCCTCGCGCGGCGGGCCCGCGGCAGCGCTCGCGCGGGGCGGACCCCGTGGGCTTCCGGCGGGTGCACGGCGCGATCGGCCTGGTGGACCTGGAGGCGCCGCCGGAGCTGCTCGCCTCGGCGCTCGGCTCGCTGCGGATCTTCGCCGGGTACGCGGGCTGGGGCCCGGGCCAGCTGGAGGACGAGCTGGCCGACGGGGCGTGGTACGTCGTGGAGTCCGAGCCGGGCGACGTCTCCTCGCCCGATCCCGAGCGGCTGTGGCGGGCGGTGCTGCGGCGCCAGCGCAGCGAGCTGGCCATGGTGGCGACGTATCCGGACGACCCGTCGCTGAACTGACGCCCGCTCAGACGGACGCCGTGCGCAGATACCGCTCGGCGAGCGGATGCGGGTCGCGGGCCGGTACGGCCAGGTGGACGGTGACGGGGGGCGCGTTCTTCAGGCGCAGATAGCGCAGGCCGGGGTGGGAGTGGCGGCGGGCGACCGGCTCCGGGGCGACGCCGACGCCGTGCCCCCGCGGCGACGGCCTCCAGCCACTCGTCGAAGTTGTCGGCGGTGCAGGCCAGGCGGGGGCGGCGGTCCGCGGGCCACAGGTCGGGGCGCGTGGTGCCGGTGATGGTGTTCACGACGAGCGGGTGCGCGGCGAGCTCCGTCCAGTCCACGACGCGGCGGCCCGCGAGGGCGCCGGAGCCGCGGGCCACGACGGCGACGCGCGGTTCGCGCAGCAGCACCTGGCCGCGCACGTCGGCGCCGGGCGGCAGGTCGCCGCGGACGACCGCCACGTCGCAGGCGCCCGAGGCGAGCCCCGCCAGCGGCTCGTCGCGCCGCACCAGGCGCACGACCGCCCCCGTCGCCGCCTTGAACGCGGTGGTGAGGGGCCCGCAGACCTCCGGAAGCATCGAGGTGAAGCCGAGCCGGAGGACCGGCCGCGCGGCGCCCGGGGCGCGCAGCGCGGTGTCGAGGCGGGTGAGCAGCGGCGCGACCTCGTCGCGCAGGCTCCGGCCGGCGTCGGTGAGCTCCACCTGGCGCGTGGTGCGCTCAAGGAGACGGGTGCCGACGGCCTCCTCCAGGGCCCGCACGGTCCGGGTGAGCGCGGGCTGTCCGATGCCGAGCGCGGCCGCGGCGTGCGTGAAGCTCAGCTCGTCGGCGACGGCGAGGAAGCCGCGCAGATGCCGCAGTTCCACGGCGTCGAGGGGACCCAGGTCATTCATGCCGCCCGAGCATAAACGCACTGTGGCGGGCATTTCCCCGCCGAACCGGAGACTGCCTACGTTTCCGTCCGGACGACACCCGACCGGGAACGAAGGGAGCTGGTGACCCGTGCGGAAGATCTGGCTGTTGATGCTGGGGGCCTTCACGCTGGGGCTCGACGCGTATGTGATGGCGGGCCTGCTGCCCGTGGTCGCCGGCGACCTGGACACGACCGTGTCCCTCGCCGGGCAGATGGTGACCGTCTTCACGCTCGCGTACGCGGTGAGCGCGCCGCTCGTCGCGGGCCTGTTCGCGGGGGCACTGGCCCGCGCGTGCTGCTCATCGCCGCGCTCGCCGTGTTCACGCTCGGCAACGCCCTGACCGCGCTCGCGCCCGGCCTCGCGGTGCTCCTCGTCTCCCGCGCGGTGGCGGGCGTGGGCGCAGGGGTGTACTCGGCGCTCTCCACGGCGGCCGCCGCCGCGCTCGCCGGACCCGAACGGCGCGGCCGGGCGCTCGCCCTGGTGATGGGCGGGATGAGCTCGGGCACGGTGCTCGGCGTGCCGCTCGGGGTGCTGCTCGCCGACCACACCTCGTGGCGGTCGACCATGTGGCTGGTGACAGGCCTCGGCGCGGTCGCGCTCGCGGGCCTCGCGGCGGGCCTGCCCGAGATCCCCGCTCCGCCCGCCGTGCCGGTGCGGGCGCGGCTCGGGGCGCTCACCGACCGCGCCGTGCTGCCCGTCGTGGGCGTGTCCTTCCTGGGGGCCGTCTCCAGCCTCGGCCTGTACACCTACCTGGCGCCGGTCCTGGACGCGGTGGGCGGCGTCGGCGAGGGCGAGGTGGCGCCGTACCTGTGGGCGTGGGGGATCGGCGGGGTGCTCGGCAGCGTCCTCGCGGGCCCGCTCGTGGACCGTACGGGCCGGGTCCTGGCCCTCGTGACGGGCGTCACGGCCCTCCTGGTCGTCTCGGAAGCCTCCCTGCCGCTCCTCGGCGCGGCGGCCTTCCCCGCGCTCGTGGTCTGGGGCGCCGCGGGCTGGGCCTTCCAGGTGCCGCAGCAGCACCGCCTGTTGGCACTCAGTGCCGAGCGCGGCACGGTGGCCCTCGCCCTCAACAACTCCGCCCTCTACCTGGGCAGCGCGGTGGGCTCCGGCGCCGCGGGGCTCGCCCTGTCGGCGGGCCTCGGCGCGGGCGCGCTGCCGTGGGCGGCGGCCGGGGTCGCGGCCCTGGGGCTCGCCGTGCACCTGACGGCGGGGCGCGGTGCGCGCGGGCGGGGGGACAGCCGCTGCCAGGAGGCGCCGGGCGTGAGTACCCTTGGCACTCATGAGCACTCTTGAGCCCGAGCCCGAGCGCGGGGCAGGTACGGGGACCCTCGTAGAGCCGACGCCACAGGTGTCGCACGGCGACGGCGACCACGAGCGCTACGCGCACTACGTCCAGAAGGACAAGATCATGGCGAGCGCGCTCGACGGGACCCCCGTCGTGGCGCTCTGCGGCAAGGTGTGGGTCCCCGGCCGCGACCCGAAGAAGTACCCCGTCTGTCCCATGTGCAAGGAGATCTACGAGTCCATGGGCGCCGGCGGCGACAAGGACAAGGGCGGCAAGGACGGCGGCAAGAAGTAACCTCCCCGGCGCTCCGCCCCCTGTGTCCTCAATCGCCGGACGGGCTATCTCCCACCCGCCCACCCTTACACCTGCGGCTGCCACCACACCCCCCGACCTAGCGGCTCTCGGGTGGGTGGGAAAACAGCCGCGCTAGCGCGGGTATTCAGCCCGTCCGGCGTTTGAGGACAAGCGCGCAGCGCGGGTGTTTGAGCCCGTCCGGCGTGTTTTGAGGACAAGCGCGCAGCGCGGGTGTTTGAGCCCGTCCGGCGTTTGAGGACGAGGCGCGGAGCGCCAACGGCTTTGAGCGGGGGAACCGGCGGCGTTGCATATGCCGCAAAGCCCCTTTCGCGGGCTGCAAGCCCATGGCAGCCTCACCCCCATGACCTTCGAGCAACTGATCCCGGCGCCCACCCGCGCCGAGGGCACGCAAGGCGACGTCCTCCCCGTCGACGCGTCGACCACGCTCTGGGCAGGCCCCGGCGCGGAGTCCACGGAGCGCTGGCTGCGCGCGACCCTGGGCGGCGCCTTCCAACTCCCCTTCGCCCCCGGCCCGGAGGCCGCCCCCGGCGGCATCGCGCTGCGTGTCGACGAGTCGCTCGCCCCCGAGGCGTACCGCCTGACCGTCACCGGCGAAGGCGCCGAGATCCGCGGCGGCTCCCCGGCCGGGGTCTTCTGGGGCGCCCAGACGCTGCGTCAGCTCCTCGGCCCGGAGGCATTCCGCCGGGCCCCGGTCGCGGGGGACGCCGCGCTGACCCTGCCCGGCGGCGTCGTCGAGGACGCGCCCCGCTTCGGCTGGCGCGGCATGATGCTCGACGTGGCCCGGCACTTCATGCCGAAGGAGGGCGTCCTCCGCTACCTGGATCTGCTCGCCGCCCACAAGCTCAACGTCTTCCACTTCCACCTCACCGACGACCAGGGCTGGCGCCTGGAGATCAAGCGCTATCCGAAGCTCACCGAGGTCGGCGCCTGGCGGTCGCGCACCAAGTGGGGCCACCGCCAGTCGGACTTGTGGGACGAGAAGCCGCACGGCGGCTACTACACCCAGGACGACATCCGCGAGATCGTCGCCTACGCGGCCGCGCGGCACATCACCGTCGTCCCTGAGATCGACGTACCGGGACACTCGCAGGCCGCGATCGCCGCGTACCCCGAACTCGGCAACGCCGACGTCATCGACACGAACGCCCTGTCCGTCTGGGACAACTGGGGCGTCACGCCGAACGTCCTGGCCCCCACCGAGGACACCCTGCGCTTCTACGAGGGCGTCTTCGAGGAGGTCCTGGAGCTGTTCCCGTCGACGTTCATCCACGTCGGCGGCGACGAGTGCCCCAAGGAGCAGTGGAAGGACTCAAGGGCCGTCCAGGAGCGCATCGAGCAGCTCGGGGTCAGCAACGAGGACGAGCTGCAGAGCTGGTTCATCCGGCACTTCGACAAGTGGCTGTCCGCGCGCGGGCGTCGGCTCATCGGCTGGGACGAGATCCTGGAGGGCGGGCTCGCGGAGGGGGCGGCCGTGTCGTCCTGGCGCGGGTACAGCGGCGGCATCGCGGCGGCCCAGGCGGGCCACGACGTCGTCATGTGCCCCGAGCAGCACGTGTATCTGGACCACCGTCAGCACGGCGGCGCCGACGAGCCGGTGCCCATCGGCTGGGTGCGCTCCCTGGAGGACGTCTACCGCTTCGAGCCGGTGCCCGACCAGCTCACCGCGGCGGAGACCGGGCGCGTGCTCGGCACCCAGGCCAACGTCTGGACCGAGGTGATGGAGTCCCACGCGCGCGTGGACTACCAGGTCTTCCCCCGGCTCGCGGCGTTCTCGGAGGTCGCCTGGAGTGCGCTCCCGGCGCCCGCGGAGCGCGACTTCACCGCGTTCGAGGAGAGAATGACCGCCCACTACGCGCGACTTGACGCGCTGGGTGTGGAGTACCGGCCGCCGGGGGGCCCGCTGCCGTGGCAGCAGCGCCCCGGGGTGTTCGGACGCCCGATCGAGGGGGCGCCCCCAATCGTGTGAGGTCCGCCCCGCGCACGTGCTCCTGGCGGCCCGCCCTGCGACGGTGGGCCGCCAGGAGAAAGCCGTACAAGGTTCACCGAAGAGTGGCAATTCCCGCTGACCGGCGAGGGAGTGCGAAAACGGCATATCCCCCTGGTCTGCGGACGAACGTCTCCTAGCGGACCCCCGCGCCGGGGCCCGGTGAAGATGTGCCAGAGTTGCCACGTCCGGGTTGTGAGCACGTACCGTACGGCGGAACAGGCGTAACGGTGAGCGCGGCACGCAAGCGGCCGGGCCATCGGGAAGGGGCAGCCGGTTTTGACCACGCACGCACCGCGGGCGGCGCAGGGGGCGCAGTCTGTGTCGCTGCCCGCCACGCTCGACGAGGCCGTCGCGGCGCTCGCAGCCGTGCCCGCCGCCGTGCCCGTCGCGGGCGGCACGGACCTCATGTCGTCGGTCAACGCGGGCCTGCTGCGCCCCGCCGCCCTGGTCGGCCTCGGCCGCATCAGCGAGATCCGCGGCTGGCAGTACCAGGACGGGCACGCCCTGCTCGGCGCGGGGCTCACGCACGCGCGCATGGGGCGCCCGGACTTCGCGGCGCTCATCCCGGCGCTCGCCGCCGCCGCGCGCGCCGCGGGGCCGCCCCAGATCCGCAACGCGGGCACCCTCGGCGGCAACATCGCCTCGGCCGCGCCCACCGGTGACACGCTGCCCGTGCTCGCCGCCCTCGAAGCCGTCCTGATCATCGCGGGCCCGGGCGGTTCCCGCCGCGAGGTCCCGGTGTCCCACCTGCTCGCGGGCATGGAGATGCTGGGACCCGGCGAACTCATCGGCTTCGTCCGCGTACCGCTGCTGCACGCCCCCCAGGTCTTCCTGAAGGCGACCGGGCGCACCGGCCCCGGCCGCGCCACCGCCTCCGTCGCGCTGGTCCTCGACCCCGCGCGCCGGGGCGTGCGATGCGCGGTGGGGGCGATCGCCCCCATGCCGCTGCGCCCCCTGGAGGCGGAGCAGTGGGTGGCCGGGCTCATCGACTGGGACGGCGAGCGCGGACTCGTGCCGGAGGCGCTCTCGGCCTTCGGCGAGTACGTCGCCGCGGCCTGCGTGCCCGACCTGCCGCCCGCCGAAGACGGCACCGCGCGGCCGCAGCCGCCCGCCGTACTCCACTTGCGGCGCACCGTCGCCGCGCTGGCCCGACGAGCACTGGGGAGGGCGCTGTCGTGACCGAAGGCAGGAACAACGGGGCGGGCGGCGCCTGGCAGCCGCACCCGCAGGGCGAGTACGACGCGGACGCCACCGCGTTCGTGCAGCTCCCGGAGGGCGCGGTCGACGCCGTGAGCACGCCGCTCGCCGCCCCCGGGCACGGCTATGTGCCGCCGCAGATAACGGTTGCCCCGACGGCCACCGACGCCACCGACCCGGCCGCCACGGGCGTGTGGGTGCTGCCGCCCGAGGTCACCGGCGTCGCGCCCGCCGCCACGCGGACCGTGACCTGGCCGGACCCCGGCGCGCACCCGGAGCCGGACGCGCACGAGGCGTACGCACCGGCCGCGCCGGACGCCCATGGCGCGTACGAGCAGCGGCCGGTCCAGGACGCCTACGACCCGCGGGCCACCGGCCAGTGGGCGTTCCCGGACGCCGTGAACCACGGGGAGCACGCACACCCCGGCAGTCATGCGCACCCCGGGCACCAGGAGCCGGCCGCGCCGGTCGGTGGGCACGCGCCCGCCGGGCACGATGTGACCGGGCAGTGGTCCATCCCGGTGGCGGATGGTGATCTCCCGGACGAATCGGGCGAGTTCGCCGCGTCCGCGCTGACCGCTCAGTGGGGCGGCGGCACGCCGCCCGCGACGCTGCCCGGGGGCGCCCCCGCGCCCTGGGCGACGACGCCCGAGCCCTTCGTGCCCGGGGCGCAGGAAGCCCTGGGCGAGCAGCCGCCGGCGGAGCGGCCGCGAGCCGAGCAGCCCCCGGCCGCGCCGCCCGCCGCCGCGCCGCGCGCCGTCGAGGAGACCCCCTTCGAGCGGACCGCCAAGCTGTTCGTCGTGACCCAGCGCCCCGACGGGACGCTCGCGCCGCGTGACGTACCGGAAGAGGCCGCGGAGCCGCAGCCGCTGGCCCCTCCGGCGCCGCAGCCGGAGTTCACGCCCGAGTTCACGCCCGAGTTCACGCCCGAGTTCGCGCCCGAGTCCGCGCCGGAGTCCGTGGCGGAGCCGGAGGCGGCCCCCGAGGCACCCGAGCCGGTCGAGGCGCCCGAGTCCTTCGTCCCGGAGGCCCCCGAGCCCTTCGTGCCGGAAGTTCCGGAGGTCCCAGCGGCTCCAGCGGCCCCGGAAGCCCCCGCAGCCGAGGAGCCGGAGGCGCCCGCCGCCCTCCAGGCCCCCGAAGCGCTGGAGCCGGAACCGGAGGCCCCTGCGGCCCTTGTGGCCCCCGTGGCGGCGGAGGCGAGCCTCGACCCGGAGCCCGCCACCGAGCCCGAGCTCACGCCCGAGCCCGAGCTCACGCCCGCGCCCGCACAAGACCTCGCCCCCGACCCCGCCCCGGAGCAGTCCCCAGAGGACGCCCCGGAGCAGCCCCAGGAGCAGGCCGCCGCCGAGGAGCCCACCCCCGAGCAGGAAACGGAAGCTGCTGCTCCGGCCGTTGAGGCGGTGGCGAAGGCCGACGAGCACCCGCTCATCTCGTACGTCCTGCGGGTCAACGGCTCCGACCGGCCCGTCACCGACGCCTGGATCGGCGAGTCGCTGCTGTACGTGCTGCGCGAGCGGCTCGGTCTCGCGGGCGCCAAGGACGGCTGCTCGCAGGGCGAGTGCGGGGCCTGCAACGTCCAGGTGGACGGGCGGCTCGTCGCGTCCTGCCTGGTGCCCGCGGCCACCGCGGCCGGCAGCGAGGTGCGCACCGTCGAGGGCCTCGCCGCCGACGGCAGGCCCTCCGACGTGCAGCGGGCGCTGGCCAACTGTGGCGCCGTGCAGTGCGGTTTCTGCGTACCGGGCATGGCGATGACGCTGCACGACCTCCTGGAGGGCAACCCCGCGCCCAGCGACCTGGAGACCCGCCGCGCGCTGTGCGGCAACCTGTGCCGCTGCTCCGGCTACCGGGGCGTGCTCGACGCGGTGCGCGACGTGGTCGCCGAGCGCGCCGCCAAGGGCGCGGCCGAGCAGGAGCAGCAGGACGAGCAGGCCGCCGACCAGGCGCGCATCCCGCACCAGGCGGGCCCGTACGGGCAGGACGGAGACCAGGCGTGAACGGCGCGAGCAACGAAGGCGTGGCCCAGGCCGAGCCCGGCGCCGAACAACTGCCGCACGGCATCGGGTCCTCGCTGCCGTCGACGGACCTCAGGGCCAAGACGGAGGGCACGTTCCCCTACGCGTCCGACCTGTGGGCCGAGGGCCTGCTGTGGGCGGCCGTGCTGCGCTCCCCGCACGCGCACGCGCGCGTCGTCTCCATCGACACCAGCCACGCGCGCGAGCTTCCGGGCGTCCGCGCCGTCGTCACGCACGAGGACGTGCCGGGAGCCGCGTCGTACGGGCGCGGGCCCGCCGACCGGCCGGTGTTCGCCTCGGAGGTCGTGCGCCACCACGGCGAGCCCCTCGCCGCCGTCGCCGCCGACCACCCGGACACGGCCCGCATGGCCGCCGCCGCGATCATCGTCGAGTACGAGCCGCTGGACGCGGTGACGGACCCGGAGCAGGCCTTCGAGGCGGCCCCGCTGCACCCCGACGGCAATCTGATCCGGCACATCCCGCTGCGCCACGGTGACCCGGAGGCGACCGGCGAGGTCGTCGTCGAGGGCCTGTACCGCATTGGCCGCCAGGACCCGGCGCCGATCGGCGCGGAGGCCGGGCTCGCGGTGCCGCGCCCGGACGGCGGCGTCGAGCTGTACGTCGCGTCGACCGACCCGCACGGCGACCGCGACCGCGCGGCCGCCGTGTACGGCCTCGACCCCGACCTGGTGAAGGTCGTCGTCACCGGCGTGCCCGGCGCGACCGCCGACCGCGAGGACGCGAGCTTCCAGCTGCCGCTCGGCCTGCTCGCCCTGAAGACGGGCTGCCCGGTGAAGCTCACCGCGACCCGCGAGGAGTCCTTCCTCGGCCACGCCCACCGCCACCCCACGCTCCTGCGCTACCGCCACCACGCGGACGCGGAGGGCGCGCTGGTCAAGGTCGAGGCGCAGATCCTGCTCGACGCGGGCGCGTACGCGGACACGTCCGCGCAGGTGCTCGCCGCGGCGGTGTCCTTCGCCTGCGGCCCCTACGTCGTACCGAACGCCTTCATCGAGGGCTGGGCCGTCCGCACGAACAACCCGCCGTCCGGCCATGTGCGCGGCGAGGGCGCCCTCCAGGTCTGCGCCGCCTACGAGGCGCAGATGGACAAGCTCGCCAAGAAGCTGGGCGTCGACCCGGCTGAGGTGCGGCTGCGCAACGCCCTCGCGACGGGCGACGTCCTGCCCACGGGACAGACGGTGACGTGCCCGGCCCCGACGGCCGAACTCCTCGCCGCCGTACGGGACTTCCCGCTGCCCGAGCTGCCGAAGGACACCCCGCAGGAGGAGTGGCTGCTGCCGGGAGGCCCCGAGGGCGCGGGCGAACCGGCCGCTGTGCGGCGCGGCGTCGGCTACGGCCTCGGCATGGTCCAGCTGCTCGGCGCGGAGGGCGCGGACGAGGTCGCCACGGCCACCGTGAAGGTCCACGACGGCGTGGCGACGGTGATCTGCGCGGCCGTGGAGACCGGCCAGGGCTTCGCGACGCTGGCCCGGCAGATCGTCCAGGAGACCCTCGGCATCGACGACGTGCGCGTCGCCCCCGTGGACACCGACCAGCCCCCGTCAGGGCCGAGCTGCCACGGCCGCCACACCTGGGTGTCGGGCGGCGCGGTGGAGCGCGCGGCGAAGATGGTCCGCACCCAGCTCCTGCAGCCCCTGGCGCACAAGTTCGGCATGTCCACCGAGCTGCTCCAGATCGCCGACGGCAAGATCACCTCGTACGACGGGGTCCTGTCGACGACCGTCGAGGAGGCGATGGACGGCAAGGAGCTGTGGGCGACGGCGCAGTGCCGCCCGCACCCGACGGAGCCGCTGGACGCCGACGGCCAGGGCGACGCCTTCGTCGGCATGGCCTTCTGCGCGATCCGCGCCGTCGTGGACGTGGACATCGAGATCGGCTCGGTGCGGGTCGTGGAGCTCGCGGTCGCGCAGGACGTCGGCCGCGTCCTCAACCCCGCGCAGCTGCGCGTGCGCATCGAGGCGGGCGTCACCCAGGGCCTGGGCGCGGCGCTCACCGAGAACCTCCGCACCCCGCGCGGCCTCGTCCGCCACCCCGACCTGACGGGCTACGCGTTGCCCACCGCCCTGGACGCGCCGGACATCCGCATCGTGAAGCTGGTCGAGGAGCGGGACGTCGTCGCGCCCTTCGGGGCGAAGGCGGCGAGCGCGGTGCCGGTGGTCACGTGCCCGGCGGCGATCGCGTCGGCGGTCCGGGCGGCGACGGGCCGCCCGGTGAACCGGCTGCCGATCCGGCCGCAGGCGGCCGTGGGCGCGGAGCTGGCCTGACGCCCGCGGGGGCGCGGGAAAGGGGAGGACCGGCCGGGGCCGTCTGAGGTACGTTCCGGCCGTGACTACCAGTGCCACCCCCGACGGGGTCATCGTCATCACCGGCATCATGGCCGCGGGCAAGTCGACGGTCGCGCAGGCCCTGGCGGAGCGGCTGCCACGGGCCGCGCACGTCCGCGGGGACGCCTTCCGGCGCATGATCGTCTCCGGTCGCGAGGAGTACGAGCCCGGCGCGGGCGGCGAGGCGGAGGCCCAACTGCGCCTGCGGTACGGCCTGTCGGCGTCGACGGCGGACGCGTACGCCGCCGCGGGCTTCACCGCGGTCGTCCAGGACGTCATCCTGGGTGAGGAGTTGAAGCGGTACGTCGACCTGGTGCGGACCCGCCCCTTGTACGTGGTGGTGCTCGCGCCCCGCCCGGACGCGGTGGCCGCCCGCGAGGCCGCCCGCGGCAAGACGGGCTACGGCGAGTGGACGGTCGAGGCCCTGGACCAGGGCCTGCGCGCGGACACTCCCCGCCTCGGACTGTGGCTCGACAGCTCGGAGTTGACGGTGGATCAGACGGTGGACGCGATTCTGGCGCGCCTCGGCGAGGCGACGGTGGCCTGAGCGCGGAATGTCTCCGACCGGTGCCCGAACGGTCGCGATGGGGTCCCAGCCCTCTCAAGCCCCCATAAATCCCTTTTAGTCCCGGCGCGTCGCAGGGCACTATCGAAGAGTCCCGAACCATTCGACGCACCACTCGACGCAACGGGGGAGATTGTCATGGGGGATGACAACGACACGGGCTGGGGCTGAGACCCCGGCGTTCGGGCGCCTCAGTGAATGAGACGCCATGGGGGCGGTTCCGCTGGGAACCGCCCCTTCGCCGTGTGCGGGTCACCAGATGTCGCCGCCGTCGTCATCATCCGGGAGGGTGGGCGGGGGCGCGGGGACGGGGATCACGGAGAGCAGGCCGAACTCGATGCGGGACGCGTGCGGTACGGCGTCCATGTACGCCAGGGTGCGACGCTCGGGGATGGCCAGGGTGTCGAGCCGGGTCAGGATGACCGGCGGTCGCGTGTACCCCACCACCCGGCACTTCCACGTCCGGCCTCCGTGCGCCTCCCGGCAGTTGAGGTCGAGGCGCACCTCCACCTTGCCGTAGTGCCGTTCGGCGGCCTGGACGGTGACGGTCTTCGTGGTGCCGGGCCCGGTGTGCAGCCAGCAGGGCGGGCCGTCGCCGGTGGACGTGATGACGGCGGCGGGTTCGTCGTCCAGGTGGGCGGCGAAGTACACCTCGGACAGCGGGGCGCCGCCGCACTGCTGGATCTCGGCCGTGATGCGCGGGGCGCGCCCGTGGTCGACGTCCGTCTCGACCCCGGTCATCTCGAACAGCGGCCGCTCCGCCTGGTCCTTAAGGCCCCGCTCGTGCTCCAACTGTCTCTGAACCACGGCCACTTGACTGCCCGCCGCCCGCTGACCCACCCGTACCTGCCACCACGCCACGCACGCACTGACCGCCGCCACGCACGCGCCCCCGGCGGAGATGTAGTCCCCTGCGTCCACGCGGCCACCCTAGGGCGCGCGAAGCGCCCCGGGAGCGGTATTCCGGCGCATCGCGCCTCAGTGCGAAGCCCGTCCGGGGGAGTTCTTGGAGGCCGTGACCGGAATCGAACCGGTGTGCTTCGCTTTGCAGGCGAATCCCTCAACCACTCGGGCACACGGCCAGGCTGTGCTCTTGTCTTCGACCGTAGGCGGGGGCGGTGACCTGGCTCAAGGTCACCGCCCCGACCGCAACGGGACTGCCATACGGCGTTCATGAACGCGGGGAGTCAGCCCCGGCCGGTCACGGCGTGGGCCCGAGCCTCCGCCAGGGGCGGCCGCCGAGCTCCGCCCACACCGTCTTCCGTGGCTCAGGGCCGACCTCCGTGCCCCACCGGTCGGCGAACGCCGCCACCAGGGCGAGCCCCCGGCCCGACTCGTCGTCCGGTTCCGCCGCCCCCGGCGCCCGGGGCAGCCGCTCGGCGCACGTGTCGCTCACCTCGACCCGCAGCAGCCCGCCCTCCGTGAGCCGCAGCGTCAGGCGGAAGCTCCGCCCCGGCACGTGCCCGTGGGCTGGACGGCAGCAGCGCGCTGAACTGCCGTACGGGGGCGGGGTTTTGTGGGGTCCGTGTGTCCATGCGCCTCAGGGTGACGGAGGCTGCCTGGCCTGCAGGGCGGGGCGGTGCGGCGTGCACGTACGGTTACTGTCCCGCCGCTGGTCGAGGGCTATACCGAAACCCTCGCCCCGCGCGTTTGGGAGATCACGTTCACGTGCGCACTACTGCGGGCCCGCCCTGTGTGCCGGGCAAGCCCGCCCCCGCCCCAAAGTGGGAGCCGTTCCCCGGGGTCGGGTTCTTCAAGAGCTACCCCCGCTCGCCGATCGCCACCGCCATGGGCAAGCGTTTCGTGGCCGAAGGGTGCGGCGTGTACGCAACCGGGCCGGGGCCGCAGTTCACCGCGCCGATCTCCGGTCTTGCGCGAAGTAGCGGCGCAGACAGGGCTACACCGGCCACGACGTCGACGGCTGGCCCGGCCGCGCTACCTGGGACGCCCTCAAGGTCCCCCACGTTCCGTAAGCCGCTTCTCAAACCCGCCCGCACCCATGAGCCCCGCCACCTGCCGCACCATCCGCACCGTCATACAGACCGTCGTCGCCCTGCCCGCCATCGTCTCCGCGTCCGGCATCCCCGAGTCCCTGCCGTGGGTCGCCGCCGCCCTGGCCACTCTTCCGCTGACTCCTCAGGCCCCCTCTGCCTACGGGCAGAGGGGGCCCTTGCGCCGGTCTGGCTGATCTCCCGCAACCGCGAGCGGGTACCGTTCAAGTGTCGAGTCAGACAGGAGCCAGCATGCACGCTCTACCTCATGACCACACCGGCAGGCGCATCAAGCGCCTACGCCAAGAGCGCCATCTCACGCAACGCGCGCTGTCAGAGCTCTCTCAGCTGCCGTACAGCACCCTCACGAAGGTTGAGCAGGGCGTCATTCCGGCCAGCCCACACGTGGTCGCCAGGGTTGCGCGAGCCATGCGTGTGGATGTCGCCACGATTCAAGGCCAGCCGTACCTGACCGAGCTGCGCCTTGATGAACTCGACGTCCTGATACGACCGATTCGCGAAGCGCTAGACGTATACGACTTGGGAGCCGACCCCGAGATCAACCCTCGCCCGCATGCGCTCCTCGCCGATGATGCCGAGAGGCTTCTCGTGGCAGTTCGGGCCGGAGAGATCAAGCACGCGGCCAGCGAGGTCGCCGGGCTGATTCAAGAAGTCACCACCGCAGCACACGTCACCAACTCCACCGAAGGTTGGCTGCTCCTCGCCAGTACCTACCGCACGGCATACGACGTTGCGACCAAGCTAGGATTTGCTGATCTCGCCGCGATTTCCCTCTCCCGCATGGACTGGGCCGCCCACCGCGGGTCCGATGCCGTATTCGGCGGCATGTACCGGTACATGCGGGCCTTGACTTATCTCCGCGAGGGCCAATTCCGCACGGGAGAACGTCTAGTCCGCATGGGACTGAGCATCCTGGAGCAGGCCGACGCGGGGCGTGAACGCGATGTGGTCACGGGGCAACTCCACCTTGGAGCTGCCGTCATGGCCGGGCGTGCGCACGACGGAGATCGGGCCGAAGGTCACTTGAACGAGGCTGAGAGACTGGCCGAGCGCACCGGGGAAGCCGTCAAGGTGCACTGGCTGAGCTTCGGGCCCACCAACGTGGCCGTGCATAGAGTGAGCGTCGCCGCCGAACTCGACGAGTACGCCGACGCGGTCAGCGCGGGTCGGACTGTGCGTTTTCCCAAGGATTGGCCAGCCTCCCGCCGGAGCCATCACCACGCCGAATACGCCCGCTCCCTGATGTGGACGGGAGACCTCGACGGCGCGTTCGGTCACTTGCTGAAGTCCCGGAAGGCCGCTCCTCAACAGGCGCGATATCACCCCACTGTGCGCGAGACGTACGCCGGGCTGGAGGCTGCCAAGCGGCAACTACCCGATAGTTTCCTTTCCTACGGGACCTGGCTGGGCGCTTAACCGTCCGTCATGCTCTGGCCCCGACTATCAACAAGTCCTGATAGTCGGGGCCTTCGCGTGGGTCCAACATGCGGTAGCGGCCGCTCCTACTCGGAGCGACGAAGACGCCCGTACAGCCCATCTGTTGAGGGGCCCGCATGTCGACAGCTCAGGGACCGCAGGAAGAGCGCACCGCCAGCGAGCCGCCAGACGGCGGCCTGACGGCGCAGATCGTCGCACTACAGCGGGAGATCCGCCGACACCTCGCCATGCTCCGTGGGGAGGTCGACCGGTGACTCGATCACGCGCCGCGTTCTGGAACTACACCGTTGCCCCGAACACCGATGCCGACGCAGAGCTGCCGCTGTCATGGCGAGAGTGCATGTGTTGCGAGGCGTGCAGCGTCCCCAGTAGCCAGGTCCACTACCGCGCCGCATCCGGGGACTGGCAGTGAACGCCCCCGCACCACCCTCCACCGCGCCGTTCACGGCTGGCTACCGCTTGTGGTGCGAGATCACCGCGGCCGAAGCCGTCGCCCCCGAGCGTGCCCGCGAGTGGCTGATGCGCTGCTACCTCGCGCCCACTCCCCGTCTGGCCGTGCGGTGGCTGACGACTCAGGCCCGGCACTTGGCCGACCGCATCGACCCGCCCCTCGACGCACCGTGGGTCCCCCCATCGAGGCCATCGAAGTACCGGAAGAACAGCACGAGACACAGCTCGACCCGTCAGGCGCCCTGCGGATTTGGGCCGAACTCGCGTGGGACCACACCACCGCCGAGCACCACCACGTGCTCACCGCGATGCGCAACGGCACCTTCTACCGCTTCACCGTCACAGACGAAGCCACGCGCTACAGCCTCTCCGCCCGCCCCCTTGTGCTGCCCCCCAACGGTTACGCGCTGCTCCAGACCCCCGCCCCCTACGACGGACAACACATCTCGGCTTCCCCCACGCTGCCCGATATCCCGCCGTAGGGGGCGGGCCACGCACCACCCTGCACAGCGCCCCACCACGCCCCACCACGCCCCACCACAGACCGGCACGATCAACACGAGGGAAGGACACACCGTGACCGTGTTAGCTCACCCACGCGAGGGGTTCCCACTCGCTTCCGCGGACGGGCCCGCACCGCTCAGTGCAGAGCTTCCGTCTACGCCGGACACCCGCCCGTGGGTGCTGCGGCACGCCCGTACGCCAGACGCCACGCAGGCCATCGTCAAGCCCCCGTCCGCCTACGACGAGGAATCGCAGATGTCCGTCAGCCTCTACGACGGCCCCCTCCCGTACATGGCCACGCACACCCCCACCGTCCCGGACGGCAACATCAAGAACCCCCCGCCGATCGACGAGGGCCCAAAGGACTGATCCGCGATGCCCACCGTTCTCGTCATCGCCGCCCGGGACGACTGGCCGACAGACCGCGTGATCAAGGTCCTGAACGACCGCGGCGCGCCCGTGTTCCGCATGGACACCGCGGAGTTCCCCCAAGAGCTCACCCTCACCGGACGCATCAACGACTGGCGCGGCTGGCACGGGCAGCTCACCACCGGGCGCCGCGCCGTCGACCTGGCCGACGTCCACGCCGTCTACTACCGCGCGCCCACCCCGTTCCGCCTGCCCGCGGGCATGTCACAGCCCGAGCAACGCTTCGCCGCCGCTCAGGCCCGCTCCGGGTCTCGGCGGCATCCTGACCGCGCTCGACTGCCGGTGGGTGAACCACCCCGCCGCCATGTCCCGCGCCGAGTACAAGCCGATCCAGCTCGCCGCCGCCCGCTCCTGCGGCCTGACCATCCCGCCCACGCTGATCACCAACAGCCCCGACGCCGTCCGCTCGTTCTGCGCCGACACGTCCGGCCCGATCATCTGCAAGCCCATCGCAACGCCCGTGCTCGTCGAGGGCGGCGAGCTCAAGACCGTCTACACCCGACGCGTCCCCCAAGCCGACCTCGACGACCTACGCGGCATCGATACCACCGCGCACCTCTTCCAAGCCTGGATACCCAAAGCACACGAGGTGCGCCTCACCGTGGCAGGCGACCAGCTACTCGCCGCGGAGATCCACGCAGGCAGCACAGCAGCACACGAAGACTGGCGCAGCGACTACCAGTCGCTCACCTACCGAACCACCGACACCCCCGACCACATCGCCCACGGAGTGCACCGTCTGATGGGCCGTCTTGGACTGCGCTTCGCCGGGCTGGACTTCATCGTCTCGCCCGACGGCACGTGGACGTTCCTTGAGGCCAACCCGTGCGGGCAATGGGACTGGATTCAGCACACCACTGGCCTGCCCATCGCGGAGGCCATCGCCGATGAACTGCAAGGAGTCTGCACGTGAGCGACGCCACCCTCGACACGGCACGCCCGCACATGACGGCACTCGCCGACGAACTCACCAACTCCGGAGCCATCCGCACCCCACAGTGGCGCGACGCTTTCGCCGCCGTCCCCCGCCACGTCCTCGTACCCACCTGGTTCGACCAAGAGCAGAACGACAAGGGCATCACCGTCTGGCGCCAACAGCGCGCCACCACCGACGAGCGGCTCCTCGCCGCCGCCTACCGCGACGTCACCCTCGTCACCGCCCTGGACCCCGACACCGCCGAGCAGGTCGACGACACCGCGTGGACCGGCTTCCCTACCTCCTCCAGCACCCTGCCCAGCCTCATGGCCGGAATGCTGGAAGACCTGTCCGTCCGCGACGGCCACCGCGCCTTGGAGATCGGCACCGGCACCGGCTACAACGCCGCCCTGTTGTGCGCGCGACTCGGCGACCACCTCGTGCACTCCATCGATGTCGACCCCGACCTCACCGACACCGCGAGGACGCGCCTGACGCAGATCGGGTACACCCCCGAACTCACCACAAGCGACGGCTGCACCGCCCTACCCGCAGACCACGCCTTCGACCGAATCATCTCCACCTGCTCCGTCCCCGCCATCCCCCAGCAGTGGATCGCCCGCGCCAAGCCCGGCGCCGTCATCGTCACCGACGTCACGCTCGGCATCGAGGGCGGACTCATCTGCGTGACCGTCGACGAAGACCAGCGCGCCATCGGCCACTTCACCGCCACCGCGGGCCGCTTCATGCCCGCCCGCAACGACCCGCGCACCTACCCCCAGCCCAACCGCCCGCAACGCGCCCCCCAGGCCGACACCCGCCCCACCACGCTCCACGGCCACCGACATCCAGGCCCACTACACACTCCGCCTGCTCCTCGCGCTGCATCTGCCCGAGAGTGAACTCGTCTACAACATCGACGACGCCACCGGCACCACGAGCATCCAGCTCCAGCGCAGCGACGGCGCATGGGCCCGCGTCCCCTTCAGCGCTGACCAGAGCGTGAGCGTCACCTACGGCGGCGACGCCGACCTGTGGAAGCAGGCCGAAGCCGCCTGGCACTGGTGGAACGCCCACAACCGGCCCACCCACGACCAGTTCGGCTACGCCCGCGAGGCCAGCGGCGACGCCTCCGTCTGGCACATCCCCGACGGAACCCGCTGGCACCTGAACACCCGCTGACCCACAACGACAAAGCCCCGGCTCGCGTTCGCCTCGCGCGCCTGGCGCGACTTCGTGGCGTACGCGAGCCGGGACTGATCGCCCGCTCGGCCGCAGAGCTAGGCTGCCACGTCGTACGTGTAGAACCGCGTGTGATCCAGCATGTCCGCCGGGCGACACGTTGCCCCACGGGCGCATCGTGTCGTTGAGGTCGACCACGTCGCGGGTGCCTGCGGCGGGCAGGTAGGGCGCGTTGGGGTGGCGGGACTGCCACTGGGTCCAGAGCTTGTCGACGTAGGCGTGGTGGAGCCAGAAGACGGGGTCGTTGGGGGAGGCCCCGGTGGCCATGTGGCCGCCGACCCACACGTGGACGCGGTTGTGGAGGTTGACGCCGCGCCAGCCCTCGAGGTGGTTGCGGAAGCCGTCGGAGGCGCTGTTCCACGGCGGGGCGTCGTAGGTGGACATGGCGAGGACGGAGTCGACCTCGGCCTTGGTGGGCAGCTGGACGCCGCCGGAGCCGAGGCTGCGGCGGAGGAAGTCGCGGCCGTCGACGCGGACGTTGATGCGCCAGCCGTTGCCGGAGGAGGCGAACGCGCCGTCGGTGACCTGGCCGTCGCGGGGGCGGCCGGTGCCGCCGAGGAAGTCGGGGGCCCAGAGGGACGCGGCGGGGGTGCGGTCGGCTGTCCAGTCCCAGTAGGGGAGCGTCACGGACGCGTCGACGGACTGGAGGGCCTGCTCGAACTGTATGAGGAAGCGGCGGTGCCAGGGCAGGAAGGACGGGGAGCGGTGGCCGACGCGGTCGCCGTTGTCGGTGTCGCTCATGATGAAGTCGTTGTGGGTGCTGACGAAGGAGTCATAGCGGCCGTCGCGCTTCAGCGCGAGCAGGGCGGTGACGAAGCGGCGCTTCTCGTCGGCGGTGAGCTGGGCTTGGTTCTTGCGTACGGCCATGGCGGCGGCGCTCCGGATCAGACGGCGGACGGGGACGGGGCGAGCGGGACCAGGACGGCGCCCTGGAGCTCGACGACGGCGGCGCGGGCGAGCGCGCGCGGCGTGGCCCTCGGCTCGTAGTGGTTGATGACGCTGATCCAGGTGCCGTCGGCGTTGCGCATGATGTGCAGCTCGTCGCCGTCGATGCGGACGGAGTAGCCGTCGCCGTGGCCCGCGTGGTGTCCGCCGTGGCCCGTGGTGGGGCCGCCCTGTATGCGGCGGCCGAGGTAGGCCTCGTCGAAGGACGCGGGCTCGGCGGTGGTGCCGTGGCCGTCGTGCGTGCCGCGCGAGGCGGCCGCGGTGGCGGCGTGGGTCGCGCCGACGACGGCGATACCGGCGACGGCGCCCGCGGCGCCGATGGCGCGGCGGCGAGTGATTCCGGACATGCGAAAACCCCCAAGTGAACGTGGTGGAGCAGCAGTTCCGGTGGTCGGGCCGGGGTTGCTGAAGCCATACGTACAGGGAGGTAGCGGCATGTCCGTAATCAACGGTGAGAGTTGGCCACTATTAAGGACACCCACGCACAAATAGTGCACCCTTGAACGAAGTTGATCTTGCGGTGCATTCGTCCGGGCGGTGTCCGCGCCGCAGATCCTGCGGTGGAAGTGACGATACCGTGAAAGTTCTTCACGGTTGGTCCACGACTCGTGTGCCCGGTCACAAGGGAAACCTGTCCGAAAGGCCGGTGCCGTGAAGGGGGCTCAGCAGTCCACGGTCGTGGACCAGTCGCCGATGCCGCTGTCGTCGACGACGCCGGACGCCGCGTCGACAAGGACGGTGTCCGGGGCGTCGCCCTTGACGGCGATGGCGACCACCCACTGGGCGCGCCACCGCCCCCCTACGTCGAGGGCGACCAACTCCCTGGCCTCGACGCGGACGCCGCCCGTCGTGGCCAGGGCCGCGCGGGCGCGGGCGACGGCCTGCCGCGCGGTGACCTTCCGGGGCGGCAACGCGACGTCGCGCGGGCCGGATTCGACGTTGAGCTGGGAGAGCCTGCCCGCCCGGTTGATGTCGACGTCCAGCTTGGCGGGCATGACCACGCCGTCCTTCACGAAGCGCCAGCTGGTGCGCCACCCGCGCGCGGCCTTCGCGCCGAGGGGGCGGGTCCGGTGCGTGCTGCCCTCCAGGGCCGCCGGGTAGTGCTCACGGGCGTACCGCCGTGCGAGCTCGTACGCCTTCGCGGCGTTCATGGACTCGTGGGAGGCGCCGTCCACGGGGTAGCTGTGCGGGCTCGGCTCGCAGGTGCTCTCCAGGCTGACGCTGAAGTGGTCCTTCTCCGGCCAGCTCAGGGTCGCCGAGCCGTCGCGCTTGAGCGTGACGAGCAGGTTGTCGCGCCCGCCGGGGCCGGGCTGGAGCTGGACGTTGGCGAAGGAGTAGCGATCGCCGAAGGCCGTGCGGAAGGCGTCGGCGGCGGCCTGCTTCTGGGGGTCGCTGGGAAACTGGAGGCTGGTCGCGTCGACGGCGATGGGCGTGATCGCCACCTGCCAGGTCACGGCGCACGCCGCCAGGGCGGCGCCCGCGCCCAGCAGCGCCGGGCGGGCCTGCGGCTCCAGGGGTTTCAGCCGCGCCTTGGCGACGCGCGTGCCGAGCCAGGCGGCCAGGGCGCCGCCCAGGCCGCCGAGGACGTTCATCTCCGCGTCGCCGCTGTCGCAGTTGCGGCCCACCCAGGGCAGCACCGCCTGGCCGACCTCGATCACCGCGGGCGCGGCCACGGCCCACGCGGCGGTGAAGAGGACCCGGCGGCTCGCCAGCAGCCCGAAGAAGCCGAGGGGCGCGAACATGGCGCCGTTGAGCAGGCCTTGCTCGGTCCTGAAGGGCTCGGAGAGGTCCGCGTTCAGCACGCAGACCGCGCCGGAACCTCCCGTCCCGGGGAAGAACCAGGTCACGCCGGTGACCATGCCGACGCACACCGCGAACGCCGCCCACGCCCAGGGTCCGCCGCCGCTCCCCGAGCGCCGTCGCCACAGAAAGGCCCCCGCGCCGAGGCCGAGCGAAACGCACAGCAGAACGGCGAGGAATACTTCCTCGCCCTGGAAAACGGCCTCGAACACGTTCTTCGTACCTCAAGCAGAGTCGCGCCGCACGAGTCCCCCCGACTCGGCCCGATGATCATATCCAGGCGTCGATCTGAGTACGCGTTGAGTACGGGTACTCAAGGCCCGTTTCACGGCCCAGGGCGAGACTGTGCCCATGACAACGCCGCCGACGCCGCCCCCGCCGCCGTACGCGCCGACGCCTCCGGCAGGGAGCCATCAGGCACCGCCGGGCGGGGTGTTGGGGCCGGGACGCGGGCGGTCGCGGCGGCGGGGCGCCATCGCGGCCGTGGCCGTCGCCGCAGTGGTGGCCGCCGGGCTCGGGGCGTGGTGGTGGACCAGGGACGGGGACGACGATCCGCTGGCGGGGCGGCCCTGGGTGACGGACCTGAAGGCGGGGGTGTCGTACCAGGTGCCGGAGGGCTGGCAGCGGGACAGGAAGGACCTGGTCAACGCCTTCACGTCCACGATCCGCACGAAGGACGACGGCGAGGGCGACGACGCCCCGTACGGCATGGTCCTGACGGGGTGGGGAGGCGCCGTCGCGGAGTCGGGGCTGAGGGAGCGGGCGGAGAGCACCGCCCGGTCCAACGCCGGGTTCTTCTACCCGGACGGGTCATCGGAGCCGACCGAGTCCGAAGCGACGACCGTCGACGGCCGCGCCGCCCACACGGTGGTCCTCGCCGTGAAGGACGGTGAGGGCGGCGCGGCCCATCTGCGGCTGACGCTGGTCAGGGCCGATGCCGGGCGTTCGGTGTTCCTGCTCGGCGTGGCGAAGCCCGGGGAAGGGGCCGAGCAGGAGGCGGCGGACGCGGTCCTCGGGAGCGCGACCCTGCTGTGAGCCCAAGGGGCCAGGCCGCTAGAACCTGCCCCAGCGCGCCCCCCTGCCGTCGCCCACCGCGAGATGCGCCCGGAAGCCGTGGCGGCGGGCCCACCGCTCGCCCGCTGAACACAGCCCGGGGGAGCCGGAGTTGAGGAAGTCCGTGGCCGCGCCCACGTCGCCGTGCGCGTGCAGGAGCTCCTCCAGCCTCGCCTCGGAGCCGGGGACCCCGAGCTTGATCGCCACCCGGAACGCGCCCCGGCGGTCGACGCCGGGGAGGGGGAGCAGAAGGAGGGCGAGGGCGGGGCCGTAGTGACGGGGGCGGACGTCGCGCGCCTGGTCGTACAGCTTCCAGGCCGCGCCCTCGTCGTCCCACGCGCCGTCCGGCCGCAGCCGCGCCGCGCACTCCCACAGCAGCCCCTCGACGCGCTCCACCTCGGCCATCTCGGGCGGGGCGAGGTCCTCGTGGTTGCGCAGGCGGGCGTCGGCGCCGAAGGCCGTGAGGAGGTCGACGGCGTCCTCGTCGCCGCAGTAGTAGGCGAGGTGCAGCGCGGTGTTTCCCTCGCGGTTCCGAAGGTTCACCGCCTGCGCGCCGTCCCCGGTCCGCCGCCGCAGCCAGGCGCCGTCACCGCGCGCCGCCGCCTCGTACGGCGCGTCCACACGCCGGTCCCCATGGTGGCGGCGAGCCACCGCCCCCACCACGAACCCGAGCCCGGCAAGGACCACGAGCCCCCAGCACACGAGAACGCCAGCGCCCATCACACCTCCCGCCCCGAAACGCTAGCCACCACCGCCTGGGACCGGTCCCGGTCGCCGAGGCCCGAAGACGTACGACCAAGGGACCAGGACGGGACCGTCCCGCGGCAGGCGCGGAGTGTCAGTGGCGGCTCCTAACCTGGCCCTCATGACCACCCCGGACTCCCGCGACACCACCGTCGCACCAGCCCCGGCCGCCGACGAGGCGGCGTCGTCCCCGACCGCCCGTCACGACGGCGGCGGTGTCCTCGCCAAGCCCCATCGCGCGCTGAGCATCGGAATCGTCTCCGTCGTGCTGCTCATCGCCTTTGAGGCGACCGCCGTCGGGACGGCGATGCCGGTGGCGGCCCGGGAGCTGGACGGGGTCTCGCTGTACGCGTTCGGGTTCTCGGCGTACTTCACGACGAGCCTGCTCGGCATGGTCCTCTCCGGGCAGTGGGGCGACCGGCGCGGGCCGCTCGGGCCGCTGATGTGCGGGATGGGCGCCTTCGCGGCGGGCCTGCTGCTCTCGGGGACGGCCGCCGCGATGTGGCAGTTCATCCTCGGCCGTGCCGTGCAGGGCCTCGGCGGCGGCCTCGTCATCGTGTCGCTGTACGTGGTGGTGAGCCGGGCCTATCCGGAGGCGCTGCGGCCGTCGATCATGGCGGCGTTCGCGGCCGCCTGGGTCGTGCCGTCCGTGGTCGGGCCGCTGGTGTCGGGCACGGTGACCGAGCACCTCGGGTGGCGGTGGGTGTTCATCGGGGTCCCGGTGCTCGTCGCCGCGCCCCTCTCGCTCGCGCTGCCCGCGATCCGGCGCACCGCCTCCGGGCCCCTCGACCCGGACGCCCCGGTCGCGGCGTTCGACCGCCGCCGCGTCCGGCTCGCCTTCGGCATCTCGCTCGGCGCCGGACTGCTCCAGTACGCGGGGCAGGAGCTGCGCTGGCTGTCCCTGCTGCCGCTGGCCGTCGGCACGGCCCTGCTCGTGCCCTCCGTCCTCGGCCTGCTGCCCCGGGGCACCTACCGCGCGGCGCGCGGGCTGCCCTCCGTCGTGCTCCTCAGAGGCGTGGCCGCCGGGTCCTTCGTCGCCGCCGAGTCCTTCGTGCCGCTGATGCTCGTCAGCGAGCGGGGCCTGTCGCCGACGCTCGCGGGCCTCTCGCTCGCGGCGGGCGGCGCCACCTGGGCGCTCGGCTCGTACGCGCAGTCGCGGCCCCGGATGGAGGCCCACCGGGAGAAGCTCGTCGTCACCGGGATGGTCCTGGTGGCCGCCGCCATCGCCACCGCGCCCACCGTGCTGATCGACGCCGTCCCGGTGTGGGTGGTCGCGGTCGCCTGGGGCGTCGGCTGCCTCGGCATGGGCATGGTCATCGCCTCGACCAGCGTCCTGCTCCTGAAGCTGTCGCCGCCCAAGGACGCGGGCGCCAACGCCGCCAGCCTCCAGATATCCGACGGCCTGTCCAACACGCTGCTGCTCGCCGCGGGCGGCGCCGCGTTCGCCGCGCTCGGCGGCGGCATGGTCGGCGGCCACGGCGGCGGCGCGCAGGGCTCGCACCCGGGGGCGTTCACCGCGGTGTTCCTGCCGATGGCCCTGGTCGCGCTGGTGGGCGCCTGGGTGGGGACGCGGCTGCGGGGGCCCGCCGAGACCCCCTGAGCCCCCTTGGGCCCCGCGGGAGTGACCGTACGAACACGCTCGGCGGGCCCGGTGTGAACCGCGTCGCACCCCGGCCCCGACTCGAGCGTCAACCCGGGAGTGCGGTCATCTCACCGGTAGGGTGGCCCGGTTGTCGTACGTACCCCAGCGTCAAAAACGGAGACCGTGACTACTACCGCCGCCTCCTCCTCGCACCATCTCTCGCCCGCCTTCCCGGGGCGCGCTCCCTGGGGTACCGCCAGCAAGCTCCGCGCCTGGCAGCAGGGGGCGATGGACAAGTACATCCAGGAGCAGCCCCGCGACTTCCTCGCCGTGGCCACGCCCGGCGCGGGAAAGACGACGTTCGCGCTGACCCTCGCGTCCTGGCTGCTGCACCACCACGTCGTGCAGCAGGTCACCGTGGTCGCCCCCACCGAGCACCTGAAGAAGCAGTGGGCCGAGGCCGCGGCGCGGATAGGAATCAAGCTGGACCCGGAGTACAGCGCGGGCCCGCTCAGCAAGGAGTACCAGGGCGTCGCCGTGACCTACGCGGGCGTCGGCGTGCGGCCCATGCTGCACCGCAACCGCGTGGAGCAGCGCAAGACCCTCGTCATCCTCGACGAGATCCACCACGCGGGCGACTCCAAGTCCTGGGGCGAGGCCTGCCTGGAGGCCTTCGAGCCCGCCACCCGGCGCCTGGCCCTGACCGGAACGCCGTTCCGCTCCGACACCAACCCGATCCCCTTCGTGACGTACGAGGAGGGCAACGACGGCATCCGGCGCTCCTCCGCCGACTACACCTACGGCTACGGCAGCGCCCTCGGCGACGGCGTCGTGCGGCCCGTGATCTTCCTGTCCTACAGCGGCAACATGCGCTGGCGCACCAAGGCCGGTGACGAGATCGCCGCCCGGCTCGGCGAGCCGATGACCAAGGACGCGATCTCGCAGGCCTGGCGCACCGCGCTCGACCCGCGCGGCGACTGGATGCCGAACGTCCTGCAGGCCGCCGACCGCCGCCTGAGCGAGGTCCGCAAGGCCATCCCGGACGCGGGCGGCCTGGTGATCGCCTCCGACCAGGAATCGGCGCGCGCGTACGCCAAGCTCATCCGGGAGATCACCGGGACCAAGGCCACCCTGGTGCTCTCCGACGACACCGGGGCCTCGCAGCGCATCGACGACTACAGCGGCAGCGACCAGCGCTGGATGGTCGCCGTCCGCATGGTGTCCGAGGGCGTCGACGTGCCCCGGCTCGCGGTCGGCGTGTACGCGACGACGATCTCCACGCCGCTGTTCTTCGCCCAGGCCGTGGGCCGCTTCGTGCGCTCGCGGCGGCGCGGCGAGACCGCGTCCGTCTTCCTGCCCACGGTCCCCGACCTGCTCGGCTTCGCCAACGAGATGGAGGTCGAGCGCGACCACGTCCTCGACAAGCCGAAGAAGCAGGGCGAGGAGGACCCGTACGCCGAGTCCCCGAGCAGGAGATGGACGAGGCGAACAAGCAGCAGGACGAGGACACCGGCGAGCAGGACACGCTGCCCTTCGAGGCGCTGGAGTCCGACGCCGTCTTCGACCGGGTGCTCTTCGACGGCGCCGAGTTCGGCATGCAGGCGCACCCGGGCAGCGAGGAGGAGCAGGACTACCTCGGCATCCCGGGCCTCCTCGAACCCGACCAGGTGCAGCTGCTGCTCCAGAAGCGGCAGGCCCGGCAGATCGCCCACAGCAAGAAGAAGCCCGCGGAGGAGGCCGACCTCCTCGAACTGCCCGCCGAGCGGCGTCCCGTGGTCTCCCACAAGGAACTCCTCGAACTCAGGAAGCAGCTCAACACGATGGTCGGCGCGTACGCCCACCAGAGCGGGAAGCCGCACGGGGTGATCCACACCGAGCTGCGGCGCGCGTGCGGGGGGCCGCCGAGCGCGGAGGCCACCGGGGGGCAGCTGCGGCAGCGGATCGCCAAGGTGCAGGAGTGGGCCACGCGGATGCGTTAGCGCGCGGGGCTTGCCGGTTGGGGGTGCGGGGCGCTGGCCCCCTCCGGCGGCTTCGGTTCAAGGAACGTGTGCACTGCGTGCAGGCATTGTGCGTTCCGCGTCCACATGTGGTGGGGCTTATCGGGACGATACGGACCGTCTTTCCGTACCCTTGACCGGATTCTGGACGGAGTCTTCCGCTGAGCGGGACGCCCTCGCTACTGTCCCCGCTACACAACGCCCCGTGGCAGCGCCGCCCCGGAGCGCAGCCGGTGCCCGCCGCAGAGGGGGCCGTCGACCCTCACGACTAAGGAGTGGGCGTCGTGACCGCGGAGACTTCTCAGACGCTCGACCGAGGACTGCGCGTCCTCAAGCTGCTCGCCGACACCGACCACGGCCTGACCGTCACCGAGCTGTCCAACAAGCTCGGCGTGAACCGCACGGTCGTCTACCGGCTTCTCGCCACCCTCGAACAACACGCCCTGGTACGAAGGGACTTGGGTGGCCGCGCCCGCGTCGGCCTCGGCGTCCTGCGGCTCGGCCGCCAGGTGCACCCGCTGGTGCGCGAGGCCGCGCTGCCCGCGCTGCGGGCGCTCGCCGAGGACATCGGGGCGACGGCCCACCTGACCCTGGTCGACGGCACCGAGGCCCTCGCCGTCGCCGTGGTCGAGCCGACCTGGACCGACTACCACGTGGCGTACCGGACGGGCTTCCGCCACCCCCTAGACCGGGGCGCCGCGGGCAAGGCGATACTCGCCGCCCGGCAGGGCCAGATCACCGACCCCGGGTACGCGCTCACGCACGGTGAGCTGGAGGCGGGCGCGAGCGGCGCCGCCGCGCCCCTGGTCGGGGTGACGGGGCTTGAGGGCAGCGTCGGGGTCGTCATGCTGGCGGACTCGGTGCCGGAGCGGGTGGGGCCCCGGGTGGTCGACGCGGCCCGAGAAGTCGCGGAGGCGCTGCGCTGAGGCCGCGCGGGCGCGCCGTCGATCGCGGCCTTCGGCCTGGCTCGTCCTCAAACGCCGGACGGGCTTGATTCTCGCCTCGCGTAGATTGGGACGCGTGCTGTCTCGCCTCGCTCAGCTGAGCCGCCCCAAGGCCCTCGCCGTCGCCGCGACGCCCGTCGTCGCGCTGCTCGCGGTCACCGCGTTCGCCCCGCTGCCGTTCGCCGTCGCGCAGCCCGGCGGCACCGCCGACGTGCTCGGCGCGTACGAGGGCCATCAGGTCCTCACGATCACCGGGGCGCCCACCCGCAAGACCGAGGGTGAGCTGCGGATGACGACGATCGTGGCGACGGGGCCGCAGATGACCGTACGGCTCGGTGACGTGGTCGACGGCTGGTTCCGCACCGACCGGGCCGTGATGCCGAAGGACTCGGTCTACCCCGAGGGCGACAACGAGAAGGAAGTCGAGGAGCACAACCTCGGCGACATGAAGGAGTCGCAGAGCGCCGCGACGAAGGCCGCCCTGCGCTATCTGAAGGCGAACGGCGTCGACGGCACCGAGAAGGTCCGGGTCACGGCGGACCTGGGGAAGATCGGCGGGCCGAGCGCCGGGCTCTTCCTCGCCCTCGGCATCGTCGACAAGCTGGACGGGAACGGCAGCGGCGGCGATCTCACCGGCGGCCGCGTGATCGCCGGGACCGGCACCATCAAGGCGAGCGGCAAGGTCGGCGCGGTCGGCGGGGTCGCCCTGAAGACGCGGGCGGCGGCCCGTGACGGCGCCACCGTCTTCCTGGTCCCGAAGGCCGAGTGCTCGGACGCCGAGGCGGAGAAGCCGAAGGGGCTTCAGCTGGTCCCCGTCACCACGCTGTCCGGTACGGTCGACGCGCTGCGGGCCCTGGGGAAGGGCGAGCGGGTCCCGAGCTGCTGACCAGGCGCAGGCCCAACTCGACGAGGGTCCAGCCCAGTTGGGTGCGGAGCCGAGGTCGCGCCGGTCCCCGCGCGGGCGCCGTGCGCCGCAGGTCGGCGGAGCGGGCGTGGTGCAGGAGCAGATGGACGTCGGGGTTGCATGGCGGGGCCTTCCTCTCACTTCTCGGTCGTGGGCTTCGTGGGGAACGCGTGCAGATGGATGCGCACCTGGGCCGCGTCGGGCGTGCCGTCCTCGGGGGCCAGGTCCCGGTAGCTCTCGATCAGGTCGTGGAGCTTGTGGCCGAGCTCCGCGTTCTGGGCGGGGGTGAGCCGCAGCGTGAAGTCGCTCATGTCCGAGCTCTCGATCCACTCCTTGGACCAGTCGCTCTCCGTGCCCAGCCAGGTGGACAGCTCCTGCGCGTGGTACGTCGCCCACTCGTGCAGATAGGCGTTGAGCGCGCCCCGCACCTCCGGGGTGGAGTCGGTGCGCAGCTCGTCGTCGAGGTAGGTGCCCTGGTGGGCCGCACGCCACCAGCGCTCCCTGCCCTTGCCGCGCTCCGGGTCGTCCTCCGCGAAGCCGTTCTCGGCGAGCTGGCGCAGGTGATAGCTCGTCGCGCCGCTCGACTCGCCCAGGCGGGCCGCGAGTTGGGACGCGGTGGCCGGTCCATCGAGGCGCAGCGAGGCGAGCAGCCGCATCCGCAGCGGATGGGCGAGCCCGCGCAGCGAGCGGGCGTCGAGGTGGTGGATCTTGCGCGGCGCGGGCCGCTCCGGCTCATCCGTCATGTTCCTCAGCGTACGCATGCAAAGACTCCGTTGCAACGCTTTCTTTGCAACGGAGTCTTTGCATGTCGTCTCGCTTGGCTGGAAAGCGCCGTGCCGCGCCCCGCTCCGCGCGGCTACTCCGTCACGAAGCCCTCCTCCACCATCCAGTCCTTCGCCACCTCGTGCGGGTCCTGCCCGTCCACGTCGACCTTCGCGTTCAGGTCCCGCGCCACCGTGTTCGTGAGCTTCTTCGTGATCGGGGCGAGGACCTCCGCGATCTCCGGGTGCTCCTTGAGGGTCTTGCTGTTGATCTCGGGGGCGGCGTTGTAGTTGGGGAAGAAGTGACGGTCGTCCTGCATGGTGGTGAGGTCCATGGCCTTGATGCGGCCGTCCGTCGTGAAGACCTCGCCGTAGGTGCAGGAGCCCTTCTCCGCCTGGGTGTAGATGATCCCGGTGTCCATCTGCGTGATGTTCCCGGCGGGCAGCTTCATGCCGTACGCCTTCTGCATGCCCGGCAGGCCGTCCGCGCGGTTGGCGAACTCGCCCTCCACGCACAGCGTGACCGCCTTGGAGTCCCGCTTCGCCAGGGCGGCCACATCGGAGAGCGTCTTCGTGCCGTACTTCTTGACGTTGGACCGGTTCATCGCGAGCGCGTAGGTGTTGTTGAGCGAGGCGGGCGGCAGCCAGCTCACCCCGTTCCCGGCGTCCGCCTCGCGCACCGCCTCCCACTGCTGCCGCGGGTCGGTGATGGGCTTGGAGTTGCCGAGGTAGGTGATCCACGCGGTGCCCGTGTACTCGTACATCGCGTCCGCGTCGCCGCCCTTGACCGCCTCGCGCGCGCCGATCGAGCCCTGGATGCCGGTGCGGTCCAGGACGTCGGCCCCGGCCGCCTGGAAGGCGATGCCCATGATCGCCCCGAGGATCAGCTGCTCGGTGAACTCCTTCGAGGTGACGGTGAGGTCCGCGCCCTTCAGCGGCAGCCCCTGGCCGACGATGCCGGGCTTGACGTCGTCCACCATCGGGGAGCCGCTCGTCAGACCGCATCCGGCCGAGGCCACGAGCATGACGGCCACCGCCCCGAGCACTCTCGTGCGCAGCGCGAGCTTCATGACCGCACCTCCAACCCGCGCGGGCTGAGCATCAGTTCGGCCAGCGAGGCCAGCCAGTCCACGAGCAGGGCGAGCACCACCGTGAGGATCGAACCGAGCATCAGGACCGGCATGCGCTGGTTGGTGATGCCCGTGGTGATCAGCACGCCGAGGCCGCCTCCGCCGCCGAACGTCGCGAGCGTCGCCGTGCCCACGTTCAGGACGAGCGCGGTGCGCACCCCCGCGAGGATCAGCGGCACGGCCAGCGGCAGCTCGACCTTGGTGAGGACGCCAAGGGCGGACATGCCGATGCCGCGCGCGGCCTCCAGAAGGGTGGGGTCGTTCGCCTTCAGGCCCGCGATCGTGTTGGAGAGGACCGGCAGGACGGCGTAGATGATGATGCCCGTCAGGGCCGCCTTCTCGCCGATGCCCATCCAGATCACCAGCAGGGCGAGCAGACCGATCGCGGGCGTCGCCTGCCCCATGTTGGCCAGGGCCATCGCCACCGGCGCGCCCTTGCGGAACCGGCGCCGCGTCAGCAGGACCCCCAGCGGGATCGCGATGATCAGCACGAAGAACGTGGAGATCGCCGTCAGCTCGACGTGCTGCCGCAGGGCCTTGCCCACCTGGCCGTTGGACAGCGCGTTCTTGGAGATCTCGTCCAGGTCGGCCTGCTCGAACCACAGCCACGTCGCGAGGAGGACCGCCGCGAGCAGCGCGGGCAGGAACGTCAGCTTCTGCCAGGTCACCCGGCGCGGCTCACGCGCCACCGGCGGCGCGGGCGCCTCCTGCTCGCCCTCGCCCTCGCATCGCGGAAGGCCAGGCCCTTGACCTCGTGCTCGCCGCGCGGGCGCGCCGCCCGCCCGGCCGCGTGCCTCCGTTCGGGGACGCGCGGCTCGCTCCCGGGCGCCGGACTCAACGCCCCGCCTCCCCGGCCCCGGCGGAGCCCTCCTGCTCCTGGCGGGTCAACTGGGCCCGCTGCTCCTCCAGTTCGTGCTGGTGCTCAAGCGCGTCCAGGCGGTCGGCCTCCAGCATCTCCTGCACGGAGTTCATCAGCGTCTCCATGTCGACCACGCCCGTGTACTCGCCGCGCCGCCCGGTGACCGCGACCCGGCCCGCGTTGTCGGTGAGCACCGCCTCCAGGGCGTCGCGGAGCGTGGCGTCGCGGGTCACCGTGTCGTGCACCAGGGTGCCCGCGCGGGCCAGGGAGCCCTTGGCGCGCATCAGGTCGCCGCGCCGGAGCCACTTGTAGGGGCGCCTTCGCTTGTCGAGCAGGAGCAGTTCGTTCGTACCGCTCGCGCGCAGCTTGGTTGAAGATCTCCTGGAGCGGGTCGTCGACCGTCACCGTCGGCACGTCGGCCATCTCCACGTCGCGTACGCGCGTCAGGTTCAGCCGCTTCAGGGCCGCGCCCGCGCCGACGAAGCCGGAGACGAAGTCGTCGGCCGGGTTGGTGAGGATGGCCTCGGGGGTGTCGAACTGCGCGATGTGCGAGCGCTCGCGCAGGACCGCGATGCGGTCGCCCAGCTTGATCGCCTCGTCGAAGTCGTGCGTGACGAAGACGATCGTCTTGTGGAGCTCGTGCTGGAGGCGGATCAGCTCGTCCTGGAGGTGGTCGCGGGTGATCGGGTCGACCGCGCCGAACGGCTCGTCCATCAGGAGTACGGGCGGGTCGGCCGCCAACGCCCGGGCCACGCCCACGCGTTGCTGCTGGCCGCCGGAGAGCTGGCGCGGATAGCGGCCGTGGAACTCGCCCGGTTCGAGCCCGACGAGGTCCAGCATCTCCTCCACGCGGTCCTTGATCCGCTGCTTCGCCCCAGCCGACCATCTTCGGCACCAGCGCGATGTTCTGGGCGACCGTCATGTGCGGGAACAGGCCCGATGACTGGATCGCGTAGCCGACCTTGCGGCGCAGCTTCACCGGGTCGATGTCCGTGACGTCCTCGCCGTTGATGCGGATGCGGCCGCTCGTCGGCTCGATCAGCCGGTTGATCATCTTCAGCGTGGTGGACTTCCCGCAGCCCGAAGGGCCGACGAAGATGACGATCTCGCCCGCCTTGATCTCCATGTTCACGCTGTCCACGGCGGGGTCGGCGCTGCCGGGGTAGCGCTTGGTGAGGTTCTCAAGATCGATCGTCGCGCCGGTGGTGGCCGCGGGCGCCGGTTCCGCGGGCGGAGCGGTGGCGGTGGTCGTATCGGACGTCTCAGACACGGATACCCCTCGGAATCGTCAGCCGGCCGATCAGGACGTACGCGGCGTCGAAGAGCAGCGCGAGGACGATGATCCCGAGCGTGCCCGCGAGCACCTGGTTGAGCGCGTTCTTGCTGCCGAGCGAGGCGATGCCGCGGAAGATCTCGTTGCCGAGACCGGGCCCGGAGGCGTACGCGGCGATCGCGGCGATGCCCATCAGCATCTGCGTGGACACCCGGATGCCGGTCAGGATCGGCGGCCACGCGAGCGGCAGCTCGATCCGAAGCAGCCGGTGCAGGCGGGACATCCCGATGCCCTTCGCGGCGTCCACCAGCGTGGGGTCGACCCCGCGCAGGCCGACGATCGAGTTCCGCACGATCGGCAGGAGGCCGTACAGCGTCAGGGCCGTCACCGTGGGCGCCACGCCGAGGCCCACCACCGGGATCAGCAGACCGATCATGGCGAGCGAGGGAATGGTGAGGATGGTCGAGGTCGCCGTGGTCGCCAGGTTGCCCGCCCACTCGCTGCGGTAGGTCACGACGCCGATAAGCACCCCGATCACCGTCGCCACCACCATGCACTGGAAGACCGCGCTGGCGTGCTGGTACGCGTCCTGCAGCAACTGCTGGTGGCGGTTGCCGAGGTAGTCCCAGAAGTTCAAGTGCCGCTCACCTCACGAGGCGCGCTCGGACGGCGCCGGGAGTCTCCCGGCGCCCGCGTGCGTCGTACTGGTACGCGTGTGCGTACGTCGTGCGTTCCGTTACTGCTTACCCAGGCCGACCCTGCCGTCAGCCGCCGGACGCCTGTTCCACCAGCGGGATGATCCGCAGCGGGACGGGGTTCTCCATGACGATCGCCGTGGAGGCCCGGACGATGCCATCAAAACCCACCACCCGGTCGATCACACGTTGGAGATCCGCGTTCGAGCGGGCCACCAGGCGGCACAGCATGTCACCGTGGCCGGTGATCGTGTGCAGTTCCAGGACCTCGGCCACGGTCGCCAAGTGCGCCCGCACATCGGCGCCCTGGCCCTGTTTGATCTCCAGGGTCGCGAACGCCGTGACCGGGTAGCCGAGCGCCGCCGGGTCGACCTGCGGGCCGAAGCCGCGGATGACTCCGTTCCGACTGAAGCCGGTCCATCCGGGCCTGCACCGTGCCGCGCGCGACGCCGAGCCTGCGGGATGCCTCCAGGACGCCGATCCGCGGCTCGCGGGCGAGCAGCACGATGAGCCTGCCGTCCAGATGATCGATCGCCATGCCGCCTCCGAAATGGTCAGGATGCACAGAACGCCTGTAGGCATCCGCGTTTCGCTATGCATATTGCCCAGCGATTATGCGAACTATTGCGCACCTTGCGGTTCGGCGGGAGTCTCGGAGTATGACTCAGACCACACACACCACCCCCGAAACCGCGCGCGAGGCCGACCCCTTCCCGGTGAAGGGAATGGACGCGGTCGTCTTCGCCGTGGGCAACGCCAAGCAGGCCGCGCACTACTACTCCACGGCGTTCGGCATGAAGCTGGTCGCCTACTCCGGACCGGAGAACGGCAGCCGCGAGACCGCCAGTTACGTGCTGGAGAGCGGTGCCGCCCGGTTCGTCCTCACCTCCGTCGTCAAGGCCTCCCACCGACTGGGGCCGCTTCCTCGAGGGCCATGTCGCCGAGCACGGCGACGGCGTCGTCGACCTCGCCATCGAGGTCCCGGACGCCCGCGCCGCGTACGCCTACGCCGTCGAGCACGGCGCCACCGGCATCGAGGAGCCCTACGAGACGAAGGACGAGCACGGCACCGTCGTACGCGCCGCCATCGCCACGTACGGCCAGACCCGCCACACCCTCGTCGAGCGCACCGGCTACGACGGCCCCTACCTGCCTGGCTTCGTCCCCGCGCGGCCGATCGTGGAGCCCCCCGCCAAGCGGTTCTTCCAGGCCATCGACCACTGTGTCGGCAACGTGGAGCTCGGCAAGATGAACGAGTGGTGTGCCTTCTACAACAAGGTCATGGGCTTCACGAACATGAAGGAGTTCGTGGGCGACGACATCGCCACCGAGTACAGCGCCCTGATGTCGAAGGTCGTCGCGGACGGCACCAAGAAGGTCAAGTTCCCGATCAACGAGCCGGCGATCGCGAAGAAGAAGTCGCAGATCGACGAGTACCTCGAGTTCTACGGCGGCCCCGGCGTCCAGCACATGGCGCTCGCCACCAACGACATCGTGGCCACCGTGCAGGCCATGCGGGCCGCGGGCATCGAGTTCCTCGACGTGCCCGACAGCTACTACGACACCCTCGGCGAGTGGGCGGGCGAGACCCGCGTACCGGTCGAGATCCTGCGCGAGCAGAAGATCCTCGTCGACCGCGACGAGGACGGCTATCTGCTGCAGATCTTCACCAAGCCGGTCCAGGACCGGCCGACCGTGTTCTTCGAGATGATCGAGCGGCACGGCTCGATGGGCTTCGGCAAGGGCAACTTCAAGGCCCTCTTCGAAGCCATCGAGCGCGAGCAGGCCAAGCGCGGCAACCTCTGAGCGGCCGCCGGATCACCGCGCCGCCGGGGGGCGGCGCGGCGTCGGCGGCAGCGGCCTGACGGGGCCGGGGGCGTACATCTGCTCCGGGCCCCCCTCCGGGCCCGGCGGGGGATCGCCGAGCGCGCTGAGGGCGCGGCGGGCCGCCGCCGCGCCCAGCGGTGAGAAGTACGGGTTCACCCGCACCGCCTCCGACAGATGCCGCCGCGCGGCCCCGTACCGGCCGAGCTCCCGCTCGATCTCCCCCCGGTGATACGCGAACACCGCACTCCGCGGCCCCTTCTTCATCGCCCGCTCGGCGAACCCGAGGGCCGCCTCGGAGTCCCCGGACCGATGCAGCGCCCACCCCAGCGCGTCCGCGTTCTCCGGGCTCGGATGCCGCTCGTACTCGGCCCGCAGCCGCCGCACCGCGGCCCGCGCGTCCCCGTGGTCGGCCTCGAAGAGACCGAGCACCCGCTCGTCGTTGACGCCCCCGCCCGCGGCCGCCGCGCGCACCCGCGTCCGCAGCACGTCGTACTGCGCCCGCGCCGCGGGCCGCAGCCCCAGGGACGCGTACAACTCGCCCAGCTCCAGCGCGTACAGCGGCGCGGCCCGCCGGGCCAGGGCGCTCTGGTACGCGCGCAGCGCGTCCGAGGTGCGGCCGAGCGCCGCGAGCGAGCGGCCCCTCGCGGCGAGCGAGGCGGCGTGACCGGGGTCCGCCGCGAGCGCCGCGTCGGCGTAGCGCAGCGCCTCGGCGGGTTCCCCCCGCTCCCAGGCGAGCTCCCCGACCCGGTGCAGGGCCACGGCACGCTCCGCGGGGGAGGCGGCGAGGGCCGCCGCGTCCGTGAGGGCGGCCGCCGCGTCCTCGCGCCAGCCCCGGTCGCGGTAGACCGACCCGGCCCGCGCCCGCACGGCGGCACCGGACCGCAGCTCCCGCAGGGTCTCCAGGGAACGGCCCACGCCCTTGGCGTCCCCGAGCCCCCGGTAGGCGTCGATGAGCACCGGGTACGTCGCCCACCGCTTCGGCGCGAGCCGCGCCGCCCGCTCGCCCCACGTCCGCGCGGCCCGGTAGTCGTGCCGCGCGTTGCCGAGCGCGGCGAGCCCCGCGAGGGCCTCCACGTTCCCCTCGGGCCCGCGCCTTCAGCGAGGTCCGCAGCGCGTGCTCCGCCTTCGGATAGGACGCGAAGTCACCGGTCCTGACCCCGCGTTCGACGTACGCCGAGCCGAGCACGGCCCACGACGCCACGTCCCCGGGGTGCGCCCGCAGATGCCTCTCGCGCTCGCCGATGAGCGCGGCCAGGTCCGGCAGCGCCGCCGGAACTCCCGTGCCCGCCGCGGCGAGCGCCCGCCCCGCGGGCCCCGGAGCGGGCGCCGGGGCCTCCTCGCCAGGACGGGCCACGAGGACGAGCGCGCCGCCGAGCACGGCACAGCCCGCGACGGCCGCGACGACCGCCCGCCGGGCGCCACCGGAGCGGCGCGGCCGCGCCGCGGCCCCGCCCTCGTACAGGAACCCGGCGGGGACCTCGCGCGGCAGGTGGTTCTCGGTCTCCATGGCGCTCACTGTGCGTCAATACGAAGATCGCGTCGCGGCACGCGAAGGGCGTCGCACACGGGTTCACACCGATGGCCCCGGGTGCGAGGCTGTGATCATGAGCAGCGCCCTCATCGAAGCCCTCCGCGCGGGCCTCCCGGCCGAAGCGGTCCTCACCGACCCGGACGTCACGTCCTCGTACGCGCACGACATGGCGAGCTTCTGCGCCGCGGGCACCCCGGCCGTCGTCGTCCTGCCGCGCACCGTCGCCCACGTCCAGCACGTCATGCGCACGGCCACCGAGCTGCGGGTGCCGGTGGTGCCGCAGGGCGCGCGCACCGGCCTGTCGGGCGGGGCCAACGCCAGCGACGGCTGCGTCGTGCTCTCGCTGGTGAAGATGGACCGCATCCTGGAGATCAGCCCCGTCGACCGGATCGCCGTCGTGGAACCCGGCGTCGTCAACGCCGCCCTGTCCCGCGCCGTCGCCGAGCACGGCCTCGCCTATCCGCCGGACCCCTCCAGCTGGGAGACGTGCACCATCGGCGGGAACATCGGCACCGCGTCGGGCGGCCTGTGCTGTGTGAAGTACGGGGTGACGGCCGAGTACGTCCTCGGACTCGACGTCGTCCTCGCCGACGGCCGCCTGCTGCGCACCGGCCGCCGCACCGCCAAGGGCGTCGCCGGATACGACCTCACGCGCCTGTTCGTCGGCTCCGAGGGCAGCCTCGGCATCGTCGTCCGCGCGGTCCTCGCGCTCAAGCCGCAGCCGCCCCAGCAGCTCGTCCTCGCCGCCGAGTTCGCCTCCGCGGCCGCGGCCTGCGACGCCGTCTGCGAGATCATGGAGGGCGGCCATGTGCCCTCGCTCCTGGAGCTGATGGACCGCACGACCATCCAGGCCGTCAACTCCCTGGCCCACATGGGCCTGCCGGAGACCACGGAAGCCCTGCTCCTCGCCGCCTTCGACACCCCGGAACCGGCCGCGGACCTCGCCGCCGTCGGCGCCCTGTGCGAGGCCGCGGGCGCCACCCAGGTCGTCCCCGCCGAGGACGCGGCCGAGTCCGAGCTCCTCCTCCAGGCGCGCCGCCTCTCCCTCACCGCCCTCGAAGCGGTCAAGGGCACCACGATGATCGACGACGTGTGCGTGCCGCGCTCCCGCCTCGGCGACATGCTCGAAGGCGTCGAGGCCATCGCCGACAAGTACGCCCTGACCATCGGCGTGTGCGCCCACGCGGGCGACGGCAACACCCACCCCACCGTCTGCTTCGACGCGGCCGACCCCGACGAGTCGCGGCGCGCCCGCGAGTCCTTCGACGAGATCATGGCCCTCGGCCTCGACCTCGGCGGCACCATCACGGGCGAGCACGGCGTCGGCGTCCTGAAGAAGGAGTGGCTGGCGCGCGAACTCGGCCCCGTGGGCGTGGAGATGCAGCGCGCCGTCAAGGCCGCCTTCGATCCGCACCACCTCCTCAACCCCGGAAAGCTCTTCTGAGCCGCCGGCTCCCCCGTGACGCTCGCGCTCACTCACCGTCCTTCGACTCGTCCGAGGGCCACGGATCGCGCAGCCACAGCTCGTCGGCGCGGCCGGGGGTGGGGGCGAGCAGCTCGGCGAGGCCGTCGTCGATGCCGAGCCGCTCGGCCTCAGAGCCCGGAGGGACCACCCGCAGGGTGCGCTCCAGCCAGGCGGACACGGCGGGCGCCGGCGCCTCCAGGAGCGCGTCCCCGTCCGGGGAGCTCAGCGCCATCAGGACCACCGACCGGCCCTCGACCTTCGTCGGCCACACCCGCACGTCACCGTGGCCGCACGGCCTGAACACCCCCTCCACGAGCAGCTCCCGGGCGAACGTCCAGTTCACCGGGTTCTCGGAGCCGATGTGGAAGGCGATGTGGATCGCGTACGGATCGTCGGTGCGGTAGGTAAGGCGGGCCGGGACGGGAATCGCGCGTTCCGGCGAGAGGACCAGTTTGAGCTCCAGCTCGCGTTCGACCACGGTGTGCATAGCGCTCGCGCTTCCTTTCTCTTGTCTCATGTGTCACGTCGTTCGACCGGACCCGGGGCGGGCCCTCAGAGAGCGAGACCGCGAGGTGGGCCGAGCATTACGCGACTCGGCGAAACTTTTTCCGAGAACTTCGAACCGCCGCGCCGCCCGCGCCTCCGGGGCGTCCGGGCGGTGCTCTCGCGCGAGGGCGGGGGATCGTACGCGGCTTCGTACGAGGCCGGGGAGGAACCGTGCACGGAAGGGGGCGGTGCGGCGGGAGCCGCCCGACGGGCCGCGCCGGTCTGATAGATGTGGAGCACCAACGGCCCCCGAGCAGATACGGGACGACGGACATGAGCGCCCCAACCCCGGCACCCGGCGACGACAGGCCCCGCGAGGGCTACTACCCCGACCCGTCCATTCCCGGCTACGTCCGGTACTGGAACGGCGCGGCCTGGGTACCCGGTACGAGCCGTCCGGCGCCGTCCGAAGGAGAGCCGCTGCCCGCGCCGCCGCGGGCCGCCGCCGCGCCCGTCGTGGAGGAGACGGGACCCGTCTTCTTCGACGAGGAACCGGAGGGCGTGGCCCAGTCCGAACAGGCCGAACCGGACGAAACCGCCGCCGCCGACACCGACACGGCAGCCGCCCAGCACGGGGGCAGGCCGGAGCCCGCGTCGGCCTGGCAGGCGGACGCCGGGTGGCAGAGCGGGCTCGGCGGGGAGCAGGACCAGCGGGTGTCGTGGGGCGCGCCCGGACGGGACCCGCGCCTGCCCGCCGAGGGCGCCGACCCCGCGCCGCGCGTGCCCGCGCAGGCGCAGCCCGAGGCCGCCGCGGCCGAGCACGCCGTCAAGTCCGGCGCGGGGCGGCCTCCCACCGGTGAGGGAACGGTCACCTTCCGGCGGCCCACCGGACCGGTGAAACCCGCGGGCGCGGGGACGCCGGACGCGGACCGGCCCGCCGAAGGCACGATGTCGATCAGGGCTCTGCGCCCACAGCGCGGCGGCGGGACCGGGCCCGCGTCCCCCGCGGCTCCGCCTTCGCGCACGCCTGCCGCACCCCAGCCGTCCGCGCCACCGTCCGAGCCCTCTGTTCCGTCGCAGGGCGGGGTGCCCGGGGGTGAGGGGGTCGTGACCGCGGGGTCCGGTGGGGGCGCCGCCTCCTGGGCGCAGCAGGTGCATCAGCTCGCGCAGACCTCCGGCCCGGCCGCCGCCCCGCAAGGGCAGGGGACGCTGCGGGGCGAGGGGCCCGTCGTGCCGTGGAAGCCGGTGGCCGCGGACCCGTTCGCGGCCGTCGCCCAGGCCCAGGCCGCGGCGCGGCCCGCCGGACTCGGCAAGCGGCTCGCCGCCCGGCTCATCGACACCGTCGTCCTCGCCGCCGTCACCGCCGGGGCCGCGCTGCCCCTCGGCACGCGGGCCGCCGACCACATCGACAGCAAGATCGACGCGGCCAAGCGGTCCGGCGAGAAGGCCACCGTGTGGCTGCTCGACGGGACCACCGCGGGCTATCTCGGCATGGTGCTCGGGGTGCTGCTGCTCTTCGGGGTGCTGTACGAGGCGCTGCCGACGGCCAAGTGGGGGCGGACGCTCGGCAAGAAGCTGTGCGGGATCGAGGTCCGGGACATCGCGGAGCACGGGGCGCCGTCCTTCGGCGCGGCACTGCGCCGCTGGCTGGTGTACGCGGTGCCCGGGGTGCTTGTGGTGGGGGTGGTCGGGGTGCTGTGGTGCGTGTTCGATCGGCCTTGGCGGCAGTGCTGGCACGACAAGTCAGCCAAAACCTTCGTCTCCGGCTGAGGGGCCCCTCTGGGCCCCGCGAACCCGGACCTCACCGTCCCTGGGCCCACTGCCTCCGGACCCCCCTCCCCTCGGGCCTGCCGCCCTTTAGCGCCCCGCGGCCTCAGCGCCCCCTTCCTCGGCCTGCGGCCTCGTCCTCAATCGCCGGACGGGCTTGATTTCCGTGCCCACCCGTCTCGAGCGATGGACGGCCTTGGCTGCTCCATCCCGGGCTTGGGGGTCTGGCCCGCACCCTGCGACGGGTGTCGCGGGGAATCTGAGCCCGTCCGGCGATTGAGGACCAGGCCGGAGGCCGAGGAGAGGGCGGGTGGGTGGGGGAAAGAGGTTGGCCGGTGAAGAAGGGCGCCCGCGGGGAAGGAGTAACCCGGACAGACGCCCGTCGCATGCGCGGACTTCCACTTCGAGGTGCACTCACCCCATGAGCACCGAACCACCGCAATACCCCACCGGCCCGGACCCCGAGGACAACGACCCCTTCCGGAAGCAGCCACCCCCCGCAGGGGGAAGCGGCTCCCCGTACGACACCGGCGGCGGCCCCGGCGGCCCCGGCGGCCCGAGCGGCCCCCCGCCACCCCCCTACGGCGGTGACCCGTACGGCGGCCAGGACCCACTCGCCGGCATGCCCCCCTTGGCCGACAGCGGCAAGCGCGTCCTCGCCCGCATCATCGACATGCTCATCGTCGGTGTGGTCGTCACGCTGCTGTCATGGCTTTTCGGTACGAATGAGTACGACCTCGACCCGGACAAGGTGGAGTACGGCAAGTCGTTCGGCCAGTCCCTGCTCGCCGCCGTGCTGTACGTGGCGTACGACAGTTACTTCATCTCGAAGTCCGGCCAAGACGCTGGGGAAGAAGTGGCTCGGCATGAGGGTGGCGAACCTCAACGACGGTGCCACGCCGACCCTCCAGGCGGCGCTCGCCCGCGCCGCGGTCCTGTGGCTGCCGTTCGCGTTCTGCTGCGCGTGCATCTGGACGGCGATCAGCGGCGGCTGGAGCTTCTTCGACAAGCCCTACAAGCAGGGCCTCCACGACAAGGCGGCGAAGACGGTCGTGGTCAGCTCGAGGTGAGAAGCGTGCGGTGATACGCGCGGGGCTCAGCGCACAGGGAGTGTGAGACAGCGGGAGCCGGTGCCGCGGTGGCGCCGGAGGCTCGGTGGCCGGCGGGTTCGTGGGCGTACGTCTTCAGGGAACGTACGACACGGAACCCGCCGGTTTTCGCGCGCTTCAGGGACCCGCGGGCTCCCGCACGGGGGCGTGGGCCGCGGGGTCGCGCACCGGCACGGGCGCGATGACCGTGCGGGAGGTGGGGAGCAGATGCTCGGAAGGGGCGGACGCGGTGTGCGCCCGGCAGGGGAGTGGCGCGTTCCGAAGCCGACTTGGGCAGCGGAACCGTCAGGGCGACCAGCAGGCCGAGGCCGAGGGCCGCGAGGGCTATGACCGCGATTCCTGGTGGTGAACTCGTCTGCGACAGGAGCAGCATGGCGAGCGTGGAACAGATGACGGTCGCCGAACCGTACGCGAGCTGTGCGACGGTCGGACGAGGCATGGGGCGAGACATGGCGTGATCCGTCCTCGGGACAGCGGTTGCGGGGGTGATCCAGACGATGTGAGCGTCGTGGGAAACGTATGGGAACGTATACGAATCGAAGGATGCTTCCGGGCGTCGACTTGGATGCCTCGCCGAGTACCCGTGCGCACCGTCGAATTCGACGCTGTTTGGACTCTATTCGCCTCCATGCCCGACAGGGACGTGCGGTAAGCGTGACCTAACCCACGGTGCCGGTGCACGGGGGGCGCATAGATTCATGCATTCCATCAACTGGACGGTGGCACGCGCCGGTTGACGATGCAATATGCCGATCGGTCGTGCCGTGGCCCTGCGTGGCCGGGGCGCGACCCTGGGGGGCGGGCGGCGTGGCGGTGGGCCGCGACGGGCCCGGACCGCGCGTGAGTTCGGATATCGGATGGCCGCGTCTGCATAGAGCATTTGGCCTGTTCAAGTCAAGGTCTGTCTTTTCTCCGCCCCCTCCGGTCGAATGACGTCACTTATGACGCGTTTATCGCGCGCGGACCTCCTTGACCGGGAACCCCTCCGGTCCGTGTGTGGGACGCGGGGGAGGACAGCTACAAGTGAGAGTCAACAGAAGGACGTTCAGAGTCGGGGCGGCGGCCGTCGCGGTGGCCGCTGCCACCGCGACGTTCTCCGCGTACGGGGTGGCCGTCGCGGACGACGGCGGCAAGACGTCCACGAGCGGCGGCGCCCAGGGTGCCCAGAGCGTCGACCGCCGTGACCCGGCGGACGCCAAGACGCAGGTCGACCACGACCTGGACGGGCCGTTCAGCAAGCAGCAGGCCCAGCAGCGCAAGGCGGCCCTCGAGCAGGTCGTGTCGGGCGAGGCCGAGGTCAAGAAGCGCGGCGGTTCCAACGTCGTCAAGCTGGACGACAAGAAGTACGTGGAGCTCGGCCGGGAGCAGACCGACAAGATCTTCACGATCCTGGTGGAGTTCGGGAACAAGGTGGACGACACCACCCTGTACGACCCGGACGGCCCCGACGGGCCGCAGCCGCCCGTCAAGAAGTACGGCGGCGAGCCAGGACCGCTGCACAACAAGATAGCCAAGCCGGACCGTGCGAAGGACAACAGCACGGCCTGGCAGTCCGACTACAACCGCAAGCACTTCAAGGACCTGTACTTCGGCGAGGGCAAGGACGCCAAGGGCAAGGCCAAGCACTCCCTGAAGACCTACTACGAGAAGACCTCCTCGGGCCGTTACTCGGTCGAGGGCACGGTCTCCGACTGGGTCAAGGTCGACTACAACGAGGCCCGTTACGGCTCGAACTACTGCGGCGACACCAACTGCGCCAACGTCTGGGACGCGGTGCGCGACGGCGTGACGGCCTGGGAGAAGGACCAGAAGGCCAAGGGCCGCACGGACGCCCAGATCAAGGCGGACCTCGCGAAGTACGACAAGTGGGACCGCTACGACTTCGACAACGACGGCAACTTCAACGAGCCCGACGGCTACATCGACCACTTCCAGATCGTCCACGCCGGTGAGGACGAGTCGGCGGGCGGCGGCGCCGAGGGCACCAACGCCCTGTGGGCGCACCGCTGGTACGCGTACGGCGACGACGCGGGCAAGACCGGCCCGGGCAACAACAAGGCGGGCGGCACCCAGGTCGGCAAGTCCGGCATCTGGGTCGGCGACTACACGATGCAGCCGGAGAACGGCGGCCTCGGCGTCTTCGCCCACGAGTACGGCCACGACCTCGGCCTGCCGGACCTGTACGACACCACGGGCCCGGGCGCGGCCGGTGAGAACTCCGTCGGCTTCTGGTCGCTGATGTCGGCCGGCTCCTGGCTCGGCACCGCCAAGGACGCGATCGGCGACCTGCCCGGCGACATGACCTCCTGGGACAAGTTCCAGCTCGGCTGGCTCAACTACGCCAAGGCGAAGGCCGCGACGAAGTCCACGCACAAGCTGGGCGTGTCCGAGTACAACACCCGCAACAAGCAGGCCCTGCTGGTCAGCCTGCCCAAGAAGGCGGTCACGACGAACGTCGTGAAGCCGACCGAGGGCGCGAACCAGTGGTGGAGCGGCCAGGACGACAACCTCCGCAACACCCTGACCCGTTCGGTCGACCTCACCGGCAAGTCCAAGGCCGAGCTCTCGCTCGACGGCTGGTGGGAGATCGAGCGCAACTACGACTATCTGTACGCCGAGGTGTCCACGGACGGCGGCGCCAGCTACACGCCCGTCGACGGCACCGCCGACGGCAAGCAGATCACCCGTGACGGCGGCGACAAGCCCGCGCTCACCGGCTCCTCGACGAAGTACCAGAAGCTCGTCTACCCCCTCGACGCCTACGCGGGCAAGAAGATCGACGTCCGCTTCCGCTACGCCACCGACGGCGGCACCTCGCTCAAGGGCTTCGCGGGCGACCAGATCACGCTCACGGCGGACGGCGCCAAGCTGTTCACCGACGGCGCCGAGAACGGCGACAACGGCTGGAAGGTGAAGGGCTTCTCGCGCATCGGCGAGTCCTTCACCAAGAAGTACGACCAGTACTACTTCGCCGAGAACCGCCAGTACGTGTCGTACGACAAGACCCTCAAGGCGGGCCCGTACAACTTCGGCTTCTCCGCGACGCGTCCCGACTGGGTGGAGCACTACCCGTACCAGACCGGCCTGCTGATCTGGCAGTGGGACACCTCCCAGAAGGACAACAACGTCAGCAAGCACCACGGTCAGGGTCTGATCCTGCCGGTGGACGCCCACGCGAAGCCGCTGAAGTGGAAGGACGGCTCGCTGCTGCGGAACAAGATCCAGCCGTGTACGACGCGCCGTTCTCGAAGTACCGCACCGACGCGTTCACGCTCCACAACGCGGACGTGGCCCTGAAGCTGAAGTCCCGCAAGGGCGTCACGGTCTTCGACGACCGCAAGGGCACCTACTGGTACCCGGAGAACCCCACGGGCAGCGTCAAGGTCACTGACACCAACACCAAGATCAAGATCTTGAAGCAGCCCAAGGACGGCTCCTCGATCACGGTCCAGGTGGACCGCTCCGTCCGATAAATATTCGTCTTCGCAGGTCAGGGACCTGCTGAGCGCCGATCGGCCGTCGCCCCCTAGCGGGCGGCGGCCGATCGTGTTTGAGTGCGTGCTGTGGATTTCTTATTGACGCGACGTCTCACGGGGGTGTGACACAGCATGGCCGCAGGAGGCTTCTGCAAGCTGCCGGGTGGCAGTGTGGTGGTGGCGCTGACCCTGCCCAGCCCTTCGGCGGGCGGCACGCGGGTGCGGGTGCTTGTGCACGCGGGGAATCGGGCGCGGGCGTTGACGCGGCTGCGGAATCTGGGGCTCCGGGCGGTGTACCTGCGCGGTAACGCGGAGCCGCCGACGCCGGACGAGATCACGGCGGTCCTCCACCACCCCGACGGCCTCATATGGCGCACCGCCCCCGCCCAGGGCGCCCAGGAACTCTGGCACCCGATCAGGGCGCTGCTGCGGCGGGGCGCGGCGGCGTAGCCCGGTTTCAGCCCGTCCGGCGTTTGAGGACGAGGCGCGGAGCGCCGACGCCTGTGGGGGCGCCCCACGCGGGCTAGACCACCGGCTTGCCCGTCAGTTCCACGCCCGCCCCCGCGAGCTCCCGCAGGGCCCGCTCCGTGGTCGCCTCCGCGACCCCCGCGGTCAGGTCGAGCAGGACGTGCGTCCGAAACCCCTCCCGCGCCGCGTCGAGCGCGGTGGCCCGCACACAGTGGTCCGTGGCGATCCCGACCACGTCCACCTCCCGCACCTGCCGCTCCCGCAGCCACCGCGCCAGCGGCGTCCCGTTCTTCTCGTCGACGCCCTCGAAGCCGGAGTACGCGGCCGAGCGCTCCCCCTTGGAGAAGACCGCGTCGACCGCCCCGGACGCCACGGCGGGCGCGAAGTTCGGGTGGAAGCCGACGCCCTCGGTCCCGGCCACGCAGTGCGGCGGCCAGGAGTCGACGTAGTCGGGCCGGTCGGAGAAGTGGGAGCCGGGGTCGAGGTGGTGGTCGCGGGTGGCCACGACGTGGCGGTAGCAGGGGGAGGCCTGCCCGATGAGGTCGGTGATGGCCGCGGCCACGTCCGCGCCGCCCGCCACCGCGAGGCTGCCCCCTTCGCAGAAGTCGTTCTGTACGTCGACGACGATCAGGGCGCGGCGCATGCGGGTGTCCTTCGCTAGCTGGATGAATCGAGCGTAGAGACTTCGGGTGCGTTGCGGGAGGGGGCGGCGGGCGTGCGCGACGACCGCCGGGAGAGCGGTTTCCCCGCCGGGCGGACGCGGGCTCAGACGAACTCGGTGGGGATCACCGCCTCGCCCCGGGACAGCTGCGTCGCCGACAGCGGAAGGCGGGCCCGCGCGGCGGCGTGCCGGTCGCGGACGGCGTCCAGGGGCTCGCGGGCGAGCACCTCGCCGCCCTTGATGAGCGGGATGTGGAGCTGGTGCCCGGCCAGCGCGGCCGGGACCGCGCCGGTGCCCACGACCTCGGCCTCGGCGACGCCCTCGGCGTCGACGCGGCGCGCGGCCCACTTGCGGCCGCCGAGGGAGCTCTTGGCGCCCAGGGACTTCTTCGCGACGGGCTCCAGCGGGGCGCCGGGGTCGGCCGAGCGGGCGCGGGCGACCAGCTTGTAGACCATGGAGCAGGTGGGGTGCCCGGAGCCGGTGACCAGCTGGGTGCCCACGCCGTAGGCGTCCACGGGCGCGGCCGCGAGCGAGGCGATGGCGTACTCGTCCAGGTCGGAGGTGACCACGATCTTGGTGTCGGTGGCGCCGAGCTCGTCCAGCTCCCTGCGCACCCGGTGCGCGACCAGGAGCAGGTCGCCGGAGTCGATGCGGACGGCCCCGAGCTCGGGCCCGGCGATCTCGACGGCGAGGCGGACGGCCTCGCCGACGTCGTAGGTGTCGACGAGGAGGGTGGTGCCGCGGCCGAGCGAGTCCACCTGGGCGCGGAAGGCGTCCCGCTCGCTGTCGTGCACCAGGGTGAAGGCGTGGGCGGAGGTGCCGACCGTCGGGATGCCGTAGCGGAAGCCCGCGGCCAGGTCGGAGGTGGTGGTGAAGCCGCCGACGTACGCGGCGCGGGAGGCCGCCACCGCCGCCAGCTCGTGGGTGCGGCGCGCGCCCATCTCGATCAGGGGCCGCCCGCCCGCCGCCGAGGCCATCCGGGAGGCGGCCGCGGCGATGGCGGAGTCGTGGTTGAGGATCGAGAGGACCACGGTCTCCAGGAGCACGCACTCCGCGAAGCTGCCCTCGACGCGCAGGACCGGCGAGCCGGGGAAGTACACCTCGCCCTCCGGATAGCCCCACACGTCACACGTCACCGCTGAAGCGGTACGAGGCGAGCCACTCCAGGGTCGGCTCGTCGACGACGCCGCGCTCGCGCAGGAAGGCGAGGACGCCCGCGTCGAAGCGGAAGTTCTCCACGGCGTCCAGGACCCGGCCGGTCCCGGCGACCACGCCGTAGCGGCGGCCCTCGGGCAGCCTGCGCGTGAACACCTCGAAGACCGAGCGGCGGTGCGCCGCGCCCGACTTGAGCGTGCCCTGCAGCATCGTCAACTCGTAGTGATCCGTGAAGAGCGCGGTCGACGGCACGTCCACCGGCAGCCCCAGGTCATGCTCCCCGTAGTTCATGGGACGGATGCTACCTGCATCTCGTCACTCTGACGATTTCGGGGGCCGTTTGTGCGATGACCCTCCCCGGGTGGCAGCATGGGACAGGTGAGTAGCGCGGCTCCCGTAGAGATCACACGACCGGACGCGGACGAAGAGACCTTCGCCGTCCCCGAACCGGACGTTCCCTGGATCACGCTCGTGCACAACCGACCCGGTCAATCTGATGAGCTATGTGACCTATGTCTTCCAGACGTACTTCGGATACTCGAAGGACAAGGCCACCAAGCTGATGATGGACGTGCACCACAAGGGCCGGGCCGTCGTCTCCAGCGGTTCCCGCGAGGAGATGGAGCGCGACGTGCAGGCGATGCACGGATACGGGCTGTGGGCCACCCTTCAGCAGGACCGGAAGTAGCGACGCGACCGATGCCAGGACACTTCGAACCGATCCCGGGCGGCGGCGCCGCCGTCGCGCTCGACGAGGTCGAGATCTCCATCATCCGCTCCCTGGCCGTGCAGCTCCTTGAGCTGATCGGCCCGGGCGAGGAGCCCGCGGGCGCCGACGGGGACCTCTTCGCCGAGCTGTTCGCGGAGGGCCCGAGCGAGCCGCCCGCCGACCCGGTGCTCAAGCGGCTGCTCCCGGACGCGTACGGCGGCCCGGGCGAGGCGGACGCGTCCCCGGACAAGGCCGCCGAACTGCGGTCGTACTTCCGCCGAGTTCCGCCGCTTCACCGAGAACGACCTGCGGGCGCGCAAGCGCGACGACGCGCTGGCGGTGATCCGGTCCCTGGACGCGCTGACCGTCGCGGGCGAGGGCGGTGCCGTCCTGAAGCTGTCCGCCGACGAATCGCGGCGCTGGCTCGGCGCGCTCAACGACCTGCGCCTGGCGATCGGCACCCGGCTCGACGTGGCCGACGAGGAGGACGCCGACCTCCTCTACCGGCTGCCCGACTCCGATCCGCGCAAGCCGATGGTGATGGCGTACCTGTGGCTGGGCGGGCTGCAGGAGACGCTCGTCGAGACCCTGATGCCGTGACCGTGGCGCGGCCGCTGTCGTGACCGCGCGGTGCGGGTGCTGTGACCGTTCGGCGTGAAGCATTTCCGAGAGCCGGTGTGAAGGTTTTCTGTCGGAGGGCGTGACGGTTTTCCGTCGCCCATGTGACGTCCTTTTGAAGATCGCGGGCGTTCGCTCAACGGACGCTCAAATCCGGATAACGATCCCGTCACCGCGCTGTCCACTTGTGCGGCGTAATGGGAAGCTTGTCCGCTTCTTCCTGTGTGGTGCGCCACAGCTGGCTCATTCGATCACTGTGACGGTCGTGATAAATGTTCACGACCACTCGGTGACGCCACCCATGTCGCCGAGGGCACGCCAGGGGCCGACAGACCGTCGGCGGCACTCCATCACCATTCGGGGGATCACGACCTGGTCCGCGGCGAAACCGCAGTTCGCGGCGCGGATCAGCATGGAGAAAGGCGTCACCATGACCTCAGTGCAGGTCGAAGAACACCACGACGGCAATGAGGCCGCGGCGGCCGCGGCGGACACGTCCGGCGACAGCGAGGGCTATCAGCGCGGGCTCGGCGCCCGGCAGATCCAGATGATCGCGATCGGCGGTGCCATCGGCACCGGCCTGTTCCTCGGCGCGGGCAAGGCCATTCACAAGGCCGGCCCCAGCCTCATCCTCGCGTACGCCATCGCCGGCCTCGTGATCTTCTTCATCATGCGAGCTCTGGGTGAGCTCCTCATGTACCGGCCCGTCTCGGGTTCCTTCTCCGAGTACGCGCGTGAGTTCGTCGGCCCGTTCTTCGGGTTCGTGACCGGCTGGACGTACTGGCTCTTCTGGGTCGTCACCGGCATCACCGAAGTCACCGCCGCCGCCCAGTACATGCAGTACTGGACACATGACTCCATTCCCCAATGGGCCTACGCCCTGATCTTCACCGTCATCCTGTACGGCGCCAACCTGATCTCCGTGAAGCTCTTCGGCGAGCTGGAGTTCTGGTTCTCCATGGTCAAGGTCACCGCCATCATCGGCATGATCCTGATCTGCGCCGGCATCCTCACCATCGGCTTCTCCGACGCCGGTGACACCGCGTCCGTCTCGCACCTGTGGGACAACGGCGGCTTCTTCCCCAACGGCATCGGCAACACGCTGATGACGCTGCAGATCGTGATGTTCGCCTTCCTCGCCGTCGAGCTCGTCGCGCGTCACCGCGGGCGAGTCCAAGGACCCGAAGAAGACCCTGCCCAAGGCGATCAACACCGTGCCGTGGCGCATCGCCGTCTTCTACGTCGGCGCCCTGATCATGATCCTCTCGGTCGTGCCGTGGACGTCCTTCCAGCCGGGCGTCTCCCCGTTCGTCGCCGCCTTCGAGAAGATGGGCCTCGGCGTCGGCGCCGCGATCGTGAACTTCGTGGTCCTGACCGCCGCGCTGTCCTCCTGCAACTCGGGCATGTACTCCACCGGCCGCATGCTGCGCGACCTCGCGCTCAACGGCCAGGGCCCGAAGTTCTTCACCAAGCTCACCAAGAACGGCCTGCCGCTGGTCGGCACCACCGCCTCCGCCGCGCTGATGCTCGTCGGCGTGTGGATCAACTACCAGTGGCCGGGCGAGGCGTTCAACTACGTCGTCTCCTTCGCCACCATCTCCGGCATGTGGGCCTGGATCATGATCCTGGTCTCCCAGATCAACTACCGCCGCAAGGCCGACCGCGGCATCGTCCCGCAGTCCACCTTCCGCGCCCCCGGCGCCCCGTACACCAGCTGGTTCGCCCTCGCCTTCATCGGCATGGTCATCGTGATGATGGGCATCGACAAGGACGCGCGGATCTCCCTGTACTGCGCCCCGATCTGGGCCGCCATCCTGTGCGTGTCCTACCTGGTCCTGAAGAGCCGCAACCCGGAGGCCGCCGCCTTCAAGAAGCGCGTACACGGCGGCCCCGCCGCCCAGGACGCCGCGCCGGTCACCAAGGACTGACCCGCACCAGGCATCCCAGCATGTGAGCGGCCCCGTACCACACTCCGGTACGGGGCCGCCCCTCTGCTTATCCTGGCCGACATGCTGACCATCACCCAGGCCCTGTACGACGAGATCGTCGCGCACGCGCGCAAGGACCACCCCGACGAGGCGTGCGGCGTCATCGCGGGCCCGGCGGGCAGTGACCGCCCCGAGCGGTTCATCCCGATGCTGAACGCGGCCCGCTCGCCCACGTTCTACGAGTTCGACTCGATGGACCTGCTCAAGCTGTACCGCGAGATGGACGACCGCGACGAGGAGCCCGTCGTGATCTACCACTCGCACACGGCGACCGAGGCCCGCCCCTCCCGCACGGACATCAGCATCGCCGCCGAGCCCGGCGCCCACTACGTCCTGGTCTCCACCGCCGACGCCGACGACGCCGGACCCTTCCAGTTCCGCTCGTTCCGGATCGTCGACGGGGAGGTCACCGAGGAGGACGTCCAGGTCGTGCAGGCATACTGAAGCCGACCTTCGAGGCGGCAGGACCCAGGAAGCCGGTGTGAAACCGGCGCGGTCCCGCCACTGTGACCGGGCCAGGCCCGGGAGTCAGGAACTGACCTGCCGCCTCCTCCACTTCCACGCAGGGGACGCGGAAATCCCCTCAAGGAGGACCGCATCACCATGCGCACCCGCGTGCTGCTCCTCGCGGCGGCGACCCTGCTCCCGCTGACCGCCTGCTCGTCGTCGGACTCCGGATCTCCCACCACGGACGGCGCCGGCCGGGCCGCCGGATTCCCGTACACCGTCACCAACTGCGGTGTGAAGACGACGTACAAGGCACCGCCCAAGCGGGCCGTCACCATGAACCAGCACGTGACGGAGATCCTCCTGGAGCTGGGCCTGAAGGACCGCATCGCCGGCACCGCCTACCTCGACGACAAGGTGCTTCCCCAGTACGAGAAGGCCTACGGCTCCCGCCCGGTCCTCGCCAAGGAGTACCCCTCCTACGAGAAGCTCCTCGCCGCGAACCCCGACTTCGTCTACGGCGGCTACGCCAGCGCCTTCGCCGCCGGTGACGGCCGCTCCCGGGACGCACTCGCCAAGTCCGGCATCAACAGCCGTCTGAACATCGAGAGCTGCGCCAAGAAGGCCGTCACGATGGACGACGTCTACCAAGAGGTGCGCGAGGCCGGAGCCACCTTCGGCGTCCGCGACCGCGCCGAGAAGTGGGTGCGCGAAGCGAAGGCCGAACTCGCCGCCACGGCGAAGAAGTCCAAGGCGAAGGCCAAGGGGGCGAAGCCCCAGTCCGTCTTCGTCTACGACAGCGGCGACAAGACCGCCTTCACGGCCGGAGGCCGGGGCATAGGCAACGAGGTCATCGAGCGCGCGGGCGGCCGCAACGTCATGTCCGACCTCGACAAGCCCTTCGGCGACGCCTCCTGGGAGACCGTCGTGGACCGCGCCCCCGACGTCATCGTGATCTACGACTACGGCGCCACCACGGTCGCCCAGAAGAAGAAGCGCCTCCTGGACGACCCGGCCCTCAAGGACGTCCCCGCCATCAAGAACAAGCGCTTCGCGGTCCTGCCGCTGTCGGACGTGGTCCTTGGAGTCAGGGCGCCAGGGGCGGTGAAGAAGCTCGCGGAGCAGCTGTGATGGAGCCCGTCCGGCGTTTGAGGACGAGGCGCGAAGCGCCCGTTCCCGTTGAGCGGGGGACCGAGGGCGGCAGCCCCCGGTCCGGGGAGGAGGGCGGGCCTGGGGGCCACCCGGCAGGGCCCGCTACGCCACCCTCATCGCGGTCCTCGTCCTCGCCCTCGCGGCCGCTGGCATCGCCGCGCTGGCCTACGGCTCCGTGAAGATCCCGCCCGCCCAGGTCTTCGACATCCTCACGGGCAGGGCCACAGAGCCCTCCCCGTTCCGCACGATCGTCCTCGACGTCCGCCTGCCCCGCGTCCTGCTCGGCGCAGCCGTGGGCGCGGGCCTCGCCGTGATCGGCACCACCCTGCAGGCCCTGGTCCGCAACCCCCTCGCCGACCCGTTCCTGCTCGGTGTCTCTTCCGGCGCCTCCGCCGCCGCCGTCGGGGTGATCGTCCTCGGCGTGGGCGCGGGCCTCGCCACCACGGTGACGGTCCCGGCCGCCTCCTTCGTCGGGGCGTTCCTCGCGCTCGTCGTGGTGTACGCGCTGGCCCGCGAGCCCGGCGGCGGCTTCACCACCAGCCGCCTGGTCCTCGCGGGCGTCGCCGTCTCGTACATCCTGTCCGCGCTCACCAGCCTGATCCTGGTGGTCTCCGCCCGCGCCGACCACCTCAAGGAAGTCCTGTACTGGACGCTCGGCGGCCTCGGCAGCGCCCGCTGGGACATGCTCGCGGTGCCCCTGATCGTCCTCGCGGTGGGCACGGCCCTCCTCGTCGCCCTGGCCAGGCCGCTGGACCTGCTGCTCGTCGGCGAGGAGGGCGCCACCGTCCTCGGCCTGGACACCACCCGCTTCCGCGCGGGCGTGTTCGTCTTGGCCTCCCTCGTGACCGGCGTGCTCGTCGCGCACAGCGGGGCCATCGGCTTCGTCGGCCTGATGGTGCCGCACGCCGCCCGCATGCTGGTGGGCTCCGGACACCGGGCGCTGCTGCCGGTGGCGGCGCTGATGGGCGCGGTGTTCCTGGTCGTCGCCGACCTCGCGGCCCGCACGGTGGCGGCACCGCAGGACGTGCCGGTGGGCGTGCTCACAGCGCTCACCGGCGGACCGTTCTTTCCTGTGGCAGCTGCGCCGGGGCAAGGCGCGGGAAGGGGTGGTGACATGAGCGGAACCGAATCCGCCAGGGCCGACCTGACCGGAACCAAGGCCGCCGGAGCCGGAGCGGCGCCCTCCACTCCTCGCACCCCCGTCCTGCGCACCGAGGACCTCGCGTACGACACCCCCTCGGGCCGCCGCCTCGTCGACGGTGTCTCGCTCGCCGTCTCCACCGGTGAGACGGTCGGGCTCGTCGGGCCCAACGGCAGCGGCAAGACGACCCTGCTGCGCTGTGTGTACGGGACGCTCAGGCCCACCGGCGGGCGGGTCCTGCTCGACGGCGCGGACCTGGCGACGGCCGGGGCCAAGGCCCGCGCACGCAGGATCGCCACCGTGCCGCAGGACGGGCAGACGGGCTCCTTCGACCTCACCGTCCGCCAGATCGTCGCCATGGGCCGCTCCCCGCACAAGCGCTTCTGGGAGGCCGACACCGCCGCCGACCGCGACCTCGTGCGCGACACCCTGGAGCGCGTCGGCGCCGACGGCCTGGCCGAGCGGCCCTTCGGGCAGCTGTCCGGCGGCGAGCGGCAACGGGCGCTGCTCGCGCGGGCGTTGGTGCAGCAGCCCGACGTCCTCGTCCTCGACGAGCCGACCAACCACCTGGACATCCGCTACCAACTGGAGATCCTCGGGCTCGTCCAGGCCCTCGGCACGGGCAATCTGCTGGCCCTGCACGACCTGACGCTGGCCGCGTACTACTGCGACCGCCTCTACGTCCTCGACGGCGGCCGCGTCGTCGCGTCAGGGCCGCCCGGGGACGTCCTGACCGGCGAACTCCTCGCCGAGGTGTACGGCGTCACCGCCGAGGTGGCGATCCACCCCGCCACCGGCGCCCCCACCGTCACCTACCTCCCGGGCCCGGCACGGCGGCCTCCCGCGCCCTGAGCGGGACGGGCCGGGCGGCGGGCGCCGCACCGGCCCGTCCAGGTTCCGAACCCGATCCGTCCGGCATGCGAGATCACACTCCGGGGCCCGGACCGGGAATCGTTACGATGAGCGCATGGTTTCGAACGACGTGAGCATCCATATGACGCCGGGCGCCCTGCTCGTCGGCCGGCTGCACGTCGACCTGTGCCGTCTCGCCAGCGCGATCTGTCGGCGCTGACGCGCGCCGCCGCCAGGCAGTGGCGCCGCCCACCTCCCGCGCCCCGGGCTGCCGCACGCCCGGCACCGGGCGCCCCGCACCTCCCGCACCGCCCAGCCCTTTCCGACAGGAGCCCATCGCCATGGCCATCGAGGTCCGCATCCCGACCATCCTCCGCACCTACACCGGCGGCGAGAAGGCCGTCGAGGGCAGCGGCGACACCATCGCCGCCCTCTTCGCCGACCTCGAGACCCGGCACGCGGGCATCCAGGACCGCCTCGTCGACAAGGACAAGGGCAACGCCCTGCGCCGGTTCGTGAACGTGTACCTGAACGACGAGGACGTCCGCTTCCTCGACGGCGTCTCCACCAAGCTCCACCGACGGCGACAGCGTCACGATCCTGCCCGCTGTCGCGGGCGGGATGAGCTGACGCATGCGGTACGACTCCCCGCTCGCGGCCGTCGGCGACACGCCGCTGGTCCGTCTGCCGCGCCTGTCCCCGTCCGCCGACGTCCGCGTCTGGGCCAAGCTGGAGGACCGCAACCCGACCGGCTCCATCAAGGACCGGCCCGCGCTCCACATGGTCGAACAGGCCGAGAAGGACGGCCGGTTGACGCCCGGCTGCACGATCCTGGAGCCGACCTCGGGCAACACCGGCATCTCGCTGGCCATGGCGGCGAAGCTCAAGGGCTACCGCATCGTGTGCGTCATGCCGGAGAACACCTCCCAGGAACGGCGCGACCTGCTCACCATGTGGGGCGCGGAGATCATCTCGTCACCCGCGGCGGGGGGTTCCAACACGGCCGTACGTGTCGCCAAGGAACTCGCGGCCGAGCACCCCGACTGGGTGATGCTCTACCAGTACGGCAACCCCGGCAACGCGGGCGCCCACTACGCGGGCACCGGCCCCGAGATCCTCGCCGACCTGCCCTCGATCACCCACTTCGTGGCCGGGCTCGGCACCACCGGCACGCTCATGGGCGTCGGCCGCTATCTGCGCGAGCACAAGCCGGACGTGAAGATCGTCGCCGCTGAGCCGCGCTACGACGACCTCGTCTACGGGCTGCGCAACCTAGAAGAGGGCTTCGTCCCCGAGCTGTACGACGCCTCCGTCCTCACCACCCGCTTCTCCGTCGGCTCCGCCGACGCGGTGACCCGCACGCGCGAACTGCTCCAGCAGGAGGGCATCTTCGCCGGGGTCTCCACCGGGGCGGCCCTGCACGCCGCGATCGGCGTGGGCCGCAAGGCCCTCAAGGCGGGCGAGCCCGCCGACATCGTCTTCGTCGTGGCCGACGGCGGCTGGAAGTACCTCTCGACGGGCCTGTACACAGCACCCACGACGGAAGAGGCCATCGCCTCGGTCCAGGGCCAACTCTGGGCGTAGCCCTGGCGAGGGGGCGCCCCGGCTGATCGGCGCTCCCCTCGTCCTCGGGTGCGGGTATGTCAGCCCGTCCGGCGTTTGAGGACGAGGCGCGAAGCGCCAATGTCTGTGAGCGGGGGCCCGGGGGCAGCCGCACCCGGAGCGGGAAGGGGCGGGCCTGGGGCGCACCCGCGTGGGATCAGCCCAGGTGCCGCACCTGATCCCACAAGGCCGGATCCACCACCCCCGCCCGCCGCCGAAAGTCCCCGACCCACAGCTCCCGCACCACCCCCGGCTCAAGAAAACTGGCCCGCCCCCGCACATCCCCGACCGCCCCCGGCGGCAGCGGAATCACCCCGGCCCGCTCATCGTGAAACCTCGTGGTGATCGTCGCAACGCGCACCGCGTCCCCCCGTACGGACAGGACGAGGAAGGGGCACTCGGCCTCGTCGGCCACGGCCCACCAGATCTCCGCGGCACGCGGCCGCGCCGAGCCCCCCGAGGAGCCCCCCGAGGCGGGCCGCGGCGCACGGCGCCCCGCACGGCGCGAGCGCCCCCGTCCCCACCCGTCCACCACCGTGACCACCAGCGCGAGCACCACCACCGCGGCGAGGGCCAGCCACCAGGACGTGTCCATGGCACCGACGGTACCGGCGCGCCCCTCAGCCCGCCGCCCGCGCGTGCGCCCGCAGCGCGCCGAGGACGACGGGGGCGTCGTCGCGGGCCAGGGCGACGAGGACCGTCGCGTCGCCGTCGCGGCACTCGATGAGGACGGTGTCGTACGCGGTGCCGCCCGACGAGAGGGCGCAGTCGTCCGGCCGCGGCGCCCGCACGTCCCGTACGGTCAGCGACCGCGGCAGCGGCCTGCGGGCGACGCGCCCGTCGGGGTCGGGCGTGACCGCGGGCGGCCCGTCGCCGACCACCAGGTGGTCGAAGCCGTCGATGCCGTAGGGGCGCCCCGGGACGTCCCCGAGCACGGCCGCGCGCACGCACCGCTTCCCCGCGGGCGCCACTGGGAACGATGTCGCTGGTGTCCACGGCCCGCCGCTCCCGCCGCCGCAGCAGCCACGCGCACAGGCCGGTCAGCGCCGCCACCGGGGGCATGCCGACGGCCGTGACCAGCAGGGCGTCGGCCGCCTCCGGGCAGACCATGCTCGCGACGAAGCCGACCCCGCCGAGGAGCCCCCCGGCCAGGCAGCCCACGGCGAGCTGCCAGGCGTGGGCGTGCGCCGCGGTGGCGTACCGCCGCCGGGACCACCAGGCCGTCTCCAGGAACCCGAGCCCGATGGGCAGCGTCAGCAGGCCGATGCCCATGGGGAGCCGCCAGTCGTCGGCCGGGGACGCCTTGGTCTCCTCGGCGGTGGTCCCCAACCGCACCGTGCGGATCTCGCCCCGCCAGTACGTCAGCGACACCCGGTCCCCGGCGCGCACGACGTCGTACAGCCTCGAGCCGGACATGTGCACGCGCCGCACCCGCCCTTCGCCCCGCTCGACGACCCGAAGCCAGTGGTCGACCCTTCCGGCCGCGGGCCTTCTCCCCGGTGCCCGCGACGGTCGCTGACACCGCCGTCGTGCACGCGTCCGACCGGGCCCCGGCGGCGCAGACGGGCGCGGAGGCGTACGCCTGCCCCCGCGCGAGCGCCGACGGCACGGCGGCGAGGAACCCGCCGGAAACCAGCAGGGGCACCAGCGCGCAACAGCCCGCAAGGACCGCCTTCCACCGCCCGACACCACCCCCCACCCGCCCCACCACTCCCACATCCCTCCCAGACCCACCTAAAACCGTCCTTCACATTGTCCCAGGTGAGTTCCCCCGCTTCATGGCCAGAATCCGGCATGGGTCGAACGGGTGGCCGCCTCCGGCCTCGCCCGCGGCTCGTCGGCGTTCAAGGAGCGGGGCGCCCTCGCACTGGCCCGGGACGCCGGGAGTTGCGCCCGCCCGTGGAACTACGGGGGAAGAGTGACGTGACCGGTGACTTCGCCCACAACGGCCCGCGACGGAGGAGCGTGCCGTGCTTTCGCGCCTTACGCTCAACGGACCGCACGCCCCCGTTTCCCCCGACCGCCAGCGTGGAGGTTCCAGCTCTATGAAGCTCACCGTCGTCGGCTGCTCGGGGTCGTTTCCGTCCGCGGACTCGGCCTGCTCGAGCTACCTCGTCGAGGCCGACGGCTTCCGGCTGCTGCTCGACATGGGCAACGGCGCCCTGGGAGAGCTGCAGCGCCACATCGGTCTGTACGACCTCGACGCGATCTTCCTCAGCCATCTGCACGCCGACCACTGCATCGACATGTGCGCGTACTTCGTGGCCCGCTACTACCGGCACGAGGGCGGCCGCTGCGCGCCCATCCCGGTGTACGGCCCCGAGGGCACCGAGCAGCGCCTGACCACGGCGTACGCCGACACGCCCTCCGCGTCCTCGATGAGCGAGGTCTTCGACTTCCATACGGTGAAGCCCGGCGCCTTCGACATCGGTCCCTTCTCGGTGCGTACGGAGAAGGTGTGCCACCCGGTCGAGGCGGCGTACGGGCTGCGCGTCGAGCACGGCGGGAAGTCGCTCACGTACTCCGGTGACACCGGCCCGTGCGAGGCGCTCGACGAACTCGCCGCGGGCAGCGACCTCTTCCTGTGCGAGGCCGCGTTCACGCACGGCAAGGAGAACATCCCGGACCTGCACCTCAACGGCCGGGAGGCGGGCGAGTCCGCGCGGCGCGCGGGCGTGGGCCGGCTGCTGCTCACCCACATCCCGCCGTGGACGGACGCCCGGGTGAACCTCGCGGACGCCCGCGCCGTGTTCGAAGGGCCGACGGAGCTGGCCGCGCCGGGGGCGACGTACCAGCTCTGAGGCGGAGTATCGATACGCCGCCGGGCGCCGCGGGCGCGGCCGACGCACCTACGACGAGGGCCCCGGAACCGATGCGGTTCCGGGGCCCTCGTCGTGCGGGGAAGGGCTACGCCTTCGTCAGGTCCTCGATCTCCTCCTCGGGCTCACGGCCCGGGGTGGGGAGGTTGAACTTGACGACGATCGCGAAGCGGAAGACCACGTAGTAGACCGCCGCGAACGCCAGGCCGATCGGGATGATCAGCCAGGGCTTGTCGGCGAACTTCCAGTTCAGGACGTAGTCGATGGCGCCCGCGGAGAAGGTGAAGCCGTGGTGGACGCCCAGGGCCCAGGTGACGGTCATGGCGACGGCCGTGAGGACCGCGTGGATCACGTACAGGACCGGCGCGATGAACATGAACGCGAACTCGATCGGCTCGGTGATGCCGGTGACGAACGAGGTGAGCGCGAGGGACATCATCATGCCGCCGACGACCTTGCGGCGCTCGGGGCGTGCGGTGTGCGTGATGGCGAGCGCGACGGCGGGCAGCGCGAACATCATGATCGGGAAGAAGCCGGACATGAACTGGCCCGCGGTCGGGTCGCCGTGCATGAAGCGCTGGATGTCGCCGTGCCAGACGGCACCGGCGGAGTCGGTGAAGGAGCCGATCTCCTGCCAGGCCACGGTGTTCACGAACTGGTGCATGCCGACCGGGAGCAGCGCGCGGTTGACCACGCCGAAGATGCCCGCGCCGACCGAGCCGAGTTCGGTCATCCACTCGCCGAAGCTGGTGATCGCGTCGCCGACCGGGCCCCAGCACAGGCCGAAGAAGACGCCCAGGGCGGTGCCGATGAAGGCCATGATGATCGGCACCAGGCGGCGGCCGTTGAAGAAGCCGAGCCAGTCCACCAGCTTGGTGCGGTGGAACTTCTGCCAGACCACGGCCGAGATCAGGCCCATGATGATGCCGCCGAAGACCTTGGGGTCGTTGTACGTCGCGGCGACGTCGGCCCCCTTCATGATCTTCGCCTCGGTGACCGGGAACGCCTTCAGGACGTTCGTGTAGACCAGGAAGCCGACGAGGGCGGCGAGGGCCGTGGAGCCGTCCGCCTTCTTCGCGAAGCCGATCGCGACACCGATGCAGAACAGCATCGGCATGTTCGCGAACACCGCGTCACCGGCGTTGGCGAACACCGTGGCTGACCTTGCCCCAGCCGAGGCCGTCGGCGCCGAACACGTCCGGCTGGCCCAGGCGCAGCAGGATGCCCGCCGCGGGCAGGACGGCGATGGGCAGCTGCAGGCTGCGTCCCACCTTCTGCAGACCCTGCAACAGACTTGAGCCCCGCTTCTTCGCGGGCGCCGCCTTGGCGGTGGCCGTACTCATGACTTCCTCCATGTGCGGGTGCTGTCAGGGGACAGTTCGGGGGTGCGACAGCATCCAGGTGGTCTACACCACTCAGTGGTGTAGACCTGTTGTAACACGGTCAAGGCGACATAAGGAACCCACGATTCCTGTGGGGTCGGCCATACCGTCACAAGCGCGGCGAAAGACCCCCGGACCGGGCGGTCCGAGGGCCTTTCGGAAGACTCTGAGCGGGGTTCCGCTTGAGCTCTACGCTTTGGTCTGTTCTGCGTCCAACGCCTTTGCTTCCTCTTCCGGTTCGCGGCCCGGCGTGGGCAGGTCGAACTTATGGATGACGAAGCGGAAGAGAGCGTAGTAGACGACCGCGAAGACCAGGCCGATGGGGATGATCAGCCAGGGTTTGGTGGCCAGGCTCCAGTTGATGACGTAGTCGATCAGGCCCGCGGAGAAGCTGAAGCCGTCCTTGACCCCGAGCGCCCACGTCACCGCCATCGAGACGCCGGTGAGCAGCGCGTGGATCGCGTACAGGAGCGGGGCGATGAAGAGGAAGGAGTACTCGATCGGCTCGGTGATGCCGGTCACGAAGGACGTCAGGCCGACCGAGAGCATCATGCCGCCGACGACCTTGCGGCGCTCGGGGCGGGCGGCGTGCGTGATCGCGAGGGCCGCGGCGGGCAGCGCGAACATCATGATCGGGAAGAAGCCCGAGGTGAACTGGCCCGCCGTCGGGTCCCCGGCGAGGAAGCGGTTGATGTCGCCGTGCACCACGGTGCCGTCCGGCTTGGTGAAGTCGCCGAACTGGAACCAGACGAACGTGTTCAGGAACTGGTGCAGGCCGATCGTGAGCAGCGCGCGGTTGGCCACGCCGAAGATGCCCGAGCCGAGCCAGCCGAGGTCCACCAGCCACTTGGAGAAGCTGGTGAGCCCGTCGCCGATGGGCGGCCAGACCCAGACGCACAGGCCCGCGAAGACCAGGCCGATGAAGGCCATGATGATCGGCACCAGGCGGCGGCCGTTGAAGAAGCCGAGCCAGTCCACCAGGCGCACCCGGTGGTAGCGCTGCCAGAACCAGGCCGCGAGCAGGCCCATCACGATGCCGCCGAAGACCCCTGGGTTCTGGTACGCGGCCTGCGCCGATGTGCCGTCCTCGGCCACGCACACCCCGCTCCACATCCCGGCGCCCGCGAAGTCGGCCCCGGCGGCGCAGTCGTCGGGGAAGGCGCGGAGCACGGCGTAGTAGACGAGGAAGCCCGCGACGGCGGCGAGCGCCGTGGAGCCGTCGGACTTCTTGGCCATGCCGATCGCGACGCCGATGCAGAACAGCAGCGGCAGGCCGAGCGAGGAGTCGAGCAGGGCACCGCCCGCTGCCGCGAAGACCTTGGCGACGTTGGTCCAGCCGAGGCCGTCGTCGCCGAAGACGTCCGGCTGGCCGAGCCGGTTGAGGATGCCGGCGGCGGGCAGCACGGCGATGGGCAGCTGGAGGCTGCGGCCCATCTTCTGCAGGCCCTGGAAGAGGCCGTTCCACCACTTCTTCTGCGGTACCGCGGCGGCGTCGGAACTCATCGGCGTTCCTCCTGGAACCAGCCAGTTTGGCGGTCGTTGAAAACTGGTGTAGACCAGTTGCGGACGGGTGCGCGGTGGGCCCCTGGTCAGGGGTGACACCTTGATCGTCATGATGGGGTGCGGCCGCCGTGACCGCCCGCGAAGATGGGCCAACCGTGCGTTACCGTGGCAAAGCGGACCTACGGTGTTGAGGCCGCGTCCTTTCACAGCAGGGAGAAAGCAATGGCCAGCAAGGCTGAGAAGATCGTTGCCGGGCTCGGCGGCATCGACAACATCGAAGAGGTCGAGGGCTGCATCACCCGTCTCCGCACGGAGGTCAACGACCCGGGCCTGGTCGACGAGGCGGCCCTGAAGGCCGCGGGCGCGCACGGGGTCGTCAAGATGGGCACGGCGATCCAGGTGGTCATCGGCACGGACGCGGACCCGATCGCCGCGGAGATCGAAGACATGATGTGAGACCGGGCCCTGCCGGTCCCGTGAAGGCCCCGTTCCCCCCTGACCGGAACGGGGCCTTCACGCTGTCGCGGGGCACCGTCGGCGGGCGCCGTCGACCGCCGCTCCGCGAGGCCGCGGGCCGATGAACCGGGGGCCCGGCGCCGGATAGGCTCACCGCATGTCTCGATTCGACGGTCGTACCCCCGAACAGCTCCGCCCCATCAGCATCGAGCGCGGCTGGAGCAAGCACGCCGAGGGCTCCGTCCTCGTCTCCTTCGGCGACACGAAGGTCTTCTGCACCGCCTCGGTCACCGAGGGCGTCCCGCGCTGGCGCAAGGGCAGCGGCGAGGGCTGGGTCACCGCCGAGTACTCGATGCTGCCGCGCTCCACCAACACCCGCGGCGACCGCGAGTCCGTCCGCGGCAAGATCGGCGGCCGTACGCACGAGATCTCCCGCCTGATCGGCCGCTCGCTGCGCGCCGTCATCGACTACAAGGCGCTCGGCGAGAACACCATCGTCCTGGACTGCGACGTCCTCCAGGCCGACGGCGGCACCCGCACCGCCGCCATCACCGGCGCCTACGTCGCCCTCGCCGACGCCGTCGCCTGGGCGCAGGGCAAGAAGCTCGTCAAGGCCGGGCGCCAGCCGCTCACCGGCACCGTCAGCGCCGTCTCCGTCGGCATCGTCGGCGGCGTGCCGCTGCTCGACCTCGCGTACGAGGAGGACGTCAAGGCCGACACCGACATGAACGTCGTGTGCACCGGCGACGGCCGCTTCGTCGAGGTCCAGGGCACCGCCGAGGCCGAGCCGTTCGCCCGCGACGAGCTGAACGCGCTCCTCGACCTCGCCGTCGGAGGCTGCGCGGAGCTCACCGCGCTCCAGCTGGCCGCGCTGGAAAAGGGACTGTAGTCCCAGGGGAGCCCCGGCGGGCGGGACCACGGTCCCAAGTCGCCCCCGCCGGGCGCCAGTCGGCCGGGGCGGCGTGCCCGGCGCCGGTGGCGGGCGAGCAACCGTCCGCACCCGGTAGGGCGTTCTTACGGGTGCGGGTGTACGGGCCAAGCCGTGAGCCCGCCCGCATCCGGGAGGGGACATCCACATGGCCGCGCGCCACCGCCGAACCGCCACCGCCGTCGTCGCCGCACTGCTCGTCGCGCCGGCCGTGGTCGGCCTTGCCGCCTGCGACCCGGTCGACAAGGCCGTCGACTGCGTCAAGACCGCCGACTCCATACACGACAACATCGAGGACATGCAGGAAGCGGCGCAGGACGCGGCCCTGAACCCGTCGAAGGCCGACGACTCCCTCGACGACATCGAGGACAACCTCGACGACATCCGCGACAAGTCCGACGACGCCGACGTGGACAAGGCCCTCGACCACCTGGAGAAGGCCGTCGACAACATCCGCGACGCCTCCAAGGACGGCGGCGACAGGACCCCCGACCTCAGCCCGGCCGTCGACGCGGCCAAGGAACTGACCAAGGTCTGCACCGACTGAGCGCGGGCCCGGCGGCGGCTCCCCGCCGCCGATCAAGCCCCCCGGAGCGGGCGGAGATACTGGTCCCATGACCCGTCTCATCCTCGCCACCCGCAACGCCAACAAGGTCACCGAGCTCCGGGTGATCCTCGCCGACGCGGGCCTGGCCCATGAACTCGTCGGCGCCGACGCCTACCCCGAGATCCCCGACGTCAAGGAGACCGGCGTCACCTTCGCCGAGAACGCCCTGCTCAAGGCGCACGCCCTGGCCAAGGCCACCGGTCTGCCCGCCGTGGCCGACGACTCGGGCCTGTGCGTGGACGTGCTCGGCGGGGCGCCCGGCATCTTCTCCGCGCGCTGGGCTCCGGGCGCCACGGCGACGACCGGGCCAACCTGGAGCTGCTCCTGGCCCAGCTCGGCGACATCGACGAGGCCCACCGCGGCGCCCACTTCGCCTGCGCGGCGGCGCTCGCGCTGCCCGACGGCACCGAGCGCGTCGTCGAGGGCCGCCTCGCCGGCACCCTGCGCCACACCCCCTCCGGCACGGGCGGCTTCGGCTACGACCCGATCCTCCAGCCGAAGGGCGAGACCCGCACCTGCGCGGAGCTCACCCCCGAGGAGAAGAACGCCATCAGCCATCGGGGGGAGGCGTTCCGGGCGCTGGTGCCGGTGGTGCGGGAGCTGCTTGGCTGAGGCGCCGCGCGAACGGCGAAGGGCGCCCCCGCGTGCGGCGGGAGCGCCCTTCGTGACGTGTGCGGCCGGAGGGACTCGAACCCTCACGGGTGTTACCCCACTGGGACCTAAACCCAGCGTGACTGCCAATTCCACCACGGCCGCGCGTCAGCGCAAGGCCCCATCGTAGTGGGCCGTGGCCCGGCGTTCGAGGGCCGCGGGGGCCGTCAGATGCCCAGATCGCGGATGATCTTGGCCACGTGGCCCGTCGCCTTCACGTTGTAGAACGCGTGCTCCACCTTGCCCCGCTCGTCCACGACGACCGTCGAGCGGATCACGCCGGTCACCGTCTTGCCGTACAGCTTCTTCTCGCCGAAGGCGCCGTACGCCTCCAGGGTCTCCTTGGACGGGTCGCCGACGAGGGTGACCTTCAGGTCCTCCTTCTCACGGAACTTCGCGAGCTTCTCCGGCTTGTCCGGCGAGACGCCGATGACGTCGTAACCGGCGGCCGCGAGCACGTCCAGGTTGTCCGTGAAGTCGCAGGCCTGCTTGGTGCAGCCGGGGGTCAGGGCGGCCGGGTAGAAGTACACGATCACCTTGCGGCCCTTGTGGTCCGCCAGGGAGACCTCCTTGCCGTCGGCGTCGGGCAGGGTGAAGGCGGGGGCCGGGTCGCCGGGCTTGAGTCGCTCGCTCATCTGGGTCTCCTCGCAAAGGCATGACGCTCGGGGTCTGGTGACGGTGTCGAGCGTAATGGGGGTGCCATGGGGTGCGGCGCGCCTGGAGCTGACAGACTGTGAACACACGGACAGACTGTGGATCACATAGGTACACAGGTACACGGCACACACCCACGGAGGCAGCGCGGTGTCGGATGCGGATGCCAGGACCCCTGCGCAGATCGAGGCGGACATCAAGCGCCGGCGCGACCAGCTCGCCGAGACCCTCGACGAGATCGGAGTGCGGGTCCACCCGAAGACGATCGTCGGCGACGCCAAGGCGAAGGTCGCGGCGAGCGTGGACCAGTCCCTCGGCCGGGCCTACGTCGGGGCGAACCGCTTCGTCTCCGACGTGCGGAGCCAGTTCGTGGGGGCGGACGGCTCGCCCCGCGTGGAGCGGATCGTGCCGGTGGCCCTGGTCGTGATCGGAGTCGTGGGGCTCCTCACGGTCGGCTCGCGCCGCCGCAAGGGCTGACCCGGGGGCGTACAGGGCGCCCGCGGGCAGGTAGGTTCGGGGCGTGAGCGCCAAGACACATGACCCAAGGACCCACGACGACAAGCTGCCGATCCGGATGCTGCACGACCGCGTCCTCGTGCGCCAGGACACCAGCGAGGGCGAGCGGCGCTCCGGCGGCGGCATCCTGATCCCGGCCACCGCGGCCGTCGGCAAGCGCCTGGCCTGGGCCGAGGTCGTCGCCGTCGGGCAGAACGTGCGCACGGTCGAGCCCGGCGACCGGGTCCTTTACGACCCGGAGGACCGGGCCGAGGTCGAGGTCAGGGGCGTGGCGTACGTGCTGATGCGCGAGCGCGACCTGCACGCCGTGGCCGCGGACCGCTTCGAGGGCTCGGAGGACTCCACGGGGCTCTACCTGTAGCTGTCGAAGGGGCTGGTGACCGTCGTCACCAGCCCCTTTTGCCTGCCTTTTGCTACCGTGGAGGGACCCCGACGAGACGCGCCGTACCGGGCCCCGCAAAGACGACGCACCCCTGAAGTCTCGTTCTCGGAGGTGCCGTCATGGCCTGGGTCCTGCTCATCGTCGCCGGTCTGCTCGAAGTCGGCTGGTCGATCGGCATGAAGTTCACCGAGGGGTTCACCCGTCTGTGGCCGAGTGTGTTCACCGGCGCGGGCATCGTCGCGAGCATGCTCCTGCTGTCGTACGCGGCCAAGACGCTCCCCATCGGCACGGCCTACGGCGTGTGGGTCGGCATCGGCGCCGCGGGCGCCGCGGTGGTCGGCATGGTCGCGCTCGGCGAGCCCGCCACCGCGGCCCGGATCTTCTTCGTGTGCCTGCTGCTCGTGGCCGTCGTGGGCCTCAAGGCGACCAGCGGTCACTAAGGGCCGACGGGCGCGCCCTGAGCGGGCGCGCCCGCCCGCTCAGTCGGCGCGGCGGCCGTTCACCCCCGTGGTGAGGCCGCCGAGCGCGCCCTGCGCGGCGCCGCCCTGGGCACCGCCACCGCCGTCCGCGGCACCGCCGTCGGCCGCGCCCCCGTCGGCGCCGCCGTCCGCCGCGCCGCCCCCGTCCGCGCCGCCCTGGGCCTGGCCCTGATCCTGGCCCTGGTTCTGGCCGCCCTGGTCGCCGCCGTTCTGGCCGCCCTGGTTCTGGCCGCCCTGCTGACCGCCGTTCTGGCCGCCCTGGTCGCCGCCGTTCTGGCCGCCGTCCGTGGTGCCGCCGTCGTCCTGGCCGCCGTCGTCACCGCCGCCGGTCACGTCGCCGGTGGCGCCGTCGGTGTCCTCGTCCGGCTCCTCGGCCGACTGCGAGGGGTCGGGGGCGACCGGCTCCTCCGAGCCCGGCTCCAGCTGGAGGTCGAACTCCTTGACGGGCTTGCCCTCCAGGGCGTCCTTGGTGAACTGCGCCCACACCTTCGCCGGGTAGCCGCCGCCGTTGATGCGGGTCTCGCCGAGCGCCCCGTACAGCGGGGTCTGCGCCGCGGTCACCGGGTCCTGGCCCATCACGGCGACGACGGTGGCGAGGTCGGGGGTGTAGCCCGCGAACCAGGCCGCCTTGTCGCTCTCCGCCGTACCGGTCTTGCCCGCCGCGGGACGGCCCGCGTTCAGCGCCTCGCGGCCCGTGCCGGACTGCACCACGCTCTGCAGGATCGACGTCGTGGTGTCGGCCGCCTCGCGGCTCACCGCCGTCGACTTCTTGCGCGCGGGCAGGGCGATGTCCTTGCCGTCCTTGGTGATCTTCTCGACGAGCGTGTACGTGCCGTGCCTGCCGTGGTTGGCGAGCGTGGCGTACGCCTCGGTCATGTCCAGGACGGAGGCCGTGGACGGGCCGAGCGCGATCGACGGGGACGCGGTCAGGTCCGGGGTCTTCTCGGGCACGCCGAGCGCGACCGCGGTGTCCTTGACCTTGTCCGAGCCGACGTCCACGGCCATCTGCGCGTACACCGAGTTCACCGACTTGTCGGTGGCCTCGCGCACGGTGATGTCGCCGTACTGGCCGTCGTCCTCGTTCTCGGGCGCGTACGTGCCCGCCGTCCCAGCCCTGCACCGGGCGCCGGTTGTTGCCGTCGTAGATCGTGTTCGGCGTGATCGGGCGGCCGTCCTGGGTGACCGAGCCGTTCTCCACCGCCGAGGTGAACACGAACGGCTTGAAGGTCGAGCCGACCTGGTAGTCGCGCCGGGTCGCGTTGTTCACGAACTGCTTGGTGTAGTCGATGCCGCCGTACATCGCGACGACCTCGCCGGTCTTCGGGTCCACGGAGGCGCCGCCGACGCGCACGTTCTTGTCGATCTTGCGGGCCTTCTTGTCGACCTTCGACATCACCTGCTCGTCGACGGCCTTGACGAAGGCGTCCTGCCGGGGCTTCTGCAGGGTGGTGGTGATGCGGTAGCCGCCCTTGCTGAGGGCGTCCTCGTCGACGATCCGGTTCTCGATCAGATAGTCCTCGACGGCCTTCACGACGTAGCCGCGCTGCCCGGACAGGCCCGGCGCGCCCTTCGCCTGCTCCGGCATCGGGAACTTGACCTTGTCCCGCTCGGCCTTGTCGAGCCAGCCCTCCTTGACCATGCCGTCCAGGACGTAGTTCCAGCGCCCGACGGCGCGCGGCTTGTTCTCCGGGTGCGTCGCCACGTCGTAGGCGTTGGGGGAGTTCACCAGCGTCGCCAGGTACGCGCCCTGGCCGACGGACAGGTCCTCGACGTCCTTGCCGTAGTACGCCTGCGCGGCGGCCTGCACGCCGTACGCGCTGCGGCCGAAGTAGCTGGTGTTCAGATAGCCCTGGAGGATCTCGTCCTTGCTCACCTCGCGGTCCAGCTTGATCGCGATGAAGAACTCCTTCACCTTGCGGGAGACCGTCTGCTCCTGCGCCAGGTAGTAGTTCTTCACGTACTGCTGGGTGATCGTCGAGCCGGACTGCTTGCCCTTGCCGGTGAGCGTGTTCCAGCCCGCGCGGAGCATCGCCTTCGGGTCGACGGCGGACTCGCTGTAGAAGTCCCGGTCCTCGGCGGCGAGGACCGCGTGCTGGACCTTCTTGGGAACCTTCGAAAGGGGGACGTTCTCGCGGTTGACCTTGCCGTCGCGGGCGATCTCGGTGCCGTCGGCGTACAGATAGACGTTGCTCTGCTTGGTGGCCATGGCGTTGGCGGGCGGGATGTTCACCAGGAAGTAGCCCGTCATGAACGCGCCCACGCCGAGCAGGATCAGCAGGATGAACGTGCCGAGCACCATCCGCCAGGTGGGGATCAGGCGCCGCCAGCCCTTGCGCTTGGGCCGCTTGCGCTTCTTGCCGTTCTTGCCGTTCTTGCCGGGGGCGGTGGCCGGGGCCGCCGGGCCGCCGTCGCCGTTCCCGTCCCCGTCGCCGGGCTCACGGGGCGCCCAGCCCTGCGGCGAGGCCGCCGCCGCGCCCGCGCCGACCCCGGCGGCGGCAGCGCCCGCCGCCCGCTGTCCGTTGCTCCCGGCCGCGGAGCCCTGCGGCCGCGCGGCGGCGGGCTTGTCGTGGCCGGTGACGCGGCGGATCTGCTGGGTCGCGGGGTCCGGGGCCGAGGCGCCAGGGGCGCCCTTGCCCGGGGCGGGCTTGTCGCGGTCGGTGACGGGGCGGATCTGCTGGGTGGCGGGGTCGCTGGCGGCGGGACCGCCGGAGGACTCCGGGTCACTCTGCCGTGCGCCGCCTTCACCCTCGCCGGGGACACCGCGGTGCCGCTCGGCCGCGGAGCGCCCGGGCCCCCGGGGGGCGTCCGGTCGCGGGGCCGCGGGCCCGTCCTCGCGGGCGGCGGGCTCACCGGGCCCGTCAGCGGGCCCGCGCCCGGGACCACGCCGCTGCTGCGGCTCGTCGCTGCTCATGTCTCGCGGAACTCCCAGTTCGCGTCGTACGCCTCGTACGACCCATTGCACACTGTCTCCGCATGCCCTTCCGACCAGGCACGCGCCGCGCGGCGAAATTGCCTGGCACGGACGGCCCCGCTCACATTAGGCTCCTGCGCTTCGGCCCGGACCTACCGGTCCGGTCGCTCGGCCTGGAGCGGGACGAGGCTCTCTGAAAGGGATGTCCGTGAGAACAGGACGGTTCCGCTTGTACGCGGCCGTCGCCGGAGGAAACTTCCGGAGATTCGCTACGTACCGCATGGCGACGCTGGCGGGTGTCTTCACCAACACCGTGTTCGGGGTGATCCTGGCCTACACCTACATAGCCCTCTGGGAAGAGAGACCCGGACTAGGAGGATACGACCAGGCGCAGGCGCTGACGTACGTATGGCTCGGCCAGGCCCTCCTGATGACGGTCGCGGCGATGGGCGGCGGCTTCGAGGAGGAGCTGATCAACCGCATCCGCACCGGCGACGTCGCCATCGACCTGCACCGCCCCGTCGACCTCCAGGCCTGGTGGCTCGCGGGCGATCTCGGCCGGGCCGCCTTCCACCTCCTGGGGCGCGGCGTGGTGCCGATGACCTGCGGGGCGCTCCTCTTCCAACTGGCGCTCCCCACGAATCCGTTGACCTGGCTGGCCACGCTCGTCGCCGTGTTCCTCGGCGTCGTCGTCAGCTTCGCGCTGCGCTTCCTGGTCGCGCTCAGCGCCTTCTGGCTCATGGACGGCGCGGGCATGGCCCAGATGTCGTGGATCGCGGGCATGTTCTTCTCCGGCATGCTGCTGCCCCTGAACGTGTTCCCCGGCACCCTCGGCGAGATCGCGCGGGCCCTGCCCTGGTCGGCGCTGCTCCAGGTGCCCGCCGATGTGTTCCTCGGCAAGCACACCGGCGCCGGCCTGCTGTGGACGTACGCCTTCCAGGCCGCGTGGGCCGCCGGGCTGCTCGCCGCCGGGCGGCTGCTCCAGGGCCTGGCGACGCGGCGCGTGGTGGTGCAGGGTGGCTGACGCGACGGTGCGGCGGCAGCGGACGGCCGACCGGGGGCCCATCGGGTTCGAAGGCCCTGCGGGGCCGCTCGCGCGGCTGCGGGACGGCCTGCGCGCCTATCGGATGATCACCGCCATGTGGATCCGCTCCACGATGGCCTACCGCGCGTCCTTCGCGATGACCGCCCTCGGCAACCTCCTGGTGACGGGCCTGGACTTCGCGGCGATCCTGCTGATGTTCTCCCAGGTGGACCGGCTCGGCGGCTACGGCCTCGGGGAGATCGCCTTCCTGTACGGCGTGGCCACCACCGCCTTCGGCATCGCCGACCTCGCCGTCGGCTCCATGGACCGCCTCGGCGGCCGGGTGCGCGACGGCACCCTCGACACCCTCCTGGTGCGGCCCGCCCCGGTGCTCGCGCAGGTCGCCGCGGACCGCTTCGCGCTGCGCCGCCTTGGCCGGATCACCCAGGGCGGGCTGGTCCTCGCGTACGCGCTCTGGTCCTTCGACATCGCCTGGACCCCGCTGAAGGTCCTGCTGATCCCGTTGATGCTGGTCAGCGGCGCGGGCATCTTCCTCGCCGCGTTCGTCGGCGGCGCCGCCTTCCAGTTCGTGGCGCAGGACGCCTCGGAGGTGCAGAACGCCTTCACGTACGGCGGCAACACGCTCCTGCAGTACCCGCCGACCGTCTTCGCCAAGGACCTGGTGCGCGGGGTGACCTTCGTGGTGCCGATCGCCTTCGTGAACTGGCTGCCGGGCCTGTACGTCCTCGACCGCCCCTACCCCCTCGACCTGCCGCGGTGGGTCGCCTTCACACCGCCGCTGGTGGCCGTCGCGTGCCTGGCGCTCGCGGGCCTGGCCTGGCGCGCGGGACTCCGCTCGTACCGCAGCACAGGGAGCTGACATGGCCACCGACACCCGCACGGACACCGGTACGGGCGCGGACGCCGTCGACGGGGACTTCATCACCCTCGACGGCGTGGAGAAGGTCTTCGACGTGCGCAGGAAGACCGGCTTCCTGCGCCGGGAGCGGCGCGAGGTGCGGGCCGTGGACGGCATCTCCTTCACGGTGCCGCGCGGCGAGATGGTCGGCTACATCGGGCCGAACGGCGCGGGCAAGTCGACCACGATCAAGATGCTGACCGGCATCCTCACGCCCAGCGGCGGGCGGCTGCGGGTCGCGGGCAAGCATCGACCCGGCGCGCGAGCGCGCCCGCCTCGCCCGCCACATCGGCGTCGTGTTCGGCCAGCGCACCACGCTCTGGTGGGACCTGCCGCTCATCGACTCGTACCGCCTGATGCACCGCATGTACCGCATCCCCGACGCCCGTTACGCCGAGAACCTCGACCGGTGCGTGGAACTCCTCGACCTGGGGGAGCTCTTGGACGTGCCCGTGCGGCAGCTGTCGCTCGGGCAGCGCATGCGCGGCGACATCGCGGCGGCGCTCCTGCACGACCCGCGGGTGCTCTACCTGGACGAGCCGACCATCGGCCTCGACGTGGTCAGCAAGGCGAAGGTGCGCGGCTTCCTGCGCGACCTGAACGCCGACAACGGCACGACGGTCCTGCTCACCACGCACGACCTCACCGACATCGAGCAGCTGTGCCGGCGCGTGATGGTCATCGACCACGGGCGGCTGGTGTACGACGGCGACCTCGACGGGCTGCACGAGGCGGGCGGGAGCGAGGCGCATGCTGGTGGTGGACCTGGAGCGGGAACTCCCGCCGCTCCAGGTCGAGTCGGCGCGGGTCGTGCGCACGGAAGGCCCCCGGCAGTGGCTGGCGTTCCCGGCGGCCGCCTCGGCGGCGCCGCTGGTCGCCGCGATCGCCGAGCGCTACCCGCTGGCCGACCTCTCGGTGCGCGAGCCGGACATCGAGGCGGTCATCGCCAAGATGTACGCCGACAGGGGGACCTCGTAGGCTTCGGGGTATGACGGACGCCGAGTCTTCCCAGCCGCCCGCGTCGCCGCCGGCCGTCCCCGGTTCGCCGAGCCCCGACCTGCGCGCCTCCGACGCCGACCGCGAACGCGTCGCCGAGGTCCTGCGCGAGGCACTCGCCGAGGGCCGCCTCGACATGGACGAGTTCAACGAGCGGGTGGACGCGGTGTACCGGGCCCGTACGTACGGCGATCTCGCGCCCCTCACCAGGGACCTGCCCGCGGCGGGCGTGGCCGCCCCCAAGACCTCCCTGGTCAAGCGGTCCGCCGACGGCGACTCGGCGGAGATCGACTGGTCGGAGCGCGTGGTCGTGGGCGCCGAGCCCACCTCCGGCGGCGGCTTCGCCTTCTGGAGCGGGTTCAGCCGCAAGGGCGGCTGGACCGTCGGGCGGGTCTTCACCTCGTTCGCGATGTGGGGCGGCGGCGAGATCGATCTGCGCGAGGCGCGCTTCGCCGACCGCGAGGTCGTCATCCGCTGCTTCACGATCATGGGCGGCATCCAGGTCGTCGTGCCGCCCGAACTCGACGTCACCGTCAGGGGCTTCGGCATCATGGGCGGCTTCAGCGACGAGGCCACCGGCGTGGGCACGTCCGGCTCGCCGCGCGTCACCGTCACCGGCTTCGCCCTGATGGGCGGCGTCGGCGTGGAACGCAAGCTCCGCAAGGCCGAGCGGCTGCGGGCCAAGGAGGAGCGCCGCCGGGAGAAGCTGGAGGCCAGGGAGGCGCGGCGGCTCGAGCACGAGCGCAGGCACGAGCGCAGGCACGAACTGCACCGCAAGGCGACGGACGACCGCCACCGGCGCCTGCGCGGCGGGGACCCGCAGTAGACCCGCGGCGGATGCTTCCGGGCCGGCGGCCGGACGCGGCGGGGGCGGTGCCGTCCCCGCCGCGCCCGGCCGTCCGCGGTCAGACGTCGAGCTCCGCCTCGATCCGCTTCAGCTGGTGCCGGGCCATCGCCAGGTTCGCCTTGTCCTTGTCGAGGGCCAGATAGAGGAACAGGCCGCTGTTGTTACGGGATTTGAGCAGCCGGATCATGTGGTACTGGTCGTTGAGCGTGATGAGGACGTCCTCGATCTCGGATTTGAGGCCGAGCATTTCCATGGTGCGCACTTTGGCGCGGACCACGTCGGTGTTGCCCGCCGCGGCCACGGTGAGATCGAGGTCCTTGTTGCCGCCCAGATGACCGAGGGCCATTCCGCTGCTGTAGTCGACCAGGGCCGCGCCGAGCGTGCCGTCGATGGCGGTCATCGCCTTCCTTCAACGCCGTTTCGGTGTTGTACATGGGGCTCGCACTTCCTTTTCTTCTGGTGCCGGATCGGGCTGGGGGAGGTGTCATGGTCTGGTGTTCTCCAGTCGTTCGAGCGCGCCGTCGAGCAGCTCGCCGATACGGGCGCTGGACCGGCGTGCCTCCAGCTGGAGCCGGCCCACGTTGACGCGCGGCCCCGCCAGGAGGGTGAGGACGGCGGAGGGGCCCGCGGCGTACGCCGCCACGCAGCCCCCCTCGCCATGGATGAGGAGTTCCCCGGCTCGCCCCTGACCGGCGGCGTCTGCCAGGCGCAGGGCGGCCCCGAGGGCGTCCACGGTGAGGGTGGCGAGGTGCGGTGCCCCCTCGTCGGTGGTGTCCCGGGCGAGTACGCGGCCGTCGGTGCCGGCCGCGAGGGCCCCGGTCAGCTGGGGGACACGGGCCCGCAGCCGTCTGAGTTCGTCGAGCAGATCGGGTTCCGCCGCCATCAGCTCCCTCCTCCAGGCGCGTCGCCATGCGGCCCGCCCCCTCACGGAGCACTCACGTCCCGGTGGTCGGCGCCGGGCGTCACAGGGCCTCCAGGGCGGCGCGGACCCGGCGCAGCAGCGCCACGTCGGGCGAGGTGAAGCCGCCCGGCCCCCAGGGGTGGGCCGTGGGGGAACCGGGGCCGGGGGGCGGGGCGTCGGGGGGCGTCGGGGTGGGGGCCGCCGGGTCGGGGGGCGGCCGTGAGGGGGTTCCGGGGGTGGAGGGTCTGGGTTTCCCGGGGGCCCTGGGGTCCCTGGGGTCTCCGGGGTCTCCGGGGTCTCCCGGTGGGGGTGGACGCTGGGGCTCGGCTGGTGGAGCCGTCGGTGGTGGGCGGGGTGGGTCGATGAGGCCCGCTGCCGCCAGGCGGCGGACTTCGAGGAGGACGTGGAAGGCCGGGCGGCCGAGCAGCCGCGACAGCTCGCCGGGGGTGCGGCGGCCGTCGGCCAGGTCGAGCAGCGCCCGCTGCCGCCGGGGCACGCTCGTGCCGGGCGGCGCGGGGCGGCGGACCACGGGCGCGGTGTCGGCGGCCGGGCCCGGCCAGGCGCGGTCGAGGAGGCTGCGGCGCCGCCTGGCCTCCCGCTCCACGGCCGCGGCCGGTACGGGGCGCACCGCGCCGATGCCGTGCCCCACCCCGTGCCGGAACCGCGTCGGCCCGCCGCCCGGCGCCAGGGCGAACAGGGCGGCGTCGTACAGCGCGGTGAGCGAGCAGATCTCCAGCTCGCCGGGCGTGAGGTGGCCCTCGGCGACCAGGTACTGCCCGACCCCGCGGCGCGGCCCCGCGCGCCCGGCCGCCTCGTCCCAGACCGCGCGCGGCAGCCGGCCGCCCGCGGTGAGGAGCACGTCGACGCCGGGCGCCGAGGCGCTCTCGGCGTGGCTCACCAGGCCGTCCGCGAGGTACAGCGTGCCGGAGTCGCGCAGCAGCGCGCCGGTGGCGCCCTCCGCGGCGAGGCGCAGCAGCATCGGGCAGCGCGTGGGCAGGGCGGGCAGCGGGGGCGACGGAGTCGCCCTCGTACCGGTTCCGGCTCGTGTCCTCATTCCAGGACCAGCTTTCGGGCCGCGTCCTTGAGGCAGAGCCGGGCCACGGCCAGGTTCGCGGCGTCCCGGTCGAGCCACAGGTGCAGGAAGACGCTGCTGTCGTGGCCGGTGTCGACGAAGCGGAGGACGTGGTAGGCGGTGCGGGTGGTGACGATGAGGTCCTCGACGCCGGTGCTGCCGGTGCTGCCGGTGCCTCCGGCAATTCCGGCGCTCCTGGTGCCGCCAGAGCGGCCGGTGCCGCCGCCGTCCCGATCCCACGGTTCCTCGTCGTCCGGCGGCCGGAACGTGCCGTACTCCACCGAAAGGCGGGCCAGCTCCGCGGCCTCGACGGCGGCCGACTCGGGCTGCCCCCTGGGCGGTTCACCGGCCGCGCCGAGGGCGAGGCCGCACGTCCAGTCCACGAGGGCGGCTCCCCGCGCCCCCGGCAGGGCCATCACTTCGCACAGACACACGTCGATCCCGGGCACCCGGACTCCCCTCCCCGCACGGCCCGCCGAACTGCGTGCCGCGCCGCGGTGACGCGGAGGTTATGCACGCCGACGGCACCGGCGGAAGGAGCTGGCGCATTCCACCGGAACATGCCTGAGAACGACAGGAACGTGCCGCGCGCCGTCCGTTCACTGACGCTTTTCGGTACACCTCCGGGCGTATGAGCGAATGCGCCCCGTTCTTCCGTCCGTTACCCGCCGTTTTCGCTCGCCGAAATGGGTGACACGTCGAAAGCCGGTCGCATCCGCGCAAGGAAAACGATTCCCGAACGGCAGTCCGGACCAGGTTCCGTCACATTGCGCGAAGGCCGCGGACCGCTGCCTGCCGGTTGGTAGACAGGCCCCTCTCGATGCCGTGTCGGGCATCGGTGGGTATTTCGGTGCGCCCCGCATCGAAGGGCGCCCCGGCGCGTCCGGACGCGCCGGGGCCCGGCAGGCAAGGGGAGTGATGTCGGACCTTCGCGGTCTGCTCGACCCGGTCGGACACGGGCTCCTCGCCCGCACCCTCGCCCGCTGCGAGGCCGACGAGGTCACCGGCCAGGTGCGCGCGCACGGCAGGCCGGGCGGCGTGTTCCACCTCGGCCGGGGGCGCGTGGTGGCCGTCGAGAGCCCCGGAGCCCCCGGCGTGGAGGTGCTGCTGCTGCGCTCCGGGCGGCTGAGCGACCGGGAGTGGGCGGACGCCCTCGCCGGGGGCGCGCCCGCGGGCTGCCCCGGTGCCGCGCTGGTCGCGCGGGGTGTCGTCGGGGCCGCGGAACTCCGCGTGCTCCGTGTACTGGCCCTGCGGGACGCGGTGTTCGCGGTGCTCGCGGGCCGGATCACCGCGTGCGCGACGGCGGCCGCCGCCGGGCCAGGGCTCGCGTCCCTGGGGGGCTCCGAGGGCTCCGAAGACCCCGGCGCGGAGCCCGGCGCGGACCCCGGCGTGGGCCCCGGCGTGGAGCCCGCGCGGCTCCTCGGCGAGGCCGCGCGGCGCCTCGCGGCCCTCGCCGCGCTCTCCACCGCCGTCCTGCCCGACCGGCACCGCCTCGCCCCGGCCTCGGCCGCGGCGGCCCGCGTGGACCGGCTCCCGGCCGCGCGCCGGGAGATCCTCTTCCTCGCCGACGGCCGCCGCACCGCGCGGGACATCGCCTTCGTCTCGGGCCGCGGCGTCTACCCGGTCACCGTGGAGGCCTCCCGGATGCTCGCCGACGGCCTGTTGGTGCGGGCCCGGCCGGGCCCCGCCGCCGTCGGCCTCGCCGTGCCGGGCCCGGGGGCGCCCGTCCTCGGCCGCCGCGCCCCCGGCGAACGGGCGCCCGCCCCCACCGTGGACCTCCCCCGTCGCAGCCCCGGGGCCAGCGCCCTGATGCGTCCTGCGGACCCCGGCGGCTAGCCAAGCGCCAGAGGACCACCAGAGGACCAAGGAACAGAACTACGTACGCGCGAGGGGTCCAGGAAATGAATCACGAGGCACTGACGACGGAGATGAGGGGCCTGCGCGAGCAGTGCGCCGGGGTCACGGACACGGCGGTGGCGGCGGCCGACGGGCTGCTCATCGTGTCCGACACCGACGCGGCGATCGACCCCGAGAGCCTCGCCGCGCTGGCCGCCGCCAGCCTGGGCCTGTCCCAGCGCCTGGTCGCGGTGACCGAACGGGGCTCGCTGCGCAGGACCGTGTCCTACGGCAGCCGCGGCTGCGCGGCCGTCTACGCGGTCGGCGACAACGCCCTCTTCGTCGTCCTGGGCGACGAGGGACTCGACCTCGACCGCCTGCACCGCGCGTCCCAGCCGGTCCTGCGGCGCATCGACACCATCCTGACGAACGGGGCGTAAGCACGTCATGAGCACATGACGGCCCAACGACCGCCACGGAACTCCTCCGACCCGCGCGGGGCCCTCAGAGCTCCGCCGCCCCCGACCCCTTCAGGTCCGCCAGGTCGAACGTCTCGCCCATGCGCCGGAAGCCCGCGTCGCTCGGGTGGAGGCTGGTCGCCCGAGTCGTAGCGGCGCAGGAGCTTGCGGGGGTCGTACGGGTCGCGCAGGGCCTTGTCGAAGTCGACGACCTCGTCGAAGACCTCGCCGGAGCGGATCTCGGCGTTGACGGCCTGGCGCACCGCCTCCAGGGTGGGGGTGTAGCCGCGGTGGCCGCCGAAGGGCATGAGCGTGGCGCCGACGACGCGCACGCCGCGGGTGTGGGCCTGGCGGGTCAGCTCGCGCAGGCCGTCCGTGATGCGGCGGGCGTCGGTCTCGCGCGGGTTGCGCAGGATGTCGTTGATGCCGAGGGCGATGACGACGGCCTTCACGCCGGTCCGGTCCAGGACGTCGCGGTCGAAGCGGGACAGGCCGCTGGGGTTGCCCGCGGGGGCGCCCGCGACGGCGCCCGGCCTCCCGTCCGACAGGACGCGGTTGCCGCTGATGCCCTGGTTCACGACGCTGTAGCGCGGCGCTCCTGACCGCTCGCGCAGCCGGTCGGCGAGGACGTCCGTCCAGCGGTGGTTGGCGCCCATGGTGGAGGTGATGCCGTCGGTGATGGAGTCACCGAGCACGACCACCGTGCCGTCGGTGTCGCTGCTGAGGACGTCGACCGCGGCGACGTAGCGCCAGTACGGGCTCTGCTCGTGGTACGCCGACCCGCTCGTGTCCTCCGTACGGTCGCCGTCGGCCACGTAGGAGATCTGGCGGGCGTGCGGGTGGTACGTCACGGGGCCCGAGGGCGTCGGTGAGTACGTGGTGATCAGCAGGTCCGCGTCGTGCGGGACGCGCAGGCGGACCGCGTCGCTGACGATCTGGCGGCCGGGCGGGATGACGACCGAGGTCTCGCCGCGGAACGTCAGGCGGCGCAGCGTGCCCGCGGCCGCCGCCGGGCCGTTGGGCGCGGCGGCCACCGCGACGGAGGCGTGCGTGAGGGTCAGCGGCTGGCCGCCGTACAGGTTCGACAGCGTCACGCGGGCGCCCTCGCCGCCGACGCTGGTGTGCACCACGTTGCGCACGGAGCGGCCCGCCATGCCGCGGGCCTCGGTGCCGGGCTCGGCGCCCGCCGGGGAGGTGGACCAGGTGCCGACCCAGGTGCCCGCCGAGGCGGGGGCCGCGGAGTTGCGGGGCGTCCGGGGGCCCGCGTTGACCTGGTCCTTCGCGTCGTCGGCGCCCGTGGCGCCGACGTATATGGCGGCCGAGACGGCCACGATGACCGCGAGCAGGGCGGCAAGGAGTGCATAACCGTGACGCTTGGTCATGCGGGCTGTCTCTCCTCGGGCAGGGGGAGCCCGAGGCTCCGGTGTGAAGACCCCATGATGCGTCATGGGCCGCGAGGAAGCCGACACTGCCCCCCTCCGCTCACTCAGACGCCGGGAACTCGTGGTTCGTTCCGGGAGTAGGTCTGGAAGGGACCACGGATGGGGACCAGGGGATGGGACCAGGGAATGGGACCACAGGACGGGACCACGGACAGAGACAATGCGTATGAGGGTCGACGTGAGACGGGGCACCAGCGATGGAACGCACGAAGAGTGGGAAGCCGGGCGACGTGGATGAGGAGCACGCGGCCCGCACCGGCCGCTCCATGACCGGCGCCGCCGGGGCCACCGGCGCGAAGGGCGCGGGCGGTTTCACGTACAGCACCGCCGACGAGGAGAAGCAGCGCGGCGTACGCCGGATGAAGCTCACCGCGACGGGGCTGCTGCTGTTCGTCGCGGTGGTGTACGTCCTTGCGAAGTGGGCGGGGAACTCGGGCGCCGGGGCCTGGGCCGGGTACGTGGCGGCGGCCGCGGAGGCGGGCATGGTCGGCGCGCTCGCCGACTGGTTCGCGGTGACGGCGCTCTTCCGCCATCCGCTGGGCATCCCCATCCCGCACACCGCGATCATCCCGAAGAAGAAGGACCAGCTCGGCGCGTCCCTGGGCGAATTCGTCGGCGAGAACTTCCTCTCCCGCACGGTGGTGCGCCAGCGGCTGCGCGCCGTCGGCATCGGCGGCCGCCTCGGTGCCTGGCTCGCCGAGCCCGAGCACGCCGACCGGGTGACCGCCGAGCTGGCCACGGCGCTGCGCGGGGCGCTCACGGTGCTGCGCGACTCGGACGTGCAGGCCGTCGTCGGCGAGGCCATCACGCGCCGCGCGGACGCGCGGGAGATCGCGCCCGGCCTCGGCAAGATGCTGGAGAAGGTCGTCGCGGACGGCGGCCACCGGCGGGTCGTGGACCTGGTCTGCGTCCGCGCCCACGACTGGCTGATCCTCCACTCCGACCAGGTCATGGACGCGGTGCAGGGCGGCGCCCCCGGCTGGACGCCGCGCTTCGTCGACAAGAAGGTCGGCGAGCGGGTCTACAAGGAGCTGCTCCGCTTCGTCACCGAGATGCGGGACATGCCCCAGCACCCCGCGCGCGGCGCCCTCGACCGCTTCCTCACCGACTTCGCCGCCGACCTCCAGTCCGACTCCGACACCCGCGCGCGCGTGGAGCGCCTCAAGCGCGAGATCCTCGCCCGCGGCGAGGTGCAGGACCTGATCGCCTCCACCTGGTCCGCGGTCCGCCGGATGATCGTGGCCGCCGCCGAGGACGAGCACAGCGAACTGCGCCTGCGGGTGCGGGCCTCGCTCCTCTCGCTCGGTACGCGCATGAAGACGGACACCCGCCTCCAGGAGAAGGTCGACGGCTGGGTCGAGGGTGCGGCGGTGTACGTGGTGACGACGTACCGCGACGAGATCACCTCCCTGATCACCGACACCGTCGCGAGCTGGGACGCCGAGCACACCTCGAAGAAGATCGAGGCCCACATCGGCCGCGACCTGCAGTTCATCCGCATCAACGGCACGGTGGTGGGCTCGCTGGCGGGTCTCGCGATCTACACGGTGTCGCGGATCTTCGTGGGCTGACCCCCTTCGGCGGGGCGGAGGGGCGGCGGGCCGGCGGGGCGGCGGCGCCCGGCCGGACTCGGCGGGCCGGTCCCCAATGGACCTGACGGGCAAGGGGAATTGAGTACGTGTACTCAGGCGTCCCCGTCGCCCCGCGCGCCATCGTCGTACACATGAACGCACTGAGCCCCTTGCGCGCCCGGCCTCTTTTGGAGCGCGGCATGGTCCGTCTGCTGGGTGCGGGCCTGGCGGCCGCCTCGTATCTGCTCTTCCTGCCCTGGGACCTGCGCAACCGCCCGGAGTCGCCCGGCGCCATCGAGGAGACCACCCCCGTCACGGACGCGGGCATCACCGCCATGGCTGTCACGGTCCTGGTCCTGGCCGCGTACTTCGGCTACCGCGACCGCCTGTACTGGATCCTCCCGGTGGTGGCCGCGCCCCCGGCCGCGCTCCTCCTCACGTCCTTCCTGACCCACGAGGCCCCGGACGCGTCGCCCTGGCCGGTGGCGTGGGTGGTGCTCACGGTGGCGGGCGGCGGTGTGGTGCTCGCGGTGGCGGGGTTCGCGCGACAGTTCCGCGGGGGCGGGGCTGCGGGAGGGCCTTTCGAGGGGCGCATGCAGCGGGGATAGCGGGGCTACTGAGGGTGCGGCCTGCTGCGGTTGGGGGCTGCTGAGGGCGCGGCCTGCTGCCGTTGGGGCTGTGCTGAGGGCGCGGGTGCGTGTACGGGTGCGCTGGGGGCTGCGGGCGCGGCTGCGTGTATGGGTGCGCTGGGGGCTGCGGGCGCGGCTGCGGGTTGCTGAGCGCGGCTACGTCCTGCTGCGGGTCCGGGTGCCCCTGCGCCTGCTGCGGGTGCGGGTGCGGGTGCCGGGGGCTCAACGCCGCCGGTCCGCCACCGCCCACGAGGCGACCCCCACGGCCCCGGCCACCCCGAACACGGCGGGCCAGGCGCCCACCTTCTTGGCCAGGGGGTGCGACCCGGCGAAGGCGGCGACGTACGCCCCACTGAGCGCGACGGCGGCCTTGCCGCCGGCCCGCCGCTCCCACTCCTTGGCCGCCACGGCCCCGGCAACGGCGAGCACGGCGCCGCCTAGGGGCCGCTTCTTGGTGAACCGGGCGGTGGCGTACCCGCCCACAAGCCCGCCTGTGCTGCGACCAGCGCCGCCGGTACCTTCACTTCCGCCATGCCTGCCTCCCTTGCTTTCGGGCTGTTCCAGGACGGACCGATCAATAGGGGACCGGTCTATGGCCTGAGGGTAACGGCTGGTGATTTCCTGGCGTGTGGTCGCGCTGACGGGAGCGACGTCAGGGCTGCGGGCAGTCGCGCAGCGAGGAGACGAAGCCTGCCCACGCCTCCGGCAGGACGGTGATGCGCTTGCCAGCGGGGCGCTTCGAATCGCGTATGAGCACGGTGGTGTCGCTCGCGACCGCCACCTCCAGGCACTCAGTGGTGTTGCCCCCGCTGTAGGACGACTTGAACCAGGCGCTTTCGGGGACCGGGCGGGCGTGGGCGGACATCACAGCTCCTTGCGGATTCGTTGGATCACTGCGGAGGAGGCCTCCATGTCCAACGCTTGTGCGCGCAGATAGTCGAACGCAAGTCTGTATCGCTTCAGTTCCTCGTCCTTTTCCAGGAAGAGCGACCCCGGTGTGGTAGTCGACGTACACCACGTCGAGGGACGACTCGGCCCCGCCGATGATGACGAAGCTCCCGAGGGCAGCACAGTGCGCACCTTTGGAGAAGGGCAGCACCTGAAGGGTGATGTGGCGTGAGCTGTTGGCTTCCAGCAGGCGGCCGAGCTGTTCCCTCATGACCGCAGGCGAACCGACCACGCGGCGGATCACGGACTCGTCGAGTACGGCCCACAGGTGTGGCGGCTCGGGGCGGCTGAGGATGTCCTGCCGCTTCATGCGGATGTCCACGAGCCGCTCGACCTCGGCTGGCGCGAGCTGTATCTCGTTGGCCTGTTGCAGGGCTGTGCTGTACGCGCGGGTCTGAAGCAGGCCCGGAACGTAGACACACGCGAAGTGATCCTCGCGTACGGCCTCGTCCTCCAGCGTGAGCAGCAGGTTCATGCTCTCCGGAATCGAGTCGGCGACCGAGTTCCACCAGCCCTGCTGCCTGGCGTCTTTAGCGAGGTTGACGAGGGCGTTCCGCTCGGGGTCGCTGGCGTTGTAGGCGCGGCAGAGGGCCTCCACCACCAGCCACTTGACCGGCCCCTCCCGTGTCTCGTACCGGCTGACAGTCGCCTTGGACACGCCCACCTGGAGCCCGGCTTCTTCGAGCGTCAGCCCCTTGCGAGCCCGCAGTTTGCGCAAGGTCACGCCTAGCTGGCGGCGGCGCGTGGTGGCCCTCGCTGACACGTGGGTTCCTCCCTGGCGGCGCGGGCGCCCTGCTCGCGGACCGCGAACAGGCTATGCGGATACGAGAGTTGGGGCCGGGCGAGTTCACTCGATAGATTCTTTGAGAAGTTACATGGTGAGACTTCTCTATGCCATGCTCGCTTCGGAAGGCAACGCAGCGTCGCCGCATAGTTGCGGTGGGTGTGGTGCTGCATGGCCGGAGAGGGAGTCTGTGATGTCCTTCGACGAGGTATACGCGGAGCGACTGCGGTGCGTTCTGCCGTTCGAGGCGGAACCTTCGGGGCTTCGGCCCCTGCGCCGAGCGGTCCGCCGGGTGCTTGAGCAGTGGGGTGCGGTGGCCGTGAGCGGCGACGCCGAGCTGGCAGTTACTGAGCTGGCCTCCAATGTCATCAAGCACGTGGGCCACGGGTCGGCTGCCGCTCTGGTGCTGGAGCCGAGAGGCAACAGGCTTCGGATGGAACTTCATGACACGAGCCATGACATCCCGGTCACTGGACCTGGTGGCTGCGATGCCTTGTGTGGCCGGGGGCTACACCTGCTCGCGGCTGTGAGTTCGGACTGGGGCACCCTGCCCACAGTGATGGGCAAGGCGGTGTGGTGTGAGCTCTCACTGGAACCGGGCGCTGCGTTCGACCGGGTGCGGACCCGCTATGAGGCGGAAGCCGGAACCGCATCTGAGCCGGGGGCGGCGCGGGGGATCCCCGATGCGGATGTGCGCATCAGCCCACGCGGCTCCTCGGGAGTACGCCAGGATTTCCCGGGGCTGACCCTGTGGCACATGCGGTGGCAGTTGGCGCACAGGCAGGCGAGGCCGTCGAGGCTTGTCTCGCTGGGGCCCGCAGCGTGGAGAGGAGTGACATGGTGCACTTCGATGTAGCCGTCGCCGACGCCTCCGTACGCGCGACCGAAGTCGAAGCCGCAGACTTCGCACCGGAGTGGCTCCCCGCGCTCCTTCACCTGCTTGATCTTCAACCGCCGCAGCTTCGGGCTCCGCTCGCGGACCAGTGCCTGGCGGACGAGCAGGCGCCCCTCGATGGCGACGACTCCGGTTTCGTCCACCTCGTCGGGCTGCCGCGCGTACCGCTGGAGCCGCCCCGAGCTGATTCCGTCCTCGATCGCTCTGGCTGCTGCGAGCATCTCGGGCTCGCGACTGATCAGGGCTTCGATCATGAGCAGTGTGGGCTTGCCGCACCGGGTGCGACCGCCTTCGTAGCTCGGGTGGTTCGTTGCGAAGTCGGTGGCCTTGCGGCTGACGCTGTCCGGAGAGCGGAAGCCTGGCCGTGCGAGCGCTTCGGCGGCGTGGATGGGCAGCGATCGCAGCAGTTCGGAGAGTTCCTGGACCTCTTGGTCGCCGGTGCGCAGCTCGCGTCAGCCGTTCTCCACAACGAGGGCTCCAGCGAGGATCAGCTCGTGCTCTGTCCACGGCGGCGTCTTCATGGGCAATATCGTATGAGTGTTCGGTGTCGGGTGGGCGGTGGCGGGCGGGACAGGTCCCATGCCGCACAATGGGAAGTTGTGGTCAGTGAGGTCTGTCACTCTCTGTGATGGAGTTGAGTCAAAGGAGGGTGCGTGACCGGCACTGAGCAGGGTCGTGCGTTCACGTCAGTGGAGATCTGCGCCGGGGCCGGCGGTCAGGCTGTGGGGCTGCATGAGGCGAAGTTCAGACATCTCGCGCTGATTGAGATTGACGAGCATGCCGTAAGAACCCTCAAACTGAACGTTGAGGGTAAAGCTCAGTGGGCTGGCTGTGAAGTGATGCAGGAAGACCTCACGAAGCTTGAGCCGAAGGCCTTGAGGGCGCGGCTGGGGATTGAGCGAGGGGACCTGTCCCTGCTGGCGGGCGGGGTGCCGTGTCCTCCGTTTTCTGTCGCAGGTAAGCAACTGGGTCAGGATGATGAGCGGGACCTGTTCCCCACGATGCTGGATCTGGTTGCTGAGCTGGACCCCAAGGCCGTGATGATCGAGAACGTGCGCGGCTTGATGGATGCCAAGTTCAGCCCATACCGCAGGTGGATCCTGGGGGAGCTGGCATCGATGGGATACGAGAAGTGCCACTGGGGCGTCGTGGAGGCCAAAGACTACGGGGTCCCTCAACTGCGCCCGCGTAGCATCCTGGTGGCGATGAAGCCCCGCTATGCCGCACACTTCAAGTGGATTCCTCCTGAGTCTGCGAAGCTGAAAACGGTCGGTGACGTTCTCTGGCGCTCCATGCGCAAGCGTTTTGAGGACAGCGGGGATCCCGACTGGGAGACGGCGTACAAGAAATGGTTGAAGGACGCCAAAAAGGATGTTGCTCCGACACTCGTCGGGGGATCGAAGAAGCATGGCGGGGCCGACTTGGGTCCCACTCGGGCAAAGAAGGCCTGGGCGAATCTGGGTGTGTGTGGCATGGGGGTCGCAAACGAGCCTGATGAAATGATCGACCCAGGGCGGGACTTGTACTCCAAGAATGGGCCGAAGCTTACGGTCAGCCAGGCCGCGCTTATTCAGGGCTTCCCCAAGGAGTGGGAGTTTTCCGGACGGAAGACGGCCGCCTATCGCCAGGTAGGAAACGCCTTCCCGCCGCCCGTGGCCCGGGAGATCGGGAAACTGATTTCCGTGGCGCTGGCGGCGGGAGAGGAAGCGCCGGAGCGAGACTATCCGCAGCCGACCGTGGAAGTGCCGGTTCAGTCACCGCTCTTTGCCCCGGACGCGCTGGACCTCAGTGGTGATCTTGAGGGCGCAAGCCTCGGGTGACTCGTGCTCCCAGAACCGAAGCACGAGCCAGCCCGCCTGTTCCAGGTGTTCGTCTGTATCCCGGTCTCGTGCCATGTTCTTGGCTACCTTCTCTGACCAGTAACCAGAGTTCGTCTTCGGCGGAACGTAGTGCTCGGGGCAGCCGTGCCAGTAGCAGCCGTCAATGAACACCGCGACTTTCGACGGACGGAATACCATGTCCGCCGTCCTCCGCAGATCGGGAAGCGGCTTCGCTGCAACGCGATACCGCAGACCCTGCGCGTGCACCAGCTTGCGAATCAGCCGTTCAGGTTTTGTGTCGCGGCTCCGGATGGCCTGCATGTTCCGGCGGCGGCCAGCTGATGATGCCCAAGAGCCTGCGGGTGGCGTCCAGACGGGTTGGCCGGCTGTTGGAGGTTCTGTGTTCATTGAGTCGGCTCGATGATCAATAGGTTTCGGGTGCTGCGGCCGGGGCATCTCCCTCTCGCCATTCAGCGTAGTCCTGGCCGGAGATCTGCGTGATCCGCCGCGTGGGGTCATGGCCGTCTATGCGCGCAACGCGGACGGCGACCCAGGACCCTTTGTCCGGAACGGGCAGCCCGAGGTCGCGAGCGATGCGCGGGTGCTGACTCTGGTGCCCAAGAATCATGATGCCTTCCGGGCGAAGGTGATTCCTGGCGTCGCGAACCCGCTTCGGCCCGTCGTCCTGGCTGGCGACAGTGAGGACGGTGTTGCGGTTGACCGGGTTCCTCTGCACACGCCGGAAGAGTTCGTTCGTACGCAACTGGCCGCCGTTTCCGTTACCTCGGTACCCTGCTGAGGCGCTGAAGATGGCCAGTCGTTCCTCCTCCGGAAGGTCAAGCAGAATGTTCTGGGCGATCTTCCCATCTGGAACGATCCATCGAATTGCTTCTCTGCCTGCGGCAGAGGGTGATCTTTTGCCGTCTCTGTTCTTGCCTTGGTTCAAGAACTCATCGCGGATGCGCAGCAACCCCACTCGGTAGTGGGCCGTATGGTCGTTCGCCTTGATGAGAAGACATATGTGCCCGTCTGCCTCGCGGGGGATCGTCCAGTTGTCGCCGCTGGTGAATTTTGAATCAACATCATTTCCGGCTATCCGGTAATCCATGTGCTGGCCGCGGCCAAGGTCGAATTCGGAGCGGGCGACAATTTCGATCTTCGTGCCCAGGTAAGTCTTCTCCGTTTTTTCCAGCTCATTGATGTTGTATCGCCCTGTGCGCTGCCCATCGAGCACTTCGTCAATAGACTGGCGAATAACCCAGCCGAACCTTTTCTCTAAATCTGGCTGGGCTTTGAACCATGTGTATACGTCGTGCAGGGCCGAGTCGTCATGCTCCGCCGGTTCGGCGATCTGTCTGGCCGCCAAGGAGTCACGCGAGAAAAGTGAGTCTTCCAAAATCTGCTTCCTTGGTGAGGGAGGTGTTCTTGGCAATCACTTGGCGGCGTGGCAATCGCCGTACGAGACGCCCGACCCGCACCAGCACCCCTCATCCCCCCGCGGCGGCCACTCCACCGCTCTCCCCCGGGCCGCCAGCGTTGTGGCGTACTGGGGGGAGGAGGGTGGGGTCCGAGGGGGGTGTGCCCTCGGAGGCGGCGAAGGCCTCGTAGGACGGGACCGTGCCGGTGACGATGCCGAGGTTGGGGGTGCCGGAGGTGGAGAGTTCGCGGAGGGAGGACTCTATGGTCGACAGGTGGGCCTCGTGGGTGGGGTACTCGGAGGAGAGGGCCGGGTACGCCGTGAGGAGCTCGGTGAGTTCCGTGGAGGGCCAGTGGAGGACCGCCACCGGGAAGGGGCGGGAGAGGGCCTCGCGGTAAGTGCCCAACTCGGCCTGGAGGCGGGTGATTTCGGCTCGGATCTCCTCGGGGTTCTCCGAGCCGAGGGACCAGACCCGCTTGGGGTCGTGGAGTTCGTCCAGGGGGACCGGCGTGCGGCCCGTCGCCGCCGCGCGGGCCCGGTGGACGCGGTCCGCGCGCTCGTCCCAGGCGTCGTGGGCCGCCCCCAGGAGGCGGCGCACGCGGTGGCGGCCGTAGAGCAACGGGTGCGTGGCGTAGGGGGGTTCGAGGTCCGGGTCGGGGAGGAGGCGGCCCAGGGCCTGGGTGAACGTGTCGTGCGCCTGGTCCAGCTCGTCGTGGGACTCCAGGGACTCCGCCACGATCACCCAGGGCGCGGCGTCCACCGGCCGCGTGCCGCGCACGCCCTCTATGATCGCCCGCGCCTCCGCCTCGTGCCCGTACTCCCAGAGGTTCGCCGCCTTGAGCGCGCGGATCAGGGTCGGGTTCTCCGGCGGGTGCGGGGCCGACGGCGAGAGCAGCTGGTCGTAGAGCGTCGTCGCGCGGTCGCGGGCGTCCGCCAGCTCCAGGTGGGCCGCGGCCTGGAGGAGGAGGTGTTCGGCGTCCTCGGGGTAGAGGCCCGCGGTGCGCTCCAGGCGCTCCGCTTCGGCGATGTGGTCGACGTGGTCGGCAGGCGTGTCGGGGCGCATGGGTGACACCGTACTGCCGTACCCGGGGTGGGGTGTATGGGCTTCGCCGTCGGTGTGGCCGGTCAGGGCCCCGGTTCCGGGCACCCGCTCAGCCAGGGCGCGCGCCGTGGGGGGAAGCCGCGGGCGATGACCCCCCGGTAGGGCCCCTCGGTAGGCTGGCTGTTCGTGATCATTCGTCGTCGGCCGCATCTGCTCTGGCTGCTCGTCCCGTTCGCGCTGTACGTGGGGGCGCTGCCGTTCGCCAACCGGGTCGAACCCGTCGTCCTCGGGCTGCCCTTCCTGTTCGTGTGGCTGCTCGCCGCCACCGTCCTCACGCCCGTGGCCGTCTGGCTCACCTACCGGGGCGACCAGAAGAGGCGGTGCCCGTGAACACCGCCGTCGCGACCTCCGTCTTCGGGGTCTTCATGGTCGCCACCGTCGCGCTCGGGCTGCTCGCGGTCAGGGGCCGGGGGAAGCAGGGCGGGCTCGCCGAGTGGTCCGTGGGCGGGCGGTCGCTCGGGCCCGTGTTCATCTGGGTGCTGATGGCGGGGGAGGGGTACACCAGCTTCAGCTATCTGGGGGCCGCGGGCTGCGGGGTACAACTACGGCGCGCCCGTCCTGTACGTCGTCGCCTACATGTCCTGCGGGTACGCCGTGGGGTACGTGGTGGGGCCGCTGCTGTGGGACTACGCGCGGCGGCACGGCCTCGTCGGCATCAGCGACATGGTCGCGCACCGCTACGACCGGCCCTGGCTCGGCGCCGGGGTGGCCGTGCTCGTCACCGTCTTCCTGCTGCCGTACATCCAGTTGCAGATCACGGGGATGGGCGTCGTCGTCTCGACCATCTCGTACGGCGCCATCAGCCTGAACTGGGCCTATTTCATCGGCTTCGCCGTCACCACCGGGTTCGTCGTGGTGAGCGGCCTGCGCGGCAGCGCCTGGGTCTCCGTGCTCAAGGACGTCCTCGTCATCGGCACGCTCGCGTTCCTCGTGGTGTACGTGCCGCTGCACTACTTCGACGGGTACGGGGACTTCCTGCACCGCGTCGTCGAGGAGAAGCGGGCGTGGCTGACGCTTCCCGGGAGCGGCGGGTTCCCCGTACGGGGAGGCCTGGTTCGCGACCACCTCGTTCCTGAACGCCCTGACCGTCGTGATCTTCCCGACGACCGTCGCGGGCTATCTCGGCGCGCGCGGCGCCGACGCCCTGCGCCGCAACGCCATCTGGCTGCCCGCGTACAACGTCCTGCTGTTCGTGCCGATGCTGCTCGGCCTCGCGGCGCTGTTCGTGGTGCCGGGGCTGAGCGGCGCCGGGTCGAACCTGGCGCTCTTCAAGCTGGTGGTGGACTCGTTGCCGGCGTGGATGGTGGGGCTCGTGGGGGTGGCCGCCGCGCTCTCGTCCATCGTGCCGATGGCGGTGTTCATGCTGGTCATCGGGACCATGTGGGGCAGCAGCGTGCTTTCGCTGCTGCCCCGGTGGCGGTCGCCCGCGCGCCAGAAGCTCGCCTCGCAGGGCGTGGTCGTGGCCGCGGGCGCGCTGGCCCTCGTCCTGACGTACGCGACGCCCAACACCCTCGTGCGGCTCTCGCTGATCTCCTACGAGGGGATGGCGCAGCTCGTGCCGATGCTGCTCATCGGGCTCGTGTGGCGGCGGCTGACCCTGGCGGGCGCCGTGAGCGGGCTCGTCGTGGGCGTGGCAGTGGTGTGCGCGCTCGTGTTCACCGAGCACGACCCGGTGTTCGGGGTGAACGCGGGGATCGTCGCGCTGGCGGCGAACCTGGCGGTCGCGCTCGCGGTGTCGTACGCCGGTCCCGCCGACCGGGACACCCGGGCGGACGCGGACGTGCTGGCCCGGGACCCGGCCGGGGAGGTCGGCGCGGACCCCGCTCCCGTGCCAGTGCGACGGTGAGCGCGGCCAGGACGCCGAGGCCCGCCGACACGAGCAGCGCGGTGTCCGCGCCGCGCGCGAGGGCGGCCGGGCTGGAGCCGGAGGCCGTGGCCACCGCGATCGTCAGGGCGACGCCCGCCGCCGAGCCGATGTAGCGGGCGGTGTTGCCCGCGCCGGAGCCCATCGCGGCGCGCTCGGGCGGCACCGACTCCACGGCGAGCAGCGGCAGGGCGGCGTTCAGCAGGCCGCTGCCCGCGCCGGAGATCAGCAGGCCGGGCAGCAGGCGCGGCCAGGAACCCGCGCTCGCCGCGCCGAGCATCGTGACGGCCGCGACGGCGTGCGTCAGGAAGCCGAAAGCCAGTTGGTGCCGCGCGCTCACGCGTCCCGCCAGGCGCCGCGCCTGGAGCGCGACCAGGAACGACGTGCCCGCCCACAGGGCGAACAGCCAGGCCGTGCCCATCGCGGACAGGCCCATGGAGTGCTGGAGGACCGTCGGCAGACAGCTGAACAGGGCGATCACCGAGAGGCCCGTGAACAGGCCGCCCGCGGAGGAAGCCAGGAAGAGCGGGCGGCGCAGGAGGCCCAGGTCAAGGATCGGGGTCGCCGACCGCCGTTCCACGTATGTGAACGCGGCGAGGAGGGCGAGCGAGGCCAGGAGCAGCGCGCCGACGGGTGCGCGCAGCCAGCCGTCGCGGCCCAGGGTGAGCGCGGGCGAGCAGGGCGACGAGCGCCAGGCCGAAGGTCAGCGCGCCCGCGAGGTCCGGGCGGCCCGCGCGCGGGGACCGGGACTCGGTCAGGGCGCGCGGCCCGAGGGCGCCGATGGCGAGGGTGGCCAGACCGAGGACCACGTACGGCAGCCGCCAGTTCGCGAGCGTCGCGAGGGCGCCGGAGACGAGCGGCGAGACGGCGATGCCGCCGCTGACGAACGCGCCCCACACGCCGGTCGCCCGGATGCGCCCGGGACCGGCGGGGAAGGCCCGCGCGATCAGGCCGAGGCTGGCCGCGATGACGGCCGCGCTCGCGGCGCCCTGGGCCGCGCGGGCCAGCGTGAACAGCCAGGTCGAGGTGGCGAGGGCGCCGAGCGCCGTGGTGACGCCGAGCGCGTGGGTGCCCCAGAGGAAGATCCGCCGTCGGCCGTAGTCGTCGGCGAGGCTGCCCGCGACAAGGAGCAGGGCGGCGAGCCCGAGCGGGGTGCCGTTCAGGAGCCAGGCCTGGGCGGACAGGGGGGTGCCGAGCGCGGCGGCGGTGTCGGAGAGCGTGACCATCGGGGCCGTGTACGTCATCAGGGCCATGAAGGTCGCGGCGCTGGTCAGGGCCAGGGTGGGGCCGGGGCGTTCGCGCGCGGCGGGCGCGGGGGCGGGTGCGGCCTCGGCGGTGACGGGCTGTGGCATGGGTCGGGTCCCTTCGGGACGCGTGCGGGGGGCGTGCCGCCGCGTCAGGTTCATTCATTGAACTTGGGTCCGCGGGTGACCGTAACATCAGAAGTTCAATGAATGAACCCCGATCCGCTGAAGTGGCTACAGTGGGGGCCATGGCTCTCGGCAAGGACTACGCGGCGCAGGAGTGCTCCATCGCCCGCGCCCTCGAAGTCGTCGGGGAGCGCTGGACGCTGCTCGTCGTGCGCGACGCGCTCTACGGCGTCCGGCGCTACAACGACTTCCTCGTCCACCTCGGCATCCCCCGCGCGGTCCTCGCCTCCCGCCTCCAGGCGCTCACCGAGGCGGGAGTCCTGGAGAAGCGGCCCGCCGCCGACGCCCCCCGCCGTCACGAGTACGTGATCACCGAGCGCGGGCAGGCCCTGTGGCCCGCCCTGCGCGCGCTCGGCACCTGGGGCCGCGACACCTTCAGCGACGCCGCGACGCTGCGCTACTTCCGGCACGCGCGGTGCGGTACGGAGCTGGGGCCCGCGGGGGAGTGCCCGGCCTGCGGGCACCTCGTGCCGGTCGGGGACGTGGAGATGCTGCCGGGCCCCGGGCTCGATCCGGACCCGAGCGATCCGGTCAGCCGGGCCCTGCTGGGCCCCCGCCGCCTGCTCCAGCCGGTGGTGACCGAGCCCGTGTGAACGGCTGGTCCCGGATCACCCGCATCACCCGTACGGGCGACCGATCCTGTATAAAAAGCCTGGAGAGAGCCGGTCGGAGAACCGGACCGGGCAGAGAGCGTACGGAGAGGGGAGGGCGGCGTGATCAGGGACCTGGTCAAGCGCTGGGGCACGGCCCTGCGGCCCGCCGTGCTGCTCTTCGTCCTCCTGGTCGAGACCGTCCTCGCCGACACCGGCAGCCTCGTGGGCGCCGTCGCCCTCGCCGCGACCGCCGCCGCGGGCTCCGCGCTCGCCCTGTGCTCCTTGCTCGCCGCCCGCTCCGCGCCCGCCGTGCCACGCACCCGCGTGCGCACCGCCATCCGCGACCGCGAGCGGCGCACCGCCTTCCTGCCGCAGCGCGACCCCGACGCCCGGGGCCGCACCCGACCGCGAGCACCCGGCCGTCCCCTCCTGACGGCCGCCGCGTAGGGAACCCCCGGCTCCACCTTCCGGACCCCGCGCGGGTCGTCATGCCGACGCACCTCACCCCGGCACGACGAGACCCCCGGAGGGCTCACCCATGTCTTTCTTCGCCGACCTGGTCGCCGACCTGGCCGACCTGTTCGCCCCGCTCTTCCACGGCTCCGCGATGGCCGCCGCCATCGTCGCCGTCACCGCCTGCGTGCGCCTGCTCGTCCACCCGCTGTCCCGGGCCGCCGCGCGCGGCCAGAAGGCGCGCGCCCGGCTCGCGCCGCAGCTCGCCACGTTGCGCGAGAAGCACGGCAAGAACCCCGAGAAGCTCCAGAAGGCGGTGCTCGAACTGCACCGCAAGGAGAACGTGTCACCGCTGGCCGGATGCCTGCCGGGCCTCTTCCAGCTGCCCGCGTTCTTCCTCCTGTACCACCTGTTCTCCAGCTCGCAGATCGGCGGCGAGCCCAACGGGCTCCTCGACCACAAGCTGCTCGCGGCCCCGCTCGGCGGCCGCTTCGCCGACGCGCTCGGCGACGGCGGCCTCTTCGGCGGCGCCGGGCTCGTCTACCTGGTGCTCTTCGTGCTCGTCGCCGCCGTCGCCACCTTCAACTTCCGGCGTACGAAGCGACAGCTGGCCGGTTCCGCGGCGAGCGGCACCGGCGGCGCGGGCGGTCAGGCGCCGGGGGCCGAGGCGATGGCCGCGATGACGAAGTTCATGCCGTTCCTGTCCTTCTTCACGCTCTTCACGGTCGCGTTCGTGCCGCTCGCCGCCGCCCTGTACGTCGTGACCAGCACGACGTGGAGCGCCGTGGAGCGCGCGGTGCTCTACCGGGACATGCCGAACGGGGCCGCCGGGGTCGCGGCCACGGCGATGTGACGGCACCGACCCGCGCGGGGTGACGGTCCAGTACGTGAACGGGGTCTTGCGGGGCGGACGGTGACCTTGGAGGATCGGCCGAACGTCCGATGGGCCGCACCCCATCCCTGAGTTCTCGGCTCCGCCCGCGCGAGGGACCCCCTCCCGGGCCGGGCCCGACCAGAGGGAGAGACCATGAAGCTGCTGCGAGTCGGTACGGCGGGCGCCGAGCGCCCGGCACTGCTCGACGCCGAGGGCACGCTGCGCGACCTGTCCGGCGTCGTCGGGGACATCGACGGCGCGCTGCTCGCCGACGAGGCCTCGCTCACCCGCGTACGGGAGGCCGCCGCGCGCGGCGGCCTGCCCGCGCTCGACCCGGCCGGGCTGCGGATCGGCCCGCCGCTCGCCCGGATCGGCAAGGTGGTGTGCATCGGCCTGAACTACCACGACCACGCCGCCGAGACCGGCGCGGAGCCGCCCGCCGAGCCGGTGGTCTTCCTGAAGGCGGCGGACACGGTCGTGGGACCGAACGACACCGTGCTCGTGCCGCGCGGCTCGGCCAAGACGGACTGGGAGGTCGAGCTCGCGGTCGTCATCGGGCGTACGGCGCGCTATGTGGAGTCGCGCGAGGAGGCGCTCGCGCACGTCGCGGGGTACGCGGTGGCGCACGACGTCTCCGAGCGCGAGTTCCAGATCGAGCGCGGCGGCACCTGGGACAAGGGCAAGAACTGCGAGACCTTCAATCCGCTCGGGCCGTGGCTGGTGACGGCGGACGAGGTGGCGGACCCGCAGGCCCTGTCCCTGCGCCTGTGGGTCAACGGGGAGCTGAAGCAGGACGGCACGACGGCCGGGCAGATCTTCCCCCGGTGGCGGAAGTGGTGCGCTACGTCAGCCAGTTCATGACCCTGTACCCGGGCGACGTGATCAACACGGGCACGCCCGCCGGGGTCGCCCTCGGGCAGCCGGAGCCCAAGCCGTTCCTCCGGGCCGGCGACGTGGTGGAACTGGAGATCGAGGGCCTCGGGCGGCAGCGCCAGGAGCTCAAGCCCGCCTGAGGCCCCGGCGGGGACACGCCCCCGCGCCCCCTCCCGCGCCCCCCGAGGGGCCCCGCTGGTCGGCCTAATGGGGGGAGCGCTGAGCGTGTCTCCCGCCACCGATGTCCGTAATACGCATATTTCCAGGTATGCGAAGAAAAAGTTCAGCATATCTAGCGGTGGCTGTCGCGGTCGCGGCGGCCACGGTCGTCGGCGGCCTGGCCGGGCAGGGCGTCGCCGACCCTCTGCCCGGCGGCCTCGGCCCCTGTAAGGGCGACGCTTGCCCGGCGACGTATCCCGAGGTCAACAACGGTCCCGTCGCGGGCCGCGACGAGAACATCAACGTGTTCGTCGGCGAGGACATGCTCGTCCGCGAGGCGGCGGCGGAGGCCGAGGGCAAGGTCGTCGTGCTCGGCGACTTCGACATGAGCAAGCGGGCCGGGGCCTCGCAGATCTACAACGTGGGCGTGGCCGGGGTCGGCTCCCGGGTGCCGCCGCCCAACGGCTCGGACTTCCTCACCACGGGCGGCGACCTGTCGATCGCCGCGGGCCAGCGGCTGCTCGCCGAGGAGGGCAGCGTCTCGGGCCGCGTCGTGTACGAGGGCACGGCCAGCGGCACGGTCGCCCCGCCCGCGGTGCAGGAGGCCGGGGCGAGCGACAAGTACGCGACGCTGCCGGGGCAGCTCACCTCGGCGAGCCAGTGCTACGCCTACGACCAGGGCTCGCCCCGCACGGCCACCGGCACGGCGGTCAACAGCGGCAGCGAGACGACCTTCACCGGTGACGGCACGTCCCCGATCCAGGTGTTCAACGTGGACTTCGACCTGGTCAGCCGCACCGGCGGCGACCAGGGCATCGTGTTCGCGAACATCCCCGCCGACGCCACCGTCCTGGTCAACCTCACCGGTGACGTGCGCACCATCCGCACCTACATGGGCGCCCTGCCCGACGGCCTGCGCGAACGGCTGCTCTGGAACTTCCCGGACGCCTCCACCGTGCGGTTCGGTGGCAGCGGCCAGTTCCAGGGGAGCGTGCTCGTCGGGTCGCCGGGCAGCATGACGACGGTGACGCTGCCGGGCATGAACGGGCGCTTCTTCACGGTGGGCGGCCTGACCCACACCTCGGGGGCGGGCGGCGGCCAGGAGTTCCACGCCTACCCGTTCAACGGCGACCTGCCGACGTGCACCGCGCCGTCCCCGTCGCCCTCGCCGTCGGACAGCAGCAGCCCGTCGCCGTCCCCGTCGCCGTCGGACAGCGACGACCCCTCGCCGTCCCCGTCTCCCTCGGACAGCGACGACCCGTCGCCGTCGCCCTCGCCGTCGGACAGTCGACGGCCCGTCGCCGTCCCCGTCGCCGTCGGACAGCGACGGTCCGTCCCCGTCGCCGTCTCCCTCGGACAGCGACGACCCGTCGCCTTCGCCGTCTCCGTCGGACAGTGACGGCCCCTCGCCGTCCCCGTCTCCGTCGGACAGTGACGGTCCGTCTCCGTCGCCGTCTCCGTCGGACAGCGATGGCCCGTCTCCGTCTCCGTCCGACAGTGATGGCCCCTCGCCGTCGCCGTCCGACAGTGATGGCCCTTCGCCGTCCCCCTCGGACAGTGACGGCCCGTCCCCGTCGCCGTCCGACAGCGACGGCCCTTCGCCGTCCCCCTCGGACAGCGACGGCCCCTCGCCGTCCCCGTCGGACTCGCCCACGCACCCCCACCCGACCAAGAGCCCGGACGGCGAGATGGCGCACACCGGTGCCTCGTCCGGGGAGCTCGCGCTGGTCGGCGGGATCGCGGCGGCGCTGCTCGCCGCCGGTGTCACGGTCGTGGTGACGGTTCGCCGCCGCCGCGAAGGCGAGTACGAGTGAGGAACGGCCCCGTAGGCGTCAGGAGGCGGTGAACCGCTCCAGGGCCTCCACCACCAGCGCGTGATCCGCGATCTGGGGGAGGCCCGAGACGGTCACCGTGCCGATGACGCCCACGCCCTCGACCCCGATCGGGAACGCGCCGCCATGCGCGGCGTACCGGTCGGGGTCGAGGCGCGAGGAGGCCTCGAACGTGCTGCCCTTGGCGCGGAAGCGGCTGCCCACCAGGTACGAGGAGCAGCCGTACCGCTCGGCGACGCGGCGCTTGCGCTCGATCCACGCGTCGTTGTCCGGGGTCGATCCTGGCAGCGCCGCGTGGAAGAGCCGCTGGCCGCCGCGCCGGATGTCGATGGCCACGGGGGCCCGGCGCTCGCGGGCGAGGTCCACCAGGAGGCAGCCGAGCGCCCACGCGTCGTCGTGCGTGAAGCGGGGGAGCGTCAGGCGCCGCTCCTGCTCTTCGAGTTCCTCGACGGAGGGGCGGCCGCCGGTTCCGCCGGGCGCGTGGTCACAGGGTCACCGCCACGCCCTCGCGGGCCGAGCGGCGCGCGGCTTCGAGGACGTCGAGCGCCGCCGCGGCCTCGTGCGCGGTGACCGGGTTCTCGCCCTCGCCGCGCAGGGCCGCCGCCACCGCCGCGTAGTACGCCGGGTAGTCGCCCGGCAGGGTGGGCACGGGGCGGCCGCCGCCGGTCAGCGGGGACTCGCCGGAGCCGACGCGGCCCCACGCGCACTCGGGCTCCGTGCCCCACGGGCTCTCGGTGTCCTGGTCGGTGGGGCGCCTGCCCTCGCGCAGGGCGGCCTCCTGTGGGTCGAGGCCGTACTTCACATAGCCCGCGGCCGAGCCGAGCACCCGGAAGCGCGGGCCGAGCTGGGCGGTGGTGGCGCTGACGTACAGGTGCGAGCGGACGCCGCTCGCGTGCGTCAGGGCGAGGAAGGTGTCGTCGTCGGCCTGGGCGCCCGGACGACGGACGTCCGCCTCCGCGTACACACGCGTGGCCGGGCCGAAGAGCACCAGGGCCTGGTCGACGACGTGGCTGCCCAGGTCGTACAGGAGGCCGCCGATCTCCTCGGGGTCGCCGGACTCGCGCCAGCCGCCCTTGGGCTGCGGGCGCCAGCGCTCGAAGCGGGACTCGAAGCGCCAGACGTCGCCGAGCTCGCCGTCCGCGAGGAGCTTGCGCAGGGTGCGGAAGTCGTTGTCCCAGCGGCGGTTCTGGAAGACGGACAGGAGCAGGCCGCGCTCCTCGGCGAGGGCCGCGAGCTCCCTGGCCTCGGCGGCGGTGCCCGCGAGCGGCTTGTCCACGACGACCGGCAGGCCCGCCTTGAGCGCGGCCGTGGCGAGCGGTACGTGCGTCTTGTTCGGGGACGCGATCACGATGAGGTCGAGCTCGTCGGCGCGCTCCCACAGCTCGTCGGCGGACGCGGCCGTGCGGCTGGCTCCCGCGGTGCGGGCCTCGGCCTGGCGGTCGGCGTTCGCCGTCACGACCCGTGTCGAGCGCGAGGCCGTCGGTGGCGGTGATCAGGGGGGCGTGGAAGACGGAGCCCGCGAGGCCGTACCCGACGAGGCCCACGCGGAGGTCGTTCGTGCCTTCAGTCATGACCTCCACTTTGGCAACGCTGTTGCCAAAGTGCAAGCGGTCGCCACAATGGAGAGGTGAACAGGGCTAACTCCGGTGCGACCGGTCCGACTGGTGTGAATCTGCGGGCGCTGCGCGGGCACAACGCGGCGGTCGTGCTCGACCTGCTGCGGGTGGCGGGCGACGACGGCGTCAGCCGCCTCGAACTCGCCGCGCACGCGGGCCTGACCCCCCAGGCCGTCAGCAAGATCGCCGCGCGGCTGCGGGCGGACGGCCTGGTGGCCGACGCCGGACGGCGGGCGTCCACCGGCGGCAAGCCCGCCACCGCGCTGCGCCTGGTGCCGGAGGCCGGGAGCGCGGTGGGGGTGCACCTGGAGCGGGACACGCTGGTGGCGGTGCGCGCGGACCTTCGGCGGGCGCCGTGGTGGCCGAGCGGCGGGCCCCGCTGGACTTCGGGGCGGGCGTCGAGGCCGTGGTGGGCGCGGTGGTCCGGGAGGTCGGGGAGCTGGCGGGGGCGTCGGCGGACGGCGCCGGGGCGGGGGAACCGGCGGCGGAACCGGTGGCGCCCGCCGTGCTCGGCGTCGGCGTGGCGCTGCCGGGGCCGCTGGACCACGTGCGGGGCGTGCCGCACCGCGTCACCGGGTTCCCCGCGTGGGACGGCTACCCCCTGCGGGACGCCCTGGCCGGGCGGCTCGGGCTGCCCGTGGTCGTGGACAAGGACACCAACGCCGCCGCGCTGGGCCTCGCGCTCGCCGGGAGCGCCGAGTCGTTCGCGTATCTGCACCTGGGCACCGGACTCGGCGCCGGGCTCGTGCTCGGCGGCGCGCTGCACCGGGGGGCGCGCACCGGGGCGGGGGAGTTCGGGCACCAGGTGGTGCTGCTCGACGGGCCGCCCTGCGCGTGCGGGGACCGGGGGTGCCTGGAGGCGCTGTGCCTGGCCGCGGTCGCGCGCGGCGACCTGGCGGAGGCGGCACGCGTGCTCGGCACCGGCGCGGGCAACCTGGTCTCCCTCCTGGACATCGACCTCGTCCTCCTCGGCGGACGCACGGTGGCGGCGGCCGAGGACCTGTTCGTACGGGGCGTCGACGCCGTCCTCACCACCCGCGCCCGGCGCGAGGGCGCGCGGTCCCCCGTGGGGGTGGCGGCCGCCCCGGGCGGCGACCGCGCGGTCGCCGAGGGGGCGGCCCAACTGATCCTCGCACCACTCTTCGGCCGGGCGGAGGGGGCGTTTTCCGAGCGGCGGGGGTGAGGGGTGGCGGGGCGCGATGGGTTGGCGTGGTGGGTGGTTGGCGTGGCGGTGGGGTGGGCGTTGTGGTGCGGGCGGGGCCCGGTGCTGGTCGGGGGCGGGTCCGCCTGAGGGCGCGTTTCCGGGCGTTGGGGGTGGTGGTTGGCCGGTGTGGACGGCCGGGTCCGGGGCGGCGGGCGTGCTCGCCTGAGGGGACGTTTCCGGGCGGCGGGGGTGAGGCCTTGCCCGGTGCGGGCGGGCGGCCCGGTCTCGGTTGTGGGGCGGGGGCGCCATCGGCTGTTCGGGGGGAATCCGGTGGCCGGTCCGGCCCGGTAGGGCGGTGGTGGCGGTCCGGTGCCGGGGCGCGTGGCAGGGTCGCGGCCACGCCCTGTTGCTTCCCGGGGAGCCCCGAGAGGGCCGACGGGGGTCCGCCGGAGGAGTGAACGGGGCCTGGTCCGGCGCGGGTTCGGGGGCGGCGGGCCGCCGCCGACCGCCCCCAGCAAGGGTCCTCCATGCGACTTCGCCGTTCTCTGGCCGCCGGCGTCACCGCGGCCGCCGCCGCCCTCGTGCCCGCCGCGGCCGACGCGCGGGCGCTGCCGGTCGACGCGCGCCCCGCGCAACGGGGACCGCAACTCCCGTACGCGGCCCAGGAGTCGGCCGCCGCCTGCGCGGGCGCCGACTTCCCGCCGCTCGCCGCCCGCCTGGTCAAGGGCCCCGGCACCTACCGGTCCGGCGGCGGCTTCGGGCGCTGGTCCGTGGAGCTCACCAACACCACCGGCGCCGTCTGCGCCGCCGTCCATCCGATCGTCGTCCTCGTGGACCGGTCGGCGCGGCTGCGGCCCCGCCAGATCCAGCTGGAGTTCCACGACGGGACGCGCTGGCGGCCGGTGCGGTTCGAGCGGACGGCGCGGGACGAGTACGTGGGCGTGTTCGGGGGCCCCGGCGCCGTGGCGGACCCCGGCGGCTTCGGCGGGTTCACCGTCGGACCCGGCGGCACGGTCACCGCCGAGGTCCGGCTCGCCTTCACCTCCGACGCCAGGCCGGGGCGCGTGGTGGTGAGCGCGGCGGCCGTGCAGCGCAGGGGCGACGACGGCGACTGGGTGGGCGCGTCCGGCGACTACGCCTTCGACGTGGTCGACGGCGGCCGCCCCGCGCCACCGCTCCCCGGCGAGCTGGCCAGCACGGGACCGGACACCCTGCGCGGCCTCACCGCCGCCGCGGCCGCCCTCGTCCTCGCGGGCGGCGCCCTGCTGGCGGTGGCACGGCGCCTGCGGCAGCGGGGGCACTGAGCCGGGAGGGCGCGGCGGCCACGGGCCAGTGACCGCCGCGCCCTCCCTGGGGACCCGAGCCGCGGGCGGCCGCCCTGCTGCGCGTACACCCGCCCGTGCGACGATCCCCCCGTGGACCACCAGGACAACACCGCCGCCGCCTCGCCCGCTCACCTGCGCGATCAGGCGCCCGGCGCTCCCATTCGCTCCGGCATTCCCGAGCACGGCCGCATCCCCAAGTACTACGCCGTCAAGGCGCGGATCGCGGAGCTGATCGAGGAGCTGGGCGTCGGGCGGACGCTGCCCACCGAGCGGGACCTCGCCGAGCGGTACGAGGTGGCGCGCGAGACCGTGCGCCAGGCGCTGCGCGAGCTGCTGCTCGAAGGGAGGCTGCGCAGGCAGGGGCGCGGCACCGTCGTCTAGCCGGGCCCAAGCTGGAGCAGCCGCTTTCGCTCGCGAGCTACACCGAGGGCGTGCGCCGCCAGGGCCGCACCCCCGGCCGTACCCTCATCTCCCTCGACCGCTTCCCCTGCCCCGCCGCCCTCGCCGCCGACATCGGCGCCACGGCGGACGAGCCGGTCTGGCACATGGAGCGCGTGCTGCTCGCCGACGACGAGCGGGTGGGCCTGGAGAGCACCTACGTCACGGTGGCGCGGGTGCCGCGGCTCGACGCGGACTTCGACCCCGACTCGTCGTTCTACGCGTATCTGCGCGACGAGCTCGGCATCGGCTTCGGCGACGCCGACGAGCGCATCGAGACGGTCCTCGCGACGCCGCGCGAGGCGCTGCTCATCGGGACGCCGCCCGCGCTGCCGATGCTCCTGATCCACCGCGTGTCCCGGGACACGGCCGGCCGCCCCCTGGAGCGGGTGCGCACCCTGTACCGGGGAGACCGCTTCTCGTTCACGACGCACCTCGGCTGAGGCCCTCCCCGGCGCGATCCCTGGCGCGATCCCCGGCACGATCAATCGGGTCCAACTGTCCCTTTCCGGGCGCGAGTTGGGTTCCTTTGATTACGGAACGATAACGGGTCTAGTCCAAACTTGCTCGGCAGTTCACCCTTTGGTTGCCATCCGGCCCACGCCGGGTCACCCGCCGAAAGGAGCGTTGCCGTCGTGAGAGTCATCGTCGTAGGAGCAGGCGTGGTCGGCACCATGCACGCCTGGCACGCAGTGGAGCGCGGCCACGAGGTCGTACAGATCGAGCGCGAGAACGAGGCCCGAGGAGCCTCCCTTCGCAACTTCGGGCAGATATGGGTCAGCGGCCGCGCGGGCGGCGAGGAGCTGGACGCCGCCCTGCGCGCCCGCGAGCTGTGGGAGGAGATCGGCGCCCGCGTCCCGGGCCTCGGCTTCCGCGCCAACGGCTCGCTGACCCTGGTGCGCACCGAGCGGGAGCGCGCCGTCGCCGAGGCCGCCCTCGCCCGCCCGGACGCCGCCGCCCGCGGCTACAAGCTGCTCGGCGCCGACGAGGCCCGCGCGCTCAACCCGGCCCTTCGCGGCGAGTTCACCGCCGCCCTGTGGTGCGAGCGGGACGCCGCCGTCGAGCCGCGCACCGCCCAGCTGCGGCTGCGCGAGGAACTGCGGAAGTCCCCGCGCTACACCTTCCTGCCGGGCCGCGAGGTCCGCGACGTCGTCGGCCCCGCCTCGGTGCGCGACGACCACGGCGACGTGCACACCGGCGACGCCGTCGTGCTGTGCACCGGCGCCTGGCTCGGCGGCCTGGTCCGCGAGCTGGCGCCCGGGCTTCCGGTGCGCCGGGTCCGGCTCCAGATGATGCAGACCGACCCGCTCGGCGAGCCGCTCACCACGTCCGTCGCCGACGCCGACAGCTTCCGCTACTACCCGGCCTACCGCTCCCCGGAGCTGGACGCCCTCAACGCCGGGCAGGCGCAGACCCCGACGGCCGCCGCGCACAAGATGCAGCTGCTCATGGTGCAGCGCGCGGACGGCGGCCTGACCATCGGCGACACCCACGAGTACGAGCACCCCTTCGCCTTCGACACCGTCGAGGACCCCTACGACCACCTCACCGAGGTCGTCGAGGGCTTCCTCGGCCGCCCGCTGCCGAAGGTCCGGCGCCGCTGGGCCGGGGTGTACGCGCAGTGCGTCGACACCAGCAGGGTCGTCCACCGCGAGCGCGTGCGCGACGGGGTGTGGCTGGTCACCGGGCCCGGCGGGCGCGGCATGACCTGCTCGCCCGCGATCGCCGAGAAGACCGCCGACGAGCTGGGATGGTGAGGGAATTGACCACGCGGAACACGCAGCACACGCAGGGCGCGCAGAGCGCGGCGCCCGCGAAGATCAAGCTGGCCGTGCTCGACATGGCAGGGACCACCGTCGCCGACGGCGGCCTGGTCGAGCGGGCCTTCGCCGCGGCCGCCGGGGCACTCGGCGTCGATCCCGGCTCCGCCGACCACGCCGCGAAGCTCGACTACGTCCGCGCCACCATGGGCGAGTCCAAGATCTCCGTCTTCCGGCACCTGTTCGGCGCCGAGGACCTGGCCCGGCGCGCCAACACCGCCTTCGAGAAGGCGTACGGGGAACTGGTCGACGGCGGCCTGATCGCGCCGGTCGACGGGGCCCGCGAAGCCATCGAGCGACTCCAGGCCGACGGCCTCACCGTGGCCTTGACCACGGGCTTCGCCCGCGTCACCCAGGACGCCATCCTGGACGCCCTCGGCTGGCGGGACCTGGTGGCACTCACCCTGTGCCCCGCCGACGCGGGCGGGCGCGGGCGCCCCTACCCGGACATGGTGCTCGCCGCGTTCCTGCGCACCGGCGCCGCCGACTCGGTGCGCGAGATCGCCGTCGCCGGGGACACGGCGTACGACATGCGCAGCGGCACCCGCGCCGGAGCCGGGATCGTCGCGGGCGTCCTCACCGGCGCCCACGAGGAGGCGGCGCTGCGGGACGCCGGAGCCACGCACGTGCTGCCGTCGGTGGCGGAACTGCCCGCCCTGATACGGGGCTTCGGGTCATGAGCAGCGGCATCCGGTTCGACGCGGTCACCGTCACCTACGGCCGCAACGTCGTGCTCGACTCCCTCGACCTGACCGTCGAGCCCGGCGAGGTCATGGCGCTGCTCGGCCCTTCCGGATCGGGCAAGACCACCGCGCTGCGGGCCGTCGCCGGGTTCGTGACGCCCGCGTCCGGGCGGGTGTTCATCGGCGACCGCGACGTGACCGGGCTACCGCCGCACCGCCGGGGCATCGGCATGGTCGTCCAGCAGTACGCGCTCTTCCCGCACATGCGCGTCGACGAGAACGTGGCCTTCGGCCTGAAGGCGCGCAAGACCGCCAGGTCCGAGGTCCCCGGACGCGTCGCCGACGCCCTGGAACTGGTCGGCATGGCCGCCTACGCCAAGCGCTACCCGCGCGAGCTGTCCGGCGGGCAGCAGCAGCGCGTGGCCATCGCCCGCGCCCTCGCCATCCGGCCCGGGGTGCTCCTGCTCGACGAGCCGCTGTCCGCGCTCGACGCGCAGCTGCGCTCCGGGATGCTCGCCGAACTCGCCCGGCTGCACCGCGAGTTGCCGGACGTCTCCATCCTGTACGTCACCCACGACCAGGTGGAGGCGCTCACCCTCGCCGACCGCATCGCCGTCATGGACAAGGCCAGGCTCCAGGACTGCGGCACCCCGCAGGAGCTGTACCGCAGGCCCCGCACGGAGTTCACCGCGTCCTTCGTGGGCAACGCCAACCTGCTGCCGGTCGCCGTGCGCGCGGACGGCGTGGCGCTCGGCGAGGCCCTGGTGGACGTCGCCACCGACGGGGCGGCGCCCGGGGCCACCGCCACGCTGTGCGTGCGCCCGCACCTGATGGGGCTCGGCCCCGGCCCCAACGCCCTGACCGGAAGCGTCACCGAGGTCCAGTGGCGGGGGTCGACACACCGCCTGTACGTCGACGTGGCGGGGCACGCCGTGAAGGCCGACGTGCGCGAGCTGAAGGAGCCGCCCGCGCTCGGCGAGAAGGTCACCCTGCACTTCGCGCCGGAGGACGCGGTGCTGCTGACCGCGGGGGTGAGCGATGGCTAGCGCGACGCTCACGGCGCCGAAGGAGCGGACCGGGACCACACCCCGCCGGGGCGTGCCCGGATGGGTGTGGGCACTGCCGCCCGTCGCCCTCCTCGGCCTCGTCTTCCTCTACCCCCTCGCCCTCGTCGTCCAGCAGTCCGTGCGGCCCGACACCGGGGGCACGTCCCTTCAGCCGTACGCCGACGTCTTCGCCTCCGAAGCGTTCCGGGAGGCGCTCGGGACCACCGTGTGGCTGGCCGTGGGCGCGACCGTCGGATGCCTGGTGCTCGGGTTCGCCCTCGCCCTCGTCATCGCCTTCGTACCGTTCCCCGGCGGCAAGGCCGTCGCCAGGTTCATCGACGTCTTCCTCTCCTTCCCGTCCTTCCTCATCACCCTCGCGCTGCTGTTCATCTACGGCACCAAGGGCATGGCCAACGGCCTGTGGACGGACGCGACCGGAAGCACCGGCGACGGGCCCTTCCAGTTCCTGACCACGCCCTGGGGCGTGCTGCTCGCCGAGATCACCTACTTCACGCCGTTCGTGATGCGGCCGCTGCTCGCCGCGTTCTCGCAGATCGACACTGCCCAGCTGGAGGTGGCCTCCAGCCTCGGCGCGCGGCCCGCGCGGATCGTACGGCGCGTGATCCTGCCCGAGGCCCTGCCCGCGCTCGCGGCGGGCGGCAGCCTCGTCCTGGTGATGTGCCTGAACGAGTTCGGCATCGTCCTGTTCACCGGCGCCAAGGGCGTCACGACCCTGCCGACCCTCATCTACGGCAAGGCGATGCTGGAGTCCGACTACCCCGCGGCCTGCGTCGTCGCCGTCGTCAACATCGCGATCTCCGTGGGCCTCTACGGCCTCTACCGGGTGGTGAGCCGCCGTGCTGGTGCATAGCCGCAAGGGCAAGTGGGCCGCCCTGGACGGTGTTCTTCGTCCTCTTCCTGCCCGTCTTCGCGCTGCCGCTCCTGGTGATCGTCGCCGCGTCGTTCGCGAGCCACTGGTCCGGCGCCTTCCCGTCCTCCTTCACCGGCGAGCACTACAGCGCCGCCACCCGGGGCGAGTCCCTCGACGCCCTCACCACCAGCCTGCTCACGGCGCTCGGCGCGAGCCTCATCGCGCTCGCCGCGGGCACCTGGGCGGCGCTCGCCGCGGCCCGGCTGCGGCGCGGCAAGAAGGCGCTCGACGCGCTGTTCATGCTGCCCGTCGCCGTGCCGTCCGTCGTCTTCGGGCTCGCGCTGCTCGTCGCCTTCAGCAAGCCGCCGGTGATCCTCAACGGCACGTCCACGATCGTCGTCCTCGCGCACGCCGTCCTCGTCACGGCGTTCGCCTACCAGTCGGTCTCCGCCGCCATCCAGCGCCTCGACCCGGCGTACGAACAGGCGGCGGCGTCCCTCGGCGCCCGGCCCGGATACGTCCCTGTGGCGGGTGAAGCTGCCGCTCCTGCTGCCGTCGCTCACGGCGGCCGCCGGGCTGTGCTTCGCCCTGTCCATGGGCGAGCTGAGCGCCACGGTGATGCTCTACCCGCCGGACTGGACGCCGCTGCCGGTGCGGATCTACGCCGCCACCGACCGCGGCGCCGCCTTCACCGGCGCCGCCCTCGCCGTGGTCCTCATGGCGGCGACCCTGCTCGTCCTGTTCGCGGTGTCCCGCATCCGCACCCGCGCCTCCTACCGCTGACCGCCCCCACCTCCCCCTTCGCGCCGCCTCTCCAAGGAGCACGACACGTCATGCGCACCCACACCCCCGTCCGCACGCTCGCCGCCCTCGGCGGCTGCGCCCTCCTCGCCACCGCCCTCACCGCCTGCGGCGGCGACTCCGCCGCCTCCGACGCCAAGGTCGTCACCGTCTACAGCGCCGACGGCCTCAAGGGCGAGAACGGCGACGGCTGGTACGACAAGGTCTTCAAGGACTTCGACGAACAAGACCGGCATCAAGGTCAAGTACGTCGAGGGCGGCTCCGGCGAGATGGTGCAGCGCGCCGTCCGCGAGAAGTCCAACACCCAGGCCGACGTCCTGATCACCCTGCCGCCGTTCATCCAGCAGGCCGACGAGAAGGGCCTGCTCACGGCGTACCGGCCGAAGGGCTCCGAGCAGGTCGACGGCGCCAACAAGGCGCCCGACGGCAAGTGGACCTCCGTCGTGAACAATTACTTCGGCTTCATCTACAACAAGAAGGAGCTGAAGGGCGCCAAGGCCCCCAAGACCTGGGACGAGCTGACCGACGGCGCGTACAAGAACAAGCTCCAGTACTCCACGCCCGGCGTCGCGGGCGACGGCACCGCCGTCCTCATCAAGGCCATGCACGACTTCGGCGGCAAGGAAGCCGCCATGAAGTACCTGGGCGAGCTCCAGTCGAACAACGTCGGCCCGTCCGCCTCCACCGGCAAGCTCGCGCCCAAGGTCGACAAGGGCGAACTCCTCGTCGCCAACGGCGACGTCCAGATGAACTACGCCCAGTCCAAGGACATGCCGAACCTCGGCATCTGGTTCCCGGCCAAGGAGGGCAAGAAGCCCACCACCTTCGCGCTGCCCTACGCGGCGGGCCTGGTCAACAAGGCCCCGCACAGCGCCAACGCGAAGAAGTTCCTCGACTACCTGCTCACGCAGCGGGCGCAGGCCCAGGTCAGCGAGGTCGGCGGCGGCTTCGCCGCCCGCAAGGACGTCAAGGCCACCGACGCCAACGCCATCGCCCTGGAGAAGATCATGGACGGCGTCGAGATCTTCGAGCCGGACTGGGCCGACATCTCCGAGAACCTCACCTCCTACGTCGAGGACTGGAAGTCCGCCACCGACAGCTGAGTTTCCGAGGACGAGTGCCAGTAACCCATTCGGCTCCGGTTCGTTAGTTCGAGCGGATCGGCTCCTGTCACGGGAGGGCAGAGCGAGGGGCGGGAGGGCGAACCGTGTTGGTCGGACGCGCGTGGCTCGCGCATGCCCCCTCCCACGTGCTCCAGCAGACGCTTCGCGATCTTGACAAGGCGTGTCGGCGGCATGGCACGTTCCGTGTGAGGTGGAAGTCCAAGGATCGTTGGCGCCCGTCATTCCGCTTTCCGGACCCGCAACAGATCGCGGTGGAGCGAGTGAACCGGAAATGGGCTCTCGTCAAGCTGCCGAAGATCGGGTGGGTGAAGTTCCGGTGGACCCGTCCGCTCGGTGGCGCGGTCAGATCGGCAACGGTCAGCAGGGACGGTGGTCACTGGTACATCTCGTTCCTGGTCGAGACAGGGGAGCCTGAACGCACCGTTTCTTTGGAGCGAGGCCGGGTGGGTGTGGACCGAGGCGTGGCCTCTCTCGCGGCTACCTCCGACGGTCGGCTCTTCGACCGGGAGTTCATCAGGCCCGGCGAAGCGGAGCGCTGCCGCCGGTTGCAGCAGCAGCTCGCCCGGACCCGCAAGGGATCGAAACGCCGTAAGTCATGCGTGGCGAAGCTGGGCGTCATCATGCGACGGGTGCGCAACAGGCGGCGAGACTTTCACGCGAAGACGGCGTGCCGTGTGGTGGACGGCAACGCCCTGGTTGTTCTCGAAGACCTGAATGTCAAGGGCATGACCGCCTCGGCCAGGGGCACGGTGACTGAGCCCGGCACGAACGTGAGGCAGAAGGCCGGACTGAACCGAGCCATTCTCGACAAGGGGTGGCACGGTCTCGAACGGGCCGTGCGCAACCGAGCCCGAAAGACCGGCGCGACCGTACGGAAGATCAACCCCGCCTACACGTCGCAGACGTGCCCTGCCTGCGGGACGGTGGACGCGGACTCTCGTAAGAGCCAAGCGAAGTTCGTGTGCACCTCCTGTGGATACCGGGAGCACGCCGACACGGTGGGGGCGAAGAACACACTGGCCCGTGGACATATGGGTTACAGGGCGTGGAGACCTCGGGGATGCCCGGTCCGTGAAGCGCCAACCAGCAGCCGGGGCAACCCAGCTGTGAGCAGCCTCGACATTGAGGGTGGAATCCCTCGGCTGTAGCCGCAGGGAGGAACGTCACTAGGCTGGGGGCGTCGGCACAGAGATGCTGTGACGCCTCACCCAGCACACCGCACACGTCAGGAGTTCCACCCCATGGCAGAGCGCAAGCCCATCGATTCGTGGCTCACCGACATGGACGGCGTGCTCATCCACGAGGGCGTGCCGATCCCCGGCGCCGACTCCTTCATCAAGAAGCTCCGCGAGTCCGGCAAGCCGTTCCTCGTGCTCACCAACAACTCCATCTACACCGCCCGCGACCTCCAGGCCCGGCTCACCCGCATGGGCCTCGAAGTGCCCGTCGAGAACATCTGGACCTCGGCCCTCGCCACCGCCAAGTTCCTCGACGACCAGCGGCCCGGCGGCACCGCCTACGTCATCGGCGAGGCGGGCCTGACCACCGCCCTGCACGACATCGGATACGTCCTGACCGACCACGCGCCGGACTACGTGGTCCTCGGCGAGACCCGCACGTATTCCTTCGAGGCCATGACCAAGGCCGTCCGGCTCATCAACGACGGCGCCCGGTTCATCTGCACCAACCCCGACGAGACGGGACCCTCCACCGAGGGCCCGCTGCCCGCCACCGGAGCCGTCGCCGCGCTGATCACCAAGGCGACCGGCAAGAAGCCGTACTTCGCCGGGAAGCCGAACCCGCTGATGATGCGGACCGGCCTGAACGCGATCGGGGCGCACTCGGAGACCAGCGCGATGATCGGCGACCGCATGGACACGGACGTCCTCGCCGGTCTGGAGGCGGGCATGCAGACCTTCCTGGTCCTCACCGGGCTGACCTCCCGGGCCGACATCGACCAGTACCCCTTCCGGCCCTCGAAGGTCGTGGAGTCCATCGCCGACCTCGTCGACCGGGTGTGAGGCCGCCGGGCGGCCCGGCCGCCCGGCGCTGACGGGCCCGTACGGGTGTGCTGAAGGTGCGCCGCCGGGCTCCCCGCGTGAATCTGCTGGTACAGGAGGTTCACGATGCGCATATGTTCGCTTGCCGTGCGTGGCGCGGGGGCCCTCGTCCTCGCGGGCGCGCTCGCGGGAGCGCCCGCGACGGCCGTCGCCCACGACCAGGACCAGGTCAGGGCCCAGGTGTCGCCCGCGGGCGCGGTGCCGGGCGGGCAGGTCGAGGTGCGGGTCTCGGGCTGCCGCGGCACGACCGGCGCGGCCGGGTCCGGGGCCTTCACCAAGGACGCCGAGCTCACCGGGGGCGGCGGCGAGGGGCGCGCGCTGACGGGGAGCGCGCGGCTCAGGGCGGGCGTCTCCGGCACCTATGAGATCACCGTGACCTGCGACGGACACCCCCACCAGGGCGTCGGCACCGTCCAGGTCACCGGCGCCGCGGCCACCCCGTCGGCGCCCGTGCGGGCCGGGGGCGGTGGCACCGCCCCGCTGACGTCCGCGGCGGCCACCGCCGACCAGACGGGGCCCGGCACCCGGCACGCCGTCGTCGGCCTGGTGCTCGCGGCCGCCGCGGCCGTGGCCGTGGCCCTGCGCGGCGTCCGCCGGCGCCGCTCGGGCTGACATGGGCGGGCCCGAGCCCGACAGCGGCGGCACCGCGCACGGCACGAGCCGTCTCGTGATGGGCGTGGCGTGGGCCGTGCTGCTCGTCGGCCTGTGGCTGTGGGGCAACGAGATCACCGACGTACGGGGCGGGCTCTCGGACCCGACCACCGGCGACGTGGCCGCCGTCGGCCGCCCCGCCGGGGTCGAACTGCCCCGTCCGCACGCGCCGTTGGCCGCCGCACGGCCGCAGCGCGTGGACGTTCCCTCGCTCGGGGTGCGGGCGCCCGTGGTGGCCCGCGGCCTGGACGCGGACGGCGCGATCGACCCGCCGCCCTACGCGCAGCCGGGCGTCGTCGGCTGGTACGGCGGCGGGGTGCGGCCCGGCGCGGCCGGGACGGCGCTGTTCGTGGGGCACGTGGACACCGAGAGCAGACCCGCCGTGTTCTACCACCTCAGCGCCGTGCGGCCGGGCGAGAAGATCCGGGTGGTGCGCGACGACGGCTCGGTCGCCGAGTTCACCGTCGACGACGTACGGGTGCTCACCCGGCGCGACTTCGACGCCAGAACGGCCTACGGCCCCCGCGAGGGGGGCCGCGCCGAGCTCCGCCTGATCACCTGCGGCGGAACCTTCGACCACGCGAGCCGCACCTACTCGGCGAACGTGGTCGTCTCCGCGTATCTCACCGGGACGGGACCCTAGGCCCGCGCCGGTGGCACGGCGGTCCCGGCGGTCCCGGCGGTCCCGTCCGTCCTGGCGCGGACGGCCCGCAGCCCCAGGCCGCCGAAGACCGCGGCGAACACGATCCACAGCAGCACGTGGGACGCCAGGGACAGCATGCGGAAGTCCCACAGCAGCGTCGGGCTCACGGGCGTCGGGTCCGGGTTGTCCGGAAGCGCCCACAGCAGGACGAGGACCGCCACCGCCGTGCCCACCGCGGCGAGCTGCCGCAGCGGCTGCGGCCGGGGCGCGAGGCGCGCGTACACCTGCCAGACCAGGAACATGCCGAGCACGCTGATCACGACCGCCGCCACCCACATGGCCTGCCGGTCGCCCACCGTCCCGGCGTCGCCGACGCCGGGCGGCATCGCCGGATAGCGCAGGGCCGGGAAGAGGGAGACGGCGGTGAAGGCGGCCGCGCAGAACGCGAGCGCTCTCGGCCAGGGGCTCGCGCGCGGATCGCGACGGTGCACGAGCGCGTACGCGACGGCGAAAAGGACGCCGATCGCGAGGCCCGCGACGACGAGCGCGACGACCAGACCCGCGTGCTGGGTCGACCGTGAGAACAGCTCCTCGTGGTGCTGCACCGCGGCGCCCGCGTCATGGTCGTGCGCCTGCGAGCGGGCCTCCTCCGCGCGGATCGCCTTGTCCATCAGCGGCTCGGCGAGCAGCAGGGAGAAGAGACCGGCGGCGAGACCGCCGAGGCCACCGGCCGCGAGACCGCGGCCGAGCAGCGTCAGGACGGGGGAGAAGGCCGCTGGGGAGGCGGCGGGAGCCGAAGCGCGGGGAGCGGTCAGGGGATTGGGGGAAGGGGGAGTCTCTGGGGACGCGGTCATGGTGCGTGCGGCCCCGATCAGTGGCAGGGGGCACCGAAGAGGTGCCTGCCGTCGTGCGCGAACTCGTGGAGGTAGTCGCCGGTCGCCGAGATCAGCGAGCCGTTGTCCATGAAGACGGCGTACAGGGCGATCAGCGCGAGGATCACGGCGCCGGCGGCTATCAGCCAGTCACGGGTCTGGATCGTCGCGGACTGTACTGCCGCGGTGTCGGTGTGTGGTCCTGCGTGCGCAGACGTAGCGGACATACCGGGCTCTCCTTCTGGGGTTTCCACGCCCCATGGCAGGAGGACGAGGGGGCCAGTTCCTGACTTCCCCGCGGATGCGCGGGGTCACAGTGGCGGGACCGTCCCGGAGTCGCACCGGGTTCCTGGCGACCGTCGCCTCGATGTATGGACTTGTCGCCGGGAGAGTCGCAGGTGGTCATGGACACTGTCAACCAGCCACGTTGCCCCGGGCAGTGGCACGGGGCGCACGACGTGGGCGCGCGATCCGCGGCGCGCGCGGGCAGCACCAGGCCCGGCCAACGACCCGCTCCCCCCGGAGCCGTCGACCGGGCCGGTCCTCCACCGCGCGCGCTCGAGCTGCGGGAGGAACCCGGCGCCGGCGCGGGAGGCTTCGGATGGTCCATCGGTCATGGACGTGCGTGGAGTTCGACTTCGACTCCGGCCGGGGGCTTGGGCCGTCACCATGTCTTCAGTCACGACTCTAGAACGGAAGACGGCGCTGGCCTAGGGGGGTTTGACGCCAACCGGCCTTTTGAAGGCATGGGGAGTTGCCGCAGGTCGCAAGGGTATGCGGTGGCTGGATGTGAGGGCTCCGCCGACCGCGGCGCGGTCGGACAAGGCGGCCGGGTCCCTCACGGGCGGCGCGGCTCCTTCGGCTCCTTCCCGCGCAGCACCGCGTCGTCGAGGCCGCCCTGGATCACCATCCTGGCGACCGCGTCCATCATCAGGCGCTCCCTGCGGGCGTACCGCCGCAGTCGGCCGAAGGCCACGTCGAGATCGGTCTGCCAGCGTTCGGCCAGCATCCCCTTGGCCTGCTCGATGCGGATGCGGCTGCTGAGCGCGGACTGCAACTGGCCGGAGAGGGTGCGGTACTCGGCGTACGCGCGCTGGTTGTACAGGCCGGCGGCAGCGGCGTCGGCGAGCGCCTGCGCGAGCCCCAACGCGCCGTCCTCCGCGCCCTCGCGCTGCGGCGCGCCCTCCGGCAGCCAGTCCACCGCGAACACGTTCAGCGCCCCGAGCACGCGCTCCCGCGCCCGCAGCGGCACCGCGAACGTGGCGCCGACGCCCCGCGCGCGGGCCTGCGCGGTGAACCCCGGCCAGCGGGACGCCGCGTGCCGGGACGCGAGCCGCACCGGCGCCACCGCCCGGCCGGTGCCGAAGGGACTCCAGGCAGGGGCCGCCGAGGTGCTGGGCCTCCATGAGGGCGCGGGCGAGGTCGCCGCCGCGGCGGCTCGCGGCGAGCTGGAGGGTGTCGTCGCCGTCGGTGTACATCACGCCCGCGGCGAGCGTGCCGAGGACTTCCGCGCAGCGCTGGGAGACGAGGCACAGATGGCCGTCCGCGTCGAAGTCGTCGGCGACCGTGACGACCGACGCGAGCAGGGCGCGTGCCAGCTGCAGCTCAGAGGTGTGGTCGGCCATGGCACTCCTCGTTTCCACCGCCCCCAACCGGCTCTCGCCTACCCCGATTCCGAGAGCTGTAACAGCTCTCCAACAGGTGGTGGGGAGGGCCTGCCCGACCTCGTGGGCGCCGCGTAGTTATGTCAGGATTGAGCACCGGACCGGGCACCCAAGGGGGAGTGGATGTACCGCAGGAACACAGGCCGCGGACGGGGTTTCGCGGCGCGGGGGGTAACGGTCTCGATGGCGCTCGCGGGCGCCGCGGTCCTGCTGTCCGGGTGCTCGTCCGACGACGGGGACGGCGACGGCGCGACCCGTCCGGTGAAGCAGCAGCCCAAGGGCTCCGACCCGTACTGGGTCAACCCCGACGGCAACGCGGCGCGGCAGGTCGGCACGTACGAGAAGGACGGCAAGAAGGACGAGGCCGCGCAGATCCGCAAGATCGCCGAGCAGCCCGTCGGCGAGTGGATCGGCCCGGAGCGGCCCGAGGACGAGGCGCGCGGCTTCACCGAGGCCGCCGAGAAGGCCGACCGCGACGCCCTGCTGGTCCTCTACAACATCCCGCACCGCGACTGCGGCCAGTTCTCCAAGGGCGGCGCCGCCGACGGCAACGCCTACCGCGCGTGGATCGACGGCGTCGCCAAGGGCATCGGCGACCGCCGCGCCACGGTCGTCCTGGAGCCGGACGCGGTGCTGCACATGGTCGACCAGTGCACGCCCGGGCAGTTCCACGAGGAGCGCTACGACCTCCTCAAGGGGGCCATCTGGCACGCTCAAGTCCCTGAAGAACACGAAGGTCTACCTGGACGCGGGCAACGCGGGCTGGTCCCAGCCGGACTCCCTGTGGGAGCCGTTGAAGCGCTCCGGCGTCGAGCAGGCCGACGGCTTCGCCGTGAACGTCTCCAACTTCCAGACCACCGAGGCCAGCAAGGAGTACGGCACGAAGCTGTCGGAGAAGATCGGCGGCAAGCCGTTCGTCATCGACACCAGCCGCAATGGGCGCGGGCCCTATACCGGCAAGGGCAAGGACCCCTGGTGCAACCCCCCTGGCCGGGCCCTGGGCGAGGCGCCCACCACCAAGACCGGTGACCCGAAGGTCGACGCCTATCTCTGGGTCAAGCGACCCGGGGAGTCCGACGGCACGTGTCGCGGTGGCCCGCAGGCCGGGCAGTGGTGGCCCGAGTACGCACTCGGGCTCGCCAAGAACGCCCCGTAAGGGGCGCTCAACTCAAGGCACGTGCACCCACTGGGCCTTGCTGGGCGTGCCCTCGCCGTCCGTCACGAAGAGCATGTACCAGCCCGACTCCACCAAGCTGCGGTTCTTCGGCACGGTCACCGTGATCGCGTCGCGGGACTTCTTCAGATCCAGGGCGATCGACGTCTGGTCGATGTCCGTGACGTGGGTCGTGGCGGAGGGCCGGATCAGCCGGGCCGACTTGATGGACGCGGAGCGTTTCGCGGGGAAGGTGCCGGACGCGCCCCGCTTCAGGGTCTTGGGGCCGGACCCGAGCGAGGGCCGGTCGCCGTGGTACAGGTACGGCGGCGTGTAGATCTCCACGCGCTGCTCGAAGCTCCCCGGCTTGGTGTTGGCCTTGTCGGCGTACAGGGAGTCCGAGCCGAAGAACATCACGCGGCCGTCGGGCAGCAGGATCGAGCCCGAGTGGTAGTTGCGGCCCACGTGCGGGTCGGCGACCTTGTCGAGGGTGTTCTTGCGCGGGTCGTACAGGCGCGCCTCGTGGATGTTGGAGGCGCCGCGGCCGCGGTAGTCCTCGGAGCCGCCGGAGATCAGGACCGAGTCGTCGGGCAGGACCGACGCCTGCGGGTAGCGGGTGCCCGTGCCCAGCTCGGGGCCGTCCTCGAAGCGCGGGCTGCGGTCCTTCAGGTCGACGATGCGGGTCTTCTTGGAGGCCTTCGTGGACTCGCCGACGCCACCACCGCCGACGACCATGTAGCGCTGGTCCTGCGCGGGCGGCAGCTCGACGGTGTTGGAGGTCTCCAGGAGGTCCGGGTCGCTCATGCCGGGGATCTTCTTGAACTTGTTGGTCGCCAGGTCCCAGACGCCCGGGTCGCGGCCGACGTCGGCGGGGCCGTAGCCCGCGTTCGAACCGGAGTAGAAGAGCTTGCCGTTCGCCATCTGGAAGATCGCCGGATAGGTCGGGAACTGCCTGACGCCCTTGGTGTACGTCCACTTCTTCGTCTTCGGGTCGTACACCTCGTTCTTGCCCGGCACCAGCTGGCCGATCTCGTCGAGGCCGGAGAGGGAGAGGACCTTGCCGTCGGTGAGCGTGGTCAGCGTCGGGTACCAGCGCGCCTCGTTCATCGGGTCGACCTTGATGTACTTCTCCGCCACCGGGTCGAACTCGAAGGTGTCCTTGATGCCCTGGAAGTCCTTCTTGTCGAGGGCGAGCTTCTGCGCGATGCCGTACGTGTTGCGGGCGTCGGCGCCGCTGAGGCCCTGCACGCGGTAGTTGTCCTGGGTGCCGGTCTCGTACTTGGCGCCGCTCGCCTGCGCCTCCACGTAGATGCGGCCGAGGCCGGGGTCGTTGCGCAGGAACGCGCCGGTCTGCTTGTCGAAGACCTTCTTCGCGCGCTCCACGACGACCGGGTCCTTCGACACGAAGGTCTTGCCGTTCTTCTTGCCGGTGAACCTGGTGCCCGCGGGCAGCGTGATCGGCCGGTCCGGGTTCTCGTTGTGCACGATCATCAGGCCGCCGGCCTTGGTGACGTCACCCTTGAGCTTCTCGTACCGCTTGGTGCCGCCCGCGATGAGCAGCTTGCCGTCGCCGAGCTGGGTGTGGCCGGTGCAGAACAGGTCCGTGGGTGTCGGGATCTTCTTGATCGTGTTCTTCTCGGGGTCCCAGAGCCGGGTGTCGAACTTCTTCTCGTCGAAGTTCTTCTGGTTGTTGCCCGAGCCCGCCACCATCAGGATCTTGCCGGTGTGCAGGAGCGAGGCGTGGATGGTGTTCTGCCGGTACTCCTCGGGGAAGTCGATGACCTCCCAGTGGCCGTTGTCGGCCTTGTACTCCGGCTGGTTGATCTTGTAGTTGTGGTACTTCTCGGAGCCCACGCGCCACAGCCAGGGACCGTTCATGCCGGCCAGGGCCAGCACCACCGCGGTGCCTATCGCGATGCGGCGGGCGCGGCGGCGGCTTGAGGGGTCTCTCATGTGTCGTGGCTCCCGAGGGCGATCTGCATGGTGTCTTCATTCGAGGCGGACGGCGGGTGCGGGGCGTTCGCCGGAGGCGTCGCCGGGGTGCTCGCGGTGGGGGCGTTCGCCGCCCAGCTGGGTTTCGGCTGCGGGGCGTGGCCCGCGGGGCGCGCGAACTGCCGGGCGGGCAGCGTCTGTTGCTCCGGGACGCGGGCCTCTTCCGCCTCGGCCGCCGGGGGCTTGCGCTGCTCCACGCGCATGCCGTAGCGCCAGGCGAAGATCGGCGCGGCGGTGATCAGGAGCGCGAACGTGGCCCAGATGATCATCGCCGGGTGCGCGTGGTCGTACACGTACGCGGCCGTGATGGAGCCGGCGAAGACCAGGATGAAGAACAGGTGGATGCGGAACGTGCCGAACAGCGTGTCCGGGCTCGCCGAGTCGCCCTTGGGCGTCACCACGAACGAGGACTTGCGGCGCAGCACCGCGTCCATCAGGGAGCGCGCGTAGATCGGCGCGGACAGCGCCGACATCACCATGCCCGCGATGCCCCCGGAGCCCTCGGGCTCGTGCGGCGAGACGTTGTGGCGGCGGTTCCAGATGTAGAGGCCGATCTGGAGCGCGGAGGCGTTGCCGTACAGCATCAGCCAGATGGTCGGGTCGATGTTCACGCCGGAGGCGCCGAGGCCGAGGAACAGGGCGCAGCTGAGGGCCGCGAGAATCCAGTTCAGGGCGGACATCGGGTAGAAGATGACCATCATCGTGTAGTTGAAGAGCCGCCCGGGCGGCAGCGAGAACGGCGCCTTCCAGAACTGCTTGAGGATGGTCTCGTACGTGCCGCGCGACCAGCGCAGCTGCTGGGTGAAGAAGTCCGTCCAGGCGTTGGGGCCCTCGCCGACGGCGAGCACGTCCGGGGTGTAGACCGACTTCCACTTCCTGCCCGTGGCCGGGTTCTTGTGGCGGTGGATCTCGAAGCCCGTCGCCATGTCCTCGGTGATCGAGTCGTACAGGCCGCCGATCTGCTTCAGCGCGCTGATGCGCACGGCGTTGGAGGTGCCGACGAACATCGGGGAGCCGTAGGCGTTGCCCGCGCGCTGGATCAGGGCGTGGAAGAGGAACCTGCTGGGACTCGGCGGCCTTGGTGACGAACGTGTCGTAGTTGCCGTAGACCTGCGGGCCGATGACGAAGCCGACGTCCGGGTCGCGGAAGAAGCCGAGCATCCGCTCCAGGTAGTTGGGCATCGGGACGTGGTCGGTGTCGACGGAGGCGAAGTACTCGTAGTCGTCGCCGTGCGCGTCGAGCCAGGCGTTGTAGTTGCCGTGCTTGGTCTTGGCGCGGTGCGGGCCCTTGGCCTGGTTCCACTTCGCGATGCCCTTGCGGGAGAAGTGGTGCACGCCAAGGCGCGCGCAGACGGCCTTGACCTCGGGGTCGTCGCCCTCGTCGAGCAGCCAGACGTGCAGGAGCCCGCGGTGGCGCAATTTCACCGCCGCTTCCAGGGTCTTCGTCACCATTTCGATCGGCTCCTTGCCGGGCACGAACGAGGTGAGGAAGGCGACGCGGGTGCCCGTCTCGGGCACGACGGGCACCGGATCGCGGGCGACGAGCGTGGCGTGCGCGTTCGACAGGACGTTCATGCAGCGGAAGAACTCGATCAGTCCGATCGAGACGAGCATGACGACGTCGAGTACGGGCAAGAAGTCATACGCAGGGTAGTCGCGCTCCGTCCAGTGCTCGGGCTGGAGGAGCCAGGCGAGCAGGACGAGGGAGAGCAGCGGGGCGGCGCCCAGCATGAGGGCCGCGCGTATCCGGTGCGGCTCCTGCGACAGCAGGGAGCGGTACTGAACCTTGTACGGCTGCGTCGGGTCCGGCTGGGTGAGGGGTCCCGCGAGGCGGCTGTAGTGCTCGTAGTCGTAGCGTGGCAGCGACTTCTTGATGCGTCTGAGCCCGCCCGTCCGGTGCGAGAGCACACGGAGCTGGGTGGTCTGGGACGGGTCGCCGTGCCGCTCGCCCGGTGGCGTCGACGTCATGAGTCATCCCCCCGCACACGGTCCTCCGCGTGGTCGTCGGTCGTCCGCCCGGCGCGGTCCCCCTAAGACCGTCGCGGGCGCGTGAATGGCGAGGTCGCCCCTCGCTAAGACAGCGAAAGGCTTCCTTCCGGTTGCATGATGCCCCCCTCGGCATCCGTTCATGAACGCGGGGACCCCCTGTCCCCCTCGAACATGCGGACCCTCGGCGCGGCCGGCGTCCAGCACCCCAATTGCCCCGTGGCGCACGCCATATGAGAGCCGAAGGCTTACCCAAGCCTTCCGTCAGGGTTCTACGCGCCTATGCATGATCGCAAGAGCGAAACAAGCAGTTTACCGGTCATATGTGGGGTGGGGGGCGGCTGTTGAGGCCGGAGCGCTCAGGCGGATTCGAATGTTACCGAAGTGTTCCCTTATGGCTCGCTCCGCGCGGAGCACGTCGGAGGAGCGCACCGCGTCGAGGATTTCGCGGTGCTGACGGCAGGTGATCTTGGGGTCCTTGGGTACGTCGACCAGGTCGGTGCGGACCCGGTGGAAGGCGTCCCAGAACGCCTCGAGGACCTCGCCGAGCAGCCGGTTGCCCAGGCAGCGGTAGAGCGTGGCGTGGAAGGCGCGGTCGGTCTCGGCGCGGACCTCCCCGGCGGGCCCGGCGGCCTCGGCGTCCATGCGGTTCACGAGCGCGTCGAGCTCGGCCAGGTCGGCGGGCGGGATGCTGCCCGCGAGGCGCGCGATGAGCCCGGTCTCGACGGCCTCGCGCAGTTCGAGCAGCTGGAGCAGGCTGTCCTCGCCCCGGTAGTGGCCCGCGACGGTGCGGAAGGCGAGGCCCTCGATCATGGGCGCCACCGACATCGGCCCGACGTAGGTGCCGAAGCCGTGGCGGATCTCGACGATGCCCATGGCCTGGAGCGCCTTGAGCGCCTCGCGCACGGAGTTCCGGCTCACGCCGAGGTGCTCCATGAGCTCCGGCTCCGTCGGAAGCACGGCCCCGGAGGGCAGCCGCTGGTCGATGATGAGTTTCTTGATCCGCTCCTGGATGTCCCGCGCCATGGCGCCACGGTAGCGGTCGGCTCCGCTGTCAGGGGCATGAGCAGCGAAAAGGCCCTCCGTGGGGACGGAGGGCCTTCGCTGATCGGGGGTGTGGGTGGCGAAGCCCCCACCGCGCGCGGCGAAGCCGCGCAGAAACAGAGATGGCGAGACGGTTCGCGCTGTCCGCGAACACGTCTCGCCATCGTCATCGTGCGCCGCCAGGGACTCGAACCCCGGACCCGCTGATTAAGAGTCAGCTGCTCTAACCAACTGAGCTAGCGGCGCCTGCTGACCTGCATAACTTTACCGGACATCTGGGGGTGCTCATGACCGCCTGGGGGTGGGTGGGCGTCCCAGGACGCCGGGCAGGCGGGGGCGCGAGGGGCTCCTGGGAGGGGCCCTCCTGGGGGCCCGCTCCATCATTCGGACCGTCAACATGCGACATTTCCGGACAGTTGGGAAACTGACGGATATGCAGACGCGCCGACAAGCCCGCCCGGGGGACCTCCCCGGACACCCCGGCGGATGTGAGGGGAATCGCATGGACGCCGCTCCGGCCTTCGAGGAGTGTCCAGCCCGCGAGCGACTGCGACTGCCCGGGGTGCCGGTACTGGCGGCGCTCCGGGGCGCACGCCCTGCCGCCGCGCCTCGGCGGCCACCCGGCCGCGCACGGAGCCCGCCGCGCCCTGGTCCTCGCCGCCGCCGCGAGCTCGGTGCTCGGCTCCGCGCAGGCGCTGCCCGCGACCGCGGCGGAGCCCTCGGGCACCTCGGGGGCCGCGATGTCTCCGCAGGTGGGGGCGGGTCCGCGCGGGGACGACCCGGACACGCCGCAGGGCCGCCAGAGCCCCCTGCACGGCACCAGCGCCCCCGGCGCCCGGCTGCGCGCCACCACCCGGGCGGAGATCATCGGCAGGGCCAAGCGGTGGGTGAACGTGCGGGTGCCGTACAACCTGCGGAGCTATTGGTCCGACGGGTACCGGCAGGACTGCTCGGGCTTCGTGTCGATGGCCTGGAACCTCGGCGGGAACGAGTGGACGGGCAGCCTCGACGACTACGGGACGCGCGTCTCCCAAGGCCGACCTCAAGCCCGGGGACATCCTGCTGTTCCACAATCCGGCGAACCCGGAGAGAGGCTCGCACGTGACGATCTTCGGCGGCTGGGCGGACTCCACGCGCACCTCCTACCTCGCGTACGAACAGGCGCGCCCCTACACCCGCAAGCGGGCCACGCCCTACGCCTACTGGCAGGACGCGGACCGCTACCGGGCCTACCGCTACAAGGGGCTGCGGGCCTCGGACGGCCCGGGCTCCGCGCCCGCCGCCCGCTACCCCGGCGCGGGCGCCTTCCGGGCCGGGGCGCACAACGCGCACGTCACCCGCCTGGGAAAGATGCTGGTCGCCCGGGGCGGCGCCCGCTACTACCGGTCGGGCCCGGGGCCGCGCTGGGGCGAGGCCGACCGCCGGGCGACGGCCGCCTTCCAGCGGGCCCAGGGCTGGCGGGGCACGGACGCGGACGGCACCCCGGGCCCGCTGACGTGGCGGTACCTGGTGCGGGGCGAGGGCCGGGACATCCCGGGCCGCGCGGGCAGCGGCGGCGGGGGCGGCACCCCGGCGTTCCCCGGCCGGGGGCACTTCCGCCCCGGGCAGAGCAGCACGCACGTCGCCCTCCTCGGGCGGCAGCTGGTGCGCAAGGGGTTCGGGGCGGCGTACGCGGTGGGGCCGGGACCGCGCTGGGGCGAGGCGGACCGGCGCGCGGTGGAGGCCTTCCAGCGGGCGCAGGGCTGGCGGGGCGGGGCGGCGGACGGGATGCCGGGTCCAGAGACCTGGCGGCGGCTGTTCCGGTGAGCGGCGGGTGTCCGGCAGGGAACGCGCGGCGGAGGCGATGGAGGCAGAGATGAGTACGACGACACAGCGGTCGCCGGAGTCGGACGAGGGGTGGGGGCAGGGCGGCGCGGCCGGCGCCGCGGGCCGCCCCGCCCGGCTCATCCACAGCGAGGCCACCACGGAGATCCCCGTCCACCTGCTCTTCCGCGACGATCCGCGGGAGCCGGTGGAGGTGGCGCTGCCGCC
>JAVLTM010000010.1:0-275804 GCA_037117115.1 Streptomyces sp. PmtG | reverse complement strand
ACGCAGGCACAGCTGTGGGGCCTCGGCCGCGTCGCCGCCCTGGAGCACCCCGACCGCTGGGGCGGCCTCGTCGACCTGCCGGAGACCGTCGACGGCCGGGCGGCCGCCCAGCTCGCCGCGGTCCTCGCGGGCGCCGGTGACGAGGACCAGCTCGCCGTGCGCCAGGCGGGCGTGCTCGTCCGGCGGTTCGTGCGGGCCCCGCTCGACACGGGCGAGGCACGGGAGTTCACACCGCGCGGCACCGCCCTGATCACCGGCGGTACCGGTGCGATCGGCGGGCACGTGGCGCGCTGGCTGGCCCGCGAGGGCGCCGAGCACCTGGTGCTCACCAGCCGCCGCGGCCCGGACGCTCCCGGCGCCGCCGACCTCCAGGCGGAACTGGAGGAACTCGGCGCCAAGGTGACCATCGCCGCCTGCGACGTCGCCGACCGCGCCGCCGTCACCGGCCTCCTCGACCGGCTCACCGAAGACGGGCACACCCTGCGCTCCGTCTTCCACGCCGCGGGCGTCGGCCAGGGCCAGCCGCTGGCCGAGACGTCGACCGCCGACATCGCCGCCGTCCTGGACGCGAAGGTCGCCGGTGCCGCGCACCTCGACGCGCTCCTGGACACGGCGTCCCTGGACGCGTTCGTGCTGTTCTCGTCCAACGCCGGTGTGTGGGGCAGCGGCAGCCAGGGCGCCTACGCCGCCGCCAACGCGCACCTGGACGCGCTCGCCGAACAGCGCCGCGCCCGCGGCCTGACCGCGACGTCCGTCGCCTGGGGCCTGTGGGCCGGGGGCGGCATGGCCGGGGACGACGGCGAGGAGCAGTTCCGCCGCCGCGGCCTGCGGCCGATGGCACCGGACCTGGCGGTCGCCGCCCTGGCCCAGGCTGTCGCGTACGACGAGACCTTCCTCGCCGTCGCCGACCTGGACTGGGAGCGGTTCGCGCCCGCGTTCACCTCCGCCCGCACCAGCCCGTTCATCGGCTCCATCCCCGAGGTGCGCCGCTACGAGCGGTCCGTCGCCGCCGAGACGGCGGCCGACGCCGACACCGGCGACGACGCGGCGGCCGACCTGCGGCGCAGGCTGACCCCGCTCACCGAGCCCGAGCGCGAGGTGATCCTGCTCGACCTCGTGCGCACCCACGCGGCCGCCGTGCTCGGCTACACCGGCGGCGAGTCCATCGACGCGCACCTCGCCTTCCGCGAGCTGGGCTTCGACTCGCTGACCGCCGTGGAGGTCCGCAACCGCCTCAACAAGGCCACGGGGCTCAAGCTGCCCGCCACCCTCGTGTTCGACTACCCGACGTCCGCCGTCCTCGCGCAGTACCTGCGCACGGAGCTCCTCCAGGACGACGCCGACGGAGTCGACGCCACCCTGCGGGAACTGGACCGCCTGGAGGCGGGCCTCGGCACCATCGCCCCCGACGACGGCGACCGCATGCGCATCACGATGCGGCTCGAGGCACTGATGTCGAAGTGGAAGGGCACCGAGGCCGAGGCGCCCGCCGACGGCGGACACGTCACCTCGCGGCTGGAGTCGGCGTCCGCCGATGAGGTCCTCGACTTCATCGACAAGGAGTTCGGCATGTCCTGACCCCTGACACGACCCGGCCGGTGCCGCACCCCGCACCCGGGGCGGCACCGGCCGGGCCGGCCCCCACCAGCGCGGTTCTTCGACACCGCTCTTTGTTATCGCACGTGTTTTCGTTACGACTTCTCGTTACGAAACTTCGTTACGACGCGATCTTTCTGTGACTACGCGAACAGGTGAGTTTCCGATGGCGGACCAGCAAAAGCTCCTCGACTACCTCAAGCGGGTGACCGCCGACCTCCACGAGACGCGCCAGCGCCTGCGCGAAGTGGAGTCGGAAGAGCCCGAGGCCGTCGCCATCGTCGGAATGAGCTGCCGCTACCCCGGAGCCGTACGCGGCCCCGAGGACCTGTGGCGGCTCGTGGCCGACGGGCGTGACGCCCTCTCCGCCTTCCCCACCGACCGGGGCTGGGACGTCGACGCGCTCGCGGGCCGCACCGAGGGCGGCGCCGACGACTCCGGCCGCCCCGAGCGCGGCGGCGGCTTCGTCTACGACGCGGGCGACTTCGACGCCGCCTTCTTCGGAATCTCACCGCGCGAAGCCATGGCCATGGACCCGCAGCAGCGGCTCCTCCTCGAAGCCACCTGGGAGACCTTCGAGCGGGCTGGCATCCCCCCGGCGTCGCTGCGCGGCAGCCGCACCGGCGTGTTCGTCGGCGCCACCGCCCAGGGCTACGGCCCCGCCCTCATGTCGTCCCCGGACAGCGTCGACGGCTACCTGCTCACCGGCGACGTCTCCAGCGTCATCTCCGGCCGCATCTCCTACGTCTTCGGCCTGGAGGGCCCGGCCGTCACCGTCGACACCGCCTGCTCCTCCTCGCTGGTCGCGCTGCACCTGGCGGCGCAGGCCCTGCGGCAGGGCGAGTGCGACATGGCCCTCGCGGGCGGCGTCGCCATCATGGTCACGTCCGGCGCGTTCGCCGAGTTCAGCCGCCAGGGCGGGCTCGCCTCCGACGGCCGCTGCAAGCCGTACGCGGACGCCGCCGACGGCACCGGCTGGGGCGAGGGCGTTGGCGTCCTCGCCCTGGAGCGCCTCTCCGACGCCCGCCGCAACGGCCACGAGGTCCTCGCCATCGTCCGTGGCTCCGCCGTCAACCAGGACGGCGCCAGCAACGGCCTGACCGCCCCCAACGGGCCCTCCCAGCAGCTCGTCATCCGCCAGGCCCTGGCCGCCGCCCGCCTCTCCACCAGCGACATCGACGCCGTCGAGGGCCACGGCACCGGCACCGTCCTCGGCGACCCCATCGAAGCGCAGGCGCTGCTCGCCACGTACGGCCAGGACCGGCCCGCCGACCAGCCGCTGCTCCTCGGCTCCGTCAAGTCCAACATCGGGCACACGCAGGCCGCTTCGGGCGTCGCGGGCGTCATCAAGATGGTCATGGCGATGCGCCACGGCATCCTGCCCGAGAACCTGCACACGGACCGGCCGAGCACCCACGTCGACTGGTCGGCGGGCGCCGTCGAACTCCTCACGGAGGCACGGCCGTGGCCGCGCCGGGGCGACGCCCCGCGCCGCGCGGGCGTGTCGTCGTTCGGCGTGAGCGGCACCAACGCCCACGTCATCGTGGAGTCCGCGCCCGCCGCCGAGCCCGCCGCCACCGAGCCGGTGCCACCCGTGGCGCCGACGACCGCCGTGCCCTGGCTGGTGTCGGGCCGCAGCGAGGAGGCCCTGCGGGCCCAGGCCGCACAGCTCGGCGACCACGTCACGGCCGACGCCGGCCTGGACGCCGTCGACGTGGGCTTCTCGCTCCTGTCGGGCCGGTCGCCCCTGGAGCACCGGGCCGTGGTCTTCGGACGGGACCGCGAGGAGTTCCTCACCGGCCTTGAGGCACTGGCGTCCGGCGGCCCGGGCGTGGTGACGGGCGCTGTCGCGGAGGGCCGCCTCGGTGTCGTGTTCACCGGCCAGGGCAGCCAGCGGGTCGGGATGGGCAAGGAGCTTTACGAGGCGTTCCCGGTGTTCGCGGACGCGCTTGACGAGGTGTGTGCTCATATTGATCCGTGGATAGAACGTTCGCTCCAGAGCGTGATGTTCGGTACCGACGCGGACCTCCTTGACCAGACCGGTTACGCGCAGCCCGCGCTGTTCGCCGTCGAGGTCGCCCTCTACCGCCTCGCCGAGTCCTTCGGCGTGCGCCCGGAGATTGTCGGCGGCCACTCGATCGGTGAGCTGGCGGCCGCGTATGTGGCTGGCCTGTGGTCCCTTGAGGACGCGGCTCAACTGGTGGCTGCTCGTGGCCGGTTGATGCAGTCCCTGCCTGCCGGGGGCGCGATGCTCGCCGTGCAGGCGGCGGAGGCGGATGTCCTGCCGCTGCTGGAGGGACTGGCCGACCGGGTCGGCGTGGCGGCGGTCAACGGCCCCGCCCAGATCGTGCTCTCGGGTGAGCGCTCGGCCCTGGAGGGCCTGGAGCCGACGCTGCGCGGCGAGGGCCGCAAGGTGCGCTGGCTGAAGGTGTCCCACGCCTTCCACTCGCCGCTCATGGCCCCCGCCCTCGACGAGTTCCGCACGGTCGCCGAAGGCCTGACCTACCAGGACCCGAAGCTGCCCGTCGTCTCCAACGTCACCGGGCGGCTCGCCACCGCCGCCGAGCTGAAGGACCCCGGCTACTGGGTCGGCCACATCCGTGAAGCCGTCCGCTTCCACGACGGACTCGGCGCCCTGACCGGCTTCGGCGTCTCCACGCTCCTCGAACTCGGCCCGGACTCCGTCCTGACCGCGATGGCCCACGACACGCTCACCGACCCCGCCGCCCAGACCGGCCTCGTGGCCGTCGTCCGCAAGGACCGCCCCGAGACCGACACCTTCCTCGCCGCACTCGCCAAGGTGCACGTGCGCGGCGCCGACGTCGACTGGACGCCGCTGTACGCCCCGGTCGCATCCCGCCGCCGCGTCGCGCTGCCGACGTACGCCTTCCAGCACCAGCGCTACTGGCCGCGCCCCGCCGTCGGCGGCGTCGGCGACGCCCGCGCCACCGGACTGCACCCCGCGGACCACCCGCTGTTCGGCGCCGCCGTCGCCCTCGCCGACCTGGACGGCTACCTGTTCACCGGCAGGCTCTCGCTCGCCGCCCAGCCGTGGCTCGCGGGCCACGCCCTGGGCGGCACCGCCCTGCTGCCCGCCACGGCCTACGTCGAGCTCGCCCTGCACGCCGGACACCGCGTCGGCTGCGCGCACCTGGAGGAGCTCACCCTCCAGGCGCCCCTCGTCCTGCCCGGCGACGGCGCGGGCGTCCAGCTCCAGCTCGCCATCGGCGCCGCCGACGCCTTCGGCCGCCGCCCGGTGAACCTCTACTCGCGCCCCCAGGACGCCACCACCGAAGACCTGTGGTCCGACGAGCCCTGGCTGCGCCACGCCACCGGAACCCTCGCCCCCGCCCCCGCCGGGCGGCCCGCCGACGCCGACCTCACCCAGTGGCCGCCCGCCGACGCCGAGCGCGCGGACACCGAGACGCTGTACGAGAGCCTCGCCGCCGCCGGATTCCACTACGGAACGACCTTCCAGGGCCTGCGCGGCGTGTGGCGGCGCGGCGACGAACTCTTCGCCGAGGTCGCGCTGCCCGAGGAGGACCGCGCCGACGCCGACACCTACGGCCTGCACCCGGCGCTCCTCGACGCCGCCCTGCACCCCCTCGGCCTCGGCACCTTCGTGTCCGACACCGAGCAGGGCCGCATGCCGTTCTCCTGGACCGGCGTGTCCCTGCACGCCACCGGCGCGGCCGCGCTGGCGCGTCCGCCTGACCGCCGCCGGAACGGACGGCGTCTCCCTCGCCGTCGCCGACGCGAACGGCGAGCCGGTCGCCACCGTGGACTCCCTCGTCCTGCGGCCCATCGCCGTACCCGACGCGAGCACCGACCAGCAGAACCGCAACAACTCGCTGTTCCGTGTCGACTGGAGCGTGGTGCCCGCGCCCGCCGCGGCGGCGGGTGGTTCGTACGCGGTGCTGGGTACGGATGCGCTGGGTGTGCGCGCGGCGCTGACGGGCGCTGGTGCGACGGTCACGGCGTACGCCGACGTGGCCGCACTCGTGGCCGCCGTCGAGAGCGGCGCGCCCGTCCCCGAGTCCGTCGTCGCCACCTGCGCCGCCCCCGACCCCGCGCAGGGTGTCGCCGCGTCGGTGCGCGCCTCCCTGTACGCGACGCTCGGTGTGGTGGGGGAGTGGCTGTCCTTCGCCGGTGGTGAGGACGCGCGTCTTGTTGTGGTGACGTCGGGTGCCGTGGGTGTGGGTGCTGGTGACGTGGTGTCGGTGGACGGTCTGGTGGACGCCCCGGTGTGGGGTCTGCTGCGCTCGGCCCAGTCGGAGAACCCCGGGCGTCTCGTCCTGGTCGACGTCGACGGCTCCACGACCGCCCTGGCCCAGCTGCCCGCCGTCCTCGGCCTGGACGAGCCGCAGATCGCGGTGCGCGGCGACGTCGCGTGGGCGCCCCGCCTGCTGCGCGCGGGCGGCGGCGTCCTCGCCGCCCCCGCGGGCGAGACCTGGCAGCTCGGCGTGACGGGCCGGGGCACCCTGGAGAACCTGGCGCTGCTGCCGGTCGCCGACGACGCCGAGGTGTCCGGCGGCCGGCCGCTGGCCGCCGGTGAGGTGCGCGTCGAGGTCCGCGCGGCGGGCGTCAACTTCCGTGACCCGCTCATCGCGCTCGGCATGTACCCGGGTGACGCGGTCATGGGCACCGAAGGCGCCGGTGTCATCGTCGAGGTCGGCCCCGACGTCACGGACCTCGCCGTCGGCGACCGGGTCCTCGGTCTGCTGGAGGCCGCCTTCGGCCCGCTCGCCGTCGCCGACGCGCGACTGGTGGCACGCATACCCGAAGGCTGGTCGTTCGCCCAGGCGGCGTCCGTGCCGACCGTGTTCCTCACGGCGTACTACGCGCTGCGGGACCTGGCGGACCTCCAGGCGGGCGAGTCGATCCTGGTGCACGCGGCCGCCGGTGGTGTCGGCATGGCCGCCGTGCAGCTGGCCCGGCACTTCGGTGCCGAGGTGTACGGCACCGCGAGCGCCGGGAAGTGGCACGTGCTGCGGGAGCTCGGCGTCGAGGAGTCGCACGTCGCCTCGTCCCGGAACCTCGACTTCGAGGCGTCGGTCCTCCAACACTCCGGCGGCCGGGGCGTGGACGTGGTCCTCAACTCGCTGGCCCGGGAGTTCGTGGACGCGTCGCTGCGGCTGCTGCCGCGCGGCGGCCGGTTCGTCGAGATGGGCAAGACCGACCTCCGCGACCCCGCGGTCATCGCGGAGGAGCACACCGGCGTCACGTACCGGAGCTTCGACCTGATCGACGCCGGACGCGACCGCATCCGGGAGATGCTCGCGGACATCCTGTCCCTGTTCGAGCGGGGTGTGCTGGCGCCTTTGCCGGTGCAGGCGTGGGATGTGCGGCGGGCGCCGGAGGCGTTCCGCTATCTGAGCCAGGCCCGTCATGTCGGCAAGGTGGTTCTTACGCTGCCGCCGGTGTTCCGGGCTGAGGGGACTGTGCTGGTCACGGGTGCTCTGGGTGGTCTGGGGCGGGTGGTGGCCCGGCATTTGGCCGGTGAGCGTGGTGTGCGGGAGCTGCTGCTGGTCTCGCGTCGGGGTGAGGACACTCCGGGTGCGGGTGAAGTGCGGTCGGAGCTGGAGGAGTTGGGTGCGCGGGTGACGATCGCGGCGTGCGACGTCGCCGACCGTGACGCGCTCGCTGTCCTCCTGGACGAGGTCCGCGGTGAGCTCAGCGCCGTCGTGCATGTGGCCGGTGTCGTCGACGACGGCGTACTGACCTCGCTGACTCCTGAGCGGGTGGACACGGTGCTGCGGCCGAAGGTGGACGCGGCGGTCAATCTGCATGAGCTGACGGCGGGTCTTGATCTGTCGGCGTTCGTGTTGTTCTCCTCGGCGGCGGGTGTGCTGGGGAGTGCGGGGCAGGCCAACTATGCGGCTGCCAACGCTTTCCTGGACGCTCTGGCCCAGCACCGGCGTGCGCTCGGGCTGCCCGCGACGTCGCTGGCCTGGGGTCTGTGGGCCGACCAGGGCGGCATGGCCGGAGCCCTCGCCGACGGTGACATCGACCGCATGAACCGGGCCGGTGTGGCGGCCCTGTCGGCGGACGAGGGCCTCGCCCTCCTCGACGCCTCCCTCACCCAGGCCGACGGCGCCCTGGTGCCGATGAAGCTCGACGTCGACACGCTGCGCGGGCAGTTCGGCGCCGATGTGCCGCCGCTGTTCCGCGGCCTCATCCGCGCGCGGGCCCGCAAGGCCGCCGCCCAGGCGGGCCCCGCGGCCGACGGACAGGAGCCGCTGGCCCAGCGCCTGGCCGGGCTCGACGCGCGGGAGCGCGAACAGGCCCTGATCGACCTCGTCCGCGCCGACGTCGCCGCCGTCCTCGGCTACCCCTCGCTCGAATCGGTCGACGCCGCCAAGGCGTTCAAGGAACTCGGCTTCGACTCGCTGACCGCCGTCGAACTGCGCAACCGCCTGAACGCGGCCGCCGGTCTCCGGCTGCCCGCCAGCCTCGTCTTCGACTACCCCACGCCCGTCACCCTCGCCGCCCACCTGGGCACGGAACTCCTCGGCTCGCTCCCCGAGCCCGCCGCCCCGGCCGCGACCCAGAGGCCCACCGCCGCCGGGCAGGACGAGCCCATCGCCATCGTCGCCATGAGCTGCCGCTATCCCGGCGGCGTACGCTCCCCCGAGGACCTGTGGCGGATGGTGTTCGCGGGCGAGGACGGCCTCACCGGCTTCCCCGTCAACCGCGGCTGGGGACGTCACCGCCCCCGCGGGCTTCGACGGCGCCGACGGCGACGAAGGCCTCACCTACGTCACCACCGGCGCCTTCCTCCACGACGCCGACGCGTTCGACTCCGAGTTCTTCGGCATCAACCCGCGCGAGGCCCTCGCCATGGACCCGCAGCAGCGGCTCCTCCTCGAAACGTCCTGGGAGGCGCTGGAGCGCGCGGGCATCGTCCCGTCCGCCGTGCGCGGCAGCGAGACCGGCGTGTTCGTCGGCCTGTCGACCCAGGGCTACTCGACCACCCTCAACGGCGCCGAAGGCGTCGAGGGCTACGTCATGACCGGCGACGCGGCCAGCGTCGCCTCGGGCCGCCTGTCGTACTCCTTCGGCTTCGAGGGCCCGGCCGTCACCGTCGACACCGCCTGCTCCTCCTCGCTGGTCGCGCTGCACCTGGCGGTGCGGGCGCTGCGCCAGGGCGAGTGCGCGATGGCCCTCGCGGGCGGCGCGGCGGTCATGCCGACCCCCACCTCGTTCGCCGAGTTCAGCCGCCAGCGGGGCCTCGCCCCCGACGGCCGCTGCAAGTCGTTCGCCGCCGCCGCCGACGGCACCGGCTGGGGCGAGGGCGTCGGCATGCTCGTCCTGGAGCGGCTCTCCGACGCGCGCCGCAACGGACACCCCGTCCTCGCGGTCGTGCGCGGCTCGGCCATCAACCAGGACGGCGCCAGCAACGGCCTCACCGCCCCCAACGGCCCCTCCCAGCAGCGCGTCATCCGCGCCGCCCTCGCCGACGCCCGCCTCACCGCCGCCGACGTCGACGCCGTCGAGGCCCACGGCACCGGCACGACGCTCGGCGACCCCATCGAGGCCCAGGCCCTCATCGCCACGTACGGCAAGGAGCACACCGACGACAAGCCGCTGTGGCTGGGCTCCCTGAAGTCCAACATCGCCCACACCCAGGCCGCCGCCGGCGTCGGCGGCATCATCAAGACGGTCATGGCGATGCGCGACGGCGTCCTGCCCAAGACGCTGTACGTGGACGCGCCGACCCCCGAGGTCGAGTGGACCGGCGGGGGAGTGGAACTCCTCACGGACAACCGCGACTGGCCCGAGCGCGCGCCCGGCGAGCCCCGCCGCGCGGGCGTCTCCTCGTTCGGCATCAGCGGCACGAACGCGCACGTCATCCTGGAGCAGGCGGCGGAGCCCGAGCGGACCGAGCAGCCCGAGTCGGCCAGCGACGCGGCGCCCGCCGCGACGCCGTCCGTGCTGCCGGGCCTGGTGCCCCTCGCCCTCTCCGCGAAGTCCCCCGAGGCCCTGCGCGCCCAGGCGGACCGGCTGCGGACCCACCTGCTCGCGCGCACCGACCTCGACCCGGCCGACGTCGCCTGGTCGCTGACCGCCGCGCGCTCGCGGTTCGAGTACCGGGGCGTGGCCCTCGGCCGGGACCGCCGTGAACTCCTCGCCGCGCTCGACGAGCTCGCCCAGGGCGAGACCGGGCGCGACGCGGTCACGGGCCGCGCCCAGGGCGGCACGGCCCGCCCCGTGTTCGTGTTCCCCGGCCAGGGTTCGCAGTGGGCGGGCATGGCCCGTGAACTGCTCGCCGAGTCGCCGGTGTTCGCGGAGCGGATGCGCGAGTGCGCGGACGCCCTGTCGGAGTTCGTGGACTGGGACCTGTTCGAGGAGCTGAGCGGCGACCACTTCGACCGGGTGGATGTGGTTCAGCCGGTTCTCTTCGCGGTGATGGTGTCGCTGGCCGCCACGTGGCAGGCGGCCGGCGTGGAGCCCTCCGCTGTGGTCGGTCACAGCCAGGGCGAGATCGCCGCCGCGTGCGTCGCGGGCGCGCTCACGCTCCAGGACGCCGCCCGCGTCGTCGCCCTGCGCAGCGTCGCGATCCGCGAACTGTCCGGCAAGGGCGGCATGGTCTCCCTCGTCCTGCCCCAGGACGAGGCCGAGGAACTCCTCGCCGCCTGGGACGGCCGCATCGAGATCGCCGCCGTCAACGGCCCCTCCCAGCTCGTCGTCTCCGGCGACCCGCGAGCCCTGGAAGAGCTCGTCGCCCAGTGCGCCGAGCGGGACATCAGGGCGCGCACCATCCCCGTCGACTACGCCTCGCACTCCTCGTACGTGGAAGAGATCCAGACCCGCATCCACGAGACGCTGGCCGCCGTCGCCCCGAAGGCCGCCGACATCCCGCTGTACTCGACGCTCACCGGTGACTGGCTCACCGACGACACCCTCATGGACGCGGGCTACTGGTACCGCAACCTGCGCCAGACCGTCCTCTTCGAGCACGCCACCCGAGGTCTCCTCGCCGAGGGCCACGGCCTGTTCATCGAGATGAGCCCGCACCCGGTGCTCACCGTCCCCGTGCAGGAGACCATCGACGCCGCGCCGCACACCAGCGCCGTCGCGCTCGGCTCCCTGCGCCGCGACGAAGGCGGCCCCGACCGGCTCCTCGCCTCGATCGCCGAGGCCCACGCCCACGGCGCCGCACTCGACTGGCGGGCCCTGCTGCCCGGCGCGCGCACCACCCTCGACCTGCCCACGTACGCCTTCCAGGGGCAGCGCTACTGGCCCGAGCCCGCCGCCGGAGCCACCGGCGACGTCACCGCCGCGGGCATCGAGTCCGCCGGGCACCCGCTGCTCGGCGCCCGCGTGGAACTGGCCGACGCCGACCAGTACGTCCTCACCGGACGCCTCTCCCGGCGCACCCACCCGTGGCTCACCGACCACGCCGTGGGCGAGACCGTGCTGCTGCCCGGCACCGCCTACGTGGAGCTCGCCCTGCGCGCGGGCGACGAGGTCGGCTGCGGACTCGTCGAGGAGCTCACCCTCCAGGCGCCGCTCGTCCTCGCCGCCGACGACACCGTCACCCTCCAAGTGTGGGCCGGCGCCCCCGACACCACCGGACGGCGCCCGCTGACCATCTCCTCGCGCGCCCAGGGCGTCCCCGACGCCCCCTGGACGCGGCACGCCACCGGCACCCTCGGCGACGCCCCGGCCGCCCCCGGCGACACCCTCGCCGTGTGGCCGCCGCAGGGCGCCGAGGCGATCGGCGTCGACGGCTTCTACGAGCGCCTCGCCGACGGCGGACTCGCCTACGGGCCCGCCTTCCAGGGGCTGCGCGCCGCCTGGCGGGACCCGGCGGGCGACACCGTCTACGCCGAGGTCGCGCTGCCCGAGGGCGAACACCGCGACGCCCGCGCCTACGGCGTGCACCCGGCGCTCCTCGACGCCGCCCTGCACGCCGTGGCCCTCGCCCCCTTCGCCCAGGCCGACGGCGTCAGACTGCCGTTCGCCTGGAGCGGCGTCACGCTGGCCGCGCAGGGCGCCACCGTGCTGCGCGTCCGGCTGCGCCCCGCCGCGACCGGGGGCGTGGCCCTGCTGTTCGCCGACGACACCGGCGCCGAAGTCGCCCGCGCCGACTCCCTGGAGCTGCGCCCCGTCGCCCCCGAGCAGCTGCGCGCCGCCTCCGGCGGCGGGCACCGCGACGCCCTGTTCGCCGTCGAGTGGACGCCGCTGCCCACGGGCGCGGCCGACGCGACGGCCACGACCTGGGCGACGGTCGGCGGCGACGACCTGAAGGCGGGCGCCGAACTCGCCGCGTCCGGCGCGCACGTGGCCGCCCACGCCGACACCGACGCCCTGCTCGCGGCCCTCGACGCCGGCGCCGAAACGCCGGGCACCGTGCTTGTCACGTTCGCGCCCGGGCCCGACCCGGACGCCTCCGGCGCGGGCACCGCCGAGCGGACGCGCGCCGCCCTGCGCCAGGCCCTCGCCCTGCTCCAGACCTGGCAGGGCGACCCGCGCCTGGCCGCCGCCCGCCTGGTCCTGGTGACCCGGGGCGCGGTCGCCACCGACGGCGGCGACGTGCCCGACCCGGCGCACGCCGCACTGTGGGGCCTGGCGCGCTCCGCACAGTCCGAGCAGGCGGGCGGCGGCGACGCCGGGATCGTCCTGGTCGACCTGGACGCCGACAGCGCGGGCCGCGAGCGCGTCGCCGCGCTCCTTGCCCACGGCCTCACCCTGGACGAGCCGCAGCTCGCGGTCCGCGAGGGGGCGCTGCTCGCGCCGCGCCTGGTGCCCGCGCAGGCCCCGGCCGCCCCGGACACCGCGACGCGCGCCCCCGACCCCGAGGGCACCGTCCTGATCACCGGCGCCACCGGCACCCTCGGCGCCCTCGTCGCCCGCCACCTGGTGGCCGAACACGGCGCCCGGCACCTGCTGCTCACCAGCCGCAGGGGCCCGGACGCCCCCGGCGCCGCCGCCCTCGTCGCCGACCTCGAAGCGCTCGGGGCGACGGCGCGCGTCGTCGCCTGCGACGCCGCCGACCGCGACGCGCTGGCCCAGACCCTGGCCGCCGTCCCGGCCGCACACCCGCTGACCGCCGTCGTGCACACCGCGGGAGTCCTGGACGACGCCCTCATCGCGTCCCTGACCCCCGAGCGCGTGGACACCGTCCTGCGGCCCAAGCTGGACGCGGCCCTCAACCTGGCCGCGCTCACCGCCGACCAGGACCTCGCGGAGTTCGAGTCCTGTTCTCCTCCGCGGCCGCCACCTTCGGCAGCCCCGGACAGGGCAACTACGCGGCCGCCAACGCCTTCCTTGACGCCCTCGCCCACCACCTGCGCGCCCGGGGCGTCCCCGCCACCGCGCTCGCCTGGGGCCTGTGGGCCGAGAGCAGCGAGATGACCGGCCACCTCGACGACGCCCACCGCGGCCGCATCGCACGCGGCGGCGTCCAGACCCTGTCGTCGAGCGAGGGCGTCGAGCTCTACGACGCGGCCCGCTCCCTCGGCGCGCCGCTGCTGCTTCCCGTACGGCTCGACACGGCGGCCCTGCGGACCGCCGCGCGCCAGGGCGAGAGCGTGCCGCCGCTGCTGCGGCGCCTGGTGCGGGTGCCCGCCCGGCGCACCGCCGCGGGCGCCGCGGCCTCCGAGGCGGAGGCGTTCGCGCGCCGCCTCGCGGCCACCGCGGGCCAGGAGCGCGCGGACCTGCTCCTCGCCCTGGTGCGGGACCAGGCGGCGGCCGTCCTCGGCCACGACTCCGCCGACCGGGTCGAGGACGAACGCGGCTTCCTGGAGCTCGGCTTCGACTCCCTCACCGGCGTCGAGCTGCGCAACCGCCTCACGGCCGCCACCGGCCTGCGGCTTCCCGCCACGATCGTCTTCCAGAACCCCACGCCGAGGTCGCTCGCCGAGCGCCTCGCCGCGGACCTGGAACAGGCCGGACCCGCGGCGCCCGCGGCGACCGCGCCCACACACCAGGCCACGCGCCCCACCAGCGCCCCGACGGCACCCGAGCGCCCCGCGCACCCGGCCGAGGCGCCCGCCGCCCACCCGGCCGCGCCCCGGCCCGCGACCGGCCTCGCCGAGCTGTACGACGAGGCGGCGCGGCAGGGCAGGGCCGACGACCTGATCCCGCTGCTCCGCACCATGGCGCAGTTCCGCGCCTCGTTCACCGACGCCGGTGAACTCGGCGCCGAGCGCGCCCCGTTCACCCTGGCCCGGGGCGACGAGCCCGTCGCCGTGGTGATGTTCACCTCGTACGTCGGCCGCTCCAGCGCCTACGACTACGCCCGCTTCGGCGCGTACTTCCGAGACCGGCGCGACGTCAGCGTCATCACCCACCCCGGCTTCCTGGAGGGCGAACTGCTGCCCGCCGACAAGGAAGCGCTGGTGCGGCTGCACGCGGACACCGTGCTGCGGCAGGTCGGCGACCAGCGGTACGTGCTGTGCGGGCACTCCTCCGGAGGGCTCGTGGCGCACGCCGTGGCACAGGAGCTGGAGAGGCGGGGTGCTGGCCCCGCGGGCGTGGTCCTCGTGGACACCTACGTCGACGAGAAGGCGCTCGGCGACATGGCCGCCGCGATGGGCGAACAGCTCAGCGACCGCTACGACTCGGTGCCCGGCGCGGACGACAACGACTGGGGCGACGCCTGGGTGACCGCCATGGCCCGCTACATGTTCCTCGGCCTGCTGCCCGACCCCGTCCAGGCGCCGACGCTCCTGGTCCGGGCGAGCGAGCCGCTCATGGAGTGGACCCAGGACTACGACTGGCGCCCCTCCTGGAAGCTGGAGCACAGCGCCGTGGACGTGCCCGGCACGCACTTCACGGTGATGGAGGAGCACTCCCGCACCACGGCCCGCGCCGTGGAGGAATGGCTTGACCAGCTCTGACCGGTAGTGACCAGCGCTGACCGGCGCTGACGGACACAAGCCGACGGCCCCGTCCCCACTTGGTGTGGGGGCGGGGCCGTCCGCGTGAGAGGGCGCCGAAGGCGGTCAGGACAGGTGGCCGTAGTCCTTCCAGATCTTCGACCACGGCTGGGTGCGGCCGTCGAGGACCCACACCGGGACGCCGTCGACGAAGGACTCGCCGGGGCCGCCCGCCGCCTTCGCGGCCTTCTTCACCGACGAGAAGTACGGCTTGAGCTTCGCGACGTCCGAACCGACGTACAGGACCGGGCCCGAGGAGTCGGACGGCGCGCCGAAGTACCAGTAGCCGCGGTGGCCGCTGTACGCGGACGGCAGCCCCCGGTCGGCGCCCAGGTGGTCGACGGCGCCCGCCTCCTCGTAGTACTGCGTGACCACGACGGCCCGCTTCCGCTCGTCGGCGGGCAGCGTCTCGTACGCCTTCTCGACCGCGTCGATCAGGTGCGGCCAGCGCAGCGTCTCGGCCGTCATCGGGTTGTTGTCGGGCTGCTCGGTCTTCGTCACCTGCGACACCGGATAGATCGGCAGCGACAGGGCCACGCACACCAGGGCCGTCACCACGACCGCGGGCCAGGAGGCAAGCCACCGCCACCAGCGGGCGCCGCCGCCGTCGCCGAGCGCGACCGCGCCCGCCGCCCACAGCGGCGCGAACGCGCCCACGACGTACGCGGGACGGCCGCCGGTGACCAGGAACACCGCCGTCAGACCGAGGAAGGTCCAGGCGAGGAACCGGTAGGGCGCGAGCTCCGGCGCGCGAAGCAGGCGCACCAGGCCGTAGACCAGGACGACGGTGAACACGCCGCCGGACAGGACGATCAAGGTACGGCAGGAAGCCCGCCCGGCCGCCGAGGATGTTCTCGTCGGCGAGGACCCCGGACATCTCCAACTGCGGCCAGTCGTGCCGCGCCTGCCAGATCAGGCCGGGCAGCGACGTCACAAGGGCGATCGCCGCGCCGATCCACAGCGGCTTGCGGCGAAGGAGCTCGCGCGGGCCCACCGCGAGGACGGCCACCGCGACGACCAGCCAGAAGCCGACGATCAGATACTTGCCCTGCAGGGCAAGGGCCGTGACCAGGCCCGCCCACAGCAGCAGCCGGTCCTCACGGGTGCGCACCCAGCGGACGAGCAGCCAGTTCACCGTCGTCCACAGGAACAGGTCGACCGCCATCGTCGACAGCGCGTGCCCGCTGATCAGGACGGCGGGGGCGAAGCCGTAGGCGGCCGCCGTGAGCAGCTGCGCCCGGCGGCGCCCGCCGAACTCGCGGGCGATGAGCGCGGCGACGAGCACGCCCGCCACCGTGAGCAGCGCGGGCAGCAGCCGCAGCGCGAACAGCGAGCCCCCGGTCACCGCGTCGATGGCGCGGGCAAGGAGCGGAAGGAGCACCGGCTGGTCCGCGTACCCCCAGCTCAGGTGCTGCCCGGCGCCCAGGAAGTACAGCTCGTCGCCCTGGAACCCGTACCGCGTGCTGACCGCGAGCAGGGCGAGGCCGGACGCGCCCGCCACCGCGCCCACCCAGCGCCCCGCGAACTCCGGGTGCTCTGCGTGCTCTGCGGGTTCCTTTCCTTGCTTTTCTTCCGTCGTGATGGCGGATGTTTCCCGCCGTTCCTTATCCTGTTCCTCGACTCCCTCAACCGGTCCTTGACCGGTCTGCGTCCGTACTCCCACCAAGGCCTCCGCAGCTTATCCACTACATGGCTAAAACACGCTCGAAGGTAGCGGTTGGCACGGCCCGTCAGCTTGCCCCTGTGTCCGGCAAGTTGGCTGCTCAGGGGGTGCTAGGGGGAGGATAGGGGTTCTGTCTGTGCGGACTTCCGCATAACTTCTACGCTAGCTCCCCGGCGATCTGCCCGGGGCGAGGGAATTGCTCGACCTTATCGTGACCCGATGATTCTCAGAACCGGGAAAGGGGGCGGCTTTGATGACACCGAACATCTTCACGGGAGATTCGGCTCGTACCTTCGCTGAATTCGAGCAGGACACGTTGCGCGTGGCGATGGTCCTGCGCGCGGAAGGCATCCGGCCGGGCGACCGGGTGCTGCTCAAGGCCGGAAACTCGGCGGCGTGGCTGAACGCGTTCTTCGCGCTGATGCACGTAGGCGCCTCCATCGTCCTCGTCGACCAGCAGGAACACGCCCGCGAGACCGGCCGCATCGTCGAGCGCACCCGCGCCCGGCTGTGCCTCTACGACGACGACGCTCCCGTGCCCGCCGAGACGCGCGACGCCGTCTACCTGTACAAGCTGCTCGTGGAGGCCTCCGGTCTGGTCCCGACCGAGCAGTCCTTCGACTTCACGACGTGGTGTGCCCTGCCGGACGGCCTGATCATGTGGTCCTCCGGCTCCACCGGCACGCCCAAGGGCGTCGTCAAGAACGGCGGCCGCTTCCTGGAGAACCTGCGGCGCAACGCCGAGCACATGGGCCACGGCCGCGGCGACGTACTCCTTCCGCTGCTGCCCTTCGCGCACCAGTACGGCCTGTCCATGGTGCTCATCGCCTGGCTCGCCGAGTGCTCCCTGATCGTCGCGCCGCACCGGCGGCTCGACCGGTCCCTGCTCATGGGCGGCCAGTGCGGCGTCACCGTCATCGACGCCACCCCGGCCACCTACCGCAGCATGCTCAACCTCGCCCAGCGCCAGCCCGACGTGCGTGCCGCGCTCGGGCGCGTCCGCATGTTCTGCAGCGGCGCCGCCCCGCTCGACCCGGCCCTGTCCGACGCCTACGTCGACTTCTTCGGCCAGCCGCTGCTCGACAGCTACGGCAGCACCGAGCTCGGCAACATCGCCTTCGCCACCATTGACAACCCCGTCGCCTGCGGCCGCGTCATGAAGGGCCTGGAGATGAACGTCCAGGACGACGACGGCAACGTCCTGGCCGCCGGGGAGATGGGCGAACTCGTCGTCAACACCCCCGACATGATGGCCGGCTACCTCGCCGAGGACGGCACCCTGGCCCCGGTCGAGCAGGGCTGGTACCGCACCGGCGACCTCGGTCACCTCGACGCGGACGGCAACCTCTTCGTGGCCGGGCGCAAGCTCGCCGTGCACCGCATGGGGTACACGCTCTACCCGGAGATCATCGAGCGCCGGGCCGCCGTCGCGGGCTGCACCGTCAAGGTGGTGGCCCTGCCGGACGACGCGCGCGGCTCCGAGCTCGTCTTCTTCGTGGAGGACCCGACCGGGCAGGACGTCGCCGAGTGGCGCCGCCGCATCAAGGACGCCCTGCCCTCCTACGAACACCCCAACCGGGTCGTCGTCATCGACAGCTTCCCCCTCAACCGCAACGGCAAGCCCGACCGGCGCGCCCTGGAACAGCGGGCGGCCGAGCGGCACACCGCCGAACTCGCCGCGTCCGCCGCCTCCTGACCCTCCCGGCGGCCCCCGTGCGCGGGGGCCGCCGCGTCGGGAGCCGACCGTACCGACAGTGAACACAACGCAGACAGCGCCGACAGCACAGACAGCGCCGACAGCGCCGACAGCACAGACAGAGCAGACAGAGCGGACACGATGACGACCGACCAGGCACGCAGCGCCGTGGTGTTCCCGGGCATGGGGCCCTCACGCTTCACCGACGTGGGCAAGTTCATGATGATCGACCCCTTCGTGCGCAAGCGCCTGGCGGCCGCCGACGAGGCGCTCGGCCAGTCGGTCCTGGACGGATTCCGCACCCAGGGAACGGACTTCGGGGAGTTCGCCCAGGTCGCCTTCTTCATCAACTCGCTGGCCCTCGCGGACCGGGCGGTGGAGACGCGCGGCCTGAAGCCGGACCTCTGCGTCGGCTTCAGCTTCGGCCAGAAGGCCGCCGCCGCGTTCAGCGGCGCCCTGCCCTTCCCCGATGCCGTCCGGCTGACCCATGAACTCGCCCGGTGCGAGCAGCGGTTCTTCGAGGAGGAGTACCAGGACCTGGTGACCCTCACCATCACGCGCGTGCCCGCCGAGGCGCTCCAGCAGGTCCTGGGGGAGCTGGCCGAGCGCGGCGAGTTCCACGAGGTCTCCGGACACCTCGACGAGGGCATGCACATGATTACGATGCGCGAGCAGGTCCTCGAGTCCTTCCAGCGACGCATCAGCGCCATCGGCGGCTACTCCCTGTACTCGATGAAGCCGCCCGCGCACTGCCGCGTCCTCACCGGGCTGCGCGCCCGCGTCGAGGAGGAGGTCCTCTCCGGCTTCGACCTCGCCGACCCCGAGCTGCCGGTGGTCGCCGACCACGACGGCTCCCTGGTGACGAGCGCGGACCAGATGCGGACCCTGCTCCTGGACACCTTCGACCACCCGGTCCGCTGGCACCCCGTCGTGGACACCCTGCGCGCCGACGGCGTGCGCACGGTCCACGTCACCGGGCCCGACCGGCTCATCCACCGTCTCGACGTCACGACCCGCCACTTCGACGTGGTGGCCCTCGGGCCGGAGCAGGCCCTTCGGCCCGCACGGACCGCCTCGCGCAAGGAGCAGTGATGGCCACGCTGATGGACAGCAAGTCGGCCGGGTACAAGTTCAGCGCCAAGCTCGGCGTGACCCGCGCCCTGCTGCGCGCGTTCGGGCTCTTCGGGGACCCGTTCACGCACCTCCTCCAGGGCCGCGAGGACCCGTACCCGCTGTACGCGAAGGTGCGCCAGCGCGGCCCCATCCACCGCAGCCACCTGGGCAGCTGGGTCACCGGCAGCCATGAGCTCGGCAGCAAGGTCCTGCGCGACCGCACGCTGTTCCTGAACCGTGAGGAAGGCGGCGTACCCGGGCACGAGATGATGGCCGAGATCCCCTGGAACAGCTCCATCCTCGGCCTCGACCCGCCCGACCACACCCGGCTGCGGCGCCTGGCCCAGCCCGCCTTCGGGCCCCGCATGATCAGCAAGTACCGGGTGCAGGTGGAGAAGCTCTGCCACGGCCTCCTCGACACGCTGGAGCAGCGCGAGGGCTTCGACCTCATCGAGGACTTCGCGGGCCCGCTGCCGCTCCTGGTGATCGGCGAGCTCCTCGGCGTCCCCGAGGAGTACCACGACCGGTTCGTGCGGGCCGGGCGCAAGGTCGGCCCGGTCATCGACGGCGTCAAGTCCCTGAAGATGGCACGGGAGTTCCGCGGCGCCGTCGACGACCTCGACCAGGTCTTCACCGAGCTGATCGCGCTGCGCGAGAAGGACCCGGGCGACGACCTCATCAGCCGCCTCACCGCGGCCCAGGGCGAGGGCAAGCTCACCACCGAGGAACTCCTCGCCTTCTGCACGGTCCTGGCCGTCACCGGCTTCGAGACCACCACCAACCTCATCGGCAACGCCGTGCTCGCCATGACCGGCGACCGCGCGCAGTGGGACCTGCTGCGCGAGGACCCCGACCTCGCGCCGCGCGCCGTCGAGGAGACCCTGCGCTACGACTCGCCCGCCCTCCAGGCCCAGCGCGTCCCGCACCAGGACATCGCCCTCGACGGACACCACATCCGGGCGAACAGCTCCGTGGTCGTCCTGATCGGCGCCGCCAACCGCGACCCCGAGGTCTACGACGACCCGGACCGCTTCGACCTCACCCGCGAGAACCCGGCCGAGCACCTGTCGTTCTCCGGCGGCATCCACTACTGCATCGGCGCCCCCCTGGCCCGCATGGAGGGCGAGACCGCGCTGCGCGTCCTGGTGGAACGCCTGCCCGGGCTGCGCGTGTCCGGCCGCGTCCAGCGCCGCAGCTCGCCCGTGATCAGCGGCTGCACCCGGCTGCCCGTCAGCGGCACGGCCTGACCCCCACGAGCGCCCGACTGAGGGCAACGGCGGCCCGCGCCCCCCTGACGGGGCGCGGCGCCGCCGCGTACGAACCGCGTATCCGAGGAGAACGATGAGCGAGACACCCGAGTCCGAGGCCTGGCGGCGGGAGGTCGACCGCTCCACCTTCCCGCGGCGCGAGGCCGGCCCCATCGACCTGCGCCGCTACTACGTCCAGCCGTCCTACTCGGGCGTGCCCACCTTCATGGGCGTCCCGCTCGCGCTCAACCAGGAGGATCTGCGTGCGGGCGGCGTGGACGTCGCCGTCGTGGGCTGCCCGGTGGACGTCTCCAGCGGGCACCGCGGCGCCGCCTACGGCCCGCGCGCCATCCGCGCCGACGAGCGCTACCTGTACGCCACGCCCGAGGGGTTCGTGCACTCCGCGACCCGCGTCAACCCCTTCAACGTCCTGAAGGTCGTCGACTACGGCGACGCCGCCGTCGACCCCTTCGACATCACCCGGTCCATGGAGCCCATCCGCGGCCTGGTCCGGGAGATCGCCGAGGTCGGGGCCCGGCCGGTCGTCCTCGGCGGCGACCACTCGCTGCTGTGGCCGAGCGTCGGCGCGCTGTCGGAGGTGCACGGGCGGGGCTCCATCGCCGTCATCCACTTCGACGCGCACCCCGACTGCCACGAGGAGCTGTTCGGGCACCGCGCCACCCACACCACGCCGATCCGGCGCCTCATCGACGAGGAGATGGTGCCGGGCCCGAACATCATCCAGGTCGGCATCCGCACCATCTCGGGCCCCGACGACCAGCTGTTCAACTGGATGCGCCGGGCCGGGATGCGCTCGCACTTCATGGCCGAGATCGAGCGGATCGGCTTCGCCGCGGTCATCGACAAGGTCATCGAGGAGGCCAAGGCGGTCGCCGACCACGTCTATCTGTCGCTCGACATCGACGTCCTCGACCCGGCGTTCGCCCCCGGCACCGGCACCCCCGAGCCCGCGGGCCTGACCACCCGCGAGCTGTTCACCGCCCTGCGCCGCATCGCGCACGAGACGGACCTGATCGGCATGGACGTCGTCGAGGTCGCCCCGCACCTGGACGCGGGCTACTCCACCGCCATGAACGCCCGCAGGGCCGTCTTCGAGGCGCTGACCGGACTCGCCCTGAACCGGATCAAGATCTCCAGCAAGAACTACGCGAACCCGATCGTCGCCGGAGAGGTCCGCTTCCCTCTCAAGTGACGCCGGGCGCATAGTGTTCACGCCGTCGAAGGCGGGCCACGGCCCGCCTTCGGTCCGTTTGACGACCAGGGATGGAAACCCGTCATGACTACAGTCGCCTCACCCGAGCTCTGGGTCCGCAGCTACCACCCGGCGCCCGAAGCCGCCGGCCGTCTGGTCTGCTTCCCGCACGCGGGCGGCTCGGCCAGCTTCTACTTCCCCGTCTCGGCCGCCCTCAGCCCGGTGGCGGACGTGGTGGCCCTGCAGTACCCGGGCCGCCAGGACCGCCACACCGAGAAGGGCATCGACAACATCGCGGAGCTCGCGGACCGCATCGCCGAGGTCCTCAGCGGCTCCAGCACGGCCCCGCTGACGTTCTTCGGCCACAGCATGGGCGCCGTCCTCGCCTTCGAGGTGGCCCGCCGCCTGGAGGCGGCGGGCCAGGCCCCCGCGCACGTCTTCGCCTCCGGCCGCCGCGCCCCCTCGCGCTACCGGGAGGAGAACGTTCACCAGCGCGACGACGACGGCATCATCGCCGAGATGCGCAAGCTCAGCGGCACCGACCCGAGGGTCCTCGGGGACGACGAGGTGCTGCGCATGGTGCTGCCCGCCATCCGCAGCGACTACACGGCCATCGAGAACTACCGCGTCGAGCCCGGCGCGCAGATCGGCAGCCCCATCACCGTCCTGGTCGGCGACGACGACCCGCGCACGACCCTGGACGAGGCACGGGCCTGGGAGCCGCACACCATGGGCTCCTTCGACATGAAGGTCTACTCCGGCGGTCACTTCTACCTCACCGACCACGCCCAGGAGATCATCGCCGTCCTCAAGGGGCACTTCACGTCGTAGCGCGCGCACTCTTGCCGCACACGACTACGAGGCGGGGCGGTCACCGGGGAAGCACGGTGACCGCCCCGCCTCGTGAGCCTCGGGGGAGAGGGAAGCCCGGTGGCCAGTTACGGGGGAGAACCGGCCACCGGGAGATTTGGGGTGAGTTTCAGCTGTGCACGGACTTGCGAGAGCGTGAACTCGCGCAGAACGCGAGGATGACAAGACCGACCACACCGATGGCCAGGCTCACCCAGGAGGGGGTGTCATCGGGCAGCAGTGCCGTGACACCGAATTTTGTGTCCCAGATGCGCTCGGTCAGGAATGAACCGATTCCCTGAACGGCCAGGACGATGCCGACCCACAGCATGTCGCTCCTCAGTTTATTTCTGTACGGGTGCGCAGAATCGCGCTGCTCGCTCCGCGCCCCGGCATTCCCTGCCGGGCCGCCAACACCATGTATTCAACCGGTCCGCCACCCCCGCGGGGCAGAGGGAAACGTTGGTACCGCTACCGACGAAAGTTGTTCCCTGATCGCGCGTTCCCCCTCTCGTGGACCTGGTGTGGGCGGAGAGCGTGAGGGTCCGGCCGCACCGTCCCGGACCTCGCCAAGAGCCTCAAATCGCGCTAAGAGGACGTTAAAGCCGCAGGTCAGACGGTTAGCTGCGGGCGCTGGCGGTACGCATTAAGCTCCTTCACGACCCACAGAGCGCGAAGCCGACACGTACGGGGGTGGGCTTGTCGTGCAACCAGTCAGGACGGCCGGAGCACAACGCACCAAGAGGTGCCGTCCGACGACGTCCGACCTCATTTTGATGACTGTTCTCATCGTGGCCAACGTTCTGGTGGCCATCGGCAACGTGGACAACGGCCACCCGCGGTTTGGTCCGTGGGCGGGGTTGGGGTTGCAGGTGGTTGTGGTGGTGGTGTTGGTGGTGCGGCGGGTGTGGCCGTTGTTGGTGTTGGGTGTGGCGACGGTGGCGGCGGTGTTGATGTCGTTGTCGGTGTGGTTGGCGCCGGGGTTGTTGGTGACGTCGGTGGATGGGTCGGGGGTGTGGGTGCCGTTGGCGGCGCCGTTCGCGGCGTATTCGGCGGTGGTGTATTCGTCGCGGCCGCGGGGTGCGTGGGTGTTGACGGGTGTGTTGACGCTGGTGGCGACGCGGTTGTGGGAGTTGTCGTTCGCGGTGGCGGCGTCGGGGGTGTTGTTGACGGCGGTGCCGGCGTTGTTGGGGATGTATGTGGCGGCGCGGCGGGGGTTGATCGCGGCGTTGACGGAGCGGGCGGAGCGGGCGGAGCGGGAGCAGTTTTTGTTGGCGGAGCGGGCGCGGGCGGAGGAGCGGGTGCGGCTTGCGGGGGAGATGCATGATGTGGTGACGCATCGGGTGTCGTTGATGGTGTTGCAGGCGGGTGCGTTGCGGGTGGTGGCGACGGATGAGCGGGTGCGGGCGGAGGCGGAGGGGTTGCGGGCTGCGGGGTGTCAGGCGTTGGAGGAGCTCAGGGATTTGGTGGGGGTGTTGAGGTCTCCGGAGAGTGCGGAGGGTGTGGTGGGTGCGGTGGGGGATGGTGGGGGTGTGGGGGTGTCTGATTTGGGGTTGTCGGTGTTGGTGGAGGAGTCGCGGGCGGTGGGGGTTGAGGTGGAGTTGAGTGAGGTGGGGGATCGGTCGGTGTCGTCTCCGGTGGTGGCGCGGACGGCGTATCGGATCGTGCAGGAGGCGTTGACGAATGTGCGGAAGCACGCGCCGGGGTGTGGGGTGTGGGTGGAGGTGCGGTATGAGGCGGACCGGGTGCGGGTGCGGGTGCGGAATACGGCGCCGACGGGTGCGGTGGACCGGGATCTGGCGTCGAGTGGGTCGGGGAGTGGGTTGAAGGGGCTGCGGCAGCGGGTGGAACTGGTGGGCGGCACGTTCGAGTTCGGCCCCCGCCCCGACGGCGGCTTCCACATCGAATCCGTACTGCCGCTGGAGACGGCCCATGGATAGCCAGACGCATGGATAGATGGACCCAGGGACAGACGGATAGACTGTTGGCATGGGGCATGAAGTCGTAAAGGTGCTGGTAGTCGATGACGAGCCCATGGTCTGCGCACATTTGAGAACAATTCTGGGCTCGGCGGACGATATCGAGGTCGTCGACGCGGCCCACGACGGAGCCGCCGCGGTGGAAGCCGTGATGCGGCACCGCCCCGATCTCGTTCTCATGGATTTGCGCATGCCGGGAGTGGACGGCCTCACGGCGATCGAATGCATCATGAAACTGGACCAGCCGCCCAAGGTCGTGGCGCTCACCACATTCGACGCCGATCAGTATGTGATGCGGGCACTGCGCAGTGGCGCGAGCGGCTTTCTGGTGAAGTCGACACCGCCCGAGGACCTGATCGGACTCGTCCGCGTGGCCGCCGACGGGCACACCGTGCTCTCACCCGTGGCCATGCGCCGCATCGTGGCCGCCTCGTCCGACGAGGACGCGGCGCGCGAGCGCGCCAAGGCGCTCGTCGGGAAGCTCACCGAGCGCGAGACCGACGTCCTCACCTGCCTCGGCGAAGGCCTGTCGAACGCCCAGATCGCCACCAAGCTGTTCCTCAGCGAGGCCACGGTCAAGGGCTATGTCTCCCGCATGCTGGTCAAGCTGGAGTGCACCAACCGGACCCAGGCGGGCCTGCTCGCGTACGACGCGGGTCTTGTCAGCCGCTGACGACACGGTGCGCCGTGCGGCGCGCTGGGCGGTGTGGCGGGCGGTGCGGCGCGCGGGCAGCGTAGGGCCCTAGCGGCCAGGGCCCGGGCGGCGCGGCTGGTTGCCGGGCGGCACCACCACACACAAGAAGGCCGGAGCCTTGGGCTCCGGCCTTTTCCGTATGCGTCGTCATCCGTCGCAATCCGTCGTACCGCCTCGCGGCGGCGTCAGTTCGACTCGGCCAGCCGCTGACGGCGCGGGCGGATCCACGTCACCGTGGTGGGCACATAGATCGGAAGCTCGGATTCGATGTGGAAGCCGCCGTCGGGGCGGGGGCCGAACTCGAACGTGCCGCCCACCAGTTCCACCCGCTGCCGCAGCCCCTTCAACCCACTCCCCGACCCACTCGACGCCAGATCCCGGTCCACCGCACCCGTCGGCGCCGTATTCCGCACCCGCACCCGCACCCGGTCCGCCTCATACCGCACCTCCACCCACACCCCACACCCCGGCGCGTGCTTCCGCACATTCGTCAACGCCTCCTGCACGATCCGATACGCCGTCCGCGCCACCACCGGAGACGACACCGACCGATCCCCCACCTCACTCAACTCCACCTCAACCCCCACCGCCCGCGACTCCTCCACCAACACCGACAACCCCAAATCAGACACCCCCACACCCCCACCATCCCCCACCGCACCCACCACACCCTCCGCACTCTCCGGAGACCTCAACACCCCCACCAAATCCCTGAGCTCCTCCAACGCCTGACACCCCGCAGCCCGCAACCCCTCCGCCTCCGCCCGCACCCGCTCATCCGTCGCCACCACCCGCAACGCACCCGCCTGCAACACCATCAACGACACCCGATGCGTCACCACATCATGCATCTCCCCCGCAAGCCGCACCCGCTCCTCCGCCCGCGCCCGCTCCGCCAACAAAAACTGCTCCCGCTCCGCCCGCTCCGCCCGCTCCGTCAACGCCGCGATCAACCCCCGCCGCGCCGCCACATACATCCCCAACAACGCCGGCACCGCCGTCAACAACACCCCCGACGCCGCCACCGCGAACGACAACTCCCACAACCGCGTCGCCACCAGCGTCAACACACCCGTCAACACCCACGCACCCCGCGGCCGCGACGAATACACCACCGCCGAATACGCCGCGAACGGCGCCGCCAACGGCACCCACACCCCCGACCCATCCACCGACGTCACCAACAACCCCGGCGCCAACCACACCGACAACGACATCAACACCGCCGCCACCGTCGCCACACCCAACACCAACAACGGCCACACCCGCCGCACCACCAACACCACCACCACAACCACCTGCAACCCCAACCCCGCCCACGGACCAAACCGCGGGTGCTCTTCCCGGGGAAAGCTGCTCCAGAAGGCGACGAAGACGTTGAGTGCGATGAGCGTGGCGACGAGGATGGCGTCCAGGACGGCGCTGCGGTTCAACCATCGAATCGGCCCTATCACGCGGTCACCCTACTGGCGCCCACGCGCACCACAGAGACCTGTGCTCCATAGGACACATAGGTGCGTACGAAAGTGGGTAGCGCGCCTCTGAAGTTGCAACCTTGGTCGCTTCCACTCCACACGAACCGCTCTGCCTGCCCCACCGCCCCGCTTGTTTGGCTGGTCGGGCAGGAGCAGCCAAGGGGGCGGAGGAGCAGTGCCACACGACACGCGGCAGACATCACCGGGGAGACGGGACGCCGTCGGCCAGCGCGCCGCCGCGGCCCCCTCCCTCGGCGAGCCGCAGCCGGGCCAGCGCCTCGACCGCCGGGCCGTCTACTGGTGGATGACGCAGAACCTCCTGGTCGTCGTGCCCGTCCTGGCCGCCCTCGCGGCGGCGTCCTGGATTCCCGGCGCCCCCTCCTGGCTCTGGCCCGTCTTCGCCGTCGCCTGCCCCATCGGCCTCGGCCACGCCCTGCTCACCCCCTGGTACCGCTACCGCGTGCACCGCTGGGAGGCCAGCGGCGAGGCGGTGTGCTCCGCCTCCGGCTGGCTCACCCGTGAATGGCGCGTCGTGCCGTTCACCCGCATCCAGACCCTGGACACCAAGCGCGGCCCGCTGATGCAGCTGTTCGGCCTGGCCGCGGTGACCGTGACGACGGCGTCGGCGGCGGGCCCGGTCACCATCGTCGGCCTGGACCACCGCCTCGCCACCGCCATGGTCCAGGACCTCACCGAGCGCGTCCGCGCCCTGCACGAGGACGGCACGTGACGACGCGCGCGAAGACCCTTGACGCGCCGGGCCCGCCACGGCCCGCCGCGGCGGCACCCTGGCAGCGGCTGCACCCACGCATGATCGCGGTGAGCGTCAGCTGGCTCGTGGGCCCGGCCCTCCCGCTGCTCGGCGCCATGTTCCTGGCCCGCGACCTGCTCAACGCGCATGGCTGGATCGTGCTCGGCTCCTACATCGTGGTGGCCGGCGTGCAGGCCGGGCACGAGTGGGTGCGCTACCGCACCACCCGCTTCCGGATCACCGACACCGAGGTCGAGCTGCACTCCGGTCTGCTCTTCCGCACCGACAAGTCCGTGCCCCGCGACCGCGTCCGCAGCGCCGACCTGACCGCGAACCCCGTGCACCGCCTCTTCGGCCTCGCCGCCGTCAAGGTCGGCACCGGCCAGAACACCCGCCAGAGCGAGGACGACGAGCTGGTCCTCGACGGCGTCTCGCGCGCGCAGGCGGTCCAGTTCCGGGCGCTGCTCCTGCGCCGGGACGACGCGCCGGGCGCGGACGCCGCCCCCGCGCTGCCGGTCCCGCTCGCGCGCACGCGCTGGACCTGGGCGCGCTACGCGCCGCTGACCCTCACCACCTTCGCCGGGGTCCTCGCCGTGGTCACCGGCGTCTCCAAGCTCCTGGACACCCTCGGCCTCGACATCACAAGCAACCACGCCGCGCGCCAGACCTGGGACTGGCTGTCGTCGCTGCCGGTCGCCGTCGCCGCCGCCGTGGTGGCCGCCGTCCTGCTCGCCATCGGCGTCGCGGGCTCCCTGGTGTCCTTCACCGAGGCCTGGTACGGACACCGCCTCGAACGCGAGCCCGGCGGCTCCCTGCACCTGAGCCGCGGCCTGCTCACCTCCCGGTCGGTGTCCGTGGCCGAGCGCCGGATCTGCGGGGTGGAGCTCAGCAGCCCGCTGCCCCTGCGCTGGTGCGCGGCGGCCCGCCTCACCCTGCTCGCCACCGGCCTCGGCACCGGCGCGGGCCGGCTCCAACCCGGCGCAGCTGCTGCCGCCGGCACCCCTGAACTCCGTGCACCAGGTCACGGCCGACGTCCTCGACGAGGAGCGTTCGCCGATCGCACGAGCGGCACTGCGCGGTCACCCCCGGCCCGCACTGCGCCGCCGCCTGGTGCGCGGATGCCTGGTGGCCCCTCGGCCGGAGCTGCCGCTCTGGCCGGGGCGGGCCAGGTGATCGGACCGCTGCCCTGGTGGTCGGCGCTCGCCGCCGCGCTGCTCACCGCGGGCCCCGGGGCCCTGCTCGCCCTCGACGCCTACCGGGGCCTCGGGCACGCGCTGTGCGGCGACTACCTCGTCGTACGACAAGGCACCTTCGTGCGCCGGACGGTGGCGCTGCGGCGCGACAGCGTCGTCGGCTGGACGGGCAGACAGTCCTTCGCCCAGCGCCGGGCAGGCCTGTTCACCCTGACCGCCACCACCGCCGCCGGGAGCGGCGCGGTCCACATACGCGACGTGGACGTCGCCGACGGGTGGCGCTTCGCCGAGAGCGCGCTGCCGGGCCTGGTCGGACCGTTCCGCCCGCACGCGTCGTAGCCCCGCGGGCCGATGCCACAAGCCCCCTGGAAGAGCAGAAGACAAGTACTCCGGCGTGACCCGGAGTGGAGGAAGGAACCGTGTTCAAAGCCCTAGGACGTTTCGTCGTCGGCCACCGGTGGCTGGTGATCATCACTTGGCTCATCGCCGGGGCGGCCGTGATCGGCTTCGCCCCGTCGCTGACCACCACAACCGACCAAGCCGAGTTCCTTCCCAAGCACTACGAGTCGATCCAGGCGCAGAAGATCCAGGAGAAGGCGTTCCCCAAGGGCTTCAGCCCCTCGGCGATCGTCGTGTTCACGCGCGAGGACGACAAGCCGCTGAGCGCCGCCGACTCGACGAAGGTCACCGAGGTCGGCAAGGCCATCGAGGCCAAGAAGTACGACAAGGTCGAGCAGGTCGTCACCGCGCCCCCGTCGCCGCACAAGAAGGTGCAGACGGTGATGGTGTCGATGGCCGACGTGAAGGCGGGCGACAAGAGCCAGCAGCACGCGGTCGAGGACATGCGTGACGACCTCAAGTCCCTGGTCCGGGACACCGGGCTGAAGTGGGGCGTCACCGGTGACGCGGCCACGCAGCTCGATAACGAGAAGGCCTCCAAGGGAGGCCGACGGGCTGATCTTCCTCGGCACCATCATCCTGATCGTCGTCCTGATGACGATCATCTTCCGCAGCCCGACGATCACCGTCCTCACCATCGTCGGCATCACCCTGGTCTCCCAGATCGCCAACGGCCTCATCGCCACCTGCGCCAAGGTGTTCCACCTCAAGGCCGACAGTTCGGTGTCGTCGCTGCTCATCGTGGTGCTGTTCGGCGTCGGTACGGACTACATCCTGTTCCTGATGTTCCGCTACCGGGAGCGGCTGCGGCTCGGCGAGGACCCGAAGACCGCCATGATCTCGGCGGTCGGCCGGGTCGGCGAGGCCATCGCCTCGGCCGCCGGAGCCGTCATCGTCTGCTTCCTCGCGCTGCTGCTCTCCTCGCTCAGCTTCCTCGTCTCGATGGGCCCGGCGCTCGCCATCGCCATCGGCGTGACCCTGCTCGCCTGTCTCACGCTGATCCCCGCGGTCATCTCCCTGATGGGCACCAAGGTGTTCTGGCCGTCCAAGTCGTGGCAGCGGGAGCCGCGCGCGGCCCGCTTCGGGGCCCTCGGCAGGTCCGTGGCCCGCCGCCCCGGCCTGTTCGTCGTCGGCTCCGGCGCCCTGATGGTCGTCCTCGCCCTCGGCGCGCTCGGCTACAAGCCGACCTTCGCCAGCCAGGAGGACGAGAACTCCAAGAAGGAGTCCCAGGTCGCCCTGCACACCATGAGCAAGGACCTCCCCGCGGGCAGCACCAACCCCAGCACCGTCCTGATGCGGTCCACCAACGGCGACAAGCTGAAGCCCGCCGACATGAACGCCTTCGTCGCCCAGCTGAAGAAGGTCAAGGGCGTGGGCGACGCCTCGCGCTCGCAGCTGAGCAAGGACGGCAGGACCGCCGAGTTCAACGCCGTCCTGACGACGGACCCCAACGGCCGCGAGGCGATGGACATCGTCCGCGGACCGCTGCGCACCACGGCCCACGAGTCGGCCCCGCCCGGCACCGAGACCAAGGTGGGCGGCGTCACCTCGGTGTTCGTCGACATCAACAAGGCCGTCAACCGTGACTTCTCCGTGGTCTTCCCGACCGCGGCCGCGCTCATCATGCTCATCCTCGGCCTGCTGCTGCGCAGCATCGTCGCGCCGATCTATCTGATGGTGTCGGTCGCGCTCGGCTTCGGCGCCACGCTCGGCGCGAGCGTGATCCTCTTCCAGGAGATCGAGAACCAGGCGGGCCTGACGTTCTTCCTGCCGGTCATCATGTACTTGTTCGTCGTCGCCATCGGCACCGACTACAACATCCTGATGGTCGCGCGGCTGCGGGAGGAGGCGAAGGAAGGCCTCGGCCCGCGCGAGGCCACCGCCAAGAGCATCCAGCACGCGGGCCCGACGGTGGCCGCGGCCGGTGTGATCCTCGCGGGCACGTTCGCCTCGATGCTCCTGGCCAGCGACGTCTCGCTCGCCCAGATCGGGTTCGCGGTCGCCTTCGGCATCATGATCTCGGCGTTCGTGATGGCGATGTTCCTTCACGCCCGCCCTCACCGCGCTGTTCGGGCGGGCCGCTTGGTGGCCGCGCCGCATCCAGCCGGACGTCCCGCAGCAGGGCGCGCCCCCGTACGGTGGGCACCAGCAGCCGATGCCCACCCAGAGCGGTTCGCCCTACGCGCAGTATCCGCCGCAGGGCCGACGCGGCTGACGGGCCGCACGGCGAGAAGGGCGCCCCACCGCGAAAGCGGTGGGGCGCCCTTCGCTTTTATGCGACGCCCATGAGCGCTACCCGCGCGGCCGTTCGGCCGCCCGGTTACTCGGCGATTTTCGTACGGCCCACCCAGCGCAGCTTCCGCGGCGGGAATTCCGCACCGCCCGGCGTGTCCCTCGACCGGCCCGGAGCATCGATGAACTCATAGTGCTCATAGCCGTTTCCATGCCGAATCTTGATCTTCTCCGAGGAGCAGATCACTTCGTTGAGCTCGGCGAGGACGACAGTTCCGGAAAGGGTGCTCGGTCCGCCTTCGAGGTGCACGCGGAGTTCAACGTGGTGGCGGAGATGCTGTTGTCGATTCCTCGCATGGGGTCACCCCTCGTTTTGGCACCTTGGACTCCCTGAGATTGTTCTGGGGTGCCACGGGCTTCGGATAGCCCCGGGACACCCCTCAACAACCCCTATTTCAAGGGATTTACGATCGCACCGGGGAAGGCGCCGATTCCGGTTGCCGCGGCGCCGCCCGCCCGTTAAGGCCCGGCGCCGCCACGAGGGCCTCCTCCGCCGCGCCGGACGCCAGCGCGCTGAACTTCTCGCCCAGCGGCTGGATGACGTTCTTCTCCACCTCGTAGTAGTTCGTGAGCGCCGACAGCGGCACCCGGCGCAGGTGCCAGCGCCCCGTGAGGTTGCAGCCGGCCGCGGCGTTGGGCGCGAAGTGGCCGGTCAGCCAGCCCTGGTGCTCGCCGTCGAGGGTGTGCTCGAGGCGGAAGTAGTTGAACAGGCTCTGCGCCGTGGTGCGCACGGTCTCCCGGGGGTCCTGCGGCTGGGGGTCCGCCACGCCGAACCAGCACTCGGGCTCCCCGGCGTCCTTGACGTAGGCGTCGTTGAACCCGAGCCACGGCCACACGAACGCGATGTGGCGCGCGTGCGCGGTGCTCACGTCGTCAGCGCGCTGGCCGTCGGCGATGGCGTCGGCGTCGATGTAGAAGCGGCCGAGCCAGCTCGGCAGCCACAGGTAGTAAGGGTAGGAGCTGTCGTCGGAGAGCAGATAGCTGTTGGCGTTCGAGAAGAGCTCGTTGCCCGCCACGGGGCGCAGGCTCACACCGTACTCGGGCAGGCTGAAACGCACGCTGAGGACCTCGAAGAACGACCGTACGTCCTGAAAGTAGGCGGCCAACGTGCGGTAGGCATCCGTGGTTTCGGCAGCGATTTCTTTACGGAATATCATGGGTTTCTCTCCAGCGTGCTCATGTGCGGAGCTTCCGGGTCCGCGGCGGGCGCGGGAACCCGAATGTGCTAAGACGTCTGCGTGAGCGCGACTGTAGATCACCAGCAGAGGGTGGTAAACCATGCAAGGGCAAACACGGTGACGCGAACTCACAGTCCGTCAGATGTGGTGCCCGTGCTGGACACCGCGATAGTGGGAGCCGGAATCGGAGGCTGTTTCCTGGCCGAACGGCTCGTGTGCCAGGGCGAAAACAGCGGGGATGGGGAACCCGCGGGAGCGGCGGCGCGGGGGAACGTGGCGCTTTTCGAGCGCGCGCACCGCGTGGGCGGACGGCTGTGGTCGGTGCGCCTGGGGCAGGGGGCGGTGGCCGACCTCGGGGCGATGCGGCTGCACCGGGGGCTGCGGCAGGTGCTGGACGTCGTGCACCGGGTGGGACTCGCGCCCGACCTCGTCCCCTTCGACTTCGGCCGCCCGGAGAACCCCGTCCACGTCCGCGGGGTGACGCTCCGTCAGCGCGAACTCGCCGACGCCGCCAGGGTTCCGTACGCCCTGGCGGAGCACGAGCGCGGGCTCGACCCGGCCGGACTCGCGCTGCGCGCGGCCGAGGCGTACGTGCCCGGCTTCGCCGCGCTGCGCCGCGCCCACCACGAGGCGCGCGAGCGGGGCGACGCGAGCGGGGCCGCGCGCGCCGCGGGCGCGTTCCGCGCCCACCGCGACCGGGCGACCGTCGGGGGAGTGCCGCTCGCGCGGACGACGTACGCCGACGCGCTGCGCGCGGTACTCGGCGCGGAGGCCGTCGCGCTCCTGGACGACGCCGGCGGCTACGACCTGGGCGCCAGCGGCGAGAGCGCCGCGCAGCAGCTCGCCCTCCTGTTCCGCACCCCGCCCCACGCCGAGTACGTGACGCTGCGCCACGGCATGCAGAGCCTCCCGCTCGCCCTGTGCGACCGCTTCACGGCGGCGGGCGGCGACCTCCGCCTCGGCCACCGGCTGCTGCGGATCGACCGGGCGGAGCCGGGGGCCGACGGCGGGGCGCGCCGCTACCGGCTGACGTTCGCCCTGGAGGACGAGCACGGCCGCCCCACCGGCGCCCACGTGCGCGTCCACGCCCGCACCGTCGTCCTCGCCCTGCCGCCCGGCCCGCTGCTCCGGCTCGCTCCGGACGGACTGCCCTGCACGCCCCGGCTGCGCGCGGACCTCGCCGCGCTCGAAGCCGTGCCCGCGCACAAGCTGTTCCTGCTCTACCGGACGGCGTGGTGGCGCGAGCTCGGCGTCCGGCGGGGACGCGGCACCACGGACCTGCCGCTGCGCCAGCTCTGGTACGGCGGCACCTGCCCGCCGCCCGACGACCGTGGCTCCGGGCTGCTCCTGGCCGCCTACCCGAGCGGGCCCGCCACCCGCTCGTGGGACGCCGCGCGCGCCCCCGGAACCGACCCCCTCGCCCCCGGCGGGGACGTGGTCGAAAGGGCCCACCGCCTGGTCGCCGCGATGCATCAACTACCCGATCTGGACGCCCCGTTGGCCGCCCTCCACCAGGACTGGAACCGGCCGCCGCACGACGGGGCCTGGCACGTGTGGCGGCCCGGCCACGACCCGGAGGACGTGGCGGCCCGGGTGCGCCGCCCGCTGCCCGGCGAGGCCGTGCACCTGGTGAGCGACTGCTGGACGCCCGACCCCGGTTCGGTCGAAGGGGTCATCGCCTGCGCGGAAGCGGTGCTCGGGGAGCTCGGGCGGACCCCCTGGGAAGGCCGCGACGGGGCACGATAGGTTCCTCGTACAGGTGCTTCAGCGAGGGCTCACGCCGGGTGACGCCCTCCACGTGGTCGGACGAGGTGTGGTGGCAATGGGTGTGCTGACGGTGGGGAAGGTCCTGCGGTTCGACGAGGTTCGCGGATACGGGTTCATCGCCCCCGAGACGGGCGACGAGGACGTGTTCATGCACGCCAACGACCTGGTGGACGAGAAGTACCTCTACCAGGAGGGCAGCGAGGTCGAGTTCTTCATGGAGATGGGGGACAAGGGGCCCAAGGCGTCCAACATCCGCCTCGTCCACCAGTCGGGCTCGCACCAGCTGCCGCGCGGCGGCCTCGCGCCGCGCGCCGCGGCCCCCGACCGCTCCGCCTCGTCCGCCGACGCGTTCGCCCGCGACCTCACGGAGGCCCTCCTCGACTCGGCGGGCTCCCTGACGGGCGAGCAGATCAAGCAGGTGCGCGCCTGCGTCGTCGAGTTCGTGCGCACCCGGGGCTGGGTCTCGGCGTAGCCCCTGCCGGGGCGCGGGCGGCTCCCGCTCACCCCTCAAGGCGCAGGCGCAGCCGGTGCAGGCCCCGGCGGGCGTGGCTCTTGACCGTGCCGAGCGGCCAGCCGGTGACCTCGGCGATCTGCGGCTGCGTGAGGTCGTCGTAGAAGGCGAGGCTCAGCACCCGCCGCTGCGGCGCGGAGAGCCGGGCCAGCTCGTGGCCCACGAGGACGCGGTCGAGCACCGCGTCCGGGGCCGGGGCCGGGTCTGCGGGGTGCGCGGCCAGTGCCGAGGCCAGGTCCGCGCGCCGGGTGCGGGCGCTGAGGGCGTCGGCGACCTTGCGCCGCGTGATGCCCACGAGCCAGGCGGGGAACGCGCCGCGTCGCGGGGCGTAGCCGCCGCGGCCGCGCCAGGCGGCGAGGAACACCTGCTGGGTGACGTCCTCGGCCTCGCGGTCGTCGCCGAGCGAGCGCCGGGCCAGGGCGTGCACGAACGGCCCCCACCGGTGGTAGGCGCGGGCCAGGCCGTCGTCGCCCCCGGCCAGGAAGGCCTCGACGACCTCTTCGTCCTCCTCGCCCGCGAGCGCGCCCACCGCGCGCGAGGTGTCGGCGGCGGACGGTGCGGCGGGGGCTGCGGCCATGGCGGCGGCTCCTTCCACGGCCGGGAGCGGCCCGGCGGCCCGGCGGTGCTGACGGCGCTGGCGGCAGGGCCCGGGGCCGCGCGGCGTTCCGGGGTGTGTGCGTGAGCCGGTCGTGCGCGGGGCCGACCGGGCGCCCCATCGTGCGAACCGGGCCAGGCGACCGGCAACGTGCGTCGATTCTGCGTCGTATCGTGGCCCGCGTGAGCGACGCGAAGGCCCGTCCGGGCGCGGACGACGAGGACGTGGCCTCCGCCGCCCCCTTCGGTCCCGCCGCCCCCTTCGGTTCCGCCGGCCCCTCTGACGGCGGCGGCGCGGCCCTCACCACCGGCGCGCTGGCCCGGAGCCTCGGAGTGTCGCCGACCACGCTGCGGAGTTGGGACCGCCGCTACGGCCTCGGCCCCGCCGTCCGCGCCGCGGGGCACCACCGGCGCTGGAGCTCCCAAGACACCGCCATGGTCCGGGACATGTGCGCCCTGACCGCCACCGGAGTGCCGCCCGCCGAGGCGGCCCGCCTGGCCAAGGCCCGCAGCCGCACCCCGTCCGCACCGGGGCCCGCCCCCGTCGCGCGCGGCGGCCCAGGGGCCCGCGGGGACAGCTGCGGCCTGCCCCTCGGCGACGTGCGCCAGGAGTGCAGGGGACTGGCGCGCGCCGCGGTGCGCCTCGACGCGCCCGAGGTGCAGGGCCAGCTCAACTCCCTGGTCGGCGAGCACGGTCTGACGGCCGCGTGGGAGGAGGTCATGGTGCCGACGCTGCGCGCCGTGGGCCGCAAGTGGGCGTCGTCCGGCGACCGCTACGTCGAGGTCGAGCACCTGCTGTCCTGGCACGTGTCCACCACGCTGCGCAGCGCGCCCCTGCTGCTTCCCGGCCCCGCCACGGTCCTTGACACCCCGCCGGTGCTGCTCGCCTGCGTGCCCGGCGAGCAGCACACCCTGGCCCTGGAGGCGCTGAACGCGGCCCTCGGCGTGCGCGGCGTGCCCACCCGCGTCCTGGGCGCGGCCGTCCCCGTGGAGGCCCTGGTCACGGCGGTGCGCAGGACCGGGCCCGCGGCCGTGGTCCTGTGGTCCCAGACCCGCTCCACCGCGAGCGTGCCGCTCGCCCGGCACGTGGCCGCGATGGAGTGGGGCGTCAAGGGCGCCCGCAGGAACCCGCCGGTGCTGCCCGCGGGGCCGGGCTGGGGGCGGCGCGCCCTGCCTGGACTCGTGCGCTGCCTGGGGCTCCAGGAGGCGACCCGCACCCTGCTCGGCCTGTGCGGCGTGGACACGGCGCCGTCGCCCGCGCCCTGACCGGCGGCCCTTCGGCGGCGGGCCGCTCAGGCGCGGCCGCGGGCCCGCTTGAACCGCGCGAGGCCGTCCGCGAGCTCCACGACCGGGTCGGGGTAGTCGTAGGCGGCCCGGTCCAGGCCTGTCAGCTTCCACGGCTCGTGCACAGCCGGGGCGGCGAGCCCGTCGAGCTCGGGCACCCAGCGCCGCACGTACAGGCCGTAGGGGTCGTACCGCTTGGCCTGGGCGACGGGGTTGAGGACGCGGTTAGGGCGGGTGTCCGTGCCGGTGCCCGCCATCCACTGCCAGTTGAGCTGGTTGTTCGCGATGTCCCCGTCCACGAGGAGCGACAGGAAGTGCCGGGCGCCGACGCGCCAGTCCACGTACAGCGTCTTGGTGAGGAAGCTCGCGGTGAGCAGGCGGCCGCGGTTGTGCATCCAGCCCTCGTGCCGCAGCTTGCCGCATCGCCGCGTCGATCACCGGGTAGCCGGTGCGGCCCTCGCGCCACGCCTCGGCCTCGGCGCGCGCCGCGTCGCCGGAGCGCCAGCGGTCGCGGTGCGTGCGGTAGTCGTCGACGGCCGCGTCCGGGCGGGCCGCGAGGACCTGGCGGTGGAAGTCCCGCCAGGCCAGCTGGCGCACGAACGCGGCGGCGCCCGGGCCGTCCTCGCGGCGCGCGCGGTGCGCGAGCTCCACCGGCGACAGGGACCCGAAGTGCAGGTGCGGGGACAGCCGTGAGGTGGCGTCGGCGGCCAGGTCGTCGTGCCCTTGCTCGTACCCCGCGAGGCCCGCGCGCCGCCAGGCCGCGAACCGCTTGCGGCCGTGCCGCTCGCCGCCGGGCGCGAGCCCCGGCGACACCCCGGCGAGCGCCGCGCGGTCCGGCAGCGGCTCGGAGCCCAGGCCGTCCGGGACGCGCACGGTGCGCGGCGCCGCGAGCACGCCCCGCAGGCGCTGCCGCGACCAGTGCCGGAAGTACGGCGTGAAGACGGCGAAGTGGTCCGAGGCGGCGGGCGTCACGGTGCCCGGCACGACGGCCGTGCCCACGGCGTCGTGGACGAGCAGCCTGCGCCCGATGCCCTCCAGGGCCGTGCGCAGCCGCTCCTCGCGGCGGTGGGCGTACGCGCTGTGGTCGGCCGCCATGTGGACCTCGTCCGCGTCGGACTCGGTGACCGCCTTGCACACCTCCTCGACGAGGTCGCCGGAGCGCAGGACCAGCCGCCCGCCGCGCTCGCGCAGGCCCGCGTCGAGGTCGGCCAGGCAGTCGGCGAGGAACGCCAGGCGGTTGGGCGCGGCGAACCCGGCGGCGGCCACGGCGCGGTCCCGTACGAACAGCGGCACCACCTCGCCGCCGGAGTCGAGGGCGGCCCGCAGCGGCGGATGGTCGTGCAGGCGCAGGTCGGAGGTGAACAGGACGACCGAGACGTTCATGGGCGCGACTCCTCGCTGAAGGTGTGCCGGGGCGGACGGGGCCGTGCCCCCGCCCGGCCCCGTGGTGGCCTTGTGCGACCCCTTCTCCCGGGAGGGGCCGCGCGGATGCGGTACCCCCCCCGCTCGCGGTCGGCCGTCTCTCAGGACTCCGCCGACCGGCCGTCCGCGGCGGCGGTACGGGTGATGCTGCGGGCCATGCCGCCGAAGACGACCGCGTGGAACGGCGAGACGCTCCACCAGTAGGCGTGGCCCAGCAGGCCGTGCGGGTGGAACACGGCCCGCTGCCGGTAGCGGGAGCGGCCGCCGTCCACGGGCTCGACCCGCATCTCCAGCCACGCGAGGCCCGGCAGGCGCATCTCCGCCCGCAGCCGCAGCAGCCGCCCGGGCTCGATCTCCTCCACCCGCCAGAAGTCGAGCGAGTCGCCCACCCGCAGCCGGGCCGCGTCGCGCCGCCCCCGGCGCAGGCCGACGCCGCCCACGAGGCGGTCGAGCCAGCCGCGCGCCGCCCAGGCGAGGGGGAAGGAGTACCAGCCGTTCTCCCCGCCGATGCCCTCGACCACGCGCCACAGCGCGGCGGGCGGCGCGTCGGAGGTCAGCTCCCGCTCGTCGGTGTAGAGGCTGCCCCCGGCCCAGTCGGGGTCCGTGGGCAGCGGATCGCTGGGGGCGCCGGGCGTGGCGGCCGAGGACCAGCGCGTGTCCACGCGCGCGTCGCGCACGCGCTGGAGCGCGAGCGCGACGGCCTTCTCGAAGCCGACGGGGTGGCCCGGAGGACTGGGCACGTACCGCTCGATGTCGTGCTCCCGGCAGACCACCTCGTGGCGCAGCGACTCGGCGAGCGGGCGCGCGATCGACCGGGGGACGGGCGTGACGAGCCCCACCCAGTGGCTGGACAGGCCCGGGGTGAGCACGGGTACGGGCACGATCACCCGCCGGGGCAGGCCCGCGACGGCGGCGTACCGCAGCATCATGTCCCGGTAGGTGAGGACGTCCGGGCCGCCGATGTCGAACGCCCTGCTGACGTCGGCGGGCATGCGGGCGCTGCCGACCAGGAGCCGCAGCACGTCCCGGACCGCGATCGGCTGGACGCGGGTGCCGACCCAGCGGGGCGTGACCATCACCGGCAGCCGTTCGGTGAGGTGGCGCAGCATCTCGAAGGAGGCGGAGCCGGAACCGATGACGACGGCCGCCCGCAGCACCGTGGTGGGCACCCCCGAGTCCAGGAGCGCGCGGCCGACCGCGGACCGGGACCTGAGGTGCGGCGAGAGCTCGTCCTCGGGCACCCCGGCCGGGGTGAGGCCGCCGAGGTAGACGATCCTGCGCACCCCGGCGGCCCGCGCCCGCTCCCCGAAGACGTGGGCCGCGCGCAGGTCGGTCGCCTCGAAGTCCCGGCCGGTGCCCAGCGCGTGGACCAGGTAGTAGGCCACGTCGACGCCGCTCAGGGCGGCGCGCGTGGAGGCGGCGTCGGTGACGTCGCCGCGCACGACCTCCACGCGGTCCGCCCAGGGGTGGTCGCGCAGCTTGCCGGGGGAGCGGGCCACGCAGCGCACCCGGTGCCCCGCGTCGAGCAGTTCGGGCACCAGGCGGCCGCCGATGTAGCCGGTCGCGCCGGTCACCAGACAGGTCAGGGGCGCGTGGGCCGACGACGGGCCGGGCGCGGGGCCGGGTGTGGGGTCGAGGGCGGGGTCGGGGTCGGGGTCGGGGTCGCTCATGCGTCTCCTGGGATCGGGGTCGTCGACGACAGTTTCCGGCGGTGTTTGGCTGAAAAGCATCGCTGTATGGTCCGGACTTGAACTCCTATGTTTGCCTGAGGGGCACGAGATGGCAGGGTTTGATGGGTCATCGGGTAGATAGAGCGTTCTAGTCAGAGAATCTGATGACTCGTGACGAGCCGTCGCCGGGGGAGGAAACGTTCGGGTCGGTCGTACGGGCCTGACCGCGCGCCGCCTTGACGCGGCGCGCTCTCTAACACGCCCTCGCACACGGCGGTCTCTTTCGCGACGAAGCCGACGAGGCGGAGGCTCCGGTTCACCATGCCTGCCCGCACCACACGATCTTGGGATTAGCATGACCGTGCGCAGCCGTCGGAGCGCCGTGTCGCGAAGCGGCCTCCATGACGGCGGCGAGGTGAGGGCGGGCGATCAGCTCGCATCCCGGTGCGGAGACCGAGGGGTCACGGAATGACAATGTCCGCTGATGGGCGCCCGTCCGGCATAGCCGGAACCCCGCGCTCGGCGTCGTCGCTGCCGCTGCTCCTGCTCGGAGCGGCGGCTGTGGCCGGAGCCGGAGCGGCGGGGCTCGCCCCGGACGCCGCCCGGAGCTGGGTGGCCGCCGTGGCCGCCGTCGGCTGGCTGGCCCTGGCCCTGCTCGTCTGGACCGGGCGCGCCACGACGTCCCGGCTGCGGGCGCACGCCGCCCAGCTCGAGGGCCAGCTCGACGGCGCCAGGACCCAGTTGGGCGCCCGCGGCGCCGAGGTCATCCACCTGGCGCAGGTGACCGTGCCGACGGTGGCGCGGGCCCTGCGCGAGGGCGGCGGACCGCAGGACGCCCTCAGCCAGATCCGGCCGCCCGCCGAACCCTCCCACCGCGAACTCCTGAACGTGTGCCTGACCGCGCTGACCGACGCGGAGCGGCGCGCCGCGAGCGCCGCCGCGGCCGCCCAGCACACCGGCGGCGACCTGGCCCGGATGACCGAGGACGTACGGCTGCTCGCCGCCGAGACCCTCCCGGGCGTCGTGCGCACGCTGCGCGACGGTGCCTCGGTGGACCGCGTCCTCGCCCAGACCGCCTGGCCCGCTGACCCCACGCTGCGCGACCTGACCGAGGCCGCCGTGCGGGAACTCGCCCTGAGCGAGCGGCGCGCGGCCGCCGCCCAGGCCGCGAGCGCCAAGGCCCTCAGCCGGGTCCAGGCCAAGTCCGTGAGCATGCTCGCCGACCTGCGCGACATGCAGGACCGGCACGGCGAGCAGGTCTTCGGCGACCTGCTCAGGATCGACCACAGCACCTCCCAGCTCGGCCTGATGACCGACCGCCTCGCGCTCCTGATGGGCGGCCGCTCCAGCCGCGCCTGGAACAAGCCGATCGTCATGGAGAGCATCCTGCGCGGCGCCGTGGGACGCATCGCCGCCTACCAGCGCGTGCGGCTGCACAGCTCCAGCAAGGCGGCCGTCGTCGGCTTCGCCGCCGAGGGCGTCATGCACCTGCTGGCCGAGCTGATGGACAACGCGGCGAACTTCTCGCCGCCCACCGACGAAGTCCACGTCTACGTCGAGGAGTCGCGCACCGGCCTCGTCGTCACCATCGAGGACAGCGGCCTGCGCATGTCCGAGGCGGCGCTGCGCCGCGCCAAGGAGTCGGTGTCCGGCCAGGCGGCCGACCTCGCGCTGCTCCAGGGCACCCGCCTCGGCCTCGCGGTCGTCGGCCGCCTGGCCGTCAAGTACGGGGTCAGCGTGAACTTCCGCCCCTCCGCGCGCGGCGGCACCGGCGTCGTCGTCCTGCTGCCCCCGCAGCTCCTCGCCCAGCAGGCCCAGCAGGGCCCAGCAAACCGAGCAGACCGACAGTGCCCGCACCGCGGCGGCGCCCGCCGCGGGCACCGTGCCCGCACCCGTACCCGTACCGGAATCCGCGCCGGAACCGGCTGCCGCCGCCACCCCTGCTCCCGCCCCCGACCCCACCGCCGACGCGTCCGGTGCCGCGGGCGACGGCGTGACCGCCACCCCCGGCGGGCTGCCGGTGCGCCGCCCGGGCCGCACGATGGCCGCCGCGCACCCCACGCGGCCCGGCCAGGACCGGCGGGAGGGCGAACGCAGCGGCCACGACGGCGAACACACCGCCGCGGACGGCGCGCCGCCGCAGGCGGTTCCGCGTCCCGCACGGGACATCGGGGCCCGCTTCGGGGCCTTCCACCGCGCCCGGCGGTCCGCCGCCGACGACACCGGCGAGACACCGCGGCCGCCGCGCGCCGAGTAGCCGCCCGCCCGCTCGCGGACCGGCCCGCCCGGCCGCTTGGACCGCTTCTCGACCCCCGCCCCGCACACCGAAAGGGAGGCACGGGCGTTCGCACCCCCCGGTGACGGCCCCGGCACACACCATGACGACCACCGACAACAGCCTGAACTGGCTCCTGGAGACCCTGCTCGACGGCACCCCCGGCACCCGGCACGCCCTCGTGCTCTCCCGGGACGGCCTGAAGCTGTGCTGGAGCCCCGGCCTGACCCTGGACCAGGCGGACCAGCTCTCCGCGATCTGCTCCGGCATGCAGGCGCTCGCCCAGGGCGCGTCGATGGAGTTCGGGGACGGCACGGGCGGGGTGCGGCACTCCATGACGGAGTTCCACGGCGGCCTGCTGTTCGTCGTGGAGGCCGGGCAGGGCGCCCACCTCGCCGTGATCGCGGACGAGGACGCCGACCCCGGAGTGGTCGGCAACCAGATGACGCAGCTCGTCGCGCAGATAGGGGACCACCTGCGGGCCGAACCCCGCGACCAGGGCCACCCGAACGCCGCGTCATGACCCGGCGGCCCGTCGACGTGGGCGACCCGGACCGGCTGTACACCATCACCGGCGGCCGCAGCAGCACCGACGGCAGCCAGTTCGACCTCGTGACGCTGATCGTGGCCGAGTGCGAGCCGTCCGCCGGCCAGCAGTCGGAGCACGCGCGCATCCTGGAGCTCTGCCGCCACCCGACGGCCGTCGTCGAGATCGCCGCCGAGCTCTCGCTGCCCGTCACGGTCGTCCGCATCCTCCTGGAGGACCTGCGGGCCACCGGCCGCATCACCCCCCGACATCCCCGCGTGGCGTCGTCCGCCGCGCTGCCCGATTCCGCTCTTCTCACGGAGGTGCTCGATGGACTCCGCAACCTCTGAGCTGCCGCCCGCGGCCCGGACACCCCTGCGCGACACGGCCGAGTCCGGCCTGAAGATCGTCGTGGTGGGCGGCTTCGGCGTCGGCAAGACGACCCTGGTCCGCTCGGTCAGCGAGATCCGCCCGCTGAACACCGAGGAGGTGATGACGCGCGCGGGCGAGGGCGTCGACCAGGTACCGACGGAGTCGGCCAAGAACACCACCACCGTCGCCTTCGACTTCGGCCGCATCAGCCTCAACGACCGCCTGGTGCTCTATCTGTTCGGCGCGCCGGGACAGAAGCGCTTCTGGTTCCTGTGGGACCGCCTGTTCTCCGGCACCCTCGGCGCGGTCGTGCTCGTCGACACCCGCAGGATGGACGACTCCTGGTACGCCATCGACCGCCTCGAACACCACGGCACGCCCTTCGTGGTGGCCGTGAACCGCTTCGACGGCGACCACGCGTACCACTCCCTCGACGAGATCCGCACCGCCCTCGCCCTGCCCGGGCACGTCCCCCTCGTCGACTGCGACGCCCGGGTCCGCTCGTCCGGCAAGGACGTGCTCATCACCCTCGTCGACCACCTCCACCACCTGGCACGGGAACGGGAACTGACAGCATGACCGAAGCGACCGGACCGGCCGCGCCCGGCACTCCACCGCCCGGCTGCCCCGCCCACGGCGACGCGGTGCGCCCTGAGCGGCCTGGAGTACCAGCAGACCCCCTTCGAGCTCTACCGCGGCCTGCGCGGCCGGTACGGTTCCGTCGCCCCCGTCCTGCTGGACGGTGACGTGCCCGCCTGGCTGGTGCTCGGCTACTCCGAGGTCAGCTACGTCACCGCGCACGACGAGCTGTTCGCGCGCGACTCGCGGCGCTGGAACCAGTGGGACCGCATCCCCGCCGACTGGCCGCTGCTGCCGTTCGTCGGCCACCAGCCCTCCGTCCTGTTCACCGAGGGCGCCGAACACCGGCGCAGGGCCGGGGTGATCACCGAGGCGCTCGAAGGCGTCGACCAGTTCGAACTCGGCCGCGAGTGCGTGTACATCGCCGACCAGCTGATCGCCGCCTTCTCCGGCCGCGGCGCCGCCGAGCTGATGAGCGCCTACACCCACCCGCTCGCCATGCGCGCCGCCGTGCACATGGTCGGCATGCCGCCGGGCACCGCCGACACCGAGGGCCTCGTCGAGGACCTGCGCATGTCCCTGGACACGGCCGAGGGCGACGACCCGGTCGCCGCGTACGGGCGGGTCGGCGCGCGTGTGCACCAGCTGGTCAAGGAGCGGCGCGAGCGCCCGGCGGCCGACGTCACCTCACGGATGCTCCAGCACCCCGCCGGGCTCACCGACGAGGAGATCGTCCAGGACCTGATCTCGGTGATCGCCGCCGCCCAGCAGCCCACCGCCAACTGGATCTGCAACACGCTGCGGCTGCTCCTGACCGACGAGCGGTTCGCCCTGAACGTCTCCGGGGGGCGTCTGAGCGTCGGCCAGGCCCTCAACGAAGTGCTGTGGGTCGACACCCCGACGCAGAACTTCATCGGGCGCTGGGCGGTGCGCGACACCCAGCTGGGCGGGCGCCAGATCCGCGCGGGCGACTGCCTGGTCCTCGGCCTCGCCGCGGCCAACTCCGATCCGCAGCTGTGGCCGGGAGCGCGGGTGGCCTCGGAGAACTCCGCGCACCTGTCCTTCAGCAACGGCGAGCACCGCTGCCCCTACCCGGCGCCGCTGCTCGCGGACGTCGTCGCCCGCACCGCCGTCGAGACGCTCCTGGAACGGCTGCCGGACCTGGTCCTCGGCGTCGACCCGGCGGCGCTCACCTGGCGGCCCTCCGTGTGGATGCGCGGCCTGACGGCGCTGCCCGTCCAGTTCACGCCGGTGGCCCAGTAGCGTCGGCGTTCCGCCCGCGCGCGGGCGGAACGCCGGGGGGTCGCGTCAGCGCGCCACCGGGGTGAAGACCACCGGCAGCGTCCGCGGACCCCGGGTGAACACCCCGTGCTCCTTCGGCGTGAAGCCGTCCGCGAACCGCAGGTCGGGCAGGGCGTCGAGGAGGTCGTTGACACCGGTCTCGACCTCCGCGCGGGCCAGCAGGGCGCCCACGCAGAAGTGCCGCCCGAGGGCGAAGGCCAGGTGGTCCGCGGCCGCGGAGAAGGCGGTCGTCGTGGTCAGGTCGTCCCGGTGGATGTCGAAGCGGTCCGGGTCGCGGTAGCGGGCGCCGTCCCGGCTCGCCGCGCCGATCAGGCAGGTGACGGTGGCCCCGGCCGGGACCGTGCCGCCGGCCAGCTCCACCTCCGCCGCCGTCTGCCGCATGATCATGTGGACCGGGGGCGTGTAGCGCAGCGTCTCGATGAACGCCCGCTCGACGAGGGACCGGTCCGCGCGCACCGCCGCGAGCTGCTCGGGGTGCGCGAGCAGGTTCGCGACGACGCTGGCGATCGCCTTGTCGGTGGTCTCGCCGCCCGCCGCGAGCAGCAGGCTGCAGAACGCCTTGACGTCCTCGTCGCTCATGCGGACCCCGTCGACCTCGGCGGCGCACAGCCGCGACAGCAGGTCGTCGCCCGGCTGCTCGCGCCGCCGCTGGATGACGGGGAGCAGGTACGCGGCGAACTCCACGCGGGTGCGCTCGCCCGCGGCGGTGACCTCGGGGTCGCCCGCGAGGTTGCCGAGGAAGGCGATCACATGGGTGTACCAGGTGTGGCAACCGTGCGTGGTCGGCCTTGTCCAGGCCGAGCATGTCCGCGATCACGTGCACGGGCAGGCGGGTCGCGTACTCCGCCACGAGGTCGGCGCTGCCGCGCTCGCGAAAGGCGTCCACCAGCTCACGGGAGTTGCGGCGGATCACCGGCAGGAAGGTGTCCCGCAGCTCGTCGCCCCGGAAGGCCGGGGCGACGAGGGCCCGGCGCACCGCGTGCTCCCGGCCGCTCAGCTGCAGGATGGTGCGCCCGTGCACCGGCTCCAGCTGCCAGTCGTAGTTGTCGGTGGTGAACACCGACTCCTTGTCCTTGAAGACGCGCTCCACGTCGGCGTAGCGCGAGACGACATAGCTCTTCGTCGGCTCGTGCCACAGGAGCGGGGTGTGCTCCCGCAGCGCGCGGTAGACGGGGTAGGGGTCGGCGGCGAACTCGGCCGAGAGGATGTCCGGTATGGGCTGGGCAGGGGACACGGGGCTCCTTAGGGGAACAACTGCGTGGCGGGGCCACCCTATTGATCAAGAAAAGGAACCGACAGATGCGGGGCCCGGGATTCCGGGGGCCGTGACGAGGCCGCGACGGAGCGGCCCCGGTGTCCGTGGGGACACCGGGGCCGTCTCTCTCACCAGCTCGAAGCGGTCAGAGCGGGTTCACGTGGTACATCGGGAAGTACGACCCGATGCGGCCGTTCCCGTAGTCGTCGGCCAGCTCGGGCACCCGGTCGAAGTCGTAGATCACGTCCGAGCCCTTCGGCGCCATCCAGCCCTCGGCCTCCTGGAAGTCCCGGATGGCCGGGGAGTCCTGGATCCGCCACACGTGGGTATTGACCAGGAGGTGCCGGCTGATGCACTCGGCGCCCCGCAGGTGCGACAGGCGCATCCCCGCCTTCCAGCCGCACGTGGTGACGACGCCCGCACGGGCCAGGGAGTTCAGCGTCACGTCGTACAGCGGCTCGCCGATGTTGTCCACGAACACGGCGACGCCGTGGCCGTCGCTGAGCTCGTTGACGAGGTCCTGGAAGGCCGCGACCGACGTCCGGCGCCGCTGGTGGCGTTCCCGGTCCGTGCGCTCCTCGCGCGTGGGCAGCGACAGGGCGGGGAACTGGCGGCGGTCCACCGGGGTGATGCCGTTCTCCCGCAGGAAGGCGAGGCGTTCGTCCGAGCCCGCCGTCATCGCCACCCGGAACCCGGCGCGCTTGGCCAGCATCAGCTCGGCGAAGGCCACGCCGCCGCCCCAGCCGAACACCAGGTGGTTGGCCGGGTCGTCGTCGGGGACCTGTGTGCGCCAGCACCCGTACGCCTTGTTCCAGTTGTCCCAGGCGGTGAAGTACCGCCCGTAGGTGGCCCACTGGGGCAGGGAGTACGCGGAGCCCTCCGGGATGGGCAGGAGGATGCTCGCGTCCATCTTCGACCGCTTGGCCAGCAGGCCGATGGTGTTCGGGCAGTCGTAGGCGTAGGCGAGTTCGGCGTAGCCGAAGCGGTCGAGCTTGCCGAAGGGCAGGAGCATGCACAGGTCGCCCTCGCGGACCTGGATGTCCGTGCGGCCGCCCGTGTTCACCTGGAGGACGCGGACCACGCCCAGGTTGCCGAGGACCACCGAGTCCTCGCCCCGGCTGCTGCACACGTCGATGGGCGAACGGGCGAGCGCGTGGTCGACGTTGGCCTCCCAGGAGCCGAGGATCGGCTCCACCAGCGCCTCACCCTCCTCCAGCGGGCCGAAGGTGAACTGACCGTGGCGCAGCGCACCGCCGGGGCCGCCGTCGTTCGGGCCGGATACCGCACCGGAGTGCAGGACCCAGGCTTCTGGCGAGTAGATGACAACCTCCTGAGATCGAGTACGTTTCCGGGTTCCGGCCCGTCAGCGGGGAGCGGCGCCCGGCATCCGGTAGTCCACCGAGACCCCGCCCCACGCCTCACCGGCGCCGTAGGCCACGGCCCCGAGCCGGCCGGCGGCGGGCAGGTCACCGGCGTCCAGCTCCTCGGCGAACGCCAGCGGGATCGTGGCGGACGACGTGTTCCCGGAGTTCTCGATCCGGTTCACGAAGGGCACGCCGAGGTGCTTGGTGAAGTTGCCGACCTGGTCCAGGATGCGGCCGTTGGCCTGGTGGCCGATCAGGACGGTCGGCGCGGGGCCGTTGTCGACGAGGTACTGCGCCGACTCCGACATCCGGCGCACGGCGCGGTCGTACACCTGCATCCCGTCGAGGTGGATGCCGCCCGCGTCGGTCTCCCGCATGAGCGCCTCCTGGGAGCCGTCGCAGCCCGCGGTGTGCCGGAAGCCCTCGAAGTCCGGGCGGTCCTCGATGAGGACGGCCGCGGCGCCGTCGGCGAAGATGGGCGCCGTCTGCCGGTCCTCGCGGTCCACCAGGCGGGACATGGCCTCCACCGAGCACACCAGGACCGAACGGGCCCGCCCGGCGTCGGCCAGGGAGAGCCCGGTGACCATGCCGTAGACGAAGCCGCAGCAGGCGGCGTTCATGTCGAAGGCGAGCGTCGCGGGCCCCAGGCCGATGAGCTGCGCCACCTTCTGCGCGATGCCCGGGACGCGCTGGCGCACCGAGGTGCTGACGACGACCAGCGCGCCGATCGAGGAGGGGTCGTCCATCCGGGTCGTGATCGGGGCGCAGGCCTCCGCCGCCACCTCCGCCAGCGGGGTCTCGTCCGGCAGCCAGGAGCGGGATGCGATGCCGCTGCGGCGCCGAATCCATTCGTCCGTCAGACCGATCGACTCGAAGTGGTCGTTGTCGATCCTGCGGCCGGCCTTCGCGGTGGCGATGTCGACGATGCCCGCGCTCATCCCCGGTTCGCCAGCTTCACGAAGTAGGTGCTGAAGTCGTCGAGGAAGGCGAAGCCCGCCGTCTCCCTCAGGTCGCCCTTGACCTGGAGCTCGCGCTCCAGCTGTTGGTGCAGCTCGACCAGGTCGAGGGAGTCGAGGTCGAGGTCGGCGACCGGCCGGCTGAGGTCGTCGGGGCCGAGCGCGGGGTCGCGCTCGCGCAGCTTGGCCAGCATGGTGTCCGCGATGCGGCTTTCGATGTCGCTCATGTTCCTTCTCCGCTCAAGTGACTGGATCTGTAAGGCTCGGGGCGCGGCGGCGCTAGTCGGTCGCCAACTGGTACAGCACCTCACCGGACTTGAGGATCGTCCCGGTCGTCGCGGAGTGGGCCGCGACCCGTCCGGCGCGCTCCGCCACGATCTCCGTGCTGGCCTTGTCGGTCTCGACGACCGCGATGACGTCGCCCCGCTCGATCTGGTCGCCGACCCCGGCGACCCACTCGACGAGCAGGGCCTCACCGAGGCCGTGCCCGAAGCTGGGAACGTGCATGTCCACGGGGGAGTCGCTCACTTCGTCATCACCAGCACCTCGTCCTTGATCTCCTGCACACTGATCAGATAGTCCTTCTCGAAATCCGCCGGGGGATAGACGCGGCGGTCGGGCGCGAGCCTGCGGACGGGGCCGCGGAGCGCGCCGAAGCCGTGCTCGGCCACGGACGCGGCGATCTCGGCGCCGATGCCGACGTCCTTCGACCCCTCGTGCACGATGAGGAGCCGCCCGGTGCGGCTGACCGACTCCAGGACCGTGCCCATGTCGAGCGGGGCGACCCAGCGCAGGTCCACGACCTCGACGTCGACGTCGGGGGCGAGCGCGTGCGCCGCTTCGAGCACCTCGTTGGTGACCGCGCCGTAGGTGGCGATCGTCAGGTCGGTGCCGCGCCGCACCACGTGGGCCGCGGTCGGCGACGCCGGGGGTTCGGGGGAGCGGGCGGGCCTGCTCCGCCGCCAGTACAGGCGGATCGGTTCGTACATCACCACGGGCGAACCGAGGTTCACCGCGTACCGCAGGATCTGGTCGGCGTCCTCGCCCGTGGAGGGGCAGGCCACCGAGAGTCCCGGGACGCGGGCGAACAGCGCCTCGTTGGACTCGCTGTGGTGCTCCACGCCCCGGACTCCGCCGGCGGTCGGGATGCGTACCACGAGGCTCGGGCTGACCTGCCCGTTCCAGCGGTCGGCGATCCGGGCCGCCTGGGTCACGAGCTGGTTCACGGCCGGGTAGGTGAACCCGTCGAACTGTATCTCGCAGACGGGTACGAGCCCGCTCATCGTCATGCCGACCGCCTGGCCGACGATGGTGGCCTCGGCGAGGAGCGAGTCGCGCACCCGGTCCGCGCCGAATCGTTCCCGCAAGCCGCGGGTCACCCGGAAGACGCCTCCGAGGCGCCCGATGTCCTCACCGAGCAGGAGCACGCGCGGATCGTTCTCAAGGAGGTCGGCGAGGGTAGCGTTGATCGACTCCGCAAGGCGGGCGGACTGCGGGGTGCTCATCAGGCGTACTCCTTCATCAACCGCTCGCGCAGCTCCCGGACTTCGGCGTCGACCGCGTCCAACCACGCCTCGTCCACCAGGCCGAGGCCCTTGAGCCGGTCCGCGTAGGCGGCCACCGGGTCCGACGCCTTGGCCCGCTCGATGTCCTCGCGGCTGCGGTAGATCTCCTGGGCGTCGGTCGTGGAGTGACCGTGGACGCGGTCCACGAGGATCTCGACGAGGTAGGGCGCCCGCTCCTCGCGGATGTGGGCGGCGGCCCGGGCGCAGGCGGAGAAGACGGCCTCCGGGTCCTGCCCGGGGACGCGGACGGACTCGATGCCGAAGCCGCGGGCGCGCTCGGCGAGCGAGGTGCGCATCTGCTCCGCGGCCGGCTTGGAGATGGCCCAGCCGTTGTTCTGGCACACGAAGAGGACGGACGCCGACTCGACGGCGGCGAGGTTCATCGCCTCCGACATGTCGCCCTCACTGGAGGCACCGTCGCCTATGTAGACGACGACGAGGTCCTCCCGGCCCTGCAGCCGCTGCCCGAGCGAGTAGCCGACGCCGTGCAGCGACTGCGCGGCGAGGACCAGCGTGTAGGGGAAGAACCGCAGTTCGCGCGGGTCCCACCCGCAGAACGTGCGGCCCGCCCACTGGGCGACGAGTTCGGTCGGCGCCACGCCGCGCAGCAGGGCCACCGCGTGCTCGCGGTAGCTGGGGAAGACCGTCGCGGCCGGGCCCGCGGCGAGGGCGGAGCCCACCTGCGCGGCCTCCTGGCCCTCACAGGACAGCCACAGGTCGAGCGCGCCCTGCTTGTGGAGCTGACGGGCCTCCTCGTCGACGCCGCGCGCCACCAGCATGTGGCGCAGCAGCGACCGTCGTATGTCGTCGTCTGGATCTGTCGCGTACTCGGAATCTGACTTCAAGGCCATGGGTCACCAGTCGCAGGTTCGTCGATGAGCTGTCTGCCGTCGTACCGCGCGGAAGACCCGGGGGGTCCTCTCGTCGCGCGCGACGGCCCCGTCGTCGAGGGCGGGCGGCCCGTCGGCGTACGGACGCGGGAGTACGGCCAGCCGAGGGGAACTGGTGTTCGTGTGCAGGCGGTTGGGGGCGGTGGCGGGGGTCCGCCACTGCGCCGTCCGCGCCGCGGCTGCCGGTCGCCCGGGTCCCCGCGGCCGGATCACGGTCGATGACCGGCGTCCGGCGGTCGGGTGCCGCCGCACAGCGTCGTCCATCAGGAATTCCTTTGCCCTCGTTGCGGCGCGAGCGCGGTCGCCGCCGCGCGACGGTGTTTCGGCTGGGGTAGGGCTGGTCCGGCATCTCTACTACTCGAGAGTTCGGGCCCCTGGCGAGCCACTCGCGAGTCGATGATCGACCGCGCGCTCTCGATCGCTTTGGCGGGGAGGAGATTGCCTGAACCCGCTTTCGAGCAGGCCCGATTGGGGCCCACTGAGCGGTCATGGTGACACAGGATCAGGGCCCGCACCAGGAAATGCCTCCGGGGTCAGAGCCGGGCGGACAACCAGGAGGTCAGTGATCCTTTCGCCCTTGTGACGAGGGTGGTCGAGACCTACCGTGGCGTCTCGTTCCGGTCGCCGCGGACGCCAGGTGTCCTGTCGACGGGACGACGCCGATTCGGCGAAACCGCGCCGGTGCTGTTCTAGTACCCGGCCTGGCGATCTTTCATTTCACGTCACTCCGTGACGACTTAAGGACGGTGGCAGTTGAGCACGAACCCCTTCGACGACGAGGACGGCCGCTTCTACGTTGTGATCAACGACGAGGAGCAGCATTCCCTGTGGCCGGTTTTCGCCGAAGTACCCGCGGGTTGGCGAGTTGTTTTCGGCGAGGCGGCCAGGGCCGAGTGCCTGGAGTACGTCGAGCAGAACTGGACCGACCTGCGCCCCAAGAGCCTGCGCGACGCCATGGCGGCGGGCTGAACTGAACGTCGGCTCGCCCGCGGGCGACGACAACGAACGAGACACAGCAGCCAGGTGTGCCGTCCACCTCGCCAGGAGGGGTCCGGCAGCCAGCGGGAAGCCGCGGAGCACCAGCGGGAAACCGCGGAGTACCTGAGCAGGGTCACTGAGGTGGGACGACGGTGATCGCCGCCCGATGGCTCGGTCGAGCGGTCGGTGTCGCCCAGGCGAACACTCCGGTGGGGGGAACGAAGATGGTGGCGGGGCGTGCGGTGAGAACCGCGAGCGGGGTCAGCGGGGGAGGCGGACGGGCACCGGGGGCGAGATCGCCGAGCGCGACGTGGTGCTGTCGTTCGTGGGCAAGCAGGCGACGGTCCAGAAGTCCGGGATGATCCTGCCGCGGGACCTGTCGGAGCGGTCCTGGGAGCGGATCGGCTCCAGCCTGCGTGAACTCACCAATTCCTCGGCTTGGTGGCTGGGCGACTGGCTGGTCTTCGGGGAGGCCGCCTACGGGTGGCGCCGCTACCGGGAGGCCGTCGACCGCACCGGGCTCGACTACCAGACCCTGCGCAACTACGCCTGGGTGGCCCGGCGGTTCGAGCACCACCGCAGGTGGGACAGCCTCAGCTTCGCCCACCACGCCGAGGTGACCCGGCTTGCACCGCCGGAGCAGGACTACTGGCTCCGCGAGGCCGAACGGCGCAAGTGGTCGCGCAACGAACTGCGCAGGTCGGTCCGCGCGGGCCTGGCCGAGCAGGGCGAGCGCACCGCCCGCGCCCCGGGCGGCGACGCGCAGCAAGAGGTACCCCAGCTGGCCGAGGCCGCGGCCGCCGACAAGCGGAAGCGGCACGTCACCACGCTCACCATCGAGTTGTCCGCCGGGCAGCTCGACTACTACTCGCAAGTGGCCGCCGCGCACGGTCTGCCCGTCGCCACCTGGGTGACCCAGGTGCTCGACGCCACCGGTCAGCGCACCACCGGTCAGCGCACCACCGATCGGCGCACCGCCTAGAGCCCCTGAGACCACCCCTGTTCCCCGTGGTGCGCGGTGGCACGCCCGGCTGGACACCCTTCACATTCGGAGTCAGTTGATGATCCTTCAGGGAGAGCGGGTCGCCCTGCCCTCGACGCCCGTCGTCCACAGGCAGTTCGAGGCGAACGCGGACGCCACCCCGGACGCCGTCGCGGTCTTCTACGCCGGACAGCGGGTGACGTACGCGGAGTTGAACGCGAAGGCCAACCAGTTCGCGCACTTCCTCAACGCGCGCGGGCACGGCCGGGGGGCGAAGGTCGGCGTCTGCCTCGACTACTCGATCGACATGGTCGTCGCCGTCCTCGGCACGCTGAAGGCGGGCGCGGCCTATGTGCCGCTCGACCCGGCCTACCCGGCGGAGCGGCTCGAACTGCTCCTCGGCCAGATCCCCGATCTCGCCCTGATCGTGGCCTCCCCGGCGACGGCCGCGATGGTCGAGTCGGCGGCCGTGGAGGTCATCGACCTCCAGGAGCTGTCCGCGCACCTGGAAGGCCTCCCGGCGACGGGACCCGACGTCTCCGTCACCGGGGACGACGTGTGCTACGCGGTGTTCACGTCCGGGTCGACCGGCACGCCGAAGCTGACCGCGGTGCGGCACGAGGGCTGGTTCAACCTGATGAACTGGCTGAAGCTCGCATACGGCCTGCACAGCGGGTCCCACAACCTGGTCGTCAGCGCGTTCGGCTTCGACCTCTCCCAACGCGCCCTGATGACACCGCTGTTCTGCGGCGCCACCCAGCACCTGATGGCGAGCCGGGAACTTCGACGTCCTGATGGCCTACCGGATGCTCAAGGAGCACGACATCCGCGTGGTGCACTGCGCCTCCAGCACGCTGTACCTGCTGGTGGACTGGGAGACCGCGCGCGGCGGTGACGCGCTCAGCGGGCTCGACTACGTGCTCTTCGGCGGGGAGCCGCTGAAGGCCGACCGGCTCACCGACTGGGCGGGGCGCGAGGGCAACACCTGCACCCTGCTGCACCAGTACGGCGTCGCCGAGTGCACGGACGTCGCGACCTCCTACGACCTGGCCGCCTACCGGCCCGGCGAGCAGGACGTCACCCCGGTCGGCAAGCCCGCCTACAACACCGACATCCACCTCCTCGACGAGGACCGGCGCGGCGTCGCGCCGGGGGAGCAGGGCGAGATCTGCATCTCGGGGGCCAGCGTCGGCGCGGGCTACCTCAACGGCAAGGGCCCCGAGAACGAGAAGTTCATGACGATCGACGTCGAAGGCCAGCCGCGCAGGGCCTACCGCACGGGCGACCGCGGCTATGTCAACGAGGCCGGTGACCTCATCGTCCTCGGCCGGATCGACGCGCAGGTGAAGGTGCGGGGCATGCGCATCGACCCCACCGACATCGAGCGCGCGCTCGCCAGGCTGGCCGAGGTCAGGGAGGCCGCGGTGGTGATCACGTACACCGAATCCGGCGAGGCCGAACTGGTCGCGTTCCTCGTCCCCGCGGGGGACGAGGTGGTGGAGGGCGACGTGCGCGCCAGCCTCCTGAAGACGCTGCCGCGGAACATGGTTCCGGCCCGGTTCGTGACCATCCCGCGGCTGCCGCTGAGCCCGCACGGAAAAGTGGACCGCAAGGCGCTGGCCGAGGCGCCCCAGAGCCAGTACGCCGGCAGCGGCACGACGGCGTAGCCGAAGGACCTGGATGACAACCGAGAGGACTGTGATGATCGCCGAAAAGGTGCGCGCCATTTGGTGCCGAGAACTCCAGCGTGATGAGATATCGCTCGACGACGACTTCTTCGCCCTGGGAGGTCAGTCCATCATCATGGTCAAGATTCAGGGCGCTTTCATGGATGAGTTGGGCGTCGAGGTCCCCGTTGACCAGATGTTCCTGAACCCGACGGTGGCTTCGATTTCCGCGTACATCGAATCTCTGGACGCGGTAACCCAATAGCCATCGTGCCCGGTTGGTGACGTGTGCTGTCCCTACGGTGAGACGGCGCACAACACCGGCGTCATGTGTATGAGCGCTAGATGTAATTTCCCCGCTAGTTCGGACGGCTAGCATCGCCCGCGTGCTCGGCCGCGGTTAATTCGTCCGCTGCGTCGATGGCACGCCCAATCGCCGTGGAATATCCGGCCGCAGCCGAGTTGGATCAGAAAACTACCTGGTAAGAGAGGCGTGCCATGTACGACGTGATTGTCATAGGTGCCCGTTGTGCGGGTTCGCCGACGGCCATGCTCTTCGCGCAGCAGGGATATCGTGTCCTGCTCCTTGAGAAGGCGAAGTTCCCGCAGGAAACACGCTGTCCTCGCACTACATCCACATGCAGGGCATGGCGCTGCTCAACCGGTGGGGGCTGCTCGACAAGCTCCGCGACGCGGGCTGCAAGAAGATCACGCGACAGCGCTACGAGGGCCCCGGCGTCAGCGTCGCCGGCTTCTCGCTCCCGCTCGACGGCCTGAATTACACCTACGCGCCCCGGCGCTACGTGCTCGACCCGGTCCTCGCCGAAGGCGCCGTGGAGGCCGGTGTGGACTTCCAGGAGGGCTGCGCGGTCAACGACCTGGTGTACGAGGACGACCGGGTCGTCGGAGTGCGGTACACCACGCCCGAGGGCACCCAGACGACGGAGCGGGCCCGCCTGGTCGTCGGCGCGGACGGCATGCGCTCGCTGGTGGCCCGCAAGGTCGGCGCGCCCAACGTCATCGAGCACCCGCGGGTGTCCTGCACCTACTACAGCTACTGGTCCGGTGTCCCCTCGGACTTCGAGCTGTACGAGCGCCCGGGCCGCTGGATCAGGCGTCATCCCCACCAACGACGACCTCACGCTGCTCATGACCTACTTCCCGCAGGACCAGTACAACGACGTCCGCAAGGGAGTGGAGCCCTTCTACCTCGACAGCTTCAGCAGCACGGCACCCGCCCTCTTCGAGCGGATGCAGGCGGGCAAGCGCGAGGAGCAGCTGTACGGCACGGGCCACCAGGAGAACTACTTCCGCAAGGCCTACGGCCCCGGCTGGGTGCTTGTCGGTGACGCGGTCAACCACAAGGACTCCATCACCGCCCGCGGCATCACCGAGGCCTTCGTCCAGGCCCAGTCGCTCACCGACCACATCGGCGACCGGCTGCACGACGACGCCGCGCTCGGCACGGCCCTCAAGCGCTACGAGAACGACCTGAGCGGCGAGGCCCTCAGCCACTACCAAGGCGCGCTCAACGTGGCCGAACTCAAGCCCGAGGGACGGGTCGACATGCTGCAGAAGCTGGTCGGACACCAGGAGCAGATCGACCGGTACTTCTCGACGCTGTCGGGGGCGTTGTCCATCGACGACTTCTACAACGACGAACTCTTGACCCTGCTCGACCTGAGCTGAGTGACGGCTCCCTCCCTGGTAGTCCTGCCGATATTGGAGAAACAATGATCCCGTTGTCGTTCGCGCAGCGTCGGCTGTGGTTCGTGGACCAGTTCGAAGGCCCTTCACCGACCTACAACGGCGCGTTCGCCCTGCGGCTCACCGGTGAGCTGGACGTGGCAGCGCTCGACGCCGCGCTGCGCGACGTCATCGACCGGCACGAGGTCCTCCGCACGGTGATCGTCGAAGGCGACGACGGCGTCCCGCACCAGCGGGTCCTCGCGTCCGGGGAGAAGCCGTTCGACCTGCGGGTCGTCGACGTCGCGGGGGAGGAGGAGCGGGCGGCCGTGGTGCACGCGGTGGCCACCCGGACCTTCGACCTGGCCGCCGACGTGCCGCTCCGCGCCCAGCTGGTGCGCTCCGCGCCCACCGAGCACACCCTGATCCTGGTGGCGCACCACATCGCCGTGGACGGCGAGTCCTTCGGGCCGCTGTTCCACGACATCACCACGGCCTTCGCGGCCCGCAAGGAGGGCGGTGCCCCGGTGTGGGAGCCGCTGCCCGTGCAGTACGCCGACTACACGCTGTGGCAGCGGGACGTGCTCGGCGACGAGTCCGACCCGGACAGCGTCTCCGCCCGCCAACTCGCCTACTGGCGCGAGGCCCTGGCGGATCTGCCGCAGCCGCTGGCCCTGCCGACGGACCGCCCGCGCCCGCGCGCGATGAGCCCCGAGGGCGACCAGGTCACGTTCACCATCGAGGCCGACCTGCTCGACGCCGTGGAGAAGCTCGCCGCGGAGCAGGACACCACGGTGTCGATGGTCATGCACTCGGCCCTCGCGGTGCTCCTGCACCACCTCGGCTGCGGCGACGACGTGCCCATCGGCGCGCCGATCGCGGGCCGCACCGACGACGAACTGCGCGAGCTCATCGGGTTCTTCGTCAACACCTGGGTGCTGCGCGTCGACCTCTCCGGGAACCCGACGTTCAAGGACCTGCTCCAGCGGGTGCGGGACCGTTCCCTCGCCGCGTACGACAACCAGGACATACCGTTCGAGCGTCTGGTGGAGCTGCTCAACCCGGACCGGTCCACCGCCTACAACCCGTTCTTCCAGGTGATGCTCTCCTGGCAGCCGCCCGTGCCGGACCTGGTGATCCCCGGCCTTGAGGTGCGGGCCGAGGCCCTGGAGACCAAGACCGCCAAGTTCGACCTGTTCTTCGACCTGATCCCGGTCGCCTCCGGCGGGGCGCGCTGCCGGGTGGAGTACGCCACCAGCCTGTTCGACCAGGACACGGTCGAGGCCCTCGCCCACCGCTTCGTGCGCGTACTGAGCCAGCTCGCGGCCGACTCCGGCCGCAGGGTCGGCGGCGTCGACGTGCTCGACACCGCCGAGCGCGACCTGCTGCTCACCCGCTTCAACGACACCGCCACACAGGTGCCCGGGCCTGACGGTCCCGGAGCTGTTCGAGGGCCAGGTGGCCCGGACGCCGGACGCCACGGCGCTCGTGTGCGACGACCGGACGCTGACCTACCGCGAGCTCGACGCCCGGGCCGACGCCGTCGCCTGGGAGCTGGTCCGGCGCGGCGCGGGACCCGAGGACCTGGTGGTCCTCGCGCTGCCGCGCACCGAGGACCTGGTGGTCGGCCTCCTCGGCATCCTCAAGTCCGGTGCCGGATACGTGCCGATGGACCCGCAGTACCTCAGCGGCCGCGCGGAGAGCGTGCTGTCCGAGGCGCGGCCCCGGTTCGCCGTCACCGACACCACGACCTGGCGGGACGTCCCGCCGAACGACGTGGAGTGCGTCCACCTCGACCAGAGCGCCGACTGGCAGGCGCCCGATGCCGCCCTGGACGACGCGGCCAGGACCACGCCGCTCAGCCCGGGCAACCTGGCGTACGTGATGTACACCTCCGGCTCCACGGGCAAGCCCAAGGGCGCCGCCATCACCCACCGCAACGTCGTCAACGGCGTGCGGCAGCTGGTGGACGTCCTCGACGCGCCGCCCGGCTGGCGGATGCTCGCGGGCACCTCGGTCAACTTCGACGTCTCCGTCTTCGAGCTCCTGACGACCCTGTCCACCGGCGGCACGGCCGAGGTGGTGCCGAACGCGCTGGCGCTCGGCGAGCGCGACGGCTGGGACGGCCAGGTGATCAGCGCGGTCCCCTCGGTGCTCGGGGAACTGGTCGGCCACCTGGACAAGACCACCGACGTGCGCTCGGTGGTGTTCGCGGGTGACGTGCTCCCCGCCCACCTCGTGCGCCAGGTGCGCGAGGCCCTGCCCGAGGCGCAGATCGTCAACTCGTACGGACAGAGCGAGAGCTTCTACGCCACCACGTTCTCCCTCGGGGCGTCCGAGGAGTGGACGGAGAGCGACGTCGCGCCCATCGGCACTCCGCTGGGCAACATGCGCACCTACGTGCTCGGCCCGGGCCTCGCCCCGGTGCCCCAGGGCGTCATCGGCGAGCTGTACGTGGTCGGCGCCTGCCTCGGCCGCGGCTACTACGACCGCCCCGCGCTGACCTCCGAGCGCTACGTCGCCAACCCGTTCGGCCCGGCGGGCGAGCGGATGTACCGCACGGGCGACCTGGCCCGCTGGAACGCCCGCGGCCAGCTCGAGGTGCTGGGCCGGGCCGACGGCCAGGTGAAGGTCCGCGGCTTCCGCATCGAGACCTCCGAGGTCGAGGCGGCGTGCACCGCGCACCCCGGCATCAGCGAAGCCGTCGTGGTCAGCCGCGAAGTGCCCGCCGGCGGGCGGCGGCTCGTCGCGTACGTGGTGCACATCGGCGAGGGCGCCGTCGGCGACGACGGCGCGGGCGGCATCGGCGACGTGGACGTGCAGGCCGGCGCATCGGCCGCCGAACTGCGCAAGTTCGTCGCGGCCCGCCTCCCCGACTACATGGTGCCCTCGGCGTTCGTGGTCCTCGGCCGGATGCCGCTCGGACCGACCGGCAAGCTGGACCGCTCGGCGCTGCCCGAACCGGAGTTCTCCGGCGAGACCTACCGGGAGCCGCGCACCGAGACCGAGACGATCATCGCCGCCGCGTACGCCGACGTCCTCGGCGTGGACCGCGTCGGCATCGACGACGACTTCTTCGCGGTGGGCGGCGACAGCCTGCGCTCCATCCAGGTGGTGGCCCGCGCCCGCGCCCGGGGCCTGACCCTCACCACCCGGGAGATCTTCGAGTGCCGCACGGCGGCCCGCCTCGCCGAGGTCGCCGACGCCCGCCAGGACCGCGGGCCCGCGCTCGCGGAACTCGAAGGCGGCGGCGTCGGCCCGATGCCGCTGCAGCCGGTGGCACGGCACGTCTTCGAGCACGGCGGCGGCACGGACCGCTTCGCCATGTCGATGGTCCTCGAACTGCCCGCGGGCATCGACGAGCAGGGCCTCGCCGCGACGCTCGACGCCGTGCTCGACCGGCACGACCTGCTGCGCGCCCGCCTGGTGCCCGGCGACGAGCTCTCCCTCGACGTGCGCCCCGCGGGCGCCGTACGGGCCGCGGACCTGATCCACCGCGTCGCCTGCGACGGCCGCTGGGACGATCCCTCCGCGCTGGCGGCGGCGAAGACGGAGCTGGACGCCGCGCTCGACCGCCTCGACCCGCGGGCCGGGACCATGGCGGACTTCGTCTGGTTCGCCGCCGAATCGGGAGCGGGCCGACTGCTCGTGGTCCTGCACCACCTCGTGGTGGACGGCGTCTCCTGGCGCATCCTCATGTCGGACCTCGCCGAGGCCTGGCAGCAGGTCCGCTCCGGCAAGGCACCCGAGCTGCCCGCGGTCGGCACCTCGGCCCGCCGCTGGGCGTCGGCGCTGCAGGACGAGGCGTTCTCCGAGCAGCGGGAAGCGGAACTCGCCTACTGGCAGGAAACCCTCGAGTCGTCCAACGCCCCCCTGGGCGCGCGGGCGTTCGACCCGGCGGTCGACGTCTGGTCCACCGTCGAGACCGTGCAGGTGGAGCTCCCCGCCGAGGTCACCGAGGCGGTCCTGACCAAGCTCCCCGCCGCGTTCAAGGGCACCGGCACCGACGTGCTGCTCGCCGCCCTCGCCCTGGCCGTCAACCGGTGGAGCGGCGCCGACCGCTCGACCCTGGTCCGCCTCGAGGGGCACGGCCGCGAGGAGGACGTCGTCCCCGGCGCCGACCTCTCCCGCACCGTCGGCTGGTTCACCAGCATGTATCCGGCCAAGGTCGACGTGCGCGAGGTGGACGTGGCCGAGGTCCTGACGGGCGGCGCCGCCGCCGCGAAGGCGATCAAGCTGGTCAAGGAGCAGCTGCGCGGCGTCCCCGACAAGGGCGTCGGCTACGGACTCCTGCGCTACCTGAACCCCGAGACCTCGACGCAGCTCGCCGAGTACGCGGCGCCGCAGATCGGCTTCAACTACCTCGGCCGGATCTCCGACGCCGACGTGCCCGAGCACCTGCGCGCCGAAGGCTGGGGCCCCGCGTCCTGGTCGGCCGAGCTGGTCCCCGCGCCCGACCCGGACCTGCCCGCGCTGTCCGCGCTCGAGGTCAACTCGGTCGCCACGGACACCGCCGACGGCACCCGCCTCCAGGCCGCCTTCATGTTCCCCACCGGGGTGCTGACCCGGGAGCGGACCACCGAACTCGCCGAGCTGTGGGTGGAGGTCCTGCGCGGCATGGCCGCGTACGCCGAGCGGCCGGGCATCGGCGGGCTCACGCCCTCCGACACCCCGCTGGTCCCGGTGCGCCAGGACGAGATCGACGCCTGGGAGGAGCGCTACGGCCGCCTCGTCGAGGTGTGGCCGCAGGCGCCGGGGCAGTCGGGCATCCTGTTCCAGGCCGCGCTCGCCGACGGCTCCTTCGACGTCTACCACATGCAGTTCGTGCTCCACCTGTCCGGACCGGTGGACCCCGCGCGCATGCGCGCCGCGGGACAGGCACTGCTCGACCGCTACCCGAACCTGCGCTCCGCGTTCCTCGCCGGAGTCAGCGGCGACCCCGTACAGGTCGTGGCGGAGCACGTCGCGCTGCCCTGGCGGCACGTCGACCTGACCGGCCGCGGCGAGGCCGAGCAGAACACGGCCCTTGACGAGTTCCTCGCCGCTGACCGCGCCGACCAGCTCGACCCGGCCCGGCCGCCGCTGCTCCGCCTGGCCCTGCTGACCTGCGGGCCCGAGCAGTCGAAGCTCATCATCACGGCGCACCACACCCTGTTCGACGGCTGGTCGTCGCCGCTGGTGATCACGGATCTGATCCGGCTCTACTCCGGCTCCGAGGAGCTGGCCCCGGCCCGGAACTACGGCGACTACCTGGCCTGGCTGACCCGGCAGGACCGGGAGGCGTCGGCCGCCCGGTGGGCCGCCGAGCTCGCCGGGTTCGAACAGCCGACCCTGGTCGCGCCCAACGCGCCCGTCGACACGGCGGCGTCCGCACTCGGGCGCGTCGAGGTTCCGCTCTCCATCGACAAGGGGCGCGAGCTCGCCGGACGCGCCGCGGAGCTCGGCGTCACGCTGAACACCCTCCTGCAGGGCGCGTGGGCGGTCCTCCTCGCGAAGCTGACCGGACAGCGGGACGTCGTGTTCGGCGCCGCCGTCAACGGCCGCCCCGCGGACGTGCTCGGCTCGGACGAAATGGTCGGCCTGTTCATCAACACGCTGCCCACCAGGGTGCCCTGCCGCCCCGACCAGAGCGTCGGCGAAGTCATCACCGAGCTCCAGGAACGCCAGACCGCGCTCCTGGACCACCACTACTACGGCCTCGCCGACATCCAGCGCGGCGTCGGCCTCCCCGCCCTGTTCGACACCATCGTCGTGTTCGAGAACTACCCGATCGACCGCGAGGGCATGGTCGAGGCGAACACCTCGGCGGGCTTCGGCATCCAGGCGATCCGGCCGTTCGCGGGCTCGCACTACCCGCTCACCCTCAACGCCTCCGACCCCTATCTGCGGCTCTCCCTCGACTACCAGAACCACCTCTACGACCGCGCGGCGGCCGAGGAGATCGCCGCCCGGCTCGTGCGGGTGCTCCAGCAGCTCCTGGACGACCCGACGGTCCCGGTCGGCGCCGTCGAGGTGCTCGCCGAGGACGAGCGGGACTGGCTGGTGCGCGGGATCAACGACACCGCCCACCTCGTGGCCGCGGACACCCTGCCCGGCGCCTTCGAGGCGCAGGTGGAGCGGACCCCGGACGCGGTCGCGCTGATCGGCGACCAGGAGCGGCTCAGCTACGCGGAGTTCAACCAGCGCGCCAACCAGCTGGCGCACTGGCTGGTCGAACAGGGCGCGGGCCCCGAGAAGCTGGTCGCGGTGCGGGTCCCCCGCTCCGTGGACCTGATGGTGGCGATCTACGCGGTGGTCAAGGCCGGCGCCGCCTACGTGCCGATCGACACCGAGCTGCCCGAGGACCGGGTCCGGCACGTCCTGGACAGCGCGAAGCCACTCCTTGTGCTGGAAGAGAAGCTGCCGGACGTCTCCTCGTACCCGCGGACGAACCCGCAGCGCGTGCTTTCGCCCGACAACGCGGCGTACGTCATCTACACCTCGGGCTCCACCGGCGGCCCCAAGGGCGTGCAGGTGGCCCACCGCTCGATCATGAACCGGCTGAAGTGGGGCCTGTCGCACTTCGACGTCGGCACCGAGGACCGGGTGCTGCTCAGCACGTCCGCGAGCTTCGACGTGTCGGTGCCGGAGATCTTCGCGCCGCTGCACGTCGGCGCGGCCGTGGTCATCGCGCGCCCCGACGGCCGCCGCGACCCGGCCTACCTGGCCGAGCTGATGCGCCGGGAGCGCGTCACCGGCGCGGACTTCGTGCCCTCCCTCCTGGAGGCGTTCGTCGCCGAACCCGCGGCCAAGCAGTGCACCAGCCTGCGGTGGATCGAGGTCGCGGGCGAGGCCTTCCCGGCCACGCTGGCCAACCGGTTCGTCGAACTCCTGCCGAACTGCTCCGCGAACAACCTCTACGGCCCCACCGAGGCATCGGTGGAGGTCACCGGCTGGCAGCACGTGCCGGGCTCGGACCGGCTGCCCATCGGCACGCCGATCTGGAACACCCAGGTGTACGTCCTGGACGCGGCGCTGCGCCCGGTGGCGCCCGGCGTGGCGGGCGAGCTCTACCTGGCCGGCACCGGCCTCGCCCGGGGCTACCTCGGCCAGACCGGGCTCACCTCGAACCGGTTCGTGGCCTGCCCCTACGGCGAGCCGGGGACGCGGATGTACCGCACCGGCGACCTGGTGCGCTGGAGCAAGGACGGCCAGGTCGAGTACATCGGCCGCACCGACTTCCAGGTCAAGATCCGCGGCTTCCGCATCGAGCTGGCCGAGGTCGAGGCGGCGCTGGTCGCGCACCCGGACATCGACAGCGCGGTGGCCGTGGTGCGCGAGGACCGCGCCGACGACCAGCGCCTGGTCGCGTACGTGGTGTCGGGCGACGGCAAGGCGGACGCCGCCGACCTCGACCTCACGGCCCTCACGGACCTGGTCCGCGAGCACCTGCCGGAGTACATGGTCCCGTCGGCGATCGTGCCGCTCGCCTCGTTCCCCACCACGCCGAGCGGCAAGCTCGACCGCAACGCGCTCCCCGCGCCGGATCACACCGAGACGGCGACCGGACGAGGGCCGCGCAACCACAACGAGGAAGTCCTCTGCCGCCTGTTCGCCGAACTGCTCGGCGTGGACGAGGTCGGGATCGACGTCGACTTCTTCGACAACGGTGGCCATTCGCTCCTCGCCACCCGCCTTGTCGGCCGCGTACGCAACGAGCTCAACGTCGACGTGAAGGTCACGACGGTGTTCCGCAATCCGACCGTCGCCCAGTTGGCGGCGCGCATCGAGAAGTTGGCCACGTCGAGCCGCCGCCCTCAGCTGCGTCAGATGAACGTTTAGGAGTAGCACCGATGATCCCGTTGTCCTTCGCCCAGCGTCGGCTGTGGTTCCTCCACCGTCTGGAGGGGCCCTCCGCGACGTACAACATTCCCTTCGTGCTGCGCCTGGGCGGACCCCTGGACACGGCGGCCCTGGCCGCCGCGGTGACGGACGTCGTCACCCGGCACGAGAGCCTGCGCACCCTGATCGTGGAGAACGCGGACGGGACGCCGGAACAGCGCGTCCTGCCCCCGCAGGAGGCGGAGATCCCGTTCCGGGTGGCCGACGCGGCCGCCGACGCGGTGGACGCCCTGATCCACGACGTCGTGTGCGAGGGCTTCGAGCTGGACACGCAGCTCCCGCTGCGGGCCACCGTGCTCCGGCTCGCGCCGGAGGAGCACGTGCTGGTGTTCGTGTTCCACCACATCGCGGCCGACGGGGCGTCGATGGCGCCGTTCGTACGGGATCTGCTGGGGGCGTACGCCGCCCGACAGGAGGGGAGCGCCCCCCAGTGGGAGCCCCTCGCGGTCCAGTACAAGGACTACACGGTGTGGCAGCGGCAGCTCCTCGGCGACGAGGACGACCCGGACAGCGTCGCCGGGGAGCAGCTCGACTACTGGCGCGCGGAGCTGGACGGCGTGCCGCAGCCGGTGCAGCTGCCCCTCGACCGGCCGCGGCCGACGGCCGCCAGCCACCAGGGCGGCCACGTCGACTTCGAACTGGAGCCGGAACTGCTCGCCGGGGTGGGCAAGCTGGCGGCGGACCGCGGTGCCACGGCGCCGATCGTCGCCCAGACCGTGCTCGCGGTGCTCCTGCACCACCTCGGCGCGGGCAACGACCTGACCATCGGCAGCCCGATCGAGGGCCGCGCCGACGAGCAGCTCGAGGACCTGATCGGGTTCTTCGCCAACACCTGGGTGCTGCGCGTCGACCTGTCGCACAACCCGTCGTTCGGCGAACTCATCGAGCGGGTGCGCGACAAGGCGCTCGCCGCCTACGACAACCAGGACGTGCCCTTCGAGCACCTGGTGGAGCTGCTCAACCCGGAGCGCACCACCGCCTACCAGCCGCTGTTCCAGGTGATGCTGGCCTGGCAGTTCGCGTGGTCGGAGATCAAGGTGCCGGGGCTGCGGCTCACCCCCGTCCCCGCGGGCACCGGCACCGCGAAGTTCGACCTGTTCCTCAACATCGTCCCCGGCCCGTCCGGGGCCGCCCGCGGACGCCTGGAGTACGCCACCGAGCTGTTCGACCACGCCACGGCCCAGGGCCTCGTGGACCGCTACATCAGCGTGCTGCGCCAGGCGATCGCCGACCCCGGGACGCCGATCGGCGGGATGGACGTCCTCACCGGCGACGAGCGGGACTGGCTGGAGGGCCTGAACGAGACGTCGGCGCCGGTGGCCGCGGTGACCGTGCCGGAGCTGGTCGCCGCGCAGGCGGCGCGGACGCCGGACGCGGTCGCGGTGGTGTCGGGGAAGACGACGTTCTCGTACGCGGACCTCGAGGCCCGTGCGGGCCGCCTCGCCGCGGCGCTGCGCGAGCGCGGTGTCGGCCCTGACGTCCTGGTGGCGGTGGCCCTGCCCCGCGACGCGGACCTGGCGGTCGCGCTGCTCGCCGTGCTCAAGGCCGGTGGCGCCTACCTGCCGATCGACCCGAACTACCCGTCCGCGCGCGTGGATCTGCTGCTCAGCACGGCCGAGCCGACACTGGTCCTGACCGGCCGCGAGGTGGCGGAGACGGTGGCGGGCTGCCGCCCGCCGGTCCTCCTCCTCGACGACGTGGACCTGGAAGGACCCGCCGTCGCGGCCCCGGACGTCCGCCTCGGGCCGGACAACCTGGCCTACGTGATGTTCACGTCCGGCTCGACGGGAACGCCCAAGGGCGTGGGCATCAGCCACGCCAGCGTGGTCAACGGCGTACGGGACCTGCGCGAGGCGGTGCACGTCGAGGCGGGCTCGCGGATGCTCGCGGCGACCTCGGTGAACTTCGACGTCTCGGTGTTCGAGATCTTCACCGCGCTCACCTGCGGCGCGAGCGTCGAGATCGTCCGCGACGTCCTGGAACTCGCCGAGCGCGACCAGTGGTCGGGCACCACCATCAGCGCGGTGCCGTCGGTGTTCTCCGCGCTCCTCGACCAGCTCGGCACCGAGGGCAGGGACGGCCTGCGGCTGGACGTGGACACCGTCATCCTGGCCGGTGAGGCACTCTCGGCGGACCTGGTCGGCAAGGTGCGCCAGGCCCTGCCCGGCGCCCGTGTCATCAACGCCTATGGCCAGACGGAGAGTTTCTACGCGTCCACGTTCACGGTGCCGGAGGAGTTCGCCGGGAGTGGCGCGGTGCCGGTGGGGCGGCCGCTGGCGAACATGCGGGCCTACGTGCTGGGTCCGGAGCTGGCTCCGGTCGCGCCGGGCGTGGTGGGTGAGCTGTACGTGGCCGGTCTGGTCGCGCGCGGCTACCACCAGAGCGGTGCGCTGACCGCTGAACGGTTCGTGGCCTGCCCGTTCGGGCCCGCGGGGGCGCGGATGTACCGCACTGGTGACCTGGCCCAGTGGGATGGGAACGGCCAGCTGAAGTACGCGGGCCGCGCCGACACCCAGGTCAAGGTCAACGGCATCCGGGTGGAGCCGACCGAGATCGAGGCGGCCCTCGCCCAGCACCCCTCGGTGAGCCAGGCCGTGGTCACCGTGTGCAAGGACCACACCGGCAGCCTGCGCCTCGTCGGCTATGTGACGCCGGTGGGCAGCGCCGCCGCGGACGGCGGCGCGGACCTGAGCGCCACCGTCTCGGTGGCGGAGCTGCGCCGCTTCGTGGCCAAGCGGCTCCCGGACTACATGGTGCCCGCGCAGCTCATCGTCCTGGAGCGGCTGCCGCTCACCGCCAACGGCAAGCTCGACCGGGCGGCCCTGCCCGAGCCGGAGTTCACCGGCACCGTCTACCGCGCCCCGCGCGGCGAGACCGAGCGGACGCTCGCCGAGGTGTACGCCGACGTCCTGAGCGCCGAACAGGTCGGCGTCGACGACGACTTCTTCGCCAGCGGCGGCGACAGCATCCGCTCCATCCAGGTCGTCGCCCGCGCCAAGGCACGCGGCGTCGTGGTCACCACCCGCGAGATCTTCGAGCACCGCACCGTGGCCCGCCTCGCCGAACTGGTCGAGGGCCGCGCGGACGAGGAGCGCGTGACGCTGGCCGAGCTGCCCGGCGGCGGCGTCGGCTGGGCGCCGCTGCCGCCGACCGCCGCACACGTCCTCGACCTGGGCGGAGGCATCGGCCGGTTCTGCATGTCGGCGCTGCTCACCCTGCCCGAGGACATCGACCGGGCGGGCCTGGCGGCCACCCTGCAAGCCGTCCTGGACCGGCACGACGTGCTGCGCTCCCGTCTGGACCGGAAGCAGCCGGGCTTGCGCATGGAGCCCGTCGGCAGCGTCGACGCCGGTGCGCTGGTGCGGGAAGTCGCCTACGACGGCGCCGATGTGCAGGCCGAGCTGGACGCCGCCGCCGACCGCCTCGACCCCGACGCGGGCGTCATGGCCCAGTTCGTGCGGTTCACCTCCGCCACCGAAGCGGACCGCCTGCTGATCGTGCTGCACCACCTGGTCGTCGACGGCGTGTCCTGGCGCGTCCTCCTGCCCGACCTCGTCGCCGCCTGGCAGGCGGTCCGCGAGGGCCGCACCCCGCAGCTTGCGGCGGAGGGCACGTCACTGCGCCGCTGGACCCACGCGCTGGCCGACGAGGCCACCGCCGCGGACCGGATCGCGGAACTGCCCGTGTGGCAGGAGATCCTCTCCGGCGACGAGCCGGTCCTTGGCGCCCGCGAGCTGGACCCGGCCCTCGACGTCACGGCCACCGTGGACACCGTCCGCGTCCAGGTCCCCGCCAACGTGACGGAGACCTTGCTGAACACGCTGCCCACGGTCTTCCGCGGCGGCGTCGACGACGGCCTGCTCACCGGCCTCGCCCTGGCGCTCGCCCGCTGGCGGCGGACGCACGGCACCTCCGGCGACTCGACGCTGGTCCGCCTGGAGGGCCACGGCCGCGAGGACCACCTGGTCCCCGGCGCGGACCTCTCCAGCACCATCGGCTGGTTCACCGCGATGTACCCCGTCCGCCTGGACGTCACCGGCATCGACCTCGCCGACGCCTTCCGCGGCGGCAAGGCCGCGGGGAAGGCCGTCAAGGCGGTCAAGGAGCAGCTGCGCGCGATCCCGGACAACGGTCTCGGCTACGGCCTGCTGCGCCACCTCAACCCCGACACCGCCACCGCCCTCGCGAAGGAGCGGTCGCCGCGGATCGGCTTCAACTACCTCGGCAAGGCGTCCAGCGCGGACATCCCCGAGGAGCTGCGGGGCCTTGGCTGGGCACCGGACACCACCCACGCCGACCTGATCGCCGCGCCGGACGCGGACATGCCCGCCCTGTCCGCCCTGGAGATCAACGCCGTCGCCGCCACCACCGCCGAGGGCGAGGAGCTGACCGCGTACTTCGGCTTCCCCACCGGTGTGCTCTCCCGCGAGGAGGTCACCGAGCTGGCCGGACTGTGGGTCGAGGCCCTCACCGCCCTCGCCCGGCACACCACCGCCCCGGAAGCGGGCGGCCTGACGCCCAGTGACGCGCCCCTGGTCACGGTCAGGCCAGGACGAGATCGAGGCCTGGGAGGAGCGCTTCGGCAGGCTCGCCAAGGTCTGGCCCGCGACCCCGGCGCAGTCCGGCATCCTCTTCCAGGCGATGCTCGCCGGGGCCACGTTCGACCCGTACCACATCCAGCTGGTGTTCCACCTGTCGGGCGAGGTCGACCCGGAGCGCATGCGCCGTGCCGGGCAAGCCCTCCTCGACCGCTTCCCCGCTCTGCGCGCGGCGTTCGTCAACCGCGCCGACGGCGACATCGTGCAGGTGGTGCCGGAGACGGTGACCCTGCCCTGGCGGCACCTGGACCTGACCGCCGCCCCCGAGGCGGAGCGGACCGAGGCGTTCGAGCGGTTCCTGGAGGAGGACCAGACCACCTACTTCGACGCGGACCACCCGCCGCTGATGCGGCTCGCCCTCGTCGTCCTGGAGACCGGCCGGCCCGAACTCGTCCTGACCGCCCACCACGCGCTCTACGACGGCTGGTCCACGCCCCTGCTCATGCAGGACCTGCTGCTCCTGTACGCCTCCAACGGCGACCCGAGCGGTCTGCCCGCCACCCGCGACTACGGCGACTTCCTGTCCTGGCTCACCCGCCAGGACCAGGACGAGGCCGCACAGGCGTGGGCGGCCGAGCTCGAAGGGGCCGAGGAACCGGCCCTGCTCGCCCCCGACGCGGCCAACGCCGACGACGGCGGCCGCGACCTGGTCGAGATCGAGCTCCCCCTGGCAGAGGCGCACGAACTCGTCCGGCGCTCCTCCGAACTGGGCATCACCGTGAACACCCTGGTCCAGGGCGCCTGGGCGCTGCTGCTCGGCCAGCTCACCGGACGCCAGGACGTGGTGTTCGGCGCGACCGTCTCCGGGCGGCCGCCCGCGGTGCCGGACGTTGAGTCGATGGTCGGCATGTTCATCAACACCGTTCCCGTGCGCGTCCAGCACGCGCCCGGCGACACCGTCGCCGACGTCCTGAACCAGCTCCAGAGCCGGCAGGCCGGCCTCGTGGAGCACCACTACTACGGGCTCACGGAGATCCAGCGGTCCGCCGGCGTGCGGTCCCTCTTCGACACCCTCGTCGTCTTCGAGTCGTACCCGGTCGACCGGGAGGGCCTCGAAGACGCCAGCGAGGCCGCGGACGGCATCACCATCGCCGGTCTGCGTCCCTTCGCGGGCAACCACTACGCCCTGTGCCTGACCGCGGCGGCCGACCCGCACCTCCAGCTCACCATCCAGTACGCCCCGAGCGTCTTCGACCGGGGCACCGTGGAGACGTACGCGGCCCGCCTCGTCCGCTTCCTGCGGCAGCTCGCGGCCACGCCCGAGCTGAAGGTCGCGCAGCTCGACGCCCTGGAGCCGGGCGAGCGCGAGCGGCTCCTCGCCCCGTACGACGAGGCGGCCGCCCAGGCCCGCCACGTCACGCTCACCGAACTCGTCGAGGCGCAGGTGGCGTTGACCCCGGAGCGGGTCGCCGTGGTCGCCGGGGACGAGTCGCTCACGTACGCCGATCTGGACGCCCGCGCCGAGCGGCTCGCGGTCGAGCTCGCGGCACGCGGCATCGGCCCGGAGACCGTGGTGAGCGTGGTCCTGCCGCGCACCACGAACGTGGTCGTGGCCCTCCTGGCCGTGCTCAAGGCGGGCGGTGCCTATCTGCCCGTCGACCCGGCCTACGCCGCGGCCCGCCTGCCGCACGTCCTGCCCACCGCCCGGCCCCACCTGATCCTGACCGACGCCGGGACCCGCGGGCTCGTCCCCGCCACGGACATCCCGCTGCTCGTCCTCGACGACATCGACCTGCGGACCCCGGCCGAGGCCGCCCCGGCACGGCCGAAGGCGGGCCCCGACAACCTGGCCTACGTCATCTACACGTCCGGCTCCACCGGTGTGCCCAAGGGCGTCGGCGTCACCCAGACGACCGTCGTCAACGCCGTGGACACCATGGTCGCGTACGCCGGAGTGGAGTCCGGCCAGAAGGTCCTCGTCGCGGCCTCGTTCGGGTTCGACGTCGCCACCTTCGAGACGTTCGCCGCGCTCACCACCGGCGGCACCGCCGAGATCGTGCGCGACGTGCTGGAGCTCGCCGAGCGCGACACCTGGGACGTCGACGTCATCTGCTCGGTGCCCTCGGCCTTCGCGGAACTCGTCGACCAGCTCGCCGACCGCATCGAGCCCACGGCGCTGAACATCTCCGGGGAGGTGCTCACCCCGGTCCTCGCGGAGCGGGTGCGCGCCCGCTGGCCGGAAGCCCGCGTCATCAACAGCTACGGCCCCAGCGAGACCTTCTACGCCACGGGCTTCCTCCTGGACCCCGCCGAGCCGTACACCACCGGCGTGCCCATCGGCCGTCCCTTCCCCGGCGTGCGCGCCTACATCCTCAGCCCCTCCCTGACGCTGCTGCCCCCGGGCACGCCGGGCGAGCTCTACCTGGCCGGGGCGGGACGCGGCTACCACCGCCAGCCCGGCATGACCGCCGACCGGTTCATCCCCGACCCCTACGGGACCCCCGGGGTCCCGCATGTACCGCACCGGTGACCTCGCCAGCCTCACCGCCGAAGGACAGGTGCAGCACCTGGGCCGCATCGACACCCAGGTGAAGATCCGCGGCTACCGCGTGGAGCCGGCCGAGGTCGAGGCCGCCCTGACGACCCATCCCCACATCGCCCAGGTCGCCGTCGTGACGCAGCAGCCCGGTGACACGACTCCCTACCTGGCCGCCTACCTCGTCCCCGTCCCCGGCGAGGACGTCCCGGACCCGGACGAGCTGCAGGACCACCTGTCCGACCGGCTGCCCGACTACATGGTCCCCGCCGTGTACGTACCGCTGGAGCGGCTGCCCCTGTCTCCCAACGGCAAGCTCGACCTCAAGGCGCTGCCCGAGCCCGAGCTCACCGCGACGACGCCCTACCGGGCGCCCCGCAACGCCCGCGAGGAGACCCTGGCCAGGCTGTTCGCCGAGGTGCTCGGCCTGGAGCAGGTCGGCATCGACGACGGCTTCTTCGAGCTCGGCGGCCACTCCCTGCTCGCCACGCGCCTGATCACCCGGGCCCGCGGCGAACTGGGCATCGAGATCCCCATTCGCAAGCTCTTCGACTTGCCGACGGTGGCCGCGCTCGCCGAGTGGTCGGAAGGCTCGGCTGTCCCCCTTCGGCCCACTCTCCGCAAGATGAACGTAGAGGAGTAAGACCAGTGATTCCGCTTTCGTTTGCTCAACGTCGCATGTGGCTCACGCACCAGATGGAAGGTGGCGCTGAGACCTACAACATCTCCCCGGCGTTCAGGCTGACGGGACCCCTGGACCAGGACGCGCTCACCGCGGCGATCAACGACGTGGTCGAGCGGCACGAGATCCTGCGCACCACGTACGTGACGGACGCCGACGACGAGCCCCGGCCGCGCATCCGGCCGGTCGCGGAGGCGTCGGTCGAGGTGCCGCTGGTCGAGGTGGCCGCGGAGAAACTGGACGCGGCGGTCGACGAGTTCATCGCGCACCGCTTCGACCTGGCCGCCGACCTCCCCTTCCGGGTGCGGCTGTTCCGCTGCGCCCCCGAGGAGCACGTCCTCGTGCTGCTCATCCACCACATCGCGTCGGACGGCGTGTCGGGCGGGCCGCTGGCGCGGGACCTGACCGTCGCCTACACCGCGCGCCTGGACGGCCAGGCGCCCGGGTGGGAGCCGCTGCCCGTGCAGTACAAGGACTACGCCGCCTGGCAACGCGAGCTGCTCGGTGACGTGGCCGACCCGGGGAGCCTGGCCGCCGCGCAGGCCGAGTACTGGCGCGCCCAGCTGGCCGGGGTGCCGCAGCCCCTGAACCTGCCGCTGGACCGCCCGCGCCCGGCGACCAGGAACTCGCAGGGCGACGCGATCAGCCTCACGGTGGAGCCGGAGGTGGCGGCCGGGCTGCAGAAGCTCGCCGACGAGCGCGGCATGACGATGTCGATGGTCGTGCAGGCGGCGCTCGGCGTGCTCCTGAACAAGCTGGGCGGCGGCGACGACGTCACGATCGGCAGCCCGATCGCCGGGCGCACCGACGAGGCCCTCGCCGACATGGTCGGGCTCTTCGTCAACACCCAGGTGCTGCGCGTCGACCTCTCCGGCAACCCGTCGTTCACCGACCTGCTCCCGCAGGTCAGGGACAAGTCCCTGGCCGCGTACGAGAACCAGGACGTGCCGTTCGAGACGCTGGTCGAGCTGATCAACCCCGACCGCTCCGCCTCGTACCAGCCGCTGTTCCAGGTGATGTTCGCCTGGCAGAGCTATGAGCGCCAGGACTTCGAACTGCCCGGTCTGAAGGTGCAGTTCGAGCAGTATCTGACGCAGACCTCGCTCGCCGACCTGTTCTTCAGCCTGGCCGACGACAAGTCGGGGCAGCTGCGCGGCGACCTGATGTACGCGACGCAGCTCTTCGACCGGGACACGGCTGAGGCCATCGCCGCCCGGTTCGTGCGGGTCCTTGAGCAGTTGGCCGCCGCGCCGAAGGCGCCGATCAGTACGGTCGAGGTCCTCGCGGAAAGGACGAGCGGGACTGGCTGGTGCGGGGTCTCAACGACACCGCGCGGCCCGTGGCCGAGGGCACGCTGCCGGAGGCGTTCGAGGCGCAGGTGGCGCGGACGCCGGACGCGGTCGCGGTGATCGCCGAGGACGAGACGCTGACGTACGCGGAGTTCAACCGGCGCGCCAACCAGCTGGCGCACTGGCTGGTGGAGCAGGGTGCGGGCCCCGAGCAGCTGGTGGCGGTGCGCATCCCGCGCTCGGTGGATCTGCTGCTGGCGGTGTACGCGGTGGTCAAGGCCGGTGCGGCGTATGTGCCCATCGACATCGACCTGCCCGACGACCGGGTGCGGCACATCCTGGCGGGCGCGAAGCCGCTGCTCGTCCTGGAGAAGACCCTTCCGGACGTCTCCGCGTACCCGACGGAGAACCCCGAGCGGGAGCTGTCCCCGGACAACGCCGCGTACGCCATCTTCACCTCCGGCTCCACCGGCGGTCCCAAGGGCGTGCCGGTGGCGCACCGTTCGATCATGAACCGCATCCAGTGGGGGATTGAGCACTTCCACGTCACGGTCGAGGACCGGATGCTGGTGAGCACCTCGGCGAGCTTCGACGCCTCGGTGCCGGAGATGTTCTCCAACCTCCAGATGGGCGCCTCCATCGTCGTCGCCCGCGCCGACGGCACCCGCGACCCCGCCTACCTGGCCGAGCTGATTCAGCGTCAGAAGGTGACCGGCGCGTTCTTCGTGCCGTCCCTGCTCGCGGCCTTCGTCGCCGAACCGGCGGCCAAGGAGTGCGCCACGCTGCGCTGGATCGAGGTCGCCGCCGAGGCGTTCCCGGCCGCGCTGGCCAACCGCTTCACCGAGCTGCTGCCGCACGCCTCAGCGAACAACCTCTACGGCCCCACCGAGGCCACCGTCGAGGTCACGGGCTGGGAGCACGTGCCGGGCTCGGACCGGGTGCCGATCGGCACGCCGATCTGGAACAACCAGGTCTACGTCCTCGACTCGGCGCTGCGCCCGGTCGCGCCCGGCGTGTTCGGCGAGCTGTACCTCGCCGGCACCTGCCTGGCGCGCGGCTACCTCGGGCAGACCGGCCTCACCTCGGAGCGGTTCGTCGCCTGCCCCTTCGGTGAGCCGGGCAAGCGGATGTACCGCACCGGCGACCTGGTGCGCTGGACGAAGGACGGTCAGGTCGAGTACATCGGCCGCACCGACTACCAGGTCAAGGTCCGCGGCTTCCGCATCGAGCTCGGCGAGATCGAGCACGCGCTGACGCAGCACTCCAGCGTCGCGCAGGCCGTCGTCGTGGTGCGCGAGGACCAGAAGGGCGACCAGCGCCTGGTGGGCTTCGTGGTGCCCGACCCGGACGCCGTGGTCGGCGACGCCGAGGCGCAGGTGGACGAGTGGCGCCACGTCTACGACGACGCCTACTCCGGCTCTGCCGAGGAGGCGTGGGGCGAGGACTTCCAGGAGTGGAAGTCGGTGTACGCCGGTGACCCGATCCCGCTGGAGCAGCTGGGCCAGTGGCGCAACGCCGCGGCGTCGCAGGTCCTCGGGTTCGCGCCGAAGCGCGTCCTGGAGATCGGCGTCGGCTCCGGCCTGCTCCTTTCGAAGGTCGTCGGTGAGGTCGAGCAGTACTGGGGCACCGACATCTCGGACACGGTCGTGGACCGGGTCCGTGCGCAGGCCGAACAGGCCGGGTTCGGCGACCGGGTGACGCTGAGCGTCCAGGCCGCCGACGACTTCTCCGGGCTGCCCCAGGGCCAGTTCGACACCGTCGTGCTCAACTCGGTGGCCCAGTGCTTCCCGAACGTCGAGTACCTGGACCAGGTGCTGCGTCAGGCCATGGGCCTGCTCGCGCCGGGCGGCCGCGTCCTCGTCGGTGACGTCCGCAACGCCGCGACCCTGCGAATCCTGACGGCCGCCGAGAAGCGCGTGACGCACCCGCACGCCGCGAACGACGAGATGCTGGCGCTGGTGGAGCAGGCGCTGCTCGCCGAGCGGGAACTGGTCGTGGCCCCGGAGTGGTTCGCCGAGTGGGCACGTGAGCACGCCGGTGGCGTGGACATCCGCCTGAAGGCGGGCGCCGCGCACAACGCGCTCACCCGCCACCGCTACGAGGTCGTCCTCCACAAGGACGCCACCGACGTCCTCGACCTGTCCGGCGTGCCCACGGTGCCGTGGGGCGGGGACGTGTCCGACCTCGCCGGCCTCGGCGGCCGCCTGGACCAGGCGGCGGGACCGGTCCGCGTGAGCGGGATACCCAACGCGCGGCTCGTGGCGGAGGCCGCCGCGGCGACCGCCGCCGGCATCGTGAACGTCGACGCCCCCACCGCCACGCCCGTCGACCCCGAGGACCTCGCCGCCTGGGCGCGGGAGCGGGGCACCGACGCGGTGATCACCTGGTCGGGCCAGGCCGTGCACAGCTTCGACGCGATCCTCCTGCCCGAGCGGCGGGCCGTCACCGGCGGCTTCGTCACCAGCGCCTCTGCCGGGCGGACCCGGGCGAACAACCCCGCCCTCGCCAAGGCCATCGACCCGCTCCTCGTCGAGCTGCCCGAGTACCTGCGCGGGCAGCTGCCCGACTACATGGTCCCGGCGGCCGTGGTGGCGCTCTCCGAGCTGCCGCTGAACCCGGCCGGCAAGCTCGACCGCGGCGCGCTGCCGTCGGAGCACACGAGCACGGTGAGCAGCGGGGCGCCGCGCAACTCGCACGAGGAGAAGCTGTGCGGCTTCTTCAGCGAGCTGCTCAGCCTGGAGACCGTCGGCATCGACGACGACTTCTTCGCGCTCGGCGGGCACTCCCTGCTCGCCACCCGGCTCAGCGCCCGCATCCGCAAGGAGTTCGGCGTCGACATGCCGCTGCGGACGATCATCCAGTACCCGACGGTGGCCGAGCTGGGCGCGCTGGTGCTCTTCGGCGGCATCCCCGGGGACCACGGGGACTCGTTCGAGGTCGTCCTGCCCCTGAACCGGGACCCCGGCACGGGCAAGCCTCCGGTGTGGTTCTTCCACGGCGGCGGCGGCCTGGGCTGGGCGTACTTCACCTTCGCGCCCTACCTGGACCGTCCGGCCTACTCCCTGCAGTCCCGCGGCTCCAACGGCATGGACCCGCTCGCGGGTTCGGTGGGGGAGATGGTCGAGGACTACCTGGAGCAGATCCTCAAGACCCAGCCGGAAGGCCCGTACTACCTGGTCGGCTGGTCCTTCGGCGGCCCGATCGCGCACGCCGTCGCGGAGGGCCTGGACCGCCGCGGCCACGAGGTCGAGCTGGTCGCCATCCTGGACTGTCAGCCGGCGAGCTCCGCCCCGGACAACGGCTTCAGGCAGGTGGCCGACAGGACGCCGGAGCTCTACCGGGCCGACGTCGAGGAGGTCTTCGGCAAGTTCATGAACACCGGCAACATGGACAGCTTCCTGGACAACATGTCGAAGGTGGGGTCCAACAACCTCAACAAGATGGGCTCCTTCGAGTCGCCGGTCTACCGCGGTGACGTGCTGTACTTCAACGCGACGCTGGACAAGACCGACGGCGTCACGTCGTATGGGCCCGACTGGCGGCCGCACGTCCTCGGCACCATCGAGGAGTACGACGTGGAGGCCACGCACCACGACCTCCACATGCCCAAGCCCGCGGGCCAGATCATGAAGGTGATCGTCCGCAAGCTCAATGAACTCGCGAACGGATGACGGGGAGTTGGACAAGGTGACAGGAGGCGGCATGACCGCGCAAGGCCCGGGCCAGACGACGCTGCTGTGCGTGCCGTTCGCAGGAGCGGGACCGTCGTTCTTCCACCCGTGGCGGGAGCTGTCCGGCGACCGCTGGAGCGTGGTTCCGGTCGAGCTGCCCGGCAGGGAGAAGCGGCTCCTCGAGACGCCGTACCGCAACGTCGTCGAAGCGGCCAAGACCGAGATCGACGGCATCGTGGCGAACCTCGGCGAGGGCGCGCGGGTGGTCCTGTTCGGGCACAGCCTGGGCGCGGTGCTCGCGTACGAGCTGGCGCACCTGCTGAGCGCGCGCGGCGTGCACGTCGAGCGGATGATCGTCAGCGGTTCGCCGGGGCCGTGGACCCAGCGGGAGCGGCGGGCGACGGGGCTCGAGGACGAGGAGTTCCTGGCCCGGGTCGAGGAGTTCGCGGGCTTCAGGCACGAGGCCCTCGACCACCCCGAGATGCGTGAGCTGATCCTGCCCACGCTGCAGGCCGACTGCGAGATGCACGAGAACTACGTCCCGAGCACCGACGACCTGGTGTCGGTGCCGATCTGCTCGCTGCGGGGCGAGGACGACGGCCTGGTCACCGCGGAGGAGGCGCAGCAGTGGCGGGACGCGACCACGTCGGGTGAGTTCACCTATGTGGAGTTCCCGGGCGACCACATGTACCTGGTCGACCTCGGCCGGGAGGTCCTGGACGTGATCGAGGCGGAGCGCGCCCGCGGCCGCTAGTGATCGCGGAGCGCGCCCGCGGCCGCTAGCGCCGCGACCGCATAGGTTCGCCGGGCCCCTGAGGCCCGTGGAGTGAGAGTCGAGAAGGGCATCCGCCGCGGCGGATTGCCCTTCTCGCGTTCGTACGCGGGCAGTTGCACGCGCTCGGCTGCCAGGACGCTCAGGGCCCGTGTGGTCCCCGCGCGGTGCCCGATCGGGCAGTGGCGCATAGCGCGTCGACCGGCACTCGCCGCGATGCCCCCTTGGCGTACTCGCTCGGTACGGCCCCGGGAGATATCCGGTGGCGATTTGCCCAAGAATCAGCCTTTTTGAGAGTCAGGTGAACGGCTCAAACCCCGCATGGCGGCACCCGATCACGGTGCCGACGGGTGATCGTCCCGCTGACGGGACACGAACAACCCTGAACGTCGGCGACTCCAGCAAGTATCGAATCTGCCAATCTGCTCTTGGCGAGCGCCCTAAGAACGGCCAAAATTGATCTGAAGCCGGAAAGCAAGGAGGCGCGACCGCCCTGACGTGCCGAGTCCACTGCCCGAAGGGGCCTACAGAACGGACCGAAAGGGCACGCGCGGCGCGCGGCCAGGCCGCCGACCCCGTCGGCAGCGTCGTTCCTGAATCCGGCCTGCCCCCGCATGGCTTTCGCCCAGGAAAAGGGCGAATTCCTAGACGCTCATGGTGACGGGACTGAAACTCCTGCGTTCTTGAGCCGCAATCAGATGAACCGACTGAGCTTGCCGACCCTTCGGCAAGGACATAAGGAGACGGCGAAAATGGCTGAGCCGATCGTTAGCCTGATGAATCCCGAATTCACCGATGACCCCGTCTGCGCCTACGCACGCCTGCGGGAGGAATCACCGCTAGTTCGCGTCGGATATCCGGGTGGGCCACCGGTCTGGCTGGTCACACGCAACGAGGAGATCAAGGCGGTCCTCAGCGACCCGCGGTTCGTGGTGAATTACGGCAACGTTCCCGGCCACCAGGGATTCAGCATGGCGGACCAAATGGTCGCGGCCCTCGATCTGCCGGACGAGTTCCGTGACTACGTCGCGGCGAACATGATGCTCCAGGACGGCGACTACCACGCCCGCCTGCGCCGCCTCGTCACGCCCGCGTTCACCGTGCGGCGCATGAAGGCGCTGCGGCCGCGCATCGAGGAGATATCCGCCCGGCTTCTCGAGGAGTTCGCCGCGAAGGGTTCGGGCGACCTGATCGAGGAGTACACCTCGCCGCTGACCGGCACCGTCATCTGCGAGCTCATCGGCATCGACGAGGCCGATCAGCCGCAGGTGCGCACGTGGATGAACGACTACGCCAACGCCGACAACCTCGCCGCCAGCGCCCAGGGCATGTTCACGTACATGAAGGGGCTCATCGAGCGGCGCCGGGCCGAGCCCAAGGACGACATGATCTCGACGCTGGTGCAGACCAGCGACGCGGACGGCGACCGGCTCAGCGAGACCGAGATCATCTCGCTGGTGCTCCTCGTGGTGAACAACGGCCACCACTCCACGGCCCACTTCATCCCGAACGCCGTGCTTGCGCTCCTCGAAAGCCCGGACCAGCTGGCCCTGCTGCGCGCCAAGCCGGAGGCCCTGCCGCACGCCCATGGCCGAGCTGATGCGGATCGCCAACCCCATCCCGGCCGCGGGACCGCGCTACGCGACCGAGGACCTGGAGTTCGCCGGGGTCGAGATCTGCAAGGGCGAGGCCCTGACGGGGTCCCTGCTGTCCGCCAACTACGACCCGCGGGTCTTCTCCGACCCCGAGCGGTGCGACGTGGAGCGGGAGCTGAAGCCGGGCCAGAGCCACCTCGCCTACGGCGCGGGCCCCCACTACTGCACCGGCGCGGCGCTTGCCAACATCGAGGGCGAGATCGCCATCAAGCACCTGATGCTGGAGCGCGACACCCTGGAAGTCACCGTGAGCCGCGACGCCCTGAAGTACACCGAGGCCACCCCCGGCGGGGCCCGGCTGCTGAACGCGCTTCCCGTGCGCCTGTGAGCCCCGCGCGCGGGCACTGACACACATGAGGGCGGCCCCCGAACACACCGTGTTCGGGGGCCGCCCTCATGTCACGCGCGGGGGACCGGCCGCCTCAGATCCGCGCGGCCGCGACGGGCCGCTTCTCGTGCTGGTCCTGGACGAGCGCGCCAAGGCGCTCGATGCCCAGGGCGACCTGCTCGGGAGTCAGCACGCTGAACGAGAGACGCGCCTGGTGGAACCCGGACGTGCCCTCGTAGAAGTGGTGCATGGGCGTCCACAGGACGCCGAACTTGGAGGCCGAGTACTCGAGCATCTCGTCGTCCGCGAGGAACGGCAGCGTGACCACGACGAACATCCCGCCCTGCGGCGTGTTCCACGAGACGCCCGGCGGGGTGTCGGGACCCGGCGCGAAGACCGAATTCAGCCGGTCCAGGATCGTCGCCAGGTTCCGGCGGTAGACCTCGGCCTCGCGCGTGGTGGCGCGCACCAGGCTGCACTCGTTCTCGATGAGGTAGCCGCCGATGACCGCCTGCGCGACGGTCGAGGTGTTGAGCGTCAGCATGCTCTTCAGCTTGGCCAGGTGGTCGGCGAGGAGCACGGGGTCGGACGCGGAGTCCCCGCCCCGACGTCACGGGCTGGTCCGCGATGATGTAGCCCACGCGGGCCCCGGCGAAGGCGGACTTCGCGAAGGAGCCGAGGTGGATCACCTGCCGGTGCTCGTCCAGGGTCTTGAGCATGGGCAGCCGGGAATCGCCGGAGGGGAACAGGGAGTAGGGGTTGTCCTCGATGACGAGGATCCCCTCCCGCCGCGCCAGCTCCAGCAGGGCGACCCGGTCCGTGAGGGACATGCTCGCGCCGCTGGGGTTGGCGAAGTCGGGGACGACGTAACAGGCGCGCGGGCTGAGCCCCTCGCGCCGCGCCTGGGCGATCTGCCGCTCCAGGTCATCGAGGTCGATGCCGCCGTCGTGTTCCCGGACGGAGCGGAGGGGGGCGCCGGCCACCCGTGCCGCACCGATGAAGCCCACGTAGTTGGGCGTCGCGGCCAGGATGACATCGCGCGTGTCCCGCACCAGGGCACGCAGCAGGAGCACCATCGCCTCCTGGCAGCCGGTGGTCACGACGATGCTCTCCGGGTCCACCGTCAAGCCCTCGTCGGTCTGGAGCTGGCGCGCGATGAGCTCGTGGATGAATCCCTTGGTGCGGCCGTACTGGAAAAAGGTGCGCCGCACCTGCTCCTTGGGCAGACCTATCTCATTTTGGAGATAGTCCTTGAACGTCATGAGATAACGTGACAGGTCCTCGACCTCATGGAAGCCTTCGAACGGGCGCCCCGCCGAGAATGAGACGGCTTCCGGAAACCGCCCTGCCAGCTCGTTGAGCAGCGTCATAGAAGTGAGGGCAGGATCGTCGACTGACGCGTGCAAATCGGAGATGCTCAGTCGCATGGGCCCTGGGTGTATGGACATAGTCGCGTGATCCTCATCCGCCAGACAACTCAGCCCTGAGCTGGTGTCGGTCATATAGGGCAGTTCCCCGCGAAGGTTGTCGTGGTGCGATGGCCCGCACGGGGACAGATCGGAGTCGGGCGGCATTGGTGGCCGCGTTGAACAGCGCCTGGTTGTGGCGCTCGAATGCTGCCTTGTCGGGGGCCCTCAGCAATATATGTCCCTGCCCTTGAAGCGTGAAGACCGTGGCTGCCGGGCACGTTAGGGGCCGTGGCGGAGAAACGACGTCAGTGTGAACCGGAGTTCCGCGCTGGAGTGAGCGCGGCGGGCAAATGCCCAGCTGACCCCGCTCGATAGCGGGGCGGTCGCACCGGACTTCGTACGCCACGACTTCCGCGCCCGGGATCGGGGTCTCTCGCGATGCGGCGAAATACCGCCGCCCTGCCGAATAGGCCGTGACCGGTCGCGGCGGCAGCGCGCGGAGTTTGGCGGCCTTGAGGGCCAGGGCGGCCTCGATGACGAACTCACGGCGCGGTGGGGGCCGCGCGAGGGAAGACCCTCGCGCCGGCAGGTCCGCGCCTCGGCCGCGCGCCTCGTACATCTCCGCGTCGGCGGGTGTCCATGACGGCAGGTCCTCGCCGCTGAACCGCCTTGTCCTGTACGGGAGTTCCCGCATGCCCCATGGGCCCCGGAACGTCGACAGGACAGGGCGTCCAAGTGCCCTGTCCTGTCGGCGGGACAGCTGTTTCCTCGGGGGCGCAAGCCTTGACGATGCCGTGACTCCCAGGCGTCCAGGGGGTGTTGACCACCCCGACAGAGAGCCTTGAGGCCCTTGGGACGTTGACACCCTCCGGCCCGAGCGGACAGAGTATTGGACTGTCGGCGGACAGAGTATTGGACTACTGGGGAACGGCGAGAAGGCCCGGAACGCGCCCGCGCAACGGCCGTCGTGACCCTGGACCGGCGCATCGCCCGAGGGCGTGCACGTCGATCCACCCACGCAGACGAGCCACCGGAACCGTGGCCGCGGCAGCGACCGTGGCGCGGTCCTGCTGTCCGACCAACCGCGGCCGCGCATCGTGGCGATGCCGCGTCGACCCCCTGGTTCAACCACCTCTACGTGTCCGGGGCTTGAACTCCAGGAGCTGGCAGACGGTACGCCGTGGCGGCTCCACGAACTCGTTCCGCACGGCAAGCAATACCTGACACCTGACTAGGAGCTGACGCATGACCACACTTGGCGAAGGCGTTCTGGAGAAGGCCCAGGCGGAATACGCCGAGCAGGGCTTCTCCATCATCCGCAACGTCATTCCCCAGGATGTCCTGGAGGAGGTGCGCGCCCACGTCGACTGGCTCACCCGCAAGTACCCGGACCTGCGCCCGGAGCACTTCCACCACCCGCTGATCCGCAACGACGCGTTCTGGGCCCGCCTGGTCTCCGACCCCCGCCTGGTGGACATCGCGGAGTTCTTCCTCGGCCCGGACCTGGCGTGCTTCACCGCCCACTACATCTGCAAGCCCCCGTACGACGGCCAGCCCGTCCTGTGGCACCAGGACGGCGCCTACTGGACGCTGACCCCGATGAACGCCCTGACGGTGTGGCTTGCGGTCGACGAGAGCGTCACCGAGAACGGCTGCCTGCGGATGATCCCCGGCAGCCACGTGCTGCCGCTACACAAGCCGTCGGTGCGCACGGACAGCGACAACATGCTGTTCTCCGCCTCCGACGAGAACCTGGTGCGGGAGTGGGCCGAGGAGCGCGGCGTCGTGCACATCGAGCTCCAGCCGGGTGACGTCTCGATCCACCACCCGAACCTGCTGCACTGCTCGGAGGCGAACACCTCCGCCAAGCGGCGCTGCGGCCTGGACATCGGCTACATCTCGACGGCCACGCGCACCCACGGCGAGGGCGTGTACCTCGACCCGCTGCTGGTCCGCGGCGGCGACAGCCAGGGCCTCAACAGCTACCGCCCGTTCCCCACCTACCAGGAGGGCGAAACGATTCCCTTCGCCGGGCAGGAGGAGTGGAACGAGCGGGTGTCCGTGCTCAACGCGGCGCTGCCGCGTTCGCGTGAGCTCTCCGAGGAGAGCCCGATCGAGACGACTCGTCACATGATCAGCCGTCTGCGCGAAGGCACCGTCAAGCGCTGACCGCACACCACGCCGGCCGCTGGCGCGCCACCCTCGGGTGGTGCGCCAGCGGCCGGTTGTTGGTGTGCTCGTGCTCCGCTGGCCGCGCGGAGGGAGCACGGGCTGGCGCTGGCCGCCCGGAAGGGGCGCGGACTCGGCGCTGGCTCAGCCGGTGCGGGCACGCCGAACTACCCCATGACGCGACGCTGTCATGGGGTGCGCGTGCTGGGGGTGTCCGCCGTGGTCAGGCCTTGGCGCGGCGGATGTCGATGCTGCCTTGCCGGGTGCGGGCGCGGATCTTGACGGTGGCCTCGGCGGTCTGCGGGCTCTGGGACGCGGTGAGCGTGTTGTGCACCTGGCCCGTGTTCGCGTGGACGTCGAGCCAGGCGGCCGTGCCCTCGCGGACGGCGACGTCGATGGCGCCGTAGTTGGTCTCCAACTGGACGCTGCCGGAGGCCACTTCGCCGACGCGCACGGTGCCGTGGGCGGTGGCGGCGGTGACCGAGCCCTCGGCGCGCCGGATGTCGATGTCGCCGTTGGCGCCGCTCACCCGCAGATCGCCGGTCGCGGCGTCCACGGTGGTGGAGCCGTGCGAGTTCTTGAGGATGGCGGGGCCGTCGACGAGGCCGACGCGCAGGCTGCCGGAGCTGGTGGTGATCTCGGCCATGCCCTCGACCCGCTCCACGGAGATCGAGCCGTGCGCGGCCTTCAGCCGCAGCGGTCCTGTCGTGTCGAGGCGCACATCGCCGGAGGAGGTCTTCACGCGGACCTCGCCGAGGCGGCCCTCGCCGAGCACCTGGGCCCAGGCGCCGGTCATGTCGACGCGGGAGCCGGTGGGCAGCTGCACCGTCACGTCGACGGTGCCGGTGCGGCCGAACAGGTTGGGCTTGGGCGTCCTGAGGTTCAGCGCGCCGCTCGTGTACGTGACCTGGGTTTGGTCGGCCGTGCGCACGTCCAGATCCCTCTTCGGGTCGCGGGGCCGCACGTCGACGACCGTGTCGAGGCGCTCGCTCGCGGTGAACTGGATGGAACCGGCCTCCACGTGCACCGTGGCCGAGATCGGTTCGGGAGTGTCGAAAGAAGGCATAGCTGCCCATCCTCTGGGTCTTTGGGACGTGCCCGCTGGTGGAGCGCGGTGTGGGTGGGGTGGCGGGGGCGTGACTAGCGAACCCAGCCCGTGTAGCTCTGTCCGACGTTGTGGGCCTGCTCCGTGGCGCGCGGCCTGTTGCCGCCGTCGACCGCGGCCGACACGGCGCGCACCAGCCATGCGTTGACTGAAAGGCCCTCGCGCGTCGCGGCTTCCTCGGCGCGGGCCTTGAGGTGGGCCGGCAGCCGCAGGTTGACCCGGGCGATGCCGCCCTCGTCCCCGTCGACCGGGGGCTTGAGGGGTTCGACGGGCACGGTCGGCTCCGCGGTCACACCGCCGTCGGTGGGCGGTGGCGTCACCACGAAGTCGACATCGAGCCCGCGCAGCCGTACGTCGACGGAGCCGGGGGCGAGCTCGCGGGTGATCTCGTCCGTCGCGGAGGAGAGCACGTCGAGCATGGTGAGGCGGGTCGCCGACTCCAGGGGGGCGGTGAGCCTCTCGGCCAGGTCGCGTGCTTCGGCGCCGCCGGCTTCCGCTGCCACCGCGAGTTCGCGGCGTAGAGTTTCAACATACGGAGTGAGATCCATGATGCCATTATGGCATCACTCCGGCGCCATATGCAAGTGAGAATGGCGCCTGGTGTCGCCCCGGATGTGTGTGATCGCGTCGGCCTTGAACTGCGCAAACGGCGAGGGGTGCGGTCGCGGCGGCATGGTGCCACCCGCACTCGCGTGATCTTGACGGTGCGGAAGGGGATCGGGCGATATCGGACGGCGTGCCGGGCTCGCCGGAGAAGCCGAGGGTGAGGCCGCCGGGACAAGGGCAAGGCCCGCCGGGAAACACGTGTAGGCCAGCCGCTGGATGCGTGCGGCTGGCCTGGCGTGAGCCGAAGGAACGTTTCAGCTAAGGGGTCGGACCGTCTAGTGGGTCGGACCGTCCCGGTCCCCGGGCGAAGAGGGGGCGTCGGCGTACGGGGTGCTGGCGCTGACGCGCGAGCGGGCGGGAAGGTAGCGCACTCGGCCCATGTCGAAGGGGACCGCGCGGCCCTGTCCGGGCCCGCGGTCCCGTGACCGGCCGAGGCCCCTCACCAGTCGAAGGCCTCCCCGTCGCCGCGCTTCTCGATGCAGTACGTGCGGAAGGCCTGGGCCTTGGCGACCAGGGCCTCGTCGCCGCTGCGCCGCGCCGCCTCGATGTACCAGTCGAACGCCGCGGTGGCGTGCACCTGCCGCTCGAAGTGGAGCGCGGCGAACTGGCGGAAGTTCGCCCGCATGGTCTCCGGCGTGAAGTTCCGGCCGGACTCGATGAGCTTCTCCAGCTCCGCCTCGGTCACCTCGGGGCGGTCCATGACGCGGATCGGCTGGGTCGCGGGAATCTCGCCGCGGATCGCGAGGGGCTCCTCGGACTCCGCGAAGTCGAGGCAGAGCGAGAGCCGGGCGGTCTGGGCGGTGCTGCTCGCGGAGTGCGGGTCCGTCGAGTGGATCTTCCACACCTCGCCGCGGCGGATGTGGTAGACGGTGTCGTTCTCGGAGTGGAGGGATTCCTCGCTGGTGCGCAGCGGAACCTGTACCCGCAGGCCCGGCTTGGCCCACTCGAGGAAGTCCACGTGCGGCGAGATGATTCCGTCACGGAGGGCGAAGACGCGCACCCACTGCAGCCGCTCGAGCGGGAAGTGCTTGGTGACCAGGGACATGATGCCCGGCAGTTGCTTGCCCAGTTCGGTGAGGGTCAGACTGCCTTCGTGCGGCCGGAAGGCGACATCGGATTCGGCGCCGCTGCCATTGGCGAGTACATGGGACGACCAGGACCCGAAGGTAAAGGTGTCGTATTCGCCGCCGTATTCATGACGGTCGAGGATGTCCAACTCGGAATCCAGGTCGTACGAGTCGATGGGCAGCACCGCGAGCCGCTGTGACTTAAGCAAGGAAATCCCCTCCAATTACGTGGTGTTTCTTGACGCACCCGGAAAGCTGCTGGGCGTTCCTCCCGATCGCCATCGTAACTCTTCGGAGATGCGATGGAAATGACGTGGGCTCAGGGGACGTGCGCCCGTGGGTGGCCAAGATTTTTGCAGGCTAGTCACACATTGCGGGTCGAGGTCAAGGGAGTGCGGGCGGCCGCATTGAGCGCTTTCGATCCGGGCGCGGGCGAACGGTCCCGCGTACGCCGTGAAGGCGGCCGGAGGCGGCCTCGGTCCGCTGCCGCTGGCCGTGGCGGGCACCCGGCCCCGACCGGCGCTGGCCGGGTCGCGGGCGGATGGTCCGGCGGCCGAGCCGGCGCCCGCGCCACCTGCCAACGGCTGGGCGCGCTACGGTCGGAGAGGGCGCGGTGGCCGCCATGTCCCCCGGTCCCTGCCGGACCGGAAGAGCCGCTTCCTGTCCTGTCGGCGGGACAACCGGCGCCCGACGGGGTGTCCGCGCTGACATCCCTTGCACGGGGTTTCCCAGGGCACTTAACTTGGCGTCGCGATGGCTCCCGGGTACGCGTATCGGACACCTCGAATACGCGACCAGGGCCCGGAACGGCCGCGCGGACATCCGGAGCCCTCGGACGGTGTCTTGAGAATGACGGGGAATGCGCGGTCACCGCTGTGTCGTTGGAGCGGTGGCCCGCTTTCTGCTGAGGTCCTTCGCGAACACCCGGACGCTTTTCCGTAGCGCACGCCAGATGGAATGGCGTGCGCGGCGGCGACGGTACGAGGATGGGCCCTGCAATGGCGTGGGTGAGAATTCCCGTGCCGCGGACGAAAGAAAGGCTGGCAATGGAGTCGGAATCGCAAGTCGCGCCCGTGGGTGCGCCGGAGTCGCTCGTACAGCAGATCTCCGCGCTGTGGGGAGAACACCTCGACGGCCGCGAAGTCGGCGCGGACGACGACTTCTTCGAGCTCGGCGGCAATTCGCTGATCGGCATCAAGATCATCGACCGGGTGACCGAGGACTACGGCGTCACGCTGTCCGTGCGCGACTTCTACCTGGCGCAGACCCCGGCCCGGGTCGCCGAACTGATCGAACAGGGGAGGGCGCGGACGTGAGGTTGACGCCGGGTCCCGCGCGGGAGGTCGACCTCGACCGCGTGGACCTGTTCGACCTGGACCTCTACTCCTACGGCGACCCCCACCCGATCTGGGACGTGATGCGGGAGGAGGCGCCCCTGCACCACCAAGTCCTCCCGGACGGCCGGGAGTTCTGGTCGGTGACGCGTTACGAGGACGTCTGCAGGGTGCTCGGCGACCACCGCGAGTTCACCTCGGAGCGCGGCACGACACCCACCCACGTGGGCATCGACGACCCCGCGGCGGGCGTGCTCCTCACGTCCACCGACCCGCCCCGGCACACCGAGGTCCGCAGGCCGATCGGCAGCAAGCTCACCGCGCGGGCGGTGAAGACCTGGGAGGACTCGATCCGGCGGACGATCGTCGGCTTCCTCGAACCGGCCCTCGACGGCGAGACCTTCGACCTGGCCGAGAAGGCGCTGCTGCTTCCCGCGATGGTCACGGGACCGCTCCTCGGCCTCCCGGAGAAGGACTGGGCGGAGCTCGTCCAGCTCACCGCCATGGTGACGGCCCCGTCGGACCCGCACTTCAAGATGGGCAGCGAGGCCGCGACCCTGGCCATCTCCCACCACGAGCTCCTCACCTACGTCAAGGACTGGGTCAGGACGCGGCGGGCGGACGGGCACGAGGACGACAGCCTGCTCCACCACCTCATGAGCGTGCGCCCCGGCGGCGAGCCGCTGAGCGACGAGGAGATCGCGCTCGACGGCTACAGCATCCTCCTGGGCGCCAACGTGACGACGCCGCACACCGTCTCGGGCACCGTGCAGGCCCTCATCGAGCGGCCCGAGCAGTTCGAGAAGGTGCAGGCCGACCCGACGCTGATCCCCAACCTGGTCGAGGAGGGGCTGCGATGGACGTCCGCCGCCTGTAACTTCATGCGGTACGCGGTGGACGACGTCGAGATCGGCGGGGGCACGATCCCGGCCCGCGCGGCGGTCGTCGCGTGGATCGGCTCGGCCAACCGGGACGCCTCCCAGTTCCCCGACCCGCACCAGTTCGACATCACGCGAGAGGGCGCGAAGCGCCACGTCGCGTTCGGGTTCGGGCCGCACTTCTGCATCGGTGGACCGCTCGCCCGGATGACCCTGCGCATCTTCTTCGAGGAGCTGACCCGGCGGTTCGGGTCGATCGACCTCGCCGGCGAACCGCAGCACCTGCGCTCGTACTTCATCTCCGGGATGACCCACCTCCCCATCGTCGCCCAGAAACGAAAGACGCCATGACACCCAGCTCCACCCCCGCCAGGTCGCCGTGGTTCGTCCGGCCGCTCGCCACCGACAAGACAGCCCGGCTCTTCTGCTTCCCCTTCTCCGGGTCCGGCGCCTCGGCGTTCAGCGCCTGGCCGGAGGCGATCGACGACGTCGAGGTCTGCCCGGTGCAGTTCCCCGGCCGTGAGAACCGCCTCGGCGCACCGCACTACGGCACGTACGAGAACCTCGCGGCCAGCCTGGTCGAGCAGCTGGCGCCGCGGCTCGACCGGCCGTTCGCGTTCTTCGGGCACTGCGCGGGCGCGCTGCCCGCGTTCGAGACCGTGGTCCGCCTCGCCGAGCGCGGCCTGCGGCCCGACTGCTTCTTCGTCTCGGGCCAGCCCGCGCCGCACGACGCCTCGCGCGACCGGATGCTCACCATGACCGAGCCCGAACTCCGCGCCGAGCTGGAGACGTTCATCCGCGGCCGGGGGATCGAACCGCGCCAGGACATGCTCGACGTGGGCCTCGCCGTGCTCCTTCGCGACCTCGCCGCCGCGCACGAGTACAAGCGGACCGAGCCGGTCAAGCTGGAGTGCCCCATCGTCGTACTGCACTGGCGGGACGACCCCGAGGTGACCCTCGATGAGCTCGAAGGGTGGCGCCAGTACGCGGACTCGGTCGACATCCGGGTCGTCGACGGCGGCCACTACGACTTCATGCAAGCGCCCGACGAGCTGCGCAAGCTGCTGACGTCCTGGCGATGACCGCGAGCCAGCCCGCAAGAGCCGTACGCCGAGGGAACCGGAAGGAATTCGTATGAGTGGCCAGGCCGCCGATGTCGCCGTGGTCGGGATGTCGTGCCGCTTCCCCGGTGTGCAGGACCTGGGTGCGTTCTGGCGCCTGCTGCTCGACGGGAAGTCGACCGTAGGAACGTTTCCCCAACAGCGGGCGGCCGACACGAAACCCTCGTCGCACCCGGACGCGGCCACCGTGAACGCGGGGTCGTTCTTCGACGCCATCGACGGGTTCGACGCGGAGTTCTTCGGCACGGGCGCGGCCGAGGCGGCCGCCATGGACCCCGTCCAGCGCCTGGGTCTCGAACTCGCCTGGGAGGCCGTCGAGGACGCCCGCGTGCCCGCGGCCGCGCTCGCGGGCCGCGAGGTCGACGTCGTGGTCGGCTCCGCGCCCTCCGGGTACGACCTGCTGCGCAAGCTGTCCGGCAGCGACCAGGACGACCACTACGCCGCGCTCGGCTCGAGCGGTGCGCTGATCGCGAACCGGATCTCGGCCCTCTTCGACGTCCGCGGCATGAGCTACTGCGCGGACTCGGGCCAGTCGTCCTCGCTGGTGTCGCTGGCGCTGGCCTGCGACCGCATCCGCGGCGGCGCGGTCGACATGGCGCTCGCGGGCGGCGTGCACCTGATCGCCGATCCGGAGGGCGGACTCGCCCTGGCCAACCTGGGCGCCCTGTCGCCCGACGGCCGCTGCTTCACCTTCGACGAGCGGGCCAGCGGCTTCGCCCGCGGCGAGGGCGGGGCGTTCGTCCTGCTCAAGCGGCTGGACCTGGCCGTCGCCGAGGGCGATCACATCTACGCCGTGGTACGCGGCTGGGGCGTCGGCAGCGGTGGCGCGACCACCCGCATGCCCGACCCCAGCCCCAGCGCGCAGGCGGCCGCCGTGCGGTCGGCCCTCGAACGCGCGGGCGTGCCCTTCGACGGCGTCGACTACGTCGAGGCCCACGGCACCGGCACCCGCGTCGGCGACCCGGCGGAGATCGCCGGTCTGCGCGAGGCGTACCGGGGCGCCGACCGCGACCGCCCGCTGGTGGTCGGCTCGGTGAAGACGAACGTCGGGCACCTGGAACCGGCCGCGGGCATCGTCGGCTTCGTGAAGGCCGCGCTCTGCGTGGACCGCGCCCACCTGGTGCCGAATCTGAACTTCCGCTCCCCGAACCCCGCCATCCCCGACTTCCTGGCGGACTTCGAGGTCCTCACCTCCGCACGGCCCTGGCCGGGCACGCCGGAGCGGCCCCGGCGGGCAGGCGTGTCGGCGTTCGGCATGGGCGGCACCAACGCGCACGTCGTCCTCGAACAGGCCCCCGAGGACCGGGCGGAGCCCCGCGCCGAGGACGGCGGCCCGGCCGCCGCGGGCGCGTCCCGGGTGCTGCCCTGGGTGCTCTCGGCGCGGTCCGAGGACGCCCTGCGGGAGCAGGCTGCGCGGCTGCGCGACCTGGTGGCCGCCGAGGCGTCGCTTTCGGCGGCCGACGTGGGCTACTCCCTGGCATCGACGCGGTCGCCGCACGAGCACCGCGCGGTGGTCATCGCCGGTGACCGCGACCAGACGCTCGCCGACCTCGGCCTGGTGGCGGCGGGCGGCGACTCGGAGCGGGCGGTGCGCGGCACGGCCACGGGCCCGGCGGGCCCGGTCGTCTTCGTGTTCCCCGGCCAGGGGTCGCAGTGGGCCGGCATGGGCAAGCGGCTGTACGCGGAGTCCGAGGCGTTCGCGCGCGCCATCGACGACTGCGAGCGGGCCCTCGCGCCCTGGGTGGACTGGTCGCTGGTGGACGTGGTGACCGGCGCGGAGTCGGGCGCCTCGCTGGACCGGGTGGACGTGGTCCAGCCGACGCTGTTCGCGATGATGGTGTCGCTGGCGCGGGTGTGGCGCTCGCTGGGCGTCGTCCCCGACGCCGTGGTGGGGCACTCGCAGGGCGAGATCGCCGCGGCCTGCGTGTCGGGCGCGCTCTCCCTTGAGGACGCCGCGCGGATCGTCGCCCTGCGCAGCCAGGCGTTGATCGAACTGGCCGGATCGGGTGGAATGAGCGCGGTGGCCGCGTCCCCCGACTGGGTGCGTGAGCGCATCGAGCAGTGGTCCGGGCGGCTTTCCGTGGCCGTCGTCAACGGCCCGGCGTCCGTGGTGATCTCCGGGGACGACGAGGCGCTCGACAAGTTCGCCGCGATGGCCGCCGCCGACGACGTCCGGGTGCGACGGGTCAAGGTGGACTACGCCTCGCACTCCCACCACGTCGAACGCATCCGTGAGCGGGTGCTCGCCGACACCGCGGACGTCACGCCCCGGGAGTCGGCGGTGGAGTTCCACTCCACGGTCACCGGCGCGCTGCTCGGCACACAGGCGCTCGGCGGCTCGTACTGGTACGACAACCTGCGGTCCACGGTGCGGTTCGGCGAGGTCGTCGAGCCCCTGATGCGGGACCGCGGCGGCGTGTACGTCGAAGTCAGCCCGCACCCGGTGCTCCAGGTGGCCATGGAGGAGACCGCCGACGCGCTCGCGGCCCCGCCGGTCGTGGTGGGCACCCTGCACAAGGACGACGGCAGCGCGGCCAAGGTCCTCACCTCGCTGGCCGAACTGCACGTGCGCGGGGGCCCGGTGGACTGGGAGACGCTGTTCGCCGCGGACCGGCCGCGCCGGATCGACCTGCCGACCTACGCCTTCCAGCGGCGGCGGTACTGGCTGACGGCACCCGACGGCGCCGAAGCGGGCCAGCCGTCCGCGAGCGGACCGGGCGCGAACTCCCGGGCCGCTGAGCTGGGTTCGGAATCAGCGGCCCTCACGCTCGTGTGCGCCGAAGCCGCTTCGGTGCTGAGCGCGAAGGACGCGGACCTGACGGGCGCCGATCTCGTGGCGCGGTCGACCGACACCTTCAAGGACCTGGGGTTCGACTCCTCGATGGCGGTGCGGCTGCGCAACCGGCTCACCGCGGCGGCCGGAGTGCGGCTCTCGGCCACCGTCGCGTTCACCTACCCCACTCCGCTCGCGCTCGCCCGGCACATCTTCTCCCTCGTAGAACCGGAGGCACCCGCTCCGCCGGAGCCGGAGGCGCCCGGCGCCCCGGCGGCGGCCGAGGCGGCGAGCCCGGACGGCCGCGACGACGACGAGTTGTACGCGCTGATCGAACGCGGCTACGTCTAGCACCACTTGTACGTGTAGCACCACCTGTTCGTCTTGGTAAGTAACCGTTGGGGGAGGCCCTGGTGGAGGATGTCGACAAGCTCCGGTCCTACTTGCGACGCGCCGTCGGCGACGCGCAGGAGCTGCGTGAGCGGGTGCGCGAGCTGGAGGAGTCCGCTCGCGAGCCGATCGCGGTCGTGGGAGCCGGATGTCGCTTCCCAGGTGGGGTGACGTCCCCCGAAGGACTGTGGGACGTGGTGTCCGGCGGCGTGGACGCGATGGGCGACTTCCCGCGGGACCGCGGGTGGGACGTGGACGCCCTGTACGACCCGGACCCCGAGGCACGCGGCAAGACGTACACGCGCTCGGGCGGATTCCTGCGTGACCTCGCCGAGTTCGACGCGCCGTTCTTCGGCATCAGCCCCCGCGAGGCCCTCGCGATGGACCCGCAGCAGCGGCTGATGCTTGAGACGTCGTGGGAGGCGCTGGAGCGGGCGGGCATCGACCCGGCCGGCCTTCGCGGCTCCGCGACCGGCGTGTTCACCGGGATCTACGGGGTCGACTACGGCCCGCGCATGGGCGGCGGGGCCTCCGGCGAGGTCGAGGGCTTCGGGATCGTCGGCACGTACACCAGCGTGGCCTCAGGACGCGTGGCGTACGTCCTGGGCCTGGAGGGCCCTGCGGTGTCGACCGACACCGCGTGCTCCTCGTCGCTGGTCGCCGTGCACCAGGCCGTGCGGTCGCTGCGGTCGGGGGAGTGCACGCTGGCGCTGGCGGGCGGCGCCTCGGTGCTGCCGTCCCCGGGGCTGTTCGTGGAGGTCGCCCGGCAGCGCGGCCTGTCGGCCGACGGCCGGTGCAAGTCGTTCTCGGAGACCGCCGACGGCACCGGCTGGGGCGAGGGCGCGGGCGTCCTCGTCCTGGAGCGCCTCTCGGACGCGCTGCGCAACGGCCGCCGCGTCCTGGCGGTGATCAGGGGCTCGGCGATCAACCAGGACGGGGCGTCCAACGGGCTCACCGCGCCGAGCGAACTGGCGCAGCAGCGGGTCATCAGGGCGGCCGTCGCCGACGCGGGCCTCGCGCTCGACGACGTGGACGCCGTGGAGGCGCACGGCACGGGCACCAAGCTGGGCGACCCGATCGAGGCCGAGGCGCTCCTCGCCACGTACGGCCAGGAGCGCGACCCCGGCAGCCCGCTGTGGCTGGGCTCGCTGAAGTCCAACATCGGTCACACGCAGGCGGCCGCGGGCGTCGGCGGCATCATCAAGATGATCATGGCGATGCGTCAGGGCGTGCTGCCCAAGACGCTGCACGTGGAACGCCCGACGCCGCACGTCGACTGGTCGGCGGGCGCGGTCGAGCTGCTCACCGAGGCCCGCCAGTGGCCGAGCACGCAGGGGCGGCCCCGGCGCGCGGGCGTGTCGTCCTTCGGAGTCAGCGGCACCAACGCCCACCTCATCCTGGAGCAGGCCCCCGAGGCGGCCGAGACCGCGGCCCGTCCGGCCGCCGACCCCGCCACCGGACAGGTGTCGAGCGACGCCGTCGGCGGGCTGCCGTGGGTGCTTTCGGCGCGGTCCGCCGAGGCGCTGCGCGAGCAGACGCTGCGGCTGCGGGACAGCGTGACCGCGGCCACGGACCTGCCGGTCGCGGGCGTCGGGCACGCGCTGGTGACGCGGCGCTCGCTGTTCGAGCACCGCCAGGTGGCGATCGGTGAGGACCGCGACGCGCTGCTCGCCGGTCTGACCGCCGTCATCGACGGCGACAGGAACCCCAGAGGCGTGGTGTCCGGCGTCGTGAAGCCGGTGGGCAGGACGGTGTTCGTCTTCCCCGGCCAGGGCTGCCAGTGGATCGGGATGGGACGGGCCCTGTGGGAGTCCAGCCCGGTCTTCGCCGAGCAGCTGCGCGCCTGCGCCACGGCGCTGGAGCCGTGGCTGGACTGGTCGTTGACCGACACCGTGTGCGGCGGCCCCGACGCGGCGGACCTGGACCGGATCGACGTCGTCCAGCCCGTGCTGTTCGCGGTGATGGTGTCCCTCGCGCGGGTGTGGCGCGCGCTCGGCGTGACGCCGGACGCGGTGATCGGCCACTCCCAGGGCGAGATCGCCGCGGCCTGCGCCGCGGGCGCCCTGTCCCTGCCCGACGCCGCCAGGATCGTGGTCCTGCGCTCCCGGCTGCTCGCCACGGCCACCCAGGACGGCGGCATGGCCGGGATCGTCGCGCCCGCCGACCGGGTGCGGGAACTGATGAAGCCGTGGGAGTCCCAGGTGGCGGTCGCCGCCGTCAACGGCCCGTACTCGACGACGGTCTCGGGCGCGGCCACGGCGGTCAGGGAACTGGTCGAGGCCTGCGAGGCCGAGGGCGTGCGCGCGCGGTGGATCCCGGCGAGCGTCCCCGGGCACTCCCCGCTGATGGACCAGTTCAAGGCCGAGCTCCTGGCCGAGCTCGCCCAGGTCACCCCCGTGTCCTCGCCGGTGGCGTTCTACTCGACGGTGACCGGGGGACTCCTCGACGGCGCCGAGCTCGACGCCTCGTACTGGTTCCGCAACCTGCGCGAGCCGGTCCAGTTCGAAGCCACCATGCGCAGCCTCCTCGAACGGCAGCACGGCGCCTTCGTCGAGGTCAGCCCGCACCCGCTGCTCACCGTCAACATGCAGGAGATGCTGGAGACCACCCCCGGCGCCGCCGGGGTGGTCGTGGGGTCGCTGCGCCGCGGCGACGGCAGCCTCGCGCGGCTGTACCGGTCGGCGGCCGAGGCGTTCGTCGCGGGTGTCGCGGTGCGGTGGGAGGCGGCGTTCCCGGGCACGGACAGCCGCGCGGTCGAGCTGCCCACGTACGCCTTCCAGCGGCAGCGCTACTGGCTGAACACGCCCGGCGAGAGCACGGCCGTGAACACCTCGGACCATCCGCTGCTCGACGCCGTGATCGATCTGCCCGACGACGGGGAGCACGGGGGAGTGGTGGGCAGCGGCCGCCTCTCGCTGTCGCGGCACCCGTGGCTCGGCGACCACGCGGTCCACGGCGCCGTCCTGGTGCCGGGCACGGCGCTGGTGGACCTCGCGGCGTGGGCCGCGGCCAAGGCGGGCTGCGACGTCGTCGACGAACTCACGCTGGAGGCACCGCTGGTGCTCTCCCGCACGGGCGACCGCGAGATCCGCGTCGTCGTCGACGGCAAGCGCGTGGTCAGCGTGCACTCCCGCGGCGAGGGCGAACCCGGGTGGACGCGGAACGCCGTCGGGACCGGCACCGGGACCGGCACCGGAGGAAGCGGCGGGTCGGAAGGCCTCGCCGCGTGGCCTCCGGCGGGCGCGGTCAGCGTGCCCTTCGAGGACGAGTACACCCGTCTTTCCGCCCTCGGGTTCGGCTACGGACCCCTGTTCCGCGGCCTCAAGAACGTGTGGCGCCACGGCGAGGCCCTCTTCGCCGAGGTGGAGCTGCCCGTGCCCGACGGCACCGACCAGGGCCGGTTCCAGATCCACCCGGCCCTGCTCCAGGCGGCGCTGCTCCCGGTCGGCCTCGGGGACTTCGTCGACGGCTCCCGGCCCGAGGGCTGGCTGCCGTACCGCCTGACGGGCATCCGGCTGCGCTCCGCCGCGCCGACGGCGCTGCGCGTCCGCCTCGCGCCCGCGGGGGAGGACGCGCTGTCCGTGACCCTCGCGGACGCCAGCGGCGCGGCGCTCGGCGGCGTCGAGACGCTGACCCTGCGGCCGGTGGACGCAGAGAAGCTGTCCGAGCTGAGCTTCGACCACCAGGACGCGCTGTTCCAGGTGGACTGGGTCCCCCTCGTGGACACCTCCGAGCGGGCCGCGGGCGCCTACGCGACGCTGGGAGCGCCCGCCGCGCTCACCGCGTCCCTGGGCGGAGACACGGCCGCCTTCGCCGACCTCGGTGAACTCGCCGCGTCCGAAGGGGAGATCCCCCCGGTCGTCATCGCCGTCGTCGATGGCGGTGGCGGTGGCGGTGGTGACGGCGAGGGCGCGGACGGCGTTGACGCGCCCGCCGCCGTCGAGCGCGCTCTGCACCGCGTGCTGGGCTGGACGCGGGGCTGGCTCGCCGACGACCGGTTCTCCGACTCCCGCCTGGTCCTCGTGACGCGGGCGGCGGTCCAGGACGACCACGTCGCCCGCACCGACCCCGCGGCCGCCGCGGTCTGGGGCTTCGTGCGCACCGCGCAGACCGAGAACCCGGGCCGGTTCACGCTCCTTGACACGGACGGCGAGCCCGCTTCCTGGGCCGGCGTCCCGGCGGCCGCCGCCACCGGCGAGGCCCAGCTCAAGATCCGGGCGGGCCTGGTGACCACGCCGCGTCTCGCGCGCGCCTCCGGGGCGTCCGGCGCGCGCGCGGAGGAGGCGTCCGCGCTCGGCACCGGCACGGTGCTGATCACGGGGGGCACCAGCGGTCTGGGCGCGATGCTCGCCCGGCACATCGTCGAGCGGCACGGGGTGCGCCGACTGGTCCTGACCAGCAGGCGGGGCCTCGCGGCCCCGGCGGCCGCGGGCCTGCGCGAGGAGCTGACCGCGGCGGGAGCGCACGTCGACGTCGTGGCGTGCGACGTCACCGACCGCGCTGCCGTCGCCGAACTGATCGGCGCGGTGCCGGGCGAGCACCCGCTCACGGCGGTGATCCACTGCGCGGCCGCGCTGGACGACGGTGTCGTCGAGGCGCTGACCGAGGACCGCGTGGACGCCGTCCTCGCGCCGAAGACGCACGGCGCCTGGCACCTGCACGAGCTGACCCGGGACCTGGACCTGTCCGCGTTCGTGCTGTTCTCCTCCATCGCGAGCGTGCTCGGCACGGCGGGGCAGGCCAACTACGCGGCGGCCAACGGCTTCCTCAACGGCCTCGCGGAGGCCCGCCGCGCCGACGGCCTCGCCGCCACCTCGCTGTGCTGGGGCTACTGGGCCGAGCGCAGCGAACTGGGCGCGGACATCGGCGCGGCGGACATCGTGCGCCTGCAGCGCCAGGGCGTGCAGCCGATGGCGTCGCACGAGGGGCTCGCGCTCTTCGACGCGACGATCGCCCGCGACGAGCCGGTCCTCGTGCCGGTGCGTATCAACCTCGCCGCCCTGAACGCGTCGCCCACCGGGCACACGGGCTCGCCGCTCCTGCGCGGCCTGGTCACCACGCCCGAGGGGCCCGGCGGCACCGAGCCCCGCCAGGCCGCCGGCGCCGACGTCGCGCGGCGCGTCAGGTCGCTGCCGCGGGCCGAGGCGGAAGCGGTGCTGCTTGACGCCGTACGGGCGCAGACCGCGCTCGTCCTCGGCCACACCGACAACGCCAGGGTCGGTCCCGCCGCCGCGTTCAAGGACACTCGGCATCGACTCGCTGATGGCGCTCGAACTGCGCAACAAGCTGGCCGACGTGACCGGCTTGAAACTGCCCGCCACGCTCGCGTTCGACTACCCGAACCCGAGTGCTCTCGTGCCGTTCCTGATCGCGGGCATCGCCCCCGGCTCGGCGGCCGAACCGGAGTCTCCGGCCGACCTCCTGACCAAGGAGATCGAAGGCCTCGGCGCCCGCATCGACGACGCGTTCCGCGAGCTCGCGGCGGCGGACAAGGCCACCATCTCCACGCTGCTCGGCGAGTTGCAGGGCCGGGTGCGCTCGATGGCGGGCGAGGGATCGCAGGCCGGCATCGTCGACCAGATCAGTTCGGCATCAGCGGGAGAGCTCCTCTCGCTGCTGGACAAAGAGCTCGGCTAGGAGAAACCGATGACGAACGACAACAACGCCGATGTTCTTGACTACCTCAAGCGGACATCGATCGAGCTGATCGAGACGCGCAAGCGGCTGAACGCGCTGACGGAGGCCGCCGCCGAACCCATCGCGATCGTGGGCGTCGCCTGCCGCTTCCCCGGCGGGGTGACCACCCCCGAGGCGCTGTGGGAGCTGGTGCGCACGGGCGGCGACGCCGTCTCGGACTTCCCCGACGACCGCGACTGGGACCTGGAGGGTCTGTACGACCCCAACCCGGACGAGCCGAACAGCTGTTACACGCGCTCCGGCGGATTCCTCTACGACGCGGGCGACTTCGACGCCGAGTTCTTCGGGATCAACCCGCGCGAGGCCCTCGCCGCCGACCCGCAGCAGCGGCTGCTCCTCGAAGCGTCCTGGGAGTCCCTGGAGCGGGCGGGCATCGACCCCGCCACCCTGAACGGCAGCGCCACCGGAGTCTTCGCCGGAGTGGCCTACTTCGGGTACGGAAACCACCTCCACACCCCCGAGTCCATCGCGGGCTACGGCCAGACCGGCTCCTTGCTGAGCGTGGCCTCCGGGCGCGTGTCCTACTCGCTCGGCCTGGAGGGCCCGGCGGTGTCGACCGACACCGCGTGCTCGTCGTCGCTGGTGGCGGTGCACCAGGCGGTGCAGTCGCTGCGGCAGGGCGAGAGCACGCTGGCCCTGGCCGGGGGCGCCACCGTCATGGCGACCTCGCAGGTGCTCCGGGAGATGTCCAAGAACCGGGGCCTCGCGGAGGACGGCCGGTGCAAGGCCTTCGCCGACGCCGCGGACGGCACCGGCTTCTCCGAGGGCGTCGGCGTCCTGGTCCTGGAGCGCCTCTCGGACGCGCGGCGCAACGGGCGCCGGATCTGGGCCGTGATCCGAGGCTCGGCGATCAACCAGGACGGGGCGTCCAACGGGCTGACCGCGCCGAACGGGCCGTCGCAGCAGCGGGTGATCCGGGCCGCGCTCGCCAACGCCCGGGTGCAGGCGAGCGACGTGGACGTCGTCGAGGCCCACGGCACCGGCACGACCCTCGGCGACCCGATCGAGGCGCAGGCCGTCCTCGCCACGTACGGACAGGAGCGGGAGAGACCCGGCAATCCGCTGTGGCTGGGCTCGCTGAAGTCGAACCTCGGTCACACGCAGGCGGCCGCGGGCGTCGGCGGCATCATCAAGATGATCATGGCGATGCGGCACGGGGTGCTGCCCAGGACCCTGCACGTGGACCGCCCGTCCACGCACGTGGACTGGACGGCCGGAGAGGTGGAGCTGCTCACCGAGGCCCGGGACTGGCCGAGCACGCCGGGGCGGCCCCGGCGCGCGGGCGTGTCCGCCTTCGGAGCCAGCGGCACCAACGCCCACCTCATCCTGGAGGAGGCCCCCGCGCCGGAGACGGCGCCCGACACCGAGGCGCCCGACGCCGACGCACCCGACGCTGACGCGTCCGGCGGTGCCGGCGGCCTGGTGCCGTGGCTCGTGTCGGCGCGGTCCGAGGACGGCTTGCGGGCGCAGGCCGAGAAGCTGCGCGCCTTCGCCGCCGCCGACGAGGACCTGGACATCGCCGCCGTGGGCTGGTCGCTCGTGGCCGACCGGGCCCGGCACGACCACCGCGCGGTGGTCCTCGGACAGGACAAGGACGCCCTGCTGAGCGGCCTCGCGACGCTGAGCGACGGCGCGGAGTCCGCCCGGGCCGTCCGGGGCGTCGCCGGGGAGCACGGCGCCACCGTCCTGATGTTCCCGGGACAGGGCACGCAGTGGACCGGCGCCGCCCGGGAGCTGTACGACACCTTCCCCGCCTTCGCGCGGAGCGTCGACGAGATCTGCGCGCGCTTCGACGCGCTGCTCCCCTTCGCCCTCAAGCCCCTGCTGCTCTCCGACGAGCCCGCCGACCCCGAGCGGACGGACATCGCGCAGCCCGCGCTGTTCACCCTGCAGGTCAGCCGCTACCGGCTCCTGGAGCGGTACGGTCCGCCGCCGGCCTTCCTGATCGGCCACTCCGTCGGTGAGATCGCCGCCGCGCACGTGTCCGGAGTCCTCGGCCTGGACGCCGCGACCCGGCTCGTGGCCGCCCGCGGACGCGTCATGCAGACGGTCACCGAGAAGGGCGCCATGCTGGCGGTGCGCGCCTCGGAGGCCGAGGTGGGCGCGCTGCTCGACGGGTACGACCGCGTCGGCGTCGCCGCCGTCAACGGCCCGGAGTCAGTGGTGGTCTCGGGCCTGCGCGAGCAGGTCCACGCGATCCGCGACCGGCTCGTCGCGGACGGCGCGTCGGCGAAGCTCCTCGACGTCGGGCACGCCTTCCACTCCCCGCTCATGGACCCGGTCCTCGACGAGTTCGCCGAGGCGGTCGGCGAGCTGCCCGCGGGCGAGATGACGATCCCGATCGTCTCGACCCGCCTCGGCCGCGAGGTCACGCTCCAGGAGCTGACGAGCGTCGCGCACTGGGTGGACCACGTCCGCCAGCCCGTGCGCTTCTTCGACGCGGTGGAGTGCGCCCGCGCCGCCGGTGCGGGCGTCTTCCTCGAAGTGGGTCCGGGAGCGACGCTCGCGAGCATCACCAAGGAGGCCTTCGCCGCCGTCGGCGCGGACGACGCGGTGGTCCTCTCGACGTCGCGGCGGAACCGCGGGGCCCTGGACACGCTGCTCGGCGCCCTTGCCCAGCTCCACGTCCGGGGCACGACCGTGCGCTGGGACGCCCTCCTGGAGTCGCGCCGGTCCGTGGAGCTGCCGACGTACGCCTTCCAGCGGCACCGCTACTGGCTGGACTTCCGGGGCGCGGCGGGGGCCGGGGACGTGACCTCGGCCGGTCTCACGACGCCGGAACACCCGCTGCTCGGCGCCGTGGTGGACCACCCCGGCACCGACGAGGTGGTCTTCACCGACCTGTGGTCCCTGCGCACCCACGGCTGGCTCGCCGACCACACCGTGTTCGGCGCGGTCGTCGTACCGGCGACGGCCTACATGGACCTCGCCCTGTGGGTGGGCGACCACGTCGGGTCCCCGGCCATCGAGGAACTCTCCCTGGAGGTTCCGCTGATCCTGCCCGAGTCCGGGGACGTGCGCGTACGCCTCGTCGTCGGCGCGGCGGACGAGAGGCGGGCGGCCGCACGCTGGACGTGTACTCGCGTCCCGACGGCGACGACCAGGAGACCGGGTGGACCCGGCACGCGACGGGCAGCCTGACGCCGGGCACGGCGCCGACGGACGCGTCGGCCGAGAGCGCGCGCGCCCTCGCGGCGTGGCCTCCGGCCGGGGCGGAACAGCTCGGCATCGAGGGCCTGTACGACTCCTTCGCGGACGGCGGCTTCGACTACGGGCCGACGTTCCGCGGACTGCGCGAGGTGTGGCGGCGCGGCGACGACCTCTTCGCGACGGCCACGCTCCCGACGACCGACGGCTCCGCCAGCGGCGACTTCGCCCTGCACCCGGCGCTGATCGACTCCGTGCTGCACGCGGTGGTCGTCGGCCGCGTCATCGAGGTCGACGGCGGCCAGGGCTGGATGCCCTTCTCGTGGTCCGGCGTCGACCAGGTCGGCGAGTGCGGCCCGACCGTGCGCATCCGGGTCTCCCCGGCCGGTGACGCCGCCGTGTCGGTGGCGATCGCCGACGAGCACGGCCGCGAGATCGCACACATCGGGGCGCTGACGTTCCGGCCCGCGAGCGCCCAGCAGGTGCGCTCGGTACGCGGCGCCAACGAGCGGTCGCTGTACGAGGTGGAGTGGCGGCCGGTCAAGGACGGCGAGCGGGAGACGGCGCGCGCGCCGTGGAGCGTCCTCGGCGCGAAGGACGGCCTGGCCGCCGCCCGCCTCGCCGATGCGGGCGACGACGGCGTCACCGTCCACGCCTCCCTCGACGACGTCCTCGCGGGCGAGGCCCCCCGGCACGTCGTCCTGTGCCTGGACGACGTCGTCGCCACCGACGGCGAGACGCTCGCCGCGGTCGGCGGCACCGGCACACACGTGCTCGCCCTGGTCCAGCGCTTCCTCGCCGAGGAGCGGCTCACCGCGTCGACGCTGGTGGTGCTCACCCGCCTGGCCTTCGCCACCGGCGGCGGGGAGCGCGTCGAAAGCCTCCCCGGCGCGTCCGTGTGGGGCCTGATCCGGTCCGCGCAGACGGAGCACCCCGGCAGGTTCCGCCTGGTGGACATCGACGACGAGGACGCCTCCTGGGCCCTGCTGCCGGACGCGCTCACCCTGGATGAGGACCAACTGGCCCTGCGCGGCGGCGCGTTCCTCGCCCCGCGTCTGGCGGTGGCCTCGCTCGCGCACCAGCAGCTCGAGCCGCCCGCGGGCGGCGCCCACCGCCTCGGCATCCCCAACAAGGGGACCCTGGAGAACCTGACCTGGGTGCCCTGCCCCGAGGTGGAGGAGCCCCTCACGAGCGGGCAGGTGCGCGTCGCCGTGCACGCCGCGGGGCTCAACTTCCGGGACGTCACGATCGCGCTCGGCCTGGTCGACCGCACCGCCATCGACGCCGGGATCGGCAGCGAGGGCGCGGGAACCGTCCTGGAGGTGGCCGACGACGTCACCTCCCTCGCGCCGGGCGACCGCGTCACGGGCATCTTCTCCGGCGCCTTCGGCCGCGTCGCCGTGGCCGACCACCGGCTTCTCATGCCCGTCCCCGACGGCTGGACCCACACCGAGGCGGCGTCCGTGCCGGGCGCCTTCCTCACCGCCTACTACGGCCTGTTCCGGGTGGCGAACCTGAAGAAGGGCCAGCGGGTCCTCATCCACGCCGCCGCCGGTGGCGTGGGCATGGCCGCGGTCCAGCTGGCCAAGCACGCGGGCGCCGAGATCTACGCGACCGCGAGCCCGGCCAAGTGGCCCACCCTGCGCGCCCTCGGCATCGACGACGCGCACCTGGCGTCGTCGCGCGACCTGGAGTTCGCGCAGAAGTTCCTGGACGCCACGGACGGCCGCGGTGTGGACGTCGTCCTGAACTCCCTCGCGCACGCGTTCGTCGACGCCTCGCTGAAGCTGCTTCCCCAGGGCGGCGCCTTCGTCGAGATGGGCAAGACGGACATCCGCGAGCCCGAGCGGGTGGCGGCCGACCATCCCGGAGTCGCCTACGAGGCCTTCGACCTCTACGAGGCGGGCCCCGACGCCTTCCACGAGATGTTCCAGGCCGTCATGGAGCTCTTCGCCGACGGCCGGGTGCGGCTGAGCCCGATCGCCGTCTGGAACATCCGCGACGCCCGCAAGGCGTTCCGCGAGATGAGCCAGGGCCGCCACATCGGAAAGATCATCTTCGATCTGGGCAGCGGCTTCGGCGGCGGCACCGTCCTGGTCACCGGCGGCACCGGCGGCGTGGGCGCCCTGGTGGCGCGCCACCTCGTCGCCGAGCACGGCGTGCGGAGCCTGGTGCTCGCGAGCCGCAGCGGCCTGGCCGCCGACGGAGCCCCGGAGCTGGTCGCGGACCTGGAGGGCGCGGGCGCGCTCGTCAAGGTCGCGCGGTGCGACGTCGCCGACCGCGACGCCGTGGCGAAGCTGCTCGCCGACATGCCTCCCGCGTACCCGCTGACGGCGGTCCTGCACGCGGCCGGAGTGCTCGCGGACGGCACCGTCGAGTCGCTGACGCCGGAGAGCTTCGACCGCGTGCTCGGTGCCAAGGCCGGTGGCGCGCTCCACCTGCACGAGCTGACCCGGGACCACCACCTGTCGGCGTTCGTCCTGTTCTCCGCGCTCGCGGGCACGCTCGGCACCGGCGGACAGGCGAACTACGCCGCCGCCAACGGATTCCTGGACGCCCTGGCCGCCCAGCGCAGGGCCTCGGGTCTGGTCGGTACGTCACTGGGCTGGGGCTGGTGGGGGCAGAGCAGCGGCATGACCGGGGACCTGGACGAGGTCGACCTCTCCCGGGTCCGGCGCCTCGGCATCGCCCCGATGCCGACGCCCGAGGCACTGGCCCTGTTCGACGCGGCGTGCGCGGTCAACAAGCCCGTGCTCGTCCCGGCCCGCCTGGACATCGCCGCGCTGCGCAACAAGTCCGGCGACGAACTGCCGCTCCTCCTGCGCGACCTCGTCAGCAGCAGCCGCCCGGCGCGGAACCGGATGAGCGCGGCCAAGGACAGCGGCCCGCTCGGCCTGCCCGCCAGGCTGGCCGTCCTGTCGCCGGGCGAGGCGGAGGCGACCGTGCTCGCCTGGGTCCGCGAGCAGGCCGCCGTCGTGCTCGGACACCCCTCCAGCGCGGCCGTCGAGGCCGACCAGGCGTTCACCCAGCTCGGGTTCGACTCGCTGACGTCGGTCGAGCTGTGCAACCGCCTGGCCTCGTCGACCGGTCTGCGGCTGCCCTCCACGCTCGTCTTCAGCTACCCCACCCCGCGCGATCTTGCCGCCCACATCGTGGGCCAGCTCCGCCCGGAGGAGCGGCAGCAGCCGGCGAGCCCGGACGAGGACGCGGCGATCCGGGAGGTCCTGCGGACCGTCTCGATCGAAAGCCTGCGCGCCGCGGGCGTCCTGGACGCGGTGCTCGCCTGCGCCGCCCCGGACGCCGACGGGCGGACGTCCGCCCCGGACACCGGTGCGGACGAGCTGGCGGACTTGGACTTGGAAGCACTGGTCGACCTGGCTTTGGACGAGAAGGGTTAAGTGACATGAACAGTTCCGCGGATCGCACAGCGGACGGCGCGGACCGGGTCCAGCGGGCGCTCCGCACACTGCTGGAGGAGCGCGACCGCCTCCGGCAGGAGAACGACGCCCTGAAGGCCGCCCGGGTGGAGCCGATCGCCGTGGTGTCCATGGCGTGCCGCTACCCGGGAGGCGTGTCGTCGCCCGAGGACCTGTGGGACATGGTCCGCGGCGGCGTGGACGCCGTGGACGAGTTCCCGGCGGACCGAGGGTGGCGGGACGTGTACGACCCGGACCCCGACAAGGCCGGCAGCGCGTACGTCCGGCACGGGGGATTCCTCGCGGACGTGGCCGACTTCGACGCCGACTTCTTCGGCATCAGCCCGCGCGAGGCGCTCGCGATCGACCCGCAGCAGCGGCTGCTCCTGCAGACGTCGTGGGAGGTCTTCGAGCGGGCGGGCATCGTGCCCGCGAGCCTGCGCGGCACCGACGTCGGCGTCTTCACCGGGGTGAGCTCCTCCGAGTACGGCGCGCGCTTCCTGGAAGCGAGCAAGAACGAGCTGGAGGGCTATCTGCTGCACGGCAGCGCCCTGAGCGTCGCGTCCGGCCGGGTGGCGTACGAACTGGGCCTGACGGGGCCGACGGTGTCCGTGGACACGGCGTGCTCGTCGTCGCTGGTGGCCCTGCACCTGGCGGTGCAGTCGCTGCGCGCGGGCGAGTGCTCGCTGGCGCTCGCGAGCGGCGCGCTCGTGATGTCGTCGCCCGCGCTCTTCGTGGAGTTCTCCCGGCAGGGCGGCCTGGCCGCCGACGGCCGCTGCAAGTCCTTCGCGGACGGCGCGGACGGCACCGGCTGGGCCGAGGGCGTGGGCGTGCTGCTCCTGGAGCGGCTGTCCGACGCCCGCCGCAACGGCCACCAGGTGCTCGCCGTCGTGCGCGGCACCGCAGTCAACCAGGACGGGGCCAGCAACGGGCTCACCGCCCCCAACGGCCGCGCCCAGGAGAAGGTCATCCAGCAGGCGCTGGCCAACGCGGGCGTCGCGCCGTCCGAGGTGGACGCGGTCGAGGCCCACGGCACCGGCACCGTACTGGGCGACCCCATCGAGGCGGGCGCCCTCCTCGCGACGTACGGAGCGGACCGGGCCGAGGGCAAACCGCTCTGGCTGGGGTCCATGAAGTCGAACATCGGCCACGCCCAGGCCGCCGCGGGGGTCGCCGGGGTCATCAAGATGGTGATGGCCATGCGCAACGGCTTCCTGCCGAAGACCCTGCACGTGGACACGCCGTCGCGGCACGTGGACTGGACGTCCGGCGCCGTCGAGCTCCTTGTGGAGGGGCGGGAGTGGCCGCGGCCTGAGGGCCCGCGGCGCGCCGGGGTCTCCTCGTTCGGCGTCAGCGGCACCAACGCGCACGTGATCCTGGAGGAGGAGGTCCCGCAGGAGCGCGCGGACGCGGGGGAGGCGGCCCCGGAGGTTCCCGGCGGCCTCGTGCCGTGGGTGGTCTCGGGCAAGAGCGCGGCGGCCGTCGAGCGGCAGGCGGGCAAGCTGCGCGACTTCGTCGCCGCTCATGACGGCAAGGACGTCGCGGACGTCGCGGGCATCGGCTGGTCGCTGCTTTCGACCCGGTCGCGGTTCGAGTACCGCGCGGTGGTCCTGGGGCGCGGCCGCGACGAACTCCTGAGCGGCCTCGCGTCGTTGAGCAACGGCGCGGAGTCCGCCGCGGTGGTGCGCGGCGCCGCGGGCACCCTCGGTGGCGTCGCGTTCATGTTCCCCGGGCAGGGTTCGCAGTGGGTCGGCATGGGCCGGCAGCTGTACGACGCCTTCCCGGTCTTCGCCCGCAGCCTCGACGCGTGCGCGGCCGCCCTGTCCGAGTGGGTCGACTGGTCGCTGCTCGACGTCGTGCGCGGCGTGCCAGGCGCGCCCACCCTGGACCGGGTGGACGTGGTGCAGCCCGCGCTGTTCTCGGTGATGGTGTCCATGGCCGCCCTGTGGCGGTCCTGGGGCGTGGAACCGGCCGCGGTGGTGGGCCACAGCCAGGGCGAGATCGCCGCCGCCCACGTCTGCGGCGCCCTTTCGCTGCGCGACGCCGCCAAGGTCGTGGCGCTGCGCAGCAAGGCCCTGGTGAGCCTGATCGGCCATGGCGGGATGGCGTCGGTCGTGGAGTCCGCGGAGGTCGTGGAGGAACTGCTGGCCCCGTGGAGCGACCGGGTGAGCGTCGCCGTGGTGAACGGGCCCCGCTCCGTGGTGGTGTCCGGGGAACCGGACGCGCTCGATGAATTCGTCGAGAAGATGAAGGCCGAAGGCGCCCAGGCCCGGCGAATTTCAGTCGATTACGCGTCGCATTCCCATCAGGTGACCCGGGTCCGTGACGAGGTGATCGGCCAGCTGTCCGACGTGAGCCCGAAATCGTCGAAGCTTCCTTTCTACTCGACGCTGTACGGGAAGACGATCGACACCGCGGAGCTGAACGGCGAATACTGGTACAACAATCTGCGGGAGAAGGTCCTCTTCGAGACCTCCGTCCGGCGATTGGGGCAGGACGGATTCCGGGTGTTCATCGAGATGAGCCCGCACCCCGTCCTGACCGTGCCGGTGCAGGAGATCGTCGAGGACGTGGACGACGCCGTGGTCCTCGCCTCGTCCCGCCGCGACCGCGGCGAGGTGGAGGCCGTGCTCGGCTCGCTGGCCCAGCTGTACGTCCAGGGCGGGGCGGTGGACTGGTCGGCCCTCCTCGGTGAGCGGCCGCGCGTCGACCTGCCGACGTACGCGTTCCAGCGGCAGCGGTACTGGCTGAACTCCGCCCACACGGCGGTGGTGGCCGAGGTGCCCGCGACGGAGCGGCCCGCGGACGAGGAACAGGCCGTCCCTCTGTCGGAGCGGGTCGCCGCGCTCGCCGACGATGACGCGCGGGCCCTGGTGCTCGCGCACGTCCTGGAGAAGGTCGCCGTCGTGCTGGGGCACCCCTCCAGCGAAAACATCAACCCCGACCAGGAGTTCAAGGAGATCGGGTTCGACTCGCTCCTCTCGGTGGAGGACCTGAGCAAGCGTCTGGCCGCGTCGACCGGGCTCAAGTTGCGGGCGAACCTGGCGCTGAAACACCCGTCGCCGCGGCAGATCGCCGGGCACATCATGACCGCGATGCCCCAGCGCGCCTGACGGTGATCTGATGGTGTCCGGAGGTCCTTCCGCGCCGGACGGCTGTCCTGTCGGCGGGACACGCGCGCTTCCGCAGCGGCGTGTCCCGCCAAGGCGCAGCATTGGCTTGACCGGCTGATCCACGTCCGTGAAAGTGGAGGCGATTTGCGCATTCCTCCGGTTTACGGGCCTGTTTTCGAAGGGTTGATCATTGTGCGTTCGTTCGGTGCGTCGGCTGCGCATAAAGGGTTGTGGCTGGCGCAGGAAATGGCTCCCGACACGCTGAACCACGCGATGACGATGTGGGAGGTGGCCGGCGAGCTCGATACGACGGTCATGGAATCCGCGTTTCTGCGTGTGATGGGCGAGGCGGAAGTACTGCGCGTGAATTTCGCCGACGACGGCAGCGGGCTGCGGCTCACGGTCCGGGAGTTGGGGGACTGGCGGCCGTTCTTCCTGGACCTCAGCGCCGAGGCCGACCCCGAGCAGGCGGCGCGCGACGCGCTGTCCGACACGGTGCGCCAGCGCTTCGACCTGGAGCGGGACCTGCTGTTCCGGCTCGGTGTGGTGAAGCTCGCCGCGGACCGCTTCCTCGTGGTGCTCGCCTACCACCACCTCATATCCGACGGCTTCGGCGCGGGCGGCCTGCTGTCGCGGCGCCTGGCCGAGGTGTACACGGCGCTGGCGCGGGGCACGGAGGTGCCGGACCTGGCGGACCCGTGGGACGCCGAGTCGTTCGCGAACGAGGCGACGGAGTATCTGGCCTCCGACCAGTTCACCGAGGACACGGAGTTCTGGCGCGACTACCTCAAGGACGCGCCCGCGCCCGCCCAGGTGCCGCGCGTCGCCCTGCCCGACGCGCTGCGCGCCACGCTCTCCGAGCCGACGAGCGGCGCCGACCGCTGGTCGGAGGTGGCCGGCGCGATCGGCATGGTGAGCCGGACGCTGACCGTCCCGCGCGCCGAGGCGGCCGCCTGGACCGAGGCCGCGAAGTCCCTCGGCGTATGGATGTCGTCGATGCTGACCGCGGCCGCAGCGGTGTTCTTCCGCCACCGCTGCGACCAGCCGGAGTTCCTCCTCTCGCTCGCCGTGGGCAACCGCGTCGGGGTGGCGGCCAAGACGCCCGGACTCGCGGTCAACGTGGTGCCGATGCGCGTGAAGGTGCCGCTCGCCACGACCTTCGCCGACATCGCCGACGCGGTCGTGGACGAGACGTACGAGATCTTCGGGCACACCGCCTGCCACTACTCCGACATCCAGCGCGCGAGCGGCGCCGTCCTGGCCGGGCGCGGCAGCTTCGGCGCCGTCATGAACGTCGTCGAGTTCGTGGAGCAGCTCCACTTCGGCGACCACCCGGCGCGCTACTTCCCCGCCACGACCGGCGCCTTCGACGAACTGGCCATCGGCGTCTGCACCGACGGCAGCCCCGACAGCGACCTGTACGTCCGGCTCGACGCCCCCGCGGGCCTGTACTCCCGCGAGGAGCTGAGCTTCATCGGCGCGGAGCTGATCGAGTTCGTCCGCGCCGCGGTGGCCGCCGACGAGCGCCCCGTCGGCGCCCTCGACGTGGTGCGCGGCGACGAGCGGGACCAGGTCCTGGCGGCGCCGCACCACACGGACGCGCCCCTGCCGGGCCTGACGGTTCCGCAGCTGTTCGCCCGCCAGGCCGAGAAGACCCCCGACGCCGTCGCGCTGGTGTCCGGCGACACGACGGTCTCGTACCGGGACCTCGACGAGCGCTCCAGCCGCCTGGCCGACGCGCTGCGCCGCCGTCAGGCCGGACCCGAGACCGTGGTGGCGGTGGCGCTGCCCCGGTCGGTGGACCTGGTCGTCGCCCTCCTGGGCGTGGCGAAGGCGGGCGGGGCCTACCTGCCCGTCGACCCGGCCTTCCCGGTCGAGCGGATCAAGGCGGTGGTCGGCGACGCCTCGGCGCGCGCCCTGCTCACCGACGCGACCACGGCCGACGCGCTCGCCGCGGATCTGGACGTTCCCGCGCTGGTGTTCGCCGCCCTCGCGGCGGACGCAGCCGACGACGGCGACGCGGTGCGGCAGACCGTGGCCCCGCCGCACCAGGACGACCTGGCGGCCGTGGTCTACGGCTCCGGAGCGAACGGCGCGACCACCGGGGTCGCCGTGACGCACCGGAACATGGAGCGGTTCGTCCTGGACCGCCACTGGCGGGAGGGCGGCCGCGGCACCGTGCTGTGGCACGCGCCGCACACCTCCGACGCGCTCGCCCTCGAAGTGTGGGTGCCGCTCCTGAACGGCGGCCGAGTGGTCGTGGCTCCCGCCGGGGAACTGGACGTCGACGCGCTGGCCGACCTGCGGGCGGCGCACGGCGTCGCCACGGTGTGGCTGCCCGCGGGCCAGTTCTCCGCGGTCGCGGCGGACCGCCCCGAGCGGCTCGCCGGGCTCAGCGAGGTGTGGACCGGAGGGGACCGCGTGTCCGCCGTCGCCGTGCGACGGGTCAGGGAGGCCTGCCCCGGCCTGACCGTCGTCAACGCCCACGGCCCGGCGGAGACCGCCGTGTTCGCCGCGGCCCACCGCCTGGCGGCGGACGAGCCGGCGCACCCGGGCGCGGTCGGCCACCCCCTGGACCACACCTCCCTCTACGTCCTCGGCCCGGGCCTCACGCCGGTGCCCGTGGGCGTCGCCGGGGAGCTGTACGTGGCCGGGCCCGGTGTGGCGCGCGGCTACGCCGGGCGGCCAGGACCGACCGCTGAGCGGTTCGTGACCTGCCCCTTCGGCCCGGCGGGCGGTCTCATGCTCCGCACCGGCGACCGGGTGCGCTGGGGTGCCGACGGCCGCCTGGAGTACGTGGGCCGGGCCGACGCCCAGGCGGACGTGCGGGGCTTCCGGGTCGAACTCGCGGAGGTCGAGGAGGCGCTGTCCGAGTGTCCCCGGGCTCGCGCGCTCCGTCGCCGTCGCCAGGAAGGACGACTCCGGGCAGCAGCGCCTCATCGCCTACGTGGTTCCGGCGGGCGGCCAGACCCTGTCCGCGGAGGACCTGCGCCGGTACGCCGCGGGACGGCTGCCGGAGGCCATGGTGCCGTCGGTGTTCATGGTCCTCGAGCGGCTGCCGCTGGGGGCCGACGGCCGCCTGGACCGGGCGGCGCTGCCCGAGCCCACGTTCGACGACGCGTCCTACCGGGCGCCGCGCAACGACACCGAGCGAGTCCTGGCCGCGGCGTTCGCCGACGTGCTCGAACTGGACCGGGTGGGCATCGACCAGGACTTCTTCGACCTCGGCGGCAACTCGCTGCGGGCGATCAGGCTGGTCAGCGTGATCCGGACGGAGCTGAAGCAGGAGGTGTCCATCCGCACGCTGTTCGCGGCGCGCACCATCGCCGGTCTGTCGGACATGTGGAAGGACCTCGCCCAGTCCAGCAGGCCGACGCCTGCGCAGGAGGACGAAGGACGGCGCGGTCCTCTGAGCGAGGACGGCGCGGTCTGCTGAGACACGGGCGCGTGGGCGGGGACCTGTGTCCCCGCCCACGCGCCGGCCCTGCCGGGCCGCCGTCGGCGACTGCCCCGGGAAGCGCCCGGGCTGTAAGGTGCATGGCAGCCCTTGACCTGCATCAACGCAGGCAGGGAGCCGAATTCTAGGAGTGCTCCGATGCTGCGCACCATGTTCAAGTCCAAAATCCACCGTGCCACGGTGACCCAGGCCGACCTGCACTACGTCGGGTCCGTCACCATCGACGCCGACCTCCTCGACGCCGCCGACCTGCTGCCGGGGGAGCTCGTGCACATCGTCGACATCACCAACGGCGCCCGCCTGGAGACGTACACCATCGAGGGCGAGCGGGGCAGCGGCGTCATCGGCATCAACGGAGCGGCCGCGCACCTCGTGCACCCCGGGGATAAGGTCATCGTCATCAGCTACGCCCAGGTCGACGACGCCGAGGCCCGCGCGCTGCGGCCGCGGGTGGTGCACGTCGACGAGGGCAACCGCGTCGTGGCCCTCGGCGCCGACGCCTCCGCGCCGGTGCCGGGCGCCGACGACATGGCGCGCTCCCCGCAGGCGGTCGCGCGCCCCTGAGGCGACACCGCGCGCGGGCGCGGCGAGGAGCGGCGATGAGCGACACGGCGGGCCCCGCGCGGCCCTACGGAATCCGTGACGACCGGGCGCACGGGCTGCTGCTCGCCGAGGAGGACGGCCGGGTCGTCGGGCGGATCGTGTACGTCACGCTGACGGAGCCGCGGCCCGCGCTCGTGCCCCTGCACACCGAGGTGCCGCCCGCCCACGAGGGCCGCGGCATCGCGGGCGCCCTCGCCACGGAGCTGTACGCCCTGGCCGCGCGCGAGGACCGTGCCGTCGTCCCGCTGTGCCCGTACGTCGCCAGGTGGGCGGAGCGCCATCCGGAGCTGGCCCCCGCGCCCGCCGCGGAGCTGGTGCGGGCGGCCCTCGCCAAGGTCGAGGAGGACCCGTCGGCATGGTGACGCTGGCGCTGCTGCACACCTCGCCCGTCCACGTCCCGGTGTTCGACGCGCTGCGCGACGCGCACCACCCGGGGCTCGCGCTCGCCCACCATGTCCACGAGGACCTGCTGGCGCGGGCCCGGGCGCGGGGACCCGAGGCCGTCGCGGACGACGTCCAGGCGGCCTTGGAGAGCGCCGTGGCCGCGGGCGCGGGCGCCGTGCTGTGCACGTGCTCGACGCTCGGCGGCGTCGCGGAGTCCCGTGCGGCGGCCGTCGGCGTTCCGGTGCTGCGCGTGGACCGGCCCATGGCGGCGGCCGCCGTCGGCGCGGGTGCGGCGGTCGCGGTCGTCGCCGCCGTCCCCAGCACCCTGGAGCCGACGCTCGCCCTGCTCGACGAGGAGGCCGGGCGCCCCCTCGACCCGCGTACCGTAGTCGTGGACGGCGCCTGGGAGCGGTTCGAGGCCGGGGACCGGCAGGGGTATCTCCGCCTGGTCGCGCGGGCCGTGGAGCGGGTCGCGCCGGGCGCGGACGCCGTGGTGCTCGCGCAGGCCTCGATGGCGGACGCCGCCGGGCTCGCCGAGGTGTCCGTCCCGGTGCTCGCCAGCCCGCGCACCGGCCTCGCCGCAGCGGCCGGGCTGTGCGGCGAGGGGGACGCGCGTACTCCCACGGGTTGAGGCGGGACCTCCCTCCACGGGCTGAGGCGCTCGCCGGGCCACGAACCTAGGGTTGCCCTCATGACCTCACACGACGAAGCCGTGATCAGCCCGACCGGCTGGGTTGCCGAACAGGCCAGGTTGTACGAGGAGTCGGGCGGAGCCAAGGGTGCCACCGTGCAGGGCGCGCCCTGTCTGCTCCTGGACTACAAGGGCCGTCGCAGCGGCCTGTGGCGGCGCACCGTGCTCATCTACGGCCGGGACGGGGACGACTATCTGATAGTGGCGTCCAACGGCGGCGCCACCGACCACCCGCTCTGGTACGTGAATCTGGTGGACGAGCCGGAGGTCCGGCTGCGCGTGGGCGCCGAGCGCTTCACCGCCCGCGCCGAGACCCTGTCGGCCGGGGACAAGGCCCGGGTCTGGCCCCACCTGCTCGAGGTGTTCCCGCTGTACGAGGAGTACCGCACCAAGACCGAGCGGGACATCCCGGTCGTGCGGCTCCGGCGCACGGCCGACTGAGCCGTGGCGTGGACCCGGCGGGCAGGGGCGCGCGAGCCGGGAGACAGTGGAAACGGCCTTCTTCAGCACTACGGGAGGAACAGATGACCCACCCGGTCCCCGCCCCCGTCCCGCCCGGCCCGACGCCAGGACCGAATCCCGACCCCGCGCCGGGGCCGCTGCCCGACCCCGGCCCGCCGCCGCGACCGGTGCCCGATCCGGTGCCCGTGCCGGAGCCCCCGCCGTCCCCGGTGCCGAAGCCGCCGGGCCCGGACCCCGTGCCGGACCCCGGCCCGACGCCGGAGCCCCTGAGCCGGTGACATCACAAAGCGCCGGACTGGCCAGGAACGGCCTGTCCGGCGCTTGAGGGGCGAGCCCCGAAGGGCCGACACAGCGGGGAAACGCCACAGCGGGAAACGACGCGGCGGGAAAACAGCGGGGAAAGGGGCGCAGCCCCCCGCGACGGCGGGGCCAGAACGCCCGGCGGGCGGTCCGGCCCCGGCTGTCACGCGGCGTCGAGGGCCTCGGTGATCTTGCGGGTGATGTCGGCGAGGACGGGGCTGGGGGCCTTCTTGTGGCTGCGGGTGGCGGTCTCGATGGCGACGAGGACGGTGCTGCGGAAGTTGTCGGCCTCCGCGGCGTCCAGCTCCTTGAGCAGGCTCATGGCCGTCGTCAGGGAGGGCAGCACGCGGTCGGCGACCTCGGCCACGGACGCGCCGCTGTGGTCCAGGTCCTTGGGGTACTCGGTGAGCACGTGCCCGACCAGGCCGGTCGCGGAGTACAGGGCGAGGGAGCCTTCCCCCGCGGTCCGGCCCGGCCTGCTGCCGGTGCTGGCGGCGATGGTCACCAGGTGCACGGCGCCGTAGGCGGCGATCCGCAGGGTGTTCTTGTCCTTCTCGGTAAGGGTGACGGACATGGCTGGTGCTCCTTCAAGTCTGTTCCGGTCTGTTCCGGTGGGTTCCGGTCCTGAACTTCGCGGTGTTGGTCGGCAGTCCCGCTTGCGTGGCTCCATCATGGCACACATATGGCGCCATGGCGAGCCATTCGTGGTGCCATTTAGGTCGTGATAGGCACCACGACTCGGCTGAACCTCATAAAGCAGCAGGTCGGAAGCTTTCCGTGCCCGGTGCCACCCAGGCAAGGCCTTTGCGAACCCCATACGCGGCCCGCGCTTTCCTCTGGAGCGGCAGGGGTCCGGTCCGCCGTGTGTCACGGCCGGGCGTCGGGCCCGTGCGCTGGGGAAACGCGTCTGATCGCCGCCGAAACCCCGCCGCGTACCGTGACGTGTGACATCGCGTCGACATCGCGTCCGAAGGAGGAGCTGTCCGTGCCCCATTTCGACCTGCCGCTCGAGGAGCTGCGCCACTACCGGCCCGCGTTGGCCGAGCCAGAGGACTTCGACGCCTTCTGGGAGAAGACCCTCGCCGCCGCCCGGGAACACGAGCTGGACGCGCGGTTCGAGCGCGTCGACGTGCCGCTGGCCTCGGTCGAGGTCTTCGACGTGACGTTCGCGGGATTCGGCGGACACCCGGTCAAGGGCTGGCTGCTGCTCCCGGCGGGGACGAAGCGACCGCTTCCGGCCGTGGTGCAGTACATCGGCTACGGCGGCGGCCGAGGCCTGCCGCACGAGCGGCTGCTGTGGTCGGCGGCCGGGTTCGCGCACTTCGTCATGGACACCCGGGGCCAGGGCAGCGGCGGCTCGGTGGGCGACACCCCCGACCCGGAGGGCGGCGGACCGGCCTACCCGGGCTTCGTGACCCGGGGCGTCGAGGACCCGCACGACTACTTCTACCGCCGTGTCTTCACCGACGCCGTGCGGGCCGTCGAAGCCGTCCGCTCCCACCCCCTGGTCGACGCCGCGCGGGTGGCGGCGATCGGCGACAGCCAGGGCGGCGGCATCACGCTCGCCGTCGGCGGCCTCGTCCCCGACCTCGCCGCGATCAGCCCCAACGTGCCCTTCCTGTGCGACTTCCCGCGCGCGGCGACGCTCACGTCCCGGCACCCGTACCGGGAGATCGGCCTGTACCTGAGCGCGCGGCGCGGCAGCGAGGAGCGGGTCTTCCGGACACTGTCGTACTTCGACGGCGTGCACTTCGCGGCGCGCGGCCGGGCGCCCGCGCTGTTCTCGGCCGCACTGGAGGACGAGACGTGCCCGCCGTCCACGGTGTTCGCCGCCTACAACGCCTACGCGGGCGGCGAGCGGTCGATGGAGGTGTACCGCTTCAACGACCACGAGGGCGGCGGGCCGTTCTGGCAGGATGTGCAACTCCGGTGGCTTCCGGGGCATTTGAGGAACTGACCTGTTCAAAGCCCCCTCAGCGTCGTGCTCTTGTCACATGCATGGCCGACCGGCTAGCTTGCGGCCTTGTCCTGTGGCTGAAGTGTGACCTTGCGAACCACGCGTGTCTGAGGGGGCTTTCATGGCCTTACGAGGCCGGCATCGCCGGTACCAGCCGAGCCGGATCAACCGCGCCTCGCTGACCGTGACAGCGGGCGGCGCCGGCATGGCCCTGCCCCTGATCACCGCGGGCACGGGGCACGCCGCCGACGTCGACACCTGGAACAAGGTCGCCGCCTGCGAGTCCACCAGCAACTGGAGCATCAACACCGGCAACGGCTTCTACGGCGGCCTGCAGTTCACCCAGTCCACCTGGGAGGCCTACGGCGGCACGGCCTACGCGCCGCGCGCCGACCTCGCCACCAAGGACCAGCAGATCGCCGTCGCCGAGAAGGTCCTCGACGGCCAGGGCCCCGGCGCCTGGCCGGTGTGCTCCGTGCGCGCGGGCCTCACCCGGGGCGGCGACACCCCCGACATCAAGCCCGCCTCGGCGCCCGAGGCGGGCAAGGGGACGGCGAACGACGCGAAGACCGACGGCGGGCGCACCGCCCCGCGGGTGCCCAAGCGCACCGTCAAGGACGTCAAGCCGGAAGTGACGCCCCAGTCCGCGGCGGGCGCCGCCCGGATGTACACGGTGGTGCGCGGCGACACCCTCTCCGGGATCGCCGACGAGCGCCGCGTCAAGGGCGGCTGGCCCCAGCTGTACGAGACCAACCGCCGCGCCATCGGCGCCGACCCGGACTACATCACGCCCGGCCAGCGCCTGTCGCTGCGCGGCGCGGACGGCAGGCTGAAGGAGCCCGCGCGCCCGCCCGAGCGCAGGCAGCCGCAGCAGGGCAAGGAACGCGACGACAAGCGCCCGGCGGCGCGCCAGCAGGAGCGCGCCCCGGAGAAGGAGCGCAGCCAGACCAAGCCCGCCAAGCCCCAGGAGCGCAAGCAGGCCAGGCCCGCGCCGAAGCGGGAGGCGGCACCGGCGGGGCAGCAGCGGGCCAAGGCGCCCGAGCGGGCGCAGTCGGGCGCCACCCTGCCCGTCGCCGGGTCCATCGGCACGCCCTACCGCGCGTCGGGCGGCTCCTGGTCGAAGGGCTACCACACGGGCGTCGACTTCCCCGTGCCCACCGGCACGTCCGTGAAGGCGGTCGTCGCGGGCACGGTCGTCCAGTCAGGATGGGGCGGCTCGTACGGCTACCAGGTCGTCATCCGGCACACCGACGGCAGGTACTCGCAGTACGCCCACATGTCCGCGCTCAGCGTGAAGTCGGGCCAGAAGGTCGTCCCCGGGCAGCGCATCGGCCGCTCCGGTTCGACGGGCAACAGCACGGGCCCGCACCTGCACTTCGAGATCCGTACGGGCCCCGGCTTCGGTTCGGACATCGACCCGCTCGCGTATCTGCGGGCGCGCGGCGTCCGCATCTGACTCCGGGCGGCGGCCGCCCGTCCGCGGGGCGGGCGGCCGCGCGCACAGTGCGGTGTGGTGCGGACGTGACACGTGCCGTCAGGCGCGTGCCGCTCCGGCGGTGCCCGCACGGGGGAACGCCTTCGCCGCGGGCTGGAACGGCACCCCGGCGAGCGTCTCGGGCAGCAGCGGCTGTTCCGGCAGGGGCCGCTCGCCGCCCGGGCGTCCGTAGCGGCCCGCGTCGGCCGCGGGGCGCTCTTCGTGGGCCGCCGTGCGCGGCTCGGCCACCGGGGCCGGTTCGGCGGAGCGGGCCACGGGCGCGGCGGGGGCCGACGTGACCTCGGGGGCTTCGGTGCCTCTGGGGCCGGTGGGGTCAGCGGCGTCACGGGTGCCCGCGGGATCGGTCAGGACGGCCGTGTCGGTGGCACCGGCGGTGTCCGTCACGACGGCGGTGTCGTTCACGACGGCCGCGCCGGTGGTGTCGGCGGCGTCGGCGTTCTGGGGCAGCGCGGCGCGCTCCCGCGCGGCCTCCGCGCCGATGCGCTCCGTCGTCAGCAGGATCAGACCGCCCGCGGCGACGACGCCGCACGCCAGGGCCACGGCCATGCCCGTGGTGCCGTAGCGGAAGGATTCTCCGAACAGGGTGAGCCCGACCGCGGCGGCGATCACCGGGTTCACGACGGTCACCGTGGACAGCGGCGCCGCGAGGCCCGCGCCCCGGTAGGAGGCCTGCGAGAGCAGCAGCCCGCTCACCGCGAGCACGGCGATCACCGCGAGGCTCGGCACCTGCCGGGTCAGCGGCTCGTGGGCGTCCCAGTCCACCGCGACGGTCTTGGTGAACACCGAGGAGATGCCGAAGGCGATGCCCGCCGCCGTCGCGAGCAGCACGCTGCGCACGGCCGGATGCCGGTGCGCGGCGTGCGCGAGCAGCATCAGGGCGACCACCGCGCCGCCCGTGCCGAGCGCAAGGACGACCCGCTCGGCGTCGGCCAGGGACTGCGACGTGGTGGCCCGCGTCAGCGACAGCATGCCCGCGAGGCCCACGGTCGCCATCAGGGCGCCGCGCCAGGCGGTGGCACCGGCCCGGCGGCGCACGAAGACCGCCGCCATCGGCAGCGCGAACACGATCGTCAGGGCGCCAAGGGGCTGCACCAGGCTCAGCGGGCCGTAAGCGAGGGCCACGACGTGCAGGAGCCCGCCGAGGCCGTTCAGGACGACGGCGACCCACCAGGCGCCGCGGCGCAGTGGCGCGTACTCGTGCCGCGCCGCCGTCGCCGCCACGCGCTCCTGGAGGATCGCACCGCCCGCGTACGCCACGGCGGAGACCAGGGAGAGCAGGACGGACAGCGCGAGGGCGCTCATGAGGCGCTCCGCGATGAGGGGCACGGCCGGTGGTTCCGGTGCGTGTGGTCCCGGTCCGTCCCGGGCGGCGTGCGGTCGGCTTCCATGTTCACCACGATGTCGCGCGCGGCGCGCCGCGTCGTCGTCCCTGAGCAGTCAATCCGTCCTACTCCCGATGGAGTAGGACCTGCCCCATGTCCTCCCCAGGTCTGGTGACCGGCGAGGTCAGGGCCGTCTGCTGTACTGCGGCGGTGACTGCTCACAGCTCTGCCATCGCCTGGGACACGGTCGGATCGGTCGGCGGCTTCTTCGCCCTGCGGACGGAGGAGCCGAGGAACGGATCCCCGGCACTTCTCGCGCATGTGTACGATTCTAGTCGCGCGGCCCCGGATCGCGACCCGCTGTCCTTCCGCGTCGCCAAGGTCGCCGCCCGCCTCGCCGCGCCCGAGCCGCGCGTCGCCGCGTCCATCGCCCACCTCGGCCTCGCCGCCCGGCTGTGGTCCCTCGCGCTCGGCCCCGCCGCGCTCCACGGCCGCGTGCCCGACCTCGACCCGCGAAGGCTGCGCTGGGACGCCGACGGGACCTCGCCCGACGACCTCTGGCTGAGCGGCGACGCCACCTTCCCCGCCGACGCCGACCGGGTCCTCGCGGTCGTCCAGGACGGCCACCTCACGCCCCTCGCCGCCGCCCTGCGCGCCCGCTACCGGATCTCCCCGGCGCTGCTGCGCGGCAACGCGGGCTCGGCCCTCGCGGGCGCGGCCCGCGAACTGCACGCGTGGGCGGAGCGCGAGCGGCGCCCCGAGGTGGGGGAGCGGGCGCTCGCGCTCGCCGCCGAGCTGTTCGCCCACCCGGACCTGCGGGTCACCGGCACCCTGCGCGGCACCGCCTTCCGGCGCCGCAGCTGCTGCCTGTACTACCGCTGTCCGGGCGGCGGGCTGTGCGGCGACTGCTGTTTCGACCGGCCGCCGCAGCGGTCTTCCCACCGGACGCCCCCTGAGTGACCATGAGGGGGCCGGCCGACGACGGGGGGCTCCGCCCGTGAAAGTGGGACTGCTCACCCGCGAGTACCCGCCGGACGTGTACGGCGGCGCGGGCGTCCACGTCGAGTTCCTCGCCCGGGAGCTGCGCGCCCTGGTCGACCTCGACGTCCACTGCTGGGGCGAGAGCGCCGACGGGACGGGCGACGCGGCCCGCCACCGCGCCTGGAGCCGCCTGGACACCGCCAACGACGCGCTGCGCACCCTGTCCGTCGACCTGTCCATGGCCGCCGCGCTCACGGGCCGCGACCTGGTGCACAGCCACACCTGGTACGCCAACCTCGCGGGCCACGTCGGCAAGCTCCTGCACGGCGTCCCGCACGTGGTCACCTCGCACTCCCTGGAGCCGCTGCGCCCCTGGAAGGCCGAGCAGCTGGGCGGCGGGTACGCGGTGTCGAGCTGGGCGGAGCGCACCGCCGTGGAAGCCGCCGACGCCGTCATCGCCGTCTCGGGCGCCATGCGCGACGACATCCTCGCCTGCTACCCGGCGGTCGACCCCGCGCGGGTGCGCGTCGTGCACAACGGCATCGACACCGCGCTGTACCGGCCGGACCCGGGCACCAGCGCCCTGCGCCGCCTCGGCGTCGACCCCGGCCGCCCGTACGTGCTCTTCGTCGGCCGCATCACCCGCCAGAAGGGCGTGCCCCACCTGCTGCGCGCCGCCCGGAACCTGGAGCGCGGCGTCCAGCTGGTGCTGTGCGCTTTGGCGCCCCCGACACCCCCGAGATCGACCGGGAGTTCCGCACCCTCTTCGCGGAGCTGAGCCGCGCCCGCGACGGCGTCCACTGGATTCCGCGCATGCTGCCGCGCCCGGAGGTCGTGCAGCTCCTCAGCCACGCCGCCGTGTTCGTGTGCCCTTCGGTGTACGAGCCGCTCGGCATCGTCAACCTGGAGGCGATGGCCTGCGGCACCGCCGTCGTCGCCTCGCGCGTCGGCGGCATCCCCGAGGTCGTCGCGGACGGCACGACCGGTCTCCTTGCGCCCTACGACGCGCACCAGGAGGAACGTTTCGAGCACGACCTGGGCGTGCTCCTGAACCGCCTGGCCACCGATCCGCGGCGGGCCGCGGCGATGGGCGCCGCGGGCCGCCACCGCGCGGAGCGCTCCTTCGGCTGGGACGTGGTGGCACGGCGTACGGCCGAGGTGTACGAGGAACTGCTCAAGTCCGCGTGAGGGACTGCCCACGTCCCCGCGGGGTACTGCTCGAGTCCGGACAGGAGCGACCACGAGGCCCTGCGGGGCTGGTGAAGGGGGCGGCGATGCGCGGCGGGCCTTCGGTCCTTGGAATCGTCCTCGCGGGCGGCGCGGGCAAGCGGCTGATGCCGCTCACCGCCGACCGCGCGAAACCGGCGGTGACGTTCGGCGGCACCTACCGCCTCGTGGACTTCGTCCTCTCGAACCTCGTCAACGGCGACATCCTGCGCATCTGCGTCCTCACGCAGTACAAGTCGCACTCCCTGGACCGGCACGTGTCCACCACCTGGCGCATGTCGGGCCTGCTCGGCAACTACGTCACCCCCGTCCCCGCCCAGCAGCGCCTGGGGCCGCGCTGGTACCTCGGCAGCGCCGACGCGATCCTGCAGTCCCTGAACCTCGTCCACGACGAGCAGCCCGACCACATCGCGGTGTTCGGCGCCGACCACGTCTACCGCATGGACCCCCGGCAGATGCTGCGCCAGCACATCGAGTCCGGCGCGGGCGTCACCGTCGCCGGAATCCGCGTGCCGCGCGCGGACGCCGCGCAGTTCGGGATCATCACCCCGGCCCGCGACGGCACCCGCGTGGAGCGCTTCCTGGAGAAGCCCACGGACCCGCCCGGACTGCCCGGCGCCCCGGACCGGGTGTACGCCTCGATGGGCAACTACGTCTTCACCACCAAGGCGCTCGTCGACGCCCTCCAGCGGGACGCCGAGGACGCCTCGTCCGCGCACGACATGGGCGGCTCCATCCTGCCGATGCTCACCGAGCGCGGCCTGGCCCAGGTGTACGACTTCGACGACAACCACGTGCCCGGCGAGACCGCGCGGGACCACGGCTACTGGCGCGACGTCGGCACCCTCGACGCGTACTACGAGGCACACCTGGACCTGATCTCCGAGCAGCCCGTGTTCAACCTGGACAACCGCCGCTGGCCCATCTACACCCACTCCGGGCAGCTGCCGCCCGCCAAGTTCTGCGCGGGCGGCATCGCGGGCGAGTCCGTCGTCAGCCCCGGCTGCGTCATCCGCGGCCAGGTCACGCGGTCGGTGCTCTCGCCCGGCGTCACGGTCGCGGAGGGCGCGGTGGTGCAGGGGTCGGTCCTGCACGACAACGTGCGCGTCGGCCGGGGCGCCGTCGTGCGCGGCGCGGTCCTCGACAAGAACGTGGACGTCCCGCCCGGCGCCACGATCGGCGTGAACCCCGAGCGCGACGCGGAGCTGTACACCGTCTCGCGGGGCGGAGTGATCGCACTCGGCAAGGGGCAGCGCGTGCCGGTGTGAGGGGCGGTGCACGGCGCCCGGCCCGGACCTCCTCGCGGGCCCGGCGGCCGCCCGTGACGACCGAACGGGTTTGATGCGGGGCACCCGCGCTACGTAAAGTTCCGCTTTTGGAGCTTCCGCGGTCCATTCCGGGCGGGCCGCGGCACGAGTGCGATGAGGAACGACAGCGGCGATGACGGTCACAGACGAGAGCCAGCAGCAGGGCGCCGACGCCGTCGCCGCGGGGCCGTTTCCGAAGCGGTGTCCGACGCGGTGTCCCAGGAGGTGCGCGAGGCGCTCTCCGGGGCGGCGTCCGAGGACGGGGCGGAGTACGGCCCGGGCATCGACCCCGAGCGCCTCGCCGTCTGCCTCAGCGTGCTCGAGGAGCTCGACGAGCTGGAGGTCGACCACCCCGACGCGATCACCGTGCGCCGGGCCACGGCCGGGATCTACCGCACCGTGAAGCAGCGCCGCCGCCAGGAGCGCAGGGCCGCCAAGACCGCGCACGACAAGGCCGTCACCGAGGCCACCGCCACCGGCTCGGCGCAGCGCATCGACGACGAGACGGAGGGCATCCTGCCGTCGTCGGTCACCGAGGAGGGCAAGGTCGCGGGGATACTCCAGCGCCCGCGCTCCTGCTACACCTGCAAGAGCCGCTACGTCGAGGTCGACTACTTCTACCACCAGCTCTGTCCCGAGTGCGCCCTCCTGAACCGCGCCAAGCGCGACGCGCGCAGCGACCTCGGCCGGCAAGCGCGCGCTGCTGACCGGCGGGCGCGCCAAGATCGGCATGTACATCGCGCTGCGCCTGCTGCGTGACGGCGCCCACACCACGATCACCACGCGGTTCCCCAAGGACGCCATCCGCCGCTTCAAGGCCATGGAGGACTCGGCGGACTGGATGCACCGCCTGGAGGTCGTCGGCATCGACCTGCGCGACCCCGCGCAGGCGGTGAGCCTCGCGGAGCAGGTCGCCGAGCGCGGCCCGCTGGACATCCTGATCAACAACGCGACGCAGACCGTGCGCCGTCTGCCCGCCGCCTACGCCGCCCTCGTCGAGGGCGAGAGCGCGCCGCTGCCCGCCGGGGAGCTGCCCGCCCACCACGTGATCGGCGCCTTCAACTCGGGCGCCGTGGACGGCCTCGCCGCGCTGCCCCTCGGCGTCAGCGGCCTGGACGCGCAGAAGGTCGCCGACCTCGCCCTGGTCGCGGGCAACGCTAGCGTCGAGCGGCACCGCGACGGCAGCGCCATCGACGCGGGCGGCCTGGTGCCGGACGTCGTGGAGTCCAACACCTGGGTGCAGACCATCGAGCAGATCTCCCCGGTGGAGCTGCTCGAGACCCAGCTGTGCAACTACACCGCGCCGTTCATCCTGATCAGCCATCTGCGGCCGCTGATGGCCGAGGCCGCGAAGAAGGCGTCCAGCGGCCGGGCCTACGTCGTCAACGTCTCCGCGATGGAGGGCGTCTTCGGCCGCGGCTACAAGGGCGCGGGGCACCCGAACACCAACGCCGCGAAGGCCGCGATGAACATGGTCACGCGCACCAGCGGCCAGGAGATGTTCCAGAGCGACGGCATCCTCATGACGTCCGTCGACACGGGCTGGATCACCGACGAGCGCCCGCACTTCGACAAGCTGCGCCTGGCCGAGGAGGGCTTCCACGCCCCGCTCGACCTGGTCGACGGCGCGGCCCGCGTCTACGACCCGATCGTGCGCGGCGAGGCGGGCGAGGACCTGTACGGCGTCTTCCTGAAGGACTACGCGCCCGGCAAGTGGTGAGCCGGGCCCGCACGCGCGGGCCCGCACGGGGCATGCCTGTTCGCTCCTCGTACAGACGTCGGCGTATGGGCGCAGACGTCTGCGAATAAGGCATGTCCGGAATCAACCCCTTGCTCCAGCGCTATCGAGCAGACTCGCGCTCATTTGGTTAACCTGGGGTGCACGGACGACTACGGGGTACCCACCACCGCCTCGCGGCCGCCCAGGGACAGGCTCGCCACCACGGCCGCGATCCCGCCCGGAACCGGCGCCACCGCGACCGCGAAGACAGTGCAGACCCGTTCTTCCGTTACGCGACACAGAGGAGTGCGCGGTGACACCAGATCCGACGAAGCAGGAGCAGCGGCCCGCCGAACGCGGCGGCGAGCGCGGCGGACGTCCACAGCAGCTCCGCGGCCTGGAGGCCTGGGCCAAGGCGGCCCCGATCAGACTCGCGGGCTACGAGGACGACCTCGCGGAGCCGCACATCCTGCCGGGCATCGACTGACCGGCCCCGCGCGCCCCGCACCCTCCCGTGGTGCGGGGCGTTCGCGTCCCTGACGCCATCGGGCCGCCCAACGGGAACCGGCCGCGTTCACGTGCTTCTTCATGTGCCTCTCGGCGTGACTCCGCACGCGGCTCCCTCGGCCCACTTTCCCAAAGAAATTCTGCAAAAACTATTTTGGAGAGTGCTCTCCGCGGCCTACGCTCCTGTTCATGGGAGAAGAACCACAGCGTCAGGGGTCCGGCCGTCGCGTCCTCGACCCCGAGGGGGACGCCGCGGCCCTCAAGGCCCTCACCCACCCGCTGCGCATCAGGATGCTCGGCATGCTGCGCGCCGACGGGCCCGCCACCGCCAGCGAGCTGGCCGCCAGGACCGGTGAGTCGTCCGCCTCCACCAGCTACCACCTGCGGGTCCTCGCGAAGTACGGCTTCGTGACGGAGGCCGAGCACCGCGACGAGCGCGAGCGGCGCTGGCAGTCGGTGCACGCGGTCACCGGCTGGGACAACGCGGCGATGGACGCCTCGCCCGCCGGGCGCGCCTTCATGAGCCGCATCACGCGGCTCCAGCTCGACCACATCGGCGCGTCCCTGGCGCGGTCCGAGCGGGACCTGGCCGCCGAGCGACTCGCCCCCGAGTGGCGCGAGCACGCCGGGATCACGGACCTGATGCCGCGCCTGACCCCCGAGTCGCTCACCGAGCTGTGGCAGGCCTTCGAGGGGAAGCTGGCCGAGCTGACCGCGCGCGACGCCGAGGAACCCCGCGCGAAGCGGGTGGTGGTGGCCCTGGCGACGCTGCCGGTGGCGGCGCCCGAGGGGGAGGCGGGGCCTGGCGCCGGCAGCTCCGCGGCCGAGGCGCAGCCCGGCGTCGGCGGCTCCGCGGCCGAGGCCGGACCCGGGGGCGACGCGGGCCCTGAGGGCGGCGCCAGCGCCGCCGCCGCACGGCCGGAGCCGGGCGCGGGCGAAGCGTCCGGCTCCGGCCGTGGGCCCGTCACCTGGAAGTCCTCGTGACCCCCACCCCCGAGGCCCGCACCCTCGACCCCCGCACCGCGCGGCGCCGCTACGCCGTCGTCTGCGCCCTGTTCTGGCTGCCGCTCGGCCTCGCCATCGCCCCCATGGTGTCCCTGATGACCGAGCGGGGTCTCGCCCTCGCGGCCGTCGCCGCGTGCGTCGCCGCGCACTCGCTGACCGCCGCCCTGCTCGAACTGCCCACCGGAGGCCTCTCGGACGTCATCGGGCGCCGGGCCGTCCTCGTCGCCGCGGGCGTCCTCGACCTGGTGGCCCTCGCCCTGCACGCGCTCGGCACCACCGCCTGGGTGCTCGCCCTCGCCATGGTCCTCAAGGGTGCGGGCCGCGCCCTGTCCAGCGGCCCCGCCGAGGCCTGGTACGTCGACACGGTGCACGCGAGCTCCGGCGCCGACGCCGATCTGCGCACCGGCCTGGCGCGCGGCTCCACCGCGACCGCCGTCGCGCTCGCCGCCGGGACCCTCGTCGGCGGGGCGCTGCCCTGGCTCCTCGGGCTCGGCCCCGACCTCGGCGCCCGCCTGGACGAGGCCACCTCGGGGCTCGTGCTCCCGCTGTCCGTCCCCGCGCTCCTCGGGGTCCTCGTCGAGCTCGTCTTCATCGCGTACGTCCTGACCGCGCTGCCCGAGCCGCCGCGCCCCCGCGCCACTCTGCGCGACGTGCTGCGCGGCGTCCCCGCCATCGTCGCCGCCGGGCTGCGCCTGGGCGGCCGCGACGCGCTGGTGCGCCGCGTGCTGCTCAGCGCGGGCGCGGCGGGCGCCGCCCTGGTCACCGTGGAACTCCTCACCCCGGGGCGGACGGCGGAGCTGACCGGGGCCCCCGAGTCGGGCGCGGTGGTGTTCGCCGTGCTCGCCTGCGCCGGATTCCTCTGCTCGGGCCTCGGCAGCCATCTCGCGCCGCGCGTCGCCCGCCTCTCCGGGGGCGGGGAGCGCGCCGTGCTGTTCTGCCTGGGCGGCGCGGGGGTGGGACTGCTGCTGCTCGCGGTCACCGCGGCGGCGACGGGCCCGGCCCCGCTGCTCCTGGCCGCGGCCGGCTACGGGCTCGTCTATCTGGGGCTCGGCGCCGCGGGCCCCAGCGAGAACGACCTGCTGCACCGGCGGGTGCCGAGCGAGTCCCGGGCCACCGCGCTGTCCGTCCAGTCCCTCGCGCTGCAGCTGATCGGCGCCGTCACCGGGCTGATCGCCGGGCTCCTGCCCGCGGGCCCGGCGCGCTGGCTGCTCGGCGCCGTGGTGCTGCTCGCGGGCGCCGCGCTGTGGCTGCGCCGCGGCGACCGGCCCGCCGGTCCCGCTGACCCCGTGGCCCCCACCGGCCCCGCCGAACGGCGCGCGCCGGTGAACTCCGCGCCCCTCGCTGAGGGTTGACGCCCCCCGAGTGGAACCGCCGTCGCGCCCCCGGCGTTCTCTGGGAGGTGAGGCGAGGGACCGGCTGAGGGGGACGCGGTGCTGGGACTGACCATGCTGGTGGTGGCCTGGGCGCGCTGGGTACGGGACCTGCTCGACGCGGAGGCGGACGTGGACCGGGCGGCGGCCCTGGAGCGGCTGCGGGCGCTGTCCGCGCTGCCGCCCCCGGCCCGCAGGGACGAGGTGACGGAGCGCTCCGTCGACGGGACGGTCGGCCTCCTCGCGGACATCTGCGCGGTCGGGGCGGGGTGCGAGGACCCGTGGCGGGTCCGCGAGGAGGCCGGGCTGCTCGGTGACGCGCTCGAAGCGGTCGTCGCCGCGGTCGCCGTCGACCGCGACCCGAGGCGGACCGAAGCCCAGCGCGTCCTGCGGATACTGACGGCGCAGACCCACCTGCTGCGCGGCATCGCCGCCGACGCCACCGGCCACCGGGAAGAGGCCCACCGCCACTTCTCGCTCGCCGCGCACCCGGCCACGGCCGCCGTCGACCCCGTCTCCTTCGCGCTCGGCGGCATCGGAGCCGCCCTCACCGACGAGGACGCCGGCCAAGCGACCGCGGCGCGGCCGCCCGCCGCGGCACAGGAGCTGCTCGCGCCCCTTGAGGAGCTGTGCGGGGCCGAACTCCCCGAACTCCGCGAGGCGGTGACGACCCGCTGCGAGGCCTACGAGCAGGTGCGAGCGGCGTCCGACGAGCCCGACGAGAACGCCGCCGCCACGACCCTGACGGCCTGGCTGCGGCAACGGGGCCCCGGCGCGGGGGCGGAGCTGTGGCCGGTATGGATGGACACCCTGACGCGACGCCTCCACGAGGAGACCATCGAGGAGGCACAGGGGGACGATGGGGTGGGGCGGGTCAGCGCGGACGGTGGGCTGGGGCGGGTCGGCGTGGACGATGGGCTCGGCCGGGTCGGCGTGGACGGCGGGTCGGGTCCGGGCGGCGCGGATGGTGGGCCCGGGCGGGGCAGTGTGGATGGTGGGCCGGGTCAGGTCGACGTGGACGGTGAGCCGGGGCGGGTCGGCGTCGACGGTGAGGTTGGCCGGGCCAGTTCGGATGGTGGACTGGGCCGGGTCGGCGTAGACAGCGGGTCGGGTCTGGGCGGCGCGGCTGGCGGGCCGGGGCCGGTCAGCGTGGATGGTGAGCTCGGCCGGGTCAGCGCGGATGGCGGTCCGGGCCAGGTCGGCATGGACGGCGGGCCGGACCGGGGCAGTGTGGACGGCGAGTTGGGCCCGGACGGCGGGCTCGGCCGGGTCGGCGTAGACGGCGGGTCAGGTCTGGGCGGCGAGGATGAGGGGCCGGGCCAGGTGAGCGTGGACGGCCAAGTGAGCCGGGTCGGCGTGGGCGGCGAGCCGAGCCGCGACAGCACGGGGGGCGAGTCCGGCTGCGGCAGTGGCGGCGGCGAGTCCGGCAGTGACAGTACCGGCGGCGAGTCCGGCGGTGGCTGTGGTGGCGGCGAGTCCGGCCGTGACGGGGGCGAGTTCGGCCGTGGCGGTGGTGGCGGTGTGCCCGGGCGGGGTGGGGTTCGGGATGGGACCGCGGCCTGGGCGGGGCTTGGGGATCGGGTGCTCGCGGGTTTCCCGGGGGCCGTTTCGTTCCGTTGGGTGCTCGCCGTGCATTTGCGTGAGCGGCGCGCGAGTGTCCGCGAGATCCAGGTGCTCACGGACCTCCTCGCCGACGATCCCGACGACCGGGATGCCGTGCGCTTCCTCGCCCGTGCGTACGCGGCGGCCGACCGCCTCGACGACGCCGTGGCGCTGCTGCGCTCCCGCATCGCGGACCCGCCCGTGCCGGACGACGAGCCCTTCGTCGAGCTGATCGTGCTGCTGCTCTCCGGGCGGATGCACCCCGAGGCCGCGCGCTGGGACGAGGAACTGGCCCGCATCACCGGCGGCCGCCGGGTGAACGACGCGCTGCCCTCCGCGGGCAACGCCCCCGCCCCGCCCGCACCGCAGCCGGTGTTCGCGGTCCTGGAGGACGGCAAGCTCCTCATCGACCCCCAGACCGGAAACGTACCGCCGGGCGAGATCCGCACCCAGATCTGGGCGGCGATGATCGCGGGCAGCCCGGACTGGCGCCGAACGGCTGCGGTTCCTGGCTGAGAAGGAGCCCCGGATCGCCGCCAAGGTGGCGAAGGTCCTCGACGTGCCGCTGGTGACCCGGATTCAGCGCGAGGCACAGGAGCTGATCGGCCGCGGCGAACACCACTTCCACCGCGGCGAGTACGCCGACGCGGCCCGCTGCTACCAACAGGCCCTGGCCGTCGACCCGGACAGCTCCCTGGCCCTCCTGATGATCGGCGACGTGCACTACGTACGCCGTGAGATGGGCCTCGCCCGGGTCCACTTCCAGGAGTCCCTCGCCGTCGAGGAGACACCGATGGCGTGGCGGTTCCTCGGCGACACGTTCCGCGACAGCCTGGACGGCACGGAGGAGGCCCGCCGCTGCTACACCCGCGCGCTGGCCCTCGACCCCGGCTACGGCGGGGCACGGCAGGCGCTCGAAGGGCTCCCGCCGCGCACCGAGCCGAGCCCCCCGCCCCAGACCGCCGAGCCCGCCCCGCCCGCCGAACCTGGCGGCCGCCCCCGAGAATCCCAAGGCGCCGCACGCCCCGGCCCGCTTCGGCGCCCCCTACGGCGGCCCCATCGGACTGCCCGCGTCCGGACCGGTCGGCGGCACCGGCGTCAAGGCGGAGCTGCCCGCCGAGCTCGAAGCCGCCATGCGCGAGCGCGTGCGCGGCGCCGCCGCCCTGTTCGACGCCGCCGCCGACGACGGCCGCTTCACCGACTGGCTGCGCGACGAGGCCCCCGAACACTGGAAGGTGGCCATCGAGATCCTGCGGACGATGGTCTTCCAATGGGCCTTCAAGGCGGGCGACTTCGAGCGCTCCCTGCTGCTCGCCCGGCGCGGCGTGCAGATCGCCGAGCACCTGGACACGCAGTGGCCCACGGGCGAGGAGGAGGAGCCGGGCCGGGCACGGCTGCTCGCCGACGCCCTGAAGCAGGCCGCGGGCGTCCTCGACGACATGGGGCGCTACAGCGAGGCCTATGACCTGCTGCGCCAGGCCGAGCGCTGGCTGGAGGCCGACGAGCACGAGCGCGAGCGCGCGGGCCGCGACCCCTGGCTCGGCTTCGAGGAGTACAACCACCTGGAAGTGTGGGCCGCGCTGTTCAGGTCCCTCGCCCGGGTCGCGCGCCGCTGCGGCGACGCGGCGGCGGCGGAGGACTACCAGCGCAGGCTTGACGAGATCACCGCCGACGTCCCGGCCAGCGACCACGACCGGATCGTCTCCCTCGTGGAACTCGCCGTAGCCTGGCACGAACTGGGGGAGGAGGAGCGCTCCCTGAGCTGGTTCCACCAGGCCCTGCCGCTCGCCGAACGCCAGGCGCTGCGCGTCCCGGTGCCGGTCGCCCTCGCCACCGTCCACCACTACCTGGGCACCGTCCTCTGCGAACTCGGCCTGCCCCGCATGGCGCTGCACCACCTCGCCGAGGCCCGCGCCCGCAACTCCGGCAACGCCGACCGCCTGGCCCAGGACTGGCTGGCCACCGCCTCCGTGCTGCGCCGCTGGCCCGACCTCGGCATCCCCGTGCTCGCCTACGAACAGGTCCTGCGCCTCTCGGGCGTCCCGGGCAGCAAGGGCGACCCCCTGTTCTGGGCGCCGCGCGGCGAGCCCACGGCGACGACCGGGCACCGCGTGCTGTCCGCCGAGCGCGCCTGGCCCGCGATCCTGCCGATGGCCCACGCGGCCTGGGAGTCCGGCGAGACGTACACGGCCACCGACGTCCTCGAACTCGGCGTCGACCTGGCCGACCTGGTGCGCGCCGCCGAGCCGAACCCCGAGCGCCGCATGCACCTGCAGGACGAACGGGCCGAGGCCTATGAACTCCTCACCCGCTTCCGCCTCCAGCGCGCCGAGCGGGAGGCCGTGCGGGAGAACGAGCCGGACACCGCCCGGGACGGCGCGGAGCCCGACCCGGCCAAGGACCCCCGCCACCACGTCGCCGCCGCCTTCACCGCCTCCGAGCGGCTGCGCGCCCGGTCCCTGCTCGACGCCATGAGCACCGCCCAGCTGCGCGCCCCCGACGGCGTCCCACGCGCCCTGCTCGACGACGAGGCCGCGCTCCTGAGCGAGCGCGCCGCCGTCGCGGCCGCCCCCACCGTGGACTGGAAGCGCCACTACGAACTCACCGCGCGGCTCGACGCGGTGTGGCGGGACCTCGCCGCCCGCGGGCCGCGCGCCGAGGAGTACGTCGCGGTGCGCCGCGCCAGCGTCATGGCCCCCGGCGCGGTCGCCGCCGAACTCGCCGGGCAGCGCACCGTGGTGGCCTCGTACGCGCTGCTCGACACCGGACAGATCGCCCTGTTCACGGTCGGCGGCGACGGCGACGGCACCCCGGTCCGCGTGACCCCCGTCGACGCCGACGGCGCCGCGGTGCTGCGCTTCATCGAGGACAACCTGGGCAGCGCGGGCAGCGTCCGCGAGATGGCCGAGGACATGCCGGGGCTCTTCCACCGCGTCCTCGACCCGCTCGTCGCGCCCCTGGCCGGGCTCACCCGGCCCGAGGACACCGTCCTTGTCTGCCCCACCGGCGCCCTGCACCACGTGCCCTTCCACGCCCTGTGCCCGGACGGCTCCGGCACCCTCATCGACCGCAACCCCGTCGCGTATCTGCCCACGGTGTCGCTGCTGCGCACGCTCGACCACCGCGCGCCCGTCGCGGGCGGCGGCGCCGTCGTCCTCGGCGACCCCGGCGGTGACCTGCCGCACGCGCGCGGCGAGGCCAAGGCGCTGGGCGAGCGGCTCGGCTGCGCGCCGCTGCTCGGCGAGGGCGCCACCCGCGCCGCGGTCCTTCGCGGCCTGCCCGGCGCCGCGGTGTTCCACGCCGCCTGCCACGCCTCGTTCGACGCCGAGGACCCGCTGTCCTCCGGGCTCGTCCTCGCCGACGGCGTCCTGACGGCCCGCGACATCCTGCGCCAGGACTGGCACGGCGTGCGGCTCGCGGTCCTGTCCGCGTGCGAGACCGGCCTCGGCCGCACCAGCCGCACCGACGACACCCTCGGCCTGAGCTGGTCGCTGCTGTTCGCGGGCGTACGGTCCCTGGTGATGAGCCTGTGGCGGGTCCCGGACGCCACGACGGCGGCCCTCATGGGCGACTTCCACGACCTGACCGCGGCCGGTGAGGCCCCCGGCCAGGCGCTGCGCACCGCCATGCTCGCCGCCCGCGACCGCGTCGGCGGCGGCCGTCTGGAGAGCTGGGCGCCGTTCTGCCTGCTCGGCGACTGGCGCGCCCCGAACGTCGACCCCCGTCCCACGACCCCTGGGAGCACCGCATGCTGACCGCCGCCGGACTGCCCGCCGGATTCGAGCTGATCGACCTCGTCACCCCGGCCGTCGAGGAGGACGAGCGGGACCGGGACGCCGCCCCCGTCGACGAGACCACCGTGCGGCTCCTGCGGCGCGAGACCCGCATCGGCCTCGCCCGCGGCGAGGTCCGGCGGGTGCCCGGCGCGGCCGCGGGCCGCGCCGGATACGACATCCCGCTGATCTGCGTGGTCCAGACGCACCCCGAGACCGATGTGCGCTGGTCGCGCCTGGTCATCGACCTGTCCGTGTCGCCCGGCGCCCTGGTGGCGGACATGTCGCCCACCCTGGTGGAGGGCGAGAGCCCGGTGGAGCTGGAGACCACCATGGGCGCGGGCCTCAGCTTCAACGTCGCGGCGTCCGCGCTCGGCGCCCAGCTCTCCCCGCAGGTCACCCGGCGCAAGACGGTGTACTGCCCCCGGATCACGTCGTCCGGCGTCGGATTCACCACCGCCTACTGGGACTTCCGCACCTCCGACCGCGAGTTCCTGCACGTGAACGAGGAACTGCGACTCCTGGTCTCGGCCCCGGACGGCGCCCCCGTCGAGGCCGCGGTCACCCTGCGGGCCAGGATCGTCCCCAAGGGCATCGGCCGGGTCGTCCGCCTGACGGGCAAGCTGGGCGGCATCGAGAGCCGCTGCCGCTTCGCGTGACGCGGCGCGCCGGGCCCTCCCTCAGCCGTCGGTGAGGCGCACCGCGCCCGTGCTCTCCCGCTCGATGAGCGTTGGCAGCGGCACCTGCACCGTGCCCGCGGGGGCGTCGTCGAGGAGGCCGAGGAGCTCGCGCGCCGCCGTCCGCCCGAAGGACACCGTGTCCCGGGACAGGGCCGTGAGCCAGGGGTGCACCATGCGGCACAGCGCCGAGTCCTCCCAGGCCACGACCGACACGTCGGCGGGCACGGCGAAGCCGAGGGAGGCCGCGGCGGCCACCCCGGCGACGGCCATCACGTCGTTGTCGTAGACCAGGGCCGTCGGCGGGGTCGTGGAGCGCAGGACGCGGCGGGTCACGGCGGCGCCCTCCGCGTCCGAGTAGTCGGTGGTCACCGAGCGCACCCCGCTGAGGCCCCGGCGCTCGGCCTCCGCGCGCAGGGTGCGCACGCGCCGCTCGGTGTGGGCGAGGCCGGGCAGCCCCGCGATGTGCACGATCCGCCGGTGGCCGAGCGCGTGCAGATGGCCGACGACGGCCGCCATCGCGCCCGCGTCGTCGGCCCACACCGTCGACAGGCCGGAGCGCGGGGGCCGTTCGGCGTCGGGCACGCCGCCGGTGACCACCGCGGGCAGCCCGAGCTCCTCCAGGAGCGCGGGGCGCGGGTCGTCCGTGCGCGGGTCCACGACCAGGACGCCGTCGACGCGGTGCTCGGCCCACCAGCGGCGATAGGCCGCGCACTCCGCCTCGACGTCCTCCACCACCTGGAAAAGCAGCCCCAGCTGCCGCTCGGCGAGCACCTCCTGGACGCCCGAGATCAGCTGGAGGAAGAACGAGTCGACGCCGAGCGTGGCGGCGGGCCGCGCCACCACCAGGCCGACCGTCGCCGAGCCCTCGCCGGACAGGGCGCGCGCCGCGGTGCTCGGCCGCCAGCCCAGCTGCTCGGCGACCCTGCGCACCCGGTCGCGGGTCACCTCGGACACCCCGGGCCGGTCGTTGAGCGCGAAGGAGACGGCGCTCTCGGAGACCCCGGCGCGCCGGGCGATGTCCTTCATGGTCGGCCGGCGCGCCGGTGACCGCTTGCCTTGCACCCCTTGCCCCTCTCTGCCTGCGGCGACCGCGTGTCGCGGCCCGCGAGGACGGCTCGCGACCCAAAGACGGCCCAGAAGGCCAAGACGGCCATGACGGCCGCGATGGCCACGGCGGCCGCGACGGCACGACAGCGGTGCGTACTAATGCGCTTGAGCTCGCACACCCTAAAGCGCATTAGCTGATCCTGGCAAGACATTCAACGCACCTCTCTGACCTGCGAGTTAGCGGATGAGAACGGGAGGAGGAAAAAGCGAATCTCGGCGCATCCATTGACTTTTCACCGGAACGCCGTGCAGGGTCTGCCTCGGCGCGATTCGTCGCGGCCGCCATCGCCTCCGGTGGCCGCCGCCGCCACTCGCCGGGCCGAGCAAAGGAGCCGTTCACCGTGCGTCATTTCCGGATATCCCGCAGCCCTCGCAGGGCGGTCACCGCCGCTGCCGCACTCGCCGTCCTGCTGCCCCTGAGCGCCTGCGGCGGCGATGACGACGGCGGCTCGACCGACGCCTCCGGCAAGGTCGAGGGCAAGATCACCTTCCAGACCTGGAACCTCAAGGCGAACTTCAAGTCGTACTTCGAGGGCCTGGTCGACGACTTCGAGAAGAAGTACCCGGGCACGGAGGTGAGATGGGTCGACCAGCCCGGCGAGGGCTACGCCGACAAGATCAGCGCCGACGCGGCCGGCGGCACCCTGCCCGACGTCGTCAACGTCTCGCCCGACCTGGTGGCCCCGCTCGCCAAGGCGGGCATCGCGCTCGACCTCGACAAGGCGGCGGGCAAGTACGAGAAGGAGTACCTGCCGGGCGCCTGGAAGAGCCACGAGGTCCCGGGCCTGGAGGGCACGTACGCCTTCCCCTGGTACCTGAACACCGGGCCGCTGTTCTACAACAAGCGGCTGTTCAAGGAGGCGGGCCTGGACGCGGCCAAGCCGCCGAAGACGTACGACGAGCTCTTCGACGACGCCCTGGAGATCTCCAAGAAGAGCGACGGCGACATCGCGACCCTCGCCAACGTCCCCACCGTCGAGGACTTCGGCCGCTACGGCGTCCCGCTGATGAACAAGGAGGGCACCGCCTTCACCTTCAACGACGCGAAGGGGGTCGAGCTGCTCACCAAGTACAAGAAGCTGTACGACGCCAAGGCCCTCGACCCGCAGGCGCTCACGGCCACGCCGGAGTCGACCGGCAAGAAGTTCCTCACCGAGGCCGTCGCCATGAACCCGGGCAGCGCGCTCGACCTGGAGAAGTTCAAGAAGGACGCCCCGGGCCTGTACAAGAACATCGGCATCACGCCGCAGATCAGCAGCACCGGCAAGGACAACATGTACGTGATGGGCGTGATGGTGAACAAGCGCACCAAGCAGACGCCCGCCGCCGTCGCCTTCGCGCACTTCGTCACCGACGCGCAGCGCCAGATGTCCTTCGCCAAGAAGGTCGCCATCTTCCCCAGCACCCAGGGCTCGCTCGACGACCCGTACTTCACCAAGGAGGACGGCACCGACGCGACGCGCGTGCGGATCGCCGCCGCCAAGTCCCTGAAGACGGCCGTGAACTACACGCCCGTGCTGTTCAGCGAGCAGATGAAGGTGGCCCTGCGCAACTCCGTCGCCAAGGCGCTGCAGGGCAAGGAGAGCCCCAAGGAAGCGCTTGACAACGCTGTCAAGCAGTGTGACCGGCTGCTCCAGCAGAGCTGATCCGCGAGCCAGGGAACGTCAGCCATGAAGAGTCCAAGTTCCGCCGCCGCCCCGGTGCGGCCCGCCGGTGCCGCGTCCGCGGCCGGCCGGCGGACCGCCGCCGGGGACGCGGGCGCCCGTCGCCGCCGTGTCCGTCGCCAACTGCCCAGCAGCCCCTGGCTGTTCGCGGCCCCCGGCCTCGTGATCGTCGGCTGGTTCATCCTCTACCCGTTCGTCAGCACCGTCGCCAACGCCTTCACCGACAAGCGGCAGCTGGTGGACGGCGAGTACGTCGGTCTCGCCAACTTCCGCGAGCTGTGGCACGACGAGATGTTCTGGATCGGCCTGCGCAACAGCACCCTGTACGTCCTCGTGGTGGTGCCCGCGCTCGTGATCCTGCCGCTGCTGCTCGCGCTCCTGGTGCAGAAGCAGATCCCCGGCATCACGTTCTTCCGGTCCGCCTTCTACACCCCCGTGGTCGCCTCCATCGTCGTCGTCGGCCTGATCTGGGTCTGGATGCTCGACGAGCGGGGCCTGGTGAACGCCGTCCTGGAGGCGGTGGGCGTCGGCAAGGTCGGCTTCCTCAGCGACCAGTGGCTGCTGCTGTTCTCCGCCATGGCTGTCACGGTCTGGAAGGGCCTCGGCTACTACATGATCATTTATCTGGCGGCGCTCGCGAACGTACCCCGTGAGCTGCACGAGGCCGCCGCCGTCGACGGCGCGGGACCGGTCCGCCGCTTCTTCAGCGTCACCGTGCCCGCCGTGCGCTCCACCATGGTCCTGGTCGCCGCGCTGTCCTCGGTGGCCGCGTTCAAGGTGTTCTCCGAGGTGTACCTGATGGCGGGCCCGACCGGCGGGCCCGCGGGCGAGGACACCACCCTGGTGATGCTGGTGCAGCGCACCGGCACCGGCCTGACCGGCCGGGTGGGCTACGCCTCCGCGATCTCCGTCGTCATCTTCGTCGTCACCGTCGCGCTGATGCTGCTCGTGCTGCGCGCGGACCGGAAGGAGGACCGGTGACGCACACCACGGACACCGAGGCGGCTCCCGCGCGGGACTCCGCGCCGCGCGCCCGCAAGTGGCGGGTGCGGGACGAGAACGGGCGGCGCATGCCCGTCTGGGAACTGGCCCTGCGCTATCTGCTGCTGCTCGCCGTCCTCGCCCTGATGGTCGGCCCGTTCCTGTGGCAGCTCTCGACGTCCCTGAAGGGCCCGCACGAGAACATCTTCAGCTCCCCGCCGAAGTTCCTGCCGTCCGACCCGACGCTGCACAACTACGAGCGCGTCTCCGACACCATCCCCGTGTGGGACTACGCCTTCAACTCCCTGAAGGTCGCCGCCGCGAACGTCTTCACCAACTGCGTGGGCGCGGCCCTCGCCGGATACGCCCTGGCCCGGCTGCGCTACCGCGGCCGCAAGGCGGCCACGCTGGTGTTCATCCTCGCCATGCTGGTGCCCGTCGAGGGCATCATCATCGCCCAGTTCACGACCATGCGGGACCTCGGCCTGAACAACACCCTCATCGGCGTGCTGCTGCCGGGCTGCGTCTCCGCGCTGAACGTCCTGCTGATGCGCAACGCGTTCCTCAACGTCCCGTACGAGATCGAGGAGGCGGCGTTCGTCGACGGGGCGAACGTGTGGCAGCGGTTCGTCCGCATCGCGCTGCCCGCCGTGAAGGGCACCCTCGCCGTCGTCGCGATCTTCGCGTTCATGGGCGCCTGGGACGACTTCCTGTGGCCGCTGATCGTCCTGAGCGACCCGGACAAGTTCACCCTCACCATCGGCCTCAACTATCTGCACGGCACCTTCGCCAACGACGAGCGTCTCGTCGCCGCGGGCACCGTCATCGCCGTGCTGCCGCTGATCGTCCTGTTCGCCTGCCTCCAGCGGTACTTCTTCCGCGGGGTCGGCGAGGGCGCGGTCAAGGGCTGACACCCGCCCGTACCACCCCCACCGTCCTTGGCCGTGTCCTCGGACGCGTCCAAGGACACGGCCTCGAGAACCAGGATCCGCATGACGTCAGAAGAAAACTCCGGTACGGCCCCCGCCGTGCCGCCCCGCTTCGGCGCCAACTACACGCCGAGCGAAGGGTGGTTCCACCACTGGCTCGACTTCGATCCCGACGCCGTACGCCGTGACCTCGACGCCATCGCCGCGCTCGGCCTCGACCACATCCGGGTCTTCCCGATCTGGCCGTACTTCCAGCCCAACCGCACCCTGATCCGCCCGCGCGCCGTCGAGCAGCTCGTCACCCTCGCCGACGCCGCCGCCGAGCGCGGGCTCGACGTCAACGTCGACGGCCTCCAGGGCCATGTGTCCAGCTTCGACTTCCTGCCCGCCTGGACCCGGACCTGGCACCGGCGCAACCTCTTCACCGACCCGGACGTGGTCTCCGGCCAGCGGGAGTACCTGCGCACCCTGGCCGCCGCCCTCGCGGACCGGCCCAACTTCATCGGCATGACCATCGGCAACGAGATCAACCAGTTCGCCGCCGGGCCGCACCCCGACCCCGACCGCATCACCCAGGAGCAGGCCGAGGCCTGGCTGCGGCAGGTGCTCGACGCGTGCGAGGAGGGCGCCCCCGGGCGGCTCCACCTGCACGCCGAGTACGACGCCGCCTGGTACCAGGACGACCAGCCCTTCACCCCCGCGCAGGCCGCGCGGCTCGGGTCCGTCACCGCCGTGCACTCCTGGGTGTTCAACGGCACCGCGCAGCGGCACGGGCGCGACGGCGTCGCCACCGGGCACCACGCCGCGTACCTCATCGAGCTGTCCAAGGCGTGGGCCCTCGATCCGCGGCATGGCCCGTGTGGCTCCAGGAGGTCGGCGCGCCCGCCCCGCTCATCCCGGCGGAGCACGCGGCCGCGTTCACCGAGGCCACCGTGAGCGCCGCGCTCGACTGCGCGGACGTGTGGGGCGTGACGTGGTGGTGCTCCCACGACGTGTCCCGCTCCCTGGCCGACTTCCCCGAACTCGAGTACAACCTCGGCCTGCTGACGAACGAGGGCCGGGTGAAGCCCGCCGGGGCCGCGTTGGCGCGGCTCGCCAAGGAGCGGTGGGAGGCTCCGGCGGTGCGGAGCACCGCCGTGGTGGTCGATGTCGGCCCCCGTGCCGAGCGGCGGTCCGTGTGTGCTCCCGGCGGGGCCGTCTTCGAGGCGTTCGCTCGGTTGGTGGGGGAGGGGGTGCGGCCCGCGCTCGTTCTCGCCGAACGGGCCGGGGACGGGGGGTACCTGGCGGAGCGCGGCATCACGGAGGTGATCCGCCCGGCCGACGTCCTCTGACCGCCGCTGCCGTAGCCCTCGCGGGGCGCCCCAGGCCCGCGCCTTCCCGCTCCGGGTGCGGCTGCCCCCGTTCCCCCGCTCACAGCGATCGGCCTTCGGCCTCGTCCTCAAACGCCGGACGGGCTGAGAGATCCAGCCCGTCCGGCGTTTGAGGACGAGCCGCGGAGCGGCGAAAAAGGGGGTCCAGGGGGCGGAGCCCCCTGGTTTCGGGAAAGGGGCGGGATTGGGGAGGCCCCCGGCAGGGCCCCCGCCTCAGCCACTCACGCGCCACGACCTATGGAGACATCCCGCATGCACGACAACCGCAAGCTCATAGAAGGCCGGCTCAAGCGCGTCCTCGACGAGCGGATCCGCCCGGCGGTCTACCCGGAGTCCATCCCCCTGGAGGTGGCCGTCTGGAACGCCCCGGGCGAACCGGTCCCCGTGGCGGAGGGCCTCGCCGCCACCCCCGAGCCCACCGCGGCGGGCGCCCGCTGGGGCGCCCCCTGGGGCACCAGCTGGTTCCACGTGAAGGGCACGGTCCCGGCCGCCTGGGCGGGCCGCACCGTGGAGGCGATCCTCGACCTCGGCTTCGACGAGAACATGCCGGGCTTCCAGTGCGAGGGCCTCGTCTACCGCCCCGACGGCACCCCCGTGAAGGGCCTCAACCCTCGCAACCAGTGGGTGCGGATCGCCGCCCCCGCCGAGGGCGGCGAGACGGTGGACCTGCGCGTGGAGGCCGCCTCCAACCCCGTCATCCTCGACTACCACCCCTTCCTGCCGACCCAGCTCGGCGACAAGGAGACGGCGGGCAGCGAGCCGCAGTACCGCCTGGAGCGCATGGACCTCGCTGTCTTCGACGAGACGGTGTGGCAGCTCGTCATGGACCTGGAGGTGCTCGGCGAGCTGATGGCGGAGCTGCCCGAGGACGGAGGGCGCCGCCACGAGATCCTGCGCGCGGTCGACCGCGCCCTGGACGCCGTGGACCTCCAGGACGTGAACGGCACGGCCGCCGCGGCCCGCGCCTGCCTGGCGGAGGTCCTCGCCGCGCCCGCGCACGACTCCGCGCACCGGGTGAGCGCCGTCGGCCACGCCCACATCGACTCGGCGTGGCTGTGGCCGCTGCGCGAGACGGTGCGCAAGGTGGCCCGTACCACCTCCAACATGACCGCGCTCCTCGAGGACGACCCGGACTTCGTCTTCGCCATGTCGCAGGCGCAGCAGTGGGCGTGGGTGAAGGAGCACCGGCCCGAGGTGTGGGCGCGGGTGAAGAAGGCCGTCGCCGACGGGCGGTTCGTGCCCACGGGCGGCATGTGGGTGGAGGCGGACACGAACATGCCGGGCTCGGAGGCGATGGCCCGTCAGTTCGTGCACGGCAAGCGGTTCTTCCTGGAGGAGTTCGGCGTCGAGAACGACGAGGCCTGGCTGCCGGACACCTTCGGCTTCGCCGCCGGGCTGCCGCAGATCATCAAGGCCGCAGGGTCCAAGTGGCTGCTCACGCAGAAGATCTCCTGGTCGCAGACCAACAAGTTCCCGCACCACACCTTCCAGTGGGAGGGCATCGACGGCACCCGGATCTTCACGCACTTCCCGCCGGTCGACACCTACAACTGCGCCATGAAGGGCAGCGAGATCGCCCACGCCGCGCGGAACTTCAAGGACAAGGGCGTCGCCCGGCACTCGCTCGCGCCCACCGGCTGGGGCGACGGGGGCGGCGGTACCACCCGCGAGATGATCGCGAAGGCGGGCCGGATGCGGAACCTGGAGGGCTCGCCGACCGTTCAGTGGGAGAGTCCGGCGGAGTTCTTCGAGAAGGCCGAGGCCGAGTATCCGAACGCGCCGGTGTGGGTGGGCGAGCTCTATCTGGAGCTGCACCGCGCGACGCTGACCAGCCAGGCGGGCACCAAGCAGGGCAACCGTCGCAGCGAGCACCTGCTGCGGGAGGCGGAGCTGTGGGCGGCGACGGCGGCGGTGCGGGCCGGATTCCCGTATCCGTACGAGGAGTTGGACCGGATCTGGAAGACGGTCCTCCTGCACCAGTTCCACGACATCCTGCCCGGCTCGTCGATCGCCTGGGTGCACCGCGAGGCCCGTGCGACGTACGCGGCCCTCGCGGACGATCTCAACGCGATCATCGACGCCGCCCAGCGGGCCCTCGCGGGCGAGGGCAGTCACACGCTCCTTTTCAACTCCACGCCCCACACCCGTGAGGGAGTGCCCGCGGGCGGCGCCAAGGCCCCCGAGCCCCGGGGGGCGTCGACGATCGCCGCCCGCGCGGACGGCGGCCACGTCCTGGACAACGGCCTGCTGCGGGTGGAGATCGACGCGCGCGGCCTGGTGGTCTCCGCGTACGACCTCGTCGTGGAGCGGGAGACGGTCGCGCCGGGGCAGGCCGCGAACCTGCCGCAGCTGCACGCCGACTTCCCGAACATGTGGGACGCGTGGGACGTCGACGAGTTCTACCGCCACACGGTCACGGATCTGACGGAGGCGGCGGAGGTGGCACCCGGCGACGGCGCGTCCGTCCGTGTCGTGCGCCGCTTCGGTGACTCCACGATGACGCAGGTCCTGACCCTCGCGCCCGGCCAGCACCGGCTCGACATCGACACCGAGGTCGACTGGCACGAGACGGAGAAGTTCCTCAAGCTGTCCTTCCCGCTCGACCTGCGAGCCGAGCGGTACGCCTCCGAGACGCAGTTCGGGCACTTCTACCGGCCCACCCACACCAACACCAGCTGGGAGGCCGCCAAGTTCGAGGCGTGCAACCACCGGTTCGTGCACCTGGACGAGCCCGGCTGGTGGGGCGTCGCGCTGGTCAACGACTCCACGTACGGCCACGACGTGACCCGTACCGTGCGCGACAGCGACGGCGGGACGACCACCACCGTGCGGGCGTCGCTGCTGCGCGCGCCGCGCTTCCCCGACCCCGAGACCGACCAGGGCGTCCACCGCTTCCGGCACGCGCTGGTGCCCGGGGCGCACATCCTGGACGCGGTGCGCGAGGGCTACCGCGTGAACCTGCCCGAGCGGCGGGTCACCGGAGGGGCCGCGGAGGTCGCCCCGCTGGTCACCGCCGACAACGACGCCGTGGTCATCACGGCCGTCAAGCTCGCCGACGACGGCAGCGGCGACGTCGTGGTCCGCTTCCACGAGGCCCGCGGCGGACGTGCCCGCACCAGGCTGTGGTTCGACTTCGACGCCACGGGCGTAGAGGTGACGGACCTGCTGGAGCGGCCGCTCGCCGGAGCCGAGGCGCCGGAGCGCGACGGGGACGCCCTCGCCGTGTCGCTGCGCCCGTTCGAGCTGGTGACGCTGCGGGTGCGCAGGGGCTGACGGGGTCGTCCCTGCGCGTGGTCGTCCTGAGGCGGCGGCGGCCCGAGTGTCGCTTGTTCCGCTCAGCGGACCTTCGCTGGCCCCTGCCGGGCGTCCCTCGGCATAGTCGACACGCCCGCGTGCTCCCGCGCGCGGGCGTGTCGACGGCTTTCACGGACCGAGGGAGAACGATGAACGAGTCGCACAGAGACGCGTTACCGGGGCGCCGCAGCGTGCTGCGCGCGGGTGCGGCGGCCGCGGTGGCCGCCGGAGTCCTGGGGGCCGCCGCGCCGGGCGCGGCCGCGGCCGGGCGCTCGGCCCGCGGCGGGCGGGCCCCGGGCGACGGCAGCACGTTCATGGCCTGGCGAGGACTCGGTGACGACCAGCGGATCTTCTGGAACGGCGTGCGCGGTGACGGCGGCTGGTCCGGCGCGCAGCCGGTGCCCGGCGCTTTCGGCAGCGCCGGGGTCGCCCTCGCGGGCACCTCCGGCGGCCCGCTGCACCTGACGTGGAAGGGCGCCGGGGGCGACGAGCGCGTCTGGTGGTCGTACGGGGACGGCGCGTCCTGGTCGGGTCCGCAGCCCGTGCCGGGCGCCCTCACCAGCGTCGGCCCGGCGCTCGCCCCGTACGCGGGGGTGTTCATGGCGTGGAAGGGCGTCGCGGGGGACCAGCGGATCTTCTGGAACAGCCACGACCGGGGCTGGACCGGGGCGCAGGTCGTCCCCGGGGGCCTTCACCGGCTTCGGGCCCGCCCTCGCGGTCGACCACATCGGCACCTACGGCGTGCCGCGCATGGCGTGGAAGGGCGTCGACGGCGACGAGCGCGTGTTCTGGAACACCTACCGGGGCGGCAGCGGCGGCGCCAACGACTGGACGGGCGGGCAGCCGGTGCCGGGGGCGTTCACCAGCGCCGGGGTCGCCCTGGCCGGTCCGCCCGGGGGCGGCCTGTCCATGGCGTGGAAGGGCGCGGGGGGCGATGAGCGCCTCTGGTGGAGCCAGCTCTTCCCCAACTCCACGTCCTGGACGACGCCCCAGCCGGTTCCCGGCGCCCTCAGCGGCGTCGGCCCGGCCCTCGCTGTCCACTCCGAATTCCTCTACCTGACCTGGAAGGGCGTGGGCGGCGACGAGCGCGTCTGGTGGAGCAGGCGCCACCCCACCAGCACGTGGACGCCGCCGCAGCCGGTGCCCGGCGCCCTGACCGCCTTCCGCCCGGCGCTGGCGACGGTCGGTCTGTGAGACCGCGCGCCGAGCGGACTCACCGGCGGCGCGTCAGCGCTCCGACGTCAGGAAGTCCCACAGCAACGCGTTGAAGACGTCTGGCCGTTCCATGTTCGGATAGTGCGCGGTGCCCGCGACGGACGCGGTGCGGCCCCGGGGCACGGAGCGGGCCAGGCGTTCGGCCATGGCGGTGTTGTCGGCGGTGTCCAGCTCGCCGGTGACGGCCAGGACGGGCACCGCGAGCCGGGCGGCGCGGGCCCAGGTGCCGGTGACGGGGACGAGCAGCGAGGACTCGGCGCCGCTGTGCTTGGCGACGGTCCGCTCCGTCATCTCCCGCAGGCGCCGTACGACGTCCTGGTCGACGTCGGCGAGAGTGCGGTGCGGGCCCGCCGCGAACAGCATCGTCGCGTCGACGAACGCCTCGGCGTCCCCGGCGGCCGCGGCCCTGGCCCACTCGGCCTGGAGGGCGGTGACCCACGGGTCCGTGAACTCGGGCTCGCTGGTGCCCGCGCCGACGACTACCAGGTCGCTGACGAGGTCGGGGTGTTCAAGGGCGGTGTCGACCGCGATGCCCGCGCCCATCGAGAGCCCGACGAGCACCGCGGGGCCGACGTCGAGGTGGCGCAGGAGCGCGGCCAGGTCGTCGGTCTGGCGGAACGGCACGGTCGCGTTCGCGGACGCGCCGTGGCCGCGGGCGTCCGGGGCGATGACCCGGTGGTGGCGGGCGAGCACCGCGATCTGGCCGTCCCACATGCGGTGGTCGAGGAAGCCGCCGTGGAGGAGCACCACGGGCTCGCCCGCGCCGGTGTCGCGGTAGGCGAGCGTGCCGTCCCCGGTCGTGAACGCGCGCAGGTCGGCACCGCGCGCCTCGTGCACAGCAGAAGCGTCAGTCATGACAACCAAAGTGTCAAAGTTGGGCTCGCATGGCAACCCGGGTGTCATGGTGGGTACATGGGTGTCACAGTGAGAACCCGGGTGTCATGATGAGGGGATGTCCGAAGAGTCCATGACCGTCGACAGCGCGCTCGGCCCCGACGATCTCGCCCACCGGCTCACCGAGGTCTTCGACCTGGTGGGGCCGTTGTACCGGCGCGTGCAGCGCAAGGTGGAGCAGGCCGAGCCGATCGAGGGGCTGTCCGTCGGGGTGCGCGCGGTCCTCGACCTGCTGCGCCAGAACGGCCCCATGACCGTCCCTCAGATGGGCCGGGCGCAGGCCCTCAGCCGTCAGTTCGTCCAGCGCATGGTGAACGACGCGGCGGCGGGCGGCCTCGTCGAGATCACCGCGAACCCCGCCCACCGCAGGTCGTCCCTGATCCGGCTCACCGCGCGGGGCGAGGCGGCGATCACGGCGGCGACCGCGCGCGAGCACGCCCTGATGCGGCGGGTGCGCGGCGACGTCACCGAAGCCGACGTGGCCGCGTGCGTGCACGTGCTGACGCGGATGCTGGAGCTGTTCGACGACGTGGATGTGGAGATGGACGGGAACTGAACCGGCGCGCGGCGCGTGCGCACCGGTGAACCCCGGCGCGCGGCACCCGTGCTACCGCCCCCGCAGCCACGCCTCCACTTCTCCCACGTGCGCGGCCGCCGCGGCCCGTGCCGCCTCCGGGTCGCGGGCCACCAGGGCCCGGTGGATGCGGGCGTGCTCGCGCCGGGTGCGTTCGAAGGCGCCCTCCTCCTGGTAGCCGCGCCACACCCGGGCCCGGAAGGTGCGTGACGACAGGCCCTCCAGGATCGCCGCCATCGTGTCGTTGCCCGCGGCCAGCGCGATCGTCCGGTGGAAGGCCAGGTCGTGGGAGAGGATCTCCTCGGGGTCGTCGGTGGCGTTCATCGCCGCCAAGTGCGCCTCGACGTCGGCCAGTTGCTCAGGGCTGATGCGGGCGGCCGCGAGCGCCGTCGCCGTGGACTCAAGGACGCGCCGGACCTCGAGGAGCTCCAGGAGGCGCGGCCCGCGCGACAGGTCGGCGACGACGCCGAACGTCTCCAGGAGGTCCCCGGCCTCCAACTGCGTGACGTAGATGCCCGAACCGTGCCGCGCCTCCAGGACGCCGAGGACGGTCAGGGCCCGGATGGCCTCGCGCATGGAGCTGCGCGAGATGCCCAGCTGCGCGGCCAGGTCCCTCTCGGTGGGCAGGCGCTGGCCCGGCTCCAGGAGCCGCTCCGCGATCATCGCCTTGATCTGCTCGATGGCCCGCTGCGTCACGGTGCCCTTCTGTGCGGGCACGGCGCTCTGCGGGGCCTGGTTCATATGACGCTCCTTCACTTGCCGGGTGCCGCAGTTTAGCCAGCCAGGTGGTCCGACCACTACGGCTTGAATACGGGAAAACTTGGCGCCTAGGGGTGTTGTGGGCGGGAAGTGGTCTGATAAATATTCGCCCAGCCGCCGCGCGACGACGCGGCCAGGAACCGGTCGACCCCGACCGACACCGATCGGCGCCGTTCGCCCACGCTCGATCCCGTTCGCCCACGCTCGATCCCGTTCGACACCGCTCGCCCCGCCCGATACCGGTCGATGAGGAGCCGTCAGATGGTCGGCAGCACAGTGCGGAACCACCCCAGCAGGACCCGCCCCAGCAGGACCCGCCCCAGCAGGACCCGCCCCAGCGGGAGCCGCCGCAGGCGGGCGGTCCGGGTCGCCGCGGCGGCGGCCTGCGCCGCCCTCGCCCTCTGTGCCTGCGGCAGCACCAAGGACACCGGCGGACCGGGCGGCGGGGGAGAGGGCGAGGTGGGAGTGATCCTGCCGCTGCTGACCTCGCCGTTCTGGCAGTCGTACAACGACTACGTCCCGAAGATGGCGAAGTCCGAGGACGTCGACACGCTGAAGACCGTCAACTCCAACAGCGACCCCTCACAGCAGATCACCGACATCAACAACCAGCTCAACCAGGGCGTCAAGGGCCTCGTCGTCGCCCCGCTGGACAGCGCCGCCGTCTCCGCCGGGCTCGACCAGGCCGAACGCAAGGGCGTGCCCGTCGTCGCCGTGGACGTCGCCCCGGAGAAGGGCAAGGTCGCGATGGTCGTCCGCGCCGACAACGCCGCCTACGGCCGAAAGGCCTGCGACTACCTCGGAAAGAAGGTCCCCGGCGGCAAGGTCGTGCAGATCATGGGCGACCTGGCGTCCGTCAACGGCCGCGACCGCTCCCAGGCCTTCCGCCGCTGCGTCAAGGACAAGTACCCCCGCCTCAAGGTCCTGGAGATCCCCGCCAAGTGGGAGTCGGACACCGCGGCCGCCAAGCTCGACACCCTGCTCAACTCCCACCCCGACATCAAGGGCGTCTACCTCCAGGCGGGCGGGGTCTACCTCGCGCCCACCCTGCGGACGCTGAAGTCCAAGGGGATGCTGCACAAGACCGGCGAGAAGGGCCACATCACGGTCGTCTCCAACGATGGCATCCCGCAGGAGTTCGACGCCATCCGCGAGGGCCAGATCGACGCCACCGTCTCCCAGCCCGCCGACGCCTACGCCAAGTACGGCATGCACTACATCAAGGCCGCCATGAACGGGAAGACGTTCAAGCCCGGCCCCACCGACCACGGCTCGACCATCGTGAAGCTGCCGAGCGGCAACCTGGAGGACCAGCTGCCCGCCCCGCTCGTCACGAAGAAGAACGTCGACGACGCCGAGCTGTGGGGCAACTCCGTCCGATGAGACCTGAGAGCGCACCGCGCCCGCCGCTCGCCGAGGCGCGCGGCATCGTCAAGCGGTACGGACCCACCGTGGCCCTCCAAGACGGCCGCATCGCCGTCCACACCGGCGAGTCCCACGCCCTCGTCGGCCGCAACGGCGCGGGCAAGTCCACCCTCGTCTCCCTGCTCACCGGCCTGCAGGCCCCGGACGCGGGCACCCTCGCCTTCGACGGCGAGCCCGCGCCGCCGCTCGCCGACCGCGACGCCTGGCGCCGCAAGGCCGCCTGCGTGTACCAGAAGCCCACCGTCGTCCCCGAACTGACCGTCGCCGAGAACCTGTTCATCAACCGCCAGCCCCGGGGCCGCGGCGGCCTCATCAGCTGGCGGAGGCTGCGGGCCGGGGCCGCCGAGGTCCTTGACACCTGGGACGTGCGCGTCGACCCCGAAGCGCGCACCGCCGACCTCACGGTCGAGGACCGCCAGATGGTCGAGATCGCCCGCGCGCTGAGCTTCGGCGCCCGGTTCATCGTCCTCGACGAACCCACCGCCCAGCTCGACAACCGCGAGATCGAGCGCCTCTTCGCCCGCATGCGCGCCCTCCAGGACGCGGGCGTCACCTTCCTGTTCATCTCGCACCACCTGCAAGAGGTGTACGAGGTCTGCCAGACCGTCACCGTGCTGCGCGACGCCCGCTGGATCACCACCGCGCCCGTCGCCGACCTGCCGCGCGCCGCCCTAGTGGAGGCCATGGCGGGCGAGACGCTCACCGAGAGCCGGGCCCACGCCCGGCCCGAGGTGCCCGCGGACGCCCCCGTGCTGCTCGACGTCCAGGGCCTGACCAGCCCCTCGTACACGGACATCGACCTGCGCGTGCGGCGCGGCGAGGTCGTCGGCCTCGCCGGGTCCAGCGGCAGCGGCAAGATCAACCTCGCGGAGTCCTTCGCCGGCCTTCACACCCCGACCGGCGGCGGCGCCACCCTCGACGGCGCCGCGCTGCCGTTCGGGGACGTGCCCGCGGCCCTGCGCGCCGGAGTCGGCTGCGTCCCGCGCGACCGGCACGGCGAGGGCCTGGTCTTCTCCCTGTCGATCGGCGACAACGCCACCCTCGGCGTCCTGGACCGGATCGGCCGCTGCGGCTTCGTCTCCACCGACCGCAAGCGCCGCTTCGCCGCCCGGCTCATCGAGCGGCTCGACATCCACGCCGAGGGCCCCGACCAGCCCGTGTCCGACCTCTCCGGCGGCAACGCGCAGAAGGTCGTCATGGCCAGGGCGCTCGCCAGCGAACCGCGCCTGCTGGTCCTGATCAACCCCACGGCGGGCGTCGACGTGAAGTCCAAGGAGTCCCTCCTGGCCCGCGTCGACCAGGCCCGCGACGACGGCACCGCCGTCCTCGTCGTCTCCGACGAGCTCGACGACCTCCGGCGCTGCGACCGCGTCCTCGTCCTCTTCCACGGCCGGATCGTCGCCGAGCACCCCGCGGGCTGGCACGACCACGAGCTGATCGCCTCCATCGAAGGAGTCGCCCGTGCCCGACACACCCGTGACCCGCACCCCCGCGCCCCACACCCCCGTGACCCACACGGCTGACGAGGCGCCCCCACCCGCCGCCCCCGAGGCCCCCGCCCGCCGCCCGGCCCGAGCGGCCTTGCTGCGGCGCGCCCGCGAACTTGCCCTGCTGCCCGCGCTGTTGCTGCTCATGGTGTTCGGCGCGTTCGTCAACGACTCGTTCCTCACCGAGCGGAACCTCATCTCGGTCCTCGGCGCGTCCGCGGCCCTCGCGATGGTCGTCCTCGCCGAGTCGCTCGTCCTCATCACCGGCAAGTTCGACCTCTCCCTTGAGTCCGTCGTCGGCATCGCGCCCGCCGTCGGCGCACTGCTCGTGCTGCCCGCGGCCGAGGCCGGATTCGGCACCGAACTGCCCGCGCCCGTCGGGCTGCTCGCGATCGTCCTGGTCGGCGCGGTCATCGGCGGCTTCAACGGCGTCCTGGTGGTGAAGCTGCGGCTCAACGCCTTCATCGTCACGCTCGCGATGCTCATCGTGCTGCGCGGCGTCCTCGTCGGCGCCACCGAGGGCAAGACGCTCTTCGGCATGCCCGAGTCCTTCTTCACCCTCGCCACCACCACGTTCCTGACGGTGCCGATGTCGGTGTGGATCGCGGCGGCCGCGTTCGGCGCCGCCGGGCTCGTGCTCAAGTACCACCGCGTCGGCCGCGCCCTGTACGCGATCGGCGGCAACCCGGACGCGGCCCGCGCCGCGGGCATCCGCGTCGAACGCGTCATGCTCGGCGTGTTCGTCGTCGCCGGGACGCTCGCGGCCATCGGCGGCCTGATGCAGACCGGCTACGTCGGCGCCATCAACGCCAACCAGGGCCAGAACATGATCTTCACGGTGTTCGCCGCCGCCGTCATCGGCGGCATCGGCCTCGACGGCGGCAAGGGCACCATGGCCGGCGCGCTCACCGGCGTGCTGCTGCTCGGCGTCGTCCAGAACCTGCTCACGCTCGCCCAGGTGCCGTCCTTCTGGATCCAGGCCATCTACGGCGGGATCATCCTCGTCGCCCTGATGATCGCGCGCGTCACCACGGGCCGCGCACAGGACTGAGGCCGCCGCCCCCCTTGCTCCCGCTCCCCCTGCCGGAAAGGCACCCCGTGTCCCCGACTCCCGGCCGCGTCACGGCGGTCGACACCTACGACATACGGTTCCCGACCTCCCGGGAGCTCGACGGGTCCGACGCGATGAACCCCGACCCGGACTACTCGGCGGCCTACGTCGTCCTGCGCACCGACGCCGAGGACGGCGGCGCGGGCCTCGAAGGGCACGGCTTCGCCTTCACCATCGGCCGCGGCAACGACGTGCAGGTCGCCGCCGTCGACGCGCTGCGCCACCACGTCGTCGGCCGCTGTGTCGAGGCCCTGTGCGCCGACCCCGGCAGCCTCCACCGCGACCTCGTCGGCGACAGCCAACTGCGCTGGCTCGGCCCCGAGAAGGGCGTGATGCACATGGCGACCGGCGCCGTCGTCAACGCCGTCTGGGACCTGGCCGCCAAGCGCGCCCGGCGGCCCCTGTGGAAGCTGCTCGCCGACGCCGACCCCGCCTGGCTCGTCTCCCAGGTCGACTTCCGCTACATCGCCGACGCCATGACCCCCGACGACGCGCTCGCCCTGCTGCGCGCCGGACGCGCGGGCGCGGGCGCCCGCGAGGCCCAGCTGCGCGCGCACGGCTACCCCGGCTACACCACCTCGCCCGGCTGGCTCGGCTACAGCGACGAGAAGCTCACCCGCCTCGCCCGCCAGGCCGTCGCCGACGGTTTCACCCAGATCAAGCTGAAGGTCGGCGCCGACCTCGCCGACGACGTCCGCCGCTGCCGCGCCGCCCGCGCCGCCATCGGCCCCGACGTCCGCCTGGCCGTCGACGCCAACCAGCGCTGGGACGTCGACGAGGCCATCCGGTGGACGCGGGCCCTCGCCGAGTTCGACCCGTACTGGGTGGAGGAGCCCACCAGCCCCGACGACGTCCTCGCGCACGCCGCGATCCGCGAGGCCGTCGCGCCCGTGAAGGTGGCCACCGGCGAACACGTCCAGAACCGCATCGTGTTCAAACAGCTGCTCCAGGCCGGAGCCATCGACGTCCTGCAGATCGACGCCGCCCGCGTCGGCGGCGTCAACGAGAACCTCGCCATCCTGCTGCTCGCCGCCCGCTTCGGCGTCCCGGTGTGCCCGCACGCGGGCGGCGTCGGCCTGTGCGAACTCGTCCAGCACCTGTCGATGTTCGACTACGTGGCCCTGTCCGGCACCACCGAGAACCGCGTCATCGAGTACGTCGACCACCTCCACGAACACTTCGTGGACCCCGTGCGGCTGCGCGCGGGGCACTACCTGGCCCCGACCGCCCCGGGCTTCTCGGCGACGATGCGGGCCGAGTCCATCGCCCGGTTCACCCACCCCGACGGCACGTTCTGGGCCGCCGACCGCGCCCAGCGGAAAGGAGCCGCCGCATGACGGACTTCGAGGGACTCAGCGCGCTGGTCACCGGCGGCGCCTCCGGCATCGGCCGGGCCACCGCCGACCTGCTCGCCGCGCGCGGCGCCCGCGTCGCCGTCCTCGACCGCGCCCCGGACGGCGCGGGGGACGGGGCCGGGCCGCGGGGCGCCCACGCCGTGTACGCCGCCGACGTCTCCGACGACACGGCGGTACGGGACGCCGTCGCGGCGGCCGCCGCCGACCTCGGCGGCCTGGACGTGCTCGTCAACAACGCGGGCATCGGAGCCCAGGGCACCGTCGAGGACAACGACGACGCCCAGTGGCACACCGTCCTCGACGTCAACGTCCTCGGCATCGTGCGCACCACCCGCGCCGCCCTGCCCCACCTGCGCCGCTCCCCCCGCGCCGCGATCGTCAACACCTGCTCCATCGCGGCCACGGCGGGCCTGCCGCGGCGCGCCCTGTACGCGGCGTCGAAGGGCGCGGTCCTTTCCCTGACCCTCGCCATGGCCGCCGACCACGTCCACGAGGGCATCCGCGTGAACTGCGTCAACCCGGGCACCGTCGACACGCCGTGGGTCGGCCGCCTCCTGGACGCCGCCGCGGACCCGGCCGCCGAACGGGCCGCCCTCGAAGCCCGCCAGCCCACCGGCCGCCTGGTGAGCGCCGCCGAAGTCGCCGGCGCCATCGCCTACTTGGCGAGCCCCCTGTCCGGCGCCACCACCGGCACCGCCCTGGCCGTCGACGGCGGCATGCAGGGCCTGCGCCCGCGGCCGGGGGCCACCCGGTGAGCGGCATCGGCACCCGCCGCATCGGGCACGGCGAGGTGACGGTGAGCGCGCTGTCCTTCGGCGGCGCGGGCATCGGCAACCTCTACGCGCCGGTCGGCGAGCAGGTACGCCGCACGCGCCCTGGACGCGGCCTGGGACGCGGGCATCCGCCACTTCGACACGGCCCCGCACTACGGCCTCGGCCTGTCCGAGCGCCGCGTCGGCGCCGCCCTGCGCGGGCGCCCCCGCGACGCGTACACGATCTCCACGAAGGTCGGCAGGCTCCTGGAGCCGGTCACGGGACCCGCCGCGGGCGACGACCTCGCCGACGGCGGCTTCGCCGTGCCCGCCGCGCACCGCCGCGTCTGGGACTTCAGCGCGGACGGGGTCCGCCGCTGCCTGGAATCCAGCCTGGCGCGGCTCGGCCTCGACCGCGTCGACGTCGTCTACCTCCACGACCCGGACGACCACGGCGAACAGGCCTTCCGCGAGGGCTATCCGGCCCTGGAGCGGCTGCGCGCCGAAGGCGTCGTCGGCGCGATCGGCGCGGGCATGAACCAGGCCGCGATGCTGACCCGCTTCATCCGCGACACCGACGTGGACGCCGTGCTGTGCGCGGGCCGCTACACCCTCCTCGACCACCAGGCGCTGCCCGCGCTGCTGCCCGCCGCCCACGAGCGCGGCGTGTCGGTCGTCATCGGCGGCGTGTTCAACTCCGGCCTGCTCGCCGAACCCAAGGACGGGGCCCGCTACGACTACCGGCGCGCCCCCGTCGAACTCCTCGACCGGGCCCGCTCCTTCCAGGCGCTCGCCGCCCGGCACGGCACCACGCTGCGTGCCGCCGCCCTCGCCTTCCCCTTCGGGCACCCGGCCGTGGCGAGCGTCCTCGTCGGCGTCCGCGCGCCCGGCCAGGTCGACGACGCGGCCGCGGCGTTCGCGACGCCCGTCCCCGCCGACTTCTGGAAACAGGCGCGAGCCGAAGGGCTGCTGCCGCCGCACGTGCCCGTACCGGGAGAGGAGCCGTCGTGAGGGCCGCCCCGCGCACCACGGTCCGCGCGGCGGGCACCACGTCGTGGACGGTCTGGCGGATGGGGCATCCCCTGTTCGAGCGGAGTCGAGAACCTGGGGGAAGGAACCGACCTGTGAGCCGGGCCCTCGTCGACGCCCACCACCACGTGTGGGACCTCGCGGCGCGCGACCAGGACTGGATCACCGGGCCCGCCCTCGCGCCGCTCCGGCGGACCTTCAGCCTCGACGACCTCGCGCCGCACGCGCGCGCCGCGGGCGTCGGCGCCACCGTCCTCGTCCAGACCGTCACCGAGGCCGCGGAGACCCCGGAGTTCCTGGCCCTCGCCGCCGCCAGCGACCTGGTCGCGGGGGTCGTCGGCTGGACCGACCTGACCCGCCCCGACGTCGCCGACGCCCTCGCCGCGCTCGCCGCCGGGCCGGGCGGCAAGCACCTGGTGGGCATCCGCCACCAGGTGCAGTCCGAACCCGACCCGGCGTGGCTGCTGCGCGCGGACGTGCGCCGGGGCCTGGCCGCCGTGGCGGACGCGGGCCTCGTCTACGACCTCGTGGTGCGCCCCCACCAGCTGCCGGTGTGCGCCGAGGCGGCCGCGCGCCTGCCGCACCTCACCTTCGTGCTCGACCACCTGGGCAAGCCGCCCGTCGCCTCCGGCGGCCTCGAACCCTGGGCGTCGTCCGTGCGGGTCCTCGCCGCCCTGCCGAACACCGTGTGCAAGCTCTCCGGCCTCGTCACCGAGGCGGACTGGGGGTCCTGGACGGTGGCCGGGCTGCGGCCGTACGCGCGGACCGTCCTGGACGCCTTCGGCCCCGAGCGGCTGATGTTCGGCTCGGACTGGCCGGTGTGCTCACTGGCCGCCTCGTACGGCGATGTCGTCGACGCGGCGATGGTGTTGACGGCGGACCTCACCGACACCGAGCGCGCGCACGTGTTCGCGGGCACGGCACGCCGCGTCTACGGCCTGCCCGAGCCGCCTGAACGGCCGGGACGCCCCCCGGCGTCAGGGGGCGGCGCGCACGCGTTCCGCTGACCGGAACACACCGGTGACCGGTGCCGCCCGAAGCCCTACGTTCTGACTAACGGCGCGTTCTTCGGCGGAACGCGCCCCATCGCGCTACGTAGGGGGCCGCGATGCACTGGTACCTGGATGTGCTCAAGAAGTACGCCGTCTTCGACGGGCGCGCGCGACGCGCGGAATACTGGATGTTCTCGCTGATCAGCGGGGTCATCGGGACCGTGCTCGCGCTCGTCGACCGGGCGATCGGCACCGCCTTCGTCCTCCAGGGGATCTACAGCCTTGCGGTGCTCGTTCCCGGCATCGCCGTCAGCGTCCGGCGCCTGCACGACACCAGCCGCACGGGCAAGTGGCTGCTGCTCTTCCTGGTGCCGGTGGCCGGCTGGATCGCCCTGATCGTGATGTTCGCCCAGGACAGCGCGCCGGCCAACACCTACGGCCCGAACCCCAAGGCGGCCGTGGGGACGACGGCCTAGTGAGGCGGCCGCCGTGCCGCCCGGGGGCCCGTCAGGGCTCCCGCGCGGCACCCGCCCCGAGCCGCGTCGGCGGCAGGAACTCCCGTACGTAACTGCGCTCCCAGCACGCGCCTGCTCGCGCGCAGCTCCCGCCACGTCGTGTACCGGTAGCGGTACACCCGCGCCCGCACATAGCGCGGCGGGCGGTCCGGGAAGGGGCAGTGGCGCAGCAGCCGCAGGGTGTCGCGGTCGCCCTCCAGGAGCCGCTCCACCAGCGGCCCGAACCAGGAGCGCGCGTAGGCGGGGGAGAGCCCGGCGAACCACATCAGCCAGTCGAGCCGCAGATGGTACGGCGCGAACTGGCGCGGCCAGCGGCGCGGGTCGCCCGGCTCGCCCTTGAAGCCGTAGGCGCGCCACTCGGAGTCCGGCCGCGGCCGGGCATCCGCCGTGCCCTCGATCACCACTTCCTGGCGGACGCGGCTGACGCTGCCGAACGCGCCGTAGGTGTTGACCAGGTGCAGCGGGTCGAAGGAGGTGTTCATGACCTGCCGCCGCGACAGCATGTTGCGCACCGGGCGGTGGCTGAGGCCGAGGACCAGCGCGGTGACGGCGCACACCAGGACCTCGTACCAGAGCGGGGCGGCGGCGAGGTCCCGTGGTGGCTTCGCCGCGTCGCCGAGGAACAGCCGGAAGTCGACGGCCGACAGGGCGAGCGCGATCGTCAGCCAGTTCAGCCAGGCGAAGTTGCCGGAGAGCACCAGCCACAGCTGGGTGACGGCCATCAGGCACGCCGCGCCCGTCGCCACCGGCTGCGGGGTGAACAGCAGGAAGGGCACGGCGAGCTGGGTGACGTGGTTGGCCGCCGTCTCCACCCGGTGCAGCGGGCGCGGCAGGCGGTGGAAGAACCAGCTCAGCGGGCCCGGCATCGGCTGCGTCTCGTGGTGGAAGTACAGACAGGTCAGCTTCCGCCAGCAGGCGTCCCCACGCATCTTGATCAGCCCCGCGCCGAACTCCACGCGGAACAGCACCCAGCGCAGCAGCAGGAGCACGAGCACCGGCGGCCCGACGTCGTCGCCCGCCAGGAACACGGCGAGGAAGCCGACCTCCAGGAGCAGCGACTCCCAGCCGAAGGCGTACCAGGTCTGCCCCACGTTCACGATGGACTGGTAAAGGACCCACGGCACCAGCCACAGCGCCATCGCCGCCCCCAGCGGCAGCCACCCGTCCGCGCCCGCGAGCAGCGCCGCCGACACCGCGCAGCCCGTCCAGGCGCAGCCCGCGAAGAGCCGGTCCGAGTACGCGAGGTGGAACAGGCTCGGCGCCCGCCGGAACGGCACCCGCGCCACGTACCGGGGCACCGGCAGCATGCCGCGCTGCCCGATGAGCGCGCGGAACTGGAGCGCGGCGCCGAGGAAGGCGAGGAGATACACCGCGGCGAGGACGCGCTGGAAGACCAGGCGGCTCAGCCAGTAGCCGTCCGCCGTGAACCACTCCACGTCCTCATTGTGACGCTGAGTGAGCCGTCGGTCCCGTCGGCTCACGTCACCGCGACCGCGCCACAAGCCCCGTCTCGTACGCGATGATCACCAGCTGCACCCGGTCGCGGGCGCCGAGCTTGGCGAGCAGCCGGGTCACGTACGTCTTCGCGGTGGCGACGCTGAGGGACAGGCGCTCGGCGATCTCGGTGTTGGACAGGCCGCCGCCGACCAGGGCGAGGACCTCGCGCTCCCGGTCGGTGATGCCGTCGATCCGCGGCGGCTGCGGCTCGGGCACCGCGGGCGGGCGCTCGGCGAACTCCTTGATGAGGCGGCCGGTGACGCTGGGTGCGATCAGCCCGTCCCCGGCGGCGACGACGCGGACCGCGCCCAGGATGTCGTCCAGGGCCATGTCCTTGACGAGGAACCCGGAGGCGCCCGCGCGCAGCGCCCCGTACACGTAGTCGTCGTCATCGAACGTCGTCAGGACCACGACCCGGGTCGCGGAGCCCGACGCCGTGATCCGCGCGGTGGCCTCGATGCCGTCCGTGCCGGGCATGCGGATGTCCATCACGACGACGTCCGGCGCCAGTTCCCCGGCGAGCCGCACCGCCTGGGCGCCGTCCCCGGCCTCGCCGACGACCTCCAGGTCCCCGGCCTCGGCCATGACCATGCTCAGGGCCGTCCGTACCAGCGGCTGGTCGTCGGCGAGCAGCACCCGGACCGTCATCGCGCACCCGCGGGAACGGGCAGGCGGGCCGCGACCCGGAAGCCGCCGCCGGGGCACGGGCGCGCCGAGAACTCGCCGTGCAGCAGGCTCACCCGCTCCCGCATGCCGAGCAGTCCGTAGCCGGAGCCCTCGCCGTCCACCGCGCCCGCGCCCGCGCCCTTCCCGTCGTCGACGACCTCGAGCGTGAGTTCCTTGGCGCGCCGCTCCACGGTCACCCGGCAGGACGCGGTGCCCGCGTGCCGCACCACGTTGGTGACGGCCTCCTGGATGATCCGGTACGCGGACACGTCGACCTCCGGCGGCAGCGGCCGGGGCGTGCCCAGCCAGCGCACGTCGACGCGGACCCCGGCGGCCGTCGTGCGCGCGGCGAGCCGGTTGACGTCCGCGAGGCCGAGGCCCGGGTCGAGCGGCGCCGCCCCGGCGGCCTCGCCCGGCTCGGCCTGGCGCAGCGCGCCGAGCATCCGGCGCAGGCCCGCCAGTGTGTCGCGGCTCGCGGTCTCCACCGCGCCGAGGGCCTCGCGGGCCAGCTCGGGGCGGGTGTCGATGACGCGTCGCGCGGCCCCGGCCTGGAGGGCGACGATGCCGATGGTGTGCGCGACCGCGTCGTGCAGCTCGCGCGCGATCCGCAGCCGCTCGTCGGTGACCGCCCGCGCGGCCGCCTGGACGCGCACCTGCTCGGCGTGCGCGCGGGCCTCGTGCGCCGCCCGGCCGAGCAGCCAGGCGATGACGGCGGTGAGCGCGACGGTCAGCTCGGCGGAGGTGCCGACGGTCCAGCCGCTCAGGAGCCGGACGGCGAGGTACCCGGCCAGGGTGCCCAGGGTCATCACGAGGGCGATGAGCCGGGTGCGCCCGCGCTGTGCCGCCGCGACGAAGTACAGCGCGACGTCGACCGCGAGGAACTGCTGGAGCGGTATCTCGGCCACGCTCAGCGGGTTCGCGCCGAGGACGGAGCCGAGGAGCAGCAGGGTCAGCGCCGCCAGCGGGCGACGGGCCAGCAGCGCCGCGCCGCGCACGGTGACGGCGGTGGCGACGGCGAGCACGAGCAGGCCGTCCCAGCGCAGGAAGAGGACGCCCCGCAGGACCGAAGGCTCCGACTCGCCGGGAAGCCGGAACCGGATCAGGAACGTGAGCGCCGTGCCCGCGCACCACGCCAGGGTCGTCCAGGCGCCGGGGGACAGGCGCTTGAGCAGGGGCGGAGTTGGTGTCGCGGACATGCCCGGCATCGTAGCCAGCTGATCGACAGCGGTCATCGGACCAGGGGTGTACACCCCTGGTCGACACCGGCGCACCGGCAAGTGTCAGCCCCGGTCCGATGCCGGACGCGCCCCGCCCGCGGCAGCGTGGGACCCGTGATCGAAACCAGGGAACTGACGAAGCGGTACGGCTCCACCACGGCCGTCGACGAGCTGACCTTCACCGTGCGGCCGGGCCGCGTCACCGGGTTCCTCGGGCCGAACGGCGCGGGCAAGTCCACCACGCTGCGCATGATCCTCGGCCTGAACGACCCGACCGCGGGCACCGTCGCCGTCGAAGGGCGACGCTTTCGCGACCGGCCGCGCGGCCTGCGCCACGTGGGCGCGCTGCTCGACGCCGGGGACGTGCACGGGGGCCGCACCGCCGCCGCGCACCTGGCGGTGCTCGCCCGCTCCAACCGGATACCGCGCCGCCGCGTCGACGAGGTCCTCGCCGACGTCGGCCTCGGCGCCGCGGCCCGGCGCCGCGTCGGCGGCTTCTCGCTCGGCATGAAGCAGCGCCTGGGGATCGCCGCCGCGCTCCTCGGCGACCCGCCGGTGCTCCTGTTCGACGAGCCGCTCAACGGCCTCGACCCGGAAGGGGTGCTGTGGGTGCGCGGCCTGTTCCGGCGCCTGGCCGACGAGGGGCGCACCGTGTTCGTCTCCAGCCATCTGATGTCGGAGATGGAGCACACCGCCGACGACCTGGTCGTCATCGGCCGCGGCCGTCTCATCGCGGCCGAGAGCCTCGCGGAGTTCGCGGCCCGCGGCACGGGCGCGGGCGCAGGCGTCCACGTGTGCACGCCCCGCGCGCGGGACCTGGCCCGGGTGCTGACCGCCGCGGGCGCGACAGTGGCCGCGGACGGCCAGGGCCTGACCGTGACCGGCCTCGACGCGGCCCGGATCGGCGACCTGGCCTGCCAGCACGCCCTGCCCCTGCACGAACTGGTGGCCCGCCAGGCGTCCCTGGAGGACGCCTTCATGGAACTGACCGCCGACAGCGCCGAATTCCTCACGAGCGCGCCCCTGACCCACCCGGGCGCGCCCCGCCCCCGCACCGGAGAGACCCGATGACCGCACCCCTGACCGCGCCCCCGACCCCGTCGTCCCGTGCCGCCGCCGACGCGCCCGCCGAGCCCCGCGCCCGGTTCCGCGACCTGCTGGCCGCAGAGTGGCTCAAGCTGTGGTCGCTGCGCTCCACCCCGTGGGCGTACGCGGTCGTCTTCCTCGCCGTCGTCGGCTTCAACGCCGGTACGGCCTACGACACCTACCGCTACTGGACGTCCCGCGACGCGGCGAGCCGGGCCGACTTCGTCCGGGACGGGATCGCGCTGCAGGAGGCCTTCACCGGCAACGCCGCCACCCTCCTGGTACTCGCCGCAGGAGCCCTCGGTGCCACCGCAGTGACCGGCGAGTACGGCACCGGGCTCATCCGCGTGACGTTCGCCGCCGTCCCGGCGCGCGGCGCGGTGATGGCGGCCAAGGCCGCCGTCGTCGCCGCCGTCATGACCGCACTCGGCGCGCTGATCGCGGTGGCCTCCTTCGCCGCCACCCAGGCGATCCTGTCCGGGCGCGACCTCGGCGTGCCCTTCGACCACCCCGGCGCGGCGCGCGTCATGGCGGCCTCCGCGCTGCTGCTGCCCGTGGGCGCGCTCACCGGCATGGCGATCGGCACGCTCGTACGGCACACGGGCACGACCATCGTCCTGGCCGTCGTCACCCTGATCATCCTGCCGGTGGTCTTCAGCTCCGAGCGCCACTGGTCGGCGGTGGTCGCGCACACGATGCCGTACGAGGCCTGGCACCGCCTGACGCAGCCGGACACGTTCCAGAGCCCCTACCCGTGGTCGACGGGCGGCGCCTGGACGGTGTACGCGGTGTGGGCCCTGGCCGCGGCCCTGATCACGGTGGCGGGGGTGCGGCGCCGAGACCAGTGAGCGGCGCCCGCTCCGCTTGCGGGACGCCGGGAAGCGGATCGGACAATGGGGGCGAACTGCCCGGCGACAGGCGGGAGAGACCTGTGGGCCCCACGATCCGCACCTATGCCACGGCCTTCGCGATAGCCGCGGCCCTGGCGGCCTCCGGCTGCTCCGGAGACGACGGCGAAGCCACCGGGGCCACGGCCGCGGGCGGCAAGGAGCTGTTCCTCCAGCCCGTCGCCGCACAGGGCCCCGACCCCTTCACCGCATCCACCGCCAGGGCCGACGCGAGCCCCCCGCCCGTCACCCGTTCGCCGCAGCCGAAGGACACCGGCTCTGCCACCCCCACCGATCAGGGCCTGCGCTCCTTCGCGGGCGGCACGCCCGGCCTGTACGGCGGCACCCACCAGCTCAGCAGCTGCGATGTGGGCCGCCAGATCCGCTATCTGACCGGCGACCGCGCCAAGGGCCGGGCCTTCGCCGAGGCCGCGGGCATCGCCCAGGGCGGCGTCTCGGCGTACCTGCGCGGGCTCACCCCCGTCGTGCTGCGCGCCGACACCCGCGTCACCAACCACGGCTACCGCGACGGGCACGCCACGTCCTTCCAGTCCGTGCTCCAGACGGGCACCGCCGTCCTCGTCGACGACCGGGGCCTGCCCCGGGTGCGCTGCGCCTGCGGCAACCCGCTGAAGCCGCCGGTCGCCTTCCGGGAGGCCGCGCGCCACCAGGGGCGGCCCTGGCAGGGCTACCGGCCCGCCCAGGTCATCGTGGTGACCCCGGCGCCCCGCCCCATCACCCACATCACGATCATCAACATCGTCAACAACACCTGGATCGAGCGGAAGACCGGCGACGAGGACGCCACCGGCGACCGCCCCGTGCCGCCGCCGGAGCCGACCCCCACCGGCCCGACGGACTCGACCGACCCGAGCGGCCCGACCGACTCCACGTCGCCCGACGGCAGCGACGAGCCCGACGGCACGGACACGCCCGGCGACACCCCGAGCGAGGGCGCCACGTCCCCGCTCACGACGGACTGCCCCACCCTGACCCCGGGCGTCGCGCCCCCCGACGACGCCACCCCCTCCCCGCTCCCGCCGGGCTGCCCCTCGCCCGCCACCGGCGACGCGGACACGGTGCCCCCGCCGGACGGCACGGACGTGGTGCCGCAGCCGCCCTCCGGCGAGGACACCGAGGACACCGAGGACACCGACACCGGCCCCGACACGCTCCCGGACACTCCCGGGCTGCCCGACAGCGGTCTGTTCCCCGCTGAGCTCCTCCGACCCCGGCTCCTTCGCCGGCTGACCCCGCCATGCGCTCCCACCAGGGACGACGCCGTCCACATGCGGCCGTCCCCGGGGGCGCCTAGCGTGGGCCCATGGACGCGGGCACAGACGGTGTCGAGGCGGCGCTGCGGCGCTGCTGCGGCGGCTCCGCAGCCGCTCCGGCCAGCTGCTTCCTCGACCAGTACGGTCCCGCCCTCGGCATGGGCGGCTTCGACTGGGACCTGAACACCTCGGTCCTGCTCCTGGACGCCGAGGCGCTCGCCCTGTTCGACCTGCGGCCCGACGAATTCGACAACCGGCCCACGAGCCTCGCCGACCGGGTCCCGCCCGGCGAGGCCCAGCGCCTCGACGGCCAGGTGTCCCACGCCATGAAGGACGGCAGCGTCTCCTACGGCGCCTACTTCCGCGTCCGCCGCCGCGACGGCACCCTGCGCTGGACCCACACCCAGGGCCACATCCTGCGCGACGCCACCGGCCGCCCCCAGCGCATCGTCGGCATCGTGCGCGACGCCACCCGGGAGCTGAGCGACGGCACCGCCCACCGCGAGCGCGTCGAGGCGGAGGCCGACCGGCGCCGCCGCACCAGCATCGTGCGCAACACCACGGCGGCCCTCGCTCACGCCCGCACCGTCGCCGACGTCATCGACGTCCTCAAGGACACCCACGGCCTGGCCAACCTGGGCGCGTCGAACATCGTGATGGGCCTGGTCGAGTCCGGGCGGATCCGCCTGGTCGCCGAGGGCCCCGTCGGCAGCTACGTGCCCGGCACCCGCGTCACCCGCGTCGAGGAGCCGTACCCGATGAGCGAGACCGTGCGCACCCTCACCCCCCGCTTCATCGAGTCGCCGCGGGAGTTCGCCACCGCGTACCCGATCCTGTGGCCGCACATCGAACACCTCGGCATCACCGCCGCCGCGTATCTGCCGCTCATCGCGCAGGCCCGGCCCATCGGCGCCCTCGGGCTGCTCTACCAGGACCGCACCGGCTTCACCGAGGAGGAGCGCAACGTCATCGTGGCGCTCGGCAGCAGCATCGCGCAGAGCCTCCAGCGCGCCATGCTGTACGAGCAGGAGAAGGACCTCGCCAAGGGCCTCCAGCAGGCGATGCTGCCCCGCACCATCCCCGGCGTGCCCGGCGCCGACATCGCCGTGCGCTACCGCAGCGCCGCGCTCGGCCGCGACGTCGGCGGCGACTGGTACGACGTGATCCCGCTGCCCGGCGGCCGCGTCGGCGCCGTCATCGGCGACGTCCAGGGCCATGACACGCACGCCGCCGCCGTCATGGGACAGCTGCGCATCGTGCTGCGCGCGTACGCCGCCGAGGGCCACACGCCCGCCACCGTGATGGCCCGCGCCTCCGGCTTCCTCCACGAACTGGACACCGAACGCTTCGCCACCTGCCTGTACGCCGAGGCCGACCTGTCCACCGGCGTGGTCCAGCTGGTGCGCGCCGGGCACATCGACCCGCTGCTCCAGCTCACCGACGGCACCTGCCGCCGGGTGCCCGTCGCCGGCGGCCTGCCGCTCGGCCTCTCCGCAGAGTTCGGGCGGCTCGACTACCCCGTCACGACCGTCGAACTCGACCCCGGCCAGACCCTGCTCCTGTTCACCGACGGCCTCGTCGAGGAGCCCGGCGCCGACCTCGACGACGGCACCCGGGCCCTGGCCGAGCTCGTCTGCGGCGGCCCCCGCGACCTGGAGCACCTCGCCGACCTGCTGTGCGGCAGCGTCGACAGCGCCCGGGGCGAGGACGACGCCGCGCTGCTCCTGCTGCGCCGCCTCGTCATGGACGCCCCCCGCTCCGGCGGACGGCTCCAGCAGCACGTCGCCCCCAACGACCCCGACGGGCTCGTCGACGCCCGGCACATGATCCGCGCGGCCGTGCGCGCCTGGGGGGCACGCGGCCGCGCCGACGAGATCGAACTCGCCGCCGACGAGCTGATCACCAACGCCCTCATGCACACCGACGGGCCCGCCATCGTCACCCTGCGCGTCCTGAGCGGCGCCGACCGGCGGCTGCGCGTCGACGTCGAGGACGCCTCCAGCGCCCTGCCGCGCCTGCGCGAGGCCTCCGACGACGGCGTCTCAGGGCGCGGCCTGCTGCTCGTGGACCGGCTCGCGGACGTGTGGGGCGTGGACTCGCGCGGCAGCGGCAAGTGCGTGTGGTGCGAGTTCGTCGTCCCGGCGCGGGACGAGGCGTAGGGCCGAGCGGCCAGGAGGTGACCGATGCCCGAACTGCCGGAGGTCGAGGCGCTGCGGGAGTTCCTGGACGCGGAGCTGGTGGGGCACGAGATCGTGCGCGTGCTGCCCCTCGCGGTGAGCGTCCTGAAGACGTACGACCCGCCGGTGACGGCGCTGGAAGGGCGCGCGGTCACCGCCGTCGCCCGGCACGGCAAGTTCCTCGCCGTCGACGCCGACGGGCTGCACCTGGTCACGCACCTGGCCCGCGCGGGCTGGCTGCAGTGGCGGGACCCGCTGCCGAGCGGGCCGCGCCCCGCCCCGGCAAGGGCCCGCTGGCGCTGCGCGTGGCCCTGGAGACCGGCGCGGGCTTCGACCTCACGGAGGCGGGCACGAAGAAGAGCCTCGCGGTGTACGTGACGGACGCGCCCGCCGCGCTGCCCGGCATCGCCCGCCTGGGCCCCGACCCCCTCGCCGCCGACTTCACCGAGGAGCGCTTCGCGGAGCTGCTCGCGGGCGAACGGCGCCGGATCAAGGGCGCGTTGCGTGACCAGAGCCTCATCGCGGGCATCGGCAACGCCTACAGCGACGAGATCCTGCACGCCGCCCGCATGTCGCCCTACGCGCGCGCCGACCGCCTCGGCTCCGAGGAGACCGCGCGCCTGTACAGCGCCCTGACGGCGACGCTCACCGACGCCGTGGCCCGCTCCCACGGCCTGGCCGCCGCCCGGCTGAAGTCGGAGAAGAAGTCGGGCCTGCGCGTCCACGGCCGCACCGGCGAGCCCTGCCCGGTGTGCGGCGACACCATCCGCTCGAGGTGTCCTTCGCGGACTCCTCGCTCCAGTACTGCCCGACGTGCCAGACGGGCGGCAGACCGCTGGCCGACCGCCGCATGTCGCGGCTCCTGAAGTAGCCGCGCCGGGGCCGGGGACGAGGCAACCCCGGTCCCCTGTCCCGGGGTTGCCCCACGTCAGCGCGGGCGCAGGGTGAGTACGGTGAGGACACCGACACCGACACCGGCACCGACGCCGCCGCGGACGCGCACCTCGAAGCGGTCCACGCGGGCGAGGCGGTGCGCGGTGCCGCCGCTGACCGCGAGCGCACGGCCCGGGCCGTGCCAGGTCGTCACCGTCTCCTCGGCGCCGTCGCGCCCCACGGCGACGAGTTCGCACACCCGCCGCCCCGCCGCGCCGTCCCGCACCCGGAGGTCGACCTCCGTGCCCCAGGGGCGCTCCCACGCGGTGAGCACGGCGGACATCCGGCCGTGTGCGTCGGTCGCGGCGATCCGCAGCGGAGCCGGTCCTTCCGGGCGCAGGACCACCGCCGTGGGCACGGCGACAGCCAGGGCCACGCCCGCGGCGAAGGACCACAGCCAGCACCTGCGCCGCACCCGGCGGACCCGCCCGGCCTCCCCGAGGAGGCGGTCGAGCAGCCGCGGGCCCGGCGCCGGGGGAGCGCCGAGCGGAAGGGCGCCGCCGTGGGTGCGCAACAGCCCTGCGGGCAGGGCGAGTTCATCGAGGCTCAACCGGCACCGGGGGCAGTCCACGAGGTGGTCCTCGAAGCGGAAGGCGTCCGCTCGGTCCAGGACGCCGAGCGCGTAGGCGCCAACGTCGCGATGGGGCTCAAGGGACCTCATGGCGTTCCTTGTCGGTGAGGGGTGTTCCGTGCCCTCCCGTACGGATTCGGCCGCCGAATCACTCAACCGGCCGGGTGGCGCCCGGCGTCGCCGGGCGCTCCCGTCGGCCGGTCAGAACAGCTGGATCGCCAAGTGCCCGAGCGGCAGGCCCAGTTGCCAGGCCGGGGTCCACACCTTGGGCACGTCGTCCTCGCCGGGGCCCGGGCCCGGGCCGCCGGGCACCGCGTCCAGGTCCGGGGCGAGGAGCTCGGTCTCCTCCAGCCAGCGCCAGGCGGCCTCGGCGAGCGCGAGGTCGGGCGCGGGGTCGCGCGCGGCCATGGCGTCGGCGGTGCGGCCGTCCAGGCGCTCGCGCACCCACTCCTGCCAGGGCTGGTCGTGCGCGGTCAGGGACATCCAGGTCTCCAGCTGCGACACCACGCGGATGCCGGACAGCTCACCACGGGTGTCCGACAGGAAGATCGTCAGCGCGAGCGCGTCGCGCCCGGCCCGGTACTCGAACGACGTCGGCGGCATCAGATCGCCGGTACGCAGCAGTTCGTCCGCGATGTACTCGGCGTACAGCCATGCCATCGGCACCGTCAGCTCGCCGCCGCTGGGGCCACCGGTGCCGTCCGTGCTCTCGTGCAGCATCACGCTCCGCCTTCCTAGCTTCCTAGGCTCCGTGTACGCGTCACCGGCTTCTGGCCCCCCACCCGGAACACGGATGAGGCAAGACGATTACTCAACGGGGGTGCTGAGCAAGGCGCTTTGCCGAGCCTTGACCTGCCGCACGGTTTCGTCCCAGGTCGCAAGGCCTGTGTTTTTCGGCTCACATCACACTATGTGGAGGTCCGTTTCAGTGATGCACGCGGCATTGCGTCTTGACTAGCCGTTACATCCGTATCTGGATCGACTTGTCGTTTATCACCTCATACGGAAGACAAGCCGATGACACAGCGTACACGGGCCGCAAGGCGCCCCCGTCCCCCTTACCGGAGTCTGACGCTCCTTGCCGCGGCTCTGGTCGGGGCCGCCACCGCCTGCGGCCAGGGGCCGCCGCCCGAGCAGGAACGCCCCCGCGCACCCGCCGCCCGGCAGCCCTCGCCCGCCCTCTCGGCGGCGGGCGGCAGCACCGGCGCGGCCCGCCCGTTCACGCTCGTCGCCTCCGGCGACGTGCTGCCGCACGCCTCGGTCATCCGCAGGGCCCAGGCCGACGCGGGCGGCGACGGCTATGACTTCGCGCCGATGCTGGCGGGCGCCAGGCCCGTCGCCTCCCGGGCGGACCTGGCGATCTGTCACATGGAGACCGTGTACGGCGCGGACGGCGACTACACCGGCTACCCCACCTTCAAGTCCCCGCCGCAGGTCGCCGACGGACTCAAGGCCACCGGCTACGACGCCTGCTCCACCGCCTCCAACCACACCCTCGACGCGGGCGCCCCGGGCATCCGGCGCACCCTGGCCGCGCTCGACGCCGCGGGCATCAAGCACGCGGGCTCCGGCCGCACCGCCGCCGAGGGCCACGCCCCGGCGTGGCTGCGCGCGGGCGGGGCCAGGGTCGCCCAACTGGCGTACACCTACGGCACGAACGGCATCCCGCTGCCGAAGGGCAGCCCCTGGGCGGTGAACCTCATCGACCGGCAGCGCATCGTCGCCGACGCCCGCGCGGCCCGGAAGGCGGGCGCCGACGTGGTCGTGACGTCTCCCTGCACTGGGGCAGCGAATGGCAGGACGCCCCCGACCGCCAGCAGCTCACCCTGGGCCGCCAGTTGACCGCCTCGCGCACGAGCGGGCGCCCCGACATCGACCTGATCCTCGGCACCCACGCCCACGTCCCGCAGGCGTACGAGAAGGTCAACGGCACCTGGGTCGTCTACGGCATGGGCGACCAGATCGCGGGCGACATGATCAACCACGCGGGCGCCCACGACCCGCGCGGCAACCAGGGCACCGTCGGCCGCTTCACCTTCACCCCGCCCGCCGCGCCCGGCGGCCGCTGGCAGGTGAGCCGGGCGGAGTTCGTCCCGCACTGGTTCGACACGAGCGCCGGACGGGTCGTCAACCTGAACACCGCCCTGGACCGGGGCGCCGACGTGCGCGACGTGCGTGACCGCATCCGCCGGGTGGTGCTGAGCCGGGGCGCGGCCAAGGACGGTCTGACGATGGGGAAGTGAGAGCGGCCCGCCCCTGGTGTCAAGGGGGCGGGGGCCCTCGCCGCGCGCCCGGCAATTCCAGCCTCAGCGGGGGTTTTGGCCGCCAATCATGGGTAAAGCGGTCACCTCGCCGCCCGGCAGTGGCTATCCAGGAAGGTGGAGCAGCGTCCGGTGCCGCGCCGGTGCCACGCCTGACGGGAGGCCTGCCGGGTGAGTCTGTCGATCAACGTGGCGTTCTTCCTCGCCGTCCTCATCGTGCTGCGCATGCGCGGCCACACACTGGCCGGCGGCCGTGCGGACGACCTGCTGATGGTGTTCGTCGTGCTGCTGTTCGTCGTCCTTGTCGCCCCGACCGACTTCGGGGAGTGGACCCGGGACTCCGTGGGCGGACTCGTCAGCGGCCTCGTGGGCGCCGTCGTGGACCTGGTCACCCCCTGACGGGGCTCACCGGGGCCCGCCGCTCTCGCTCCGGGCCAGCTCCGACCTGCGGTACGAGTAGGCGAAGTACACCACCAGACCGACCGCGAACCACACCGCGAACCGCCACCCACGTCTGCCACTCCAGGAACGTGATGAGCCAGATCGAGAAGACCACCCCGATCGCGGGCACCACCGGCATGCCCGGGCAGCGGAACGTGCGCGGCAGCTCCGGCTGCTTGTAGCGCAGCACGATCACCGCGACGCACACCACGACGAAGGCCAGCAGGATGCCGATGTTGGTGAGCTCGGCCGCCTCGCCGATCGGCAGGAAACCGGCGATCGCGGCCGAGGCGAACCCGACGATCCACGTCACGCGCGTCGGCACGTGCCGCGTCGGGTGCGTCTTGGCGAACCACTTCGGAAGCAGCCCGTCGCGGCTCATCGAGAACCACACGCGCGTACAGCCCAGCATGAACGTGAACATCACCGTGAGGATGCCGATGATCGCGCCCACCGCGATGACGTCCGCGAGCCCGCCGAGCCCCGCCGCCTTGAACGCCGAGGAGAAGCCGCTCTCCGGGTCGATGTCCTTGTAGTCCTGCATGCCCGTCAGGACCAGACAGGCCAGGACGTACAGGACCATCGAGATGGCGAGCGAGTACAGGATCGCCTTCGGCATGTGCCGCTGCGCGTCCTTGGACTCCTCGGCCGCGGTGGACATGGCGTCGTACCCGAAGACCGCGAAGAACACCGTGGCCGCGCCAGTGAACGCGCCGCTCAGGCCGAACGGGAAGAACGGCGAGTAGTTGCCCGTCTTGACGTGGAAGAAGCCGACGCCGATGACGAGGAGCACGACGAGGACCTTCAGGACGACGACGATCATCTCGAAGCGCGCCGCGTTCTTGATCCCGAGGGTGAGCATGTACGCGATGAACAGACACAGGACCGCGGCGAACAGGTCGACCTTGTGGCCGTCGCCGGTGCCCGGCGCGCCCAGCATCCAGGTGGGCAGCTCCGCGCCCATGTCGTTGAGCAGGAAGTTGAAGTACCCCGAGATGCCGATCGCGACCACCGCCACGATCGCCGTGTACTCAAGGAGCAGGTCCCAGCCGATGAACCAGCCCGCGATCTCCCCGAGCACCGCGTAGCCGTAGGTGTAGGCCGAGCCCGCCTTCGGGATCAGGCCCGCGAACTCCGCGTACGAGAACGCCGCCGCGGCGCTCGCGACGCCCGCGATCAGGAACGAGATGAGGACCGCGGGCCCCGCCTTCTCGTTGGCGACGGTGCCCGCGAGCGTGAAGATCCCGGCGCCGATGATGCCGCCCACGCCGATCGCGGTCAGCTGCCACAGGCCCAGGGTGCGGGTGAGCTGCGGACCCCCGCCGCCCGCCTCGGTGCCCGCCGTCTCTGCTGTCTCTTCGATGTGCTCGATGGGCTTGCGCCGCAGGACGCCCTGCCCCATCCGTAGTCCGGCCATGAGCCTCACCTCTCCGCTGGCGGCCGTCGGCTGCTGGCGGATCATGATGGCCCAGGCCCCGGCGGCACGGAAGGCGCCACGCACCCGGCGGGGGCGCGGCCCCGCCACCCGGGCCAGGTTCGCCCGGTCGGCCCTACGGCACGACCGTGACCGGCCAGCGCCCCGCCTTGACCAGGCGCACCGCGACCGAGCCGACGATGCGGTGGCCCGCCTGCTCGGACGCGCCCACCACGACGGCGTCGGCCGTCAGCTCGTCGGCGGCGCTGACCAGGCCGTTGTAGGGATCGCCGCGGAAGGTGTGGAACTCCCAGCGCACGTCGAATATGCCCTTCACGCGCTCCGTCGCCTCACGGATCTCGGCGATCAGGCCCTCGGCGATCGCGTCGGTGGTCTCCGCGACCGGCGCGCCGAGCGCCGCCCCCGCCGCGAGCACCGGCTGCACGTACACGACCGCGAGCAGCGCCCGCTGCCGCCGCGCCAGGCCTCCGGCATATGCCGCGGCGCGCAGCGAGGAATCCGAGCCGTCGACGCCGACGACGATCACCTTGGGGCCGTCGGTGCCCCGTTCGAACTGCTGGGACGGCTGCTGCACGGGCTCTTCGGTCACGGTTCCGAGGCTATCGGAGGACCTCGTTCCACGGTCGGGCGGCCTCATGGCCACCGGGCGTTCGACGGGCGGCGCGCCCCAGCTGTTCTTAGAGTCGTGACCATGAGTGCCACCGTGCAGGAGCCCGGCGCCGCGGGCGGTACGCGCCCCGGCGGCTTCCGCGTCAGCGGCCTCCACCGGGTGCCCGAGGTGTTCGCGGCCTTCTTCGGCACGCTCGGCCTGTTCTGCGCCGTCCTCGCCGTCATCGCGCCCCTGCGGCACCTGCTGCGGCCCGTCATCCGCTTCCTCGACCAGCTCACCGTGCCCGTCAGCCCGAACCTCGCCTACGCCGTCTTCCTCTTCCTGCTCGCCGCGGCCACCGCGGCCCGCAAGAAGGTCGCCTGGTGGCTCGTCGTGGTCTACCTGGGCCTGCTCATCGCCTTCGACGTGCTCGGCGTCGCCCTCGGCTACTGGAGCGAGTCGCTGCCGTCCTTCGTCATCTGCGGGGCGTTCCTGGTCCTGCTGATCCTGGCGCGCGCCGAGTTCTACGCCGACTCGCGGCGCGGCGCCCTGTGGCGGGCGGTCGCGGTGCTCGCCGCCGGGCTCGGCATCGCGATCCTCGTCGGCTGGGGACTCGTCGAGCTCTTCCCCGGCACCCTGCCGCGCGGCGAGCGCCTGCTGTGGGCGGCCAACCGGGTGTGCGGCGGCCTGCTGCACGGCCACGACTACTTCGCCGGGGCCCCGCCGCGCCCGCTGTTCTTCTTCCTCGGCCTGTTCGGCGCGCTCGCCCTGCTCAACGCCGCCGCCACCCTGTTCCGCTCCCAGCGCATGGAAGCCGCCCTGCACGGCGACGAGGAACCCCGCATCCGCGCCCTCCTCGGCGCCTACGGCGATGCGGACTCGCTCGGCTACTTCGCCACCCGCCGCGACAAGGCCGTCGTCTTCTCGCCCAGCGGCAAGGCCGCCGTCACCTACCGCGTCGAGGCGGGCGTCTGCCTCGCCAGCGGCGACCCCGTCGGCGACCGCGAGGCCTGGCCGCACGCCATCGGCGCCTGGCTGGACGTGGCCCGCCGCTACGCCTGGGCGCCCGCCGTGATGGGCGCCTCCGAGGACGGCGCGACGGCGTTCGCCCGCGCCGGGCTCGGCGCCCTCCAGCTCGGCGACGAGGCCATCCTGCACGTACCGGACTTCGACCTGGACGGCCGCGACATGCGCGTCACGCGCCAGGCCGTGAACCGGGTGCGGCGCACCGGCGCCACCGCCCGCGTCCGCCGCCACGCCACCCTCTCCGACGAGGAGATGGAGGAGATCGTCGACAAGGCCGACGCCTGGCGGGACACCGAGACCGAGCGCGGCTTCTCCATGGCCCTGGACCGGCTCGGCGACCCCGAGGACGGCGACTGCCTGCTCGTCGAGGCCCTGGACACCGACGGCAGGCTGCTCGCCCTGCTGTCCTTCGTGCCCTGGGGCAGGGACGGCGTCTCGCTCGACCTCATGCGCCGCGACCGCAGCGCCCCCAACGGGGTCATGGAGTTCATGGTCGCCGAGCTGTGCGCCGTCGCGCCGAAGCTCGGGGTGCGGCGGATCTCGCTGAACTTCGCGGTGTTCCGCTCCGTCTTCGAGGAGGGCGCCCGCATCGGCGCGGGACCCGTGCTGCGGCTGTGGCGCAAGCTGCTGCTGTTCTTCTCCAAGTGGTGGCAGCTGGAGGCCCTCTACCGCTCCAACGCCAAGTACCACCCCGAGTGGTACCCGCGGTTCATCTGCTACGGCGACACCGGCTCCCTCGCCCGCATCGGCCTCGCCTCCGGCATCGCCGAGGGCTTCGTGTCCGTGCCGTCCCTGCGCAAGCTGTGGGGCAAGGGCCACCAGACCCGCGGCGTCACCAAGCCCGCCACCACCGAGGGGCTGCCGTCCCTCGCCGCGCTCGGCCTCGGCGGCACCGGCGGCGCCGCCCGCGACCCCTTCGAAGCCCTGCCCGAGCAGATCCGCGTCCGCCACCGCAAGCTCGACCGGCTGCGCGCCGATGACATCGACCCCTACCCCGTCGGCGGCCCCCAGCGCCACCCACGAGCTGGCCGCCGTCAGCGCGGACATGACGGGCGAGCGGGTGACCGTCGCGGGCCGCGTCATGCTCGCCCGCGACTTCGGCGGCGTCGTCTTCGCCGTCCTGCGCGACTGGTCCGGCGACCTCCAGATCGCCCTCACCCGCGACCGCTCCGGCCCCGGCGTGCTCGACGCCTTCACCGCCACCACCGACATCGGCGACCACCTCACCGCCACCGGCGAGGTCGGCCGCAGCGACACCGGCCAGCTCACCGTCTTCGTCACCGCCTGGCAGCTCACCGGCAAGTGCCTGCGCCCGCTGCCCGACAAGCGCCGCGGCCTCACCGACCCCGAGGCCAAGGTCCGCCGCCGCTACCTCGACCTGGTCGCGAGCCCCGGCGCCCGCGACGTCGTGCGCGCCCGCTCCACCGCCGTCCAGGCGCTGCGCCAGGGCCTGCTCGACCGGGGCTACCTGGAGGTCGAGACGCCGATGCTCCAGCAGATCCACGGCGGCGCCAACGCCCGCCCCTTCACCACCCACATCAACGCCTACGACCTGGACCTCTATCTGCGGATCGCGCCCGAGCTGTACCTGAAGCGGCTGTGCGTCGGCGGCATGGAGAAGGTCTTCGAGATGGGCCGCACCTTCCGCAACGAGGGCGTCTCCTACAAGCACAACCCCGAGTTCACGATGCTGGAGGCCTACCAGGCCCACGCCGACTACGACGTGATGCTCGACCTCACCCGCGAGCTCATCCAGGGCGCCGCCACCGCCGCCTTCGGCGCCCCCATCGCCCGCAAGGACGGCACCGAGCACGACATCTCCGGGCCCTGGCCGGTCAAGACGGTGTACGGGGCGATCTCCGAGGCCCTCGGCGAAGAGCTCGACGCGGACAGCCCGCTGGAGCGCCTGCACCGGCTGTGCGACCGCGCGGGCGTGCCCTACACCCCCGACGACGGCCGCGGCGACGTCGTCCTGGAGATGTACGAGCGGCTCGTCGAGGAGCGGACGCAGCTGCCCCACCTTCTACAAGGACTTCCCCACCGACGTCTCCCCGCTCACCCGCCAGCACCGCGCCGACCCGCGCCTGGCCGAGCGCTGGGACCTCGTCGCCTTCGGCACCGAACTGGGCACCGCCTACTCGGAGTTGACCGACCCCGTCGAACAGCGCCGCCGCCTCACCGCGCAGTCGCTGCGCGCCGCCGGGGGAGACCCGGAAGCGATGGAGCTCGACGAGGACTTCCTCGACGCCCTGGAGTACGCCATGCCGCCCACCGGCGGCCTCGGCATCGGCGTCGACCGGCTCGTCATGTTCCTCACCGGGCTCACCATCCGCGAGACCCTGCCCTTCCCACTGGTCCGCCGCCGCTGAGCGGGCCGCCCGCGACGGCTGGTCCCATCGGGTGCTTTCGCCCGCCCCCGCAGCGTTGCTGAGTCCCCCAGGGGCTTCGGCCGTGCGAGGCATTAGTCATGAAAGACGATCAGATGCCTCCGCTGCGCCGGGCGGTGCTGCGCGGTGCCACCGTCCTCGGCCTCGCGGCGGCCACGGGCTGCGTCGGCGGCGAGCGCGCGCACACCCCGAGCCGCCCGCCCGCCAGCGGCGCCCCGGCCGCGGGCCCGCAGGCCGCCCGCGCCCGCAAGCCCTCCGTGTACCGCCTGCAGCCCATGGCGGGAGCCGGGCCGCAGCGCGCCGCCCCGCACCGGCCCGCCGTGCGCCGCGCGCCGATCCTGCGCCTTCCGGGGCGGGAGCGGTCGATGGTCCTGACCTTCGACGACGGGCCCGACCCGCGCTACACCCCGGGCATCCTGCGCACCCTCAAGCGCCACGGCGTCCGCGCGATGTTCTTCGTGTGCGGTGAGATGGCGGCCGACCACCCGGACCTGCTGCGGCGGATGGCCGACGACGGGCACGTCATCGGCAACCACACCTGGAGCCACCCCCTGCTGCCCGCCCTCGCCAGGTCCGCGATCCGCGCGCAGATGGAGCGCACCTGCGCGGTCGTGGACGAGCTCGTCGGGGGCACCGCCGCTGTGGTTCCGCGCCCCCTACGGCGCCTGGAACCGGGCGGCCTTCGAACTCGGCGCCGAACTCGGCATGGAGCCGCTCGCCTGGACCGTCGACACCCTCGACTGGCGCAGCCCCGGCACCGGCACCATCGTACGGCGCGTCCTGAACGGCGCGGGCCCCGGCGTCGTGGTCCTCTCCCACGACGCGGGCGGCGACCGCTCCCAGAGCGTCGCGGCCCTGGACGCCTATCTGCCCGCGCTCCTGGACGCCGGATACGGGTTCACGGTGCCCAGCCGCTCACGCGTGTGACCGCCTGAGCGCGCGGCGCACCGGGGCCCCGCCCGCCCGGCTCCCGCCCGCCGGGCCCCGGAGCGCGCGCCGGTCAGCGCACCTGGACCAGGCGGGCGAACACCACCACGTTCCCGTCGTAGCCGTTCTGCTTGGAGAAGCCGCCGCCGCAGGTGATGACCCGCAGCTCGGGGACGCCGGTGTCGCCGTACACGCGGTCCCCGGGAAAGTCGTTCTTGGCGAAGACCTCGATGCCGTAGATCTCGAAGACGGCCGTGCGCCGGTCCGAGCGCAGGATCTCGACGCGGTTGCCCTTCTTCAGCGAGCCGAGGCCGTAGAACACCGCGGGCCCGCGCTGGTTGTCCACGTGCCCGACGACCACCGCCGTGCCCTTCTCTCCCGGCGACACCGCCCCGGTGAACCAGCCCGCGAGATTCGGGTCCTCGGGCGGCGGCGCGTCCACCCAGCCCTCCGCGTCGAGGCCCACCGGCATCACCGGGGCGTCCACGCGCAGCGCCTTGACGCGGACCCGGGACGCGGAGGAGAAGGTGAGCGGCGCGGGGGCGCCCCGCTGCGCGCTCGGCGCCCGGTCGGCGGCCGCGGCCTGCGCGGGCTGCGGCGGGCCCACGTCGAACTCCCCGGAGCCGTTGCGGATCAGCGCGAGCCCGGTGAGGAGCACCAGTGCCATCACGCCCCAGGGCGCGCGTTTGCGCGGTTGTTCCTCCGCGCACTCCGCGTACTCATCGGCTTCCGCGGCCTTCTCGACTTCCTGGAACTCCCCGGAAGACCGCTCGAACGGCTGGGACGACGACATTCCCTATCCCCTCTCGACGCGGCGTTGTGGCCGTGTCCGTGGCGCGTACGAAAACGCTAAGTGCAGCGCGCTCGGCGTGCGAAAGGGCGGCAGCGAACGGGTGGCGGCCACGCGGGGTCTGCGCCATCCGAGTCGCCCCCCACGGGAAATTTCTGACGGTCTGTGACCTGCGGTGATGTCAGGTCCCGCGGACACTCCCCGGCGTGTTGCCTCACCAGGACGGACGATTGCCGAAATGCGGCTGTACGCACGGCGTCTGAGGGTCTTTCTGAGAGGTGCTCTCGCCGATCGACCGGGGAAGGGGTTTCCCCGGGGCACCCCTCGCGGAGGAATTCCATGCGCAACTCTCGTGCACTAGCGGCCGTCGTCGCCGCGGGCGCCGTCGCCGTCGTCGGGGTCGCCGCGCCGACGGCCGCCGCCTGGGCGGGGCCCAGCAACATCGTCGCCATGCCCAGCGTGATCGCGCGGGGCGGTCAGCTGACCGTCACCGTCGACAGCTGCGAGGCGCCCGGCACCGTCGAGTCACCGGCCTTCCCGAAGACGAACCTGCAGCCCGTCCCCGGCGGCAGCACCTCCAGCGCGACCGTCACCGTGCACCACAACGCCCACCCCGGCGCGTACGACATCACGGCGAACTGCAACGGCAAGCCGCTCACCCGGCCGCACGCCTTCACCGTCATCCACGGCGGCGTCCGCGGCGGCATCGGCGGCAGCTCCACCTCCGGGGCGACGAGCACCGACATCGCGATCGGCGGCGGGCTCGTGGCGGCCGCGCTGGTCGGCGGCGGCGTGTTCTGGATGCGCCGCAGGGCGGAGAACCGGGCCTGACCGCACGGCAGGCACACACGGCCGACCGGCCGGGCGCGTCCCCTTCCGCGCCCGGCCGGTCGGCCGTGTGTGCCGTGCCCGCTCCGGTCAGTCGTGACCGGCGTCGGGGCGGCGGCGCGTCCAGTAGTACGCGGTGCCGATGACGCCCGCGATGAGCGCGCCGCCCACCGCGATCTGGTGCCCGTCGAACCCGCCGGCGCTGCCGCCGACGCCCGCGTGGACGCCCCTGGTGTGAGGGGTGCCCGAGGGGGAGTGGCCGCCACCGGTGGCGATGGTGAGGTCGGTGGTGCCCGACTCCTGGCCGCAGGTGAACGTCACCTCGTACATGGCGCCCGGCTTGGCGTCCCAGAAGACGTGCGCGGTGGCCGACGACTGGCCCTTGGGGATGGTGACGTCGTCGAACACCCCGGAGGTCACCTTGGTGGTGTTGTCGCAGCCGTCGACGCTCAGCGTGACCTGGCCGCCCGCGGCGATCGTGGACGGGGTGACGCGGAAGCCGAACGACGTGATGTTCTCGTCGCCCGCGGTCGCCGTCGGCGCGGTGAGGGTCAGGGCGGCGGCGGTGAGTACCGCGGCAGAGGCGACGCGTATCGCGCGCATGATGAATCCTCCGGGTCCCCGAGGAGCAGCCGCGGACCTTCTTCCGCAGGCGCCTGAAATGCACCTCGATGCCGTGAACGCTAGATATGCCCTACCCCTCCCGCGATCGCTGTCGTGCGAACGGGGCACGCGTGTGGGCCGGACAGGGGAACGCGACGGCGCGGCGCGGCCGCTGGGGGGCGTGGATGTGTCAGGGCGTCAGGCCGGTGCGGGCGGCCAGCCACGGCAGGTGCCGCTGGAGCCCGGGGCGCCACACCCGCCAGCTGTGGCCGCCGGGCAGCTCGCTCAGCTCGGCCCTCATCCGCGCCTTCTTCGCGGCGGCGTAGACCTTGAGCGCCTGCGGCCGGTACGTCGTGTCGTCGCGCCCCGCGACGAACACGGCCGCGGTGTCGGGGAACGTCTCGCGGGCCATCACGTCCAGCGGATTGACCTTCTCGAACGCGGCCTCGTCGCCGCCGAAGGCCGCGTCGACGGTCTTCTGTCCTGCTGCCGAGCGTCGGCTCGTCCTGCCCGGAGATGTCGAGGAAGGAGCCGAACCGCCCGGGCGCGTTCACGGCCATCTGCAGGGAGCAGGTGCCGCCGTTGGACAGGCCGGAGATCGCCCAGTGCTCCCGCCCCGACGCGACCTGGAGATGGGCCGCCGCCCAGCGCGGCACGTCCTCGGAAAGATAGGTCTGCACGTCGCCGAGGCGCGAGTCCAGGCACAGCGGGTTGTCGAAGGAGCCGCCGAGCGGATCGACGACGAGGACGACCGGCGCGAGCCCCGCGTGCGCGGCGGCGAAGTCGTCCATCATCTCCGGCAGCTGGCCGGAGGTGATCCAGTCCGCCGGGGAGCCGGGCTGGCCCGCCATCAGCACGAGCACGGGCAGCGGCGGCCGCGGCGACGCGCGGTAGGCGGGCGGCAGATAGACGTACGCGTCGCGCGCGTCGAAGTGCGACCTGGTGCCCGGGATGGGCGTCTTCGACACGGTGCCCTTGGCCTGGCAGGCCCGCCGGCGCGCGCCAGACCTCCGACAGCGCCTTGCCCCGCTCCACCTGGAGCATCGGCTCCTTCGCCCCGGCGGCCTCCTTGAAGCCGACGGTGTCCCGCGGGCCCAGCAGGGTCCGCGCGGTCGGATAGTTGTCGTAGTGGATGTTGACCTCGTTCAGGCCGAGGACCACTACGAGCGCGCCCGCGACCAGCGCCCCGGCACGGCCGCGCCAGCGCGCCGCCGGCAGCCGGAACAGCGCCAGGCACACCCCGAGGAGCGCCACGCCGATCCATACGACGACATCGGTCGGCAGCGCGTCCGGGAACGGCTGCCACCAGTCGTCCACGACCACCGGCACCAGGAACGCGAGGAGCGCGGCCACGGCGAGCGCGGCGGGCAGCAGCCGCGTCCACCAGCGGCGCCGCCGCGAGCACAGCAGCACGGCGAGCCCCAGGGCGCCGAGGACCCGCAGCGTCACCGGAACCGCGCCGTCCACCAGCGACCAGTCCAGCGGCCCCGCCCCCAGTACCACCGCCCGTGCCACCGCCCGCTCCACGCGCACCGTCCTCCCGCCGCTTTCGCGGGGCCGGGTGCCAAGGCCGGCCCCGATCCGCCGTCCCGACCAGAGTGCGCTGGTCGCGGCCACCCCGCAGCGCGGGCGCGGGCCGGGCCAGGGGCGTGCGGCCGTCCGGGTCACACGGCGTGTGATCGCCGCGCACGCACTGGCCCGCCGCACACACTCCCCGAACGCCACCGGGACGGGTTTCATGACGCATATGCCGCACGGATGGCGCACGACGGGGGACGGCGGGGGCATCCGTGCGGCGGGGGCCACCGGACCTTCCCCTGCGCCGGTGGCCCGGCACACGGCCGGGCGGGACCGGAGTCCATGCCTCCCAGCTGGACGGTCCCGGCCCGGCGACCCCCGCCCCACGGGTCGGCCACCGGCGCGCGACTGGCCGAAGGGGCGCTCTTGATCACCGCCCCCCGTGCCGCCGATCCTGACGCCGGGCGGCCGTCGGGGCCGCCGTCCACGAGGCGCGAGGGAGCGGCTGTGAGCGAGGACGTGACCGACACGGGCAGGGTCGAGGACGCGACGCGTCGTTACTACGACTCGAAGGACGTCGACGCCTTCTACGACGCCGTATGGGGCGGCGAGGACATCCACACCGGCATCTACACCCGCGCGGGCGAGCCCATCGCCCGCGCGTCCCGGCGCACCGTGGAGCGCGTGGCGGACCGGCTCGGCGGCCTCGGCCCCGGGCGGCGGGTCCTCGACCTCGGCTCCGGCTACGGCGGGACCGCCCGCCACCTGGCGGAGGGCTTCGGCTGCCAGGTCGTCGCCCTGAACCTCAGCGCGGCCCAGAACGAACGCCACCGCGCGGCCAACGTCCGGCGCGGCCTCGACTCGCTCATCGAGGTCGTCACCGGCTCCTTCCACGACGTGCCCTACGCCGAGGGCCACTTCGACGCCGTGTGCTCACTGGAGGCCTTCTGCCACAGCGGCGACGACAGGGCCCGGGTCCTTGGCGAGGCCGCCCGCGTCCTCAAGCCCGGCGGGGCGCTGGCCTTCACCGACATCATGGCCGACGAGGAGGCGCCCGCCGAGGCGCTGCGCCCGGCCGTGTCCCGGCTCGGCGTCGAGGCCCTGGCGACCCCCGGCTTCTACCAGCGCTCCCTCACGGGCCTCGGCCTGACCGAGGTGGAGTTCGCCGACCACAGCGACCAGCTGGTGCCGCACTACGTCCGGCTGACCGAGGAGACCCGCGCCCGGGAGTCCGAACTGCGGGGCGTCATCAGCTCCGCCTACCTGGACCACCTGCTCGACAACCTGCCCCTGTGGGCGGACGCCGCCCGCGGCCGCTACCTGCGCTGGGGCGTCTTCAGCGGCCGCCGTCCCTAGGAGGCGCGGTCCGGCAGCGCCGGATGGGGGGTCAGGACGCGCGCGAGGACGTCCTCGACCTCGGTCCGGCCCGGTGCCTGCGAGGTGGCGAGGCCGCGCAGGGTGAGCCCGTTCATCGCCGCCACGGCCGCGCGGGCCGAGCCCGCGTCGACATAGGGGAGCAGGGCGCCCACGGAGGCCTCGTGGTACAGGTCGGCGAGGGCGCGCAGGGCGGGGCGCCGCAGGGCCGCCATATAGAGCTCGAGCTCGACGACCTCGTAGTCGCGGTTGGGGCCGAAGCAGCCCATGAGGGCGTCGGTGAGCAGCACCACGAGCTGGTTGGTGGTGAGTTCGGGCCGCTGGGCGACCCAGTCGCGCAGCATCGCGGCATAGCGCTCGTACGCCCGCCGCAGCGCGGCCTCGATCAGGTCGTCCTTGGTGGCGAAGTGGTACGTCGTCGCGCCCAGCGGCACGCCCGCCTCCTCGGCGACGGCCCGGTGCGTCAGGCCTTCGATGCCCCGGGCGGCGATGACCCGCTCGGTCGCCTCGGCGATCTCCGCGATACGGCGTTCGGGGTCCCGGCGGCGTCGCGTGGATGACGGGGGAGTGGGCATGGGGCGGGCTCCGTGCCGGGGCGAGGGCGGGACGGGACGGGACAGGACGGGGAGCATTTACGGTACATCCGTACTGTACTCGGGATGCGGGGCGCCCGGACCGCTGGCGTGACGCGCGCGGGGCCCGCCCCCGGTGGGGAGCGGGCCCCGCGCGTGCGATCGGGGGTGCTAGCCGCCGATGCCCGGGAACAGCAGCTTGAAGGGTTCCGAGGTGGCGGCGATGCCCCGGCTGTAGGGGGCGTCGAAGTCCCAGATGAGGAACAGCAGGAACGCGATCAGCGCGGAGAACAGGCCCGCGAGGACGAGTTCGCGGGCGGTGCGGCGGATCTGGAGGGCGAAGATCAGGCCGACCGTGACCAGGCCGCCGGTGATCAGGCCGAACCAGACGACGCCCGGCATGGTGGCCTCGGCGCTGTCGCCGCGGGCCCCGCGGGCGTCGGCGGCGATGGCGACCTGGTCGATGAGGGGCTGATAGGCCTGGGCCTCGAAGTCGGACTTGGGCTCGTAGTCGGTGACGTCGTGCCGGACCTTCGTGAGCAGCGCGGCGCCGCGGTCGGTGAGCTCACCGCTCTTGGACATCTCGTCCCACTCAGTGGTCACGACATGGCCGACATACGTCCTTACGTCGCTGCGGATGCGGTCGCGGACCTCCGAGGGGTAGACGCGCACCCGCTCATGGACTTCGTGCAGGGCCTGCGCCTCGGCGCGGACGTGGTCCTGGGCGGCGCTGCGGGCCTCCCAGACGCCGGCGATGGCGAGTCCGAGGACGATCGCGTAGACCACGCCGATCATCATCGTCATGTACTCCATGACGTCCGGTGTTTCCGAAACGTCATAGTCCGCCGGGGTTCGCCAGTGCCACACGACGACGACGAGCAGGACGACGCCGCACGCGGCGGCCATCGCGAGGGCGAGAACAAGCCATTCCGACAAGGGTTCCTCCGGCGGTCAGCGCGGCCGCAGTGCGGCGACGGCGAATACCGCGGGCGCGGTGATGAGCAGGGTCAGGGAGACGAGGGACGGCCCGCCGCGCGGCTGCTGCCGGCGCGTCGGGACGCGGTACGCGGGGTAGTGCACGGGTTTGGGCGCGGGCTTCGCGTGCCGGGGCGAGGGCTTGGGCTTGGGTGGTGCGGGCCTCGGCGCGGGCGGCGACGGCGGGGGCGGCGGGGCCGGGACGGCCCGGGACGGCGGTGGCGCGGGCACGGGCGGCGGGGGTGCGGGCCGGGTGGGGGGCGGAGCCGGCTCCGGCGGTGGCGTGGGCTTGGTCGCCGTGGGCCTGGGGGGTGTGGGGGTGGGCTTCGGCGGCGTCGGTGTGGGTTTCGGTGGCGTGGGTTTCGGTGGTGTCGGCTTCGGCGGTGTGGGCGTCGGCTTGGGCGGCGTGGGCGTGGGCTTCGGCGGCTTCGTGGGGGGCGGCGGCTTGCATCCGCCGCCGCCCGCGTGAGCCGTCGCCGTCCCGCCCGGGCCGGTGGAGGCGAACGCGCAGGCGTCCGCCGGGACGGCGGCCGAGCCCGCCGGCGCGGCCACCAGCAGGGCCAGTGTGAGCAGCGCGAACAGGCGTGTGACGGGCGTGAGTACACCACAGGGGGATCCGGGCACGACGCAGATGATGAGGGCACATGGCCCTCGCATGTGTGCGTACCGGCGCGTAATCGATCGAAGGTGGGATCAGCCGTACGCGGGTTCGCGCCCCCGATGCGAACGACCGCCCCCTCGCGGGTCGCACACGCCGTCAACCGCGCGCCCGCCGAAGCAGTGGGGTGCGCGGGGCGCGCAAAGAATCTTGAGGCCGTGTTGAACGCGGCGGCACGTCCCGCGCGTACCTAGGGCCATGTGTGACGCGAGTGGCCGTCACCCCAGCCAAGCGACAGCGGGAGTAAAAGATGAAGACCTGGCGGAGCGCCTCGCTCGTAGCGACAGCTGCGGCCTTGCTGGCGCTGACGACGGCGTGCGGTCAGGACAAGGGCGAGCAGTCCCCCAAGGGTCAGAACGTGGGCAACGAGGCCCCCGCGAAGAAGGAGGGCGCGGGCGACGGCTACGGATCGGACGACGGCTACGGCTCCGGCGAGGGCGGTGAGGCGGGCGGCGCGGGCAAGGCGAAGTCCGCCGGGCAGCTGGCCGTCTGGGACAGCAAGAAGCTCGGCAAGGTCCTCACCGACAGCGCGGGCTTCACCCTGTACCGCTTCGACAAGGACACCGCGCAGCCGCCGAAGTCGAACTGCGACGGGGCCTGCGAGCAGGCCTGGCCGGTGGTGCCCGCCAAGGGCGCGGTCGCGGCCCCCGGCGTCGACAAGTCCCTGCTCGGCGAGGTCACCCGGACCGACGGCACGAAGCAGCTGACCGTCGACGGCTGGCCGGTGTACCGGTACGCCAAGGACGCCAAGCCCGGCGACGCGAAGGGCCAGGGCGTGGGCGGCACCTGGTTCGCCGCGGCGCCCGACGGCAAGAAGGCCAAGCCCGGCGGCGGTGGCGCGGACACCGGTGGCGACGCCGCGCGCCCCGCGGACCTGGCCGGTCTCTCCACCCGCAACGACCCCAAGCTCGGCGAGATCGTCGTCGACAAGAACGGCATGACCGTCTACCGCTTCACCAAGGACTCCGCCTGGCCCATGAAGTCCGCCTGCACCGGGGCCTGCCTGAAGAAGTGGCCGGTCGTCGAGCCCGTCGCCAAGAACGACACCAAGGGCATCCTGAAGAAGGGATTCGTCGTCTTCGACCGGCCCGACGGACGCAAGCAGCAGACGATCGACTGCTGGCCGCTGTACACCTTCGCCGGGGACAAGAAGCCCGGCGACACCAACGGCCAGGGCGTGGGTGGCACGTGGTTCGCCGCGGCTCCCAACGGCAAGGCGGTGGGTGCCACCCAGTAGGGCCCGGCACCCCGGCGGCGTAGCCGAACCGGCTCGGTCCTTCCGTTACCAAACGGAGGGATCGGGCCGGTTCTTCGGTGTTTTTCCGGGTGCGTACGGCATGTGCCAACGGCAGCCTCCGAGGCAGTGACCGAGAACGGACGGCCAATTTCCGGTTTAACTCGCTCCCTTGGCTGACGATCAGTAGCCTCACCCTCGAACACCGGCCCGCCTCAGCCCGACGCCTAAGCCTTGGAGTGTTGATGGAGCGTTCCGCCTGGGCCCCGCCCGGCATCGACATCGCGATGCCGAGCGTGGCCCGGATCAACGACCGCTACCTGGGGGGCTCGCACAACTTCGAGGCGGACCGGGAAGCGGCCCGCCGGGCCATGGAGTTCCTGCCGGGGCTGCCGAAGATCGCGCAGGCGAATCGTGCCTTCATGCGCCGAGCTGTACGTTTCGCCGTCGGCGAGGGCGTCACGCAGTTCCTCGACATCGGCTGCGGCATCCCCTCCTTCGGCGCGACGCACGAGGTGGCCCTGGCCGCGGACCCGACGGCGCGCGTCGTGTACGCCGATCACGACCCGGTCGCCGTCGCGCACGCCCGGGCGGCCGTCGGTGACTGTGCGCGTGCCGACGCCGTCTTCGCCGACGTTCGCAAACCCCGCGACATCCTGGGCAGTTCCGAGGTCAGGGGCCTGCTGGACATCGAAAGGCCCGTGGCCCTTTTGCTGGTGGCCATACTCCACTTCGTCGAGGACGCGTACGATCCCTACGCGGTGGTCTCCGAGCTGCGGGACGCTACGGCGTCCGGCAGCCTGCTCGCCGTGACCCACGCCTCGTACGAAGGGACACCGGTTCCGCAGGAGCAGGCCGACAGCGGTGTCGGCGTGTACAAGGACATCCGCAATCCATTGATCATGCGATCGCGTGCTGAGATCGCGCGGTTCTTCGAGGGATACGACATGGTGGAACCCGGCCTCGTGCCGATGCCGCACTGGCGGGCCGACACGGAGCTCGCGGACGAGGACCCCTGGTCCTTCTCCGGTTTCGCCGGCGTGGGACGCAAGCGTTGAGCGCGGAGCCGGACGGGCCGGAAGACAGATTGCGCAGGTTCGCCACCATTTGGAGCCGCGCGCTCTTCCCGGTGACCGCGACCTCGCTGACCCGCCCCGAGTTCGAGGCCGAACTCCAGCCCCTCGCGCGGCGGTTGCGCGACGCGCTGCAGGAGCGCCCCTTCCGCGCCGCCGACGGCGAGGCGGTGGGAGCGGCCCTCGTCGCCGCGCACTGCACCGAGCCGGAGGCGCTCAGCCGCACCCTCGACGTCGTCGACGCCTACCTCGTCCTGTACTGCGGCACGGCAGGGGAGCGCGAGGAGCCGCGGGCCCGCTGCGCCCGCCTCCAGCACGCCGTCGCCGCGGGCTTCGCGCGGGCCCTGCGGGAGCGGACGCTCGCCGAGCAGGAGGCCATATCCCGGGCCGCGCTAGAGGCGCGCGGCACCGTCGCGGAGGCCCTGCACGCGAGTGAGGCCCGCTTCCGCGCGGTGTTCCACGGCGCCGCCGTCGGCATCGGGATCGCCGACCTGGAGGGCACCGTCCTGGAGGTCAACGACGCCCTCGTGCGCATGTTCGGCGGCCTGGAGCACCAGCTGCGCGGCCGCAACGTGGGCCAGTGGACCCACCCCGACGACTCCCCGCACGTGTGGAAGCTCTACGAGGAACTGGTGCGCGGCGACCGCGAGCACTACCGCGTGGAGAAGGCCTTCTACCGCCCCGACGGCACGGTCCTGTGGACCAATCTGACGGTGTCCCTGCTGCGGGACGCCGACGGCGTGCCCCAGTACCAGCTGGCCCTCGTCGAGGACACCACCGAGCGCCGCCTGCTCAACCTGCGCCTGCGCTACGAGGCGACCCACGACGCGCTCACCGGACTGCCCAACCGGACGCTGTTCTTCGAACGCCTGGAGAAGGCGCTCTCGGCGGGCGAGGGCGCCCGGTTCGGGCTGTGCTACCTGGACCTGGACGGCTTCAAGGCCATCAACGACAGCCTCGGGCACGCGGCGGGAGACCGGCTCCTCGTCGAGGTCGCCGACCGCCTCCAGGCGTGTGCGACCGCGCCCGGCGAGATGGTCGCGCGCCTCGGCGGGGACGAGTTCGTGGCCCTGACCACGAGGACCCGACACCGCCCGGGAGGTCGACGAGTTGGCCGGGCGCATCATGAACGCGCTCGCCACCCCCATCGGCGTCGACGGCCGCGAGCTGACCGTGCGCGGCTCCATCGGCATCGTCGAGGGCCCGGCCGCCGAGCGCGGCCCCGCCGAGGTGCTGCGCAGCGCCGACATCACGATGTACCGCGCCAAGCACGCGGGCGGCAACCGCTACGAGCTGGCCGACCCCGAGGCCGACGCCCGCGCGATCACCCGGCACGGCCTGACCACGGCGCTGCCCGTGGCCCTGGAGCGCGGCGAGTTCTTCATCGAGTACCAGCCGCTCGTGCACCTCGGCGACGGCAGCGTGCGCGGCGCGGAGGCGCTGGTGCGGTGGCTGCACCCGCAGCACGGCGTGATCGGTCCGGACCGCTTCATTCCGCTCGCCGAGCACACCGGTCTGATCGTGCCGCTCGGCCGCTGGGTCCTGGAGGAGTCGGTCCGTCAGGCCCGCACCTGGGAGGGCCCGGCACGAGAACGCCGGGCCGCTGCGGGTGAACGTGAACCTCTCGCCGTGCCAGCTCACCCACCCCGGCCTGGTCGCCGACACGGTGGAGATCCTGGAGAACGCGGGGCTCGCGCCCGGCGCGCTGTGCCTGGAGGTCACCGAGTCCGCGCTGATCGGTGCCGACGACGACCTGCTCAAGCCGCTGCGGCACCTCGCCGAGATGGGCGTGGACATCGCGCTCGACGACTTCGGTACGGGGTACTCGAACCTGGCGAACCTGCGGCGGCTGCCGGTCAGCGTCCTGAAGCTGGACCGCGCCTTCACCCAGGGCATGCAGGACTACCCCGTCGACCCGGTCGACCTGAAGATCGTCGAAGGCATCGTGGCGCTCGCGCACAGCCTGGACCTGGCGGTCACCGTGGAGGGCGTGGAGACCGGGGCGCAGGCCGACCAGCTGCGGGAGCTCGGGTGCGACACGGCTCAGGGGTGGTATTACGCGCGGCCCGGACCGCCGGATCGGTTGCATGAGCTGGCGCTCGCCGACGCGCGACGCTAGGGGCTGGCCCTTCGCGGCGTCTTCGGCCTTGCGGCCTCGTCCTCAGACGCCGGACCGGCTTGATCTGTCGCCGCTTCGCGGCTCGTCCTCAAGCGCCGGACGGGCTTGATTGTCGCGCTGCGCGCTTGTCCTCAAGCGCCGGACCGGCTTGGTCTGTCGGCTCGGCTTGGATGTTGGCCGGGCGTAGTCGCCTTTGACGTGATGTCAGCGGGCCGGGGCTGAGGTTGCTGACGGGGAGGGGCTCGGGGTCTCCACGGGGGCCGTCACGTTGTTGGCCCAGGTGGTGGCCAGGACCGTGGCGATCGCGGCGATCGCCGCTACCAGGACCGCGCTCAGGGGTGTCGCCAGTGAGGACAGGCGGCGGAAGTTGCGGATGTGGCCCCACAGGAGGTCGGCCCTGCGGACCAGGCGCATCTCCCAGTACAGGGCGAGGCCGAGGGCCAGGACGGTGCTCTGGGCCAGGAGCAGGAACAGGGACAGGGCGGTGGGGCCCTGCGGCACGCGCAGCCGGGGCACCAGGAGCAGCAGCTGCACCGCCGACATCACCGCCCACAGCCAACCCGCCTTCGCCACCGGCGTGTTGCCGCGCAGCCAGGGATACAGATAGCCGTAGGTGAAACCGTGCGCGAGCCAGACGCAGGTCGGCGCGCCCGCGACGGTCACCGCGTCAGGGACGCCGCTGTAGCCCTCGGCCTGCCACGCGGTCCACACCGTCCACGGCAGTGTCAGGAGCGCGGTGGCCGCGGCAGCGGCGACGCCGTTCGCCCAGGCCGTGCGGCCCGCGGAGCCGCCGAGGGCGACGTCCTTGAGCCGGGCCGTCTCGTGGGCGGCGTCCGCTGCGGTCGGCTGGCGCAGGCTGTGCCACTTCTCCTCCCAGCTGTCGGCGGGCAGCGAGGTGTCGGCGAGCGTGCCCCGTGACGACGTCAGGAAGCGGTGGCGGCCCTCGGCGAACAGCAGGGCCCGCGCCAGTGAGTTGAGCAGCCGGGCGTGGGCGGCCCCGGACAGCGCGTGCAGCCGCTGGGCGTGGTCCGCGCGCGTGGTGGGCAGCAGCAGATGGGCCCCCGCCCAGGCGGTGAGCAGGGCGGCGGCGGTGGTCCAGTACGGCAGCCAGCTGTGCGGGGCGCCGATGACGGTCGAGGCCGCGGCGAGCACGAGCAGCGTGAGGCAGTCACGGCGCGCTCCCGGTGCCCAGCGGCCCCGGTCCCGGCCGGTGTCGTACAGATGGGCGAGGAGCATGACGACGGCCGCGCACCACATCACCTGCACCGCGGAGGCGAGGGTGCGGACGCCGTAGATGAGGGTGTCACCCGGCCACTGGCCCGCGAGTTGCGCGAGCAGATCGCTCACCGGGGCGCGGTCGGTGGACGTGAGGACCGTCCACCAGGGGATCAGGACGGGCAGGAGCAGAGCCGCGAGGGCGACGCTCCCCTTGGCGCCGGGCCGGGCCGCGGGCGGCAGGAGCGGGACCACGACGAGCAGCAGCGCGGTGACCCAGGGCACGAGCAGGACGAAGAGCAGCGGCCACGAGGCGCCCAGGCTCTGCCCCGTCACCAGCCGCCGGCCGGTGAAGGGCGTGTCGAACTCCTGCTCCCAGGGCAGCACTTGCAGTACGACGCTGGCCGCCACGGCGGTCCAGACGATCAGCGTGAGCGGCCACCGCCAGGTCCTGGCGGCGGCCGGGGTGAGCCACAGCGCGGCGTACCCGGCGCAGGCGGCGAGCGTGGCGGCGGCGAGCAGGGTGAACACGGCCCGGTTCCACGCGGAGCCGCCCGTGAGCCAGGCCAGCAGGACGAGGGCGACGACGGGCCAGGCGAGCAGGCCGAGTTCGGCGGGCGACGCGTGGCGCCCGGCGCGGCGGCGCACGACGACCACGGTGAGCACCGGAAGCACGAACAGGACGGCGGCGAGCAGCGCCCCTTGGGTGCGGGACTCCATGGGAAGCGGCTCGGTGTCCAGGCCGTCCAGCGCGTAGGCGAGGGAGCCCCACAGCCAGGCGAGCACCTTCCAGTTCTTCGTGTACGAGTCGAGCAGCAGCGCGGCCACGGCGGCCGCGAGGCCCGCGGCGGCGAGCGGCACGAAGGGCCCCGCCCGGGTGGTGGTGGGCGCGGTGGGCGCGGTGCGGAAGCCCGCCAGGGTGCCGCAGGCGACGACGGCCAGGGCGGCGAGCGAGAGGAGGGCCTCGGGGCTGCTGCCCGGCGGGTCGCCCGCGGCGGGAGCGGCCGCGGCGGGCCGGTCCGTCTGCCGGGAGGTGAGCAGACGGGCGGTGACCACGGCGGCCTCGCCCTTGTCGGTGAGGGCGAACCGGACCGTACGGGCCGTCTGCCGGGCCGGTTTGCCGGTGACCAGCAGGCCCCAGCCGCGCGGCACCTCCATGCTCCACGTCCAGCGGCCGGACAGCAGCGGACGGGGGACCGGCCGGTGCACCTCGTCGGTGAAGGAGGAGCCGATGGAGTACGTGAGGGGGGTGTCGGCCGTCAGGTCCGGCACCGTCACGCGGTGCTCGGCGGTGACCGTCACCTGGCCGGACGCGGAGGGCTGGCTGACCGTGCACCAGTCGGGGTAGCCGGGGCGCTCCTTGCCGCGGTGGACCGCGACGGAGGTGGCGTAGCCGCCCGGCAGCTGGCTGGAGACCTCGGCGAACTGGTCGGGGTTGGCCCTGAGCCACGTCACGAGGGGGTCGTCCGCGCGAAGGCGCAGCCGGTAGCGGGCCACGGCCCGCCAGTCGCGGGCGGCGGCGCGCTCCAGGTGGACCGCGATCTCGCCGCGGCTGCCCCGGCCGGGGCGCTGTGCCGCGGAGCCCACCGGGACCCGGCCGGACTCCGACTTCTTCAGGTCGCTCCACCACACCTGCTGGCGCGCGGCCCGGTCCGCCTCGGACTTGCGCTCCTCGATGATGCCGCGCGCGGTGTCCCCCCACCCGTCCGACGCCCACACCGCGCACCCCACGGCCAGCGTGCAGCAGCACCACGACGGCGGCCGCGCGGCCCGCCGCCACGGCTCTGCGCCGCACGCCCCGCGCAGCCCCCATCCGCGCCCCCTCCCGACCGGAGAGCCAGGGTAGAGCCGGGCGGGCGGCTGACGGGAGGCTTCGGCTGGCGTGAAATCCCCTACGCCGACCCCGCCGCACCGGCGCATGGAGGCAAGCTGGGGGCGCGCGTCACCGCGCCACACGCGTCCTTGGGGGCACCACGCGCATCCGGCACCACGCGCACCCGGCACCCCGCGCATCCGGCACCCCGCGCACCCGGCGCCGCATCCCGGGCGTCGGCTACCGCGCGAGCAGCATCCCCTGCAGCTCCCGTGCCGCGCGCGGCGGCGCCACGTCGCTGCGGTGCGCGAGCGCGATGGTCCGGCGCAGCCGGGGCCGGGCCAGCGGCGTCATCCGCAGGCCGATGCCCGCGCGTTCGGCGATCATGCGGGGGACGACGGCGACGCCGAGGCCCGCGCGCACGAAGCCGAGCACCGCGTCCATCTCGCCGCCCTCGACGGCGAACTCCGGCTCGAAGCCCTCGGCGCGGCAGGCCGCGACCGTGAGCTCCCGCAGGTCGTAGCCGTGCCGGAACATCACGAGCCGCTCGCCCTGGAGGTCGGCCACGCGGGCCGTCGCCCCCAGGCGGGGCGCGTGGGGCGAGGAGACCACGACCAGGTCCTCGGTGAGCAGCTCCACCGTGGTCAGGGCGGGCGACGGGCTCGGCAGCGGAAGCACCACGAGCGCCAGGTCGAGGGCGCCGCGCGCGAGGTGGCGGACGAGGTCGTGGCTGCCGCCCTCCTCGATCAGGAGCTGGATGCCGGGGTGCCGGTCGTGGAAGTCCCGCAGGACCTGCGGCAGCAGGCCGGTGCAGACGCTCGGGGTCGCGCCGAGCCGCACCCGGCCCCGGCGCAGCTGCGCCAGCTCCTGCACCTCGATGCGGGCGGTGTCGGCGTCGGCGAGGATGCGGCGGGCCAGCGGCAGCAGCGCCTCGCCCGCGTCGGTGAGCGCGATGTTGCCGCGGGCCCGGCTGAACAGCTCGGCGCCCAGCTCCTTCTCCAGGGCGCGCACCTGCTGCGACAGGGACGGCTGCGAGACGTGCACCCGCTCGGCGGCCCGGGTGAAGTGGCGGGTCTCGGCGACGGCGACGAAGTAGAGCAACTGCTGGAACTGCATACCCGCACGATAGACCATCGATAGGTAGGGCCTATGGACATCAGCAAATCCATCTCTTGGACTGATCGGGACCTTCGGCCGTAGCGTGCGGGGCATGGCTCTGGCAACGCGGACGGACAAACGGCCGTCACTTCCCCGCACGGTGTGGGACTCCACCGTCGGCAAGAAGACCGTGATGGCGGTGAGCGGCCTGATCATGCTGCTCTACCTGGTCGCCCACATGGTCGGAAACCTCAAGATCTTCTTCGGCCCCGGCGACTTCAACCACTACGCGCACTGGCTGCGCACCCTCGGCGAGCCCGTGATGCGCTGGGAGTGGACCCTGTGGGTCGTCCGCGTGGGGCTCGTCGCCGCGGTCGTCGCGCACGCCGTCTCCGCGTACCAGCTGAGCAAGCGCGACATCAAGGCGCGCCCCACCGCGTACGTGCACAAGAAGCCGCGCGCCAGCTACGCCACCCGCACCATGCGCTGGGGCGGCGTCATTCTCGCCCTGTTCATCGTCTGGCACATCCTCGACCTGACGACGGGCACCGTGCACCCGGGCGAGTACGAGCACCTGCACCCGTACCAGAACGTCATCGACACCTTCTCCACCTGGTACGGCAACGTCATCTACATCGTCGCCGTGGTCGCCGTCGGCCTCCATGTGCGGCACGGGTTCTGGAGCGCCGCCCAGACCCTCGGCGTGGGCAGCGCGCGGCGCGACCGCGTCCTGAAGACCCTCGCCAACGGCCTCGCGCTGCTGCTGACGGTGGGCTTCGTCTCCGTACCCGTCGGCGTCATGACCGGAGTGGTGAGCTGAATGATGAATTCCTACGCCGACTACGCCACCGGGGCGCCCCTCGCCGACACCACGGCGCCCGCGGGCCCGATCAACGAGCGCTGGGACACCCGCCGCTTCGAGGCCAAGCTGGTCAACCCCGCCAACCGCCGCAAGCACACCGTGATCGTGGTGGGCACCGGACTCGCGGGCGGCTCCGCGGGCGCCACGCTCGCCGAGCAGGGCTACCACGTCGTGCAGTTCTGCTTCTCGGACTCACCGCGCCGCGCCCACTCGATCGCCGCCCAGGGCGGCATCAACGCCGCCAAGAACTACCGCAACGACGGCGACTCCGTGCACCGCCTCTTCTACGACACCGTCAAGGGCGGCGACTTCCGGGCCCGCGAGTCCAACGTGCACCGGCTCGCGCAGATCTCCGTGGAGATCATCGACCAGTGCGTCGCCCAGGGCGTGCCCTTCGCCCGCGAGTACGGCGGCCTGCTCGACACCCGCTCCTTCGGCGGCGTGCAGGTGTCGCGCACCTTCTACGCCCGCGGCCAGACGGGCCAGCAGCTGCTCCTCGGCGCGTACCAGGCGCTCAGCCGCCAGATCGCGGCCGGGAACGTGGAGATGCACGCCCGCACCGAGATGCTCGACCTGATCGTCGTCGACGGCCGGGCCCGCGGCATCGTCGCCCGCGACCTGGTCACCGGCAAGATCGACACGTACTTCGCGGACGCCGTCGTCCTCGCCTCCGGCGGCTACGGCAACGTCTTCTACCTGTCGACCAACGCCATGAACTCCAACGCCACCGCCGTGTGGCGGGCCCACCGGCGCGGCGCCCACTTCGCCAACCCGTGCTTCACCCAGATCCACCCCACGTGCATCCCGCGCACCGGCGACCACCAGTCGAAGCTGACGCTGATGAGCGAGTCGCTGCGCAACGACGGCCGCATCTGGGTGCCGAAGGCGCACGGCGACACGCGCCCGGCGAACGAGATCCCCGAGGACGAGCGCGACTACTACCTGGAGCGGATCTACCCCTCCTTCGGCAACCTCGTCCCGCGCGACATCGCCTCGCGCGCCGCCAAGAACGTCTGCGACGAGGGCCGCGGCGTCGGCCCCGGCGGCCAGGGCGTCTACCTGGACTTCGCCGACGCCATCCGGCGCATGGGCCGCGCGGCGGTCGAGGAGAAGTACGGCAACCTCTTCGACATGTACGAGCGGATCACCGCGGAGAACCCCTACGAGGTGCCGATGCGGATCTACCCCGCCGTGCACTACACGATGGGCGGCCTGTGGGTCGACTACGACCTCCAGACCACCGTCCCCGGCCTGTTCGCCATCGGCGAGGCCAACTTCTCCGACCACGGCGCGAACCGGCTCGGCGCCTCCGCCCTGATGCAGGGCCTCGCCGACGGCTACTTCGTCCTGCCGTCCACCATCAACGACTACCTCGCGCGCAACCCGCGCCAGGGCGAGGTCACCGACCAGCACCCCGCGGTGCGCGAGGTGGTCACCGAGACCGAGGAGCGGATCACCCGGCTGCTCGCCGTCCGGGGCGACCGCACCCCCGACTCCTTCCACCGCGAACTCGGCGAGCTGATGTGGGAGTTCTGCGGCATGGCCCGCACGGACGCGGGGCTCCGCAAGGCCCTGGAGCGCATCCCGCAGATCCGTGAGGAGTTCTGGCGGCGCATCACGGTGCCCGGCACCGGCGAGGAGTTCAACCAGTCCCTGGAGAAGGCCAACCGCATCGTCGACTACTTGGAGCTCGCCGAGCTGATGTGCCTCGACGCGCTGCACCGCGCCGAGTCCTGCGGCGGCCACTTCCGCGAGGAGTCCCAGACCCCCGACGGGGAGGCCGCACGCCACGACGAGGAGTTCGGCTACGCGGCCGCCTGGGAGTTCACCGGCACCGGCACCGCCCCCGTCCTGCACAAGGAAGACCTCGTCTTCGAGTACGTCCACCCCACTCAGCGGAGCTACGCATGAAGCTCACCCTGCGCGTCTGGCGCCAGCGGAACAGCGACGACCAAGGCGCCATGTCCACCTACGAGGTCGACGGCATCTCGCCCGACATGTCCTTCCTGGAGATGCTGGACACCCTCAACGAGGAGCTCATCGTCAAGGGCGAGGAGCCGGTGGCCTTCGACCACGACTGCCGCGAGGGCATCTGCGGCGCCTGCTCGCTCGTCATCAACGGCGACGCGCACGGCCCCGAGCGCACCACCACCTGCCAGCTGCACATGCGGTCCTTCGCGGACGGCGACACCATCGACGTCGAGCCGTGGCGGGCGGCCGCCTTCCCGGTCATCAAGGACCTGGTCGTCGACCGCTCCGCCTTCGACCGCGTCATCCAGGCGGGCGGCTACGTCAGCGCCCCCACCGGGTCCGCCCCCGAGGCCCACGCGACGCCCGTGCCGAAGCCGGACGCGGACTTCGCCTTCGAGCACGCCGAGTGCATCGGCTGCGGCGCCTGCGTCGCGGCCTGCCCCAACGGCTCGGCGATGCTGTTCACCTCGGCCAAGGTCAACCATCTGAACGTGCTGCCGCAGGGCGCGCCCGAGCGCGAGACCCGGGTCCTCGACATGGTCGCGCAGATGGACGCGGAGGGCTTCGGCGGCTGCACCCTCACCGGCGAGTGCGCCACCGCCTGCCCCAAGGGCATCCCGCTGCCGTCGATCGCGGCGATGAACAAGGAGTGGCTGCGCGCCACGCGCAAGGCACGGCGCTGAGCGGGCCCTAGCGCCGGGGCCGCAGATCCGCCCCGTACACCGTCTCGTAGTCCGGCACCACGATCCGGGAGCCGGGGCTGGCCGCACGGGCCTGGGCGAGGAAGTCGTCCAGGCCCGTGCCGTCCTTGCGGGGCGGCTGGCTCAGCGGCTTCTCGAAGTCGTCCCAGTGCACCGGCACGAGCACCCCGGGATGGCCGAGGGCGTCGAGCAGGCGCGGCACATAGCGGTACGTCGACGCGCTCGACGCCACCGCGACCATCGCGACGTCCGGCCGCAGCCCGGCGAAGGAGCGCTCGTCGAAGTCGCTCGCCCCCATGAACAGGGCGGAGGGCCCGCCGTCGGGCGTCACCTTGAACGCGAGGGTGTCGCCCTCGGGCAGGTCGGAGACCGTCCGGGGCGCGCTCGCGGGCGGGGCGTGCAGGGTGCCGGGAGCGAAGTAGGAGTAGCCGCCGTTGCGGCTGTGCCGGGAGCTCGCCACCTCGATCACGTACCCGTCGAAGTCGAGCACCTCGCCGCCCTTCACCACGGAGATCCGCCCCGCGTCCACGCCGAAGGCGCGCAGCACGTGGTACGTCGACTCGGTGCCGATGACCCGGGCCCCCGTCGAACGGGCCAGATAGGGCACGTCGTTGAGGTGGTCCCAGTGCGTGTGCGTGACGCAGATGACCTCGGGCGTGCCCGCGTGCCGCCGCACCAGCGCCTTGTCGGTCCGCAGCCGGGTGCCGGGGTCGAAGGCGCCGGAGAACAGGCCGGTGTCGAAGCGGGTCAGATACGGATCGACGAGCACGGTCGCCGGTTTCGGCTCCCGCCGCAGGTCGATCCGCCAGCCCGCGGTGCCGAGCCAGCGGTACGCGACGCAGTCGGCGGCGGCCCGGCGGCGCCCGGCCGCCGCCGCGGGCTCGTCCGCCGCCGCGGCGGCCGGGAGCAGGGGGACGGCCGCGCCGACGGCGGCACCGCGCAGTACGGTGCGGCGGGCGGGGCTGAGAGGGCGTGCGTCGGAGTTCATGGCGGCAGCAGATCAGGCGGCCCGGCCCGACGTCCAAGATCAAACGTCCGCGCGAGCCATAGGCGATCCGCTATGACACCAGGTCAGGACGGGCTCTCCGGGGCGTTGACGGCCCCGGAACGCAGGCTGTCGACGGCGATCCTGGCGGCGGTGCCGATCGCGGCGTCCACCCGGGTGAGGTCGGCGACCAGCGCGCGGCTCCTCGCGAACACCGCCACCGCGTACGCGTCGCCCTCCGGCCAGCGCACCACCCCCGCCTCGATGTGCAGCCCCGGCAGCGTCCCGGTCTTCGCCGCGATCCGCACGCCGTCGGGGAACCCCGAGGTGAGCCGGTGCCGGAACACCTGGCGCCCCATCAGCTCCCGTACCCACGCGCAGGCCTCGGGCGGCCCCGCCGCGTCCCGCCAGATCAGGTCGAGCAGGCGGGTGACCTCGCGCGGCGTGCTGGCGTTCGCGCGCCTCGGGTCCAGGACGCCGAGGCGCCGCTTCCGCTCGTCGGGGAGCGCGCGGTAGAGCGCCGCGAACTCCGCCTCGGTGCGCGCCCCGACGTCGGTGAGCATCGAGGCGAGCGCCTCCCGCGGCCCGCCCACGATCCGGGTCCGCTCCAGGCCGAGCTCGCGGGCAAGGAGACCCACCGTGTCGAGCCCCACCCGGGACAGCAGCACGTCGGCGGCGGAGTTGTCGCTCACCGTCAGCGCGAAGTACGCGAGGTCGCGCAGCGAGACCTCCACGTCGTCCAGGCACCCGGCGGTGCCCCAGCCTCCGAGCCGGTGCGCGTCCGTCACCAGGACCCGCTCCCGCGGATCGAGCTGCCCCGCGGCGACCTGGCGGGCGAACTCCAGGACGAGGAGGACCTTGAAGACGGAGGAGATGGCGACGGGCGTGTCGGCGGCGACACGGACATCGGGGGAGCCGGTCGCCGGGGCGGCTCCCCCAGGGGCGCCGACGCGCAGCGCGTGCAGCGCGCCCTGAGCGCCCGCCCGGGCGAAGACCTCCCGTATGCGTTCCTCGACGCTGCGTTCTCCCGCGTCCCGTTCCCCGACCCGCATCCCGCCCCTCACTTCCTCTCGCCTACGCTCGTCGCGTGGATCTCTTGCGGCACCTGCGTATCTTCGTCGTCACCGCGGAGGAACTGCACTTCAGCCGCGCCGCCGACCTGCTCGGCATGGCCCAGCCGCCGCTCAGCCAGGCGGTGCGGCGCCTGGAGAAGGAGCTCGGCGCCGAACTCTTCGACCGCGGGGCCCGGCAGGTCCGGCTCACCTCGGCGGGGGCCGTCCTGTACGACGAGGCCCGTGAACTCCTCGTCCGCCGAGGAGCGCCTCAGGTCCCTGGTGCGCAGGGCCGTCGACGGCGACGTCGGCACCCTGCGCGCCGGTGTGCCCGAGGACACCGCCGCGCCCGTCCTGCACGCGCTGCTCGCCGCGTGCGCGCGGGAGGCGCCCGGGCTGCGCGTCGACCTCCAGGAGGTGTCCACGCAAGAACAGCTGCGGCTCCTGGCCTCCGGCGGCCTCGACGTCGGCCTCCTCCACCTGCCCGCGGACACCACCGGGCTCGTCCTCGGGCCCGAAGTCGCCGTCGACCTGGGCGTGGTGCTGCCCCGCACGTCGCCGCTGGCCCGCGTCCCGGAGGTCGACCTGGCCGAGCTCGCCGGGCACGACCTGGTCCTGAGCCCCCGCGACGCCGCTCCCGGCCGCTACGACACCACGCTCGACCTCTGCCGCGCCGGTGGCTTCGTCCCCGGGCGGGTGCGGCACGCGCGCAACCCCGAGTTCCTGCTCGGGCTCGTGGCCGCGGGGCAGGGCGTGGCCTTCGAGCGGGGCACCGTGGCGCGCAAGGAGCCCCGTGTCGCCTGGCGGCCGCTGGCCGGGCGGCCCCTCGCGGCGCGGGTGGTGGGGGCGTGGCCCGCGCAGGGCTCGCACGCCGGGGCCAGGCGCTTCGCGGGGCTCGCCGCGAAGACGCTGTCCAGCGACGGCATGGCGGCCTCTCGCCCCCCGTCCGCCCCGGGCCAGGACCCGCGCCCCTGGACGGTGGTCTACGACCCTTCGTGAGCGCTCCGCGCTCGTCCCCGATCGCCGGACGGGCTTGAGTTCTCACCCGCAGACGGAAGACTGCCCGCGAGCCGCTAGGCCGGGGGAAGCCCGTGTCGCCGGGCGGAAACGGATGGGAGGGTGGGAGAAGACCCCGCCGCGGTAGCGGCGGGCAGGGCCGCCGCCAGGTACGGGGCCGTGCGGCTGCCGGGGGCGCGGGCCACGTCCGCCACGGGGCCCGCGGCCACCACGCGGCCCCCGCCGACGCCGCCCCCGGGCCCCAGGTCCACCACCCAGTCCGCCCCGGCCACCACGGCCATGTCGTGCTCGGCCACCACCACGGAGTGCCCCGCGTCGACGAGCTCGTGCAGCCGCCCCACGAGCAGCTCCACGTCGGCGGGGTGCAGCCCGGTCGTGGGCTCGTCCAGGAGGTAGAGGGTGTGCCCGCGCCGTACCCGCTGCAGCTCACCGGCGAGCTTGATGCGCTGCGCCTCGCCCCCGGAGAGCTCCGTGGCGGGCTGGCCGAGGCGCAGATAGCCGAGGCCGACGTCGATGAGGGTGCCCAGGCTGCGCTGGACGGCGGGAACGTCGGCGAAGAAGGCGGCGGCGGCCTCGACGGTGAGGTCGAGGACCTCGGCGATGCTGCGGCCGTTGTGGGTGACCTGGAGGGTCTCGGGGTTGTAGCGGGCGCCCGCGCAGTCGGGGCAGGGCGCGTACGTACTGGGCAGGAAGAGCAGCTCCACGCTCACGAAGCCCTCGCCCTGGCAGGTCTCGCACCGGCCGCCCGCCACGTTGAAGGAGAACCGCCCGACGCCGTACCCGCGCTTTCGCGCCTCCTCCGTGGCCGCGAAGACCTTGCGCACGACGTCGAAGAGGCCGGTGTAGGTGGCCAGGTTGGAGCGCGGGGTGCGGCCGATGGGCTTCTGGTCGACGCGGACCAGGCGGCCGACGCCCTCGACGTCCTCGGTGAGCTCGCCGAGCAGCGTGGACTTGCCGGACCCGGAGACGCCGGTCACCGCGGTGAACGCGCCGAGGGGGAACTCCACCGTCACGTCCCGCAGGTTGTGCCGGGTCACCGGGCCCACCTTCAGCCAGCCGCGCGGCGCACGGACCTCCCGTACCGGCGCCGGGGCGCGGCCGAAGAGATAGCGGGCCGTCGCGGACCCGGCGACGTTCGCCAGGTCCGCGACGGGGCCGCTGTGCAGGATCTCGCCGCCGTGCTCGCCCGCGCGCGGGCCCACGTCCACCAGCCAGTCCGCGTGCCGCATCACGTCGAGGTGGTGCTCCACGACGAACACCGAGTTGCCCGCCGCCTTCAGTCGGTCCAGGACCGCGAGGAGGGACTCGGTGTCCGCCGGGTGCAGCCCGGCGGACGGCTCGTCGAGGACGTACACGACGCCGAAGAGCCCCGAGCGCAGCTGCGTGGCGAGGCGCAGGCGCTGGAGTTCGCCGGGGGACAGCGTCGGCGTGGCGCGGTCGGGGGAGAGGTAGCCGAGGCCCAGCTCGGTGATGGTGCCGATGCGGGACAGGAGGTCGGCGGTGAGGACGCGGGCGGTCTCCGAGCCGCCGGTCTCCCGCAGGCACGCGGCGAGGTCGCTCAGCGGCAGCGCGGAGAGCTCCGCGATCGTGCGGCCCGCGAACGTCACCGCGAGCGCCTCGGGGCGCAGCCTGCTGCCGCCGCACGCCGGGCACGGCTCGCTGGCGAGGAAGCGCTCGGCCTTGGCGCGCAGGGCGGGGCTCTTGGAGTCGGAGAACGTCTTCATGACGTAGCGCCGGGCGCTCGATGTACGTGCCCTGGTAGGGGCGTTGGATGCGGCCCGCATCGCGCACGGGGTGGACCGTCACCACCGGCTGCTCGTCCGTGAACAGAATCCAGTCGCGCTCGCCCCGCGGCAGCTCCCGCCAGGGGCGGTCCACGTCGTGGCCGAGCGTGTCGAGGACGTCGCGGAGGTTCTTGCCCTGCCAGGCGCCGGGCCAGGCCGCGATGGCGCCCTCGCGGATCGACAGGGACGGGTCGGGGACGAGGAGCTCCTCCGTGGTGCGGTGCACCCGGCCGAGGCCGTGGCACGCGGGGCACGCCCCGGCCGCCGTGTTCGGCGAGAACGCGTCGGAATCCAGGCGCTCGGCGCCCGCCGGGTAGGCACCGGCGCGCGAGAACAGCATCCGCAGCGAGTTGGACAGCGTGGTGACGGTGCCCACCGAGGAGCGGGAGGTGGGCGCGGCCCTGCGCTGCTGGAGCGAGACGGCGGGCGGCAGGCCCGTGATCTCGCCGACCTGGGGCGCCCCGACCTGGTGGATGAGACGCCGCGCGTACGGCGCGACCGACTCGAAGTAGCGCCGCTGGGCCTCCGCGTAGATCGTCCCGAAGGCCAGCGAGGACTTCCCTGACCCGGAGACGCCGGTGAACACGGCGAGCACGTCGCGCGGGACGTCCACGTCGACCCCGCGCAGATTGTGCTCGCGGGCGCCCCGGACGCGGACGAACGGATCGTGGGCGTGGCCGTCGGCGCGGTCGTACGCGTGGTCGTGGGCGCGGGGGCTTGGCATGGGGCGGGCTCCGAACGCGGCGATGGGGCAAACCCCACGATTCTAGGCCGGAGCCCCGCCCGCACCTCGGGCGGTCACGCGCGAGCGGCTCCCGGGGCCCCGCGCAGGCCCGCCACGCGCGCCAGGCGCCGGTAGGAGTCGAGCAGGCCGGTGCGGTCGTACGTGCTCGTGGTCACCAGGACCTCCTGGGCCTCGCTGTCCTTGAGCAGCGTTTCCAAGGCGTCGGCGACCTGCTCCTCGGTGCCGTGGACATGGCCCCGCAGCCCGGACCCGTACAGCTCGCGCTCCTTGGCCGTCATGCCGCCAGCCGCCACCAGCGCCTCGACGCGCTCGGCGGGCGGCAGCGGCGGGAACGTGCCGTGGGTGCGGGAGTACGCCAGCGACCAGGCCTCCGGTACGAGCAGACGGCGGGCCGCCGCCTCGGTGCCGGCGACGGCGACCGAGCCGGAGACGATCACATACGGCTCGCGCGCCCAGGGCGAGGGCGTGAAGGCCGCGCGGTAGCCGTCGATCGCGCGGAGCATCTTGTCGCGGCCCCGCAGGTCGCCGATGACCAGCGGCAGGCCCGCGGCCGCGGCGATGGCGGCGCCCTCGCCGGTGGCCAGGACGTACGCCGGGACCCGCGTGCCGTCGGCGGGGTAGGCGCGCACGCCGGTGTCCGATGCGCCGCGGAACCAGTCGAGCAACTCGGTGAGCTGGGCCGCGAAGTCCTCGGCGGCGTGCTTGTCGCGGCCGAGCGCCTTGCGGACGCCGTCGGTGAACCCGACCGAGCGGCCGAGGCCCATGTCGATCCGGCCGGGGAAGAGCGCCTCCAGGACCCCGAACTGCTCGGCCACCACCAGCGGCTGATGGTTCGGCAGCATCACGCCGCCGGTGCCGACGCGGATCGTACGGGTGGCCGCGGCGACGGCCGCCGCGAGCACCGTCGGCGCGGAACCGGCGACTCCGGGCACGCCGTGGTGTTCGGACACCCAGAGGCGGTGGTAGCCGAGTGCCTCCAGGTCCTGGGCGAAGGCGACGGTGTCGCGCAGCGCCTCGGGGCCCTCGTGCCCCTCGCGGACGCGCGAGCGGTCGAGGACGGAGAACCGCGCCGCGCGCACCCGCGGGCCCGGCGTCCATCGGGCGTCATGTCCCTGTTCGTCCCGCACGGCCGCTCCTGACAGGGGGAAACGGCCTTCGTGGGGCCGGTTTCGGGCTGATCTCCTGGACGATTTCCATGATCCGCCAGGTCCGCGGGGCAGGCAAAGTGATTCTGCTCTCCGCCCGGTGGGGGCGGGCTCCGGGGCGGGGCTGCACGTTCTTCCCCCAGTTCGTGCCCGAAAGGCCCCCGGGGGCCGGGGAAACGGGGCGGGGGTAGGGATAACCCCCCATCATTCAGGGGGTGGACCCGGTCGCTGCCGGAGCGGGCGCCTTCTAGTGTCGTAAGTCCTGACGGACCACACATCCCAGACGCGGAGGCAGCTCGTGGCACGATCCAGGCACAGGATTCGGATGCTCGTCTTAGCCAGCGGCGGTCTCGCCCTGCTGTCCGCCACCGTCGTCGCCGGGTGCGGAGGCTCGGTCGACGAGGACGGACCAGAGAAGCGCGCGTTCCCCTTGGACGGCGAGCGACTCACCATCTCCCGGGGCGAAGGCGACCTCGACGTCCGCCCCGCCGACGTCGACGAGGTGGAGGTGAAGCGCTGGTTCTCCGGCTGGTCCGCCCTCGGCGACGAGCCCAAGGCCTCGTGGAAGCTTCACCGGGGACAAGCTCAGCCTGAACACGGAGTGCGGATTCGCCATCGGCAACTGCTCCGTGCGGTACGAGGTGCGGGTGCCGAAGAACGTGCGCCTGACCGTCGAGGGCGACAACGGCAAGACCACCGCCGCCGGGTTCGACAAGCCCCTGCGGATCAGCTCGGACAACGGCGCGGTCGACGTCTCCGACTCCTCCGGCGGCCTCACCCTGAGCAGCGACAGCGGCGAGCTGCGGGCCACCGGCATCACCTCGCACCAGGTCGACGCCGACTCCGACAACGGCACGGTGCACCTCTCCTTCGCCTCCGCCCCCGACGAGGTCGGCGTGACGACGGAGAACGGCGGCGTGACGGTCGAGGTGCCCGACGGCACGTACAAGGTCACGACCAAGACGGACAACGGGGACGTGAAGACCGATGTGCCCACGGACGCGAACAGCGGCCGCGCCATCTCGGCCCGTACCGACAACGGCTCGATCACGTTGCGCACCTCGCGCTAGGCCGCGCGACCTCTCCTCACGGCAAGCCGAGGAACGACAGACCAAGGAACCGACGATGCACTCTCCGTCCCAGCGCGATCCGGCGCCGAATCACGGTACTTCGGGTATCGAATACTCGAAGTACTCACCGCCGGACGCCGACGCCCCCTCCGACGCCTCCACCGCCGACTTCTCCAGCGACGCCGCCGAGCGCCCCGAGCGCTCCGAGGGGCCGATCCCGCGGGTGCCGCGCGACGAGGTGCGGCGCCGGGTCCTGGCCGCCGCCGCGAAGTCCTTCGCCGAACGCGGCTACGACGACAGCAGGCTGGAGGACATCGCCAACGCCGCCGGTTTCACCAAGGGCGCCGTCTACTCCAACTTCGCCGGCAAGGCCGAGCTGTTCGGCGCGATCCTCGGCGCGGGCGCCGACACCGAGTTCAACCTCCTGATGGCGGAGATCGGCGACGCCGACGACCCCAAGGAGGCCGTCGGCGCCGCCGCCCGCACGGTCGCCTGGCGGATCGTCAACGACGCGGAACGCGGCCAGCTCGGCCTGGAGTTCGCCGCCCGCGCCGCCCGCGACGAGCGGACGCGCGAGATCCTCACCCCGCTGCGCCGCGCCCAGCGCGCGGCGGCCAGCCGGTCCATCGCCGACGTCGCCGCACGCACCGGGACCGCCCCCGCGGTCAGCCCCGACCTGGCCGCGCTGATCCTGCACTGCCTGTGCAACGGCCTGTCCAACGAGCGCATCGCCGACCCCGAGGCGATCGACGCCGAGACCGTGGAGCGGGCCCTGTCCGCCGCCCTCACCCTGCTGATCGGCCCCCGCGCCACCGATGACTTAAGGACCAAGTGATGGCCACCCTGCTGCACTCCCTCGGCCGCGCGGCCTTCCGCCACCGCGGCCGCTTCCTCCTCGGCTGGCTGCTCCTGATCGCGCTCGTCGGCGGCGGCATGGCGACGTACGGCTCGCACCTCGACAGCGAGGCGACGATTCCCGGCTCCCAGTCCCAGCAGGGCATCGACGTCCTGGAGAAGTCGCTGCCGTCGTCCACCGGCGTCACGGCACAGCTCGTCTTCGCCGCCCCCGAGGGCGCGCGGGTCGACGACCCCGCCTACCGCGCCGCCATCAAGAAGACCGTCGCGGCCGCGGGGAAGGCCCCGCAGGTCGAGAAGGCCGTCGACCCCTTCGTCGCGAGCAACGTCTCCGCCGACAAGCGGACCGCACTCGCCCAGGTCCTCTATCCGATCAAACGCGACGCGCTGCGCGACTCCAGCGTCACGGCGCTGGAGGACATCGCCTTCGAGGCGCGGTCGAGCGGCCTCGAGGTCGAGGTCGGGGGCACGATCTACAGCTCGGCCGGCCTGGAGGTCGGCATCGGCGAGGTGATCGGCCTCGCTGTCGCCGTCGTCGTGCTCGTCGTCACCTTCGGCTCGCTGCTCGCGGCCGGACTCACCCTGCTGACCGCGCTGATCGGCCTCGTCGTCGGACTGCTCGGCCTGTTCCTGGTGTCCAACATCGCCACGGTGTCGTCCACCGCGCCGAGCCTCGCCCTGATGGTCGGCCTCGCCGTGGGCATCGACTACGCCCTGCTCATCCTGTCCCGGCACCGCACCCAACTGGCGTCGGGGATGGACCCCGAGGAGTCCGCGGCCCGGGCCACCGCCACGGCGGGCAGCGCCGTCGTCTTCGCGGGCCTGACCGTGATCATCGCGCTCTGCGGTCTGACCGTCGTCGGCATCCCGTTCCTGAGCGTCATGGGCCTGGCCGCCGCGGGCACCGTCCTGCTCGCGGTGCTCGTCGCCATCACCCTGCTGCCCGCGCTGCTCGGCTGCGCCGGAGCAAGGCTGCGGCCCAAGCCGGGCTCCCGCGCCGAGCGGCGCGAGCACGGCCTGGCCGACACCGGCCGGCGCTACGGCGGCGAGCGCTGGGCCCGCTGGGTCACCCGGCGCCCCCTGCTGACCGTGATCGCGGTCGTCATCGGCCTCGGCGTGATGGCGGTCCCGGCCGCCCAGCTGTCCCTGGCCATGCCCGACAACGGCACCGCGGCGCCGGAGACGACGCAGCGCAAGGCCTACGACCTGATCTCGGACGCCTTCGGCCCCGGCCGCAACGGACGGCTGCTCGTCCTCGTCCGCACGGACGGCACCGACCCGAAGACCGCCGCCACCGAGGTCGCCGCCGGGATCGAACGGCTGCGCCTGCCCGACGTCGTGTCCATCAGCCCCCCGCAGGTCGGTACGGACGGCCGAGCGGCCATCGTGACCGTCGTCCCCAAGGCCGGTCCCCGCGACGAGGCGACGGTCGGCCTCGTCCGCGACATCCGCGCCGTCACCCCCGACCTCGCCGCCAAGGCGGACGCGGACGTGTTCGTCACCGGCTCGACGGCGGCGGCGATCGACGTCTCCGACCGGCTGAGCGACTCGCTCCTGCCGTTCGTGGCGACCGTGGTCGGCCTCGCCCTGCTCCTGCTGCTCCTCGTCTTCCGCTCCATCGTCGTTCCGCTCAAGGCGGCCTTCGGCTTCCTGCTCTCCGTCGGAGCGGCATTCGGCGCGATCGTCGCCGTTTTCCAATGGGGCTGGCTCGCCGACCAGTTCGGAGTTCCGACCACTGGGCCCGTATTCAGCTTCATGCCGATCGTGCTGATCGCGGTCCTGTTCGGTCTCGCCATGGACTACGAGGTCTTCCTGGTGTCGCGTATGCGCGAGGAATTCGTGCACACCGGCAAACATCAGGAATCGGTGATCGCCGGTTCGCGGTACGCGTCCCGGGTCGTCACGGCCGCCGCGCTGATCATGTTCTCAGTGTTCGCCAGCTTCGTGACCGCCGAGGACCTCACCCTGAAACCGATCGCGCTCGGCCTCGCCGTGGGCATCGTCGTCGACGCCTTCCTGACCAGGATGACGCTGGTCCCGGCGCTGCTCGCACTGGTGGGGGCGCGGGCCTGGTGGCTGCCGAGGTGGCTCGACCGGGTGCTTCCCGACCTCGACGTCGAGGGCGCCAAACTGGACCCGCCGCAGCGGCACGACGAACGCGAACTTGTGGATTCGGTGCGCTGAACACAGCGGAACGAGCGTCCCCCATTCCCAGGTATGCAGGGAATGGGGGACCTCGATCGCAAAATGCGGCCTTCGATTTCGGTTGTGTAGGTTTCCCCGGGTCTCTTGTGAGCATGATGTGGTGCCGGTAGGAATTCCTCACGTGTGAATTCCACTGGCACGACCCATGAACGGGGAAGAGTGTGTCCACCACCGCGCGTTCCATTTACGAAGTCCTCGACGACCGGTTCCTTATCCCGGCGAACGGGGACAAGAGGCTGGAGCTGCTCTTCGACGGCTCCCGCTGGACCGAGGGGCCGATCTATCTGCCCGCCTGGCGGCAGGTCATCTTCAGCGACATCCCGAACGACCGCCTGATGCGCTGGGACGAGGCCACCGGCGCCGTCGGCGTCTTCCGCGCCTCCGCCGGGTACGGCAACGGCAACACCCTCGACCGCGAGGGCCGGTTGATCACATGTGAGCAGGGCAGGCGCCGCATCACCCGTACGGAACACGACGGGTCGATCACCGTCATCGCCGACCGCTTCGAGGGCGACCGCTTCAACGGACCCAACGACCTCGTCGTCAAGTCCGACGGAACGCTCTGGTTCACGGACCCGGTCTTCGGTCTCATCAGTGACTACGAGGGCGAGCGCGGCCCGAGCGAGATCGGCGCGAGCAACGTCTACCGGGTCGACCCCGACACCGGTGACGTCCGGGTCGTGGCCGAGGGCTTCGGCACCCCCAACGGCCTCGCCTTCTCGCCCGACGAGGAGCGGCTCTTCGTGTCCGACACCCTGCTCGGCCAGATCCGCGCCTTCGACGTGTGCGAGGACGGACGGCTCTCCGAGGGCAAGGTCTTCACCGAAGCGCCGCTGTCCGAGGCCCAGTTCGACGGCGTGAAGTTCGACGACGAGGAGCGCCTGTGGGTGGCCGCGGGCCGTGACGGGCTGCGCTGCTACGACCCCGACGGCACGCTGATCGGCCGCATCCTCTTTCCCACCCCGGTCTCCAACTTCTCCTTCGGCGGCCCGCGGAACAACCGTCTCTTCGTGTCCTCGGCCTCCAGCCTGTACTCGCTGATCGTGGCGGTCACCGGGGCGCCCCGCTTCGGCGGGCCCGGCTTCCGCGCGACGTCGCGGGCGGCGGGGGCCGGGGGAGCGGTGGACAACGCGGCGGCGGTGGCCGCGATCCGCTGGCAGATGCACGCGGAGGCGTCCGAAGCCCGTCAGTGACCGCCCGGGGCGCTGGGCGCTCCGCTGGTTCCGCGGTTCGGCCGCGCCCCTTCGGGGTGCGGCCGAACCGCAGCGGACCTCACCAAGTCCGCTCAGCGCCGCGGCCCGTCGTCCTCGTGGAGCAGGAAGAGCGGGTCCCCGGTCGCGACGGCCGTGGCCAGCTCCACCCGGGACCGCAGACCGGTGCGGCGGAACAGCCGGTTGAGCCGACTGGACACGCCGGTCTCGCTCAACGACAGCGTCGCCGCCAGCTGACGGTTCGACAGGCCCTCGGCGACCAGACGCGCCATGAGGAGGTCCATCTCGCGGGCGGAGCCGCGCGGTGACGGCACGCGCAGTCCCGCGCTGCGCAGGGCGATCCGCGTCCAGTGCCGCCACAGCTGCGCGTCGACCTCGCCGAACAGCGCGTAGGCCTCGCGCAGCAGCATCTCGGCGGACGACGGCACCCGCGGCTCCGCCATGGCGACGGCGAGGAGCGTGCGCGCCGTTTCATAGGGCTGCCCCAGGGACCGCGCGAGCTCCACCGCACCCGCCGGGTCCGAGGCGCTGTCGAGGAGCCGGTCGCGCAGCTCGGGGCACAGCCGCACGGCCTCCACCCGCGCCCGCAGATACAGCAGGCAGGCGCGGTCGTCGCCCGCGGCCGCGGCCCGGCGCAGCTCGCGCAGACACGACAGCGCGGCGTCGGGGCGCCCCCGCGCGGCCTCCAGGATCGCCATGGCCGACCAGAGCGGCCCCGTGCCCACCGCTGCAGCCGTGCGCCGCGGCCTCGGCGAGCCCGCGGCGCAACGTCTTGCGCTCGGCGTCCGCCCGGCCGCAGAACCGGTGGATCGCGGCCTCTTCCGCGTCCATCAGGTAGGCCATGGGCGCGGGCAGGGCGCGCGCCATGTCGAGCACGGTCCGGGCGCGGGCCGGCCAGCCCTGGGCGAGCAGGATCGCGGAGGCCTTGGCATGCACGAGGACGCCCAGCGGGATGCGGCTCGTCGGCAGGTCGTTGGCCATCAGCCAGCGCGCCGTGGACAGCGCATCGGGCCAGGCGCCGCGCAGGAACTGGAGCAGGAACCCGGCCTGCAGCGGCAGCTCCGCGGAGGCCATGCCGCGCCGGTGCAGAAGCGATTCGGCTCCCTTCAGGTCACCGATCGTCAACAGGGACTCGCACTGGTGGACCGTGACCCCGTACGTGTCCAGGAACGGCGGGACCCCGATGTCCGGCTCCTGGAGCTCGCGGTACAGGGGGGCCGAGTCGCCGCCCATCAGGAGCGCCTTCGTCGTCAGGAGCCTGCCGAAGGAGCGCGCGAGCGCGTCCGTGTGCGTGTCCGCCTCCGTCCGCGCCATCAGGTCCCGGACGTCGGACCAGCGGCCCAGGAGGCACGCGGCCATGACGGCGGGGACGGCGGAGCCGCGCACGGCCTCGGCGGCGAGGACCTGGTAGCGCGTGCGCAGCGCGTCGATGTCGCCCGCGGAGGCCAGCCTGGTCAGTTCCACGGCAAGCAGCGTGTACCGGGTGAGCGCGCCCAGCTCCCGCACCTGGACGCGCGCCAGCGCCCCGGTGCTCTCCGCGGCCGCCCGGTGGTCGCCCACGCCCAGCGCCTCCGTCACGAAGCCGAGCACCGTCGAGGCGTACAGCGCCGGTGCGTCGGCCAGTTCGACGGCGGCCCGCAGCCAGCCCGCCGCCCGGCGGCGGTGGGTGGTGCGCAGCCGCTCGGCGACGCGGAACAGGTCCCGCGCGGCCCGCCGCCGGTCCACCAGCGATCCGGCGTCGACGATGCGGTCCGCCAGATAGACGAGGTCCGGGGCGGTCTCACTTCGCCAGCCCCCACCCACCGCGTCCGCGGCCCCGTCGGCCTCCGCGGCCCACAGGGCGTGCACCGCGGCGGCCGAGGCGACCCGGCGTTCGTACGGGCCGAGGCGGGCCCGCACCGCGACGCCGACCAACGGGATGCGGAACCTCCAGGCCGAGGGCCGGTCCGGGGTCCCGCCGTCGGGTCCGGTCACGAAGCCGTGCTCCACCAGCTGGTCCAGGGCCTCCTTCACGGCGCTGGCGGGCAGCTCGGTGGCGGTCTCGGCGAGGCGCGTCGCCGCCGGGCCCATCGGCTCGAGCAGGCTCAGGGCCTTGGCCACCCGCCAGACCACCGCCCCCAGGCCGCGCAACGTCCGGAGGAAACGGTCGTCTTCGGGGAGCACCGGCTGCGGCGCGCCCTCCACCAGATGGGCGTGGCCGATCAGGACGCGGACGCGGGACTCGTCCGGGCCCATCGCCGCCTCGGCCGCCGCGGGATTGCCGCCGCTCACCCGGTGCAGCTCGGTCACCAGGCTCTCGTCCGGAACGACACGCAGCCGGGCCGTGAGCATCCGGGCGATGTCGTCCCGGGAGAGCGGCGGCAGATCGACGACGCGGGTCGCGCAGTCGGACAGCGGCGCCAGGCCCGCCCGCTCGTGCTGCTGCTCGGCGGGCCATCCGCTCCTGACCGGAGCGACGCCGAGGACGAGGCGCAGCGAGGGGAGTCGGGGCAGCAGCGAGCGCAGCAACGACACCGTCTCGGGGTCGGCGTGCTGGGCGTCGTCGATGAGCACGACGGCGGGCCCCAGCGTGCGCAGGGTCTTGTCGAGCAGACCGAGCGCGCCCTCCGACGACGACGCGTGCGGATCGGCGTGCGGACTCGGCGCCTCCGGCGACGGGCGGGCGTCAGGGTCGGCGCAGCCGACGGACGCGGGCCGGGACAGCGCGAGCACGAGCCGGTGCGCGAGCAGACTGGGCGTCAGGTGGTCGCCGGGCAGACACGTGATGTGGTGCGGGGGAGTGCCCGCCGAACTGAGCCGCTCCCGCAGGGCGTTGAGGACCGTGGTGCGCCCCGATCCGATCTCCCCGCGCACCAGGTGGACGGTGGCGTCGGTGGCGGTGGAGAGGGCCGTCCACAACTGCTCGACGGTGTCCTTCCGGTCAATGCTTCCCGGGGTGGAAGACCCGGGGGAATTGCCCCCGCGGGAATCCGACTCTGCTGAAAAATTCCTGGTCACAGGCCCTCTTCGGGTTACCGCGGATGAATCTTTCGGGAGGAAGGATCGCGAGACGAATTCTAGACAGCCGCCTTGACATGGCACGAACGGTTTGACGAACTTGGGCGGGGACGGGTGCCGGAGTTTGCGATCCGTAATGGGGGAAGACGGGGGAGGTGGGAAGCGTTGCCGACGCTGCCCCAGCAGCGGAGCACCCCCCTCCTCGGGCGGCGGGACGAGCTCCGCGAGATCGAGGTCGCGCTCGGCCGGGCCGGATCCGGCGGAGAGCTCCTGGTCGTCCACGGCGACCCCGGGGCGGGCAAGACCACCCTGGTGAAGGAGGCGCTGCGGTCGGCGACCCGCGCCGGACTCGAAGCCCTGGTGATCCGGCTGCGCCCGGCGGCCTACGGAGACCTCGGCCTGGACGCCCTCGTGGACCAGGTGTGCGACACCCTGGTGGAGGAGACCGACAACGGCACGCTGTCCCTGGTCACCGCGGTCCGGCGGAAGCAGGCACAGACCGCGCGGGACCGCCAGCACTACCTTCCCCTGATGCTGGAGACCCAGCGCGCCGTCCGGGAGGCCGCGGCGCCGCGGCCGGTGGTCGTCGTCTTCGACAACGCCCACCTCGTCGCGGACCGCGACCTCGGGGCGCTGGGGGCGCTGCTCTACGGGCTGCGGTCCGACGGCGCGTGCGTCATCGTCTCGGGGTGGATGCCGATGGGACGGCCGGGCGCCGTCGGCGCGCTCGCCGCGGCCGCCGACCGGGTCCTCGTGCTGCGGCCGCTCACGCAGGCGCAGACCGCCGAACTGGCCGGACAGCGGCTCGGACTGCCGGGCGCCCCGGAACTGATGGCCGCGCTCCAGCGCGACCTGGGCCGCCTTGTCGGCAACCCGCGCGCCGTCCTGCTGGCCCTGGACGCGCTGCGCGAACAGCGCAGGCTGGCCGTGGTCGACGGGCGCGCCTGCCTGGCCGACCCGGACGCGGTGGTGCCGCTCCCCGGGTTCCACACCGAACTGCGCCGGGTCTGGCAGCCGGTCGGCGAGCACGTGCCCGACCGGGCCGACGACACCTTCCCCGGCGAAGTGCTCGCGCTGCTCACCCGCATGACCCGGGTGGCGGAGACGACGCTGGACGACTTCCTGGACCTCGCCGAGGAGTTGGGCAGCGCGCCCGAGCACGTCGGGCGCGTCCTGGACGACCTGGTCGCGCTGCGCCTGGTCGCCGTCGACGACCGGCAGCGCCTGCAGTGCGCGGTGCCCGCCGTGGGCGCCGAACTCCTGACGTTCCGCACGGAGCGGGAGAACGCCCGGCTGCACGCCCGCGTGGTGCTCAACGCGCGGCGGCGCGCCGGAGGGGACGCGAAGGCGCTCGCCCCCAGGCTGGCCGACCATGTGCTCGCCGCCGGGCCCGCGCTGGCCGCGGACGTGTCGAAGGAGGTCCTGCTCACGGCGGCGCGCTGCGGCGGCCCGGACGAGACGGTCCGGACCAAGCGGGCGGGCCTCGCGCTGCTGCGCCGACTGCCGCCGCACGACGAGCGGCTCCCCGCGATCCTGCGCACCGCGATCTCCCTCATGCTCCACCACGGCGACGCCGACGGCCTGCTGGAGCTCGGCGACCACCTCCTGCCGTGCCTGGACGAAAGCGCTCCCGGCGCCCCGGAGGTCATCGCCGACCTCGCCTCCGCCTGGGCGCTGGCCGCGCTGCACAACCAGTGGCTCGGGATCTGCGTCGTCGACGACGACACGCCGCCGGTCCGCGCGGCGCTGCGGGTGCCGTCGGCCGCGGCCTTGCTGACCCTGGCCTGGCGCCTGCGCGGGGACTGCTCCCTCGCGCCGTCCCTGCCGCGCGTGCCGACCGCGCCCACCGGCCCCGACCGCCCCGCGGAGAGCGGGCCGATCGCCTACCTGTCCACCGGACGCGTCCCCTGCGAACGGGAGACGCGGCTGCTCATCGGCGCGCTCGGCACCCGCGGCGAGTTCGACGCCGCCGCCGACGCCGGGCCACGGCTGCGCCTGCCCGAGGGCCGCGGCCCCGCCGATCCCGACGGGCTGCGGGCGGCACTGGCCCTCGGGGACTGGGCGACGTCGTGGGAGATGGTCCTCGGCGACAGCGGCGTCCGCTTCCTGGACAGCCCGCTGCACACGTACCAGGCCATGATCCGCGAGTACGCGACCGGTTCCTGGGACGTCGCGCTGCGCCTCGCCCGCTCCCTGGTGTCGGGCCCCGACGCGACCCACCACGGGCCGATGTACGTGTACAGCCGCAGCGTCGCCTCGGACATCTGCTGCTGGCAGGGGGACATGGAGCGGGCCGCGGCCTGGCTCGCCCGCGTCACCGACGGCGCCGACAACGGGGCGCTGCCGTGCTGGGCCTTCCTCGGCCTTCGGCACGGCCGCGGCGACCTCGAGGGAGCGTACCGGCAGGGGTGGCGGGACTACCGCGCGCTGCGGGCGAAGGGACAGGTCATCGGCTTGGAGCGGCTCCTTTCGCGGGTGTTGATGTGCGCGGTGGAGGCCCGCGACGACCGTGCCGCGCTCGACGCGCTCGACGCCCTGGAGGAGCTCGACGCGACCGTCGGCTCGCGCCTGGTCCACGCCACCACGCTGCTCGGGCGCGCCTACGCGCGGGGCCATGTGCCGAGCGCCCTTGAGTCGTACGGTCCGCTGGTGCGCTACGGCGGCCGGGAGCAGGCCTTCGCCGCCAGCCTCTGGCTGCTGCGCACGACCGGCGGCGAGGAGTGGCTGCTCGAGGCGTGGAAGTGGAGCGAGGCCATGGTGTCGCGGCGCGCCCGCAAACAGCTCGTGGACCTCGCGCAGGAGCTGCGGCTTCCGCTGCCGCGCCGCCGCGGGGAGCGGCCCGCCTTCAGCCGCATGGACCTGAACGTCATCAAGATGGTCGTCGAGGGGTGGACCAACCGGCAGATCTCCGTGGCGCTCGCCCGCAGCGAGAAGAGCGTCGAGGCCTACCTCGCCAAGATCTTCGAGAGCACGGGCTGCCGCACCCGGGTGGAGCTGGCCAAGGCGTGGCTGGACGGCGGCCTCGCCCAGTCGGTACCGGCCTGACGCCAGGGCGGCGGGCGCCCGGTCGGCACGCCGTACGCGACAACGGATGTCATCCGGGCATGCCTGGGTGTACGAACAGGCAGCCGTGCACGGACCGCGTTGCCCCGCCGTTCCGCGTGGTGTTTCGCTGACAAGCGCCCGGTTCGGCAGCGCGTTTCCGCGTCCGTGACCGGATGTCCTCTGCGGGCCCGAGAGCCGTCCGGAGGAGTCGGAATCCCGAGCGACCACGCATGGATGAGGGGTGGCTGTGAGCGCTCTGACCGAGGCCCTGTCGCAGGGGGCAGCACCTGAGGAGATCGAGCGTATTCCTCTGCCGGAGGAGTACACGGCCGCCTATCTACGGAAGGAAGACGAGGACATCTTCACCGGCGTCACCGACAAGGACGTCCGCAAGGCGCTGCACGTCGGCCCCGTCGGCCTGCCGGAACTGGCCCCGGACGAGGTCGTGGTGGCCGTCATGGCCAGCTCGATCAACTACAACACGGTCTGGTCGGCGATGTTCGAGCCCATGTCGACCTTCACGTTCCTGCGGCAGTTCGCGGGACAGGGCGGCTGGACATCCCGCCACGACCGCCCCGTGCACGTCGTGGGCTCCGACGCCGCGGGGGTCGTCGTGCGCACCGGTTCCGGCGTGCGCCGCTGGCGGGTGGGCGACCACGTGGTGGTGAGCCCGGCCTACGTGGACGAGCAGGAGGCCGCGACGCACGCCGACGGCATGATGGGCGCGGAGCAGCGCGCCTGGGGCTTCGAGACCAACTTCGGCGGGCTCGGCGAGTACGCGGTGGTACGGGCCACGCAGCTCATCCCCAAGCCGCTCCACCTCACCTGGGAGGAGGCGGCCTGCAACCCGCTGTGCGCGGGCACGGCGTACCGCATGCTCGTCGGTGACCGGGGCGCCCGCATGAAACAGGGAGACGTCGTCCTCGTCTGGGGCGCGGCGGGGGGACTCGGCGGCTACGCGGTGCAGTTCGTGCGCAATGGCGGCGGCATCCCCGTGGGGGTCGTCGGTTCGCCGCGCAAGGCCGCCGCGCTGCGGGCCCTCGGCTGTGAAGTGGTGATCGACCGAACGGAGTTCGGCCTCACGGACGACGCGGACACCGGACCGAGGCAGACGATCGAGCGGGGGCGCCGGCTGGGCCGCATCATCCGCGACCGCGTCGGCGCCGACCCCGACATCGTCTTCGAGCACGTCGGCCGCGCCACGTTCGGCCTGTCCGTGTTCGTGGTGCGGCGCGGCGGCACCGTCGTGACCTGCGGATCGAGCACCGGATACCAGCACACCTTCGACAACCGCTATCTGTGGATGCGGCTGAAGCGCGTCATCGGCAGCCACGTCGCCAACCTCCAGGAGCAGTGGGAGGCCAACCGGCTCATCGAGCGGGGCAGGGTCGTCCCGACGATGTCGGCCGTGTACCCGCTGGCGGAGGTCGCCGAGGCGGCCCGCGTCGTACAGACCAACCGGCACATCGGCAAGGTGGCGGTGCTCTGCATGGCACCCGAGCGGGGCCTCGGCGTCACCGACCCCGAGACGCGGGCCAGGATCGGCGAGGACCGGCTGAACCCGCTGCGGGACTTCCGCCCGGGCACGGGCGAGGAGTAGCGGCGTGGGCATCGGCATCCTGGGCACCGGAGCGTACGTGCCCGAACGCGTCGTCACCAACGACGACATCACCGCGCTGGTCCCCGACGCGCCACCGGAGTGGATCCTGCGCAGGACCGGCATCGTCACCCGGCGCTGGGCCGCCCCCGACCAGGCCACGTCCGACCTGGCCGCGCTGGCGGCGACCCGCGCCCTGCGAGCGGCGGACCTCGGCGCCGACCGCGTCGGCTACCTCATCGTGTGCACCTCCACGGGGGATTCGCCGCAGCCGCCGACGGCCTGTCTGGTGCAGAACCGGATCGCCGCGTACAGCGCCGCCTGCCTCGACCTCAACGTCGTGTGCGCCGGGTTCGTGTACGGCGTGGAACTGGCACGCTCGCTCGTGGCCACCAACCCCGGCACCCACGCGCTGGTCATCGGCGCGGACGTCTACTCGCGCATCCTGGACTTCACCGACCGGCGGACCGCCGTGCTCCTGGGCGACGGCGCCGGAGCGGTGGTGGTCGGCGAGGTGCCGGACGACCAGGGCGTCCTCGCCGTCGACCTGCACAGCTACGGCCAGGCCGCGGAGCTGATCAAGGTGGCGGCCGGCGGCAGCCGGATGCCCACGACGGCACGGACCGTGGCCGACGGCGGGCACTACTTCACGATGCAGGGCAGGGCGGTCAAGGACTTCGTCATGGACAACCTGCCCACGCTCCTGGAGAAGCTGGTCACCCGCGTCGGCCACACCTTCGCGGACGTGGACTGCTTCGTCCCGCACCAGGCCAACCCCGTGCTCATCGGCGAGCTCGCGCGGCGGTGCGCGTTCCCGAGCGCCCGCACCGCGCTCGTCGCCGACCGGCTCGGCAACCTCGGCAGCGCCTCGGTGCCCGTCGCACTCGACGACGCGGTCCGCTCCGGCGCCGTCACCAGGGGAGACGTGGTGCTGCTCGCCGGGTTCGGCGGCGGCATGTCCATCGGGAACTGTCTGATGAGGTGGTCGGCATGAGGCCTGTCGAACGTGTCGGCGTCGTGGGCTGCGGGCTGGTGGGGGCGGGCTTCGCCGAGGTGTGCGCGCGGGCGGAGCTCGACGTGCTCGTCGTGGTGCCGAGCCCGGAGTCGGCCGACCGGGGGCTGCGACGCGTCCGGCGGTCCCTCGACCGCCTGGTGGCCAAGGGGAAGCTGACCGAGGACGCCCGGGACGCGGCGACCTCGCGGGTGGAGTTCCGCACCGACCTGAAGTTCCTCGGGGACCGTGACTTCGTGCTCGAGGCGGCGGTGGAGCGGCTCGATGTCAAACAGGAGATCTTCCGGGCGCTCGACGAGGCCGTGACGGACCCCGACGCGGTGCTCGCCTCCACCACGTCCTCGATCCCGATCATGAAACTCGCGCGGGTGACGGGCGACGCCGGGCGTGTGCTCGGGGCCCATCTGTTCAACCCCGTACCGGTGATGAGACTCGTGGAGTTGGTCGGCTCCCTGCGCACCAGGGCGGAGACGCTCGCGCGGGCGCGCGTGTTCCTCGCGGACACGCTGGGCAAAGAGGTGATCGCCGCTCAGGACCGGCCGGGCTTCGTGGTGAACGCGCTGCTCGTGCCCTATCTGCTGGCCGCCGTGAGGATGCTGGAGTCCGTCACGTCCTCGGCGACGGAGATCGACCGGTGCATGCGGCTCGGCTGTGCCCACCCCATGGGCCCGCTCGAACTCGCCGACCTCATCGGCCTCGACGTCGTCGTGGCGATCAGCGAGCAGCTCTTCGAGGAGTCCAAGGAACCGCTGCACGCTCCGCCGAGCCTGCTCCTGCGCATGGTCGAGGCCGGGTTGCTTGGCCGGAAGACCGGCCGGGGCTTCCACTCCTATGCCGAGGACTCCGCGTCCTGAGCGGCCCTGCCGGTTCTGCGCCTCCCGGCGCCCTGGTCCGCCTCTCTGACGCTCCGCATCCCTGTCCGTCCTTCGCGATCCACCCCGCCCTCGGGTAACGGGCGGCGCCGTGACCGGCGCCGCCCGTCCGTCGTGTCCGGGCCCTCGTGCCGTGTCCGGTGCGTCGTGCCGTCGAGGTGAATCCCCATTCAGGGTGCCCCGCCGGAAAACAGCGAGGGAGAGTCAATTGCCTCAGGCATGGACTCTCGTGCGGGGGCGTGCGGGACCGCTCGTGGAACGTGTGACTTTTCCCTATAAGTAGCCGCTCCAAGCCGTGGGCAGCGTGGTCGCTGCGGCGCGCGTGAGATTATCGACAACGCGTGGAGCAGATCCTAGCTGTTGAATGTGCCGGTGGATGGGCGCCCGGCAGGGCATCTCACACACTGCGCCACGGGGAGTCATTCGACCAGTGGGAGAGCACTGTGAGCGTTATCCGGGTCGCGGTTCATGCGGACGATCCCATAACCGCCTTAGGGCTCGTGAGTTCGATAGAGAAAACAGCGCAGTTAGCGCTGATCAGGGGGGAACCTGGCGTTCGTGCTGATGTTGTCGTGGCATTCGCGGAGACCGTCAACGCCGCGACGATGGATGCGCTGAGGAAGCTGGAAAGACCAACGAGCGGCTTCATCCTGGTCGTTGGGGGGAAATGGTACGCGGACTACTCAGAGGCCGCTGACCTCAGGGTACGTGCCGTGCTCTGGCGCTCGGACTTCTCCCGCGCGAAGCTGGTCCATGCCATCCGCCTGGTGAGTGACGGCGGGGCGCAGCTGCCCTCCTCATTGCAAGGGGGGCTGCTTGACCACGTATACCGGGTCCAGCAGGAGATTCTCGCCCCCAGGGGGCTCACCTCGTCCGGACTATCCGTCCGTGAAATCGATGTGCTGCGGCTTGCCGCGGATGGCTATGGAATCACCGAAATATCCCAGGAGTTGTCGTACTCCGAGCGGACGATCAAAAACATCTTCTATGGGTTGATGAAACAGTTCAACCTGCGGAACCGGGCGCACTTGGTCTCGTACGCAATCCGGTCCGGCGTGATCTGAGGCCGCGCCCCCGGACCGCTCGGGCCGAATTCGGACTGAGGAATTCCGTTCGCCGCCCCGGCCCGCACGCACCCGGAGTGGGCCACTTGGGCAACGGCCGGGGGACGAACAGGCAGGGACCGGCCGCCGCGCTTGTCCGGCCGTGACCGGCGGTGGTTCGCTGAGGGAAATCGCGAAGCACCGATGGGCCGCCCGGCCCGTCCGAGCCGCGAGTCCATGAACGGAGCGTCGGCCCGAGCGGCCGACCGGCGGCCTCGGCGCCGCGGACACGGTGACCGAAGACCGCCCGACGGGGGCGGCGGCCTTCGGCCCGTGTCGGCCCTCCTTCTTCGTGACCTCGGGGATTTCAGGGTGCTCCTCCACGCTCCGAGCCGGCCCTCCCGGGCCGCGCCGCACCGCGCGCCAACGACCTTGCCGGGAAAGAGCAGCCGCAGTCCGCCGACTGGAGAGACGATGCCCGACACCCACGAGTCGAAGAACGAGCCGATCGCCGTCGTCGGACTGTCCTGCCGGTTGCCCCAGGCGGGCAGTCCCCGGGAGTTCTGGTCGCTGCTGCGCGAGGGGCGGAGCGCCGTCACCGAGGTGCCGGCGGGGCGCTGGAGCGCGGGGCCGTCCACCGGCGGAGACGCGGCGGCGCCCCGGGGCGCCGAGAACGCCCGCTGGGGCGCGTTCCTCGACGAGGTCGACGGCTTCGACGCGGGGTTCTTCGGCATCGCGCCCCGCGAGGCGGCCGCGATGGACCCCCAGCAGCGGCTGGCCCTCGAACTCGGCTGGGAGGCGCTGGAGGACGCCGGGTGGGTGCCCGCGACGCTGCGCGGTACGCGGACCGCGGTGTTCGTCGGCGCCATCTGGGACGACTACGCGCTCCTGCGCGACCGCCACGCCCGCGGGACCGGCGCCCACCACGGCGTCCTCGGCGTGCACCGCGGCATCATCGCCAACCGCCTCTCCTACGTGCTCGGCGCCCGCGGCCCGAGCCTCACCGTCGACTCGGGGCAGTCCTCGTCGCTGGTGGCGGTGCACCTGGCGTGCGCCAGCCTCCGCTCCGGCGAGGCCACGCTCGCCCTGGCCGGCGGCGTGAACCTCAACCTCGTCGCCGAGAGCGCGTACGCCATGGCGGGGCTCGGGGCGCTGTCCCCCGACGGCCGCTGCCGCACCTTCGACGCCGCCGCCAACGGTTTCGTACGCGGCGAGGGCGGCGCCCTCGTCGTGCTGAAGCCGCTGTCCCTGGCGGTCGCGGACGGCGACCGCGTCTACTGCGTGATCCGCGGCGGCGCCGTGAACAACGACGGCGCGAGCACCACCCTCACCACGCCCGACGCGGACGCCCAGCGGGCCGTGCTCACCGCCGCCTACCGGCACGCCGGAGTCGACCCGCGCACGGTGGGTTACGTCGAACTGCACGGCACCGGCACCAAGGTGGGCGACCCCGTCGAGGCGGCCGCGCTCGCCGCCGTGCACGGAGCGGCCCGCACGGACACGGACCCGCCGCTCCTGCTCGGCTCCGCCAAGACCAACGTCGGGCACCTGGAGGGGGCCGCGGGCGTCGTCGGCCTCGTCAAGACCGTCCTCGCCCTCAGCGAGGCGGAGATACCGCCGAGCCTGAACTTCACCGAACCGAACCCGAAGATCCCCTTCGCGGACGGGCGCCTGGAGATGGCGCGGACCCTCACCCCCTGGCCGAAGGACGGGGAGGAGCGCCGCGCGGGCGTGTCGTCCTTCGGCGTCGGCGGCACCAACTGCCATCTGGTGCTCGCCTCGGCGCCCCCGCCCCAGCCCGCCCCCGCGCCGCAGGCCCGGCCGGTGCCGGACGACGGCGTGCCCGCTCCGATCCCCTGGGTGGTGTCCGCGCGGTCAGCGGCGGGCGTGACCGCCCAGGCCGACCGGCTCGCGCGGTACCTGGCGGACCGGGACGAACCAGCGGCCGCGGACGTCGCCTGGTCCCTCGCCGCGACCAGGACGCAGTTCGCGCACCGCGCGGTGCTGCTCGGCGAGGACCGCGGCCAACTCGCCGCCGAACTGAGCGCCCTCGCCGGAGGCGGCATCGGCGCCCGCACGGTGACCGGACGGACGCGCGAGGGCGCCACGGCGTTCGTCTTCCCCGGCCAGGGCGGCCAGTGGGCGGGCATGGCGCGCGGCCTGTGGGAGTCGTCACCGGCGTTCCGCGCCGAGCTCGAGCGGTGCGCGGACGCCCTCGCACCGCACACGGACTGGCCGCTGGTCGACGTGGTGTGCGGCGCGCCCGGCGCGCCGGGCCTCGACGGCAGCGATGTGATCCAGCCCGCGCTCTTCGCCGTGATGGTGTCCCTGGCCGCGGTGTGGCGCTCCCTCGGCGTGGTGCCCGAAGCGGTGGTGGGCCACTCGCAGGGCGAGGTCGCCGCGGCCTATGTGTGCGGGGCGCTGTCCCTGGACGACGCGGCGCGGATCTCGGCGCAGCGCGGCAGGCTGCTGCGCGCCCTTGCCGGGACCGGGAAGATCGCGTCGGTGCCGCTGCCCGCGGACGCCGTGCGCGCGGACCTGGCCGGGTACGGGGGAGACCTCGGCATCGCCGGGTACAACAGTCCGACGAGGACCGTCGTGGCGGGCACCCCGGCGGCGGTGGACGACCTGGTCGCCGCCTACCAGGGCCGGGACGTGAAGGCCCGCGTCGTCCCCGGGTCCGACTACGCCTCGCACACCTCCCGGGTCGAGCCGGTGCGCGAGGAGCTCCTGGCCCTGCTCGCCGACGTCACCCCGCGCGCGTCCGAGGTGCCCTTCTACTCGACGGTCACGGGCGAGCGGTTCGCCACCGAGGGCCTCGACGCCGCCTACTGGTACCGCAACCTCGCGAGCCCCGTGCGGTTCACGCAGACCACGCGCGCGCTGGCCGCGGCCGGATACACCCGGTTCATCGAGAACAGCGCCCACCCGGTCCTCGTCCTCAACATCGAGGAGACCCTGGACGGCGCGGGCGCCGCGAGCGGGTCCCTCCAGCGCGACCAGGGCGGCTGGGACCGCATGCTGTCGGCCGCGGCCCAGGCGTACACGCACGGCACGCCCGTCGACTGGGCCGCCCACTGCGCCGAGCGCGGCGGGCGCCGCGTCGACCTGCCGACGTACGCCTTCCAGCGCAAGCGTCACTGGCTCGACACCAGCCGGCTCGCGGCCCACGCCACCGGCACCGCGAGCGCGGCCGAAGCGCCGCCCGAGGACCTGACCGACGACGAGGCGACGGCGGCGCCGGGCATCGCGTCCCTGCCGGGGCTCGTCCGCGCCACGGCCGCCGCCGTGCTCGGGCACGCGCGGCCCGACGACATCGAACTGGACCGCACCTTCAAGGACTTGGGCTTCGACTCCATCACCGGCGCCGAGTTCGGCCGCCGCCTCGGCGCCACGGCCGGGCTGCGGCTGCCCAGCAGCCTGACCTTCGACTGCCCCACACCGGACGACGTCGTCGCCCGCCTGCGCGCCGAACTCGGCGCGACGGCACCGGCCGCCGCCCCCACGGCGAGGGCGGGCGGCGGCACGGCGGTGGACGCGGCCGAGCCCATCGCCATCGTGTCCATGGCCTGCCGCTACCCGGGCGGCGTCACCACTCCCGAGGACCTCTGGCAGCTGGTCGCGTCGGGCGCCGAGGGACTCTCGGACTTTCCCGGGGACCGAGGCTGGGAGCAGGACCGCATCCACGACCCGGACCAGGGCCACGCCGGTACCTCGTACACGCGCAGGGGCGGCTTCCTCGACGACGTCGCGGGCTTCGACGCCGACTTCTTCGGCATCTCCCCGCGCGAGGCCGAGGCGATGGAACCGCAGCAGCGGCTGCTCCTCGAAACCGCCTGGGAGGCGATCGAGCGCGGCCGCATGGACCCCCGTTCGCTGCGCCACGGCGACGTCGGGGTGTTCGTCGGCACCATGGCGCAGGACTACGGGCCGCGGATGCACGAGGTGCCCGAGGACACGGACGGCGGCTTCACCCTGACCGGCACGACGTCCAGCGTGGCCTCCGGCCGGATCGCCTATCTCCTGGGCCTGGAGGGGCCCGCGGTGACGGTGGACACGGCGTGTTCGTCGTCGCTGGTGGCGATGCACCTGGCGTGCCAGTCGCTGCGGGCGGGGGAGTGCTCGATGGCCCTGGCGGGCGGCGCCACCGTGATGGCGAGCCCGGGGATCTTCATCGAGTTCAGCCGCCAGCGCGGCCTCGCGCCGGACGGCCGCTGCAAGGCCTTCGCCGACGCCGCCGACGGCACCGGGTGGGGCGAAGGCGTGGGTCTCGTCCTGCTTGAGCGGTTGTCGGACGCGCGGCGCAACGGGCATCGGGTGTTGGCCGTGGTGCGGGGGAGTGCGGTGAATCAGGACGGTGCGTCGAATGGGTTGACGGCGCCGAACGGTCCGTCGCAGCAGCGGGTGATTCGGCAGGCGTGGGCGGGTGCTGGGTTGCGTGGGGCTGATGTGGATGTGGTGGAGGCGCACGGTACGGGCACGACGCTGGGTGATCCGATCGAGGCGCAGGCGTTGCTTGCCACGTATGGGCGGGACCGGCCGGTGGAGCGGCCGTTGTGGTTGGGGTCGGTGAAGTCGAACATCGGTCATACGCAGGCCGCCGCGGGTGTGGCTGGTGTGATCAAGATGGTCATGGCGATGCGTCATGGCAGGGTGCACGCGGACGTTGCACGTGGACGCTCCGTCGGGGCATGTGGACTGGTCGGCGGGGGGTGTGGCGCTGGCGGTCGAGGAGCGGGAGTGGCCGGTCGTGGACCGGCCCCGCCGCGCCGCCGTCTCCTCCTTCGGGATCAGCGGCACCAACGCCCATCTCGTACTGGAGGAGGGCCCGGCCACTGACGTACGGGAAGCCGCCGTACGGGACGAAGACCCCACCGCCGACGCACCGGAAGAAGACCCCGCCGCCGAATGCCTCGCCCCGGCCACGGCCTGGACGTTCTCCGGGCGCACCCCGGCGGCCCTCGCCGCCCAGGCGGGCCGCCTCGCCGACTGGGCCCGGCGCAACCCCGGAGCGAACCCGGCGGACGTCGCCCGCGAACTCGCCGCCACCCGCACCCGGTTCGAGCACCGGGCGGTGCTCGTCGGCGCGGACGTGCCCGCCCTGACCGCCGCCCTCGACGCGCTGGCCCAAGGGCACGAAGCCCCCGGCACCCTCACCGGAACCGCCGCGGGCACGCCCCGGACGGTGTTCGTCTTCCCCGGCCAGGGCGCCCAGTGGGCGGGCATGGCCGAGGCCCTGCTGCGCGAGTCCCCGGTGTTCGCCGCGGAGATCGACGCGTGCGCCAAGGCCCTGGAACCCCACACCGGCTGGCCGCTGCTCGACGTGCTGCGCGACCTGCCCGGCGCGCCCGGACTCGACCGCGTCGACGTCGTCCAGCCGGTCCTGTTCGCGGTCATGGTGTCCCTGGCCGCCCTGTGGCGCGCGCACGGCGTCCACCCCGACGCCGTGATCGGCCACTCCCAGGGCGAGATCGCCGCCGCCCACGTCGCCGGAGCCCTCACCCTCGCCGACGCCGCCCGGGTCGTGGCGCTGCGCTCCCAGGCCCTGGCCCGGGTCGCGGGCACCGGCAAGATGGCCTCCCTGCCCGTCCCCGCCGACCGGGCCCGCGCCCTCGTCGCCGACCGCCCCGGCCTGCACCTGGCCGCCGTCAACGGCCCCGCCACCACGGTCGTCGCCGGTGACACCGCCCCCCTGGAACAGCTCGTCGCCGACTGCCGCGCCGACGGCGTCGAAGCCAGGGAGATCCCCGTCGACTACGCCTCCCACACCCCGCACATGAAGGTCCTGCGGGACGAGCTCCTCACCCTCCTCGACGGCCTCGCCCCGGTCACCGCGGACATCCCCTTCTACTCCACCGTCACCGGCGCCCCGCTCGACACGACCACCCTCAGCGCCGAGTACTGGTACCAGAACCTCACCCGGACGGTCCTCTTCCACCCCACCCTCGACCAACTCGTCGACGACGGACACGACTTGTACGTCGAGGTCAGCCCGCACCCGGTGCTGGTCCCCAGCATCCAGCACGCCATCGAAGCGAAGGACACCGACGGCGCCGCGGAGCCCGGCCAGGAGCGCGCCGCGGCGACGGTGGCGACCCTGCGCCGCGACCAGGGCGGCTGGGCCCAGTTCCTGACGGCGCTGGCGTCCGCGCACGTGCGGGGCGCCGCCGCCGACTGGCCGCGCGCCCTCGCCGGACCCGGCGACGGCGCCCTCGCCGACGACCTGCCCACGTACGCCTTCCAGCACGAGCGGTACTGGCTCAACCCGCCACGGTCCGCCGCCGACGCGGGCGGCATCGGCCTGCACGCCAGCGACCACCCGCTGCTCGCCAGCGCGACCCTGCTGCCCGACGGGGCCTGGCACGCCACCGGCACGCTCGCGCCGAACGGCCACCCCTGGCTGGCCGACCACGCCGTCACCGGCACCCCGCTGCTGCCCGCGACCGCCTGCCTCGACCTGGCCCTCACCGCGGGCCACGCCACCGGCCACCCGGTGGTGCGGGAACTCACCCTCTCCGCACCCCTGCTGCTCGCCGCCGACCGGCCCACCCATCTGCACCTCACCGTCACGGCGGCCACCGAAGAAGAAGGCGCCGCCGAAGACGACGGCACGGGCGGCGGGTTCTGGCGCTTCGACCTCCACTCCCGCCCGCAGGGCGCCGCGCCCGACCAGGCCTGGACCCACCACGCCACCGGCCTCCTCGACTCCGCCACCACGGCCGCGGCCCCGCCGGAGAACCGGCCCTGGCCGCCCCGCGACGGCACGCGGATCGCACTCGACGACGCCTACGACCGCCTGGCCGCGCGCGGCTACGACTACGGCCCCGCCTTCCGGAACCTGCGCGCCGCCTGGCGCGAGGGTGACACCCTGCACGCCGAGGTCCGGCTCGGCCCCGACGCCGCCACCACCGGCCACGGCGTGCACCCGGCCCTCCTCGACGCCGCCCTGCACGCCCTCGTGCTGGCCCCCGCCGACACCGGGTCCGACGCGAACGCCACGCTGCTGCCCTTCTCCTGGAGCGGCGTGAGCCTGCACGCCACCGACGCCGACACCCTGCGCGTCCGCCTCGCTCCCACCGGCCCCGGCCCCGGCACCGTGCGCCTGACCGCCACCGACCCGGCCGGACAGCCCGTCCTCACCGTCGACGCCCTGACCCTGCGGCCGCTGACGGGCCCGCTGACCTCTGCCGGCGGCGACGGCGGACACGACGAGCTCCGGCGCTCGCTCTTCAGGCTCGACTGGCGGCCCGTGGCCGCCGACCCCGGCCCGGCGGCCGACGCGCCCGGGCGGATCGCCGTCCTCGACGCGCCCGCCTCCGCCCTGCCCGCCGCGCTCGGCACCGGCGTACCCCGGTACGACACCCTGTCCGGCCTGACCGCGGCCCTCGCGGACACGCCGGGGGAGCCCGTGCCCGACACGGTCGTCGCCGTCGTGTCCGCCTGCCTCGCCGGGACGGGGCACCCCGACGCCGACGCCGACGCGCGGGCCGCTACCGGCGACGCGCCCAGCGACGACCGCCCCGAGCGGGCCGCCGCGCTCACCGCCAGCGTCCTGCGGCTGCTCCAGGACTGGCTGGCCGAACCCCGCTACGCCACCGCCCGCCTGGTCCTCACCACCGCGCACGGCGCCGCCGTCAGCCCGGCCGAAGCCGCCGACCCCGCCCACGCCGCCGTCTGGGGCCTGGTGCGGAGCGCCCAGACCGAGCACCCCGACCGGTTCCTCCTCCTGGACACCGACCAGCTCGACGCCTCCACCGGGCACCTGCGCACCGCCCTGGCCGCCGCGGTCACCCACGACGAGACCCAACTCGCCCTCAGGAACGGGCAGATCACCGCCGCGCGGCTCACCCCCGCCCTCGGCGACGGCACCCTCCTGCCGCCCGCCGACGCCCAGGGCTGGACGCTCGCGGTGTCCGGCCACGGCGGCAGCCTGGACCAGGTGGAGCTCGCCGCCGCCGACACCGCTGCCACCGCCGCCCCGCTCGGGCCGGGCGAGGTCCGCATCGCGGTGCGCGCCGCCGGGCTCAACTTCCGCGACGTGATGGTGTCCCTCGGCCTGGTGCCCGTGAAGGCCCCCATCGGCGGCGAGGACGCCGGAGTCGTCACCGCCGTCGGCGCCGACGTCACCGACCTGGCACCCGGCGACCGCGTGATGGGCATGTTCCCCGCGGGCGGCATCGGACCGGTCCGGGTCGCCGACCGGCGCCTGGTGGCCCGCGTCCCCGGGCACTGGTCCCTCGCCGAAGCGGCGACCGTACCCGCGGCCTTCCTGACCGCCTACCACTGCCTCGTGCACGACGCGGGCCTCAAGCGCGGCGACAAGGTGCTGATCCACGCCGCCACCGGCGGCGTGGGCATGGCGGCCGTGCAGATCGCCCGCCACCTGGGCGCCGAGATCTTCGCCACCGCCAGCCCCCCGAAGTGGGACACGCTGCGCGCCCTCGGCCTGGACGACGACCACATCGCCTCCTCGCGCACGCTGGACTTCGAGGACCACTTCCGCAGCGGCGCGCCCGGCGGCCTCGACGTCGTCCTCAACGCGCTCGCCCACGAGTTCGTCGACGCGTCCCTGCGCCTGCTCGGCCCCGGCGGCCGCTTCGTCGAGATGGGCAAGACCGACATCCGCGCCGACGCGGACGTCACCGCCGCCCACCCCGGCGTCACGTACACGGTCTTCGACCTCCTCGTCGCCGACCCCGACCGCGTCCAGGACACGCTCGCCGACCTCGGCGCCCTCTTCGACCAGGGCGCCTTAAGGCCACTGCCCCTCACCTCCTGGCCGCTGTCCCGGGCGCGCGAGGCCCTGCGCCACCTCAGCCAGGCCCGCCACACCGGCAAGGTCACCCTGGCCCTGCCCCCGGCGCTCGACCCGAACGGCACCGTCCTGATCACCGGCGGCACCGGCACGCTCGGCGGCATCGTGGCCCGCCACCTGGTCGTCCGCCACGGCGTGCGCAGGCTGCTGCTCGCCGGACGCCGGGGCCCGGACGCCACCGGCGCCGCCGAACTCCAGGCCGCGCTCACCGAACTCGGCGCCCACGTCACCGTGGCCGCCTGCGACGTTGCCGATCCGCACGCCCTGGCCGGTCTCCTCGACGGCGTGCCCGCCGCCCACCCGCTCACCGCCGTCATCCACGCGGCGGGCGTCCTGGACGACGGCGTCCTCGCCAACCTCACGCCCCACCACGTCGACAGCGTCTTCCGGCCGAAGGCCACGGCCGCGTGGCACCTCCACCGGGCCACCGAACACCTCGACCTGGCCGCCTTCGTCCTGTTCTCCTCGGTGGCCGGCACCCTCGGCAACGCGGGCCAGGCCAACTACGCCGCCGCCAACCTCTTCCTTGACGCCCTCAGCCACCACCGGCGCGCCCGAGGGCTGCCCGCCACCTCGCTCGCCTGGGGCCTGTGGGACGAGGCCAGCGGCATGACCGGCCACCTCGACGCCGCCCAGCGCGGCCGCGTCAGCGGCCACGCGGGCCTCACCCCGCTCAGCACCGAGCACGGCCTCGCCCTCCTGGACGCCGCGCTCCGCCTCGACCAGCCCTTCCTGTTCTCCGCGCCCCTCGCGCCGCCCGCGGGCGCGGACGCCGCGCCCGCGATCCTGCGCGGCCTCACCGGCACGCCCGCCCGCCGCACGGCCGCCAAGGGAAGCACCGCGAGCGGCCTCGCCGCGGAACTCGCCCTCCTCGACGCCGACGAACAGCGCCACCGCCTGCTCACCCTCGTCCGCGGCCACGCCGCCGCCGTCCTCGGACGGCCCGACGCGGACTCCGTCGCCGCGGGACGCCCGTTCAAGGAGATCGGCTTCGACTCCCTCACGGCCGTCGAACTGCGCAACCGCCTGACCACCGCGACCCGGCTGCGCCTTTCGCCCACCGCGGTCTTCGACCACCCGACGCCGCTGGCCCTCGCCACCCACCTGCTCGGCCAGCTCGCCCCGCGCGAGCCCGTGGGCGACGACGCCACGCACCGGGCGCTGAGGGAGGTGGAACGACTGGAGGCCTCGCTCTCCGAGCTGGCCGAGCTGGCCGAGGTGTCCGGGCGGTCCGCGAGCCCCGACGGCGCGGTCGACGCGGCGCTGACCACCGCCGTCAGGACCCGCCTCGAAGCCCTCCTGTGGGCGTGGACGGGGACCGCGGGCGCGGTGGACGCCCTGCGACGACGACCTGGGATCCGCGACGGACGACGAGGTCTTCGCGGTCATCGAAGAAGAACTCGGACTCTCCTGACCGGCCCCAAGCTGAGGATGGTTGACCTGATGCCGGACGAACAGAAGCTCCGCGACTACCTGCGGCGCGTGACGGCCGACCTGCGCCGGACCCGCCAGCGGCTCAACGAGGTCGAGTCCGACCGGTACGAGCCGATCGCCATCGTGAGCATGGGCTGCCGCTACCCCGGCGGCGTCACCTCGCCCGACGACCTGTGGCGCCTCGTCGTCGACGGCGGGGACGCGATCGCGGGCTATCCGACCGACCGCGGCTGGGACCTGGAGAACCTGTACGACCCCGACCCCGACGTACCGGGCAAGAGCTACGGCCGCGAGGGCGGATTCCTCTACGACGCGGGCGCGTTCGACGCCGCCCTGTTCAACATGAGCCCCCGCGAGGCCCTCGCCACCGACCCGCAGCAGCGGCTCGTCCTGGAGACCGCGTGGGAGACGCTGGAGCGCGCGGGCATCGACCCCACCTCGCTGCACGGCACGTCCACGGGCGTCTTCACCGGCGCGTACGACCACGACTACGGCACCCTGCTCACCCGGGCCTCCGGCGACACCGAGGGCTACATCCCCACCGGGATCTTCTCCTCGGTGATCTCGGGCCGGGTGGCGTACACCCTGGGCCTTGAGGGGCCCGCCGTGACAGTCGACACCGCGTGCTCCTCGTCCCTCACGGCCCTGCACCTGGCCTGCCAGTCGCTGCGCTGCGGCGACAGCACCCTGGCCCTGGCGGGCGGCGTGTCCATCATGGCCACGCCCACCGCCTTCGTGGCCTTCAGCAGGCAGCGCGGCCTGGCGCCCGACGGCCGGTGCAAGGCGTTCGCCGCGGCCGCCGACGGCACCAACTTCTCCGAGGGCGTGGGCCTCGTCCTCCTCGAACGCCTCTCCGACGCCCGGCGCAACGGGCACGAGGTGCTCGCCGTGATCCGGGGCAGCGCCGTCAACCAGGACGGCGCCTCCAACGGCCTCGCGGCGCCGAACGGACCCGCGCAGCAGCGGGTGATCAAGCAGGCCCTCGCCCACGCCCGGCTCGCCCCGGACGAGGTCGACGCCGTCGAGGCCCACGGCACCGGCACCACCCTCGGCGACCCCATCGAGGCCCAGGCCCTGCTCGCCGTCTACGGCCAGGACCGCCCCGATGACCGGCCGCTGCTGCTCGGCTCGCTGAAGTCGAACCTCGGCCACACCCAGGCGGCCGCGGGCGTGGGCGGCGTCATCAAGTCGGTCCTCGCGATGCGGCACGGGCTGCTGCCGAGGACGCTGCACGTCGACGCCCCCACCCCGCACGTCGACTGGTCGGCGGGCTCGGTGTCGCTCCTGACCGAGACGGTGCCCTGGCCCACGACGGGACGCCCCCGGCGCGCGGCGGTGTCCTCGTTCGGCATCAGCGGCACCAACGCGCACGTGGTCCTCGAACAGGCACCGGACACCGAGCCGGAGGCCGCCGCGCCCGAGCGCTCCGGACAACTGCCCGCGCTGGCCTGGGCGGTGTCCGGCGGGACGCCCGAGGGGCTGCGGGCGCAGGCGGAGCGCCTCGCCGCGGCCACCCGCGCCCGGCCGGAGCACGCGGCCCCCGACATCGGCCTCTCCCTGGCGGTGAGCCGGGCCCACCTCGCCCACCGGGCCGTGGTGGTGGGCGCCGACCGGGCCGGACTCCTCGACGCCCTGGACGCGGTGGGGCGCGGCGAGCCGGCGCCGGGCGCGGTGACCGGCGACGAGCGGCCCGCGTCCGAGAGCCGCAGGACCGCCTTCGTCTTCCCCGGCCAGGGCGCCCAGTGGGAGGGCATGGCGCTGCGGCTCGCCGAGTCGGCCCCGGTGTTCGCGGACCGGCTCCTCGACTGCGAGCGGGCCCTTGGGCCGCTCGTGGACTGGTCCCTCATGGACGTGCTGCGCGGCGCGCCCGGCGCCCCCGGCCTCGACCGCGTCGACGTCGTCCAGCCCGTCCTGTTCTCGGTGATGGTGTCGCTGGCGGCGCTGTGGCGCTCGGCGGGCGTGGAACCGGACGTGGTGGTGGGGCACTCGCAGGGCGAGATCGCCGCCGCGTGCGTGGCCGGGATGCTGTCCCTGGAGGACGCCGCGACCGTCGTCGCGCTGCGCAGCCGACTCCTGGAACGCCTCTCGGGCAAGGGCGGAATGGTGTCCCTCGCGCTGTCCCAGACAGCCGTCGAGGAGCGCCTCGCGCCCTGGAGCGGACGGCTCGGCGTGGCGGCGGTCAACGGCCCCCAGTCCGTGGTCGTCTCGGGCGACGCCGACGCCCTTGAGGAGCTGCTCGCCGCCTGCGAGCGGGACTCCGTACGGGCCCGTGTCATCCCCGTCGACTACGCGTCGCACTCCCGCCACGTCGAGGACGTCGAAGCCGACCTCCTGGAGGTCCTCGCCTCGATCCGGCCGCGCCGCGGCGAGGTGCCGCTGCACTCCACCGTCACCGGGGAACAGGTGGACGGCACCGCTCTGGACGCGGCGTACTGGTACCGCAACCTGCGGCAGCCGGTGCGGTTCGCGCCTGTCGTGGACGCGTTGATGGAGCGGGGCTTCGACACCTTCGTCGAGGTGAGCCCGCACCCGGTCCTCACCGCGAGCGTCGAGGACACCGGCGCGGGCCGCCCGGTGTGCGCGAGCGGCTCGCTGCGGCGCGACGAGGGCGGCCTCGACCGGTTCCTGCTGTCGGCCGGTGAACTGTACGTCCGCGGCGTCGAGGTGGCCTGGGCGGAGCTGTTCGCCGGGTCGGGCGCGCGCCGGGTCGAGCTGCCGACGTACGCCTTCCAGCGGGAGCGCTACTGGCTGAGCGGCGCCGTCACGGCCGACGCGGGCGCGCACGGCCTGACCGGGCTCGGGCATCCGCTGCTCGGCGCGGCCGTGGAGCTGCCCGCGTCGGGGGGCCTCGCTGTCAGCGGACGCCTGTCGGTGCGGGACCAGCCGTGGCTCGCCGACCACCGCGTCCTGGGCCGGGTGGTGGTGCCCGGGGCCGCGCTCGTGGAGATGACGATCCGCGCCGGTGACACGCTCGCCTGCCCCGTCCTCGACGAACTCGTCATCCAGACGCCGCTCGTGCTCGACGAGACGGGCGCCACGGTGCTCCGCGTCGTCCTGGACGAGGAGGGCGCCGACGGACGGCGCCCGGTGTCGGTCCACTCGCGCCCCGAGGCGGACGACGGCGCGTGGGTGTGCCACGCCACCGGCGCCGTACGCGCGGAGCGCGCCTCGGACACCGCACCCGCCTCGGCGGCGGACCTCGCCCAGTGGCCGCCGCCCGGGGCCGAACCCGTGCCGGTGGCCGGGGTGTACGACGGCCTCGCCGGGCGGGGCCTGGACTACGGGCCGCTGTTCCGGGGCCTGGAAGCGGTGTGGCGCCGGGGCGCGGAGACCTTCGCCGAGGTGGCGCTCCCGGACACCGGGGAACCGGACGCGACTGGCTTCGGCGCGCATCCGGCGCTCCTTGACGCCGTGCTGCACGCGCTGGTGCTCGGCGACACGGCCCCGGGCATGGAGAGCGGCGGGCCCTGGCTGCCGTTCGTGTGGTCGGGGGTGCGGCTGCACGCGGTGGGCGCGACCCGGGTGCGCGTCCGCCTCGACGCCGCCGCGGACGGCGCCGTGCGGGTCCATGTCGCCGACGGCGCCGGAGACGGCGTCCTGTCCGTCGACGGACTCACCCTGCGCCCCCTGCCCGCCGACCAGCTGGCCGCCCCGGGAGGCCGCACGCACCAACTGCTCCACGAGGAGTGGATACCGGTGCCCCTGGCTCCGCACACGGACATCCCGGATACCCCGGACGCCCCGGACACCCCGGACACGCAGGCCACCCCCTGGACGCAGTGGCTCGCCACGGCCGAGACCCCGGCCGATCCTGAGGCCGAGGCCCCGCCGGTTCTGGTGTGGGCGGCCGGTGGCGACGCCGACACAGACAGCGACACAGACAGCGACACAGACAGCGACACCGACACGCCGAAGGCACCGAAGGCACCGAGCGTGCCCGTCTCCTAGCGTGCGGTGCGCTGGACGTCGTGCAGCGCTTCCTCGCGGACGAGCGGTGCGCGCACGCGCGGCTCGTCGTGGTGACCCACGGCGGTGCCGCCGCCGCGCCGGACGAGCCGGTGGACCTCGGCGGCGCGGCCGTCTGGGGCCTCGTGCGCACGGCGCAGTCGGAGAACCCCGGCCGCATCACGCTGCTCGACCTCACCCCGGGCACGCCGCTGACCGCCGTGCCCTGGCCCGCCCTCCTTGCCGCGGACGAACCGCAACTCGCCCTACGCCAGGGGCAGGTGTACGCGCCGCGCCTCGCCCGGCTCGACGGCGGCGACGGCGCGGACCCCGTCGGCCTCGACCCCGAGGGGACCGTGCTCGTCACCGGCGGCACCGGCGACCTGGGCGGCCTCGTGGCCCGGCACCTGGTCGAACGCCACGGCGTACGGCACCTGGTGCTCGCCAGCCGCAGCGGCGCGTCGGCGCCTGGCGCGCCAGAGCTCCAGGAGGAGCTGGCGGCCGCCGGTGCCCGGGTCGACCTCGTGTCCTGCGACGTCGCCGACCGCGCCGCGGTGGCCCAGCTCCTGGCCGCGCTGCCCGCCGCGCACCCCCTGACGGGCGTGGTGCACACCGCGGCGGCGCTGGACGACGGGGTGATCGCCGCCCTCGACCGGCCGCGGATGGAGAAGGTCTTCCGCCCGAAGGCGGACGCCACCCGCCACCTCGACGAGCTGACCCGGACCCCGGGCGTCGCGCTGTTCGCCGTCTTCTCCTCCGCGTCCGGTGTCCTCGGCAGCCCCGGCCAGGGCAACTACGCCGCCGCCAACATGACGGCGGACGCCCTGGTCAGGCGGCGGCGGGCGGCCGGGTTCCCCGGTGTCTCGCTCGCCTGGGGCTGGTGGGAGAAGGTCCGCCAGGGCGACGGCCTGACCAGCGGCCTGTCCACGGCCGACCGGCAGCGCCTGGCCCGCAGGGGCATCGCGCCGCTGACCCCGGCCGAAGGCCTCGCCTCGTTCGACGCGGCCCTGGCCCAGGACCTGCCGGTCGTGGTGCCCGTGAAGCTGGACCTCGCCGGAGCGGCCCGCGCGGGCTCGGTGCCGCCGCTGCTCACCGCCCTGGCGGCGAAGGGCACCCCCGTCCGCAGGGTCGCGGGCGGCGCCGAACGCGCCAGTGACGAGGACCTGCGCAGGCACCTGTCCGCGCTGCCGCCCGCCGAACAGGAGCGGCACCTCCAGGACCTGGTGACCGGTCAGGTGGCCACGGTCCTCGGGCACGCGCGGGCCGCCACCGTGAACCTGAACGAGCCCTTCACCACCCTCGGCTTCGACTCCCTGACCGCCGTCGAACTGCGCAACCGCCTGGCCCAGGCCGTCGGCCTGCGGCTGCCCGCCACCCTCACCTTCGACCACCCCACCCCGCTCGCCCTCGCCCGCCACCTCCACGGCGAACTCACCGACACCACCCCGGACGGCGTCGAGTGGGCTCCTGGGCGAGCTCGACAGGATCGAGGACGCCCTGGCGCGCCTCGCGCCCGAGGACCCCGCGAGGACCCGGGTCACCGACCGGCTCAAGTCCCTGCTCGCGCCGCGGGACACCGCCTTCGCGGGCGGGCCGGGGACGACGCTCACCGAACACCTCCAGTCCTCGTCCACCGAGGAACTCCTGCACTTCGTCGACCGGCAGCTGGGCGCGTGACCAGCGGCCACCGCACTCCTCTTTCCTCATCGCGCTGAAAGGCAACCCCATGGACGAGAACGGCAAGCTGCGCGAGTACCTGGCGCGCGTCAGCGGGGAGCTCCACGAAACCCGGCTCCGCCTGCGGGACCTGGAGACGAAGAACGCGGAACCCATCGCGATCGTCGGCATGGCTTGCCGTTTCCCTGGCGGCGTCGACTCTCCGGACGACCTGTGGACCCTGGTCGCCGAGGGCCGGGACGCCATCGCCGACTTCCCCGACAACCGTGGCTGGGACGTGGCCGGGCTCTACGACCCGGACCCGGACGCGCCGGGCAAGTCGTCCGCCCGCACCGGCGGATTCCTCTACGACGCCGACGAGTTCGACGCCGGGCTCTTCGGCATCTCCCCGCGCGAGGCCGAGTCGATGGACCCGCAGCAGCGGCTGCTCCTGGAGTCGGCCTGGGAGACGTTCGAGCAGGCGGGCATCGCGCCGGACGCCCTGAAGGGCAGCCGCACGGGCGTGTTCGCGGGCGTCATCCAGCACGACTACATCTCCTGGGCGGCCTCGGCGCTGGAGTCCATCAACGGATACCAGGGCACCGGCAGCGCCGGAGGAGTGGCCTCCGGCCGCGTCGCCTACACCTTCGGCCTGGAGGGGCCCGCGGTGACGGTGGACACGGCGTGCTCGTCGTCGCTGGTGGCGATGCACCTGGCGTGCCAGTCGCTGCGGGCGGGGGAGTGCTCGATGGCTCTCGCGGGCGGCGCCACCGTCATGGCGACCCCCGGACTCTTCGTCGACTTCAGCCCGCCAGCGCGGCCTCGCGCCGGACGGCCGCTGCAAGGCCTTCGCCGACGCCGCCGACGGCACGGGCTTCGCCGAGGGCGTCGGACTCGTACTCCTTGAACGGTTGTCGGACGCGCGGCGCAACGGGCATCGGGTGTTGGCCGTGGTGCGGGGGAGTGCGGTGAATCAGGACGGTGCGTCGAATGGGTTGACGGCGCCGAACGGTCCGTCGCAGCAGCGGGTGATCCGGCAGGCATGGGCGGGTGCTGGGTTGCGTGGGGCTGATGTGGATGTGGTGGAGGCGCACGGTACGGGCACGACGCTGGGTGATCCGATCGAGGCGCAGGCTCTCCTTGCCACGTACGGGCGGGACCGGCCGGTGGAGCGGCCGTTGTGGTTGGGGTCGGTGAAGTCGAACATCGGTCATACGCAGGCCGCCGCGGGTGTCGCTGGTGTGATCAAGATGGTCATGGCGATGCGTCATGGCAGGGTGCCGCGGACGTTGCACGTGGACGCTCCGTCGGGGCATGTGGACTGGTCGGCGGGGGGTGTGGCGCTGGCGGTCGAGGAGCGGGAGTGGCCGGTCGTGGACCGGCCCCGCCGCGCCGCCGTCTCCTCCTTCGGCGTCGGCGGCACCAACGCCCACCTGGTCATCGAACAGGCCCCCGACGCGCCGGAACGGCCGCCGACGACGGCACCGGCCGGGGTGGTCCCCTGGGTCCTCTCCGCCGCGTCCCCCGCCGCGCTGCGGGCCCAGGCCGAGCGCCTCGCGGCCTTCGCCGGTGCCAGGACCGAACTCGGCGCCGACGTGATCGGGCACGCGCTGGCCACCGGCCGGGCCCGCCTGGCCCACCGGGCCGTCCTCACCGGCGCCGACAGGACCGCGCTCCTGGCGGGCCTCGAAGCGGTACGGCGCGCGGAGCCCGCGCCCGGCGTGGTCACGGCCGAGGGCGAACCCGTCGTCGAACGCGGCCGCGTGGTGTTCGTCTTCCCCGGCCAGGGCTCCCAGTGGGCGGGCATGGGAGCCGAACTCGCCGACGCCTCACCGGTGTTCCGCGCCCGCCTCGAAGAGTGCGCGGCCGCCCTGGCCCCGCACACCGACTGGTCCCTGATGGACGTACTGCGCGCCGCGCCCGGCGCGCCGCGGCTCGACCGCGTCGACGTCGTCCAGCCCGCGCTGTTCTCCGTCCTGGTGTCCCTCGCCGCGCTGTGGCGGTCGGCGGGCGTCGAGCCGGACGCCGTGGTGGGGCACTCCCAGGGCGAGATCGCCGCCGCGTGCGTGGCGGGGGCGCTGTCCCTGGAGGACGCGGCGGCCCTGATGGCGCTGCGCAGCCGCATGGTCTCCCGGCTGCGGGACCAGGGCGGGCTCGTGTCGGTCGCGCTGCCCGTGGCGGACGTGGAGCGGCGCATCGCGCCGTGGGGCGACCGGCTGAGCGTCGCCGCGCTCAACGGCCCCTCGGCCGTCGTGGTCGTGGGCGACGAGGAAGCGCTGCGGGACCTGCTCGCACAGTGCGAACAGGAGTGCCGTACGGGCCCGCTACGTCCCGGCGTCCATCCCCACGCACTCCGCGCGCGTGGAGCCGCTCAGGGAAGAACTCCTCGACGTGTTCTCCTCGATCGCGCCCCGCCGCGGCGAGGTGCCCTTCTACTCCACGGTCACCGGCGACGTCGTGGACGGCGCGGACCTGGACGCCGAGTACTGGTACCAGAACCTGCGCCAGCCCGTGCGGTTCGAACCCGTCACACGGCTGATGATGGAGCGGGGCTTCGACGCCTTCGTCGAGGTCAGCCCGCACCCCGTGATCACCGCGAGCATCGAGGACACCGCGGCCGCCGTCGCCGCGGGGCCCGTCGCCGCAGGCGGCACCCTGCGCCGCGACGAAGGCGGCTGGGAGAGGTTCCTGCGGTCCGCGGCGGCGCTGTTCGCCCGGGGCGTGGACGTCGACTGGCCGACGCTGTGCGCCGACCCGGCCGACGAGCGGCCCGACCTGCCCACGTACGCCTTCCAGCGGGAGCGGTACTGGCTCGACACCGGCGCCAAGGCGGGCGACGCCCGGGCCTACGGCCTGTCCGGGGTGGAGCATCCGCTGCTCGGCGCGGCCGTGGAGGTGCCGGAGACCGGCGGGCTCGTCCTCAGCGGCCGTCTCGCGCCGCGCGACCAGCCGTGGCTCCTGGACCACCAGGTGCGCGGCGAGGTGGTCGTCCCGGGCGCCTGCCTCGCGGAGATCGCCGTCCGCGCGGGCGACGAGGCGGGCTGCCCCGTCCTTGAGGAACTGGCCATCCACATCCCCCTGGTGGTGGCGGAGTCCACCACCGCGCACCTGCGCGTCGGCATCGGGGAGAGCGCCGAGGACGGCACCCGGACGGTGACCGTCCATGCGCGCCCCCAGCACGACGAAGGACCCTGGACGTGCCACGCCACCGGCACCCTCGCCCCTCCCGCCGCGACCCCGGACCCGGCGGCGGCCTGGGCCACGGCGTGGCCGCCCCAGGGCGCCGAGCCGATACCGGTGAGCGGCGTGTACGACGACCTGACGGCCCGGGGGCTGCACTACGGCCCTGTCTTCCGCGGCCTCGAAGCCGCCTGGCACCGCGACGGCGAGACCTTCGCCGACGTCGCCCTGCCCGAGGGCGGCCGGGCGGACGCCGACGCCTTCGGCGTGCACCCGGCGCTCCTGGACGCGGCGCTGCACGCCCTGGTGCTCGGCGGGGCGCTGCCCGCGGCGCGGGCCGGTACGCCCTGGATGCCGTTCGCCTGGTCGGGCGTGCGCCTGCACGCCACCGGCGCGCTGCGGGTGCGGGTCCGCATCACCGCCGCCGCCACCGACGGCACCGTACGCGTGGACATCGCCGACTCCGCGGGCCACGCCGTCCTGACGGTGGACGCCCTGACGCTGCGCCCCCTGCCCGAGGGCGGCCTCGTCCGCCCGGCCGCGCACGCCGACCACCTCTACCACCAGGCGTGGGTGCACCAGCACGTCAACGCCGACGCCGACGCACCGACGGCCGAGGCGGCCGGCGGCCGACTGGGCGGTGTGGGGCGAGAACCGGCACGGCCTCGACGCCGGTGCCCCCGCCTCCGACACGACCCCCGCCGTCGTCATCTGGCAGGCCCCCGGCGGCACCGGAGCCGAGGGCGCGCGGGCGGCGGCCTGCGCGGCCCTGACCACCGTCAAGCGCTGGCTCGCCGAGGCGTCGGGCGCCGACGCGCGGCTCGTCGTGACGACCGCGGCGGGCGTGCGCGTGGCTCCCGGCGAGGAGGTCGACGCGGGCGCGGCCGCCGTGTGGGGCCTGGTGCGCTCCGCGCAGTCGGAGAACCCCGGCCGCGTCACCCTGCTCGACGTGGCCGACAACGCCGCCCTGACGGCCCCGCTGCTCGCCGCGCTGCTGGCCACCGGCGAACCACAGCTCGCCCTGCGCGGCGACGGCGCGCACGCGCCCCGGCTGCTGCGGACCGCGGCCGCGCACGTCCTGCCGCTCGCGCCGCGCGCCCCGGGCACGGAGCACGAGGCCGGGTCCGCGGTCCGGATCGGCATGCGGACCGCGGGCTCCGCGGAGAACCTGGAGTGGCTGCCCGCCGACGACGCCCGCGACCAGGTGCCCGCGGGCCACATCCGGGTGTCCGTACGGGCCGCCGGGCTCAACTTCCGCGACGTGGTGGCCGGTCTGGGCATGGTCGGCGGCGACGTCGGACTGCTCGGCACCGAAGCGGCCGGGGTCGTCCTCGACGTGGGCGATGGCGTGAGCGACCTCGCGCCCGGCGACCGCGTCTGCGGCATCGGCCTCGGCTCCTTCGGCACCGCCGTGGTCAGCGACCGGCGCGGCTGGGTCCGCATGCCTGACACCTGGACCTACGCCCAGGCGGCGACCGTCCCCGTGGTGTTCCTGACCGCGTACTACGGACTGCGCGACCTCGCGGACCTCAAGCGCGGCGATGCGCTCCTCGTCCACGCGGCGACCGGCGGCGTGGGCATGGCCGCGCTCCAGCTCGCCCGCCACCTCGGCGCGGAGGTCTACGCCACCGCGAGCCCGCCGAAGTGGCGCGTCCTGAACGGCCTCGGCATCCCCGCCGCACGCGTCGCCTCCTCCCGCACGCTGGAGTACGAGGAGCGCTTCCGCTCCGCCACCGGCGGCCGCGGCGTCGACGTCGTCCTCAACTCCCTGACGGCCGACCACGTGGACGCCTCGCTGCGGCTGCTCGCCGACGGCGGCCGGTTCCTGGAGATGGGCAAGACCGACATCCGCGACGAGCGGCAGGTGGCCGCCGTGCGCACCGGCGTCGGCTACTGGGCGTACGACGCGCTCGACGCCGGGATGGACCGGGTCGCCGCCATCCTCGCCGAGCTGATGGAGCTGTTCGAGCAAGGCGCCATCGCGCCCCTGCCGACGACGCTCTTCGACGTGCGCCAGGCGCCCGAGGCCTTCCGGTTCATGGCCCAGGCCCGGCACACCGGCAAGATCGTCCTCACCCTGGACCGGGCCCTGGACCCCCAGGGCACCGTGCTCGTCACGGGCGGCACCGGCGACCTGGGCGCCCAGATCGCACGGCATCTGGTGGCCCACTACGGAGTGCGGCGCCTGGCGCTGGTGAGCCGCCGCGGCCCCGACGCGCCCGGCGCCCCGGAGCTGCGCGCGGAGCTCGAAGCGGCCGGTGCCGCGGCGGAGTTCGTCGCGTGCGACGTCAGCGACCGCGACGCCGTGGCCGCCGCCCTGGCGGCGATCCCGGCCGAGCACCCGCTCACCGGCGTCGTCCACTGCGCGGCCGCGCTCGACGACGGCGTCATCGAAGCCCTGGACGACCAGCGCGTGGAGCGCGTGTTCGCGCCGAAGGCGGACGCCGCGTACCACCTGCACGAGCTGACCCGCGGCCTCGACCTGGCGCTGTTCGTGGTGTTCTCGTCGGCCGCCGGCGTCCTGGGCGGCCCGGGCCAGGGCAACTACGCGGCGGCGAACTCCGTCCTCGACGCCCTGGTCCAGGCCCGCAGGGCCGAGGGGCTGCCCGGCGTGTCCCTGGCCTGGCGGCTGGTGGGGCCAGGGCAGCGGCCTGACCGGCGCGCTCAGCGCGACCGACCGCGAGCGCTTCGCCCGCGCGGGCGTCCTCGCCATGAGCCCGACGGAAGGGCTCGGCCTCTTCGACGCGGCGCTCGCCCACCAGCTGCCGGTGATGGTCCCGGCGAAGCTGAACCTGGCGGGCCTGGCCCGGACCGGCGCCGTGCCGCACCTGCTCGCGTCCCTGGCCCGCCCCACCGGGGCCGGCCGCCGCGTCGCCGACAGCGGCGGCGAGTCCAGCGGCGCCCAGGAGCTGCGGCGCCGCCTCGCCGCTCTCACCGCCCCCGAACAGGAGCGGTTCCTGACCGACCTGGTGTCGCGTCAGGTCACCACCGTCCTCGGCCACGCGCGGGACACCGCCGTGGAGGCGGCACGGCCCTTCACCGAGATGGGCTTCGACTCCCTGACCGCGGTGGAGCTGCGCAACCGCCTTTCCCAGGCCACCGGGTTGCGGATGCCCGCGACCCTGACCTTCGACCACCCCACCCCGCTGGCCCTCACCCGCCACCTGCACCAGCAGCTCACGGACGGGCCCGACGCGGCACCCGCCGCCGTCCAGGCGCCCGCCACCGCCGCCGCGTCCGACGAGCCCGTCGCCGTCGTCGGCATGAGCTGCCGCTTCCCCGGCGGCGCCGACAGCCCGGAGCGGTTCTGGCGCAACCTGGTCGAGGGCGTCGACACCGCGTCGGAGGTGCCGCCGGACCGGTGGGACATGGACGCCTACTACCACCCGCGCAAGGGGGTGCCCGGCAAGGCGTACACGCGGAAGGCATCCTTCGTGCCCGACCTCGCCGAGTGGGACGCCGAGTTCTTCGGCTGCACACCGCAGGAGGCCCTGCGCCTCGACCCCCAGCACCGGCTCCTGATGGAGACGGCGTGGCTGGCCCTGGAGGACGCGGGCCTGCCCGCGGAGCGGCTGCGCGGCAGCAGGACGGGCGTGTTCGTCGGCCTCAGCGACTCCAGCCAGTACCAGCGGCGGCAGTTGGAGGCGGAGGGCGAGGCCTGCTACGACGACCCCAGCTTCTTCCTCGGCCTGTCCGCGAGCGCCGCCGCCGGACGCGTCGCCTACCACCTGGACCTGCGCGGCCCGTGCGTGACCGTGGACACGGCCTGCTCCTCCGCCCTGACGGCGACCCACATGGCCGTCCAGAGCCTGCGCCGGGGGGAGTGCGACCTGGCCGTCGTGGCCTGCGCCTCGGCGATCATCGACCCCCAGGCGATCGTCCAGGCCTGCAAGATGAGCATGTTGTCCGCCGACGGGCGCTGCAAGACGTGGGACGTCACCGCGGACGGGTTCGTCGCGGGCGAGGGCGCCGGAGCCATCGTGCTGCAGCGCGTCCGCGACAGCGAACGGGAGCACCGGGCGGGCCACGCCGTGATCCGCGGCTCCGCGATGAGCCAGGACGGCCAGAGCAACGGCCTGACAGCGCCCAGCCGTTCGGCGCAGGTCGCCGTGGTGCGCGCCGCGCTCGCCGACGCGGGCCTGACGCCCGGTGACATCGGCTTCGTCGAGGCGCACGGCTCGGGCACGAGCCTGGGTGACGCCATCGAGTTCAGCGCCCTGCGCGACGTCTTCGGCGACCGGCCCGGCGCGCGCCCCCTGCTCGTCGGAGCGGTCAAGACGCACGTCGGGCACCTGCTCACCTCGGCCGGGATGGCGGGCCTCATCAAGTCCGTCATGGCGGTGCGGGCGGGCGAGGTGCCGGCCAACCTCCACCTGGAGAACCCCAACCCGGAGGTCACGCTGGACGGTCCGGTGCGCCCGGCCCGCTCGCGGCAGCCGTTCCCGCTGGCCGCGGACGCCGACGCGGCGCCGCGCCGCGCGGGCGTCAGCTCCTTCGGCTGGTCGGGCACCAACATCCACCTGGTGCTCGAACAGGCCCCGGAGGCCGCCGAAGAGCAGGCCGAGGAGCCCGCCGACGAGCCCGCCGAAGAGCTCCTGACCCTGTCGGCGACGAACAGCGCGAGCCTGCGCGAGGCGGCGGCCGCCCTCGCCGATCACCTGGAGGCGAACCCCGAACTCGCCCTCGCCGACGTGGCGTTCACGACCCGGACCGGCCGCACGGCCTTCCCCGTCCGCAGGGCCCTGGTCTGCCGCGACCTCAACGACGCCGTCGCCCGGCTGCGGGCGGACGAGCACGCCGACGGGCACACCGCCCCCGAACGCAAGCACCGCGTCGGCCTCCTGCTGCCCGGCGGCCCGGCCCGCCCGGACGGCGTCGGCGAGCTCTACGCCACCGAACCGGCCTTCAAGGCGGCCGTCGACGCGTGCGCGGACCTGGCCGCCGCCCGCTGCGGCACCGACCCGCGGACCGCACTCGGCCTGACGGGCGCCGCCGCCGCCCCCGAAGCCGCCGCCGACGCGCTCACCGGCTTCACCGTCGCCTACGCTCTCGCCCGGCTCCTGGAGGCGTACGGACTCAACCCGTCCGTGCTCATCGGACAGGGGACCGGACACTACGTGGCGGCCTGCCTGGCGGGCGTGTGCGACCTCGCGGACGCGCTGTCCCTGGCCGCGGACACCGGCCACGCGGCCCAGGTCGCCTTCCGGGAGCCGCGCGTCAACGTGATCTCGGCGGTGACCGGTGAACTCCTCACGCCCGACGAGGCCGTCGACCCCCAGTACTGGGCGAAGGCGGCGGTCCGTGACGGCGCCGACGGCACCGCCGACGACCTCGGCCGGTACGCGAGCGTCCTCGCCGAGGCCGGTCCCCGCGGCACGTACGCCGGTGCGGACCGCCCCGAGGACGACGGCGTCCGGGCCGAGGCGACCGTGCCGCTGCTGCCGCGGGCGGGTGCGGGCTCCGGGCGCGGCGCCTGGCTCGCGGCCGTCAGCCGCCTGTGGGAGCTGGGCCTGACCGTGGACTGGAGCGCCGACAGCGCCGAGGGCGTCGAGAGCACTCAGCGGCGCCGACTGCTGCGGCTGCCGTCCTACCGCTTCCAGCGCGCCCGCTACTGGCCCGCGCCCGCGGCACCGGCCGAAAGCACCGGGGCCGGGACCGGGGCCCGCAAGGCGGGCGAGCGCGGCACCCGCTTCCTCGCCCCCAGCTGGCGCCGCCACTCCGCGCTGCCCCCGGCCGCGCCCACGGCGCCCACGACCGTGCTCGTGCTGGCCGGGCGGACCGGCCTCGGCGGGACGCTGGTCGACCAGGCCGAGGCCGCAGGGCACCGGGCCGTCCTGGTCGAACCCGGACAGGAGTACGCGGCCGGGCAAGGCACCGCGACGATCGACCCCGCCCGGGCCGAGCACTACGAGCGGCTCCTGAGCGAACTGGGCGCGATCGCCGGGGAACCAGACCCCCGGGCCGCGGCGGGCCGTCCGCTGCGGGTGGTGCACGCCCTGGCCCACGACCACGCCCGTGCGGGCGGCCGCGGCCGGGACGCCGAGGGCGCCCTCGACAGCGGCTTCTACAGCCTGCTGTGGCTGGCCCAGGCGGCCGGACGGGTCCTTCCGGGCCGTGACGTGGAACTCGTCGTGGGCCTCGCGAACGCCTTCGACGTCCTCGGCGGCGAGGACGTCGACCCGCTGTCCGCCCCGGCGGTGGGCCTGGCCCGCTCCCTCGTCGTGGAGTACCCGCGCATCCACTGCCGCTGCGTCGACCTGGACCCGGCCGAGGCGCACGAGAGCGCCGCGGGACAGCTGCTGCGCGAGTTCGCGCTGGCGGCCGACGGCGGCGACACCGTCCTGAGCGCCTGGCGGCGCGGGCGGCGCTGGCTGCCGGGCCTTGAACCGGTGCGGCTGCCCGAGGTCAGCGCCGACCAGGTGTGGCGGCCCGGCGGCGTCTACGCCCTCACCGGCGGCACCGGCGGGCTCGGCCTGGCCCTGGCCCGCACCCTCGCCCCGACGGGCGCGAAGCTCGCCCTGATCGGCAGGACCGAGCTGCCCGAACCCGAGCTGTGGGACTGGTGGCTCCAGGCGCACCGCCCCGACGACCGGATCAGCGGCGTCCTGCTCGCCATCAGGCAGCTGCGGGCGGCGGGCGCCGAGGTGCTCCCGGTGACCGCGGACGTCAGCGACCCGGCCCAGGCCGCCGCCGCGTTCCGCACCGTGCGCGAGCACTTCGGGGACCTGTACGGCGTCGTGCACACCGCGGGCGTGCCCGGCACGGGACTGCTGCAGACCAAGACCAGGGACGAGGCCGCCGCGGTCCTCGCCCCCAAGGTCGCGGGCACCCTCGCCGTCGCCGACGCGCTCCGGGCCGACCCGCCCGAACTGCTCGTCCTGTACTCGTCCACCGTCACCGCCGTCGGCGGGCACGGCGAGGGCGACTACGGGGCGGCGAACGCCTTCCTCGACGCCTTCGCGGCCGCCGAGGACGGCGCGGGCAGGGTGGCGCACCGCGTCGTGTCCGTGGGCTGGGGCGCCTGGCAGCACGACCGGTGGCAGAGCGAGGCGTACGCCGACGCGCCCGCGCTGCGCGAACGGGCCCGGCGCCTGCGGGAGGAGTTCGGCTTCACCGACGAGGAGGGGCACCGCCGCGCTCGGCCGGGCCATCGCGGCCGGACCCGCCCACGTCTACGCGCTCAACCAGCCGCTGGACGCGCTCGTCGCGAGCATGCGGTCCCTGGCGGCCCCCGACGCGCCGCCGAACGCGGCGACCGGGTCCGGCGAACAGCGTTACCCCAGGCCCGAGTTGCGGGTCCCCTACACCGCCCCGCGCAGCGAGACCGAACGCCGGATCGCGCTCGTGTGGCAGGACCACCTCGGCATGGAGGAGGTCGGCGTGCACGACCCGTTCTTCGAGCTCGGCGGCACGTCCCTGGTCGGCCTCGCGGTCGTGAACCGCCTCGGCGCCGAGTTCGGCGTCGACCTCGCGGCGGCGAGCCTGTTCGAGCACCCGACCGTGGCGCGGCTCGCCGTGCTCCTCGACGAGAGCGACCCCGACGGCGGCGCGGACGCCGCCGACCCCACACCCCGGCAGCAGGACACCGAGCAACAGGGCGCGGCACGCGGGCGGCGACGCCGGTCCCAGGCCGCCGCTTCGGCCATCAAGCGCAGGAGGACGGGCAAGTGAGCTGGCAGACGAACGAGGACGAGCCGCGCGACGGCGAGCCCGGGACCGACATCGCGCTCGTCGGCATGGCGGGCAGGTTCCCCGGCGCCGACGGGGTCGGGGCCCTGTGGCACAACATCCGGGCGGGCAAGGACACCATCACGCACTTCACCGAGGAGGAACTGCGGGCCGAGGGCGTCCCCGAGGCGCTGCTGCGCGACCCGGCGTACGTACGGGCCGGATCGGTGCTCGAAGGCGTCGAGCTGTTCGACGCCGGGTTCTTCGGCTACACCCCCAAGGAGGCGCAGCTCCTCGACCCGCAGCACCGGCTGTTCCTCGAAAGCTCCTGGCACGCCCTGGAGGACGCGGGAGCCGACCCCGCGCGCTTCGACGGCACGATCGGCGTCGTCGCGGGCACCGGCATCAGCTGGTACCTCCTGAACAACCTGAACTCGCGGCCCGACATCGCCGAGAGCGTCGGCGCGACCCAGGTCGGCCTCGCCAACGACAAGGACTCCCTCGCCACCCGGGCCGCCTACGCCCTGGACCTCACCGGACCCTGCTACACCGTCCAGAGCTACTGCTCCACGTCCCTGGTCGCCGTGTCCCTCGCCTGCACCGCCCTGGTCAGCGGCGAGGCGGACCTGATGCTGGCCGGCGGCTCCTCGGTGTTCCTGCCCCACCGCGTCGGCTACCTCTACCAGGAAGCGGGCATGTCGTCGCCGGACGGCCGCTGCCGCACCTTCGACGCCTCCGCCCAGGGCACGCCGGTGGGCAGCGGCGTCGGCGTCGTCGCGCTGCGCAGGCTGGAGGACGCCGTCGCCGACGGCGACCGGATCTACGGCGTCATCCGGGGCTGGGCCGTCACCAACGACGGCGCCGACAAGGTCGGCTTCACCGCGCCCGGAGTGCGCGGCCAGGCGGCCGTGATGGCCGAGGCCCTGGCCAGCGCGGGCCTCGCCCCGGCCGACATCGACTACGTGGAGGCGCACGGCACCGCCACCAACCTCGGTGACGCCATCGAGATCGCCGCCCTGCAGCGCGTCTTCGACGTCGACGGCGTCACCCGCTGCGCCATCGGCTCGGTGAAGTCCAACGTCGGCCACCTCGACCGGGCCGCCGGAGTGACCGGCCTGATCAAGACCGCCCTCTCCCTGCACCACGGGGAGATCCCGGCCACCCTCAACTTCGAGCGCCCCAACCCCCAGTTGGCGCGCTCCGCCGACCGGCTCGAAGTGGTCACGGACCTGCGCCCCTGGCCCCGGGGCACGCGGCCCCGCAGGGCCGGGGTGAGCGCCTTCGGCATGGGCGGCACCAACGCGCACGTCGTGGTGGAGGAGGCGCCCCTGCCCGCCGCGTCCGGCGCCTCGGCCGCCCCGCGCGAGCACCGGCTCCTCGTCTGGTCCGCGCGCACGGCCGACGCGGCGGACCAGGTGACGCGAGAGCTCCGGGACCTGGTCGAGAACCCCCCGCCGCCCGCGGCCGGGCTCGACGACGTCGCGTACTCGCTCCAGACCGGCCGCGCCGTGTTCGAGCACCGCCGCGCCGCCGTCGTCACCTCCGCCGAGGACGCCGCGCGCGCCCTCGGCGAGGACGCCGCGCACCGGATTCTCACCCGCAAGGACGCCGCCCGGCGCCGGGCCAGCTTCCTGCTCGCCGGGGTCGGCGAGCACTACCAGGGCCTGATCGGCGGCCTCTACCGCGCCGAGAGCGTCTTCCGCGAGGCCGTCGACGCCTGCGCCGAGGTCTTCCGCGACCGGCTCGGCACCGACCCGGTCGGGATCTTCCTCGGCGAACGCGAGCGCGGCGCCCCCGGCCTCGCCGGTCTCCTCGGCCGCACCGAGGAGGCGTCCGCGGCGGCGGCGAGCGACGCCACCGAGGTCGTCCAGCCCGCGATGTTCGCCGCCGACTACGCCCTCGGGCGGCTCCTGATGTCCTGGGGCGTCACCCCGCGGATGCTCCTCGGCTACAGCATCGGCGAGTTCGCGGCCGCCTGCCTGGCGGGCAGCCTGACCCTGCCGGAGGCCGCGTCCCTGACGGCGGTCCGCGCCCAGCTCATCTCCGGGCTTCCCGCGGGGGCGATGACCGCGGTCCCGCTGTCGGCCGCCGAACTCGGCGACCGGTTCGGGCCCCTTGAGGCGAGCGGCGTGGACGTCGCCGCCGTCAACGGGCCGGGCTTCACCGTGCTGTCCGGGAGCGCCGACGCCGTCAGCGCGTTCTCCGCGCGCCTGGCCGACGACGGCGTGCCCGCCCGCGCCCTGCGCGCCACCCACGGCTTCCACTCCGCGACCCTGCGCCCGGTGGCGGCCGAACTCACCGCCTGGGCCCGCTCCGAGCTCGCCCCCAAGGCGCCCCGGATTCCCTACCTGTCCAACGTGACCGGCGCGCCCATCACGGAGGGCCAGCTGCGCGACCCCGGCTACTGGGCCGAGCACATGTGCCGCACCGTCCGCTTCTCCGACATGCTCACGCATCTGCTCGCCGACGGTGACGACGTGCTCGTGGAGCTCGGGCCCGGCCAGTCGCTCGGCGCCATGGCCCGCAACCATCCCGGGTGCGCCCGCGACCGCTGGCCGCTGCTGCTCCCGACCCTGCCCGCGCAGGCCGACCCGGCCACCGACCAGGCGGTCCTCACCGACGCCCTGGGCCGGATGTGGCTCGCGGGCGTCGACATCGACTGGGACGCCTACCACGAGGGCCGCACCCCCCGGAAGACGCCCGTGCCGCAGTACCCCTTCCAGCGCGAGCGGTACTGGATCGACCCCGCGCCCACCGTCCGCGCCGACGCGGCCACCAGCGCCGTCACGGCGCCGCCGCCCGCCGCGCGGCCGGACCAGGACGAGCGGTCCGGCGAGGGCCTGTTCGTACCCCAGTGGACACCCCGGCCCCTGACCGGCGGCCCGGCAGGTCCCGCCGCCCTCACCGGCCCCCTCTGGGTCCTGGCCGACGACCGCGGCGTCGGCGACGCGCTCGCCGCGCGCCTCACCGCCGACGGACACGACCCCGTCCTCGTCCGGCCGTCGGGCCGCACCGGCGCCGGCCACCAGGTCAGCGCCACCGACCAGGACGCCTACCGGCGGCTGATCGACACCGCGGCCGCGCCCGGCACCGTCGTCCACCTGTGGGGCCTCGACAGCGAACTCGCCGATCCCGCGCACACCCGCGAGACCGGCTTCGACGCCCTGCGGGCGCTGACCGCGGCCCTCGGTGACGCGGGACTCACCGCGTCCCTGCTCGTGGTGACCGACTCCGTGCGGGCCGTCGGCGACGACGACCGGCCCGTCCCCGAACGCGCCACCGTCCTCGGCCCCTGCCTGGTCGCGCCGCAGGAGTACCCCGCGCTCCAGGTCCGCACCGTGGACGTGCTGCGCGCCCAGAGCACGCCGGAGGACCTCGCCGCCGCCCTGCACGCCGAACTCGGCGCGGACGACCGCACCGTCGCCCTGCGCGCGGGCACCCGCCTGGCCCTCGTCCACGCCCCCGCCGAAGAGCGGGAAGCGCCGGAGGCGGTCCTTCCGCGCCGCGGCGGCGTCTGCCTGATCACCGGCGGACTCGGCCCGGTCGGCCTGCTCATCGCCGAACACCTCGGGCGGACCCACGGCGTGCGCCTCGTCCTCACCGGACGCGGCGCCCTGCCGCCCCGCGACGAGTGGGACCGCGTCGAGGACCCCGCCGTGCGGGCCCGCGTCGAAGGCCTGCGCAGGCTGGCCGACCTCGGCGTGGCCGTGGAGGCCGTCACCGCCGACGTCACCGACGAGGAGCAGCTGCGCGCCGTCGTCACCGGCATCGTGGAACGCCACGGCCGCCTCGACGGGGTGCTGCACCTCGCCGCCGTCACCGACCCGACGACGCTCAGCCCGCTCTCCGGGCTCGGGGCGCGGGAACGCGACGCGCACTTCCACGCCAAGACCGACGGCGCGCTCACCATCGAGCGCGTGCTCGCGGACGTCCCCGTCGGCTTCTGCCTGCTGTTCTCCTCGATGTCCGCCGTGCTCGGCGGCATCGGCTTCGGCAGCTACGCCGCCGCCAACTCCTTCCTCGACGCCCTCGCCGACCGCCACCGCGGGGACACCACCCGCTGGCTGGCCGTCAACTGGGACACCTGGCCCTCCACCGCCGCCGGTCTCACCGAGTCGGCCCCGTACGGCGGTTCGCTCGCGCGCTACTCCCTGACGGAGTCCACGGCGCTCGCCGCGCTCGACGCCGTCCTGACCCGGCCGCTGCCGCGGACCGTGGTGTGCGCGGGAGACCTGCCCGCCCGTATCGACGAGTGGGTCGAGCGGCGCGCCGCCCCGGCCGCCGCCCCGGCCCGCCCGGCGGACGAGCGCTTCCCGCGCCCGGACCTGTCGCAGCAGTACGTGCCCCCGTCCGGCGGCACCCAGCGCAGGCTCGCCGAGCTGTGGGGGGAGCTGCTCGGCGTCGACGGGGTCGGCGCCCGCGACAACTTCGCCGAGCTCGGCGGCACCTCCCTGATGGTGCTCCAACTGGTCAAGCGCGTACGGGAGGAGTTCGGCGCCACCGTGTCCCCGGTGACCCTGTTCGAGGCGCCCACCGTGCACGCCCTCGCCCGGGTGCTCGACGGCGCGGCCGGGCCCGCCCCGGACGCCGCCGCGGCCACCGCGCCCGCCCGGCACCCGGTACCCGCCACGGCAGCCGGGTCCGCGGCGGGCGGCGTCGCTCCCGTCGCGGTCATCGGCCTGACCGGCCGGTTCCCCGGGGCGGCCGACGTCGACGCCTTCTGGCACAACCTCAGCACCGGGGTGGAGTCCGTCAGCTGGTTCGACGAAGAGGACCTGCTGGCCGCGGGCGTACCGCCGGAGCAGGTCAGCGACCCCGCCTACGTGCCCGCGCGCCCCGTGCTCACCGACATCCGCTCGTTCGACGCGGGCTTCTTCGGCTACAGCCCGCGCGACGCGGCGCACACCGACCCCCAGCACCGGCTGTTCCTGGAGTGCGCCTGGGAGGTCCTGGAGCACGGCGGCTACGGCGCCCGCACCGGCCGCGGCCGGGTCGGCGTGTTCGCGGGCGCCAACTTCAGCACGTACCTGATGCTCCAGGCGGGCCGCCTCGCCGAGGCGGGCGAGGCGGACGTCTACGGCGCCATCATCGGCAACGACAAGGACTCCCTGGCCACCGACGTGTCCTACCGCCTGGGCCTGACCGGACCCAGCATGGCCGTGCAGACGTTCTGCTCCACGTCCCTGGTCGCCCTGCACCTGGCCTGCCAGAGCCTGCGCGCCGACGAGTGCGAGATGGCGCTGGCCGGAGGCGCGGGCATCCACGTGCCCGACCGCGTCGGACACCAGTACCTGCCCGGCGGCATGGAGTCGCCCGACGGGCGCGTGCACGCCTTCGACGCGGACGCGGGCGGCACGCTCTTCGGCGACGGGGTCGGCGTCGTCCTGCTCAAGCGGCTCGACCGCGCCCTCGCCGACGGCGACACCGTGCACGCGGTCATCCGCGGCTCCGCGGTCAACAACGACGGTTCGCTGAAGGTCGGTTACACCGCGCCCAGCGTCGTCGGACAGGCCGCCGTGATCGCCGACGCCATGGCCCGCGCCGGAGTCAGCGCCGACGACGTCGGCTACATCGAGGCCCACGGCACCGGCACCCCGCTCGGCGACCCCATCGAGATCGCCGCGCTCACCCGGGCGTTCGGCGCGACCGAGCGACGGCAGTACTGCCCGGTCGGCTCGGTCAAGACCAACATCGGCCACCTGGGCGCGGCGGCCGGGGCCAGCGGCCTGATCAAGACCGTGCTCAGCCTGAAGAACAGGACCATCCCGCCGAGCCTGAACTTCGCCGCGCCCAACCCCGAGATCGACTTCGCGGGCAGCCCCTTCTACGTCAACACGCGACCGACCCCGTGGCAGGTCGCCGAGGGCCGCAAGCGCGTCGCGGGCGTCAACTCCCTCGGCATGGGCGGCACCAACGTCCACGTCGTCGTGGAGGAGCCGCCCGAGCCCGCCCCGCTGCGCGCGGGACACCACCGGCCGCCGGTACGAGATCCTGCCGCTGTCCGCGCGCTCCGAGACGGCCGCCGACGAGGCCGTCACCCGGCTGCGCGCGCATCTGCGCGGCGCGCAGAGCCCGCCGTGCGCACTGGACGTGGCCTACACCCTGCAGGCGGGGCGCGAGCGGTTCGAGCACCGCAGGGTGCTCGTCGCCGGCTCGCTCGACCGTCTGAGCGCCCCGGCGGAGCAGGAGGTCGAGGGCCTGATGCGGCGCGCCGACGCCGTGTCCGACCGGCCGGTCGACTTCCTGTTCGCGGGCGTGGGCGAGCAGTACCCGGGCATGATCGGCGAACTGTACCGGCGGGAACCGGAGTTCCGCGCCGCCGTGGACGAGTGCGCCGCCCACCTCGGCGACCCGCTCGGCGCCGACCTCGTCCGGCTGCTCACCGCGCCCCGCAACGGCCCCGGCGACGGCGCGGGCCTGGCGGCCCTGCTCGGCCGCGCGACGGCCGACGCCGACGACGCCGCCGCCGAACTGGCCCGCACCGAACTCGCCCAGCCCGCCGCCTTCGTCACCGACTACGCCCTGGCCCGGCTCCTGATGAGCTGGGGCGTGCGGCCCGCGACCATGCTCGGGTACAGCGTGGGGGAGTACGTCGCCGCCTGCCTCGCCGGAGTGCTCGACCTGCCCGACGCCCTGCGGCTCGTCGCCTTCCGCGCCCGCCTCATCGCGGACCTGCCCGCCGGCGCGATGCTCGCCGTGCCGCTGTCGCCGGAACAACTCGCCGCGCGCTTCGGGGCACTGGACGGCCTCGGGCTCGACGTCGCGGTCGTCAACGGCCCCGAGCAGACCGTGGTCGGCGGCCCCCTCGACGCCGTCGACGACTTCGCAACGCGCCTGGAGCGGGCCGGGATACCGGGCCGGAAGCTGGCGACCACCCACGCCTTCCACACCCGGATGCTCCAGCCGGTCAGCGACGAGCTCACCGCCTGGGCCGCCGCCCACCTGCGGCCCCGGGCGCCCCAGCGCCCCTACGTCTCCAACCTCACGGGCACCCTCGTCACCCACGACCTGGTGGCCGACCCGGCCTACTGGGCGCGGCACATGTGCGGCACCGTCCGCTTCGCCGACGGCCTCGCCCACCTCCTCGCCGACCCCGACCCGGTGCTGCTCGAAGTCGGCCCCGGCCAGTCCCTGGGCGCCATGGCCCGGGTCCACCCCGACTGCTCACGCGAGCGCTGGCCGCTGGTGGTGCCGACGCTCCCGTCGGCCGCGGAGTCACGGCCGGACGACGAGGTCGCCGCCGAGACCGTGGCCCGGCTCTGGCTCGCGGGCGTCGACCTGGACTGGGACGCCTACCAGCGCGGCCGCGCACCGCGCCGGACGCCCCTGCCCACGTACGCCTTCCAGCGGGAGGAGTACTGGCTTGACCCGGCACCGGCCCGCGCCGCGCCCGCACCGGCGAGCGAGACGGTCGTGTCCGGGCAGGTGCGCCTCGACGACGTGAAGCGCGCCCCTCTGCCGCTGCTGCCCGAGGACAAATGGCTGCACACCCTCGTGTGGCGGCAGACCGCGCCGCGCCCCGGCGCCCTGCCCGCCAGCCGGTGGCTGGTGCTCACCGACACCGGGGCCGCCGACGAGGTGTGCGCGCCCCTGGTGCGCAGGCTCACCGCCGCGGGCGGCAGCGTCGTCCTGGTCCGGCCCGACGCCGACGCCACCGAACTGCGGGGCGGCGACGGCGAGTTCCACGTCCGCCCCGGCGACGGCCCGCAGTTCCGCGAGCTGATGCGCGGGCTCAGGGACGAGGGCGGCCTGCCCGAGCGCGTCGTGCACCTGTGGACGCTCGGCCTCCCGGCGGGCGAAGAGCCCCTGCCCGGCCGCAACGAGGTGGAGACCGCGCTGGTGCACGGCCCCGACACGCTCGTCGCCGTGGCCACGGCAGCCGCCGACGTCGGCGCCGAGAAGTGGTCCCTCGACGTCGTCGTCCACGGCACCCGGCAGGTGACCGGCAGCGAGCGCCCGCGCCCCGAACTGAGCACCGTCAGCGGCCCCGTGCGCGGCATCCCGCTGGAGTACCCGGAGGTCTCCTGCCGCCTCATCGACGTCGAACCGGCGCCTTCGGGCGACGCCGACGCCCTGGCCGCACGCATCGCCGCCGAACTCGGCGACGGCGCGCGCGAGCCCGTGGTCGTCCTCCGCAACGGCAGGCGCTGGCTGCCGGACTACGAGACCCTGCCCGACAGCGGGGCCGCGGCGGGCGACGGCGGCGCGCGGGGCCTGCGCGACGACGGCGTCTACCTGATCACCGGCGGCCTCGGCGGCATCGGCCTCGGCCTGGCCGAGCGCCTCGCCCGCGACTGCGGCACCGCCCGGATCGTGCTGTTCGGGCGGACGGGACTGCCGCCCCGCGACACCTGGGAGGCCGCGCTCGCCGACCCCGCGGCCGGCGCGGAGGTGCGCCGTCGGCTGAGCGGCGTGCTGCGCCTGGAGGAGCTCGGCGCCGAGGTGGCGATCGTCACCGGCGACGTGAGCGTCCCCGAGGACGCGGCGCGCGCCGTGCGCACGGCCCTGGACCGCTTCGGCGCCCTGCACGGCGTCCTGCACGCGGCGGGCCTGCCCGGCATCGGCCTGATGCAGTTCAAGACCACCGCGGAGATGCGGAAGGTCATGGCCCCCAAGATCGGCGGAACGCTGGCCCTCGCGGAGGCGCTCGACGGCGTGCCGCTGGACTTCCTCGCGCTGTTCTCCTCCATCACGTCGGCCACGGGCGGCGGCCCGGGGCAGGTCGACTACAGCGCCGCCAACGCCTTCCTCGACTCCTACGCCGAGGCCGTCACGGCCCTCGGCGGACCGCGCCGGGTCGTGACCATCGGCTGGGGCGAGTGGGAGTGGAACGCCTGGGAGGCCGGGCTCTCCGGCTACGACGCGGAGGTACAGGAGTTCTTCCGCACCAACCGGCAGCAGTTCGGCATCGGCTTCGACGCCGGGTGGCGCGTGCTGCTGCGGGCCCTCGCCCAGGACCAGCCGTACGTGGTGGCCAACACACAGGACTTCTCCGAGATGGAGCGGCTCAGCAGGCACTTCACCGTGGACCTGGTCGGCGGCCGCGGCCCGGCGGCGGACGCCGCCGTCCGCCATCCCCGGCCCGACCTGGTGACGGCGTTCGTACCGCCGTCGGGACCGGCGCAGCAGGTGATCGCCGAGGTCTGGGCCGACCTGCTCGGGCTGCGCGAGCTCGGCGTCGACGACAACTTCTTCGACCTCGGCGGCAGTTCGCTGATCGGCATGGAGGTGATGGCGCGCATCCGAAGGCGCCTGTCGATCGACGAACTGGCCCCGCACCTGCTCTACGAAGCGCCCACGGTGGCGCGGCTCGCCCGGCTCCTCGCTCCCGAGGAGGAGGCCGCCGCCTCGGGGCCCCGGGGCGGCGACAGCACGGCCGACGCGGACGGCGCGGCCGACGACCGTGCCCGCAGCGACCGCCGCAGGCGCGGTCTGCGGCGGGCCAGGACCCAGGAGACGGAGGGATCGTGAGCGACGACGAGAACCGCCTGGCCATCGTCGGCATGGCGGGCCGCTTCCCCGGCGCGGGCGGCACCGACGCGCTGTGGGCGAATCTGACCCGCGGCGTGGGCGGCATCCGCGACATCACCCAGGAGGAGCTGGCCGCCGCCCGCGTGTCACCGGCCCTCCAGGCCGACCCGCGCTACGTGCGCAAAGGCGCGCCGCTCGCGGACACGGACCTGTTCGACGCCGCGTTCTTCGGCTACAGCCCGCGCGAGGCCGAGGTCGCCGACCCCCAGCACCGGATGTTCCTCGAGTGCTGCTGGGAGACGCTGGAGGGAGCCGGGTACCGCCCGAACGCGACGCCCGGCAAGGTCGGCGTCTTCGGGGGAGTGGCCCCGAGCCACTACGGCATGCGGCACGTCCTGGCCCGCCCGGAGGTGATGTCCACCATCACCCTGGAGCAGTACGGCATGGGCACGACCTCCGACTCGCTGTGCACCCTGGTCGCCTACAAGCTCGGCCTGACCGGACCTGTGGTGGGCGTGCAGACCAACTGCTCCACCTCGCTGGTCGCCGTTCACCTGGCGGCGCAGAGCCTGTTGACGTACGACTGCGACGTCGCCCTCGCGGGCGGCGCGGCGATCTTCGACCCGCTGCCCACGGGCTACCGCTTCGAAGAGGGCTCCATCACCTCGCCCGACGGCGTGGTGCGCAGCTTCGACGCCGACGCCGACGGCACCGTGATGGGCAACGGCGTCGCGGTGGTCGCCCTCAAGCGGCTCGCCGACGCGAAGCGGGCGGGCGACCACATCTGGGCCGTCGTCCTCGGCAGCGCCCTGAACAACGACGGTGCCGCGCGGGCGGGCTTCTCCGCCCCGGGCGTGGACGGCCAGAGCGCCGTGATCAGCTACGCGCTCGCGGTCTCCGAGGTCGCCCCGAGCACCGTCGACTACGTGGAGTGCCACGCCACGGGCACCCGGCTCGGCGACTCCATCGAGCTCGCCGCGATCGACCGGGCCTATCCGGAGGTGCCCGCGACGCCCCGGGTGCTCTCCTCCCTCAAGCCGGACATCGGGCACCTGGACCGGGCCTCCGGCGCCGCCGGCCTCATCAAGGCGGCCCTCGCGCTGCACCACAAGGTCCTGCCCGCCACCAGAGCCTTCCGGACGCCCAACGCGGCGCTCGCCGGGGACCGGTTCACCGTGCTGAGCGAGGACAGGACCTGGCCGTCCCCGGCGCACCCGCGCCGGGCCGGGGTCAACTCCTTCGGCGCGGGCGGCACGAACGTCCACCTGGTCCTGGAGGAGGCTCCGCCGCGGCCCGCGGCGGAGCCCGTCCCCGGACCGCACCTCCTGGTGCTCTCCGCGCGCACCCGGCCCGCCCTGGACGCGGCCGTGCGGCGGCTGACCGACCGCCTGCGGGACCTGGCGCCGGACGAGGCCCGGCTCGCCGACGTGGCGTACACCCTCCAGAAGAGCCGCACCGGCTTCCCGTACCGCACGGCCGTGGTCTATGCGCCGACGTGCCGGACGCCCTGGACGCCTTCGCCGACCCCGGCCGCAGGCTCACCGCCGGACCGGTGAACCCCTCGGGAGCCCGGTACGACGGCGCGGACCCGCGGCTCGCCGCGGAGCGCTGGCTGGCGGGCGCGGACGTCGACTGGCAGGCGCTGCACGAGGGGCCCCGGCGGCGCGTCCCGCTGCCGACCTACCCCTTCGAGCGCGCCCGCTACTTCCTGCCGCCGGTCGACGGGGCCGACGGGGCCGGGGTCCTGCCGGGCGCCGCCGCGGCCGCCGCCCCGGCGGGCGGCCGCATCCCCGACATGGCCGACTGGTTCAACTGCCCCTCGTGGCGCTCCGAGCCGCTCGCGCGCGGCCCGGAAGCGGCGCGCGTGCGGGAGCGGGGCCCCTGGTGGGTGGTGGCCTCGGCGGGGCCCGGGCTCGCGGCCGCCCGGCGGCTCGCCGCGCTCGGCGCCGACGTGACGCTGCTGCGCCCGGCCGAAGGCGGTTCCACGGGGGCCGACGTGCCGGGGGTCCGGGTGCGTGAGATCACCGCCGACGCGCGGCCGGACTTCGTGCGCGCGATCGCCGTCCTTGGGCGGCCCCGCAGCGTGCTGCACGCCCTGAGCCTGGAGGCCGCCCCCGACGACGGCCCCGAGGACCGGTTCGCACAGGCCCAGCGGCGCGGCTTCCACTCGGTGGTCGCCCTCGTCGGCGCCTTGGGGGAGGACGCCGAGCCCGGCCCCGTCGACCTGCTGCTGTGCACCAGGGGCGCCGCCGAGGTGACCGGGGGCGACCTGCGCCACCCCGAGCAGGCGACGCTCGCCGGTCTGCACCCGGTGATCAACCAGGAGTTCGGTGACATCACCTGCCGACTGCTGGACGTCGGCCACGACGCGGGCTCCGATGCGGGCGACGGCACCGGCGACGGCCCGGCCGCCCTCGCCGATGAACTCCTCGCTGACGAACTCCTCGCCGAGACCGGCGCGGAAGGACCGACGGACCCGGTGGCGCTGCGCGGCGCCGTGCGCTGGGTGCGGACCTTCGCCCCGGTGCGGGTCGGGCCCGTCGAGGACGTCACGCGGACGGTCCCGCGCGGTGCCACGGTCCTGATCACCGGCGGTCTCGGCACGGTCGGATCGGCGCTCGCGGAGCACTTCGCGACCACCCGGTCCTGCGGCCTCGTCCTGACCACGAGGACGCCGCTGCCGCCGGAGAGCGAGTGGCAGGCATGGCTGGACAACCACCCTGACGACAACGCGGCCGACCCGGCCGCCACGCGCATCCGCACGGTCCTGGACCTGCGCGAGCGCGGCGCGGACGTCCTCGTGGTCGCCGCCGACGCGGCGAGCCACCAGGACATGGGCGCGGCGCTCACCGCCGCGCGGGACCGCTTCGGCTCCGTCGACGTCGTCGTCCACGCGGCGGGCGCCCAGGGCCGGGAGTTCTTCGGCTTCGCGCCCAGCCTGAGCCGCGAGGTGTGCGACACGCACTTCCGCGCCAAGGTCACGGGCCTGCGGGTGCTCGACGAACTGCTGCGCGACGGCGAGGCGCCGGTCCGCGTGACGATGTCCTCGCTCGCGGCGGTCCTCGGCGGCGTGGCCTACGGCCCGTACGCCGCCGCCAACGCGGCCATGGACGCCTACGCGCGCGTGCTCGGCGACGGGCACGGACGGTGGCTCGCGGTCAACTGGGACACCTGGAACCTGGGCGAGGACCCGCACGGCGACCTGGGCGTCACGATGAAGGACTACTTCTACGACGCCGCCGAGGGCTGCGAGGTCTTGGAGCGCTGCCTGTCCGTCGCCCGCCGGTGCCCCCAACTGACCATCTCCACCGGCCCCTTGGAGCGCCGCTTCGACCAGTGGACGCGGCGCGAGGAGACGGACGCCGAGCCGCCCCGCACCCGCTACCCGAGGCCGGAGCTCCCGGTGCCGTTCGAGACGCCGGGCTCGGCGGACGAGGAGGCCATCGCCGAGATCTGGAGCGACATCCTCGGCGTCGACGGCATCGGCGTCAACGACGACTTCTTCCAGCTGGGAGGCCATTCGCTGGCCGCCGTCCGGATGATGACGCGCATCCGGACCCGGTTCGGCGGCTTCCCCGCACAGGTGCTCATCGAGAACCCGACGGTGCGCAGCTTCAGCAAGGCCCTCACCGCACGGAACTGACCGCATACATCTCCACACATCTCCACACATCTCCATGCATCTCTACGCATCACCGCACACCCCCATTCATCCGCAGAGCGAACAAGGAGTACAGCGATGGCCCACGTGGGAGTCGTAGGCGCCGGAGTCATGGGCGCCGGTGTGGCACAGAACCTGGCACAGTCCGGCCACTCGGTCGCGCTCGTGGACAACGACCCGCACGCGATCGAGCAGGCTCTGGCCTCCATCGAGACCAACTGCCGGATGAGCCGCCTCCTCGGCGGCCCCGCGATCGACGCGGGCGAGGTGCTCGCCCGGATCGAGGGCGGCACCGACCTCGCGCTGCTCGCCGAGGCGGAGGTGGTGATCGAGAACATCACCGAGAACTGGGAGCTGAAGCGCGACCTGTACCGCCGGCTGGACCCGGTGGTGCGGCCCGACGCGGTCTTCGTCGCCAACACGTCGGCCATCCCCATCACCCGGCTCGCGTCCCTGACCCAGCGGCCCCGGCAGTTCGTGGGCGTCCACTTCATGAACCCGGTGCCGATGAAGCCCGCCGTGGAGCTGATCCCCGGCCACCACACCTCCCCGGCGGCCCTGGAGCGCGTGCGCGACCTGCTGTCCTCCATGGGCAAGAAGGCCATCGACGTCAACGACGCCTGCGGCTTCGTCTCCAACCGGGTGCTCATGCTCACCGTCAACGAGGCCGCCTACCTCGTGTACGAGAACGTGGCCACCGCCGAGACCGTGGACGAGGTCTTCCGCAGCTGCTTCGGCCACCCGATGGGCCCGCTGGAGACCGCGGACCTCATCGGCGTCGACACGATCCTCTACAGCATCGAGGTGCTGCACGAGCACTTCGCCGACAGCAAGTACCGGCCCTGCCCGCTCCTGAAGCACATGACCGACGCCGGGCTGCACGGCCGCAAGTCGGGCGAGGGCTTCTACTCCTACGGGCCGTCGGCCGCCGCCGCGAGCCCCTCCGCCAACGGCCACCGGGCGGACCGCGCCGTCCCCGCCACCTGACCGGCCACACCAGCCCTTTCGACTGTAACAACCGTTCTAGTCGCCGTACTCAACCGAGGAGTCACCCCACCATGTCCGACGACCTGCGCACACCCGTCCGCGAGTTCATCTCCGCCAAGTTCCCGCAGATCACCCTCGCCGACGACGAGGACATCTTCGCCCTGGGCTTCGTCAACTCGCTCTTCGCCATGGAGCTGGTCATGTTCGTGGAGAAGACGTTCGGCGTCCGGGTGCCCAACGAAGAGCTGAACCTCGACAACTTCCGCACCCTCGACGCGATGGCGGCCCTGGTGCGCGGCATCACCGAGGGCGCGCGCCTCTCGGCCAAGTGACCAGGAGGAAACGATGACCGTCTCCCTGACGGAACCGCACGACACCACCGCGACCGCCCCGGACGACGTCCGCGCGTTCGTCGACGCCGAGATCGTGCCGTACGCCGACGAGTGGGACCAGGACGAGCGCCTGCCCGAGAAGATCCTGCACCGGATCGGCGAACTCGGCCTGTGGGCCCCGTTCCTGCCGCCCGAGGCCGGTGGCGTCGCGATGGACTGGTCGACGCTCGGCCGCGTCCACGAGGAGGTCGGCCGCGGCTGCTCGTCCGTGCGCAGCTTCCTGACCGTGCACACGATGGTGACCTGGACCGTCCAGCGCTGGGGCACTGACGGGCAGCGCGCGCGGTGGCTGCCGCGGCTCGCGACGGGCGAGGTGCTCGGCGCCTTCTGCCTGACCGAACCGGACAGCGGCAGCGACGCCTCCGCCTCCGGCACGGTGGCCGAGAAGACCGGGTCCGGCTGGGTCATCTCGGGCGAGAAGAAGTGGATGACCGCGGGCCAGGTCGCCGGGCTGCTCCTGGTGTTCTGCCGCACCGGCGACGGCATGAGCGCCTTCCTGGTGCCCGCCGACAGCCCCGGAGTGGAGATCACCCCCCTCACCGGCGTCATGGGCACCCGGGCGAGCATGCTCGCCGGCATCAGGCTCCGCGACGTACGGGTGGGCCCGGACGCGCTGATCGGCCCGCCCGGCTGGGCGGCGGGGACGGTGATGACCGGAGCGCTCGACCTCGGCCGGTACAGCGTCGCCTGCGGCTGCGTGGGCGTCGTCCAGGCCTGCCTGGACGCCTGCGTCGACTACACCTCCCGGCGCCGGGTCCGCGAGGGCCTCCTCAGCGAACTCCAGCTCATCCGGCGGAAGATCACCGACATGGTCGTCAGCAGCCGGTCGTCCCGGCTGCTGTGCGCGGAGGCCGGGCGTCTGAAGGACGCCGACGACCCGGCGACGATCATGGCGACCTGGGTGGCCAAGTACCAGGCGTCGACCGCGGCGACCGCCGCCGCCAGCGACGCCGTGCAGATCCACGGCGCCAACGGCTTCAGCTCCGAGCACCCGGCCGCGCGCCTGTACCGCGACGCCAAGGTCGCGGAGGTCATCGAGGGCAGCACCGAGCTCCAGCAGCTCACCATCGCGACAGAGGCCTACCGGGAGGTGGCACGGTGAACGCCGGCCAGAGCGTGCGCAGCAGGACCGACACCAAGCCCCGGCAGGGGCGGATCAAGTGCGTCGTGTGGGACCTGGACAACACCCTGTGGGACGGGGTGCTGCTCGAGGAGGGCCGGGTGTCCGTGCGCCCCGAGGTCGTCGCCGAGATCCAGCGGCTCGACGAACTCGGCGTCCTGCACTCCATCGCCAGCCGCAACGACCACGGCGCGGCCATGGAGTGCCTCAAGGACCACGGGCTCGCGGACTACTTCCTCTATCCGCAGATCAACTGGAACCCCAAGTCGAGCTCCGTCGAGCAGATCGCCACCTCGCTCAACATCGGCCTGGACGCCATCGCGTTCGTCGACGACCAGCCCTTCGAGCGGGCCGAGGTGGAGCACACCTTGCCGGCCGTCCTCACCGTGGACGTCGCCGACCTCCCCGAGGCCCTCCAGGCGCCGGAGTTCCGGCCCAAGTTCGTCACCGACGAGTCGCGCATACGCCGCGAGATGTACCGCAGCGCCGCCCTGCGCGAGCAGATAGAGGAGGACTACACCGGAACGAACGAGGAGTTCCTCGCCACCCTCGACATGCGCTTCACCATCGCCGAGGCCCAGCGCGAGGACCTCCAGCGCGCCGAGGAGCTGACCGTACGCACCAACCAGCTCAACTCCACGGGCCGCACCTATTCGTACGAGGAACTCGACGCGCTGCGCCAGTCGCCGGACCATCTGCTCCTGGTGGCCGGACTCACCGACCGCTACGGCACCTACGGCAAGATCGGCCTGGCCCTGATCGAGCGGGGCAAGCCCGCCTGGCACCTGCGCATGCTCCTGATGTCCTGCCGGGTGATGGCCCGCGGCGTGGGCACCGTGCTGCTCAACCACATCATGCGCCTCGCCCGTGAGGACGGCGCCGTGCTGCGGGCGGACTTCGTGGAGACGGGCCGCAACCGCGTCATGTACGTCACCTACGCCTTCGGCGGCTTCCGCGAGGCCGAACGCGACGGCAACCGCCTCGTCCTGGAGTCCGACCTGCGGGAGATCCAGCCCCCGCCGCGGTATCTGACGGTCGAGGTGGTGCGATGAGCGACCACGTCGAGGAGACCTCGCTGGACATGCGGTCCGCCGCGTGTCCGGCGGGGGCGTGGCTGCCCTTCGGCGAACCCTCGCTGTCGCGCCCCCGGCTGTACTGCTTTCCCAGCGCCGGTGCCAGCGCGGCGAGCTTCGCGCCCTGGCGCCGGTTCGCGCCCGGCGGCGTCACGGTCTGCCCCGTGCAGCCGCCGGGCCGCGCGGAACGCTTCCGGGAGCCGCCCTACGACCGCTCCGACGCGCTCGTAGACGACCTGGCGCACGCCCTGAAGGACCAGTTCACAGGCGTGTACGCGCTCTACGGCCACAGCCTCGGAGCCCTGGTCGCCTTCGAACTGGCCCGCCGCCTGCGGCGCGCGGGCGCCCCGCCCCCCGTCCATGTGTTCGCCTCGGGCCGGGCGGCGCCGCACCTGCCCGACGTGCGCCGCCCCCTGCGCGACCTCCCCGCGGACGAACTGATCCGCGCGGTCGCGGGCATGGGCGGCACCCCCGAGGAGGTGCTGCGCGCCAGCGACGTCATGGACCTGCTCCTGCCGCTGCTCCGCGCGGACCTGACGGTCAACGAGACGTACGCCTACCGGGACGAACCGCCGCTGGGCAGCCCGCTGACCGTCTTCGGCGGGCGGCGGGACCCCCGCGCGGACGAGGCCGAGATCCTGGCCTGGGAGAGCCTGACGACCGGGGCCTTCCAGGCGCGGATGTTCCCCGGGGGGCACTTCTTCATCAACGAGCGCGCCGAGGAAATGATGGAGGTGATGACACGCCCTTTGCGCACGTGAACTCCTCTGTGCGGGGGAAAGCCCACGACCCGGTCCGGGTGCGGGCCGCATCGAGGGACGACTCCCGCCGTCCGCGGGTGCGCAGCGGTGCGGTCCCCCCACTCCCGGAGGCAACACATGACTCCCACACATCCACCGGCACGCGGAGTTGACATCAACGACGGGGAGAGGTGCCCGTAAATGCCGCAGCAGACCAGGGCCGTGGCCGCGCTCCCCGACGAGACCGAGGCCCGCTGGCGCGCCACGCGCCGCGGCCGTCTCGGCTGGTACGGCTACGACTGGGCCAACTCGGTCTTCACCACGTCCGTCACCTCGATCTTCTTCGGCCCGTACATCACCGACGTCAGCGAGAACGCCGCCGACGCCGACGGCTATCTCCACCCCTTGGGGATACCCGTGCTCGCCGGCTCCTTCTACCCGTACGTCTCGGCCCTGTCCGTCCTGCTCCAGGTCTTCGTCCTGCCGCTGGCCGCGGCCCTCACCGAACGCCACGACAAGGGCCGCCTGCTCGCGGTGTTCGCCGTCGTCGGCGCCTGCGCGGCGTCCGGGATGTACGCGATCGGGAACACCGACTACGCCCTTGGCGGCCTGCTGTACGTGGCGGCCAACATGGCGCTCGGCGCCTCGGTCATGGTCGCCAACACCTATCTGCCCGTCCTCGCCTCGCCCGAGCGCCAGGACCGCATGTCCACCGAGGGCTCGGCGGCCGGCTTCCTCAGCAGCGGCGTGCTGCTCCTCATCGCCCTCGTGCTGTACGCCAACCACGAGGCGCTCGGCATCGCGGAGAGCCATGCCATCCGGCTGATCCTGCTCGTCACCGGCCTGTGGTGGCTGCTGTTCGGCATGGTGTCGGTGTGGCTGCTGCGCGGCTACGGCAGCCCGCCGGCGGCGCCCGTCGGCGCCCCGGGCCCGCCGCGCGGCGGCGTCTACCGGGCGGCGCTCACCACGGTGCGCCACCTGTGGACCCTGCCGGGCGCCGGGTGGTTCCTCATCGCGTTCCTGCTCTACAACAACGGCATGCAGGCCGTGACCGCCCTGGTGGGGACCTTCGCGGTGCAGGAGATCGGCATCGCCCAGGGCGACCTCGTCGTCGCCGTCCTCGCGGTGCAGTTCGTCGCGTTCGCGGGCGCCTTGGTGGCGGGGCGCCTCGCCGAGCGGCACAGCGGCCGCACGGTGCTGCTCGGCTTCGTCCTCGTCTGGATCCTCACGGTGATCGCGGGCGCGCTCATCCCCGAGGGGTCCTTCGGCGCCTTCCTCGGCCTGTGTGTCGGGGCGGGCTTCGTGGTCGGCGGCACCTACGCGCTGTCCCGCTCGGTCTTCATCAAGCTGGTGCCCCAGGACCGCGCGGCGGAATACTTCGGCGTCTTCGAGACGGTCAACCGCTGCCTGGCCTTCCTCGGCACGGCCGGGTTCGGTTTCGCCCTGCAGTGGACGGGAAGCTACCGCGTCGCCTGGCTGTCCCTCCTGGTGTTCTTCGTGTCTGCGGGGCCGTGGTCCTGGTCCTCGGGGCCAGGTCCGGCGGCGGGGGCGGACCCCACCGAAAGGACTCGACCCATGGGTGACCGCGCACCCGCACCTCGCCGCCGCGTCCTGCTCACCGAGGCGTCCAGCGCCTCGGCCAGGGAGATCCTGACCGTGCTGGGACGGCACGGGCACGAGGTGGGCGTGATGGACAGCGGGGGCCTCGCCTTCACCGCGCTGTCCCGCTGGGTGAAGCACCGCCACAAGAGCCCCCGGTTCTCCGCCGACCCGGCCCGCTACCTCGACGCGCTGCGCCGGACCCTGGCGAGCCACCCGTACGACGTCCTGCTGCCCACCCACGAGCAGCTGGTGGCGCTGTCCCGGCACCGCGAGGAGTTCCGCGCCCTCGGGGTCGGCCTCGCGGTGCCCGGCTTCGACGCGGTGCGCAGGGCGCAGGACAAGGCCGAGGCCGTCCGGGTCCTCGACGCGCTCGAACTGCCCCAGCCCGACACCGATCTGGTGCGGGACGAGGGTGAACTCCTCGCCCAGAAGGAGCGGTTGCCCCTCTACGTCAAGCTGTCCGTGGCGACGTCCAGCCGGGGCGTGTGGCGGGCCGACGAGCCCGAGGACCTCTCCAGGATCGCCGCGCTGCCCGTGGTGCGGGACGTCTTCGCCCACGGCGGCGAGGTGCTCGCGCAACTGGCCGTGCCGGGGCCCGTCGTCATGGTCCAGGCGCTGTTCGACCAGGGCGTACTCGTCGGCGCCCACACGGCGCTGCGCACACGCGAAGGCGTGCAGGGCAGCGCGGCCGCCAAGGAGTCCGTGGCCCTGCCCGAGGTCGCCGAGCACCTCGCCGCGCTGGGCGCCGCCCTTGACTGGCACGGCCCCCTGTCCCTGGACGCGGTCCTCGACCAGGAGGCGGGCCAGGTGCGCTACATCGACGTCAACCCCCGCCTGGTGGAGCCGGTCAACGCCGAACTCGCCGGCGTCGACCTGGTGCGGCGCTGGCTCGCCCTCGCGTGCGGCGAACCGGCCGGGCCGCCGCCGGTGGCCCGCCCCGGCGTCCGCACCCACATGCTGCTCATGGCGGTCGTACGGCACGCGGAGGCGGGCCGGGGACGGCGCGCGGTGCTGCGGGAGCTGGCCCAGGCCGCGGCCCGGCGCGGCTGGTACGCGCGCAGCCAGGAGGAACTCCTGCCGCTGCGCTCCGACCCTGGCGGCGCGCTGCTCCTCGGCGCCGTCAGCGCGTGCCTGCTCGTCTCGCCCCGGGTGTGGCAGCGCCTCGCGGGCATCGGCGCGCCCGCCCACGCCCTGTCCGCGGAGGGCTGGAGACAGCTCCTGGAGACCGAGGCGCGCTGACGCGGCCCCGGCCCGCGGCCCCGGCCCGCGGCCCCGGCCGCGTCCGGTTCGCCGGGGCGCGACGCCGTTGCCTACGCTGACGACGTGACGGACGACCGCAGACCACTCGCCGTGTTCGACCTCGACGGCACCCTCGCCGACACCGCGCACCGCCAGCGCTTCTTGGAGCGCGCGCCGCGCGACTGGGACGCGTTCTTCGCGGCCGCGCCGCACGACCCGCCGCTGGCGCGCGGCGTGGACCTGGCGCGGGAGAGCGCCGAGGAGTGCGAGGTCGTGTATCTGACGGGGCGGCCGGAGCGGTGCCGGGCCGACACCGAGGCGTGGCTGGCCGCCCAGGGGCTGCCCGCGGGCCGGATCTGGATGCGCCGCGACCACGACCGGCGCCCGGCGCGCCGCACCAAGCTGGAGATCCTGCGGCGCCTCGCACGCACCCGGGACGTACGCGTCCTCGTGGATGACGACGAGCTGGTGTGCGACGACGCCGAGCGGGCCGGGTTCACGGTGGTGCGGGCGCGGTGGGCGCGCTCGTCGGCGGCGCTGAAGGACGCCCAGGAGCGCGAGGGGCGCACCTGAGCGGGTAGGCATGCGGGTGACGGGGTCAGCCCGCGTCCTCCAGGCGGAAGCCGACCTTCAGGCCCACTTGGTAGTGCTTGATCTCGCCGTTCTCGATGTGGCCGCGCACCTGCGTGACCTCGAACCAGTCCAGGCCGCGCAGGGTCTGCGCGGCGCGGGTGACGCCGTTGCGGATGGCCTGGTCGACGCCTTCGTGCGAGGTGCCGACGATCTCGGTGACCCGGTAGGTGTGCTCGGACATGAGGGGGCATCCCTTCTCCGCGGCGGTGCGGGCTGTCCCCCACGGTAGTGCCGTGGCGCGCCGGGGGCCTGTTGGCGGAAGTTCCGCAAGGGCCTTGACCAATGTCCTGGTCCGTACCAAAATCCCACACACCCGTTCGAGCACAGCTCTTCCCCACGTCGGGCCCCCTTCCTCCATGCTGTCCGCAGCCAGAAAGTGACCGACGTGAACGCGCGCCGCAGACGTATTTCCCTCTCCCTCGCCCTGACCTTCGCCGCCACCGCCCTGCTGCCCGGCTGCGGATTGCTGCCCGGCGGCGGGGACGACAAGAGCACCGTCACCGTCTGGCTGATGAAGGGCAGCGCCTCCGGAGGGCTTCCTCAAGCGGTTCACCGAGGACTTCGAGAAGCAGCACGACGACATCGACCTGGACATCCGCGTCCACGAATGGACCGGCATCGGCCCCAAGGTGCAGAAGGCCCTGAAGAACGAGGACGGGCCCGACGTCATCGAGGTCGGCAACACCCAGGTCGCCCAGTACGTCGACCGCGGGGGCCTGGAGGACCTCACCCTGGAGGCGGCGCGCGACCTCGGCATGGAGGACTGGCTGCCCGGCCTCGCGGAGCCCGGGCGCTACCGGGGCGCCCAGTACGGCGTGCCCTGGTACGCGGCCAACCGCGTCGTCATCTACAACAAGGACCTCTTCGCGCAGGCCGGCGTCAAGCCGCCGAAGACCCGGCAGCAGTGGCTCGCCGCCACCACGCGCCTCAACTCCGGCGGCAACCAGGGCATCTACCTCGCCGGACAGGACTGGTACACGCTCGCCGGGTTCATCTGGGACGAGGGCGGCGACCTCGCCAAGGAGAAGGGCGGCCTCTGGCGCGGCGGCCTGCACTCCCCGGCCGCGCTGCGCGGCATGGACTTCTACCGCCAGCTCCAGGCGCTCGGCGAGGGGCCCGAGGACGCCGACGAGGAACACCCGCCGCAGGCCGGGGTGTTCGCCAAGGGCGGCATCGCGCAGCTCATCGCGGTGCCCGGCACGGTCCGCACCATCGAGGCGGCCAACCCCGACCTCAAGGGGAAGCTCGGCTACTTCCCGATCCCCGGCAAGAGCGCCGCCAAGCCGGGCGCGGTCTTCACCGGCGGCTCCGACCTGGTGGTGCGGGAGGGCACCGACGAGCGCAAGGCGGCCGTCGAGGTCGTCAAGGCCCTCGCGGGCGAGAAGTGGCAGAAGGAGCTCGCCCGCACGATGGACTACGTGCCCAACAAGACCACCCTCGCCTCCGTCGTCTCCGGCAAGGAGGGCGTCGCCGCGATGGCGGCCGGGGCCGCGCGGGGCCGGGCGACGCCCGCATCGCCGCGCTGGGCGCATGGTGGAGGCCGACAACCCGGTCAAGACGTACATGTCGAAGGTCCTCGCCGGAGGCGACGCGGCGGCCGAGGCCAAGAAGGCCTCGGACCGGATCACGAAGACGCTGGACGACGGCGGCCGCTGAGCGCGGTCACCGACGACGGGCGGGTGGCCCCCGTGAGGGAGCCACCCGCCGGGCCCCGGCCTTCGGGCGGCGCCGCTCAGGCGGCCGTGCTCAGGGACAGCGCGAACCGGCCGCGCTCGTCGGTCCACCAGTGGGTCAGCTCCAGGCCCGCGGCGGCCAGTTCGGACCGCACGCCCGCCTCGCGGAACTTCGCGGAGACCTCCGTGCGCAGGTCCTCGCCCCGCTCGAAGTCGACCGCGAGGTCAAGGGCGGGGATCTTCACCGTCTGCGAGAGCCGGGACCGCAGCCGCATCTCGATCCACTCCCGCTCGCGGTCCCAGACCGCGACGTGGCTGAACGCCTCGGGGTCGAAGTCCGCGCCGAGCTCGCGGTTCACGACGTGCAGGACGTTCTTGTTGAACGAGGCGGTCACGCCCGCCCCGTCGTCGTACGCGGACACGAGCACCGACTCGTCCTTGACCAGGTCCGTGCCGAGCAGCAGCGCGTCACCGGGCGAGAGCAGACCCCGCACCGAGGCGAGGAACGCGGCGCGCTCGGCGGGCAGCAGATTGCCGATCGTGCCGCCGAGGAACGCCACCAGGCGCGGCCCCGGCGCGTCCGGCAGCGCCAGGCTCCGGGTGAAGTCGGCGATCAGCGCGTGCACCCGCAGGCCGGGCCGCTCGGCGAGCAGCGTGTTCGCGGCTCCGGTGAGCGCCGACTCGCTGACGTCGACGGGCACGTACGTGTCCAGGTGCGACAGCGCGTCGATGAGGTGCCGGGTCTTCTCCGAGGAGCCGGAGCCGAGCTCCACCAGGGTGCGCGCGCCGGTGGCCGCGGCGATCGACGCCGACCGGGCGAGGAGGATCTCGCGCTCGGCGCGCGTCGGGTAGTACTCGGGCAGCGTGGTGATCTCGTCGAACAGGACGCTGCCGCGGGCGTCGTAGAACCACTTGGGCGGGAGCGTCTTGAGGAAGGGGGTCCCCCCTGGCCGAGCGGAGTCGAGACCTTGGGGGCGGGTGAGGCCGTGCAGGACGTCGGCGCGCAGCGCGGCGCCGGTGGCGTCCTCGGGCAGGGTGCGGGTCAGCAGGAACGGGCTCACGCGGGTGGCTCCTTGAGCGGGGTGAGAAGGACTTCCTTGGGCGACGCGGACACCAGCGTGCGGTCGGGGACCTCGTGCCAGCGCGGGTCGTCGTCGTACGGCTCCGAGGCCACGACGGTGTGGCGGCCGGGGTCGTTGAGGTACCAGAGGCTGTCGCCCCAGGCGGTCGCGGCGATCGTGTCGCCGTCCGTGAGCAGCAGGTTGAGGCGGGAGCCCGGCGCCGCGGCCGCGACCGCGCCGACGGTGTCCGCGAGCGCCCGCGGCGCGGCCGTGCCGCCGCGCAGCCGGTTCAGGACGAGCCGCCACACGAGGGCGGAGTCGCAGCGCGCCTCGAGGGCGAGCAGATCGGCGGGCGGCAGGTCCGCGGCGATCGGCACCAGCGCGTCGGGCCAGCCGGTCACGGCGCCGTTGTGGCTGAACAGCCAGCGGTCCTCGGCGAACGGCGCGGCCGCGGCCTCGCCGTCCGCGCTCGCCACGGTCGCGTCGCGCACCGCGGCGAGCACCGCGTGCGAACGCACCACGCGGGCGAGGTCCGCGAACGACTGGTCGCCCCAGATCGGCCCGGAGCGGCGATAGCGCGCGGGCACCGGGTCGCCCGGCGCGTACCAGCCAACGCCGAAGCCGTCGGCGTTGACCGTGCCGTGCCGCTGGTGCCGCGGCGCCCACGACTGCCGGAACAGGCCGTGCGCGGGCGCCACCAGGAGCGCGCCCAGGGACTCGGGGTCGCCCGTATAGGCCAGATGACGGCACATCAGACGAGCTCCGCGGCCAGTTCGGCGGCCGTGGCGTCGCGCGCCCGTGCGGAAGCCGGAGAAGATCTGCCGCCGCACCGGGTGGTCCCAGTTGCGGAACGTGCCCCGGCACGCGACGGCGTCCACGGAGAACGCGCCGCCGCGCAGGACCTTGTAGTCGCCGCCGAAGAACACCTCCGAGTACTCGCGGTAGGGGAAGGCGACGAAGCCCGGGTACGGCAGGAAGTCGCTCGCCGTCCACTCCCACACGTCGCCGATCAGCTGGCGCACCCCGAGCGGCGAAGCGCCCCGCGGATAGCTGCCCGCGGGCGCCGGGCGCAGATGGCGCTGCCCCAGGTTCGCGTGCCCGGGCGCGGGGTCCTCGTCCCCCCACGGGTAGCGCGTCGAGCGGTCCTCACCGGGGTGGTGGCGCGCGGCCTTCTCCCACTCCGCCTCCGTGGGCAGCCGCCGCCCGGCCCAGCGCGCGTACGCGTCCGCCTCGTACCAGCTGACGTGCACCACCGGCTCGTCCGCGGGCACCGGCTCGACGCGGCCGAAGCGCCGACGGGAGCCACTCGCCGCCCTCGCGCCGCCAGAACAGCGGCGCGCTCAAGGCGTGCTTGCGGACCATCCGCCAGCCCCGCTCGTGCCACCAGCGCGGCTCGTCATAGCCGCCGCCGTCGATGAAGCGCCGGTAGGCGGCGTTCGTCACCGGCGTGGTGTCGAGGAAGAACGGCGCGACCAGGCGCTGGTGCGCGGGGCGCTCGTTGTCGAGCGCCCACGGCTCGGTGGAGGTGCCCATGGTGAACGTGCCGCCGGGCACGAGGACTTCGGCCGGTCCTTCGAAGGAGGCGACGGGCTCCGGGTCGGGCGCGGTGAGCGCCGGGGCGCCCGCCCGCAGCTGATGGGTGATCAGCATCGTCTCGTCGTGCTGCTGTTCGTGCTGCGCGATCATCCCGAAGGCGAAGCCCGCGTCAGTGAGCCGCTCCGTGTCCACAGAGCCGTCGGGGCCGCCCGCGAACGGGCCGCCCTCGGTGAACGGCGCGCTCCGCAGGACCTCAAGGGCACGCCCCCGCACCTCGGCGGCGTAGCGGCGGGCCTCGTCCGGCGCGAGCAGCGGCAGCGAGGGGCGGGCGGCGCGCGGGTGCTCGAACGCGTCGTACAGCGAGTCGATCTCGGGCCGCAGCGCCTCGCGGCCGCCGACCGCCCGCAGCAGCCACTGCTCCTCCTGGTTGCCGATGTGGGCGAGGTCCCACACCAGCGGAGACATCAGCGGCGAGTGCTGCGCGGTCAGTTCGCCGTCCTCGACGCACCCGGTGAGCAGCGCCGTCCGCTCGCGCGCCGCGCCGAGGGCGGCCAGCGCCCGCGCCCGCAGGACGTCCGGGTCCGCGAGGTCGGGGGAGGCGGCGGGGCCGGCGGGGGAGCGGTGCGCGGCCCCGTGCGGGATACCGGTCATGGGTGTACGTCCTTCCCCGGGGAGAGCGCCCCGTGTGCGGTCAGTTCGTCGAGCAGGTCGTCGGCGGGGCAGCGGCCCCGGGCCACGTACCGGTCGGCGTGCGCGGCGACCGCCGTCACCACCGCGGGCGCGGCGCCCACCCTCGGCAGCGCCTCCAGGGCCGCGGCGAAGCAGGCCGCCGCCGCGTCCCGCAGCTCGGGGTCCGTGAGGGCACGGCGGGCCGCGTCCAGCCACAGCGGACTGTGCGGCGCGGGCGTCGCCCCCGCCCGCTCGGCCAGCGGCTTCACGGCGCGATAGGCCGTCTCGGCGGCCTGCGCGTCGTCGAACAGCGCGCTCGTGACCGCGAGCGGCACCACCCAGCCGTCGTCGCCGGGCTGCGCGTCGACCATGCGCAGCTCCAGGTGCCCGCGCGGCCTGACCGGCGGGAACAGCGTGGTGAGGTGGTAGTCGAGGTCACCGCGGGTGGGCGGCCGCGGCAGGCCGGAGCGCACCCAGGAACGGAACGTCAGGCCCTGCGGCACCAGCCACGGCGCCCGGTCCGCGGCTCCGGCGGCTCCGGTGTTCTCGGGTGTACGCACACACATCACCGGCGCGTCCAGGGCGTGCCGCGCCCAGGCCGTCCGCGGCTCCTCGTCGAGCGCGGGAGCGCCCGACCTGCCGGGGTCGATGCCCGCCCACACGGCCTGCCGGGTCGAGCGCCAGCCGGTGGCACGGCCGTCCTGGACGGGCGAGTTGGCGAACGCCGCGACCAGCACGGGCCCGAGCAGATGCGCGAGCCGCCAGCGCCGCGCGAAGCCGAGCGGCCCCGGCTCCTCGTACCCGGCGTCCACACAGATCTGCACCGACGCCGTGGAGCACATCATGCGGCGGCCCGCGCCACCGCCCCGGTCGAGCCAGGACTCCATGGCCTCGTAGCGCGGCTCGCGCAGCACCCGCTTCGGGGCGCGCCACGGGTCGGCGCCCAGGCCGGTGAGCGTCAGATCGAGGGGGCGGAGCGCCTCGCGGACGACGGCCAGATCGGCCGATACGGCGGACACGCACTCCATGAGCGAGGCGGCGGGCAGCGAGCTGAGCTCCAGCTGACCGCCGGGTTCGACGGTGACCGCCGAGGTGAGGGGCCGGGTCCGCAGCGCCGCGCGGGCGGCGTCGACGCGGGCGGACGTGAGGGGAAGGCGCTCGGAGCGCCGGTCGTGGACGAGCCATTCCAACTCGACGCCGAGGGCCGTGGGCGGCCCGTTCTTGAAGCAGATGCCGCGCACCAGGGCCTCGACCTCGGCCTCGGTGACGACATCGCCACCGCGCGCGCGACCGCGCGTACAGTCTCCTTCTGGCATGTCGGGGGTCCTCCTGTCCCGGGCGGCCCGGGTGGCGTACCCGGACAGCGCTCGTAACACCCAAGACCTTGAAGCTATTTCGCACAAGACGGCCCCGGGTGGCCGGGAAGTGCCGTTGCGGTGAACGACGGCCGCGGCCCACCACCGATCCACGCACCACACGGGGGATTTTCTTCCAATACACCACGCGCGTGCGCTTCACGCACGGGATGGCCGATTCGGCCCACCCGGCCCACCCGGAGGCCTTCCGGGCCCCGGCCCGCGGTGACCGGGCGCCCCGGGCCGCGCGGTCAGCCGTCCGCGCCCGGGTTCTCGTAGCGGTACTGCTCCGCCAGGTCGTCGAAGTCGTGGCCACGGGCCTCGCCCAGGACCGTCGGGTGCGCCGCGCCCACCCGCGCCCGGACGCGGTCGCGCACCTCCGCGGCCTTCGCCTCCGTCGCGAAGATCCCGAGCACCAGCGAGCCGCCCTCGCCCAGCGTGAAGCCCCAGGGCACCTCGCAGGGGCCCGTGTGGTCCTCGACCGGACACAGCAGCCGGGCCAGGGGCTCCTGGAGCGCGAGTGCCGCCTGGGTGTCGGCGAACCCGTGAATGTGGATCTCATAGAGCTGCACCCGCCCGACCGTAGACGGCCCCTGGGCGGCCCGCACCGCAATTTCCCCCGCGCCCAGGGCCCGGCGCCCGCGCTCACGGCGTCGCGCGCGCCTCCGGCAGCGGCTCGGGCCACTGCTCGTGCCAGCGCAGGTCGTCCTCCAGCTGCGCCGCGAGCGACACGAGCAGCGGCTCGCTGCCCGCGGGGCCGAGCAGCTGCGCCCCGACGGGCAGCCCGCCCGCGACCCGGCCCGCGGGCACGTTCACCCCCGGCCAGCCGAGCACGTTCCACGGCCACGCGTACGGGCACGCCGCGATCATCGCCTGGTCGGTGCGCCACCCGCTGAGCCCCGCGAGCGTGCCCACGCGCGGCGGCGGCGTCGCCGTGGTGGGCGCGAGGACCACGTCATAGGTGTCGAAGACGGCGCCCACCCGGCGGTGCAGGGTCGCCTCGGCCCGGCGCGAGAGCCTGAGCGGCGCGCCGCTCAGCAGCCGCCCCAGGCGCGCGGCGTCCTTCGTGCGCGGGTCGAGCAGCGAGGGGTCGGGCACCTGCCGCACCCAGTCGGCGACCCCCGCCGTCGCCCGGGGCACGAAGGCGAGCCCGATCTGGCCGTAGCGCGGGTCGGCCTCCGCCACCTCGTGCCCGAGCGCGGCGAGCCGCTCGGCGAGGCCCACCACCGCCCCGCGCACCAGCGGATGCAGCCGCTTGGGCGTGGCCGTGAACGGCATCCGCAGCGAAAGGGCCACGCGCAGCCGCCCCGGGGCCCGCGTCGCGGCCTCCACGGCGCGCACCGGCGACGGCCGGTGCGGGTCGTCGGCGTGGTTGCCGCTCGCCGCGTCCAGGAGCAGCGCCGCGTCGGCCACCGTGCGGGCGAGCGGGCCGTTGACGGTGATGCCGTTGAACGCCTCCGGCCACGGCCACGTCGAGATGCGCCCGCGCTGCGGCTTGATCCCGACCAGATGCGTCCACGCCGCCGGGATGCGCACCGACCCCGCGCCGTCCGAGCCGAGCGCCGCGGGCACGAGCCCGGCGGCCACCGCGGCGGCCGAGCCGCCCGACGAACCGCCCGGCGTGCGGCCGGTGTTCCACGGGTTGCGGGTGTCGCCGAACGCGGGCCCCTCCGTGAACGGCCACTGCCCGAGCTCGCACGTGTTGGTCTTGCCGACGATCACGGCACCGGCCGCCCGCAGCCTGCGCACCGCCTCCGCGTCCGCGGCCTTGGGCGGGAAGGCGCCGGGGCAGCCGAACGCCGTCGGCTCGCCCGCCACGTCCGTGTCGTCCTTCACCGCGATCGGCACCCCGAGCAGCGGGGCGCGCGCCCCCGCCGCCAGGCGCAGGTCGGCGGCGTCCGCCTCGGCGAGCGCGGCCTCCGCGCGCACCACGCGGAACGCGTTGAGCACGGGCTGCGTGGCCGCGATCCGGGCGAGCGCGCGCTCGGTCAGCTCCCGCGCGGACACCTCGCCCGCGGCGAGGGCACGCGCGGTCTCCGCGAGGCCCGCGGAACGTTCAGCGGTCATGTGGGGGGCACCTTCGTTCGGGTGGCGGCGGGTGGCGGCGGGTGGCGGCGGGTGAGGGCGGGGGCAGGAGGGGACCGCTGCCGGTCGGCGCGGCGCCTTACCGCACGGTAGCTTCCGGCGGGCCAACGCGGAATCGCAGCGGCCCAGTTGACCCCCTCAGCCGCGTGCGCGGCGTGCCGCGGCGGGCCCACGCGCGCGGCGTGTGCCCCCTCGGCCGGGACGCGTGTGCGCGGAAGGCGGCGCGTGTGAGCCGCCGCGCTACCGGCCCCGGCGGTGTGCGCGGCCGTGCCCCGTCGCCTGCCCGGCAGCGCCCCCGCGCCCGCCTGGGTGCGCCCCGGGACCGTCTGGAAGGATTGCCCCGTCATGGTGCAGATACCGCAGCAGCAGCCCGCGTCGGGCGCGGCGTCAGGACCGCCGGACCCGTCGACCGATCCCCTCACGCGGGGTGCCGCGCACCCCGTGCCGCACTCCGTTCCGACCAGCGCGGACGTCGCACGCCTCGCGGGCGTCTCCCGCGCGACCGTCAGCTACGTCCTGAACAACACCAGCGCCGTGCGCATCAGCGAGCCCACGCGCCGCCGCGTCCTCGAAGCCGCCAAGGAGCTCGGGTACGTTCCGCACGCCGCCGCCCGCAGCCTGCGCGCGGGCCACACCCGCATGGTCCTCATGCCCACGCCCCAGATCCCCGTGGGCCCCCTCTTCAGCCGGTTCTTCAGCGAACTGCAGTGGGCGCTCAGCCGGTTCGACTACACCGTCGTGCAGTACGGCAGCCTCGGCCTGACCGGCGAGGACGCCGCCCGCGCCTGGGCCGAGCTGCGCCCGGTCGCCGTCCTCGCGCCGGACGCGACGGCGCTCGGCGCCCGCGGCGTGGCCGTCCTCAAGCGCTCCGGTGCCAAGGCCGTGTTCACGCTCGGCCCGCAGCGCGCCGAGGGCGCGCACGCCCTGCTGATGGACCAGCGCCTGGTCGGGCGCAGCGCCGCCGAGCACCTGCTGACCCGCGGCCGCCGCCGCATCGGCGTCGTCGTCCCCGAGGAACCCGGTCTCGAACCCTTCTCACGGCCGCGCCTGGACGGGGTCCGCACCACCGTGCGCGGCGCCCCCGAGGGCCGCGTCACCGAGCTTCCCCTCGGCTACGGAGAGGAGTCCGCCGCCCGGCTCGCGGGCCGCTGGCGCGGACTCGGCCTCGACGCCGTCTTCGCGTACAACGACGAGTACGCGATGCTCCTCATGCGCGCCCTCCAGGACGAGGGCATACGCGTCCCCGACGACACCGCCGTCGTCGGCGCCGACGACCTCATGCTCGCCCGGCTGCTGCGCCCGCGCCTGAGCAGCGTCAGCATCGAACTGCTCTCGGGCCGCGGCCTCGCCGAGCTCGTCGACCGCGTGGTGCGCGAGCCCGGGGCGCGCCCGGAGGTCCACGACGTGCTCGGCGCGAGCGTCGTGCACCGCGAGTCCAGCTGAGCGCCCCAGACCCAGGCGGACCCGGGCCCGCCGGGCCCGCGGCCGCCCCGAAGGGCGCGCCGGGGCCTCGCGGCGGGCCGCGGCCTTCGCCCTACTGCCCCTGGTCGTTCGTCTGCTGCTCCGCGACCGACTTGCGGACCTCGTCCATGTCCAGCTTGCGGGCCTGCCCGATGACGTCATCGAGGGCGGCCTCCGGCAGCGCGCCGGGCTGCGCGAACACCGCGACCCGGTCACGGACGATCATCAGGGTCGGGATCGACTGGATGCCGAACGCGGCCGCGAGCTCCGGCTGCGCCTCGGTGTCGACCTTGCCGAAGACCAGGTCCGTATTGGCCTCGGCGGCCTTCTCGTAGACCGGCGCGAACTGGCGGCACGGACCGCACCAGGACGCCCAGAAGTCGATCAGGACGAAGTCGTTCTCCGTCATCGTCTGGTCGAAGTTTTCCTTCGTGAGCTCCACGGTCGTGCTCATGATGCGTCTCTCTTCCTGATGGGGGCGAAGCCGTCGTGCACAACGGCCGCGGCGACGGCCGTATTCCGCGCGCGTACCCGTGTGGCCACGCCGCACACCTGGTACCAGACTGGGCCCATGACGCAATCCACGGACGCCACCGGCGCCGCAGACACCAGCACGTACGACGTCGTGGTCCTCGGGGCCGGGCCAGTGGGGGAGAACGTCGCCGACCGGGCGCGCGCGGCGGGGCTGAGCGCGGCGGTCGTGGAGAGCGAGCTCGTCGGCGGCGAGTGCTCGTACTGGGCCTGCATGCCGAGCAAGGCCCTGCTGCGTCCCGTGGTGGCCCGCGCCGACGCCCGCCGCGTGCCGGGCCTGCGCCAGCTGGCCGAAGGGCCCCTCGACGCCCCCGCGGTCCTCGCCCACCGCGACGCCTACGCCTCGCACTGGAAGGACGACGGCCAGGTCGGGTGGCTGGACTCGATCGGCGTGGACCTGTACCGCGGCCACGGCCGCCTCGCGGGCACCCGCCAGGTGACCGTCACCGCCGCCGACGGCTCGGTCACCCGCCTGCGGGCCCGGCACGCCGTCGCCGTCTGCACCGGCAGCCGCGCCGTCGTCCCCGACCTGCCCGGGATCGCCGACGCCAAGCCGTGGACCAGCCGCGAGGCGACCAGCGCCGACCACGTGCCCGGGCGGCTCGTCGTGGTCGGCGGCGGTGTGGTCGGCGTGGAGATGGCCACCGTCTGGCAGGCCCTCGGCTCCCAGGTGACGCTGCTCGTGCGCGGCGAAGGGCTGCTGCCCAAGATGGAGCCGTTCGCCGGGGAGCTCGTCGCCGACGCGCTGCGCGAGGCGGGCGCGGACGTGCGCGTCGGCGCCTCGGTGACGGCGGTGCGCCGCAGCGGGGCCACCGTCACCGTCGAGCTCGGTGACGGCGGACGCGTCGAGGCCGACGAGGTGCTCTTCGCCACCGGCCGCGCCCCGCGCACCGACGACCTCGGCCTGGACACGGTCGGCCTGGAGGCGGGCGCCTGGCTGTCCGTCGACGACAGCTGCCGGGTGACCGGAAGCGACTGGCTGTACGCGGTGGGCGACGTGAACCACCGGGCGCTCCTGACCCACCAGGGCAAGTACCAGGCCCGGGTCGCGGGCGCCGCGATCGCCGCCCGCGCGCAGGGCGTCCCGCTCCTGGAGACCGACCGCTGGGGCGCCCACAGCGCCACCGCCGACCACGACGCGGTCCCGCAGGTCGTCTTCACCGACCCCGAGGCGGCGTCGGCGGGCCTCACCCTCGCCGCCGCGAAGGAGGCGGGCCACCGCGTCCGCGCCGTCGACTACGACCTCGCGTCCGTGGCCGGGGCGGGCCTGTACGCCGACGGCTACCGCGGCCGCGCCCGCATGGTCGTCGACCTCGACCGCGAGATCGTCCTCGGCGTCACCTTCGTCGGCCCCGGCGTCGGCGAGCTCATCCACTCGGCTACGGTCGCCATCGCGGGCGAGGTCCCGATCGACCGGCTGTGGCACGCGGTCCCGGCGTACCCGACGATCAGCGAGGTGTGGCTGCGGCTCCTGGAGACCTACCGCGGCTGACATCGCGATTCCCCGCCGCGCGACCGATGAGTTCCGGGCGCGGCGGGGGTCTACCCAGGCATGAACACACAGATTCTCGCGATTCCCGGCGCCGCCCTCACCTACGACGTCATCGGCCCGCTGCCGACCGCCGACGGGCGGCCGCCGCTGCTGATGATCGGCCAGCCCATGGACGCCAGTGGCTTCCGCGCCCTGGGCGCGCACTTCACCGACCGCACCGTGGTCACGTACGACCCGCGCGGCCTCGGCCGCAGCACCCGTGACGACGGCCGCACCGACCACGACCCCGCCCGCCAGGCCGACGACGTGCACGCCCTGATCGAGGCGCTCGGCGCGGGCCCGGTCGAGCTGTTCGCGAGCAGTGGCGGCGCGGTGACCGCGCTGGCCCTGGTCACGGCGCACCCCGGCGACGTGACCACCCTGGTGGCGCACGAGCCGCCGCTGTTCGCGGTGCTCGCCGACGCCGACGCCGCCCTGCGCGCCCGCGCAGCCATCCGCGACGCGTACGAGGCGAAGGGCTTCGGCGCCGGCATGGCGGCCTTCCTCGCGATGACCGCGTGGCAGGGCGAGTTCAACGACGCCTTCTTCGCCGGGCTCCCTGCCGACCCCGCCGCCTTCGGGCTGCCCACCGAGGACGACGGCTCCCGTGTGGACCCCCTGCTCTCCGACCTGTCCTGGGCGGTCAGCGGCTACCGCCCCGACACCGCCGCGCTCGCCGCGGCGCCGACGCGGATCGTGGTCGCGGTGGGCGAGGAGTCCCGGGACACGGTCACCGGACGGACCGCCGACGCGCTGGCCGGTCTGCTCGGCCAGTCGGCCACGGTGTTCCCCAGCCACCACGGCGGCTTCGTCGACGGGGAGTTCGGCTACCCCGGTCAGCCCGAGGCGTTCGCGCGCACGCTGCGCGCGGCCCTCGACGAGGCGTGAGCGCCCCGCCACACGGGCACTAGGGCGCGTATCGAGTCGTGATCAACTTGCGGGATTCGCCCTCGTGGCGGGACCTGGACCGGTAGAGCTTCCTGTGTGACGCGTGTGCAACTGACCGAACAGGAATGGGAGTTTATCGGGCCGTACCTGCCGATCGGCGAGTACGGCCCGTATCCCGCGCGGCTGCGGCAGCAGTTCGAGGGTGTGATCTGGCGGTTCAGGACCGGCGGACAGTGGCGGGA
>JAVLTM010000001.1:0-1691154 GCA_037117115.1 Streptomyces sp. PmtG | reverse complement strand
GAAGCGCATGGTGTCCGGCTCGGCGTCGGCCAGGCCGCCGATGTCGTGCAGGGCCAGCAGCCTCACCCAGGCGTCGAGATCGGCGGCGATGTTCGCGGTGAGCATCCAGCCGCGGTTGATCTCCCACGAGGCGGACGGCAAATTGGTCAGGCCCATCGCCTTGTTGGTGCGCACCCGGTCTTCCACCCCGGCGTGCGAGCGGTGCAGTACGTCCAGGAACTGGCTGTGGCCCGAGCCCGCAACGCCCCACATGTGGCGGATGTTGGTCGCGGTGATGCAGTACCGCCAGCCGGTCTTCTTCTCGAAGGCGGTCAGTTTCTTCAGATGCCGCCGGGACGGTCGGACGCGGCGGACGATCAGCCGCATGCCCTCCGGCCAGTCCTCGCGAGTGTTCAGCCCGGTCAGCTCGGCGACGAAGTAGCCGTCCTGAAGGCTGCCGTCCTGGGTCAGGGAGGTCTCCCACGCGGCCTCGGGCAGCCGGGCGATAGCCCGCTCGTCGGCGTCCGTTATCTTCCAGCCGACCGTGTAGCGGACCGTGCGCCGCGTGGTGTTCAGGGCTTCGAGGTGTTCCAGCAGGCCGTGCGTGGCCCCGGCCCCGTCCACCCGGACGAGGATCTTCGCCGCCGAGGAGCCGGGGACCTGTGCGAGGGCGTCGGTGAGCACGGCGATGAGGTCGGCCACTGTGTTCGCCCCTGCATTGCCCGGTGGCAGGATCATGGCCAGGGACTCCGTGGTGTTCGCGCACCACGCGGCCAACGGATGAAACCCAAACGTCTTTTTGAAGGTGACCGCTGCCCCGGCCTTCTTCGACGCTGAGGTGATAACGGTGGCGTCGAGGTCGATGACGATCCAGCCGGTCAGCCGCTTGCCCGCCACTGTCAGCCACGGGAAACCGCCCGGCCGTAGATGCAGCAGACTCCACATGTGCCGGCGCACCCTCGCCCTCACCTTGGCAATCTTCGCCAGGGTGGCCTCGTCGAGCGCGGCCAGCGTGCGGCGAGCGGTGGAGTCCGAGGCCACCGGCCCGAACAACGGCCGGTGATGCAACTGGAGTTGCTCGGCCTCCGATAGGTTCGTCGCCCCGAGCACGATCGCGACCGTCAGGTGCACCAGCACCCCGGCACGTTCCCGCCAGCCAGCTGCTGTGCTGGACGGCACCACCTTCCCCAGCGCCCCGGTGAGGCCCGTGCGGTCCGCGCACCGGCGCAGCAACACCGCACCGGCATACCCGATGAGTCTCTTCCCGTCAGCCACCACGGACAGCCGACGGTCCCACTCTGTCGCCTTGCTCACCAGATTGGCGCCCTGATCCTTGCAGCGGATACGACGAGACACTCGCACCCTCGCAGGTCAGCAGCACCATTTTGCTATCGGGGCGTCAAATCATCGAAGCCGACAGCCATTCACTCGATGGTGTCAAAAAGCCGAGCTGTTCTACCAATCGCCTCGGCCGCATCGTCCGAGCAGTCCACACCCTCCTGATCTGCACGAACTCAGGATGAAAGAGGCTCACTAGGGCAACGGCTTCTGACAGATCCGGGCGAGGGCGACCGTCAGGAACGGTCAGGAGGGCCTATAGCACCTGGACTGCCTTCACACCGGTGGCGATCAGGCTGCAGGCACCCGTAGGGCTCTTCTTCAGACAGAGCCTCTTGTCGGCACCCTTGATGATGCCGACGCGGCTTACTCTGAAGTCGAACCCGAGGGCTCCGTCTGCCCACTTCGTTGCGCTTCCACCAGGGCCGATCTTGATGCGGAGGGTTCCGTCAGTCTGGATAGCGCCGAAGCGACCATCGTCGTAGACGACGGCCTTGGCGTTTCTGAACAGCACCGGCCAGCTATTGCCGTTCTTATACCGCACCGTCCCATCGTTCTGAACGACAGCGACGACACCGTCCTCGATGTCGAACGTCCGGACATCGCTCCGCAGCAATCGCCAGCTGCCGTTGGTGCCTGTCTTGATGCGCAGCGTACTGTCGGCCTGCCTGACAACGAACTTGTCGCTGTCCAGGTCAACAGAGGTGACGCTCCGCAGCATCAGCGGCCAGGTATTGCCGCTCTTGTAGTGCAGTGTGCCGTCGGCCAGGATGACGGCGACTTGAGCGCCTTCCACACTGAACGACTTGACGCCGCTCCCGCCGGATTCGCGTCCAGGCGCCAGCGACTCCTGTCTTCCGCCAGAGGGCACCACCCTGCTGCGCAAAGATCTTGTCCTTATTGACCTGGAAATTGGTGACGTTGCGCATGATCGTCACCCAAGCGCCGTTGGTCTTCTGGACCTTCAGGTCGCCGTTGTCCTTCAGCATGGCCATCAGGCCGACCTTGGTCGGCCCACAGCTCTGGCCCGTAAAGGAGGTTCCGCTCCATGCACCATTACCAGCACTCGGCCCATTTGCGGTCAGATTGGGCGCCCCGCAGATTCTTGCCCCGTGACCGCTATCGAAGGGAATAGCCCCGGTCCCGGAATCCCAGCAACCGCGAGACGACCACATCTGAAGGTGGATGTGCGCTACGCCGCGATTGCCGCGCTGCCCCGGTGCGGCGACCGCGCCAACCAGTTGACCAGCACTCACGCGTCCACTGGTGACGGAGCTGTTGATGTGAGTGAGGGCCACGCTCTTGCCGTTAATTGCATTGATGCACAAGGTCCCGGTCGAAGCCTGGTAATAGTGGACGCTGCCCCCGATCGGAGCGCGGACATTTCTACCCGAAGCCGAATTTTCGCACCCTGATCCGGTAAGGTCGAGGCTGTAATGATACGTTCCGGTATGAGAGACGTTACCCCCGTAGCCCTGGCAGATATTCCACCGCTGCCCGACGTCGAACGGGGGCAGAATATTGCCGGTGCCAGCTGAAGCCGGAGAAGCCGTCGACCCCAAGGCGCCGGCCAGCATCCCAAGGACAACAAAGCACTCGACGGTATAAAGCCGCAAGCGCTTTGCCGGATTCCTTCCAGGCTGCAATTCCATTTCCCCCTTGAGGCTCTATGGCGATCACGCACGGGAGTTTATTGCTGGACGCTATACGAAGAAGCGCTGAGGCAGTTGCACCTTCAGTTATTCTGTGGCCGATATGACCTGAACCCGAATGAGCTGAAGGCTACAGGGTGGGACGATCAACTATCAGAGGCAATTGCCCTAACGAACGTGCGGATTTTCCAATGGTAGGACGAGGGAATCACCTACGAATCACGGCGCTTCACCCTCACCGAACCGCCAGGAGGCCCCTCCGCTGCATGTGCGCGAACGGAAAATCACCCATATGAGCACACTATTCGAACACTCACGCCCCCATGTTCACTAGCACAACGGCTCCTCAAGTCCCTGGCGCCGGGTCGGTGATACGGGCTTCGATGTCGGCGACACGGCGGTCTTGGAAGCGGAGGTTGGAGCGGGCGGCCCCGAGCCGCTCGTCGAGGGTGCGGTTGTCGGTGGCGAGTTGGCGGACCCGCTGCTTCAGGCTGGTGTTCTCGGTGGTGATCCGTTGGATGGCCTCCTCGGTCCACTCGGCCTGCAAGTCGCGGATCTGACCAAGGAGTTCGCCGATGCGGGTGCGTTGGGCGAGGATCTCTGCGTGCGCGGCCTTGAGGGCGCGCTCGGCGTTTAGCGCGTTCGCGCCAGGCCGCCTCCGGCTCGTTGTCCTGGTTGGCGAGTATGCGGGTGCGGTGTTCGCCGGCCTCAGCGATCGCGGTGGCGACGGCGGATCTTGCTGCGGGATTGTCGTAAAGGAAGGTGCGGGAGACATCCGCGCGCCGAGCGACGGCGGCGATGCTGATTTGGGCTTTCTCGCGACGGATGCAGGTGATGGCGTCATGAACGCGTGGGAGGGCGGCCTCGGTTTTGTGCCGTCGGGCGGCGAGAGCCGCGACGGTGCGGGGTTCGGTGACGGTTGCGGAGTTCATGCGATGTCCTGTTCGGGATCGTCACCGTCGGTTGCGCACGTATCGCTGTACGCGTCTGGCCCAGCGCCGCCTGCGTGGGCGAGGTCGGATGCGCGGAAGGCAGTGGACCACACGCGGTGGAAGCAGTCCTGGGGTTTGCGCAGGTCCAGCGCGAGGGCGTCGTTGAGGAGGCCGAGGCCGGCCAGCGCCTTCTCCAGGCCGTCGATGGCGCGGGCCGTGGGCTCGAAGTAGTGATGGAGGTAGTCGGCTGTGGCGTCATCGGGGGCGCCCTCGGCCAGCAGCCGCCACTGCTCCCGTTTGCGCCGCCAGTAGAGCATGTCGGCACCGGACAGGACGAACTTGTCGCAGTTGTGACAGTCGAGTCTCCAGGGGCAGGCGCCGCCGTCGACGACGGGCTGGAAGGTACAGAAGCCGCCCTCGGCGGGGGTGCTGCGGCGGGACAGGTCGATGGCCAGGGCTTGAGCCTGTTCTCGGGTGAACGGGGTGGTGTCGCTGATGAGGATTTCGCCGGGGTGGGCAGTGCCGGGTCCGGCGACCCACACATGCTGGAGGACGTTCTCCAGGTCCGGGAGTGTCTACCGGTAGTTCGTTAAACCCGGCGGTAGAGATCTAGGGGTCTGCCGGTGGTGACCGCGTCGATCAGGGCCTGGAGTTCGGGTGGTGGGTCGGTGTCGGTCCAGGCTCGCCACCAGCGGTGCAGGGTGGTGGCGGGGGTAAGCCAGGAGCGGACGGCGCGCAATGCCTTGGGCCAGCAGGGAAGTCGGGGCGGGTGGGGCTTGGCCGGGCCCCCTCTCTGGCCGGTCGTCGGTGCAGGGGTCCAGTGCGGTGGTGTCCAGAGGCCCGGGTGGGGTGAACCATTGGTCCCAGCAGAAGGAGAACGCGCAGTTCACCAGGGTCTGGTGGTGACGGATGGCGGTGTCGGAGCGGACCTGGAAGTCGGCCCAGCCTAGTTCGTCCTTGATCTGTTTGTAGCTCTGCTCGATCCAGGGCCGCAGCCCGTAGAGGCGGACGATCTCGGTGAGGTCGGCGGGCGGGTGGGCGCTGGTGGCGGCGTGCGGGGCGTCGGGGTGGGGCAGGTTGGTGGCCAGGTACCAGGTGGCCTTCTCCGGCAGGGTGCCCGGGTCGGTGGTGGCGACGACCAGGCGGCACACACCGTGGGGTTGCCAGCCGCCGAGGGTGGCGTCGGCGGCCCACCAGGTCTCGGTGTGCCCGTCGCGGAAGTGCCGCTCGACGGGCGTCCAGGCGCCGGGGTGCTCGGCGTCCTGCCAGGCCAGGGCCTGGGCAGCGTCGATGGGGGTGTGCGGCTGGTCGGCGGGTGCCCAGGTGCCGCGGTGCGGCTTGAGGTGGACCACGTAGGGCAGGTGGGCCTCACGCAAGGCGAGATACCAGTCGTCGCTGACGCTGTAGGCGCAGTCGGCCACCACCGCCCGGCAGGCAAAGCCTGCCTTCTTTCCTCGGGCCGCAAGAGCCGCAGCGATCTGCGGTTTGGTCCGGAAGCCGGGATCGCGCTGGCCGCGCGGGAAGTGATGGGCGGGGGTGTAGGGCTGTGCGTGCAGCGGGTAGTACACCCGGCCGTCGGTCCATACCGTGGTCACCGTGACCACGCCGTTGTCGGTCTTGCCCAGCCGTCCCAGCCACTGCCGGCCCACGTGCGCGGTGGCCGTGCCGTCCTTGCGGTCCCCGGAGTCGTCGATGACCAGCGCCCCGGCCTCGTGGGGCGCCAAGGCGGGGCCGGTCCGCAACAGTTCCAACCTCCGGGCGTTGACCTGCTCGCTGTCCCAGCGTGACTCGGAAAGGAAGTACTGCAGCCGCTGTACGCTCGGCAGGCCCGCGCCGAGAACGGGCTCTGCCCCGGCCAGGCAGGTCAGCGTCTTGTTCCGGTCCCGCGGCGCGAGCAGCCCGGTCAGGTACTCACGAAACCCACGCCGTTGGGCGAGGTTGAGGAACAGGTCATCGAAACGGGCCGCGTACTCCTCCAACGGTCCTGGCGCAGGCGGACACGTCCGTCGCTCAGTCATCACGCCCCCACTCGGCGAGGCTGCCGACTCCCTCTCCCTCAGCTGTACGACCGCCCCGACCACGCGTCAACCCCAACTACCGCCGGGTTTAACGAACTACCGCTACTGAGTTTGTGGGCGTGATGTCGTAGAGGGCTGACAGGTGGTGGACGTCGCGGTATGCCCGGACTATGAGGTATCCGCAAGGTGGCGGTTTGACCGCCGAACGACGGGCGTTTCGCGAGTGTCTCCGTCTGGAGGCGGCCGGGTTGTTTGCCGCGGGCCAGAGCAACGCGGTGGTGGCGAAGCAGCTGCGGGTCAGCGTGCGCTCGGTGCAACGCTGGCACCGCGCCTGGCAGGAGGGCGGGGACGTGGCTCTGAACTCCAAAGGCTCGGCGGCCCGGCCCAAGCTGAGCGAGAAGCTGTTCACGGTGCTGGAGGAGGAACTGGCCAAAGGGCCCGTCGCGCACGGCTGGGAGGACCAGAAGTGGACTCTGGAGCGGATCAGAACGTTGATCGGGCGCCGGTTCCACAAGTCCATCACCCTCTCGGCCATCGCGCAGATGCTGCGGCGCCATGGATGGAGCCACCAGGTGCCGGCGAAACGGGCCCTGGAGCGCGACGAGGAGAAGGTGACCGGCTGGGTGAAGGACACGTGGCCGCAGGTGGAAACATCGCGGCGGCGACCGGGGCGTTCATCGTCTTCGAAGACGAGGCCGGATTCTCGATGACGCCGCCCACGTCCCGCACGTGGTCCAGGCGCGGGCACACGCCCGTGGTCCGGGTCCGGGGACGTTCCCAGCGCCGGTTCTCGATCGCCGCCCTGGCCTGCTACAAGCCGGGCGAACGCTCGCGCCTGATCTTCCGGCCCAAACGACACATCGATCACAGGCGCGGCGGCCGCCGCAGCTTCACCTGGACCGACTACCGCGACCTGCTGACCGCCGCTCACCAGCAGCTCGGGGCCCCGTTGGTACTGCCGAGTAGCCGAGGGGAGTCTCACCCCTCGGCTCTCACAGAACGGAGCGTGACAATCTCTCGTCACTCCGCTCTTGCCGCTCTGATCATCAGGCCAACACGGCATCCGTGCTCAGGCGCCAGTGCGCGAATATGCGGGGGTAACGCTGAGCGATCTCCACAAGTTTCGCGTGGGCCTTCCTCTTACCCGCGAGCCGTTTGTACTTCTGGCGGATCCAGCGCACCAGGCAGGCGTTGATGCGCATCGCGAAGGTATGCAACTCCCACGGCCGGAAGCGGCCGTAGTAGTTGAGCCAGCCCGCCACCACAGGGTTCATCCTGCGGGCGAGCTCGTTGAAGGACAGATCCGAGCGGGTGTGCAGGTGCCAGGAACGCACCTCCCGCCCCATCTTCTTCAGGGCATCCTTGCTGACCGCCGGATCGAACGACAGGAACTGTGTCCCGTGCCGGTTCCGGCTTCGTCTGGCGCGGAACGTGTATCCGAGGAACGTGAATGACGTGTGCTCGTAAGAGCCTCGGCGTCTTCCGTTCTGGCAGTACACGATCCGGGTCTTGGCCGGGTGCAGGTGCAGCCCGACCTCGGCCATCCTGTCCGTGAGCGCGGCCAGCACCTGGCGGGCCTCGACCTCGGAGACGCAGTGCAGCACCGCGTCGTCCGCATACCGTTCGAACCAGATCGCCGGGAATTCCCGCACCATCCAGGTATCGAACGCATAGTGCAGAAACAGGTTCGCCAGAACGGGAGAAACCGGGGCCCCTTGGGGTGTCCCGCGTTCCCGCTCCAGCAAGGAGCCGTCGGGCATGGCAAGCGGGGCAGCAAGCCACCGCCGCACATACAACTTCACCCAAACGGCGTCAGTATGTGCCTCCACCGCCTTGACCAGCAGGTCCCAGGGCACACTGTCGAAGAACTTGGTGATGTCGAACTCCACCACCCAGTCCCGCTTCCAGCAACGCTCCCGGCATTTCCCCACCGCGTCCAAGGCGGACCGCCCTGGTCGGTATCCGTAACTGTCCGGGTGGAAGGCGGGCTCCACCCTTCGCATCAGATGCCGGGCCACCACGGTCTGCGCCACGCGATCGGCGACAGCGGGAATGCCGAGCATTCTCGTGCCGCCGCCGTGCGGCTTCGGGATGGGCACTGCACGCACCGGAGGAGGAAAGTACGAGCCTGACGACATACGGTTCCAGACCTTGTACAAATTGCTCTTCAGGTCCTTCTCGAAGTCGTCGAGACTCTGACCGTCCACCCCCGGAGCGCCCCTGTTCGCCCTGACTTCCCCCCACGCCTCCTTGACTTCCCACTTCGAAATATCAAACGGCTTGGCCTGTGACTTCAACTGGCCCATCGAACTCCTCCCGGACGCCATCCGGTTGATGCGATCAACTCAGTCACGAACGGCCCGGCCCCTTCGCTCCACCCCCATTACAGGGGCTTCATCACTACTACGAGCCGGTCCGCCAGCACGCCCCGCGTCGGTACTCGACCCCTCACAGTGTCCGCTGTTTGGGGCACTCCCTCTCGCCCACCACCATGGTGAGCAGTATCAGGGCCTGCCTTCTCCTGTTCCATACGAAAGCCGCAGACCGGACTCACGTCGCCTACATGCCGGACACCACCTGGCCAATAGACGGGCACCCGCCAGGCTCATCCCGGAGCCCAGACCATGCCCCGGTTTCGATGTCATCTGTTTGTCTTTCGACACGTCAGCAGCGATTCACTTGCGTTTCGTCTTCCCGGTCCCCACCTGACGCCTCTTACGACGCCTTTTCCTCATCGCTCACCACGACGGTCTTCAACCCAACGCAGCATGAGGCGGTTTGAAGCCTCCCCCCGCAGGGCGGCTCCGAAGGGCCATACCTTCATCTCTCGCACAGCATCAATTCCAGAAACTGCCTGCCGCCAGCTCCCTTTCATGTTCAGGACACAACGTCTGGGACAACTTGAATGTGCATCTGGACGCCCGGCTGCGGGCCTTCATCGACACACACGACTGGATTACGTCCTTCCAACTACCTCCGTATTCACCGGATTTGAATCCGGTGGAAGGTATCTGGTCCTTGATCCGTCGCACGGGACAGTGCAACACCGCCTTCACCGACCCCGACCACCTGATACGCGTGCTCCGCCGCAGACTCCGCGAGCTCCAATACCGTCCCGACCTCCTCGACGGATGCCTCGCCGGAACCGGCCTCACACTCACGACACCACGCCCACAAACTCAGTAACGGAGCTGCCCAACCGCGCCCGCTCAAGCGGCGCGCTGCTCCCACTCACGGTCGAGGATCGCGTGCACGACGCTGTCCCGCCAGACTCCGCCGCGTTGGACGTGCTCGCGGATGGTTCCCTCCTCCACCATGCCGACCGCGGCCATCGTCTTGGCCGAGGCCGTGTTGAGGGGCGAGCGGGCGCCCCACACGCGGTGCAGGCTCAGGTCGTCGAAGGCGAAGCCGAGCAGGAGTCGCACCATCTCGACTCCGTATCCCTTGCCCCACTGGTCGGAGCGGAGCGCGAAGCCCGTGGTAGCTCCTCCCGGCTGGTGGGGGTCCGTGGCCAGCCGACCGATCCCGACGAGTTGTCCCTGGCCGTGTTCCACGACGGCCAGGACGTACTCGGTACGTGGTTCCGCGGTGACCGCGGCGATCGACCTGGACACCATGGCTTCCACCTGGTCTTGCGTGCGGGAGTCGAAGGACAGGTGCTCGGTGGCCTTCGGGTCGCCGTAGATGGCGAGCACTCCGTGCACGTCGTCGGGTACGAAGTTCTCGCAACGCGAGGTGCTCACTTGCTCGCAGGACCTGAGACATGGCGGGACTCTACCCGGATGCCGCTACCGGGGAAGGGCGGGCCGGGTAGGCGGGAACACCTCGATCTCTTCGCGCAGCCGCTGTGCCAGTACGGCATCGCGTGCGGGTCCGGCCATGATGGCGTGGCGGACCCTCTGGGCAGACACGACGATGCCGTTGTTGCGGTGGCTGTACGGCAGTTCCAGGACCCAGCGCAGAGCTTCGGCTGTCCCTTCAAGATCTCCCGCGTAGAGGCGGAGGAGCGCCAGGTCGCACCGGACTCCGGCTTCGTCGCCGAAGGCCCAGTACGGGGCGTCCTGGTCCGCGAAGGCTTCGGTGGCCTGCTCTGCTTGGGCCGTGAGGTCGGCGTTGCCGTGGCCAAGCAGGGCCTCGGCTTCGACGGTGTAGTACTGCTGCTTCTCGGGGGTGTAGGTGAGCAGGCCCCCGAGTTCGTCGAGGTCGTCGGGAACGACGCGGTCGCGGAGGTCGGCCGCCTGCTGGCTGGCCGCGCGGCTGGTCTGCGCGTCGCCCAGCGCCGCAGCCGCGCGGGACTGCAGGCCCAGCAGCCACGGTCCGACGGTGCCCCGGAGGTTCGTGGCGGTCTCTGAGCCCTGCCGGGCGTAGTGCAGGGCGGCCGAAGGCTGGTCAGCCCAGTAGGAGATGAGAGATTTCAGCCCTTCGATCAGGGCTATCAGCCCGGTGTGCTCGGCATCTCGCGCACAGGCCGCCGCGACACGGGTCATGATCATTGCTTGGTCGCGGTCCTCTATGTCGTTGAACCCCTTAGCGACGAGGAAGGACAGCACCGCACCGCTGAAGTTCAGGTCGCGCAGTTGAGTCGGGCGGACGCGTCCGCTCTCCAGGATCCGGAAGACCTCCGCCTGGGTCTGAAGCAGGTCGGGCCACAGCGTGGAGAGAGGCTTGCGGGGGTAGTCGCGAACGAGGCGGCGTACCTCGTCGTTCAGCAGGTCGAGGGTGTCGTCGCCGGGCCTGGCTTGGTCGGCTCCGAGGAGGAATTCCCGCGCACGTGCAGCAGCCATTGCGCCCATCCTTTTCATGTCGATCAGGTCCACGCCGGGATCGGCGTGGAGTGGTGGGGACGTGCGGATGGGAGTGAAGACGGGTTCTTCGCCCGGGACTTCACGCCACAGCTGCTCGAAGCTGTAGCCGAGCATCACCTCAAGGACGCGGCGATAGGTCTTCATCGGCCGACGGCCTTTGTAGAACCACGCTTCGAACGTCGTTTTCGAAGGCTGCGCCGCCTCCCTCAGCCGCTCGGCGACCATCTGGTACAGCGGCACGAAGTCGCTGTAACTGCGGACGTCGCGTTGCTCAAGCAGGTGCCGGAAGAGCGTACGCATAGCGCCTCCCTTGCCTTCCCGTGCACGTCAGGGCTGACGGTAGACCGTCGTCTCCATCAACATGCCCCATACAGGCGGCATTTAGCGAAGACGGAGAAGAGACGGAGAGGAAACGGGAGAGGAGACGGAGAAGCACGTCACCTCAGTCGCCCAAGGCGGAGAGGAAACGGAGGTAGAGACGGAGTAGCGGGCCTGTCACGCTCATACATCCCTTGCAGAGAGTGCTCGGAGGGGCACGTTCCTGAGAAGGAGGGAGTCCATGAGCGAGCAGACGCAGAAGCCCGAGTCTTCGGTCATCGTCCCGGACGTGTGCCAGAGCGCCGTTGCCTCGCCGACGTTCTTCACCTGTACCGGGTTCACACACAACCGCACCTCAGTCCTGTCGACCGCTCTGCCGACAGTCAGCGACGTCCGGTGGGCGGAACAGGTCCAGAGTGACAGCATCTCGGCGTTGATCGACTGGGGCCTACGGTCGGCGGATGTCCTTGATGCGGCGTCCTTGGTGTTGTCCGAACTTGTCACCTACATGCTCCGCTACGGCGAGGGCCCTGTCATCGACGTGCAGCTCGCGTACTTCGCCAACAGTGTTCGGTTCGCCGTGCGCAGCGGCTCGCTGGGTGGCGTCCGCCCTCATGAGCCGGGCGCGTCCGCTACCCACCGGTGGGTCTTCCCGCTTCCTCTTGTCGGCGCGATCGCGACAGACCTGCGCGTAGTGGATGACTGGCTCACGTGCTCGCTTGAGCTGTCTACGGCGAGGGAGCGTGCGTGATGGGGCAGGCCACCGCGGTGGGCAGCACGCCGTCCGAACAGACCACCGGGCCCGCCTTTTCCGAGATCCCATCAGGAAGGCCGGGGCACCCGATGCCAGCGGAGGCTTTCGCAGCGCCGCTTCACACCGACCAGCTAGAAGATCTCCTCACAGCGATCAAACGCTGGGTTCCGGTCGATGCTGGCCAAGCCTTTAACGATCTCGACTGCGTACTCGGCGCTCAGAGGCTCGAGCCCCACGAGGTGCCTGAGCTCATCGGCCGACTTCGCACAACGCTTCAGCAACTGATCAACATCGCCGCCGCGCACGCCGCCGCCGAGCAGATCACCGAGGTGGCCGACGACGCCCGGGAGCTCCTCGCTGAGGATCTTCCCAGGGCCTGCCGTCCAGCCCCGGCATTCGCCCGCCGATTCAGACGGGGTCGCCTGCGCCCGCGGTTCCCTGCGGACCATGGCCCGGCTCTGGGGCTCGCCCGGCGGCTGGCCTGGGCCACCTCTTCCTTGCTGGAGCTACTGATCGAATCCAAACACGTCAAGGACCCCGACAAGGCAGACGGCACGCTCCGACCTGCTCACAACTCGGAGGACAGCGATGCAACAGCCCCCGAATCTCCCAAAGCCGCGAGTAGCACCCGCCCAGGGGCAGATCATGCCCAGCCGCGAGCACACGAGCCCGGACAGCGGGCCCGACAGCGAAAGCACTCCGCTTCTTGACATCCCGGTTAAAGGCGTGCTCGCCGAGGTCTTCCACGCAATCCGCGGAGGAGTGACACCGTGATCCTTGGCTCGGCGTCGTTACGGCGTTCGCACTCCTGGTCACTCTCGGCCCGAGGTACCGCAGCCGCAGGACGGCCGCGCGTCCGGGTCAGCACCAGGGTGATGGCCCCAACGGCCCTGTGCCTGCGCCGCACGAGGCCGGAGTCGAGGAGGAGCCGGACGGCCCGAAGATCGTGCTGGCAGCGGGCGTCGCCACCTTGCTCCCCGGTGCTTTCCGCCTGCGCTCACTGCTCGTGAGAGGCCACTGAACCAGTCGTCCTCGGCGCGGACCCTCGGCGCCTGGGTACGACTCCCCCGCGGGCCCTCCCGCTTCTGTGCCACGCACCTCCTCCGAGCAGGCGTGGCGCGGAAGGTCAGGTCGGAGGGTGCGGCGCTGTTGCAAGGGGACACGCGCGCACAAGCGCGGGCAACAGGCGCCCCCGGCCGCCGCTCAACACGCTGCTGGTGAGCGGCGGCCGCCGCCAACCACTTCAACTCGTATCACTGGAAGGAACCTTGTTGTGAACGCCCTCGCCCTGGCCACCCCGCTCCTGGTGGACCAGGTCACCCGTGAGCATCCCGGCAACGAACTTCGCCTGCTGGCCTGGAACGTCCAGAAGGGCAAGCGCGTGGAGGAGGTATGCGAGTGGATCGTGCCCCAGCGTGCGGACGCCGTGCTGTGGCAGGAGATGCGGCCCGGGGACCTTATGAGGGTCCAGCGTCTGCTGCGCATGCACGGCTACGCCGCCGTCCCGCTGCCCGGCTCCCGCAACGACAACGTGATCTTCGTGCATGAGGACGGGGTGTTCACGGTCGAGGAACCCCACGAGCATGGCTGGGCCCCCTGGCACGCTCCGGCCCACATCGAAGTGCGCCTGCGCGGCGCCGGTGACGATGTCAGTCGGCGGAAGCTGTCGCTCGTCTCCAAGCACGACTGCTCCTGGTCTTCCGCGGTCCGCCTCATCGAGGCCGACTGGATGACTAGTTTCGCTCGGCCTGGCTACCTCTTCATCGGCATGGGCGACTGGAATGGCATGCCGACCGACGCGCCGCCGATCAACTGGAGCGCCGTTAAGGACAGGGCCTTCATGGTCAACCGGACTTACCTCACCGAGGACGGCACCCGCCGCACCGATGACCGCGCTGATCGCATCCTCAGCGACGTAGGCTTCGTCGACGCTGCCCGCTACGTTGCACACGACCTTGGCCGTCCCGAGGCTCTTCGCGAAACGGCCGGTTACGGCGAGGCCGGGGCACGGCAGGCAGGCCCGCAGCGCATCGACCGCACCGTCCTCAGCGCAGAGCTGGCCCCCGCTATCTACGTTGCACACGACCTTGGCCGTCCCGAGGCTCTTCGCGAAACGGCCGGTTACGGCGAGGCCGGGGCACGGCAGGCAGGCCCGCAGCGCATCGACCGCACCGTCCTCAGCGCAGAGCTGGCCCCCGCTATCAAGGACTTCACCGTCGGCGACCCGGACCCCGTAGTCGACGCGCATCTGGCCTCCCTGAGTGACCACCGGCCGACCAGGGTCGTGCTCTACCGCGACCGCGCCGCCGAGATCATGCAGGTGCCCGCCACAGGCCGCTGAACCCCGCTCGGCGCACCGGCGTAACGGCCGGGCGCCGAGCGGCTCCCCCGCCCGCCTTCCCGGGCCTGCCCAGATACCCGCAGTGCGCCCCACCCGCCGGACTCCACGCAGCCCGGCCCGCTACCTCTACCAAAATGCCGAGACGGAAGACAACGCCCCCATGCCCTTCTACCGCGTACCTCTGCACCCCCGGCTCGTCGAACTGTTCGCCAAGCAAGCGCCAGTCCTGCCGGATGTGGCACTGGACCGCGGGCTGCTTCACCTCGACGTCGCCCGCGCCTACCAGGCAGCACGCGCGGGCAGCGCCGAGGCTGAGGAACTCGTGCGCCACTGCCGGACGATGCTCGACGGCTTCTTCATGGACGGCTTTGTCATCATCGAAGCCGCCCCACTCCTCAGCCTGGGCGCCGAGCTGAGCACCCGGGCCGCTACGGCCCTGCTGACGTGGCTTGCGACCCCGCTCAAGGCCTTCGACGACCGGCCGCTGTGGTACCCGCTCGACATCGCCCCGGCCAGCGAGCAGGCAGACGTCGCCGACAGCGGCTACACCCCCTTCCACATCGACCTCGCCCACACCACATGCCCGCCGGACTACAGCGCTTTGTGGTGCCTGCGTCCGGACCCGAGCGGCGGCGGCCACACCCTCGTCTCGCAGATCCGCCGCGCCGTAGTGCGCCTGGACGACGAAGAGCGCCGCTTCCTGGCCGCCCGTGTCTTCCGCGACGGGGATTTCTCCATGCGTACCGGCGTCGGCGCGGAATACCGTCCCTTCTCCGTCCTGGACGGGCTGGAGAACGCGAAGGGCTTCGTCCGGTTCACCGAGGCGATGCTCAACGACATGGACCCGCGCGACCCGCACACCAGGGCAGCCCGCGCACTGGAGCGCGAGTTGCTCACCGGTCAGCGGCGGTTCCGCCTGGACTGCGGCGACCTGATCGTCATCAACCAGCACGTGTGTGCTCATGGCCGTGACCGATTCGGCCCCCGCCATCCGACCACGCCCCAAGACGAGAAGCAGGTGCAATGGCAGATGCTCCTGCGCGCCCGCCGAGGCACTGCGTGAACACCGTCGCCGCTGCGCCGTCGATGCACCAGGGCGTGGGCGTGTCGGTGAGGAGGGCCGCCAGCGGGATCTGGAGCACGGCGGCGGCCCGCTCCAGTACGAACAGGCACGGGTCGCTCTGGCGGGTGCCCGCTTCTGACGGCCTCCGAGCAACTGGGCAGCGTCCTGAAATTCGGCAGGCGGCCTTCCTCCTCTTGGCCTCGGCCGCCCGAACCTACGCCGCAGGTGCCGACCGGCCCTTCTCACGCACACCCTCGGCCGGGGGCAGGGGCGGGCCGGGTGAATACGAGTGGGGTGTGGCTCCTCCCGAGGGACGGTTGAAGCCGGATCACCAGGCCCATGTCGGCATCCGGGGTGCGCATCCCGACACAGGAGGGGTACTCAAGCTGCGTTCTCTCCGGCCCCGCTGTACTGGTCCTGCCTCATCAGGAGGTGGAGGAAATGCCCGCGGCGCGGGGCCGGGAGCTGGCCCGGCTGCTGCTGGCCCACCTTGATCTTCGGGCTCGCCTCGAGGAGGCGGAACTGACCGCGCTGGATCCGTGCTCGCGTGCGACCCTGGCTGGCGGACGCACCCATCTGGAGCACGGGCATCACCGCGAACTGGCAACTGTCCTCGGGACGGTGCAGGTCACCCGGTGCGCGCTCAGGTCACCGGGCCAGGTCAACTGCTACCCGGCCGACAAGGTGCTCGGCCTGCCGCACGAGCGGCACAGCCGGGGAGTACGCAAGCTCGCCGTGCTCGAGGCGGTACGCGGTCCATACGACACCGCGATGGAGGCGATCGCCCGCTGCTGCGGGAAGGTGGCAGGCAAACGCCAGGTCGAACACCTCGTGCAGGCGGCCGAGCGGGCCAAGCGGACCTTCCGCACCCGCCCGGCCGCCCTCTACGACGCCGCCCCGGCCGTGCGCCGTCCACACGACATCATCTCTGATCGAGTTCGGCACGGTGTTGGCCAGTGAGCTTCGTGGCTCGGCGTCGGGGTGTGTCGATCCACATGCCGAGCTTCTTTGGCGATCTCACCCAGGGAGAGCCACGCCCTTCCTCAAAGACCCGGTTCCAGCGTGTCAACGTGTCTCCCGCTGGGAGAGCCGGGAGGCGTGGCAGGCAGCCACTGCGGCCCCTGACTTCCGCGAGCGCACTCGAGCCGCGCGGGAGGACCCGCAGGCGCAGATCACGTCGAGCCCGGGCCTGTACGACATCGCCGTGGAGTTCTCCGCCGCGGCAGCGGAGAAGGACCGGCTGCCGGTGCCAGGCTTTACCGCCTCTTGATCAGGAAGGTGACCCCGAGCAGGAAGGCGGCACTGTAGCTCCGGCGCTGCCCGCCGTGCTGGCCGTCGAGAAGATAGTCTCTGCGCTCCCGGTCCCAGTCGTTGTCGGTCAGGGCCGTCCTGATGTCGCCGCCCATGCGGTTCCAGTCAGTGATGGCGTCAGCATGCCCCCCGACCTGCCATTCACCGCCTGAGCGCAGCGCGTTGTACACCTCTTGGCCAATGCGTCGGTTACGGGCGGTCTCGGCGAACGTGACCGCCATGAGTTCCACCGCACCCTGAAGGTCGCCGCCCGTGCCGGTGTTGTTGTTGAACAGCAGGTTGTCGATGGCTCCGGTGATGCTGGACTGGCTTACGGTGATGTCGGCGAGGCTGCGGTAGTTCTCGGCGAAGCCGAGCTGGACCCTGTTCGCGTCCGGGAGCAACGCATCGGGTATCCCGGCTCGTTCGAAGTGGTAGAGCGTGTTGGTGGAGCGCCGGTAGAAACCCCGGATGTACAGGTCGTCCGGGTCGATGACGAGCTGGACGTCGTCGGCGTCGTGGTAGTTGAGATGACCGACCCCGACCAGCCCCCAGTTCCGTGTCCCGCTGTCGCCTCTGCCGATGAGCCTATGGGTGAATCCATGGGGCCCGATCGGTGTCCGCTCGGAGAAGTCCTGCCGCATCCGGTAGATCAGCCTCTGGACCGCGACGGCGAATTCCGGTGGCTGTGAGATGTCGGGCGGGTTGCTCGTGGCCCGCGGCGTCGCTGGAGCAGGCCGTTCGACCGCTGCCATGGCGGCGGTGGGGTACAGCAGCGAGGCCGCGAGCGCCAGGGCGGTGACCCTCGTTGCCGTGCGTGTCCGGGCAGGTGCCATCGGGGTGCTCATGAGACGAACTCGCTCTCGGCGCGCAGCGTCCCGTTGCTGGCCCTGCCGCCGTTGGACCAGTACTTGATGGTGTACTTCTTGCCGGACGGCAGATCGCCCGTGTCGATGAATGTTGCCCCGTTGGCGCCGTCGCAGTGCTTCTCCTTCTTGGGGCACACCCAGTCCCATGTCACCCGGGAGCCGCCTTCGCGGATCTCGATCCAGTCCCACTCCTTGTAGGGGTTGCGGTGGGAGGGGCCGATCCAGTGAACCGTCACGCCGGTCCTCCCGGGTGCCTGGCCCGGCGCCGCGTCGACGATCAGGTAGTCGGTGTTGGTCGGTTCCGCGGCGCGTGCGCGCTGTGCGGCGCGTGCGCGTGCCGGGGCCTGGTTCGCATCGATCCGCCTGGCTGCCTCGCCTCGGATCCCCTTCTCGGTGGCGGGGCCGCTCCTGGGCTCGGCGGACTTCAGACACCACAGCTGGGCGCGGTCGTCACTGCAGTCCTTCAGCGTCACCTGGTCGCCCGCGGCGGCCCCGGCGGTCAGGCAGCCCTTGGCGGCGTTGCGGACCTGGAACCAGCCGCCGCCGACTGACGTCAGGCTCCAGTGCTGGTTGGCCTTGCCGTTGGGGCCGTTCAGCTGCCACAGGTTGGCGGTGCCGTTGCTCATGTCGGCGTCGAGGACCTTGCCGTCGCCGCCCGGTGCGGTGGTTTCGACGAGGTAGTTGCCTTCTCCGGCATCCCACAGCCGCCAGGTCTGGGCGGTCGTCTCGTTCGGTTTCCAGGTCTGGATCCTGGAGCCGTTGCCGGTCTGGCCGCCGTTGAGGTCGAGGTTCTCGTACCGCTCGGAAACGACCTGGTACAGGCCACCCTGTGCGATGTCGGCGCTGGACTGGACGGCGGACCGGGCGGCCGGACGCGGGGCGCCGGGCTTGCCTGGGCTCTGCGCCGCCGACGACCCGAGGCCGGCAGCGGCGGTCGCCGCGACTGCGGTGGTGACAACGGCGCCGGTGGTCAGCATGTGGCGGATGTTCGTTCTTGTCATTGATTCCCCTTGTGTGGTGTGCGAATTGCGTGGTGTGCGAAAGCAGTGATGCGTCATGGTTGCGTCGGCGTCAGTCGGTCTCGGGGGTCTCGTCGGTGCCGGTGTGGCGCTCTCCGGGCAACAGGCCGCCGCGTGAGGTGAGTGGGCGAACCGTCGGGATGTGCCTGCGGATGTGAGGAGTCGGTGGCCCGGCCCCTTGGCCGCCCGCAGGTCAGGCCGTGGCCCCGGCCGGTGGCGTCCGGCGCTCGCGCGAGGCCCATGCCACTGCCAGCCCGGCCCAGAACGCGATCACATGGCCGATGGCTGAGGCGTCGCCGTCGCCGATCCCGTCCACGAGGCCGGGGGCGGCGACGGCCAGGAGCACCAGCCATGCCGCCCGCAGCCGGACGGTCCTGGCGTGGCGGACCGCGACCGCCATCGCCGCCACCACCAGGTACGACGGGCCGGTGTCGAGCAGGTGGGTGTCCGAGGACGGCAGCGAGCCGTGGTGGATGCGCCACCACACCACCGCCTGCGTCACCGCGGTCACCCCCACGTGCACGAGTGCCAGCACGGCCACCGCACGGCGTGCCCTCAGGAGCGACACCACGGTGTACGTCGACAGCGCGAGCAGCGGCCAGATCCACGGGGATTCCTGGGGGACGAAAGCGGAGACCACCAGCGCCTCGACAGGGTGCCCGTCGGGCCATGGCCGCAAGTTGGCCAGGTTCGTCGAGGACCACTCCAGGAGCCGGTTCAGCTCATCCGGGCGCAGCAGTTCCTCCACGGGCCAGACGACGCATAGTGCCGCGACGTACCACGACGCCGGATTGCGTGCCAGATCCCGCACTGTGCTCCGGGCGGGATTTCGTACCGTCAGCAGGTTGTGCATGAACGTCCTTGGTCTGATCTGGCTGGATGCCCTGATGTGCGGAGCCGGCGCTAGCCGGTACGCAGTTCCGTGATGAACTCCTGGGCCAGGGCCAGGAACGCATCCGGTGAGGAAGTGGTCAGCTGCGGGTCCACGAAGACCTCGTGCGCGCCCGCGTCGAAGGCCGAGCGCAGGTAGTCGCAGACCTGGCGGACCGTTCCCCGTGTGTAGGTGTGGGCCGGGTCGGCCGGGGTGGTGGTGAGCGTCGGGTTGACGCGGACGACCATGCGCAGCCGTGACGGCTCGCGGCCGGCTTCCTCGGCGGCTCGCAGGGCGAGGCCCCACAGCCCGGTGAGGTAGGGCAGGGGCATGGCGGCCGCCAGCCAGCCGTCGCCCCGGCGGCCGACCCGGGCGAGGGCCGGCGGCGTCATGCCGCCCAGCAGGACGGGCGGGCGCGGCCGTTGGGCGGGCTTGGGGAGGATCTGGGAGGGCGGGATGGTCCAGAGCCGCCCCTGGTGGGCCACCACCTCGCAGGCCCACACCGTCTGGAGGATGTCCAGGGTCTCCTCGAGGCGGGCCCCGCGCCCCGCCCACGGCACGCCGACCGCCGTGTACTCGTCACGCAGCCAGCCGAGGCCGATCCCCACGTCCAGACGGCCGTGGCTCAGCAGGTCCAGGGTGGTCAGGGTCCGGGCGAGCAGGGCGGGCGGCTGCCACAGGGCGTTGAGCGTGCTGCTGCCCAGCCGCACCCGTTCGGTGGCGGTGGCCGCCAGGGTCAACGCGAGCAGCGGATCCAGGTGGGTGGCGTACTCCTGCGGCATGGCGCCGCCGCCCGGGTAGGCGTCGCTGGGGTCGAGCGGGCCCAGGATCCGGTCGCCGACCCAGAGGCTGTCATAGCCCATGGCCTCCAGTGCCCGGCTGAAGGGGACGGTGAGATCGGGGTCGGCGAAGGCGCCGAACTGAGGAAGGGCGAAACCGACGCGCATCAGGAGAACTCCTCGGGCCGTCCCCGTGAGCCGGAACGAGCCGGGACGTTCCACGGGATGTCGACGGCGGTAGCAGACACGGCCGGCAGGGCGGAGAGTGGGGGCAACGGATGTGGGCGCACTGGTCAGCCACGGTCGTGGGAGCCGCGTATCCGGTTCATCTCCCGGCGGTACTGGCGTCGCCCGACCAGGTGCCACATCAGCCGGGCCGGGGCAGGCAGACGGCCCAGGAACTCGGCGCGCTCCTGCGCCGTGGCGTCCTCCAGGATCGCCCCCAGCGCGATCAGTCTCCGGTTGCGCGGCACTTCGGCCAGGCCGCGGTCCCCTACCGCCCGCCACTCCGCCTCGGTCACGTGTCGTGCCACCAGCGGCATCACCGCACGCTCCTCCTCGTCCAGGTGAGCGCAGAGGATGCGGTGGTGGTGGGCGAGGGCCTCGGCCAGGTCGGCGCCTTCGGCGGCCGAGGTGTGCGCCGCCCAGCGCGCCAGCAGCATCTCCACCTCCTCCAGATTGGCGCTGAGCTCGCGGTGCTGGGCTTGCATGCGCGAGACGAGTTCGGCGTCCAGTTCGGCGCGGGCCCGTAGCTTCGGCCACAGCAGCTCGTCCTCACCGGTGTGGTGGAGGTGCAACCCCGCGGCGTAGGTGCGCCAGGAACCGGCCAGTGCGGCTGCGCGAGCGGTGTCTCCCGGCGTCACTCGTCCGATCAGCTCGGCCATCACGCGCGACTCGCGGCGGAAGATCCGGTGGATCATCACCATCTCGCGCGTGTAGGGGTGGAGGTCGCCCCCGGCGGCCCTCTCCGCCGCGTTCGCCGCATCCGTCGCGTTCAGTTCGTGCACGGCGTTCACCTTGTTCGTCTCGTTCACATCGCCCACATCGCTCATGTCCTTGACCGGCTCATGTCCTTGACCGGTATGAGCGATTGTGCGAACGCCGCTGGCAGGGGACTTGCAATCGGCTTGCACGCCGGCATCGGCCCGCTGTTTCCACCTCGTCAGTGCCCGTCACTTCTGACCTAAAATGGCGTGGTCATGGTGAAGGTATGCGTGCTCGGTCCACTCACGGTCGAGGTCGACGGCGAGCGGGCGGCACTGGGCGGCCCGCTGCCGCGCGGAGTCCTCGCGCTCCTGCTGGCCGCGCGGGGCGAGGTCGTACCCGTGCAGCGGCTGATCGAGCACCTGTGGCGGGGGTCGCCGCCGTCCAGTGCCGCCGCGTCCTTGCAGGTGTACGTCGCACGGTTGCGCCGGGTCCTGGAGCCCGCCCGCCTTCCCCGCACACCGGCCGGTCTGCTCGTCAGCGTGCCGCCGGGCTACGCGCTCCGGCTTCCCCGCAGCGAACACACGGTCGACGCCTGGTACTTCGAGGACCAGCTCGCGTCCGCGAAGGCCCTGTTGCCGCACCGCCCGCAGGAAGCGGCCCGCATGCTGGAGGAGGCGCTCGGGCTGTGGGCAGGGCCCGCCTATGCCGAGTTCGCCGATGAGACGTGGGCCGTCAACGAGAGCGTGCGCCTCAGTGAGCTGCGGTATGTGGCACGCGAGGCCCTGGTCGCGGCGCGGCTGCGGGGCCCCGATCCGGCCATGGTCGTCGCCGGTGCCGAAGCCCTCACCCGGGACCAGCCGCTGCGCGAGGAGGGCTGGCGGCTGCTGGCCCTCGCGCTGTGGGGCAGCGGGCGGCAGGGCGACGCGCTGGCCGCACTGCGCCGCGTCAGGTCCCTGCTCGGCGAGGAGTTGGGCGTCGACCCGGGCCCCGAGCTGCGCGAGCTGGAGCAAGCGGTGCTGCGGCAGCGGCACGAGGTACTGCACCGCGCTACGCGTGCGACGGCGCCTGAGCCCGCAGCCCTGGCCCCCGTGCCGTCGCCGCCCGCGCCCGCCCCTGTGCCGTTGACCGCCGGGCCACTGCTCGGCCGGGAAGCCGAGTTCGCCGAGCTGAGCGAGGCGGCGGCGCGTGCGCGTCTCGGTGAGGCGCGCCTTGTCCTGCTCTCGGGGGAAGCCGGAATCGGGAAGTCGAGCGTGCTGGAGGAGCTGGAGCGGCAGCTGTCGCAGCAGGGCTGGCTGGTCGCCACCGGCCACTGCCCCGAGACGGAGGGCGCCCCGCCCTGCTGGGCGTGGCTCGATCTCGTACGTGCCCTGGCGGCGGCGGTGCCACCCGGGCCGTACGCTGCCGACCTCGCCCCGCTGCTCATGCCGGGCGTCGGCCCGGCGGTCGCCGACGTCCATGTGCCCCCGGCCCTCGCCGACGGCGGTCCGGCCCAGCGGTTGCGCCTGCACCACGCTCTCCTCGCGTGGCTGGAGGCCGTTGCCGCGCGCCGCCCCCTCGCGCTCCTCCTCGACGACCTGCACCAGGCCGACCAGGAGACGGTCGAGCTCTTCGTCCTGTGCGCCGAACGGCTCCGTCGTTCGCCCGTGCTGCTCGTCGCGTCCTACCGTCCTCACGAGGCCGATCTGACCGGCCCGCTGTCCCGCCTTGCCCGGCGCTCCCCCACCCGCCTGGCCCTGCGCGGCCTGTCGACGCCGCAGGCGCAGCGACTCCTGGAACTGTCCTGCCCGGTCCCCGTCAGCGACAGAGCGACCGCGGCCCTGGTCGAACGCACCGGCGGCAACCCTTTCTACCTGCGAGAAAGTTCCCTGCTGCTGACAGTCGAGGGCGAGGAGGCCGCGCTCGCCCAGGTCCCGCAAGGGGTGCTCGACGTGATCAGGCGCCGGGTCGCACGCCTCGCACCGGCCGATGCCGGCGTCCTGCGCCTGATGGCCGTGGCCGGCCGGGAGACCCGGGTGGATGTGCTCGTCGCGGCGGCCGGCACCGACGAGGGCCCTGTGCTTGACGCGCTGGAGGCGGGGGTGGCCGCCGGTCTGCTCGAAGAACCCGGTTCCGGCCTGGTGCGGTTCTGCCATGCCTTGGTCCGCGACGCCCTGGTGGCCGACCTGACCCGGCTGCGCCGCGCCCGCATGCACTCCCGGATCGGCCGGAGCCTTGAGGCGCTCGCCTGTGACGACGTCTCCGCGCTGGCCCATCACTTCCTGCGCGCGGCCGCGGTCACACCCGCCGACGCCGCGGCGGCCGTCGCCCACGCCCTGCAGGCCGCCGACCAGGCCATCCACCGCTACGCCCCGCGCAGCGCCGAATCCCTCCTCGACCAGGCCCTGGACTGCCTGACACAGCACCCGACGGCTTTCGCCGAGGTGGATGCCGCCGCCTTGGAGGTGTCTCTGCTCCGCCTCCTGGTGCTCTGCCGGATCCGGCTCGGCGCCATCACCGGGGCCCGCCTGGCCCGTTCCCGGGCCGTGGAGCTGGCCCGGACCAACGGCCGGGACGACCTGATGGTCAGGGCGTACAGCTCCTGGACCGAGCCGATGTCCTGGCTGGCCCGGAACTACGGCACGTCCGACACCGTGGCCGTTGCCGACCTGGAACGGCTCCTCCAGGGGGTCTTTCTCGATGCCCGTACGCGCTGCCTGCTCCTCGACCAGCTGGCCGAGGCCCGGGCGACCGTCGACCACCGCGCCGCGCGGACGGCCCGTCAGGCGCTCGCCCTCGCCCGTGAGGTGGGCGACCCGAGGCTGACCGCGCTGACCCTCGCCTCGCTGATCCGGGTGACCGACTTCGAGCACTGCGCCGAGGAGCGGTGGGACCTGAGCCAGGAGCTGGCCGTGCTCGCCGAGACGCACGACCTGCCCGAGCACGCCTGGGTCGCCCATTACACCGCCGCGAGCGTCGCCGCCGTACGCAACGACGTTCCGGCCCTACGCCGCCACTTCGCCCGGGCCGACCGCCTCACCCACGCCTACGACCTGGGCGGGGCCGGCGCGGTCGGCATGTTCCAGCCCGTGATGCTGGCCATGGCCGAGGGCCGGTTCGAGGCGGCCGAGCAGGCGGTGGGCGAAGCGGTCGAGGCGCTGCGTGAGCAGGGGGCGCTCGCACCGCAGGCGCTGGGCTCCTTCGCCGTACTCTGCATGAGGCTGGAGCAGGGCCGGATGGCCGAAGTCCTGCCCCAGGCGCTGGCCTTGTCCGAGGAGTACCGGCCCTTGCACGCGGCTCTCGCGTCGCTGGCCCTCCATGCCGTCGGCGAAGAGGACCGGGCCCGTGAGGTGTTCGCCCAGCGGGCCCCGGTCCGGCATGACTTCTGCTTCTCCACCTTCCTGACCCTGGACTCCATGGCCGCGGTCGCCCTGCGCGACCGTGCGGCGGCCGCCGAGATCTACCCCCTGCTCCTTCCCCTGCGCGACCTGGTCGGCGGGGCCGCCAGCCTCTGCGTCGTCCTGCGTCCCGTCGCCCACTCCCTCGGCGAACTCGCCCTCCTCCTGGACCGTCCGCAGGAGGCGGCGTCCCACTTCGCCCACGCCGAGCACATCGCCCGCCGCTGGAAGGCCCCGCACTGGGGCGCCGCCGCAACTCAGGCCCTGGCCGCCCTCCTCACCTGACCGACGCCGGTGCCCGCACCGGTGCGGGTCCGTACTCGGCAAGCGCCGACTCGCCCGCCTGCTCGTCGACGCCGCCCGGGACATCGGCGACGGGGTCCGGCAGGCTCGATGGACCGGCGGGATGATCTCAGACAGCAGACGGTCCTGCTCTTCCGTGAGCCGTGGAACGCCGCCTTCGAGCGCAGGCTCGTGCTGCGCGAGGCCTTGCGCCAGGAGGGCAGGCACCGTGGTGACCTCCTGGCTGGAAAGCGGGTGTTCAGGGGGATGATCCGGGCACATGGCTGTGTGACCAGCACCGGCGATGGAACAGACTCGCGGACGAGCAGCGCGCGGCGCTGCTGGAGCTGCGCATGGGCCCAGCGGTGGGCGGCAAGCGCGTCACGAGCGCGGTGAGTGTTCCACGCAGCCGCACCGAGCGGCTGATCGAGATCGTCGCTGCTGCCCGTCGGCACCTGGCCGAGGTCGGGCCGCGACGGGCCGCCGCAGCCCTGCTGCGTACAGGACGACACGGCAGATGCCTCAGAGGTCGTTTTCCTCTGCGGTGCGGTGCTAGCCCTCCGGCCGGCCGGTCGAGCGCCGTCACAGTGGTGTTCTGACAGCCCCGGGCAGCTGGACGGTGTTCTGAGACTCGGCCTCACGCGCCTGTCTTCTCTTGGCATCGGCGGCCCGAACCTCTGCCGCAGGTGCCGACCGGCCCTTCTCACGCCCGCCCTCGGCCGGGGCGGGCGATGAGGGCGGGTTCCTAGCCTCCGCGTCACCTCCTGCTACCCGGGGAGTCGAGTAGGCCTGCCCAAGGACCGTTTGCCGCTGGCCGTGGCCGAATGGATTTGTCAGGATGGCCGCGAACAGGAGTGTGTACAGACCGCATAGCTACGAAGAATTTCGCCATCCTTCTGGGCCCACGGCTACCAATCGTCCCTTTGGGGGCTTCTGTTGCGATGGCACCAGCCCTGGCTCGAAGGAGGCGCTGGTGGAGGGTGGACCTGTCGTGACTCTGGATGAGCCGATAGCGGTGGTGGGCGCGTCGTGCCGCTTACCGGGTGGGATCAGCGGCCTGGACGAGTTGTGGACCGCGCTGGTGGGAGGGCGTGATCTGGTCGGTGTGGCGCCACCCGACAGGTTCGACTCGAAGCGGTGGCTGTCGGCCAATCCCCGCCGGAGCGGCAAGTCGTACACGGTGGCGGGCGCGTTCCTGGAGGACGTGGCGGGATTCGACGCCGACTTCTTCCAGATCTCCCCGCGGGAAGCGGCCCAGATGGATCCGCAGCACCGGCTGCTCCTTGAGCTCGCGGTGGAGGCCCTGGACGACGCGGGCGCCGTCACCAGCGAGCTGGCGGGCACGGACACCGGCGTCTTCGTCGCTGTGGGCGGCCACAGTTACGCCCTGCTGCAGGCGATGCGGCCCCGGCTGATGGACAGCCACAGCGCTCTGGGGATCATGACCTCGTTCGCGGCCAACCACATCTCCTTCCATTTCGATCTGCGGGGGCCGAGTCTGGTGGTGGAGTCCGCGTGCTCGTCGTCTCTGGTGGCGCTGCATGAGGCGTGTGAAGCGCTGCACCGGGGACGGGTCGGCATGGCCGTGGCGGGGGGTGCCAACCTGTTGTTGGCTCCGACCGACTTCGTTGCTTCCTCCCGTGCCACGATGCTCTCCAGACGCGGCCGTTCACAGACCTTCTCCGCTGCAGCGGACGGCTATGTGCGCGGTGAGGGCGGCGGCTTGGTGGTGCTCAAGCGGCTTGCGGACGCCCAGCGCGACGGTGACCGTGTTCACGCGCTCATCCGGGGCACCGGAACCAACAACGACGGTCACACGCCCGGCATTTCGGTACCGGACGCGGGTGCGCAGCTGTCCCTGTTGGAGCAGGTCTATCGCAGGGCTGGCGTGGATCCGGCCGATGTGGTGTACGTAGAGGCGCATGGTACGGGGACACCTGTGGGTGATCCGATCGAGTGCCGGGCGCTGGGTCAGTGGATGGGCCGCACGCGGGGGGCGGCCGATGCCCTGCCGATCGGTTCGATCAAGACGAACGTGGGGCACCTGGAGGGCGCCTCCGGGATCGCGGGTCTGCTCAAGGCGATGCTCGTGCTCCGCCACGGGGAGATCCCGGCCTCCTTGCACGGCAGCCCTCTGAGCAAGGCGATCGACTTCGCCGCTTTGGGTCTCGAACCGGTTCTGGCCCGGCGCTCCGTCAAGGTAAGCGCGCGCTCGCTGGTCGGCGTCAATTCCTTCGGCGCGGGCGGTTCCAACTCTCATGCGATCCTCTCGCCTCCTCCTGCCCCCGCCTTGCCCGCGCATGCCGAGTCAGCGGAGCGTGCGGATGGGGAGGACGTACAGGATGTCGAGGTCGTACCCGTTGTCGTCTCGGCGCGCACCCGTGATGCGCTCGCCGAGGCTTCACAGCGGATGGTGCTTCGTCTGGAGGGCCTGGAGGAGCCGGACTTCTACCACCTGGCCGCCACGTCGGCCCGCCGCCGCGCGCGGCACCCGTACCGTGCGGCGGTCCTGGCGGTCACCGCCCGGCAGGCCGCCGAGCGGCTCAGGGCGCTGGTGCAGCGCTCGCCTGACTCCCGGGCGGCGGCCACCGCCCGCGGGGTGTCGCGTGGCAAGGTGGCGTTCGCGTTCAGCGGCAACGGCGCTCAGTGGGCGGGTATGGGAGCCGATCTACTGGACAGTGACGCGGTGTTCGCCGCCGCCGTGGCACGGGTGGACGCGCTGCTGGCTCCGGCCCTCGGCTGGTCGGTGGAGCAGGAGCTGCGCGCGGCGAAGCCGGAGAGCTCCGTCGCGACGGAGATAGCCCAACCGTTGCTGTTCACCGTGCAGGTGGCCACGGTGTGCGTGCTGGCTGAACGGGGTTTCAAACCGGAGGCGGTGGTCGGGCACAGCGTCGGGGAGGTCGCGGCGGCGTGGGCCGCGGGCGCGCTGAATCTGCCCACGGCGTGCCGCGTGATCGCCGAGCGCAGCCGGGCGCAGGCGCCGACCGCGGGCCTGGGCCGGATGGCCGCCATCGGAGTCGGCGGCGAACAGGCCCGACTCCTGCTGGCCCCTTACGAAGGGCGCCTGGAGATCACGGCGTTCAACAGCGATCGCGACCTCACCGTGGGCGGCCCGTTGGACGCGCTGGAGGAGCTGGGTGCCGAAGCGGCACGGCAGGGTGTCTTCTTCCGGCTACTCGACCTGGATTACCCGTTCCACACCTCGGTGATGGACGGCATCGGTGATGGGTTGCTGGCGGCGCTCGAAGGGGTCGAGGCGCGCGCCGGGGACACGATGTTCGCCTCGACCGTGACGGGAGGTCTCTTCGACACCCGCAAGCTGGGTGCGGGCTACTGGTGGGACAACGTGCGGCAGCCGGTGCGGTTCGCCTCCGCCGTCCGGGAGCTGCTCTCCGAGGGCTGCGACGTGTTCGTGGAGATCGGGCCTCATCACGTCCTCAAGGGCTACCTCGCCCGGCTGTGTTCTGAGGCCCCCGCGGAGACGGCTATGGTTCCCACGCTGCTGCGCGGTGCCGACGGGTCCGTCGCGCTCGAGACCGCGCTCGCGCATCTGCTGGCTGTGGGCGCCGACGTCGTATGGGAGGAGTGGTTCCCCCGGCCGGCCCGGGTGGTCGATCTGCCGGCCTACCCGTGGCAGCACGAGCGGCACTGGCACGGGGCCCCCGGCTGGTGGGACGAACAGCTGGCGCTCGGCAGCGTCGGCCATCCGCTCCTGGGAGAGCGCGTGCCAGGCCCCGAGCCCGGCTGGGAGTGCGATGTAGAGCCCGAGCGGGTGCCGTGGGCGGGCGACCACAGGATGAGTGAGAGCGTGGTCATGCCCGGCATGGCGTTCGCCGAGATGGCCGTGGCCGCGGGCGTCGAGGCGTTCGGCGGGCCCGTCGAGGTCGTCGGTCTGCGAATCGACACCGCCCTGACCCTCCCCTGGCTGGACGACGCGATGGAGGTGCGGCTGCGTACCAGTCTCAGTCCTGACGACGGTGTGACGCAGATCAGCAGCACCGACGGTCATGATTCCGGCTGGCGGGCCCACGCGCGCGCCCAGGTGCGACGTCTCCTGCGGCCCCGGCCCAGCCGCACACTGGCCTCCTCGCCCGAGGCTGGTGCTGGCGCCGGAGAGGAGGCGGTCCAGGCTCACTACGCCCGCTGCGCCGAGGCCGGCCTGACCTACGGTCCGCTTCTGCGCGTCCTGCAGGACCTTCGGACGACGGCGGACACCGTCACGGCCCGCTACACGCTGCCGCCGTCCGACGACGCCGCCTTCCACGCCCACCCGGTCGTCATGGACGCCGCGCTGCAGGCCGCGCTGGCGCTGCTGCCTGACGACGGCCGCATCTACCTGCCCGTTGCCGTCGGTGCCGTACGGTGCTGGCACACCCCGGGCGTGGTCGGCCTCATCGACGTACGGGCGCGGGCGATCACCTCCGACGAAGGCGTCGTGGACGTCACGGTGACCGACGCGCACGGCGCGGTCGCCCTGGAGATGACCGAGGTGCGGCTGAAGGCGCTGGACGAGCGCCACCGTCGGTCCACTGAGTACTACACCACCGAACTGCGCGCGGTTCCGCTGGCCGCCGTCCCCGCCCCGGCTGTCACGGCGTCCGAACTCGCGCAGGAGACCCGCGCCGAGCGCGAAGCCCTGCCGCGGGGGTGGCGGGAGAGCCGGGAGAACGGCCTGGCCGCCCGGACCGGCGAGCTCAGCGGCCACTTCTTCACCCAGGCCGTGCGGGACATGCTGCCCGGTGAGCAGGAGTTCACCCTCAGCCGACTAGGACGCGTATCGAGTCGTGATCAATCGGTGGTTCGGGTGAGGTCTTTGATCCAGATCATCGAGGCGCGCAGGTGGAGGCCGGCGAGGTAGCTGTCTGGGGTCTTGTCGTATCGGGTGGCGATGCCTCGCCAGGCCTTGAGCTTGTTGATCAGGCGCTCGACGGTGTTCCTCTCCTTGTAGAGACCGGCGTCGTGGCTGACGGGCCGACCGCCTGTGGAGCCCTTCTTCTTCCGGTTGGCGGCTTGGTCCTTCTTCTCCGGGATCACTGCCTTGATGCCGCGTCTGCGCAGGTGGGCCCGGTTGCCGCGGGACGAGCAGGCCTTGTCGGCGGCGACCGCGCCCGGCCGGGTGCGGGGGCGGCCGACGGGGCCGCGGACCCGTAACTTCTTGAGGACGGGGATGAACTGTGGACTGTCCGCGGCCTGGCCCGCGGTCAGCACGAACGCCAGCGGGCGGCACTTGCGGTCGGCGGCCAGGTGAACCTTGCTGGTCTGCCCGCCCCTGGAGCGTCCCAGGAGGGCGGCCTTCAGCCGGACTCGTCGCCGACGCCGGATGCGTCGTCGCTCTTCGCGCTCGGGACCTGCTTCGGTGTCCTGTCCGTCTTGTTCTTCGAGGCTGCCCCTTTTGACCTGGTCTTCTCTGCCTGGGCCGCGGCCTTCTCCAGTGCTCCGAGGACGCCTTCGCCCAGGTGCGTCCCGGCGGCATCGTGGTGGGCCCGCGCGGTGGTGGAGTCGATGCTGACCAGGGACAGGTCCGGCCTCACCCCGCTTCGCCGCTTCCGCGATCAGGCCCTCCAGCAGGGCCTCGAAGACGCCGGCGTCACGCCATTGCCGGAAGCGGTTGTGGACGGTCGACCAGGCACCGAACTCCTGCGGCATCTCCCGCCACTGTCCGCCGGTCCTGAACCGCCAGATCACACCCTCGAACTGCTGCCGCAGCCGCTCGGGATACGGGCCGTACTCGCCGATCGGCAGGTACGGCCCGATGAACTCCCATTCCTGTCCGGTCAGTTGCACACGCGTCACACAGGAAGCTCTACCGGTCCAGGTCCCGCCACGAGGGCGAATCCCGCAAGTCGATCACGACTCGATACGCGCCCTAGGACCGCCAGCCGTCGAGCGCCTGTCGCGGCCGCGCGTCCTGCTCGCCGCCCTGTACCACCCGGAGCATTTCCCCCTGCCACGCTTCCCGCTGGGCATCAGCGACGTGGCACGCGCCGCCCGCTCCACGCTCCTGGGCGAGGTCACGCTCACCGACATGCAGCTCGGCGCCACCCTGCCCGACCTCATCAAGCAGGTCACCGGCGACACCCCCGACATCCTCGGCATCTCCGCGACGTTCGGGCAGCACGACCTGATGGTCGACCTCCTCGACGCCGCGTACACACTGCACGAGGCGCCGCTCGTCATCGCCGGAGGCAGCCTCACCGCCCGCAACGAAGCCCTGCTCCTGCAGCGCTACCCCGACCTGCTGATCGCCCGCGGCGCCGGCGAACCGACCATCCAGGATCTCCTCGCGTACCGGCACGGCGACCTCGCCAAGGACCAGGTCCAGAGCATCGGCTACAACGGCGCGGCCCGCGGCGAGGGGGCGCTCACCATCGGACGCCGCCACACCGCCAAGCCCGCCAGCCGCGCGCAGAGCGACTTCCTGCCCGAGCTGGACCTGCTGCCCGCCACCTTCGAGCACCACGGCGTCGCGCAGTTGGAGGCCTCCCGCGGCTGCACGAACTTCTGCAGCTTCTGCCCGCGCGGCCACAAGGGGCAGTGGGCGGGCGGCGCAGCCGACAGCCTCGACTGGATGCTGGAGAGCATGGGCGCCGTCTTCGACCGGTACCCGGGCATCGCGCGCGTGCTGTACCTCGTCGACGAGCAGTTCATCGGCCGCCGCCCGGACGCCGTCGCCCGCGCCCTGGACCTGGCCGACGTGCTGCATGGCGCTGGGTTCCAGTGGGAGACGAGCTGCCGCATCGACCAGGTCACCCACCCCGACCGCGACACCGCATGGCACACCGAGCGCGCCAGCATGTGGCGCTCGCTGGTGGACAAAGGCCTGCGCCGCTGCCTGTTCGGTGTCGAATCCGGCGTCGACACGATCTTGCAGCGGTTCAACAAGGAGACCGGCGGTGAGCAGAACGCGCGCGCGATCCGTACGCTCTCCGCGCTCGGCGTCCCGACGCGGTACACGTACATCACCTTCGACCACCTCATGACCTTCGAGGAACTGCGGGCGACCTACGCCTACCAGGGCCGTACCGACCTGCTGATACGGCCGCTCCCGAACCTCCCGGTCGAGGAGATCGTCAACGGCGTCCGGGACCCGGAGTGGGTACAGGCCCACAGCACCGGCCGCGCCTTCCACACCAGCATCTCCTACATGCTCGCCTCCATGGAGTGCCTGATCGGCGCCGCCTACACCAAGCAGGTGCAGCGCGCCGGGCTGGCCGCGGACGTCCGCCCCTCGATGGGCAGACAGGACGCGGCGTTCGCCGACTGGCGCATCGGCGTGTGCAGCCGGTGGGCGCAGCTCTGGATCGACCGGAGCTTCGCCCTGGACTACACCCTGAAGTCGCTGGAGAAGGTCCTCGACGGGGAGCCACGCCGCCAGGTGCGCGGTGCCCGCGTCGTCCTCAAGGACGCTGCCTACACGGTCCTCGGCGGAATGATCGCCGCGGCCGAGGACGCGCCCGCCACCCGCTTACCCGGCTGGGCGCCGGCCCTTGAGAAGCGCATACGCGCCCTGCTGGACCGGGAGATCGAGGGCCTGCGCGAGCGCATGGGCGCCACCGTCTTCGACGTGGCCCGCGCGCTGCCCCGGCAGCACGCCATCACGCTGGGGCGTGAGCACAGCCGGTGGGCCCGCAACGACCAGTGGAATCTGATCAACGCGGCGGACCCCTGTGGCACCTGACCGCAGCGAGAAGGGCTGCCCCCGCGGCGCGCGACGGGGCAGCCCTGCCGGGCCGCCGTCAGGAACCGGCCTTCTCCGGGATCGGCACCCAGTTGAACTCCGGGCAGTACCGGGCGTACGTCACCAGCTTCCACTCGGCGTACTCCTGAAGCCGACCGCTCTCGCGCAGCAGGTGCTTGACCCAGGTGTGCGCGATGCGCTCCTCAAGGGTCATCTCGGCGTCGATCTGGTCGAGCATGCGGCACGCGACCGCGAAGTCCTCGACCGTGAGCGCGCTCACGTCGACCTCGATGCCCGCGATCTCGAAGGAGAACACGAGCCGGGTCGTAGAGAACGACGTATGGCGCTCGCCCAGGAACGACGCCCGGCCCTCGCCCACCAGGGCCCTCATCAGCTCCTCGCGCTGCTCGACGGGAACGCCGATGCCCAGGTCCAGATCGCTGGTCTCCAGGTTCAGGCGGGTGCCGAAGGAGCCCACATCGCGCGGCATGTGGCCGGTCCACTGCTCGACAAGGCCGGACGCCTCGGTCCGCACCTTCAGCAGGTGTTCGTCGTGGGTGCGCATCGACTCATAGAACGCGTGGGCGCGCTCGGCCTCCTCGGGGAGAGGTCGGCGGGGTCGGCCCACTTCTTGGCGGTGATGGAGCTGAGATCCAGGGTGGTGTGTGGGTTCGTCACGCGCGCCACGGTAGCCACAACACTCCCCCCATCGCGGGGATTTGACTGCAATTGCACGGACGAAGGAGCGACATGACTGACACCACGACCGAACTGCCGCACCGGACGCTCACGGGCGGGCTGAGCGTCCACCCCATCGGCATCGGCTGCTGGGCCATCGGCGGCCCGGACACCAACCTGGGCCTGCCCATGGGCTGGTCCACCGCCAACGACGCGGCCTCCATGCGCGGCCTGGAGGCCGCCTACAGCCTCGGCGCGAACCTCTTCGACACTGCCGACATCTACGGGCACGGCCACTCCGAACGCCTCATCGGCCAGCTCGTCGGCAACGTGCCGCGCGACAGCGTCGTGCTGTCCTCCAAGGCCGGCTACTTCACCGGCACCGCCGCCCACGCGTACGACCCCACCCACATGCGCCACCAGCTCGAAACGACACTGGAGAACCTGCGCACCGACCACCTGGACGTGTACTTCCTGCACAACGCCGAATTCGGCGACGACGACCGCTACCTGGACGGCGCGGTCGACATGATGCGCACGTTCCAGAGCGCCGGAATGATCAAGACGATCGGGATGCGCGGCCCCCACCGCTTCGCCACCGAGCGCATCAACGTCCCCAAGGAACAGCGCACGGACAAGCACGCCCGCTTCCGTCACCTCTTCGAACACGTACGGCCCCAGTACCTGGCCGTCCGCTACAACGCGCTCACCCCGCCCCCGCCCGCCGGGCAGCAGGACATCTTCGCCTTCGCTGCCGAGCACGGCGCCAGCGTCCTGATCAACAAGCCCCTCGCCCAGGGGCTGCTCACCGGCAAGTACGATCCGGCCCGGCCGCCCGCCTTCGAGGAGGGAGACCACCGGCTCCGCAAGGCGTGGTTCGCTCCGGAGGCCCTGGAGATCATCGACGCGGGGCTGGCCCCCCTGCGGGAACGGTTCGGGGCATCTACCGCGGACCTCACCCGTGTCGCCCTGCACTACTGTCTCCAGCGCGCGGACAACGCCGCTGTCCTCGTCGGCTTCACCCGGCCCGAGCAGGTCGCCCAGAACCTTACGGCCGTCGGTGAGCCCCTGAGCACCGAGGACATCGACTTCGTACGCCAGACTGCCGGACACCTTCAGCAGCGGCTCGACGCCGTCAGCGAGGTCTTCCTGGACGAGAGGCACGCCCCCCAATGACCGACGACGCCACCCAGCTCTCTCTGCTCACACCCCAAGTGCCCCGGCATGCCGCCTCCATCACACAGGCGCAGCTCATGCTGTTCAACACCCAGCACGCCTCTGCGGCCCGCGCCTACCGGCAAGCCGAGTGGATCAGCCAGCAGGAGAGCGCGGACCTGGTCGTCCTCACCGAGGTCAGCTCCGGCCCCGGCGGCACCGCGCTCGTCGAGGCGCTGCGCCACTTCGGCTACCCGCACATCATCGCCCCGGCGGCCACGCGGGGTGAGTACCGCACCGTACTCGCCTCGCGCGCGGCCCACCTGGAACCCGTCGACCTCGGCGTGACCGTCCTGCCGCACCGCGCGCCGGCCGCCATCGCCACCATCGGCGACCGGCCCCTGGGGCTCCTTGGCCTCTACGTCCCCTCCCGCGGACCGCAGGAGCGCCGCAACGAGGCCAAACGCGGCTTCCAGGACGCAGTCGCCGCAGCCCTGCCCGCACTGAGCAAGGTCTTCCCGGACATGCCCGTCGTCGCGGCCGGAGACCTCAACGTCGTCGAGCCCGGCCACCAACCGCACCACCGCGTGTTCGGGCCCTGGGAGTACGCCTTCTACGAGGCCTTTGCCGACGCGGGCCTCACCGACGCCTTCCGCCACCTTCACCCCGACGCCGCCGAGCACTCCTGGTACGGCCGCTCCGGTAGAGGCTTCCGCTTCGACCACATCTTCACCACCGCCGCCCATGCGCCCAAGATCCTCACCTGCGCGTACGACCAGACGCCCCGGACCGCCGCACTCACCGACCACGCCGCCATGACGATCGCGGTCTCCATCACCGGGTGATTCCGGGGCACCAGTTCGCGATACGTCAGGTTCCTGGCCACCGACCGGCTCCCAGTCGGCCCGCCGTCGTACGCGACGTTGACGCTCGACCGGCCCCGCCCGTCTCTGCCGCCATTCTGCGGAGCTCCTGGAGAAGGCGTGCAGCAGTAGTGCTCACGTCCGCCCCGGAGACGATTGCTGATGACGATTCCCGTCCTGCTCCTGGCCGCCGCCGACCGCGTGCTGCCCTTCCTCCCGCACGGCTTGCTCGGCGACTGGTGGCAGTACGAACAGGCCCGATTTTGGCCCTTCGCTACCTTTCACGCGGGTACCCACCTCCAGGCGCTCGCGCCGCCCTGGCCCAATCCTCACCTCCTGACCTGCACGGACGGCCCCTCATGAACCAGACCCTGACCCACGAGGTGCTGCTGCCCGCCCCACCTCCCTCTCCCCCCCACGCCGCTTCCCGGAGAGCGGCCACGGACGCCGCACGACGCGGTGACACCGGCCCCGGCAAGCACCGTCTGCGCCTGCCGCGCGAGCAGCACTGTCGCCAACGGACGGCGGCGCTTACGAGCTGTCGCAGCCCGAGCGCACGCGGCCAGGCAGGGCCTCGCCGTTGTCCGTGCCTGCGTCGAGGGCCTCTGGCGCACCGACCCGCACAACCGGCCCGCCCTGGCCCGCGCGCTCGCCGCTATCCGGCGCCGCGAGATCGACGGCCTGGTCGCCGTCTCACAAACCGACATTTCCCTCAGTGAGCGACTCTGTCGGGGATCTTGAGATTCGTTGGCGCGACCGCGTGCTCACGGAGGATGCTCGGGACGGTTCCGTAGATCGCTGCAGTTGCTGAGGTGCCCAGTGTCCGTCCGTCCCCGTTCCAGTGTGCAGGTCCCGTCCCTGACCGCGAAGGTCGCGCGGGCGAGCAACCCGTACGGTACGACGGCCATGTGGGTACGCGACCGGCTGGACGGGCTGTGGCGTGACGAGGACTTCACCGCGTGGTATCCACGCGACGGGCGGCCCGGGTTATCGCCGGCCCAGCTCGCCACCGTCTCTGTCCTGCAGTTCCTGCTCAACCTGTCGGATCGTCAGGCATCTGAGGCGGTCCGCTGCCGTATCGACGTCAAATACGCTCTCGGGCTGGAGCTGGACGACCCCGGCTTCCATCACAGCGTGCTGTCCGACTTCCGTGACCGGCTGGCCCAGGAGGACCGTGCCGATCGCCTGCTCGATCTCGCACTGCAGCGGCTGACGGCAGCAGGACTGGTCCGGCAACGCGGGCGTCAGCGCACCGACTCCACGCACATCCTTGCCGCCGCACGGGAACTGACCCACCTGGAACTGGTCCTGGAAGCAGTACGTGCTGCCCTGGAAGAGATCGCACGCACTGCCCCGGATGCTCTCGATGGCCTGGTCACAGCCGAATGGGGCGAACGCTATGGGCGTCAGGTGCGTATGTGCAGCCAGCCCAGTCATCCGGTCACCCGGCTCACCCAGGCCGGCACCGATGCCCGCGACCTGCTGACCACCGTCCATACGCATGCCCCGTGGTGCGCGACGGGTCGGCAGGTGACAGTACTGCGCCGGATCCTGCTGCAGCAGTTCTACGTCGATGCCCGCGACCGGCTGCGTCCCCGCGATGAGAAAGCCGGACTGCCGCCGGCGCGACTGCGGATCGAATCCCCCTACGACACCGAGGCTCGCCATGTCAGCCGCAACGACAAGAAGTGGACCGGCTACCACGCCCATGTCACCGAGACCTGCGACGACGAGAGCGTGAACGTGATCACGGACGTGGCCACCATGGTCTCCGCCGCCGATATCAAGGCCCTGCCCGGCATCCACCAGCGGTTGGGCAGGCGGCATCTGCTGCCCGAAGAACACCTGGTGGACAGTGGATACACTTCGGCCGCGGGCATCGACGCCGCAGCCCGCGAGCACGGCGTCGAGCTGGTCGGTCCGCTTCCGGCCAGGGGACGGAGCTGGCAGCGCAAGCAGCAGACCGGCTTCGCCCGCGAGGACTTCGTCATCGACTTCGACCGGCGCACCGTCACCTGCCCCCAGGGCGAGGTCACCGGCAAATGGGTCCAGGCCCCGGCCATGGCCCCCTACACCGCGGCCCGTTTCCATAAGATCCAGTGCACTCCGTGTCCCGTGCGTTCCTCCCGCACCAGCGGAACCTCGCCCCCGGACGGTCAACTTCCTTCCGCGGCACCTGCACGAGCTCCAGGCCAAGAACCGATCCGACCAGCACGATCCCGCATGGCGACGACGCTACGGCTGCCGGTCCGGCATCGAGGGAACGGTGAACGAGATCGCCAACGGCCATCGGATGCGCCGCTGCCGCTACCACGGGCTGTCCAAGGTCCACGTTCAGCACGTCCTGACCGCGATCGCCATCAACGTCGAACGTCTCAGCGAGCAGACTGCCGAGCCCTCCGCCTACCGTCCCCGCCCTCCGACCGCATTCCAGCGTTACCTCGAAGAGCGGAGACTGCCCCGACCTCTGTGGTGGCGCCAAGGCAAATGATCAAGGAACCCCCAAGATCCCCGACAGAGTCGCTCAGTGACTCGGTGTATCCCAGGACCCACCGTCCGGGAACGGTCTCGCAGATCGCCTCCAGGTCGGCCCGGGCCCGGCCCCGAATGTGCAGCCACCTATGTACGCCCAAGCCGTCTTGGCGTAGCAACTGCCCCGGAGCGGAGAACCAACGCACTGGAAAGTCCTCCGGACCCGTCCACATCGGATAGTCGGGCAGTGCGACCCGCTGGAAACGTTCGGGCACCGCACCAAGCAGGTCCGCCGGCAGGTCGCACGCGTTGTACAGCCGACCTCCACCGCCGAACAGCGCCTCGCTGAGTACAAGCTCGACGCATGCCAGTGACACCCGGAACGACACCGCCCGACCGTTCAAGTGGACCAAGACAGCCGACCAGATCATCGACCGCATCTGCCGCTACTGCACACGAATCTCCGGACCGGCTCACTATGAGTCAGTCAGTCGTGCAGCCCCTTCCGCGTCTTCTCCACGACGTGGACCCCGCGCTTCGGCAGCGGCGTCTTCCACGACGCGAACGCCGCCTTGATCGCCTTCGCGAGGACCGGGATGAAGCGGTCCGTGGACAGGCCGCCGGCCTTGTGGTCCGCGTGCATCGCGTTGATCACTGCTCGCTGGGCCACCGCCGGGAGATTGTTGTACGCGGACTGGAACATCCCCCGCGCATAGGGCGACCGGTCGTAGTGCGCCCGGAAGGCGTTCACGGCCCATCCCATGCGCTCCCTGGTGAACCTCGCGTTCATGCCCGCCAGGTGGGCCTCCAGCCACCGAACGGAGACCGCGCATTCGGCGACGATCACCGCCTCGTCGAGCCCGGCCAGGTAGAAGCGCTCGGCCCAGCCGTCCCAGCGCAGCTCATCCCTGGTGGCGGCTCCGACGATCGCCTGCTGCGTGCTCTTGCCCCACCGGTACGTGCGGCCCCGGTCGACCTCGATCCCGAAGCGGCGGAACGCCTCGGGCCCCGCGTCGATCCACTTCTGGAGCTTCCCGTGCTGCAGGGTGAGCTGCAGGAAGCCGATGCTGACCACCGCGCTGTCCCAGGTGTTGAGGGCTTGCACGGCCCCGCCGGTCTCCACCTGTGACACGCGTACGAAGGTGTCGAGGATGTCCTCGGACATGGTGACGACGCCGCGTCTGCGCAGGTCGTTGAGCGTTGCGGCGAGCGGGCGGTCCGCGGAGTACCGGGCCAGCCCGCGGGCCGTACGCGCGGCGCCCTCGCCGTGATACACGATCCGGTAGGCCTTGCTGGGCTGCCTGTCCCCGCCCAGCGGCGGCACGCCGGGCGCGGTCGCGGGCGGCGCGGCGGACGGGGGCGCGGAAGGGGCCGGAGTGGGTCCCGTAGCAGGCGCCGCCGGCCGCCCGGCGTCGAGCAGCCGCCGGAGCGCCGCCCACGTATCGGGGCCGACTATGCCGTCCTTCACCATCCCGTGCTGCCCCTGCCACTGGGCGACCGCATGCGCGAAGCGCACTTCGTCCGCGGCCAGTTGCGAGTCGCCGAGCAGCCGCGCGACGGCGTCGATCCGGCCGCGCCAGCCGAGCCGTTCCCCGTACGAGCGGTTCAGCCGCATCGCCTTGGCCAAGGCGTCCGGGGGAAGTAGCCCGAAGAGCCGGAAGACCGAGCCGAGCCCGGAGGCACCGGCCCCGCCGGCCGCAGCACCGTCGCCGGGTGCCCGGACCTTGATCAGGGCGAAGTGCCCGCACCCGCCCTGCTTCGGCAGTACGAAGCCCTGCGCGTCCAGCCGGTACGTGCGCGCCTTCACCGACTGGCTGACATTGCCCCCGACCACCCGGACCGTCCGCCGGTCCCGGTCGACCGCGGTGACGATGTCGCCGTGCGTGCACCACCCGTGGCCGTTGTCGATGTTGTCGTACGTGGCGCCGTTGCACGGCTTGTTCGGGCCGCAGGGCCGGTCGGCGCACAGGATGTCGCCCGGTTCCGGCCGGGCACGTTCCAGCCGGTGCAGCCAGAACTCGCTGGTCGTGTCGCCCTGCGCGGTGCGGCGCTTGATGGCGCTGATGTAGCCGCGGTGGGCGCTGCTGCGTGGGAAGGTCGCGGCGCCGGCCTTCGCCATCACCCAGGAGACGAAGACCGCACTCCACGGCTCGTGCGCCTGCCACGCGCTGCTCTGCAGATCCGCCACGGCGACGGTGCGGCGCACGCCGGTGCGGTAGTAGTCCTGCAGCACCGCCGTCAGCTGCGGGTCGGTCTCCTTCCGGGCGCCGTCGCCCCACCGGCCGCACTCCTCCTCCGCGACCGCCGCGATACGGGTACCGAGGGCGGCGGCGGGCCGCGCCGGCTCCTCGCTCTCGCGGGCCGGGGCGGTGTCCGGTTCCTCGGCCGCGAAGGAGTCCGGCTCCTCGCCCGCGAAGTCGTCCGGACCTTCGCCCTCCTCGGCGGCGTCTTCCAGCTCCGCCTCCCACTGGGCGACTTGCCACTCCGCCTCCGACACCGGCTCATCGGCGGCCTCGCCCGACTCCTGCTCGGCGGTCTCGACGGGATCGGCCTCGTACGACACAGGATCGGCCTCGTACGCCGAGGCCGCATACGACTCTGCCGCATACGACTCTGCCGCATAGGACTCGCCCGCGTACGCGTCACCCGCGTACGCCTCGCCCTCGTACAACTCCCCCTCCGCCTGGAACGGCCCGCCGGCCGGCGCCGGCGGCACCGCCGCCCCCTCCGGCAGCTCCAGCGCGCCCTCGTCCGCGAAGGGCGACGGGGCACCCGTCTCGTACGGCATGGCCTGCTCCCCTCTACGGATTCGGGGCGACCTTCGGCGCCTTCAGATCCCGCCCGGTGGTGATCGACCAGTGCGTGATCACCTTCTGCACATCCGGAGTGATCAGCCGGTCGTTGAAGAGCACCGGGACGTTCGCCGCGTCGTCGAACGCCCGGGTCTCGATGTTGATCAGCAGCCGCGAGATCGCGTCGGCGACGTCGAAGAAGCTCTTCGACATCGCATGCGCGGGTATCCGCACCCGCTCCGCGATACGGAACAGCCGCTGCTCGGGGCTGGTCGCCTCGGCGCGGAGCGAGCTCACGATCGGCGAGTTGAAGTCGAGTGTCAAATGGAACCACGCCATCGTCGAGATCGCCCAGAACTCCTCCCGGGAGAGGCTCGAGGCGAGCCTGCGCGTGGTGAGCATGTCCGACAGCCGCTCCGCCAGGTCCGCGATCTTTGCGTGGTCGGTGGGGTTGGGCCCGATCGTGTTGCGGACGTTGATGATGCCGATCCAGGTCTCGCGCAAGAACTCCTCGAAGATGGAGACGAATTGGGTGTTGGCGGCGGCCGGCTTCGGATACGGCTCCCCCGGGTGGGTGAGGTCCATGCCGAACATGCGGTAGTAGGCGTTGCGCCGGATGGAGTCGCCGTTCGGGCGGACAAAGCTCGTGAGGGCCGTGATGAAGAAGGGGGCCGACTCCCGGAAGAAGAGCTCCTCGGTGTTGCGCAGCCAGTGCTCGGCGCCGTTCGAGGGCACCCCCAGCTCCTCGCCCTCGCGGTAGAGGGCAACGACGCGGCGGAAGATCTCCATGAGCCGGGTGCTCTCGAGCATGTACGCGTAGCTGAGGTGCTCCCAGCGGACATAGCCGGGGCGGCAGTCGTCCGGAGAGGTGCTGGAGAAGACGCGCCGGTTGCGGTCGAAGCCTTCGAAGAGCCGCTGCAGCCGCTCGGGCAGGCCGGGGATGTCACTGCGGTGGTCGGGGTGGCCGACCGGCTGGCTGAGGTCGTTGCGCTGGAAGGTCCAGGCCTGCTCCAGCAGCGAGGTCAGATCAATGGGATGCAACCGGAAAAGGAGCTCGGCGCCACCCGGGATCTGCCGGGTCAGTTGTCGGAACATCGCGGGCTCCTCGTCATTCGAAACTCTGGCCGCAGAGTGCGTCGTTCGCGTCCCGCGCGGCATCCAGCCCGTCGACGCCGGGGTTGCGGGCGGGACAGCTCACGTCGGGCAGGCACCACAACTTGCGGTCGGCGTCCGGCGCTTGGGTGGTGGCCACCCGCAGGTCGTCGTGGATGCGCCGGTAGCGGTCGCGGATCTCCTGCAGCGGGTCGGGCGATATCGGGCCGGGGTCGCTGGGCTGGTCCTCCCCCGAGCCGGTGGCGGTGGCGGTGGCGGTGGCGCGGTGCGCCTGCGCTGGTGGCTTCGCGGTAGTCCGGGATCCCTTTTCCTCGGGCATCTGGTGATCCCCCCTGGTCGTGGTGGGTCGGTCGGTTACGTCAGGCAGCCGGCGCCGCGCCTCCTCCGAGCCGCAGCAGCCAGGCCTCCTGTCCGGCGGCGGGGCCTGCCGCCGGCTCCGGTTCTGTCGCCGCCCGCCAGCCAGTGAGCGCCAGCAGCCGCAGGCCCTCGTTCCACAGCCAGTGCGGCGAGGTGTAGAGCGCGGGGCCGAGCCGGGCGGCCAGCTCCCGCAGGGCCTGCGGGGACACCCGCTGCGGCGGTACGAGCGCGGTCAGCGGGCGCCCCCCGAAGGCCGCGAGCGGCTCGTCGAGCATGGCGGCCGCAAGGGCGGGGAGCCGCGGCAGTGAGGCGGCGAGGAGTTCGCGGGCCTCCGGGTCCGGGCAGTCGGCGAGCGGATACGCCGCGAGCCACTCCCGCTCCAGCGCGTCCCAGGGCCCCGGTCCGTAGGCGTGCCGGCACAGCGCCGTGTTGAGCGGTACGCGCAGCCAGGCGACCGGGTGCGGGTCGCCGGGCAGCAGCCGGAAGACGTACGCCGGCCCGCCGGAGAGCACGTCGTGCAGGTTGGCGACGGCGCCGAAGCCCGCGTGCGCGAAGGCGAAGACGTCGGCGGTGATCTCGGAGGACCAGCCCGCCCACAGCGCGGCGACGTCGGGACCCGCGGGGGCGGCGGCGCGGGCGAGGAGCGTGGCAGCCTCCTCGTTCCAGCCGGTCTGGAAGGCGACTTGGTGACCGCACTCGTGCAGGACGGCGGTCGGGCAGAGCAGGCTGTGCCGGGTGACCTTGATGGTGGCGGCCGGGCTCTCGGTGCTGCCGTCCCACAGCCGCAGTCCTGCCTTGAGGATCGCGGCGCCGACGCCGTTGTCAAGGTAGGTCAGCACCGCCGGTACGGGCTTGAGCAGCGGGTCGAGGACGGCCGCCATGCTGCGCTGGGCGAGGCTGTCGCAGGCCCGCAGCAGGGCGGCGATGTGCGGGCTGGTGCGGGTGTTCACGGCGTCGGCGTAGAAGTCGATGCTGGTCTCGGCCCGTAGATAGCCCTGCCGGAATTCGAGCAAGCGGCGCCGGACGGCGTCGAGTTCGGCGGACGAGTGGGCCGCGCGCAGGGCCGCGCGCAGGAGGTGCCCGCGGGTGCGCAGGCCGCTGACCGCCTCGGTCAGGGCGCGGCGCACCGCGACGCCGAGGTACTGCTCCAGGCCCGCCCAGGCGGCCGGCGCGGCGAGGTCGTCCAGGGCGCCGAGCCGGTCGGCCGCCGCGGTCCAGTGGCCGAGCTGGCGGGCGAGCTGGGCCCGCGTGGCGTCAGCGGCGGTGCGTTGCATGCCCGGCTGTCACGGTGACGTCCATGGCCGCGGGCGCCGCGGGGCGGCCGGGGCGCTCGGGTCGGCCGTCAAGGGCCGAGCGCACCCGGGCAAGCACGGGCGCCGCCTTGAGCACGACCCGTACGGTCACCCCGTCCTCCAGGCGCCTCGGTGGCGGCGGTGAACGCCTCCCGGTGGTCCTTCAGCAGCGTGGCGAGCCCGCGGGTGAGCGCTTCCTCGACCGTCGCGGCGAGCCGGTTCACCGCGCCCACCGGCAGTGTGCGCAGCGCCGCGGCACCGGCGCCGGGCGGTACCGCGCCGTGGACGATGCGGAGCCGGTGGCCGGTGAGAGCGGCCCTGATCCGGCGGCGCAACGGCCGTATCAGCGGGGCCAGGAGCTGTCCGGCCTGCCGGCCTTGGCGCAGTCCGGCGGCGAGCCGCTGTGCCTCGGCTTCGGTGAGGTAGAGCTCGGTCCGCAGGGTGTCGTCGGTGCAGCCGAGGTTGATACGGACCCGGCTGGGGCGGGACGCGGGGGCGCGGGTGTGGCGGGCTGCGGGGGCGGGGGCCGCGACGGGTTGCGCCGCCAAGGCTCCGCCGGGGTCCGCCGCCGCGGCGCCGCCCGCGTCCGCGGCCTCCAGGTAGTACAGCCGCTGCCCCACCCCGAGCAACTGCCCGTCCATGTACCGCGCTTCGGCCTCCTCCCCGAGGGCCGGCTCGCCGAGCAGCAGCGCGGCCGCGTCCGGGGTCAGGGGGTGCAGCGCGGGCGTCTCGGACAGCTCGCCTTCGGGGTCCTCCAGTCCTTCTCCGCGCATGATCGAGTCGAGCGTGGTGCCGGGCACCGCCTCGTAGAGGTGCATGCGGGCGCGGACCGGCGCGCCGGGCGCGTATCCGAGCCTGGACCGCAGCGTGTCACCGAGATTGAGGCCGCAGAAGGTGCCGATGTGTGCCGCCTGGTACGGCGAGACCGTCACCCACGGGATGCGGGTGTACTTGCGGTAGCGGTGCCGGCCGCGCAGCGGCTTCGGCAGCCAGGCGCCGCGGAGGGTGAGGTCTTCGCGCAGCTCCGGGCGGTCCCGGTAGGTGGCCTCGGTGAGGATCTGCGGGAGGTTGTGGGCGGCGGCCTGCTCGAAGGCCTCCAGGACGAAGCCTTCGAGGAGGGTGTCGTCGGCGAGGATGTGTTCCGGCAGCGCGGCCACGCCGCGCACCGTGTCCTCCACGACGGACGCCATCGCCGCCCCCGCCGCCTGCCGTTCGTCCTCGGGGCCGGCTTCGAGGTGGATCAGGCGCAGCCCGGCGTCCACCAGTGCCCGGGACAGCGCCGCGGCGGCGGTCGGCCCGACGAACCGCCGGATGAGCGGCGCGACGAACTTGGCGAGGGTCTTCACCAGCACGGACCGCCCGCCGGTCAGCTTCAGCGCGAGCTTCAGCACCGGCAGCGCCGCGGGCAGGAACTGTTCCAGCTGCGGCGTCAGATCGGTACCGTCCTCGGCCGCGCCGAGCTCGGCGATGAACCGCTCGCGAGCGCGGTCGAGTTCCGCGACGGGGTCGGGCCGGACGGCGGCCCGGTCCGCCTCCCGGGCGTACTCGGCGCCCGGCCGGTCCATGGCCGCCTCGGTGTCGGCGAACACCGTGTCGGCCGCGCGCATCCCGAACTCGGCCTGCAGCTCGCGGACATCACCGGTGGCATCGACCGTCTCCCGGGCGGTGTCGTCGCCGGTCTCGCTCTCGCCCGCGCCCAGCAGCGGCAGTCGCTCGGCGAGCTTTTGCGCGTACGGGCGCAGCCCCTCCGGCAGCCACTTGAGCCCGGCTGCGACCGCCTTGCGGAGCAGGGCGACGGCGATCGGCTTCAGTTTGGCCAGCAGCGGGCCGAGGGCGAGGTTCGCGACGACCTTGAGCCCGCGTTTGGCGAGGCCGACCGCGCCCTTGGCGACCTTCTTCAGCACGTTGCCGATGCCGAACAGGAACTCGAAGGAGGGCGATCCCGGCGGATGGCCGCCCGGCGGCGCGGCGAATGCCTCGAAGAGCGTGTCCACCTCGTTCTCGTCCATCGCGTGCAGCGCACGCTCGCCGCCCGCCTCGGCCACCGCATCTATGGCCGATTCCAACTCCCGTACAAGTGGGGCATAACGGTCATTCATCAACTGCCGCACAGCCGCCGGATCGGTATAAACCGCCCCACCGTCCCCCGACTCGAGCTCCGCCTGCTCCGCGGCGGCCTCACCGGCCAGCCGCAGCAGGGCGTCGTCGAGCCCCGGCTCGTAGAGCTCGGCGAGGAAGGCGGCGAACTCCTCGGCCTCCGGATCCACCGCCGGGTCCTCACCGTCGCGGAGATAGCTCCTGAGGAAGGGGCTCTCGTACGCCGCCGGGCCGGGCGGCGCCGACGCGGCCGGGCTCTCCCCTTCAGCGGGCATCTCGAAGCTGTCAGCAGCAAGAAACGGGCTGCTGGAACCAGAGCCGAGCACGGACATGTGCAGCCACCCCCCGGGGGCGCCGATGGACTTGCCACCGCCGGACCCGTGCCGGAGGCTGGCTCATCGTTCTGCGGCCCGCCGAGCGAGGTCAACACGTCTTTCTGCGCATGCGGTGCGGCGGCAGCGAGAACTGGCCACACGATCACGGGCGCGGTTCCGGCCTGGCCGGTGTGCGGTCAGAGCTTGAAGACACGCCGCGCGATAACGACGGCCAGGTCCTGCAGTCCGTGCCGCACGAGCAGGCGCTGCTCAACATCGGGATCGTCAACAAGTACGGCATCGGCCCGGTGCTCAGGGGCTTCGCGTCACAGGTCATGCAGGAGGTCGACGTCTCGGTGATCGAGGCGATGCGCAGCATCCGGTTCCCCGGCGCGCCACCCCTTGACCTGGTGGCCGTGGACATCCAGCGCGCCCGCGACAGGCCAGGGATACGAAGGCGTCGTGGAGTTCGGTGCGTCGTTCCCAGCGGACGGCGAGTCTTGTGAAGTGGTGGAGCAGGGCGAAGGTCTGCTCGACGACGTAGCGGAGCTTGCCCATGCCCCTGCGTGTTCGGGGCACCTTTGCGAGAGATGACCGGCAGGATCCGGCGTTTGCGCAGCTCGTCGCGGTTGGCGTTGGAGTCGTAGCCCTTGTCGCCGAGTAGGGCCGCAGGGCGTCTGCGGGGACGGCCGGGGCGGCCCGCGACGGGCGGGATGCCGTCGACCAGGGCGAGGGTCTGGGTGACGTCGTTCACGTTTGCCGCGGTCGTGATGACCTTGAGCGGAGTGCCGTGTCCGTCACAGATCAAGTGGTGTTTGCTGCCCGTCTTCCACCGGTCGACCGGCGACGGACCGGTGTCGGAGCCCCCTTTTCCGCGCGGACGTGAGAACCGTCCACGCAGGCCCTCGACCAGTCGAGGCGGCCGGCCGCATTCAGTTCGGCCAGCAGGATCCGGTGTAGCTGGTCGAAGACCCCTGCCTGCTGCCAACGTTCCAAGCGTCGCCAGCAGGTCTGCCCGGAGCCGAACCCCAGCTCCAGCGGCAGGAGTTGCCAGGCTATGTCGTTGTAGAGGACGTACAGGATGCCCTGCGAGCAGTGTCGGTCAGCTACCGGCCGTGGCCCCGGTGACTTCTCGGGCCAGGGTGGCAGCAGCGGCTCGATCAGTGCCCACAAGTCGTCGTCCACGGTCCACGGCCGAGTACTCACAGCATCACGAACGGCCGAATCGTCACACCGGTCACGCCCGGCCAGGACAACTCACCAAGATCCTTTTACGAGCTCTATGCCCACCGCGAAGAGTCTGCAGGAAAGCAAGGGCGCAGCACGCACCGCCAAGATGAATACGACGGACCTGCTACAGCCTCACGCGGCCTTGGAAACGGTCGGGCCAGCCTGCCGGTACGCGCCCAAGTCGAGCACCCCGTCAGCGACGGCCCCGCCCGCTACACCCAAGAGCCAGGCTCGGCAGGCGGCGGCTCCTTACCCAGACCCGCCGCGGACCATGTCTGCCAAGGAATGCCTCAAGGGCCTGGGGACGAACAAAAAGTTCTACACTAAGTCCCGCTTCGCAGTCTGCTCCGGCGCTTCTTTCAATCAGGTCTGGTTCATAAATAACCAGCCATCAGGAGAGAGCCGGATCAACTTCATCGCAGTGGGCACCATCACCAAGGGCAGCCGGACGGTGAAAATTCGCCACCACTACCGGTTCGAGGCCACCGGGCGGACCAGGGCACATGGCACGATTCTCACACCGAAGGCCACTCTGCCGCAGAAGTGGCCGGCCAGTGCCCGGATCAGCGAGGGCGGAGCCCTGCCGGCCGGACGCACCTGGGCGAGCCTAGCCGCGGAGCCCAACCCCGGATTCACCCGCACCCTGACCGGAAAGTCCGGTACAGGGTCCGGCCGCGATGACGCACTCTTTGCAGTCTTCCAGCCCGAGCTGAAGGTGACCGGCGGCTGGACGATGACAGGGCCCCGGGAGGGCAAGCCGTTCCTCCTGGCCCCGCGCTGGGACACGGCGAAATACCTGGCCGGGTCCACGGCGGACGGCGGCGCCACGTTCAGCTACTCGGTGCACATGCCCTTCAGCACCAAGGCCGGAGCGCCCGAGAGGGCTGCGGCTCAGCACATCAAGGACGCCTACACCAAACCCGAGAAGACGGAACCAAAAAACACCAGGAAGAACATTCCCGGCCGTACCGCCGGGAAGCCTCTGACCCGCCTCTACCATGACCTGAAACGCCGGGACGACAATCGGCATGAGGCAATCAAGGCCTGCAAAGCTAAATGGGGCGCCAACTACTCGGGGGCGGGTTCCGGCCCGGCGGGCCCGGTCCTGAGCCCGCATCCGGGAGGCGTCGAAGGCGGCCACGGTCGGTCGGAGTGGTTCGGGGACGGCGTCGATACGGCGCTTGCGTCGCCCGACGGCGAGCCGTTCGGCCTGGTCCGTGGGCAGGGCCAGGCCGCGGAGGGTGAAGAAGTCCTCCAGCGCGCGGGCGAAGGATCCCATCGACCGTCCGGGTCTGCAGGATCGCTCCAGCAGGGCCTGGTTCGCCGTCTGCGGTTGGCCTTGACCTGCCCTGGAGGGACAGGGCCTCCGGCAGCAAGAGGGACTATTCAGTTGCGGACGTAGCCGATGGTTCGGCACGGTTCATGGCATCGTGCGCGTCTGAATCTTGATCTGAGGAGGCAACCTCGTGGCTGTCGTTCCGGAACGTCGTTTGGCCCTTCTGGGGGGCGGCTTCTCCACCGACGACGATGGTCTGCTGGATGACTGGGCACTCGCTCAGGTACCCATTCCTCGCCCCAAGGTGTGCTTCATTCCGACAGCTAGTGGCGACGCCCCCGCTTACATTGAGCAGTTCTTCGGGGCGTACCAGTCACGTTCCTGTGAGCCCAGCGTCTTGCATCTGTTTCGGCGAGAGCTCGATGACGACGCCCTGCGCACGTTCCTGCTCTCTCAAGACGTCGTCTATGTGGGTGGGGGCAACACCGCGAACATGCTGGCGGTCTGGCGCGCGCACGGTGTGGATCAGCTACTTCGCGAGGCCTTCGACCGGGGGACTTTGCTGTGCGGCATCAGCGCTGGTGCCAACTGCTGGGCCGAGGGTTCGCATACCGACTCTTTCGGGCCGCTCGCTCACCTCTCGGACGGGCTGGGCCTGTTGTCCGGCTCGGTCTGCCCGCACTACGACAGTGAGCCCGGCCGGCGATCGTCCTATCAGGCAGCCGTGGCAGATCGCGCGCTTCCGGCTGGCTGGGCAGTTGAGGATGGCGTCGGCGCCCTCTTCACGGGCGGTCTGCTGAGGGACTCCGTGACGCGTACGCCTCAGGCCTGTCTGTATCGGGTGGAGCCCGGCAGGGATGGCGGAGTCAGAGAGCAGGCCATCCAGTGTCGCCTGCTCGTCGAAACACAACAGCCCACTTCACCCGCATGAAGTGCTGAGAGAGCCGGGTTCGGGGAGACGTGGATCACACGCGCCCGTGTCACAGGCCGGCCTATAGCTCCGCGACGGGCAAGAACTGTGCCGTGACGATCGGCACCACCGCGGGTCCCGCCGTCCGCATGTACGCCTGGGGCCAACGGGACGACACCCGGGACTACGCCGATGACGACGGCTCCTACCGGTCGTACGCGGGTCCGGTCCACCTGGACGTCAGAGGCTGTCGCGTCTCCTGGGGCGGTGTGATCGCTGGTGAGTCGGCTGGCGGGAGCGGCACCAACTGCGGCCGGATCGCTCGGTGAGCCGCACCGGCCGGACGGGGTGACATCGTGTAGCGAGAGCGCGGTCAGCGGACGATACTGCCGCTGACCGCGCGCTTGTGCGTCCAGGTTCGAGGTCGGCACATCCGACCGCAGGGAAATTTGAGGAATTTACGGCCAAAGTTTTGTTAATTAGTGCATTTAAAGACATTTGATCACTCTATGGGATGTGGTGGGTTCCCTTTCTGAGTAAGCTGATGATTTGTCAGCCGAAGAATTTCTCTGGCTGTGCACCATGGAAGGCGTACCTCATGCGCTATACGCGCACCACCACCATCCCCCGGACAGTCTTGATCGCCGCGATCGCTGTGGTCGGCCTGGCCCTCACTCCGGCCCTTGCTTCTGCGACGGCCCGGGCCGAGACGGGCAGCCCCCGGACCTCAACCAGTCTGGGCGTCCTCGGAATGCCCGGAGTCAACGGTGCCGACGGTGTGGGAACCAACGGCGGCTCCGGCGGCCTTGGCGGTACTGGCGGAGCGGCCGGCGCCAACGGCAACGGCGGCAACGGAGGTGCCGGCGGCAACGGCGACGGCAGCGCGAGCACCGGCGGTGCCGGTGGCACGGGCGGCGCGGGCGGCGCCAACGGCAACGGCGGCATCGGCGGCAGCGGCGGCGCGGCCACCCTCGGTGGCACCGGCGGCCAAGGCGGCGTAGGCGGCGTAGGCGACGCCGGAACTGGCATCGCCGGCGGCGCGGGCGGCAACGGGGGTGCCTCCACAGCAGGCGGCAGCCACAAGGGCGGCATTGGTGGCGCCGGCGGCGCGGCCAGTCCGGTGTGTCCGGGCCAGCCCGGCGGCAATGGCACCGCTGCCACGTTCACCGCCGACGGCACCACCGGCGCTACCGGTGCGGCCGGCAGGTCCACTCTCCCCTGCTGACCGGACCGCCGGGGAACGGACCAAGCCCGCGCCTCAGCCTCTTCGGGGCCACAGCACAACCCCAGCTGTGACGAAGACCGCCCCAGAGGCACCCCAAGGCGCCACGGCACGGACCACGGATCACTGAGCTTCTTCGAGTCGGCCACCGATCAACCGATCAGGTGACGGCCCATGAAGCGCGAACGAGCGAGGCCCCCGGGCTGTTGACCGAGACGTCTGACGTCTCCATCACAGTGCCCGGGGGCCTCGTCGGGCGCGCATCCTGCGGCACTCGACCTGCCGCACGCACGCGTAGAAATGGGTCACCCTGCTGATCGTCACGCATGAGGGCGACGGCCGACGCACAGTCCGCCCGTCCCAGCGCGCGACGGCGGCACCGGCGTACCTGCGCGAGCACACCACTCTGGCGTAGATCGCCGCCGGGTTCGGGATCAGCGAGTCCACCGCCCACGCCCGCACCAGCGCGGTCGTCCGCCTGGTCGCCGAACGCGCACCGGGCCCGCTGAAGGTCCTGCGCGAGAGTGACGCGGACTTCGTCCCGCTGGACGGCACGCTCGCCGAGTGCGACCGCGTCGGCGACGGCCGGGCCGACCACTCCCACCAACACCGGCGCCACCGCGTGCACGTGCAGGTCGCCACCGCCCCAGGCGGCCGGTGGCTGTGGCCTTCGCCCGCCCTGCCGGTCCGCACTCACGACCTGACCGCCGCCCGCACCCACCGGATCATCCGGAACTGCGAGCGCCAGGGCGTTCCCATCCTGGCCGATCTCGCCTACCAGGGCACCGGCCCGTGACTGACCACCGGCATCGAGCGCAGGCCCCGATGCAGCCCGAACCGCATGACGTCAACCGCCACGGCCACCCTCACGCTGGAGCGGCAGCGCTGGGGGTGCTCAATGACCGTCGGATCAGCTGAGGCCGGGGCGGTGTTCAGGTCAGCGGTGCTGCCTGGTGGTGCGGGCTGGCTGGGGAGTCGGAGATGGCAGGGGCGATCTTGCCGGACATGCCAGGACTGGATCGCGGGCCGGCGCACGATGCCGATGCGGGGCGCGGGCCGCTGCTTGGAGGTCCACGGACTTCCGTACGCAGACGACCATTGGTCGCCGGTCTTCGCACCCGTCTCCAAGTGCCTTGTTGCACACCGGATACGCAACCAGGCACCGCCGAGGCCCAGCCCCTGAGAATGGGCGGCTTCTGGCCGCCTTCTGGTGCGGGTTGGGGGCTATCCTGAGGTACGGACGTCCTGGACCCCGGCGGACCTGTTGTTGCTCGACACAGATGGCTGCGGGGAGCGGACCACGTCGTCCGGTCGCCCGGTGCATCCCCTTGGAGGGAACTGAGCGGTTCCTTGTTCTGGTGGACCGATTGGTGGACCGCCTGTTCGCCTGCCTCCGCCGGGAGCGTCCCGTCAGGAACCTGGAGTCAGGCTCCTCACTCTGGCTCTGCCCGGCGGATCTCTGGAACTGAGGCGTCATGTCCTTACCGCAGTTGAACGTCTACCGGCACGACAGAAGGACCCGGGCCCTGATCACCCTGGCCGGTGAAATCGACCTGGAGACGGTACCGCTGATGCGTGCGGCGCTTGAGCGATGCCTCCGGGACGGTATGCGCACCATCGACGTCGACCTCACCCCTGTCACCTTCTGCGACTGCAGCGGCCTCAACGCCTTCATCGAGGCGTTCCTACGCTCCACCGCGGCTGGGGGAACACTGCGGCTGCACTACCCGCCGCCCATGCTGGCGAGGATGATCGACCTGACCGGTTGCGGCTCCGTTCTTATGGGGCTGCCTGCCGTCCCAGGACCAGCCCTTCTCCAGGCCCCCCTCTCCCCCGTCCTTGTTCCACTCCCCGTGGCGTGTTCCGAGACCTTGCGTCAGATCGCTCCTGCTGTCTCGGGCGGTGCGCTGTGATGGCCTGGCCCCGGCGGAAGCAGCCACGCAAGCCCGTTGCCGACGAGTCGGCCGGCGTGACCGCGGTGCGGCTGCGTCGGGTGAACCGCTGGCTGGTGGAAGACTTGCGCCAGGATCTGGCGGATCTGTACGTGGCCTCCTGCGGAACGGACCCCGGCGAGGAGTACCGCAGTCCCAGCCGGGAGGACTTCCTGAACCGTCTCACCGATGACGTCCGTCGCCCGGGGTTCGCCATGGTGATCGCGGAAACGGACGGTCTGGTGGGATGCGTCTTCGGTTTCCCGGTGCCCGGCGACGGCTTCTGGTGGCTCGGCTTCGACGGTGCGCTGCCGCGCAGCATCGAGCAACTCACCCGGTCCGACAGGGTCTTCGCCATCACCAACATCCTGGTCCGTCCGCATCCGCAGGTCCAGGGCCGGGATTTGGCCCGCCGTCTGCAGGGGCGGGTCCTGACCGACCATCAGGCGTCGCTCGGCACCACCTTGGTGGACCAGGCCGATCGCCGGGCCCTCCAATCCTTCCGGTCCTGGGGATGGCAGGACCTCGGAGAGATCTGGCGGCCGACCGGCCACACGATGTTCCGCGTGCTGGTGCTTCCCCTCGGAGAGCGAACCGTGGCGAGGCTGGAGGGCTTGGCCCGTCATGCCTGGACGCGGTGGCCCGGGTGATGTCCGACAGCCGGTCGGCGCGGATTCGCGTGCTGGTCGCCGAGCAGGCGGCCCGGCGTGGTGGCCGTGTCGGGGTCGTGGACGTGTGTACCGCGGCGGTGGCCGCGCTGCCGGTCGACGGGGCCGGGCTCTCGGCGATGTCCCGGACCACGGCGAGCCATCCACTGTGCAGTACCGATGACATCAGCGAGCAGCTGGAGGAGCTGCAACTCACATTGGGCGAGGGGCCGTGCGTGGACGCCTTCGCACACGGCGTAGCCGTCCTGACCCCCGACCTACGCATCGCTGAACTGCAGGAGTGCTGGCCGGTGTTCGCCGATGCGGCGCTGGAGGCCGGAGCGCTCGCGGCTTTCGCGCTCCCCCTGCAGATCGGGGCGATCAACCCCGGGGTTCTGGACCTGTACGCCCAGGCCCCGGTCCGGTTGGGCGAGGAGGAGCTGGCCGACGCTCTGGCCTTCGCCGAGTTCGCGACGCTGGTCCTGCTGGATGCCCCGGATCGACGCGACAGGCACACCACCCGACGACAGCGCGGCAAAGGAACAGAGCGAGGACCTGGGCGGGTACCGGGCGGAGATCTCCCAGGCCACCGGCATGCTCACCGTCCAGCTCGGTGTCGGCATCGACGAAGCCTTCGTCCGGCTGCGCGCCTACGCCTACGCCCACGGGCGCCGGCTCACCGTCGTGGCCGCCGACGTGGTGGCCCGACGTCTCCGCTTCTCCCCCGACGCGGAGCCGACCCGAAGCGACGAGGACCCGTGACGCCCTCGCTCGGTCCAGTGAACGCGCGATGTGCCGCACTTCCCGCTCGCTTCCGGCAGAGCTAGTCTCGATAAAGGGTGTAGAGGATGAATGAGCAACTCCTGGCCAAGACCTTCGTCGAGTTGGCGGACAATCTGGTCGCCGACTTCGACCTGATCGACTTCCTGCGCCTGCTGACCGACCGCTGCGTGGGGATGCTGGGCGCGAGCGCCGCCGGCGTGCTGCTCGCCGACCGCGACGGCGACCTGCGCGTGATGGCCGCTTCCGACGAGCAGGTGCGCCTCCTTGAGCTCTTCCAACTCCAGAACGACGAGGGCCCCTGCCTGGACTGCTACCGCACGGGTATGCCGGTGACCGTTCCCGACCTGCGTACGGAGACCTCCCGCTGGCCCCACTTCGTCGCCCAGGCCCAGCTACACGGGTTCGGCGCGGTCCAAGCCCTGCCCATGCGCTTGCGGGACGAAGTCGTCGGCGCGCTGAACCTCTTCCGCTTTGCACCCGGCCCCTTCGACCCGGTGGGCACGCCCATCGCCCAGGCCCTGGCCGACGTCGCCACCATCAGCCTCCTGCAGCAACGGTCCACCCAGCGCACCACGGTCCTCAACGAGCAGTTGCAGACCGCGCTGAACAGCCGCGTACTCATCGAACAGGCCAAGGGCAAACTCGCCGAACGCCACAACATGGACATGGAACAGGCATTCACCGCCCTGCGCGGCTACGCCCGCGCCCACAACCGCCGCCTGTCCGACGTGGCCCGCGCCTTCATCGACGACACCGAGCCTCTCGCTGGTCTGGCGTCCTGACCCCGTGCCGCAAAGAGCTTCGGCTGCCGTTGAGGCATCGCCGGCATTCTCATAAGCCCGCTCTCGCTGACGCAACTGTGGCCGAATTGCCCGGCGTGGTTGCTCCGGGTGCGGGCAAGGTCTCTGCGCCGGGAGCGCCGGATCCGGGTCCAGCCCACCCGAAGGAGCCACGACGGGCTGATCCTGGCCGCCGGTTCCGGGCATGGCGGAGCTCTCTCCCGGCCCGGTGCGGCCTTCTGCCGCGAACGCCGCACCGGCCCATCTCGGGATAGAGGGCTCCCATAGGTGCCGGCATACTCTCGCGTCACCGACGTCCACGGTCGAGGTGAGCCCGACCGCGCATGCCGGAGGAGAGCCGGCCGTGGTCCTGCTCGCTCACGTGCCGCTGGAGTACGGCAGGGGCAATCCGGCGGCCACGGCGTCGAGGTCCTTGGTGAGGTTCCGGGCGAAGCTCCGCAAGGGTGGAAGGTCGCTGCCTTCGGCAGCTTTGATCCAGCGGACCAGGAGGTGACCGTCGAGGCCGGCCATCATGCGGGCGAAGTCCCCGCTGTGCCTGCGGAGATCGGCGAGTTCGGGGCAACGACTGAGGATGTCCTTGCGGCGAGAAAAGCACCTGGCGTGATACGGCTCTCGGCAGCCGCACCGGTGCGGCTGCCGAGCCTCGTCCTGAGTGCGACGGTCAGGCCCGGCAGCGCTCGCTGTGGACCTAGTGGCCGAAGAGGTCCCTGTTCACAGGCGGCGCCAGCGGGCCGAGGCGAAGGAGAAGGCTCCGAAGAGGATCAGCCCGATCGCCACGGCGACCAGGAGCCAGGGGCCCGCCGGGGTCCGCGTGAAACTGCGGAGCGTGGCGTCCACCCCCTTGGCCTCGTCCGCGTCGAACCGGACGGCCGCGATCAGGATGAAGACGCCAGCCACCGTGAACACCGTGCCGCGGGCCACGCCCCCGCCCACCCCCAGGCCGGTCACGATCTGCCGCGTACGGTGACTCATCGCGCCCACGTCCAGCTGTCGCAGGAACTTGCGCATCGCCGCCCGTACCGCGAGCACGACACCGATGCCGATCAGGAGGCAGCCGGCGGCCCCCACCAAGACTTGACCGTACGACAGCTTCAGCACCGACGCGGTCCAGTCCTTCGACTTCGCATTGCCGCTGGAACCCTGGCCACCACCGGCGGCAAACACCGCGGTCGCCCAGCAGGCCGACGCGTAGAAGACCGCCCGGCCGCCGTCCAGAAGCCGCGAGGCGGCCTTCCGCTCGGGCCCCCTGCTGAGCACCGCCCGAGATCCCCGCCACAGCGCCATGCAGCCGAAGCCCACGGCCAGCGCCCACAGCATCACCTTCCCGAAGGGCTGCTCCGCGACCTGGTCCAGCGCTCCTTGGCGATCCGCCGACTCCCCGCCGCTCCCCAGGGCCAGCCGGATCGCCAGGGCTCCGATGAGGACGTACACGACACCACGCGCCATAAAACCCGCCCGGCCCGCGGCGGTCAGTGTCTCCTCCTTGGCGGCGTGGGCGGCAGAACCTGCGCCCCCGCCTCTGTCCTGTGCTTGAGACGACGTCACGAGGTCCTCCCCACGGCCACGGGCGTGCGATGCGCGTCCTGGCCCTTGAGTGCCCCCGGAAGGCGACGTGATGCCGTACTCGCAGCAGCCTGTTCACCGTTGGTAGGGGTACTCGGCCGGTATGCGAACCCATGAACCGCGTCCCGGTGAACGCGCGAAGCTCGCCTCTTTGGCCGCGAAGGGCCTGACCGGCAACCGCAGCGCGCGCCGGGCCGCCCTGCGCGGCACCGGCTCGCTGGCCCTGGCCTGCGCCGCCATCCAGGCCGCCACCAAGGTGCTCGACAAGCGCCGACCGCTGCGGCATCCGCCGAGCGGGGCGGCGTCCTCCCACCGCACGGCTGGTGCGGCCGCCTTCGCGACGGCCGCCACCTTGGAGACACCCCGGCTGGGGGCCGCCCTCCTTCCCGTCGCCGCGGGCATCGCCGTCTCCCGCCTTCGCGCGGGAGCACACGCTCCCGGCCGCGTTCTGGTGGACGTCGCGTTCGGCGTGGGCATCGCCGTGGCAACCTGCCGCTGGTGGCCGCCGCACCGCGACGCGCCCGCAGACAGCGCCCGGCCGCAGCTCCCGGTCCCCGCCCTTACGTCCGGCGAGGGTCTGGTCGTCGTCGTCAACAGCGACGCCGGCGGCGAGGTCCCGGCCGAAGTCGAGCTGCTGGCCCTGCTGCCGAAAGCGGACGTGCGGGCCTGTGAAGCCAGCGAGGACCTCCACACCGTGCTGCGGCAGGCCGCCGCCCAGGTACAGGCGCGCGGCGGCGCGCTCGGCGTGGTCGGGGGCGACGGTACGGTCAACGCGGCGGCCGTACTGGCCGTCGACAACCGGCTGCCGCTCGCCGTGTTCCCCGGCGGCACCCTCAACCACTTCGCCGCCGACCTCGGACTGCCGACCTTGCAAGAGGCCGCCGACGCCGTGGAAGCGGGCCGCGGCGGCACCGTCGACCTCGGCCGGATCACCGGCGACGGCACCTGCACCTACTTCCTCAACACCTTCAGCATCGGCGTCTACCCCGAACTCGTCCGGGCCCGCGAAGCCCGCGAGACGTCCCTGGGCAAATGGCCCGCCCTCGCCGTCGGCCTGCTCCGCGTCCTGGCCGACGGCACCCCCATCGACATCACCCTCGACGGACGGCCCCGGCGGCTGTGGCTGCTGTTCGCCGGCAACAGCCGCTACGACCCACCCGGCTTCGCCCCCTCCTACCGCCCCACCCTGAACGACGGACTCCTCGACCTGCGCATCGTCGACGGAAAGCACCCCTTCGCCCGCACCCGCCTCGTCGCGGCCTTCCTCACCGGCACCCTCGCCCGCTCCCACGTCTACCGGGAAACCACCGCCACCCGCCTGCGCATCGACCGTGTGAGCAAGGCAGGCGACTACACCCGGGACGGCGAAGTCAGCCCCGCCGCCGACACCCTCGTCCTCGACAAGAGGAGCCGCGCCCTCACCGTCTACCTGCCCGCTCCCCAGTGATCCCGTGCCATCAGCGGGCGGCAACGCGGTGCCGATCCGGAGCTATGCTGCGAAGCAGACGCCCCAGACCCCGGCCGCGCACTGCCAGTTGGGCACGATGCCGTTCTGTACGTCTTCCCGTCTCCTGAACCGAGGCGCCCATGCGCACTCAGCAGCACCCACATGAACCCGACAGCTCAGAGCCGTCCGCCATGGACACCGTGCGTCTGCGCCGGCTGAACCGCTGGCAGGCCGAAGACCTGGGTGAGGATCTGGCGGACCTCTTCGTCGAGTCCTTCGTAGCCGCGCCGGGCGAGGACTTCCGCGAGCGCGAGGAGTTCCTGCGCCGCCTGGCCGCCGACGTACGCCTGCCGGGGTTCGACATGCTGATCGCGGAAACAGAAGCCCTGGCCGGGTGTGCCTACGGATTCCCCGTGCCGCGAGACGGCTCCTGGTGGCAGGGGTTCGATGGGCCGTTGCCGCAGAACATCGAGCAACTCACCGCGTCCGGACATCTCTTCGCGATCGCCGAAACCCTCGTACATCCCCACGAGCAGACCCGTGGACTCGCGCGCCACCTGCAGGAACACCTGCTCGCCGACCACGAATCGTCCCTCGGCGTCACCTTGGTGGATCCGTCCCACGGCGCGGCCCGCGCGGCCTTCGAGGCATGGGGCTGGCAAGAGGTCGGGCAGGTCCATCGCAGCTTGCCCGACCCAACAGTGCTACGCGCTCTGGTCCTTCCGCTCGGGCAGCGCACAGCGGAGCATCCGGACGGCCTCGCCCACAATGCCCGGACCCAACGCTCCGAATAGTCGTCAGCGTCGGCGGCCAGAGCTCGTGAAGGCGGGGAGGATCGCGTGGAGCCGACTCCGGAGCAGGAGGCACAACGGATCGCGGCGGTGCGCCGTTACGACGTACTGGGACACCCCGCCCGACGGAGCATTCGACAGAATTGCCGCCCTTGCCGCTCGCCTCTTCGACGCACCGGCCGCGACAGTGGCGATCGTGGACACCGACCGGGTCTGGTTCAAGGCCGCGTACGGTCTGACGGGGGTCACCCAAGTCGGCCGGGATCCGGGCCTGTGCACCTCGGCCATGCTCGCCGACGGCCCTCTGGTCATCCCCGACACGCTCCAGGATCCGCTCGCCCGCACCCACGAACTGGTCACGGGGCCGCCCCGGGCACGCTTCTACGCAGCCGCCCCGATCGTCACCCGCGACGGTCACCGCCTGGGCACCGTCGACGTGCTGGACACCGTGCCGCGCCGGATCACACCTGAGCAGGCCGGCGCCCTGGCCGACCTGGCCGCGCTGGTGATGGACGCACTGGAACTGCGGCTGTCCGCGCTGCGGATGCTCCGAGTGGAGCGGGAGCTTATGGTGGCCGAACACGCGGCGCGCGAGCGGGCCGAGCGGGACCGGTCGGAGATCGCCGCCTATGCCTCCACCCTGCAGCGCACCCTGCTGCCGCCCGCGCTGCCGGAGGTGCCGGGCCTGGAAGCGGCCTGCCACTACACCACCGCATCAGTCCACGACGTCGGCGGCGACTTCTACGACGTCTTTCCGCTCAGCACCGGGCGGTGGGCGTTCTTCCTCGGCGACGTCAGCGGCCGGGGCGCCCCCGCCGCCGCCCTGACCTCACTGATCCGCTACACGCTGCGTACCACCGGCCTGCTGGAGCCGGACCCGTGTGCCGTACTTCGGGTGCTGAACGCCACCCTGCTGTCCGACTGTGCGGACGGCAGCCGCTTCTGCACGCTGGTCTTCGGCACCCTCGCCGCCGACTCCGCGGGCGGCTTCGCCGTCACCCTGGCCGGTGGCGGCCACCTTCCGGCCTACTCGCTGTATCCGGCCCGCCGCAACGGGCCCGACCGAGCCGTCGCCCGAGCCGAGCCGGTGAGCCTGCCCGGAGGCATGCTCGTCGGCGCCCTGCACCAGGCCGACTTCGTCTCCCGGACCGTACACCTCCTGCCCGGCGAGGCGCTTTTCCTCTACAGCGACGGAATCATCGAGGCCCTCACCTCCAGGGGCGCCCGGTTCGGTGAAGCCGGACTTGCCGCCCACCTCACCCACCACGCCGCCACCAACCAGGCTCTCGGCGCCTCCGCGATCATCGACGACCTCACCGGGCTCCTCGCCACCTTCCCCACCGGTCCCGCCGACGACGTCGCGCTCCTCGCCCTGAGCGCGAGCTCGACGACGCCGGCCAGGGCGCCCTCCGGCGCATCGGGCACCGCCCACACCAGCGTGCCCCTCCCCGCAAAGGTTTGGGATCCATGCGCGGGGCCACCCGATGAGGGCGTCCGCCGATCGGCCGGGACGAAGGCACCGGAGAGTTGAGGTCACAGCTCCCGGTGCCGCCCGCTGCACACCCAAGCCGTCACCTGCGGTCATGGAGGCACCTCAGCGCACGGCGCAGTTCACGCCGCATCTGCTCGGGGAGCTCCTCCTCTCGCGTCGTGGCAACCAGAGCCGCCGCCACGTCACGGAGCTTGACGTTGCAGTGCTGCGACACGTCCACCAGCAGGCCCCAGGCCCGCTCACTGGAACACGGAGCCAGGGCCATCAGCATGCCGCGCGCCTGGTCGATCACCGCACGGCTCGACAGCGCCCTGGCCAACTGATCGTTCTCCGCGCGCAGTTTGATGACCTCGGCCACCAGAGACGCATCCCCTGCCGAAGCCGCAGCCGTCACCTGCTGTGTGGCACGGGGCACGGTCGCTCGACGCATGGTGCCTACCTCACAACGCAGTGACCGGAGCCATGGCCTATGCATGCCTTCCTGGGGCGCCACAAGCGGTCAGCGGCGGGCGAGTTGCCGCTCACCGGCCGCACCGGGCGCGTAGGGCAGCCCGTAGTGCTTGAAGATCCCTGCCTCGTCTTCGGCGGGCAGAACGTCATCGGTGCCGATCGAGGGGGCCGTCTTCACCAGTGCTTTGGCATAGGCGACCTTGAGGTAGCCCGGCCCGGTGATCGCGTCGTCGAGGGGGACGAACATCAGCTGGCGCCGGGTGGGCAGCCCGGTCCTCACGGTGGCCATGGCCGGTTCGTCGGTGGTGGTGTCCACATAGATCGATTCGAGGACACCGATCTTGCGCGAGTCCGTGTCCACCACGTCGAGGCCGCGCCACTCACGGACATCGGCTGACTGGATCATGATCTTCTCCCATCTGGGTTCATCCGCTGGGTGACGTGTGCTCGGCACGGGTCGTCATGTCCGGTCTGCCGCGTGCAGGCGCCGCAGCGCACCGCGTAGCGCCTGGTCCAGGTGCTTGGGGAACGGGCTTCCCTCGGAGGTGGCGACGAGAGCGGCGGCCACCTCCCGACGTGAGAGTCTGCTCCATGACACCTGCCTCACCACGCACTGAATGCGCGCGCCCGACAGAGTCGGCGCGGGACGCGTGGGCACCTGAATCCGAATTGGTCACCGATGGTGCTGCTCGTCCCGACGGTCCTGGCGCCTCCAGAGTCCCTGGCGCTGTCGCCGGTAGCGGCGGTCCCATCGGTTCTCGCGGTCTCTGCGGTCCCGGTAGTCGCGGTACTCGAAATTTCCACCCTGTCCCCGGCTGCCCGCACGCCCCCGGCCGTAGCGCACGGCCACGAAGATCAGCACGGCCGCGACGGCCCACCACAGGGGATACAGGAAGCCGAGGCCGAACAGGGCCATGACCAGGATGGCGAACAAGACGATCACGGTGGGCCTCCCCAAGCGGAACGGATCGCTGCCGGGGACTGGGGCCTCGCTTCGCAGCGTAGTCCTGTCAAGAGGCAGTGGATACGCCCGGCCCGACGACGAGCAGGACGGAACCGGTGACAGCCCGCATCAGAACGCTCAGACCCGCCCCCGCCACCCGCGACGAGGCCGACACGATCTCGGGCTCGGCCCCACGCTGGAACAGCGGGCGACGCGGCGCGGCTGGGGTCGCGAACAGGGCCGCGGCCAGCACCGCGAGCAACAGCGTGGTGAGGTACATCGCGCGCGGTGCCGTATCCAGTTCGGGAAAGCGGAGGGGGAATGCCAGCGTCAGCAGGAACGCGAACAGGATCTGGACCCTGGTTGAATGATCCTCAGTTCCTGCAGCAGCTCGCCGTAGTTCCGGTCGGCCCGCTCCAGCGCCGTCTCATCGCGGGGTGTGCGGACGTTGTCCTCGGCGTCCTCGGCGTCCTCGGTCATGTCCCGGCAAGCCACTCGCCGCCGTCCGGTCCTCCTGCGGGTCGTAACCGCCCGGCTCGCCCCGTCGGCGGGAACGGGGCCGCAGGGTGCGCCAGCCCTCGTCCCTACCTCTGCTGCCTTCCTGCACCGCCTATAGGGCTGGCTGCTTGCGACCTGTTCAGGGCAGGTGGCGGGGGCTAGCGTGCGCGGTGCCGCCCCGGTCCCCGGCAGCATCCCTTGGTTGTCGCGCCCCAGGGCGCCCCCGCGTATCGGAGCAGGCGTCCACCGCGGCACGATCACGCGCGGCGCCGCCTCCGCCTCCGCCGCCCCCACCGCGATTGCGGCTCAAGCCCGATGCGCCCGTCGCGGGCAGCCCCGCCGGTGCCCGTCCCGCCGCACGCACACTTCAGCAGGCGGTACCCATGTACGCACTGATCGTTCTCGTTCCCTTCGTACTGCTCGCCACGGTGATGGGCCTGTCCTGGTGGGAGGACCGCATCCTGCCGTCCACCGATCCGGCCGACACTCCCGGCACGGTTCCGGCAACCTCAACAGCCCCGGACCAGGCGCCCGACCCCGCCCAGCTCAAGGGCCGTTGACACCGGAGCCGGGCAGGCGTTGACTGACGGCACGGCGTAGGGCGATGCCACTCCGGACCGCTCGGCGACGCATTCCACTTTCCCGCTTCGCCCGGACCCCGCGGATACCAGGAACCGTTCCGCGCGATCGGGAGGCCCGGCGATGCTGATGTGGATTCTCCTCCTTCTGCTGATCCTGGTGATCTTCGGGTTCGGCTTCACCATGCAGATCCTTTGGTGGGTCGCGGCCGTACTGCTGGCCCTGTGGGCCATCGGTTTCCTCATGCGAGGCCGCGGTGGCAGTCGCAGCAGCAGTCGGCGCCGGTTCAGCCGCAGCGGCAGGTGACCTCGCACCCAACCCACCCAGTGGACGAACCAAGGACAGCCATGAGTACTGGACAGACGTTCAGGAACAAGGCACAGGGCCTCAAGGGCCGGATCACCGAGCGCATCGGCCGGGCCACCCGGAACAGGCGACTGCAGCGCGAGGGCAGGACCGACCGGATCTCAGGGAATCTGAAGCAGTCCGGCTCCAAGATCAAGAACGCCTTCCGCCGCTGACCACCCACGCCCTGGGTGGCACTACCGGTAACGGCCAGAATCCCCTCGGCCGAGCCGGTGTTGTCATCCTGTACGGCCATGACCACCGCGGCCTGCGCGGGGCCGAGGCGGACCGTCAGCGCGGTGAGGAGACCCGACTGCGGCCGCGGTGACCACCAGGGTCCCCACCGCTCTCACCTCGCTGTCGGCGGAACGCAAACGGTCGGGTCGGTCTGCGACACCGTGCGCAGGCGGGCCGCGTCCACCATCAGCTGGTCCACGCGCGAGGTGCGCAGGGAGGCGCCCCGCCCCGACAGCGGGTCAAGCACGGCCACCGACGAGGAACCGAGGAGGGCGGAAGGGATCCGGAGTGACGCGGAAGAGGACGTACTTCCGGAGGTCGACGTGAGGGAAAGAACGGTCGCAGTCATGAAGCGAACCCTGCTCCGGACCGACCGGAGTCGGCTCGGCGAGATCAGATCACCGAAAGCGACAACGACATAGAAGCCGGTGCACGAAATACCCTCGGTAACACCAGCGTACTCCGTCGACCGCCCGAGCGGACTCCCCGTCCCGGCAGCGCGGCCGGTCCCGGGCCGGGCACGTGCAGCCTGCCCAGCCGGGTTCGGTGCCAACACCCCCAGGCCCGGCGCCCGGGTGCCGCGGACCCGGGGGGGGGTGGTCCGAAAGCCACCCTCAAAAAAAACTACGGCTCACAACCCCGCGCTGTCCCTCAAAGCAGTGGCCATACTCTCCATCAGCCGCCTGGCCTCCGCGTCCGTGGCGGCAGGCGGCACCACCCGTAAGTCCCACCGGCCACGGCCGGGCGCCAGCAGACAGACGGTGGACGGGGAGTGCTGGGTGGTCGTGCGGCGCAGGCGTACGACCTGATGGGCGACGAGCAGTCGACCCGGGAACGGGGACCATACGGCCTCGTCCACGAGAACGCTGGTGACCTGTCCCCAGGCGTGCGGCAGTACGGCCAGCAGCCGGGGCAGTTCGGACACCAGATCGAGCGAGCGGGGCCACCAGGCGCCGTCGATGCGCCGAGGCATGTGGCCCTGTGCCGACGGGGACACCAGACGCAGACGGACGGCGGACAACGAGGAGAGCGGGGGCGGCGGGGCAAGCGTCATGAGAACTCCTGAACGGGATGCGGTCGCTCGTGTTCACGCGCGGCGGACGGGTCATGCTGGCCGCGGTCGACGCCGTGTCGCGCGCAGGCGGGTCGGCACGGTGCAGGTTGTGCCAGCTCTTGCCGAACGAGAGCAGGGCCGGGGGCCACAGGTTGGTGGCGCGGTCGTGACGACGGGTACGGAACGGCCCCTCACCGATCACATGGCAGAGGGAGTTCCCGCCCCACGCGACGCGGTGGAGCAGGGCGACGCGGACAAGTCCCGCCCACAGCAGGGCGGTCAGGGCGGACATCCAGCTGCCGCCGATCAGCCACCCCGCGGCGAAGGGCAGGGCGAGGATGAGCACACACAGGGCCGGGAAGGGTCGGGACACGGTCCGGATGTCACGGTCGGCCGACAGGTCGGGAGCGTAACGCGCCGCGGGCGTGCGGTCGTTGCGGAACAGCCAGCCGACACACGTACAGAAGCGCCATAGCGATACGGAGAGTGAGGATCGCCCGGCCGGTCGGTGGAGGCGTGATGGCGAATGGGGCCTCCCTGTTCGAGCGAAGCCGCGAGGTCGGGGAAGGATGGCGTCCCAGCCGATCACCTCACCGTGGAAGCTCATCGACCCGGCCACCGCGAGCGCGGTGCGCAGCGGCCCGACGGCCCGGTGGCTGCCGCGGGTCAGGCCACGGTGAAAGCCGACCGTGGCGCCGAGGCCCGTGACGGTGTAGAGCACCGCGGCGAGCAGGACATCGAGGGGATGGAACAGGCACCCCCACAGCAGCCGGACGGCCGGACCGTGTGAGAGACGTGCGCGGTCCTTGACCTCGTTGACGACAGTGCGGCCGGGGTCTCGGGCTGCGCCTCTTCGACAATGGGTGCGTCACCGATGGGTGCGTCACGGCATCACCGAGAGTGGATGCGAGTCACACGGACGGTGGGTACGGGAGCTACGGGCGTTTGGACTGGCTGGGACGTGGAGAGTGGGCAGCGGGGCCATCGGGCGATCTCGCCCTGGTGGACACGATGCGGGCGGCCTGCTGGAGCCGAGCGGACCGGCGGTGCGCGAGGCGCCCAGCATGAGTCGGGCGCCCTTTCCTGAGGGGCCGAAACGAGGGCCAGACTGGTCCGAACGCCGGAGTACGACGTGCCCTCGACGTTGTCAGCGTACTCCTGCCGCTCGAGACGGACGCTCCTGCGCATCTGTGTGGTGCGGTGGCCACCACCGGCCGATGCCCGACGGCGGGTTGGTCGGTCATGAACTGCTGGCTGCTGCTCTACCTACGGCACCGGGCGGTGAGATCTGCTCGTCATCCCGCCCGAGGCCGAGGTGAAGTCGGCGGCCCGCCTGATGGCGGCCGCGTCCGACTGCGACGGTCCGCCGCTGACCGCGAGCGCGCCTGTCGCCGCGGACCGAGCCGGGCACGCAGTCCCACGGCCTACCCACCGCTCGACCCGGACGAGGCTGGGGAGTACGAAGGTGGTGCCTGCGCGACGTCCGCAGCGGTACCGACTTACGGGCCCGCCCACGGTAGTCACCTGATCGTGGTGCCGACCGCCAAGCAGGCCAGCACTTGCCCACAGGGCGACCAGGCACCCAACCGCCACCGCACGCCGTTGGACGCGAGCTCCGCATGATCACCCACGCTCGAAGGGCGAGGTCCCCCCTGTACGGCCGCCGCGAATGAGCCGGTCGTACGCCCTTCACGGCAGCGGGTACCTGCCCTACGCTGCGTACGAGGCAGATGAGTCAGCCGGTGAGTGAGCACCGCCGCCGTCCATCGGCCTCTGGCTCCCAGCCCCCGAGTCGACGCGGCATCATCGAAGCTCAGCTGGGGCCGTATCGCCGACAACCGCGGTTCCAGCCTCCGTCCTCCTGACAGGTGCGGGGTACTCCCGCGACCTCGCTGCCACGGAGGACTCGCGTGGGGACGCGGTGAAGGAGAGGCTCGCGTCCTCGCGCCCGCGGTCGCCGCCCGGGGGTGCGGCGGCCGTCAGGCTCGATCGTCTGGGACCGGAGTTCCTCCGCTGCCGGCATCCCGCCGAGGGCGCCCGGTGTCCACGCGTTCCGCGGTCATGTGATGCCTGGGAGGAGTGGTGACACACGCCCGGGAGCGGAGTGTGTGAACCCGGTTGCTCCACATGGTCCGTTGAGCCCGGACAGGGAGTAGCCTGGAGGTGTCGAGAGCATTTCGCACACTGGCTTCCACGCTGACGTCGTTCTCGGCGAGCAAAGACGCCGGGCCGCCGTCCACAGACAGTCGCCTGGAGACGGGTTCGCGCCATGTCCGCGACCATCAGCCTTCTTCCACCGCTTCCGTCCCAACCCTCGGCCCCCGCCGTCCGCCTCGCGCTGAAAGCCCCGGGGCCGCCCCGTGGTCTGCTGGACGGCGCCTGGTGGCCCCGCTCCCGCGACCTGCTGCGGGAACTGCCCGATCTGACCGACGTATTGGACTCGCACTGGGAGCGCATCACCCGCATCGCCGTCAATCCCACCCACTGGCCCGTCATCCCGCGCAAGGTGCCCGTCCACGGGCACGTGGTGAAGGTCGGCTGGTTCACGGCGGAGCTCGACCCGCACAAGATCCTGCTGCTCTCCTACACCGTCGGCCGCTGGGACCTCTTGGTGATCCCACCCGGCACCGGCGCCGACGCGGCCGCACGGCTGATGGCCGCCGCGAGCGATCCCGCAGGTCCGGCGCTGACCGCGAGCGCGCTGATGGCAGCGGAGGAAGCCCTCCACGGCGACTCGTCCGTCGACCGGGTACAGGGTCCCGAGGAGGCGTGGGAGTACGAGGGCGGCGCGTCCTCGACCCACTCTGTCGCCCTGTCCGTGGCCGGCCGTCCCGGAACGGGGCGGTGACCGTCATGGACACCACCCTGACCATCAGCGTCATGCTGGCCCTGATCATGGGCGTGGCGTACGTGATGCAGCGGTTCAACGCCCAGCTTGCCGGGCAGATGGCGCCGCCCCGCTCGGGCCGGTTCCTGCCCGGCGGCCGGGGCGCTCGGGGCAGCGCCGCGCGACCGGTCCGGGCCTGCCCGGGCCACCCGCCGTTCCCGAACGCCGCGACCATCGCGACGGGGGCCGCGGACGGCTGCGCCCTCGGCGCCGGATCCAGCGGGCGCGCGCATGACGCTGAACCGGAGCGCAATCGACACCAACGTCCTTCCCAAGGCGCGTAGAGCAGCGCCACCGACCGCGAGCGCATCGCCGACCTTCTCGCCGCCAGCGACGTACTGGGCCACGACATCTCCGGCGGCGAGCCACTGCTGCTGCGGTCCTTGCCACAGCTGCTAAAAGCGCTGGCCAGCCACGGAGCTGTGGTCAGCTGCACGACCAACGGGTGGCACCTTCAGCGCCGGCCCGAGGAACTCGCCCCGCCACTGGATGCGGTACGCGTCTGCTTCGACGGCCCCGACGCCGCCGCCCACGACCACCGGCGGGGCAACGGGAGCTTCGAGCGGGCCGTGGCCGGCGTCCGCGCCGCTGTCGCTCAGGGCATACCGGTGCAGCTGCACGCAGCCCTGATGCAGTCCACCGCCCACCGTGCCCAGTCGGTCGCCGACCTCGCCGCCGACCTCGGTGCCGTCGGCGTCGCCTTCCTGCACATGCTGCCCATCGGGGGCGGCGACGCACGGCGCATCGTGGAGTCCCTCCAGCCGCCGCACGGGCTGCACGTCCGCCTACGGACCCGCGAACTCGCCGAAGGATTCACGGTGATCCGCGCCGACGGGCAGGTGTACCACAACGTGCACGGTGCCACTCAGATCCAAGCCGCGCGGCCCCTGCGGACCGCCGCCGACCTGGAGCTGCCCCTGGCCGAGGGGGCCCGGCGATGACGCGGACCGCACCGGCGCAACGGACCTTCCGCCACCAGACCACCTACCTGATGACTGCGCAGGCGTACGAGACGGCGCTCGCGCTCCTGGCCGACCGTCGCCGCGGCGGCCGGGCCCATCGCCACGGTGATCGGCATCGCAGGCGGCGGGAAGCGACCCGCCGAAGAAATCGCCGCCCGGCTCGGCGTGCCCGCGTGCCACATCGCAGCACAGCACAACGCCTCCGACGCGCTGTACGCCCAGGCCACCGGCGCGGTGACGGTCACCGTCCCCGACGACTTCCCGGCCGCGCTGGGCGGACGGGTCCGCCTGATTGACGACATCTGCGGCACCGGCGCCACCTTCACCGCCGTCACCGAGGCCCTCACCGAGCGCCTGTCCCCGGACGTCCGCGTGGGCAACGTCGCCCTGTGCCGCAACGTCGGCAGCCCGCTGCGCCCCGCCTGGTGGGTCTGGGACGTAGACGACTGGGTCGTCTTCCCCTGGGAGCCCCGCCCGGACACCGCCCTGCAACCGCTGCCCGTACCCGAGAGGATCCACATCCCATGACCGACACCCGCGCCAGGGCCCGCAGCATCGTCTTCGTCCTCGCCTCCTGGCAGATGGACGCGCCCGCCGGTATTGAACGCGCCACGGCCGCGCTCGCCCACGGCCTGGCCGCCGCCGGCCACCGCGTCGCCATCGCCACCGCCGTACCCCACGCGGCGGGGAGCGGGCTCGACGGTGTCGCCATCGAGCACCTCGACGTGTCCATCGCCTTCCCCTGCTCGGACGAGAAGCTCCGCAAGGCCGTCCTGCAGCACCAGGACAAGATCCAAGCCCGCCTCTGGGAGATCGTCGCCCGCCACCAGGCCGACACGGTCGTCTTCACCGACGCCCTGTGGGGCCTGGGGCGGCTGGCCGCCGACCTGCCCGACGGCGTGCGCCGAGTTCTCGCGGCGCACGTACTCCCCAACGCGGAGGACGCGCCCGCAGCGCTCTCCCGCGCGGACACAGTGATCACGCCCTCCCCCGTGGTCAAGGCCGAGGCCCAGGCCGCGTGCCTGCCGACCCGCGGGTGGCGCGTGGTACCCGACGCGCTCCTTCATTCACCGTCCGCGCCAGCGGACGACGATCACATCGAGCGGCGCCGGTCCGGGCCCGTGCGGGTGCTGGCCCGCCTCGGCCACGAGAAGGGCCTCGTGCCACCGCTGTTGGCCGCGCCGGCCGTGAGATGGCCACGAGGAGAGTCGCGGGGCTGCTGCGCGTAACCCGCAGGGGAAAGCCGACGTGCCGCACCTGCGCGGTGGGACGCCGCCGGGTAGCGGCCATCACCCGGGATCGCGGACAGAGCTGCGCGGGATCGGCGCCTGGCGGAAGCCACGTTCCTGCAGGTCAGTCAATTGCGTCGGTGGCTCTAGGGGAGGACGAGTAGCTTGCCGGTGGTACGCCGAGCCTCCAGATCGCGGTGAGCTTGGGCGACCTCGGCGAGCGGGTAGCGGGCCGTCACGGTGGTCTCAAGCGCCTTGGTGCGCACCAGTTCAAGCACGTCGGCGGCGCGCTGGAGCAGCTCGGACCGATCGGCGATGAAGTGCCCGAGGCTTGGCCGGATCAGGGTCAGTGAACCGCCCTGGGCGAGCCGGATGGGGTCGAAGGGCGGCACTGCACCACTCGCGGCGCCGAAGAGCACCAGGTGGCCGCGGGTTCGCAGGCTGGCGAGGCTCGCATCGAAGGTGTCCCTGCCGACGCCGTCGAAGACGACAGGCAGGCCCTGGCCGCCATGGAGCCGCTTCACCTCGGCCGCGAGATCGTCCACTGCGGAGTAGAGGATCACCTCGGCGGCCCCGGCGCGCCGCGCCAGCTGGGCCTTCTCCGGTGTCGAGGTTGCGCCGATCACTCTGCCGCCGAGATAGGTGATGAGCTGGGTCAGCACAAGCCCCATGCCGCCGGCAGCAGCGTGCACGAGCACCGTGTCGCCCGGCTGGACCGGGTAGGCGTCCTTGACGAGGTAGTGCGCCGTCATGCCCTGCAGCAGCACGGCGGCGGCGGCCTCGAAGTCGACGCCGTCGGGCAGGGGCACGAGCCGGGAGGAGTCCACGACAGCCCGCTCGGCATAGGTGCCGGGAATCTCCACCCAGCCGACCCGGTCTCCCACAGCGACGTGGGTGACGCCGGGTCCAACCTCGAGGACCGTGCCCGCCCCCTCAGTGCCCGGGGTGAAGGGCAGCGGGAGGGGGTACCGGCCCTGGCGGTGGTATACGTCGAGGAAGTTGACGCCGGACGCGGCGACCTCCACGACCGCCTGGCCCGGGCCCGGCCTCGGCTGATCAATGGCGACCAGTCGCAGCACCTCGGGACCGCCCACTTCGGAAACCTGAATCGCTCGCATGACCCCTCCTGAAACGGCTAACTTCCCTCACCAACTCCGGTCGCGGCGATCCGATTCCCGCTCGCGGTGAGGTGTCGTAGCCGTCTCGTGCTCACGTGGGAGAAGGGTGCCACCGACGGAATGGGCCTGCCCAAGTGACGAAACGCGGTCGACGGTCGGCCGGGCATCACGGCTCTGCCCGCGCTCGTGTCCGGCGTCAGCGAACTTTGAGCGATTGCCACCGAAGTTTGAGTGGTAGGGGCCGAGACCAGGCACTGACCTCCGGGCGGTGTCAGTGGGGGGGGCGGCAGACTGCGCGCATGGATGCTTCACATGACATTGATCGCTGCGACCGCGCTGGGCTGGTGTGGGTCCGATCGATGGGCGGCCCCTTGATCGTCGTTCCGGAGTCCTCTGTCAGCGCCTGGGGTGGATGCACGGAAGACGGGTCCATCCTCGGTGACTGACGTTTCCCCGTGATCTCAGACACGTGATTGTTATGCCGCGAGGGCGTGCTGATGCTGCTGCCTGGCCTCGACCGGGGTGAGATAGCCGAAGGTCTTGTGCTTGCGCAGGCGGCGGCGGTTATAGAAGGTCTCGATGAAGTTGGAGAGATCCGCGCGGGCGGTGGCCCGGTCGGGCCAGACACGAGTGCCGATCTCCTCCTTGAGCAGGGCCTAGAAACTCTCCGCAGCGGCGTTGTCGAAGCATGACCCGGTGCGCCCGCAGCTCCGCCGCAGCCCCACCTCTCGTATTCGTTCCCGGAACTGGGCCGAGGTGTATTCACTGCCGCGATCGCTGTGGATCACGCAGCCGGGCTCCAGCCCGGCCCGGCCGTGGGCCATGTCGAGGGCGTCGACGACGAGTTCGGCGCGGTGGTGGTCGGCCATCGCGTAGCCGACGACCTCGCGGGTGGCCAGGTCCAGCCAGCAGGCGAGGTAGAGCCAGCCCTCGGCGGTGGGCAGGTAAGTGATGTCGCCGACCAGCCTGGTCCCGGGGCGCTCGGCATTGAAGTCGCGACCGATCAGATCCGGGGCCGGCTTCGCCTTCGCGCCCGGCCGGGTCAGCGAACGCCTCTTGCGCCGGGTGACGCCGCGGATGTCGCGCTCACGCATCACACGGGCAACGCGCTTGCGGTTCACCCGCCTGCCCAGGCGGCGCAGTTCGGCGTGGATGCGCGGGACACCGTAGGTGCGCCGGGAAGCGATGTGCACCACGGTGATCTCATGGGCGAGTGCGTCGTCGGCGGCCTGCCTGGCACGACGGGCGGCCTCGCCCTCGCACCAGGCGTAATAGGAGGAGCGGGCCACGTTCAGCACCCGGCACAGCAGAACGATCGGGTACGTCGCCTTCTCCGCATGGATCAACCGGTACAGCTCGCTCACCGGTCGTTCTCCTTCACGAAGAAGGCCGTCGCCTTTTTCAGGATCTCGATCGTCTGCTGCTGTTCACGGACCTCCTTGCGCAGCCGCTTGAGCTCCTCACGCTCGGCGCTGGTCAGCTCACCGGACTCACCCTCGCCCCGGTCCACCTTCGCCCGGCGGTACCAGCCGCGCAGGGACTCCGAGCTGATCCCGAGCTCCCGGGCAACCGCGGTGACCGTCTTGCCCGAGGAATCAACGAGCGCGATCGCATCCCGCTTGAACTCCTCGGTGTACCACTTCGTGTACTTGCTTCCCACCTGGTGCTACTTCCTCTGGAACCTCAAGATCCCAGTCTCCAGGTGCCCACGATCAAGGGGAAGCTTCACGACTCCGACAGCCCCAGCACCCGGCAGGCGAACCCAGCCCCGAGACCCTTGTCCTTGAGGTGCTCAATCCCCTGGTCGGCCTCGTCCGGGGGCGGTCGAGTTCGGCCGCAAAAAAACGCGCTCGCCGCTTTGAGGATCTCATTCGCCCGCCTCACCTCCGCCACTTCTTTGCGGAGTTGCTTCGGTTCCTCGTGCTCAGCGGTGGTCAGCCGGTCGTCCCGTTCGCCGGCGTCCGCCTCGGCCTGGCGGACCCAGCCGCGCAAGGCTTCCTTGTGGATGCCCAAGTCTTTGGCAACGTGCGCGATGGGCCGGCCCGTGGTGCGGACCTCGCGGACGGCCCGCTCGCGGAGCTCGTCGGGGTATTTGCGTGGTGCTGGCACTGCTCGTGGTTCTCCTTCGGGCCAGGATCATAAGCCTGGCTTCAGGGACTCCACGAATCCGGGGGCAGCTCATGGGGTCAATTCGCTGCCCTGTTGCCTGGGCGGTCGGCCTACGCACCGACACATCCGCTGGGCTGCCACCGCCCACGCATCAGCGACCGGATCGTCTTCGACAAGATGCTGCAGCTCCTGCGATTCGGCTGCTCCTACCAGGCGATCGCCGACACGACCTGCTCGGCCACCACCATCCGCAACCGCCGCGACGAGTGGATCCGGCTCGGCGTCTTCGCCGAACTCAGGCGAATCACCCTGGAGTCCTACGACCGGATCGTCGGCCTCGCCCTCGACCAGATCGCCGTCGACGGCTCCATCACCAAAGCCCCTGGCGGCGGAGAAGTCGCAGGGCGCTCACCGGTCGATCGCGGCAAACAGGGCTTGAAACGCTCGGGCATGACGGACGGTTACGGAATCCCGCTGGGGCGCGTACTGGCCGGAGCGAACCGCCACGACTCCCCGCTGCTCGCCCCGACCCTGGACCGCCTGGACGACCTCGGGCCGCTGCCCTACGACATCACCGTGCACCTGGACGCTGGCTACGACTCGGACAAGACCCGCGCCGAACTCGCCGCGCGCGGCCTGCACGGCCGCATCGCGCACAAGGGCGAGAAGGCGCCCATCCAGGCAAGCCAGAGGTGGCACGTCGAACGGACCCACGCCTGGCAGAACGCCTTCCACCGACTCGCCCGCTGTTACGAACGCCGAGCCACCGTCATCGATGCCTTCTTCGACCTGGCCGACACCATCATCACCGTGCGCAGCCTGATCCGCCGAGCGTGGACCACTCACCGCTGGGAGGACCGTCCCCGCCGCCGCCCGTGACGGACCAGGGCTTCGCGGTGTGTGATGTCGCCGAACCTCACCCGGAAGCTGGCCTCCGCGCCCGGGTACAGCTTCTCGGCTTGGCGCAGTGCGGCCCACGGCTTCGTCGGCGTCGCCGCAATGAGAGTTGTAGGAGCCTGGAGATCCCGGGTCTGATGTAGAACCTCAGCAAGGGCGTGGCGCTGAACACTGTCCAGGTCGTGGAGCTGGTGGCCGCAGAGCTGCGCGGCGGGTGGGAAATCTCCTTTCCCAAAAGGAGGGTCAGGTGTCTCGTGACACTCGGCCCGCTTTATCTACGCGTGCCACAGGAATTCCCCGGAGTTCCGCCCGCCGCCTGGCCCCGATCCGGCCGCGTGCCGTATGACTGAAACGATTCTGGCGGAACGGATACTGAATCTTCAGGCTGTGAGTGCGCCACCCCAGAGGGATTTCAACATGCAACAACCTCCCTCTCGCCTCATCCGGCGCTTTCTGCTTCCGCTCGAAGGGGAGACACCGTGGCAAGCACCAAGTCGCGCCTGCGCATCGAACTGGTCAACGTCCACTGTTTCGACACCGAGGACAATCTCGGTGGCGACGAGTTCTATGTCCTGGGCGCCGTTGCCTGCGGCGAGCAGCGCAACGTCGTACTCACCAAGCCGATCGACATCAACGACAACCAGACGAAGCAGTTCAACCCGACCGAGACCATGATATTCGAGGGCGAGGCAGAGAACACAGACGTGCTCAACCTCGGAATCGCGGCGTACGAGGAGGACTTCACCGCGGACTGGGCCAAGTACGGCGAGGCCCTTAAGAAGATGCTCGACGCTGTCAACAAGATCGTCCCCATTCCGGGCCATTTCAGCCAGCAGCTCATCGACGCCTCCTACACGGCGGCCAGCGAAGTACTGAAGAAGATCGACCCGGACGACGAACTCGGCCAGCTCACCGTGGCCCTTCCCGTCTCAGAGGTCCACGCGGGCGACAAGCCCTGGCCGTTCGAGGGCAGTACGTGGACGGGCAAGTGGAAGTACAAGGTGACCTACCGCATCACGAAGATCCCGGTGACCTGACCCCTGGCACTCCGTGGAGAGGGGGCAGTTGCTCGTACAGACAGTACGAGCAACTGCCCCGCTGCCGTGCACCTCCCCGTAAAGGAAGAATCCCGTGGCAGGCGTCCAAGTTCATGTGCGAATCGCGCTGGTCAAGGTGTGCTGCAAGGACACTGCGGACCGGCTCGGCGGCGACAGTCTCTATATAGCGGGCGGCGTCATCTGCGATGGCCACCGCACTGCGGTCCTCACTTACCCTTTCGCTGCCAGCGAAGACCACACCGTTTCCTTTGCCCGCAACGAGGCCGTGCTGTTCCAGAGCACGGTCCGTAGCAGCGACACCCTCCACGTCGGGCTCGCGGCCTACCGTGAGAATTTCACCAAGGACTGGGGAAAGAATTACAGACCCATATTGAAAGCAATGACCGGAACCGTCGATGCCATGCCCTCGGACGGGGCCGATTGGCAGCTGACCGACGCCTGCGAGCGAGTCCGTACCGAATTCGCCGACGTCTTCGGGACGGACGTTTTACTGGGCGCACTCACCTTCTGCCTGCCGGTGTCCGGGCTCCACGCCGGAGAGAAGCTGTGGAGCGTCAAGGGCAGCTCAGGTATGGGCAACTGGGACTACGCCGTGATCTACCGGATCGGGAAAGCGGCCGTGCCGGAATAGGGCCGACGGATCGTCGGGCACCGGGTTCGTTGCCGCACGGCCGTAGATCGAACGCCGCCCGACGCGCCTCGGGCGCACCCGGCGCGACGGGTCGAGACAGGCATCGCGCAGCAGTGCTCAACCCGGAACACCACGAACTCGCCGCTGTCGGCCTACGGTTATTGCGCCTGGGCTCGGCGCGCTCGCCCTTGAACATCACCGTTGCGGCGGCGATGGGCCCCGTCACCTCGTAGCACTTCGCCATGGCCTCGTCTCGACAGTGCCTTTTGAAAGCTCCCTGGTCGGTGTAGACCTCGTCGAGACAGAAGCGGTTCGGATTGCCCTGGTCGTGGATGACCTCGAAGCGCAGAGTGCCGGCTCGGTGGCCAGGGATGCCGTCGCGTCGAAGAGGGCGGCTTCGGCGAAGTCCACGCGCTGGTCCGACGGGACATCGAACCGGGCCTGTACCTGGTAGGCCATGCCTGCTCCGGGGCGTGAGCTCGGCCATGAGCTCCCGCCGTCCGGGGCGTCGCCGACATAGATGATCTGCGGGCGCTCGGCGATGCAGCTGCGTATACACTCCTTGGCCTCGGCGAAGTGCGCGGACCTCACAACGCCTCACCTGCCGCGGAGCCGCTGAACGCCTCCAGCAAGGTGAACCACGCAGTGGTCGTCGGTGCTGCGGGACCAGTCGAAGAAGAGGTTGCCTCCTCGGCGCGGATGGCCTGGGTGAAGGCATCGACGCGTTCCAGCCAGGTGGCGGCGGCGTACGGGTGGATGCGGCTACTGCACGGCAATGAAGATCACGGCCGTTCCCTTTCGGCGCGGGGTCTTATGAATTTCTGGGCAAATTCGCCGCCGCCTGCACCGTGGGGGGCAATCGCTGGGCCGAACGTGGGAACAAGCACGGCGCAGCTGTTCATCGCACGCGGGTTCTCTGCATCATTGGCTCGGACCGATCGGGCGAGAGGCAATGAACGTGACGGTGACCGGAGTTGAACGGGTCGGTAGTCGCCAGCGGCTCGGCAGGCTGTTGCAGGAGGCCGTCGGGAACGACTGTGCGGTGATGGCCTTCAACGTGGTCGATCCGGCCTCGATGCGGGGAGTGCTCGACGCGGCCGAAACGGCGGAAGTGCCCGTGGTGGTGCAGCTGTCGGTGCGCAGCGCCCGGCAGTGGGGGGTCGAGGCGGCTCTCGCCTGCCACGTCGAGGCGTCCAGCGGCCGGGCCTGGCCTTCGGTACTGCACCTCGATCACTGCGTGGACCAGGAGTTCGCCGAGAGCTGTCTGCGGGCCGGGTGGGATTCGGTTCTCTTCGACGCCTCCGGCCTTCCGTTTGAGGCCGCTGTGCGGCAGACAGCGGAACTCGTCCAACTGGCAGTGGAGTTCGGCGGCGATGTGGAGGGCGAGTTCGAGGCGATCCCCCGAGTCGGCGAGGCGCGTTCCAGCGGGCCGGACGAGGAGGTCACGGTCGGTCTGGAGCGGGTGAGCGAGTTCATCGGGCGTACGGGGGTGACCTGTTTCAGCCCTGCTCTGGGGACGGCGCACGGCGCCTACACGCATCAACCTGTGGTCGACCACGAACGGGCCCTGGCCATCACGGCCGCTACGGCGGTGCCGCTGGTGCTGCACGGCGGGACCGGCCTGGACCCGGCGGTGGTGGCCCGGCTCGTCGACTGCGGTGTCCGCAAGATCAATGTCTCTACGCAGATCAAGCACGCTTATGTGGGTGCGATGGCTTCCTCGGCCGGTGTCACGGAACCTATGGAGGTGCTGGGCAGGATCACCGCTGCGGTGCGCGAGGTGGCGTCCGGGTACTGCCGGATGTTCGGGCGGCGCGGCTGATGGCGTTCCGGTACGAAGGCGCGTCGGGGCTGGGTGAGTTGGCCGGTCTTGAGCTGCCGCTGCTGCCAACGCGGGTCGTGTTCGCACGTGGCAGTCTCGCTCAACTCGGCCTCCGGGTTGGAGAGTACGGGCGTCGCGCGCTGTTGGTCTGCGGGCGTGGGGCGATGCGGCGTCACGGTGTCCTCGACGCCGTGACGGGTGCTCTGCAGTCCGCGGGCATCGCGGTGACGCTCTTCGATGGCGTATCGGCGAATCCTACGTCCGTCGAGGCGGACCGCGCGGTGGCCCTGGCCGTCGAGGACCTCTGTGATGTGGTGATCGGGCTGGGCGGCGGCAGCGCCATCGACGCCGCGAAGGCGGCTGCTGTCGGCGTCGAGCGTGGCCCGGTCGGGCCGCTGGTCGGGATGACGCTGGAAGCATCCGACGGGGCCCTGCCGCTCATCGCGGTGCCGACCACGGCCGGCAGCGGTTCGGAGGTCACCAAGGGGGCGACCGTCACCGATGTCGCGCGGGGTCTCAAGGCGGGCATCCGGGGGCCGGATCTGTTTCCCCGGGTCGCGTTGATCGACCCGGTTCTGCTGCGCACCGTCCCCGCGGGGGTGGCGGCGGAGAGCGGCTTCGATGCCCTCGCGCACGCAGTCGAGGGCCTGGTGGCCCGGCGTTCGGACGAAGTCACCCGGGCGTTGGCGCTGCGGGCCGTGGAACTCGCCGGTGAGCATCTGCCGAAGGCGGCGGCCGGGGACCGGTCCGCCCAGGCACAGGACGGCATGGCACTGGCTGCGCTGCTCGGCGGCTGGAACGTCGCTCTCGCCGGAACCTGCCTGCCCCACCGCATGCAGCAGGCGATGGGCGGACTCGTGCCTGGGGCGGCGCTGTCGCACGGACGTGGCCTCGCCGCCTTGTATCCAGCGTGGCTGGAACAGGCCGAGCCGTACGCGACCGAGCGGTTCGCGGCTGCGGCGAGGGCCCTCGGCGGTACGGACATCCACACCGAGGTGGCACGCCTGAGGGACGTCTGCGGACTGACCGGCAGCCTGCGTGAACGGGGCTTCACCGAGGCGGACATCACCACCATGCGGGCAGCCGTCACCGGCGATCTCGGCAACGACCCCATGCCCTCCCCGGGCCCCGACAGCCTCGAGCAGATCTACCGAGCCTGCTTCTGAGCCTGCCCTCTGCGCCGGGCTCCGTGCGCCGAGGGCTTGGCGCACCGGCCCGCCCGGAAGCTACGGGCATCACGCGCCATCCGTCATCCCGTCATCCGCGAAAGAGCACCTGTGCCTGCCCTGATCTTCGACTGCGACGGCGTTCTGGTGGACGCCGAACAGAGCGGTCATCTCCGCGCGTTCAACCAGATGTGGGCCGATCTGGGCGTGCCCTGGGCATGGACGCCCGCCCAATACGCGCGCAAGCTGCGGATCTCGGGCGGCAAGGAGCGCCTGGCCAGTCTGTATCACGATGCGGACTTCCGGAGCAGGGTCTGCCCACCGCGCAGTTGGGAGGCGTGGATGCTCACGGTCCGCGCCTGGCACCGGCACAAGACGCGTGCGTATCTGGCCCTGCTGGAGGCGGGGGCGGTGGAGGTGCGGCCCGGGGTCCGTCGCCTGGCCGCCGAGGCGGTTGATGCCGGGTGGCGGCTCGCGGTGGCCTCCAGCGGTGCGAAGGAGTCGGTGAGCGCCGCTCTGCGGCTGGCCGTGGGAGCCGAGCTGGCTGCCGCCTTCACCATCGTGTCCGGGGCGGAGGTGAGCAGGAAGAAGCCCGACCCTGAGGTCTACCAGTACGCCGCGCGGAGCCTAGGCGTCGGCGCGGACGACTGTGTCGCGGTCGAGGACACCCGCAACGGGATACTCGCCGCTCTGGCCGCCGGCATGCACTGTGTGGTGACGCCCACTCATGTCTCTGCCGAGCACGACTTCACCGGGGCCTGTCGTGTCGTTACCCACCTGGGAGATCCAGGCCAGGACCCGGCGCTCGACCTCGGCACGCCCGCCGTCCCGCACGCCACGCCGCCTGTCGTCCTGACGGATCTGCAACGCCTCCTCGACAGTCCGCACCGCCCCGCGTCTCCGTCGCGCCCCCACACGGCCGGGCACGGTCCCGGCCCGGCCCCACGCCCGCACACCACAAGGAGGCTCACCCCGTGATGACGGAGGAAGCCGCCCCCGGCCGATGCCCCGCTCCCGCAGGCTTCGCGCTGCTGCCCAACGGCCGCCCCGCGTGGACGCCCGACGCGGTACTTTTTGACTGCGACGGCACGCTGATGGACACCGAACCCTGCTGGAGCGCCGCTCTGGCCGAACTCTTCGCCCGCAACAGCCGGCTCTGGCGACCTGAGGACAAACCTCACTACATCGGCAGGACCGTGCGCGCGATGGCCGACCGGGCGGCCATCGCGTTGGGCGACCCGGGCCGCGCCGACGTACTGGAGAAGGAGCTGCTGGATCTCGTCGTCGACGCCGTCGCAAGCTCTGCGGCGAACACGCTGCCCGGCGCGCGCGAACTCCTCACCGTGCTCAGCCCTCTCGTACCTGTGGCCGTGGTCAGCAACTCGCCCCGGCGGGTCCTGGCCATCGCCCTGGAACGCGGCGGGCTGAGCCCCCTCGTCCACTTCACCGTCGCAGCCGAGGACCCGCCCCGGCCCAAGCCCGCCCCCGACCCGTACCGCATGGCCTGCGACCGCTTCGGCGTCACTGCGAGCCGCTGCCTCGCGGTCGAGGACTCCCGAACGGGCCTCGCCTCCGCTCGCGCTGCCGGTCTGGTCACCCTGGGCGTCCCGACCCTGCCGGACACTGCCTTCCCGGCTGACCTGGTCCTCGATTCCCTTCAAGCCCCCGCGCTCACCCACTGGGCCACCGCCTGGTCAGGCTGACCGGGAAGGCGCCACCGGCGCCTCACACTGCCCGGCCCGCCCCCGGCCGGGCAGGACGCATCGATTCACAGCAACCAGAGAGAACAGACATGGGACTGGCATACCTGCGCTCGGACGCGGACCGGGCGATGGGCATCGGTATGGGCCGCGTCCTGGTACGGGAGACGGCCGGATGCGGCAGGGACATGGCCCTCGCCCTGCGCACGGCGCAGGGAGCGAGCAAGATGACCGCGTCCTACTGGATGGGTCGCCGCTTCCTCGGGGCGGCGGGCCGCCCGCTCGCCGACGACACCCCGATCTCGTTGAGTTTCCTCACCCCTCGCCAAGCGGCCCGCGTACGCATCCGCAGGAACCAGAGCGACCTGCTCATCCTGTGGCAGGTCTTTCTCAAACGCTTCTACGAACTCGGCGTCCATTACCGCCTCGACCAGGACATCGACACCCTCGACACGATCGTCGACCTCGGCGGCAACACCGGCCTCGCCGCGTCCTATTTCACCGCCCGCTACCGCCCCCGCACCCTGCTGACCGTGGAGCCGATCCCCCAGAACCTGGCCGTCCTGCGGCACAACGCCGCACTGTCCGGCCTCGACTGGAAGATCGAGCCGGCCGCCGTGGCCGGCGAGTCGGGGACCGCGGAGTTCACCGTCAGCGCGTTCTGGGACACCTGCACCGCCGTGCCCGCGGTCGCCGACCTGCGCCGCACCCGCCCCTACCGGCTGGAGAACGTGCTGGCCCGCCCGAACGTGCAGGCGCCCGCCCACACCGTGGGCGAGCTGCTCACCAAGCACGGCATCGACCACGTCGACCTGCTCAAGGTCGACGTCGAGGGCAGCGAAGCCGAGGTGTTCAGCCAGGTCCAGCCGTGGATGGAACAGGTCGAACGGATCGTCCTGGAAGTCCATGACAAATACATCGACGGCGACGTCGTCCGCAACACGATGCGCGCGGCCGGATTCCGTCAGGTCCCGCCGCGCGTCCCCGAACCGGCCGGCTTCAATCCCGTCGAGCTGTATGTGAAGTCATGAGCGACAGCAGGACCAGGACAGGCACAGCCGACCTCACAGCCTTGGAGAAGCTTCCTCCGCCCGCCGCCGTGGTGTTCGACTGCGACGGCACACTCATGGACACCGAACCGTGTGCCGACGCCGCACGCAGCGCCGTCTTCGCCCGCCGAGGACATGCCTACGACGATGCGGCCCGCGAGTCCCTCGTCGGTCTGGCCGTGGCCCAGGCCGGGGAGACGATGGCGCGTCTCCTCGGAGGCAGCGCGCCGCGGTTGGCCGAGGAACTGGCGCGAGAGCTCCTGGCCGCGGTCGCCGAAGGGGCGCAGCCGATGCCCGGTGCAACGGATGTGGTCGCACGGCTCGCCGCCCGGGTGCCGGTCGCGGTCGCCAGCAACGGCCCCCGCGAACTCCTGGACATGTCGCTGGCGCACGGCGGCCTGTCCCGATGGCTGCCCATCACCGTCTCGGGCGACGACGTCGCCACGCCCAAACCGCACCCCGCCTGCTACCTCGCCGCCTGCGCAGCACTGGACGTGGCCCCCGGCAGGACCCTCGCCGTCGAAGACTCCCCGGTCGGTGCCCGCGCGGCCCATGCCGCCGGAATGACCGTACTCGGCGTGGGCACCCTGACCCGCGGACCGCACGTGCACGCCCACGTACCCACCCTCGACGATGCCGCGCTCCGGCACTGGCTCGCCGGATGGTGATCAGCGCCAACCGGGCGCTCGGGCAAGAATGAGCGCGGCGTGCAGCGGCGACATGAACATGCGCGCCATGGCACTCGCCGCAGGCTGCGTTCTCTCGCAGGGGCAGGTCGACCAGGTGCAGCCCGGTCAGCCCGCCGATCCTCAGCGCCGTGTCGGACAGCCACGTGATCACCAGGGCGTCCCGGGCCGTATTGACCTCGTCAAGCAGCTCGGGCCGTGCCCCGTTCGGAAGCGTCTTGGGATGCCGGCGCCGCCAACGACCCGCCGGACTCAGCGGGTTGACCGCCATCGAAGTGACCACGTTCCCCCGCAGTGTCCGGTCCCGGTCCGGCCGAGTCGGCAGCCACTGCACGTCCCGGGCTGCCTTGAGATCCGAATTCACCCCTTTCCAGGCGCACTGGTGCAGGTAGAACCCCTTCAAGCAAGCAGCCGCGACCTTCAGAGCATCCGGGCCGTACGGCCGTTTCGGGGGCACTCGCCACGGCGCTCCGCACGGCATGGGCACCCGTGCCCCGACCGCCCCCATCAGGACCTAGCCAGGGGACGCCCCGCTTTAGCGGGGTGGGGAATGGCTTCTGACCCCTGCTCTGACCTCGACTGTGCGTACGGAGTCGCACTGTTCACCTGGGCCCGCCTCTCTGCCCTGCTAGACCTGTGACGTGCGTATGGTGATTGTGTGACGGTGGCCAGGAAGGTTCGCCGGTTCTCCGGTGGCGTGTACGACCTCGGGCTCCACATCGTGTGGTGCCCGAAGTACCGCCGTCCGGTCCTCGGCGGCCGGGTCGCGGAACGACTGGACGAACTGATCCGGCAGAAGGCCGACGAACGCGGATGGGAGATCATCGCCCTTGAGGTGATGTCCGACCACGTGGACCTGTTCGTGAAGCACGGCCCGAAGTCGTCGGCCTCGTACGTGGCGAACCAGTTCAAGGGCTTCACGTCCCGCGTGCTGCGCGAGGAGTTCCCGCACCTGAAGTCGCGGATGCCCACGCTGTGGTCGTCGTCGTACTTCGCGGCCTCGGTCGGCGCCGTGTCGGCAGCCACAGTCGAGAAGTACATCAACACCCAGTGGGAACGCCCTGGGAAGAAGGGGGACGGCTCGTGATCCGCGCCGACAAGTTCCTCCTGCGCCCCACGGCCCGTCAGACGGCAGCGCTCGGCGAGATGCTGCGCGACCACTGCTCCCTCTGCAACGGCGCCCTCCAGGAACGCCAGGGACGCCTTCCAGCACACCTCGAAGACCAGCGTCCGGTACGGCGGCCAGTCCGCCCAGCTCAAGGAGATCCGCTCGTTCGACCCTGAGCGTCAGGGCCGCTGGTCGTTCTCCTCCCAGCAAGCCACCCTGCGCCGCCTCGGCAAGGCGTTCCAGGCGTTCTTCCGCCGCGTCAAGGCCGGACAAACGCCGGGCTACCCGCGCTTCAAGGGCGTCGGGCACTTCGACACCGTCACCTTCCCCAAGGACGGCGACGGCCGCCGCTGGGACTCCCCCCCTCACGACGCGCAGACCCGCGTCCATCTGCAAGGTGTCGGGCATATCCGCGTGCACCAGCATCGGCCCGTGCAGGGCCGCGTCAAGACGATCTCGGTAAAGCGTGCGGGAAACCGTTGGTACGTCGTCCTCTCCTGCGACAATGTACTCGCCGAGGAACTGCCGCCCACCGGGGGAAACGCCGGTATCGACATGGGCGTCGCCCACTTCCTGACCGCCTCGGACGGCAAACACGTCGCCAGCCCGCGCTTTCTTCAAGCGAAGGCCGACGGGCTGGCCGAAGCGCAGCGGCACCTCGCGACGTTCCCGAAGCAAACCCGGCAGCGCACCAAGCGCCACCGCGCCGCCGCCCGGAAGGTCGCCAAGCTGCACGGCAAGATCCGGCGGCAGCGCGCCGACTTCCACCACAAGACCGCCCGTACGCTGATCGCCGACCACGACGTGATTGCGCACGAACGGCTCAACACGGCGGCCATGACCAAGAGCCCCGCACCCAAGGCCAGCCCTGAGCAGCCCGGCAGCTTCCTGCCGAACGGTGCTGCCGCGAAGGCCGGACTCAACCGCAGCATCCTCGACGCGGGTTGGGCGCAGTTCCTCGCAATCCTGGCGAACAAGGCTGAGAGTGCCGGTCGCCTGGTGCTTCCGGTGGACGCGCGCAACACCTCCCGCACCTGCCCCGAGTGCGGGCATGTCGCGAAGGAGAACCGCGCCGCCCAAGCGAAGTTTCGCATGCACGGCGTGCGGGTTCGCGGCGAACGCGGACCACGTCGGCGCGACGAACGTCCTCAACAGGGCCGGGCTGGCCCTCTGCGCGGCGGCTTAGCCACCGACACAGGAAGCCCGCGCGTTCACGCGTGGGTGGAGTCACGTACCGCTGCAGATCCGACAGCGAGACCTTCTCCGTCGTCAGCCCCTCACTCACCCGCCACCGCAGGTGATCTACGAGGTTGTACGCGTACGTCTTCTGCGTACCGGAGCCCTCATAGATCTTCAGGAAGCTGTCGGCCTCTTCGCCGACCGTCACATCCGGCCACACAATCGTGTACGACCGGCTCCCATCCGCCCGGAGTATCTCCTGGACACGGATGTCGTTCAGGACACTCTCGCTTCGCACGTGTCCTTTCGCCGCAATCTGGCGCCACGAACAGGCCGGCCCGAGATCGGTAAATGAGAACGGGAAAGACGCACGGACCACCCCCACGAGTGCTGCTGACGCTCACTGCACAGTCGGCAATTCGTACCGCGACAGCGTGTACGTCCTGTCACCCACCTCGCTGGAACTGGAGGAGCAGCGGACACGACAGCGCTGCAAGCTGGCAGAACTCGGCGCCGTGCGGGCAGGACGGTCGAAGCGGGATCACCAGGTGTCGTGATAGGCCACATTCACCGCCAGAGCTGCCATGGATAGGCAGAAGTACACGGCCCAGGCAGTCAATTGACGGTCACCCACCCGCAGATGGGCAAAGAGCGCACTGAGGAAGTACAGCACCAGACCGACGGCTGCCACCGTTCCTAGCACCGGTACGGCGATGCCGGCAATCAGGCCCAGCGTCCCCAATGCCAGCAGTGTGCCCAGCGGACGTATCCAGGAACAGGACAGGCCCAACCGATCGGCCTGGCTCTTGGGATAGTCATGGCCGATGAGGTTGGCGATGGCGGCCGAGCCGTTGGCAACCGCAGCGACGAAGGTGATCGTGAGGTAGGCGGGAAGCATGATGTGCTCCTTACCCCTGGAACGAGAACGCAGCTTGAGTACCCCTCCTGCGTCGAGATGCGCACCCCAGATGCGACATGGGCCTGGTGATCCGGCTTCAACCGTCCCTCAGGAGGAGCCACACTCAGGGCGCATGCGTCCCGTCTCAAGTGATCTGGCTCCGAGGCGAGCTTGTGACCTGCGACGACCAGTTCGGCTGAGACGTGGCGACGCCGGGAATCTCAGGTGATCTGGTCTCAGGCGGATGGACGCGTCTGGTCCGACTCCGCTCGCCTCTGATGCGGTCTGAAGCAGACCAGGGTCGCCGCGTTGCCGCGCGGCTATGCGCGGCAACGCGCCTTCTTTTCATAGGTGAAGTGCACTGTCCGGCTCTGGAAATCGGCCATGGTGGCGTTGTCCAGCTGACCGGCCGGGCCCCGTCCGCCGCCCAGACGGCGTCACGCGCAGCCGGCGTGCTGTCGCTGGCCGGGTCGGCTGGGGCGCTACAGCTTGCTCGCCTCCCGGACGGTGTGGAGGTGGACCAGGACGTCGTATGCGCCGCCGATGGCGATCTCGGGCGTCCTATTGTTCGGGTACTGGGTGCCGACGCTGTACGTCGGGTGCGAGATGTCCAGCCAGCTGCGGGCGGTGGCAGGGGCCTTGCGCAGGTCGGCGTAGTAGTCGCGGTACCGGACCTGGTCGAGCGTGTACTCGTTCGTGCCGGGATCGGCCGGGCCGACGGTGAACTTCTTCCACTCGCCGCCGAGCGCTTGGTCCTTGGAGAGGAAGGAGCCCTGGTCGAAGGTGGTGCCGATGGCGAGGTAGTCCGCGCCCAGGGTGTCGCGGAGGAACGAGCCCTGGGTCTTTGGGTACGTCGTGGGATCGGAGGCCGCGTAGCCTGCGTGGTCGTTGTGGGCCGACAGCAGGATCCGGCCGCCGGTGCGCCGCTGCCACCACGCCGTGGTCTCGGCCATCACCTGGTCGCGGTAGCGCTGCATGACGGTCAGCGATGCCTGGTCGCCGAGGTTGACGCTGAGGAAGGTGTAGGTCTGGGCGATGTTGCGTGCGTTCTGCAGGGCGAACTCGAAGTCCTCGCCGCCTCTGGTCCTCTGATGTTGCACGAGGTCAAGGACTTGCCTTGCCGTGGCCGCGTTCAGCTGCCGCTCCGCGAGCGGCCGCTCCAGGTAGGCGATGGCGTCGTTGAGCGGGCGCAGACCGGTGAGGAGCTGGTTCAGGCGCGGGATCGACCCCGGTTGGGTCCGCCGGACGTGGTCGGTGACGTGGTCGAAGACGCGCTCGTCGAGCCTGGGCGCACCGATGTCGTCGCCCAGGAAGTGGACTGGGCGGTTGGGGTGTTGGAGGTTGTGGTCGCGCATCCACTGGATGAGAGTCGCGAACTCCTTACGGTCCCAGGGAGATCCGGCCATGACCTCGTGCACGACCTGCCGTGCGTCGCGGTCACCGTCGCCGTGCTGGAGGTAGTCGTCGATCCGCAGACCCGCCGACCAGCTGATCTCCAGGGCGAAAGTGGTGAATCCCTTCTGCTCGACGAGGTAGCGGAAGAACCGGTCCTTCAGGGCGAAGAACTCGTGCGAGCCGTGCGTGGCCTCGCCCACGCCGACCACCTTGGCGTCACCGACCATCACCCCCAGGGCGTGCAGATCGGCCGTGCCGGTGCCCGGCTCCGCGGACCGCAGCGGATGGGCGATGCGGTCCAGCGCGCGGACGGGGGCCGACGCGGACGCCACCGGTGCCGCGTGCGCAGCCGCCGTGGGGGGCAGCGTCGCGGCCAGGGCGAGAGCCACCGCCGCGAACCGCTTCCCATTGCCGATCATGTGCGATCACTCCTCAACGTGCTTGGTGTCAAGCGCTGCTGAGAAGATCGTCACGCGCGTAGCGGCCCGGGCGCGCTGGGGCCAGCCCGACACTTTCCCAGGGGGACAACCCCATGACCCGGGTTCCAGGGCCAGGCGCCCAGGAGAGGGTTGGGCAGCGTCTTGCCCCGGGCATCCTCACGTGTTCATCGCAGACGTCTGCCGCTCGCGGCGGGCCCGATCATCTGACACGACGAGCAAATCGGACCAGATCATCTGAGTCAGGGACCGGATCGGCAGAGACGGGACAACATGTGCTAGCCCGTGGGTCTTTCAGGCTCGCATGGCTTCGACGTCGGTAGCCGGTCCCATCGAATGGGCCATTGCTGGCGCCGACAAACATTCGATGACGGTCTGCCGTGGCCTCACCTCGTGGCCGTCCACTCAGGGGGGGCAACGGCTGGGCCACTTCAAGGCGATCGAGATCGGCCAAGGCGGATCTTCGGGTCGCAATCAGAAGGCGGGCGCCCTCGGCACACAGGGAGCCGCCGGGGCTGAGGCGTCCAGCGCCCGTTTGACCAGTCCGATCGCACGCGGGCTGTACGACATGCTCAGATGGGCGGAGAAGTCGACGAAGCAGCCCTCCTGCAAGGTGATGTTCTGCACCGTCGCTCCGGGGCCCGCCGTCATGAACGTGTTCTGCCAGGGGGTGCTGATCTCGTCGTACTTCGTGCCGATCACGGTGTATTCGACCCCGGGAACGGTGTCGCCGTCGGCGTTGAGCTCCTTGATGAAGTCGGACTTCTCGTACTGCTGGATGCCCGCCTTCCCGAAGAACTTCTCCCCGAATCCCAGTATGTGGAGCTTGTCAGCGAGAGTCTCGATGCCGCTGAGGGTGGTGCCGTGGTTGGTCGCGGCGAGTTGGACGACCTTCTTGACCTTGTTCTTCGAGGGGTCGGCCGTGTTCGCGCCTCCGTCAGCCTTGAGATACCAGCGGGCCAGGATCCCGCCCTGGGAGTGGCCGACAAGGTCCACCTGACCGGAGCCGCTGGCAGCGAGCACCTTGTCCACGAAGGCGGCCAGCTCCTTTGACGACTTCCTGATGTCTCCGTAACCCTTGACGGTGGGGGCGAGACCCACTCCGGCGTCGTCGGTGTCGCCGTAGTCGAGGGCGTAGACGCAGTAGCCCTGGGCCTTCAACTCGGGGGACATCCGGGCCCAGTTGTTGTAGCGGTTCTCGTAGGTCCCGTGTATCAGGACGACCGGACGCGGGTGGGCGGCGCTGGGGCGGCAGTTCCAGTCGTTGGCACCCGGCGGATCGATGTCGAGGTGGAGGATGGAATGGCCGAGAGCAGGAAGGAAATTGTCCTGTTCGGGGCCGGTCTCCGCTGCCGCGGACGTGGAGGTGGCCAAGACCGTCGCCGCGGCGACGGCACAGACGGCGGTGACGTATCTGCGTATGGGCAAGACGGCTCCTGAGAAGTGCGGAACTCGGGCTACGCGCGATGTTTCGCATGAGTGCCGACCGAGGAGGCAAGCTCGGGTGACCTCCTCCGACGTCCCCTCCGGATGACGCACCGTCAGACCCTTGGCCCTGGTACCGCCCGAGGAAGATCTCGGACCGTCGGCCGCGTGCCCCCGGTGGCCTTCCGGGCCATCAGTATGCAGCTGAGACAGGATGTTCTGAAGGGAGGGAACACAAACTTCGAAGGGGGTAGGTGGGGCTGCCCACCATGCCCCCTCCGGGGTCGTACGGCCGCGAGTGGCCTCGACGTGCCGGGCGCGCCGCGGAGTTGAGTTTCACCGAGTGAGTTCCATCCTGAGATGCCTGGTCATGGGGCTGGTGTGAGCGAGGGTTGAGGGCTCGTCGCCAGTCGCGGCCCTGATCGTTTCAAAGGTGGCCGTCGGTCGCCGGGAGATCTCCGTGCGCGTCAGAACGAGGAGTGCTCGCAGGAGGGCAGTGGCGTGACGGGCGTGCGTGCGTGCGGAGCTTGGTGAGGATGCGCCAGTTCCTGGGGTCGGCGAAGCCGTACTCGTTGGCGGCGCGTTCGCGGGCGATCGGCTTGTTCGCTTCCTTCAGTGGTGAGCCGGCGTCCGCGGGCGGCGCGGTGGCTGGTGATCACGACCGGGTTGTCGGGGTCGTCGTCCAGGCCGAGGAAGCCGAGGTCGGCGAGCGCACCGACGCCAGCTTCGCGCGGGTGGGCGGTGATGTGATCGTGCCGAGCGGCGGTGATGTCCTGGGTGCGGCCCGGCCGTGTGGCCGAAACCCATATGTGGATGGCTTCGAGCAGCCAGCGGCGCACGGTCTAGGCGGACCCTCCGTAGGCGCCGACGATGTCGGCGAGCCGCTGGTCGTGGCGGAGCACGGCCAACACGACCAGCGCGGTCTCGACCGGGGTGAGCTTGAGCTAACGGGAACCGCTCCTCTTCAGATGCCAGCGGATCACACCGGCGACCAGGTCCAGGACGGCATTCGACAGCGGCGGACGGCATTGGTGGACGAGCCGATCCAGGCCCTGTCAGGAGGAAGGGATCTCCGGCATGGGCACCCCAACCCCTGCCGGGCGTCACGACGCTACAGCGTGATCCGGTTACGCGTCCGTCGGCGCCGCCGGGACGCGGAAGCCACCCGCGGGGATGCGGTGCGGCCAGCCCCGCTCGGCGAGCCGCTTCAGTGTCGCGCGGACCGCCTCGACCTGCCCCGGCAGCGCCCTCTTGCCGCCCTTCACGCTCACCGAGACGGCCTTGACCGGCTCCGCCGCACCGGCCACCACCTGCGCGATCCCCTGGTACTCCTCGGACAGCACACCGAAGCTGTCTGGCCCTGACATCCCCACTCTCAGACCGCCCGGGCCAGGCATCAGGCGCAACGCGCCCGCCACACCTTCGGGCAGAACTCCACCCGGACCAGCGAGGATCTAGAAGGCCATTCACGAGCGGCCGGGCCTCGGCGCTGCGCCTGGACGAGGCAGTACACCTCCCGCGCCACGTACCGCTTCAGACAGCGAATGATCTCGCGCCGGGTCCTGCCATCCGGGAAACCCTCCTTGGAGTACATGCCCCCTCATGCGCCCCACGGCGCGCACACGGAAGGTATGTGGCGCCTCCTGTCCGCCGCGTACAGCGATCCCACGTTCAGGTCGTTGACCCCGGTCATTTCGATGTGGACGTTGATCGTCACGGACGCGGATGACCCAGGTGACGGTCTCGTACGACGAGTCTTCGCTCCGGTTCAACCGGCGCGTTCCTGGTGCTGCCGCCGTCGGAGCCCTCCCCCGGTGCGGCGGCCACCGCACCGATCCGCTTCGTACGGCCCGGAGGGCTGTGGAACGCCCCTGCCCCGGCGCGCGGTACGGCGCCGCGAGGAAGGCGGCTTGGCCGCCATCCCGCCGCCCTCCTCGCCACAGCACCGTCATCCGGTGGACTGCCGGAGTGCCGCAGTGCACCATCGGCCATGTCCCGGACCTCGCGTGCCTCTGGGAACGATCGGGCTCAGCTCACTGCCGCACCGATGACCAGGAACCCGGCGATGGCCACCAGAAGGACACCCATCAGTGGCGCCATGAAGCGCAGGTACTGGTCGTAGCGGACCTTGGCCAGGGCGAGGCCGCCCATGACGACGGCCGACGTGGGCGTCACGAGGTTCACCCATCCGGAGGCCGACTGGTACGAGGTCACCACCAGGGACCGGCTCACTCCCGCGAAGTCGGCCAGCGGAGCGAGGATGGGCATGGCGAGGGCCGCGTGGCCCGACGAGGACGGGACGAAGAAGGCCAGGGGAAGGTTCACCAGGAACATCAGGACGACGAATACGCCCGAGGACGTGTCGGCCACCGCGTTCCGCAGAGCGTCGAGAACGGTGTCGGTGACACTGGCGTTGTTCATGATCACCGTGACGCCTCGGGCCAGCATGACGATCATCGCTGCTCCGATGAAGTCCCCCGCCCCGGCGGTGATGGCGGTCGTCGTCCCCTTCTCGCCGAGGCCGCCGACCAGCCCGACGACGACCGCCGCCGCGATGAACAGGGCGGCCAGCTCGGGGAAGTACCACCCCAGCGTGGGCCAGAAGGTGACGTGCAGATCGGACCAGGGCACCACGGCGAAGATCATGAAGAGGAAGGCGGCCCCGAAGAGGCACAGGACGGCGCGCTGCCTGCGCGAGAGTGGGTCCGTACTGCCGCTCGCGCTCTCGATGCGGCGGTCCTCCTCGGACAGCGGCGTCAGCGATCTCGACGGGTCCTCGGCGACGCGGCGGGCGTAGCGCGCCACGTAGGCGGCCGCGAGCGCGGTCAGGCAGACCCACATCGACAGCCGCAGGGCGATTCCCTCTCCCGTTCCGATGCCGGCGCTGTCGGACGCCACTCCGGTGGCGAAGGGGTTGACCGTCGAGGCGAGGGTTCCGACCCCGGCGCCCACCATGATCACGGTCGCGGCGACCATGCGGTCGTACCCGAGGCCCAGGACCAGGGGGATCATGAGCCCGTAGAAGCCGAGGGTCTCCTCGGCCATGCCGTAGGTGGTCCCGCCGAGGGAGAACATCGTCAAAAGGACGACGAGGAGCAGGGTCCTGCGGTGGCGCAGGCGCTGGGCGAGCCGGGCCACTCCGGCGGTCAGGGCGCCGGTGCGCATCGTCACGGTGATGAACGCGCCCACGGCCAGGATGAAGAGGAACACCCCGGCGGCCCCCGCGAAGGAGCCGGTCCCGCCGGGCGTGGTGAGGCCGGACCCGTCGTCGGTGACGCCGTACAGGCCGTTGGCCGGGGAGAGGAACAGATCCTTCAGCCGGTCCTGGAAACCGGTCCCCGTGTCCACCGAGTGGTAGGTGCCGGGGACGGGGCTGCCGTCCCGCACCTCGTAGCGGCCCGCGGGGATCACGAACGTCAGGGCCCAGACGGCGATGGTGACGGCGACCAGAATCGTGAAGGCGGAGGGGAACCGGAAGCGCCGGCGAGGGCCCTCGGGCGGGTCAGGGGGTGCCGCCCCGGTCGGCTGCGGGTGTGCGGGCGCGCTGTTGCCGGTCATGTCCGGTCCCGTGGTCCGTCGCGGCCGATCTCGCGGCCGCCGGGAGTGACGACGGTGCCGGCCGCACCGTCGAGGAGGGCTTCGGCGTCCTCCAGGGCGCCGATGGCCGCCATGCCGCCGGTGAGCTCGACGAACCGGCACACAGCGTCGACCTTGGGCCCCATGGAACCGGCCGGGAAGCGCTGGGCTCTCAGGGCTGCGGGCGTGGTCCGTCCGATGGGCCGGGCCTCGGGGGTCCCGTAGCCGAGCGAGACGTGGGGGACGTCCGTGAGCAGCAGGAGCGCGTCGGCGTCGAGCGCTTCGGCCAGAAGGGCTGCGGTGAGGTCCTTGTCCACCACGGCTTCGACGCCGGTCAGCTGCCCTTGTTCGTCACGGATCACCGGTACGCCCCCGCCCCCGGCGCACACGGCCACCGCCCCTGAGTTCAGCAGGAGCCGGATCAGCCGGGTCTCCACGACCCGCTGGGGACGGGGAGAGGGCACCACGCGTCGCCAGTGGCTGCCGTCCTGCCTGACGGTCCAGCCGCGTTCGGTGGCCAGCCGTTCGGCTTCGGCCCGGTCGTAGACGGGGCCCACGAACTTGGCCGGATCGGTGAAGGCGGGATCGGCCGCGGAGACGAGCGTCTGGTTCAGCAGGGCGCAGATCTGACGCTCCGGCAAGGCGTTCTGCAGCGACTGGAGCAGCCAGTAGCCGATCATGCCCTGTGTCTCCGCGCCGAGGACGTCGAAGGGGTAGGCACTGCTCAGAGAGCGATCGGCGGCACTCTCCAGGGCGAGCACACCGACCTGCGGCCCGTTCCCGTGGGTGATGACCAGCTCGTGCCGGCGTGCGAGGGGAGCCAGCGCGTCCACGGCGGCGCGGACGTTCTTCAGTTGCACGGCGGCGTCCGGCCGTTCCTCGCGGCGGAGCAGGGCGTTGCCGCCCAATGCGACGACTACACGCATGAGGTGTTCTCCAGTGGTCCGGGGGGGTGTTCAGTCGCTGAGGGTGGCGACGAGAACCGCCTTGATGGTGTGGAGCCGGTTCTCGGCCTGGTCGAACACGATGGAGTGCGAGGACTCGAAGACCTCGTCGGTGACTTCCAGCGCGGTCAGGCCGGTCCGGGCCGCGATCCCGGCGCCCACGCCGGTGTCGCTGTTGTGGAAGGCCGGAAGGCAGTGCATGAACTTGACTATCGGGTTGCCCGTCATCTGCAGGGTCTTGGCTGTCACCTGGTACGGCTTGAGCAGGGTGATGCGCTCGTCCCACTTCTCCGGCGGCTCGCCCATCGAGAGCCAGACGTCGGTGTAGAGGAAGTCGACCCCGGTCACCCCCTCGGCCACGTCCTCGGTCAGCGTGATCCGCGCGCCGCTGACGGCCGCTGCCCGTCGCGCCTCCTCTACGACGTCGGAGGCGTTGTGCAGGGAGCGGGGGCCGACCATGCGGACGTCCATGCCGAGCATCGCCGCGGCGATGAGCAGCGAGTTGCCGACGTTGTTCCTGGCGTCCCCGAGGTAGGCGAAGGACACCTGGTTCAGGGGCCGGTCGGTGTGCTCCCACATGGTGAGCACGTCGGCGAGCGACTGCGTGGGGTGCCACTGGTCGGTCAGGCCGTTCCAGACCGGAACGCCGGCGTGCCGGGCGAGTTCCTCCACCAGGTTCTGATCGCTGCCGCGGTACTCGATGCCGTCGTAGTAACGGCCGAGGACGCGCGCAGGTGTCCTTGACGGACTCCTTGTGGCCCAGCTGTGAGCCGGCCGGGTCGAGATAGGTGACGTGCGCGCCTTGTTGGTGAGCGGCCACCTCGAAGGCGCACCGGGTCCTCGTCGAGGTCTTCTCGAAGATGACGGCGATGTTCTTGCCGCGCAATCGCTGCTCCTCACGGCCCTCGCGGCGCGCTGTCTTGAGGGAGGCGGAGAGCTCCAGCAGGTGGTGGAACTCCTCGGAGGTGAAGTCGAGTTCCTTCAGGAACGGGCGGTGAAGCAGGTCGACAGGCATGGTCGGTCTCCTCGATGTCCACGGGGGTGGGGCGGGCGGGATGGTCGGGCCGGTGCGCGCTCAGACGGCCTCGCGCTCGATGGGGCAGCTCATGCAGCGCGGGCCGCCGCGGCCACGGCCGAGTTCACTGCCTCGCACGGTGATGACCTCGATCCCGCTCTTGCGGAGGTAGGTGTTGGTGGTCACGTTGCGCTCGTAGGCGACGACCACGCCCGGCTCGACGGCCAGTACGTTGCAGCCGTCGTCCCACTGCTCCCGCTCGGCGGACCGGACGTCCTGGCTGGGGGTGAGGACATGGATGGACGGCAACCCCAGGGCGTCCGCGATGGCGTGGTCCATGTCGTGGGGCGCGTGGTCGGTGACCTTCAGCCCCTGCCCGCCCTCGCCGGGTTCGATCGTGGAGGTGGGCAGCCCGCCGAGTCCGGCGTAGCGGGTGAAGGTGTCACCGCTGACCATCGTCATGACGGTGTCGAGGTGCATGAAACTGCGGCGCTTGGGCAGGTTGACGGCCACGATCCGCCGGGCGGAGCCCTCCGCGAACATCCGCAGGGCGAGGTTCTCCACCGCCTGCGGCGTCGTGCGTTCGCTCATGCCGATGAGGACGGCACCCTTGCCGATGACCAGGACGTCGCCGCCCTCGATGGTGGCGGGATACGCCTCCTGCCCCTCGGTCCACCAGCTGAACTCTCCCTTCTCGAACAGGGGGTGGTGTCGGTAGAATGGCTTCGAAGTGCACCGTCTCCCGGCGCCGGGCGCGCTTCTTCATCGGGTTGACGCTCACGCCGTCGTACACCCAGCACGAGGTGTCGCGGGTGAAGAGGTGGTTGGGCAGGGGCGCGAGGAGGAAGTCGTCGGGCGCCATGGCGTGCGCCCGCAGGCCGGGCAGGGAGTTCGTGCGGGCGAGCAGCTCGCCTTTCGTGACGCCGCCGATGAGGCACGCGGTCAGGGTCTCCGGCTCCAGGGAATCGAAGTACGCGCGGAGCCGGTCCGTGCCCAGGGCGCCGAACTCCCGCTCGTCGAAGACCCGGTCAAGGACGAGGTGCCGCGCGTCGACACCGGACAGCGTCTCGGCGAGCAGGTCCGCGAGGAGGTGCACGCGGACACCCCGGTCGCGCAGGACGTCGGCGAAGGCGTCGTGTTCCTCACGGGCGCGTTTGACCCACAGCACGTCGTCGAAGAGGAGTGCGTCCTTGTTCGTGGGTGTGAGGCGTTTCAGTTCCCAGGTCGGGCCGGTGCAGGACGACCTGTTTCAGTTGACCGGCCTCGGATGCGACGTGAAAGGGCATGGAGGGGCCTTTCGAAGGTGAGGGAGAGACGCCGGCGAAGGACGCGGCAGGGGATGCGCGAGCACTCCGGGGTCCGCCGGGGGCTTATCGGGGAGCACTGGAACTCTGCCACTCATGCCACCTCCCGCCCCGGCCGCAACAGTCCCTCGGTGGCGGCCGGTCGGCCCCCCTGGGCTGCCCCGTTCAGTCGCTCCCCCGGGCCCTTCGGCCCCGCGGGGGGGCGACGGGCGGGGTGCGCGGCACCGCGGCACGAGCACACCTCCTGCTCGTTTCACGCACCCTCCGTTGTGCTCGGCAGAGCGGCACGGGCACGAACGAAGCCCACGCCTTCCGCACGGGGCTCACGGTCCTCCGGGGCGCGAGTGGCCGGCTCCGGCCAGAGGCCCGAAGAGGGCGTGCCGCGGAGCTTGCCCGGCCGCAGCCATTCGCAGAGGCCGTCACCGCCGATGACCACCAGGGCAAGGAGCAGGGCGGGTCCGAAGACAGCGGCGGCCTCGTTCGGGCATCGGTCCGGCAGACACACCACCCTGCTTCTGCGTGAGGAGGGGGATGCTCGAACTGGTGCACGACGCCCCCGCCCTGTCCGTCCTAGGGGGTGTCTTCAAATGTCACGCCCACATCAGGAGTGATGCGAGGGTGACGGCTGCCTTGTAGGACTCGGCGGTCTTGTCGTAGCGGGTGGCGATGCCGCGCCACTGTTTGAGGCGGTTGAAGCAGCGTTCCACGACGTTGCGCCGTTTGTAGAGCTGCTTGTCGAAGGCCGGCGGGCGCCCGCCCTGGCTGCCGCGCCGGAGTCGGTTGCGGATCTGGTCGGCCCGCTCGGGGATGGTGTGGCTGATGCCGCGGTCTCGCAGCCAGGTGCGTATCGCGCGGGAGCTGTAGCCCTTGTCGCCCAGCACATGGCCAGGCCGCACTCGGGGCCGCCCCGGTCCCAGACGGGGCACCCGGATCGTTTCCATGACGGCGGTGAACTGCGTGCAGTCATTGGTGTTCCCGCCCGTGACCGTAAAGGCCAGCGGGCGCCCGAAAGCATCGCAAGCCAGGTGGATCTTGCTGGTCAGGCCGCCCCGCGAGCGTCCGAGCGCCCGCGGGCAGAGCCCCCTTTTCGGGCCCCGGCGGCATGCTGGTGGGCTCGGACGGCCGTGGAGTCGACCGACACCAGCCAGCCGATGTCACCGGCCGCGTCCGCCCGGGCCTGCGCGGCCCGCAGCATGCGCTCGAAGGTGCCGTCCTTGGCCCAGCGCCGGAACCGCGTGTGCAGTGTGGCCCATGGCCCGTATCGCTCCGGCACATCCCGCCAGGCCGTACCGGTCCGGAACTTCCACACAATCCCGTTGAGGACCTTCCGGTCATCCAGCCGCTTGCGCCCCCGCGAGGAAGCGGGCAACAGCGGCCGGACGAACTCCCACTCAGCATCGGACAGTTCATGACGACGTATCACCCGACCATGATCCACCATGCAAGATCAACATTTGACGACAGGGCCTAGGGGAGCCGGGCGACGACGTGCTCCGTCAAAGTCCAACAGCCGACGGGTGAAGCCCCGTTCGTCGTCGTACCCACCGCGCTCCTCGACCGGTTCGCCGCGCGCTCGGGGCAGCGGGGGCCCGGCGCCCAGGACACGGGATCACGTCGACCTCGTCCGCGGGCACGGGCGAGCCTGGACGACGCTGAGGTCCCTCAGCGAGCCGTCTTCGACTCGACGGGGAGGCGTACAGCGATACCGCCCAGGGTGCCGGAGGGTCCCGGCAGCCTGGGCCGACCGCGTGGGCGGCGCTGGTGCTCACGGACGGAAGGCGGATCTCCCGTGACAGACCCTGGCAGCTTCGACGGCCGCGCGGAGGCGAGGGACCGCGTCCCGCCACGAACTGCCGTCGCCGCGCCGTCAGCCCACCACCTGGCGCAGACCTCGTGCCGACGGTCCACGCCAGGGATCAGCCACCGTCACCCGACACCGACGCGAGGAGATCAGCACATCCGCGCCCTCCCACCAGCCGGTCGGGACCATCGTCCCCGGCACGCCCCCGGTCGGCCCTCCTTGCGGGGTCCGCCAACGGACACGCTGGACATGTGCTCCGGTTCGCGGGGCCGACGCGCCGGACCGAAGGAGTTGATCGCCATGACGACCCGGGCCGGAAGGCCGAGCCGTCCGGTTCGCAGGGGCGCCCGGCCAGTGGCAGGTGCGCACTGAGGGGCGCCGCCCACGTCGTACTGATGACGGACGCCCGTCCCCCGTCGCGCCTCGACGGGGAGGCGCGGAACCGAACGGATCGGAGGAGCTGTCGTGATCGCCTTTGTGGTGGGAGCGTTTCTGATCGCGCACGGACTGCTGCACCCGGGTGTCTGGACGGCGCCGCGGCAGCCCGACGAGCCCACGCCGTTCGATCCAGGGCACTCCTGGGCGCTGTCAGCGGTCCATGTCAGGCCCGCGACGGCCAGGGCCACGTCACTGGCGCTTGCCTGGTACACGGCCGTGGTCTACGCCGTTGCCGGTGCCGGAGCGCTCGCCGGCAGCGACTGGTGGCCCACCGCCGCCCTCGTCGGGGCATCGAGCGGGCTGGTCCTCAAGGCAGTCTGGTTCGACCCGTGGCTGAGCGTCGGCGTGCTCCTGGACGTGGGCGTCCTCGTCGCCGTGGCCGGCACTTGGCCCGCCGCCGCCTACTGAGCGAATGCGCGCACGGGGCTTCGGGCCTCCCGAAGTCGCCGAAACCGGTGACGAGAGTCGCTCCGGCGGTCTGCCGCAAGCCGGTTCAACTGCGCGTTTGGCCCGGTGAGGTGCGTGTGGTCCCGCGTCAGGTGCCGCGCCGGTTCGGGGTGGTTTCGCCGGTGGGGCGGCGGCCATGAGGTCGATCATCGCGAGTCGGATCATGGCTCGGGAGCGGTGCGGGTGTCGCTCGTAGTCGCGGGCGAGGACGGCGATGGAGCGGCCCTCCAGGCACGAGGATCAAATGCGGTAGCCGTCAGCTGATGTGTCGTACTACCAGCAGGGCGGGTACTGGGGAATGGACCGCGCGATCAACGTGAATCGGTCGTACGACGACTTCACCATCCCCTGCGAAGTCGACTGAGCAGGCGCACGCCAGGCGTCAACGAACGACCGCCCGCTATTTCACGCTCGACGCATCCGGTGATGCGGGTGGGGAATTCAGCGGGCGCCCCGCTGGCAGCCGGGGCGCTCTGTACTGCTCAGCGGGCATCACAGGGTTCTTATGGCGCACTGCTGAAGCCGGATGCGTGATGTCGGATGGGCCGTATTCAAGGCTCCATGGTCAGGCCGGGGGTAGGCGCTCGCCTTACGTCTCCTGTCGGCCGTTGACGCGCCGGGGCAGGCCAAGCGGGTTGCCCTCGCGCAGTTCGGCGGGGAGGAGCGCGTGAGGGGTGGACTGGTAGGTGACGGGTCGTAGCCAGCGGTCGATGGCAGTGGCGCCGACGGAAGGTGGCGGTGGAGGTGGTGGCGGGGTAGGGGCCGCCGTGGTGCTGGGCGGAGGCGATGGCGACGCCGGTGGGCCAGCCGTTGACCAGGACCCGGCCGGCCAGCGGGGTCAGCTCGGCGAGGATGGCGGCGCCGTCGCCGTGTCCGCGGGTTTCGCCGGTGGAGAGGTGGACGGTGGCGGTGAGGTTGCCGGGCAGGCGGCGGAGGACGGTGGTGGCCTGGTCGTGGGTGTTGTAGCGGGCGACGACGGTGACGGGGCCGAAGCATTCCTCCAGCAGCACATCGTGCGGCCCTTCGACGGCCAGCCTGTGCGCGGGAACGGTCAGGAATCCGGCGGCGACCGCGGGCTCGTGGGCCGCGCCCGCGGCGACGGGGGCCTGCACGTCGGGAAGGTCGGCGCGTTCGGTGACACCGGCGACGAACGCCTCGCGCATCCGCTGGTCGAGCAGCACCCCGTCGGCGGTGGCGGCGAGGGCTTTCCCGAGTGCCGTGACCAGCCGGTCCCCGTCCGCGCCGACGGGCGCCAGCACCAGACCGGGTTTGGTGCAGAACTGGCCGTGCCCGAGCGTCATCGATCCGGCAAGGCCGGCCCCGATCTCCTCGGCCCGCTCGGCAGCGGCGGCCTGGGTGACCACGACCGGGTTGAGCGAGCCGAGCTCGCCGTGGAAGGGGATGGGCACCGGGCGGGCGGCGGCCGCGTCGAACAGGGCGCGTCCGCCGCGTATCGAGCCGGTGAACCCGGCCGCCGCCACCAGGGGGTGCGCGATCAGCGCCACGCCCGCGTCGAAGCCGTGCACCCAACTGACCACGCCCTCGGGGAGGTCATGTGCCGCGGCGGCCCGGCGCAGGGCTTCGCCAGCCAGCTCGGAGGTGGCCGGGTGGCCGGGGTGGGCCTTGACCACGACCGGGCAGCCCGCCGCGAGGGCACTGGCGGTGTCCCCACCGGGCACCGAGAAGGCGAAGGGGAAGTTGGACGCCGCGTACACCGCGACCACGCCCAGGGGCACCTTGTAGCGGCGCAGGTCCGGCACCGGCGGGGTGGCCGCCTCGTCGGGATGGTCGATGACCACATCGAGGAAGGCGCCGTCGTCGACGATGTCGGCGAAGGCCCGCAACTGGTAGCAGGTGCGGGCCAGTTCGCCGTCCAGCCGCACTCCGCCCAGCGCCGTCTCGGCATCCGCGACCCCGACCAGGCGGCTCCGGGCGGCTTCGAGCTGCTCGGCGGCGCCGCGCAGGAACGCCGCACGCACCCCACGGTCCGCGAGCGCGGCACGGGCCGCGTGGGCGGCGCGCACGGCACCCTCGACGTCCCCGGCTGCGGCCTCGACCGCCACCTGCTCACGCCGCCTCCCGGTACGGGGGTCGACGCTCCATACGGGTTCTGGACTCACGAGAGTGCTCCCCTTCGAAGAATACGTTCGACATTTCGAACGCCATTCTGTATATCGATCTCCGCAGGCTAGGTTCGGCTCCCCAGGACGGTCAAGGTCCGGCGTTCGACGGCGGCGCCATGCCAACGCAGCCCCGGTACCGGGGAGGGCCGGTGCCGGGGCTGGCGGGCCTCAGTGGCTGTGGTGGGTCGCGGAGCGCAGGTGCCGCGTCAGCCCGCGAAGGGCCGGCCGGGCAGGCCCTGGCCGGCGTCCGGCAGGACCAGCAGCGAGCCGGCGAGCGGATGCGGGCGGTCCAGGCCCGCGCGGGCCGTGGTGATGTACAGATCCCGCAGGCCGGGGCCGCCGAAGGCGCATGCGGTGGGGCGGCGCACCGGCAGTTCGATGGTCCGGTCGAGGTGTCCGTCGGGGGTGTAGCGGCGGATCGCGGCGCCGTCCCAGAGGGCGACCCAGACGCAGCCGTCCGCGTCCACCGTCAGCCCGTCGGGGAAGCCGGCGCCGTCCTCGATGTGCGCGAACGGCCGCCGGTTGGCGGCGTATCGGCCACCGTCGCGGACGGCGTCGAGGACGTCGACGCGGCGCGTGGGGCTGTCGATGTAGTACATGAGCCGACCGTCGGGGCTCCAGCCCGTGCCGTTGCTGACGGCGACGTCGCCGAGCTGCTCGGTGGCGGTGCCGTCCGGGGCGATCCGGGTGAGGGTGCCGCCGCCGGGCCGCTCGTCGTACGCCATGGTGCCCGCCCACAGCGATCCGTCGGGGGCGACGGCGGCGTCGTTGCCGCGGCGGCCCGGCACCGGGTCCCGCACCAGCCAGGAGAAGGACGCCCCGTCCGGTCCGTACAGGCCGACGCCGTCTCGGAGGTTGACCACCAGGCCGCCGCCCGCTCGTGGCTTCGCGGCCCCGACGTGGCTCTCGGTGGCCATGACCGTACGGCGGCCGTCCCCGGGGGCGTAGGTGTGGATGCGCGCCGCGAGGATGTCGACCCAGATCAGCCGGGCGGTCGCCGCGTCCCAGGTGGGCCCCTCCCCCAGCTCCGCGCAGGCGCGGACGGCGAGCTCGGCCCTCATCGCCCGCCCCGGTGGCCGAGCCGTGCCGAGAGGTCGGCCGCGCCCTTGGCGGCCAGCTCGGCCAGCTCGCGTTCACGCTCCTCGCTCCAGCGGATCATCGGTACGGAGATGGACAGCGCCGCGACGACGCGGCCCGCGCTGTCCCGTACCGGGGCGGCCACACAGCTCACGTCCGGGTTGGACTCGCGGTGCTCGACCGCGACGCCGGCCCGGCGGATCTCGACGAGCGCGGCGAGCAGTTCCCCGGGGTCGGTGATGCTGTGGGGGGTCATCGCGGCGAACTCGCGCCCGGCGAGGCGTGCTTCGAGTTCGGCTTGGGGCAGCGAGGCGAGGAGCATCTTGCCGACCGAGGTGCAGTGGGCGGGGAGCCTGCGGCCCGCGGCGGAGACCATGCGCACGGCATGGGTGGAGTCCACCTTGGCGATGTAGATGACGTCGGTGTCCTCCAGGACGGCCACATGGACCGTCTCGTCGCAGGTCTCGGCGACCTCGCGGGCGACCTGCTGCCCCTCGGCCGCGAGGTCCAGCTTTTCGGCGTACCGGCTGCCGAGCTGGTAGGTGCGCACGCCCAGCCGGTAGCGTCCAGGCTGCTCGGGGACCGGCACCAGGTAGGAACGGGCGACGAGCGTGGTGAGCAGCTCGTGCACGGTGGTGCGCGGAAGCTGCAGTTTTCGGGTGATCTCGGGTGCGGAGTACGCCTCGTCTCCGTCCAGGAACAGTTCGAGGATGTCCAGCGCCCTGGTCACCGCCGGCACCAGTCGCCCCATGGTCGGTCTCCCCCTCACGCATCCGAAATTTCGATCATTGATCGATATTGCGAACACAGCGTAAAGGCCGCGCCGCTCACGCCGCAATGCGCCGGAACGCCGAAGACCACCCCACCCGCCCCATTGACACCCTCCGGCCAGCGTGACTACGGTCACGCCAACATTTCGAACGTGTGTCGAAATATCGAACAACTCAAGGGGCAGATGTCGTGCGCATCACTGGAATCAGCACGCATGTGGTCGGGACACCCTGGCGCAACCTCACCTACGTTCAGGTCCACACCGACGAAGGCCTCACCGGCGTCGGCGAGACACGCATGCTCGGCCATACCGACGCCCTGGTGGGATACCTCCGCGAGGCGGAGGCGAACCACATCGCCGGCTCCGACCCGTTCGCGGCCGAGGATCTCGTGCGCCGGATGAAGTACGGGGACTACGGGCGGGCCGGCGAGATCGTGATGTCGGGCATCGCCTGCGTGGAGATGGCCTGCTGGGACATCAAGGGCAAGGCGCTGGGCGTGCCGGTCTGGCAGCTCCTCGGCGGCAAGGTCACCGACCGGGTCAAGGCGTACGCCAACGGCTGGTACACCACCGAGCGCACCCCTCAGGCGTACCACAAGGCGGCCCAGGAGGTCATGGCGCGCGGCTACCGGGCGCTGAAGATCGACCCGTTCGGCACCGGCCACTTCGAACTGGACCACCAGCAGACCCTGTACGCGGTGTCGTTGATCGAGGCGGTACGGGACGCCATCGGCCCGGACGCCGAGCTGATGCTGGAGATGCACGGGCGGTTCAGCCCGTCCACGGCGGTGCGGCTGGCGCGCGAGCTGGCTCCCTACCGGCCCGCCTGGCTGGAGGAGCCGGTGCCGCCGGAGAACCTCAAGGCGCTGGCGAAGGTCGCGGAGAAGGTGGACCTGCCGATCGCCACCGGCGAACGCATCCACGACCGGATCGAGTTCCGGGAGCTGTTCGAGTCGCAAGCCGCGGACATCATCCAGCCCGACCTCGGCCACATCGGCGGCATCCTGGAGACCCGCAAGCTGGCCGCGACCGCCGAGACCCACTTCACGCTCGTGGCGCCGCACAACGTCGGCGGCCCCGTGCTGACCGCGGCCTCGCTCCAGGTCGCCGCCTGCACCCCGAACTTCAAGGTCCTGGAGCACTTCAACGACTTCGCGGACGCGGAGATCAAGAAGGTGGTGCGGGGCGCGCCCCAGGTGGACGCGGAGACGGGCTGCTTCGAGGTCTCGCACGCCCCCGGTCTCGGTGTCGAGCTCGATGTGGACGCCGCGGCCGAGTTCCCGCAGCAGCAGGCCCGTTTCGACCTGTGGGCCGAGGGGTGGGAGCAGCGCAGGCCCAAGAGGGCCGGGGCATGACCGGTTCCTCGCGCGCCGTGGTCATCGACCGGCCCGGTGCGTACCGGCTGGCGCACCAGCCGGTGCCCGAGCCCGGCCCCGGTGAGGTGCTGGTGCGGGTCGCGGCCGCCGGGATCTGCATGAGCGACCGCGAGGTCTACGACGGCCACCGCGACCCGGGATACGTCCGGTATCCCCTCACGCCCGGCCATGAGTGGTCGGGGACCGTGGTGGCGGTGGGCGAGGGCGTGGACCCGGCGCTCGCCGGGCGGAAGACGGTCGCGGAGGGGTTTCGCGCGTGCGGTGTGTGCGAGCGCTGCCGGTGCGGCGAGACGAGTCTGTGCGCCGGCGGGTACGCCGAGACCGGGTTCACCGAGCCGGGCGCGTTCGCCGACCATCTGACGGTGCCCGCCCGGCTGCTGCATCCGCTGCGGGACGACGCCGATCTGCGGGCCGCCGCGCTGCTTGAGCCCGCCGCGGTGATCGCGGCCGCGGTGCGGGCCGGTGCGCCCCGGCCCGGTGAGCGGATCGCGGTGGTCGGCGCGGGCACCCTCGGGCTGCTGGCCGTGCAGTTGCTGGCCGCCTCCTCCCCCGCCGACCTCGCGGTGATCGATCCGCGGGCGGCCCGGAGCGAGCAGGCGCTGGCCTTCGGCGCGGACCGGGGCCTGGACCCCGTGGAGGCCGAGGCGCTGCGCGGCCGCTTCGACCTGGTCGTGGAGACCGCGGGGGCGCCGACGACGGCCGCGTCCTCGTGCCTGCTGGCGCGCCGGGGCGGCCGGGTGGTGCTCACCGGGATGTTCACCCCCGGCGCGACCGGTATCGATCCGGTGCATCTGTCGCTGAGTCAGCTGGAGATCCGCAGCGTCTTCGGCGCCCCGTCATCGGCCTGGTCGGAGGCGGTACGGGCGTTCGGACTGCGGCTGCTCGATCCGGCGCCGCTGATCACGCACGAGTTTCCGCTGGAGCGGTTCGGCGACGCCATCGCGCTGGCCGGCGGCGGCGACCCGAAGACCGGGAAGGTGCTGCTGCGCCCCTAGTCCGTACGGCGGCACGAGGCGTCGCGACCTTCCCCATACCGCGTACCGCCGTGCATCCCATGACTCGACCAACGTACGACATACCGAACACAGTGTAGGGAGCCCCATGCCCGCCCCTTCCATACCGCGCCGCCCCGGTGCCGACGCCCTCACCCGCATCGGCCATACGGTGCCGGCCACCGATCCGGCCGACGCCTCCCCGCACGCCTTCCCCGACGGCGGCACCTGGCGTACCGAGATCCCCTCGGTGGAGGGCCCCGAAGCCCTGGCCATCGTCCTCGAGGAGAGCTCCCGGCTGGAACTGCCCGTCCACCGCATCAGCCAGGGCAGCGGCATCTGGATGCTCACCGACGACGAGATCACCGAAATGGTCGACGCGTGCGCCGAGTGGGACATCGAGCTGTGCCTGTTCACCGGCCCGCGCGGCATCTGGGACATCGGCGGCGCCACCCGCACCCACTCCGGCGGCGCAGGGCTTCGCGCCCGCGGCCACGACGCGCTCGCCGGCTGCGTCGAAGACGCCCTGCGCGGCGCCTCGCTGGGCGTGCGCTGCCTCCTCGTCGCCGACGAGGGCGTGCTGTGGACGCTGCACCGGATGCGCGCGGCCGGGGTGCTGCCCGCCGACACCACCTTCAAGCTGTCCGCACTCACCGGGCCGGTCAACCCCGCCTCGTACGCCGTGTACGAGCGGCTCGGCGCCGACTCCCTCAACGTGCCCTCGGACCTGACACTGGATCACCTCACCGAGATCCGACGGGTCAGCCGCGCCCCGATGGACATGTACGTCGAGGCACCCGACGACCTCGGCGGCTACATCCGCATGTACGAGGTCGCCGAGCTGATCCGGCGCGGCGCCCCGCTGTACGTGAAGTTCGGCCTGAGCAAGTCGCCCGGCATCTACCCGTACGGCGCCCATCTGCGCGAGCACACCCTGGCCACCGCCTGCGAGCGGGTGCGGCGCGGGCGGCTCGTCCTGGACCTGCTCGCCCGGCACGGCGCCGGCGGCGGAATGTCACCGCTCGGCTCCCGAAGGCCCGGCGAACTCCGCCGTTTCCCCGTCCCGGAAGGGGACTGATCCATGCGCATCACAACCGCGTGTACCGCGGCCACGCTCGCGACGCTCCTCACCGTCTCGCTCACCGCCTGCGGCCAGGAGGCCCGGGGCGGCAGCCGCTACAAGCCCCCGGCGGGCAAGGGCAGCACCATCGGCCTCGCCATGCCGACGAAGTCGTCGGAGCGGTGGGTGGCCGACGGCAGGAACATGGCCGAGCAGTTCGAGAAGGCCGGGTACAAGACCGACCTGCAGTACGGCGACGACAAGGTCGAGAACCAGATCGCCCAGATCGAGAACATGATCACCAAGGGACGCAGCCTCCTGGTGGTCGCCGCCATCGACGGCTCGGCGCTCACCGAGGTCCTGCGGCGCGCGCACGACGCTGGCATCCCCGTGATCTCCTACGACCGGCTCATCCTCGGCACCGGCAACGTCGACTACTACGCGTCGTTCGACAACGAACGCGTCGGCCGCCTCCAGGCCCAGTACATCGTCAACAAGCTCCAGCTCGGCAAGCCCGACCAGGGCGGCGAGCAGCACAACATCGAGCTGTTCGCGGGCTCCCCGGACGACAACAACACCAAGTACTTCTGGAACGGCGCCATGAAGGTGCTCCAGCCGTACTTCACGAGCGGCCAGCTCACCGTCCGCAGCAAGCAGACGAAGATGAACCAGGCCACCACGCTGCGCTGGGACGGCGGCACCGCGCAGAAGCGCATGGACGACCTGATCAGCAAGAACTACGGCTCGGACCGCGTCGACGCGGTCCTCTCCCCCTACGACGGGATCTCGATCGGCATCATCTCCGCGCTGAAGAGCGCGGGGTACGGTTCCAAGGACCAGCCGCTGCCGGTGATCACCGGGCAGGACGCGGAGCTCGCGTCGGTGAAGTCCATCATCCGCGGCGAGCAGACCCAGACCGTCTTCAAGGACACCCGCAAGCTGGCCAAGCAGACGGTGGCGATGGGCGACGCGGTCCTCAACGACAAGAAGGTCACGGTCAACAACACCAAGGACTACCACAACGGCACCAAGACCGTGCCGTCCTACCTGCTCGACCCGGTCAGCGTCGACAAGTCCAACACCCAGCTCCTCGTGGACGAGGGCTACTTCAAGGCGGGGCAGCTCACATGACGCGACCCGTCCTTCAGATGCGCGGGATCACCAAGACCTTTCCCGGGGTCAAGGCGCTCTCCGAGGTGAACCTGACCGTGCGCCCCGGGGAGATCCACGCGATCTGCGGCGAGAACGGCGCGGGCAAGTCGACCCTGATGAAGGTCCTCAGCGGCGTGCATCCGCACGGCAGCTACGACGGCGAGATCCGCTTCGAGGGCGAGAGCGTGGCCTTCAAGGACATCCACGCCAGCGAGCAGCACGGCATCGTGATCATCCATCAGGAGCTGGCGCTCATCCCGTACTTGTCGATCGCGGAGAACATCTTCCTCGGCAACGAGCAGACCAGCCGCGGCTTCATCGACTGGAACGACACCCTGCGCAGGGCGAGCGCACTGCTCAAACGCGTCGGCCTGCGCGAGAAGCCGTCCACGCCGGTCGCCGACATCGGCGTGGGCAAGCAGCAGCTGGTGGAGATCGCCAAGGCCCTGTCCAAGGAGGTGAAGCTGCTCATCCTCGACGAGCCGACGGCCGCCCTCAACGACGAGGACAGCACAAAGCTCCTGGAGCTCATCCTGGAGCTGCGGGCGCAGGGCGTCGCCAGCATCATCATCTCCCACAAGCTGAACGAGATCCGGCGCGTCGCCGACTCGGTGACGATCCTGCGCGACGGGCAGACGATCGAGACCCTGACGGTCCGTGAGACCCCGGACGCGGAGCCGCGGTTGTCGGAGGACCGCATCATCCGCGGCATGGTCGGCCGCGACCTCGACCACCGCTTCCCCGCGCGCACCGCCTACGAAGGCGAGGACGCGGGCGCCCTCGCGCTCGCCGTCACGGGCTGGACGGTCCGGCACCCCGTCGACCACCAGCGCACGGTCGTCGACGACGTGTCCCTGACCGTGCGGCGCGGCGAGATCGTCGGCATCGCGGGCCTGATGGGCGCGGGCCGCACCGAGCTCGCGATGTCCGTCTTCGGCCGCTCCTACGGCCACTACGTCGCCGGGACCGTGGCCGTCGGCGGGCGGGAGGTCTCCACGAAGACCGTGCCCGCGGCCGTCGACGCGGGCATCGCGTACGTCACCGAGGACCGCAAGCGGTACGGCCTGAACCTCATCGATGACATCAACCGCAACATCTCCCTGGCCTCACTTGCGGGCATGCGCCGCCGCGGCGTCGCGGGCCTGGTGGACGAGCACCACGAGCGGTCCGTCGCCGAGCGCTACCGCAGGACGATGAACATCAAGGCCCCCACCGTGTTCGAGCGGGTGGGGCGCCTCTCCGGCGGCAACCAGCAGAAGGTCGTCCTGAGCAAATGGATACACGCCGATCCCGAGGTGCTGATCCTCGACGAGCCGACGCGGGGCATCGACGTCGGCGCCAAGTACGAGATCTACACCGTCATCGACCAGCTCGCCGCCCAGGGCAAGGCCGTGCTCTTCATCTCCTCCGAACTGCCGGAGCTGCTCGGCATGTGCGACCGGATCTACACCATGGCCGAAGGCCGGCTGACCGGTGAGGTCACTCGGGCCGAGGCCACCCAGGAAGGCCTGATGCGCCACATGACGGCGCACCGCAACTGACGCGCCCAAGACCCGAGAACAGAAGCCGAGGCCCTGCCATGACCACCACGACCACACCACCGAAGGACGCGTCCGAAGCGCCTCCCGCGCGGAAGCCGACCGGTGCGCTGCTCATCGAGATGATGCGCGCCAACATGCGCCAGTACGGCATGCTCGTCGCCCTGGCCTTCATCGTCGTCCTGTTCCAGATCTGGACCGACGGCACGCTGCTCCTGCCGAGCAACGTCTCCAACCTGATCCAGCAGAACGGCTACATCCTCATCCTGGCCATCGGCATGATGATCGTCATCATCGCGGGCCACATCGACCTGTCCGTCGGCTCCCTGGTCGCCTTCGTCGGCGCCATGGCGGCGGTGATGATGGTCAAACACGACATGCCCTGGGTGCCCGCGCTCATCCTGTCGCTGCTCATCGGCGCGGCCGCGGGCGCGTGGCAGGGCTTCTTCATCGCCTACGTCGGCATCCCGTCGTTCATCGTGACCCTGGCCGGAATGCTGCTGTTCCGCGGGCTCACACAGATCGTCCTGGAAGGCCAGTCCCTCTCTCCGTTCCCCGACGGATTCCAGAACATCGCCAAGGGCTTCATCCCGGAGATGGGCCCGTACACCCAGTACCACAACCCGACCCTGGTGATCGGACGCCGCCACGATCGCGTTCCTGCTGTTCCGCGAGTGGCGCCACCGCAAGCGGCAGCTCGCGTACGACCTCGACGTGACGCCCACCGGCCTGTGGGTGGCCAAGTGCGTGGCCATGACGGCCGCGGTGGTGGCGTTCACGCTGACGCTCGCCAGCTTCCACGGCGTGCCCGTGGTCCTGCTCATCATGTGCGGGCTGCTGATCAGCCTCGGCTATGTGATGCGCAACGCCGTGATCGGACGGCATGTGTACGCGCTCGGCGGCAACAAGGCGGCGGCGAAGCTGTCCGGCGTCAAGGACAAGCGCGTCACCTTCCTCATCTTCGTCAACATGGGCGTCCTCGCGGCGCTCGCGGGCTGTGTGTACGCCGCGCGCCTGAACGCCGGCACGCCCCAGGCGGGCCTGAACTTCGAACTGGAGGCGATCGCGGCCGCGTTCATCGGCGGCGCGTCGATGAGCGGCGGCGTCGGCACGGTCATGGGCGCGGTCATCGGCGGCCTGGTCCTCGGCGTCCTCAACAACGGCATGTCGCTCGTCGGCATCGGCACCGACTACCAGCAGGTCATCAAAGGCCTGGTGCTGCTCGCCGCCGTCGGCTTCGACGTCTGGAACAAGCGCAAGATCGGCCGCTGACCTCTCTGCCTCTCCCCCTCATCCGGTGCGTAGAGAGCTGTGGGGTGCCGATGCGGGCCGCTCGGGGGCGAGTAGCTGTGCCGAGGCAGACGGGCCAGTTGAGACCCTCGCCGCGCCGGCCTGGGCCATCAGCGCGGTGAACACCCGCCCCCGGGTGCCGTCGACGGCCCACATCCGCAGCCGGTTGTAGACGCCCCGCCAGCTGCCGTTTTTCTCCGGCAGGTAGACCCACGGTGTTCCGGCCTGGAACTTGAAGGCGATCGCGTCGATGGCCTCCCGGTGGTCACGCCACCGGCCACCCCGCTTCGGCGTCCGATCCGGGAGTATCGGCTCGATCCGCGCCCCCTGCGCATCAGCCAACGACATACCCACACCAAGGACCGATCTCAGCGAAGCTGCCTGGTGCTGTGACCGGAAACGACCACCGGGCTAGGCGATGGTGCTGTCGGGGCACCCCGTCCGCGGGCGGTTCGGCGTGGCCGGGACAATGACGCCATGGAGCCGACCAGTCCAATCATCGTTGCCCTCGATTTCGACAGCCGCCGAGCGGCTGAAGAGGTCGTCGACCGGCTGGGTGATGAGTGCCGTTTCTACAAGGTCGGGCTTGAGCTGCTCACGGCAGCCGGGCCCGACCTCGTCCAGCACCTTGTGGCCAAGGACAAGGAGGTGTTCCTGGACCTGAAGCTCTTTGAGATTCCGAACTCAGTTGCCGGCGCGGTCCGTGCCGCAGGCGCACTTGGTGCGTCGATGGTGACGGTGCACGGCATGGGAGGCACCGGCATCATGGCCGCAGCTGTTGCCGCGGCCCGAGACTTTCCACACCTGCGTGTCCTTGCCTTGACCGTCGTCACCAGCATGACCAGCTCCGACCTCGCCGATGTCGGGTTCAATGCCTCAACCGAGGAGCAAGTGCTACGTCTGGGGCGGCTGGCGGACCAGGCCGGGTGCCATGGTGTGATCGCATCGCCGCAGGAAGCCGCGCAGCTGCGCGGCGTGCTGGGGCCCAGCTCCCTGATCGTCACGCCGGGCGTCACGCTGCCCGGTGAGGACCGAGCCGAGCACGCCCGACCCGGTACGCCGCGTGCCGCCATCGCCGCGGGTGCGTCACACATCGTCGTGGGCAGATCGGTCACCCGAGCGTCGGACCCCGTAGCCGCGGTACGGCTCGTCCGCGCCGACTTGGGGCTGTGACCGCAACCATCCACCGGGCTCGGCGGTCAGGCCGCTGCTGAGGGGAGTGGTCGTCCGCCCCACCGGATGCCTTTCTCGCTGCGGATGCGCGCACGCTCGCGGCGCTGGGCGGCGAGGGCGTCGGGGTGGCGGGCGTTGGCGTTGCGCCCGCGCAGGTATCGGGCGAGAGTGAACTGCCGCAGCGGTCCAAAGTGCGCCTCGATCGGGTTGGCCCAGGAGGCGCTGGTCGGGGTGAAGCACAGCTCGACCTTGTGCTTCTTCGCCCAGGCACGGGTCCTCGCTCCCTTGTGCGCGGAGAGGTTGTCCATGATCACGTAGATCGGAGCGCTGTCCGGATGGGCCTTCCGGATCGACTTCAACGCGGCAAGGGCCTGGGCGGCGCCCTTCTGGCGGTGGTTGACGCCCCACAGGGCGTCGTCGCCGATCGAATAGCAGCCGTGGAAGTAGGCGACGCCATGGGTGCGGTGGTAGGTCGCCGGGACTCGGTCGGGCTTGCCTTGCTTGGCCCAGCAGGCCCCTGCGGTGGGGCGGATGCCGAGCGGCCCGAACTCGTCGAACGTGAAGACCCGGTCCGGGAAGTGCTCCAGGACGTGCTCGATGCGGTCGAGTTTGGCGTCGCGGTCGGGGTCGGTGGACTCGTTCCAGGTCTTGGTGCGCTGGAAGGTGACCCCGCGGCGAGGCGAGCAGGCAGCGCAGGGCCTCGCGGCCGATCCGGATCACCCGGCCGTGGACCTTGCGCAGGTAGGCGCAGAGTTTGCGGAGGGACCAGCGGGTGAAGGGCTGGCCGAGCTTTCGCGGGCGGGTGGTGGCCGTCGCCACGACGAACTCTTCGTCATCATCACCGAGTTGGCGGGGACGGCCTCCCTCCCACTGAGGGTCCAGGCAGGCCAGGCCCAACTCGTTGAACCGGTGGATCATGTCGCGGACAGTGTCCTCGTCGGCCTGCACCAGCTGGGCGATCACCGGCACGCAGTTCCCGCCGGCCGAGGCCAGCAGCATCATCGCGCGCCGGTAGCGCACTGTGCTGGTGCTGCTCCGGCGCACGATTTGCTGCAGCCGCTGCCCCTCCTGGTCAGTCAGTCTGCGCACGCGAACGGGCTCTGCCACCGCGCCTCCACCTTGCCGGATCGAGTGTGCCGCCACATCCAACCGGCCCAGCAGCCTCGGCCGCGAGCAGCAACCCGGTGAACCTTCCCGGTCGCAGCACTAGCGGGGTCCGCCGCGGTCGGCTAGCCGATGCCTTGCCGGTCCGGGGTGAGGGCGAAGGCGCGCAGGTCCGGGTCGGGGAACGCCTGGGTGACGCTGGTGCGCAAGGTGGCCTGGAACCATTCGACGGCCGGTCGCCGCTCGGCCGGGGCGTGTGCGGCCAGGTCGTTCAGCGCTGCGGCCATCCGTCGGGTGACCTGGGGCTCGCCGGGAGCGGCGAGGAGGATCTCGGTGAGGGCCAGACCCAGGACAGCGTCCCAGTCCGGCAGCGGGACGACCACGCGCACCGTGCCGGCGGAGTCGGCGTAGTGGAGGGTCTGCAGGGGAGCGTGGGCGAGGGCGTCGAGCAGGACGTGGATGCGGTCGAGCGCCTGCACGGCGGTGGTCGCGTCGTTGACACCCGGGGCCAGGGCCCGCACCGCGATGTCGGCCAGCTGACGCAGCCCGAACGCTACGTCCTGGCGCATGCTGCGCTCCGCGCCTACCTCCAGGCACCGCTGCACGGCGGAGGCGCTGAAGGGCGTGGGGCTCTGGATGCGGCACAGTGGTGCGCCGGGGGCGAGGAAGTCACCGGTGCGGGGGAGGAAGGTGACGACCGCGTCCTGGCGGGCGGCCAGCCGCACCAGGCGAGCATGGCTGATTCCGCGCAGCACGCCGGGCCTGCCCGTGTAGCGCACCGTCCGGCCCGGGGCGTCGGCCGGGGGCGGCGGGCCGGGGGCCGGGCGGTGCAGGGCGTGGATGCCGCGCAGGCTTTCCGCGGTGACGCGGTCGATGAGGTCGCTGACGCGCATCAGGTGGACGGTGTGGTTCACGTAGATGACGAACATGACCACGCTGGCCGACACCAGGGACATGGTGGTCACCCCGGAGACCACCGGTACGTATGCCGCGTCCTGGGTGCTGCCGGCGTGGCCGATGTACTGCACTTCCAGGGTGTAGACGAACGTGCCGATGAACACCGCCAGGGTGGCCTTGGTGACGGTGCTGCGCAGGAACACGCGGGTGATCCGGGGAGAGAACTGGCCGGCCGCCATCTGCAGGGCGACCAGGGTGATGGAGAAGACCACACCAAGGAAGGTCAGCATCGCCGGCCCGACCGCGGCGATCACCGCCTTGCTGGGCTCGGCGACGGCCTGCAGGGCGGAGTCGCCGCGCACCCAGGGCCGTGCGGACAGATCGGCGTCGACCGCCGCGGTGGCGAAGGCGAGCGCGATACCGCCCGCCATCCCCGACAGCGGCACCAGGAGAAACGACTCCCGTGCCCGCTCCCCCCACTCGGATACGCGGCTCTCGTGACGGCGCAGTCCGCGCCCGCTCATCGCCATGCCCCGCATTGTCGGCCCGCGCGGCGCCGGATCGGACGGCCAACACGCCTTGCTCCACCGCTGCGCCTCGTCGACGCGGATGCTGCTGGCGGGTGTCGGAGGCGGCCGCACCGGTTCTCCACGCTGTGTGCCTGCGCAGGGCCGGCAGAGGCGTAATCGCGACACCACGACCGGCGCGCGCGAAGCCCGTCCCCCGCGGATACACGCGCGACGGGCCCCGCTTCCGCGAGCACGCGTCCTCGACGGGTGGCGGTCCGGCAGCCGGCCAGGTGCCGCGCGCTCGGCGCCCCCCCTACAGGGCGCGGTCACCAGTCGTCGTGCTCGGTGCACGGCCCACAGAGCTCACAGCGTCGCATCGCGGGCTCCGTGTGTGCTGGCGCACGGCAGGTCAGCCGCCGGTGGTGCTGGGGCACTTCCAGTCGGGGCCGTTGGTGATTTTCGTGCTCACGCTGGGCACTGTGAGAGACCCCCACCTCACCAGCTGATACACAAAGGCCAGGCCCTTGGTGCACCTGTCGCCAGTGGGCACCTTCAAGGTGAACGACTCCGTGTCCCCCGCTGCAATGGATAGATTCTCTTGACCCAGGTAACGGAAGTATGGCCTGGGCTCCGTGCCCTTTTCGATATCAGACGGCCAGCACGTCACACGGTGGCACCACACGTAGTCTCTACGGTCGGGTGCACATGTGTCGCTCTCGGGGAGGGTCCCCTGGCATGCCCTGAAAGAGCCTCGGTAGGTGCCCTGATTGCCCACGTTGGTGATCGACACCGTCACCGGGACACCGCTCTTGATCCATTCATCCGGGTTCTGGAGGGCGGAGTCGTCCCGGGTGATGCGGGCGTCCCAGTCCCGAGCCGTGGCAGGGTCCTTATCGGTGTCGCTCCAGGGCAGCGGGGCAGGAGTGAATCGGACTTTCAACGGGATGTCGGGGCAGATCCAGTTGGTGTTCTGCGGCCCTTCCTGCCTTTTGCTCTCGTCGTGTTCCCGGTAGCGAGCCCCCCACAGCACGACGTGGCTGCCGCATCCGTCGTTGCGCGCAAGCACGGTGACCTGGGTCATCTCACCGGCATCGATGTCTCCCAGCCGACACAGCCCCTGGGTGCAGCGAGCATCCTGGACTACCGGAGGGGTGGTGCCTGAATGCGTGATGGCCAGGGACGCGTCCGATGCCGTTCCGTCCCCGTCATTGCGCAGGGTGAGTGTGATCTTCCTCGTCTCGTCGATCCCCGCTGTTGGGCTGGCCGGTTCAGCGGTCAGCACCAGGCGAGCGGCTTCCAGCCGGTCGGATGTCAATTCGATGGTGGATGAGATCTCGCTCTTGAAGTAACCATCCGCCCGGCTGCCCTTCTCGGATTCGTTCCAGGAGTGCACGTCCACCAGGGCCGTCACTCGGTACGGGCCCGGTCCCGCATAGCGCAGTTCGTCGTCGACCGTGCGCTCGCTCAGCGTCTCGCCGTTGCGAGTCAGAGATCCCGAGAGGTCCGAGACGTCGCAGCCTTGCGTGGAGAAGATGCCCCCGGCGTACGTACATTTCGCTTCAGCATGGAGGGTCACCTTCACTCCGTCCGTGCGCAGGCACAGGCGTGCCTGCGCACGGTAACCAGAGGGGCCGTCCGTGACGTTCAGCGGCTGGTAGTCGGCGGCGCACTGCTTCTCCGTGGGCAAGCCGCGTGCCGTCGGGGCGGGCGGGGCAGACGCCGACACCGCAGGCGCCGCGCCGATCACTGCCATGAGGCAGAAGATCAGGGCAAAAGCCATCCGGTCCCGCAATGGGCGCATGGTCGTCATCCTTCGGTTTGGCCAGTTGCTGCCGCCAGCCTGTGGCAGGCGCCCGGCTCCTGCTCACTGGACGCCGCCAGGCGGGCTAGAGAGGTCTGATGCAGGCGTCGGCAGTCACGGGGCGGGCGGTGGCCGGGCTGAGCATGGCCACTGCTGGGGGGTGCCGCAGGGCGATATGACCACGTCTCAGAGGTGCGCATGTCGGACGGCTACGGCGCTGCCGGTCCGTCCACCCGGCCCCGTGCGGGAGGCGCGGTCTGATCGCGGTGGAGCCTGTGCAGCCGGTCGCGCGCAGTGCGGGGCAGGCCGTCCACCACGCACTGCCAGGAGTGGCTGATCATCTCGACGAGTTCCTCGTCCGGGACCGTGCCGTCCAGGTGCACGGTCATCCAGTGCCAGCGGGGGCCTTGGTACCCGTACCCGGGGCGTACCGCCGCGTACTGCTCGTACAGGTGCAGGGCGAGGGCGGATTCGCACTTCACGCTCAGCCGGTCGGGCTGGGAGGTGTTGGCCGCCGCCAGGGTGGCGAAGATCCTGCCGCCGGTCTTGTAGACGGGCCGGTGCGGGCCCCAGGGCTCTTCCTCACTGACCTCGGGCAGACCCAGGGCGTATGCCGCGACATCGCCGGGATTCATGCGGTGCTGTCCTTCAGAGGGTGACGGGAACTCCCGCGGGCGAGGCCCCCGGGCGGGGGCGCCGGACCGCGCCGGGCCATGCTTGGGGAGCCCTGAAAGCACCTGGTCATAAGTGGCTTCCCGGTCGGCGGCCGCAGTGCTGAAGAACCGGGGCCACGGGCCTACGGGCACCTGAGGCTGCAGGTGCCTTCAGGAGGAGGTCACTGTCCGCCGAGGTAGTCGGTCTGCGTGGCGTCCCGGTCGGTGCAGGCGAGCGCGAAAGGCCCGCAGTCCTGGCTCTGGGTCTTCCGCTGTCCGGAGCTGGGTCAGGTGTATTTGCCGAGGTCGCTGGCCTTGAGGGCGGCCTGGTCGTTGATGCCGATGACGTAGCCGTCGAGGTCGCGGAAGTAGAAGATGCGCTGCCCGGTGTGGTCGGTGTCGGTGTCCTTGACGATCTCTGCATACTGGGAGATGCGGTCGTGGACGCCGTCGAAATCGTCCACGCCAAGGTAGAACATGCCGGCGAAGCCGATGGGAGTGTCGGCCAGGCTGGGGAGCCAGTTCTTGAGGTCGGCGTTGCTGTAGAGCATGCCGCAGAACCCGCCCTGGTAGAGCAGCATGTGGATGTCGTCGCCGGGCTTGGCGGTGCTGGAGTCGACGTCGAAGCCGAGCTGTTTGTAGAACGCGACGCTGGCCGCGGTGTCCTTGACGCTCAGGCAGGGAGCGAACGGCATGAGTCCTCCATGATCGGGGTGCGGCTTTCGCCAGAGTGCGGGCGCAAGCGGCCGGCATGCGCCGGGTGCCCTGTGGGCTTCTTTCTCCGCCGGTCGGGGCGGGCGTGCATTCCGGGGGCCGCCGTTGTGGTGACAGCGGCCGCTGCCAGCCGCCGGGTGTCAGCGGCTGCCGCTGACACAGAAGGGCTGGCCGGAGGGGTCGAGCAGGACGGTCCAGTGGCCCCGCCCGGCTGGTGGGCGGGCCTGGCGGCGCCCAGTTCCAGGAGCCGCTTCTCCGCCGCCTCGACGTCGTCGAAGCTGACGTCCATGTGGAAAGCGAGTGCGTCCCTCGGCCAGGTGGGGGCCTTGTACGTCGTGGCGGACCAGAAGACGTACATCATGTCGCCGACCCACACGGGGAAGGCCGCCGGGTTACCGTCCTCGTCCCGGTACGGCTCGGAGACCTGTGTGCCGAGGGCGGCGGCGTAGAACTCAGCGAGCTCGCGCCCGTCCTCGGCCCAGATCGCGTGCGACAGTACCTTGCCGCCCAGGACGCTGTTGCCAGCATGTGTGTCGGCCACGGTCTTCTCCCCTGGGGGTGGGGGCAGGGGTGTGCTGTCGGGGCGGTATGTGGCTATCCGCCGAGGTAGTCGACCTGTGAGGCGGCCTGTTCACCGCGTAGCCGCAGGATGGTGCAGAAGCTGACCGTGACCGACTCTCCCTTGGAAGGCAGATTCGGCATGACTCCGGCGCTGGTGCCAGCGAAGTCGTACTCGACCGCGATGATGTCCCCGTCGGCGACGGTCCGCCTGAGGGTCAGCTTCCGGTCGGGCACGGCGGCCGCGTACTCACGGACATGGTTCACCCAGGCGTCCCGGCCCGTGAAGGCGAGCCCGAAGGCTTTGAGAGTGTAGGCGACGTCGTCGGTGAACAGCGCCCCGAAGCGGTCGAAGTCCTGCTCGTTGTAGGCGCTCGCCCACTCCTGGACGAACTTCTCGGCGTGCATGGCCGTACTCCTTACGTCTTGTCGTGTGCGTCGCGGTGCCGGTGGTGGAGGTCGGCCGGGACCGCTCGCCTGGGGCCGCTCGCACGGGCCTGCTCACCCCTGGGGCAGGCTGAACAGCCCGACGCGGTTGCCGCGTGGGTCGATCAGGCGGGCGAAGACCAGGCCGTAGGCAGTGCTGCGGGGCTCGTCGTCCGCCTTCGCGCCCAGTGCGATGGCCCCAGCGAGCGTGGCGGGCACATCCGCGGCCAGGACGGAGATGGTGGCGAACTCCGGGGCCTGCGGGTCGCCGCTGTGGTCGTAGGCACCGCCGGTGGGGATCGGGCCGCGGGTCTGGATGCCGTGGTACGGCGTGCCGACCGAGCCGGGGTCGTACTGGAAGTTCCAGCCGAATGCCGTGCCGTAGAACGCGCGGGTGGCTTCCAGGTCGGTGGTGGACAGCTCGAACTGGGCCATGGCGCCGGGCTGCGGGGCCTGGGGGGCCTGAGGGGACAGTCTGCCTGCGGGAGCCACGAGGGTCAGCAGGTTGCCGCGCGGGTCCGTGATCCGGGCGCGGACCGTGCCGTCACCGTCCTGGGCCGCCGGGGTGACCACCTTCGCGCCCAGCCGCTGGAGCCGGACCGCGTCGGCGGCCACGTCGGTGGACTCGACACGGAGGCTGATGCCCTCTGCGGCGGCGGGGCGTTGCCGGATCTGGCCCATCGGGGCAGGGGCGCCCGGGGCCGTGATGCGGGTGAGGGCGGCTCCGTCGGCGCCAGGGGCGGGCTCCGGCTCGAAGGTCCAGCCCAGCCAGGGGCCGTAGAAGTCTTCGACGGCCTGGGCGTCGCTCGTGTCGATCTCGAAGCCGAAGACCATGTCCAGCGGGGGCGCTTCCATGACACGCTCCAAATCACGCAGAGGGAGGGAAGAGGAGGGATCTCTTCCGGGGGCGAATCCCACGCTAGAAGCCTTTCAGGACAGCTCGTGTCACCCTTTCCTGGCAGTCTCGGCGCCATGACCCAGGACCTGCCCGCCCGCTTGCTGCGCCTGCTGTCCCTGCTCCAGACCCGCCGCGCCTGGAGTGGCGGCGAACTCGCCGACCGCCTCGGCGTCACCCTGCGCACCGTCCGCCGTGACATCGATCGCCTGCGCGAGCTCGGCTACCCCGTCCAGAGCACCACCGGCCGCACCGGTGGCTACCGCCTGGCCGCCGGGGCCGACCTGCCGCCGCTGCTGCTCGACGACGAGGAAGCCGTCGCCATCGCCACCGCCCTGCGCACCGCCACCAGCGGCGTGAGCGGTATCGCCGACAGCGCGGTGCGTGCCCTGGTCAAACTGGAGCAGGTGCTGCCCGCCCGGCTGCGCCACCAGGTCGCCGCGATCCACACCGCCACCGCCACCGTCCCCTGGGACACAGGGCCGGGGGCCGCCCCCTCCGCGCTGGCCACCCTGGCCGCGGCCTGTCGCGACCACGAGATCCTCACCTTCACCTACGCCTCCCGGAGCGGCGGGATGGCACCGCGCCGAGCCGAGCCCCACAGCCTGGTCGTCGCGGGCAGCCGCTGGTATCTGATCGCCTACGACACCGACCACACCGACTGGCGCACCTTCCGCGTGGACCGGCTCACCGACCCCGCCCCCACCGGTCGCCGCGTCACCCCCCGCGAACTGCCCGCCACCGACCCCGTCGCCTTCCTCGCCGCACGCATCGCCGCCGCCCCCGCCCGCTACACCCTGACCGTCACCGTCCCCGCCGACGCCCCCGCCGTCATCGAGCGCACCCAGGTGCTGCCCGCACGCGTACGCAGCGTCGGTGGGCACGCCAGCACCATCGAACTGGCCGCCGACGACCCCCGCCGCATCGCCCTCCAGCTCTTCGACCTCGCCCCCGGGCCCGGCAGCACCTTCCAGGGAAGCCCCGAACTCGCCCAGCACCTCCAGGAGTTCGCGCAGCTGCTGCGGGAAGTGGCCCGCGCGCTCGCCACCACCGACGGGCCGGACGAGCCTCACACCCCCGTCACGAAGGGCCACTGAGGGGCCCACCGCCCGGGTCACTTGGGCGGCAGCTCGGCCGTCGCGTCCAAGGCCACCTGCAGCCACTCCTCCAGCGCATCGTCATCCAGGGCCTCCCCAGCCACGTACACCCAGCCCTTCGACACCCGCCCCTTGAACTCATACGGCCGCGCCCCGGGCCGGGCGAGCGCATCAGCCATGTCCTCCTGCGCCACCCTCAGGAACAGATCGTCGCCCTCCACACCACCCAGCGTGTTGCCCTGCAACAGGAACGTGAGCGCACCGAACATCTTCTTCTCGGCCACCGCGCCATCCGTCTCCAGCCGCTCCCGGATCCGCTCCGCCAACGCCTCGTCGTATGCCATGAACCGAACCTAACCGTGTCCATGTCCACCGGCACCCGCTCGCCCACGCCGCGACTCCGTGAAGGCCGGGTCGGCCCACGGCGGCGGGGAGGGCTTGCCGTACTGACTGATCCGGGCCGGGCCGACACCGAACACGCGGGCCTGGGCCGCCAGTGGGAGCAGCTCCTCCGGGGCACCACCGCGCTCCACGCCGGACAGGTCCCGGGGCCGATCGCGGCGTTACTGAGCCTGCAGGCGTGATGTCGACCGTGTGTTTCTGGGCATAGCTCACGAAGCTGTCGAGAAAGGGGCCTTCCCCGACTGTGCGCATGGCGCTTGAATCAGCAGTCTCCTCACAGCGCAGCCGGGGTGCCAGTCGGTGCCTTCGGAGGGCGGAATCGAAGGGGTAATGCCATGAGCATGACTCAAAGCGGCAAGCTGGCTCTGGACTCACCGAATTCCACTGAGACGGTGGGCGGCAAGATCGACACCTTCAAGCAGGTCAACTTCCCTACTCCGTTCCCGGCAGGCTCAGATGTGATCGTGCAGGTCACGGTGCAGACCTTCAACGGCCCCGAAACGCCGGGCGTCCGGCTGCACAACGTGAGTAACACCGGGTTCCGTATCCGCTTCAACGAGATCCTCGGTGGGGGTGTGTCAGCTGACGGCAAGCACACTACGGAGACCGTCGGCTGGACCGCCTACACGATCTGAGATGTGCCACGGGCGCGGGCGGACCAGGGGGTTCACCCCCCGGTCCGCTCGCTGCGCGGTTCGGGGCGGCAGACTTGCGCACCAGGCATGGTGCGCTCCGATGTCAGTCCTTGCGACATCACACGTACATACTCAGCATGCGGTTTCGTTTACTGATCTTTTCGGGTTGTTGTCCGGTGATGGTTGGTGATCGCAAGGCCGGTCTCTGCGGGGCAGCCGTCGATGAGGTCGGGGTGGTGCTGGATTTCGCACAGGCTCCGCCGGAGGGTGCGCTCGAGGTGCTCATCGTCGGCGAAGGCGACGTTCGCCAGTTGCCCCCTTCTTGCGGCCGGGATGCCTGAACGGCCAGTTGCGGCGCGGACGGAAGATCAGCCGGGAGACCTCGCCCGGCTTGTAACAGCACATGGCGGCTCTCGAGCAGCGGCGCCAGGAACGGCCACGCACCCGCACCACGGAAGTGTGCCCGCGACGCCCCCAGGTGCGAGCGCGAGGCGGCGATATCGCGAATCCGGCCTCGTCCTCAGACACGAGCCAGGCCCCGAGCGCCGCCGCGGTGCTTCCACCTGCGGCCACACGTCCTTCTTCCACAGCTCGACCGCGTGCTCGTCGCGTTCCAGCGCACGCCGGGCCGGGCACTGCCAGGACCAGCCGTGCCGGTGCATCAGCCGCCACACCGCCGCCATCGAGCAGTCGGTCTGGAACCTCCAGGCGATCACTGCTCTGATCCGCGCCACGGTCCACCGCTGGTCCTCCCAGCCAAGCTCAGCGGGTCCCAGCGCCAACTCCGTCTCCAGCTCAGCGAACTGGCCGTCGGACAGCCTGGGCAGTTTCGCGGGCCCGGTGGAGGCGAGAGCATCCATCCCGCCCTCCCTCCAGGCCCGGCGCCAGCGTTCCACCGACCGCTCACTCACCCGCAGATCCTCCGCGATCACCGCGGTCTTCTCACCACGGGCAAACCGCTCACCCGCCGCGTACCGGATCCGCTCGCGAGACCGCCGTCGCTCCGCGGTCAGCCCACCACCCCGCGCGTACCGCATACCAACGCCCTACCGCAGGGATCAGCACCCGACAACAACCCGAAGCGGTCAGTGATTCGAGCAGCGCCAGCACCGCGTGGCCTGCGCACCCTGCGACTTCCACACCCCGAAGGACTCCCTCAAAGACCAGCTGCCGGAAGCGAAGGAAAACCCTCAGCGGAATGTTCGCCGGCATCCCGCTGACCGACAACGAACAAGCCGCCGTCGACGACGGACAGACCACTCTCGACCAGCTCCTGGAACGGCTCACCGGTGTCCCCATCCCGGCCCGTCCGACCCCGCGTCAGATCGGAGACCCGCCACCCGCTCTCGTGCACCACCGTCTGCTCCGCCAGGAGCATGTCGAGGCGGTCGAGCACCGCGGCGCGCTCAGGGCTGGCGTCCTGCCCGGCCTCGGCGGCGTACCGCACGCGCTGGTCCTGGACGCCGAGGACGGCGATGGTGCCCGGCCCCCGCTTCGGCGGCCGCGCCTGCGACCTCATCGCCGACAGCGTCCACCTCCACGGCGAGAACCACCTGCGCGTCGTCAGCGGCTCCTACGACACTCCCAAGGAAGCCGTCGCCGACTTCGAGCGCCTCTACGGCGAGGCCGTACGCCCCGGCTCGCCGCCGCCCACCGACACCGAACAGCAAGCTGCCCAGGCCCTCGCCGCCCTATCGACCGCGACAGCCCCCCAGCCCCGCCCGGCGGGTCTGTCGTGAGCGCGGACGCGATCCTTACCGAGCGTTCCCGGGTCCGGGCCGCTGAGGTGGCACGGTCGGTGGCGGCCGTGCTGGCCGGTCCGCGGCCGCTGTCGGAGCGCCGCCGGGTGCGGTGGGCGGGGCGGGCGACGGCCGCCGAGATCCGCGTCCACGGCATGGTGGGCGCGGTCCGCGCCGAGGGTCTCGCGTGAGGCCGCCGCTGTGTGACGGGCCCGGGTGCGGGCCGGTGACAGACGGCGGGACGTGGGGAGCACGGGGTTCCGTGCACGTGGCTGGTCGTGCAGAACGTCGACGACGAGCGGGCCGCGCTGGACGGCCGCGACTTGCCCCGCCGGCTCTGCGACGACTAGCAGCACCTCGGACACCAAGCAGCGCCCGCCGGATGATCCGGCGGGGCGCTCGTCGTTGCGGTCGTCGACCGGGTGCGGGGGTTCCGTCAGGCGGGGCTGGTCGCGGACCATCCCGAGCGGGAGACCGTGGTGGTGCCGTCGGGGGTGATGGTCACTGTGGCGCCACGGACGGGGAGGTCGCCGTCGATGGCGAGCCACGTCCGGATGCGGTCCAACTCGTCCCACAGCCGCCGGGGGCCGCCCTGGTGGACGGTCGGCGTGCCGAGACGGTCGTCGGCCGTGGCGCGGGCCCATGAGCCGTCGGTATGCGTCATGTAGACGGTGCGGCGTCCGTCTTCACTGGTGGTCTGGCGGTGCTGGATGCCGGGCACGGTCAGCTCAAGAGTGGACTTGAGGTCCCAGGTGCGTGGCACGTACACCAGCGGATAGCGGCCGGTGGTCACGTCGCCGTCGGCGTGCTCGGCGCGCTCCCACAACCCCGCGCCGTCGCGGGGGTGGTCGTAGTCGTCGCCGTGCCGGGCGGTCATGAAACCGGCTGACTCCGGGGCGACGTGTCCCACAGCGCCGCCGTCCTCGGCCTTGTCCGCCACCACGATGAGCCCGGTGCCGGACAGGGTGGTCACCAGACGTCCCCCGGGCTTCAGCGCGGTCAGCCACGAGGGGGGAATGTGAGGGACGGACACCGTGGAGATGATCCGGTCGAACTCACCGGGCAGGGGGCCGGTGATGTCGCCGGTCTGGACGGTGGGGCGCATCCCGATCAGGTCGAGGCGTTCGCTGGCGGCCTCGGTGAGGTAGGGGTCCACGTCCACGCTGGTCACCTGGGCATCGCCGAGGCGGGCGCAGGCCAGGGCGGTGCCGTAGCCGCTGCCCGTGGTGAGCAGGACACGGGAGGTGTCCGTGAGGACAGCGTGCCGGTACATGAGCACCATCAGGTGCGGCATCGTGGAGGAGGAGGTGGGGCGGTCCTCGGGGGCGGCGGCGCCGGGCTCGGCGTGGTCGGCGTGCAGCGGGCCGATGCGGGTGATCAGGGTGGTGCCGGAGTGGTAGGCGGCCCGCATCCACGCGTCAGGGTCGCGGGGGCCGTCGTGCAGCCGGTACGTCCACGCACTGGCCTCGCGCTCCCACTCCCACCAGCGCGGGACGAACAGGTGCCGGGGTGTGGTGGCCAGCGGCGTGTACCAGCGGGATTCGGATCGGATCGCGGTCTCGGCGGCCAGGTGCTCGGCTTGGGGCTTCCAGTCGGTGTCAGGCACGGCGGTCTTCCTCAGGGTGCGGGGTGGGTGAGCGGGCTGTCCGGGGTGTGCGCCGACATGGGGCCGCACGGGTCGTTGCCCTTGGGCTGGCAGGAGTCGCTGTCGGCTGGCTCGCAGTCGGCGGGCCCGCAGGAGGCTGGGGCGCACTCCTTACCGCGGGGCCGGGGGATCTCGGCCATGCGGGCCAGCCAGTCCGGTCCGCTCAGGACGTCCGCGAGGCCCTGGTGGCGCACGTTCCCGGCGGACATCCAGCGGGACATCACGCACGGCGCCACCGTCCCGTCCGGGCCGATCGACGCCCGGTCCGTGCCGCACCGCCCGCACAACTGGGCCGGGTCGCACGGCGTGCTGAAGGCCGCGTTGCCGATCGCCCGGACCCGGTCGACGCGGACGCGGCCGGTGACACCGAGGCGCCGCAGCTCCGCGCGGGCGCCGTCGGTGCGCTGGCCGTCGTGGACGTGGATGATCCCGGCCCGCAGCGGGATGCCGCGCTTGACGGCCTCGGCGATGTTCGCGCGCGTGCGCTGGTAGGACCCCCGGCCGCCGGTGATCTGCTCGTGCTCGGCCGCACGGTCGCTGTAGTAGGAGGTCGCGAGCGCGACCCCGTCCCGCTCGAACGCCTGCCACATCGAGGGGCGGACGTGGACGAGGTTGGAGAACACTTCCACCCCCATACCCAGCCTCAGGGCGCGGTCCACCAGCGGGAGGAGGTACGGGTGGAAGGTGGGTTCACCGCCGATGTACTGGACTTTGGTCATGCCGAGACGCGCGGCCTGGTCCAGGACCGCGAACCAGTCCTCGCGGCCCATGGTGCCGTGGGTGCCGTGCGGGCCCGACCGGGCGTAGCAGTGCGCGCATGTGTTCTGGCACTGGCCGGTGATCTCCAGCGCGAGCGAGGTAACCCCGGCGGCGGGGCGGGCGTCCATGACGGTCTCCTTCGGTCGTGGTCCAGCGTGGTCGGGCCGCCCTTCTCAAGGGAAGAGGACGGCCAGCGGGTGCGGGCCCCTCTCGGAAGTGAGGCGCCCGCCCCGCACGGCCTGTCGTGCCTGCCAGGGACCGCGCGGAGCCGGTGGGGCCCTTGGGGCCTGGAGCGGGGCATGGTGGCGCTCCAGACCTGGGACGGGGGTCGAGCGGGCAGGGGGCATCGCGCCGCCGGGGATCGGGAGGACCTCCTACTCGGGCGGCGGCGCCCCCGGGGTCAGGGCCGGGATCTCCGGCAGGGGCCCGCCGGTGAGCGCGGAGTGCGCGGCCACCCCGAACAGCGCGGTGCTCAGGGCTCCGAACCCGGCGCCGATCGTCATGAGGAGGGCGGCGCCCCAGCCGAAACGCGGCTCGTCGCAGTCGCTGACCGCTCCCCTCCGCCCTGCTCGCAGCAGGACGAACCGTCCTTGCGCGGCGGGCAGCTCCGCCGAGCGGCCGGGGCCGGAGGGGGCTGTGAGCGCGTCCGGGGGGGGGGCGGGCGTCATCGTCGACCGGGGCCCGACTGTGCAGGCGACGGCTCGCGACCGCCCGGGCGGTCTTGTCGTGAGCGTCCAGCTCTGCCCAGCAGCGCTTTCCCCAGGAAGGGCCTCGGGGGTGGCCGCCGAGGACGTCGTAGCCCCACCGGTCGGCCAGGGCCTCGACGAGGACCATGCCTCGGCCGTGCTCGGCTCCGGGCTCCGGCACGGGCAGGTGCGGCGGCTTGGACGGCTCGCCGTCGATCACGGCCAGGCGCACCCGGTCCGGCCCCGTCCGCTCGACCGTGACGCGCAGCGAGCGGCACGGCATGTGTTTCACCGCATGGGTGGCCAGCCCGCTGACGATCAGCGCGGCCACCGCGATGGAGCTTTCTGCCATGCCCCACTTGCCCATAGCGCCTTGAACGAGGCGCCGGGCGGATGCGGGCGCCGTGACCGCACACAGGTACGTCTCGGAGAAGCGGCCGGTCTCAGGCCTCGTGGTCATGGGGTGGCCTCGGTTTCGTCTCGACGCTCGCCGGTCCCCCTCGGGGACGCGAGGGGACAGCGGGAAGAACTCGCCTTGTTGCTGGGTGAGTTGATGCACTGGCAGATAGTCAACGATCACTGAGGGCTGTGGGACCATCGCGCATGCGGCACCCGCATGCCGATACCCGTTGAGTGGGTAGGGGTAGGCGCCCGGGGCCGCGTCGACTCGTAGCGTGGGGGTGTGGCCGTGCACCAGGCGGCAGAGATCCGGGAGGCATCCCGGGCAGGCGACTACGGCAGGGTCATCGAGCTGGTCCGCAAGGACCGGCGGATGACTCAGCTCCAGCTCGGCGAAGCGCTGGGGATGTCGCAGTCGGCTGTCTCACGCCTGGAAAGGCGCGGCACCGGCACATACAGCACTGACTCCCTGGCGGCGGTTGCCGCACACCTGGAGATCCCGCCCGCACTGGTCGGACTCTCCGACGGCCGCCCGCAGCCACAGGCGAGAGACGACGATGACATGCACCGACGAACTGTCCTCGGTGGCGCGCTCGCCGCGATGGCCGCCCCCCTTGTGGCCGCCGCACCGGACATCCACGCCACGACCAGCAGCCAGGCCGCCGCCCTGCGTCTGTCCACCTCTGCCTATCGCAGACTCGACGGCACCACCCCCTCACGTGATCTCGCCGACGCAATCGAGGGCCATATCCGGCTGATCCAGACCATCACCCGCGGCGCGACCGGCGACGCGGACCGTGCGCGGCTGGCCGCCGTCGGCAGTGAGGCCGCATCGTTCGCTGGGTGGCTGGCATGGGACAAGGGCGACCACGGATCCGCCCGATCCTGGTACGGCGGAGCGATCAAAGCTGCCCGTACGGCCGGTGACCCGCTGCTGACCGCCTACCAGACCGGCACCCTTGCCCAGTTCGAGGCGCACACTGGGAACGGCGTGGAGGCCGTGAACCTCGCCCGCCGTGCCCGGCGATCCCTCAGTGACCGTCGCCCGACCGTCGCGGACGCTTGGCTGTCCAGCGTCGAAGCACTTGGCCACGCTGCGGCTGGAGACCGACGCAGCGCCGACCGTGCACTGACGGCGTCCCGAGCCGCTGCCGCGACTATCGCCGACGAGGAACCGCCGCCATGGCCGTGGGTGTTCTCCTTCACCGACACCAAAGTCAGCGCGGCTCGGGTCGCGTGCGGGGCCAAGCTCGGCCTCGCCGACTGGGTGACGTCCGAGGATACCGAAGCCCTCGCCACGGGCCACGCCAAACAGCGCGCCTTGCTGGTGCTCGACATCGCCGCGGGACATCTCGCCGACGGTCGTGTTGAGGCCGCGTTCGCGCTTGCCGGGCGGGCGTTGGATACCGGTGTGGCGTACAGGTCTGGACGCATAGTGGAACGCGCACGGGCGGTGCGCCGTACCCTCACGAGCACTACGCCGCCCAAGGTGGTGCGCGACTTCGACGAGCGCCTACACGGCGTCTACCTGTAGGAGGACACGGATGCGGGTGGGGATCACTGGTCACCGCGGACTCAGCCCAGACGTGGAGCAGAACGTGCGGGCCATGCTGAACGAGGTTCTTTCGGCGTATGACCCGGCCGACCTGGTCGGCGTTTCGTGCATCGCCGACGGCCCTGACTCCTGGTTCGCAGAGTCGGTCCTCGCGCACGGCGGCCGTATCGAAGTCGTCGTACCGGCGACCGAATACCGCACGGGTCTCCCAGCGTGGCACCACGACGTCTACGACCGGCTCATGAGGGGCGCGGCCGACGTGCACAGCACCGGCGTGGATGCGTCGACGAGCGAGGCTCACCAGGCGGGCAGTGAAATCCTCGTGGGCCTGGTTGATGAGCTGGTGGCGGTGTGGGACGGGAAACCGGCATGGGGGTACGGCGGGACGGCGGATGTCGTCGACTACGCCCGGCGTACTGGCGTTCCGGTACGGGTCCTGTGGCCGGAGGGCGCGAGCCGGTGACCTGCCTACCGGCCCGCTTCATCTGGACGGCGCGGGGGCCTGCGCGAGGGTGAGGCGTTCGGCGTGCGCAAGGATCGCGTCGAGTTCCTGCGAAGGCAGTGGTACGTGGAGGACCAGCGCCAGCGCGGGGCGGAAGTGAAGACCAAAACCTCCGCAGGCATGGTGTGTATGTCGGTCGACGAATTCGTCCTCGGGAAGATCGCCGCGCACCTGGCCGCGGGCTGCGACAAGCCTGAGCCGGTGAAGGCGGCGTCAGGAGCTCGGGCAGTATTCGCCTCCGGTCGATGAGGGCCTGATCGTCACCACCCATGCCGGGCGCCCCTGAACCGGTCGACGTTCCATCCGTACTGGGCGGAGGCAGTCAAGAAGGCCGGGGTGGACCCGCGGTCGCAGGATCACGACCTGAAGCACGTCTATACGCGCACGCTCATTCTCTCGGGCCATCACGAGCCGAAGTCGGTTCAGCGGCTGTCGCGGTCCCCCAAAGAGGCGGCGCCGACCCGAGCCTTACCGGATCGCCCGCGAACTGCAGTCCATCCTCGCCCTCTGGACCGGCGCCTGCCCCACCTGTCACCGCGCTATGCCAGAACCCATACCAACCTGACCAAGCTCTACTAGGCGCGGGTGAAGAGCACCTTCACCGTGTGGGCGCGGTCCATCGTGATGTTGGCCTGGGCGCCCGTGTATGAGTGGGTGACACCGTCAACCACCCAGCCCGCGACCCGGTGGCCGTCCGACGGGGCGGGCCGTCAGGGTGACCGTGGTGCCGGGTGCGTACGGGCCGTACGTGGAGGGGCGGAGGGTGCCGCCGGAGCCCGTCTCCAGGGTCAGGGCGTGGCGGTGGCGGGTGATCGCCAGGGTGCGGTAGCCCGCGACGATCGGGGTGGTCAGGCGGGCCACGGCGGCGTTGTTGTTGTGGGCGTCGCCGAGGGGCTGCCGGTTCATGGTGTTCTCGGTGTTCGAGTACTGGTTGACCGCCGTACAGGGCTGCCCGCAGGCCGAGGCGTACGCCATCAGTGTGTGGAACTCGCGGTTGGGGCTGACGTACCCGGTGCTGTACGGGGTCGCCAGGTACGGCCGGTAGTCCGCTCCCCCGGCCTGCTGGTCCAGGGTGGCGCGGTCGTGCCACAGGCCGAGGTTGTGGCCCACCTCGTGGCCGAAGTTGTACCAGTTGACGATGGACTGCACGTCCACCACCGAGAACGCCTGGTCGTCGCTCTTCTCGCTGAGCGGCATCGGCAGGTTCGCGTTGCCCGAGGAACCGTACGGTACGTCGTTGATCACCGAGACCAGGTCCACCCCGTATTTCTCGCGCGCTTGCGCGGCCGGGGCGCCGAGTTCGCGGTCGTAGCGGTTCTCCAGCTTCCGCCGCATCAGGGCGGCGGTCTGGTCCCCGTAGTAGAAGGTGTTGTAGGTGGCGACCACGTCCACGCTCGCGCGGACGTTGCTGTCCGCGAACGCCTGGTTGAGGTACGACTCGGCGAGCCGGATGCGGGACTGCATGGCCTGGTCCCCGCCGACCCGCCAGGCCGCGGCCGGGGTGTAACCCACGACCATGTCGATGACCACCGGCTCGCCGTCGGCCGCCGCCGCCCGCTCCTTGAGCTTGCGCAGCCCCTCGCGCATCACCGCCGGGTCGGGGATGGGGTGTTCCCGGTCGGCGTCGTCCGCGGTGGAGGGCGGCTTGCGGTGGTCGGGGTCCTCCTCGGTGATCCGCAGCCGCCCCGGCTCGTTGCGGAGACCATCGAGATCCGGTACACCCGGTCCCCGACATCGAAGTGGGCGTCGATGCCGATGGCCGCCGGGTCGGGGGTGGCCTCGCAGACGCCGGTGGCCGACAGGACGACGTTCGAGTCCGGGCGGCCGTGGACGTGCCCGGTCCAGGTCAGCGAGGGCCCGTCGCGGTCGAGGCGGTCCTCGACCACCCGCAGCCTGAGGTCCGGGAAGAGCGGGAAGACCTGCTCACGGGGCGTGCCGAACGGGCGGGTGCCGCACAGCCAGCGGAACTCGGCCGGGTCGAGGCGCACGCTGCGTTCCCGGAGGATCTCTTTGCCGTCCCCGCCGGGGGCGGCGGGACCGAGTGCCGCGGGCCGCGGGACACCCGGATCCGCGGGGGCGGCGGTGGCGGTGGAGGAGAGGGCGGACAGGGGCAGGACGAGCGCGGCGGCGCACAGGGCGGACAGGCCCGCCCGCCGGGCCCGCCGGAGGGGACGCGAAGAGGTCATGCGTGTCATGAACACAGGCACCGTGCCCGGCCCCGCCCACCGACATGCCCGCACGCCGCCCCCGCCACCCGATCACCCTCGGTTCTGCCCGGCAGATGGCCCACCCGCCTTGGGCCGCTCAGCCCAACGCCGGCGGCGGCCGCACCGCGGGAAAGCCCCCGGGCCGCTAGGGCCTGTGTGATGTCGTGATCAGCTTCTGGGTTCCGTGCTCTTCCCGAGGTGAGACCCGGTAGGACTGTGGTCGTGACGCGCAGGCAACTCACCCATGCCCAGTGGAAGTTCATCGAGCCGTATCTGCCGATCGGCAGGTACGGCCCGTATCCGGAGCGGTTGCGGGAGCAGTTCGAGGGGGTGATCTGGCGGTTTCGCTCCAGTGCCCAGTGGCGGGAGATGCCTGCCGAGTTCGGTCCCTGGGCCACCGTCTACGGACGCTTCCGTGTCTGGCGGGACGCCGGGGTTTTCGCTGCTCTGCCGGAAGGTCTGACCGCCGAGGGGGCCCGGGTGGGAAGAATGGACTTGTCGCTGGTCAGCGTGGATTCCACAACGGTCCGTGCCCACCACGACGCGGCAGGAATGCGCGTCAGCAAGCACCTCATGAAGGCGCTGGAAGAGGCCGCGCAGGAGCAGGAGGAGGCCGGGCAAAAGGGGGAGGCCCGGAGGAACAGAACGGACAGGCCGAGCGTCGCTCCACCCGACGGAGACACAGGCTCCGCCTCAAGGAAGCCCTGCTCGGCAGGTCCCGGGGCGGACTCACCAGCAAGATTCATCTCGCTGCGGACCGCAGGTGCCGTCCGCTCGCGCTGGTCCTGACCGCCGGGCAGGCCGGGGACAGCCCGCACTTCACCGCCGTGCTCGCGAAGGTGAGAGTCCGCCTGCCCCTCGGCCGTCCCCGCACCAGGCCCGGCGCGGTCGCCGCGGACAAGGCCTACTCATCCCGCGGCAACCGTTCCTACCTGCGTAAACGCAACATCAAAGCGGTCATCCCAGAGAAAGAGGACCAGGCCGCCAACCGCAAGAAGAAGGGCACCAGCGGCGGTCGGCCCGTCAGCCACGACGCCGGTCTCTACAAGGAACGCAACACAGTCGAGCGCCTGATCAACAAGCTGAAGGCCTGGCGAGGCATCGCCACCCGCCACGACAAGACGCCCGCGAGCTACCTCGCCGGCCTCCAGCTCCGTGCCTCGATGATCTGGATCGACGACCTACTCAAGGCCACCGAATGATCACGACATCACACAGGCCCTAGTTCCATCCGCCGGGAGGAAGGCGCCGCGAGACCGGGTGGCCGTCCGCTGGACAAGGTCCGAGCCTTGCAGCGGACGCTCTACCGCTGTGCCAAGCAAGAACCCGAACGCCGGTTTCATGCCCTGTATGGCCATGTCCACCGCATGGACGTTCTTCCGCGGGCATGGGCCGGTGTGTGCGCGAACCGGGGAGCCCCCGGCATCGACGGCGTGACTGTCGACGCGGTGGCTGCCTCGGGGGTGGATGGGTTCCTCCAAGACTTGTCGGAGAAACTGCGGACGCATACGTATCGTCCGTCGGTGCTGCGGCGGGTCCAGATTCCCAAACCCGGGCGGCCGGGTGAGTTCAGGCCGCTTTCGATCCCCACCGTGGCGGACCGGGCGGTGGTGACGGCCGCGAAACTGGTCCTGGAACCGGTCTTCGAGGCCCAGTTCACCGAGGCGAGTTACGGATTCCGGCCTAAACGGTCCGCGATCGACGCGTGCGAAGCCGTGCGCGTCGCGGCGAACCAACGGCGGGAATGGGTCTTCGAAGCCGACATCCGCGACTGCTTCGGCACGATCGACCACGACGCGCTCATGGCCCAGGTGGCGAGGCGCGTAGTGGACCGGCCGATGCTGAAGTTGCTGCGGTCCTGGCTGCGGATGGGAGTCCTGGAGGGCGGGGTGACCTCCCCGACTGGAGCGGGAACTCCTCAGGGCTCACCGATTTCTCCGTTGATGGCGAACGTCGCGCTGCATGTCCTCGATGAGGCATGGCAGGGCGAAGGACGCCTGACTGGGGACGTTGGTGAGGTACTGCGATGATTTCGTGGTCCTGTCGCCGACCAGACAACGGGCTGAGCTGGCCCGCGAGTTGGCGGCGTTGGTGCTGGGGCGGCTCGGAATTCGATTGCATCCCGAGAAGTCCGGCGTCATCTGTCTCACCCGGGGTGGGCAGGGCTTCGATTTTCTCGGCTTCCACCATCGGAAGGTGGAATCGTGGAGATGGCGGGGCAAATTCTACTTGCAACGCTGGCCCTCGGCCAGAGCGATCCGGGTATTGCGGGACAAAGTCCGCGCGGCAACCGTGATTTCGAAGGCTGAACGGCCGGTGTCCGCCGTGGTCGCGGACCTCAACCCCGTACTGCGGGGTTGGGGCGCGTACTTCCGTAACGGGAACTCCGGGCGGAAGTTCAACGCGGTCGATGGTTACGTCCACGAGCGGCTGGCGATCCTCGCCAGCCGGAAACACGGCCTGCGGGGCCGGAACCGGGCCACCCGTTTTACTTACGGACGGATCACCCGGCTCGGGGTCTACCGCCTTACCGGGACCGTGCGCAGGGCGACAGTTCATGCCAGTCGGTGAACGATGTCGGTAAGCCGGGTGCGGGAGAACCGCATGCCCGGTGTGAAGCGGCGGGGACTGGAAACGGAGCATGAGCCACCGCGCCAGTCCCCGACCCTGCTCATCCGCTGTTGCGGATCCTCACGGCATCCCCGTCTCGGTGACGCTCCGCTGCAGACAGCACGCCGGCACCCCTCTTTCCCGGCGGATTGGGGCGATGGGCGGGATCCGGGTCTGCTCAGTGTTCGAGGACGCTTTCCCGCGGTTGGACCGTGGTGGCGATGCTGATGCCCTGCAAGTGGCTGGTCTGGAGGATAGGGAACGCTCCCTCCCCGTACGGTCCGCCGGTCAGACCGGTCCCGCCGTGGCTGGGCAGACCGGCGACGAATCCGATATGCGAGTCGTTGATTTTCAGCAGGCCGCCGGAGGCGATCTCCGTGCAGGCGCGTTCGAGTACGGCCGGATCCCGGGCCCATACGGAGTTGCGCAGGCCGTAGGCGTTGCTGTTGAGGAACCCGATGGCTTCGGTCAGGAGCGTGTCGTCGCATGCAGGCTCGGGGACGAGCAGGCACAGGAGGGGGAAGAACGTCTCCTCCGTAACCGCGGGAAGACCGGCGGCAGTGGCGAGCCCGTCGAGTCGGGCGACAGTCGGGGCGGCGAACAGGCCGTGGGGATCGATGCCGCCGGCCAGGCCCGTCAAATAGCCACCCGTGGTGATCGTGCCTCCGGCGGCACGGACCTGTTCCACCGCCTCGATGAACTCCCGGCCGCGCAGGACCGGGCAAGCCACCGTCGTCTCGTCCTCGGGCAGCGCGGGGGTGAGGGTTTCGGCGAGCTCGGTGAGGACCTTCACCAGGCGGTCGGCGACATCGGGGTGCACGACGGCGTAGCGGGGAACCATGCAGATCTGCCCGGAGGCGTAGAAGCACTGGGCAAGCGCCTCCGCAGGCCAGTTCGACTTCTGCGTCCTTCCACACGATCATTCCGTCGTTTCCGGAGAGTTCCAGGACGGGCTTCTTCGCGGCGGCGGTACAGCCGAGCAGCACCTGTCGCCCGTGTTCGGCGGAGCCGAAGAAGAAGACGTCGTCCACGTCGGCGCTCGCGGTCCAGGTATCGATGAACCCCTTCGTCGATCCGCAGGTCACCCCGAGAAGGCCGGGAGGAGCGCCGAAGCGGTCAAGGATCGGCGCGGCCACTCGTTGGTACAGGTGAACGACGGAGAGCGGTGCGCTGCGCGGGGCGCCGACGACGAGCGCGTTGCCGGCTGCCAGGGCCCACAGGCCCATCGCTCCGTTGGACATTGCGGCGTTGGCCGGCGGGCTGATGCACACGACCCCGTCCGCCTTGCGTACGAGGTGCAGTTCGCGTCCGTCCGGCGACCGGGACGAGGACTTCATCATGGTGGCGAGCCGGGCCAGGGCGGCGGGCGCGCTGGTCTCGATCATGCCGTTCACCTCCCACCGGGCCACCTGGACCGGATGGCCTTCGGCGACCAGGAGGCCGACCAACTCGGCGAAGTGGTCCTTGAACGCCTGGTGCATCGCTGCAATGAAGTCCAGGCGGTGTTCGAGCGGGGTCCGGGCCCAGGCCGGCTGGGCCGTGCGCGCCTGCCGCAGGACGCGGGCCACCTGGTCCGGGGACGCCACGGCGACGCGGCCGACCATTTCCTCGCCTGCCTCGACGTCCTGGCCGGCTTCGAGGGCTGCCTTCAGGCCCCAGACGCCTTCCGGATCCTGGAGGAGGGCGCTGACGGCCGGCACATACACCCACCCGTCGCCGGCCTGTTCGTGGCCGTCCACAAAGACACCATACGTTTGCATGCATCCCTCTCAGGAGCGGGCGGAGGATACCGGGCGCACGACATGATCAGGCTCGCGTTAACGGGCCGCGCGGCGTGTGTCACTTTGCGGTCGCGGAACGGCAATGTCACGCACGCTCGGACCGAAAGACAACGCCGGGCTGTCGGGTTGGTATATCCGGGGGAACCACTCCTGAGGGGGCGTCGACTGCCGGGGCGCCGAGGAAAGAATCAGCCCTCCGTTCTCCGCCACTTCAGGAGCAAGACGTTGCGCCCGTCCCCCCTCAGCTCGGCCGTCGGCCAGGCTTGCGCTCGGCAACTGCGCGCTGCAGAGCTGTCTTTCACTCTCCACTTCGATCTCGGCCTGGTCCACGCCGGGCTGCTGGAGCACTGCGGTTGCAGGGGCCGCTGCTTTCCGTGCCCGGCCCGGCGGGCGCTGGCCGCCGCTGCAGCCGCTCGGGTACTGCGATGGGGAGGCGCAGCAATGTACTGGCTGGGCGTGGCGCGCCGGGCTCTGACCGACGCGGCAGGACGACTGCCGGCCGGGTCTCCCGCCCGGGGCGAGACCTTGGGCCGTCTCAAGGCCCTAGGCCGGATCTGGTAGGGGCTGGGCTCGCCGTTGGCCGGTCACACGGTACGGCTTGGCGGACACGGTGCGTTCTCCGTGCAGCCGGTTCGCGGACAAGGGCCAAGATCCTGAGACAGGATGGCGGGAGCCGCTCACGGGACGAGCTGACGAAGTCCTGGTCACCGCACTGGAAGCCTGTTGGCACAACGGGCCGCCGCCGGACCGTGTCCGCAAAGCGACCAGCCTTGGCGGCCGTATCTTTGAGCGGGCTCCTTCGTTGTGGTGTCGGTGGCCGCTTGAGCGGCGGTACGACGAATCTTCTGAAGCGGGGAGCGACAATGATCAAGAACGAGCGGCTGCGGCGCGGACTGGTCATGGCCGGAGCGGTGGCAGCGGCACTCGGTGGCGGTGCCGGCGCGGCACAGGCCGCAGGGGCCCCGGAGCTGGCGCCGGCTGCCGCCCTGGCACAGGACACGAGTGAGGCGGTGCACGAGATGGCCGGTAACGAACTGCCGGAGCTGGGCACCCCGGTGGCAGCCAGCGGTCTGACGCCCGGCCTGGACAGCGTCACCGAAGGCACCCCCCTCCTGATGCCCCCTCTCACCGACGTCTTCACGGCCCTGCCGATCCCGAACCCCGCCGAGGGACTTGGCGCCCTGGCCGGCGGCGGGGCAAAGAAGTAGCCGTGCAGGATGCTGCCCACCTTGATGCCTTCGTCGCCGAGATGGGCAGCATCCTGGCGTCGGGGAAGCCCGATGCGTTCTTCGACGCGCAGGGCCCGCTAGGCGTTCTGGCAGCCTCCGGATGGGCTGCGCGGCACGTGCAGCAGTTGCTGGACGATGTGTGCCGCCTGCCGGGGGGCGGCGTGCCGGGCATGGCCGACGGGGGCTTCACCGTCGCGCAGGAAGCAGGATGGTCCCTCACGCTGAGGGCCGCGCCCATGGACAGTCCGCCCGGGATCCTGGTCAGCGCCGCCGCGCACTGCCTGATCGCCCCGGTAGGTACCGAGCCTGCCCGGCTGGACGTCTACACACGGCCTCGCCACGGGCGCCCCGACGCCCTGGACGGCCAGCCGTTGACCCCTGCTCGGCGCACACACCGTCGCCCGGGGCCAGGTCCTCGCGCTCGATGCCGGACAGCAGGTTGGCGCTTTCGCGCGGCAGGAGACCATCTGCCCGCATCTGCTGCTCACCGGGCCGCCGGTCCTCGCCTACCGGCTGGCCTATGACCGTAGGACGCTGCGTCCGGTCCAGGTCATCAGTGCTGACCTGGCCGCAAGCCGGCTCACCTACGCCATCCAGCTGCTCGGCGCCGCCGGCAAGAACACATCCGGGCCCCGGCTCGACGAGCTGTCCCGCCATCCCCAGCACCAGGTGCGCTGGGAAGCCATCCGCGCCCTGTTCCGCGTGGACCGCCCTGCGGGGACCGCTCGTCTGCGCGAGGCTGCCGTCAACGATCCGCACCCGGAGATCCGGGCCACCGCCGCCGCGGCCCTCGGCCAGGTACCGGCCCCGCCGTCCGGCTCCGCCAGGGCCGTCTGAGAGAGCTGTCCGTCCATGGCCTACACCCTTCCCTCCGGCGCACCGGCACGTCTTGGCCTGGCCGACTACATCGACCACATCAGCGCTACCGTCGATACGGCCGACACCGACTCCGTACTCGCCTCGGCCGACGCCCTCCACGCGCTGAACGATGACGCGGACCTGCTGGTCGACCACCTCAACCAGGAACTCGACGACCTCGCCTCCTGGCAGAACGGCAACCCCTACATGGGGCCGTCCCTCCTTCTGGGCCACGGTGAGAACTTCACTGTCCGAGCGAACATCTGGCTCCCGCCGGCCCGCAGGAGCCTGCAAGAGGAACAGACGCTGCACTCCTACGAGGTGCCGCACGACCACACGTTCTCGTTCCTCACCGTAGGTCACTTCGGCCCCGGCTACGAGACGACCATCTGGGAGTACGACCCCGCCAAGGTCAGCGGAGAGCCGGGCGAGCGCGTCGAACTCCATCTCCTCGAACACACCGGCATGCCGCGCGGAAAGGTCATGTACTACCGAGCCGGCCGGGACATCCACACCCAGCACCATCCACCCGCGCTCTCCGTCTCCCTCAACCTGCTCATCCACCGCCAGGACGACCCGCACGCCCAGCAGCGGTTCTTCGACACCGACCACGGGCGCCTCACCCACAGCACCCCCAGTCCCCTCTCACGCGGCCACCAGCTCCTGTGTGACCTCGCCGGCCACCTCGGCGACCAGCGCACCGCTCCCCTGCTCGAACACCTCGCCACCACCCATCCCGCCCCCGCCGTCCGGGCCAGCGCCCTGGCCAACACCGTCCACCTTCTCGGCCCCGCCGCCGAACCCGTCCTGAACCGGGCCGCAGACGACCCCCACCGCGCCGTCCACGGCCCCGCACGGAACATCCTGACCAGCGGGACAGAACGGGACAGCCATCGCTGACCATGGCGAACACCGGCAGGCCGGCAGGCGAGAACCTCCGCAGTGGCCCCAGTCCACGGCCTGCACCGATCGGCGTGCACCGATCGGCGTGCACAGGCAGAACGAGCACCCCGGCGGGCTCGGAGCGCTCTGCGCCCAGCGAGCGAGGACAGCCGTACTCCCCCGGGGATTTCCTCACGCCCCTCGGGGTCTGCCGACCAGTTGCGGCCAGCTCTCCGGCACAGCCAGTCGGCCGCCCTCTTGAGGAAATGCCGTGACTGTGAGACCGAGCGGCTGTGCCATCGCCCTGAGACAGCGGAAGAACGGCTGCTCAGCGATCACAGCCTGTGCCACGAACGGCGAGACCCTAACTTCAAGCCCAGGAGGACCGCGGGCCCGGCGCACACGCGGCCGCGGCCCCCGACAGGGGCAGGGGTTGTCAGGGTGACGGTCATGATGTCCCTATGACCACCACCATGATCACTAACGGCTGGCGTGGACCGCCCCCAGCGGCCGCCCCCGCACTTCCGCCGACCGGTCGAGCGGCGAGGCCCGCAAGGAGCAGCTGGTAGCCGAAGGCCGCACCGAGGTCACCATCACAGCGGTCAAGCCCGGTGAATGGCCCGGCGGCATCCAGCGCTCCCCCGCCCTGGGGAGAAGGGGGTGCCCTCGGCGCCGCCTGGCACGCTCCCGGCGGCCTCGTTCGGGCTGGGCACGGGTGCCTCGCCGACACCGCAGCCGACGACGCGCGAGCGCCCACGTAGCGGTGCGGGACCGGACGCCCCGCGCGGGCACCGGTGCTTCAAAGGGGCTTCGCACCGGCAAGAAGCCAGTGCAACCATGACGGGCGGCCCCGGGGGCCGCGGGGAGGGAGCGGAAAGTGTTGTCTGTCAGCGAGGTTGATCTCCTGGCCGTGCGTGCCCATGCCGGGCAGACCGACAAGGGGGGCGCGCCGTACATCGAACACGTGCGGGCCGTGGCCGCGGGGCTCGCCCCACTGGGGCAGGAGCTGGTCATGGCGGGCTTGCTCCACGACATCGTGGAGGACACCGACTGGACCGCCCAGCGACTGCGGGAGGCCGGAGTCCCGGCCCGGGTGGTCGAGATCGTCGAGGCGGTGACGAACGTGCCCGGCATACCGTATGAGGAGAAGATCGCACGCATCACCACCGACCCCCAGGCGGTGCTGGTGAAGATCGCTGACAACGCGCACAACTCCTGCCCGCACCGGGCCGCCCTGCTGCCGCCGGACAAGCGGGCCTACCTCGCTACGAAGTACCGTGCGGCCAGAGCCCGGTTGTGGCCCGCGGCGCGCCCGCACGACATCGAGGCGATCGTCCGCGTCATCAACCCCTCGCTGCTGGCGGAGCTGAACGAGCATGGCGTGACGCGGGAGGACTGGCCCGCGGCGGGCAGCGGTCTCGCGTAGTGCGGCAGGCCCAGGTGCGCACGGGGCAACTCGCGTGGCCGGGGCGCGCCGGGAGCCTTAAGGCCCTCGGCCCGGCCGGTCAGCGAGCCCGGGCCCGTTGCGCGGCGGCGGGGGTGTGTTCGGGTCCCGGGGTGTGCGCCGGGCGTGTCCTGCGGGCCGGTCCGCAGGTGAGGTGTCCAGGGTGGGGATGGTGCCGCGCCGGCGGGCGGAGTCCACTACCCGTGCGGCAGCGGCGCGGGCCGCCCGTGGCTCGATCCGCGGTTCGCTGCGGGCTGGCGGTGGGGCGAGCTGGTCCAGGCGCGCCGATACCCGTACCAGTGCCGTCCGTTCACGCTGGCGCTCGCTCTGCCGGGCCAGGCCCTGCAGCAGCTGTTCTTCGGCGCGCGGTGATATCTGGTGGGCGCGGGCCAGGCTCTGGGCGGCGTGCTCGATCTGGCGCTGAAGCGCGAGTGCACCGTGGACCAGGGCCCGTAGCGCTCCGGGCATCCCGCCAGCCGCTGCCGGTGCGGAACCTCCACACCACCCCGTTGAACCGGTCCCGCACCCGCCGGGGCAGCGGACCCGTCGCCGCCTACGGCAGACGTCCCTCGATCAACTCCCGCTCAGCATCCGTCACATCAAAACGCGCCACACGCGAGTTCTACCAGCCCAGCACCGCACCGAGCCTCAAGAAGATCCGAACCCCGAACAGCCCCACCCCGGATCCCGCAGATGCGCGGGGGTGCCGGCACACCCCGCAGGAGGACACCTGTTGGCGTTCACGGTGCCGACGAGGTGTGGCGACGACGCTCCGCCACCGTGGATGCAGGCGGGGCGGTCGTCGGCAAGGTGCCGGTTGTCGTGTGACAGCGAACCCTGAGCGCGTGCCATCGAAGGTCCTACCGGGCGTCCGGTGGCATCCGGACGACGGCAATTCCTCCGTCCAGATCCACCGTTGTCCTGTTCGGCGGCGCCCCGTCGTCCTCGTTGTCAGGCATGACCAGTGCTGACTGTCGCTCCTTCAGCTCGTTCTGCTTGCCTGGCGAAAGGCTCGCGTGTAATTGCTCGAACCCGGTCGCCGATATCTGGCCCTGACGTGCTCCGTTCCGCCACGGAAGGAGGCCTGCCCTGCCCGCACGCAGCAGAAGCTGATCGACGAATGCCAGCGCAGTCAGCAGGATGACCAGCCCGGGCAAGGTCATGAAGACAAGGAGTGTCATGCCCTCAGTATCCAGGCCGGGGCGATCCGCGCGCCCGGTGCTTCAGTCTCCGACCACCTCACTCACAAAGGCGCTGGCGGCGGCCTCGTCGGCGAGGTTCTTGCCGGTGGCGAACACGGCGACCAGGGCTGGAGGGAGAGGTTGGTGACCGCTCGCGGGTAGCCGCGCGAGGTCGCGTGGTGGATCGCGTAGGTATCAGCTGGTTTATGGCTTTCTGTTGGGCGATCAAGGTCCGTAGGTTCGGGGCGTGGACGCCCCGGGCAGTCCGCCCGCGGCGCCGTGCTTGCGAAGGGGAGGGGCTGCGTCATGAGTGCGTACTTCTTCTGCATCGCCCACACCGGTGAGGGGACGCACAGGAACGGGGTCTCGTCCGTCGATCCGGACACCGGGCAGATCCATGCGACGGTGTCGCTGGGAGCGCCGGGGTGGAAGGGGTCGTCGCCGCGCCCGGGACCTCGCTGCTGTACGCGCTGGTGGACGACCGGGCCGAGGTGCGGATCATCGACCTGGACGCGCTCACGGTGACGGGGTCCGTCGACGTCCCCGATCACCACGGCAACGCGCTCGCCATCGCCCCGGACGGCAAGCGCCTGTACGTCGCGCACGATGAGGGCGTGGCCGAGGTCGACACGGCCACCCGTACCGTGGAGCGCACCCTGACATACGGGAGCGGTTCCCAGGTCTACGGCCTGGCGCTCTCCGCCGACAGCCGTTTCCTCGCGCCAGTGCTGGGATCGTGGTTTCCGCGGATGCGGGCGGCCGCAGGGCGGGCGACCCGGTCGCCCGCTGCCCGCGAGGCGGTGCGCTCGGCCTCGCACACCGCTGACGCGCGCTTCCTCCAATCAACCCGACGCCGAGGTAACCGCGCTGCTCATGCAGAATCCCGGCCCGCTCATCGGCTCGCTCCAGCCGACGAAGGACGCTGTCGTTAGGATCGGCGCAGTGCTCGTCGTCACGGTTGGCTGGACCGTAGTCGTCCATCAACTGACACCCGGGCAGCAACTGCTGTTGGATCACAACCCGGATCTGGAGACCGCGCCGCAAACAATCCTTGCGGCGCTTGGAGCCTCCCCGGCCAGTGACCCCGCTGCGGAGGGTCTGCGGCCGGTCGAACCGTGATGCCGACGCGGCTGCGCAGGTTGGCCAGAACAGCCCCCCAACTCCTTGGCGGACTCACCACCGCGGACGAAGGCAAGGGCGTCCGCCTCGTCCTCGAGGCCATGCTTCATGAGGACCCTTCCCAGAGCGTCGTACAGGCCGGCGCAGCGGGTGGAGGAGTGTAGATTTCCCTCGACCTCCAGCAGGGCCCCGACGTGGAGGAACTCCTCCTCGTCGTCGCCGCGGACTTCACGCGAGGTATCGGTCATCGACCGGGCCGAGCCCGCCAATCACCACTCGCCGAAGTCGGCCTTGGACGGTGGGCGCCTGGCCCTCGCCTCCGAGGTCACCACGCCGACCGGCCAGCAAACGCGGCCCGGCGTCCCCCTCCCAAACCTCCGACGCCGCACCCTACGGGAGCCCCCCGGCCAGGCGATCCATGAGACGCTGAAGTCGCCTCATTCCCTAGCTAGTTGAACGTCTTCGGCGGTGATGTGTTCGCAATCGAGGCGCGGCAGGGGGCGCCACCTGCCCGTCGTCCGGGTTCGCGCTGAGGTCTTCTCTGATGCCCAACGGAAGAGTTCGCTGCGGAACCGCAAGCCTTTGGATACGCGCGCCCCGGAGTACACCCCCCTGTGGTGCGCTGACGCTGTCACTATCGTCCCGGATTCCCGGGGCCCACTCCCCTCCCTGTCATCCCCCGCTCAAAGGACGTCGCATGTCCGTGGCTACCGACGAGCCCTCGGAGAAGGGAGCGTCATCCGCTGCGGCGGCCCTGCGCTCCGGCTCCCTGCGCACCGCCGACATCTCCGTCTTCGTCATCGCCGCCGCCGCGCCCCTGACCGTGATGGCCGGCGTCGCCCCGCTGGCGATCCTGCTCGGCGGTGTCGGTGCCCCGGTCGGCTATCTCCTGGCCGGGATCACCCTGGCCGTCTTCTCCGTCGGCTTCACCACGATGAGCCGACACGTCCGCAGCGGCGGCGCCTTCTACGCGTTCGTCGCACGCGGCCTGGGACGACCGGTCGGCATCGGCGCCGCTCTGCTCGCGCTGGTGGGTTACAACGGCCTTCAGATCGGCGTCTACGGAGTCCTCGCCACCACTACCCAGGACACAGTCCGCGCCCTCCTCGGTACCGACCTTCCTTGGCTGCCGATCTCACTGGTAGGCCTGCTGCTCGTCGGCTACGGCGGCTACCGCTCGATCGAGTTCGGTGCCAAGGTCCTGGGCGTCCTGCTCGTCGCCGAGACCGGGATCCTCCTGCTCCTCGCAGGCGGCGTCCTCGCCGACGGCGGCGCACACGGCCTGTCCGCCGCCTTCCTCCACCCCGACCACGTCTTCGTCCCCGGCACGGCAGCCGTCCTCGCCTTCGCCTTCGCCGCGTTCACCGGCTTCGAGTCGACCGTCATCTACCGCCGTGAGGCCCGCGCCCCCGAGCGCACCGTCCCGCGCGCCACCTACATCGCCGTCGGTTTCCTCGGCCTCTTCTACGCGTTCACTGTCTGGATCGCCATCCAGGCATTCGGTGACGAGGAGGTGGTGCGGGCCGCTGCCAAGGACCCCGATGGCCTGTTCTTCGCCGCGACCACCGTGTACGTGGGCGGCTGGGCGGCCGACCTGATGCACGTGCTCATCGTCACGAGCAGCATCGCCACCCTCCTGGCCTTCCACAACGCCATCAACCGCTACGTCCTCGCCCTCTCCCAGGAGGGCGTGCTGCCCGGCCGCCTGGGCAGCGTCCATCCCCGCCATCGCTCCCCGTACCTCGCGGGCATCGCTCAGACCGCGCTCAGCGCCGTCGTGGTCCTCGCCTTTTGGGCAGCGGGCGCCGACCCGTACCGGCAGTTGCTGCTCTGGGTCAACACCCCTGGAATGATCGGCCTCTTGCTCCTCCAACTCCTTGCTTCGCTCGCCGTGCCCTGCTACTTCCGACGCGTGAGCCACCGGGCGGGAATCCTGCGTACGGTGCTCGCCCCTCTCACCGCGTCCGTTCTGCTCGCCACGGCGATCGTCCTGGTCGTGGACCACATCGAGCTGTTCACCGGCGCCTCGACGGGCGTGAACATGGTTCTCGTCCTGACCGCACCGGCCGTCTTCGCCGCCGGATTCCCCCTCGCCTGGTGGCTGCACCGCAGGCGACCGCGCGTCTACGCCGGCTTCGCCGCGGAGCCCACCGAATGACCGGGCGTCTCGGGCCCGTTGAGGTGCGACGAGGAGCGGGAGATCGTCGGGGTGGCCCTGGGGGGCGACGTACGCCATGTCGTAGCCCGAGATGTGACACCACGCTTGCATGGTGAGGGCCTAGATCAGCTCGTGCCGCTGTGCTGGCTGAGACCGTGGCCCTCCGCTCAGCCACACCCACGCGCTTGGCCCTCAGGGATGAGTGGAGGCTGCCACGTCAGACAGCAGCAACCGAGCCTGGGCGGCGGCGGCCGCGCCGGGGGGTGGACGCCTCGGCCAGGGGCCGCAGCCGCACGTCGGGGCTGATCGTGCCCCCCCCTGCTTCGCACCGGCGCCCACTGCACGCTTCCGCTGCCTGGAGGAGTACCTGGCCTGGTGGCACTCGTTCTACAACGAGCCTATCTCAGCATGGAGTTCAGAGATCACATCGGCCGTCAGACCCGTGATCCACCGGTTGCCAATGATCACTGCACGAGTCGCGTTCCCCACCATCCGGCCGTGATCAACAATCAAGGGCTCGACGTCTCACTGCCACCCATGCACAAGCTCGTTACGCTGGTGCCGACCAGATCCGGCCCCCCTTTCGGCGACCGTGCCGCGGTGCGGCTGACCCCGCCGTGCCTGCGGTTGCGACCGGCCGGGGCCGGCGAGACGCTAGAGGTGGGCGTATCCGCGCCTCAGTGAGCGCGGAGCCAGAGCGCCGGGCGCGGCGGACCGCCCTGAGGGGACGATGAGCCATGCGCATGATGCTCAGGGCCCGGCTGGACACCCACGCCTCGAACGAGGTCTACAAGCGCGGCGAGCTGCCAAAGTTCGTACAGGACTTGATGGACCGCACCAAGCCCGAAGCCGCCTATTTCGGCCCCATGGACGGCGGCCGCACCTGCACGCTCGTCTTCGACCTGGAGGACCCGTCGCAGATACCCGCCGCGCTGGAATCGCTCCTCCTTGAGATGGAAGCCGACGTTGAGCTGCTGCCCGTCATGAACTACGACGACCTGAAGAGGGGCCTCGCCGCGCGCGAGTGAACGGGTCTCAGCCTTCCCTCCGTCTCAGCCCTCCGCCCGCCCCAAGGGGCCAGCCGGAGAAGCTGGAAGGGTCTGACCTTCTTCCGGCCCTACAAGAGCACCGAGTACGCGTACAGCGACGCGCTCTTCGGACAACTGGGCAAGAACGCAATCGACAGGGACTGATCGAGTCACAGCACCGGCACCTGACGCGGGTAGCCAACTCCGTGCGCGGAGGGACTATCTCCTTGTCCACGCTGCTCAAGCGGCTGCGCTCCGGCTCGCGGAAGAACGCCACCCTCAGCACGTTCCGCGAGGCGGCCGCGTGATCCACACCGTGCCACTGCTGCGCTATCTCTCGGACACCCCGCTGAGGAGGCCGATGAACGCTGCGACCAACAAGGGAGAGGCGTTCAACAGCCCCTCCCAGTGGCTCGGCTTCGGCAACCGCGGCGTCATCTCCGACAACGACCCCGTCGAGCAGGAGAGGGCGCGAGCTCACCGAGAGCGAGGTGAACGGCCTTCTCAGCGAACACGACCGCGACGCCGTAGGGGACGACGAGTACGCGTGGGTCCAGTGCATGTGCCAGGCGCCCCGGCCGGGGCCGTCGCTCTCCCCACCCGGGCCCCTGAAGCGTACGGGTCCGCCCTCGCGCACGGCCGGGCCGTCCCGTCGGGATGAGCGTGGCGACCGTGACGGACGCGAGCCAGGGCGTCAACATCACGTTGACAACATGCTGTTGATGCCCTGGAATGGGCGCATGGCCAGCACCGAGCGGGACAACGCCGCTGATCTCGACCGGGCCCGTGAGGTCCTGAACGCCGCCGGCGCGGCAGAGTTGGAGCGCAGGCCGTGGCAGCCCCAGGGATGTCCGGCCGCCGACACCGAGCTCGTACGCTTCGCCGCCTGGGTCGCGCGTGCACCTGACGTCGAGCCCCAGGTGCTGGCGGCGGGGCTGCGGCTGCTGGCGTCGGCACGCTCCGAGCTCGAACAGATCGAGGCCGGACTGCTGTTCGCGGCCCGGGGAGCGGGGATGACGTGGCCGCAGATCGCGGGCGCGTTCGGCCTGGAATCGCCGCAGGCGGCCCAGCAGCGCCTGCACCGACTGCAGGCCCGCGTCACCGGCCCGACCGATAAGGCCTGACCCGTGTTCATTTCCCTGTCCGGCGCCTCCGCGCGATGTGGGACCAAAGCCGCCAACCTCGCTCGTCTGCTGCGCGCGGGCTTCGCGGTGCCGGACGGTTTCGTGATCACCGACCCCCATGCCCCTGGCTGGGAGCGCGAGCTCGCTCCTGCCCTGCGGGCGCTGGGCCGTGGGCCGTACGCCGTGCGGTCCTCCGCACCGGGTGAGGACGGGGCGGCGGCGTCGTTCGCGGGCCAGCTGCACACCACCCTCAACGCGGCCGCCCCGACCGAGGTCGCCGAGGCGGTGCGCCGGTCCTCGGCCTCGGCCAGCAGCACGCAGGCGGCCGCCTACGCCGCCCGGACCGGTCACCTGGCGTCGGAGCCGAGCGTGATCGTGCAGGTGATGGTCGCTGCCGAGGCCGCCGGGGTGGCCTTCACCCGGCATCCGGTCACGGGGGTCGATGAGGTGGTGATCGAGGCGACCGCGGGGCTGGGCGACAGGCTCGTGGCCGGCGCCGTCACCCCGCAGCGCTGGATCCTCGACGGTGAGACGAGCGCGGCTCCTGACGGTGGCGGCGTCCTCACAGCCAGGCAGGCACACGATCTGACCGACGTCGCCCGGCGGATCGAGGGACTGTTCGGCTGCCCGCAGGACATCGAGTGGGCCATCGCCGGAGACCAGCTGTGGGTGCTGCAGGCCCGCCCCATCACCGCCACCCCCCGAGCTGCGGCACGAACGGCGACACCGGCCGGGCAGCTGCTGGTGACCGGAACCGCGGCCAGCCCCGGCACCGCGTCCGGTCCAGTGCGGGTGATCACGGGCCCTGACCACTTCGACCGGTTCACGCCCGGCGGCGTGCTGGTCTGCCGCACCACCTCGCCGGCCTGGACGCCGCTGCTGGCCCATGCGGCCGCAGTGGTCACCGAGACCGGGGGCCTGCTCGCTCACGCCGCGATCGTGGCCCGCGAGTTCGCCGTCCCCGCCGTCCTCGCCGCCGAGAGCGCCATGACCGTACTCGCCCACGGGCAGCCCGTGACCGTGGACGGCACCCGAGGCACCGTCACCGCCGCGGACGAAGGGACACAACGATGAACCGGACCACCCCAGGTGAACTGCTGGTCCTGCAAGCCACGCGCACCCTCGGCTACGCCACCGCCGCACGCCTGGCCGAACGGGCCGGACTCCCCCAAGCCGAAACCCTCGAGCACCTGCTGGACGCCCAGTCCCGCGGATGGGCAACCCACTCCAGCTTCGCCGACGAGGGCGGCTGGTCCCTCACCGAGGCCGGCACACGGCACGGAGAGCAGCTCCTGGCCGCCGAACTCGACACCGCGGGCGCCCGTACCGCGGTGGAGGAGGTCTACCAGGACTTCCTGCCCACCAACGACCTGGTGGCCGCGGCCTGCACGGCCTGGCAGCTCACCGAGATGTCCATCGGCCTGCAGCCGGTCACCCGCACCGCCACGATCGACGCGCTCACGCAACCCGCACGCACGCTCGCCCAGCTGGAGACCCGCCTGACGGCCCACCTGCCCCGGTTCGCCGGATACCACCACCGCTTCACCACCGCGTTGCACCGAGCCAGCACCGAACCGAAGTGGATCACGGGCACGGACCGGGACTCGTGCCACCGGGTCTGGTTCGAACTGCACGAGGACCTGATCGCCACACTGCAGCTGACCCGCTGATCACACGCGCGACCGCGAATGCCCCGGACGCGTGAGCGCTTGCCGGTACGGCCGAACCCCATGTGCCTCCCGCGGCAACGCTGTGCCGATGGGACATGCGGCCCGGCGTCGGTCCATGAGCCTCCGCCAACTTGAAGTCGCAGGGCAAGGAGCTGGTGTGACCCGTTCTTCCTCGGTTTGCTCACGCTGGTCGTGAGCGAGTGTCTGGGGTGTAGTTCGTCGGGGGACGATGGGGCGCCTGCTCTCACTCGCCCGAGCCTCAGCCGGACTGGCCGCCTGCGCCTGCGCCTGCGCCTGCGCCTGCGCGGGGAACGCCGCTCCCGCCTCCGCGGCCGACGACACCTCGCACCAGCCCGTCCACCCACTCCCGCACGGCAGCGTTGGCCCAGCGGCGAAAGTACGCCGTCTCCCACCTCCGTCGCCACGACTCCCCCGTCCGTCGCCGCCACGGTGGTGCCAGCGAGCACAGCCGCCACGGCAGCGAGCGCGTCCGCGTGCTTGAGGTCACCGAAATGCCGGTCCTGCTCGCGCTGTCGGCCAGCCACCCGGCGAACGCCGCCTCGCCCTGGCGCTGGCGTTACGGGGCCCGCTCAACTGCCCTGTTCCCACTCGCCACCGAACTGCCCGCCGCAGTCCTCCCCCGCACGCTCGGCAGCGACATCACCGTCTCCGTCTCCGTCACAGGACAGCGAGCCGCCGCCGTAGACGGAAGCGCCTACGCGGCCGAGGGAAGCCGCCGCAACAGCTCCTGAGGTCCGTCCCCCTGATCAGCTTCCGCCGACGCGGCCGTTCCGGACGAAACCGAGGTCGACGGGAATCGCCGGTGCACCGACTTCCCGCACGTCGGCGAGCAATTCGGGCAGCTGCGGCGGCCACAACGGATCACCATCACCAGACAGATCAGCTGGCGACCACCATCGCCACCGCAAGATCTTGTCTGCGGCATGCGAAGCAACTAGGTCACCGACTGGATCCCGGCGGGGACCCTGCGCGAGGAAGATGTGCTCGTGCTGGCGAACCGGCACCCCCGCCCTGGTGAAGTCGTGTTCCCACAGGCACAGCAGGGTGCCGTCGAGCTCGATATCGGTCCATCCGGTCTCCTCGCGCAACTCACGCTCAGCGGCCTGCAGCGGCGATTCACCCGGATCCAGCCCGCCACCGGGCATCGCCCAGTGCACGCCGACTTCCTCGTTGTCATACCGGAACATGAAGACCGACCCTGCCGGGTCCAGGACCGCGACTCTGGCTGCTCGTCTGGGTATCCGCATCGGACCAGACTGCCAGTGCCGAACACCACTGTCGATCAAGCCCACGGCCGGGCATTCGGAGAGTTCCCATACCCGAGCACACCATGAGCGACAGCTCACGCCGACCCCGAACATACGGAACGCTGCCGCGCTGGAGATCGAATCGCTGCGTGGCTGGGGCGGTCACCTGCGAGTCCCCGAAGAGGGACAGAGTGTTGAGAAGGCCTGGAGGTGGTTCACGGAAGACGTGAGTCTACCGGCGGCGACGGCGCACTGAGCGAGCACCGAACCGACGTGGATCACGGGCACGGACCGGGACTCGTGCCACCGGGTCTGGTGCATCCTGGAGCGTGACGGCAACCATCCGCTGTGACGTCGAACCCGCTGTCTGCCCTGTGCCCCAGCACAGCCCGATGCTGGAATCGGCCGAGGTGCGGCCGCGGGGCAGGCGGCTTCCTCCTCCAACGGCGCCGACCTCGGGGTGCTGAGGCAGCCTGATCCCACGAGTTGCTCCCAGGGCTCGAACGGCGGCGGCCTGTCGTATGGCATGGGCCGGGATGGCTCCGTCGTGGTGGGCGCCGGCGGATGATGGGGTGAGGGGCAGACCGGTCGGCCCCGCGGAGGACGTACGGCAGCCCGTCCGTCGGTGGTGACACGGGCGGGCGGCTTCGCTGGGCGCGTGCCGGTAGCCCGGATCAGACGTCGGCCCGCCGGATGGTGCTCTCGCGGGCGACGACGCGGTGGCTAAGGATGGTCGTCGCCGCGCTGTCGGTGGCGCTCGTGCCCCCGCCGCGTGCCGTACCGGAGCGCGCGGCGGTGTCGATGATGTGCCGGGCGGCCAGGGAACCCATCTCGTACAGCGGCAGGCTCACCGTGGTCAGGCCGACGAACTCCGCGATCCGCAGGTCGTCCATGCCCGCCACGGAGATCTCCCGGGGTACGTCGATCCCTGCCTGGCGCAGGGCGCTCATCGCGCCGACGGCGACCTCGTCGTTGGCCGCGAGAATGGCGTCGGGGAGCGGGCGGTGGGCCAGGAGCCGCAGGGCGGCGGCGCGCCCGGCCTGGTGGTCGAAGCCGCCGGGACAACAGTGCGCGCCCTCGGTGAGGCCCGCCTCGGCCATGCGGGACAAGAAGCCCTCGCGGCGGTGCTCGCTGACCGTCATGCCGGGCGGCCCCTCGATGAACGCGATGTGCCGGTGCCCGAGCGAGACGAGGTGGTCGGTGATGTCGTGCGCCACCGCGCGGTTGTCGACGACGACGGACGGACAGCCCAGGTCGCGCACGGCCAGGGAGACCGCCTGAAGGCCCTCCTCCTGCGCGCGGCGCACGGCCTTGACCAGGTTCGGCGCCTGCGGGTCGTCCACGTGGCCGCTGCCGGCGAAGACCACGCCCGCAGCACGGTAGTCGCGCATGGCCCGCAGGCGGCTGATCTCCGTGGTGGTGCGCCGGTCGACGTTGGACAGCATCGTCACGTACCCGGCGCGGGTCGCCGCGTCGTCCACGCCGCGGGCGATGACGGAGAAGTACGGGTTGTCGATGTCGCTCACCAGGACACCCACGAGGCGGCTGTGCGGCGAGACCATGGCGCGGGCCAGGGCGCTGGGCGAGTACTCCAGGTGCTCGGCTGCCTCCATGACCTTGGCGCGGGTCTTGGCCGAGATGGGATGGTCGGACCCGCTGAGCACGCGCGACGCCGTGGAGACGGCCACGCCCGCCGCTCGGGCGACTTCCACCAGTGAGCTCACACACCACCGTCCAGGGATTCGGGAAGGCATCAGGAAAACGTTTGCTTCTCTGCGAGGCAACATGCCACAAGGGCAGGAGCTTTGGCAACGACAGCGCTCAACTCCTGTGGTTTTTACGTGTGTTGCCCCTTGACGAACCGACTCCCCGACTGTCTAGCATCCCGAGGCAAGGCATACGTTTGCCTAACCGGTGACCTCGGGGAACCGAGGCGGCACAAGGGGGATGACCATGCGCACCTGGACCCGGCCCGCGGCCTGGACCGCCTGGACGCGTACGAAACGATTAGCCGTCACCGCGGTCTTATGCGCCGCGACCGCGGCGACGACCGCCTGCGGCAGCGGCGCGGGCACCGAGACCCGCGCGGACGGGACGCTGTCGTTCACCGTGGCGATCGTCGAGCCGGACATCACGATCGTGCCGTTCCTCGCGGCCGTGGACACCCTCCGCCGCCAGGGGCACGACGTCGACGTCGTGGAGCTCGCCGCACCCGAACTGGCCATCGAGGGACTCGCGCTGGGCGACTACGCGATCTCCGCCGAGGCGACGGGACCGGCACTGAGCGCCATCGAGCAGGACGCCCCCATCAAGATCATCGCTGATGCCGTCGGCAACCAGTGGGCGCTCTACGGCAGACCCGGCGTCACATCCTGCGACGATCTCGACGAGCGCCCCTTCGGGATCTTCAGCGCGGGCGCGGTCGCGACCGCCATGGCCAAGGACTGGGTGCGCACGCACTGCGGCGCGGACCGGCGCCCGCGCTATCTGACGCTGGGCGGCTCGGACGTCCGGGCCCAGGCCCTCGCCTCGGGGGAGATCGACGCGACGCCGCTGGAGGTCGCCGACGCCGTCGCCCTGGGGTCATCCGCGCGGCCGGGCGCCACCGGCCTCACCAAGCTCGCCGACTTCGCCCGGACCCTGCCGGACCTGCACCCGCAGACCGTCTACGCCAACGCGGACTTCCTCGCCGAACACCGGGAGGTGTCCCAGGCGTTCGTCACGGCCCTGGTGCGCGAGCACGACCGGATCAACGCCCGGCCCGGACACCTCGCACGTCTGGCGCGCCACTACCTCCCCCAGGAGGACGAGGCCGACGTGGCCCGCGTCGCTGAACGCTACCGCTCGGCGCGGCTCTTCGACGCGGCCGCCCTCACCCCGCAGAACGTGCAGGCAACCATCGACTTCTTCGCCCGCGCCGGTGTGGTCGGACGCGGCATGTCCGCACGCGACGCGGCCGACCTGAGCTTCCTCAGGGCCGCGTCATGACTACCGCGACCACACCCCGCAAGGCGGCACCCCGCACGGCGCGTGGACGCGGGGGCACACAGGCGGGTCCCCGCACCGCGCGCCCGCCGGGACCGCTGCGGCGGCGCCTCGACCGGAAACTGACCTACCAGCTCCTGACGTTCGCGGTCTTCGCCACGGCCTGGGAGCTCTACGCAACGGCGCGGGGCGGCCTGCTGCTCCCCCGCTTCACCGAGACGCTCCGGGCCACCATCGGGCTGCTCGGCGACGCGGAGCTGTGGCGCGCCTTGTACGTCAGCAACCAGGCCCTGGCGCTCGGCTTCGCCCTCGCCGTCGTCGTCGGTGTCCCCGTCGGTGCCGCGCTCGGCCGGTTCCGGCTCCTGGAGCGGTACGCGGACGTCTACCTGAACATCCTGCTCGTGACACCGGTGGCCGCGGTCATTCCGCTCCTGGTGATGTCGGTCGGCGTCGGGCTGACCTCGCGGGTCGCGCTCGTCGCGGCCTTCTCGGTCGTCATGGTGATCGTGAACAGCCGTGCGGGGATACGTCAGGTGGACCCCGCGCTGATCGAGATGGCCCGCTCCTTCGGCGCCGACGAGCGCTGGATCTGGCGGTGGGTCCTGCTGCCCGGCGCCCTGCCCGCGATCATGACGGGCGTACGCCTCGGTCTGGGCCGCGCCGTCACCGGCATGGTCCTCGTCGAACTGCTCATGGTCTCGGACGGGTTGGGCGGGCTGATCCTCACCTACCGCGGCCTGCTCAAGGCGCCGCCGCTCTACGGCACCATCGCGATCATCGTCGCCGAGGCCCTGCTCCTGGTGTCCGCCGCGCGCTGGGCCGAACGCGGGCTGACCGGCTGGAACCGCACCCCAAAGACCCTTCCGCACCCGGCAAGGAGCACTCGATGATCACCATCGATGGATTGAGCAAGAGCTTCACCGCGCACAACGGCACCCGTGTGCGGGCGCTGAGCGACGTGGGCCTCGACGTGGCCGAGAACGAGTTCCTGACCGTCCTGGGCCCCAGCGGCTGCGGCAAGACCACCCTGCTCAGGGCCATCGCCGGGCTCGTTCACTGGGACGAGGGCGACATCCTCATCGACGGCGTGCCGGTGCGCGGGCCCGGACCCGACCGGAGCATGGTCTTCCAGAACTTCGCGCTGCTGCCGTGGGCGACCGTCCTGGACAACGTCGCCTTCGGCCTGCGCGTCCGCGGTGTCGGCCGGGCCGAGCGCACCGAACGCGCCCGCGCGCTGCTCGCCACGGTGGGACTCGCGGACAGCGCGGACAAGCTGCCCAGTGAGCTGTCCGGCGGCATGCAGCAGCGCGTCGGCATCGCCCGCGCCCTCGCCGTACGCCCCCGCGTGCTCCTCATGGACGAGCCCTTCGGGGCCGTGGACGAACAGACGCGGCGGCTCCTGCAAGAGGAGTTGCTGTCCCTGTGGGAGGAGCAGCGGCTGACCGTCGTGTTCATCACCCACAGCATGGAGGAGGCCGTCCTCCTCGGTGACCGCGTCGCCCTGATGAGCGCCCGTCCGGGACGCATCTCCGAGATCGTGCCGGTGAAGCTGCCCCGGCCGCGGGCGCGTGACGTCGGGGGCCTGGCGCGCTCCGGTGAGTACGCCGAACTCACGGCGTACCTGTGGGAGCGGCTGCGCGCGATGCACGCCGAGCACCGGCCGGAGAGGGCGGCCTCATGAACGCCCGGTCCTTCCTGCGGCGCGTGCCCGCGGCACCCGTCAGCCTCGCGGTCGGCGCCGCGGCCTGGGAGGCGGTGGGGCGTACGGCGGGCGGGGCGTTCCTCCCGCCCCTGAGCCGGGTACTCGACCGGCTCGTCGAACTCTCCCGCGAGGGCCTGGTCCTCAGCAGCCTGGCCGACAGCCTGCTCAATCTCGCCCTTGGCCTGGTCATCGCCCTCAGCGTCGGACTCGTCGTCGGCGCCGCCATGGGCCGCTCGCGCCGCGTCGAGGCCGCGCTCGGCGGCTACGTCCACGCACTGCTCGCCGCCCCGTCCCTGGTCTTCGCTCCGGTGTTCTTCTCGCTGCTCGGCGCGGGACGCGGCTCCGTCGTGGCGGTAGTGGTGATGTACGCCGTCTTCGTCGTCATCGTCACCACGGAATCAGCCGTGCGGTCCGTGCCCCCGCACCTGGTGGAGATGGCACGGTCATACGGCGCGAGCGAACGCCAGGTGCTGTGGCGCGTGGCGCTGCCCGCCGCCGCGCCCATGATCATGGCCGGGGTGCGGCTCGGCGTCGGCCGCGCCGTCACCGGCATGATCAACGGCGAGATGTTCATCGCCGTCGTGGGCCTCGGCCACCTCGTCACCGAGGCGGGCGGCCGATTCGACAGCGCGAGTGTGCTTGCCGTGCTCCTGGTCGTCGTCACCGTGGCCCTGGGAGCTCTGTCCCTTGTCCAGGCCATCGACCGGAGGATCACCCACTGGGTGCCGCGGACCGCGAGGAGCGAACGATGAAACTCGACGCCTACAGCCACATCCTGCCTCCACGCTACTTCGCGCGGATGCGCGAACTGGCCGTCGACACCGCCGCTCTCAAACGCTGGCTGGAGCTCGACGCCCTGCACGACGTCGACGCGCGCCTGCGGATGATGGACGAGTTCGGCGACGGCTACCAGCAGGTCCTCACGCTGTCCTCACCGCCGATCGAACGGCTCGCCACACCACGCGAGTCCCCGGCGCTCGCGCGGCTCGCCAACGAGTCGCTGCACGAGCTGTGCGAGCGCCACGCCGACCGCTTCCCGGCCTTCGTCGCGTCCTTGCCGCTCAACAACCCGGACGCGGCACTCGCCGAACTCGCCTACGCGATCGACGACCTCGGCGCGCGGGGCGTCCAGCTCTTCACCAACGTCAACGGCAAGCCGCTGGACGCACCGGAGTTCCGGGACATCTTCGCCGAGATGGCCCGCCGTGACCTGCCCATCTGGCTACACCCCGCCCGCGGCGCCGCCTTCGCCGACTACGCCACCGAGGACACCTCCCGGTACGAGATCTGGTGGGCGCTCGGCTGGCCGTACGAGACGAGTGCCGCCATGGCGCGGCTCGTCTTCTCCGGCCTGCTCGAACAGCACCCGTCCATCAAGATCATCACCCATCATCTGGGCGCCATGATCCCTTACCTCGAAGGCCGGATCGGGCTCGGCTGGAGCGACCAGCTGGGCAGCCGCACCGCGGGCGGCGACCTCGACCAGCTGCGCGAGACAGCGCTGCCGCACCGGCCGCTGGGGTACTTCCGCCGCTTCTACGCCGACACGGCACTGTCGGGGTCCGCCAGCGGCATCCGGTGCGGCCTGGACTTCTTCGGCGTCGACCACGTTCTGTTCGGCACGGACTGCCCCTTCGACCCGGAAGGCGGCCCCGGGTTCATCCGCGAGACGATCCGTGCCCTAGACGCGCTCGACCTCACGGTCGCCGAGCGCGCGCGGATCTACCACGGCAACGTCCTGCGCCTGATGCGGCTGCCGGATCCGCCTTCGACGCCGCAACGGGGCCGAGTGCGGCGTCCGGAAACGGAGTTACTGAACCTCTTGCCCCCTGGCTCCACGGGATGAAACGACCTCGCCAGTAGGGTTGGTGACGGGACAGGGCCCCTCGTCGTCGGCGCGGTGACTCCACTGATCACAGCGGCAACCGAGGGACCCTGTTGGTTCCGTATCCCTGCATTCGGGACGTCCCCTACGCGCTCGTCGGGCACGGCTCTTGGAGCCGTGCCCGCTCTCGGTTGAGGGTCCTCACCTCGACGCGCAGGTCTCAGCTCAGCGCCTGCCGGACCGCCGGCGCGACATCTGATGGGGCGCTAGCTTCTCATCCACATCACCTCAGGAGGGCACATGTCGGATGAAGTGCTAGTCGCGTTGCTGGGTGTTCTGGTGACGCTGGTGCTCACGTCTGGCTCCATCTTTCATCTGGCGAGACAGACGAAAGATGGAGTGGAACAAGCGAGGGCAGCCCACAAGCAGGTGGAGTCCGGTATCAGGGTGGCCACTGTCTCAGCCAACGACACGGTATTGAGTGGACTCCGCGAGATACACATGCTGATGATTGAGCGGCCTGCGCTTCGAGCCCATTTCTATGGTGGCCGATCGTGCCCAAAGGACGATCCGCTGGGCCCGGTGGTAGTTACGGTAGGCAAATTGCCGACGGACATCATGAACCAGGGAATCGTCGGCCCACAGAGCGAACCCCGAGAGCACCAGCGTCGCCCCGTGGAACGACTACTGCCGAACCACCTTGGCATCCAGCCCCGCCCTGCGGGAGTTGATCGCAGCCCACCCCACGTGGTGGCCTGACCTCCCGGACCTCTGCCCGGCGTAATGTTGACGTGCCTGGCTGGCTTACCCAGGCGCGTGGCCCCGGAAGCACTGGGGTCTCGTCCGCGTCCTCCTCGCAGTAGTGCGATCTGAGGTTGTAGACGTGTCAGCGGAGTAGCGTCCCGGACAGTCCGGGAGCCGCGCACCCGCGATCCCCCGATTAATTTGACCAGGTGTATCCCTGGGTGCGCACGACATTGTTCTCGTTGTCGACGGACACCGCGTTGTTTGCCGCCATCTGTCCCGTGCCGAGACCGCTGATGAGGAAATTCTCGTTGCTGTAGTTGGTGTCCGCGCCGCTGGAGTCATGCAGCGGCCCCTTGAGCGCCGCGTCGGCCGGAGCGGAAAGCCCGATGACGGCTGCGGCGGAAGCAACGGCGGTCGCTGCCGCGGCCTTCACTGATTTGGCGATCCTCATTCCATTTCCCTCTCTCCCGGATTCCTCCTGCTGGTCGCTCACGGGAAGTTTCGCAGGGCCCTGACCCTTCGTCTACTGACAGAACGGGGCGGCAAGAGCTGACACCACGAGGTGCGGCCCGACTCCAACGCGGCGACGACCAAGTAGGACCAGGCGTCCGTTGGCGGACTGCGGCCGCGGCAGGCCAGCCAGCGCCTGCCGCAGCCGGGGCATGTCGATCTCGCCGAGGTGTCCTGGGGGCGGTGTCAGCGCAGCTGCGATCCAGCTGAGCGGTGGGTGCTGGCCGCTCCGTGGGAGCTGGCAGCCGCTTACCGCACCGTGTGCACGAAGATGTCCTGCCAGCCATTGGTGTCGCCCGGGACGAACGAGTCCGCGCCAGCGAAGACGACCGTCTGCGCGCGGACGTCCATCCGCGCGTCCACGGCCCGCGCGGGCTTCCCGTCCTTGCCGGGCGAGACCAGGACGTCCACGCCTGTCCGCAGGTCACGGATGTAGCTGGCGTCCTTCTCAGTCCAGGGCGAGGCGCGGAGCAGCAGTTTCGAGCCGTCGGTGGAGATGCCCTCCGCCCAGAGCGGCTCGAGCGCGGGCAGCAGGCCCGGGTCGATCCGGGTGAGCTTGCCGGTGTCCAGGTCGCGCACGAATGGAGTCCAGCCGTGCGGGATGTCGTCGGGCATCATGTTGGTGGCCCAGGATTCGAAGACGACGGTGGAGCCGTCGGCGCTGAGCAGCGGGTTCTTGGAGGCGTGGTCGGCCGGGCTGCCGTCGTGGGTGGCGTCGGCCTGTGTCGTGCCGCCGGTGGCGCGGTCATAGACGTACACATCACCCCAGTCCTTGTCGGGGGTGGCGTTGCGGCGCCATCGGTAGGCGACCTTCGTGCCGTCGGCGCTCAGCGATGGCTGTAGTGCTTCGTGGCCGCTGCCCGGAGTGGCGGTGTCGCTGACGCGTTCGGTGCGCCGGGCCCTTGAGTCACGCACGTAGACGGCCGGTGGTCCCCAGGTGGAAGGGTCATTGTCGCGGGCGAGGAAGGCGACGGTGCGGCCGTCCGCGGAGAGCGAGGGCGTCTCGCCACCCGTGTGCCCCGCATCAAGGTCCACGTCGGCACGTTCGGTACGGCCGGTCCTCAAGTCCCGGACGATCACGTGGATCCCGCCGTCGACCACCTCGTACTGCGAGTAGGCGAGGTAGCGGCCGTCCGCGCTGAGCGCCGGCTCGTGTATCCGGCCTCCCTCGGGTGCCTCAACGCGCTGGAGCGTGCCGTGCCGCAGGTCGCGTACGAATATGTCCTCCATGCGGTTGGTGTCGCCGGGGACGAGGTTGGTGGCCTCTGACATGAAGGCGGCGACCTCGCCATTGGCACTGATGATGGGGGAATGCGAGCTGCCGTCGGCCGCGCTGCCGTCGGCGGCGACGCTGATCAGTTGGGTGGGCCCCAGGGCCAGGGCCCCGAGCCCCGGGCGTGGCGACGGCCGCGGGCAGGGCCGCGGCCGTGAGTAAGACGGCGAGCGCACCCCCGCCCACCGCCCGGGTGGCTGTGCTGCGTCTCTTCTTCCGCTTGGCTCTCGCCATGCTCTCCCCTAGAAGGCATTCGCCCCGGCCCGGTGCCGGGGCCCACGCGGGATGCAAGCGCACCCCGATGCCCGGGTCAATCAGACGGAACGCGTAGAACCTGGACGCTCCGTCAAGCGTCCGCGGGCGTTTCAGCCAGCCCGGCGCTTAAGGGCGCAGCACGTAACCCCGATGAGGGGGGCTGAGCAGCGCTTATCACCACGAGTGATCAAGTTCGAGAAACAACTCGACCAGCGAGGCTAAAGCGCAAGCTAAGCCCCCAACGGCAGCGCACAGGGGAAGCTCCTTCCTTCGCACCCACGAGTGCACGCGCGACACGCGGATCGCACCGAAGCTGAGTGTCCGAATTCACCAGAGCCGTCACCCTCGCCCCACCGCGAAAGCACCGAGCGATGCGGCGTTTCCGCCGCTCCACCAGCGTGGCGGCGGCCGAGTCCGGCTTCCTGGGCTGCCGGGCCATGAATTCGTCTACGCTGCTGGACGGATACGCGGGACCGGAGTCCGGCCGGTGCGGACCAGACGGCGTCGCGTACGGGCGACCGTGCGCAGGGGGAGGCGTGCAGGCGATGGAGAACGGCGCGGACCTGCCACGGCGGATCGGTGTCTACGTCGTTGAGCGAGAGCTCGGCGCGGGCGGCATGGGGCAGGTCTACCTCGCCCGCTCACCGGGCGGTCGGGCCGTCGCGGTGAAGGTGGTCCGCCCCGAGCTGGCGGCCGATCCGCACTTCCGTGAACGGTTCCGCGCGGAGGTCTGGGCCGCCCGCAGAGTCGGCGGTTTCCACACAGCTCCGGTCGTGGACGCCGACCCCGACGCGGAGTCACCCTGGCTGGCCACCGCGTACGTTCCCGGGCCCACGCTCGCCGAGCTGGTCGAGCGGCAAGGGCCCCTGGACGAAGAGCGGTTGAGGTCTCTGGGAGCGGCCCTGGCCGAGGCGCTCCAAGCCGTCCACGCCTGCGGGCTCGTACACCGGGACCTGAAACCGGGCAACATCATCATGGCGGACGACGGCCCGCGCGTCCTCGACTTCGGCATCGCGCGGGCCGTGGAGGCCACCCGGCTGACTGCCACCGGGGAGGCCTTCGGCACGCCTGGATATCTCGCGCCCGAGCAGGCCCGGGGTGACCACGTCACCGGCGCCGCCGACGTGTTCGCTTTCGGGGCCGTGCTCGTCGCGGCGGCCGGAGGCAGTGCGTTCGGGGGCGGCACACCCATGGGCTTGATGTACCGGGCGGTGCACGAGCCGGCGGACCTCTCCGCGCTGCCGGGAGAGCTACGGGCATTGGTCGCCGCCTGCCTGGCCAAGGATCCAGCTGACCGTCCCGCGCCCGAGACGCTCCTGGCCTCGCTCGGGCCGGATCCGGGCCCTGTGCCGGACACGACCACGATGGCGCTCGCCGCCCCTGACCGGCCGCGCGCCGTGCCGCCGATACCGGCCCTGGCGCCCGACGTTCCCGGCCGCGTCGACGCACCTCTCCGGCCCGCCCCGTCGCGCAAGCCCCGCGTGATCACCCTGCTGATCGTGTCCGTGGCCGTGGCGGGCACGCTTGCGGGCGGTCTGCTCGCCCTCACCCGGCAAGGGGACGACAAGAAGGACGACAAGAAGAGCGGCAGCCCTCCCGCCACCGCCTCAGATTCCCCGCGGACCACCCCGCAGGCTTCCGCCCCGCCGTCCAAGCCCTCATCGCCCCGGCCGGGCGCAGCGCCCAAGGACCGGGTCACTGTCGTGGTGACCGGCGACAGCGGGCGAAGTTGGGTAGCGGCGAAGGACCACAACGGGCGGCTCCTGTTCGACGGAATGCTGGAAAGCGGCGAGACCGAGAAATTCACCGACAAACACCGCATCGATCTGGTCCTCGGCGATGCCTCCGCCGTCCAGCTCATCGTCAACGGCAAGAAGATCCCGAACAACTTTTCGCCAGGCCAGGTCGAACGTCTTACCTACAACAGAGGCGGCTGAGAGCTTCAGGTACTCCAGCGGGCACGGTCAGCGGACTCGGACTCCCCCGGGCCCAGACAGCAGACGGCGGCGAGCAGTCAGGCAGCGGGCAGGAGACAGATCTGGACGGGGCAGCAGACTCATAGGGGCCAGCGGAGGAGGCTGCTACGCGGCGGAGTCGTCGTCGGGCGCCCGTGCGGTTGCCCAGTCCTGGGCCGTGGTGAGGTTGGGGGCGGTGCCGACCACGACGTAGCTGAAGTCGTTCCATTCCTCCAGTACGCGCGGTTCGTCGGGCCGCAGGTGTGCGGCGCCGCCGCGTGCGGGCCGGTGGCGCCGGGCAGGTGGTCGAGATGGGCCAGCACGGGACGAACAAGACGGCCCGTGCCGCCTCGATGTCCGGCGGGGGCAGCGGAGACGGTGAGGAGCCGACGCCGCAGGTCCAGGACCATGCGACGACCGACTACGAGCCGGACTGGGGTCTGTCCGGCGAGGGGATGCCTTCACGTCTCGGCGTGGCGGCGGAAGTTACGGTTTGTGGGTGACCCAGAGCAGTTCCGCTGGCCAGCGGTGTGCCCAGTGGGGTGGGTCGGTTTCGTTGTAGCCGTTGGGTGTTCCGGGTTCGGGCCGCGGTTCGATGAGGTTGTCGATGATGAGACCCGCGCCGCGCAGTAGCGGGATGCTCCCATCGCGCGGGCCGCCGCGGCGAGTTGGGCTTCGGACAGGTCGAGCCCGACCACGGTGGCGCCCTCGGCGGCGAGCGCCCTGGGCCACTGGCCGGCGCCGCAGCCGAGTTCGAGGACGCGCTTGCCGGTGACGTCGCCCAGGGCGTGCAGGTGCGCATCAGGGTTGGAGTACATGCCCCACAGCCGGGGCGCGGCGCCGATGTGCGGGTCGTGCTCGTGCTGGTAGGCGCTGCTGATCTGGTTCCAGAACCGCCGGTTGGCGGGGATGCTGTCCACGTGCCCACCCGCACGCGGCCGCAGGCGTGGCCGACCTCGGTTGCGGACGCGCCTGGCCTACGAGAACTCGAAGCGCGTGGCCGCGGCAACCTGACGGGCCGACGTGCTGGCCACCGCCCCCGCTGGAGACTGGCAGATGGCCCTGGAGGCCCAGCTCTCCCCCATCACCGCCACACCATCACCACCCGCACCGAGCCTGGAGCAGGCCGCTCATCCGGGTGCTGATGGGGACGAGCGAGTCGTACAAGACGATGCGCCGATCGGTCTAGCCCATGGCGCGTCACCGCGTGACTCCCGAGGACGCGCGAGCGGCGTCGCTACGGTCCGGGCCATGGACACTCTGATCTTCGGCGGGCTCCTGGCCGCCCTGGTGGCCCTGTCCCAGCAGCGCTCTCAGGTCGTGGTGCTCGGGGCCTGGTGGGTCCTCCTCGTCGCCACACTCCTCCTGCTCGCCCACCACATCACCAGCAGCCTTTCCCTGGGCCTGAGTTACTGAACGGGGCCGGACACCGACATGACGACACCGTCCCCGTCCATGAGGCCGCTGCTCGCGGAGCATGGCCCCTCGGGAACCCTCGGGCAAGTGCAGTACTGGTTCGCCTGTTTCTTCGCCGTGGGCTGGACAGGCGTGGTGTGCGGCGGGCTCGCCGTGCAGTTCGGCGGCTGGGAGTATCCGTGCCCGCTGTGCGTGGTGCAGCGGATGTTCATGCTCTTGGCCGCCCTCGGCGCCGCGTACATCGTACGAAAAGGGATCAGCGGCCGCGTCCGCGGCCGGGATTACATGACCGGGTGGGGGCTCGCGCTCGTCGCCTGCATCGCGGGAGGGTTCGCCTCCTGGCGGCAGACCATGCTCCACATCCTGCCCGGGGACAACGGTTACGGAGATCCCGTACTCGGGCTCCACCTGTACGTCTGGGCGTGGATCCTGTTCATGGCGTCCGTCGTCGCCGTCGGCATCGTCATGGCCTTCGCCCACCTCACCGCAGGCGAGGAGATCGCCGGACCTCCCCAACGGGCCGCCGGAAAACTGGTGTTGGGCTTCCTCGGGCTCGTCATCGCCGTGAACCTGGTCGCCGTGTTCCTGCTTGAAGGCTTCCACTGGTTCCTGCCGGACGACCCGCAGCGGTATCAGTTCTTCTACGACGTACACCTGCTCGACGTCGACTGACGCGGTGCCCCCCGGAGGCGAACCGGTGACGTGTGCGTTCCGTCGTGGCCGCCCATGGCCATGACGTCGGGCAGGGGACGCGGGCCCGCCGGTTCGCCCCGTCAGCCGGGACCGAGCACACGCGTCAGGAGACAGACACACCGGCCAGGAACCGGCCCTGGCAGGACTGCCCGGTAAGCGGACGGGTGCCGCTCACCGGACAGCTGTCAGCGGGCCGGGTCAGATCGCGGTCAGGTGCCCTGGTGCCGGGAGGCGGGTGGCCCACGTCGGCTCGTGGACATCGGCCAACGACGCGAAGACCAGGGCGACGGCGAGCGCGCCGGGGTCCGGGACGCCGATGGCGTGATCGCCGACGTAGCTCGCGCGGCCGCGCCGGGGGCGCAGCGACGCCGTCGAGAGGGCGCCGCGGATCGCGGCCTGGGCCGCCGTGGTGAGCGGGGCCTGCGCGGAGGCGGCGTCCTCCTCGCCGTCGCCCGTCGCCGCTCCGCTCGACGCCGAGGCAAGCGACTCGGCCGCGGGGGCGAGCGCATCGACCAGCGTGCAGTCGCCCACGCGTGCCCCGCCCACCCGGTGGATGGCCGCGTTCGCGGCGGCCGCCGCCCGTGCCAGTGCCGCGACGGACGGCGCCTGCCCGTCGCCGGTCTCGGCGGACGCCAGGTGCTGGAAGAGCAGCCCGAAGAGCGGGCCGCTCGTACCGCCCACGTCGTTGAGGAACGCCGTAGCGAGCGCGGCCGTGCCCTCGATCCCCGTCTCGTCGGCCAGCTTCACCGCGCGCCGCACGCCGCCGGTGAGGTTGTCCCCGAAGTCACCGTCGCCGACGAGCTGGTCGAGCTTGGTGAGGTTGTCGCGGACCTGCGCGACGACCTCCGCGTACCGGTCGAGCACGATCCGGCTGTTCGACGTACGGTCGGTCCCGGTGGGCGTGGAGGCGGCCGACGCGGGCGGCTGTCCGGTGAGGTCCTCCGCCTCGGCGATGGTCTCGACGCCCGGGGCGCGCACCGTCCGGGGCAGCATGAGCGGGGTTTCGGTCGGCGCCGTCCACAAGTCGACCCAGCCCTCGTCGAGGCGGGTGAGGGTGAGCGAGAAGCCGGCCATGTCCAGGGCGGCGGTGTACGTTCCGGCGACGGTCACGGCGGGGCGCAGGCCGCGCTCCTGGAGCCGGTCGTTCAGGAGCGTGCTGACGGCGTGGAGTTCGAGCTCGGTGGTGGCGCCCAGGCCGTTGACGAGCGCGAGGACGTCAACGGAACCCTCGGGCAGCGCATCAAGCAGGTCGTCGGCCATCCGCCGCACCAGGTCCTCGACGGGCGGCCGGGCGATGGCGCGGGTGCCGCGCTCGCCGTGGATACCGACGCCGTAGTCGAGCACGCCCGGTTCCAGGGTGAAGGCGGGGGCGGCCGTCGCGGGCGACGTCTGGGCGCGGGCCGCGACGGCGATGCTGCGCGACTGCGCCACGACACGAGTGCCGAGCGCCTGGAGCTCCTCCAGGGAGGCACCCCGGTCCGCCGCGGCGCCCAGCAGCTTCTCCACGACCACCGTCGCCGCCGTCCCCCGGCGGCCCGTCGCGCTGTCGGCGGCATCGGTGGCGAGGTCGTCGTCGACCAGGACGGTCGCGACCGGAATGCCGTCGTGCCGCAGACGCTCCGCGGCGATCTGGAAGTTGATGATGTCGCCCGTGTAGTTCTTGACGACCAGCAGTACGCCCGCACTCTTGGCGACCGCCGCGCTCGCCTCGTAGATCTGCCGGTTGTGCGGGGAGGCGAACACCTCACCGGGACAGACCGCGTCCAGGCCGCCGCGCCCGAGAAGACCGGTGTGCAGCGGCTCGTGCCCGGAGCCGCCGCCGGACACCAGGGCGACACGGCGGTCGGGGTGCGCGGCGCGGGCCCGCAGATACAGCGGGGCTCTGTTGACCTCGACGATGCCGGGGTGGGCCAGGGCGAGACCGCGCGCGGCGGTCAGCACGGGGGTGGTTTCCGGCAGGAAGTAGCTCATCGGTCGATTCTCCGTTGGTCGAGGTCGTGGGCGAGGTCGAGGTCGAGGTAGTTGTCGTGGTCGAGGTCGAGTGGTCGGGCCGGTTCGAGGGTGGGCTGAGGTTGGGTGGGTGCGGTGGCCAGGGGGCACGGTCGTTCCGGCTTCCGGCTTCCGGGCCCCGGGTCCCGGCCTGGCGTAACCGTATGGCCGGGTGACCGGGTGACCGGCTGCCGACGACTGACGCGCCCGACGCTGTCCGCCTCCGGTCCAGTGCACGGTGAAGCCGTCGACCGGGCGCTGGCGACGCGGCAACGCCGCCGTGCCGATGACAGCACGGCAGGCCAAGGCCGGTGCGGCCGCCACACCGCCCAGCACGCCGACCACGCCTCGCCCTGGACGTGCCGCCCACCCTGAACGCCGTACGACGCCCAAGGCCGGAACGGCCCAGTACCGGAACCCTGAGGTTCCGGTACGAACTGCGCCATGCGATCCTGCCATCAGCGCCGCAGGGGCCCCACGGCACCCGCCACGCCCGAAAACCCCTGATCAACCCCATCATCTTTGCGAGACCATTACCGTGACGAACGCCCGACGCGAGGACCTCGGCCGCATGCTCCGCACCTGGCGCAGGGCACGAGATCCCGCACGGGTGCTCGGCTCCGTACCCCCGCGCGGACACCGCACCTACCTCACCCAGCTCGACATGGCACTGCAGCTCGGCGTCTCCGAGCGCTGGTACCGGGCTCTGGAGAAGGGCGAGGACCGCCGGTACAGCCGCGAGATGATCGCCGGAGTCTGCCGGATCCTGGACCTCTCCCCGCACCAGGCGGCCGCCGTGTACCGGATCACCGGGCACGAGCCCCCGAGTTCCTACCCCCGTGCCGCGCCCTCGGGGTCGCGCCCCGGCTCACCCGGCGGCCTCGACCCGGCGCTCGTGCAGCTCATGCACCAGCAGCGGTACGTCAGCTACATCTGCGACCAAGCGTGGGACGTGATCGAGGCCAACATGCTCGCCGCCCGGCACTGCCCCGGGCTCGTCCGCCCGGGCGCCAACGTCATGACCTGGGCATTCTCCGTTGAAGCCCGCTATCAGCTGCGCGACTGGGAGAACCGCTGGGCCGTCCCTCTCCTGACCTGCCTCCGCCTGGCCTGGCAGCGCTGGCCCGACAACTCACGCCTTGACGAGGTCGTCCAGCAGGTACGGGCCCAGCCGGGCGTCGCAGCACTGTGGGACTCCCCTGCTCCCGTGCCCGCGCAGCCGCCCGTGCCCGGGGACGTCCGCCCGGTGTTCTTCCCCCTGATCGCCCCGGACGCCGTCGACGTCCGTGTCCTGGCCTGCGGCCCGTATGACGACGTGACGGTCCGCTGGCACCTCGTGATGCCGGTGGACACGACGCTCGTCTTCCCGTGAGCACGCGGCGACCACAGAGCGCTGACGGTTGACCGGCCCCTTGCCACCGCGAGCCGAGGCGCGGCCGGAGACCGTCACCGCCTGCCGCGCCTGTCCCGGCTCATCGCAGCCGCCGTCCCCATGGGTGGACCTGGTGTGCCCTGGCCCAGCCGCCCTGAGCCGCGGCATGGCGGCGACGTGACCACCCGACCGAACCTCGTGCGGTGGGCGTTGGGCGTCTCGGCGCGGTACACCACGTACTCACCGCGTCCGAGTCACCGCTGCGCCACGTCAACGTCACACCGCGCCCGTCCTCGCGGACGCGGATGAGTCACCGGCCCGGAGCTGCGGCGACGCGCGGCCTCCCAGCGCGGCAAACCATGGCGGAGGCACGCCAGACCGCGACGGTGGTGGTGTGGTGGTCGTGACCTGTAGTTCGCAGGAGACCGTCACGGAGGCGTGTTCGTCGATCAGGCTGCTCTGGGCGCACTCCCCGTCGAGCGGGGCGTGGGGCGGTCCGCTGGAGGAGACGCGTCCGAGTAACGGGCGGAATGCGACGGGCATGGAGCCACCTCGCGAGGAGGAATGGGTCGGCGGTGTGCGCTCGCTTCCCGGGCCGGCGCACACTGGCGGCTGCTGACGTGCGACGACCTGGTGTGAGGGCCGTGGCGCTCCTCGGACCACCGCGGCCCCGGCTGCCGGGGGCGCCAGGCCCACTACCCCTCGGCAGCACACCAGCCCGCCCTCCGTCTGCCGGCCTCGGGTCGGCGAGGGTCCGGCAGATGGGGCCCGCGTGCGGTTATGGTGCCGCTGTGTTCGGTCTTGTGATCATGTTCGCTCGGCTCGGCGGGGCACTGCGGGCCGCGTGGCGCCGTCCTGCGTTCCGGGGAACGGCGTGCACGCTGGCGCTGCTGTGGATCTCGGCAACCGTCTTCTACACCGGCCAGGAGCGCTGGGGCGTGCTGGATTCCCTGTACTTCGCGGTGTGTACGGGGCTGACCATCGGCTACGGGGATCTGGCGCCGGCGACCCCCTTGGGGAAGATCTTCACGGTGCTGTACGGGCTCCTCGCGGTGGGGGCCTTCGCCGCCCTGGCCACGCAGCTGGCCCAGGCCTTCACCACGACACAGACCGGGCGGATGGCCCGGGCCAAGGCCCATAGACAACAGCACCGAGAAGACAGCTGACTCCGGCCGGTAGGCGGGCGGGTACCGCGGCCACGTCCTCGCGCACCCTCACTCGGGCCTGAACGGGGCGCTCCCCCGGTGGTCAGGCGCGCAGCGCGGCCGCGGTTCCCGGAAGGGAGCGTCATGGAGTCCGCGTAGGTTTCCGAGGCCTGGCGGTCGGCGTACACGTGGCCTGTCAGGGGCAGGTCTTTCTGGTTGCCGCTGCCTGTGTCGCTTCCGCCGACATGGTGTTCCCGTCGTCAACTCCGGCCCTGTCAGGCCGAGCCCGGACCCGTCGGCAGGGCTGCCCGTGCGGCACCCGCGATCCGGGCGTGCCGGTGGCCCGGGAGGTCTCCACGGACATGGCCCAACTGCCGGACGTCCAGCACCATCTCACCGTTCCGACGTCCGGAAGGACGCCCGCGGCGCTCCTCCGGGACCTGCACCTGGCCGCACCAGTCAGGGATCGTGTTCTACCGGTGCTCCGAACGAGGAGCCCGGCGCCCGACCGAGACCGTTGTCGGTTCCCCGCCGACCCGTACGCCTCGCGGAAAGGACAGAGCGCATGGAGATCCGACCGTGCCGGAGTGAGGACCTCGAACTCCTGGAGAGGCACATGCCCTCCCCCGGGCGGACGCCGCGCCACGCGCTGCGGTTCGACAAGCAGCAGCGAGGCCTGAGCACGTTCCTGATCGCCTGGTCCGATGGCGTACCGGTCGGCACCACGCAGCATCCCCCTGCGCGGCCCGGTCATCGGCCACCGCCCGTACGCCGGTGACGTCCTCCAGGTCCGGCAGCCCCGTCACAATCTTCTGCATCTGATCAGCTACGGCCCTGAGCCAACGCATCCGACGGCCCCAGCTTCATCTCAAAACGATCGGTGGCCACGGCCAGGACCACGATGGTGGGGAGCACAGAGCCGAGCAGGAGGGGCAGCCGTGCCTCTGGGACCTTGTCAGGGCGGGTACGCCGAGTACGACGTTGGGACGCCGAGAGGCGGCCAGGAACCTGACGTTCTCCAGCGGGGTCGGCTCGGCTCCCGGCCATCGATGTGTATGTATGTCCGTCCGCCGGCCAGACCCGCGACAGCGGTTCGTGCCTCCCTACGTCCTTGCGGTGCGGCAGTTGGGTGGCGACCCGGCGCGGCTCGTCCAGGAGGTGGCGGGCCAGTGCCGGGTCACGGTACTCGTCGAGGTACTTCACGGCTCGCTCACGGGCTGGGACAGGTCGAGGCGGATGTCGACGACGCCCTCGACCGCGCGGGCGGCACGGGCGAGCACAGGGACGAGCGCTGTGTCACGCAGAGTGCCGGTGATCGTCACGACGCCCTGCCGCACACGGATCTCGAGCCCCTCCGACGCTGGCAGTGGAGCCAGGACGCTGTCGCGTATCTCCTGGGCGATGCTCTCGTCCTCGCGCAGGAAGACCTTGAGCAGGTCGCTGCGGCTCACCACTCCTTGCAGCAGGCCCGATTCATCGACAACGGGCAGTCGCTTGACACGGCGCCGTGCCATGATGCGCGCGGCCTCGGCGAGGGTGGCATCGGCGTGGACGGTGACAGCGGGGCTCGACATCAGCTCGCCCGCGGTGACGGCTCCGGCTTTGGCCATGTCGGACAGGCGGCGAAGGACGTCGTAGCGCGTGGGGTCGGCGTCCCGGAGCTCCTCCTTCGGAAGCAGGTCCGCTTCGGACACGACGCCGATGACGCGGCCTTCGCCCTCCAGGACCGGCAGGGCGCTGATCTGCCACTGTTCGATGAGTTCGACGATCTCCTTGAACGGAGCGTCACGGCCGATGGCGATGGTGGTGTGGGTCATCACGTCGCCCACGCGGTACGAGGAGTGCGTGGGTGTCTGCTCAGGGCGAGGTGCATCAGGCATGGGGGCCTCCGGTGGTACGGACGACGGTCAGGTCGAGGAAGTGGGTGGAGCGGGAAACGCACGGGTCGTGGTTGCGGATCACCCGCTCGCACAGGTCCGTCAGTTCCGCGTCGGTCATGTCCCGCGCGGCGAGGGCCCGGGACGCGGCGCGACGCAGGTCGTCTTCGATCGCGCCCTGGTTCTGCGCGGTCGGCGGTACGAGCGAGGCGTCGGTGACGGTGCCGTCGGCGTCGAGGGCGTAGCGGTGGTAGAGCAGTCCGCGCGGGGCTGCGGGAGCCGTTCGGCCCCTCCCCCTTCGTTGAACAGGCCAGCGCCGTCCGTGCTGGTGGTTCCGCGGGCGACGTTCACGCGGTGGGAGCGGTGCTCGACGCTCCGTGCCCGTGTCCGGCGCGGCGCGGCTGTGGTGGTGTCGTTCATGGCCCCGCCCGCCCGCCGTGCGCCGTCCGCGCGTCCGCAGGGGTCCGCGCGTCGCGTTCGGCAGCGAGGGCGGCGCCCTCTTCGGTGATGTCGATGCCGACCGGACACCAGGCGACGCGGCGCCCGCAGCCCACGCAGCCACCGCTGCCGAACTGGTCGTGCCACGTGGAGAACTTGTGGGTGGCCTCCTCCGTGGTCGTGCAAAAGCACGTGGGGCACACCATGGCGCAGTCGGCACACGTCAGACAGCGGGAGGCGACATCGTCCCCTCGCGAGGCGTCCGCACCCGCCCCCAGCGCAGTCTTCACGTCGACCGGCGGCAGGGAGCGCCCCATCCGCTCACGGGCGGCGTCGACGGCTCCCCGGGCCACGGCCTCGGTCGTCAGGTCCGCTGCCCGGTGCGGGATCGCGGCGAGCAGTCGTGCGCCGTGCGCACTGCCGACGCGGACGAAGAAGCGGTGGCCGTCCTCGTCGACGACCTCGGTGAGCGCGAGGTCAAAGCCCGCGTCGGCCGCGGGGCCCTCGCCGGTGGAGACGCAGAAGCAGGTCGCGCCGGGCTCCGTGCACTCCGCGGCTATCAGCAGCGCCCTCTTCCGGCGCTGCTGATAGCAGCCGCCCGGATAACGGCCGCCCGCCAGGACGCGATCCTGGATCGCGATGGCCCGAAGGTCGCACGGCCGCACTCCGAGGAACGCGTACGCGGGCGCATCAGCGCGCGCCGCGGTGAACTCCGGCGTGCCGTCCGGTCCGCGCCGCCCACTCCACAGCCGCTCACGCTGCGGATGCAGGAAGGCCTTCCACGACTGCGGCCCGGCGCAGTGCGCGAAGACCGCGCCGTCCTCGCGAGGCGTCAACCGGTAGCGTCCCGCGTCGAGTGCGACGCCCCAGCCGAAGGGAAGCTCGTCGACGGACTCAAGTACCCCAAGGGCGATCGCGCCGTCGCGGACGGTGGGACCGACGACGGTGCGGCCCTGCGCCACCAGCGCGGCCGACCAAGGCGGCCAGGCCGTTCCGGTCGATCACTGCCGTGGCTCCGGTGACGGCCATGGTGTCCTCCTTTGAGGGGTCGCGCTGTGGTGGGGGCCGCCGTCAGGCGTTTCTCCGGGCAGATCTGTTCGGGCGCCGTTCAGCCCTGGGGGGCCGCTGAGGACAGCAGTTCCCGCGCGACGCCCTCCGCCCAGGCCGTCACCGCCTCGAAGTCCCGGAAGTCGCCGCCCTTGCCCGACGTGACGATCGTCCGCGCGAGCCAGCCGTCGGCCCGCTCGTCGAGCCGACCGCCGAACGTCATGTGCCCGCGGGCGTCGAGTCGGCGTGCCAGGCGCCGTATCGGGGGCGGCGGCGGAAGGTTCCGCTGCGCGGCCGGCGCGTCGAGCGGGCCGCTGCTGAACAACCACAGCGGCCGCCGCGCCAGGGCCCGCCGGTGGCGGCGGGCGAAGCGCCGGGCGTCTCGCTGCCAGCGCCCTGCGTACAGGGCACCGCCGAGGACCACCGCCGCGTACGGCGTCACGTCCCGTACGAGACCTGCCGACCGCACCTCGACGAGCAGACCGGTCTTGCGGAGCACGTCGGCGACCGTCCGGGCCAGTTCGGCGGTCGAACCGTACGTCGATCCATACGCGACGAGGACTACGGAGGCCATCGCCGCACCTCCCTCACAGTTTGCGCAGCCAGTCGTCCGCCACGCCCTTGAGCGCCTCGTCGCTGGGCCGCAGGTGGGAATCGTCAAAGCGGTAGGTCAGCTTGTCGACGACCGCCACGACACCGTCGACCTGCTGGGTCATGCGCACGGCCACGGGCACCTCGCTGTGCCGCTCCACCTGTCCGCACAGGGTCACCACTCCGTCGAGGACCTCCACCTCCAAGGTCTGCGGAGCCAGCCAGAGCGTGTCCACCAGGACCTGTTGGACGACCTCATGGTGGATCTCCTCGTCGGGGCGCAGGAAGACCTGGAGCAGGTCGCGGCGGGTGACGATGCCCACGAGCCGGTCCTCGTCGTCGACGACGGGAAGCCGTTCGACGCGGTGCCTGGCCATGGTGCGGGCGGCCTCCGCGATGGTGCCGTCCGCGTACACGGTGAAGGCCGGCCGCGACATGAGCTCTCCCGCCGTGCGGGCGCGGGCCTTGGTCTCGCGCTTGCGCGCCCCCGGCAGCAGCTTGGGCCAGCGGACGCCCCGCGGGGGCGCGTACGGGTCCTCGGCCTCTGCCTGCCGCAGCATGAGGTCGGTCTCGGAGAGGACCCCGATGACGCATCCGTCGGCGTCCACCACCGGCAGGCCGCTGATGCGGTGACGGGCCAGGAGCTGGGCGACTTCCTTGAACGGGGTGTCGTACCTCGCGGTGACGACGTCGCTCGTCATGACCGAGCCGACTTTCCTGTGCTTCATGTACGTTCGCCTCCTTGGCACACCGCTCGAGTTCAGCGGAGTTGTCGTAGTTCACGCAGGTAGGGGTCGTGGGCGTGGCGGGGCAGGAGTCGGATCCGCGCGTCGAGGGCGGTGATGCGCCCGGGCTGGGCCAGGACCGGGTTGAGGTCGGTCTCGGCGAGCTGCGGCAGGTCGCTGGCGAGCCGCGACAGGCGCAGCAGCAGTTGCTCCAGGCCTTCGAGGTCGACGGGGCCGCCTCCGCCGCGCCCGAAGAGCAGCGGCGCGCAGCGCGGCGCGGTGATCAGGTCGTGCGCGTCGTGGTCGGTGAGCGGGGCGAGCCGGGCGGCATGGTCGGCGAGCACTTCGGTGGCGGTGCCGCCGAGGCCGAAGAGGACCAGGGGCCCGAAGATCTCGTCCTGGACGACGCCGGCGAACAGCTCGGTGCCGCGCGGGGCCAGCGGCTGGACGACCACGCCGGTCATCAGCTGCCCGAAGCGGGTCTCCAGGTCCCGGTAGGCGGCGCGGACCTGGGCGTCGCCACGCAGGTCGAGGTGGAGCGCGCGTTGCTCCGCCTTGTGCAGCAAGCCCGGCCAGTGCGCCTTGAGGACGACGAGTCCGTCCGGGCCACTTGAGCCGTTCGGCGGCGAGGACCGCGTCGTCCTCGGTGTCCGCCCAGGCCCAGGGGAGCTGGGGGATGCCGTAGCAGTCCAGGAGTTCGGCGCACTCCCCCGGGCCGAGCCAGCCGCCCTCGGGGTGCCGCTCCAGGTAGGCCTCGACGGCCGCGCGGGCGCGGGGCGTGTCCACCGCGGTCAGCTCGGGGAGGGTGCCGGGCGGCCGGGCCAGCCATCGGGCGCGCTCCGCCGCGTGGGCCAGGGCGCGGGCGGCCGCCTGCGGTTCGGCGTACGCGGGGACGGTGCCCGCGCCCGCGGGCAGCAGCCGGACCGGCTGCTCCTGGTCGATGAGCACCGCGGCGACCGTCTTGTCACGACACCGGTCCGGGGCGTGGGTGAGGGATCGGACCAGGATGTCGCCGGTCGCCGCGGCGACCGCGGTGGGCACCAGCGCCACCAGGACCGCGTCGACGCAGCCGCTCGCCGCGACGCGGTCGACACAGGCACGCAGCTGCTCCTCGCTGACGGCGGCGGTGGCGTCGATGGGATTCATGGCGCTCGCCCCCGCGGGGAGCACCTTGAGCACGTCGTCGAGGAGGCAGGTGTCGAGCGGCGGCAGGCGCAGTCCGGCCTCGGCGCACGCGTCGGCGGCCAGGACACCGGCGCCCCCCGCGTTGGTGACCACCGCGATCCGAGGTCCCGGCGGCAGTGGCTGGGAGTGCAACAGGGCCGCGGTTTCGAGCAGTTCGCAGACGGAGTCGGTCGCGGTGATCCCCGCCTGGGTGAAAAGGGCCCGGCGGGTCATGGTCTGGGTGGCGGCCGCCGCGGTGTGGGACGCGGCGGCGGCACGGCCCGCCTCCGTTCGCCCGGCGTCGACCGTCAGGATGGGCAGCTTCCGGGTCACGCGACGGGCCGTGCGGGAGAACGCGCGCGGATTGCCGAACGACTCCAGGTGCAGCAGCGCCATGTCCGTGGTTCCGTCGTCCTCCCACCACTGCAGCAGGTCGTTGCCGCTGACGTCGTACTTGTCGCCGAGCGAGACGAAGCTGGACACGCCGATGCCCAGCCGGTCGAGTCCGCTCAGCAGCGCGATACCCACGCCGCCGGACTGCACGCCCACGCCCGCCGTGCCGGGGGCGGGGTGGGTGGCGGCGAAGGTGGCGTCCAGGCTGATGTCCTCCTCGGTGTTGGCAAGGCCCAGGCAGTTGGGGCCGACCAGACGCATGCCGTGGGTGCGGCAGGTGTCCAGCAGTGCCCGTGCCTGGGCGGCGTCCAGGCCGGAGGAGACGGTGAGCAGGGCCCGTACGCCGAACGTGCCGCACTCCTCGGCGACGTCCGGGACGCGGTCCGCGGGAACGGCCAGGACGGCGAGGTCCGGGACCTGGGGCAGCGAGTCCACGCTGGGGTAGGCGTGGACGCCGAGGACCATGACGGCACGCGGATTGACCGCGAACACCCGGCCCTGGAAGCCGCCGGTACGCAGGTTGCGCAGCACGGCCCGGCCCACCGAACCGGGTTTGCTGCCCGCGCCGACGACCACCACCGACTTCGGGCGCAGCAGGGGACGCAGGCTCGCCACGTCCGCGGTGCGGCCGCGGGCCTCGACGGAGGCCAGGTAGGCGTCGGTCTGGTCGAGCGGGACGACGCACCGCACCTCGCTCCCCTCGAAGTGGCGTACGGTGCTCAGCCCGAGGTCCGCGAAGACCTTCAGCACTTCGTGGTTCTCGGCGAGGGCGTCCGCGGTGAACACGGTGATCCCGTCGACGCGGGCCGCCGACACCAGGTGCTCCAGCAGGAGGGTGCCCACGCCCCGGTGGTGCCAGTGGTCCGCGACGGCCAGGGCGATCTCGGCGGTCACGCGGTCCGATGCCGGGGAGTGCGCACCGGTGGTCTCGTACTCGGCGATCCCGATCAGGCGGCCCTCGTACTCGGCGAGCAGCGCCCGGTAGCCGCAGGGTGCGGCAGCGTCCGCGGACGTCGGGCCACCGGGCCCGGCTCCTCTGCGCACCCGGGCCGCAGCCTGCGCGGCCGAACGCCGGCTGGCCACGAAGAACCTCAACCGCAGGTGCTCCAGTGACATCGCCTCATACAGGCGCAGCACCACGTCGTGGTCGTCCGGCCTCGCACACCGGATGCGGATGGTGGTGCCGTCGGCCAGCAGGGCGTGCGTGGCGCCGTCGGCCGTCGTGCGGGGCGCGGAAGAGCTGGGAGCGGTGCTGCCGGTCATCACGGACCTCGCGATTCTGTGCGATCGGTGGATGTCCTCAGCGTCCGGCCCCACCGGCGTGAGGAGCAGTGGCCGGGCGGGCACCGGCCGGGGCCGGGCGGCGCCGACGGGGAGGGCCGAACGGCCCTCACGGCAGTGGTGCGCCGAGTCCGCTCTCGACGGCGTCGGCCATGGACCGCGGCGCCTCCGCGCAGCCCGTGCTCGGCCGTGCACGCCGCCACGTGTGCGCGTGATGGTGCTGTACGGGCAGGTGTCTCAACGGCTGGCGGATGGGCCGGTCGTGAGTGAGGAAGCCGTCGGCCGTACGGGCACGGGCACGCCGGGCCTCGGCTCTTCGGTGGAGATCGGTTCGTCGGAGAGGTTGCCGCTGGTGACGACGAGGGGCCGGTCCAGCTCGCGCACCAGGAGGTGGTGCGGCCCCGTAGCAGGCAGGAAGAGGCCGAGGCGTCCAGGGACAGCCGAGGCCTCAGGCTCCTTTGCGACTCGGTCAGGGCCCGGCACTGGGTGCACGTAGGCGGCGACGGGCACCGCTCCCCCGCCGTGCCCGGGCCGCAACAGCGCCACGGGTCGCGTGGGCAAGGTCAACAGTGCTCGCTCCGTCCCGTTCACGCGGGCCAGTCGGCGGACCGTGCGCACGTCGCGCGCCATCACAGCGCACGACTTCACCGGTCGGCGTTTGCGCCGCCGCAGCCCGGCCACGGCCACCGGATCGGTCGCGTCGCACACGAGTTGATGGCCGCCCAGTCCCTTCACCGCGATGATCCCGCCCCCGGCGACGACGCCCATGGCCGCTTACGACGCCCGCTCCTCGCGCAGGTCGTCCCAGGCGAGCGTCGGCCACGCGCGGAGGCAGGCCACGGCCTCGGCGTGGAAACGCCGGTCGCCGCGTCGGGCGGGACTTCACGCCGCGCGGTGGCCGCGGGCCGAGCGGGACCGCCGGCGCATCACGAAGGCCTTAGGCCCCGCCGCGCCGCCGCCCCCCGCGAGGTGGGGCACCGGCCGGTCACCTCCGAAGCGGGCCACACGACCTCGCGTACCCGCGCGAGCACCGGCGCGTCCGCGCGAAGCCGTCACCCGAACTCCACGGCGGCGTCCGCCGGCCCCGTGACCGCGCCCTCGACGTGACCGCCCGCGTTGGCGGCCCGGCCGGTCAGCCGGAGTTCACCGGCGATCCGCTGCGCGAACGGCCGAAAGCCCACGCCCCGCACGGTCCCGTGGACCGCGAAACCACGCGTCACGCGGGCCACGGCGCGCCCCGGGCGACGGCGTCGCGGTGCCGTACGATCTCTCGCTCGACGGATTCGGCGAGCGGCCCGACCGCGGCGGCGACCGAGGGCGAAAGACCGGCACCCCACGAGTTGTCGGCGCCCTCGACCGCGAACACGACGAGGCGTTCCGGCAACCGGCCCAGCACGCGGGCGAGTTCGATGGCTTCGCCGAGACCGAGCCCGTGGGAGCTGGCCGCCGAGGGCTGCGCGAGTCGTCCGGCGTCCAGCTCGACGCGGTGCACACGGCCGGGAGTACCGGGGTGCGCGTGCGCGGCGTCCAGGACCACCACGAGGTCGGCGCCCTCCCACAGAGTCATGAGCCGGCCCGGCTCACCGTCACAGGTTTCGAGCGTCGTCCCTGGCGGCAACGGCCGCACCATGGTCCGCTTCCGCATCCGTGCGATGACTGCCGGGCCCAGTCCGTCGTCGCGTCGTTTCTCGTTCCCGACGCCCACCACAGCGATGCGTGTCCGTTCCTTCATGGTTCTACCGTCGGCCCGCGCCCGCGGTGGCGCACAGAGGGCCGATCGGCCCCGGCCGAAGGCCGGTACGCCCCATGCCCGCACCGGCTGTGCCGCGCGACGCTTGCGGCACAGGGAGGTGAGGCCGATGCTCCGGCCGATCGTAGTGGGCCTGGACGGTTCACGTGAGAGCGTCGCCGCCGCGGACTGGGCGGCGAGGGAGGCGTCGCGCCGCGGTCTTCCACTGCGCGTGGTACATGCCTGGGAGGGGCTGCCGGGGGACGCGGAGCCGGTCAGCCTGCCAGAGCTGGCAGTCCCTCGGTACTGGGCGGGGCGGATCCTGCGCACCGCCGTCGACCACCTCGACGAGAACTACCCGCGCGTTCACCTGACCGCCGAACAGATCCGCAGGCCCCCTGTGCAGGCGCTGCTGGCCGAGGCCGAGACGGCGGAGCTGCTGGTACTGGGCAACCAGGGTTTCGGAGGGCTCGGCGGGCTCCTGGCCGGGTCCGTGGCCATGGCGGTGGTGGCTCGCGCGCGCACTCCCGTCGTGCTCGTGCGGGCCGGGTTCGACGCCGTGGACGAGCACGTGCCCGACAGCGGTCACGAGGCCTCGGCGGGAACCCCCCACCGGCCGGTGGTCGTCGCCCTCGACCCGCGCCACGCCTGTCACTCGCTGCTCGCCTTCGCCTTCGAGACCGCCCGGTGCCGCACGGCTCCCCTGCACGTCGTGCACGCCTGGCGGCTGCCGAACACCCGCGGCGGCACCGACGAACACGGGCACAGGCCGACGCAGCGGGACGCCGAGCGGGTCCTGGAGTGCGAGCTCGAACCGTGGAAGGACAAGTACCCCCAGGTGGCTGTCCACGCGACGGCAGAGTACGGCCGTCCAGTTCCCGCGGTCTCACAGGCCGCGCGGTACGCCGGTCTGCTCGTCCTCGGCCGTGAGGTACGGCATGGCGGGCTGGGAACCCGCACGGGCCACGTCACGCACGCGGCCATCCATCAGGCGCGCTGCCCTGTCGCCGTCATCGCGCACGAGTGAGGGGTGACTTTCGGTTGCCATGAGGCCCGCGCCAGGCGTCCCGTGGGGTGGTACGACGATGCGGAGGTTCCGATGCACGAAGAGCCCGGGCTGGCGATGGCGCCCCAACCCGCTGCGCCGCCACAGCGATGTGGTGGAGGCATGGATCTTCCTGCTCTCCTGGGCGGCCGGGCTGGTGGGGGGCACCGCGGCCGGTGTCGCAGGCGCTCACGCCATGGACCGCGCCGTCGAGCACCAAAGGGCGCAGCGCCATGCGGTCCACGCCGTACTGTCGGAGGCCGCGCCGCCCGGTGCGCGTGACGGGGACACCGGTGCCGAGTTCGAGCGCGGCGCCGGGGCCGCTTCGCTCACCTGCCTGGTGTGCCTCGCGGGCGGGCGTGTGGCAAGACTGCGCGTCGAGCGACGGGCCACTGAACGGTGGGGCCAGGAGTGGGATCGGATGGGTCCTCAATGGGGTCGTGCGGCTGGTTGACGGCAAGTGAGGCTCACGGAGCCCATGGGCCCCGCGGCCTGTGTCGCGGTTCCGTCGCGCGGGGCGCGGCGCCGCCACCGCGGCAGCGCCCGCGCGGCGCCCCGCAAGGGCGTCCCGGCCCCCGACCCGGGGACCTCGCGAGGCTCAACGTGACCGGGGGGGAAGGGTCGTAGACGCAGCACTCCAGGTTGAGCAGGAAGCCGTCGACCGAGGCGAGTGCCTCCCGCGCCTCCGGCGCGAACAACGGTCGCGGCGGCCGCCTCGTCAGCGCCTCGGCCGCGCCTCGGCCCAGCACGGTGTCTCCGGCCAACGCAATCGTGCCGGTCATGTTCGCCCCCTTCAACCTGACTTGAGCTCCTGAGACGGGAGCGGATCGCTGGCCGGGATGACGCCTGGGGCCGACGGCTTCCGTCAGCCGCCCCATGCCGACGACGTCGGTCGAGGGCTCCAGAACAGTGTCGCCCTGTGCGGGTCCGCGCGGGAGGGCCCCGTAGCCCCCGGACTGGGGCCGAGAACCCCTCCGGGGGCACGGACTGCATCCGTACGGGGTGCGCTTGGGCAAGGGCCCGTGACCTGGGTGGTTACGGACCCTTCCGCGTTCCTGGCCCCGGTGGCGCTCGCTGCCGCCTGGCTGATCTCGGGGAGCCGGCCGGAGGGGAGCCTGATGGTGAGGGTGACGTCGTCGCTGTTCGGGTGGAGGCGGATGGTGAGCTGGGTGATCTCGTAGAGCCGCCGCTGAAGCCGCTCGGGGGCGCGGGCGAGGTTGAGCGCCAGGTACGGCAGAGCGTCCAGAAGATCGGCGGGCTGCTCCGGCATCCAAGTCGTGCGCACCGGCGTCCGGCTCCCCCGCATGAACTCGATCATGGGACGCTGGGTCCAGACCTGCCGCCACGAACTTCTGGACCGCACCCTCATCTGGAACGAGCGCCATCTACGCCACGCACTTCACCAGTTCGAACCGCACTACAACCTCCACCGGCCCCACCGAGCGATAGTCCAGGCAGCACCCCTACGCGCCGCCCCCGAACCGCTCCCCCACGCACAGATCACCCAGCTGAAGGTACGCCGGAGAGACCGCATCGGCGGAGTGCTGCACGAGTACCAACATGCCGCTTGAGCAGCGCGGATGAGGTTTTCGGCAGGCGCACAGTCCGTCAGCGACGGCTCGGTGTCGATGAGCTCCAGAACGCGCTCGGTGCCCGCCCGCGCCTGCTAACCGACCGTGAGGACCATGGCGAGCACACGGACCGGTCCGACCAACTGTGCGAGGTAGGTCGAGAACGCGACGAACGTGCCGAGGGTGATGTGCCCGCCCATCGCAAGCCAGCCGTCGGCCACCAGCATCGCGACCTGCCCGAGGACGGGGGGAGCGTGTGGTGTACAGGAAGTCACTCAACGGGCCGGCGCGTACCAGGTGATCGCCACCGCGGCCACCAGGAGCACCGCGCAGGACAGGGTAAGGAAGATTCCCCGGCGCAGGGCACGGGCCGAGCGGAGCGCCTCCCTGTGGCGGACGACCTCCTCGGGCGGAATGTCGCGCGCGTGGGACCGTCTCGGGCCAGCCGTGCGCGGCCCGCAGCAGGGAGAGCGCCCCCACGGCCCCGGCCAGGAGCGCCAGCAGCAGGGCCAGGCCGACGGCGACCGCCCACGGCTGGGCGAGTTGGCCGATGTCTGACCGTCCCTTGATGAGGCCGAATCCGGTCAGCGCGACGAGCAGGGCGCCCAGGCCGTTGCGCCAGGCGGTGGCTGATGCGCGGACTCGGGGCAATTCGGTTCGGGCCAACTGCTCGTAGTGCGTGCGTCGGCGCTGGTCCGACAGCGTGGGTATGCGCCGTGCCGGCCGAGGGTGGTTCACGACGATTCCGGCCTTTCGAGGGCCCAGTAAGCGCCGCAACCGAACGTCACGTCCTCGGGCCGTCCTGGGTGCTGGGCTCCTTGACAGGTGCAGACCATCGGGATCCCAGGATCTGCCGGGGGCGTCTGTGTCTCCCTTCGCCAGGGAAAGCGCCTACCCTTGAACACTTCGTCGAATAGGGGAGCCGTCATGGAGTGCCCACACCTCGGGCACCTGCCGACGATCAGCTTGTCTCTCTCGTATGGCTCCACGACGAACTCGGCGGCCTGGTCCAAGGTGATGTTGTGCCACCTGACGCAGTATTCCTGGCGCTCTCCAGAGCCCTCCGCGGAGGACATGGCGATCACTCCCTCCGTGGTCAGGAACCGACGTGCAGGAATGGGGCCCAGATGTCGGGGCTCCGCGGCGCGAGTTCGCGCTGTGCCCGAACGGCTTCGTGCAGTGCGCGGGCAACAAGATCGGAGCTGAACGGCTCTTTGCCGATCAGTCTCCCGTACACCTGCTTGGCGATCTCGGTCGCTGTACCGTCGTACACCGACCAGAGCGTGCCGATGACGTTGTCGTACCCGGCGTAGTGGAGCGCGGCCGTTGTCGTGACCGCCTCATCCGGCAGGGCGATACCTACGGACGACGTCTCGCACGCGGACAGGAAAGCGAACTTGCCCGCCCCCGCGGAGTGGCTCATGTCCCGCCACGGTCAGAGTGCCGTCCTCCAGGATCAGGCCGCCGTCGGAGGGGCTGATCAGGTTCTGGTAGCCGTGACACGTGAAGTGGACCCACTTGTGGCGGGGCAGCTCCGCACACACCCGCTCCCGGGTGGCCGCTCCGTCTGCCAGCACCGTGACCTGGTTGCCGTCGCCCATGTGCTTGCGTATGTATTCCACCTCCTGCTCGACGCCGGGCAGGCGAGGGTTCCCCTCGGCATCCGGGACGGAGACGACGAGCAGCCCGCCGTCGCGGACGTCCTGCGAGAGGCTGGCCCGCGTCGGAGTGCGGAGCGTCGGCATGTACGACGAGACCACGCGGTCCAGGACAGTGCGGCCCCCACCGTCCTTTCCGTGATTTCCCGCGGCGTGCAGCGGGAGCAGCGCCAGCACCCCGGTGGGGCACCAGTGGAGCCGCGGCCAGGCGTCGCCCTCGTCGGGAGTCCTGGTGAATTCCAGCTGGTCGAGCACCGGTTCGGCGATGGTGCACCACATCCAGCGCAGGGTCGCTTCGAGTTCGGCCAGCCATGTTGCTTTGGCCGCTGTCATGCGTGCACCGAGTGCCGTGTTCGCGTAGTTCACCTCGGCAGAGAGGTCGCCACTCCGCCACCGGTCCATGTTGACGTCGTAATCGAGAAGAGCGCGCTGGAACCGGTCCGCCGCGCGAAGGTAGTCGCTGATCTGCCGGACCGTGCCGTCTGCCGTCAGTTCGGGTAGCCGGATGACCTGTACGCCTGTCCTGGACACCGCCAACGCGTCGGAGCGCCACCGGGTGAGGTTAACGACCACGACCTTGCCGTCGCCCGCGGCGTCGTAAAGCCCCCGGAGTTCCAGAGCCGCACTGTCCGAATCCCCTGTGCCTGTCAGCCTCTGCCATTCCAGCGCGGCGGCGATACGGGCCTCCGCGTCCCGGGCCGACCCGCCGGCTGGCGCCGCGCCTGGAGCCGGACCGCCCGTGGACCGGGCCGGGCCCCCGTCGAGCACCTCGGACAAACGGGCCAGATGCTGCGTGTCCGCGCCCGAGAGAGCAATGCCGCGCCTGCCCAGGAGCTGCGTCCACAGCACCGCGCGGCCCCGCTCCAGCAGCATCAGCGCGTCCTGCGGCTTCCTCGCTTCGAGTGCACACGCGGCGGCGAGGCTCGCAAGCCCCGCGTACCCGCTCAACCGTTCTTCCTGGGTCTCCCGGTCCAGCCCTCGCCAAGCCAGCCGGGGCAGCAGCTCGACCATGAGTTCACACAAGGGCAGAGCCCTGTCGTGTTCGCCCTTGGAGAGCAGCAGGTCCGTGCCGAGGGCAGCCGCCTCGGCCCGGGTCCGGGCCGGCGCGGTATCCGTATCTGCGGCCTTTTCACACAGCGACACGGCACGTTCCACGTCGGCCTGGTCGGCGGTCGGGGCGTCGGTGAGGACTTTGGCGAGGAACAGCAGGAAGCGTGCGCGGTCGGGGTGCTGTGCCGGAGCCTCGTGGACACAGCTCTCGACGAGGCCCAGCGCGCGAACCTGATCTTCCCGGTTGCGGGTTCGCTGGTGGCGGTCGTAGAGGGTGACGGCCAGGGCGAACCGTACGGAGAGCCGGTCGGGGCCGGCTGAGCCTGTGGCCTCGGCAGCCTCGCCGACCGACACGGCCTCGTCGACGTCGGCGACCGCCCGGGTGCGCAGCGCGATCGCGAGGTTCGTGAGATAGGCGGGGCGGTCGGAGCCCGGGGCCGAGTCGGCGGCAGCCCTGAGGACGTCGATCGCCTCATCGATGTCCGCGCGGTCACGGAAGCGCAGGAAACGGAGGGCGAGGCAGCCGCCGAGATTGGTCACCGCGGAGGGCAGGGAGGGGTCGGCGGTGACGGTCCTGTCCGGTACGGGGTCCGGTCGCAGGGCGTCCGCCAGTTCAGTCGAGGCACCTACGTCACGTAGTTGGACGCCGAGTTCTTCGCTGAGACGCTGCTGAATCTCCTTCATGGTGGGTCGCGGTGCGCGCAGTGCCTGGATCACGGTCCGGCCGAGTTCGATCGCCTCGTCGAGGTCCCGGCGCTGCCCCAGTTCTTCGAAGCGCGTTTTGAGCGCGCCGGCCAGAACCATCCGGCAGTAGTGAAGTTCGGAGCCGTCCCGCAGCCCTGACACCGCACGCCGGAGGGCTTCGACGGCCCGGTGCAGGTCATCCAGAGTTCCCTTGATCCGGAAGTGGGACAGCAGGGAGATCGCGAGGTACGTCCGGTCTGTCGGGCGGACGTCACGCACGGGCTCGCCCTTCTTGGGGACCTCGTCCGACGTAGCCAGCTCCAACACCTTGATACTCAGCTCCAGATCGGCCGGATCGCCGAGCAGGTCGTACCGGGTGCCCAGCGCGGCCCCGAGGCCCGACAGGACGTAGCGGTCGGTCGTCGTCGGTTTGGACTCCGGATCTCCTGGCCGCATCCCTGCCGCCAGCATGTAAAGGCGGATGGACTCCTGGAGGTCATCCACGTCCCTTGCCCTCGTTCCTTTCATGGCGGTCTCCGCAAGTGATCAGCGAGCAGGGAGCGCCGGGACGCCAGGCCGGGGGAAGTCTCGTCGGCCAACGTCACCGCGAGTTCCCCGCTGTGGATGCAGCCGTCCAGTACCTCGTCCGACGGGTCGAAGAAGAACTGGCGCTCGTAGGCGATGCTCGCGCGCTCGGCGACGGTGCGACGGAACCAGTCCGGGGTCTCCGGGAACCTTGGGTGCCTGAGCAGTGCCGACCAGGCCTGCACGGCCTCAGGTGCGTTCAACGACTCGTTGCGCACCCGCTCCTCCACCTCGCCCGCGGTCCAGTACAGCTCCTCGAAGCCCGGCGGAATCGTCCGGCTCACCACCCCCTCCCGCTCCTCGGCCTGACTCCGGCTCACCGCATCCTCTAGCTCCTTGACCGCCCCGGCACCGCTCTCCCGGTAGCGCAGCAGCAACCGGAGGTGGCCAGCGATCCGGTCCGCGTCTCCCTCCAGTTCCTCAAGAGCCAATTCGGCCCGCGCATCGAGTATGTTCGGGGTGGTCGGCGATCACGCGTCCGGCCGGTTCCCAGAGGTCGGCCTTGAGATAGTCGTCGACGAGCTGAGCGAACCGGGCCGTTTCCACGAACACCCCGGCAGCGGTTTCCAGGTCCGGACGGATCAGATCGGTGAACACCTCGTCGGCGACCTCACTCCCCCGGGCACCAGCCCACGGCACGGGGTCCCGTCCCCCCTCGCCTCGGCGATCTTGCGCGTCGCGGAGGAAATCGCGAACTCTTCCGACCACGCGCACCCAGCCCGAGGACTGCGAACAGACGGCACGCACGACCATCTCGTTCAGCAGCCTGCGTACGTCTTCATCCAGCAGTTCCGGATGGTCACCGACCAATGCCTTGACCTCTCCGCGGGTCTCACTCTCGAAGACCCGCCGAAGAAGTGCGAGTTCAGCGGCCCAGTTCTCCTCGTACTCTTCATCGCTCAACACGACTCGTGCTCGCTCTCTGCGCCACGGATGCGGTATTCACCGGCAGGCCGGGTGAGTTCGTAGGTGACCGTCCACAACGTGCAGGTCTCATCGGGGCTGTTCTTGGGGCCGTATCCGGGGCTCTGCGTGCTCCGGAAGGTCAGCGTGGCCATCGTCCTGGTCCGAGCGTCGCCCGCGCGCTCGATGCTCTGGACCACGACATCGGCGTCGCTGCTGGTGGACACGGCCTCCCCGAACCGCTTCACGGTGCCCGCATTCGCCGGATCCACGCCCGAGGCGGGGTCGTACACCGAGAGCGCCCGCGCGTAGTCCCTGTCGTTGACACCCGAGAAGTACGTGTCGAACATCGTCGCCACCGCGGTCGCGCGAGGATCGTCCGACACCTGGCTGATGTCTACGAGACCCACGACGGTGGGTGTGGCCGTGGCTGTGCCGGTCGGCGTGTCAGGCGGTACGTCGGGGACCGTCGGCGCCGGTTGGCCATCCTGCCCGTCAAATGTCCGGCCCGCCTCGGTACCGGCCCCGGCCCACTGAAGGGTCGTGGCCGTCACGACACCGCCCAGAGCCAGCACCGCCAGCGCGCAGGCCGTGGCGGGCGCCGCGGCACCCCAGGTCAGTGGGCTGCGTTCGGGGACGCCGGCGATCGCTCCGCGCAGCCGGGCTATACGACGCTGGAGATGCGGGTGGGTCTCCAGGAGGTCCCGCCACCAGCGCCCGCTCGCCCCGGCTCCGGCGATGGCCGACTCCTGCGCCCAGCGGCCCCCCTGGGACAGCCGGGTCGGTGCGTGGTCCAGTTGGTCCAGCGCATCGCAGAGGACTTCGGGGTTGTCGGTGATCCGTGCCGCCGTGGCGTCGGCCAGCCATTCACGCTGTCTCATGAAGGCGAGATGAGTGAGGAAGGCGATACCGAACCACACGATCAGGAGCAGAAAGAGAAAGGCGGTGAAGAAGAACAAGGTGATCCTGACGATCAACCACCAGGGCCAGTAGAGCAGATTGGTCCGCGGGTCCTCGACGTTGTCGGCCACCAGCTTCCCCACCGAGAATCCGAGCGCAATGAGCGCACCACAAGCAAGGGCCACATACAGCACCCAGGCCACGACAGCCGACGAGAACGCGACGACCCGCGTATCGCCGTTCGCGATGTGCGCGATCTCATGGGCGGTGACCGCCTCCAGTTCCTCCGGAGAAAGGTGGTTGAGAATTCCCCGTGTGTAACGGATGTACGAGTGATCTCGTGTTCCCGTGGCGCCCGCGTTGAGGGATTTCTCCGCGGTCGCGAACACCTGGGGCGGCGCGATGCCGACCTGGTGGGCCAGCCGGTCGGCCATTTCGCGCGCGGCCATCAGCTTCTCGTCCTCGACGTCGATCGGCACTTCCACGTACGGCACGCTCTGAAGGCGCCACCACACGGCGAAGGAGCAGGTGGCGAAGGTGAGCAGCACCACGAACACGGCGGCCGCAGAATGTACGACGGCGCCAACCACGACCGCGACCAGCACCGCGTTAAGCAGCGCCGACGAGGCGATGGCTCCGGTCCACCACCGGTTCCGTACGGCTTGGGTGTCGAGTAGTGCGCGAATCTGGCAAGCGGCGTCACCCGCGTCCGTTGCGATCATGGAGCACCACCGCCACACCCAGTGCCCGATCCAGAGTGGACGGACACGCCCATTGTCCCAACGGAAGGCCTAATTCAGGAGGCCTGCGCACCAGGGGGCAGACCCCTGTGATTCGATCACATCGACCCGACGTGGACACGCCAACCGAATGGGTGGATCCACGCTGTCTTGACCAATCGGAGGGGGATGCAACTCGAGACCGAGAATGCTGCTGTCCGTGGGAGCGATATCCCTCGGGCTGCTGGGCGGCTGTCTGAACCCCGCGCAGGCGCTGGTGAGCCGGTCGGCGGTCCGGTCGTACTCGGCTTGGTCGGCCAAGCGGGTGTGTGCGTGGTCCAGGGCGATGGGGACGGCTTCGGTGCGCTGCGGCCCGTTTTCGTCGAGCGTCACCAGCCAGAGCAGCCCCAGGTCATTGCGGAGGACGGGGTGGGTGGCGTAGTCGTCGATGAAGTCGCCCAGATCGAAAAGGACATGCCGGGTGAAGCCGTGGAAGAGGTGGGCCGAGTGGCCGACCACCAACGTCGCCCCCGCCGCGACGAGGCCGTCGGCCGCGTGGCGCACGTACGCTACCAGGCGGCCCACCATCTTCGGTCCCCAGTGCACGCTGACCAGGGTGACGTCAGTGTCGCGGCGTACGGCCCGGACGTGGTCGGACAGCCAGTGCGGCACACCGCGCCTGAGGTCGGCGTGGGCCACACCTGGCCTGCCGGGTCCGGCAGCACAGTCCGCGGGGTGATCGGTGACGGCGATGAGCCCGACGGTGAGTCCACCGGCTTTCAGGATCACGGGGGCCCTGGCGTCGTCGGCGTCAGCACCGGCGCCCGCGGTCTGGACGCCGAGCCCGGCGAGGTGCAGCCGCGTGTCGGTCAAGGCCTCGGCGCCATAGTCCAGGGCGTGGTCGTTGGCGAGGGACACCGCGTCGACGCCCAGGTCGGCCAGAACCGCGGCCGCCTGGGGCGGGGCGCGGAAGAGGAGGGGCTTGCCCGGTACGGGGGTGGGGGTGCCCCGCTCGGAGACGGCGCACGCGAGGTTGAGGACGAACAGGTCCGCCTGCGCGGTCAGATCCCGAATCCGCTCCGAGAACAGCCGCCGCGGCCGAGCCCGTCGCACTTCCCCGGCCACACCGCAGCCGAGCATGGTGTCCCCGGCAAGAGCGATCACGGTCATCGTCGGCTCCCCACCTCGCCGGTCGGCCGTGCCGTCCGGAGGACCATCCCGAAGCCGCCTTCTTCGGTCTTCTCCAGGCTTGCCGCCACGTGCTGGTACGGGCAGAGCCGATGAGGCCAGTGGCAGGGGCCGATCGGCCCCCGGGACCGACGCGGAACGCGGGCCGCGGGCACCGGCACCGGGCGGGCCCCACGGCCGCGGAACAGGGACGGTCGCTCCTGTCGGACCGAACGGCCACAGGCTGTGGTGAGAAGGAACCGGTCCATGGGGTCGGGTCCGGCGGGAAGGGGCGAGCGGGCGCGCGCTTCGTCGACCGAAGGGCGGCCGGACGGGAGCTGGGCGCTCCGCTGGACGCCGTCGTCGTGCGCGAGCTGTCGTACCGCACCGGCCGGAGCCCGGTTTCGGAGCGGTCGGCGAGGGCGGCGCCCGCGTCATCGACGACGACGCGCTCCGCGAGGCCCGACTCGGCGCCGACGAGCGGGTGGCGGCGCAGACGCGTACACGCGAGGCACCGCATCGCCACGTGCGCCGCTACCGCGGCACCAGCGCCCGCGCCACGGTAGCCCGACGCGCGGCCGTGGTGGTCGACGACAGCCTCACCACCGGCGCGAGCGCGGCCACCGCCTGCCGGATCGCAAAGGCTCCGGGCGCGGCCCCGGTCGTCCTCGCCGTACCCGTCCACGGCCGGGCCGGCCTCGCTTTCGCCGCCCTGCCCGCGGCCACCGCTTCCGTGCCCTGGGCGTCGCACCTGCCCCTCGCTGCCTCCGTGGTCGCGACGGTGCACGTGGGGTGGGCCTGGTGGGCCAGCAGGAAGGACTTCCAGCACCTGTCCCGACGCCCGCCGCGCGCTCAACGCTGGAACGACCGATCGGCCGTGTAAGGGGCCGACCGTCCCCAGCGCCACTCCCTCGCCCCGGAGGAAGGAAGCACACCGCCATGGTCCAGTACGTGTACGCGTTCACCGAGGGCGGCCGCGACATGGCCGACCTGCTCGGCGGCAAGGGCGCCAACCTGGCCGAGATGACCCGGCTCGGCCTTCCCGTACCGCCCGGTTTCACTGTCACCACCGAAGCCTGCCGCGTCTACCTCAGCACCGGAGCCGAGCCGGACGGCCTGGCCGACCAAGTCGCCGCGCACCTGACCGCCCTGGAGCGGGAGGCGGGGCGCCGGCTCGGTCAGGCCGACGATCCGTTGCTGCTCTCCGTGCGCTCCGGGGCGCGCTTCTCCATGCCCGGCATGATGGAGACCATCCTCGACATCGGCCTCACCGACGACTCCGTGCGGGGGCTGGCCAAGGTGTCGGGGAGCGAACGCTTCGCCTTCGACTCCTACCGCCGCCTCATCCAGATGTTCGGCAGCACGGTGATGGGCGTCGACCCGGCCCTGTTCGAAGGTGCCCTCTCCCGCCTGAAGGAGTCGCGGGGCGCTCCCGACGACCTTCACCTGGACGCCGCCGACCTCGCCCGGCTCGTCGAGACCTACAAGGTCCTGATCCGCGAGCGCACCGGCGAACCCTTTCCGCAGGACCCCGACGAGCAGCTGCACCGGTCCATCCGCGCCGTCTTCGCCTCCTGGAACAGCGAGCGTGCCCGCCTGTACCGCCGCCGCGAACACATCGCCGACGACCTGGGCACCGCGATCAACGTCCAGCGCATGGTCTTCGGCAACCTCGGCCCCGACTCCGGCAGCGGCGTCGCCTTCACCCGTGACCCGGCGACCGGCCGCCCCGGGCCGTACGGCGACTACCTGTCCAACGCCCAGGGCGAGGACGTCGTCGCGGGCATCCGCAACACCGTTCCGCTGACCGAACTCGAGCGTCTGGACCCGTCGTCGTACGCGCTGCTGCGCGAGCACCTGGCGATGCTGGAGAACCACTACCGGGACCTGTGCGACATCGAGTTCACCATCGAGCGCGGCACGCTGTGGATGCTGCAGACCCGGGTCGGCAAGCGGACCGCGGAGGCCGCGTTCGCCATCGCCGCCGCGCTGACCGACGAGGGGCTCATCACCCCTGACGAGGCGCTGGCCCGCGTCAGCGGGGACGGCTTGGCCCGCCTGATGTTCCCTCGCTTCGACGCTTCCGGCGTCGGTGAGGCGCTCGCACACGGCCTTCCGGCGTCGCCCGGCGCCGCGGTGGGCGCGGCGGTCTTCGACTGCGCGGAGGCCGTGCGCCGCGCCGCCGCCGGAGAGAGCGTCGTCCTGGTGCGGCAGGAGACCACCCCGGACGACCTGCCGGGCATGGTCGCGGCCCAGGCCGTGGTCACCAGCCGCGGCGGCAAGACCAGCCACGCGGCCGTCGTCGCCCGCGGCATGGGCAAGGTCTGCGTGTGCGGTGCCGAGCAACTGGCCGTGGAACCGCACAGGCGCCGCTTCACCGTGCGCGGCGTCACCGTCGTGGAGGGCACGGTCATCTCCGTCGACGGCTCGACGGGGGCCGTGTACGCCGGAGCGCTCCCGCTGGTCGACTCCGTGGTCATGCGGTACTTCGAGACCGGCGAGAGCTCCGGCGGACTGGTCGACGCCGTCGCCCGCGCCATGGAGCGGGCCGACGGCGTCCGGCGCATGGAGGTGCGGGCGAACGCCGACACCCCCAAGGACGCCGCGCGGGCCCGCCGCTTCGGCGCGCAGGGCATCGGCCTGTGCCGCACCGAGCACATGTTCCTCGGCGACCGGCGGCAGCTGGTCGAGGCGATGATCCTGGCCCGTACCGACGCGGACCGTGAGCGGGCGCTGGAGGCCCTGCTGCCCCTGCAGCGACAGGACTTCGTCGGCATCCTGGAGGCCATGGACGGCTTGCCCGTCACCATCCGCCTCCTCGACCCGCCGCTGCACGAGTTCCTCCCCGACCGCACCGAACTCGCCGTGCGCATCGCCGCCGCCGAGGCGCACGGGGACGGGACGAGCGAGCACGATGCCGAACTGCTCGACGCCGTGAACCGCATGCACGAGGAGAACCCCATGCTCGGCCTGCGCGGCGTACGGCTGGGCCTGGTGGCGCCGGGTCTCGTCGCCATGCAGGTGCAAGCCATCGCCGAAGCCGTGGTGGAGCGCAAACGGGCGGGCGGGGACCCACAGGCCGAAATCATGGTCCCGCTCATCGACACGGTCGAGGAGCTGCGTCTCGTGCGCGAGGAGGTGGAACAGGTACTCGCCGAGGTCGCGGCGAGTACCGGCGTCCCGGTCGCGTGCCCGGTAGGCACGATGATCGAGCTGCCGAGGGCCGCGCTCACCGCGGGGCGCATCGCACGCGAGGCGGAGTTCTTCTCCTTCGGCACGAACGACCTCACCCAGACCACCTGGGGCTTCTCCCGCGACGACGTCGAGGCCGCCTTCTTCTCCGCCTACCTCGACAAGGGCATCTTCAAGGTGTCCCCGTTCGAGACGATCGACCGCGAGGGCGTCGGCCGACTGGTCGAGATCGCCGTCGCCGAGGGCCGGGCCGCCAGGGCCGAGTTGAAGATCGGGGTCTGTGGCGAGCACGGCGGCGACCCGGAGTCGATCGGTTTCTTCCACGCGGCGGGCCTCGACTACGTGTCCTGCTCCCCGTTCCGCGTGCCGGTGGCCCGCCTGGAGGCCGGCCGGGCGGCGCTGGCTCGCACGGACACGAGCGACAGCAGGTGACGTCCTCGCCGGGGCCGATCGGCCCTTCCTGTCGGGGCCGTCAGCCCTTCACCCGTGGCCCAAGGAGGCCTCGGCTCCTTCCCTCGGGATGAACGAAGCTGCTGATGGTGGGGCTCCGGGGTCCCGGAGCCCCCTTACCTCGCCGGCCGCTGCGCGGCCCGGTTCCCGACGACGGAGGCACACCTCTCATGACCCTCCACACCGATCCCCCGACCGCCCCCGCCGCGGACGAACCGTCAGGCACCGCCACCACGATCGACCGTCTGGTGTCAGCCGGGCTCACCGCGCTCACCGCGTACGAAAGCCTCACCCAGGAGCAGATCGACCACATCGTGAACAAGGCCTCGGTCGCCGCGCTGGACCAGCACACCGCACTGGCGCGCCTCGCGGTCGAGGAGACCGGGCGCGGCGTCTTCGAGGACAAAGCCGTCAAGAACATGTTCGCCTGCGAGCACGTCACGCACAGCATGGGCCCGATGAAGACGGTCGGTGTCATCGCCCGCGACGACACCGCGGGCATGGTCGAGATAGCGGAGCCGGTGGGTGTGGTGTGCGCGATCACCCCCGTCACCAACCCCACCTCCACCACGGTTTTCAAGGCGCTGCTCGCCCTGAAGACCCGCAACCCCGTCGTCTTCGCCTTCCACCCCGCCGCTCAGCGGTGCAGCGCCGAGGCGGCGCGCATCGTGCGCGACGCGGCCGTCGAAGCGGGGGCCCCGGAGCACTGCGTCCAGTGGATCGAGGAACCCTCCCTGGAGGCCACCGGTGCGCTCATGCGTCATCCGGGGGTGGCGCTGATCCTGGCCACCGGCGGCAACAGCATGGTCAAGGCCGCCTATTCGGCGGGCAAGCCCGCCCTGGGCGTGGGAGCGGGCAACGTACCCGCCTACGTCCACAAGAGCGCACTGCTGCGCCGGGCGGTCAACGACCTGGTCCTGTCCAAGGCGTTCGACAACGGCATGATCTGCGCCTCCGAACAAGCCGTCATCCTGGACGACGCAATCTACGACGCGGCCCTGGCCGAGTTCCGCACCCTGCACGCCCACCTGGCCACCGCCGAAGAGAAGGCGAAGCTGGAGGCGTTCCTGTTCCCCGTGACAGCGGCAGGGTCGGGCTGCTCACCCAAGGTCAACCCCGCGGCCGTGGGCCAGAGCCCCGCGTGGATCGCCGAGCAGGCCGGGTTCAGCGTGCCCGCCGGCACCTCGCTCATCCTGGTGGAGGCCGAGCAGGTCGGCCCGGCGGAACCGCTGACCCGGGAGAAGCTCTGCCCGGTGCTCACCGTCCTGCGGGCCGGATCTGAACAGGAGGGCTTCGACCTGGCCGTCGCCATGGTCGCCTTCCACGGCCAGGGCCACAGCGCCGTCATCCACGCCGAGGACCCACAGCTCACCGAGGCGTACGGCAGGCGCCTGCGGGCAGTGCGGATCATCGTCAACGCCCCGTCCTCGCAGGGCGCCATCGGCGGCGTCTACAACAGCCTGCTGCCCTCGCTGACCCTCGGCTGCGGCTCGTGGGGCAGCACGTCGGTGTCCGACAACGTCTCCGCCGCCCAGCTCCTGAACGTCAAGCACCTGACCACACGCCGCAACAACCTGCAGTGGTTCAAGGTCCCGCCGAAGATCTACTTCGAGCCGCAGGCCATCCGCTACCTCGCCGACATGCCGGACGTGCACCGCGTCACCGTCGTGACCGACGCGACCATGACCCGGCTCGGCTTCGTCGACCGGATCAGGCACGTCCTGCGCGGCCGGCAGCAAACCGTCACCGTCCAGGTCATCGACAACGTCGAACCCGAGCCGAGCATCGACTCCGTCGAACGCGGGGCCCGCCTCATGCGGGACTTCCGCCCGGACACCATCATCGCGCTCGGCGGCGGTTCGCCCATGGACGCCGCGAAGGTGATGTGGCTGCTCTACGAGCAGCCGGACGTCGACTTCGCCGACATGCGGCACAAGTTCTTCGACATCCGCAAGCGGGCCTTCCGCTTCCCTGTCCTCGGTTCCCGGGCCCGTCTGGTGTGCGTACCCACCACGTCCGGCACCGGCGCCGAAGTCACCCCCTTCGCGGTCATCTCCGACCCGGCCAGCGGCAAGAAATACCCCCTGGCCGACTACGCGCTCACCCCCAGCGTCGCCATCATCGACCCGCAGCTCACCACCGACCTGCCACCGGCCCTGGCCGCCGACAGCGGCTTCGACGCGCTCACCCACGCCATCGAGGCGTACGTGTCCGTGTACGCCAACGACTTCACCGACGGCCTGGCCCTGCACGCGATCCGCATGGTCTTCGACCACATCGAGGCGGCGGTCAACGACCGCGCCCGACAGCCGGAGGCCCGGGAGAAGATGCACAACGCGGGCACCATCGCGGGCATGGCCTTCGGCAACGCCTTCCTGGGCATCGTCCACGCCATGTCCCACACCCTGGGCGCCACCTTCCGCATCGCGCACGGACGCACCAACGCCGTGCTGCTGCCGCACGTCATCCGCTACAACGGCACCGTCCCCGCGAAGCTCACCGGCTGGCCCAAGTACGAGCACTATCGCGCCCCCGAACGCTTCCAGGACATCGCCCGCACCCTCGGCCTGCGCGCAGCCACACCACAACAGGGCGTCGAGTCGCTCGCCCACGCGGTGGAACAGCTGCGCGACGCCGTGGGCATCGAACCGTCCTTCCAGTCCCTCGGCGTCGACGAGCAGGGATTCCTCGACGCGCTGCCCCAACAGGCCCTCAACGCCTACGAGGACCAGTGCGCGCCCGCGAACCCGCGGCTGCCGATGCTGGACGACATGCAGGGAATCATGCGGGCGGCGTACTACGGGACGACCGACGGAGCGTACGCGCCTGCGGCCTCGGAGTGAGACGCCCGCTTCCGGCGAAGGATGAGACGCACGCTGGTGGGCCGCCGCGACCCCGCGGTCCTGGGACGAAGGCGCCATGCTCTCCTGTGAGGGTTCCGACCGGCAGCGCGGAATCCGCCGCAGGGCCGCGCTGCGGCACGCGCGGGACAACCGAACAGTCGTACTCCCTCACGGCTTCAAGGAAACCCTCGGCACGATGGACACCCAGCGGTGGATGTCGTTCCTCGAATCCGTCGGAGCCGAACTGGACGCATGGTGGTACGGCCGGGAATCCGAAGGCCTGCGAGCGACCGGCGACCGTCTCGCCGCGGAGACGGCGCACGCGTGCTCCTCACGTTCCGGGCATGAGCGTCCAGCTGCCATCGCGGCTGTTCTCCAACGGCTCCCCTGCGCCGAACTCCCGCTGCCGCGGACTGACGTCGTGAGCGGGCGAGCGGAGCCCCGTGGTGGGAACCGCCCGCTCAGAAGGCCCGCTGGCCGTGTGCCCGGAACCGGGCGCGGACCCGCTCGACCAGTTCGGGGCTCGGACCCGCCGTGTCGCGCAGCGGGAAGGGGATGCCGAGCGCCTCGTACTTGTGGGCGCCCAGCTTATGGAACGGCAGGACGTCCACCCGGTCCACGTTGTCCAGGCCGGCCAGGAAGGCACCCAGGCCGTCCACGCGGGCCGCGTCGTCGGTCCAGCCGGGGACCAGGACGTAGCGGATCCACATCGGGACGCCGAGCCGGTCCAGACGGGTGGCGAAGGTGAGAGTGGGGGCGAGCTCACCGCCCGTGAGCTCGCGGTAGGTAGCGGTGTCGAAGGACTTGATGTCCAGCAGCACCAGGTCGGTGTCGGCCAGCAGGGCGTCGTCGGCGCGGGCGCCGAGGAAACCGGAGGTGTCCAGGGCGGTGTGCAGCCCCGCCTCCTTGCAGCCGCGCAGAACTGAAGCGGTGAAGGCGGGCTGGAGCAGCGGCTCACCCCCGGTGAGGGTCACTCCGCCGCCCGCCGCGGTGAGGAAGGACCGGTGTCTGCCGATGTCCGCCATCGTCTCCTCGACGGTGACCGGCCGGCCGTCGCGCATGTGCCACGTGTCGGGGTTGGCGCAGTACAGGCAGCGCAGTGGGCAGCCGCTGACGAACAACACGAACCGCGTGCCGGGGCCGTCCACTCCTGTCGAGAGGTCCCAGGAGTGGACGCGCCCCGTCACCTGACCGGTCGCGATGTTCACAGTGCTCCGTGGAAGGTGCGGCTGATCACGTCGAGCTGCTGCTCGCGCGTCAGGCGGACGAAGTTGACGGCGTATCCGGAGACGCGGATGGTCAGCTCCGGGTACTTCTCCGGGTGCTCCATGGCGTCCTCGAGCACGGCCCGGTTCAGGACGTTGACGTTCATGTGGAAGCCGCCGGACGCCGTGTAGGCGTCGAGGATGCCCACGAGGTTGGCGGGCCGGTCGTCCGGGTGGTGGCCCAGCCCTTCGGGCGTGATCGTGGTGGTCAGCGAGATGCCGTCGCGCGCCTGCTCGTACGGGAGCTTCGCCACGGACAGCGCGGAGGCGATCACCCCGTGCCGGTCCCGCCCGTTCATCGGGTTGGCGCCGGGCGCGAACGGCTGTCCGGCGCGGCGCCCGTCGGGGGTGTTGCCGGTGTGCTTGCCGTAGACCACGTTGGAGGTGATGGTCAGGACGGACTGGGTGTGCTCGGCTTCGCGGTAGGTGGGGTGCTTGCGCACCTTCGCCATGAAGGACTCCACGAGGTTGACCGCGATCGCGTCGGCGCGGTCGTCGTTGTTGCCGTAGGCCGGGTGATCGCCCTCGGTCGCGTAGTCGACGGCCAGTCCGCTGGCGTCCCGGATCACCTTGACCCGGGCGTACTTGACGGCCGAGAGGCTGTCGACGGCTACCGAGAGGCCGGCGATCCCGCAGGCCATGAAGCGGTGCACGGGGTGGTCGTGGAGCGCCATCTCGATGCGCTCGTAGGCGTACTTGTCGTGCATATAGTGGATGACGTTGAGCGCGTCGACGTAGGTCTGCGCCAGCCAGTCCAGCATGTGGTCGTAGGCCGCCGACAGCTGTTCGTACTCCAGGTACTCGCCGGCGAGCGCGGGGGCCTCGGGGGCGATCTGCTCGCCCGTCACCTCGTCCCGGCCGCCGTTGATCGCGTACAGCAGGGCCTTGGCGAGGTTCACGCGCGCTCCGAAGAACTGCATCTGCCGGCCCACCGTCATGGCCGACACGCAGCAGGCGATCGCGGTGTCGTCCCCGGTGCGTGGCCGCGCCAGCTCGTCGGACTCGTACTGGACGGCGCTGGTGTCGATGGACACGCGGGCGCAGAAGTCCTTGAAGCCGCCGGGCAGCCGGGGTGACCACATCACGGTGAGGTTCGGCTCGGGCGCGGGGCCGAGGTTGTACAGCGTCTGCAGGAAGCGGAAGGAGGTGCGGGTGACCAGGGGGCGGCCGTCGACGCCGATGCCGCCGATGGACTCCGTCACCCAGGTCGGGTCGCCGGAGAACAGCGCGTCGTACTCGGGTGTGCGCAGGAACCGTACGATCCGCAGCTTGATCACGAAGTCGTCGATGAGCTCCTGGGCCCGGCGTTCGTCGATGGCGCCCTCGTCCAGGTCCCGCTGGAGGTAGACGTCCAGGAAGGTCGAGGTGCGGCCGAGCGACATCGCGGCGCCGTTCTGCTCCTTCACCGCGGCGAGATAGCCGAGGTACAGCCATTGCACCGCCTCGTGCGCGGTGGCGGCGGGGCGGGTGACGTCGCAGCCGTAGGTGGCCGCCATGTCGCCCAGCTCCCCCAACGCCCGGATCTGCTCGGCGAGTTCCTCGCGGTCGCGGATGACGTGCTCCGTGGAGGGGCGGGCGTCCAGCAGGGCGCGTTCGGCTCGCTTGGCGGCGATCAGCCGGGTGGTGCCGTACAGCGCGACGCGCCGGTAGTCGCCGATGATCCGGCCGCGGCCGTAGGCGTCCGGCAGGCCGGTGATGATTCCGGCCTTGCGGGCGGCTAGCATGGCGGGCGTGTAGGCGTCGAAGACGCCGTCGTTGTGGGTCTTGCGGTAGGTGCCGAACACCTTGGTGACGAACGGGTCGGGTTCGCGGCCGTAGGCCCGCAGCCCGTTCTCCACCATGCGGAGACCGCCGTTCGGCATGATCGCGCGCTTCAGCGGGGCGTCGGTCTGCAGACCGACGATGAGCTCCAGGTCGCGGTCGATGTACCCGGGGGCGTGCGAGGTGATCGTCGAGGGCGTGGCCGTGTCGACGTCCAGGATTCCCTTGCGCCGTTCCTCGGGGAACAGCGCGCTGACCTTGTCCCACACCGCGCGGGTGCGGTCGGTGGGGCCGGTCAGGAAGGCCTCGTCCCCCGCGTACGGCGTGTAGTTGGCCTGGACGAAGTCGCGTACGTCGACGTGTTCTCGCCACCGCCGACCCGCGAAGCCGCGCCACGCGGTTCCCGGAGCCGCCGCGTTGGTCGGAGTCACGGTCGCCATCACTTGCCTCCGCATCAGCTGGCGTTGCCGCCCGCGGGGATCCACGGGCGTCCTGGTGTTGATGCTCGTCCTCGCGGTGCGTCGCCGACAGGGTCCGTGGGGAGGCCCTTCACGGGCCATCCGGCCCTGTTTTCGCGGGGGCGTCGGGCCGATGTTCCTCCGCGTCGGGGCCGGCCTGAGCGGGCTTCAGGACGCGTGGCGAGGCGGCCGCGCTGAGGAGGAACCGGCCTCCTCCTGCCAGGGCGGACGTGGCTCCCGGGGCCGCGCGTCCCTGCTCTGCCCAGCCCGGCGGCCGAGGCACGACCGCACGCCCTTCCGTACGGCCGCGGGGCATCGGAAGCCGGACATGATCCTTGCCGCCTCGCCCGAAGCCGCCCGTTGCCGCTCCCCCGCCACTACGGTGAGGAGCAGCGCCATCGGTTGACCACCCCGATCGTGCGAGCCAGGTGGAGGAAGCGATGACCGAGGGAGCCGGCGACGGGACCGGTGACGCCGAGCGGCATCTGCCCAAGCTGCGCCTCGACGAGCTGCTCGACGAACTGCAGACGCGCATCGACGCGGCCCGGGGAACGCGGGACCGCGTGCACAGCCTGCTGGAAGCGGTGCTGTCCGTGGGACGGGAGCTGGACCTGCCGCAGGTGCTGCGGCGCATCGTCGAGGCCGCCGTGGTCCTCGTGGACGCCGAGTACGGTGCCCTGGGAGTGATCGGCGACGACGACACCCTGTCCCAGTTCCTGACCGTGGGCATCGACGAGGAGGAACGGGCCCGGATCGGTGACCTGCCCAGCGGCCACGGCATTCTCGGTGAGCTGATCCGGCACCCGGTGCCGCTGCGGATGCCGGAACTCTCGGAGCATCCTTCGTCATACGGCTTTCCCCCGGGGCATCCGCCGATGCACTCGTTCCTCGGCGTGCCCATCCGGGTGCGCGACAAGGTGTTCGGCAATCTCTATCTGACCGAGAAACGCGGGGCCGAGAAGTTCGACGCCGAGGACGAGTCCGTGCTCTCCACGCTCGCCGTGGCAGCCGGAGTGGCGATCGAGAACGCGCGCCTGTACGAGGAGACGCGGCTGCGTGAGCGCTGGATGCGGGCCAGCGCGGAGGTCACGAGCACCCTGCTGTCGGGAGCGCCGAGCACCGAGGTCCTCGAACTGATCATCGAGCAGGCCAGGGAGATCATGTCGGCCGACGTCGGGATGATCGCGGAGTACGTCGCCACGTCGGAGGAGATGCGGCCGGTGCTCGCGGTCGGGGCGGACGCCGAGCGCCGCCGGGGCCTCGTCCTCTCGGCGCGCGAAGGGCTCATCGGAGCCGCGCTCGACACGGCGGAACCCGTGGTCAGCGCCGACATCGCCCACGACCCCCTACGGCGGGGGGACGGCTCGCAGTGGGCCGGGCTCGGCCCCGTGGTCGCGGTGCCGCTCGGCGTGAGCGGCAAGGCCCGCGGCGTGCTGGTGCTGGGGCGTCTGGGCGGCCGCACGCCGTTCTCCGACACTGACGCCGGGCCGCTGCTGGGGTTCGCGGCTCAGGCCGCGCTGGCCCTTGAGCTGGCCGACCGGCGTCGCGACGCGGAGCAGATCGCCCTGCTGCAGGACCGCGACCGGATCGCACGCGACCTGCACGACCTGGCTATCCAGCGGCTCTTCGCCATCGGCATGACCCTCCAGAGCACCCAGCGCTTCGTGGAGCACCCCGAGGCCGTCGAACGGTTGTCACGAGCGGTCGACGACCTCGACGACACCATCAAAATCATCCGAACGACCATCTTCGGCCTGCGTGCGCACGGTGGCGGTGAGCGGCCCGAGGGACTGCGGGAGCGGGTGTCGCGTACGGTGGCCGACTCCGTCGCCTCCTTCGGCTTCACGCCTGCCTTGCGGATCGAAGGACTCGTCGACACCGACGTCCCCGCCGATGTCGCCGACCATGTGCGCGCCGTCCTCGGCGAGGCCTTGAGCAACGCCGCCCGGCACGCGCACGCGCGCTCCGTCGACGTGCGCCTGCGCTGCGTCGACGGCGAGTTGACGCTTACCGTGACCGACGACGGCCAGGGCATCCCCGAGGGAGTCAAGTACAGCGGATTGCGGAACCTGACCGAGCGCGCCCGCGCCCTCGGCGGAGCCCTCACGCTCCGCCGGGGTCCGAAGGGGAGCGGCACGCGGCTGGTGTGGCGGGTGCCGACGGGTTCACGGGAGAGGTGAGCCGTCCCCACCGATCAGCGTCTGCCGCGCACTGCGGCGCGGCGTGGACGGTCCCGTCGGGCCGTATCCCATACGGATCACCATCTGCGCGTGGCCGCGCTGGTACGCGGGCGGTGGTGCGAGCTGCACCCGCAGGTCCGGCCACTCCAGTGCCTGGTGCAGCAGCGACGTCCGCACGCCGTGGGTGGTGGCCACCAGGAGCACGCGCTGCAGTGCCTGTCCCGCGCGCAGCCAGTCGGCCCGGCGGTCGTGAGCCGTGGACAGCAGGGCGATCGTCGGGTGCCGCTCGAAGGCCTGGGCGGGCAGACCGCCGGGATGCGGATGGGCGCCGAAGTCCCTCATGGGCATCTGCTCCTGGTAGTCCTGCGGCCCCAGCGTCCCCGCCGGCATGCCCAGGCCCGAACCGTCCGGATCACGCACCCAGTGGCGGCTCTCCGCCGCCCTGTCGGCAGAGGTGGTGTTGCGGCGCTCCCCCTCCCTGGTGAGGAGCAGCAGCCGCCGGGTCTCGGCCGGGGCGGGGACCACCAGCCACGCGCCCTCGGCCCGGGCCGCTTCCGCGAGTTCGGCGAGGACACCGACGGGCAGCGGCCTCTCGGTGAAGGGAAACCGGCTGCTGTGCCGACGCCACAGAGCGTCGTACAAACGCGGTGCGTCCCGCCGGGCACTGCCGCCGAACCGGACCGCCGCCAACAGCCCTGGCACGCCGGGGCGGGGCAGCAACCGGGGCACCGGCTCCCAGCCGAAGTGGGCCACCGCGACACGCAGGTTGAGGAGCGCGCACCCGACCGAAACGTGCAGGGCCCGCCCGGTCGGGTCGATGCGGCGCAGGCCGCGTTCCGCGGCGGCGTGGATCTCCAGCGTGACGGTGTCCGGGTCGAGCCGGAAGCGCCACGGCTGCGTGTTGTGGAGGGACGGGGCGGCCACGGCCGCGGACACCAGTTTCTCCAAGACGGACGCGTTGAGCGTCGTGGGACTCATGGCGAGCTCCTCCCCGCCCGGCGCCGTGAGCGCCAGGGCCGGTACGCGACCGGTGATCAGCCCGGTGCTCCTGCTGACCAGCCTGGAGTGCCCGCCGTGCGCCGGGCAGGGGCCATACGGTCCTCCGGGCCGTGGCCGGGCGGCCCGCACGCGCTTCACCGAGCGGCGTCACCGCCCCGCTCGGGAGCCTGCAACTGCGTGGCGATGACCGCCGCCTGCACGCGGCGCTGCACTCCGAGCTTCGACAGCAGCCGGGAGATGTGGTTCTTGACGGTCTTCTCCGAGAGGTAGAGCCTCTTGCCGATCTCACGGTTGGTCAGACCGTCGCCGATCAGGGCCAGGATGTCCCGCTCGCGCTCCGACAGGCCCACCAGTTCGGGCGCGACGGCAGGCGCCACGTCGGGCTCGGCGCGCAGCGAGCGCATCAGCCGCGCGGTCGTGGTCGGGTCGAGCAGGGACTGGCCGGAGGCGACGGTGCGCACCGCCGAGACCAGGTCGGACCCCTTGATCTGCTTGAGTACGTAGCCCGCCGCTCCGGCCATGATCGCATCGAGCAGAGCTTCCTCGTCGTCGAACGAGGTCAGCATCAGCACGGCCAGGTCCGGCATCTGGCTGCGCAGCTCGCGGCAGACGGTGATGCCGTCCCCGTCGGCCAGGCGCACATCGAGCACCGCGACGTCCGGGCGCAGCGCGGGCCCGCGCGTCAGCGCGCGTGCGGCGCCGTCCGCGTCGCCGACCACCGCGATGTCCGGTTCGGCGTTCAGCAGGTCGGTCAGACCGCGGCGTACGACTTCGTGGTCGTCCAGCAGGAAGACGCGGATCGGGTGCTGCTCCGTGAAGGTGCGTGTCTCGGTCATGACGGCCTCTGCTCCCCTGTGCGCCGGTGGCTTTGACGGGCCGCGGACTGCCCCCGCGTGCGACGGCCGCGCTCTGCTACGCCGATCATCACGCGCTGACACCAGGTGCGCCAGCACCGACCGGCTTCAGCCACGGGGAAGCCGCCGAGGTCCGGCCACGGCATTGGTCACAGTGCGCTACCGCTTCCGTACGGTGCGTACAGATCGAGGAGTCGGGTGCGCGCCGAGCGCAGGCGGTGGGCGAGGGCTTCGCCCACCCAGTGGGCGATCGTCAGGCCGAACGCGGGATCGCCCTGGCACATGGCCTGTACGGCCACGGCGTCGAACTCGTAGGCGCGCACCGGCGACGCCGTCTCCGCGCCCAGGTGCCACACGGGCGGCCCGAACAGCCAGGACCAGCCGACCAGTTCGTCGTGGCCGAGGGTTTCGATGACGGCCGCCCGGCGTCCGGGCACCTTCATGTCGAGTTCGATCGAGCCGGTGCGCACGACCCAGAAGCGATCGGCACGCCCGCCTTCCGAGAAGAGGCGTGTCCCCTGAGGGAAGGAGACCTCGCGGGCGACACCCATCAGGCGCTCCTGGTGTTCGTGAGGCAGTGACCGCAGAGCAGGAGATGCGGACGAAGTGTTCATGGCGTCCTCCGAGGCGGGAAGGTGGACCTCCTTCCAGCATGATCCGAGACTCCGTAGGCGGCCATGGGCCACTCGGCCCTCACACCGGTCACCTGGCCCCCACGCAAGCCGTAGGGCACGCCAGACCCGACGAAATCCGGCGTGTGACGCACGGCGGGAGGGCACCGGACGGCCGGTCCCACGGGCTTGTGGTGCGGTCTCGGGCCGCCAAGAGGCCGAACGACCTGCTGGCAGGGCCCTGCGGGCCCTTCCCCCCTCACCGCATCGGCGCGACCGTCGGTCCTGAGAGTCGTGTCGGCCACGGACGCGGGAGGTGCGCAGCATGGATCGGTACGTCACTGCGGGTGTCGACGGTTCCGCGGAGGGTCTCGCGGCCGCTCAGTGGGCGGCTCGGGAGGCCCTGCGCCGGAGCGTCCCGCTGCGCCTCGTGCACGCGTGGAGGTGGCATCCGCATCCGGCCTCGTCCGTCCCGGCCAGCAGCACGGAACGAGCGGTCGCCGAGCGGGTCCTCAACGAGGCGGTGGCCGACGTCCGCGCCGCCCACCGCGGGCTGCGGATCGACGAGCGGTTGGTGACCGGCGCGCCGGTCAGCGCTCTGGCCTCGGCGGCCGAGACTTCTCAGGTGCTGGCCATCGGGTCCCGGGGCCTGGGCCGTGTCGCCGGATTCGTCGTCGGGGCGGTGGCCCAGCGGGTCGTCGCCCACTGCCCGTGTCCGGTCGTACTCGTCCGCAAGGGCGAGACCTCCGCCGATGAGCACCTGCCCGCCGCGCACGGCATCTCCCCGGACGAAGTGCCGAAGACTCCCTACCGCGACATCGTGCTCGGTCTCGACACCGAGCACCCCTGTGACGAGCTGATCGAGTTCGCCTTCGTCACCGCGCGGGAGTACGGGGCGTCCCTGCGGGTCGTCCACACCTTCCGCCCCGCGCCACCGCGCACGGCCGAGGGAACCCCGTTCCCGGGGCCGGAGTCGCTCGCGGCCCAGGAGCGCGCCGTGATCGCCGCGCTGCGGCCGTGGTGCGCGAAGTTCCCCGAGGTGTCCGTGGTCGAGTCCGTCTCGGAGGAGCGAGCCGCTGGTGCGCTGGTCCACGCGGCGCGGGAGGCCTCCCTCGTCGTGGTGGGGCGCAAGGCGTCCAGCAGCCACCTCGGCGCGGTCACACACGCCCTGCTGCACCACGCCGCGTGCCCGGTGGCCGTCGTACCGCACCCATGACCCCAGCCGCCCCGGCCTTCACGCCCGGCACGCGCATCGGGTGCCCACCGGCCACGCCTGGGGCCGCGCCCCTGCCGCGTCACGGCCTCACCCGTCCGACCCGAGATCCGCTCGCATGGCGTCCCTCAGCGCCTTGATCGTCCCGATCAAGGCGCCGAACTCCTCCTGGAGCGTGTCCTCCGCGGCACCGTCCTGGATCAGGTCCCGTACGTCACGCAGCTTCCGTAGGGCGTCGTCGGAGCGCTCCACGACGACGGCGGAGGCCGTGATGGCCATCTGGTAGCGCAGCTCGTAGGCGCCGCCCTGCCGGAAGACCTCGCCCGCCCTCCGGGCCCGCTCGTCGAGCGCCAGGTCTGCCGAGCGAACCTCCTTGAGCTGGCTCCGGGTCCGGGTCAACGCCGACAGGTACTCGCCGTAGAGCTGACGCCGCGCGTCCTCCCGCCGTGCGTCCTGGTCACGTTTCCAGCGGATGCGGTCAGCGATCAGTGTCGAGCCAACACCGATGGTCGCGCCGAGTCCCGTTCCCATGAGCGTCCCCCAGTCCACGGGCCCACCCTAGAGCCGCGGTGCGCGGCGGTCTCGCCGTTGCCCAGCCACGTGCCAAGTGCCGTACGGTCGCCGCCGCACCGGGCCCGACCGGCCTTCTCAGAAGGACCTTCCGGCCCCGGTGTCCCGGACGTTCGGCACGCGGCGCGGCCGGGTCCGTGTGATCACAGTGGAGGGTGCCCGACGAAGACACCGTCGAAAGCCGGAGGGAGCACGACCATGAGCACCCACGACCACCCGCACCGGAGCATGAGGGTTCCGCTGCCCTCGTTCAAGCGCCGCGCCGCGTCCCAGGCGGCATCCACGGCCGCGCGCACGCACACCGCCCGGGCCTACGCCTTCGCCTCCCTGCGGCTGCTGATGGGGGCGGTCTTCCTGTGGGCCTTCCTCGACAAGACCTTCGGCTTCGGCTACGCCACCGCGTCCGGAAAGGGCTGGATCGACGGCGGTTCTCCCACCAAGGGCTTCCTCAGCGATGTGGCGGCGGGCCCGATGGAGCCCACCTTCCACGCCTGGGCCGGTGACGCCTGGGCGGACTGGCTGTTCATGGCCGGTCTGCTCGGCATCGGCCTCGCTCTGGTCGCCGGTGTCGGCCTGCGCCTCGCGGCCGCTGCCGGGACGGCGATGATGATCCTGATGTGGATGGCCGCATGGCCGCCGGCCAAGCACCTCTCCGACGGCTCGCCGAGCCTGTCCACCCACCCCTTCGTGGAGTACCACGTCATCTACGCGGTCGCCCTGATCGCCCTCGCCCTCGCCTCCGCCGGTGACACGCTCGGCGCCGGCGGCCGCTGGGCAAGGCTGCCGTTCGTGCGTGACCACAGCTGGCTGCGATGAGCCATCGAGCACACGCGGGGACGGCCTGCGCGCGGCGGGGCCCTGTCGGTCCTGGGCCGGGACCTGCGGCCCTTGCCCCCCGGACACGGCGCGCGCGACGCTGCCACGACCACACTCGAACGGGAGGTGGACGCCATGCCCCGAGCCATCATCGTGGGCCTCGACGGCTCACCCGAGAGCCAGGCCGCCGCGGAGTGGGCCGCCAGAGAGGCGAAGCTGCGCGACCTGCCACTCACCCTCGTCAGCGTGCTGGAACCGGTGCCGGAGCCCGTCGCGCAAGCACCGCTCTTGGGGCCGGAGACGAGCCAGCACTGGATCGACCGCATACCGCGCGAGTACGCCGAAGGGCTGCGGCTGCGGCACCCCGGCGTCACGATCGGCGTGCGACGGCTCTTCGGCAGGCCCGGCGACGCGCTGCCGAGGAGGGCACTGGACGACGAGGCGCTGCTCGTCCTCGGCTCACGCGGCCTGAGCGGGCTCGCCGGGTTCCTGGTGGGCTCCGTCGCCCTCGCGTCCCTCGCGCACACCGGACAGCCCGTGGTCCTGGTGCGCGCCGGGGAACAAGCCGCCGACGAGCACCTGATGGACCCCGCGGGCATCCCGTCCGCGGCCACCCCGTACCGGCCCGTGGTCCTCGGCCTGGATCCCGTGAAACCGCACGACGCCGTCGCCGCGTTCGCCTTCGAGGCGGCGGCGCGCCGCTCCACCTCACTGCGCGTCGTGCGAGTGGATCCGGTCCGGCACCCCTCGGCCGATCTGGCCGGGATGTTGCGGCCGTGGGCCCGCGCGTTCCCTCAGGTGACTATCGTCGACGAGGCCCGTTCCGGCGAGGCGGCCGAGCACTTGACCGCCGCGTCCCAGGACGCCTCCCTCCTCGTGGTCGGCCGCCGGATCCGCCGCGCGCCGATCAGCACCCGCATCGGGCCGGTGGTCCACACCGTGCTCCGCCGCGCGGCGTCCCCCGTCGCGGTCGTCCCGCACCACTGAGCGTGCTGAGGAGAGGTGAGGCAGGTGGAACTCCCCCTCGCCGCAGGCGTCGACGGGTCGGCCGGCTCCGTCCCCGACACCGCCGCGCGGCGCGCGCACCGGCGCGATGGCAGCCTCAAGGTCTCCCTGCGGATCAGGGGCGAGGGTCTCGTCCCTTCGCTGCCGCGCGAGGGCCGCGACGCCGTCGCGCTTGATCGTGGCCTCGCGCGGGCGCGGCAGCCTCACGGAACTGCCGCTCGACTCGGTCAGCCTCGCCGTCGCCGCGCGTGCCGACCTGCTCGTGGTGAGTGCCCAGCGGCAGCGCGGACCCCACGGCCTCCCGCTCGGCCAGGCCGCGCACACGCTCCCGCACCACTCGGCCTGCCCGGTCTCCGCCGTACCGCGAGCAGCGTGACCGGAGTGCGCGATTCAGAGCGTCGCCGCGTGGTCCGGAACGTAGATCTGCAGGTCACGCGGCGGGCGCTGGTATCCGGTCGACGCGGGCCGCGGCGGCAGTTCGAGCACCGGCGGCGGCACTTCGTGGTAGGGCACGGAGCCCAGCAGGTGGGCGATCGGTGTTGAGCCGGGCCCGGCGCTTGTCGTCGCTCTCGACGACGTACCACGGCGCCTCCGCGATGTCGGTGTGCACCATCATCTCGTCCTTGGCCCGGGAGTACGCCTCCCAGCGCGTGAGGGACTCCAGGTCCATCGGCGACAGCTTCCAGCGCCGCGTCGGGTCCTTCAGGCGCCGCTGGAAGCGCTCCTGCTGCACCGCGTCGCTCACCGAGAACCAGTACTTGCGCAGCAGGATGCCGTCCTCCACCAGCATCCGCTCGAAGATCGGACACTGTCGCAGGAACAGCTGGTGCTCCTCCTTGGTGCAGAAGCCCATGACGTGCTCCACCCCGGCGCGGTTGTACCAGCTGCGGTCGAACAGCACGATCTCCCCGGTCGTCGGCAAGTGCTCGACGTACCGCTGGAAGTACCACTGGGCGCGCTCGCGCTCGGTGGGCTTGGGCAGCGCCACGATGCGCGCGACCCGCGGGTTGAGGTGCTCGGCGATCCGCTTGATGGTGGCCGCCCTTGCCCGCGGCGTCCCGGCCCTCGAACACCACCACGAGCCGGGCCCGCTCGGCCCGCACCCACTCCTGGACCTTCACCAGTTCCGTCTGCAGGCGCAGCAGCTCCCGCTCGTACACCCCACGCGGCAACGACGACGCCTTGCCCATCATGCCGTCCTCTCCGTCCGACGACTTACGGAGTCCTCATGCCCTCGGCCGAACACCAGAACAGCACCGTACTGACCGATGACGACCTGCGCACGCTGGACGCCCACTGGCGGGCCGCCAACTACCTCGCCGCGGGCCAGATCTACCTCCTGTCCAACCCGCTCCTGACCGAGCCGCTGACGGCCGAGCACGTCAAGCCCCGGCTCCTCGGCCACTGGGGCACGTCCCCCGGGCTCAACCTCGTGCACACCCACCTCAACCGGATCATCAACACCCGCGGCATCGACGCGCTGTGCGTCTGGGGCCCCGGGCACGGCGGGCCCGCCGTGCTGGCCAACTCCTGGCTGGAGGGCAGCTACAGCGAGACGTACCCGGACGTCACCCGGGACGCGCGGGGCATGGAGCGCCTCTTCCGGCAGTTCTCGTTCCCCGGCGGCGTGCCCAGCCACGTGGCGCCCGAGACGCCCGGTTCGATCCACGAGGGCGGTGAGCTCGGCTACTCGCTCGCCCACGCCTACGGCGCCGCGTTCGACAACCCGGACCTGCTGGTCGCCTGCGTCATCGGCGACGGCGAGGCGGAGACCGGGCCGCTGGCCGCCTCCTGGCACTCCAACAAGTTCCTCGACCCGGTGCACGACGGCGCCGTCCTGCCCGTCCTCCACCTCAACGGCTACAAGATCGCCAACCCGGCCGTCCTCGCGCGCCTGCCCGAGGCCGAACTCGACTCCCTGCTGCGCGGATACGGCCACGAGCCGCTCCACGTCACCGGCGACGACCCGCGCGCCGTCCACCGCGACCTGGCCAAGGCCCTCGACCGGGCCGTGGACCGCATCTCGGCGATCCAGCGCAGCGGCCCGCGAGGGAGGCGAGGCCGAACGGGCGCCCTGGCCCATGATCGTGCTGCGCACGCCCAAGGGCTGGACCGGTCCGGCCGAGGTCGACGGCGTGCCGGTCGAGGGCACCTGGCGCTCCCACCAGGTGCCGCTGGCCGGGGTGCGCGACAACCCGGAGCGCCTGCGGCAGCTGGAGGCCTGGCTGCGCTCGTACCGTCCCGAGGAGCTCTTCGACGCCGAGGGTAAGCCCGTCGCCGACGTCCTCGCCTGCGTCCCCGAGGGCACCCGCCGCCTCGGCTCCTCCCCGCATACGAACGGCGGCCTGCTCGTGCGCGAGCTGCCGCTGCCGGACCTCGACCGCTACGCCGTACCCGTGGACAAACCGGGCTCCAGCCTGCACGAGCCCACCCGGGTCCTCGGTGACCTCCTGGAACAGGTCATGCAGGACACCTCGGAGCGCCGGGACTTCCGCCTCGTCGGCCCCGACGAGACCGCCTCCAACCGGCTGGGAGCGGTGTTCCGCGCCAGCGGCAAGGCGTGGCAGGCCGGAACCCTCGCGGTGGACGAGCACTTGGACCGGCACGGCCGGGTCATGGAGATCCTCTCCGAACACCTCTGCCAGGGCTGGCTCGAGGGCTACCTCCTCACCGGCCGCCACGGCCTGTTCTCCTGCTACGAGGCGTTCGTCCACATCGTCGACTCCATGGTCAACCAGCACATCAAATGGCTGAAGACATCGCGCGAGCTGACGTGGCGCGCCCCCATCCCCTCCCTCAACTACCTGCTCACCTCCCACGTCTGGCGCCAGGACCACAACGGCTTCTCGCACCAGGACCCCGGCTTCGTCGACCACGTCCTCAACAAGAGCCCCGAGGTCGTGCGCGTCTATCTGCCGCCGGACGCCAACACCCTGCTCTCGGTTGCGGATCATGCCCTGCGCAGCCGCGACTACGTCAACGTCATCGTCGCGGGCAAGCAACCCTGCTTCGACTGGCTGTCCATGGACCAGGCCCGCGCGCACTGCGCCCGCGGGGCGGGGATCTGGGAGTGGGCGGGATCGGTCAGGGACCACCGCGAGCCCGACGTCGTCCTGGCCTGCGCCGGTGACGTGCCCACCCAGGAGGTCCTGGCCACCTCCGCGCTGCTGCGCCGTCATCTGCCGGAGCTGGCCGTGCGGGTCGTCAACGTCGTCGACATCGCTCGTCTGCTGCCCTGCGAGGAACACCCCCACGGCATGAGCGACTTCGAGTACGACGGGCTCTTCACCACCGACAAGCCGGTCATCTTCGCTTATCACGGGTACCCGTGGCTGATCCACCGCCTGGCCTACCGCCGCACCGGGCACCCGAACCTGCACGTGCGCGGCTACAAGGAGATGGGCACCACGACCACGCCCTTCGACATGGTCGTCCGCAACGACATGGACCGCTACCAGCTCGTCATGGACGTCATCGACCGCGTCCCCGGCTACGGCGTCCGCGCCGCCGAGCTGCGGCAGAAGATGGCCGACGCCCGCACCCGCCACCACGCCTGGATCCGCGAACACGGCACCGACCTGCCGGAGGTCGCCGAGTGGACATGGACCGGCTGAAGTCCTGACAAGCCCCGATCCGCGAAGGAGCTCACCACCATGACCGTACGCGTCGGCATCAACGGCTTCGGCCGCATCGGCCGCACCTATCTGCGTGCCGCCCTCGACCGCGCCGAAGCGGGCACGCAGGACATCGACGTGGTCGCCGTCAACGACATCGCGCCGCCCGCCACCCTGGCGCACCTGCTGGAGTACGACTCGACGTTCGGACGCATCAGGCGCGCAGTCTCTTGCGACGACACCTCGATCACCGTGGACGGCAAGCGCATCGCCGTGACCGCCGAACGCGATCCGGCAGCCCTGCACTGGGCCGACCACGGCGCCGACATCGTCATCGAGTCCACCGGCCGCTTCCGCGACCGCGCCTCCGCCGAGCTGCATCTGAAGGCGGGCGCCCACACCGTGCTGCTGTCCGCGCCCGGCAAGGACGTGGACGCCACCATCGTGCTCGGCGTCAACGACGGCGCCTACGACCGCCGGCGCGACCGGATCGTCTCGGCGGCCTCCTGCACCACCAACTGCGTCGCGCCGATGGTCAAGGTGCTGCACGAGCGCTTCGGCATCGAGCGCGGCGTGATGACCACCATCCACGGCTACACCAACGACCAGGCCCTGCTCGACGGCCCCCACAAGGACCTGCGAAGGGCCCGCTCGGCGGCCCTCAGCATCATCCCGACGAGCACCGGCGCGGCCCGGGCCGTGGGCCTCGTGCTCCCCGACCTCGCGGGCGCCCTGGACGGGATCGCGGTCCGCGTGCCGGTCGAGGACGGCTCCCTCACGGACCTGGCCGTGGTCCTGGCCCGCGAGACGACCGCCGAGGAGATCAACGCGGCCTTCACCGAAGCCGCCGACGGCCCGCTGCGCGGCATCCTGCGCGTGTCCAAGGCCCCCATCGTCTCCCGCGACGTCATCGGCGACCCGTCCGTCCTGCGTCTTCGACCCGGCCCTCACCCACGTCCACGGCACCCTGGCCAAGGTCTTCGGCTGGTACGACAACGAGTGGGGCTACACCAACCGCCTTCTCGACCTCACGGCGCTTGCAGCGGACGACCGGTGACCGCCTGACACCACCACGTGCCGGTCGTGCCCCGCGCGCTGCGGAGCACGACCGGCATGCTCCTCGACACCGACGACGTCGTCCCTGATCACTCACCGGTTTGGGGAGCTGCTTCACGGGCTGCTGGCCTGGCCCGCGGGCGCCACCACTGGCACCGTCATCCTGCGCGGCAGCGAAGAGGTCCAAGAAGCGCCGCAGACGCGTGCCGCCCCGCCTCCGCCCGCCGACGACACCCTCCCTGCGGCCGAGCGGCGCGACCAGATCGAGCGTGACCGGCTCCCGTTCTGCACGGTATGCAGGTTCGAGGGACCTCAGCGGCCGACGTCCTGCCCGAAGTGGGCGTAGTCCTCCGGCGCCCCCAGGCCCTTCGGGCCGAAGGAGACGAGGCCGGTCGTGGTGACCCCGGCCCGCGCGCCGGGGAACACCCACGCGGCGCCGGAGTTCTCCATCGCACCGTCCTCACCGTGGGCGGTCACGGTCAAGTCGGCCCTCTTGTCCCCGTTCACGTCGGACAGCAGCACACGGTGTCCGAACCAGTCCTCCGCCTCGGAGGCACCTGGCACGCCGGGCTTGGACTGGTCGAAGGCCTGCGCACCGGCACCGCTGAGCCCGGACCGCGCCCCCTTGAGCAGCACGACGGAACCGGCGTCGGTGACCCGCCCCGACCCGCTGCCGATGTCCTCGCCGGGCACGCCGACGGCGACGTCGGCGAACCCGTCGCCGTTCACGTCACCGGCGCTGATGTCGGCCCCGAACCGGTCCCCGGTCTCACCGACGCCGGGGACGCCGGGGCTGTCCTGGGTGATCTTCTTGGTGCGGGTGGCGGCGGGCCCCTCCTTGCTGCCGTAGTCGACGCGGACGGTGCCCTTCTCGCGGTCGTTGTCGTCGTTGCTGCTGCCGTTGTCACGGGTGACGAAGTCGCCGTAGCCGTCGCCGTCGACGTCCGCGACGGCGCCGCCGAGGGAGGGCTTGAGATAGGCGTGGGACGTCGTGCTGAGCCCGCCATCGGTGCCCTTCCAGAACCGGGCGGGCCGCGCCGGCTCCAGGGAGTCGTGGCTGGTGACGAGGTCGTCGACGCCGTCACCGTTCAGGTCGCCGGGGACCAGGCTGGTGGGGCGGTAGTACGTGTTGGTGCGGATGGCCTCCTTGCGCGCGGGATTCCCGGCGCGCGTGAAGGGTCCGTACGAGACGACCATCCCGGCCTGGGTCTCGTCGTCCGCCGAGTAGAGGTTGCTGACCAGGTCCCGGTGCCCGTCACCGTTGAAGTCCCCGGTGGTGAACAGGGAGGAGTTGGCTTCCAGTTGCGCGGACGCGCCGGTCAGCCCGTCCCGCGACCCCCACAGCAGCAGTGCCTTGCTCCCGTACTTGCTGCTCACGACGAGATCGGTGAACCCGTCCCCGTCCAGATCCCCGGCGGTCGCCCCCGACCCGAAGGTCCCGTTCTTCTCGATGCCCCCGGGCACACCGTCCGTGTTCCGGTCGATGACGGCGGCGTGTTCCCGGTCGGGCCCGTTCTTCGAGCCGTACACGACGGCGACGTACCCGGCGTAGGGCTTGCCGCCGATGGTGGCGTAGGGCGCGGTGACGGCGAGGTCGGCGTAGCCGTCGTGGTTGAAGTCGGTGGGCGGGGTGCGCGGGGGCGTGGGCGCGGCGGCGGATGCGGTGCCGGTCGCGGCGAGCGCGGTGGCCGTCGCGGTGGCCACGAGCGCGGCGGCCATGGCGGTGCGTCGCACTGGTCCTCCTCAGCTCCGATGGTCCTGCGGGATGGTGGTGCTTGAGGAGACCCGTGAGGTGGGGGGAACGGTTGCACGCGCGAGAATCGACCCGTATTCCTGATAGGGCCACGGCGATGGAGCAGGCGTGTCGTTGCGCACCGCTTTCGCGTCGTGGGCGGACGGAGGTGTCGCATCCCGAGACCATCGATATGACGTGGATCACCATCTGGGGGCGTCGGGTCGGGCGTGCGCGATCATGACTGGATGGACGCTCGTTTTCTTGGTATCCCTGAGCTGGACGAAACCCCGTCGGTGGCGGTCGTAGTCGACGTGATGCGTGCTTTCACGGTGGCCGCCTGGGCCTTCGCTCAGGGGGCGGAGAAGATCGTTCTTGCTGAGTCGCTGGACGAAGCCCTGGCGCTCAAGGCTCGCCACCCGGATTGGGTGGCACTCAAAGACGGTCCGCCCGCGCCCGGTTTCGACGCCGTCAACTCGCCGGGTCTACTGCGGTCTCTTGACCTTGGCGGACGGACCGTTGTGCAGAAGACCACAGCCGGGACGGTCGGCGCTCTTGGGGTCAAGGAGGCGTCGCTGGTGCTGTGCGCCAGCTTCGTGGTGGCGGAGGCAACGGCCCGGTTCTTGCGGTCACGCGAGTGCGACAGTGTCACGTTCGTAGTCACGGGCGAGGATGGGCGGGCCGATGAAGATCTGGCGTGCGCCCAATACATCGCCCAGAGGGCCAACGAGTCCGGGACGGAAGCAGCCGAGTTCCTCCGCCGCGCTGGCGAGTCGCGCGCCGCCGCCGAGCTGACGGAGGGGATACGTCAAGGAGTCCATCCTGATGACGTCGCACTCTGTCTTGAGCTCGACCGGTTTCCCTTTGCCATGGTCGCGGCCTTGGAAGACTCGCTGATGGTCCTCCGCTCGCGCGCCGTGCCTCCGCTTACCTAAGAGGCTTCGATCTGATCGCTGGTGAGGTCCGACTCTCGCCATGCGAGAGTCGGCATCCGGTCGGGTATGCGGCATCAGCCGCATGTCCCGATGACGGTGGCACGGACCGCCGCGGCCCCTGCATGCGGGTCGACTCGACTCGGGGCGTTGAACGAGGCTTCGTTGAACGAGGTGTTCACGCGCACGCCGAATCCCCCGCAACCGTGATGGGCCAGGGGCCAGTGCCGCGGGCCCACACCAGCTCGGGCCCGCCTCCCTGGTGATGTCGCCGAAGTCCCTGACAGGGACGCTGAAGTCGATCGTCGCGCCGGTGCCGAGCGGCGCGCCCGACGAGAGCGCGTGGCCGACGCTCTCGGTCTGGGCGGCCGCCAGGTCGCCGGGGTAGGTCACGGGGTGGTCGAGTTCGTTGTCCCACTGGACGTGGTTCGCGATCACCGGAGCGCTGTCGACCCGCAGGCACTCGGCCTGTACCGGGGACAGGGCCACCGTGACGGGTTGCCAGTCGACGTAGGTTTGGGGTGATCCCTGGGTAAGGATCGGTCTCATGAGCCGTGTCTATGACGATGAGCGACTGGCCGGCGCCTATGAGCGTGGCAACGAGATGCCCGAAGCCTCGCTGCGGGCCTGGGTCGAGCTGATCGCTTCCTACGTGCAGCGGGCATCGCCGTCCATCGTCGAGATCGGATCAGGAACGGGCGTCTTCTCGGCCGCGATGGCCCGCTGGATCGAGGGTAGCGAGGTGGTGGCCGTCGACGCGTCCGAGGCGATGCTCGCCGAGGCCCGTCGGCATCATCCGCATCCTGCGGTGCGGTATCTGCCGGGAGAGGCGGAGGCGGTACCGGCTGCTGAGGGCTTCTTCGACCTGGCTTTGATGTCCCGCGTGATCCACCACATCCCCGACCGCGCGCGAGCGGCCCGGGAACTGGCCCGCGTGCTGCGCGTCGGCGGGAAAGTGGTCGTCCGCACCACGTTCCGCGAACGGCTGGACTCGCTGGTCTACGACTACTGGCCGCGGCTCCGGGCGATCGACGAGCTGCGTTTCCCGGGCGAAGAGGAAGTGGTCGCCGACTTCGTCTCTGCCGGGTTCACCCTGAACGAGGTCACCTCCTTGGCCCAGCCGGTCGCGGCGACCCTGGAGCAGTACCGGGCCCGGCTGGTCGGCCGGCCGCAGTCGAAGTTCACCCATCTCACCGATGAGGAGTTCCACCGGGGCCTTGTCCGTATGGAGGCCGCGGCCCGGAGCCAGGCGTCGGGCAAGCCCCGACCCGTCCTCGAACGCTACGACGTGGCGGTGTTCTCCCGCTCGTGACAGGCGCTTGATCGCTTCAGCTGGCGGTGGCCGATGAGGGTTGCGGCTATGCCGACGAAGGCGAGGAGGTGTGCGGCCTCGCGTTCATGGTGGCGGTGCAACGGGCGGCAGCCTGCTGGCCAGGACACGGTTCACTCGACCACCCAGCGGTGTCGGCCCAGCCGTTGCGAGGACTTGACGCCCTTGCGCGCGATGCGGTTGTGGATGGCCCGCTGATGCAGCCATCGGCTCAGGTGATCGTGGTCGTAGCCTTCGTCCGCGTGCGGTTTCGCCGACTTTCGGCGCCGGGGGCCTGCGGCGGGTGCGGATGGGCGAGATGCCCCGCACGAGCGGCTCCAGCGACCTGGAGCGCCTGGGGTGCTGCGCTCGTGGCCGCGTAGGCGCCGGCACGGGTCACGGCAGATGACCTCGATACCGGGATGCGCCCTCGGCCAGGGGACCAGGCTGGCCGCGTCGCGTTCGGGCAGCAGGGCGAGGGCCTGGTGGGTCTCGGCGTCGATCACGACGGTTCCGTGGACGTGCCCGCAGAGCGGGGCGAAGTCGCCCACACCGACAGCCCGAGGCTTCGGGGCCGTCGGGTCGGGGCAGTTCATCACGCGCCGCCGCAGCAGCGTGGTGCGGCTGGTGATGATGCCCATGGCCTGGGCGAGGCGGGCACCAGCCCGACCGTCCAGGGCCAGTCCGATGGCGCCCACCACCTGCCGCATCCGCTCGGTGACCCGGCCGTGGCGGCGGATCAGCCTCGGAACCGGACCCTGCTCAACGAACGTCCGCCGCCCGCAACGCCGGTGCGGGGGCATGGGTGGCAGTACCTTTTTCGCCCCGTCAAGCAGCTCCCTCACGATGTCCGCTCGCCCCGCGTGCCGTGCGCCCCTCGCTGCGAGGGGACCGGATGCGCGCCGCCGGCCGTCGTTCAGGCCCGGGTGTAGCCGCCGTCCGCGAAGAGTTCGGCGCCGGTGACGAACGACGAGGCGTCCGAAGCCAGGAAGAGGGCGGCCTCGGCGATTTCCTCAGCGTCGGCCAGCCGCCCCAGTGGCACGACGGCCTCGGCGAACTGGTCGACGTCCGGCCCCGCGGCGCCCAGCAGGCCAGGGGTCCGTGTGGGTCCGGGGCTGAGCACGTTGACTCGGAATCGGCGCTCCCGCGACTGCCGGGCCCAGTTGTGTACGAGGTTGCTCACCGCCGCCTTCGAGGCGCTGTAGACCTCCAGATGCTCGTTAGGGCGCACGCTGTTGCTCGAGCCGACGACCAGGATGGAGGCGTTCTCCGCCAGCAGCGGAAGCGCCTTCTGCACGGTGAAGAGCGGGCCCTTGACGTTGACGGCGAGTGTCAGGTCGACGTTCGCCTCGGTGTGGTCGCCCAGCGCGGCGTCCGCGACGATTCCCGCGTTGGCCACCAAGACATCGATGCGTCCGGCCTCCTCGCGGACCCGCGCGTAGAGCGCGTCCAGGTCGGCCAGGACTGAGACGTCGGCTCGTACGCCGGTGGCAGCCGGGCCCAGCTCCTTGACCGCCGCTTCGAGGCGGTCGGTGTCCCGGCCGGTCACGAAGACCCGTGCGCCCTCCCGGACGAAGCGGTGCGCGATGGCCAGCCCGATCCCGCTGGTCCCTCCGGTGATCACGGCCACCTTCTCCTGCAGCACGCCTGGCATGTCGAACCCTTCCAGTTGTGGAATCAATCGTCCACAACGTAGGCAGTAATGGACGATCGAGTCAAGAATGGATAGGCTGAGGTCATGGCGAGACCACGCGCGTTCGACGAACGCCAAGTCCTGGAGCGGGCCCGGGAACAGTTCTGGGCGACCGGCTACGCGGGAACCCGGATGGACGACATCGCCCGGGCGACGGGCCTGGGCAAGGGCAGCCTGTACGGCGCGTTCGGCGACAAGGGCAAGCTGTTCCACCGCGTCTTCGGCGACTGGTGCACCGCGGTCGTCGAGGTGGCCGAAGGGCGGCTGTCGGGTGGCCCGGACGCAGAGGCCTTGGCCCGGTTGTCGGGATACGTGCACCTCATGGCGGAGAACACCGCCTCCGACACCGAGCGCTGCGGGTGCCTGTTGGCCAAGGGCGCGGCGGAGCTGGCCCAGCACGATCCGACGGTCGCCGGGCGGTCGGCCGAGACCATGACGGCGCTGCTGACCCTGCTGCGGACGGAGATCAGCGCCGCCCAGCGCCACGGCGACATCGACAGCGCTGCGGATCCGGAGCGGTTGGCGGCACTGCTGCTGACGGTGGTCCGCGGCATCGAGGCGGTGGGCAAGGCCGGCCTGGCCCCGGAGACGCTGCGGAACATCGCAGACACCGCACTGGCGGTCCTGCCCATGCCCGAGGGGCAGAAACGCCCCGCCACCGGGCGCGGCCCGGCCCGCGAGACGTAACTGGGCGCCATCACGGTCACACGTTCTGCCGGACAGTGCCTGGCACAGCTCCGCCGCCGGAAAGAGACATCCCAGGGCCGACGCCGACGCGTCCAGCTACCGCCTGCAAACCCGAGTCGAGTCTTTCGATGTGACGCGAGTGAACGGCCTTCGGCTAGTGCCGGCAGCAGGGAGCGGAGGCAGGACCAGTTGTCCGCGCTCGGCGGGCAGGCTGTTCTGCGGGGGCGCCAACCCGGCGGTCCACGAGCAACTCCCGCACACGTAACCAAAGGTATGAATCCGGCAGGCGCTGGAAATCGATAGGTGAGGCGCGCTTTCGACTTCGGGGCGGGCGTGGCCGGGGGCCCAGTCGGCTGCCAGCAGCCGTTCCGCGGAGGGGAGCCGAGCGATGGCGCGAGAACGTACGGCGGCGACGGCCGTCGAGCACCAGCAGCCGGGATCGGAGAGCGCTTGGCGGATACTGGACGCCATCCGCGACTGGAGCAAACACGCGGAGACCAAGGCCGCCACGACCTCTGGCGGCGTCCGGAGTGGTCGGTGGGGTCCTGTACAGCCTGAGCACCGGCGGTGAGGACCACTCGGCCTGGTTCGCCGCCGCGGCGGCGCTGTCCGTGGTCTGCGCGGTGGCGTCCGGGCTCAGCGCCGGACTGGTGCTGTGGCCCAGACAGCGGCTCTCCGGGGCCGTGACGTCCACGAGCCTGCTGTTCTACGACCACATCGGCCGCGAGTACGCCGCGGGTCACACCGACTACCGCGACCGGTTGAACGCGTTGCTGCGGGACGAGGACGCGCTGGTGGCCGCCGTCGCCGAACAGATCTGGGCGAACGCGGTCGTGGCCCGCCGCAAGTTCCGCTGGGTCGCGCGCAGCATAGGGCTGCTGCTCGTCTCCCTGATCGCCCTGGCGGTGGCGGCGGTTCTCAGCGCGGTCGAGACGCTGGGGTAGCCCAGGTCTCGCTCCGTCCGTGCCGCGCGCGACGGGTTCTGGAGGGGGAACGCGCGTGAACGACATTCCCGAGCATCTGGCCGCGGTACCGGAACTGGACGCGTTGGCACGGATGTTCACCGCGCTGACCGGGGCGGACGACGCCCGCGACGACGCACGGCAGGAGGCGCTGTCCTGGTTCCGCGCGGTGCGGCCCGAACTGCGGCAGAGGCTCGGGGAGTTGGTCGAGAGCGGCGGGAACGACGCAGACGTCCTGGGCGTCGTCCATCAGATGGTGCCGTTCCTGGTGGCGGTCCACGACTGGGAGGGCGTGGCCGACACCAGCCGTCTGGGGCTGGACGCCGCCACCCGGCTGGACTCCGCGGCGGACCGGATGGATCTCTCGCAGAGCCTCGGCACCGCGCTGCAGCACGGCGAACGCGATGCCGAAGCGGAGGAGGCATTCCGTCACGCCGCCGCGTTGGCCATCGACGTGGGTGACCGGCGGGCCCACGCGGCGGCCCTCGCCCACCTGGGGCAGCTCCACCACCACCGGGGAGACCTGCCGCAGGCCGCCGAGCTGTTGCAGCGGGCCGCGCTCACGTATCAGAGCGCGGGGCACGTCGCCGGAGAGGCCCGCGCGTGGGGCGACCTCGCGCCGTTGCTGCACCACCTCGGCGAACCCGCCGCGGCCGAGCGCTACGCCCACCGGGCCCGGCGGCTGTTCCACGACATCGGGGACCGCCTCCAGGAGGCCCGGGCGCTGCGCCTGGTCGCCGCCGCCGAGGCCGAGCGGCACGCCGACGAGGACGCGCTGCGCACCCTCGACCACGCCGTGCGGCTCTTCGACGCCGTGGGCGCCGAACATGAGGCCGTGGAAGCGCTGCACACCGCAGTCCTGGTGCACCGGCGCGGCGGGAATCCGGCGGCCGCGCGGGGCGCCGCCGAACGGGCCCTGGCCAGGGCCCGGGCGTGCGGGGACGTACAGGAGCCCGAGATCGAGCAGTTGCACGCGGTCGTGGAAGCGGAGGAGGCGGTGTCGGTACTGCTGGCCTCGCGGACGGAGGAGGAGCGCGCAGCCGCGGTCACCCGGTATCCCGCGCTGCTTGGAGGACTCGTACTCCAGCTGCTGATCCGCGAACGCGACGCCGTGGACGTGCTGGTCGGCGGCCGCTCCCTGGTCCGGCACCACGAGGAAGACGGCGTGGGGGAAGCCGAGGGCGCGGGGAAGGAGGACGGCACGCGGGACGGGGCCGTGCCGTGCGGCGAGTCCGAGAACGTGCGGGCCATGGCGGACGCGCTGCGCGACCTGGTCGAGGTGAAGAAAGGGGCTGGAGACCAGGACGGCAAGGATGGCGTACGGGACCAGCTGGCGAGGACGGAGGAGCGGGCCAGGGCTTTGGACGCCGCGCTGGACCATCTCGCGCGCCGTCCGGACGGGGCGCTGGCCGAGTGGCGCCGCGTCGACTGGGCGCAGACGCGCCGGCTCGCTGGGGACGCCGCCGACCAGTTGCCTGGTGAGCTGCCCGGCCTGCTGGCGCGGATGCTCGTCACGGACCGGCCGGAGCGGCGCGAGCCCCTCTTGAGGCGACTCCTCGCCGTCGTGCCCGCCGACCGCTTCCCCGGCGTGCACGGCCTCCACCTGGGGGAGCTGGCCCGGCTGCACGCGGGCGCGGCCGTGCCCGATCACGACCGGGCCATCCGGCTCGCCGAGGAAGCGCTGCGGCTGCTCGAACGGGCCGGGGCGCGCGACACCTGGGCGGCGACACAGACGTTCCTCGGCTCCACCTGGCGGGCCCGTCTCCAGGGCGACAAGGGCAACAACATCGCCTGCGCCCAGCGCGCCTTCCGCGCCGCGTTGTCCCACTACCGGCGGCGCACGGCCCCCCTGGAATGGGCGGCGACGCTGGTGAACCTCGCCAACACCTACTGGCAGTGCCCGTACGACCGAGCGCGCAACCTGCGTCGCGCGCTGGCCCGCCACACCGCGGCCCTGTCGGTGTTCACCAAGCAAGACCATCCGGACCGCTGGGCGGCCGTCCAGAACAACCTGGGGCTCGTCCTGTCCGACCCGGCCCTCGCCGCCGACCCCGACTCCCTTGAACTGGGCCGACGCCAGCTGGAACAGATCCTGGCCATGCCCGAGCTGGGCCCCGGCGAACGGGCCGCTGCTCTGATCAACCTCAGCCGCTGCTACCGCTGGCGCGTGCGGGGCGACTACGACGGAAACCACAGCACGGCGCTGCGGCACGCGCGGGCGGCCTTCGACCTGTGCGAGAAGCTCGGGCAGCGCCACGAGATGGCGAACGCCGCCACCGCCGTGGCCGACGCCCTGGCCAACGCCGCCACGCGTGAGGGCGGCGTTGGCCTGGACGAGGCGCTGACGTGGTACCGGCGGGCGCTTGCCCTCGCCCCCGCCGACGAGGACCCGCTGATGCACGCCGCCATCGCCGACAACGTGGCCAACACCCTCGCCCAGCGCGCGGAGCCGAGCCCTGAGGACCTTCGTAAGGCCATCGAGCTCCATGAATCGGCCCTGCGCGTGTACGAGGCACACGGTGACGTACTGGAGGCGGCGCGCGCCCGCTACAACCTGGCCGCCACCTTGCGCCGGGGCGAGCGCCCCGACCCCGAGCGCGCCATCGGTCTGCTGGTGCGCAGCCTTGAGGCACGCACCCCGGACACCGTGGCCCTGGAGTGGGCCGAGTCCGCGACCGAGCTGGCCAGGGCGTGGGTGACGTGGCAGGACGCCCCAGGCGGACACGAACGCTTCGGCCGTGCGGCAAGCCTCCTGCGCGAGGTCGTGCCGGTCGTCACCGCGGCTGGCGCGAACGGACACGTCCGCCGTGCCTGGGGCCTGCTGGGCGACGCGGAGGCGGAGCGCGGCCGTTGGGCCGCCGCTGCCGATGCCTACGAGCAGGCCCTGGCCGCCGCCGAGCGGCTGTACCAGATGGCGATCATGCCCGGAGGGAAGGAAGCGGAACTCGCGGAGACCGCCGACCTGCCGCGGGAGGCTGCCCACGCCCTGGCCCGGGCTGGCCGTCCGGAGCGCGCGGTCGCCGTCCTGGAGCGGAACCGGGCGCGGGCGCTCGGGGACCGGCTGCAGCGCGACCGTGCGGAGCTGGCCGCGCTGGCTGTCGACCACGGGCCCGCCGTGACCGCGTACCAGGACGCCGTCCAGCGGATACGCACCGTGGAGGCGCGACAGCGGGCCGAAGGCGCCACTGCCGCGCCGCCCGAGGAGCAGCGACGGCTGCGCGCCGCGATGACCGACGCCCAGGCCCAGTTGAAGGCCGCCGTCGAGGCGGTGCAGGAACTGCGCGACCACGGCGCCTTCCTGCGGGCGGACCCGATGGCGGCGGTGCACGAGGCGGTGGCGTCAGGGCCGCCTCTGGTCTACCTCGCGACCACCTGGCACGGCAGTGTCTGCCTGATCGTCCACCGCAGGCCCGGGCGGACGGAGCCGGTCACGGAAGCGGTGCCCTGCCCCTTGAGCGAGGCGGAGGTCCTGGCCGCGCCGGCCCTGCACTCGTCCCTGGCTGAGGACGGGGACTTGGCGGCGCTCCTGGACCTCCTCGGCGCGCGGCTGGTCGGACCGCTGGCGGCGCGGCTGCGTGCCCTGGGCATCACCCGGTCCGTGCTCGTGCCCACCGGAATCCTCGGCGTCCTGCCCGTCCACGCGGCCCGCTATCCGGTGGACGGCCGACCGCGTTGCCTCTTCGACGACACCGCCATCTCCCACGCGCCGTCCGCACGCGTGCTGGTGGCCGCCCGCGCGGGCGCCGCCGGGAGGGACCGTACGGACGCGCCGTGGCTGCTCGGCGTCGCGGAGCCCCATCCCTGCGATCCGCCGCTTCCCTGGGCGAAGCCGGAACTGGACGCCGTGCGCGCGCTGTTCGGCGCGCCGGGCGACTTCCTCACCGGTCCGGGCGCCACCAAGGAAGCACTGGTGCGAGCCCTGCCGGCGGCTACCCATCTGCACTTCGCCGGGCACGGCTCCTACGACCCCGAGGAGCCGCTGGCCTCCCATCTGGCCCTGGCCGACGGCGAACGCCTCACGCTGCGGGACCTGTACGACGGGCAGGCGCTGGGCGGGGTGCGGCTGGTCGTCGCGTCCGCGTGCGAGACGGCGGTGACGGACATGGCCCGTCTTCCCGACGAGGCGGTGGGCCTGCCCGCGGGGCTGGTGCAGGCCGGGGCCACCGCCGTCATCGGCAGCCTGTGGGAGGTCAACGACCGTTCGACCGCGCTGCTGATCGCCCGGGTCTACGACTACCACCTGCACGGCGACGCCGAGCGCGGCGAGCCTGCGCTGCGGCCCTCCCTCGCCCTGGCCCGGGCGCAGGCGTGGATGCGGGACGCGACCCGGCAGGAGCTCGACGACTTCGCCGCACGGGTCGGGCTGCGCCGACGGACCCTCCTCCGCTTCGCCGAACGGCCCTCCCATTGGGCGCCGTTCGTGGTGGTGGGCGACGGCTGAGCGGGCGCGAGGCGGGCCGGGGGCGATCCGGCGGAAACGGCGTGACGGGGAGGCTACAGTGGGCGAACGCCAAGCGGCTCGGGGTAAGGGGGCTCGGTATGTCCGGTGGGGTCGCGATCGACGACGAGGCGCGTGACGACGCGGTCGACGTCCTGCAAGAACTGTTCGGATGGGAACTCGCCCCGCAGCGCTGGGAGCGGGTCGACGCGATCGTCGGCGAGCTCGCACGGGCCCTCGCGTGCGGGGACGGCGAGGCGCTGAGGGAGGCCACCGCCGACCTGGAATCGACCGGTCCGGTGCGGATCACCAGGATCGGCGCCACGTCGCTGATTCCCGTGCCCGAGCCGACCCGGGACCGGGCCAACCACCTGGTGCACGCCCTCGGCGGCCAGCAGGAGCGCCAGCCGCACGAGGAAGGAGCCGATGCCGTCACGGACGGCCCGGGAGACCACGGTGACGAATCCGGCGCGCCCGCTCGCTGACCAGGAACTCGTCGTCCACGTCTACGCGCCGACCGACGGACCGCACGCTGAGGCCGCTTACCGGCAGATCCACGGCATCTGGAACCGGTGCCGCGACCGACTGGGCATGAGCCACCCGATCGAGAGCACCGGCCTGCCGACCGAACTGCCCCTCCGGTCCTCCGCGTTGACCTCCGGAAGGCCCGCGGCGGCCATCGAGGACCGGGCCGTCGACCACCAGGCTGTCGTGCGCCGCGAGCACGACGTGGTGAACCTGTCGCTGGTGTTCGCCACCCCCTGGCACCCGTCCCGCCGCCTGCGCATCGGCTCCGCGTCGCCGCCCGGCTGGATCGAGTTCGACCGGTGGTGGGACGAGCTGGCCGCCGGAGGCACAAACGCGCTGCTCGACGTCGTACGCCTCTATCAGGCGAAGTCCGCCGACTGTCCGGCGAGCTCCGCCGACCGGCCGGCCCCGCCGCTCGACGCGCTCGCACACCAGGTGCGTGCGGCGCTGCCCGGCGCCGACCACCTCCCCTCCTGGTGGCAGCGGGGCTGGACCACCGCCGACGGCTTCGCGGTGTGGGAGGCGTCACCGGACGACGGACCAGACGGACGGCGCGTCGTCGTGATCGCCCCCGAGGATCAGGACGCCGAGCTGAGCGCCTGGACCTGGAGCCAGGGCGATCCGGCCATGCCACCACTGGGCCGCTACCTGATGCACGCGGCGAAGCTCCGCTACCAGGCCCGGGTGCGGGGTGACGGGGAGCAGCTCAGGCACCTCATCGACGAGGCGAACGCTCACGTCACGCGGGTACGGACCGCGCTGGAGCGGGGCGCCCCCGACCCGGCCGCGCGGCGCGCCCTGCGCCTTGACGAGGCCGACCTGACGTCCGCCGCACGAGACCTGCGCACCATGCGGCGCACGGTGGAGATCGCGGTGGCCAACATGACCGCCGCGCTCGCCACTCCGTTCCCCGCCGACAGGCGGCTCAGGAACTGGCTGGTCAGCCAACTGGGCGACGACGCGGAGTATGTGAACACGGCGCGCGAGACGGTCCGGGAGTTCAGCGGACTCGCCCGGGAAAACCCCCTCGACAGGGGGCCGGTGGCTCCGGCCCCTCTCGCCCGACAGCACGTGGACCGCGCTCGTCGGCCCGGCCCCCCGCCGCCCGCGCGCCTTGGCCGGTCGGGCCCCATCAGACAGCGCATGGGCTTCGCCGTGGACATCGAGCGCTACAGCGGTCGTACGTCCCCCGACAAGGCGAGCGTGCAGGAGCGGCTCGCCGCCCTGACGCGGGAGGTCCTCGACGACATGGGCCACGGCCTGGAGGAGACCGACCACCAGGCCACCGGAGACGGCATGAACGTCTTCCTGCCGGTGGAGGCGGAACTGCATCGCGCTCTGCCCCGGTTGCTCCTCTCCTGGCACGCACGTCTCACGGCGGACAATGCCCGCTTCCGTGACCGCATGCGGCTGCGCGTGGCCGCGGCGTTCGGGCCGGTCGGCCTCGCCGCGCTCGGCTTCGCCGGGGCCACGATCGTGGAGGTCGCCCGCCTCTTGAACAGCGCGCAGCTCCGCGCGGCCCTGGCGGGTCACCACGACGCCGATCTCGCGGTCCTGGTCTCCGCGCAGTTGTACGACTACGTCGTGGGCGAGGGCTATCGGGGGCTCGACGCGCGACGTTTCGAACGGTGCCTGGTGGAGGTCAAGGAGTACCGGGGGCAGGCGTGGTTGTGGATTCCGCAATGATCCTCGGGCACACCGCGGGGTGCGGGCGCGAGCGTCACGACGCCTCTCGCAGGAGGCCCGCCCCGCTCCCCCACGCCGACCATCACGTCAGGACGAATCCGGCGGCCACCGGTGTGCGGTGAGCCGCCCTTGGTGTTCGGTGTTCAGCAGCCCGTGTGCACGTACGGCGCCCACACCGCCGGAGATTTGGCGTAGCGGGCGCGCAGTCCGTGGACGATCGTGTGCAGGGCGCGGCTCGCGTGGCGTACGTCGACACCGAAGCCGTAGCTGCGGATGGAGCGGTAGAACTGGCCGGTCAGCCGGGCCGACGCCGGGTCGAGGGCTTCCCACAGGGCGCCGACCACCTGGGGGAAGCCTGCTACGTGGAACGCCGAGGCCAGGTGGATCGCCTCGTCGGGCATCCGGTCCGTGCGGGCGGTGTGGCAGGCCAGCAGCAGGGCCAGCTGCGCGTGCGGCAGCCGCTGCCGGGAGATCTCGGCGACGGTGAGGGGGCCGCCCCCAAGCGACAGACGGCTCGCGGCGGGGTTCTCCGCGTCGCTGACACCGTGGCAGGCGAAGTGCACCAGGGCGGCCGCGGGCAGTTCGGCGAGCACCCGGGCCGGGGTCGCGTCGGGGCCGTCCAGGGTGTGAAGGCTCGTCAGCACCCGTGCGACCGCGGCCACTTCTTTGGCGGACGCTCCGGGGGCGGCGCGGCCCCCGGTCGGCTGCGCGATGGCGAGGTAGGAGCCTCGCACCCTCCCGGGCGCCGCGGCCTGGCGGGCGTGGCGCAGCGCCCTGATGCTGGGGGTGTAGGAGGAGGCGACCCGGTCCAGGACCGACCGGCGTTCCGCGAGCTGGTTCTTGCGCTGGTATCCGGCGGCGTGCAGGGGCAGATGGGCCAGCGGGCCGGACGCGGACCACGCACAGCCGCGGGATCGCGTGGCGGGGCGGGTGCTGGGGCAGCGGCGCGGTGAGCCCCGCCGCGTCAAGGACGGGTTCGGCCACGGTGTCCCACAGCCACTCCAGCGTGGCAAAGATGACCTCGCGTGCCTCCTGCTGCTCGTGCGGTGAGTCCCGGTCCAGGGCGACGGCGGTCAGGAACTCCTGCGCCCTGTCGGCCAGGTTCCCCTCCGTGACCTGGAGCGGCACGTGCCGGACGCCATGCGGTGTGGCGACGAGCGCGTCGCAGCGCAGCGGGTCGACGTTGAGCATTACGATCGGGCCGTGCGCGGCGTCGTCGCACAGCTGCTGCTCGGTCGATGGCAGCAGGAAGCGCTCGCCCTGCGGGTGCCGCCGGATCTCCGCCAGCAGCAGCCGCCATTCCTCGGCCAACGCGTGTCGTTCGCGCACCCGAGCGGACTCGTCTCCCCCGCCCTCGCCCTCGACCTCCGTGCGGAGCGTGCGCTCGCTGAGAGCAGTGAACCGCGCGGCCGCCTGCGGGAGGACGGCGGCGAGGTCCGAGACGTCGGTACGGGCTTCCAGGTCCTGCGCCATCAGGACGGCCCGGCCCTGCTCCAGCAGCGTCAGCGCCTGCCCGGTGCGGCCCGCCGCGATGGCCGCGGCGCACCCGGTGCGGCCGAGGCTGGTCCCGGTGATCTGGTCCGGCAGGCCGACGGAGCCCTGGTGGGGGGCGGCCATCAGATAGCGGCGGCCCAGCAGCGCGGTGCGCAGGGCTTCCTGGCGGTCGTCCCGGGCCAGGGCCCGTGACGTCAGCAGAGGCAGCATCTCAAGGGCGGCGCTCGCGGCGTCGGCGGCCTGGTCCCACTGGCGGCTCTCGATGGCGCGGCCCACCGCCAGGCGCGCGTTCTCGAACCTCGCCATCGGCGGCAGGGACCGCTCCGCCGCCGGGTCCCACTCCGCTTCGGCCGTGTCGAACGCGTCGCTGTCGCCCCGGACGTAGGCGTCGGTGCCGAGCACGGTGCGGTGGACCTGGTCGAACGCGGGACGCAAACGGTCCAGGAGCGGCTCCGCGCCGTGGGGCGCCGCCTGTTCCGGCAGCGCGTCGAGGCAGCGGGAAACGTCCCGCATGACGCGTACTGCCTCCGCCGACCTGACGGGATCGCGCAGCAGCCCGGACAGGTCGGAGAGCGCGTGCGCGTACGGGATGGAGACCCCCAGCCAGGGAAGCGTGCCCTCGGTCAGACGTGTCCTGGCCCAGAGCAGGGCGCTCGCGGCCCGTTCGACGCTCGCGCTGTGCCGGCAGAGCACGCCGTACATGTGCCGGTAGGACTCCACCGCGGTCAGCAGGTCGATGTAGTGCGGGCTGCTCCGGGGCAGGTCCGCCAGGAGTTCGTCGCCGGTTCTGACGGCCTTCTCCAGATCCGTCGGGTCGTTGCGGAGGGTGTATCCGGCGACCAGGAGGTGCACCAGGACGGAGGCGATCCAGCCGCGCCCCTCGTCCGGCCCCGGTCGGGCGAGCCGGTCGCGCAACTGCTTCTCGGCGAGGGCGAGGAGCCGCGGATCGAGGGGGGTGCCGTCGGCCGCCGTGATGCCGCGCCACGCGGCTGCCGCGTCCGGCGGCAGCTCGGCGAGCGGCGGCGCCGCTGAAGCGCGGGGCTCGGCGACCGGGTGCGGATCCTGGGCGGGGGCGGCGTCCGGGCCAGGCGGCCAGAGAGGCTCCGCGTCCGCCACGGGGGCGGCGGCGCCGTGGAAGTCCTGGACGGCGGCGTGCCCGGCGGTTCCCGGCGGTGCCCCCGCCCCGGGGGAGGTGTATCCGGGCGGGGCCAGGGGGCTGTCGAGCTGGAGCGGGGGCAGTTCGGTCAGCACGCCGCCGAGCAGTGGCTTGAGGTCGCCGATCATGTGGGCGGCGTTGAACGGGAAGGCGCGCATCAGCCGCACCAGCTTGGCCGCGGACGCGCGCTTGTGGGCGATGTGACGCAGCATCGGATGGTCGCCGGGCAGCTCCCGCTCCAGCGTCGCCCAGCAGTTCGTCCGACCGCGTCACGTCCTCCGGCGACCAGCTGAGGATGGCCCGGGCGCCCAGCATGGAGGCCATGTTGACGCTGTACAGGCCGCGGTCGTCCGGGGGGCCTTCGCGCCGGAACGCCTCGAGGTGCTCGATCGCCTCCTCGACGGTCGCCCGGTCCGGGCGGTCGGCGGCGGCCGACATCAGCGCGGTCGCCAGGACGAAGTGCGCGGTGGCGGACTCGTAGCGGTCGTGGGGCGCGCCTCGCCCCCGAGAGCGGCGCGTGGCGTCCACGGCGAGGCGGCCCGCGCGGACGGCGGTCTCCACGGCCGCGTGGTCCGTGAGGTGGGCGCGGAACCAGGCGACTCCGGCGTAAGCGGTGATGCGCCCGACCGCCGCCGCGTCGATGTGGTCGGGCGTGACGGCGGCGAGCGCGGCGCGCGCCCGGTCCCAGGCGTCCGTGAGCGCCGCGGTGTCCCCGGACTCGTGGCGCTGGTAGGCGGCCTGCGCCAGGCGCGCGCGAGGAGCACGGCCCGGCTGAGGTCGTCCGGCGGCAGCCCGGCGACGAGGCGCTCGACGTCGCGTTCGATGGGGGGAGCCGCCTCGAAGTGGCCGGGCGGCGGCAGGTCCGGGTACGTGGCCGCTACGGCCACCGGATCGTTCACGGCGCGGTTCTGGGTCTGTGCGGCGAGACGGTGACGCACTTCCTGGGACAGGCGGTAGTCCCCGTACAGCGCGGAGAGGGTGCGCTCGGCCAGCCACAGGTGAAGTGCCCAGCGGGCGCGCTGGGGGTGGTCGTGAGCGGCGGTGTCCAGGGCCAGCCCCATGAGCGCCGCGGTAGCGGCCGCCGCGCTCATGCGGTCCTCGTTCCAGGAGGTGCGCAGCAGCTCCGTGGCGGGCGCGAGCCAGCTGCCGGGGTCCGTGCGCGCGGCCGCCAGGGCCCGGTCGACCTCCGGCGGCCGGTCCACACCGAAGCGGGCCAGCATCCTGTTCACGACCGCGTCCATGTCGGGCATGTGCTCCAGTCTGCTCCCTCCGCCCGCCGGTGTGGGGCGGTTGACGGGATGTGACAGGGCGGGCCAACGCCGGGCGGTTGCGTGGCCGTGACGGATCACTCACGGGACGGATCTTGGCGGTCAGCCCACCACCATGCGCGTACCGCAAACCACCGGCCCACCGCAGGGATCAACACCCGACAACAACGCGAAGAGATCAGTGCTGATCTGCGTGCTGCCCGCGTGAGGTCTCGGGCTGCCGTATCCACGCGGCCAGTAGCCGAAGCGCCTCTTCGGAGCTGGAGCCCGCCTCGGCGGTGTAGACACTCAGCCGCTGGTCCGGGTCGGCGGGCAGGGTGAGGGACTCGTAATTGAGGGTGAGGGGGCCGACGATCGGGTGGTGGAAGTGTTTGCTGCCATGCGTGTGCCGATACACGTTCTGGTCGGCCCACCAGCGGCGGAAGTCCTCATCCGCGATCGAGAGTTCACCGACGAGTTCGGCAAGCAGCGGATCGTGGGGATGGCGTCCGGCGTCGCGCCGGAGCGAGGCGACGATGTCGTGGGCGTGGGTGTCCCAGTGGGTATACAGCGAGCGGGCGGTCTCGTCGCGGAACATGAAGCGCACCAGGTTCCGCTCGCGGTGCGGCAGCGCGTCGAAGTCGGTGAGCAGCGCGCGTGCCATCTGGTTGGACGCGAGTACGTCCAGTCGCCGCCCCAGTACGAGGGCGGGGGTGTGCTCGAGGATCCGGAGCAGGTCGCGCAGCCCCGGGCGGACCGGCTGCGGACGCGTCGCCGCGCGGCGGGGCCTGCCCGCGGCGGGCTTGGCGAGCTGGAACAGATGGGTGCGTTCGACAGGGTCGAGGCGTAGCGCGCGGGAGATGGCGTCGAGGACGGTTTCGGAGACGTTCAGTCGGCGTCCGCGTTCCAGGCGTACGTAGTAGTCGACGCTCACGCCCGCCAGTTGCGCGATCTCTTCGCGGCGCAGTCCTGGCACGCGCCGAGAGCCGCCGTCGTCGGACAGACCCGCCTGGCGCGGGGTGATCCGTGCCCGCCGAGAGCGAAGGAACTCACCGAGAGCTGTGTTGCGGTCCATGCCCCTCACGATAGGGCCCAAGATCGCCCCGACGGCCCGCGAAAGGGGGACTGGCAGTCCCCCGGTCCGGCTGTCCCCGGGGCGGAGCGGACCTCCCGGAAGCCGCTCAGCGGCCGATTCCGATGCTGAAGTGGAACGTGTCGAGACCGGCCGGGGCCCAACACCGCCACGGCCGACCTCTGTTCGCATCGTACGAAGGGAACTCCTGTGTCGGACAGCAAGACATTCCTGATCACCGGCGTCAGCACCGGCCTGGGGCGCGCACTGGCTCGCGCGGCACTGGCCTCAGGCCACCGGGTGGTGGGCACGGTGCGCACGCCCGCCGACGCAGGGGCCTTTGAGGCGCTCGCTGGCGACGCGCACGCCCGCGTCCTGGACGTGACCGACCATGACGCGGTGGACACGGTCGTGGACGAGACCGAGCGCGACCTGGGCCCGGTCGACGTACTCGTCGCCAACGCCGGGTACGGCCATGACGGCCTCTTCGAGGAGTCCTCGATGGACGACCTTCGCCGCCAGTTCGAGGTGAACGTCTACGGAACCGTGGCGGTGATCAAGGCTGTGCTGCCGCACATGCGGGAGCGCCGTTCGGGCCACATCATCGCCGTCACCTCGATGGGCGGGCTGATCACCATGCCGGGCCTCAGCTTCTACCACGGCAGCAAGTTCGCGGTGGAGGGCATCCTCGAAACGCTCGGCAAGGAGGTCGCCGACTTCGGCATCCACGTCACCGCCGTCGAGCCGGGCAGCTTCCGGACCGACTGGGCCTGCCGCTCGATGATCCGCGCACCCCGTGCGATCGCCGACTACGACGAGCTGTTCGAGCCGCTGCGCGCCCGGCGCGTCCACGGCAGCGGGCGCCAGCCGGGCGACCCGGACAAGGCCGCGGCCGCGATGCTGCGCATCGTGGCGGCCGAACAACCGCCGACGCGCCTGCTGCTCGGCACCGACGCGCTTCGGCTCGTCAAGGCCGGACGCGACGCCTTCGAGCGCGACATGCGGGCATGGGCCGATCTTTCGGCCTCCACCGACTTCGACGACGTCAGCCGGTCCGCCTGACGTCACTCGCCGTCGGGTCCCCAGCGCGGGGCTCGACGGCGGCCGTCATCACCAAGCCGGCCCGCTCTCGTCCCACCACAGCCGGTGATCTGTGACGTGTTGTGACTGGTGGACTGATCTGGCGCCGGGACTGCCGGTTGCGCAGCGGGGGGCTCCGGCGTTGTGCGGTGCTGGCCGGGCCAAGTGCCCCAGGTGCGGGGCCACGTGGGTGGCCGCGGGTGGCTCGGCGTTCGAGCACCGCTTATTGCTAGCGGCGATACGTCATGAGGGCCTGGCGGGCACGGAAGGAATCGTTCGGCGGCTGGTCACAGTGCCCGCATCACGCACGCACCTATCACATCTCCATACACGCCATACACGCCGACCCGCGCCTGACGCGGAAATCGAGGAGACTACCGGCGGCCGGTGTACCAAGATTTGAGCATGGAGACGTCCGACGTTACGCGTGCGATGGCGGCTGCGACTTCGGTCGCCGCATCGCTCGGCTTGCCAGTCAGCGGCGCAATCGTGCTCCACAACTCGAACAAGCTGGCACTGCGGCTGACTCCATGCGACGTCTTTGCCCGGGTCGCCCCTGCGGGACACGAGGTGGCACAGTTCGAAGTCGAGCTCGCTCAGCGGCTCACCGAGGTCGGATGCCCGGTGTGTCCCTTGGAGCCCCGGGCGGACCGGCGGGTGCACACGCGCGATGGCTTCGCAGTGACGCTGTGGACCTACTACGAGCCCGTGACACCTCACGTCTCACCAGTCGACTGTGCCAAGGCGCTGGAGCTGCTGCACGTCGGTATGCGCAAGGTCGATGTGCCGAGCCCACGGTTCACGGACCGGATCACGGAGGCGGAAGAAGTCGTTGCCGACCCGGATCGCTCCCCGGGAGCTCGCCGACGCGGACCGCGTCTTCCTCAGCAGCAGACTGGCAAGCCTGCGACGAGCGATCGAGGAGCGCGGCGCCGTGGAGCAGCTGCTCCACGGCGAGCCGCATCCAGGCAACGTGCTCAGCACGGAAAGCGGCCCGTTGTTCATCGACCTTGAGACGTGCTGCCGTGGACCCGTCGAGTTCGACCTCGCCCATGTGCCCGAGGCGGTCTGCGAGCACTACCCGAACATCGACCGAGGGCTGCTGGACGAGTGCCGACAGCTCGTCCTCGCGATGGTCGCAGCGTGGCGTTGGGAGCTCGGCGACGAGTTCCCGAAGGGGAGGCTATTCGGAGAAGAACTCCTGCGCGCGCTGCACCACGGTCCTCCTTGGCCGACACTCGACACGATGAACAAGGAGCTGATTCAGCTCCGGTGATCTGTGACGTTCTGTGAGGCCGCCGCGTCCCGGATGATCCGAACGCCTGGTGCGTGCGACGGATCGAAGCGGTCTCGGTCCGCGGCCGACCAGCATGGCGGACTGCCCGAGATCGGGCCTTCACCCCGGATCTTCGGGGCGCCGTAGGTGGCGTCGGACTCCTGGTGATCCTTGCGCATCCGGCTCGCGAGCTCGGCCTCGGCCGCCGGACGGGCCACGCGGGCCGCCGCGGTACGGCGCCAGTAGGAGAAGCTCGAGCGGGCGATCCCCCGCAGCGAGCACAACCGCCTGACGCCGAACCGGCGCTGGTAATCCTCAACGAACTGGCAGCGGTTCACCAGCGCGTCTCGCCCGCGCAATACCGGGCAGCCCTGCGCAGGATGTCCCGTTCTTCCTCTTCCGCAGCGTCTCGGTATCCCCCAGATCGCCAGCGGCCGACTTGACCGGCGCTCCTGGACGCGACTCGTACAACGCGACCGCATCCGCCTGGAACTCGGCGGGGTGGTGCTTCATCCCCACAGGGACTCCGTTCTCCTGGACCATCAAGATCCAAGTCTCTCCGGTGTCCGAACCCGGGGTCAGGGTCCGGGCACGGTGGCCGAACTGGCGCCTACGTCTCCTGACTAACCTGCAAGTCCCTGTGCTGCTGTTCGTCGAGGTCGACAACTGCACCTAGAATGCCGCCTGCTTCGCCACGAATTGCCAGTACGACCGGTTCTTCCCACGGGAGGGTGGACACCGGCGGCAGCGAGAGATCGTGTCTCCTGTTCCGTTCAGTGGAACATGCATTGAACGGTCGGTCCCGCCCGGGTCATCATGCTCGTGGTTCGCGCACTCCTCTTGACATGCGGAGGGAGAGCCATGCGACGGACAAAGGCTGATGTCCACATCGGGCAGCCCGCTGGCCCTGCTCAGTTCCCTGCTGAGTGGCCCGGTCACGGCGGCCGCCTACCCGCCCCGACCCGGCAGAGCGCGCTCGGTCGAGTACCCGTCGATGATCGCTATCGGCGGCGGTGCGACCGGCGCGGAATACCCTTACGGCGCCTTTTGAACGCCTCCTCTCCGATCCCCGATTCCTCGTCCTGGATCGTGTCCTCACAGGACCATGTGGACGCCCGTCAGCCCCACGAACTCACCGGATACACGAGCGGCATGAAGATCGACGGCGTGAGCAGGGACCAGTTGCGCTCCCGGGTCGCGTCGTGCAGCGTCCGCCGGACCACTCCCCATCCGGAGTCCGCCCCGCAGGTGACCGTCCGCCTCCCGTGGGACCAGTGCACGTTGTTGGGTGGAGGATTCCAGGTGCACTGGACAGGGCAGGGCGACATCACCACCTCGTACCCGATGGAGCCGTCAACTACGGCGAACCGGGGAAGACCTGGACCGTACGGTCGAAGGACCACCCCAACGGTTCCTGAACGCTCAGCGGCGCCGGCGCACGCGTCCACTACTCCGGAGCGGGCAGCCTGTTGCGGAACGGGCATCTGTATGTCGACCGCGGCCATCAGGTCGTGACCGCGTCATCCGAGGACCACACGGTCGCCAACGCGGCCTCAACCACTTCATGGGCCATCTCCGTCAGGCTCGCGTGAGTCGAGCCCGGCCCCGGTTCCACGCGGCAAGGCAGTCACTGGTGGTAGCGCGCATCCGCCGACGACGCAGGCTGCGCGGTGTCTGCGGTGCTGCTTCGCGTAGCGAGCCGCCCGTACAGGGTGATGGGCGGGCGCCGATGTGAGGGCGGTCCCCGTGTATGCCAGGCGCTCTGGCCGATGCCGGTTGAGACCTCCGACGTGCGCCTACTCCTGCGAGCCAATCAACATGTGTGCGGTGTGCAGGGTCACATCACGTAGACGAACCCGGTCGCGCCGCCTCCCCCAGTAATGGCAGTCCCACCCCCTACACGCAGTCCGGCACCTTCATCGAGACGCTCACCGAGGAGATGCTCCGATGACCATGGGAGACAAGCGCCGCTTCCGGCGGGATCCGCTTGAGTACATCGACGGCCTCCGTCGCCGCAGCACGACGGGAATCATCCGACTGCCCTGGGGCGAGTACTGTGTCAGCGATGCGGACCTGGCGCGCAGGCTGCTACGCGACCCGGAATTCCACACCGGGAAGTCGGACTTCTTCGGCGAACTGCTGCCCACACGAGAAGCCCAGGTCGCAGTCGGTCACGCGGTGAGGGACTTTCTGCGGGCGGGCGTGCCGCGGTACCAGGCTGAGCTGGTCCGAGCCGTGGCCGAGCTGGCCTCGACCAGCTGGTGGCCGGAGAGCGGGAACAGTCTGGTGCATCGGTGTGTGGCGGGCCTGCTGCTGCACCCCACCACCACTCCCGCCGCGACCCGTCATCTGGCAGACCAGGCCGCGTGTAAGGGCGTGGTGTTCCACGCACCGCGGATGTGGCAGCGCGTCCGAGCGGAGGTCTGGCGCTCCAGGCTGGTCGCCGCCCTGACCGAGGAGGTGCGGCAACGCCGGGAACGCCCCGTGGGCCAAGCGCGCGATGTGCTGGACGCCGTGCTCGGTGCCTGCCCGCCCGGGGGAGTGAGCGACCGGACGGTGGCTGAGCTGCATGTGATGATGCACCGGGCGATCGTGGTGCCTCTCAGCGCCTCGCTGGCCTGGTCGGTACTGCTGGCCTGCCTGCACCACACGGCGGACTCGCCGTGGCCCTGGCCCGCCGACCACGTGGTGCGTGAGGCGCTCCGGTACCGTCCGATGCCCTGGGTGCTCGCCCGTAGCGTCCCGCACCCCGCCGAGGTCGGCGGGGTGGCTTTCCAGGCCGGGGACCTTCTCTCCGTCAGCCCGTATCTGACACACCACGACGAGCGACAGTGGAGCGACCCCGACTCGTTCCGGCCCGAACGCTGGCAGGAGTCCGGCGACCACGGTTACTTCATCACGTTCGGCGCGGGCCCCTTCACCTGCGCCGGCGGAGCGGTGGCGCAGACCCTGCTCACCGAGTCGCTGACCGCCCTCACCCGCGACGCCCGGCTGAGTGTCACCGGCGGTGACACCCGCACGGCCATGGCGGAGGGCAACGTCCCGCGACCGTTCGCCCTCTGCCGGACACCCATGCCATCAAGGTCCGGACACGACGCTGGAAGGAGGTGAATGCCCATGGCCGCAAAGATGCGACGCATCCTCAGCAGCAAGAACACGCCCGCCCGGCGCTGGTACTGGTACTAAGCGCCCCGCACCAAGCGGCCCGGAAGCCGAACCCTGGCTTCCGGGCCCACCCCTGACCGATGGATGCTGCGGATCTGAAGGTCCCCTCCCACGGCAGGGCACACACCATGGGTCTGGCCGTTGGCCGGATCGGTGGGAGGCCCGTCCAGGGGTGTCGGTACGAACCGTGTCACCAGCCCGAGTATGCAATCGGCCCTTCTCCGAGCGCCGCTCGCCAGCCGCAGAGCACAGCGCACCAGGACGGAGCTGTAGAGCTGCTCCGCGGTCTCGTGGCCCATGGCGTCGACCGCCACAGTGAACAGCGAGGTGTCGCCCAGCATCAGCAGCTGCCGAGCTTCCGCGCGGGCCTGCGCCACCACGCCGTCCTCAAAGCCCTCCACGCCAGACGCCGCGGGCAGAGGTTCCGCGCTGGGCGCGGCAGGCTGGAGCTTGGGGGCGAAGGCGGCGCCGAACGCCGCGCTGACCTGCCGCCGTACAGCCCGGCCGGGCGAGGAGTCGCCGTCGTACCGCTCGGTGCGGGCGCGGACCTGCTGACTCCAGTGCGTAGCGGTTCGTGAAGGATCGGCCGAGACGAGCGGGACTGGGTGGTGCGCACGGACTGTTGGAGCCACACCGAGCAGAGGAAGATTAGCGCCGCGCGCTGGCCGCCTTTCTGGGCGGCTGGGACGCGGCGGGCAGCGACGTAGCGCCGGAAGGTCAAAGCGCTGTCGAGGGAGACGGTGGCCTGTCTGTGTGGTCGCGGACGTACGCTGCTTTGGCTCATCCCGTCCGGCGGTGGTCAGTCACTCGTCCCATCCGTCGCCTTCGGGCAGAGGCCACCCCCGGTCTGTGTGACTCTTGTTCCGGAGGCTGAGCCGTGGCTGACTGGCAACGGCGCTGAGGGGGAGCAAATGGGCAGCTGGGTCGTGATCGCGCAGTACTGCAGCGACGTGTACAGGACCGAGTTCATCTGCCGTGGTCTGGAAACGAAGGACCAGGCGCTGAAGGCACTCCGCGCAGCCCTCCACACGTATGTGCCGAGCAAGAATCTCGTCGAGAAGCGGCGACACGTGTACCGCTTCGTCGATCAGGAAACTTACCTGGTGGTCATCAAAGGCAAGCTGACGCAGTGGGAGTGCACCCTGCGCGTCGCGGAGCTGATCTCGGACTCGACCGACCCGGCCGTGGCCAAGCGGGCGCGGTTGGACGACGGCGCGCCAGAGGCAGCTGAGGGGCCGCAAGACCAGATCCCGCCCGGCTACTGAGCGGCGGACCGAAATCCGTTCAAGCCAGTCGCCCAACCGAAAACGCGGCCTTGTGATCAGCCGGGTCAACGGCGGCGTTCAAGCGACCAACTCAAGCATTGGGACCACCGAGTTGGGTGTAGCTCTCCCGTAGGGACCTCATCGAACGGGATGGAGAGGCCAATTAGCCCTGGTGTTGCCGTAGCCAGTGATCAAGAACGGTGAAGTCCGCGTTCGTGATTCCTTGTTGGGGGTCGACACGATGCAGGAGGGCTTGGCCTGGGTGGTGTGCGTCCGTCCAGGCATGGTCGGCGTCTGTGATTTCGTCGTCGAGCCAGGCGAAGGGTCGTCCGGCGGCCCAGCAGAAGAGGTCGCGGGTCTTCCAATGAAGCCCATCCTGCTCGTCTTCGTCGGACGGCTCGGGCCAGTTCACAACGGGCAACGCGGGCAGGCCAAGCCACGGGGCGAGGCAGTCGTTCGCGTCGGACATCCACGTGGTGGCCCACACGAGCTCGCACGGCAGCGCCATCAGCCGGGGTCCGTGCGCCGGGTTGATGCGGGTGATCAGCGGATTCGCGTCGGCTCCCGGCACGCGGTGCGCGGTCTGGTAGGTCGGGTATCCGTTCGGAAGCTGTTGCCGCGTCGCGCCGAAGGGAATGAGTGGCCCATCGACATCGAGAAAGAGAAGGGGCAGTTCAGAACCGATCACGACTGCACGGTAGCGGTGTCCAGGCTCACGCGACAGCGGGCCCGAGTCCCCAATTTCGGGCAGGGTGATTCTGCTTCGGGAGGATGGTGAGAGCGGCGATGAGCTCGTCAATTGAAGAGCTCCGGCAGCGGGAGTTCCCGCACCTGCGCATGGGCCGCTGCTTAGCTGTCCACCACAGGTGACGTCGCACAGGCCAACGGCAGGACCGCTCACACCGGACGGCACCGGTCCGTTGAGGCCAGCACGCGGGCCGAGGCGTGTGAGGTCCGGGTGGCCGACAAGTAGGTGGTTCCAGCTCGCCGAACTGGCCGTCGGACAGTTCGGGCAGTGTCGCGGGCCCGGTGGAGGCAACGCCGTCCCTCTCGCCTTCCCACCAGGCCCGGCGCCGACGCTCCACCGACCGCGCACTCACCCACAGGTCCTTAGCGATCACCGCGGTACCAGATCGGCTCGCGAGCCCGCCGTCGCTCCGCGGTCAGCCCACCACCCTGCGCGTAGCGCATACGACCGGCCTGCCGCAGGAATCAGCACACCATATCGGCCCGAGGAGCTCAGGAGGGGCGTGCCAGTTTCGCGAAGAGTTCGTCGATGGTCTTCTGGTCGGCGAGCAGAGGGAGGGTGTCGAAGTACAGCTCCCACTCGCCGCCCGGGCCGAAGCGTTCCATGATTCCGAACGGGACGGCCTCGCCTTGGGGGCGTGTGACCGTGCCGTGCCATTCGACGTACGTCGTGGACTTGCCGACGGCGACCTGACCCGCCTTGAACTCGACGTTGCCCTTGTCGAAGAACCTCTGCAGATAGGCCTTCTTCGCCGCCGCGGTCGACAGCGGTGCCTTCAGGCCCGGCCCTGACAGGCGCATGGTGCCCGTGCGGGCCAGCAGGGTGGTGATGTTCTCGCTGTTCCACGCCGCGAGGCGTTGCGACAGATCGCCGGCGCGCGGCCGCACCGGTGTCGGCGCCTGGGCAGCCGCGGGACCTCGGTCCGAGATCCCCTCGAACAGGCCGGCAGGCGCGTCGGGCAGGGTGTCGCGCAGGAGCATGTGGCGGTCGTAGTAGCGGCGGGCCTGGAGGGATTTACCGTCGTCGCCGAGGACGTTCCGGGCGATCTGCGGGAAGGCGATCTTGTGGCCCTTGATGGTGGCCTCGTTCCACTGGCCGAAGACCACCGTGCTCCCGTCGGCCACCACGTTGGTGCCCCGGAATCGCAGGTCCTTCACCAGGCCCAGGGAGGTGATGATCGATGAGCCGATTTCGTCACGACCGCGCCTGGCCTTGCTGCCCGCCTCCCACAACGTGGCATCCGTATCGAAGATGTCCAGGTATGCCTTGACCCGAGGGTGCTCGAAGCCGCTCGCACCCGGCTCGGGTGCCGTACCGGTCGGCATCTGACCGAACGTGATCTGGCGCCGCAAGAACGCACAGACGTTGGGAGTGACGCGGCCTTCCAGCCGCTCCACCCCGGGCCTGAGCCGCCGGGCACGCCTTGTGGGTGGCGGCCGCGTCACCATCGGCCGATCCACCACCTGGCAGCGCTACGGCCGACGTCGCGAGGCCCAGTACGGCGCTTGCCAATGCCCCCGCCAAGACACCCCGTCGGTTCGCGACCATGCCTGTCCCCTTTCCCGTTCGTCCGATACGGCCCAGCGCCGCTCGGGATGGTCAGCATGCGCCGCCAGCACTTTCCAGATCGATTACCTGTGGGGTAATGGCTCACCCCTCCCTCAGTGAGGCGGTTCCTCAAGGCCATGGCCCAGGCTCCTCAGCCCAGGCGTGAGGCCCGGGCACCTCTCTGCCTCATCCGGCGGCGGTAGCTACGGCAGCCTCTCCCGGGAACCAGGAAGCCGGACGCTCCAGCGGCTACCGCGGCTAGGACGAGCGGGCGGCGATGCCGGTCCGCAGCGGGCAGGGCGTACGTGCGGGGGCTGGTCTCCGCGGTGACATCGGTGCGCCCGGGCGGCAGGTCCACCAGATGCGCGGCTGCGAAGGACGCGGCGCTCGCCTGCTCGCGCGTGGCCGGTGACCAGGCCGTCGCCGCGAGACGCCGTACAACCTTTGATCTTCGCCGTGGGTCAACCCGCGTGAACCGGCCGTGAATTCCTGCCGGACGCCGAGCGTCCACCCGGCCGATCTCCTAGCGAAGGAACGATGGGAAGTCCTATGACACGAGCACGCCGCCGAGCCAGGCTCACCACGCCCCTGATCGCCATGTCCCTCCTGACGGGCGGACTCACGATCTGGTCTCTCGGGCAGGGCCAGGCCGAGGCCGCCACCCCGGCCGCCGCGAAGGCCGCCGTCAAGGCGGGCGACGACTTCAACGGCGACGGCTACGCCGACCTCGCCGTCGGCGCCCCGGAGGCCACCGTCTCCGGCAAGAAGCAGGCCGGGTACGTGGCGGTCACCTACGGCTCGAAGAACGGCCTGTCCCCCGCGAACAAGAAGCTCATCAGCCGCTCGACCAGCGGCATCCCCGGCTCGGCCACCACCAAGCAGCGCTTCGGCAACGACTTCGCCAAGGGCGACCTGGACAAGGACGGCTACAGCGACCTCGTCATCGGCTCGGGGAGGGCCGTTGACGGCGCGGTGATCCTGTGGGGCTCCAAGCAGGGCCTGACGGGCGCGACGAAGATCGACAAACTCGGGAGCGCCCCGCAGATCGGCGACTTCGACGGTGACGGCACCGCCGATCTGGCCCTGCTCGGCGGTGTCGCCACCCACGGCGACGACCCGGTCGACCAGCCCGCCAACCTCTGGAAGGGCCCGATCTCCCGCACCGGCAAGCCGACCGCCGTCCTTGACTTCATGGACAAGTCGCAGTGGTGGGGCTACGGCGAGGGCTCGGACTGCTCGCCGGAGCCCGGCCTGCCGCAGAGCTGCGTCGACGGCCCCCGGTCCGTGTCGGGACCGACCTGGCCCCAGGCTGTCGGTGACATCAACGGTGACGGCCGCGACGACATGGCCACGAGCTACTACTCCGGCGACGGCGAGGTCGGCAACACGATCATGTACGGCAGCCCCACCGGCTTCAAGCGGGGGGACCGGACTTCGGGATCGGGCGGGGAGCTCGCCGTCGGCGACATCAACGGCGACCGCTACGACGACCTCGTCATCGGCCAGGGCAGCGAGGAGAACGAGCGCGTCGTGGTGTCGTACGGCTCGAAGGACGGTCTGACGGGCAACACCCAGCGCTTCGACCAGGACTACCCCGGCATCCCCGGGGCTCAGGAGTTCGGCGACGGCTTCGGCGCCGCCCTGGCCGTCGCCGACATCGACGGTGACGGCTACGCCGAGATCGCGGTCGGCGCCCCCGGCGAAGGCGTCGGCAGCCTCAAGGAAGCGGGTTCCGTAGTCGTCGTCCGCGGCAGCGCCTCCGGCGTGACCGGCACCGGCTCCCAGGTGTTCCACCAGAACACGGCCGGTGTCCCCGGAGCCGCCGAGAAGGGTGACCTCTTCGGTGCCGGCGTGGCCCTCGCCGACGTGAACGGCGACGGCCGCCCCGACCTCGCGGCCTCCGCCACCGGCGAGAACGCCGCCGCGGGCGCCCTGTGGTCCCTGCCCGGCACGTCCGCGGGCGTCACCGCGAAGAAGTCCGTCGCGTTCGGCCCGAAGGACCTCGGCGCTCCGTACACCGCGGCGAAGTTCGGCACCCCGCTGCGCTGACCGTTCTGATCCGAGCCTGAACACCGAAGGGGCGGAGGGGATGAGTTCCCCTCCGCCCCTTCACGCCATACGTACGGGTCAGGCGCCGGACTCGGCGGGCGGGGCGCGGGACGCGGTGCAGGCCCTCGCGGTCGTCACCACCGAATGCACGCCAGGGCCGTCGAATTGACAGTGCCGTCCGAGACGCCGCAGCCGAAAGCGAGAAAAGTACATCGATTACATCGACAAGTGACATGACGTCAGAACCCATGGTGCATACGCTGGTTCCACCGCACGGATGCCACTCTCGCGCCACGGACACCTCAAGTGACCACCAGTATCCTCGGGAGCCTCCAGTGAGAAGTGCCAGAATCGCGCTATGCGCTCTGCTCATCACCGGAGCCGCAGGCCTGGCGCCGGCCACCGCTTCGTCGACCTCGTCGGCGCCGTCGGCAACCCGGAGCGCGTTCTCCCTGTCCAGCACCGCATTCGCCAACGGCGGCGTCATCCCCAAAGTCCACGAGTGCACCAGCGGCGGAGGAAGCGACCCCGCCAAGAGGAACGAGTCCCCTCCCCTGACCTGGTCTGGTGCGCCGACCGCCGCCAAGAGCTACGCGATCGTCATGCGGGATCTTGACAACTCCAACCTCATCCACTGGGTCATCTACGACATTCCGACGAGCGCGACCTCGCTCCCCCAGAACGTCGACCACACATACCGGCCCTCGACCCCGGCGGGAGCCAGGCAGGTCTACTACCGTGGCAGCGCGAACCTCTACGGCTACCAGGGACCGTGCTCGCCCTCGACGGTGAACACCTACGAGTTCGTCGTCCACGCGCTCAACCAGGCATCGCTGACCAACCTGAACTCCAGCTCGTCGACCCAGACCGCCGCCAGGGCGATCCTCGCGGCGACGATCGGCTCGGCCAGGATCACCGGCGAGTCATAGCGTTGCCGCGCCGCCATGCGCGCCGACATGCCCTTCCGCCTCCTCACCGACCGCGGCTGGACGGCGCGACGGAGCTTGTTGTCGGTGGCCTCGCCGTCGCCGAGCGCGGCCACGACGTCGCCGTGCTCGGCGGTTTGCTCGCGGCGTACGGTCACGAGGTCACCGTCACCGGTCCCCGTATCCAGGGTTCGAGTCCGCTGTAGGCGGCCTGGCGTGGCAGCGGCTTCAGGGCAGAGCGGGTCGACGGTAGCGGGGACCATGTGTGCGGGTGAGGACTTGGTGACCTCCCGGTGCCTGCGTCACCAGTCACCGTGGACGGGCTGGTGAAGCGTCCGGGCCAAGTCCTGAATGCTCGCGTCCACACGGTGCAGGTGCCGCAGGACCCGTCGCGTCGCGTTGATGTCCTCGGGGTGCGCCGCGCCCTCGGTCACGCTGAGCTGGGCGGGGACCCCGGGACCGCGTACGAGCGTGGTGTTGTTCTCGCCTTGGACGGCTATCTGGTTGATCAGGGTCGCGAGGTTGCGGTCGATGCGGCAGGCCGCGTCCACGAGGCGCGGATCGGCTCCGATGTGGGGGCCCGCTGGCACCAGTTCGGCGGTGGCGGCAAGGCTGCGGGTGTGGAAGGCCGCCGTCTCCAGCAGTCCCAGCACAGTGAGTGCGGTGCGCCGCCGGGACCGCAACGGGCTGATCGGGGTGATCAGCGGCTGCACCGACATGCGCAGGCTGTCCAGGGCCGCATCCAGCGCGCGGGCCGGATCAAGCAGGTCCCCGCCGGACTCGCCACGCAGTTGGGCCAGCGATTCGGAGAGCACCGCGCGCAGCCGCTCCAGCACGTCACGCAGCAACTGATCCGTGCGTTCCCGGGTGCGCACGGGCAGCACGAGCAGGGCAGCAGCCAGCCCGCATGCGATGCCCAGCGCGGTCTCCTCGATCCGCACCACCAGCAGGCCCGGGGTGAGGGTATGGAGCAGCGTGTACAGCATGCCGATCATCGTGGTGACGAAGAAGGACATCAGCGTGTAGGACACCGCGAGCGTGTAGTACATCCCGAACACGCTGAGGCCCGCCAGGGCGAAGGCCAGCCAGGAAGCGTCGCCTATCAGTGCGGCGAGGGCCAGCCCGGCGGCGACACCTGTCACCGTGCCGATCAGGCGTCGGTATCCCCTGACCAGGATCTCGCCGGTGGAGGTAGTGCCGATGAACACGACCCAGCACGTGAACACGGCCCAGTACCAGCGCTCGGGCGAGAGCAGTTCACCGCCGACGACGGCGAGCGCCGATCCGGTCGCGACCTGGAGCGCGGTCCTGGTGGTGGGGCGGATGCGAGGGCCCTGCTGCTGGGGTACGGCGTCCGTCGCCAGGCCGGATCGTTCCGCCGTGAGCTCCGCACGCAACCGTGGTGCCGCGGGGGGTTCCTGGAGGGCCGGGGTTTGCCCGTGGACGGCCAGGTGGAGGCCGGACAGGGCGCGGGCGAGGTCTCCTGCCGAGCGGAAGGCGTCCTGCATCGCCGGGGACGCGTCGGGCAGATGCTCGTCATTGCGGTAGCCGAGCAGCCGGTCGCGCACCATGGCGGGATCGGCGCCCGCCGGGTGCAGCGGACCCGGGCCGATCGCCGCGCGCAGCGCCCGCAGCTGTGAGGCCAATGTGGGGAGCGTCGCCGTATCGCGGGTATCGATGGCGGATCCGGCGGGGCGGACTTTCGTCAGGTGCGGGGTCAGGGTGTCGACGTCGGCACCGGGCTCCAGGACCCGCAGCACGAGGATCGCCAGCCGCTCCACGGCCGTCTCCGCGTCCGCCACTCGGCGCTGGATCGCGGTGGCGGTGCGCTCGTCGGGCGTGCCGGCTCCCAGCCGGTTCTGGATCATCAATGCGGCCGTGTGCAGCCGGGCCGTGCGCCGGCGCAGATCACCCACCGCCCGCTCGGCACGCGGTCCCTCGCGCTTGCCGTCGGCCACCTCGATCAACGCGTCGACCACGAACATCAGACGCAGTTGGAAGGCCCGCTGGAGCCGTGCCAGCGTCCGCCCGGGCGGCGAGCGCAGGACGGCGAAGCGGACCAGCGCCGAACTGGTGAAGGCCACCAGCACGGCCAGGAACAGCTGAGGCAACTGCTCCACGCGGGTCTCGACGAACTGGGTCACGAAGAAGAGCTGAAAGGAGAAGACGCCCAGCGCGGTCGCGCGCGGGCCCAGCCGCCGGATGTAGAGGGAGGTGAAGATCAGCAGCACGAACACCACGTCCGCCACCACCCGGTACGGCGCCAGCGCGCTGCCGGCCGCCATGACCGCCAGGGCGACCGGCACCCCCACCGCGAGGGTCAACGCCTGGTCTCGCGGCCGGGGTTCGATGACCGCGACCGTGCTGACCATCGCCGTGAGGGCGCCCGCCACCAGGACCGGCACCGGGGCATCCAGCGCCGCGAGGACGCCGAGCGTCAGCAGCACCGCGTAAACGGTGCTGAGCGCGGACCACATCCGGATCAGTCCGGGATCGGATGCCAAGAACCGATCGCGAACGTCCGCCCACCATGTTCGTGCCCGCTGCATGCCCCCGCTGCTTTCTGACCGGATCGATGGTGAAGGTGTTACGCCGCCAGCTGGCCGAGCGAGGCCAGGAAGTCGTCCACGCCGACCACGCTGTGGGAGACCATGTTCAGGCCGCGCATCATCGCCTGATAGGTGACCAGGCCGCCGGGAGCGGCTATCGCGTCGGTGAACGCGGTGACGTGGTAGCCGCGCTCCATCGCGGTGCGGGCCGTCGACTCCACGGCCATGATTCCGGAGACCCCGGCGATCGCCAGGTACTCGACTCCGCGCTGCCGCAGCTGGAATTCCAGGTCCGTGTGCTGGAGAACGTCGAGGCCCTTGTGCGGCGCCAGGACCACGTCGCCCGGCTGGGGAGCCAGTTCCTCGTGGAACTCGGTGTTCCACGTGCCTGCCGTGAACATCCGGCTGTCGAACATCTGCCGGTGGATACCAGAAACGTGCCTCCACGCCGTGTAGTCCTCCTCGGTGAAGGACGTCCTCGAGTAGAAGACGGGGACGTCTTCGTGCCGGCGCACCTCGGCGATGAGCTTCTTCAGGCTGTTGACCGTGTCCAGGCGTTCGTACTCCGGCGCGTAGATGGGATAGGCCTTGCCGTCCTTCGAGAAGTTCTCGTTGACGAGGTCAACGAGCAGCAGTCCGACTCGACCGGGTTCGTAGGTGCTTGCCATGGCGGTCCTCCAGCGTAGAAACGGTCAGCGACGGATTCGCAGCTCCGCGAATCCATCGTTACAATCAATGACTGTAACGTAATTGATCGTCGAGCGCGAGCCACCCCTGACACCGCCTGTGGAGTACCTGGTGCGGCGGGTGGGTGACGTCGTAGCGGATTCACCCGGAGGGGAAGAAGAAGAGCGCGATGAAGGCGCCGCCGCGTCCCTCGGGGAAGTCAGTGCTGGCTGCCGGGGACGGGCGCGGTTCAGCCTGGCCCCCGGCCAGCCACTCCGTCAGTGGGTGTGCCCCAGCGAGGGTGTGACGGGGTGGGCGAGGAGCTGGTCCATGCGCCGGTGGCTGTCCTCGTCGGCGGGGGTCCACACGGTGACGATGGTTTCGGCGACGGCGGGCAGCTCCATGCGCGTCAGGGACAGCGACAGGTCACCGACCGCGGGGTGGCGGTAGGTCATGGTCTGGGTCGGTGGCGCGGCGACGTCGTGAGCGGCCCACAGCCGTGAGAATTCCGGGCTGATGGTGGCGAGCGAGCGGATCAGCTCGGTCCATGCCGGATCGTCGAGGTGGCGGGCGAAGTCGGCGCGGAACGAGGCGACCATGTGGGGCAGGCCGATGTCGCGGTTGACGAAGCAGCGGCAGCACTCGGGGGTGGTGAACATCTCCCACAGGACGTTGCGGGAGCCCTCGGGCGCGGTGAGCCGTGGCCACAGCGCGGCGGCCGCCGTGTTCCAACCCAACATGTCCCAGCGGCTGTTGATGGCCGCCGCGGGGAAGCCGGTGATGGCGTCGAGGATCGCCTGCAGGGTGGGGGTGATCGGGTCGGCGGTGGTGGCCACCGCGGGAAGCGGCACCTCGGCCAGGCGGAACAGGTGAGCGCGCTCGGCCGCGTCCAGGCGCAGGGTGGTGGCGACGGCGGCAAGGATCTGGGCGCCGACGTTGATGGGCCGTCCCTGTTCGAGCCAGGTGTACCAGGTGATGGAGACTCCGGCCAGGTGGGCGACCTCTTCGCGGCGCAGTCCTGGTGTCCGGCGGCGCAGTCCTGGTGCCATGCCGACCGCTGCGGGCGTCAGACGCTCGCGGCGGCTGCGCAGGAACGAGGCGAGTTCGGTGCGGCGAGGGGCAAGAGCGGAGTTCACGCACCCATCATCAGCCACGCCCGGCACCGGTTGCCAGGTGCTGCTGGCACCAGCGTCGGCAGCGTCTGGCAATGGTGTCGCGGCGGCCAGAGGCTCGTTCCGCGACACCCGTCCGACACATCTCTGGAGGTCTTCGCTGTGAATGCCGTGCCGTTCACGCTGCGACTCACCGTCCGCGGTTCCGAACTCGATACCCCTGAACACCTCCTGACCACATCGAAGGGCACCCTCGCCGCCGAAGCGCACCGCATCAGCGGCCTGCCGGCTGCGCGGCCCCGGCGCCGGGCCGTCCATCCGGCACACCAGCCGCGCGCACAAGCCACCGACCCCGTCCTGCTGGGCCTGGCGTGAACCCGCGCGTGATGCCCGCGACTGAGGCAACCGGACTGCGGAAGGTGACATGAAGTACCGTCTGGGACGAATCGATCACGGCTTCGTGCCGCGCAAGCTCACGGTCAGTTATGTGGCTGTGTGCACCGGTGCGGTCGACATCGCGGGGCTGCGCACCGCGTTCGGGCTGCTGTGCGGCAGGTATCCGATGCTGCGCGGCACGATAGAGACGGCCGGCGAGCAGTGCTGGCTGCACATCCCCGACGACGGCACCAGCTCCGCGACCTTTGAGGTCATCGACGGTACGGTCTCCAACTGGCTCGAGCGCGGCCCGACGGTCCTGGACCCCGCGTCCGGCCTGGCGAAGCTCACCATCGTCGCCGAAGGCGAGCAGACCGCGGTCGCCCTGCAGGTGTCTCACGCGATCAACGACGCCACGCTGGGGCTTCACCTGCTGGAGCACTTCTGGCACACCGCCGCCTCCCTCGCCTTGAGCGCGGCGTTGTCCGATCCGGCGCCGGTCCGTCCGCGCAGCCTCGAACACGCCTACCGCGCCCGCGCCATGACCCTGCCGGACCTCGCCGTGACGGCCGCGGGCCCCGTGCACAGCACCGCTGTCACCGACACCGGTGAGAGCGCGGTCTTCGCTCCCGCGCCAGCCCAGCGGATCTTGCTGTCGCGCGACGAGACAGCCGCCCTGCTCGCTCACGCGCGGGCTGCCGGGACGACCCTGCACGCCCTGCTGGCCGCGGCGATCATCCGCGCCGAACGCGCGACGCTCACATCGGCCGGTGCCGCGGAACTGCCGATGATCATGTTCCATCTCGCGGATCTGCGCCCCCACCTGCAGCCCGTGGCACGCCCCGACGAGGTCACCAACGCCCTGGCCTTCGCCCCCACGGTCACCGCGTGCGGGCCCGGTGCGGATCTGGATGTCCTGGCCAAGGAGGTGAAGGCGCAGATCGCCGCCGGGATCGAGGGCGGCACGGCACTCGCGGTCATGCTGACCGCGGCGTCCACAGCCGCACAGGGCCGCGTGCGTGCCAGCGTCGGAAACTTCATCACCAACTGGGGCCCGGTGCCCGCGCTTACCGTGCCGGCGGGGGTCAAGATCGTCGACTTCCGTGGCTTCGCCACTTCCGAGGCGGTGGCCTGGGTCGGCTACTTCATCTCCACCTTCACCGGACGCTGCAAGCATCGAACTGGCCTCCTCCCCGCGGTACCACCGGCCCGCACAGATCGCGCGCCTGCGCGAACTCATCGCCGCGAGCCTGTCCGAACTGACCCACCCCACGGCGCGCTAAGCGGACTTGGTGAAGTCCGTTGCGGTTCGGCCGCGCCCCGAAGGGGCGCGGGGCTGTGCACAGGTGCGGCTCCGCCGCGTGGGCGCGACCAGCCACGACGAACCCGCAGTCAGCTGACGGCAAGGGCGCCGCAGAACCAGCGGAGCGCTGAGCGCACGCGGGCCGCCAGCGCGATATCCAGCCCCGGCCCAGAGCTCTGGTGCGCCGACGAGGCCTGGCATCCGCCGATCGGCCGAGCCAGGCGCTGGTGGAGTTCGTCCTGCGGCTGATCCACCGGGCCGTGTCCGCTCAGACCAGGAAGCCGCGCCCCGGCCTGCCGGTCCTCTCCGTGAAGGACCCCGTATCCGCATTCCGGCTCACACACCATCCGACAAAGGCAAGTAATGAAGGCTCAGCACCCATCCGTTCCGACGACCGAGGCGAGAGGCAGCGTGGCGCTGCCCGGCAAGGCAGGCCCTTCGACATGACGGTCACCGCACCCCGCCCTGCCACCGCACCATCCAGTGCCTCCGCTCCGTCCGCCCGCGTGGTCATCACCACGCTCCTGGCAACGGCCTTCCTGGTCAAAGCCTGCGGATTCGCCTACGACTTCCTCGGCTACTCCATCAGCGCGACACACGGCACCACAGCCGCCGGCGCCGCGTTGACGCTCTTCGGGGTCGGCTGGTGTGTCGGGCAACTGGCCAGCGGGGCGATGACGGACCGGCTCGGAGCCCGCAGCGCGTGCACGGCGGGACTGCTGCTGGCCGCCGCGGTCTGCGCCGGGCTCACCGTGGCCAGCAGCCTCAACGCACTGATGCTGCTCGCCTTCTGCCTGGGCTGCACCATGGACGTCCACAGGCCGGCCGTCTCCGCGCAGATCAACGAACGCCTGACGAGCGACGGAGCGCGCACCCGCGCCCAGGGCTGGGTCTACTGGGTTTCCAACGTGGGCGTCTCGCTGAGCGGCGGCGTCGGCGGCTTCGTGGCCCAGGCCCAGGGCTACCGGTTCCTGTTCGCCCTCAACGCCGTCGCCTGCGTGGCAGCGGCCCTCCTGGTGCGCCGCATGCTGACCGGCCGCCCCGCCGCTCCCCGGGCCGCACACGCCCACGTCACCTACGCGCAGATCGTCGCCGACGCCCGGCTGCGCTGGATGGTCGCGGCAGCCATCGCGGCGACGACCTGCGCCTACGGCCTGATCAGCGTCCTGCCCCTGGTCATGAGCGCGGATCAGCTCTCCCCGTCCGCGTACGGCACCGCCATGCTCGCCAACTCGGCCGCGGTCCTGCTGCTCAGCCCGCCGCTGACCCGCCTCCTGGTGGGCCGCGACGACCGCGTCCGGTTCCCCATCGGCCCGGTGCTCGCCGCGAGCAGCCTGATCCTCGGCGCCGCCATGGCGCTGGCGGCAACTGCAGCACACCACCGTGGGCTACGCCACCGCGGCGGTGGTCATGGTGCCCGGGGAGATCTGTTACAGCGTCGCCGCCGGTGCCTTCGTCGCGACGGCCGCCCCGGCCGGTGCCATCGGCCGCTACCAGGCCGCCCTCAGCGTCGCGGGCGCGATCGCCTCGCTCACCCCACTGGCCATCGCCGGTGCCCTCAACGCGGGAGGCCGCCCCCTGGTGGCCGGTCTGCTGGCGGCCAGCGCCGTCCTCGGGGCCCTGGCCTGTGTGCCTCTCTCCCGCACCCTGCGCCCGGCAGCCACAGCGGAGCCCGCCGGGCACCGTCACCTGCCCAAGTGACCCTGCGTCAGTAACCCTTCCCGCACTCCACAGCATCACGACAGGAACAGCACCCATGAAGGTAGCGATCGTCGACGGGTACTCCACCGGGGCGGCACTGGCCAAGCGACTCGCCCAAGCGGGCGTCGCATGCATTCACGTGCGAAGCCAGCCGGACACCAGCGCCTTTCCTCCTGCGCTCATTCAGACTCGACGACTACGTCCTCGACCTGGGCTTCACCAGCGACTTCGACAGCCTCACACGGGAGCTCGCGCGCCTGCGCGTCTCACGCGTGCTGGCCGGTACCGAAACCGGCGTCGTGCTGGCGGAGACGCTCGCGAGCGCGTTGAGTCTGCCGACGAACGACCCCGCGCTGGTCGCGGCCCGCCGCGACAAGTCCCTCATGCAGCAGGCGGTCCAGGCCGCAGGCCTTGCGACCCCGCACACCACCGTCGCCCACTCCGCCCGCGCCGCAGCCGACTGGTTCACCGCGTCGGGCCTGGCGGAGGCGGTGGTCAAGCCCCTGGCCAGCGCCGGCACCGACGGCGTGACGTTCTGCGGCTCGGCCGCGGAGGTCGGCCAGGCCGCCTCCGCCGTCCTCGACACCGCCAACATCTTCGGCGAGCCCAACGAGGCCGTCCTCGTCCAGGAACGCCTGCGCGGAACCGAGTACTGCGTCAACACGGTTCTCCTCCGGCGGGGATCACCACGTCGCCGAGATCTGGCAATACACCAAACGCCTCGGCCCGTCGGCCGCACCCCTCTACGACTTCCAGGAACCGGTCGATGCCGCCAGCAGCGACGGGCAAGTGCTCCTCGCCTACGTCCGTGCCGTACTGGACGCGCTCGGCATCGCCGAGACGCCCGCACACAGCGAAGTCATGCTCACCTCCCGGGGACCGGTGCTCATCGAGACCGGGGCGCGCCTGGGCGGAGCCACCGCGCCCGACGTGGTGGACGCCCACCTCGGCCCCTCCCAAACCGCCCTGGCCGTCACCGCCACGATCGACCCCGCGTCGCTGCGCACCCGCGACACCCCCGCTCCGGGCCGAGGTCCGGTGCTGCGGTGGGTCGACTTCATCAACCACCACCCCGGCCCCGCCAACCCCGACGCCCTCACCAAGATCGCGGAACTCCCCAGTGTCATCGCTGTCTTCCCCGGCTTCGCCCCGGGCCAGCATCTCGCCCCCACCAGCGACATGCTGACCTCTCCCGGCTTCGCCTACCTCGCGGCCCACAGCCGCCACGAGCTGATCGAGGACTACGACACCCTGCGCGCCTGGGAGCACGCAGGGCTCTACACCAGCTGACGCCGAGACACAGCACGGCCAGCCCCCGCACCTTCAGCAGCGGCATTTCCGGCCCGGAAGTCGCTGCGTACGGTGGTCCTGATCGGCCCCTCACTCCACGGCGCCCCGCCGCCCGGCCGAAACCTCCACGCCGCCGGGCCCACCTCTCCTCGCCACCGCGACAGAGCACGAAGAAGGATCATGAAAAAGGTCACTGCCCACGAGAACTACACCGTCGCGGTGCTGCACCGGCTCGCGGCCCGAGGCAGCCGGGACGCGATCGTCGCCGGAGCGCGGCGGATCAGCGGCACCGAGGCCGCCGCCACGGTCCTGCGCTTCGCGGCCGCGCTGCGGGACAGCGGGCTGGCAGCCGGAGACGGCGTAGCACTGTTCGTGAAGAACTCTCCCGAGGCCCTCCTGCTGCAGCTGGCCGTCCACTTCGCAGGGTGCCGCATGGTGTTCGTACCGCCGGAGCCCGGCAACAGCGAACTCGAAGCGCTGATCCGCCGCGCGGACGTCAAGGTGCTCCTGTTCGACCCGGCCTTCGACGACCGCACCCGCCAGCTCGCCGCGCAGGTGGACCTTCCGCAGGTGTTCAGCGTCGGCGCGTCACCGGTCGCCCCCGACTTCCTGGCGGCGGCTTCCAGCACGGGCGCTCTCGCGCTCCACGAGGCTGCCGACAGCCGCCACCTGGCGACACTGCTCTACACGGGCGGTACGACCGGCCTGCCCAAGCTGGTCGTGCACCGCAGCGGCTACTACGACCAGTGCCTGCGGATCGCCGAGGCGTACGCGGCCAGCACGCCGGCCGATCCCGCGATGCTGATATGCACGCTGGTGACGCACACCAGCGGCCACGCCTCGTTCCTGACCGGCGCCCTGAGCGGCCACACCATCGTGCTGCTGGAGGACTTCGACGCCGGCACGGCCCTGTCCGCGATGGACCGCGAGCGCATCAGCAAAATGATCGTAGTGACACCGATGCTGTACGAACTGCTGGACCATCCAGGCTGTCTGCCCGGCCGTTTCCCCTCGCTGCGGACCCTCATGTACGGCGGCGCCGCCGCCTCCCCCGCCCGCCTGCGGCAGGCGATCGAACGTCTGGGCCCGGTGCTGCACCAGGTCTACGCCGCATCCGAGAGCGGGCTCGTCACCCAACTCAGCCCCGCCGAACACGACCCGCGGCGGCCCGAGTCGCTGGCCAGCTGCGGGCGTCCGGGGCCCGGCGTCGAGGTGGAGCTGCGGGGCCAGGACGGCACGCTCGTGCCCGTGGGGCACCCCGGCGAGCTGTACGTCAGCAGTCCCATGGTCATGGAGGGCTACTGGAGGGACCCCGAACGCACCGCGGAGGTCCTTGACGTCGACGGCTGGTTCTGCAGCGGGGACATCGCCCGCCAGGACGAGAACGGCTACCTGTACCTCATCGGCCGCACGCGGGACGTCATCGTGACGGGCCGCACCGCCGACAACGTCTACTCCCGCCTCCTCGACGACTTCCTCATCGCACACCCCGCGCTCAAGGACGCCGCCGCCCTCGGCCTGCCGGGCGACGACGACACGGAGACCGTGCACGTGGTCCTGGTGCCCCACGACCCGGACCGTGTCCCGGACCTGGCCCAGCTGACCCGCGAGATCGTCCACACGCTCGGAGACCTCTACACGCCGACCTCCTATTCGGTCGCCGACTCCCTGCCGCGGACAGCCGTCGGCAAGACCGACAAGAAGGCCCTGCGCGCCAGCCTGCTGACCGCCCGCGGGTAGGACCGCCCAACAGCCGGGCCCCGGCGGACGAAACCGCCCCGGACGAGCCGCGCCCGTGTCAGTCGAGATGCAGGCGTCCGCGGACGTGGTCCGGGCCATGTACGACCTCGGCGGCGCAGCGGCCGTCTACGACGACTCGCCGCCGCGCGCCGCTTCCGGGACGCGGCGGCCACCGCCACCGCCCGCATCCAGGTCAGCCCGGCCACCGCCGGAGGCTACTCGTCATCCTCCTGTGCCCTGATGGTGGGCCACAGGACGGCCACCACACGCTCCGCGTGATCGTCCGGGGCGCTCGCCCCGGTCTGCAGGTAATCGCCGAAGTAGCTGCCGAAGCAGAGGGCGACCACCGTGTCGAGATCGGCGTCCGCGCGCACCGCGTCGGCTTCCTGTAGCCGCCGCAGGGTCTCCATCAGCTCCGCGCAGCGCGGTTTGTTGCCGTACTCGCGCATCTGCTCGAACAGGGCCGGCTCGCGCTCGGCCTCGCTCATGAAGTTGCCGTGCAGCGCCATCGCCCGCTGGTTGTGGTAGCGGGGGTCCAGGCGCCGGACGGCCTCGGTGAACGCCTCCAGGGGCGTCATCGAGTCCACGTCCAGGGGAGGGTAGGCCTCGCGCTGCTTCCGCAGGCCGTAGTGGAGCGCGTCCACCACCAGGTCGTGCTTGTTCGGCCAGCGTCGGTACAGCGTGGGGCGGGTGACTCCGGCATCGGCCACCACGTCACCGATCGTCATCCGCGTATATCCGTCGGTGGCCAGGCGCACGCGCGTGGCCTGCAGGATCGCTTCCTCGATCGCCGGGTCCCGCGGCCTGCCGCCGGGGTGCGGTGCGCGCTCCTGCGCAGCGGGCGTCTTCGTCCCTGCCGTGCGCCGCGGTCGGTGGGCGCGACCGACGCTCTTCTCGTCCTTGCTGCTCACAGCGTGTTGTCCCTCCTTGTTGGCATCCACACTAGCCAGCTCCGGGCTTCCCAAGCAGTTTAATTCCAGCCATTGACTGTAACGAAACTTGTGGTGCATGGTTGTCCCGCCGGAGAGCGCCCCACTCGCAGAGCGCGCCACGTGTCAGCGTCCCGCTCGGGCAGCAGTCCCTGGCCGTCGCCCACCCCGGTTCTTCCAGGAGCGGGCCAGCCGCACCCAGTGATCCATTCCGGCACCTGCCGAACGACATCCGCAAGGAATCTCATGAGCGATCAAAAGCACACGGACCGCGCCACGTCCGCCGCCGGTACGGCCGCGACGGCGCGCGTCACCTCCCTCGCCTCCCTGGCATCGGCGCCCGCGGCCGCGGCGGACCAGGAGGCGGCGGACAGGCCGACCGTGGTGCTGGTCCACGGGGCCTTCGCCGACGCCTCCGGCTGGAACGACACCGCCACCCAGCTGCGCCACCAGGGCTTCCGGGTCCAGGCGGTGGCCAACCCGCTGCGAGGCCTGGACTATGACACGGCGTACCTGAAGGGCATGCTCCAGGGCATCAAGGGTCCGAAGATCCTCGTCGGGCACTCCTACGGCGGCGCCGTGATCACCAACGCGGCCGCCGACGTCCCCGGCGTCAAGGCGCTGGTCTACGTCGCCGCCTTCGCCCCGGACAAGGGCGAGACACTCGGCGGGTTGCTCGAGCAGCACCCGGACCCGGGCGTCCCGCCGCTGCCGCAGCAGGCCTTCCAGTTCACCCGGCCGGACGGGAGCACCGGCACCGAAGTCATGCTCGACCCGGCCCAGTTCGCCGCCGCGTTCGCCGCCGATGTGCCCGTGAAGGCCGCGGCCCTGATGGCCTCCTCCCAGCGGCCCATCGCCGTCGAGGCTTTCAGCCAGCCCGCCCGGCAGGCCGCCTGGAGGACCATCCCGTCCTGGGCGCTGGTGGCCAGCAAGGACCACGCCATCGCCCCGAGCCTGGAGCGCTTCATGGCCAAGCGCGCCGACGCGCACATCACCGAGGTCAACAGCTCCCACGCCGTCATGGTCAGCCATCCCCACGTCGTCGCCGACGTGATCAACCAGGCCTACCGCGCCACCCGCTGACCCCCAACTCCGCGCGGTAGCATCCCCGGCCGCCGCGCGGACGGCGCCCGCCCGGTGGCATCCAACCCCTGGCCACCAGGCGGGCAGCCCCCTCCCGACTGACGTTGCACACATCCCGCTCCGGCGGACTGAGAGATCCGAGGAACCCCATGTCTCTGCTCGACCCTGCCCTGTGGTCCGGAAAGATCAACATCGACGGCTGGCAGGATGCCTCCGGCGGCAAGACGGCCGTCATCAACCCCTCGACCGGCGACACCCTGGAGCACGTCGGCTCCGCCGACGCGAGCGACATCGCCCGCGCCGCCTCCCGCGCCGCGGAGGTCCAGCGCGCCTGGGCCGCCACCTCGCACACCGAGCGTGCCGCGATACTGCGGCGGGCCGGTGACCTGTTCGCCGCTGCCGCGCCGGAGATCCAGGACTGGCTGATCCGCGAGAGCGGCAGTACGCGGGCCCGGGCCGTCTTCGAGACGGACCAGGCCGTGCAGGAGTGTTACGAGGCGGCCGTGCTGTGCTCGCACCCGGTCGGGCAGGTCATGCCCTCCGCGGAGCCGCGGCTGAGCATGACCCGCAGGGTGCCCGCCGGTGTCGTCGGCGTCATCTCGCCGTTCAACGTGCCGCTGATCCTGGCGATCCGGTCCGTCGCCCCGGCCCTGGCGCTCGGCAACACCGTGGTCCTCAAGCCGGACCCGCGCACCGCGGTGAGCGGCGGCGTCACCATCATGCGTATCTTCGAGGAGGCGGGCCTGCCGCAGGGCGTGCTCACCCTCGTTCCCGGCGGCGGCGAAGCCGGTGCCGCGCTGGTCGATGACCCGCACGTGCGGGTCATCTCCTTCACCGGATCGACCGGAGCGGGCCGCAAGGTCGGCGAGGCGGCGGCCCGCGGCGTCAAGCGCGCCCACCTCGAACTGGGCGGCAACAACCCGATGATCGTGCTCCCCGACGCCGACCTGGACCGCGCCGTGTCCACGGTCGCCTGGGGGTCCTTCTTCAACCAGGGCCAGGTCTGCATGGCCACCGGCCGCATCCTGGTCCACGCCGACATCGCCGAGGAGTTCACCGCGCGCCTGGCCGCCAAGGCCGAGCAGCTCACCGTCGGCGACCCCGCCGCCTCTGATGTCGACCTCGGCCCCCTCATCAACGCCCACCAGCGCGACACCATCCACGCCCAGGTCACCGCCAGCATCGCCGCCGGAGCCCGGCTGCTGGCCGGGGGCACCTACGACCACCTCTTCTACCGCCCCACCGTCCTGGCCGACGTTCCCGACGACGCCCCCGCCTACGCCGAGGAGGTCTTCGGCCCCGTCGTGCCCGTACGGACGTTCACCACCCTGGACGAGGCCGCACAGCTGGCCGCCGACGACGCCTACGGCCTCTCGCTCGCCATCCTCACCCGCGACGTCATGACCGGCCTGGAACTGGCCGAGCGCATCCCGAGCGGTCTGGTGCACATCAACGACCAGACCATCAACGACGACGCCCTCATCCCCTTCGGCGGCGTCGGCTGGTCCGGCACCGGCGCCCGCTTCGGCGGCGAGGCCAACATCGACGCCTTCACCGAGACCCGCTGGATCACCGTCCGCGCCTCCCAGCCGATCTACCCGATGTGACACAGCCCATGACGGCCTGAGCGCGTGCGCCCGCGGCCCCGCGGGCGCACGCCGCCGTGCTCGGCTGGCCCGGCACCACTCCTGGTGCCGGGCCAGCCCACCCGCTCTCCAGCCCCGACCCCGCATCCCTTGAAGGGCCCCCGTGATGTCCGACCTGACCTTCCTCGCCCTCTCCGGCAGCCTGCGCGCCTCCTCCCACAACACCGGCCTGCTGCGCGCCGTGCGGAACCTCGCCCCCCACGGCGTGGCCGTCGACCTCTACGAGGGCCTGGGGCAGCTTCCCTTCTTCAACGAGGACCTCGAGGAAGGACCCGAACCCGCCGCCGTCGCCACCCTGCGCCGCCGCGTACGGGAGGCCGACGGCATCATCATCGCCACCCCCGAGTACAACTCCGCCATCCCCGGCGTGCTGATGAACGCCCTCGACTGGCTCTCACGCCCCACCGGACAGCACGCCCTGCGCCACAAGCCCGTGGCCGTCCTGGGCGCCTCGCCATCGCAGTTCGGCACCGCCCGCGGCCAACTCGTCCTGCGCCAGATCCTGCACCGCATCCAGGCCCCCGTCGTGGCCCACCCCGAAGTCACCGTCTTCCAGTCCCACCAGCGCTTCAACGCGGACGGCACCTTCACCGGCGACGACATCACCGAGAACCTGCTGCGCGCGCTGCTTGCCGAACTGGTCACCCTGGCCGACCTCCACGCCCCGGCCGCCGCCATCTGACGGCGACAGCGGGAACATGTTCGGCCTCCGCCTCGCACGTGAGCCTGGAGCGGGCGCGGTCTCCGCACCACCACAGCAAGGATCAAGGAATTTGGCATGGCGGAACTTCGCATACTCATCGTCGGTGCCGGAATCGCGGGCCTGTCCCTGGCCCGGGCCCTGGAAACCCAGGGCATGAGCGCCGACGTGGTGGAGCGTGACGGTGAACTGCGCTCCGCGGGAGCCGGGCTGTATCTGCCTGCCAACGCGGTGCGCGCACTGAACCGGCTGGGCCTGGGAGAGCAGCTCGCCAGGCGGGCACGTCCCGTGACGCGGCAGCGGATGCTCGACCACCGCGGCCGGGTCCTGGCGCAGATCTCCCTGTCCAGGATCTGGGGCGAGGTCGGCGACTGCCGTGCGATCAGCCGCAGTGAACTGCACGCCATGCTGTACTCCTCGCTCGTCGCCACGCCGATACGGCTCGCCACCGCCGTGACCGGCATCAGCGACGGGGGAACCGTCACGTTCGCGGGCGGAGAACAGCAGACGTACGATCTCGTCGTCGGCGCTGACGGTGTCAACTCCGCCGTGCGCCGCACCGTGTTCTCCCCCGCCCCACCGCGCTTCCTGGGGCAGGTCTGCTGGAGGTTCATCGCCAAGCAGACCTCGGGCAACGCCGGCAGCACCGACTGGACCGTGCGATTGGGCAGCAGGGGCCGTACTTTCTTGACCGTCCCCCTGACCCCTGACCTGGTCTACTGCTACGCCGACATCAACAGCGCACACCCCGTGCCACCGGCCGGTGACTGGCGGTCCCTCTTCGCTGACTTCGCCGGTCCGGTCCGAGCCTTGCTGGCACAAGCGGAGGGCGCGCACTTCGCACCGCTGGCGGAGATCAGCACCACGGACTGGGTACGCCCGCAGGTGGTGCTCATCGGCGATGCGGCGCACGCCTGTTCACCCAGCATGGCCCAGGGCGGAGCGATGGCCCTTGAGGACGCCCTCGTGCTGGCGGACCTGCTCAGCACGGCGAACCCCGAGGGGCTCAGCACGGCTCTGGCCGCCTATCAGGCACGGCGCAGGAACCGCATCGAGTGGGTCATCACACAGAACCACCGCCGCGACAAGACCCGAAACTTCCCCTCGCCCATACGCAACCTCACCCTCCGCTTCGGCGCGGAACGCCTCGTGCGAGCCCACCACGCTCCTCTGCACGACGCGCCGTAGCGCTCCATGGCGTGGCGCCAGGCGGGAGGCGATCACCGGTGGCCAGGTCCGCCACCGGCCGGGCACGGCACCGCCAGGCCATCGGCGCACAGGTCGGGCCGCAGGAGAGCGGCGATACCGTCGGCCAGGTCGCGGCGCGGCTTGTCGCCGTCACCCCTGGTCCTCACGACCCACACAAGTTTCGTTACATGACTTGACTGTAACGTAAGTCGTGCAGCAAGATCTTCCACATCGGACGGCACGCAGGGCCCGCCAAGGCCCTCCCTGTGTCAAGTCCCCGCCGCAGGGCGGGATGTGTCTCCTGATCGGTTCGCTCCGCGGCGCCTCGCCGCCCTGTCAACGAAGGAACGTCATGAACACCTTTAAGCGCACCCGTGCCGCCGCAGTCGCCGGCGCCGCCGCTGCCGTCATCACCGCCGCCGTGCCCGCAGTGCACGCGGACGCCAGCCCCGCCAAGTCGGCAGCGCCGCAGGCCAAGCCGACGGTGGTGCTGGTGCACGGAGCGTTCGCCGACGCCTCCGGCTGGGAGCAGACCGCATCCCAGCTGCGGCACCAGGGCTTCCCCGTACAGGCGGTGTCCAACCCGCTGCGCGGGCTGCAGTACGACAGCGCCTACCTCACGGGCCTGCTCAAGGCCGTCAAGGGACCGAAGATCCTAGTCGGCCACTCCTACGCCGGTGCTGTCATCACCAACGCCGCCACCAAGATCCCTGACGTCAAGGCCCTCGTCTACGTCGCCGCGTTCGCCCCTGACAAGGGCGAGGCCCTCGGTGGCCTCCTGGAGCAGCACCACGACCCGTCGGTGCCCGCGCTGCCGCAGCAGACCTTCCAGTACACCCGGCCCGACGGCAGCACCGGCACCGACGTCACCCTGGACCCGAAGAAGTTCACCGCCGCGTTCGCCGCCGACGTCCCGGCCCGCACCGCCCGGTTCATGGCCGCCGCGCAGCGCCCCATCGCGGCGGAGGCATTCGGCGAACCCGCCAAGAGCGCCGCGTGGAAGACCATCCCCTCCTGGGCCCTCGTCGCCAAGCAGGACAAGGCCATCGCGCCGAGCCTGGAGCGCTTCATGGCCAAGCGCGCGGGCGCCCGCACCACCGAGGTCAACAGCTCCCACGCCGTGATGGTCAGCCACCCCGGCACCGTCACCGAGATCATCAAGCGCGCCTATCGCGCCACCCGCTGACCTGCCCCGCCACACCAGCACCGGGCGGGCCACGCCTGCCCGGTGGGCCCCAGCCCACCGGGCAGGTCTCCCACCTCGTACTCCCGGTCCTCACACGGCCTGAAAGACGCACCCGTCATGCACGACCCGCGTTTCCTCGCGCTGTCCGGAAGCCTGCGCCGCCACTCCCCCTACACCGGCCTGCTCATCGCCGCCCCCCGAGCTCGACCAGCACTCGCTGCCCCGTACCCGCTGGGGCAGCCGACCAGAAAAGGATGAACACGGTGACCGCGGCCAGCACACCTCTCACCTTCACCGGCGCGCAGGGCGCCCCGCTCGCGGCGCGCCTGGAACTCCCGGCGGACCGGCCCCGCGCGTGCGCGGTGTTCGCGCACTGCTTCGCGTGCGGCAAGGACAGCCACGCCGCCGCCAGCCGGATCTCCAAAGCACTGACCTCGTATGGGATCGCGGTGCTCCGTTTCGACTTCACCGGGCTGGGACAGTCCGGCGGCGACTTCGCCGGCACGACCTTCAGCTCCAACGTGGAGGACCTCGTGCGCGCCGCCGACCACCTGCGCGAGCACCACCGCGCGCCGACCATTCTGATCGGCCACTCCCTCGGCGGCACCGCCGCGCTCGCCGCCGCCCACCGCGTTCCCGAGGTGCGGGCGGTGGCGACGATCGGCGCACCCGCCGCCCCCGTTCATGTCACCCGCCTCTTCGGCGACTACCGCACCCAGCTCGCCGAGCGCGGCCAGGCCGAGGCACACCTGTCCGGTCGCACGGTCCGCGTCAGCAGCGACTTCGTCGAGGACCTCGTCCAGCAGCCGCAGGACCAGCGCGTCCGATCCCTCGACGCGGCCCTGCTCGTCATGCACTCCCCGTCCGACCACGTCGTCGCGGTCGACAACGCACGGCAGATCTTCGACACCGCCCGCCACCCCAAGTCCTACGTCGCCCTCCCCCACGCGGACCACCTGCTCACAGACCGCGCCGACGCCGACTACGCCGCCGCGGTCCTCGCCGCCTGGGCCAGCCGCTACACCGACACCCCCGCCGCCGTGGCCCTCCCCTGACGCCGCGCCCTGCACCTCACCCCGCGACAACGCCCCACCCCTCGGCACGAAAGGGCGTCACACCCCATGACCACACCCCGGGCAGACGCTGCCCCCACGAACCGGGCGGAGCGCTCCCTGCCCCCGGAAGCCCTGCGTGGCACCTACCGGCCCCTCACCGAGGTCGGCGAGCCGGTCCTGCACCGGCGCTGCGCCCACGTCACGGAGTTCGGCACCCCTGAGCTGGCCGGGCTCATCGACGACATGTTCTTCACCATGCACGCGGCCCGCGGCGTGGGCCTGGCCGCGAATCAAGTAGGTGTCGACCTCCAGGTCTTCGTCTACGACTGCCCGGGCGACGACGGGCAGCGTCACATCGGACACCTCTGCAACCCCGTCATCGAGACGGATTTGAGCGCACACCCTACGAGCGCCAAGGAAGGCTGCCTCTCGGTCCCGGGCGCCACTCTTCACGATCTCGCCCGCCCCGGCCGTGTGCTCGTCCACGGCCAGGACAAGGACGGCAACGCCCTCACCGTCGAGGGCGAGGGACTGTTCGCCACCTGCCTGCAACACGAGACCGACCACTTGAACGGCACCCTCTACACCGACCACCTCACCCCGGCCCAACGCGCCCACGCCCTGCAAGAGTCCATCGGGCGCCGCACGGCGGTCCTGGCCGAACGCGAAGCGCGGGCGCGCTCCCTGCGCGCCTGACGCGCCTGACGTTGCGGCACGGCCGCCGACATGCGCGGCAAAGGCGCAGACCCCCTCCAGTCGACAGACCACCTTGAGTTGAAGAGGAATCGTGGCCCACGACCACAGCACCACCGCAGAACAGCACCTCACACACCCGAACTCCGCGACGCCAGGCGACGACGGCCTGGTGGTCGTGGCCGAGAACGGCGTCGGCCCCTACGGGCAGCGCGTCACCACCGGGCGCCATGTGCTGGTCGCCGACGAACCCGAGCCGGCCGGCACCGACAGCGGCCCCGACCCCTACCGCCTCCTGCTCTCTGCCCTGGGCGCCTGCACGTCGATGACGGTACGCATGTACGCCGAGCGCAAAGGGTGGCCGCTGGAACACGTCACCGTCTCCCTGCGCCACGAGCGCGTCCCAGCCGCCGACCGCACCGAGGGCGGGCCGGGAGACCACATCACCCGGGAGATCAGGCTCGTCGGAGACCTCAGCGCCGAACAGCGCCAGCGCCTCATCGGCATCGCCGAAAAGTGTCCCGTCCACCGCACACTGACCTCCCCGACCCGCATCACCACCACCTCTGCGCCAGAGCACCACCACGACGGGCCTCGCACCTGACCGCACCGCACGGTCATCCCTCCGCACGAACCATCACGCTCAGGCACGGGAGCCCTTCACTGCAGCACCGCGTATGCCGACGCCAGACGACAAGCCGACTCCAGACAACAAGCAGCCCAAGGACGCCTCCTCGCCCAGAGCGACCGTGCATCAGATCGACCTGGCCGACACCACGGCTCAACGGGGCCGGGATGGCCGCTCCAGGCCTGCCGCGATCTGCCCGCGGTTCTCGGGGACCGCGCTGCTCTCCAAGAGCGTGCCGCGGCACAGCGCGCCGAGCGCGACCGGACCGCGCCCGGTGCGGCAGGAACGTACCGGGCGTCACCTCGCGGCCCTGGGCCGCCGCCCACCGATCGAAGTTCCCGGTCGTCGGCGAGCCGCTCGTGGCACCGGCGGGCGCGTTGAGCGGTGGGGGGGCTGCGGGTGGGGTAGGCGACTGCCGGGCCGAATTCGCCGGTGCCGTCGATCAGGAGCAGGTGCAGGCGTGTCCGCCGTGCGGGCACTGGCGATAGCGATGGCGATGCTCGACGTGCCGGGCCTGGCTCTCGCCGTCAGCACTCATGTGGTGATGGGTGCCAGACGGATTCCGCAGGGCCGGTCCGGCTCCGCGCTGACTCTCGCCTTTGCCGCGTCCCCGGTCTGCCCGGATGTGTCGCTACTTCTCCACGGTGTAGCGCAGTTGCGCGAAGCCGCCGCCGACGTCGGTGGCCGAGTCCAGGCGGAGCGGGACGTCCTCGGTCAGCTCGCCGAAGAGGCGATGCCCGGCGCCGATCAGGACGGGGGCGACGCTGATGATGAACGCGTCGACGCGTCCGGCGGCGATGAAGCTCTGGACGAGGCGTCCGCCGTCGGGGTAGACGTGCTTGATTCCGCGCTGGTCGAGGTCGGCGACGACGCTGTCCATGTCGCGGTAGACGGTGATGCGCGGGTCGGCGTCCTCGGGAAGGGTGGTGCTCAGGACGCCGACGTGGCGGTCGCCGTAGTGCCAGTTCTCCTCGCCGAAGCCGATGACCTTCTCGTAGGTGTTGCGGCCCATGATCACGGCGTCGACCGAGGCCGAGGAACTCGAAGAAGCCCATGTCGCCAGCCTGTTCGCCACGCGAGGTCAGCCATTCGATGTCGTCGTCGGGGCGGGCGATGTAGCCGTCGAGGCTCGTGCCGATGAAGACGGTGGCGGTGAAGGTCACGGGGTGCTCCTGAGCAGGTGGTCGAGGTCGTCGTGAAGTAGGGCGGCGGGATCGCCGTCGCCGGTCAGGGCCCACCGCAGCAGGGAGCCGTCGGTGGTGATCTGGACGGCGCGCGCCAAGCGCGGCACGTCCGTGCCGGAGGGGAGTTCGCCGCTGGCGACGGCGTCGGTGAGCAGCTCTCGCAGTGCCGTGTCGACCGCGTGGGTGTGCTCGGCGGCATGGACGCGGAAGTCTGGATCGGCGAGGTCGAGCTGGAGCATGGCGAGGTGGTTGGCCATCTCCTCGGGGGTGGACATGTGACCGGCGAACTCGTCGGCGACGGCGTGCAGGGCCGCCAGGGGCGAGTCGTGCGCGGCCCGTGCCCTGCGGTAGGGCTCGGCGGCATCCGCGGCGGCTCCGGCGGCGAAGGCCAGCAGCAGGCCCCGCTTGGACCCGAAGCGCTGCGACAGTGTCGCCGGGGAGACTCCCGCTTCGGCACCGACGTGCGCCAGGGTGAGCTTGCCAGGGCCGTGGGCGCCGATGGCGCGCGCCGTGGCGGCGAGGATCTGGGTGTCACTGGTGACTCGTGGTCGTGGCATGGATTCCTCCTCTCTGAGTCGACTCTAGCACGTTAATAAATGGCTGTTCATTTATTAGGTGAGCGCCTGACGCAGGAGGAGGGCGAACGCGATAAGCAGATCGCGGCGGCGCAGATGTGACCACCCGCTGCTCTGCGGCTGGTGTCTGAGCTGGGGCGCTGGGGCCGAATCGGCAGCGCACGTCTCTTACGGGACGACCGCTCACGCCTTCCATGCGATCTGAGGACTGGCGTCAGTGGACGCCAGCCGACCGAACGCCGCCCGACACCACCTCTCAGCACAGCACGCTGCACACGGCAGCGACCAGGAAGTCAACATCCGCGTCCCCACGACGAGCAGGGGCCACACGCACGTACTCGTGAGTTGGGAGCACGGGACGCCTCGACGCCGCCACAGCGGACGACACCGGACCGGGGCCCAGATGGTCCTGGCCCATCTGCGGAACAACGAGACACTCGCCCAGGCGGGGGCCGGGGTCGGGGTCTTGGAGACGACGGCCTGGCGGTATGTCGACGAGTCCGTCGAGGCCCTGGCCGCCCAATAATGCGGCGGACCAAGTCCGGTGTCCATTCCACGTATTCGACTGCCGGCCCTCCGGCGTAACGTGCGTACAGGTAACGACCTGCGGGAGCGGGCGTGGCAGCCTCGGTGATCACGGCACCGGCGGCGAGCAGGTCGGTGACGACGACCGTGGCGGAGCCGTGCATATGCTTCGCGCGCTCCTCCGGCGGACCGGTGAAAAACAGGAAGCCAGACGGTGGAGCTTGGCCCACCCTCTGGCCTCGGTCCGACACCGTGAACCGGCGGAAGGCGGTGACGCCGGACAGACCGAAGCCTGGTGGAAGTTGGTTCCAGATGCAGCTCGAAGTGGCCACTTATCCCCACAGTCCCGGGCGCTGACGCTCTCCCCACGGCTGGCTGGGATAGCGGGCGCGTATCGGGTGCCTCGGCCAGCCGGGTGCCGCCCGCTCATACGGTGCCTCTGTCAGGCGCGGGTGCCGAGTGACCAGGGCCGGGGGTGTACCCGTCCCCTACGAGTGGCGTGTGCCGGACGGTGAGAGGACGGGCAGGCTCATTCCCGGATGGGGTAACTGTTGTAGTGGTCGTCAGTCTGCGTCGATCGCGTTACCCAAGCCTGACAGCCGCAGGGCGATGTTGCGGGGTGCGTCAGCCAGCTTGTGGCGGCTCTTGGAAGGTTCCAGTGCAGCCACCATCGGACTCGACAAGAAGGTGACGAGCTCTTCTACCTCTTGCAGAGAAGGACGCGGGGTGAATTCCTTGCGCAAGGCATAGACAATGTTCTCGGTGCTGATTCCCCCCTCGGCTATCGGGTCTTCGTCCACAGCCTCCTGGTGAGCCAGGTCAATGATCCTGCGCAAGAGCAGTGAGCGGCGCTCGATGGCCTGATATCGCTCGTCCAGATCGTCGGTGAAGGATTCGCTGCGGGCCAGGGCATCGTGCAGTTCAGCGAGAGCTATGGGGTTCTGGGCATGCCGGGTGAGGAGCGGGATGAGCTCTGCGATCCGGAGCATGATGATCTCGTGCTCCGCTGCCCAGTCATTGAGCCGGGGTGCGAACTCTGGTCCCACCACGATGACGTGGTCGGCTTTGTGCTTGCGCTGATGATCGCGAAGGATGTCGAAGTTGACACTGCTCACGCCGACTTCGTCCTTTCCCGAGCTCTTGGCATCGATGATGATCCGGTACCGGTCTTTCCCCGGCAGCTGGGCGGTGGCCAGCACATCGGTGCGCCCTGCACCACCGAGGTGCTCCGTCTGGAAGCCGAGGAACGCGAAAGCTGCTGCGACGGCTTGCTCGAAGTCGCGACTGTGTGTACCGCTGTTGCCGTACTGAATCAGCCGGGTGGCGACACTCTCGTGGACCGGTATGGCCGTAGTGCTCTGCGGTTCATCGGGCTCGGTTTGCGGCGCTTGGGGTGTGACGGGCTGCTGGAGCGGAAGGTGCTGGGCGAGACTTCGTCCGGACGCGGTCACGCGGAACCGCTGCCAGTCAACACGCTCGACGAGGCCGGCTTCCTGGAGGAACGCGAGCCTGAGCCGCACCTCGCTGTTGGTGGCCTGGGCGTATCCATAGGTGTCCTTCGCCAAGGAGACCAGCTCTGAGGTGGTTGCAGGCTTGTCGAGGTGGAGCAGGATCTCGCAGAAGAACTGATACCGCGCGTGCAGATACACCGCCAGTCGCAGCTCACTTCCCTCACTGACGAGCTGCGGAGCTTCCTTCGCGGGCACGAAGTAGTTGAAGGTCGCTTGCTCGATGAGGCCGGTGTGACGCAACGTCTGCATCGTGCTGGCAAACGAATTTCTACTGATGCCGAACGCGTTGCCGCACAGCTCACCGAGTTCATCCAGTTGTCTGCCGTCTCCCAAAAGGGCGATCAACTTGCGCACTGCCGCGTTGGCGCTCAGGGGCTCTTGCCCGCGCCCTGCCGAGGCGCTGCCCTTCGGTATGTAGCCGATCAAAGCACGGCGGTTGTGCAGGTCGGACTGTTCCAACTGCTGCGACGACGCGAGCGAGACGATCTGCTCCGGCTGTGGGCCAGCTGGCTCTGCCCCGCCGAGTCGCTCTCCGCGGGCTGCTTCGGGCAGGCAGAGCGGAAGGACATTCACCAGGTGATCCCCCTGTTCGGTCCTGACAACCCGGTAGTTCCACAGTTCGAGCAGACCCAGGCTCCTGAGCCACCCCGTGCGGTCCCGAACGGGACCCACAGTCGCCCAGTTCAGCCCGTACGTGCTGTTGGCCGCTTCTTGCAGGTCCGTCTGTTTCGTCTGGTCCCCGATAGACAGGAGCAGTTCCCCGAAGAACTTCACATTCGCGTGCAGGTGCGCGGCGAGGAAGAGGTCGTCCTTGTTCTCCAGCCACTCTCGTGCGTAGCTGCTCGGATGCCAGCTTCCGTCTTCAGCTCGCACTGCGAGCCCGGGTGCGGACAGCACACGTCGGCATAAGTCCTCGCACGACCCGGTCAAGGCTTCCCCCTCAGAGGGGGTCAAAGTAAGCATCGCCTCGCCCGGGCTGGGCAGTTGGCCCAGGACCTGGCGCAGCATTTCCTTCTGCCCCTGGGCGCCCCCGGGAAAGTGGGCCAGTGTGTTGCTGCGCTCACGCCAGGGTTTGGCTGCCGGTATGGACGACTCAGACACGTGCATCCCCTCCATGATGGCTGTACTGACCTGAGCCTACGGAGGGACACTGACAACCCGCCCGATTTCACCAGGGACGGTGCGCGTCCGCTGCCACGATGCGGGACGGCCATCACAGGGAGAGCCACTCCGCGGTGAGTGCCTCAGAGCAACGGCCCGCGACCCCACGAGCAACATCCGCACCGCTCCGAAGCCGTGATCCACCTCGCGCTGATCAACCTCACGGCCCGCCGCCTCACCCGCGACCACACCCTCAGCTGGTGCGGAACCTACCTCCACGGAACGAAACCCACATCACAGGGCGAGACGCTCAGTCAACTTAGGTGCGATCAGGGCTGGTTGGATGCTATCCCCTACGGGGCATTTCAGGGTCTTGCCGGATGTCGGGCGGAGCGCGAAGCGGGTGAAGATCGAGACCTGGGGCCAAGCGAAGGAGCGGTCACTATGGTCGACAGCCATGCAGCGAGTGAGCGGCGCAGCCGCCGTTGGCAAGGGCGGCTGCCCCTTGTCTGGAGTGCAGCGCTCGCCGTGATGGTCGGCTTCGCGGGTACGGCGGTCGCGACCGGGGCGCCTGACGGGCGGGAGGGCGGAGAGGTGCGCGAGGAGCGGATGCCGGGGCCGGCGGGAGCGAGCTCGCGCATCGCGTGGAAGCCGTGCAAGGAGGACGCCTCAGCGGAGTGCGGCGCACTCTCGGTGCCGGTGGACTGGAGCAAGCCGGACGGAGCGAGGTTCGACCTCCAGCTCGCCCGGCGCAAGGCCACCGGCTCCGGTGCGCGCGTGGGCTCCATGGTGTTCGGGCCCGGCGGGCCCGGGGACTCAGGAGTGAAGCGGATCGCGGACGAGGGCGCCATGCGCCGGTTCAGCGACCGCCTCCGCAGCCGGTTCGACATCGTCAGCTTCGACCCCCGCGGCGTGGGGATCAGCAACCCCATCCGCTGCTCGCGGGAGCTCCTCGGCAAGCGTCCGCCGACGGTCATCAAGAGCCAGGCCGCGTTCGACGCCACGGTGAAGTACAACCATGAGCTGCGCGAGAACTGCAGGAAGAACACCGAGAAGGGGCTCTTCGACCACGTCGACACGCTCAGCATGGTGAAGGACCTCGACGCCATCAGGGCAGCACTCGGCGAGAAGTCCCCTCACCTTCCACGGCAGTTCGTACGGCACGCTGCTCGGCGAGCAGTACGCGGAGCGGTATCCGCAGCGGGTGCGCGCCCTGACCCTGGAGTCAGTGGTGGACCACAGCCTGGGCACAAGCGGCTTCCTCACTACCCAAGCCGCCACGCTGCAGGACTCCTTCGACGAGTTCGTGGCGTGGTGCGGACGGAGCGACGGCTGCACCCTGCACGGTTCTGACGTGCGGGCCCTCTGGGGTGACCTGTTGGACCGCGCCGAGCGCGGGGAGCTCTGGGACAACGGCACGGCGCTGGCCCCGTTCGACCTCAACGTCCGTGTGATGAAGCTGCTGTACGACCCGAAGTGGGCGAGGCTAGGCGAGTTCCTGCGGGGCTTGAGCGAGAGTGAGGCAGGGACGCAGGGGCTGGCCGCCGCAGGGGCCGAGAGGCAGCCCCAGGGCAAGCCCGAGCCCGCCCTCGAGGCCAACCCGTTTGAGGTCTTCTGTCAGGACTGGAGCCTGCCGGTCCGTGACTACGAGGACTACGCACGGAAGTTGCGCCGCGTCACCAGGATCGCGCCGGACATGAAGTACCCCCGTGCGCTGATGTCCGTCTCGGCCTGCCTGGGCACCCCGGAGCCGGACAATCCGCAGCATCGCCTGAAGGTGCGCAAGAGTCGGCCCATTCTGCTGTCCAACTCGCTCCACGACCCGGCGTCCGGCTACAGCTGGGCCACCAAAGTCGCCGACCAGCTGGGCGACAACGCGATACTGCACACCTACCGGGGCTGGGGCCACGGCACGTACAGCAGCAGTCCCTGCGCACAGAAGGTCATAGACGACTATCTGATCTCGTTGAAGGTCCCGGCCCGCGAGGCGAGTTGCCCGGCGGTCGATCCGCGCGGGTGAGACGGTTCCCCGCTACCAGCGGCTGCCCGTGGGAGCAGGGAATCCGGTCCGCTTTCCAGGGGCGCCTCTCTCGGGGGCCGGGCAGGGCCCAACTGGCACGGAACCTGGGCCGGGGCGGTGTGCCGCCCCGGCCCCCTCCGTGTCAGTCCGTGATCCTCAGTCCGTGATCCTCCTGAGGTCGATCACCGTGCGCAGCTTCCCGCTGCCCGCCGTGCGCTCGAGGCTCGGGCCGTCGACGAGTTCGACCGAGCAGGTCAGCAGGTGTTCCTCGGTGACGGCCGTCGCGAGGTCGGGGATGCCCGCCAGGAACGCGGTGCGTGCCTGATGCGGGTCGGTGGCGTACTGCCGTTCCAGGCGTACGGCGAGGTGTTCGCGGGCGGCTTCGGTGGTCAGGACCAGTTGGAGTTCCCCGCTGTAGCCCAGGTGTTCCTGGGCGATCTCCACGAAGCGGCGGTAGTTGTAGAAGTACGTGCCGATGCGGATCACGTCGCCGTGGCGGCCCAGGAGTTCGATGCGCGGGGCGTGGCTGCCGCAGGGGCAGACACCCGCCACCGCGCGGCCGAGGTCGCCGATCTGGTAGCGCTCCAGGCGCTGGCCCGAGCGGTGACGGCTGGTGAAAACGAGGCGGCCCGTCTGCCCGGCCGCCACCGGGCGGTCCTCCTGCGGGTCCAGGATCTCCACGGTGTGCAGCTCGGTCAGGAGGTGGTGCACCGAGCCTTCGGCATGCGTGCACTGGTAGCCCAGCGGGCCCAGGTCCGTGCTGCCGTAGGAGGCGGAGCGGATGACCTCGACGCCGAAGGTGTCGGTGAGAGTGCGGCGCTGCTCGGCGGTGAAGTGCTCGCCGCCGTAGAAGACCTTGCGGATGCCGCCGTAGGAGCGCAGCGCCTCGCCATGGGAGTGGAACAGCTGCCACAGGTAGGAGGGCATGCCGAAGAGGGTGTCGACGCGGTGGGTGACCAGAGCCTTGGCGACCGACTCATGGTCGGTGCTCGCCGCCATCGGGATCTGGGTGGCGTTCAGGCGCTCCAGGATGGAGAAGAAGCTGATGAACCCGCCGTACATGTCGCCGCAGAAGAAGAGGTTGGCGGCCCGGTCGCGGGCGGGGTCGAACCCGGCGGCGAGCAGGCCGTGCGCGGCGGCCCGCATCTGGGTGTCGTAGTCGTGGTGGGTGAACAGGGACAGGGCCGGGGTGCCGGTGGTGCCGCCGCTGCGGAAGTACAGCTGGGCGTGCTCGGGCGCCAGGGTCGCCAACTGCCGCTGTACGCCTGCTTTGTCGAGTAGGTTACCGGTCGGCGGGGCGGGGGTGGGCAGGGGTGCGACCAGGTCGTCCAGGCAGGCGGTGGTCGTGAAGTTCCCTGCCGTCTGGACGCTGACGCGGCGGCTGTAGCGCGGGAGCGCGTAGACCCCGTCGTGCGGTTCGCCGTCGTAGCTGTCCAGCATGCCGCCGACGGGGGTGACGCGCAGCGCGCCCGCGGTGAACAGGGTGCGCGAGAGCCGGGCGATGTCGGTGCGGCTGCCGCCGACGGCGGCGGTCTGGAGGTAGCGGCGCATGGGGCGCAGCGTGGCGGTGATGTCCCGGGCGGGCAGCGGCTTGACCCAGATGCTGCGGTGCAGCGGGGACGCGGTGAGCGCGGGTCGGGTGTCGGCGAGGACGCGCCAGGTGCCGTCGTCGGCGGCGACGACCTTGGTCAGGCCCAGGTGCTGTTCCAGGCGGGCGAGCAGTTCGGTGGTGGTGATCTCGGCCTCTTCCGCGGCGTCCGGGCAGACGGCCGGGGCCGCGGCCGCGGATGCCTTGGCCAGGACGGGGGCGAAGGCCTCGGCGAAGGCGAAGACGTCCTCGGTGTTTTCGGTGTCGAGGTAGACCACCTGGGGGCTGGAGCAGGCCTGCTGGTCGAGGCGGCAGACGTCCGCGGCGAGCGCGTCCAGGGTCGTCGGGTCCTGCCAGACGTCGCGGGTGAGGTAGGCGAAGGAGATCTTGTGGCCCCACTCGACCAGTCGGCAGCCGGGCGGGGCGAGTTCGGCGATGCCGGCCACCGCGTTCTCGCCGCCCCATACGGCGATGGCGTCGGCGGGCGCGCACATCAGGCGCAGCCAGTCCTGGCGGCTGGAGGAGAAGCGCAGCGCGACGATGCGGCGGGCGAGCGCGCCGGTGGGGTCGGCGGCGGCCAGTTCGGCGAGCAGGTGCTGGGCGAGCAGGGTGTCGCCGCTGCTGGTCTTGAGGACGTTGACGTTGCCGGTGAGCAGGCCTTCGACGACGCTCAGCGGGGCGACGGCGGCGGCGTTGCCGGGGGCGATGTGCACCAGGAGGCCGACCGGAGCCCAGGCCTCGAAGACGGTTTCGCGGGCGTCGGGGCGGGTCAGCCGCTCAGGGGCGGTGCCGCCGAGCTCGCGCCGCAGCTTGCGCTCCAGGGCGGGCCGGGCGAGCGCGACGGCCAGTTCGGTGAGGGTCGCCCCGGCCTCGGCCGGGTCGGCGAAGTGGGGGGTGAGCCGCTGTCGGACCGCGCTGTCGGGATCACTCAGCGCGGCGCTGAGCGCGGCGCACGCGCTCAGTACGGTCTCGGTGGGAAGGGGCTCGGCCAGGGCCTTCTCGACCAGGTCAGGAAGGTCCGCCAGGCAGGCGGGCGGCGGCCTCGGTGTCGTCGAGGAACTCGCCCTGCCAGTAATGGACGGCTTCGGTCGTTGCGGAGGTCACTTCGAGGGGTGCTTCCATGGTCGTGGTCTCAGGAGTTGCGGTCTCAGCAGTGGCTGCCTCAACAGTGGCTGTTCCAGGAGCCGTCGCCTCAGGCGTGGTCGCCTCAGGAGCCGTCGCCTCGGGAACCGTCGCCTCAGGCGTGGTCGCCTCAGGAGCTGTCATCTCGGGAGTCGTCGCCTCGGAAGTCGTCGTCGGGGTGCTCATGCCCGTCCCTTCAGCAGTTCGGCGGCGGCCACCGCGCAGCTGCGGTTGCGGCTCACGCCCGCGCGGCCGTGGATGGTGAACCACGGCGTGGGCAGCGGGCAGCCGCACTCCTCGGCGGGGTGCAGCGAGGCGAGGTCGCCCATGACGACGCTCTGGGCCGGTACGGAGGTGATGTACGGGGAGACCAGGTGCAGGAAGCCGCGCTCGCCGTAGGGCAGCGGTCGCAGGGTCCGTGTGTCGCGCACGGCGGCGCGGGACCACACCGGCACGTGCAGCCGGTGGCGGGCGCACTCGATGTAGGGCACGCAGTGCTCCACGGAGCCGAAGGTGTCGCGGATGCGCTCCGGTTCGACGCCGAGCAGTTCGGTGACCTTCGCGTAGAACTCCGCTTTGCCGATCCGCTTGTCGGCGTGGCCCTTCCAGCCGCCGCCGAGCACCACCAGCGATCCCGCGGGCAGCTGGATCGGCGGGGTGCCCTGGGCGCGCATCCGCTCCAGGGTGAAGTGCAAGAACGCGGGGAAGCCGAGGATGCGGACCGGCAGGCCCTCTTCCGCGTAGCGCCGCAGCGCGGCGATGCAGCCGTGCACGTCGAACTCGTGGCCGTCGCCGGTGTGGCGCAGGGCGTGGGTGACGTCCTTGGCCGGGGCGAAGTCGCACAGGTAGTTGTCGGTGAAGGAGGTGCCGAGCTTCATGCTCGGGGCGGGTTCGTAGCTGTAGAGCAGGTAGTTGACGGGCTGGTCGGGGGTGATCCAGCCGTAGTGGTCGAAGATCCGGGCCACCATGCGCTGCGCGGAGCGGATGGTCCACTCGTCGAAGAACATCTGTGACTTCTGGCCGGTGGTGCCGGAGGAGGTCAGATGGAGGAAGACGTCCTCGCGCGGGATGGACAGCACCTCGTGCCGCTTGAAGAAGGTGGCGTGGACCAGCGGGGTGCGGACGTCGGCGCCCACCGTCGGTGCGCCGGCCTCGGGCGCGTCGGCGAGCAGCGAGCGGAAGAACGGCGACCGGGTGGCGTGCCAGTCGTTGGTCTCGGCCATGGCGGCCGCGAACAGCGCGTCGGCGGCGGGCCCGTGGGCGTAGGGCTCCGGCAGGTCGCACAGGCGCTGGACGTGGGCCAAGGCGTGGGCGTCGGGGACGCGCACGGGTGCGAGATGGGGGTTCACCGGAGCGTCCTGGGCATGCGGGACGTCCGGGGTCTTCGGGGCGGGCGTATTCACTGGGCAACCTCGTGCAGGGGCAGGTAGGTGGCGGTCCAGGCCGTCAGGTAGGCGCTCACATACGGTTGGAGCGGGCCGCTGACGGCGATGGTCCGAAAGTCGATCTGGCGGCTGGTGCGGGAGAGCACCACGTAGTCGTGGAAGGTCTCGCCGATGCGGCGCATGGCCGGGTAGACGGCGCTGGGGACGAAGCCCTGGGCCAGGAAGGCGGTCAGGCTGGCGGTGTCCGCCAGCGGAAGCAGCGTCTCCACGTAGTCGGCGCCGGCCCGCGAGACCGTCCTCATCAGGGGTTCCAGGGCGTGGGTGACCGCCGCCGGATGGGGGTGCACGGCGATCAGGGCGCAGCTCCCGGCGACCGGGTCGAGGTCCACGTACGCCTCGAACGAACCGTCCGGCGGCACCAGGACGGCGGTGGGCGCGTGCAGCGGGTAGTAGCGTCCGGCCGGGTCGGGGAAGAGTTCGAGGAAGCGGCGGCGCACGAACCCGGGCGCGCTGATCACTTCCAGGTCCGCGGTCGGCGGCTGGGCGGGGCCTTCGGGGCCGACGAAGCCCACGGTGTCCGCAGGCAGCACCGCGTACGGGACACCGGTGCTGGATTCGGCGGCGGTGAGCAGCGGCCCGAGCGCGGCGGGCGCGCTGGGCACGCGCTCGCGGCGGGCGAGGACGCCGTCGGCGAAGCGGGCGAACAGGCCCAGGCTCTCACAGCCCGCCACTTCGGCGGCGTTGGGCAGCAGGCCGAGCGGCTTGAAGCCGTTGCGGACCACGACCTGTTGGGGGCCTTCGGTGACCATCCGCACGGTGGCGTAGACGGAGTCCAGGCGTTCGGCGGCGAAGGCCGCGTCGCACACGGCGCCGGTCAGGCGCCCGGCGAGGCCGCCCCGGCGGCGCTCGGGGTGGACCGCGAGGCCGACGAGCTTGCCGATGCGGCTGCCCGGGTCGGTCTGCACGACCGCCGAGCCCGCCAGCGCGCCGCTGTCGGCGAGCCGGGCGGTGAGCCAGTGCGTGTGCGGGTCGGTGATCAGCCGCCGCATCACCGCGGGGTCGCTGCCCAGCGGTACGGGGTATCCGTGGCCGTACACGTCGAAGTACAGCTGCCGCAGTTCGGCGATGTCCTGGAGCGTCGCGGGGGCCAGGGTGGCGGTCATCGAACGGCCTCCGCGACAGCGGGGGCCGCGTCGGGAACGCCCGGCGGCTGCACGTGTCCGTGCCGTCCGAGCAGGAACAGGGCGGCTGCGACGGGCAGCAGGCCCACCCCCTGGATCAGACACAGCCAGCGTGCGTCCAGGTGGTCGCCGAGCGCTCCGAACAGCAGGGAGGACAGCGGGAAGGTGGCGCCGAGCAGCGCCTGCATCACCGCGAAGAAGCCCGGTTTGTCGGCGGCCGGGACCGACCGCTGGAACAGGGCGACGAAGCGTACGCCGATGGTGCCGAGGCACCAGCCCGCAAGCGCGAGCGCCGCCAGGGCCACCGGTGCGCTCGGCGCGATGCCGGGCAGGGCGAGCGCGAGCGCCATCAGGGCGAGGCAGGTGCCGCCGACCGTGGTCGGCGCGCCCGGCAGGCGCCCGCCGGTGAAGGATCCCAGCAGGGTTCCCGCGCCGAGGGCCGCTTCCAGGGCGGCGACGGTCGAGCCCTGGCCGTGCAGGACCGAGCGGGTGTAGAGCGGCATGACGACGTACACGGCCGTGGTGAAGACGTTCGCCACGGCGAAGCAGAGCAGGGCCCGCCGGATGAAGGGCAGGTCGGCCAGGATCTGGCGCAGCGTCCGGCGCTCCGGTGCGTCGGCATCGGTGCCGGTGGCGGCCCTGGGGAAGCGGGTCAGCGCGATGAGCAGGGCCGCCATGAGGTACGCGGCCGCGCACCCGGCGACGATGCCCGCCAGGTCCCAGGCGTCGACAAGGAGCGGTCCGAGGAGGCCGCCAGCGAGGCCGGCCAGGGACTGCGTGGACAGCTCGAAGCCGGTCGCGGCCTCGATGTCGGCGTCCTCGACCAGTTCGGGGACCGAGGTGGTCAGGCACGGGTCGAACAGGGCCTGGCAGCCCGCGAGGAGCAGGGCCGCGGCGTAGACGGCGGCGGTGGGCAGCCGGTCCGCCCAGGTCCAGGTGGCGGTCGCGGTGGCGACCAGGCCCGCCACGGCCGCCGCGCCAGCGAGGACGGTGCGGTGCGGGCAGCGGGCGATGACGCGGGCGACCAGCGGTACCAGGAGCACCGGGGGCAGTGTGCTGACGGCGAGGAACGCCCCTGAGGCGACGCCTCGGTCGGCGCCCGCCGCCTGGCTGACCAGCCACCACACCACGCCGACCTGGAACATCCGGGCCGCCGCCTGGGTGAGGACCTGCGCGGTCCACACCGCTCCGAAGGAGCGGTTGCGCAGGACGACGGGCAGTCTGCCGCCCGTTCTCGCGGTCGCGGTCATGAGCCCAGCCGTTCGTCCACGACGCGGATCAGCTTGCCCGAGCGCGTGTTGACGGCCAGGTCGCCGTGGCGCACCCACTCCACCGACAGCGGATGGATGTGCCGGGCCCGCACGGCCTCGTCGAAGAGCGGGCGCTGTGTCAGGAGTTCCTTCCCGATCGCCTCGGCGAGGTGGTCGCGTCCGGCGGAGTCGGCGTCGACCGCCAGGCGCAGCAGCAGACCGTCCCGTCCGTCCCAGTGGCGCAGCACCAGCTGCACTCCGGTCACCCGGCCCGCCACGTCGGCTTGGCGGACGAGGTCCTGCACGTCCTGGGTGTAGAGCGAGACCGGCCCGACGCGCACACCTTCCTGCGAGCGGCCCAGGATTCGGAAGTGACCGGCGCCGCTGCCGGTCCACTCGGCGCGGTCGCCCGCCGGATAGCGCAGGACGGGCATCAGCCGCCGACGCAGGTCGCTCACCACGACCTTCCCGGCAACACCGGCTTCGGTGATCGGCTCGCCGGTCTCCTCGTCGAGGATTTCCACGACGCTGTACGGGGTGAAGGCGCGGTGGACACGGGGATCGGGGCCGGGCACGGCGCACCCGAGGAGTCCGGCGTCGACGCTGGCGTACCCCACCGAGCGGGGCCGGGCGTTGGGGAACGCGCGGGCCAGCAGCGGCTCTTGGTCCGCGTACAGGCTCTCCCCGCCGAAGAGCAGCAGCTCCACCCGTGGGAGCTGCCGCCCGGCGGCGACGAGGTGGTCGGCCAGGGCGCACAGCGTGGTCGGGGTGCCCGCGACCACCTCCACGTCGAACTGCTCCAGGGTGTGCACGGTCGACTCCAGCGGCGCGGCGCCACCGATGGGGAGCCTGACGTTGGCGACGGGGCAGCGGTGCAGTGAGTCGAGGATGAAGGTGAAGCTGGCGTACAGCTCACCGGCGTAGAAGAGGTCGGCGACCCGGTGGCCGGGGCGCAGCCCGCACTCCACGAGCCCGGCGCCGAAGGCGGTGGTGAAGTCCCGCCATTCCTCACGGGTGTAGAAGGAGAATTTCGGTGCCCCGGTCGTGCCGCCGCTCTTGAAGACGACGGCCTCATCGAGAGGACCGGTCAGGAGTTGATTGTTCCGGGGCGTATTGGCCTGCCAGAACGCGGTCTGGGGAACGGCCGGAAGCTGCGTCAGATCCGTGACGCGGTCCGGAAGTCCCGCATAGAGCTCGGCGTAGAACGGGGAGTGACGGCGAACGTAGCGTATGAGTTCCGTCAATGGTTGAACGGGCATCAAATTCCTGCTTTGCGGCATACGAAGGCGGCGACATCCCCTGTGGGAGAGATCGCCTGGTGTGGTTGGGTGGCGCCCGCCTGCCGGGGCCTGTCCGGAGCTTTTGTCACGGACGGCCCGCCGGTGTCACGGACTGCGCCCAGAAGATTACCGCATGAAGAACGCCCCGCATTCCCACCCGTGTTCTGGCCCCACATCAACAACGGCTTTTGGCCATCGCGCCCTTGCCTCGGCCCGCGGCCGAGATCCACCTTGTGGTGGATGGGCGAGGGCCTCCCCTGGCCCCCGTCGGCATGCCCGGCGATGTCAACGACCCCACCGTGTTCGATACGGCTCCTCAAGCCGCGCCGGGCACCCCGCCCAACCGTAGGACGATCGCACCGCTGACGAGGCGACCCGCATCGGCATTTAGTTTCAAGCTAAACCGTATCGAATGAAGTAATCTGAGCGGCGCAGGCAGCTCGTCAACTGATCCAGGGTCAGCGGGCGGCGTGGCCTTGGCGATGCGCCGCAGCCGGGAAAGTGGAAGTGAATCCCACGCCCGGTTCACAGGCTCGGCACACACCTCCCGTCGGGCCGCTCCCGAGCGACGGCCCTCTCCCCCAACCGACTACCTCCGCGTCGGCGCGGGACACACCGGGCCTCACCGTGGACGCCTCCCCGACCGCGCCCCGCACGGACTCGCGTTGGACACCGTTCGCGAGCATCCAGCCCCGTCGGCCACACCGCGCCTCCGACATCGTTGTCGGAGACGCGGTGCGCGCGGTCACGGCCTACGGGACGCGGCAGGCCCCAAGGGGGTGCGGCACGCCGGGGCGTGCGGGCGCGTTACAGGCGTGTAGACGGCGTCACTGCCGTACAGCTCCCTGGTGAACGCGGAGACGTCGGCGCTGCGGTCGGCGCCGTTGAGGTTGTACGTCAGATAGACGCCGTAGCCTTCGCTGACGGTGCGGCGGGCGAGGTTGGCGGCCGTGCTCTGCGAGGTGCGGCCGATCTCGACGGCCGCCGGTGAGAGCTTCGACTTGGGCAGGGCGATGCCGGGGACCTGCCAGGTGCCGTAGTACGGGTTCCAGGCGTAGTCGAACTTGGACGAGACGTTGACGCCGCCGTAGGAGAGGCGCGAGGCGGACGGGCCGATGTTGTAGAGGCTGATGATCTTGTTCGGCATGTTCGCGCGCAGCGCGGTCACCAGGTGCACGAACGAGCTGGCGTTGGGCTGGCCGGTGCCGTTGTTGCCGTACTCGGCGTACTCGTCGTCGAAGTCGATGCCGTCGAGGCCGTACTTGGTGACGGTGTCCGACAGCTGCTTCGCGAACGCCGACGCCGCCTGCTGGTTGGGGAAGTTGGCGAAGCCCGCGCCCTGGTGGTTGCCGAGCACCGAGAGGACGACCTTGATGCCCTTCTGCTGCAACGGCCGTATCTGGGTGGCGGCGTTGTCGAGGACGCGCTGCACGTTCTCGTTGAAGTGCAGGTACGCCGCCTTCTTGCCCGTGTCGTAGTTGATGTTCGCCGCGAAGATCACGGCGACGTCGAAGACGTTGGCGCCGCCCTTGGCGAGGGTGTACTTGCCGACGTTCAGCATGCTGTTGTCGTTCACCTCGACGTACGCCACCGAGGTCGGCCCTTGTTTCGCGGGAGCCGGAGCGGGCGCCGCTGCCGCGCCGGTCGAGGTGGTCGCGCCGAAGGCGAGGGCCGCGACTGCCGAGAGCGCGAGTGCGGCCGTCCGCGCCCTGCTCCGTACCAGAGTGAACATCGTTGATCGGTCTCCCATCGCATGGGTCGGCGCCCGACCTGTTCGAAAGCGCCGAGTGAGCCCTCTGAGTTTTCCGTTCTTGTGACCGAATCCCAAGAATCGCGCATGATCTCTTCACGACTCCCACGCATCTCGCGCCACAGCGGCAGCCACAGCCACAGCCACAGCGGCGACTACGCGAGCCCGCCGTTGCTCATCAGGAGCTGGCCGTTGATCCACTCGCCTTCCTTGGAGCACAGGAAGTCCACGAGGTGCGCGGTGTCCCGCGGGGTGCCGAGCCGGCCGAGCGGGGTGCTGCGGACGCAGTGTTCCCGGACTTCCTCGGGCATCCAACCGGTGTCGATCGGACCGGGGTTGATCGCATTGGCGGTCACGCCGAGGTGGGCGAGTTCGCGGGCGGCGGCCAGAGTGATGCGGTCCAGGGCTCCCTTGCTGGCCCCGTAGGGCAGGTTGCCGACGGTGTGATCACTGGTGAGGCTGATGATCCGGCCGGTTCCCCGGTCCCCGGCGAAGCGGCGTCCGAACTCGCGGATGAGCAGCCAGGTGGCTCGCGCGTTGACCGCGAAGTGCCGGTCGAAACTCTCGACGGTGGTGTCGAGCAGCCCGGAGTCGACGGACTCGCAGTGGCTCATCACCAGCGCGGTGACTCCGCCCGTCTGCTGTTCGACCTGGTCGAAGACGCGTGCCGGGGTGTCCGGGTCGGCGAGATCCGCCTCGATCGCGAGGGCGGAGGCGCCGTGTTCGGACAGGGATCGGCTGATCACTTCGGCCGCGCCCGGCTCGCGACCCCAGCTCATCCGGTCGTCGTAGGGACTCCAGTAGGTGAAGGCGATGTCCCAGCCCGATGCGGCGAGTTGATGGGCGATGCCCGCGCCGATACCGATGGTGCGGCCCACTCCGGTGATCAGTGCGAGCGGACGGTCTGCCGAAGCGCCGTGCCCGTGGGCAGGCCGGTCATGATCGGTGTTCATCGTCACGGGCCGGATTGGTTCACGAACGGCACCCCAGCGTCAATCGAATTTCCCCGACACCGCAGCGCATAGGCACGGCCGCCGGGGTGCCGTGGAGGTTCAGAACCCGATCGCCTCGCGGAGCAGCAGGACGGTGCCGCGCTCCGGGAGGTGTTCCGCGGTGAGGATGAGAACCCGGTTGACTGCGCTGGGCCACCCGTAGGCTTCCTGGGTGCGGGCGCTTTCCAAGGGGAGGCAGTGGTCGTGGACGCGCCGCAGTGCGGTGTCCAGGTCGGGGACCACCTTCTGTGCCCCGACCACCCAGATCGCGCGGGCGGAGCCGCCGGCGTTGCCGGGCAACTGGCTTCCGCTGCCCGAGGCGATCACGAGGGAGCCTGTTTCGGTGACCGCGTGAACGCTGCCCACGATGATGTCGGGGCTGGCCGTCAGCCGCCGGATCTGGTCTCTTTCGGTGGCGCGGTCCAGGGCAAGGATGCGTGGCTTGATGGCGTCGTAGCGCCCGCTGTTGTTGATGTCGTCGGCGATGCCGCACAGGCGGAGGGTCTCGCTGGCGCCGGTGAGCACGCTGGCGCCCCGCGGTATCAGATCCTTGACGCGGGTCCGCGCGTCGGCGGCTTCGTCGAGGATCTCCACGGTGAAACCGCGGGTGGCAAGCGCCGTGGCGGCCCGCTCCAGGCGCTGCGCGGACGCCGGGTCGGTGAACGGCGTCGTCGACAAGGTGGTCATGAGGAGCTTCCTGTTCGCTGGATGGAACGTTCGTTTCAGTGGTTCGACAGTGCGGCCCGGCGGAATGTCAGGCCGGTGCGTCGGCCTGACATTCCGCCGGGCCGCACTGTCGAACCGGTAGAGCAGCCGCGGCCGAGGGAGCCTCGACACCATGAACAACCGATCCGAGCGAGTGTGCGACGACCAGCGCGACCCGGGCCTGGACGCGGTCATGAGCGAGCGGCGTCGGCTGCTCAACCTCGCGTACCGGATGCTGGGCTCGCTGGCCGAGGCCGAGGACGCCGTGCAGGAGACGTACACCCGCTGGTATGCCATGCCCCGGACCCGGCAGGACGCCATCGAGTCCCCCGGCGCCTGGCTGACGACGGTCGCCAGCCGGATCTGTCTCAACCTGCTCGGCTCGGCGCGGGCCAGGCGGGAGACCTACGTGGGCGAATGGATCCCCGAACCCCTGCCCGGGCCCACGGAGTGGAACAACGGACGCGTGGGCGGCGCGGCCGCCGACCCGGCCGACCGGATCACCCTGGACGAGTCGGTCAGCCTGGCCTTCCTGGTCTTGCTCGAATCGATGACCCCGGCCGAACGCGTCGCGTTCATCCTGCACGACGTCTTCTGCCACTCCTTCGCGGAAGTAGCCGAGATGGTCGGCCGCACCCCGGCAGCCTGCCGCCAGCTGGCCTCTTCGGGCCGCCGCCGCGTCCGGGCCGCGCGGCCTTCCGCCACCGCGACGTCGGTGGCCCAGAGCGCCGGTGTCGTCAGGGACTTCAAGCGGGCCTGGGAGGCACAGGACATCACCGCCCTGATCACGCTGCTCGACCCCGACGCCACCGCCATCGCCGACGGCGGCGGCCTGGCCACCACCTTCCCGCACCCCATCGAAGGCGGTGAGCGGATCGCCCGCGCCTGGATCGAGATCGCCCGCCGCAGGCCCGCCACCATGGCGTTCCTGGAACGTGCGGTCAACGGCCGGCCTGGGGTGGTGGCCGAACAGGACGGCGCCGTGGTGACGGTGTTCGCGTTCGAAGTCACGGGCGATCGGATCCAGCGCATCTGGGTCGTACGCAACCCCGAGAAACTCCGTCGCTGGACGAGGGGCTGAGGCGCGGGCCCGATCTCGGCCCGCTGGCACGGGGTCACCCGCCTCCGCACACCGGCAGGTCCTGCTTGGTGCGTACCGCCTCCAGTTCCGTCAGGCGGGCCTCTAGTTGCGTCGGGGCGACGAGGAAGCGCAGCACCGCCTGGTGGAAGGCGTCGCGGGTGGTGCGGGGCATGGCGTCGGAGGCGTCCCAGCAGTGGGGCTCTCCCGGTTTGCGCAGGCTCTTTGCGATCTTCCGCTCCGTGCTGTTCTGTGCGCCGTCCGGCGCGGCCTCCTTGTTGGCGGTGTACTCCAGCGTCGTGTCGGGGTCGGCCAGGTAGCGGATGAGCTGTTCGGCTTCCGGCGAGGGGTTGAGCAGGGCCGCGAGGTCGCCGGAGACCTCCCAGGCCCCGGTGTCCGGGCCGGCGTCGGGGATGATCTCGGCGGAGTGGATGTAGGAGCCGCCCGCCCGCCGCCAGTGGTCGGTGCGGAAGGAACCCTGGTGCTCCAGGCGGTCAGCCGCGCAGTCCGCGCCGAAGCCGGTGGTCAGGGCCTGCTCGACACGGCGGTTGTCGCCGGCGCCGACCAGCTCGCCGAAGGTGGTCCAGGCTTTGCGTACGGCGTTGTGGGTCCAGGGGAGCTCACCGTTGGCCCAGTCCTCGTACATCCGGGGTCCGGCCTGCTGGAGCAGGATGTCCTCCACCCAGTCGGTGCCCGGCCAGCCGGAGGTCGCGCCGGACTCCATGCCCAGGCACCACCGTTGGGGCGTGCCCGCCGACCGCACGTCGGGCCGTCGGCCTGTGTACCACACCATGCTCTTGAGGCCGGTCTTCACGGGGAGCCAGTAGGCGTGGCTGCCCCGGCCCGGGATCGTCACCTCGGGCGCCCAGATGCCGTCGTACTGCCGGGGGTCGAACAGTCCGTCCAAGGGCTGGAGCCTGCCGTCGACCGCGTAGGACAGCAGTTCGCCCGGTCCCGGCACGATCGCCACGTCGGGTGGGTTCCCGGCCGCCATGTCGGCGGCGAGGACCTGGCTCAGCGCGGAACTGCCCTGGTAGGCGACGTCGATCCGGTACTTCTTCTCGAACGGCTCGATGACGTACTCCTCGAACTGCTCGCGCTCCGCGCCGCTCCAGTTGGCGAGCAGGGTGACCGAGCCCGTCACGTCCCGTGCCCAGCGCACCCCGGCGACCACACCCGCGCCGAGCAGGACCAGGCAGACGACGAGAATGGCGAGGGTGCGGGGACGGGGGCGGCGGCGCGCGGCACTCATCCCCGTACGCAACCCGGTCCTCGTCCCGGTACGCGTCTCGGTCCTCATCGCGGCGCCCTGAACCGGTACTCGGCGATCCGCGGCCACAGCCCCCACGCCGTCAACGCCATCACCACAGCCCCTCCCACCAGTACGAAGTCCGACAGCGACGCCCAGAGCCCGGCGTGCGTCAGCGCGTCCCGCACCTGCTCCGCGGCCCTGGGGACGTCGTCCGGGTTGTCCTTCGGTACGCGGATCGCGGCGACGGAGTCGGTCATCGCGCCGTGCGCCTCGAGGGTGACCCACGCGAGGAGCGGTACGCCGACCGCGCACACGACGGTCGCGGCGAGCAGCCGCACCTGGACCGGCCGCCGGAAGCGACGCCGTACGTACCGCTGGGTCTCAAGGAGCGCGGCGCACAGCGCGACGTACAGCACGGCGACGGTGCTCCAGCCGAGCCACAGCGGCCACGGGAAGGCCGCCTGCTGTCCGGCCTCGTCGAGCTGTCGGCCGCGCAGGGCGTCGAGGCGGCTCATGATGTCGCCGTCGGCGCCGGGTTCGGCCTCGATGCCGAGCACCCGTTCGGCGTAGAACAGGTAGGCCGCGCGCAACGGGGAGTCGTCCGGCTCCTGGCCCCAGCGCTCCACCCAGCCGGAGTAGACGGCGATCAGACCGGTGATGGTCTGCAGGTCGTGGCGGCCCTCGCGGCCGGTGACGTTCTCCGAGGCGGCGAGCGCGAGGCTCTGGTGGGCGACCGAGGTCTGGGTGTGGAACTCGCCGCTCATGTCGCCCTCGGGCCCGCTGTCGCGGACCGCCTCGTGGGCCTTGCGCATCGCGCTCTGCGCGGTGTCGACGGCCAGTATCCCGGGGGTGCTCGACGACGACAGCGGCACGGTGTCGTCGTGCACGCCCCGGTAGGCGAGGAACAGCACGAGGGTGGTGGCGGCCCCGAGGGCGAGGAGCAGCCTGAGTCTTCGCCTCAGGTCACGGCCGGTGGTGCTCACGGCCGGGCCTCGAAGCGGTGGCCGCAAGAGGGGCAGAACCGGGCCGCCGCCGGTGCCTTGTGGGAGCAGGCCGGGCAGGGCACGGTGGCCCGGCCCGGCCCCCTGGCGGCCGTGCCCTCGGCCGCGTTGTCGCCGCCGGTGCCGGACGCGGGGCCGTAGCTGCTGTGGCTGCTCGCGGTGATCAGGTGCTCGAAGTCGACGGCCGTGACGTCGGGGCGCAGGGTGACCCGTCCGGTGCTCGCGTCGTCGATCCGCACCAGCAGCGCGAGGCGGTCCAGCTGCTCGTCGGCCCCCATCGCCTGGGCCAGCTGCGCCGCCCGGCCCAGCTGGTGCTCGGCCAGGTCGCGTTCGCCGCGGCGGTGGGCGTCGGTCGCGGCGGCGACGGCCTCGCCGAGCCGCTGGTGCTGCTCGAAGTGCTCGACCTGGGCGTCGGTGTGCCGGGACAGGGCCGGGTTGTCGGTCCAGTGCACCAGGCAGGGCTGCGGCGTCGGCAGCCGCGTCCCCTGCGCCCCGGGTACGTCGACGGCGACCACGGCGAGCTGGAGGTCCTCGCGGCGCGGGCGGCCGGCCGGGTCGGCGGACAGGCACAGCTGGTAGCGGCGGGTCTCGTCGCCCCAGGCGCGGGTGACGAACCGTTCGGTCCCTTCGATCCGTTCGGTCCCTTCGATCCGTTCGGTCCCTTCGATCCGTCCGGTCCCGCCCTCGGGGGTCAGCTCCGCCTCGGTCGGGAAGACCTGCTTGAGGTAGCGCACCTCGGCCCCGGGCATCAGGGTCACCGAGATCGCCAGCTCGGGGACGGTCTTGGTGAGCAGACGGGCCACCAGCTTCTCGTACTCCGCGGGAAGGGCCTGCGCCTCCCGCACCGAGGAGGCGGAGCCGTGCAGTTGGCGGGTGATGCCCAGGAGTTCACGGGCGTCCCAGCCGTCGCCGATCCCCCACGCGTCGCAGACGAACCGGCCCGTGCACGCCTCCAGGACGCCCGCCAGCGGCATCTGCTCGTCGTGCTGGTTCTTTCCGTCGGTGAGCAGCAGGACGTGCCCGACGTCGGGGGCGTCCTGCTCGGTCAGCAGCCGACGGGCGAGGTCAAGCCAGGCGCCGACGCAGGTGCCGCCGCCCGCGACCAGGCCGTGCACCGCCCGCTGTGCCCGCTCCCGGGTCTCGTCCGAGGCGCGGGCCATGTTCGGGGTGTCGGGGTACACCATGGTCGCCCGCTCGTTGCCCCGCACCACCGCGAACGGCGTGCCGTCGGGCAGTGCGCGGATCGCGGCGACGGCCGCCTCCTGGGCGGCGTGCAGCTTCTCCGGCGGCCAGGTCATCGAGCTGGAGCAGTCCAGGGCAAGCACCTGCGCGAGCACCGGGCCGCCGCCCTCGGCGCCGTCCACACGCACGCTGAGGATGGCGTGCATCTGCGGGTCGCTCGCCTCGCCGGAGAGGTACTTCCACTGGCTGACCTCAAGGCCGACGGTGACCTGCCCGGCCGTCCCGCCCGCCCCCGGCGCTCCTGTCTCCGCCATGTCCGTGCGCCTCCTCGACCTCGTCGTCGGTCGCCCTCGTCGCCGCTCGTTCACGCCGTGCGTCGTCGGACCCGCAGCAGATCGCGGACGGCGACCGGCTCGGGGAGCACCGCGTACGCCCGGTCGAGCAGGTCGCCGCGCTCGCCGACGCTGCCCGCCTGGTCCGCGAGCCGCTTCAGCGACCGGGACAGCAGGCCGGCCAGCGCCTCCTCGGTGTCCGCCCGGCCGAACAGCTCACCGGTGGGCAAGCTACTCCCCCAGCCGTCGGGCGGACGGCAGCCGAGCGCGTGCTCCCGCAGTTCGGTGGCCAGGCGCTCCCACGAGCCGCTGCCGTCCAGGTGCAGCCCCGCGAGGCGTTCGGCCGCCTCGCGCAACTCGGCGGCGCCGGGTGCGCATCCGCCGGGCAGCCGCCCGGCGAGGACCCGGATCGCGGCGACGCGCGCGGCGTCGTAGTGCCGCGACGTGGTCGGCACCTCGTCCAGGACGGCGACGGCCCGGTGCCGGTCGCCGCGGCGCAGCCGCACGCGGGCCAGCCCGAAGGCGGCGCTGCCCTGGGTGCGGTCCCGGCGCCGCACGGCCTCGTAGTACTCCTCGGCCTGCCGTTCGCGGGCCTCGGCGCGCCGGGTCCGGGCCAGGGCCGCCCCGGACCCGGGTGTCGTGGCCTCCTGCTCGGCCGGGTCCCGCGGCCGCTCGGCCAGGTACTCGGCGCAGTATCCGAGGGCCAGCTTGGGTGCGGCCTCGCCCGGCAGGGCGGCGTAGGCGGCCACGAACTCGCTCTCCGCCGACTCCACCTGGCCCCGGGTCAGATGGACGAGCCCCTGGTGCCAGAAGATGCGCCAGTCGTAGTCGCCGCCGCGCTCCTTGGCCGTTCGCACCCACGCCGCGGCCCGGTCGGCGTCCCCCGCCTCCAGATAGGCGCGGCACAGCCACAGCGCGGTCTCCGCGGTGCGCAGCGCCGGGTCGCTCTCTGCCCGCGCGGCGATGCGGTCGGGGGTGTCGGCGGCGAGTCCGCCGAGCAGTACGGCGGCGGCGTCGGCGGCGTCGGGGAGGGGTACGGGCAGGGCGCGGGCGGTCTCCCGGGGGTCGGGGGCGCCGACGGGCAGCTCGGGGACGGTGGAGCGCGAAGGGCGCGTCTCGCGCGGGGCGGTGGCGGGGCGGCGGGTGAAGTGCTCAAGGGCGGGGACCGCGCCGAGGGCGGCGCCGAAGAGCGCGGCGGTCGGCTCGAACCGGGTGGACCGCTCCGGATACGGCTCGTGGCCGCTCAGCGCCTGGTGCTCGCGCAGCACCTCCCACAGCTGGCGGGCCATCTCGGCGGCCGAGCGGAAGCGGGCTGCGGGTTCGGGGTGGGTGGCACGGCGGATCAGCGCGTCGAAGGAGCGGGCGGCAAGCCCGGCGGGTGCACCGGCCCGCTCGGCGAGGACCTTCAGGGTGCGGCCGACGGCGTACAGGTCGCTGTCGACGTCGAGGCCGCGCGCGTCGCGTTCCTTCTTCGGCGGGGCGTAGCCGAGGGTGTACACGAGCCCGGAGGAGCGGTCGTCGATCCGGCGGATGGCTCCCAGGTCGATGACCTTGATCTCGCGGCCGTAGTGGATGACGTTCTCGGGCTTCATGTCGCAGTAGAGCAGCCCCTGGTCGTGCAGGTACTCCAGGGCGCCGAGGATCTTGCAGCCGTACGTGATGACGTGCCCGAACTCGAAGCCCCCGGGCCCGAAGAGCCGGGCCAGGCCCTCTTCGGGGGCGAACCGGATCCAGGCGAGGGAGCGGCCGCCGACGTACTCCATCACGATGTAGCCGGTCGGCTCGGTGTCGCCGGGTGCCTGGTGCTGTACGTACGTCACGATCCGGACGATGTCCCGGTGGTGCAGCGTGGTGAGTGAGCGGCGTTCCTCGACGGCGGCCCGCCGGGCCACGGCGTCCCCGGTGTTGATCAGGCCTTTGAGGACGACCTGCAGGCCGGGCACGCGGGTGTCCTCGGCGAGGTAGACCCAGCCGTGGCCGCCGACCGCGAGATAGCCGAGCACCTCGTAGTGCCCGGCGATCCGGTCGCCGGGGCTCAGTTTCGGGTGGAAGGAGTACTCCGTGCCGCACCCCGGGCAGTAGCCGTGGTCCGGTGCCGGGCCGCCGTCGTAGGAGACCCCGATCGTGCCGGCGCAGTTGTCGACCCCGCAGCGCCGGCCCCCGGTGGGCGGCCGGGCCGCGGTGTCGGCGGCCTCCGAGGGCTCCGGGGCAGGCAGATGGGGCAGCACGAGGAGCCCGTCGCGGTCCAGTTCACCGGCGGTCGGCCCGGAGGGACGCCGCGCGCCCTCGGCGGCCTCGCCCGTGCCGGTCGGTGCCCCGCTCTCCCCCGTGTCCGGGCCCGACGCGTCCGGCGCCGGAGGGTCGGGGGCGACGGCCCGCCTCAGGCAGGTGTCGCAGAACCCGGTCACCATGATCGAGCCGCCCTGGCAGTCGGCTCTGACACAGGCGGTCCCGCTCATGCCGGGCCTCTGTTCTGGCCGGGGCGGCCGCGGTGGGTGTCGACGTGGTGGGTGTAGGCGTCGACCGCCGCCTCGGCCGCGGGCACGTCGCAGGGGCGGGTCTGGAGCAGGTCGTGTGCCCGGAGATAGAGAGCGTCCACCGCCGGGTCCTCCTCGCCGTGGATGGCGTGCTGGTGCAGGACGTGGTAGCTGCGCAGGCGGCCCGCGAGTTCGTCGCGGCGGTCGCGCAGGCGGTCGAGCCGGGCGATGTGGCGGGCGAGGCGGGCGGCGACGCGTTCCGCGAGGCGCTCGTAGCGGGCCAGGTCCGGGCCACGGTCGGAGTCAGGGTCGCGGCGGGGATCGCGGTGGGTATCGCGGCGGGTATCGCGGCCCTCCGCCCGGAGCAGATCGGCCAGCGCGGCGTGGGCGGCCACCAGATCCGAGTCGACGGGCCGGACGCCGTACGGCACCACGGCCGCCCGGCGTTCACTCAGGGCCCCGGCGAGCGGCCCGGTGATCTGTCTCAGCCGTGCGGCGAGCCGTTCCCCGCGCTCGCGCTCGGGCCGCACGAGGAGTTCGCGGCGGGCGCGGTGATAGCAGCCGCCCGTCGTGCGGAACACCAGCAGCAGCCTGCTGCCCCCGGCGTGCAGTACCTCAAGGAGGTCAAGCAGGGCGGGCGGGTCGAGCGCCTCGTCGACGCCGACGACGACCAGGTTGAGGGTGACCTTCGCGGCCCGGATCCGGTCGAGGACCGAGTCCCCGGGCCGCGGCCACAGGCCCATGCGTTCGGCGATCCGCTCGGCGATCTCCGCGGAGGTGAGCCCGCCCGCGTGCACGGCGAGATCGTGGCCGCCTGCCGACGGGACGGTGCCCGGCGGGTCGAGGGAGGCCCGGCCGACGGACGCCGCGGTGCGCAACTCCCGGTCGGCGAGGGTGATGGCGCGGCGCAGCGTGGCGCCGCGGGCGGCGTCGTCGTGCCGGACGACGCTGATCTTCACCTGTCGGCCGTCGTCCCGGAGCCAGGCGGCGAGGCGCTGGGCGAACGGCTCGTCGAGCAGCGCCTCCGCGGCGTCGTCCTCGGTGGAGCGCAGTCGGTCGTCGACGGCGGTGGGCCCCTCGAGGAACGGCTCGACCTGGGGCAGGTGCCGGACGACGGTCTCGGCGGGGCTCATGAAGGAGAACCGGTTGCCGTGCTGGTCCCGCTGCCCGGTGAGCACCATGCCGATGACCTCGCCGGTGGCGCTGTCGGCGACGCCCGCGCCGCTGCAGCCGGGGCTGGCCAGTTCCCCGGGGCTGGTGGGGCTGAGCTGCACCTGCCCGTCGCGTCCGCAGCCGCCGACGACGGTGGCGCGGAACCAGATGCCGCCATTGTGGTCGTACGGGAAGCCGTACATCCGCACCGCGCGGCCCGGCGCGGAAAGCCGGTGCAGCCGGACCGTCTCTGCCACGGGCCGGGGCCGCTCAAGGCGCAGCAGCGCGACGTCCCCGCTGGGGTCGCCGTCCGCGTCCCGTGTCTCCGGTGCGTACGCGTCCCCGTCCACCCAGGCGGTGACCGCGGGCACGCGGTGGTCGGCGCGCGCCCACGAACTCCGCGGTGACCCGGGCCGCCGCCCGGTCCACCACATGGGCACAGGTGAGGACCTGGTCGGGGCTCAGCAGTATGCCGGCCCCCGCGATCTCCCCGTCAGCGCCTCGGATCCGCACGGCCCAGCTCGGCGTCTCCGTCGGCGAGGCGGCTTGGACTCCCCCGCCAGCAGCCATACTTCGCAACTATACGGGCGCCTGCCCCTGCCGCATACTGATGCGATACGAGATCAACGGGCCTTCTGGGGAGGCGAGTTGTCGAACGAACCGGGGTTCGTGGGACTGGCCGAGGTGATCCGTCAGATCAGGGGCGAGCTGGAGGCGGCCCGGCTGGAGAGCCGGGGTCAGGACCTGAGTTTCACCGTGGAGAACGTGAGCCTCACCTTCACCGTCCAGGTCCACCGCTCCGGAACGGGGCGCGGTGGCATCCGCATCGGCGTGGTGACGGCCGAACTCGGCGGCAGCGTCGACCGGCAGGCCACCCATCAGGTCCAGGTCGACCTGACGCCGGAGCTGGCGAGCGGGGGGCGAGTGAATGTGAGTCGGGACTAGGAGTTGTCTTCAAATGTCACGCCCACATCAGGAGTGATGCGAGGGTGACGGCTGCCTGGTAGGACTCGGCGGTCTTGTCGTAGCGGGTCGCGATGCCGCGCCACTGCTTCATTCGGTTGAAGCACCGTTCCACCACGTTGCGCCGTTTGTAGAGCTGCTTGTCGAAGGCCGGCGGACGCCCGCCGCGGCTGCCGCGCCGGAGCCGGTTGCGGACCTGATCGGCCCGTTCGGGGATGGTGTGGCCGATGCCTCGCCGCCTGAGCCAGGTCCGGATGGCCCTGGAGCTGTAGCCCTTGTCACCGAGGACATGGGCGGGCCGCGTGCGGGGTCGTCCCGGGCCCGTGCGGGGCACCCGTATCGCCTCCATCACGGCGGTGAACTGGGTGCAGTCGTTGGTGGTGCCGCCCGTGACGGTGAAGGCGAGCGGACGCCCCAGGGAGTCGCAGGCCAGGTGAATCTTGCTGGTCAGACCGCCCCGGGAGCGTCCGAGGGCGGGGCTGCGAAGCCCCCTTTTCGGGCCCCCGCGGCATGCTGGTGGGCCCGCACGACGGTGGAGTCGACCGACACCAGCCAGTCGATGTCCCCGGCCGCATCCGCCCGAGCCTGGGCGGCCCGGAGCATCCGCTCGAAGGTGCCGTCCAGCGCCCAGCGCCGAAAACGCGTGTGCAGCGTGGCCCATGGACCGTACCGCTCGGGCACATCCCGCCAGGCCGTGCCGGTGCGGAACTTCCACACGATCCCGTTGAGCACGGTGCGGTCGTCCAGCCGCTTCCGGCCCCGCAAGGACCCAGGCAGGAGCGGCCGGACGAACTCCCACTCGGCATCGGTCAGTTCATGGCGACGTATCACCCGACCATGATCCACCACTCAAGATCTTTTGAAGACACGCCCTAGGGGCTGGGATGATGTGGGCGATCTCTTGAGCGTGGTCAGGTGCGGGGAGAAGTTGTCGAGCACGAGCGCGATCCGCATCTCGGCCGGGTAGAGGTCGCGCAGGTAGCGGCAGAACTCCCGGAACGTGGTCCAGGCTATGACCTCGCCATCATCGATCTCACGGACCCGCACCCGCTCTCCCACCAGCACAGCTCGCCGAACACGCGCCACCCCCGGGGGGGAATGCGGACGGCGAGTCACCTCACCGCAGCGCAAGGGGCGTTGACGCGGCGCTAGCCGAGATTCAGAACCTCATCGTCCGCGTGCGCGCCGAACTCGGCGACGCGCACCTCCGCGATGTGCTCGTACCGGTTGATCCGGTCGGTCCACTCCGCCTCGACACCGAACGCCACCTGCGCGAAGCCCACCCGCCCGACGGCCTCGGCCAGGCCCGGATCGCCAGGGGCCAGCAGCCGCACCGGCGCGTCAAGCGCCACGGTGTGCGGCGGCACGAAGTACTCGTCCGGCACAACGGTGCGCGCATGGACGAGCGCGCCGACAGCAACCCACCGAGCCGGCCCCCAACCGGGCGCATTGCAGGACCGTCGCCGCGGTGGCCACATAGACGCACCTGCCGACCTCGCAGCCCAGCAGCGTGGCATGCGGCCCCACGAAGACGTGGTCGTCGACGAGCACCGGCTGATCACCGGCGACCGCAGACCCGCGCAGCACCGCGTTCTCGCAGATCACCGCCGCCTCCCCGACCTCGATCCGGGACCCCTCGGCGTCGAGCACCGCGCCGTACATCACCCGCGCCCTCGGCCCCACGCTGACATCACCGACCAGCGTGGCCGTCGGGGCGACGTAGGCGGTGGGATGGACCTGCGGTTCATGCCCGCGATGCCGGATACGGATTCCCTGCGTTTCAGCGATCATGAGCGGATTCTCGGCCGACCGACCGCGAGCATGCTGGCAGATTTCCGACGTCGAGTTCGGCGGGACCTGTGCCGGGACCTGCGCCATCCGCGATCTGAGTCACTACGGGGCGGACATCGGCCGATGCGGAGCTGACGCCCGTCATGGCGGCTGGGTCCGCCTCGGAGCCGGTCATGACGGCCTCCGTACCGGCAGCCGGACCGCCAGCCGCCAGTGCCGCGGCCCGTCCGGCCCGGCCTCGAATGTGCCGTGCAGCAGCCGCACCCGCTCCGCGAGCCCGGGCAGGTCGTGCCCGGACGTCGGGAAGGCCCTCGGGCCGGGGCCCGCACTCGCCTCATTGACCACACCCAGCTCCAGCCGGTCCGGCGCGACCGCCACCCGCACCTCGATCGGCCCGCCCTCCCCATGCCGCAGCGCGTTCGTCAGCGCTTCCTGCAGAATCCGGTACGCCGCCCGCGAGAGCGTCCCCTGCACCTGCGCCAGCTCACCCGACAGCTCCACCTCCACCACCGCACCCACATGCCGCAACCGGTCAAACAGCTCAGGCAGGTCGGCCAGGGTCCGGGCCGGTGCCGTCTGCGCCTTCTCCTCGCGCAGCACTCCCAGTACGTAATCCAGGTCCTCAAGCGCGGCCCGGGACGACTCCTCGATGCTGCGCAACGCGGCCCGCGCCGCCCCCGGATCGGCGGACAGCACCTCACCCGCCACCGCCGCCTGAATCGTGGTCGCCGTCAACGTGTGCCCGATCGAATCGTGCAGCTCATGAGCCAACCGGTTGCGCGCGGCCAACGCCTGCTCCCGCTCCGCCGCCAGGGCCAGCCGCTCAGCCGACGACGGCCCCAACAACCTCGGCGCCAGCCACCGCAAGACGCTCGTCACCAGCACGCACACCACCGCCGCCAGCAGCAGGCAGCCAAGCGCCGCCGCCCAGCTCCAGACCCCGTCCACCCGCATCGACCGGCCGAAGAGGCTCAGCTCCGCCTCGGTGTCGAGCGGCAGGGACAGGCCCGCGAGGAGCAGCAGTCCGCTCGTCAGCGCGCCGGTCCACCCCAGCGCCACGTGCAGCACCAGCCAGAGTGGCGTCCGCCAGCGGTCGGCGCCCGAGGGCGCCGCGGCCGCCGGGTCCGGCAGCGGCACCTTCAGCAGCCGACGGGCGAAGGCGATCAGCGTCCGCCGCGAGGTGCGGGCAAGACCGACCGAGCCGACGGCCGCCGCCCCGACCAGCAGGGCCAGCACCAGCAGCACGCCGTAGGGAGCGGAGGGCACAACCAGCGTCGGCAGCATGGCGAAAGGCAGCAGCGGAAGGCTCGCCAAAGCGCCGCAAAAGGCGAACAGCGTGCCCGCATACGTGGAGCCGCTCAGCAGCGGCCGGATTTTCCGGATCATGATCCGGCCAGTATGGCCGGGTGGCTCTACGGGGGCCTCCCCCGATCGGGGGAGGCCCTTTTCCCGCCTTACCGCGATGTGCGTACCGACCTCCGGAAGTCAGGATCGTGGCCTGTCCAGTTGACCGGAGGACGACCGATGAACACGCAGCCCATGAACATGCAAGGGACACAGACAATGCCTACGCAGCCGAATCACACGGCGGAATCGTATTTCCCCGGCCCTCTGGGCTCCGGCCCTGCCGTACGGCCTCCGGCCGGCCGGAACGGCGCGGCCGGGCCCGCCGTGGTCCTCGGCATCATCAGCCTGAGCACCTCGATCTTCTTCGTCGGCGGAGTGCTCGGCGTGATCGGCCTGGTCCTGGGCGTCGTCGCCCTGGCGAAGGCGGGACCGGCCGGGACCGGCCGGGGCAAGGCCATCGCCGGCCTGGTGGCGTCGACCCTCGCGATCGTGGTGGCCGTACTGGTCGCCGTCTTCATGGCCTGGTACGCCAACCAGACACAGGAGTGCTACCAGCCCGACAGCTTCCACCAGTACACGCAGTGCGTCCGCCAGCAGCTCTCCGGTGAGTGACCGGCGACCGGTGACGAGGACTAGTTCTAGGACGAGGACCACTGTGCGAAATCTGCGACACGGGCGAACAGCCGCCCTCCTGGCCATGGGCATCGCGGCGACTTTCATCTCGACGCTGACACCCCAAGCGGCCTTTCCCACGACTTCTCCGGCTTCTTCAGCTTCCTCGAATTCTTCAACTTCCTCGACTTCCTCGGATTCGTCGACTTCCTCGGATTCGTCGACTGCTTCAGCTTCCTCGGCCCGGGCCTCCGCGTCCAAGGACACACTGCGGAAGTACACGCAGCAGAAACCCCATTGGCAGCGCTGCGACGCGAAAAACCCCGCCGCCTTCCAGTGCGCGACTGTCCAAGTGCCCCTGGACTACCGCGATCCCGACGGCAGAAGCATCGGCATCGCGATATCCCGGCTGAGGGCGGGCAGCGTGCAGGAGCGTCGCGGTGTTCTGCTGCTCAACCCCGGCGGCCCCGGCGGGCCGGGGCTGAATCTGCCGGTCGGGCCGGAGTTGAGCCTCTCCCCCGCGGTGAAGAGGCAGTACGACCTCATCGGATTCGACCCGAGGGGAGTCGGGCAGAGCTCCCCCGTCGGCTGCGGTCTGACGCGCGAGGAGCAGGACGCGGAGCCCGCGTACCGGGCCGAGACCTTCGCGAAGGACGTGCGGTGGGCACGCGCGGTGGCCGCCAAGTGCCGGGCCCGGGAGGGCGACAAGCTGCGGCACCTCACCACCCGCAACACCGCGCGCGACATGGACGTCATCCGTGCCGTGCTGGGCGAGAAGAAGATCTCCTACCTGGGCTTCTCGTACGGCACCTACCTCGGCGCCGTCTACACGCAGATGTTCCCCCGGCGCGCCGACCGGTTCGTACTGGACAGCGCGACGGACCCGGCGCGGTACGGGCGGGGCATGTTCCTGAGCATGGCGCGGGCGACCGAGCCCGCCTTCGCGCGGTGGAGCGCGTGGACCGCCCGGCGGCACGCGACGTACCACCTGGGCCGCACCCCGGCCGAGGTCCGCGAGACCTTCTGGGACCTGGTCGCCCGGGCCGACCGCAGGCCCATCGACGACAACGGGACTCTGCTCACCGGGGACGGCATCCGCGCCGGGCGCGCGACGTTCTTCCGCGTCCGGAAGGCCGCCGCATGGGTCGCCGGGCTGCAGCGGGCGGCCGGACGCGGGAAGCCTGACCCATCCGGCACGCCCCGGTCGGCCCCGGCCCCCGGCCCCGGCCCCGCCTCGTCGGCGTTCGCCCGCGACGTTCCCCCGGACAACGGGGCCGCGAGCACCTGGGCCATCCTGTGCGCTGACACCCGCGCATCGTGGCCGCGCGATCCCGAGCGGTACCGCCGCGACGCCATCCGCGACAGGGCCCGGTATCCGCTGTACGGCGACTTCGCGTCCACCATCAAGCCGTGCGCCTTCTGGACGCCCGGTAGTGAACCCGCGACGACGGTGGGCAACAGCGGCAGAGCGCTGATCGTGCAGAACGAGTGGGACTCCCAGACGCCCCTGGCCACCGGCCGAGCCATGCACCGGGTCCTGCGCGGCTCCCGGATGGTCACCGTCGCCGGAGGAGAGGGGCACATCGTTCACGGCACCAACTCCTGCGCGGACAGGAGCGCCACGCTCTACCTGACCACGGGCAGGCTCCCCGCCAAGGACCTGACCTGCCGAGCGTCCGCCGGGCGGTAGGCACAATCCCGCAGGCCGCCTGCCCTCCCCCGCTCCCCTCCGCCACCCGGCAGGCGCTGGTCTCCCACCAGGCCGGGCAGGACCTGCGGTTCGGCGCCTGGATCGCGGGCCGCGGCCACCGCCTCAAGGTGTACGCAGAACTTCCCGCCGAGCGCACGGCTCCCGATACTGCCGTCCCCGGGGCGACCGGGCCTCCCCTCGGCCCTCCGGCACGTCACCGGACGCGAGCGCCGACCTCCCCGGCGGTCATCTCTCGGCGCTGCCGCCCGGCCTGCCCCTGCCGGAGCACGTGACGTCCGGGCTGGCACGGCTGCCGTACGGCACGATCCCCCGGTTGCTCGGCGCGGAGCCAGCCCGACGGCGGACCGAACTGTACTTCCGGCTGCCTGCCACGGGACTCAACGACCTGCTTCCCTTCCTCCGCGCGACCGGCCACCCCATGGCACCGCGCGGGCTGGAGGAGGGCCTGCCCGACGGGGTGCGCCGCCTGTCGGGCCGCCGTCTCGGCCTCAGCATCGCCTGGGCCGCCGACGGCCCGCTGGAACTGGCGCTGTTCGTGACCGCCCGCACCCTGTTCCCCGGCCACCCTCAAGGGCTGCTGGAGCTGGCCCCGTATCTCACCGACCTGTCCGCCCGCCCGTGCCTGGTCACCCTGGTCCTCGATCCGGCGGGCCGGACGGTGTCCACGCGAGCGAGTGTCTGCCCGTGGCCTGTCAGGCCCGGGCCGCCTCCGGTGGAGCTCGCGGAGGCGCTGGGATAGGTGACGCAACCGCTCGACGCGATGGACCAGGCAACGACGCCGACTTCAACAGCCGCCCAACGACAGCTAGTTGGACCATGCGAACCGGACCTCCAGGCGGGCGCGCGAGACGCGCGTGAGACGATCGGGAAACAAGCCACTAGGAGAGGAATCGCATGGGGGGCAAGGGTCAGCTGCACGTCAGTGCGGAACTGGCGGGGGTGCTGGAGCGGATCGACGCGCTCGGCGGAGTGATCGATGAACGGGCCGACGCCGCCGAGGAGTTGGGACGGCTGGCGGAGGACACGGCGCGGTCCCTGCTGGACACTGGCATCGTACGGGCCGAACTCCCGCTGAGCCTCGGCGGATACGAGTTCGCGCCGCGGCAGCTGATCGAGACGGCGGAGCGGGCGAGTTACCACGACGCCTCGGCCGGGTGGACCATGTTCGCGCTGCAGATGATGACCGGGACCACCGCGGCGTACCTCGCCGCGGACGCGGCGGCCGAACTGTTCCCCGACGTGCCGAACGGCAAGTACGCACTGCTCTCCGGGCACGGCACCCGCCCCGGCCGGGCCGTCCCCGTGGAGGGCGGCTACCGGGTCAGCGGCCAGTGGCAGTTCGCCTCCGGGATGGCCCACGCCACCCACATCCACAGCGCGATCCAGGTCGAGGGCACCGGCGAGCTGCGGGTCCTCGCGATGCCGAAGTCGCAGGTGACCCTCGACGGCAACTGGGACGTGCTCGGGCTGCGCGCGACACACAGCATCGACTACCACTGCACCGATGTGTACGTGCCGCACGAGTACACCTACGTCGCGACCACCGACACCCCGGTCAACGGCGGCGCCCTCTACCGCCTCGGCCTGGTCAACATGTCAGCGATCGGGCACACGGGCTGGGCCCTCGGCGTCGGCCGACGGCTCCTGGACGAGCTGAAGCGGGTCGCCGCGGCACGGACCGGTTCACGGGGCGCCGCGGTCGACACCTCCCAGTTCCACGCCGAGTACGCGACGGCGGAGGCCAGGCTTCGGGCAGCCCGGGCCTGGGCGTACGACGTCTGGCAGGACGTCGAACAGACCCTGGACCAGGGCGAATTGCCGAGCACGGAGCAGGACACCCTCATCCGTCTCGTCCTGAACCACACGACCTCGACCGCGTCCGAAGTGGGCCGCACCGTACACCGCTGGGCGGGCTCGGCGGCGATCCGCCGCGGCCCCGTCGACCGCTTCCTGCGCGACCTTCGGGACGGGGACGCAGCACATCACGTCGAACCCTGTCGTGCTCCAGAACTGCGGCAAGTGGCTGAGCGGCGCCCAGCCGGACGCCCGGTGGAGCTTCCTCGACCTGACCTGACCCTCCGGGGACCGGCGCCCGAGGGCCCGACCACGCGGGCCCCAGAGGCCCGGTCCCCGTCACCGCCGTACCGTCCATGTCAGCGCGGCTTGACGCTGCAGCTCTACCGGCACATTCCGCTGCACTCGCGGTCGGGGATGCGGGTCTTCGCTCCCGCCTCGTGTCCGGCCGACGGCCCCAGCGAGACCATGAGCAGGTAGGCCTCCTCCTGCCCGAACGCGGAGACGGCCGATGCGCTCAGCTCCTCCACCTGGGCATGCGGAGGCCGGGTGGAGGTGGAATCCTTCGAGGACAGCTCCACGGCCCGGCGTATGACGGGCCTCTGCACGGAGTTGAGGCCAGGGTGCGTCTTGGCGTAGTGCGCGAAGTGCTCCTGCCACAGCCGCGCCCGGACGGCGGCCGCAGGCTCGCCTGTGGTGGTCAGGTGCTGACGTCGAGCATGTAGTTGTTGGTGATGACGAACGTCACCAGATTCGTGCCGGTCCCAAAGGTGCCGGTCCCGGAGTCGCGCGCCTGGCCGCCGGCTCCGCGTTCGGTGGCGTTGCCGGACGCCGCGGTGGTGTCCCGGTCGAAGCGGCGGTCGATCGTGAACTGGAGGCTCTGCCCCGTGTCCGTCCGCTTGAGGGTGTCAGTGGTCCGCGTCTCGTAGAAGAGGTCGCCGCTGCCCGTCACCGAGCCGGAGATCGTCAGTTGGGCGGGGAAGGACTCGTCCGGCGTCGCGCAGCGGAAGTTGCTGGCGCTCTTGCCGTCGACGGCGCCGTTGACCGGATGGACGTTCACGTTGATCGAGCCGGCGCAGTTGAACGTCGCCAGTGGCGCACGGCCGGGGTCGGCGGCGGCCACGGGTGCCGTGACGGCCGCCGCCGCGAGCAGGGCCACCACCGCACCGGCGGCCCTGCTGCGCGTGGACACAGGAAACACGACGGTCCTCCTTCGGTCTGCGGAATAGAGACAACGGAGGTGCGCACCGTCCCTCCCCGAGTGTGGTGCCATCGGCCCCGAGGTGGAATCGCTCGTTCAGGTGACGGCCGAGGTACCCGCCTGCTTCCTCGGGCGCTTCGCCCTGCGCGGGGTACCGTGCCTGTCCTCCGTCAGCATCTGCCTGTCGAACGTTAGCCGTCTCGATAACGACCCAACCGCCCCTGCCGGTGTCCCGACGCCGACCCGCCGGAAACGCCCTTCAAAGCCGTCGAGTCACGCATCCGTGCTGTCGGGCACGAGTTTCATCGGAGGGCGTGACCGGGGACCGCAGGCCGAGCCACTGCTCGGCGTTCCAGGCGTGGAAGCGCTCTATCTCGGTGAACCCCAGCCTCGCCGCGAGTCGCATCGAGCCGACGTTGGCGGTCTGGGTGTGGAGCACTACCGGCTCGCCGGGAAGGACGCCGCCGAACCAGTCCAGTACCGCCGCACACGCCTCGGTGGCGTACCCGCATCCCCACGCCCGCGGCAGGAGCAGATAGCCGAGATCGACCTTCCCCACGGCAGCCGGGCGACCGTGCTCCGGTGCCCTCCTGAGCAGGATCTGGCCGATCATCGCCCCGTCGAGATCAACGACGAAGCTCCCAGGCCACCGCCCGGGCACCCCGGGCAGCTCGCGCTCAAGCTCCGCGCGCGGGCGAGGGCCGCCGAGGTAGGTGTGCACCTCCGGCGACGCCAGCAGCTCAATGAACGCCGCACGGTCCCGGGCCTCGGGCTCGCGGAGCACGAGCCGATCGGTCTTGATCGGAGCAGGTGGCCAGGGGAAGGACCCGAGTTCAGTCATGCCGGGCAACCTACCGCGCGCCCGCGATCACGCTTGAAGCCCGCCCAGCCGGTCCAGGAGTCATTCGCTCGGGCACCCGCGGCTCACCGGAGCGCGACGGTGACGCCGCGCTGTTCGAGGAGCCGCACGATGTCCTCGAAGTAGGAGAGCCCGTCCTTCGGATCCTCCACGACGTCCGCCAGCGCGCGGCGGGCGATCTCGGAGCCGTGCCAGGTCAAGGTGAAGGGCGGGGCCACTCCGAAGCCACCGCCCAGGCAGTCCTTGAACGCGTTCCACTCCCGGCCGAAGTAGCGGCCGGGCCCGAGCAGGGCCTCGGCGATCGCACAGTGCAGACCGGGTACGTCCGTGGCGAACCGGCCGTCGAGATGGTGCTCACCGCCGGACCGGTCCGGCTGGGGCGCGGGCACCCGCCAGGCGCGAGTGGTGAGGTCCAGCCACTCGGCTCTGCCCTGGGAGTCGTACGGCGCCCACAGGTTGGGCTCTGTCGGCGGGCCCTGGTACCACTGCGCCCAGATCGGGCGCGCCGCAGGCGATGGCCGCTCGTCTCCGCCATCGGTGAGGGTGATGTCGAGGAGCGTGCCGCCGAGCACGGACGGGCGCGCTCCGGTGATGGCCAGGCCCACGACGTGCGGGAGGCCATCACGGCACCATGGCGATCCAGCATCAGGAGGTAGGCCCAGTCCCGCTCCGACCGACGCGGTCGCCGCAGCGCCGCGAGCAGGGGCTCCGCGGGCTCGCAGCCGATCAGCTCCATGGGTACGGGGGCCGGTTCCGCTCGCGGCTTGAACAGGCCGTCCACGGCGGAGCACCGCCCCGCACTTGCCGCGGCGACCGTCGTCCCCGCGAAGAGCTCGAAGCGCGGCGCCGCGGGCAGCTCGAAGAAGCTCTCCTCGCTCCTGACGTCGGCGCCGAGCACGATGTCGTACCGCGCCGGATCAGCCGAGTGGCGCTGATGGGCCACCACGACCGCATCGCCGAGAGTCCACCACTGCACGGGCCGCGCGCCGTCCCAGACTTCGACGCACACGTCGCCCAGACCCCGCGGTGAGACGTCGGGCTCGGCCAGGACCTGGCTCAGGAGGCCGTCGGGGCGGCAGCCACGGAGGGTGAGGACCTCCCGTGGCGGACGGGACCGGCTCGACGAACAACCCCTCGACACCCACGCACCTCCCCCAGAGCCGCTCCACCCCGTCCTCGTCCTCCTGAACCAGGAGGTACTTCACCGGAAAGCCCCGGTCCCACGTGGCGTGATCTGCGATGTGCACCCAACCCCCGAACATGCGAACAGCCGTCGCGCCTACGATACGGACCCGCCTGGCCCGGGCAGGGCGGAGGACGGTTGCTCGCCCTCGATCACGTGTCGTCGGTGCCGCTCAGATCGCGCAGGGGCCGCGGGCCGCCAGCCGTAAATCGAGCCGCTGCGGCCGGGCTTGCCGCATAGCCTGCTCGGCTGTGGACAGTGAGCGCAGTGCCCGGCAGCTTCGGTTGGTCGGCGAGACGGTGGAGATCGCGCAGGCCCTCGGTGTGGAGGTGTGGCTCCGCGGGGGTTGGGCCATGGACTTCTTCCTCGGCGAGGTCACCCGTGACCATGTGGACATCGACTGGTTCACCTGGGCGGAGGATGCTCCTGCCCTGTCCGATGGCCTGGTGCGTTCCGGCTATGAGCCTCTGTCCGGGCCGCCTGCCGATCAGCAACTCGACTTCTGCAAGCCGGGCGTGGAGAGCAGCTTTGCTCTCTTGAGCACGGACCGATTCGGGCGCGTTGTGGTCGCTGGCGGTCCCTGGGCCGGGGCGGTATGGCCCGAGGGCATGCTCGATGCTTCTGTTGGCGGCATCGAGGCGCTGCGGTGCCGGATCATCGATTCCCGCGCCCAGATCGAGATCAAGCGGATGATGCCGGTCTGGGTTCCGGGTCGGCCCCGCCGCAGGAAGGACACCGAGGACATCACCCGGCTGCAAGCGGCCCTGCGAGAGCAAGGCACCCGCCCGGTACGCCGCGGCTCCGGCTCAGTGGTGACCTCACGGCGCGCGCTGATGGTGCCGCTGTCCGCACAGGGCATGCCGTTTCCTACCTGGAGCCTGGCCAAGGTGGCCGACTTCCTGGCCGCCGGGGGGTGGTCGACGGCATCAGCCACGAAGGCTTTCGCGTCCCGCTCCGCGAGGAGGGCGTGTCCTTCCCACGCATGCGCAGACTCAGCCCATGCTCAGGCACATCCACTTGTACCGCGGGTCCGTGGTGGGGAGATCGCGGTGGACCGTCACGGACGCTGCGCATTCCACCACTGGCGCGCGTCCGTGGCGTCACAGGGGGCAAGCGTGGCCGTGCCCTGAAAGCCGTTGGCGGGGTCCTGCGCAGAGGTGACGCACTGTGAGTCGTACTCGCTGCGATACATCCGCCACCCGTCGTCGGCGTGCGCGGACGTCGTACCCGTAAGAACTGCACCGCTCGCGGCCATCACAGTCAGCGCCCCAGCAGTGCCACCCGGCGTGCGACCCTCATCTGCTCCCCCTCGCGGGGCGAGGCGGGGCACACCGGCCAGGTGCCCGGCACCGCTCGCCCGTCACACAGATGCTGAGGCACGGCGATCGGGCCCGCGATATCTGCTGCGTTTACGGATGGCGCGCTTGATGCGCCTGTTGGCTGGGACCCCTTGCCGTTGCTGGCCAGTGACGACCGGGTGACGCGTCCGCGTCGCGTGGCTCTCCTGAGCGGTCCGGGGCTCGTCAGTCTGATGTCGGCTGGGTGCGTCGGGCGTAGGCGCGGGCGGCGCGGGCGCGGTCGCCGCAGCGGGTGGAGCACCAGTGGCGGCGGCCGTGGCGCAGCAGGTATCGGTTGCAGGGGGTGGAGCCGCAGGCGGTGAGGCGGTCGGCGTCGGGGCCGGTGAGGAGGTCGGCCGCGTGGGCCGCGAGGGTCGCGAGGGCGCGGCCGAGGATCTCGTCGGTGGGGCAGGGCGCCGCGCGGTAGGGGCCGCTCTTCTCGTCCCAGTACAGCAGGGCGGCGGTGGGGGCCTTGCTCAGCGCGTCGTTGACGGCGGTCAGCGCCATGGGCAGGGCGGGCACCCCGGCGACCCGGGCGGCGAACAGTGACCTGACGTGTTCGCGCAGGGAGCGCAGCTGCGCCGCGCACATCTCCTGCACCGGAGTGCCGACCGGCGCGAGACCGTGTTCGAAGAGCCATCGGGCCGTGGTCCCGGGCGTGCCGAGGAGATCGGTGAAGTGCCCTCCGGGCAGCGCGACGGCGCTGTTGACGAAGGCCAGGGCCAGGTGGTCCTCCGCTCCCGGCGCGGGCGGCAGCGCGGGTTCGGCGGTCGGGGTCTCACTCATGGTTGTCATGGTACGGGTTGCGTTCATCCGTGAGTCATGGGCTATGGTCCTCACGGATAGAGCGCCATTCATTCGTGAGATTCCGAGGTTTCGATGGCTGACACCAGCACGCCCGCCGACCACGAGCAGATTCCCGTCCGCGTCTTCGGCGGCCCCACCGCGCTCTTCGAGTACGGCGGCCTGCGCTTCCTGACCGACCCCACCTTCGACGCGCCCCGCGACTACCCCGTGCCGGGCGCCCAGCTCACCAAGACGGCACCCGCCTCCGCCGCGCCCGCCGACCTCGGCCGTATCGACGTGGTCCTGCTCTCCCACGACGAGCACCCCGACAACCTCGACCACTCCGGCCGGGCACTGCTCGCCGACGTCGCGCTGACCCTGACCACCCCTGGGGGCGGGCAGCGCCTGGGCGCGGGGGCCAGAGGGCTGACCGACTGGGAGTCGATCGCCTTGGACCGCCCCGGCGGTGGCACGATCACGGTCACGGGCGTGCCAGCCCTCCACGGGCCCGGCGCGCGCGACGAGGTCGAACCGATCACCGGCCAGGTGGTCGGCTTCGTCCTGACCGGGGAGGACCTGCCCACGGTCTACGTCAGTGGCGACAACGCCTCCCTCGACCTGGTCAAGGAGATAGCCGAACGGTTCGGCCCGGTGGACACCGCCATCCTGTTCGCCGGAGCGCCCCGCTTCCCCGTCCTCTTCGACGGCGCGCTGATCGTCCTCGACAGCGCGCAGGCCGCCGACGCCGCCAAGATCCTCGGCGCCCGCCGGGTCGTTCCCGTCCACTACGACAGCTGGGCGCACTTCACCGAGGGCCGCGACGAACTGGTCGCCGCCTTCACCGACGCCGGGCTGCTTGACCGCCTGGATCTGGGCAACCGGGGCTGACCGTGCGGCCGGGCGGACCAGACCGTGTCCGTCCGGCGGCGACGGGGAAGTCTCCCGACCCGGCCGCGGAGGTCAGCGCGAAGCTCGTAGTCGGCCAAGCCGAGGGTCAACGGCGTACGGCGGCCTTGAGGGCCGGCTCACGGACCCATCGTGCCCTCAACATCCGTTATGCCTGTGCCCTGTCCGACCTCCAGCTCCGGCAGATTCTGGGCCGCCGATCGGGCTTCGGCCGCGCTGATGCGCTGGTAGGTGCTGGCGGCTTCGCGTAGTTCCGCCAGAGCGGCCTTGCGCCGCCCGGTACGGGCCAAGGCATCACGCACCCCCTTCCAGTGCCCGCACCTGATGGAGCGGGCTGTCGATCTGCCGGGCGGTCTTGCCCCCGGCGTCCAGTCCCCCATGGGGATGTTCACCACCCGGCCGGGGCCACCGCGGCCAGCAACTGCGCCAGCCCGCGCCCGGTGAACCGCGCGACGTCCTGGGGCAGACGGTGCGTAACCACCGCGGCCTGCTCAGCGACCGCGCCTCATACACCGCCGTCCCGCAGTACAGGTCACGGACGGGCGTGTACAGCTCCCCCGGGCCGCGGACCGTGGCACCGTTCCACGCGCGCGGCCACCACCCGGCCCGGCGGGGTCAGGCTTTTGGGGCCGACGGCTCCGTGTGGACGTCGCGCCCGGCGACGAAGTTGTTTCCGCCGTACACAGTGATGTTCTGGACCACGGAGTACACCCGATCCCGCTCCTCAGGATGCAAGATCGGGGCAAGCCGGTCGCACAGGAGCCGCTGCAGTTCACCGGCCACCCGCGGGTCCCGCTGCGTCAGCGCCTGAAACTGTAGCCGCCACTGGCCCTCCAGGGCCTGCTCGGCATCCACATCCTGCGCCTGACGCGCCTCAAGAACCCCCTCCCGCAGCGTCTCCAGCTCCGCACCGACCTGTTCGGCCCGGTCAGGGTGGATCCGCTGCCACAGGGCCACCACACCGTCCCGGGCCTGCCGCCAGGCGTCCGTGGCCATCGCCGCCACCAACGCCGAACCCGCCGCCATCACTACCGGATCCACCACGCACCCCCACCGCCGCCGTACCGGACCGCCCTCAGCGTCCTCTAGGCCCACCCGCCATGGCCATAAGCCGATCGGCACCGAACACGCCCCGAACGACCCTCCACCACCCACGCAATCGACAGAGGCTCACCCACGGCCGCAACCACAACTGGCTGTACGTGGGGATCCCCCAGTGGCCGCTCTCAGCCACATCCCCGCGTGCGCACCGGCGTTGAGGGGATGCGGATTATCGAAACCGAGTAGGCGTCATGCCGCGTCCGGCGCAGGGACAACACCCTCAGCGGCGCAAGCAGAGCCGGGCCTCACCAAGCGCTACCTAGGTAGAGGCTTCGCTCGCGTTCGGCAAGAGCTGAGCGTCACGCCGACGGTCGGGCGAGTTTGGCGGCCACGCCGTCCAGGACCCAGTCCAGGCCGGTCGCGAAGGATGTCTCGGCGTCCACGTCCGTGCCGTCGTACACGGCCTTGGTCAGCGCCGGGAAGCGGCCCGTGGCCAGCATTTTCGTCACATGCGGGCCGGATGCGCGCTGCCAGTCGCGCTTGGACAGGCCCGTGGCGCGCTCGGCCCTCAGGTTCGCGATCTCGCGCCTGATCGCCCCGGTGAAGTAGGCGCTGACCGTCTCCACGGCGCGCATGACGGTGTCGACGTCGGCATGGCCGTCCAGGGCGCCCAGCGTGGCCTCGGCCACGGCGAGGCCGTTCGGGCCCAGGGCGGGGCGGCCGCCGAGCAGGTCGGCCAGCCATTCATGACGAAGGGCGGCCTGGCGGGTGCGGTGGGCGAGGGTGCTCAGCGCCTCCCGCCAGTCACCGGGCCGCTCCTCGGGGAGGATCTCGGCGTTGACCTCGTCCACCATGAGGTCGAACAGCTCCTCCTTGGTGGAGAAGTATCCGTACAGCCGCATCGGGCCGGCGTCCAGCCGGGCGGCGACCTTGCGCAGCGATACCGCCTCCAGGCCGCCCTCGTCGGCCAGGGCGATGGCCGCGGCGACGATCCGCTCCCGGTCGAGCGGCACGGGGCGAGTCGGCGGCTCCGGCCGGTCCCAGACAGTCATGGTCACATCGTACTGTTGCGATGCACCGCAATGAATCAATACAGTGTATCGACATGAGACATCGCATCGCCGTGGTCGGGAGTGGCCCCGCCGGCCTTACCTTCGCCCGTGTCCTGCACCGCCACGGGCACCCCGTCACCGTCCTCGAACGCGACCCCTCCCCCGACGCCCGCCCTCCGGGCGGCACGCTGGACCTGCACGAAGGGCTGGGCCAGCTCGCGTTGGACAAGGCCGGGCTGCTGGCGCGGTTCCAGGCGCTGGCCCGCCCGGAGGGGCAGGCCATGCGCATCCTGGACACGGACGGGGCCGTCCTGCGCGACTGGCAACCCCGCCCGGATGACCGGGCCAACCCCGAGATCGACCGCGGGCAACTCCGTGACCTGCTGCTCGGCCCTCTCGATGTCCGGTGGGGGCAGGGCGTGACGCAGGTGGCACCCGGGGGCCGGGAGGGCGTACTGGTCCATTTCACGGACGGGCGACAGGAGATGTTCGACCTCGTGGTCGGCGCGGACGGCGCCTGGTCCCGGACCCGCCCGGCCGTCTCGTCGGTGACGCCGCACTACACCGGCGTCACCATGGTCGAGACCTCCCTGGACGACGTCGACACCCGCCACCCTGAGCTCGCCCGGCTGGTCGGCGACGGTTCCATGGCTGTGTACGGCGTGAACCGAGCGCTCGTCGCGCAGCGCAACGACGGCGGCCACGTCAAGGTGTACGCCCAGTTCCGCGCGCCGCTGGACTGGCACAGGCACCTGGGCCTGGACCGGGACCTGGACGATGCCGAGGCCACGCGATCGAGCCTGCTGGCCCTGTTTGACGGCTGGGCCGCTCCCGTCCTCGACCTCCTCCGTCACGGCGCCGCTTTCGTCCACCGCCCCCTCTACGTCCTGCCCGTGTCCCACACCTGGGCCCATGTCCCCGGGGTGACATTGCTGGGCGACGCCGCCCACCTGATGCCCCCCTTGGGAGCGGGCGCGAACCTCGCGATGCTTGAAGGCGCCGAGCTCGCCGAGGCCATCACCACCGGTCCCGCAGAACTGGACGAGGCCGTCCGCGCCTTCGAGGAACGCATGTGGGCACGAGCGAGCAAGTGGGCGAAAGTCACGACGGCCGGTCTGGAACGCCTCGTGAGCCCGGACCCCGCCGAAGCCCTCGCCCTCTTCGACCAAGTCCAGTCATCCTGACAGCGGCGAACTGGCGGATGAGCGATCCAGCGAGCATGGAACGGCCAGAGAAACTCACGGCAGGCAGACAGGTGCGCACGCAAGCTTTCCTACCCGCCCGAACACCGCCTCCGCTCAACGGGACTTCGCCGCACTGCGCCGCTTCCCGATCAGTACGTCGATCGCGGCACCAGCGCCCTCGACGGGATGTGAGCTGCCTCGTGCGCGTCGGCTGGACGTGCACGAGGCAGCTGGTCAGTGCGGGTCTACGACCAACGGTCGTTCTTCTTGACCGCCTTTACGGCGACGCGAATGCCCTGGGGGCTTGTGCCCCCCACAGCAGTGACGTCAACCTGCGTTGGCCAGGTCGTGCGCGGGTAGACGAAGGGAATCTTCACCGTCACCGGTACAGCACCCTTCTTGCCCGTAGCTGTGATGGTGACCGTGTAAGCGGCGCGCTTGCGGCCTTGGTTGCTGACGGTGAGAGGGACGATCAACCGACCGTCCTGCCGACGCGCCGCATAGGCGATGACCTCGCCGTCCTGGGCCTTGGCGGCAGGGGTTCCGTAGCCGTAGTCCTCGGCCTTGGGGATGTCGGTCTTGTGCGGGGCGACGGGCACCCCGCTGGCGGCGTTCCTGGCCCGCTCGTCCCGGACCTTCTGAGCCTCTGCCCTGGCCCGCGCATCCGGCCCGGCGGCCGGAGGTGTCTCCCCTGCCTGAGAGGCGGGACCCTCGCTGGCGGAGGCCGCCGAGCCCGAATCAGGCTTGCCACTCGCCTTGTCGGAGCCTTCCGTCCCACAGGCGGTCAGTACGAGCGATCCGGCCGCGGCGAGGAGTAAGGGCTGCGCTGCTTTCCGGCGCAGGCCGGGCCTTGGTCTATCCACAAGGGAAAATGCGGTCGGACTTGTAGTTGATGTACGGCGTGCTGCTGGATGTGTTCGCCATCTTGGCCGTCACTGGGGCGCAGGCGAAGCTCGACACCCGTACCGGGCCAGCCAGTTGGCTGAAGTTTCCGGAGTCGGTGTCACAGCTGCCGCCTCCGACCTTGCATATCTTGATGTACATGTACTGCGTGCTGCCCACGTTGTTGTCGAGGGTGACGCACCCCTTGGCACCGTTCTCGTACGCAAACAGAGTTCCCAGACGTTTGCGGGGGTCGGTCCCTACGGGAAGCGGGACAGCCTTGCGGAGGGTATAGCCCGCACCGCAGTCGGTTGCGGCAGCTTCGACGGTCCCCCGGTCCGTCTGCGCGATGGACAGCGTCGTCTGGCCGGCGTCCTTCGATACGTGCACCTCCGGCCGTACGTCCGGAGTGTCCGACGCGACAGCGTAGGGCCCGGCGGCTACGGCCGAGACCAAGGCGGCGGCAATAACGGCCACTTGCTTGACACGTGTTGATCTGCGCATTGCGAACCATCACTCTCTACTGGAAGGTTGCCGATCGTCGCCCCTCGCCGCAGGCAGCGGCAGCCGTGCTCCGCTGCGGCGTACACGGGCCCGGAGAGCGGCGAGCTGCTGTTGCTGGCGGACACCCGCGCATGCTGCGGCGGTGCGGAGTGCCTGATCACTGTAGGCATGGCTTCAATTTTTTGCATCTGTAATTTGTGAACGCCGAGGGGTTGTTGGCCCAAAACCACCCTCAACCGGAATCATCTCCGGGCGCCGGGGCGGACGTTGAAGGCTGTATGACAGTTGTGCGCACAAGATGAAGTGGAAGAGTGAATGCCTGCGTCCGATTTTTCTGTAGATGGCTGGTTCACACGCTGTCGCTGGATGCTTCGTTGCTCCTCAGAAGGCGTTACGTCCGGTTGGGCGCAGCCTTGGCTGGTGGGGCTTCCGTGGTCGGCTCGACTGGCCGCCAAGCCGAGGGCGGCCACACCGCAGCCGATCGGCCCGTCCGGCCGGGCCCTCGTGGGGGCCGGAGGGGACGCTCAGGCAAGAAGCTCCGCGAGCTGAGCCATCTCCTTGGGCGGGTCGATCACCGGCTGGATGACGAGCTCGTCGACACCGGCCTGTTCCAGGGCGGTGAGGCGGGTGAAGAGTTCATCGCGGGTGCCGACCAGGGCCAGGGTGTTCATCAGCGAGGGCAGGATCAGGTCCCGGTCCTGCGGTGCGATGCGTCCGAGGTAGTCGGGGTAGAGCTTGATGTACCGGTCCGGCTCGGTGGCGGTGGTGCCGCGGCGGTCGAGGTACCGCTGTACCGCCTCGCGCTCGTCGGGGCCCAGTTGCTCGACGAAGGCGTGGCGGTCGGCGGCCGTGTCAGCGGCGAAGGCCAGCAGCGACATGACGACGTGGCCCGTCGCGTCCCGGGCCGCGTCTCCGTGGGGGTCTTCGTTCTCTTCGAGTACGTGGACCGAGGTGATCAGGTAGGAGTCCGTACGGGAGCCGGGCTCGCGGGATGCCTTCTGGGCGGCGTGGCGGCGAGTGTCGTGCAGCGTGTGCCAGGCCGTGGGGTTCAGCAGGCCGAAGGAGATGAGGCCGGTGCCGCGGTGACCGGCCACGGCGGCGGCCTTGGGACCGAGCGCGGCCACGACGAACTCGATCGGGTCCGCGGTGTTCACGTGCGTCCCGGTGTGCAGGAACCGGATGTCGCGGACCCGGTCACCTTCGCGGTACGCGGTGGCGCGTCCGGCGCACAGGTCCTGCAGTACGGCGGTGAAGTCCTCCAGCGCGGCCACCGTGGTCGGCGGCATGCCCAGGGTGCGCCGGGCGGTGTTTCCGGTACCGACCCCGCAGATGATCCGGCCCGGAGCCAGGGCGTTGAGGCTGGCGAGGCCGCTCGCGGCGGCCGGGGCCGAGCGCAGCGCCGGTGAGGTCACGCCGATGCCGAGCTTGATGCGCCGGGTGGCCTTCGCGCACAGGCTCAAGGCGACGAAGGGGTCACCGTGGACCATCGGGGAGTCGTTGACCCAGAAGCTCCACAAGCCCAACTCCTCGGCCCGCACGGCGAGTTCCTCCACGCCGGGCTGCGCGGCGACCACGACGCCTGCACGCATCAAGACCTCCATAGCGTGAGCACCAATTCAACTGGCTCAGCATGACAGGTGCGGCCACACGACGAGATGCGCGCAGAGCTTCTGGATTCGCGCTGAGTCGCTGGTCCCCTGCCGCCGGGGGCCAGCTGGCACCTGGGTCGTCGTGCCGCGCGACGTGGTGTGCGACGCCGAGCTGACCATGCGCGGAACGTGTGGAGTACGCCGAACATCACCGCACCAGGCAGTCACCGCCCTGGCATGTCGCGGCACGCCCCCCGGCACACCCGTCTCGCCGCTGATCGTCCGGGAGGCGATATCGTCGGCCATCCATGATCGACAGCGAGAGCGAAGGCGAGGGAGGAGCGGGTGTGACCGATGAGACGAACAGGCCTGCCGAGACTGATGACTCGGGATTGGACCGTGCCGCAGAGAATACGGACGGGCCGCCGCGCGGGGACGGGCCAGCCGGAGGGTTCGGGGAGCCGTGGTGGGCTCATCTCGGCCCGGTGGGCGGCATGATACTCATCCTGGCCGGAGTCGGCGTCGGCCTGCTGGTCTTCCTCGGCGACTTCGACAGGGACAGTGGCCTGATGACGCTGCTCGGCACCGCGAAGGTCATCGCCATCGGACTCGTTCTCAGCGGCACCACTCTCCTCACCCGGAGGCAAGGTCCGGGAAAGCGGGAGTAGCCCAACCGATCACGCAGAGGGCCGAGCACAGGTCAGCGCCCACCACGACCAGCGGCGCTCGCCACACCCACAATCTCCAGCGCTGGCCCTGGATATGACGGCTGGCCAGCGGCGGCGGGCCGCGAAGCCGCTCACCGCTCACCAGGTGCCGCCGGCCGGGCGGGCGGCCCGGCCGGCGCTTCGAACAGGCACCGCGTCGGCGCGGCGCCGACCGGGCGCAGGTCGCGCAGGGCCTTCACTGTCGACCGCTCGGCATCAGCGGACAGCCCGGTGCTTGCCGGTCGTCGTCCGCAACCCTCACTGGGGCCGGTCCAGGTACCACCGCCAGCGCATGTTGTTGTTTTGGATCGCCTTGAGTGAGACGTAAGCCTTCGTCGCGTTGTCCTCGTTCAGACCTTCGCCTGAGTGGTACTGATTCCTGATGACGACCATCTGGCCGAATCGAAGGATCTCGCCGTTGTCGTTCACCTTGCCGGTGGTGGTGATGTTGCCGCTGCCGGCATTGAGACTTGAGCCGGTGATGGCTCCGTTGCTGGCGATTCCATACTTGGTGCCGGCCTTGAGGCTGGCGCCCTGGATGGTTCCGCTGGTGGTGATGTCCCCGGAGCCAGCGTTGAGGCCGGAGCCGGTGATGGCTCCATTACTGGCGATCCCATAGCTGGCACCAGCCTTCAAGCTGGACCCCTGGACGGTTCCGCTGGTGGTGATGTCCCCGGAGCCAGCGTTGAGGCCGGAGCCAGTGATGGCTCCATTACTGGCGATCCCATAGCTGGCACCAGCCTTCAAGCTGGACCCCTGGACGGTTCCGCTCGTGGTGATGTCCCCCGAGCCAGCATCGATCCGCATCGTGCCAGCTTCGTTGGTGATGGTTTCGTGCACGATGAGCCGGGCCATGACGGTGACGTCCTCCTCGAAGGTCGTGCGGCCGTGGAGGGTGGTGGTCTTGTCGCTGCTGTCCGCTGTGAAGGTGTCGGCCACGCTCACCTTCTTGGCGGTGAGCTCCTTGGCCACGATGGTGGGTTCTTTGACGGTGACCGTGGTGGACAGGTAGTGGTGCTGGTCGAATTCCTTGGTTTCCGGGTTCAGCGTGCGCGCGTCGAGGACGAACGTGGTGGTGTCGATGAGATCTGCGATCTGCACGCTCTGGCCGGTCACCCGCTGGGGGGCTCGATCGTCGTAGGACAGCCAGTACTCGGTTTCGTGCTCGCTTCCCTCCCAACGCAGTGTCGCGGTGCCTTTGTTGGGGATCTGAGGTCGTTCGCAGGAGAAGGCGCGGAAGAAGAAGAAATCGTCCACGGCCTTGGTGATCGGCACGGTCCAGTCCTCCTCGTCGGATGGGTTCGTCGTAGTCGTGGTGGCGGCGGTGAGGGTCAACTCCGCTTCGCCGGGCAGGCGGCCGACCGGGATGGCGTCGAGGATGAGAGCGAAGTGGGCGGTGTCGGTGAAGACGAACTTCCTGCTCGGGCCGGGCGGCGTGCACACGTACGTGGTCCGGTCGCCGCTGGGGGCGATGCTCCACGTACCACGGCTGCTGGAATGCCTGTAGTTGATGTTCCCGGGGTTACTGGTCAGGTCGGTGTGGGTGTCACCCGCGGGGATCGTGACGGTGATCCGGGTGCATTCGACATCCGGGACGCCTTCGGCCTTGGTGAACCTGAGCTGGATGAGGCCGAGTTTGGTCTTGCTGGCGGTGGAGACCGCGAGGGGCGTGGGGTCGTCGGGCACGGCTGTGAGGAGCCGGTCGGCGGTGATGCTGCGGGAGCTCATGAGGACTCCTGAGGCGAGTCGGCGTGGAGCGGAAACCTGCCGGGGCTGTCAGGCGATGACGGTGACGTCTCCTTCGGCGCGGGCGGCGAGCGCACGCGTGGCGGCCTCGTCGCTCCGGGCGAGGAACGTGTCGGTACCGCCTTCCTGGACCGCGAGCCGGTCGGTGGCGGTGAGGCTCGCGGCCTCGATGTCGGGGTCGGCGACGGTCACGGTGGTGGACCGGTAGCTGTGGACGGTCTGACCCGACGAATTGGCCGTCTGGGCGTCCAGGACGAACGTGGTCGTGCGGCTGAGCCCGGCGAACCCGGGCAGGTCAGCCGTGTCGAAGCGGCAGTCCCGGGCGGTGGGCACGCTGATCCTCTCGGTCCGGTCGTCCCAGGAGAGGTGGTACTCGGAGTTCTCCGGGCTGCCCGTCCAGTGCAGGGTGACGTGGCCGCCGTTGCCGACGCGGGACCGCTCGCTGGAGAAGTTCTCGAAGACGAAGGCGTCACCGGCCTTCTCGAACCCGTCCAGGCTTGTGGTGTGGCGGACCTCCTCGCCGCCCGTGAGCACCGTCTGTGTGAGGGCGAGGGCGGCGGCGCCAGGTGTCTGGTTGATCGGGATGTTGGACAGGATCAAGGTGAAGTCGCGGGAGTCATCGAAGACCGCCTCTCCGCTGACCGGGGTGCACACGAACGTCACGGTGGAGTCGTCGGAGCGCATCTGAGCACCTTGGTTGGCCAGGAAGTGCCTGACGACGGCGTAGCCCTCGTTCGACGGATCGACGATGGTGAGGATCCTCAGGAAACGGGCGCGGAGCGGCGGATCGAAGGCGCGCTGGATGCGCGAGGTGTCCTGGACGGGATGCGCGTCGAGGTCGCCCCAGTTCAGTCCGTCCAAGGATGACTGCAGACGCAGCATCTGGACCTTGTTGCGGCCGTTGGTGAAGCCGGTCGCGATGTCCAGGTCGGCGATGTCCTGGTCGACTCCGTAGTCGACGACGAGGGCGGAGTCCTTCGGGACGAGGCCGGCGGTCTGGTAGTAGACGTCGTCGCGGGGGTCGAAGATGTTGGCGAACGCGTGGCCGGGGGCCTCACCCCACTCGGGAGCGGTCGGCACGGGGGCGGCGGGCAGCCGGTGGATGGTCCAGGCCGCGCCGGTGCTGTCGCGTGGGTAGTCGTCGATGAGCGTGTGGTCGGCGCCAGCCGCGTCGTTGACCAGGTCCGTGGCCGCGTCCCCGCGGGGCAGCGACACGCGGATCTCCGTACAGGTCACCTCCGGGGCCGCGGCGGGTTTGGCGAAGGTCAGGAAGATGCTGCCGCGCTTGACCTCCTGGGCCGTGGAGACGACGAAGCGTGCGGGCGGGGTGGTCTGAGAGGTGACCGACAGCGGGGCGTCGGAGGTGGCGGGATACACGGCGGGTCCTCCCGGGGCGGACACACGCGGACTCGGGGAGCCGGTGTGGTCGGGTCGGTCGGCGGCAAGAAGGTGGGTGGTCGGGCGGGTACGAGCTCGTGCGGGGGCCGGTCCGCACAGGTCAGGACCGGCCTTCGAGCGGCTGCTGAAGGGTGAGCGGCAGGTCGGTGCTGCGGAGGGCGTGCGTCTCGGATCCGGTGGCCGACTCGTCGGTGACGCGCAGAGTGACGGTGCCGGGAGAGCCGGTCAGCGGGATGCGGTCGAGGATGAGGGTGAACGTCGTGGCGTCGTCGAAGACGGCCTCGTGGCGCGGGTTCTCCGGGGTGCAGAGGAAGACGGTGCGGTCACTGTGGGAGGTGCTCTTGCGGATGTGCCAGGTACGGCCGTGCGGGGCACCGTAGGTGGCGTCGATGCGGTCGGGCCGGTTGGACAGGGCTTCGGGCCGGTTGCCGGTCGGGACCTCGACGGTGATGCCGCGGCAGACGGGGGCCGTCCGCGCGGCTTCGGGAGCGCGGGAGACCGTGATCTCCAGTCGGCCCTGGCGGGGATGGCCGGGGGCGGCCTGGGCCAGTACGGGCGGGAACGTGGTCAGCGTGTAGCGCAGGGGTGCCGTGGCGGCGGGATCGGGCATGCGATGCGGTCTCCTGGTGATGTGTCAGGACCGGGACGCCGGTCCGGGGCCGGCCTGCCGGGGTACGGGGTGGAGCTGGAGGTAGCCGGCGCGCGCGGTGGGTATCGCGTCGTCGGGGTGGGCGAGGTGGTCGGCGGGGATCAGCGGGCGCTCGTCCCAGTCGAGGTGCTCGGTCTCGGTGGCCTGCGGCTGCGCCCAGCTCCAGGTGCCGTGGCGTGCCGACAGCGGTGGGATGACCAGGGCCGCGTCGTCGGGGGCGCAGACGGCCCGGAGGGTCCGCATGCTGAAGGTGCCGTCGGCGTCGGTGGTGAGGCGTAGGCGCAGGTAACGGGCGGCGACCGGGGTGGCGAGGACGTGCTCGTTCGTCGGCTGCCGGGCGTCGAAGGCCTGCGGTTCCCAGCTGCCGTCGTCGCCGGTGGCGGACGACTCCAGGACCGGGGTGCCCGGCCAGTCACCGCCCCCGGCGGTTCCGACGTGCAGGGAATAGCCGGTGAGCTGCTGGACGGAGCCGAAGTCCAGCGTGACGGTGCCGCCGACCGCCGGAACGTCCAGACTCCGGAACTCCGCCGTGGGCGGGGCGCTGCCGGAGATGTTGCTCAGCGGGTGGTCCGGGTCTTCGGTCATGGTGGTGTGGAGGCTTCGCCGGTCGCGGGTGGCGGCGAGGAGCGGGCTGAGGCGGAGAAGGAGGCGCGGACGGCGGCGAGTGCCTGGTGGACGCGCTCCGGGTCGAGCCGCAGGGAGTGCACCGGCAGGATGTCGGTCGTGGCGTGGACGGGCAGGTGGGGGTGGGCGAGCAGGGTGACGTGGCGCGTGCACGGGCGGGTGGCGGGCCGGGCGGGCAGGGCGAGGTCCCTGCCGTTGGTGATCGCCTCGAGGTAGTCGTGTTCCGCGGCGGGATCGAGGGCGCACAGCAGTCCGTAGTCGACGCCTTGGCCGGGTGCGGAGCTGAAGTAGCCGATGAGCCCGTCGTCCAGGGCGTGCGGGTCGCCCAGCCGGATCGCCCAGGTGTCGTCGTCCGCGGTGTCGGCGGGCGGGTTGAGGACGGTGTCCCAGGACGGGTCGGCCGGCAGCGGATGGTGCAGTTCGATGTCCAGGGTGGCGTGGACGAGTGCGACGGGCCGTCCGATGAGCAGGCCGGGCAGCTTGCTGTCCTCAGCGGCGGGGTCGACGACGGCGCGCAGGCTCTTGTCGATGGTGGCGACCAGGGCTTCGAACGCGCCGACGGCATCGTCCCGGTCGAGCAGGCCGGTCAGGAACCCGGCCAGCTGCGGGTGATCGGTGAGGAACCGGGGGTCGGTGCGACCGGTGTACGGGGAGTGCGGCAGCGGGCTGTAGACGGTGGCCCGGGTGTCGCCGCTCGTGGCGACGGTGCGCAGTTCGCCCAGGGCCTGCCCCGTCGGGCCGTACACCCCCAGGGTCTTGTCGAGGTAGTTGACCAGGAGCAAGCCCGCCAGTCCTTCTGCCATGCCGGACGGCGCCTGGGCGATCGCAAGGCGGGTGTCCTGGAGGATGCGGGGCGAGAGCTGGACGAACCGCTCTGGGTTGATCAGCCGGGGCTCGGTGTAGAGGTCGCGGCTCGGGGCTACGGAGGGGGTTTTCAGAGGGTACTGGTCGTACCAGTTGCCGCCCGCGCCGGAGGTGACCAGATCGGCGCAGCGGCCGAAGCGGTCGACGATGCGCAGGTCGGTGAGGAAGAACTGGCCCGCGCGTACGGGCTGGAAACGCTTCTGGAAGGGTCCGCCGGCCGGGTCGGGCACGTGGTTCTGCTCCCCGGCGAGCGCGGCGACCTCGGGCTCGGTGGGCACCTGCGCGCCGCCGTCGAGTTGCAGCAGCCAGTCGTTGAAGCCGTCGAGGGTCTGGGAAAGGATGTCCAGCGGTTCGAGCTCCCTGCGCAGTGCGGCCAGGCCAGCGGTGTCGGCGCTCGGGTAGTCGGCCCGGTAGCGGGCCAGTTGTTCGCGCAGCACGTAGACGGTGGTGGGGGCGAGGTAGGCGCGGGAGCGGAAGAGCCGGTTGAGGACGTTGCCTTCGCTCTCGAAGTCGGCCTCCAAGGTGCCGGTGCCGTTCCAGAGGTAGCTGTAGGAGTCCAGTCCACTGCCGGGCGGGGGCGCGGTGAAGGTCCAGTGGTAGCCGTCGGCGGTCTGGTACGGGGTGGGGAAGTAGGTCAGCTTCCACATCAGCAGCATCGGCAGCCAGGGCTGGCGCCAGGGCGCGCAGTACTCGGCCAGGGGGCCCCGGGCGTGGGTGGCGGGGTTCTGGGTGATGGTGTGCAGGGCACTGTGGTCGCCGTCGGGGGTGCGTGCGGCCTCGTCGAGGAGGGCGAACTCCTTGAGCAGGGCCGCGCAGACAGCGGGCAGTCCGGTGAGGCCGGGGTCGGGCGGGCTGGCGGGCGGTGCCGTCCAGTCCGTGCCGATCTTGACCTCGGCGAGCAGGTTGGAGGGCAGCCGGCAGGACAGCGGGTGGTCGCGGTCACGGGTGAGCGGGACGGTCCCGCCGCCGGTGCCTTCGATGAGGACGACGGGGTCGGCGGGCTTGTAGAAGCTCTCCTGGGGCAGCCGCTTGAGCTGGAGGTGGTCGGCCAGGCCCCTCGCGGTGGCCCACGCGTCGATGGCGTCCTGGAGGTCCTGTCCTTCCGCCGCCTGGGGCATGTGGTGGCGGAGTTCGGCGAGCCGTGCCAGGGCCTCGTCGGCCTGTTTCGCCGGGCCGTCGTTGCCGGGGTCGAGCAACCGGTCGCATTCCGTGTCGAAACCGGCGGGAAGGTCGTCCGGGCGTTCGCCGTCGGGCAGGTTCCGCAGCCAGTGCAGCGCCCACACCCGCCACTGGTGTTCCGTCGACTGCCGCAGGATGTGGTCGTACTCGGCCTGGGCCGCGTTGAGTTCGTCCAGCGGGAACGGCTCGTCACCCGCCGCCCTGGAGCGTCCGGGGGCGGGCCCCCGGTCGTCGCGGGGGACGATCTGCCAGGTGTGGCCGCCGTCGCTGCCGGAGAACCAGCTGCGATGGGTGACTTCGGCCAGGTCGCGCTCGCCTTCGGCGCCGTCGAAGGTGTCCAGTGTGCCGTGGTAGAGCGCGCTGAAGAGCTGGGCGGTGCGCGGTGAACTCGTCTGGTGGCCGATCAGGGCGACGGCGGCCTCGCCGGTACTGTGCCCGAACGCGATCTTGGTGCGGGTGGCGTCGGGGCGGTCGTCGTCGGGGGCGTCTCCCTCGCGCTTCCACTCCAGGCCGAGTGCGGTGCCGTGGTATAGGCTTCGCGTCGTCTGCGGGGCGGCGGTGGCCTCGAAGCGTCGCACGGCGGCGGGCCCGGGCCCGGCCTCCAGCATCCACAGTCGCAGGTAGCGGGCGGTGACCGGCCGCTCGGGGGTGTACTCGATGACGGGGGTGCCGGCGTCGAAGTCCTGGTGGTGGGCGGCGGGCCAGTCGACGTTGTCCACGGAGGTCTGGACGCGTACGGCGGGCAAGGGGTGCTGCCCGTCCGGGTCGCCCACCAGCACGCGCAGTGAGCTGACCTGCTGGACGCTGCCGAGGTCGACGGTGATGCGGTCCGAGCGGACGGGCGCCTTCTCGCTCAGGTAGTAGGTGTCCTCCTGGTGGTCGAGGACGTTGCTCACCTCGTGCCCGGTCGCGGTTCCCATGCCGCCCTGGACGAGGGCGGTGCGCCCGGCCACGGTCCAGCCGAGGGCGGCGATGACGTCGGCGGCCAACGAGCCGTCGGCGCCCGGGGGCAGCAACCCGGGGATGCCGGCCGCGGCGTTGAGGATGTCCTCGTCGGTGTCGCTGTACCAGCCGACGACCAAGTAGCTCAGGGTGGCGTCGGGCGGGTAACTGTCGCCGTGGGCCGGGTCCTTGAGGTCCTTCAGGTCGTCGTGGAGGGAGAAGACGTTCTCGTGGAAGGGCTCGAAGGCCGCGAAGCTGGGCAGGCCCGCGCCCACGGCGGTCAGGAACAGCTTCCGCTCCCCCGGCGGCTCCTCCCACGCTCCGTCGGCGAGGCTGTGGACGCGGCCGAGCCAGTCGACCTCGGGGGCGTCCGTCTTGCGCGGGTTGACGAAGCTGTTGATCACCCCGTAGCCGTCGTAGAGGTCTTCGTCGTCGGAGAACAAATAGTCGCTGTGTACGACCCAGCCCACGGCCTTGCGCTCACCGCGCACCCAGGAGTAGCGGACGACCAGCCAGCGGTTGGGCACCAGGGGGAAGCGGGTGGCCCCGTCGCCCTCGGCCACGAAACCGTCCGTGAGCGCTTCGGGCAGCTCCCACTGGACGTGTACGCCCTCGAAGGTCTCGTCGCCGCCGACCTCCTTGGCCCCGCTGAAGGCCTCCGGTTCGGCGGCGCCCCGGCCCTCGTCGTCCGGATAGGTGCCGAGCATGCGGTCGAAGCTCGGCTGGTAGCGGTGGAACGGGTGCAGGGAGCGCACCTTCCGGTTGGCCAGCAGGGCGTGGACCTGGACGGGCACGATCAGGTCGGTGTCGCTCACGCGGTCTCCTCGGCGGTGGGCGCGGGAAGCAGGAGCTGCTCCAGCGGGGCGTTGACGAGTTCCAGGGCGAGTTGACCGGGCGAAAGATCGCCGTCCGCGCCGCAGGCGGCGGACAGCGCCGCGACGAAACCGCCCGCGCCGTGCAGGTCGAGGACGTCCGGCTGTGTGGCGCCGGGGCGGCCGGGACGCAGGTGGTCGAAGACGGTGCGCCCGCCCGCCGGGTCGGGGAACTCGGTGCCGGTGGGACGGCCGATGTCGTCACCGGTCAAGTAGCGCAGGCTGACCCGTTGTGCGGAGTTGATGCCGAAGTGGATGCCCTGCCCGGGCTCGCGGATGACGACGCTGTCCGGGACGGCGTCCCACAGCACCAGCAGGATGTCGGGCGCCAGGTGGTCGCGGCGCAGCTCGCCGACCTGCTCGCCGCCCCGGGTGGCGAGCAGGTCGAAGACGGGCCAGGCGCGGACCAGCTCGGAGTTGATCAGGAGCCCGGCCGCCGGGATCGGGCTGCCGAAACCCTGGAGCAGCCGTTCCCGCAGCAGCGGGTCGAGGTCGCGGTCGACGGAGGTATGGGCGCCCACGTCGGTCGCGCCGGCCACCAGGGCCCGTATCCAGGCCGGGTCGACGCGGAAGGCCCGCAGGCTCTCGGGCGGCAGCAGCCGCGGGTCGGGCACCAGGTGGTCGTAGGGCACACCGCGCAGCAGGGCGAGGCGGTCCAGCCACTCGGGCATGGTGGGGGTGCGGGCGGTGACCACCGCGCTGAGCGACTGCCGGGCGCGCGGGTCGGCGAGCAGCGCGGCCGGTTCGGCGCGGGCGGTGCGCGCGGCCAAAGCGGGGGCGGGTTCGGGGCGCAGGTCGGCTCGCAGGGCCTGGACCAGGCCGCTTCCGAACCCGGACGAGGCGAGTTCGTCCAGTGCCGTGGCGGCGGGCGGGGCGTAGGGGTCGTGCCGGGCGCGGCTGGGGTCACTGCCGAGCGCGGCCAGGGTGGCGGCGCGGTCGGACAGCGCCCGCCGCGCCTCGACGGCTTCGCCGGTGTAGTCGGGATCGGCGAGCGCGATGGTGCGGCCGAGCGTCCACGCCGCCGCGTAGCTGACGTCGAACACGCCGTACTCGCGGTCGTAGATCAGGGCGTGGTCGGCGGTGGTGTGCGGGCCCTCGACGGCTTCGCCCGGCAGGTTCGGGGCGGTGAGCGGGGTGAGCGGGCCCCGGTACCAGGCGTAGGTGGCCTCCCCCGCCAGGGTGCGGTGGGCGACGGCTCCGTAGCCGTGGTGCAGCCGGGTGCGTACGTACTGATCCTCGGGTGCGGACGCCGAGCCGGACGCGGGTGCGTGGCGCAGCGCGAGGTTCTCCGGGTCCTCGGCGCCGGGGGCGACGAGGCCGCGCAGCAGCATGCCGGGGTCGAGCGTGCCGTCGGGGGCGTTGGTGAACGACCAGGACCACAGGCTGCACAGCCGCACGTGCCCGCTTCCCGAAAGGGTGCCGGGGGCGAGGCGGCCCAGATGGCCTTCCAGGGAGACCAGGTGCACGGCGTAGGTGCCGGGGGTGCGGGGGAAGCGGTTGGCGGCGACGACGGCGTACTCGCCTTCGGTCAGCACCTCGCCGTCGTCGCGGAGTTGGGGGGTGATGCGCACGTCACGCATGTGCGTGAGGTGGGGGAGCTCGTCCTCGCGCGGGACGACCGCGTGGAAGACGTCCACCGGCACGTCGATCGTGCGGCAGGACAGGTCGTCGTCGATGTCTCCGGACAGCTCCGGCCCCACGGTGCCCGCTTCGGCGGGGTGGCGCAGTCGGCCGATGGTGCGGGTGGTGAACTCGCCCTTGGCGTCGGGGTCGTCTGCGGTCTCGCCCTCGGCGAGGACCAGGAGCGCCAGCCAGGGCGCGGGGGCCGCCGTCCGTCCCAGCAGTTGGCGTTCCCAGGGGAGGATCGCCCGGCTGAGCGTGATGTGCGGCAGGACGTGGGTGTAGCGACCCGCTGCTCCGGCCGCGGGGTAGGTGGCGTGGACGGAGGTGGGGTCGAGGTGGAACTGAGCCGCGCGGATCTCGTAGTGGCCCTCGGCCTTGGGGAGTTCGGGCGTGGTGTCGAGGCGTTGGCCGTCCTTGGTCAGGCGGTGTTCCACCGTGATGGTGTAGACGCCTGCGGTGGTCGCGGGGGCGAGGTGGTCGTAGAACGTGATGTCCAGGTCGGGGCGGGCGGGCACGGCGGTCACCTCGTGGCTGCGGTCCAGGAGCGGGGCATCGGTCAGGGAGGTGCCGGTCAGCCGGGCGGTGCCGGTCAGGGGGCCGTCGCTGTCCGGGGCCAGGCCGAGGGCGTCGAGCGCGTCGTGGGCCCGGGTGCGCCGGGCCGCGGTCTCGGCTTCGGCGAGCGTGTCGCCGATCAGCTCGATGCTGTGGGGGTCGGTGACCGGGGAGCGGCCGGCCACGGTCTCGTCACGCAGCGGCGTCCGGCCGGGCGGCAGACCGTCGACGTCCAGGGCCTTGACGGGTACGGGGCCCACACCGAGACGGCGGGTCGGTTCGGGCACCTTGATGGTCAGCCCGGTCAGGCAGCCGTCGACAAGACCGGGTTTGTTGAGCGCCTGGCTCGGGTGGGCGAGCGGCTTGCCCCACAGCGCCTGCGGCAGGCCCTCACGGGTGGCGGTGACCGTCCAGCGGGCGTCTTCCCAGTCGTACTGGTTGCCGCGCTGGTCCAGAATCCGGACGACCTGCTCGGAGACGACACCGGTCAGTCTCATCGGGCGGATGTCGATCCGGGCGCTGTCGCTGCCCGCGAAGAGCGCTCCGTTGAGGGTGATCTTCGAGGCGGGCAGCGCGGATTCGACGGCCGCGGTGAACCCGTCGATCCGCACCAACTCCGGTTCCGCGGCCGCCGCACGGGCCTCGGTCTCGTCCTGGGTGACGTCCGGCAGCTCGCAGCCCTGCTTCAGGACGGTACGGGAGGGCGCGGGCAGCTGGACCTGGAACTCCTCCCAGTTGGCCGGGGGCGCGCCCTTGCGGTCGGAGCCGAAGCCGAGGGTGAAGGTGATGAACCAGATCTTCACCCGGGCCTTGCCGCCGATCGGCGGGAGCCACAGCTGCAGGTCGACCCCGACCTCCAGGGAGATGCGCACCCGCACGAACAGCACCTTGACAGTGGCGGCGACGCCGATGCTCAGGCCGAGCGCCAGGTCGGCGTAGAACGGCTTCCACTGCACCAGTGCGTGCACGTAGGCGGTGAACCAGGCCCGCAGGTTGATGCCGTGCCCGTTGTCGTAGACGGCGGCCAGCTCACCGCCGGCCATGAACGCGCCGTCGGTCAGCGCCGCGTACGCCTGGGCCCGGATGGACACCGGGCCGCGCTCCCACACCCAGCCGATCCTGGGCGGCTTCGGGTAGTGGGCGGGCACCTGGTACTGGGGGTGGTAGCCGCCGGCGGTGAGGACGAAGCCCTTGCGCACGCCCTGGGCGGGCAGGTCCTTGCCCCACACGTAGAAGGAGATTCCACCGGTCAGCCTCGCCTGCGGGTCCAGGAGGTAGGAGCCGTCGGCGATGACGGTGTCCATGGAGAACCGCGCGATCGCAGAGTCGTAGGCGAAGACGAAGTCGACGATCACCTGGCCGAGCGGACCGCCGCCCGCCAGGACGGTCTCCGCGCCCGGGACCGTGGCGGGCGCCTGGCTCCCCTGGGCGGTCCTGACGGGGGGCAGTGCCAGCGTGGTACGTCCGGCCAGCACGGCCTTCCACCCGGCCGGGCCCCACTCCACCAGGGCCATCGCCCGGGCCTGGACGAACCGGTAGACGGTGAACTCCATACCACCGGCCACCCAGTACTGCCCCCGCGCCGGGGTCACCCAGCCGCCGGGCCCGACCAGCTCGTTCAGCGCCTGACCTGGAGTCAGCCGCTCGACCTCGCCGCCGTCCCCCGGGGGCTGCGCGCCCAGGCGGTTGACCAGCGGGAAGGCGCCGATCTCGTGGACGGCGGGGATGCGCACGGTGCTGTTGATGCCGAAGCCGAGAGCGAGGCCGGTGAACGTGACCGGGCCCACGCTGAACAGGCCGTTGACGCGGTTCCGGCCCGCGACCAGTTCGGCGTAGGCGAAGATCGAATGCCAGCCGGCCCGGTTGCGCGCCCAACTGCCGACCAGCTGCAGGACGATGAGGTCCTGGATCTCGATCCGCCCGGCGGCGGCGAAGGCCAGGTCGAACTCCGTGCCCAGGTCGATCCGGGTGAACGCCCCGGCGATCGCCACCTGCGGCGGCCCCGGGTAGGCGACGGCCACGCTCGCGCCGCGCAGCACCGGGGCGACGTTCCAGTCCTGGTCCACCCCCAGCCCCAAGCCGAGGAGTTCGACGGTCAGCGGACCGACCGTCATGGTCGCGTCCAGCGAGATCGACAGCCGTTTGTCGGCGTAGCCGATGCCGGCGTGATGGAAGCGGACCGGGCCGATCGCGAACCCGGCCAGGTCCAGGTCCTTGGCGGGCTCGTTCGCGCCGGTGCGGGCGAGAGCGGTCGATGTGCCGCCCGCGGGCAGGCGCAGCACCAGCGGAGGGCGCACCGTGCCGCCCACCGTCACGTCCACCCAGGCCAGGGAGCCGGGCGGGAGCGCCTCGTCCGGCAGGCGCGGCAGTTGCTCGGCCGCGGTCCCCAGTCCGTCGACGACCGCGTTGAGCTGCGCCACTTGCGCCTTGGTCCAGGGGCCGAAGGCGTGGGCGAAGTGGACACCGCCGAAGACCAGGTCCCGTTCGGCGGGGATGGACTCGCCGAGCCCCGGCAGCTGGGACGCCCGGGCTCCGACCTGTCCTCGTACCGCCACCAGCCGCGAGACCGCCGACCCGGTCCCTGCGGGCACCGACGCCACGACCACCCCGACGCGGCCGACCACCGCCGACAGCACCAGCTCGCCCCGCGACGAGCCACCGGCGGCCGTCGGCAGGCGGTAGGCGAACGACGCCGACGCGAGGGAGGGGACGAGCGGCTCCAGCTCCGCGGGGATGTCGAGCCCGAAGGCGGCGGCCAGATGGGCCAGGCTCAGGGTCCGCCCGTAGTCCTCGAAGGCCGCGCTCAGCTCCCAGGCACCTGACCCCGTCCGGGCGATCGCGCCGCTGAACCACAGCCGGGTGTCCTCGCCACCGACAGAGGCGGTGAAACCGGCGTCCGCAGAGAGCGAGAAGGAGGAGGCCCCGCCCTGCGGTGTCGAGTGGATGAAGCACACGAGCAGGTCTGCGACGGTGTCGGCGAAGCGGGTCTCCGTCGCCGCGGTGACCTCCCACTGCTCCAGGCCGCCGGGGACCGTCAGCACCTCGATCGTCAGGTACTGCAGCTCGAAACTCCGCAACCCCTCCGGGATTTCCCCGACGACTCCCCAGGTCTCCCCCACCCAGTCGAGGAGGTCGGCCATCCGCAGGTTCGCGGCACTCACGCCGCGCAGCAGGTAGCCGTCGTCATCGGACCGGATGACCAGCTCGAGCCTGGTGCCGCCGATGTCGATGACATCGATTCCGCGCGGCACGCCGAGGGCTGGAACGGTCGGCCCAACGCCCGCCGCCTGCTGGCCCTGCGGGGCCTTGATCTTGTACTTCCCGCCCGCCCCTTCCTCCCACTGGTTGGTGTCGTAGGGCCATGGCCGCGGGGGTGGGGGTGGGGGCGCGGTGAAAGCGTCAAGGAGCCCCTTGACGCCTTCCTTGCCTTCCTGTTCGAGCTTATTAGTGGCACCCGGTTTCTTGCGGTACCGGTTCAGATCATGGAAGGTCTTGTTCCGCTGGGCAAAGGCGTTTCCGATGATCGGCTTGGAGCCGACTTCAAACCCCGAACCCGGATCATCACTCCGTGCCTTCGGGCCGACAAACAGGTTTCTCGGCAGCCACGTGAAGAAGTTGCGGAAGTCGTCCAGCCCCTCAGGGGGACGCGCGTCGTCGTGATGAGTGGTTCCGGGGTCCTTGAAAACCTCCACGAATCCCCGAATGGTTTCGAAGTTCTTCTGCTCGTCGCTGGTGTAGTCGAGATTGACCAGTTCCCTTCCCCAGGTCTCGACGAGCTCCTTCAACACCTCGTAGATCGCCGATCCCTTGTCGTTGTAGCCCGCTGCGATCAGCGCGTCCCACGCCTGCCACAACGTTTCCCAGGGGACCACGTGATGGCGCGCCTGACCGGTTGACAACGCATCCTTGAACGGATAGCCGCCACGTTCTTTCCCCAGGAAATAGTTGAACTCGGCCACGCTCCGGCCTCCCCGGCTCCTGATTCAGGCCACACGGCCTGACCCAGCAAGATCGACTCAATTGATTTTGCCGGGTTGAACGGGCCGAAGATATGCAGAATCCGAAATGGGTCATAAGATTGACCGGTCGCGTCCTCTTGACACGACCATTCGACATCGCGTTGTCGCGGGCGGGGATACGGTTCGGGCCGGGGGTCAAAGGGCCGGGCGAGGGGCGCGGGCACGTCGGTCGTGGTGGAGCGGACGCGGGAGATCGCGGGTATCAGGCGCGGTACGGAAAAGTGGACGCGTCAACTTGCATGGTGCGGCGCGCAGATCGAGCAGCTCTCCAGGGTTCCCCACCTACAGGCCGCTGATTTATGCCGCCAAGGCCTCGCGTACGGGCGCGGTGGCAGGCTGCGGACTCGGGCGGCGCATGCGGACCCTTACGGGACACTTCCCGGGTTCGGTGGGGGACGCCCCCGATAGGCGTGAGCTCAGCGGCCTGTGACGCTTCCGCTATGACCTCCAAACGCGTCGGCAAGCACACCCCGGCCCTCATCGCCCCGCTCCTGCTGGTGCTGTACGGCCTCCTGCGCCTCGTCGACGGATGGGACGGCGATCACGGACCTGGACTCGCCTGGAATCTCGGACACACGCTGTTCTTCATCGGCTTCGCGCTCTTCGGCGTGGTGACGGTCAGGCTGCGGCAACTCGTTGCCCCCGTCGCCACGATGCGCGGGCGTCTCGTCGCCAACGGGGCCGCGGCCGTCAGCCTGTTCGGCGTCGCCTGTTTCCTCTGGGTGATCCTCGGCGATCTGTTCGCAGACCTGGACGCCACAGCACCGTTGCCTGAACCGCTGGAGATGATCGGCCCGCTCGCGTTCCAACTGGGCTGGCTCACCTTGCTGGTCATGCTGGTGACCGCCAAGCCGCGTCTGCTGCCCCCGTGGAGTCCACTCCTGGTGCTGATGGGCTTCCTTCTCTTCGCCGTCAGCCTCGACCTGCTGCCGATCGGCGCCCTGCTCCTGTTGGCCGGACTGGCGCCCGTGGCCCGCATACTCAGACCGACACCCTCCCCGGCGCCAAGGACAGCCGGAAAGGAACGTACGCCATGACGGACGGCGCGCTGCGCGCCGCCGGACAGCGAATCCACCCTCTCGTTACGGGCGCGACCAAGTGGCCGGCGGGAGCGGCCCTGGCCGATTCAAGGATCCCGATCAGCGATCGGGTACCCCTCCGCCGAGGCGAGCAGGGCTTGGCATTCGCTGTCGGCGGTCTCAGCTCCCGCGCCCAGGACCTCGACCGAGGCGCACTCAGGCATGTTCATCACCTGAGCGAAGGCAGGCCAGCGTGTCGGCGGCGAGCTGGCGGAGCTCGCCCGGGGTGACACCAGTGCTCTGCTGCACGATCAGCCGCCCCGAGCTTGTGGGCTTCGTCTGGCTCGCGAGGCGGGCGGCCTGGTGGTGGAGTTCCGCGGCCCGCAGCTCGGAGAGCTGCCGCTGAGCGGGGCCAGGACGCCCAGGCGCTTGCGCGGGGCGTCAGGCGGTGTCGGCGGTGGGCCGGGTGCCGAGAACACCAGCCAGTTCGTTCAGCGGTCGCCGTTCGGTATCGAGGTGGCGGAGGACGCCGCGGCCGGTCAGCGCTTCGACGCGACGCGGGGTGGAACCGATCGAGGATTCGGAGAGCGGGCGGAACGTGCCGATCTGGGACCCGTGGGCGACTCTGGGGCTCGTGGGCGACGTGAGTACCGCCGCGGAGTTCGCGGGAGTAGCCACCGATGTCGACGATCCGGACCCGCTCGCCGTACGTCTCGCCGAACAGGGCGATGGCACCGACGGCTTCGGCCTCTGCGCGGTCGGCATGCCAGGCCCGCACGTCCGGGTCGTCGAGGTCGCCGGCCGCGCTGCGCGGGGACCACTGACGGCCACCTCGATCGCGGCGACCTGGTCGGGAGTGAGGGCGGTGAAGTGTGCGAAGTCGTACCGGAGCCGGTTGGGCCCGACGAGGGAGCTCTGCTGACGGGCGTGGCCGCCGAGGGAGGAAGAAAGGACGCGTCGAGGCGTTGGCGCGGAAGCTGGGAAGCGACTCAGGAGAGCTGTCCGGTGAGGACAGAACCAAGATCGCTTATCTCGTGTACTCCATGGGCGCCGAGCACGATGAGCCCGAACGAAGACGCTGCCCCGCAGGAGAATGCGACCGGTTCACCACGACACATCGCCCTTCTCGCAGACATAGCCCTGCTCTTGGGCGGCGGCATCTGGGCAGTGGTCAGCGACATCCGCGCGAACTGGTGAAGCCCTCCATCCTCGGCCGCTCGCTGGCCTACGACCCGACCAGCTCAAAGGGCAACCGCACTGGAGTTGAGGGACATCGCAGAGCCCTTGTGTTAGTGGACAGTTCGAATTCCCCAACGGCGGCCAGTTACTGGGGAGGCAACTGGCCGCCGATGTCACCGCGTGTGACCGTTGCTGCGCTGTCCCGGGTGTCCACTTCGACACGCTGGTTCATGGCGTCAGTAGACGATGGACACGATCTGGCAGGCGGCTTCGGCCAGGTCACGGTCGCCGTCGATACGGGCGCGGGCCAGGGCGGTGTCCGGCTGGATGCCGCGGGTGCACAGCTGCCAGGCAGTTTCCGCATCCAGGCGAAAAGTCGCGGCAGGGTCCGCGGACGTGCTCCCGGCCAGGGACCAGCGTTCCTTGGTGGCGTGGGCGGTCCAGGTGCCGCCGGCCGGGCCGTCGACCTGGACCTGGATCCGGGTGCCGACCGGTGCGTCTGTATGGCGCAGGGTGTGGGGCAGGGCCCGCATGAAGGTGTCCAGGACCGTGGTCAGGAAGCGCGGGTCGGGGTCGGTGCCCTGGTCGATGGCGTGGCGGATCTGCTGGCGGTGGGTCCAGAACTCGGTGAAGTCGCGGGCGCTGTCCAGCCACATCGGCGCCGGGTCAGCCCCGGCCCAGGACACGCCCAGCGAAGGGGAGTTGAGATCGGCGGTCTCGAAGAAGCGGGCGACTTGAGCGCCGACCAGGTCGAGAGTGTCGGCAAGCGCGGGTGGGCTCACCCTGCGATAAGCGTCCACCCATTCCTGGTTGATGCGGTGGATGAACGACTCCAGCGTCTCGCCCGCCGCGAAGGCGGGCCCTTCCTGATGGCCGTCGCGGTCGCGGGCGAGGCGGCCATAGAAGTCGCCCAGGATATGGGCGGCGAGATCGCGCACGGTCCAGCCCGGCACCGCTTCCTTGCCCCAGTCGGCGGGAGCGAGGCCGCGCAGCGTGGCCATCAGCGCGGCCTGCTCGGGAGCAAAAAGTGAGCGGGCGTCGATCGGAGCACCGAGCCAGGAAGGGCCTGACACGTCATGGAGCGGGGAGTTCATACCCAGACCCTGCCAACCGGACGACCGTTTCGCCAGTGGATATCCCCTTACAGCCACCCCTATCCGGCTACTTTGCGTAGCCGTTACAACTGGCCGTACGTGGGGAAATTCCGCTGGCCGCCGTCACCCTTGCGGCGGTTCCGCGTGAGCTTCTCGATCGCCCTGGCGCGCGACACCGACGACGCCCGGGCGGCGACCAGAGGGAGCAGCACGGCGTGACAGCGCCGAGGCGCCGTTCGCTGAACGTTTCGCTTTCATCGAGAGTCCTGCCGATTTTCGTAGTCCCGCTGTCACGGGACGAAAGGAGTGGTCGAGCCGGGCGGCTGTGCCGTGTCGCCCGTGGCTACGAGACCCACCCGCACCGGCCCGAAGCCATGATCCACCTCGCGACGGTCGACCTCACTGCCCGCCGCCTCACCAGCGAAGCCCCCTCCTGAACTGGCGCGGCACCTGCCCCGGGACCGAACGCCCCCCACAGGAGCAGTGACCCACTTAACGTGGGCTCTGGACCGACGCTGGTGCGGGCGCCGCCGTGGTCAGCCGCCTGCCACGGCGCCATCCAGCGCCCCGCCCCTGACGACTACGTACAGCAGTCATTCGGAACCGTTCCGTCAGGGAGGGCGGGGGTGCCGCGGGTGGACTGGCCGACCCTTCTCCGGGCCTGCTGCTCCGCGCGCGGCGGCAGCCCATCAGGAAGAGACTGGGGAGAGCGAAGCCCCCATGTGCGCTTCTGGGCTCGCGCCCCGGGCCCGGCCCCGCCGTCGGAGGCTCTCTCTCCCTTCCTCCTGGAGGCTGCCATGAACGCGCATCGCACGCCCGTGATGTTCGTCCACGGCCTGTGGCTGCATTCGACGAGCTGGCAGGGCTGGGCCGACACCTTCCGCGAAGCCGGGTACGAGCCGCTGCTGCCCGAGTGGCCCGGCGTTCCCGCCACCGTCGCCGAGGCACGCAGGCACCCCGAGCGGCAGGCCGGGGTCGGCCTCGCCGAGATCTCCGAGGCGCACGCCGAGGTCATCCGCACGCTCGACACCCCACCGGTGCTGATCGGGCATTCCGTAGGAGGCTTCATCGCCCAACACCTGTTGGGCCAGGGGCTCGGCGCGGCGGCGGTGGCGATCTGCCCCGGGCAGATCAAGGGCGTCAAGGCCATCGCCCCGGCCCAGGCCAAGTCCGCCTTCGCCTTCCTGCGCAACCCCGGCAACACCAAGAGGGCGGTGTCGCTCGACCCGGCGCAGTTCCGCTACGCCTTCGCCAACGCCGTCTCTCAAGAGGAGTCCGACGAACTGTTCGAGGAGTGGACCATCCCCAGCCCGGCGCGGCCGCTGTTCCAACTGGCCCTCGGCAACGTCACCCCGAACTCCGCCGCCAAGGTCAACACCGGCAATGAGACCCGGGGCCCGCTCCTGCTGCTGTCCGGCAAGCTCGACCACACGGTTCCCGACGTGCTGACCCGCTCCACGTTCAAGCAGTACCGCCACTCCAGCGCCATCACCGAATACCAGCGCTTCGACGACCGAGGCCACTCCCTCATCGTCGACCACGGCTGGCCCGACCTCGCTGCGACGTCCCTGGCATGGCTGCGCAAATCCGTTCCCTCGCTCTCGTCGTAGCTGTCACGCCTGGAGGTTGAGGTCGACCGTCGCGAGGCGGATCATGGCTTCGGACCGGTGCGGGTGGGTCTCGTAGCCACGGGCGACACGGCACGGCCGGCGACTGGCCAGCACCGCTGGCGACGAGGTGGTCCGCGACCTGGTCAAGGCCTGCGCCACGCGCCTGGGCCTGGCGATCCTGTGGTGGACAGACCGCCACTGACCCCGCTGTGTCTGGCCTGCCGACGCCCGCCACGGCCAACCTCATGGGCGGTGGCGATGAGGAAGAAGACGACCTCTTCGCCCCCGAACACCTCACAGTCCAGCCCCTCTTGCTGAGCTGCCGGCAGCGGCATGCGGCACACAGCCGACCATGCTCAACGGTGTACGACTACGCGGGACATCCGCATCCCTTCTGAACGCTGCGGCCATCTCGGCTCTTCTGGCGGTCAGTTATCTGATGCACACCTGGCGGGCTACAGCGCCCTTCACCGATCCGGTCGACACCTTCGTCGGTTCGCTCGGGCTGTTGTGCCCGGGGCTGTTCGCGTTCTGGCGGCGGTCCAGGCCGCAGCCCCCGCCGACTCCTCCCTCCCGGGAGCAGTGGCTGGCGGCGCTCGCGGGCGCCGAGCGTGATCGTCTCCGGGAGGATCTGCGGGAACGTGGTGTCGAGGTGGCCTGTATCGCGGTTCCGTGGGAGGCGGCACCCGAGCTCGCTGACGACGGAGGCAGGGCGGTGTACGGGCCACCGGGTACCGGTCGTGTCGACCGTCTTCGGCAGCGGCTGTGGCCGACGGGTCGGCCCGCCCGGGTGGTGGTCTGCGGTCCGGCGGGCTCCGGCAAGAGCGTTGCCCTTCATCTGCTGGCCGAGCAGCTTCTGACCTCGGCCACTGGTGGGCCGGAGGTTGACGGCCCTGTGCCGGTGGTGGTGTCCCTGGCCGGATGGGACGCACGCCAGCCGCTGTATCCGTGGCTGATCGGACGGATCGCCGACCGCTACCCGGCCGTCGTCGGTCCGGACAGTGGCGTCGAGGCGCAGGACCTCACCAGCGCCCTGCTGCACGATGGCGCGGTCGTGCCGTTCCTGGACGGCTTCGACGAGGTGGCCCCGCCTGAGCGTGCCGCGTTGCTGCGGGCACTCAACCAGGCGCTGGGCACGGGTCTGTCGATCGCGCTGGCCTCCAGGGAGGAGCAGTTCCGGGAGGCGGTGGCTTCGGTCGGCGCCATTCGGGGGTCGGTCGCGGTTCGTCTGGGGTCGCTGGGGCCGCGGCACCTCGTCGGCTTCCTGGACGACTCGCGCGTCCCCAACCGGTCGGCCTGGCTTCCGCTGCTGGAGGCGATGCGCGCCGGGAGGGCGTCCCCGGCCAGGGAGGTCTTCGCCACTCCCCTCATGCAGTGGCTCGGCCTTCAGACCTACGGAAGCGGTACCGCGATCCCGGTGGAGCTGGCGGATCCGGCGCGGTTTCCCACCGCCCAGGACGTCGAGCGGCATCTGCTGACCTCGCTGGTCCCCTCGGCCTTCGACCTGCTCGGCAACAGCCCGCAGGCGGGGCGACGCTGGCGAGCACGCCGCGCCGTGCGTCTGCTGCGCTTCCTCGCGGAGCACCGGGGTGACGGCGGCATCCGGTGGTGGACGCTCTACCGTCGCGCGCAGTGGCAACTCGCCCTGGTCTACGGCCTGGCACTGACCGCGCTCGCGACGGGCCTCTCCGCGTTTTCGCGGGCGGCGGGGACCGCGGTGCTGGCGGGTGCGCTGTGGGGGATGGCGTGCGGTGCCGCCTTCACGGTGGCGTACGTGGTCACCCGGGCCGAGGAGTACCGGGACCGCTCCGCCGTGCCGGGCGGATTCCGCTCGGAGGTGAACGGCAGGATCGTTGTGTCGAGGGTCGTTCGGCTGCTGCCTGTGTTGGCTGCGGCGGGGGTGGCCACTCAGCTCTTCGCGGGTGTGCTGTTCGCTTCGCTGCGCTGGTCCGACCTGTGGGCGTTGCTCGGCCAGGGGGCTGTGCTGTCGGTCGTCGCGGGGCTGTGCGGCGGATTCGCCGCGGGGACCATGCTGGACCGCGTACACGCGCTCGATGTGAGCATCGCTCCGGCGAACGCGACTCGGCCCCTTGAGCTGTTGCGCCGGGACAGCAAGGCCACGGCCGCGTTCGCTCTCTGCCTCGCCGTCGCGGCGGCGTTGGTGACGTGGACCGCCTGGTCACTGAATCTGGACCGCACTCCCCCGGGTGCGTTCCTGGGCGTGGCCGTCGTGGCGGCCGCCGTGGTCGGGCCCGGCCTTTTCACGGCCTGGCCCGCGTTCCGGGCCGCCCACGCCTGGTACGTCGTCCGCGGCCTGCGGCCGCCCGGCCCTGTCTCCCACCAGCGTTCAGCTGGCGCGTGACCCGCGCAAGAGGCGCTGAACGGCGTCGGCGACGAGCTCGTCGGGGTGGTGCGCGGGAGGCAGGCTGTCGCTGGCGGCGAGTGCGGCGATGCCCTGGAGGCAGGCGAGGAGGATCACGCCGAATCGCTCCGGAGCGTCGATCGCCGCGTCGCCGTCCGCGAGGAGGGTGAGCAGGGTCTGGGCGCAGGCGTCGGACGCGGCGCGCAGGTCCGTGGTCGGGTCGCGGTGCTTGCGGGCGTACATCAGCTCCAGCAGCGCCGGGTGCTGGGTGGCGAATCCGACGTACGCCTGAGCGGTCCTGTTCAGCCGGTCCTCGAACGCTCCGCCGCCGCAGATGGCGGCTTCGAGCTCTGTTCCGAGTCGGCCGAAGCCGTCTGTGGCGAGGGCGTCGAGCAGTGCGGGGCGGTCCGCGAAGTGCCTGCTGGGGGCCGCGTGCGAGACCCCGAGGTCGCGGGCCAGCGAGCGGAGCGAGAGTGCGTCGGCCCCTTGGCTGGCGACGACTTCTTCGGCACGTGCCAGCAGCTCGGCCCGCAGGTTTCCGTGGTGATACGCCATGGCGGCACCCTACCATCCGATGTTGTCGTTGACAGCTTTGTTGTCAGTGGCTACATTGAGGGCATGAGCAAGCAGAAATGGAATACCTCGGACATTCCCGAGCAGAGTGGGCGCACCGCCGTCATCACGGGAGCCAACACCGGACTCGGCTTCGAGACGGCGGCCGCCCTGGCCGAGCGCGGAGCGCACGTCGTGCTGGCGGTGCGCGACACCGGCAAGGGCCACGAGGCCGCCGAGCGGATCGCCGCCCGGGCCCCCAAGGCCGAACTCACCGTGCAGCGCCTGGACCTCGGCTCGCTGGACTCGGTCCGCGCCGCGGCCGAGGAGCTGCGCGCCCGCCACGACCGCATCGATCTGCTGATCAACAACGCGGGCGTGATGTGGACCCCGCAGGCCACCACCGCGGACGGCTTCGAGCTCCAGTTCGGCACCAATCACCTGGGCCATTTCGCCCTCACCGGCCTGCTGCTCGACCGCCTCCTCGCCGCCCCGGGCTCGCGCGTCGTCACCGTCAGTAGCGACGCGCACCGGTTCGGGTCCTCGGTGAACTTCGATGACCTCCAGTCGGAGCGGAAGTACAGCCGGACCGGCGCGTACGGGCAGTCCAAGCTGGCCAACCTGCTGTTCGCCTACGAACTCCAGCGCCGCCTGGCCGGTACGTCCGACACCGTCTCCCTGGCCGCCCACCCCGGCGGCGCGGCCACCGGCCTGGCCCGCAACTCCAACCCGGTCGTCCGCGTGCTGTTCGACAGGCTCCTCGTCCCGCTCGCCGCTCAGGACGCGGCGTCCGGCGCGCTGCCGTCGCTGCGCGCGGCAACCGATCCGCGGGCGGTCGGCGGGCAGTACTACGGCCCGGATGGCCTCACCGGCCTTAAGGGGCACCCCAAAGCGGGAACATCAAACAAAAAGTCGCACAACACCCGGGATCAGCGCCGCCTGTGGGCGGTCTCCGAAGACCTGACCCACGTCACCTACCCGGTCTGACGCGCCCGGGCACCCCGCCCGTCCCGCCCGTCCCGAGCATCCGAGAGGAAAGGGCCTTGGCGAAGACAGAGCCGCAGTCGATCGCATTCGCTGACACAGCCCCGTACCAGGTCAACGCATCGCACATCTTCCCCGCACCGGCGAGCGCCGTCTTCTCAGTTCTCAAGGACAATCCCACGGCGGCGGACTGGCTGGGCTGGTCTGTGACCTCGGCGAAGTCGACCTCGAACCCCGCAGACGGCGTCGGGTCCACTCGCACCGTGGTCTGGCTCTACGGTCTGGGCAAACTGGAGGAGCGATTCGTCGGATGGGAGGACGCCGCGCTGTGGTCATTCACCACGACCGACTTCCGCCCTGGCATCATCTCCAAGTTCGTCGAGCGCATCCGCCTCGAGCCCAGCGGCGCCACCAGCTTCAGCACGAAGGACACGAAGGACACGAAGGAGTCGTGAACGGATGAAGGTAGTCCTGCTCGGTGCGACCGGCATGGTCGGCCAAGGCGTCCTGCGCGAGTGCCTGCGCGACGAGCGCGTGAGTGAAGTCCTCGTGATCGGGCGCACGAGGCTCGGCGTCGAGCATCCGAAACTGCGGGAGCTGACCGCCCCGGACCTGGCGGAACTGGTGACGCGGCCGGACGTCGCGAAGGAGCTGTCCGGGTACGACGCCTGCTTCTTCTGCCTCGGCGTCTCCTCCGCCGGAATGACCGAGGAGGCGTACCACCACGTCACCTACGACCTCACCCTGACGGTGGCCCACGCCCTGTGCGCCCACAACTCCGACCTCACCTTCGTGTACGTGTCCGGGCAGGGCACCGACAGCACCGAACAGGGCCGCACGATGTGGGCCCGGGTCAAGGGCAAGACCGAGAACCACCTGCTCTCCCTGCCGATGACCACGTACCTCTTCCGCCCCGGCTACATCCAGCCCCTGCACGGCATCACCTCCAAGACCCGCCTCTACCGGGCCCTGTACGTCGTGACCAGCCCGCTCTACCCCCTCCTCAGGAGGCTGGCGCCGCATCAGGTCACCAGCACCGAGCAGCTGGGACGCGCGATGATCGCCGTCGCCGCCACCGGGGCGCCCGAGCCCCACCTGGGCCCCCGAGAGATCAACGACCTCGCGGGCACCCCTTCGAGCAGCCACTGAACGATTGTCCGGCTGTGTGCGGCCGCCTCGGCCGTGCACCAGCGGTGTGTCCAGGCCGAAGCGCCACCGCCGCACGCCCGCACATAGGCGAGCGTCACCTCCAGCGTCGGCAGCCGGTGGCCCTTGGCCGCCCCCCCTCGCGCCGCATCCCCTCGCGCGCCCGTCCGGTGGCTGCGGACACGCCCACGAACGCGAAGGGATTCCTTCCCGCGAGCACGTCACTTCAGCGTTCATACAAGCAGGGGCGCGGGGCCGCGAAGCCTGCGCGGCACGCGTTGGCCGAAACCTCCGACGGGGCCAGGCGTCGACTCCGCTGCGCCCGCCATCTGAGGCCCCTCGCACCCCGCGGGGTGGCGACGGCGGGTGCGAGGGGCCGGTACGAGGAGGCGGTGCCAGGAGCCGGGCGAGGGGCTGTGCACCTGTGCGGCTCCGCCGCGTGGGCGCGACCAGCCACGACGAACCCGCGGTCGGCCGACGGCAAGGGCGCCGCAGAACCAGCGGAAGCGGAGCGCTCAGCTGCCGAGCCGCGTCGGAACAACGATGCCGAATGCCGCGCGGATCAACTAGGGCCGCCCGCCCTGCCCGGCGCGGTAGAGCGCGGGTAGATCGCCTTTTCAGACGCATCGCGTGAGGCACATCGTGGTCTTCTGGACCACACGGCGGGGGCCGCACCCCTTTCGGACGGGGCGCGGCCCCCGCGCTCGCCAGGTCGCCTGGCGGGGCCTGAGCCTACGCGTCGAGCGGGCGCAGGAAGTCCAGCGTCCAGATCTGGTGGAAGTCGGCCCTGTTGGGAGTGACGAGCTCGATCTGCTGACCGAAGTACCCGGCCTTGAAGGCGAGTTGGTCCTTCTCGTCGATGACCTGGAGACCGCCGATGCCCGGCGCGAAGATCCACTTCGTCAGCTGGTCGCGGCTGACGTTGTTGGCCCAGAGCTTCTGGTCGGTGACGACGAGCCCGGGGTTCGTCGCGGCGTCTTCGTCGAAGTCATTGGCAAGGGAGATCACGTACGGGGAGATCCGGGGACCGGCTCGGCCGGCTGGATGCTCCATTCCTGGAGGATCGGAGGGTACAGCGGACGGTCGGTGTTGACGGGAAGGCCGTGCTCGAGGGCGTGCTCGCGAGCGGTGATCAGGGCCGGCGGGCCGATGATGTGGGCGTAGAAGCGGTAGATGCCGGGCTTGATCGGAATCGGGGGCATTATCGCCTTCCCTTCCCTAACCCTGTGCGGCGGATGGATTACCGCCGGTGAGCGTTCCACGCTGACAGGTACGCCAGGCCCGCAGAAGGGCGCGAAGCCGCCAAGCTGAGCACGGCGCGAAGCGTGCGGGCGTCCTTGACGGCGAGGGGAGATGCCGCCCGGCCCGCGCGAGCCGCCCCACCCACAAGCAGACCCGCTCCCCCGGCACTCCTCCTCGCGGCGCATACCCTGCGCGGCCCCTGCGCCGCATGGGAAACGGATCGCGCGCGGGCCTGATCCCTGCGTGCCACGGAAGCGGAACAGTAAAGCGGAACAGTAAACCCGTGACCATCAGCGAGACGCGGACCGGGCTGGGCTTGAACCGGGCCGGGCTCGAACCCGTGGGTACGCAAGCGCACGGGGCGGCTGTTGCCGAACGTCGCCTTCGCGAATGGCTCGCGTCCCGCGCGACGCGCCCGTGAGGGCCTTCGGTGAGACGCCAGCCGGAGGGAACAGGTGCGGCACCGGCCACGAGGCGCTCCCGCTCTCCTGGCGAGGCGGCCGAGGCGGAGTGTCCGTGCGCTTCTTCTGGCGCGCGGCATCCGTGTCGAGGTGCCGCTGCTGACCGGCACGACACATCTGGACGCCCCGCTGGGCCCGGTGCAGCGGGTCTGGACGCTGGCGCTCCGGAATCCCTGGTTCATCGCCGGAGGGCTGGCCTTCGGCCTCGCCGCCCTCCGGTTTCGCGGGCAGTTCGCGGGCCTACGGACGCGGCACCGCTCCGGTCGGGGGCCTGACGGGCCCGGTCGCGCGGCGGGCCGAGCGCCGCGCTCTCGCGTCCGGCACCTGCCCTGCTCTTACGGGGAGTTCACGCGTCGCCGGCACTCATCCCGGTAGGGCCCCAGCGCAGGTTCCACCGACCCGCCCGGCCGGTCAGCTGGACGGCGGCCAGCGGCGGCACGTCGATGCGCCAGAAGGACTGGCACGGGGCGCTCAGCGCGTGGAGCACCGCGGCCCGTGCCACGGCCTGCTCCACGACGGCCGCGACGCGCCCGGTGTCGTCCGGAAGTTCGTCCAGCCACGCGGCGATCCGCCCGCACAGGTCGGCCACGGACTCACCGCCGTGCGGTGCGGATTCCGGATCGGTCAGCCAGGCCGCGAACGCCTCAGGTTCACCGGCGGCCAGCTCATCCACCGTCCGGCCGCCCCAGCGGCCCATGCCGAGGTCCCGCAGTGCCGGTTCCACGACGGCGTTGTTCCAGTTCAGCGCTTCGGCCGTCTGGCGGGACCGCTGCGAGGGCGCGGTGTACCGGGTTCCGGCCACCGTCGGGAGCGCCTCGGCGACTGTACGCGTCCGCCGCAACGCCCGTTCGTCGAGGAGTACGTCACCGACGCGCACGTCGCGCCCCGCCGGCGCGGCGGCGCACAGCAACGTGAGCCGGACGGTCATGCGCCCCCCTCTCCGTCGAATCCCCGTGGTCGCCTCATCGTAGGTGGCACAGCTCCATCAGCGTGCCGAGCGACGTCGGGTCGCTCGCGGTGAGCCGGGCCGTGGCGAGGACGCCCACGACGGCGGCGAGGGCGCCGCAGGCCGCGTACACGAGGAGGAGGACGGGGGCGACCCGCACGGCCTGGGTGCGGACGTTCTCACCGGACAGGAAGTGCGAGGTGATCGCGATGTTCGCCAGGAGCAGCACCGCGATGCCGAGGTACACGCCGTGGCTCCGGAGCATCCGCAGCGCGCGGTCGGGGGCCAACTCGTTGCGGTCCAGGGCACGTTGGCCAGTCTTCGCCGCCTCCGGCGGGCGGCGCGGCGGGGGTGGCCGCCAGGGCGCGCAGGAGACGGTCCTCGGTGACGGCGTCTCCGGTCGGCTTCTCGACGACGGCGTCGCCCTTGAGGACGACCACCCGGTCGCTGCCCTCGATCAGCTCCTCCCTGCCGGAGGAGACGCGGCACCTTCGGGTTCATCACGAGCCAGCGGGCGAGGAGGACCTTCCGCTGGTTGCCGCCGGACAGCTCGCCGACCTTCTGGCGCGGCCCCGAGGCCTTGATGCGCAGGCGTTTCATGAACGTGTCGACGATCTTGTCGACGCGGGCCTCGTCGACCAGGCCGAAGCGGGCCAGGCCAGGCAGCGCGGCCAGGGCGACGTTCTCGCGCACCGACAGGCCCGGCACGATGCCTTCGGCTTTGCGGTCTTCCAACAGGAGGCCGGTGCCGGGGAGGACGGATACGGAAACCCCGCGCAGCTGGTGACGGACCATCACGTCCTTGGCGACGGGGCAGGCGTCCGGGTCGTGCCCACCGCTGAGATCTGGTCTGACGTCACGTCAGTACACCTTGCCCAGGCCGGACTTGGCGTAGCCCTTCACGTACGCGCTGACCTTGATGACGATCTTTCGCGCGACCTCGCCGCCCCCGAAGGTGTCCGGGGTCTTCAAGGCCAGTCGCGTACGACCGGACGTACCTCTCCACGGACGGCATCCGCTCCGGCCGGGCGCTGTCGTTCACGGTGGGCGAGGAGCCGTCGGGCTGGGGCACCGCGGGGGGGGCGGCGCCGCCCGCGCTGGTCCCGTAGGGGCTGGCCCAAGGTGCCACCAGGCCCGCCGTTCCCCGGGACGTCCGGGGAACGGCGGGCCGTTCGGCACGGTCCGGTGAGGCGCGCCGGGCGTTACGCCGGGTCGATGCGGGCGATGGTGCCCCCGAGGTCGAGCACGTACAGCTCGCCGCGGCCGCCCTGGACGAAGGAGATGACCTCGCCGCCGTTGACGCCGAGGTCGCTCACGCCGGTTACCTGGCCGTTGTCCATGCGCAGGGCGCGGACGGTGCCGTCGCAGTAGTCGCTGAACACGTACTGTCCCCTGAGGGCCGGGATGGCCTTGCCGCGGTAGACGAAGCCGCCGGTCACGGAGCAGCCGAGGCCGGTGCGGTCGTACTCGTGGACCGGTGGGACGTGGTTCGCGGGCTCGGTGCCTCCCCGGAAGGGGTGTCTGCCCTCCATCTGGGACCAGCCGTAGTTCTCGCCGCCGTCGCTGTCGGCCGGGGCCCAGTCGATCTCCTCCCAGTCGCTCTGGCCGACGTCACCGATCAGCAGGTCGCCCGTGCCCGCGTCGAAGGAGAACCGCCACGGGTTGCGCAGCCCGTACGCCCAGATCTCGTCCTTGGCCTTCGGGTCGTCCACGAACGGGTTGTCCCGCGGGATCGCGTACGGCTTGCCGCCGCGCGGGTCGATGCGCACCATCTTGCCGAGCAGCGTGTCGAGGTTCTGGCCGTTGCCGTGCGGGTCGCCGCCCGCGCCGCCGTCGCCGAACGCGATGTACAGGTAGCCGTCGGGGCCGAACTTGATGTCGCCGCCGTTGTGGTTCGCGTACGGCTGCGTCTGAGTGAGGACGGTGCGCCGGGTGTCCTTCTGGATCCTGCCGTGGCGCACGGCGAACTCGTCCACGGTGCTGGTGCCCTGGAGGTCGGTGAACGAGATGTAGAAGTGCGCGAACCGCTTGTCGAACGCGATGCCCAGCAGGCCGCGTTCGCCGTCGGTGGTGGTCTCCTTGGTGATGTCGAGGACGGGTCTGCTCAGCCCGTGCGGCCCCAACACCTTGACCAGGCCTTCGCGTTCGGCTATCCACACCGTGCCACCGGGTCCGGCCGCGCCTGCGGTCGGGTGCAGGGCCGTGGCCACCTTCGTGAGCGCGACCTTCGGCGGTGGCGGCGGTGCGGCGGGCTCGTCGGCCGAGGCCGTGGTCAGGGAGAGGGAGGCGACGAGGCAGAGAGCGCCGACGATCGCCGAGCTTCTGGTATGAACGTTCACCGTGATCCTCCTGGAGACGGCGAGTGGGGGGGCACCCGGCTGCGCTCGGCAGAGTGGGGAGGGTTCGGCCACACCGGTACGCGACCTGGGTGGGGGTGGTGCGCTATGGGCCACTGGTGAGGTTACCGGGACGGAAGACGTTGGTATAGGCCAACGGTCGCGGTCGTGCGGGTCCTCCCCCGCCGCTGAGTGAGTCGTCATACGGTGCGCCGCCCCACAGCGAGTCAGCGCACACCGAGTCGTCGCACAGCGAGTCGTCGCACACCGAGTCGCCGTACCGTGAGTCGTCGTACACAGAGGCGAGTTGAGTACCTCGGCCCTGTCCGTCGGCACGGCTGATCGGATGGGATCGGGGCCATGCCGACACCTTCCACTTCCGCTGAGCTCTCCGACGCGCCCGCCGCTCCCGCTCCCCCGTCCCCGCGTCGCCGTGGGCGCGGCTGCTTGGTGGCGGCCGCGGTCGGCGGCGCCGTGGTCGTCGCCGGTGCGGTGTCCCTGTATCTGGCCTGGCAGGACATGACGGGTGGTCCGGTGCGTTCGGTCTACGAGTACGAGGAACGCAAACGCGTGACGATGGAGGCGGGGGTACGCGTCATCGGGCAGCTCAGGCCCGAGCCCCGGTTGGCCGGGGCGCTGCCCGGCGCGACGCCGGAGGACACGGCCGAGACCGACACGAGCCCGTCCTGTGCGGACGATTTCGGCGTCGACGACAGCGACGTCACGCGCGAGCAGCTGATCTTCTCCTGGGACCTCACCTTCGACAGCCCGGGCGACTACCGCGCGGCGGTGCGGCGGCTACGCGAAGAGTGGGTTTCCGAGGGCTTGTCCGTGCGGGCCGTGCCCGCCCCTGGGAAGGGCGAACGGGGCCACGGCCTCCCTGGGATCGCGACCACCGACGACGGCGTCGACCTCGTCTTCGCCCCGGACAGCTACAGCGGCGAGCCGGTGGTGCGGGTGGACGGCGGCTGCGTCCGCCACCGCTCCTGAGCGCGTCCGGAAGGGGGCCGGGAGGGTGGCCGACGACTGTCTGGCAGGTCTTGATCATCTCGCGTACTGTGCGACAGCGCGCGGCCACTCTGGCCCGGGCGGCCCATGAGGCAGCGGGGAGAGGAATCCGTCGATGAACGGCGCAGAGCGACCGACGCGGCCGCGCTCCGGTGAACCCACCCTGGACAGGCGCCGGTTCCTCGGGTACGCGCTGGCGGCTCCGACCCTGGTGGCCGCCGCCGAGCTCGTCCCCGCCGCACCGGCCCGGGCCGACGTCCCCTCGCCGGACATCGCCTCCGCGGAGATCCCCTCGGTGGACATCACCGACCTGGTCGACCTCAACGACGTGATGACCGCGGCGGCCCTGCCGACTTCAGGTCTGATCACCGTCCGGGTCCACGACGACGGCACCGTGTCCCTGGCGCTGCCCCGGGCCGAGGTGGGGCAGGGCATCACCACCTCGACGGCCATGCTGATCGCGGAGGAGATGGACCTGCCGCTGGAGCGGGTGCGGGTCACGCTGGCCGACGCGCGGCCGGAACTGCTGTTCAACCAGCTGACCGGGGCGTCGAACACGACCATCTCGACGTACACCCCGATCCGGGTCGCCGCCGCCGTCGCCCGCGGGCGGCTACTGCGGGCCGCGGCGACGGCACTCGGTGCGGCGGTCAGCGAACTCACGCTCAAGGCGGGGGTCGTCACCGGCCCCACGGGCCGGAGCATCGGCATCGGCGCCCTGGCCGAGAGCGCCGCGAGCGTCCGGACGGAGCGGGTCGCCGTCGATCTCAAGCCGCGTGACGAATTCACCGTGATCGGTACGCCGCGACGCAGGATCGACGCGCTCGAAGCGGTCACCGGACGCAAGAAGTTCGCGATGGACCTCGCCGTCCCCGACGCCCTGCCCACCATGGTGTGCCGCCCGCCGACGATCAACGGCAAGGTCGGGTCGGTGGCCAACGCCGACGACGTCCGCGCCATGCCGGGTGTCACCGACGTCGCCGTGATCTCGACCGGTGTGGCGGTGCGGGCCCGCACGTTCGGCCAGTGCGTCGACGCGGTACGTGCGCTGCGGGTGTCGTGGCGGCCGGGCAGCGCGGAGGGCAAGTCCGACGCGTCCGTGCTCAAGGCGTTGCGGGCCGCCGAGCCGCCGATGGGTCTGCCGGCGCTCACCCCGAGCGTGGAGGGCCGGTTCACCTTCCACTTCCGTAGCAACAGCGCCCTCGAACCGAACTGCGCGATCGCCGACGTGCGTTCCGACCGCGCCGAGATCTGGTCGAGCCTCAAGGCACCGATCGTCGCGAAGGAGGCGATCGCCGCCAAGCTGAAGCTGCCGCTCAGCGCGGTGACAGTACACGTCACCGAGGGCGGCGGCTCCTTTGGGCGCAAGCTGTTCTTCGACGCCGCGCTGGAAGCCGTCGAGGCCTCCCAGAAGTTCGGCAAGCCGGTCAAGCTGATGTGGCACCGCGCCGACGACTCCCGGCAGGGGCGCACCCACCCCATGGCCACGTCCCGGGTCCGCATCGACTACGTCGGCGACACGGTCGTCAGCTACAAGCAGCGGCACACCAGTGTGTCCACCGACTTCGGTCACGGGCTCGGCGAGCTGCTCACCGCGATGGCCGCGAAGCTGCCGGTGGGTGACATGGGGTTCTCGCAGACGTTCTTCCACCTCTCCCAGTCGATGCCCTACCAGTTCGGCGTCCACAGCCGCCTGTTGAACGAGACCGACAAGAGCTTCAACACGGGCAGCATGCGCAATGTGTACTCGCCCGACGCCACCTGCGCCCGTGAACTCCTCGTCGACCAGCTGGCGACGAAGATGGGCAAGGACCCCTTGCGGTTCCGCCGGGACTTCCTCCGCGACGACCGGGCGGTCGCGGTCCTGGAGAAGGCCGCCGAGGCCGGTCACTGGGGCCGGTCACTGCCGGACGGCATGGCGCAGGGCATCGCCTTCCACTCCGAGTACCACGCCGTCAGCGCGGTCCTGGTGGAGATCGACTGCCGCCCCGAGACCGTGAACCGTCCGATCCGCGACGGAGTGGGCGGGCCGCGGGTCACCAAGGCCGTCGTCGCCGTGGACGTGGGCCTCGCCGTCAACCCCCGGGGTCTGGAGGCGCAGATGATGGGCTGCCTCATGGACGGCATCGCCCTCACCCTGACCTCCAGCCTGCACCTGCGCGACGGGTACTTCCTGGAAGCCAGCTGGGACAACTACTTCTACACCCGGCAGTGGAACACACCGCCCGAGCTGAAGGTGATCGTCATGCCGACGACCACCGGCAAGCCCGGCGGCGCCGGAGAACTGGGCGTCGCCGCGTCGATGGCCGCGGTCGCCTGCGCGTACGCACGCGCCACCGGCACGATGCCCACCACCTTCCCCATCAACCACGGCACGCTCTCCTTCGAGCCCAAGCCGACCGTCCCGCCCATCCCCCCGTCCCCGACCGACGGTCTGGACCACGCCCGCTGACTCAAGGAGTTTCCGTGCCCGAGCACACTTTCCGCCTCAACGGCGAACGCGTCACCGTCGAGGTGGAGGACGACAGCGTGCGGCTCCTGTGGGTGCTGCGCGACATCCTGGGCGTCACCGGGCCCAAGTACGGCTGCGGCATCAACGTCTGCAAGGCGTGCACCAGTCACCTCAACGGCAAGGCCGTCAACCCCTGCGCGATCCCGGTGAAGAACCTGAAGCCGGGCGACGAGGTCACCACGATCGAAGGGCTTCCGGCCACGGTCGGGGCCGAGCTGCACCCCATGCAGGAGGCATGGCTCGACCAGGACGTGGCCCAGTGCGGCTACTGCCAGCCGGGGCAGATCATGGCGGCCGTCGCCCTGGTGCGCCGCGCCGCGGAGGAAGGCCGCGCCATCACGGACGCCGACCTCGACGGCATCCGCAACATCTGCCGCTGCGGCACCTACCTCCGCATCCGGGACGCCATCAGGGCCGGGGCCGAACGCATGTGACGGAGGGATTCCCGGGCGGGGCCGCTCCTGCGCGTGCCCCGGGGCCGGGCGGCACGCCCTGTCCGGGGAGGCACCGCATCAGACTCCACGTTCGCCCCGTCCTGTGACCCTCTTGGTGGCGAGCGACCGGCTCGGGTGCGGTCCGGTTAGTGGGGCGGTACCTGCTCGGGTACGAGTCCAGCCTGGCGGAGGAGGCCGTACAGGTCGGTCTCGCCCCAGAATTCGACGATGCGTTCCTTTCGGAGCCGGTAGGACTTGACGCCCGTCATGGTGAGGTCCCGGCCGCTGCGGTCGTGGGTGTAGGTGAGGGTGAAGGCCACGGTGACCCGGTCACCGGCCGCGAAGAGGTCGTCCACCTGGACGCGACAGTTCGACAAACCCGGCGTCAGCACCGCTCCCTCGGGGTGGTGCCGCCCCTGGCCGTGAAGGCCAGCGCCGTGAACAAGGACGTCCTCAGCAACGAGCTCTTCGAGCTCAGCGACGTTCTTCGTTTCGAAGACCCGAAGGTAGCGGCGAACGACCTCGGCATTGCGCGTGCTGATGGTTTTGGCTGAGTCGGACATGGGCGGACGGTATCCATCGGCTGATCGGGCTCGCCCGTGCCCGTCGCCATTCGGTGGTGACCTGGCGGCAGGTCCAGGTGGTGCCGCTGTCCGCGCAAGGACTGCCCGGCGAGGGGATGCCTTCACGTCTCGGCGTGGCGGCGGAAGTTACGGTTTGTGGGTGACCCAGAGCAGTTCCGCTGGCCAGCGGTGTGCCCAGTGGGGTGGGTCGGTTTCGTTGTAGCCGTTGGGTGTTCCGGGTTCGGGCCGCGGCTCGATGAGGTCGTCGATGATGAGACCCGCGCCGCGCAGGACCCTGACCCAGTCGCCGTAGGTGAGCTGGTAGCTGGTCGCGCCGTCGTCTTCGGCGATGGTGTCCAGCCCGAAGTAGTCCTGTCGCAGCGTCGTGGTCACGCGGCTTGCGGCTCCGTCGTAGCAGGCTTCGAACCAGGGGCTGGCGACGTTGAACACCAGGCGCCCGCCCCGGCCCAGGACGCGTGCGGCCTGCGGGACGGCCAGGTGCGGGGGCGCCCAGCTGAGCCCGCCGAAGTCGCAGAACACCAGGTCGAAGCTGTCGGCGGCGAAGGGGAGTTGCTCGGCGGCGCCCTGCACCAGCGGGTAGCGGGACGCTCCCATCGCGCGGGCCGCCGCGGCGAGTTGGGCTTCGGACAGGTCGAACCCGACCACGGCGGCGCCCTCGGCGGCGAGCGCCCTGGACCACTGGCCGGCGCCGCAGCCGAGTTCGAGGACGCGCTTGCCGGTGACGTCGCCCAGGGCGTGCAGGTGCGCATCAGGGATGGAGTACATGCCCCACAGCCGGGGCGCGGCGCCGATGTGCGGGTCGTGCTCGTGCTGGTAGGCGCTGCTGATCTGATTCCAGAACCGCCGGTTGGCGGGGATGCTGTCCACGTGCCGACTCCAGCACTGCCTGCCGGGAGCGGTCAACACGATTAAGGCACCCGCCCTCGCCCCGACCCTGGCTCGGCCCACGATACGCCGGACGAGCCCTAGCGGACCTGAGTCATCGCTGCGTCATTTTGACGTGCATGGGGCGTCCGGGACCGCGACCGATCCCGGCTGGTGCAACCGGTGATGCCCGGAATGCCCGAGCGCCGCAGCCACGCGGCCGGATGACGCCCGACATCGCAGCACGGCCACCCCGACCCGCCGGGGAGGGAGTGGCCGCGTACGGGTCCTCGGCGGGGTGCGGGGGTCAGAAGCGTACGTCGGAGCAGGCGTAGAAGGCGTTTCCGGTGTCGGCGATGGTCCAGACGGCGAGGATGAGGTGCTTGCCGGTCTTCTGGGGCAGGGTTCCGGCGTGGCTGACGGTCGAGCCGGGGAGGCGGCCGCCGAAGGCCACGGTGAGGAACGGCTGCGGGTCCAGGTCGGCCCTGGTCAGGGGCTTGGTGGAGTCCCAGCCGTCCTTGGTGATGTAGTAGCGGAAGTCGGTGGTGGCGTGGCGGGCGGTGATCCGCCAGACGAAGGTGTGGCTCTGGCCCGCCGTCAGGTTCGAGGTCGGCCAGTTCCCGCCGCGCGGGTCGTCCAGTTCGTGGAAGCGTCCGATGCCGCCGGAGCAGATGTTCCCGTCGGCGGGCCCGCGTGCCGGGAATCCCTTGGGGCCTTCCACGCTCTGCGGCTCCCACTGGATCTGTCCGCAGGTGCGGACGGTGCCGTTGCCGCACAACTGCTGGCGGCTGACGGGCGAGTCGGTGTAGCCGTGGCCCTGGGCGCTGCCGCTGGTGGCGAGCACCGCCGATCCGGCGAGGCCGAGGCCGAGGAGTAACGAGGTGAGCTTCTTGCGCTTGCGCATGGTGTGCTCCCGTGGTCCGAGGGTGCGGGTGGGGGGGACGCACACCTCGGATGCGCTGCCGGATCGAAGCCGGGTCGAACGGCGAGGAAGTGGCGGCAGCACGGAACCAACCGGAGGGTGCGCGCCCGGCGCGGTCTAGACCAAGTCTGAGCGTAGTCCTGCGCGTTAGTCATGTCCATACCAATTCGCAGTCAGTCGGGTCGTGCCGCTCCGGCTCCCGCCCCAGTCCCCATACTGGCCCCCGCTTACTGGCCCCCGCGGAGCGAAGCCAACGCCTCGTCGCGCCGTTCGCGATACGTGGCGATCTCCCGCGCGTTCTCCCGGGCCGCCCGCTCCCGGTACCGCGGGTCGAGGCCGCGGATCAGCCGTGCCCGGCCGGTCTTCTTGTCGCAGGTGGCATCGGCGACAGCGATCTTGATCTCGCGCTGGCGTAGCTCGCGCTGACGCGTCTCGTCCGCGCTCCCGCGCCCGCGTACATAGCCGTCGAGGGCGGCCGACCTTGCCCGGGCGGGATTGGGGTAGGAGTGCCCGGCGCCGCTCATGCACCGCTTCCAGGCGTCGTTCGCCGAGGTGACCTTGGGGTCGGCGAGGAGGTAGCGGTCGATGTCGGTGGCGAGGTTGGCCGCCACGAGGTTCGCGACCATCCACGTCTTCAGGTCGCCGTAGAGGCGCTCCTGCGCGCGGGCGTTGCAGCCGTCCGCGTACATGAACGTCACGCTTCCGTCGGGCAGTTCCGGCGCTCACCTTGTGCGCGGCGGTGCCGTACAGCGCGGACATGTACCGCTTCCCCGCCCGGGGCGAAAGGGTCCGTACGTAGGCGCCGTTGGGGTCGCGTCCAGGGCGATCGGCGTCGGCGGCCGACCGGCCGCCGTAGCCGTCGCGGCGGCGCTGCTCCACCGCGTCCCCGCGACGGGGGTCGTCGGTCGACTTCAGGGGCGCTTCCCATGTGTTGGGGCGGTACGGCAGGCGGCGTTGGGCCATGCAGGCCGCGGTGAGCCGTTCCTCCGCGGCGAAGAGTCGGCGCTGCTCGGCGTGGGTGCCCTGGAGAGCGGCGATGGCCGATCCCTTGGCGGACGCGGAGTCCGACGGTTCGGAGCCCCCGCTGCCGCTCGTGCCCGCGCAGGCGGTGCAGGTCATCAGGAGCGCGATCGCCGCGCGGCCCAGGGTCGCGGAACGGTGCACGGTATCCCTCCGGAGCCGGTGGTGCGCCGGGCGGGCCGCTGCCGGCCCGCCCGCGGGCACATGGGGTGACTGAGGACGTCAGCAACGCCAGCGGTTGCTCTCGCCGTCGTCGTTGGGACGGTGCTGGGTCCATCCCTGGCCCCGCGGCAGGCAGCCCAGCTGCCGCACGTAGTTCTCCTCGCCGAAGAGGGCGACCGGCCTTCCGGTAGTGCCGTTGTTCCACGACGACGAGTCGTCGTTGAAGATCGCCCAGCGGGCCCAGCTCGGGTTGTCTCCCGCGAAGTGGAACACGCGGCCGCGATAGCCCGCGTCCCAGTAGACGCAGTAGTTCCCCGGTCGGCAGTTCCCCGGAGCCGCCGCGGACTGCGGCGCTTCGGGAGCCGCCGCCCCCGCGGACGGCGCGGTGAGGACTCCACCGCTCACGAGTGCCGCTGCTGCGGCGGCGAGCGCCAGGTGCTTGCGGATGGACAAGGTTCTCCCCCTCCAAGTGAGGCGGTCATCGATACGAGGTGGTGAACCGGCCGGTCGTCTCGTTCGACCATGAGTCGCACGGTGCGGCTCATGGAGCACTCGCACTCCCACAGTGGAGTGTGAGTGCGTCGGTGCGGGGTCGACTCTCGGCGCCAACACGTTGTCCCGCAGCCCGGTTTGGCGCTGCGGGACAAAAAGGTCGCGGAGGGTTCGTGGTTTCGGCAAAGCCGTCTGGCGCCCGCGATCTCGACGTTATGGTGGCACCTACAGACTGATGTTGACGCCCTTGGCCGATGTGAGGGACAAGCTGCCGCGTCAACACGCCGGGGGGCGTTGGTGGGGAATGGTACGGGCCGACCGGCCCCCGAGGTGATGCCCGCGCCACTGCGCGCGCCGCTCGGCCTTATCGCGGCGCTCGCCGCCCTTGTGGTCGTCGCGATCGGGGCCCTGTACGCGGGCCACAGCGAGCCCGGCAGGGTGGACAGGTGGATCGTCGAGCCGACGGCGGACAGCGTGGGGCCACCCTGGCGGCGCGTCGCCCTGGCCACGGACTTCCTGGGGGAACCCGCAGGGGCGGCGACGCTGGTCGTGGCCGCCGTGGCGGGCTGCCTGCTGCTGCGCCGCCCCCGCGCGGCGGTGCTCGTCGTGGTCGGCGTCAGTCTGACCCTGGGGGTGAAGACGCTGCTCAAGTCCCTGGTGGGACGCACCATCCACGGCCCCGACAACCTGTCCTACCCGAGCGGGCACACCGCCTTCATCACCGCGCTCGCCCTCGCGGTGGCGCTCCTCGCGGCCGCACTGCTCGGCCTCGGCAGAACGGCCGGGACGGTCCTCGTGCTCGGCGCGGCGCTGGTGTCGGGTGCCGCCATGGGCTGGGCGCAGGTCGCCCTCAGCGCGCACTACCCGACCGACGTCCTCGGCGGGTGGTGCACCGCGCTGGCGGTCGTCCCGGCGAGCGCGTGGGCGGTCGACCGCACGGCCGACCGGCTGGCCGATCGCACGGCCGACGCCGGTCAGCGGCAACGCCGCTGACACCGCGCCGCGTCACATCACGTCATGCCAAGCGGCGGAACACCGGTTGCACCGGTCGCCCGGCCAGCCACGGGGTGGGGTCACCGGCGTCCAGCGCCTTGCGGTACACCGCGCACGCCTGGGCCACCACGTCGACCGTACGGTCGATGTCCGCGTCGTCCAGTGCGCTGCTCACCACGAACGACGGGGCCAGCACCCCGCCCGCCAGGAGCTGACGCAGGAACAGCGTGCGGTACTCCTGCGACGGCTGCCGGTGCTCGTCGAGGGTGGCGAAGACCAGATTGCTGGCCCGGCCCCGCACCACGATGTGGTCACCGACGCCCATGGTGGCCGCCGCGTCACGGACGCCGGCGGCCAGCCGCTCGCCGAGGGCGTGCAGCCGCGCCGTGACGCCCTCCTCTACGTACGTGCTCTGCACCGCCATCGCGGCCGCCAGGGAGTGCGTCTCCGCGCCGTGCGTGGTGGACAGCAGGAACACCCGGTCGCCGGAGTGGCGCAGGCCGCCCCGCTCCATCAGGTCGCGGCGCCCGGCGAGCGCGGAGACGGCGAACCCGTTGCCCAGCGCCTTGCCGAACGTGGACAGGTCGGGGACGACGCCGTACAGGCCCTGGGCGCCCGCCTCGGACCAGCGGAAACCGGTGATCATCTCGTCGAAGATCAGTACGCAGCCGTGCCGGTCGGCCAGCTCGCGCAGACCGGCGAGGTAGCCGGAAGTGGAGTCTCCCCTTGGGGAAGGCTCGGTGTGCGTGGCGGGTTCCAGGATCAGGCAGGCGATCTCGCCCTGGTAGCGGCTGAGCAGCTCCTGGGTGGCGGCCAGGTCCCCGTAGGGGAAGGTCACGGTCAGGTCGGTGGTCGCCGCCGGAACGCCGGCGGACATCGGTGTCGTACCGATGAACCAGTCGTCGACCGAGAAGAACGGATGGTCGCCGCAGAGCGCGACCCTCGGGCGCCCGGTGGCGGCGCGGGCGAGGCGCACCGCCGCGGTGGTGGCGTCGGAGCCGTTCTTCGCGAACTTCACCATCTCCGCGGTCGGCACCGTCGCCAGGAAGCGTTCCGCGGCCTCGACCTCCACGATGGACGGCCGCACGAAGTTGCTGCCGCGGTCGAGCTCCCGCCGCACCGCTTCGAGCACGCGTGGGTGGGCGTGGCCGAGGCTCACCGACCGCAGCCCGGACCCGTACTCGAGGTAGCGGTTGCCGTCGACGTCCCACACATGGGCGCCGTGGCCGTGGCTGATGACCGGGGCCAGGTGCTCGGGGTACTGGTCGTCGCCCTTGGCGTAGGTGTGCGCGCCCCCGGGGATGAGGGAGTGCAGCCGCTCGTTCGCTTCGCGCGACCGGGGCAGGTCGAACTCTTCGCTGTCCACGCCGACTTCACCTTTCCATGTGCTTCAGGACCTCGGCGAGGCTCGGTGCCTCCCGGTCCCGCTGGGACATCGACGCGGCCGGAAGCGGCCAGGGGATGGCGAGCTCCGGGTCGTCGAAGGCGATCGTCACGTCCTCGGACGGATCGTGGAGGCGGTCGATGCGGTACGAGGTGTCGGCGGTCTCGGTCAGCGCCTGGAAGCCGTGCGCGCAGCCCGCCGGGATGTACAAGGTCGCCTGCGTATCGCCGGACAGCTCGAAGAAGGCCCGGCCCAGGTAGGTCGGCGAGTCCGTCCGCAGGTCCACGACGACGTCGAAGATCTTCCCGTACGAGCAGCGCACGAGCTTGGCCTCGCCCGCTCCGGAGCGCAGGTGCAGACCGCGCAGCACGCCCCGGACGGAGCGGGACACGCTGTCCTGGATGAAGGCGTCCGGGTCGAGCCCCACCGAGCGGACGACGTCGGCGTCGAAGGTGCGGCAGAAGAAGCCGCGTTCGTCGGCGTACGGCGTCGGCTCGAACAGGTACGCGCCGGCGATCTCCGGGACTTCGGTCGCTTTCATGGAGCCTCCCGCAGGGCGTGGGCGTGGGTGGGGTCGGCCGCCGGGAACAGGGCCGAGGTCAGGGCGGTGAACTGGTGCTCCAGGCGCCGGGCGGCGTCCTCGTTCCGTTCGGCGAGGGTCTGGCGCAGCCGCGCCGATCGCCGCTCGAGATCCCGGAACTGCTCCAGGAGCCGGTCGGCGTCGACCTCGCGGGCCGGATGGCAGTAGGCGGCGAGACCCATCCGCTCCATGAGCGCGTCGCTCTTGGCCGCGTAGCTGAGGGCGAGCGTCGGTGTGCCGGCCTTCAGCGCGCAGATCAGGTTGTGGTAGCGGGTCGCCACCACGGTGTCGGCGGCGGCCGTCTCCCGGGTCAGGTCGGCGAGCGAGTCGGCGTTGGCGGCGGTGACCAGGGGCGAGTCCACCGCGTCGAGGATCGCGGCGACCACCGGCGCGTCGCACGCGTCGCCGGTGAGCAGCCGGACCGGCCTGCCGTCCTCGACCAGCGCGCGCACGAACCGGGTCGTTCCCTCGAGGTAGCGCCGGTGGATCTCCTCGGCCCGGGCCCGGTCGTCGTTGCCGCCGTGGAAGGCCATGACGCCGACGCAGACCCGGCCGGGCGGGCCCTCGGTCGCACTCGACCGGGGTGTCGGCAGGGCGAAGGCGAGGTCGGGGTAGACCTCGTCGCGCGCGGTGTCCACGCCCATCTCCCGCATCGCGTCGCGGGAGGGGGCGTCCCGGTAGGACCGGTACGCGGCCAGGCGTGCCGACCAGCGCACCAGGGCCCGGGTCGGCCGCTCGCCGATCGCGGCGGCGCCGACGCTGACCAGCGCGACCCGGGTGCGCAGCAGTCGGCCGCTCGCGCAGAGCAGGAACAGGGAGTACGGGAAGCCCCACGGCCGCAGCGGCAGGGTGGCCTCCAGGACGCCCATGCCCGGCACGATCACCACGTCGTGCCGGCGCACCCAGGCGGCGGTGCGGAAGACGTCGACGAGTTTGCCCAGGCCCTTCCCGGCGATGGCGCCCGCACGCGAGGCGGTCCGGTACTCCCCCCGGTACCAGTGCAGCCGCGTCGCCGGAATCCCGTACCGGGCCGTGACGACCTCGGGTCCGCCGCACAGCGCGTCCACGACCGCCTCCGGATGCTCGGCGCGGAGGTAGCCGAGCACGGCCTCCAGCGACCCGTCGTTGCCGAGGTTGCCGGAGCCGAGCAGGCCGAACACCCCCACCCGCACCGGAGTCACGGCTGCCGCCCCTCGCGTCCGGCGACGAGGGCGTCCACGGAGACGGTGAGCCGGGCCGGGTCGACCGGGGCGCGGTCCTCGACCCGCTCCCCCGCGCCCGGCCGGGCCCGGCTGGCCGCCCACGCGGCGAGGTGGCGGTAGCAGGCGCGCCGGTCCGCCGAGGACAGCGGCGCCCGCCGGATCGCCGAGACGAAGCCCCACACGTACTCGGCGAGCAGCCGGGGCGTCGGGTGCAGCGGGCCCGCCCTGCGCGGGTCCAGGTTGACGCAGCGCGAGCGCTTGGAGGGGTTGGCGCGCTCGGCGCGGGTGGGGTGGTCGCGGCGGAAGTACAGCAGCTCCGGGACCTGGTGGAAGGGCCCGTGCAGGCCGATCTCGGCGACGAACGTGCGGTCCGCGTGGTGGTAGCTGTCGTGCGGCTTGACCCGGCGCAGCACGTCGGCCCGCAGCACGCCGTAGAAGTCGTCGCCGCCGGGCTCGAACAGCATGCTGCGGAACCGCTCCGGCGCCTTCGGCGAGCCGGTGGCGAGCCCGTACTCGTAGGGGACCTTCACCTGGCCGTTCTCGTCGATGACCGCCTGGTCGGCGTGCGCGAGGATCACGTCGGGCCGTTCGTCGAGCGCCGCCACGCACGCGCGCAGCAGGTCCCGGGCGTACAGGTCGTCGTGCGAGGCCCACTTGAACAGTTCGCCGTGGCACTGGGTGAACACGTAGTTGTGGTTCGGCGCGGCGCCGATGTTCCGGGGCAGCCGGAGGTAGCGGATGCGGGTGTCCTTCTCGGCGTACCGGCGGCAGATGTCCCGGGTCCCGTCGGTCGAGGCGTTGTCGGAGATGACCAGCTCGAAGTCCTCGTAGGTCTGGCCGAGCAGGGCATCGAGCGCCTCGGCGAGGTACTCCTCGCCGTTGTACACGGGCAGGCCGATGCTCAACCGGGGTGGAGCGGTCATGACGTCCTCACTTCGGGGATGGTGTGGTGGTGGTACTCGCGCAGGGCAAGGCGCAGGTGCAGCCACCACACGGCGGAGCCGCAGAGCGTGGCGGCGGCGACGCCCCAGGCGGAGCCGACCGTGCCGCCCAGGGCCGCACCGCCGAGCCCGCCGCCGACGTAGCAGGTGGAGGCGAACAGCTGGCAGCGCAGGCTGCGCCGGGCCGCGGCGAGGGCGCGCAGGCCGACCGCCGCGCCGACGCCCAGGCTCGCGCCCGCGACGCCGAGCGTGGCGGGCACGATGAGCTCGGAGGCGGAGCGCCAGACGTCGCCGAGCGCGAGCTCTCCGGCCCGGTCAGGGACCAGGAGCAGCGCCGCGCCCCAGAGCAGCGCGGCGGCGGCCTGCCCGCCGCCGAGCAGGAGGCAGAACGTGCGCAGCCGGTGCGGGGCCCGCCGCAGCACGCGGGCCGCCTCCGCGACGGTGACCAGGGACAGGCCCATCAGCACGGCGAGGAAGGGGCCGAGCAGGAGTTCGGCGCCCCGGACCACGCCGACCGCGCTGACGCCGACGATCAGGCCGAGGCCGTAGGCCCGCAGCTGGGCCGCGCCGCTGACGCCGACGTTCTCGGCCAGGTACCGGGAGCCGAGGTCGCGCTGCTCGCGCAGCCAGGCGCGGGCCCCGGTCAACTGGGGCCGGATGTCGGACTGGAGGCAGCCGTACGCGGCGGCCACCGCGGCGGCGGCGCCCCAGGCGAGCACGAAGGCAGCCACGCTGCCCACGCGGGCGGCGATGACCATGGCCGGGATGAGCGCGAGGCCTCCCAGGAGGTCGTTGAGGAACGCTTTGCGCCCGGTTCCCGCGGCGAAGAACGAGAACCGCCAGGCGTCCTGCAGCAGCAGCCCCGGCAGCACGACGCCGAGGCAGGCGAAGGCGGGCCCCACCCGGCCGCCGATGGCGAGTCCGACGACCAGGCACGCGGCGCCGACGGCGGTGGCGACGCCGAGCGCGGTCCCCGACGCCCGGGCCGTCGCGGCGCGCCAGGACGCGGTCGACACACCGCTGAAGCGCACCACCAGCGGGTCGGTGGCCAGGCCTCGGGAGACGCTGAGGACCACGCCGTAGGTCACCCAGGCCAGGCTGAACACACCGAACGCGGAGAGGCCGAGGGAGCGGGCCACGTAGATGCCCACCGCGAAGTTGGTCATGCTGCAGACCGCCTGGTCGGCCAGGCCCCAGGACAGTCGGCCGACCATGGCGCGCTTGGCGGTGCGCCGGGCGGGTCCGGCCCTCTCCGCCGGTGTCGTCGGCTGCTCGCCCTCGGTGGTCACCGGCGTCACGCTTTGATCAGTCCGGCGGCGTCCAGGGCGTCGGCCGCGGCGGCGACGGCGCTGAACGGCAGCCCCGACCGCTCGGCGACGTCCAGGAGGCTGTGCTCGCCGTCGGAGAGGCTGAGCACCCACAACATGGCCATCTGGGCCTCTTTCGCGTCGCTGCGGCCGCCGAGCGAGTCGTACAACCCGCGTCGGCCGAGCTGTGGTTCGCCGTACGGGCTGAGGTTGAGGTAGCGGCGGTCGCGGTCCAGGACGGCGAACGCCTCGCGGCAGACGGCGAGCGTGTCCGCCATCGCCTCCGGGGAGACGAAGTCCGGGTTGTCCGCCGAGGTGTGGTACTCGGGGTAGCCGGCGTAGGGGGTGCGGCTGAGCGATCCCACGCCGAGGTCGAAGCCGGGTGAGCAGAACTGCCGCTCGTCGTAGCCGTACGGCGTGAACTCGGTGATCCGGTGCGGGCGTTCGGAGGCGGCCAGGACGTGCCGAAGGACCCGGTCGATGTCGGCGTCGCCGCGCCTGCTCTGTTTGTACGTCAGCTGGCCCGCGTCTCCGGCGCAGGCCAGGACCAGGCCGTGCTTGACCTTCTCGATGCGCTCCGCGTTGCGGGCCAGCCAGGTGATGGCCCCGATGGTGCCGGGCGCGTAGAGGAACCGGTAGGTGTAGTACGGCGTTTCCTCGGCAAGGGCCCGGGCCAGGAACGTGGCCACCGCGATGCCGGCGAGGTTGTCGTTGGCCAGTGACGGGTGGCAGACGTGGCAGGAGACGATCACCTCGTCGGAGACCTGGCCGGGGACCACGTGCTCGGCGTAGGTGAGGTGGCCGTCGGCGAGGGTGGAGTCGACGCGCACCTCGTAGTCGCCGTCCGGCAGCGCGTCCAGGGTCTCCTGGGCCAGGCAGAATCCCCATCGCGGCGTGTAGTAGCTGGTGCGGTAGGGCACCCAGGTCGGGTGGTCCGGCAGCGTGTGCAGGTGCGCGCGCAGCTCGGACAGCGGCATGGTCTTCGCCACCGGCACGCTGTAGCCGAGCACGTGCAGGCTGGACGCGGCGAAGTCCACGACGCGGTGACCGGAGGCGTCGGCGATGTACGCGTCGCGGATGTTCCACTCCTGGGGCACCGTCCAGTCCAGGACCTGCGTCCCGGTGGCCACCTCGTGCGCACCTGGAGCGGGACGTACTCGCCGACGATGTCCAGGGTGGCGCGGACGCCGTCGCCGGTGATGCTCCGGCACAGCGGATACAGCCGCTCCACCAGCTGGTGCATCCGCTCGCCGGGGGCGGTCATCGGCGCCACCGCAGGGTGTCGTCGACGGCGCCGGTCTCGGAGGCCGCGCGCAGCACGGCCAGGCGGGTGAAGCGCCGCTCGAAGTCCTCCCGGGTCAGCCCGAACGTGCGGTAGGCGTCGGCGAGTTCGAGCGCACCCCGCTTCACCGTCCACTCGCAGTCGAAGCCGGGGATCGCGGCGCGGAAGCGGGAGAAGTCCACGCGGTAGGACCGCGGGTCGGCGCCGGTCTCCCCGGTGATCACCACCTTCGCGCCGGTCACCGCCTCGGCGACCTGCTCGGCGATCTCGGCGACGGTGACGTTGTTGGCCTCGCTGCCGATGTTGAACGCCCGGTCGTGCACGGCCTCCCGGGGCGCGGTCAGCGCGGCCGTGAAGGCCCGTGCGATGTCGGCGGCGTGCACCAGCGGGCGCCACGGGGTGCCGTCGGACATCACCAGGACCTCGCCGGACAGCAGGGCGTGGCCCACCAGGTTGTTCAGCACGATGTCGGCGCGCAGGCGGGGCGAGTAGCCGAAGGCGGTGGCGTTGCGCATGAACACCGGGGTGAAGTCGTCGTCGGCCAGCGCGTGCAGGTCGTCCTCGACGCGCACCTTGGACTCCGCGTAGGGCGTCACCGGGCGCAGCGGGGCGTCCTCGCCCACCAGGTCACCGCCACCGGCGGCGCCGTAGACGGAGCAGGTCGACGCGTACAGGAAGCGCTTGGCTCCGGCGTCGCGGGCGAGGCGGGCCAGGCGTACGGACGCGTGGTGGTTGATGTCGTAGGTGAGCTCCGGTGCGAGGGAGCCCAGCGGGTCGTTGGAGAGCGCGGCCAGGTGGATCACGGCGTCCACCCCGGCCACGTGCTCGGCGGTGACGTCGCGCAGGTCCACCCGGGGGCCGGGCGGGTCCGCGGGGGCCGGGCCGAGGACGCAGTCGGCGAACAGGCCGGAGTCGAGGCCGACGACGTCGTGTCCGGCGGCCTTCAGTACCGGGGCCATCACGGTGCCCAGGTAGCCCTGGTGTCCGGTGAGCAGTACGCGCAAGGTTCAGTCCCCCAGGTCGAGCGTGAGTTTGGTGACGGCGTACGCCTCGGCGTAGCGCGCGTGGCATTCGATGCCGCGGATCCGCGCGAGGCCGAGGAAGGCCTCCCGGTCGTACCAGGGCCGGTGGCGCTGCGAAGGGTAGTGCTCCTGCAGCAGCCGGACCTTCTGTTCGGCGATGTCCTCCGACAGCGGCTGGTACGCCGACGGGCGGCCGAGGTCGCCGTCCCACTTGACGATCTCGTAGCCGAGCACGAGGTGGTCGCGGAACGCGGTGGTCATCAGCTTGGCCAGGCCGCGGTGGTCCTGGTGCGCGTCGTCGGTGCGCGGCGCGAGCACCAGGTCAGGATCGGTCCCGCGTCCGCAGCTCCTCGACGGCGGCCTTGGCCTCCTCCCAGTGCGCGGGCATCCGGCCGTCGGGCAGCTTCAGTACGGTCAGGCGCAGGTCGGCGCCGGGGCAGAAGGCGGCGAGCGCGGCCTGCTCCTCCTGCTCGCGCTCGCTGCCGCCGCCGGAGAGCACCAGCGCGTCGACGCGCAGGCCCGGCCGTGCGCGGCACATCGCGAGGAGGGTGCCGCCCGCACCGATGGCGATGTCGTCGCAGTGCGCGCCCACCGCGACGATGCGGTCCAGGCGGCGCCCGGCTCCGAGCCGGATCACGCGCTCACCCCCGCGCCGTCGCGCTCCCACACGGCCCACGGGCGGTCGCCCCGGGCGTAGGCGGAATCGAGGGCGGCGCGCTCCTTCACGGTGTCGGTCGGCTTCCAGAAGCCGCGGTGCTGATGCGCCACCAAGCGGCCCTGCTTGGCGAGTTGGCCGCAGCCGTCGGCGACCAGGTCCCCGTTCTCGGGGATGTGGTCGAAGACCTCCTGGCGGAGCACGAAGTAGCCGCCGTTCTCCCACAGGGGCATGTCGCTCACCGCGGTGATGCCCCCCACCAGCCCGTCCTCGCCGAGCTCCACGCAGTGGAACGACGACTGCGGCGGCACCACCATCATCGACGCCCCGGCGTCGCGCTGGGAGAACCGCTCGATCATCTCCGGCAGCGAGGCGTCGGTGAGGACGTCGGCGTAGTTGGCGAGGAACATCTCGTCGCCGTCCAGGTGGTGGCGCACCCGGCGCAGGCGTTCCCCGATCGGCGACTCGATGCCGGTCTGCGCGAACGTGATCGTCCAGTCGGCTATGTCGGTGGAGAGCAGCTCGGTTCTCCCGCCGCGCAGCACGAAGTCGTTGGACGTGGTCTCCTCGTAGTGGAGGAAGAAGTCCTTGATGTGGTGGGCTCCGTAGCCGAGGCACAGGATGAACTCCTTGTGCCCGAAGTGCGCGTAGTAGCGCATGACGTGCCAGATCAGCGGGCGCGGGCCGACCATCGCCATCGGCTTGGGCACGTCGTCCGCGGCGCCGCTGCGCATCCGCATCCCGTAACCGCCGCAGAACAGGACGACCTTCATGCTGTGACCTCTTTCACGACGCCGACCTCGACGATGCTCAGTTCCGGGATGGGGAAGACCAGGCGGCCGCCCCAGTCGTGCACGAACGACAGCTGCTCGACCAGTTCGTCCCGCAGGTTCCACGGCAGGACCAGGACGTAGTCCGGCTTGTCGGCGGCGATCCGCTCGGGCGGCAGGATCGGGACGCGGGTGCCCGGGGTGAACCTGCCGTGCTTGTAGGGGTTGCGGTCGACGGTGTACGCGAGCAGGTCGGGCCGGATGCCGCAGTGGTTCAGCAGGGTGTTGCCCTTGCCGGGGGCGCCGTAGCCGACGACCGTCTGGCCGCGCTCGGCCGCTGTGATGAGGAACTTCAGCAGGTCCCGGCGCACCTTGGCCACGCGGGCGGAGAACTCGGTGTACCCGGACAGCTCCTGCAGCCCGGCGGCCTTCTCCCGGGCCAGCACCTCGGCCACCTGCTGCGACGGCTCGCTGGCGGCCTCAGCGGGCCGGGCCCACAGCCGGATGGAGCCGCCGTGCGTGGGCAGCAACTCGACGTCCACGAGGGCGAGTCCACCGCTCGCCAGGGCCCGGATCGCGGCCGCGACCGTGTAGTACTGGAAGTGCTCGTGGTAGATCGTGTCGTACTGGTTCTGCTCGATCAGGGTCAGCAGGTGCTGCACCTCGATGGAGACCCAGCCGTCGTCGGCGACCAGGGAGCGCAGCCCCTGGGTGAACCCGACGACGTCGGGGATGTGCGCGTACACGTTGTTGGCCACGACCAGGTCCGCCGGGCCGTGCTCGGCGCGGACGTCAGCGCCGGTGTCCGGGGTCAGGAACTCCGTGAGCGTGGGTACGCCCTTCTCCCGCGCCGCGGCGCCGACGTTCACCGACGGCTCGATGCCCAGGCAGCGGATCCCCCGGTCCACCACGTGCTTGAGCAGGTAGCCGTCGTTGCTCGCGACCTCCACCACGAAGGCGTCGGGGCCAAGGCCCACGCGCGCCGCGGCGTCGGCGACGAAGCTGCGCGCGTGTTCCACCCAGGACGTCGAGAAGGAGGAGAAGTACGCGTACTCCTTGAACGTCTCCTCCGGCGTGATCAGCGGCGGGATCTGGGCGAGCCAGCAGTCCGTGCAGACCCGCAGGTGCAGCGGGTACGCGGGCTCGGCCTCGTCCAGTTGGTCCACGGCGAGAAAGCTCTCGCACGGCGGGGTCGCCCCCAGGTCGACGACGCTGGCCAGCGCCGCCGAGCCGCAGAGTCTGCATCCTGTCATCTGCTACTTCCCCCCAGATCTGCTCGCGCGGGTGCCCCACCGCGAGCGCGTGTTTCCGTTCCCTGCCGGCGGCGCGCCGTCCGCGCCGCCCCACCGATCCGCTATCGCGGCGCGGTACCCCTCCACCAGGCGCTCCAGGCCGACGGCCGGGCTGAAGCTCCGCTCGTAGCGGCGCCGCGCCGCCTGGCCCATCTCGTGGTTGCGCACCGGATCGGTGGCGATCTGCCGCATCCCGGACGCGAGCGAGGCGGCATCGCCCGGCTGGTGCAGCAGCCCGGTCACACCGTCCTCGATGAGTTCGACGAAGGCGCCGTGACCGGCGGCGACGGCCGGGACCCCCGCCGCCATCGCCTCCGCGACCACCAGGCCGAACGTTTCCAAGGCCATCGAAGGAGCCACCACGGCGACCGACCGCGCGACGGCCTGGCGGCACTGCCGCGGGTCCAGCAGTCCGGCGTACCGCACGTCGTCGCGGCCCGCCGCCCAGTCGGTCACCTCGCGCTCCAGCGGCCCCGCGCCCGCGAGCATGAGCGGCACGCCCACGCCTCCGGCCGCGGCGACCTCGTCCCACGCGGCCATGAGCTGCCGCACCCCCTTGGGCTCCGCGAGCCTGCCCAGGAACAGCACGTGCTCGCCCGCGCCCGTGCGGCAGGCGCCCGGGTCGGGCACGAAGTTGTGCTTCACCGCGAGCCGCTCGGGCGGCATGCCCGACCGCACCAGGACGTCGCGCTGCGCCGCGGAGATGCAGAAGAACCGCTGCACGCCGGTCCACCATCGTCGCCGGTTGATCAGGAGGCTGGCCGCGAGCGGCACCGTCGCAAGCCGGGAGTCGCGGTAGCAGCCGTGCCGGACGGCGGGCAGCGACGCCGCGGAACCGACGCACTCGGTGCACGACTTGCCGTCGCGGTGCAGGGTGCCGGGCGGGCACACCTGCGTGTAGTTGTGCAGGGTGGCGACGACGGGCACATCGGCGTCGGCGCAGGCGGCGATCACCGCGGGCGACAGGAGCGGGAAGACGTTGTGCACGTGCACCACGTCCGGCCGCTCGGCGCGCAGCCGGGCGGCGAGCTCCGCGCGGACCGCCGGGTTCCACGGCACGAGCAGGGGCACCGCGGCCTTGCCCAGGAGGGAGCGGGCGGCGATGTCGTCGCTGCGCCGTTCGAAGACGTCGACGCGGTGTCCGGCCGCGCGCAGCAGCCCGACCTCTTCGTCGACGACTCTGTTCTCCCCGCTCGGCTGCTTCGAGGAATAGCGGTTGTGCACGACGAACACGTGCATGCTGGGGGTCACCTCCGGGCCCATCGCGGGATACGTCGTCGCGGCGCCGCGGCCGTCGACAGGGGCGTGGCCTGGGCAGGTGCCGCGAGGAGCGAGGCGGCCAGGGCCAGGTGCAGCAGATACGCCGAGGCGTCGCCGAGACCCGCCTCGGTGTACGACGAGATCGCGCAGTAGCTGATCAGGAAGATCGCGCAGGCCCTCGGCACCGACGGCGGCCGCAGCAGTGCGACACCGCCCAGGACGGCGAGCATCACCGCCACGAGGGTGACGCCGATCAGACCCTGCTCGTGGTAGACGGCCAGCCAGCTGTTGTCGATCGGCAGGCCGCCGAAGGACTTGTCGCTCAGGCCCACGCCGAAGACCTTCTCCCCGGTGGACCCAGGGGCGCCGCGAGCAGTGCGTCCCAGACCTTCGCGCGGCCGGTGAGGTTGGACAGGCTCTCCTGGCTCTGTCCGCGCAGGTACCAGGACTGCAGGGCGGAGCTGAACGCCACCGCGGCCACCGTGCCGCACACCACCGTCCAGGCGAAGAACCGGCGGGCGGCGGCGCTGGTCAGGACGAGCGAGCCGATCGCGAGGACAAGGCCGACGAGCAGGCCGAGCGTGGCCGTGCGGGTGTGGGTCAGCACGAGCAGGACGAGCGAAGGGACGATGATCAGCGCCGCGCTGCCCTTGGTGGTGTGGCGGCCGAGGAGGAGCAGCACGGTGAGCCCGATGATCACCGCGGCGTACTGTCCGATCTGCGGCGGGGTGAGCGGCCACAGCGCGCCGACGAGGCGTCCGCCGTAATACTCGGGCATGGCCGTGCCCGGCGCGGCGACCAGGCCCGCGGCCACCAGGACGAGGACCGCGAAGTACATCCGGATGTGATAGCGGACGAACGTCAGATCGCCGTTCCACCAGCGGCTGAGCAGCCACAGCGTGCCGACGAACAGCGCGAGCCGGGTGCAGCGGAACAGCGCGCCGTACCCGACCTCCAGGTTCGCGCTGGAGATCACGCTCGGCACCAGGAGCAGGGTGAGCAGGAACACGAAGGCGCTGGGCCGCACGCGCAGCCGCAGGTTCAGCACGAGCGCCAGCGCGAACGCGCTGACCAGGGCGCCCATGGTGGCCATCTGGATGAGGGAGCGGGGCAGCGGGATGACGGTCTTCGCCCCGGCGGAGCCGAGCGTGTTCAGGGCCAGCAGCGCCCAGACGATCCCCACGGCCTTCGGGGTGGCGCCGGGGTGCGCGGCCGCGGTGTCCGGGAGGCCCGGCGGCGCGCCGCGCGCGAGGTCTCGGGCCATCTCAACCACCGGCCTGGGTGTCGAAGGTGCTGCCCGCGTCCTGCCGGTACGGCGTGCTCTGCCACTGCCCGGAGGCGAGTGTGCGGCCCGGATCGCCCGCGACGAAGCTCCACGGCCCGCGGTAGACGTTGTCGTGCCAGCGGTTGCGCTGCTTGTGGGTGATCGCGTCGGCCACCCGCTTGCCCTTGTACGGCGACCACTTGGGATAGGTGCCGTAGTTGGCGAGGACCGCCATGCGGCCGCACTCCGCCGCGCACTTGACGACGGCGGTGTCCAGGAGGAAGCGGTTGCCGTGGATGTCCACCCGCTGGGTCTTCCAGCGGCAGTCGGCGTAGAGCGGTGGGGTGGTGATGCCCGGGCGGGCGCAGCGGTCGGTGTCCTTCACCAGCAAGGTGCAGTAGCCGGTGGAGGTGTTGGCCGGGCTGTTGCAGAACCGGTCGGCGTTCTCCCACAGGGTGATGCCGTTCCAGTTGTCCTCCAGCACGTTCCGGTAGATCTCGATCTTGCTGGTGCGGGCGTTGATCCGTGGTTCGCCACCGGCTTCGGAGATGTAGATCGTCGCGTGCGGGAAGTCGTCGCCCCGGTCGGCGGACTTGCGGCCCTGCACCCAGTTGTTGCGGCGGATCGTGTTGTTGCGGATGACCGCGTTGTAGCTGGTCTCGTACATCAGCGCGGCACCGTCGTTGGCCTCCAGGACGTTGTTCTCGAAGCGGAAGTCGTTGTTGTTGTTGTCCGCCCACAGCCCGACGCCGCGGTTGTCGTGCACCCAGTTGCCGCGGATGTCGGCGCCGTTGACGGCCCAGAACTTGATGCCTCCGGTGCAGCCGCAGCCCGGCCGCCGCCGCTCCCAGTCGTTGGTGTTGTTGCCGACGATCTCGTTGCCCTCGACCACCAGACCGCGGATGGAGTCACCGGTCTTGTACGCGTTCATTCCGTACTGTCCGTTGTCGCGCAGGCAGTTGGCGCGGACCTGCTGGCGGGCCCCGGCCATCAGCCCGGCGCCGGAGTTGTACTGGATCTTCGTGTGCTCGATGACCCATCCGTCGGCCATGTCGTGGTTGACGACGCCCTCGTCGTGCGGCGCGACGAAGCGCTCCACGGTCAGATGGCGGATGGTGACGTCGCGGGCGGTGCCGCTGAACGCGTACTGGTTGGTCTTCCGGCCGTCGAGGACCGCGCCCGGCGCGCCGAGGTAGCGGTTGCCCTGCTTGGTCATGACCTGGGCGTAGCGCTCGGGTTCGAGGCGGTGCTTGCCCGGGGCCAGCCAGAAGGTGGTGTTCGGGGGGTTGTCCTTGGTCTTCTCGGCCAGGTCACCGACCACCGCGGGGTCGACGGTCACCGCGCCCACCGGTGCCTTCGCCGGACCGGCCGCGGGCTTGGCGCACACCCGGGCCAGGGACCGGGCCGTGGACGTGGACGGCCCGGTGGTCGGCTCCGGCCGCGCCTCCGGGGCACGGTCGCAGCCGGTCCCCGTCAGCACGACCAGCGCCAGCGCCGCCGCCGGTAACCCCCCATGCCGCCACGTCATCACCACGCGCCCCCTAGCCGCGGAACCTGAGTACGGTGGTGAACCCCTGCGCGCCGTCGGCGAAGCCGGTGCCGACCAGCGTGGTGGCGGGTTCCTTGCGCCCGAACCCGGCGGAGTACCAGCCGAGCGGCGGCTCGCTCTCGCCGCGGTGCGCCCGCCAGGTCAGCTCCCCGGGCAGGTCGAGCACCGCGGAGCGGACCTCACCGTCTCGGGTCCAGGTGAGCACGGCCCAGTCGCCCATCAGGTCCGCGGCGATCGCCGGGCCGAGGTGGAACGCCAGGCGCACGGCCCGGCGCGGGCCGCGCACCTCGTCGACCACCCGCAGTTCGTGGTGCGCGGCCGTCAGCTCCACCCGGCGGCGGTGCACGGAGTTGTGGTAGCCGTCGTGCTCGGCGCTCCAGCGGGCCACGCCCTCCGCGCCGGTGTCCGCGACCAGGACGCGGCTGCGGGCGTGCCGGGTCCACAGGAACGGGCCGCCGGAGACGGACTGGTCGCCGCCGTCCAGCTCCAGGGTGTTGTGGCCGAGGGTCGACCGGAAGTACCGCCGCCACCGGGGCTGCCCGTGGTAGCAGTACGTCCCCGGGTCGGCGAGCACGTCGACCCCGTCGTGCCGGACCTCCACCGACAGCGCGTCCGCGTGCGCGTGCGCGGCGATGGACAAGAAGCCGTGCGGGCCGCCGTCGCAGCGGCACCAGATCTCCCCCGGACCGCGCAGGATCGTCATGCCCGCGTCCGCGAAGTGCCCTGGCCGGCTTGGCGGGCGCCGCGTGCCGAACGCGGCGGCTTCCTTCGCGTACGGGCGGATGAGCGCGGCGAGCAGCGGGGTGCGCACATCGCTGCCGGTCACGGTCGGCCACCAGTCGAGTCGGCCGAACACGGCGTCCCCGGTGGCCAGGAGCGAGGCCCAGCGGTTGGTGCCCGTGCCGTCCACGACCAGACCGTGGCCGTCGTCGGCGTCTCCCTGGCGCGGCGGCCGCAACCGGTTGTCCACGATGGCCGCGAGCGCGTCGGTCATCCGCAGGAGCACCAGGCGGAGGGAGGCGGGCACCGGCACGTCGGCGGCGTCCGCCTCGGCCACCGCGGCCAGGCCGAGTTCGAGGACGAGTCCGTGGTACTCGGTGGCCAGCTCGCGGTTGAGCCCCGAGGGGAAGGTGTTGCCGCGCAGCTGCCGCTCCAGGGAGCGCAGCGCGTCGGCCCGCCAGCGCGCCGAGGAGGGGAACCATCCGAAGGCGCAGGCCGCGGCGAACTGCCCGGCGTCCTCGGCGATGACGTGGTTGTTCGCCGAGGAACCGCGGCTGGGGAAGGCGGCGAGCCAGCGCTGGTGGTGCCAGATCTGGTTCTGCGCCACGGGGTTGGACTCGAACAGGGCGGCCGCGCCCGGCCAGCCGTCGAGCAGCCGGCGGATCCACACCCAGGAGAGCAGCCGGATGCCCAGCTCGATGCCGCTGATCCAGTGCACGCCGCGCAGCGGCGGGTTGGCCGCCCACCACGACCGCAGGTGCGCGGCCACGCGCTCGGCGTACCGCTCGTTCCCGGTGATCGCGTAGGCGGCGGCGAGCACGGTGAGGTACTGGTGCCGGGACAGCTCCCAGATCTGCTTGATGTCCCCGACCGCGTCCTCGTCGCGGTACGGCACGTCGAAGGCGTAGCCCCAGGGCGCGCGGCGCCCTGTCTTCGGGTCGCGCCACCAGTCGGGGTCGGCCAGGTCGTCGCGGTCGACGCCGAAGTACTCGACGTGCCCGGCAAGCAGCCGGTCCGCCTCGGCGACGAGGCGTTTCGCGGCGTCCGGCGGCACGGCGGCGAGCGTGCCCGCGGGCAGGACCGCGGTGAACCGGGCGCCGGTCACGGTCGGGCAGTGGGGCCGCGCCGACCGCCACCGCCGCCTGCGCACCGTGTCGCTCACCCGCCCGCCGATCTCCCTCGGTCCCATGCGGGATAACCGCCGCAGGTACCAGCCCGCGCTCCCCGAGCTCACCGTCATCGCGTCCTCGCCAACGTCACCGGCGCGCCACTGGCCAGGCCGGTCTGGACGGCGAGGGTGGCGGCCGTGGTGGCGACCAGGGAGTCCAGCGGCACCGGCATCGGCCCGCCGGTCCGCACGGCCTTGATGAACGCGGCCAGTTCGGCGTTCTGGCCCTTGTCCCGGGCCTTGGGCAGCCGCGAGCTGACCCACCGCTTGCGGCCGTAGACCGAGGCGCGGACGAAGTCGTCGAGCCGCAGCGCGCGGCCGTCCGCGACCAGGTCGAGGGTCTCCTTGGGGAGGCTGGCCGGGCCGCTGGTGACGTAGCTGATGGTGGCGGTGGACCCGTCCGGGTAGTGCAGCACGACCTGCAGGTCCTCGTTGCCGGACGGGGCGGTGGCGTACACCGCTACCGGCTCCGCCCCGAGCAGCCAGCTCGCCGTGTCGATGAAGTGTCCGCCCTCACCGGCGAACCGCGAGCCCTCGGTGCCCTGCTGGAGGTACCAGCTGCCGTGCTGCAACCGGCCCGCGTTGACCAGGTAGCGCAGGCTCGCCGGGCCGCTCCGGGCGCCGAAGCGCTGTTTGGCCTCGCGCAGGAGCGGCGCGAACCGGCGGTTGAAGCCCACCTGGAGGCGGTCGTTGCCGGACTCCTCCACGGTCGCGAGCACCCCGGCGAGATCGTCCTCGGTGAGGGCCAGGGGCTTCTCCACGAACACCGTCTTGCCCGCCAGGAGCGCCTTGCGGGTCAGGTCGGCGTGCGAACTGTGCCGGGTGACCACGAACACCGCGTCGATGGACTTGTCGCCGAGCACGGCGTCCAGGTCGGTGGTCGCCTCGGCGAAGCCGAACTTCCGCTGGGCGTTGGCCGCGGACAGCGCCGTCGTGGTGACGACGGCCGACAGCTCGACGCCCTCGCGCTCGGCCAGGTGCGGCAGCAGCATCGACGTGGCGTAGTTGCCCGCGCCGACGAACGCGAGCCGCACCGGCGCCGAGGCGGCCCGGGCCGGGGTGGACACGCCGCCCACGCGCGGCTTCACCGCGGGCACAGCCACCTCCGGGGCCTTGGCCTCCTCCGTGTGTTCGGGGTAGCGGAACAGCACGGCCACGGCCTTCAGGTCGCCGTCCTTCAGACGCTGGTACGTCTCGACGGCGTCGTCGAAGTCGGCGATGTGGGAGACCAGCGGCTCCACGTCGACGCGGCCGCGCGCGGCGAGGTCGAGGAAGCACGCCAGGTTGCGGCGCTCGGTCCAGCGCACGTAGCCGATCGGGTAGTCCCGCCCCTGGAGCTCGTACTCCGGGTCGTAGCGCCCGGGGCCGTAGCTGCGGGAGAACCGGACGTCGAGTTCCTTCTCGTAGTACGCGTTCCACGGCAGGTCCAGGCGGCACTTGCCGATGTCGACGACCCGGCCGCGGTCCCGGCTGAGCTTGGCGGCCAGTTCGACGGGCTGGTTGCTGGCGCCGCCCGCGGCCAGGTACACCTGGTCCACGCCGTGGCCGTCGGTGAGTTCGGCGACGGCGCTCTCCACGGCCGCGTCGGCGGGATCTCCGCAGGCCGCGGCGCCCAGGCGCGCGGCGAGTTCGCAGCGCGCCGGGTCGGGGTCGACCCCGACGACGCGGACGCCTGACGCGGTGAGGAGCTGCGCCACCAGCTGCCCGATCAGACCGAGGCCGATGACCAGGGCCACCTCGCCGAGCTGCGGCTCGCCCTGGCGGACGCCCTGCAGCGCGATCGACCCGACGGTGCCGAACGCGGCGTGCCCCGGCGCGAGGCCGTCCGGCACCGGGGCGTAGAGGTTCTTCGGCACCCAGTTCAGCTCGGCGTGCAGGGCGTGCTCGTTGCCCGCGCAGGCCACGAGGTCACCGACCGCCACGTCGTCGGTCCCGGCGCCGACCTGCTCGACGACCCCGCACAGCGAGTAGCCGAGCGGCGTGTAGGAGTCCAGCTTGCCCATCACCTTGCGGTAGGTGGCGGGCAGCCCGTTGGTGGCCACGCTCTGCATGACCTTGGCCACCTGGTCAGGACGGGAGCGGGCCTTGCCAAGCATCGACATCCCGGCCTCGGACACCTTCATCATCTCGGTGCCGGTGGATATCAGCGAGTAGGCCGGTCCTCACCAGGACACCGCCCGGCTTGCACCCCGGCACCGGCACGTCGAGGACCGCCAGTTCGCCGCTCTTGTAGTTCTGCACAACCTGTTTCACCGAAGTCCCCTTGTTTCTACGCCTTGGCGTTCTGACCGGACCCGGAGGTCGCGCCGCGATACCAGTACTCAAGCGTCAGCACATGCCACAGGTGCTTGGAGAAGTCCCGCTGCCCGGCGGCGTCCTCGGCGACCATGCGCGCGAGCGCGTCGCGGCGAAGCAGGCCGGAACGCACGAGCACCCCGTCGTTGACCACCTCGCGCACCAGCGGCGCGAGGTCCCGGCTCATCCAGGCCCGCAGCGGGGCGCTGAACAGGCCCTTGGGCCGGTACACGATCTCCCGGGGCAGCACCGACGTGGCCGCCTCCTTCAGGACGGCCTTGCCCTGCCGTCCGACGATCTTGCGGTCGCCGGGCACGGCGAACGCCGCCCTGACCACCTCGACGTCCACGTACGGCACCCGCTACCTCGGTCGACGCGGCCATGCTGGAGCGGTCGGTGTAGGTGAGGTTCAGGCCCGGCAGGAACATCCGGGCGTCGCCCAGGCACATGCGGTTGACGAAGTCGTCGAGGTCGTTGTCCTGGTAGACGTCGGCGTGCTCGGTGAGTACGTCATCGACCGTCCCCGCCAGGTCCGGATCGACCAGGGCGAGCAGTTCGTCCTGGTCGTACATGGTGTAGCTGCGCCGGAACGCGGTCTCCTCCGGCAGGTCGGCGAAGGAGAAGAACCGCTTGGCGAAGCGCACCGACCGATACCCCCGGCGGGCCGTGGCGACCGGCAGCCGGTCCACGGCCGCGGACACGCCGCGCCGCAGGGGCCGCGGGACGCGCTGGTAGCGCAGCGCGAGCACGTTGGCCAGGTGTTTGCGGTATCCGGCGAACAGTTCGTCGGCGCCCATCCCCGACAGCATCACCTTGACCCCGGCCTCCCGGGCGGCCTGGCAGATCAGATAGGTGTTGATCGCGGCGGGGTCGCCGATCGGCTCGTCCAGGTGGTACGTCATGTGCGGCAGCAGGTCGAGCACGTTCGGCGCGATCTCGATCTCGTGCAGGTCGACGCCGAACCGCTCGGCCACCTGCCGGGCGTAGCGCAGGTCGTCCGGCATCGCCTCGAACTTGGCGTCCTCGGCGCGGAATCCGATGGTGTAGGCGGAGATCCCGGGCTGGTGGCGGGCGGCGAGGGCGGTCAGATAGCTGGAGTCGAGACCGCCGGACAGGAACGTCGCCACGGGCACGTCGGAGAGCAGGTGCTGCCGCGTCGACTCCTCGACGATGGCCGCCAGGTCCGGCAGCTCACCGCTCAGGGCCCGCTCCCGGCCCTCGGCGGCGACGTCCCTCAGGTGCCAGTACCGGCCGCGTTCCACCCGGCCGTCGGCCCGGCACCTCAGCCAGCTCCCCGGCGGCAGCTTCTCCGCCTCGCGGTACGCGCAGCGCGAGTCCGGCACCCAGTAGTAGAGGAGCGAGGGCCACCAGCGCCGCGTGGTCCACCTCCAGCGTCCCGCCAGTGGCGGCGGCCAGCGCCTTGAGCTCGGAGGCGAATACCAGGCCCCCGCCGCGCCGCAGCAGGAACAGCGGCTTGATGCCCAACTGGTCGCGGGCCAGCACCAGTTCGCCGGTGCGCTCGTCGAAGACCCCGAACGCGAACATGCCGCGAAGGCGGGGCAGGCAGTCGGTGCCCCAGCGCCGCCAGGCCTCCAGGACCACCTCGGTGTCGGAGGTGCCGCGGAAGCGCACCCCGGCGGCCGCCAGCTCGGCCCGCAGCTCGGGCGCGTTGTACAGCTCGCCGTTGTACGTCAGGGCGAGCCCGCCCGAGACCATCGGCTGGGCGCCGGTCTCGGACAGGTCGATGATGGCCAGGCGGCGGTGCCCGAGGTGCACCTCGCCGTCACCGGCGGGGTGGCTGTAGCGGCCCGCCCCGTCCGGGCCGCGGTGGGCGAGGGTCTCGGTGAGCCGGTCGGTCACGACCTTCCCGTCCGGCCATCGGTACGTGCCTGCGATGCCACACATGTGCTACCGCGCCTCCTGGTCGCTGTTCGGGACCCGTGCGGCCGCGACCGGCGGCCGCTCCGTGCGCCGCTGGCCCGTGCCGTTCTGCCGGGCAAGGCGCTGGTGCGGGCCGCGCAGCGCGGTGTGCGGCCCGTCCCACAGGGTGCCGTCGGTCCGGTCCCGCGGATCGGGTTCGATCAGCACCACACCGATCACGGGGATGTCCTGTTCCGCTAGCTGTCGCGCCACGGTGTGCAGCCAGGCGGCGCTGCCGTGCCCGGCCCGCACGACGAGCACGGTCTGGCCGCCGAGGAACCGCAGGTCGGTCCAGGCCGTGCCGGGCGCGACCGAGCCGACGCCGAGCCTGCGCGTCTGCGGCGGCAGGGCCGCGGCGGCCTCGCCGTCGACCACGTCCGGGTCTCCCGGCTGCTTGCGGCGGCCCGCGAGGTGCGCGCCGGGCAGACCGTCGACGATGACCACGGGACCGTCCTCCGCCAGTGTTCTGGCGACGTCCAGGGCGATCGCGCTCGCGGCCCGCGCGCAGCCCAGTTCGAGCAGCGACACCGGTTCCGCGGAGCCGCGCACGGCGCGGGCCAGGGTCGTGGTGAGCCGCGTCCGCGCCGCCCGGGTCCGTCTGAGCTGCCACCGCCCGGCCGGCCTGCGGGACACGCGGCGCAGCTCCGCGATGACCGAGGCGCCCAGGTTCGCCGCGATCGCGCGGCGCAGCACGGGGCGGTCCGCCACCACCGAACCGACCGCGGCCACCGCGATGCCGAGGACGAGCCCCAGGACGAGGCCGATCCCGGCGTTGGTGACGGCGGCCTTGGCGGTGGAGTGGTGCACCGCGCGCGGGGCGTCCACGATCTGGGTGCCCGCGATGAGCCGGGGCGTGCCGACGCGTGCCTCTTCGGCGCGCAGGTTGAAGTCGGCGATCCGCGTCGTGAGCTCGGCCCTGCGGGCGAAGAGCGACTCGGTTCTCGCCGACGCCTTCGGGCCGCTCCTCGGCGGTCCGCCGCCGATCTCCTCATTGACCTGGACGAGTTCCTTGCGCATGCGGTCACGCTGCTCCAGCAGGGCCTTGGCCTCGGCCTTCGCCGTCTCCCGCATCCGCCTCACATGGTCCGCGACGAACGCGTCGGCCAGCGCCTTGGCCCGGGCCACCGCCTTCGCGTCGCTGTCCGCCGTCACATCGATCCGCAGCAGGTTGTTGGTCACGCCGCTGCCCCGGTAGTCCCCCAGGAAGTCCTCCGGGTTCTCCCCGGACTTCAGGGCCCGCAGGGCCTGGCTCGCGATTCTTGTGGTCTTCAGCAGTTCGGCGTCGGTGCGGATCAGGGTCCCGGTGTCGTTCGGCTGGTCCTCCTGGTGCGCGACGAGGACCTTGGTCATCGCGGTCGGCGGCGGCGGCTTCAGGACGGCAAGCGCCGCACCGGCCATGAACCCAAGCAGTGCCAGCAAGCACCACAGACGGCGGCGTCTGCGCACCGCCACCACCAGCGCTTGCAGGTCCAGCAGCGGAGTCGCGGCCGTCGGCTCCGAAGTCGTGCTCGTCGTCACACGGAACCTCCTGTCGCCTGGCCGCGCCCCGCGAGCGCCAGGTCGGCGTTCTCCGGAGGCTGGCCGGCGGACTTCGTCGTACGGGCCCGGACCGTGCCGGCGATGACGACGCCGACGACCTCATGTCTGCCGTCGGCGCACGCCTCGGCGATCCCGGCGAGTTCCCCCGAGGTCCAGCTGCCCGCACTGAGCACGATCAGGGCGCCGGACTCGGTGTCGCGGTCGGGCACCATCGGCTGGGACAGCGAGACGTCCACCAGCCGCAGCACCGGATCGCTCGCGGCCTCCGCGACGAGCTGCCCGGCGGCCCGGCGGGCGATGTCGTCGCCGTCCGGTACGACGACGAGCAGCCGCCGGGGCGCCGCCAGCTCCTCCCGGAGCCGCACGCACACCCGCCGGTAGCGGACGCGTCTGCTGGCCTCGTCGCCGGAGCTCCGCGGGATCGGCAGGTCCCATCGGGTGTCGACGTCGAGCAGCCAGCGGATCCAGGCCCGCGGGCCACCGCCTCGGGGGCGAGCGGACCGCTCGTCGGGCACGTCGACGGTGCCGATGAACTCCGCGCCCAGCGCCGCGGCGATCTCCGGTTCGGTGCGCGGCCTGCGGTTGACCCGGGCCGCGGCGAGATGGCCGATGACCGCGATCAGGAAGGACAGTGCCGCCCCGCCGCCGACGAGGTGCGTCCTGGTCGGCGGCGCCTCGCCGGTCGGCCGGGGCGCCGGGCCCATGACGACCATGCCCGCCTTGCTGGTCGCTCCCCCGGTCTCGTCCAGCTTCTTCATGGCCTCCTGCAGCGAGGTGCGCAGCTTCTCCAGTTCGGTGCGGGCCTGCACGCTCTCCACGGTCCGCCCCGGATCGGCCGCGTTGGCCAGGTCGGTGATGCGGCGGTTGGTCTCCGCCACCTTCTTGCGCAGGGCCTCGGGCCCCGTGGCCGCGTCGGAGTCGCTGTCGTCGCCCGCGATCCGCGCGGAGAAGGTGACGAACTCCTGTGCCACCCGGTCGGAGAGCCGCTGCGCGCCGTCCGGGGTGTGGTCCGTACCCGAGATCTTGATGATGTTCCCGTCGGTGGCCTTGGCGCTCACGCGCCCCCGCAGGTCGGCGCCGCTGACGCCCTTCCAGCCGAGCGTGGTGGCGACGCGGTCGACCACCGACGAACTGGTCGCGATCTCGGCCTGGGTGAGCAGTTCGCGCTCCTCCCACTGCCCCGGCAGCAGCACCGACACCGACGCCGTGTAGCGCGGCGGGAACAGCACCGAGACGCCGTACCCGACGAGCGCGCCCAGCACGGTGACGACGGCAAGGAGCCGCCATCTCCGATGGAGAATCCGCCCGATCGTGACCAGGCGAATCGTGTCCTCACTCAACCGCGCGGCCTCCACCCTGTGCGGGCCCGGCCGCCCGCGGCCACCGGAGTGTGCTCACGGCAGGCCGCGGCGTAGGCGGCGAGCAGCGCCGCTTGCGAGTTCCGCCAGGACAGCCGTCCGCTGATCCGCTCCTGGCCGATCTCGCCCATCCGGGCCCGCTCCTTGGGGTCGTCCAGGAGCCGCGCGATGAGGCCGGCGAACGCGGCCTCGTCGTTGGCGGGGGCGTAGACGGCGGCGTCACCGGCGGAGACCCGCGCCTCCTTCAGGTCGAACGAGACGATCGGGCGGCCCATCGCCATGTACTCCAGGACCTTGTTCATGGTCGACACGTCGTTGAGCGGGTTGCGCGGGTCGGGGGAAAGGCACACGTCCGCGGTGGACAGGTAGCGCACCAGGTCGGCGTCGGGAACGCGCCCGGTGAACTGCACCTGTTCGCTCAGCCCGAGGGTCCGGGACAGCTCCACCATCGCGTCGAAGGCGTCGCCCGCGCCGACGAACACCGCGTGCCAGTCGCTCCGTCCGAGCTCGTCGCGCAGCTTCGCCAGGGCCCGCAGGGCGTAGTCCACGCCGTCCTGGGGTCCCATGACGCCGAGGTAGCACAGCAGATGGGGCTTGCCGCGCTTCAACTCCGGCTCGGGCGGTACCGGTTGGAACCGCTCGACGGCGGGCGCGCTGCGCACCACGAACACGTCATCGGGCCGTCGCCCGCCGCGGCGCACCGCGACGTCCCGGTAGCTCTCGTTCGTGGCGAGCACGACGTCCGCGGCCCGGTAGGTCATGCGTTCCAGCGCGCACACGGCGCGGTAGAGCAGGTCCTCGCCGCGGCCGAACCGGGACAGGTACAGCTCCGGCACCAGGTCGTGCTGGTCGAAGACGAACCGCGCGCCGCGCCGCTTGAGCCACCGCGCCGCAAGGAACAGCAGGTCGGGCGGGTTGCAGGCGTGCACCACGTCGACCGGGCCGACCTTGCGGGCGAGGCGGGCCGTGTGCCACAGCGCCGATCCGTACTCCCGCAGGTAGCCGGCCGGTCCTCCGGTGGCCGCGCGCAACGGGTAGCGGTGGATCCGCACCCCGTCGATCACCGCCTCCGGCTCCGTGTCCCGCTTCTCCCCCCGGGGACAGATGACGTGCACCGTCCAGCCCGCCTCGCGCAGCGTCGTGCACTCCTGCCACACCCGTCGGTCGAACGGCACCGACAGGTTCTCCACTAAGATCAGCGCGCTCCGGCCGTGCCGGTCTCCGCTGGTCGTGTTACCAAGCAAGTCCCATGTACCCCGGTTCGGTCCGACGCGCCTCGGCGTCGGGAAGGCGGATGAGGTCGACGATCACCGGTCCCTCGCCATGCGGCAGTGCCGCGATGACGTCCGGCTCCCTGGTCCCGACCAGGCACACCTCGGCATGTGCGAGCACCTCGTCGACGGAGTCAGCGAGCAGCTGCGCGAGGTGCGGAAGACGGGTCTCGATGTACTCGCGGTTCGCGCCGAGCAACCGGGAGACGTTCACGTTGGGGTCGTAGATCCGCAGGTCGTACCCCTTGCCGAAGAGTCTCTCCGCCAGTTCGACGAGCGGGCTCTCGCGGAGGTCGTCGGTGCCGGGCTTGAAGGAGAGGCCGAACATCCCCACCCGGCGCTTGCCGGTGCGCTCCACGAGGTCCACCGCGCGCTGCAGATGGTCGGCGTTGGAGGGCAGGACGTGGGCGAGGATGGGCACCGAGACGTCGGCCCGCCGCGCCGCGTGGACCAGGCTGCGCAGGTCCTTGGGCAGGCAGGAGCCGCCGAAGGCGAAGCCGGGCCGCAGGTAGGCGGGGCTGATGTTCAGCTTGCGGTCGGCCAGGAACACGTCGATCACCTGGTGCGAGTCGACGCCGAGCGCCTGGCACACCGCGCCCAGCTCGTTCGCGAAGCCGATCTTGAGGCCGTGGAACGCGTTGTCCGCGTACTTGATCGCCTCGGCGGTCGGGACCGGCACCCGGAACACCTCGCCGGGCAGGCTGTCGTACAGCGCGCTCACCGCGTCGCCGCTCACCGCGTCGAGCTCGCCGATGACGGTCTTGGGCGGGTCGAAGAAGTCCCGCACGCTCGTGCCCTCGCGCAGGAACTCCGGGTTGACCGCGACCCCGAAGTCCACCCCTGCCGTGCCGCCGACGAACTTCTCCAGGATCGGCACCAGGAGGTTCAGGCAGGTGCCCGGCAGCATGGTGCTGCGGAACACGACGGTGTGCCGCCGGCCCCCCTCGGCGAGCACGGCGCCGATCTGTTCGGTGACCCGTTCCAGGTACGTGGTGCACAGGCTGCCGTTGGGCTCCGACGGCGTGCCCACGCAGACCAGGGACACGTCGCTGCCCAGGACCGCCTCGCGGACGTCGTCGGTGGCGCGTAACGCACCGCTGCGCACGACGTCGGCGATGAGCTCGCCGATCCGCTCCTCGACCACCGGGGCCTTGCCGTCGTTGACCAGGTCGACCTTCACCGGGTTCACGTCCACCCCGATGACCTCGTGCCCCATGCTGGCCAGGCACGCGGCCGACACGCAGCCCACGTAGCCGAGCCCGAAGACGCTGACTCTCATGCCCTTCCCCTCCCCCAGGCGGGCCCGGTCGGCCCGCCATCCGCGCGCCGGCCGGACGACGTCCCCCCGCGCATCAGTACGCCCCCTGTCCGTGGAGCACCGCACGCAGCGTCTTCCACAAGATCACCGTGTCCAGGGCCAGCGACCAGTCCTCCACGTACCGCAGGTCGAGGCGGACGGCCTCCTCCCACGGCAGGTCGCTGCGCCCGCTGATCTGCCACAGGCCGGTGAGCCCTGGCTTGACCAGGAGCCGCCGGCGGATGTCCGGGCCGTAGGCGGCGGACTCCTCCGGCAGCGGAGGCCGCGGGCCGACGAGCGACATCGATCCGGTGAGTACGTTGACGAGCTGCGGGAGCTCGTCGATCGAGTACCGCCGCAGCACGGTGCCCACCCTGGTCACCCGCGGGTCACGGCGGAGCTTGAACAGCAGCCCCGCGCCCTCGTTGCGGTGGGCGAGACCGGCGCGCGCCCCGTCCGCCCCGGAGACCATGGTGCGGAACTTGTAGATGGTGAACTCCCGGCCGTCCTTGCCGACTCTGCGCTGGCGGTAGAACGCCCCGCCGCGGCTGTCCACGAGGACGAGCAGCCCGACGAGCAGCATCAGCGGCGCGAACAGCACCAGCAGGATCGCCGCGCCCATCCGGTCGACGACCGCCTTGACCACCCGGCGGCCCCCGGTGAACGTCGGCATGCTGACCCGCAGCAGGGGAATCCCGAGGACGGCGTCGACGTGCAGCCGCGGCCCCGCCACCTCCATCAGGACGGGGGCCACGACCATCTCGGCGTCGCTGCCCTCGAGGTTCCAGGCCAGGCGCTGCAGGCGGTCCGGCGACCAGTGCGGGTCCGGTGTGACCGCGACGACGCGGTAGCCGTCGCGGCGGACGTGGCTGGCGACGTCGGCCAGCTGGCCGACGACCGGCACGCCGTCCAGCTGGTCGCCGTCGAGACCGTGACCGTCCGTCGTGCACACCGCGTCCACCCGCCACCCGAGGTGCGGGAACTTCCGGGCCCGGGTGATCAGATCGAGCACGGTGGCCAGGCTCCCGGCGGCAAGCACCGGTCTCAGGCACCGCCCTTCCTTCCGCTGTTTGTGCAGCCACAGGCGCAGCAGATACCGGGCGGTCATGGTGGTGAGCGCGATCGCGGGGATCGCGACGAAGATCCAGAGTTTGATGTTGCGCGAGGTGAGGGCGATCCCGCCGAGTGCGAGGACGACGACCGCCGTGAACAGTGAGCGTCCGAGCCGACGGAATTCCTCGGCTCCCTGGCCGAGCACGGCCGGAGCCCATGCCCGGCTCACCGCGAGTGCCCCCAGTACGAGGAGCTCGGTGCCGAATGCGAGAATTCCCCATTTCTCATGCCAGTTGGCCGCGTCCCGGGCCCCGAAGAAAATACCGATCGACGCCACTACGAAAGCGGTGGCCACGGTATCGCTGATAATGACGGTACGACGGTACCTCTGCTCCCAGTCAATTGCGGGCTGGCTGATCTCCCCGTTCGCCAGACGCCCGCGCGCCGACGGAAACGGGCTCGCTAATTCCCCCTGCTGCACTGAACCCCCCCAGGTCACCAGTAGCTCGACGTGCTCGCGTCACACTGTGCTTTCCGCGAGAGGCCAAGACCCCCCGCCGCGCCGTTCCTCCCCCCGGGACGTCCGCGCCCTCCGCGCAGGACATCCCGCTCTTTCAACGCTGGTTGAACCCCCCACCCCGGTCGCGGCGGACGCGCGGTCCTGCCGGACTCTCGAGGCACGCGGAAACCCGTCGAACCCCGGGCGCTCCCCGCGCCCAAGGCCCTCGTTCGGGCCCCAGGAATGATCACCCCCATATGCGGCGCCAGGGACGCCACCGCTGGCTGTCCGCAGCACCGAACCCAAGATCATCATTAGTTGCTTCGCGTACGAGCAGCTGAAGCACGGTCAATTTAGACCATCGCGGTCAGCATGTAGAGGGGGTGTGTGTAATTCGTGCCCAAGCTTTGAGACTTGATCCACCAACCGGTCACCACCCACGGCTGCCGTAATGGCGGGGACACACCGTGTGACCTGTGATGATGCGTGTTCTCTGGGTGACTGGCACCGGGCGCCCCGAGACCCGTCCGAACTGGCAACCGAACCGCCCCCAGGCCCGATTGACGCCCTCCGGCGGGGCAGGGTGGCGCAGCGCGTCTACGCCGACCGGACTCGGCGCTACCGCGAACGGGCCACCCGCGGGCCACCACCACACCGCTCCGGCCGTCCGCCCGGAGTCGCGATCAAGCCCTTCCCCGGGCGCCGCGCATGGACCGGCACACCGCTGGGCACCGATGATCGCGTGCGTATCGCCAACGACTTACCCCGCTCCAGCGCGGACGACGTGCCCCGCTTCACCGCCCTGTCGGCGCGGCTGACGGGCTTCGACGCGTCGGCTCTGGAAGCCACCGGCCTTGCTGAGGTGTACCGGGCGGTCGCCGCGGAACAGCTCGGTGTGGAGCGGTACGCGCGGCTGCTGCGCGAGTGGAGAGATCCCGATGACGCCATGGACGGCGAGTTACGGGAGGCCGCCCGGGCGGTGACATACCTCTGGTACACGGGCAGTTGGCCGGGTCCGCCGCCGGTCGTGGTGTCCTCGCGCGCGTACGCCGAGGGTCTGGTGTGGAAGGCGGCCGGTCTCAAGGCTCCCGCCACGGAGCCTGGCGGGTACGGGAGTTGGAGCGAGACGGGCGGCCGGTCCGGGCCGGGCGACGGGGTCGTGGGGAGCGGCGCGTGACGCGGTACGACGTGATCGTCGTCGGCGCCGGTGTCGCGGGCTCGCTCGTCGCGCACCGGCTCGGCGGGCGCGGCCGACGGGTCCTGGTCCTGGAGGCCGGTGCGGCGGGCCACGGCGCTCACGAACCGCCCGCTGACCCGCTCAGCACGTATCTCACGGCCGCCGCCAAGGTGCCCGGCTCCCCCTACCGCGCCGATCCGGCGGCCCCCTGGCCCGAGGTGACGGACCTCTCCGGCACACCGGGAACGCGCCGCTTTCCGCGCGGTCGGCCATCTGCGGCAGAACGGCCCGCTCCCGTACGCCAGCGGCTACGTCCGCGTCAACGGCGGCACCGGCAACGTCTGGACCGGCCTCGCGCCCCGCATGCTCCCGGAGGACTTCGACACCGAGTCCTTCGGATATGGGCGGCGGTGGCCGCTCACGTACGCCGATCTTGAGCCCTATTACCGGGCCGCCGAGCGGGAGTTGGGGGTGGCCGCCGACGTCGACGAACAGCGCGAGCGCGTCGGCCTTCCCTTCCCCGAGGGCTATGTGTTCCCCATGCGCGCCCTGCCCGCCTCGCGTGTGGACCGTCTCCTGTCGGCCCGCCTGGACGGGCGGCGCGTCAAGGACCCCGTATCGCTTGACGAGGTCGAGCTGAGGGTGGTCGGCACCCCGCACGCGCGCAACGGCGTCCCGGAACCCCGTTACGACGGCGGCCGGGGCTACGTGCCGCGCGGGCGGGACGGGCGGGACGCCCCGGACAGCCGGTGCGTCGGCAACGCGAGCTGCGTCCCGCACTGCCCCTCGTACGCGAAGTACACCCCGCTCAAGACCCAGGGCCGCTGGAGCGCGACCGTGACGCTGCGGGACCGGTCCGTGGTGAGCCGCGTGCTCGTCGACGGGCGGGGGCGCGCCACGGGCGTGGAGTACCACTCCCACGACGGCGAGGTGTCCCTCGCCCACGCGGATGTCGTCGTGCTCGCCGCGCACGCCGTGGAGAACGCCCGGCTCCTGCTCCTGTCCCGGCTCGGCGACCGCAGCGGCCAGGTGGGCCGCAATCTGATGGACCATCCGGTCCTGCTGACCTGGGGCCTGCTGCCCGAGGACACCGGGCCGTACCGGGGCCCCGGCTCGGTCTCGGGTTTCGAGGGCTTCCGCGGCGGCGCGGCGCGGCGGCTGCGGGCGCCGTTCCGCGTCGAGCTCGGGGCGTGGGGCTGGGTCTGGGCGAAGGGGTCCGTCGACGCGGACGTGCACCACTTCCTCACCGAACGGGGCCTGTTCGGGGCGGAGTTGCGGCGGGCGGTCGGGGACCGGGTCCGCCGCCAGTTCGCCCTCCAGTTCGAGATGGAACAGGGCGCCGACCCCGCGAACCGGGTCACCCTGCACCCGCGCGAACACGACCGCCTCGGCCTGCCCCGCCCCCTCGTCACATACGACCTCGACGAGCACGTGAAGGAAGGGATGGCGGCGGCCCGCGCGGTCTCCGACCAGGTCTTCGCGCTGCTCGGCGCCGAGGACCACACGGACTACGCACCGGTGGCGGCCTGGCCTGGCCGCTTCGAGCACGGCGGCCGTACGTACGGCTACCGCGGCGCCGGGCATGCCGCCGGGACCCACATCATGGGCGACTCCCCCGCTACGTCGGTGGTCGACGCGTGGCAGCGCTGCTGGGACCACCCGGGTCTGTACGCGGTCGGCTGCGGCAGCATGCCCTCGGTGGCCACGTCCAACCCGACGCTGACGATGGCCGCGCTCGCCCTGCGCAGCGCCGAACGCGTCGAGGCGGATCTCGCGGCCCGCGACCGCCCGGCCGCCCTCGCCCCGCCCTCATCCTCCGCGACCGACGAGACGCCCCCGACCCGAGGAGCCTCGGCATGACCGCCCCCCTGCCTTTGCCGCCCGTACCCGCTCCGTTCCAACTCCCTTTCCATTACGGGGCCTTGCATCAACTCGGCATCGACTGGCTGATCGACCCCGCCCCGGTCCGCGAGCTGCTCGCCAAGCACCATCCGGACCTGACCGCGGCCGCCTTCGAGGACGGGCGGGCGCTGGTCTCGCTCAACTACCAGCTGTACTTCGCGCAGTACGCGTTCGGCGGCGGCGTCACCCAGGAGATCGAGTTCAATGTCATCGCGTTCCCGACGAGCGAGGCCCACCGGCTGCCGCGGCTGACCTACGCCCAGTACGCGCAGGGCTGGGACCAGACGAAGCTCCTCGGCATCGCCCGCCTCCACGTCGTGTGCGACAACCCGTTCGCCATCAGGGCCGGACAGGAGCTCTACGCCGAACCGAAGCACCCCGGCTGGTTCGAGGTCGACCTGCCGTCCCTCAACGGACCGGCGGGCGAGACCTGGTCCGTGCGGTGCAAGGCGGCCGCGATCGGTCCGGACGACACCCTGGAGAGGGACCCGAGGCCGCTGCTCGACGTCACCGCCGAGCTGGACGGCCTCAGCGCCGTCGCCGCCAACTCCGCCCCGATCACCGGCTACGGCACCGACAGCGAGGGGCGCCTGCTCGCCGGCCCCATGAACGTCTACCAGCCCTACCGCTGGTACGACCTGGCCGCCCCCGAGCACTCCGCTCGCACGCGTCTCACGCCCCACACCCCGCTCGACGGCGTCGGCCGCGACCTCCACGCCCTCCTCGGCGACGCGACACCGGCCGTCGGCGCCTGGACGTACCAGTCTCCCCCGGTGGCCGCCCACAACCGCCCGTACTACCTTCCCTGAGGCCGGAGGGTCAGGCGCCCTTCCCGAAGACGAGCACCTGCCGTGGAGGCGACGCCCAAGGGCGCAAGGAAGCTGGCCTCCAGGCTGCAGCCGAGGGTCGCGAAGAGGTCCACGCAGGTCCCGCGGGGCATGGCGGCCGGATAGGAGCCGTGCCCTGCCTCGCCCTGTGTCGCCCAGGCGCGCACCGCGGCCGGGTCCAGGCAGGTCTCCGTCATGACGTCGAACACGATCCGGCCACCGGGACGCGTCACGCGCGCCATCTCGAAGAAGTAGCGGGCGGCGCAGAGGAACGTCACGGTGTTGAAGACCTTGTGGGCCTGAACGAGGTCGACGCTGCCGTCGGGCGTGGGCGCGAGACTGCAGCCCGCGGTCGGCTGGGCGATCACGCTGAACTCGTCCACCAGGTAGTTGGCCCATGGCGCCGCCGTCTCATAGATCTCGTAGCGGCCTGGTGAGCACTCCTTCAACGTCTTCTCCAGGTACCGTCCGGACCCGGGGCCGATCTCAAGGACCGTGTCCGGGTCGGCGGCGAACACGCCGAGAGCGCGCAGTTCGTCGATGGTGGACTGGGTGGCGCCTGGCGTCCCGTTCATGACCGTGTCGATGTGGTCCCCGACCGAGAGACCGGCCACCCGCGCGGCCCGCATCGTCGCCTCGAACGGGATGAAGTCATCGACGCCGCCCCGGTTGTTGGTGCTGCGCACGATGTCGAATCCCGCACGCCCCAGGAGCCGTTTGACTCCCGCCTTCCATCCTGACGTTCCCCTGCCCACTGCCCCCATCAGGCACGCCCCCCCAGGTCGTCTTGCCCTCGCAGTCAGCCTAGGGACGCGGACGCGGGCGCGCAGCGGGACGGCGAATTCGCCGCGCGGCCGCCACGGATCGGCTACGGCAGCCGGGGCCCGGGGCCACGGTCAGTCCTGGCGCCTGAGACCTCGCACCGCCGCCGGACCGGTGTAGGCCGTCACCCCCTCGGCCCGCAGCCGCTCCAGCGCCGCCGCGGAGTGCTCGAAGTACTCGGCGCGCACGCCCGCGTCGCGGGATGCCTGTGCCATGTTGCGGACACCCGCCAGGACCACGTCGAGGCCCTGGGAAAGCACCGGCTCCGCGTCGGAGTCGATGTCAGCGGCGAACGCGGGCATCACCCGCGCCATGTTCGTCAGCCACGGCACCAGCAGCTCCGTGAAACCGGCCGCACTGCCTTCCTTGTGCGAGGTGGCCATGGCGACCGAGTGGAAGAAGCCGTCGAACATCACGTTCATCGCGCTCAGCAGCGCCAGGTCGTACAGCGCGGCGATCCCGGCGTCGGCGCCCAGATATGTGGCCGCCCCCAGTGCGCTCAACGTCTCCTTGTGCGTTTCGAAATGCGCTTTCTGGCCGCTGTAGAGAACGAATGCCTGCGGCGTCGCGACCGTCGTCGGAATGGCCATGATTCCGCCGTCCAGATAAGCCGCGCCCTGGCCCACCGCCCATGCTTCGGTTTCCCGGGCCTGTACCGGTGTGCCATTGGTGAGGTTGACCAGAGTCCGACCGTCCAGGGCTCCGGCGGCGGGCCGCAGGATCGAGTCCACGGCGTCGTAATCCAGCAGGCACACCAGTGACAGCGGGCTGGCGAGGACGGCTTCCTCGACCGTCTCGGCGCGCAGGGCACCACGTGCCACCAGCTCGTCGGCCTTGGCGGCGCTGCGATTCCACACGGTCGTGCGATGTCCCGCGGTGATGAGCGCGTCCGCCAGGGCCCGTCCCATCTCACCGAGGCCGATAACGGTGACTGCTGCCGCGTTGTTCACCCTTGCTCCTGTTCGTGCGCTGCGTACTCGGATGCGTCGTCCCCTTCACCTTTATGCGGGTCGCGCCATCTCTCAAGTACGCACTAAAAAGTGAGTGGTTACCCAAGGGTGCGCGGGACAGGCTCCGCACTGGCTCGGCGCCCATGGCCACCGTCTGGTCATCGAGCGCGACAGCGGCCTGGCGGTGGGCTCCATCGGCCTGTTCTGGCCGCCCAGCGAGGGCGTCCTTGAGATCGGCTGCGGCATCGCGGCCTCCCGACGCGGCCGAGGCCATGCCCCGAGGCCACCGGGGCACGCGCCGCCTTCGCCCTCACCGCGCCAGAGGTCCACACCGTGCCCGCCGAGGTGGAACTGTCGAACCCGGCCTCTGTCCCAGTGCTGGAGAAGGCAGGCTGCCGCCGGTGGGGGCGGCCGGGGAGGGCCTAGCCGGTTCAGGTTCTCGATCCCGGACCGCGGTCCGCGCTGATGACGTGGGGTCCTGGACGCGATGCCCTCCAGGGCCCCTTCGCGGTGGCTGACTTCCCGGGCTACCAGCGTGACCGGAGAGGCGGAACCTAGCGGACAGGCCCACGAGGCGTGTCCTTCAACGCGTCGCGCAGTGCGGCGCGGGAGGTCACGCCCAGCTTGGGGAAGAGCTGGTGCAGGTGGGTGGAGACGGTGCGCGGGGACAGGAAGAGCCGCTCTCCGATCTCCTTGTTGGTGAGACCGGCCGCCGCGAGCTGGGCGATCTCGCGTTGCTGCGGCGTCAGGGACACCGGTCCGGTGTGTGTGCCCTGCCCGATGGACAGCCCGGTCGCCCGCAGTTCGTTGCTCGTCCGGGCCGTCCAGGGGGTGGCGCCGAGCCGCTCGAAGGTGTCCAGAGCCGCGCCGAGGTGCGTCCGTGCCGCCTTGGTCGCCCTCGTCCTTCGCAGGCGTTCGCCGTAGGCGAGCTGGACCCGGGCGAGCTCGAAGGGCCAGCGGTCGGTGCCGGGCACGGCCAGAGCCTCTTCGAACAGGTCGCACGCAGCGCGGTGGTCGACCGCCGCGAGCGCCGCGGACGCCCGCACGGTCATGGCGAGCCGTGCCGAGATCACGCCGATGCGGGCCTCCTGAGCCGCGGCCACGTGGGCGCTCGCCGCCGCGAACCGCTCCGTTCGGACCGCGGCCTCGACGAGGTCCATGATGACGAACAGCGCCGTGGGAACGTACGAGGCGAGCTCACCGGCCCGGCTGACGGCGGACGCGTGCCGGTAGGCGTCCTCGAACCGGCCCTGGCCGAGAGCGGCGAGCGCCTTGGCCTGCGCGGCGCAGGACAGGAAGAATCCGACGCGGCGGGGCGTCGCCCACAGGGTCATCTCGTCCGTCAGGGCCTGGGTGGCGGCTTCGTCGCCGCGTGCGGCGGCGACCAGGGCCCGCTGGTAGCGGAAGTCCGTCGACAGCAGCTGGTAGCTGTGGGCTTCGCCGAGCCTGCGGCCGTGGTCGGCCCGCGTCCACAGCGTGTCCCAGTCGCCCGCCGCGAACTGGTCCCTGCCGAGGAAGACCAGCCCTTGGAGTTCCAAGGTGAGCGAGTCGCTGTCCCGCCCGGCGCGGAGCACGCGCCGCAGTGCGCTCCCGCACCCCGCGAGCCGGTCGACGTACAGGGACGCCATGGCGATCCGGATGATCCGGACCGGGTCGGCCTCCTGGTCGAGCGAGGCGATGGCCTCATCGAGGCGTGCGAGCGCGGACGGTGTGACGCGGGCCGGGTCCGCGACCGTGCTGAGGATCGTGGCGAGGCGGTCGGGGACGCCGGGGCGCAGCCGGCCGAGTGCCCGGTGGAGCGGCTTCCACAGGTCGGCGCGCTGGCTGCCGTGGCACACCCAGGCGAGGGTGTGGAGCGCCTCGCTCATGGTGGCGTCGCCCGCGTCGTACGGCGCGTGCCGCAGGCCGATCGCGCCGACGAGGAGTCGGTGGGCGGTGTCGAGGTCGCCCTCGCCGCTGAGGAGGATGTGGTGTGCCGCGGCGACCGCGGCGACCAGTGGTCCCGCCCCGCCGCCGTCGGCCCGGCGGGCGTCGTCGAGCAGTCGCGGCACGTCCCGCAGGTGGCCCGTCAGATCCGCGCCGAGATAGGCCGCCTCGGCGATCCGGCGGCCGCGGTCATGGCCGCGCGGGCTCAGCTCCGCGGCACGGAGCAGCGCCGCGATGGCGCCTTCCGCGTCGCCGCGCCGCACGACGTCGTGCGCCACCCGCTCCAGCAGGGCGGCGACGTCCTCGGCGGGTTCGACCGTGGCCTGGGCCAGGTGCCAGGCGCGCCGCTCCGGCCGATCGGCCCGCTGCTCGGCCAGCGCGCGGTGTGCTCCTCGGCGCTGGTCGCTGGTCGAGAGGGCCACCACGGCGGAGCGCGTCAGGGGGTGGCGGAAGACCAGTCGGCCGGTGCTGTCGTCCACTCGCACGAGGCCTGCCCGCTCCGCGGGCGCCAGGTCGTCCAGGCCGTACGCCGCCAGGACGCTCAGGTCGCCGGTGCCGTCCAGGACCGCGTGGAGCAGGAGAAGGCGGGTGGGCTCGGGCAGCGTCTGGACGCGGGAGGCGAACACGGCTTGGAGCCGACGGCTCAGGGGCAGCACCTCGGGCGCCCGGGCCCCGGAGCGGCGCGTGCCGCTCAGCGCGATGGGCAGTTCCAGCAGCGCCAGCGGGTTGCCCCGCGCCTCGGCCGGGAGGCGGGCGCGCACCTGTGGCGCCAGGGAAGGGAAGCGGTCCTGGATCAGCTCCGCCGCGGCCGTCGCGTCCAGGGGCTGTACGTGGTGTTCGGGTACTCCCCCGCGCTGGAAGAAGCTCCCCTCCTCCGACCGGTACGCGCCGAGGAGACCGATGCGGCTGCCGTCGAGGCGGCGGGCGGCGAAGCCCAGCGCCACGGCGCTGGCACGGTCCAGCCACGGAAGATCGTCCACGATCACCAGCAGCGGGCGGTCTGCCGCGGCATGGGCGAGCAGGGCCAGCGCCGCGTTCGACACCAGGAGCTGGCCGGACGGCGCCCCGTCGCTCAGGCCCAGCGCGACGCTCAGCGCGCCGCGGTGCGAGTCGGTCAGTCGCTCAAGCCCGCCCAGCAGCGGACGCGGCACCTGATGGAGCCCCGCGAAACTCACGGTGCTCTCGAACTCCACGCCCGCGCCGCGCACGACCCGCGTGTCCGAGCCACCGGCGTGCGCGGCCGCGGCATCCAGCAACGCTGTCTTGCCGACCCCGGCTTCCCCGGCCAGCAGGAGCGCGCCGCCAGACCTCATGGCTCCGTCGGCGAAACCCCGCACCAGCTCGAGGTCGTGCTCGCGCCCGATCAGATGTCCGTCCGGCACCGCCCGTAACGGCCCCGCACCGTCCATGCCCGCCCCCTGCCGCCGAGTGCACCTTACGCTCGACTGGGCCGGTCAGCACCTGTGTCGGCGCCGGGCCGTTTCGGGTGGCGCGTTTGGCGGACCTCAGACGGCCGGGTGGAGGTAGAAGGTCTCGTTAGCGACGGGGAACTGGCCGATCTGGTCGGGCCATTGGATGACCCAGGTGCCGTCGCCGGTGCCGCCGCCGTCGATGTTGGCGTACAGGCCGGTGGCGTTGTTGCGGAGCATCGTCAGGTTGGGCATCGACGGGATGGGGTGCTCCAGTGTGAAGTTCTGGGTGTCGCGCTGGGGGTCGGGGTCACCGCCCACGTTGTGGCACTCCCAGATGTTGAGGTAGCTCCCGGCCCTGCTGGCCAGGCCGTCCTGGACGTCCAGGCACTTGTTGCTGTCGGAGCTGACGACGCGGTACATGGGCCTGCCGTTGCTGCCGGTGCCGATGTGGAAGAGGCGCCAGCGCTGGTTGGAGGCGTTGTTGGGCTGGTAGATGATGACGTGACTGCCGTTGTTGTCCTGGCCCTGGTAGACGTCCAGGACGCGGGTGTCGGCGTTCTCGGGGTGGATGGTCAGCTCCCGGGGCTCGGCGCCGCCGCGCATCGAGCCGAAGTGGACGGGCCAGTGGTCGCTGCCCGCGTTGGCGCCGACGCTGCTCTGCCAGTTGTCCGTCTGGACGTTGGAGGCCATGTAGTCGAGTTCGCCGCCGCCGCGCTGGGTGGCCTGGCCGGGGTTGTAGATGTACGTGCCCAGCGGCAGGTAGGAGTTGCGCAGCGCGAACGGGTTGCGGTTGAAGTCGCCGAGGACGGCCCAGTGCTGGTACGTCGCGGAGTTCGCCGCCTGCGAGACCCGGCCCACCAGGGAGGCGGCGTCGGAGCCGCCGTTGGCGGAGGCGTGGACGGAGGCGAACAGCACGTTGTCGGCGCGGTTGCCGACCGCGAGGGCCGAGCGGTAGACGCCCGGCACCTCAAGGACCTGGTCGGGCCACCAGGAGGTGATGATGCCGACGTTCTGCGACTGCTGCTCCAGGATGTGCAGGTAGCGCACCGGGTGGCGGCTGGACTCCTGCCACCGGTAGACGCGGACGCCGTTGCGCAGGCCGAGGTCCTGGGCGCCGGCGGGCTGGACGTCGGGAACCTCCTGGAGCGCCACGACGGAGTTCGTCTGCGCGAGGGCGTACGCACCGGCCCACCGGTCCCGCCCGTTCTGCATGTTCCATGTCGCCGTGCGGTGCGTGTCCGGGGCGGCCGCCTGCGCGGTGCCCGCGCCCGTCACCAGGAAGGTGCCCAGCATCAGCGCGGTGGCCAGGACGGCCCCCAGACGGCGTAAGTGCCCGCGCTTCCCGCAGCCTGCTCTCATCGTGTCTCCTCCGAGTCCTGCGACGGAGGGCGCGGCGGACCGTGCCGCCACGCCCTCATGGGTTGGCTCCACCGCCGAGGCGTCGACGGCGAAGGCCGTGCACGCGTCCGGGAACCGGCGTGCCTCGGTCAGTGACCGGCGGCCTGCCTGATCAAGGCGGCCACCTCGGCGGGCCGGGAGAGGTACACGGCGTGGCTGGCGGCGGTCTCGACGACCTTCGAACCCGTCCGTTCGGCCATCGCGCGCTGGGCCGCGGGCGGAATCATGCGGTCCTCGGTCGCGACGAGGTACCAGCTCGGCTTCACCCGCCAGGCCGGTTCCACCACGGCGCCGGAGAGGGCCTCGACTCCCCACGGAACCTGGGAGTCGGCGAGGAACGCCGCCTGCTCGGCGGGCAGATCACCGGCGAAGGACGCCGCGAACTCCTCGCGGTCCAGGAACAGGAAGCCGTCCCGGGGCGGCAGGATCGGCGGGACCGGCGCGCCGGGCGGCGGGTCGGCGATGAGCGTGCTCACCGACTCGCCCTTGTCGGGCGCGAACGCGGCGACGTACACCAGCGCCGCCACCCTCGGGTGCGTCCCCGCCTCGGAGATCACGGCCCCGCCGTAGGAGTGCCCGACCAGGACGACCGGACCGTCCTGCGCGTCGAGCACCTGCCGCACCGCGACGACGTCCCCGGCGAGGGACAGCGTCGGGTTCTGCACGACGCTGACGTGGTACCCGTCCCGTTTGAGGACGTCGTACACCCCCCGCCAACCCGACCCGTCCACGAAGCCCCCGTGGACGAGCACGACGTTCCTGGTACCTGCACTCGCCACCATGACGCCTCCCTCGGTTCATCCGGTTCATCGGCCCGTTACGGCCACGGGGAGCAAGCTAGGTGGAAGCCGGTGCGGTCGATACCGTCAAGTGACGTAGTTCGCCGCGCCGCCGCTTCAGCAGCTCCGCGCCCGCGGCCCGCCGCACCGGCCCCCTGCACGGCGTGGCCCGCTACGCCCTCGCCCCGGTGAACGCCCCACACCTCTGGGCACGCTCACGGCAGCCGCCCGTGAGCGTCGCCTGAGCGAACCGCGCCGGAGACCGCGGCGGCTAAGGTGTCGGCGTACGGGGGACGGCGATCTTGGGGAGGGGCCGATGGGCCGCAGCAGCATGTCGATAGAGAACCAAGGCGACATCGCGCTCTGTCTCTTCATCGAGCCGTACCTGGAGGACTTCTGGATGAGGCCCGGGGAGGCGTTCACCGTCCGTTCCGAGAGGGACGGGGTCGGCGTCCTGTTCGAGACGGCGGTCGCGAAGGGCTGCGTCACTGTGTGGCTCTACGAGGACGGTGACCCGTCCAAGTTCGTCGCCGACTACGCGGTCGTCGACGCGGACGGCAAGCCGCTGGAGTCCGGGCATCAGAGGCCTCCTGGCCAGCGTTGGTCGGCGGGCGGCCCGATCATCGACTGACGGCGGCGGGCCGCGGGTCAGGAAGGCACATGCAGACCATCGGCCGCACCAGCCAGAACTCCTCACCCAGCGCCTCGCCGGACTCGCCGGACTCACCGGACGCGGCCGGATGCCGTCCCGTGATCGCCGCCGCCACCGGCGCCCCGCCGAGCGTTCGCCCCGAGGGCGGGCCACCACGCCACGGTAGCCCGCGGCCCGCGTACAGATCTCCCCACCCGCTCCCGTCACCGATGGGACGCGCGGGTTGAGGCGGGGCCCCTGGGACCGGGCCCGGGGCGTTCGTCGTGGGAGTGCGGGGGCGGGCGGCACAGTGGCCGCCACATGGGCCCCGGGAGTCCGCCACCGGCGTATGCGGCGTGCGCCCGGCGGCGGATGCGCGCCGACGAGTGGTCGGCGCAAAAGGCTCATTGCCGCACTTGTCCGGCGGCAGTAGAAGGGGCATTGACCCTCAAACGTTGCGGCCGCGGCGTCCAGGAAGGCATCACAGCGCATCTCTCAGGGAAGCCAGGTGATCCAGCATGCCGCAAGACCCACACACCGCAGTGACGAACGAACCCGACGAAGCGACCGTCACGCTCGCCGCCGAACAGGAGACGGTCCTGCAACCGCCCTCCCAGGGCACGGAGGGCGAGCCCCAGCACTCCACCGGTGAGGGCCTGGAGCACATCGAGGGCTATCGGCGCCCCGAGCACTTCGGGCCGGAGGCCTGGACGGCCCCGACCGCCGTACTGCCCGACATCGGAGAGGCGTCGTTCGGCCCCCCGCCTCCGGCCCCGGAGACCGTGCACGGGCCCGATGACCGCGTACAGATCACCAACACCAGCGTGTATCCGTGGCGCGTCCACTGCTACCTGCTGATCACGGCCCGCGACAACGCCCGCTACCAGGGCACCGGCTGGCTGCTAGGACCCCACACCCTCGCCACCGCGGGCCACTGCGTCTACATCAAGGGCAGCGGCGTAGCGGGCCGGGACGGCTGGGTGAAGAGCATCCAGGTCATGCCCGGGCGCAACGGCGGCTCGCTGCCCTACGGCAGCATCACCTGCACCAGCTTCCGCTCCGTGCTCGGCTGGACCCGGGACGGCGACGAGAACTTCGACTACGGCGCCATCATCACGCCCTCCAACATCGGTTCCACCACGGGCTGGTTCGGCTTCGGCGTATGGTCGGACTCGGACCTGCTCAAGGCCACGGGGAACATCGCGGGCTATCCGGGCGACAAGCCGCCGGGGACGCTCTGGTACGCGGCGCGCGGAATCGACTCGGTCGCCGCGCGCAAGGTGTACTACGACATCGACACGGCCGGCGGGCAGAGCGGAAGCTCCGTCTACCGCATCGACAACAACAACCGCTACGGCTTCGCCATACACGCCTACGGCGGAGCACGGGTGAACTCGGGAACCCGGTTCACCACCCCAGTCTTCAACAACTACGTGGCCTGGAAGGCGTGAACACGACCCCATGAGCGGCAGCGGTCCCGCGGTGGAGATCTCCGGTGTCGTCCGTGGCGCCTCGGGCGCACCGGTGGCGGGCGCGCACGTCCTGTTCACCGCCGGGCCCCAGCCGCTGCCGGACATCGCCGCCGTGACGGACGCCGAGGGACACTTCTCCCTCGGCGCCCCCGCGCCGGGCCGGTACACGCTCACCTGCCGGGCGGACCCCCTCACGGGCCCGCCCGGCACGGCCGAGGCCACCGTCTACGTCGGACCGCCGGCGTCGGCCACCGCTCCGGGACCCACCCGGGTCGAGCTGACGCTCGGCTGACCGGCCCCGAGGACTCCCGCCCGGGACACGTACCGCGTCAGAGCGGCAGATGGAAGACGTCGTCCTGGATGTTCGTGATCTGCGTGTTCCGCCTGATCACGTCCGACATCCTGGTGCTCTTGATCGCGGCGGCCTCGGCGGGGGTGAGGGCCGGGTCGTTCTCGAACCAGAGGCGGTCGCCCGCCCGGGTCCGGGTGAGCTGTTCGATGATCACCGCGGTGAGGAGCGGGCCGAACGCCGTACCCGGGACGTGGGGTTCGGCGAGGCCGCCGATCAGCGGGTCGAGGAGGCGGATGTCGCCGTACGCGGCGGCCAGCTTCGCCCGCACCGCCGGGTCCGGTGTGAGGTCGGCGAAGGTGCGCAGCGGGGGCAGCCCGTAGGCCTTGCGGCACTGGTTGTAGTCCGGGATGCCGTGGTCGCGGGCGCGCTGGATGTCCACGGCCACCAGGTCAAGGGGCGGCGCGCCGGGGAACCGGATGCTGCGCATCGCCTCGATCACCGAGACGTCGATCTCCTGCATGACCTGCGACGCGAAGCCCTTGAGGACCGGGCCGATGCCGTACTTGTTGACGATCCCGATGTTCAGCAGCGCCTGCTCGTGCGGCACGGACTGCAGGACCTGGCCGTCGTTGTCGACGACCAGCAGGTCCGGGGAGAGCATCGAGTGGCCGAACCGGAAGCCGAAGGTGGCGAACTCGGCGCTCATGGTCGGGTCCGTGTGCGGGTCGTAGCCGGCGTAGGGGCCGATCGCGTCCGGGCCCAGGATCGCGGGGACGAACTCCTGGAAGGTGATCGACCCGATCAGCGCGCCGACCCACTTGCGGGCGTGCTGGAAGACCTGCTCGGCACTGGCCGTGGGACGTTCGGCGGCGATCTGCGCGGCCAGCCGGTTGTGCTCCCGGACGAACAGCGTGTGGATGCTCATCAGGCCGTATCCGGTGTTGGCCCGCTCGTCGCCGGCCAGGAAGAACCCGGCCGCCGGTCCGACCGTCTGGTTGAAGAGCCCGGCCGTGTTCAGCGGCATGACAGGACCGTCGACGCCGGTGCCGGTCTTCAGGGCGCTGCTGTAGGCCGCCACCGGCCCCAAGTTCCGGATGGCGCGCAGCGCCGCGGCCCGCCCCTCGTCCGGGCCGTACACCGGGCTGCCGTCGATGTACGAGCCGAAGCCGTTGAGCTGCTGCCTCGGCTTGCGTCGGCTCCGGCCCGTGGACGGGTCGTACGCGGAGCGGGTGAGCGGTATCTGGCTGCCCGGCGGGAACGCGGTGTCGTCGGCGGGGACCGGGATGCCGATCGTCTCCAGCGGGTCCGCGGCCGCGATGAGGTTGAACTCGTGGTTGAGGAACTGGCCCCACATCCAGGTCAGGTCCGTCAGGCGCTGGGCGTTGAGGGTGTCGGTCTCCTGCCTGCAGACGACGTTGCTGACCACCCGGGCGCTCGGGCGGTCCGCACCGGCCGGGGCGCTCACGCCGTCGGCGTACCCGATGGGGGTGCGCCGCAGGAAGACCGATCCTGCGGCGCCGCGCGCGGGGTGGCTGAGGTTGTTCCCGTAGCCGGTGACGGACCGGTACACCGGCGGGTTGGCCGCCGGAGGTCTGCCGTCGACGGCCTCGTCCGCGTCGCCCTCGGGCTCGGCGGCGGTGCTTTCGGCGGCGGTGCTCTCGGCGGCAGCGGTCGCGGCTTCGCCGGACGGCGGCACGGCAGGACGATCGTTCGTCGGGTTGGGCCTTTCCATCAGGAATCCTCCGTGAATACGAGGAGTAGGCGGTCTCGGACTCTAGCGCGCCGGATAAATCCCCGAAGCCGGAAAGGCAGAAAGTCCTAGCGCACGACGTCCACGAACACGGGGTTGGTGTACAGCCATGTGTCGGCCCACGGGTCACCGTCGCCGGGCTTGTGGCGGATCGGGCCGTGGGGGTCGATCGTGGCGCCGAGGAGGCCGGGGCCGTGGTGGTTGCCGTCGCTGCCGCGCAGTCGTACGTAGCAGGACTCCTCGATCCTGCCGAGCGGGACGCGCAGCGTGTAGCGGCCGGTGCGTCCGGAGACGTCGGTGGTGTGCGCGACGCGGGTGTCGGGGGCGCGCCACGCGTCGCGGTCGCGGGCCGGGCCGGACACCGCGCCACGGATGACGTCGAGGTGGGCGAGGCGCGGCACCCGGCCGTGGTGGTTGGGGCGGGACGCGGTGGTGACGGTGACGGTCAGTGTCACGTGCTCGCCGCGGTGTACGCGCAGGCGGCCGCCGAGCGTGACGCCGCGTCCCCCGGCGCCGTGCGCGCGGCTCACGCGGACGTCGATGCCGTCGACGAGCTGCCCGTGGTCCACCCAGACCCGGCCCGCGCGCAGCCCCGCCATGACGTGCCGGTAGCCGTAGCGGGTGACGCCCACGTGCGTGCGGCTGAACTGGCCGGGCCACAGGTCGCTGCCGGGCTGCGGCTCCGTGGTGTCGACCGGGTCCGGGAGGCGGCCGGTGTTGTCGAAGTTCCGTCCGGGCGGCCAGTCCCCGTTGCGCCAGGTGTCGAACACCACCCGGTGGACGTCGGAGTTGGAGGTGATCGAGAAGAGCTTGCCCTCGGCGAGCATCGCGTCCCACAGGCCGCCGACGGTCGCGGTGGCCCAGTCGAAGCCGCCGTACGTGACGTACGCGTCGAGCGGATAGCCGGGGAAGGAGTGCGCGGAGGGGCTGTTCTCGTACTCGCCGCGGATGCTGGACGCGCCGCGGCCGGGGTGCGCCGCGCCCTGTGAGCCCGGCGCGCCCTCCATGCCGATCATGATCTCGGGGGCGGCGTCCCGCCAGGCGCGCATCTCGTGCGGGGAGTTGATGCCGAGGCGCAGCGGATGGTTGGCGAGGACGAGGACGTCGTCGACGTAGCCGCGGCGGCGCTGCCGGTCGAGCCACCGCAGGGCCTTGACGGCGTGGGCCTCGTTGCGCGGGGTGTCGGGGTGGTCGGGGCCGCCCGCGGTGTAGCCGAGGAGCTTGCCGTCGAAGTCCTGCTCGAAGCGGGTGAGCAGGTCGACCTCGTGGCGTCCGGGGGCCGCGAAGACGGTGGCGTGTTCGGCGCCGGGGATGTACCACTCCAGGCCCTGGAAGATCAGCATGCGGCGGTTCTCGGCGCGGGCCCTGCGGATCTCCCGGCGCTCGGCCTGGGCGCCGCCCGCCTGGTGGTGGCCGATGTTGCTGTGCTCGGTCAGGACCATCCAGTCCAGGCCGTAGCGCGAGGCGGCGGTGGCGAGCTGGGAGAACGTGTACTTGGCGTCGTGGCTGTAGACGGAGTGGATGTGGTGGTCCCCGACCAGGTAGACGAGGTGCGGGTCGTTGCCGCCGGGGTGGCGGTACGGGAGCGCCTCGGCGGGGGCGGACGCGGCGCCCACCGTGTGGGCCGCGCCCGCGAAGGCGGCGCCGTAGAGGCCGGCGCGGCGCAGCAGTCCACGGCGGCTGACGCCCTGTGCGTCGAGGGCGGCGGCGGGCACGTCGGGGTCGGCCCAGCGCGGCAGGGGTTGGGGGCGGTGCACGGGGGTCTCCTCAGGGGTGGGCGTTCATGAAGGCGCGGACGGGCAGGGCGCGCGCGGTGACGCGTACGTCTCCGATCCAGCCGCGGAAGAGCTGGTCGAGGCGGCCGTCGTACTCGTATCCGGCGAGCAGCCAGGACAGCCCGAGCGTGGTGAGGCCGCCCGCGCGGGTGGCGGGGTTGCGGGCGACCGGGCAGCCGTCGACGTACAGCGTGGTGCGGCGGCCGTCGTTGACGACGGCGGTGTGCCACCAGGTGCCGAGCGGGAGTTCGTGGCTCCAGTGGGTGACGACGCGGTCCTGGTCGAGGGGCGCCGCCGCCCACTGGAGCGCGTGGGCCGTCGGAGAGCGAGAGGGTGACCACGGGCTCGACCGGATCGCCCTGCTTCCCGGCGGCGGCGAGCGTGCCCTGGCGGCTGAGGATCGCCGACCAGGCGTTGCGGGAGTTCGACCAGTCGGCGGGGAGTTTGAAGAACGCCTCGACGGTGAAGCCGGACCGGAAGGTCGCGGTGTCCAGCGGGGCGCCCTTCACGGTGCGCAGGAAGGCTCCGCGCAGCGGGGGCCTGCCGCCGTCGAAGCGGAGGCTGCCGTGTCCTGGCTGGTCGGGGTGGTGCTCGTCGGACCAGCGCAGCGCGTCGGCGGGGCTGCCCGGGACGGGGACGCGGATGAGGTCGTTGCCGTGCCCTGACAGGTCGCGGACGCGCAGGGTGTCGTCGGCCGGGGTGCCGTCCGCGCGGCCGGTGTCGAAGCGCCAGTACGCGCGCGTGCCGGGGAGCAGCATCCGGGCGGCGGGGCGGGGCGGGCGCGGGGCGACGGGCGCGAAGCGGGCGAAGCGCCGTTCGAAGTCGATCGGGACGGAGAAGGAGTCGTCCGGTCCCGTGAGTTCGACCTCGCGCCGCTCCAGGGCGTTGAGGCGGCCCGCCGCGTCCTTGGCCAGCAGCCAGGGGGAGAACGTGGAGACGTCGATCGTGTCGCGGGCGAGGTCGAAGCGGTAGAGGCGGATCATCGCGCTGCCGCCGAAGTACCGGTCCTGGTAGTTGGTGAGGTGCAGATGGACGTCGTGGCCCGCCGCGTTCCGGCGTACGGTGCGTCCGGCGGGCCAGTAGTGGCCGTTCAGGGTGAGGAAGATCTGGTCGTTGTCGTCGATCAGCTCGTCCCACAGGCGCTGTCCGTGCTCGGAGAGCCGCGCCCCGCGGCCCGCGCCGCCCGCTCCACCAGCTGTGTCGGCGTACACGAGGTCGTGGGTGGTGAGGATGACGGGCGTGCGCGGATGCCGGGCGATGACGTTCCTCGCCCAGGCGATTCCGGCCGCTGACGGCCGCCAGTCGAGGGCGAGGAGCAGCCAGGGGCGGCCCGCGGCGCGGAACAGGTGGAAGGTGTTGTAGCCGTCCGGCGACGCGCCGCCGAAGGTGGGCTTGCCGCGCATGCGCCGCGGGCCGAAGGCGTCGAGGTAGGGGGTGCGGCCGCGCTGGTCGTCGGTGCGGGCGTCGATGTCGTGGTTCCCCGCGAGGACGCCGTATCCGATGCCGCGCCGGTCGAGGATGCGGAAGGCGTCGCCGACCGGGGCGAACTCCTCGGGGCGGCCGTTCTCGACGAGGTCGCCCAGGTGGGAGAGGAACACGATGTCCTCGTCGCGGGGGCGGTCGGCCACGTAGCGCAGGGCCGCCTCGACCGGCTCCTTGTTGATGCTCGCGCCGTCGAAGAGGTACTGGGTGTCGGGCATGACGGCGAGCGTGAACCGCGGCTGGTCGGGGCGCGGCCGGTGGCGCGGTCCGGCAACGTTGTCGGCGCCGCTGGCCTTGGCGGTGTCCTCGGCCGCTTCGGCCGTGCCGCCGGTGCCCGCGACGCCTGCGGCGGCGGACGCCGCGGCGGCGACCGTGGCCGCGCGCAGCACCGTGCGGCGACCCGTACGTTCTGGACCGAGCATGTCCACTCCCCCACCCCTCGTCCCCCGACGACCCATGACGCCCGCACGCTATGCGGGCCCCACGCGCCCCATGCCTCCGCACCGGCGACACCTGGAAGAAGACTGCGTGAACGGGACACCCTCCCGAATCCAGCCCCGAATCCAGCCCCGGCCCCGGCGTCGGCCCGGGCTTCGGCCCCGGCCCGGACGCCGTCCGTCGCCTCGTAAGACTTTCGTCATGAGATTCCGGGAGTGCCAGGCACCCCGTCGGCCGTCATACAGGACGACAGGACGGCAGGACGTCGGGACACCCGGCAGTGCGGAGGCAGGACATGGGACGCGTACGGAGCGCATTCGGCAGGCGGTGGGTGATCACCGTGCTGCTCACGGCCACGGTGATCGCGGGAGCGGGCCTGTACTGGTTCCAGCCGTGGAAGCTGTGGGTGGACGAGACCGTACGGGACCCGTTCCCCGTGGCGGCGTCCTCGGCGCCGCCGGCTCCCGGCCGGGACGGGTCGTCGGCACCGGCCCGGACGGAGAGTCTGGCCAAGGGCGAGCTGATCAGCCACGAGCACGCGACCAGCGGTGCGGTCCGCGTCCTGCGCCTCGCGGACGGCACCCGCGTCCTGCGCCTGACCGACCTCGACACGAGCAACGGGCCCGCCCTGCGGGTGTGGCTCTCCGACGCGGAGGTGAAGCCGGGCAAGGACGGCTGGCGCGTCTTCGACGACGGCCGGTACGTCAGCCTGGGCGAGCTCAAGGGCAACAAGGGCGACCAGAACTACACGCTGCCCGCCGACGTCGACCTCGACCGCTACCGCAGCGTCTCCATCTGGTGCGACCGCTTCGACGTGTCCTTCGGCGCCGCCGAGCTGACCCGCGCCTGACGGTGACCCGTGTCGGGCTGGTCACCGGCTCCGTTCGCCGCGGCCATCGTCGAGGCGCCCGTGGTGACGCAGTCGCGGATGCCCGTGAGGTAGGTGTCGCGGTCGACGAGCCAGTCGTCCGCGCGCCGCGCGGGCGTCAGGCCCCCGTAGAAGGGGACGCGGGCCTGCGCAGCAGCCACTGGCCGAGCGTCCGGCGCGAGGGCCGCACCACCAGGCGGCCGTGGGACTTCTGGCCGACCAGCTCCACGCGCAAGGCCACCCGCGCACCGGGGTCCGCCGGAGCCTGACGGTGTGTGAGTCTGCAGTGCACCAGGTGCAGGCCGTCCACATCGACCACGACGCCCGGCCTCGTGACCAGCGTCAGGGTCTTGCCGGCCATGCCCACGTCGATCCGCAGGGTGTCGTGCGTGATCACCGCGTCCGTGAAGTCGAGCGTCACGTCGCAGAACGTCACCGCGAGCTCCAGTCTCCGCGGTACCACCCAGCGCCCCACGCGTTCGATCGCGCCGCTGTGGATCTGCTCGATCCGGACCACGTCCTTGACCTCGGCCCCGGTCCCGCCGACCGTGGTCGGCACGGGCGGCAGGTCGGCGGTGAGCACGGCCAGTTCGCCCAGGGTCCGCGCCAGCAGGGCGACTTCCAGGCGCTCGTCCAGCTCCTCCGCGCTCAGCAGGCCGTCCCCCGCGGCGATCCGCAGCACGTCCACCGCCCGGTCCCGGTCCGCGTGCGAGGCCCGCAGCTCAGGCGAGGGCCCAGCGTCGGCGCGCTTCCCGGCGGGCACCAGCTCTCCCGACATACTTCCGTCCGTCCTGACCTCGTCGAACCCATCTCCCGCGACGCGCGCGGCGACGCGACCGGAAGGCTAACGCTATATCGCGACATAGATCTCGGCCAGACCCCCCGCGCGAACCGGTGCGAAAGGGCCCCGGACAGCACCCGAATCCGCGGCGTACGACGCCCGCACGCCGCGCCGGCGGAGGCGGTCATCGGTGCCGCAGTGCCCAGCGCACCTCCGCGGCCTCCGGATGCTCCTCGAGGTGGTGCGCCCCTCGGTCAGCTCGGCCGCGAGGGCCCGGTCGGCCGCCGTCCGCTCCGGTGCCGCGGCGGCGCGGATCAGCAGGCAGCCGATGTACGGCATCGACTCCAGCGCCGGGTTCCCGGCCCGGGCGACCTCCCACAGGCGTACGGCTTCCTCAGCGGCCTCGCGTGCCTCAGCGGCCTCGCCCCGCTCCAGGTGGATCAGGGCCCGGACCGCCCGGGCGCGCGCCAGCCGGGTCCTGTCCTGCGGGTCCAGGGCGCGCAGTTCGGCCGTCGCCCGCTCGGTGTCCCGTACGGCGCGGTCCAGATCGCCCAGGTGCCAGCGCACCCAGCCCCGCTGCACGCGCAGTTCGACGCCGTCGGCCAGCGCCTCGTGGTGGGTCCCCGGGCTGCGGCCGTCCCACTCCCGCAGAGCCTTGCGGGTCTGGCGCAGGGCGGCCTGCCAGTCACCGGCGTATCCGAGGCAGCTGGACAGGCTCATGCGGGCGCCCACCCGCTGCGGCAACAGCCAGCGCGGCCGTGCGTTCGGACATCCCGTCCAGGGCCTTCAGCGCCCGGGTGAAGGCGTCTTGGGCCTCCTTGGCGAGGCCGGGCAGGTGCATCCGGGCGAGGCCGCGGGCCCGCTCGGTCTGGAAGCGAAGGTAGGCGGCCGTGTCGGGCAGGAGCCCGTCCCACTCCCCGGCGTACCGGGCCGCGTCGGCCAGGTCCTCCGCCGCCGCCATGGCCTCGCGCCACCGCCCGTCGACCAGGAACAGGAACACCCGGCGATGGAGGTCCGCGACGTGGGCGAACCGCCGGTCCGGGGCCGCCGCGAGCGAACGCCGGTCCCAGGCGATCGCCCGGTCGAGGACCGCAAGGGCACCGGCCCTGCGGCCGAGGTTCTCCAGGACCAGGGAGTGGCGGCGCATCCCCTGCACCGCGAGCGCGTGCTGAATCGACCACTCCGCGTCCGCGAGAGGGGCCACCACGTCGCCGTACTCGCGGTACATCGCGTCCGCGCCCGTCAAGTCCCCCCGCGCCGTTCGCGGATCTGCCCGGTGTGGGCGAGGGCGAGGGACAGCTGGAGCCACCACGTCCGGTCGTCGGCGTAGGCGGCTCGGGCCGCGGGCAGGGCGCGCGCGAGTGCTTCCTCGGCCACCTCCGGCCGCTCCAGCGAGAGCGCGCTGCTCGCCACGTCCACCCGTGCCTTGGTCACGCCGCGCGCCGGCAGGTCGGCCACGGGATGTCGCTCGTAGGAGGCCACCGACGCCTGCGCCAGCCGCAGGCTCTCCGCGAACCGGCGCGTGCGGGCGTACTGCAGGCCCAGGCTGCCCAGCAGGTGCCCCAGTTCGGCCTCGCCGGACGGGCCGGTGGTCTGCTCCCAGTGCGCCCGGCAGGCCGCCAGCGCCTCCTCCGCCGCCTTCTCGCCGTGGGCGACACGCACGCCGTAGGGCACGGCCAGGCGCACGGACGTCCAGTACGCCGTGAATTCCCCGCCGGGGCCGAGGCCCGCGAGCTCGGTTTCGGCGTCCGCCGCGCAGGCCAGCGCCGCCTCGTCGTCGGTGCCGCACAGCGCGAACGCCCGTTGCGCCAGGAGCCGTCCCAGCCAGGCCCGCACCTCTTGGTCGTCGGGCGCCGCGGCCCGCTCCGCGCGCAGCACGGGCAGGCCCTCCTCGGTGTACCGCAGCGTCGACGCGGGGTCGAAGCAGCGGAAGGCGACGGTGGCGGCCACGGACAGCGTCCGGCCCAGCTCGTGACGTGCGCCGTGCAGCGTCTCCCCCGCCATCAGGTCCCGCAGCTCCTGGACCGCGCGGACGGCGTAGGGCAGCGCCCGCGCCGGTTCCCCGGTGCCGTCGAAGGCCTGCGCGAGCACCAGGTCGGTCTCCGGGGCGAACAGCGCGGCCGTCGCTCCGCCCTCGTCGATCAGCCGTCGGGCCTCCAGAGCGGCGGCCCCGGCCTCGCGCAGGGCGCCGCGCGCGAGCTGGATCCGCGCGAGTTCGTAGTGTCCTGTCAGTTTCAGCACCGGCCCGGTCGCGGAGCCGCTGTCTAGGGACTCGGCCACCTCGACCGCCGCGAGCGCGCACTCCAGCGCGCCGTCCAGATCCCCGTAGTCCTTGAGGATGTCGGCGCGGCTGTGCAGCGCCTGCGCCAGGGCGGCCGTCGCGAGCGGACGCGCGGCGCCGTCCTCCGGCGTCTCCGAGGCCACGGCGACGGCTGCCTCCGAAAGGCGCAGCGCCAGCTCGCGGCTGCCCTCGGCCATCTGCTCGCACAAGGCGGCCTGTTGGAGGGCGCTGGACAGCAGCAGCGGGCGTGCGATCACGGTGCGGGGCAGCCGCCGAGCCGTCTCGACCGCCTCCAGCGCGGACTCCCGCGCGAGCCGCGGGGGTCCCGTCAGCATGCGCGCACCCACCCGGGACCCCCTCACCAAGGCGAGCGGCAGGAGTATCTCCTGCTCGTTGAGGACCTCGGTGTCCCGCAGGACGCGCAGGCTCTCGTCGAGCACCTCCAGAGCCGCCCCTGGACGGCCTTCGAGTGCCCACCGTTCCACGCGGATCGCGCGCAGCACGGCGAGGTTGACCCGGGCGACCTGATCGGTGGCAGCCAGGGCGGACAGGTCCGCGGCGGCCTGCGCGGTGAACTCCTCGGCCTGGTCGGCGAGACCCAGGTACGGCAGGACGGCCGCGAACTCGTACAGGCGCTCCAGCGCCGAGGGGTGTACGGCGGTGCCGGAGTGCCGGTGCCACACGTCCAGGGCCGCCCGGGCGGCCGTGAGGGCGTCGGCGGAGCGGTTGGTGAGCATGTACAGGCGGACCTGGGACAGATGGCAGCCCACCAGGTGCGGGGCCGCCGTCTCCGCATCCTCGTCGTACCACGCCAGATGCAGTGCCAGCGACTGCGCCTGCGCGGTCTCGGCCACCTCGTCCTCGCCGGTGAGGCAGGCGAGGCGCACCAGTTGGAGCAGATGGTCCGACACCTGTTCCGGCGTCAGGGTCAGTACGCTCTCCCGCCACAGCCGGATGGACGTGGCATGCGTCCACAGGGACGCGTCCAGCAGGTTGCTCGGCTCGTCGTAGCGCAGCAGGGCCCGACGGAGACAGCGGAAGACGCGGATGTCGAACTGGCCCCGGCCGTCGGCGCGTTCGAGCGCGTCGCGCACGGCCCGCCCCATGGCCGCGCCGGAGCGGGCCGCCTCGTGGACAGCCAGCGGCAGGCGCCGTCGGGGGTCCCGGCAGATGAGCTCCACCAGGAGGTCATGGGCCTCCGGGGCGTGTTCGGCGCTGCGGCCCAGTACGCCGAGCGCGCGCCCCAGGCGCTTCTTGGGCAGGGCCGCGAGGGCGGCCGCCAGCGGCTCGGGGTCGTCGCGGCACAGGTCCGCCACCAGGAGTTCGGCGACCGGGTCGGGCTGGATCGCGGGCCAGTGGTCGTCGCCGTCGCGCGAGCCGGTCTCGTACAGCTGGTGCAGCCATCGGGCCGTTCGCTTCGCGCGCCCGGGCCCGAGGTCCAGGGCCGCCCGCAGCAGGGCGGCGCCCTGCTCGCGGTCGCGGGCTCCGGTCACCGCGGCGAGGGCGACGGCGGTGCGCCGCAGTCCGGCAGGCAGCGGGGTGCCCGCCGCGCCGATCAGGGTGCGCTCGGTGAACGCCCAGTAGGCCGCCTCGTGTGCCAGCAGCTCCCGGAAGGCGTTGCCGGGCGCGCCGCCCACGTCCGGCTCGCCCCAGCCGAGCACCCGGACGACGGCGGCCGCGTGCACCTGGAGCAGGGTGGTCTCCTCGTTCGGCGGCGCGAGGGGGCCCGGCCGCGCGGGCAGGCCGAGCAGGTACGCGAAGACGGCCACGGCACGCTCGTACTCCTGCCGCGGGTCGACGAGGGGCGGCAGCGCGCCGAGCCGGATGTGCCGCCCGTCGGTGTCGAGGGCGGTCAGCGGACGCAGCGCGGAGTCCAGTTGCTCGCTCATCTCCCTCAGCAGGTGCCGTTCCTGACGGGCGAGGACCAGCAGCCGGATGGCGCGGCGCGTGCGCTGGGCGGCCGCGTCCAGGGCGGTGGTGAGCGCCACAAGGGCCGGATGGTCCTCCCCGTAGTCGACGACGAGCAGGGCGGGTTCGTCCAGTGCCTCCAGCGCGTCGGTCAGCGGGCCGATCCAGGCCATCGGCGCGGCCAGTTGGGCGGGCCGCGGGACCATCCCGGTGACCCAGCCCCGGTCGTCCATCGTGCGGGCCAGTTCCACCGCGAGCCGCGACTTTCCCACGCCTCCCGGCCCTGTGACCAGGGCCAGGGAGAACGGGTCCGGCTGCGCGCACCAGGCCGCGAGGCGGTCGTGCTCGGCGTCGCGGCCGCCGAAGGGCACCAGGCACAGGCTCGGGCGCAGCAGCTGGGCCCGGCTGTAGGAGTCGGGGTCGGTGGCCTCGGCGCGCACCCGCAGGGCCTCGTCGGGCCGGTGGGCGGGGCGCAGGAGTTCGGCCAGGCGGGGCGCCAGCGACCTGCGGCGGGCCGTGCGCCAGGCGGGGTGGGTGGGGTTCGGTGCGGTGGTCAGGGAGGACCAGTTCCCGACGCAACGCGTGGGTGGACTCCAGACCGGCGAGGGGCACGGCCCAGCCGCCGGTGCTCAGGAAGTGGCCGTCGCGCGCCATCCTCATCACGGCGACCACGCGGCCGGTGCGCAGGTTGAGCACCGGTCCGCCGCTCATGCGCTCGACGATCGGCCGCCCGTCGAGTTCGAGGAGTTCGTGCCCCTCGACGTGGACCGTGCCTTCACAGACGTAGCCCATGGAGTGCAGGTGGGGCCCGGCCCCGGGGGCCCCGTCGCCCAGGGCGCGGGTCCAGCCGAAGGCCAGCAGTTCGTCGCGGTCGCGTCCGGTGTGGGCCTGCCGCTCATCCAGCTCCACCCAGGGGTGGTCGGCCGCGTCGACGTCCACGAGGGCCAGATCGGGCGGCGGGTTCAGGGAGGTGCCGCGCTGGGGCGGATAGCGGGTCCGTACGGTGGCCGTCAGCGGGCGCCCGTCCAGGAACACCTGCGGGTGGTCATCGTTCGCCACGACGTGCGCGCAGGTCAGGACCAGTCCGGGGCCGACGAGGAATCCGGTGCCCTCGTCGCTCCGGCGACCGCTCCGCCCCTGGATCGACACCGTGCAGCGGGCGAGCAGGTCCAGCAAGGGGTCCTCACGCGGCCGGGGTGCCATCGCCCGTTCCTTCCCCGGTCGTCGGCGCTCCGTCGCCTCCGTCGCCTCCGGCGGCTCCGGGCCGCGTCACGGCCGCGCCCGCCTTCGACCGCCACAGCGCCGTCACCGTGAACGTGGCCTTCCCGCCGGCGCCGGTCACCAGGCCGATCAGGCCACCGGCGTCGACCGCCACGTCGAGCCCGAAGGACACGGTGAGTTCGTCCGGCTGCGCCTGTCGCACCGATCCACGCACCAGGTCCATCACGCCGTGGATGCTCTTCTGCACCCCGTCGAGGCCGAACACCCGCCCCGCCCGCTCGACGGGCCCCCGGCCCCGGCTCGCGGTGATCAGCAGCTCGGTGCCGTCGGGCAGCACGGCCCGTACGACGTCACGGTCCAGCTCGTCCTCGTTCATACGCCCCCCATGCCGTATGTGACCGGGCCGCCACTATAGGTAGGCACGGGAGGGCCTCGACAGGCTTCGCGCGAATCGGTACGGAGGCCGGGATGCGGCCTCCGTACCGATCACCACCGCTGGGGCCGTAGGCCCGGTCAGAGGCGCAGCTGCGGGGAGTAGAGGTCGATCCAGGTGCGGAGGTCGAGGAACTTCTCCAGTGCGGCCCGCAGGGCCTGGGGGCGTGGATGGGCGGTGGGCACGACGGACGCGGCGCGGGTCGCCGCCGCCCTGTCGAACAGGGCGAAGACCTGGTGATCGGGCTCCGCCAGGGCCCCGCGCACCTGCTCCTGGAGCGCGGACACATAGCGCCGGTCCTGCGTCATCGGGTACGGGCTCTTGCGTCGCAGGAGCACGCTCTCGGGCACCACGGGGCGTGCCGCGGCGCGCAGCACGCTCTTCTCCCGGTCCTGTGCCGCGTGCAGGGACCAGGGGATGTTGAAGGCGTACTCCGCGATCCGGTGATCGCAGAACGGCACCCGCACTTCCAGTGCCACGGCCATGCTGAGCCGGTCCTTGCGCTCCAGCATGCCGGTGAGGCTGCGGGTGAGGTGCAGGTAGAGCAGTTCGCGTGAGCGGCGTTGGGCGGGGCTCTCGCCGTCGAGCGCCGGGGTCTCGCGGACGGCTTCGCGGTAGCGGTGGACGGCGTGTCCGGGCAGGTCGAGGACCGCGGCCACGTCCTGTGGCAGGAAGGCGCGTTCCTGGCGCGCCTGACCGAGCGCCGCCGTCAGCCAGGGGAAGCCCTCGCCTTCTCGTAGCGCGGGTTCGTGGAACCACCAGTAGCCGCCGAACATTTCGTCTGCGCCCTCCCCCGACAGCGCGACCGTGGACTGCTCGCGGATCGCGGTGAAGAGCTGGAGCAAGGAGTGGTCCATGTCGCCGCGGCCGACGGGCAGGTCCCGGGCGCGGACGGCGGCTCGGCGCACGTCGGGGCTCGCGAGGTCACCGGCGTCCAGCACGATGTCGGCGTGGTCGGTGTCGAGGTGCTTGACGACCTCGCGTACGTACGGCGCGTCGGGGCTGACGTTGTGGTGGTCGGGCGTGAAGTGGTCGCTGTGGCCCTGGAAGTCCACGGAGAAGGTGCGCAGGCGTTCGCCGTGGCCGCTCAGCGCGTCGGCCGCGAAGCCGGTGATCGCGCTCGAGTCGAGCCCTCCCGAAAGGAGCAGGCAGCGCGGGACGTCCGCGACGAGTTGCTCGCGCACCGCGCCGCTGAGGAGTTCCCTGACGTGCGCGGTGGTCGCGTCCGCGTCCTCGGTGTGCGGGCGGGCGGTCAGGCTCCAGTAGGCGCTCTCGCGCAGGCCGCCGCGGTCGGTCGTCGCGAGGCAGCCGGGGCGCAGCTCCCTCATCCCCCGCCAGATCGCCGCGCCGGGAGTCTTCACGCCGAGGAGGATCTCGCGCAGCCCGTCGTGGTCGACCGCGGCCTCGACCGCCGGGTGCGCGAGGAGGGCCTTGGGTTCGGAGCCGAACACGACCCCGTCGGCCGTGCGGCAGTAGTAGAGGGGCTTGATGCCCAGGCGGTCACGGACCATCAGGAGACGGTCGGTGCGGCCGTCCCAGACCGCGAAGGCGTACATGCCCCTCAGGTGCTCGACGAGGCGGTCCCCCCATTCCAGGTACGCCCGCAGCACCACCTCGGTGTCGCTCGCGGTACGGAAGGAGTGGCCGCGGCCGCGCAGGTGCTGCCGCAGGGCGACGAAGTTGTAGACCTCGCCGCTGTAGGTCAGGGCCACCGGTCCGTCCGGCGTCGCCGCGGTCATCGGCTGCGCACCGCCGTCGAGGTCGATGACCGCGAGGCGCTGGTGGCCGAGGGCGGCGTGCTTGCCGAGCCAGGTCCCCGAGGCGTCGGGGCCCCTCGTGCGCAGCGACCGGGTCATCTGGATGACGGTCTCTTCCTGGTGGCTGAGGTCGGCGTCGAACGCGATCCATCCTGCGATGCCGCACATGAGGGGCTCGCCCTTTCGTCGTTCAGGGGTGGGTCCGGGACTCGTGCCGGGTGGTGGGGGCCAGGGGCGGTAAGGGCACGGCCGTCAGTCGACGAAGAGGTGGTCGCCCCGGGTCGTGTCGCTGCCGGGCGGCGGCTCGGCCGGGTCGGACCCCAGGGAGCAGATCTTGTTGTGCTGGTCGACGTGGACGACCTTGGGTACGAAGCGGGCCGCGGCCTCGTTCGGGACGTGCGCGTAGGCGATGATGATGACGAGGTCGCCGGGGCTGATCAGCCGGGCCGCCGCGCCGTTGATGCCGACGACGCCGGAGCCGCGCGGTCCCTCGATGAGGTAGGTGGACAGGCGGTTGCCGTTGTTGATGTCGACGATGTCGACCTTCTCCCCGGGCAGCAGGTCGGCCGCCTCCATCAGGTCCAGGTCGAGGGTGAGTGATCCGACGTAGTGCAGGTCGGCCTGGGTGACGGTCGCTCGGTGGACCTTGGACTTGAACAGGGTGCGGTGGTACATGGCTCTGCCTTTCTCGCAGGGGTGTTGGGGGCGGGATTCCGGGCCGGTCGGCGCGGGCGCGTCGGGCGGCGACGGACCGTGGTGGATCAGATCTGTACGGCCTTGGTCTCCAGGAACTCCTCAAGGCCCGCGGGCCCGCCCTCCCGGCCGTTGCCCGACTGCTTGTAGCCGCCGAAGGGCGCGTTGGGGTCGAAGGGCGCTCCGTTGACCTGCACCTGCCCGGCCCGCAGCTGGCGCGCCAGGGCGAACGCGTGGTCCTCGTCGGCCGACCACACGGCCGCGGCCAGGCCGTACACCGTGTCGTTGGCGATGCTCAGGGCCTCTTCCTCGCTGTCGTACGCCTCGATGGCCAGGACGGGGCCGAACACCTCCTCGTGGTGGAGGGCCATCGCCGGGGAGACCCGCGAAAGGACGGTGGGCCGTACGAAGAACCCCCGGGTCATTCCGGCGGGCGCTTCCTCGCCTCCGGTGACGAGTGCGGCTCCGTCGGCCAGGGCGCTCCTGATGTGGCCCCGTACGCGCTGGAGTTGAGTGGCGGACGCCAGTGGCCCCAGCCGTGTCCGCTCGTCCCCCGGGTCTCCTGGCGCCCAGCCCGCGGCGGTGTGGCGGGCCAGTTCCTCCACGTCGGCGAGGGTGTCGCGCGGCACGACCAGGCGGGTGAGGGCGGAGCAGGTCTGGCCGTTGTTGAGGAACGCCGACGCCATGACCGCGGGTACGACGCGGTCCGGGTCGGCGTCGGCCAGCATGACCGCGGGGCTCTTGCCGCCCAGTTCCAGCGTCACCTTCTTGACGGTCCGCGAGGCCAGGGCGCTGACCCGGCGGCCGGTGTGCGTGGAGCCGGTGAAGGAGACCACGTCGACTCCGGGGTGCGCCGCCAGCGCCTCGCCCGTGCGCGGTCCGCTGCCGCAGACGAGGTTGAACACGCCGGGCGGCAGCCCGACGGAGTCGATGACGTCGGTCAGCTCCCACACGCTCAGGGGCGCGACCTCGCTGGGCTTGAGGACGACGGTGTTTCCCGCGGCGAGCGCGTAGGCGACCTTCGCGGCGGCCTGATGGAGGGGGTAGTTCCACGGGGTGATGGCCGCGACCACTCCGTACGGCTCGCGCAGCACCCGCGAGGGGCCCCGCTGGTACGCGAAGGGGAACTCCGTGGCCGTGCGGGCGGCGTGCCGGAAGCTGTTGACCGGCAAGGGGATCTGCACGGCCCTGGCGAAGGACAGGGGGCTGCCGACGTCCTGGGTGACCAGGCGGGCCAGGGACTCGGCGCGGCGGCCGAGCTCCGCGGCGACGGCGCGCAGCTGGCTGGCGCGCTCCTCCACGGGTGTGGCCGCCCACCGGTCGGCGGCGCCGCGTGCCGCGCGCACGGCGGCGTCGACGTCCCGCGCGGTGGCGTCGGGTACGGAGGCGAGCGGCCGCTCGGTCGTGGGGTCGACGACGGTGAGCGAGCCGGTGTCGTGCGACGGCACCCAGGCGCCGTCGACGTACAGACGATCGTAAGCGGGCATGTGCGGCTCCTTCTCAGCTGGCGCTGCTGCGCTGTGCGTCCTCGACGGGGAAGCGGGCGTGCAACCAGCTGGTGATGTCGGTGCGTGCCTGAGCGGCGGCGGACGACTCGCAGAGCAGGAAGAAGACGTGCAGCGAGCCGTCGTAGCGGCGGGCGGTGCTGGGGACACCGCTGGTGCGCAGGTGTCGGTCGTACGCCGCCGCCTCGTCCCTGAGCGGGTCGTACTCCGCGCTCAGGATGAGAGCGGGCGGCAGGTGCGTGTGCTCCGGTGCGAGCAGCGGGGCGGCGTAGGGGTTGCTCCCGTCCCGTGGCGAGGGAAGGTAGAGGTCCCAGAAGTGGGCCATGGCGGCACGGGTGTTGAGGTATCCCGTCGCGTACTGGCGGTAGGAGGCGAAGGGGGAGTCCGCGGCGGGGGCGAGGCTCGGGCAGATCAGCAGCTGCGCGCCGATCGCGGGGCCGCCCCTGTCCCGGGACATCAGGCACACGGCCGCCGCCAGGTTCCCTCCCGCGCTCTCCCCCGCGACCACCAGGCGCCCGGCGTCGGCGCCGAACTCCTGGGCCCGCTCGGCGAGCACGCTGACCGCGGCGTACGCGTCCTCGGCGGGGCCGGGGAACTGCGTCTCGGGGGCGCGCCGGTACTCGACGCTGGCCACGACGGCGCCGCTGGCGTTGGCCAGCTTCCGCAGCGGTTTGTCCAGCAGTTCCACGTCTCCGGCGGCCCACCCGCCGCCGTGGAAGAACACCATCAGGGGGCGCGGTCCTGGGCGCGGGCCTGGCCGGTAGACGCGGACCGGCAGCATTCCGGCCGGACCCGGCACCTGGGCGGCGGTGATCGACGCGACCGGCTCGGCCGGTCCTTGGGCCCCGCGCAGACCGCCCATCAGTTCGCGGAGCGTGGGCACGTCGACCGATTCAAGGGGAGGCATGCGCAGCCGGGCCAGCTGGTCCAGGAACGCCTCGGCTTGCGGGTGCAAGGGCATGGGGACTCCTACGGTGACTCAGAGGGTGCTTGGGCGGGCTCCCGCGCGCGGGTGGTCCGCGGGGCCGTGGGGCTGGTAGTGCGCCAGGTTCACGCGACGGGTGCGGCGGCGGTACTCCGCCGTCTGGCCGGGCCAGTTGGTGGTGACCAGCGCGTTCTTCCCGCGGTACCAGTTGCGGCAGGTCGACCAGACGGTGGACCGCAGGCGGTGGCGCATCTCCCCGGTGAACGCGGCCTCGGCGTCCGGGCGCACGTCGAGCAGGGGACGCGTGCCGCTGCCGATGACGCGCAGCGCGTCGAGGACGTAGCGGATCTGGCTCTCGACCATGTGGACGACCGAGCCGGCGCCGACGTTCGTGTGCGGTCCGTACAGGACGAACAGGTTGGGGAAGCCGGGCACCGTCATCCCGAGGTAGGCGCGCGCGCCGTCTCGCCAGTGGTCGGCCAGCGTCCGGCCGTGGCGCCCGGTGATGCGCAGCGACGCGAGGAACCGCGTGGCCGCGAAGCCGGTGGCCTGGATGATGACGTCGACCGGGTGCTCGCTGCCGGTGTCGGTGCGGATCGCCTTCTCGGTGAGCTCCGCGACGGGGTCGGTGACCAGCTCGACATGGGGTTCGTTGAAGACGGGGTAGTAGTCGCTGGAGATCCCGATCCGCTTGCATCCCACTTCGTCGCGCGGGGTCAGGCGCTCACGCAGCGCCGGGTCGTGGACCTGTCTGCGCAGTTGGGCCGCGCAGCCGTAGGCGGTGAATCCGCGGACGCGGGCGCGCCGGGTCAGGCCCGGCACGGTCAGCTCGTTGAACAGCCACCAGCCGAACCGTGCCGCCTTGGCGCCGATCCGGCCGAGGGGTCCGGTGGCGGGGCGGTAGGTGCGTTGCCAGCGGGGCACCACGTAGGGGGCGGAGCGTTGGAACACCGTGAGGTGCGCCGCCCGCTTCGCGACCTGGGGCACGATCTGCAGGGCGCTGGCGCCGGTCCCGATCACCGCGACTCTGCGGTCGGCCAGGTCCAGGCCGTGGTCCCAGCGTGCCGAGTGGAAGAGGTGTCCCGTGAAGTGTTCCGCGCCGGGCAGCCGGGGCGAGACGGGCTCGCTCAGCTGGCCGCAGGCGGGCACCAGGACGTCCGCCTCGTAGGTGTCGCCACTCTGGGTGCGCAGCAGCCAGCGACGCGTGTCCTCGTCGAAGCGGGCCGAGCGGACCTCGGTTCCCAGGCGCAGATGGCCGTGCAGGTCGTGGGCGTCCGCGCACGCGCGCAGGTACTCCAGGATCTCGCCCTGTCCGGCGTAGCGCTCGGACCAGACGTGCGGCGCGAACGAGTAGGAGTACAGGGGGGCCGGTATGTCGCAGGCGGCGCCGGGATAGGTGTTGTCGCGCCACACCCCGCCGATGTCGTCGGCCCGTTCGAGGATCGTGAAGTCGTGGTGGCCCGCCCGCTTGAGGGCCATGCCCAGGCCGAGGCCGCTGATCCCCGCCCCGATGATCACCACATGGAGGGGGCGGCCGTGCCGTGCGGCGCGGCGAGTGCGGTTCATCGCGAGGTCCGTGGCGGGGCCGGGGTGATGTTGTGGTTGAAGCGCAGCACGTTGTCCGGGTCGTACGCCGCCTTGACGCGGGCCAGCCTCGCCAGGCGCGGCTCGTCCCAGAAGGCGCGGACGCGGTCCGTCTCGTCGTCCTCGGACGTGGTGTTGAGGTAGGTGTTGCCGTGGCCGAAGGCCTTGAGCTGGGCGCCCGCCTTCTTGACCCAGGCCCGGCAGCGGTCCGAGTCGGCGGGGTCCTTCCACTGGCAGATCACATGGATCAGCCAGCTGTCCTCGCGATGCGCGAACGCGGTGGCGTCCGCGGCGACGGCCGTGGCCGCCGTGTCGAAGGGGTGGACGTTGATGGTGGTGTGCGACGACGGCAGATCGGCGCCGATGGCCGCGACGGCCGCGATCTGCTCCGCGCCGAGGCCGGGCAGGAACTCGCTGGTCCAGTAGTGCAGGTTGCCCGCCGGGGTGAAGGCATCCAGCATCGACTGCACGGCCACCAACGGCATCGGGCCGACGCTGTCGTACAGCGGACTGCCGAAGTCCCGCAGGGGCCGCACGGTCTCCCAGGCGTCGTCCATGGGGCCGAAGTAGCGCACGAACAGGGCCACCATGGGCATGCCCTGGAACTCCTCGGGCACGAAGTCCGCCTCAGGGGCGTGGATGAACAGCGCGTCCGCGCTCAGGTGCGCGGGGCTGGTGACGCTGAAGTCCCGCAGGAACGTGAGGACGTCCTCGGCCCGTTCGACGGGGTGGGCGAGGAAACCGGCCAGCATCATCGGCCCGACCGGGTGCGCCTGGAACTCGAAGGACGTGACCACGCCGAAGTTGCCGCCGCCGCCGCGCAGCGCCCAGAAGAGTTCCTCGTGGCGGTCGGCGCGGGCGGTCACCAGCTCGCCGGCCACGGTGACCACATCGGCGGACAGGAGGTTGTCGCAGGTCAGCCCGTACTTGTGGAGCATCATGCCCACCCCGCCGTTCAGGGTGAGCCCGGCGATGCCGGTCTCCGACATCTGCCCCGTCGGGATCGCCAGGCCGTGCAGCTGCGTCTCCCGGTCCACGTCCCCAAGCAGCGCCCCGCCCTGGACGCGCGCGGTGCGGCGTTCGGGGTCGACGTGCACGCCCCGCATCAGGGACAGGTCGATGACGAGCCCGTCGTCGCACATCCCGTGTCCCGCGACGCTGTGCCCGCCGCCCCGCACAGCGATCAGCAGTCCTTCCTCCCGGGCGAAGCGCACCGCCGTGACGACGTCCGCGGTCCCCAGGCACCGGGCGATGACCGCGGGACGCTTGTCGATCATGGCGTTGTAGACCTGGCGCGCCGTGTCGTAACCGGCGTCCCGTGGTCCCACCACCTCTCCAAGGAGTTGTCCGCGCAGGCGGTCGAGCGCTCCGTCCTTCATGACGTCTCTCCAGACTTTCGGGGTGAATCCGCGGAATTTTCCCTGTCGGATCCGGACGCTCGAATCCGCCGCCTCGTCAGGGGCCGGGTTCCTCTTGCGCTTCCGGTGGTTCTCCAGGAAATCCACAAAGGCGTGATGCATGTCGTCGGGGATTTTGGTCAGCACACCGCGCTCCGCGTCGACGAACGCGTGGATGGTGCGCGCCTCCGCGACGAGCTGGCCGCCCGGCTTGCGGTAGATCTCGTAGTAGTAGGTGAGCGTGCCGGGCGCGGCCGCCCACGTCCTGACCACGAGTTCGTCGAGGTACTTGGCGGGCTGGTGGTAGCGGACGTACAGATCGGTGGTCGCGATCTGGTACTTGCGGTAGTCGGCGCCCACGTCCAGGGCGAACTTCTCCCGCCCGAGGTCGAACCAGGGGATGTAACTGGCGTAGTAGGCGTGCCCCTGGAGGTCGCACTCCCCCCAGCGGACACGGGCTGTGGCCTCTACGCTGACGTCACGCATGAGGTGGGTGGCCGACTGCACGAGACGTGGCATGGGTTCCTCGGTCCTCTCTTGAGGCGCTGCCCTTGAGGCGCTGCCGGGCCGCTGGCCCGTGGCGCAGCGGTCAGCGGCTGTTCCGTCCGCTGCCAGCCAAGCCCAGAAGGACACCGCGGGCAGCGAACGTGTCCCGTTCCTTTCAGGGCTTGTGCGCATCTTTCAGCTGCCGCCCTTCAATTCCCGGAATCTGACGGGCAGATGACGCACTGATTGACAGGCGCTCGCCGCGGACTTTAGCTTCATGCCGCCTGGAGGAGTTTCCCCGCAGCGCTGTGGGTTCTTTCGCATTGAATTCCCTCACGCGGGGACCGATTCCTTCTCCGAACTCGCCTCTCATCAGTACGGGCGGAGACCAATCCATGAGAATTCCTGACGAGGCCGGAACAATCCCGGCGCCCCTTTGCTCAGCGGGTGTGGACCTGGTGGATCTGCACCGCTGGCAGCTCGCCCTGACACGTTCCGGCGAGAGCCTGGCGCGGCGGTACTTCACGCCGCGCGAACGGCACACCGCACGGCAACTCGCCACCCCCGACCGGACCTTCGTGGAGATCCTCGGTCACTGCTTCGGCGTGAAGGAAAGCGTCGTCAAAGCGGTGGGCGGGCTGCCCGCGACGGCCCGCCTCGCGGACATCCAGGTGGAGATCCCCGTCGACGGCCACCACGAGAGGCCCTGGAACGTGCGCCTCAGCGGCCCCCTGAGCGACTGGGCCGAGACCGAACGCCTCGACGTCGTCGGGGCGTCGACGCACCTGGGGTCCGGTATGGCTCTCGCATGGGCGGCGGCTCAGGACGCGGGGCCACGCCCATGAGCCCGACCGTCGCCTTCGTCTTTCCCGGCCAAGGCAGCCAGTTCCCCGGCATGGGCTACGAGATGGAACGGTGGGGGCCCTGGGCCGACGCCCTGGGACGCCGCGCCGAGGACGTCACCGGACTGCCCGTACGCGCACTGATGAGGCGGGCGGACGCCACGGCGCTCGCCGACCCCGAAGTGGCCCAAGTCCTCGTCCTGACCTGGTCCCTGGCCGCCTTGGAGCAGCTGCGCCGGCACGGCTGGCGGCCTGATGTGGTCGCCGGGCACAGCCTGGGCGAGTACACCGCGCTTGTGGCATGCGGATGCCTCGACCAGGACACCGCGCTGTCCCTGGTCGCCCACCGCGGCCGGGCGATGGCGGACGCGGCCGCCGCCCGCCCCGGCGGCATGGCCGCGATCGTCGGCCTGGCACCGCAGGCGGTGCGCGGTCTGTGCCGCGCCGCCTCGGTCGGCGACGAGGTCGCGGTCGTGGCCAACTGGAACTCACCGCGCCAGACCGTGGTCGCGGGAAGCAGGACCGCGGTCGAGCACGTCGTCGCCGCCGCGAGCGCCGCCGGTGCGCTGCGGGCCCGCGTGCTGCCCGTCGGCGGCGCCTACCACTCGCCGCTGATGAACAGCGCCCACCAACGCCTCACCGAGCACCTCGCCGACGTGGCGCTCGCCCCGCCCACCGTCCCGTTCGTGTCCAGCGCCACCGGCCTGCGGGTCACCGACGTCGAGGCCTACCGCGAGGACCTGCGGGCGCAGGTCGTCTCCCCCGTGCGCTGGCGGGACGTCATGCGCACCCTGGCCGCGTTCGGTACGGACACCTATGTCGAAGCGGGGCCCGGGCGCGTACTGAGCGGCCTCGCCCGCGAGATGGCCCGCACGGCACGCCACCTGACGACCGCGGACGCGCCGCGGCACGCTCCCGCGCCGCCCGGCCCGGTGAGCCCGGCCGCAGGCCGCGTCCCCCCTCCAGCAAGGAACAGTGACGTGAGCGAACTTCAAGGACGCGTCGCCCTGGTCACCGGGGCCACCCGGGGCATCGGCCTGGCGGTGGCGCTGGAGCTGGCCCGCGACGGGGCCACGGTCCTGATGAACCACCGCGGGAAGCCCGAACAGGCGAAGGAGGCGCTGGCCCAGGTCCAGGCGATCCAGCCCGAGGCCCGGCTCGTCCAGGCCGACATCGCCGACGCGGCCGCCGTCGAGGACATGTTCCGTGCCCTCAGAAGCGAGCACGGCCGCCTCGACGCCTTCGTCAGCAACGCCGGGATCACCCAGGACGGTTACGCCCTCATGATGGGCGAGGCCAAGTGGCGCAAGGTCATCGACACCAACCTCACGGGCGCGTTCCTGTGCACGCGCGCGGCGGCCCGCCTCATGACGCGGCGCCGCGCGGGCTCCATCGTCACCGTGAGCTCGACGAGCGCCATACGCCCCCCGGTGGGCCAGGCCAACTACGCGGCGGCCAAGGCCGGAACCGTGGCGCTGACGCAGGCGCTCGCCAAGGAACTCGGCCCCTACGGCATCCGCGTGAACTGCGTGGTGCCCGGCTTCATCGACACGTCGATGACGCGGCAGATCCCCTCGGACCGTCTCGCGGAGAACCTGGGGCACGTCCCGCTCGGCCGCATCGGACGGCCCCAAGAGGTCGCGTCCGCCGTGCGGTTCCTGCTCGGTGACACCGCCGCCTACATCACCGGGTCCTCCCTCGTCGTCGACGGCGGCCTCATCTGCTAGCGGCGGCCTCACCGGCCGCCACCGCGCGACGGCTCCCGCCCCGCGCCCCCCACCCCCTCACCCCTCAAAGGAGAACACCATGGTGATGACACTCGACGAGGCCACCCGCCGAGCCGCGGCCCGGCAGGAGCTGTGCGCGCGGGTCAAGAAGCTGCTGGTCGAACGCCTCGCCCTGAACGTCGACCCGCACACCATCGGCGACGACCAGCCGCTGTTCGGCCGCGGCCTTGAGCTCGACTCCATCGACACCCTGGAGCTGGCCATGGCGGTGGAGGACACCTTCGGCGTGACCGTCACCGACGACGACACCCACAGCCTGCTGTCGCTGAACCGCCTGGTCGACCACATCGAAGGCGCCCGCGCATGACCACACCGCCCTCCTCGGCGCCCGGAGACGCGGTGCTCGGCGCCGACGACATCGCCCGGCTGCTGCCGCACCGCTACCCCTTCTTCCTCCTCGACCGCGTCACGGCGCTCGAACCCGGCACGAGCGCGGAGGCCATCAAGAACGTCACCGCCTCCGACGCCGTCCTCGCCGGCCACTTCCCCGGCCGCATGCTCTATCCGGGAGTCCTCCTCGTGGAGTGCGTGGCACAACTGGCCGCGGTCATCTACGGCAGCGCCGCCGCCCGCTCCGCGACGGGCGACCTGGTGGCGGACGTCGCCGACCGGGTCGGCTACCTCGCCGAGATCCGCCAGGCCAAGTTCCTCAAGCCCGTCCTCCCCGGAGACCAGGTCACCGTGCGCGCGCACAGCGGCCCCCGTCTCGGCGGCCTGATCTCGGTCACCGGCCAGGCCGCGGTGGGCCGCGACCTGGTGATGACCGCGCGCCTGGCCGTCACCGAACTCGCCCCCTGACACGCCGCGACGCCCGGCCCCCGCACCACGCCCTCCCGACACCTCCCGGCGCCCGGCCCCCGCACCACGCCCTCCCCCGGCCCCCGGGCCCCGCTTCCTTCCGTACCGACAGCGTCCACCGAGCCACCTTTGGAGACGAAACATGACCACGCACCGCACCACCTCCGCTGAGGAGTACACGGCCCTGCGCCAGGGCGCCGGACTCGTCGACTACGACGGCGCGGGCCTGCTGACCGTCGCCGGGCCCGAGGCGGCGGCCTATCTGGGACGGGTCGGGACGCGCGGCGTCGACTTCCTCCTGGAGGGCCAGAGCACCTCCTCGCTGCTGCTGCGCGAAGACGGCACCATCGTCGCCGAAGCGCTCATCCACTGCCACGGCACCGACTACCTCCTGGAGATCTGGCCGGACCAGGCCCCCGCCGCCACCGCCCACCTGCTCAAGGCCGCCGCCGACCGGCCCGGTGCCACCGTCGAGGACATCAGCGCGCGGCTCACGGTGCTCGGCGTCGAAGGCCCCGCCTCGTTCAAGATCGCGCAGCGGTACCTCGACTTCCCCGTCGCCTCGCTGTCCTACCGCAGTTGTGTCGAAGTCGAGTGGGGCGGGAAGCCGGTGACGGTCTCGCGGACCGGCGTCACCGGCGAGTACGGCTACAAGTTCCTCGTCCCCGCCGACGACGCGGCGGCGCTGCGCGCGGAGCTCGTCGCGCACGGCGCGGTGGAGTGCGGCAGGGAAGCGGTCGACGTCTGCCGCATGGAAGTCCGCTTCGCCAGCCACGAGAGCGAGCACACCGGCGGCCCGGTGACCCCCTTCGACGTGGGCCTGCAGTGGATGCTCGACCCCGACCTCGACCACGTGGGACGGCAGGCCCTCAACGAGCGCGGCCCGCGCCCGCACCGCTCGCCCGTGTGCTGGACCGCTGAACCGGGCCTTCAGGCGGCGCCCGGCCGGGGAACCGCTGTCGCGGTCGAGGACGCCGTCGTGGGCACCGTCACGCACTGCGTGTGGTCCCCCCAGCTCGGCCGCTTCATCGGCACCGCCGTCGTCGACCACGGCGTGGCCGCCTCTGGCCAGGAGTTCCGCCTCGAAGGGACCTCGGCGGTGGTGCGCACCATCTCCGCGCCCTTCCTGACCGCCACCAGCCTCGGCGTCCCCCTCGACTGAGCCCGTCAGCACGCGGCCCACCCCGGCCACGGCAGTGGCAGCAGCGAACAGGAGAGAACATGAGCACCAGCCAACGGCGCCAAGAGAGTGTCGCCGTCACCGGAATCGGCATCAGCTGCGCGCTCGGCACCGGCGCGGAACAGGTCTGGCAGGCCGTGCGGAGCGGCGCCAGCGGCATCGGCAAGGCCGAGCGCCTCGATGTGTCCACGCTCAGCTGCCGCTACGCGGGCGAGGTGCGCTCGGTGCCCGCCGACGTGCGGCGCACCGGCATCCGGCCCGACCGCGCGACACGCCTCGCCCTCGCCGCCGTGGCCGAGGCCGTCACGGGCGCGGACCTGCCCCTGCCCGACTACGACTCCTACCGGGTGGGGGTGGCCGTCGGCACCTCCGTCGGGGGCCTGGAGCACGGGGAGCGCTTCCACTGGGACCTCCTCAAGGGCGGCCCCGCCGCGGGCGGGCGTCACCGCCTGACCAGCTATCCGCTGTACACCTCGGCGGACGCGATCAGCGTGGCCTTCCAGCTGCGGGGCCCCAAGGTGGTGCTCTCCAACGCCTGCGCGGCCGGGTCCAACTCCATCGGGTACGCGGTGGACGCGATCCGCGAGGGCCGCGCGGACGTCATGATCGCCGGTGGCGTGGACGTGCTCGACATCCTCTCCCTCGCCGGGTTCGACAGCCTCAACGCCCTGGACACCGAGCCCTGCGCGCCCTACTCGCGCAGCACCGGCACCAGTCTCGGCGAGGGCGCCGCCTTCCTCGTCCTGGAGGCGGAGTCCCTCGCCCGGGATCGCGGCGCCCCCACCCTCGGCTATGTCCTCGGTTACGCGACGACCAGCGACGGCTATCACGCCACGGCTCCGGACCCGGCTGGCAACGGCGCCTACCGGGCCATGCGCCGCAGCCTCGCCCAGGCGTCGCTCGCCCCTGAGGACGTGGACTACGTCAACGGCCACGGAACGGGCACCCCGACCAACGACAAGGCCGAGACCAAGGCGGTGACGGACCTCTTCTCGCCCGCGCAGCCGGTGCCCATGAGCAGCACCAAGTCCCAGGTGGGCCACATGCTCGGGGCCGCCGGCGCGATGGAGGCGGCCACCTGCGTCCTGGCGCTGCGCGACGGCATCCTGCCGCCCACCGTCAATGTCGCCAAGACCGCCGACGTCCCCCGCGACATCGTCGCCAACCACGCCCGCCCGCACGCCCTGGACGTCGTCGTCTCCAACTCCTTCGCCTTCGGCGGCAACAACTGCTCCCTCGTCCTCGGCCGTCGTCCGGTGACCCCCGCGGCCGTCCCCGACCACCGCGTGGTCATCACCGGAGCGGGTCCCGTCACCGCGCTGGGCAGTGGCCGAGAGGCCTTCCTCGACGCGCTGCGCGCGGGGACCAGCGCGATCGGGGACGCCCGCCTCACCGATGTGTCCCTGTCCGGCACCCGCCGGGCCGCGGAGGTCGACAGCGCCGAGTGCCGCCGCCACGTGGACCCGGCCTACGCGCGCCGCCTCGACCAGATCGGCCTGCTCACCCTCGCCGCGAGCCGTCTCGCCGTACGCGACGCCGGTCTGCGGATCACCAAGGCGAACGCCGAACGCGTCGGCATGATCTTCGGCACCTTCAGCGGCCCCATGCAGACGGTCGCCCAGCTCAGCGAGACCATCGGCACCGTGGGCCCGCACCGGGTCAACCCCCGCCTGTTCCCCAACTCCGTCATGAACGCGGCGGCCGGGCACGCCTGCCTCGCCCTGCAGATCCGCGGCCCGCTGTCCACCCTGGCCACCGGCTGCGTCTCCGGCCTCAGCGGCCTGGCCTACGCCGCCGACCTCGTGCGGCGCGGGGAGGCCGACGTCATGCTCGCGGTCAGCGCCGACGAGCTGACGCCGCTGCTCCACCGCGGCTTCGACCGCCTGGGCCTGCTCTCCGACGACGCCCTGCGCCCCTACGCCGCCCCGGCCGACGGCACGGTCCTCGGCGCGGGCGGCGCCGCGCTGGTCGTGGAGTCCCTGGAGCACGCCCTGCGGCGCGGGGCGACGATCCTCGCCGAGGTCACGGGGCACGCGGTGACCTCCGACGCCTACCGCGTCGCTGGCAACGACCCTTCCGGGAAGGCCTGGGCCGAGAGCTTCACCCGCGCCCTCGATCACGCGGGGCTTGCCCCGGACGCCATCGGCACGGTGTACGGAGACGCGCGCGGCACCGCGGCCATCGACACCGCCGAGGTCGGCGCCGTGAGCCGGGTGTTCCGGCCCGGACAGGTCAGGCTGAGCAATCTCAGCCCGTACGTCGGGCATGTGCACAGCACCACCTCGCTGCTGTCGGCGATCTGCGCCGTCGAGACGGTGCGCGGCGGCTGGAGCCCCGAGGTCCCCGCGCCGTCGACGCCCGGCCCCGTCCACCCTTATCTCCAGGCGACGGCCGACGCGGGCCGGGCCTGTCTGGTCACGGCGGCCAACTGGGGCGGCACGTACGCCTCCCTCGTCCTCGCTCCGTACACCGGCCCGGCGGCCGCGGCGACGACGGCGGTGCGGTGATGGCGGCACCCGCTCTCGTGCTTCTCCCACCGGCGCGGATTCCCGGTCCGGACGCCGCGTGCTGGCGGGACTGGCTCACCCCCGACGAGATCTCCTTCAGCCTGGGCTTTCGTCGCGCGCACGAGCATCTGGCGGCGCGGAAGGCCGCCAAGCTCGCCGTCGCCAAGCTCCTGGGCCTGCCGGACGACCCCCGGACCTGCCGGGCGGTGGAGGTGCTCCGGGAGTCCGGCGCCGGACCCGTGCTCCGGCTCGGCGGCGCCCCCGGGCAGCTCCTGCGCGGCGAGGACCTGCCGCTCCCCCGGGTCTCCTTGACGCACGCCAGGGGCCATGCCGCGGCGCTCGCCTGGCTGCCGGACCCGAAGGCGGCCGGGCGATGACGGCGGACCGCCAGGTGGCCTTGGTCACGGGCGCGCTCGGCGGCATCGGCCGGGCCGTCACCGCGCACTTCCTCGCCCGCGGCATGGGCGTCCTCGTGACGGACCTGGACGACGACGCCTGCCGGAGGGCCGCCGCCGACCTCAACGCCGCGGGCGGGTCAGGGCGTGCGCTGGGCTGCGCCCTCGACGTCACCGAGCCGGAGTCGTGGGCCCGCGTCACGCGCCTGGCCCGCCGCCGCTTCGGCCGGCTGACCGTGCTGGTCAACAACGCCGGAGCGCTGGGACATCAGCCGCTGGAGTCCACGAGCGAGCAGGAGTGGGCCCGCGTGGTCCGCGTCTGCCAGCGAGGGACGTTCCTCGGCATGAAGGCCGTCGCCCCGTGCCTGCGCTCCGCGGGCGGCGGCGCGATCGTCAACGTCGCCTCGGTCTACGCGCTCGTGGGCTCCGGCGCCTCGTTCGCCTACCACGCCGCCAAAGGCGCCGTACGCTCCATGACGACCGCCGCGGCCGTCGAACTCGCGGCCAGCGGCATCCGGGTGAACGCCGTCTACCCCGGCATGGTCGCCACCGCCATGACCAGCACCGCCCCGGCACGTTTCGTGGAGCTGGCCATCGACGCGACGCCCCTGGGCCGTGCCGCCCGTCCGGAGGAGGTCGCGGCCGCGGTCGGCTTCCTCACCTCACCCGCGGCCTCCTACGTCACGGGTGCCGAACTCGTCGTCGACGGCGGCTACAGCGCCCGATGACCCCCACTCCAGCGGCAGCGCACCCATGAAGGGCCGTAGCACCCATGTCCCCTGCGTCTCCCCGTCGGCCGTGGCTGATCCTCGCCGTCCTGTGCACCGGGTTCTTCGCGGTCATCATGGATACGACGATGGTCAACGCCGCCGTCCCCGTCATGATCAGCGAGTTCGACGCCGGTCTCGGTGAGGCGCTGTGGGTGGTGAACGCCTACGTCCTGACCTACGCGGCGCTGCTGATCACAGCGGGGCGCCTTGGTGACCGCTTCGGCCCCAAGCGCCTGTACCTGGCCGGTCTCACGGTGTTCACGCTCGCGGCCGCCGGGTGCGGGACGTCCGACAGCATCCACGAGCTGATCGCTCTGCGCGTCGTCCAGGGCGTGGGCGCGGCGCTCCTGACGCCGCAGACGAGCGCGTTCATCACGGTCCTGTTCCCGCCTCAGCGGCGGGGCGCGGCGTTCGGCGTCTGGGGCGGTGTGATCGGTCTGTCCGCCGTGGCGGGGCCCCTGGCCGGCGGAGGGCTGATCGCGCTTGCGGGCTGGGAGTGGATCTTCTTGGCCCACGGGCCCGTCGGCGGCGTCGCCTTCGTCCTGGCGGCCGTGTTCGTGCCGGATCACCGCCCGCGCGTACCGCATCGCTGGGACGTCACCGGCACGCTCCTTGTGACGGCCGGTCTGGGCTGCTTCTGCTACGGGCTCTTGGGGTACGGGCGGACAGGCGGCGCCGGGTCGGCGGGGTCCGGCCTGTGGGTGGGCGTGGGGGCGGCGTTGCTGATCGGCCTCGTCGCACAGCAACGGCGCGCGCGGGGCCAGCCGTTGGTGCCGCGGGCGCTGTACCGCAGCCGCACGTTCGTGGGGGCGTCCGCCATCGGTGCCGGTGTCCACTTCGCCGTCATCGGCACCGCCCTGCCGCTGCTGCTCTACCTGCAGAACATCCTCGGGCACGACCCGCTCTCCGCCGCGGTCATCACCGCTCCCTCCGCCCTCACCGTCGGCGTCGTCGCCGTCGTGGCGGGCCGGTGGAGCCAGGGCGCGCGCACCGCTCGCCTCCTCACCATCGGTGTCCTCGTCTACGCGGCGGGGCTCGCCCTGACCGTCCTGTGCGCCCGTCCCGGCATGAACGCCTGGCGGCTGCTGCCCCCGATGGTGATCGCCGACGCGGGCATCGGCTGCACCCTCGCCCCCGTGACGACCCTGGCCCTGCACGGCGTCGCCCCGTCCCTGGCGTCCGGCGCGTCGGGCGTCCTCAACACCGCCCGGCAGATCGGTGGCGTGCTGGGCGGGGTCGCTGTCGGATCCCTGCTGCGCGTGCGGCTCTCCGCCGACCTGCCGGTGCACACCCGTGCCGCCGCGCGGGACCTGCCCGCCCGGCTGCGCGCTCCCTTCACCGACTCTCTGCTGTCCGTCTCCGGCGACAGCCTCGCGCGGCCACCGGCTCCAGCCGCTCTGTCCGCGCGCGAGAGTGACTCCTTCACCGCGTTCGCCGACACCGTCTTCCAGCAGACGTTCCTCAGCGCCTGGCGCACCACGGTGGCGCTTCCTCTCGTCGTCCTGCTGCTCTGCTGCCTCATCAGCCGAGGGCTCGCTCGTCTCCCTTTCCAGGCGCCAACGCAAGGAACAGGAAAGGAAATACCCATCCCATCGGGCAGCAAATAGTCTTACCGAGGGCCGAAAAAGAGAAGCCCTTCGCAATTCCCTTCCCATTAGACAGAGAAAGAAGGACGCCCATGCTGAACACCTCCCACCGGATCGCCCGGGTTCTTTGCTCCACCGCTCTCATCGGCGCGGTGGGCGTCGCGGTCGCGGGTCCCGCGCAGGCGGCCTCACCGGCGCGCTCCGTGGAGTCCAGCGTCGCGGTCCAGGGGCAGTACGTGCACTTCCAGGGCAAGCTCACGGCCGTGACGCCCGACCACGTCGAGGTCGCCACGGGTGGCACGGTCGTGACCGTGCTGCTCACCGGTGACGCCTACTGGGTCGGCCGCCTGACGGTCGGCGCCCAGGCCGACGTCACGGCCACGCTCAAGGACGGGGTCTACACCGCCAAGGTCATCGTCACCTGGTAAGGCTTCGCCGCCCGCCCGGGTATCCGCTCCAGCGGATACCCGGGCGTTTTCCTTGCCAAGGAAGCCCGCAGGGAAAATAATTTCCGAGCCGCCGCAAGAAAGGTGAAACAAGCTTCTTCACGGAAAGAGGGTAAGGATATGTTTCGGGATGTCAGATAGCCGCCCGGGTCCCGCACTTCATTTTCCACCGCGGAATACCAGGCACCGACATCAAGGAGTGCGCAATGAGCAGATTCCAGAATCTCTTTGGTCAAGACGGCGTCCGTCGTCATCGGGCTGGTCGGCATCGTGGGTGCCTTCGCTTCGACGGCGCAGGCGGCTCCGGCCGCGCACTCGCCCGTCACGGCGATCAGCGCCCCGGCCGTCGACCGGGCCGCGAACCCGGCCGAGGTCACGAAGTTCTTCGGCAAGATCACCGCGTTCAAGGACGACTACCTGGAGCTCGCGACCGCGCAGGGCCAGATGCGGTTCAGCCTCCGGAACGGGGCCGAGTACTACGGCCCCATGCGCGTCGGCGTCTACGCGCTGGTGGAGGCCACGTTCGCCAGCGGCGAGTGGTACGCCAAGCGGATCGTCGCGCGCGCGTAGCCGACGCGTCCCCGGACACGGCCTCTGCCGGAGCACGCTCCGGCAGAGGTTCACTCATGTCCGGCCCGCCCCGGTGGGCTGCACCACCGGGCGTTCAGCCGGACGGGCTGTCGCCGAGGTGGGCGTCGAGGGCCCGAGACACCTCGGCGCGGTGGTCGACGCGGAGCTTCTTCAGCGTCCGGGCGACGTGGTGTTCGACCGTGCGCACCGAGAGGCAGAGCGCCTGGGCGATGTCGCGGTTGCTGGCACCTTCGGCGAGCAGGCGGGCCACTTCGGCCTCTCGTGGCGAGAGGCCCTCCCCATAGCCACGCCGTCCGGGTGTCGCGGGGCGCTTCGCGCCCGCCTGCCGCAAGGCGCGCTGGCAGCGGGCGATGTCGGCGGTGGCGCCCAGCCTGCTGTAGGTGTCGAGCGGTTCGGCCAGAGCGGCGGCGTCCAGCTGAGCGCCCGGACCGCCGCGGCACCGCGCGAGCAGTTCCGCGGCCCGGGCCGCGGGGTAGGGCCTGCCGATGGTGGTCCACTTGTCGTGGGCGTCCTGGAACCACTGGGCCGCGCTCTCGGGGTCGGTGTCCTGTGCCAGCACTCCGCGAGCGACGCAGAGTTCGGCGTCCGCGGCCGGGGCGACATGGCTGACGCGCGCCTCCAGGGCTTCCTCCACCAGGGCGCTGCGCCTCCTCGCGGTGACCGGTGGCCAGGCCCGCGCGGGCCGCCGCCTGGATCACCCCCAGCGGCTTGTACCAGATGCCGGAGGACCGGAGCAGCCGGATCGCGGGGCCGAGCGCTCCCCACGCCTTGTCCGGTTCGTCGCGGGCGAGATGGATCTCGGCGGTCGCGGCCGCGGAGTGCAGGGTGCACACGGTCCCGCCGATGCGCTCACCGGCGTGGCGGGCGAACTCCAAGTGCTCCATCGCCGTGCCCCACTGCCCCTTGGAGATCGCCAGGCTCCCGCCGATCAGGGCCTGTTCCCGTTGCGCGATCGCCATGTCGGGGCAGGTCGTGTTCAGTTCGTCGAGGCGCTCCTCGAGGCCGGACCACGCGCCCGCGTGCCAGTCGTAACGCAACAGCTGGGTCCGGGCGAAACACTCCAGGGACGGGTTGACGCCGTCGGCGGTGAGACGGGCGGCCTCGCGCAGGAGCGCCCCCGCACGCGCGTCCTCCCCCCGCGTGCAGCGCGTTGGCCCCGGCGTTGTACAGGGCGATGAGCCGCTGCCTTCGCGTCTCGGGGTGCGCGGAGGACCGCGGGACGGCGTCGACCAGGTCCCAGAGGCGGGCGTGGCCCTTCCTCGACATCAAGAAAAGCTTCGCGCTCTCGAGTTCGGCGAGCCGCCCCTCGTCCTCACAGCCCTCAAGGGCGCGCTCGGCGCGGCCCACCCATTGTTCGAGCTCGGCGGGCGTCTGGTTCCGCTCGTAGTAGATCGCGTTGAGCATGCCGGACGCGGCGAGCGAGGGCCACGGTTCGAGTTCCTCCAGCGCCGTCATCAGCTCGCGGTACGAGGCCACGTCACCGGCGTGGTTCATGAGCACCGCGGCGAGCGTGAGCCGCACCCGGCCGCGGGTCTGGACGGGGAGGGTGGAGTCGTCCACGAGCCGCCGCATGATGGCCAGATGGTGCGCGAACCGCGTGAACTTGTGGGCGATGTCGCAGAGGGCGAGAGCGACGCGTGAGCGGACCTCCGGCCGCACTCCTTCCTCGCCGAGGATGCCGTGCAGGAGCTGGGAGGCGATGCCGTCGTCCCCCACGGTGACCGCTTCGCGGGCCGCCTCCTCCGCCTCGCGCAGCCAGGTCTGTTTGTCCCCGACCGCTTTGGAGTGGTGGGCGATCTGGACGAGCGCGGCCTTGTCCTGTCCGCGCAGGGCGCTGTGGGCCCGCTGGTGCAGGCGCAGCCTTCTCGGGCCCGGCAGGTCTCCGTACACGGCTTGTTGGGCGAGCACGTGGCGGAAGGCGTAGGTGGCCGGTTCCGGCTCGTGCAGCAGGGAGCGGTGGAGGGCTTGGGTGAGCGCGGCGGTGGCCTGCTCGGCCTCCAGTCCTGCGACCTCCGCGAGGACGTCCTGAGCCGCGGGCACCGCGAGGACGGCCGCGGCCTCCACGAGGTGGGCGGCGGGCTCGGGCAGCTCGGCGAGACGCTCGTGGACGGCTTCCCTCAGGGAGCGCGGCGCCGGTGACCGGCCCAGGAACTCCATTTCCTGTTCGAGGCCTTGCGAGGTGCTTCTTTTGCGCCGGTCCAGGAGCGTGAGCAGGTCCTCCTCCACCACCAGGGGCAGTCCGGCGCTGCGCCGGAAGAGCACCCGCCCCAGGGAGTGGCCCGCCACTCGTCCGACGACGCCCGAGGCCAGCGCCGTGACTTCGCGCGCGCTGAGCGCCTGGAGCTGGATCTCGCCGCCCGACACGCCGATCGGCCGGCGGTAGGCGCTGCCCAGGACCGGTTCGGTGGGCGGCAGGTCCTCCGCGCGGTAGGTCAGGACGAGGCCGAGCCCGGCCGGGGGTTCGCGGGCGATGAGGAACAGCAGTTCGCGCGTGGCCTCGTCGGCCCAGTGCATGTCCTCGATGACGAGCACCACTGGCTCGACCGCGCGCAGTACGGCCCGGATGCCGAGGACGAGTCGGAGGCGCTCGGGCATGGCCGATGCGGGCTGCCGGGAGTCGTCGAGGTGGGGGGCGAGGGTCGGCAGGTAGGTGGCGAGCGTCGCGGTTTCGGGAGGCAGCAGGCAGTCCGGCGGAAGGTGTTCCGCCACCTTGCCGATGGCTTCGAGGACGGGGCCGTAGGGGAAGGGCTCGCGCAACGGGTGGCACAGCCCCGTCGTCACCTTCGTACCAGCGGCTGTCAGAAGCTGTTGTGCCTCGCCCACCAGCCGTGATTTCCCGGAGCCCGCCTCGCCCTCGACCATGACGACGGAGGGCAGGCCTCGAAGGAAGGTGACGAGGTCTTCGAGCTCCCGCTCGCGGCCGACCAGAGTGAAGCCATTTTTCCGCATCCCCGAGATGTCTGCGGAAGTCACCGACTGAACCACCGGTTCTCGTCCTCTGCAGGGTGTGCACGGGCGCGCCTGCCCGTCACCAACCAGATGTCCAGCTTAGCCAGTTCGGCCGTCGTCGTGCGACCCGCTTCCGGGCGCGCGGAAGCGAATCCGGACACGCCGTCGCGCCCCCAGCGCCCAACGGTTCAAACGCGTGAGCGCCCCCCGATGTGCGTGCTGTCCGCCACGCGTTGCGGGCTGTCCACCACGCATTTAGGTGGCGTCCCGCATTGAACCCCTATCTATCCGCGCGGTCCTCTGGATGTCGACAGGCGCGATCCCCCACAGCTCCGCCCAGCGGAACCGAGGAAGCAGAGATGACTCCGTTCTTCGACCACGTCGGCAACGTGGCAGTGCAGACCAGGCCCGTGCCCAGCACCCGGTCCGAGGCCGGGCGGGCCGAGACCGGGCGGGCCGAGACCGGGCGGGCCGAGACCGGGCGGGCCGAGACCGGGCGGGCACCGCGACAGACGACGGATTTCCAGGCCCTGCGGCTCAGGCTGCCCGCCGCCGCGAGCGCGGTGCCCGGCGCCCGCCACCGGGTGCGCCGCTCCATGGTCGAGTGGGGGTGGGGCGACCAGGCCGACACCGTGGAACTCCTCTTCTGCGAACTGCTGTCCAACGCCGTCAAGCACACGCCGACGCGCTCCCGGACCGACTTCTGGAGCCGCTCCCGGACCGACTCCCAGGCCAACTCCCAGACAGAGGAGACGGTCGAGGTCAGCATCCGGCAAGGGCACGGATCGCTCGTCGTCACGGTGGACGACTCGGGGTGCGAGGGCGTGCCCGCGGTCGCCGACCGCCGCGTCGGCGACCTCGCCGAGAACGGCCGGGGCCTGCTCCTGGTGGAGGCGCTGGCCTCCGCGTGGGGCTGCAGCCGGACCCAGAAGGGCACCAGGACCTGGTTCACGCTGGACCTCATCGGCCCCGGACCCCACTGAAGCGCCCACCGGGTCGGCGACGCCCCGACGCCCGGCTCCCGCCCGCTGCGGCCGCCCGGCCGGGCGCTCCGATCCCGCGTAGAGCACGCGTAGAGCACACGTCCCCCAGCGCCCCAGGAAGACACATGATCCGTACTCCCGCACCGCTTCCCCCGCGGCCCGGCCGCCCCGCGGGCCCGCCCGGGCACACGCGGCAGGCCGTGCCCCCCGCGTCGGCGGGGCGCCGGAGCATCCACCGCACGACGGGTGGCGTTCCGACGCTGCGCTGGCCGGAACAGGCCGCCGTGGTCCACCAGTTGCGCCTGCGCAAGGCACCCCGGCTGCTCCTGGTGCTCCCCGGGGAGCAGCCGCCGAGCACCCTGGACCCGCTGGAGGACTGGGTCCGGCTGCCGGTCGACGAGAGGGAGCTGCGGGTGCGCTGCGACACCTTGCGCGCCAGGGCCTCGCTGCGCAAACCGGTGCTCGACGCGAACGACGTGCTGCGCTTCGCCGGGCGGCACACGCCGCTCGCGGCGGGCGAGGCGGCGATCGCCCGACTCCTCATCGAGTCCTACGGGTCGGTGGTCAGCCGGGAGGTCCTTGCGGCGGGCGTGTGGCCCGACGACGACAACGGCCGGCGCAACGCGCTGGACGTCCGGATCTCGCGCACGCGCCGCCGGGTCGCCCCACTCGGTTTACTCATCAAGACCGTGCGGCAGCGGGGCTACCTGCTCCACGCCGATCTCGACGAAGGAGCGGTATGAACGCCGACGCCCCCACCCCGATCGCAGGTCAGGGCCAGGGTGCCCGCGGCGACGGCTGGGAAGACCCGAGCGGCCCCGGCGGGACGCTGGCCCATCTGGCGCGCCGCAACGCGGAGCTGTGGCCCACGGCGCCCGCCCTGCGCTGGCGCGGCACCGGCGGCGACCGGCACCACATGACGTACGCCGAGGCCTGGGACCTGAGCGAGGGCACGGCGCGCGGCCTGCTCACGCTGGGCCTGGCCCCGGGCGACCGGGTGGCGGTGCTCAGCGCGCTGCGGCCCGAGTGGACGACGACGCTGCTTGCGGCCGCGGCGTCGGGCCTCGTCGTGGTGTCCCTGCTGCCCTCCACGGTGCCCGAGGAGATCGTCCATGTGCTGGGGGACTGCGGCGCCCGGGTGGTGGTGTGCGAGAACGAGGCGCAGCTGGCGAAGGTCCGTGCCGTCTGGCACCGCCTGCCCCACCTGGGGCACGCCGTGCTCATGGACGCCCCGGCCGACACCTCGCGCGCTGCGCCCGCCGAGCACCCCGCACCCACGCTGACCCTGGACGCGCTGCGGACCCGGGGCCGGGAGGGCGTCGGCGCGGCGGAGCTGGCACGGCGCTCGGACGCGGTGCGGGCGGATGACCTGCTGCTCATCATCTACACGTCGGGCACCACGGGCCCCAAGAAGGGCTGTGCCCTCAGCCACGGCAACTACGTCAGCGTCCTGCGGGCTCACCCGAAGCCGCCCCGCGAGGCCCCCGCCGACCTCACCAACGGAACGGTCTTCGTCGTCACGGGGCCGCACACCATCGCGATGCTGATGCAGGTCCTGGCCTGGTGGTCCCGGTACACGCTCGTCTTCCGCCGCGGCGGCCCCGACGACAGTCTGGTGGAGGAGATCCGCGCCGCACGGCCGCAGATCCTGCCGCTCGTCCCGCTGGCCCTGGAGCAGATCTACGGCTCGGTCCTCGCCTCCTGGCCCGAGCAGGACGCGTCCTTGATCGTGGAAGCGGCACGGGCCGGCCTGGACGCACGGGAGCGCGTGCGGCGCGGCGAGTGTCTGCCGCCCCGCCTCCAAGAGTGGTTCGACGCCACGGAGAAGTCCCTGTTCGCCAAGGTCCGCGCGCACTTCGGGGGCGCGCTGCGCAGGGTGACGGTATCGGGCGCGCCGGTCTCCCAGGAGATCCTGTCCTTCTTCCTGGGCTGCGGCGTTCCCCTCGTCGAGTGCTACGGCATGACGGAGACGGCGGCGGCCGCCACCACCAACACCCCGGACGCCTACCGCCTGGGGACCGTGGGCAGGCCCCTGCCCGGCGTCGAGGTCACCCTCGCCCCCGACGGAGAGATCCTGATCCGAGGGGGCAATGTCTTCCGCGGCTACTGGGGCTATCACGAGGACGCGTTCGGCGCGGTGCGCGACGGCTGGCTGCACACCGGGGACCTCGGCAGCATCGACGCGGACGGATATCTGACCCTCACGGGACGCAAGAAGGAACTGATCCAGCTGTCGCACGGCGTGGCGGTGACACCGCACCCCGTCGAGAGCGGACTGCGCGGGAGTCCGCTGATCTCGCACGCGGTCGCCTACGGCGAGGGAAAGCCACATCTCGTGGTCCTGCTGACGCTCGACGAGCGGTACGCCCAGAAGTGGGCAGCCGAGCGTCAGCTGCCCACCGACATCGCCCGACTGGTCCGAGAGCCGGTCCTGCTGGGGGAACTGACGCGGACGCTCGACCACGCGAACGCCACCCTTCAGGAATACTACCGAGCCCAGTCGTTCATGGTCCTGGAGCGCGATCTGTCGTTCGACGAGGGCGAGTTGACCGTCTCGATGAAGGTCGCGCGTCATGTCGTACACGCACGGTTCCACGACGGTCTCGAAGCGCTCTACCAGTCTCCGCGGCCCCTCACCGGGTGAAGCCGATGTCCTGGTAGACGACGGAGGCGAAGCCCTGGGCGCCCAGGTTGGCGAGCGCGCGCTTCGAGGCGACGATGCCCGGCTCCTGGTAGAGGGGGATGGTCGCCGCCTCCCGCCAGATCAGGCGGTCGGCCCGGTTGATGACGTCGATGGCCTCGCGCTTGTCCGTCCGGGTCGCCGCCTCGTCGAGCAGCGCGTCGATCCGCGACGTCCCGGTCCGCGCGAAGTTCAGCTGGATGTCCTTCCCCTTGGGCTTGACGTAGATGCTGCGGCTGACCGACACAGGGAAGGGCCTCTTGGTCCAGCTGAACACCGACAGTTCGAAGGTGCCCGGGATGATGTGCCGCTCGAAGAGCGCGTTCTCGGGGACGAACGTGAGTTTCACCCGGACGCCCACGTCGCGGAGCATGGCCTGGATGACCCGGCCCTCGTTCCGCGCCACGTCGTTGCCGCTCACGGCCAGGTAGTCCAGTTCGAGCTTCCGCCCGCCCTTCTCCCTCACCGCGCCGTCGAGCCGCCAGCCCGCGGCGGCGAGTTCCGCGCGGGCCGCCGCGGGATCGTAGGGTGCCGATCCGGCCCGCGTTGTCCCGGTAGCCGTCCTGCTGGGGCAGAAAGAAGTGGTTGCCGAGCGGCCGTGTGCTGGCCGCGACGCCCTGGAGCGCGACCTGGGTGATCCTCCGGCGGTCGATGGCCCGCGCCAGGGCCCGCCGGACGCGGGCGTCCTTCAGGAAGGCGCTCTCCCCGTTCATGGTCAACTGGTGCTGGCTCGGGCTTCCGGCCCGGAGGATCCGCGCGTGGGGTGTGTCGCGCGCGGACCGGTACGCGGCGGCCCTCGCCCCGATGTCGAAGAAGTCGACCTCTCCGTTGCCGAAGGCTCCGGCGTGGGCGCTCGGGTCGAGCGCACGGAACACGATCTTGTCCAGTACGGGAGCGTTCCCCCACCATGCCGCGTTGCGCACCACCGTCAGCGTCTTCGCGGTCTCGTCCCGGCGGGCGAACTTGAACGGCCCTGCGGAGACGCTCGCCTCGCCCCGGAAGCCGTTGTTGAAGCCGTCGGCCGTGCGCCGGATGACGGACGCCGGGTACAGCGGCGTGAACAGCGATCGCCACTCCCCGAACGGCCTGGCGAAGTCCACGGTGACCTCCCGGTCTCCGCCGGAGCCCCGGGACACCTTCGTGATCAGCTCGTAGCCGGTGTGGGACACCGCGTGGAAGGCGGCCCGCCTGCCGTTCTGCGCTCTCCAGTTGGCCTGGAAGTCCCGGTAGGTGATCGGAGATCCGTCGGTCCAGCGCGCCTTGCCGTTGATGCGGTAGGTGACGTGCTGCCGTCCGGCCCGCACGCGGGATACGGCGGAGAGCAGATAGTCGGGGTCTGGCGCGACGTGGCCGTGCGCGTCGCTCTTCATGATGACGGGCATCATCGACTCCACGACGCGCCGCGTGTCGATGTGTCCGCCGTCGAGATGGCGGACGTTGAGGTTGTCCTGGATCACGGTGACCGGCCAGTTGAGCGCGCCTCCCTTCTTCAGGTCGGCGCGGTCGACGGGGTTGACCTGACTGGCCGCCGGTGGCTTCGACGAGGGCTTGTCCTGGCTGGTGGAGCACCCGCTGGTGAGCGAGGCGCAGACCGCGGCCGCGACCACCGATGTGAGTACCGTGCGAGCAGGGCGCATAGTGCCGCCTCCTGTGGGTGTGACTACCGGGTCCCGCCGCTCCGGGCCGGATGGGCTGCGCGGAGGTCGGCGGCTGCTGGCGGCCCTCAGCCGGGGGCCTCGTGCGGGCCCGCGAAGTGACAGGCCGCGGTGTGGTCCCCTCCCTGTGCCGACGGCATCGGGTCCTCGTGTTCGCAGCGTCGGCGGTCCTCGGCGGCCAGGCCCGCGTAGCGGGGGCAGCGGCGCCGGAAGCGGCACCCGGCGCGGGTGTCCGCCGGTCCCGGTGGCGCGTCGATCAGCGGAAGCCGGGCCCTGGCCCGCTCAAGGCGCGGCTCGGGCCGTGGCACCGCGGAGAGCAGGACCTGCGTGTACGGGTGGCTGGGCCGGGCGAGGACGGTGGTGGCGGCTCCGGCCTCGACGACGCGGCCGCGGTGCATGACGGCGACGCGGTCCGCGAGGTAGGCGGCGACGGCCAGGTCATGGGTGACCAGGAGGCAGCTGAGGCCCCGATCCGCCGTCAGCGCGCGCAGCAGGTTGAGCACGGTCGCCTGCGCGGAGACGTCGAGCGCCGCGACGGGCTCGTCGAGCAGCAGCAGCTTCGGCCGCGGGGCCAGCGCCCGCGCGATGCCGACCCGTTGGGCCTGGCCCCCCGAGAGCTGTGCGGGGAACCGGTCCCGGTGCTCGGGGCCGAGGCCCACGAGGTCGAGCAGGCCCGCGACCTCGCGGATGCTCGCCTCACGCGTCCAGCCGTGCGCCCGCAGCGGCTCGGTGAGGATGTCCTCGACGGTCATGCGCGGGTCCAGGGCCGCGACGGGGTCCTGGAACACCATCTGCGCCTCCCGGCAGGGCTGTCGCCGCCTGCCGGACGTCGCACCGCGGACGTCCTGACCGGCGACCAGCACCTCGCCTGCCTGGTGGCGCCTCTGGGGCGGCGACGGTTCCAGGACCTGGCGCAGCAGGGTGGTCTTGCCGCTGCCCGATTCGCCGACGAGGACGAGGGTCTCGCCTTCCCTGATGTCCAGGCTGACGCCGTCCACGGCCCGTACCAGGCCTGTCCGGGGCCGTCGCGGCGTGGACCGGCGGGCCGGGTAGTGGTACGCCACCCGGTCCATCCGCAGGACCACGGGCCGCTCCGCGCGCGGCGGCCGCTCCCCGCTCCGGTCGAGGCCCGGCGCGACGGGGATCGACACCGTCCCTGCGCCGACTGGCCCCCAGGGCTGTCCGGCCTCCTGCCGCTGCCCGATCTCCTCGCCGCGCAGGCACGCGGCCGGATGGCCGACGCGGTTCCGGGCCACCAGAGCGGGCTCCCCCTCCCGGCAGGCGTCGACGACCAGGGGGCATCGCGGCGCGAACGGGCAACCCTGGGGCACGTACAGCGAGTTCGGCGGGCTTCCCTCGATCGGGGTCAGGGTGCGCGGGTTGGTCTCGAGGCGGGGCACCGCGCCGAGCAGTCCGATCGTGTACGGCATCCGAGGCCGCTCGTAGACGTCGAACACGGGCCCCTCCTCGACGAAGCGTCCCGCGTACATGAGGTGGATGCGGTCGGCGAGGCCCGCGACCACCGCCAGGTCGTGCGTGATGATCACGACGGCCGCTCCCGTGGCCGTGCGGGCCGTGCCGATCAGGTCCAGGATCTGGGCCTGGGTGGTCACGTCGAGCGCGGTCGTGGGTTCGTCGGCCACGATGACCGCGGGGTCGTTGGCGATGGCCATGGCGATGGCGACGCGCTGGCGCATCCCGCCGGAGAGCTCGTGCGGGTAGGAGTCGATCCGCCGCGCGGGGTCGTGCAGGCCCACCAGGCCCAGGAGTTCGACCGCCCGGCGTCGCGCCGCCGCCCGGGACAGCCGCTGGTGGACGCGCAGGGCCTCCACGATCTGGTATCCGACGGTGTACACGGGAGTCAGTGAGGAGAGCGAGTCCTGGAAGACGATGGACAGGTCCTTGCCCCGGACGCGGCACAGCCCGGCCTCCGGGAGCGACAAGAGGTCTTGTCCACGCAGCCGTACGCGACCGCGGACGTCGGCGTGCTCGGGGAGCAGGCCGAGCACGGCGGACGCCGTGACCGACTTCCCGGCCCCGGATTCCCCGACGATGGCCAGCACTTCACCGGGGCGCACGTGAAAGGACACTCCCCGCACCGCGTGGACGGTGCCGCCGGAGCTCGGCAGGGAGACGTGCAGGTCCCGCACCTCCAGCACCGGCGGAACGGGGGAGCGCGTCGGTGCGGTCCCGGGGTGGGCGCCGTCGACGGGAGCGGCGCGCCCCGTCGAGGCCCGCACGCCTCTCGTCTCCCCCGCCCCCGGGTCGAGCGCGTCGCGCAGCCCGTCGCCGATCAGGAACAGCGACAGGCACAGCAGCAGCAGACATCCCGCGGGGAAGCAGAAGAGCCAGGGGTACGCCATCGCGTCCGGTGTTCCCGCGGCGATGAGCGCCCCGAGAGACACCTCCGGTGCCCGCACCCCGAAGCCCAGGTAGGCGAGGCCCGCTTCGGCGATCACGGCGGACCCGAACTGCAGCGTCGCGTCGATGGTCAGGTAGGAGGCCAGCGAGGGCAGCACATGGCGGCGGACCACCGTCCGGCCGGGCAGACCGAGGTAGCGGGCCGCCCGCACGAAGTCCCGCTGCTTCAGCGACCGCGTACTGGCCCGTACCGCACGTGCGCTGATCATCCAGCTGAACACCGACAGAAACACGACCAGCAGCAGCCAACTCGTGTCCTCGACGACCGGCGAACCCGCCGCCACCAGCAGAAACCCGGGCAGCACCAGGAAGAGATGAATGCCCCCGAGGGCCACGCGGTCCAGCCAGCCCCCGGCATAGCCCGCGACGGTCCCGATGACGATCGCGATTGCCGTGGAGAGGATCGCGGTGAGCAGGCCGATGACGAGGGATCGCTGGGTCCCCCGCAGCACCAGTGCGAAGACGTCCGCTCCCGCGCCGTCGGTGCCGAAGGGATGGCTGCCGCTGGGAGGTTGGCGCAGGGCCAGGGGGTCGAGGTCGCTGTGGTCCCAGGGGTGGAGCAGGGGTGCGCCGTAGGCCAGGACGGCGAGACCGACGAGCAGTGCCACGCCGACGAGCGCCGCCGGGTGCCGCCGCAGCGTCGCCAGCACCCGTAAGGCGCGGCGGCCCGTGCCCCTGGGGCCTGGCGCGTCTCCCCGAGCCTCCGTCAGCAGGGCGCCGGGGTCGGGGAGCGTGCTCATGCGATCCTGCTCCTCGGGTCGAGTACGAGGTGCAGGACGTCGGCGATCAGGCCCGCGACGAGAACCAGCACGGCGGTGAAGAGCCCGACCGCGGCCACCACGTTGACGTCCTGGGCGAGCACGGAGTCGACGAGCCACTCCCCCATGCCGTGCCAGCCGAAGATCTTCTCGACGAAGAGGGCTCCGGTGAAGGTCAGCACCGCGTTGTACGTCAGCAGGGGAAGCAGCGGCAGGACCGCCACCCGCAGCGCGTGTCGGCGCAGGGCCGTGCGCCGGGAGAGGCCTTTGGCCCGGGCGGTGCGCACGAAATCCTCGTGCAGCACATCGAGCATGGTGTTGCGCTGGTACAGGCCGAACAGCGCGACTTGGAACGCGATCAGGGTGATGCTCGGGAGAAGGAGGTGCTGGGCTCTGCTGAGGAGCCGGTCCCCGGTGCCCGTGGCGTCTGGCGCGTACTCTCCGGTGTACTCCAAGAGGCCGCTTCCCACCGCTTCGTTGATGTGCCTCGCCCCGAGCTGCAGCGCGAGCGCGATGACGAAGACCGGAGTGGCGAGGACGGCGAAGGAGGCCAGGGTCACGGCGCGGTCGCCCCGGCGCTCGCGGAGGGTGGCGCTCCAGGCCCCGAGCAGGATTCCGCCGACGGAGCCGATGACGGTGGCGACCAGTACGAGACGGACGCTGGTCGCGGCGCGGCGCAGGAACTCCGGGCTCACTTCCGGCGCCCGACACCGTGCGGCCGAGGTCTCCCTGGGCGACGCCCCGCGCCCAGCGCGCGAACCGTTCGGCGAGCGGGGTGTCGGGGTTGAGGTTGTAGGCGTTGAGGACGGCGTCGATCTCGGCCGGTGACGGCGGCGGGTTGCGGTCGGCGTAGGTGGAGCGCGGGTCCAGGCTCAGCGCGGCGAGCAGGTAGGTGCAGGTGACCGCCACCAGTACCAGCACGAAGGTGGTGCCCAGTCGCCGAGCGCAGCAGCGAAACACGGACGGGACCCCTCGATTCGACGTCTCCTGGAACGACCGAATGGCGCCTGCCCTCGGGCCGGTTCACAGGCCGGGACGTTAAAAGCGTAGCCATTTCCCCGTCAGTTGCGACGCCTGTCTGAGAACACGTACCCATTGGGGGCACTTTTGAGAATCGACCGCACTCCAGGAGCACAAGGCGCGATCATCCCATTCCCTTCTCCGGGGGGAATATCTGTTCGCACCCTCACGCCGGAATTCATGGCCAAAGGATGGGCGTACCGCTTTGCGTCCGACATCGGGGACGCGATCTCACGGAATTCGAGAACGAGCCGTCACCGTGCGTCGCGCAGCTGGAGGAGATAGGTCGCGGTGTGCGCGACGGCGGGGTCCGCGTCGTGCGACAGCTCCACGAGGGCGTGTGTGGCCGTGGTTCCCGGGATGTCCGCCAGGGCCTGGGTCAGCCGTCCGCGTGCGGGCGCTGCCGTGGTGTCGTGGGCGAGGCGCTGCACGAGCGCGGCCGCGATCCGGTCCGCCGTCGCGGTGTCGCTCGCCAGCACGCTCAACGCGTCGGCCGCGTCCGTGTCGTTCCTCCCGGCCACGACCATGTCGATCAGCGTCGGGATCGCGTCGGCCGCGCCACGGGTCCCGAGCGCCAGCGCCGCGGCCCCGCGGACCGCGGCGTCGGCGTGCGCGAGGGCGGTCCGCAGCCGCGCGGTGGCCTCGTCACCGGGCAGTGCGGCGAGGGTCTGCGCGGCGCGCTCCCGCACCGCGGCGACGGGTGAGCTAAGGCCCTTGGCCAGGAGTTCCGGGCCGCCGTCGCCCGAGCGCGCCAGCGCCCAGCGAAGGGCTCCGGCGACGTTCGGCTCCGTCTCGCTCAGTACCGCATCGACCAGGGCCTCCACCGGCACCGGCACCTCGTCGCCCGAGGCGAGGGCCGCCCGCTGGCGGGCGTCGGGGCTCTTGGACCCCAGTGCTTGCAGGAGCGCGACGACCTGGAGGGCGTCCTCCCAGCTGGCGGGTTCCGCCGCGTCGATCCGGCAGAGGCGTGTGAGCAGTTCGGTCTCCGCCTCGACGCGTTCACGCGTCTGACGGATGAGGTCGCCGACGAGCGCCGAGGGCGTGAAGCCGGGGTCGTCCAGGGCGCGCCCGATCGCACGCAGTGACAGGCCGAGCGAGCGCAGGCTCTCGATGTGGAAGATCCTGCGGATGTCGTCACCGGAGTACTCCCGGTAGCCGGAGCCCGTACGGCCCGAGGGCCGCACCAGGCCGAGCGACTCGTAGTGCCTGAGCATGCGGGCACTCACCCCGGAGCGTCGCGCCACCTCACCGATCAACACGCCTCATCGTCCCTCCTGTCCCGCCCCGCCGAGAGCCACGACGCGCTTCGCCTCGTTGATCGCGAACTCGAATCCGGCGTCCGGGTCCTCCAGCAGCCGTCGGGTGGCGAGCGCGTGCGCACGCACCTGCGGGTCAGGTGCCATCGTCGCAGGCCGCAGGGCCGGCACAAGCACCTCCCCCAGCCCGACCAGGGCCCGGCTGAGGCTCAGCTGCGTCTCCCGTCCGCCGCGCCCGAGCTGCGTCGCGAGGACCGCGGCGAGCGCGGCCTCCTCGCCTTCCGGTACGAGCACGACCGCGGTCCGCCAGGCGCTGCGCGCCACCTCCTCGTCGGCGTCGGACAACACCGCCCGGGTGATCACCGGCCACGCCCGCCGGTCCCCGATCTTGGACAGGGTGTGCAGCGCCTGGCTCCGCGCCTGCGCGTGCTCCGAACGCACCGCACGGATCAGCCCGGGGAGCGTCATCGACACCGGGTGGCGTACGAGCGCCCAGGTCAGCATGTCGCGGACGAAGAACTCGGGCTCGATCGCGCAGCGCTCGATGAGCTTGTCGACGAAGCGCGCGTCAGGCGTCGAGCCGACCGCGAGAGCGGCCCGCAGCCGCACGGACGACCGCGCGTCCTCCAGCCCCCGAAGCTCCCGGAGCACCACTGTCTCCCCCACCGGGCCCTGCCCCGGGCTCTGCTGTCCTGTGATCGTCATCGGACCACCTCCTTGGCAAGCAGTGAAGGCCTTGCCACTGTGTCAAGGTCAAGCAGGGCCCGCGGCGGGAGCGGCTGTCACCTGCCGTGTGCCGGGTGGGGAGGGCCCATGGGCGAGAGCGATCCGCACATTCATGTGGAGTCGAGGGTGATCCGCGAGGAGGCCGCTGTCCGGAACGTGGTGGCGTCCGCGTTCGCTCTGGTCAGTGACCTGCCGAGCCGCGTCACTACGGGATGCGGGCTGCGGGTGCCGTACGCGATGACCTCTGCGCGTGCGGATCGTGTCACCTGCCCGCCCTGCCGTGAGCACGCGCGAAGCGAGCACCTGCGCTTCGCCGCGGAGGTCGAACGCCTGAGCCGCATGCCGGGCTCCCCCGTCAGCCCTGCCCAGGGGAAGCTGGCCGCGGACAGACATCGCGACCTCGCTCAGGGGTTCTGTGACCCGCGGGGCTGAGTCCGTGGCGAGGACGGAGTCGTCACCCGCCAGTCCCCGCCCCCTGCAGACCGCCCCGCGGTGAAACACGCTGAACGGGGCAGGCCGCGGAGATCGGCGGCAGCCGGTACCGATCGCAGCCGTGCCGCTCGACGAGGTGGATCTGGGCCAGCTCGTCCAAGAGCGCGTCCGCGGTCCGCTCCGGGACGCCCAGCGCGTCCGCCACGTCCGCGGGGCGCATCGGGACACCGGCGTTCCGCGCCAGCGCCTTGTGGAGTGGCGGAACCTTGCACCCGCAGCCGGTCACCGTCGGCCGCGATCAGGTGGAAACTGCCCGCCAGGGTATGCGCCAGGCCGTCCCGCACATCGGTGCCGGACGTACGTCCCAGCGCGCCGCGCAGCAACTCCTCGGTCGCGGACGACACTCCGATGACCGCGGCTCGCACGCCGCCCAGCTCGGCGGTCACCCGCTGAGCCGTCGGTGCCCGGGCGAACAGCAGCGGGCGGCCTGAGGCATGACGGGAGATCAGATGCATGTCCGGGGCGAGCCGGCGGGCGATGCGCCCGGCGCGCTCCCAGTCCGGAAGCGCGACGAAGAACCAGCCGTCCACGATGACGAGACCTCCTGCCTTCCCCGCGGTCCTGCTCGCCGCGGTGGCCGATGGATTCATCGTGGAGGTCGGCTGTGGCAGTGCTGTGGCACTGGCGTGGCACGTCCGGCGCGGTGCCGCGCCGTGGCCCGAAGCCGGGCTTCCGGCTTCGGGCCACCCTGGCTATCCGGTCGAGGCCCCGCGTGGGCCTCTCAGGTGTTGGTGCACTGCTTCCAGGCGAGCTGGTAGGTGCTGCTGGCCTTGGCGTCGGTGGAGTCCATCGCCATGAAGCTGGTCTTGTCCCGGTCGGAGGTGCCGAGCAGGACGCGCAGTTCGGTGTTGATGTTCAGATTGCGCTGGGAGCCGCAGGGGGCCCAGTCGAGGTCGGGGGTGGGTTTGGTGTCGGTGGCTTGCCAGTTGTCGGCGTACGGGCCGCGCCACCGGTGGGATTCGGTTGTGGTGTCAGGTGAGCCTTGGAAGTAGTAGGAGGCCTTCTCCACGCCCTGGGCGCCGGGCTGGAGCGAGGCGTAGCCGCGGTAGTCGACGGACGCGATGGCGTAGGTGTAGTCGACCGGGGCGTGGACGATGAGGCTGAGCTGGCAGTTCTTGCGGAAGTCGATGGGGTCGGCCTGGTGGCCCGCGCTGGCGAGGTAGTCGCTGTAGGTGACGGTGAAGGCGGTGTTGTCGGGTGCCGGAGCGACGGCGACGGTGCCTTCGCGGCAGCCGGAGCCGTTGACGGTGGCGACTTCGATGCGGATCTTGTCGGGGGGCGGTTGGGGAGTGGGGACGTCGTGGGTGGTGGTGGGTGGAGCCAGTGCCATGGCGAACAGCGCGGTGAGCGCGCCGCTCGCGAGGAGTCCGCCGGCCATGGTCTTCCTATCGCGTCGTGTGGTGCGCGAGTCCTGAAATTTAGGTGCGAGCGGTTTCAGGAGAAGGGGTGCATACGCCCACGCCCGCTGGCGTGGGGATGCCGAGCGGGCGGCGTTGGGGATGAGCGGGCCGCCCGCTGACTGAGGGCCTCAGGCGACAGGAATGGTACGAACCAAGAAGGCTGCCGCCAAGCACAAGTTCAGCCACATCCAGCCCCTGAGGACCCCGGGGCTTCGCTCGATTCGCCCCCGCGACTCTTGAGGAACGGTGACACACCGGCATACCGTTTGAGGCCAAACAATAACCTTCGAACGCCCCGGGAGCCCGGATGCCCAAGGCCCACCCCCACACCAAGCCCTCTCCCCACACCACGCCCCACGCCCCCATCAGGCCCCACCCCCGCATGACGCTCGTGCTGACCGAGAACTGGACGATGACCGGCGGCCGTTGCGACCCGAACGCCCTGGTGCGCTGGGCCCGCGAGGCGGAAGACGCCGGATTCGACTCGGTCATGCTCAGCGAGCACATCGTGCTCGGCCCGGACGCCGGGGCCAGGGGCCCGATGCCCAACCCGCGCGAGTACGCCCTGCCGGGCAACCAGGCGCCGGACACGCCCTGGCCCAGCTCCGTCGTGCTCCTTTCGGCGATGGCCGCCGTCACCGAACGCATCCGGCTCGCCGCCGCGGCCGTCCTCGCGCCGCTGCGCCATCCGCTGCTCCTGGCCAAGGAGTTGGCCACGCTCGACCTGCTGAGCGGAGGCCGGCTCGTGGTCCTGCCCACGGTCAGCTGGAGCGAGGACGAGTACGCCGCGCTCCAGGTGCCCTTCGCCCACCGCGGCCGGCTCCTGGACGAGCACCTCGCCGCCTGGCAGGCCCTCTGGCGGCCCGGGCCCGCCACCTTCGAGGGCGCGCACTACCGCTTCCGCGACGTCTGGCTGGAGCCGAAGCCGCACCGGGCGGGCGGCCCCGAGCTGTGGTTCGGCGGTTCGACGCTGCACGACGCGGTGCTGCGGCGTCTGGTCAGGTACGGGCACGGCTTCAACCCTCTGGGGCGGCCCGCCCCGGGCGAGCTGGACAAGCTGCGCGCGGCGATGGCGGAGGCCGGGCGCGCCATGTCCGGCCTCGAGATGGTCGGCGGCACCCGCGCCGCCTTCCCCGACGCGACCTCGGTGGCCAGCCTCGCGCGGGCGCTCGAAGCCGTGCCGGAGCAGATGGAGCAGGGCTTCACGACGTTCTGCGTCAAGCCCTCGCAGTTCACGGACGACCCGGACGGGGTCGGCGACTTCTGCCGCGAGGTGATGCGGCGGGTGGAGCGGCTCGCCGGGCTGACGGCGGGGCGCCGGGGGCGGCAGTGGGGCGCCGTCGCATGACGGCGCCGCCTCCCGGTGACGGTCGCGACGCCACACCGCCGCGACAGCGGTCGCCCCACGCCCGGATTCACGCAGAACCCTTGCGCCGGAGCCGGGCCCCGGGCATTGTTTGGGCCCAAACAATGCAGGAAGGAGGTCATCCATGCCCAGGCCCGCAGATCTCGTGCTCGTCAACGGCACCGTGCTGACCGTCGACGCCGCGTTCCGCACCACGCAGGCCGTCGCCGTCCGCGACGGCCTGATCGCGGCGACCGGACGGACCCACGACCTCAGCGAACTCATCGGCCCCGGCACGGAGGTCGTCGACCTCCAGGGGCGCACCGCCCTCCCCGGGATCAACGACTCGCATCTGCACGCCGCGGCCTTCGGCGCCACCCGCCCGCCGCTCGCCCTCGACGTCGCCGCACCCGCCGTGTCCTCGCTCGCCGGCATCCGCGAGGCCGTGCGCCGCAAGGCCGCCGAACTCCCGCCCGGAGCCTGGATCTTCGGCAACGGCTGGGACGTCGGCTATCTCGACGAGTGCCTGGCCGAGCCGGGCCGCACCCCCTGCCGCCAGGACCTGGACGACGTCTCACCCCAGCACCCCGTGCTCCTGTACGAGTTCTCCGGGCACACCTCCTGGCTCAACTCCCGCGCCCTGGCGGCCGCGGGCATCACCGCCGACACGCCGGTCCCGCCCGGCGGCGTCATCGAGACCGGCGCCGACGGCGCCCCTTCCGGCATCCTCCGCGAAGGCGCGCAGGACCTGGTGAACGCCGTGGTCCCGCTGATGGACGACCCCGCGCGCGAGGCCGCCATCCGCTCCGCCATAGCCGTCTGCCGCACCGAGGGCATCACCAGCTTCACCGAGCCCGGACTCGGCCCCGGCGGCACCTCGCTCTTCCTCGGCGTCGCGGACACCGAGACGCTCCAGACGTACGCGCGCCTGGAGGCGGCCGGTGAACTGCGGGCTCGCGTCAGCGTGTTGCTGCTCCCCCTGGAGATGGGCGGCGCGGCGCGGCACCTGCCCGAGCGGCTCGCCCAGCTCAAAGGGGTGTGTGCCGGGGCCGATCCACGACTGCTGCGGATTCTCGGCGTGAAGCTCTTCGCCGACGGCATCCCGCCCAGCCGTACCGCCTGGATGCACGAGGAGTACGTGGGCGGCGGCCACGGCAGCCTGTGTCTGCACGGCCACAGTCACGCCCAGCGCGTCGAGGAGCTGGACGCGATCGTGCGCCACGCCCACGCGGCGGGCCACCAGCTCGGCGTGCACATCACCGGCGACCACGGCATCGACGCGGTGGTCGAGGCCTTCGAGGCGGCACAGACCGACGCCCCGCGCCCCGACGCGCGCCACTACGTCATCCACGGCGACTTCACCTCCGCCCGGTCCCTGGCCACGCTCGCCAAGTACGGCTGGGGCATCAACATGAACCCGGGCGTCAAGGACGCGATCGCCGACGTGATGGACACCATCGTGGGGCCCGAGCGCTCCGCGTACCAATGGCCCGTGCGCAGCGCCGTGGAGGCCGGGATACCGGTCACCGCCAGCTCGGACGCGCCCATCACCTACCCCGACTGGCGTCGTGGCGTGGCCTCGATGATGCTGCGCGAGTCCAAGGCGAGCGGGCGGCGCAGCGGCCCCGAGCAGTGCGTGGACCTGGAGACCGCGATCCGCGCGTACACCTCGAACGCCGCGTGGCAGGACTTCGCGGAGAGCTGGAAGGGCTCGCTCGAACCCGGCAAGGCGGCCGACATCTGCGTCGTGGACGGCGATCTCCCGCACGCCGATCCGCACGAGATCGCGACGACACCGGTGACGATGACCGTCTTCGACGGGGAGATCGTCCATGACACCCGGTGAGGGCACGCCGCGGCCGCTCCCCGGGCCATCGGCCGACCGCCCGTCCGCCGGGGTGCCGTCCGGGCGGTTCGCCCGCTGGGCGGTCTCCCTCTCCCCGCGGCGCAAGTGGGTGTTCTTCGGCTCCTGGTTCGGGCTCGACGCCGTCCTCGCCCTGGTGCCGCCCGTGTACTGGACCGCGGGCGCGCCGCGCTTCCAGTCCGGGATTCCGCTCTCCGTCTGCTATTTCCTCGCCCTGGGCACGCACATCTCGGCCGGCGTCGTCGTGCTGTACGGCGTCGAGGCCGCCCGCGGCGAACTCGACTGACACACCCCGGAACCGAGAAGGGTTCGTCCCCAGTGAATGTGGTCCTCGGCTACGGCATGGTGGTGCTCTTCTTCGCCGGAGTGCTCCTCACGCTGTACCTGCATCGTCAGCGTGACGCCGACTTCACCGACTACGCCGTCGGCGGGCGCAGCTTCGGCAGCGGATACCAGACCATGTCGGTCCTCAACACCTGGTTCCCCGGCTCGGTCTTCATCGCCGACGCCGGGCTCGCGGCGGGCAGCGGGGTGATCGGCTTCCATCTGCTGGTCTACGGCCTGTTCGCCTACCTCCTTATGTACCTGATGTCCCGGCGCGTCTGGCTGTGGGGCGCGCGGCACGGCCTGCGCACCCAGTCCGACCTGTTCGGCCTGCGCTACGGCGGCACCTCCGCGCGCACCGTTCCCGCGCTGATCCAGGTCCTGGTCAACTTCCCGATGACCGTGCTCGGGATGCAGGCCATGGGCCTGATCTTCTACTACATCTCCTTCGGGCACCTCAGCTACTCGCAGTCGGTGCTCGCGGGCGTACTCGTCCTGGTGGCGCGGCAGTTCTGGACGGTGCGCATGGGCATGCGCGGCGTGGTCGTCACGGACTTCTACCAGGGCATGATCGCGTACGTCTTCGGCTCGGTCCTGCTCGTGGGCCTGATCGTCTATCTGGTCGCGACCGGCCACGGGTTCGCCCGCCTTCCGGTCGAGAACCTGTCGCTGCCCGTGGACGGCGGCGGCAGCGGCGGGCTCTATCTGTTCGCGCTGACCTTCACCGGGTCGGTGGGCGGCTGGTGCCTGTCGGGGATGTTCGTGCGGCTGTTCACCGCGGACGGGGTGCGCAGCGTCAAGCGTTCCGCCGTGCTCGCGATGCCCTGCTCGCTCGTCTTCGCCGGGCTGCTGCTGACCGTCGCCCTGCTGTCCGGGACGCTGCCCGGAGTCTCCGACGACCCCGACCGCGCTCTGTTCACCCTCGGTCAGGAGATCGGCGGTCCGTGGATCATCATCGCCCTTGCCCTGTGCGTGCTTGCCGCGCAGATCGGCATGGCCGACGGGGTGCTGCAGTCCGTGGGCACGCTCATCGCCAACGACCTGGTGGCGGTGTACCGGCCGATGAACGACAAGGGGCGGCTCCTCACCGCGAAGGTCTCCATCGGCCTCTACACCGTGGCCGCGGCGCTGGTCGCCAACATCGGCCTCAGCAACCTCATCACGCTGTCGATCATGGCGTACCAGGGGGTGGTGCAGCTCGCCGTCCCGCAGTTCCTCGGGCTGTTCTGGAAGCGCGGCAACCGGATCGGCGCGGTCGCCGGAACCGTGGTCGGCTTCTGCACCGCCGCCGGGCTCTCTGCGGCCTATCCCACCTCCATTCCCTGGCTTGACGGCCTCACTTCGGGGATCGTGGGGATGGCGCTGAACCTGGCGGTGTACCTGGCCTGCGCCTATCTCATCCCGCAGAGCCCGGCGGAGCGCGAGCGCGTGGCCCGTCTCTTCGCCACCACGTCCGTGTCGACGCCGACGGCCGGGCCCGGCAGGGCCGCCGCCGCGCCGCCCGAGCCGACGCAGGCGTGAACGACGCCTGACCGGGGCCTCCGCACGGGAGGCCCCGGTCAGGCGATGGGTGCCGGTGCTAGGGACGGTCCGCCGGGGTGGCGCGGGGCGCCCGGACGCCCCGGTACTCCCAGTCGCCGCCCAGGGCCGTGGACAGGACCTCCTCCGAGGCGGTCGGCTGTGCCCCGCAGTCGTCGCGGACGGGCGTCGGGCCGGCCACGATGCGGTTGGTCAACCGGCCCAGGCCCTCCGCCTCGACGTCCACGACGTCGCCCGGCTGGACCGGGCGCGAGTGCGCGGGCGTGCCCGTGAGGAGCACGTCACCGGGGACGAGGGTGATGGTGCGGGCGATGTCGGCGACGAGGTAGTGCATGTCCCAGGTCATCTCGTCGGTGGAGCCGTCCTGGACCAGTGCGCCGTTGACGTACGTACGCAGGTACTTGCCGTGGAAGTCCCATCCCGTCACCAGGCCGGGGCCCAGCGGGCAGAGCGTGTCGGAGCCCTTGACCCGGAGCATCGAACCGGCGTCGGTGTCCCGGAAGTCGTGCAGGCCGTAGTCGTTGGCGAGGGTGTACCCGGCGATGTACCGCCCGGCGTCGCCGGGTGCGACGTTGCGGCACACGCGGCCGATGACGAGCGCGATCTCCCCCTCGTAGTTGAGGTACTGGCAGCCCTCGGGGCGCACCACGGCGCCGTGGTGCGCGTTCAGCGCGGAGACGGGTTTGTGGAAGTACGTGGGCGCGGGCGGCAGCGAGGTCTGGAACTCCTCCACCCCGGCTGCGGTGGTTGAGGTGCACCGCGATCACCTTCGAGGGCTGGACGGGCGGCAGGTGCCGGGCGTCGGCCGCCCGCACGCGGCGGCCGTCGCCCGCTACGAGTTCGTCGCCCTGCCGGACGACGTGGACGGCTGCGCCGTCGAGCAGGATGCGACGGTACTCGCGGGTCCCGCCCTCATCCGTGGTGCCCATGGGTTCGCTACTTCCGGTCACGGGCTGCCCCTGTCTGCTCGTTGCGGTCTGCGGGTGTGTGGGTGGCTGGGCGCGCAGTTCCCCGCGCCCCTTCGGGGCGCGGTCTTCACACGGTCCAACCGTCCGCCGGGCGGTCGAACCACAGGTGGATCTGGCCCGTGCCGACGGAGTTCTCGTACGCGCTGTAGGCGCGCCCGGGTGCGGTCAGGCGCTCCTCGCCGAGGGCGCCCGCCATCATCAGGTAGTGCCCGAAGCCCGCCTCGGGCTTGTGGGCGGCGAACTGCGGCATGGTGCGCAGCACGCGCGCGTGGTCGCCGCGCAGCAGCCAGGCGATGCGCTCCTCGTCGGCGGCGCGCGCCTCGGGCGTGCGGATGTGGGCGGGGTCGCTGGCCTCGTGGTCGCGCAGTTCCCGCAGGGGCCAGAAGGTGTGGGAGAGCGCGCCGGAGGCGATCAGGACGACCTTGCGGTCCGGGAGTGCGGCGACGCCGTCGGCGAGGGCGCGGCCGAGCCTGAGGTGGTCCTCGGCGTCCCCGGTCTGGCACACGCCGATGGAGAGCCACCGCTTGTCGGGCAGCCCTTTCCCCAGGTACGTCCACAGGTTCACGGTGGCGTAGTGGATCGGCAGGTACGGATCGTGGATCGGGGTGATCCAGGTGCCGTGCGCGTCGGCGAACGAGGCGGTGGCGCGGGCGAGTTCGGGGTCGCCGTGGAAGTCGTAGGGCATGCCGCACATGCCGCGCGGCAGCTCGTCGGAGGTGTAGAGACCGGTTCTGGTGTCCTGTGCGGCGATGACGAACTCGACGGTGGTCGCCCAGTGCGAGTCCAGGACGACGACCGTGTCGTAGTCGAGAGCTTCGAAGACGTCCCGGCGCAGCGCGCGCAGCCCCGGCACGAGGCTGACCTCCTCCCCCTCGTTCAGCTCCCGCCGCACCGCTTCGGGCAGGACGATGGTGGGGACGTGGGCGAGCAGGCCCGCCCCGACGATCTCACCCATGGTCCCGCCATCCCTTCGGCGCCGTGACGGTGTTCTTGAGGTCGCAGTAGAAGTCGAAGCTCCAGTCGCCGCCCTCGCGTCCGATGCCGGAGGCGCGGGAGCCGCCGAAGGGCGCGGCGAGGTCGCGGACGAAGAAGCAGTTGACCCACACCGTCCCGGCGACGAGCCGCGCGCTGACGCGGGCCGCGCGGTCGCGGCAGCCGGTGGCGAGGGTGGCGGCGAGGCCGAAGCGGGTGTCGTTGGCCAGGGCAACGGCCTCGTCCTCGTCGCGGAAGGTCTGGAGGGTGAGCACGGGGCCGAAGACCTCTTCCCCGCACGATCTCCGCGTCCGGTGCGACGCCGGTCAGGAGGGTGGGCCGGTAGTAGGTGCCGCCGGTGCGCGCGTTCAGCTCGGTGTGCGGGCCGCCGCCGATGAGCGCGGTGGCGCCGTCGGCCAGGGCCCGCCGGACGAAGCCGTCGACGCGCTCCAGGTGCCGGGGGTGGACGCAGGGGCCGATGGCGGTGGGCTCCTCGCGGGGGTCGCCCTGGACGAGGGCGCGGGCCCGGGGGAGGAAGCGCGCGAGGAAGGCGTCCCGTACGGGCTCCTCGACGAGCAGCCGGGTGGCGGCGAGGCAGACCTGGCCCGCGTGGTCGTACTGCTCGACGGCGAGGTCGGCGGCCAGGTCCAGGTCGGCGTCGGCGAAGACGAGCAGCGGGGACTTGCCGCCGAGTTCGAAGCTGGTGGGCACCAGGTGCGCGGCGGCGGCCTGGGCGATGCGCCGGGCCGTGGGCACGGACCCGGTGAAGCTGACGCGGCGCACGCCGGGGTCGGACACGAGGGGGGCGCCCGCCTCGTCCCCGTACCCCTGCAGGACGTTGAGGACGCCCGGGGGCAGTCCCGCGTCGGCGGCGATGTCCGCGAGGAGCGAGGCGGTGAGCGGGGACCACTCGGCAGGTTTGAGGACCACCGGGTCTCCGGCGGCGAGTGCGGGGCCGATCTTCCACGTGGCCAGCATCAGGGGGGCGTTCCACGGGGTGATGAGCGCGGCGGGGCCCGCCGGGTCCCAGGTGACGTGGTGGGTGTGGCCGCGGGTGGTGAGGTCGTCGTGGCCGAGGGCGAGCAGGCGGTCGGCGAAGAAGCGGAGGTTGTGCGCCGCGCGGGGCATGACGCCGTGGCGGTGGGAGCGCAGCAGCCCGCCGTTGTCGGCCGTCTCGACGGCGGCGAGGTCTTCGAGGCGGGCCTCGACGCCGTCCGCGATCGCGTGCAGCAGCCGGGCGCGCTCGCGGTGCGGCGTCGCGGCCCAGCCGGGGAAGGCGGCGGCCGCCGCCGCGACGGCCGCGCGGGCCTCCTCCGCGCCGCCCCGGGCGATCTCGGCGAGCGGGGCTCCGTCGAGGGGCGAGCGGTCGGTGAACGTGGCGCGGGAGGCGCGGCGTTCGCCGCCGATCCAGTGTCGGGTGTCGACCGGGACTCCGGCCACCGTGGCGGTGGGCGCGGGTGCAGGGGGAGCCATCGCCATCTCCATTTCGTTTGGACCCAAACAACATAGGCGGCCTCGATCTGGACGGTCAACCCCCTTCCCCGACGGGACCCCACGGCTATCCTTTGACCCCAAATGACATACTGGTGACACGCACAGACACCAGTGACACGTACAGACACAGGCACACAGGAACACACGCGGCAGACCCAACGGACAGCCACAGGAGGCGCGTTCATGCCAGCCAGCGACAGCGGTCACGACACGTGGCTGCGCCGGGCGGACCAGCTGGTGCCGCCCACCCGGCACCGCATCGCGGGCGCCGACGAGGACGGCTCGGGCGCCTCCTTCCGCGTCCTGTCCCCGCGTGACGGCCGTGAACTGGCCGTGGTGGCCGACGCCGGCGAGAAGGAGGTCGGCCACGCGGTCGACGCGGCCCGCCGCGCCTTCGACTCGGGCCCCTGGCCCCGCCTGCCCCCGGTCGAGCGCGGGCGGGCCCTGGTGCGCCTCGCCGACCTGATCGAGCGACACCGCGACGAGTTCGCCCTCACCATCAGCCTGGAGAACGGCAAGCCGATCAGCGAGGCGTACGACATCGAACTGCGCGCCGCCATCGCCACGTTCCGCTGGTACGGGCAGCTCGCCGACAAGCTGCGCGACGAGGCCCCTCAGACCGGCCCCGAGGCGCTCGCGCTCGTCACGCGTGAGCCCGCGGGCGTCGTCGGCGCGGTCGTCCCCTGGAACTTCCCGCTCACGCTCGCCGCCTGGAAACTCGCCCCCGCGCTCGCCGCGGGCTGCACGGCCGTGCTCAAGCCGTCCGAGCTGACGCCGCTGTCCGCGCTGCTGCTCGGCCGCGTCGCGGACGAGTCGGGGCTGCCGCCGGGCGTGCTCAACGTGGTCGCGGGCGACGGACCCCTGGCGGGGCGCGCCCTTGGCCTGCATCCCGGTGTGGACGTCCTCGCCTTCACCGGGTCGACGGCCGTGGGGCGCCACTTCCTGCGCTACGCCGCCGACTCCAACCTCAAGCGGGTCTGGCTCGAACTGGGCGGCAAGTCCCCGAACATCGTGCTGCCGGACGCGCCCGACCTCAAGGCCGCGGCCGCCACGGCGGCCTGGGGGATCTTCTTCAACCAGGGCGAGATGTGCACGGCGCCCTCCCGGCTGCTCGTCCACTCATCGGTGGCGGAGCGGGTGGTGGACGCCGTGGTCGAGCGCGCCCGCACGCTGCGCGTCGGGGACCCGCTGGACCCGGCGACGGAGATGGGCGCGGTGGCGGGCGAGGCCCGCGTCGACGCCGTACTCGACCACGTACGGACGGGGCGGGAGGCGGGCGCCCGGTTGCGCACCGGCGGGTCCCGCCTGGAGCGCGTGCCCGGCGGCAGCTATCTGGAACCGACGGTCTTCGACCGGGTGACGCCGGGCATGCGGCTGGCGCGCGAGGAGATCTTCGGCCCCGTGCTCTCCGTCCTCACCTTCGACACGGAGCAGGAGGCGGTGGCGCTCGCCAACGACACCGACTACGGCCTCGCCGCCGCCGTGTGGACCGCCGACCTCGGCACCGCCCACCGCCTCTCGCGCGCGCTGCGCGCCGGTACCGTCTGGGTCAACTGCTATGAGGAAGGCGGCCTCTCCGTCCCCTTCGGGGGCTACAAGCAGTCCGGCAGCGGGCGTGACAAATCCGTCCACGCGCTGGAGAAGTACACCGAGCTCAAGACGGTCTGGCTCCAGTGGTGACCGCCCCGCGCCACGGCATCCACACCGGCCCTCACCGCTCCCCCGGTGACTGCCCGCGCCTCGGCGCGCGTCCCCTCATCGCCCTCCCCCAGCGCTTCTCCGCCACCGCGTCGGCGCTGCGCTACGGCGCGGTGGTGACGGCGCGGGCACTGGCGGACGCCGTCCTGCGCGCGGGCGGTGAGCCGTTCATGATGCTTCCGGGCCCGCCACACGAGGCGGCCGAGCGCCTCGCGCGCTGCGACGGCGTCCTGCTGCCCGGGGGCGGCGACGTGGCGCCTGGCCTGTACGCCAGCGGCGCCGAGGTCCACACCCGGGTCTACGACGTCGACGCGGAGCAGGACGCGTTCGACCTCGCGGTCGCACGGCACGCGCTGGCGAGCGGGCTGCCGCTGCTCGCCGTGTGCCGCGGGCTGCAGATCGTCAACGTCGCCCTGGGCGGATCGCTCCGCCAGGACATGGGCGGCGCGGACGCCGACCACCGGCATCGCGTCCACCGCGTCGCGCTCGCGGCGGGGTCGGTGGTCGCGGCCGCGACACGGACGGCGAGGGCCGTAGCGGTGGCGGGGGCCGCCGGGCGCGTGGAGGTCTCGTGCTACCACCACCAGTGCGCGGACCGCCTCGGCGAAGGCCTCGCGGTCACCGGGCGCGCCGCTGACGGCACCGTCGAGGCCCTCGAACTGCCGGGCCGCAGCGGGTGGTTCGCGGCCGTCCAGTGGCACCCCGAGGACACGGCGGCCTCGGACCCCGGCCAGCAGGGCCTCTTCGACGCCCTGGTCGGCGCCAGCGCCGGGCGGCTCCCCTGACCGGCGCGGCCGCCGCCTCAGCCGCGCGAGGGACGGCGTCCGCTGCGCCGCGGCCGGGGGTCGGCGCCGTCGAGGAGGGCCAGGCGCCGCTCCTCCCCGTTCTCCTCCGTCTGCATCACGATCTTCCGCAGCAGCCCGGCCAGCGTCTCGCACTCCTCGTCGGTCAGCCGGTCGGCGACGAAGACCTCCTCCGCGTTGAAGGCGGGGAAGACCTCGGCCATCAGCCGCTCGCCCTCGTCCGTGAGGCGCAGCAGCGCGAGGCGCCCGTCGGTGGGGTGGCCGTTGCGTTCGAGCAGGCCCCGGTTCTGGAGCGTGCGGGCCACGCCCGTCAGGGTGCCCTTGGAGATGCCCGCCTCCTCCGCCACATGACGGGTCTCCGTCTCGCCCCAGATCCACACGACCCACAGCACGACGAACGAGGTCCAGGTCAGTTCGGCGGAGCGCAGCACGGAGTTCTCGAAGTGCTGGCGCACCGCCGCGGCGGCGCGGTAGATGTTCGCCACCGCGACCATCTGTACGTGCTGGATCGGCGTGTCGCCCAGCTTGGCCTGGACGGCCTTCTCGGTCTCCCGGATGGAACGGTGCCCCGTCACGTCGTGTTCTCCCGCTTCTCTCTCGCCGCCCCCGCGATCCCGGCCGGGGTCCTTCCACTCCCGTACGGCCACTTCCGTACGACCGCTCCCGTACGGCCACTCCCGTACGACCGTTGCCGTGCGCGATCCTTACGGACTGAGATCCTTACGGGCTCAAACGATAACCCGCCCCTCCCCGGCCCGCCTCCCTCCTGCCCCGCCCCAGCACCGCCACCGAACAGCACCTCACCGCACCGCCACCGAACCGCCCTCTCGCGACAGGGAGTTCCTATGAGCCAGCAGAGCCAGCCCCACCCGTCCGGCCGACGCGTCCTGCTCGTGGCCGGGGCCAGCAGCGGCATCGGCGCGGCCGTCGCCGCACGCGGCGCGGAGGAGGGAGCGCGTGTCGCCGTGTGCGCACGGCGCGCCGACGCGCTGCGCGAGGTCGCGGACCGGTGCGGGGCGACGCCCTATGTCGCCGACGTGACCGTACGCAGCCAGGTCGACGCGCTGATCGCGGACGTGGTCCGGGACCACGGCCGCCTCGACGGCGTCGTCGCCAACGCCGGAGTCGTGCGCCCCGGCGGCCTGCTCGAACTCAGCGACGACGACTGGGACGCCACGCTGCGCACCAACCTCACCTCCGTGTTCCTGCTCGCGCGCGCGGCCCTCCCCCCTCTCGTCGCCGCGCGGGGCGCGTTCGTCACGGTGGGCTCGATCGCGGGCCTTCGGGCCCCGGCGGGGCGCGGGCGCCTATGCCGCGTCCAAGGCGGGCGCCTCCATGCTGACCAGCGCCATCGCGGCGGAGTTCGGCCCGCACGGCGTCCGCGCCAACACGGTGTGCCCGGGCTGGACCCGGACCGAGATGGGTGACGAGGAGATGCGGCAGTTCGGCGGCGGGATCTCCTTGGACGCGGCGTACGAGCGGATCACGGCGCTGGTCCCGCAGCGGCGCCCGGCACGCGCCGAGGAGGTCGCGGACGCCGTGCTGTGGCTGCTCGGGCCCCGGTCGTCCTATGTCAACGGGGCCACGCTGACGGTGGACGGCGGCACGACCGTGGTCGACGCGGGGCACGTGCCCTTCGCATTCACCGTGAGCCCCCGGACCTGAGTCCCCGCCCGGCACAGCGCGCGCCGGGTTCGGGCGCGCGAAAACCAGTGGATCCGTGCCGCCGTGCGCCTCTACCGTGCTGCCGGACCGAGTCGTCTAGGCAAGGACGTGCCGTTGTACACCGTGTGAGACCTCCCGAGCGCTGTCTGGTCGCGCGTCGCACCTGTGCGCCGCGCCGCTTCTTGCTGCGGACTTCTCACTGAAACCGGTGTACTTCTGTGCTCAACCGCTGGGTGGTCATGCCCACCTGCCTGCCTCTCGTCCTCCGCCGTTGCCCCGCGTGCGCGTCCGATCGCTTCCGGGCGAACGGCAAGTTCCGTGTCAACGCCCACCACAAGCTCATCGACGCCTGGCTCCTCGTGCTCTGCGAGGGCTGCGGGGACACCGCGAAGCTCCCGCTCCTGGAGCGGGTCAACGTCCGTTCCGTACGGCCTGAGCTGCTGGACCGGCTGCACGACAACGACCTCGGCCTGGCCGCCGAACTGCTCCAGGATCCGGCCGTGCTGCGCCGCGGTCGCATCGCCCTGGACTGGACGGGCGCCTGGCGCCTCGACACCGGCGGATCCGATCACCTGGACAGCGAGGTCATCGACGTCTCGGTCCACTTCGCGGCACGCATCCCCGTCCGGCCCGGTGCGGCTGATCGCCGACGGCTGCGGCCTGCCACGGGCCGAGGTCGAGCGGCTCATCACGGAAGGGAAGATCGTCTCGGCCGTCCGGCTGGGCGGCAAGCTGGCCAGCGACTTCACCTTCACGCTCAAACGCTGAGCCCGCCCCGCGACCAGGCCCGCCCCCGGGCCCGGGGGCCTGCCGAGCTCAGGGCCTGTCCGGCGACATCCGCCGGACAGGCCCTGAGCCGCCACCTCCGCCCCAGCGGGCTACGCCCCGCCGCCCCGCTCCAGCACCGTCCCGCCGTCCCAGCACACGCCGACCTGGCGGTAGTAGGCCCCGATCGGCTCTTCCACCACGAGGGCCGCCAACTCCTCCGTGGGCGACTCGAAGAGGTCCAGCGTCGCGTCCGCCGCCCACGCCTGCCCTCCCTCGAAGGACGCGGCGCCGCTCTCGACGAGCTCGTCCAGGGCGAGTCCCTTGCCGTCGATCGCGGGCAGCCAGCGGTGGTGGGCCATCGGGTGCCCGTTCACGAAGCCGCCCGTCGGCGACGGCTCGCGCAGCGTGGCGACCGCCTGTGCGAGGCGCCGGTCCCCCGCCGCGAGCGTCGCGCCGAAGACGGCGCCGGGCTCGATGCGGGGCGCGGGGCCGTACGGATGCGGCCTGGTCAGATGGATGGAGCCGAGCTTCTTCGGGTAGCCCTGGTGGATGCCGCGGGCGAGGGCGAAGTCCTTGTCGACCCAGATGTGCGCGCAGCGCGAGTAGGTGCGGCCCCGGTAGCCGCAGCGCACCACCGCGAAGCACTCCTTGTACTGGCCGCGCACCGGGTCGAGCAGCTCCTCACCGCCCGCCCCGCAGGACTGCCAGTCCGCCCAGATCAGCGCGACGGCGCCCGGGTCGTCGTCCGCGAGGGCGAGCGGCTCGGGGAGGAGTTCGCGTACCCGCGCGGGATCGGTGCGGTATTCGATGGTGAGCAGGTCACCCGAGTAGTACCAGGGCGGTGCCGGGATCAACGACGCCCGCCCGGTGGCGGTCTTGGGGGGAAAGAAGCCTCGGACGGTCGGCACGGTGGGCACAGCACACTCCTCGGGCTCGCCGCTCAGTTACTCATTTGGGCCCGTACGTTATGCCGTCGCCCCCGAGTTGTCACGACCGGCGCGAACGCGCCACCGATACACCGCACCCCCCTTGCGCGACGCCCACCCGCCTCCCTACTGTTTGAGCCCAAACGACAATCCGGTGAGCCCGTGCACAAGCCCCGCAGGAAGGCTGGACAGGGTGAGCGAAGTCAGCCCGGCACACAGCGACCAAGGCCCGGACCCCGTCCATCGAGCCGTCACGGCGCTGCACGCGCGCGGCATCGACGTGGTGCGCGTCGTCTACCCCGATCTGCTCGGCGCCGACCGCGCCCGCGACGTCCTCCTCGACCACCTTCCGGCCGCCACGGAGCACGGTCTGGCGTTCTGCCGCGCGGTCTACCACACCAGCCCCCAGAGCGACACCATCCCCATGCCCGGAGGCCTGTCGGCGGGAATGCCGGACATCTCGGTCCGGCCCGACCTGGACACCCTGCGCGACCTGCCCTGGGAGCCCGGTGTCGCCTGGTGCCTGGGCGACCCCCTGGACCCGGCGACCGGCGGCCCCGCCCCCGAATCCCCGCGCGACCTGCTGCGCGGCGTCCTGCGCTGGAGCAGCGCGGAACTCACCCCGCTGATCGGCCCGGAGCTGGAGTACTACCTGTGTGAGCGGGACGAGCGGACCGCCACCGGCTGGGCACCGTACGGACAGGGCCAGGGCAACGTCTACAGCGCGGGGCGGCGCGGCGACCCCGACGGGCATCTGCTGCGCACGCTGCGGCAGTTGCGGGACCTGAAGGTCGGCGCGACGGCCGGGAACCGCGAGTTCGGCAGCGGTCAGTTCGAGATCAACCTCGACTACTCCGCGGCGCTCGACGCCGCCGACCGCGCGTTCCTCTTCAAGTCGGCCGTCAAGGAGACCGCACGCCGGGAAGGACGCCTCGCCACCTTCATGGCCAGGCCCTTCAACCAGGAGGGCGGCTCCGGCTTCCATCTGCACCTGTCGATGGTGGACGCGGACGGCCGCAACGTCTTCGAGGGCCACCGCGACGGCGACGCGCACGGCCTCTCCGCCGCCGCGCGGCACGCGATCGCCGGAGTCCTCGCCCACGCGCCCGCGCTCACCGCGCTGCTCAACCCGACCGTCAACTCCTACAAACGCTTCGGCCCCGACACGCTCGCTCCCTGGCTGATCGACTGGGGCCTCGACAACCGCAGCGCGATGCTGCGGGTACCGCCCGAGCGCGGCGTCGGCACCCGCCTGGAACTGCGCCTCGGGGACGCCACGGCCAACCCCTACCTCGCCGTCGCGGGCACGATCGCGGCCGTGGGGCTCGGCCTGCGCCAGAAGCGGGAGCCACCCGCGCCCCTGCACGGCTACGGCTACCGGGAAGGCACCGCGGCGCGACTGCCGCGCACGCTCGGCGAAGCACTCGGCGCGCTGGAGGGCGACACGGAACTCACCGAGGTCCTCGGCGCCGGCTTCACCCGCTCCTTCCTCGCGTACAAGCGCAACGAGATCGAACGGTTCCAGCAGTACGTCACCGACTGGGAGTTCACGGAGTACGCCTTCCTCCTGTGACGCCCCGCCGCGCGCCCCCTCCCCGCCTTCCCCTCCCGTGACCGCCCGGCGGCCACCGCCGTCTCCTCCTCCGCTCCTCCGCCCACCCGCTTCGAAGGACGACCGCCCATGGACCTCGCCTCCGCGCCCTGCGAACCGCTGCCCCTCGACGCGATCGACCTGGCCGACCACGACAACTTCACCGACGGCGAGCTGCCCTGGCGGATGTTCGACACCCTGCGCCGCGAAGCCCCCGTCCACTGGCAGCCCGAGCCCGCGCCCCACCGCGGCTTCTGGTCCGTCACCCGGCACGCCGACATCGTGCGCGCGGGCAGCGACCCCGAGACATACACGTCCACGGAGTTCACCAACCTCGAAGAAGTCGACGAGGAGCACCGCGAGATCCGCCGTTCCCTCATGGAGACCGACGGGACCCGCCACCGCGCCCTGCGCAGGCTGCTGCAACGGCAGTTCACACCGCGCGCCGTCGCCACGTACGAGGTGTTCCTGCGCGGACTGACCGCGCGGACCCTCGACGCGGCGCTCGCCAAGGGCACCTTCGACTTCGTCCAGGAGATCGCGGCCGACTTCCCCGTCAACGTCCTCGCCCGCATGCTGGGGGTCCCCCAGGAGGACACCCAGCGGCTCATCGACTGGGGCAACCGCATCATCGGCAACACCGACCCCGACTACGCGGACGTCCTGCTCGACAGCGAGGAGAGCGAACGCTACCGCGATCTGCCCTTCCGCAGCCCCGCGGCACGTGAGGTCTTCGCGTACGGGCGGGAGCTGGCCGCACGGCGCGCGGGCACCGACGGCGACGACCTGGTCAGCCGTCTCGTCAACCAGCCGCCGAGCGACGGGGTGCCGCTGTCGGCGCGGGACTTCGACAACTACTTCCTGCTCCTTGTCGTCGCGGGCAACGAGACGACCCGGCACGCCATTTCCCACGCCATGCTCGCCCTGATCGACCACCCGGAGCAGCGGGAGACGCTGCGCAAGGACCCCTCCCTGATGCCGGGTGCCGTCGAGGAGTTCCTGCGCTGGTCCTCACCCGTCTACCACTTCCGGCGCACCGCCACGCGCGCCACCGAACTGGGCGGCACGCGGATCGCCGCGGGCGACAAGGTCGTCCTGTGGTTCGCCTCGGGCAACCGCGACGAGAGGGTCTTCGACGACCCCTACCGCTTCGACGTCACCCGCCGTGCCAACGACCACCTCGCGTTCGGCAAGGGCGGCCCGCACTTCTGCCTGGGCGGCTCGCTGGCCCGCCTCGAACTGCGCGTCATGTTCGAGGAGCTCCTGCCCCGCCTCGCCGACATCCGCCTCACCGCCGCGCCGCGCCGCGTCCGCTCCAACTTCGTCAACGGCATCAAGGAGTTGCCGGTCGGACGTCACCCTGGCGCACTGAGCCCGCACGCCCTCCCGCCGCCACGCATGGCTGAACTTGCCCTTGGCGGCAGCCTTCTTCGTTCGTACCATTCCTGTCGCCTGAGGCCCTCAGTCAGCGGGCGGCCCGCTCATCCCCAACACCCGCCCGCCCCGCATCCCCCACCAGCACCCTCGTGGGCGCATGCACCCCCTCCTGAAACCGCTCACACCACGTTTCAGGACTCGCGCACCAACCAACGCGATAGGAACACCATGGCCAGTGGACTCCTCGCGAGTGGCGCGCTCACCGCGCTGTTCGCCATGACTCTGGCTCCATCCAGCACCACCGAAGACGTCCCCGCTCCCCCCGACAAGATCCGCGTCGAAGTCGCCACCGTCAACGGTTCCGGCTGCCGCGAAGGCACCGTCGCCGTCGCTCCGGCACCCGACAACACCGCCTTCACCGTCACCTACAGCGACTACCTCGCCAGCGCGGGCCACCAAACCGACCCCACCGACTTCCGCAAGAACTGCCAGCTCAACCTCATCGTCCACGCGCCCGTCGACTACACCTACGCCATCGCGTCCGCCGACTACCGCGGTTTCGCCTCGCTCCAGTCCGGCGCCCACGGCGTGGAAAAGGCCTCCTACTACTTCCAGGGGTCACCCGACACCACCTCCGCAACCCACCGGTGGCGCGGCCCGTACGCCGACAACTGGCAAGCCACCGACACCACCCCCTGGGAGGACCTCGACTGGGCTCCCTGCGGCTCCAAACGCAACCTCAACGTCAACACCGAACTACGCGTCCTCGCCGGCACCTCGGACCCCGGCAGAACCAGCTTCATGACCATGGACTCCACCGACTCCAGGGTCAGCAGCATCTACCACTTCGCCTGGAAGCACTGCGCGAACTCGTAGACAGTGACTGCCGCGAGTGCGGTAGTACGGCGGTACGCGTCCACAGCAAGAGGGAGGCCTCACCTTCCGGGTGGGGTCTCCCGCGACGTCGGCGTCCCGCCACCCACACCCCCGCCACCGATCACAACGGAAGGGATGGTCATGCGAACGCCACGCGGTCTGGCCCTCGCCCTCGTCCTGGGCCTCGCACCGCTCATCACCGTGAGTCTCCCGGCCGACACCGCCCAAGCACACGGCTGGGTGACCTCACCCGCCAGCCGGCAGGACCAGTGCTTCAACGGGAGCCTGGAGTGCGGCCCCATCAAGTGGGAACCCGATGCCGTCGAAGGGCCCAAGGGCCTCAAGAGCTGCAGCGGCGGCAATGCCCAGTTCGCCGATCTGGACGACGGCACAAAGGGCTGGGCCGTCCACAGCGTCACCCCGTCGACCACGTTCACCTGGCAGCTGACCGCACAGCACTCGACGACCACCTGGCAGTACTTCGTGGGCTCCCAGAAGGTCGCCGAGTTCGACCAGGGCGGCGCGCAGCCGCCCCGGTTCGTCCGCCACCACGTCGATTTCGGCGGCCTCCGGGGCCAACACAAGGTCCTCGCGGTCTGGAACATCGCCGACACGGCGAACGCGTTCTACGCCTGCGTCGATGTGAACATCCGCGGCTAGGGGCCTGGTGACGGGGCGCGGTGCCAGCATCGCCGCGTAACAGACGCGCCCCGGCGGCGGCCCGGCTCGGGCGCCACGTGGGGGGGGCGCCCCAGCCGGCACCCCAGCCGACGCCCCGCACGGCTCACCGGTCCTCGGCGTGTCCCCGCACGTCGAGGACCGCCTTGCCGCGGACGCGGCGGCCAAGGAGTGCCTCGGCGGCTTCCGCGGCGGTGTCCCACGGGCCGCGCCAGCCGATCTGGGGGTCGAGGCGGCCCGCTTCGAGCAGTCCGAGGAGATGGGCGAGGTCCGCGCCGAACGGGCCCGCGACGTTGAAGTTCTCCAGGCGCCCGCGGGCCGACTTCGTGCCCGCGAGCTCGAAGTCGATGGTGGTGTGTGCGCGGGACGCCCGGCCGATGGCCTGCACGACGCCGTCGTCCTCGATGCGGTAGAAGGCCTCGGCCAGCTGCGCGCCGCCCACGGTGTCCAGGACGCCGTACACCGGCCGGGGCAGGGCGGTCGGCCCCTGGACGGTTTCCGCCGCGCCGAGCGCGCGCAGCCCCTCGGCGCGCTCCGGGCTGCCGGTGGAGGCGATGACGTGCGCGCCCGCCAGCGCGGCGAGCTGGACCGCGAAGCGGCCCACTCCCCCGGACGCGCCGGTGACCAGGACGCGGCGGCCCTCGATCCCGCCGAGTCGGCGCACCGCCTGCAGGGCGGAGACACCCGCGACCGGCAGCGCGCTGGCCGCGCCGAGGTCGACCGCGTCGGGGACGACCGCGAGGTCGGCGGTGTCGACGGCGCGCAGTTCGGCCCAGGCACCGGACCAGCCGAAGCCGACGACACGGGTGCCCGCGGCGGGGCCCGAGCCGTCGCGGGCGGGCGTGCGGACGGCACCTGCCGCGTCCCAGCCGGAGATGTGGTCGGCGGGCGCATCCGGCGAACGGAAGGCCAGTTCACCGAAGTTGAGGGAGATGGCCGCGACCTCGATGACCGCCTGCGTGTCCCGAGGCTTCGGGTCCGGTGCGGGCGCCAGGTGGAGGCCTTGTGGTCCGTGGAACAGTGCGCGCATCGCGGCACTCCTTGGGTGGGGTGGGTGGGGCCCGCTCTCAGGAGGGCGGGCGCGCGGGTGTGGGGGTTACGCGTCGAGCGTCGGGTAGTCGGTGTAGCCGCGGTGGTCGCCGCCGTAGAACGTCGCGGGGTCGGCCTCGTTGTACGGGCCGCCCTGCCGGATCCGCTCCGGCAGGTCCGGGTTCGCCAGCCACGCCGTGGCCAGGACGGCGGCGTCGGCGACGCCCTCCTCGACGGCGGCCGCGCCGACCTCGGCGGTCGACGGGAACGACTCGGGCGTGGGGTGCGCGCACAGCAGCAGCGTCCCGCGCCACTCGCCGCGGATGGCCTTGGTGATGTCGCGCGTGACCATCTCCAGGACGTGCAGGTACGCCAGCGGCGTGGACCGCAGGGCCCGCGCGAGCGCCGGGTAGACGACCGCGGCGTCGCTCTCGGCCATGCCGTTGAAGGTGATCCCCGGGGAAAGGCGCACACCGACCCGCTCGGGGCCGACGGCCGCGGCGACGGCCCCGACCACCTCGACGACGAAGCGGATGCGGTTCTCGACCGAGCCGCCGTACTCGTCGGTGCGGCGGTTCGTGTTGTCCGAGAGGAACTGGTGCAGCAGGAACCCGTTGGCGGCGTGCACCTCCACGCCGTCGAAACCGGCGTCGACCGCGTTGCGCGCGGCCTCGACGAACTCACCCGTGGCGCGCTCGATGTCGGCGCGGGTCATCTCGCGCGGCACCGGGTGGTCCACCATGCCCGCGCCGGTGAACAACCGCTCGCCGGAGGCGATCGCGGAGGGGCCGATCGGCGGCTCGCCGGTCGCGTACAGGCTGGGGTGCCCGATCCGGCCGCAGTGCACCAGCTGCGCGTACATCCGGCCGCCCGCGGCGTGCACCGCGTCGGTCACCGTGCGCCAGGCGGCGACCTGCTCGGGGGTGTGCAGGCCGGGCGTACTGATGTAGCCCTTGCCGAGCGCGCTGACCTGGGTCGCCTCACCGATGATCAGCCCGGCCGAGGCGCGCTGACTGTAGTACTCGGCCGCGAGCGCCGGAATCTCACCGGCCTCGTTGGCGCGCGAACGCGTCATCGGACCCATGACGAGGCGGTTCGGCAGATCGAGCTTGCCGAGAGTCAGGCTGGTAAAGAGCTTGTCCATGAGGTCTCCCCTGGGCTGCGAGTGGTCGGCCGGCTTCTCTCGCCGACGTGACAACCTTCCGTCCCGGCCCTGGAGTCGATCAATGGCGAAGCGCTGAACCCAACGTTCACTCCCCCTTACCTCACGCCCCTGACCTGCGTATAACTTGGCGTTGGCGGGCCGCATCCGGCCCACGGGGATACGCGTCGTCCGCCTGGGCGGCGCGGCAAGGGGGAGGTACGGGGGATGGAACGTCATGAGATGGAGATCTTCCTGGCGCTGTCCGAGGAGTTGCATTTCGGCCGCACGGCGGAGCGGCTGCGCCTGTCGCCCGCGATGGTCAGCCAGACCGTCAAGAAGCTGGAGCGCCGCTTCGGTGTCCCGCTGTTCGAACGCACCAGCCGCAAGGTCGCGTTGACCGGGCCCGGTGAGCGGTTGCGTGCCGACATCGCCCCGCACTTCCAGGGAATCCAGGAAGCCGTCGACCGGCTGAGGACTTCCGTCCGCGGCCTCCAGGGCGTGGTCACCGTGGGCTTCATGGGCGTTCTCGCCGGGAACATCTGCCAAGCGGCGGCGCACGTCTTCCGCGAGCGTCACCCCGGGTGCGCGGTCCGTGTGGTCGAGACCCAGATGCGCCACCACTGCGCCCAACTGCGCAGCGGCGAGGCGGACATCGTCATCATCCCGCTGCCGGTGGAGGAGCCCGACCTCACCGTCGGCCCGGTCGTCGTACGGCACACGCTGCACGTCGCGATCTCCTCGGCGAACCCCCTCGCCCAGCGGTCCTCGGTGTGCGTGGAAGACCTCGCCGACGAGACGTGGGCCTCGCTCACCGCGTCCGTGCCCGAGTACTGGATCGACCACTACTATGCCCGTCAGACGCCCAGCGGCCGCCCCATCGCCCGCAGTTCCGAGCGGTGCGACACCTTCACCGAGGTCCTCGCCATGGTCGCGGCCGGGCGCGCGATCACGGTGGGCGGCGCCGACATGACGACGTACCGCCTGCGCCCCGACATCACCTATCTGCCGTTCACCGACATGCCTCCCATGGAACGCGCCATGGTGTGGCGCACCAGCCAGGAGGACGCCCGGATCCGCGCGTTCGCCGCGGCGGTCACCGAGACGGCGGGCACGGTGCGGTGACGGCGCGCGCCTGAAGCGCCTCTTCCCGGGCGCCAAGGTCCTGTCCGGCAAGGCCCGCCGGACAGGACCCAGCAAGCCCTAGTCAGACTCTTCCCACACTTCGTCTCCGGGCACTTCGCCGCCCGGGTCGTCCTCGAGGCCCCAGCCGAAGCCGTCTTGGAAGGCCATCGCTCCCATGACGAAGAAGACGCAGAACGCGATCACCACACCCAGGAAGCAGAGCATGAAGATCGTGGCCGTCGCGTCCGCGAGCGGGCGCGGCGCGTGCGCGGTCGCCCGGTCGGGCCGCTCGGGGGCGTAGTACACGGTCACGATGTCGCCCTCGAGGACGGTCCCCGGGCCGTTCTCCTCTTCGAAGCGCACCACGCGGCCGTCACGCGTGACGAACTCGTAGACGTGATGCAGGTTCGTGGACACGCGGTGGCTGTCGCCGCCGTGGCTCGAGGTCGTCGTGTAGGTGCGCAGACAGCGCGCCTCAGCGGTCACTCCGCTGCGCCACGCACGCCACAACCAGGCCGAGCGTCTGAGGATGGTGACCACCCCGGCGATGGCCATGCAGGCCATGAGCGCCGGCACGATGTAGGCAAGGTTGAACAGAACACCCATGAGAGCCCCCCGATAAGTCCCGCTAGGTCCTGCAAGTCCCGCTGAGTCCCGCTAGGTCCCGCGCATCGCGCGACACCGCGTGTACGCCGTAGTGGTCACGTACGGCGTGCGCAGAACCTACCCAGGAGAGATGGCCAAGATCCTCAGGGGAACCTCTGAAAACGGCGTCCTGCGCCACTGATCGGCCGGGCGGTCGCTTGTCGGCACGGCGCTGTGCTGGTGAGGCTGGCAGGAACGCAGTTGTCACCAGTACTCAACGGGGGTCGAGTCTGTGAGTCTCACCGTGTTGCACAGTGCCGTGGTGGAGCCGGAGCACCGGTTCGAATGGTGGCGCGACCTGATCCAGCAGGACGTCGCGCCCACCAGGATCACCACCGACCGCGCCGAGGACTTCCCCGCCACCGCCGGCATCGCGCAACTCGGGGCGGTACGGCTCACCGCCATGTCGTTTCCCGCCATCAGGTCCGAGCGCACCCCCGCGCTCATCCGGTACTCCGACCCCGAGGACTACCAGCTCCACGTTGATCCTCGGCACCGAGATGTGGATCTCCCAGGCCCGCAACGAGGCCAGGATGGCGGCCGGTGACCTGGTCCTGTGGAGCACCTCGTCGCCCTTCGACGGGCGGGGTCTCGCCGGTTCGCACAACGGCATCTCCAAGGCCATCATCCTGCACCTGCCGCGCACCGAACTCCCCCTGCCCACGGCCAAGGTGGACCACCTGCTGGCGAACGCCGTGCCCGGCCGCACCGGCATGGCGGGCATCCTCGCCCGCCACCTCCTCAGCGTCTCCGAGGAGGCGCCTCACTTGGAGGGACATGCCGCCGCCCGGGTAGGCGTCGCGACCTGGGAACTCGCCACCGCCTTCCTCGGGCACTGGGCCGATGTCCACGACCGGGTGCCGCCCGAGTCCCACGACCGGATGCGGCTCGCCCGCATCGACGCCTTCATCGACGCCAACCTCGGCGACCCGCACCTCACTCCGGCGGCGATCGCCGCGCACCACCATCTCTCGGTACGCACCCTGCACTGGCTGTTCCGCGGCCGCGACCAGACGGTGGCGGCCACCATCCGACGCCGCCGCCTGCGCCGCTGCCGCGCCGACCTCACCTCCGACCGCTACGCGGCACAACCGATCCACACCATCGCGGCACGCTGGGGCTTCACCAGCCCGGCGACCTTCAGCCGCACCTTCAGACGGGAGTACGGCATCACACCGGGCGAGTACCGCTCGACGGCACGCGGTGACGGCGCGTGAGACCGTGCCGTAAAGAAGGTGACGGCGCGTGAGGCCGTAAAGAAGTGGACAGCCCTTCCGCGCTGGATGAGCATCTCCGCGATGACCAACGAACTTCTCTCCCTCCCCCAGCGCGTCCGCTTCGTCGAGCTCGGTGCCGAGGCGCTGCGGGCGCTCGCCGACGGGGATCTCGCCGGTGGCAGTGGTGCGGCCGGGGTCGCGCTCGATGAGCACTTCGTCGGCGAGCGGGCCCGCTGGATCTTCGGCTACCGCGCCGACCAGCTCGCCAAGGACCCCTCGGCCGCGCCCTGGATCACGCGGGCCGCGGTGTCCGAGCCGGACGGGACCGTCGTCGGCGACGCCGGGTTCCACGGGCCGCCGGACGAGGCCGGTGTGGTCGAGGTCGGCTACACCGTCGTGCCTCAGTACCGTCGCCAGGGCTATGCCCGCGCCATGCTGAGGGCGCTCCTCGTCCGGGCCGCCTACGAACCCGGCGTCAGGACCGTGCGGGCCACGATCAGCTCCGACAACGCCGCCTCCCTGGCCACCATCGCGGGCTTCGGCTTCACGCGCGTCCGCGAGACGGGGAACGAGCACGACGGGCTCCACATCGTCTTCGAGATCCCGGTGGACGCGATCGAGACCGAGTAGCCGCTCCCGTCGCGGCCCTCACCGCAGCCCTCGCCGCGGCCCACCGACAGCCATGGACTTGTCGAATATCGATATGCCCCCTACCTTGAGGCATATCGAAAATCGATAGGGAGGGACGCGGTGAACACGCGACTCACGAGAGCTCTGTCCTCGGTGACCTTTGTCCTGGCGGTGCTCGCCGGGCTCGTCTTCGTCGGCACGGGGCTCTCCCGCATGCTCGACGACGGTGCGGTCTGCGTGCAGACGGGCTTCTGGGCCAACGCCACGCTGGAGGGCGAGCTGCCGATCAGCGAGGGCGTGAAGGCGTCCAGCATGGCCACGCGCCTCTGCCAGGACAGCCCGTCCACGGGCCAGCGCGCCGCCGACCTCGGCGGGACACTGCCCTGGCTCCTGGTCGGCTGCCTCGCGCTGCTGCTGTTCTCCCGGCTGTTCACGGCCGTCCGGGAGGAGGGGCCGTTCACCGACGCGGTGTCGCGGCGGCTCTCCGCCCTCGGCTGGTTCGTCGCCGTCGGCACACCGGTGGCCGGGCTCGTCGTCGGCTGGTCGCACTCCTGGCTCGTCGCGAGCATGGCGCCGATCGTGGGCTCCGGACCGACGGTCTCCGGACCGCAGGTGCTCGTCCTCGCCGGTCTCGCCGCGGTCATCATGGGCAAGATCATGCGTGAGGGCATGCGGATGCGAGAGGACCTCGAAGGGACCATCTGATGCCCGAAGAGGAACTCCACACGATCAGGATCCATCTCGACCGGGTCCTCGCCGAGCGCGGCATGACGCTCACCGAACTGGCCGCGCGGGTGGGCATCACCGTGGTCAACCTGTCCGTCCTCAAGAACGGCCGGGCCAAGGCCATCCGCTTCTCGACCCTGTCGAGGATCTGCGATGTCCTCCAGTGCCAGCCGGGAGACCTCATCACCCACGACCCGGCCGAGCCGACCTAGCCGGTCGAGAAGCGCGGCGCGGCGCCGACGTCTCGTGTGGAAGGGCGCCCGGGAGAACCCGGGGCCCGGGTCAGGGACCACGAGATCTCCGAAGGGCCAGCCGTGCAGACACTCACGGTCGATGTGTTCCTCTCGGTCGATGGCTGGGCCGGTGGCGCGGAGTCACCCGGGCACTTCGGCTACTTCGGCCCCGACCTGGAAGAGTGGATCACCACCGAGCTGGACAAGGTCGCGTTCTCGGCGACCTCAGGGCCCCTCAGGCATCCCCCTGAGACCGCCCGCCCACCTGTTGCGGGCCGGACGTCGGCAGGGTGAGCCACGCGGTGAGCGCCGCCCGCAGTTCCACGACGTCGTCACGGCTCAGGGGCGCGCCGCGACGGGAGCGGTACAGGCGTACGCCGTCCGCGCTGACCGCGTACCCCGTGGCACGCGAGGACCCGGTGACGCACGTGCCGCTGGTCAGGAGGCGCCGCAGTTCGGCGGCGCGGGGCGTCAGGGCGGCGGGCGCCCGGCGCGGGGTGCTGACGGGGCCGCGGGGGCGGGTGGGCACGCCGATCGCCGTGTAGAAGTCGTGTACGGCGTCCTCCAGGGCCTGGGGCTTCGTGGGGGCCGCACCGGCGAACTCGGCCACCAGGTCCGGGGCCGCCGGATCCGTGCGCCGGGGCCATTCGTCGGTCAGCGGCGGCTCCGCGGCCTCCAGGCGCACGCGCGGGCGGGATCAGCACCTCTTCGTAGCCGCGGGCCACATACGTGGCATACCGTCGGCGCAGGTCCATCACCCTCGCGTGGACGGGGTGCACACCGACCGGCATGCGCGGCCGGGAGACCTTGCCGAGCTGCCCGTACGCCCCGGTGGCGAGGTGCAGCCGCCCTGTCTCGGTGACCAGCACGGTGGCCTGCCACGTCCCGTTGCCCAGCCGATACCCCACTACCGTCGTCGGCATCGTCCCTCCCACCGGCTCGCCTAGGACCGTAGCGGCACCGGCCCGCGCACGGCGCGAATGACCGAACACGGCGCCAGCTGATCGACGGCGTGCGCTTCGCAGTCCGCACGGGCACCCAGTGGCGGGGCATCCTGAGCGCCTGTGCTCACCGCTCCGCCGTGCTCGCCTCCGTCACCGCGTAGCCGGGCACGGACGGCCAGCGCACGGTGAGCACCACCGACTCCTCCTCCGCGCGCCATGAGTGGTCGGTTCCGCGCCCCCACACGACGTAGTCGCCCTGCTCTGCCAGCAGCACGCTGCGGCCGGGGAGTTCGACGCGGAAGCGGCCGCTGATGAGGATCAGGAGAGCCGTGCGCTCCTCGCCCTTCACCCACCGCGCCCGCTCGTCCCCGGGCGGATGGACACCCCATTTGATCTCTACGTCGTCGCTGTGGCGCGGATCGCCGACGTCCCTGAAGTGCCCGAGCAGCCGCCCCCGGTCCAGTGCCGCGTCCTTGCCCGCATGGCCCACGTACACGCTGTCACTCACGAGGCCGGAGGCTAACAGCCGCCCTCGTGGACACGACAGTGCTTCCCGTCCACGCTCGGGGCGGCTTCCGGCCAGCCAGGGCCGGGTGTGTGGATCACTCGGCGGCGCCTGCCCGTCCGGTGCGCACGAGATCCTTGTCCGGGAGGTGGGGCCTGTCGTCGTCGGCGGGTCCGTGAGTGGCCGCGCTCTCCGGCTTGCCGTACCAGGCGACCGCCACGGCTTCCGGCGACGGCCAGGACGAAGCCGGTGATCGCGAGCCACAGGAATCCGGGGCGCGAGGAGTCACCGAGCCACAGCACCCCGAGGATGCCCGGCAGGATCGTCTCACCCACGACCAGCGCCGCCGTGGCGCCGTTCACCGATCCGATCTGGAGGGCGACGGTGTGCAGGTACATGCCGACGGCACCGGCGATGAGGATGGCGTACAGGGCGGGGTCGGCCACGAAGGTCAGCGGGTCGAAGGGGTCCACCCCGTCCAGGACGCGTACTCCCACGCCGATGGCGCCGAAGCCCAGGCCCGACAGCAGACCGGCGGTGATGGCACCGCGCGAGCCGAGTCGGCGCACCAGCAGCGTGCCACCGCCCATCAGCAGCACCGTGACCACGAGCAGCCACCAGTGCGCCGCGTGGGAGCCCCGGCTCTCGCCCTCCGACCCGGCCGCCGTGGCCAGCATGATGAGCGAGGCGCAGACGACACCGATGGAGCGCCACTCGGCACGGGTCAGCTTGATGCCGAGGAGCTTGATGCCGAGGAGCGCGGTGATCACCAGATTGGCGCTGATCACGGTCTGCGAGAGGAACAGCGGCAGCAGCCTTGCGGCCAGCGCGCCCAGGGCGAAGCCCACGAAGTCCAGCACAGTGCCGACCATGAACTCCCAGGTCATGGCCGCTTTGGCGGTGGACGACAGGCTCGGTCCGCCGTGCTGCGTGGTGCCGGTGGTGGACGCCGCGGCCGCCTCCCGACGGGCGGACTTGCGGGATCCCACGGCTTGCAGGACCGATCCCGTGCCGTAGCAGGCCGAGGCCGCGACAGCCGTCAGGAGGCCGATGATCACTAAAAGCTCCGTTCACGTACGAGGAGGGCCGAGCGGGCACCCCCGCGTAGTAGATGCGCCACAGCGCCCGGACGTTGCCTCGCCCGTGCCGTCCACTGACGAAACCGCAGCCCAGGACGGCGCGCGGCGACCGGAGCCGTCGCACCGCGCGCCGCCGCCAGCGGCATGCCGGGGCCTACCCGCGCACGGGCTCCAGCAGGAAGACGGGGATCACGCGGTCGGTCTTCTCCTGGTACTCGGCGTACGGCGGATACGCGGCGACCGCGCGCTCCCACCACTCGGCCTTCTCGTCCCCGGTGATCTCGCGGGCCGTCATCTCCTGACGTACGGCCCCGTCCTGGAGCTCCACGCGCGGGTCGGACACGATGTTGAAGTACCAGACCGGGTGGCGGGGGAAGCCGCCCTTCGAGGCCACGGCCGCGTACCGCCCCTCGTGCTCCACGCGCATCAACGGGATCTTGCGGATCTTGCCGCTCTTCGCACCGCGCGTCGTGAGGATGACGACGGGCAGGCCCGTGTCCCAAAGTGTCGTTCCCCGCGTGCCGCCCGAGCTCTCGTACAGCTCGACCTGTTCGCGCACCCACTGCGCCGGACTCGGCTCGTACTCACCCTCAAGAGACATCGGGCCCACCCTTCGTCGTGTACGGATCTCAGGTACGGACGTCGTGTACGGACTGTGCCGCGAGGTTCAACACGGGCAGAGCGAGGATTCATCCCCGGCCCGTGAACGAACCGCGGCAACGGCGCCCGGGGGCCCGGTGCCCTCTCAGGCCCCGGTGGACAGCGCCACGTGGCGCCACTGGTCGAGTTCACGGCGCACCAGGTCCAGCTTCGCCTCGACGCGCTCCACCGCGTCCGCGCCCAGTTGCAGGCGCAGCGGCGGCTCGGGGACCTCGGTGATGTCGACGATGGCCTTCGCCGCCTTCAGCGGATCGCCCGGCTGGCGGCCGTCGTTCTCGGCCAGTGCCTGGCGCACCGGCCCCGCGCCGACGGCGTAGTCGGCGATGGAGGCCGGTTCGACCCGCAGGCTCGACCCGCTGAGGAAGTCGGTGCGGAACCCGCCCGGCTCCACGATCGTGACGCGGACGCCGAGCGGGGCCAGTTCGCCGTGCAGCGCTTCGGAGACGCCTTCGAGGGCGAACTTCGACGCCCCGTAGAGGCCCACCGCGGGCGCGGTGGCGAAGCCGCCCACGGAGCCGATGTTCAGGACGTGGCCGGAGCCCTGGGCGCGCAACGTCGGCAGGGTCGCCCGCAAGGTGTTGAGCACGCCGAAGACGTTGACGTCGAACAGCGCCCGGACGGCGTCGTCGGATGTCTCCTCGACCGCGCCCAACAGGCCGTAACCGGCGTTGTTGGCCACGACGTCGATCCGGCCGAACGCCGCGAGCCCCGCCGCCACCGCCGCCCTCAGCTGCTCCGGTTCGGTGACGTCCGCGGCCACGGCCAGCAGCCCGTCCGGCTCGTGCGGATACGCCCGGAGCACCGCTGAGGCGTCCCTCGCCGTGGCGATCACGCGGTGTCCTCGGTCCAGCGCCTCCCGGGTGATCGCCGCGCCAAGCCCGCGCGATGCCCCGGTGACCAACCACACGCCCATGTTCTCCCCTGTTCTGATGGCCCGACGGGCCCACAGCTCGACGCTAGAACCTAGAGTCGGGTCTAGATCAACAGCTGGCGAGGGAGAAGAGCTCATGGACCTGAGCATCGGTGAGGTGGCACAACGCAGCGGGCTGAGCGTGCACGCGCTGCGGTTCTACGAGCGGGAGGGCCTGTTCGCCAACCCGGTGCGCCGCCTGTCCAACGGCCGCCGGGTCTATCACGAGGAAGACCTGGAGTGGCTGGCCATCTGCACGAAGCTGCGCTCCTCCGGCATGTCCCTGGCGATGATCCGGCAGTACATCGAGCTGGTCCGGCAGGGCCCGGGCAACGAACACGAGCGCCTTGAGCTGCTGCGCCGACACGCGACCCAGGTGGAGACGCGCATCCGCGAGCTCCAGGACACCCTCGACGTGATGCGGTACAAGGTGCGCGTCTACGAGGACCATCTCGCCCGCGGTGAGGCCGACCGGCTCTGGAACCCGGCCCACCCTGTTGCCGCACGGTCCGGCACCCAGCGGGAGTGCCCTCCACCAGAGGGGTCGTGATGCGCGCTCGCGGGGCCCGGACAGCGGGCATCGGGCACTCGCGTCCGGTGGGGATGCGGCTTCTCAGCGGCCAGAGCGTTCAGTTATGGGAAGGCGCCCCCCGTCGGGGTGTGTTCGGCCAGGTGGTTCAGCAGGTCTCGGGTAGCGGGGTGGCGGGCATGGGGGGTGAGCTGCTGCTGGAACCATCCCGCGATGCCGGGTGGCAGGGTGCCGGTGAGGGCCAGAGCGTGCTCGACGGTGTCGGTGGCCGCGTTGGACTCCCCCACGGCCAGCTGCGCTTCTACGACAGGCCGCAGGCGCGCGGCGATGTGCGGTGAGAGGGGCTGGGCCGGGTCGGGGAAGATGTCCAGGAGGGACTGGTAGTAGGTCAGGGCCTTGCCGGGGTGACCGAGCCGCAGCCATACGTGTCCCTGGGCGAGGGTCAGATACTCGTTGTCGATGTTGCTCGCGGTGGGGTCGCTGTCGGGATTCCACGACGGTGGTACGGCGGCCAGGGCCTGGGCGGCGCGGTCTACGGCCCGGAGGCTCGCGGTGTGCTCGCCGAGCCGGGCGAGGGCACGGGCTTCGCGGGTCTCCAGGATGACGGCCAGGCGCGCGGTGGGGCGCGGCGTGCACGAACGGGCGGCCCGTATCAGTGCCAGTGCGTCCTCGGGGGCGCCGCGGCGCAGGTGCCGGATGGCCAGCAGGGACAGGTAGGCGGCGGTGTGCCGGGGCGCTCCGGCGGCGGTGGCCGCGCGGGTCGCGGCCAAGGCGTAGCGTTCGGCTCGCAGTTCTTCTCCCAGTGCGCCGCTGAGCCAGGTGCACAGCGCGGCGGCGCGGGCGGCGAGCAGGAGGAGGCGTGCGCCGGTAAGGCGGTCGTATCCGTAGTGGCGGAGCAGACCGCTGACCCCCTGGTATTCCGCGCGGGCGGCGGCGAAGAGGGCCGTTTGCGGGATGAGGGTTCCACTCTCGAGGGACTCGAGGGTAGCGATGCGTGCCTGGGCCCAGGCGGGTGCCTCGGGGACAAGTGTGCGGCCTTCTTGGGCCGGTGGCGGCAGGCCGCTGGTCAGCGCGCCGAGTGCGGCCTTGATCTGGGACGCGAGGGCGGAGCCGGTGACCGCGAGGCCGAAGGCGGGCGGCTTTGTCGTCTGCGCCGTGATGGCGGTGGCCGCGATGGCGTCTTCGGGGGTCCAGGACGGGGTGAGCAGGGCCGCGTCTCCGGTGGCCAGCAGCGCCCAGCGCGGCCAGCCCAGGCGCAGCACGTCCTGCTCCGGAACGTGGTGGACACGGGCGATGGCGAGCTGCGCGGTCAGCTCGGGAGCGATCCGCCCGGACTCCCACCGGGAGACCTTCTCCCGCCGCGCCGCCATCTGCCCGAGCCCCATTTCCGCATGAGTACGGGCTATCAGCTGTGCGTAGGCCGGCTGTGAAAGGCCAGTCGACAGTCGCAATGTGACCAGAGGGTGCTGCCCCATGACGGTCCTGGCGTGGAGAGAAAGGCTGGGCTCATTCATCGGCCCAGCAAGATCAATTCCAGGGTAGCGCAACCCATTCAAGCCGGTCAAAAAGGCGAAGCACCCCCAAGCATGCCTCTTTTCGTTTGCACGGGCTGAGTGGGGGTGTTTACTTCTTCCATGAGCGCGGACTTGAAGAATCTGTTCTTCTCCGGTGGCGGATGAGTATTCAGTTTTCGTTTCCTGATCTCCATGCTCAAGAGTCAATTGAACCGATCGGATACGGCCGCCTGATGTGGCCGTGCGTAAAAGGAGAGAATCGCTATGGGTCTGACCGAACTGCGCTCCATGGGATTTCCCCAGATGGACGTCGCCGAAGCCGAGGCTGCGGCTGGCGAGGGGCTCAACGCTGCCCAGTGTGCCCACATCAAGTCGCTCAGCTTCTCCAGCGCCGTGATTTCCTGCGGTGGCAGCCCGAAGGACTACATGGCCATCTACAACCGTGAGTGCAAGGGCAAGAAGAAGAAGGGCTAGAAGCCGCATTCTGGCCCCGGTCCGCAGTTCCTGAGGGCCGGGGCCGGAGCGTGCCCCAGAGGAAATGCTGTGAATTTTCGGCGATACCACACTCATCAAAGCGGCGACACCGACTGCGGTCCGGCCTGCGTCCGGACCGTTCTGCGACGCCACGGCCGGCTGGTCGACGCCGCCCTCCTGCGGGAATCGGTCGGGCTGGGCCGACGTGGGTCGACCATGCTCCGGCTGCGGCGTGTCCTTGCGGATTACGGCGTCGACTCGGAGCTGCTCCGGCTGGACGTCAGCCAGCTCGCGCAGGCCGTGCGCTTGGCAGGCCCGGCGATCGTGCGGGTCCACGTCGACGACCGCCCGCACTTCGTCGTCGTGCACGAGGCACGCGGCGCCCGGTTCGTCGTCAGTGACCCGCTGCTCTCCCGGCCCACCACCATCGACGCGCCCGACCTCGCCGCGGTCTTCTCCGGACACGCCCTGGTCACCGGCGAGGCCCGCGCGAAACTCCCGCTGCGCGACCGCGCGCGCGAGCTGCGCTCACAGCGGGTCCTGTGGCCGCTCGTCCGGGGCCCACTGGCCGCCCCTCGTCGCGATCCTGCTGCTGACCGCGGCGGTGTCCCTGGTCACCCTGCTGACCGGTGTCTTCCTGCAGACCGCGGCCGACCGGGTCATGCGCGAGGGTTCGACGGAGCCGCTGGACGCCCTGGCCGCCATGCTCGCGGCAGTCGTCGTGGCCGCTGCCGGGGTGAACTACCTGCGCGGCAGGATGAGCGTCTCCCTGGGCCAGGAACTGGAACGCCGACTGAGCGAGGACTACGTCCGCAGGCTGCTGCGCCTACCGCTGGCCTTCCACCACGGCCGGCGCGCCGGTGACCTGGTGAGCCGGATCGATGACGTCCAGGAGATCCAGTCGCTGGTCGCCTCTTCCACCGTCCACTCCGCCGTCGACCTGGGCGTCGCGGTGAGCGTGGGTGTCTATCTCGCCTGCAGCAACCCGCTGGTCCTGGGCATCGTGTGCGCATCCGCCGCCGTGAACGTCATCACCTCCTGTCTGTTGTTCCCCTCGATCAGGACAGCCGCCGAGGAGGCGCTGCAACGCGACGCCACGCTCAGGGCAGAGCTGTTCAACGCGGTACGCGGCTACGAGCACGTGGTCGCCTTCGCGGCACGGGACTTCGCGGCGGGCCGTGTGCTTCACCGCCTCGAGCGCCGCATCGGCGCGGAGAAGCGCCTGGGACGGCTCGGGAACACCCACACCGTGCTGAAGAGCGCCAATCTCGGGCTCACCACCGTCTTCGTGATCTGGGTCTGCCTCCATGAAGGCGCCAACGGAGCCCTGAGCCTGGGGCAGGCCTTCTCGGTGATCGCGCTGGCCGGGCACTTCCTCGGTTCCGTCGACGCCCTGGCCGCCCTGCAGATCCAGTTCCAGCACCTGGGCGCCGCCCTGGGCCGGTACCGCGATGTCATGCAGCACCGCGAGGACCCCCGGCTGACCGGTCCGCGGCCCGGCAGACGCCCCGCGCGGGACCGCACGGACATCGAAGTGCGTGATCTGACCGTCACCTACCCCGAAGGCCGGCAGCCGGTCGTCGACGCCTTCAGCGTGAGCGTCGAGCACGGCACGAGCGTGCTGGTCACCGGGGCCAACGGCCGGGGCAAGAGCACCATCCTCAAAGCCCTCACCGGTTTCTTCACCGACCACGGCGGACACGTCCGCATCGGCGGCTCGGACCTCGCCGACGTGAGCGACGCCCAGCTGCGAGGCCGCGTCCTCTACGTGGGCGAGAGTCCGCTCCTGCTCGCCGCCAGCCTCCGCGAAAACCTCACCTTCGGTACCGAGAAGCACGACGGCCACATCCAGCGCGCGTGTCAACTGGCCTGCTTCGACGACGTCGTCGCCACACTCCCCGGCGGACTGGACTGGACCGTACGGGAAGACGGCACCGGGCTCTCCCGCGGCCAGATACAGCGCCTGGCGCTGGCCCGCGCGATCCTGCGCGAGCCCGACGTCTACCTCTTCGACGAGGCCTTCAGCGGGATCGACCGCGACACGGTCCGAAAGATCTGGACGAACCTGGCCATGCTTCCCGCCTCCAGAGTCGTCGTCTCCCACACCAGCGCCACTGACCTCCCCTTCGACCGCGTCCTCGAACTGCCCCCGCCCCCGCTCAGCCCCGCCCTGGCAAGGAGTGCCTGACATGCTGCTCGGCGACCTGCTCGGCCAGGCCCACCAGGCCAGTTCGACCACACCGCTCTACGAGGACCTGCGACTGGTGTGTGCCGCCGACAGGCGTCTGGCCGAAGCGCGCCTTGCGCCCGCCGTGCTCACCACGGCCCCGGGGCTCGCGCGTACGCACCGTCCGCACCTCACCGCCGTCATCCTCACCCACGATGAACAGGACCGGATCGGCGACTGCCTCGACGCCCTGGCCGAGGACGCCGACGAGGTCCTCCTCATCGACTCCGGCTCCAGGGACCGGACCCTGGACATCGTCGAACACCACCCGATGCCCACCCGGATCATCCACGCCCCCTGGCACGAGGACTTCGCCCGCCAGCGCAATCTCGCCTTCGACCACATCCATGACGGCTGGATACTCATGGTCGACGCCGACGAGACCCTGACCCGTACCTGTGCCGGGACCATCCGGCGCGGCCTGACACTGCTGGACGCCCTCCTGCCCGGCCGCGACATCGCCCTGTGCCCCCAGATCCAGGACACCCACGATCCCGCAGGCCTGTACACCGACCTGCCCCGCGTCCTGCGGGCCGACACAGCCCTCCGCTACCGGGGCCGGATCCACGAACGCCCCTACGACCCGCACGGCAACGCCCCCGCAACGATCCACATCACCAGCCGCTTCGAGCACCACGGCTACCAGAAGGAGACCATCCGGGCCAAGGACAAGCTCAAGCGCCACACACGCCTGATCGAGCTGTGCCGCTCACAAGAGCCACAGAACCCCAAGTGGATCTACTACCAGGTCCGCGCGGAACTTCCGGGCATCACCGGCCCCGGCCACGCCCGGGAACTGTTCGACCGACTGGCCGACTCGCTCCCCAGCTACAGCCAGAGCGCCCAGGACTACCTTCACGAACGCGGCGAGGACACCTGGGCCCTGCTGTGCGAGCTCGCCCTGCGCTTCGGCGGTGCCGACGAGGTCAGGACCTACGCGGAGCTCCTCGACGGGGCAGGCCGCAGAGCCGAGGCCGCGTACTTCCGCACCATCGTCACCATGAGCCGCACCACGCACCTCCTGGAACGGCTTGCCGACGACGCGGCGGAAGCACTCCAGGACCCGGGCCGCTCAGCGATACGCGACACCGGCCGCCTCCACGAACTGCACGGCCTTCTCGCACTCGCCTCCGGCCGCTACGACCGCCTCACCACCGCCCTGCGAGCAGCCCGCGACCACGGCGCGGGATCCGCTCTCACCAATGAAATCAACCGCCTCAAAAACTCACTGCCCGCTGCCGGGGGTCCGTCGTAGAAGCCGCCACGATCTCGCTCAAGAAGCCACAGGAACCACGCTGAAGTAGACTCAGAATCCCGCAAAAGAGGAGAAGAAATGTCGATCGGGCCAGGCCTTGCAGGAATGCCGGCAGAAGAATGGAAAATCCGGACCCCCAAAGGAAAGGAATATGCATTCGACACCGAGGAGGAGGCTCGCGCCGCCCTCCCGGAATACGCTGAAGGAAGCACCATCTGGAAACGTAAGGCCTACCGAGGGATCGCCAACATCACCATGTCCCCGGAAGGATGGACCCAGGTCAACTGACTCCTCCCGTGCCACCCGGAACCACGGAGTGCGACAGAAGCGTCAGATCCCTGCTGAGCCTCACAGTTGCCACGAGGACGCCTTCCCGTACTTGGGAAACGACACGTCATCGACCACCCACACCTCCGGCCGCAGATGGAACTCACCCGGGCCCGCTGGTCCTTGCGCGGCGCCAAGACGAACACATCCGCAACGAACACCTCCAACGCCGCCCGCGGACGCGAGTTGCGCCGCCCGCCGGTGTGTCACATGAGCGGTGGCCACACGGAAAGGGCTCAATAACCGCACACGGGGCGGGCGGACAGACAGGGGCGTTGCGGAGGACGATCACGTCGAACGGGCTGCCTACCTCGTACACCCGCTTGCTCCAGCTCTCATGGTCCAGGAGCGAGGCACATTGTGTGGGAGTGAGCGCACGGCTGTGGGCGTCGGCCGTCGGCTCGGCGGTCACCGGAGTGAGGGCGTAGAAGATCCCGTCCGGCTTGAGCCAGCGGGTGACGTCGTGACGGAACCGGACAAGACTCAGGTAGGGCAGGGAAAGACGGCAGGTGACCAGGTCCAGGCTGCGAGGTCGGAGGCTGCGCGGAATGGGATCAGCGATGACGTCCCACTGCTCGTAGTCCACGCCGAGCTCTGGCCGTCGCCGGGCTCGTACCAGCGCTTCGGCTGAGTGGTCGTAGCCGGTCACGGTCATGCCCATCAGGGCGAGCCGGCGCGTCCACGCGCCCGAACCGCACCCGATGTCAGCCGCTCTCATGCCGATCCGGACCGGGACCAGACGCCGGAAGCGCCGTGTCTCCGCCTCACTGATCACACGGCCGCCGTGGGATCTGTGCCATGCGTCCCACTCGGGCGCGGTGGGCAGAGAGCGCGTCTCAGACCTCATAGCTCACTCCCGGCGCCAACAGTGCCTGCACGGTCTTCGTCCCGGCTCCCACATTCAGTACGCAGTGGATCTGCGCGCACACACGGCGGACCCAGCACAGCCCCGATATCCGCCCGTCCCGTGCGGGCTTCCGGTCCACGGCTTCGAGGAAGTTCGGAAAGGAGGGGACGTGGTCGGTGACCGCGACGAGGAGGTAGTCGTCATCCGCGACGGCCAGTCGAAGAACGATCTCCGCTCCCGGGTTCCTGGGGTCACGGCCGAAACGGTAGGCATTGTCCACCAGGTATCCGGTGACGATGCTCGCCGTCACGACGCTGCCTGGCCACCGCATCAGGGTGAGCAGTGTCTGCGCGTACACGGCGGCATGGTGTGCCACTCCGTCGTCGGGCCCCAGACGCACACGATGCTCGCGGGCGACGGGGGCGTTCACGACGATGGACATCTCACTGGCGTCGCTCGGTGGCGGGTGTTCGCCTGAGGCATCTGATGAGGGCATCGGTTCCTCACAAGGGAAGCGTGGGGTGCTCGTCGGACGGTTCCGTCTGGGCGGGCCGCGTCCTGGTCCCGGGCGGGCACGATGTCGCGGAGACACCGAGCACGGCTATCGGATCATCGAAGACCTGCTCGAAGCGCGCTGCGGGCAGGGGAGGCACGACGACTCCGCGGTCTCCGAACCGTGTGGCGAGGAAGGCACTCCCCTGGTCACGGCCGTGGTTGGGGACTGGCGCACGCCGCCGACTCACTCGGCCCCCTCGGTGAGCACCGAAAGTACGCACCAGGTCCAGCCGTTGTCGGTGCCCCATGTATCCGCGAACGACTCGACAAGCAGAAGACCGCGACCGCTCTCGTCGTAGGGATCAGTATCCCGGATCGGGGCGGCCGCGTCGGCGGGCAGGCTGTTCTGGGGTACGGCAAAGCGCACTCCACCCGAAAAGAAGGCGACGCGGACATTGATGGCGGAACCGATGCCGTGCACGACCTCATTGGTGACGAGTTCGGTCAGCACGAGCAGGGCCGCGTCGAGATCGGCGACCGCCATCGTCCCTCGAGAGCCCAGTGCCCTGCTGACTCTGCCGCGGAGGTCAGTGACCCACCGGCAGTCGGCGTCCGCGGGCCCCGCGCCCGCCGCTACGGGTGTCCGCCGGTGGCTGAACTTGATGCCGCCTTCGTACCGCGGAGGAGCTGGCACCGTGGACCTCGCAATGCCTGTTGCCTTGGCAAGGCCGGCCGCACACATCATCCGCACCTTCCATCCGTCCATGGGTCCTGGGAATCGAGCCGGCCCTCAGACACGGGGGTGGTGACGGGGCCGTGGTCGTCCATCACGTTCACCGCGCACCCGGTCCGGGGTGTCGCCGTGAGGGCCTCGCCGCCTCGCACATGCTCGCCCCGTTGGCGGGGTCGATCCAGCGTGGGGCGCGGTTGAGTACACGGCGCACGCTGGGCGGGACCGAGGCGCGGGAGTCGTCCGACAGATACCCGGGCTCGGCGTCCGCGAAGATCCGTTCGGACACGGAGCCGTTGTCGATCAGGGCTTGCCTCGCGCAACTGACGAAGCCTGGAGGCCCGCTGAGATAGACGTCCCGGGCGCTCCAGCCACCCGTGCCAGAGATGAATGACTGGAGCCGCCGGGTGGCCTCGTGCGCTCCCCCGCTCCCTCGGGAGTCCAGGAGCAAGAAGTCCATCTGCGGACAGGAGTGTTCCAGTGCCTTGAAACCCTCCAGATCATAGAAACGGCGGGAGTCTTGTACGGTCAGGATGGCCCATGCCTGGGGAGCCGCTGGACGCTGCGCCAACTCCTGCAACAGCGCCTTGATCTGTGCCCAGCCCGTTCCCGCGGCCATGAAGGCCAGAGGCCGAGGCAAGAGCGGTGAGAGTGTCGTGCAACCATTCGCCGGCCCGAGCCGGAGGATGTCGCCCGGCGTCGACTCCCCGACGAGCGTGCCGCTCAGGCGCCCTTGACGGACCCTGCTGACGTGCAGCTCCACGACACGGTCCGTGCGGGGCGGACAGGCGAGGGAATACGGACGCCAGACTCCAGGCAGGCGCGCGGTGTGCAGAGTGATGTACTGGCCCGCCCGATAGGGGAGGTGGCGGTCGAGCCGGGCGGTGATGACGACGTGATCACCGCTCTGCCGATGGGATTCGGTGATCTCCGCGTCCCACCAGCACGGCAGCCCCTGCTGTTCGGCCTCCGCCGCACCGGCCATCATGCTCTCGGATATCGAGGCATACGCCGCGGTCCAGGCGCGTTCCGCCTCAGCGGTCCACGCCACACCGCAGCACTGCTTGAGAGCGGCGATGAGGGTCTCCCCCACGGCCTGGTAGAAGTCACAGCCGACGTTGAATTTACGGTGATCGCGACCCAATGTCTCCAGGTAACGTCTGAGGTGGGGGTCGCCCGCGTGTCGGACTATGTTTTTGAGCGCCTGGCCGAAGCGGTCATGCTGTTCGTCCATGAGGATGGGGAACAGGGGGCGCGTCTTCGGATGATGCCGAAATAGATGGGCGTAGAAGAACCTCACAAATTGGTCGCACTTGACTTCTGTGATCGCATGAGTCTTCGCCAGTGGGTGATCCGGTGTGTCATCGAACATAAGCAGGTAGCGTAATTCGAAGCGGGGAATTTGAGTGGGGGATGCGGATTTTTTGTCCTACCTGGATGAAGTTCTGGCGGCGTGCCGTGCGTCCGCTGCGGCGATGGACAGGGCCGAGGCGGACATCGAGACCGACAGCGGGGGCCCGTCGACTGGGTGCTGCTCACTCCTTGTCCGTACCACGGCCGTACGGACGCCATACCACTGCCGACCCCTCCCGCCGAAAGGCGCGAACTGCTGGATGAGCGGAGTGGGCGGAAAAGGCGCTGCTCAGCTGGGAGAATTTCCTGGAAGCACGTGGTGAGCGAATGCTGCAGAGAAGTTCCCGGGCTCGGGTCGCGTAGTGCACGGCCTCGTCAAGGGTGCCGTCATACACATGGGCCATGGCTGCTTGGGTGAAGTGGATGGCCGCACTGCGGCGATCCTTCGTGGTGCAGTATGCCCCCGTGTGCAAGGAAGTGAAATGGTGGATCGCGCGGCGGTACTGGCGGAGGTGGATGAGGCCGACACCGAGGTCCACATCGAGGATGGTGGGAGTGAGCCATGAGTTCAGCGGTGTGCCAGGCCTTCCGTTGTCACACTGGAGTGCGATAAGGGCGTCGTCGCGACATCGCGCATAGCCGGTCGCGTCTCCGAGGCGGGCGTACGCGTGTGCCCCGGCCGCATGCATTGAAGCCAGCGTGCGGCTGCTCAACTCATCGCAATCCACGGTGTCCTCAACGGCCTTGAGGAGGCTGAGAGCTTCGGCAGGTTTGCCGGTGTCGCAGCATAGATTCGCCAAGTGAAGTGCTAGGTAGACGCTGAGGTCCTGCGCCCTGGCGGCCGCGGCGAAGCAGATGGCCGACGCGTAGTGCCTCCGCGAGCTATGCGGGTCGTCATTGTCGTAGGCGATCCACCCGGCGATGCCTCCGGCTGTGGCGGCGAGTACGCGCATCTCCCCGGCCATGTCGTCCGTGCGGGCCGTGCGGCCGATGAGGTCGTCGATCAGCTGATACTCCGCCTCGGACGCGGCAAGCAGCGCTCCCGAACCCATGGTCCGATCCAGTTGGATCAGAGCTTGCACACGCGTTCCGATGGCGGATAGCGCTGCCCTCATCCGCTCTGTGCTGGTGGCTCTCCCTTCCGTCGGCAACAGCGGGGAAACCACGGTCGCTACGAGCGGGACGAACCTGGTGGGCACTTCAGGATGCATCGGATCTCGTCGTCCTTCGTCTTCGGGTGCGAGGCAAGTGCGGTCAGCAGACGGGACTGGTACGCGGTGATGCCCGTGGAGGTTCTTCGGGCCAGGAAGCCGGTGACGTCAAGCGCACAGTCCAGCGCGGCGTCGACGTCGCCGACAGCCACGTAAGCACGCCCAAGGTGGCTGTTGAGGAACGCTCTCTCGCGCGCTGACAGCCGCTCCCGGAGACCCGCGCGCACGAGAGGAGCGGCCCAGCGTATGGCCGTCTGCATCCTGCCGAGGTCGACCGCGGATGCCGCCGCCATGCAGATGAGTTGGTTTTCGGTGATCCAGGCGGTGAAGCGAGGATCGTCGTCGTGTGCCGGTGCCGCGTTGCTCAGTGCCTCATCGGTGTGCCGATCGAACAGCTGATGCCTGCCCTCCAGAGCGTCGGCGGTGGCCCGGGTGGAGGAGACAATCGCTGAGAGGCGGGCACTGGGGCGACCTCGGCGGGCCACCGCCGCCGCGGCCTCGAGAAGAGTGATGGCCTTCCGTGGCTCGTTCGCGACCTCGATCTGGTGCTTCGCGAGCAGGACATAGGCGTACGCGCAGACGTGCGGATCAGCTGCCGCGGCGGCGGTGCGCAGGGCGGCCACATAGCAAGCTTCCGCCCGGAGCTGGTCGCCTGTCTCGAAAGCGAGCCATCCGCTGAGCGTCGCCACGTTAGCCGCCAACGAAAACAGCCGGGCTCGGGTGCGGCTGTCACAGCGGCTGTCCCGGCACAGACCAATGATGAGCTGCAGGTCGGCGTCGACGAGAGGCAGGGCCGCGGACGCACCCAAGTTGGTCCAGATCTCCTGTGCGGCCGTATACCGCTGCTCCAGGACCTGGATGGTTTCCGTGCCGATGTGCGGACGGCAGCCGTCGTCACCTGTGTGGCGGGGAAGCCGCGTGGTCAGATGGATGAGCCCCGCCGCACCCAGCTCGTCGACCTGGGCCTTGGTCACGATGCTGAGGTAGTCACGGCCGTGAGGCGCGGGGGTCTGTTGCGTCGTCACGACCAGGGCTCGCAGCGCCTCCTCAAGGGTCCAGGGCGCATCGAGGAGCCCGGCGTGAGCGGTCCCGGCGAACAGCCAACCGGGCCAGCCGCGGCGCAGGACCTCTTCACGGGGCACGCCATGGATATGTGCCATGGCGAACTGCGCGCTGAGTTCCGGCACGATGCGCCCCGATTCCCACCGGCAGATCTTTTCCCGGCGCGCGGCCATGGCACCGAAACCGAGGTCGGCATGCGTGTCGGCGACCAACTGGGCATACGTCGTGTGTGAATAGCCGGCGAACGTTCGGAGTTCAGCGAGCGGATGGCGTAACGATGTCGAGCTCACGTAGGCGCCGCTCCTTGTCCGTCACCGATGCTCAATTCCCCTTGACTCATGTCGTGACGAGAGAGTAACGCCCCCTTGAGCGCGCCCATATCGAGCTACTCAAGGAGGCACATGGGAAGCACGCTGTGACTCCTTGAGGAGCGTGGCAGTGACGCATTTATATGTGCGGCAACGGATAGGAAACGGAATGGGGCTCATGTATCCACGACCTGAGATCAGAGGCGTCGTGAGCAGCGCATGAGAACGGGACTCCTACGATCCCAAGCCATGGGCGGGTGCCTTTGAATGAGACTCGTGAAGTGCGCGGGGCCGGCGGTCACCAGACCGGTAGAGAAAGGGGCCCAAAGGGGCTCCATGGCATCCCCCAGGGGTATGGCCATCAGGTGCGACCCGGCTGTGACAGTACGGCTTCCACACCCATCGCTTGGCTGTGTGGAGCCACTGGAAGGAGCAACAGGCATGCCCCGGCTGTCGTCGTCAGTCATTCCCCCCAAGCCTGTTGTCCCGCCCGTCGTGGGCTGTCCGTTGCGCGCACCCAACGCCGCTGTACTGAACGTGCCGGACATCCTGGTCTCCCGAATCCATCACTCGCTGCTGCCGCCCACTCACCCATGGCCATGGAGCGATCTTCATGACGGGCCGGGTTTCGGCGAAGCACACAGGTGGATCGCAGAGTTGGACCGGATCGCGCGCGTGGCCCGGAGTCAGCAAAGGTTGTGCGCCATGAAGACCGAAGGCCGGCATACGTGTGGTGTGGGCGTAGGCCACGCCGCGGACGTGCTGCGAGCCGAGATCGACTGTCTCTCCTCCTCCAGGACGTCGAGCGACATCGCCACCGGTGTGAGGGGGCGAATCGGCCGCCTGGCGTGGGCTCAAGCGGTCTGCAGCGTCCGTGCTGAAATGACCCTTTGTCCACACTGCCCGGAGGGCCCGTCGACTCTGGCCGGTGCGTGCTCCGCAGCGGAGCACGCACCGGCCGACTGCCGAAACGCCTCGGGTGAGGCGCTGCCGAGCGGCGCACACGATGCTGAGTGCGTCTTCCAGCGGATGGTGCGCCATCCGTCCTTCCTCGCGTGGCGTCCGGTGGTGGACGCCCTCTATTCGCAATGGCTCGACGGGTGCTTGCGTCATGCGGCCGCTCCGCCGGCGTTGCATGTCGGCCTCGCGGCCCTTCTCCGTGGCCTTCCTGGCATGGCCATGGGACGTGACGTTGCCGCGTCATGTCGGCATCCGGACTTCACCTATCCGAGGACCAGGGTGCAGCGTCACGTCCATGACGGTGACGGGCGAAGCTGGACGCTGCTCGTCGCCACACCGGGCGAGATGCCGACCGAGCGGCCTCGGCCGCGTCCCGAAGCAACGCTGATAGCGGCGCATCTCGCCCCGGGAACTTCTGATGCCTTGTGCTATGTCCTCGACGGCAGCCTCGCGGTGCAGGATGCCGATGCCTTTTTGGACGCGTACCCAGGCACGATGTGTCTGGAGGAGCTGGCAGCCGCGTTACTCAACTGCCGGCAGCGCGGATAGCCTGATCACTTGGGCACGGAGACAGGCCGATGCGAGTCCCGCGCACCCGGTTGATCCTCCGCAGCAGACGCTGACCATGGTGGGAAACGGGTCGGCTCAGCGGTGACGGACGTGGTGGCCCCTCACCGCTGAAGCGGAGGACCTGCGCCGTGTGCGGCCACGTCCTTTGCTGGGCCCCGCGTCAGGTGCGTGAGGCTTTAGCCAAGACACACCACAGGTCTTGTACAGCAGGCACTGAGGTATGAGCGGTGAATCTCTTGCGGAACTGGCGGACAAGGCTGGAGGGCAGTCCACCCATCACATCCGCGGCTCGGCGTGCGCTGTGAGCGGCGGCGTCGATGTCGTTCAGCGCGAGCTGGGCATCGGCGAGGCACAGGAGTTCTTGGGCGCCGAAGGGAAAAGAGCGGGTGCGGAAATACGGTGCGGCATCGTTGCCGAGTTTCGGGGCCAAGTGCTCCAACGCATACTCGGGTTGGCCCATGCGGAGCCAGGTCTTACCGGTCCCTACCGCCAACCAGCATTCGTCAATCTTTCCGATGTACCGGTAGGCCGTGAGCTCTTCAAGATCTCCGCTGACGGCCAGGGCTCTGCTGGCACGATCCAGAGCCTTGGCGCTGGCAGTGGTATCGCGGAGGGCCGCGTGTGCCTGCGCTACTACGCAATCCAGAAGAACGGCGAAGCGTGGCGAAGGGCGCTTCACCATTGCTCGAGCGGCTTCAACCAGTGGGAACACGTCACCGACGTTACCGGCAAGGAGATGACTGTGAGCTATGCCGACGAGATGGGCAGAAGCGAGCAACGGGTCGTGGATCGCTGTAGAAGCATGTGCTGCCGCAATGAACCATCGCTCGGCCTTGCCGCTGAACCCGAGAGCGATATTGAGCCCCCCGCAGAGGCCCGTGATGCGTGCGGCCAAGCGGAGCAACTGGACGCCGTCGTCCCCGCCATGCCCCTGATGAGTCAACGTGTTCATGATGAGCCGGAATTCGCTCTTGGCTATTTCGTACGTGTGGAGTGGGCTCACCAGGAAGGCCAACTCCTCCAGCGAATCCACGCGGGATTTGAGTGAGGCCATGGCTTCGGGTGAAATGCGATGCGCCGCGCGTATCTTCGGCTTCGGTGGATGGGTCATGGCGGCTAGTGATTCGGTAGCGAGGGAGGCGACTTCCGGTCCGGATGCGGCCACATAGGGTCGAGCCTCGTTGTCAGCAAGAAGCTCCACGCTGCATAGCGTTTCGGATAGCACCCTCGGGAGTCCACGGCCGCTTCAGGAGGGCGGTGTCTCCGGTTGCCAGGTGAAGCCAGCGAGGCCAGCGGTGCCTCAATGCGCTCTCAGGTATCCGGTGAATGTGGGCGATCGCGAGTTGTGCGCTGGGCTCTGGAACGATGGCTCCAGATTCCCAGCGAGATACCTTCTCGCGTCGCGCTGCCATGTGCCCTAAGCCCAGGGATGCGTGGGTATCGGCGATCAGTTGTGCGTAGGCCGCCTGGGAAAGCCCGAGAGTCGCGCGCAGCAGTGCCAGAGGGTGACCAGGCATATGGAATCGTTCCCTTGCAGGTGGGGGGAGGGGCAAAGGTGGGAGATGGGCGGGTGCACGCGAGGGGCTCTTGATGCGCCGGAACGTTTCTTCCCGACTGCGTCCGAGTCGTGCTGCTGACTTCGCTCCTCGAAACTCCTCGAAACATGCTTCGCGAAGCGCCGTAAGCCACTGGCGGGCACCGACATTGATGGCACCTGTGAGATGGATACGAGGCGTCATGTCGGCGGCCGTACGCGTGTCAATCGCCGGACCCTTTCCCGTGAAAGGAAAGCGCAAGTCGTGCCGTGCCTCAAGATGCTCTCTTGTGACTAAGGGGTGCCTTACCTGCTCGGCAGTCTGTTGGCCACGGTGCTGGATGGCTTTCGTGGCTTCGTGGCACAGCCGCCCATGCCTGAAGGGGGGAGGCGACTTCTCCCCCGGCGAACCCGAACCGGCCGAACCCGAACCGGCCCTCAACGCGACATGTGGGGGATGTCTTCACCCCACCTGTGAACGGTGCGAGCGTGACACGGGCCCGGCCTGCTCGGGTCACTGCTCTGCGAGAGTGACCTTCTTGTCCTTCTTGAGTTCGTCGAAGAGCCGCTTCACCTTGGGTGTGTCCCACTCCAGTGAGCCTTGTGGCGCGTTCCCCGCGATCGGGATGTTCAGTGACGCGCCGTCGCCGCCCGTGACGTCCCGCACCGCCCAGAACATGCTGGCAAGGTCCCCCAGGGTCATGCCCTTGTCCACGGTCAGGGCATTGAGGCCCGCCCCCATCGCCGGATAGAGCTTGAACGGGTTGAGCACGATGGACGAGGTCGCCGTCTGGCTCACGAGTGCCGCGAGGAACTTCCGTTGGTTGTTCGTGCGGTCCAGATCGCTGCCCGGCAGCGCGTAGCGGGTGCGGACAAAGGCCAGCGCCTCCTGGCCGTTGAGGGTCTGCCTGCCCTTCGTGAAGTCCGCACCGGACTTCACGTCCTTCGTGTCGCGCGGGATATCGATGTCGACTCCGCCGACCGTGTCCACGACGTTCGCGAAGCCCGAGAATCCGATCTCCGCGTAGTGGTCGATGCGCAGCCCCGTGTTGTACTCGACGGTGCGTACCAGCAGTTCGGGCCCGTCGATCGCGTACGCGGCGTTGAGCTTGCTGCTGCCGCGCGCCGGGAACTGCCTGCCGGACTCCGAGCCTTTGAAGGAGGGGATCGTCACCCAGGAGTCACGCGGCAGCGAGACCAAGGCGCTCCCGTTGTCGCCGGTGTGCAGGAGCATCATCGAGTCGGCCCGCTTGCCTGTGACCGAGCCGGTGCGCAGCTCGTCCTTCTCGTCGTCGGACAGGCCCTCGCGGCTGTCCGAGCCAACGATCAGATAGTTCGTTCCTGCCCCACCAGCGGGGCGGTCCTGGACCTTGCTCAGGTCGATCTCGCGCCTGATGTTGGCGTCGGCCCAGAAGTACGTGCCTGTCAGAACCGTGAGCAGCAAGATCACGAAGGCGAGCATGGCGATCGCGGCGCGGCGCCGCCAGTTGACCGGCGCGGCGCGTGGGTCGCGGCCGGACGACGGGCCATGGGCATAGCCGTTGCCGCTGTTGGCCTGATGGTCGGCTATGGACTCGTGGAGCGGGTCGTAGCTGTGCTGCGCACCGTGGTCGTGGGGCTGGCCGTACGGGGTCTCGTATCCGTCGGCTACCGGGGGCGGTGCCGCCGGCTCGGCCCACTGCGGGGTGCGCGTTCCCCGCACCGTCCGGGCCGCTGTAGGGCTCGTACGGGGCGGGGAGTGCGGGTTCCGGCCCGACGGTGGCGCTTCCGTGCCGGTCCGGGACGTCAGCGCCTCGTTCGGGGAACCATCCAGTCATGGCAGGGAGTGTGCCCCGCGCGATCTACGACCCTATAGGTTCTGGCCAGAACTTAGCAGAGCTGGCGCAAAACCAGAGATCGGACTGCCGCAGGCGGACTCTCATGCCCGCTGGTCAGTGGGGCGCTGATGGCCGCGACGCACGGAAGTGCCGCACGTGGGGCTTGGCCCTGCGCGCCCCGCGGCGCGGGTCGTTGGACGACCCCTCGCGGCGTGACACGTCAGTGACGCGGAGGGTCTCCCAGGAGCTCGAAGAGGTCGCGTACGGATGGCTCCGCCACGCGCGATGCGAATCGCTTCCTGTATGCGTGGGCCAGACGTGGGGGCAGGATGCCGAGGAGAGCTACGGCGCGGCGGGCCGCACGGACAGCGGCATCGAGTTCACTGAGGGCCAGTTGGGCATCGACCACGTGCAGAAGCCCTCTCGACGTGTAGGGGCGGGCCGATGCGGGAACTGCGGACGGGGGTCCGTCGCAGAGCAACGAGGTGAAGCAGTCCAATGCCCTACTGGGCTGCCCCAACTCCAGCCAAGCGACCCCGAACGCCGTAGTCAGCCACTCTTCATCGATGTTCGCGTCCGGAGCGCCGACGGTCCGGCTCTCGTCGTCCACGATGGCGCTCAGCGCGTCCTCGGCCCGATGCAACGCCCGTGCTCCCGCGGCGGATTCTCCAAGGAGAGCGTGGGCGCGGGCTTCCCTGGCGTACAGCACGGCAGCGCGCCTGGGTGATGGGCGCTCGCCGATGACGCGCGCGGCACGGATCAAGGACAGCGCGTCTAGCGGATTGCCGTCTCGGCAATGACTGGCGGCCAGACGCCCCAAATAGGTGGCGGTGTGATCGCTGGCCCCTGCTGCCGTGGCGGCGCGAATGGAGACGAGACTGTAGCGCTCCGCTACGCCTTCCTCCCCCAGAGAACTGCTGAGCCATCCGCACAGCGCGGCAGTGCGGGCCGCCAGGAGAAGAAGCCGGGTCACAGTCCTGCCGTCGTATTCATTCCTGGTCAGGTAATCCGTGATGAGCTGGTGTTCCGTACGGGCGGCGTAGTACAAGGCCATCGGGGTGCTCGAAGTTCTGTTCTTCTCGGACTGTTCCAGTGCTCCGACGCGCGCTTCGACGCAGGCAAGCACGTCAGGGTCGATGGAGTGGCCACTGAGGGCGGCAGGTGGCTGGGGGTTGGCCAGGGTGCTGCGCACATGGCCGATCTGGGTACGGAGAATGGGACCGGCGACCGCGAAGTGCGAAGGGGAGTGAGCCTCCGCCAACCGGGCCGTGCCGCGAAGGATTTCGGTGGCACTCTCAGGGGTCCACACCTGGTTCAACAGCGTGACGTCATGAGTGGCCAGGTACAGCCACTGTGGCCAGCCAAGCCCGCTCTATGGCCTCCTCCGGCACCTGATGGATGTGGGCGATCGCGCGCTGTGCCTCAGGCGCTGGTCTGGTCCCGGACTCCCAACGCAGAATCTGGTAGTGGTTTTTAACCATTCTCCTTCCGTAGCCCAGCTCTTCGAGGGCTTTCGCAACTCTTTTGGCATACTCAATCTGGGACAAGTTGCACGCCACTCTGACCGTTTTCAACGGGTGTTGTGCTATCTGGGATTCAATTGCTTTCTGATACACGGCAGCGCATGTTAGTTTGCTGTTTACCTCAGTCCCTGATATTGTTTCCGCGCATATGGACCTAAAGCCTGTACCGCACGGGATGTGAAGCAGCACCTGTGTGAGCCGCCGACGGGTTAGACCGACATGCGCGAGGGCGGATGAGGCCACCTGCGCGATATCGCCCATCTCGATGGTCGCTGAGTCAGGCGGGGCTGCTGTCGGAATGCAGGCCGAATGGCGAGCGCGTAATGATTGCGGTAGCAGCTGCTGTTGCTCCTTGGGCTCCCCGTGGTTCGCGCTCTGAACCTCTTCGCGTCGAAGGGCCGCCGCCGCGACACCGGTAGCCGTGTCCGCCTGGAGCTCGGTCCGGTTCCGGGGCGACCTGACGGTGACGGCTGCGGGACTGGAACGCGGCCGGCTCCGTCCACGGTCGAAGAAGGCCTACGCCGACCGTATCGTGAAGATCTCCACCTCCACCCAGGCGCGGGCCGCCGACTCATTCACCTTTGAGTACGGCAGCCCGCTCAACCTGAGGAACGGGACGGCTAGGAAGGCCGAATGAAGGCAGTCACTCCACTGACATGATCTGTCGAAGTTGAGTAAACGCGGCTCCCCCACTGGGGGTTTCCCGATATCCGGATGGACCCGCTAGCTGCGATGCCCGGTACTTGACCCAGATCTGGACCTCGTCCAGCCATCCGATTCCCAGACTCTGTGTACCGATGTTCATGCCCAGCTGTACGTCCGCCGCGAAACGATCTTCCCTTGCCGCCTTGGCGTCGCCTTTGAACACATTCGGGCCCACCAGGTAGCGGAAGTCGTGCTGAGCACAGGCGTCGTGGGCGCTGGAGGAAAGGAGGCACGATGGCACCTCAAGGGCGCCGCTGGAGTAGAAACTCCTCTTGAGGCGGAGCCCGGACGGCGATGCCATTTGCGCCGCGAGTATCCGGCGCCGTAAAGAGGTGAATTCACAGTTGGGTAGCTGCGCGATATGCCTGTAGAGTGCGATGCTGAAGCGTGCTCCTGGGTATTGGGTGGACGGCAGGCGATTCCATGACGAGCCGTTCAAGTGAGATGATGCGTAATCTGATTTGCGACGAGAAGGCTCATCTTCCGCCATGTTCTTCTCACTTTCCTTTGCGGTATGTAAGCGAAGCAGGCGAGATAGGCGTCAGTTTCGCTTCAAGGCCGTGCGCGAAAATCTTTGGAGCTCAATGATCCTTGTTTCGTAATCAACGGTGAGTCGGCACACGGTATGGATGGTTTGCTGCTGGGCCGTGGATGTTCCTGATGTCGAGAGCATGGGGTGCCCCCGTGGTGGAGCCGAGTGCACGTTGCTTGCGTGCGAGCGCAGGAAGGCGTAGGGCGCCTATGGATATGCACGGAGACCCGGACGGGTGGATTTTATGCTCCGAGTATGGACTGCAGCGGGAAACCATGAGCGTACTTCCCAGGATGATCGCCAGCATCATCAAGGATACTGTGACGGAGTAGGGAGATCTTCTCGGAGTTCGCACCGTAGCGCGTTCGCGCAGTAGATTCGTTTTCTCGCTTGAGCTATGCCGTATAGCCTGTGTCAAGAATACAGGGTCGACGGTAGGTGTTGTTATGGATTCCTTCTCTTGCAAGTATTCAGCCCCGGGCCACCAGCCCAGTAGTTGCGCGGGAAGCTGTTCTTCCAGGTGGGAATCAATATAGGCGAGTTCCTCGCGGATTCTCCAGCATGCGGTACAGCTCTGGAAGTGGCGAGAAGGCCACACCTCTGTAAAGCGTTCGGAGTGAAGATCTAACTGGCTAACGCATTCTCGGCATTCTTTTCGGTCGAGCCTCTCCAGGTAGTCTTCGATTTGTGCCCGATGAAGTAGATCCTTTGCCTGAGCTTGGCGCTCCGGCAGCATCTGGCGCCTCATGCCAGTTATACGGGAAATGGAGTGAGAGTCGTCACGCTCGACCACCGAGTGCCAGATGAGAGTTCGTGCGGTGTGCGGCAGAGCCTCAAATGCGGATGCTAACCTTATGTGTTCGTTCAATGGCCAGACGCAGCCGGCATCCACCCAGTTCCTGAATGCAACGGATGCATGAGTCTGGGCGCGGCATGATTCCACGGCCCTGGTCCGAACGGCTCCCAGCAGAAGGCGTCGTAGATCGTCATACTGGTGACTTACTATCGTGCAATCGCCGGACAGGATTCGCTGCAATAGATCCGAGAACGCCCGACTCGTCAAGTACTGAGCATCCACAGCGGCTGGCATGCATAAGACGGCATACGCATGCACCGCAGCGTAGTGGCGACGGTACAAATCGCGGAACAGCTCCACCTTGCCTTGGCTCACTGCCTGTGCGAGAAGGGGGTCAGCGAGCAGACTCTCAGGGATGGGAGAACCGAGAAACGCTGGCACGGAGGGCTCCATCTGTAGAAATTCATACGGCTACGTGGCGTGGGGTCGGCACCGGGTCGCCAATGAACATATATGGAAACCATGATGCCGACTCGATGGCGGCACGATTGAAATTACTCCAGAGTTGACAAGATTTTGAGCTGCTGGGGCTAGGCCGTTATGAGATTCATCGAAGCCTGCTCATGGCCTGCATCGAGGAACTGGCCTTGCGTGAACTCGGTAATACCCATCAGTCTTGCGGTCTGGTGGAGGCCCAGATCTTTCACAAGCGGTATCAGCGCTCCAAGAATCCCCCATCCTGGACAGTCCTTTGGGACAGAATTCTGTTGCCGAATAATGGATTCTTGTTCGCCGTTTCATCGCATCGAGTAGCAGCAGTACCTTGCCTGTGATGACCTTGAACTCAAGCTGTGGCTGCATTGTCAGCCGGCCTCAATACAGATTGATGTCCCACGTGATTCACTGGAACAGCCATGAAGGTGAGCTGGCCGGCAGGTGAGTGCGCGCGCTCGGATCAGCGACCGCGAGGTTCGGCCCGCAGCCTGCTGTCTCTGCGGTACGGCGGCCATCCGCTGGAGCCCACACTCTTCAGGCCCCCTCATCCCTGCCGCTCGCTCCACCAATCTTGCCCCGAGGCCGGCAGGCGGCATGCCACTGAGCTCACGCCGCCATCCCGGTTCTGATGCATACTTCTATCGGCATTTCGCTTCACTGCCTCCCCCAGTCGCTCTGCGCACTGCGTTTTGTCAAAATAGGAAAAATTCCTCCGCCCCCTGGCTGCCGGCGTGAAGGGATGCTAGAACTGACGCCAGTGCCTCTAATTCTTCTGGACCGGGCGCGTGAGTCCAAAGCTCGTCGCCTCCGCTTCTTTCCGCCGTTTCGGCGGTGGGCGACGTGTACGGGTCAGGAGCGGAGTGACAATTCCAGAGGGGTTCCTGACCCGCAGTGGGCCGTCTTGTGGAAGGAACGGCTCCCCCGTCGCAGGGCGGCCCACTGGCTCACCAGGGAACGATCACAGCGACCGTTTATGCGCCGTCGATTCATCTGAACGTTCTCGTCGATTCAAATCTTCACGGTGCAATTTAAAGGCGAAGCTGCGGCTGCGCAGCGCCAGCAGGAGGGCGAAACGTTCATCCGTGTCGCGCAACGACGCGTGAAATATTCGCTCTACTTGCTTCATTCGGTAACGAACTGTTTGCGAGTGGACATTAAGAGCCTTAGCCGCCTCCGTGGCATTTCCCGTCTGCAGCCAGGCGAGTAGTGTAGAACTGAGTCGCTCATTCTGCCTCCGTGTCATATTGTGCAGCGGTGCAAGGCAGCGAGCGGCGAGCAGTCGTAACAATTGTTCATCCTGCAAAAGCAGCAACATGGGCAGGTGCTCCTCCACGTACAGCACACCCGCCCTCGCACTGTGACACTCCCGGGCCAGGCGCAGCAGCTGGCGTGCCCAGCGCATGGACGTTCCCACTTGATCAAGAGGTACGGTCGGCCCCACGGCGGCCATACGCCCTTGCAGGGTGGCGAGCAGAGCCCTCCGCGTCTCCGGAGTAGGGTCGGGCAGGAGGCGGTAGGAGCTCTGCATGTCGCCACTTACCGCTGTTGTCGACGGCGACGGGAGGGGCATAGCCCAGCGCGCGGGTGCGATCGCGACGGGCTGGACGTTCCGTGGCGGCGATGCCTGGCCCCATGGCCTGAGCAACTGCTGTGCGAGACGCGTCGGTACGCGTCCTTCGCTGACAAGGGTGTCCAGCAGTCGCTGGCGAGCGTCCCTGGGGTCCTTGTCGGGGCGCTCCCGTTCACCGGTGAGGGTGTGGGCGTGCTCTGAATCGCCACACGGTGATTCCAGCGGCAGCGACTCATCAGCTATTACCTGAGTGTGCCTCGTCAGTGCCATGGCCAACACGTCCTCCGCCTCCTTCCTCCGGTTTTCAGAAGGTCGGTCCCACGAGTCAGTGATGTGGATGTCTTCTTCATTCTTTAGGGAATCGAGAACGAAGGCGACGAGGCTCGGGATCGCCTCGATGAGATCTCGGGCTGTCAGGTGAGCAGAGTGCAGATCCGGGTCTTCATAGAGTGAATTCACTAGACACTCCTTGCATTGAGGAGTCATGGTGAGATCCGTTGGGTGCCGCGGCCGGGGTTGCTGGCGGACCGTTAGCTGTTGGAGGGAGCCGACGTTGCGGCTTCGGCGGTGTGCTGTTCGGCCAGACGATTGCGCAGGTTGCCTGTGCATAGGCGCTTCACTCCCTGCCGTGGCTTCGTCCGGCCTGCGTCTATCGTGCACATGTTTACTTGCCGTGAGGGAGTGCTTGGGGGGTGCCTTGTTGGTAAAACAGTCTCGTGCTGCGGCGGTCGCACTCCTTATGGTGCTCATAACGGGCTCGTTGGCGCGGTTTGGTCAACCCATCGCGGGCTTCCCTGCCATTCCGCGCTTCAGCGCCCAATAGCTCTCCCCCGCTGCATGTCGCTGACCTTCTCGCCGCAACGGTGATTCGGGCATCGCTGGCAGTGGTACGCGATGACGTTGAGGACTGCGTGGATCAGCCAGTTGACGTCGTCCTGGTCGCTTCTTTCGTGGCGGAGACGTGGCACTTCCAGTTCCTCTTGTCCTCTGGTGTGAGGTGCTCTGTGGCATCAAGAGGCCGGAGTTCTGGCGACCCACTGCTCCTCGCCGAGCTGCGTGCCGCCGCGAAGATGAGGAAGGCCGTGTTGGACCGGGGCAAGGAGAGCATGGAGTGGGACCTGCGCGGCACGTTCCAGGAGGCACTGGCGAAGATCGCGGACGAGGCCCTGCCCGGCTGGGTGCGCCGCGCCTACGTCCGGGTGCTCCGCGAGGTGCCGTTCTTCGACGACGAGATGCGCCTCCTCCTCGAAGAACGCTACGCGACCCTGCCACCCGGCCCGGTACGTGACGACCTCACCGACGTCGTCCTCCAGGCACACCACGCACACCTCAAGGACTCCGCCGACTGAGCGGCTGACGAAGCGACGTTGACCCGTGCTCGGCGCTCCGCCTTTGGCGGAGCCTCGGTGACACCGGTAGGTTCTCCGCGGTGACGTTGAGGGAGACACGGGGCCTCGTATCGATGACCGACGAGGCGCGGTTGTGCTGGACGGCGTTGGGCGACACGGCTCGGAGGCCGGCCGTGGTCCTGGTGCATGGCGGTCCGGGGCTGCCGGACTATCTGGGCGATCTCGCCCCCATGATCGCGGACCTCGCGCCGGTGTACCGCTACGACCAGCGCGGCACGGGCCAGTCCCGGTGGCGGGGAGCCCATTCCCTCGCCCGGCATGTCGACGACCTCGCCGAGCTGCTCGACGCGTGGGACGTGCCCAGAGCCGTGCTGATCGGGCACTCCTACGGCACCGATCTGGCGAGCCGCTTCTGCCTGAGGCACGCCGACCGGGTCGCCGCGACGCTGCTGATGTGCGGGCCGTTCACCGGTGACTGGCGTACCGGGTACCGGGCGGAGCGCGGCCGCCGCATGTCCGCCGCGCAGCGGGAACGGCTCCACGAATTGGAGGAGCTGCCGCACCGCACGGAGGAGCAGGAGGTCGAGCTGCTCACGCTTGCCTGGTTCACCGACCACTCCGACCCCGGGAACGGGTGGCGCTGGGCGGGCCGGAGCGCCCGGCGGCGGCGTCCGGTCAACTGGTCCATGAACGCCGAACTCGGCGGCGAGGGACGCACGGATCCGATCGACGCGCACCTCGCCGATCTCCGTGCCTGCCTGCCCGTACGAACGGAGTTCCTCGGCGGGGCCGACGATCCCCGTCCGGCTTCGGCGCTTGAGTCACTCGCGCTCCGCTTCGGTCTTCCACTGACCCTGGTCGAAGACGCGGGGCACGAGCCCTGGTTGGAGCAGCCCGACGCCGTGCGCACGCACCTGCGGCGATTCGTCCAAGGCGCCGTGGGCGCATAAGGGTTGACCGGTTTCGTCGGGGGCTGGGGAGGGATGTTCCTCGGGCCCTCGCCGAGTTCGGTCCCCGGCTGACTCCCCGCTTGTCAGGCTGCCAGCGCGGGCGCTTCTCTGGGCGGAGACACCCCGCAAGACAAGGCAACGCCACGGAAGGCCGAGCAAGGCAACGGAAGGAGCACGCGATGCGCCATGGTGACATCGCCTCTGGCCCGGACACCGTCGGGGTCGCGGTGGTGAACTACAAGATGCCTCGGCTCCACACCAGGAGCGAGGTACTGGAGAACGTCCGGAAGATCGCCGAGATGGTGAAGGGCGTCAAGGTGGGCCTGCCAGGGATGGACCTCATCGTCTTCCCCGAGTACTCCACCCACGGCATCATGTACGACCCGGCCGAGATGCTGGACACCGCCTCTCGCGTACCGGGCGAGGAGACCGACGTCCTCGCCGCGGCCTGCCGCGAGGCGGGGGTCTGGGGAGTCTTCTCCCTGACCGGCGAGCAGCACGAGGACCACCCGCACAAGCCGCCGTACAACACCCTGGTGCTCATCGACGACCAGGGCAGGATCGTGCAGAAGTACCGGAAGATCTTCCCGTGGTGTCCGATCGAGGGCTGGTACCCGGGCGACGCCACGCGGGTGACCGAGGGCCCCAAGGGCATGAAGATCTCGCTGATCGTCTGCGACGACGGCAACTACCCCGAGATCTGGCGCGACTGCGCAATGAAGGGCGCCGAGCTGATCGTGCGCTGCCAGGGCTACATGTACCCCGCCAAGGACCAGCAGGTCCTCATGGCCAAGGCGATGGCCTGGGCGAACAACTGCTACGTCGCCGTCGCCAACGCCACGGGATTCGACGGCGTCTACTCCTTCTTCGGGCACTCCGCGCTCATCGGCTTCGACGGTCGGACGCTCGGCGAGACGGGCGAGGAGGAGTACGGCATCCAGTACGCCCAGACTGTCGGTGTCCGCCATCCGCGACGCACGCGCCCACGACCAGTCGCAGAACCACCTGTTCAAGCTGCTGCACCGCGGCTACTCCGGTGTGCACGCCGCCGGAGAGGGCGAACGGGGCGTGGCGGAATGCCCCTTCGACTTCTACCGCCTCTGGGTCACCGACCCGGCCAAGGCCGCGGAGAACGTGGAGGCGATCACCCGCGACACGGTGGGCGTGGCGGAGTGCCCGGTGGGCTCACTGCCCGTATCGCGTCCGTGACGGGTCCGCCCGTCCGCCTGTCCGTCTGTCGACCTGATGTCATGGGTCCATGGATGAGCTGACACCGATACGGGAGGTCGCGGACCGGTTCCTGCTGCCCCTGTCGACGTTGCACTACTGGGAGCGGCGCGGGCTCGTGGAGCCGCACCGGCGGTCCGGGCGGAGGTACTTCGACTCGGAGCAGGTCTACCGCGTCGCGCTGATCAAACTGTGGCGGGAGACCGGGCTGATGTCGGTCGAGGAGATCCGCACGCTGCTCGACCGTGACGGCACCGCAACCGACACAGACACCGGCACGGACGCGGACACCAGCACCAGCACCAGCACCAGCACCGGCAGCGGCAGCGGCAGCGACTGGAAGGCGACCGTGCTGGGGCGCGTCGCGGCGCTGGACGCGCACATCGCCCAGCTCGACTCGGCCCGCGCCTACCTCCGCCACCTCCTCACCTGCGCCCACGGGAACGACCTGGAGCGGTGCCCGGACTTCCGGGCGACGGTCTCCACGGCACGCCCCGCGTAGCCAGGGCCGCCCGGCTTCTCCCGCCAGTGGCCCTGGCCGGGCGGCTCAGGTCGGCGCGGGTTCTCCGTCGTCGTCCGGGCCGACGGCGACCGTGCCCCGGCGCGGCACTGGGAGGGCGTGACGCGTCCCCGCCACGTCGAAGAGCGCGTCCACGGCCGGGCGCTGCGCGGCGTACGCCGTCACGAGCCCGGCGAGCTGGTGCTCATCGGCGGGGAGTCGCGCGGCATCCAGCAGGGCGCGCACGGTGGGCGTCAGGGCGTGCCGGGTCTGGCTGTGCTCGGGGTGGCTGGGGGGTGCGGCGGGCTCGTCAGGGCGCGGGGCAGCCCCGGCGCCGCGTCCAGTCCCTGTCGCGTCGTCGTACGGCCCGTTCACGCGCGCACCTCCGTGGCGGTGCGGGCCCCGGCGTCCGCCGTACCCGACGCGTACGCGGTGGGGTCGGGGGCCCGCAGGTGCCAGTCGGTCCGCTGCTGGAACGCGTCCCCGACCCGCAGGATCGTCGCCTCGCCCGCCACCGGCCCCGCGACGTGCAGCGACAGCGGCAGCCCGGCCCCGGTGACGCCCAACGGCACCGCGAGGACGGGGTTGGCCAGCGGATTCCAGTACGGCGTATGGATCTTGCCGAAGACCCCGGCCTGGTCCTGGTGCCCGGCCGCGTCGGCCAGGGCGTCGAACGGCGGCGTCCCGATCGACGCGGTCGGACACACGACGACGTCCACGTCCGCGAACAGGACGTCCACCGCGCGCTGCGCCACCGTACGCACCCGCTGCGCCTGGACGTAGTCCGCGCCCGTCACGAGCGCGCCCATGGCGAGCAGACCGCGCGAGGCCACGCAGTAGTCGTCCCAACGCCGGGACAGGTCACCTCGGTGGTGGGCCAGGCCCTCGCTGGCCACGGTCACGAACATCGCGGTGACCAGTTCGTGCCAGTACGGCAGCCGCACCTCCACCATGCGCGCGCCGAGCCCGGTGAGCACGGACACGGCCGCGTCGAATGCCCCCGGCAGCGCCGGGTCGCCGTCGTCGGGGAAGTGGTGCTCACGCGCGACGCCCACCCGCACTCCCGTCAGGTCGCCGTCGAACCGGGGCTCGGTGTACGGGGCGTGGAGGCCGCCGTGCCCTGCGGGAGCGTCGTCCCGCGTCGCGCCGGGGTCGTGCGGGTCGGTGACCAGCGCGTGCAGCACCGCTGAGCAGTCCCGGGCGCTGCGGGCGAGCGGGCCCAGGCGGTCGAGGCTGTACCCGAGCGGTACGCAACCGTCCTCGGGCACCCTCCCGAACGTCGGCATCAGCCCGGTGACCCCGCAGAAGGCCGCGGGCATGCGGATGCTGCCCCCGGTGTCGCTGCCGAGGGCGGCCGCGAACATCCCCGCCGCGACGCCGCTGGCCGACCCGGAACTGGAGCCTCCGGCCCAGCGGTCGGTCCGCCAGGGGTTGCGCGGGAAGGGGAACGGCTTGTCCGCCTGCGGCAGTCCGCAGCCGAACTCCATCGCGGTGGTCTTCCCCGTGATCACCGCGCCCGCCGCCCGCAGCCGGGCCACCACCGGAGCGTCCCGCCCGGCCCACCAGTTCCTGTCGTGGACCAGGCTCTGCGCGGTGGTCGGTCCCTCGGCCACCGCGATGGTGTCCTTCACCCCGAACGGAATCCCGTGCAGCGGCCCCCGGTCCACGCCGGACGCCAGCTCCTCGTCCGCGCGCCGGGCCGCGGCCCGGGCCCGCTCGTCGAAGCGCGTCAGATACACGCCCAGCACGTCGTCCGAGCGCTCGGCCTCGGCGATGGCCGCCTCCACGAGCCCGACACTGGTCACTCGGCCCTCCCGCAGCGCCTCCGCGGCCTGCGTCAGGGTCATCACTCCGCCCACGTTGCACCTTCCCGTACGCACCGTCCCTGGCGGACGGCCGGTGGACGCAACCGTCCCAACTCAAGCCGGGTTGAACGCAACTGTCACCGCCCCAGCGCCCGGACCGAGTTGATCGCGTACGCGCGGTCACACGCGCCCTGTCTCAAGGTGCACCCTGCGGGGTGCCCCGAGCACATCCTCATCTGATCAAACCGCTAGCCTCCGTACGCATGACCGAAACTCAAACCCACGACCAGCGCGCCGGTGAACTCGGGAGACCGCCGGCCCGCCGCGTCCTGTGGCTCGCCACGGGCGCCACCGCGTTCTTACTCTTCGCCGACCTCGCCACGCGCGCCTACAACCACTACGACGCCATCCCGGGCGTCCGCAGGTTCGTGAACGTCGACGTCGAGGCCAACCTGGCCACGTGGTGGAACAGCACGCTGCTGCTCGCCGTGACGGGCATGGCGTTGACAGCCGCGCTGCTCAGCGGGCGCGACGCCCGCCCGGGGCGGCTGTCCTGGCTGGGGCTCGCCGCCGCGACGGCGCTGCTGAGCATCGACGAGACGGCGTCGTTGCACGAGCGACTCGGTGAAGTCGGCAAGTCGTGGAAGGAGTGGGCCGGGGGTTCGCTGCCCACGCACGCCTGGGTGCTGCCGGGCGCGCTCCTCGCGGCGACGGGCACCGTGTGCGCCGTCCTGTGGGCGCGAAAGCTCCCCCGTGACCTGCGGTTCGGGCTGCTGGGGGCACTGGCGGTGTATCTGGGCGGGGCGCTGGTCACCGAGGCGTTCAACGGCTGGGCCCTCGAGAACGGCCACCGCACCGTTCTCATGCTGGGGACGCTCGTGGAGGAGGGCTTGGAGATGGGCGGCTGCCTGGTCGCCCTCGCCGTCCTCAGCCGGTACGTGATCCTGGAGCGCGACCCGGCGTCCGGGCGGGCGGCGGTGCGGCTCCGGGACGGCTGAGCCCTTCCGCAGGGACCCACGCGGTGGCGACGCGCACGCCTCGTCGGCGAGGGGCCGCCCTCGCCGCCGGGGAACACGTGGGCGGGCCGCATGCGCTGGTTCAGGCCAAGTCGGCTCGGCCGCTGGCGCGTGGAGCGCCGAGGGCGTCGAGCGCGTACGTCTGGAACTCCTGACGCGTCGCTAGTTCAGCCCGGTGAGGAACTCGCTGAACAGGCGGTTGGCCGTGTCGGACGCGTACAGGCGCTCCAGCTCCGCGCGGGCGAGGTGGCGTCGGAACTCCCCTTGGTGGGAAGCGTCACCGGCGTTGTGCATCAGGTCGGTGAACCATGCCGCGAACGCCTGGTAGTTCCACACGTGGCGCAGGCACGTCGACGAATAGCCGTCGAGCAGGATCGCGTCACCGCCCCGGGTCTGGTGGTGGATGACGGCTTTCGCGAACACGTCGGCGTCGTGCAGCGCCAGGTTCATGCCCTTCGCGCTCATCGGGGGAACGGTGTGGGCGGCGTCTCCGAGCAGGTAGAGGGGTCCGTAGCTCATCGGGTCGTGGACGACGCTGCGCAGCGGCACCAGCTCCTTGCTGGAGATGGGTCCCCGTGCGGCCACCGGTTCGCCAAGCGGGCCTCGATCTCGTCCCAGACGCGTTCGTCCGTCCACTGCGAGGGGGAGCTGTCGAGCGGGCACTGCAGGTAGAAGCGGCTCGCCTGTGGGCCTCGGGCGAACTGCCCCGCGAATCCCCGAGGATGAACGGCCATCATGGACTGGTGACCGGCGGGAACGTCCGCCAGGACGGTCAGCCACGCGTACCCGTACGCGTGGGAGGAGCGCGTGAGGTGGTCGCCGGGGATGGCGGCCCTGCTGACGCCTCGGTCGCCGTCGCATCCGGCGACGAACGCGCAGCTGATGGTTCGCGTCGTGCCGGCGACTGTCCTGGTAGCGGACGAGGGGCTGTTCACCGCCCGCGATGCCGGTCAGTGAGGCGTCGGCGTCGAAGCGAAGGTCTCCGCCGTCGCTCTCGAACACGTCGATGAGGTTGCGGACGAGCACCTGCTGGGGGCAGAAGCGTCCGCCGCCGTTGTCGTCCGCCGTGAACGTGAGGGGGCGCGTCTCGTTGTCGATCCTGAAGGTCAGCGTCGGCTCGAAGGGGACACCGCCGAGCACCCTGTCCGCCAGTCCCCACTCCCGGAACATCCGGGCCGCACGGGTGTCGATGACCCCCGCTCGCTGCCGTTGTTCGACGTACGCACGGCCGCGCTTCTCCAGGACGACGCAGTCGATCCCGGCGCTCGACAGGAAATTGCCGAGCGCGAGTCCGGCGACTCCCGCTCCCACGATCACTACCGTGCTGGTCTCGTCCGCTAAGGACATGGCCGGGCTCCCTGACATGTCATTCATGGGTGTGCCCCTCGCTGGCTGGTGCATCGAGGCCACCGCCGTGCGCTATCTCGACAAGCTGGCGAACGAGGCCCGCCGCCTCGCCGAAGACACCGACCCGGGGAAGGCGTTGGCCGCGCTGATCCGGACTCTGGTGTCGACCGGCGCCGCCAAAATGACCCTGATGGATCTGCTGCCGCCGCACAGCGACGACGGCGACGGCTTGCCCCAGCCGGTCACCTCGGCCGCCGACGGCTTCCGCCAGGCGGTCCAACTCGTCCTCGAGCGCGCCCAGGCCGCCGGGGCCGCCCGCCCGGACGCCACCGGCGAGGACGTGTCCGTACTGGTCCGGGCCCTCGCCCACATCGCGGCGCCAGGAGAGAGCGGCGAGGCTCGCGACCGGGCCGTGGGAATCGTCCTCGACGGCCTCGGCGTGCCGCGCTGACGGCCTGGGCGGGCCTGCCGCATCGTGTCCGACGGCTCCGAAAGGCGGCCGCGGTCGCGATCTGCGGCGCGAGGTGCGGCCGGTCGCACAGAGGGCCCGGCGTCCATCGCGGTGCAGGCCTGCGAGTATTCAGTTTCCTCGGAACGCACCGCTTCATGAAGTGACCGTTGCCGTTGGGGTCGTGCCGGACATCCCGCTTCTGGTCTTCGTAGTTCATGCACGGGTACCGCACGGCGACGTTCCCGTCTTCCGCACCCCTGCCCCATGGGAATTCGCCGACGAGGAGCCAGTACTGATCGCCGTAACCTTGGCACGGAACTGGATGGTCGGCGTGCCGTCTCCGTTGCCCTGAGCCACCAGGCACAGGGTGCACAGCGGCAGGTCGGATGCGCCGCCGGTGCGCGCCAGGGGCACCGGCGTGATGTTCGTACGGTCCGGGCCGTCGTCCGTGGAGAACGTAAAACGGCGAACCCTCGAATTCAAAGGCATTCTTGACCGCCGGCCCCGCCCTTAGTTCCGCGGCCCGCACCCTGAAATTCACGCGCTGGAAGCGAGGCATTCGCAACGGCGCCCGGCGCGGTGCCGGGCCGAGGCGTCGCCCGGCCGCCGTCCCCCACGCAGCCCCGCGCGCCCGCGCCCGCGGGAGTCCCGTACAGATGACGTACAGATGAGGTGTCACGTACAGATGACCCGTACGGGCGGGGAGGGAGTTGGATGCGGATACGACGGTCCGCGATCCGGCCGCTCCGGGGCAGCCGAAGTTGACCCACCGGTATAACTCGCGAGTAATGCAACGGGCAGGGCCATCGCGGGCGCGAGCGGGCACACTTCACCTGCGCATTGCATGCGAAGTGGTGTAGACCATACCCCTCGCGCCGCAGCCAGTCAACGGCTTGTTTTACCATTCCGGCGCGAGTAGATTCCCCCGCCAAGCACGCCATGAATTACCTGTCGTTGCACATGATGAAATGCCAGCGTTGCACATGTTGAAATGGTCTCAGATTGCAGGACGAGGATGGCGGCACCTAAGCCTCCTGTGCTTTTCTGAGGGCGAGCCGACCGGGACACCGCACGTACCGCACGGAGTTGTCAAGTGCGCGCTTCCGGCTTTTCTTAGCTTTTCCTTTGCGAGGGAGGGTTTGTGATTGCTGTTCACACGCATGGACGGCGCTTACACGTCACGCGCTCATCCCGCGCCGCCTGTGCACTGTGTCGGCAACGCGTACCGCACTCCCTGACGAAGCCCGACCCCCAGCGCCGGGACGAGAGGCTGTTACGGACGGCGTTCATCATTTCCAGCAGCGGGGACTGGATATTCCGGTTCGCTCTGCCCGTGCTGGTGCTCCAACTGACGGGATCGGCGGTCTCGACGGCGCTGACCTACGCGGTCGAATTCGTGCCGTTCGTGGTCATCGGACTGTTCAGCGGAGTCGTCGCCGACCGGGCCGACCGGCGGCAACTGATGATCGCCTGCGATGTGGTCTCCGCGGTGATCGTCGCCGGAATCGGCGTGCTCTGCCTGATCGATCCGCCGACGGTCCTGGTGATGGCGGCGGCCTTTCTGCTGGGCTGCGTACGCCCCTTCTCGTTCCCGGCGTTCCAGGGATTCATCACCGAACGGGTCGCCGGGCACCGACGGGCCACCATGAACGCCTGGGTCCAGGGTGCGGACGGCACCCTCGCCATGCTCGGCCCGGTCGCCGGCGTCGCGGTCGTCACCCTGCTCGGCCCGACGGCCGCGAGCTTCCTGAACGCGGCGTCGTTCGCCGTCTCCGCGCTGCTGATCGGGGCCACCGCCGTCATCGCGACGCGGCAGCGGCTCCTTGCGTCGTTCCGCGCGGCGTGCCGCTCACTCGTCCCGGACGCCGTCGCGGCCGCCCGCATGGTGGCGACGCAGCACGCCCTCCTTTCGGCCACGATCCTGCTGACCCTGGCCAACTTCACCTTCCCCGCCGCGGCGGCCAACCTCGTCTACATCGTGGCCGGACCCGACGGGGACATCCCTGCCTCCCTCGCGGTCATCGCCGCGGCCCAGGGACTCGGCGCCGTCCTGGGCGCCGCCGCGTCGCCCGCGCTGCTGCGGAGGTTCTCCCCGGGCACGCTCATGGGGTCGGCCATGGCGGTGAAGGCCCTCGCCCTGACGGTGCCCGCAATGTGGTCCGGTGTCGGCGCGCTGACCGTCTGCTGGTTCGTCGTCGGCACGACGACCTCCACGTTCATCGTGCCCTGGCGCACGTACCGGCAGGGCGCGGTCGACCCCGAATTCCTCGGCAGGGTGGTGGGACTGCAGCGCGCCATTCCCTTCGCCGCGGTTCCGGTCAGTTCGCTGCTCGGCAGCTGGCTGGTCGTCGAGTTCGGCGTCGCGGCGCTGTTCACGGCCATCGCCGCAATCCAGCTCTTCGTGTGGCTCGGCACCCGGTTCTCCTCGCTGGGGAGAGCAGACACACCAAGTCCCCGAACAGTCGCCCCACCACCGGGAATACCGCCGTCGCGGCCGAGCGGACTGAGTGAAACCAGCGGCTCGAACAGAACTGGCGGAGCGAGCAGAACCAGCGGACCCGGTCGGCTCTGAGCCAGACGCACCCCCTTCGAGCCGATAGCACTGACAACGCTGTCAGCAACAGTCGGTCATTAGCCATCTGTCATTCGCCAACCGTCGTTACATCATTCGCCAACCGTCATTCGTCATTTACCATTCGTCATTCCTCAATCATCACTCCCGGTCACGGAAAGGTGTGGGGCAAATGCCATTGTCCTTCGAGGGCAGCGGGACAGTATCGGCGCAACGGGAACACTTCGCGGACGCGGGCTATCTCGTCCTGCCCGGCCTGCTGCCCGCGTCGCTGCTCGACCGGCTCGTACCCGAGGTGGACCGCTGGGTCGACGACGGGCTGCGGTCCCGCTCGATAGCCGCCTGCCTCGACCCCAGCGAGCACGATCCGCCGCCCGTCATGGAGCTCGAACTGCCCGCGCACGGTGAACTCCTCACCCACGAGCCGCTGTTGCGGATCATCGCGGACCTCATGGGCGCCCCCTTCGTCTTCCACCACCTGCACAGCGACCGGCACAACCCCTCGGCGCCCGGCAAGGCCTGGCACCACGACCACGAACCCAACGATCTCGGCGACCGCGACCTGGTGATGGTGCACGCGCTGCACTACCTCGGCGGGCTCGACGGCACGGTCGGCGCCCTCACCGTGGCGCCCGGCTCCCACCGCAACACCTGGAGCAAGTCCGCGCTCGCCCACCTCGGCACCGCCGAACTGCCCGGCGAGGTCGTCATCGACGCGCTGCCGCCCGGCTCGACCGTGCTCATCAACTCCGCCCTGCTGCACGCCCGCAGACCCGCGCCGAGCCCGCCCGGCGCCCCGCCCCGCTACTTCGTCGACGCGTCGTACTGCCAGACCGGGGCGCGCTGGCGGCCCGTGAAGCCGTACTGGCGGCACATGCTCGCCACGGCCCGCGCCCGTGAGCTCGACGGCGGGCGGTGGCCGGAGCTGTTCGCGGAACGGCACTTCACCGAGTACGCCCGGCAGGCGTGAGAGAGGACGGCACGGATGCACATCATCGGCCCCACCACCTTCGAGGAAGTGCGCGACCGCTTCCACCAGGACCACCCCGTCACACGCGCCCACGAGGTCAACACCAACGTGGACGCGGACAGCGCGCTGCGCCTGGCCGACGCGACCTTCGGCACCTGGTCGACGATCCGGCTGTCCCGCGCCGACGTCCGCTCGGTGCTGCTGCCCTGGCACCTCGGCTGCGGCGGCGGACGCGAACTCGTCCCGCGCACCGGCCTCACCGTCGGCCAGGCGGCGGACCTGCTGCGCGCGCACGAGGCGGAGTTCACCGCGGCCAACCCCGTCTGCACCGGCAAGATCGCCCTGTTCCGCACCGCCGCGTTCAGCTCCATCTACCTCACCACCCGCCCGATCCCGCACGACCACTACGCCGACCTGCCCACCGACGACGGCCTGGTCCACCTCGACGGCCTGCACCGCCTGCTCGCCTGGGAGCTGTCCGGACGCCTGTCGCCGCGCGCGGAACTGCCCGCCTACATCGCCGGTGACCTCGCCCCGCTCACCCCGGCCGACGACAGCACGGGCGCACCGAACGCCACCACCGGAGGTCTCCGCCCATGACCCGAGCGATGCGCTCCCCCGCGTCGCTGCCCGACGCCACACTGCCCGACCTGCTCATACGCAATGCCCTGACCCACCCGGACCGCCCCGCCCTCAGCGACGCGGACCGCGCCATCGACCACCGCCAACTCGACGCCGTGGCCGCCCACATCGCGGCCCGCCTCGCCCACCTCGGCACCGAGCGCGGCGACCGGGTGGCGCTGCTCGGCCCCCGGGACGCCCGCATGTGCGCGCTGCTGCACGGCGTGCTGCGCGCGGGAGCCGTCGCCGTCCTGGTCGACCCCGGCTGGAGCCCGCGCGATGTGCACCGGCGCCTCGACGCCGTCAAGGTGCGCCACGTCCTCGCCACCACACCGCACCCGGGCGCCCCCGAGCCGTACCGCACCACGTACGTCGACGTCGACGCGCTCGCCGCGAGCGACCCGGTCGACCCGGTCAACGCGGCCGCCGCGCCGTCCGGTTCGCCCTCTCGCACACCGGCCTGCGCGCCGGACGACCTGGCGTACCTGTCGTTCACGTCCGGCTCCAGCGGCGAGCCGAAGGCCGTCGCGGTCACCCACGCCAACGCCGTGCACTACGCGCTCGCCCTGCGCGACCGGCTCGGACTCACCGGCACCGACGCGCCGCGCGTCGCCCACGTCACCACCCTGGCCGCCGACCTCGGGCACACCTCCTGGCTGCTCGCGCTCGCGACCGCGGGATCGGTGCACGTGGTGCCCGACGCGCAGGCGCGGGACCCGGAGGCGTTCTGGACGTCCGTGCGCGAGGCCGGGGTGTCGGTGCTCAAGACGACGCCCTCGCACCTGACGGCCCTGCTCGCCGGACGCCCGCAGGACGCGCCCGCCCTGGGCACCGTCCTGCTCGGCGGGGAGGCGCTGCCCCGGTCGCTCGCCGCGCGCCTGCTCCAGGACGGGATCGCCGCGCGGGTCGCCAACCACTACGGGCCGACCGAGACCACCGTCGGCGCCACCTGCTTCCTCGCCTCCGCCGTGGCCGACCTGCCCGCGGACGAGCCCACCGTGCCCATCGGCACCGCGATCGGCGAGGTCGAACTGCGGCTCGTCCCCCACACCCCCGTGCCCGACTCCCCCGCGTCCGACGACGCCACCGAGGGGGAACTGCACATCGGGGGGCAGGGCGTGAGCGCCGGGTACTTCGGGCGTCCCTATGAGACGGCGCGCCGCTTCCTCGCGTACGAGGGACGGCGGATGTACCGGACGGGCGACGTGTGCCGCCGCAGGCCGGACGGCAACCTCGTCTTCGTCGGCCGCTCGGACCGCCAGGTCAAGGTCCGCGGCTTCCGCGTCGACCCCGCCGAGATCGAGCGGGCCATGGAGGAGTTCCCCGGCGTCGGCCAAGGCGCGGTGATCGTGCGCGCCACGCCTGCGGGCAGTCAGCTCCTGGCCGCCGTGCGCCTGACCGGCGGCGGGGCGGAGGACGAGGCGCTCGCCGCGCTCCAGGGGCACCTCCACGACCGGCTGCCGGGCTACTCCGTGCCGCAGCCGATCCTCGCGCTGCCGGAGTTCCCGTTCGGCGCCAACGGGAAGCTCGACCGCGCGCGCCTGAGCGCCGTCGTCTCCGGCCTCATCGAGTCACGGGCCCGCACCGCGCGGCCCGGCCCTTCCGCCCCCGCGCGCCCCGCCGACCGTTCCGCGGCGTCGCTGGCGCACGCGCTGTGCGAGCTGTGGGCGGACGCCCTGGGCCTGCCCGTGGTCGATCCGCACGCGGACGTGGTGAGCCTGGGCGGGGACTCGATCCTCGCGATGCGCACCATCGCGTTCCTGCGCCGGCGCGGCCACCGCGTCGCGTTCGAGGACTTCTACGACCACCCGACGCCCACCGGCCTGGCGGCGGTGGCCGCCTCGTCGCGGCGCCTGCCCCAGCCGCGCGCCGAAGCCCTCGCCGCCGAGCCGCGCCAGCTGGCCCCCGCCCAGCGGTGGCTGTTCCGCCAGCCCGTCGACGAGCCGCGGCACTGGAACCAGTCCGTGCTGCTGCGCTGTAAGGAGCGGGTGGACGCCGGGGCCCTGGCGCGGGCCGTCGAGGCCGTCCTCGACCGGCACACGGCGCTGCGCAGGCCGCTCGGACCCGGCGGCCTGGGGCCGCTGCGGCCCGCGGGCGACCTGGACGCGGTGAGCCACTCGCCGGTGCGGGCGGAGGAGCCGTCCGCCGAGGTGATCGGCGCGGTCTGCACCGAGCTGCACCGCGGTCTCGACCCGGAGGCCGGGCGCCTGCTGCGGGTGCATCTGTTCGCCGGCGCTCCCGGCGTCGACGACCGGATCGCGCTGATCGCCCATCACCTCGTCGTCGACGGGCTCTCCTGGCGCATCCTCCTCGACGACCTCGCCGCCGCCTACCGGTCCGCGCTGTCCGGGCGGCGCGCCGACCTGCCGCCGACGGCCGACTTCTACGCGTGGGCCGCCGCCGCGCCCCGCTCCACCGCCGCGCATCCGGCGGTCGCGCCCCGGCTGCCCGTGGACGACGCCACGTCGAGCACCGAACCGGCGACCCTCGTCTGGAGCCTCGACGAGGAGGCGACCAGCAGGCTCGTCGCGCGCCACGGGCGCGCCCAGCGCCTGGAGGCGGTACTGCTCTCGGCGTTCGCCGACGCCGCGCTCGCCTGGAGCGGTCAGCGCAGCCTCGGTGTCGAGGTGGAGACGCACGGCCGCGAAACCGACGGGGACGACGGGCAGTACCTGGACACGGTGGGCTGGTTCACCGCCGTCAAGTGGCTCGCCGTCAACGCCACCGCCACGCCCGACGCGACCCGGCGCACGGCGGAGGTCGAGGACCTGGTGCGGCAGGCCCCCCAGCTGCCCATGGACGTCGAAGGCGTGCGCCCCGAGGCCGCGTTCAACTTCCTCGGCACCTTCCGGCTGCCCGACGAGCCCTCCCTGAACTGGTCGGTGGCGGACGAACAGGCCGGGGTGGCCCGCTGCGCCACCGGGGACTCGCTGTACCGGCTGCGCCTCACCGCCCGGATCGTCGAAGGACGCCTGGTGACCGACCTGGTGTACGCCTGGCCGCGGCTGGCGCACGACAGCGCGGAGCGGATCGTCGCCGCGTTCTCCCGCGCGGTGGCCGCCGCCGCGGACGCCGAGCCCCCGCCGTACGTCAGGGCCGCGGTGTCCACGTCCGGCCAGCTGGTGCACACCGGCATCGCGCCGTCCCGCGGGCACTGGCGGGTGGTGCGCGAGCCGGTGCCCGTGCTCCTGACCGGGGCGACCGGCTATCTGGGCGGGCACGTGCTCGACGAGCTGGCCGCACGGGGCGCGCGCGTGACCTGCCTGGTCCGCGGCGACAGCGACGCCGAGGCGGCCCGGCGGCTCGGCGGCGCCGACGCCATCGCCGGTGACATCACCGCCGAGGGCCTCGGCCTGACCCCGGCCGGGCTCGCCCGCGCCCGCGCGGCGCGGGTCGTCGTCCACGCGGCGGCCGACGTCCGCCTGGTGGCCTCGCCCGCCGACCTGGAGCGCACCAACCACGCCGCGGTGCGGCGCCTGCTCCACTGGATCGACGCCCACGCCCCCGGCGCCCGCTTCCACCACGTCTCCACGCTGGCCGTCTCGGGCGAGGTGGAGGGCCCCGCGCGCCGCTTCAGCGAGGCCGACCTGCGCATCGGGCAGGACTTCCGCACCCCGTACGAGAAGGTGAAGTTCCGCGCCGAGGAAACCGTGCGCGCCTGGGCCGCGTCCGGCCGCCAGGCCTACGTCCACCGCAGCGGCCACATCGCGGCGCACAGCCGGACCGGGGCGTTCCAGCGCAATGTCGCCGACAACCGGATCTACCAGACCGTGCGCGGCTACGTCCTCGCCGGGGCGGCGCCGAGCCGCCCCTCGACGACGTTCGAGTTCTCGTACGTGGACACGGTGGCGGCCGGGATCGCGGCGCTCGCCCTCCATCCGTACGCGGCGCCCGGCGTCTACCACGAGGAGTCCCCGCACACCGTCGCCCACGACGAGCTGGTGGCGTGGATGGTCCAACACGGCTATCCGGTCCGGCTCACGGACGACGCCACGTTCACCGCGGCGCTCGCCCGCGCGGAGCGCCACCACCCGACCGTGGCCAGGATCGCCTCGACCTGGTCCCAGCTCGGGGACCGCAACGTCGTCGTCGACAGCGCGTGGAGCCAGTCCGTCCTCGACCGGCTCGGGGTGCGGTTCGCCGAACCGACCGCCGAGTGGTGGTCGGCCGCGCTGTCCTGGGCCGCCGACGTCGGTTTCCTGCCGCACCGGTCGCCGGTCCCCGCCGATCCCGCCCGCTGACCAACCTCTCGTACGGCCCCAACCGGCCCCGCCAGCGCGGCGGGCCGACCAACCCTCTAGGAAGTGACGCGATGCCCCAGCTCTCCCCCATGCTCAAGCAGGCCACGCCCGTGGTCGCCACCCGTGGCGAGGGGATGTACCTGTACGACGCCGACGACCGGCGCTATCTGGACTTCACCGCCGGTGTCGGCGTGACCAACACCGGCCACTGCCATCCCCGGGTGGTCGAGGCCGTGCGGCGGCAGACGGGGCAGCTGATCCACGGCCAGTACACGACCGTGATGCACGACCAGCTGCTCACGCTGACCGAGCGCCTGGGGGACGTGCTGCCCGACGGCCTGGACTCGCTGTTCTATCTGAACTCGGGCAGCGAGGCGGTGGAGGCGGCGCTGCGGCTCGCCCGGCAGGCCACCGGCCGGCAGAACGTGATCGTGTTCGACGGCTCCTTCCACGGGCGGACCATGGGCGCGGCGGCGATGAGCACGGCGGGCACCCGCTTCCGCGCCGGGATCGGCCCGCTGATGCCCGGGGTCGCGGTGGCGCCGTTCCCGCACGCCTTCGGGCTCGGCCTGAGCGAGGAGGCGGCCGTCGAGCACGCGCTGCACGGCCTCGACCAGGTCCTCGCCACGGTGAGCGCGCCCGAAGAGACCGCCGCGATGTTCGTCGAACCGGTCCTCGGCGAAGGCGGCTACGTGCCCGCGCCGCCGGGCTTCCTCGCGGGGCTGCGCGAGCGTGCGGACCGGCACGGCATCCTGCTGGTCCTCGACGAGATCCAGAGCGGCTTCGGCCGCACCGGACGGTTCTGGGCCCATCACCACTCCCCCGGTGTCGTCCCGGACGTGCTGATCACCGCCAAGGGTCTGGCCAGCGGCTTCCCGCTGTCGGCGATCGCCGCGCCCGTGGAGCTGATGGGCCGGGCCTGGCCGGGCTCGCAGGGCGGGACCTACGGCGGCAACGCCGTGGCCTGCGCCGCCGCGCTCGCCACCCTCGACGTCATCCGCGACGAGGGCCTGGTGGACAACGCCGCCGAGCAGGGCAACCGTCTCGTGGACGGGCTGCGCAAGACCGCCGCGGACGTCCCGGCCATCGTCGACGTGCGGGGCACCGGCCTGATGCTGGCCAGCGAGTTCCGCCGCCCCGACGGCTCCCCCGACGCCGCCCTGGCCCGCGGCGTCCAGCAGGCCGCCGCCGAGCGGGGCCTGCTCCTGCTGACCTGCGGGGTGCACGGCAACGCCGTACGGATGATCCCGGCGCTCGTCGTCACCGCCGAGCAGATCGACGAGGCGTTGGCCCTGTGGTCCGACGCCGTCGCCGCGGCGGTGCGGTGACGGCCTCGCGTCTGCGCATGCCCCGTACGCCTTCCGAAAGGACTGATCACGCCATGACCGGAACCACCATCGACGACATCGGCTGGACCAGCGAGTATCTGGAGTCCGCACGCGACGTGTGGTCGCTGTCGGTCAGCGACGACGACCGGCGGCTGCTGTGGCCGGACTCGCTGGCCGGGCACTGGGGCGCGGGCGAGCAGGCGTACACCAGCGTGCGCGACTTCATCGGCAACAGCCTGGACGCCGTGGGGTTCGTGAACGTGCGCAACGTCATCTCCCCGGACGCCTCCGACGCCGACCTCATCACCAGCCTGTCCCGCGTCCTCGACGAGGTCGGCGGGGCCATCCCGCAGAACGCGCAGGGCGACCTGTGGACCATCCTGCGCGACCGCGACGGTGACGGCGCCACCGAGCTCGGCTTCCACTGCGACACCTGCGACCTGCTGGTGCTGCTCTGTCTGACGCCCGCGGCGGACGGCGGCGGCACCACCAAGCTGGCCAGCGCGCGGCACGTGTACGACATCATCGCCCGCGAACGCCCCGACGTGCTGGCCCTGCTGCAGCAGGAGTGGCGCTTCGACCGCACCGGCCGCGCGGGCCAGCAGATCGTCGTCACGCCGATCCTGTTCACCCAGGACGACGGCACGATCGGCTGCTACTACCAGACCCGTACGGTACGGGCGTCCGCGGAGCTCGACGCCCAGCGGCTGGAGGCACTCGACTACTTGGACGAGGTCCTCTACCGCCCGGAGATCGCCTTCGGGCTCCAGCTCGGCGCGGGCGATCTGCTCATGATCCGCAACAGCCGTGTGCTGCACGGCCGTTCCCCGTACGTGGACGTGCCGGGACCGAAGTCCCGCCGCATCCTGCGCGCTTGGATGAACGAGCGATGAGCGGCGACGGCAGGATCGGCGTCGTCACCGGCGGCGGCAGCGGCCTCGGCCGGGCCGCCGCGCTCGCCCTGCTCGACCAGGGCTGGTCGCTCGCGCTCGCCGGGCGGCGCAAGGAGACACTGGAGGAGACCGCGGCCCTGTCGGGCGCCGGTGCGGACCGGGTGATCGCGGTGCCCGCCGACATCAGCGACGCCGACCAGGTCGCGGCGCTGTTCCGCACGGTCGTCGACCACTTCGGCCGCCTGGACCTGCTGTTCAACAACGCGGGCGCGGTGGTGCCCCGCAAGCCGGTCGGGGAGGTGGCCGTCGACGACTGGAACGAGATCATGGCGACCACGGTCACCGGCACGTTCCTCTGCTCCCAGGAGGCGTTCCGCGTGATGCGCGACCAGTCGCCGCAGGGCGGCCGCATCATCAACAACGGCGCGCCGTCCGCCTACGCGCCGCGCCCCCACGCCATCGCCTACACCACGGCCAAGCACGCGGTGCTCGGCATCACCCGGGGCCTGTCCCTGGACGGCCGTCCGTACCGCATCGCCTGCGGACAGATCGACGTGGGCAACGTGACGCCGGTGGACGGAAGCCCGCAGCCGCCCTCCCGGCAGGGCGACGGCTCGATGGCCGTCGAGGCGACCATTCCGGTGGCCCGCTTCACCGAGGCGCTGGTGCTGATGGCGTCGATGCCGCTCGACACCAACGTGCAGTCCCTGACGGTGCTGCCCACGACGATGCCCTACGTCGGCAGGGGGTGAAGCGATGCTGGTCAGTGCCCGCTCCTTCGACGAGTACCGGGCGATGTTCGCGCTCTCGGACGACGACCTCGCCCTGCGCGTCCTCGACTGCCCCGGCGGGGCCGCGAGCTTTGTGGCCGAGGCCGGGGCGCGCGGCACCGAGGCGTTCGCCGTCGATCCGCAGTACGGCCCTGACCGGGGCCAGCTCGGCACGCTCGCGCTGCGCGAGATCGAGCACAAGCACGCGTACGTGGCCGCCAACGCGGAGCGTTTCGTGTGGGACTGGTTCGGTGGCCCCGAGCGCTACACCGAGCTGCGGGCCGCATCGGCCCGCGCCTTCACCACCGACATCGCGGCCCGCCCGGACCACTACGTCGCGGGCTCGCTGCCTCACCTTCCCTTCGCCGACCGCTCCTTCGACCTCGTTCTCAGCTCGCATCTGCTGTTCTCCTACGGGGCGCAGCTGAGCGAGCAGTTCCACCTGAGCGCCCTGATCGAGCTGGTACGGGTGGCACGCCGCGAAGTGCGGCTGTTCCCCGTGGTGCTGCACACCAGCGACGACCGCTACGCGGCGCTGGACCGGCTGCGCGCCACGCTGGACACCCTGGGCGTGCCGTCGCGGCTCGACCGGGTCGACTACGCGTTCCAGCCGGGCGGCGACGAGGTCCTCACCCTCGACTGCACCACCCCGGGCCCGCTGCCCACCGCCCGCGGCGACGCCGACGCGCACGACCCGGTGCGCTTGGCGCCACCTCGGGCCCCGGCCGACCGCCTTGCAGGCCAGCGAGGCGTGAGCCCAGGCCGCGGCCGGTGGTGACGCACGAGGTCACCCCGGCCGCCTGGCCCCTGGAGAGGCACAAGAGGCGTCACCGCCGCACACCTCGGCCACGCTGGCCGACCTGCGCGCCGCACACCGCATCACCCTTACGAGTGAACGCACAGCCGTACGGCTGCGGTGGCGGGATGGTGCCGAGGACGATCGGCGACCGGTGACGCGGGGGCGGAACGCTGGAGGGGCGGGCGCGCACCGCAAGCGGGCGGCATCCATGGCGGTGGCTTCGGGGAGCCGCACACCGGGGTGAGGGGGCGCGGCGTGGCGGTGTTCGAGGCGCTGGAACCGGAGGACCCGCGGCGGGTGGGGCGCTATCGGACGGTGGCCCGGCTCGGCGCGGGGGGCATGGGCCGGGTGTATCTGGCGCGTTCGCCGGGGCGTCGGCTGTTCGCGGTGAAGGTGGTGCGCCCGGGAGCTGGCCGAAGACGCCGGCTTCCGGCGGCGCTTCGCCCGCGAGGTGGCCGCCGCCCGGCGGGTCAGCGGGGCGTTCACCGCCGGTGTGGTCGACGCCGACCCTGATGGCTCCCCGCCCTGGCTGGCCACCGTCTACGTGCCCGGTGTCTCGTTGGAGGAGGCGGTCGCCGGACACGGGCCCTGGCCCGCCCGGCCGGTCCTCGCGCTCGGCGCCGGGCTCGCCGAGGCCCTGGAGGCCATCCACGCGGCGGGCATCGTCCACCGCGACCTCAAGCCGTCCAACGTGCTCCTCGCCGTCGACGGCCCCCGGGTGATCGACTTCGGGATCTCCGTCGCGGGCGAGGCCACCGCGTTGACGCACACCGGCACGGCGATCGGCACCCCCGGCTTCATGTCCCCCGAGCAGCTCACCGGCCGTCTCGTCGGACCGGCCAGCGACGTGTTCTCCCTCGGCGCGGTCCTGGCGTACGCCGCCACCGGCAGCGGTCCGTTCGGCTCCGGTGTCCCGCACGCCCTGCACTACCGCGCCGTCCACGAGGAGCCCGACCTGGCCGCCGTGCCGCCCGAACTCCGCGCCGTGGTGGCCGCCTGCCTCGCCAAACGGCCCGACCTGCGGCCCTCCGTGGCCCGTCTGCTCGACCAGCTGACCCTCGCGCGCGGCGTGGACGGGGACGTGCCCGCCGCGACCATGCTGCTTTCGGAGCCCGACTGGATGCCCGACCGGGTCGCCCGCCTCCTCCGCGAACACGCGGTCAGCGCCCTGCCCTCCACCCCGCCCGCCTCCGCACCGCCCCAGTCGTCCACCGAGTCCGTCCGCCGCCCCGCCCCACCGCCGTCTCCCACGAGTCCGGCGGAGAGCGGCGCGCACCGGGCCCCCACGCACAGCCACCAGGCTCCGACGGAGAGCCGGGGCCAGCCCGTCCCGGCCTCTGAACCCGGCCCGCCTCGTACGCCGAGCCGCCGCCGCATCCTGCTTCCCGGCGCTCTGGGCTCGGCCCTGCTCCTCGTCGCCGCCCTGTCCGGCCTGTACCTGATGGAGCGATGGCCCTGGTCGGACCGCCCGCAAGCCCACTCCTTCACCCAGCCCGGCTGCGAGGGCGCCAGTCCCGCGCTCTCCTGGCGGAAGGTGGGCGGCGCCTCGTCCTGCTCCACCGGCGGCACCACGGTCCGCAAGCTCCGGGCCTCCAACGGCCGCATCGCCGAGAACAACGCGGAGCTCCAGTTCCGCCTCGGCGACGAGTCGTTCCCGTCCCGCTACACGCTCACGGTCGACGTCACCGCGCTGACCGAGACGGACCCCACCGCCGAGGGAGCCTGTGCCGGGTTCGCCACCCACACCAATGCCGCGGGAACGACCTTCGAAGAGCTCGCGGTGTGTTCGGGTGCCGGGACCGAGGGCAAGTTCGGCCTGGTCAAGGTCCTCAACGGGGCCGAGTACGACCGCGCGGAGCGGGGCCTGCCCGTCGGCGGCGAGCCCTTCCGCCTTACGGCCGAAGTGACGGAGCGCGCGGTCACGTTCTCCGTCAGGGCGAACGGCGGCGACTCCATCTCGCTGCGCAGCACCGCGGTGCACCCGACCACCAGCTATGTCGGCCTCACGGTCTTCTGGAAGAGCGCCGACGCCCGTGCCACCTTCTCGAACTTCCGCTACCAGCCGCAGTAGCCGCCTCGGCCCGTGACCCGTCCGTCGGCGCGCGCGATGATGCGGCCATGGCGTTGTCCACGGAGTTGACGGAGTCGCTGGGCGTACGGCATCCGATCGTGTCGGCGCCGATGGGCGGTTCGGCCGGGGGCGCGCTGGCCGCGGCCGTCTCCCGGGCGGGCGGCCTCGGGCTGCTGGGCGGCGCGTTAGGGGATCGGCGCTGGCTGGAGCGAGAGCTGCCGATCGTCGCGGAGGGCACCGACCGGCCGTGGGGGGTGGGCTTTCTGACGTGGGCGGTCGATGCCGGGGCGGTGGAGCGGGCGCTGGAGTTCGGCCCGGCGGCGGTGATGCTGTCCTTCGGCGACCCGAGCCCGTTCGTCGAGCGGATCCGGCGGTCGAACGCCGTACTGATCGTCCAGGTCACCGATCTGGACGAGGCCAGGCGGGCCGTGGACGTGGGCGCCGATGTCGTCGTGGCGCAGGGCACCGAGAGCGGTGGCCACGGCGCCCGTCACGGACGCTCCACTTTGCCGTTCGTGCCGCTCGTGGTGGACCTCGCGGCTCCGGTCCCGGTCCTGGGGGCCGGTGGGATCGCCGACGGCCGCGGGGTCGCCGCGGTGCTGGCCCTGGGGGCGGCCGGAGCGGTCATCGGCACCCGCTTCCAGGCCACGGCCGAGGCCCTGGTCGACCCTGCCGTCAGCAAGGCCCTCGTCGAGGGGCGCGGTCAGGACACCGAACGCAGCGGCGTGTGGGACATCGCCCGCGGCTCGAACTGGCCCTCCCAGTACACCGCCCGCACGCTCGGCCACCCCTACCTCGACCGCTGGCGCGGCCGGGAGGGCGAACTGGCCGCCGACTCCCAGGCCCGTCAGGACTATCAGGACGACGTGGCACGAGGCGCGCTTCCCCCGCTGCCGCTCTGGGCGGGCGAGGCCGTCGACCTCATCACCGACCTGCCGTCCGCGGCGGATCTCGTCACGACCCTGGCGGCCCAGGCCGAGGACGCGCTGGTGCGGGCATCCCGTGGACGCCGACGGGGAGGCTGACGCGACGGCCGTGCACGAGGCGTGGCTGGATCGGAACCCCTTTGCCGTACGGAGCGTCCTTCAAGGGACACGGTCCGCGGTCAGGCGGGCCCGCGCCCATGGGGAGGGCGCATGGGGTGGGTGGAGTGGCTGGTTTTCGGAGTGGTGTGCCTGGGGGCCGCGATCATGCTCCTGGGGACGATCGCACTGTTCGACGAGGGGCATCCCTTCGGCGGGCTCCTCGTACTGCTGCTCCTCGCCGCCGGAGGCTGGTACGTCTTCCATGACTGGCCCCTGACCTGGCAGGAGGCGGCGTTCGGCGGAGCGTGGCCCGCGGCGGCCTTCTTCGTCACCGCCGGTGTCTTCATGGCTGAGGACGGTGAGCCCGGATGGGCCGCCTTCTGGATCGTGGTCGCGGCGGTCGCGGTCGGGGCCCACTTCGCCGTGCCCCACTATGTGGAGGGCGCGAAGGGGACGCGGGGGCCGAGGTCGGTGGTGGCGTCCCAGCGGCCTTCGTCATCTCCGAAGCCGTCTCCGAAGCCGTCTCCGAAGACACCTCCGAATACGCCTTCCGCTCCGTCTCCGTCCCAGTCCCCGACATCGTCCCGGGCCCCGTCGGCGTCTCCCAGCCGGACTCCCAGTCCCACTCCCACCTCGTCGCCCTCGCCGTCCCCGAACCGGGCGGACCCGCCCGGCCCTTCACCGGCACCCGCCCAGGACAGCGGCTCCGCCGCGGTGGCGTCCGGGAGGTCCTTCCCCGAGCAGTGGGGGCCGTGGATGAGCTTCGTCGGGGGCGGGGCCGCCGTGCTGCTGGCCGGTTTCCAGATCCACGAGATCATCGACCGGCGCCGGGAGCGCAGGGCCAAGAACTAGGCCCCCATAACTCATTCGGGCTCGGTGACGGTGGCGGGGCCGGGCGGGGTGGCCTGCCATCTGCGGGCGGTCTGACGCATCATCTGCGGATACACGATCAGGTGGCGAAGGGGCCTGATCCCGGCCATGTAGGCCCGCCCCAACGGGCCGTTCGGTTTGACCAGCACCGCCATCTGGGCCCGATAGCCGCCCGAGCCGTCGGGGACCCAGCCGAAGTGGGAGAGGCAGTGCACGGTCTTGTTGGACAGCTCCCAGGTCATCTCGTCGTGCGTGAGGTAGACCGGACGGAAGGGCGTCCCGTGGGGCACCGGTGCGATCGGGCCGTCGCGCAGATCGGCCGGAAGCCGGTCCCTGAGGCTCGGCACCCGCGCGCCGAGGTCGTGTTCCGGCCGGTCCCAGGCCAGCAGCCGCCCGAGCCGCCAGCGCAGGTCCCATAGAACGCGCGCGGGCCACGCCCAGCCGTCCGTCGGCCGGTGGTCCTCACCGGCCAGCCGCTCGCCCATCCGTACGAACCGCTCGAAGTCGTCCGGGCCGCCGGGTGTCGGCAGCGCCCACACGTCCTCCAGATGGAAGTCGGCGGCGATCTCGTGGATGCGCCACGGCTGATCCGTGTGCTCACTGTTGGGGATTCTCATGCCGACGTGCCTCCTGTCAGTGGCGCGGCGCGTGGTCACCCTCGGGACGCCCGGCCGTGGGCGCGCGATGGTCGCGACGGGCCCCGGCCAACAGCAGAACACACGCGAGCAGGAAGAGCGGCCAGGGCGTGAACGGCAGGACCACGGCGTCGACGACGGTCCACGCCCCCAGCGTCCAGGCGATGAACACCGGCGGGGTGATGCCGCGCCGGTCCAGCCACAGCACCGTCAGGCCGACCAGGACGAGCGGCACACCGAAGCTGTCCAGGCTCAAGAAGTACGCGCCGCCCGCCGGGCTCATGTCGGCGAGGTCCTCGCTCCACAGTCCGCCGCTGAACCACGTCCCCGCGTGGCGCGCGGCCTCCTCCACCGTCAGGGCGCCGATCGTGTGCGCGGTTCCACAGAACGTGATGATCCAGCCGGCCCACTTGATCATCCGGGTTCTCCGCGTTCTCCGCCTGTCGTCGCTGCTCATATCGCCCCCTGGCGCTCCTGTCACTCCTGCATCTGATGTCGCTCTGGTCGCGAAGCCGCGAGCGGTGCGACCTCGTCACGCTGATCCCTGCGCGGCGGGGCCGGGAACCAGCGACCTCCGAAACCCTCATTCCGATACTACAGTTTCGATACTACAGTTCCGTATAATGCAGGCATGACAGCGAGAAAGCAACGGGGCGGCCGCCCCCGGGACAGTCGCGTGGACGAGAAAGTGCTGCGCACCACCCGTGAGCTGATCGACGAAGCGGGCTATCCGGCGCTGACCGTCGACCAGGTCGCGGCGCGCGCGGGAGTGGGCAAGGCGACGATCTACCGCCGCTACGCCTCCAAGGCCGAGATGGCGTTCGCCGCCACCATGTACGAGGAGCAGCCGCCACCGCTGACCGGCACCGGCTCTCTGCGCGGGGACCTGCTGGCGCTGGTGCGCGCCTTTCACGTCCGGATGGCAACGCCGACGGCCCGCCAGCTGGCACCGGCCCTGATCAGTGAAATCGCCGTCAATCCCGAACTGGACGCCCGGTTCCAGGACACCTTCCTGGCCGCCGAGCAGGCCTACTTCGCCGACATCATCGAACAGGCGGTGGCCCGCGGCGAGTTGTCCGGGCCCGTCGACCCCGCGATGGCCCACCTGCTGCTGCTCGGCTCCCTGGCGTCCGCCCTGTACATCCTCAATCTGCCCGTCGACGACGCGATGGTCACCGACCTCGCCACCGCCGCGGCGGCGGGCATCACCGCCCTGGCCGAGCGGCGCTGACGGGGCCGCCTAGCGGGGCATCGCGGTTGCGCCGCGTGACGTGTCCAGGGCGGGGACGATGCGCCAGTCCCGCTGGAAGACGAGGTGGTGGAGGTCGGCGGCGACGATGGCGCGGAGGGTGGGGAGCAGTTCGGCGGCCTGGTCGGGGGTGAGGACGTTGAGGGGCCATTCGGCGACGGTGGTGCCGCGCAGGTGGGGGTGGAGGAAGCCGGCGCCGTAGTGGGCGTGGAGGGAGAGGGCCGCGATGCCCGCACGCCGCTGTTCGGGCCAGGTCAGGCTCCAGGTGGCGTAGCTGCCGCCGTGCTCGTCGCGGCGCAGGCCGGTGGCGTGCAGGGTGCCGGTGCCGAGCAGCAGATGGGTGTCGAACTCGGTGAGGGCCTGACGGGCGGGGGCGTCGAGCAGCTCGGTCGTCGTGGCGAAGACGGCTTCCTTGGCGGAGCGTTCGGCGTGCCCGGCGTGGGTGCCTTCCCGCAGGTCGGTGAAGTGGCGGACGAGGGCTTCGATGGGGGCGGGCGGGGTGGTGGTCATGGGTGTGGCCTCCGTTCTGTCGGTTCAGTGGGAGCGGTTCAAGGGCGGTCCGCGGAGGGGCCGGATGCCGTTCAGGCCAGGGGCAGGTGCCTTACGGCGTCGGCCAGGCCGGGCAGGAGGCGGCTGCGGGGGTGGAGGAGGTCGGCGTGCCCGGTGTCGGGTGCGTGGACGAGGCTGACGGGGACGGCGGCGGCCCTGAGGCGCTCGGCGTAGGCGAGGACGTCGTCGGCGACGGGGTCCAGGGCGCCGACGGCGAGCACGGCGGGCGCCAGGCCGTGCGCGTCGGGGGCGTCGAGCGGGGTGCTGTACAGGGCGGTTCCGTCGGCCGCGACGGCGGTGGCGGGGCCGGTGCCGCGCCAGGTGCGCCAGGCCCCGCGCAGCACGGCGGGCTGCGGGAAGGCGGCCGGGTCCCGCTGGTGACTGGGGGCGTCGCAGGCCGGGTTGAGGGGCGGGTAGGCCAGCAGTTGGGCGTCCAGGCGGTGTCCGCGGTCGCGTTGGACGAGGGCCGCGCTCGCGGCCAGGGTGGCGCCCGCGCTGTCCCCGCCGACGGCTGTCCGGGCCTCGGCACCGCCTTGCTCCCGCACCCAGTCCAGTACGGCCAGGACGTCTTCGAGCGCGGCCGGGTGGCGGTGCGCGGGGGCGAGCCGGTAGTCGACGCTCACCACGTTCCAGCCGGTCAGAGCGGCCAGGCGGTGGGTGACCGGGTGCCATTCGGCGGCGGATCCGTACTGCCAGCTCCCGCCGTGCGCCCAGACCAGCCAGCCGCCGGGCCGGGGCCCCGGCTCGTACACGCGGACGGGGACGGGGCTCGGTGCCGGGACGGTCAGGTGCTGCCATGCGGCCTCGCCGTCGAGGACGGCACTGCTCGTGTTCATGACGGGAGAGATCCTCTCGGTGTCCCTGGGTGCGGCGGCGGTCACAGCTGACGCAGGGCTCCGCCGTCGACGTTCCATTCGGCCCCGGTGACCTGGGAGGCGCGCGGGGAGAGGAGGTAGGCGATCAGGTCGGCGACCTGTTCGGGGGTGCCGATGCGGCCGGTGGGCAGGCGGCGCTCTTCGCGGATGAAGTGGTCGACGGCCTGGTCGGCGGGGAGGGAGAAGCGCTCGGCGAGTTGTTCGGCGAAGCCGCCGGGGGCGTCGAACAGGGCGGTGCGGGTGGGTCCGGGCGAGACCACGTTGGAGCGGACACCGAAGGCGCCGAGGCTGGTGGCGAGGGACTTGGAGACGGAGAGCACGGCGGCCTTGGAGGCGGCGTAGTCGGCGATGGTGGCGTCGGGCAGGCGGGCGGCCTCGCTGGCCACGTGCACGATGCTCGCGCCGTGCGGATTGGCCTGGAGCAGGGGCAGCGCGGCGCGGGTGAGGCGCACGGGGGCGTGCAGGTTGAGTGCGAAGGTGGTGTGCCACTGGTCGTCGCCGATGGCGGCGAAGGACGGCTGGGAGGTCAGGGCGGCGGCGTTGTTGACCAGCCCGTCCAGGCGGCCATGGACACCACGTACGTGCTCCACGATCCGCTCGGCGGCGTCGGGGTCGGTGAGGTCGGCGCGGACGGAAGTCGGCCGTGGCGGGCAGGGTGTCGGGGGCGGTGGCACCCCGGGCGACGGCGACGACATGGGCGCCCTCCGCGGCGAGCAGGTGCGCGGTGGCGTGGCCGATGCCGCTGGTGGCGCCGGTGACGACGATGACCTTGTCGGTGAGCTGGAGGTCCATGGGGTGCTCCTTGGGGGGGAGAGAAGGAGAGGGCTACGGGGTCTGGGGGCGGATGCCAGGCGTTCAGACCTGAGATACGTACGTACGGATGGACGTCAGGGCTGCACCGGGCGACCGGCATCCCTCTTCGTCCGGAGGAACACGGCCGCGAACACCACACCGAGGAGGACGAGCCCGGCGTTGACGGCGATGGCGACGGTGACGCCGTGGTGGACGGCGGAGGCCGTGGCCGCGCCCGCGGTGCTCGCGGTGACGACGGCGGACATGATCGGGGTGCCCATGGTGATGCCGACCTGCTGTGCCATCGAGGCGAGCCCGGTGGCGAGCCCCTGTTCCGCGTCGGGGAGCCCGCTGGTGGCGGTCACCATGAAGCCGACGATGACGAGCATGTTGCCGACGCCGCCGAAGAAGGTGGCGGGCAGGAGCAGCGCGAGGGAGGCGCCCGTCGTCGTACCGAGGAACAGGAGGGCGGCGGTGAACACGGTCTGGATGACGCCGCCCGCGACCAGGGCGGTCAGCGTCGAGTACCGGGCGATCACCTTGGGGGCGACGAGTCCGCCGACGACGGTGCCGACGCCGAGGACGCCGAAGGAGATCCCGGCGGCGAGCGGGGTGAAGCCGAGGGTCTTCTGGAGGTAGATGGTGAGGAGGTAGACCAGCGAGGTCTCGGTGACGAAGGCGAGCAGTCCAAGGACATTGCCCCAGGCGACGTTGCGACGGCCCAGCGTCTTCAGCGGGACGAGGGGCTCGGCGACCTTGCGCTCGATGAGGAAGAACGCGGCGAGCAGGACGACTCCCGCGGCGAGGCCGGTCAGGGCGTGGGGGTGCGTCCAGCCGTGTTCACCGGCCTGGGTGAGGCCGTAGACCAGGGCGAGCAGACCGAGGGTGACGGCGAGGGCGCCGGGCAGGTCCAGCTTCGGCCGGACGGCGGGCCTGGACTCCTTGATGACCCGCGGCGCGACCAGGACCACGGCCAGGGCGACGGGGACGTTGACGAAGAAGGCCCAGCGCCAGGAGAGCAGGTCGGTCAGGACGCCGCCGAGGATCGCGCCCGCGGTGAACCCGGCGGACATCAGGGCGCCGTTGATGCCCAGCGCCTTCTGCCGCAGGGGCCCTTCGGGGAAGGCGGTGGTGAGCAGGGCGAGCCCGGCCGGGGTGGCGGCGGCCGTCGCGAGGCCCTGGGCGACGCGGGCGGCGAGCAGCACCTCCGGGCTGGTGGCGAGGCCGCCCACGAGGGAGGCGAGCCCCAGCAGGGCCAGGCTGCCGATGAAGATCTTCTTTCGGCCGATCAGGTCGCCGATGCGGCCGAAGAAGAGGGTGAAGCCCGCCGCGCTCAGGGCGAAGGCGGTGGCGATCCACTGCAGGTTGGAGAGCGAGAAGCCGAGGCCGTCGCCGATGGCGGGCAGGGCGACGTTCAGGATCGAGAAGTCGACGGCCAGCATGAACTGGGCGACCAGCAGGACTGCCAGGACGAGCTTCAACTCACCCGTCAGACGCTGGGGTTGATCCGATGGAGCGGCGGCGGTGGTGGCGGTGGTGCGGCGCGGAGCCGGACGCACCGGAGACTTCGTTGCGGGCATGGCGGAACTTCCTTTCGGCTTCACCTTGGCGGGGCGGGGAAGCACCCGGGGCGCCGGGGTGCCGGGACACCAGGACGCCGGGGCAGGACAGGGGAACCTCGGAGCGACTAGCCCTAATGGGCCTGCCGTTCCGTTACGACCACGAAGCTAGCACGCCGAACGCAGTAAAGGAACAGCAGTCCCGATAGGATGGTGTGTGGCATCGTGAAGCACCGCTCGACACCCCTAGGAGGGGACCCATGCCCGCCACCCCGGCCCCCGGCACCGTCCGCCCCGGCGGACGCACCGCCCGCGTACGCGAAGCCGTCCTGCGGGAGGCCGGAGACGCGCTGGCCGCCGACGGGTTCGAGGCGCTCGACCTCACCGACATCGCGGGCCGCGCGGGCGTCGGCAAGACCACGGTGTACCGCCGCTGGGGCACCCCCGCCGCGCTCGCCGCCGACCTGCTGGCCGACATGGCCGAGCAGTCGCTGCCGCGGGCCGACACCGGCAGCCTGGACGAGGACCTTCGGGCGAACGCCCGCCTGGTCGCGAAGACCCTCGCCGATCCCCGGCAGGGGCGGCTCTTCAAGGCGCTGATCGCCGCGTCCCTCTGCAACGACCAGGCCGCGCAGGCCCTGCACCGCTTCTACGAGGTGCGCATCGAGGAGTGGGCGGGCTGTGTCCGCGACGCGGTCAGCCGCGGCGAACTCCCCGCCGACACCGACCCGCACGCCGTCATCGCCGCCGTCTCGGCACCGCTGTACTACGCCCTCCTCAACACCGGCCGCACCCCGACCGGCGCCGACGCGGACGCGGCCGCGCGGGCCGCGGCGACGGGGGCGCGAGCGGGGGTCTGGGCGCTGTCACCGAAGTAGCGGGACGCTCGTAAGTAGAGGAACGCTGGTAGCTACGACAGCCGAGCCGGTGTCGGCAGCGGGGCGGGCTCGGGGCGGGCCTCGAACGCCTGGATCACATAGGCCGCGAACCGTCGCGATGCCACGACCTGGGTGGCGGGCGAGGCCGTGCGAATTCCACAGTTGCCCATCAGCATGAGCAGGAGGTCGTCCAGGACGAAGTCGGGGCGCAACCGCCCCGCCCGCTTGGCCCGCTGGGCCAGCTCGCCGATCGCTCCCAGCGTGACGGCACGCTCCTTGGCGATCTCCGCGGCCCCGGAGTCCACGGCCCCGGACGAGGACGCCAGAAAGGCCTCGGTGAAGCCCCGGTCACGCGCGTGCGTCGCGCACATCTCCTCGATCACCATGCGGAAGCCGCGCCATGGGTCGGGATCGGAACACCCTTCCTGGACGATGGCGCGGCACGCCCGCACCTCGTCGGCGAAGACCGCTGTCACCAGCGCCTGTTTGGTCGGAAAGCGCCGGTACAGCGTGGCGGGGCCGACACCCGCCCGCCGGGCGACCTCCCGCATCGGCACGCTCAGGCCCTCGGTGGAGAACAGCGCGTGGGCCGCGTCGAGGATGCGCGCGCGGTTGTCCAGCGCGTCGGAACGCAGCGTGTGAGGCAGTTGCTCGTCCATCGCTCTCACTTTAGCCAAGCGGACGGGGGCGTCCGTTAGCGTCCGGGACAGAGCGGCTCACCGAGGCGTCCGGCGAGACAACGCCGGGTTCGGCGTGCGTACCTGACGGCACGACAGCTCCCAGCGGTACGCCCCGGCGACGGACACGGAACGCATAGCCGCGCCCGACCGACGACAACCTGGAGAGATCCCCTTGAAGGCAATCACGATCCGGGCCTACGGAGGCCCTGAAGGTCTGGCAGTGAACGGACCTGCCGACTCCGGAACCCGCCGCCGGGCAGGTCCTCATCTCGACGGAGGCGGTGGGCGTCGGCGGCGTCGACACCATCATCCGAAGCGGCGCCCTGGCCGCCCGCGGCTACGAGGACATCCGCATACCCGGCAGCGAGGTGGCGGGCACCGTCACCGCCGTCGGCGAGGGCGTCGACACGTCATGGATCGGGCGGCAGGTGTGGGGACTGACCGGCAGGGGCGGCGGCTACGTCGAACAGGCCATCGCCCCGGTCCACGAGATCGTCCCCCTGCCCGCGAACCTCTCCCCCGCCGACGCGGTGACGCTCGGCGCCTCGGGAGTCGTCGCCCACTACGGACTCCTGCGTGCCCACCTCACTCCCGGCGAGTCCGTCCTGGTACGCGGCGCCGCGGGCGGCATCGGCGTCATGACCGTGCAGCTCGCGGCCCGCCAAGGGGCCGCCGCGGTGGCGGTCACCACGTCGTCGCCCGAACGCGGCCAGCGCCTGCGCCTGCTGGGCGCGAGCCACGTACGGGACCGCTCCGGCGACGGCGGGAACGGCGCTCCGACGGGCTACGACGTCATCATCGACATCGTCGGAGGCCAGGACATGCCCTCCTTCTTCGACCGGCTCCACCCGAACGGCCGGATGGTCGCCCTCGGCGTCATCGCCGGCTGGCCGCCCGCCGACTTCGGCACGAAGCTCATCGCCGCGTTCCAGAAGTCGCTCTCCTTCGCCGCCTTCAGCGCCGACAGCGTCACCGCGGCCGACCGAAGCGCCGTCCTGAGCGAACAGTTCGCCGCCGCGAGCCGCGGCGAGCTCAAGCCGGTGGTGCACGAGGTGCTCCCCCTGGACGAGGCCGTGCTGGCCCACCGGAAGATGGACGCGGGCGAGGTCTTCGGCAGGATCGTCCTGACACCGTAGCCACGGGGCTCACGGCCGGTGTGGCCGCGTTTCGCCCGCGGCGCTTTCCGCACGACCGGGGGGCCGCCCGCCGAGGCACGGAGGGCGGGCCCCGCTCCGGAGTGCTCGTGATCGGCGCCCCGGCTCACCCACTCCCCACAGTGCCGGTTGCCTGTGTCGAGGTTCGGCGTTATCCCGGCAAACGGCTGCGCACGCCGACCGCACTCGCCTCGCAAGACAGGACCACCATGGCCACCCCACGCATCGACATCGTGCACCCGGACGACCTGACCTCCACGGACCTCGGCCTGTGGAACGGCCTACGGGCCACGAACACGGCGACGACCAACCCCTTCATGAGCGCGGAGTTCAGCCAGGCCGTCGGCCGCACGCGGAACGACACCCGTGTGGCGATCCTGCGCCACGGCAGAGCCACGCTCGGCTACTTCCCCTACCAGCGGAGCCGGTGGGGCCACGGCCAGGCCGTCGGCCTCGGCGTCTCCGACTGCCAGGGCGCGGTCCTGCACCCCGACCTGAGCCTGGACCCCGACCACCTGATGCGCGCGTGTTCCCTGAACTCCTGGGAGTTCAACCACCTCGAAAACGGCCAGGAACTCTTCCAGCCCTACACCACCGGCCAGTTCGCCTCACCCGTCATCGACCTCACCGAGGGCTTCACGTCGTACGAGACGCATCTGCGCACCCACGCGCGCGGCTTCCTGAAGACGACGCGCGCCCAGGAGCGCCGCATGAGCCGCGACGTCGGCCCGCTGCGCTACGTCCACGACGAGCGGAACCACGCCGCTCTGCGCACGCTCATCGCGTGGAAGTCCGCCCACTACCGCCGCACCGGCCGCCGGGACCCCTTCGCCCAGCCCTGGATCGCCGACCTCGTGGAACGCCTCGCGGCGTCCACCGCACCCGACTGCTCCGGAATCCTCTCCGTGCTGTACGCGGGCGACCGGCCCGTCGCCGCCCACTTCGGCCTGCGCTCCCGCACGGTGTTCTCCTGCTGGTTCCCCTCCTACGACCGTGCGCTCGCCACCTACTCCCCCGGCCGCATCCTCTATCTGCGCATGATCGAGGCGGCCGCCGCGTCCGGCATCCGCCTCTTCGACTTCGGCAGGGGCGACGCCGCGTACAAGAACTCCTTCAAGACGGGTGACCTCCTCGTCCACGAAGGAGCCCTCCGCACGACCGGCCCCGGCGCCGCCCTGCACTGGCTGCGCCGGGAGCCGCTGCGGGCCGCCCACCGCCTGGTGCGTGACCGCCCCGCCCTGAAGAACGCGGCGCTGCGCACCCTCAAAGCCGTGGGAGCGCTGCGGGCGCAGCAGGACAAGGCATAAACCCACGGCCTCGAGCCCAGTGGAGCCCGCACGAAGATCCGCACAACCGTTCGCGCACGTCGGGCGTCTTGGAGGTGCTATCCATCGGAATCTTGTGGGGGACGCATGAGGAGCACGGACGTGGGTCGCCACCTCCGTCACGCGATCGGGACCGTCGCGGGGGCCACGACGGTCCTGGCCGTCACCGGAGGCCTGCTGGTCTCCGCCCAGACCCAGGCCACCGCCGCGGGTCCCGCGCCCAGCCGGTACGCCGACGACTTCAACGGCGACGGGTACCACGATCTCGCGATCGGCGCACCGGACGGCGCGGTGAACGTTCCCGGCCAGGGCCAGGAGCCCGTCCGGGCGCTGAGCGCCGGTTACGTCACCGTCTCGTACGGCTCGAAGCACGGCGCCCAGAAGACCGGGCTGAAGGCCGTCACCCAGAACAGCACCGGCGTGCCGGGCGACGCCGCGCAGAACCAGCGGTTCGGCCGGACGCTGGCCAACGGCGACCTCAACGCCGACGGCTACGCGGACCTCGCCGTCGCCTCGCGCTCCGGCGCCGGTGACGAGGTCACCCTGCTGTGGGGCGGCCCCACCGGCCTCAAGGGCGGCGCCCTGATGCCGGGCGGCCAGGCCGGGCCCGGTTTCGGCGCGGTCCTGAAGGCCGGTGACTTCACCGGGGACGGGAAGACCGACCTGGTCGTCGGCTACTCCACGGCCCTCCGCCTGTACCAGGGGCCCTTCAAGGCGGACGGCTCGCCCGCCGCCGTCAAGTCGGTGGACGTGGGCGCCGCGTTCACCTACGCGGACGCCCAGAAGCGGCTGGCCGTGGGCCACGTCAACAAGGGCGCCGCCGACGACCTCGTGGTGCTGGGCGAGGAGCGCAGGCGGGGCCGGGTGCTGCTCGGCGGCGCGGCCGGGCTGCGGCAGACCCCGGCCACCGTCCGCGGCGGCGACAGCGCCGTGGTCGCCGACTTCGACAAGGACGGCTACGGCGACATCGCGGTGGGCGACTCGGCGTACGTCATGGACTCCGAACGCCACGCGGGCCGCGTCCAGATCAGCTACGGCGCGTCCGGCGGCGTGGACGAGAACCGCGGCACCAAGGTGCTCACCGAGGACAGCACCGGCGTCCCCGGCGGCGTGGAGGCCGGGGACAGCTTCGGCTCCGACGTCACCGCCGCCGACCTCGACCGGGACGGCTACGCGGACCTGGTCGTCGGCGCCCCCGGCGAGCGCCACGCCACCTGCGAGCACTGCTACATCAGCGGGGGCGGCCTGTACGTACTCAAGGGCTCGGCCAAGGGCGTGACCGGCACCGGGGCCGCGTTCTACGCCTACAACGCCCCCGGTCTGCCCCGCCCCACCGGCGTCTACCGCATCCCCCACGTCCTCAAGACCACGGACCTCAACGGCGACAAGCAGCCCGAGCTAGCCCTGCCGGTCCGGGCGAACACCTCGGAGGTGTGGTCGGTCGGCACGAAGAACGGCAAGATCGCCGGAACCACCCCCACCCGCGTGGTAAAGCCGCCGACCACCTCCCAGGTCCCCTGGCCCGGCACCGAGTTCGGCGTGCTCGCCCGCTGACGGGCCCTGTCCCAGGCCGTGGCGCGACTCGGCCTGGGACAGGTCTCAGAAGGCGTCGGACGAACGGCTCGCCAGCTGGATCTGCAGGTTCTTCAGCCGTCCGTAGGATTCGATCACCTCGGTCTCGAACGACGTCGGCCAGTTGACCTTGGAGTGCCATGAGTACGGCACCTCCTGCTCCTTCCACCTCAGATGGGTCACGCGCCAAGCGTTGTAGTGCTCGATGAAGGCCAAGAAGGAGTCCGGCATCCGGTCACCGGCGATGAGGTGCGTGTGGGATGAGAGGGGGTTCTGGATCGCCTGGTTGCGAGGCATGAACTCGTGATCGGCCCAGAACAGCCAAAGCTCGGCCCGTACAGCTGCTCCAGCTGCCGCTCCACGTGGGTGAGTCTTGCCTCGGCCTGCCGTCGCCTCAGATCCGCGCGGGCGGACATGAGGTGATGGGCGATCCAACCGCGCGGGCCCGCGGTCCGGAGGGGGGCCGGAGGGGGTCGGCCAGCGCGAGCAGCGTACGCAGGTGCCGGGTGTCACACAGGTGGCCCGGCGCCGACGGTGAGACCGCCCAGCCCGTGCCGCGCGAAGCGCGCACGAGGCAGGGGATGCCGAGATAAGCGTCTGTCCCCAGCCGCTCCTCGGGGCCGCTGTCCCAGGCCGCGCCGGGGGCGATGAGTACGTAGTAGGGGCCGAGGGGGGCTGCGGAGGTCTCGGATCACTGGCCCGTCGAGCCAGGCCCCCAACGCTGTGGCCACTGCCTCCGGCTGACCGCCGCCCATGGCCGCGTGCATGCGCTCGGCCGGGACGCGCACCGCGTCGAAGCGACGGCCGAGCGGAAGCAGGGCGAAGCCATGCTCCGCCCACCCCGCCCACGCGCCAGCCGGATCGGGCTCGGCCCCCGCCAGCCAGTCGGCGATCGCCCGGCGCTCGTACTCGTTCACCCGGGTATGCCCCAAAGGACCGCTTCTCGGCGCTGGCACCGGGGCCCCGCTTTCGCCCATGTCTACTCCTCACTGGTCGGCCATGCCCCGGGGCCGGTCGCACGGTCGCCGAGGTCGTCCCTCCCATCGAAGTCCCTTCACCAGTAAGGGCGGAGGAGCCTTCGCGGGGCCAGCCGGGGGCCAGTCGCGCGAGTAACGTGAGGGCGAGGAGGCCCCCTGCATGGACGAGGTGACGACGGCCCGGCGTGCGTTCGGCGCGCACCTGGCCGCGCTGCGCAAACGGGCCCGGCTGACACAGCCCCGGCTCGCCGCGCGGCTCTGCCTGATCAGTGGCACAGCCACGGTGACCCGCAACGACGTCTCCCGGTGGGAACGGGGGAAGCGTGTGCCCGACGCCTGGCTGCCGGCGCTGGCCACCGCGCTCGCCGTGCCGCTGGCGGAACTGGAGCGGGCTGCCGCGCGGGCTTGGGGCGAGGTACCCGAACTGCCGCATGACGCCCATCCGCACGCCGTCGTACAGCAGCGGACCGGGTGGCTGCTCGCTCACGACTCCACGCACGGTGGCGACCATGTGGCCGACGCGGCCGTACAGATGTGGCGCGCCGAGCGAGCCCGGATCACCGGTGACGACAAGGCCCACCTAGCCGTGGTCGCCGAAACCGCCGAGATCGCCGGATGGCTGCTGTTCGACGCGGCTCGCCCGGAGGAGGCACGCGCCGCGTGGCTGGAGTCCCTGCACCTCGCTCGAACGGCCGGGGACCAGAGCATGGAGTGGTTCGCGATGGATCTGCTGGCCATGGAAGCGGTGCAGAGCGGCCGTGTGGGTGAGGCGCTGGCGCTCTGCGACGAGGTCACGAGCCGTGCCGTGCCGCCGCGCGTGGCGCTCCTGGCTGAGGTACGGCGCGGCCGCGCGTTCGCAGCCGCTGGTGACCGCGCTCGGGCCTTGCAGGCGATCGGCAGGGCCAGGAGCGGCCTGGGGGACTCACTGCACCCTCGGGACCCGCACTGGGCTTGGTGGGTGGACGATCTGGAGGTCACCGGCCATGAGGGCGAGATGTCCCTGCGACTCGGGGACCCCGCTCGCGCGGTACCCCGCATCGAGCGGGCCATCGAACTGCTGGAGCCGGTCAACCCGACGGGGCGCGGTGCCCTCTATTACGCCGTCGCCGAGTTGGACACGTACGTACGACTCGGCGCATGGCGGGAGGCTGAGGCACCGCTGCTGCGCATGAGGCCACTCCTGCGGACCGTCGCGTCGTCCCGTATCCGGGGACGCCTACGGTCCGCGCTGCGCAGCGTCGACCGGGATGGCCCGGCCTGGCTGGCGGACACGGCACACGAGGTCGCGGCGGGCTAGGGCTTGAGTCATGACGAAGCGGCCCCGAACGGGCGGCTACGGTAAAGGGCTTGCTCCGCGCGAAGACGCAGGGGGTGAGGTGCCTCACGGGGCAAGCAGTGCGAGGAGCCCAGCCCCTGCGCCAACCGCCCACTTGTGGGCGGGCGGACGCGCGCGCAACGGCGGGCACCGGCGAAGGCGTCCGAGCCAGTTCGGCGGGTGCGTCGGACTGCGGTGGGGCGGGCGTTCACGGTGGGCGTCGTGCTCGGCGGAGTCGAAGTCCCCCGCCTGGCACGGGGCCAGGTCCAACGGCCCGTGGGAGGCGAAGAGCAGCGTGCCGCCGGGGGCGATCGCGTCGCATCCGACGTCGTGCGCCCACCCCACCAGTCGCGCGAGCTTCGCTACTTGCTCCGCACCGCCCCCAGCGGATGCGCGCCCTCTTCCAGCGCGGTGACCGCCGCCTTCCAGCTGGTGTCCCCGGGGGAGAGGGCGCTGCGCAGGTAGGCCGTGGTGAGCTGCTGGATCAGGGTGACGCGGGCCGGGTGCTCGTCCGTCGTCTCGGCGACCTCGTACCCGGGGATGCCGCCCAGCGAGTGCTCGGCGTCGAACAGCGTGAGGAGGCTCTTGCGTCCCGGGCTGTGGGTGTAGGGGTCGGTGAACCAGTCGGGGCCGCGCGTGGACAGCGCGGAGTCGTCCTTGTCCCCGGCGACGACGAGGGCGGGCGCGGTCATGGTGGCGAAGGACGGCCTCATGAAAGGGAGGTGCTCGGCGGCGAACGGGGTGAGGGTGTCGCCCAGGCCGGGCAGGGCGAGCAGCACACCCGCCGTGACGCGGGGGTCGGACATGTCGTCGCCGGGTACGCCGTCGGCGTCGAGGACGCGCGCGCCCAGGAGCGTGCTCGCCGTCTGGGCTCCCCAGGAGTGGCCCGCCACGGCGACGCGGTCACGGTCCAGGCGCCCGGCGAGGCCCGGCAAGGAGCCCTCCAGGGTGTCGAGTTCGTCCAGTACACGGATGAGGTCCTCGACGCGGAAGCGCCAGATCCGGGGCGTACGGGGATCGTCTGCGGGCAGCGCGAGCGTCCTGGAGTCGAGGTGCGTGGGCTGGATGACCACGAAGCCGTGGGCGGCCCAGTGGTCCGCCAGCGGGGCGTAGCCGTTCATCGACCAGCCGAAGCCGTGCGAGAACACGATGACGGGCAGGCCGGACGGATCGCCGCAGGGCGCGGGCGCGGACACGCGGACCTGGAGGTCCTCGCCGCGGCCCGGGGCGGGCAGCACGACCGGCTTCGCGGATATCACCACGCCGGGTGCGCCCGCGGCGTTCGCGTGGTTCCGCGCGGCCGCGGCCGTCTGCGTGGTCGCGGTGTTCGAGTCAGACATCGGGGTGTCTTCCCTTCCGTGCCTTCGCACTCTGGGGTGAGGTGGCGGCGGCGGAAAGGGCCGCCGCGGGGCGCCGGACGCGGACGGGCGCGTGTTCTTCCGTCCGCGTGGCGCGTGGTCGCGACAGTGGCCTGGGCTGCTGCTCCCAGGTCTGCCAGAATGAAGGAAACGGAACGCCGTTCCGCTACGACGACGATACGGAACGCCGTTCCGCTTATCAAGACCGGTCATGGAAGGAGCGCCGCGTTGAACGACAGCGGCCAGACCCCCGGCAGTTCAGCCAGGCCCAAGCGCAAGGACGCCCGGCGCAATCAGCAGACCCTCCTGGACGCGGCCGCCGCGGTCTTCGTCACCTCGGGCGTGGACGCGCCGGTACGGGACATCGCGGCCAAGGCGGGCGTCGGCCTCGGCACGATCTACCGCCACTTCCCCACCCGGGCGGACCTCGTCATCGCCGTCTACCGCCACCAGGTCGACGCCTGCGCCGAGGCGGGCCCGGCCCTGCTGGCCAGCAGCGCGTCACCCCACGCCGCCCTCGGGCAATGGGCCGACCTGTTCGTCGACTTCCTCGTCACCAAACACGGCCTGGCCGCCGCGATGCAGGGGGACAGCGCCGGTTTCGAGGCGCTGCACGCCTATTTCCTCGAACGCCTTCTGCCCGTGTGCGCCCAACTCCTCGACGCGGCCACCACCTCCGGCGAGATCCGCTCCGACCTCGACGCCTACACCGTCATGCGCGGCATCGGAAACCTCTGCGTCGGCGCCGACAGCGACCCTCGCTACGACGCGCGCCGCCTCGTCGCGCTCCTCATCGCGGGATTGCACCAGCCGTAGGACCCCCTCCGCGCCGAGACGGGTGATTCCGGGGCCACTTCTGTTCTGTCCAGTCGAGCGGAGGGGCGCCCGGGTCCGGCCGGGCGAACGGGGAGATGAGGGAAAACAGCAGGCGGGTGAGGGTAGTTCCATGCCATGGCACGCATGATCGGTGCTGGCTGAATACCGACATCCAGTGCGTCAAACACCTGACCCGACAACCTCACCGCATCGAGGTAAATCCCCCGGCTTCCGGGGGTGGAGGGGGCGCACCGGACGTTACTGTTCCATGAAGTTCTGGACGGATTCAACGTTATTGGCGCCGACTTTCCCCTTCACCCGTTAAGTGCCGGTATGCACACGTGTGCCTGGCGCTGCCTTTTATCAAGGAGACCTTGACCGATGAGCGTTGACGCGGACCCGGAGTCGCGGGTAGAGCCGCAGCCGCGGACCAGCCTGAGCACGTCGGCCGCCCGCAACCTCGCCACCACGACCAAGTCCGCCCCGCAGATGCAGGAGATCACCTCCCGCTGGCTGCTGCGCAAGCTCCCCTGGGTGGAGACCAAGGGCGGCACCTACCGCGTGAACCGCCGCCTGACGTACACCGTCGGTGACGGACTCATCGAGTTCATCCAAAACGGCTCGGACTTCCGCGTCATCCCCCGCGAGCTCGGCGAACTGGCCCTGCTGCGCGGCTTCGACGCCGAAGACGTGCTGAGCGCGATCGCCGACCGCTGCGTGCGGCGCGACTTCCGCGCCGGAGAGGTGCTGGTCGAGCGCGGCACCCCCGCCGAGCAGATCCATCTCATCGCCCACGGCCGCATCAAGCAGACCTCCGTCGGAAAGTACGGCGAGGAGGTCGACGTCGGCGTGCTCAGCGACGGCGAACAGTTCGGCGAGGACGCCCTGTTGGACGCCGACGCCATCTGGGACGCCACCGCCACCGCCGAGACCGCGGGCACCGTACTCACCCTGTCCCGCGCTGACTTCGACGCGGTCGCGTCCCAGGCGCCGGAGCTGCGCGCACACCTCGACCAGTTCAGCAGCCTGTCCCACCAGCGGCAGAACCGCCACGGGGAAGCCGAGATCGCGCTGTCGGCGGGCCACACGGGCGAACCGGCCCTCCCGGGCACGTTCGTGGACTACGAGCTCAAGCCGCGCGAGTACGAACTCTCCATCGCGCAGACCGTCCTGCGGGTCCACACCAGGGTCACCGACCTCTACAACGGGCCGATGAACCAGACGGAGGAACAGCTCCGGCTCACCATCGAGGCGCTGCGCGAGCGCCAGGAGTACGAGCTCATCAACAACCGCGAGTTCGGCCTGCTCCCCAACGCCGCCCTGAAGCAGCGGATCCAGACCCACTCGGGACCGCCCACGCCGGACGACATGGACGCGCTGCTCTGCCGTCGCCGAGGCACCAAGCTCTTCCTCGCCCACCCCAGGACGATCGCGGCGATCGGGCGCGAGTTCAGCGCCCAGGGGGTCTATCCGGAGAACGTCGACGTCGACGGCGAGCCGTTCCTGGGCTGGCGCGGGGTGCCGATCCTGCCCTGCAACAAGATCCCCATCTCGAAGGAGAACACCAGCTCGATCCTCGCGATGCGGCTCGGCGAGGACAACCAGGGCGTCATCGGCCTGTGGCAGACGGGCCTGCCGGAGGAGTACGAACCGGGCCTGTCAGTGCGCTTCATGGGCATCAGCGAGCAGGCCATCACGTCCTACCTGGGTGACGGCGTACTACTCCGCCGCCATCCTGGTGCCCGACGCGCTGGGCGTGCTGGAGAACGTACAGATCACGCGCAGGCCCGCCTAGGGTCCGCATGGACCTGCCCCGCGGCTGTGAAAGCCCGCGCCCTCCCGGTCCGGCCGTGCCTACCCGGCCTCCGGTGAGCTGGCGATCCGGCGATCTGGTGATCCGGGACGGTTCACCTCTTCTCATCTAGGAGCCACGGATGCCCGACTCCGGGTCTTCCCCCCTGCTGCCGAGCCCGCCCGCCGCGCCCCCCTCAGGGGTCCCGGCGCTGGCGGAGGCCGGTGGCGCCCCCGACGTCGAAGCGGGCGCGGCCGCACGGCCGGTCGCGCCGTCACCGCCCGCACGGGCCGACTCCGGTTCCACTCTGGCTCGCGTCCTGCGTGGCCCCAGCGGCCTGGGCACGGCGAGCCTGAGCCTGGCCCGCCGCGCGGAGCCGCCCGCGCCGCCGGAGCACCTGCCGGACGCACGCGTATCAGTACCGGCATCAGCACCCGCATCAGGACCCGCATCAGTACTGGCACTCGTACCAGCACCACGACCGGTACCAGTACCAGCGTCCGTCCCCGTGACGGCGGCCAAGTCGGCGCCCGCGCCAGGGCCGGAGCCGTGCGAGCGGCCGTCCCCGGCTGAGGGCCGGCCGATCCCCGGCCTCTACCACCACCCGGTGCCGGAGCCCGACCCGGTGCGCGTGGAGGAGGTCAGCCGCCGGATCAAGAGATGGGCCGTGGACGAGGTCGAGGCGTACCCCCCGGAGTGGGAGGACCAGTTCGACGGATTCTCCGTCGGCCGGTACATGGTCGCCTGCCACCCGGACGCGCCCACCGTCGACCACCTGATGGTCGCCGCCCGGCTGATGGTCGCCGAGAACGTGGTCGACGACTGCTACTGCGAGGACCACGGCGGCTCCCCGGTCGGCCTGGGCGGAAGGCTTCTGCTGGCGCACACCGCCCTCGACCCGCTGCACACGACCGCGGTGAGTACGCCCCGGCCTGGGCCGAGTCACTGCACTCGGACGCGCCTCGGCGCTCGTACCGCTCCGCCATGGAGTACTTCGTCCAACTGGCCACTCCCTCCCAGGCCGACCGGTTCCGGCACGACATGGCCCGGCTGCACCTGGGGTACCTCGCGGAGGCGGCGTGGGCCGAGACGGAGTACGTGCCGGAGGTGTGGGAGTACCTGGCGATGCGCCAGTTCAACAACTTCCGCCCGTGCCCCACCCTCACCGACACCGTCGGCGGCTACGAACTCCCGGTGGACCTGCACGCCCAGCCCGCGATGCAGCGGGTCATCGCGCTCGCCGGCAACGCCACGACCATCGTCAACGACCTGTACTCGTACACCAAGGAGCTCGACAGCCCCGGCAAGCACCTCAACCTGCCCGTGGTGATCGCCGAACAGGAGGGCGTCTCCGACCAGGCGGGCTACCTCAAGGCGGTCGAGGTCCACAACGACCTCATGCACGAGTTCGAGGCCGCAGGCCGCTGACCTGGCCGCGGCCTGCCCCGACCCGCGCGTGCTGCGCTTCCTGAGAGGCGTGGCCGTCTGGCTCGACGGCAACCACTACTGGCACATGTCCAACACCTACCGCTACAGCCTTCCCGACTTCTGGTAAAGGGGGACCTATTCCATGTCCAGCACCGATATCACCGCCAACGGCACCGCCCCGAACGCCTCCGCAGGACCGTCCGTGTTCATCCCCTCCCCGGCGACGCCCTACCAGGGCGACATCGCCCGCTACTGGGACCACGAGGCGCGCCCCGTCAATCTGCGTCTCGGTGACGTCGACGGCCTCTACCACCACCACTACGGCATCGGTGACATCGACTCCGCCGCCCTGGGTGACCCCCAGGACAGCGAGTACGAGAAGCGCCTGATCGCCGAACTCCACCGCCTGGAGTCGGCCCAGGCCTCGGTCCTCATGGACCACCTTGGCGACATCACCCGTGACGACCTGCTCGTGGACGCGGGGTGCGGCCGTGGCGGCTCGATGGTGATGGCCCATCAGCGCTTCGGCTGCAAGGTCGAGGGGGTGACCCTGTCGGCGAAGCAGGCCGAGTTCGGCAACCAGCGCGCCTTGGAGCTGGGCATCGAGGACTCCGTGCGCTCGCGTGTCTGCAACATGCTCGCCACGCCCTTCGAGACGGGGCAGGCGGCGGGCTCGTGGAACAACGAGTCGAGCATGTACGTCGATCTGCAGGACCTGATGGCCGAGCACTCCCGCGTGCTGAAGCCGGGCGGCCGCTATGTGACCATCACCGGCTGCTGGAACCCTCGCTACGGCCAGCCGTCGAAGTGGGTGTCGCAGATCAACGCGCACTTCGAGTGCAACATCCACTCGCGCCGGGAGTACCTGCGCGCCATGGCGGACCACCGCCTGGTCCCGCAGGCCGTCGTCGACCTGACTCCGGCGACCCTGCCCTACTGGGAGCTGCGGGCGACGTCGTCCCTGGTCACCGGCATTGAGGAGGCGTTCAGTCAACTCGTACAAGGACGGCTCGTTCCAGTACGTGCTTATCGCCGCCGACCGGGTCTGAGTCAGCGCCTGAGCACCTGCGTGGGGTGGGGTCCGTCGGTCCGGCGGGCCCCACCCCACGCTCTTTCCCGGGGCTGTCAGGCGGTGGCGAAGTCGGCGGCGTGGTCGGCGGCCCACGTGGCGAAGGGGCGGGCGGGGTGGCCGGTGAGGTGCTCGACGGTGCCGGTGAGCGGGACGGGCCTGCCGTCGTGGGAGTGCCACCAGTCCAGCAGGGCGTCGGCGTAGGTGGCGGGGATGTAGTCGGCCATCTCCCGCTTCCACTCCTCGCGCGTGACGTGGTGGACCGCGATGGGGCCGCCGACGGTGGTGGCGAGTTGGTCGATCTGCTGGGCGAAGGTGAGCGACTCGGGGCCGGTGAGGGTGAACGTCCCGCCGTGGTGGCGGGCGTCGGTGAGGGCGGCGTGGGCGGCTTCGGCGACGTCGCGTTCGTGGATGGGGTCGTTGTGGGCGTGCGGGAAGGGCAGGCTGACCGGGCGTCCGGCCTTGAGGGCCCAGGCCCAGGCGCCCGCGTTGGAGGCGAAGGAGCCCGGTCGCAGGATCGTGGCGGTCAGCGGCGAGGCGAGCAGCGCGTTCTCCACGTCGAGGTGGGACTTGGCGAGCGGGTCGCTGGCGGGGTCGGGGCCGAGGACGCTGGAGGAGGACAGCAGGACGACGTGGGTGACACCGGCGCGGTGGGCGTGGGCGGTGAAGTCGGTGACGCGGTCGGGGGCGGCGTAGAGGAAGACGGTGGTGACGCCGTCGAGGGCGGCGGGGAAGGTGGCCGGGTCGGTCAGGTCGAGGCGGACCGTCTCGACGCCGTCGGGCGTGGTGAGCCGCTCGGGGCGGGCGGAGCCGACGCGCACGGGGAGGCGGTCGCGGTGGAGCAGGGCGGTCAGGTGGGTGGCGACCGCGCCGCGGCCTCCGGTGATCAGGAACATGAGCGTGGCTCTCTCTGCTGGTTGCGGGGTGGTGCGGAGGGGTGAGGGCGGGAGGTGGGGCAGGGGCCTGGGCAGCGGCCTCGGTGGCGGCGTGGTCAGTGGTGCCGGGCCTGGGCGGCGCGGGGCAGCAGGCCCACCAGGCCGCAGCAGGCCAGGGTGATCGCGGCCACGATGAGCAGGCTGGTGGTCATGGCCTGGTCGGGGTGGTGAGGGCCGCGGAGGTAGACGGTGGTGACGGCGGCGGCGCCGAGGGCGTTGGCGAGCTGCTGCACCGCCGTCAGGGAGCCCGCGCCTGAGCCCGCTTCGTCGGGGGTGACATCGCCGAGGGTGATGTCGTAGACGGTGCCGAAGCAGGTGCCCATGCCGAGGCCGATGACCACGGCGGCGGGCACGATCGCGGCAGGGCCGGTGGCGCTCGCCCAGGTGTGGACGGCGGCCCACAGGCCGAGCGTGCCGGCCAGCGTGGTGCCCAGGCCGATCAGGATCAGGGTGCGGCCGAGGCGGCCGATGAGCCGGTGGCAGGCGATCGCGGCGACGACGATGCCCGCGGCCATGGGGGCGCTGCCCATCAGGGCGGTGCGCAGCGGCGAGTGGCCGAGCCCGTCCTGGAGGTACAAGGAGATGACGTAGAGCAGTCCGGCGACGGCGGCGAAGAAGGCGACGCCCAGGATCAGACCGGAGACGAAGCCGCGGTTGCGGAACAGTGAGGGCCTGATCAGCGGGTTCGCCGCGGTGGTCTGGCGGTGGGCGAAGGCGGCGAAGGCCACGGCCGCCACGGCGAGCGCCGCCCAGGCCGCCGGGCGCCAGCCGTGGGCGGGGCCGTCGATCAGACCGAACAGCAGCGTGCCCATCGCGGCGGCGAGCAGCAGCGCGCCGACGGTGTCGATGACCGTGGCGCGGTCGCCGGTGTCGTGGGGCAGCAGGCGGTGCGCGGCGAGCAGGGCGGCGCCGCCGAGCAGGATGTTGATCAGGAACATGGAGCGCCAGCCGAGCCCGAGCGGATCGGTGTCGATCAGGGTGGCGGCCAGGATGGGGCCGCCGACCGCCGAGAGGCCGAGGACGGGGCCGAAGGCGCTGAACGCCTTGCCGATCTGGTCGCGGGGGAAGACGGCTCCGAGGATGCCGAAGCCCTGCGGGATCAGCAGCGCGCCGAAGGCGCCCTGGGCCAGTCGGGCGGCGATGAGCGTCTGCGGGCTCATGGCGAGGCCGCAGGCGACGGAGGCGGCGGTGAACCCGGCGAGGCCGGCCAGGAAGAGCCTGCGGCGCCCGTACTTGTCGCCGAGGCGTCCGCCGACGACGAGGAGCACACCCAGGGCGAGGGCGTAGGAGGCGCCGAGCCACTGGATCAGGGACCGTCCGCCGCCGAGATCGGCGGTGATGGTGGGGGCGGCGAGCTGGGTGATCGTGGCGTCGACCAGGTCGAGGACCTCGGCCGCCAGGATCACGGCGAGGACCGCCCAGCGCCGGGCAGGCGGCAGGACCCCGGCCGGGGCGGGCGGGGCGGTGGTGAGGGTCATGAGGACTTCCAGAAGCAGGACGAACATGGTTCGTCGCGAACAACGTTCGTTATGACGGTAGGGAACGAACGCCGTTCGTGTCAAACACTGTTCGTTACGGGGGTTAGGCTGGCTCCATGAGCACGCAGCCCGTCAGCCGCCGCGCACGGCCCGCCAAGGCCCCCCTCAGCCGCGACGTCGTCGTCCGCACCGGCCTGGACGTCCTCGACCGCGACGGCCTGGACGCCCTGACCATGCGCCGCGTCGCCAAGGAACTCGACACCGGCCCCGCGTCGCTCTACGTGTACGTCGCCAACCGCGACGACCTCATGGCCGCCATGCTCGACCAGGCCCTCGCCCACGTCGCGCCCGGCACGGCGGAAGGCACCTGGCGGGAACGGCTCCAGGCCCTGACGGCCGCGGCCGTCGAGGCGATGAGCCGCCACGAGGGCCTCGCCGCCGTCGCCCTGGGCGTCATCCCCACCGGCGACAACGCCCTGCTCGTCCTCGACCGCATGCTCGCCCTGCTCAAGGACGGCGGGCTCGACGACACCACCGCCGCCTGGGCCGTCGACCTGCTCTGGCTCCACACCGCCGCGGCCGCCGCCGAGCAGAGCACGTACGACGCCAAGGGCTCGGACGAAGAGAGCACCGTCAGCGCCGCCGACCGCCGCTACGCCGCCCTGCCCGCCGACCGCTACCCGATGATCACGTCACTGCGGCAGGCCCTGTTCTCCCCCGGCGACCGCGACACCTGGGCTCTGGATGTGCTGATCAACGGGATTCTGCACACTCCGGCGCGCTGAGGCCTCGTACGCGGCCGTGCGCCGCCTCGATGCCGTCGAGGGTTCCCGGGCCCGCGGGGGCGCCGGTCAGCCGCGCAGTCGCGTGTTGAGGCGGGCGGCCTGGCGCGTGAGGTGGTCGCGTTCGGGGACGGTCGGCGCCGATCGGGCGGCTTGGGCGTAGAGCCGGGCCGCGGTCGCCGGATCGCCGTCTCGCTCGTGCAGGTACGCCGCGACGGCGGCGTACCTGGGCAGGGACGGGTCGAGTTCCGCGAGGGCGGCGAGACCGGCCCGCGGACCGTCGGCCTCGCCCACCGCGACGGCCCGGTTGAGCCGGGCCACCGGGCTGTCGGTGAGGCGCACCAGTTCGTCGTACCACTCCATGATCTGCACCCGGTCGGTCTCCTCGGCGCTCTGAGCGTCGGCGTGGAGCGCGGCGATGGCCGCCTGGGCCTGGAACTCGCCCAGGCGGTCACGGGCGAGGGCGGCCTGGAGCAGCGCGACGCCCTCGGCGATCAGCCGGGTGTTCCACAGGCCTCGGTCTTGCTCGGCGAGCGGTACGAGACTGCCGTCGGGGCCTGTCCTGGCCGGGCGCCGCGCGTGGTGGAGCAGCATGAGCGCCAGCAGGCCCACGACCTCCTCGTGGTGGGTCTTGGCCGCCAGCTGGCGCGTGAGCCGGATGGCCTCGGCGGCGAGGTCGACGTCGCCGGAGTAGCCCTCGTTGAAGACCAGGTAGAGCACGCGCAGCACCGTGGTGACGTCACCGGCCTGGTCGAGCCGGACGCCGGAGACGGTCCGCTTGGCCCTGCTGATCCTTCCCCAAGCTCTCGGCTCCGCTCGAGCAGGGGATACCCCATCGGCCATGGTCGCCTCCGGCACGAGGTAGGCCCGCGCGATCTGCCGCGTGGTCAGGCCGCCGACCGCGCGCAGCGTGAGCGCGACGGCCGAGGCCGGGGTCAGCGACGGGTGCGCGCACAGGAAGTACAGCCGCAGCGTGTCGTCCACCGCCTCGCCCGGCTCGGGGACGGGCTCGGCCTCGACCAGGGCGTCCCGCACGGCGTCCTCGGCCGCCGCGAAGTCGGCTCCGCGACGGACGAGAACGCCGATCACCTCGGGCACAAGGTCCCGGAGCAGCGGACAGCTCACCGGCCAGTTCGAGCGCGCGCTCATAGGTCTCGACGTCGATCACCATCCAGCCCGCGATCAGGTCCTTGGCCATCGCGTTCTCCTTGGTGAGGTACGGCCCAATTGCGGCCGTGTTCACCGCGGGGACGGAGCCGCGCACGGGTTCTCGACATCCCCTGGCGATGTTTTTTGACGGACTCCCCCAGACCTCCCAGCCGGTCACCGTTGGTAGCCTCCCGGGATGACCGCGACGCTCAACGACACCGTCCGCGCCCGGCTGCGAGCCCCTCACATCTGGTACGTCGGCACCGTGTTCGCCGATGGAGCACCTCAGGTCAGCCCGATGTGGGTGGACCTGGAGGGAGAGAACGAGCTGACGTTCAACACCTCGGTGGGCCGGGTGAAGGAGGAGAACCTGCGCCTCGACCCCCGCGTCTACCTCTCGCACGCCGACGCCGCCGATCCGTTCGACCGCGTGCAGATCAGTGGCGTGGTGGACCGGTTCATCGAGGGCGAGGAAGCGCGCGAGCGGATGGACCGGCTGGCCCGCAAGTACCTCGGCAGCGAACGCTTCGAGTGGCTCATGCCAGGGGAGCAGCGGGTCGCGGTGGTCGTGCGCCCGAGTCAAGGTGCGGCACATCGTCGGAGTGGAGCGCTTCCGGCCCGGCGGTCCCACGCCCGCACCCAGCCAGCCATAACGCGTAAATCTGGGCAAATACGGACACAGGCCGGACCCGCCTGTCAAGTTAGGCTAGCCTTAGTTTACGGTTGCCGACGAGTCAGTTGTCATCGCTCGAAGGGAACCTGATCATGCACCGCGCCCTGCGGGTAGCCATCGTCGGAGCCGGACCCGCTGGGATCTACGCCGCCGACGCGCTGCTGAAGTCCGACGTGGCCGCCGACCCCGGAGTGTCCATCGACCTCTTCGAGCGGATGCCCGCCCCGTTCGGCCTGATCCGCTACGGCGTGGCCCCCGACCACCCGCGGATCAAGGGCATCGTCACGGCCCTGCACCAGGTGCTCGACAAGCCGCAGATCCGCCTCTTCGGCAACGTCGACTACCCGAACGACATCAGCCTGGACGACCTGCGGACCTTCTACGACGCGGTGATCTTCTCCACCGGCGCCACGGCCGACCGCGCCCTCGACATCCCGGGCATCCACCTCGACGGCTCCTACGGCGCCGCCGACTTCGTCTCCTGGTACGACGGGCACCCCGACGTCCCGCGGACCTGGCCGCTCGACGCGGAGAAGGTCGCCGTCCTCGGCGTCGGCAACGTCGCCCTCGACGTGGCGCGCGTCCTCGCCAAGACGGCGGCGGAACTGCTCCCGACGGAGATCCCGCCGAACGTCCACGACGGCCTCGATGCCAACAAGGCCCGCGAGATCCACGTGTTCGGCCGCCGCGGACCGGCGCAGGCCAAGTTCAGCCCGATGGAGCTGCGGGAGCTGGACCACTCCCCCACCATCGAGGTCATCGTCGACCCCGAGGACATCGACTACGACGACGGCTCGATCGCGACGCGCCGCGGCAACAAGCAGGCCGACATGGTCGCCAAGACGCTGGAGAACTGGGCGATCCGCGACGTCGGCGACCGCCCGCACAAGCTGTTCCTGCACTTCTTCGAGTCGCCGACCGAGATCCTCGGCGAGGACGGGCGGGTCGTCGGCCTCCGCACCGAGCGCACCGAACTCGACGGCACCGGCAACGTCAAGGGCACCGGCACCTTCCACGACTGGGACGTCACCGCCGTCTACCGGGCCGTGGGCTACCTCTCCGACAAGCTGCCCAAGCTGCCCTGGGACGTCACGTCGGGCACGGTGCCGGACGAGGGCGGCCGGGTGATCGAGGAGACCGGGGCGCACCTGACGTCCACGTACGTCACGGGCTGGATCCGGCGTGGCCCCGTGGGGCTCATCGGGCACACCAAGGGCGACGCCAACGAGACGGTCGCCAGCCTGCTGGACGACCATGCGCACGGCCGTCTGCCGGAGCCCGCGTCCCCGGCCCCGGAGGCCGTCGACGCCTTCTTCGCCGAGCGCGACGTCCGCTTCACGACGTGGGAGGGCTGGTACCGCCTCGACGCCGCCGAGAAGGCCCTCGGGGAGCCGCAGGGCCGGGAAGCGCGTGAAGATCGTCGAGCGTGAGGACATGCTCAAGGAGAGCGGGGCCTGACCCTCGGCCCTCATCCCCCACCGGCCGTCGCGGACACGCGGCGCGACGGCCGGTGGCGGGCGCCCCTGGCCTACGAGGAGGCGGGCAGCAGCGCGGAGGAGTCCGGTTCCCGCCCGGTGGCGAAGCCGCCGACCACGGTGAACCGGTCCAGGTCGACGACGGCGACGCGGTCGGTGTCCAGCAGGGACACGTACGCCAGTGGCCCGGCCGGGTGGAAGGACACGGCGGCCGGTGTGCCGTCGAGCTGGAGGGAGCGAAGCGGCCGCAGGTCGGTGCTCCAGAGGGTCAGGGTCTTGGCGGCGATGTCCGTCACCAGCAGCCGGTCGTCGTCGAGGGTGTACAGCCGCAAGGGATCACCCCCTGCCTTCCGGTCGCGGCGCACCTTCATCGTGCGCGCGTCGACGGCCACCAGGGCGGAGCTCTTGCGGGCCCCGACGAACAGCGTCTTTCCTCGTCCCGGCTCAGACAGCTGCTCTCGGGCAGCTGGCCGACCGTCACCAGCCGCGGTGGCGCGGCGGCGTCGTGGGGGCGCACGAGGCTCACCGTGTGCGACAACAGGCCGGTGACATAGGCGCGTTCGCCGTCGCGGCTGAGCGTGAACAGATGCGTCTTCACACCGTGCGTGGGCACTGCTCGGGACGGTGCCGTATCGGTGGAGGGGGCGTCGAAGCCGAGCAGCACCGCCTTCTCCTCGCTGAGGGCGTACAGCCGGTCCGCACGGTCGATGCCCATGCCGTGGACCCGGTTGAAGGGCCGGGTGTCGATGGTCCGGGCCAGGGACCGCCCGGCGAGGTCGATGACGAAGACCGCGGCGCCGCCCTCGCCCGCGGAGGACGACATGCGCACTCCGTAGTGCCCCACGTAGGCGAAGCGCCGTCGCGAGTCGACGACCATCTCATGCGGGTAGTCCGGCAGGGGCACCGACCGCAGGCGCCGCCCCGACGCGGTGTCGTAGAAGCTGACCGCGTGGCCGCTCTTCTCCACCACCGCCAGGACGTCGCCCGGCGCCCGGGAGGCGCCGAAGGCCGACGTCGTCAGCCCACTGGCCAGCGTGCCCGCTCCGGCCGCCTTGATCACCGTACGGCGTGTCACCACGCGCCCTCACCCCGATCTCCCGACAGCCCGGCATGGTCCGCCGCCCGCGGCACAGGCCCGCCGTGTCACTCCTCTTCGCGCAGCTCGGCCGCCAGGGAGGCCAGCGGCTCGGCCTCCTCGGTGTGGCCGAGGGCGGTCAGACGGGTGAGCGCCGCGTCGAGGCGGGCGCGGGCGGGCGCGGCACGTTCAAGGTAGATGCCCTCCACGGCGGTCGCCAGACGCACGCACTCGGCCCACTCGCTGGCGTGGGCCTGGTCAGGGCCCGGCTCGCCGAGCAGGGCGAGGGCCTGCTCCACGGCGGCCAGGGAGTCCTCGTACGCACCGGCGTAGGCGTTGACCCGGCCGTGTTCGTAGGCCAAGGCCGTGTCCAGGGAGCGGCCGTGGGCCTCGTACCCGGCGGCGCGGGCCTCGTCGGCGATCCGGCCCGCGTCCGTGAGGTGGGCGAGGGCGTCCGCCAGGCCCTCGGGCCCCTCCTGCTGTGCCTGAAGGCGGGCGATCTCGCGCAGGCAGTCGCTGAGCTGCTCGTAGCGCGGAGCCCGCGCGTGGGCGGCGAGCGCCTGCTCCGCGGCCCGACGGGCCTGGGTGAACTCGCCCGCCTCAGCGAGGAGTACGGCCGTCTGCCCGGCGATCATCGCGTGGCTGCCCGGGTCGTCGTCCCAGCCCGCGGACTCGGCCGCGAGGGCGAGGAACTCCGCCGTCGCGGCCTTCAGGTCCTGCCCGGCGTGCAGGGCGCGGGCGCGGGTCAGCCGGAGTTGCGCCACGAGCCGGTCGTCCACCTTCCCGGCGGCGACGTCCGGTTCGGCGAGGACGGAGTCGAGCAGGGCGATGCAGTCCTCGACGCGGCCCATGTCCAAGCTGAGCTGGGCGGCGTTGCCGTAGGCGCAGAACGCGTCCGTCCTGCTGCCCTGGCGCAGCTCCGACTCCGCCGCGCGCAGCAGGTGCCGCAGCGCCTCTTCGGGTCGGCCCAGGTGCTCGCAGACCTCGGCCAGATCGCCGTGGAGGCGGGCGGTGTCGACCACGTCGGCCGGCCAGTCGGCGGCCAGGCGCAGTCCTTCGGTCAGGTCCGCGTGCGCGGCCCGCGCGTCCCTCAGGGCGAGGTGGAGCCGTCCGCGCAGGCCGAGCGTACGGGGCAGGTGCCAGGCGGGGCCGTGCGCCTTCAGCTGGTCGAGGAGGGCGTCGGTCTCGGCGACCGCGGCGGGCAGGTCCCCGGAGAGGGCGTGCGTGCTGGCCCGCAGCAGCAGGCCGCCGGAGATCTGCCCGACGAGGCCGTGCCGGGTGGCGCACGCGTGCAGCAGGTCCACCTCGGCGAAGACGGGCGGGGCGTGCTCTGCGCTGCCCGACGTCTGCAGGCGCAGACCGAGCGCGGTCGCCCGCAGCCGCAGCAGTCGGGCTTCCTGGTACGGGGACAGGCCCGGCGTCCGCTCGTGCAACTGGACCAGGGAAGCGTGGGCGGAGGTCAGCGCCGCGGTCTTCGCCTCGGCTCCCTCGACGTCCTCGGCGGTGGCGAGCACGGCGCAGGCACGAGCGAGGGCGGCCTGGCCCGGCTCTCCTGCGTCCTCGTACAGCGCCCCGGCCTCCTCGCTGAGGGCGGCGGCGACGGCGTACTCGTCCTTCTCGCCCGCCCGGTTCGCCTCGTCGGCCAGCAGGTCCGCGCGCAGCCGCGCGAGGGGGCCCACGGCCGGGTCGTCGGGGTGGGCGTAGTCGCGGGCGGCGACGAGGGTGCGCAGGCGCGCCCAGCACGCCGCCGCGTCCGGGTGCCCCTGCTCGTCCCACGCCCGCGCCTGGACGATGAGGTCGCGCGGCGCCTCGGGGACGGCGGCGGCCGCGCGGGCCGCGGGTGTAAAAAACGTGGTGGGGGGGGTGGGCCGGGGGGGGGGGGGGGGCCCGGGGGGCCCGGGGGGGGGGGGGGGGGGGGCGCCCGCGCCCCCGCCGCCCCTCAGTGCGTTCTCAGCGCACGCCGCCCATCGCGGCGGTGAAGGACGCCAGGTCGGTGTCGAAGCCGTGGAGCAGCTCGCGGAACGCCCAGGGCCCGCCGGGCTGGTCCCGGGCGAACTCGGCGACCACGGAGGCCGTGCAGCCGGCCACCTCCGCGAAGTCGTGCTCGGTGAGGTCCGTGTACCCCTCGCGAATGCGGACCGAGGCATTCACTATGTCCCCGAAGGCCCTGCCCTCCGAAGGCTGCTGGATGGCCACGCCGACCACCACGCGCACGTACCTCTCTGCGAGCCGCTCCAGCTCCAGGACCATGACCTCGTCGAAGCCGAACCCCTGGCCGGTTTTGCTGTCCCTGCTGAGCGTGATCGTGCCGTCCGGTGAGCGGCTGTCGAAGTGCACGAGGTAGGCGGGGCTGCCGTAGAGGTCTTCCGAGGTGTACGTCGCCGCGATGATGTCCAGGTCGTGGGGCGACGTGCCCGACGGGCTGGGGTCCCATCTCAGGCCGACCTCGACCTTCTTGAGCCCTTTCCTGATACTCACCGAACTCCCCCTCACCCACAGCTGGTTATCAGTGCCAAGAACACGCTAAGGCCTGCCACTGACATCAGGGTCCTGAACCCAGCGGTTGGCCTCCGACGTGCCTGCGGTGATCATTGTGGCGTGATGTGGAGCGGAAACGAACTGGATGTCAGGGCCTACATGGCCAGAATCGGATACGAGGGGGAGGCGAAGCCCGATCTGGAGACGCTGAGGGCGCTGCACCGCGCCCACGTGGCGGCGTTCCCCTTCGAGAACCTCGAGATCATGCTCGGTCGTCCCGTCCTGCTGGACGTGGCCGCCCTGCAGGACAAGATGGTGCGCCGTCGGCGCGGAGGGTACTGCTACGAACAGAACCTTTTGTTCGCCGCGGCACTGGAAAGCGTCGGCTTCCAGGTCACGGGTCTTGGGGCCCGCGTCAGGGCGGGCGCGTCCTTCACGCGCCCGGTGACGCACATGCTCCTGAAGGTCGAGGTGGACGGCGAACCGTGGCACTGTGACGTCGGCTTCGGAGGCGAAGGCCTGTTGGAGCCGATCCCGTTGCGTGACGGTGCGGACGTGCGTCAAGGAGAGTGGCGTTTCCGTCTGAAGCGCGAGGCGGACGGCGCGATGGTGCTGCGCACCGAGCACCCTGACGGCTGGTTCGACCTCTACGCGTACACGCGGACTCCGTGCCTGCCGGTCGACTACGTAGTCATGAACCACTTCACCTCGACGCACCCGGTGTCGCCCTTCGTCAGCCGTCCGGTCCTGCAGCGTGCTGCCGCCGAGGAGCGCCGACGGCTGACCGGCGCGCAACTGGTGGTCTCCGGGCCCGAGGGCACCAGAGAGGAACGGGACGTACCTGTAAGCGAGTTGAGGGACGTACTCGTGCGGGAGTTCGGCATCGAGCTCGATGCCGAGGAGTACGCCGACCTGGTCCGGGTGCACTACCAGGGAGCGTGACCCGCGGCACGCGCCGCGCCGTACGATGGCGCGGTGCTGGTCAAGTGGATTCGCTGCTCTGTAGTGGACCGTCGGGGATTCGAGCGGGCGCAGCGAAAGTGGGCGGGGCTTCTGGGGGAGCCGGGATTCCGGGGGCAGGGCGGAGGGTGGAGCCGTGGGCGTCCCGACGTCGCGCACGTCTTCGCGTTCTGGGAGAGCCGGGCGTTCTATGACTCCTTCATGGCCCGCTCGCACGACCGGCTGGCGGCGGCGCAGGTGGGCACGTACAAGGACATCCAGACCAAGCTCTTCGACTACCGGTTCGATGTGAAGACGGGCTTCGAACCGCGCTTCACGGATGTCGACGTGGTGCGTGTGGCGCACTGCAGGATCCATGAGGAGCGGGTGGAGCACTTCGCGCTGATGCAGGAGAAGGTCTGGAACCCGGCGATGGCCGGATCGCCGGGCATGATCCGGGGGCTGTTCGGTGAGGCCCCCGGGCATGAGTTCCTGATCCTGTCGATGTGGCAGTCCGCCGCCGAGCACGGCAAGTACCGTGCGGAGCGGGTGGAACGGCTCTCGCTGCGCGCGCAGACGGAGGCGGATGTCGCCGCGCTCTCGGGCGATGTCGTGCACCTTGAGCCGTCGTGGACGGTGTGAGCCGGTCAGGGCGGGTGCGCACGGTGTGAAGCCCGGGGGCGGGGCGGCTGCGCGGTGTGCCGCCGGGCCTGCGGGCCAGTGGTGATCACTGTCGGGCGAACGCCCCCGCGCGCGTGGCGGCCAGGGTCGCGGCGGCGGACTGATCGGCCAGCGCGATGTCGATCGGCTCCCGGGTGATGAACAGGCGCAGCATGAGGGGCGCCGACACGGACCGGACGAGCGCGGCCGCGTCGGTGTCCGCGGCCGCTTCGCCGCGTGCGACGGCGCGTGCGACGACGGCTTCGCAGCGCGAGAACCGCTCCGCGTAGAACGCGTGCAGCGCCTCGGCCGCGCGGGAGGACTGGAAGGCGGCGGCGATGAAGGCGGTCGGCGCCGCGGCCTTCGGCTGGTCGGTGAACGCGTCGACGACCTCGCGGGCGAGCGTGCGCAGGTCGCCTTCAAGGCTGCCCGTGTCCGGCGGGGTCCAGCTGTCCTCGCCCGCCAGGTCCAGGGCATCGGCCACCAGGCCCTCGAGGCCGCCCCAGCGCCGGTAGAGCGTGGTCTTGTGGACGCCCGAGTGCTCGGCCACGTACTCGACCGTGAGGCCGGGGTAGCCGTGGTCGCTCAGGCCGCTCAGCACGGCGTCGCGCACGGCCGCGCGGGTGCGGGCGGTACGGCCGCCGGGGCGGCGGGTGCCGGGGGCGGCCGACTCGGCCTCGGGCCCTGCGGGCTCCGCTGTCGTCGCGGTCGTGTCCCGTTTCGTCCCGTGCCTGACGGGCTGGCCTGTGGTGGAACGCCGGTCGCTGCCGTCCCTGCCGTCCCCCTGCGAAGCGCCCGAACGGTCAATCCCACCGGTCTGACCTGCGTGAACAGCCTCGTCTCTCATCTCTGCCCTTCTGCGTGACCGCGACGGCCACGCACTCAATTGCTACTCGCGTTGTGTTAGCGAGGTGACTGTGTCAGACTCATCGTAATGCGACAAGCGTTGCGTTTGCTTGTCGGGGTGGATGGCTGTACGAGCGCGGGGGTGCCTTTGTCTACTCAGATCTCAGTACGTGCTGTGACCAAATCCCGGGGTGACCGGCTTCTCTTCGACGGAATCTCCTTCACGATCCGTCCCGGCGAACGCATCGGTGTCGTGGGGGAGAACGGAGCGGGCAAGTCCACGCTCCTGCACCTGCTGGCGGGCCACGACCAGCCCGACAGCGGCGCAGTGGTGACGGTGTCCGAGGGAGGCGTCGGTCTTCTCGCGCAGACGCCTCAACTGCCCGCGGACCGCAGTGTCGGCGACGCCATCGACGCCGCCCTGACCGACCTGCGCTCCATGGAACGACGCCTGCGCGAGCTCGAAGCAGATCTCGCCTCGGCGCCGAGCGAGGCACTGGAGGAGTACGGAGACCTGCTGACCGCCTTCGAGCTGCGCGGTGGGTACGAGGCGGACGCCCGCGTGGACAAGGCCATGCACGCCCTCGGGCTCGCCCACATCGACCGCCACCGCGAGCTGGGCAGCCTGTCCGGCGGCGAACAGGCCAGACTCGGCCTTGCCTGCCTCATCGCCGCCGCCCCCGAGGTGATGTTCCTCGACGAGCCCACCAACCACCTCGACGAGACCGCGCTGGACTGGCTGGAGACCGCTCTGCTCGCGCACCGGGGCACGGTCATCGCGGTCTCGCACGACCGGACGTTCCTGGAGCGCGTCGCCACCGCGATCCTCGAGGTGGACGAAGCCCGCCGCACGGTCGTGCGCTACGGCGACGGCTATCGAGGCCTGCTCGCGGAGCGCGCCGCGGCCCGTCAGCGCTGGGAACAGTCCTATGACGCGTGGTGCGAGGAGACACGCCGCCTCGAGGAGTTCGCGGCGACGACAGCGCACGCCGTCGCCGGTGGCCGCGCCATGAAGGACAACAACAAGATGGCGTACGACCGGGCCGGAGGCCGGGTGCAGGCGTCCATCGCGGGACGCGTCCGCCATGCCCAGGAACGGCTCCGCCGCCTGCGCGAGCACCCCGTGCCCCGGCCGCCGGAGCCCCTGAGCTTCGCCGCGAGGCCGACAGCAGGGGCGGCGGACGGCACGCTGGTGGAACTGCGGGGCGTACGCGTCGCCGACCGCCTGCGGATCCCGGAGCTGACGGTCTCGGCCGGGGAGCGACTCCTCATCCACGGGGGCAACGGCGCGGGCAAGTCCACGCTCCTGCGCATCCTGGCGGGCGTGCTCGAACCGGACGAGGGCACGGTCGTCCGCCGCGGCCGCATCGGCTACCTCGCCCAGGAGATCCCCGTGCGCCGCCCCGAAGAGCGCGTACTCGAAACGTTCGGGCGAGGCCTGCCTCTCACCGTCGAGGAACAGGCCGAACTACTCCTCTCGTACGGTTTGTTCCGGCCCCGTGACCTCCACGTCCCCGTGGGATCGCTCTCCGCGGGCCAGCGCCGCCGACTAGCCCTCGCCCGGCTGCTCGCCCGGCCCGCGGACCTCCTCCTGCTCGACGAACCGGCGAACCACCTGGCACTCACCCTCGTCGAGGAGCTCGAAGAGGCACTCGAACACTGGACCGGCGCCCTCGTGGTCGTCTCGCACGACCGGCTCCTCAAGCGTCGCTTCACCGGGCGAATACGCCGGATGGAGTCCGGCCGGCTACCCGGCTGAGCCACTCGACCAGCACCCGATCTAGGGTCGAGTCATGGCACGACCTCGGCGCATCGTCCTCGTCCGGCACGGCGAGTCGGCAGGAAACGCCGACGACACCGTGTACGAGCGCGAGCCCGACCACGCGCTCGCCCTCACCGATACCGGCTGGCGGCAGGCGGAGGAGACGGGTCGCGCGGCTGCGGGAGCAGTTCGGCCAGGAGCGCATCAGCGTGTACGTCTCGCCGTACCGCCGCACCCACGAGACCTTCCGGGCGTTCGGCCTGGACCCGCGGCTGGTGCGGGTCCGGGAGGAGCCCCGGCTGCGGGAGCAGGACTGGGGAAACTGGCAGGACCGGGACGACGTCCGGCTGCAGAAGGCCTACCGCGATGCCTACGGGCACTTCTTCTACCGCTTCGCGCAGGGCGAGTCGGGCGCCGACGTCTACGACCGGGTCGGCTCCTTCCTGGAGAGCCTCTACCGCAGCTTCGAGGCCCCCGACCACCCGCCGAACGTCCTGCTGGTCACGCACGGGCTGACCATGCGTCTGTTCTGCATGCGCTGGTTCCACTGGTCGGTGGCCGAGTTCGAATCGCTCTCCAACCCGGGCAACGGGGAGACGCGGACGCTGCTCCTCGGTGAGAACGGCAAGTACACACTCGACCGGCCCTTCGAGAGCTGGCGTGAGCCGGAGCCGTACGGCATCACCGGATAGAGTGACAGAGCGATGACCGCTGACCTCTCTCCCGACCGGCGCCTGGGCCGCGCCCTGGCCAGCCTGCGCGGACTGGCGGTGGGAGACGCGCTGGGCTCCCAGTTCTTCCCGCCCGCGCGCTACCCCCTGCTCAAGCGGCGCGAGCTGCCGGACGGTCCCTGGCCGTGGAGCGACGACACCGAGATGGCCTGCTCCGTGCTGGCGGTCCTCGCCGCTCACGGCAGGATCGACCAGGACGCGCTCGCCTGGTCCTTCGCCGAGCGCCAGAACGCCGACCGGGGGTACGGCCCGGCCGTGAACCGCCTCCTGGAGCAGGTCCGCGGCGGCGGGGACTGGCGGGAGCTTGCCTCGGCCCTGTTCAAGGGGCAGGGGTCTTGGGGCAATGGCGCTTCCATGCGGATCGCGCCGCTCGGCGCCTGGTACGCCGACGATCCCGAGCAGGCCACCCATCAGGCGGAGATCTCTGCCTACCCGACGCATCAGCACCGGGAGGCCGTGGTCGGCGCGATGGCGGTCGCCGCCGCGTCGGCACTGGCGGCGGACCCCGCGGGCCCGCCGACTTCGAAGGCGCTCCTCGACGGCGTCATCGCGCTGGTGCCGCGCAGCGCCGTGGGTGCGGGGCTGCGGCGGGCCCGGGACATGCTGGACTACGACGACGCGGGGACGGTCGCAGCCGTCCTGGGCTGCGGTCGCCGTACGACCGCGCATGACACGGTGCCCTTCGCGCTCTGGTCGGCCGCTCGCGCGCTCGGTGACTACGAGCGGGGGTTCTGGACGACCGTGGGCGTCGGCGGTGACGTGGACACCACCTGTGCGATCGTCGGGGGAGTCGTCGCGGCCACCGCCACCGGGGCGCCGCCCGCGAGCTGGCTGGAGCGCACGGAAGCGCTGCCCGAGTGGGTGCCCGTCGAGCCTGTCTGACGCGTGCCGTCGGTCTGAAGCGTGCGGCCGGTCTGAGGCGGGGCCTGGCCGTGGTGCTGGGCCTGTTTGCCGCGCTGAGCCCCTGAGGTGTGCCGGGTCGGTCTCGCTGTCGCGGGTGGCGGCCCGGCACACCCGGTCCCCGTCAGCCCGCCGAGGGGCCCGCGGCGCTCGCCGTACCCGCCAGCGCGTCCAGGTCGCTCTTGCGTACACGGATGACCACCAACGCGGTCAGCAGGGCGAGCACCGCCATGCCGACAGCGGGGAGGAAGGCCGTGGAGATGCCCTTGGACAGCACCTCGTGGCCCCAGGGCGCCGGGAGCTCGTGGGACTTGGCGAACGCGGCCTTCTGCTCCGGCGAGGCCTTCGCCATGAAGTCCGGCAGCTGATCCTTGGCCTCGTCCCGGCTCGCCGTGCCGAAGACCGTGGTCAGGATGGAAAGACCGAGGGAGCCACCCACCTGCTGCGTCGCGTTGAGCAGGCCGGAGGCGGCACCGGCCTCGTGGACCGCGACGCCGGACACCGCGGTCAGGGTCAGCGTCACGAAGTTCAGACCCATGCCGAAGCCGAACAGCAGCATCGGGCCGAGCACCCCGCTGGCGTACGAGCTGTCCGGAGTGATGAAGGTCTGCCAGCCGAGCCCCAGAGCGACGATCGTCGAGCCCGTCACCATGAAGGGCTTGGGCCCGAGGACCGGCAGCAGCCGCTGTGAGAGGCCCGCGCCGATCACGATCGCGACCGTGACGGGCAGGAAGGCCAGGCCTGCCTCGATGGGGGTGTAGTCCAGGACGTTCTGGACGAAGAGCACGATGAAAAAGAACATGCCGAACATCGCCGCAGCCAGGCTCAGCATGATCAGGTAGGTGCCGGAACGGTTGCGGTCGGCGAACATCCTGAGCGGAGTGATGGGTTCCTTGGCCCGGCTCTCGATGAGGACGAACGCGATCAGCAGGACGACGGACGCGCCGAACGAAGCCAGCGTGAGCCCGTCCCGCCAGCCGTCCTCCGATGCCCTGATGAACCCGTAGACCAGCGCGGCCATACCGGCCGTCGAGGTCAGGGCACCCACGAAGTCGAAGCGGCCCGGGTGGCGCTCGGACTCGCTGATGTACAGGGGGGTCAGGAAGGCGATCAGGACACCGATGGGGACGTTCACGAACAGCACCCAGCGCCAGTCGAGCCACTCCGTGAGCATGCCGCCCGCCAGGAGGCCGATGGCGCCGCCGCCCGCGGAGACGGCCGCGAACACGCCGAACGCACGGTTCCGCTCCGGGCCCTCGGGGAACGTCGTCGTGATCAGTGCCAGCGACGTGGGCGACGCGATCGCGCCACCGACGCCCTGCAGGGCGCGCGCGGCCAGCAGCTGCCAGGGTTCCTGCGCGAATCCGCCGAGGAGCGAGGCGAGCGTGAACAGAAGGATGCCCGCCATGAAGACCCGGCGCCGCCCCAGGATGTCCCCCGCGCGCCCGCCGAGAAGCAGCAGGCCGCCGAAGGTGAGGGTGTAGGCGCTGACGACCCAAGTGAGGTCCGTTGTCGAGAAGTTGAGCGCGTCCTGAATGTGCGGAAGCGCGATGTTCACAATCGTCGCGTCCAGTACCACCATGAGTTGGCAGGCGGCGATGATGGTGAGGGCCACGCCGGGGCGTCCTTCCCGGCGGGCGGCGCCGGGCTTTTGATCTTGCGCTAACTGAGAGGTTGTCACTATGGATCCCCCACAAGTGCCTTAGTGAACGCATCCGTTCACTGTCGCGTCCCACGGTAGTGAACCCCGGACAGTGAACGCAACCGTTCACTGAGGGCTGCCTTGATGCTCAACGGAGAGAAGCAGATGGTTACTTCGCGCTGGAAGACCGCTTCCGCTCAGGCGGTCTCCTCGCGCCGTCGAGGTCCCGTGCTGGAGCGCGCGATCCTCGAATCCGCGCTGGAGCAGCTCAGCACGGTCGGCTGGAGCGGTCTGACGATGGAAGGTGTGGCTGCGGGCGCGCAGACCGGCAAGGCGGCGGTGTACCGCCGCTGGCCGTCCAAGGAGGACCTCGTCGTCCAGGCCCTGCAAGTCGGAGCTGCCCAAGCTCGACGAGGTGCCGGACTGTGGCGGCGTCCGGGAGGACCTCCTGCAACTGTGCCGCCAGATGCGCACGGCGATGACCTCGCGACCCGGCCACGCCTTGCGGGCAGTGCTTCACGAATGTGACACGGCGGCCGCCGAGCGCTTTCATGGAGTGATCGTAGAAGGGGTCATCGAGCCCAGTGTGGAACTCATCCGGCAGGTCCTGCGCCGCGGAATCGAGCGCGGAGAGGTCCGTTCCGGAGCGATGGGCGCATACGTCTGCGATGTGATTCCGGCCATGATGATGTATCGCACCAAGGTGTGCGGGAGCGAATGGTCCGACGAGGAATTCACCGACCTCATCGATCAGGTCATGGTCCCGCTGCTGCGCCCGTAGGCCCGCCGAGTCCGGCGTGATCGCTCGTACGCCATGAGCCCGCGAGCGCGGCATGAGCCCGCGAGCGCGGCATGAGCCCGCGAGCCCGGTGTGAGTCCGTGAGCCCGGTGTGAGTTCCGTGAGCCCGCTTCGCGCACTGGGCCGCGCCGCCTGTGCGCCGTGGCGAGCTGGGCGGGGTCTCGGCTCGTAACGTTCCGCAGGCGCGAGGCGTGAGTCGCGCGGAAGGGGGAGCGGGGGCGCGCGGCCGTCCCGGACGGGTCGGTCGCGCGGGCCGTGGGGCACTTTGGCGCGAACCCGCCCGGCACTCGTCGAACCGGGGTGTCGCGAGTGGTCATCGGCGGCGTACGCTGTCAGGCGCCATGCCGTACGAAGCACCCACCCACACCGTCGAGCGCTCCTTGCGCGCCACCACCGGAGCGAAGATCGTCGCCGGTGTCGACGAAGTCGGACGCGGAGCGTGGGCAGGCCCGGTCACCGTCTGCGCGGCGGTCACGGGACTGCGCAGGCCGCCCGCGGGGCTCACTGACTCCAAGCTGATCAGCCCCAAGCGGCGGACCGAACTCGCCGAGGAACTGCTGGGCTGGGTCACGTCCCACGCGCTGGGACACGCGTCCCCCGAGGAGATCGATGACCTGGGGATGACGGCCGCCCTGCGGCTCGCCGCGGTGCGCGCCCTGGAAGCACTGCCGGTCCGGCCGGAAGCGGTCATTCTCGACGGGAAGCACGACTACCTCGGGTCCCCGTGGCGGGTCCGTACGGTGATCAAGGGCGACCAGTCCTGTGTGGCCGTCGCCGCGGCGTCGGTGATCGCCAAGGTTCAGCGCGACAAAATGATGGCCGAACTGGGCATCGAACATGCAGACTTCGGTTTTGCGGCCAACGCCGGCTATCCGTCACCGGTGCACAAGGCCGCGCTGGCGGAACGGGGGCCCACTCCGTACCACCGGCTTTCGTGGGCGTATCTTGATGCGCTGCCCCAGTGGCGGCACCTCAAGAAAGCCCGCAGCTGGGCGGAGGGAAACGTTCCGGAAATCGAGGGCCAGCTCGGCTTTGATTTTTGATGTTTTCCGCAGTTCCGGTCGCACTCATGTGCCACCCGCCGACGCGCATCGCATCGGCGTTTGATAGACAACTACGCATGCCTCTCATTCCCGAGGAGCCTCAGATTCACGAGAGTGCCCAGGGTCCCCGCGTCACTCCGGCCAATGGCCGCACCGCGCCGACCCCCCGCCCCGTACCCGGTCCGCGTCCCGCGGCTCCGTCGCGACCCGGCCGTCCGGGTCCCGCGCGGCCGATGCCGCCCGCGCAGCGCGCGGCGCGCGAACCGGCCGTCAAGCCCGGGCCGCAGGCCCAGGCCGTCAAGCCGGAGCCGACCGCTCCGGCTGCCCCCGAAGCCCCCGCCGCCGCGGTTCCGCAGATCCAGCTGATCCCGGCTTCCGCCGAAGGCGCCATCGACGCCGCCGAGGAAGCCGTCGACCTGCTGCTCGACACGGGCCGCGCCCCCGGCGACATCCTGGTGATCACCACGGGCGAGCCGCACGCGTGGGCCACCCACGAGCTGTCCTTCGGCGACGACGCCTACTGGGCCCAGCACGACGCCGGTGACGACGTCTTCTACGCCGACGCCGCCGCCCTGGACCGTGCCGCCGCCCGCCCCGTGGTCGTCGTGGCGTTGAACGGCGGCAGCGAGCAGACGGCGGTAGCCGCCCTGCCGAAGGCCCTCACCCGGGCTGGCGGCGTGCTGATCGTCTGCGGTGACCCGCAACGCATCAACGCCATGCTGGGCGCGGGCGTCTGACGCTCCCGCCCGGCCACGGCAAGTCAGGCAGCGGCGGGGAGCCGCGGTCCGGAGGCACGATGCGTCCGGTCGCGGCACCGGACGCCGTGGCACGGTGCGGTGTGTGACGCATGAGGCGCATGCGCCGCGTGCGACACATGCACCGCACCCACCGTGTGGCACTCCACGGGCCGCGTCACGCCGCACACACCGTGTGATCCTGTCGGTGCTCGGTGCTCGGTGCTCGGTGCTCGGTGCTCGGTGCTCGGTGCTCGGTGCGCCCGCGTGTGGGCTCGGGGTTTGTGCGGATCATCCGGCCCCGCCTTGCCTGGTGCGGCGCGGTCGTCGGCATGCTGGACGCGCCACGGCGTCGACGTAAGACCGCCGTGCTGCCGCATGCGCCAGGCGCGGTGCGGCCGGAAGCCGATCCTCTCCCGAGCTTTTCCGGGCCCTACCGTGCCGCCACGCGCCGTAACATCTCCGACGCCGCACCGCCCGTACGAGGCTGAGGGGGTTCACCCCGAGAGGCGCCGACCGCACCCATCTGACCCTCGGGCGACGACGTGGCACTCGGCCGACGGCCTCCACGGCCTTCGCCGAGCACCTGCCAGCCCTCCCGGGTCAGCGTGATGTACGCCCCGCACCGCAGCCCGTGCAGCGTACAAGCGTCCCGCAGCCCCCACATCCACGCCCCGTCCTCCTGCGTCCAACGCGCGTCCCCGTCCCGGCAGTAGAGGAGCACAGCGGTCCGCACCGGGGTGCGCCGCCGCAGATCATGCGGGATGACCCGGCGCAACTGGGCGAGCAGGGCATTGCGGAACACCCAACCATCCACCGCGCTCTCCCGCCGCGCGAACGAGGCCGACGCCCGCACCCGCTCCTCCGGATCGAGCACGGCCACGATCGCGGTGGCCGGTGTGGGCCGGTGCCGGGTGTGCAGACCGCTCACGACCTCGCGCGGATTCCGGAGCAGAGGGATCTCAGCGGCTGACCACTGAGAAGGCTCGAGCATGCGGGTCGGCTGCGGGCTGGCATCGGGCATCGCGGCGGTGCTCAGGGAATCCGACGACGTGGATGCCGATGTGGACGGAGCGAATCCGAAGGTCACGATCCTCCCTTCGGCTACGCGCCCCTACACAGGGCGGGGTCGGACTGGGGGAGCGCACCGCGGCACAGCCCTACCGGACCACGAGGGAGTCACGCGGGGAGCGCTGCCAATTCTTCCCGTCGTACTGGCTTGCGGCAACGAGCAATTGAAGCCGCTGACCAGTATCCGGTGATACGTCTCGCATATCCCTGCCCAGTGCAGCGCACGATGATGCGGGCGTCACCCTTGCACGGCCAGGACCAGCGGCAACACCCCCTCGGCGCCAGCCCGCCGGAGCATGCGCGCGGCCACCGCGAGCGTCCAGCCGGTCTCTGTCGCGTCGTCGACCAGGAGCACGGGGCCGGCCGCTGACTGGAGCGCCGAAGCCAGCGCGGGCGGGACCGTCAGGGAGCCGTCCAGAGCGCGCAGACGCTGGGCGCTGTTGCTCCTTGGCACTCGGGTGTCCGCCGCCTCAGCCGCGTACTCGAGTGAGCCGAGCAGCGGCAGGCGGCCGATCTCCGCGATCCGCGCACCGAGTGACTGGATCAGCTGGGGCTTGGAACGCGAGGGCATGGTGACCACGCCGACGGGTCGAGGACCGGCGTCGGGAGCGCCCGGGGCCCAGCCGCCAGGGCCCTTCGCCCAGTCGGCCAGCACCTCCACCACCGCCTTCGTGACGTCGTCGGGCACCGGGCCGTCCGACGCCTGGGGCGCGAGCATCGGACGGAGCCGGTTGCCCCAGCCGATGTCCGACAACCGGCCAAGGGCCCGCCCCGGCGAGGCCTGTTCCCCGGCCGGGATACGACCCTTGAGGGTCATGCCCACGGCGGTGAGACCGGTGGGCCACATCTTGCGGGGCTCGACCTCGACTCCCGGGCGGGCGAGCTCGCCGCGCGCCGAATCCAGTGCCGTGGACGACACGGCATCGTCGAAGCGGCTGCCCCCACAGTTGTCGCAGCGCCCGCACGGTGCGGCTGCCTCGTCGTCCAGCTGGCGCCGCAGGAACTCCATGCGGCAGGAAGTGGTCGTGGCGTACTCGCGCATGGCCTGCTGCTCGGCCTGGCGCTGCTTGGCGACCCAGGCGTAGCGCTCGGTGTCGTACGTCCAGGGCTGGCCCGTCGCGATCCAGCCGCCCTGGACGCGCCGGACCGCGCCGTCGACGTCGAGGACCTTGAGCATCGTCTCCAGCCGTGATCTGCGCAGCTCGACGAGGGGCTCCAGCGCGGGCAGGGACAGCGGGCGGTCCGCCTGCGCCAGGACGTCCAAGGTGCGGCGCACCTGCTCCTCGGGCGGGAAGGCGAGCGAGGCGAAGTAGTTCCAGATCGCCGAGTCCTCCTGGCCGGGCAGGAGCAGCACCTCGGCGTGGTCGACGCCACGGCCCGCGCGGCCCACCTGCTGGTAGTAGGCGATCGGCGAGGACGGGGAACCGAGGTGGATGACGAACCCGAGGTCGGGCTTGTCGAACCCCATCCCCAGAGCTGACGTCGCGACCAGGGCCTTCACGCGGTTGGCGAGCAGATCCTCCTCGGCCTGCTGCCGGTCCGCGTTCTCCGTCTTCCCGGTGTACGAGGTGACGGTGTGGCCGCGCTGCCGGAGGTAGGCGGTGACCTCCTCGGCGGCGGCGACGGTGAGGGTGTAGATGATTCCGGAACCCGGCAGGTCGTTGAGGTGGTCCGCCAGCCAGGCCAGACGGTGCGCCGCGTTCGGGAGCTGGAGCACACCGAGGCTGAGGCTCTCCCGGTCGAGGGGAACCCCTGAGCACGAGGGCGTCCGATCCGCCGCCGGTGCCGAGCTGATCGGCGACGTCCGCGGTCACGCGGGCGTTGGCCGTCGCCGTCGTCGCCAGCACCGGGACGCCGGGCGGGAGGTCGGCCAGCATCGTCCGCAGCCGGCGGTAGTCGGGGCGGAAGTCGTGGCCCCAGTCGGAGATGCAGTGTGCCTCGTCGACGACCAGCAGGCCGGTCGCGGCGGCGAGCTTGGGCAGGACCTGATCGCGGAAGTCCGGGTTGTTGAGCCGCTCCGGGCTGACCAGCAGCACGTCCACGTCACCCGCGGCCACCTCGGCCTGGATGGTGTCCCACTCCTCGGTGTTGGACGAGTTGATCGTGCGGGCGCGGATGCCGGCCCGTGCCGCCGACTCCACCTGGTTCCGCATGAGCGCGAGCAGCGGCGAGACGATCACGGTGGGGCCGCCGCCTCGCTCCCGCAGCAGGGCCGTCGCGACGAAATACACCGCCGACTTGCCCCATCCCGTGCGCTGTACGACGAGTGCGCGGCGCTTGTCGGCGACCAGGGCCTCGATCGCCCGCCACTGGTCTTCGCGTAGGCGAGGGCCGTCCGGCGGCGGGGCCCCGTCGGAGGTGGGGGAGGCGCCGCCGACGAGGCGGGCGAGGATGGCGTCGGCCGCCGTGCGCAGCTCTTCGTTGCTCATGGCTCCATGCAACCTGATGGGTCCGACATCCGGCGAACTCGACCGCCGGATTGTGGATAAGTCTTGGCGTGTCCCTGGTCAGGGTTATCCACAGGCTCAACCGGAGGATTCCATTCCGGTGCAGAGTCGGTGCATGACGAATCGCAGCGAACCAGCCGACTCGATCGACGAGACCGTAGTCACCCTCCGCACCCCAGCCGAACTGGCCGACGCTTTGCCGTACTTGCTCGGCTTCAAGCCCGAGAACAGCGTCGTCCTCATCGCCCTGCACGGCCCGCGCGGCCGCTTCGGCGGGCGGGTCCGACTTGGAGTGCCGCAGCGCGCGGAGGATTGGCCGTCCGTCGCCGAGCAACTGGCCCAATGCCTCGTGAGCGGCAGCGAGCGGCGTGACGCCCGGCCCGACGGTGCAGTCGCCTTCCTCTGCCAGGAGCCGGAAGTGTTCGCGGGGGACACTTCCGGGCGCCAGGTCATGGAGCGCCTCAGGCCGCTGGCCCAGGCACTGCGCACGGAGTGCGGCAGGCTGGACGTCCCGGTGCTGGAAGTGGTGTGCATCTCCGACGGCCGTTTCTGGACGTACTGCTGCCCGGACCAGCGCTGCTGCCCGCCGGAAGGCGTCCCCCTGCTCCCCGCGGGCACCTCCGTGCTGGCCGCGGCCACCGCCTACGCGGGCTTCCAGGTCGGGCCGGGACAGGGGCGGATCAGGACTCGCCTCACGCCCTGGCGGACCGCGGCCGCGGCCGATCAGGCGCGAGCTCTGCACAACACGGCCTGCGTACTCGTGCCCAGGTTCCTCGCGGAGGGCGGCCAGGCCGAAGTCGCCCGCCGAGACGCTCAGCTTGGCCCGACGCGTGATGGAGCGCCTCGCGGCCGCGGTCCCCCTCGCGGACACGCGTGAAGCGGACGCCCAGGACGACGAACTGATCCGCGTCGACGAAGCCGCCGCGTTGATCCTCGGGCTCCAGGACCGCACCACACGCGACCGGGCGGCGGAGTGGATGGAAGGCGAGGAGGCGGCTCCGGCACTCAGGCTGTGGCGCGCGCTGGCACGGCGCTGCGTCGGAGAGTTCGGGCAGCACGCTGCCGCGCCACTGACGCTCGCGGGGTGGGTCGCCTGGTCCCTCGGCGATCTCGCCGAGGGACAGGAAGCCCTGACCATGGCACTGATCGCCGACCCGCACTATGCCTTCGCCCTGCTCCTCCACCCGGTGTGCAGCATGGATGGAGATCCGGAACCGATCCGGCGCATTTTGCGAGGCGAGCGCTTCGAGCGGGGCGGGTGCTCGGAAACCTCCGAGCGGGTCGAGCCCTCCGAGCGGGTCTGGCCCTCCGAGCGGGGCGAGTGCTCAGAGCGGGCCGCGATGCTGGCGCAGACGAGCCCTGATCACTCTCAGCCAGCGGGCGACACTGAGCCCTGGGAACTTCCTGGATCACCGGAAACCACGCCTCCCGGAATCTCGCCCGAGCCCACGGGCGCCCTGAACTCCTCGTCCTCGGGCCACCTCGACCCCCTGGACCACCTCGACCCCCTGGACCACCAGGACCCCCTGGACCACCAGGACCCCCTGGACCACCCGGAAACCTTGGACCACCCGGAAACCCTGGGCTCTCCGGACACCCTGGAGTGCCCGGACACCCTGAACCACGCCGACTCTTTGGATCACGCGGGCGCCAGCGCGGGCGTCAGGGCCGCGCCTCGCGGTCGCCGCCGCCCTTCCCGCGCCTCCGGCCCCGGCTCGCGCGGCGGCGAGAGCGCGGGCACGGGGCCGCGGAACCGACAGCGCACGACCTGGCGCGGCACGAGGAACAGCAGGTGACTCGGCCCGTCGGACAGCGCCCGAAGTGGTCCGTGCTGGCGCGTGGGGCGCTGGTCGCCGCGCGATCACGCGGCCGGATGGGCGGCTTCTTGGAACACATGCGTGACTTGGAGCGCCCCCACACCGTTCACCTGAGTGGCGGTACCCGCGTCCGGGCCGTGCCGCTGTTCCGCGACCGAGTCTCCGTAGCGCAGAGAACGCAGAAGTGGCTGTCCCATGTCCGTTCCCGCCTCGCATCCTGTCTCCCCCAGGCCCGAGAGGGCCGACGGCACGGAGCCGCACGGCTTCCGGGCACCCGCACCGGTTCCCCGACGCCCGGCCACCGGCCCAGCATCCGGGACGCCACGTCCCACCGCACTGCCACCCGTGCACGACGCACTGGTCTGCGTCGCTCTGCCCGCGCTCGCCGTCTCCACGGACCAGGGGCAGCTGAACGGCCACGGGCTGGAAGGGTTCTATCGCGCGGGCCGACGGATGCTGTCCCGCTGCCAGGTCCGTGTGGCCGAGTCGCGAGCCGGTCGCGGTACAGGCGCGGATGCTGTCGGCGGACAGCGCCCGCTTCGTGGCGACGCTCCTCCCCTCAGCGGACGGAGGGCCGGACCCGGACATCGTCGTCGAGCGGACCCGGCACGCCGACGGCACGGAGAGGATCACCCTGCACAGCTCCGCCAGCCGACCCCTGAGGCTGCCGGTCGAGGTGTCGCTGGGGACGGACCTCGCGGAGCTCGGCGCGGTCGCGTCCGGCCGTGCCGGTCCCGAACTGCCCGCCAGCGTCCACGACTCCGGCATGCGCTGGTCCTCAGGCCAGGGCCACTGCGTGGTCACGGCCGTCCCGGCACCGAAAGACGCGCTGGCATCGGCGGGGCTGCTGCGCTGGGAAGTGCACCTGCCGCCGGGAGGCAGCCAGAGCGTGGAACTGCGGGTGCGCCCGCACGGCGCAGGCCCTCTGAGAGCGGTCGGCCACGGCGTGACCAGCCCGCTGTCCTCCGCCCAGGCGACGGGAGACGACCCCTCGGTCCAGCGCCTGCTGGACACCTCGATGGCGGACCTGCGGGCCTTGCTCTTGCGCGACCCGGCTCATCCCGCGGATGTGTACGTGGCGGCTGGCGCGCCCTGGCGCTGCGGCCGCGCGCCCGCGGAGGCCCTCACGGCGGCCCGGATGACACTGCCGCTCGGCACCCGGCTCGCGGAGGGTGCGCTGCGTGCCTTGGCTCGCGATCAGCTCACCACTCCCGGGCCGCGGGCAGGCATGATCTCGGGGCCGATGAGAGACACCGGCCCCCACCTTCCACCCGGCTGCACGGGAGTCGAGGCCACCCTCCTGTTCCCGGCCCTCCTGGCCGAGGCCTGGCGCTGGGGCATGCCGAAGGCCGACGTGGCGGAGCTGCTGCCCCCGGCGGAGCGATGTCTGGGCTGGCTCCTCGGCGCCGCGACGAGCGGGGGGTTCGTGCGGGACACCCACCCCGATGCCCCTTCCTCCGGCCCTGTCCGCTGCGAGACGCAGGCCCACGCGCACCGGGCAGCCCTGCTGGGCGCCGACCTGCTCGACGCGCACGGACGCCCGGGCGGCACGGACCTGAGGCAGTGGGCGGAGCGGTTGCGAGCCCGCTTCCGGGAGCGGTTCTGGGTGGCGGACCGTACGGGTGGCAGGCCCGCCACGGCGCTCCACACTGATGGGCGGCCCTTGGCGCACCTGACCGGGGGCGCGGCCCACCTACTGGACACCGGTCTGCTCGGCTCAGGCGAGCTTGCCCCGGGCCTGCTCGACAAGGTGCAGACCGAGCAGGTCGCGAGGCTGCTGGGGGGACCGGCGATGGACTCAGGCTGGGGCCTGCGCAGCCTGGGCGCGAAGGAGGCGGCCTACAACCCCTTCGGGCACCGTGGCGGAGCGGTGCGTGTGCACGAGACGGCCGTCGCCGTCGCGGGCCTGGCCGCGGCGGGATACGAGAAGGAGGCCGGGTCCCTGCTGCGAGGAGTGCTCGACGCCGCGGCGGTGTTCGGGTTCAGGCTGCCGGAGATGTACGGCGGTGAGCAGCGGGTGGCGGACAGCGTGCCGCTGCCCCATCCCGCGGCCTGTCGCCCCGCGGCCGTCAGCGCGGCGGCCGGAGTGCAGCTCTTGACGGTGCTCGCCGGTATTCGTCCGGACGCGCCGACGGGCACGGTGACGCTGCGGCCGGTTCGTAGCGCCCCCTTGGGCGAGCTCGGGCTGACGGCTCTGCGGGTGTCGGGCGCTCCGTTTTCGGTGCGTGTCAGTCGGCTCGGCCTGGCCATGGTCGAGGAAGCGGCCGACGGGCTGCAGTTGGGGGTGTGATGTCGCTGAGCGAGGGTGTACGGACAGTGATGGGCCGTACAGGAGGCTCCTGGGGATCGGGGCTGGAACCAGACGGCGTAGGAGGTGTTTATCGTCAGGCAGACGACTATGATCGCGGCATGTCGCCCTACGACCCGTCGGCCTTCCCGCCCTTCGCTGTCACCGTCGATCTGGTCGTGCTGACCGTGCGCCGCCACGCCCTGTGCGCGCTGGCCGTGCGCCGCGGTGAGCCTCCGTTCCAGGGGCGTTGGGCGCTGCCCGGTGGGTTCGTGCGAGCGGACGAGGACCTGTCGGCGGCGGCAGCGCGCGAGCTGGTGGAGGAGACGGGGCTCTGCGCACACGACCCGGACAGCCCGGTCCAGGCCAATGGCGCGCACCTTGAGCAACTGGCGACCTACGGCGACCCGAAACGTGATCCGAGGATGCGCGTGGTCAGCGTCGCCCACCTGGCGCTCGCACCGGATCTGCCGGCGCCCCGGGCGGGCGGCGACGCGCACAGCGCACGCTGGGCCCCGGTCGAGGCCCTGCTCCACCAAGGCGGCTACGGCCGTGAGGGAGAGCAGGCCGCGCCGCTCGCGTTCGACCACGCGCAGATCCTCTCGGACGGCGTGGAACGCGCGCGCTCGAAGATCGAATACTCGTCGCTGGCCACGGCGTTCTGCCCGCCGGAGTTCACGGTAGGTGAGCTGCGCCGCGTGTACGAAGCCGTCTGGGGCGTCGCTCTCGACCCGCGTAACTTCCATCGCAAGGTGACGGGCACCCCAGGCTTCCTCGTGCCCACGGGCGGCACGACGACCCGCCAGGGCGGCCGCCCGGCTCAGCTCTTCCGGGCCGGGGGCGCGACGCTCCTCAACCCTCCGATGCTGAGACCCGAGGCCTGATCCCGAGTCTGGATCACCGCTTCTCGCCTGCCGGAACAGGGCCGCGGCTGACGCGCGCGGCGCGCATCCTCGGCGAAAAGCCGGAAATGTCGCGTTATCTTGCTGCGGTACCCACGGGGTTCGCCCGCCCCCGATCCGGCGGACTCGCCCCGGCCGCCGCGCGGTCGCACCTGCTGCGAGAGAAGCGATGATCCAGGCCATCGGACTGACCAGCAACCCCCGCAAGGACCTCCCGCCCGCCGTCGATGACGTGTCCTTCGCGGCGCGGACGGGGCACGTCACCGCCCTCCTCGGTGCTCACGGTGCGGGCAAAGACAACGACGCTCAGGCTGGCGCTCGAACTCCAACAGGGGCGCGGCGCCGCCTATTTCAGGGGGCGCCCGCTGCACCGCATCGCCCATCCCTCGCGCGAGGTGGGCGTCCTGCTCGGCGAGGTGCCCGGCCACCCGGCCCGTACGGTCCGGGGGCACCTGCGCATGCTGTGCGCCGCTGTCGGCGCGCCCGTCGCGCGTGCCGATGTCGTGCTCGAGGCTGTCGGGCTCGTCAGCCTGCGCGACCAGCGCCTCGGCACGCTCTCGCGCGGCATGGACCGTCGCCTCGGGCTGGGCTGCGCGTTGCTCGCGGACCCGCACACGCTCGTCCTTGACGGGCCCGTCGACGGGCTTTCGGCCCGGGAGGGCGAGTGGCTGCACGGCGTCCTGCGCGACCATGCCACACGGGGCGGGACCGTCCTGTTCACCACGGACGACGCCAAGGAGGCCGCCAGGGTCGCCGACAGGGTGGTCACGTTGGACGCGGGGCGACTGGTCGCCCGATCAGGGCGCGGCGGAGTTCGCCCGCACCCGGCTCAGGCCGCGCGTCGCCGTCCGCAGCCCGCACGCGGCGCGCCTCGCCGCTCTGCTGGCCAAGGAGGCCCGATCGCACCGGCGGTCCGTGGAGGTGGTGCGGGAGGACGGCAGTCGGCTGTCGGTGTACGGGAGCACGTGCGGAGAGGTGGGGGAGACCGCGTTCCGGCACGGCATCCTCGTACATCAACTCGCTGATGAGGTCGGGGACGCGGGACCCTCCATGACCGGTGAGACTCGGGAGCCCGAGCCGAGTCGGGAGAAGGGCCGCGGGCCCGGGCCTGTGTCGGCCTCACAAGGCGTGTCGGTGCGAGGGGGAGACCCGGTCTCGAGTGAGCCTCCCGAGCCGGGCATGTCCACTACGGGGTTTGGCGGGACGGCTGGTGAGGCTGACGCGGTGGCCGGAAGCGCGTCAGAGGTGACGTGTGACGCACCGGTGGCAGCTGCTGGCCGCGAGGAGGCGTCCAAGCGCCCGCCCGTGTCAGCCTCCGCCCTGGACGTGCCGGACAGTGTCGCCGCGTCAGACGTGCCGGACGGTGCAGCCGCGTCCACCCCCGCTCACGCGGCGGCTCCCCTGTCGCCCCTACCCCCTCCCATCACCCTCCGCGCGGCCCCGAATCCGCTGCGCCCCCTGCGCTATGAGGTGCGCCGCGCGGTCGGTGTCGGTGCGGGATACCTCACGACGGTCGCCGTCCTCGCCGTATCCGCACTTCTGTGCCTCTTCCTCGCTCGAACCGGCCACACGCCGCAGGTCTACTTGCTGGCGGCCTGGCCCGAGGAGCTGCCTTTGCCGCCCGCTGCCCTCGGCGCCGGGCTGCTCGGCGCGCTGGCCTTCGGCGAGGAGTTCCGCCACCCCGCTCTGGCGGCGGATCGCGGGACCGTGCCCCGTCGCCTCGGCCTGCTCACCGCGAAGCTCGCTGTCGCCGCCGCCACCGCACTGCTGCTGGCCGGGCTCACCGTGGGGTGCGACGCCGCGCTGCTCCACCTGGTATACGGATACGAGCTCGCGGAAGTTCCCCCCGACTGGCTTTCGGCGAGCGCGAGTTGGATCTCCCTCATGATCGGCTGCGCGTGGGCCGGTGTCCTGGCGGCCGGAGTCTTCCGGTCCACCACCGCTGGGCTCGCGGCCGTGCTGGCGGTGCCGATCGTCGTCGTACCGCTCGTACAAAAGGCGCTGGAAGGCCCGTCTGTGCGATCGGCGGCCGGGTTTCCGGGGCGGCTGCGTGAGCTCGCGCTGGTCGATTGGCCGTTCGGGGCCGAGCGGTATCTGGCCGGAGCGCTCAGGGTGATCGCCCAACCCGTAGGGAGCGCGCTGATGTTGTCGCTCACTGTGCTGCTCTGCGCGTATGTGCTGACGGGGATGCGTGGCAGGGTCCGCTGACGGCCTTCTGGCGCCTTTGGGTCCCGACCTGTGCGCAAGTCTTCGCGGGGCAGCCACTTCTTTCCGATAAGGCGTCAATTGCAGCGAGTGGTAAGCGATCACCCTTTCGTGTGCTTTTCACCAAAGACCTCAAGGGACTTGAGGGCCAGGCCGACAACTGAATCCGTGAGTACCCTTGCGCACACCATGATGACCACCGCCCGTACCGCAGACGCCGGCCTCGCCGGTCCGACGGGCGACCTCGACCGCTACCCCTACGCAGAGACCCACGGCGCCGACCGCGTGGTGGCACCCGCCTGGGACGGCGCCGACCAGGACCTGGGCCGCGTGGGCCGACGGGCGGCGGGCAACCGCGGCCGCGGGCTGCACGGCCAACTCGTCCAGCAGCTGGGCCAGATGATCGTTTCCGGGGACCTGGGCGCCGACCGGCCGCTCGTCCCCGAGGAGATCGGCCAGCGGTTCGAGGTCTCCCGCACCGTCGTCCGCGAATCGCTGCGCGTGCTCGAGGCCAAGGGCCTCGTCAGCGCTCGCCCCAACGTCGGCACCCGCGTGCGCCCGGTCAGCGACTGGAACCTGCTCGACCCGGACATCATCGAGTGGCGGGCGTTCGGCCCGCAGCGCGACGACCAGCGCCGCGAACTCAGCGAGCTGCGGTGGACCATCGAGCCGCTGGCGGCCCGGCTGGCCGCCGGACACGGCCGCGAGGAGGTGCAGCAGCGGCTCTCCGACATGGTCGAGATCATGGGGCACGCCCTCGGGCAGGGCGACTCGATTACCTTCGCCCGCGCCGATGCCGAGTTCCACGCGCTGCTCATCCAGGTCGCGGGCAACCGCATGCTGGAACACCTCTCCGGCATCGTCTCGGCCGCGCTCCACGTCTCCGGCGGGCCCGTCACCGGCTGTGACCGTCCCACCGAGGCCTCGCTCGCTCACCACGCCCGGATCGCCGACGCCCTCGCCGCGGGTGACGGAGCCGCCGCCGAAGCCGCCATGCGCCAGCTCCTCACCGTCCACCCGGAGGTGGAGCGGGTCGTGCCCGCTCCTCGCGAGCACTGACCGCGCAGCCGCGTCGGCACCGCAGCCGTGCGCGCGCCGCGCAGCATCGTTTCGCTGCTCCGACTTCCGCTGACCTCTCCTCCGTCGCCGGGTTTTCCGGGCCCTTCCAGGGGCCGGGAGCCCGGCGACGCGGACATGGCGGCCGCGAAACCCTGGCGATCACGCCAGGGAGGTGGTGGGGTGGAGGGGGACGGCACGGCGGGACGCGTGCCCCGGAAGCGAGGAGCGCGCTTTCGGCCGGGAGGGATGCACCCTCCCGCCTGGTTCTGTGCGCTTCCAACTGGTTGATGGTTGAAGCTCCCATCACTCCTTGGTTGAATCCTGGTCGATTTTGACCGCGTCTAGGTGTTTTTAGGCGCATACGGGGTGTGACTCGGGCCACGTAGATTGGGCGTAACGCTCCCACGGACAGCGCGATGACCTAAGAGGTGACAGCCGAGGAGGGAATACAGCAGTCGTTCACGACGCTGTGCAGCTCCATGGCCCCGCCCGCGCCGTCGGCCCAATCCCCAGCCGCCGGTCGTCGGCTCCGATCCATGGTGGACGGGGCCGGAAGTCGTTTTCCAACGTTCCGAGAGGTTGTTCGTGTCGGCCAGCACATCCCGTACGCTCCCGCCGGAGATTGCCGAATCCGTCTCTGTGATGGCGCTCATCGAGCGGGGAAAGGCTGATGGGCAGATCGCCGGCGACGACGTGCGTCGTGCCTTCGAAGCTGACCAGATCCCGGCCACTCAGTGGAAGAACGTTCTGCGCAGCCTCAACCAGATCCTCGAGGAAGAGGGTGTGACGCTGATGGTCAGTGCCGCGGAGCCGAAGCGCCCCCGCAAGAGCGTCGCAGCGAAGAGTCCGGCCAAGCGCACCGCGACGAAGACGGTCGCGGCCAAGACCACCACCGCGAAGCCCGCCACCGCCACAGCCGCCGCGAGGCCGGTCGGCGAAGGCGTGGCTGAGGACGGCACGGCCATCAAGAAGGCCGCCGCCAAGAAGACGACGGCCAAGAAGGCCGCTACGAAGAAGACCGCCGCCAAGAAGACGACGGCGAAGAAGACCGCCTCCAAGAAGGAAGCCGGTGAGCTCCTGGACGAGGAGGGCACCGAGGAGACCCCGAACGTGGGCAAGCCCGGCGAGGGCGAGCCCGCGGAAGAGGGCGCTCAGGGCTTCGTGCTCTCCGACGAGGACGAGGACGACGCGCCCGCGCAGCAGGTCGCCGCGGCCGGCGCCACCGCCGACCCGGTCAAGGACTACCTGAAGCAGATCGGCAAGGTCCCCCTGCTCAACGCCGAGCAGGAGGTCGAGCTCGCCAAGCGCATCGAGGCGGGCCTGTTCGCCGAGGACAAGCTGGCCAACGCCGACAAGCTCGCCCCCAAGCTCAAGCGCGAGCTGGAGATCATCGCCGAGGACGGCCGTCGCGCCAAGAACCACCTTCTGGAGGCCAACCTCCGCCTCGTGGTCTCCCTGGCCAAGCGCTACACGGGCCGCGGCATGCTCTTCCTGGACCTCATCCAGGAAGGCAACCTCGGTCTGATCCGCGCGGTCGAGAAGTTCGACTACACCAAGGGCTACAAGTTCTCCACGTACGCCACCTGGTGGATCCGTCAGGCGATCACCCGCGCCATGGCCGACCAGGCCCGCACCATCCGTATCCCGGTGCACATGGTCGAGGTCATCAACAAGCTCGCGCGCGTGCAGCGCCAGATGCTCCAGGACCTGGGCCGTGAGCCCACCCCGGAGGAGCTGGCCAAGGAACTCGACATGACCCCGGAGAAGGTCATCGAGGTCCAGAAGTACGGCCGGGAGCCCATCTCCCTGCACACCCCGCTGGGCGAGGACGGCGACAGCGAGTTCGGTGACCTCATCGAGGACTCCGAGGCCGTTGTCCCGGCCGACGCCGTCAGCTTCACGCTCCTCCAGGAGCAGCTGCACTCCGTCCTCGACACGCTCTCCGAGCGCGAGGCGGGCGTCGTCTCCATGCGCTTCGGTCTCACCGACGGTCAGCCGAAGACCCTCGACGAGATCGGCAAGGTCTACGGAGTGACGCGTGAGCGCATCCGTCAGATCGAGTCGAAGACGATGTCGAAGCTGCGTCACCCGTCGCGCTCGCAGGTCCTGCGCGACTACCTGGACTAGGTCTCAGCGCCTCGGAAGGGCCCGGAGCCTCCCCAAGGGAGGCTCCGGGCCCTTCGTCCGTCTGCGTGGCACGCATGCGGCACGTGTGACGGTCGTTGACTCTGGGTACGCGATGGCAACCCAGAGTGAGGAGATCGCATGCGTTGTCCCTTCGCCCGAGCGCTGGCGGGAACACTGGTCCTGGGGGCCGCGGCGGCCGTGCTGCCGCTGGCTTCCCCGCTCCCCGCGGCGGCCGACAGCGTGATCGTCGGTGGCAGGCCCGCACGCGTGGCCGACAGCCCGTGGGTGGTGGCGCTGGCCAGCCGTGACCAGTTCGGGGGTACGCGGTCCGGGCAGTTCTGCGGCGGTGTGCAGATCTCCCCTTCGACGGTCCTCACCGCCGCCCACTGCATGGGCGAGGACGTGCTCGGGGGTGCCGCTCAAGGACATGCAGGACCTGATGGTCATCTCAGGCCGTGAGGATCTGCACACCGATGCCGGGAGCGAGATTCCGGTGCGCAGCGTCTGGATCAATCCAGAGTACGACGCCTATACGAACGCTGGTGACGTCGCGGTGCTGAGCCTGTCCCGGCCGCTTCCCGAGGCGCGCACGATCCGGATGGCGGGCGCCGGGGACGCCGCGTACAAGCCCGGCACCAAGGCCGAGGTCTATGGCTGGGGCGATGCGACGGGGCTCGGTAACTACGCGCGCACGCTGCGTTCCGCGAGCGTGACGGTCTTCTCGGACGCGGTGTGCGAGCAGGCCTACCAGGGCAGCGTGGACGGCACGTACACGGCGTCGTCGATGGTGTGCGCGGGTGAGTCGGCGGGCGGGCGGGACGCCTGCCAGGGCGACAGCGGAGGGCCGTTGGTGGCGCGGGGTCGGCTCATCGGGCTCGTGTCGTGGGGGAGCGGCTGTGGCCGGGCGGGGGAGCCCCGGGGTCTATACGCGGGTCTCGGACGTCGTCCGGCTGATGAAGCGGTTCGGTTCGGCTGAGGCCGGGTAGCCGGGAGCCCGGAGGGCGCCTTCTGGGGCCTGGAGGCGCCGTCCTGAGGCAAAGCCTTAGAGGGCCCTCGGTCGGCGCCTGAAGGGGCAAGGAGGGGGTCGCAGGGGCGCTTTGGGCCTCCGGCGCCGCCATTGCTCAATGAAGGCCGCGGGGCGGCCGTGCGGCCCTTGAGGGCCGAGGAACGCCAGCGGGCGGCTGCTCCTGGGTTACAGGGGCAGCCGCCCGGTCGCCGGTCTGGTGGTCCGGCGCTCGCTCGTCGTGGGTGTGACGCGTCAGCGTTCCTCTTCGGAGGTGTTGGACGGCACGGCCGTCAGGCGCTCCGTCTCGTCCTGTATCTCGGCGGCGATCTTCTTGAGTTCCGGCTCGAACTTGCGACCGTGGTGGGCGCAGAAGAGCAGTTCACCGCCACTGAGCAGCACGACGCGCAGGTAAGCCTGGGCGCCGCAGCGGTCGCAGCGGTCAGCGGCCGTCAGGGGGCTCGCGGGGGTCAGAACAGTAGTCACGTCGCCTCTTCTCTAGCTCGACGAGCTGTCGTACCAGGGTCAACATCCAACCAGGCCGAAAACGTTCCCGCTCGTGGCTTTTCCTCGAATTTTTCTTTCGAGGCGGCTGTCTGCTGCCGGTTGGCGGCGAATGTGCCGTAGTGCGTGTCTTACGTGTCGTACGGTTTCGCGCTGTCTGTCAGGTCAGGTCCGTCCCGGCTGGCTTGCCGGTTGTTCATGAGGACGTGCCCGGAGCCTAAATGGTTCATGCCTGGAAGGGAACGTGACGTGCACTTCACTCCAACGAGGGATCGAACACGCGTACGCTTCTGGATTAGCCTGGACCTGGTCCAGGGCGAGTCGAGGGTGGCGTGGCAGCGGCTCTACCAGGCCTCGGTACCCTCTGACCGGCAACAGAAGCCGAGCCCTTACCCCCAAGGGCATCCCTTGAAATTCAGCGAGGAGCGAACCGCGTGACCGCCGAGACGTCCGTGCCGTCCACAGCGTTGCTGACCGGAGCAGACCGGGACGGTTCCAACTACACCGCGCGGCACCTGCTCGTCCTGGAGGGGCTCGAGGCCGTCCGCAAGCGTCCGGGGATGTACATCGGGTCGACGGACAGTCGCGGCCTGATGCACTGCCTCTGGGAGATCATCGACAACTCGGTCGACGAAGCCCTGGCCGGATACTGCGACCGCATCGAGGTCATCCTCCACGACGACGCCTCCGTGGAGGTCCGGGACAACGGCCGAGGCATCCCCGTCGACGTTGAGCCCAAGACCGGGCTCTCCGGTGTCGAGGTCGTCATGACCAAGCTGCACGCGGGCGGCAAGTTCGGCGGCGGTTCGTACGCGGCTTCCGGCGGCCTGCACGGCGTGGGCGCCTCGGTGGTGAACGCCCTGTCGGCCCGCCTGGACGTCGAGGTGGACCGCGCGGGCCACACGCACGCCATCAGCTTCCGGCGCGGCGTTCCCGGTGCGTTCGCGAAGTCCGGGCCCGATGCCCCGTTCGACACCGCGGCGCGCCTGAGCAAGGTCAAGAAGATCCCCAAGACCCGCACCGGCACCCGCGTGCGCTACTGGGCCGACCGCCAGATCTTCCTCAAGGACGCCAAGCTCAGCCTGGAGAACCTGCACCAGCGCGCCCGCCAGACCGCCTTCCTGGTGCCGGGCCTGACGATCGTCGTGCGGGACGAGTTCGGCCTCGGCGAGGGTGGCACGAAGGGTGAGGAATCCTTCCGCTTCGACGGTGGCATCAGCGAATTCTGTGAGTACCTGGCACAGGACAAGGCCGTCTGCGACATTCTGCGCCTCTCCGGGCAGGGCACCTTCAAGGAGACCGTGCCGGTTCTTGATGACCATGGCCAGATGACGCCCACCGAGGTCACCCGCGAGCTGGGTGTCGACGTCGCGCTGCGCTGGGGCACCGGGTACGACACGACGATCAGGTCCTTCGTCAATATCATCGCCACGCCCAAGGGCGGCACCCACGTCACCGGCTTCGAGCGCTCGCTCACCAAGACGGTGAACGAGGTGCTGCGCGGCCAGAAGCTGCTGCGCGTCGCCGAGGACGACGTCGTCAAGGACGACGCGCTGGAGGGCCTGACCGCCGTCGTCACCGTCCGCCTGGCCGAGCCGCAGTTCGAAGGCCAGACGAAGGAAGTCCTCGGTACGTCTGCGGCCAACCGCATCGTCGCCAACGTCATTGCCAAGGAGCTCAAGGCGTTCCTGACCTCCACCAAGCGCGACGCCAAGGCCCAGGCGCGCGCGGTCATGGAGAAGATCGTCGCCGCGGCGCGCACCCGCATCGCCGCCCGCCAGCACAAGGACGCCCAGCGCCGGAAGACGGCGCTGGAGTCCTCCTCGCTCCCGGCGAAGCTCGCCGACTGCCGCAGCGACGACGTCGATCGCAGCGAGCTCTTCATCGTTGAGGGAGACTCCGCGCTCGGCACCGCGAAGCTGGCACGGAACTCGGAGTTCCAGGCACTCCTGCCGATCCGCGGCAAGATCCTCAACGTCCAGAAGTCGTCCGTGTCGGACATGCTCAAGAACGTCGAGTGCGGCGCGATCATCCAGGTCATAGGAGCCGGGTCCGGCCGGACCTTCGACATCGACGCCGCCCGCTACGGCAAGATCATTCTTCTGGTCGACGCCGACGTCGACGGCGCGCACATCCGCTGCCTGCTGCTGACGCTCTTCCAGCGCTACATGCGGCCCATGGTCGAGGCGGGCCGCGTGTTCGCCGCCGTCCCGCCGCTGCACCGCATCGAGCTGGTCCAGCCCAAGAAGGGCCAGGACAAGTACGTCTACACGTACTCCGACCGCGAACTCCGCGACACGCTGCTCGAGCTCGAACGCAAGGGCGTGCGGTACAAGGACTCCATCCAGCGCTACAAGGGCCTTGGCGAGATGGACGCCGACCAGCTGGCCGAGACCACCATGGACCCCCGCCACCGCACCCTGCGCCGCATCAACATCGCCGACCTCGAAGCGTCCGAGCAGGTCTTCGACCTGCTCATGGGCAACGAGGTCGCGCCCCGCAAGGAGTTCATCACGAGCTCGGCGGCCACGCTCGACCGTTCGCGCATCGACGCGTAACCGCGGGCGAGCCGTCGGCTCCGCTGCCGCGACAGGTGCCTCCACCCCTGGGTGGAGGCACCTGATCCACCCGCGGTCCACCCTCGGTCCGATGCTCTGAGCAGGGCCGACTCCGTAACTTCGATGGCGTCGTACTTTCTCGTCCGCGCACGCCATCGGAGGCCGTGATGCCCGGTTTCGCCAACGCGCTGCTGATCCTCGCCGCCGTCGCGCTGGTCGTCATACGCCAGATGAAGCCGCAGCACATGACAGGGGCCAGACGCTGGTGGCTGGTGCCCGCCGTGCTCGCCTACTGCGGTCTGCGGGAGTCGGGCCTCATCGACCCGCACCACTCCGCTCTCTCCCTCGCGCTGCTCAGCGGCGAGGTGCTCGTCGGCCTGCTGATGGGTGCCGCCTGGGCCCGCACCAGCCACGTCTGGGCCGAGCCCGACGGATCCGTGTGGAGCCGGGGCACCAGAGCCACCGCTGTGGTGTGGGGCATCGGCATAGCCTCGCGGCTCGGCCTGATGGGAATAGGCCTGCTCCTTGGCGTCCACCAGGGCGCAGGCGCGCTGCTCCTCGCGCTGGCGGCGTCACTCCTGGTGCGCGCGGGACTCCTGGAACTGCGGGTCCACGCCTTCCGCCCGGCTACCGCGCTCACCGGCGCCGTACGGTGAGGAGGCGCCGGTGCGGACGGGAAAGGAGCTGGCGTGACGCGTGAGATCTGGATGCGCTGGCCCGTGAGGGAGGCGCTCACCGACGCGGGGATGACGCGGCCCCGACGGTTGCTCAACTGGGGCGTGCGCGTGGTGTTCCTCGGCATGATGCTCTGGAGCACCTTCAGACGGCATGAGCTTCCCGGCTGGGGCGTCGCCCTGGCGGTGGCGGCGCTCGTCCTGTGTGTGGTGGTGATCGCGGGGTACTTCCGCGCCACGCTGGAGCAGCGCGCCTGGCCGTCCCTGCTGGCGCTGGGGTTGCTCATGGGCATGGGCGCCACGGCCCAGGCAACCGGGTTCGACGTTCCCGCGGCCGTGCTGTGGTGCGGCAGCGCGGCCCTGGCCCTGGAGCGGCTGCCACTCGGCGCGGCGGTGATCGCCGCCGCGGCGGCGCTGGGAGTGTTCGCCGTGGTGAACGAGGACCCCTGGCCGACGACGGCCGCCATCACCGTGGGGCTCGGTCTCGCTGGATACGTGCTGCGGCTTGACGCCGAGGCCAGGGGCAACGCCCAGCGGCTGCTCGCACAGGAAAGGGCGGCGCGTGCCGCGGAGACGGAGTCGGCCGCCTTGGCCGAGCGTGCCCGGATCGCACGGGAGATCCATGACGTGCTGGCGCACAGCCTGTCCGCCCAGCTGGTCCACCTGGAAGCGGCCCGGCTGCTGATCGAGCGGGACGCGGAGCGGCGGCAGATCCTCGAACGGGTGGTGGCCGCACGGTCCATGGCCGCCGAAGGCCTCGCCGAGACCCGGCAGGCGCTGTCCGCGCTGCGCGGGGAGATGACGCCGGTCGAGGACTATCTGCGAGAGCTCGCCGCGTCCGACGGGGCCGCTGTCGCCGTCTCCGGTGAGCGGCGGCTCCTCGCGGCGGAGGCCTCGCAGGCGGTGCGCAGGGTGGCGCAGGAGGCCCTGACGAACGTACGGAAGCACGCGCAGGGGGCCAAGGTGACGGTGTGCCTGGCGTACGGAGAGGGGGAAGTCACGCTGGACGTAAGGGATTCGGGCGGGGATTCGGGTGAACTGGCCGCTTCGGGAGCCGGGTACGGTCTGCTGGGTATGCGTGAGCGTGCCGAGTTGCTCGGCGGTTCACTGGAAGCGGGGCCGGACCAGGAGGGCTTCGCGGTGAGGCTGAGGGTGCCGGGATGACAGGGGACGAAGGCGGTGCGGGCGCTGGGGTGGGGCAGGGCGGTCGCGCCGTGCAGGGTGCGGTGGGTGGCGGCAAGGCGCCCGCGCGTGTGGTCGTGGTCGATGACCAGACTGTGGTGCGTGAGGGCATTGTGATGCTGTTGGGGCTGCTGCCGGGGGTTGAGGTGGTGGGTGCTGGCGGCGATGGCGAAGAGGCGGTGCGGCTCGTCGCGGAGCTGGCGCCGGACGTGGTCCTGATGGACCTGCGGATGCCGCGCTGTGACGGGGCGGAGGCCACCCGCCGGATCCGTGCCGAGTATCCGGGCACGCAGGTCGTGGTGCTGACGACGTTCGCCGACGACGAGTCGCTGTTCCCGGCGCTGCGGGCCGGGGCGCGGGGATATCTCACCAAGGACGCCGGTGGTGACGAGATCGTGCGGGCCATCGAGGACGTGCTGTCCGGGGAAGCGGGGCTGTCGCCGAAGATCCAGCGGCGGCTGCTCGAGCGGCTCTCGGAGCCTGATCCCGCCACGAGACGGGCGGAGCCGCCGGACGGGCTGACCGTGCGGGAGACGGAGGTGATCGCTCTGATCGCGGAAGGGATGACCAATCAGGAGATCGCTAGAGCGCTGCACGTCTCCACCGCCACCGTGAAGACGCACATCAACAACCTGTTCGCCAAGGCGGGCCTCAAGGACCGGGCCCAGGCGGTGCGTTACGCGTATCGGCACGGTCTCGCGCAGCTGCCGGGGAGTACGCGCAGGTGAGGATCACCTTCACCTGATGGGGTGAAGAGCGGGGGGACAAGAGTCAGGGATCTTCCTGTTCTGTCCATCCTTGGGCACGCGGCCGAACATGGCTGCGGGCAAGGAGAGTTCGGTGGAGAACCACGACGGCCGCGATGCCGGGCGGGATCGGCCCGGTGATGTGAAGGATCCGTGGTACGACGAGCTTGCCTCCGGCTGGGGCGAGCTGGACGGCACGGGTACGCCGACACCGCCGGGGCCGGACGCCGCGGTGGCGCGGCTTACCGCCAGCGCGGCCGACATCTATCTGGAGGTGCAGGCGAGCGCCGCTTTCCAGGAGGTGCGCCGTCGCTACCGGAGGTTCGTCGTCCCGGCGGCGGCCGCCTTCTTCACCTGGTACGTGGCGTATGTCGTGGCGGCGACGACCGCGCCGGAGCTGATGGCACGGCCCGTCACCGGGGCCGTGAACGTGGCGATGCTCGCCGGACTCGCGCAGTTCCTCTCGACGTTCCTGCTGACCTGGGCGTATGCGCGGCATGCCCGGCTGCGGCGGGACCGGGCGGCGCTCGATCTGCGCTGGGCCGTGTTCGAGCAGGAGAGAGAGCGGGCGCTGAGGCAGGGGGCCGAGCGGTGACCGATGACCACCAGACGCTGGCGCTCGTGCTGTTCGGCGTGTTCGTGGCGGTCACGCTCGCGATCACGACGTATGTGAGCCGCAACCGCCATGGCTCGGCGGAGGAGTTCTATGCGGGCGGGCGGTTGTTCTCGCCCATGGAGAATGGTTACTTGCCATCGCGGGCGACTACATGTCGGCGGCCTCGTTCCTCGGCATCTCCGGGCTGATCGCGCTGTACGGCTACGACGGGCTGCTCTACTCGGTGGGGTTCCTCGTGGCCTGGCTGGTGGTGCTGCTGCTCGTGGCCGAACTGGTCCGCAACTGCGGCAGGTTCACCCTCGCCGACGTGGTCGCGGCGCGGATGCGGGAGCGGCCGGTGCGCATCGCCGCGGGAGCGTCCTCGGTCACCGTGTCCGTGCTCTACCTGGTGGCGCAGATGGTGGGGGCGGGCTCGCTGGTCGCGCTGCTGCTCGGGGGCACGAGCGAGGCCGCGCAGGCATGGACGGTGATTGGTGTCGGCGCGCTCATGGTGATCTATGTGTCGGTGGGAGGGATGCGCGCCACCACCTGGATTCAGATCGTGAAGGCGGTCCTGTTGATGGGCGGCACGATCGCGCTGACCGTGCTGGTCCTGATGCGGTTCCACGGAGACTTCAACGAGCTGCTGCGCACCGCCGCCGACCGCAGCGGGCACGGGCGTGACTTCCTCGCGCCCGGCCTGAAGTACGGCGGGGACTGGACCGCGCGGCTCGACTTCATCAGCCTCGGCCTCGCGCTCGTGCTCGGCACCGCCGGGCTGCCGCACATCCTCTCCCGCTTTTACACGGTGCCGACCGCGCGTGCCGCGCGCCGTTCCGTCGTCTGGTCTATCGGCCTCATCGGCGGCTTCTACCTGATGACGATCGTGCTCGGCTTCGGAGCGGCCGCGATCGTCGGCACCGACGCGGTGCGGGGATCGAACGCGGCGGGGAACACGGCGGTTCCGCTCCTCGCGCTGGATCTCGGCGGAGGCGCGGACTCCACCGGTGGAACGGTTCTCTTCGCGGTCGTCGCCGCCGTGGCGTTCGCCACGATCCTCGCCGTGGTCGCCGGGATCACGCTCGCCTCATCGGCGTCCGTGGCCCATGACCTGTACGCGTCCTTGCGGCGCAAGCACGGCAAGCAGCGCAGCGAGGTCGCGGTGGCGCGGGTCGCCGCGGCCGGGATCGGTGTCGTGGCGATCGGGCTCGGTCTGCTCGCCCGCGATCTCAACGTCGCGTTCCTGGTGGGCCTGGCCTTCGCGGTCGCCGCGTCCGCCAATCTCCCCGTGCTGCTTTACTCGCTGTTCTGGCGGAACTTCACCACCCGGGGTGCCGTGTGGTCGGTGTACGGGGGCCTGCTGCCCGCCCTCGTGCTCGTCTTGCTGTCGCCCGTGGTCTCCGGGAGTCCGGAGTCCCTGTTCCCCGGCGTGGACTTCCAGTACTTCCCGCTGGACAACCCGGGGCTCGTGTCGATCCCGTTGGGCTTCCTGGCGGGCTGGCTCGGCACGGTCACCTCCGCGGACCGGGCGGACGAGGCCAAACACGCCGAGACAGAGGTGCGGTCGCTGACCGGAGCGGGCGCCGTGTGACCGCGCCGAAGCCACGGGGTGCCGCCGCACGGGTGCGGTGGCACCCCCTCAGCGGCCGGACACCCACTCGTAGCGATGCTCAGGCCGCCCCGTGTCGCCGTACTTCAGACTCAGCCGCACCCGCCCCGTGCGCTCCAGAAGCTTCAGATAGCGCTGTGCGGTCTGTCGGCTGAGCCGGGTGTGTTCCCCCAGCTCCTGAGCGGAGAGCGGCCCCTCAGCGGCCATCAGGGCCCTGCGGACCAGCTCCGCGGTGGTGGGGGAGTGCCCCTTGGGCAGCTCGGGCGCCGTAGTCGCCGAGAGCGCGCCGAAGATCCGGTCGACCTCGGCCTGCTCCGCCTCGCCGCCGCCGTCCAGGGTGCGCCGCAGCGTCGCGTACGCGTCGAGCTTCGTCCGCAGACCCGCGTACGAGAACGGCTTGACCAGGTACTGCAGCGCGCCCTGCCGCATCGCCGCCTGCACCGTGGCGACGTCACGCGCCGCCGTCACCATGATCACGTCGGTCTGGTGGCCGCGTTCGCGCAGCGTCCGCACCACGGCGAGCCCCGTCTCGTCCGGCAGATAGTGGTCCAACAGCACCAGGTCGATGGGCACTTCCTCGACGAGCCGCAGCGCGTCGGCCGCGCTGTGGGCCCGCCCGGCCACCCGGAAGCCCGGGACCTTCTCCACATAGGCGGCGTTCACGTCCGCGACACGCGTGTCGTCGTCCACCACCAGTACGTCGATCATCGGGCCTCCTCGGCAGTGACCGGTCGCGGTTCCGCGAGCCCTTCGGGCAGGACGACGGTGAACTCGGCGCCCCCGTCGGGACTCGTCCCGAGCCGCACGCCACCGCCCTGCCGTTCGGTCAGTCTGCGCACCAGAGGCAGACCGATGCCCCGTTGGCCGTGCACCGGCGGCTCCTTTGTCGTCCAGCCCTCCGTGAAGACCGCCTCGTGCTGCTCAGGAGGAACACCGGGACCGGAGTCGCGCACCTGGAGCACGACCGTGCGTCTCTGTAGACCCTCGGTACGCAAAACGACCTCCACGCGTGCGTGCCGTGTGCCCGCCGCCGCGTCCAGCGCGTTGTCGACGAGGTTCCCGACGATCGTCACGAGGCCACCCGGGTCGACGAGCCGGTCGGGCAGCACGGAGTCTTCGGAGACGGCGAGCGCCACGCCCTGCTCCGCGGCCACCGTCGCCTTGCCGACCAGAAGAGCCGCCAGCAGCGGATCCTGGATCTTCTCGGTGATCTGCTCGGCGGTCACCCGGTGCGCGCCCGCCACCTCCCCGACGAACTCCGCGGCCTCCTCGTACATCTCCAGCTCGAGCAGGCCGAGCAGTGTGTGCATGCGGTTCGCGTGCTCGTGGTCCTGGGCGCGCAGGGCGTCGATCAGGCCGCGCGTGGAGTCGAGCTCGCGGCCGAGCTGCTCCAGTTCGGTGCGGTCGCGCAGGGTCGCCACGGCACCCCCGTCGTCCGTGGGCATGCGGTTGGCGACCAGGACGCGCTGGCCGCGCACGGTCAGCAGGTCGGTGCCCGTGACCCGCCCCGTGAGGACGTCCGTGGTGCGCCCCGGGCCGAGCGCCGCGTCCAGCGGCCGGCCGATCGCCTCCGCGCCGAGCCCGAGGAGCCGCTGAGCCTCGTCGTTGAGCAGCCGTACGCGCCCGCCGCGGTCCAGGGCGACGACGCCCTCGCGGATGCCGTGCAGCATCGCCTCGCGCTCCGCCAGCAGCGCCGAGATGTCGGAGAAGGCGAGGTCCCGGGTCTGGCGCTGCACCCGCCGCGAGATCAGGTACGCGGCCAGCGCGCCGACGGCGAGTGCCCCGCCCGCGTACGCGAAGAGGCTCGGGATCGTGTGGATCAGCCGCTCGCGGACGCTGTCGTACTCGATGCCTACGGAGACGGCACCGACGATGGCGCCGCCCGCGACCCGCAACGGCACCTTCCCGCGCGCGGAGCGGCCCAGCGTGCCGCTGTCGATCTGCATGACGTCGCGGCCGGCGAGCGCGTCGCTGGGGTCGGTGGACACGACCTTGCCGATCTCGCCGGGGTCGGTGTGCGACCAGCGCACCCCCAGCTTGTTCGATGATCACGACGTACTCGGCTCCGCTGGCCTCGCGGATGCGCTCGGCGGCCGCCTGTACGGGTCCGTCGGCCGCCGGACGCGTCGAGGTGAGGTCCTGGACGATCCGCGGCTGCGCCGCCGTCGTCTGGGCGATGGCGAGCGCGCGGCGCATGGCTTGGTCGTCGAGCTGCTTGCTGAGCGGCGCGAGGAACAGACCGGTGGCGAGCACGGTGACCCCGGCGGCGATCGCCAGCTGCATCAGCAGGACCTGCGAGAAGACGCGCCGCGGCAGGCCGAGGCGCAGACGTCGGGCAGGGGGAGTCGGGCTCATGGGTACGAACGGTACGGCGGCGGACGGAGTTCTCCGAGGGGAGTGTGGCGGGGATCTCCTGGGGCCGCCGCCCTCAGCGGGGATCTCTTGGGGCCGCTGCCCTCAGACGCGTACCCCGCGCGCGGGCGCCTCGTCGGTGATCTCGCGCACGGCCACCACGTCCATCCGCGCCGGGGACCCCAGCGCCGCCGCCGCAGCTCTCCGGCCGCGGCGGCAGCGAGGAGCCCTGGGCGACGGTGACCCGCCAGCGGCGGCCGTCGGCGTGGGCGACCGTGACCGTCCAGCGCGGGGCGTCGCCCTCCGTGCGCACGACGCTCAGGACGTCCGCCCTGTGCTCCCGGGCGGCCGAGCGCACCACGAGCTCCGCGGCCTGTCCGGGACGCTCCCAGGCGGAGTTCCCCCGGCATCCCTGGGTGACGACGCGTCCCTCGCGCACGCCCTGAAGGATCTCCTTCACCGCGTGGGCCGCTGTCCGCCCGTACGCGTATCCATACGGCAGGACGAGCAGCGTGGGGGAGAAGCGATGACCACCTAGATGAGTGATCTCCCAGACCCCCTCCTCGCCCGATGCGGCGAGTTCGGCGGCCAGCGGGCGGCCGAGCAGGGCACAGCAGCGGTCGCGCTTGCCGTTCGTGCACACGAGCGCGAGCGGCTCACCGGTGTGCGGTGCGCCGAAGCCGCCGTGGTCGCCCGCGCCGAGCGCGGCGAAGTCCAGGTCCAGCAACTGCCGTGGCTCGTCGATCACATGGGAGCGCAGCCAGGTCGCGCCCGGCGTCGTGTGGGCCACGAACACCTGGTGCCGCGCGGGCGTGTGGCAGTCGGCGTGGCGCCCCGGGCGGCGGATGAGCGCGACGCGCACACCGGTCGACTCGGCCGCGCTCTCCAGGGCGCGGCCGACCTCCGGGTCCAGGTGGCTGGACGTGAGCGCTGTGGCGCCCCAGGGGCCGGACTGTTCCAGGAGCAGCCAGGTCCTGGCGGTGGCCGCGGTGCCGGCGAGAGGCTCGTTCAGGTCCCGCGAGGCGGTCGCGCACGTACTCACGGAGGTGAGCCTAACCCGCGCCCGCCCCGGCGTGATTCACGCCTCCGGCGTGGTGGGCAACGGTTGCGGCGGCCGCAGCCCGACGTACTGTCCGACCGGACGCATGCGCATCGGCCGTTCCTCGTACTCCTCCATGGCGTGCGCGATCCAGCCAGCCGTCCGCGCCACCGCGAAGATCGTCTCGCCGGCCTCGGCGGGCATGCCGGACGACACGGTGAGCACGGCGAGCGCGAGGTCGACGTTGGCCCGCAGGTCGGTGTGGCGGGCGGTGGTCGCCACGACGTCGCGCGCCGCGGCCAGGGCGGGACCGGCCTTCGGCATCACTTCGAGGAGGCCGAACAGCGCCTGCGCGCGCGGGTCCTCGCCCGCGTAGAGCCGGTGGCCGAGCCCGGGGACGCGGCGGCCCGCGCGCAGTTCGTCCGCGACGACGGGTGCCGCGCTTCCCCGGTCGAGCACCTCCAGGAGCATGCGGTGCGCGAGGCCGCTCGCCGCGCCGTGCAGCGGGCCCTCCAGGACGCCGAGGCCCGCCGACACCGCCGCGTACGGGTGGGCGCGCGCGGACGCCGCGACGCGGACCGCCAGGGTGGACGCGGCCAGGTCGTGGTCCACGAGCAGCGCGAGGGCCGTGTCCAGGGCGTGGAGGGCGGCCTCCTCGGGCTTGTGGCCGCTGAGCCGCCCCCATAGGCGCCCGGCGAGCGGGCCGCCGTCGCGATGCGTGTGCAGGACGGGTGGCAGCGCCGCGACGAGGGTGGGGATCAGGGTGCGCGCCGTGCCGACGACCGCCTCCTCGGAGAGGTCGAAGCGGAGCGGGTCGGCGGCCGCCGCCGAGATGGCCGCCACGCGCAGCCGGTCGGTGGGTGCGCAGTGCGCGGGCAGCGCGCGCACTGCGAGCTGTGCGGCCCCCGCGGGTTCCGGCGGGGGCGTGAAGTGGATGCCGGGGCGCAGGACGCCGGTCCACAGCCACTCGGCGACCTCTTCGTAGGAGTGGCCCAGGGCCAGTTCGGCCGCGTCCACGCCACGGAAGTAGTAGCGGTCCTTGTCGATGAGCGTGATGCGGGTACGGACGGAGAGCTCGTTGGCGGCCGACGCGGCGGCGGGCTCGCGCCGGTTCCGGCGTGCGAGTGCCCCGACTTCCTTGGGGTCGAAGGTGCTGCCGCGCCCTCCGGGGCCGCGGCGGCTGCTGAGCTGACCGCGGCTCACGTAGGCGTACACGGTCTCGGGCTTCACTCCGAGCAGCTCCGCGGCCTCCTTGGTGCTGATCCGTCGCCTCTCATGTGCGACCGCACCCGCTTCTTGATCCGTCATGGGCGTCACCGTATCCGTGTCCCGACATCTGCATTTGCATATTGATTCAATCAATATTGACAGAACTTGAGTCAAGCATGGACAGTCAAATCAAGTCCAGGGAGGAAGTCGAGGAACACTCATGCCGATCAATGGCTCCGCCGCCACCCCCGCAGCCCCCGTCACCCTGGGGGCCCCTGTCGAGGCCCCCAGGGGCCTCGCGGGTGTCGTCGTCACCGAGACCCGTCTCGGGGACGTCCGGGGACGCGAGGGCTTCTACCACTACCGCCAGTACTCCGCCGTGGAGCTCGCGCAGACCCGCGGCTTCGAGGACGTGTGGCACCTGATGTTCCACGGCTCGCTGCCCGGCGCCGCGGAGCGGACCGCCTTCGCCGAGCAGGCCGCGGCGCTGCGGCACCTGCCCGACGAGGTGCGCGCGGCACTGCCCGGCATCGCCCGCGCCAGCGCGCTCTCCGGGCCGCTCGCCGGACTGCGCACCGCGCTCTCGCTCTTCGGCGCCTCGAAGGGGTTCCGGCCGGTGTACGACATCGACGACGACCGGCGCCGCGCCGACGCGCTCGCCGCCTCCGCCGTCGTGCCGACGCTGCTGACCGCGCTGTACCGGCTAGGCCAGGGCCTCGACCCCGTGGAGCCGCGTGCCGACCTGTCGTACGCCGCCAACTACTTGTACATGCTGACCGGTTCCGAGCCGGACCCGGTCCGGACGCGGGCCATTGAGCAATACTTGATCTCCACCATTGACCACGGCTTCAACGCGTCAACGTTTACGGCTCGTGTCATTACGTCGACCGGTGCGGACGTCGCCGCGTGCCTCGTCGGTGCCGTCGGCGCGCTCTCCGGCCCTCTGCACGGCGGTGCCCCGAGCCGTGCCCTCGACACGCTCGACGCGATCGGTACGCCGGACCGCATCGACCCGTGGATCCGTGAACGCGTCCTGGCGGGCGAGCGCATCATGGGCTTCGGGCACCCCGTCTACCGCACCGAGGACCCGCGCTCGCGGATGCTCCGCGGCATCGCCCAGCAGTTCGGCGGCGACCTCGTCGAGTTCGCGGTGGAGGTCGAGCGGCAGGTCGAGGCGATCCTCGCGGAGCTCAAGCCGGGGCGCGAGCTGCACACCAACGTCGAGTTCTACGCGGGTGTGGTCATGGAGCTGTGCGGGCTGCCGCGTGCGATGTTCACGCCGACGTTCGCCTCCGCGCGGGTCGTCGGCTGGAGCGCCAACATCCTGGAACAGGCGGAGGACTCGAAGATCATCCGTCCGGCGGCGCGGTACGTGGGGGTGGAGCCGCCGGTGGCGGTGCCGCCGCTCGCCTGAGCGGTGCCCCGCCGGGCGCGCGCGGGGCCGGTGGCCGTGGGGCATCCCCGATCACGCTGTGGACGGGGGTGTTCCCCTGCGCTGGGCGGCCAGAGCGCGCTCGAAGATCCGGAACATGCGCCCTTCCGCGCTGTCCGCGGACAGCTGGCTCTTGCGGGCCCGGGTGGCGTTCCAGTAGCGCAGGAAGGCGGGGCTGGACAGCAGGTTCGAGGCGTGGACGATGAGGTCGTCCTCGGAGAACGTGCCCCAGCTCAACGCCAGGACGAAATGGCTGAAGGCCAGATTCGAGAACAGGTCCTGGCGCAGTTCCGTGGTCGACTCCCTCGGGAGGTCATCCCACACCTGGGCCAGGTCCGGGTCGTTCATGACTATCTCGGTCAGCTGCACGTGGAGTGCGCGCATGTCCGCTTCGGCGCTGCGGCGCAACTCCGCCCGGGACGCCGTCAGTTCCTCCCGCTGATGCGCGAGCTCTTGTCTCTGGAGGCGCAGTTCACGCTGTTGCATGAGCAGGGTGACGATGAGCAGGAGGAGCGGCGAGGCCGGAGAAGACGGCGCTCACGCCGCCGAAGTAGTCTCCTAGCTGGCTTCGCTTCTCCGCTGTCCGGCTGTCGCCGTTGGCGGCCTCCACGCCTCGTATCAGCAGGCCGCTCACCAGGATGGACGCCAGGCCCACGAGCGCGATGCCGACGGCGACGGCGGTGCCCCACAGGAGGGCGGTGCGTGCCGAACGCCATGCCTGTCGACCCGGCATCAGTCACCCCTGGGCGAGATTCTTCCCAGGGGTGGGGACGAGAAGCGGCGCCCGAGATGGTGGGCGCCGCAGGGCTGCGTGACCCGTCGCCGGTCAGGCGTCGGGGATGTCGGGCCTGGCCCGGATGAGGGTGTCTCGGCTGATCACGACGATGAGCTGATCGTCGGCGCGAGTCACGCCGTCGGGCAGCGCGTCCTCGAGCGCGGTGGTCATATCCGTGCCGAGCACGGCGAAACCGCCGTGGGGCAGTTCGAAGGTATCCGGGCGGTGGGCGCCGCCGAAGGCTGCCCCGCTCGCGCGGAGTGCCACCTATTCGGCGGAGAGGGTTTTCGGGCATGACAAAGCTCCGTTGGGTGAGAGGGAAAACAGCCGCGAGAGGGAAGGCGGCTGCGTGAGGAAATGGCGCGCGGCGGGAATGGCGCGCGGAGGCAATCGCGGAGAGCGGAGGCGCCTGTGGTGGGGGATCGCCCACATGAAGGCGGCTCGGAGGCGGAACGCCGGAGTCGGGCGCCGCGTCCAGTTCCGGGAGCGGATCAGGCCTTGGGGATGTCCGGCTTGGCCCGGATGAGGGTGTCTCGGCTGATCACGACGATGCGTTCGTAGTCGGCGCGGGCCGCGTCGGCGGGCAGTACGCCCTCGAGAGCGGCGGTCATCTCGGTCCCGATCACGGCGAAATCGCCCGTGCTCAGTTCGAAGATGTCGGGGCAAGTCTGGCCAGTAGCGCTGCCTCGCTGGCGGGGAGAGGCGCCGATACGGCGCAGGATGTTCAAGGGGATCGTGGTCCTTGGGGGATGGGGGAATGGGGTGTTGAGGCGACGACAGATTAGCCGCTGTTCTTTGCCGGAGCGCGCTGTGGCGTGCTCCAACTGGACTCATCCCAAGGGTGGTTAGAACCAGTCAGTCGCCTGGAGGGTTCCCCACCACCCACCACTCGTCGGTGTCCGCGTCCCGGAGGTCTCGGGCCAGGCGATCCATGACGCGGCCCAGCTCCGCTTCCTCGGAGGAGGAAGGCAGGCTGGCGCGGTGGTGGCGGGTGGCTTCCCAGTACGCGCGGAAGACCGGGTTCTGGCACATCACTCGAAGGTGTCCGTACAGCTCTCCCAGGTTCATGGCCCCGGTCCGGTAGGCGTGGAGAGCGTTGGTGTAGAGGGCGTTGGCGAACAGGAACTGCCGCTGCCGCTCCGGGGGCACCTCGTCTTCGTAGGTGTCCAGGACGGCGGCGAGCGCTTCGTCCTCCATGGCCTTGCAGAGCAGGGCGAAGTGCAGGCGGTGCTGCTCGGCGAGAGCCAGGTGCCTGCGGAGCCGCGCGGCGGCGAGGGTCAGTGCTCCGGTCGTGATCGCGAGCCCCGCCATGGCGGCCGGACCGATCCCCCGTATCCAGTATTTTTGTGTGGCCATGTCAACCCCCGAATCGGGCGGCCGTCCGCCGGTCTTCGGGTGCGGGGCGGCAGGGTGCGACCGGCGAGCGATGGGCGGCGCTTGCCGTCTCCCAGGGTGCCGAGCGGCTCTGATCGGCTGGGAGGCGGAGAAGAGGCGCACGGAAGCACGGCGGGGGACCGGGCTCACACATCCCTGCGCCGTGCCCAATGTGTGCCCCAAGAGCGCCACGGAGAATCGTTCGCCTACCGGCACGTCTACGCGCACATATCCTGGAGCCGTCTTCAAATGCCGTACGTGGTCGTCCTCAGCGAGGTGTACGCGCATTGATCGACTTGATCCATCTTGATGTGTGTTGATGCGAGGGGCCACGCGTGAGTGAGCAGCAGATTCCAGTCGTTGTCCATGACCGGCTTCCTCGGGTCCGGCAAGACGACACTGCTCAATCATTTGCTGCACCGTGGCGGCGGCACCCGTATCGGCGCGATCGTCAATGACTTCGGTTCGATCGAGATCGACGCCATGGCCGTGGCCGGGCAGCTCGGCGACTCCACCGTGTCCCTCGGCAACGGATGCCTGTGCTGCGCGGTGGACGCCAGCGAACTCGACGTGTACCTGGAGCGGCTCGCGAGCCCTTCCACGGCCATCGACGTCATCGTCATCGAGGCGAGCGGCCTCGCGGAGCCGCAGGAGCTCGTGCGGATGCTGCTCGCCAGCGAGAATCCGGGCATCGTCTACGGAGGCCTGGTGCAGGTGGTGGACGCCGCCGAGTTCGACGCCACCAGGGAGCGGCATCCCGAGGTCGACCGGCATCTGAGGATCGCCGACCTCGTCGTGGTCAACAAGACCGACCGCGTGCCCGCCCCGGAGCGTGACCGCGTGCTCGACGCGGTCCGGGGCCGCACCGACCGGGCGGCCGTCGTCGCCGCCTCGTACGGGCGCGTGGACGTGGGGCTCGTTCTCGACCGCAAGCCCGTGGGGGAGCGCGTCGGGCAGCTGTCGTTCGACGACCTGCACGACCACGGCGAGGGCGACCGGGGTGAGGACGGCGGCGACTGCCAGTGCGCCGACCCCGGGCACGCCCACCTGCACGCCGCGTACGACAGCCTCGCCTTCACCTCCGAGGCGCCGCTGAACCCCCGGCGGCTGATGGCCTTCCTCGACAGCAGGCCCGAAGGGCTCTACCGGATCAAGGGCCATGTCGACTTCGGGTCCGCGGACGCCCGCAACCGGTACGCCGTGCACGCCGTGGGGCGGTTCCTGCGCTTCTACCCCGAGCCGTGGGAGCCCGGCGAGAAGCGGCTCACCCAGCTCGTCCTCATCGGGTCCGGCATCGACGTACCGGCGCTGCACGCGCGGCTGACCCTGTGCCGGGAGAACGACGAGGACGCCCCGCACGCCGATGAGTTCGGGATGTGGGGCGTCCTGCGCTACGTACAGGAGCCGGAGGCGGGCGCCGATCCCGATGCCGTGGCTGGGGGAGCGCCGGGCGCGGAGACCGCGACCGGGCCGGGCCTCGACCCCGGGCCGGATCTCGACCCCGAGGCCGAGATCGAGCCCTAGCCCACGGCTGACCCCTGGCCCGCGGCTGATCCCTGGCCCAGAGGCGAGTACCAGCCCACGGCCGAGTCCCGGCCCAGGCCCAGGGCCGAGTCCCAGCGCCCACGGCAGAGGCCGAGGCTGAGCCCCAGCCCGAGGCCGGCCCCTGCCCGAGGCCAAGCCCAGCCCGAGCCCAGCCCGAGGCCGGACCCAGCCCGAAGCCGAGCCAAGCCCGAAGCCGAGCCAAGCCCGAAGCCGAGCCAAGCCCGAAGCCGAGCCAAGCCCGACCCGAAGCCGAGCCCAGCCCAGGCCCGCCCCGAAGGCGTCGCTACACCGGCCCCGCCACCGCCGCCACCGGCTTCGCCAGGGAGACCCCGGAGCCGTCCCGGCGCGGGTCGGGCTCGGGCAGCTCCGTCGGCGTGCCGTTGCGCTGCGCCGCGCGCGGGGGCGTCGGCCCCGCCCAGCCGAAGCTCAGGCAGTCCTCCCCCTTCAGCAGCCGCTGGCAGCGCACGCCACCCGTGGCGCGGCCCTTGCGCGGATACTGGTCGAACGGGGTGACCTTCGCCGTCGTCTGCACCGAGTCGTCGAGCGTGCCGCGCGCGCCCGCGACGGTGAACACCACCGCGTCCACCGCGGGGTCGATCGCCGTGAAGGAGATGACCTTGGCGCCGTCCGAGAGCTTGATGCCCGCCATGCCGCCCGCGGGGCGGCCCTGCGGGCGGACCTGACCCGCCGGATAGCGCAGCAGCTGCGCGTCGTCCGTGATGAAGACCAGGTCCTCCTCACCCGTGCGCAGCTCGACGGCGCCGATGACGCGGTCACCGTCCTTGAGCGTGATGACCTCCAGCTCCTCCTTGTTGGAGGGACATAGTCCGGGACCACGCGCTTGACCACGCCCTGCTCGGTGCCGAGGGCCAGGCCTGGAGAGGACTCGTCCAGCGTCGTCAGGCAGACCAGCTTCTCGTCCGACTCCAGGGACAGCAGTTCCGTGACCGGCGCGCCTCCGGAGAGGTTCGGCGCGGACGCCGTCTCCGGCAGCTGCGGCAGGTCGACCACGGAGATCCGCAGGAGGCGCCCCTCGGACGTCACGGCCCCCACCTCGCCGCGCGCCGTCGACGGCACGGCCGAGACGATCACGTCGTGCTTGACGCGCTTGCCGTCCGCGTCCGCAAGCGGCTCGCCGTTGGCCGTGCGCGCCAGCAGGCCCGTCGACGACAGGAGCACCCGGCAGGGGTCGTCCGCCACCTGGAGCGGCACCGCGGCGGTGGTGGCGCCGGAGGACTCCAGCAGGACCGTGCGCCGCTCCGTGGTGAACTTCTTGGCGACGGCGGCCAGTTCCGTCGAGACCAGCTTGCGGAGCTCGGCGTCTCCGACTCCAGGATGCGGGTCAGCTCCTCGATCTCCGCGTTCAGCTTGTCGCGCTCGGACTCCAGCTCGATGCGGTCGTACTTGGTGAGACGGCGCAGCGGGGTGTCCAGGATGTACTGCGTCTGGACCTCGCTCAGGGAGAAGCGGTCCATCAGGCGCTGCTTGGCCTGCGCGCTGTTCTCGCTGGAGCGGATGAGGCGGATGACCTCGTCGATGTCCAGGAGGGCGACGAGCAGGCCCTCCACCAGGTGCAGCCGGTCCCGCTTCTTGCCGCGGCGGAACTCGCTGCGGCGGCGCACCACGTTGAAGCGGTGGTCGAGATAGACCTCCAGGAGCTCCTTGAGGCCGAGCGTGAGGGGCTGGCCGTCGACCAGGGCCACGTTGTTGATGCCGAAGGACTCCTCCATCGGCGTCAGCTTGTACAGCTGCTCCAGGACGGCTTCCGGGACGAAGCCGTTCTTGATCTCGATGACGAGGCGCAGGCCGTGCGCGCGGTCGGTGAGGTCCTTCACATCGGCGATGCCCTGGAGCTTCTTGGAGCCCACCAGGTCCTTGATCTTGGAGATGACCTTCTCCGGGCCGACGCTGAACGGAAGTTCCGTCACGACCAGGCCCTTGCGGCGCGCGGTCACCGCCTCCACGGCGACCGTCGCCCGCATCTTGAAGGTGCCGCGTCCCGATTCATACGCGTCCCTGACGCCGGACAGGCCGACGATCCGGCCGCCCGTGGGCAGGTCCGGGCCCGGGATGAACTTCATGAGCGTCTCGAGGTCGGCGCCCGGGTGCTTGATCAGGTGGCGGGCGGCGGCGATGACCTCGCCCAGGTTGTGCGGCGGCATGTTCGTCGCCATGCCGACGGCGATGCCGGACGAGCCGTTCACCAGCAGGTTCGGATAGGCCGCGGGGAGGGCGACCGGCTCCATCTCCTGGCCGTCGTAGTTCGGCGAGAAGTCGACCGTGTCCTCGTCGATCGACTCCGTCATCAGGGAGGTGGCGTCGGCCATGCGGCATTCCGTGTACCGCATCGCGGCGGGCGGGTCGTCGTTGCCCAGGGAGCCGAAGTTGCCGTGGCCGTCGACCATGGGCAGGCGCATGGAGAAGGGCTGCGCCATGCGGACGAGGGCGTCGTAGATCGACGCGTCGCCGTGCGGGTGCAGCTTGCCCATGACCTCGCCGACGACGCGGGCGCACTTCACATAGCCGCGCTCGGGGCGCAGGCCCATCTCGTTCATCTGGTAGACGATGCGGCGCTGGACCGGCTTCATGCCGTCCCGGGCGTCGGGCAGGGCGCGGGAGTAGATGACCGAGTAGGCGTACTCGAGGAAGGAGCCCTGCATCTCGTCGACGACGTCGATGTCGAGGATCTTCTCCTCGAACGCGTCATCGGGCGGCGGGGTCTTCGTGCTGCGGCGGGCCATCGCTGCTGCGGCTCCTTCACCAACAAGTGCGGGATCTGACGCCGACCATTGTGGACCGTCCCACTGACAACGCCGACCACGACCCGGGCGTGGCCGCGCCACGACCAGGCGGTCGGCGGTGCCCGAGGCGGCGGGATGCCCTTGGCGAGCCGTCCCGCCGGCTGCCGTGCGGGGGCGTGAGGGGCGCGGCCCGCGCTCCCGCCCCCGTGCCCCGCCTCGCCGCGATCACGCCCACGGCGAACACCGACTACGCCGAGGGCGGAGCGGGAACTTCGCCAGGTGTCCGCAGCCTTGCATATGGTGGCAGGACCGACAGCACTTATCGAGGATTCCGCGATCGAAGGGACGTACATGCCCATGGGTCACACGGCCACAGCCGAGGCAGGCTCCGGCGGCCTGACAGCGACCGAGCACCGGCTGGCCAACGGCCTGCGAGTGGTGCTCTCCGAGGACCACCTGACCCCGGTCGCCGCGGTGTGCCTCTGGTACGACGTCGGCTCGCGCCACGAGGTCAAGGGCCGTACGGGCCTGGCTCACCTCTTCGAGCACCTGATGTTCCAGGGCTCGAAGCAGGTGCACGGCAACGGCCACTTCGAGCTGGTGCAGGGCGCGGGCGGCTCGCTGAACGGCACGACGAGCTTCGAGCGCACCAACTACTTCGAGACGATGCCCGCCCACCAGCTGGAGCTCGCCCTCTGGCTGGAGGCGGACCGCATGGGCTCCCTCCTGACGGCCCTCGACGAGGAGTCCATGGAGAACCAGCGCGACGTGGTGAAGAACGAACGCCGCCAGCGCTACGACAACGTCCCCTACGGCACGGCCTTCGAGAGGCTCACCGCCCTGTCGTATCCGGAGGGCCACCCCTACCACCACACCCCGATCGGCTCGATGGCCGACCTGGACGCGGCGACCCTTGAGGACGCCCGGAACTTCTTCCGTACGTACTACGCGCCCAACAACGCGGTCCTCTCCGTCGTCGGCGACATCGACCCGGAGCAGACGCTCGCCTGGGTCGAGAAGTACTTCGGCTCCATCCCCTCGCACGACGGCAAGCAGCCGCCGCGCGACGGTTCGCTGCCCGAGCAGGATCGGCCAGGAGCTGCGCGAGGTCGTCGAGGAGGACGTGCCGGCCCGCGCCCTGATGGCCGCCTACCGCCTGCCGGAGGACGGCACGCGCGCGTCCGACGCGGCCGACCTGGCCCTGACGGTGCTCGGCAGCGGCGAGTCCTCGCGGCTCTACAACCGCCTGGTGCGCCGTGACCGCACCGCCGTGACCGCGGGCTTCGGCCTGCTGCGGCTCGCCGGGGCGCCCTCGCTCGGCTGGCTGGACGTGAAGACCTCCGGCGACGTCGAGGTCCCCGTCATCGAGGCCGCCGTCGACGAGGAGCTCGCCCGGTTCGCCGAGGAGGGCCCCACTCCGGAGGAAATGGAGCGCGCCCAGGCACAGTTGGAGCGCGAGTGGCTCGACCGCCTCGGCACGGTCGCGGGCCGCGCCGACGAACTGTGCCGGTTCGCCGTGCTCTTCGGTGACCCGCAGCTCGCCCTCACCGCCGTCCAGCGCGTCCTGGAGGTCACGGCGGAGGAGGTGCGGGAGGTGGCGAAGGCCCGTCTGCGCCCGGACAACCGCGCGGTGCTCGTGTACGAGCCCGTGGCCCCCGCGGAGGACGCCGCCGACGCCGCCGACGCCGCCGACACCGAGCAGGACGCAGAGCAGAACACCGAGCAGGCAGGGGAGGCGGCGAAGTGACTGGGACTGAGACGTCTGTGACGATGGACCTCCACCCGCAGCCCCAGGCGGGCACCGCCAAGCCCTGGGCGTTCCCCGCCCCCGAGCGCGGCACGCTGGGCAACGGCCTCACGCTGTTGCGCTGCCACCGCCCCGGCCAGCAGCTCGTCGCCGTCGAGGTCCACCTCGACGCGCCGCTGGACGCCGAGCCCCAGGGCCTGGACGGCGTGGCCACGATCATGGCGCGCGCGTTCTCCGAGGGCACCGACAAGCACTCCGCCGAGGAGTTCGCCGCCGAGCTCGACCGCTGCGGCGCCACGCTCGACGCGCACGCCGACCACCCCGGTGTCCGGCTCTCGCCTCGAAGTGCCCGTCTCCCGGCTGCCGAAGGCGCTCGGCCTGCTCGCCGACGCCCTGCGCGCGCCCGCCTTCGAGGACAGCGAGATCGAGCGCCTCGTCCGCAACCGTCTGGACGAGATCCCGCACGAGACCGCCAACCCCGCGCGCCGCGCCGCCAAGGAGCTCGCCAAGCAGCTCTTCCCGGCCGACTCGCGCATGTCGCGCCCGCGCCAGGGCACCGAGGAGACGGTCACGGCGATCGACTCCGCGGCCGTGCGCGCCTTCTACGAGAAGCACGTGCGCCCCGCCACGGCCACCGCCGTGGTCGTCGGCGACCTCACCGGCACGGACCTGGACGCCATCCTCGCCGACACCATCGGCGCCTGGACGGGCGGCAGCGCCGAGCCGCGCCCGATGCCGCCGGTGACGGCCGACGACACCGGCCGCGTCGTCATCGTGGACCGCCCCGGCGCCGTCCAGACGCAGTTGCTCATCGGCCGCGTCGGCCCCGACCGGCACGACCGCGTGTGGGCGGCCCAGGTCCTCGGCACGTACTGCCTGGGCGGCACCCTCACCTCCCGTCTGGACCGCGTCCTGCGCGAGGAGAAGGGCTACACGTACGGCGTGCGCGCGTTCGGCCAGGTGCTGCGCTCCGACCGGGGCGGCACGGGCGTCGCGATGCTCGCCATCAGCGGCTCCGTGGACACCCCGAACACGGGCCCGGCCCTGGACGACCTGTGGACGGTCCTGCGCACCCTCGCCGCCGAGGGCCTCACGGACGCCGAGCGCGACGTCGCCGTGCAGAACCTGGTGGGCGTCGCCCCGCTGAAGTACGAGACGGCCGCCGCCGTGGCGTCGACGCTCGCCGACCAGGTCGAGCAGCAGCTGCCGGACGACTTCCAGGCGCACCTGTACCGGCAGTTGGCCGACACGGGCACCATGGAAGCCACCGCGGCCGTCGTGAGCGCCTTCCCGAGCGACCGTCTGGTGACGGTCCTCGTGGGCGACGCCGCGCAGATCGGCGGAGCCGGTGAAGGCGCTCGGCATCGGCGAGGTGACCGTAGTCACCGGCTGACGCCAAGGCCAGCCACGGCGGGGCCGGACCGGCCGAGGGCGCGGCGGACAAACCGGCACCAACACCGCCTGACTCAAGGGACCCCGGAGGCTAGAGATGCCCCCGGGGTCCCGTCATGCCGCCATATGTCCGGATTGGCATGGAGGTTGGGTGTCTGCCGTGTGGCGTGCGCTACAAAAGCCGGGATCCGTTTGTCGATTGAAAGATGAGGCGTTTAGCGTCAGTCCGGCTGTCCGTAAGGCAGTACGCCGCGTCCGCGGCACCGGACAGTCATCGCCGAGTCCCCGTACGGCGCGAGCCAGGGGAGCCGGGGACCCACACGTCCCCTGGGGTGAATCGGACCCCTTGCCGCGAGGCGAGGAGCCCGTAGGAGACCTTCCTGCTCCGAACCCGTCAGCTAACCCGGTAGGCGAGAAGGAAGGAAAGGACCAGCCGCTTCATGGCGCTCATCCGCCCGACCGGCAAGCACCGTCGCCCGAGCCGCATCACCCGTACCACCGCGAGCGCCGCGGGCGTCGCCGCCCTCACCACCACCGGCGTCATCTCGGGCCTGGCCGCTCCCGCGCTCGCCGCGGACGGCTCCGCCGACCATGCGAGCACTGGTCTCACCCAGGCCATCGCCATCAACGACACGCTGGCCGACGAGATCGACGCGCAGGCCAACGCCCAGAAGCAGGCCGCCAACGACGCCGCCGCGCAGCAGAAGGCCGAGGAGGCCGCGCGCCACAAGGCCGCCGAGCAGAAGCGCAAGGCCGAGGCCGCCGCGAAGGAGAAGGCCGAGGCGAAGGCCAAGAAGGAGGCCGAGGCCAAGGCGGCGAAGGAGGCCAAGGAGCGGGCCCGCGAGCGCGCCGCCCGCGACGCCGAGCGCAAGCGCCTGAACGCCTACGTGGCCCCGGTCAACGGCTCGTACGTCTCCACCTCCTACGGCGCGGGCGGCGGCATGTGGTCCTCCTCCGGCAGCCACACCGGCATCGACTTCCACGCCGGGTCCGGCACCTCGGTGCAGGCCGTCGGCGCGGGCACGGTCGTCGAGGCGGGCTGGGGCGGCGCCTACGGCAACAACATCGTGATCAAGATGAACGACGGCACGTACACCCAGTACGGCCACCTGTCGTCCGTCAGCGTCACCGTCGGCCAGGCCGTCACCCCCGGTCAGCAGATCGGCCTCTCGGGCTCCACCGGCAACTCCTCGGGCCCGCACCTGCACTTCGAGGCCCGCACCGGCGCCGACTACGGCTCGGACATCGACCCGGTGGCGTACCTGCGCTCCCACGGCGTCAGCGTCTGACCCGCCGTCACACACGCTTCCCGAAAGCCCCGGCTCCCCGAGCCGGGGCTTTCCGCATGCGTACGCCGCGCACGCGCTCCGCGCGCACGTGCCATGGGCGCACACCCTTGGCCAAAAGATATCCATGGATTACCGCGCACCATCGGAAAATGTGGCCGCCTGCAATAGAGTCCGTCGTGGCAGAGTCCATAGGTTCGTGGCGCAAGCGTCATTCAGCGCGTCGTGCGACGCGTTTCACGGGCATTAAGGGCAGTAAAGCGGAGGTCCGTCATGCGCATTCCCGCGCACTCGGTGTGCACGGCCATCCGGGACGACATCGTCGCCGGTGTCTACGAACGCGGCACGCGGCTGACCGAGGAACTGCTCGCCCGTCGCTACGGCGTCTCCCGCGTCCCCGTGCGCGAGGCCCTGCGCACCCTGGAGGCCGAGGGCTTCGTCGTCACCCGCAGGCACGCGGGCGCGTGCGTCGCCGAGCCCACCGAACAGGACGCCGCCGACCTCCTGGAGGTCCGCACGCTCCTGGAGCCCCTGGCCGCCGCCCGCGCGGCGCAGCGCCGCACCGAGGCCCATCTGAAGGTGCTGCGCGGCCTCGTCAGGCTCGGCCAGGAGCGGGCCCGCCGGGGCGGCGGCGAGGACCTGCGCTCGCTGGACGGCTGGTTCCACGAGACGCTCGCCCAGGCGTCCGCGAGCCCCAGCCTGATCGCCCTGCTCACCCAGTTGCGCCACAAGATCGCGTGGATGTACGTCGCGGAGGCGCCGGCCGCGCCCGCGGAGGTCTGGGCCGGGCACGCCGCCGTCGTCGACGCGGTCACCCGCAAGGACGCGGACCGCGCCCGCGCGCTGACCGTCCTGTGCGCCGAGCGCACGGCGTCCGCGCACCGGCCGCGCGCCGGTCGTGTGAGGGGTCCGCAACATGCCGTAAACACGGTGGGCGCGCGGAATTAACGGCGAGCCCGTATACAAAGAGCGGGAATTCCGTGCCGGATTTCCCGCCGTGCGCCACTTGCTTTCTTTCCCGGCGGCACGCGCACGTGGACAGCGGCGCGCTCCCGCTTCGTTCAAGGGACACCCTCGCGCTCCGTTCAAGGAGCGTGCCCCCGCTTCGTTCAATTCGCGCCGAATGGCCCGGCGGCCCTGCGCACCCCGAATGCGGCACCCACCCCCCGAAAACACGACGGAGCCGCGCGAACCCTTGGGTTCGCGCGGCTCCGTACCGCAGTGTCCGACGGTGTCAGACGGTCTCGGGGAGCTCCTCGAGCCCTTCCGCGACCAGCTTCGCGAGACGGTCCAGGGCGGCGTCCGCGCCCTCGGCGTCCGAAGCGAGCACGATCTCCTCGCCGCCCTGCGCGCCCAGGCCGAGCACCGCGAGCATCGAGGCGGCGTTGACGGGGTTGCCGCCGGCCTTGGCGATCGTCACGGGCACGCCCGAGGCCGTGGTCGCACGGACGAAGATGGAGGCGGGCCGGGCGTGGAGGCCCTCGGCCCAGCCGACGTTGACGCGGCGCTCAGCCATGTGTTGCTGCCCTTCCAGGTGTCTCACACTTGTCTAGACCAGTGTCTCATGCCGGCCCGGGTGCTCCGGCCGGACCGGCGCCGCGGCTGCCCGCGGCCCCTCGTCCCGCGCCGGGCCGCCACCGACCGCCGTGCGACCCCTCCTACACTGCCCCGGCCCGCGCGGCCGCGCGACCCGTACCCTGGCCCCATGCACACCCCGGCGGACGGCCACGCGTACCCCTCGCACTGGGAAGCCGACGTGGTGCTGCGCGACGGCGGTACGGCCCGCATCCGGCCCATCACCGCCGCCGACGCGGACCGTCTGGTCAGCTTCTTCGAGCAGGTCTCCGACGAGTCGAAGTACTACCGCTTCTTCGCGCCCTACCCGCGTCTGTCCGCCAAGGACGTGCACCGCTTCACCCACCACGACTACGTGGACCGCGTCGGGCTCGCCGCCACCGTCGGCGGCGAGTTCATCGCCACCGTCCGCTACGACCGCGTCAACGCCGAGGGCCGCGCCGCCTCAGCCCCGGCCGACGAGGCCGAGGTCGCCTTCCTCGTCCAGGACGCCCACCAGGGCCGGGGCGTCGCCTCCGCGCTGCTCGAACACCTCGCCGCCGTCGCCAGGGAGCGCGGCGTGCGCCGCTTCACCGCCGAGGTGCTGCCCGCCAACACCAAGATGGTCAAGGTCTTCACGGACGCCGGCTACCGACAGGAGCGCAGCTTCGAGGACGGCGTCGTCCGCCTCGAAGCCGACCTGGAGCCCACCGACCGCTCCCTGGCCGTCCAGCGCGCCCGCGAACAGCGCGCCGAGGCCCGCTCCGTCCAGCGCATCCTCGCCCCCGGCTCCGTCGCGGTGATCGGCGTCGGCCGCGCCGAGGACAGCGTCGGCCGCGGCGTCCTGCGCAACCTGCGCCGCTCCGGCTTCACCGGTCGCCTGTACGCCATCAACCACGCCTTCACCGACGAGGACACCGCCCAGGGCGTCGAGGGCGTCCCCGCCCACCCTTCGGTACGGGCCGTCGCCGAACCCGTCGACCTCGCCGTCATCGCCGTCCCCGCCGAGCGGGTCCCGGAAGCCGTCGCCGACTGCGGCGAACACGGCGTCCAAGGGCTCGTCGTCCTGAGCGCGGGATACGCCGAGAGCGGCCCCGAAGGGCGCGACCGGCAGCGCGCGCTCGTCCGCCAGGCCCGCTCCTACGGCATGCGCCTCATCGGCCCCAACGCCTTCGGCGTCCTCAACACGTCCCCCGACGTGCGCCTCAACGCCTCCCTGGCCCCCGAGCTGCCCGCCACCGGGCGCGTCGGCCTGTTCACCCAGTCCGGCGCCATCGGCATCGCCCTGCTGTCCCGGCTGCACCGCCGCGGCGCGGGCCTCACCGGCGTCTCCACCTTCGTCAGCGCGGGCAACCGCGCCGACGTCTCCGGCAACGACGTCCTCCAGTACTGGTACGAGGACCCGGACACCGACGTCGCCCTCATGTACCTCGAATCCATCGGCAACCCCCGCAAGTTCACCCGCCTCGCCCGCCGCGCCGCCGCCGCCAAGCCCCTCGTCGTCGTCCAGGGCGCCCGGCACAGCGGCATCGCCCCCACCGGCCACGCGGGCGCCGCGACCCGCCTCCCGCACGCCACCGTCTCCGCGCTGCTGCGCCAGGCGGGCGTCATACGCGTCGACACGGTCACCGAACTCGTCGACGCCGGTCTCCTCCTCGCCGGGCAGCCCCTGCCCGCGGGACCCCGCGTCGCCATCCTCGGCAACTCCGAGTCCCTCGGCCTGCTCACGTACGACGCCTGCGTCGCCGAAGGGCTGCGTCCGCTGCCCCCGCGCGACCTGACCACCGGCGCCACCCCGGAGGACTTCCGCGCCGCGCTCGGCGCCGCGCTCGCCGCCGACACCTGCGACGCGGCCGTCGTCACCGTCATCCCCTCCCTCGGCGAGTCCAGCCGCGAGGGCCAGGGGGAGACCCTGGCCGCCGCGCTGCGGGCCGCGGCCGCCTCCTGCCCGACCAAGCCCGTCGCCGTCGTCCACGTGGAGCTCGGCGAGCTCGCCGAGGCCCTCTCCGCGGCCGCGAGCACCAAGCCCCGGGCGGCCGCCCGCCCCGCCGACCCGGCGCCCGCCGCGCCGCCCGCGGCCGAGGCCCCGCCGCCGCACGCCCGCATCCCCGCCTACCCGGCCGCCGAGCGCGCCGTCCGCGCCCTCGCCGAAGTCGTCGCCTACGCCCAATGGCGGCACGACATCGCCGACCCCGGCAAGGTGCCCGAGTACGACGACATCGACGAACAAGGAGCAGCCGACCTCATCGCCGCGCTCCTCGCCAAGGGCGACGACCCCCAAGGGCTCACCCTCGACGCCGACGACGCCCGCGACCTCCTCGGCCGCTACGGCATCGCCGTCCGCCCCGCCCTGCCCGCGCCCGACGCCGACGCCGCCGCGCGCGCCGCCCGCGAGCTCGGCTACCCCGTCGCCCTCAAGACCACCGCCCCCCACCTGCGCCACCGCCCCGACCTCGGCGGCGTGCGCCTCGACCTGGCCGACGAGGAACAGCTGCGCCGCGCCTACCGCGAGCTCACCCACGCCCTCGGGCGCCCGGCCGAGCTGCGGCCCGTCGTCCAGGCCATGGTCGCGCGCGGCGTCGACACCGTGGTGCGCGCGGGGCACGACCCCGCCGCGGGCGCGGTCCTCTCCTTCGGCCTCGCGGGCGCCGCCTCCGAACTCCTCGGCGACACCGCGCACCGACTGATCCCGGTCACCGACCGCGACGCCCGCACCCTCGTGAGAGCCATCCGGACCGCGCCCCTCCTCTTCGGCTGGCGCGGCTCCGCCCCCGTCGACGTCGAGGCCCTGGAGGAACTCCTCCAGCGCGTCTCGCGGCTCGTCGACGACCATCCTGAAGTGGTCACCGTCTCACTGGAACCGGTGGTCGTCGCCCAGCACGGCCTGTCCGTCCTCAGCGGCACCGTCCGCCTCGCCCCGCCCCCGGCCCGCGACGACCTGGGGCCGCGCACCCTGCCCGCCTACTAGCCGAGGTCGTCGCGAGCCGGAGGGCGAGGCCCCGAGGCCGCCACCGCGCGCCTCGGGGCGGGCGCCGGGCCGTAGGATGGGCTGCATGGCAAAGACCGGTACCACGACCCAGGGGCTGCGCGCGGCGATCGAGCGCAGCGGCTACTACCCGGCCCTCGTGGCCGAGGCGGTGGAAGCCGCGGTCGGCGGCGAGGCCATCGGGTCGTATCTGGTCCACCAGGAGACCACGTTCGACGCCAACGAAGTGCGCCGCCACGTGACGGTCCTCGTCCTCACCGACACTCGCTTCATCGTCAGCCACACCGACGAGCAGGCGGCCGACAGCACCTCCCCGACCCCGTACGCCACGACCTCCACGGAATCCGTGAAGATCGGCCGGATCTCGTCGGTCGTGGTGAGCCGCGTCGTCGCCAACCCCGAGAAGTACGTCCCCGGTTCCCTGCCCCGTGAGGTCGTCCTCACCATCGGCTGGGGCGCCGTCTCCCGCATCGACCTCGAACCCGCCGCCTGCGGCGACCCCAACTGCGAGGCCGACCACGGCTACACCGGCAGCTCCACCGCCGACGACCTCAGCCTGCGGGTCAGCGAGGCCGGGGACGGCCCCGACACCGTCCGGCAGACCCTCGTCTTCGCCCAGGCGCTCTCCGAGATCACGGCGGCCACCGGCGCCACCGGCACGGGTACCGGCCGTTGATGACCACGGCCGACTGGGCCTGGCGGCTGGGACGACGTGCGGCCGCTGGACCTCGCCACCGCCCCCCTGCCCGAGTACGGCGCGGGATCGCTCGCCGACCTGCTGCCCACGCTGGTCGCCCACCAGGAGGTCGACGGCTTCGCACCCGTCATCCCCGAGCTGGCCCCCGCCGACCGCGCCTGCGTCTTCCTCATCGACGGCCTCGGCTGGGAGCAGCTGCGCGCCCACCCCGCCGAAGCGCCCTTCCTGACGTCGCTGCTCGGCTCCTCGCGCGGCGGCACCGGACGCCCCATCACCGCGGGCTTCCCCGCCACCACCGCCACCTCCCTGGCCTCGGTCGGTACCGGTCTGCCCCCGGGCGCCCACGGCCTGCCCGGCTACACCGTCCGCGACCCCGCCACCGGCGCGCTGATGAACCAGCTCCGCTGGAAGCCCTGGACCGACCCTCGCACGCCTGGCAGCCGTATCCGACGATCTTCCAGCGCGCCCACGAGGCGGGCGTGCGCACCGCCCAGGTCTCCTCGCCGACCTTCGAGCACACCCCGCTCACCAAGGTCGCCCTCAGCGGCGGCACGTTCCGCGGCCGCCTCTCCGGCGAGGACCGCATGGACCTCGCCGCCGAGCAGCTCGCGGCCGCCGACCGCTCCCTGGTCTACACCTACTACGCCGAAGTCGACGGCAAGGGCCACCGGTTCGGCATCGACTCCGACGCCTGGCGCGGCCAGCTCATGTACGTCGACCGCCTCGCCCAGCGCCTCGCGGAGCGACTGCCGCCGCGCAGCGCCCTCTACATCACCGCCGACCACGGCATGATCGACATCGCCTTCGACGACGAGTCGCGGATCGACTTCGACGAGGACTGGGAGCTGCGTGCCGGGGTCGCCCTCCTCGGCGGCGAGGGCCGCGCCCGGCACGTCTACGCCGTCCCCGGCGCCGAGGCCGACGTCCTCACCGTGTGGCGCGAGGTCCTCGGCGACCGCTTCTGGATCGCGAGCCGCGAGGAGGCCATCGCCGCGGGCTGGTTCGGACGCCACGTCGACGAGCGCGTGCACGGCCGCATCGGCGACGTCGTCGCCGCCGCCCACGACGACGCCGTGATCATCGCCTCGCGGACGGAGCCGAAGGAGTCCGCGATGGTCGGCAACCACGGCTCGATGACCCCGGCGGAACAGCTCGTACCGCTCCTCGAGGTACGTACGTAGGACGCGGCTGGCCGACCCGCGCCGCCGACCTGCCCGCGCACGCCCCCCCCGCACTCACCCCCGCACACGATGAAAGGCCCTCACCCTCCCATGCCTGAGCTGGTGTTCTTCTCCGGAACGATGGACTGCGGGAAGAGCACCCTCGCACTGCAGATCGAGCACAACCGCTCGACCCGCGGACTCCAGGGGATGATCTTCGCGCGCGACGACCGCGCGGGCGCGGGCAAGCTCTCCTCGCGCCTCGGCCTGGTCACCGAGGCCATCGAGGTCGCCGACGACCTCGACTTCTACGCCCACCTCGTCGACCACCTCTCCCAGGGCGGCCGTGCCGACTACGTCATCGCCGACGAGGCGCAGTTCCTCGCCCCCGAGCAGATCGACCAGCTCGCGCGCGTGGTGGACGACCTCGGCCTCGACGTCTTCGCCTTCGGCATCACCACCGACTTCCGCTCCAAGCTCTTCCCCGGCTCGCAGCGGCTCGTCGAACTCGCCGACCGCATAGAGGTCCTCCAGGTCGAGGCCCTGTGCTGGTGCGGCGCCCGCGCCACCCACAACGCCCGCACCGTCGGCGGCCACATGGTCGTCGAAGGCGCCCAGGTCGTCGTCGGGGACGTCAACCAGGCGGCCGACGAAGTCGGTTACGAGGTCCTGTGCCGCCGTCACCACCGGCGCCGCATGACCGCCGCCTCCGCCCGCGCCGGCGCCCTCTCGCCCGACGTCCTGCCGGTCGACCCCGCCGACGCGCTGCCTCCGGTCCGCTCCTAACCGCGTCCGGCCTGCTCCTGGCCGGTTCCTTCCGAGTGCACGAGCGTGAACACCGCCCCCTCCGGGTCGGCGACCGTCGCGACCCGCCCGTGCGTACCGACGCGCACGGGCTCCACGACGCGACCGCCCAGCGCGTCGACCCGCTCCACGGACGCGTCCACGTCCGCGGTCTCGAAGTACGTCATCCAGTGCGCGCCCCGGTCGCGCGGCAGCGCGCTCCCGACGCCGTGCACGGACGCCACCGCCTCGCCGTCGAGGAAGAACGTCAGATAGTCCAGGCCGGCGACGTCGGACGCCTCCTCGGTGTAGCCGAACAGGGTCCGGTAGAACTTGGCGACCTCCGCCGTCTCCCGCGTGAGCAGCTCGTTCCAGGCGGGTGCGCCAGGCACCCCGGCCACCGCCGCGCCCACGTGCCGCGCGCCCTGCCAGACGCCGAACACCGCGCCCGACGGGTCCGAGGCGATCACCATCCGCCCGGCCTCCGCGGCGTCCAGCGGCCCGACGCCCACGGTGCCGCCGCAGTGCCGCGCGCACTCCGCCGTGGCGTCCGCGTCGTCCGACGCCAGGTACGGGGTCCAGGCGATGGGCAGGTGCCGGTCGTGGGGCAGCTGCCCGATCCCGGCCACCTCGCGGCCGTCGAGGACGGCGCGCACATAGGGGCCGAGCTGCTGGGGGCCGGGTTGGTACGTCCAGCCGAAGAGCGAGGCGTAGAACTCCTGGGTCGCGGCCAGGTCGTGCGCCATCAGGCTCACCCAGCAGGGCGTGCCGGGTGCGGGCCGCGCGGTCGGGACGCGTCGGCTCTCCGGCCACCGTGCCTTGGTCATCGTCACTCTCTCCTCGGGCCCATGGGGCGTCGGCCGCCGGGCGACGGCAGGCATCGGTGGACGGGCCGGTCAACGGATGCCGAAGGCCGCCACCCGTCGCCCGCCGTCCGCCGCTGCCGTCCGTCGTCGCTCAGCCGTCGCCACTCCGCTTCGATTCGCTTCCGCTTCGATTCGCTTTTCGAACGCGCGTACTCAGGCCGCGCGCATGCCCGTCCGTGCAGATGCTTGCATCACCGGTCGCCCCGCGCTCCCCGGCCGCGCCGCCTTTTCCGGTCTCTTGGCGGAGGATGCCCGGTGGGCCGTTTCGCATCCGTGAACGCGCGGTTGCCGGGCTGTGTCCGCTGGCGGTACGCGGTGTGCCCGGTCCCGCACGCCACGTGTTCGGGCGTGGTCCGGCCGAGCAGGGTAGCCGGACCTGGACGTGGCGGCCACCCTGTGGGCAAGGTTGGGGCTTATGAATGCCATCATCTCCGCATCCCAACTCGCGAGCGACCTGGCGGGCGAGAATCCGCCAGTGCTGCTCGACGTCCGCTGGCAGCTCGGCGGCCCGCACCAGCGGCCCGCCTACGAGAAGGGGCACCTGCCTTCGGCGGTCTTCGTCGACCTGGACGCCGACCTGGCGGGTCCGGCCGGTGCGGCGGGCAGGCATCCGCTGCCGGACGCCGAGCGGTTCGGCGCGGCGATGCGGGCGGCGGGCGTGTCGGCGGACCGGGACGTGGTCGTGTACGACGGGGGTCAGGGCTGGGCGGCGGCGCGCGCCTGGTGGCTGCTGCGCTGGGCGGGGCACCCTTCGGTGCGGGTCCTCGACGGCGGACTCGCGGTGTGGGGCGGCGCGCTGGAGTCCGGTGACGTGCGCCCGTCGGCCGAGGGCACGTTCACGCCGGTGCCGGACTCGGTCGGGCGCCTGGACGCGGACGGCGCGGCCGCCCTGGCCCGGTCGGGCCTGCTCCTGGACGCGCGGGCGGCCGAGCGCTACCGGGGCGACGTCGAGCCGATCGACCGCGTGGGCGGCCACATCCCCGGCGCGGTCTCGGCGCCCACGACGGAGAACGTGGCGGAGGACGGCCGGTTCCGGTCGGCCGAGGAACTCGGGGCCCGCTTCGCGTCCCTGGGGGCCGCCGAGGCGGGGGAGGTCGGCGTCTACTGCGGCTCGGGCGTCTCGGGCGCGCACGAGGTGCTCGCGCTCGCGGTGGCGGGCGTTCCGGCCGCGCTCTACGTGGGTTCCTGGTCGGAGTGGTCCTCGGACGCCTCCCGCCCGGTGGCGACGGGCCCGGAGCCGAGCTAGCACCGACGCGCGCCGGACGTCGTGACGCTCCGTGACGCGTGGGGATCATGTGAAGGGCCCGTACGGATCTTGCGTACGGGCCCTTCGCGGTGCCCGCGCGGGGCGCGGGCGGCTGGCTCTTCCCTGCTTCTGGGGCGGCTATTCCTGCTTCTTGCGGCGGGTGCCGAACACGATTTCGTCCCAGCTCGGCACGGCGGCGCGGCGGCCGGGGCGGACGCCGTCGGCCTCCGCCTGGCGGTCCGTGGAGCCGACGAGGCGTTCGCGGTGGCTGGCCACGGCGCGCGGCATCAGCACGTCCGCGTACGCGGATCCGGCCGACGCGGCGGTCGCCGGGGCCTCTTCGGCCTCGGGCTCCTGCTCCGGTTCCTCCTGCGCGGCCGCGGCAGTTCGGCGGGTGCGGTGGTGGGGCGCTCGGGGACGACCATGTCGCCCCGGAAGCTCGGGACGGCCTCCAGGAGGCTGGTGAGCGAGTCGCGCTCCTGCTCGCCGATGGTCGCGCTCGCGCTGGTGCTCGCGGGTTCCTCGGTGGTCTCGGGGCCGCCGGGGCGGTCGAGGGCACGCTCCAGGGAGCGCTCGCGGGGGAGCCGGGCGATGCGCGGCACGAACGGGAAGCTCGGTTCGGGCGCGGCGATGTCGTCGGTCTCGCCGATGAGGGCGCGCGCCTCGTCGTCGACGGCCTGGACGAGGCGGCGCGGCGGGTCGTAGGTCCAGCTCGCGGAGTGCGGCTCGGTGGCGACGCGGTAGACGAGCAGTACTTCCCAGGTGCCGTCGTCGCGGCGCCAGGAGTCCCACTGGACGGATTCCTTGTCGGCGCCGCGCAGCAGCAGCCGCTCCTGGACGGCCTCGCCGAGCTGGGGTCCGGTGTTCTCGCCGGGGCGGCGCACGGGGGTCTTGCGGGCGCGTTCGGCCATGAAGGCGCGCTCGGCGAGCACGGGGCCCTCGAAGCGGCGGACGCGGTCCACGGGGATGCCGGCGAGCGAGGCGACTTCTTCCGCGCTGGCTCCGGCGCGTATACGTGCCTGGATGTCGCGGGGCCGGAGGTGGCTCTCGACCTCGATCTCGATCTGGCCGAGCCGGGGCCGGTCGCCGCGCACGGCGGCGCGGAGCCGTTCGTCGATCGGAAGCGTGTACTCCGTGCTGTCGGCAGCTTTCAGCACCAGCCGTGTGCCGTCGTTGCTGACGGCCACGACACGCAGTTCGGGCATGGGGACCTCCCGGGTGGTGCCTGCCGACGTCACGTGCGTCGCTGCTTCCGCTAGTCGAGTGTGGCCTGCCCGGGTGCAGCCTGCCACAACCTTGCCGATTTGCCCGGCGTGTCGGGCATGGGCCCTGGATCGCCGTTATGGCACGGTTACCTATTCGCAACGCTAAGTGACCAAATTCGTCACCCTGTGCAGCGAGCCCCCTCCCGGCGGTCCTGGCTGGCCCCGGGCACCCTGGATGGAGACCGGGCCCAGGGCTCGCAACACTACTCCATTCGGGCCACCCGGGTGGACCGGCACGCTGCCGAACTTCTCCCGGGTGAAGGGAGTTGATGGCGTCAAGGGGCGCGATGCGCCCGCGCGCGAGTGGCGCTCTTCACGTAATCACCTGAATCGGAACTATTTCCTTCGGGTGTACGTCCCTATCTCATGTGGCTCGCGTAGATCGTACGACGACGGGCCTTATCTCCGCTGACGCATGACTCATGGCCTTCAGGGCGAACGCGCCTAGATGTGCCGAGGAAGACCGAGATGCGTCGAAGTGTTCGGAGAAGTCGAGATGTCGAGAAAGCGAGAAGGGCAGGCAAGGGCGGGAGATGCGCGGACAGCCGGATTCCGGCGGGGAGCCGGAGGACACGTCGGAGGACACGCAGGGCAAGAGGCGGCTTGATCTGAGCGTGCCGCAGGTGGCCGGGAGCGCCGTGGCCGCCGTGTTGGCCGCGAAGCTCGCGTCCAGCTTCGGCGTGTACGGAACGATCCTCGGCGCCGGTGTGGTGAGCGGCATCGCCACCTGCGGCGGCACGGTGTTCCAGCACTTCTTCAAGCGCACGGGCGAGCAGATACGCGACGTCGCGGTGCAGGCCAAGCCGAAGGCGCAGCAGGTTCCGGCGGGAGTGAACGCCCCGGTGCCCGAGGTGTTCAGAGCCGCGCCCCCGGTGTCCTCCGCGCCTTCGATGCCTTCCGCGCCCTACGCCACGGGCGCGGGCCCGGTGACCACGACGTGGGGGCGCCAGTACGCCGACCACACCGCGCCGGACGCCGACCGCACCACCGTGCTCCCGCACGTCGCTGACGCCGACCCCACGACCGTGCTGCCGCAGGCCGGGCCCGGTGCCTCCGATGCGGACGCGACCCAGCTCCTCGGCGCCGTGGACGCCACGCGGATGCTGCCGCCCGACCAGCGGACCCAGGTGCTGCGCCAGGCGGCCCCCGCGGGTCCCGGCGAACCGCCGCTCCCGTCGGAGGAGTTCACCGAGGGGACGACGCACCGCGCGCGGGTGACCAGCTGGAAGCGGCCCCTGGTCGCCGCCGCGGTCGTCTTCGGCGTGGCGCTCACCGGCATCACCACGTACGAGCTGGTGAGCGGGCAGAGCTTCAGCGGTGACGGCAAGAGCACGACGATCAGCGACGCCTTCAAGGGGCGCAACTCGTCGTCGTCCCACGACGACCAGCCGACCGGCGACTCCGACCAGCCCTCTGGCGACGCCACACCCAGTGAGGGCGACGGCTCGCAGCAGGACGACGGCACGTCCAAGGACCCGAGCGGCACGCCCTCGCCGAACGGCGACACCGGCTCGGACACCGGCAAGGACCAGGGCGGCAAGCCGGACGACGGCGGGGACAAGGACAAGGACGACGACGGCTCGAAGGTCGACCCGACGCCGACCCCCACGCCCACCCCCAAGCCGACGCCCACGCCCACGCCGTCGAGCGGTGGCGGGAACGGCTCTGACAACGGCGGGCAGGAACAGCGGCAGTCTCCGGAGCAGTGAGGGCGCGGCCCCTGGTGTGGTGCCACGCCCCCTAGGCCGCCGCGTCAGTCGCCGAGCACGCGCCGCAGATACGCGTTGGCGAAGAGCCGGTCCGGGTCGAGGCGGTCGCGCAGGGCCGTGAACTCGGCGAAGCGCGGGTAGGCCTTGGCGAAGTACGCGGCATCGCGGGTGTGGAGCTTGCCCCAGTGGGGCCGCCCGTCATGGGCGACGAAGATCCGCTCAGCGGCGCTGAAGTACGTACGGAAAGGAGTGCCCTTGTACATGTGGACGGCGATGTACGCGCTCTCGCGGCCGGACGCCGTGGACAGCGTGATGTCGTCCGCGGGCGCCGTGCGGACCTCCACGGGGAAGCTGACGCGCAGCGGGGAGCGGTCGACCATCGCCTTCAGCTCGCGCAGCGTCTCGACGAGCGCCTCGCGCGGCACGGCGTACTCCATCTCCACGAAGCGCACCCGGCGGGGGCTGGTGAAGACCTTGTAAGGGATGTCCGTGTAGGTGCGGGCGGACAGGGCCTTGCTGGAGATCTTCGCGATGGCGGGGATGGTGGCGGGGACGGCCCGGCCGAGCGAGTTGACCACCTGGAAGAGGCCGTTGGAGAGCAACTCGTCCTCTACGAAGGCGCTCACCGCGTTCGGCGGGGCGGCAGGGCCGAAGCTGCGGTTGTTGCGCTTGGTGTTGCAGTTGCCGGTGTGCGGGAACCAGTAGAACTCGAAGTGCTCGTTCTCGGCGACGAGTTCGTCGAACGCGCCGGTGACCTCGTCGAAGGTCATCGGCTCCTCGCGGGCCCGCAGCAGGAAGAGCGGCTCCACGGCGAAGGTGATCGCGCTGATGACGCCGAGCGCGCCGAGCCCGAGCCGGGCGGCGGCGAAGACGTCGGGGTGCTCGTCCTTGGAGCAGGTCAGGACGCGGCCGTCGGCGGTGACGAGTTCGAGCGCGGTGATCTGGGCGGCGAGCGACGCGGAGTCGCGGCCGGTGCCGTGCGTGCCGGTGCTGACGGACCCGGAGACCGTCTGCTCCATGATGTCGCCCATGTTCGTCAGCGACAGGCCCTCGCGGGCGAGCGCGGCGTTCAGGCGCTTGAGCGGGGTGCCCGCCTCGACGGTCACGGTGCCTGCTGTGCGGTCGATCCGGCGGATGCCCGTGAGCAGGTCGGGGCGGATCAGCAGGCCGTCGGTGGCCGCGGCGGCGGTGAAGGAGTGGCCGGTGCCGACGGGCTTCACCGTCAGGCCGTCCTCCCTGGCGCGGCGCACGGCCGCCACCAGTTCGTCGACCGAGGCGGGCGTCGCCTCGCGCGCGGGGCGCACGGCGACGGTGCCCGCCCAGTTACGCCACGCCGCTCGACTCCTCCCGCTGGTCGCTGCCGCTTCCGCTTCCGATGCCGCGTCCGTGCCCCTGCCCGTTCCCGTGCCCATGGGTCCCTCCCCGTCGCGCATCCGGCTGCTTCAGCCGGCGATATCCCAGGAATCCGACCGCGGCCGCGAGCGCCCCGGCCACGCCCGCCACGCCGTACCCGGCGCTCGGTCCCGCCGCGTCGATCACCCAGCCGGCCGCGGAGGAGCCGAGCGCGATCCCGACGGCGAGGCCGGTGCTGACCCAGGTCATGCCCTCGGTCAGCTTCGCGCGTGGTACGTGCTGTTCGACGAGGGCCATGGTGGTGATCATCGTCGGTGCGATGGACAGGCCCGCGAGGAAGAGCGCCGCGGCCAGGAACGGCAGGCTCCCGACCAGTTGCAGCGGGATCATACTCACGGCCATCGCGCAGACACCCAGCAGCCACCTGCGCGCAGGCGACCCCTTGAAGTGCATGAGCCCGAAGCCCACGCCCGCCAGACACGAGCCGAACGCGTACACGGCGAGCACCAGGCTGGCCGCGCTCTTGTGGCCCTCGTCCTCCGCGAAGGCGACGGTGACCACGTCCACGGCGCCGAAGATCGTGCCCGTGGCGACGAACGCGGCCACCAGGACCTGCAGTCCCGGCGAGCGCAGCGCCGAGCCCTTGGTGTGGTGTTCGCGCGGGTGCGGCACGGGCTCGGTGGCCCGCTGCGCGGTCAGCCAGAAGACGCCGGTGGCGAGGAACACGGCCGCCAGGAGCGGCCCGGCCTCGGGGAACCAGACCGTGGACAGGCCGATCGAGATGATCGGCCCGAAGATGAAGCAGACCTCGTCCACGACGGACTCGAAGGAGTACGCCGTGTGCAGCTGCGGAGTGTCGCGGTACAGGGCGGCCCAACGCGCGCGGACCATCGAACCGAGGCTCGGCACGCAGCCGACGAGCGCGGCGCAGACGAACAGCGTCCAGTCCGGCAGCTCGAGGCGCGCGGACAGCAGCAGGCCCGTCACGGCGACGAGCGACACCAGGGTCGCGGGCCGCAGCACACGGCTCTGGCCGTGCCGGTCCACGAGCCGGGATATCTGCGGGCCGAGCGCCGCGGCGGACAGCGCGACGGTGGCGGACAGCGCGCCCGCGAGGCCGTACCGCCCGGTGATCTGGGAGACCATCGTCACGATCCCGATGCCCATCATGGACAGCGGCATCCGGCCGAGGAGGCCAGCGGCGGAGAACCCCTTGGTGCCGGGGGCGGCGAAGATGGCGCGGTAGGGGCTTGGCACGTGGACTCCGCAGGGGGGCCGGGGCGGCTCCCTGGATCGGGTGTGCGGCTCCGGTAAGGCGTGAAGATGGCTGGTACAGGTTACGGCCGCGGGGCCGGGAACGCACCGCCTTTTTCTGGAAGAGCGGGCACTCGTTCCCTGGTGACGCGGGCACCCGTTCTTCCGCGGCGCGGGCCTCCGTTTTCCGGTAGCGCGGGTGCCGGGTCTTCCGGTGGCACGGGCGACTGCACGCGGTTGGGACGGGTGACTGCTTTCAGGTGGCACCCAGCGTCGTTTCCCGACCGCGCGGGGTGCCGCTACTGGGAGGACGTGACACTCGCTTTCCGGCCCGCCTGCGACCGAATGTCGACGGCCAGAGGGACACTTTTCGGCCGTAGACAGCCAGGGCGAGCCCTAAGAGTCGGCCGTTTTCCCGCGGCGCCTCCCCTAGGTGTGCCGCTAGCGGTGCCGCCCGCGATGCGGACCGCCACGTTCCGGCGGGCGGGATCGTCACTCTCCGCAGGCGAGGGCCGCCGTTTTCGGCTGTCAGTGGCGGGTGGCAGGATCAAAGACATGTCCGATGCGCTCGATGCCCCACTGGATTCCACTCCGTACGACGCCCTGCTGCTGCTCTCGTTCGGCGGGCCCGAGGGCCCGGACGACGTCGTCCCGTTCCTGGAGAACGTGACCCGGGGCCGCGGCATCCCCAAGGAGCGCCTCAAGGAGGTGGGCCGGCACTACTTCCAGTTCGGCGGCGTCAGCCCCATCAACGACCAGAACCGCGCCCTGCTCGACGCCCTGCGCGAGGACTTCGCGGACCACGGCCTCGACCTGCCGGTGTACTGGGGCAACCGCAACTGGTCGCCGTACCTGACGGACACCCTGCGCGAGCTGTCCCGCGACGGCCGCCGCCGCGTCCTCACCCTCGCCACCAGCGCCTACGCCTCGTACTCGGGCTGCAGGCAGTACCGCGAGAACCTCGCGGACGCGCTGGCGACGCTCCAGGAGGAGGGCCTGGAGGTGCCGCGCGTGGACAAGCTGCGGCACTACTTCAACCACCCGGGCTTCGTGCACCCCATGATCGACGGCGTCCTGAAGTCCCTCGCCGACCTCCCCGAGGAGGTGCGCGACGGAGCGCACCTGGCGTTCACCACGCACTCCATCCCGACCGCCGCGGCCGACACCTCGGGCCCGGCGGCGGACCACGGCGACGGCGGGGCGTACGTGCGGCAGCACCTGGACGTCGCGCGGGTCATCGCGGACGCGGTGCGCGCGGCGACCGGAGTCGACCGCCCCTGGGAGCTCGTCTACCAGTCGCGCTCCGGAGCGCCGCACATCCCGTGGCTGGAGCCGGACATCTGCGACCACCTGGAGGAGCGGCACGCCGCCGGCGTGCCCGCCGTGGTGATGGTCCCGATCGGCTTCGTGTCGGACCACATGGAGGTCCTGTACGACCTCGACACCGAGGCCACGGCCAAGGCGGCGGAGCTGGGCCTGCCCGTCCGGCGCTCGGCCACCGTGGGCGCCGACCCGCGGTTCGCCGCGGCCGTGCGCGAGCTCGTCCTGGAGCGCGCCGCCGCCGAGAGCGGCCGTCCCGTGGCGCCCTGCGCCCTGGGCGCGCTCGGCCCGAGCCACGACCTGTGCCCGGTGGGCTGCTGCCCCGCACGCAGCCCGAAGCCCGCCGCCGCGGGCGCCGACAGCCCGTTCGCGTAAGGAGCCCCCGTGACGGACCCCGCCGCCCCCGCCGACCGCACCGCCTCGGACGCCTCCGACGCCCTGAAGGCCGAACTCCTCGCCGTCGCCCTGGAAAAGGCCGCGCACCGCGCCGGTGAGCTGCTGCGCGACGGCCGCCCTGACGACCTGGGGGTGGCCGCCACCAAGAGCAGCGCCGTCGACGTCGTCACCGAGATGGACATCGCCTCCGAAAAGCTGATCACGGACTTCCTCGCCGCCCGCAGGCCCGGGGACGGCGTGCTCGGCGAGGAGGGCGCGAGCACCGAGAGCAGCAGCGGCATCCAGTGGGTGATCGACCCCATCGACGGCACGGTGAACTATCTGTACGGGCGCCCGGACTGGGCGGTGTCGATCGCGGCACGCCGCACCGGCGAGGGCGGCGAGACCCTGGTGGGCGTCGTGCACGCGCCCGTGCGGGGCGAGACCTACCGAGCGGTGCTCGGCCAGGGCGCGTACGTCAACGACCGCCCCGCGCGCACCCGCTCCGCACCGCCGTTCGACCAGGCGCTGATCGGCACCGGCTTCGGGTACGTCGCCGAGCGCCGCGCCCACCAGGCCGAGGTGGTCCGGCAGCTGCTGCCGCGCGTGCGGGACATCCGGCGCAGCGGCTCGGCGGCCATCGACCTGTGCGACGTGGCCACGGGCCGCCTGGACGCGTACTACGAACGCGGCCTGAACCCTTGGGACTTCGCCGCCGGAGACCTGGTGGCCCGCGAGGCGGGCGCGCTCACCGGCGGCCGCCCCGGCGAGCCCCTGTCCGGCGAGCTGACGGTGGCGGGCCCGCCCGGCCTCTTCGAGCCGCTGCGGGCGTTCCTGGACGAGCGGGGCGCCTGGCACGACTGACGCCGGGCGACGACGGACACGACACGGAGAACGACAGAGACGGACACGACGCGGGCGCGCCCCAGACACGACGCCAGACACGCCCCAGACACGACAGGGCCCCGGTCCCGCGGGCGCGGGACCGGGGCCCTGTCGTGCGAGCTCAGGTGCTGGTCAGGAGGTCGACACGGCGACTTCCACGCCGTGCTCGGCGGCCAGGCGGTGCAGATCCTCCAGCTCGGCCAGCTCGACCTCTCGGCCAAGAAGTCGTCGCCCGTTTCGCGGGCCTGCGCGAGGTCGGATTCCGTGGTCTTTATGCGCTGCAGGAGACCTGCGGTGAATGCGTCCATGGTTGCGCCCCCTCGGCTGGGTCGTGTGGGTCGGTGGCACGGGAGTGTGCCTTTTAGAAGGGGCGATCACGTCCGACGCCGCCCACCGCGTGAAGCAGGTCGTGGCGCGTCACATACGAAGCGTGATCGCGGGGTGTAAGGCCGTCCTCCCCTCGCCCCTCCTCAGAGAAACCTCAACCCGGAGAGAAGTCCGAGAAATTCCCGTGCTCCTGGGACGGGGAGCCGTCTTACAGCCGGTTTATGGCCGAAAGGGGCAGGATGGAGGCCTCACCCCCAGATCAGACCTGCCTCGCTCACGGGAGAAACCGGAGCCGGGCACAGCGGAAGGACAGCGACGTGCGTGTACTCGTCGTCGAGGACGAGCAGCTGCTCGCCGATGCGGTGGCCACCGGACTGCGCCGGGAGGCCATGGCCGTCGACGTCGTGTATGACGGCGCGGCCGCCCTGGAGCGCATCGGCGTGAACGACTACGACGTGGTCGTCCTGGACCGTGACCTGCCCCTCGTGCACGGCGACGACGTCTGCCGCAAGATCGTCGAGCTCGGCATGCCGACGCGCGTCCTGATGCTCACGGCCTCCGGCGACGTCAGCGACCGCGTCGAGGGCCTGGAGATCGGCGCCGACGACTACCTCCCCAAGCCTTTCGCGTTCAGCGAGCTCACCGCGCGCGTGCGCGCCCTCGGGCGGCGCACCAGCGTCCCGCTGCCGCCCGTCCTGGAGCGCGCCGGCATCAAGCTCGACCCGAACCGCCGGGAGGTGTTCCGCGAGGGCCGTGAGATCCAGCTGGCCCCCAAGGAGTTCGCGGTCCTGGAGGTGCTCATGCGCAGCGAGGGCGCCGTGGTCTCCGCCGAGCAGCTCCTGGAGAAGGCCTGGGACGAGAACACCGACCCGTTCACCAACGTCGTACCGCGTCACGGTCATGACCCTGCGCCGCAAGCTCGGCGAGCCGGCCGTCATCGTCACGGTCCCCGGCTCGGGCTACCGGATCTGACGCGGTGGCCGCGACCCCGGCGCCACCGGCGGCGCCCCCGAAGCCCACGTGGGACCCCAGGAAGGCCGAGCCGCCCTTCCCGTGGCTGCGCCCCACCATCCGCATAAGGCTCACGCTCCTGTACGGCGGCATGTTCCTGATCGCGGGCATCCTGCTGCTCTCGATCATCTACTTGCTGGCCGCGCAGGCGCTGAACACGGGCAACGAACCGCTGTTCAAGATCGTGGGCGGCAGAGAGATCAGGGTGACCAGCGACAACTGCCCGCAGGCCGCCTCGGGCAACCTGACGCTCACGGAGTTCAACTCCGCGATCAGCTCGTGCACGGACCACCAGCGCCAGGTCGCCCTGGACAACCTCCTGAGCCGCTCGCTGCTCGCCCTGCTCGGCCTCGCCGTGATCGCCTTCGCCTTCGGGTACGCGATGGCGGGCCGCGTCCTGTCCCCGCTGGGCCGCATCACGCGCACCGCCCGCCGCGTGGCGGGCACGGACCTGACGCGCCGCATCGAACTGGACGGCCCCGACGACGAGTTGAAGGAGCTCTCCGACACCTTCGACGAGATGCTGGACCGCCTGGAGCGGGCCTTCACGGCCCAGCAGCGCTTCGTCGGGAACGCCTCGCACGAGCTGCGCACCCCCCTGGCGATCAACCGCACGCTCCTGGAGGTGCAGCTCTCGGACCCGAACGCGCCGCCCGAGCTCCAGCAGCTCGGCAAGACGCTGCTCGCCACCAACGAGCGCAGCGAGCAGCTCGTGGAGGGCCTGCTGCTCCTCGCCCGCAGCGACAACCAGATCGTCGAGCGCAAGCCCGTGGACCTCGCCGAGGTCGCCGACCGCGCCGTCGACCAGGCGCGGGCCGAGGCCGACAGCAAGGGCGTCGAGATCCGCGGCGAGCGCCACCTGGCGATCGTGCAGGGCAACGGCGTCCTCCTGGAGCGCATCGCGCTGAACCTGGTGCAGAACGCCGTTCGGTACAACGTGAAGGAGGACGGCTGGGTCGAGGTGACCACCGAGGCCCAGCACGGCCAGGCCGTGCTCGTGGTGACCAACACCGGACCCGTGGTGCCCGCGTACGAGGTCGACAACCTCTTCGAGCCCTTCCGCAGGCTCCGTACGGAGCGGACGGGCAGCGACAAGGGAGTGGGTCTCGGCCTGTCCATCGCCCGGTCGGTGGCGCGGGCGCACGGGGGCCGTATCATCGCGGAGCCGCGCGAGGGGGGAGGGCTCGTGATGCGTGTCACCCTGCAGATCTGAGATGCTGCCGCGTGGCGCGCGGATGTTCGCTTTGAGCGGAATTTTCGGGACCTGTTCCCGGAGATTTCGTGTGTGATCGATCACAGGAGCGAATTTTTAGCCCTCTACTCTCCGTGACCGCGAAAGTCGTCGGAAAGCCGGGAAAATCCGGGTTTTCAGGGGTTCTTGATCACGGGAAGTACACGGGGTGGCGCCCGTGAAGTGCGACATTCGGACCGTGTACGGTCCCGATCGCCATCCAAACCGATCACCTCTTCAGGGGTGCGGTTGGGTGTCGATTGAGTAACAGACCTTGATGTGAGGCAAAATCTCCGCCTCAGGTCGGGCACAAGTCCGGCCTCTCACGCGTTACGTGCGCTGAGACACCCGCAGACACCCAGAGGGGGAGAGCGACATGGCAACGGACTACGACACCCCACGCAAGACCGACGACGACGTCGACTCGGACAGCCTTGAAGAGCTGAAGGCCCGGCGGAACGACAAGTCGGCCTCGGCCGTCGACGTCGACGAGTTCGAGGCCGCCGAAGGCCTTGAGCTGCCCGGCGCAGACCTGTCCAACGAGGAGCTCGCCGTACGCGTGCTTCCCAAGCAGCAGGACGAGTTCACCTGCATGAGCTGCTTCCTGGTGCACCACCGCAGCCAGCTGGCCAGGGAGAAGAACGGCCAGCCGATCTGCCGCGACTGCGACTGAGCGGGGTCGGCCGTGACTGGCTCGACCCCGCCCGGGAAGAACCGCTTCGGCGACCACGAAGCGGACGCGCAGGCGCCCGACGGCGCGACGGACGCGGAGCGAGGCCCTGAGGCCTCGCTCAGGCCCGTCGGCGCTGCGGGAGCGGCTCCTGCGGGCCCGGCGGGCCCCCTGGGCCCCAGCGGGGCGCAGAACGGCGCTGAGGCGGCTTATGAGGCGGTTCCCGCACTCATGCACCAGGTAACGGTGCGGACGTCGCCCCAGGCCGCCGTCGAGGCCGTGGAGCACGACACGACGGCGGGAGGCGAGGGCCCCACGACCAAGGGCAAGCGCTTCGCCGCCGTCGCGAACGGCCTGAAGGACGGGGTGCGCCGCGGCGGCCGCGGCGCCAAGGCCGGCATCGGCTATCTCGCCGACCGGATCATTGAGAACGCCCCCCGGGTCCCGGTGCGGGACCTGGCCACGCTCCGCAAGCAAGCGAGTTCCCGGGCCTCGGCCCCGAGCAGCTCGCGGACAAGCTCATCGCGGGCGCGGCGAACGCGACCTCCACGGTGGGCGCCGGAATCGGCGCCGCGGCCATGCTGCCGGTGCCCCCGGCCATGCCCGCCGAGCTCGCCGCCGAGATCACCGGCGTCGCCGCCATAGAGCTCAAGCTGATCGCCGAGCTCTATGAGGTGTACGGACAGCGCCCGCCCGGCAACCTCAAGGAGCGCAGCGCCGCGTATCTGCGCTCGTGGACCGAGGAGCGCGGGATCGACGTGGCCAAGCCGCTGTCGATAAACGCCGCCTTGGGCGGCCAGATGAAGCGCGAGCTGCGCCAGCAGATCATGAAGCGGATGGTGCGGAACCTGCCGAACCTGATGCCCTTCATGGTGGGCGCGGCGGTCGGCGCCTTCATGAACCGGCGGGACACCAAGAAGCTCGCGGAGCGCATCCGCGCGGACCTGCGCCGGTCCCAGGTGCCCTGGGACGCCCTTACCCGAACTGCCGCCGCTGCCGGGCCCCAAGGAGCTGGACGCCTAGCCTTCGCCGGCCGCGGCCGGCGAGGCCGCGGGCCCCGGAGAGCGGGCCCTTATGCGGCCCGCACCGTCTCCAGCGCCTTCGCCAGCGCCTCCGGGTTCCTCGTCGACAGGTACACGTACGGCGTCGGGTCCTCGGGATCCGTGATCTCCACGCGCAGGGCCGTCGGGATGTAGCTGCGCAGGACCATGAACGCGCGCGTGTCCGCCTTGTGGGTCCGCCAGGCGCGGGCCTCCGCGGCGTCCAGCGGCTCCGCGGCGCCCAGCGCCGCGACCGGGATCTTCGCCTCGCCCGCGACCAGGAAACCCGCGACGACACGGATGCGGACCGAGCCGTAGGCGCTGGTGAGCACCGCCGCGAGCGCGGTCCCGCCGACCAGGCCGCACAGGAGCGGCAGCGTCCCCAGCGGCAGCAGCATCAGGCCCGTCGCGATGCCGACGAGGGCCGAGATGAGCCACCACGAACGGGGCGCGGTCAGGCGTTCTTCGTAAGACTGCATACGGCCAAGCTTGGCATGGTGCGCGACCTCGGCTGACGCGGAGGTAAGGTCTGCGCCTGTGAGTGGTACAACAGCGGCCTTGCGGCCCCCGGCCGACGCCATACCCCCCGTGCGTCACCCCGACGCGCCCGCGCCGGGCGAGCTGATCGGCGCGCACTACGCGCACTGCTTCGGCTGCGGCGGGGGGCAGGACCACGGTCTGCACCTCGCGGCGCGGGCCGGTGAAGGCGTCACCGTCACCGCCGAGTTCACGGTGCGCGAGGCGCACCAGGGGGCGCCGGGCCTCGCCCACGGCGGCGTGCTCGCGACCGCGCTCGACGAGACGCTCGGCTCCCTGAACTGGCTGCTGCGGGTGATCGCCGTGACCGGACGCCTGGAGACCGACTTCGCGCGCCCTGTGCCGGTCGGCACGGTCCTGTTCCTGGAGGCCGAGGTCACCGCCGTCGCCGGACGGAAGATCTCACTCGAAGGCCACCGGACGGATAGGCGGCCCCGAGGGGCCCGTCGCCGTGCGAGCCGACGCCCTCTTCATCGAGGTGAAGGTCGACCACTTCATCGACAACGGCCGTCCCCAGGAGATCAGGGCGGCCATGAACGACCCGGACCAGATCCGCCGTGCCCGCGCTTTCGAGGTGAACCCGTGACCGACCGAGCCCCCTTGGACGTGCTGATCCGGCGCGTCGACCCCGACGTACCGCTGCCGTCGTACGCGATGCCCGGTGACGCCGGAGCCGATGTGCGCACCACCGAGGCCTGCGAACTCGCGCCCGGTGAGCGCGCGGTGCTGCCGACGGGGGTTTCCATCGCCCTGCCCGAGGGGTACGCGGCCTTCGTGCACCCCCGCTCCGGCCTCGCCGCCCGCTGCGGTGTCGCCATGGTGAATGCCCCAGGGACGATTGATGCCGGGTACCGTGGGGAGATCAAGGTGATCGTGGTGAATCTCGACCCGCGCGAGAGCGTGCGGTTCGAGCGCTTCGACCGGATTGCCCAACTGGTCGTCCAGCAGGTCGAGACGGTCCGCTTCCAGGAGGTGGCGGAGCTTCCCGACTCGGCGCGGGCCGAGGGGGGATTCGGGTCCACCGGCGGCCACGCCGCCGTGGGCGTCAGCTCGGGTGGACAAACGGGTGGGAATCAATACGCGTCGGTCGTATCCGACCGGGAAGGACAGTGACGTGTTCGGACGTCGCAAGAAGAGTGGTGCCGCCGAGGACGCGGCGAGCGAGGCCGAGCAGGTCGTCGACAGCGCTGAGAACGCCGAGAACACCGAGGACGCCGCGCCGCAGCGCGTGCGCCTGGAGCCGGAGCCGCGCCCGGACGGGCCGTGGGACGTCTCCGAGGTCCGCGAGCCCGGCGAGGGCCGGGTGGATCTCGGCGGGCTCTTCGTGCCGGGGGTCGAGGGCATGGAGCTGCGCGTGGAGGTCGCGGGCGACGCGATCGTCGCGGCCACCGTCGTGCTCCAGGACAGCGCCGTCCAGCTGCAGGGCTTCGCCGCTCCCAAGCGCGAGGGCATCTGGGGCGAGGTGCGCGAGGAGATCGCCTCCGGCATCACCCAGCAGGGCGGGGTCATCGACGAGGTCGAGGGGCCGCTCGGCTGGGAGCTGCGCGCCCAGGTGCCGGTGCAGCTGCCGGACGGGACCAGCGGGTTCCAGGTCGTCAGGTTCGTGGGCGTGGACGGCCCGCGCTGGTTCCTGCGCGGAGTGATCTCCGGGCAGGGCGCGGTGCAGCCGGGGGCCGCGGGGCTCCTCGAGCAGATCTTCCGGGACACGGTCGTGGTCCGCGGCGAGGGCCCGATGGCCCCGCGCGACCCGATCGTCCTGAAGCTGCCGGACGACGCGCAGATGGTCGCCGAGGGCGTCCAGCAGGAGGACCAGGAGACCTCGCGCTTCTCGGGCGGCATGGGCCAGCTCGCGCGCGGCCCTGAGATCACCGAGGTCCGCTGACGGCGCCGCGTCGGCCGCCGGCACCGCCCGCGCCGGTTCCGGTCGTTGACCCCCGTACCGCTGGCGGGTTCAAGCGGAACGAGGGGTTCGATTCGGCCGCCGCCGCGTTGTGGCAGGCCATGGCCGTGTCCGCGTAGCAGGCGCCACAGCAGCCTCATATGTTGCGAGCCAATGGGCCGCACCCCCTTATGGAGGGTGCGGCCCATTGGCGTTTTCGCTGGCCGTAGGGAAAGCCGTAAGAGACTCGTCAACGCGGCGCCAATGGCCGTAAGGGAGACGTCAACGACGATCGGAACCCGCCATAGAGACGGTTTCCTCGTGACGTCAGTAATTCCGAATCTCATCTAGGAGCACACGATGGCCGACGTGGCCTTCGTAGTCACCACGATCGCGGTCTTCGCGCTGGTGGCCCTCGTCGCCAAGGGGGTGGCAAAGCTGTGACCGCCGAAAACATCGTCGGCCTCGTCGTGGCCGTCGCCCTTCTGGGCTATCTCGTCCTCGCCCTTGTGTTCCCGGAGAGGTTCTGGAGTCCTCATATGAGTCCCGTACTCGCTGGCGTGCTCCAGCTGCTCGCGCTCATCGCCGCCCTGGCCCTGGCGTACCGCCCGCTGGGCGACTACATGGCCGGCGTCTACTCCTCCGAGAAGCACCTGCGCGTAGAGAAGTGGATCTACAAGGGCATCGGTGCGAACCCCAGCACCGAGATGCGCTGGCCCGCCTATCTGCGCGGCGTGCTCGCCTTCTCCGCGGCCAGCCTGCTCTTCCTGTATCTGCTGCAGCGGCTCCAGGGCTCCCTGCCCGGCTCGCTCGGCTTCAAGGCGATCGACCCGGACCAGGCCTTCAACACGGCCGCGTCCTTCACCGCCAACACCAACTGGCAGTCGTACTACGGCGAGCAGGCCATGGGCCACGTCGTGCAGACCGCCGGTCTCGCCGTGCAGAACTTCGTCTCCGCGGCCGTCGGCATCGCCGTCGCCGTGGCGCTCGTCCGCGGCTTCGCGCGCTCGCGCACCGGTGAGCTCGGCAACTTCTGGGCCGACCTGGTCCGCGGTGTCATCCGCATCCTGATCCCGATCTCCGTGATCGGCGCGCTCGTCCTGGTCGCCTGCGGCGCCATCCAGAACTTCTCCGGCATCCACGAGGTCGGCCAGTTCATGGGCGGCTCGCAGGAGTGGAACGGCGGCGCGGTCGCCTCGCAGGAAGTCATCAAGGAGTTGGGCACCAACGGCGGCGGTTACTTCAACGCCAACTCCGCCCACCCCTTCGAGAACCCGAACCCGATCTCGAACCTCTTCGAGATCTTCCTGATCCTCGTCATCCCGTTCGCCCTGACCCGCACGTTCGGCAAGATGGTCGGCTCGGTCAAGCAGGGCTACGCGATCCTCGCGACGATGGCGACGATCTGGATCGGCTTCACTGCCCTGATGATGTGGACCGAGTTCCACCACGGCGGCCCGGCGTTCGACCTCGCGGGCGGTGCGACGGAGGGCAAGGAGACCCGCTTCGGCATCGGCGGCTCGGCGATCTTCTCGGTCGCCACCACGCTCACCTCGACCGGCGCGGTCAACTCCTTCCACTCCTCCAACACCGGCTTCGGCGGCGGCATCAACCTGCTCGGCATGCAGCTCGGCGAGATCGCGCCCGGTGGTACAGGGTCCGGCCTCTACGGCATGCTCATCATGGCGATCATCGCGGTCTTCATCGCGGGTCTGATGGTCGGACGCACGCCGGAGTACCTGGGCAAGAAGATCAGCACCCGCGAGATCAAGCTCGCGGCCTGCTACATCCTCGTCACGCCCGCGCTCGTCCTCGGCTTCACCGGCGCCTCCATGGCCATGGACACGCCGAAGAACTCGATGACGAACAGCGGCGCCCACGGCTTCTCCGAGATCCTGTACGCCTTCACCTCCGGAGCCAACAACAACGGCTCGGCCTTCGCGGGTCTGAACGCGGACACCCAGTGGTTCAACACCACCATCGGTCTCGCGATGCTGCTCGGCCGCTTCCTGCCCATGGTGTTCGTCCTCGGCGCTCGCCGGTTCGCTGGCCGAGCAGAAGCCCATCCCGGCGACGGCGGGCACGCTGCGCACCGAGAAGCCGCTGTTCACGGGCCTCCTGGTCGGCACCATCATGATCATTACCGGTCTGACGTACTTCCCGGCGCTCGCGCTCGGGCCGCTCGCTGAGGGTCTGGCGTCATGACCACCGACATCAAGCAAGAGGAGCCCGGCTCCATGACGACCGCTACTCCCACGCGCGCGCCGCACCAGGACGTGCCGACCGGCCACAAGCCGGACGACGGCAGGGTCGGCGGCGGTCTGTTCGACCCCAAGCAGCTCCTGAAGTCGTTCCCGGACGCCATCAAGAAGCTCGACCCGCGGGTGATGGTCAAGTCTCCCGTGATGTTCGTGGTCCTGATCGGATCGGTGTTCACCACGATCCTCGCCGTCAAGGACCCGGGCGACTGGTTCGGCTGGGCGATCGCCGGGTGGCTGTGGCTGACCACGATCTTCGCGAACCTCGCGGAGGCGGTCGCCGAGGGCCGCGGCAAGGCCCAGGCCGACACCCTGCGCAAGGCCAAGACCGACACGGTCGCCCGGCGCCTGTCCGCCGACGGCAAGACCGAAGAGCAGGTGCCCGGCACCGAGCTCAAGATCGGTGACCTGGTCGTCTGCGAGGCGGGCGACGTCATCCCCGGCGACGGCGACGTCGTCGAGGGCGTGGCCAGCGTCGACGAGTCGGCGATCACCGGTGAGTCGGCGCCCGTCATCCGTGAGTCCGGCGGTGACCGGTCCGCGGTCACGGGCGGCACGAAGGTCCTCTCCGACCGCGTCGTCATCAAGATCACGACGAAGCCCGGCGAGACCTTCATCGACCGGATGATCAACCTGGTCGAGGGCGCTGCCCGGCAGAAGACGCCCAACGAGATCGCGCTGAACATCCTGCTCGCCTCGCTGACCATCGTCTTCCTGCTCGCGGTCGTCACGCTGCAGCCGTTCGCCGTGTACGCCGGTGCCGAGCAGTCCATGATCGTGCTCTGCGCGCTCCTGGTCTGCCTCATCCCGACGACCATCGGCGCCCTGCTCTCCGCGATCGGCATCGCGGGCATGGACCGCCTGGTCCAGCGCAACGTCCTCGCGATGTCCGGGCGCGCCGTGGAAGCCGCCGGTGACGTCTCCACGCTGCTGCTCGACAAGACGGGCACCATCACGCTCGGCAACCGCCAGGCCGCCGAGTTCGTGCCGGTGCGCGGCACCACCGAGGCCGAGGTGGCCGACGCCGCCCAGCTCTCCTCGCTGGCCGACGAGACGCCCGAGGGCCGCTCCATCGTGGTCCTCGCCAAGGAGAAGTACGGCCTGCGCGAGCGCCACCAGGGCGAGCTCGTGGACGCCGAGTGGATCGCCTTCACCGCCCAGACCCGCATGTCGGGTGTGGACGTCGACGGGCGCAAGGTCCGCAAGGGCGCGACCGGGTCGGTCGTCGCCTGGGTCGAGGAGCGCGGCGGCACGGTCACGGCCGAGGCGCAGGAGCTCACCGACAAGATCTCGCAGGCGGGCGGCACGCCGCTGCTCGTGGCCCGTGAGGACGCCGACGGCGCCCGGGTGCTCGGTGTCATCCACCTCAAGGACGTCGTCAAGGAGGGCATGCGGGAGCGGTTCGACGAACTGCGCCGCATGGGCATCAAGACCGTCATGATCACGGGTGACAACCCGCTGACGGCCAAGGCGATCGCCGACGAGGCGGGCGTGGACGACTTCCTCGCGGAGGCCACGCCCGAGGACAAGATGGCGCTGATCAAGCGCGAGCAGGCCGGCGGCAAGCTCGTCGCGATGACGGGCGACGGCACCAACGACGCCCCGGCGCTCGCGCAGGCCGACGTCGGCGTGGCCATGAACACCGGTACCTCGGCCGCCAAGGAGGCCGGGAACATGGTGGACCTGGACTCCAACCCGACGAAGCTCATCGAGATCGTCGAGATCGGCAAGCAGCTCCTCATCACCCGTGGCGCGCTGACCACCTTCTCGATCGCCAACGACGTCGCGAAGTACTTCGCGATCATCCCGGCGATGTTCGCGGTGGTCTACCCGGGCCTGGACAAGCTCAACGTCATGGACCTGTCCAGCCCCAAGTCCGCGATCCTGTCGGCCGTCATCTTCAACGCGCTGATCATCGTGGCCCTGGTGCCGCTGGCCCTGAAGGGCGTGCAGTACCGGCCCATGAGCGCGGACAAGATGCTGAGGCGCAACCTCGGCATCTACGGCCTCGGCGGTCTGGTCGCGCCGTTCATCGGCATCAAGCTCATCGACCTGATCATCTCCCTCATCCCTGGCATTGGGTGACTTGGCATGAATAACTCCGTAGGAAACACCGCCCGGTTGCTGGGCGCCGGCCTGCGTGCCGTGCTCGTCCTGACCGTGGTCTGCGGCGTGATCTACCCGCTCGTCGTCACCGGCGTCGCCCAGGCCCTCTTCAACAACAAGGCCAACGGCTCCGAGATCAAGGACGGCGGCAAGGTCGTCGGCTCCGAGCTCATCGGCCAGCGCTACGACCTGCCCCTGAAGAAGGGCCAGGAGACCCCGGAGCCGGACCTGAAGTGGTTCCAGCCCCGGCCGTCCAACGGGCTCGGCGCGAACAGCGTGAACACGCAGTACAAGCTGATCCTGTCGGGCGCCACCAACCTCTCGGGCGACTCCGGCGCCATCGAGAAGGACGGCAAGCAGGTCTGCGACCCCAAGGCTGAGGACGGGCTGTGCGCCCAGGTGAAGGCCGCCCAGGACGCCGTCGTCAAGGACAACTCGACGGGTGACTTCAAGGTCAAGGTCTCGGACATCCCGGCGGAGGCCGTCACCTCCTCGGGCTCGGGCCTGGACCCGCACATCACGCCGAAGTACGCCGACCTCCAGGCGCACCGCGTCGCCGAGAAGAACGGCCTGAACGTCAAGGACGTCGAGAAGCTGGTCGACGAGCACACCGACGGCCGCATCCTCGGCTTCATGGGTGAGCCCCGGGTGAACGTCCTGAAGCTCAACATCGCCCTGAAGCACCTCGTGGCGGACAAGGGCTGACACCCCCGCTCACGGGCACGGCCCGCGGGACCCGGATGATCCGGGTCCCGCGGGCCCTTTCTGTGTCTGAGAGACGCTCACGCCCGCGGATATCCCGGCCTGACGACGGGCGGCCGCGTACCCGGAAAGGCCGAAAATCGCGCGTAAATGAGGGCTCCTCGCGCAACCCCGGGCATCAGGGTTGCGTCAAGGAGCCCCCGGAACGTCTCGCTCACCCGATTTGCCGCAATTATTGGCCGTAAGGTCGACGCTGCGTACACAGCAGTTTCAGGAAGACAATGAGGCCATGGCACGCGGCAAGCTTCGGATCTATCTCGGTGCGGCACCGGGCGTCGGCAAGACGTACGCGATGCTCTCCGAGGCGCACCGGCGGATCGAGCGCGGCACCGACTGTGTCGTGGCCTTCGTGGAGCACCACAACCGGCCACGCACCGAGGTGATGCTGCACGGTCTGGAGCAGGTGCCGCGCAGGGAGCTCGAATACCGCGGCTCGCGCTTCACCGAGATGGACGTGGACGCGGTCCTGACGCGCGCCCCCGCCGTCGCCCTGGTCGACGAGCTCCCGCACACCAACGTGCCGGGCTCGCGCAACGCCAAGCGCTGGCAGGACATCGAGGAGCTCCTCGACGCCGGCATCGATGTCATATCCACCGTGAACATCCAGCACCTGGAGTCGCTCGGCGACGTGGTCGAGTCGATCACCGGGGTGCGCCAGCGCGAGACGGTGCCCGACGAGGTCGTCCGGCGCGCGGACCAGATCGAACTGGTCGACATGTCGCCGCAGGCCCTGCGCCGCCGCATGGCGCACGGCAACATCTACAAGGCCGACAAGGTCGACGCCGCCCTCGCGAACTACTTCCGCCCGGGCAACCTCACCGCCCTGCGCGAGCTGGCCCTGCTGTGGGTCGCGGACCGCGTGGACGAATACCTCCAGCAGTACCGCGGCGAGCACAACATCCGCTCCACCTGGCAGGCCCGCGAGCGCATCGTCATCGGCCTGACCGGCGGCCCCGAGGGCCGCACCCTGATCCGCCGGGCCGCCCGGATGGCGGCGAAAGGTTCCGGCAGCGAGATCCTCGCCGTCTACATCGCCCGCAGCGACGGCCTGACCGCGGCGTCCCCCAAGGAACTCGCGGTCCAGCGCACCCTCGTCGAAGACCTGGGCGGAACGTTCCATCACGTCATCGGCGACGACGTCCCCGCGGCCCTGCTCGACTTCTCCCGGGGCGTCAACGCCACCCAGATCGTCCTCGGCTCCTCGCGCCGCAAGGCCTGGCAGTACATGTTCGGGCCCGGCGTCGGCGCGACCGTCGCCCGGGACTCGGGGCCCGACCTCGACGTCCACATCGTCACCCACAGCGAGGTCGCCAAGGGGCGCGGGCTGCCCGTCGCGCGCGGTGCCCGGCTCGGGCGCTCCCGGATCATCTGGGGCTGGCTCGCGGGCATCGTGGGCCCCGCGCTGCTCACGCTGCTGCTCACGCACATCGACGCCGACCTCGGCCTCGCCAACGACATGCTGCTGTTCCTGACCCTGACGGTCGCGGCGGCCCTGCTCGGCGGCATGCTCCCGGCGCTCGCGTCCGCGGCGTTCGGCTCCCTGCTGCTCAACTACTTCTTCACCCCGCCGCTGCACCAGTGGACGATCTCCGACGCCAAGAACATCGTCGCGATCTGCGTCTTCGTCTCCGTCGCCGTCTCCGTCGCCTCCGTGGTCGACCTGGCGGCCCGGCGCACCCACCAGGCGGCCCGGCTGCGGGCGGAGTCCGAGATACTGTCCCACCTCGCGGGCAGCGTGCTGCGCGGCGAGAACAGCCTGGAGGCGCTTCTGGAGACCGTCCGGGAGACCTTCGGCATGGAGGCCGTCGCCCTGCTGGAGCGCGAGGGCGACGTGGCGCCGTGGACCTGCGCGGGCAGCGTCGGCGCCCGCGCCCACGTGGGCCGCCCCGAGGACGCCGACGTGGACGTCCCCGTCGGCGACCACATGGCGCTCGCCCTGTCAGGACGGGTCCTGCCCGCCGAGGACCGGCGCGTGCTCGCCGCGTTCGCCGCGCAGGCCGCCGTGGTCCTGGACCGCCAGCGGCTGCAGTCCGAGGCCGACCAGGCCCGCACCCTCGCCGAGGGCAACCGCATCCGCACCGCCCTGCTCGCCGCCGTCAGCCACGACCTGCGCACCCCGCTCGCCGGGATCAAGGCGGCCGTCACCTCGCTGCGCTCCGAGGACGTGGAGTGGTCCGAGGAGGACCAGGCCGAGCTCCTCGAAGGCATCGAGGCGGGCGCCGACCGGCTCGACCACCTGGTCGGCAACCTCCTGGACATGTCCCGGCTGCAGACGGGCACCGTCGCGCCGCTGATCCGCGAGATCGACCTCGACGAGGTGGTGCCGATGGCCCTCGGCGGCGTACCCGACGGCAGCGCGGACCTCGACATCCCCGAAGACCTCCCGATGGTCGCCGTCGACAACGGGCCTCCTGGAGCGCGCCGTCGCCAACATCGTGGAGAACGCCGTCAAGTACGCGCCGGAGAACGCCCCCGTCCTGGTGTCGGCGAGCGCGCTGGGGGAGCGCGTGGAACTGCGGGTAGTGGACCGGGGGCCAGGTGTCCCCGATGACGCAAAGGACCGCATCTTCGAGCCGTTCCAGCGCTACGGTGACGCACCACGAGGCAGTGGCGTCGGCCTCGGCCTCGCCGTCGCCCGCGGCTTCGTGGAATCCATGGGGGGCACCCTCAACGCCGAGGACACCCCCGGTGGCGGCCTCACGATGGTGCTCACGCTGAAGGCGGCGAGCGGCCGACCGCCCGTCGTGCCCGATCTCACCGCCCAGATGATCTCGTGACCGCCACCGACAGCCGCGTACGTGGCAACGACAGCCGCGTGAGCGGCGCTGACAAGCCCGAAAGGCAGGTAGGAATGACCCGGGTGCTCGTGGTCGACGACGAGCCGCAGATCGTACGCGCCCTCGTGATCAACCTGAAGGCACGCAAGTACGAGGTGGACGCGGCACCGGACGGCGCCACGGCGCTTCAGCTCGCCGCCGCCCGCCACCCCGACGTGATCGTGCTCGACCTCGGTCTGCCCGACATGGACGGCGTGGAGGTCATCAAGGGGCTGCGCGGCTGGACACGGGTGCCGATCCTGGTCCTGTCCGCCCGGCACAGCTCCGACGAGAAGGTCGAGGCCCTCGACGCGGGCGCCGACGACTACGTGACCAAGCCCTTCGGGATGGACGAGCTCCTCGCCCGCCTGCGCGCCGCCGTGCGCCGTGCGGAGCCCACCGGCGCGGGGGAGGACGACGTGACGATCGAGACCGAGGACTTCACCGTCGACCTCGCCGCGAAGAAGGTCAACCGCAATGGGCGCGACGTACGTCTGACCCCCACCGAGTGGCACCTCCTGGAGGTCCTCGTGCGCAACGCGGGCAGGCTCGTCAGCCAGAAGCAGCTCCTGCAGGAGGTGTGGGGGCCCTCGTACGGCACGGAGACGAACTATCTCCGCGTGTACATGGCACAGCTGCGGCGCAAGCTGGAGGCTGATCCGGCGCACCCGCGGCACTTCATCACGGAGCCCGGCATGGGGTACCGGTTCGAGAGATAGCGCCAGGGGAAGGACGGGGCGGGGGCGCTGCCTCCGCCCCGCCCCCTTGGGCCCGGCATATGCACAGGTGAGCGCACCCATTGCGGGAGCGTCGGTGCCCACCGGTACGCTTTCGGTATGAGTGCTGTCCCTGCTTCTGGTGCCGGCTCCGGTAAGCCGGGGAGCCGCTTCCGGCGCATGCTCGACCGCCTTTCGTCCTCCCAGGAGGACCTGGACTCACAGGAGCTCCGCGAGGACGCGGAGACGGTCGGCTGCACCCGTATCGGAGACTGCCAGGACCGCCAGATCGTCACGGTTACTGGTACGTTGCGCACGGTCACCCTGCGGCCACGTGCCGGTGTCCCCGCCCTGGAGGCGGAGCTGTTCGACGGCTCCGCCGCGCTCAACGTGGTCTGGCTCGGCCGGCGCTCCATCGTCGGCATCGAGCCGGGGCGGCGTCTGATCGCTTCGGGGCGGATCTCCGTGGACCGCGGCCGCAGAGTGCTCTTCAATCCCAAGTACGAACTCAGACCGCTCGGACGGGAGTAGCCGGTGACGTCAGTCGACAAGCCGACCCACCAGGCCGCGGGGGAGCACCCCGAAGCCCTTGACGGCACCGACACCAGGGCTCTGACGCAGGCCGCGCTCTTCGAAGCCTTCGGCGGCATCCGCGGCACGGTCGAGACGATGGTGCCGGGCCTGCTGTTCGTGCTGATCTACACGATCACCAAGGACCTGCACGTCTCGGCGATCGCGGCGCTCGGCGTCGCGCTGCTCCTGGTCGTGGTCCGCCTGGTCCGCCGGGACACCGTCAAGCACGCCTTCAGCGGTGTCTTCGGCGTCGCCTTCGGCGTGGCCTTCGCCATGTTCACGGGCAACGCCAAGGACTTCTATCTGCCGGGCATGATCTACGGCGTCGGTCTCGGCGCCGCGTTCTTCCTCTCGGCGCTCGTGGGCTTCCCGCTGCTCGGGATGCTCCTCGGCCCGGTGTTCCGGGAGAACATGTCCTGGCGCACCCGCAACCCGGGCCGCAAGAAGGCCTACACGAAGGCGTCGCTTGCCTGGGGCCTGATCTTCCTCGCTAAGTACGCGATCCTCTTCCCGCTCTACTGGTGGGCGGACACCGAGCAGCTCGGCTGGGTCCTGATCGCCCTGAAGCTGCCGCCGATGGTCCTCGCGGTGTACTTCACCTGGGTCTTCCTGGCCAAGGCCCCGCCGCCGATCGACGTCTTCGCCGAGATGGAGGCGGAGGAGAAGGCCGAGGAAGAGCGCCGCAGGGCGGCCGCGGAGAGTTAGCCCGTCCGGCGTGTGAGGACGAGGCCCGAAGGGCCGGTACACGGCAACGCAGGTGGGGCGCCCGGAATCTTCCGGGCGCCCCACCTGCGTATCCAAGCCCTACGGCTCTAGTTGCGCGCCGAGAGCAGGTCCTCGAGCTGCTCCTCGCGGGCCTGCGCGGCCACGAAGAGCAGTTCGTCGCCCGCTTCGAGCGAGTCGTCCGGGGTCGGCGTGAGCACGCGGGTGCCCCGGATGATCGTGACGAGCGAGGTGTCCTCGGGCCACTGGACGTCGCCGACGCGGGTGCCCGCGAGCGCGGACTCGGGCGGCAGCGTCAGCTCGACCAGGTTCGCGTCGCCGTGGCTGAAGCGCAGCAGGCGCACCAGGTCGCCGACGCTGACGGCCTCCTCGACGAGCGCGGACATCAGGCGCGGCGTGGAGACCGCGACGTCGACGCCCCAGGACTCGTTGAAGAGCCACTCGTTCTTCGGGTTGTTGACGCGGGCGACGACGCGCGGGACGCCGTACTCGGTCTTGGCGAGCAGCGACACGACGAGGTTGACCTTGTCGTCGCCGGTCGCGGCGATCACGACGTTGCAGCGCTGGAGCGCCGCCTCGTCCAGGGAGGTGATCTCGCAGGCGTCGGCGAGGAGCCACTCGGCCTGCGGCACGCGCTCGACGGAGATGGCCGTCGGCGCCTTGTCGACGAGCAGGACCTCGTGCCCGTTCTCCAGGAGCTCTCCGGCGATGGAACGGCCCACCGCACCCGCTCCGGCAATGGCGACCCTCATCAGTGACCGCCTTCCTCGGGGCCCTCGGCGAACGCCGCCTCGACCTTCTCGACCTCGTCGGTGCGCATCATCACATGCACCAGGTCGCCCTCCTGCAGCACCGTCTGCGACGTCGGCAGGACCGCCTCGCCGAGCCGGGTGAGGAAGGCCACGCGCACGCCGGTCTCCTCCTGGAGGCGGCTGATCTTCTGGCCGATCCAGGACGGCGAGGCGTGCACCTCGGCGAGCTGGACGCCGCCGGTGGGATCGCGCCACAGCGGCTCCGAGCCGGACGGCAGGAGGCGGCGCAGCATCTGGTCGGCGGTCCAGCGGACCGTGGCGACCGTGGGGATGCCCAGGCGCTGGTAGACCTCCGCGCGGCGGGGGTCGTAGATGCGGGCCGCGACGTTCTCGATGCCGAACATCTCGCGGGCCACGCGGGCGGCGATGATGTTCGAGTTGTCGCCGCTGGAGACGGCGGCGAAGGCGCCCGCGTCCTCGATGCCGGCCTCGCGCAGGGTGTCCTGGTCGAAGCCGACGCCGGTCACGCGGCGGCCGCCGAAGCCGGAGCCCAGGCGGCGGAAGGCGGTGGGGTCCTGGTCGACCACGGCGACCGTGTGCCCCTGCTGTTCCAGGGTCTGCGCGAGAGCCGAACCGACTCTTCCGCAGCCCATGATGACGATGTGCACGTCGTTACCCCGCGCTCCTCATGGCCCACTTGACCTGCGTAAATGCCCTACTCATGACTCTCTTTCGGCACGCGTTCCAGCGCGGCGCCACCCGCCTCGCGGGGCGCTCTCGGCCGGCCCGGTGTATCTCCCGGTGCGTGTGCAGAGTCCACGTTAACGGCTTCGCGAGGGGGTCGGAGCCCGAGTGCGCCCTCACTCCACGTCGCGCAACATGCCTTCCATCGACCTGACCCGCACATTGAGCTCGACGAGCTGCGTGCGCATCGTCTCGGCCTCCGCCCGGGACTTCTCCACCGCCTTGTGGTAGGCGTCCATGGCCTCCTTGTACTCCCGGTCGCGCTCGCGGCTGCGCTGCGTCTGGAAGTACGCGACGGCGACTATCGCGCCGGCGAGGATCAGGAAGAAGGCGATCGGGATGATCGCGTCGCTCATTGAGGCGTCCCCTCGGGAGAGTGCTGTCCGTGCTCGCTCGCCCCGTCCTGCTGGGCAGCAGCCAGAATCGTATCGACGTTCAATTGCACGTCAAACGGAGCGAGTTCGAAGTACTTGAGGGCCTTGCCGTCGTCGGACAGCTCCAGGCGGCCGATCACCAGGCTCGCCTTCTCCAGGCGCTCCAGGTGCATGTAGAGCAGGGGGCGCGAGACTCCCAGGCGCCGCGCGAGCTCGCTGACGTACAGCGGTCCCGGGGCGAGCTCCGTGATGATCCGGATGCGCTGCGCGTGGCCGATCGCTGAGAGGAAGGCAAGCAGCTCCTCGCTGTTCATGGCCCGCCTCTGTGCCGTCCCGATACCTGTCAGCCAAGGCTTACGCACGCCGTGAACCACTGTCAAACCCTTCGTCGGCCCGAACTTCGTCCGCCGCTGACAGTTGACGCATTCATCCTTCACCTGTCAGTCTGCGCTTACACATCACCTGTAAGTCTGCTCTTACACATGAAGGACGGGGGCGGCCGTGAAGACGAGGGGGTCGGAGATGGGGATACGAGAATCCGGCGGGGAGCCGGGCGGAGGCAGGCGGTCCGTGACCGTGCGCGTGGCCCGGTGGAGCGCGCTGCACCCGTGGCGGGCGATCGTCGGGTGGTTCCTGTTCGTGGCGCTGTGCCTCGGCCTCGGCATCACGGCCGGGATGAACAGCGCGACCTCCGAGGACTTCCAGGTCGGTGAGGCCGGGCGCGCCGAGGCCATGGCCACCGAGGGCGGCCTGCAGATCAGGCCCCTCGAACAGATCCTGATCAAGGCCAGGTCCGGGCCCCTCGACCAGGCGGCGGCCGACGCCGCCGTGCGGGACGTCACCCGGCGGATGACGGCGCTGCCCGAGGTCGACGAGGTGGCCGCGCCTGTCCGCTCCAAGGACGGCCGGGTCATCCGCGTACCGGTGAGCCTCAAGGGCCCGGAGCAGGACAGCAAGAAGAACGTCGTCCCGCTCCAGGAGCAGACCGAGCAGGTCAAGAAGGCCCACCCGGACCTGGTGATCGAGGAGACCGGCGTCGCCTCCGTCAGCAAGGGCGTCGATGACCAGCGCGACAAGGACCTCGCGTTCTCCGAAGCGATCACGCTGCCCATCACGCTGATCACGTTGGCCCTGGTGTTCGGCTCGCTGCTGATGGTCGGGGTGCCACTGCTGCTCGCCGTCACCTCGATCATGGCGACCATGGGCCTGGCGATGCTGGCCTCGCACCTGCTGCCCGACACCGGCGTCGGACTGAGCATGATCCTGCTCATCGGCATGGCCGTCGGGGTCGACTACACCCTCTTCTACCTCAAGCGCGAGCGCGAGGAGCGGGCCCGCGCGGGCGGCAGGCTCTCCTCCGAGGCGCTCGTCGAGGCCGCCGCCGCGACGGCGGGCCGCGCGATCGTGGTCTCCGGGCTCGCCGTGATCGTCTCCACGGCCGCGCTGTTCCTGGCCGACGACGTCATCTTCGACTCGCTCGCCCTCGGCACCATCCTGGTCGTGGCCGTCGCCGTCGCCAGCTCGGTGACCGCGCTGCCCGCGATGCTCGTGAAGCTCGGCCTGCGCGCCGAGCGCCGGGCCGCCAAGCGGCGCGAGCGGGGCAAGCCCGTGCGGCTCCGCGAGGACAAGAAGCCGGGCCGGGTCTGGAACCTCCTCCTCGCGCCCGCCCGCAAGCGGCCCGCGCTCACCCTCGGCCTCGCCGTGTCCTCGCCCTGGTCGGCCTGGCGCTGCCCGCCCTCGACCTGAAGCTCAAGGACCCCGCCAGGGACAGCTTCTCGCGCGACATCGCGGCGATGCGGGCGTACGACCGGCTGCTCGACTCCTTCCCCGACGAGCGCCTGCGCTTCCAGGTCGTGGCGCGCTCCACGCCCGAGCGGTCGGACGACGTCGTCCGGGCCCTGCGCGCCCTCGACCGGGAGGCCGCCGCCGACCCGCTGTTCGCCGACCACGCGAAGCCGCGGATCAAGACGTCGAAGGACCGCCGCATCAGCACCCTGGACCTCGGCGCCCGGCACGTCACGTACTCCGACGCCGCCGTGCGGACCCTCGACCACCTCCGCGACGACTACCTGCCCGTGACCGTCGGCAAGCTCGACGGCGTCGAGACGGCCGTCAGCGGCGACGTGCCCCGCGGCGTCGACTACGTCGCCCACCAGAACGACAAGCTGCCGCTCGTCCTCGCCGTGCTGCTCCTGCTGACCTTCGCGATGACCGTGTACGCCTTCCGGTCCGTGGTCCTCGGACTGCTCGGCGTCGGCCTCAACCTGCTGTCGGCCGCCTCCGCGCTCGGGCTGCTCGTCCTCGTCTTCCAGGGCGAGTGGGCCGAGGACCTGCTGTCCTTCGTGTCACTGCACGGCATCTCCTCGCGCGTCCCGCTGTTCCTCTTCGTGATCCTCTTCGGGCTCTCGATGGACTACCAGGTGTTCGTGGTGAGCCGCATCCGCGAGGCGGCCCTGAACGGGGTGCCCACGCGCCAGGCCGTCATCGACGGCATCGCCTCCTCCGCCAAGGTCGTCACCAGCGCCGCGATCGTGATGGTCACCGTCTTCGCCAGCTTCGTGATGCTGCACATCCTGGAGATGAAGCAGATGGGCTTCGTGCTCGCGGTGGCGGTCCTCGTGGACGCCTTCGTCATCCGCGTCATGATCCTGCCCGCGGCGCTGCTCCTGCTCGGCCGCGCCACGTGGTGGCCGTCCAAGGCGGTGCGGCGCGCCGAGGAGCGGCTGACGCGGGGGTACGGGGTGCCGGCCGCCGGAGGCGCGGGCGGCGCGGGTCCGGGTGCCGGGGCGCCCGGGTGGGGCCCCGAGGGGCACCAGGCTCCGGCGGCCGAGGCCACGGGGGTCGCGCCGGGGCGCTGAGCGCCGCACGGCTGGGAATTTGCCGGGTTTTTACAACTAGTGGATCAGGGCCCGACGCGGGCCCAGGGATAACCGTAGGTAATCACCCGTAGATAAGGGGGAGGGGACATCGATCCTCGGGGGCGGGTGGCCGGAAGCCAAGGCTTCCGGCCACCCGCCCCTGTGGTCGAAGGCCTGGTCACCGGGGGTGTGCGAGGCGCCGCGAACGGCTCCGCGGGCCCGGAATTCCGGGCCCGCGGAGCCGTTCGCGGCGCCTCGCCCCCCTGTGGCTGGTATTCCCTGGCGGACGGGGGTACTGGGTGGGCGGCATCTTGATGCAACGCTTACGATCCTCTGCGTGTCCAAACTTGACCGACGTGCCCAAACGCATCCTCATCGGGCGCGCACTGCGCAGCGACCGGCTCGGAGAAACGCTCCTGCCGAAGCGCATCGCCCTCCCCGTCTTCGCGTCCGACCCGCTGTCCTCCGTCGCGTACGCGCCCGGCGAGGTGCTGCTCGTCCTGTCGATCGCGGGCGCGTCGGCGTACCACTACAGCCCCTGGATCGCCGCCGCGGTCGTGGTGCTGATGTTCACCGTCGTCGCCTCGTACCGGCAGAACGTGCACGCGTACCCCAGCGGCGGCGGCGACTACGAGGTCGCCAACACCAACCTCGGCCCCAAGGCGGGACTGACCGTCGCGAGCGCCCTGCTCGTCGACTACGTCCTGACCGTGGCCGTGTCGATCTCCTCGGGCATCGAGAACCTGGGCTCCGCCATCCCGTTCGTCGTGGAGCACAAGGTGCTCTGCGCGGTGATCGTCATCGTGCTGCTCACGCTGATGAACCTGCGCGGCGTGAAGGAGTCCGGGCAAGCTCTTCGCGATCCCGACGTACGTGTTCGTCGTCGGCGTCTTCCTCATGATCGCCTGGGGTGCCTTCCGCGGCTTCGTCCTCGACGACACCATGAAGGCCCCGACCGCCGACTTCGAGATCAAGGCCGAGCACCAGGGCATCGCGGGCTTCGCCCTCGTCTTCCTGCTCCTTCGCGCCTTCTCCTCCGGCTGTGCCGCGCTCACCGGCGTCGAGGCGATCAGCAACGGCGTGCCCGCCTTCCGCAAGCCCAAGTCCAAGAACGCCGCGTCGACCCTCGCCCTGATGGGCGCGCTGGCCGTCACCATGTTCTGCGGCATCATCGGCCTCGCCATGGCGACCAACGTCCACATGGCCGAGAAGCCCGCCAAGGACCTCCTGGAGAACGGCGTCCCCGTCGGCGGCGACTACGTCCAGAACCCGGTGATCTCCCAGGTCGCCGAGGCGGTCTTCGGCAACGGCAGCTTCCTGTTCATCGTCCTGGCCGCGGCCACCGCCCTGGTCCTCTTCCTCGCCGCCAACACGGCGTACAACGGCTTCCCGCTGCTCGGCTCGATCCTCGCGCAGGACCGCTACCTGCCGCGCCAGCTGCACACCCGCGGCGACCGCCTCGCGTTCTCCAACGGCATCGTGCTCCTCGCGGGCGCCGCCGCGCTGCTCGTCTGGATCTACGGCGCGGACTCCACCCGCCTCATCCAGCTCTACATCGTCGGCGTCTTCGTCTCCTTCACGCTCAGCCAGATCGGCATGGTCCGGCACTGGAACCGCCACCTGGCCACCGAGCGCGACCCCGGCAAGCGCCGCCACATGATCCGCTCCCGCGCGATCAACACCTTCGGCGCCTTCTTCACCGGCCTGGTCCTGATCGTCGTCCTCGTCACGAAGTTCACCCACGGCGCCTGGGTCGCCCTGCTCGGCATGGTCATCTTCTATGTGACGATGAGCGCGATCCGCCGCCACTACGACCGCGTCTCCGAGGAGATCGCGGCCCCCGAGGGGGCCCCTCCGACGACAGCGTCCGCCCCTCCCGCGTCCACTCCATCGTCCTCGTATCCAAGATCCACAAGCCGACGCTGCGCGCCCTCGCGTACGCCAGGCTGATGCGCACGGACACCCTGGAGGCCCTCAGCGTCAACGTCGACGCGGCGGAGACCAAGGCCCTGCGCGAGGAGTGGGAGCGCCGCCACATCAGCGTCCCGCTCAAGGTCCTCGACTCCCCGTACCGCGAGATCACGCGCCCGATCATCGACTACGTGAAGTCGCTGCGCCGCGAGAGCCCGCGCGACGCGGTCAGCGTGATCATCCCCGAGTACGTGGTGGGGCACTGGTACGAGCACCTCCTCCACAACCAGAGCGCGCTGCGCCTCAAGGGCCGGCTGCTCTTCACGCCCGGCGTGATGGTCACCTCCGTGCCCTACCAGCTGGAGTCCTCCGAGGCCGCGAAGAAGCGGGCCCGCAAGCGCCAGGAGTGGAACGCGCCGGGATCGGTGCGGCGCGGGTCCGGTGGAGAAGCGGGCGAAGGAGCCCAGCAAGAAGGCCTAGCCTTCGCGTGCGAGCCTCCGGCGAGCGGCCGGGCGACACCCACGTAGACTGGTGGGCTGTTGTCCGGCCGCTTTCCCCTTATGTAGTGGAGTCACCCCGCCATGCAGGCAGAACCGAAGAACACGCTGGTCGGGGAGGAGTACGAGGTCGAGGTCGGCCCCGTCGCCCACGGCGGCCACTGCATCGCCCGTACGCAGGACGGCCGCGTCCTGTTCGTACGGCACACCCTGCCCGGCGAGAAGGTCGTCGCCCGGGTGACGGAGGGCGACGAGTCCTCGCGCTTCCTGCGCGCCGACGCGGTGACCGTCCTGGAGCCGTCCAAGGACCGCGTCGAGGCCCCCTGCCCCTACGCGGGCCCGGGCCGCTGCGGCGGCTGCGACTGGCAGCACGCGAAGCCGGGCGCGCAGCGCCGCCTCAAGGGCGAGGTCATCACCGAGCAGCTGGCCCACCTCGCCGGTGGCTCACTCCGGAGGAGGCGGGCTGGGACGGCACGGTCATGCCCGCCGAGGGCGACAAGCTGCCCGCGGGCGAGGTCCCGTCCTGGCGCACCCGCGTGCAGTACGCGGTGGACGCCGACTCCGGCCGCGCGGGACTGCGCCGCCACCGCTCCCACGAGATCGAGCCGGTGGACCGCTGCCTGATCGCGGCGGAGGGCGTCACGGAGCTCGGCGTCGAGCAGCGCGACTGGTCCGGCATGGAGACCGTCGAGGCGATCGCGGCGACGGGCTCCCAGGACCGCCAGGTGATCCTCACCCCGCGCCCCGGCGCCCGCCTGCCCATCGTCGAACTCGACCGCCCCGTCTCCGTGATGCGCGTCGGCGAGAAGGACGGCGGCGTGCACCGCGTCCACGGCCGCCCCTTCGTCCGCGAGCGTGCGGACGGCCGCACGTACCGCGTCGGCAGCGGTGGCTTCTGGCAGGTCCACCCCAAGGCGGCCGACACCCTGGTCACGGCCGTCATGCAGGGCCTCCTCCCGCGCAAGGGCGAGACGGCCCTCGACCTCTACTGCGGCGTCGGCCTCTTCGCGGGCGCCATCGCGGACCGGGTGGGCGACGAGGGTGCGGTGCTCGGCATCGAGTCCTCCAAGCGGGCCGTCGAGGACGCCCGCCACAACCTCGCCGCGTTCGACCGCGTCCGCGTCGAGCAGGGCAAGGTCGAGGCGATCCTGCCGCGCACCGGCATCACCGAGGTCGACCTCATCGTCCTGGACCCGCCCCGCGCGGGCGCGGGCAAGTCAACGGTCCACCACCTGGCAGGCCTCGGCGCCCGCCGCATCGCCTACGTGGCCTGCGATCCGGCGGCGTTGGCTCGGGATTTGGGGTATTTCCGGGGGGTGGGGTATCGGGTGCGGATGCTGCGGGCGTTTGATTTGTTTCCTATGACTCATCATGTGGAGTGTGTGGCGATTTTGGAGCCCGTCGCCAAGGGCGCCTGACCTGCGGATTTGGCGATGTGTATTATGTGCGGTGCGGGCGTTATGGGCGATATCTTGACGCTGAAATGACGCTCGCGACGCTCATTTGACGCTCGTTCTGATGGGGTGCCAGTCAAGGTTTTGCGTTGATATGGCCACCAAGGCTGAGGCGATGGGCCACGGTTCGTCTCCGTATCCCGGCCTCACCCTTGAGGCGCTCGGGCCTGGGTGTCTTGGCACGGGGGTCTGGGTGCTTGCTCGGCGTGGTCAGGCTGCAGTGCCGTACCGGTGGTACGGCGTCCGTGCATCCGCGTTGCCGCGTCCGGAAGGTGCGGTTGCGGTTGATCGTGTCTGGACTGAATTTGTTTCTTGCCAATGGTCTCGTGTCCGGGCCCGAAAACCTCAAGGTCGTCGGGGGTGTCCTGTTCGCATCGGCGCCCTGACTGTTGCAGCCGAGCCGCGATGTCGTCAGCCGTCCTCACACACGGGAATCCGATCAAGCCAGGGTGCTCGGCCCCTGCTGGCACCTGTGGTTGCGCCGGTAGGGGGTTGTTCGGACGTGCTCGGTAGGTGTGTCGTCGTGCCGCTGTGGCCTGCCAGATGCGAGAGCGATACCGCGAGCTATGAGTCATGCATGAGGGGGATTGGCAACGTCATGGACGTGTTCGGCGCGCATGAGCGGCTCATCGAGGACTACGACGAGTTCACGCGCTCCCTGGTGTGGGTGAGGGATCCCGCCATTCGTGAGCACCTCAGGGCGGAGCGGGACAGGAAGTCCAGGTGGCCTGATCCGTGGATCTCGCTCAACCCCACATTCCGCAAGGGCGGAACAGTCGCGGAGCTGACCGAACCGGGACCCGATGACACCAGACTCCTTCATCCGCTGTGCGCGCAGTACTTCCGCAACAAGAACCGCGCGGGTGATACGGCCGCGAACGACGACATCACACTTACCCTGCACTACCACCAGCGCCAGGCGATCGAGATCGCCGCGTCGAAGCGTTCGTACATCCTGACCACCGGAACCGGGTCCGGAAAGAGCCTCTGTTACCTGATTCCGATCGTGAACGAGGTCCTTGAAAACCCGAACTCCGACGGCATCTCCGCGATCATCGTGTATCCGATGAATGCTTTGGCCAACAGCCAGATGGACGAGCTCAAGCACTATCTCGAGAACGGGGTGGATTCCGAGGACCGTCGTGTCACCTTCGCCCGCTACACAGGGCAGGAGAAGCGCAAGGAGAAGGAGTCCGTACTCAACAGCAAGCCGGACATCCTGCTCACGAACTACATGATGCTGGAGTACCTCCTCACCCGCCCCGATGAGCGCAAGGAGCTGATCAAGGCGGCGAAGGGCCTGCGCTTCCTCGTCCTGGACGAGCTGCATACCTATCGCGGCCGCCAGGGAGCTGACGTGGGCATCCTGGTGCGCAGGCTCAGGGAGGCGTGCGAGGCGACGGATCTGCGGTGCGTTGGGACGTCCGCGACCATGGCCACGACGGAGACGTTCGCGGAGGCCCAAGAGACGGTGGCCGAGGTCGCCACGACGGCTCTTCGGTACTCCCGTCGATCCGGACCGGGTGATCGGAGAGACTCTTGAGAGGGCCACTGATCCCGGCCGGCCACTCGCGCCCGAGGAACAGGCGGTCGCCCTCGCCGCCGCTGTGCGTCGTGCGGTTTCCGGTCCCGATGCCCTGCCGTCCTCGTATCAGGTCCTCAGCCGTGATCCGCTCGCTGTCTGGGTCGAGCATGCCTTCGGCCTTGAACTGGAGCCGGGCCCCACGGACGGAGCCCCGCGGCGCTTCCGCCGCCGCAGTCCCACCACGATTCCGCGGGCTGCCGTCGACCTGCGCCGGGCGTGCGGCGAACAGACTGTGTCGGAGGCCGACTGCAGGGAAGCGATCAAGGTGATGCTGGAGGCCGGCGCAAGGGTGAAGGATTCCGGCACCCGCCGCCCCCTGTTCGCGTTTAGGCTCCACCAGTTTCTCTCCAAGGGTGACACGGTCTACGCCAGCCTTGAGGCGCCCGCCGCCCCTCGCCATCTCCACGAGTCAGTACCAGCTGCGGGTACCCGGACACCAGGATCGGCCGCTGGTCCCGCTTCACTTCTGCCGTGAATGCGGACACGACTACCTGGCCGTGACCCACGACGGGCGGCAGGAGCGGTACTTCGCACGCAAGGACCCCGAGGCCCCGGCCGAGGCAGGTGACGGCTACCTCTACGTGGACAAGGAACGTCCCTGGCCTAGCGACCCCGAGGAGATCCTGGACCGGCTTCCGGCAAGCTGGATCGAGACGGACAACCAAGGACAGCGCACGGTCGTCAAAGCCCGCAAGGACGACCTTCCCGAACAGGTGTGGATCGGCCCCGACGGGCGGCGGGCGCAGCCCGGCACCGGACTGCGTGCCTGGTGGATCAAGGCACCGTTCCGTTTCTGCCCCCGCTGCCGCGTCGGATACGAGCAGCTGCGCGTCCGGGACTTCGCCAAGCTCGCCACCTTCTCGGCCGAAGGCCGCAGTTCCGCGGTGTCCCTGGTCAGCGCGAGCGTAGTGCGGTCACTGCGTGGCCAAGCCGACCTCGGCAAGCGCGCTCAGAAGCTGCTGACGTTCGTCGACAACCGTCAGGACGCCAGTCTCCAGGCCGGCCACTTCAACGACTTCGTCCAGGTTACCCAGATCAGGGGCGCTCTGTACCGGGCCCTGGACAAGGCGGGTACGGCGGGGCTGCGCCACGACGCGCTGCCTCAGGCCGTCGCCGAGGCGCTGAACCTGCCGCTGACTGCCTACGCCCGCAACGCCCAGGTCAAGTACGGGCCGCTGGAGGACACCCAGGCGGCTCTGCGTTCCGCACTGGCCTACCGCATCTACGCGGACCTGGAGCGCGGCTGGCGACTGACCATGCCCAACCTCTCCCAGACCGGCCTGCTGCGCTTCGACTACACCTCGCTCGCCGACATTGCCGCCGACGCCGACCTTTGGCGCGGCACCCACTGGGCTCTGGAGAACGACGACCCCGCTCACCGGCAGGAGATCGCGCGCACCCTGCTCGACGAACTGCGCCGGGCTCTCGCCGTCAACGAGAAGTGGCTGACTCAGCTGGGACACGAGCAACTGGTCGCTCTCAGCAAGGAACACCTCGCCGGTATCTGGGCTGTGCCGGACACGGATCCGCGTACACCTGCCCGGATCGCGTACGCCGGGCCGCGGCCGAAGCGCTCCTCGACAGCGGACACCGTGTACTTCAGCGCCCGCGGTGGTTACGGCCGCTATCTGCGCAGGCCGGGAGAGTTCGGAGCACTGCCGCAGCTAGCGGGCAAACGTCTCGGTGAGGCTGACGTCGATGTCATCATCGGCGACCTCCTCCGGGCACTGCGTACCGCCGGTCTGCTTCAGGTCGTGGACGAACGGTCCGACGGCAGCCTCGGCCATCAGCTCAAGGTCTCCTCCTTGATCTGGCTGCCCGGTGACGGCGAGACCGGCGAACCGGACCTCGTACGTAAGACGTTCGACTCCGGCGCCGGAGCCCGGGTGAATCCGTTCTTCCGGGACTTGTACCGGGACGCGGCCGACGAACTTCGAGGGTTGGAAGCCAGGGAGCACACCGCTCAGGTGGACTCGGAGATGAGACGGGAGCGCGAGCGGGGCTTCAGGGACGGCGATCTTCCGCTGCTGTTCTGCTCACCCACCATGGAGTTGGGCGTCGACATCGCGGAACTCAACGCGGTCGCGATGCGCAACGTCCCACCGACCCCGGCCAACTACGCGCAGCGCTCGGGCCGTGCCGGACGTTCGGGTCAGCCAGCCCTGGTAACCACGTACTGCTCGACGGGCAGTGCCCATGACCAGTACTACTTCCGCCGTCCTGAACTCATGGTGTCCGGCAGCGTGGTGCCTCCGCGTATCGACCTCACCAACGAGGATCTGCTGCGTTCCCATGTACAGGCGGTGTGGCTGGCCGAGACTGGAGCGGGCCTGGGCCACCGCATGACGGAAGTACTCGACGTCGCCGTGCCCACGACCGAGGCGAGCGGCCCTCTTCCGCTGCCGCTCGACAAGGAACTGCGCAGGACCCTGGAGACCGACGCGTACCGCCGCAACGCCATCGCACGCTGCGTGCGGATCCTCGCCCCGTTGGCGGGGGATCTCGCCGACACGGCCTGGTGGTACGACGGCTGGATCGAGGACCAGGTACGAGACGCGCTGCGCACCTTCGACCGGGCCTGTGACCGCTGGCGTCGGTTGTACCGCAACGCGCACGACGAACGCGACGAGCAGGACCGCCTCGCCAACGACTCCTCGATCGGCGCCCGGGACCGCAGGCAGGCGAGGTCACGCCGTATTCAGGCCGAGCAGCAGCTCGACCTGTTGCGCAACGACTCGGATGACAACGAGGGTGCCCGCTCCGACTTCTACACCTACCGCTACTTCGCTTCTGAGGGGTTCCTGCCCGGCTACTCGTTCCCGAGGTTGCCGCTCGCCGCGTACGTTCCCGGAGAGCCCGGCGAGAGCAAGTACGGTCAGAAGCGCGGTGCCTATATTCAGCGGCCGCGGTTCATCGCCATCGGAGAATTCGGTCCTGGAGCGCTGATCTACCACGAGGGCCGCCGTTACACCGTCTCCAACGTCCAGGTCCCGATGGGGGAGACCCCTGGCCGGATCGCCACGGTGGACGCCAAGGTGTGCGGCGACTGCGGCTACTGGCACGACACCCGGGAAAAGCGTGACGACTGCCTCGGCTGCGGAGCCCGCCTCGTACCGGTCCTGCGCCGCTTGATGCAGCTGACCACCGTGTACGCGGAACCCCGGCGCCGTATCTCCTCCGACGAGGAGGAGCGCCTGCGGGAGCCCTTCCATCTGAAGACCGCATACCGCTTCCACCATGGCAAACTCACGGCCCGGTTCTGCCTTCCCGGCACCGCGGACGCTGAGCGTGCGATCGCCGAACTCACCTATGGCGACGCTGCGGTGCAGGTCATCAACCTGGGGCGGCGGACTCGTCGCCCTCCTGGTGACGAGGGCTTCTGGCTCGACCCCGTGTCGGGGCGCCTGGCTGAGCGATACCAAGGCAGCCGAGCGTGCCGAGACGTCGGCGGAGCAGGAGGCGCTCGGCACCTTCCGGCTCACCACACGGACTGAGAAGGTCGTGCCCTACGCGGAGGACAGTAAGAACATCGCCGTGCTGCGGCTGTCCACCCCAGTCGACCACTACACGCGTGTGACGCTCCGCTACGCCCTGGAGCGCGGCATCGAAGCGCACTTCCAGTTGGAGGATGCCGAGCTGCACAGCGAGGACTTGCCCGATCCCGAGGACCGGGCCCGCATGCTGTTCGTCGAGGGCGCGGAGGGCGGCGCCGGAGTGCTGAGGCTGCTGCACGACGACCACGAGACGATCGCCAAGGTCGCTGCCAAAGCCCTGGAAATCATTCATCACGAGTGGGAGGACGGGCAGTGGCACGACCGGAAGCACGCCAGGGGAGCCCGCGAAACCTGTGAGTTCGGCTGCTACGACTGCCTGCTCACCTACCACAACCAGCTCTTCCACCCCATGATCCGAAGGCAGACGGCCGTCGAGGTGCTGAAAGAACTCGCTCAGTGCCGGGCGGTCAGGGACCAGCCCCAGGCGGCGAGCCCCGTCGAGCACGCAGCAGCACTGGCGCTGCGTTCGTCGCACGACAGCGGCGGTGGATTCGTGGAGTGGCTGCGCGACCACGGCTACCGGCTGCCGGACGAGACTGGCGAGGAGACGGCTTCGGCACGCGCCGTGCCCGATTTCGTCTACCGTCTACCCGACGCCGACGTCGCGGTCTTCCTGGACCTGCCTGGCAACGGCGTCCCCGATGAGTCGCGCGACACCAAGGCCAGAACCTGGCTGGAGAACCGCGGCTGGCTCGTGATCGAGATGCACGAGGAAAGCGAAGAGGAGTGGCACACCACTGTGCGCGCAAACCCGAACGTCTTCGGCCCGGGACGGGCGCCGCGATGATCGGCCTCTACACGCCCGGTGCACTGGTCCGCGCTCGCAATCGGGACTGGGTGGTGCTGCCCGGCACCACGGCGGACTTCGTTCTGGCCCGCCCACTCGACGGCGACAGCGAATTCGACACCTTGCTGTTCCCCGAAGAGACTGGCGACCCGCACTTCTCCGCCCCTGAGTTGCTGGTCAAGGATGACGGAACTGGTCGGCCCCAGGCTGTCGACAGCGACGACATCGGCGACTTCGCTTCCGCGTCCTTGCTGCGTACGGCCCTTCGGGTATCGGCGTCCAGCGGTGCGGGCCCGTTCCGCTGCCTGTCCGGAATCGCCGTTCAGCCCCGTCAGTACCAGCTGGTGCCGCTGATGGCCGCTCTGCGTATGGACACAGTACGGCTGTTGATCGGAGACGATGTCGGGATCGGCAAGACTGTCGAGGCATCGCTGATTGCCAAGGAACTTATCGAACAGGGCTCCGCGACGAAGATGGCCGTGCTGTGCTCCCCGGCGCTGGCTGAGCAGTGGCAGCGCGAGCTGCATGACAAGTTCAGCCTCGATGCTGAACTCGTGCTGCCCCTCCACGGCTGGCAAGCTGGAGCGGTCGATCATCGAGACTGATCAGACGATCTTCGACCGGTATCCGTACACCGTCGTGTCCACGGACTTCATCAAGCAACGCGATCGCCGCGACGCCTTCCTGCGCACCTGCCCGGAGCTGCTGATCGTGGATGAGGCGCACACCTGCATTGGAGCCGGTGCGGGCCGCCAGCAGCGCTACGAGCTGCTGAAGGACCTGGCCGCCGATCGTGACCGCCATCTGATCCTGATCACCGCGACCCCGCACAGCGGGGACCGCGACGCCTTCGCCAAACTCACCGGCCTGCTCGACGAGAGCCTCGCCCAACTGGATCCGACCGTACCTGCGCACCGCGACCGGATCGCCCGTCACCTGGTGCAGCGCCGCCGCCGCGACATCCGCCACTTCCTCGACGAGGACACTCCTTTCCCGGCCGATCGCATGCTGCGGGAGGTGCCGTACCGGCTCGATTCCTCGTACGCCGAGTTCGTCTCCGACGTGATCACGTATGCCCGTGAGCAGATCCGCCGGCCCGACGGCGAGCTGCGCCAGCGCATGAGCTGGTGGTCCGTCCTCGCGCTGTTGCGCTGTGTGCTGTCCTCCCCGGCGGCGGGCCGGGCGACCCTGACCACCCGCTCCGCGGTCGGCGCCGCACGCACCCCTCAGGAGGCCGATCGCATCGGCCGCGACGCGGTCCTGGAAGCCCCGGACGCGGAGGCGTCAGAGGGCCTGGACGCCGTTCCCGGCACACTCCTCGATGGAGGGGAACCGCCGGTCACTGACGCGAAAACCGAGGATGCGGGGAGTACGGGGGCGCCTGAGGAGGCCACCCGTCCTCGCAAGGCGGACCGTCGGCTGAAGGAGTTCGCCCAGCGTGCCGCCGAACTCGCGGGCCCCGGGCACGACGCGAAGCTGCGCCTGCTGATCGACGAGGTCAAGGCACTCATCGCCGACGGCCATGATCCCATCGTGTTCTGCCGCTATATTCCCACCGCCGACTACGTCCGTACCCACCTCCACGATGCTCTCGGTAGCAGGGCCCACGTCGAGGCGATCACCGGCAACCTGCCCCCCGAGGCGCGGGAGGCACGCATCGCGGAGCTCACCGTACGGCCCGGACGTCAGGTCCTGGTGGCCACCGACTGCCTGTCCGAGGGTGTCAACCTTCAGGAGCGCTTCAGCGCCGTCCTCCACTACGACCTGTCGTGGAACCCGACCCGCCACGAGCAGCGCGAGGGTCGGGTCGACCGGTTCGGCCAGCGCAGCGAACGTGTCATGGCCGTCACGCTCTACGAGACCGACACCGGTATCGACGGACTTGTCCTGGATGTCCTGATCCGCAAACACCGCGACATCGCCCAGCAGACCGGTGTCGCCCTGCCCGTGCCCCGGACGGGTGAGCGCGTCCTGGAGGCGCTCACCAACAGCCTGCTGCTGCGCGGTCGGCCCGAAGCGGCGGCCGCCGGCCAGATGTCCTTCGACTTCGGGGCGGACGAACAGATCGGGGCGGCTCGCGACGCGCTGCACCGCGAATGGGAGAGCGCCGCGGAACGGGAGTCACGGATTCCGACCAAGTTCTCCCACTCCGGTATGCGGCCGCAGGACGTCGAGGACGAGCTGACCGCGCTGCGTCAGGTCCTCGGCGTACCCGGCGACATCGTCGAGTTCACCCGGGAGTCCCTCGCCGCGCTGCGCGCCCCGGTGCGGAGTCTCCCGCATACTCCGGGCTTCGCCGCCCAGCCCGGCCCGCTCCCCGCCGGCCTGCGCCATGCGCTCGGCGTGTACGAGACGGAGGACCAGGCGGCGGTTGCCGCCAGCACCGGAAGGACCGCGCGTCGAACGACGGCGAAGGCTCCTCGGAGTACCAAGTCCCCGAAGAAGACCGCAGGTTCCGCGTCCGGCCCCCGCGACCTGGTCTTCCACCGGGACCTGCCCGTTCCGCCGAACGAGCACGCGCTCGTACGCACCGACCCCGCGGTCCGCGCCATCGCCCGCTACGTCCTGGACTCCGCACTCGACCCCGCCGTGTCGACCGAGGACCGGCCCGCCCGCCGTCTCGGCGTGATCCGTACGGAATCCGTCGACACCTACACCGTGCTCCTGCTGGCCCGCTACCGCCTCCAGCTCAAACTGCCCCTCAAGCGCAGTGGCGAGTCCAAGGAACTGGTCGCCGAGGACGCCCGTGTGCTGGGCTGGCGCCCTGACGACGACGGCGGTATCGAATGGCTCACCGACGAGGAGACCGCCCATCTCCTCGCTGCCGAACCCAAGGGCAGCGTCATCACCGAGCAACGCGTGCGCGCCGTCAGCCGTGCCTTGAGCGAACTGAGGCTTCCCGAGGTGTGCGACCATCTGCACGCCTATGGGGATCAGCTCGCCGCGCAGCTCACCACCGCGCATCTGCGGGTGCGCGAAGCCGCGGGCGAGCGTGGTCGTGCGCTCGGTGCCGCCGCGGCCCGCCGTATCACCGTCACCCCTGCCGGGCCGCCCGACGAGCTCCGGCGTCTACGCCTTCGTACCCGCCGGAGTCCGCCGTTGACCGCCGTACTGCCCGACCCGCGGGCCGCCGTCCCCTCCGTGTCCACGTCTGCCGTCCGGGTCGAGGGCCGGCTCTTCACGGCTGATCTGCTCGCCCGGGTCACCGCGGGGGACCGTGAGCTGCCCGGCTGCGCCCCCGCCGACTACGGCCTGTACCGCGGCGAACGCATCGGCGACGCGGCGGGCCGCGCCTGGACGGCGCTCACGGGCGCCTACCGGGCCTTCCGCGACGACCTAGACCGGCTGCCCGGGGAGAAGCCAGCGACCACGCTCACCCGCAGGGCGTGGCTGCTGCGTCTGTTCACGGAACTCGGCTACGGGCCGCTGGCCGCCGACGGCGTCACCGTCGAGCACCCTGGCCGGGGCGAGCGGCTGCACACGAGCCACCGCTGGCAGGATCATCTTCCGGTGCATCTGCTGGCCTGGGACAAGCCGCTCGACCGGAAGGTGGGCAACCGGGCGCGCCCCGCAGTCCGTCCTCCAAGAACTCCTCAACGTCTCGCCCGGCCACCTCTGGGGCATCCTCTCTAACGGCCAACTCCTGCGCGTCCTGCGGGACTCCACTTCTCTCGTCGGCTCCGCGTATCTGGAGTTCGACCTCGAAGCGATCTTCGACAACGACCAGTACGCCGACTTCGTCCTCCTGTACTCCCTGCTGCACGCCTCCCGTTTCGAGCTGGTGGCCAAGCCGCGCAAACGCGGTCGTGGGCGGGCTGGCGGGGATGCGGGAGCGGAACCGGACGGCGACACCGCCGAAGAACCGGAGTCGGCGGAGACGTCCGAGGACGACGAAGGAGACAACGAGGAGGACACGGGCGAGTACGACTCCCGTGGCGACGCGGTCGGCGGGACCGCGCAACCGGCGCTCGACGAGACCGGGGACCCCGACGCCCCCGCCCTCACCCCGGCCGACTGCCGCATCGAGTGGCTGCGCACACACTCCGTCGAGACCGGCCTGCGCGCCCGTGACCACCTCCGTGACCAGGTTGCCGACGCCCTCGGCGTGCTCGGCACCGGCTTCCTGGACACCAACGAGCATCTGCGGGACGCCGTCGCACGAGGCGGCCAGGAGACCCTGGAGGAGTTTCACCACGAACTGTTGCGCCTCGCCTACCAGTTGATCTTCCTGTTCGTGGCCGAGGACCGAGGCATTCTCCTCGACCCGGAGGAGTCCGAGGAAGTGGCGCGCGCCCGTAAGCGGTACATGGCCTACTTCTCCACCAGACGCCTGCGCCGTATCGCCTTCCGCCGCCCCGGAGACCGCAACACCGACCTGTGGCCCACCCTGTGCAGAGTGCTCGATGCCCTCGGCACCGACGGCGGGGCACCCGCTCTGGCCCTGCCCGAACTCGGCGGCCTGTACTTCCGGGACGTCCGGGAAGAGGACGACGTCGCCGATACCCGGCTCGTCTCGGCCGAACCGCTGCGTACCGCCAGGCTGCCCAACGACCGTCTCCTGGAGGCCGTACGGTTGCTGTGCCAGGTCCAGGACGCGAATCGCCGCTGGCAGCGCGTCGACTACCGCCACCTCGGCGCCGACGAACTCGGCAGCGTCTACGAGTCCCTGCTGGAACTACGGCCCCGGCGCAGCGCCCAGCCGGAACGGTTCTGGCTCCAGACCCTCGCTGGCAACAAGCGCAAGACGACGGGCGCCTACTACACACCCGTCAGCGTCATTGAGAAGCTTCTCGACGAGGCACTCGACCCGGTCATAGACCGCTTTGCGACGGCCGACCCGCGCCGTCTCCTCGACCTGAGGTTCATCGACCCAGCCTGCGGGTCGGGCCATGTTCTGGTCGCCGCCGCGCGCCGTGTCGCCCTTCGTTACGCCCAGCTCGACACCGGGGACCCTGAACCGGCCCCGGAGCGGGTGCGGGCCGCGCTCGCCGAGGTCGTACGCCACTGCGTGCACGGCGTGGACATCAACCCGATGGCGGTGGAGATCGCCAAGGTCTCCCTGTGGCTGGAGTCCCTGGAGCCCGGCCGGCCCCTCGCCTTCCTCGACGACCGTGTCAAGGTGGGCAACGCTCTGCTCGGCGCGACGCCGAAACTTGTCGCGGAGGCGATCCCGGACGGCGCGTTCAAGAAGCTCGCTGGCGACGACGGCAAGATCCTCACGCGCCTCAAGGCGACCAACAAGAAGGAGCGCGCGGGCGGTGACGGAATCCAGACGTCCCTGGGGCGCAGCCCGCTACGGGTCGGGACGGCCGAACTCCGTCAGGAGGCCGAAGAATTGGCCAAACTGCCGGGTCGCAGTCTGTCCCAGGTACGTGAACAGGCCCGCCGCTACGAGGAGTTCGTAAGGGAGTCGGAGGAACGCCAACGCCATCAGCGGGTCGCGGACGCCTGGTGCGCGGCTTTCCTGTGGCCCAAGTACGAGGGCGCTCCCTCGGCGATCACGAGCACCACCCTGCTGTACCTGGCAGACGGCGGCAACCTGGACGAAGAGGAGACCGAGACCCTCCAGAACATCGCCTCCCGCAATCAGTTCTTCCACTGGCACCTCGAGTTCCCGCGCGTCTTCCGCGTCGAGAACGACGAAGACGACGACCACAACCCGGACACCGGCTGGCAAGGCGGTTTCGACTGCATCCTCGGCAACCCGCCCTGGGAGCGCGTCAAGATCCAGGAGAAGGAGTGGTTCGCCTCCCGCGACGAGACCGTCGCCGACGCGCTTAACGCCCACGAGCGCAAGAAACTCATTGCGGCGCTTCAGCGGAGCGGGGACGCCGTCGACCGCGAGCACTATGACGACTTCCAGGTGGCGCTGCGCGAGGCGGCCGGTACGACGCTGATGCTCCGTAACTCCGGCATCTTCCCGCTCACCGGACACGGCGACGTCAACACGTACGCGGTGTTCGCCGAGCGCGCCCGGATGCTGCTTGCTCCGAAGGGCATGTCGGGGCTTGTCCTGCCGACGGGGATCGCGACGGACATGACGACATCGCGGTTCTTCGGGGATCTGGTGGAGCGTCGGCAGCTGGTGACGGTGTTGGACATGGAGAACGAGGAGAAGATCTTTCCCGACGTCCACAACCAGTACCGCTTCTGCCTGTTCACCGTATGCGGACCGGACGGGCGCCACGAGCGGGCGCGGCTCGCGTTCCGGGCCCGCAGGCCCGACCAGTTGGATGCCCGCACCTTCGAGTTGGACGCGCAGGGCTTCCACGACATCAACCCCAACACGCGGACCTCACCTGTGTGCGAGAGCCCGGAGCACCTGAGCGTGCTGCGGGGGATTCATGAGCGAGTGCCGGTGCTGTGGGCGGACAAGGGGATGGGGGGTGAGCGGAATGCCTGGGGGGCGCGGTTCAAGACTATGTTCCACATGTCCGGCGACTCGGAGCTCTTCCTGACGGACGAGACTCTACTCAACGACGGCTGGACTCGCGCGGGCACTACGTACGTGTGTGAGGAAGAGCGTGCCCTGCCGCTCTACGAGGGCAAGTTCGTCCACCACTACGACTCGCGTTTCGCGACGTACGAGAGCGCGACGCAGGCACAGAGGAACAAAGGGACGCTGCCCCGGCTGGACATGGAGGCACATGAGGATCCGTATGCGGTGCCGCTGCCTCGGTACTGGGTGTCGGAGAGGCTGGTCGACGCCCGTCTGGCGGCGGAGCCGCTGAAGCCGGAGACGGAGTGGCCGTACGACTGGCTGATGGGCTGGCGCGATGTGTGCCGGGCGTCGGACGAGCGGACGGTGATCGCTTCGGTGCTGCCTAGGACGGCGGTGGGGCATACGACTCCGTTGCTGCTTCCTGTTCATCATCAGCTGCCGCTCGAGGGGCTCCTCGCCAACCTGTGCACGTTCGTCGTGGACTTCACTGCACGCCAGAAGATCTCGGGTGCCCACCTGACGTACACGTATCTGGAACAACTTCCCGTCCTAGGCCCCGATGCCTACTCCCGCCCCACCTCCTGGCTCGCGAACCATCCCTCCGCCCCCTGGATCCGCGACCGAGTCCTCGAACTCAGCTACACCTCCCATGAATTGACGCCCTTCGCCCGCCACCTGGGCGACGAGGGAGCCCCCTTTGCCTGGGACGAAGAGCGCCGCTTCCTGATGCGGGCGGAGCTGGACGCCGCGTACTTCCATCTGTACGGCGTGTCCGAGGGGGAGATCGCCCTTGTACTGGACAGCTTCCGGGCGTTCCGTAACAAGAAGCCGGAGCTGTTCCAGCGTACGAAGGACGAGATCCTGGCGGTCTACCGCGAGATGGCGAAGGCGGCAGAGCAGGGCACACGGTACGTCCATGCCGAGCTGAGCCCGGCCCCCGGCCGGGGCCGTCGGCACGGGCCTGGTACGAGTCCGCTCACTCGGTCGGTGCCCCCGGCCCCGGAGCCGCCGGACTCGGACGGGCAGGCGGTCGCCGACGTGGGTCGGCCTGACGCGGAGGACGTCCTGTTCGGCATGGCGGACATGGGGGTGGACGAGCAGCTCGGCTTCTGGAGCTGAGGCGCGGCAGGGGGATCAGCGCCGGTCGCAGTTCGTCGGCGATGACTCCTTCCTGGAAGGCGGCCCACTCCGAGGCCGTGAAGCGCAGGGATTCCCGTCCGGGGTTCTTGGAATCCCGGACGGCCCTGGCGCCGCCGGGGAGTTGGGCGACTTCTACACAGATCCCTTCCCCTCCGCTTGCTGACGCCTTGCACCACACCGCCGTGGCCAGGTCGACGCCGTACAGGTCCGACTTGCCTTTGCCGTTCGCTCGCGCTGTTTCTCCTCGATGCGCGTGATCAGAGCCAACGAATCATCGGTCGGGAGCGCTGCCGCGACGATGCGTTCGAAGGCATCAGCGAAGGTCTGAACATTGCCGACGCCCTCAACGTGGGACGAGCTGATCAGATTCTCCAGTAGTACTACGTCGGGCATCGGCGGAGGGAAGCTGACCAGGCTGAGACCGCCGACGTTCCCCAAGGTGCGGTGCGGCGTCCAACGGCATGACCTGAAGAGTCACACATGGGGCATGTCGGCGATATCGAGCAGCCGCTGCAACTGCTCGAACATGGTCGTGGGGCGGAAAGCGAACCACTGGTGCAGGGCGGCCTCATGGATGACCGCCCAAAGCTTCAGCGGGCCATCGGGGCGCGTGAGTACGGACTGCCGCGCCTGGCGCACCTCGGCCAAGGCCGCCACTTGTTCCGGTGTGCGCGTGATCGCGCTTGCCGCGAGGCTCTCGCGTGCCTACGCGGCGGTCCGCAGCAGCCCCGGGATGAGCAGCGGGGCGAATTCGCGGATGCTCTCGGCATCCGATTCCAGTGAGATGTAGTCGGCGTAGGTGGAGACGATGCCGCTATACGTCTGCCACCAGCCCTGCTTGCGGGCGTCCTTGGCCAGCACCTCCAGCGCCGCCACGACTTCCGGGGCGCCCCCGGTTGCTACCTCCGCCCCTGCCCCCAGGGCCTCACCACCCATATTTATGCCTCGCTCAAAACCTCTGCAAGGTAGGAGCGTTGGCCCGCGCCGCGCTGCTCGCGCCCGGTGTGGGGTCCCACATCGTCGACGCGGTGCAACTCCTCGTCCCCGAGCCGGTCGGCAGCGCGGTGCGGGCCTGCGGAGACTACGTACCCGTTCGTCGTGGAGGCGTACGTCACGTCGCATGGCTTCGCGTTGAACGTGCGCGGCCCGGGGACTGGCGTGTCGAAGTCGACATCGCTGGACAGTACCGAGGCGGACACGGGGGCTCGGCCTGGTCGATCTGCTCGCGCCGGACTGGCAGGTACGGCGGTCGGAGATCAGGAAGCAGATGCGTTGACGGGTGCCCGTGCCTGCTCAGCCGATGCTGAACTGAACGGCGATGCCCGCACGATATGGCGTGCGGCGCGCTCCGGACGTACACCGCTTCTCTCGGAGCGGCATCGTCACCGGTCGGCCGCGCCCAGGCACAGGCACCCGTCGCCCCCGCCTCCGAAGGGCCGGATCTCGCTGCGGTTTGAACACCGTCTGATCGCCGGATTGTCAGTGGACGCCGCTATGTTGGTGGTGCTGGAGTTGATCGACCTGTGACCGGGGTGTGTGCGCCGGGATGGGGCGAGGACGGAGGGGCTTGGGGGATGTCATGACCGTGGTCTTCGAGTTGAACGCGCGTGCGGTGTACGGCGCCACGGAGGTGCTCGCCAAGCTGCCGAAGGGGCATGGGCTGGCGTTCCGCGAGGTGTGGGAGCGGGTGCAGGAGCTGGACCCGTCGTTGAAGGCGGACTGGGAGGAGGCCTTCCCGGACCTGTCGACCACGATCAGGACCAAGCTGCGGTACGAGAGCATCAACCTCGGCAAGGCGGGCTGGCTGCGCAAGACCGGCCGGACGTGGAGGCTGACTGGCCCGGGGCGCCAGGCGTTCCTGGCGTACGAGGGCGATCCGGCGGCACTTCTGACCCGCGCGTACGAGAGGTACGGGTATTGGAGTACCGAGCGCGCGGCCTTCGACCGGGCGGCGGAGATACTTGAGACTCTGCCGGACGCCAATCAGTGGGTGGAGGTCACCGACCTGGCGCAGGCTGTCGGCCTGGACGAAGAGCCGCTGTGGGCGTGGCTCCAAAGTCATCGCCCGACCGGCTGGCATCTCGCTCTGGGAGCGGACGGGCAGGTTCCCGAGCAACTCGGACTGGCGGAGAACGAGTACGACGAGTGGCGCACGCTCCTTGAGGAGAGTCGGGTCTATGACCCGGCTGCCTCAGGGGCACATGCGGTGCGCGCACTGCTCACGAAGCGAATCCGGGGGGAGGAGTTTCAGGACCTTGTTCCTCAGGAACTCAAGGCCGCGGCCCCGGAGGACAAGCCGCGTCGGCGGGCCTGGCTCATGCGCGGGACTGATGGGCGGGGAGCGACGCTGATTCGCTCGCTGTGGCGGGAGAAGGGTGTCTGCACGCTCTCGGCGGACCGGCTTCCCGGGCTGGCCGAGGGGGATGAACCGGAGCACGTCCGGCAGGTCGTTGACCTGTACTACACCGATCTCAGCCAGTCCCGGCGCACCGAAACAGCCACCGCCTTCTACGCCTTCCTGTCCCGGATGGGGGAGGGCGACATCGTGGTCACCACCGATGGCGACCAGATCTACCTCGGTGAGGTCAGGGGCCCGGCCGTGTCGACCGTCACAGGGGACGGGACTGTTCTGCAGAGGGCGGTCGATTGGAGCAATCTGGACAGCCCGCTCACCATGGACGATCTGCCCGAGGGGCTCGCGGGCCCGCTGGGCAACCCGAACTCCGGCCTGCTGGAACTCTCCGAGTTCACCGGCGACCTCGAAGTCTTTCTCGACGAGGACCCCGAGCAGACCCCCACGGGTGCGGTCGACGCCGCCGAACTGCCCGACGCCACACAGGAGCTGGCCGACGAACTGACCATGCGCGACACCGAATGGCTTCAGGACTGCGTGGAGCTGCTGCGTGACCGGCCCCAGTTGATCCTGCACGGACCACCGGGCACCGGAAAGACCTTCGCAGCCCTCGCCCTGGCCCGCCACCTCACGGCGGGCCGGTCGGCCAACGTTCAGCTGGTGCAGTTCCATCCGGCCTATTCGTACGAGGACTTCTTCGAGGGCTTCCGCCCGCGCGCGATCCCTCTCGCGCCGGAGGAGACCAAGGGCGGGAGCGGCCCGAAGGCCGTGACGGGAGGACCCGCCGGAAAGGATCTCTCGGACGCCGGGTCTGGCATCGTCTTCGACCTGGTCCCAGGCCCCCTCAAGAATCTCGCCGAGAAAGCCGACGACAACCCTGGCGAGAACTTCGTCTTGGTCATCGATGAGATCAATCGCGGCCATCTCGCCAAGGTCTTCGGCGAGCTGTACTTCCTCCTCGAATACCGCCGTGAGTTTGTGCACCTGCTGTACGGCTCGGACAAGGGGCGCCGCTTCAGGCTGCCGCGCAACCTGGTCATCCTCGGCACGATGAACACGACGGACCGTTCGATCGCCCTCATGGATGCGGCGATGCGCCGGCGTTTCTCTTTCATGGAACTGCACCCGTCCGAGGGGCCGGTGGATACCGTTCTCGCCGACTGGCTGGCGAAGAGGCAGTTCCCGCAGGACGCCGCTCGTCTCCTCGACGCCCTCAACAACCGCATCGAGCGGGCCCGGCTCGACGACCGCGACTTCCGGATTGGCCCGTCCTACTTCATGCGCACGCCGGTGCACACCCACCCCAAGGGCCTGGACCGGGTCTGGCGCCACCAGATCTTGCCCCTGCTCAAGGAACTCCACTGGGGGGACGACGTGGACGTCTCATCCGAGTACGGCTTGGAAGGACTGCGAGAGGAGCTCGGACTCGGCGCACCCACCGCTACCCCGGCCGCGGAGGAGGGGGCGGGCGAAGCCGTTCCGGCGGCGCGAGGGGCCGCTGAGTGACGGAGGTCAGCGGGCGGCAGCGGCCCGACATCGCGGTGCGGGCCGCTCTTACGGCGCCTGTCGGCGCCACCGTCGAGGCAGTGCCGCGCGCCGCCGGTGTGACAATGGCTCGGCGCAGTCGGGACCCCTTCCCCGTCGATGTGGCCGAGGGCGGCGGATGGAGTGCCTGGACCCTGACCGCTGCACAGGTGGACACGCTCAGCTCCGAGGATGCCCGCAAGCTCATCGAGGTTCGTCCAGCCGGCCGGGGCGCGGTCCGTTCCCGCTGGGAGCTGAGGGCCCGACGGACGGTCGGTGCGGTCCGGCTCGGCACGGCCGCGGGCGCTGTCCAGCTGCGTATCGCCCCGAAGGTCACGGTGGACCGGCTGCTGTACCTGCTGGCCTACGCGCCGCGCTGGGCGCGTTGGCAGCCCGACCCAGTCGACGCGGCCGTACGGAACGAACTGTTCCCGGCGATCGCCCACACTTTCGCCCGAGCAGCCGAACAGGCACTCGGTCGCGGCCCGCTGTCCGGATATCGGGGGCGCGAGGACACCTCGATGATGCTGCGCGGGCGGCTGCGCGCAGCCGCTCAGCTCCGCAGCCGCCCAGGTCTCGCCCTTCCGCTGGAGATCTCGGTACGATGAGCACACCCCCGACATCCCCGAGAACCAACTGCTGCTCGGTGCGGCCCACCGCCTCACCCGGCTTCCGGATGTGCAACCGCAGGACCGGGCCAGGCTCCGGCGGCTAGATGCCCTGCTGGGTGGCGTGACCGCACCGGTGCTCGGAGCTCCCATAGCAGCTTGGACTCCCAGCAGACTCAACGCCCGCTACATCCCGGCGCTGCGCCTCGCCGAGATCATCCTCAAGGGTGCTTCCTTCGAATACATCGACGGTCGGTCGGTCAGGGTGGACGGCCTCCTCCTCAACATGGAGAAAGCCTTCGAGGAGTTCCTCGCGAAGGCCCTCGGGTCCGCTCTCGAACGGCAGATCGGAGGGCACTTTCAGGCCCAGGCGAACACACACTTCCTGGACGACCGGAGCGAGTACCCACTCCTGCCGGACCTTGTGCACAAACTGCCAGGCGAGGACGGGGTCCTGCGCCCGGCCATCCTCGTGGACGCCAAGTATCAGGGATGGCGTCAAGCGGCCCAACCTCTACCAGATGCTGGCGTACTGCACCTGCTTCGGGCTGTCCGAGGGACATCTCGTATCCGTCTCGGGGGACGAGGACGACATGGGGATACGCGTCCCCGTGCCTGGCGGTGCGATCATGCTCTACCGGCATGTGGTGGACCTGTCTCTGCCACCCCAGGCACTCACGGCCCGTATCGACGAGCTCGCGAGAACGATCGCGGCAGCCAGGACCACAGCTCCGCGACCTCGCACTGGAACCGGAACATGAGTGTGGGCACAGCCGTTGCGGGCGCTCCGCAGTGGCCATACCAGCCATACAGGGAAAATGATCGGACGATGGCGTCCGATCCTTGCGGGTCCGAATGCCCTCACACGCCTCCTTCGTGCACCTCACGGTCCCTAAACCGCCGACGGTTCCGGAGCTCCCCCCGGTACAGGCCAGAGTGCGGGCGTTGTCGATCGGTGCTCGCCGGTGTTCGAGCCCAGTGCGAGGGAGTACCGACGAACTTGATGCGGCGGAGGCCGGGTGCGGGACGTTCGTCGCGCTCGAGCTGAACATTCGGGCTGGACTGATTCCGGACGCGGACGCATATCGAGCTCGGTCCAAGTCCTGGCTGCCATATGTTTCGTGGGAATGGACCTGGCCCAAGTTAGCGGGAAATCGGCGAGGGCCCCGAAGGATCTGTTTTCATCGCTAAATGCTTGATGCCCAGTTCGTGCGTGTGGGCCGGATTGAACGCGCTCTGCGAAATGGCTGTTGCGCTGGTCATCTCTTCGAGAAACTGATCGGTTACCGTTTTTCAGTCTTTCCGGGATAGTGCTCTGATGAACCTTGATCCAGGAGTGTGCATGGTGGACGTGTGCTGTGTACTGGGAGTGACTGTCGATGGGTCAGGCCCTAGTAGACACCGCGCCAGTAGTCGGCCGTCGCCTCCATGACCACCACCTCAACGCGGTGCCCGGTCAACGAGGCCGGCAGCCGCCGGAGTTCCGCTCGCGTGGCGCCGAACCGCTCGGTCTCCAGGCTCCACGTCCCCGCCCGCCGCGTGCTGGGCGTGCGCACGCAGGCCAGCAGGAACCGCTTGCCCAGGTCCACTCCCGCGGACCGTAGATGAATGACCTCGCCCTTGACGTCCTGCCGCTGCATGACACCCTCCCGGCACCCGGATGACCCTGTTCAGCGAATGCCTCGGGGAGTCAAGGGAAGAATCGGAATCTGACACGCGTGCTCCCGGACGGCCAAGCGGCCGCCGTGGCGACAAACCGTGGTCCCCTGGCTGGCCCCCGCACCATCCTGGCAAACGAGCTCACCGGCATCGCAGCACCATCGGCGTGGCCGGGACACCCACCACGACTTTCCCGCACTCGGGGTGATCAGCGCAGCCATCCGCATTCCTGGCAAGATTTCCGTGGGCGGAGATCACCGCCGGGACGCGGGACGAGCGCCTTCTAGCTGTGGGCATCCTTCTGTTGTGCGGCGCTGAACTTCCTTCTCTACTGTCGCATTTGACGGGTGCGGCGGTCGTCTCCGTCGACGCGGCAGGCCCTGTCGTGATCGTCGCGGTCCGTACGCGCGACGAACCTGTTCGGTGTACGGGCTGCCGTGTCGTCAGCAACTGGGTACACGGCCGCTACGTACGCCGTCTCACCGACAGGGCAGTCGGTGGCCGACCGGTACGCATCGAACTGAGCGTGCGCCGCTTGTACTGCGAGAGCCCGGCCTGCGGGAAGCTCACGTTCACCGAGCAGGTTGACGGGCTCACGGCGCGCTACCAGCGCCGTACTCCGCTACGGCAGCACCTGGTGGAGACGGTCCGGTGCCCTGCTTGCCGGGCGGGGCGGTGCTCAGTTTCTGGGACTGCTGAACGCACCGCTGCACGGATCGGCGTGCTGTTCCAACTGATGAAAGTGCCCTCGCCGTCCGCGTCCACCAGGCCCGGGCCGGTCACGGCGGCCCTGGCGACCCGGGGCCGCGCCCCGTCACGCTGCGCCCCGGCCAGTCGGCGACGGCGGGTGTGCTGTGGCCGAACACCTGCACCGACACCTCCAACCCGCCCGTCACCGACGCCTACCTCAAGGTCACCCCTGGCACCGGGCGGCCCCACGCGGACGGTCACCCCCGAAGGCGGCCTCGACCTCAGCGGCACGGGGACGGCGGGAACGACCGCGTGGTGCGGAAGGCCCACCTCCCGGTGAGGTCACCGGCCCCCGCGCCCCGAAGTGAGGAACAGGGCGACACCGCAGAGGAGGAGCGTCCCCCCGGCCGTGGCCGCGCCGGGCGCCGCGTCGGACCAAGCCCCGCCGGAGCCGTCCCGTGAGGCCGCGAGGACGGCCACGTACCAGAAGGGGAGGCTCGACCAGGCGAGACTTCCCGACAGCCAGCGCCGTGCTCGGTCTCTCCGGGACGGCGGCTGGAGGAACGCCGCCGCCGTGAGGGCCACGTGCGTGAAGAAGTAGGACTCGCCTACGGCGAGTCCGCTCCAGTAGCCCATCCCGTACAGCCATGCGGTCGCGGGCACCCCGATGAGTATGGCCGCACAACACAGAACGCCCCACGCCGCCGCCACAGTGCGCAGGAGAGGTGCTCGTTCGGCGGTCATGTGGTTCCTTCCGTTCGATGCCACCGACCCGTGGGCCGGCACCCGGGGGACAGCACAAGCCGCTGCCCCCCGGGGGGGCTGACCGCGAGGTCAGTCGCCGTCCGGTTCGGTGGACGAGTGGGACGTCTTGTCGTCGCAGTAGATGACGCGCTTCGGCGTCTCGTTGGTGCCGGTGAGCGGCGGAACGCTGATGTTCCACGGGTTTCCGCCGTTGCCCCGCTCGGCGATGTCGCACTTTCCGTAGGCGTTGCCCTTGATGGACGTCAGGCCGGGGATGTTGGAGAAGTTGGCGAAGTCACCCCTCTGTACGGGACCGCTCGCCGCGTCGCCGGACTGATTGACCATGCGGTCGTTGTGGTACAGGCAGAGGTCCGGCATATAGCCCTGGTACACGAGGCCGTGGTGCGGAGTGTTGTCCGGATTCGTCACCGCCTGGTTCGGCTTGATGGACCCGTCCTGGCAGAAGGCGATTGAGACGTTGTGCCAGATCGGCGGCGCTGCCTGGAGCAGGGTTCCCTCCAGCTTCTCGATGTTCAGCGTCCTGAAGAACATGTTGTAGAAGTCTCCCGCTGTGTCGGCTACCGCTTGCGGCAGGTCACCCCGGTCCGCCTTGCCTTGCAGCGTGTCCACCCAGACCTTCACTTTACGGGTGTCCGCCTGCCCTCCGAGCGGACGGTATCCGTCCACGCTGCCGCCGATGGCCTTGGTGTTGAGGCACTTGCCGGAGTCGTCGATCTTCGGGGTGCTGTAGTGCGGCAGATAGGACCGCGCGGGCGTCCAGCCCTCGTCCAGCGGGTTGCGGACGAACGTCTCCTTCCCGGTCACCGTGTTGGCGTCGAGCGCCGTGTGCGACAGGTCGGGGACCGCGACCCCGTAGTCCTCCCGTACCGCCTTGACGAAATTGATGAGGAACGGGGCGAGGTGCGTGTTGCCCGCCCGCCACGTCACGTTGAAGTCCTGCGAATCAGGGATGATCTTCCCGTCGTCCCCGACGAGGAAGCCGACGTCCATATGCGTCTTGGCCTTGTAGTCGAAGTCCGAGGCGAATGCGCTCGACGGCTTCTCGGTGGCGCTCGGAGTCGGGTTGGTAAAGCCCATCCACTGCGCCTGGGTCTTGCCCTCGAGTGAGGTGCCCGCCTCGGCGACCTCGTTGGACCACTTCTCCATGGCGGCCAGGGTCTTGGGCCCGAGGCAGTCGCTCTTGGTGGTTCCCGAGGGGCAGGCGGGGAACTCGGTCAGGCCCTTGACGCGAGGCTTGCTGCTGTCGTTCCAGGGCGCGCCGCCCACGGTCTTGTTGCGGGCCCAGTCGTACAGGGTCTTGCGGTTGCGGATGGGCGTGTTGACCTGGCTCGGGGTGTTGGTGTCCAGGTTCTCCTGCGGGTCGATCGTCGACACCGCGTCGAAGGTGTGCCGCACCCACTTCCCCTTGACCGGTACGACGGCTACGGCGTCGAACGCGATGTCGCGGTCGCCGGTCCCGGTCGGCGTGATGGTGTCGAGCTTGACCTGGGGAACATTGTCGAACATGAACGTTCCGAGAGTGACCCAGCGGTTCTTGTCCTCGCCTTCCTGCTCGATCTTGCGGACGCGTTTGCCGTGGGCTGTGGTGATCTCGTAGTCGGCGAAGTTGGTCTGCGCCCCGTGGTCGGGCAGGTGCACCATGACCTTGGCCGGTCCTTCGAGCTTCTTGTTTAGCTTCCACTTGGCGGTGAAGTTCAGGCGGTGGCCCTTGAGGTCGTCCGAGCGGGAGTGACCGAAGTAGAAGTGGCCGCCGAAACCGCCGCCGATCTGGTGCAGGTCCACCTTGGACGGCCAGACCGTGGTGCTGACGCCGTCATGCCCGAGGCCCGACTCCCCCGTACCGAAGTCGATGGAGAAGGTCCCCTCGTTGTTCCATCCGCCATTGAGGCAGTTCGGCCGTACGGACGGCGTCCCCTGGGGAAGGTCGTCGATGACGAGGGCACCGGTCGGGAGTCCCGCGGTGGTGCAGTTGGGCGGGTAGGCCGTGCCGTCCGGCTCCTCCGCCCAGTCGACCGGGAAGCGGGTGAAGTCGATGCCGCAGGAGTACTTGCAGTCGTTCTTCCACTGCACGGACTGGTGCCACCAGCACTTGAACTTGTTCTCACCCGAGGTAAGCAGGCACGGTCCCTTGCCCGCCTCGTTCTGGGCGCCGTCGCCGATCTTCGAGGGGTCGCAGTTGTTGTACGGCCCGCAGAACAGGTCCTCCGGCGGTTTGACCTTCGCCCGGTGGTACTTGGCGCTCCCCTCCACCGTCGAGTCGCCGTTCGCGCCGTTCCACGAGGCGTTGATGAAGGCGGGCACCATCTTGCCCGGCGCTTCAAGGAAGGCGGGCGGGTGGGCGGCGAAGCCGAGGACCTTCTCGGGGTAGGGCCAGTCCTGCGGGTGTGCGGCGTCCCTGGCGTCGTCGTTGCCGACCTCGTCCTCCATGAAGGGGCTGCGTCCCGCGTCCCACTCGGGGTTGGCCGGGTTGTTCGTCCAGCCGAGGCCCCAGGGGCCGTTGCCGTTGGTGTTGGCGTGGAATCCCGAGTTGTAGGCCCACAAGACGAAGAACCAGTTCTCCAGCCTCTTGGGGTCGCCGTCGTGGATGGCGATGCCCGCCCTCTTCGTCTCATTCCACTTGTCCGCCAGGATGCGCAGCCCGGCCGCGACGTTGGCGGTGTAGTCCAGGGCCACGGCGCGCTGTTTCTGGTAGTCCCAGGCCGCCCCACCGTGGCCGTGCTCCCGCCCGGCCAGCCGCATGTGGTCCGTGACCTGGGTGATCCCGTAGCCGCAGTCGGCCTTGGACCAGTCGACGTCCCAGTCGTTGCCGCTGTCGCCGTCGTAGTAGTCGATGCCGTAGTAGTTGCCGATCAGCGGGTTGCCCGTGACGCCGGGGACCGCCGACCGCGCCGCCTGCCACATGTTGGACTCCTGCGCGGTGACGCCCAGCATCACCTGCGCCGGAACGGTCCCGCCGCCCTCCAGTGTGGGTGTGGGGAACAGCGTCTGCGGCTGGTAGGCGGGCATGCCCAAGTTCTTCCAGTTCGCGGGGCGGCTGATGTGCTGGTTCAGCTTGCCGCGGATGGCCTGGTCCACGGCCCACTCGACCTGGCGCGGCTTGGGCTGCATCGCCTGGTTGCGCGGGTCGTTGCGGGGCACGGAGCAGACCCGGTCCGACTCCACGATCTCGGTGTCACCGTTAGCGTTGACCCGTCGGGTACCGGCATCCCGTGCGTGGCCGTCACGGCTCTCGCGGGGCGCCGCCGACGGGCCGGGCTTCGCGCCCTTGCCCGTGCTGTGCGCCCGTGCGCTGCCCGCCCTCGCCGATGTGTGCGCTGGGCCGGTCGCCAGGCTCGACGGTGAAGGTGGCCTTCCCGCCGCTGTCCAGAGCGGTCAGCGCCACGTCCACCGGGCGGGCAGCGCCGTTGTCGTCAGCCCGGATCAGGGCGCCCTGGCCATCGCTCCAGACGGTCCTGGTGACGAGGGCCTCTCCCCGCGTGGAGACGAGGGCGTCCTTGGGCACACGGGCGAGGTCCCGGACCGTCGGGGGCAGTTCCGCGCCTGCGAGCGGCTTCGCCTCGCCCGTCAGATAGACCGTGCCGCCGCTGCGGGTCACACCGGTCGCCGTCAGCGGCCCGGTGGCGAGGAGCCGGGCCTTGGCCCTCCGCGCGTCAGGCGTCGTGATCTGTCCCTCGGAGAGGCGCTTGACCCTGGTCGTCTTGACGTCCGTGGTCCCGCCGCCCCCGGGTGCGACGACCCGGCCCTCCTTGGACGTGGCTCTGACGGGCCGCGACCGGTCCAGGAAGACCACACCGCCGTCCGCGTCCGGCGTCAGCCGGTAGGGCACCGCGTCGGTGTGCGCCAGGGAGCGCTGTCCGCCCCGCACGTCGATCTTGACGATCTGGGCACCCGCGGCCGCGACGACACTGCCGTCCTTGGTGACGACCGAGGACGTCACCTGCCCCCTGGTCTCGACCGGCTTCGACAGCGCGCCGGTGGCGGTGTCAAGGCGGTACAGGCGTGTCGCCGCTTTGTCCTCGCCGCCGGACTGGGTCAGGACGGCGGTCTCACCGACCCCGCACCCGGGGTTGTAGTACGACAGTGACGCCCGTAGCGGCACCTTGGCGACCCGGCCGGTGGCGAGGTCGACCACCGCGGTGAACGCCCCGCGCGCCATCAGCTGCGGCTTGTTGGTGAAGGTGCGGGGCGCGTACACCACGACCGCCCGCTTGCCGGAACCGGTCACGCAGGCGTTGCCGATCCAGGCGTCCGCGTCGAAGCCCGGCTCGGACAGCGACGCCGTGGTCTTCCAGGCGTACCCCTCCTTCTCCCGCGCGGTGAGGAGGTGGAACCCGTTTGCGTCGCTCGTCGTGGTCCAGGCCGTGTCCCCGGATGTGCGCCAGTCCTGGCCAAGGAGCGCTGCGCGCTCACCGGCCGGGATGGCCACGCGTGCCTTCTGACCGGTGCCGGGCTTGTCGGTCGGTTGCCGTGGACCGCTGTCCGCGGCGGCCTGCACGGCGGTGGTAAGGAGCCCGGTCAGGACCGCGCCGACGGCGAGGCCGACGACACCTGTCCGGGTAGGTCTTCGTAACTGCACAGTGCGGCCCTCCAGAGAAATGGGCAGGGGAGATCACCGCGACCCAGTGGGTCGCGGTGGTGCGACAGGTGTGTGTGGTCGGTGTCGGTCAGCTCTGGCCGAGTACGGCGGACGCCGCCTCGATCATCTTCTGGTCCTTGGCCCGCTCGGCTTCCAGGGCGGACTTGTTGTCCTTGATCTGCTTGGTCTGGTAGGCGACTTCAGCCGTGTGCCAGGTGCTCACCAGACCGGATTGCTCCTTGCAATCGACGTCCGCGACGGCGGCCTTCACTTCGGCGGACTCGGCCCGCACGCCACGGGCGCTACGGGCGGCGGGGGCAAAGGCCGACGCGGCACCCTCCGGCTCCTCCTCCTCGTACCCCTTGCTCTTCATGCACGAGGCCCACGTCGTCACGGCCTTGACCACGTCGGCGTCCTGGCGGGTCGCCGTGTAGCTCTCCTCGCTGAGTTCGGCGGCGAGGTCGGTCTCGTGGAGGATGCCGATCTTCGCGTTCGCCTCCGGGACGCACACGTCGTTGAACGTCGCGTCCCACTTGTCGCTCCGGCTCTCGTCCTCCGCGAGGTCCACTGGCGGGTCGCCCTGGTCCTGCGGTACCCCGTAGCCGAGGGTCTGGGCGGTCTGGCGGTCGGTGATGCCGTAGCGGCGCTCCATGTTCGCGTCGTTGTAGCTCGGCGGCGGGTACGCGCCGGTCGGGGTGGGCGTGAACGTGAAACCGTGGCGCTTCATACACGCGGCCTTCACACGGTCCTTGGCGTTTTCCACGTCGGCTTCGTCGGGGTAGCCGAGCATGTAGGTCTCCAGCGGAAGCCGCATGTCCTTCGCGAGCCCCCGGGGAACCTTCTCCTTGGGCCACGCCGACCGCATCTTGGCGTCGGGCAGCACCCGCGCGGCCGTGGCGCGCGGCTGCTTGTCAGCGGACTTGTCGTCGCCTTCGGATGACGTACCGCACCCGGTGCGGCCATGAGGACGGCGCCGCACGCGACGGCGACCACGGTGCGGGGCAGTGCCCGATTTCTGGTCATGGTCATGATGTCCTCTTGTGGGATGAGTTCTTGTTCTTCAGCTTGGTCTTGCTGAAGTTGCGGGCTATGCCGTCCGCCTTCGGGTAGGTCTTCTTGCTCCCGGAGTAGCCGGAACCCGAGTAGACGGTGTACCGGGCGCGGGGATCCTGGTTCCAGGCCGAGGCTGCGTTGTCGACGGCGGCCTGCCCTCCTCCAGCTCCGCTGCACGGGTGCCGCATGCCGCCGTACGCGTCAGAGGGGAAGGACCCGAACACGTAACGGATGACATGGGCCCCGCCGCTGACCGTGTAACCCCAGTGGTCCCACACCGACTTGTTCGCCACGAAGCAGTCGCTCTTCGACTGCTGTGTGGTCTCGCTGCGGGAGCTGTAGTGGATGCGGAAGCAGTACCGGTTCCCCCGGGAACTGCAGACGTCGTCCTCGTAGGAGGTGCCCGCGGACGCCGGTGGCGCCATGGTGGTGAGCACTGCTGTGACCGCTGCCGCCGCTATGGCGCAAGCTCGTGCCGAACGCATGAGACGTCCCTTACTTCTGCTCCGCTCTTCAGCGGATGGGTCTGGACTGATTATGTGCAGCGCGCAAAATGTCTCAGTGGCAAACAATGAAAGAAAGAGCGAATCATGCCAGCAAAGTCTGTTACGCATGACAACTTCCAGATCCGACCATGCGACGAAGCTCTTGACCTGCCGCCATCTAGCGGATCACGCGCCGAATATCACGTTCCGAATTTTGCGGAATGACCGATTCTTTGCTACCCGTTTCCATAGTTACTTTGCATAAGTAATGCACGAATGAGGTCGACTGGGGTGAGGATGGGGCATTCCGGACTGCCAAACGGGGCGAGCCCGCACGCGAAGCCTCCCGGCCGCGAACGGCTCTGGGGGGCGCCTGGAGAAGCGTGGCTACGGCACCCATACTGTCCGCTCCGGTGAGCCGGACTTCGTCCGCACCCAGCTCCCGGGCGCGGGCCGGCTTCGCATATGTGACCTCGGCCGAGGTCAGGCCGTAGCTGAGGTTGATCCCCGGCAGTGGACACCGGGTTTCATGCGTACGTGATGTGATCATTTGTTGTTCGAACTCGGCTGGCGTGAGGTAGCCGAGCGCAGAATGTCGGCGGCGCCGGTTTTAGTGCGACAGCCAGCGGAACGGCTCCAGCCGAGTCTGCACCTTGGAGATCCGGCGCCTTCCGTGGAGCAATTCACGCTTGAGGCCCTGGAAGAACGACTCGGCCAGGGCATTGTCATAGCTCGAGCCGACCCGGCCCATGCTCCGCCGGATGCCATGCCGATGACACACCTCGGCGAAGGCGGCCGCACTGTACTGGGCGCCCCTGTCGGTGTGGAAGACGACGCCGTGCACCTGACCGTCGCGGGCGGCCACGGCCCTCTCGATCGCGTCGGTGACCAGGCTGGTGCGCAGGTGGTCGGCGATCGACCAGCCCACCACCTTCCTCGAGCAAATGTCGATCACCGTGGCGAGATAGAGCCACGCCGATCCGACGGCTATGTAGGTGATACCGCCGCACCACCGGGTGTTGAGCGTGTCCGCGGTGAAGTCGCGCATCACCAGGTCCGGCACGGGCGGCGCGGTCCTGTCCGCGATCGCTGTCCGCTTCTGCTTGCGCAGGTGTCGCCCGGCGATGTGGTTGATACGCATCAGCCGGGTGACGCGCTTGCGGTTGATCCGGCGCCCACGGGCGCGGAGTTCGGCGTGGATGCGCGGGGCGCCATAGGCGCCCGGTGCTCAGCGTGGATGGCGCGGATCTCACCCACGGTCCGCTCCTCCCCGGCCTGGCGCTCGGCCCGGGGCTGTGCGGCGGCAAGGCGCCGGTCGTAGCCGGAACGGGAGACCCCGAGCACCCGGCAGATCCGCTTGACGCCGAAGTCGGCGCGGTGGTTGGAGATGAAGTCCCAGCGGCGGGAGTTCACTTCACCTCCCGCGTGAAATAGGCGGCTGCCCGACGCAGGATCTCGCGCTCCAGATGCCACTCCTTCTCCGCCTTCAACAGCCGGGCCAACTCTTCCGCCACGCTGGTGCCGGCATCGCGGCGTCCGGGCATGGCCTGGGCCTCGTCCTTTCGGACCCACGTCCGCAGCGACTCCGCGGTGATGCCGAGATCCGCGGCCACTGCCGCGTACGTCCGCTTCCCGGCCGCAGCGCGGTAGAACGCGACGGCGTCCCTCCTGAACTCCTCCGGATACGGAGACTTGCGTCCCGCCTGGACGTCCCTCCCTGGACCATCTAGATCCATTGTCAGGGTGTCTACTCCAAAGGATCAGCCCCAGAGCGGTCGGTGACCCGGGTCCAGGACCCTGGGCAGCAGCGCGGCGAGGGTGGAGCCCGCGCCGTACGCACCGAGCGCGATCAGCACGTCAGCGGCGGATCGGCCGAGGTGATCGCGCACGTACACGATGGTGTTGACGGTCACGATGGCCCCGGCGGAGGCGACCGCCAAGTCAAGGGCGAGCAGCGGGCGCAGTGGTGGGGCGGCGAGGGAGAGGCGCGTGCGGGCGGTCGCCTTTGCGCAGACGCTGCCGGTGCCCGGGACGGCGTCGGGCTCGGGCAGGGCGGCGGAGGCGAGGAAGCCCTCGACGGTCCGGTTCCTTCGGCCGCGCTTCGGAGATCACGGCCAGGAACGCCGACGTGAACGCCGCCCAGGCGGACTGGAGCGGGAAGACCAGGACGTACACCTTCCACACCTGGTCCACGAAGGGGAGCAGAAGTACGACTCCCGCCCTGACGCTGCTACCGGCCTCGATTTCCCGCCAAGAGACGGCAAAGCCGAACCCTCGCGCCCAGAGTCTGACCCGACACCGCCTGCGCAAAAGCCCACCTGGCACCCCATCAGGGCCCATGTCAGACGTGCGTCGCTCATGCGTCAAAATATCGCCTGTAACGCCCACAGCGCGCATAAAGCACACCAGGAAAACCCGCAGGTCAGCGACCCTTCTCGGCAGGCTCAAGGATCGCAACACACTCAACATGATGCGTCATCGGAAACACGTCACATCACGAGGGGCATGACATATCCGCAGGTCAGGTGCCACTTTTTGACTTGCCAGGAGAGCCTCCGGGTGCTTTGGGCGTCAAATGAGCGTCACGACAGGCCAAAGCAGCTTCCTCACGTAATCGCTTCGGCCATGTCTACCAAAGGGACGCCTGCCACCAGTTCCTCCACGGCAACGGTGTGTTCCGCCACTGCACGGGTCATCTCGGAGGTTCCACACCTAGCGGAACTCCTTCCAGCTTCGGTGGTCATCGCACCGCCCGTAGGCGCAGTCGAGCAGGCTCACATCGCCCTCGGTCACGCCGTTCCGGTCCGTGAGGGCTCCATCCCCTGAGGTGTGGTTCAAGCTCCTCCGGCGTGGGTTCACGTGTGCAGGGCATGCCGGGAAGTCCACTCAGAGGGTCTACCGACTTTGCATATGCCCTTGCCCACTCCAGCCAGCGTCGCGCTGAGTCCAGTGTCGACTCGTCTGCGGTGCCATCCAGTTCTTGGATACGACGTTCCAGCGCCATGCAGTACGCGCTGAGCTTCGCTTTTATCCATATGCCCAACAAGGGCATATGGATAAAAGCGAAGCTCAGGGGGCCCTTGTGCTGGCGGGGGCAGAGCCGGTGCCGAACGGCCGTCGCCGGTAGGTCATATCGTCTTCCCAAAGGCTCTGACCGGGCGAGGTAGGGGAGGACGCGCGGCGCTATGCAGGCCAAAGAGACACTGTTCGCTGATCTGGTTCAGGGGCGGGCCCAGCAGTTCCAGGTGCCGTTGTATCAGCGGACGTATTCCTGGTCGGAGCGGCAGCTGGGGCAGCTGTGGAGTGACGTTCTCGAACAGGCCGAGCTGCTGGAGAACGGGGCGTCGGCGAGTACGCACTTCCTGGGGTCGGTGGTGCTCGCGCCGTCTCCGCAGAACGAGGCGACCTTTCCCCGGTGGCTCGTCGTCGACGGTCAGCAGCGGCTGACCACGCTGTCGCTCGCGCTGGCGGCGATCCGCGATCACATCGCCGGGGCGCAGCCGGATGAGGCCGAGCGGATCGACGAGGAGTATCTGATCAACAAGCGGAAGACGGGGGACGACTTCTTCCGGCTGCTGCCCACTCAGGCGGATCGTCCGCAGTTCGCCGCGCACATCCACAGCGTTCAGGAGGAGCGGGCAGCTGGGGACAGGGTCGCCACCGCGTACCGCTTCTTCCGGCGCAAGCTCGTCGAGGCGGCCGATCCGGCGAGTCCGCAGGACGTCCTGCGCATCGAGGAGGCGATCACCTCACGGCTCACGTTGGTGGCCGTCACCGCCGAGCGCGGCGACAACGTCCATCGCATCTTCGAGTCGCTCAACAACACCGGTCTGAAGCTCAGTCAGGCGGATTTGCTGCGTAACTATTTGTTCATGCGGCTGCCGACTCGTGGTGCGTATGTGTACGAGACGCACTGGCTGCCTCTGCAGGGCAGCCTCAGCAACGATGAGCTCGAACAGCTGATGTGGCTGCGGCTGGTGCTCGACGGGGACGACCGGGTCCGCCGCAGGACCTGTACGCCGCGCAGCAGCAGCGGTTCGAGCGGCGGGAGGCGAGCGCCGCCGACACCGAGGCGGACATCGAGGCCTACATCAAGGAGCTGCACCGGCGCAGTGCGCACTACCGCAAGGTGATCCACCCGGCGGAGGAGGCCGACCCCACGGTCCGTGGCCACCTGAGCCGACTGCACGAGTGGCAGGCCGTGGTGACCCATCCCGCGCTGATGCTGCTGCTCGACCGGCGGGCGCGAGGGGAGCTGGACCAGCGCGACACCGCCCGGGCCATGTCGTACGTCGAGAGCTTCCTGGTGCGGCGGACCATCTGCCGGGTGCCGGCGAACAACCTGAACCGGATCTTCCAGTCGGTGCCGGCCCAGCTCCCCGGCGACCTGCCGGTGGCTGAAGGTCTGCGTCAACTCCTCTCCGCCGACAACCGCTTCTGGCCGGACGACGAGGAACTGCGCGACAAGATCCGCACCGCGCCCTTCTACCAGTACGGGCGGCCGAACCAGCGCAGGCTGGTGCTCCAGCGTCTGGAGGAAAGCCATGAGCACCCCGAGCCGGTGGACTTCGGCTCGGCGCGGCTCACCATCGAACACGTCATGCCGCAGTCCCCGGGCGACGCCTGGATGCGGATGCTGCGCGAGGACGCGGCCGACGACGAGAGCCCGGAGGAGCTGCACGCCCGCTTGCAGCACACGCTCGGCAATCTGACGCTGACGGCGGTGAACGCGGAGCTGTCGAACCACCCCTTCGAGCGCAAGCAAGGGGCTCCTCCACGGCAGCCACCTGGAGCTGAACCGGCGCATCGCGGCCACCGAGCGCTGGGGCGCCCGGGAGATCCTCGCCCGGGCCGACGACCTCGCCGACCGGGCCGTCCGGCTGTGGCCCGCACCGCTGAGCGGCGTCGGACGTGCCGAGCGCAGCCGGGACTGGCACCTCGCCCACCAGGTGCTCGCGGCGCTTCCGCACGGCACCTGGACGTCGTACGGCGACCTGGCGGCGTTCATCGGGTCCGGAGCCCAGGCCGTGGGCACCCATCTCGCCAAGACCGACGGGGTGGTGAACGCCTACCGGGTGCTCAACGTCGACGGCAAGATCGCCGAAGGGTTCCGGTGGAGCGGCCAGGACGGTGGCGATGTGCGGGCCCGGCTGAGGGCCGATGGCGTCCACTTCACCGCTGGTGGGGCGGCTGATCCCGCGCAGCGCCTTGTCAGTGATGACCTTGCTCAGCTCGTCGTCGAGGGCGAGGGCGAGGGCGAGGGCGAGGGCGAGGGCGAGGCCGGGGCCGGGGAGGCCGCGGCCGTGCGGTCCGGCGGGGAGTCGCGTGGTGAGGAGACCCGCGCCGCCAGGTTCTTCCGTCAGCTGGCCGCGGACGACACCCCTGAGACGGTGTCCGCCGTGCGGGAGCTGCTGGCGGGCTGGGAGGAGCTCGGCGGCTGGGTCGGTCATGGCTCCGGCGAGGTCACGACCAGCGCGTTCCTCATGCTCGGCAGCGCGGGCGGTCCGGGCTCGGGCATCTGGCCGCTGGTCCTCTATCCGGGCGGTGGGCGCGGTGGCGTGGCCGAGGTCGTGTTCCAGTACCTGGCGAACCGCGAGCCGTTCACCGACCGCGCGCTCCGGGCCGAACTGCTCGAGAGACTGAATCAGTTGGATGGGGTCGCCCTTCCCGAGGGCAAGCTGGAGCTCCGGCCCAGCTTCCGGCTCTCCGTGCTGGAGGACCCGCGCGGCCTGCGGCTGCTGATCGAGACGCTGGCCTGGTTCAGCGAGCGGTGGGAGAACCGCGACCTGGGCTGACGGGCGGCCGGTGGCGCAGGGCCCGTGGGTCCGGGTTCGTTAGTGTGACCGGGTGATCGAGCTGACCCTGTTGTCGTGTGTCGCCTATCGCGGGCGGGAGGTCACCGCGCCTCGGTTGCGGGGGCTTTTGGCGCTGCTCGCGGGGGACGTGCGGGGCGGGTGCGGTACGGAGCGCCTGGTGGCGGGGCTGTGGCCGGGGGAGTTGCCGGAGCGGCCGGTGAAGGCCGTGCAGGTGCTCGTGTCCCGGGCGCGGGCGTCGCTGGGGGCCGATGTCGTCGTCAGTACGCCTGTGGGGTACCGGCTCGGGCTCGCCGCGGAGCAGGTCGACAGTTCCGCGCTGCTGCTGCACGGGGAGGCGAGCGCGGCGCGGGCCAGGGCGGGGGACCACGCGGGGGCGCTGGCCGCCGCCGAGGCCGGGCTCGCGCTGTGGGACGGGGGAGGCGACGAGGGCGACGACCCCGTGGCGGTCCTGCGCGGTGAGCGCGCCCCCGCGCGGAGCGCCCTCGTGCGCGGGCGGGCGCTGGCGCTCGCCCGGCTCGGGCGGCACGCGGAGGCCGCCGGGCCGCTGGCCGCGGTCGCCGCGGGGCACGCGCGCGACGAGGAGGTGCTCGCCGAACTGCTGCGCGGCGAGGCCGCGACGGCGGGACCGGCCGCGGCGCTCGCGCGGTACGAGGCGTACCGGCGCGAGCTGCGCGACGACCTCGGTGCCGAGCCTGGGGGCGGACTCAAGGCCGTCCAGGGGGAGTTGCTGCGGGGCGAGGCGCCACCGGTGCGGCACGGCGTACCGCACGAGCCCAATCCGCTGCTCGGCAGGGACGAGGACGTCGCCGCGGTGGGACGGCTCCTTCGGACCTCCCGCGCCGTCGCCGTCGTCGGCCCCGGCGGCCTCGGCAAGACCCGCCTCGCGCACGCCGTCAGCCGCGGGGCCGAGCAGCGCGTCGTGTACTTCGTGCCGCTCGCCGGGGTCGCCGCGGACGAGGACGTGGCCACGGAGGTGGCCGCCGCGCTCGGCGTGGGCGAGGGGCGGCACGGCGTCATGGGCGGCCCCGCCCCGGCCGACCCGGTGGCGGGCATCCGGGGCGTGCTCGGCTCCGGGGACGCGCTGCTGGTGCTCGACAACTGCGAGCACGTCATCCGGGGCGCCGCCGGCCTCGTCCACGCGCTGGTCTCGGCCGTGGCACGGCTGCGGGTGCTCGTGACCAGCCGGGCGCCCCTCGGCCTCACCTCGGAGGCGGTGTACGCGCTGCCGGAACTCGGCCTCGACGCCTGCGTCGAGCTGTTCGCACAGCGGGCCCGGGCCGCCAGGACCGGCGTGGAGCTGCCGCCCGACGCGGTCACCGGTCTCTGCCGCCACCTCGACGGGCTGCCGCTCGCCGTGGAGCTGGCCGCGGCGCGCGTACGGGTCCTGTCGGTGCCGGAGGTCGCCCGCCGCCTCGGCGACCGCTTCGCGCTGCTGCGCGGCGGCGCCCGGGACGCGCCCGAGCGCCACCGCACGCTGCACGCGGTCGTGGAGTGGAGCTGGAACCTCCTCGGCGACGACGCCAGGGCCGCCCTGCGGGTCCTCTCCCTCTTCCCCGGCGGCTTCGGCGCCAAGGCCGCGGAGCACGTGCTCGGCGGGGACGCGCTGTTCGTCCTCGAGCAGTTGGCGGGGCAGTCGCTGCTCACCGTCACCGACACCCCGGCCGGGGCGCGGTTCGCGATGCTGGAGACCGTACGGGAGTTCAGCGCGGCCCGCCGCGCGGAGGCGGGCGAGGAAGAGGCGGCCGTCGGCCGGTTCCTCGCCTGGGCGCGGGACTTCGGGGTCGCGCACCACGACACGCTGGTCGGCCCGGCGCCGGCCGTCGCCAGGGAGCGGATCAAACCCGAGCAGGACAACCTGGTGGCGGCCCTGCGGCACGCCCTCGCCCGCGGGGACGGACCCGCCACCGCCGCCCTCACCGCCGTGCTCGCCGCGCTGTGGTCGACGGACCTCAGCTACCCCCGCGTCCTCACGCTCGCCGCCGACACCGGACCGCCGCTCTCGCACTACCGCCCCGAGCCCCCGTACGTCGAAGTCGCCCGCGCCGCCGCGGCGTTGTGCACGGGGAGCCTGTTCATGGACTACGGCCCGCAGGCGGTGCGCCAGCTCGTCACCCTGCGGCGGCTGCCCCCGGCCCCCGCCGACTCGCCGCTGCGCGCCGCCGCGCTCGTGCTGAGCGCCATCCCCGAGATGCGGCCGCCAGGACACGACGTGCTGCGCGCGCTCTGCGCCAGTGAACTGCCGCTGGTCGCGGGCCTCGCGGAGTGCGTCGCCACGTACGTATGGACGTACGAGCACGACACGGACCGCGTGCTCGGCTCCGCCCGTCGGATGGTCGCCGCGCTGGCGGGGGCCGACAATCCGTCCCTTGAGGTCATGGCGCACGCCCGCATGAGCGAGCTGAGCCTGCAGCGGGGGCACGGAGACGTCGCGTACCGGCATCTCACGGCGGCCAGCGAGGCGTTGCCGCGCCTCGGTGACGAGCACGACTACAGCGGCATCCGCCACGCCCTCGCCCTCGCCTGCCTGCAGCGCGGCGCACCCGACGAGGCCGAGCACTGGCTGCGGCAGGCGGCCGACGACGGGGCCGCGGGGCCGGACACCTTCTACAGCCCCGAAGCCGCCGGGCACGCCGAGATCGCGCTCGCCCGGGGGCGCACGGAGACCGGGCTCGGCCTGTGGCGCGGCGCCCTGGAGCGGCTGCCCACGGACGGTTCGATGTCGGTCGGCGACCCGTGGCTCGACCCGTGGGCGCTGCAGCTCCAGTCGGCGGCGGTGACGGCGCACGCCCACGCCGACCGCGTCGAGCTCGTCGCGGAGCTGGTCGACCGGCTGCGGCAGCGGCTGCGGACGCTGCTGTCAGGACCGGGCGGCGCCTCCGTGGGGCTCCCCGTGATCGGTACGGTGCTGCACGCGCTCGGCGTGGCGGGGCTCGCGGCGGGGGACACTCGGCGCCGTACGGATGGTCGCGCTCGCCGAACGGCTGGGCGCGCTGCGGGACTTCCAGCCGACGATGTCGGCGCCCCGCGCGCGGCGGGCGGCCGAGGACGCCGACCGGGCGGCGTACGCCGACGCGGTGTCGGAGTACGCCGCCCTGGGGCGCGAGGAGTTGCGGGCGGCGGCCCGCGCGGTCATCGCGGGTCGCGGTTGAACAGGGACGTCGACCAGGCGTAGCCGAGCCCGCCGATGGCCAGGCACCAGCCGGCCGCGAGCCACCCGTCGCCGCCGATCCCGCTGCCGAGGAGCAGGCCGCGCAGGGTCTCGATGGCCGGGCTGAACGGCTGGTACTCGGCGACCGGCTGGAACCAGCCCGGCATCGCATCGACGGGGACGAAGGCGCTGGAGAGGAACGGCAGCATCAGCAGCGGCAGCGCGTTGTTGCTGGCCGCCTCGACGTTCGGGCTGGCCAGGCCCACCCCGACGGCGATCCAGGCGAACGCGGTGGCGACCAGCGTGAGCAGCCCGAGGGCCGCGAGCCACTCCAGGGCCGTGGCGTCGGTGGACCGGAAGCCGATGGCCACGGCGACGGCGCCGACGACGACCACGCTGATGACCGCCCGCAGCACGGTGCCCACGACGTGCCCGATGAGCACCGAACCGCGGTGGATCGCCATCGTGCGGAAGCGGGCGATGATGCCCTCGGTCATGTCCATGGAGACGGAGACCGCGGTCGCGGCCGGGATGGCGCCGAGCGTCATCAGCAGGATGCCCGGGACGAGATAGGCGAGGTACGCGGAGCGGTCGGCGGCGCCGCCGAGGCCCGCGCTCATCACGTCGCCGAAGACGTACACGAAGAGCAGCAGCAGGACGACCGGTGTGAGCAGGACGTTCAGGGTGAGCGAGGGGTAGCGCCGGGCGTGCAGGAGGTTGCGGCGCAGCATCGTGGACGTGTCGCGCGCGGCGAGGGACAGGGAGCTCAACGGACGGCCTCCTTGGGCTTGGCGGGGCCGGGGTCGGCTGTCGTTGGGCTGGTCGGGGCCGCCGGTGAGGGCGAAGAACACGTCGTCCAGGTCGGGCGTGCGCACCGACAGGTCGTCCGCCTCGACGCCGACCGCGTCCAGCCAGTCGAGGACGCCCCGCAGTTCGCGCTGGCCGCCGGTGCTCGGGATGCGCAGCGCCTGCGCCTCGTCGTCGCGGGTGGCGCCCTCGCGCAGGGCGGTGGCGGCGGAGCGGTAGGCGGCCGGGTCGGCGAACCACAGCCGTACGTGCCCGCCCGGGACGAGCCGCTTCAGCTCCTCGGCGGTGCCCTCGGCGGCGATCCTGCCGTCGTGCAGCACCGCGACGCGGTCGGCGAGTTCGTCGGCCTCCTCCAGGTGCTGGGTGGTGAGGAAGACGGTGACGCCCCCGGCCACCAGCTCCCGGACGATGCCCCACATGGTGTGGCGGCTGCGCGGGTCGAGGCCGGTGGTCGGCTCGTCGAGGAAGATGACGCGGGGGCCGCCGACCAGCGGTCATGGCGAGGTCGAGGCGGCGCCTCATGCCGCCGGAGTAGGTGGCGGCGGGCTTCCCCGCGGCGTCGGTCAGGTCGAAGCGTTCGAGGAGCGCGGCGGCGGTGCGGCGGCCCTCGCGCCGCGAGAGGTGGTGCAGGTCCGCCATCAGGAGCATGTTCTCCTCGCCGGTGATCAGACCGTCGACGGCGGAGAACTGACCCGTGACGGCGATCGCCGCGCGCACCGCCTGCGGGTCGGTCGCCAGGTCGTGGCCGCCGACGCGCACGTCGCCCGCGTCGGCGGTGACATACGTGGACAGGATCTTCACGGCGGTGGTCTTGCCCGCGCCGTTGGGGCCGAGGAGGGCGAAGACCGTGCCCTGCGGCACGGCCAGGTCCACGCCGTCGAGGACCCTCTTCCCGCCGTAGGCCTTGTGCAGCCCTCGGGCCGCGATGGCCAGGGCGTTCGCGGCCGGTGTGTGTGCTGTCGTCGTCATGGCGCACAGCTTGGGGCGGGCCGGGTTCACGGCGGCTTCAGCGCGGTTTCAGCGGCCCGGGAGGCCTCAGGGCGACGGCGGTGGTTCCACGGCGTCCCGCAGATGCGCGAGCACCGCGAGGACCCGGCGGTTGCCCTCGGTGGGGCAGGTCGAGCTTGCCGAAGATGTTGCCGATGTGCTTGCCGACGGCCGCCTCGGTGACGACGAGGTCGGCGGCGATCGCGGCGTTGGACTTGCCCTCGGCGACCAGCGCGAGCACCTCGCGCTCGCGCGGCGTGAGCCGCTCCAGCGGGTCGCGCCTGCGCCGCAGCAACTGCCGTACGACTTCCGGGTCGACGACCGTGCCCCCGCGGCGACCCGGGTGAACGCGTCCACGAACTGCTCGACCTGGCCCACCCGGTCCTTGAGCAGATAGCCGATCCCGCCGCCGTCGCCGGTGTCGCCGGAGCTCGGCGGCATACGTCCGCTGCACGTACTGGCTGAGCACGAGCACCGGCAGGCGCGGCCGCTCGGCGCGCAAGCGCGAGGGCGGCGCGCAGCCCCTCGTCCTGGAAGCCGGGCGGCATCCGCACGTCGGTGACGACGACGTCGGGCTCGTGCGCGGCGACCGCCGCGCGCAGGGCGTCCGCGTCGCCGACGGCCGCCACCACCTCGTGCCCGAAGCGGCGCAGGATGCCGACGAGGCCCTCGCGCAGCAGGACGGCGTCCTCGGCGATGACTACGCGGTGCACGCGGGCCGCCGGTATCCCAAGGTCAGGGCGGTGGGCCCGCCGGGCGGGCTGGTGACGGTCAGGCGCCATCGAGGATCGCCAGGCGGTCGGCGAGCCCGGTCAGGCCGGTGCCGCGCGCGGGGTCGGCGCCGCCGCGCCCGTCGTCGGTGACCGTCAGCGTGCAGCCCGGCGCGGGTCAGCGCGCCGACGATCCGCACCTGGGCCGCGCCGCTGTGCTTGGCCGCGTTGGCGAGGGCCTCGGTCACCGTGAAGTACGCGGTGGTCTCGACGGCGTCGGGCAGCCGGTGCGGCAGGTCGTGCATGTCCACGGTGACGGGCACCGGGTGGCGCAGCGCGACCTCCGTGACGGCCGCGGCGAGGCCGTGGTCGGTGAGGACCTGGGGGTGGATGCCGCGCACCAGGTCGCGCAGCTGCTCCAGGGCGCGGCGGGCCTCGCCCCGGCCGCGCGCGAGCAGTTCGGCCGCCGCCGGATTGCTGGTGCCGAGCTCCATCTCGGCCAGGCCCAGGGTCATGGTGAGCGCGACCAGCTGCTGCTGCGCGCCGTCGTGCAGATCGCGCTCGATGCGGCGGCGCTCGGCCTCGAAGGCGTCGGCGAGCCGCACCCGGGAGCGGGTCAGTTCGACCACGCGCCGGGACAGCGGCTCGTCGCGGGGCGCGAGCAGGAAGTGCGCCGCCCGCACCTGCGCGCCCGCGAGCAGCGCCGCCAGATACGCGGCCGCGGCGAGGCCGAGCAGGCCCACGACGGTGAACGGCAGGGCCGCGAGGGGGTGCGGCACCGCGCGGCCCGGGATGATCATCACCGATTCCGGTGCGAGCGCCCACACGACGACGGGCGAGGCGACGAGGAGGCCCGCGAGGAACACCAGCGCCGTGAGGCCGAGGCCCGCGGCGGAGAAGACGAGGGCGAGCAGCCACGCGTACCCCAACTCGCGCCAGGTAGAACGTTCGTTCCAGCGGGTCCGCAGGGTACGGCGCACCCCGGCGTCCCGCAGCGGAGCGTGCGGGTCCGCGAGGGGCACGGGCTCGACCAGGCGCAGCCGGCGGCGCTCCAGGCGGCCCAGGGGGATGCCGAAGAGCGCGGCCGCGGTGAGGATGAGCAGGCCGACGCCGACCACCGACAGGAGCACGCCGCTGGCGACGAGCGCGACCAGCGTCATCAGGACGCCGAGGCCGAGCAGGGCGCCGCTGAGGAGGAAGGCGAAGGCGCGCGGCGGCCAGGAGGAGCGGAGGAAACGGTGGGGCGGCTGCCGCAGCGCGGCCCAGACCGCGACGGGGGCGGGCTCGTCCCCCGGGTGCCCCGGCGTCAGCGCGGCCTGCGGCGACACATCGAACCCCCGTACTCGTCACTCGTACCGTAGAACTCCACGAACGAGGAAAAGCGTAGTCGCGCAGGTCACAGCCGGGGAGTGGGCCTGCCCCCAACTTGAGGGGAGGGTTTCCCCCACCCTTCCAGGCCCCCTTCCCGTGCGCGCCCCCGCGGCGAGCCGTGTCCACACCACAAGCACCAGCGGCAGCGCGAGATACCCGAACCGTCCGGCGGGCGCGAGCAGGAACGCCAGGCACAGGCCCGCCGCGAGCCGGTCGGCGGCGGCGACGGCGTCCGCGGGCGGCCGCACGACCAGGGACGCGGCGACGGCGGCGCCGCCGCACAGGAGCAGCGCCACCGCCGCGTACCAGCCGAGCGGCCCGAGGTCCGCGAGCAGGCGCCCCGGCAGGGGGCTCGCCGCGGGCGTCGCCACCTCGCCGCGCCCCGCGGGGAAGGCGAACACCTGCTGGGTCAGCGGCCCCGGCGCGAGCAGCGCGCTCGGAAGGACCGCGGCCACCGTCCCGGCGAGGGCCGTGCCCGCGCAGCGCGCCGCCGCCCGCGCCCCAGGACCGCTCGCGAGCAGCGCGACGGCGACCGCGACGGCGGGCCACGCCGTCCACTTCAGGGCGCACGCGGCGGCCAGCGCGAGGCCCGCCGCCAGCGGGCGCCCGCGCGCGGCGAGCGCGAGACCGAGGCAGCACAGCCCGGCCAGCGGCAGGTCCACCCCGCTGACGCACAGCGGCAGCGCGACGACGGGGGAGGCGACGAGCACGGCGAGGCCGGTGCGGTACGAGGCCCGCGCGGCGGGCCGGGCCCGCGGGGCCAGGACGGCCCGCCCCGCCACCAGGCACAGCAGGAACACGGCCGCGCACCACAGCCGCGCGTCGCCGAGCGCCCGCGCCGCCGCGGTGTCGTCTCCGAGCAGGGCCCGGGGCAGCCCGAGCAGCGCCATGCCGGGCAGGTAGGGGGTGTAGTCGCCCACGGTCTGGGGGTGCCGTCAGATACGGGCTCGCCTGGCGGACGAGCAGCTCCCCCGACCGCTCGATCACGCCGACCTCGCTCTGCCCGTGCCCGGTCACCAGGAACAGCGCGAGGGGTACGACGACGGCGCCCGCGAGCGCGCACCCCACCGACAGGGCGCGGGCCCGGGGCCGGGGCAGCAGACACGCGGCGAGCGCGGCACCGGTGTACCCGGCGCCCGCGCTGAGCCCCCACGCGCGGTGCGTCCCGAGGCCCGACACGAGGGGGAAGGCCAGCGCCCAGACGGCGGCCGCGAGCCAGCCGCCGACCCACAGGGCGCGGCGGTGCGCGAGACCCGTACGGCGGGCCGCGGCGAGGGAGGTCTTCGTCCGATGGATCAGCACCCGCCCATTGCAGCCGCGCGCCCCGGGTGCGGTCATGACAGGCAGATGGAGTCTTCGGGGTGGGGTTTCCCCCACCTGAGGGCCTGGTGGGGAAGCCCGGGGAACCCGGCGAAGGGGGCGGCGCCGAGACAGGCGCCGCCCCCTTCCGGCAACGGTCCGGTCAGGCGGCGGCCAGGGCCTCGATCAGCGTGGCGCGGGCCCGGGCCACGCGGGAGCGGACGGTGCCCACGGGGCAGCCGATGGCGGCGGCGGCCTCCGCGTACGGCTGCTGGAGGAGCTGCGTGAGGACGAACGCCTCCCGCCGCTCCGCCGGTATCCCGGCGAGCAGTTCGGCGAGCGCGATGCCGTCGTCGAAGCCGGGCAGCCCGCGCGGCTGGGCCTGCTCGGCGGCGGTCTGCCAGTCGTCGCGGTCCGAGAGGCGGGGCCGGGCGGCCGCGTGCCGGAGGCTGTCGACGACGGTGCGCCGCGCGATGGACAGCAGCCAGGTCCGCGCCGATGACCGCCCCTCGAACCGGTGCAGGCTGCCGAGCGCCCGCAGGAACGTGTCCTGCGCGAGGTCGTCGGCGGCCTGCGGGTCGGCGCTCAGGTGCGCTACGTAGCGCAGTACGTCGCGGTGGAGCGCGCGCACGAAGAAGCGGTCGACGGCCTCCGGGTCGCCGTCCCGCGCGGCGAGCGCGAGCCGCGTGACGGGCTCGTCGGCGGCGTCGGTGCGGCGGCCCTGCGCGGGCTGCGCGCGGCGGGGCCGGACGGGCCGCGCGCCGAGCGCCTTGGCGGGCTGCTGGTCGGTGCCGACCGCGCCGAGCGCGCCGAGCGCCTTGGTCGGCTGCTCCGCGCCGTACGGCTTCACCAGCTGGTCCGCGCGGCGCGGCGGCACCGGTCGACATTCCGGGCCTGGGGGAAGTTTTCGGGCAGGGGGTGTCGTCAGGGCAGGGGTCATCGCCTGATGTCCTTACGGGAATCCGGAGTTCGGGACCGGCCGTGCCGGGGCGCGGCCGGTGAGAGGTGTCGTACGGCTCCGCGCCGCCGGAGCGGCGCGGGCCGATGCCCGGTCCGCGCGTACGACGAGGGGCGGTACGGCGCTTCTCGCACCGCACCGGACGCCGTCGTGGCGGGCCGGGGAACCGGCTGTCAGCTGACAGCGATCCCGAGGGGTGGACCCCGTGAGGTGAGGGCGTGGACGAGGAGCAGCCGCCGCAGCCGCCGCGCGCCGTGGTCATGGCGCGGGCGAAGGCGCGGCCGGTGCGGGGGCGGCGGCAGCCGGAACGCCAGGCGCAGCGGCGCGACGAGCCAGCCCGCGACGGCCCGGCCGATGCGGAACGCCGCGCGCTCGCCGTACGCGAGCCACAGGCCGCACAGCAGCGCGGCGAGCAGGTGCGCGGCGAGCATGCCGAGCGGCGACATGCCGCCCATGTCGTGCCCGGCGTGCATGCCGGACATCGAGCCCATGGCGTCGGCGGCGTCCATCGCGCCGCCGTGCCCGCCGGAGCCGCCCGAAGCGCCTGAGAGGCCTGCGGAGCCTGAGGTGCTGAGTGCGTCCGAGGGGAGCGCCGTCTGCTGCATGCCCATGGAGTGCCGGGTGTGTCCGGCCGCTTCGTGCATCCGCTCCGCGAGGCCCGCGTCGGTGACGGTGCGCACGGCGTCCGCCTCCGACATGCTCCCCGCGCCGCCCGCCCCGCACAGCAGGTGCTGGGCCCACTGCTGGGCCAGCGAAGGACCACCGGACGCCTGGCCCTGGGTCATGGCCTGCGCCAGCGAGAACCACGCGTGCAGCGCGGCCTGCGCGACGACGGACGCGGAGGTGACGGTGAGGACGCCGCGCTCGCGCCCGGCGAGGAACCAGGCGCCCGCGAACGTGACGGCGCCCGCGCCGGGCAGTGCCCACCAGGGCAGCGGGGACGCGGACATCAGGGCGTGGCCGGTGGCCGCGAGCAGCACACAGGCGGCCGCGAACACCGCAGCCCGTACCGCGCGACAGCTTCGGCCCCCAGTCATGGCGGCCTCATCTTTGCATCCGCGCCACGGCGCCAGCGGGCGGGTCCGGAATGTTCCGCCAGCGGCCCGGCGTGTGGCGCGGGTCACGAAGATCCCCGGGAACCGGGGCGGGCCCGCGTCCGACTACTGCGGCGGCCGACTCGTCGAACGGCGCGACGGCCGGACCGCCGGGCCCGGCGGGCGCGACGGGCACACCGGATGAGCGGGCCGGGCGGACACACCAGGCGAACAGAGGGGGCAGCCGCGTGGCGACGCAGCGGACGGGACCGGCCGGGGCCGGGGACTCAGCCGGGGGCACGGCTTCGGAAGGGCCACCGGCTCCGGCGGCTCGCGTGCGCCCCGCCCCCACCGCCCTGCTCACCTGCGCGATGGCCTTCTCCATGCTCCAGCTGTTCCTCCTCGGCGCGCTCGGGCCGCGCCTGGTGGACGAGCTGGACGTGTCGCCGACGGTGCTCGGCCTGACGACCACGATCGGCTTCGGCACCGCCGCCGTCCTGTCGCCCGTCGGCGGCCGGATCGTCGACCGGGTGGGCCCGCGCCGCGCCCTGGTCGCCCTGCTCCTGCTGTCGGCCGCGGCACTCGCGCTGATCGGCGCGGCGCCCGGCGCCGGGTTCCTGCTCGCGGCGGTCGCGCTCGGCGGACATGCCGCAGGCGCTCGCCAACCCGGCCACGAACAAGGCGATCCTGGCGTCCGTCGAGCCCGCGCGGCGCGCCGCGGTGACCGGCCTGAAGCAGTCCGGCGTCCAGCTGGGCGCCTTCGCGGCGGGCCTGCCGCTCACCGCGCTCGCCGCGTGGTCGGGCTGGCGCGCCGCGGTGTGGACGGCGGCGGGCGCGGCCGTCGTGACGGCGGCGTGGGCGCTGCGCGCGCTGCCCCGGACGGACGGGGCGGGCGGGACGGGCGGGGCGGACGGGGCGGACGGGGCGGGCGCCGTGCGGCACCAGCGGCCCGGCGCCCCGGTCGCCGCTTCGCTGGTGCCGCGCGGGGCCATCGCCTGGCTCGCGGTCTTCTCGCTGTTCCTCGGCTGCGGCATCGCCTCCGTCAACACCTACCTCGCGCTGTACGGCGCCCGCCGCCTCGACCTGTCACCGGCGGCGGCCGGAGCGCTGGTGGCGGTCCTCGGCGTGGCCGGGATCGCGGGCCGCGTCGGCTGGTCGCGCGCGGCCCGCCCCGGCCGCGCGGAGTGGCTGCCCGCCTGGCTCGCCGCGGGCTCGGTGGGCGCGGCGCTGCTGCTGCTCGCCGCGGCCGCCGCGGCCCCGCTGGTCTGGCCAGGGGCGGTCGCGGTCGGCGTGTTCGCGGTGTCGGCCAACGCGGTCTCCATGGTCCTGGTGATGCAGCGCGCGGCGCCCGGCCGCGCGGGCCAGGACTCGGCCCTGGTCTCCGCGGGCTTCTTCGCGGGCTTCGCCGTCGGCCCGCCCCTGTTCGGCCTCCTCGCGGCCGCGGGCCACTACGGCGCGGCCTGGACCGTGGTGGCGGCGGAGTTCGCCGCCGCCTGCGCGGTGGGTCTGACGTGGGCGGTACGGGAGCGCGGGGGGAAGCGCTGAGATGCCCGCGCCGCACACCCCCGCGCCGCACACCCCCGCGCCGCACACCCCCGCGCCGCACACCCCCGCGCCGCACACCCCCGCGCCGCACACCCCCGCGCCGCACACCCCCGCGCCGCACACCCCCGCGCCGCATACCTCTGCGCCGCACACCCCCTGGGCCGCGCCCGCCCTGCGCGCCGTGCTCGACCGGGCCGCCGCGACCGGCGCCGACGCCGGGCCCCGCTTCCCGCTGTACGCGGACCCCGCGACCGGCGCGTGGACGACGACCCGCCGGGGCGCCTGGACCGGCGGCTTCTGGACCGGCCTGCTGTGGCTGCGCGCCCACACCACGGGCTCTCCGCGGGACCGCGCGACCGCCGTGGAGTGCACGGCGCGCCTGGCCGACTGGACGCGTGCCGACACCGCGACCCGGGGCCTGATCTTCTGGTACGGGACGGGCCCCGCGGGCGGGGAAGGACCCGCCGACGCCACCGCCCGCGCCCTGCGGTCCCGCGCCGCCCGCGCCTGCCTCGCCGACCTCGACCTCGAACTCGGCCTCGTGCCCTGGGGCGACGCCTTCGGCGGGCCGCGGCTCGTGGCCCGCGCGGACGCCGTCCCGGGCCTGGTGCCGCTGCTCGCCACGGCGGGCCCGCGCGGCGTCGCGGCCGCCGCCTCGCACCTGCACCGGCATCTGGACCTGTGCCGCGCGGGCGCCCTCGCCTGGCGGTACGAGACCGCCACCGGCTGGCGGCCGCTGCCCGACCCAGGACCTGGCTGGAGCCGGGGGCGGGCCTGGCTGCTCCTCGCCGTCGCCGACGCCCTGACCCGCGCGGCCGACGGCGCCGACGCCGAACTCTGGCGCCCCGACCGGCTGCGCCGGGCGGCCGCGTGGCTCGGCGGCGGCCTCGCCGGGCCCCTCGTACCGCCCGCCGACGAGGCGCGGCCCGACGGCCCCCTGGACACCTCGGCCGCCGCGATCACCGCCGTGGCGCTGCTCAAGCTCGCCGCGCTGCCCGGCGCGGACACCGCGGCCGGCACCCGGCGCGCCGCCGCCGTCCTGCACCGCCTGGTGACCGCGCACCTCACCACCGGGGAGGGGCCACGGCCCGCCGGGATGCTGCTCGACGGCTGCTACGACGCCGCGTCGGGCACCGCCGTCCGGCACGAACTGGTGTGGGGCGACTACTTCCTGGCCCTGGGCCTCGCCATGCTGACGGGCGGCGTGGCTCCGGGCGACGCGTGAGGCGGCGTACCAGGGAGAAGGCACGTACTACGTAGATGACGCATACGAGGTGACGCATACGAGGTGACGCACGCTCAGGAGCGGTCGCTGTCCCCGTCGTGCGCATAGCCCTTCAGGACCCTGCGCGCCACCGACGTGATGTGCAACTCGTCCGGCCCGTCGAGGATGCGTGCCGCGCGGGCCGTACGGAGCAGGGCGGGCAGCGGGGTGTCCGGGCCGAGTCCGGCGGCGCCGTGCACCTGGACGGCGGCGTCCACGACCTGCTGCAACGCGCGCGCCGCCGCGACCTTCGCCAGACCGACCTCCACGTGGGCGTCCGCGCCCGCGACGAGACGGGCGACCGCCTCGTGCACCAGCGGCCGCGCCGTCCGCAGCGCGAGCAGCGACTCGAAGACGTGGCGCTGCACCAGCTGGTGGGCGTGCAGCGGCCCGCGCGAGCCCTCGCGCGTGACGCAGCGCCGGGCCATCAGGTCGAAGGCGCGCCGCGCCTGCCCGAGCCAGCGCAGGCTCCGCAGCGTCCGGCCGAGCTGGAGGCGCTCGGCGGCGATCGCGAGGCCCGCGCCGCGCTCGCCCAGCAGATGGTCGCCGGGCACGCGCACCCCGTCGAACGCGATCTCCCACTGGCCGCTCGCGCCGAGCACCGGCAGCTCGCGCACGACGCGGAAGCCGGGCGAGCGCGTCGGCACGACGAACAGTGACAGGCCGTCACGGTCCGGCGGCGCGCCGTCGGTACGGGCGAGCACGGTCACCAGGTCCGCGTCCGCGGCGCCGGACGTGAACCACTTGCGGCCGCTGACGAGCCAGCTCCCGTCGCCCTGCCGGACGGCCGACGTCGCGGTGAGGTACGGGTCGGTGCCGGGGGTCTCCGGCTCCGTCATGGCGTAACAGGCGCGCAGGTCGCCCGCGACGATCCGGTGCGGGTACGTCTCGCGGACGGCCGGGCTGCCGTGCCGCCGCAGCATCGTCACATCGAGGAGCGGTGCCGAGCCCAGCGCCGCGGGCCCGTGGTCGCTCGCGCCCTCGGCCTCCGCGTGCGCCGCGTAAGCGGCCAGGTCAAGGCCCTGCCCGCCGAGTTCGGCGGGCAGCGGCAGCGCCCACAGCCCCTCGCGCCGCGCCCGCTCCTGGAGCGCGCGCAGCGCGGCGGCGGCCTCGGGCCCGCCCGCGTCGAGGACGTCCTCACAGGGCATCACATGCTGTCGCACGAACGCCTCGACCCGTTGCTCCAGCGGTCCGGGCCCCGCGCCGCCCGTTCCCTCGGCCCTCGCCGCCCCGTTCCGCCGACTCGATTCCGTCACCGTCGTCACCGCTTCCTCGCCTTCGCCGGGAACCCACGGGCCCGGGCGCCCGACTGACTCTCCAAGGAACTGGTCGGGTGCCGACGGCCCCGGGTTCCCGGCTTCGGAACGACACCGGCGGCGGCCCGTCGCCGCACGGCGAAGGAGAGACGACCCACATGACGGAGACAGCGTCACCCGCCCTCGCCCCCCAGGCCGCGGCGCACCCCCTCGCCGGGGTGCGCTGCGACACCGGAGGGCCGCCCGAGCTGACCGGAATCGTCGCCGCGCACCTGCGGCTGCTCGGCGCCGAGACCCACCGGGCCGACGGCGGCCCCGGCCAGGTGGCGGTCGGCGGCGGCGACTTCGCGCCGGTGACCGCGGACGTGCGCTGGACGGACCCGATGCGGGCCGCCCGGGACGCGGTGACCGCCGCCGGGCCCGCGCACCCGGACCCCGGCGCCGTCGGCACCGTCGTGGACGAGGTGACCGCGCAGGCCGCCACCGGCGTGATGGCCGTGCACGGCCGCCGCGACGGCGCCCCGCGCGGGCTCGCCGTCGACTACACGGCGACCGCCGCGGGCGTCCTCGCCGTGCAGGGCCTCCTCGCCGGGCTGCTCGCCCAGGCGCGCGGCGGCACCGCGGGCCACGTCACGACCAGCGCGGCGCGCGCGGGGCTGCTCGCCGTCTCCCAGTACGTCGCGGCCGCGGGCGCCGACGAGGGCGAGGCGGCGCCGCTCGCCCCCGGCGGGCCCCCGTTCACGACCGCCGAAGGCGTCCTCTTCGAGCTGGAGACCCTCGACCCGGGCGCCTGGGCCGCGTTCTGGCGGGCCCTGGACGCCCCCGCCGACGCGATACGCGCGGGCTGGCGCCCCTTCCAGTTCCGGTACGCCACGGCCTGCGCGCCCTTCCCCGACGCCCTGCACGCCACCGCCAGCGCCAGCGCCTGGCGCCGCGTCCAGGCGGCGGCCGCCGCCTCCGGCGCCGAGGTGTGCGCCCTGCGGACGCTCGCGGAGCGGGCCGCCGAGCACGACGGGGCGCCGCCGTGGACGCTCACCCCGCACGAGCCCGCCGCCGCGACCCGGCCCGCCGAGACCCCCACCGCCGACCGCCCCCTCGCGGGCCTCACCGTCCTGGAGGCGGGCCGCCGCATCCAGGCGCCGCTCGCCGCGCACCTGCTGCGGCTGCTCGGCGCCGACGTCGTGCGCGTCGAGCCCCCGGGCGGTGACCCGCTGCGCGGCATGCCGCCCGCGTGCGGCGGGATCTCGGCCCGCTGGCTCGCCCTCAACCGCGGCAAGGACGCCGTCGAGGCCGACATCAAGTCGCCCTCCGGGCGGCGCCGCCTGCGCGACCTCGCCGCGGGCGCCGACGTGTTCCTGCACAACTGGGCGCCGGGCAAGGCCGCGCAGCTCGGCCTGGACGCGCAGGACCTGGCCCGGGTCAACCCCGGCCTGGTGTACGCGTACACCAGCGGCTGGGCCGGGCGCGTCGACGACGCCCCCATGGGCACCGACTTCATGGTCCAGGCGCGCACCGGCGTCGGCGAGGCCGTCCGCCCCGAGGGCGAGCCGCCCGCCCCCTCCCTGATGACGCTGCTCTCGACGTGCTCGGCGGGCTGCTCGGCACGGAGGCCGTGCTCGCGGGGCTGCTGCTGCGGGAGCGCACCGGAGGGCGGGGGGTGCGCGTCGACTCCTCGCTCCTCGGCGCCGCCGACACGCTCACCGCGGGGGCGCTGGCGCGGAGGCCCGCCGGGTTCCGGCGTCCGGTGCGGACGGGGGACGGGTGGGTCGCCGCCGCGGGCTCCTGCGCGGGGGCGGTCGCGGCGTACGACTTCCGGGGGCTCGGCAGCGGGGACGCGGTGCGGCTGCTGGCCTCCCACGGGCTTGGGGCCGTCGCCGTCGCCACGGATCTCTCCGCCCTCCACCCCGCGGTGGGCCGGGACGGGCACGGTGCGCCGGTGGTGCCGGCCCCCTGGCACCTCCGCCCGGCCTGACCCTCGCGGGGCGCCCCAGACCCGCCCCTTCCCGAACTGGGGCTCCGCCCCAGACCCCGCTCCTCAAACGCCGGAGGGGCTGGAACTCTCAGCCCGTCCCGCGTTGGAGGACGAGCCGCGGAGCGGCGATGACGGGGGTCCAGGCACCCCATCCACCCACCCCACCCCAAGGAGCCCCCATGCCCCACGCCCTCCACGACCTCCTGCCCGCCCCGCTCCGCCGGGGCTGGGCGGCGGACGGCACCTGCCCGGACCTCGACCTGTACGCCCTCTTCCGCGCACGCCAGATCACCGCCCCCCACCACCCCGCGGTCATCGACGCCAAGGGCCAGGTCTGCTACACGGCCCTGGACCGCAAGGTCCGATGTCTGGCCGTCGGCCTGAGACGGCTCGGCATACGCCCGGGTGACGTCGTCGGCGTCCAGCTGCCGAACGCCCGCGCCGCCGTCGTCACGGACCTCGCCCTCGCCGCCCTCGGCGCCATCGCGCTGCCCTACCCGGTCGGCCGCACCCCCGCGGAGGCCGTGAGCCTGCTGCGCCGCGCGGAGGCCGTCGCGGTCGTCGCGGCGGCGGAGCACCGGGGCGCGAGCCCGGCGGCCGCGCTCACGGAGGCGGCCGCCGCGCTGCCCACGCTGCGGCACGTCGTCGCCGTGGCCCCCGGTGCCGTGCCCGAAGACGCCGTGTCCTTCCGGGAGTTGCTGCGCTCGGACCCGGCGGAGTTCACCGCCGAGCGCCCCGACCCGGACGGCCCCGCCCGCATCCTCGTCTCGTCGGGGTCCGAGGCCGAGCCGAAGATGGTCGCCTACTCCCACAACGCCCTCGCCGGGGGCCGCGGCAACTTCTTCGCCTCGCTGATGCCCGCGGGGCAGGCCCCGCCGCGCTGTCTGTTCCTCGTGCCGCTGGCGTCGGCGTTCGGCTCCAACGGCACGGCCGTCGCCCTCGCCCGGCACGGCGGGACGCTGGTGCTGCTCGACCACTTCACGCCGGAGGCGGCGATCGCCGCGATCCGCGCGCACGAGCCCACGCACGTCCTCGGCGTACCGACGATGGCCCGCATGATCCTGGACCATCTGAGCCGCCTGGGCGACGGCGAGAAGCTGCCCGCGCCCGCCGCGCTCGTGCTCGGCGGCTCCCCGCTGGACGTCACCACCGCCGAGCGCGCGGGCGAGGCCTTCGGCTGCCCCGTCGTGAACCTGTACGGCTCGGCGGACGGCGTCAACTGCCACACGGGCCTGGAGGGACATCCGGGCGCCTCGCGCGCGGACGGCATCGTGGCGGGCCGCCCCGACCCCCGGGTCGCCGACATCCGCGTCGCCGACCCGGTCACCCACGAGCCGCTGCCGGACGGCTCCGTCGGCGAGATCGTCGCCCGCGGCCCGATGACCCCGCTGTGCTACGTCGCCGCCCCCGAACTCGACGCCCGCTACCGCACCCCCGACGGCTGGGTCCGCACCGGCGACCTCGGTGTGATCGACGCGGACGGGGTGCTGCACGTCGTCGGCCGCCTCAAGGACGTCGTGATCCGGGGCGGCGCCAACATCAGCCCGGCGGAGGTCGAGCGCGCGCTCAGCTCCCATCCCGCGGTACGGGACGTGGTGTGCGTCGTCGGCGTACCGGACCCGGTGTTGGGGGAGCGGCTCGCCGCCTGCGTGGTGCCCGTGCCGGGCGCGGCGGACGGCGCCCCGCTCACCCTCGGCGCCCTCGGCGAGCACCTCGCGCGCCGGGGCCTGGACCGCGCCAAGCACCCCGAACGGCTGCTCCTGGTCGACGAGTTGCCGCTGACCCCGGCGGGCAAGCCGGACCGTCCGGCCCTCCGGGACCGGGCCGCCGCCGCGCACGCGTGACACGCCTGGGGCCCCGGCCGAACCGGCCGGGGCCCCACACGCGCTCGCCACGGCCCGCTCGGCCTACTCGGCCTACTTGTTCTTCATGGCCTTCTTCAGCCGCGCGGCCGCGTCCCGGTACACCGGCAGCAGCTCCAGGTCGTCCCCGGGGTAGTTGACGATCTTCACCTGCTCGGCGCCGGAGCCGGGCAGGACCGTACCCGTCGACATGTGGGCGTTGTCGAGCACCAACGCGGGCTTCTTCTGGGACAGTTCGGCGACCTGCGGAGGCCTTCACCGGCTCCGGGCCGTAGGTGCCGACGGTGCGGGCGCCCGCCATCCGCGCCGACCACGCGGTGAACACCTGGGTGACGACGGCGGGCGCCTTGCCCCCGGGCCAGGAGGACTTGAGGTCCTTGGAGAGCTTCGCGTACTCCCGCTCGAAGGACGTCGTCCACTTCCCGGCCGTGACCTCGGTGCCGAAGAGCCCGCCGAGCCGCGTCACCTCGCGGGCCGCCTTCGTCGCGTCGTTGTCGAGGTTCACCTGGACCAGCTCGGCGTCCGAGCCCGCCGCCTCCTTGATCTTGTCGGCGTACGGCTCGAACGGCGCGTACAGCACGAAGTCGGCCTTGGCCACCGCCGCCAGGTCGGAGGGCTTGGGGTCGTAGTCGGGCGCGTGGTGCGTGGACGGCGGCACCAGGACCGTGACGTCCTTGGCGCCCGCCGCCTTGGCGAACGCGCCCTCCCAGGTGGTGGTGGCGACGACCGTGGGCCCGTCGTCCTCGCCCGCGGAGGTCTTCTTGGGCTGGTTCTCGTCGGCGCAGGCGGTGGCCGTGAGGGCGAGCGCGGCGGTCAGTGCGAGCGCCCCGACGCGGGCGGTACGGGAGAGGGGCCGCTGGGGGCCGTGGGAGGTGTGGACGCCGGTGCGCGCCATGAGGTGATGCTCCGTTCGGGGATGAGATGGACGGCGAGGACGACGGCCCCCGCCAGCAGGACGAGGACCGGGCCTGGCGGCCAGTCCAGCCACAGGGCCAAGAGGAAGCCCGTGACGTTCACGACGACGCCGATGGCCACGGCCCACAGCGCGATCGTGGTGAGCCGGTTGCCGAGGCGGCGCGCGGCGAGTGCGGGAAGCAGCGTGAGCGCGTCGACGAGCAGCGCGCCGGTCAGCTTGATCGCTCCGGCCACCGCCACGGCGACCAGGACGAGCAGGACCACGGTGAGCCGCCCGACGGGCACCCCCGAGCACTGCGCGAGCTCACGGTCGTACAGCAGCAGCGCGAGGTCGCGCCGCCGCCAGAAGAACAGCGCGGGCACGGCGACGGCGAGCACGGCGACGACGACGATGTCGGCCGTGCCGACGGACAGGATCGACCCCCACAGCAGCGCGAACGCGCCGGAGGCGTTGACCCCGGAGACCGAGAGGACGAGCAGCGCCGCCGCGATCGCCATGCTCATCAGCAGGCCCATCGCGCCCGAAAGGCCGTCCGGGGTGCGGGCAAGGGGTGCCACCCCCGCCCCGGCCAGGGCGCACGCGACGAGCGCGCACAGCATCGGGTCGAGGCCCGTGAGCAGCCCGACCGCGATGCCGAGCAGCGCGACGTGCATCATCGCGAACCGCACCGGCATGATGTCGAGCCCGACGATCACGACGCCGACGACGGGCAGCCCGACGGCGGCGAGCAGCAGCGCGAAGCCGGCGCGTTGCACGGGCAGGAGCTGGAGCATAAGGCCCAGATCGGCGGTGGCGAGCACAGCCATCACCGGATCGCCCCCGCCCCGTGGGACATCCAGCCCGCCCGGCGTTTGAGGGCGAGCCGCGGAGCGGCGATTCTCCGGCGACGCGTCACGGCGACACCTCGCGCAGGCGGCCCGCGGCCATGTCCAGGACCCGGTCGCAGCGCGCGGCGAGCGCCCGGTCGTGGGTGACGACGACGAGCGTGACCGGCAGCGCCGTGAGCGCCCCTGCGGCCTCCTCCTGCCCCGCGAAGTCCAGCGCGGCGGTGGGCTCGTCGGCGAGCAGCACCCCCGCACCGGCGGCGACGCAGCCGACCGCGCGCGCCAGGTACGTCCGCTGGAGCTGCCCGCCGGACAGGGTGTGCAGCGGCTTGCGCCGCAGCGGGCCCACGCCGAGCCGCTCGGCGGCCTCCGCGGCGGGCCCCGGCGCGCCGCTGGAGTCCAGCAACTCGCCCGCGAGCAGCGGGAAGCGGCCCGTCGCCGGCTTCTGCGGCACCCACGCGCAGGCGCGCCGCCGCCAGGCCCGGTCGGCGGCCGTCGCGGTGCCGGCGGCCGCCGACGAGGACGGTGCCGCGGGCGGGCCGGTGCAGGCCGAGCACGGCGCGCAGGAGCGTCGACTTGCCGGAGCCGTTCGTCCCGGTCAGCGCGACGCGCTCGCCCGCGGCGACGTCGAGGTCCACGTCGTCGACGGCGACGACCCGGCCGTGCCCGCAGGTCACCCCCCGTACCCGTACGTCGAGGCCGCCCATCGGCCGTCACCCGCCTTCTGTGTTCCCGGTGTCCGTGCTGCTCCCGGCAGTAGTCGGATGGGCGGCGCGCCGGGTTCCCGTGCGGGCGTGCGCAGTTCCCGCGCGCTCAGCTGCCCGGCCGGACCACCACGGCCGTCACCCGCACCTCCCCGCTGTGCCGGAACCGCAGCACGAACCGCAGCTCGTCGCCGAGGCGCGGGGCCCGCTGCGGGCGGAGCATCACGTCGAGGCCGTCGGGCTCCATCGTGATCCGCTTGCGCGCGGGCACCGTCGCGGACTTCACCATCCGCATCGACTCGATGCGCCCGCGCCCGCGCGCTCCACGGTCCTGCTGAGCATCACGTCGTCGGCGTCGGGGGAGCGGACGGACAGCAGGACGTCGTCGGACTCGCCGTAGTTGGTGATCCGGAAGAACGCGGCGGTCTCCTTGACACTGCCGTACGGCAGGAACACCCGCCCGCCCGTGACGGAGATCCGCGCGGGCGAGCCCGCCGCGCCCGACGTGACCCACGCGGCGAGCCCGCACAGCGTGAGCGCGCAGGCGATGACCGGCGCGAGCGCGGCCAGCAGACCGCCCCGCACCCGGGTGGACAGGGCGCTCATCGGCGCGTCCCCTCTCGCGCGGCGCGCGGCACCGGCTCCCAGGTGCGCAGCCGCAGGCTGTTGGCGACCACGAGCAGGGAGCTCGCGGACATGGCGACGGCGGCCGTCATCGGGCCGAGGCGGCCCACGGCGGCGAGCGGCACGGCGAGCGCGTTGTAGCCGAACGCCCAGACCAGGTTGGCGCGGATCGTGGCCAGGGGTGCGCCGGGCCAGGCGCACGGCCGTCGCCGCCGCCCCGATGTCGTCGCCCACGAGCGTCACGTCGGCGGCGCCGATCGCGGCGTCGGTGCCGCAGCCCATGGCGATGCCGAGGTCGGCGCGGGCCAGGGCGGCCGCGTCGTTCACGCCGTCGCCGAGCACCGCGACCCGCCGGCCCCGCTCCCGCAGCCGCCCCACGAGCTCGGCCTTCTCCTCGGGGGTGCAGCGGGCGTGCACCTCGGTGATGCCGAGGTCGGCGGCCACGGCGTGCGCGACGGCCGGGCGGTCGCCGGTGGCGAGCACCGGCTCCACGCCCAGGCGGCGCAGCCGGTCGACGGCGCGGTAGCTGCCGGGCCGCAGCACGTCGCCGACGGCGACGACCGCCTCGTCGGCCCCGTCCACGCGGACCAGGACGGCGGTGTGCGCCGCCGCCTCCGCCGCGGCGAGCGCGGCGGCCAGCTCCTTAGGCAGCGTCTCCCCCGGCGTGAGCACCTCCACGCGGCGGCCCTCCACCACGCCCTCGACGCCGACGCCGGGCGTCGCCAGGAACGCGGTCACCGGCGGCAGCGGCCCCTCGGCCAGCTCCTGTCGCGCGTACGCCACCAGGGCGCGCCCCAGCGGATGCTCCGAACCCTGCTCCACACCGCCCGCGAGCCGCAGCACGTCGTCGCGGCCGAGCCCGCCGTCCACGGCGGTGACCTCGGTGACGGTCATGTGCCCGGTGGTGAGCGTGCCGGTCTTGTCCAGGACGACGGTGTCGACGCGCCGCAGCGTCTCCAGGGCCCGCGGCCCGCTGACGAGGACACCGAGCTGGGCGCCGCGCCCGGTGGCGGCGAGCAGCGCGGTGGGCGTGGCGAGGCCGAGCGCGCAGGGGCAGGCGACGACGAGGGCGGCCACGGCGGCGGTGACGGCGGCCTGCGGGTCGGCCCCGGCGCCGAGCCAGAACCCGAGCACGGTGACCGCGAGCGTCAGGACCACCGGCACGAAGACGCCCGCCGCCGCGTCCGCGAGGCGCTGGGCGCGCGCCTTGCCCGTCTGGGCCTCCGTCACGAGACGGGTGATCCTGGCCAGTTGGGTGTCGGCGCCGACGGCCGTGGCCCGCACGACGAGCAGCCCGCTGGTGTTGACGCAGCCGCCGGCCACGGCCTGCCCGGGACCGGCCTCCACGGGCGCGCTCTCGCCGGTGACCAGCGACACGTCGAGCGCGGACGCGCCCGACACGACGACGCCGTCGGTGGCGACGCGCTCCCCGGGCCGCACCGTGAACTCCTGCCCCACGCGCAGCCGCGCGACGGGCACGCGCCGCTCCGTGCCGTCCGGGCCGCGCACCGTCACGTCCTTGGCGGCGAGCGCGGCGAGGGACCGCACCGCCGCCCCCGTGGCGCCCCGCGCCCGCGCCTCCAGGAACCGCCCGGCGAGCACCGACAGCGGTACGCCGACCGCCGCCTCCAAGTACACGTGCGCGACCCCGCCACCGGCGGACGGCAGCACCTCGAAGGGCATCCGCATGCCCGGCTCGCCCGCGCCGCCGAAGAACAGCGCGTACGCCGACCAGGAGAACGAGGCGGCGACACCGAGCGACACCAGCGTGTCCATGGTGGCCGCCCCGTGCCGAAGCCCCCGCAGCGCCCGCTGGTGGAACGGCCACGCGCCCCACACCGCGACCGGCGCCGCGAGCACGAAGCACAGCCACTGCCAGTTGCGGAACTGCCAGGCGGGCACCATCGACAGGGCGAGCACCGGCAGCGAAAGCAGCGCCGTGACAAGCAGCCGCGACCGCTCGGCCCGCGCCCCCTCGCTGCCGCCTGCTTCCGGTCCCTCTGATACGGGTGATACGGGTGATACGCGGTCCGGTCCCGCGTCGGGTACGGGTGCGGGCGGCGCCGGGAGTTCGGCGGTGTAGCCGGTGCGCACGACGACGGCGATGAGGTCGTCGGCGGTGGTGTCCGGGGGATGCGTCACACGGGCCCGCCCGGTGGCGAGGTTGACCGTCGCGGTGACGCCCGTCCAGCCTGGCGAGCTTCTTCTCGACGCGGTTCACACACGCCGCGCAGGTCATGCCGCCGACGACCAGGTCGGTGGTCGTCGCCGTCTCGGCGCCCACTAGCCGTGCCCGCCGTGTCCGCCGTGACCGCCGCCGTCCCCGTCGCCGCCGGACCCGCCGCCGTCGCCGTCCGAGGTGGAGGAGCGCATGCCGGGTGCCACGGGCCCCACCGAGTCGCCGACTTGGTACGAGACGGCGAAGACCACCACGAGCAGCACGAGGAACCCGAGCAGCGCGGGCGGCGGCCGCCACCCCCGTGACGTGGACTGCTTGCTTGTCTGACCTGGCATCGTCGCTCCCGTGGCTGAGACGGCGGCGCGGGCAGCGGACGCCCGGCACCGGCCAGGTAGTCGGGCGCGCGGGCCGGAGAGTTCCCGGCCGGACGCGACGCCGCCGAGGGCGCCGCGCCGCGCCCCGCTCGTGTCGCAATTGGGCCAACCGGGTGAGTTGGCGTAAGAATTGCCTGGTACAGACGTTGAGGACGAGGCAGGACGGGGTTGCTCTGTGACCAGCAACGAAGCCACCGACGAACAGTGGGAGGGGCTCGCCCAGGTCGTGCCGCTGCGCGGCCGCAACGAGTGGCCGTCGTGGCCGGGGCACCGCTCGCTGCCCGACGCCGAGACCGAGACCAGGCGGCGCTTCGTCGTCACGCGCGTGAACGTCTTCTCCGACGCCCGCGAGGTCGCCGAGAACCTCATGGCGCAGATCCCCGTCCTGCTCGACCTCAGCGGCGCCGAGACCGAGACCGCCAAGCGGGTCCTCGACTTCAGCAGCGGAGTCGTCTTCGGCCTCGGCTGCGGCATGCACCGCGTGGAGAGGAACGTCTTCCTGCTCTCGCCGCCCGACACCGAGGTGCAGGGCCTGGTGGAGGCGGCCACCGTCTGACGGCGGGCGTCGCGGTGGACATCACGGCGGGTCTCGCGGCCGGTCTCACGCCGGTCTCGCGGTAGGTCTCCACGGCAGGTCCCGCGAGGGGCCCGTGTAGCCCAACTCCCCAGCTCACGCGCCTTCTTGGGCGGTGATCGCCCGATCGGGCGAAGGTCAGCTGGGCAAAACGGTTCGCCTGATCCACTTCCGCTTAGCTTCCGGTGCATGACTGTGCACTCCCGCCGGACGTACGCGCAGGATCCGGCGGCCGCGACCACCCGGGACCGGCCGCGCGTCACCGAACTGCGGCTCTCCGCCTTCGCCGGACACCGGAACGCGACATACCGCCTCGGCCCGCTGACACTCTTCGCGGGCCCGAGCGGCAGCGGCAAGACCAGTGCACTGCGCGCGTACGAGGCGCTCGCGCTGCTCGGCGCGGGCGCCGAACTCGTCGACGTGTTCCCGCGGCCCGCCCGCTGCGTGCCCGAGCGCGCCCGCGCCGACGGCCAGGCCCGCCGGGGCTTCCGCATCGGCTGCACCGTCGAAGGACCCGCGGGCCCCGTCCGGCTCGACGTCGCCGTCCAGGCCGAGCCGGAGCTGCGCATCGCGGGCGAGCGCCTCACCCGCGACGGGCTCACCCTCCTGGAGACCGCGCTGCGCGACCCCGGCCGCCGCGCCGTCCAGGCCTCCTGGCACACGGCGGGCGCGGCCCCCGTCACCCGCGCGCCGCTGCCCGACGACCGGCTCGGCACGGCGCTGCTGCCGCTGCGGGTCGCGGGCAAGACCGACGGGCAGCGGCTCGTGCTCGCCGCCGCCGAGCAGGTCGTCGTCGCGCTGCGCTCGGTGTTCGCCTGCGACCCGCGCCCCGGCCACATGCGCGATCCCGTGCTCTCCGCGCTCGCCCGCCCCGGCCGCCTGCTCGGCGGCTGCGACAACCTCGCCGAGGTCCTGTGGCGCACCCGCTCCGAGTGCGGCAACCGGCACGCCCAGCTCGTCGCCGCGCTGCGCGCCGGGTGCGCGGGCCCCGTCGCCGACGTCCTCGCCGAGCGGACCGTGGACGGCGCGCTGCGGGCCGTGCTCGACCGGGGGGACGGGGTGCGCACCTGCGTGGGGCGGCTCGGCGACGGCGAGCTGCGCTATCTGGCCCTGGCCCTGGTGCTCCTCACCGGGCCCCGGGTCCTGGAGGTCGACCCGGTGGCGGAGGTCCCCGAGGCGTACCAGAGCCTGACCGTCCTCGCCGACGGCTTCGACCGCTGTCTGGACCAGCGCCAGAAGCGGGCCCTCGCGGACCTCGCGGCGCGCTCCTGCGGGCGCGGGCACATCCGCCTCATCGGCGCCGTCGCCGACGCGACCTGGGCCGCGGCGGCGGACGGCGTCACCGTGGTGGACCTCGGCCGAACAGGATGAACCGGGATGTAGTTGACTGAGGCCCGTGACCGATCACGATGTAGCGGGACTGCAGCGACGGCTGGCCGAGTTCGCGGCCGCGCGGCGCTGGGAGCCCTACCACACGCCCAAGAACCTGGCCGCCGCGCTCAGCGTCGAGGCCTCCGAACTCGTCGAGATCTTCCAGTGGCTGACGCCGGAGGAGTCGGCGCGCGTGATGGAGGACGCCGACTCCGCCCACCGCGTGACGGACGAGGTCGCCGACGTCCTCGCGTATCTGCTCCAGTTCTGCGAGGTGCTCGGCATCGACCCGCTGACGGCGCTCGCGGCGAAGATCGACCGCAACGAGGAGCGCTTCCCGGCGCCCTGACGCGCTGCCCCGCCGCGCCGTGTTCGCACGGCGGCCCCGCGCCGCCCGCGCACGTCCCGGCACCCGGCGGGCGCGCCCTTCGGCAAGCGCCCGGCGTGCGCCCCGTGGCCCCCGTCCGCCGTGCGCCGCGGCGCCGTCAGGGCCCATCCACCCCGTTAGTCGGCGGCAGTCACCGCCCGGCGGCCACGCCAAAAGTCCCGCCAAGACACCCCTTCGTCACTCTCCGGGGTGGATGCATTGTCCACAGTCGTAAGTTTGTCCACAGATTTCAGGCTTCCTCTGGCTTTTCGAACGGAAGGCACTCACTGTGGGTAGTGGATAAGGGAGTTCGGGTGAACGTGCCGCGAGTGGGCGCGGGATGAATGGGGACGGCGCATGGATGCGATGCGGCTCATCGAGGCGACGAGATGCGCCTTGGCGCGCAGTCAGGAGCCGGTGGCCATCGTGGCGGAGGTGTGGCAGTCCCAGGCTCTGGCCCAGGCGATCGGGCATCGCCTCGCGGTCGCGGGGCCGCCGGAGTTACGGGGCGAGGCGCTCGGCCTGAGCGAGCTGAGCGGCCGCGGCTGCGGCCTGCTCGACCCACCGCGCTCCACGGCGGAGGAGATACGGGCGGCGGGGCTGACGGGAATAGCCGACGCCCACGACACGCTGCTCGGCCTCGGCACCCTGCTCGCCGAGGCCGGGATCGCCCTCGTCTCGGTGGCGATGGCCGCCGAGGACGAGGGGCTGTACTGGCAGTGCATGGAGTCGATCGACGCGGCCGACGAGTCGAGGGACCGCGTCGTGGAGATGCTCCGCAGACTGGCGGCCCGCGAGCGCATGACCGCCGACCAGGCCCGCGACACCTGCGGAGGGGCGGTGCTTGAGGGCTGACGGCCCGCGCACAGAGCGCTGAAATGCGCGGACCGCCGTCTTATGGGGGGCGCCGCCCTGCGGGGCTGCGCCCCGAAGGGGCGTGGGGCGGCGTCGATGTGCGGCTCCGCCGCGTGGGCGCGCCCAGCCACATCACACCCGCAGCCGAACACCGCACCCGAGGAACCCGCAGCCAACCGCTGCACCCGAGAGGTCAGACCCGCTGGTCACCCTCCGACGTGGGCGGCCGCGTGGACTGCTGAAGGTCGGCGTCCAGTTGCGTCAGATCCGCGTTGAGCGCTGCCATCAACTCCTCCATCTGTTGCAGCAGGCCCTTGGGCGCGCCCTGCGGCCCGGCCGGCGGCAGGGCGCGCTGCTGCTCGGGCACGACCTGGTCGCGCGCCTGTTGCGGCGCGAACGGGTCGTGCGCCTGCTCGGGCACGGCTTCCTGGGACATCACGGCCTCCTCGGCCCGCGCCCCCGGCGGCCGGAAGCGCTCCGGCCGGTCGAGGCATTTGGTGCGGCGGACGCACCGGCGCGGCCGCCGGCACGGGTGCCGGGCGGCCCGGCTCCGCCCGAGCAACGATCACCGGCTCGGGCCAGTCACTGGCGCGGGCCCGCACCGGCCGCCGGGTTGACGCATTTTCACCCGACCGGTGCCGCGGGGGACCGGCGGGACCAGTGAGGTTGACGGGCGTTCGAGCGTGCAGGATGGAGTCATGGATCTTCGCATCTTCACCGAGCCCCAGCAGGGCGCCACCTACGACACCCTCCTGACCGTCGCCAAGGCCGCCGAGGACCTCGGCTTCGACGCCTTCTTCCGCTCCGACCACTATGTGCGCATGGGCGCGGTCGACGGCCTGCCGGGTCCCACGGACGCGTGGATCACCCTGGCGGGGCTCGCCCGCGAGACCCGGCGCATCCGGCTCGGCACGCTGATGACGGCGGGCACCTTCCGGCTGCCGGGCGTCCTCGCCATCCAGGTCGCGCAGGTCGACCAGATGTCGGGCGGCCGGGTGGAACTGGGCCTGGGCGCGGGCTGGTTCGAGGAGGAGCACAAGGCGTACGGCATCCCCTTCCCGAAGGAGAAGTTCGGCCGCCTGGAGGAGCAGCTGGCCATCGTGACGGGCCTGTGGGAGACGCCGGTCGGCAAGACCTTCGACTTCGACGGCACGTACTACCAGCTGTCGGATTCGCCCGCGCTGCCCAAGCCCGCCCAGGCCAAGGTGCCGGTCCTCATCGGCGGCCACGGCGCGGTCCGCACCCCGCGCCTCGCCGCGCGCTACGCCGACGAGTTCAACATCCCCTTCGCCTCCGTCGAGGACAGCGCCCGCCAGTTCCAGCGCGTCCGTGACGCCGCCGAGCAGGCCGGACGCGGGCGCGACGCGCTGGTGTACTCGAACGCGCTCGTCGCCTGCGTCGGCAAGGACGACGCCGAGGTCGCCCGCCGCGCCGCGGCCATCGGCCGCGAGGTGGCCGAGCTCAAGGCCAACGGCCTCGCGGGTTCCCCCGCCGAGGTCGTCGACAAGATCGGCAGGTACGCGGAGACCGGCGCGAGCCGGGTCTACCTCCAGTGCCTGGACCTGGACGACCTGGACCACCTGGAGCTGATCTCCGCACAGGTGCAGTCGCAGCTGTCCTGACGGCCACTCCGACGCGTTCGCGGTGATCGACCCCGTCGCCCGTGGCCCGTCGCCCGTCACCCGTCATCCGTCACCCGTCAGGCAGCGGGCGTGGCCTGCTCCGCGGCCATCTCGGCGAGGACCTCGTCGATCGGGGTGGGGGCGAGGCTCAAGGTCTTCGCCGTGAATGACGCGTCGAGGACGGCGGGCCGGTCGTACAGGTAGAGCATCTCCGGGAACTCCGCCATGACCGAGTCGGTCCGCCCGATCTCCTTGAGCTCGGCCTCCGTCATCCGCCCCAACCGCGGGGCTGGTGCGCCAGCCGCCGCGGCCAGGCGTGCGGCCAGTTCGCGTACCGGCGCCTCAGACGTGGACGGTACGTGCCAAGCGCGGCCCCAGGAGTCCGGGTGGCGTGCCGCGGCGATGAGGGTGCGCGCCGCGTCGGCGGCGTACGTCCAGCTGTGCGGGGCGTCCGGGTCGCCCGGGTAGGAGGCGGGCGATCCCGCGAGGACCTGCGCTCCCACCATGAGGGTGAACGGCGAGTAGGCGCCCGCGCCCAGGAAGTCGCTGGCCCGGACCTCGGTCACGCGCACCCGGCCCGCGTCGTGGGCGGCGCGGGCGTCCTGCCACATCTGGGCCCGGACGCGGCCCTTGACGCTGGTCGGGGCCAGGGGGTGGTCCTCGGCGGCGGCCCCGTCGGTGGGGCCGTAGCCGTAGGTGTTGCCGAGCATGACGTAGTCCGCGCCGGTGCGTTCGGCCGCGGTCAGCACGGCCGCGGTCAGCGGCGGGAACTGTGTCGGCCAGCGGTCGTAGGGCGGCATGGCGCAGTTGAACACGGTGGTCGCGCCGCGGGTCAGCTCGATCAGCCGCGCGGTGCCGGTGGCGTCGGCGGCGACTCGTTCGATCCGCTCGTGCACCGGCCCGCTGCCGCGGCGGGTGACGAGCCGAACCCGCTCTCCGGCGTCGGCCAGCAGACGGGCAGTGGCCGATCCGGTGGCTCCGGCTCCGACGATGACGTACAAGGACACGGTGTTCTCCCTGGTCGCGGTGGTGGACAAGGCCGTCGGCTCCCTCAGCCGCGGCGACGTGCTCCCTACCTTCCGCCCCAGGTGATCATTAGGGTAGTGGCCCGAATGCCGATCATCTGGAGGTTCGGGCCATGCACCGGGTTGCTGTCATCGCGGTCCCTCCGGCCACCACGTTCGACCTGTCCATCCCCGAACTCGTGCTCGGCGAGACGTCGGTCGACGGCGCCCCCGGCTACCAGGTGCGCGTCTGCACCGCCCGTCCGGGAGCCGTCGCCACCAGCGGCAGCCTGGAGGTCAGCGTCCCCCACGGCCTGGAGGCCGTCGACGACGCCGACACCGTCATCGTCACCGGCACCGCGGCCCGCCACGACATCGACCCGCGCGTCCTCTCCGCGCTGCGTCACTCCGCGGCCGCGGGCAAACGCATCGCCTCGATCTGCACCGGAGCGTTCGTCCTCGCCCAGGCCGGACTGCTCGACGGCCGCCGTGCCACCACCTACTGGGCCAAGTCCGAGGAGTTCTCCAGGCGTTTCCCCGCCGTCGAGCTCCGCCCCGACGTGCTGTACGTCGAGGACGGCAACGTCCTGACCTCCGCAGGACTGTCCGCGGGCATCGACCTCTGCCTGCACCTGGTGCGCACCGACTACGGCGCCGCGACGGCCAACGCGGTCGCCCGCCTGGTCGTGGCGGCGCCCGTGCGACCGGGCGGACAGGCCCAGTTCATCGAGGCACCGCTGCCGCCCGGGACCGGGACCGCCCTGACCGCGACCCGCGGCTGGGCACTGGAGCGACTGCACGAACCACTCTCCCGCGCCGACCTCGCGGCCCACGCCCGCACCAGCATCCGCACCCTGACCCGCAAGTTCCACGCGGAAACCGGCCTCAGCCCGCTCCAGTGGCTGCTCCACCAGCGCGTCCTGCGCGCCCAGGAACTCCTGGAGACGACCGACCTGCCGATGGACCAGGTGGCCCGGCTCAGCGGCCTCGCCACCACCGACTCCCTGCGCCAGCACCTGACCCGATGGACCGGGCTGACCCCCAGCGCCTACCGCGCGGCGTTCACCCAGCGCTCAGGCCACCAAAATGGCTGCGTGCGGTCACGGCAACAGAGGTACGTTTGTGCAGGCACGCCGGGGGGTGGCGTCGTACCAGCGAGCCGATCGCAGGCGGCGTCCGTGTTCGAAGGCGAGGGGTGAGAAGAGGCCTGGCGCCGTGATCCCCCCAGCGCGCCCGTCCGTTGCTGCGGTCCATCCCGCCAGGAGCCGTCGTCATGCGCCTCGTGCGCACGCGATGTGCGCTGGCGCGCTACGGACCGACAGCATCCGCAGCTTCAAAGAGGCATACCAAGGCAGACCCACCGTGTTCCTGACGATCAGCACGACCGGTTCCCCTGAACGCCCCGCGACCGACCTCGGGTTCCTGCTGCACAAGCACCCCGGGAAGGCGCAGGCGTTCTCCACCGCGCACGGCCGCGCGCACGTCTTCTACCCAGAGGCGTCCGACGCGCGCTGCACGGCCGCGCTGCTGCTCGAAGTGGACCCCCTGGCGCTGGTGCGCAGGGCGAAGGGGCGCGGCGGCGCGCCGGACGCGGCCCTCGCCCAGTACGTGAACGACCGTCCCTACGCCGCGTCCTCGCTGCTCGCCGTCGCGCTGAGCGCCGTCTTCTCCAGTGCGCTGCGCGGGGTCTGCAAGGCGCTGCCCGAGCGGGCCCGGCAGCCGCTGCCGCTGCGCGTGGAGGTGCCCGCGCTGCCCGCGCGCGGCGGCCCTGACCTGGTGCGGGCGCTGTTCGAGCCGCTCGGCTGGACGGTGCGGGCCGAGCCGGTGCCGCTGGACGAGCGCTTCCCGCAGTGGGGCGCGTCGCGGTACGTACGCCTGGTCCTGGAGGCCGAGGACGGGCGGCTCACGCTCGGCGAGGCGCTGCGCCACCTGTATGTGCTCCTTCCGGTCCTCGACGACGCCAAGCACTACTGGGTCTCGGCCGACGAGGTCGACAAGCTCCTTCGCGCGGGCGAGGGCTGGCTCGCGGTCCACCCCGAGCAGGCGCTGATCACCAGCCGCTATCTGTCGCGCCGCTGGTCGCTGACGCGCGCGGCCAGGGAGCGCCTCGAACTGGTGCGGCTCGCCGACGCCGACGACACGGACGTCACGGAGCTCGACAACGCCGTGAACGAGGACGTCGACACGGAGGAGCGGCCGGTGCCGCTCGCCGTGCGGCGGCGCGAGGCGGTCGTCGCGGCCCTGGAGGCGGCCGGGGCGGCCCGGGTGCTCGACCTCGGCTGCGGGCAGGGCCAGCTGGTGCAGGCGCTCCTGAAGGACACGCGGTTCACCAAGGTCGTGGGCGTCGACGTGTCGGTGCGCGCGCTGACCGTGGCCGCCCGGCGGCTGAAGCTGGACCGCATGGGCGAGCGCCAGGCGGAGCGCGTGGAGCTCTTCCAGGGCTCCCTCGCGTACACCGACAAGCGCCTGAAGGGGTACGACGCGGCGGTGCTCAGCGAGGTCATCGAGCACGTCGACGTGGAGCGGCTGCCCGCCCTGGAGTACGCGGTGTTCGGCTCCGCCCGCCCGCGCACCGTCGTCGTGACGACCCCCAACGTCGAGTACAACGTCCGCTGGGAGTCCCTGCCCGCGGGCCGCGTCCGCCACGGCGACCACCGCTTCGAGTGGACCCGCGCGGAGTTCCGGCGGTGGGCCGACGGCGTCGCGCGACAGCACGGGTACGAGGTCGCCTACGCGCCGGTGGGCCCCGACGACCCCGAGGTGGGCCCGCCCACCCAGATGGCCACGTTCACCCGGGACGCCGCCACCACGACCGCGAAGGACACCCCGACCGCGAAGGAGGAGAAGGCCGCATGACCAGCAGCGAGAGCAGCGAGAGCAGCGAGAGCAGCGAGATCGGGGCGCGTGCCCTGCCCGTCACCGACCTCTCCCTCGTGGTGCTCGTCGGGGCGTCCGGCTCCGGCAAGTCGACGTTCGCGCGTCGGCACTTCAAGCCGACCGAGGTGATCTCGTCCGACTTCTGCCGGGGCCTGGTCGCCGACGACGAGAACGACCAGAGCGCGAGCCGCGACGCCTTCGACGTGCTCCACTACATCGCGGGCAAGCGGCTCGCGGCGGGCCGCCGCACCGTCGTCGACGCGACGAGCGTGCAGAGCGAGAGCCGCAAGCAGCTCGTCGAGCTGGCCAGGAAGCACGACGTGCTGCCCATCGCCGTCGTGCTCGACGTGCCCGAGGAGGTGTGCGCCGAGCGCAACGCGGCCCGCACCGACCGCGCCGGCATGCCGCGCCGCGTGATCCAGCGGCACATCCGCGAACTCAAGCGCTCCCTCAGGCCACCTGGAGCGCGAGGGCTTCCGCAAGGTGCACGTCCTGCGGGGCGTCGAGGAGATCGAGACGGCGACGGTCGTCACCGAGCGGCGCTTCAACGACCTGACCCACCTCACCGGGCCGTTCGACATCGTCGGCGACATCCACGGCTGCGCCAGCGAGCTGGAGACGCTCCTGGGCAAGCTCGGGTACGTCGACGGCGTCCACCCCGAGGGCCGCACGGCCGTGTTCGTCGGCGACCTCGTCGACCGCGGCCCGGACACCCCGGGCGTGCTGCGCCGGGTGATGTCCATGGTCGCCGCGGGCCGGGCCCTGTGCGTGCCCGGCAACCACGAGAACAAGCTCGGCCGGTATCTGAAGGGCCGCACCGTCCAGCACACGCACGGCCTGGCCGAGACGATCGAGCAGCTGGAGGGGGAGAGCGAGGAGTTCCGGAGCCGGGTGCGGGAGTTCGTCGACGGCCTCGTCAGCCACTACGTCCTCGACGGCGGCGCCCTCGTCGTCTGCCACGCGGGCCTGCCCGAGAAGTACCACGGCCGCACCTCGGGCCGGGTGCGCTCGCACGCCCTGTACGGCGACACGACCGGCGAGACCGACGAGTTCGGCCTGCCCGTGCGCTACCCGTGGGCGGAGGAGTACCGCGGCAAGGCGGCCGTCGTCTACGGCCACACGCCCGTGCCGACGGCGACCTGGCTGAACAACACCATCTGCCTGGACACCGGCGCCGTCTTCGGCGGCAAGCTCACCGCGCTGCGCTGGCCCGAGCGTGAACTCGTCGACGTACCCGCCGAGAAGGTCTGGTACGAACCGGCGCGGCCGCTGCGCACCGACGCGCCCGGCGGCCACGACGGGCGGCCCCTCGACCTCGGTGACGTGCACGGCCGCCGGGTCGTGGAGACCCGGCACGCCGGGCGCGTGACCGTGCGCGAGGAGAACGCGGCGGCGGCCCTCGAGGTCATGAGCCGCTTCGCGGTCGCCCCGCGCCTGGTGCCGTACCTGCCGCCGACGATGGCGCCGACGGCGACCTCGCGGCGCGAGGGCTACCTGGAGCACCCGGCGGAGGCCTTCGCGCAGTACGCGGCGGACGGCGTGGCGCGCGTGGTGTGCGAGGAGAAGCACATGGGCTCCCGCGCGGTGGTCCTGGTCTGCAAGGACGCGGACGCGGCGCGCGGGCGGTTCGGCGTCGACGGGCCCACGGGCTCGCTCTGCACGCGTACCGGCCGGCCGTTCCTCGACGACCCGGCGCTGACCGAGGAGGTCCTCGCCCGGGTGCGGGCCGCCGTCGGCGCGGCCGGTCTGTGGGAGGAGCTCGCCACCGACTGGCTGCTCCTCGACGCCGAGCTGCTGCCCTGGTCGCTGAAGGCCACGGGCCTGCTGCGCACGCAGTACGCGGCCGTGGGCGCCGCGTCGGGCGCGGTGTTCCCGGGCGCCCTGAACGCCCTGGAGGCGGCGGCCGCGCGCGGCATCGACGTCGGCGGCCTGCTCGACGCGCAGCGCGAACGGGCCGCGGACGCCGCCGCCTTCACCGACGCCTACCGCCGCTACTGCTGGCCGACCGACGGGCTCGACGGCGTGCACCTCGCGCCGTTCCAGATCCTCGCCGTCCAGGGCAAGAGCCTCGCCGGGCTGCCGCACGACGAGCAACTGGCCCTGATCGACCGCATGGTGGAGCACGACGGATCGGGCCTGCTGCGCACCACGCGCAGGCTGTACGTGGACACGGGCGACGAGGATTCGGTCCGCGCGGGCACCGACTGGTGGCTGGAGATGACCGGGCGCGGCGGCGAGGGCATGGTCGTCAAGCCGGTCGGGGCGCTGGTGCGCGACGGCAAGGGGCGCCTGGTCCAGCCGGGCATCAAGTGCCGCGGCCGCGAGTACCTGCGGATCATCTACGGCCCGGAGTACACGCGTCCGGAGAACCTGGACAAGCTGCGCGGCCGCTTCCTCGGCCACAAGCGCTCGCTGGCGATCCGTGAGTACGCGCTGGGCCTTGAGGCTCTGGACCGGCTCGCGGACGGCGAGCCGCTGTGGCGGGTCCACGAGGCGGTGTTCGCGGTGCTCGCACTGGAATCGGAACCTGTCGATCCGCGTCTGTGAGACGAGGGCCGAGGCGAGGTCGGCGGAAGGCAACACCGGTGTCCCGCCGGGCAGGACGCCCGGCGGGAGACACTGGCGGGCGGGGGCGGCGCGGCGCCGTGTGAGCTGTTTCTGCGCGCCTTCGACGCGTCATGGGGCTCCCGAGAGGTGAGGATGGGGACATGGGATTCCACGTCGACTCCGAGGCCGGGCGCCTGCGCCGCGTCATACTGCACCGACCGGACCTGGAGCTGAAGCGACTCACGCCGACCAACAAGGACGCCTTGCTGTTCGACGACGTCCTGTGGGTGCGGCGGGCGAGACAGGAGCACGACGGGTTCGCCGACGTGCTGCGCGACCGGGGCGTGACGGTCCACCTGTTCGGTGATCTGCTCACCGAGGCGCTCGACGTGCCCGCCGCCCGGCGGCTCTCGTGTCCTGGACCGCGTCTTCGACGAGAAGGAGTACGGCCCGCTCGCCACGGACCACCTGCGCGCCGCGTTCGAGGCGCTGCCCTCCGCCGAACTCGCCGAGGCCCTGGTCGGCGGCATGACGAAGCGCGAGTACCTGGAGCGGCACCCGGAGCCCACGTCGGTGCGCTTCCACTGCATGGACCTGGACGACTTCCTGCTCGGCCCGCTGCCCAACCACCTGTTCACGCGCGACACCTCCGCGTGGATCTACGACGGCGTGTCGATCAACGCGATGCGCTGGCCCGCCCGGCAGCGCGAGACCGTCCACTTCGAGGCGATCTACCAGCACCACCCGCTCTTCCACGGCCAGGTCGGGCACCTCTGGTCGCAGGGCCAGGCGGACTACCCGTCCACGATCGAGGGCGGTGACGTCCTGGTCATCGGCAACGGCGCGGTGCTCATCGGCATGAGCGAGCGCACCAAGCCGCAGGCCGTGGAGATGCTCGCGCACAAGCTGTTCGCCGCCGGGTCCGCGACCACGATCGTGGCCCTCGACATGCCCAAGCGCCGTGCCTTCATGCACCTGGACACGGTGATGACGATGGTCGACGGCGACACCTTCACCCAGTACGCGGGCCTCGGCATGCTGCGCTCGTACACCATCGAGCAGGGCGTCGACGAGGAGCTGAAGGTCACCGACCACGCGCCCGAGCACATGCACCGGGCCATCGCGGCGGCGCTCGGCCTCGACCGCGTCCGGGTCCTCACCGCGACGCAGGACGTGCACGCCGCCGAGCGCGAGCAGTGGGACGACGGCTGCAACGTCCTCGCGGTCGAGCCGGGCGTCGTCGTCGCCTACGAGCGCAACGCCACGACCAACACGTATCTGCGCAAGCAGGGCATCGAAGTGATCGAGATCCCCGGCAGCGAGCTGGGCCGGGGCCGGGGCGGCCCGCGCTGCATGAGCTGTCCGGTGGAGCGGGACGCGGTCGGGGCCTGAGGGCGGGGCCGGGACCCTGTGTGTGCATATAAATGTGGCTGATCGTATAGACTTTCAACGTCACGTCTTCGCACCCCAGGAGCGCCCCCATGGCGAACGGCTCGCCCGGCCCCGGCCTCACCGGCCGCCCCTTCCTCAAGGAGCTGGACTTCACCGCCGACGAGTTCCGCGGCCTGATCGCCCTGGCCGCGGAGCTGAAGGCCGCCAAGAAGGCGGGTGCGGAGGCGCCGCGGCTGCGCGGCAGGAACATCGCCCTGATCTTCGAGAAGTCCTCCACGCGCACGCGCTGCGCCTTCGAGGTCGCCGCCGCCGACCAGGGTGCCTCCACGACGTACATCGACCCGTCCGGGTCGCACATCGGCACCAAGGAGTCCGCGCGGGACACCGCGCGCGTCCTCGGCCGGATGTTCGACGCGATCCAGTTCCGGGGCGACGCCCAGGAGACGGTCGAGACGCTCGCCGCCCACGCGGGCGTGCCCGTCTACAACGGCCTGACCGAGGACTGGCACCCCACGCAGCTGCTCGCCGACGTCCTCACGATGACCGAGCACTGCGCGAAGCCGCTGGAGCGGATCGCGTTCGCCTACCTCGGCGACGCCCGTCTGAACATGGGCAACTCCTACCTCGTCACCGCCGCGCTCCTCGGCATGGACGTACGGATCGTGGCGCCCCGCGCCTACTGGCCCGCCGAGCACGTGGTGGCCCGCGCGCGCGAGCTCGCCGCCGACTCCGGGGCGCGGATCACGCTCACCGAGGACGTCGCCGCCGGGGTCGCGGGCGTGGACTTCGTCGCGACCGACGTCTGGCTGTCCATGGGGGAGCCCGCGGAGGTCTGGGACGAGCGGGTCCGTGACCTGTCGCCGTACGCCGTCACGCGGGACGTCCTGAGCGCCACCGGCAATCCCGACGTGAAGTTCCTGCACTGCCTGCCCGCGTTCCACGACCTGGGGACGTCCGTCGCCCGTGAGGTGGCCGGGCGGCACGGGCGGGACTGGCTCGAGGTCAGCGACGAGGTGTTCGAGTCGGAGCACTCCGTCGTCTTCGACGAGGCGGAGAACCGGCTGCACACGATCAAGGCGGTACTGGTCGCGACGCTGGCCTGACCCTCGCGGTGCGCCCCAGGCCCGCCCCTTCCCGCTCCGGGTGCTGGCCGCCCCCGTTCCCCCGCTCAAAGCCATGGGCGCTCCGCGCCTCGTCCTCAAGCGCCGGACGGGCTGAACCTCCACGGCCGCGGCTGAGACGGTTTTAGCCCGTCCGTCGATTGCCTTAGGGGGCCGTCAGGCGGAACCACACCGCCTTGCCCGACGCGGTCGGCCGGTGGCCGCAGGCGGAGCTGAGGGTGCGGATCAGCAGGAGCCCCCGCCCGTGCTCCTGCCAGGGATCGGGCTCGCCGCCCACGACCGGCGCGGTGAGATCCCCCGGCGGCGCCGGGTTGGAGTCCCGCACCTCCACCTGGCACTGCGTGGGCAGCAGCTCGATCAGCAGCTCTATGGGCGCGTGCCCCGGCGCGTGCTCCACGGCGTTGGCCACCAGCTCGGCGGTGAGCAGCTCCGCGGTGTCGGTGTCGGCCAGGGAGCCGATGTCCGTGAGTGCCGTGCGCACCAGCGCACGGGCGATCGGCACGGCCGCCGTGGTGTGCGGCAGGGCGATGCGCCAGCTGGCGGGAGAGTGCGGTTCGGGCAAGGTGCGTCCGTTCGGCGAGCAGGGGGGCCGGTGCGGTCCGTGGTCCCGCGGTCCTGCTTTCAACCGTACGAATCCTAAGCCGACGGCTGCCAGGGCCGTTGGTCGGCCCGTTCCGGGACCTCGGTATATCGCGCACTCGTGACGACAGTCATGGATAGGTGATAGCTTCGAGAGGGGAACGCGTCCGCCCACTCCGCCGAGGAGGCCGCACGTCATGAGTCCCTTCACCGGCTCCGCAGCCCGCACCCCAGAGTGGGAGCATCTGCGCCTCACCCGCGACGAGGGCGTCGCCACCGTCACCCTGGCCCGCCCGGACAAGCTCAACGCGCTCACCTTCGGCGCCTACGCCGACCTGCGCGACCTGCTCGCCGAGCTGTCCCGGGACAAGTCGGTGCGCGCCCTGGTGCTCGCGGGCGAGGGCCGCGGCTTCTGCTCGGGCGGCGACGTCGACGAGATCATCGGCGCCACGCTCGCCATGGACACCGCCCAGCTGCTCGACTTCAACCGCATGACCGGGCAGGTGGTGCGCGCCCTGCGCGAGTGCCCCTTCCCGGTGGTCGCCGCCGTGCACGGGGTGGCCGCGGGCGCGGGCGCGGTCCTCGCGCTCGCCGCGGACTTCCGGGTCGCGGACCCCTCGGCCCGGTTCGCGTTCCTGTTCACCAGGGTCGGCCTGTCCGGCGGCGACATGGGAGCCGCGTATCTGCTGCCCCGTGTGGTCGGCCTCGGGCACGCCACCCGTCTGCTGATGCTCGGCGAGCCGGTGCGCGCCCCGGAGGCCGAGCGGATCGGCCTGCTCAGCGAGCTGACCGAGGAGGGCAGGGCCGACGAGCGGGCCGCCGCCCTGGCCCGCCGCCTCGCCGATGGCCCGGCCCTGGCGTACGCGCAGACCAAGGCCCTGCTCACCGCGGAGCTCGACATGCCGCTCGCGGCCTCCGTGGAGCTGGACGCCGCGACCCAGGCCCTGCTGATGAACGGCGAGGACTACGCCGAGTTCCACGCCGCCTTCACCGCCAAGCGGTCCCCGAAGTGGCGGGGGCGGTGACCATGGAGCCCTCCGCCCCCAGCGCCCGCCGTGCCCCTCTGGCCCGCCGCGTCGCCGTCGTCGGCGGCGGCCCCGCCGGTCTGTACGCCGCGGCCCTGCTCAAGCGGCTCGCCCCGGAACGCGAGATCACCGTCTGGGAGAAGAACGCGCCCGACGACACCTTCGGCTTCGGCGTCGTCCTCTCCGACGAGACGCTCGGCGGCATCGAGCACGCCGACCCCGTCGTCTACGCGGCACTCCAGGAGCGCTTCGTCCGCTGGGACGACATCGACATCGTGCACCGCGGCACCCGGCACACCTCCGGCGGCCACGGCTTCGCGGCGCTCGGCCGCCGCCGGCTCCTCGCGGTCCTGCACGAGCGCTGCCGCGAGCTCGGCGTCGACCTCCGCTTCCGCACCCAGGCACCGCCCGCCGCCGCTCTCTCAGCCGCGTACGACCTGGTGGTCGCCGCGGACGGCGTGCACAGCGCGACCCGCGAGACGGGCGCCGACGTCTTCAGGACCACGGTCACCGACCACCGCTGCCGCTACATCTGGCTCGCCGCCGACTTCGCCTTCGACGCGTTCCGCTTCGAGATCGCGGAGACCGAGCACGGCGTGATGCAGCTGCACGGCTACCCGTTCTCGCCGACGAAGTCGACGGTCATCGTCGAGATGCGCGAGGAGGTCTGGCGGGCGGCGGGCTTCGCCGACGGGGACGTGGCGGAGTCCATCGAGCGCTGCGCCAAGATCTTCAAGGGCGCCCTCGGCGGCCGCTCCCTGCGCTCGAACAACTCCTCCTGGCTGGTCTTCCGCACGGTCGTCAACGACCGCTGGAGCGACGGCAACACGGTCCTGCTCGGCGACGCCGCCCACACCGCGCACTTCTCCATCGGCTCCGGCACCAAGCTCGCCGTCGAGGACGCCCTCGCCCTCGCGGCCTGCCTCCAGGAGCAGCCCGACGTGCCCGCGGCCCTCGCCGCGTACGAGGCCGAGCGGCGCCCGGTGGTCGCCTCCACGCAGCGCGCCGCCCGCGCCAGCCTCCAGTGGTTCGAGGAACTGCCCCTCTACCTGGACCAGCCGCCCCGCCAGTTCGCGTTCAACCTGCTCACCCGCAGCCGCCGCGTCACCCACGACAACCTGCGGCTGCGCGACGGCCACTTCACGGCCGCGGTGGAGCGCGACTTCGGCTGCCCCGCGGACACCCCGCCCATGTTCACCCCGTTCCGCCTCGGCGGTCTGACGCTGCGCAACCGCGTGGTCGTCTCCCCGATGGACATGTACTCCGCCGTGGACGGCGTCCCCGGCGACTTCCACCTGGTCCACCTGGGGGCGCGGGCCCTGGGCGGCGCGGGCCTGGTCATGACCGAGATGGTGTGCGTCAGCGACCTGGGCCGCATCACCCCCGGCTGCGCCGGTCTCTACACCGACGAGCAGGCCGACGCCTGGGCGCGGGTCGTCGACTTCGCCCACGCCCAGGCCCCCGGGACCGCGCTCGGCGTCCAGCTCGGCCACTCCGGCCGCAAGGGCTCCACGCGCCTGATGTGGGAGGGCATCGACGAGCCGCTGCCCGAGGGCAACTGGCCCCTGGTGGCCCCGTCGCCCCTGCCGTACACCCCCCGCAACCAGACCCCCCACGCCCTGCGCGCCGACGAACTCCCCGCCCTGCGCGAGCAGTTCGCCGCCGCCGCGCGCCGAGCGGCCCGCGCGGGCTTCGACCTCCTCGAACTCCACTGCGCCCACGGCTATCTGCTCTCCAGCTTCCTCTCCCCGCTCACCAACCAGCGCACGGACGCCTACGGCGGCTCTCTGGAAGCCCGGCTCCGCTTCCCCCTGGAGGTCTTCGACGCGGTCCGCGAGGCGTGGCCCTCCGAGCGGCCCATGACGGTCCGCGTCTCCGCCACGGACTGGGCCGAGGGCGGCACCACCGCCGACGACGCCGTGGCGATCGCCCGCGCCTTCGCCGCCCACGGCGCCGCCGCGATCGACGTGTCCACCGGCCAGGTCGTCGCCGACGAGGCGCCCGCGTACGGCCGCTCCTACCAGACCCCGTACGCGGACCGCATCCGCAACGAGACCGGCATCCCCGTCATGGCCGTCGGCGCCATCTCCTCCTGGGACGACGTCAACTCCCTGCTCCTGGCGGGCCGCACCGACCTCTGCGCCCTGGCCCGCCCCCACCTCTACGACCCCCACTGGACCCTCCACGCCGCGGCCGAGCAGTCCTATGAGGGCCCCGGCGTCACCTGGCCCCTCCAGTACCGCGCGGGCAGCCGCCGCCCCCAGACGGGCCGCACGGACGCCCCGAAGCCCCGGCTGAGCCTGGAGTCGGCCACCGCTCCTCGCTGACCCCCGCTCAGGCCCCGGCCACGAACCCCGCCCCCGCCTCCCGCAGCCGCTCGTCGAGGCCCCGGAACACCTCCGCGGAGCGGGCCCCCGGCCAGTCCTCCGGGAGGAGGTCCGGGGGCAGGCCGGGGTCGACGTAGGGGAGGTGGCGCCAGGAGTCGAGGGTGAGGAGGTAGTCGCGGTAGGCGGGCTCGGGCGGCGTGTCCGGGCGGGCGCGCCAGGCGCGCAGGACCGGCTCGTGGCGGTCGAGGAACGCCTCGTGCTGCTTGGCGATGGCGGAGAGGTCCCACCAGCGGGACACCGCATCGGCCGTCGGCGTGAAGCCCAGGTGGTCGCCGCGGAACAGGTCGACGTAAGGGGAGAGTTCCAGGCGGGTGAGGGTGTGCCGGGTCTCCTCGTAGAGGTGGGCGGGCGCGATCCACACCCCGGGGGCCGCCGTGCCGAAGCCCAGGCCCGCGAGGCGGGAGCGCAGGACGTGGCGCTTGTGGCGCTCGGACTCCGGGACGGAGAACACCGCGAGGACCCAGCCGCCCTCGCGGCGCCCGGCGGCGTCGGGGTAGATGCGGCGGTCGCCGTCGTCGAGGAGCTGCCGGGCGTCGGGGGACAGGGCGTATCCGGCGGCCCCGGCGGCGGTGCGCGCGGGGACCAGGAGGCCGCGGCGCTTCAGCCGGGACACCGAGGAGCGCACGGACGGCGCGTCCACGCCCACCGGGGCGAGGAGCCGGACGAGTTCGGCGACCGCGACGGGGCCGGGCGCCGCCCGGCCGTACGCGCCGTAGAAGGTGACGATCAGGGACCTGGGGGTGTGCTGCTCGGACACGCGATCACTCTAGGCCCCGGCGCCCGGGCCGGGCTCCCGCAGCCGGAAGCGCTGGAGCTTGCCGGTGGCCGTCCGCGGCAGCGCGTCCAGGAACACCACCTCGCGCGGGCACTTGTACGGCACGAGTTCCGCCTTGACGAACTCGCGCAGCCGCTCGGCGTCCGCGCGGGCGCCCGCGCGCAGCACCACGTACGCCACGGCCACCTGGCCGCGCCGCTCGTCGGGGCGGCCGACGACGGCGGTCTCCACCACGTCCGGGTGACGCAGCAGGGCCTCCTCGACCTCCGGGCCCGCGATGTTGTACCCCGCCGAGATGATCATGTCGTCCGCGCGGGCCACGTAGTGGAAGTAGCCGTCGGCGTCCCGGACGTAGGTGTCGCCGGTGACGTTCCAGCCGTGCCGTACGTAGTCGTGCTGGCGGGGGTCGGCCAGATACCGGCAGCCGATCGGGCCGCGCACCGCGAGCAGACCGGGCTCCCCGTCGGGCACGGGCACCCCGGAGGCGTCGACCACGCGCGCCTGCCACCCGGGCACGGGCAGCCCGGTGGTGCCGGGCCGGATGGCGTCGTCGGCGGCGGAGATGAAGATGTGCAGGAGCTCGGTCGCCCCGATGCCGTTGATGATGCGCAGGCCGGTGCGCTCCCGCCAGGCCCGGCCAGGTGGCGGCGGGGAGGTTCTCACCGGCGGACACGCAGCGGCGCAGCGACGCCAGCGGCGAGGGGCGCGCGGCGTCGTGCGCGTCCAGCTCCTCCAGCAGGGTGCGGTACGCCGTCGGGGCCGTGAAGAGGACCGTCACCCCGTGCTCGGCGATCGCGGGCAGCAGCTGGCGGGGGGCCGCCTGCTCCAGGAGCAGGGCGGACGCGCCCACGCGCAGGGGGAAGACCACCAGGCCGCCGAGGCCGAAGGTGAAGCCGAGCGGCGGGCTGCCCGCGAACACGTCGTCGGGCCGGGCTTTCAGCACGTGGCGCGCGAAGGTGTCGGCGATCGCGAGCACGTCCCGGTGGAAGTGCATGCAGCCCTTGGGGCGTCCGGTGGTGCCGGACGTGAAGGCGATGAGCGCGACGTCGTCGGCCGCCGTGTCCACGGCGGCGTACGGCCGTGGCGGGCGGGCCGCCGCCCGGGCCAGGAGGTCGTCGGGGCCCTCGCCGCCGTACGTGGTCACGCGCAGGCCCGGCACCCCGGCCTTGGTCAGGCCGTCGACCGCGCGGGCGTCGCACAGCGCGTGCGAGACCCGTGCGATCTCGCACATCGTGGCGAGCTCCTGCGGCCGCTGCTGGGCGAGGACGGTCACCGCGACGGCGCCGGCCTTCATCACGGCGAGCCAGCAGGCGGCGAGCCAGGGCGAGGTGACGCCGCGCAGCAGGACGCGGTTGCCAGGGACCACGCCGAGCTCGTCGGTCAGCACGTGGGCGATCCGGTCCACATGGCCCTGGAGGTCGCCGTACGACCACACCGTGCCGTCGCCCGAGCGGAACGCGGGCCGCTCGGCGCCATGGCGCTCGGCGGACTTGTCGAGCAGTTCGGCGCCGCAGTTGAGGCGGTCGGGATAGTGCAGTTCGGGCCGGTCGCGCACCAGCGCGGGCCAGTGCTCGCGCGGCGGGAGGTGCTCACGCGCGAACGTGTCGACGTGCCCCGTGGGCGCCCCGCCGCTCTCGCCGTTGGTTGCCCCTGTGGTCTCCATGGCGCCTCGCCACCTTTGCCGGTCGGGCGTAGTGATGGGCTCGCCCAACGAGCGTATCGTGATGGTGACGACAGTCAACACTCCGCGATATACCGTACGGGGCGTGCATGGCGCCCCCGCGCCAGGGGAGAGGCCAGAGATGACAGCATTCTCGCTCAATCCAGAACAAATCGCCTGCTGTGCCCGGCTGCGGGAGCTGGCCGGGGACCGGCTCCGCCCCCTCGCGGAGAAGGGCGAGACCGGGCGCGTGAACCGGCCGCTGGCCGAGGCCCTCGGTGAACTCGGCCTCCTGGAGGGGCTGTTCACCGCCGGGGCCCTGGACCTGTGCCTGACCCGTGAGTCCCTCGCCCGCGTCTGCACGGAGGCGGAGACCGCCTTCGCGCTCCAGGGCCTCGGCGCGCACCCCGTGCACGCGTACGGCTCGGCGGCGCAGCGGGAGCGCTGGCTGCCGCCCACGCGCGCGGGCCGCGCGATCGCCGCCTTCGCGCTCTCCGAGCCCGGCGCGGGCTCCGACGCGGCCGCCCTCGCCCTCGCCGCCACCGCCGACGGCGCGGGCGCCTGGCGGCTGACCGGCGAGAAGACCTGGATCTCCAACGCGCCCGAGGCCGACTTCTACACGGTGTTCGCCCGCACCACCCCCGGCGCGGGCGCCCGCGGCGTGACCGCCTTCCTGGTGCCCGCCGACCGCGCGGGCCTGACCGGCACCCCGCTCGCGATGCTGTCGCCGCACCCCATCGGGGCGCTCGCCTTCGACGGCGTGCGCGTCACCGCGGGCGACCTGCTCGGCGAGGTGGACCGGGGCTTCCGGGTCGCCATGACCACCCTCAACCGCTTCCGGCCGAGCGTCGGCGCGTTCGCCGTCGGCATGGCCCAGGCCGCGCTTGACGCGACGCTCGCGCACACCGCGGCGCGGGACGCGTTCGGCGGCAAGCTCAAGGACCTCCAGGCGGTGTCCCACCAGGTCGCGGAGATGGCGACGCGCACCGAGGCCGCGCGCCTGCTCGTGTACGCGGCCGCGGCCGCCTACGACCGGGGGGAGCCCGGCATCGCGGGCCGCGCGGCGATGGCGAAGCTCTTCGCCACGGAGGCGGCCCAGTACGTCGTCGACACCGCCGTCCAGTTGCACGGTGCCCGTGCCCTCCAGCACGGGCACCTCCTTGAGCACCTCTACCGCGAGGTGCGTGCGCCGCGCGTCTACGAGGGTGCGAGTGAGGTCCAGCGCGCCGTCATCGCCAAGCAGTTGTACGCCCCCGCCCCTAAGGAGTCCCTGTGAGCCCCGAGCGCCTCAACCCCGACGAGCTCTCCCCGGCCACCGGCTTCAGCCACGCCGTCGTGGCCACCGGCGGCCGTGTCGTCTTCCTCGCCGGGCAGACGGCCCTCGACACCGACGGCAAGGTCGTGGGGGCCACCCTTCCCGAGCAGTTCGAGCGGGCCCTGGCCAACCTGCTCACCGCCCTGCGCGCGGCGGGCGGCACGCCCGCGGATCTCGCGCGGGTCACCGTCTATGCCACCGACGTCGCCGACTATCGGGCGCGGGCCCGCGAACTCGGGGCGGTCTGGAAGCGGTTGGCGGGGCGGGACTACCCCGCGATGGCGGTGATCGGGGTGGTGCGCCTGTGGGACGAGGAGTGCCTGGTGGAACTGGACGGCTTCGCGGTACTCCCCTGACCCGCCCCGTCCCGAGCCAAGGGCTCCGCCCCCTGGACCCCCCGAAAAGCATCGGCCTTCGGCCTCGTCCTCAAACGCCGGACGGGCTAGAACCTGCCAGTTCCAGCCCGTCCGGCGTTTGAGGACGAGGCGCGGAGCGCCGATTGTCTTGAGCGGGGGAACGGGGGCGGCGGTCAGGGGCGCCCCGCGAAGGCCCCAGCGGAGCGCACCCGTGCCGGTCCGGTAGCGGCGGACGGTTCCGTCGCCGCCGGGCGGAGCCACCGGCCCGGCGGTCGTGCCGGGGAGCGGCGGGCCCTCCGTCGGGGCCTTGGAGGCGGGCAGCCCCAGCACCTCGGCCGTGTACACGGTCCGTACGGCAGGGTCGAGCCCGCGCGCGGAGCCGAAGACGACGGCGGTCCGGGGCGCGGAGCCCCGGCCCTCGGGGCGGGCCTTCGGCACGGTCATCAGCAGGTCGCGGTGCCCGTCGCCGTCGCGGGACCCGTCAGACCCGCCGCACCCGGCGAGAAGCGCGAGGCCGGCGAGTACGGAAACAGCGCGGGCCGCGGTGCGAGAGGTCATGGGGGACCCCCTCACGCCGCGGCCCGCGTCGGCTCCACACGCGTGTGCGAGCAGCAGGGCGGGACGTCCTTAGATGTCCCGGAACGTCTCGATCTGCGCGCCGACGGAGTTCAGGCGCTCCGCCAGGTCCTCGTACCCGCGGTTGATCACGTACACGTTGCGCAGGACCGACGTGCCCTCGGCGGCCATCATCGCGAGCAGCACGACCACGGCCGGGCGCAGCGCGGGCGGGCACATCATCTCGGCGGCGCGCCAGCGGGTGGGGCCCTCGACGAGCACCCGGTGGGGGTCGAGGAGCTGGAGGCGGCCGCCGAGGCGGTTGAGGTCCGTGAGGTAGATCGCGCGGTTGTCGTAGACCCAGTCGTGGATGAGGGTCTTGCCCTGCGCGGAGGCCGCGATGACGGCGAAGAACGGGACGTTGTCGATGTTCAGGCCGGGGAACGGCATCGGGTGGATCTTGTCGATGGGCGCCTCCAGCTTGGAGGGGCGCACCGTGACGTCCACCAGGCGGGTGCGGCCGTTGTCCGCCGCGTACTCCGCCGAGCGGTCGTGGTCCAGTCCCATCTCCTCCAGGACCGCGAGCTCGATCTCCATGAACTCGATCGGGACGCGGCGGATGGTGAGCTCGGACTCGGTGACCACGGCGGCGGCGAGCAGGCTCATCGCCTCGACCGGGTCCTCGGAGGGGGAGTAGTCGACGTCCACGTCGATCTCCGGCACGCCGTGCACGGTCAGGGTCGTGGTGCCAGATGCCCTCGACCTTGACGCCGAGCGCCTCCAGGAAGAAGCACAGGTCCTGGACCATGTAGTTGGAGGAGGCGTTGCGGATGACGGTGGTCCCGGCGGAGCGGGCGGCGGCGAGCAGCGCGTTCTCCGTCACCGTGTCGCCGCGCTCGGTCAGGACGATCGGGCGGTCGGGCGTGACGTCCCGGGCGACCTCCGCGTGGTAGAGGCCCTCGGTCGCGGCGATGTCCAGGCCGAAGCGGCGCAGCGCGATCATGTGCGGCTCGATCGTGCGGGTGCCGAGGTCGCAGCCGCCCGCGTACGGAAGGCGGAAGCGGTCCATGCGGTGCAGCAGCGGGCCGAGGAACATGATGATCGAGCGGGTGCGGATGGCGGCGTCCGCGTCGATGGCGTCCATGTCGAGCTTGGCGGGCGGCACGATCTCCAGGTCGACGCCGTCGTTGATCCAGCGGGTGCGCACGCCGATGGAGTTGAGGACCTCCAGGAGGCGGTAGACCTCCTCGATGCGCGCGACGCGGCGCAGCACCGTGCGGCCCTTGTTGAGCAGGGAGCCGCACAGCAGGGCCACGCAGGCGTTCTTGCTGGTCTTGACGTCGATGGAGCCGGAGAGACGACGGCCGCCGACGACCCGGAGGTGCATCGGACCCGAGTACCCGAGCGAGACGATTTCACTGTCCAGTGCCTCGCCGATGCGGGCGATCATCTCAAGGCTGATGTTCTGATTGCCGCGCTCGATGCGGTTGACGGCGCTCTGGCTGGTGTTGAGCGCCTCGGCCAGCTGCGACTGTGTCCAGCCACGGTGCTGCCGGGCGTCACGAATGAGCTTGCCGATGCGTACGAGGTAGTCGTCTGCCATGCGCCAGAGGCTATCTCAGATATGAGATGAGGTGCGCGTCGGGGTAGGCCATTAGTGGAGTGGCTGGTTCCGATCCGTCAGGCGCGGCCCGCCGCGCGGCCGTTAAGCCGCAGGCGGGCGCCGTGCACCACTGTGCCCGGGCGGCGAACGTGTCGCACGCCAGCGACGGGGAACTCGGCCACTTGGCGGAGCGTCGACTAATGGAGAGCTCGGGGGCGCGCACGCCCGGGCTCGCGAGGTGATTCGGCCCGTCCGGCGTTTGAGGGCAAGCGCGCAGCGCGAAGCCCTGCTGAAGGCGCCCGCGCCAGCACGCGCGCGGAGGATGTATTAGAGTTATCTCGACATCGAGATATCTGCCGAGGCGCACCGCAGCCGTACGCATCGCCAGTCCGGCGGTAAGGGTTACCTAACTTAGCCTTACCTTAGCGGATCGGCCAAGAGGCGTGACGGCAGGATGCGGTGGAACGCGCACATATATGAAGGAGACTGTCGTGTCGGCGAACAGCTTCGACGCCCGCAGCACGCTGCAGGTGGGCGACGAGTCGTACGAGATCTTCCGGCTGGACAAGGTGGAGGGCTCGGCCCGCCTGCCGTACAGCCTCAAGGTCCTGCTGGAGAACCTGCTCCGCACGGAGGACGGCGCCAACATCACCGCCGACCACATCCGTGCCCTCGGCGGCTGGGACTCGCAGGCCCAGCCCAGCCAGGAGATCCAGTTCACGCCGGCCCGCGTGATCATGCAGGACTTCACCGGTGTCCCCTGCGTCGTGGACCTCGCCACGATGCGTGAGGCCGTGAAGGAGCTGGGCGGCGACCCGGCGAAGGTCAACCCGCTCTCCCCGGCCGAGCTGGTCATCGACCACTCCGTCATCGCCGACAAGTTCGGCACGAACGACGCGTTCGCGCAGAACGTCGAGCTGGAGTACGGCCGCAACAAGGAGCGCTACCAGTTCCTGCGCTGGGGCCAGACCGCGTTCGACGACTTCAAGGTCGTCCCGCCGGGCACCGGCATCGTCCACCAGGTGAACATCGAGCACCTGGCGCGCACGGTCATGGTCCGCAACGGCCAGGCCTACCCCGACACCCTCGTCGGCACCGACTCGCACACCACGATGGTCAACGGCCTGGGCGTCCTGGGCTGGGGCGTCGGCGGCATCGAGGCCGAGGCCGCGATGCTGGGCCAGCCGGTCTCCATGCTGATCCCGCGCGTCGTCGGCTTCAAGCTGACCGGCGAGCTGAAGCCGGGCACGACCGCCACCGACCTGGTGCTCACGATCACCGAGATGCTGCGCAAGCACGGCGTCGTCGGCAAGTTCGTCGAGTTCTACGGCGAGGGCGTCGCCGCCACCTCGCTGGCCAACCGTGCCACCATCGGCAACATGTCGCCGGAGTTCGGCTCCACCGCCGCGATCTTCCCGATCGACGGCGAGACCCTGAACTACCTCAAGCTCACCGGCCGCTCCGAGCAGCAGGTCGCGCTCGTCGAGGCGTACGCCAAGGAACAGGGCCTGTGGCTGGACCCGGCCGCCGAGCCGGACTTCTCCGAGAAGCTCGAGCTGGACCTCTCCACGGTCGTCCCGTCGATCGCCGGTCCGAAGCGCCCGCAGGACCGCATCGTCCTCGCGAACGCCTCGCAGCAGTTCGCCCATCGACGTGCGCAACTACGTCGACACGGCCGACGAGGCGGGCAAGGAGTCCTTCCCGGCCTCCGACTCCCCGGCCACCACCAACGGCGTCCCGTCGAACCCGGTCACCGTGACCGCCCCCGACGGCTCGACGTACGAGATCGACCACGGCGCCGTCACCGTCGCCGCGATCACCTCCTGCACCAACACGTCGAACCCGTACGTGATGGTCGCCGCCGCGCTCGTCGCGAAGAAGGCCGTCGAGAAGGGCCTGACCCGCAAGCCGTGGGTCAAGACCACGCTCGCCCCGGGCTCGAAGGTCGTCACCGACTACTTCGACAAGGCGGGCCTGACGCCGTACCTGGACAAGGTCGGCTTCAACCTGGTCGGCTACGGCTGCACCACCTGCATCGGCAACTCGGGCCCGCTGCCCGAGGAGGTCTCGAAGGCCGTCAACGACCACGACCTGGCCGTGACGTCGGTCCTCTCCGGCAACCGGAACTTCGAGGGCCGCATCAACCCCGACGTCAAGATGAACTACCTGGCGTCCCCGCCGCTGGTCGTCGCGTACGCCCTCGCGGGTTCGATGAAGGTCGACATCACCAAGGACGCGCTCGGTGTCGACCAGGACGGCAAGCCCGTCTTCCTCGCCGACATCTGGCCGACCGAGGCCGAGGTCAACGACGTCGTCGCCAACTCCATCGGCGAGGACATGTTCAACAAGTCCTACTCCGACGTGTTCGCCGGTGACGCCCAGTGGCAGGCGCTGCCGATTCCGACCGGCAACACCTTCGAGTGGGACGCCGAGTCCACCTACGTCCGCAAGCCCCCGTACTTCGAGGGCATGACGATGGCGACCACCCCGGTCTCGGACATCGCGGGCGCCCGCGTCCTGGCGAAGCTGGGCGACTCGGTCACCACCGACCACATCTCCCCGGCCGGTGCCATCAAGGCCGACACCCCGGCCGGTCAGTACCTCACGGAGCACGGCGTGGCCCGCCGCGACTTCAACAGCTACGGCTCGCGCCGCGGCAACCACGAGGTCATGATCCGCGGCACGTTCGCCAACATCCGCCTGCGCAACCAGATCGCGCCGGGCACCGAGGGCGGCTACACCCGCGACTTCACGAAGGACGGCTCGCCCGTCTCCTTCATCTACGACGCCTCGCAGAACTACCAGGCCGCCGGCACCCCGCTGGTCATCCTGGGCGGCAAGGAGTACGGCTCAGGATCGTCCCGCGACTGGGCCGCCAAGGGCACCGCGCTCCTCGGCGTCAAGGCCGTCATCACCGAGTCGTACGAGCGCATCCACCGCTCGAACCTCATCGGCATGGGCGTCCTTCCGCTCCAGTTCCCGGCGGGCCAGAACGCCGACTCGCTGGGTCTGACCGGTGAGGAGACCTTCTCGATCTCCGGTGTCACCGAGCTCAACGAGGGCACGACCCCGAGCACGGTGAAGGTCACCACCGACACGGGCGTGGAGTTCGACGCGGTCGTCCGCATCGACACCCCCGGTGAGGCGGACTACTACCGCAACGGCGGCATCATGCAGTACGTGCTGCGCAACCTGATCAGCAAGTAAGCGGTCACGGTACGCGGCTGAGGGCCGCACTCCCGGAAGCTCCGGGGGTGCGGCCCTCGTCGCGTCTCACGCGGTGACGAGGGCCGCCGCTGTCCCGGAGCGCAGGGTGTGGTCGACGTGGATCAGGCGGGCGATGAACCGGCCGTTCTCCACGTTCGCCTCGATGCCCACGGGGGCGATCGAGTTCCCGTCGGGGAGCCCGGCGTAGTACAGCCCGGGAAGCGCCCCGAGCAGGCCCTTCTCCTGGATCGGTGCGCCGTGCTCGTCGAGGACGTGGCCGGGCAGGATGCGGTAGTCGGGGCCGAAGCCGGTGCACCAGACGATCGTCGTTACGCCGTGGCGGGCCAGGTCGAGGCGCTCGCCGAAGGCGGCCACGTGCGCCATGGAGACCTCGGGCGCGGGCCGCTCCTCGGGCACCGCGAAGCCCCGCTCGCGCACGCGGGCGTCGATGATGTTGACGGCCCGCCGGAACGACCGGGCGGACTCCTCGGCGACGGCGACGACGTTGTCCTTCAGGTGCAGCTCGTGGCCGTCCGCCGCGAGGACGGAGCCGACCAGGGTGACGCCCTTGGCGGCCAGGGTGCCCAGGTTGAGGTCGGCGCGCTTGTCCCGGATGGCGGTCACCGGCAGGCCGGGCAGGACGGGCCCGCCGTCGCCGCCCACGGCCCCGAAGTCCTCGTACAGGGAGGGAAGCGCGCCGAGCCACTCCTGGATGCCGTGGCCCCGGTAGCGGCGCGGCCACGCGCGGTGCCGCCCGACCGCGAGGTACGTGCGCCGCCCGGCGTCCACCAGCTCGTCCGCGATCTGCTGGCCGCTGATGCCCGCGCCGACCACCAGGACGGCGCCGTCCGGCAGGGCCTCGGGGTTGCGGTAGGCGTGGGAGTGGACCTGCTGGACGGCCTGGTCGACGTCGGCGGCCAGGGCCGGGGTGCGCGGGGCCGGCGTACCCGCCCACCGCGGCGACGAGGTTGCGGGACGCGATGACGCCGCCGGTGGCCAGGTGGGTCCTGAACCGCACGTCGTCGCGGGCGGAGGCGTCCGGCGGGCACTCGACCCTCACGACGGTCGTGTGCTGGCGCACCTGGAGCCCGCGTTCCGCCACGTACCCGCGCAGGCGGCGGGCCAGTTCGGGGCCCGAGGGGCAGCCGTAGGGGTCGTCGCCGTCGTACTCCCAGCCGGGGAAGCGCAGCGAGCGGTTGCCGCTCCCGATCAGCAGGCTGTCCCAGCGTTCGTGCGCCCAGGCCTGGGCGATCTCGCCCCGCTCCAGGACGAGCGCCTCGCGCCCCCGCTCCCGGAGGGCCCCGGCCACTCCGCACCCTTGCTGCCCGGCGCCGATGACGACGGTCTCCACGTATTCGGTGTGCTCGACTGCTGCCATGACAGAACCCTTCTGCCGCACGGAGGCGGCTACTTAGGTAAACCTAAGTAAGACCTTGCCTTCTCAAGTCGACTTGATGTCAACTGAGTTCATGACGCGAAGCGGCGCGGTCTCCGGGAGTGCGGTCTCCATCGGTGAAGCGGCGGCCCTGTACGGCCTGGCGCCGTCCACGGTGCGGTGGTGGGAGCGGCAGGGCGTGCTCAACCCGCCCGCCCGCGAGGGCGGCAAGCGGCTCTACGACGACACCGGCCTGCGCCGCATCGGCCTCGCCTATCTGTGCTGCGTGGTCGGGCGGATGCCCCTGGACCAGGCCGCCGTCGTCACCTCGGGGAAGGCCGCGCGTGACGCCTGGCGGGACGTCATCGACGCCCAACTCGTGCGGGTGGAACGGCAGATCGCGGAGCTGGAGGCGGCCCGGGGATACCTCCGGCACGCGCGGCTCTGCACGGACGACGACATCGCGGGGGACTGCCCGGTCCTGGAGGACGAGCTGGCCGCGCACACCCCGCGCGGGCGCGTCCCGGGCGGAGACCTCGCCACCGCCGCCCGAGCGGCCCGGCGCGCCGGGCCGCCGCGTGACGAAAACGCCGCGCCCGCCCCTCCGCGTGACGAAAAGCCCTGCCCCGGCTGCCGGGCCCCGGTGCCGAGGCCCCCGCGCGGCCGCCCCCGGACGTACTGCTCACCGGCCTGCCGTCAGCGCGCCTACCGCGCCCGGCGCGGTGCCCGGTGAGGGACGGGGGTGCTGCCGTGGTGGGAGGCGTGGTGCGCCGTTGTCCGTAGGGTCGGGTGGGCGCTCGGCGTGCGGACGGTACGACGGCGTCCGGATGCCGGGGCCCGTGGGAGGCCTGAGCGTTCCTGGAGCGGCGCAGGCACGGTGGGGCGGAAGGGTCCACGCGTGGCCGGGTGTCGCGATCCGGGCGGTGCCGTGGGCCTGGGGCCTGTGGGATGCTCCGGGCGCTCGTACGCCGACGAAGATCTCCACCCCTTCAGCCGGGCCGTTCCGGGTCACCGGGGCCGCCCCTTCCCCGTGGGAGTCTCCTGTGAGATGCGCCAACGTACGACCTTGGTGGACCGCGATTAGGGCGCGGTCGCGCGCCGCGCCGTGTCACGCCGCTGCTCGGCGGGCTGCTGCTCGCCGCGTCCGGCCTCCTGGGCATCGCGTCGGCGGCGTCGGCCGACACCGCCGCCCCGGAGCCCGGCGCCGACCTGGCCGTCGCGGTGGCCGACTCGGCGAACCCCTTCGCGCTGGGCGGCACCCTCACCGACACCGTCACGCTCACCAACAACGGACCCGACGCGGCGACCGGCGCCACCGTCGTGATCACCCTGTCCGGGGCGCCCGCCGGCATCCTGTCCGCCAGTCCCTCGCAGGGCTCGTGCACCGTCTCCGGGGCCACGGCGAGCTGCGCGCTCGACGGCCTCGCCGCCTCCGGTTCGGCGACGGTCGCGCTGACCCTGTCGCCGACGTCCACCGGCACCGTCACCGCCACCGCCACGGCGACCGCCGAGCAGCCCGACGCGAACACCGGCGACAACTCCGCCGCCCAGAACACCACGGTGAACAACGCCAACCGCTGCACGCTGGTCGGCAGCAACGGGCCCGAGGTCCTGTCCGGCATCAACCGCGACGACGTGATCTGCGCCCTGGCCGGTGACGACATCGTCTACGGCGCCGGTGGCAACGACGTCATCCACTCCGGCGCGGGCGACGACACCGTCGGCGGCGGCGAAGGCAACGACACCCTCATCGACCGCCACGGCACCGACACCCTCAAGGGCAACAACGGCGACGACACCATCGACGTCAAGGACGGCGTGGCCGGTGACACCGCCGATGGCGGCGCGGGCACCGACAGCTGTGCCGTCGACCCCGGCGACACCGCCATCGACTGCTGAACCCGAGCACCCGCACCAGTGCGAGGGGCCGCACGGCTCACGCGCCGTGCGACCCCTCGTCTGTCCTACCGCTGCGGCCAGCCGCCGTACGGCACCGTGATCAGCTCCATGGCGTGGCCCGCGGGGTCCAGGAAGTAGACGCCCTTGCCGCCGTCGTTGCGGTTGATCTCGCCGGGCCGCTGCTGGTGCGGGTCGGCCCAGTGCGCGCGGCCCCGCTCGGTGATCTTCTCGTACGCCGCGTCGAACTCGGCCTCGGTGACCAGGAACGCGTAGTGCTGCGGCGTGAGGTGCTCGGCGGGGACGGTGGCGAAGTCGAGCGTGACGCCGTTCGCCAGGTCCACCGCGATGAACGGGCCCCATTCGGCGGTGATGCCGAGTCCGAGGAGGTCCGCGAAGAAGGCGGCGGACTCCCGGTTGTCCCGGGCGTGGACGATCGTGTGGTTGAGCTGTACGGACATGGAATGCCTCCGAGGGCATCTCCGGCACCTCCATGCCTCACCCAGACAGTGACCGGCACGCGATGCTGGGGTGGATCTTAAGCAGGGCGCCGGAGACGTGTCGAGCCGGACGGAGTGCGCGGTGTCGCCGGACGCGTCAGCCCTCCGGGTAGAAGACGAACAGGGTGCACCCTGCCGCCGTCTGCGGTACGTGGGACGAGCCCGCGGGGGCGTGGAGGAAGGAGCCCGCCGGGTAGTCGCGCTCGCCGTCGTTGAAGACACCGGACACGACGAACACCTCCTCGGGGCCCGGGTCGTGCACGTCCAGGCCCTGCCAGCACGCGCCCGGATCGAGCTCTACCACCTGGGCGCTCGCGCCGCTCTCCCCCTGCCACAGCGGGCGCAGCCGGATGCCGGGGAAGAGCTCGCGGACGGGTGCGTCGCGCACGTGGGACCAGGTGTATCCGGGGGTGTTCCGGCCGGTCAGCGGGGAGTTCGTCGTCATGGGGCCAGCTTGTCCGGCCACCGTGTCCCGGCCCAGTGTCAGAAATGACATTCTGATGTACTTTCCTGCCATGCATCATGTGGTTGCCCTGGTCCACCCGCCCCAGTCGACCTTCGAACTCGGCTGCGCGGCGGACGTGTTCGGCATCGAGCGCCCCGGAATCCCCCGCCGTTACACATTCAGCGTGTGCACCGAGCATCCCGGGCGGGTCCCGACGCTCGCCGGGTACGACATGTCCGTCGCCGCGGGCCTTGAGGAGGTCGACCGGGCGGACACCGTGGTGGTCCCCGGGTGGCTGCCCACCGAGGAGCCGCCGTCCGCCGCGATCGTGTCGGCCCTGCGTCGCGCGCACGACCGGGGGGCGCGGGTGGCCAGCATCTGTTCCGGCGCCTTCCCCCTGGCGCACGCCGGGCTCCTTGACGGGCGGCGCGCCACCACGCACTGGGCGCGGGCGGCGGAACTGGCCGCCGGGTTCCCGGCGGTCCAGGTCGATCCGGACGTGCTGTACGTGGACCACGGCGACGTGGCCACGAGCGCGGGCTCCGGCGCGGGCATCGACCTGTGCCTGCACCTGGTGCGCAGGGACCAGGGCGCCGACTACGCCGCCCACGTGGCCCGGAGCATGGTCATGCCGCCCCACCGCGAGGGCGGGCAGCTCCAGTTCACGGCGCCGCCGCACGCCGCGCAGATCGACGGCTCGCTCGCTCCGCTCCTTGAGTGGGTGACGGGACGCCTCGCCGAGCCCCTCTCCGTCGAGGACCTGGCGGCACACATCGGCGTCTCCGGGCGCACGCTCGCCCGCCGCTTCACCGAGCAGCTGGGCTCGACCCCGGGGCAGTGGCTCCTGTCCCGGCGCGTCACCGCGGCCCGCGAGCTGCTTGAGTCCTCCGACCTGCCTCTGGAGGCGATCGCTCACCGGGTCGGCCTCTCCTCGGCCAGCAACCTCCACAGGCGCTTCGTACGGGTACTCGGTACGACACCGGGTGCTTACCGGAAGGCGTTCCGGGCGCCCTAGGGGCCGAGCCGCACCCCGCGGGCCCCGGCGATCACGTCCAGGGCTTCGACGTGCCAGTCGTAGAGGTGCGTCTCCGCGAGGCAGTGCGCGAGGACGGGCTCGTGCGCCTCGTCGGTGCCGATCCCCAGCAGGCCGCGCACGGCGGCCTCGCGGGTGAAGGGATGGACGTCGGAGTGGAGGAACGACGCCAGAGGAACGGCGCAGTCGGGCGTGGACCGCGCGCTGAGCGCGTCGGCGGCGGCTCTCTCTGCCGAGGGCGAAGCGGCGAGCCGCCCCAGCGCGGCGAGCGCCTCGGCCTCGGGGCGGGCGGCGAGCGCCGCGACGAGTTCGCCGGCCACGTCCTCCCCTGCGGCGTCGGCGAGTTCGACGAGGGCGGGCAGGGCCGGGGCACCGATCCGGCCGAGGGCCCGCACGGCCGCGCGGGCCAGGTCGGGGTCGGCGTCCGGCGTGACGAGAGCCCTGAGCGCCTGGGCCGCCCGCGCCACCGGGAACCCGCCGAGGGCCGCCACCGCCCGCGCCCGCACCGCCTCGTGCGGCGAGTCCGCGCAGGCGAGCACCACCGGCAGGGTCTCCGGGGCGCCGATCAGGCCGAGGGCGCGCACGGCGCGGGCGCGCGGCGTGCCGGGCCGCTCCTCGTCCTGGGCCAGGGCCGCGAGGGGCGCGGCGGCCTCCGGGTGCCGCAGGGCGCCGAGCGCGTCCACGGCGTCCGTACGCGGCGCCGCCGGGGCCTCCTCGTCCGCGAGGACGGCAAGGAGCGCCGGGACGGCGGCCGCCTGACCGACGGCACCCAACGCCCGTGCGGCCCCCTGCCGTTGGGCCACGGCATAGGACGTACCGGTGAGGAGGTCCAGGAGCTGGCGGAGCGGAGGCTCTGGCAACCGGGCCACGAGGTCCGCCACGGTGTCGCTGAGGGGCGCGTCGCCCAGCGCCTCAAGGAGCGCTTCACCCGCTGCGGCGCCCGCGTACGCGAAGAGGGCCCGCGCGGCGGCCCGGCGCACGCTCGGCACGGGCGACTCGCGCAGGTGGTGCCGGAGCAGGGCACGGCGTTCGCCGGGGTCCGGTACGGCGTGGCGGCCGGGCTCCTCCGCCACGTGCGCGCAGACGGCGACCACGGTGTGGGACGGGGCGCCTGACGCCGCACGCAGCGTGCGCCACAGGTGGTCCCGGCCGTCCTCGGTCCGGGCGAGCAGGTCCGTCGCGAGGCGTGCCGTCTCGGGGTCCGGGTCCCGCTGGGGGACCTGGAGGAGCTCGGTGGCGGACGGCCACTGGTGCCCGGGTGGCCAGTCCGCCTCGGGCAGCGCGTGGAGCGCCGCGACGGCGGCCCGGCGCAGCGGGACGTCCGAGGCCGGGGAGTGCGCGAGCACGAGGAGGGCGGACGCGGCGCGCGGGTCGCCGATCGCGCCGAGCGTCCGCACCACGCGTTCCGCGCGCTCGGGCAGGTACTCCCAGAGCGCGACCAGGAGCGGCGCCACCGCCTCGGGCGGGCGCAGCCGCGCAAGCGCGTCGAGCACCCGCACCGTCCAGTGCCCACGACCGGCGGCCAACTCGCCGCACAGGCCCACGAGTCCCCGGACGGCCTCCGGCCCGCCGATGGCGATCAGGGCGTCACACGCGGGCTCGTACAACTGCGCGCGCCCGTCGCGTTCCTCGGCATCGGTCAGCAGCCGCAGCAGCTCGGGCACCGCACGGCGCTCCCGCAGCCGCCCCAGCGAACGGGCGGCCTGCCACCGCATCCCGTTGCGCTGGTCCCGCCGCCGCAGACAGTCGAGCAGCGCCTCAACGGCCTCCGGCCTGCCCTCGCAACCGCCCAGCAGCTGCATGGCGTGCACGGCGACGTCGTGGTCCTCCGACCGCGAAGCCCGGCACAGCCCCGCGACGTCGCCCGCCATGCGCATGCGCACAAGATCGGGGATCGTCGGCGCCCGCTCCACTCAGACCTCCCCGTCCTCGGGCGTCCGGTCCGACATCGCCACGTACAGCGGTGTCCCGACGACGACCGTCAGCTCCCGCCCGTCCGCTCCCGTCGCGGTGCCGGTCATGAGCCGCCGCGCCAGGAACTCGCAGTACATCGGCGGTACCGTCAGCGCCTCGGCGCAGCGCAGCACGTCGTGCGCCACGCTCTCCCGGCTCGGCACGCGGCCCCGCCAGCGCACCTCGAACTGCCGCTCCCACTCCGGCGGGATCGCCTGGAGCAGCCGGAAGATCGACGGCAGCCCCGAGAAGCCGACCCGCGCCATGTCGGCGCCCACCTGATGGCCGATCAGGTGGTGCGAGGACCCGATCAGCGCGACGACCGTGTCGCCGTCGCGGCCCGTCATGAGCGTCGGGCTGTTCGGGTCGCCGTACCCCGCGACCCGCAGCCCCAGGTCACCCCGGAACCAGGCCGAGGGCTCCGACATCCAGCTGACGTCGAACTCCCGCTCCAGGTACGTCTCGACGATGTCCAGGCGGTCGTACGTACTCGTGTCGGCACGCGGCGACTGCACGGCGACGCTGAGGACCTTCAGGTCCACCTTCGCCTCGACGGCGAGCCGCCGGAGCAGCTTCGCTGGGATCTGCTCGTAGAGCATGTCCAGCTTCGCTGTGGAGACGTAGAAGTAGTACCGCACGCCCGGTCAGGCGCGAAGCGCGTGGGGGAGGGCCAGGAAGGCGGACCAGGTGGCGGGGGCGAGGGTGAGGTGCCCTCGGCCGGGGTCCTTTGAGTCGCGGATGTGGATGGCGGTGGGCCCTGCCGCCATCTCCAAGCATTCGCCGCCTTCGCTGCCGCTGTGGCTCGACTTGCTCCAGGTGCACGCGACTTCGAGGCAGGCCTGGCCATCCTCGTCGCTGTAGCTCGACTTGCGCCAGGCGTAAGCGACTTCGAGGCATTCGCCGCCCTCGTCGCCGCTGTAGCTCGACTTGAACCACTCAAGCGCGGTGCTGTTGCTCATCGCTCTCCTAGCAACCGGTCCAACAGGCCCCTGGTTTCCTCGTCGTTGAGAGCCTGAGTCCGCAGCATCGCATACTTCAGGGTCAGGATCGCCACCTCGTTGGGATCGGCGATCAGATGGCTTCCGCGCTGGGTTTCTGAGTACGTCAATCGCTGAAAGTCGGGCGTTTCCAGCAGGACGAAGGGGCCGCTGAGCCCAGCGTGTGTAGTGCGTCCGAGGGGCAGGACCTGCAAGACAATGCCCGGGATGTCGGCGTGCTCACGCAGGGAGCGGAGCTGTTCGATGTACACCTCGCTGCCGCCGAGCCGGTCTCGCAACGCCGCTTCCCAGATGACGAAGCTGATCGTCGGCGGCACCTTGCGGTGCAGGATCTCCTGTCGCTCGATCCGCTTCGCGACCAGCTGCTCGATCTCGTCTTCGTCGTACGCCGGTACACGGCTGCGGAAGACCGCCCGCGCGTAAGCCTCGGTCTGGAGCTGTCCAGGAATCGCCAGCGTGGCGAAGATTGAGATGGCGATGGCCTCACGCTCCCGATCCAGATACTCCTCCGCGAACCGAGGCACCAGATCCACCTCCGGCATATTGTCGACCGCAGTCTCCAATGTCCCCTTGGTGTTCAGGAGTTCGTCGAGCTGGACCGCCAGGTCCATCTTGAGGGGGCGTCGCCCCTGCTCGATGGAGGCCACGTGATCCTCGCTGATGCAGAAGTGATGCGCGAGCGATCTCTGCGTGTATCCGGCTGCCTCCCGGTGGAGGGCGAGCAGCGCCCCCACCATCTTCATCGCCGAGGCGTTCTTGCGTGACCGTCGCCGTGAGCCGCTCATGCGGTACAACTCCCACCGAATTCCAGGGATTTACCGGTGCCAGGTCGTACAACCGCCGCGTACGACCTCGCTCACTGCCCCATGATGGCCACGCAGTGTGACTCTCGTCACGTGAATGATAAATATCCACCCTCTCCCCTCCATGAACGCCTCTACCGCCGGGAACGCCAAGCGATCCCGGCGGCCCGCGCGTTCACGCGCTCCGTGCTCGCCGCCTGGCGGATCAGGCACCGCGTGGACGACATCACCCTCTGCGTCAGCGAGCTGACGACGAACGCCCTGCTGCACGGCGTCCCGCCAGGGCGCGGCTTCCGGCTGCGCCTCATCCACGACGGCGTGGACGGCGTACGGGTTGAGGTGCACGACAGCGGAAACGGCCGGCCCCGGCCCGTCGGCGAAGGGGTTGCCGACGAGTCGGGGCGCGGCCTGCTTCTGGTGGCGGCCCTGGCCGATGCGTGGGGCGTCGCGGAGTGCGCCCCCGGCAAGGTGGTCTGGGCCGAGTTCGGTCAGGTCAGCGCAGCAGTTCCACCTCAGAGAGGGCGGCCCGGCCCCCGGTGAAGACGAGGCGGTACTTCACGTACGAGCCGGGCTTGCTGACTGTGAACGGGCGGGTCTGCTTGTCCCAGGCGAAGGACTCGCCGGACCGCTTGTCGACGGTCTTCCACTTCTCGCCGTCGGGCGAGCCCTGGAGGACCCACCCGCGCGGAGCCTTGGCGCGGTCGGCGGAGGTGAGGGTGTACTGCACGGCCTTGGTGCGGGACGAGACCGGCACCACCACGGACGCCGCCTCGGCGTACGTCGTGGAGGAGTTGTCGAACAGCTCGCCCTCGACCCGGGTCGCGTCCTCGCGGGGCGACGGCACCTTGTCGTCGTCCGTGACGGACACCGGCTGGGCACCCTTGCCCGAACCCCAGGCGGACGGCTTCGACCCCATGTCGAATTCGAGGACGCCGCCACGCGCGATCTCCTGGTGGGGCAGGGCCGTCGAGGTCCACTTCTTGCCGTTCACCTTCAGCCCCTGCACGTACACATTCCGCGCACTGTTCTTTGGAGCCTTAACGACCAACGTGCCGCCGTTGTCGAGGCGCACGGTGACCTTCTTGAACTGCGGGGAGCCGATCGCGTACTCGCCGCTGCCCATGACCAGCGGATAGAAGCCCAGCGAGGAGAACAGATACCAGGCGGACTGCTCGCCGTTGTCCTCGTCGCCGTGGTAGCCCTGGCCGATCTCGCTGCCGGTGTAGAGCCGCGAGAGCACCTCGCGGACCTTCTCCTGCGTCTTCCAGGGCTGCCCCGCCGCGTTGTACATGTACGTGGCGTGGTGCGCGACCTGGTTGGAGTGCCCGTACATGCCCATCCGCACGTCACGGGCCTCCGTCATCTCGTGGATGACGCCGGGGTAGGAGCCCGCGAACTCGGCGGAGCCGGTCTCAGGGGTCGTGAAGTACGTGTGTCGAGCTTCTTGCCCAGGCCCTTCCGGCCGCCGTACAGGTTGGCGAGGCCGCGCGAGTCCTGCGGCGCGGTGAAGGCGTAGCCCCAGCCGTTGGTCTCGGTGTAGTCGTAGCCCCACACGCGCGGGTCGTACTTCTCGGACGGCACCCGCCAGGCGCCCTTCTTGTCCTTGCCCTGGAAGAAACCGGCCTTGGAGTCGAAGACCTTCACATAGTCACGGGCGCGGTTGAGGAAGTAGGACGACTCCTCCTCGTACCGCTTGTCGCCCGTCTTCTTGTAGAGGGCCGCGCCCATCTTCGCGATGCCGAAGTCGTTGACGTAGCCCTCAAGGGCCCAGGCCAGGCCCTCGTGCGTCTCGGACGGGGTGTAGCCGAGGAACGGCGCGTTCGTCATGCCCTTGCGGCCGTAGCCCGACTTGTCCGGCGCGACCGTCGCGTTCTTCACGGCCGCGTCGTACGCCGCCTTCGCGTCGAAGCCCTTGACGCCCTTCACATACGCGTCGGCGAACGCCACGTCGGACGACGTGCCGGTCATCAGGTCCGCGTAACCCGGCGAGGACCAGCGCGAGGTCCAGCCGCCGTCCTTGTAGTGCTGCACGAAGCCGTCGACCAGCTCACCCGCCTTCTTCGGAGTGAGCAGTGAGTACGCGGGCCAGGTCGTGCGATACGTGTCCCAGAAGCCGTTGTTGACGTACGGCTTCCCCTCGACGATCTTCGCGCCGGTGTGCGTCGGCGTGTCCGGGTTCGGCTGCTTGGTGAACGGCGAGGCGTACTTGTGCGTCCCGCCGACCTTCTCGAAGGCGGAGTTGGGGTACAGGTAGAGGCGGTACAGACTGGAGTACAGCGACGTGCGCTGGCCCTCGCTCGCGCCCTCCACCTCGACCCGGCCGAGGATGTCGTCCCACTTCCGCTGGGCCTCGCCCTTGACCTTCGCGAAGGACGTGCCCGCGGGGATCTCCGCGTCCAGGTTCGCCTTCGCCTGGTCGACGCTGATCAGGGACGTGGCCAGGCGCAGCGAGACCTCGCGGTCCTTGCCCGGCGAGAAGCGGAAGTAGCCGGTGGCGTCCGTGGTGCCGCCGCCGTCCAGCTTGCCGCCGCCGGTCACCGGGCGGTCGAAGGTGCCGTACACGAACATGCGGGTCGCGCCCGTCGACAGACCCGACTTCACGTCCGAGTAGCCGGTGACGATCCCCTTCTCCTTGTCGAGGGTCAGGCCGACGTCGTGCTTGGTGTCGCCCGTCTTCTCGATGTTGTCGAAGACCACGCTCGCGTCGTCACCGGGATAGGTGAACCTGAACATCGCCGCGTGGTCGGTCGGCGTCATCTCGGCCTTCAGGCCGTTCTCGAACGTCACGCCGTAGTAGTGCGGGCGCGCCGTCTCGTTCTCGTGCTTGAAGGGCAGCGCGCGCCCCGACCGCGAGGCGTCCGGAGTGTCCTTCGCGACCGACGGCATGACCTGGAACGTCTGCCGGTCGCCCATCCACGGGCTCGGCTCGTGGCTCGCGCTGAACGCCTGGAGCGTGGGCAGGTTGTCGTCGTTGTTGCGCCGTGAGTAGTCGTACAGCCAGTCCAGGCTGCCCGCGTTCGTCACCGGCGTCCAGAAGTTGAAACCGTGCGGCACGGCCGTCGCGGGGATGGTGTTGCCGCGCGAGAAGCCGCCGGAGGACAGGGTGCCGCGCGTGGTCGACGCGTAGTCCGACGGATGCGCCTTCGGCTTCGGCGGTGCCTTCTCCGCCAGCGAGATGTCATCCACCCAGCCACGGAACTTCACCGGGCCCTTGGGGGAGTCGTACGCCACGAGAATCCGGTCGACGGTCTTGCCCGCCGCCACCTCGCCGATCCGCGACGCCACGTCGTTCCACTGGTTGACGTACAGCACCTTCGCGTCGCCCTGCCCGCGCGGCGTCAGAGGGAAGCCGTGCTGGTCGCTGGCCTTCAGGTCGCTCAGATACGTGCCGTCGCTGAACGCCAGGTCCACGGCGACATTCGTCGCGTCGTACGGCGACTTCTTGTAGTCCTCGTCGTCCATCGACGGGAAGACGCGGTACCCGAGCTCGGTGTCCCGGCCCACCTTCACGTCCACGTCGAAGACCTTGTTGTACGAGTGCCCGCGCTTCTCGGCGGTGTGCGTACCCGCGTACCTCAGGGCCTGCCTGCCGGTGAAGCCCGCCCGCCCCTTCGCCGTCGGCGACCCGGCCGGGCCCCGGTCGACCGCGCTCTGCATGTCATCGGGCGGCGCCGGACTGTCCGAACCGCCCACGGACAGCTGGAAGTCGGCGAGCTGAATCTCCCCGGCGCCGTTGTTGGCCGAGATGTCCAGGCGGAAGTGCTGGTACGCGGTGTCGCCCGCGAAGTCGTACGTCTTGGTCTGGAACCGCTCGCCGAAGGTCTCGCCCTCGCGCTTGTCGAGGTCCTTCCAGGTCTCGCCGTCCGTGGAACCCTGGAGCGTCCAGCTCTTCGGGTCGCGCGGCGCGTGGTCGTTCGCCGACGTCAGCGCGTACCGCACCACCTTGGCGGGGGAGTCAAGCGTGTACGCCACCCAGCCCGACTTGGCGAACGTCAGCCACTTCGTGGTCTTCTCGCCGTCGACGAGGTTCTCCTTGACCTCACCGGAGCCGCTGTGCTCACCGCTGGCCTTGACGCCCACGACCCGGTCGTTGACGCCGCCGGGTATCCCGGAGGTGTAGCCGCCGTTCACCCCGGCGGCGCGCTTCTCGCCGTCCGGGCCGCTCTCCACGGTGTTCAGCCAGTCCGGCGCGGGCTGGCCCGCCTCGAACGAGGAGCTGAACTCCCGCTCCGCGCGCGGCCGTTCCGCCGGGCCCGCGACGGCCGCGCCCTGCGAGGACACGACCAGCGCCACGGCGGCGGCGCCGATGACACCCGCCGTCCCCGGACCCCGCCTCCGGTGTCTGCGTCTGTAACCCGTTCCCATCCTCAAGTCCCTCCCTGCCCAGCCGGACAACGTTGTCAGGTCACCGTGCGAGACCAGTAGGGCCGCAAGTGGTGAGTGGTGTCAAGGGTGTTGGCGAGGGCCGATGGCGGGAGCCGGGGGGAACGTGCGACGGTGGCCCCATGGATCTCAGCGAGCGGCTGCGGGCCGCGGCCGAGGCGGGCGACGCGGTCACCGTGGCGGACCTGCTGGCGGGCGGCGCGGCGGCCGACGCGCGGGGCGGGGCGGGCGGCCCGGCGCCGGGCGACGGGGTGGCCGGGGCGCGGGGCCAGGTGCCCGGCCAGCGGCGTCGCACCGCGCTGGACGCCGCCGTCGGGGCGGGGCACGCCGAGGTCGTACGCCTGCTGCTCGCGGCGGGCGCGGACCCCGAGCAGGACGTCGGCGCGTCCGCGCAGGAGACGCCCCTGGTCCTGGCCGCCGCGCGGGGCGACACCGGCGTCGTGCGGCTCCTCCTGGACGCGGGCGCGCACCCCGACACCCGCCGGGGCGGCGCGGCGACCGCCCTGATGGTGGCGGCGATGGAGGGCCACACGGACGCGGTGGCGCTGCTGCTCGACCGGGGCGCCGACCTGGAGCGCGAGGGGCGCGGCCGAACGGCCCTGGAGTGGGCCGCGTTCGGCGGGCGCCTCGCCGTGGTGCGCCTCCTCCTGGCACGGGGTGCCCGGCAGGTGGCCCGCGCCCGGACGCTGGCGGGCGAGGAGTGTCTGCGCTGCCGGGGGCGCGAGGAGGCGAAGGAGCGGGGGCGGGCGCTCGCGCGGGTCATCGTGGAACTGGAGTCGGGGGTGGCCGGAGCGGGGTGAGGGCGCGGTGGGGGAAACCCGCCACACGGGGTGTGAGGGAGCGCGAGGGGGTGCGCGAAGGAGAGGCGCGCGCACCCCGAGTACGCAGTCCTCGTACGTCCGTCGTCAAGACACGGCCTTCACCAGGGAATTGGACTTTCCCAAAGGCCCGTACCAATCCGAGACCAGTTCGGCGCCAGTTCCTCTCGCAGAGGTCTCAACTCGGAAAAGGTGGCAGGCCAAACCTGCATTCGATCTTGCTTGCCCGGGCGCGAGTGGACTATACCTGTGCGCGTCCGGACGGCCCGGTCCACCGACCACGGCGACGACCGCGCTCCGCCGCCGGACGCATCCCGCACCATCGCACAGCCCCAGATTCACCACACCGCGGTGCCGGGGAGGTCCCGTTCACCGCCTGAGTCCTGGAGAAGGCGAGGACTTGAGCATGGGAACCACCTCTGGCACGTCCGGCACCCCCGGCGTCGGCCGCCGCGATCTGATCAAGCGCGGTGTCGCCCTCGGCATCATCTCCGTCCCCACGATGAGCTTCCTGTCCGCGTGCGCCTCCGGTGGCGGCGACGACGACAAGAAGGCGAAGACGGTCAAGAAGACCAAGGAGAACCCCTTCGGCGTCGCCAAGGACAACGACCTGGACGTCTTCATCTTCAAGGGCGGCTACGGCGACGCCTACGCCAAGGCGTGGGAGGCGTCCTTCGAGAAGAAGTACGGCGGCTCGGTGGCCCACACCGGTGAGCAGGACGTCACCGGCAAGCTCCAGCCCCGCTTCAACAAGGGCAACCCGCCGGACGTCGTCGACGACTCCGGCTCCAAGAAGATGAAGCTGGACACCCTCTTCAAGGAGGGCCACCTCACCGACCTCACCCAGCTGCTCGACGCCCCGTCCATCGACGACCCGAGCAAGAAGATCCGCGACATCATGCTGCCCGGCACCATCGAACAGGGCACCTTCGGCGGCAAGTTCCACGCGCTGTTCTACGTCTACGCGGCCTGGGGCCTGTGGTACTCGGGCAAGCTCTTCAAGAAGCACGGCTGGGAGGTGCCCAAGACCTGGGACCAGCTCCTTGACGTCATGAAGGACGCCAAGTCCAAGGGCATCGGGGGCCTGGCCCACCAGGGCAAGTACCCGTACTACATGAACATCGTGATCATGGACCTGATCGCCAAGACCGGCGGCATGGACGCCGTGAAGAAGATCGACAACCTCGACCCCAAGGCGTTCGTCGGCAACGACGCCGCCGAGCGCGCCGTCGAGGCGATCTACGAGATCGTGGAGAAGGGCCTGCTCATGCCGGGCACCAACTCCCTGGAGCACACCGAGGCCCAGACGAAGTGGAACGAGTACAAGGCGGTCTTCATCCCGTCCGGCTCGTGGATCGAGAACGAGCAGGCCAAGCAGACGCCCGACGACTTCGAGATGACGTTCCTGCCGCTGCCGCTGCTCCCCGACTCCCAGATGAAGCTGCACGCCGTGCGCGTCGGCGCCGACGAGCCCTTCATCGTGCCGTCCAAGGCCAAGAACGTGCCCGGCGGCCTTGAGTTCCTGCGCCGGATGCTCTCCAAGGAGGGCGCCACCGCCTTCGCCAAGGAGGCCAGCTCGCTCTCCGTGCTCGGCCCGGAGTACGTCGACAAGAGCGTCCAGCTGCGCCCCGGCATCAAGACCGCCCTCGCCGCCGTCGACGACTGCCCGGTCGAGGAGCGCTTCAACTTCCGCTACTCGGAGTGGTACGGCGAACTGGACGTGGAGATCCAGAACGCCACCGGTGAGCTGATGGCCAAGCGCATCACGCCGAAGAGGTGGCTGGAGCGCTGCCAGAAGGCCGTGGACAAGGAAGCCGCGAAGAAGACGGACAAGAAGAAGTAACTCCGGAAAGGGTGGGGAAGCAGCCGGGCACAATCAGGAGCAAGGTGTTATGCATCGGAAAAAGTACCCGTTCATCGCGGGATTCCTCGTCCTCCCCGTCGGGCTCTACGTCCTGCTGGTGATCTGGCCCTACATCCAGACCATCAGCTACTCGTTCACCGACTGGAGCGGCGCGTCGCAGAACTTCAATTTCGTCGGGTTCGACAATTACAAGGACCTGGCGAAGGACGATGTCTTCCTCAAGGCGCTCCAGCACAACGCCCTGCTCCTGATCCTCGTCCCCACCCTCACCATCCTGCTCTCGCTGTTCTTCGCCTTCATGGTGAACGTGGGCGGGCGCGGCGGCGCGGGCGGCGTCAGCGGGGTGAAGGGCTCGGCCTTCTACCGGATCGTGTTCTTCTTCCCGCAGGTCCTGTCCGTCGCGATCCTCGCCATCCTCTTCAAGGCGGTCTACCGGGGCGACGACTCGGGCCTGATCAACGGCAGCCTCCAGGCCGTCGGCCTCGGCGACAAGAACCACCCCACGGAGTGGCTGAACGACCCCGACCTGGTCCTGTGGTGCATCGTCTTCGTGATGGTCTGGGCCGGGGCCGGCTTCTACATGGTGCTGTTCTCCGCCGCCATGCAGTCCATCCCCCGGGACATCTACGAGGCCGCGCTGCTCGACGGCGCCGGGCGCGTGCAGACGTTCTTCCGGGTGACGCTGCCGCTGCTCTGGGACACCATCCAGACCGCGTGGGTGTTCCTCGCCATCCTGTCCATGGACGCGTTCCTGCTCATCTCCACGCTGACGTCGCAGGACTTCGGGGGCGGCCCCGACCACAGCAGCGAGGTCATCTCGACGTACCTGATGCGGAACTTCCAGACGTACAGCAAGAGCGGCTACGCCTGCGCCATGGGCGTGGTGATGCTGCTGCTCACTCTGATCGTGTCCATCGTCACGCTGCGGGTCAGCCGCCGTGACCGCATCGAGTACTAGAGGGAGGCGCGAGCGACATGACGGCTCCCGCGACGCAACCATCCGCCACCTTGGTCGACGTGCCCGGCCAGCGCGGCGGCGGACACGGCGGTCCCGGCCGCCGCGACCGGTTCGAGGGCAAGACCCTCAACGCCTTCTCGCACGGCTTCCTGGTGCTCTGGGCGATCATGATCGTCCTGCCGCTCGGCTGGATTCTGCTCGGCAACTTCAAGTCCGACTCGCAGATCAAGTCCAGCGCCTGGTCCTGGCCCTCGGAGTGGACCTTCGACGCCTTCCAGCGCGGCTGGGAGAAGGGCGTCGGCGACTACCTGCTCAACACGGTGATCGTGATGATCATCTCGGTCCCGCTCACGATGCTGCTCGGCGCGATGGCGGCGTACGTCCTGGCCCGCTACGAGTTCGTGGGCAACCGCTTCATCTTCTACTTCTTCGTGGCCGGGTCGATGTTCCCGGTGTTCCTCGCCCTGGTGCCGCTGTACTTCATGGTCGACCGCCTGGGCATGCTGAACACCTACCAAGGGCTGATCCTCGTGTACATCGCGTACTCGCTGCCCTTCACCGTGTTCTATCTGCACTCCTTCTTCCGGACGCTGCCCACGGCCGTGCACGAGGCGGCGGTCATCGACGGCGCCTCGCACACCCGGGTGTTCTTCCAGATCATGCTCCCGATGGCGAAGCCCGGCCTGATCAGCGTGGGGATCTTCAACGTCCTGGGGCAGTGGAACCAGTACATCCTGCCGCTCACCCTCATGCAGAAGCAGAGCGGCGGCGACGAGGACCGCTCGATGCTCGCGCAGGGCCTGGTGAGCCTGATGAACCAGGGCAACTACGAGACCGACCTGCCCGCCCTGTACGCGGGCATGACCATCTCCATGATCCCGGTGCTCGTGGTGTACCTGTCCTTCCAGCGCCAGGTCCAGTCCGGACTGACGGCCGCCACCATCAAGTAAACCCGGCACGGGACGACCGTGCCCCGTGCGCAGGCCGGGGTCCGGCGGGCAGGGGTGACCCTCCCGCCAGGCCCCGGCCTGCGCGCGTCGCCCGCCAAGGGCCCCGCGCGGGGGTCCGATTTCCCTCAAGGACTTGACTCCGGTAACCCCTTCAGCGGAGCTTGGAGTTCACAACTTGTACGGGCGGCGAGGAAGCCGTCCGCCATAGGGCGGGAGTGGATGAGTCGATGGAGACTCCGGGGTCGCAGTCGTCGCTGCACCGAGCAAACCTTGAGCGGGTCGTGCGCGCGGTCCGGCTCGCGGGATCACTCACGCAGGCGGAGATCGCCAGGACGACGGGCCTGTCCGCCGCGACGGTCTCCAACATCGTCCGCGAGCTCAAGGACGGCGGCACGGTCGAGGTCACGCCCACCTCGGCGGGCGGCCGCCGGGCCCGCAGCGTCTCGCTCAGCGGCGACGCGGGCATGGTCATCGGCGTCGACTTCGGCCACACCCACCTGCGCGTGGCGCTCGGCAACCTCGCCCACAAGGTGCTCGCCGAGGAGTCCGAGCCGCTGGACGTGGACTCCTCCGCCGCGCAGGGCTTCGACCGGGCCGAGCGCCTGGTCGGCCGCCTGATCGAGGAGGCGGGCGTGGACCGCGCCAAGGTCGCGGGCGTCGGCGTCGGCGTGCCCGGGCCCATCGACGTGGAGTCCGGGACGCTCGGCTCCACCTCGATCCTGCCGGGCTGGGCGGGCACCAAGCCCGCCGAGGAGCTGAAAGACCGGCTCGGCGTGCCCGTGCACGTGGACAACGACGCCAACCTCGGCGCCCTCGGCGAGCTGGTCTGGGGCGGCGGCCGGGGCGTGCAGGACCTCGCGTACATCAAGGTCGCCAGCGGCGTCGGCGCCGGGCTCGTGATCAGCGGGCGGATCTACCGCGGCCCCGGCGGCACCGCCGGGGAGATCGGGCACATCACCCTGGACGAGTCGGGCCCGGTCTGCCGCTGCGGCAACCGCGGCTGCCTGGAGACCTTCACCGCCGCGCGGTACGTGCTTCCGCTGCTCCAGTCCAGCCACGGCACGGATCTGACCATGGAGCGCGTGGTGGCCCTGGCCCGGGAGGGGGACCCGGGCTGCCGCCGGGTGATCGCGGACGTCGGGCGCCACATCGGCAGCGGTGTCGCGAACCTCTGCAACCTCCTGAACCCCAGCCGGGTGGTCCTCGGCGGCGCCCTCGCCGAGGCGGGCGACCTGGTCCTCGAGCCGATCAGGGAGTCCGTCGGGAGGTATGCGATCCCGAGCGCGGCCCGTCAACTGACCGTGCTTCCCGGGGCACTTGGCTCGCGCGCCGAGGTGCTCGGGGCGCTCGCCCTCGCGCTCAGCGAGATGGGGGATTCCACCCTTTTGGACGGCTCGCTCCCGACCGCGACACCTGCCTTCACTTAGATAACGCATGGCACCGTTGTCATCTCGTTAACGGATTTACTCCTTGACGCGTGTCGGGTGGCCGAGTTGACTTCGAGCCACCTCGGCCGCAACGACGCGGCCACGTCAGGGAGGCACCCCCAAATGAACGCATTGACGCGTCGCGTCGTCATAGGCGCAGCCAGCGTTTCCATGGCCATGGCCCTCGCCGCGTGCGGCGAGGCCGGCGGCGACGACGACAGCGGAAGCGACGGCGACGGAAAGACCATCGGTCTTCTCCTGCCGGAGAACAAGACCACGCGTTACGAGACCTTCGACCGCCCGATCATGGAGTCGAAGATCAAGTCGCTGTGCGGCGACTGCGAGATCAAGTACAACAACGCCGCACAGGACATCGAGACCCAGAAGAAGCAGTTCGACGCCCTGATCACGCAGGGCGTCAAGGTGATCATCCTGGACGCGGTGGACTACAAGTCCACCAAGCGCTGGGTCGAGCAGGCCGACAAGCAGGGCGTCAAGGTCGTCGCGTACGACCGTCTCGCCGAGGGGCCGCTGTCCGCGTACGTCAGCTACGACAACGAGAAGATCGGCCGTCTGCAGGGCGGCGCCCTGGTCAAGGCCCTCGGGTCCAAGGCCAAGAGCTCCAACGTCGTCATGATCAACGGCTCGCCGACGGACCCGAACGCCCCGTTCTTCAAGAAGGGCGCCCACTCGGTACTCGACCAGAACGTCAAGAAGGTCGTGTACGAGCAGGACATCCCCGACTGGTCGCCGGACGAGGCCAACAAGAAGATGGCCACCGCCATCGACAAGCTCGGCAAGGGCGGCTTCGACGGCGTCTACTCCGCCAACGACGGCATGGCGGGCGGCATCATCACCGCCCTCAAGCAGCGCGGCATCGACGTCCCCGTGGGCGGCCAGGACGCCGAGCTCGCCGGCATCCAGCGCCTGCTGAGCGGCGACCAGGCCTTCACGATCTACAAGCAGATCAAGCCGGAGGCCGAGACCACCGCCGAGATCGCGGTCCGCCTGCTCAAGGGCAAGAAGATCGACAGCCTCATCGACCGCAAGGTCAACTCCCTGAGCGGCGACTACAAGGGCATCCCCGCGAAGCTCTACGACGCCCAGGCCATCACCAAGGACCAGGTCGCCGACACCATCGTCAAGGACAAGGTCTACAAGGCCAGCGAGATCTGCACCAAGCAGTTCAAGGCCGCGTGCGACGAGGCCGGAATCAAGTAACCCCCGGCCGGTGCAAGGGTGTTGACGCGCGGCCCAGACCGCGAGACACCTCCCGTGCTGGTCCGGCGTCCGCCCCATCACTCCGCCCCGCAGACGGAGGGCGGACGCCGGACTGACCTGAAGTCCTTCGTGCGGGCACCCCCTCGTGCCGCACGCACACCATCCCCGCCACTTGAGGCGGTGAAGGAGATGATTCACGTGTCCGCTACGCCCGTGCTGGCGTTGCGCGGGGTCTCCAAGCGGTTCGGCGCCGTCCAGGCGCTCACGGACGTAGACCTCGAAATCCACACCGGTGAGGTGGTCGCCCTCGTCGGCGACAACGGCGCCGGAAAGTCGACGCTGGTCAAGACCATTTCCGGGGTCCACCCCATCGACGAGGGCGCCATCGAGTGGGAGGGCCGCGAAGTCCGCATCGGCCGCCCCCACGACGCCCAGAACCTCGGCGTGGCGACCGTCTACCAGGACCTCGCGCTCTGCGACAACCTCGACGTCGTCGCCAACCTGTTCCTCGGCAGCGAGCTGAAGACCGCGTCCGTGCTCGACGAGATCAGCATGGAGAAGCGCGCCCGGGAGCTCCTGGACACCCTGTCCATCCGCATCCCGAGCGTCCGCATCCCCGTCGCCGCCCTCTCCGGCGGCCAGCGCCAGGTCGTCGCCATCGCCCGCGCCCTGGTCGGCGACCCCAAGGTGGTCATCCTCGACGAGCCCACCGCGGCCCTCGGCGTCGAGCAGACCGCCCAGGTCCTCGACCTGGTGGAGCGGCTGCGCGAGCGCGGCCACGGCGTCATCCTGATCAGCCACAACATGGCCGACGTGCGCGCCGTCGCCGACCGCGTCGCGGTCCTGCGCCTCGGCCGCAACAACGGCGTCTTCCCCGTCGCCGACACCTCCCCCGAAGAGATCATCTCCGCCATCACCGGCGCCACGGACAACGCCGTGACCCGCCGCCGGGCGCGTACCGCCATGAAGGAGGACGCGAAGTGAGCGACCTCGCCAAGACCCCCCTCGACAAGACGCCCGGCGGCCAGACCGGCGCCGCCAAGGCCCCCGTCGACACCGAGCCGGGCGCCGTGCCCGCGGCGGCCGTCGACCCCCGCCTGCTCGTGCGCGAGCAGGGCTTCGCCGGGTACTGGACGGAGTTCCTGCGCAAGGTGCGCGGCGGCGAGCTCGGCTCGCTGCCCGTCGTCGTCGGCCTGATCGTCATCGCCCTGGTCTTCCAGCTGCAGAACGACAAGTTCCTGTCCGCCTCCAGCCTCGCCAACATCGCCGTGTTCGCCTCCGGCGTCGGCATCATGTCCGTCGGCATCGTCTTCGTGCTGCTGCTCGGCGAGATCGACCTGTCCGTCGGCTCCGTCGCGGGCGTCGCCGCCGCCGTCTGGGCGGTGCTCAGCGTGAACCACGGCTGGGGCGACTGGCTCGCGGTGCTCTTCGCCATCGCCTGCGGCGCGGCCATCGGCGCCGTGCACGGGACCTTCTTCGCCAAGGTCGGCGTGCCCGCCTTCGTCGTCACCCTCGCCGGGTTCCTCGGCTGGAGCGGCCTGCAGATCTGGCTGATGGGCAAGGAGGGCAGCATCAACACGCCCACCGGCTCTGTCGTCGAGGACCTGACCGCGCACTTCTTCGCCGACAAGGCCGCGGCCTACGGCCTCGCCCTGGTCGCCGTCGTCTGCTACGGCCTCGCCCAGCTGTACGACTCCCGCCGCCGCAAGGCGGCCGGGCTGCCCTCGCGGCCGCTCAGCGAGGTCCTGCTGCGCACCGGCGTCCTCGCGGTCCTGTCCTTCGTCGTGGCGTACTTCCTGAACGAGCCGAAGGGCGCCCGCGGCCTTCCGCTCGCCCTGGTGCTCTTCCTGGCGGTGCTCGTCCTCGCGGACTTCGTGGTCCGGCGCACCACCTTCGGCCGCCAGGTCTTCGCGGTCGGCGGCAACGCGGAGGCGGCCCGCCGCGCGGGCATCAACGTCGACCGGGTGCGCATCCTGGTCTTCGCGATCTCCGGCATGCTCGCCGCCGTCGGCGGCCTGTTCATCGCGAGCCTGTCCGGCGGCGCCACCAAGAGCCTCGGCGGCGGCAACACCCTGATGATCGTGATCGCGGCGGCCGTCATCGGCGGCACCAGCCTCTTCGGCGGCCGCGGCAAGATCTGGTCCGCGCTGCTCGGCATGCTCGTGATCCAGTCGATCCAGCAGGGGCTGAACCTGGAAGGCATGGCCAGCGAGATCCAGTACATGATCACCGGGGCGGTCCTGCTGGCCGCTGTCGTGATCGACTCGGTCTCCCGGCGGACGCAGAAGTCCGCAGGCCGCGCCTGATCTCTGGGCTCCCGTGCCCGGTACCGGACGTTCCGGTGCCGGGCACCGGCATGCCCTCATGGGAACGCCTGTTCCCATCCTGTCCGTGCGTACCAGTCGGTTTACGGCCGATCGCGTGAGGTACGACTCCCGGGCCGGACTCCGCCGTCAACGGCGGAACATTAGACTCGACAGGCCCGGCAATGCTCGAACAGCGCTACACGCTCTACTGCAAGGAGGCACGGGTGCCGCTGCTGACCCGCATCACGGGACCGCGCGATCTGGACCGGCTCAGCCCTGAGCAGCTGACCCAGCTGGCGAAGGAGATCCGTGGCTTCCTCGTCGACGCGGTCGCCAAGACCGGCGGCCACCTCGGCCCCAACCTCGGCGTCGTCGAGCTGACCATCGCCCTGCACCGCGTCTTCGACTCGCCCAGGGACAAGGTCCTGTGGGACACCGGCCACCAGGCCTACGTCCACAAGCTGCTCACCGGCCGCCAGGACTTCGGCAAGCTGCGCGGCAAGGGCGGCCTGTCCGGCTACCCCTCGCGCGCCGAGTCCGAGCACGACGTGATCGAGAACAGCCACGCCTCCACCGTCCTCGGCTGGGCCGACGGCCTCGCCAAGGCCAACGAGGTCCTGAGGAAGGACGACCACGTCGTCGCCGTCATCGGCGACGGGGCCCTGACCGGCGGCATGGCCTGGGAGGCCCTGAACAACATCGCCGCCGCCAAGGACCGCCCGCTGGTCATCGTCGTCAACGACAACGAGCGCTCCTACGCCCCCACCATCGGCGGCCTCGCCAACCACCTGGCCACCCTGCGCACCACCGACGGCTACGAGCGCTTCCTCGCCCGCGGCAAGGACCTCCTGGAGCGCACGCCCGTCGTCGGCAAGCCGCTGTACGAGACGCTGCACGGCGCCAAGAAGGGCCTCAAGGACTTCATCGCCCCCCAGGGCATGTTCGAGGACCTCGGCCTGAAGTACGTCGGCCCCATCGACGGCCACGACATCGAGGCCGTCGAGTCCGCGCTGCAGCGCGCCAAGCGCTTCGGCGGCCCGGTCATCGTGCACTGCCTCACCGAGAAGGGCCGCGGCTACGAGCCCGCCGAGCAGGACGAGGCCGACCACTTCCACGGCATCGGCCCCATCCACCCCGACACCGGCCTGCCCATCGCCGCGGGCGGCATGGACTGGACGTCCGTCTTCGGCGAGGAGATGGTCAAGCTCGGCCGCGAGCGCGAGGACATCGTGGCGATCACCGCCGCCATGCTCCAGCCGGTCGGCCTGAAGAAGTTCGCCGAGGAATTCCCCGGCCGGGTGTACGACGTCGGCATCGCCGAGCAGCACGCGGCGGTGTCCGCCGCCGGGCTCGCCACCGGCGGGCTCCACCCCGTCTTCGCCGTGTACGCCACCTTCCTCAACCGTGCCTTCGACCAGCTCCTGATGGACGTGGCCCTGCACAAGTGCGGGGTCACCTTCGTCCTGGACCGCGCGGGCGTCACCGGCACCGACGGGGCCTCGCACAACGGCATGTGGGACATGTCGATCCTCCAGTGCGTGCCCACCCTGCGGATCGCCGCGCCCCGCGACGCCGACCAGGTCCGCCTGCAGCTGCGCGAGGCCGTCGAGGTCGACGACGCCCCGACCGTCGTGCGCTACTCCAAGGGCGCGGTCGGCCCGGCCGTCAAGGCCGTCGCCCGCGTCGGCGGCATGGACGTGCTGCGCCGCCCGGACGCCGCCGCCCGGCCCGACGTGCTCCTCGTCTCCGTCGGCGCCCTCGCCCCCATGTGCCTGGAGATCGCCGACCTCCTCGACAAGCAGGGCATCTCCACCACCGTCGTCGACCCCCGCTGGGTCAAGCCCGTCGACGAGGCGATGGCGCCGCTCGCCGAGCAGCACCGGGTCGTCGTCACCGTCGAGGACAACTCCCGTGCCGGGGGCGTCGGTTCGGCGATCGCGCAGGCGCTGCGCGACGCGGGCGTCGACGTGCCGCTGCGTGACTTCGGCATTCCGCCGCGCTTCCTGGACCACGCGTCCCGCAAGGAGGTCATGACCGAGATCGGGCTGACCGCGCCGGACGTCGCCCGTCAGGTCACGGGGCTCGTGGCGAAGCTGGACGGCCGGGAGGAGCGAGGGCGCTCCACCGCGGTGGACTCCGTCGAGGCCCCGGTCCGCGACTGACCCCGCCGCCGCGGCGGGTTGGTCCTCCCACCCGCCCGCCCGTGCGGCCCGTCGGGCGGGTGCCGCCTCCTACCCTTCCCCGCCGCTAACGCGGCGGGGTCTTTCCCACCCACCCACCCGTGCGGGCCGTCACGCGGGTGCGGCTCCCCGCCCTTCCCCACCGCTAACGCGGCGGGTTGGTTCTCCCACCCACCCACCCGTGACGGCCGTCGGGCAGGTGCGGCTTCCCCCCTTCCCCGCCGCTAACGCGGCAGGTAGTTCTCCCACCCACCCACCCGCCCGTGACGGCCGTCTGGCGGGTGCGGGTTCCCGCCCCGCCTGCGGCGCCAGAGGCTGACCGCGCTGGTAGCCGCACCCGCCAGACGGCGGAATCGGGTGGGCGGGTGGGAAAGAGCAGGAACCCGCACTCGCCAGACAGCCCGCACGTGCGGGCGGGTGGGAGAGACCCCGCCGCGCTAGCGGCGGGGAAAGGCAGGTAGCCGCACCCGCCCAACGGCCCGCACGGGCGGGTGGGTGGGAGAGAAGACCCGCCGCGTCAGCGGCGGGAAAGGGTGGGAGGCCGCACCCGCCAGACGGCCCGCACGGGTGGGCGGGTGGGAGAGAAGAGACCCACCGCGGCTGCGGGACCCCCGGCGTACCGTGGGGGGAGTCCCCCCAGACAGCCCCAGGTAACGGCTCCCTTCGCGTGAATCGGCCCGCGCCGGGTCACCCGGAGTACGTCCCCTCTCGATCATGTCGAAGACGACACGCGTGGGAGGTACGCCAGTGAGCAGCACCCTGTTCCGGACGAAGAAGGTCGAGCAGTCGATCCTCGATACCGAGGAACCCGAGCACGCGCTCAAGAAATCCCTGTCCGCCCTCGACCTGACGGTCTTCGGCGTCGGCGTCATCATCGGCACCGGCATCTTCGTCCTCACCGGCACCGTCGCCAAGAACAACGCGGGCCCCTCCGTAGCCCTGGCCTTCGTCGTGGCCGGCGTCGTCTGCGCGCTCGCGGCGCTCTGCTACGCCGAGTTCGCGTCCACGCTCCCCGTGGCCGGGTCCGCGTACACGTTCTCGTACGCCTCGCTCGGCGAGCTGCCCGCCTGGATCATCGGCTGGGACCTCGTCCTGGAGTTCGCGCTCGGCACGGCGGTGGTGGCCGTCGGCTGGTCCGGGTACATCGCCTCGCTGCTCGACAACGCGGGCTGGCAGCTGCCGGAGGCGCTCAGCGGGCGCGACGGCGCCGACGGCTTCGGCTTCGACATCCTCGCCGCCGCGCTGGTCCTCGTACTCACCGCGATCCTCGTCCTCGGCATGAAGCTGTCCGCGCGGATCACCTCGATCGTCGTCGCCATCAAGGTGGTCGTCGTCCTCGTGGTGATCGTGGCGGGCGCGTTCTTCATCAAGGGCGACAACTACGACCCGTTCATTCCCGAGTCGCAGCCGGTGGAGGCGGGCAGCGGCCTGCACTCGCCGCTGATCCAGCTGATGTTCGGCTGGGCGCCCGCCAACTTCGGCGTGATGGGCATCTTCACCGCCGCCTCGGTCGTGTTCTTCGCGTTCATCGGCTTCGACATCGTGGCCACGGCCGCCGAGGAGACGAAGAACCCGCAGCGGGACATGCCGCGCGGCATCCTCGGCTCCCTGTTCATCTGCACGACGCTGTACGTGGCCGTGTCGATCGTCGTCACCGGCATGCAGCACTACAGCCAGCTGTCCGTGGACGCCCCGCTCGCCGACGCGTTCAAGGCCACCGGGCACCCCTGGTACGCGGGCTTCATCAGCTTCGGCGCCGCCGTCGGCCTGACCACGGTCTGCATGATCCTGCTGCTCGGCCAGACCCGGGTGTTCTTCGCGATGAGCCGCGACGGGCTGCTGCCGCGCTTCTTCTCCCGCGTCCACCCGCGCTTCAAGACCCCGCACCGGCCGACCATCCTCCTCGGTGTGATCATCGCCGTCGTGGCCGGTTTCACCCCGTTGAGCGAACTCGCGGAGCTGGTGAACATCGGCACCCTGTTCGCCTTCGTCATCGTCGCCGTCAGCGTGATCATCCTCCGCCGCACCCGCCCCGATCTGCACCGCTCCTTCCGCACCCCGTGGGTGCCCGTCCTGCCGATCGTCTCCGTCGCCGCCTCGCTGTGGCTGATGCTCAACCTGCCCGCCGAGACCTGGGTCCGCTTCGCGGGCTGGATGGCGCTCGGCGTCGTCGTCTACTTCCTCTACGGGCGCTCGCACAGCCGCCTGGGACAGCGCGAGGAGACGACGGCGGGCGAGGTGCCGCGCCCGCCGGGGCGCGACTCCCAGTAGCCGCCCGGGGCCCGACGGCCCGGCCGGGCAGCCCCGAGGGGCCGTACGGACCGGGCGGGGCGGGCCCGCCGGACAAGAAGACGGGCAGAAGACGGGCAGAAGAGGGCGGGGCGGCGGACGTCGGGCCGTACGTCAGGAGCGGTGCCAGTCGCGGGTGACCTCGGCCAGGGCCGCGACCGCCGCCCGCCGGTGCTTGGGGCGCTCGCGCAGCTTCGGGGCGAATTCGACGTGCAGGAACGGGGTGTCCTTGGCCTTGGCGTTGCGGCCCTGGACGTTGGCGCGGCCCTCCAGCGGACAGGGCCTGGCCCAGGCGCGGCACACCTCGTAGCCCCTGCGGCTGAGCGCCCGCGCCAGATCGCGGCCCTCGTGGACGGCCGCGCGGCCCCGGCCCGTGGAGGCGACCACGTCGTGGTCCGGGGCCGAGCCATCGGCCATGCCGTGCAGCTGGACGCCGGGCAGACCCCGGTCGGCCAGCTCGTCGCAGATCGCGTGGAACACGCTCTTCCGCTGGTGCGCCACATCGGCCTCGTCACCACGCCCGGCTTTGCGATGTGCGCCAGCGATGATGAGTACGCCGCCGGGGGAGCGGCGCAGGAGCTCGGCGCCGAGCCGCTCGGTCTCCAGGTCGGCGACCGGGTGCGGCACTTGCGCGGACCAGCGCACCGGGTGGTCGAGGTCCACGTACACGCGCCCCCAGCCGCGCGGCGACGCCGCGTCCTCGGAGCGGTCCACGACCTCCGCGTAGCGCCGCCCGGTGGCGGAGTCGGTGAGGGTGCGCACCTCCATGTCCACGTCCGCGAGGCGGCGCTCGGCCCGGCGGCGCTCGCGGTCGACCAGCAGGGCGACGCCTTGGGCGGCGGCGCGGCGCTGGTCGCGGGAAGGGCGCCGGTAGCCGCTGTCCTCGTGGAAGGAGGCGGTGTACGAGGTGATCCGCTCCTCCAGGTCCTCCTCGACGCCCGGGCGGGCGTGGCCGCCCGATCCCTCGGACGGCGAGCCGCACTGGGTGAGGCTCAGGGCCACCCCGGCGGTCACCAGGGTCACCAGGGCCACCAGAGCAAGGAGCCCCCGTCGCTTTGCGTTTGTTATGAACCGAATTGGAGCGCGAGTCATGGTTGTATAAAGATATCCCCGTGATGACACGTCCCTCTCGCAGGCTCATACCGGTCTGCGCAGCAGCCTCGCTCGTCCTCGCCGTGGGCACCGCGTGCGGTCCCTTCGGCGACTCCGGCGACGACAAGTCCGCCGGCGAACCCACCTTCACCGTCGCCGCAGCGGGCGACGTCCTCATCCATCCACAACTCACCGAACAGGCGCGCAAGGACGCCAAGGCGACGGGCAAGGGCGAGCAGGGCATCGACTTCGGACCGCTGATGGCCGGGATCAAGCCCGTGATCAGCAAGGCCGACCTCGGCATCTGCCACTTCGAGCCGGTCGTGGGCACCCCCGAGGGCCCGTTCGAGGGCTTCCCGAACTTCGCCGTGCCCCCGCAGATCACCACCGCGGTCAAGGGCGTCGGCTACGACCAGTGCTCGACCGCCTCGAACCACTCGATCGACCACGGGGCCGAGGGCGTCACCCGGACCCTGGACGCGCTCGACAAGGCGGGCCTGAAGCACACCGGTTCGGCGCGCACCGAGGCCGAGTCGAAGAAGACGCTGATCACGAACGTCAAGGGCGTGAAGGTCGCGCAGCTGTCGTACGCGCTCAACTTCAACGGCCACGAGGTCCCCAAGGGCAAGCCGTGGATCGCCAACCTCACCGACTTCGACGCCATCGCCGCCGCCGAGAAGCGGGCCCGCGCCGCGGGCGCCGAGGTCGTGATCCTGAGCATCCACTGGGGCAAGGAGTACCAGCCCAACGCCGGGACCCCGCAGGTCGAGCTCGCCCGCAGGATCGCCAAGGAGACCGGCATCAACCTGGTGATCGGCCACCACGCCCACGTCGTGCAGCCGATGGAGAAGATCGGCGACACCTGGATCGCGTACGGGCTCGGCAACCAGGTCGCGCGGCACGAGAAGCCCAGCGGCCTGACCGAGGAAGGCGTCATCGGCTGGTTCGAGTTCACCAAGCGTGACAAGGGCTGGGACGTCAACGCCAAGTACGTGCCGACGTTCCTGGAGATCCCGCCGGACCCCGACGAGGCCGGGAAGCTGCCCAAGGCGGCCGTGCACGACTACCGGCTCCTCGATGTCGCCACCACGCTGCGTGACGGCAAGGACGTCGGCGGCGAGCGGCGCTCCCGCTATCGCGTCGCCTTCGAGCGCACCGAGGGCACCCTGCTCAACCGCGGGGCGGGCAACCACGGGCTCGTCCCGTTGCAGAACATGCCGGACTGAGAAGTTCCGGAGAACCGCGGGTGAATTCCCCGGTGCGGGTCAACGCCGAGCCGGGGATGGATCTTTGACGTAGCTCACACCTGGTTATTCTCGTACATCCATCCAGCCCCGTCATGGGTCATGACATTCCGATCGCCCCGTGCGCCCTGTCACGCCATGGCGCGATTCCCACACGCCGTGTCACCACACTGTGTCACTCCAGGAGAGGAGCACCCCCTTGGCCGCTTCGCCCACGAAGCGGCGGCACAAGGTCCGCCGAAGGACCGACATGTCCCTCATCGGCGGCATCCGGCCGCCGATAGCCGTCCTGTCGGTCCTGCTCCTCGCCTTGGCGGGCGTCACCGCCCTCACCCTCGGCCGCGTCGGCCAAGAGGCCGTCCCCAAAGCGGTCAAGCAGTCTCAGCAGCACTTCGCCGAGGACGGCGCCATCGCGCTGCGCGCCTCCATCGACGAGTCCGTCACCGACCTGACGCGCACCGCCGGTCTCTTCAACGCGGGCGAGCCGGTCCAGGCCGACGCCGTGCTCGACAAGATCAGCAGCGTGTACCAGAAGTGGATGGGCACCGCCGTCGTCGAGATCCGCTCCGGCAAGCTCCTTGCCGCGCGCGGTGAGAACGTGCCGCTCGCGGCCATCGACCGCGCCAAGCTCAAGGACGAGGACGGCCTCCAGCCGCGCATGGTCCGCCTGGAGAACGGCGAGACCCGGCTGCTCTCCTTCGCCGTGCTCACCTGGAAGGGCCAGCCCCAGCAGCTGCTCGTCGCCTCCAGCAGCCTGCGCTTCCCCGGCATCAGCCTCGGCGAGTTCCGCTCCATCGCCGTCGTCGGCCAGGACGGCCGCATCCTCAGCACCGACGGCATCCCCGAGCCCGAGCAGGTCAGCGGGCCCACCGAGCGCCAAGAGGTCAAGCAGGCCAACCAGCAGATCAAGTCGTTCGCCCGCGCCGCCGCCAAGAAGTCCCGCCAGCACCCGCTGATGTCCAAGGAGCCGGGCTCCGGCGGCTACAAGGGAGTCAGCGGCCACCTCATCGGCGAGCGCTTCCTCGGCGAGCGGGCCATCGGCGGCTACGCCTCCCTGGCCGCGCCCGAGGCGGGCGAGTCCACCGTGGCGACCCGGCTCGGCCTGAGCGTCGTCGCCATGGTGCCCGTCACCGAGGACGAGGACCGCGCCGACAGCTCCGCCTTCGGCCTGATCGCCGCGGGCGCGCTGCTCCTCATCGGCGGCCTGACCGTGTTCGTGCTCCTGCGCACCGTGCAGCGCCCGCTGATCCGGCTCTTCCTGGAGAGCCGCCGCCTGACCCGCGGCGACCTCAGCCGCCCGGTGACCGTGCCCAAGCACGGCGAGGCGGCCCGCATCGGCGCCGCCCTGGAGCGGCTGCGCCGCCAGCTGCTCGGCGAGAGCGCCGACGCCGCGAAGACCCCCAAGGGCCGCCGCAAGCCGGGCGCCCGCACGCTCCTGGCGGTCTGCGGCGTGCTGCTGCTCGTGTGGTCGGCGCCGCTGCTGCTCCTGCTCAACCGCGCCGGGGACGACGTCCAGGTGCCGCAGCAGCTCGTCAACGACCAGCGCGAGCGCACCGACACCATCTCCGACCGGGTCCGCCGCGCCCTCAACGAGGGCCACGCCGACCTCACCTCGGTGGCCTCCCTCATCGGCGCCCGCACCAAGCCCGACGAGATCGACAAGGTCCTCAAGAACACCCTCAACCAGCACAGCCGCTACCGGTCCCTGTACGTGCTCGACGCCAAGGGCGAGGTCCTCTCCGAGGCGGGCTCGGACCCGCGCACCGCCGGTGACAAGCCGTCCGCGCGAGCGATCCGCGTCCTTGACGACGACGGCAAGGAGCCGGTGATCCTGGGCACGGCCGAGGTGCCGGGCCGCGCCGGGACCGCCGTCGTCGGCGAGTTCCGCATCGACTTCCTGAACTCGCTGCTCAAGCGCCCCGGCCTCGGCACGGTCCGCGTCGTCGACAAGGACCGCAAGATCCTCGGCGGCAACACCGGCTACCGCGAGTTCCAGGGCCTTCCCGCGGGCCGTCTCGACCGCCTCGTCGAGAGCGCCGGGCAGAAGGTCGGCGCCAACCCGCGGCCCAGCGGCGTGCTGTACCGCGACGGCGACGACATCGAGATCGCCGCCGCGTCCCCGTTCGCCGGGGGCGGCGCCGCCGAGTCCGTCGGCTGGACCGTGGTGAGCTGGCAGCCCGCCTCCGGCCTGCCCATCCCCGAGTACACGCTGCAGAACCGCACGGTCCTCGCCGGGCTGCTCGGCATCACCGCCGCCGCGGCCTGCCTGGGCTGGCTGCACATCGTCGTCGTACGCCCGCTGCGCAACCTCGCCGACCAGGCCGAGAAGCTCGCGGACGGCGACCGCCGCACCGTCCTCTTCCCGGTCCACCACGACGAGGTCGGCGCTGTCACCCGCAGCCTGGAGCTCATCCGGCAGCAACTGGGCTCGCAGCGCAAGCGGGACGGTGCCCCGGCGCCGCTCGCCGGAAGGAACTGAACGCCGTGTACTTCCTCTTCACCGTGCTCGTGGTGTGCTGCGCCGTCCTGCTCGTCGCCGGGGTGATCGAGCAGCGGCGGCACTTCACCAACCTGGAGCACATACCCACGCGGGTGCTCGTCAACGGCATCCGCGGCAAGAGCTCCATCACCCGCCTGTGCGCGGGCGCGCTGCGCGGCGGCGATCTGACCACGGTCGCCAAGACCACCGGCACCGCCGCCCGGTTCATCCACCCGGACGCCACCGAGGAGCCGGTCTACCGCAAGTTCGGCATCGCCAACGTGGTCGAGCAGATAGGCATCGTGCGCCGGGCGGCGGCGTACAACCCGGACGCCCTGGTCATCGAGTGCATGGCGGTCATGCCCGCGCTCCAGGAGATCAACCAGTCCAAGCTGATCCGCTCCACCATCGGCGTGCTGTGCAACGTCCGTGAGGACCACCTCGCCGAGATGGGCCCCACCCTCGACGACGTCGCCCGCTCCCTGTCCCGGTCCATGCCGGAGGACGGGATCTGCGTCACCGCCGAGAAGGACCGCTTCGACATCCTCAAGGAAGAGGCCGACGCCCGGAACTGCCAGCTCATCTACGCCGACCCCGACACGGTCAGCGACGAGGAGCTGCGCGGCTTCAGCTGGTTCACGTTCAAGGAGAACGTGGCGATCGCCCTGAAGGTCGCCGAACTCCTCGGCGTGGAGCGCGAGACGGCCCTGCAGGGCATGTACGACGCGCCGCCGGACCCCGGTGTCCTCTCCGTCGAGCGGTACGTCACCCACGACGACAAGAAGCTCCGCTTCGCCAACGTGTTCGCGGCCAACGACCCCGAGTCGACGCTGATGAACATCAACCAGCTGCTCGACCTCGGCGCCATCCACCGGCCGCTGAACGTCGTCATCAACTGCCGCCCCGACCGCGTCGAGCGCAACGGCCAGATGGGCGAGATCATCCCCGACCTGGAGCCGGAGAAGGTCTTCGTCATCGGCCACCCCGCCAAGAGCGCCATCGACGCCATCCCCGCCGAGTGGCGCTCGCGCGCCGTCGACCTCGGCGGCGACCGGCGCGACCCCGAGGAGTTCATGGGGCAGCTGCTCGGCCAGCTCGGCCCGAACTCCTCGCTCGTCGCCATCGGCAACATCCACGGCCAGGGCGAGGTGCTCCTGGAACACCTCGCCGAGCTGCCCGCGGACGAGAGCGAGGACCCCGCGCCCGCCCCCGCCGCCGACAGCGGCGCCACCGTGGAGCAGACCCAGCCGACACCGACGTACGAGCCGCACATCGACCCCTACCAGCACTACCCGGAGGCGTACGAGCACCGCTACGCCCCGCAGCTCACCCCGGTCGCCCCGGTGCACGTGCCCGCACAGCGCGCCGCCGACCAGGGGTACGGGACGTACGACCACCAGCAGCAGTACGCGCACCAGGGATACGGCCAGCACGGCGGCCAGTACGAGCAGCACGGCCAGCACGGCCAGCAGGGCCAGTACGGGCAGCAGGGCCAGCACGGGCAGTACGGCCAGCACGGCCAGCAGGGGTACGGCCAGCAGCAGTACGACCCGTACGCGGCGCAGGGCCACCAGGGGCAGCAGGGCCACGCGCAGGGGGCCTACGCGCCCCAGGAGTCCTACGGCCAGGCGTCCTCCTACCCGTCCCAGGGCGCGCCCGGCGTGTACGACGCCTACCCGCCCCAGCAGGCACAGCCGCCGCAGATGCCCCACTGCACAGCAGTCGCACCACCCGTCCGAGCCGGAATCCGACCGGCCCCGCGGCCTGTTCGAGCCGCGTGTCCCGCCCGCTTCCCCCGCCGCCGACGACCCGCAGCAGTGGCACAGCCCAGGAGAGCCCCGTTGATCCCCTCCGTCCTCACCCCCGAGATCGCCGCGATCGGCATCGCGCTCGGGCTGCTCTTCTCCCTGGTCTGCTATCTGACGACCAACCTGTCGCCCGGCGGCATGATCACGCCGGGCTGGCTCGCGCTGACCCTCGTCGAGGACCTCCAGCGCGCCGCCATGGTCGTCGGCGTCACCGTCCTGACGTACGTCTGCACGCTCCTCATGCAGCGCTTCATCATCCTGTACGGCAAGCGCCTGTTCGCGGCGGTCGTACTGACCGGCGTGGTGCTCCAGGCCACCGTGATGATCGTGCTCTCCCTCGAGTTCCCGCTGATGTACAGCAACCAGACCCTCGGCTTCATCGTGCCGGGCCTGATCGCCTACCAGGCTGGTGCGCCAGCCCAAGGGCCCCACCCTGCTCGCCACGGGCTCGGTGACCCTCATGGCCTATGTCGTCCTCACCGCCGGGATCCTCCTCGGCTTCATGCCCTCCGCCTGAATCCGTCCCGACTTCCGGAGTCACCCATGCCGCCCAAGAAGAAGCGCCCCGCCCTCCACGCCGCGACCGTGCTCGCCCTGCTCGCGGGCAGTGCCTTCCTGACCGTCGAGCTGCGCAAGGACGAGAAGGACAAGACGCCCGAGGTGCAGGCCGTCACTGACAGTCCCGGCCGCCTCGACAACGGCGCCTCGGCGCAGGGCGGCAAGCAGTCCTGGGAGCGCCTGCGCAACCCCGACCGCTCGGTCCTTCGCACCGAGGGCGGCAAGGTGCTCGCCTCGTTCACCGACGGCGCGCGCACCGCGACGCTCACCGGACCCAGCCGCACCTTCGCCGAGCCCACCAGCACCAAGTCCCGCGTCGTCACCGACGACTGGGTCCGCCTGATGCCGGAGGTCTGGCGCAAGGGCGCCGAGAAGGAGAAGTGGTTCAAGGACTGGTACAAGCAGTACGCGGGCAGCGAGGAGGACGACGTCTTCGCCATCTCCTTCCAGTACGTGCAGGGCGCGCCGGTCAAGAAGGACGACGAGGGCATCGCCTACGCGGGCGACGCCAACTTCGGTCCCCTCAACCCCAACGGCAGCCAGGGCAACGACCTGCGCGAGGAGCAGTCCGACTTCTACGACTACCTCGGCATCCCCTACACCTTCCGCGACGGCACGACCATCCAGCCCGAGGCCAAGCGGGCCCGCGCCATCGACTGCTCCGGCTTCATCCGCACCGTCTTCGGCTACCGCGCGCGCTACCCGCTGATGGCCAGCGACGACGCCGGTGACGGGCTGCCGCGCACCGCCAACGGCATGGCCCGCGGCAAGGTCGGCGCGCCCGTCCTCCCCCTCAAGGGCGTCGGCGCCACCGACCGCCCCAAGACCATCGACGTCGTCCAACCCGGGCGACCTGGTGTTCTTCAAGCTCGACGCCCGCACCAAGCAGCGCCTCGACCACGTCGGCATCTTCCTCGGCCACGACGCCGACGGCCACAAGATCTTCATCTCCAGCCGGGAAGAGGTCAACGGACCGACGATCGGCGACAAGGGCGGCACGTCGCGCCTCGACGGCAACGGGTACTACGCGGCGGCACTGCGCAGCGCGAAGCGGCTGTAGCCCGGCTCGGGGGCGGGACGTCTCCCGGCGTTCCGCCTAAGGCCGCACCGTGCGCGGCCCCACGCACTCCGCGCCGAGCGCGGTGACCCGGGCCCGGAGTTCCCGGTCGGCCGTGGCGACCACGCAGGGGCCCGCGGCGTCGGCGACCACGCGCACGATGTGGTCGTCGCCGCTGGCGGGCGCGGACTCCACCCGCACCCCGGGCACGGAGTCCACGCCCCGGGCCCGGCCCTCCACGACGAGGACCACGTCCAGCGGCCCCGGCACCCCGGGGACCCCCTCGGCGGCGACCGCCACCAGCCGGTCCCGCAGCCGCTCCGCGGCCCCCCGCCGGTCCCGCCACCAGCCGTCCGGCACCGAACCGACCACGTTCGCGGCATCGACCACCAGGGTCACTCTCTCCATGCGGCCAGGGTCGCACGCCCGGGTGGGGCCACCGGGCCCCGGACCATTAGAGTGGGGGCACCGCAACCCTCCACCGCCCCGGAATAGCCGCATGCCCCCAGCCCTCAGCACCTCGGCCGTGAACGGCGACTGGCTCATACGCGGACGCGGCGGCAGCCTGTGCGTCTACGTCTTCGGCCCCGACGGCGACACCGTCGAATGCCGCGCGGAGGGCCTGCCCGGCGGCGACTGGTCCCCGCCCCGCGTGCTCGGCGGCGACCAGCGCGTGCACCCGGTGCTCGCCGTCGCACAGGGCGCCGACACCTACGCCCACCTGGTGTCCTGGCGCCCCACCGTCCCCGGCGAGTCCGGCCTGGTGCACACCACGCACTTCCAGCCCCACCTCGCCGCCCTCGACTGGAACCCGCTCGGCCACCCGAACAAGACGGGCGACCGCACCGGCGTGCCCGCCGTCACCGTCGACGCCGAGGGCCGCGCCCATGTGTTCGTACCGAACCGGGGCGGCGGAGTGAGCATGCGCGGCCAGCGCGAGAAGGGCGGCTGGGGCCCCTGGCGGGACCTCAAGGGCACGGACGTGCGCGGCGAACTCGCCGTCGTGACCGCCGGGTCCGGCCGGGTCGTGGCGTACGCGACGACGCCGGACGCGATCCTGCGCTGGCGCCAGTCGGGGCCGGGCAAGGTGCCCGTCATGGACGAGCCGCTGCCCGTCCGCGCCCGCCCCGGCACCCTGCGCGCGCTCGCCACGTCCGCCGAGCACACCACCCTGTTCTTCACCGACGAGGACGGCGAGCTGTGCGCCTGGCGCGGCGACGAGGAGCCGGTGCGGCTGCTCACCGCCGCGGGCCCGGGGCCCGCCGCCGCCGTGCGCTGCTCGCTCGACGGCCACGACTGCACGCTGCTCGCCCAGCGCGCGGACAGCGGCCGGGTCGCGTTCGCCGCGTACCCCACCGAACGGGAGTCGGCGGGCGCCTGGTGGACGGAGTCGGGCCCGGCCCTGCCCGTCGACACCCGGATCGCGCTCGCCGAGGACGCCCAGGGCCGGGTGGTCGCGGCGACCTACGTCCCCGGCACCGACGCGCTGCGCCTGACCCGCCGCAAGGACGAGCCGGGCCTCGCCCTGCGGGCCTGGGAGCAGCCGGTCACCGGCCGCTAGAACGCCGGTGCCCGGCACGCCAGTCGGCGTACCGGGCACCCGTGCGCGCGGATCGGGTCACGCGGGGACGCTGGCGAGTCCCTGCTCCAGGAACCGCTTGCCGTTCACCCGCTCGCTGACGCCCTCGCGGTCCAGGTACGGCGTGATGCCGCCCAGGTGGAAGGGCCAGCCCGCGCCGGTGATCAGGCACAGGTCGATGTCCTGCGCCTCGGCGACGACGCCCTCGGCCAGCATCAGGCCGATCTCCTGCGCGACGGCGTCCAGGACGCGGGCGCGGACCTGCTCCTCGGTGAGGACCGCGTCGCCCTGCTTCAGGAGCGCCGCGACCTCCGGGTCCAGCTCCGGCTTGCCGCTGTCGTAGACGTAGAAGCCGCGCTTGCCCGCCTCGACGACCGCCTTCAGGTTCGGCGAGACCGTGAAGCGGTCCGGGAAGGCGCGGTTCAGCGTCTGGGAGACGTGCAGGCCGATGGCCGGGCCGACCAGCTCCAGGAGCACCAGCGGGGACATCGGCAGACCGAGCGGCTCGACCGCCTTCTCCGCGACCTCGACCGGGGTGCCCTCGTCGATGACGTTCTGGATCTCGCCCATGAAGCGGGTCAGGATGCGGTTCACGACGAACGCCGGGGCGTCCTTCACCAGGACCGCGGTCTTCTTCAGCTTCTTGGCGACGCCGAAGGCCGTGGCCAGGGAGGCGTCGTCGGTCTGCTCACCGCGCACGATCTCCAGGAGCGGCAGGATCGCGACCGGGTTGAAGAAGTGGAAGCCGACGACCCGCTCGGGGTGCTTCAGCTTCGAGGCCATCTCCGACACCGACAGGGACGAGGTGTTCGTCGCCAGGATCGCGTGCGCGGGGGCCACGGCCTCCACCTCCGCGAACACCTGCTGCTTGACGCCGATCTCCTCGAAGACGGCCTCAATGATGAAGTCGGCGTCGGCGAAGCCCTCGGCCTTGTCCAGGACGCCCGTGACCAGGGCCTTGAGGCGGTTGGCCTGGTCCTGGTTGACGCGGCCCTTGCCGAGGAGCTTGTCGATCTCGGCGTGGACGTAGCCGACGCCCTTGTCGACGCGCTCCTGGTCGATGTCGGTCAGGACGACCGGCACCTCCAGGCGGCGCAGGAACAGCAGGGCCAGCTGGGAGGCCATCAGACCGGCGCCGACGACGCCGACCTTGGTGACCGGGCGTGCCAGGTTCTTGTCCGGGGCGCCCGCGGGGCGCTTGCCGCGCTTCTGGACCAGGTTGAACGCGTAGATGCCGGAGCGCAGTTCGCCGCCCATGATGAGGTCGGCGAGCGCCGTGTCCTCGGCGTCGAAGCCCTTCTGGGCGTCGCCGTCCTTCGAGGCGGCGATGATGTCCAGGGCGCGGTAGGCGGCCGGGGCCGCGCCGTGCACCTTGGAGTCGGCGATCGCGCGGCCGCGGGCGACCGCCGCGTCCCAGGCCTCGCCGCGGTCGACGTCGGCGCGGGCCACCTCGACGTCGCCCTTGAGGACGGAGGCCGTCCACAGCAGCGACTGCTCCAGGAAGTCGGCGCCCTCGAACAGTGCGTCGGCGATGCCGAGCTCGAAGACCTGCTTGCCCTTGAGCTGGCGGTTCTGGTTCAGCGAGTTCTCGATGATGACCGAAACCGCGCGGTCCGCGCCGATCAGGTTCGGCAGGAGCGTGCAGCCGCCCCAGCCCGGCACCAGGCCGAGGAAGACCTCGGGCAGCGAGAACGCGGGCAGCGCCTTCGACACCGTGCGGTACGTGCAGTGCAGACCGACCTCGACGCCACCGCCCATGGCGGCGCCGTTGTAGTACGCGAACGTCGGCACCGCGAGGCCCGCGAGGCGCTTGAAGACGTCGTGGCCGCCCTTGCCGATGGCCAGCGCGTCCTCGTGCCGCTTCAGGAGCTCGACGCCCTTGAGGTCGGCGCCGACGGCGAAGATGAACGGCTTGCCGGTGACGCCGGCGCCGACGATCGTGCCCTCGGCGGCCTCCTTCTCGACCTGGTCGATCGCGGCGTTCAGGTTCGCGAGCGACTGCGGGCCGAAGGTGGTCGGCTTGGTGTGGTCGAAGCCGTTGTCGAGGGTGATCAGCGCGAAGCGCCCGGCGCCGAACGGCAGGTCGAGGTGGCGCACGTGCGCCTGCGTGACGACCTCGTCCGGGAACAGCTCGGCGGCACCCTTCAGGAGCTCAGCGGTGGTGGTGCTCACTTGTCGCCTCCGGCGTCCTTGTGGTGCGGGTTCTCCCAGATGACCGTCGCGCCCATGCCGAAGCCGACGCACATGGTGGTGAGGCCGTAGCGGACCTCCGGCTGCTCCTCGAACTGCCGCGCCAGCTGCGTCATCAGACGGACACCGGAGGAGGCAAGGGGGTGGCCGAAGGCGATGGCGCCGCCGTACTGGTTGACGCGGGTGTCGTCGTCGGCGATGCCGTAGTGCTCAAGGAAGGCGAGCACCTGGACGGCGAAGGCCTCGTTGATCTCGAACAGGCCTATGTCCCCGATGCCGAGCCCGGCCTGGGCGAGCGCCTTCTCGGTGGCGGGGATCGGGCCGTAGCCCATGACCTCCGGCTCCACACCGGCGAAGGAGTACGACACGAGCCGCATCTTCACCGGAAGGCCGTTCTCCCGGGCGAAGTCCTCGGAGGCGATGATCGAGGCGGTGGCGCCGTCGTTGAGACCCGCCGCGTTGCCCGCGGTGACGCGGCCGTGCGTGCGGAACGGCGTCTTGAGGCCCGCCAGGTTCTCCAGGGTGGTCCCCGGGCGCATCGGCTCGTCCTGGGTGGCCAGGCCCCAGCCGGTCTCGCCCACCTCGGAGTTGGTGTTCCGGATGGAGATCGGCACCAGGTCCTGCTGGATCTTGCCGTTGGCGTAGGCCTTGGCCGCCTTCTCCTGCGAACGCACGGCGTACGCGTCCGCGCGCTCCTTGGTGATGGAGGGGTAGCGGTCGTGCAGGTTCTCGGCGGTCATGCCCATGAACAGGGCGGACTCGTCGACGAGCTTCTCGCTCACGAACCGGGGGTTCGGGTCGACGCCCTCGCCCATCGGGTGGCGGCCCATGTGCTCGACACCACCGGCGATCACGGCGTCGTACGCGCCGAAGGCGATCGACCCCGCGGTCGTCGTGACGGCCGTGAGCGCGCCCGCGCACATGCGGTCGATCGAGTAGCCCGGCACCGACTGCGGAAGGCCCGCGAGGATTCCGGCCGTGCGGCCGATGGTGAGCCCCTGGTCGCCGATCTGCGTGGTGGCCGCGACGGCGACCTCGTCGATCTTGGCCGGGTCGAGGGCCGGGTTGCGGCGCAGCAGCTCCCGGATGGCCTTCACGATCAGATCGTCGGCACGGGTCTCGTGGTAGATGCCCTTCGGACCCGCCTTGCCGAACGGGGTGCGGACGCCGTCGACGAAAACGACGTCCCTGACGGTACGAGGCACGATGGCTCTCCTCCAGGGTGCGGTGCGCCTGCGGCGCGCTTCCTGGGGTCATGCTACTTACCGGTAACTAGTAGGCCAAGGGCTGCCCGGGGGAGGTGCATGTCACATATGGGGGTGGGGGCTCGGGTGCGGGTGCGTGGGTGGTGCCCGCCGCTACCGCGGCGGGGGCTTCCCACCCGCCCGCCCGCCCGAGCACTCGGACGGCACCAGCCGCAGCGCCCCGCGCCCCGGTCGCAGCTGGCACCGCGGGGTGAACGGGTGGGTGGGTGGGAGAAACCCGCCGCGGTAGCGGCGGGCACTGCCCACCCACCCGCAGGCGAAGGGACGGGCTCAGGCCAGGGCGGCGGCCAGGGCCGGGGCTACCAGTTCGATCTGCCAGGGGCGGGCGCCGTGGCCCGCGAGGGCTTCGGCCACGGTGTCCGGGGAGGCCGGAGCCGGGGGCTCCCAGCACACCCGGCGGACGGTGTCCGGGGTGATCAGGTTCTCCTGCGGCATGCTCAGCCGCTCGGCCAGCTCCGACACGGAGGCCCGCGCGGCGGAAAGCCGTGCCGCGGCGGCGGGGTCGCGGTCGGCCCAGGAGCGGGGCGGCGGCGGCCCGGTCACGGCCTGGCCCGGCTGCGGCAGCTCCGCCTCGGGCAGCGCCTTGGCGCGCTCCACCGCGGCCTGCCACTGGTCGAGCTGGCGGCGCCCCATGCGGTGCCCGAAGCCGGGCAGCCCGGTGAGGGCGTGCACGTTCGCGGGCAGCGCGAGCGCGGCCTCCACGATCGCGGCGTCGCTGAGGACCTTGCCGGGCGACACGTCACGGCGCTGCGCGATGCGGTCCCGGGCCGTCCACAGCTCCCGTACCACCGCCATCTGACGGCGGCGGCGCACCTTGTGCATGCCGGACGTGCGCCGCCAGGGGTCCTTGCGGGGCGGCGCGGGCGGGGCGCTGGCGATGGCGTCGAACTCCTGCCGGGCCCAGTCCAGCTTCCCCTGCCGGTCGAGCTCCTTCTCCAGGCAGTCGCGCAGGTCGACGAGGAGCTCCACGTCGAGCGCGGCATAGCGCAGCCAGGGCTCGGGCAGCGGGCGGGTGGACCAGTCGACGGCGGAGTGGCCCTTCTCCAGGACGAAGCCGAGGACGCTCTCGACCATCGCGCCGAGGCCGACGCGCGGGAACCCGGCGAGGCGCCCGGCGAGCTCCGTGTCGAACAGGGTCGACGGAATCATGCCTATTTCCCGCAGGCACGGCAGGTCCTGCGTGGCGGCGTGCAGGACCCATTCGGTGTCGGCCAGGGCCTCGCCGAGGCCGGACAGATCGGGGCAGGCGACGGGGTCGATCAGCGCGGTGCCCGCGCCTTCGCGGCGGAGCTGGACGAGGTACGCGCGCTGGCCGTAGCGGTAGCCGGAGGCGCGCTCGGCGTCCACGGCCACCGGTCCCGTACCGGCGGCAAATGCCGCGATGACCTGCGCGAGCGTGTCCGGGTCCGAGACGACGGGCGGGATGCCGTCGCGCGGTTCGAGCAGCGGAGTGGGTGTCCCGTCGACGGAGACGCCTGTGACGCCTTCGTCCGGAGGAGCGCCTCCGGTGGTTCGCAGTGAGCTGTCTGCTGCGGTCTCTTGGGCGTCGGTCACCTGTCAAGGGTATCTGTGAACGGACGGCGCCCGTCGACGGAACGTTACGTCGACGGGCGCTCAGGGGGTGTAAATCGGTCAGTGGATGATGCCGGTGCGCAGGGCCACCGCTACCATTCCCGCCCGGTCTCCGGTGCCGAGCTTGCGGGCGATGCGGGCGAGGTGGCTCTTGACGGTCAGGGCGGACAGGCCCATCGAGACGCTCGATCGCCTTGTTCGACTGCCCTTCGGCGACGAGCCGGAGGACCTCGACCTCCCGGCCTGACAGCTCGCGGTAGCCGCCCGGGTGGCTCGGGGCACCCGGGGGGCGGCGGTGCATGCGGGCGGCGGCGGAGCCGATGGGAGCGGCACCGGGTCGGGTGGGGAGCCCGACGTTCGTACGGGTGCCGGTGACGACGTACCCCTTCACGCCGCCCGCGAGGGCGTTGCGCACGGCGCCGATGTCATCGGCGGCGGACAGGGCCAGGCCGTTGGGCCAGCCCGCGGCGCGGGTCTCGGACAGGAGGGTCAGGCCGGAGCCGTCGGGAAGGTGGACGTCCGCGACGCAGATGTCGCGGGGGTTGCCGATGCGGGGACGAGCCTCAGCGATGGACGAGGCCTCGATGACGTCCCGCACCCCGAGGGCCCACAGGTGGCGGGTCACGGTGGAGCGGACGCGGGGGTCGGCCACGACGACCATGGCGGTCGGCTTGTTCGGGCGGTAGGCGACCAGGCTTGCGGGCTGCTCGAGGAGAACGGACACCAGGCCTCCTGGGGGTGGCGGGACGGGCCGGCTCGGGGGAGAAGCCGGGGCGAACCGTACGTTTCAAGGTCACAGACCTCTTCGGCACCTGGTGCGGCCGCCTTTAGGGGATGATCACGATTTGGTGAGTAACAAATTCGGGCGATTCGGACATGTGATCGATCATCCGACCATTCACCTGGCGGTATCCCCGACCCGGCGCGTCAAGCCGGCGCACACGCCCCACCCCGGTGCGGTGCTCGGGATCAGCCGCTGCGAGGCCCCCGGCGCTGCGGCAGCGTCACCACCGAGCCGTCCACGGGACCCGCGGGCGGCAGGCCCGCGATCTGGCTCAGGAGCTCGCACCACGCCGCCAGGTGCGCCCCCGTGTCCGGCACGCCCCCCGGGCCCTCCCGCGGCGTCCACGAGGCGCGGATCTCGATCTGGGAGGCGGGCGGGCGCTCGGAGAGCCCGCCGAAGTAGTGCGAACCGGCCCGGGTGACCGTCCCGCTCGGATCGCCGCAGGACAGGCCGCGCGCCTGGAGCGCGCCCGTCAGCCACGACCAGCACACCTCCGGAAGCAGCGGGTCGGCCGCCATCTCCGGTTCCAGCTCCGCCCGCACCAGCGTCACCAGACGGAACTGCCCGTTCCAGGCCGGGTGCCCGGCCGGGTCGTGCAACAGCACGAGCCGCCCGTCCGCCAAGTCCTCGTCGTCCTCCACGACGGCCGCCTCCAGCGCGTACGCGAAGGGCGCGAGGCGCTGGGGCGGCCGGGTCGGCTCCACCTCGATCTGCGGCCGCAGCCGTGCCCCGCGCAACCCGTCCACCGCGGCGCGGAACGGCGGCGGAGCGGTGTCCGCCACCGCCTCCCGCGCGCTGTCCATCTCGTCGGCGCCGTCCGACCGTTGTCCCTGAGCCGCAGCCATGCGGGGAAGACTAAGGGGGGCGGCGGGCTCGTGCAGGCACAGACACCCCCGGGCACCCCTCGCGGGATGCGCTCCGCTCTCTCCGGGGCGCCGTTTTTCCCTGGCCTTGGTGGGCGTTTGTCGCGCTTCGCGCTCGTCCTCAAACGCCGGACGGGCTGGAATTGCCTGGCCGGGGTTGTCGCGCTGCGCGCTTGTTCTGGACGCCGGGGCGCGCTTGTTCTGGACGGCTTTCGAGGTTGGTTTTGCTCCGTGCGAGACTTTGCGGGTGAGTGTCAATGACGAGGCCACCGGCCAGCAGACCGCGACGTATGACTCCGCCTTTCTGAAGGCGTGCCGGCGTGAAGCCGTGCCGCACACGCCCGTGTGGTTCATGCGGCAGGCCGGGCGCTCCCTGCCGGAGTACCGCAAGGTCCGCGAGGGCACCGCCATGCTGGAGTCCTGCATGCGGCCCGACCTGGTCACGGAGATCACGCTGCAGCCGGTGCGCCGCCACGGCGTCGACGCGGCGATCTACTTCAGCGACATCGTCGTCCCGCTGAAGGCCATCGGCGTCGACCCTCGACATCAAGCCCGGCGTCGGGCCCGTCGTCGAGCGGCCGATCCGCTCGCGCGCGGACCTGGCGCAGCTGCGCGACCTCACCCCGGACGACGTCTCGTACGTCACCGAGGCCATCGGCATGCTCACGGGTGAGCTCGGCGCGACGCCGCTCATCGGATTCGCCGGTGCGCCGTTCACCCTCGCGAGCTACCTCGTCGAGGGCGGCCCGAGCCGCAACCACGAGCACACCAAGGCGCTCATGTACGGCGACCCGCAGCTGTGGGCCGACCTGCTCGACCGGCTCGCGGAGATCACCAGCGCCTTCCTCAAGGTGCAGATCGAGGCCGGCGCCTCCGCCGTGCAGCTCTTCGACTCCTGGGTGGGCGCCCTGGCGCCCACCGACTACCGGCGCTCGGTGATGCCCGCGTCCCGGAAGGTCTTCGACGCGGTCGCCTCGTACGGCGTGCCGCGCATCCACTTCGGGGTGGGCACCGGCGAACTGCTCGGGCTGCTCGGCGAGGCCGGAGCCGACGTCGTCGGCGTCGACTGGCGGGTGCCGCTGGACGAGGCCGCCCGCCGCGTCGGCCCCGGCAAGGCGCTCCAGGGCAACCTCGACCCCGCCGTCCTGTTCGCGCCCCGCGAGGCCGTCGAGGCGAAGACGGACGAGGTGCTCGCCGCCGCCGCGGGCCTGGAGGGCCATGTGTTCAACCTCGGCCACGGCGTCCTGCCCAGCACCGACCCCGACGCCCTGACGCGGCTCGTGGAGCACGTGCACGCCCGTACGGCGTCCTGACCTCACACCTCCAGGCGCGGCACGGGCGGGGTGCTCCAGGGGTTGGGGCCCGCCCCCGGTGTCGCGCAGTGCACGCCCGCGCCGCGTCGGCGTGCCGTGCGCGCGGCGAGCGGGGCGAGCGCGGGCGGCACCCCGTAGACCAGGTGACAGAAGCGGTCGGGGGAGTGCCGTGCCGTCCACGGCGGGGTGCTGAACGCCCGTAGGTACGTCGTCCAGTGGCCCTCGAAGGTGACGAGCAGGTCGGCGGCGCGCGCGTAGCCCGGTGCCGGGTGCGCGCCCGGGTTCAGGACCACCGGGGCCGCCCCGCGGCCCCGCGCGCACCGCACCAGGCGCTTGCAGTGGCGCAGCTCGCGGCGGCCCGGCGCGACCCGGTCGAAGAAGCAGCCGTCGACCCGGTACCAGTCGAGGTACCGGTCGAGGTCGGCGGCGGCCTCGCGGACCGCACGCTCGCCGTAGGCCGTGTCGACGTACCCCAGCACCGGCACCCCGGCCGCGCGCAGCTCGCGCGCGGCCGAGGCGAACGCCGGGTCGGGGGCCGCGCCGGGACCGTCGGCGGCGTTGAGCACGACGCCGTACAGCAGGGGCGCGGCCCTGACGAGCGCCCGCCAGGCCGCGGGGTCCACGGCCGGGTGGACGTACAGCGGCACGAGCAGCGTGCTCACGGCCCCTCCACGGGGATCGCCCGGCGCCCGGCGGCGGGCGCGCCGTCGGCGGCCCACAGCGCGTCAAGGGCGTCCGCGAGGGAGTGCGCGGGCCGCCAGCCGAGCGCGCGGGCGGCGGCCGTGACGTCGGCGCACTGCCAGGGGACCGCGGCGGAGCGGCCCACGGCGGGCAGCGACTCCTCGACCCGGCCCCGGAAGCCCGCCGCGCGGACCAGGGCGTGCACCAGATCGCGCACCGCGACGGCCCGGCCGCTGCCCACGTTGAGCAGCCGCGGCAGCGGGGGCGGCGCGGTCACGGCGAGCGCCACGGCCGCCGCCACGTCCCGTACGTCGACGAAGTCCCGGTACGCGGACAGATCGCCCACGCGGACCGTGGCGTGCGGCGACGCGCCCACCGCGCGCCGCAGTTCGGCCGTGAGCCGCCCCGGCAGACCCGCGGCGGGGGCGCCCGGGCCCACCGGGTTCGTCACCCGAAGGACCACCGCGTCCAGGCCGGACGACATCACCGCCAGGGAGCCCGCCAGCTTGGTCGCGCCGTAGGGAGCCACCGGGTGGGCGTGGGCGCTCTCGCCGGTGGCCTCGCCGCGCGGCTGCGGGCCGTACTCGGCGGCGGAGCCCAGGTGCACCAGGCGCGCCCCCGGGGCCGCCGCGCGCAGCGCCTCGCACAGCGCCGCGGGGCCGCGGGAGTTGGCCTCCGCCAGGGTCAGGGCGGTGCCGCCGACCGCGCCCGCGCAGTTCACCACGGCGTCCGGCGAGGACCGCGCGAGCAGCTCCGCCAGGCCGCCGGGCGCGGCCGTGGCGAGGTCGCAGCGCAGGTCGGCGCCCGGTGTCCGGCCGCCGGTGAGCAGCCGCGCGCGGGGCAGGGCGCGCAGCCGCCCGGCGACGTGCCCGCCCAGGTATCCGCTCGCGCCGAGGACGAGAATCCGCATGGCCGCCTCACGCTCCCTTGAGCAGCAGGGCGCGGTGCGTGGTGAACTCGGCGTTCGCGCGGTCGTAGTCGTCCGGGCGGCCGATGTCGAGCCAGTAGCCGTCGAACTCGTAGGCGTGCGGCGGGTTCCCGGCCTTCAGCAGGTCGAGGACCAGCTCGTCGAAGCCGAGCGGCAGGCCCGGCGTGTAGGGGGCGAGGGTGTCGCGGGAGACGCCGTAGACCCCCATGGAGACGCGGTAGTCCACGCTCGGCTTCTCGGTGAACGCGACCACGCGTCTGTCCTCGGTGGTGAGCACCCCGAAGTCGATGTGCACCTCGCGCGGGTACGTCGCGATGGTCAGCGGCCCCTTCGACTCCTGGTGGCGGCGCAGCACGTCCGCGTAGTCGAGGTCGGTGAGGATGTCGCCGTTCAGGACGAGGAAGCGCTCGGGCAGCCTGTCCATGATCGTCAGGAGTGGGCCCATGGTGCCCAGCGGGCTGTCCTCGGTGGAGTAGCCGACGCCGAGGCCCCAGCGGGAGCCGTCGCCGACGTAGGCGCGGATGATGTGGCCGAGGTGGCCGATGGCGAGGGTGCAGCTGGTGAACCCGGCGGCCGCGAGCTGGCGAAGCACGATCTCCAGGATCGCGTGCTGGTCGCCGATCGGGACCAGGGGCTTGGGCAGTGCGGTGGTGTACGGGCGGAGCCGGACGCCCTTGCCTCCGGCGAGGATGACTGCGTGCATGGGGAGCTCCCCTGTGAGTGGGTCCGGCGCGCGGACCGCGCGCGCCGTGCGGGGCGTGCTGTGACGGGACGGGATGTGGCGGGATGGGGCGGGGCGTCAGATGTTGTAGATGTCCGTCTTGTAGCGGGCCAGGTTGGCCGGGTCGCGGAAGAACGCGACCGTGCGGGCGAGGCCTTCCTCCAGGGAGTGGACGGGGGCCCAGCCGGTGGCCTCCCGCAGCCGGGTGGCGTCCGCGACCAGGCGCATGACCTCGGAGACCGCGGGCCGGACGCGGCGCTTCTCCTCGGTGACGTCCAGGTCGGCGGCCATCACCTTGCCGATGAGGCGCACCAGGTCGCCGACGGAGATCTCGCCGCCCGTACCGGCGTTGAGGGTCCGCCCGACGACGGCGTCCCCGGGCGCGGTGCCGACGGCCCGAGGAAGGCGCGGGCGGTGTCCTTGACGAACGTGAAGTCCCGGGTGGGGCGCAGATCGCCGAGCGTGATCGTGCGCGACCCCGCCGCGACCTGGCCGATGACGGTCGGGATGACGGCCCGCATGGACTGGCGGGGGCCGAAGGTGTTGAACGGTCTGAGCGTGACCACGGGCGTGCCGAAGCTCGCGTGGTAGCTGTCGGCGAGCCGGTCGCCGCCCGCCTTCGAAGCGGCGTACGGGGACTGGGTGTTGATCGGGTGGTCCTCGGTGATCGGCACGGTCTTGGCGGTGCCGTACGTCTCGCTGGTGGAGGTGTGCACCAGGCGCGGGACCTCGGCGTGCCGCACGGCTTCGAGGACGTTGAGGGTGCCGGTGACGTTGGTGTCGACGTAGGAGTGCGGCGCTTGGTACGAGTACGGGATCGCGATCAGGGCGGCCAGGTGGTAGACGGTCTCGGCGTCGGCGACGAGCGCCCGGACCGAGCCCGGGTCGCGCACGTCGCCGAGGACGACCTCCACCTCGGCGAGCACGTCGGCGGGCAGGGCCTCCAGCCAGCCGTACGACGAGAAGGAGTTGTACTGGACCATCGCGCGCACGCGGTGGCCCGCGGCGACGAGCTCTTCGGTGAGGTGGGAGCCGATGAAGCCCTCGGCTCCGGTGACGGCGGCGAGTGGAGCGGACGTCATGTGATCTCCAGGCGGTCGTGGTGAGCGGATGCGCGCACGGGGGCGGTTCAGAGGTGGGCCGTGGGGCGGCCCAAGTGGCCGACGGCGGCGCCGAGCAGGGCCACCGACGCGCCCGTACAGCCCAGGAGTTGGGCGGTGTCCGGGGGCAGTTGGGTCAGACGGGGCAGCGCCACGGCGGTGGCCGCGGCGCCCAGACAGAGCGCGGCGGACGGCCAGGCCGCGCCGAACGCCTGGAGCAGCAGCGCCGTCCACAGGGCGGCGCCCAGGGCGAGCAGCGGCGCGGGCGGCCCTTCGAGCAGCGGGACGGCCACGGCGAGGGAGGCGAGGTACGCCGCCACGCACAGGCCGAGCGCGCGGGCGGCCCGCAGCCGGAAGCCCAGCGGCGTGGCGGAGGCGCGCAGCGCGGCCACGGCGAGCCCCCGGTAGCGGTACAGCAGCCATTCGGCGGGGCCCATGCTCAGGGTCAGCACGATGACGGCGTACGGGTCCCGCTGGCCCGCGACCGTCGCGAGGGTCCCCGCCGCCAGGCCGAACAGGCCGTAGGGCAGCGAGCGCGCGAGGCGCGGCGCGGGCCCGGGCGCCGGCTCGGCGCGCAGCGCGGCCCGCAGCGCGCGCCACGCCGCGCCCGCCGCGAGCAGCACGGTGAGCGCGGGCAGCGCAAGGCGCAGCGCCCAGGGCGGCTGCCACCAGGGCAGCGCGGCCGCGCCCGCCACGACGGGGGCGAGTGCGGCGGCGAGCCACTTCTCACCGCCGAGCACGAGCAGCACCCCGGCGGCCGCGAGGTAGCAGGACTGCCCGGCGGCGAACGCGGCGGCGGCCCCGGGACCCGCCACGGCGAGCCCCGCGAGGCAGGCGAGCGCGATGCCGGGCGGGGCCCCGCGCAGCAGGGCGCGCGCGGCCTCGTGGCGCCCCGCGGCGAGCCGTGCGTACGCCCGGTGGCTGAGCGCCTGCGACCAGGCCCACGACACCAGCGCGGCGGCGATCAGACCGTGCGGGCCCGCCGCGCCCCAGGCGCCCGCGGCCAGCAGATAGGCCACGCCCGGCAGCGCGAACAGCAGCCCCCGCAGCGCGCAGCGCCCGTGGTCGGGCCGCCACGGGTCGGGTGACGGCGGCGGCTCGGGCTGGCCGCGCGGCACCCGCCGGTACAGCGCGTCGGCGAGCGAGAACAGGTCCGGGTGCCCGTACGCGTCCTGGACGCGGCCGGCGGTCATGCCCTGCGACTCCAGGACCGCGGCGACCTCGTAGGGGTGCACGGCGGTCTCGATGGCGTCGGCCAGCTCGACGGCGAGCGCGTCGACGGGGTCGTCGGGGCGGGCCGGGCGCAGGTCGGGGCGCGGGGCCGGGCGTGGGTTCGGGCGTGGGTTCGGGGGGTGGGTCTCGTCAGGCGCGGCGGGTGCGCCGCCGTCGTCGGGTACCGCCCAGGACGGGCGGCGGCGCCGGGCGGGCGGCTGGCCGTGGCCGCGGGTTCCGGCCCTGCGGCCGCGTGCTGCGGGGCCGCGCCCGGGGTGGTCGGCGGGCAGTGCCCAGGACGGTGGGCGCCGCTCCGCGAGTGCGTCGTGGCCGTTCTCGTGTGGTGGCAGGGGTGTGGGGCCGCTCATCCGGCGGCCTCGCCTTCGGTGAGGGGTGGGGGCAGGGGGGCCGGATTGGCCGGTGCCCGGGTGGGGAGCGGTGGTTCGTGGGTGTCGTGGGGGGCCGGGGTGCGGCCCGTGGCCAGCTCGCGGTAGATCTCCCGGAACGCCTCCACCGTCTGGCGCAGGGTGAACTGCTCGATGACGCGGAGCCGGGCGGCCTCGCCCATCGCGGCCCGGCGCGTGGGGTCTTGGAGCAGGGTGACGGCCGCCTCGGCCATGGCCTCCGGGGAGCGCGGCGGCACCACGAGCCCGGTGTCGCCCACGGCCTCGCGGACCCCGCCGACGTCCGTGGAGACCGTGGCGCGCCCGCATGACATCGCCTCGATCAGGGTGAAGGGGAAGCCCTCGCTGATGCTGGACAGCATGACCACGCTGCCCGCCGCGTAGGCGTCCTTGATGTGCTCGACGCGGCCCTCGAAGACCACCGCGTCACCGTGCCCGAGGGACGCGGCGAGGGCCTCGCAGCGCTCCCGGTAGGCCTCGCCGCCGCGCGGGGTGCCGCCGAAGAGGCGCAGCCGCGCCTCGGGCACCCGCTTCTTGACCAGGGCGAAGGACCGGATCAGCGTCTCCAGGTCCTTGATCGGGTCGACGCGCCCTGCCCAGCTCAGGGTGGGCGCTTCGGGCTCCGGTCCCGCGGGCGGGAACGCCTCGGGGTCCACGCCGTTGTAGACGGTGCGGATCAGCGCGGGGTCGGCGCCGCCGCGCTCCTCCCAGAGCCGGTTGTAGCGGTTGCCCGGCGTGATCAGCGCGGCGCCGCGGTAGGACTCCTCGGCGAGCAGCCGGAAGAACCCGAGCAGCACCGCTTTCACCGGCCAGCGGTAGGGGCCCGTGCGGTAGCCCAGGTAGCGCTCGCGCAGATACACGCCGTGCTCGGTCAACAGCAGCGGCACGCCGTGCTCGTGACGGGCGATCAGGCCGGGCAGTGCCGCGATGCCGCCGCTCACCGCGTGGGCCACGCCGTGCTCGGGCGGACGCGCGGCGAGCGGGCGCAGCGCGTGCTCGAGCAGGCCCGTCGCCGTGACGGCGTCGTGCAGGGCGGGCCGGGCCTCGGCGACCGCGAGTCCGGGCGCCCGCCACACCGAGGCGAGCGCGGCGACCGCGCGGTGCGAGCGCAGCACCGGGCCGAGGGCACCGGCCCTGGCGTGCCCGGCCAGCTCGTACAGGGCCGGGGCGAAGCCGTGCTCGGCGGCCGGGTCGAGCAGGGCGGCGAGGAACTCCTCGTAGGAGGCGATGAGGTGGCGCCGGGTTCGGCCGCGGAGCGTGCGGCCGGGCGGTGCCGGGCCCCACAGGGGCAGGCAGACCGGTGCGGTCACGTGCGGCGGCAGCTCCCACGCGAGGGCCTCGCACCCGGTGCCGGTGACCGCGATGACGTCGAAGTCGACGTCGGGCATCCCCCGTACCAGCTGGTCGCACCAGACGCTGACGCCGCCGTGGCTGTGCGGGTAGGTGCCCTCGGTCAGCAGGGTGACACGGGGGCGGGTGGGGGGTGCGGGCATGGGTGGGGCTCCCCGAGGACGTTGCGTGGGGCGGGCGGCGAGGTGCCGGAGGTGGGGGACGCGCCGCGTCGCCTGGGTGCGAGATGGGCGGGGGTGCGGCTCGGGCGCGGTGGTGTCGCGCGGGGGGGCCTGGGGCCGGGGCCTGCCGGGGCTCCCCGTCGTTCCCGCCGCTCGGGCGGGAACGACGGCCCCCGTTGGCCCCGGCGCGGTGCCGGAGCCCGGCGGTCCGGTCAGCCGCCGGTCGGGAGGGACGTGGGGGCGTGACCCGCGGCCCCCGGCGGCACGTGCCGCGCCGCGCCGGGCGGCACGGGGAGCCGTGGGGCGGCGGTGACGGCCTTCGGGGCCCCGCCGGGCGGACCGCTCGTCGGGCCGCTCGCCGGAGGCGCCGACGGCAGCGTGAGCGTGACGCGGTCCTGGGGCGGCTCCGGGGAGACCCAGCCCGAGGATCCGCCGGCGTAGGGCGTGCCGAACGCGTCGTCGCCGGTGGGAAGTCGCCGCCGGGTCCCGGTGGGCATGGTGGCCGTCGCCGCCACGCCCGGCGGCGCCTGCACGGTCACGGTGTCGCCGACGCGGTACGCGGTGACGCGGCCCGCGTCGAGGGCGGCGTCCCAGGCGGCGCGGGAGCGCAGCTCGGCGCCGATGTCGGCCATCCGCAGGTTGACCAGGGGCGCGGACGGCGTGAACCAGCGACTCGTACGCGTCGAGCACGCGGTCGAGGACCGGATAGGCGATGCGGTCCTCGGCGAAGTTCGACTGGTGGACGAAGTGCGGGCGCGGATCGCCCGAGAGGACGTGCCCGAGGGCGATCGACGCCTCCACGGGCACGATGTGGTCGGCGTACCCGGTCGTGAGGTCCAGGGGCTTGTCCAGACACGTCGTGACCGGCGAGTTCTCGCACAGGCCGCTGCCGCCGTCGGCCTTGCGCGTGTAGATCCAGTTGTACTCGTCGACCTGCTCGGCCACGCGGCCCGCGTTGTAGAAGACGTTCATCGGGTAGCGGGGCACGGTCAGGGCCGGGCCGGCCTGGCGCTGGCCGCGCTCGCGCGAGTTGTCCGAGCCGAGCCAGCGCACGCCGTTGTCGCGCAGGGCCGGGGCCAGGTTCGGGTTGTCGTCGGGCTGCTGCGGGAGCACCCTCAGACCGGAGTGCTCGCCCGTCACCAACTCCTCGTCATCCAGAGCGAGTTCGTTGCTCCAGCCCCATTCGCTGTTGTCGGCTATCTGCTCGTCGATCTCGGTGCGGGACACATAGCGGGTGCCGCCGTCGGGGTTCCGCGCGCACTTCCAGGGCACCTGCGCGGTGTCCTGGACGCAGCCGAGGAACGGGTGGTCGTACGTATGGTTGAGCCAGCGGAAGGAGTCCCGGTCGTCGACGAGCGCGTCCGCGAGCGGGTCCTCGCCGTCGTTCTCGTCGCGGAACAGCTCGCTGCCGCCGCCGTTGTACGCCAGGTCGAGGGGCAGGCCGCGGCTCTTGGACCACGCGGCGGCGCGGGCGGCGTCCGCTGGTGCCATCCGGATGCCGTCCCGGGTGCCCTGCCCGGGCTCGCAGTCCACGTCGCCGGGCGTGCAGTTGAGCACGGGGTCCCAGCGGTCGTCGGAGCCGAACACGTCGTCCACGTGCACCGAGAAGTGCTGGCGCGACGAGCCGAGGCGCACCCCGCGCGTCATCCAGTCGACGACGCCCCGCGCGAGCAGCGCGAACTGCCGCTGGTGCTGGTTGTACACGAACGTCACGACCAGCTGGCGCCGGCCGTCGCCGCGGTACTCGCCGACGAGCGCGCCGCGCCCGGAGCCGCCGGGGATCGCCGCGTCCACATATGGGGTGAAGTCGGCGCCCGGCGCTGGCTTCGCCAGATGTCCGTAACTCTCGGTCACCGTAGGCGAGTTGTCCTCGAAGGGCACGGCCCCGGTGAGATAGCCGAACGGGCCCGCCCTGCCCGCGGCGGTGACCTCGGCGCGGGTGCCGTCGAGGGGGCCGCTGTACTCCGGGGTGTTGAGGCCCGTCTGGGGGCGGGCGTAGGTGTAGGCGTCCACCTGCGGGATGTCGTACGTCCGCTCGAAGGCGGCGAGCGCGGCGAGCTCCGCCGAGCCGGTGCCGAACGGGTTGTCGTTGGGCAGCACGACGGCCTGGAACCTGGCGCGCGGCCCGCCGTCCACGGTGTCCGCGAGGAAGCCCGCGTCGATCGCGGGACGGCCGCTCTGGCGCAGGTCGACGGTGGTGAACGGGGTGCCGGCGGCCGTGAGTTCGGCGGCGATCGCCGCGGTGGCGGGACCTCCGTCGGTCACGACCAGGACGCGTAGGTCGATCCGGGGCTGCTCCGCCGCCACTGTCGGGTGGGTGGGCAGCGAGAGCGCGATGAGCAGAGCGCCGGCCCCGAGTGCCGCCGCTCGAGTGGTGCGGTTCATTCTGGTCGCGGTCCCCTCCACGGTCGGTTCCGCGGCGAGGGAACGCACCGCAGGGCTCGCCCCCCAACGGCCCGTGTACACGTCGCGGTGCGTGCCGGTGCCGCTCTGACGCGTCACATGGTGCGACTCGCCTGGGGGTGCCGCGCCGATTCCGTGAGATCTGGCGGAAAAGAGCGGGGGACTCCTGAGGCCCGTGGCAGGGGGCGTGCGGGTGGGGTGGGGCGCCGTGGATCGTTGACGCCTGCACCGTCTTCGGGAACGCGTGGCCGCTCACGGGGGTTCTGGCCCTGCCTCGCCACCGAAGTGCTTGGCGCCTGCACCCATAGGGCGTGCGCCCGGCGTGTTCGCGCCCCGCCGCTCGGCACTCCGTGCCTCGTCCTCAAACGCCGGACGGGCTCGAACTGTCGCGCTGGCGCGCTCGTCCCCAAGTACCGGACGGGCTAGATAGAACGTTCTAGTCCGTCCGGCGACTGGTGGGGCTCAGGCTCCCGCCGCGCGGACCGCGGTCACCGCCTTGCGGGCCGCGACCAGGACCGGGTCCCAGACCGGGGAGAACGGCGGGGCGTAGCCGAGGTCCAGTGCCGTCATCTGCTCCACCGTCATGCGCGCCGTCAGGGCGACCGCCGCGACGTCGACGCGCTTGGCGGCCCCCTCACGGCCCACGATCTGCACCCCGAGGAGCCGCCCCGTGCGCCGCTCCGCCAGCATCTTCACCGTCATCAGGGCCGCCCCGGGGTAGTACCCGGCCCGGCTGGTGGACTCGATCGTCACCGCCTCGTACCGCGCAGACCCGCAGCCCGCGCGTCCTTCTCCCGAAGGCCGGTGCGCGCGATCTCCAGGTCGCACACCTTGCTCACGGCCGTGCCCACCACGCCCGGGAACGTCGCGTAACCCCCGCCCACGTTCGAGCCGATGACCTGGCCGTGCTTGTTGGCGTGCGTGCCGAGCGCGATGTGCCGCGACCGCCCCGACACCAGGTCGAGGACCTCCACACAGTCGCCGCCCGCCCAGATCGCCCCGTCCGCGAGGGGCCCGCGCACCCGCATCGCCAGGTCGGTGAGCAGCCCCCCGTGCTCGCCGAGCGGAAGGCCCGCGGCCCGCGCGAGCCCCGTCTCGGGCCGGACGCCGATCCCGAGCACCACGACGTCCGCCGGGTACTCGGCGTCCTCGGTGGCCACCGCCCGCACCCGCCCGTCCTCGCCCGTGAGGATCTTGGTGACCTCGGCGCCGTTCACCATCGCGATGCCCAGGCCCGTCATCGCGTCCCCGACAAGCCGCCCCATGTCCGCGTCGAGCGTGGACATCGGCTGCTCGCCGCGGTTGACCACCGTGACTTCGTAGCCGCGGCGCAGCAGCGCCTCCGCCATCTCCACGCCGATGTAGCCCGCGCCGATCACCACGGCACGGCGGCCCTCGGTGCCCGCGAGCGTATCCAGCAGGGCCTGGCCGTCGTCCAGCGTCTGCACCCCGTGCACGCCCGGCGCGTCGATGCCGGGCAGCGGCGGCCGCAGCGGCCGCGCGCCGGTGGCGATCACGAGCTTGTCGTACGCCGTCCACTCCTCGGCGCCCGAGGCGAGGTCGAGGGAGCGCACCCGGCGCCCGGCCGGGTCGATCTCCGTCACCTCCGTTCGCATCCGCAGATCGATCGCGCGGGCCCGGTGCTCTTCGGGCGTCCGCGCGATCAGGTCGTCCCGCTCGGAGACCTCGCCGCCGACCCAGTAGGGGATGCCGCACGCCGAGAAGGAGGTGAAGGAGCCGCGCTCGAACGCGACGATCTCCAACTCCGCCCGGGCGTCTTGAGCCTGCGTGCCTGGGACGCGGCGGACATGCCCGCCGCGTCGCCTCCGATGACCACCAGTCGTTCGCTCATGCGTCCCACGCTACGTCGCCGGTCAACGGCCCAGGAGCACGGGCGCGTTGCCCGACGCCCACCCCCGTGGCGTCGGGCAACGCACCCCACCGGAGCGGTCAGTCACCGTCCGGAGTGTGAGGGGCCGCAGGGGTCTCAGAAGCCTGCGGTGCCCGCTGGGGCGGCGCGGGCACCGGAGCCGCCCCGCCCGCGCCCGGCCGCCGTGTCCGCCCCCAGCGCAGCCACGCGAAGCCGAGGACGGCCGCGCCCGCCACGAACGGCAGCGCCGCGCCCAGCGCCACCGACACCCAGCGCAGCATCGTCACGAACGCGTCCCAGCCGCCGCTCGCCGCGTCCACGAACGTCGGCTCGTCGCGCCCGCCGCCGCCCCCGCCCGAGGGGGACTCGGTCAGCGTGAGCGTGATCGTCGCGAGCGCCGTGCGGTCCTTGAGCGAGGCCTGCCGCGCGAGCAGCGCCTCCAGGTCCGCCTGACGCGTGCTCAGCTCGCCCTCCAGGGACACGATGTCGCTGATCTTCGTGGCCTTGTCCATCAGCACCCGCACCCGCGCCACGCTCGCCCGCTGCGTCTTGATCCGGCTCTCGACGTCGACGACCTCCTCGGTGACGTCCTCGGCCTTGGCGCTGCGCTCCACGAGCCTGCCGGTGCCCTCCAGATCGGCGAGGACCCGCTCGTACCGCTCCTGCGGGACGCGCAGCACCACCCGCGAGCGCTCCCGGCCGCGCCCGTCGCGGTCCGTGGTCTCGTCGCCGACCAGGCCGTCCGCGTCCTCGGCCGCCGCGCGCGCCCGCCCCAGGGCCTTCGGCACGTCCTTGACGCGCACGGTCAGCGTCACCGTGCGGATGACGTGCGGGCCCTCGGGCCGGAAGTCCTTGGGCGGCCGCTTGGCCCTGCCGCCCTCCTGCCCGCCCTCGCGCGCGGCGCCCTCGCCGTCCCCGGCCACGTCCGCGCCGCTGTCACCGGCCGCCGCCCGCCCGGGCCGGGCCTCGCCGCCCGCCGCGCCCTTGCCGCTGTCGTCGTCGCTTCCGCCCGCGCCGCACCCCGCGAGCGCGAGCGCGCCCGCGAGCAACGCGACGGCCAGCGCCCGCGCGCCCCCGCCCCGCGCCGCCTTCCTGGAAGCCCCGCCCGTCCCCATCCCGTACCCCCGAGCTCGTCGTTGCTGTGCCCCTACGACGGCCGAGGCGCCCGTGTCGTTCGGCCCCGATGGTTCCGAAGCGGTTCCGGCGAGGTCACGGGCGGGACTCGGCCCGGCGGGACACCGCCGCCGGGGCCGCACGGCCGTCTGAGACAGTGGGGGCATGCGCGCAGCGGACACCCGTACAGGTCAGGGGCACAGCGGACGGCGGACCCGGGTCGTGGTCGTGGGCGGCGGCATCGCCGGACTCGCCGCCGCGCACCGGGCGCTCGCGGCGGGCGCCCGCGTGACCGTCCTTGAGGCCTCCGACCGCGTCGGCGGCAAGCTCCTGCCCGGCGAGATCGAGGGCGCCCGCGTCGACCTCGGCGCCGAGTCGATGCTGGCGCGCCGCCCGGAGGCGGTCACCCTCGCCCGCGAGGTGGGCCTGGCCGACGCGCTGCGGGCGCCCGCCACGGCGAGCGCATCCCTGTGGACGCGCGGCGCCCTGCGCCCCATGCCCAAGGGCCATGTGATGGGCGTGCCCGGCGACCCGTCGGCGCTCGCCGACGTGGTGTCCGACCAGGGCCTGCGGCGCATCGCGCGGGACGCGGAGCTGCCGCCCACCGACGTCGGCGAGGACATCGCCGTCGGGGAGTACGTGGCGGCGCGCGTCGGCCGCGAGGTCGTCGACCGCCTGGTGGAGCCGCTGCTCGGCGGGGTGTACGCCGGGGACGCCTACCGCCTGTCGCTGCGCATGGCCGTGCCCCAGCTCTACGAAGCCGCCCGCGCCCACGACCTCGCTGCTCGACGGGGTGCGCGCGCTCCAGGAGCAGGCCGCGGCGCGGCAGCAGACGGGCCCGGTGTTCATGGGCATCGAGGGCGGCGTGGGCCTGCTGCCGCTGGCCGTCGCGGACTCCGTACGCGCCCGCGGCGGCGAGATCCTCCTGAACAGCCCCGTGCACGGCCTGCGCCACGCGGGAGCCGACGGCTGGGAGGTGCTCGTCGACGACGCCCTGATCGAGGCGGACGCCGTGGTGCTCGCCGTACCCGCCCCGCACGCGGCCCGGCTCCTCGGCGACGCCGCCCCCGCGGCCGCCGCCGAGCTGCGCGCCGTCGAGTACGCCTCCATGGCCCTGATGACCCTCGCCTACCGGCGCGCCGACGTGGACCTGCCCGAGGGCAGCGGCTTCCTCGTGCCGCCCGTGGACGGCCACACCATCAAGGCGTCCACGTTCGCCTCCCAGAAATGGGGCTGGATCGGCGCCGAGAACCCCGACCTGTTCGTCCTGCGCACCTCGGTGGGGCGCCACGGCGAGGAGAAGGACCTCCAGCGCGACGACAGCGAGCTGATCGACGTCTCGCGCGCGGACCTGCGCGCCGCCGTCGGCCTCACGGCCCGGCCCGTCGCCGCCCGCGTCACCCGCTGGCACGACGGCCTGCCCCAGTACCCCGTCGGCCACCACGCGCGCGTGGCCCGCGTCCGCGAGCACGTGGGGCGCCTGCCCGGCCTCGCGGTGTGCGGGGCGGCGTACGACGGCGTGGGCATCCCCGCCTGCGTGGCCAGCGCCTACGCGGCGGTCGACCAGCTGGCGGGGGACCTCGCGGGCGTCGCGGAGCTCACCGCCCACCCGGTGCAGAGCCTGCACGGCGGCGCGGGAGAATAGCCCCATGAGTGACGACGCCCCCGCCAAGATCCCCAACGCGGGCAAGAAGGCCAAGGACCTCAACGAGGTCATCCGCTACACGCTGTGGTCGGTCTTCAAGCTCCGCGACGCCCTTCCCGAGAGCCGCGTCGGCTACGCGGACGAAGTCCAGGAGCTGTTCGACAAACTCGCGGCCCAGGACGTCACCGTCCGCGGCGTCTACGACGTGTCCGGCCTGCGCGCCGACGCCGACGTCATGCTCTGGTGGCACGCGGAGACCAGCGACGAGCTCCAGACCGCGTACAACCTCTTCCGCCGCACCAAGCTCGGCCGCGCCCTGGAGCCCGTGTGGTCGAACATGGCGCTGCACCGCCCCGCCGAGTTCAACAAGTCGCACATCCCGGCGTTCCTCGCCGACGAGACGCCCCGGAACTACGTGAGCGTCTACCCCTTCGTGCGCTCCTACGACTGGTACCTGCTGCCCGACGAGGACCGCCGCCGCATGCTCGCCGACCACGGCAAGATGGCCCGCGGCTACCCGGACGTGCGCGCCAACACCGTCGCCTCCTTCTCGCTCGGCGACTACGAGTGGCTGCTCGCCTTCGAGGCCGACGAGCTGTACCGCATCGTCGACCTCATGCGCCACCTGCGCGCCTCCGAGGCCCGGATGCACGTACGGGAGGAAGTGCCGTTCTACACCGGCCGCCGCAAGTCCGTCGCGGACCTCGTGGAGGGCCTCGCGTAGGAACGCGCGCCCGCCGCGCCCCGGGACGGGGCGCGGCGGTTCACCGGCGCGGCTGGGCCGCCCGGGGCCAGACCCCGGCCCGCTCGGCCGGGGCCGCCGCCCGTGCGCCCGACAGGGGTCCTGGCTCCGGGTGCGGGCCGCACTCGGCGTGCGCCTCCGGCAGCCGCCCTTCCAGCAGGTACGCGTCCATGTGGGCGTTCACGCAGGCGTTCGGGCCGCCCGCGATGCCGTGGGTGCCCGCGCCGCGCTCGGTCACCAGGACCGAGCCGCCGAGGCGGTCGTGCAGTTCCAGCGCGCCCGCGTACGGCGTCGCCGCGTCCCGCTCGGCGGCCAGGATCAGCGTCGGGGGCAGCGTGGTCGCAGGGGCCCACACGTCCACCGGCTCCTGCCGGGGCGCGGGCCAGTAGGCGCACGGCAGGTTCATCCAGGCGTTGTCCCACGTCTCGAACGGGGCCTCACGCGCCAGGTCGGTGTTGTCGTGGTCCCACACCCGGAAGTCGGTGGGCCAGGCGGCGTCGTTGCACAGGACGGCGGTGTAGACGGCGTTGCCGTTCTCGTCCTCGGTGGCCGCCGCGGGCCGCGGCCCGGCCTGCTCGACGAGCGGCCGCGGATTGCCCTTGAGGAACTGCGACAGGGCCGTCGCCCGCATCGGCCAGTAGTCGTCGTAGTACCCGGCCTGGAGGAACGCCGAGTGCAGCTGGTCGGAGCCGACCGTGCCGCCCGCGGGCTTCCGCGTCACCGCCGCCCGCACCTTCTCGTACGCGCGCAGCACGTCCTCGGGCGTCGTGCCCAGGCGGTACGTCTTGTCGTGCTTGGCCACCCAGGCGCGGAAGTCCGCCCAGCGCCGTTCGAAGGCGGCGGACTGGTCGAGGTTGTTCGCGTACCAGATCTGGTCGGGGTCCGGGTTGACCGCCGAGTCGAAGACCATGCGGCGCACGTGCGTGGGGAACAGCGTCGCGTACACGGCGCCGAAGTAGGTGCCGTACGAGGCGCCCATGTACGTGAGCTTCTTCTCGCCGAGGGCGGCGCGCAGGACGTCCAGGTCGCGGGCGTTGTTGAGGGTGGTGTAGTGGCGCAGCGCGTCCCCGGTCCGCTCGGCGCAGCCGCGCGCGTAGGCCTTCGCCCGCTCGACGCGCTCCGCCTTGTCGGCGGCGTCGGGGACGACCGGCGACTGCGTGGGCGCCTTCGTGAATTCCCTGGGGTCCTGGCAGGACAGCGGCGCGGAGCGGCCGACGCCGCGCGGGGCGTAGCCGACGAGGTCATAGGCGGCCGCCAGGCGCTGGAACTCCGGAAGGCCGCGGACCAGCGGGAAGTACATGCCGGACGCGCCGGGTCCGCCCGGGTTGAAGACCAGGGAGCCCTGCCGCGCGACCTCGTGCCCGCCGTGGCGGCCGCTCGCCTCGGCGCGGCTGACGGTCAGGGCGATCCGCTCGCCGTCGGGGCGGGCGTAGTCGAGCGGGACGGTGACGGTGCCGCAGCGCACCGACGGCGGCAGCCCCTCCGCGGCGGGACAGGCGCCGAAGCGGATGCCGGCGGCCGCGGCGCGCTCGGCGGCGACGGCGGTGCCGTGCGCCTCGGGGACGGGGGACGCCTTCGCGGCGGGGGAGGCGGGGGAGCCGTCCGCGGGGGCGGCGACGAGGGCGGTCAGGACCAGGGATCCGGCGGTTGCGTACAGGGCGGCGGCTACGGCTCTCATCGCTGTGGGGTGTCCCTTTCGTGCGGCTCAGGGCCGGGGGCGACGCGCGCATGCGCGGTCAGATGTGATGAAAGGGATGATTCGCCCGCGGTCTCGCCAGGTAAAGCACCGGCCCGCCGGTGTCGGCTCAATGACCCCCTTGGCCCGTCTCGCGGTGGCCGTCGAGGTTCGGGTCCCGGTGCGAGAGCGCGGCCCGCAGGCCCGGGTCGTTGAGCGCGCGGACGCCGCGCACGGCCACGGCGGTCAGTCCGTCGCGCGAGGGCAGCGCGCCGAGCAGCCGCTGCCCGGCGGGCGAGGCCCAGCGCGTGACCGGGACCTCGAAGCGGGCGATGGCCAGACAGCTCAGGGTCAGCACGAGCGGCAGCGCGAACCAGGCGGCCACCGGCAGGCCGCCGCCGTGCGCCTGCCCCGGAAGCAGCGTCGCGCAGCCGCCGAGCACCGCCACGGCGACCGCCGCGGCCCGCACCTGCCGGGCCGCGCCCGCGATGCCCGACCAGGCGCCGTCCGGCACGGCGAGCCCCGCCGCGACCAGGCGGTCGGCGAGCACCCGCACGGCGTCGGCGGCGGCCGCCGCCCGGCGCACCGGCGCTATCCGCGACTGCCCGCCGGGGCCGATCGCGCCGAGCACGGACCGCTCCATCTCGTCCCCGGCGACGGGGTCGACGACGGTCGCCCAGCCCGTGTGCGCGAGCAGCAGCCGGCGCCGCCGCGCCATCGACACGAGCGTCACGTCGGCCACGCGCGCGGGCCCGCCGGACAGGAACGCCGCCTCGTAGAGCGTGAGCTGACGCGCCTGGTGGGCGCCCTTGGCCTCGGCGGCGGCGGCCCGCACGGCGGCCACGCACAGCCGCCCGCAGGACACGGCGGCGAGGGCGCAGGCGAGAAGCAGCAACGGGACCCAGACCATGCGGCCGTTTCTATGTGAAGGCCCGGTGACGGCGCCACCGGGTTTCCAGGATGTGGACGCCCCCGCGCGCCCCGGTCAGGGGCCGGGGCGCGGGCCCGGCTTGGGCCGGGAGACGGCGGGCGGCAGGGAGAACTCCGGGGTCGGTGTGACGGGGGTCGCGGGCGGTGGGGAGCCGTCCACCGGGCCGGGCGGCGCGGGCGAGCGGGTCACGGGCCCGGGCGCCGCGGAGGCGGCCGCGCGGGCCAGCGCGTCGAAGTCGACGAGCCCGGTGGCCTCCAGGACCTTGATGTGGTCCAGGACGGTGGTGTTGGCGTCGTCGGCGAGCGCCCGCACCAGCGAGTTGCGGGTGCTGGCGCGGACCTCCGCGACGACGGCGAACACCTTGCCGTGCGCGAGCCGCAGCACGTTCGCGAACGCCGTGTCGTACGCGGCCCCGCGCGCCGCGCTCAGCTCGGCCAGCCAGCGCCGCTGCTGGGCCGTGGGCTGGCTGGGCAGTTCGAGGCGGAGCGCGGCGGCGACCTCGCGCACGCGCGCGTCGAGGAACGTGTGCCCCTCCACGAGGTGCTCGCCCGCGGTGTGCACGGCACGGCTCGTGCCGCGCTCCTCGGCCTGCTGCCCGGCGGGCAGCTCCCACAGGCCCGCGAGGCGCACCTTGGTGATGAAGTCCCGGTCGAGCGCGGACAGCGGCCCGAACTCGGTCGACACGGTCTGCGCCTTGAGGGCGTCGAGACCGGTGCCGGAGCGGTCGTCGTAGGACCAGACGGGAAAGGCCAGGGCGGCCAGGGTGGCGACGAGCCCCGCGAGGACGAGGCCGTTGCCGGTGATGAATCGGGATCGCATGACGCCTCCTGTAGCGCCATCGCACGCTAATGCGTGCCGGAGGGCCGCGACGCCGCCTGAGCGCGCGGAGTACGCCAACGTCCGTACGATCCCGCGGACTTGGATCGGTCGCGCACGCCCGCGGGATGGCGGAGGGGCCGGTGAGGGGCCCCGTGGGCGGGGCACGTACGCGGCGCCGCGGCCGCCGGGAGCGCGCGGAGCGTGACGCCCAGCCACCGCTCCCCGCCACGCCTCAGCCACCGCTTCCCGCCACGCCTCAGTCGCCGCCCCCGCCCCCGCCTCCTCCGCAGCCGCCCCCGCAGCTCGATCCGCAGCCCCCGCCGCCGTTGCAGCCGCCCCCGCTGCCGCAGCCGGAGCCGCGCCCGCCGCCCTCGCCGTCGCGGTTCGCGGCGCCGCAGCTGGAGCCGCCGCAGCCGGAGTCGCCCGCGCACCAGGTGATCGGCTCACCGGTCCACACGGCGTGTGGGGCCCGGGTGCGCCGAGGACGCGGAGACCGGGACGGTCGGCGGGTGGCCCACCCGCGTCCGGCGTGCCGTCGTGAACTCCTTGCGCAGGTCGGCGTCCTGAATGCCGCGCAGCCCGCGCACGGCCACCTGGTGCGCCGCCCCGAGGTCCAGCTTGCGGGTGCGGACGCGGTGCAGCTTCAGCGCGAACCGGCCCTTCGCGGTCGCCCGGTCCCTCGCGGTGCGCGAGCAGAGGACGCCGATGACGATGCCGGGCACCGCGAGCAGGTACGTCCACTCGGGCGTGACGGGGTCGGCGGGGCCGGTCGAGACCGTCGCGTCGAGGATCAGGCCGAGCGGTACGACCGCGACGCACAGGAGCGCGAAGGCGAAGGCCCGCCGCCGCCAGGGGCGCATCGGGTCCGGCGGCACCATCAGGCCGCGGGCGGTCAGCGCGTCCCCGATCGCCTGCACGGCCGGGGCCCGCATCACGGCGGCGCGCAGCCAGTTGAGGGCGCCGCTGGGCGCGGCGGCGTACGTGGCGAGCACCGCGTGCTCCACCGGGTGCCGGGCGAAGGCCCCCGGGGCGACGCCGACGACGCCGGGGTGCGCGATGCCGACGTGCCCCGCCTCCTGCAGCGCGGCGAGCGCGGCGTCGGCCACCCGCCCAGGGCCGCCCGCGAGGAACGCGGCCTCGTACGCGTCGTCCAGGGAGCCGGCCGGGGTGATCCCGGCGAGGCGCCCTGAGCGCCGCCGGGCGACGGCGACGCCGATCACCAGCGCGGCGCAGGCGGCGGCGAGGAACAGGAAGTAGGCGGCCATGAAGGCCTCGGCGGCCTCGTGGGGCAGGGCCGCGGCGTGCGTGACAGGACTGGTTCGTGTGTGCCGCATGACATGGGTCCCCCGTGAGACGCCCGGCCGCCGGGGCCGGACGAGATGTGACCGAAGTGAAGCCGCTCGCGCGGCGGTTGGCGTACCGGACCGGTGGGACCCGGGCGGCCCGCGCCCCAGGGGCTTGCCCCCGGGCGCGCCGCCGGGCCCGCCCCGCCCCGCCGCTCAGCGGGTCTGGTGAAGTCGGCTGCGGTGCGGCCGCGCCCTGAAGGGGCGCGGGGAACCGCGCGACCAGCCACGTTGGTGCCGCAGACGATCGACGGCATGGCGCCGCACCACCAGCGGAGCGCCTAGGCTCTGCGCAGCGCGAAGCGTGCCGCTCGCAGCCAGCGGGCGACGGGGCGTCCTTCCAGGGGCTTGGGGCCCGAGCGGTCCAGCCACCAGCGGGTGAGGCGGCCGCGCGCGTCAGCGTCCTCGGGGCGGCCCGCGAGCAGCAGGTGCTCGGCGAAGTTCAGGGCGTCGCGCCGGTATCCGGCGGTCATCGGGCGGTGCGCGGCGTACGCGAGGAAGTCCTCGCGGTAGCCGGGCCCGAGGATCTCCGGCAGCTCCGGCGCGACCTTCGCCACCACGTCCGCCCGCTTGGCGGCGAGCGCCCGGCTCTGCACCGCGAGCCGGGCCCGGTCGAAGCCCTCCGGCGCGGGCGTCCCGGCCACAAGGGCCGACAGGAGCGAGGCCTGGGCCAGGGCGACGCGCTCGCGGACGGCGGGCGGGGCCGGCTCCACGCGGGCGGGCCGGCCGGCGTCGGCGGCCTCGGGCGGGGCGGCCGTCGTCACCGTGGCGCGGATCGCGGCCAGCTCCCGCTCCAGCTCTCCGGGCGCGGGGAAGTTCTCGTCGCGCTCCAGGAGCACGCCCGGCGGCGCGGTGCGCGAGGCGAGCTCGGCGAGCACGTCGAGGACGGCCTGGGGCACCGGGTGCGCGTGGCTGTCGTGCCAGACGCCGTCCCGCTCGAAGCCGCCCGCCACGTGCACGTACGCGATGGCCTCCACGGGCAGCTCAGCCAGCGCCTTGGCGGGGTCCTCGCCGCGGTTGACGTGGTTGGTGTGCAGATTGGCGACGTCGATGAGCAGCCGCACGCCGGTCCGCTCCACCAGCTCGTACAGGAACTGCCCCTCCGTCATCTCCTCGCCGGGCCAGGAGATCAGGGCGGCGATGTTCTCCACCGCCAGCGGCACGGGCAGGGCGTCCTGCGCGGCGCGCACGTTCTCGCACAGCACCGCGAGCGCGTCCCGGGTGCGCGGCACCGGCAGCAGGTGGCCCGCCTCCAGTTGCTGGGTCGCGGTCAGCGGACCACCGGCCCGTACGAACGCGATGTGCTCGGTGACCAGCGGCGCGCCCAGGGCCTCCGCGCGCTCCGCGAGCGCGGCGAGCCGGTGCTCGTCGGGCCGGTCGGCGCCGCCGAGCCCCAGGCCGACGCCGTGCGGCACGACCGTGACGCCGCGCTCGCGCAGCCGCAGCAGCGCCTCGGGCAGATGCCCCGGGCAGACGTTCTCAGCCACGACCTCGACCCAGTCGACGCCGGGCATGCGCTCCACGGCGTCGGCGATCTCCGGTCGCCAGCCGATCCCCGTACCCAGTCGCACCATGATTCCCCCCGGTTCCTCGGATGCTCCGCCGCGTTCTCGGATGCCGGATGCTCCGTCGATCGGTTCCTGACCCGTCCGACGCGCCGTCGTCATCCTCCTTCGACGCCGGTGTCATGACCGTGACCGGGGTGCCCGAACCTTCTGATCAGCGGATTCAGAGCTACATTTGAGGTTCGGGACGATCGGTGTTGACGGTGCCGGGAGGCCCGGGCGAGGGCCGTGAGGTGCCCGAGACATCGCCGGTGGGGCCCGCGGGGTCGGGCCGCGGGGGCGCGTCGCCGCCGGGCGGCGGCGGTCCCGTCGGGCTCGCCGTGGAGTTCGCGGCGTTGCCGTCCGCGATCGCGTCGAAGTCGACGAAGCCGGTGCCTTCGAGCATGGTGATGTGGTCGAGGACGGTCTGGTTGGTGTCCGTCGCGAGCTGGCGCACCAGCGAGTTGCGGGTGCTGTCGCGGACCTGGGCGACGAGGCTGAACACCTTGCCGTGCGCGACCCGCAGCAGGTTCGCGAACTTGCGCTGGTAGGTGTCGCCGCGCGCCCGCGTCAGCTCCCGCAGCCAGCCCTGCTGCTGCTCGTTCGGCTGGTTGGGCAGCTCCACGCCGAGCTGCGAGGCGACGGAGCGTACCCGCTCGTCCAGGTCGGTGTGGCCGACGATCAGATGGTCGCCCGCCTCCTTGATGGCCTTGGTCGGCGCGCGCTCCACGGCCTGCTGCCCGGCCGGGAGCTCCCACAGGCCGGCGAGCCGCACCCGTACCAGGAAGTCCCGGTCGGCGGTCGAGAGCGGGCCCCAACGCGTCGACACGCTCCCGGCGTTGAGGTTCGCCTCGCCCGTTCCCGAGCGGTCGGCGTACGACCACACGGGGAAGGCCAGCGCGCCGACGGTGACGACGAGGGCCGCGACGATCAGAGCCGTGCCGTTGATGTGCTTGATGGGCATGGTGCGCCGCAACAGTGCCTCCCGGGCCGCTACTGGACCCCCGTCCAAGCCAGTTGGTGGTACGGGAAGGTACGGGAGGCGCGAGGGGCGCGTTCAGGGGTGCGCGGGGGTGTGACCGGAGTCACCCCTCACATCAGGGGCGCGACTCGGTCACGTATCGGCCACGAAGCGTCCCGGACGCCGAACGCCGCGTACACGCCGACTCCACAATGGGTGGCCCGCGTACCGCACTTGGGGGCACCACCATGCACGGGAAAGCCGGCGCCGCGCTGCTCGCCGCGGCCGTTCTCACCACCGCGCTCACCGCCTGCGGCAACGGCGACGGCGAGCCGCGCCCGGCCGTCACGGTCACCGAGACGGTGACGGCGGACGGCGCCCGGCAGGCCCCGCCGCCGTCCCCGAAGTCCACCGCGGAGCCCTCCGGGGCGCCCGGCGCGGACGCGCGCGGCGACGGCACGTGGAAGCTCACCGAGACCGCCGTCTACGACCACGGCGTCGAGGTCTCCCTGTCCCGCTTCGCGCGCGGCGTCTCCAGCGCGTACGCGGCGCCGGAGAACACCCCGTACGTCGCCTTCACCCTGAAGCTCAAGAACGGCACCGGCAAGGTCGTCGACGTCGGCGAGCTGTCGATCCTGTGCCAGTACGGCACCGCGGCCAGGGACGGCGAGGAGATCTTCGACAGCGAGCGCGGCCTCGACGGACCGCCCCGCACCCATCTGCGCCCCGGCCGCGCCATCACCGCCCGGATGGCCTGCGAACTGCCCAAGTCCCAGACGTACGTACAGATCGAGGTCACCCCGGACTACGCGACGGAAGCGGCGGTCTTCGGAGGGAACGTCAAGTAGCCGCGCGGGGCCGCGTCAGTGGCGGGGCAGCGGGCAGAAGCGGCGGCCGCCCTCGGCGACGACGGTCGGACCCGGGGCGATCTCCGTGAAGCCCGCGTCCCGCACCACCGGCAGGCCGCTGGCCGTCAGCTCGCGCCACAGCGGCGGCGTCGCGGTGCGCACCGCGAGGGGGAAGCCCGCGTCCCGCCAGGCCGCGCGGTCCTCGCCGGACAGCTCCCACCACGCCAGCTGCGCGCCGTGGCCCGCCTGCGCCATCGTCTTGCCCGCCGACATCGTGACCTCGGGGTTCAGCCACAGGACCGGCGCGTCCGGGTCCGGGGGCAGCGGCGGCTCGGGGTCGTCGAGCTCCGTGCCCGAGACCTGCAGCCGGGCCAGGTCCTTGGGCCAGCCGTCCAGCGGCACCGGCGGATAGACGCGCACCTCCGCGAAGCCGCCGCCCACCGTGATGCCGTCGAGCGCCTCCGCGCGGCGCCACTCCGCGCCTCGCGCCCTGCGCACCACCTTGCGGATGCGGGCGTCCTGCCAGTCCCGCATCGCCCGCGCCCACGCGCCGTCGCCGTGCGCGCGCTCGTCGCTGAGGATCGTCAGGACCGCCCGCGCCGCCGTCTCCAGGGCGTCCGTACGGGCCGGGGGAGCGGCGCGCTCGATGCGGGCCACCAGCGGCAGCACGAACTGCGGCGCCTCGTCCCGCGCGGAGGGATCGGCACGGAAGGGGCTGTGGGGCTGGGGTTCGTAAGCGGTCACCCGTCCAGTCTGCCAGGGCGCTGATCAGCCCTTTCCGGACGGTCCCCGGGCCTCGTCCCGGGTGTGGGCGGCGCCGATCTGCTCCGAAACGCGGACCAGGCGGAAGCCGCGGGCGCGCAGCTCGGGAACGATGCGGCGGACCGCGCGCTCCGTCGCCGGGGCCGCGCTGCGGGTGCAGTGCAGCACCACCACCGAGCCCGGGCGCACCCCCTGGAGGACCTGCCGCGCCACCGCGTCCGGGTCCGTCGCGAACGCGTCGCCGCCCACCACGTCCCACTGCACCGCCGTGACCCCGCCCGGCGCGAGCGCCCGCAGCGCCGCGCGGTCGTGGCAGCCGCCGGGGAAGCGGAAGTACGGCACCGGGCGCCGGACGCCCGCGCGGCGGAACGCGGTGAACGCGCGCTCCACGTCGGCGCGCATGCGGGCGCGGGGCAGGGTGGGCAGGCCGTAGCAGTCCTTCGTGAAGGCGTAGTGGCTGTACGAGTGGTTGGCCACCTCGAAGAGGGGGTCCCCGCCGATGGGCCCGCGCCTGGTCCGGGTACTGCTCGGCCCAGCGGCCCGTCATGAAGAACGTCGCCGGGACCTTCAGGCGGCGCAGGGTGGCGACGAGGGCCGGGTTGTCGAAGCGTTCGCCCGCGGTGGCCCGGGGGCCCTGGTCGGCGGTCATGTCGGCGTCGAAGGTGAGCGCCACGGTGTGGCCCCCCGTGCGGGGGGCGCTGTTGAAGACCGGGGTCAGGCCCTGGGGGCCGGGGGCCAGGGTGGGGGGTGGGGGTGTGGGGCTCGCGGTGGCGGCTGGTGGGGGTGGGGGCGGGGTGTCGGTGGCGGGGGAGCAGGCGGTGAGGGTGGCGGTGGTGAGGGCGAGGGTGGTGGTCCACCTCTGGGTGCGGGTGATCACGGAGGGGACGGTATCTGGATATGGGTGGTAAATCGGGTAAGTGGGATGGTCCTCGCGGTGCGCCCCAGGCCCGCCCCTTCCCGAACCGGGGCTGCCGCCCCGGGCCCCGCCCCACAAGCGTTGGCGCGCTTCGCGCCTCGTCCTCAAACGCCGGACGGGCTGGGACAAGGCTTCGTTTGGACTGGTGGGCGCCGTGTGTCATCGTCCTGGGGGCGTCCATCGGCGCCCTGGTGACTGCCTAGGAGTGACTGAGCGTCGATGTCCGACATCAGCTGGACCGAGCCCGCGGGGCCGGAGTCCGGGGCCACCCGGGGTGCCCGCTGGCATTCCGAGAGCGGGATGGCCGCCCCGCGCAAGGTGGCCGTCGCGGACGACCGGACGCGGGCCGACCTCGCGTACCGCCTGGCCTGTGAGGGCACCGCGCTGCTGTGGCGCGGGGACTACCAGGGCGCCCGGCAGCTCCTGAAGGCGCTGGGGCGGCGCCTGGACCGCCTTTCGCCGAAGCCGGGGGCCACCCCGGCGGAGACGTTCCACCGGCACCGCCAGGCGCGCGGACACCGCGCCCGGGTGCTCGGCATGCTCCTGGTGGTCCTGGAGGACGACCACGGCCTCGCCCTGCGCCGCGCCCCGGACGTCCGGCAGGCCTGCGCGGAGGCCTACGGCCCGCCCCAGGGCCGCACCGCCGTCTCGCTGCGCGAGCTCCTCGGCGTCATCGGCGCCCACGAATGGCGCAAGAACGGCGTGGAGATCCCGGCCGCGGGCGGCCGCGTCCACCCGCACTACGGGGTGTTCTCGCCGGTCAGGGGCGAGTACGTCGACCTGGTCGCCGCGGCCCCGCTGCCCGCCCCCGCGCGGGGCGCCACCGGCCGTGCCTTCGACCTCGGCACCGGCACCGGCGTCCTCGCCGCGGTCCTCGCCCACCGGGGCGTCGGCCTGACCACGGCCACCGACAGCAGCCCGCGCGCCCTGGCCTGCGCCCGGGACAACGTGGAGCGGCTCGGGCACGGCGGGCACGTTGACGTGGTGGACGGCGGCGCGCTGTATCCGGCCGGGCGGGCCGGGCTCGTCGTGTGCAATCCGCCCTGGCTCCCCGGGCGTCCTACCTCCGCGGTCGAGCAGGGCGTGTACGACCCGGACAGCGCCATGCTCAAGGCCTTCCTCGCGGGGCTCGCGGACCATCTGGAGCCCGGCGGAGAGGGCTGGCTGATCATCTCCGACCTGGCCGAGCACCTGGGCCTCAGGACCCGCCAGGAACTCCTCGACGCCTTCGAAGCGGCCCGCCTGCGCGTCCTGGACCGGCACGACGCCAAGCCCCGCCACCCCCGCGCCTCCGACACCAGCGACCCCCTGCACGCGGCCCGCGCCGCGGAGGTCACCTCCCTGTGGCGGCTCGCCCCCGCCGACTAGCGGGTCAGCCCTCGACCAGCAGCCGCCGACGGCACTCCGCCACGTCGAAGTCCGCCTTCGGATAGCGCGGGTCGAGCGCCTCCAGGTGCTCCAGGAGCAGCGTGCTGATCGCCCAGTCGCGGTACCACTTGCGGTCGGCGGGGACCAGGTACCAGGGGGCCGACGGCGTCGAGCAGCGCTCCAGAGCCAGCTCGGACGCCTCGTCGAGCGAAGCCGAGACGGGGGGAGGGAGCGGTCGAAGACGCCGATCTCGCCGGGCTGGGGCGCAGGAGGCGCCGCCGCTCCCCTTGCGTGCTGGCCGCGTACAGCCGCTCCTGGAGGTCCGCGAGGCGTTCACCCAGACGGGCGGTCGCCATGAGCCCGTCCGCCTTGCCGGACGGGCCTCCGGGCGTCGCCCGGGCTTCTTCGGCTTCCTGGACTTCGCCACCGGGCACCCCTTCCGGTTCCTCCCCTGATCCTGCGTCCGGGGAGGAACCGGCGCTACTCGTGCGGCACGGGGGTTACTCGTGCCAGGGGCCCGTCACCGCGAACGTCGTTCCGGGCGTGTAGCAGTTCACGTACATCGTGCGGTGGTCGGGCGAGAAGGTGACGCCCGCGAACTCGCCCCACTCGGGGTCCCCGGGGGTGCCAATGTCCTTGGCGTTGCGGGCCATCGCGTAGACCCGGCCGCCGCGCGTCACGCCGTACACGTGCTGGGCGCCGCCGCCGTCCTCGCACACCATCAGGCCGCCGCTCGGGGCCAGGCAGATGTTGTCGGGGGACTCGCCGGGCAGCTGGACGTCGGTGTCCGGGCCGAAGACGATCACCAGGGTGAGGCAGCGGCGCGCGGGGTCGTAGCGCCAGACCTGGCCGTAGTGGTCGCCCGCCGAGCCCTCCGTTCTGCGCGCGTAGCTCGACACGAAGTAGACGCAGCGGCCGCCCCAGTAGCAGCCCTCCAGCTTCTGGGCGTGGGTGATGCCCTTCGGGCCGAAGTCCTGGTGGCGGATGGGCGTGGACACCGCGAGCGGGTCCGGTACGTCGACCCACTCGACGCCGCGGAAGGACGCGCCGGGCTCCTGGACCGCCGACAGGTCAGGGACGCCGGGCACCCGCATGGCCTGGAGGCGGCCGCCCGCCCGCAGGGAGCCGCGGCCGCCCTCGGGGCGGTCCGGCAGGAAGCGGTAGAACAGGCCGAACGGCTTCTGGAACGCGTCCTCCGTCTCGTACACCACGCCGCGCCACGGATCGACCGCGACCGCCTCGTGCTGGAAGCGGCCCATCGCCGTCAGCGGCACGGCGCCGGTGCGGCGCGGGTCGACCGGGTCGACCTCGAAGATGAAGCCGTGGTCCTTGGTGTAGCCGTTCGTACCGGCCTTGTCCTCGGTCTCCTCGCAGGTCAGCCAGGTGCCCCACGGGGTGGGCCCGCCCGCGCAGTTGACGGCGGTGCCCGCGATCGCGACGCGCTCGCCGGTGACGTCGCCCCGGTGGTCGAGCGCGAGCGCCGTACAGCCGCCCTTGGCGGCCGGGTCGTAGGTCAGTCCTTCGACGGTCGGCACGCCGATCTTCGCGGTGACGCGGTTCTCGTGGTTGCGCACCAGGTGCACACCGCCGCGGCGGCCGCGGAAGGCGGCCATGCCGTCGTGGTTGCTGGGCACCCTGCCCTCGCCGGAGCGCAGCGGGTCGCCCTCGCGGGAGAGGACCTCGTAGCGGAATCCCTCGGGCAGATCGAGCAGGCCCTGGGGGTCGGGCACGAGCGGGCCGTAGCCCGCCCTGCCCTGGGAGGCCGCGGTCGCGGTCCCCGCGAACAGTTCGGACAGGGCACCGGTGAAGGCGATCGACGCCCCCAAGGCGCCGGTGCGGGCGAGCACTTGACGTCTGGTCGCGCTGAGTCGTGCGTCGGACATACGGGCAACCTCCTGCTGGCGGACAGGAACATGACCCGCATGTGTGTACCACGCGACTCAGTTACGCACGAGCCCCTTGGCGTCCCTGGCCAGCGCCGTCAGCCGGGAAATCGCCCGGAAGTACTTCTTCCGGTAACCGCCGTTGAGCATCTCCTCGCCGAACAGCCGGTCGAAGGGGACGCCGGAGGCGAGCACCGGCACCTCGCGGTCGTAGAGCCGGTCGGCGAGCACCACCAGGCGCAGCGCGGTCGACTGGTCCGGCACCGGCGTCACCTCGGTCAGGCAGACCGCCTTGAGGCCGTCGGTCAGCGCGCCGTACCGGCTCGGGTGGACCCGCGCCAGGTGGTCGAGCAGCTGCGGGAAGTCGTCCAGGCTCGCGCCCTCGGTGGCGTACGCGGCCTTGGTGACCTGCTCCTCGGTGTACGGCGCGGGGGCCTCGGGCAGCCCCCGGTGGCGGTAGTCGTCGCCGTCGATGCGCAACGCCTTGAAGTGCGCCGAAAGCCCCTGGATCTCCCGCAGGAAGTCGGCGGCGGCGAACCGGCCCTCGCCGAGCTTGCCGGGCAGCGTGTTGGAGGTCGCGGCGAGCGCCACGCCCGCGTCGACGAGCTTGCCGAGCAGCGTCGACACCAGGACCGTGTCGCCCGGGTCGTCCAGCTCGAACTCGTCGATGCACAGCAGGCGGTGGCCGCTGAGGGTCTTGACCGTCTGCTGGAAGCCGAGCGCGCCGACCAGGTTCGTCAGCTCCACGAAGGTGCCGAACGCCTTCAGCGCGGGCTCGGCCGGGGTGGCGTGCCACAGGGAGGCGAGCAGATGGGTCTTGCCGACGCCGTAGCCGCCGTCCAGATAGACGCCCCGGGGGCCGGAGGGGGCGGCGGGCTTGGCCCGCTGGAACCAGCGGCGCTTGCCGGAGCCGCTCGCGTGCGCCCCGCCGAGACCGCCCGCGAAGGCGCTCAGGACCCCGACGGCCGCGGTCTGGCTCGGCTGGTTGGAGTCCGGGATGTACGTGTCGAAGCGGACCGCGTCGAAGCGCGGCGGCGGCACCATCTCGGCGACGAGACGGTCCGCGGGCACGCGCGGCTCGCGGGCGCACAGGGACGAGGGGCCCGCTTCGGGTATGGCGCTCTGCCCGGGGGCAGCGGTGGTGGCTGACACGGTTCTCCACTGTAGGCCTGATCAGCGCCGTGTAAGACTGCCGGGCATGCGACGCCTGTTCCCTGTGACCGACCACACAGCCGATTTCAGCGCGGATTCCAGCGCCGGTTCCGGTGCTGATTCCGGTACCGGTTCCGGTACCCCCCAGGGGGACCGCGAGTGGACCCTGGACGAGCTCGCCGACGCGTACGCCTACCCGCCCGCGGCCGACCGCCCCCGCGGCGCCTGGCTGCGCGCCAACATGGTCTCCACGCTCGACGGCGCCGCCCAGCACGACGGCCGCTCCCAGCCCATCTCCGACGCCACCGACATGAGGATCTTCGGTACGTTGCGGGGCCTCGCGGACGTGGTCGTCGTGGGGGCCGAGACGGTACGCCAGGAGGGTTACCGCCCGGCCCGCGCGCGGGAGGCCTTCGCCGGGCGGCGCGCGGCCGCGGGCCAGGCCCCGGCGCCCGCCATCGCCGTGGTCAGCGCCGGGCTCGACCTGGACTACACGCTGCCGCTCTTCACCTCGCCCCTGACGCCCACGCTCGTGGTGACCGGCGCGGGGGCGCCCGCCGAGCGCGTCCGGGCCGCGCGGAAGGCGGGCGCCGAGGTCGTGATCGCCGGTGACGGGGCGGCGGTGGAGCCCGAGCGGGCCGTGCGGGAGCTCGCCGAACGGGGGCTCACGCGGCAGCTCACCGAGGGCGGGCCGAGGCTGCTCGGCCAGTTCGTGGCGGCGGGCGCGCTCGACGAGCTGTGCCTGACGGTCTCCCCGATGCTCACGGCGGGCGGGGCGCAGCGTATCGCCGGGGGGCCCGGGGTACCCGTACCCGCACGGTTCGCACTGGTGTCCGTGCTGGAAGAGGCCGGCTTCCTCTTCACCCGATACCGTCGGTCCTGAGAATCGGCGGAATCCACCGTTCCGTTTCGCTTCGGCGGGGCACACTAAAGTGCGCAGCCCCCGTCCAGGCGCGGGGCAGGATGGTTTCCGCAGGGGCCTTTGCCACGGCCCACGGAGGAGAAGGGCGCCTGTCGTGTTCACAAGCGTATTGATGATCGAGAAGGCCCTGACGTCCGCCGACGTGGAGTTCGTGACCACCTTGCACGGCGACGAGCCGGTCACCTTCCACGTGCTCCTGCAGCCCCGCGGCGACCAGGCGGACCGCCTGCTGCGGGCGATCGACGACGTCGCGCTCGGCGAGTTCGACGAGGCCGCGCGCGAGGGGAGCGTGCCCGAGGGTGCCGCGGCCGTCGAGCCCGGCGAGCAGGCCCTGGCGGTGTCCCTCACCGCCCTGCGGGCGGCGGGCGGCACGGCCGAGGGCAGGCTCATCGAGGACCACCCGCTGGACGCGCTGCGTGAGCTCGTGGACGCGGCGGGGGCGGATGAGGTCATCGTGCTCACCGACCCCCACTACGTGGAGGAGTTCTTCCATCGGGACTGGGCCTCGCGGGCGCGGCACAAGGTGGGGGTGCCGGTGCTGAAGCTCTTCTCGCACGCTGAGGCTTAGCCGTGCGCTGGCGGCCCCCGTCGCGCTGCGCTCGGCCTTGCCCGGCGGGCCCGCCTTTCGCGCTTGCGCGCTCGTCCTCAAACGCCGGACGGGCTGGATTGTCGCGCTTCGCGCTCGTCCTCAAACGCCGGACGGGCTGAAATACCCGCGCTTGCGCGCTTGTCCTCAAGCGTCGGACGGGCCAGGTGCGTCGGGTCGGGCTTGATTGTCGGGGACAGTAGGGTGGGGCCGCTAACGTCACCGCAGCTTCGGAGAGAATTCGTATGGCATCCGGCCTTCCCACCGCCATGGACCGACCGCACTTCATCGGCATCGGCGGCGCCGGGATGTCGGGCATCGCGAAGATCCTCGCCCAGCGCGGCGCCCAGGTCGCGGGCAGTGACGCCAAGGACTCCGCGACCGCCGAGGCCCTGCGCGCGCGGGGCGCGACTGTGCACATCGGGCACGCGGCGGCGCACCTGGCCGACGACGCCAGCTGCGTCGTCGTCTCCTCCGCGATCCGCGCCGACAACCCGGAGCTGGCCCGCGCCGCCGAGCTCGGCATCCCGGTCGTGCACCGCTCGGACGCGCTGGCCGCGCTGATGGAGGACGCGCGCCCGCTGGCCGTCGCCGGTACCCACGGCAAGACGACCACCACGTCCATGCTCGCGGTCAGCCTCGCCGCGCTCGGCCTCAGCCCGTCGTACGCCATCGGCGGCGACCTGGACGCGCCCGGCTCCAACGCCGACCACGGCACCGGCGAGATCTTCGTCGCCGAGGCGGATGAAAGCGACCGCAGCTTCCACAAGTACGCGCCCGAGGTCGCCATCGTCCTCAACGTGGAGCTCGACCACCACGCCAACTACGCGTCCATGGAAGAGATCTACGAGTCCTTCGAGACGTTCGCCGACCGGATCGTGCCCGGCGGCACGCTGGTGGTCTCCGCCGACCACGAAGGCGCCAGGGAGCTCACGCGACGCCTGGCGAAGAGGCCGTCCGGGCCGCGGATCGTCACCTACGGCGAGGCCGCCGACGCCGACGTGCGCGTCACGGACGTGACCCCCAAGGGCCTCAAGAGCGAGGTCACCGCCGTCCTCGACGGCACGGAGCTGCGCTTCGCCGTCTCCGTCCCCGGCCGCCACTACGCGCTCAACGCGGTCGCCGCACTCGCCGCGGGCGCCGCCCTCGGCATCCCCGCCGCCGAGCTGGCCCCCGCCATCGCCTCGTACACCGGCGTCAAGCGCCGCCTGCAGCTCAAGGGCGAGGCCGCGGGCGTCCAGGTCATCGACTCCTACGCGCACCACCCGACGGAGATGACCGCCGACCTGGAGGCCATGCGCGGCGCCGCCGCGGAGAGCCGCCTGCTCGTCCTCTTCCAGCCGCACCTGTTCTCGCGCACCCAGGAGCTCGCCACCGAGATGGGCGCGGCCCTGGCCCTCGCCGACGCCTCCGTGGTGCTCGACATCTACCCCGCGCGCGAGGACCCGATCCCCGGTGTGACCAGCGCGCTCATCATCGACGCCGCCCGCGCCGCGGGCGCCGACGTGCGCGCCGCCGCCGACCAGGCCACCGCGCCGGAGCTGATCGCGGGAATGGCCCGCCCCGGCGATCTCGTTCTCACCATGGGAGCGGGCGACGTCACCGACCTCGGCCCGCGGATTCTGGACCACCTGGGCCAGCCGTCCAAGTAAAGGGGATGCGTTCCATGTCGTACGACGTCGAGAAGCCCGACGAGCAGTGGCGCGCCGAGCTGACCCCCGCGGAGTACGCGGTGCTGCGTCAGGCGGGCACGGAACCCGCGTTCCGGGGCGAGTACACGGACACGAAGACCGCGGGCGTCTACTCCTGCCGTGCCTGCGGTGCCGAGCTCTTCAGGTCGACCGAGAAGTTCGAGTCGCACTGCGGCTGGCCGAGCTTCTACGACCCCAAGGACAGCGACGCCGTCGAGCTGCTCTCGGACTCCTCGCACGGCATGGTCCGCACCGAGGTCCGCTGTGCCCGCTGCGGCTCCCACCTGGGCCACGTCTTCGAGGGCGAGGGCTACCCGACCCCCACGGACCAGCGCTACTGCATCAACTCGATCTCGCTGCGGCTGACCCCGGCCGACGACTAAGCCGCCCCGCGCGAGTAGCGTGGAGGCATGTCAACGGCGGGAGCCGCGCGGCCGGCCGGTGCCAGCTGCCCCGGCTGCGGCGGGCCCGGAGCCGTCGCGGTGGATGAGGCCGCGGGCTTGAGGTCCCTGCGCGCGCGCCTGCGCAAGGCGCCCCTCGCGGCCCGGACGGCACTCGGGCACGCCGCCGAGGGCGCGGTGCTCGTGGCGCTGACGCTCGGCTGGGCCGCCATGGGTGAGGAGCAGGGCAAGCCGCTGTACGTCTTCGGGGCGCTCGCCCTCACCGTGGTGATCGTCGTCGTGACGTCCCTCGTCCTGCGTGACGACCGGCGGGGGCGCTCCACCGTGCGGGCGGGCGCCGCCCGCGCCGACCGCCTGTGGCGCCCCGCCCGCTACTGCCCCGGCTGCGACGCCGTGTTCTGCCCCCGCGGCACGCCCTGGCGGGGCCTGCTGACCCCCGAGCAGTTCAAGAAGCTGGTGTGGACCGAGGGTGGGTACGCGGGACAGCTGCCGCCCCAGGACGCGGCACAGGCGGCGCGGGTGCCGCCGGGGACGCTGGCCGGGCCGTGACCGGGGCGGGGGAACGTCAGCGGAACGGCACCGTCAGCCAGGGGCTGTCCGGGTCGCTCGTCAGGGCCCGGTGGGCGGCGAGCACCGTGGTGTACCAGTCGCCGAACTCCTCCTCGTCGAAGTGCAGACAGCGGCCGAGGACGTAGCCCGCGGAGAACTCCTCCCACGAGGCGTACGCCTCCTTCGCCGCGGCGGAGGCGTGGGTGAGGGCGGACTCCAGCTCCGCGTGGGTCGCGTAGCGGGCGCCGCGGCCCCAGCGGGCCATCTTGGAGGCGCGCCCGACGTCCCACGCGGCCACGGAGGACACCCGGCCGTCCGCGGGCAGCAGACCGTCGGCGCGGAAGCGGGCCTCGTAGCGCAGGACCTTGCCGACGAGCGCGCGCAGCGCCGCCGCGAACTGGTCGAGCTCCGGGTCCTCGCCGGGGCGGTGCGCGGCCTCGGGGCCGCCCGTCGCCGCCACCCGGTCCCGCAGCGCCGCCTCCACGCGGCTCCGCCACAGCTCGGGGTCCGCCGCCGGGTCGGCGCCCGCGGCGGGCGCGGTGCGGGCGCCGAGCACGAAGTCCCAGTACCAGGGGCTGACGTCGCGGTTCAGGAGGCGCTCCTGCGTCTCGCGCCACTCCTCGCGGTCGCGCACGCCCCACCACTCCTCCAGGCGCGACACCTCGTTGCTGTAGCCCGCGCCGTGCCAGTCGAGGGTGTTCCACGGGTCGCCGTTGGCGTAGCAGAGGTGGGCGCCGCAGGCCAGGCCGTGCAGCAGCGGGCCCGGTGCGGGGGCGCCGGTGCGGCGGGTCTCGACGCGGTCGCCGAGCCCGCCCGGGCGGTGGTGCGCGTCGTGCAGGTCGGCCCAGACCCGCCGCTCCTCGCCGGTGGCCAGGAAGTACTGCTCGCAGGGCGTCTGCGTGTTGACGACCAGGACGTCGACGTCGTCGGGCCAGGCGGCGGCGAGCGTGCCGAGCGTCACGTACTCGTAGACGAGGTCGGGGTGCGGGCGCGGCAGCAGGCCCGCCGTGTAGACCTGCGCGACCCGGCGGCCGTCCGGCACCTCGATGCTGAACAGGGCGGGCGCGTCCGGCCGCGCGGCGACGTCGGTGAGCGGGACGGGGCGGTAGGCGCCCGCCACGGCAAGGGCACGCAGATACGTGTATCCGTCGTCGGCCTCCGCCAGCTCGTACAGGTGCTCCTCCAGGTCGGCGGGCGCCCGCCAGGGCGCGCCGTCCTCCGGCGCCGGGACGACGGGGAACACGTCGTCGTGGTACTCGTCTTCGGCTGCCGCGTACATGCCCGTCTGCTCGCTTCCGTGGTCGGGACGGTGCCCGGTCGGGATGATCTTCCACGGAACCGTAACCCGGCCCGGTCCTTTCAGTCCGCCGTCAGCGTCAGGCGCAGGGACTTCAGGCCGTTGATGAAGTGCGAGACCAGGCGGTCGGGCGGCGCCGCGAGCCGCAGCACGGGCACCACGTCGATCAACTCCTCGTACAGGACCCGCAGTTGCAGCCGTGCGAAGTGCGCGCCGAGGCAGACGTGCGGGCCGTCGCCGAACGACACGTGCGGGTTCGGGGCGCGGGCCAGGTCGAGGCGGTCCGGGGCGGCGAAGGCGCGCTCGTCGCGGTTGGCCGCCGCGTGGAAGACGACCACCTTGTCGCCGCGGCGCAGCCGCCGCCCGGACAGCTCGGTGTCGCGCGCGGCCGTGCGCCGGAACGAAAGGACCGGCGGATGCCAGCGCAGCAGCTCCTCCACGGCGCCCGGCACCGGCGCCGCGCCCGCGCGCAGCCCGCGCTGCTCCGCCGGGTGCTCGGCGAGGGCGAGCAGCCCGCCGGGCGCCGCGGCGCGCACGGTGTCGTTGCCCGCGACCGTGAGCAGGAAGAAGAACATCTCCAGCTCGGGCGCGGTCACTTCGGGCGTGGTGGCGAGCGTCGTCATGATGTCGTCGCCCGGGTGCGCGCGCTTGTGCGCGGCCAGTTCGCCCGCGTACGCGAACATGTCCCGCAGCAGCGCGGGGGAGCGCGGGTTCACCGGCCGCCCGTCCGCGCCGACGACCGGCTCGCCCGCCTCGTCCGGGTCCTGGTAGCCGATGACGCGCCGGGTCCAGTCAAGCAGGAGGCCCCGGTCGGACTTGGGCACGCCGAGCAGGTCCGCGAGGTTCAGCAGGGCGTAGTCGTCGGTCACGGCGGCCACCACGTCGCAGGTGCCGTCCCCGGCGCGGGCCCGGGCCACCGCGTCGGTGAGCAGCGCCCGCGCCCGGCGGCGCGCGAGGGCCTCGAAGCGGGCGACGCGACGCGGCGTGAACGCCCGGCTGACCAGGCCCCGCAGCCTGCCGTGCCCGGCGCCGGAGCCCGGGGCCGGGTCCTGATTGAGCATCATGCGCCGGATGAACGGCAGGTCGTCCGGGTCCGGGTCGCGGATCTGCGTGGCGCCCAGACGCGAGGAGTACGCCGCGGAGTCCCGCAGGACCGCCGTCACGTCCGCGTGCCGCGTCACCGCCCAGAAGCCGGGGCCCGCGGGCCAGCCGAGCACCGGGGGCTCCTCCTGCCAGGCGACCGGGTGCCGGTCGCGCAGGACGCGGTAGCGGTCGTACGGCACGCCGCGCGCGTACAGGCGCGGGTCGAAGACGTCGGGGACGGCCTCCGGAGTGCCGGGCTCCGCGCGCGCGGCGGCGGGCGGGCGCGGCGTCACGCGCCGTCGGCGGCGGCGGGGGCTCCGCCCGTCTCCGGTGTGGCGTCGTCCGCCCGCAGGAAGTCCTCCACCACCCGGACCAGGTCGAGCGGCGCCTCGTCCATCGCGTAGTGCCCGGCGCCCGCGAGCTCCACCAGCTCGGCCTGCGGGTAGCAGGGCAGCCAGGTGTGCCGCATCGCCTCGGCCGAGAGCACCGGGTCAAGGGCGCCGACCACGGCGAGGGCGGGCACCGGGGAGCCCGCCACGCGCTCCTGGAAGTCGTTGCCCGCCCAGCCGTCGAGCCAGGCGCGGAACGCCTTGGCGTCGCTGCGCGCGAACGAGCGCTCCACCATCCGGCGCAGCCAGGCCGCCGGGCGGCCGCCGCCCGTCGTCCGGTCGATGATCGCCCGCCTGCTGTCCGCCTCCTGCCCGGCCGACTCGAACAGCTCCCGCTCCGCTGGCCCCAGCGTCACGCCCGACGCGGGCACCGGCGAGACGCCCACGATCCTGCGGACCCGCTCGGGGGCGTCCGCGAGCACGTGCTGCGCCACGCCGCCGCCCATGGAGTGCCCGACGACGGAGAACCGCGGCCAGCCGAGGTGGTCCGCGAGGCGCAGCACGTCGGCGGCCGCCCCGGCGGTCGTGTACGGGCCGGGGACGTCCCGCGCCTCGCCGTACCCGCGCAGGTCCACCACCGCGTACTGGAAGGCGCCCGCGTCGAGGTCGGCGAGGACCGGCGCGTACGCCGACCGGTCCGCGAACCAGCCGTGCACGGCGATCACTTTGTGGGGGCCTTCGCCCACGAGGTCATGAGGCAGCGTGAAGGTGGTCACGACCGCCACGATGGCCGTGGCGGCGGTGGTGCGCAAGGGTGCGACGGCGGGTCCCTCCCGGCTCGGGGGGCATCGAATTCCCCATCCGGCACGGCAAGTTGGCCGACCGCCTGCGGGGGGCGGCCCTCGGTGGTCAGAATGTGGCATGGCCATCCGCCGTCTCAGCTACCGGCTCGCCGAGGAGCCGGTCACCGGTGCCGTCCGGCTGATTCCCGTCCCCGCGCCCGCGCCCGGATCCGCCGCGGCGGACCCGTCGGGGCCCGGGGGCCGGCGGCAGGTCCGGGAGTGGCTGGAGTGGGTGGAACTGGCCATCGGCACGGGGCACGACCGCGACGGCGACGGACACGGCCTCAGCTACAGCAGGCTGCCGGACGGCGGCAGCCTGCTGTGCGCCACGGCCGGGGGCCCCGGCGTCGAGGCCGTCCACTACACCGGCACCGACAGGGCCCGCCTCACCGAGAGATGGCCGATCGCGTCCTGGTCGACCGTGTCCTGGCCGACCGTGTCCGGGCCGACCGCGTCCGGGCCGACGGCTGCAGGCGACGCGGGCGTGAGCGGCGCGCAGGGGAGCGGAGAGCCCGGGGACGCCGCCGGACCGGGGGACGAGATCGCCGCGCTCGGAGGCGTGGGGCGTGCCGAACTCGTCGCCTTCGCCCGCGCGCACCCGGACCGCCTCGCGCCCTTCCTCGCCGACGTGCGGCGGCTGTTCGACGACCCCGCGGGACGGCAGCTGATCGTCGCCGAGGAGCACCCGGACACCGTCGCCCGCTGGATCGCGCTGGCCTGCGCATCGCTGCCCGCCACCTATGTGCCCTCACTGACGTTCACCACCCGCGCCGCCGACCCCGCCCGGGCCCCGCAGCACATCGTCGGCATCGGCCCCGACGCCGCCTTCGACCGCCGCGACGCCACCGCCCTGGAGCACTTCTACCGCGTCCACGACGGCCTCGGCGGACCCGGCAGCCCGCCCCGCCCCGACCCGTGGGCCACCTGGGCGGCCCGCCTGTGGCTCGCCGGGGAGCCGCTGCCCAGGACCGACGCCGAACCCTTCGCCCCCGGACCGCTCGTCTCGCGCCTGGTGCGCGGCGGCCACCTCTCCGGCGCGGAGCTCGCCGGGCTCGGCGGCGACGCCTCGCGGGCCGCCGTCGACGTCCTCGTCACCGCCCTGGACCTCGGCCGCGCCGACCCGGCCGGGCTCACCGTCGTCTGCCACGACCTGCACGCCCGCGCCCCGTCCGCCGCGGCCCCGCTCGCGCTCGCCCTGGCCCGGCACCGCGTCGCCGCCGCGCCCTCCGGGGAACAGCCCGCCGAACTCGGCGCGGCCCTCGCCGCGCTGCCCGTGGACGCCGAGGGCGAGCGCCTGCTGCGCGGCGAGTTCGGCGGCGGCGCCGACGTGACGCTGCGGCGCGCCCTGCGCGACCCCGTCGACACCTGGACCGAACCGCTGCGCCGCGCCCTGGCCACCGGCGACGACGAGAGCGCCGCCGCCGACGCCGCCGTGAAGCTCGCCCGCTGCCTGCGCGACCCCACCGGCGTGGAGCGCGGCCCCGCCGTGCGCGTCCTCGACGACGTCGGCAGCGCCCCGCTGACCCGCCGCGTCCTCCAGGCGCTCGCCGCCGACCCCCACCCGCGCCGCCTCGACCTGCTGCGGGAGCTCGCCGACTCACCGGACGGCGACTGGCTGCGCCGCAACCTCGACGAGCGCTCCCCGGTGCCGCTGTGCCTCGCCGTGGCCGCCGCCCACTGGCGCGACGGCGGCCGCGGCCCGCGCGGCATCGAACTCTTCGCCAAGCTCACCGAGGTGCTGCCCAGCCGCATGGTGACCTCCGCGGACACCCTGCGGCAGATGTGGTGGCTGGTGTGGGGCAGCGGCTGCCCCGACCCGGCGGAACTGTCCTGGGTCGCCCGCACCTGCACCGTACGGCTGCTCATCGAGGCCGGCTTCGGCACGCGCGTCACGGGCCTGCTCAGCGCCCCGGACGGCGTCGACCGCGAACTCGTCGCCTTCGCCCGTGACCTGCTGCACGAGAGACACCTCTCGCCCCGGCAGCGCGCCACCGCCGAACTCCTCGTGCTCGCCCAGGACCTCGTCGACCGACGCAAGGCCCTCCACCAGGGCATACGCCGATTCGAGGCGCTGTACGTGGACGCCGCGCCCCTCGACGTGACGGTGCGCCGCGGCGTGTTCCGGCTCGTCGCCCGCGCCCTGGCCCGCGCCGACGCGGGCCAGCAGGCCCGCCCCCCGGTGTACGACCACCTCATCGCGGCCGGACCCGAACTCCTCACCCCGTACCGCGCGTTCATGCTCGACGAGGGCAGACGCGAACAGCTCACCCAGGAACTGACCCTGCGGCCCGACGAGATCGCCGCCTGCTACAGCCTGTGGCGCCCCAGCAGGCGCCCCGGCATCAGCCAGGCGTGGCGCGACGTCGCCGCCGAGCTGCTCGCCGGGATACTCGCGCCCGTCGCCGCCGGGCTCAGCGACCCCCAACTCTCAGACGTGGCCGACCTCATGATGAAGGGTCAGAGCGGCGTGAGCCGCGTCCAGGAGTGGAACGCCTGGCGCAACAGCCTCCGCGCCCACTAGCCCGGCGGCCCGCCCCCACCGGTGAAACCGTACGCCCGCGCGGGCGCGTCCCTACGTACCGACTGATCCACCTGGAGAGGACCAGCGTGAGCCGACCCCAGCACAGCACAACGACCAGCGAGACGGCCGACAACTTCCCGGGCGGCTCCATGGCGAGCCGCCCCGTGCACTTCATCTGGATGCTCGACTGCTCGGGTTCGATGAGCGTCAACGGCAAGATCGGACAGCTGAACTTCGCCATCCGCGAGGCCATCCCGGAGATGCAGCAGGCCGCCAACGCCAACCCGGCGGCCTCGCTGCTCGTGCGCGCCATCTCCTTCGCCAGCGGCGCCAGCTGGCACGTCAGCGACCCCACCCCGGTGGACAGCTTCTCCTGGGAGGACGTCCACACCTACGGCGGCACCGACATGGGCGCGGCCTTCAAGCTCGCCGCGGGGGCGCTGCAGACGCCGCCGATGCCGCAGCGGGCGCTGCCGCCGGTGCTCGCGCTCGCCTCCGACGGGCAGCCCACCGACGACTGGCGCGCGGGCCTGCGCGCCATCGACAGCACCCCCTGGGGCAAGCGGGCCGTGCGCGTCGCCGTCGCCATCGGCGACGACGCGGACAAGAGCATGCTCAAGGAGTTCCTCGCCAACCCCGAACTGGAGCCGCTCCAGGCGAAGAACCCGCGCCAGCTCGCCGCCGCCATCCGCTGGATGTCCACGGCGGTCGTCAAGGACGCGTCGACGCCCAAGGTCGAGGACGCCAAGCCCGCGACGCCCCTTGGCCCGCCGCTGACCAAGGACGACGGCGGGGCCGACATCTGGTGAGCGCCGCGCCGGACGCGGACGGCGGCCACGGGCCCGGTGCCCGCTGGACGCTGTTGACCGGCGCCGTCAAGGGCGTCGGCAAGAAGTACAGCCAGGACAGCTGGGCCGCCAAGGTCACCGCGGACGGGTGTGCCGTCGTCCTCACGGTCGCCGACGGCCACGGCTCCGCCGCGCACTTCCGCAGCGATCTGGGCGCCCGCTGGGCCGTCGAGGAGTTCACCGCGTGCGCGGAGGCCTTCGCGCACGAGGCGGTGCGCGTCGGCGCGCACGCGGCGGGCTGGCCGGGCCTGCGGGCCGAGGCCCGGCTCCTTCCGCAGGCCGTCGGCCACCGCTGGCACCGGCGCGCGCTGCTGCACGACAGCAACGCGCCCGCCCGCGGCGCGTCCCCCGCCCAGCGCGCGGCGGCCCGCAAGGAGGCCCGCGGCCGGGGCACCCCGGACCTCGCCGCCTACGGCAGCACGCTGCTCGGCGCGGTCCTGACCGAACACACGCTGCTCTGCTGGCAGCTGGGCGACGGCGACATCGTCCTCGTGGACGACGGCGGCGTCCCGCACACCCCGCTGTCCAGCGGCCCGGACCTGGGCGACGAGACCGACTCGCTGTGCGAGCCGGAGCCCTGGCGCAAGACCCGCACGTACTGGCAGCCCATCCGGAGACCCGCACGTACTGGCAGCCCATCACCGGCGGCCCGCCGCCCACGGTCCTGCTGTCCACCGACGGCCTGTCGAAGAGCTTCGCCGACCACCAGGGCTTCCTGGACTTCGCCACCGGCGTGCGCGAACGGGCCGCCGAACACGGCGTGGCCGCGGTACAAGGACAGCTGGCGGACTGGCTGGGGCGGGCGGCGACGTACTCGGGGGACGACACGACCCTCGTCGGGGCGTTCGGCGCCCCGCACGACACACCTGAAGCGGCACGCACGAGTGAGGGAACGGCAACGGCATGAGCGAGGGAACGGGGAGCCCGGCATGAGCAACGGCATGCTCGCCAGCGGGAAGAAACTGGTGTCCGAGACCGGCGAACGGCTCACGGTCGCCGAGCTGTTCGGCTCAGGCGGCCAGGGCGAGGTGTACCGCGTCACGACGGCCAACGGCGACCAGGCCGTGAAGTGGTACTACCCGCAGCTGGCCGACGCCCGGCAGCGGCACATCCTCGAAGGGCTCATCGAGAAGGGCTGGAACGACGACCGCTTCCTGTGGCCGCGCTCCATCGTCATGGACCCCGAGGGCAAGGAGCCGGGCTTCGGCTATCTGATGGACGTGCGGCCCGCGCGCTTCCAGGACCTGCCCGCGCTGTTCCGGCGCGACCCGTCCGTCAAGGACGCCACGATGCGCACCCTCGTGACGGTCGCCCTGCACACCGTGGAGGCCTACCGCGCGCTGCACTCCAAGGGCATCGCCTACCGCGACATCAACTGGGGCAACATCTTCTTCGACCCGCGCACCGGCGACGTCCTGGTGTGCGACAACGACAACGCCGTCGTGGAGGGCGCGCTCGCCGGGGTCGCGGGCACCATGGACTTCATGGCGCCCGAGCTGGTGCGCGGCGACCGCGGCGCACAGCCCGGCACCCAGACCGACCTGCACTCGCTGGCCGTGCTCCTGTTCCTGCTCCTGATGAACGACCACCCCTTCAACGGCGCGCTCGCCATGAGCATCCACTGCATGGGCGAGTCCGCCAAGCGCAAGCTGTACGGCACGGACCCCGTGTTCGTGTACGACCCCAAGGACACCCGCAACCGCCCGCTGGCCGGGGAGCAGCCCACCGTCACCGCCACCTGGGCCGCGCTCCCGCCGATCCTGCGCGACCTGTTCGTGCAGACCTTCACCGACGGGCTGCGCACGCCCTCGCGGCGCGTGCGCGAGACGCAGTGGCGGGACGCCCTCAGCCAGGTCCTCGACGCCATCACCCAGTGCGGGCGGTGCGGCAAGCAGAACCTGACGCAGCCCGACGGCGCGCCGCCCGACTGCTGGAAGTGCGGCACCCCGCTCCAACTGCCGCCGCGCCTGGAGCTGGTCACCGCCACCGGCACCACGCTGCGCACCCGGCGCGGCATCCGCCTCGACCCGAACGCGCGCCTGTACGCCCACCACCTGGACGGCGACCCGGACCGGCACGACTTCCGGGCCGTGGTCGGCGAGGTCACCGAACACCCCAAGCAGCGCGGCCGGTTCGGCCTTCACCAACCGCACCAGCAGCGTGTGGACCGCCCGCAAGCAGGACGGCTCAGTCCTGGAGGTCGACCCGGGCCGCACCGTCGCCCTCCAGACGGGGCTGCTCCTGGAGTTCGGCGGGGGAGCCGAGGCGGAGGTCAAGGACTAGGGTCCCAGGGCCCTAGGGCTGCCCGGCCGCCTGGGTGCGGGCGCCCGGGCGGCGCAGCCAGCGGCGCCACCACGACCACCGGACCGGCAGCGGCGGGGGCGCCGGGGCCGCGGGCAGCGCGACGTGCACGGGCGCGGCCGGGAGCGCCACCGCGTCCGGGCGGGGCAGCGGCACGAGGGTGACGGTGCACGCCGTGTCCGGCACGGCGACGGTGACCGCGCCCCCGGCGGCCCGGTGCGCGCTGCGGGGCACCCGCAGCTCCTCGCGGCGCACCCCGTCGTCCCAGGCGATCAGCGTGAGCACCGCGGGCTCCGGCCAGGTGAAGCGCACCCTGGCCCGCCCGGCGTCGAGCCTGCGCACCCGCACGTCCGTGAGGGGCTCCGGGTGTTCGACGACGACGCTCGGCCCGGCCACCGCGAGGTCGCCGAGCGCGCTCACCGCCGTCATCCGCAGCCGCTGCCGGGGCGGCGGTGACACGTCCATGCGCAGCAGGTCACCGCCGGACGCGGCGCGCGTCCCGGTGAGCTCCCCGACCCGCCGCGAGACGTCGGTGCCAGGCGCGACGGGCCCCGCGGGCCACGGCACCAGCGTGCTCTCGCCGCGCTCCGGGGCCCGCCAGGCGAGCCGCACCCGGTGCCCGTCGCGGTGCGCGGTGACCTCCGTGACCCGCGAGGGCCACTCCTCGGCGCGGGCCGTGACGCGCACCCCCGGCGACCAGGAGAGCCCGCCGCCCGGGCCGCCGCCCGGATAGCCGCAGCTGACCTCGTACGCGTACGTCCCGAGCGGCAGCGGCACGTCCAGGAGGCGGTCGCGCTCGCAGGGGACGGGCACCGGCGGGCTGCCCGCGCCGTCCACCCGCGAACGCAGCACCCGCACGGCGGTGGCCGCCGGGTGCGGATGCCAGCGCAGCCGGACGCCGTCGGGCACGGGCACCACCGAAAGCTCCGCCGGGTCCGGCGCGATCAGCGTCGGCGCGGTGACGCGCGGCACTCCGGCGACGCGGGAGCCGCGCAGCGGCACGACGGCGTAGCGCAGGGCGACGCCCAGCGGGACCCCGTTGTCCACGGCCGCCACCGCGCCGCCGGGCCCGGCGAGTTTGATGGCCTGCTCCGGCGCGCCGTCGGGGAAGCGCAGGACGCCGTACGTCACCGGGGCCGCCGAGCGCGGCGGCCGCCAGGACAGCCGGACGCGGCCGTCGTCGATGACCACCGTCACCGCCGCGTCGCCGGGCGTGTCCGGCGCGTCGGCCAGGGCCGCGGCGGCGCGCAGCAGGCCCGCGCGGAGCTCGGGCGCGTCGGTGGCCTGCCGCAGCGCGGTGAGCCAGGCGGTGGCCGCGGCCCGCCACGCGCCGCGCTCCTACCAGGGCGCCCGCCCGCTCGGCGAGTTGGGCCACGGCGGCCGAGCGGTCCCGCAGCGTGCCGAGCAGCCGGGCCAGGACGTGGTCCTCCGGGGCCTTCGGCAGCGGCGCGGCCGCGCTCTCGGCCGCCCGCAGCCGGGGGCCGGGCCAGAGGTCGTTGACGGTCTCGGCGGCGCGCCGCCGGGCCCCGGCGGCGGGGAAGCGGGCGTCGACGGCGGCGGCGAGCAGCCGGGCCTCGCTGCTGTGCACTCCGAGCGCGGTGACGTCGTCGGCCGTGGTCGCCCGGGCGCCCTCCCGGTCCTTGAGCAGACAGCACACCTCCCACAGGACGATGTGGCGCAGGCCCATCGGGTGGTCGCGGGCGAGGGTCTCCAGGGTGTCCACGACGGCCGCCGCCGTCAGCGCGCGCGGGTCCGCCGACGCTCGCCAGGCGTCGTGGGCGCCCCGCACGTAGGGCACGTCCACGCGGGTCCACAGCCCGCCGCGGCCGGGGAACCACAGGCCGTCGAGGACGCGGAAGCCGTCGTCGGTCTCGGCCTGGGGCAGCGTGCCGAAGACACCGGCCGCCGCGCGCCGCCGCGCCGGTTCGCGCAGCAGGTCGGCCGCGTGCCGGAAACCCAGGCCGGCGATGGCGGCGCGGAGTTCGCCGTAGCCGCGCATGCCGGGGAACTCGGGCAGGACGGGCAGCGGGGGCAGCGCGCTGGTGCCCGTGGCCCGTACGCCGGGCCGCCACGACGTCGTCACCGGTCAGCCTCCGGTCGCCGTGGACGTGGGTGCGGTGGACGTGGGCTGCGTGAAGAAGTACACGCGGACCACGGCCGTCTCCGGCGTGCTGTTCAGGTCGTGGAAGTCGTTGGCCGCCGTGGCCTTCGTGAACATGCCCGGACGGCCCGCGACGAGCGCGGAGTTGACGCGGCGCGCGTACGACTGGCCGTCGCCGCCCCCGCCGAAGGTGAGCACCAGCGCGGCCCTGCGCCCCTGCCACTCGCGGGTGGCCCGGTTAGATCTGCCCGGCCAGTGACTTCTTGTCGGTGCCCTTGACGTCGAACTCCCGCGGCTTGCGCTCCACCGAGGGCGGCCCCGAGGGCTCCTTCGGGGGCTTCTTGGACGAGGTCGCGCCGCCGGACTCCTTCGGGCGGTCGGCCAGCGGGTCGGGCCGGTCGGCCATCGACACCAGGGCGAGGACGAGCAGCAGGTCGGCGAAGAGCCAGCCCGCGAGGACGACCCCGGCGATCCGGCCCCCGCGCCGTCCGCGCCGGGTCACGTGTCACCGCCGGGCGACGACGGCGGCCGCCTCAGCGGCGGGCGCAGGGCGCGGGTGCGGGCGGAGTACAGGTCGGAGTCGGAGTGCGGGGCATCGGCGTACGAGTCGGAACCGGTGGCGTCGCGGGGCGTGCCGCCGCTGAGGGACGGGTCGTCCTGGACGTCCGGCTCCGGGGGTGCCCCTGGGGTGTCCGCCTTGGGGGCTTCAGGGGCGGGGGTGGGGCCCGGGCGGGTGGGCGGTGGCGTGAGGTCCTGGCCGCCGTTCGCCGGGGGGTGCGCGGCGGGGACGGGGGTGCCGTTCCCCTCCGGCCGGGGCGTCATGGGCACCGTCGCGCCGTATCCGGGGCCGCCCGGTGCCGCGTAGCCGTATCCGGAGCCGTACAGGCCGCCCCCCGACCGGGGGGACTCCGCCCCGTTGCGCGACGGCGCCCCCGCGAAGGACCGCACGCCGGTCTCCACGCGGGCCGCCGCGTCCTGCCAGTGGGCGGCCGCCGCGTCCCAGCGCTCGGTGGCCTCGCGCATGCCCTCCACGGCGTCGTTGGTACGGCTCGTGCTGGACACCAGGGCCTTGCAGGCCTGGTCGGTGGTCCGGGCCACCGCCTCCGTCTTGGCGACGAGCTCCGTCTGGGCGGCGACCAGGGCGCGCAGCGAGGTGTCCACCGTCGCGCCCGACGTCTTCACCTGGTCGGCGATCAGCCGTGCCGCGTGGGTGCTCGCGGTGCCCGCCTGCGTGGCGGCGCGCTGGCCTTCCCGCAGGGCCGTCTCGATGCGGTCCGCCGCCGCCCCCAGCTTCGGCACCTCGGCGGTGAGCTTGCCCGCCGCGTCCCGCAGCGAGGTCGTCGCGCCCGTCATGGCGCCGGTGGCCTGGACGAGCGCCTTGTGGTTCTTGTCCGCCTCGGCGGCGAGGGACCGCATCTCGCCCGCGGCCTTGGTGAGTTCGGACGTGAACTGCTTCGGCGAGGCGCTGCGGTGCGGGACGAGCAGCATCTGAAGACGCGTCAGGAGGGAGGCGAGCTCGGCCAGGAGCCGCTCGCGCTCGGCGTCCCGCTCGTCCTCCTCCCGCTCGGCACGCGCCCGTACGCGCGCGTGCACCACGGACAGCAGGACGAGCAGGGCGATCAGGACGACCGCCATCAGCGCCACGTTCTCGAACCGGCCGAGCGGCGAGAGGTGGCCGCCGAAGCCGGACTGCCAGAGCTGCAGGAACGGCCGCGTGGCCTCCTTGCGGTCGACCTCGCTCGCAGCTTCCCGTACGCGTGCACGGCCTCGCGCAGACCGAACCACGTCACCAGGAGCGGCACGAACACCAGCGTGCCGAGCGCGGCCTCCAGGAGCGTGCCGCGCCGCGCCGACCGCCTGCCGCCGCGGGTGGTGACGCTCTCCGGGCGGACGTAGGCGTGGACCAGGTCCAGTTCCGCCCAGCGGTCCAGACGCTTGTCGTGCGTCAAGTCGTGGGCCAGTGCGTCGAGTTCGGCGGCACGCGGGCTGAGCTCCGGCTTTCCCGTCAGGTCCTGCAGTCGCTGGATGAGCTCCTGTTTGTTCAGCAGCTGTGCGGGCGTCAAGCGCGTACTCCCTGTTCTTGGGGACGTGCGTCGGGACGTGTGTCGGGACCTGTCCCGGACATGCTCCAGGACGTCCTCCGGGACCGGTCCGGGACTGGCCCGGGACTGGTCCGGGATCGGTCCGGGATCGGTCCGGGATCGGTCCGGGATCGATGAGCGCCTCGCCCACGAGGCCCTCGTCAGTCGAGGACGTCACCCCTGCCGCGCCGGTTCCTGCCGGCACGGCTCAGCCGGGCCAACAGCACCTCGGCCTCGGGGTGTTCAGGGTCCCACGTGAGGCACTTGCCAAGGGCCTCAATCGCCTCATCCCGCGCTCCGTGCCGATGCAGCTCCTGCGCGTGCCGGAACGTGCGGTGCGCGAGCAGCCCCCGCACCCGCTCGCTCGTCGGGTCGTGGCCGTACGCGCAGCGCAGCCACCGCTCCGCCTCGGGGAAGCGGTCGGGGGACATGTCGGCCATCGCGGCCGCGCAGTGCACCTCGATCATCTCGTCGAGCACGTCGGCCCGCGCCGGATGCGCGGTGGCCTCCTGCCAGGCCAGGTGGGAGGCCTGCACGGCGTGCTCGTGGTGGCCGAGGTCCAGCAGGACGCGGGCGCGGGCGAGTTGCCGCAGGGCGGCGCGGCTCAGGGTGTGCGGCGAGTCGTCGGTGAGGACGGCGGGCGCGGGCGGGCGGGGCTCGGGGACCTCCGGGGACCCGGCGCCCCGCCCGGACGCTTCGGGCCCCGCGCCCACGGCGGGGCCCCCTCCCGGCTCCGGGCCCTTCGGTTCCCCACCGCCCCCGGGTTCGTCCTTCCGCTCGCCCCCGCGCTCGTCCGCCGCCGCCCCCGTAAGCCCCTCGAGCAGCTCCCGCGCCTCGGCCACGATGTCCCGCAGCAGCGCCACCGCCTCCCGCCGCCGCCCCTGCCCGGCCAGCTCCCTGGCCTGGGCGAGGTCGCGGCGGGCGGGCCCCGGTGCGTCGTCCGCCGCGAGCAGCGTCGCGGTGAGCGAGGGGGCGTCGGCGAGGGTGTCCCGGCCCGGGTCCGCCAGCTCCAGGGGCCCCTCCTCCAGGGACGCCGAGCCGGACGCGGACGCGCCGCCCGCGAGCCGCACCGCGTGCTTCAGGGCGCCGAGCGCGAGCAGGTCGGCGGAGCCGCGCGCCATGCTCCGCCCCAGCTCCGCGACGCCCGCCCGCACCTGCTCCAGACGGGTGCCGCCGCCCACGAGCAGCAGCGTGTCCACGTCCGGGCGGCCGAGCGCCGACTCGTTGAGGAGGGCGTGGGCGCGCCGCACGGTGCGGCGCACATGCGGTTCGAGGAAGGCGTCCAGGTGCGGCCGGGTGATCCGCATCCGCAGCGGCGGGCCGTTGCCGAGGTCCAGGGTGAACGCGGCGGAGTCGGACGCCGATCCGGTGGCTGTGCCCAGCTCCTCGCGCGCCGCCTGCGCCCGCTCCCGGTGGCCGAGCCACACCCGCGGCCCTCCGCCCGTCACGGACGCGGGCCCCCGGTGCGTCCGCAGCAGCCGCACCGCCGACGCCAGCGCCGCCTCGTCGAAGACGCGGCCCCCGGAGCTGGCCGCGCCGTCGTAGCCGAGCGCGCGGTAGTGGCCGCGCACGCCGCGCACCAGGCCGATCTCGAAGCCCTCGTACCCCATGCCGTACACCAGGAACGTGCCGCTGTCGCGGTCCGTGGTGTGCCCCATGACCGCGGCGAGGGAGTCGCTGATGAGCCGCACCGGCACGAGCCCGGCCGCCCCGGCCGCGTCGCGCAGCGCCTGCCGCTGCGCCGACTGGAAGGCCGCGGGCACGCTGATCACCGTCTGCGCGACGGCGCCCGCCCGGGCCTCGACGCGCTCGCGCAGCGCCCGCAGGACGCGCGCCACCACCGCCTCCGCGTCCTCCGCCGGGTCCGCCGCGCCGTCCGTGCTTTCTGTGCGTTCTCTGGGCCTCAAAGGCTCCCCGCCCGCCGCGGCCCCCCGCCACGGCACCGGACGGCCGCTGCCCAGGAGGGACTTCAGGCTCGGGAACACCACCGGAAGGACCCCGGCGGCCGCGGGCGCGCACACCAGCCACGGCCAGTCGCCGCCGGGCAGCTCCAGGCGGCGCGCGGGCCGCCCGGGCACCGCGAACAGCGCCCGCACCCCCGTCGCGCCGAAGTCCACACCGAGGCTGACCGGGCCCTCGGCGCCCCCGGCCGTCACCGCCCCACCCCCCGCTGTCGTCATCCGCCCGCCAGGTCGTCCGGGACTTGGAGGAAGCCGTCGTAGTCCCGCTTGTTCGGCAGCGACGGCACCGCGCGCTCCGAGTACGCCACCGCGATCATGCCGCGCAGGTTCTTGGCCTGCTCCGCCGTCTGGATGCTGTTGCCCTGCCGGTGGGCGGCCTTCACCTGCTCCACGGCCTCGCTGATCGCCTTCACCGTCTCCAACGGCGCGCCCTCCGAGGCCAGTTCGGCCTGCCGGAACTGACTGGCGAGCCCGCACTGGTGGTACATGTCGTCCAGGAGCAGCTCGGTGAGGCGCTTGTACTCGCCGCTGTCGCCCATCTCCACCGCCCGCTGCGCCTGCGTGATGTCGCGGCGCACCTTCATCTCCTGAGTGTGCTCGACGTAGGGGCCGTACCGCTTCAGGAAGTGTCTGGCCTCCCGCTCGGCGAGCCCCAGCTCCTCGCGGAGGACCGCGCTGTCGACCTCCCGCTCGGTCTCGGGCGGCGGCGTGCGCGGCTTGTCGCGCCGCGGGGTCGCCTCCAGGGCCATGTCGGTGCCGCGCACACTGATCCGGACGGTGATGATCCGGTCCGCCGAGTAGTTGAACGACACGTCGACGTGGCGGTTGATCTCGATCTCCTGCGGCAGCTCGAACTCGACCACGCCCTGCTCGTGGTTCTCGCTCGCCACATGGCTGTCGCCCTCGTACACCGGCACCCGGATCAGCCGGCTGTCCGTCGCGTGGAACGTGCGCTGGCGCGGCTCGGGCAGCGGGAACGGCGAGCCCGCCGGGATGATCGGCACGAACACGTCCCGCCGCGCGCCCTTCACCGCGGCGATGCCCATCGCCATCGGCGTCGACTCGAACAGGCCCGTGGAGCCGACCGGGCGGGCGTTGACCAGGCTCTGGCCGCAGTCCGCGCACACCTCGGCGGCGTCCTCGTTGACCTTCTGGCACTGCGCGGCCGGGCACTCCACGCCGTTCAGGGTCTCGGCGAGGGACGCCCGCGCCGTAGGCCACGCACTCCATCGGGTTGATGTTGCGGCGCACCTTGTCGCCGCCGAAGTACGCCTCCACCGCCTCGTACACCGGCCGGGTCAGCGTGCCGCCGCCGACGAGCAGCACGTCCGAGATGTCGGCGGGCGTCAGCTCATAGCCGCTGAGGGTGCTCTTGACGAGGTCCATGGTGCGGGTCACCAGGGGCGCGATCATCTCCTGGAACTCATCGCGGGTGAGGGCCATCTCGACATCGACGATGCCCTCGGGGCCGTGGTAGGCCGCCGGGATCACGATGTACGTCTCCGACAGCTCGTTCAGCTCCCGCTTGGCGGCCTCGGCGGCCTTCTTCGCCTGGAACAGGAACTCCTTGTCGCCGGACGGGTCGACGCCCCGCTCGTCCCGCATCCAGGCGATGATCCGCTCCACGATCGTCAGGTCGAAGTCGTCGCCGCCGAGCCAGATGTCCCCGGCGGAGCGGAGCACCTGGAACTGGCTGTTGCCCTCGCGGTCCTTGACGGTGTTCAGGACGGAGATGTCGAACGTGCCGCCGCCCAGGTCGTAGACAAGGACCCGGCTGCGCGCCCCGCCCGGCTTGTGCAGGCCGAACGCGACCGCCGCCGCGGTCGGCTCGTCCACGATCTTCTTCACCACCAGGCCCGCGCGCTGCGCCGCCTCCCGGGTCGCCGCGCGCTGCGCGTCGCGGAAGTACGCGGGCACGGTGATCACCGCGTGCGTCACCTGCTCGCCGAGGGTGCGCGCCGCGTCCCGCACCAGCTTGTCCAGGATCACGCTGGAGATCTCGGCGGGGGCGCGGGTGCGGCCGCCGAGCATCACATGGGCGCGCGGGTCGTCGTCGGGCCCGGGCACGATCTCGTACGAGAGGCGCTCGCGGGCCTGCGCCACCGGGTGGTCCGCGAAGTCGCGGCCCATCAGCCGCTTCACGGACACGATGGTCTCCTTCGGCTGCCGCACCGCCCAGCGCAGGGCGTCCTCGCCGACGAGGGTCTGGTCCTTGCCGTCGCGGCGCGCGAGGCCGACCACCGACGGCGTGAGCCGGTCGCCCTTGCTGTTGGTGAGGACCGCGATGTCGTCGCGGTGCGGATCATGGGCGGCGACGGCGCTGTTCGTGGTGCCGAGGTCGATCCCGATGGCCTTCATCCCTGTGCTGTCCCTTCCTGTGCTGCCTGGCCTGTCCCGCCCGGGGGCGCTTCCTTGGCGGCGTCGCCCGCGGCGACCACGACCCGGGCGGCGCGCAGCACCCGCCCCCGGTATCGATACCCGCGCCGCGCGACCTCAAGGACCTCGTCGTCGGCGGTTCCCGGGGGCGCCGGGCGCACGGCCACGACGTGGTGCGTGGCCGGTTCGGCGCGCTCGCCGACCGCGCCGAGCGGCTCCAGGCCCGCGCCCGTCGCGGCCGACTCCAGCTGGCGCGCGATGAGCCGCACACTGCGGTGGTACGCCGCCGGGTCCGCGCCCGGGCCGCCCGCGAGCAGCCGGTCGCACGCGTCGAGGGCGTCGGCGCACGCCAGGAGCAGCCCCTCGGTGTGCGCGCGGTGCGCGGCGTCACGGGCCGCGAGCGCCCGCGCCCCCTCGTACGCGACGCGCGCCGCCTCCGAAGGGGAATCCTGCTCGGTCACAGCGGCCTCCTTGGGGTGCGGCGTCGATCGGCGGGCGTCACGCGTCGAACCGGATCAGCTCGCGCAGCAGCCGGGCGAGGTCCTCGCCGGACAGCGGCTCCCCGGCGTCCGGGCCGCTCGCCGCCGCGAGGAGCGCGTCGATCTCCCCGGCGGCGCCCGGGAGTTCGGCGGCGACGTCCACGTCGTACAGGAACAGGTCGACGAGCAGCCGCCCCGGCACCGTGCGCAGCTCGTCCCACGCGGTCTGCGCGAGCGGTGTCATCAGCCGCTGGGCGAGCAGCTCGAACGGCACGTCCCGCAGCTCGGCCTGGGTGGTCCACGGGGTGACGCCGGCCCGTGCGAGGGCGTCGTAGGGGCTCGGCAGGCCCGTCGGGGTCCCGGATCACGGGGCATCGCCTTCCTCGTCGGGGTCGTCGGGCGGGGGCGGCGGCGCCAGCAGCGTGAGCCAGAGCCACAGGGCGTCGAGGAGCGCCCGCCGCACCCGCGGGTTCATGGGGTCCGCGCGGGTCGCGCGGATCAGGTGGTGCAGGGCCTTGCGGACGTCGTCGCGGGCGAGCTCGGCCTCCGCGCGGTCCGTCAGCTCGGCGGCCCAGGCGGGCAGGTCGTCCTCGTCGGGCGGCGGCTCCGCGCCGTCGCTGCGGATCAGCTCGCCCATGCCCGCGACGCCCAGGTCGGTGGCGAGCAGCCGGTCGAGCTCCTCCAGGCTCTCGCCGAGGGTCTCGCGGTAGTTGTGCGTGAGGGCCTGGCCGAGGCCGACGTCGAGCAGCCCGAGCGCCTCGTGCAGGAGGCGCAGCCGGGGCGGGAGCGCGTCGCCGCGCTCGTCCAGGGTGAAGACGAGCGCGCGGGCCAGGTTGTCGCGGGCGTGGTTGGAGGCCGGGTTGAGGGCGAGGGCGCGGCGCAGGTCGGCCTCGGCGCCGTACACGTCGGAGCGCATGCCGTGCTTGGTGCGGGTGTAGCCGCGCCACACGCCCCGCATCGAGTACAGCGAGGAGAGCCTGCCGTCGAGCTGGTCGCGGTCCTCGCGGTCCAGCGGGTGCAGCAGCGGCGGCACGGCCTCGATGAGCGCGATCGCCTCGTCGAGCACGCCGCCGCGGCGCGCCCGCGGCTCGTTGACGAGCGCCTCCACCCGGCCGAGCACCGTGCGTACGACGGCCTTCTTCGCGCGGGCCGACATCCCCGCCCTGCGGGCCGCCCCCACCAGCCGATCCCACTGTTCGAGCGCCCGGCTCAGCCCGTCCTCGCCCTCGCTGAGGGCCGTCCGGGACAGTTCGAGGCGGACGCGCACGGCGAGTTCCACGCCGTCCTGGAGCAGCCGCGCGCGGCGGTGCGCGAGGCGCAGGTACGCCGGGTCGCGGCGCAGGAAGTCCTGGCAGTGCGGGCACCCTTCGACGTGGGGGCCCTGGCCCGGGGCGGCGGCGGGGCCCGCGCAGTCGTCGGGGAGCGTGGTCAGGGTGGGGAAGGCGGGCAGGGCGCGCAGGGCGCCGGGGAACTTGCGGACGGCGCACAGCGCGAGCGCCCGCGCGAGGCCCGAGAACGCCCAGCGCAGCTCCCGCGCCGCGTACTCGCCCGGGTCCTTGCCGTCCTTGGCGGCGGCGTCCAGGTCCGCGGCGAGCGCCGCGAGCGGCAGCTGCAGGTCGAGCAGGCGCACGTAGTGGGGCCCGCAGGCGAGCGCGCCGCCCGCGCCCGGCACCCCCGGCAGCCCCCCGACGTCTTTGAGGACCCGCGCGCCGCCCAACTCCGCCTCCAGGAAGGCCGCGAGCTCCTCGTACTCCTCCGCCTGCCCCGGCCGCCCCTCCTCGGTGTGGCGCTGCTCGTAGGTGGACAGCAGCGCGGACAGATGGCGGCTGAGCTCCCAGCGCAGCCGCGTCATGTCCTGCGCCGTCAGCTCCCGTTCGTAGCAGGCGGCCCGCTCGGCCCGCCACTCGTCCCAGTACGCGTCGTCGCTGAGCAGCGTCGCCCAGTACGCGAGCGCCGACTTCCACGTCCGTACGGCGTGCTCCCACGCGCCGCTCTGCTCCAGCTCCTGCGCCTGCCACAGGCGGGCCACGGCGAGCCCGTGCGCCACGGCCATGTCGCCGGGCGCGGCGGCCAGGCGCCGCTCCCACTCGGCGGCGGCCGCGTCCCGGCCGCGCGCGAGGAGCAGCAGCAGCGGGGCGTCCGCGGGGAACCGCTCGCACAACACGTCGACGAGGCGGCCGAGGCCGCCGAGGCCGGGGCCCGCGTGCTCGTCGTCCGGCGAAAGGGAGGCGAGCGCGCCGCGCACGGCCTCGGGCGCGCGCCAGCGGTACAGCAGCGCGTCCAACTGGAGCCGCCCGCCCGGCAGCCGCAGCCGGTCCAGGGCGACCCGCTCGTGCCAGGACATGCCGCCGCGCTCCAGGAGCGTGTACGGGGCGTCGCTGACGGCGGCCATGGACACGCCGGGGTGCACCCCCGCCTCGCGCAGCGCCAGATACGGGAACGTCGCGTCGCGCAGCGCGAACGGGTCGGCGGCCAGCGGCGCATGGGTCAGTCCGTCGGCCCACGGCAGCAGGTCGAGCAGCCGCCGCAGCCTGCGGCGGCGCACCTCGGCCCGGTCCAGGCCGCCCGCCGCCCGCTCATAGGCGGCCACGGCGTCGCTCCACCGCCCGTCCGCCTCCAGCAACCGGCCCTCGGCGTAGGCGAGATGGGCGGCGGCGTCCCGGTGGCCCGGGCAGCCGCGGAAGGCGTCGGCCGCCTTCGCCCACTCCTGGTGGGCGTCGGCGATGCGCCCGCGCGCGTACGCGGCGAGGGCGGGGGCGTCCCGCTGGGTGCCCAGCGCCTCGGCGCCCGCCACGACCGCGGCCCACTCGCCGTCGGCGTCGGCGGCCCGCAGCCGCGCGTACCGGCCGCGCGCGGCGCAGTCCGCGGGGGCGCCCCCGGCCCCGTCCCGCTCGTAGGCCTCGTACGCCTCGGCGACCGCGTGCCATCCCGCGGCGGTCCCGGCGTGCGCGGCGTCCTCTTCGGCGGCGCGGGCGCTCGCGTACCGCCGCCGCGACGGCACGTCCGCCCAGGCGTCGGGCAGGACGCGGTACACGCGCAGCGCGTCGGGCCAGCGGACGGCGGCCTCGTGGGTGCGGGCGAGGGCGTAGAGGTACAGGTGCAGGGGCTCGGCGGTGCCGGGGGCCAGGCGCGGCGCGGTGCCGGGGGGCACCGCGCCGTCCTGGAACGCCCGCGCGTGGATGGCGCAGGCCTGGGTCCAGCCGTCCCGCTCCTCGGCCCCGCGGCCCTCCGCCTTGCGGCGCAGCGGGCCGACCGTGGCGTCGCGTGCGGTGTCCGGCACGCCCGCGAGCAGCGCGCAGGCCGCGGCCCAGTCGCGGTGCACGTCGGCGGCGAGGCGGGCGCGGGGCGTAGCGGCGGCGCACGCCCACGTCGCCGTCCGCGTACGCGTCCGGCAGCCGCCCGAAGCCGTCGATGACGTCCGCCCACGCGCCCCGGGCGTCGGCGGCCCGCCCCCGCGCGTACAGGGCCTGGTCGGCCACGTCGCCGAAGCCGTTCGACAGGCCGCCGAGCCAGGCGAGCGCCCCGTCCCAGTCGGCCCCCTCGCGGCAGAGCCGCGCCCGGGCGTAGGCGTGGCGGCCGTCGGCGTCGAGGTGGGCGCCGGGCGCTTCGCCGCCGGGCGGTTCGCCGTCGGGTATCCGGCACGCGGCGAAGGCCGTGGCGGCGGCCGCCCAGTCCCCGGCGTCGGCGGCCGCGCGCCCGCGCGCGTACGACAGGCGCGGGGCGGCGTCGCCGACTTCGGGACCCGCGCCGGGCGGGCCCGCGGGAACGCCGCCCCGCGCGCGCTCCCCGCACGCCCCGTACGCCTCGATCGCCCCGGGCCAGTCCCCGGCCGACTCCGCCGCGCGGCCCCGCGCGTACGCCGCGCGGACCGCGGCCCCCGGGGTGTCCGGGCGCAGGGCGAGGACGTCGGCGTAGGCGCGCGCCGCGGTGTCCCAGTCGGCGTCCCGGTGGGCCCGTTCGGCGGCGGCGAGGGCGGTGGCGGCGCGCAGGGCCGCGCGGGCCGCGGCGAGCCGGGCGGGCGCCTCGGGGAACCCGAGGTCGGCGGCGGCCACCTCCTCGTACAGGGCGATCGCGCCCTCCCAGTCGGCGGCGGCCTCCGCCGCCCGCGCCCGCTCCAGGAGCCCGGCGGCGATCCGCAGCCGCTCCGCGCGGGCCACGAGCGGTCCTGGCAGCGGGTGCGGCAGCGCCTCGTGGACCACGGCGAGCCGCGCGGCCGCGGCGGCGCCGTCGTGGTCCGTGGCGAGCAGCGCGCACAGCTTCTCCAGCTCGGGCCAGGCCAGTTCGTACGCGGCCTCGGTGCGCAGGCGGCGCTGCTCGTCCTCGTACTGCCGCGTCGGCGTCCCCAGGATGCGCTGGACCTGCGCCCACCGGCCCTGGTCGCGGGCGAAGCGGGCGGCGCCGATCAGGGTGGTCGCGTCCACGTGCCCGAAGGGGTTCTGGAAGGCCTCGAGGGCGTCGGCGCCCTCGCGCAGCGGGTCGGCCACGGCCCCGCCGTCGTCGCGTACCTCCCGTGCCTTGAACAGCCATCCGTGCCGGTAGCCCTCGTGCAGGAACAGCGCGGGCGTCGCCCACTCCACGGCCGTGTGCCGGGGCAGGTGCGACATGCGGCGGCGCGCGGCGGACACCGACTCGTCGAGGGTGCGGTTCGCCGCGAGCCCCTTCAGGAGCTCGGGGCTGAAGCGGCCCGCCGACACGTCGCTGACCCGCCCGCGCATCGCGACCACGGCGGGCAGGCCCCCGCCGATCAGCGCCTGCGCGAGCCCTGAGAACGGCTCGGCGTGCACCCCGTCGGGGCCCGAACTGTCCGCGCCCGAGCAGAGGTTGAGCACCGCGAGGCGCAGCCGGGGCGCCTTGAGCAGGATGGCGCTGAGCAGGTCGGCGGGCACCTCGTCCACGCCGCCGGAGCGGGTCTCCAGGCAGACGACGCCCTTGCCGAGCTCCTCGTCGTACGCGCCGTGCGCGATCAGCAGCACGACCGTGGGCAGATCGCCGTGCGCCCCGAGGGCCGACTCCAGGCGCTCGCGCGTCGCCGCCTCCACGACGGTGGTGCGCACGGCCACCTCGGGCAGCTCCTGGCGCAGCGCGGCGACCTCCGCGTCCAGGCGCAGCGGGGGGCCCGCGGCGGGCGGCGACGCGCAGGCGACGACAAGGCGGATCAGGCTGGGCTCGTCGGCGGGCCCGGGCAGCCGCCCGCCGAGCGAACCGCCCGGCAGCGAGCGGACCAGGGAGTAGTGGGGGTGCAGGGCCAGCGACTGCTCCGGCCGGTCGGGCGGCGCGCACAGGGTCTCCAGCGGCAGCTCCCGCAGCCGCGGCGGCAGGTCGAAGCGCAGCCGCAGGCCGCGCGCGGGGGCCATGCGCTGGGCGAGGTCGAAGGCGGAGGAGAGGCAGATGCCGGTGCCGGTGCCGGTGCTGGGTGCGGCCGGTGGGCCAGGGGGGTGCGGGAAGGCGTGCGGGCCGGGGGCGTAGCCGGGGCCGGTGACCGGGCCCGCGTCCCGGCCCGGCGCGGTGTGCGGTGCGGCGTGCGCTCCCGGCGTGCCGCCCGCGCCCGCCGCCCCGCGCCCGCCCCGCGCGGCCCCGAACAGCAGCTCGTACACCCCGCGTCCGAGCTCCCGCAGCTGCTCGACGGTGTGCCGCTCGCCCATGGGCGCGTACCCGAGGTCGGCCTCGACGAGGCGGTCCCACCGCGCGCGGAACGCCGCGGGCTCGCCGTCCACGGCGATCACGTCGGCCGCGCAGGAGGGGCCGCTCACCGCCACGAGGAAGTGGGACGGGCCGAACGGGCGGACGCGGATGCGCAGTTCCTCGTACTGGAGCACGGCCGCGGCTCACCTCCCGCTCTCGTCGAACTGCTCGCGTACGAAGTCGAGTTCGTCCTGGGCCCGGCGGCGCTCCTCGGTGAGTTCGGGGTCGTCGGGGAAGTGGGCGAGCGCGGCGGTGAGCGCCTCGACGGCCTCCTCCAGGGCGCCGCGCGCGCCGGACAGGCTGCCGGACCCCCACCGCTGGAGGGCCAGGCCCCGCAGGACGACGCCGAGGCTGATCTGCGCCCGGTGCGCGTGGGGGCTCAGGGCCACCGAGCGGCGCAGGTCGGCCGCGGGCGCGTCCAGGACGGAGTCCTCGCGATTGGCCTCGGCGATGCCGCGGTCGGCGAGGACGCGGGCCAACTGGCCGTCGACGCGTGGTCGTTCGTTGGCGCCGAGCACCGAGCGCGCGGTCTCCAGGACGGCGACGGCGCGGGTGAGCCGCCGGGCGCGGTGGGCGGCCTTCGCGGTGGCGAGGGCGAGGCCGGTGATGCGGGCCTGGGCGGCGCGGTAGCGCCCGAGCTCGCGGGCGTGCACCAGGGCGCGGCGCCAGCACGCGGCGGCGCCGTCGAAGTCCGGCCGCCCGGCGGTGAGCGCGTCGTGGCCGAGGGTGATCCGGGCGTGCAGGGCCAGGTCCCTGGCGTCTCGCGCGAGCCGGTCGCGGGGGTCGGGCAGGCCCGCGTAGCCCGGGTTCAGCTCGTCGAAGCGGGCGCAGTCCGCCTCGCAGACGGGCGCGGCGGCGGCGCCCGCCGCGCGGGCCCGCGCCCGGCAGTCGCGGCAGCGCAGTTCGGTGAGCGCGGCGAGGGCGTCGCCGGGCAGGCCCTGGGCCAGGTGCGCGCGGGCGAAGCCGAGTTCGGAGAAGGCCTGGATGAGGACGCCGTGGGCGTCGGCGGTGCCGTCCGGGCGGGCGGCGGCGAACGCGCCGAACTCCCGTACCGCGCCGAGCGCGGCGATCCGCAGCGGCCCTCCGCGCACCGGCCCCCCGCGCACCGGCGCGCCGCCCGCCGCGCCGAGCAGGCGCGCGGCCTCCGCCTCGCGCTGGAGCAGCAGGCCGGGCGGCACCCGGGAACCGGTCCCCCCGGTGTCGGGGTCCGTCAGGCGCCGCTCCAGGTGCTCGCACAGCGCGGTCCGCAGGTCGGGCACGAGGGCCTGCGGCACCTCGACGCCGTACCGCCGTGCGGCCCGGCGCCGCAGCCGCTCCCAGAAGCCGTCGTCGTACAGCAGCGCACCCCAGGAGCCCACGCATCGCTGTTCGTCGTCGCGTGGTGCGTGGACCAGGGCGAGGGCCAGTGTGTGGGTGACGCGGTGGTCGTCGGGGGCCTGCCGGGTGGCGGCGTCGAGGAGGTCGACGGCGACCTCGCGGCGGCCGCCGGTGACCAGCGCCGTGGCGTACAGCGGCGCGTGGGCGCCGTGTTCGCGGCGCAGCCTCCAGGCGGCGGCGAGGAGCGCGGCCGCCCGCTGCTGGTCGGGCGGGTCGCCGCCGAGCGCGGCGAGGGCGGCCTTCCGCAGCCGCAGCGCGACCGCGCGGGCGCCGCCGCCGAGTGCCGCCGCGACCCAGGCGGCCTCGTCGTCGGGGCCCGCGTCCTGAGCCGCCCGCTCCAGGTCGGCGAGGGCGTGGGCGTGCCGTCCCGACAGGGCGCGTACGTAGGCGCGCTGCACGGCGGCACGCGGATGCGGCCGCTCGTGCCCGAGAGCTTCGGTGAACCGCTCCTCGGCCGCCGCGTGATCTCCCTTCTGGGCGAGCGCACACCCGATCCAGTACGGAACGTGGGCCCAGCCGGGGGCCAGATCACCGGCCACGCGAAACTCCCCTAAGGCCAGCTCGACGTCACCCGCCCGCAGCCGCAACCGCCCCAGACCGACGCGGGCCCGGGCGGCGAGCAGGGCGGGGGGGCCGTCGGGCGCCTGCGCGCCGTCGGGTGTCTCCGTGCCGTCGGGTGTCTCCGTGCCGTCGGGTGTCTCCGTGCTGCCGGGCGCCTGCGTGCTGCCTGGCGTCTGCGTGCCGACCTGCGCCTGTGTGCTGCCCGGTGCCTGTGTGCTGCGCTCGGCGTCTTCGTGTCGCCCCGCGCCCCCGCGCCCCCCGGCGCCCCCGTATCGCCCCCCGCCGAACCCAGCAGTGCCAGAGCCCGCCGGAAGTGTTCCTCGGCGCGCCCGTCGTCCCTGCGCGCCGCCCGGGCCTCGCCCTCGGCGCACGCGGCCTGAGCCTCGGCGTACGCGGCCCGTGACTCGGCCCGTGCCTCGGCGTGTGCCGTTCTCGCTCGTGACCCCACTCTCACAAGCCCCCGATCAGCGGCCGGTGCCGGGTCAGCTCGCGGCCTCGTCCAACTCGGAGCGCCAGCGGGCCTGTTGCCGGTCGTAGTGCAGGGGCCCCACGCGAAACGCCGTCAAGTCGAGCCCCAGCAACTGCTCATACGCCTCGGGGGGCAGGTCCGGTTCCAGGACGACGCTGAGTCCGCTGCGGTCGTCCCGCAGGACGAGGGGGCGCGTCGTGGCGCCGTCCCGGCGCGCGCTCCGGCGTACCGCCGCCTTGAAGGACCCGTACGCGTCCCGCACGGCCTCCGCGCCCAGGCCGCTGAGGAACGCCTGGAGCGGCAGCGAGGCGAGGACGAGCCAGGGGACGTCACCCGCGCCGCGGTGGCCGACGGCGCGGCGGACGCGGGCGGTGCGGACGCCGAGTCCGCCGAGCGCGGCGACCAGCTCGTGGCCGAGGTCGTCGGGCACGTCCTGGTCCAGGAGCACTTCGGCACGCAGCGGCGCGTCGGGCATGGGGCGGTCTCCTTCCGCCGGGAGGCGCGGGGCATACGGCCAGACCCGTGGAGCACGGGTGCCACGGGCCCGGACCCGCAGCCTAGAGGCGCGGCACCGGCGCGTGCCGGGAAACCCGGATCTCTCCTCCCGCCGTGCGCCCCGGAGCGGAGGACTCGCACCTATTTATCCGGAATGCGGGATTCATGGAACTTTCGTCGGACGCCGTGAGTCTCATGAAGTGAAGGCTGAACCACGGCTGAACACGGGGGTGTTCGACCTTGACCGACATCGGCATCGACTTAGACGTCCGCACCGAGACGGACGAGACCGGCAAGAGCAAAGAGGCCAAAGAGGCCAAAGGGGCTAAAGGGGCCGAAGAGGCCAGCGCGACCGCTGCGACCGGCGCGGCCACGGGGGAGGCGGACGCGCGCGAGCTCGTTCCGTTCGTGGCGCCGCTCACCGTCCCGCCCGTGCTCCGCCCCGCGGGCGGCGACGTGCGCGAGGAGACGGAGATCGCGGTCCGCCAGACCTGGGTGCGGCTGCACCCCCAGCTCCCGCCCACGCTCATGTGGGGGTACGAGGGCTCCGTCCCGGGCCCCACCATCGAGGTGCGGCGCGGCGAGCGCGTCCGCATCGCCTGGACCAACCGCGTCCCCAAGGACAGCGAGTTCCCGGTCACGGCCGTCGAGGCCCCGATCTCCTCGCCGCCGCCCAGCACGCTCCCGGGCCGCGGCGGCATCGAGCCCAACAAGGACGTGGCCGCGCTCCCCGCGTGGACGGTCACGCACGTGCACAGGCGCCCAGACGGGCGGCGGCAACGACGGCTGGGCGGACAACGCGGTAGGAGAGGGAGACGCCCAGCTCTCCGAGTATCCGAACGACCACCAGGCCGTGCAGTGGTGGTATCACGACCACGCCATGAACATCACCCGCTGGAACGTGTACGCGGGCCTGTACGGCACCTACCTGGTCCGAGACGACGAGGAGGACGCGCTCCAACTCCCCTCCGGGAAGCGGGAGATCCCCCTCCTCATCGCCGACCGCAATCTGGACACGGACGAGGACGGCCGCCTGACCGGACGGCTGCTGCACAAGACCACCGTCGTCGACCCCAAGAACCCCGAGACGGGCAAGCCGGTCTCCCTGCCCTTCACCGGCCCGTACACCACGGTCAACGGCCGCATCTGGCCGTACGCGGAAGTGGCCCCGGGCTGGTATCGCTTCCGCCTGGTCAACGCCTCGAACGCCCGGACGTACGACCTCGTCCTCATCGACGAGGACGGCAAGCCGGTCCCCGGCGCGCTGTATCAGATCGGCAGCGACGGCGGCCTCCTGCCGCGCCCGGTGCCGGTCGACTTCACCGGGCCGCTGCCGACGCTTCCCGTCGCGCCCGCCGAGCGGTTCGACCTGCTCGTCGACTTCCGCGCGTTCGCGGGCAAGCGGCTCCGCCTGGTCAACAAGGGCCCGAACGCGGCGCCCGGCGTGCCCGACCCGGCGGGCGACGTGCGCTATCCGCACGTCATGGAGTTCCGCGTCGGCAGGGGCGGCCCGCCCGAGTCGTTCCAGCTCCCGGACGTCCTCTCCGGTTCCTTCCGCGCCATCGGGCACGGCATCCCGCACGGCCACCGCCTGGTCGTCCTGACGCCGCCCGCCACGAAGGGCGGCGGCGGACACCCGGAGATGTGGGAGATGGTGGAGGTCAAGGACCCCGGCAGCATCCCGATCCCCGCCGAAGGCGTCATCCAGCTGCGCGGCCCGGACGGCGTCACCAAGACGTACCGCAGGATCGCCCGCACCTTCAACGACGGCCTGGGCTTCACCATCGGCGAGGGCACGTACGAACAGTGGAGCTTCCTGAACCTGGCGGTGCGCCCGAACGTGACCCACCCCATGCACATCCACCTGGCCGACTTCCAGCTCCTCGGCCGCGACACCTACGACGCCTCCGGCTTCGACGTGACCGTGGGCGGCACCCGCGCCCCGATCACCCACGACCCGGCACGGCCCGTCCCCCTCGCGCCCAACGAGCGCGGCTGGAAGGACGTGTTCCGGGTCCCCGGCGGTCAGATGCTGCGCGTCATCGGCAAGTTCGACGGGGCGTACGGCCGCTTCATGTACCACTGCCACCTCTTGGAGCACGAGGACATGGGCATGATGCGCCCCTTCGTCGTCCTGCCGCCCCAGGCCCTGAAGTTCGACCACGGCGGCGGCCATGGAGGGGGACACGGCGGCCACTGACCGAGACGGTCCGCCCCCGGCCTGGCCGTACGCCTGGACGTCACCCGTTCGAGAATCGTCGCGCGGGGGCACTCCGGGTAGGGCTGTGGCCGGAGGCGAGCCATGGAACAGACCGCGTTGCGTCCGAAGCCCATGCCGGGACGCGAGCCCCACAGTGACCGGGCACCCGACCGAGGACACCGCCCGCACGCCGCGCGCCGCCGCGGCAAACGGATCACCACGCTGCTGCTCGGCCTGCTGTGCGCGGCGGTCCTGCTCCTCACCGGGGTCGGCCTCGGCACGGTGGGGGCCGCCGTCATCGGCATGAGCAGGCTCGCGGAGACCCAGCGGCAGGCGGGCACCGGGGCACCCGGGCAGGGCCAGGGGGCGTCGGGGCCCACAGGGCAGAAGACCACCGGGAGCAGGCCGTCCGGGGCCGGGGCCAGCGCTGGCGCCGAGGGCAAGGCGCCGTCGACCGCCACCGCAGGCACCCCCTCACGGGCCGGGGCACAGGCGGCGCGCACCCCGGGCCCCCGCCCCGTCCTCGGCGTCGACGCGGTCGACGCCCCGGGCGGCAGCGGCGCGCTGCTCGTCGGCGTGCGCGTGCCGGGGCCCGGCCACAGCGCGGGCCTGGTGCGCGGCGACGCCATCGTCGCCCTCGGCGCCACCCGGGTCCGCTCGGCGGCCGACCTCGCCCGTGCGGTGGCCGCCGCGCACCCGGGCAGGAACGTCACGCTGACGGTCCGTCACGCGGGTGGGAGCCGCCAGGTCCTGACGGCCGCCCCGGGCATCGCCACCTGACGCCCCGGGCGGCGAGGCGCCCTCACACCACCCGGAAGTGCGACATCAGCCGCCGCTCGTCGTCCAGGACGTGGAAGGCGAACCCCGCGGGGGCGTCCAGGTCGACCAGGCCCTCGCCCTCCCAGGGCAGCCGCAGCGTCGAGACCACGCCGGGGCCCACGACCAGCGGCCGCCCGGCGAAGGTCGTCGCCGCGGGGGTGTGGGCGTGGCCGATGATCAGGCCCGCGATCTCCGGGCGCCGCTCCACCAGGGCCGCGAGGCGGCGGGGCTCGCGCAGCGGCCAGGCGGAGTCCAGGCGCGGATGGTGCACGGGCACCGGGTGGTGGTGGAAGGCCAGGAGCACCGGAGTCTCCCCGTCGAGGCCGTCGAGCCGGTCCTCCAGCCAGGCGTACGTCTCCTCGCCGATGAGCCCGTCGTCGCTGCCCGGCACGCTGGAGTCCAGCATCAGGATCTCCGTGCCGCCCACGCGGTGGGCGCTGTTCACCGGCGCCTGTGACGCGCTCACCGGGTCCTCGCCGAGCAGGGCCGTGCGGAACGGCGTGCGCCGGTCGTGGTTGCCGGGACAGGTCAGGACGGGCCAGGGCGCGTCGGTGAACAGCAGGCGCGCGGCCTCCTTGTACTCGGCCTCCTCGCCGTGGTCCGCGATGTCGCCGGTCACCAGGAGCGCGTCCAGGGGCCCGGGCAGCGCCCGCAGCCGCTCAAGCACGCGCTCGGCCCGCTCCGTCGCCCGCGCCGTCCCGTCCAGGTGTAGGTCACTGATCTGCGCCAGTACCAGCATGTCGTACGCCCTCCCGCACCGAAGTGCCGCCCGTGCCGTCGCCCGCACCCGCGCCGCCGTCCGCGACGAGCTGCCGAGTTAATGGATGAAACGCATCTAACCATTAGCGACGCATGAGGGGAACGGCCACCCGAAAACCGGTGGCCTGATCCCGTCCGGCCCGCCCACGATGGGCGCATGCTGACGACCCTGATCGCCTTCCTCGGCGCCTGCCTGCTGATAGCCGCCTCGCCCGGACCGAGCACGGTCCTGATCATCCGCCAGTCGCTGCACAGCAGACGCGCCGGATTCATGACCGTCCTCGGCAACGAGACGGGCGTGTTCCTCTGGGGCGTCATCGCCGCCTGCGGCCTGACCGCGCTGCTCGCGGCGTCCGAGCTCGCGTACGGCGTGATGCGCGTGGTCGGCGCGGGCGTGCTGCTCGCCTTCGGCGTCCAGACGCTGTGGAACGCGCGCAAGGGCAAGGGCGGGGACGCGGTCGCCGAGGAGGCGAAGGCGCTGCTCGGCGTGGGCCTCGTACCGGGGCGGGCTGCTGCTGAACCTCGCCAACCCCAAGGCCGCCGTGTTCGCGATGTCCTTCCTGCCGCAGTTCGTGCCCGCGGGCGCGCCCCAACTGCCCGCGATGGTGGGCCTCGCCGCGCTGTGGGCCGTCTTCGAGGTGGGCTACTACGGCCTGTACGTGTGGTTCGTCGGCCGGATGAAGGCCGTCCTCTCCCGGGCCGGGGTGCGCCGCCGCCTGGAGCAGGTCTCCGGCGGCGTCCTCGTGCTGCTCGGCGCCCGCCTGGCCCTGGAGGGCTGAGCGGGTTCGGCAACCCGATCGCGCGGGCGGGTCCGGCGAGGCAGGATGCTGGGGGAGACCCGTGGCCACCCCACGGACCTCCGTACGCACCGCATGTACCGCATGTACCGCATGTACCGCATGTTCCGCACGCACCGAAGCCGATCGCGGCCCGCACCCCGCGGACCGCGGATCGCCACGACAGCCCAGGAGGCTCCATGACCCCGGCCGCGCCCGCGCCGTTCACCGCCGACGACTACCGCGCCCGCATGGACCGCGCCGCGCGCGCCGCGGCCGACGCGGGCCTGGCCGGCGTCCTCGTCGCGCCCGGACCCGACCTGGTGTGGCTGACCGGCTACCGCGTGCCCGCCGACACCGAGCGGCTCACCCTCCTGGTGCTCGCGCCCGGCCAGGACCCGGTCCTGGTCGTGCCCACCCTGGAGGCGCCCGACGCCGCCCGCGCGGCGGGCGCGCCCGCGCTCACCTTCCGCGACTGGACCGACGGCGTCGACCCGTACGGCGTGACCGCCCCGCTGCTCGCCAAGGACGGCCGCTTCGGCGTCAGCGACAACGCCTGGGCGATGCATCTCCTGGGCGTCCAGCGGCAGTTGCCCGACAGCTCCTACGTCGCGCTCACCGAGGCCCTGCCGATGCTGCGCGCGGTCAAGGACGCGGCGGAGCTGGAGCGCCTCGCCGCCGCGGGCGCCGCCGCCGACGCCACGTACGAGGAGATCCAGAAGGTGCCGTTCGCGGGCCGCAAGGAGACCGACGTCGCCGGTGACCTCGCGGACCTGCTGCGGCGGACCGGGCACGAGCAGGTGGACTTCACCGTCGTCGGCTCCGGGCCCAACGGCGCGAGCCCGCACCACGAGGCGGGCGACCGCGTCATCGAGGACGGCGACATGGTGGTCCTCGACTTCGGCGGCCTCAAGCACGGCTACGGCTCCGACACCTCCCGCACCGTCCACGTCGGCGAGCCCTCGGCCGAGGAGCGGCGCGTGCACGACGTGGTGCGCGCGGCCCAGGACGCCGCGTGCCGCGCGGTCCGCCCCGGCATCGCCTGCCAGGACGTCGACCGCGCGGCCCGCGCCGTGATCACCGAGGCCGGGTACGGCGAGTACTTCATCCACCGCACCGGCCACGGCATCGGCGTCACCACGCACGAGCCGCCGTACATGATCGAGGGCGAGGAGCAGCCGCTCGTGCCCGGCATGTGCTTCTCCGTGGAGCCCGGCATCTATCTGCCGGGCCGCTTCGGCGTGCGCATCGAGGACATCGTCACGGTCACCGAGGACGGCGGCCGCCGCCTCAACAACACCCCGCGCGAGATGGCGATCGTGAACTGACGTCCCGCGCCGGGGCGCTCAGTCCCCCGTGAAGTGCGCGAGCACGTCGTACGGCGGCGGGAGCGGCCGCGCGCTCGCCTCGTCGAGCCGCCGCAGCTGCTCATCGCCGAGCTCCCAGCCCACCGCGCCGAGGTTGTCGGTCAGCTGCTCCACGGTCCGCGCGCCGACGATCGGCGCGGTCACCCCGGGCCGCTGGAGCAGCCAGCGCAGCGCCACCTGGGCGGGCGTGCGTGCGCACTCCCCGGCGACGGCGAGCACCGCGTCCACGACCCGCCAGGTCGCCTCGGTGGCCCGCTCCTGCCACGATCCGCTGCCCCGCGCGTCCTTGGGCGGCTCCGCGCCGCGCCGGAACTTGCCCGACAGCCACCCCGCGTGCAGCGGGCTGTACGGGATGACGCCGACGCCCTCGGCCCGGCACAGCGGGAGCAGCTCCCACTCGGCCTCGCGCGCGAGCAGGTTGTAGATCGGCTGGAGGCACACGTAGGGCTCCCAGGACCGCGCCCGCGCCACGTCCAGGACCTTCTGCAGCTGCCCCGGGCTGTGGTTGCTCGCGCCGAGGTAGCGCACCTTGCCCGCGCGCACCAGGGTGTCGAGCGTGGACAGCGTCTCCTCGATGGGCGTCGCCGCGTCCCACACGTGGGTCTGGTAGAGGTCGATGTGGTCGGTGCCGAGCCGCCGCAGGCTCGCGTCCACGGCCGACAGGACGTGCTTGCGGCTCAGGCCGCGCGCGTTCGGGCCCTCGCCCATCGGCAGGAACACCTTGGTGGCGATGACCAGGTCGTCCCGCACCCGGCCCTTCAGCCACCGGCCGAGGATCTCCTCCGACACGCCCTGCCCGTACACGTCGGCGGTGTCGATGAACGTGCCGCCCGCGTCCGTGAACGCGTCCAGCATCCGGTGTGCCGTGCGCTCCTCGGCGCCGCCGCCGAACATCATGGCGCCGAAGCACAACTCGCTGACCTGTAGCCCCGTACCGCCCAGACACCGCTGTTCCATGGACGTGCCCTCCTAGAAGTCGCCCGAGGCTACTCCGTGGTGAGCACCGCGCACGAGCGTGCGGGCAGCCGCAGCACTCCGTCCGCGCCCGGCGCCGCCACCGCGTCCCAGGCGGCGAGCACGCGCGCGTGGGGCACGCCCAGCGGGATCTCGGTCGCCGCGCCGCCGAGGTTCACCGCCGTGCGCAGGTCGCCGCGGTGCACGGCGAACCAGCGCGCCGCCGGGTCGTGGGCGACGCGCACCGCCGCCAGATCCGGGTCGGTGAGGTCCGGGCGGGCGCGGCGCAGCGCGATCAGCTCGCGGTACCAGGCGAGCACGCGCGCGTGGGGCTCCCGGTCGCGCTCGGACCAGTCGAGGCAGGAGCGTTCCCGGGTCGCGGCGTCCTGCGGATCTGGAATGTCCCCCTCCGCCCAGCCGTGGGCCGCGAACTCCCGCCGTCTGCCCCGCCGCACGGCCTCCGCCAGGTCCGCGTCGGTGTGGTCGGTGAAGAACTGCCAGGGGGTCGATGCCGCCCACTCCTCGCCCATGAACAGCATCGGCGTGAACGGGCCCGTGAGCGTGAGCGCCGCCGCGCACGCCAGCAGGCCCGGAGGCAGGGAGGCGCTCAGGCGGTCGCCTTGCGCGCGGTTGCCGATCTGGTCGTGCGTCTGCGCGTACCCGAGCAGGCGGTAGCCGGGCGTCCGCAGCCGGTCCAGGGGGCGGCCGTGCGTGCGGCCGCGGAAGCCGGAGTACGTGCCGTCGTGGAAGTAGCCGTGCGTCAGGGTCTTGGCCAGGGCGGCGAAGGGGTCGCGCGCGAAGTCCGCGTAGTAGCCCTGCGCCTCGCCGGTGAGCGCGGTGTGCAGCGCGTGGTGGAAGTCGTCGTTCCACTGCGCGTCGACGCCGAGTCCGCCCCGCGCGCGGGGGGTGATGAGACGCGGGTCGTTCAGATCGGACTCGGCGATGAGCCCGAGCGGCCGCCCGAGCGCCCCGGAGAGCGCGTCCACGGCCTCGGACAGCTCCTCCAGGAACGGGCGCGCCCGGGTGTCGCACAGCGCGTGCACGGCGTCCAGGCGCAGCGCGTCGATCCGGTAGTCCCGCAGCCACGCGAGCGCGCTGCCGACGAGGAAGGCGCGCACCTCGTCCGACCCCGGAGCGTCCAGGTTCACGGCGGCGCCCCAGGGCGTGTGGTGGGTGTCGGTGAAGTACGGGCCGAACGCGGGCAGCTGGTTCCCGGACGGGCCGAGGTGGTTGTGCACCACGTCCAGGACGACGCCGAGCCCGTGGGCGTGCGCCGCGTCGACGAACCGCTTCAGCGCCTCGGGTCCGCCGTACGGCTCGTGCACGGCCCACAGCGACACGCCCTCGTAGCCCCAGCCGTGCCGCCCCGGGAACGGGCACACCGGCATCAGCTCGACGTGCGTGACGCCCAGGTCCACCAGGTGCCCCAGGCGCCCGGCCGCCGCGTCCAGGGTGCCCTCGCGGGTGTACGTGCCCACGTGCAGCTCGTACAGGACCGCGTCCCGCAGCGCCCGCCCCGCCCACGGCGCCCGCCAGGCGAACCGCTCGTGGTCGACGACCGCGCTCGGCCCCTCGGGCCCGTCCGGCTGCCGCGCCGAGCGCGGGTCGGGCAGCACGGGGCCGCCGTCGAGCGCGAAGCCGTACCGCGTGCCGTCCCGCGCCGGTGCGTCAGCGGTCCACCACCCGGCGCGCTCCGGGTCACGCGCCATCGCGCGCGAGGTCCCCGCCGCACCGTCCAGGACCAGTTCCACGCGCTCCGCGCGCGGAGCCCACACCTCGAACCTCACCGGAAGCCTCCCTCGCCAGCCCTTGCGCCCGCGCCGCCGTCCCCCCATGATGCGTCCCATGGTGTGCCCCATGGCGCGTCAGAAGTGATCGCGGCGACGGCGTTCGACGCTTTCTGGACACCCGGCGGGACCTGCCCGACAATCGAGGCGTGACCACCTCTTCCACGGCTTCCTCCGAGTACGACACGCAAGCGGCGCGGGTGACCGACGCCGAGCGGGAGCGAGCCCTTGAGGTGCTCAGGGAGGGCGCCGCGCTCGGCCGCCTCTCCCACGACACGTTCATCCGCCGCATGGAGCTGGCGCTCGCCGCCCGCCAGCGGCACGAACTGGCCGTTCTCACCGCCGACCTGCGCGCGGAGAAGCGCTGGACGCGCGTGGTCCTGTCGGCCGTCGGCGCGGTCTCCGGCTTCGGCGTCAAGCTGCGCCGGGCCTGGCAGTCCGAGCGGCTGCCGAAGCTGCTGCTCCCGGCGCCGGGCGCGCACCCGCTGCGCATCGGCCGCGACCCGGGCAACGGCCTGCGGCTGAGCCACGACACGGTCTCGCGCGTGCACGCGGAGCTGACCCACCAGGGCGGCCTGTGGGTCCTGCGCGACCCTCGGCTCCACCAACGGCACGTGCGTGAACGGCCGACGGGTGATCGGCGCCGCCGTCGTCCAGTCCGGCGACCAGGTCTCCTTCGGCCACATGGCGTTCTGCCTGGCGGTGTCCTGACGGTTCACCCGCCGCGCACGCGCGCGTGCCGGGCCGCCTCGACCGTGGTGCGCGCCTGGTGCTCGACCTGGTGCTCCAAGGGCACCCAACGGGCCCTGAACCGCTCCGCGAAGGCCTCGCTCCAGCCCGTCACCAGGTGCTCCAGACGCCCGGTCGCCGGGTCGCCCGCCGCCTCCAGGACCCGGCGCAGCATCGCGGCCGCCCGCAGCGGCAGCCGCCGCCCGAAGGCGTCCACGCTGCCGATGTACGCCATCGACGTCCCGGCGGGCGGCAGCCGCCCCCAGTCGTCGGCGAGCCCCGGCACCAGGTCGAGGGCCCACCGCGCCGCGCGCAGCAGCGGCCCCTCCGCGCCCGCGAGCCGAGGCAGCGCGTCGTCCAGGACGTGCCCTCCACCAGGCCCGCGTCGTGGCGCAGCCGGCGGGCGAAGCCGCGCAGGGCCGCGCCGGGCGCCGGGTGCGCCGCGACGTCGTCCACCAGGTCGCTCGCCCACATGGGCACCTCCACGATGGCGGTCACGCCGCCGTAGCGGTGGGCGTGGTGCCAGGTGGTGTGCCGGGCGTCCTCCGGCAGGCTCGGATAGGCGGCGGCCGAGCCGGGCCCCGGCAGCACGTGCACGCCGGGCCCCGACACCGGCCAGCCCGCCGCGTCCGACGCGCCCGCCTCCACCGGGATGCGCAGGCGCGCCGCCGACCTGGCGAACGGCTCGGCGAGCCCGGGGATGTCCCGGGTCAGCTGCACCCAGCTGCCGCCGAGGTCCGTGCAGTGCAGCGACACCTGCAAGTACGGCCGCAGCTCGTCGATGACCCCCTTGAGCGCCACGGTCTCCGGCGGCAGCCGGTCCGGCGGCAGCACGGACGGCGACCACTCGGGCTGCTCGGGGCCCGCGGGGCGGAAGAAGTGCCGGTGGTAGTCCAGGAGGGTGCGGGGCGCCGGAGTGCGGTGCAGGCTCGCGCCGTCCGGGTCGGCGCACAGCAGGAAGTGCCAGGAGGTGCCGTCGCGCAACGCGGCGTCGCGCAGGGCCCAGTCGGCGAGCGCCAGGAGCGTGGAGCCGCCGGTGGGCTCGTTGGCGTGCGCGCCCGCGACCACGAGCACGGCGTGCGGGGAGCGTCCGACGGACAGCAGGTGCAGGGGGCGTCCCGCGCGCGAGGAACCGACGCGGCGCAGGGCACACAGATCGGGGCGGTGAGCCGCCAGCTCCCGAGCGGACACGACGAGTTCGGGCACACTGGGATAGCTGGAATAGCGGTTTTCCGCCAGTTGACTCACCCCCGATTGGTCCGCTGACGCAATCCGCAGTACGCCACGCGGCGGTTCAGGTGTCAAGGACCCCGCGCGACAGCTTCCCGTGACATGAGTGCGACGCGTCCATGTCGCTTTGTGAAACGCCTGGTGCGGACCCCGGGCGCGGGGTTTCAGGCGCGCTCCAAAAGTGCCACAGGAAGCGGAGCAAACAGCTCCGACACTTGTGCGAAGCCGCTGAACTCCCGCCCGGGACCGAGCAGTTCACGCCACTCGCCCGCCGGAAGCGCCAGCTCCGTGCCCCGCCATCCGCCCTCGCCGTCCAGGCGCAGGGAGAGCCTCGTCACCGCCGCCACCACCTCTCCCGAGCGGCAGTAGGCCACGCAGTGCGCGGCCCCCGGACCCGTCACCGCGAGTGGCTCATAGGTGCCCCCGCCGCCGAAGGCCCCTGGGCGCCGCCCGCGCAGCCGCAGCGCCGCCACCGTCAGGGCCAGCTTCTCGTCCGCCGCGTCCCAGGAGTCCCGGCGCGCTTCGAGGCCCTCCAGGAGGCGGGGGTCGAAGGCGACGGGACGGCGGTTGTCCGGGTCGACCAGCGCGTGGAACGGGCGCTCCGTGCCCTGGTAGAGGTCAGGCACCCCCGGCATCGTCAGGTGCAGCAGCGCCGCGCCCAGGACGTGCGTGCGCACGTGCGGGGCGAGCCGGGCGGCGAACGCGGCGACCTCGCGCAGCGGCGGCCCGCACGGCCCTGCCTCCAGGAACGCCGCCACGGCCCGCTCGTAGCCCTCGTCGCGCTCGGTCCAGCTCGTGTGCAGGCCCGCCTCCCGCACGTGCTTCAGAAGGGCCTCCTGAAGCCGCCGGGCCCACGCGCCGCGATCACCACCGGGCGCCGCGTCCGGCGCCGCGTCCGGCGCCGCCGGGACGAAGCCGAGCGCCGTCTGCCAGGCCGCCCACGCCAGTTGGGGGTCGGGCGCGCGGACTCCGCCCGCGCGCGCGGTCTGCCGCGTCACCTCGTCGACCAGGTCCGCCCACCGCTCGGGGACCTGTGTGAGGACGCAGAGCCCGGCCCGCACCTCCGCGCTGCGCTTGGTGTCATGGGTCGTCAGGACGGTGCCCGTGTACGGCCAGTCGCGCTGCACGCGCGCGCAGTGCGCGTGGAACTCGGCCACGTCCACCGCGGGCCGCCCCGGCTCCCCGCCCACCTCGACGGCCGACAGCAGCGGCACGTACCGGTAGAACGCCGTGTCCTCCGCCGACTTGGCCCGCAGCGCCGCCGCCGTCTGCGCGAACCGCGCCCGGAACGCCTCCCGCCCCGCCCCGCCCGACCGCCGCCCGAGGACCAGATCCCGCACCACGTCGACCGCCTCGGCCTCCTCGGGGACGGCGAACCCCCGCCGCGCCGCCGCGGCCGCCCCCGCCGTCAGGACCGTCGCGGGATCGGCGCCCCCGGCGGCGTACGGCCGGTAGACCTCGACGCGCACCAGGAGCTCCCGCAGGGCCGTCCGCAGGGCCCACGGCGCGTGGTCGCGCAGCGCCGGATCCGCCGCGCACAGGGCGCCCGCCTCCCGCGTGAGCCGATCCACCTCGGCGGCCAGCTCCCGCGTGACGACCTTGTACGCGGCACGCCGCACCGTCGCCCCCCAGTCGCCGCCCCGGTCGGCGGGCGGCGCCGCGAACCGGCGGTAGCGCGTGCCCAGTTCGCGCGCCCCCGCCGGGTCCGTGAGCACCCCGTCGACGTACCGCAGCGCGTCGTAGCCGGTGGTGCCCGCCACCGGCCACGCGGCGGGCAGCCGCTCCCCGTCGGCCAGGATCTTCTCGACGACCGTCCAGCGCCCGCCCGTCGCCTCGTGCAGCCGCTGGAGGTAGGAGCCCGGGTCGGCGAGCCCGTCGGGGTGGTCGACGCGCAGGCCCTCCACGACGCCGTCCGCGAGCAGCCGCAGCAGCGTCGCGTGGGTCGCGTCGAACACCGCGGGGTCCTCGACCCGCACGCCGATCAAGTCCGAGATCGTGAAGAACCGGCGGTAGTTGAGCTCGGTGCGCGCCAGGCGCCACCAGCCGAGCCGGTACCACTGCGCGTCGAGCAGCCGGGGCAGCGGCAGCCTCGCGGTGCCGTCCCGCAGCGGGAACACCCGGTCGCGCAGCCGCAGCACCTCGCCGTCGACCCGCAGGTCCGCGAGCTCCGTGCCGATCCGGCCCCCGAGCACCGGCAGGAGCACCCTGCCGCCGCCCGCCGCCCAGTCGATGTCGAACCAGCGCGCGTACGGCGATCCGGGGCCGTCGCGCAGCACCTCCCACAGGGCGCGGTTGTGCGCCGGGTCCGCCGCCATGTGGTTCGGCACGACGTCCACGACCAGGCCGAGCCCGGCCGCCCGCGCGGCGCGCGCGAGCTCCCGAAGGCCGGCCTCGCCGCCGAGTTCGCCCCGCACGCGCGCGTGGTCCACCACGTCGTACCCGTGCTCCGAGCCCGGCACCGCCTCCAGGACCGGCGACAGATGCAGGTGCGAGACCCCGAGCGCGGCCAGGTACGGCACCGCGGCCGCGGCCGCCGCGAACGGGAACCGCGGCCGCAGCTGGAGGCGGTAGGTGGCGGTGGGCGGCTGTGGGACGGCGGGCGCCGGGCGCGGTGACGTCATGCGAACGTATGTACCCGCCCCGGCGGCTTTCGTGCCTTCGACGCATGCGGGTGGCCGCGGCGGCGCGGTCAGCGTCCGACGATGGCTGACAACCAGGGGCACGAACGGGGCGCGCGCGGCGGCCGCATCCGGCGCACCGCGGACCTGTACCGGCAGGTGCTCGCCGTCACCGGAGCGGCGCTTGTGGTGGTCTCCTTCCTCGGGCGGCTGCCCGTCGCCGTCATCCAGTTCGGCAGCGTCCCGCTGGTCGCGGAGACCAGCGGATCGCTCGCCACCGGGGACGCCGCCGCCTGCGCCTGGCCCTCGGGCAGGTGACCGCGGGCCCGTTCGTCGGGCGGCTCGCCGACCGGCGCGGGCAGCGCCCCGTCGTCCTGGTGTGCGCCGCGCTCAACGCCCTCGCCGTCTCCGCCTGCGCGCTCGGCGCCCTGCTCGGCCCGCCCACGCCCGTGCTGCTCGCCCTGGCCGCCCTCGCGGGCGTCAGCGTGCCCGGCATCGGCCCGCTGGCCCGCGCCCGCGCGGTGGCCCTGCTGCGCCGCGAGGGCGCCGACGAGCGCCTCGTGCACGCCGCCCTGTCCCTGGAGTCCACCGTGGACGAGCTGTCCTTCGTCCTCGGCCCGGCCCTGGTGGGCCTCGCGGCCGTCGCGGGCCACCCGGTCTGCGCCTTCGCCGCCGCGGCCCTCCTCGTCGCCGGGTGCGGCACGGCCTTCGCGCTGCACCCCACGGCACCGGCGGCCGTCCCCGCCGCCGCCCCACGCGCGCGTGAGGCGCGCTCCCGGCTTCCGCGCGAGGTGTACGTGGTGCGCGCCGGGCTGTTCTTCCTCGGGGTCCTGCTCGGTGGGCGGCCAGCGCCTTCGTCGGCGGCCAGGCGGTCACGCTCGCCGCGGCGGGGAGGATCGCCGAGTCCCGGGGCCCGGGAGCCGCGTTCGCGCTCGGCAGCGCGGCCGCCGCCGTGGCCTTCGCCCTCCTGGCGAGCCCCACGGCCCCGCCGGGCGCGCACGTCGGCCACGCGCGCGTGGCCGACGCCGCCAGGCCGGGCGCTACGCCGGGCGCTGCAGCACGGTGAGGCTCCGGTCGGTCAGCGTCACGCGCTCGCCCGCCCGCACCTTCGCCCCCGTCCCCGGCGGCACCCCGTCCTCGCGCGCGGTGTCCACCACCACCTGCCACTGCCGCCCCTGGTTCACCGGCACCACGAACTCCAGCGGGTCCGGTGAGGCGTTGAACATCAGCAGGAACGAGTCATCGGTGATCCGCTCGCCGCGCGGGCCCGGCTCGGAGATCGCGTTGCCGTTGAGGAACACCGTCAGGGCCCGCGCCTGCGCCGCACCCCAGTCCTCCGGGGCCATCTCCTCGCCCTCCGGAGTGAACCAGGAGATGTCCGACAGCTCGTCGTGCGTGCCCTCCACCGGGCGGCCGTGGAAGAAGCGCCGCCTGCGGAACACCGGGTGGTCGCGGCGCAGCCACGTCATCGCCCGCGTGAACTCCAACAGCGTGGTCTCGCCGTCCGGCCAGCGCACCCAGGCGACCTCGTTGTCCTGGCAGTACGCGTTGTTGTTGCCGCCCTGCGTGCGGGCGAACTCGTCGCCGTGGCCGAGCATCGGCACGCCCTGGGACAGCATCAGCGTGGCGATGAAGTTGCGCAGCTGCCGGGCGCGCAGCGCGAGGACGTCCGGGTCGTCGCTGTCGCCCTCGGCGCCGCAGTTCCAGGAGCGGTTGTGGCTCTCCCCGTCCTGGTTGTCCTCGCCGTTGGCCTCGTTGTGCTTCTCGTTGTACGCCACCAGGTCGTGCAGCGTGAAACCGTCGTGGCAGGTCACGAAGTTGATCGAGGCGAGCGGCCGCCGCCCGTCGCCCTGGTAGAGGTCGGAGGAGCCGGTCAGGCGGGACGCGAACTCCGCGAGGGTGCGCGGTTCGCCGCGCCACAAGTCCCGTACGGTGTCGCGGTACTTGCCGTTCCACTCCGTCCACAGCGGCGGGAAGTTCCCCACCTGATAGCCGCCCTCGCCGACGTCCCAGGGCTCGGCGATCAGCTTCACCTGGCTCACCACCGGGTCCTGCTGCACCAGGTCGAAGAACGACGAAAGGCGGTCCACCTCGTGGAACTGCCGCGCCAGCGTCGCCGCGAGGTCGAAGCGGAACCCGTCCACGTGCAGCTCCGTGACCCAGTACCGCAGCGAGTCCATGATCAGCTGCAGGACGTGCGGATGGCGCATCAGGAGCGAGTTGCCCGTCCCCGTGGTGTCCATGTAGTGGCGGGGATCGTCCTCCATCAGGCGGTAGTACGAGGCGTTGTCCAGGCCCCTGAAGGACAGTGTCGGACCCAGGTGGTTGCCCTCGGCCGTGTGGTTGTAGACCACGTCGAGGATGACCTCGATGCCCGCCTCGTGCAGCGCCCGGACCGCCGACTTGAACTCCAGGACCTGCTCGCCCCGGTCGCCCCAGGAGGCGTACGCGTTGTGCGGGGCGAAGAAGCCGATCGTGTTGTAGCCCCAGTAGTTGTTCAGGCCCATGTCGACGAGGCGTGTGGTCGTTCACGAACTGGTGGACCGGCATCAGCTCCAGGGCGGTCGCGCCGAGCCGCGTCAGATGCTCGATGACCGCCGGGTGCGCGAGCGCCGCGTAGGTGCCGCGCAGCTCATCGGGCAGCTCCGGGTGGAGCATCGTCAGGCCCTTCACATGGGCCTCGTAGATCACGGTCTCGTTGTATGGGGTGCGCGGCGGGCGGTCGTCGCCCCAGTCGAAGTACGGGTTGACCACCACGGACGTCATCATGCGCGGCGCGGAGTCCAGGTCGTTGCGCCGGTCGGGGGCCCCGAAGTGGTAGCCGTACACCTCCTCGCCCCACGTCACCCGGCCGCTCACCGCCTGCGCGTACGGATCGAGCAGGAGCTTCGCCGAGTTGCAGCGCTGCCCGCGCGCGGGGGCGTACGGGCCGTGTGCGCGAAAGCCGTACCGCTGGCCCGGCATCACGCCGGGCAGGTACGCGTGCCGTACGAAACCGTCGGACTCGCGCAGCTCCACCGCCGTCTCCGAGCCGTCGTCGTGCAGCAAGCACAGCTCCACGCGGTCGGCGGCCTCCGAGAAGACCGCGAAATTGGTGCCGGCGCCGTCGTACGCGGAGCCGAGCGGATACGCCTGCCCTGGCCAGACCTGCATGCCTCTGACTCTTCCACGCTTGGCGTCTTCTCATGGGTCACCCGCACCAGAGTGTGCTCGAAAGTGGGGCAACCACAAAGGAGTTGAGTCCGTCTAACCGACTGACCACATACTCGACATGCCCATGAAATGGGCTGATGCGAGGAGAAAAGGGGGAGGACGTGCGCAATCTAGTCAGACGCCACCTCGGAAAGGTCGTGGCGGGTGGGGCCCTCGCCGTGGCCGCCACCGCGGCGATGGTGGCCGTGACGCTGCCGGATCAGGCGGGTGCCGGGGAGTCGGGGGACCGCGGCACCACCGTCGGATCGTCGCGAAAGGACGCGGTGGCACCCGAGGGCAAGGTCCAGGCGGCGCCCGACGAGCCCGCCGAGGGCGTCGGCAGCGACCCGCTGACCGACGCGGAGCTCACCCGGGCCCAGAAGATCGCCCTGGACGGCAACGACCTGCGCCGCAGCGCCCGGGACGTCGACGGCGACCGCGGCCCGCAGCGGCTCTCCACGAACCTGGCGGAGAACGGACCCGGCGGCGACGAGGACGACGGCGCCCGCCGCGCCGAGATCGTCTACTACGACTACAAGAAGGACGCCGTCGTCGCCAAGACGGTGAACCTGACGACCGGCAAGGTCGAGTCGACGAACACCGCCCGCGACGTCCAGCCGCCGCCGAGCCTGGAGGAACTCTCCGAGGCGGCCCGGCTGCTCATCGCCGACCCGCACGGCAAGGGTCTGAAGGAGGACTACAAGAAGGCCACGGGCAAGGCGCTCGGCGGCCCCGACGACCTGGAGCTGAGCGGCTTCATCTTCCGCAAGGAGACGGTCGACCGCGTCCCGTCCGACCTGAAGGAGTGCGGCGCGCACCGCTGCCTCCAGGTCGTCGCCAAGGTCAAGAGCGGGCCGTGGATCGACACCAGGGCCTTCGTCGTCGACCTCAGCGACCGTCACGTCGGCCGCGTCGGCTGACTGCCCGTACCGGGCATCCCACCCACGTCCTCCTCCTGAAGGAGCCCTTTGGTATGCACGTCACGCACGGCAAGAGAATCCCGCGCGCCCGCAAGGTCGCAGGAACGGCCCTTGCGGTCTCCGCGCTCCTGGGTGCCGCGATAACCACCGCGGGTCCCGCGGCGGCTGCCCCCGGTTCCGCCCCGAAGGCGCCCGCCGCGCCCCCGGCCGACTGCAGCGACGCGTACAAGATCGAGCAGACCGTCGACGGCGGTACGACCTGGCGCATGTGCTGGCACTACAACACCTACTCCGGCCTCATCCTCGACAAGATCAGCTACCAGCCCAAGGGCGAGGCCAAGCCGATCCCGGTGCTCACCAGCGCCCGCCTGGCCCAGATCCACGTGCCCTACGACGACGGCGACGCCGAGTTCGACGACGTCACCGGCACGGACTTCGGCATGCGGCTGCAGAAGATGAAGACCACCGAATGTCCCGGCGGCACCATCAAGACGGTGAAGATCCCGGACGCGGGCGAGGTCCCCGGCCTGTGCGTCACCACCCGCGCGCGGGGCCACGCCTACCGCCTGAACAACGACTTCAGCACCGGCGGCACCGGCAAGGTCTACAGCGGCCAGGGCAAGGACCTGCTCGTCTACACCGTCAACAAGGCCTCCTGGTACGAGTACATCACCGAGTGGCGCTTCTCCTCGGACGGCACCATCCACTCCAACGTGGGCGCGACGGGCAGCCTGTCGCCCTACGACTTCGACGGCGGCGACGACCGCGGCTGGCCCATCGGCAAGGGCGACCAGGCCAAGGCCGAGAGCCACTCGCACAATGTCTTCTGGCGCCTGAACTTCGGCCTGGACGGCTCGCCGAAGGCCAAGGTCGAGCAGTACGACTCCAAGGTCACCCCGCCGAGCGGCCAGGGCAGCCCCACCACGCGGACGACCCGCACCCCCGTCGCCAAGGAACTCACGGGCGACCGCAAGGACATGCGCTGGTGGCGCGTGGTCAGCACCGCCGGCAAGAACAAGGACGGCCACCCGCGCAGCTACGAGTTCGTGCCCGGCGCCAGCCAGAAGCACGCCGGACGGCCGTTCACCAAGCACGACGTGTACTTCACCCAGTACAAGAAGTGCGAGCAGTACGCCAGCAACAACATCGGCTGCCCCAACGGCTACCCGAACAGCGTCGACAAGTGGTCGAACGGCGAGACCCTCAAGCACCCCATCTCCTGGGTCAACATCGGCTTCCACCACATCGCGCGCGACGAGGACCAGCAGCCCATGCCGGTCCACTGGCAGGGCTTCTCGCTGGCGCCGCGCGACGTGACGGCCATGAACCCGCTCACTCCGCAGGACCTGTCCGGAGTGAACGGCCGCCCGCGCACCTGAAGTCGGCCGACGGCGTCCGAAGTTGGCGACGACCCTGCCCATCCGGCTGCACCGTCCGCCACTCCCGGAGTACCCTTCCTTGATCGTTGGCTGGGGGAGAGCCCGGGGGAGCGGAAGGCGGTGCGCGGGTGAGCTCGGAGGGGCGGGAGCCGCCCCCTGGTGGCGAGGGCCACGAGGGGAGCTCCGTGGACGTCCCCTCGGCGGTGTCCTTGGCGCGGCCGATGGAAACGGTGTCCCAGATCGGACCCGAGCTGGACTGGGGCGCCGACGCCTGGCGCGAGGTGCGTACGCGCGCCCAGCGCGCGGGGCGCGCCTACATCTGGCTGAACCTCGTGGAACAGCGGCTGCGCGCGGTCGTGGCCGCTGTTCTGCGTCCCGTCTACGAACCCGTCCACGCGGACGACTGGGTGGTCGCCGCCGCGGGCCCGGCCGGGCAGGAGTGGGTGCAGCGCGCCGTCGCCGTCCGCGAGGTGAGCCGCCGCAAGGGCTATCTGCTCGACCCCGCGGACGACAACGTCCTGAGCTTCCTGACGCTGCCCCAGCTGCGCGAGCTGGTCGTCCAGCACTGGCCGTGCTTCGAGCCGTATCTGGACGACCGGCGCGAGCTCGAGCTGGCCCTGGACGAGCTGGAGGTCACCCGCAACGTCGTCTCCCGCAACCGCGCCCTGTCCCCGACGGTCCTCGCCCAGGCCGAGCGGGCCGCCGGGCGCCTCCTTGAGACGCTCGGCGCGGGCTCGGACGTGCCCTCCGCCCGGCGCCTGCCGGTGGACGCCGTGGAGGAACTCGTCGGCGACCGGTACGCGGACGTCGTGGGCGTGCACGCGGACCGGGTGCGCCTGCTGCGGCAGTTCCCCGCGGAGGACCTGTTCGGGGGCGCCCGGCGCGTGGACGCGATCGGCATCGGCCTGAACCTGCTGGTGCAGAACTTCTCCGGGCGCCGCCTGGTGCGCCTCGCGGAGTCCGGCTGCCGGGTCAGGCTGCTGTTCCTGAACCCCGCCAGCAGCGCGGTCAAGCGCCGCTGAGCGGGAACTCGGCCTCAAGCGCGGGGAGCTCGGCCGGGCCGTGGAGGCCAACATCCTGCACATGCGGCGGGTCCGGGCCCGGCTGCGGGACCCGGGCGCCTTCGAGATCCAGGTCTTCGACGAGACCCCGCGCTTCACCGCCTACCTGGTCGACGGGGACGGCTCGGACGGCATCGCGGTCGTCCAGTCCTATCTGCGGCGCACGCGCGGCATGGAGGCGCCGGTCCTGGTGCTGCGCGGCGGCGGCCGCGTGGTCAAGCCGGACGACATCGGCGAACACGGGCTCTTCGGGACGTACCGGGAGGAGTTCGAGACGTCCTGGGCGGACTCGCGCCCGGTGTCGTAGGCGGAGCGCAAGCCGTTCACCCGGACGGGAAGCGGAATCCGGCCAACTGGTTGTCAGTGGCGCATGGGATCGTGGGGACCACTGGGGGAACGCACCACGACGAAGGGGGCGGCCATGGGCTGGCACCGAGAGCTGCTGATCGGCTTCGACCTGGAGACGACGGGGACGGATCCGCGCGAGGCGCGCATCGTCACCGGCGCGGTGGTCGAGGTCAGAGCGGGACAGGAGCGGGGGCGCCGCGAGTGGCTCGCCGACCCCGGGGTGCCGATCCCGGCCGACGCGGTGGCCGTGCACGGCATCACCGACGAGCGGGCGGCCGCCGAGGGGCGGCCCGCTGCGGAGGTCGCCGACGCGATCGCGGGCGTCCTGGTGTCCTCCTGGCAGTCGGGCGTCCCGGTCGTCGCGTACAACGCCGCGTTCGACCTGACCCTGCTCTCCGCCGAGCTGGCCCGCCACGGCCTGCCGTCCCTGCGCGAGCGCCTGGGCGGCGCCGAGCCGGGCCCGGTCGTCGACCCGTACGCCATCGACCGCACGGTGGACCGCTACCGCCGCGGCAAGCGCAACCTGGAAGCGGTCTGCGCCGAGTACGGCGTGGTGCTCGACACCGCCCACGACGCCCACGCCGACGCCCTGGCCGCGGCGCGGCTCGCGACCGCGATAGCCGACCGCCACGCCAAGGTCGCCGACCTCGGCCCCGCCGAACTGCACCGCCGCCAGGTGGAGTGGTACGCCGAGTGGGCAGCCGACTTCCAGGCCTTCCTGCGCCGCAAGGGCGACGCGGACGCGACGGTCGACGGCACGTGGCCCCTGCGGGAGCTGGCGGCCGATCACCGCTGACGCGGCTCGTCCTCAAACGCCGGACGGGCTAAAACTGGCAGGTTCTAGCCCGTCCGGCGTTTGAGGACGAGGCGCGGAGCGCCGTTGGCTTTAGCGGGGGGACGGGGGCAGCCGCACCCGGATCGGGGAGGGGCGGGTCTGGGGCGTCCCGCGCGGGTCAGAACGGGCGCCACCGCACCGCCGCGTCCCCCTCGCGCAGCGACCCCACCCGCCGCCGAAACTCGGCCAGCGCCGCCCCGTTACCGGGCGCGTGCTGCGCCACCCACGCACAGCTGGCAGTCTCCCGCGCCCCCCGCAACACCGCACACCCCTCCCCACTCCCGCACATCCCACCCGTACGCCCGAGTGAACTCGTCATACGCGTCGTCCCCGAGCCCGTACCGGTCCCGAGACAGCGCCATCACCACGAGATCGTGCTCGCGCAGGTCGAAGGAGAACGTCTCCAGGTCCACCAGGACGGGCCCCTCCGGACCCACCAGGACGTTGCGGGGCAGCGCGTCCCCGTGCAGCGGACCGGGCGCGAGCCGCGGCACCAGCGCGGCGGCAGCGGCGGCGAAGCCGTCACGCCGCTCCCGGAGGTACGCCGCGTCCGCCGGGTCGATCGCGTCCCCCGCGAGCCGCAGCCACCGCTCGACACCGCCGAGCAGCTCCCGCGGCGGCAGCGCGAACGGCGGCGCGGGCAGGGCGTGCACCAGGCGCAGGAGCGCGGCCAGGTCCGCGGGGCGGGCGGGCCTGGCGGCGGCGGGAAGCCGGTGCCAGAGCGTCACCGGATGCCCCAGGGCGGAGCGGGGCTCCGGCTCGGCGGCCCGCACGGCCGGGCACCCCGGCGTCGAGCAGCCAGGCGGCGACGGCCAGTTCGCGCCGCGCCCGCTCAAGGAGCTCCGGCGCGTCGCGCCCGACCTTCACCACGAGCCCGCCCGCCGCGAACACGGCGTTCTCGCCGAGCGCGAGCAGCTCGGCGCCGCCCGCGTCGAGGTCCACCGCCTCCAGGACCTTCCGCGCCCGTGCCTCGTCCATCCGTCGCCTCCCGCGCCCGTGCCGTGAGCCGGCCCTCTGCAGGCGGCCGCTCGGCCGCCGCTCGCGCGGCAAGTGTCGCATTCATACAGGCCAGGTGGGCTTTCGGCGTGCGCGGTCGCTTGACGTAGCCCGGCAGGGTCAGCACGATGACGGAGGCCGCCAGGGTGGCCAAACCGTTATCAACCGCCCAAAGGAGCCGATGTTGTGACCTCGGCGAACCCGGCGACGGCGAAGGAGCGGTCCGGCAGCGGCTCCCGGGGCCCCGGCAAGGCCGTCAACCACGGCGCCCACGGCGCCTGGTTCCTGGTGCTGCCCGCGCTGCTCCCGATCCTCGTCCTGAGCGTCGGCCCGCTGCTCTACGGCATCGCGCTCGCCTTCACCGACTCCCAGTCGGGCCGCACCGAACCGACCGAGTGGATCGGGCTCCTCAACTTCCAGGACCTGCGGCACGACACCCTGTTCTGGGACTCGTTCCGGATCGGCCTGCTGTGGGCGGTCGGCGTGACGGTGCCGCAGTTCCTGCTCGCGCTCGGCCTCGCGCTGCTGCTCAACCAGAACCTGCGCTTCCGCTGGCTGGCCCGCTCCCTCGCGATCATCCCGTGGGCGATGCCCGAGGTCGTCGTCGGCATCATGTGGCGGCTCGTCTACCACCCGGACGCGGGCGTCCTCAACGAGACGCTGCGCGACCTCGGGTTCGGCGACGGGCGCGACTGGCTGACCGGCCTCGGCACCGCCCTGCCCGCCGTCATCGTCGTCGGCGTCTGGGCGGGCATGCCGCAGACCACGGTGGCGCTGCTCGGCCGGGCTGCAGAACGTGCCGCGCGAGCTGCACGAGGCGGCCGCGATGGACGGCGCGGGCGCCTGGCGCCGCTTCACCACCGTCACCTGGCCCGCCCTGCGGCCCATCGCCCTCGCCATCACGGCGCTCAACTTCATCTGGAACTTCAACTCCTTCGCGCTGGTGTACGTGCTGACCAACGGCGGCCCGGGCGGCCGCACCCGCCTCCCGATGCTGTTCGCGTACGAGGAGGCGTTCCGCTACGGCCAGTTCGGCTACGCGGCGGCGATGGGCTGTGTGATGGTCGCGGTGATCTCGGTGCTGCTCGCCGTGTACCTCGTGGGCCGACTGAGGGGAGCCGACGAACGATGACGGCACGGACCAGCAGACCCGCGCGCGTGGGCCAGTACGTGGCGCTGCTCGCGTACCTCGTCTTCCTCGTGTTCCCGTTCCTGTGGCTGCTCTCCACGTCCTTCAAACCGGCCCGCGAGCTCGGCAGCCTGCACCCGACGTGGATTCCGAAAGGACCCCACGCTCGCCAACTACCGCCAGGCCTTCGACGAGCAGCCGCTCCTCGAAGCCGCGGGGAACTCGCTGGTCGCGGCCTTCGGCGCGGCCACGATCGCCGTCGTCATCGCGACGCCCATGGCGTACGTGATGGCCCGGCACCGCACGCTCCTCGCGCGGGCCGCGACCGGCTGGGTCGTCGTCAGCCAGGCGTTCCCGTTCGTCCTGGTGATCATCCCGCTGTTCCTCGTCCTGAAGAACCTGCACCTGATCAACTCGCTGCCGGGCCTGATCATGGTGTACGTGGTGTGGGCGCTGCCGTTCGCGCTGTGGATGCTCGTCGGGTACGTCCGCGCCGTGCCGGTGGAGCTGGAGGAGGCCGCGGCGGTCGACGGCGCCGGGCGCCTGCGCACGCTGGTGTCGGTCACCGCGCCGCTGCTCGCTCCGGGCATCGTGGCGACGGCCCTGTTCGCCTTCATCACCGCCTGGAACGAGTTCTTCTTCGCCCTCGTGCTGCTCAAGACCCCGGAGAAACAGACGTTGCCGGTCGTCCTCACGCACTTCCTCGGCGCGGAGGGCGTGGCCGACCTCGGCCCGCTCGCCGCCGCCGCGTTCCTCGCGACCCTGCCCTCGCTCGTGGTGTTCGCCCTCATCCAGAAGCGGATCACCGGCGGCATGCTGGCCGGGGCGGTGAAGAGCTGATGCGGCGGGCGCGCCTGGGCGCGGTGGCCGCCGCGCTCGTCCTGCTGCTCGCGGGCTGCTCGGGCGGCGACGAGGACTCCGGCGGCCGCGTCACCCTGCGCTTCCAGTCCCTCGCCTGGCAGCAGGAGTCCGTCGAGGCGAACAAGGAGCTGGTGGCCCGCTGGAACGCCACCCATCCGGACGTCAAGGTCGAGTACGTCCAGGGGAGTTGGACGAGCGTCCACGACCAGCTGCTCACCTCCTTCGAGGGCGGCGAGGCCCCGGACGTCATCCACGACGCCTCCGACGACCTCGCCGACTTCGCGTACGGCGGCTATCTCGCGGACCTCACCGGGCTGCTGCCCCGGCGGCTGCGGGCCGACATCCCGCGGGCGAGCTGGGACACCGCGACGTTCGGCGGCAAGGTGTACGGCGTGCCGTTCCTCCAGGAGCCGCGCGTGCTCATCGCCAACGCGACCTGGCTGAAGGAGTCCGGGGTGCGCATCCCGACCCCCGACAAGCCGTGGAGCTGGCCGGAGTTCCGCTCGATCACGCGGGAGCTCGGCAGCGGGAAGGGCAGGTTCGGGGTGGCCTGGCCGCTGAAGGACCCGGTGTCGGCGACGCTCAACCTGTCGCTCTCGGCGGGCGGCCAGCTGTTCCACCGGCGCCCGGACAACAGGGCCGAGATCCGCTTCGAGGACGCCGACGCGGTGGTGCCGCGCACCATCCACGACCAGGTCAACGCGGACGGGAGCGCGTCCGGGGCGACGCTCGGCATGGGCGGCTCGGACACGCTGCCCGGCTTCTTCGGCGGCAAGTACGCGATGGTGCCGCTCGGCTTCTCCTACCGCCAGCAGATCGTCCAGCAGGCGCCGAAGGGCTTCGACTGGCAGGTGCTCCCGGCGCCCGCAGGGGCCGACGGGCTCGTCCAGGGCGTCAGCCCGCAGACCCTGTCGATCGCCGAGGACAGCCCGCACAAGAAGGAGGCGGCGGCGTTCATCGACTTCTTCCTGCGGCCCGCGAACATGGTGCGGCTCGCCCGCGGCGACTGGATGCTGCCCACCGGCACCCAGGCGCTCAAGGACCCGGCGCTGCACACGGCGAAGGACGACTGGGCCACCGGCACGGCGCTCGCCCGCTTCCTCCGCCCCGCCCCGGCCCAGTCGGTGCGCGGCTACCCGGAGTGGAAGGACAAGGTCGCCACGCCCGCGCTCCAGGAGTACTACAGCGGCGCGATCGGCCTGGACGAGCTGCGCGAGCGCCTGGTCGAGGACGGCAACCTGGTCCTGCGCCGCTACCAGCGCTGACCCCGCTCGTCCCGCCCCCCCGACGCCGCCCGCGCCGACCCTCGTATCTGCGCCGTCCCTCACACGCCGACCGACTCCTCCATCTCCTCCTCGGCCTCCGCATCGGCAGAGGGGGCCGGGGCCGCGGGAGCGGCGGCCCGCCGCCGTTCCACGAGCCCGGCCGCCGCCGTGAGCAGCAGGCCCGCGGCCAGCCACGCCACCAGGGTCAGGGTCGCCCGGCCGAGGCCGTGGCCGTCGAAGTAGAGGTGCGCGCGGACGCCCTCGACGAGTCCCGCGCCGTTCCAGAAGGAGTGCAGCGAGCCGAAGAAGCCGTTCTGCAGCTCGGGCCGGAAGAGCCCGCCGGAGCTGGTGAAGTTGAGCATCACGAACAGGACCATCATCGCGAGCGTCGTCCACCGCTTCAGGAACGGGTGCAGGCCGACGCCGATGAGCAGGATGCCCGCCGAGTACAGCCAGGACAGCGCCCACACGCCCCACAGGCCGTGGTGCGCGAGGTGGAAGACGGGCCCGGCGAGCGCGGCGCCGATCAGGCTCACGGCGAGGGAGACCCCGACGGCGAGCCCGGCCCGGGCCCGCGTGCGCAGGGCGCCGCCCGCGCCGCCGAGCACCGCGACGGAGGCGTACGAGCCGATGCTCACCGCGACCAGCAGGAAGAACAGGCCCTGGCCCGTGGGGTCGTCGGCGACCGGGGGCGCCACGTCGGTGACCTTCAGGGGCGTGCCCTGCGCGGCCGCGACCCGCGTGAAGACCTTCTCGGTGGCGAGCGCGCTCATGTCGGAGCCCGCCGAGGCCACGAGCAGCTCGGGCGCCTTCGCGTCCGGGAGGTAGGCCCCTGATATCTCCAGGGACTTCAGGTCCTCGACGGCACCGGCCCGCGAGGCCAGAATCCGCACGTCGAGCGCGTCGCCCGCCGAGGACCGCAGGGCGTGCGCCGCGCCCTGGGCCCGGGCGTCCGTGCCGACGACGGCGACCGGCAGGTCGTGCGGCTCGGGCGTGACGAAGGCGCTCATATAGGCCAGGCCCATGCCGAGGCACATCAGCAGCGGGGTCAGGAGGTGGACGAGGACGTGGCGCAGGGGGCCACGGGCAGGCGCCGGCATAGGGACCTCTCCAGATAGTTGGCATATACAACTCTCAGTGCATGTTGTACTCTACAACTATTGGTCGGCCGGACGGAAACGCGGCCGTGGGCGGGCGGGGTGAGGAGGCGGGCGGCGTGTCCGACCGGGACGAGGCGATCGAGACGATCCAGCGCGAGATGACGGCGTTCGCCCGGCGAGCGCGCGCCACCGCCGCGCGCATGCACCCCGAGCTCTCGCTGGTCTCCTTCACGCTCCTGAGCCACCTGGAGCACCGGCAGGGCTGCCGGGCCACGGACCTGGCCGCGCACTACACGCTGGACAAGTCGACGATCAGCAGGCAGGTCGCCGCCCTGGAGAAGGCGGGCCTGGTCGAGCGCCGCCAGGATTCGGCCGACCACCGCGTGCAGGTCCTGCACCTCACCGAGCGGGGCGCCGGGCTGCTCGGGCAGGTCAGGGACAGCCGCCGGATCGCGGTCCGGGAGCGGCTCGCGGGCTGGGAAGGACCGGATCTGGAGCGGTTCGCGGAGTACCTGCTGCGCTACAACGCGGGGGCGCCGGACGAGCCGGGGGCCGACCGGGCGGAGTAGGGAGCGGGCTCGCGGAGCCGGGCCGGGCGGCGAAAAACTTGTACGAGACGTCTCGTCTCGCTAAGGTCGGGTCATGACCACACGCCAGCGTGCCCATGTCGCCATGTTCTCCATCGCCGCCCACGGGCACGTGAACCCGAGCCTCGAGGTGATCCGGGAGCTCGTCGCCCGCGGCCACCGCGTCACGTACGCGATCCCGCACGCCTTCGCCGGCAAGGTCGCCGAGACCGGCGCCGAGCCCGTGCTCTACACCACCACCCTGCCCGGCCCCGACGACGACCCCTCGGCCTGGGGCGAGACCCTCCTGGACAACGTCGAGCCGTTCCTGGACGACGCCATCCATGCCCTGCCGCAGCTCGCCGCCGCCTACGAGGGCGACGAGCCCGACGTCGTCCTGCACGACATCACCTCGTATCCGGCCCGCGTCCTCGCCCGCCGCTGGGGCGTGCCCGAGATCTCGCTGTCGCCGAACCTGGTGGCCTGGGAGGGGTACGAGGAGGAGGTCGCCGAACCCATGTGGGCGGAGCCCCGCGCGACCGAACGCGGGCAGGCGTACTACGCGCGCTTCGAGTCCTGGCTGCGGGAGAACGGGATCGAGCAGCACCCCGACCCGTTCGTGGGCCGCCCGCCCCGCTCCCTCGTCCTGATCCCCAAGGCGCTCCAGCCGCACGCCGACCGGGTCGACGAGGGCGTGCACACGTTCGTCGGCGCCTGCCAGGGCGACCGCGCGGCGCAGGGCGACTGGGAGCGCCCGGCGGACGCGGAGAAGGTGCTTCTGGTGTCCCTCGGCTCGTCCTTCACCAAGCGTCCTGACTTCTACCGCGCGTGCGTCGAGGCCTTCGGCGGCCTTCCCGGCTGGCACGTGGTGCTCCAGATCGGCCGGCACGTCGACGCGGGCGACCTGGGTGAGGTGCCCGCGAACGTCGAGGTGCACTCCTGGGTGCCGCAGCTGGCGGTCCTGAAGAAGGCCGACGCGTTCATCACGCACGCGGGCGCGGGCGGCAGCCAGGAAGGGCTCGCCACCGGGACGCCGATGGTGGCCGTGCCGCAGGCCGTCGACCAGTTCGGCAACGCGGACATGCTCCAGGCCCTCGGTGTGGCCCGCCAGCTGCCGATGGAGGAGGCCGACGCGGCGGCGCTGCGCGCGGCGGTGCTCGCGCTCGTCGACGACCCCGAGGTGGCGCGCAGGCTGGACGAGGTGCGCGCGGGCATGGCCGGGGAGGGCGGCACGAAGACGGCGGCCGACCTCATCGAGGAGGAGATCGGGCGGGCGATCGAGCGGGCGGCCGAGGAGGGGCGAGAGGGAATCGTGCGCGCCCGGCGTGACGGAAACGTGAAGGCGGGGCGTGCGGGCGAGTGACCGGCTGGTGGTACTTCAGGGCGATTTGGCACTGCTTGAGAGCGGAGCGGGAGCTGTCCGACACGGCGTGACATAACGCTCTGTTAGGCCATTTGATAACGGCTGGGTCATTCGGTAACGCTCGGATAACGCACGCGTGTCCTGGGAAGTCCATTGACCCGGCCCGCTGGTTGGACCTTTACCCCCGGTCAAAGGTTGCGCCCGGCGCTTCTTGTACCTTTCGGTAACGCGTTCCTAGCGTGAGGTGAACTTCAGTCCAACGCCAGGAAGTTGCCTCATGCCACTCCAGTCACCGCCACGAGACGCGTCCGCCCGCGGGGAGATACCGCCCCTCGCCGAGGTGCGCCGCGTCACCCAGAAGAAGCGGGACGCGTGGTGGACCGTGCTGCTCGTCGACCCCGTCGCCACGCCACTCGTCCGCCAGACCGCGCTGCGCACCCGCATCACGCCGAACCAGATCACCTGGGGAGCGTTCCTGCTCGGGCTCGGCTCCGCGGCGTGCTTCGCCTTCGGCGACTGGCAGTGGCTGGCGCTCGGCGCCGTGATCTACCACCTGAGCTTCATCCTGGACTGCATGGACGGCAAGGTCGCGCGCCTGACCGGCCAGGGCTCGGTGTTCGGCGCGTGGCTCGACTTCGTCTTCGACCGCATCCGCGTGATGGTGTGCGGGGTCGCCCTGATGGGCGGTCAGTACGAGCGCACCGGGGACGTGGTGTACGTCTGGCTCGCCCTCGCGGTGGTCGGGCTCGACACCCTGCGGTACATCAACTCGCTGGAGATCTTCAAGGTCCGGCACACCATGCGCAAGCAGATCAAGGCGCGGGTGCGGGCGGCGCGGCGCGCCGAGAACCAGGCCGAGCTCGCCTTCATGGAGGACCTGCTGCGGGAGAACCCCGAGGCGGACGTGGAGCGCGACCTGGAGGCGGCGAAGGCGGGAGCGGTGGGGGACGCCGGGGACGCCGGGGACGCCGGGGACGCCGAGGGCGCCGAGGGCGCCGGGGCCGAGCGGGCCCCGCGGCCCCGGCGGTCCCCTCAGGTCATCGACCTCCACCAGGAGTTCCGGCACCGCTTCCCGCTGTACCTGCGGGCGCGCTCCTTCCTGCTGCGGCACCGCATCCGTACGCACCTCGTGAGCGGGGTCGAGTTCCAGATGGGCGTGTTCATCATCGGGCCGCTGTGCGACGCGGTGGTTCCGGTCACCATCGTGTCCGGGGCGCTGCTGCTCGTCTTCGAGCTGGCCATCGTCTACAAGCTGCTCCTGTCGACACGGGACTTCACGCGCACGCTCAACGACTTCGACCGGGCCGCGCCCGTGGCGCCCGGGGTCTGACCGGGGCCCCGCGTCCGCCCCTCGCGGGAGGCGGACGCGGACGTCGTGTGAACGGGCTGTGCCCGAACTGTCGAAGGGGGCCCGTTTTGTTATTACAGAACCTTGTTGAACAAGTCACAGCTGTTCGAAGGGGTTGATCTGCGCGCGTCATTCAGACAGGGTTTCGTCCCAACGCCCGGCGATCTTCAGTTCTTCCGGGGCGACCCGGGCGCGACGAAAAAAGCTTGAATCCCCCACATCCCCCCACAACGCACCACGAGGAGACCCCTCTTCATGGCAGCTCACAAGCGCGCTCGCACGATGAAGCTCACCGCGGCGATAGCCACCACCGCCACCGCGGTCGGCGTGACCGTCTTCACCGGCGCCTTCGCCGGTGCCTCGACCCCCGCCGAGGGCAAGGTCTACGGCACCGACGCCAAGGGCGCGGTCGCAGGCAGCTACATCGTGCTCCTCGACGAGAAGGCGAGCAGCGACGCCAAGGCCGACCTCGCGAAGGAGTACGGCGGCGACCTCAGCCGCACCTACTCCTCGGCCGTCAACGGCTTCTCCGCCAAGGGCCTGACCGAGACCGAGGCCAAGCGCCTCGCCGCCGACCCGGCCGTCGGCAAGGTCGTCCAGAACAAGAAGTTCACCATCAAGGCCACCCAGGACAACCCGCCGTCGTGGGGCCTGGACCGCGTCGACCAGCCCGACACGGCGGGCGACAAGAAGTACACGTACCCCGACAAGGCCGGTGAGGGCGCGACCGCGTACGTCATCGACACCGGTGTCCGCGTCAGCCACAAGGACTTCGGCGGCCGCGCCGTCTCCGGCTTCGACGCCGTGGACAACGACGGCAACGCCGACGACGGCAACGGCCACGGCACCCACGTCGCGGGCACCATCGCGGGCGCGGCGCACGGCGTCGCCAAGAAGGCGAAGATCGTCGCGGTGCGCGTCCTCGACGACAACGGCTCCGGCACCACCGAGCAGGTCGTCGCGGGCATCGACTGGGTCACCAAGAACCACCAGGGCCCCTCCGTCGCCAACATGAGCCTCGGCGGCGGCGCCGACGAGGCCCTGGACGAGGCCGTCCGCAAGTCCATCGCCTCCGGCGTCACCTACGCGGTGGCCGCGGGCAACGAGTCGAGCGACGCGGGCCAGGGCTCCCCGGCCCGCGTCAAGGAGGCCATCACGGTCGCCTCCTCCACGAAGGACGACCAGCAGTCGGACTTCTCCAACTTCGGCTCCGTGGTGGACCTCTACGCCCCGGGCTCGGACATCACGTCCGCCTGGAACACCGGTGACGACGCCACCAAGACCATCTCCGGTACGTCCATGGCGACCCCCCACGTCGTCGGCGCCGCCGCCCTGTACGTGGCCGCGCACCCGGACGCCAAGCCCGACGCCGTCGCCAAGGCGCTGACCGACGGCGCGACCCCGGACAAGATCTCCAACCCGAGCGAGGGCACGCCCAACAAGCTCCTGAAGGTCGTCGAGTAGCTCCTGACCGGGGCCGCCGCGCGCACGCGGCGGCCCCCGCTGGACCGGCGGCCGTCGTGCCCACCCCCACGGGGCACGGCGGCCGCCTTATCGTGTGCGCATGGCGACGAAGATCTACGCGGCGCTGCTGCGCGGCGTGAACGTGGGCGGCAGCAGGCAGGTGCCGATGGCCCGGCTGCGCACGCTCCTCGAAGAGCGCGGCCTGGACCGGGTCCGCACGCATCTGCAGAGCGGGAACGTGGCCTTCGCCGCGGACCGCGGCGACGAGGACAGCCTCGCCGCCGAACTCGGCGCGGCCCTTGAGCGGGAGTTCGGGTTCACGGTGGACCTGCTGGTGCGCGACGGCGCGTATCTGCGGGCGGTGGTCGACGCCTGCCCGTTCCCCGCCGCCGGCCTCGAAGGCAAGCAGCTGCACGTCACGTACTTCTCCGAGCCCGTCGCACCCGACCGGTTCGCGGGCATCGACCAAGATGCCTTCCTGCCGGAGGAGTTCAGGATCGGCGACCGCGCGCTGTATCTGTACGCCCCCGACGGGCTCGGCCGCTCCAGGCTCGGCGCGGCCCTGGCCCGCCCCGCGCTCACCAGGGGCCTCGTCGCCACCAGCCGGAACTGGAACACCGTCACCAAGCTCGCCGAGCTGACCGACCCCCAGGGGGAGCACCGATGACCGAGCGCACACCCGCCGTCGAGGCCGCCATCGAACACGAGCTGCGCCTGCTCGACCCGGAGGTCAGGGCTTCGCCCGAGCTGTTCGCGGGGCTGCTGCACCCGGAGTTCACCGAGTTCGGCGCCTCCGGCGCGCGCTGGGACCGGGAGTCGATCGTGGGGGCGATCACCGAGAGACCCGAGCCGGGCGGGCGGCCCACGACGACGTCCCGGATGCGGGGCGTGCAGCTCGCCGACGACCTGGTGCACCTGACGTTCGACACCGACGTCAACGGCCGCCGCGCCCACCGCAGTTCCCTGTGGCGGCGCACCGAGGGCCGCTGGCTGCTCTGGTTCCACCAGGGGACGCCGTTCACGCCGCCCGGGGAAGGGTGACGGCGCGGTCGCCGAGATAGGTCGTGTGGGAGACGATCCCGGCCGGGACCGCGAGCCGCGGATCGGCGGCGAGCCGCCCCAGGACCCCGGGCCGCCCGGCGCCCCGCACGCGGCCCGCGGCCGCCGTGGCCGCCGCCACGGCGTCGAGCAGCACCAGGTCGTCTTCCGTGACGTCCGCGTCGTCCTTCTCCATCACGCCCCAGCCGTCCCACGGCAGCGGCTCCACCCCGGTCAGGGCGGCGAGGTCGGCCACCACGTCCGCGCGCACCAGGCTCAGCCCCTTGATCTGGGGCACGCCGCTCACCCAGAAGGTGTCGGGGTCCGCCCGCCCCTCCCGGCACGCCCGCCACGCGTCCCCGGCGACCAGGAACGCGTCCCGCGGCACGTCCAGCGGGTCGAACGCGGTGTCGTGCCGGTCGTCGAACACCTCCGCGTCCACCAGGACCCAGCCGCGCCCGGCCGTCCAGTACTCCGTCACCCAGTGGTTGTCGTGGAACCCCGCCTGGAAGTACGTCGCGTAGCCGCCCCGCACCCGCGCCGGGGTGCCGGTCTCCCGCAGCAGCGCGCACAGCAGCAGCGCGAAGTCCCGGCAGGTGGCCACGAACCGGGCCCCGGGCTCGCGCGCCTCGGTCAGCGGGGTGTCCCCGCGCTCGGCCAGGACGCGCAGGATCTCCGGCACGTACCGGGACTCGGCGTCCCCGTGCAGCCGCTCCTTTGGCATCGCGTAGCCGAAGGAGTCCGCCTCCGCGCGGTGCAGCAGCACGCCGCGCACCAGAGCGGCGAGGCCGGGGACGTCACGGGGGAGCGGGCCGGGCCCGAGGAGGGCGCCGAGCAGAGGGCCGGGGGTGCTGTACGGGCTGTGGGTCACGTAGTCGTCGCTCATGGGCGCAAGGCTGGGGTCTGACCCAGGGTCAAGGTCCAGACCCCGGACGGGATCTCGCGCCGGAAGGGATCTTGACGGTCCGCCGTCACCGTGTGCGAGGCTCACCGGCATGCGATACGTCATGATCGGAGCGGGAGCCGTCGGCGGCAGCGTCGGCGGGCGTCTCGCCGAAGCGGGCCACGAGGTCGTCCTGGTCGCCCGCGGCGCGCACCGCGAGGCGCTGCGGATGCGCGGCCTCACGCTCACCACCCCCGACGGCACGCCGCGTCCACCGCGTCCCCGTCGTCGGCGGCCCCGAGGAACTGGGCGTGCTGCGGGCCGACGACGTGCTGGTGCTCGCCGTGAAGACACAGGACGCCGAGGCCGCGCTCGACGCCTGGAGCACCCGGCCCGTCGCGGGCGGCGCGACCGCCGCCGACGCGCTGCCGCTGCTGTGCGCGCAGAACGGCGTCGAGAGCGAACGGCTCGCGCTGCGCCGCTTCGCCCGCGTGTACGGCGTCTGCGTCTGGCTGCCGTCCGGGTACGTCGAGCCGGGCGCCGTCTCGGCGGCCGGTGCCCCCTACACCGGCATGCTGCACCTCGGCCGCTACCCGAGGGGAGCCGACGCCACCGCGCGCCGCGTCGCCGCCGACCTGGAGAGCGCGAGGCTGCTGGCTCCCGTCGTGGAGGACGTGCCGCGCTGGAAGTACGCCAAGCTCCTGTCCAACCTCGGCAACGCCCTGGAGGCGGTCGCGGGACCGGTCACGGGCGAGGCGGCCGTCGCGCTCTACCGCCGGGCCCGCGCTGAGGGCGAGGCCGTCCTGGCGGCCGCGGGCATCGAGGCGGCCAGTGAGGAGGAGCAGCGTCGGGCCCGCGCCGACCGCGTCGTCCTCCAGCCGCTGGCCGGCCGCGAGCGGGGCGGCGGCTCCTCCTGGCAGAGCCTGGCCCGGGGCACCGGCACCATCGAGGCCGACTTCCTGAACGGCGAGATCGTGCTCCTCGGCCGTCTGCATGGCGTGCCGACCCCCGTGAACGAGGTCCTGCGACGGCTCGCGAACGCGTGCGCGCGGGAGGGCAGGGCGGCGGGGTCGATGACGGTGGCGGAGGTCGAGCGGTACGTCAACGAGGCGGTCAGGGCCGCCGAGACGGTCGGGGCGGCGCGGGCACGGTAGCCGGAGAAGGCGGCCGGGGGGCGGGAAGTGGCCCAGGAAACCCCGCCAAAAGTGGCCCAAGTGCGTGCGCCACCCCTGGCTAGGGTTTCTCACATGACCACGACAGAGACCCGCCCGGCCACCACCCCCGACACCCGCACCGGCACCACCCGGGTCGACGTGTACGTCGACCCGACCTGCCCCTTCGCGTGGATCACCTCGCGCTGGCTCCTGGAGGTCGAGCGCCACCGCGACCTCGATCTGCGCTTCCACGTGATGAGCCTGTACCTGCACAACGCCGGCAACGAACTGCCGGACTGGTACCGGGAACTCGTCGACAAGTCGCTCGGTGTCGTCCGCGTCATGGCGGCCGCCGCCGAGCGCCACGGCGAGCCCGTCCTGCGCGACCTCTACACCGCGCTGGGGACCCGCATCCACCAGGAGGGCGACAAGGACTTCCGCGCCGTCGTCCTCGCCGCCCTCGCCGAGGTGGGGCTCCCTGCGGACCTGGCGGAGGCCTCGTACTACACGGCGTACGACGAGGCGCTGCGCCGCAGCCACGACGCGGGCAAGGACCCGGCGGCGGACGCCTATGTGGGCACGCCCACGATCCACGTCGACGGCACGGTGTGGTTCGGCCCGGTGCTGCGGGCCATCCCGCGCGGCGAGGAGGCGGCCCGGCTCTTCGACGGCTTCCGGGTCCTCGCGGGCCACCCGGACCTGTTCGAACTGAAGCGGACCCGGACGGGAGGCCTCGACTTCGGCTGAGCGCTACCCGGCGACGGGCAGCACGTCCCAGCCGCTCCGCGCACGGGAGGCGGGCGGGTGGGCGAAGTCCGCCGTGAAGCGGCGGCACGCGTCGAACCGTTCGAGCAGCACCCGGGCGACGAACGCCGCATCGCCGAGCACACCACCGAGGACATCGGCCGCGGCGGCCCCGCGGGCGATCCGGTCCGGCAGGAACCCCGGGGCCAGGACGTACGGGGCCACGGCCACCCGCCGTACCCCGGGCGTCCGCCGCAGCAGGCGGACCGCCTCCTCCGTACGGGGCAGTTCCGCGGAGGCGAACGCAGGCCGCACAGCGCACCAACCGGTACGCCGCCACTCCCGCGCGATGTCAGCGATCACTGCGATCGCCTCCGGGTCTGTGGACCCCGCCGAGGCGAGAACCACCCCGGTCGAGGACTTGTCGGCGGGGTCGAGCCCCGCCTCGTACAGCCGCTGCTCCAGCGCGGCGAGCAGCAGCGGCGAGGGGCCGAGGACCCCGGCCTGCCGCACCCGCATTCCGGCCGGGGCCGCCCGCAGCACGGCGGGGATGTCGGCCTTCGCGTGGAAGGCGCGGGTCAGGAGCAGCGGCTGCGCGACGACGTCCCGCACGCCGTCGGCGGCCAGGGACGCAAGGACCTCCGGCACGGCCGGGGCGTCGAAGTCCAGGAAGCCGACCTCCACCCGCAGTTCGGGACGGAGGACGCGGACGCGGCGCACCAGCGCGCGCACCGTCGCCGCGTGCCGGGCGTCGCGGCTGCCGTGGGCGATGGCGAGCAGGGCGGGGGAGGGGGACGGGTGCATCGGGATCACTTCACCAGCAGGCCGCGGCTGCGCAGCACCCACCGCTCCAGGGGGCTGAAGATCAGCAGGTCGATGGCGATGCCGACGATCAGGATCAGCAGGATGGCGAGGAACACCTGCGACATGCTGCTGTTGGTGCGCCCGGCCTCCAGGAGCTGGCCGAGGCCCATCCCGAGGTCGGGGGACTGGGCGATGATCTCGGCGGCCATCAGGGACCGCCAGGAGAACGCCCAGCCCTGCTTCAGGCCCGCGAGATAGCCGGGCAGCGCCGCGGGCATGACGATGTGCCAGGTCCCGCGCAGACCGGTCGCCCCGAGGGTGCGGCCCGCCCGCAGGAACAGCGGCGGCACCTGGTCCACGCCCGATACCAGGCCGTTGGCGATGGACGGCACGGCGCCGAGCAGGATCACCGCGTACATCATCTTGTCGTTGAGGCCGAGCCAGATCACCGCGGGGGGCACCCACGCCACCGACGGCAGCGACTGCAGGCCGGACAGGATCGGGCCGATCGCCGCCCGTACGAACTTGATCCGCGCCACGACCAGGCCGAGCGGCGTACCGCTATGGCGAGCGCCATCAGGAAGCCGAACATGCCGCGCGAGACGGACGTCCAGATGTACTCCAGGAGCGTGCCCTGCCGCCAGGCGTGCTCGACCTCCTGCCACACGGCGTCCGGCGCGGGCAGCTTGTAGCTGTCGGTCACCTTCGCCCAGACGAGGACCTGCCAGACGGCCAGGACGAGCAGGACCGCCGTCACCGGCGGAAGGACCTTCTGCACCAGCGTCTCGCGCAGCGGCGTGCGCCGCGTCTGCACGCTGTCCAGGGCGTCGAGCCCGGCCTCCAGGCCCGCCAGGTCGTGGCTGTCGCGCCCCTCGCCCGTGCGCGCGGCGGGAGTCGTCGTCTCAGTGCTGCCCATGGCGGCGGATCTCCCCACGCAGTTCTTCGGTGATCTCGACGGACAGCTCCGCCACGGCCGTGTCCTCGATGCGGCGCGGCTGCTCGATGCCGACGGTCCACTCGCGCGCCACCCGGCCCGGCCGCGAGGACAGCAGGACCACGCGCTTGGGCGAGCCGCACCGCCTCGCGGACGTTGTGCGTGACGAACAGGACCGAGACGCCGGTCTCGCGCCAGATCCGGGTCAGCTCGTCGTGCAGCACGTCCCGGGTGATCGCGTCCAGGGCCGCGAACGGCTCGTCCATCAGGAGCAGTTCGCTGTCCTGGGCGAGCGCGCGGGCCAGCGCGACGCGCTGGCGCATGCCGCCGGACAGCTCGTGGACGCGCTTGCCGTGCGCGCCCGAGAGGCGGACCAGGCCGAGGAGCTCCTCGGCCCGCTCCCGGCGCTCGGCCTTCGGCACGCCCCGCAGCTTCAGGGCCAGCTCGATGTTCTTGCCCGCGGTCAGCCACGGGAACAGGGCGTGCTCCTGGAACATCAGGGCCGGGCGGCCGTCGGTGGCGATGCTGCCCGCGCTCGGCCGGTCGAGCCCGGCCACGAGGTTGAGCAGCGTCGACTTCCCACAGCCCGAGGCCCCCAGGAGGGTGACGAACTCCCCCTGTCCGACGTCCAGCGTGATGTCGTCCAGGACGAGCTGCTGCCCCGCCGGTGTGGCGAAGGACTTCGAGACGTGCTCGATGCGCGCGGCGACCCCGCCCGCGTCCACGGTGTGTGCGGCGCTTCCCGGTGCCTTGGCCAGCGTCGTGCCCATGGTCGTCACCTCCTGAGAACCTGAACTGTGGGTGATGTCCGGTTACTTGACGCCGAGACCGGCGTCGGCGACCGCGGGTTCGCCCGCCGCCTTCAGGACCTTGTTGAGCGGCCCGAGGTCATAGATGCCCTTGAGGTCGGGCTCTTCCAGGAGGCCCGCCGCCACCGCGTGCTCGGCCTCGGTGCCGAGCGTCGCCGCCAGCGGGTCGTTGGTGAACTGGATCGACTTCCAGGCCGGGTCGATGACCTCGGCGGGCAGCGCCTTGCCGGAGTGCTGCTTCAGCTTGGCGTTGGCCGCGGCCTTCGCCTTCTCGGGGTTGTCCTTGATGAACTGGTTGGTCTTCACCGCGCCCCTGAGCACGGCTTCGACGACCTTGGGGTGGTCCTTCAGGAACTCCTGGCGCACGATGATGTTCGTGATCACGAACTTCTTGTCCGGCCACAGGTCGGCCTCGTCGAGGAGCACCTTGGCGCCCTCGGCGACCAGCTTGGACGCGGTCGGCTCCGGCACCCAGGCGCCGTCGATGGAGCCGGACTTGTAGGCGTCCGGGGTGATCTTGTTGTCGGTGCGGACGACGGAGACGTCGCCCTTGCCGCTCTGGGCGTCGACCTTCCAGCCCTTGTCCTTGATCCAGTTGAGGAAGGCCACGTCCTGGGTGTTGCCGAGCTGCGGCGTCGCGATCTTCTTGCCCTTGACGTCGCCGAGGGACTTGATCTTCTTGGGGTTCACCACGAGCTTCACGCCGCCGGACGCCGAGCCGCCGACGATGCGCAGGTTCTTCCCGTCGGACTTGGTGTAGCCGTTGATCGCGGGCGACGGGCCGATCCAGCTGATGTCGATGGACTTCGAGTTGAGCGCCTCGATCGCCGAAGGGCCCGCGTTGAACTGCGCGTACGTCGCCTTGGTGGCGCCGAGCTCCTTCTGGAACAGGCCCTCCTGGTCGCCGACGAGCGCCGTGCCGTGGGTCAGGTTCGGGAAGTACCCGATCTTCACCTGGTCCAGGCCCTCGATCTTCTTCGCGTCGGCGGCGATCTTGGCCTTGCCGTCGTCGTCCTTGTCGGAGTCCGAGCCGTATCCGCAGGCGGAGAGCGTCAGGGCGAGCAGGGGCAGCGCGGCGAACGCGGCCACACGGCGGGGTCGGCGCGCGCGGGGAGTACGGGGACCGGCGGTGCGGATGGCAGGCACGGGAGGGGTTCCTCTCGTTGGCCCGGCGCGCACCGTCAGGGCGCGGCCGGGTGGATGTCGGCGGATCTTCGACTGCGTGCGAAGGGACGGCGGGGGGCGTGGGCGCGCGAGCGGTGCGCGTACGTCATCGCACACATCGCGTCACACCGCCGGAGCCCGCGCCGAGGGCGCCGCTGCCGATGCGGCCGCCCTCCTTGGCGAAGGTCGAGAAGGCGTCGGGGGTACGCACGGTCAGAAGTCCCATCCCTCGTCGTCGGCGGCGGGCGCGGGCGCCTCGGCCCTGGCGAAGGCCTCGCCCGCCATGCCCGCCGCCAGCGTCGTGCCGTCCGCGGGGTCGATCAGGAGGAAGGAGCCGGTGCGGCGCGAGTCCGCGTACGCGTCGAGGGCCAGCGGCTCCGCGGTGCGCACCAGGACCCGGCCGATGTCGTTGGCGACGAGCCGCCCCGGGTTGGGGTGCTGGGACAGGTCGTCCAGGGTGAGCCGGGACGGGATCTGCTTCACGATCGCCTTGACCGTGCGGGTGGTGTGCTTCAGGAGCACCCGCTGGCCCACGACCAGCGGCTGGTCGGCGACGTGGCAGACGGTGGCGGCGATGTCCTGGCTGGTCGGCGGCGTATCACCACTCGGGACGAGCATATCGCCGCGTGAGACGTCGAGGTCGTCCTCCAGGAGCACGGTCACCGACTGCGGCGTCCATGCCACGTCCACCGGATCGCCGAGCAGATCGATGGCCGCGATCGTCGAGGCGCGCCCCGAGGGCAGCACCGTCACCGCGTCGCCCACCCGGAACGTGCCCGCCGCGATCTGCCCCGCGTAGCCCCGGTAGTCGGGGTGCTCGGCGGTCTGCGGCCGGATCACGTACTGCACGGGAAGGCGCGCGTGACAGTCGGTCAGGTCGTGGCTGGCGGGCACGGTCTCCAGGTGTTCGAGGACCGTCGGGCCGCCGTACCAGTCCATGTTCGACGACGGCTCCACCACGTTGTCCCCGGCCAGGGCCGAGATCGGGATCGCGGTGACCTCCGGGACGCCGAGCTCGATGGCGTACGCGGTGAACTCCTCGGCGATGGCCGCGAAGGCGCGCTCCTCGTACCCGACGAGGTCCATCTTGTTCACGGCGAGCACCACGTGCGGCACCCGAAGCAGCGCGGCGATGGCCGCGTGCCTGCGGGTCTGCTCGACCACGCCGTTGCGGGCGTCGACGAGGACGACGGTGAGCTCCGCCGTGGACGCGCCGGTGACCATGTTGCGCGTGTACTGCACATGGCCCGGGGTGTCGGCGAGGATGAAGCGGCGCCGCGCGGTCGCGAAGTAGCGGTACGCCACGTCGATGGTGATGCCCTGCTCGCGCTCGGCCCGCAGCCCGTCGGTGAGCAGCGCGAGGTCGGGACCCTCGGAGCCGCGGCTGCGCGAGGCGTGCTCGACGGCCTCCAGCTGGTCGGCGAGGACCGACTTGGAGTCGTGCAGGAGCCGGCCCACGAGCGTGGACTTGCCGTCGTCGACCGACCCGGCGGTGGCGAACCGCAGCAGAGTGGTGGCCGAGAGACCGGCCAGCTGTTCGGCGGTGGTGCTGGTCATGGCTAGAAGTACCCCTCGCGCTTGCGGTCTTCCATCGCGGCCTCGGAGAGCTTGTCGTCGGCCCGGGTCGCGCCGCGCTCGGTGAGCCGGGACGCCGGTGCGATCTCGGCGATCACGGACTCCAGCGTCGTCGCGTCCGAGTCGACGGCGCCGGTGCAGGACATGTCGCCGACGGTGCGGTAGCGCACCAGGCGCCGCTCGACGTCCTCGCCTTGTCTGGGGCCGCCCCAGTCGCCCGCCGTCAGCCACATGCCGCCGCGCCGGAAGACCTCGCGCTCGTGGGCGAAGTAGATCTCGGGCAGCTCGATCTTCTCGCGGGCGATGTACTGCCACACGTCGAGCTCGGTCCAGTTGGACAGCGGGAACACGCGCACGTGCTCGCCAGCGGCGTGCCGGCCGTTGTACAGCTGCCACAGCTCGGGGCGCTGGCGGCGCGGGTCCCACTGCGAGAACTCGTCGCGCAGCGAGAACACCCGCTCCTTGGCGCGGGCCTTCTCCTCGTCCCTGCGGCCGCCGCCGAAGACCGCGTCGAACCGCTCGGCGGCGATCTTCTCCGTCAGCGGCACGGTCTGCAGCGGATTGCGGGTGCCGTCCGGGCGTTCGCGCAGGGCGCCCCGGTCGATGTAGTCCTGTACGGATGCCACGTGCAGGCGCAGCCGGTGCCGCGCCACCGCGCGGTCGCGGTAGTCGATGACCTCGGGGAAGTTGTGCCCGGTGTCCACGTGCAGGAGCGAGAACGGGATCGCGGCCGGGGCGAACGCCTTCAGCGCCAGGTGCAGCATGACGATGGAGTCCTTGCCGCCGGAGAACAGGATCACCGGCCGCTCGAACTCGCCCGCCACCTCGCGGAAGATGTGCACGGCCTCGGACTCCAGGGCGTCCAGGTGGCTGAGCGCGTACGGGGTGCCGGCGCCCTGGGCGCGCCGGGGACGCGAGGCGTCTCCGGACGCGGTGGCGGAGGTCGTCACGCTGGGGTCCCTTCGCTTGCTTCCCGGCCCGCGCGGCGGGTCGCCGCGGGCTTCGTGGTCGTCTGCGGCCGGGCGGCCGGGGCCTGCCCGCTCATCCGACGCCCCTCTCGGTGAGCAGCGCGCGCACGGCCGGCCGCCGCGGACTCCGGCACGCTCTGGTGCTGCGACTCCAGGCGCAGATCGGGCGACTCGGGCTCCTCGTACGGGTCGTCGACCCCGGTGAGCCCGGTCAGCTCGCCCGCGGCCTGCTTGGCGTACAGGCCCTTCACGTCGCGTACGGAGCACACCTCCACCGGCGTGGCCACGTGCACCTCCACGTACGGGGTGCCGCCCGCCTGGTGGCGCTTGCGCACCGCCTCGCGGCTGTCCGCGAACGGGGCGATCACGGGGACGAGCACGAGCACGCCGTTGCGGGCGAGCAGTTCGGCGACGAAGCCGATGCGCTGGACGTTGGTGTCGCGGTCGGCGCGGTCGAAGCCGAGGCCCGCCGAGAGGAAGGCGCGGATCTCGTCGCCGTCGAGCACCTCGACCGCGCGGCCCTCCGCGCGCAGGGTGGACGCCAGCTCGTGGGCGATGGTGGTCTTGCCCGCGCTCGGCAGGCCCGTGAGCCAGACGGTGGCTCCGGTCACGTGGGTCTCCTGAACGCTCTGAGGAACACTGCGAGGGGCCGTCGGAACACTCTGGGGGGCCGTCATCCGTGCAGCCCGCATTCGGTCTTGGCGCGTCCGGCCCAGCGTCCCGCGCGCGCGTCCTCGCCTTCGAGCAGGCGCCGGGTGCACGGGGCGCAGCCCACGGAGCCGTAGCCGTCGAGGAGGAGCGGGTTGGTGAGCACGCCGTGCTCGGCGACGTAGGCGTCCACGTCGTCCTGCGTCCAGCGGGCTATGGGGGAGACCTTCACCTTGCGGCGCTTGTCGTCCCAGCCGACGACGGGCGTGTGCGCGCGGGTCGGCGACTCGTCGCGGCGCAGGCCCGTGGCCCACGCCAGGTACGGCGCGAGGCCCTCCTGGAGGGGGCCGACCTTGCGCAGGGCGCAGCACAGGTCGGGGTCGCGCTCGTGCAGCCGGGGGCCGTACTCCGCGTCCTGCTCGGCCACGGTCTGACGCGGCGTCAGGGTGAGGACGTTGACGTCGAGGACGGCCTCGACGGCGTCCCGGGTGCCGATGGTCTCCGGGAAGTGGTAGCCGGTGTCGAGGAACACCACGTCCACGCCGGGGCGGGCGCGCGAGGCGAGGTGGGCGACCACCGCGTCCTCCATCGACGAGGTCACGCAGAAGCGCTCCCCGAAGGTGTCGGCGGCCCAGCGGAGCACGTCGAGCGCGGGGGCGTCCTCAAGGTCGCGCCCGGCCCGCTCGGCCAGTTCCCTGAGCTCGTCGGCCGGGGTGTCCGCCGACACTCGCTGAGTGGTCGTCATATCTCGTGCCCTCCACCGTCGTTGCGCTGAAGTCCACGGGCGAGGAGCCCGAGGAACTTCAACTGGAATGCGCGGTTGCACGCCGCGCATTCCCAGGCGCCGTGGCCCTGCTCACTCGGACGCAGGTCCTCGTCCCCGCAGTAGGGGCAGTAGAAGGGGGCGGCGCGGCCGCTCATGACAGGGCCTCCTCGTCGGCGCGCGCGGCCCAGGTGGCGAAGCGCTCGCCGTCCGCGCGCTCCGCCTGGAAGCGCTTGAGGACCCGCTCCACATAGTCGGGGAGCTCGGCGGAGGTGACCTTCAGGCCGCGCACCTTGCGGCCGAACCCGGCCTCCAGGCCGAGCGCGCCGCCGAGGTGCACCTGGAAGCCCTCGACCTGCTGGCCGTTCTCGTCGAGGACCAGCTGGCCCTTGAGGCCGATGTCGGCGACCTGGATGCGGGCGCAGGCGTTCGGGCAGCCGTTGATGTTGATGGTGATCGGCTCGGCGAAGTCCGGGATGCGGCGCTCCAGTTCGTCGATCAGGGAGGAGCCGCGCGCCTTGGTCTCGACGATGGCGAGCTTGCAGAACTCGATGCCGGTGCAGGCCATGGTGCCGCGCCGGAACGGCGAGGGGCGCACCGTCAGGTCCAGCGACTCCAGGCCCGTCACCAGGGAGGCGACCTGCTCCTCGGCGACGTCCAGGACGATCATCTTCTGCTCGGCGGTGGTGCGCAGACGGCCCGAGCCCGTGCGCGGCGGCCAGATCGGCGATCTTCGTCAGGGTGGTGCCGTCGACCCGGCCGACGCGCGGGGCGAAGCCGACGTAGAAGCGGCCGTCGCGCTGCCGGTGCACGCCGACGTGGTCGCGCCAGCGCTGCACGGGCTGCTCGGGCGCGGGCCCGTCGACGAGCTTGCGCAGCAGGTACTCGTCCTCCAGGATGCGGCGGAACTTCTCCACGCCCCAGTCGGCGAGCAGGAACTTCAGCCGGGCGCGGGTGCGCAGGCGGCGGTAGCCGTAGTCGCGGAAGATCGAGATGACGCCCTCGTAGACGTCCGCCACCTCGTCGAGCGGCACCCAGGCGCCGAGCCGCTGGCCGATCTTGGGGTTGGTGGACAGGCCGCCGCCGACCCACAGGTCGAAGCCGGGGCCGCGCTCGGGGTGGCGGACGCCGACGAACGCGATGTCGTTGATCTCGTGCGCCACGTCGAGCAGCGGGGAGCCGGAGATGGCGGACTTGAACTTGCGCGGCAGGTTCGAGAACGCCGGGTTGCCGACGATCCGGCGGTGGATCTCGTCGATCGCGGGCGTGCCGTCGATGATCTCGTCCTCGGCGATCCCGGCGACCGGCGAGCCGAGGATGACGCGCGGGGTGTCGCCGCAGGCCTCGGTCGTGGACAGGCCCACCGACTCCAGGCGGCGCCAGATCTCCGGCATGTCCTCGATGCGAATCCAGTGGTACTGGATGTTCTGCCGGTCGGTGATGTCGGCGGTGCCGCGCGCGAACTCCTGCGAGATCTCGCCGATGACGCGCAGCTGCTCGGTGGTGAGCCGCCCGCCGTCGATCCGCACCCGCAGCATGAAGTACTCGTCGTCGAGCTCCTCCGGCTCCAGGATCGCGGTCTTGCCGCCGTCGATCCCGGGCTTGCGCTGGGTGTACAGGCCCCACCAGCGCATCCGGCCGCGCAGGTCGTTCGGGTCGATGGAGTCGAAGCCGCGCTTGGAGTAGATCGTCTCAATGCGTGTCCGCACATTGAGACCGTCGTCGTCCTTCTTGAACTGCTCGTTTCCGTTCAGCGGCGTGAAGTGGCCGGCGGCCCACTGGCCCTCGCCACGGTGGCGGCCCGTCTTGCGCCGGGGTGCGGTGGGCGTGGATCGGTCCGGGTCGGTGGCCATGGGTACGTCCTTCACAACAGGCTGAGGCGGCTCTGACCTGCGCATTCGCGAGAAAGGGGCGGTGGTGCGCGGGGAGGGTCAGTCAAGGGGGAGGCGGCGGTGCTGGGTCTCTCAGCTCGCCGGACACATGGCGCTGGACACGCGGGAGAGGTCGACGTGACGTCGACTCACCAAGGCGATTCCAGCTCGAGACATGGCGAAAGCCTGGCACGCGCCTTTCGGCAGCGTCCAGCATTGTCCACCTGGTGGACGAATAGGTCTCACATGATGGGTGTGGGGTGGGTGTGGGGCCCTCGTGGGACGCCCCAGACCCGCCCCTTCCCGATCCTGGGGCTCCGCCCCAGACCCCGCTCCTCAAACGCCGGAGGGGCTGGAAATCCAGCCCGTCAGGCGCCCGGCCAAGGGCCCGGGGTGGGCTGCTCCGGCTGCTGGGAGGTCTCCGTGTGGAAGAGCTTGAAGCCCCGCCGCGTGTAGTTGTCCATGGCGTACTCGCCGTCGAGACTGCACGTGTGCAGCCACACCCGCTTCGTGGGCACCCGCTCGGGCCACCGCTCGGCCAGGTCCCAGGCCCGCGCGGCCCCGTACGACAGCAGGTGCCCGCCGATGCGGCGGCCCCGGAAGGCGGGGACGAGGCCGAAGTAGACGATCTCCACGGCGCCGTCGTCCTGCGGGTCGAGCTCCACGTACCCCGCGGGCGTCCCCCGGTCGTAGGCGACCCACGTCTCCACGCCAGGCCGCGTGAGGTGCTCCCGCCACTGCGCGTAGCTGAGCGAGAGCCGGTCCACCCAGGTGATGTCGCCGCCGACGGCGGAGTAGAGGAACCGGCTGAACTCGGGCGAGGGCACCTCGGCCCGCACGATCCGCACATCGCCCTCGGGCACGGCGGCGGGCAGCAGATCGGTGGGAGCGGTCTGCTCCAGGGACCAGGTGGTGACAGTGATGCTCATGGCGGCCAGCGAATCACGGGCGGCGCACGACGGCCAAGGTCACCGGGCCTCCCTCGGCGCGAGGCGGGTCGTGACTCGTGTCACTGGGGTGCGGGACGGCGGGAGGGGCGCCGCCGAGGTCAAGGCACCGACCCCGCCCGGGCCCGCACCACCGCGGGCGCGAGCGAGTGCGGGAGCAGCCGTGCCGGGTCGGCGGGCAGGATCACGTCGACCTGGGCCTCCTCGTGGAAGCGGTACGGGCGGTGGGCGACGAGGCCGCCGAGGTAGCGCCGCACGCGGGACAGCTCCGCGCGCACCGTCACCGTGCGGGCGGGGTCGCCGAACAGGTCGGAGGCCAGGCCCGCCGCGCTGCGCCCCGCCCGGTGCGTGCCGAGCAGATAGAGCAACTCGGCGTGGCGCGGGGACAGTTCATGGGTCCAGCAGCCCGCGCCGCCGGTGACGCTGACCGACCAGCGGTGCGGCCCGCTGAGGTCCACGACCACCCGGGTCGCCGCGGACGCGGCGGGCTCGTCCTCCTCGACGCGCAGCAGCCAGCCGCCGGGCAGCGGCGCCACCGCGCACCGGCCGAGCGACGGCAGCCAGGTCCGGCCGTCGGTGAGGGACTTCGGCAGCGTGACGCGGTCCAGCGGCGGCATGCCCGTGACCGCGGCCGTCCAGCCGTGCGGGTCCACCGCGACCGCCCGCCCGTCGAACCGGGCGAGCAGCGGCACGGCCACCTGGCGCAGCCGGTCCAGGGCCGTGCGGTGGTCCTCGCGCAGCCGGGCCTCGGCGAGCTTGGCGACCGAGCCGACCAGGGCGAGCGTCGCCGGGTGCATGGTGTCGAGCGGGCCGCTGATGTCGACGACGCCGAGCAGCCGCCCGTCGCGCGGGTCGGTGATGGGCGCGCCCGTGCACGTCCAGTGGTGAGTGCGAGCGCACGAAGTGCTCGGCGGAGAACACCTGCACGGGCCGCCGGGCGACGAGCGCCGTGCCGACGCCGTTGGTGCCGACCACGCTCTCCCGCCAGTCGGCGCCGATCTCGAAGCCGTGCCCGTCGGCCATCCGCAGGACCGACCTGTTGCCCTCGCGCCACAGCAGCCGCCCGTCGGCGTCGGCGACGACCATGATGTGCTGCGCGACGTCCGCGACCGAAAGGAGCCCCTCGCGCAGGACCGGAAGGACGTGCCGCAGCGGCGAGGTCTGCCGCCGCCGCTCCACCTCGTCCGTGCTCAGCACGCCCTCGCGGACGTCGCGCTCGGGGTCGACGCCGCTCGCCAGCATCCGCTCCCAGGAGGCGCCTATCACCTCCCGCGGCCCGAACCGGGGGCGGTGACCCGCGATCCTGGCGTCCCGCATCTCCAGGAGGAGCCGCGCGGCCTGTGTGGCGTTCACGGCGGTCAGCCGCTCCAGGTCGAACGTCGCATGGGGTGTTCATCACCGGTTTCCTCCCGCTCCCCGAGCAGGCCGACAGGGGGGACATGTATTCATCGTGCCCGTTGGGGCCTGCCGAGGGACATGCTTCGGCCAGGTCGTTGAAAGCCGGAGTTGCAACCCTCTGCAACTCTGGCGAACAGTCGTGCGGCGGCTGAAACTTGGCCGTGTGCCGCCGCGTGCGGCGCCCGTCCCGACGGGACCTGAAAACCGGGGGTGGTGCCGTGTCGGCGCAGCACCACCCCCGTGACAGCGTCCGGTCGGCGACGTCCGCCGGGGCCCCGCCCCCGCGAGGACGGGCCCCCGCTCAGACGGGTACGGCCGCGCGCTCCACCACGGACGCCAGGTCCAGGCTGTGCGGCAGCGTGCCGAACGCCGAGCCCCAGTCCCCGCCGAGCCGCGAGGCGCAGAACGCGTCCGCCACGGCGGGCGGCGCGTAGCGCACGAGCAGCGACCCCTGGAGCACAAGGGCCATCCGCTCGACGAGCCGCCGGGCCCGCCCCTCCACGCCCTCCAGGTCGGCGAGCTCGGTGAGCAGGTTCTTGATCGCCCCGTCCAGGCGGTGGTCGGCGCCCCGCGCCGAACCCACCTCCGTCAGGAAGGCGTTCAGGGCCTGCGGCTCCCGCTGGAGCGCGCGCAGCACGTCCAGGGCCTGGACGTTGCCCGAGCCCTCCCAGATCGAGTTCAGCGGCGACTCCCGCAGCAGCCGCGGCATCCCGGAGTCCTCCACGTAGCCGTTGCCGCCCAGGCACTCCAGGGCCTCCGCGGCCACCGGGGCGCACCGCTTGGTCACCCAGTACTTCGCGGCGGGCACCGCGAGCCGCAGGAAGGCCCGCTCGGACGCGCTGCCGTCGTCGTACGCCGCCGCCAGGCGCAGCGCGAGCGTCGTCGCCGCCTCCGACTCCAGGGCCAGGTCCGCGAGCACGTTGCGCATCAGGGGCTTGTCGATCAGCTTGCCGCCGAACGCCTCCCGGTACCTGGCGTGGTGCACGGCCTGCGCGACGGCCTGCCGCATCAGCGCCGCGGAGCCGATGACGCAGTCGAGCCGGGTCGCCGCCACCATCTCGATGATGGTGCGCACCCCGCGCCCCTCGTCCCCGACCCGCCGGGCCCACGTACCGTCGAACTCCACCTCGCTGGAGGCGTTGGAGCGGTTTCCGAGTTTGTTCTTCAGACGCTGGATGGCGAAGACGTTCCGGGAGCCGTCGGCCAGGACGCGGGGAACGAGAAAACACGTGAGCCCGGATTCCGCTTGCGCGAGCACAAGGAATCCGTCGGACATGGGCGCGGAACAGAACCACTTGTGCCCGACGAGTTCATAAGTGCCGTCATCGGAAAGCGGAGTGGCCCGCGTCGTATTCGCCCGCACATCGCTGCCGCCCTGCTTCTCCGTCATCGCCATGCCGAAGATGGCGCCCGCCTTCTCCGCCGCCGGGCGCGCGCCCGCGTCGTACACGGTGGACGTCAGGCGCGGCTCCCACTCGGCGGCCAGCGCCGGGTCGGCCCTGAGCGCGGGGACCGCCGCGTGCGTCATCGACACCGGGCAGCCGTGCCCGGCCTCGGCCTGCGTCCACACCAGGAATCCGGCGGCGCGCCGCACGTGCCCGCCCGGCCTGCTCCAGGCGGCGGTGAGCCCGGCCGCCACGGCCTTGCCGAGCAGCCGGTGCCACGCCGGGTGGAAGGCGACCTCGTCGACCCGGTTGCCGTAGCGGTCATGGGTGTGCAGAACGGGTGGATTCTCGTTGGCGAGCACTCCCCACTCCTGTGCCTGGGCCGAGCCAGCGGTGCGCCCGAGCAACGAGAGTTCCCCGCGGGCCCCTTCGAGGAGCGCCGGGTCGAGATGACGTTCGACCCCCTCCGCGAGGGCCCGGTCGCACGTGAAGACGTCGTATCCCACCAGGGGCGGAGCCTGGTTGGTCACTGTGTGGGTGGTGGCTGCCATGCCGCTACGGTAAGGAGGTGCACCAGGCAAAAGAAACACCCGGGTGGTCACCTGGGCCGCTGGAACCGGGCCCGCGCTCTCTACCGTGACGTCTCCAAGCGCAGGACCGCCTGGCTGCTCCTGAAGGACACCGTCAACTCCTGCATCGAGTACCGCGTCCTCGGCCTCGCGGCGGAGGCGGCCTTCTTCACGCTGCTGTCCGTGCCGCCCCTGCTCCTGAGCCTCATCGGGCTGCTGGCGTACGTGGACCGGTGGACGGGCGCCCACACCATCGAGAGCGTGGAGAACAACATCCTGGAGGCGTCCCGCACGATCCTCTCCGAGAAGGGGGTGCGCGAGATCGCCCAGCCCATCCTCGAAGACGTCATGAAGGTGGGCCGCCCCGACGTCGTCTCCATAGGGTTCCTGTTCGCCCTGTGGTCCGGTTCGCGCGCCGTCAACGTGTTCATCGACACCATCACCGTCATGTACGGACTCGACGGCGCCCGCGGCATCGTCAAGACGCGGCTGCTCGCCTTCGTCCTCTTCCTGGTGGCGCTCGTGATCGGCTCGGTGGCGCTGCCGCTGATGGTGGCCGGGCCCGACGCGGTGGTGAAACTGGTCCCCGAGTCGGCGACCGTCGTCCAGATCCTGTACTGGCCCGTGGTGATCCTGCTCTCCGTGGTCTTCCTCACCACGCTGTACCACGTGTCAGTGCCGGTGCGTTCCCCCTGGGTGGAGGACATGCCGGGCGCGCTCATCGCCCTCGGCATGTGGGTGCTCGGCAGCTTCCTGCTGCGCATCTACCTCACCAGCACCGTGGAGGGCCCCACCATCTACGGCTCGCTCGCCGCGCCGGTCGCCGTCCTCCTGTGGATCGGCGTGTCCGCGTTCGCCGTGCTGGTGGGCGCGGCCGTCAACGCCGCGATCGACCGGGTGTGGCCGTCCGTGCAGACCGCGGCGGCGCGGGCCGCGCAGGACCGCATAAAGGAGGCCAAGGCAGCGGAGCTCGTCGCCAGGGCCGCCGCCGCGCGCGCCGCGGAGGACCCCGACGACCCCGACATGCCCTCGGAGTTTGCCCCGAACGCTGGTCCCGCTTCCTGCCCCCCGACGACGTCTCGGGCCGCCTGCGCACCCACCACGCCAAACGGGACGACGGCTCTCAGCCGTAAGCATCCAGCCCGTCCGGCGTTCGAGGACGAGGCGCGAAGCGCCGATGCTTTTCGGGGTCCAGGGGGCGGAGCCCCATGGTTTCGGGAAGGGGCGGGGTGGGGGAAAGGGTCACGGCTGCCAGACACCCACGGACTCGCGTACGAATTCCGAGAACTCCCGTGGCCCCCGCCCCAGAACCTCCCGCACCCCGTCGGAGACATACGCGTTGCGGCCGTCCAAATTCGTCTCGAACAACTCCACCAGGAATTCCACTTCCCCTTCCGGAACCCCGAATCCCGCCAGCGCGTCCCCATAGGCCCGCGCCCCCACGGGCACATACACAAGGCCCCGCCCGCTCACCGCGGAGATCTCCGCCACCGCGTCCCCGAACGACAGCAGCCGCCCCCCACTGACCTCCAGGACGCGCCCCGCGTACCGCTCGCCCGCGGTGACCACGGCCACCACCACGTCCGCGATGTCCCGTACGTCGATGAACGGTTCGAGGACCTCACCGGCGGGGAAGACGAGCTCCCCGGCCAGCATGCCCTCGACCAGCGGGCCCTCGCTGAAGTTCTGCGCGAACCAACTGGCCCGCACGACCGTCCACCGCTCGACCCCGGACTCGGCGACGGCGCGCTCGGTGGCGTGGGCCTGGTCCTCGCCGCGCGCCGACAGCAGCACCAGGTGCCGCACCCCGAGCTCGGCGGCCCGCCGGGACAGCGCGCCCACGGCATCCGCGGCGCCGGGGGCGCCCACGTCCGGGAGGTAGGCGAGGTAGGCGGCGTCCGCGCCCCGCAGGGCGTCCGTCCACGTCGCGGGGTCGTTCCAGTCGAAGCGGACCTCGCCGGAGCGGGAGGCCGCCCGGACGGTCAGGCCCGCCTCGCGCGCGGCGGCCGCGACCCGGCTGCCGGTCCGCCCGGTCGCGCCGGTCACCAGGATGCTCAGGCCGTCAGCCACGGTGTGCCGCGTGCCCGTCGTGTGCTGCGTGTTCTGCGTGTTCTGCGTGTTCTTCGGCATGCCCTCAAGTCAACCGGCGCCCGCACCCCGCGGCCATCCGTCAGCGGCTCACGCCCATACGCGTGCGTCTACGCTTCCGGCATGGACGTACTCGCAGGCTTGCTGGAAGGCCCGCGCGCACGGGGGGCCTTCATGATCCGGGCGTGCTTCGAGCCGCCGTGGGCCGTGCGCATCGCCGACGAGGCACCGGTCTCCGTCATGATCATGGTGCACGGCGACGCGTGGATCGTGCCGGAGGGCCCCGGCGACCCCGGCGCCGCGCCCCAGCTGATCCGCCCCGGAGACGTGGCCATCGCCCGCGGCCCCGACCCCTACCTCGTCGCGGGCGACCGGAGCACCGAGCCGTTCGCCGAGGTCAGGACCGGCCAGGTCTGCGTCCCCCTCGACGGCACGACCGAGGGCCGCTACAGGGGACTCGGCATGCGGGAGTGGGGGCAGGCGGGCGGCCGGGTGCGGATGCTGATCGGGACGTACCAGATGCGGGGCGAGATCACCGCCCGGCTCCTGGACGCGCTGCCGCCGCTGCTCGTGCTGCCCACCGAGGTGTGGGACTGCCCGCTCACGCCGTTCCTCGCCGAGGAGATCGGCAAGGACGAGCCGGGCCAGGAGGTCGTCCTCGACCGGCTCCTCGACCTGCTGCTCATCGCGGCCCTGCGCGCCTGGTTCTCCCGCCCGGAGGCCAAGGCCCCCGCCTGGTACCGGGCGCTCGGCGACCCCGTCGTCGGCCCCGTCCTGCGGCTCCTGCAGGACGACCCCGCGCACGCCTGGACCGTCGCCGCGCTCGCCGCCAAGGCCGGGGTCTCCCGGGCCGCGCTCGCCCGCCGCTTCACCGAACTCGTCGGGGAGCCGCCCATGACGTATCTGACCGGCTGGCGGCTCGCGCTCGCCGCCGACCTGCTGCGCGACAGCGAGCAGACGATCGCCGCCATCGCCCGCAAGGTCGGCTACGGCAGCGCGTTCGCCCTGTCCAGCGCCTTCAAACGGGTCTACGGAGTCAGCCCGCAGGAGCACCGCACGGGCGCGGCGTAGCCTGGGGCCATGAGCCAGGGGCAGCGTCCTGACGGCGATGGCGACGACGGCGGGTACGCCGAGCGGCCGTCCCCGCTGCTGCCGGGCGCGGTGGTGTGGACGAAGACGGCCGGGCCCCCGGGCGTGGCGCCCGTCCTTCCCGACGGGTGCGTGGACCTGCTGTGGAACGAGGGCAGGCTGTTCGTCGCCGGACCCGACACCCGCGCCTACACCCCCGGCCCGGAGACGGCAGGACGGTTCGTCGGCGTCCGCTTCGCCCCCGGCACCGGCCCGGCCGTCCTCGGCGTGCCCGCCGACGAACTGCGCGACCGGCGCGTGGACCTGGCCGAGCTGTGGCGCGGCCCCGAGGTCCGCGCCGTGGCCGCGCGCGTCGATGAGGCCGCCGACCCCATGGCCGCCCTGGAGCGCGTCGCCTCCGACCGCGCGGGCCGCGGCCCCGGGCCCGACCCGCTCCTCGCGCGGGTCGTGGCGCTTCTGGACGCGGGCCTCGACGTCGCGGCGACGGCCGCCGCCGTCGGCCTCGGCACCCGGCAGCTGCACCGCCGCTCGCTGCCCGCGTTCGGCTACGGCCCCAAGACCCTCGCCCGCGTGCTGCGCCTGCGGCGGGCCCTCGCCCTTGCCCGGGGCGGCCTCGGCCCCGCGGCGACGGCGGCCGCCGCGGGCTTCGCCGACCAGGCCCATCTCGCCCGCGACGTGAAGGAGTTCACCGGGGTGCCGCTCGGCGTCCTGCTGCGCGGGCCCTGACCGCGCGCCTCAGGCGAAGAGGTCGGCGCCGTTCCCGTCCGGGTCGAGCACCACCGCGTACCGCTGCCCCCACGGCGCGTCGAACGGCTTGAGCTCCGCGGGGTGACCGGCGGCCACCAGCTCCTCGTACACCGCGTCCACGCCCTCGCGCGTACCGCAGTGGAAGGCCAGCCCGATCCGCCCGGAGGAGACCGGGGGCCGCCAGTGGGGAGCGAAGGAGCGGATGGTGTCCTCCGTGTCGAAGGCCACCCGGGTGCCGCCCGGCAAGGTGGCCTCCACGTGCGGCAACTCCTCGGCGCCTGCCGGGAATGCGAGCCCGAGGCGGCGGTAGAAGGCGAGCGAGGCCGCCATGTCGGACGTCACGACGCCGATCAGGTCGAGGCGGGGGGTGACGCGGGGTGTGGTGTCGTCGCTGTTCATGCCGCGAGCGTAGGAGGACGCCCCGCGCGCGGTCTTGAACGAATCGGACACCGCTTGTGCGGGCGGGCCCCGGCCGGCGGCGGTGGAGCGCCGACGGCCGGGGCCGACCCCTCGGGGGGTTCGCTCACGCGCGCTGTTCGGCCACCGAGAAGGTGAAGGTGAACTCCGCCGGGGCGGCCAGCAGTTCATGCCGCGGCAGCACGCCGGGGCCGCACGACTGGGAGCCGATGCCGCGCAGGCCGTGGTCGAGGTGCACCCACACCGTGTCGCCGGGCACGAGGTCCGTGCGGTGCGTCGCGGCGTCCAGCTCCTCGGTGCTCCAGGGGCGCGCCGTGAACCAGAACGCCGGATCGCCCACCACGCGCACCCCGGGCCCGTCGAAGTCCGTGCGCAGCTCCGCCCAGCGGACGTCCGCGCGCGCCCCGTTCTCCTGCGGCCGCAGGTACGGCGTCTGCATGCGCTCCACCCACGACAACCACCGCCCCGTCCGGGAGGCCGCCCGGGTGTCCGGGTACGCCTCGCGGTCGCCGCCGAACCAGCGCGCGTAGCCGAGCGCGGCGGGCAGCCCGAGCCGCACGCCGAGCCGGGGCAGCGGCACCTGCCAGTCGCCCTCCGGCGTCACCGACACGGCCAGGCGCAGCGCCGTCCCGTCCGAGGTCCAGCGGTAGTCGGCGCGCAGCCCGAGGTCGCGCGCGGCGGGCGCCACCCGGGTGCGCACGGTCAGCGCGTCCCCGTCCACGGACACGCCGTCCAGGCGGTGGCGCATCCGGTGCAGACCGAGCTCGCGCCACAGCGGGCCGTAGCGCGTGTCGGGCTGCCAGGGCGCCCCTTCGTCGTTGTCGGTGGGCGCCCGCCACACGTCCAGGCGGGGCGCCGCGGTCAGGGCGACGTCGCCGATGGCGCGCAGCGCGCCGGTGCGGACGTCGAAGCGGCCCGGGCCGAGGGCGAGGTCGTAGCCGTGGCGCCGCGGCCGCTCGCCGGTGGCGACGGGCACCGGCGGGCGCGCGGTCACGGGGAAGCCGGCGAACGCCACCGGGTGGTCGAGCGCCGTCCAGTCGGTCTCCTCGCAGACCAGGGCCGCCAGGTGCAGCCACGTCTCGGCGCCGTCGGCCGCGGGCGGCGCGGGCAGCTTCAGCTCGACGCTCCGGCCCGGGCCGAGCTCCGGCGGCACGTCCAGCGGACCGGACACGGCCCGCGCCTCGCCGCTCCCGGTGTCCTGGTGGTACGTCCACTCGAAGGACAGCTCCGACAGGTCCGCGAAGTCGTACAGATTCGTGACCGTGACCGTGCCCGCCGCCGCGTCGTAGGCGAACCGCACCGGCTGGATCACCCGCTTGTACTCGGTGAGCCCGGGCGACGGCCTGCGGTCGGGGAAGCACAGGCCGTCGCAGACGAAGTTGCCGTCGTGCAGCTCCTCGCCGAAGTCGCCGCCGTAGGCGTAGCCGAGCCGGGGGTGGGCCAGGCCGTGGTCGGCCCACTCCCACACGAAGCCGCCCTGCAGGCGCTCGTACGTCTCGAACAGGCGCTGGTACTCGCTCAGGCCACCCGGCCCGTTGCCCATGGCGTGCGCGTACTCGCACAGGACGAACGGCAGCGCGCTGCGCTCCGGCGGCCCGTCGTCCTCGCGCCGCCCGATGCGCTCGACCTCCGCGTGGTCGGCGTACATCCGCGAGTACATGTCGGTGTACGCGCACGACGGGTCGCCCTCGTAGTGCAGCAGCCGCCCCGGGTCGCGGCCCCGGACCCACTCGGCCATGGCGGCGAGCCCCCGGCCCGTGCCGCACTCGTTGCCCAGCGACCAGACGACCACCGACGGGTGGTTCTTGTCCCGCTCGACCATGCGGGCCGCGCGGTCCAGGAGGGCGGGCGTCCAGCGGTCGTCGTCTACGGGGTTGCCGCGCCACCGGCGCGTCGAGAAGCCGTGCGTCTCCAGGTCGCACTCGTCGATGACCCACAGGCCGAGCTCGTCGCACAGGTCGAGGAAGGCCGGGTGGGGCGGATAGTGGGCGGTGCGCACGGCGTTGATGTTGTGCTGCTTCATCAGCCGGACGTCCGTGCGCATCGCGTCCAGGTCGACCGCGCGCCCGGTCTCCGGGTGGAACTCGTGCCGGTTCACGCCCCGGAACAGGATCGGCCGCCCGTTCACGGTGATCAGACCGTCCGTCAGGGCGACCGTCCGGAACCCGATCCGCAGCGGCACCCGCTCGCCCGCCGTGGCCAGGACCCCGGCGTACAGCCGGGGCCGCTCCGCCGACCAGGGCGCCACCGCCGCGGTCACGCTCTCGCCGGTGGCGACGTCGATGCCGAGCTCGGGCACGGTCACGCGCCCCGCGACCGCGGAGTCCACGCGCAGCGTGCCCGTACCGTCGCGGTGGTCGTACGACGCGTGCGTGAAGAAGTCCCCGGCGGCGGCATCGGGCCGGTGCAGCAGCGTCACGTCCCGGAAGATCCCCGGCAGCCACCACTGGTCCTGGTCCTCCAGGTACGACCCGGACGACCACTGGTGCACCCGCACCGCGAGGACGTTGTCGCGCGGCCGCAGCAGCGCGCCCACCGCGAACTCGTGCGGCAGCCGCGAGCCCTTGAACTCGCCCAGCGGCGTGCCGTTCAGCCACACCCGCGCGCACGAGTCGACCCCGTCGAACCGCAGCACCGCGTCGCCGTCCGCGGGCCAGCCCGCGGGCAGGTCGAAGCGGCGCAGATGGTCACCGGTCGGATTCTCGGTCGGTACGCGCGGAGGATCGACCGGAAAGGGGTACAGCTGATTGGTGTAGATCGGCGTGCCGTGGCCCTGCAGCACCCAGTGCCCGGGCACCACGACCTCGTCCCAGGCCGCCGCCTCGAAGCCCTCGGCGGCGAACGACTCGTCCTCGTCCTCGGCGCCCGGCAGCAGCCGGAAGCGCCAGCGCCCGTTCAGTGAAAGGACGGCGGCGTCCGATCCCGCGTACCACGCACGGGGTGGCAGACCGCCGGTTCCAGGGGACACGTCCTCGTGGTAAGGGAGCTCCATGTCTCCATCAGAGCGTGCGGGAGCGGGAGCGCTCAATTCTTTGCGCGGGGGCGTTGTTGGATTCTTGGCGCGCGGATTGGACGGAGCACGGCGGGCGCGCCCCGGAAGCGCAGCACGGCGGGCCCGCTTCCCCGGTGAAGAGAAGCCGGGAAAAAGAAGTGGCACGCGCTCGGCGGGCGTGGCTAAAGTGCTGATCGCTGCCCGGCGACGCGTCGTCGCCGGTGCCGGTTCGACCGAGATCTGGAGGTGTGACCCATGGCTGTCGCCGTGACGGGTGCTGCCCGCGTTCGGACGTTCGTCATATCCACCTCCGTGGTCTCCGGCTGACCTTCCTCCTCGGACGCTTCGCGTCCTTCGCCGCGCCGTCGCGCGGGCCGGGGCCACCCCTGTGAAGGGTTCCCCTTGTTTCCCTCTTCCTTCTCTGCTTCCACCGCTGCTCCTTCCGGTAGCGACGGTGCTCCTCCCGCCGCGGCCGGACACCCCCTCGCCCCCTACGGCTGGGACGAGTCCTGGGCGGCCGCCTTCGCGCCCTACGCCGAGCGGGGACTGCTCCCCGGGCGGGTCATCCGCGTGGACCGGGGCAGCTGCGACCTCGTCGTCACCGAGGAAGGCGTGATCCGCGCCGACACCACGTACGTGACGCCGCACGACCCGCTGCGGGTCATCTGCACCGGCGACTGGGCGGCCGTCGACGCGCCCGGCGGCGACCCCCGCTACGTGCGGGACTACCTGCCGCGGCGCACGTCGTTCGTGCGGTCCACCTCCTCCAAGCGGTCCGAGGGACAGATCCTCGCCGCCAACGTCGACCACACGGTCATCGCCGTGTCCCTGGCCGCCGAGCTCGACCTCGGGCGCGTCGAGCGGTTCCTCGCGCTCGGCTGGGAGTCCGGCGCGCAGCCGGTCGTCGTGCTCACCAAGGCCGACCTGGTGGGGGACGCCACCACCCTCGCCCACCTCGTCCAGGACGTGGAGAACGCCGCGCCCGGCGTGCCCGTCCTCGCCGTCAGCGCGGCGCACGGCGACGGCGTGGACGTGCTCGCGGCCGTCGTCTCCGGCGGCACCTCGGTGCTCCTCGGGCAGTCAGGCGCGGGCAAGTCCACCCTGGCCAACGCGCTGGCCGGGGCGGAGGTCATGGACGTCAACGCCGTCCGCGACGTCGACGGCAAGGGACGGCACACCACCACCACCCGCAACCTCATCCCGCTGCCGGGCGGCGGCGTCCTGATCGACACGCCGGGGCTGCGCGGCGTGGGCCTGTACGACGCCGGGAGCGGTGTCGGCCAGGTCTTCGCGGAGATCGAGGAGCTCGCCGGGGACTGCCGCTTCCACGACTGCGCGCACGTCGCGGAGCCGGGCTGCGCGGTGCTCGCCGCCCTGGACGACGGCAGGCTGCACGAGCGGCGCCTCGACAGCTACCGCAAGCTGCTCCGCGAGAACCAGCGCATCGTCGCCAAGACGGACGCGCGGGTGCGGGCCGAGATGCGCAAGGAGTGGAAGCGGCGCGGCGCCGAGGGCAAGGCCGCCATGGAGGCCAAGCGGGGGCGCGGCACGCGGTAGCGCCGCGCGCCCCGGGGTGGGCTCCGCCTCCGGCCGCCGGACGGCCGGGGGCGGAGCCCGCGCCCCGGGGAACTGCGTGTCCGATTCCCGCTAGCCGCTCCGCCGGGACCGGCACACACTGGACAGGTGAGCGATCAGGACACGAGACAGGACACGAGACAGGACGGCGCGTACGACACGAGGCCGGACGCCGGGCGGGACAGCGGCCAGGACACCAGGTACGAGGCCGTGCGCAGCCGGGACGCCCGTTTCGACGGGGAGTTCTTCTTCGCCGTCCGCACCACCGGGATCTACTGCAGGCCCAGCTGCCCGGCCGTGACGCCCAAGCGGCAGAACGTGAAGTTCTACCCGACGGCGGCCGCGGCCCAGGGCCAGGGCTTCCGCGCCTGCCGCCGGTGCCGCCCGGACGCGGCGCCCGGCTCCGCCGAGTGGAACGTGCGCGCGGACGTCGTCGGGCGCGCCATGCGGATGATCGGCGACGGCGTCGTGGACCGGGAGGGCGTCGGCGGGCTCGCGGTGCGCCTCGGCTACAGCGCGCGCCAGGTGCAGCGCCAGCTCACCGCCGAGCTCGGCGCGGGCCCCGTCGCCCTCGCCCGGGCGCAGCGCGCGCACACCGCGCGCGTGCTCCTGCAGACCACCGACCTGCCGGTCACGGAGATCGCGTTCGCGGCGGGCTTCGCGAGCGTACGGCAGTTCAACGACACGATCCGCGCCGTGTACGCGCTGACGCCCACGGCCCTCAGGAACGCCGCGCCCAAGCGGGGCGGCGGCCACGCCACGCCCGCCGCAGGCATCCCGCTGCGGCTCGCCCACCGCGGCCCCTACCAGTCCGCCGCCGTCTTCGACCTGCTCGCCGACGAGGCGCTGCCGGGCGTCGAGGACGTCATCGGCGCCCGTGGCGCGCGGACCTACCGGCGCACGCTGCGGCTGCCGCACGCCGCCGGGATCGTGGCCGTCGAGGAGCGCGACCCGCGCGGGCGCGGCGAGGCCCAGGCCCAGGCGCGGACGCACCACGGCGGCTGGCTGGAGGCCCGGCTGCACCTGACGGACCTCAGGGACCTGACGACGGCCGTGCAGCGGCTGCGCGGCCTGTTCGACCTGGACGCCGACCCGTACGCCGTCGACGAGCGCCTCGGCGCCGACCCCCGGCTGGCGCCGCTGGTCCGCGCCCGTCCTGGGCTGCGCTCGCCGGGCGCCGCCGACCCGGAGGAGTTCGCGGTGCGGGCGGTCGTGGGCCGCGAGGCGGCCGCGCGCCTGGCGCGGGAGTACGGCACGCCGCTGCCCGCGCCGTGCGGGGGGCTCACCCATGTCTTTCCCGAGCCGAAGGCGCTGGCCGACCGGCTGCCGCTGGCGGCCGCGCTCGCCGAAGGCACCGTCCGCCTGGACGCGGGCGCCGACCGCGACGACGCCGAGCGCCACCTGCTCGCCGTGCCCGGCGTGGACGCGGCCGCGGCGGCCCTGATCCGCACGCGGGCCCTGGGCGACCCGGACGTGGCGCCGCCCGGCGAGGCCGTGGACGACGCCTGGCGGCCCTGGCGGTCGTACGCGGTACGCCATCTGCGCACCGCGTCGCGCGAAGCGGGCGTACCGCTTGGGTAACTTCCTTAAGGCGCGGGGAGTTCACGCCGCGCCTGCCGCGGCGCATCGCGTACCAGCCCGCCGCGACGAGCGCCGCCGCGAGCGCGCCCGCCGACGCCACCGTGACGCCGGTGGAGGCGAGGCTGCCGCCCGCGGTGCCCGTGTCGTCGTCGGAGCCGACGTAGAGCTTCTGGGAGTCGGGGTGGACCAGGACGTCCAGGGGTTTGCCCGCGGTGGTGAAGTCGGCCGCGCGGTGGTAACCGAGGCCCGCGCCGGGGGCGTTCGCGCCGTCGGCGGCCGGGACGAACGCCGTGGTGAGCGCGGCGAGGGTCACGGCCGCCGCGGTGAGCGGGAAGACGCGTCTCATGGTGGGGGCGGCCGGTCCTACTGGAAGGTGACCGGGATGTGCACGTCGTACTTGCGGTCGCCGGAGTCGAAGTGGTCGGCGCGCGTCACGATCGCGCACTCCACGGTCTCGCCGCACACTTTGCCGTCGCCGAGGTCGGCCTTGACGTGGATTTTCACCGAGAAGCTGCCGTTCGCGCCGAAGCGGGAGCTGTTGGGCACGCTGCCGCCCCCGGTGTTGGACACCCAGTGCGAGGCGCCGGTGGTGCCGGACTGGTCCTGGCCGCCGAGGCACGGCGTCGGCTTGTTGGCGCCGGGCACGCCCTCGGCGGCGCACAGGCCGACGTAGACGCCCTGCCCGGTGTGGTAACCGGTGCCGGAGACGGTGATGTTGACGCCCGCGGCCGCGGCGGTGTCCGGGCCGGTCAGGGAGAGGTCGTACGTTTTGCCGCCGTCGGTGACGGTGCGCTTGGCGGTGACGTCGGCGGCGGACGCGGAGCCCGCGAGGCCGACGGTGAGCGCGGCGGCGGCGAGGGCGGTGACGACGGCGCGAGTGCGCAGAGGCATGCCAGCGAGCACCTTTTCTAGGTGTCAGGAAGACGCGGGGCGGAGCGATCACCCTCGCGTCTGCTTAGGTAAGGCATGCCTAAACTCGCCCGTTCTCTGGTGTCAATGCCGTCCCGCGCCACCGCCCTTCTCCCGCACCGGAAGCAACTGCCGTACCGTTCAGCCCTCCTGGCCCTCGGGGTCTTCGAGGCCCCAGCTGTGGATGCGCTTCGGATGGACGCGGATCAGCTCCTCGCTCAGGTGCGGGCCGAGTTCATGGGGGCCGGTGAGCAGCTCCGCCTCGCCGCGGATGTCGACGCCCCGCACCTTCCAGGGCCGCTCGCTCACGATGTCGTCCACGACGAGCGCCACCTTCGGATGGGCCTGGAGGTTGCGCCACTTCTTCGTGGTGCCCATCGCGTAGCCGCCGATCAGGATCGTGCCGTCGTCCTGCGGGAAGAAGCCCACCGGATTGGCCTGCGGCTGCCCGTTCCGGTCGACGGTGGCGAGCCTGCCCAGGCGCTGGGACTTCAGGTACGCGCGCTCGGCCGCGCTGAATTCGGTCATGGGGTGAGGCTGGCACGCGCCCGGGACCCGCGCACCGGCGCCTCGACGCGCGCCGTCCGGCGCGGGGCGGGCCCGCCCCCTCACCCCCTGGCCACCACCGCGCCCACCCACGCCCCCACGATCAGCAGACACGCGTACAACTCCACGAACACGTTCCAGCCGCCCGCCCGCAGGGCCGCCCGGACCGCCGTCACCGCCTCGCCGCGCCCGCCGAGCCGCAGCCGCTCCGCCAGGTACATCCCGCCCACGAACCCGGACGCCGCGCCGATGACCGGCAGCACGCAGAACCCGAGCAGCGCCCCGGCCCCCGCGTACGCCGCCAGGCGGTGGCTCGCGCCGGACTCCCGCAGCCGCCGGGGCGGCAGCAGCCAGCGCACCCCCTGCGAGACCAGGAGCACCAGCGTCGCGCCCACCAGGACGGCCCACGCCAGGCCCCGCTGGTCCTGCAGCGCCCACCACAGGACACCGGCCCACACCAGCCACGACCCCGGCACCCCGGGCACCAGCACCCCGCAGAGGCCGAGCAGCAGCACCAGCGCGACCAGCGCGAGCTCCCACGCTCCCATCTGCCCAGGGTGCAGGAGCGGGTACGAAACCGCAGGTCGCGTTAGCCCTGAGGGCGTCCGGGTGCACCCGCCTCGCGGGCCACCCAGCCGCGTTCGTAGGCGTGCCAGCCCAGCTGCAGACGGGTGGTCACGCCCGCGAGCTCCATCAGCCGCTTGACCCTGCGCTGCACCGTGCGCAGGCCCAGGTCCAGCTGCTTGGCCACGCTCGCGTCGGTCATCCCGGCCAGGAGCAGCGACAGGATCTCCAGGTCCGTCCCGTCGGGCGCCTCCGGGTCCGTCTCATGCACACCTCCGCCTCCGCCTCCGCCTTCGCCGAGCCGCAGCGGGAGGGCGCCCCGCCACACCGCCTCGAACAGGCCCGTCAGCGACTCCAGGAGGCCGCTCGCGTGTACGACGAGCGCGGCGGGGCCCGCCGCCTTGGACGTCAGCGGCACCATGGCGAGCACGCCGTCCGCGATGACCAGCTTCGTCGGCACGCGGTCCACGACCCGCACCCGCTCGGCCCGGCCGAGGGCCTCCGCGATCTCGGTCACGCCGGTGGGCGCGGCGAGCACCTCGCGCTCGACGACCACGCGGTAGCCGACGCCCCGGTTCGCGGCCTGTTCCTCCGCGTCGTTCTCCAGGCCCGTGACCGCGACCGGCCTGCCCGTCACCAGGGCGCACACCTCGCGGACCGCGCCGAGCTGGAGCTGGAGGAAGCGCTGCGAGACGGCGGCGGCGCCGGTCACCACCTCCACCAGGTCGTGCACGGTCGGCTCGGCGTCCCGGGAGCGGTACTCCTCGGCCAGCAGCGTCGCCGCGAGCTCCGCCCGCTCCAGCTCGTGCCGCCGCTGGGTGAGCAGCGCGCCGAGGGCCACGCCCGGCGGCGCCGCCACCCAGCGTCCGGCCCGGCCCGACGCGCGCGCGGCGAGCCCGTGCCGCTCCAGGCGGCGCAGCGCCCGCTCCGTGTCCGGCTCGCCCAGCGTGAGGCGGCGCGCGAGGTCCGGTATGTCGGCGGCGCCCACCGACACCAGCGCGCGGTACGCCGCCTCGTGCGTCTCGTCCAGACCAATAGCGGCCAGCATCCGGCGGCTCCCTCCCCGATGGTCATGGCGCGTTCCGTTCCGGCTGGCGGAAACCGGCCACGGCGTAAACCCGCCGCGAACATCATCACCGCAGCACAGGTCCGTCTGCCAGGGTGGCCCCTCACCGGGCGGTCCTCCCGTGGGGGGTGGGACCGCCCGGCCCCGCGCCCGCCGCCCGGGCCCCGCCCCGGCGGAATTTCCGGATGCACCGTTTTCGTACGGCCTGCGCGGTGGACAATAGGGGCATGAGCCAGCAGGGGGAGAGGCCCGCCCGTCAGGAGGCCGACTGGTGGGCGCAGTTGTACGACGAGGCGAAGGACGACACGGGGCCCGCGGCCGCCGCCGACTCCCTGGACGACCGCTTCGCCTCAGCCGCGGGGACGGTGGGCCGTCCACCGGGCGGACCACCCACGCCACCGGAATCCGAGGCGGGCGGGGCGGATGCCGCCGCCGGGCCGTATGGGGCGGATGCCGCTGGGGGCTTATGGGGTGGAGGCGTCCGGGCCGTACGGGGCGGGCGCTGCTGGGTCTGATGGGGCGGAGGCCGCCGGGCGGTATGACGCGGATGCCGCTGGGGCTTGTGGGGCGGAGGCGTCTGGGCCGTACGGGGTGGACGCTGCTGGGTCTGATGGGGCGCTGGCCGCTGGGCGGTATGACGCGGACGCCGCTGGGGCCTACGGGGCGGAGACCTCTGGGCGGTACGGGGCGGACGCTGCCGGGCGGTACGAGGCGGAGGCCTCTGGACGGGACGGGCCGGACGCCTCCGGGCGGTACGAGGCGGAGGCGTACGAGGAGGGGTACGAGGGCGAGGCGTACGACGCGGGGGCGTACGACCTGCCCGGGCAACGGCGGGCGCCCGGGGACGGGCCGCCGCCGGAACCCGCCGCACCGCCCCCCTCGGCCTCCGATGTCCCCGCGCCGCCGCAGCCCACCGGGCCAGGGGAACGACGACGGTCCGGCCCGCCGCTGGCCCGCGACTCTGGGCGCCCGAAGCCGCCCGCCGCGCCTCCACCCGGGCCCGGGGCCCGGGGGCCCGCGCAGCCCCCACCGTCCGGGCCACCCCGGGCCCGTGACGGCGACTACCCGGGGTCCCCCTCCGCGCCGCCGCGCGGGGGCCGGGGCTCCACACCCCCGCCGACTTCCGCACCCCGGGCTCGGGGCTCCGGCTTCCCTGAGTCTCCGGCGGTGCCTCCGCGTCCGGCTCGTGGTTCTGAGCCGCCTTCGCCTCCGGCTTCGGGGTCTTCGTCGTCCGGGTCGTCCCGGGGGCGTGGCTCCGGGTTTCCGGAGTCTCCAGCCGGGCCTCCGTCTCGGGCTCGCGGTTCCGAGCCGCCTTCGCCTCCGGCTCGTGGTTCTGAGCCGCCTCCGCATCCGGCTCGTGGTTCTGAGCCGCCTTCGCCTCCGGCTTCGGCGCCCCCGTCGTCCGGGTCGCCCCGGGCCCGTGGCTCCGGGGTCCCGGAGTCTCCTTCCGCGCCGCCGCGTCCGGCTCGCGGTTCGGATTCGGCTTCGGCGCCTCCGTCGTCCGGGTCGCCCCGGGGGCGCGGCTCTGGGCTTCCGGAGTCTCCCGCCGGGCCTCCGCGCCCGGCTCGCGGTTCCGAGCCGCCCCCGCCCCCGGCACCTCCGTCGCCCCGGGCCCGTGCCGGCGGCTATCCGGCGTCTCCCTCCTCGCCGCCGCCCGGGGGCCGGGACTCCGCACCGCCGCCTGCTTCCGCGCCCCGCGCCCCAGAGCCCCCTACCGCGCCCGCGCCCCGGGGCCCCGACTCGGCGCCGCCCCGGCCTCCCGCATCGGCCGCCGCGCCGCCAGGCGTTCCGCCCCGGCCCGGGGACTCCGCGCCCCCGGCGCCACGTGCCGAGCCCCCCGCCTACCGTGCGCCCGCCCCCTGGGTGCCCCTCGCGGCGCCCTCCGGCCCGGTCACCTTCCCCTCGGCGCCCAAGCCGCCGGAAGCCGGGCCGTCCGCCACCCGGGCATCCACGGAGAGCAGTAACGCCACGGTGTCCGCGTCCGACAAGCCGTCGGCGGCGCCGGAAGCGGGCGGCGGTCCCGTGGCGGGCGCCGCGCCGCACGCGCTCGCGTACGTCGGCGACGGCCCCCCGACGTACGAGGCCGAACCCACCGGACTGCCCGCCGCCGACCCCGACGACCTGGGCAGCCTCGTCGCCGACACCGTGCTCGACGGCGCCCGCTACGGCTCGAGCACCCTGCGGGCCGCCTCCCTGCGCGGCGACTCCGCCCGCTACCGGGGCGAACCCCGCCGCGACGCCCTGCTCACCGCCCGCTTCGGCGCCGGGGACGACGCGCTGGTCCTGGTCGCCATGGCCACCGGCGCCCGCGCCACGGCGGGGGCGCACCGCGCGGCCGCCGACGCCTGCGGCTGGATCGGCCGGGCCGTGGGCCGCAGCCACGCGCGGCTCGCGCAGGACATCCGGGCCGCACGGCGCGGCGACCTGAAGTCGGGCCTGCACCGGCTCACCGACCGCAGCCTCGGCAAGCTGCGGGCCCGCGCCGCCGAACTGGGCCTGGAGCCGGAGGAGTACACGGCGTCGCTGCGCTGCCTGCTGCTGCCCGCCGACCCCCGGTGCCGCACCCGGGTGTTCTTCGGCGTGGGCTCCGGCGGCCTCTTCCGGCTGCGCGGCGGCGAGTGGCAGGACATCGAACCGCGCGTCGCGACCACCACGGGCGCCCCCGTCGTCGGCTTCGGCTCCCCGTCCTCCGAGACCCCGGACGGCGACCGGCTCACCATGGACCTCGGCATCACCACGCCCCCGAGCCCGTACGAGCCCGCGCTCGCGCCGCCCCGCGACCCCTTCCGGTTCCGTGCCTCCGTCGCCCGCCCGGGTGACACGCTCCTGCTGTGCACGGGCGGCCTCGCCGAGCCGCTGCGCGGCGAACCCGAGCTGGCCAGGCACCTCACCCGCCGGTGGGCCGAGGGCGGCCCGCCCGGACTCGCCGCGTTCCTCGCCGACACCCAGGTGCGGGTCAAGGGATACGCCGACGACCGGACGGCCGCCGCCGTGTGGGAGGCGTGAGCGCCCGCCCTGTGAATTCATGGACCCATAGCGACCGAAGGGGTGCGTGAAAGACATGGCCAAACAGAACGTCGCCGAGCAGTTCGTCGACATCCTCGTCCGCGCCGGGGTCAAACGGCTCTACGGAGTCGTCGGCGACAGCCTCAACCCCGTCGTGGACGCGATCCGGCGCACCCGGGCCATCGACTGGATCCAGGTCAGGCACGAGGAGACCGCCGCCTTCGCCGCCGGCGCCGAGGCCCAGATCACCGGCACCCTCGCCGCCTGCGCGGGCTCCTGCGGCCCCGGCAACCTCCACCTCATCAACGGCCTGTACGACGCGCACCGCTCCATGGCCCCCGTCCTCGCCCTCGCCTCCCACATCCCGTCCTCCGAGATCGGCCTCGGCTACTTCCAGGAGACCCACCCCGACCAGCTGTTCCGCGAGTGCAGCCATTACAGCGAACTGATCTCCAACCCGCGGCAGATGCCCCGGCTGCTCCAGACGGCCATCCAGCACGCCGTCGGCCAGTGCGGCGTCAGCGTCGTCTCGCTGCCCGGCGACATCGCCTCCGAACCGGCGCCGGAGAAGGCCGCCGAGAGCGCCCTCGTCACCTCACGGCCGTCCGTGCGCCCCGGCGACGCGGAGATCGACAAGCTCGCCGCGATGATCGACCAGGCCGACCGGGTCACGCTGTTCTGCGGCAGCGGCACAGCGGGCGCGCACGCCGAGGTGATGGCGTTCGCCGAGAAGGTCAAGTCACCCGTGGGACACGCCCTGCGGGGCAAGGAGTTCATCCAGTACGACAACCCGTACGACGTCGGCATGAGCGGACTGCTCGGCTACGGCGCCGCCTACGAGGCCACCCACGAGTGCGACCTCCTCATCCTCCTCGGCACGGACTTCCCGTACAACGCCTTCCTGCCCGACGACGTGAAGATCGCGCAGGTCGACGTGCGCCCCGAACGCCTCGGCCGCCGCTCGAAGCTGGACCTGGCCGTGTGGGGCGACGTACGCGAGACGCTGCGCTGTCTGACGCCGCGCGTCAGCCCCAAGACCAGCCGCAAGTTCCTCGACAAGATGCTCAAGAAACACGCCGACGCGCTCGAAGGCGTGATCAAGGCGTACACCCGCAAGGTCGACAAGCACCTCCCGATCCACCCCGAGTACGTGGCGTCCGTCCTCGACGACCTCGCCGCCGACGACGCGGTCTTCACCGTCGACACCGGCATGTGCAACGTGTGGGCGGCCCGCTACCTCTCGCCCAACGGCAGGCGCCGCATCATCGGCTCGTTCAGCCACGGTTCCATGGCCAACGCGCTGCCGCAGGCCATCGGCGCCCAGTTCACCGACCGGGGGCGCCAGGTCGTGTCGATGTCGGGCGACGGCGGCTTCTCCATGCTGATGGGCGACTTCCTCACGCTCGTGCAGTACGACCTGCCGGTCAAGGTGGTCCTGTTCAACAACTCCTCGCTCGGCATGGTGGAGTTGGAGATGCTGGTCGCGGGGCTGCCCTCGTACGGCACCACGAACCACAACCCCGACTTCGCCGCCGTGGCCCGGGCCGCGGGTGCCTACGGCGTCCGCGTCGAGAAGCCCAAGCAGCTCGCGGGCGCGCTCAAGGACGCCTTCGCGCACAAGGGGCCCGCCCTGGTCGACGTCGTCACCGACCCCAACGCGCTGTCCATCCCGCCCAAGATCAGCTCCGAGATGGTCACCGGGTTCGCCCTCTCGGCGAGCAAGATCGTCCTCGACGGCGGGGTGGGCCGCATGGTCCAACTGGCCCGCGCCAACCTCCGCAACGTCCCTCGCCCCTGACCCGTCGCGGGCGCTTCCCCCCCACCCCGCCCCTTCCCGAAACCAGGGGGCTGCGCCCCCTGGACCCCCGTGATCGCCGCTTCGCGGCTCGTCCTCAAACGCCGGACGGGCTGGATCTCTCAGCCCGTCCGGCGTTTGAGGACGAGGCCGAAGGCCGATTGCTGTGAGCGGGGGAACGGGGGCAGCCGCACCCGGAGCGGGAAGGGGTGGGTCTGGGGCGCCCCGCGAGGGTTAGGCCGGGCGGAGGCGGAGGGTCATGATCTGGAAGGGGCGCAAGGTCAGGGCAAGCCCCGTGGTGGAGGTGGGCGCGGGGTGCAGGGGCCGCTCCAGGAGGTCCGTGACGTCGGCCCCGGCGACGGGGAACGAGGCCGTCAGCGCGGCCCGCGCCCGCGCCCCGCGCGACTCGTACACCCGCACCACCACATCCCCGCTCCGATCCTCCGCCAGCTTCACCGACTCCACCGTCACCCCCGGATGATCGACCCGCACCACCGGCGCCACCTCACCCACGCCCGCCACCCGCACCGGCAGGTTCAGCGCCAGCCCCTCGGCCACCGCGTCCCCCACCGACGCGCCCACGAGCAGCGCGTACGTGAAGCGGTGCGTGCCCACGTCCGTGACGGGGTCGGGGCTGTGCGGCGCGCGCAGCAGGGTGAGGCGCACACTGGTGCCGAGCCCCTCGGCGTGCTCGGCGCGCGACACGTCGTACCCGTACGTCGCGTCGTTGAGCACGGCGACCCCGTACCCCTCCTCGGCGACCCGCAGCCACCGGTGCGCGCAGATCTCGAAGCGGGCCGCGTCCCAGCCGGTGTTGGCGTGGGTCGGCCGGTGCACATGCCCGAACTGGATCTCGGCCGTGGACCGTTCGGCGTGCACGTCCAGCGGGAACGCCGCCTTCAGGACCTTCTCCGACTCGCGCCAGTCCACGTCCGTGACCACGTCGAGCCGACGGCTGCCGGAGGCCAGACGCAGCTCCTGCGTGATCCGCGAGCCGTCCCCGAAGGCGCGCACCACCCGCACCGACGCCCGCAGCGGGCCGTCCTCGACCAGCTCCACGGACTCGGCGTCCGTCAGGTCGGTGTGCCGGTGGCGGTAGTGCTGGTCCAGGTCCCAGGCGTCGTAGCGGGTGGGGTGGTCGGGGTGGAGCTGGAGCAGGTTGCCGCGGCTGCCGGGGGAGAGGACCTCGCGGTCGTGGTCCAGGTCCCGCACGGAGGCGAGCAGCCCGTCGGCGTCGACGGTGACGCGCAGGTGCTCGTTCGTCAGGATGATCTCGGTGCCGGTCCGCGTCGCCGAGGTGACCACGCCGGGAGCGGCCGCGCGGGCGGCGACGGCGAGGCTCCGGCTGCCGAACGCGCCGACGGTGACATGCGTCAGCGCCCCGTCGTGCTCGACGACCTCGCCGCGCGGGTACGGCGAGGCGTTCAGGACGGAAGGCCCCCCGCCGCCCAGGTGGCGCACCGCCTCCTCGGTGATCCCGTCCAGCTCGGCCAGCACCCGCGCGTACGTCTCCCGGGCCTCCCGGTGCACCCACGCGATCGAGGAACCCGGCAGGATGTCGTGGAACTGGTGCAGCAGGACCGTCTTCCACAGCCGGTCGAGCGCGTCATACGGATAGGCGTACGCGGGGTCCTTCAGCGCGGCCGCCGTGCACCACAACTCGGCCTCCCTGAGCGCGTGTTCGCTGCGCCGGTTGCCGCGCTTGGTCGCCGCCTGCGTCGTGTACGTCGCCCGGTGCAGCTCCAGATACAGCTCGCCCGACCACACCGGCGCCCGCTCGCCGTACTCCTCCTCGGCGGCGGCGAAGAACGCCGACGGCTTCTCGATCTCGACGCGCGGCGAGCCCTCCAGGGAGCGCAGCCTGCGCGCCCGCTCCAGCATCTCGCGGGTCGGGCCGCCGCCGCCGTCGCCCCAGCCGAACGGCACCAGGGAGCGGCTCGCCCGCCCCTTCTCGGCGAAGTTCCGCTCGGCGTGGGCCAGTTCGGAGCCGAGGAACTGGGAGTTGTACGTGTCCACCGGCGGGAAGTGCGTGAACACGCGGGTGCCGTCGATGCCCTCCCACCAGAACGTGTGGTGCGGCATCTTGTTGGTCTGGTTCCAGCTGAGCTTCTGGGTGAGGAACCAGCGCACCCCCGCGAGCCGCGCGAGCTGCGGGGTAAGGCGGCGGTGTAGCCGAAGGAGTCCGGCAGCCAGATCTCCTCGGTGTCGATGCCGAACTCCTTCTGGAAGAACCGCTTGCCGTGCACGATCTGGCGCGCGAGGGCCTCGCCGCCGGGCAGGTTGGCGTCCGACTCCACCCACATCGAACCCACCGGCGCCCAGGTGCCGTCCGCCACCGCCTTCTTGATCCGCTCCCAGATGTGCGGCTGGTGCTCCTTCACCCACGCGTACTGCTGCGCCTGCGAGCACGCGAAGACGAGCTCCGGATAGTCACGCGCCAGCGCCGTCACATTGGCGAACGTCCGGGACGCCTTCCGCACCGTCTCGCGCAGCGGCCACAGCCACGCCGAGTCGATATGCGCGTGCCCGGCAGCCGATACGCGGTGGGCGCTGGCGGCGGCGGGCCGCGCGAGCACCTCGGCGAGCGCGGCCCGGCCCGCGGCGGCGGTCCCCGCCACGTCGTGCAGATCGAGCGCGTCGAGCATGTCCTCCAGGGCTCCGCAGGATCTCGTGGCGGCGCGGCCGGTCCGGGTCCAGCTCACCCATCAGCTCGGAGAGGACTTCGATGTCCAGGACCAGATGCCACACGGTGTCGTCCAGTACGGCCAGATCGGCAGCCGCGAATCGGTAGATGGGCCGATCGCCGGCGGTCAGGACGTCCCCCAGCGGCGTCGGCACGAAGTCGTGCAGGACCGCCGGATTGGCCGCCGCCTCAAGCAACAGGCTCACCGGCTCCCCGCCCCGGGCGCGGGCCGCGACCGGCACATGACGGTTGCGGGGGTGAACGCCCTTCACGGGGACGCCCGCCGCGTCGTACACGAGCCCCTCCGCCTGGAAGCCCGGACCCTCGCCGGTGAACCCCGGGTCGATCACCACTTCCACATGCCGCCCGGCCCACCGCGCGGGCACCTCGCCCTGGAGCCGGAACCAACTCGTCGACCAGGGCTTTCCCCAGGCGGTGCCCGGCTCGAAGGGCTCGTACGCCGCGCGCAGCGCCTCCGCCACCGGCACCGGCTCGCCCGGCGCGTGCCACACGGACAGCGCGAGCGGCACCCGGTCCCCGTACTGGGCGGGCCGGATGAACTGCCGCAGCGCGCGTTCCAGGCGCTCCTCCACCAGCTGTCGGTCGTCGTGCACGGCGGGTCCTCCACATGGTCGATCCGAGGTGGTCCTCGGCTTCACTTCCCCTCAACCCATCGGCGCATCCTTCTCGTTGGTTGACGAATGGACATGAGTGGCTCCCAGAGGGACGGGCATGCATCCCGTGAGTGTGTTCGACGGACGCAAGGCGAACACCGAGCACAGACCGGGCGGGGGGTCCGGTCGTCCACGGGTGGGCGGGGGTCATGCGCAGAGACGTACGCGGAGGCGGTGCCATCGGCTGGGGGGCGGCCTCATCGAGACGAGAGGACGATCCGGTCGACAGCGCGACGAACGACGGCAGAGTCCAACTGCGGCGCCGCCTGGGCCGCGCCGACCTGCGGGGGGTGTCCGAGGCGCGCCAGGCGCTGCGGGACCTCCTGCGGCACTGGGGGCGGCCGGGGGCGGCGGACGTGGCGGAACTGCTCACCAGCGAGCTGGTCACCAACGCGCTGGTGCACACGGACCACGACGCGATCCTGACCGCGACCGTGGGGCCGCGGCGGCTGCGGGTCGAGGTGCGGGACTTCGTGGGGCGGCGGCCCCGGATGCGCGGGGAGGCGGCGCCGGGGGATGCCACGCACGGGCGCGGCCTGGTCCTTGTGCAGTCGCTCGCGGACGCGTGGGGAGTGCGGGCGCACGGCGTGGGCAAGGCGGTGTGGTTCGAGCTGGACGCCGGCACGCGCTGAGCCCTGGCCTCGCGGTGCGCCCCAGGCCCGCCCCTTCCCGCTCCGGGTGCGGCTGCCCCCGTGCCCCCGCTCACAGCAATGGGCGCTCCGCGCCTCGTCCTCAAACGCCGGACGGGCTGGATCTTCGCGGCCCGAGCCGGATGGTTCTAGCCCGTCCGGCGTTTGAGGACGAGGCCGAAGGCCGATTGCCTTTCGGGGGTGTCAGGGGGCGGAGCCCCATGGTTCGGGAAGGGGCGGGCCTGGGGCGCCCCGCGACGGGTTAACCGAACTGCTGTTCCAGGTCCTTCAGTTTCTGCTCCAGGGAGTCGAGCCGGGGAATCGTCTGCGTATCGTCCTCGGCGGTGAGATCGACGGTCACGGTCTCCGGGTCACGGGAGTTCTTGACGGCCTGGAGGGAGGGGCGGGAGCGCACGGGCAGCTGGTCCTGCGAGGGATGCGGCGAAGCCGCTATGGCAGGGTCCGCGCCGACCTGCCCGGACCCCACCGACTGCGTCATGGCCTGCACGTCCACCTGGCGGCCGCCGCGCGCGTGGAACCCGCGCCCCCGGCTGATGGCCTTCAGCTGGGCCCGCTCCAGCTTCTCCTTGTCGCGCCTGCGCGTCCGCGTCTGCTCCTTCTCGCGCCGGTCCTCGCGGACCTCCTCGACGGCCTCGTCGAGGGTGCGCACCGCCCTCCAGGAGCATCAGCGACCAGGCGCCGAAGGTCTCCCGGGGCGCGCGCAGCCACCGTACGATCCGGATCTGCGGCAGCGGCCGCGGCACCAGGCCCTGCTCGCGCAGGGCGGCGCGGCGGGTCTGCTTCAGCGCGCGGTCGAAGAGGACCGCGGCCGACAGGGACATCCCGGCGAAGAACTGCGGGGCGCCCGCGTGGCCCAGGCCGCGCGGCGCGTGCACCCAGTTGAACCAGGCGGCGGCCCCCGCGAACGTCCACACCAACAGGCGCGAGCCGAGGGCCGCGTCGCCGTGGCTGGCCTCGCGCACCGCGAGGACGGAGCAGAACATCGCGGCCCCGTCGAGCCCGAACGGCACCAGGTACTCCCAGCCGCCGGAGAGGTTCAGGTTCTGTCGGCCAAAGCCCACCAGGCCGTGGAAGGAGAGCGCGGCGGCGACGGCCGCACAGCAGAAGAGCAGCAGATAGGAGGCGGTGCCGTAGACGGCCTCCTTGCGCCGGGCGGCGGTCCTCGCTGCGTTCCCAGGAGTCCTCGGAGGTGGCCGCCTTCGCCTGGGCCTTCTTGCCCCGCGCGAGCACCGCCACCGCCACGGCCAAGCCCAAGAGCAGCACGCCGGCGGGCAGCAGCCAGTCCAGCGATATGTCGGTCAGTCTCATCTGGGGTCCCTTGCGTCGCGGTGGGGCGTTTCGGGCGCCATAGTGACCCACGCCCGACGGCGCTCAAGGGGTTTTCCGGCAAGAGGACGCCAAGTGGGTGGCAAGGGCGGAGCCAGGCGCCGAATCGCTCGAACTGCTGGGAGAAATCCCGGAGTTGAGTTCGATTCCGCGCACACGAAGGGGTGGTTCGGGGTGAAGGGGTTGCGGGTGGGGGCGCGGAGGTGGCGCCCGTACGGCTCAGGCGGCGGCGGTCTCGGCGGCCGCGGCGGCGAGCTTGGCGGCGCGGTCCGCGTCGCACATGCGGGGGCAGGTGACGCAGGTGTCCTCGGGCCGCAGCGTGTAGAACATGCAGCAGCTGGCGCGGTCACGGGTGGGCAGCTTCTCGCCGCTCGGGCCGGTCAGCTCGCGGAAGGCGGCCGTGCCCACGTACGGCTTGGTGGCGCCGGGCAGCAGCCGCTCCAGCTCGGCCGTGGCGCGCTCCTCCTCGCCGAGCAGGTGGGCGACGTACCAGATGCCCTCGACGATCTCGTCCGTGGCGACGGCCCACAGCGCGCGCCCGCGGCGTCGCATGCGCGGTCCGAAGCCGTCGAGCAGCGGGCCCAGGTGCTCGGCCACGGCGGCCCGCAGCTCGGCGCGCAGCGCCTCCTCGTCCGCCACGACGCGGGCGCCGGGCAGGGCGGCCGCCGGGTCGCCCGGCAGGCAGGCGAAGGCGGTGGGCCGCACGGCCATCCTGCCGAGCGCGCGCTGGAAGGCGACGTGCTCCACCGGATAGCGCGGGACGCGCCGGTGCAGGAACCACGGCACGGTGAAGAGCAGGCAGGCGGGCCAGGCGTAGCGGTGCAGGGCGAAGCTGGCCACGACGTCGGGTCTGGCCCGCTGGCCGTAGTCCTTGAGGACCTGCGCCTCGTCCCAGGCGAGGAACTCCTCGAACTCCGCCCCGGCCTCCGCGAGCCGCGCGACCGCGACCCAGCCGCCGCCCTGGGGGGCCTGTTCGTCCTCGGCGAGCTCCTGGATGCGCAGTCCGGGGAACACCTCGGTCAGACGGGCGTAGGCACCCGTGACCGGGCTGTGGGCGCGCTCCGTGTGCCGGGCGCCGGGTTCCAGGGTGGGAACGGACATGCGGGACCGCCGAATCACGATCGATTGCAGGTAAGCCTAACCTTACCCAACATGATCGAGGTTTCAACTGGAGCCCTGTCCGCCTATCGTGCTTCTCGTATGGTTCGGATGGTTCGGATCGTACGTTTCTGATCCGCATCCGATCCGAATCCGATCCGAACCATCCGACTGATCCGCATCCGATCCGTGTCCGGCCCGCCCTGCGCACCGGAACGCCGGGTGACGGACGTTGACGGGTGGGACGCGGGATGCGGGAGGTGTGAGTGGAGCGGGCCAGAGCGCACGCGGCGGAGGGGGGCGCCCGGTGCGCCACCGCGAGGGTGCCGGAGCAGCCGGGCGCGGGGCCCGGTGACCGGGCGGCGCGCGGCGAGCACACGCACGCGGCGCCGCCGGCGCGCGGCGCGGTCCGGCGTGACTCCGTGCGCGGGCAGGTCCTCGACGCCCTGCGCGCCGCGCTCGTCGGGGGCGAGCTGACGCCCGGCGAGGTGTACTCGGCGCCCGCGCTCGGCGAGCGCTTCGGGGTGTCCGCGACGCCGGTGCGCGAGGCGATGCAGCGGCTCGCCGCCGAGGGGGCGGTGGAGGTCGTGCCGAACCGGGGCTTCCGGGTCGCCCGGCGCAGCGCGCGGGAACTGGCGGAGCTGGCCGAGGTGCGGGCGCTCCTGGAGGTGCCGGTGCTGCTGCGGCTCGCGCGGACCGTGGCACCGGCGCGGTGGGCGCTGTGTGCGGCCGCTGGCCGATGCGGCCGTGGGGGCGGCGCGGACCGGGGACCTGGCGCGGTACGCGGAGGCGGATCGGGCCTTTCACCGGGGGGTGCTCGGCCTGTCCGGGAACGAGCAGCTGGTCGAGGTCGCTGACGATCTTCATCGGCGGGTGCAGTGGCCGCTCGTCGGCGGGCGGGGGGCTCGGCGGGGCGATCTCGTCGCGGACGCGGCGGAGCACGTGGCGCTGCTTGATGCGGTGGTGGCGGGGGATCTGGTGGGGGTACGGGCCGTGGTGCGGGCGCACTTTCCGGCCGCGCCTTAGCCCTCGCGGTGCGCCCCGGGCCCGCCCCTTCCCGATCCGGGTGCTGCCGCCCCCGTTCCCCCGCTCAAAGCCCATCGGCGCTTCGCGCCTCGTCCCCAAACGCCGGACGGGCTGAATGCTCAGTCGCGCGCCGCTAGGCCGCCGGGGCCGGTGGGGTGAGCTGGGTGGCTAGCCAGGAGGGCACGCCGCCCAGGAGGCCGGAACAGGCGCCCGGCCTCGGCCCGCAGCCGGGAGGCCTCCGGCTCGGGCTCGGCGTCGGCCAGCGCGGCGAGCGCCGGAGCCGTACCCACCAGGAACCCCAACTCCTCCCGCAGCCGCAGTGATTCGGCGAAGCCGTGCCGCGCGTCCGCCAACTCCCCTTCCCGCAGGGCGAGTCCGGCGAGGTGCCGCCAGGTGAAGGAGAGGAGCAGCGAGTCCCCGTGCGCGGTGGCCCCGGCGTGGGCCCGCCGGTACGCCGCCCGCGCGGCCTGCGGCGAGTCGGCGAGGTGCTCCGCGACCAGGCCCCGGCGGAAGTCGAGCAGGGCCCGCCCGGCGGCACCGGGCGGGAACAGCGCGGCGGCACGGCCGAGCGCGGTACGGGCCTCGTCCGCCCGGTCGCGTACCCCCAACACGGTGGCCGCGTAAGCGAGTTGGCCGCGTTCGCAGGCCGCGGCCCCGCGCGCGTCGTCATCGTCGGCGACCGCCTCGGCCGTGCGCAGGGCTGTCCTCGGCCTCGCCCCAGCCCTCACCGGTGAACAGGCAGCGCTCCACGAGCAGCGACGTTCTCTGCAGGGCGTACGCCGCGCCCTCCCGTGTCGCGAGCAGCGCTGCGGCATCGGTCCAGCAGCCGCGCGAGCGCAGCCGCCATACCGCGGTCTGGAGTGGATCGTGCCCTGAGTCCGTTCCGGTACCAGACATGGCGGTATGCGCCACGTTGCCCTCCCCTAGCGCACCATTGAGCTGTTGAGTCGTGGGCGAATCTCAGCACGGATCGGCGCGCGGGGCCAAGGGGGCGGGTGAAGGATTTCACAAAGTTGGGGGAGGCCGAGACGGGCTCTTGGCGTTCGCCGCGCGGGCGCGGACGGCCGCCCCGGCCTCAGCTCATCCGCAATGCCAAGAAGAAATCCAGCTTGTCCTCCAGGCGCGCGAGGTCACGGCCCGTCAACTGCTCGATTCTGCCCACGCGGTAGCGCAGTGTGTTGACGTGCAGGTGCAGCCGGGGGTCGCGCAGCGCGTCCAGGAGCCGTCGCAGTCGAGGAACGCCTCCAGGGTCGGGATGAGCTCCGCGCGGTGGCGCCGGTCGTACTCGCGCAGCGGGTCCAGGAGGCGGGCCGTGAACGCGCGGCGCACGTCGTCGGGCACGAACGGCAGCAGCAGGACGTGCGAGGCCAGCTCCTGGTGGCCCGCGGCGCACACCCGGCCGGGGCGGGCGGCCGCGACGCGGCGGGCGTGCCGGGCCTCCTCCAGGGCGCCCCGCAGCCCCTCCGCGGAGTGCACGGCCGCGCTGACGCCGAGCGTGAGGCGGCCGTCGTCGGCGAGGCCCGCCGTCAGGGGCTCGCGCACGGCGGCCAGCAGGGCGTCGGCGAGCAGGCCCGACTCGGTGGCCTCGCCCTCCGGGGACATCGCGGGCAGCGGCACCAGGGCGACGGCCTCGTCGCCGGTGTGGGCGACCGCGATCCGGTCGGAGGGGTCGGGGCCCGCCGTCGCCGGGTCGACGAGGATCCTCCTCCAGGAGCGCCTGCGCGACCGGGCCGCCCGCGATCGCCCCGGTCCCGCGCCCGCCGTCGGCGCCCGCGGGCCCGCCCTGCACGTCCTGCCACTCCACGCGGGCCACGACGACCTGCCAGTGCGGCGCCGCGCCGAGCCCGGGCAGCAGCACCGGCGCCGCGACCCGCAGGCGGGCGGCGATCTCGGCGGGGGCGGCCCCTGTCTGGACCAGCTCCAGGACCTCCTGCGCCAGGCGGCGGCGCACCGTGCGTGCCGCGTCCCTGCGGTCGCGCTCCACGGCGATCAGCTGGGTGACGCCCTGCAGCAGGTCGAGCCGCTCCTCGGGCCAGTCGCCCGCGTCGGCCTCGACGGCGAGGAGCCAGTCCGAAAGGACCGTCTCGCGCACGTCCCGGGAGGCGCCCGCCGCACCCCGGCCGCTGGAGCGGATGGGGAACAGGGAGTAGGTGACGCCGTCCACGGCGACCCGGTGCGGGCCGCGCCGCCCGGTGCGCGCCGGCGGCCAGGTGCTCGCCCGCGAGGCGCGCGCGCACCGGCGCGGACAGGGCGGGCGCGCCCGCCGCCGCCCCGGCGATGGCGCGGCCCGCGGGGGAGAGCACCCACGCGCGCAGGTCAAGGTCGGAGCCGAGCAGGTCGAGCACCACGTCCGGGCCGCCGCCCGCGGGGCCCGAGGTCATCAGGCGGCGGTGGCGGTCCACGACGGCCGCGAGGTCCCCGGCGCGCTCGCCGGACACCTGCCGCACCACGTGCTCGGTGATCGTCGCGAACGCCACCGACTCGTTCACGGCGAACAGCGGAAGCCGGTGCCGGGCGCAGGCCGCCACCAGGTCCTCGGGGATGTCGCCGAGCTCCGCCTCGCCGGCCGCGAGGGCCGCGACCCCGGCGGTGGCGAGGATGCGGACGAAGGGCTCGGTGTCAGCCGCGTCCCGGCGCCAGGCGAGGCCCGTGAGGACCAGCTCGCCGCCCGTCAGATACCGGCTGGGGTCGCGCAGGTCCGTGGTCATCACGCCACGGACGGTGCGGTCGAGCTCGTCCTCGCCGCCGAGCAGCCTGAGGCCCAGGACGTCGGTGTCAAGGAGTGCGCGCAGCCGCATGATGGTGTCGCCGCCGATCTGTCTCGATTTCGTGTGTGCCCGGCCGTCCCGGAGGTACCGGGGGCCGCGGGCCTGGAAGGCCATTCGGTTTCCCGGGGGAATCCGCGAGGTTACTGGGACCCGTTCTTCATACGAATCTACAAGACTCCTGGCTTGGCCAGCCAACTCCTTCATGGTTTCGGTGACTGACCCCATCGGAGGACGGGACGGTGTACTGACCCCACTCCGCGTTAACAGCACATGAACGAGCAGTCGAGAGGCGTACGGCCCACATGGCCGGATCGATCGCCTCCTCTCGGAAGTCGGACCTCCGCCGCCACCCGGACGGCGTACGGCGGCTTCCCTGGACGGCCGCGGCCGCGGCCACGGATCGTGATCACCGGACAGCGCCGGACACGATCACAGCACACGATCACCGAGCGACGCCGCACACGAGCACCGCACACGAGCACCGCGCACGAGCAGCGAACACGATCATCAAGCACGATTACGAAGAGAGAGCCACTCATGGACTTCCTTCGCCCCGCCAGCTGGGAGGAGGCGCTCGCCGCGAAGGCCGAGCACCCCACGGCTGTGCCGATCGCGGGTGGCACCGATGTCATGGTCGAGATCAACTTCGACCACCGTCGTCCGGAGTACCTCCTGGACCTCAACCGCATCGGCGCGCTGCGGGAGTGGGAGGTCGGCGAGGACACCGTCCGGCTCGGCGCCTCCGTTCCGTACACCGACATCATGGAGCACCTGCGCGCCGAGCTGCCCGGCCTCGCGCTCGCCTCGCACACCGTGGCCTCGCCGCAGATCCGCAACCGCGGCGGCGTCGGCGGCAACCTGGGCACCGCGTCCCCGGCCGGTGACGCCCACCCGGCGCTGCTCGCCGCGGGCGCCGAGGTCGAGGTGGAGTCCGTGCGCGGCACCCGGCGGATTCCGATCGACGACTTCTACACCGGTGTGAAGCGCAACGCGCTCGCCCCGGACGAGCTGATCAGCGCCGTGCACATCAAGAAGGCGGACGGACCGCAGCAGTACTCCAAGGTCGGCACCCGCAACGCCATGGTCATCGCCGTCTGCGCCTTCGGCATCGCGCTGCACCCCGAGACCCGCACCGTGCGCACCGGCATCGGCTCCGCGGCCCCCACCCCGATCCGGGCGAAGGCCGCCGAGGAGTTCCTGAACGCGGCCCTGGAGGAGGGCGGCTTCTGGGACAGCAAGAAGATCATCACCCCGTCGGCCGCCAAGCAGTTCGCGGAGCTCGCCGCCGGCGCCGCCAACCCCATCGACGACGTCCGCGGCACCGCGAGCTACCGCCGCCACGCCGTCGGCATCATGGCCCGCCGCACGCTCGGCTGGACCTGGGAGTCCTACCGCGGCACCGGCCGCGGCACGGAGGGAGTCGCGTAATGCGTGTCAACTTCACGGTCAACGGCCGTCCGCAGGAAGCCGACGACGTGTGGGAGGGCGAGTCCCTGCTGTACGTGCTGCGCGAGCGCATGGGCCTGCCGGGCTCCAAGAACGCCTGCGAGCAGGGCGAGTGCGGCTCCTGCACCGTACGCCTCGACGGCGTGCCGGTATGCGCCTGCCTGGTCGCGGCCGGACAGGTCGAGGGCCGCGAGGTCGTCACCGTCGAGGGCCTCGCCGACTTCGCCAAGCAGCGCGCGGAGCACGCCGGCTGCGCCACCGATGCCCCGGGCGCCTGCGGGGTCCCCCTGGACCGGGCCAAGCGCTGGCAGGCCGCTCCCGCCGACTCCCAGACCGGCGAGGGCGCCGAACTCTCGCCCGTCCAGCAGGCGTTCATCGACGCGGGCGCCGTCCAGTGCGGCTTCTGCACGCCGGGCCTGCTCGTCGCCGCCGACGAGATGCTGGAGCGCAATCCGGACCCGTCGGACGCCGACATCCGCGAGGCCCTCTCCGGCAACCTGTGCCGCTGCACGGGCTACGAGAAGATCCTGGACGCGGTCCGCCTCGCCGCCGCGCGCCAGACCGAGGAGGTCTGAGGACATGGCCGACACCCGCACCACGGGCATTCCCGCCAACGTCACCCAGGGGTCGCGGACCAAGGGCGGCATCGGCGAGTCCACGCTGCGCCCGGACGGCACCCTCAAGGTCACCGGCGAGTTCGCGTACTCGTCCGACATGTGGCACGAGGACATGCTGTGGGGCCAGATCCTGCGCTCCCCGGTCGCGCACGCCGAGATCGTCTCCATCGACACCGGCGAGGCCCTGGCGACCTCCGGGGTCTACGCGGTCCTCACGTACGACGACCTGCCGACGGACGTGAAGAACTACGGCCTGGAGATCCAGGACACCCCGGTCCTCGCCCACGGCAAGGTGCGCCACCACGGCGAGCCGGTGGCCCTGGTGGCCGCCGACCACCCGGAGACCGCGCGCCGCGCCGCCGCTAAGATCAAGGTCGAGTACCGCGAGCTGCCCGTCATCACCGACGAGGCCAGCGCGACGGCGCCGGGCGCGATCCTCGTCCACGAGGGCCGCGACGACAGCCACGCGCGCCACGTGGCGCACCCGAACATCGTGCACCGCCAGCCCATCGTCCGCGGCGACGCGGACGAGGCCGCGAAGCGGGCCGACGTGATCGTCACGGGCGACTACACCTTCGGCATGCAGGACCAGGCCTTCCTCGGCCCCGAGTCCGGCCTCGCCGTACCGGGCGAGGACGGCGGCGTCGACCTGTACGTCGCCACCCAGTGGCTGCACTCGGACCTCAAGCAGATCGCCCCGGTCCTCGGCCTGCCCGAGGACAAGGTCCGGATGACGCTCGCGGGCGTCGGCGGCGCGTTCGGCGGCCGCGAGGACCTGTCGATGCAGATCCACGCCTGCCTCCTGGCGCTGCGCACCGGCAAGCCCGTCAAGATCGTCTACAACCGCTTCGAGTCCTTCTTCGGGCACGTCCACCGCCACCCCGCCAAGCTCCACTACGAGCACGGGGCGACCAAGGACGGCAAGCTCACGCACATGAAGTGCCGGATCGTCCTGGACGGTGGCGCGTACGCCTCCGCGTCCCCGGCCGTGGTCGGCAACGCCTCCTCGCTGAGCGTCGGCCCGTACGTCGTCGACGACGTGGAGATCGAGGCCGTCGCGCTCTACACCAACAACCCGCCCTGCGGCGCCATGCGCGGCTTCGGCGCGGTCCAGGCGTGCTTCGCGTACGAGGCGCAGATGGACAAGCTGGCCGCGAGGCTCGGGATGGACCCCGTCGAGTTCCGGCAGCTCAACGCCATGGAGCAGGGCACGATCATGCCGACCGGGCAGCCGGTCGACTCCCCGGCCCCGGTCGCCGAACTCCTGCGCCGGGTCAAGGCGATGCCGCTGCCGCCCGAGCGCCAGTGGGAGACCACCGAGGGCTCGGACGTGCGCCAGCTGCCCGGCGGCCTGTCCAACACCACGCACGGCGAGGGCGTCGTCCGGGGCGTCGGGTACGCCGTCGGCATCAAGAACGTCGGCTTCTCCGAGGGCTTCGACGACTACTCGACGGCCCGGGTGCGCATGGAGGTCGTCGGCGGCGAGCCGGGCGTGACCGTGCACACCGCGATGGCCGAGGTCGGCCAGGGCGGCGTCACCGTGCACGCGCAGATCGCCCGCACCGAGCTCGGCGTCACCCAGGTGACCATCCACCCGGCCGACACCCAGGTCGGCAGCGCGGGGTCGACGTCCGCGTCGCGCCAGACGTACGTCACCGGCGGCGCCGTCAAGAACTCCTGCGAGGCCGTGCGCGAGAAGGTCCTGGAGCTCGGCCGGGCGAAGTTCGGCACGTACCACCCGGCGTGGGCCACCGCCGAACTCCTCCTGGAGGGCGGCAAGGTCGTCACCGACGGCGGCGAGGTCCTTGCCGACCTCGTGGACGTCCTGGAGGGCGAGGCCGTCGACATCGAGCTGGAGTGGCGCCACCGGCCCCACCGAGGCCTTCGACCTGCGCACCGGGCAGGGCAACGGCCACGTCCAGTACTCCTTCGCCGCGCACCGCGCCGTCGTCGAGGTCGACACCGAACTCGGCCTGGTCAAGGTGATCGAGCTGGCCTGCGCGCAGGACGTCGGCAAGGCACTCAACCCGCTCTCCGTCCTCGGCCAGATCCAGGGCGGCACCATCCAGGGCATGGGCGTCGCGGTGATGGAGGAGATCGTCGTCGACCCCAAGACCGCGAAGGTCAGGAACCCGTCCTTCACGGACTATCTGCTTCCGACCATCCTCGACACCCCGACCATCCCGGTCGACGTCCTCGAACTCGCCGACGAGCACGCCCCGTACGGCCTTCGCGGCATCGGCGAGGCCCCGACCCTGTCGTCGACTCCGGCGGTCCTCGCCGCCATCCGGAACGCGACGGGCCTCGAACTGAACCGGACGCCGGTCCGCCCGGAGCACCTCACCGGAACCTGACCGCCCCACCCCCCCCGCTTCTCCGGGCGGTGTGCGCCTCCCAGGAACGTCACACTTCCCCCAGCCCACACCGCCCGGAGCCCCAAGTGCCGCGCCGCTCGCGGCCTCAACGCTCCTCGTGAGCCCCCGTTCGCCTCGGGCCGTCCCCCGGGTCGTGCAGCCAGTCACCATCCCAAATCCCGCGGCTTTCCGCGGGTGCCCCTGTGAACCTTGGGAGTAGGCACCATGACCCAGCAGTCCCTGGAGCCCAAGACCACCGCGGAGGACGCGGGCCGCGGCTCGCGCGTCCCCGCCGGGCGGTCTTGGCTCGACCGGTACTTCCACATATCCCACCGGGGATCGACGGTCGCGCGAGAGGTGCGCGGCGGCATCACCACCTTCATGGCGATGGCGTACATCGTCCTGCTCAACCCGCTGATCCTGTCCGGCAAGGACGCCGCGGGCGACACGATGGGGCAGAAGGCCCTCATCACCGCGACGGCCTTCGCCGCGGCCGTCACCACCCTGCTGATGGGCTTCGTCGGCAAGGTGCCGCTCGCGCTCGCCGCCGGGCTCTCCGTGTCCGGAGTGATCGCCTCGCAGGTCGCGCCCGAGATGACCTGGCCGCAGGCCATGGGCATGTGCGTGCTGTACGGCGTGGTGATCATGCTCCTGGTGGTCACCGGGCTACGTGAGATGATCATGAGCGCGATCCCGCTCGCCCTCAAACACGGCATCACCATGGGGATCGGCCTGTTCATCGCCATCATCGGCCTGGTCAAGGGCGGCTTCGTGCACCAGGGCAAGGCCACCCCGCTCACGCTCGGCCCCGCCGGTGAGCTCGCGGGCTGGCCCGTGCTGCTCTTCGCGGGCACCCTGCTGCTGATCTTCATGCTCCAGGCCCGGGAGACCCCCGGCGCCATCCTCATCGGCATCGTCACCGGCACGCTCGTCGCCGTGGTGCTCAACGCCCTGGACGTCATCGACCCCAAGCAGTGGGCGGGCGGCGCCCCCGAACTGCACGGCGGCGCGGTGTCGTCGCCCGACTTCTCGCTCTTCGGGGACGTCGAGTTCGGCGGCTGGGGCGAGGTCGGCGCGATGACGGTCGGCATGATCGTCTTCACCCTGGTCCTCGCGGGCTTCTTCGACGCCATGGCCACGATCATCGGCGTCGGCACCGAGGCCAACCTGGCCGACGACAAGGGCCGCATGCCCGGCCTGTCCAAGGCCCTGTTCATCGACGGCGCGGGCGGCGCCATCGGCGGCGTCGCGGGCGGCTCGGGACAGACGGTGTTCGTCGAGTCCGCGACGGGCGTCGGCGAGGGCGCCCGCACGGGCCTCGCCTCGGTCGTCACCGGCCTGTTCTTCGCCGCGTGCCTGTTCTTCACGCCGGTGACCGCGATCGTCCCGCAGGAGGTCGCGTCCGCCGCGCTCGTCGTCATCGGCGCGATGATGATGATGAACGCCCGGCACGTCGACTGGGCCGACCGCGCCACCGCGATCCCGGTGTTCCTGACCGTGGTCCTGATGCCCTTCACGTACACCATCACCACCGGCGTCGCCGCCGGGGTCATCTCCTGGGTCGCCATCAAGACCGCCCAGGGCAAGGCCCGGGAGATCGGGGCCTTCATGTGGGGCCTGACCGTGATCTTCTTCGTGTACTTCGCGCTCAACCCCATCGAGAGCTGGCTCGGCGTGCACTAGGCGCACCGACCCGCTCCGCCGTTTCTACCGTTTACTGGACACAGGAGGCCGACCATGCTGGACATCGCCGAAGAGCTGCACCGGTGGGTCGGGCAGGGACGCGACTTCGCCGTCGCCACGGTGGTGGCCGTCGGCGGCAGCGCCCCGCGCCAGCCCGGCGCCGCGCTCGCCGTCGACCGCGACGGCACGGCGATCGGCTCGGTCTCCGGCGGCTGTGTCGAGGGCGCGGTGTACGAGCTGTGCCAGCAGGTCCTCCAGGACGGCGCGACCGTCCTCGAAACCTTCGGCTACAGCGATGACGACGCCTTCGCCGTGGGCCTGACCTGCGGCGGCGTCAGTCGACATCCTGGTCACACCGGTCCGTGCGGACGGTCCCGCGCGGCCGGTGTTCGCCGCCGCCGTCCTCGCCGCCGCGCGCGGCGAGGCGGCGGCGGTCGCGCGCGTCACCTCCGGCCCCGACGAGCTGCTCGGCCGGGCCCTGCTGGTGCGCGACGGCGCCGGCCACGAGGGCGGCTTCGGCGGCCACCCCGAGCTTGACCGCACGGTGGCGGCCGAGGCCCGCGCGATGCTCGACGCCGGGCGCACCGGAACCGTGGAGATCGGCGCGGACGGCTCCCGCTGCGGGCGGCCCCTGACCGTCCTGGTCGAGTCCTCCGTCCCGCCGCCCCGAATGATCGTCTTCGGCGCCATCGACTTCGCGTCGGCGCTGGTACGGGCCGGGAAGTTCCTCGGGTACCACGTCACCGTCTGCGACGCGCGGCCCGTCTTCGCGACGGCGGCCCGCTTCCCCGACGCCGACGAGATCGTCGTGCGCTGGCCGCACGAGTACCTCGCGGACCACCGACGTCGACGCCCGCACCGTCCTGTGCGTCCTCACCCACGACGCCAAGTTCGACGTACCGCTGCTGCGGCTCGCCCTGCGCCTGCCCGTCGCCTATGTGGGCGCGATGGGCTCGCGCCGCACCCACCTGGAGCGCAACGACCGGCTCCGCGCGGTCGGCGTCACCGAGCTCGAACTGGCCCGCCTGCGCTCCCCGATCGGCCTCGACCTCGGGGCGCGGACGCCGGAGGAGACCGCGCTGTCGATCGCGGCGGAGGTCGTGGCGAACCGCCGCGGCGGCTCCGGCCGCTCCCTCACCGGCGCCCACACCCCGATCCACCACGAGGGCCCGCGTCCCCGCCGCGTCGACTCGGTCGCCTGAGGCACGTAAGCGGAGCGTGTTCGCAGGGTTTCGCAGGGCGTGCGGCGTCGCCACCATGGAGCTCATGGATCGCGAACAGCACGCCAGGCTCGACGAGTTGATGCGTGACCCCTATCCGCTGTACGCGCGCGCCCGGGGGCGCGCGGGGTCTCACGTACGTGCCCGAGATGCGGGCCTGGCTCGTCGCCAGGGACGCGGACGTGCGGGAGGTGCTGCGCCGCCCGGACGTGTTCTCGTCGGCGAACGCGGTCCGCGGGGACGTGGTCCCGTCACCGGCCGCCCTGGCCGTGCTCGCGGGCTCCGGCGCGGGCGACGGCGGCCGCGGCCGCGTCGTGGTCACCTCCGACGGCCCCGCCCACCAGCGGCTGCGCGCGCCGATCAACCGCGGCCTGAGCCCGGCCCGGGTCGCCGCCGCGCTGCCGTACGTGACCCAGCGGGCCCAGGCGCTCGTGGACGCGCTCGCGGGCGCGGGGCGCGCGGAGCTGATGGGCGCGTACGCCCTGCGGCTGCCGGGGCAGGTGATCGGGCACGTCCTCGGCTTCGACCCGGCGGACGTGCCCGCCGTGGTGCGGGGCGGCCACAGCACCGAGCAGCTGCTGTTCCGCCCGCTCGGCGAGGACGAGCAGATCGCCGCCGCCCAGGACATGGTCACCCTGCGCCGCCTCCTGGACGGCTATGTGCGCGACCGGTACGCGGCGCCGCGCGACGACCTGTGCAGCGAGATGGTCACCTCGCTCGTACCGGACGACGGGGACGGGTACGGGGAGGAGCCCAGGGAGGGCGATGAGCCGGACCAGCGGGGGGAGTGCGGGGAGCCCGAGGACCAGGGGGACCGGGGGGACCGGGAAGTCGGGGGCGAGCGGCGGGCGCTGACGCTCGTTCAGCGCGCCGAGCTGGTGAGCCACTTGAACAACTTCCTGCTGGCCGGGCACCTCACCACGACCGCCCTCATCGGCACCACGTTCCTGCACCTGCTGCGCCACCCCGAGCAGTGGCACCTCATCTGCGCGGAGCCGGAGCGGATTCCGGCCGCCATCGAGGAGGCCGCGCGGTACGACACCGCGTTGCAGGGGTTCCGCCGGGTGACGACGCGCGCGGTGACCCTCGCGGGCACCGAGCTGCCGCCGGGCGCCGAACTCCTGGTGGGGTTCGGCGCGGCGGGGCGCGACGACGCGCGTCACCCCCGGCCCGATGTGTTCGACCTCACGCGGCCCACCGCCGCCCGGCACGTGGCATTCGGCCTCGGCGCGCACGCGTGCCCGGGGGCACAGCTGGCCCGCGAGCAGCTGCGGGTGACGCTGGAGCTGTTCACCCGCCGGTTCCCGGGGCTGCGGCTCGACGAGGACAGGGGCCCGGTCGCGATGCGGCCCACGCTCATCCACCGCGCCCCGGAGGCCCTGCACGTCACCTGGTGAGCGCGGGGCCTTAGGCGGCGGACGGGGGCTAGCGGTAGACCTTGCCCGGCTCCGCCTTGCCCGGTGCGAGCAGCTGCGGCACGGTCACGAACACGTATCCGCGCTTCTTGAGCCCGTCGATGACGCCGGGCACCGCGGGCACCGTGCCCTTGTAGATGTCGTGCAGCAGGATGATGCCGTCGCGGCTCGACTGCTCGAGGACCCGCTTGGTGATCAGGGCGGAGTCGTTGGTCGTGTAGTCCTTGGCCGTCACCGTCCAGAGGATCTCCGACAGGCCGAGCTCGCGGGAGAGCTTGTTGACCGCGTCGTTCGTGCGGCCCTGCGGCGGGCGCATCAGCGTCGGCTTCTTGCCGATGAGCTTCTCGATCGCCTTGTTCGGACGCTCCAGCTCCGCGCGCGCCTCCGCGGGCTTGATCTTGGTGAGGATCTTGTGCGACCAGGTGTGGCTCGCGACCTCGTGCCCCTCGGCGTCCATCTGCTTGACCAGCTCGGGGTACTTCTCGATGTGGTTCTTGCCGAGTGTGAAGAAGGTCGCGGGCACCTTCTCCTTCTTCAGGATCTTCAGCAGGCGCGGGGTGTTCTCGCTGGGGCCCGCGTCGAAGGTCAGCGCGATGCACTTGGCCTTGCGGCAGTCGACGCTGCCGAAGCCCGCCTGGTCCGTGCCCTTCGCGTCCGCGGCGCCCTTGCGGACGGCGCTCGGGGAGACGGTGTCCAGCTGGGTGCAGCCGGTGAGGGCGAGGCTCGCCGCCACGCTCGCCGCGAGCGCGGCGGCGCCGAGGACGGGCGTGCGCGAACGCAACCCCTTCCCCGGGTTCTTCATCTTGACTATCGGACGCATGCCGGAACTATACATGGGGTGTATACGTGTAGTTCATAGCGCCCCCGCCGGGCCCGCCCCCGCGGATGAGCCCTGCGCATCCCCGAGCGCCGGGTGGTCCGCGTGTGCCGCACCCGGGTGCGGGTGGCGCCCGGTGCGTGTGAGGGCAGAGGTGCCAGGGGCGGGTGGGCTGACAGAGGCGGTGGGGGAGCGCCCCGTGGTGGCCGTGAGTCGGCGCATTCTCGTCTGGCGGTAATGCCGCGAACCCGCGCAGCATGGCCAGTTGCCCGCGGCCTCGTCAGGGGGGACGCGGGTGTGCGAACGGGGGAGAACGACCATGCCAGGGACCCAACTGTCATCAGCCATGCCCGCACGCGGGCGAAACGGTACGGGACGGGCGCGACTGCGGCCCGCGGCGGAGGCGGAGCCACCGGACGACCGCGGGGCATCCCTCCAGCAGGGCCGAGGGGTGCTCGTCGGAGCCTTCGCCCTGCTCGAGGCGTTGCGCCGGCGCGGCGGCGAGGCGAGCCTCACGGAACTCGCGCTCGCCTGCTCGGTGCCCAAGGGCAGCGCCCACCGCCTCCTCGACCAGCTCGGCCTCGTCGGCGCCGTGGAACGCAGAGGCAACCGCTACGTGGTCGGGCCGCAGCTCTTCCGGCTCGGCCAGGCCTGGCAGCCCCACCCGGGGCTGCGCCCCGCCGCCCGCATCCCGCTGCACCGGCTGCGCGCCTCCACCGGCGCCAGCGTCGTGCTCACCGTGCTGCGCGACGAACTGGCCCTGACCGTGGCCTCGGTGCCCGGCAGGGTCGAGGGGCTCGTGCCGGTGCTCAACGGGATGAGCTTCCCGCTGGACACCGCCGCCGGGCGCGTCTTCACCGACGGCCCGCGCGGGCCCGTCCTCGACCGCGAGCAGGTCCAGGAGGGGGTGTCCTGCGTCGCCGTGCCCGTACGGGCACCGGACGGGCGGACCGTCGCCGCGCTCGCCGCGGTGGTGCCCGCGGAGGCGAAGCTGGCCGCGGTGTCGGCCGCCGCGGCCGCCGCGGCCGCCGCCATCGAGGCCCGCCTGGCCCGGATGCCGCCCAGGAGCACGGCCGCCGCGGCCTCCCTGCTGCGCTACTGAATTCCCGCTCCGTCTCGCGCGGGGTGGCGCGGGGTCGCGCCCCAACTGTTCCGGTGAGCGGAACAGTTGTGGCGCGGCCCCGCGCCTTTGGCCATGGTGAGGTCACCCGCTCCTGAGGAATGCAGGCCGGATTCGGGGACGGAAACCGGGCGGACCGCCGCCGGCTGCCGGACGCGCGCATGCGAGACGATTCTGGGGGAATTCATGCACGATGCCGAAGGCCCGGAGATCATCATCTGGGACATCACGTACGCGTGTCCGCTCCGGTGCGTCCACTGCTATTCCGAATCCGGCCGCAGGCCCTCGCGGCAGCTGCGCTCCGCCGAGGACGGCATGCGCGTCACCGACGCCTTCCTCGCCCTCAAGCCGCGCGTGGTCTCGATCGCGGGCGGCGAGCCGCTGCTGATCAGGAACGTCCTCGACATCGCCCGCAAGCTGACCGACGCGTCCATCGCCACCTGCCTGTACACCAGCGGCTGGCTGTTCGACGAGACGCTGCCCGACCGGCTGGCCGAGGTCTTCAGCCAGATCACGGTCAGCGTCGACGGGGCCCGCGCCGCCACCCACGACCGCGTCCGCGGCCGGGCCGGCTCCTTCGACCGGGCCATGACCGCACTCGGCCATCTGGAGCGGACGGCCGTCCGCCGCGCCGCCGCCGGCCTCGGGCAGCTCAATTACACCGTCGAATACGTGGTGATGCGCAGCAACCTCGACGAACTCGAGGATTTCGTCCGCCTCGTCGCCGACCGCTTTCCGCACCTCGCCAGCATCACCTTCAACGCCGCCGCGCCCTCCGGACTCGGCAGCGGCGTCGAATTCGGTGAAACCGAGCTTTTGTTCGACGAACAGATGGAGCGGCTCGTCACCAAGGAATTCCAGGAGGGCCTCAGGTCCCTCGCGAGCGAGCACACCCGCGTCTTCACGACCGACAACCTCGGCCTCATCATGCCGCCGGACCCGCGCTCGCCCCGCGACGGCTCCCACGTGATGCAGGTCGAACCCGACGGCGAGGTCCGCTGGATGCCCGTGTACGAGGGCTCCGTCGGCAACCTCCTGCGCGACGACCCCTACGCCGTCTGGGCCCGGGCCAAGGAGCGCTGGGGCGACCCGTACGTCCTGCGGACGCTCAAGCCGGTGCGCACCGTCCGCGAGTGGGCCGCGGCGGCCCGGCAGCTCAACGACCGCTTCGCCGCCCCGGCGGACCGGGAGCGGCTCGAACGGCGGAAGGGCCCGGTGCAGGTCGCGGTCACCGCCAGGCCCGCCCGATGATGACACCGGAGGACTATCCACCGGTTCTGCCTCGCCGACCCCGACTTCTTCGAACGCCCCGAACTGCTCGACGACACCGCAGAGCGGTTCGCGGCCTGCGACGTCCCCGCGCCCCCGGGCTGGCGGCGCACCGCCTCGGACTGGTGGATCCAGCTGCGGCCCGCGCGCCCCGCTCTGCCAGAGAAGGGCTGGCTCGTCCATGTCTCCGTCGGCCTGACGGAGGTCGAGAAGGCCGTCGAGATCGTCCGGGGCCACTGCCTCGACCGGGGCGTCCCCTTCGACTTCGTCCGCAGCACCACCACCGCCCGCGAGGTCAACGGCGACCGCGCGGACCGCTTCGGCTGCGGCAAGCTCATCACCGTCTACGCCGTCGACGACACCGTCCTGACCGAGACGCTCCACCACCTCGGCGTGCTCCTGCACGGCATGACGGGACCGCGCGTCCTCGGCGCCCTCACCCACGGCGAAGGACCGCTGCACGTGCGGTACGACGCCTACGCCCCGCCCGGCACCCGCGCCGGGTCCCCGGGCGCCGTCTTCGCGCCGCCCCAGGACCGGCCGCTGCCCCCGGTCCTCGCCGACGACCTGGCGGCCCGGCGCACCCGGCCCGCGGCCGACTTCCCCTACCGCGTCCAGAGCGCCCTGCGCCTCGGCTGCGGCGGCGGCACCTACCTCGCCGCCGCCGAGCCCGCCGCCCCCGGCACCTGCACCGCCACCAGCACCGGCACCGGCACCGGCACCGGACGGACCGTCGTCCTGAAGGAGGCCCGCCCCGGCGCCGGTCTCGACGCCCGGGGCGACGACGCCGCCACCCGGCTCGCCCGCGAGCACCGCAACCTGACCCGCCTCGCGGACCTCGGCTGCGTACCGGCGCCCGGCCCCTACCGCACCGTCGGCGGGCACCACTTCCTCGAACGCGAGCACGTCGAGGGCACCAACCTGTTCGCCGAGAGCCTGCGCCTCCCCCTCGGCACCAGCGAGTACGCCCGCCGTGAGACCCCCGGCTACACCCGCTGGGCGCTCGGCGTCCTCGACCGCCTGGAGCGGGCCCTCGACGCGCTGCGCGCACGGGGCCTCAGGCTCGGCGAACTGAGGCCCCACAACGTCGTGCTGCGGCCCGGCGGCGACGTCGTCCTGATCGACCTGGCGTCGGCGACCGCCCTCGACGACGACCGGCCGCCCGCGCACGGCGACCCCGGCTTCACCGTGCCCCCGGGCCTGACCGCCGCCCAGGCGCACGCGTACCTCCTGAACTGCGTGCGCGTGGCGCTGCTGCTGCCCGTCGACCACGGCGACCCGGTGAAGGTCCCCACCCTCGTCTCCGAGATCGGCCGCCACCACCGGGTGCCGCCCGGCCACGGCGAGCGGATGCTCACCGCGCTCCTGCCCCAGGGCAGGCCCGAAAAGACCGACACCGCCGGGGAGTTGTTCACCGAGACGCCCCTGGACTGGCCGCGCGTCCGCGACGCCCTGGTGCGCGGCATCCACCGGTCGGCCACGCCGGAGCGCGCCGACCTCGGCTGTTCCCCGGAACCCCCACCGGGCCCCGGCGGCTCGGCGGCGCCGCCTTCGGCTACGGCGCCGCCGGAGTCCTCTACGCCCTGCACCAGGCGGGCGCCGAACTCCCCGACGCCTATCCGCGCTGGCTGGCCGAGACCGCCCGCGCGGCGAGCGACCCGCCGCCAGGGTTTTACGACGGGCTGCACGGCGTCGCGTACACCCTCGACGTCCTCGGCCACCGCGAGGCAGCGCTCGACCTGCTCGGCCGGTGTGCCCCCGCCGCCGGGCGGGTCGGCGCCGACCTGTTCTCCGGGCGCGCCGGCATCGCCCTGAACCTGCTGCACTTCGCCGCCGTCACCGGCGAGCGGCGCCACGAGGACGAGGCCCTGCGCATCGCCGGGACCCTCGCCGACGAGGCCCCCGCGCCCGCGCGGCCCGACGCCTACGAACCCATCGGGCTGCTGCACGGCCCGACCGGGGTAGCCGCCCTGTTCTGCCGCCTGCACGAGCACACCGGCGCGGAGCGCTACCTGGACCTGGCCGAGCGGGCCCTCGCGCACGACCTCGCCCGCTGCGCGACCTCGCCCGACGGCGGCGTCCAGCTGCGGCACGCGACCACCACGCTGCCGTACCTGCACGGCGGCAGCAGCGGCCTCGCCGCCGTCCTGCCGTACCTGCTGCGCCACCGCCCCGACGACACCCGCGCCGCGCTCCTCGCCGGGGTCTACCGCGCCTGCGGCGTCCTGTACGTCCGCTTCCCCGGCCTGCTGCGCGGCCGCGCCGGGGCGATCGCCACCCTCGCGGCGGCGCGCGACGCCGCCCACCGGGCGCCCCTGGAGCAGCAGATCCGGCTGCTCGCCTGGCACGCCCGCACCTGGAAGGGCGCCCTCGCCTTCCCGGGCCTGCGGATGCCGCGTCTCTCCATGGACCTGGCCACCGGTTCCGCCGGTGTCCTGCTCGCCCTGGCCGCGGCGTACGAAGGGGTCACCGCGTTGCCCCAGCTGCCGCCCCGGCCAGCCGTCCGCCCGGACGCCCGGAAGGAGGTGAAGTCATGACGGACATCCTCGAACTCCAGGACCTTGAAGAGGAGAGCACGTCGCTGTGGCCGTGCAACACCGGCAGTAGCCAGAGCGGTTTCGCGTTCCTCTGAAGTCCACGGAGCACATGAAGGTCGAGCGGCCGACGGCGACGCCCTGGTCGCGGCCGCTCGACCCCGACCGGCGCACTCCCAGCCGCGCTGCCGGCCCCGGCAACGGAAGGACGCACCCGTCATGAACCACCCCGGCGACGCACCCCTGTTCACCGACGGCCTTGAGCACTTCGACGACGAGGCGACCTGGTTCGCCCGCGGCCGTGCCCCCGTGCCCGACGGCTGGGAGCGCGCCGACCAGGGCATCTGGGTCAATCTGCGGCCCCAGGGCGCCCTCCTGCCCCGGCAGGGCTGGAAGGCGCACGCCTCGGCGAAGGCCGCCGACGCCGAGCGGGTCGTCGACACCGTCTGGGACTACTGCGTCGCCCGCGGCATCGCCTTCAAGTTCCTGCGCGGCGGCGCCCTCCTGAAGCAGATCAACGGCAAGCCCGCGCCCCGCTCGTCGGGCGGGAAGCTCGTCACCCTCTACCCCGCCGACGACGCGGTCCTCGAACTCACCCTGAAGGAACTGACGTCGCTCCTGCACGGCGTCGCGGGACCGTACGTCCTCAACGACCTGCGCTGGGGTCCTGGACCGCTGCACGTGCGCTACGGCGCGTTCCAGGAGCGCTACTGCTTCGCCCCGGACGGCGCCTACGTGGCGGCGGTCGAGCGGCCCGACGGCGTCCTGGTCCCGGACACGCGCGGCGCCTCGTTCAAGGTGCCCGAGTGGGCCGAGGTGCCCGCCTTCGTCCAGGAGCAGATCGCCACCGCCGCGCGGGAGCGGCGCGCGGGCACGTTCCCCTACCGCGTGGAGAGGGCACTCCTGTTCAGCAACGGCGGCGGCGTCTACCGCGCCGTCGAGACCGCCACCGGGCGGCGCGTCGTGCTGCGCGAGGCCCGCCCGCACGCCGGGCTCGACCTGCGCGGCACGGACGCCGTGGCCCGGCTCGCCCACGAACACGCGATGCTGGAGGCCCTCGACGGCCTGGACGGGCAGGCGCCGCGGACGTACGGCCGCATCCGGCACTGGGAACACCACTTCCTCGTCGAGGAGTTCATCGAGGGCGAGCCCCTCCACGAGGCCATCGGACGCCGCCACCCGCTGCTGCGGCCAGGACCCACCACCGCCGAACGCGACGCCTACGCCGCCTGGGCGCACACCACGTACACCCGGATCGAGCGGGCGCTGACCGCGCTGCACCAGCGCGGCCTCGTGTTCGGCGACCTGAAGCCGGGCAACGTCATGGTCCGCCCCGACGGCTCCGTCTGCCTCGTCGACTTCGAGACCGCCCGCGAGGCCGGCCGCGACAGCGGCGCGGACAGCGCGAGCGCCCTGGCCACCGAGGGCTTCAGCGCGCCCTGGGCGCGCGGCGGCCGCGCCGCGGACGAGCACGCCCTCGCCTGTCTGCGCCTCGCGCTGTACCTGCCGCTCACCGAACTGCTGCGGTTCGCGCCCGGCAAGCACCGCGAGCTCATCGCCGCCGCCGAGGACCGCTTCCCGGTGCCGGACGACTTCGGCCCGTCGCTGCGCCGCCGCCTCGCGCCCCCGCACGAGCCGGACGCGCCGCGCGCGACCTGGCCCGACGGCGACGACGCCGCCGCCTGGCAGGCCCTCGTCGACGACCTGCGCGACGCCGTCGTCGCCAGCGCGACGCCCGACCGGGACGACCGGCTCTTCCCCGGCGACGTACGGCAGTTGGAGCACCAGGGCGCGTCCCTCGCGTTCGGCGCCGCCGGGGTCCTGCACGCGCTGCGCGTCACGGGCCGCGCCCCGCACCCGGGCGCCGCGGAACACGCCGACTGGCTCGTCCGCGCCGCCCGCGCCGAGCGCTGGCCGCGACCGGGCCTGTACGACGGCGTGGCGGGCGTCGCGTGCGTCCTCGACGACCTCGGCCTGCGCGCCGAAGCCCTCGAAGTCCTCGCCCGGCTACGGGAGTTCGACCTCGAACGGTGCGGGTCATCGCTGTTCGGCGGGCTCGCGGGCATCGGCCTCACCCTGCTGCGGTTCGGCCCCGAAGCGGCCACGGCCGCCGGCCGCGGCAGCGCCGGGGGAGCACCCGCCATCGGCCGCGCACTCGCCAGCAGGCTCGCCGCCGAGTCCGGCGCGGCCGGCCTGATGCACGGCTGGTCGGGACCGGCCCTGCTGTTCACGCGCCTGTACGAGGCCACCGGCGACTCCTCGTGGCTGCGGTACGCGGGCACCGCCCTGGCCCGCGACCTCGGCCACCTGGGCGTGCCCCGCGGCCGCCGCCTCCAGGTCCGCTCCGGGCCGCTGTGGCGATGCGGCCTCGACGACGGGAGCGCCGGGATCGGCCTCGCTCTCGACGCCTATCTGCGCGTCCGCGACGACCCCCACCTGGCCCACGCGCGCGACCGCGTCCGCGACGGCCTCGACACCGAACTCCTCCTCAACAGCGGCCTGTTGAGCGGCCAGGCGGGCGTCCTCTACGCCAGCGCCCACCTCGGCGCGCCCACCGCGCCGCACCTGAGGTCCCTCGGCCTGCACGCCGTGCGCCACCAGGGCCGCACCGCCTTCACCCTCGACGGCCGCCTGCGCCTGTCGATGGACCTCGCCACCGGCACCGCGGGCGTCCTGCTCGCCGTCCACGCCGCGCGCCGCGGCGCCGCCCCGGGCGCGCTGCCCTTCCTGACGATGACCGGTCCGTGACCCGTGACCGCTTCGGGCAGCGAACGGGCGACGCCGCCGCACCGCCTTCGCCGCAACCGCGACTTCCACCTCCTGCTGTGGGGCCAGGGCCTGTCCGTCCTCGGCTCCGGCGCGGCCGCCCTCACCCTGCCGCTGCTCGTCCTCGCCGAGACCGGATCGCCGCTGCGGGTCGGCCTGGTGGAGGCCGTCTGGACGGGCGCGGTCGCGCTCGCCTGCCTCGCCGCGGGACCCGTCACCGACCGCTGCGACCGGCGCACGGTCATGCTGTGGTGCGAGTACGGCCGCGCCGCCGTCAGCGCCGCCTTCGCCACCGCCATCGCCCTCGGCCACGCCTCGCTGCCCGTCCTGTGCGGCGCCGGCCTCCTCCTCGGGCTGCTCGCCGCCCCCTTCGGCGCCGCCGGGCTCGCATCGCTCCAAAGAATCGTCCCCGCCGACCGGCTCGCCACGGCCCTCGCCGCCACCCGCGTCCGCGGCCAGGCCGCCGCCCTGCTCGGCCCGCTCGTGGGCGGCGCCCTCTTCACCGTCGGCACCAGCCTGCCGTTCTGGCTGAACGCGGCCTCCTTCCTGGTCTCCGCCGCGACCGTGCACGCCCTGCGCACCCCGCTGGACGCCGCCGAGCGCACCCTGGCCCGCTGGTGGGCCGCGTTCACCGAGGGCGTCCGCTTCCTGTGGCGCGACCGCGTGCTGCGCCGCCTCACCCTCGTCGCCTCCGCGCAGAACTTCGCCGTCGACGGCGTCGCCCTCACCGTCGTCGTGGTCAGCGGGCGGCACGGCACGTCCAGCCTCACCATCGGCGTGCTGTACGACTTCTGGGCGGCCGGAGCGCTCGTCGGCGCCCTCGTCGCGCCGCGCCTGATCGACCGGGTGCCCTCCCGCACGGTGCTCCTGGCCTGCGGCGCCGCCTGCTCGCTCGCCGTGCCCCTGATGGCGCTCAGCGCCGCGCCGGTGCTGCTCGCACCGCTGCTGACCGCGTGCGCGGCCGCCGTCTCGCTGTCCGCTTCCGTGATGACGTACGCCCAAGTCGTGCGCACGCCCGACGCGTTGCAGGGCCGCGTCCACAGCGGTGTCGGGCTGCTGCTGCTCGCGGCGCCGCCGCTCGGCGCGACCCTCGCGGGCGCGCTCCTCGAATGGTTCCCCGACGCCGTCCCCTACCTCGCCTTCGGCGGCCTGCTCCTGCTGCTCACCGTGTGCACCGCGCAGATGTCACCGACGTCGACGCTCTCGCCGCGCTCGGCGTAGACGTCCGTGAGCCCGACCACGCGGCCCGTCGGCGACGCGCAGGACAGCTGGTACGCCTCCTTCTCGCCGTACGTCGCCGGGAGCGGCGAGGCGAAGTCGACGCGCCCGCTCCAGTCGTCGACGGCGGCCGGGTCGGCCTGCGCGTAGTTCACCAGGACCGCCCGGTAGGTGCCCGGCGGCGGATCGAAGAGGACGGCGCGCGCGGACGTCTCCCCGCTGGTGTCGGAGGCGACGGGCGCCCCGGACGCGTCGTACAGGTACAGGTCCCAGTGCGTGCGCGGCGACGACCAGGAGACGCCCACCGTCAGCTTGCCGTTGTCGACGTCCGGCGGCCCGCCGACGCGGAACGTGAAGCTCTCCGCCGCCGGGTCGCCCGGGTAGCCGTCGTTGACCGGGGGCACGCCCGGCGGATTGGTCACCGCGAGGCCGTCCTGCGGCGGGCCCTGCGGGTCGCGCCCGTACCGCCCGGCGACGTACGGCCGCGTCGAGGGGTTCACCGCCCACCGGAACCGGCCCCCGCGCGCCCGCAGCACCGACTCAAGACGGTCCGTCACCTGCAGCGGCGGCCGCGTCGAGCCGTCCGCCTGGAGCACCGGCGACGTCGGCGTGCGGAACGTCTTGCGCAGCCGCAGCACATGCCCCTTGGGCGCGCGGCCGGTCAGCGTCGCGTGCGCGGCCGGGTCCGCGGTGTCCTTGAGCACGGCCAGCAGCGCCCCGCGGTTGCCGCCCCGGCCCGCGCCGGGCGAGGGGGGAAGACCCGCGTACTCGGCGACCACGGCCTCGGCGTAGGGCCCGTGGAAGCCGCCGCCCGCGAGCTCCACGGTCAGGCCCCAGCCGCCGGTCGCCCAGTACGACCAGTCCTCGGTGGCGCCGGTGTTGTCGTACAGCTGCCAGCTCGGCCGGGACGGGTAGCCGGTGCGGGCGGCCACCTTCTCGCCGAGCGCGCGGTAGCGGGGTTCGTCGAGCGGCGGCCGGGTGCCGGCGAGGCCGGGCGGGCGCAGGACGAGCGCGGCGGGCGTGTGCAGCGTGGTCAGGTGGGTGACCTGGCGCGAGGACACCAGGGCGCGGACGTTGCGCACCTCCGGCTCGCTGAAGGGCTCCGGGCCCCGGTAGGTGTCGCCGTTCCAGGTGAGCCCGGCGCCCGGGCCGCCCCAGAAGCCGCCGTAGTTCCGGTTGGGGTCGGTGCCGCGCAGCCGCCCGGCCGGGTTGGCCGCGCACACGCCCGTCGCGTACGGCGGTGGCGCGTCCCGCACGCCGCAGTTCTTCCGCTTCAACTCGTAGTCGAAGCGGGACTGGTCGCCCTTGGGCGCGGCCTCGCGGGACACCGTGAACCCGTCCGGGCTGACGACGGGGACCACCACGCTCCGGGTGCGCGCGACGAGCGGGCGCGCGGGCCGGTGGAGCGCGTACCCCTGGACCAGCTCGTGCGCCCACTCCATGGCGACCTCGCCGCTCGGCCACTCGCGGGCGTGGGTGCACCCCCATCGTCAGGTCGACGGGCTTGCCGTCGCCCGTGTGCCGCACATCGGCGGTGATCTCCACGCCGACGACGTCCCGGCCCTCCCAGGTCGGCTCGGGCAGCGTGAACACCCGCACCAGGCGGGGGTGCCCGCGCGCGAGCTCCTTCAGCTCGTACTCGTAGTCGTACAGATGCCGGTAGCCGGTCCGGCCCGACGGCAGCGGCGAGCGGGCGATGCGCGCCGCGTAGGCCCGGTCGGCGCGGGCGTCGCGCACGGACCGCGCGGCCAGGTCGCGCTCCAGCACCCGCCACCGGAAGCCGTGGCGGGCAAGGGCGGCCCGGTCGCCGCCGTCGGCGAGCACGACGTCGAGGCCGTCGCCGTCGCCCTTGCCGGTGACGTCGAACCCGAGCCCGACGAGCCGGTCGCGGTCGGCGCGGGCGGGGGTGCGCACGCGGACGAGCTGGGGCGGCGACGCGGCGGCGGACGGCACGCCGCGGGGCGCATCGGCCCGCGCGCCGCCGGTCGTGGCCGGTGGCGTCGCCAGGAATTCGAGGCCGAGCCGGACGCGCGCGGCGGGCCCGCCGTAGCGGCACCCCTGCACCACGAGCCGCTGCCCGCGCTTGACGAACCCCTCGGCGAGCTCCCGGGACCAGGGGCCCGCCGAGGCGGCGACGACGTCGCCGGTGGCGCGGTCGAACACGGCCACGTCCCAGTCGCCCCGCGCGCCGCCGGGCGACGTCCGGGGCACCGGGGAGAGCCGCGCCCGCACGAGGCCGTCGGCCGTGGCGGTCACCTCGCGCCGGTCGGCGCCCGCGGCCCCGGCGGGCAGCGGCCGGGCGAAACAGGCCCGCGCGACGGCCCGTTCGGCCCGCAGCACGTCCGGCGGGGCCGCGCGGGCGGCACCTTCGGAGTCCACGGCGAGCAGGGACGCCACGACCGCGCCCGCGCTCACGAGTACGCAGACCCCGGCGGCTCTGCTCCGGCCCTCGCGCACGCTGCCCCGCCCCCTCCCCGCGTTCCCCCTCACGCGCTCACCTCGTGGCCGCGCCGGGTGAGTTGTGTGTAGCACGGGAGGGGGAGACGGAACACGGGGGCAACCGGCCACCTGGGGTCAGGGCGCCGACAGCTCCCCGCGCACCGCTCGGGCGGCGGCGACCAGGTTCTCCAGGGAGGCGCGGGTCTCCGGCCAGCCGCGGGTCTTCAGGCCGCAGTCGGGGTTGACCCACAGGCGTTCGGCGGGGATCGCCTCCAGGCCGCTGCGCAGGAGTGCCGCCGCCTCCTGGGCGCTGGGGACGCGGGGCGAGTGGATGTCGTACACGCCGGGTCCCGCCTCCCGCGGATAGCCGTGGGCGGCGAGTTCACGGGCGACCTGCATGTGGGAGCGGGCGGCCTCCAGGCTGATGACGTCGGCGTCGAGGTCGTCGATGGCGGCCACGATGTCGCCGAACTCGGCGTAGCACATGTGCGTGTGGATCTGGGTGTCCGGGCGGACCCCGCTGGTGGTGAGCCGGAACGCCTCCGTGGCCCAGGCCAGATAGCCGCCGTGGTCGGCGGCGCGCAGCGGCAGGGTCTCGCGCAGGGCGGGCTCGTCGACCTGGATGACGGACGTGCCCGCGGCCTCCAGGTCGCCGACCTCGTCGCGCAGGGCGAGCGCGACCTGGCGGGCGGTGTCGCCGAGCGGCTGGTCGTCGCGGACGAACGACCAGGCGAGCATGGTGACGGGGCCGGTCAGCATGCCCTTGACCGGGCGGCTCGTGAGCGACTGGGCGTAGGTGGTCCAGCGCACCGTCATCGGCACGGGACGGGAGATGTCGCCCGCGAGGACCGGCGGGCGCACATAGCGCGTGCCGTACGACTGGACCCAGCCGTGCTGCGTGGCCAGATATCCCGTCAGCTGCTCGGCGAAGTACTGGACCATGTCGTTGCGTTCGGGCTCGCCGTGCACCAGGACGTCGATGCCGGTCTTCTCCTGGAAGGCGACGACCTCCTGGATCTCGGCCTTGATGCGCTCCTCGTAGCCGGGGGTGTCGATGCGGCCCGCGCGCAGGTCGGCGCGGGCGGCCCGCAGGTCGCCCGTCTGCGGGAAGGAGCCGATGGTGGTGGTGGGAAGCAGCGGCAGGCCGAGGTGGGCGCGCTGGGCCGCGGCCCGTTCGGCGTACGGCTGCGAGCGGCGTCCTTCGGCGTCGGTGACGGCGGCGGCGCGGGCCCGTACGGCCGGGTCGTGGGTGATCGCGGACCCGGCGCGCGATGCCAGGTCGGCGCGGTTGGCGGCGAGTTCGGCGGTGATGGCGCCGGTGCCCTGCGACAGGCCCCTGGCGAGGGTGACGATCTCGGCGGTCTTCTGCCGGGCGAAGGCCAGCCAGCGCAGGATCTGCGGGTCGATGTCGCGCTCGGCCGAGGCGTCCAGGGGGACGTGCAGGAGCGAGCAGGAGGCCGACACGTCGACCCGCTCGGCGAGGCCGAGGAGGGTGCCCAGGGTCGCGAGGGACTTCTCCAGGTCGTTGATCCAGATGTTGCGGCCGTTGACGACCCCGGCGACCAGGCGCTTTCCGGGCAGGCCGCCGACGGCGGCGAGCGCGTCGAGGTGCGCGGCGGCGGACTCGGTGAAGTCCAGGGCCAGGCCCTCGATCGGCGCCTTCGCCAGGACGGGCAGGGCCTCGCCGAGGCGGTCGAAGTAGGAGGCGGCGAGGAGCTTCGGCCGGTCGGTGAGGGCGCCGAGGTCGCGGTAGGCGCGGGCGGCGGCGTTGAGTTCGGCCGGGGTGCGGTCCTGGACCAGGGCGGGCTCGTCGAGCTGCGCCCACTCGGCGCCCGCCGCGCGCAGGTCGGCGAGGACCTCGGCGTACACCGGGAGCAGCCGGTCGAGGAGCGTCAGCGGCTCGAAGTCGGCGGCGACGCCGGGCGCGGGCTTGGCGAGCAGCAGATACGTGACCGGGCCGACCAGGACCGGGCGGGCGTCGAGGCCGAGCGCCAGCGCCTCCTTCAGCTCGGCCACCTGCTTCGCGGAGTTCGCGGTGAAGACGGTGTCGGGGCCCAGTTCGGGGACGAGGTAGTGGTAGTTGGTGTCGAACCACTTGGTCATCTCCAGCGGCGCGACGTCCTGGGTGCCGCGCGCCATGGCGAAGTAGCCGTCCAGGGCGTCGGCGGCGACGGCGTCGCGGTGGCGCGCGGGGACGGCGCCGACCATGACGGTGGTGTCCAGGACGTGGTCGTAGTACGAGAAGTCGCCGGTGGGGACCTCGTGCACACCGGCGTCGGCGAGCTGGCGCCAGTGGGTGCGGCGCAGCTCGGCGGCGGTGGCGTGGAGGGCGTCGGCGGTGCCGCGGCCCTTCCAGTAGCCCTCGATGGCCTTCTTCAGCTGCCGGTGCTGGCCCTGGCGGGGGTAGCCGTACACGGTGGCCCGTGCTGCCGCGGCTGCGGGCTTGCTGGTCACGGAGATCTCCTTCGCGAGATGAGTCCCTGAGGTCCCGGCGACGGGACGGGGGCGCGAAGGGGTGACGGAGCGGACGGAGGGATGCGACCTGGCGCGGCGATCCGCGCGGTCGTCCGTTCGCTCTGTACGCCGACCCGCCCTCGAGGTCACCGGGATGTCCGCGCGCGAAGGGGTCCGCGCGCGGGCAGTTGGCAGGTCTTCGGACTCGCGGGCACGCCCTCCCTTGACGGGGGACTCCTACTGGCCGTCGCTTCCCAGGCCCGTCGTCGGGCCCAGTGCGTGTGACGGCGGTCGTTCCCGCTCACCGCTGCGGGGCAGTCCCGGATTCCCACCGGGTTCCCTCTTGCGACGCTCCCGCCTGGCGGACGGGGCGAACCAGCTGCGTGGGTCAGCTTAGGCGGGAACGCGCCGCCGTGGGGACGAGCTGTCCATGATGCGGACAGTGCGGGTCCTGGCCCGCCTCAGCCCCGCTGGCGCCGGTCGTAGACGTGGAAGCCGCGCCCGGACTCGCGGCCCAGCAGGCCCGCGTCGACCATGCGCTGGAGCAGCGGCGGCGGCGCGTACAGCGGTTCCTTGAACTCCTCGTACAGCGAGTCGGCGATGGCCGCGACGGTGTCGAGGCCGATCAGGTCCGCCAGGCGCAGCGGGCCCATGGGGTGGGCGCAGCCGAGCTCCATGCCGTGGTCCACGTCGGCCGCGGTGGCGAAGCCGGACTCGGTCATCCGGATCGCCGCCAGGAGGTACGGGATCAGCAGCGCGTTCACGACGAACCCGGCCCGGTCGCGGGAGTCCACGACGGTCTTGCCGAGCGTGGCCGCGGCGAAGTGCCGTACGCGGTCCGTGGTCCGCGCCGAGGTGTGCAGCGAGGTGACGACCTCCACCAGCGGCAGCACGGGCACGGGGTTGAAGAAGTGCAGGCCCACCACGCGGTCGGCGCGCTGCGTCGCCATGCCGAGCCGCATGATCGGGATCGAGGAGGTGGTGGTGGCGAGGATCGCCTCGGGGTCCTCGACGACCTTGTCCAGGGCGGCGAACACCTCGGTCTTGGCGTCGGGGTTCTCGACGATGGCCTCAATGACGAGCTGCCGGTCGGCCAGGTCGTCGAGGTGCCCGGTGAAGGTGAGCCGCTCCAGTGCGGCCTCGGCGTCCCGGGGCGTCGACTTGCCGTGCCGTACGGCCTTGCCGAGGGAGGCGGCGACGCGTGCGCGGGCGCCGTGCGCGGCGGTGGCCTCCGCCTCGCACACGATCGTGTCGAGCCCCGCTCGCGCGCACACCTCGGCGATGCCCGCGCCCATCTGACCGCCGCCGACGACTCCGACGCGCTGGATGGCGGCGCTCATGACCGGGGTCCCGTGGTGCGCACGAGGTGGCGGGTGTAGGCGTCGGGTGTGAAGAACCGGGGGAGTTCGGCGGCGAGGGCGCCGCGCGTGAACAGGCCGCGGACCTCGTCCAGGGGCGCGAAGGGGAACGCGGCCGCCAGCGCGTCGAGTTCCTCGTCGAGGACACGCAGCACCTCCTCCCGTTCGACGGCCCGGTGGCGCAGCCACTGCCAGATCTGCACCCGGGCGATCTCCGCGGTCGAGGCGTCCTGCGTCACCCCGTCCACGACGACGGTGCCCCGCCCGCGCAGCCAGGCGGCGAAGTAGCGCACCGCGACGGAGACGTTGACGCGCACGCCCTCGGGCGTCGGCGGTCCGCTGACGCGCCGCACGGCAAGGAGTCGCGCGGGCGTCACGTCCACGTCGCCGCGGGCCCGGTCCAGCTGGTGCGGCGTGGCGCCGAGCACGCCGTCGAACGCCTCCCGGCACGCCGGGACGAGCGCGGGGTGGGCGACCCAGGAGCCGTCGAAGCCGTCCTCGGCCTCGCGCTCCTTGTCCAGGCGCACCGCGGCGAGCGCGGCCGCGCCCGCTTCCGGGTCCCCGTCCGGGACCTGGGCGGCCATGGCGCCGATGGCGTGCGCGCCGCGCCGGTGGCAGGTGCGGACCATGAGGTCGGTGTACGCGCGCAGGAACGGGGCGGTCATGGTGATCCTGGCGCGGTCGGGGAGCAGGAAGTCCGTGCGGTGCCCGAAGGTCTTGATGACGCTGAAGAGGTAGTCCCAGCGGCCCGCGGTCAACCCGGCGGCGTGCTCGCGGAGTTCGTAGAGGATCTCCTCCATCTCGAAGGCGGCCGTGACCGTCTCGATGAGCGCGGTCGCCCGGATCGTGCCGCGGGGGATGGAGAGGAGCTCCTGCGCCAGGACGAACACGTCGTTCCACAGGCGGGCCTCGTAGCGGTTCTCCAGTTTGGGCAGGCAGAAGTACGGGCCGTGCCCCGCGTCGAGCTGCCGCTGGGCGCAGTGGAAGAAGTACAGGCCGAAGTCGACGAGCGCGGCGGGCACGGCGCTCCCCTCGTACTCCAGGTGCTCCTCGTCGAGGTGCCAGCCGCGCGGCCGGACCGTGATCGTGGCCGGGGGCCGTCCGGCGGCGGCCGTGTGCTCCGCGCCCGCCGGGGTCGCGTGGCCGATGCGCCGCTCGACGGCGTCCAGCAGCACGACCTGCCCGTCGATCACGTTCGCCCAGGTCGGTGCCGTGGCGTCCTCGAAGCTCCGCCACCCACACCCGCGCGCCGGAGGTGAGCGCGGCCGCCGCCGCGCGGCGCTCGGGCGGCCCCGCGATCTCCACCCGCCGGTCGATGAGCCCCGGGCCCGGCGGGGCGACGCGCCAGTGGGGGTCGTCGCGCACCCGCCGCGTCACCGCGGGGAAGTCGAGCGGGGACCCGGCCGCGAGCCGGATCGCCTGGCGGCCGCGCTCCTTGAACAGGTCCCGGCGGCGCTCGCGGAAGGCCGAGGTGAGCGCGCCGACGAAGTCGAGGGCGGCGGGGGTGAGGATCTCGTCGTGGCGGTCGCCGGGGGCGGCGAGGACGCGGACGCGGTGCGTGAGGAGCTGCGGCATCGGATCTCCTGGCGGGCGGGGCGGCGGTCGGTGGGCGGGGCGGGGCGGCTAGTGGAACTGCTCCTCCTCGGTGGACCCGGCGAGCGCCGTGGTGGAGGAGGCCGGGTTGACGGCCGTGGAGACCAGGTCGAAGTAGCCGGTGCCGACCTCGCGCTGGTGCCTGACCGCGGTGAAGCCGTGGGCCCGCGCGGCGAACTCCCGCTCCTGGAGGTCGACGTAGGCGGTCATGCCGTGTTCGGCGTAGCCGCGGGCGAGGTCGAACATGCCGTGGTTGAGGGAGTGGAAGCCCGCCAGGGTGATGAACTGGAAGCGGTATCCCATGGCGCCGAGCTCCCGCTGGAACTTGGCGATCCGGTCGTCGTCGAGTGCCGCCTTCCAGTTGAAGGACGGCGAGCAGTTGTAGGCCAGCATCCGGTCGGGGAAGCGGGCGTGGATCGCCTCGGCGAACTCCCGGGCCTGCGCCAGGTCCGGCGTGCCCGTCTCCATCCAGAGGAGGTCGGCGTACGGGGCGTAGGCGAGGCCGCGGGCGATGGCCGGGGCCATGCCCTGGCGCACCCGGTAGAAGCCCTCCGCGGTGCGCTCGCCGGTCACGAACTCCGCGTCGCGCTCGTCGACGTCGCTGGTGAGCAGGTTCGCGGCGAGCGCGTCGGTGCGGGCCACGACCAGGGTCGGCACGTCGGCGATGTCGGCGGCGAGGCGGGCCGCGTTGAGGGTGCGGATGTGCTGGGAGGTCGGCACGAGGACCTTGCCGCCGAGGTGGCCGCACTTCTTCTCGGAGGCGAGCTGGTCCTCGTAGTGGATGCCCGCCGCGCCCGCGGCGATCATCGCCTTGGTCAGCTCGAAGGTGTTGAGGGGACCGCCGAACCCGGCCTCCGCGTCGGCGACGATCGGCGCCAGCCAGTCCCTGGTGTCGCCGGTGCCCTCGGCGGTGGCGATCTGGTCGGCCCGCAGCAGCGCGTTGTTGATGCGGCGCACCACCTGGGGAACGGAGTTGGCGGGGTACAGGCTCTGGTCGGGGTAGGTGTGCCCGGCGAGGTTGGCGTCGGCGGCGACCTGCCAGCCGGACAGGTAGACGGCCTGGAGCCCGGCCTTGACCTGCTGCACGGCCTGGCCGCCGGTCAGCGCGCCGAGCGCGTGCACGTAGTCGCTCTCGTGCAGCTGCCGCCACAGGCGCTCCGCGCCGCGGCGGGCCAGGGTGTGTTCCTCGCGGACGCTGCCGGAGAGCCGGAGCACGTCCTCGGCGCCGTAGGTGCGCTCGATGCCCTGCCAGCGGGGGTCCGTGGCCCAGCGGCGCGCGAGGTCGGCGGCTGCCTGCGTCCGCGTCTGGTCCTGTGTCATGGGGTTCACGTCTCCTTGGGGTTTGAGAATCCTTGGGCGTGCGAATCCTTGGGCGTGCGAATCCTTGGGCTTGCGAAGCGAGTCACTCCCGCCGCACACCGGCGGGGTGATGGCACTAGGTGTCTGAAAGTGAAGCCGCGGCCCAGCGGCCCGCCGTGCGGCCGAGCTGAGCGATGCTGCCGACGCGGGTCCGACCGTCGCCGGGATCTCCGACGTCAGGGCCCGAGTCGTGCCCCGGATGCGGTGGGTGCCCGCCCGGGGGGCCGGTGGGCCGCACAGGAACTCTGGCACTGGCACTGAGTGCCAACAACCGTGGCTCCGTGCCAACTTCTGCGAATCTTCCGGCCCCGGATTGCCAAGGTTGCGAAGCCTTGCGGCGGCCCCCGCTCCCGTAGGGTGAGGGCCTCCGGAGGGGGAGGGGCATGGCCAAGACGTACGCGGGGGCGCGGCTGCGCAGGCTGCGCGAGGAACGCGGCATGAGCCAGGCCTCGCTGGCCCGCACGCTCGCCCTCTCGCCGAGCTATCTGAACCAGATGGAGCACGACTCGCGCCCCCTCACGGTCCCGGTGCTCCTGCGCCTGACCGAGGTCTTCGGCGTCGACCCGGGGTTCTTCTCCGAGCGGGACACCAGCCGCCTCGTGGCGGACCTGCGCGAGGCCCTGGCCGGTGAGATCGACGCGGCGCGGGTGTCCCCGGCCGACCTGGCCGAACTGGCCTCGCGGATGCCCGCGGTCGCCTCCGTGCTCCTTGACCTGGGCCGCCGCAACCAGCGCCTGGCGGAACTCGCCGGCGACTCCGAGGACCGCGACGCCGGGGAGCGCCCCGCCGGGTCCCGCGACACCGCGCCGCGCTCACCGCACGGGGAGATCCGCGACTACTTCTACCGCCGCCAGAACTACCTCCACGAGATCGACCTGGCGGCGGAGGACCTCGCCACGGCGATCGGCATCCGCCCCGGCGAGGTCCTGAGCGCGCTGACGACCCGGCTCGCGGACCGGCACGGCGTGCGCCTGGGCACGGAGGCGGGGGAGCGCCTGCACCGCTACGACGCCGCCTCCGGCACCCTGCACCTGTCGACGCGCCTGCGCCCGGGCCAGCGGGCCTTCCGCATGGCCACGCAGCTGGCCCTCCTGGAGCACGCCGACGACCTCGACCGGCACGCCGCCGAGGACTTCACCCCCGGCGCGCCCGCCCACGCCCTGGCGCGCATCGGCATCGCGCACTACTTCGCCGCCGCGCTGATCCTGCCGTACCGCGCCTTCCACACGACGGCCGAGGAGGCGCGCTACGACATCGAGCGCCTCACCGACCACTACGGCCTCGGCTACGAGACCGTCTGCCACCGCCTGTCCACGCTCCAGCGCCCGCGCCTGCGCGGCGTCCCGTTCTCCTTCGTGCGCGTCGACCGCGCGGGCAACATGTCCAAACGCCAGTCGGCGACCGGCTTCCACTTCTCCCGGGCGGGCGGCACCTGCCCGCTGTGGAACGTGTACGAGGCGTTCGCCGCGCCCGGCCGCATCCACGTCCAGATCGCCGAAATGCCCGACGGCCAGCGCTACTTGTGGACCGCCCGCGCCCTCACCCGCCACCGCGGTGGCTGGGGCGAGCCCGGCAAGACCTTCGCGGTCGGCCTCGGCTGCGAGATCCGCCACGCCCACCGGCTCGTCTACTCCGACGGCCTCGACCTCACCCGGCCCGCCGCGGCCACCCCCATCGGCATGGGCTGCCGCGTCTGCGAACGCCTCGACTGCCCCCAGCGCGCGGCACCGCCCCTGGGCCACGCCCTGCGCATCGACGAGAACACCAGCACGTTCGTCCCGTACCCGGTGACGGAATCCCGTACCTGAACGGTCAGGCGACGATGTTCGTCATGGCCGCCCACAACAGCGGCGCGTGCTCGATCCGGCCGTCGGCGCGCCAGCGGTCGAGCCGCTCGCGCTGCCAGCGGCCGAGCCGCCGCACGGGGTCGGGGTCTTCGTGCGCGGCGTCCACGGCGACGATCGCCTCCGACAGCGGGCGCACGGACTCGGGCAGCCCGGCGAACCGGTGGAAGGCGAAGCTGGTCGGCAGGGCCCAGCGGGTGGCGGTGACCAGGTCGGCGCCGTTGTAGATCATCGCCGTCGCCAGCCCGAACGACTCGGCGAACCGCAGGTCGCCGCCGCTCTCGCAGCCGATCAGGGCGACCCGCGGCGGCGCGGGCCAGATCCGCGCGCCCGCCTCCCCGTCCGGCCGCAGGGGCAGCGTGCCAAGGAGGAGGTCCTTGGCCGACAGCGGCCGATGCGTGCGGACCGCGTCGGCCAGGCCGGTGCTCCGCGGGCCGCAGCACAGATGCAGGGAGCCGTCCTCGCTCTGCCCGCCCTCGACCGGCGCGCCGCTGACGTGCCCGACGTACATGAGCCTGCGCGCCCCCTCGCGGAGCACCCCGCTCAGCCAGTCCCGGTCCAGGTCGGTGCGGCGGAAGGCCTCGGCAGGGGCGGCGAGGGCCGGCTCGACGGCCCCCGCGCCGAGCCGCGCCCGGACCAGCGACATGAGGTCCTCGTCCGCGCCGGGCGGCCCCAGGACCGAACCGAGCGGGGAATCGGCCCGAAAGCCCGGCACCCGGGGGTCGAGGACGAGGACGACGGGGCGGCTGTCCCGTACCGGCTGTTCAGAGGCGTGCCGCCGCCGTAGCGACGTCGCCGTGGTGGTCACCACGTCCGCGAGGTCGATGAGCCGCACGTCGGACGCGCCGTCGACGGCCAGGAGTTCCCAGGGGACCTGGGCGACTCGGGGCGACGGCTGGACGCGTAGCAGCGGGCGGCCCGCGCGCTGCGACACCTGGCGTATCTGGGCCGTGAGACCCTCGGGCCACAGCGCCTCGGCCAGCGTGCGGGCGAGTCGGCGCTCGGCGCGGGGGTCGGCGAGCGCCCCCCGCTCGAACGCCCGCCGCAGGCCCGCGGCTCCCTCGCCCGTCCCGGGCAGCGCGGCGGCCAACTCGCCCACCGCCCGGTCGACGTCGGCGGCGGGCGCCCGTCCGGTGCCGAACCCGCGGGCGCCACCGGCCCACGTCCACGTCATGAACAGGTCGCCCGCGTCAGCGAGGCGGATCTGGACCACCGGGCGGTCCGTCAGGTCGTCGGTGTGCCAGAACGGGACCTCCTCCTCGTCCACGATCCGTCGGCGGTAGCGGAACTCGGCCGCCGCGATGAACTCCTGGAGCGCGATCCGGCCGGTCTCCGCCGGCATCCGCACCTTCGGCGGCGGCGCGACGCGCAGCCCGGCGGATGCGGCGGCCTCGGCGGCCACGCCTCCCAGCGCCGTCACGCCGTCGCCGGCGCCTCCGTCTCCGCCTCGGTCTCTGCCTCCGTACGTCTTCATCGCCGCGTCCGGGAAGACCGGCGCGGACGGCGTCACGGGCCTTGACGCACCGCCCAGGGCCAGTGCCGCACCCGCGCAGCGGTGTTCCACCAGTTCGAAGAGGAGCCCTTGGTCCTGGCGGCGCACGGCGAGCCGGAACGCCAACCGCAGGGCGTCGTCGGCGAGTTCGAGCCACTGGCCGCGCGCGTGGGCGGTGACGAAGTCGTGGCGTGCGGCGGCCAGCGCCAGGGCGGCGGGGACGGCGAGGGAGAGCGCGGTGTCGACGGACCGCGTCTCGTGGCCGCCGTGGTCCGTCCGGTTCAGGTTGTCCTCAAGGGTCCGCGCGAGCAGGAGGTCGACCTGCGCGCACCGCTCGAAGATCTCCCTTTCCTGGTAGACGTCGCGGGCCTCCTGGGCAAGCCGCTTCATCTCCTCGATGTCGCCCCGGTCGTACGCCCGTTGGGCGCCCATCAGCATGCTGTCGGCGGCGGCGACCGAGGCGCCGAGCCGTGCGAACCGGTCCAGGCTCGCCGCCAACAGGTCGTGTGCGCCCGTGGCGTCGCCGCGCCGGTCGGCGAGGAAGCTCCGGGCCTGCTCGCAGACGGCGAGTTCGCCGAACCGCCGCTGCCGCTCGAAGAACGCGGACGCCTCGGTGAACAGCCGTTCCGCGTCGTCGAGTGCGCCGCGTCGCATCGCGAGGGACGCCCGGTGCGCGAGCATCGTCTGCCCCTCACCGGTGTCCCCCAGCGCCCGGAAGGCGTCCTCGGCGCGGGCGAAGTGGTCCTCGGCCGCGTCGAGCCGTCCGGTCGAGGAACAGATCACGCCGAGCGCGCACAACAGGCGGGGAACGGCCTCCGCCGCCCGCGCCGGAGTGGTGGACAGCAGGAGCGAGGCCTGCTCCTCGGCCGTTCCCCACTCGCCCCGGTCCATCAGCAGGAGCACCCGGTTCAGGCCGAGTTCCGCGCCGCGCAGCGCGTCGGGATCGTCGAACCCGGGCAGCCGGGCCGCCGCCTCGTCGAGACAGGCGAGCGCCTCGTCCAGGCGACCCGTCCTGCGCAGCAGGTCGGCCCGCGCGACCAGCGTCTTCAGCAGCGTCTCCAGCCACAGCTGACGGCCCCGAGGCCCCATCGGCGCCGCCGCGATGCCGTCAAGGAGGGCCCGGGACCGGTCCACGGCGTCCTCGGCCCGGGGCAGGTCCGAGGCGCCGAGGAGGACGGCCCCGAGGTCGGCGAGGACGTGCGCGCGCAGGAACCGTACGTCGGGGGAGTCCTCCAGGGACTCGGCCAGGCCGAGCAACTCGTCGTACACGGCGTACGCGGCCTCGAACTCGGCGGCCATGTGGTGCTCATGGGCCCGGGCGAAGCCGCTGTCGAAGGGCTCGCCGTACAGCGGGGTCGGCGCGGTGGCCTCCGGCTCGCCGTGGGGCTCGTGCGGGCCGCTGCTCTCGTCCGGCATCCGTCAGTAGTCCTCACTGGTGGCGGTGGCGGCGAGGATCTCGGCGAGGAACGGTCCCGAGGGGGAACCGTCGTACGCCGTCGGCCGGGCCGCGTCGGCCAGCCGCCGCCGGGCCAGGGCACGGACCGCGTCCCGGCCGGCGCGGCCGTCGGGCCCGGGGCCCGGGTCGAAACCCGGCAGCAGGACCGCGACGTCGATGTGCGGGGGCGTCGACGCGGACGACAGGTGCGCGTACGCGGGCTGTTCCACGTCCGCCCGGCCCGCCCACGCGTCGTCCCGCCGGGCGAGGGGCACCCGGGTCGGGCGGCCGCCGTTCACCCGGACCTCCGCGACGAGCGGCACGTCGACGGCTGCGGGCGCCGTGACGTGCGCGACGACCTCGACCTCGAACTGCCGGCGCGCGCCGAACGCCCGAGCGGTCCAGGACACGGCGTTCTCGGCGGCGTCGACGAACCCCGGCGGACAGCGGCGCCAGTCGTTGACCCCGGAACCCCGCGCGATCACCCGGCCCCCGCCGCCGGAGCGGGTCGCCCGCCGCGAGGGCGTAGCCGCCCTGCCGCGCGAACAGCGCGCCGGGGCCGACCGGCACACCGGCGGCGGAGCCGTGGCCGTGGTCCTGCTCCTGGTCGAGCGCCGAGCGCAGGCGGCGCAGCTCCGGACCGTCAAGACCGGCGCAGTCCGCCGCGTCGTCGACCAGCCGCAGCACGCGCTCCAAGTGCCAGGCGGTGTCCGCTGGTTGGGGTGTCGTACGCCACCACTGGATCAGCGGATCGAGGGCGGACCGGTGCTCCTCGACCAGTTCGGCCACGCAGTCATCGGGCTGGTCGCCGAAGTCGCCCGTACCGCCCGTATCGCCCGTGTCGCCCGTGTCGTCGAAGAGCTGCTGGCACTGATGGGTGAGCGCCGCCAGCTCAAGGGCAAGCACCCCGGGTTCGAGCGCCGCGATCCCGTCCGTGTACGACGCGGGCCACCATCGGGCCGCCCAGTGCCCGAAGGCGAGCCGCGCGGCGGCGTCCGCGACAGCCGTGGGCCGCTCCGGCACCTCCCGTACGACCAGCGGCTCCCGTGCCCCCGCCCCCGCGAGCGCGTGCACGGCGGCGGCGACGCGCTCGCCATGGACCGCCCACAGCCACTGCTGCGCCCGCCCCACGTCATGGACCTCCGTCACCGGCAGCCCAGGACCCGCGAGAACCGGCCACATCAGCACCGCCCCCGCGACGTCGAGCACGGACCGCGTGAAGTCCGGGCCTCCGGTGGCCCCACTGCCGCAGGCCCCGACGAGCCCGTCGGCCGGCCCGGCGGCGACCCGGATCACGCCGTCCTCGCCCCGCCCGACGCGGACGTCCGCCCCGGCGCCCGCCGTCACGCGCTCCTCCGCCCGGCCGTGTCCACGGCCGTAGCCGAGAGGGCGCGCAGCGCCGACCGGACCCTGGCGCGGTGGTCCATCATCACCGAGCGGGCGACCCCGTCGAGCACCGCCCAGGCCGACGCGAGATCCCCCAGCGGCGCGCCGTGGACGTCGCCGCCCGTGCAGCCGCACCCACAGCCGCCGCATGTACGCCGCCCACGGGGTACGGAGGTCCTGGGCGAGGGCGTCCAGGGCGCCGCCGTCCGGGTCGGGGCGGGGGGACACGGTCATCCTGCGGGCGCGCAGGACCGAAGCCTCGCGCCGCCAGCGGCTGTTGACGGCGCGGTGCGCGGCCGTACTCCCCGCCGACGCGCCTCCGGTGCCCAGCGGGTCGAGGCCGACCGCGAGCGATCCGCCGAGGACGACGGCGACGCGCAAGCTCTCGTCGCACAGGCCGAGCGGGGCGCAACTGCGGCCGACCTCGTGCGCGACGAGCTCCGGCACCGTCGGCAGCTCCTCGCGCCGGGCCGACGACTGGAGCACCGCGAAGAGCCGCTCGAAGAGCGTGCGGTCCAGCGGCGCGGGCAGCGTGGCCGTCGAGGCGCCCCGGCCGACCTCAGGCCGCGACGGCACCGGCCGCGCGGTGAGACCCAGGTGCGCCGGAGGGTCCGCGCCGCCCCACACGCCGCTGGCGCGCGCCCACAACACCCGGCCGAACCGCCCGCCGTGCCCCGCCCCGACCATGGAGGCGTACGCCGCCGAGCCCGCCGTCGGCTCCGGAGCGCCGCACGCTTCCAGGGCCTCGGCCGCCAGTGCCACGGCCCCGGCCGCGTCCCCGGCGGGCCGACGGCTCTCCCACGCGACGGTCAGTTCCGCGTCGAGCCGGGCGCGCAGGGCGGCGTCCGCGAGAAGGGCCTTGAGCGCCTCCACCGTGCGCCCGCCGCCCGCGTCCGCCACGTCCTGGACCACGGCCCGGGCGACCGCGTTCGCCCCGGCCGTGGGCGCGCCGTGGTCGGTGGCCAGCTCGAAGCAGCGCTGGAAGTACAGGTCCTGGGGGTTGCCCGCCACGACGCCCAGCGCCCTGCGGGCCTTCTTGAGGAGCGTGAACCACTGTGCCGTCGCCGCGAGACGCGCACCGGACTCGTGGATCAGCGCCTCCAGCCGCGCGGCCTCGTCCGAAGCGAGGAAGTCCGCCGCGAGTTCGGGCCGCAGCGCGGGCCTGACGACCAGCGGCAGCACGATCAGTTTCACCGTCCGCGTGAGCGGTGCCCCGCCCGGCCCGCTCAGTGACTCAAGGCCCGGCCCGAGGCCGCGCCAGGCGTGGTCGATGACCAGGGCGCGCGGTCGGCGCTCGGCGGTCGTCGGGCCCGGGGGTGACATGGGGGGAGCGTACGTCGTGCACGAACAGGTGGGCGAACCTGGGATCGGTAGGCGCCCGGGCCCGCCTAGCGTCCCCACCGCACACCACGACCGGACCCCGGTCGTCACCACAAGGAGGAGCGGTCATGGGAATCTTCGGAAGGCGCGGCAAGAACCGCGAGGAGCGGGCCGCCGAGATCGCGGGCCAGGTGGCCAGCGGCAAGGGCTTCTACGGCCGGGCCACGCGCGCGTTCCTCGGCGCGGAGGACTTCGCCAAGGTCCAGGAGTCGATCGGCGCGTACCAGTCCGGCCACGACGTCAAGGAGTTGCTCGCCGCGGGAGCGCCCACCACGCCCGCGCTCGTCGTGTCGATCAGCGACACCGGCCGCCTCGTCAACTTCGACCCGGTCGTCGACCTGGTCCTCCAACCGGCCGGTACCTCCGACCGGATCGCCCTCCAGACCCTCGTCTCCAAGCTGCGCGTCCCCCGCACCGGCGACCAGGTCCTGCTGATCGCCGACCCCGCTCGCCCCGGCGGCTACCTCTACGCCGGGGACGGCGTGGCCCCGTGATGCCGGCCCCACGAGAGAAGGGGGGAGACACATGCGCAGCCGTACCGGAGTGTTCATCGGCAACCTGCTGTTCATCGCGCTCTGCCTGTCGGCGTTCCCGTTCTTCCTCGTCGTGGGGGCCGCCGCCTGGCACGACGGCGCGGAGTGGGGCTGGGCGGTGGCCGTGCTCGGCGCGGTCGGCACCGCCGTGATCCCGGTCATGGCCGCCACCGCCACGCGGCAGGAGTTTCCCGGGATCACGTGCGGGGACCGGGCGAAGGGCGGCGGCTTCCCCTACGGCGAGGACACGTTCGTGATGGGGGCGCCGCGGTCCGCCCCGGGCCCGGCGGGCGCGAGGCTGGTGCGGGCGGACGTCCTGGAGGCGTCGCTCGTGCGGTACAGCCCCGAAGGGGAGGCGACGTTCACGACGTACTCCGGCGACTACGCTCCCGCGGAGTTCACGCCGAAGGTCAGGCTGCGACTGCGGGTGCACGCGGCGGACGAACCCGAACGCGACGGCGGGCACGGGGAGTTCGAGGTGACGGACGAGTGGTGGGTGCCGTCCCTGTGCCTGTCGGCGATCACGGCGGGCCGCTTGGCCGTCCTCGTGGGCCCGGTCGGCCCCGAGGGCCCCGGCAGGGTCATCGTCGACTGGCCGCGCAGCGCGCTCCTGGCGGGCACGAGGACCTGCCGGGTGATCGACCTGGAGGGCCGGTGGACCGAGGTGACCCGGCGTCCCGGCCGCCAGCTGGCGCAGATGCGGATCTCGCGCGCGGTCGGCGGCGTCACGATGGCCGGCGACACGATCGACCTCCGGCGCCTGGACGCGGAGACGGCGGCACGGTACAGCGCCCTGGCCGAACGGGCCCGCGCCCGCCCCGAAGACCGGGCCCCGGTGACCGAGCCGGGCGAGGAGGCCCGGCTGCTGGTGGATCACCTCCCGGGCGAGCGAGGCGAGTTCGGCGCCGTCGGCCGGAGCTGGTCGCGTCGTGGCGGCCACCTCGCACGGGCCCGGTTCCTGGAGATGCGCGGCCGGACCACCTTCCAGGACCACGGCCCCGTACTCGACACGGTCCTGCGCGTCCAACCGGCGGACGGCGCGCCCCCGTTCCTCGCCGCCCGCCGCCTGACGGTGCCGATGAACTACCTGGCGGTCCTGCACCACACCACGGAGCTCGTGCTCTCCGTCAGCCCGAACGGCAGGTCAGCCGCGGTCGACTGGAACCGCACCAACCTCCTCGCGGGCGTCACCACGGCCCGGGTCATCGCACCGGACGGCCGGGAGTTCCCGCTCCCGAGACGCTCCGGCGCCCTCTGGCCCCTGATGAACCTGCTGGCGTCCCACGGCCTGTCGAACCCGAGCCCCGTCCTCGACCTCCGCAAGCGCCGCATGGGCGCGGTGGCGGACGCGGTCATGGACGTACTGCGGGACAGGGGCCTGACACCGGCCGATCACCCCACATAGGGTCCCGCCGTGAACGACGAGGTCACGACCACGGTCGGCGGGAACCTCTATGCGTTCGACGGCCGCGTCCTGGAGATCTTCGGCGGTCACCCCCTCCGTTTCCACCTGCGACACCTCCACCTGGACGTCACGGGCCCCGACCGGAAGGGCGGGCGGACCGTGCGGATGCGCCACGGCCGACCGCAGGCCCCGGGCGAGAGCCGCACATGGCACCCGCTCGCGAGGCGGGCCGCACCCGCCGCGGAGGAGCGCCTGCCGGGCCCCGGCTTTACGCTGGACAGCACTCCCGGCCTGGGGAGACGCGGACCATGGGAGTACGGATGCGGCGGCGGGACCAGGACCTGGCGGCGGCCCAGCGGGCGCACTGGCAGCAGACCTACGCCGCCCATCCGGGCATGTACGGCGATGAGCCGTCGGCACCGGCCGTCCACGCGGCCGGGATCTTCCACGCCGCGGGCGCGAAGGACGTGCTGGAACTGGGGGCCGGGCACGGCCGCGACGCCCTGCACTTCGCCCGCGAGGGCTTCACCGTCCACGCCACCGACTTCAGCCCCACCGGCCTCGAGCAGCTCCACGCCCGCGCCGAACAGCAGGGCCTCGGCACGTCGGTGAGCACGACGGTCCATGACGTACGGGAGCCGCTGCCGCTGCCGGACGCGTCGGCGGACGCGGTCTACGCGCACATGCTGCTGTGCATGGCGCTGTCCACGGCGGAGATCGAAGCGCTGGTCGGCGAGGTCCGCCGGGTGCTGCGGCCGGGCGGCACCTTCGTCTACACCGTCCGCCACACCGGCGACAGCGCACTACGGCACCGGCACCGCCCACGGCGACGACATCCACGAGCGCGGCGGCTTCGCCGTGCACTTCTTTCCCCGCGCCCTGGTCGACGCGCTCGCCGAGGGCTGGCGCCTTGACGAGGTGCACGCCTTCGAGGAGGGCGAGCTGCCCCGCCGCCTGTGGCGGGTCACCCAGTCCCTGCCCTACTGAGCGCCCGCCCTCGCGCACGGTCGTTCAGGCGACCAGCAGGCGAAGCCCCAGCTCCGCCGCGTCGAGGGCGACGAGGTCGCGGTTGCGTTCGGCCCACCGGCCCGAGGAGAGGTCGTCGCGGAGGGTGTCCACCGCCCGCCGCTCGGCCCGCTGCCCGACTCTGGTCCATACCGAGACCGCGCGGCGCACGTGCTCGTCCAGGTACGCCTCGGGGCGGCGCCAGTGGGCCTCGAAGAAGCCGTCGGCGCAGTCCCACGGGATGAGCAGCGGCTCCGCGCGGCCCCCGATCGCGCGGGTCATGTCGGCCAGGGAGGGCCAGTCGGTGAGCAGGTCGGCGAACTCCGGCAGGTAGTCGCGGGTGAGCCAGAACCGCTGGAGCCAGCCCGTCGTACTGGCGTCGTAGGTGAACACCACCACGCGGCGGGCCACCCGCCGCATCTCGCGCAGCCCGGCGACCGGGTCCGGCCAGTGGTGAACGGTGCTGACCGCCATCGCGGCGTCGAAGGACTGGTCGCCGAACGGCAGGCGCTCCGCGCTGGCGGCCACGCACGGCGCCGCGCCCGCGGGGCGCTGCGCGCGCATCACCGCCGACGGTTCCACCGCCGTGACCTCGCGGTCGGTGGGCTCGTAGGAGCCGGTTCCCGCCCCCACGTTCAGGACCGTCCGGGCGTCCCCGAGCGCCTCCCAGATCCGCGCGGCGATCCGCGGTTCGGTGCGCCGCGTCGCCGGGTAGGCCGACCCGATGGTTTCGTACAACTGCGCCCCGAACACCTTCAGTTGGTCCTCCGGCGTCGTCCTGATCCCCATGGCCCGTGCCTCCAGTTCCTTGTCGATGGCCGCCACCATGGCGGCGGTGCGGTCGCGCTGTTCGCGCAGCAGGCCGCGCAGTCGGCGCAGGCGCGCGACCGCGTCGGTGGCCGGGTCGTCCACCAGGTCCGCGATCTCGCGCAGGCCGAAGCCGAGGCGCCGGTAGCCGAGGACTTCCCGCAGCCGCTCCACGTCGCCCGCCGCGTAGGCCCGGTACCCGGCCGCGGTCCGCGCGGAGGGTCGCACGAGGCCGATCTCGTCGTAGTGATGCAGCGTGCGGACGCTCACTCCGGCCAGCTCGGCCACGCGCCCCACGGTCAGGTGTTCCTCCATACCGCCGACCATGCGGCATGACGCCACGTGAGGGTCAAGGGCGGCCGGATGAGCGGCGCCCGGTGCTACTCGGTGCGCAGTGCGCTGGCCGTACGCGCCTTGGCCGCCCAGGCCGCCGGGACGAGCGCGCCCAGGACGGCGAGCACGACGCCGCCAAGTCCCAGCAGGAGGAGCCGATTCGTGCCGTACACATCGAGCACCGAGGGCGGCAGGGTGGTGCCCGCGGCGCGTGCCATCACGGGCATGACGAGGCCGTGCAGGACGTGTCCCACGGGCACGCCCAGCAGCCCGCCGGTCACGCCGATCGCGGCCACCGAGGCGAGCACGAGGCTCACGACCTGCCGCGGCGTCATGCCGACCGCCTTGCAGACGCCCAGGTCGTGGACGCGTTCCCGGGTGTCGAGGACGACGGAGTTGAGCACGCCGAGCCCGGCCACGGCGACCAGCATGAGGGTGAGCAGCACGGCCAGCGCCGCCATGATGAGGATGCTCCCCTTCCGCTCCGCCGGGGGGACGGTCGTGGCGTCACCGCCCAGCGGCCGCACCACCGACGCGAGCCTCTGGGCGTAGTCGTCCGCCGGTACACCGGCCTTCACCGTGACGAGGAACGTACGGGGCTCCGCCGAGGGAAAGTCGGCCATGTCCGCGTGGATCGCCGGACGGTCGGCGGACGTGTCGAAGGACTCGCCCACGATCTTCAGGTCGGCGCTCTCCTTCTCGTAGCTCACCCGCACGGTGTCGCCGACCTCGGTGCTGGTCCGCTCCAGGAAGCGGGTGGGCACCACGACCTGCCCCTTGCCGGTGAGCCAGTGCCCGGAGAGCATCTCGTAGCCGCCGTCGCGCGCGTCGCCTTCGTAGAGGTCGGCGCGCACCGAACCGGAGACGCCGGTGACGGTGACATCGGCCTGGAGCTTGCCGTAGTACGAGTCCAGGCCCGCCTCGGATGCGATGGCGGCCCGCACCTTCGCCGGGTCGGCGGCCCGGGCCTCGGACGGGTCCGGCATGCCGCTGCCCACGGGAGACGGGCTCGCCGTGCCGCCCGCGACGGGAGGCGGCGGGGGAGCGAGGGTGTGCGGCTTGACCGTCGTCACCGTGACCGAGGCACGGCTCTCGGGGTCCTGTGACGCGCTGATCGCGCCCAGGGACGAGGTCAGACCCACCGCGAAGGTCACCGCGACCGTGCCGGACGCCACCGCGAGCAGCATCGCGAGGGCGCGGACCGGATGCGTGAAGGGGGTCGCGAGGCCGTAGGTGACCGGTCGCGGCAGCGGCAGCCGGGCGAGCGCCCGGTGCGCCCACTGCCCGCGCCCCGTGCGCGGGGCCCGGCCGAGGGTGAGGGCCTCGACCGTGCGCAGCCTTCCGGCCCGCCGTGCGGGAACCACCGCCGCGAGGCCCACGATGAGCAGGGCGGCGGCCGGGACCGCGACATCCACCCACCAGGCCACCGAAAGGGAGACGGTGCCGTACACCGACTCCGTGTCCGCCAGCATCGGCACGGCCAGGAGGTTGCCGAGACCGACTCCCGCGCCGATGCCGACGCAGGCAGGGACCATCGCCTGGGCCACATGGGCACGGACGACCTCGCGCGGAGTGAAGCCGATGGCCTTGAGGACGCCGATCCTGCGCAGACCGGTGCCGACCGCGCCGCTGATCACGCCGCTGACGGTGATCACCGACAGCACGATGCCGAGCACGCCGAAAGCCATCACGAACGGGACGGTCGCCGCCGCCCCAAGCGTCGCGGCGCGCTTGGTGTCCAGCCAGGACTTCGTCCCCAGCAGTGCCCCGGAGCCCGTTGCGGAAACGAGCCTCGCCCGGGCGGTGAGGATCTGCCGCTCCGTGTCCGCGGCGTCGAGGCGGTAGAGCATCTGACGCGTGCCGGGACGGCCCTGCGACGCCACCGCGTCGACCTGCGCCGGGGTCGCCCAGGAGTCGGCGGTCTCGCTGGTCGACAGGGCGAAGCCGACGACGTGGAGCGTCGGGGCGTGCGCGGCGCCCGACGTCCTGAGGGTGGATCCGATCGCGACACCCGGCCCTTCGAACGACGTGCTGAGCACGATCTCGCCCGGCTTGCGCACCCACCGGCCGGACTTCAGCTCCACCCGGTCCACGGCACCGTCCGCCGCGGACCGCCCGACCAGGGTCAGCGCCGGAAGCCGGAAGCCCGTCCGGTCCACCGGCCGGAACGCCGTGGCGGGGTACGGTCCCGCGCTCGCGGCGACGCCGTCCAGCTCGCCGGTCGCCGCCAGCTTCGCCGCGCTCACCTTGTCCGGATCGAACTGCGCGGTGAGGTGCGCGCCCCGCTGCTTGGCGAAGGCGTGGTCGAAGGGCGCGGCCGCGGCGACCATCAGCGACCCGGCGACCACGGCCGAGGCCACGGCCATCATCGTGGCGATGGCGATCACCATGGTCTGCACGCGCCGCCGACGCACCCCGGAGCGCACGACCCGCCTCAGCGCGCCGTTGCCGAACGGGCTCACCGGACGGCCCGCGCGTACGTGTCGCGGGCGAGGCGACCGTCGACCAAGTGGATCGTGCGGCTCGCGACCGCCTCCGCCAGCGACAGGTCGTGCGTCACAAGGACGAGGGTCTGGCCGCCGCGGTGCAGATCCAGCAGCAGGTCGCGGACGTCGTGGCCCGAGGCCGTGTCCAGCGCACCGGTGGGCTCGTCGGCGAGCAGCAGCGCGGGCCTGTTGACCAACGCCCGGGCGACACCGACTCGCTGGCGTTCGCCCCCGGACAGCCGGCCGGGGTAGGCGCGGGCGTGGTGCTGGATTCCCAGCGCCTCCATGAGCTCACCCGCGCGGGCCGCGGCCTCGCGCCGGCTGACCCCGGTCAGCTGGGCGGGGAGCTGGATGTTGTCGGTGACGGTGAGGTCGTCGAGGAGATGGAAGAACTGGAAGGCCATGCCGATGTGCTCGCGCCGGAACCGGGCGCGGGCGTGTTCGCCCAACCGGTCGATCCGCCGCCCGGCCACGGTCACGGCGCCCTCGGTCGGCCTGTCCAGACCGGCGACGAGGTTCAGGAGCGTGGACTTGCCGCTGCCGGAAGGGCCCGTCACGGCGAGGGCCTCACCCGCGGCGACGCTGAGCGTGAGCGGTCCGAGCACCGGCGCACCGGCGCCGTCGTACCGCTGCGCCACACCTTTCAGTTCGATCAGCTGAGTCATACGAGAGGCCCGTCCTTACGATCGCGTCAGGCGCCTGCCGCCTGCTGGCCCCGTGAACTTAGGGACGGCTACGGGTGGGGCGCGTCGACCGCGGAACCAATATCACCCCCTCCCTTCGGACGATCCGGCCGCGGGCTCCTACCTGAGAACGAGGACCCGAGGACGATGCCCTGGTCAGGCAGGCGGACGCGGGCCGGGCGCGGGGCTCAGCACAATGGGCGGATGGAGACGGAAGACCGGCCCGCCAGGCGGCGACAGCTCATCGACTCGCTCCGCCCCGAGGCGAAGGCCGCCCCGCTGTCCGGGCGAGCGGTGCGCGCCGATGCGGTGCTGGCGATAGTCCTGACCGCCATCGCCCTGTTCGTCGCGGTGCGCTATCCCGGCGACGGGCCGGTGGCCGTCGACCCGCCCACGATCGACGTCGGCACCGGGGTCCCGGCCCCGCCGCCGCCCGGCCCCGATCAGGCACCCGTGGCGGACGACGTTCCTCCGGTGCCCTGGGCCTTGGTCCTGCTGTCGACGCTGCCGCTCGTGCTCCGGCGCCGCTACCCGCTGACCGTCTTCGCCGCGGTGCTGGGCGCGGGCCTGGCCATCGGCGGCTCCGCCTCGTGGATCACCGTCCTGGCCTGTGTCATCGCCGCCTACAGCGCCGTCGTGCACAGCCGGTACCGGATCGTGGCGATCGCCGTCCTGGTGATCGCCGCCGGGCTGTCCGGTTTCGCCTTCCGGCACGCGGAGCCGGTGGCACCGGGATGGTCGAGTCCGGGTTTCGTGCTGCTCGTGGCCGGGATGCTGGCCAGCCTCGTCCGCTTCCTGCACCTGCGACTGGCGTCCAGCCGCGACGAGGTCACCGCACTCCAGGAGGCCCAGGAGCAGGCCATGCGCCGGGCCGTCGAGGAGGAGCGCGCCCGCATCGCCGCCGAGCTGCACGACATCGTCACTCACAATGTCAGCGTGATGGTGATCCAGGCGGGTGCGGCGCGCAAGGTGATGGACGTGATGCCGGAGCAGTCCAAGGAGGCTCTGCTGGCCGTCGAGGCGGGCGGCCGGGCCGCCATGGCGGAACTGCGCCACGTGATGGGCCTGTTGGCGGCCGCGGACCACGAGAGGCCGGACGGCCTGGAGCCCCAGCCCGGGCTCGCGCAGCTCGACGCGCTGGTCGCGCGGGTGCGCGGCGCCGGGACGCCGGTGCGCGTGGCGCTGTCGCTGCCGCCGGAGCCGCTGCCGCCGGGCGTGGACCTCGCGGCGTACCGCGTCGTGCAGGAAGCGCTGACCAACACCCTCAAGCACGCGCGCGGCGCGGAGGCGTCCCTCTCCATCGGCTGCACCGACACCACTCTGCACATCGAGGTGGAGGACACGGGCGGCGCGACGGGTCCCTCGCCGGTGGCGAGCAGCGGCCGCGGCCACCTGGGGCTGCGCGAGCGGCTGGCCGTCTACGAAGGCGAGTTGACGGCCGGGCCGACACGCACCGGCGGCTACCGGGTCACGGCCCGCATCCCGCGGAGCGCGGAATGACGGCGGACAGGGCGCCGCTGCGCGTGGTCATCGCGGACGACCAGGCCCTCGTGCGCACCGGCTTCAGGATGATCCTGGCCGCGGACGGCATCGAGGTGACGGCCGAGGCGCCTGATGGGGTGGAGGCCGTCGCGGCGGTCCGCCGCACGCGGCCCGACGTCGTCCTCATGGACATCCGGATGCCGGAGATGGACGGCATCGAGGCCACCCGGCGCATCCTCGGCGGCGAAGGACCGCGGGAGACCCGGGTCATCATCCTCACCACCTACGACCTCGACCACTACGTGTACGCCGCGCTCACGGCGGGCGCCAGCGGATTCCTGCTCAAGGACGTCTCCCCGGAACACCTGGCCGCCGCCTTGCGCCTGGTGCGGTCCGGCGACGCCCTCCTCGCACCCACGATCACCCGCCGCCTCATCGAACGCTTCGCCGGGCACAGCGCGCCACAGAGCAACGCCCCGCACCGCGACCTGTCCGCCCTGACCGCGCGTGAACTTGAGGTGCTGCGCCTGCTCGCGACGGGCCTCAGCAACGCCGAACTCGCCTCCCGGCTCGTGCTCAGCCCGACCACGATCAAGAGCCACGTCGGCCGCATCCTGTCGAAGCTGGACCTGCGCGACCGTGTCCAGGCCGTCGTCTTCGCCTACGAGACCGGACTGATCGCCCCGGGAGGGGGCGCCCGGACCTCGGGCGACTGATCAGGTACGGACGCCGTGCGCGCCTCACCCGTCCTTGGGGCCGAGGCCGCTGAGCGCGGCTCCCAGCCGGCGTGCGCCCTCGGTCAGCTCGGCGTGATCGGCGGTCGCGGCGAATCCGACGCGCAGGTGGGCCGCGGGCGGCTCCGTGGCGAAGTAGCGGCTGCCCGCGCTCACGGCGACGCCGTGCTGCCGGGCGGCGTCGGTGAGGAGAGTGTCGTCCACGCCGGGCGGCAGCCGAACCCACAGGTGGAGCCCGCCCGTTGGCGGCCCGGCCAGGGTCGCGCTCCGGGACCTCCCGCGTGATCGCGGCGGCCAGCACGGCGCACCGCTCCCGCAGTGCCGTACCGAGAGCGCGGACGTGCCGGGCCCAGGACGGGGAGCTGAGCGCTTCCAGCGCGGCTTCCTGGAGCGGGCGCGTGACGAAGAAGTCGTCGACCAGGCGCACCGCCCGCATGCGCTCCATCACCGGGCCGCGGGCCACAAGGGCCCCGATCCGCAGGCTCGGTGCGGCGGCCTTGGTGAGCGAGGTGACGTGGACGACCGTGCCGTCGCGGTCGTCGGCGACCAGCGGCCGCGGTACGGCGCCGCCGTGACCCAGGTGCCGCGCGAAGTCGTCCTCGAGCACGAACGCGCCCGACGCGCGCGCCACATCGAGGACCTGGCCGCGCCGTTCGGGCGTGAGGACGGTGCCGGTCGGGTTCTGGTAGGTCGGCTGGCAGTACAGCAGCCGCGCCCCGGTCATCGCGAACGCGTCGGCCAGCAGGTCGGGCCGCAGCCCTTCGGCGTCGAGCGGTACGGGAACGGGCCGCAGCCCCGCCGCGCGGGCGGCCGCCAGGGCCCGGGGATACGTGGGGGACTCCACCAGGACCGGGCTGCCGGGCCCGGCGATGGCCCGGAACGCGATCGACAGGGCGCTCTGCCCGCCCGCGGTGATCAGCACGTCCTCCGGTGCCACGCCGCCGCCGACGATCCGGGCGAACACGGTGCGCAGCGCCAGCAGGCCCCCGGCCGGGGCGCGGTCCCAGGCGTCCGGGCGGCGTGCGGCCCGCGCGAGGGCCGCGCTGAGGGCGCGGGTGGGCTGGAGCGAGCGGTGTACGTAGCCGCCGTCCAGCGTGATCGTTCCGGCCGGTGGCGGGCCGAGCGGGTCGGCGATCAGGTGGGTGTCGACGGCGCGGTCGGTGAGGGCGACCGTCTGCCAGTCGGTGTCCGTGCCGCCGTCCGCGGCACGCAGCGGCCCCCGCCGCGCCGCGAACGTACCGCTGCCCGGACGCGTCACCACCGCGCCCTCGGCGGCCAGTTCGGCGATGGCCCGCGCCACGGTCGCCGGGCCGACCCGGTACTCCTTGATCAGCTCCCGGCTGCTCGGCAGCCGGTCGCCGGGCGCGAGGCGGGAGACCAGCGCACGGAGCCGGTCCGCCAACTCACCAGAAGTGCTACTGTCATTCATGAGAGACAACAGTAGCGCTTCTGGTTCTGGTCGGGAAGCACTTCAGCTGGACGTCGCCGCCCTGCGGGCCGACACGCCGGGGTGCCGCCAGGTCATCCACTTCAACAACGCGGGCTGCGGCCTGCTCGCGGCGCCCGTGACGGACGCGATGATCGGCCATCTGAACCTCGAAGCCCGGATGGGCGGTTATGAGGCATCGGCCGCCCGGGCCGCCGAAGTCCGCGCGTTCTACACGGAGATCGCCGCCCTCATCAACACCACGCCCGACAACATCGCCTTCGCGGGCAGCGCCACCCACGCCTACGCCAACGCCCTGTCCTCGATCCCGTTCGAGACCGACGACGTCATCCTCACCACCCGCGACGACTTCGTCTCCAACCAGATCGCCTTCCTCTCCCTGCGCAAGCGCTTCGGCGTGCGCGTCGTCCACGCGCCCAACACCCCCCAGGGCGGCGTCGACGTGGCGGCGATGGCGGCGCTGATGCGCGCCCACCGCCCCCGCCTGGTCTCCGCCACCCACGTCCCCACCAACTCCGGCCTCGTCTCACCCGTCGCCGAAATAGGCCGCCACTGCCGCGAGTTGGACCTGCTCTACCTGGTCGACGCCTGCCAGTCGGTGGGCCAGTTCGTCATCGACGTGGAGCGGATCGGCTGCGACCTCCTCACCGCCACCTGCCGCAAGTTCCTCCGCGGCCCGCGCGGTTCCGGATTCCTGTACGTTTCCGACCGCGTCCTGCGCGCGGGCCACGAACCGCTGTTCATCGACATGCACGGCGCCCGCTGGACCGAGCCGGGCGGCTACGAGCCCGTACCGACGGCGGCCCGCTTCGAGGAGTGGGGAGTTCCCGTACGCCACGGTGCTCGGCAGCGCGGCCGCGACGCGCTACGCCCGCGACGTCGGCATCGAGGCCATCGAGCGGCGCACCCCGGCACTCGCGGCCCGGCTCCGCGACCGGCTCGCGCCGATCCCCGGGGTGCGCGTACTCGACCGCGGCCCGCGCCTCGCCGCGCTCGTCACGTTCGCGGTGGCGGGCTTGCGGCCGCAGCCGTTCAAGGCGGCCATGGACGCCCGCGGCATCAACTCGGCCCTCAGCTTCCGCGAGTTCGCCCAGTTCGACTTCACGGACAAGAACGTCGAATGGTGCCTGCGCCTGTCGCCGCACTACTACAACACCGAGGAGGAAGTGGACCACGTCGCGGACGCGGTCGCGGACCTCGCCACCCGGGGACGGCGATGACCGCCACACAGCCACACCCCCGCACCGGGCAACCGCCCACGCAAAGCCTCTGGCGCAACGGCGACTTCCTCAAGTTCTGGCTGGGCGAAACGCTCTCACTCCCTCGGCACCCAGGTCACCAACCTGGCCCTCCCCCTGACCGCGATCCTCGCCTTCGACGCCACCGACGAGCAGGTCGGCGTCCTGCGCTTCCTGCAACTCGTCCCGTACCTCGGGCTCGCTCTGATCTTCGGGGTGTGGGTGGACCGGTCCCGGCGCCGCCGCGTCATGCTCGGCGCCAACCTCGTCCGGATGCTCCTGCTGGCCCTCGTCCCCGTCCTGTACTGGACGGACGCGCTCAGCCTGGGCTCGCTCCTGGCGATCGCCTGCGCCGTCGGCGTCGCCTCGGTCCTGTTCGACGTGAGCTGGATGTCGTACGTACCGACTCTCGTGCGCGACCCCAAGCACTACGTCGAAGCGGGCGCGAAGACGGGGATGAGCTCATCGGCGGCGGATGTGGCGGGACCCGGGCTCGCGGGCGTCCTGATCGGCGCCCTGACCGCACCCGTGGCGCTGATCGTCGACGCCTTCTCGTACCTGGTGTCCCTGATCTCCCTGCTGCTCATCCGCACGCCGGAACCCCGCCCCGAACCGCCCGCGGCGCGACGGCACCTGCCCACCGAACTCCGGGACGGCCTGCGCCTCGTGCTCAAGAACCCGGTCCTGCGATCGCTGGCCCTGATCGGCTTCTGCTGCAACTTCTCCATGGTCACCGTATGGACGATGTTCCTGCTCTACGGAACACACGACCTGCACCTGAACCCAACGACCCTCGGCTCCCTCTTCGCCACGGCCTCCGTGGGCGGCCTGATCGGCGCGGCGATCTCCCGCAGGGTCATCCGCCGCTTCCGGCTGGGCCTCGTCCGGATCGGCGCCCGGGAAGCCTTGACCGTGGCAGCGATCGGCTCCGCCGCCGTGCTGATCGCACTCGCCCTGTCGCCGGTGACCCGGCTCCGCGCCCTGCCACCGACACCGGAGGAACCCGCCACGGCGGCGGGCTGAAGGGGAGCGGGCCGGCGCCGGATGGCCCTGGGGGCTGCGGGGGAGCGGTGCGGCTCCCCGTTTGGCTCCCAAGGCCACGCCAATTCCCCCTGCTCCGGCTGGTGGCGGGCGGGCCACGGGGGTCGGCGTGGTGCCGGTGGTTCCCGTGGTCCGGGGCGCGGTCACAGGGTGAGCAGTGCGCGCCGGGCGATGTCGGTGCCCGTGCCCTGGAGCGGCCTGAGGGCCAGGCGCACCAGGGCGAGTGGGTTGTCGTCGCCCGCGACGCGGTTGGCGCTCAGCTCGCCGCAGCTCAGGCACTGGTGGATGAGCAGCCACTCGCCGTCGGGGCGCGCGGATATGCTCAGCGCCTCCATGCGGCCCCGGCAGGAGGCGGCCCGGTCGCCCGGGACGCGGGCGTCGACGTGCAGGCTGACCAGGCAGTGCGGGCAGTGGTTGCGGTGCCCGGTGCCCGGCGCGTCGAGGGACACGTCGAGGCGGCATCCGGAGCACTTGAAGTCGTGTCCGCGGTGCCCGCCGTGCTCGTGGAGCACGTCCTTGTGCCGCTGCGGACGGCGGCGTACGGAAGCCTGTGCTCGGGTGGTGTTGCGTCGAGGCATGGTCGTCTCCTCCTTCCGGCCCGTCACAGAGCGCCGAACGCTTCGAGCGGGAACGGCGGTTGGGCGAGCGGGCGCACGGCCATGCGCATCAGGACGAGCTGGTTGTCGTCCGCGCGGACCGGGTGGGAGGTGAGTTCGTCGCAGCGCACGCAGCGGTGGACGACCATCCAGTCGCCGGTGCGAAGGACGGCGATGGAGATCGGCGCCATCCGGCCGTGGCAGTCGCTGGGGCCGCCCTCGACGTGGTCGGTGACGTGCCGCGAGTGCAGGCAGGACGGGCAGTGGTCGCGGCGCGTCCCGTCGGCGACGGTCGCGGACACGGCGAGGCCGCACCACGCGCAGGTGAAGGTGTCGACGGTGAGGGTGTGGGAGGTGCGGTGGGTGGACACCCGGGTGCTCCTTGCTGAGAGGTCAGACATGACAGCAAGAGCAGGCCGAGCGGCCTCGACGCGCGGGAGCCCACACCATGGGCGCGCGGGGCTTCACGAGGAAGCCGGGCCTTCACGAGGAAGGGGCGCGAGGTGTGGACGTACGAGAACACCGGAGACGCGCGTCCGGCAGCCGCGCGCGGACAGCGCGGCGGAAACGGACGGACGCTTACGCGGTGCGGCGAGGCGCGCTCGGCGCGGGCCGGGTCATCAAGACACCCTTTCAAGGGCACGAGGCCCGGTGGCCGGACGGTACGGAAGTACGCCCGGTATGCAATCAAAAGTACGGAGGCCAGCCTAACTACATGCTCGCTTCGGCGGCCAATGCTTTTTCGGAGAGGAGGGAGAGGCGGCGCCGCACACCACCCATGACGCCGCCTCCTCCGGTCGGGGGGGGCGGTCGTGAGGCTGTGGCGGCGCGGGCGAAAGCCGGAGCCGGAGCCGCTCGGCATCCTCGGCTTCCTTGCACGCGGGCGCGCGGGCGCGCCGCCGGAGCGGGTCAGGCCTTCTTGACCACGCTGGACTTGAGCTGCATGGAACCGAACCCGTCGATCTTGCAGTCGATGTCGTGGCCGTCGACGCCGTCGACGAGGCGGATGTTGCGCACCTTGGTACCGGCCTTGATGCCGGACGGGCTGCCCTTGACCTTCAGGGCCTTGACGACGGTGACCGTGTCACCGTCGGCGAGCACGTTGCCCACCGCATCCCTGATGACACCGCCATCGGCGCCGTCCGTGGACGCGGCGGCAGCGGGGGACCACTCGTGCCCGCACTCCGGGCAGATCAGGAGCGCGCCCATCTCGTAGGCGTACGCGCTGGAGCACTGGGGGCACGGGGGCAGGTTCTCGGTCACCACAGAAGTGTATTTCAGGCCGCAGGGAGACCGGGGCGCCCGACCCGGCCGTGCGGGGCGGCGCCCGCCGCAAGGCCGGGCAACGGCCAAGCCCGGTCGACGGGCCTCGGATGGGGACAGCCGACGGGAGTAGATTCTGGCCATGAACGCAGGCGCGGATGAGGAGCACGGCCAGTGACCAGCGACAACCGCATAGGACCGCCCAGTCTTGGCAGCGAACGCGACACGCTGCGGGCCTTTCTCGACTACCACCGCGCGACCCTCGCCATGAAGTGCGAAGGGCTGACCGACGAGGAGCTGCGGCAGCAGTCCATGCCGCCGTCCACGCTGTCGCTGCTCGGTCTGGTGCGGCACATGGCGGAGGTGGAGCGTGCTTGGTTCCGTCGAGTGTTCGAGGACAACGACGCGCCCCTGGTCTGGTCCGACAAGACCGACTTCCAGGCGGCCTACGACGCGAGCGCGTCGACCAGGGGCGAGGCGTTCACAGCCTGGGAGGCTGAGGTGGAGAACTCGCGCCGCATCGAGCGGGAGGCTGCGTCCCTGGACCAGGCCGGGCATCAGCCAAGATGGCGCGAGAAGGTATCGCTGCGGATGGTGATGGTGCACGTGCTCATGGAGTACGGCCGCCACAACGGGCACGCGGACCTGCTGCGTGAGGGTGTCGACGGGACAGTGGGCGCCTGAGTCCGCAGGGGCCACCGGCCTCCCCTTGCTGCTTGCTGATCCATTCCAGGGAATCGCTCGCGCGGCTGGAAGGCGGGGGTCCAACGGCAGCGTGTGAAGACGGGGCTGGGCTTCACCGCCGAGGCCCGGTGGTTGTGGCCCGCCCGCGCTCACCTGCGGCATCCTTTTCCCTACCCGCCCCAGTAGCCCGGCTACGCAACGCACATGAAGGAACCGGATTCTCCCTCGCGAGCCCAGTGCTCGGACGGCGCCGGGCACGGTCACGTCTTCCACGCCTCTGCGTGCCGCTGTGCCTATTGCCTCGACAGCCATGCGGGTGGGTGGGGAGTCGGCGGACGCCTGCGCGATGACCGTACGCAGGAAATCGCAAGGGGGAGACGTATGCGATTCCGCCGCGCCCATCGGACTCCAATCTCGACATCGTGCCTCTGGCCTATGGCCGGACCAGTCCGGGCACGGTGGTCGACCAGGTGTGGACGCCCATCATGCCGAACAGGACTGACAGCGCAGGCAGTTACGGACATGCCGGAGCATGTCTCGGTCCGCTGACAGGTGTTCGCCGACGATTTCCTCAGTGCTCTCAGAGTTTCGCGAGCGACGGAGCCACCTCGATGGGGTCGTCTGGTCCAGCCAGTGTCCACACCTCATCGGAGAGGGCGATGCTCGGCGCATCGCCGTGTTCGGGGCGTCGGCGGGTGACCCGTTGACTGACCCATTCACCATCGCGCGGCACGGGCAGGCCGAGGCTACGGGCGATCGTCGCCTGCCGACTCGTGCCGCCGAGCACGAGGATGCCATCGCCGCGCAACGCCTCCCGGGCAGCTCGAACCCGCTTCGGGCCATCTGCGGTCACGGAGACGGTGGAGATCGTGGTTCGGTTGAGTAGCCGTCCTTGCGCGAGCCTGAAGAGGTTGTTCACCCGGGTCTGGCTGCCGCTTCGGCTCACTTCGGTGGCGAAGATCTTCTCTCGAAGCGGTGCCGGAAGGTGGAGAAGGGTGTTCTCCGGCAGACGCGCGTTGTGAACGAGCCAGGTGACGGCCTGTCGGCCTGAGGCCGAGAGCGTGCGCTTGAAGTCGCGGTTGGCCGCTCCGCTGAGGTGGCCGGGTTGGATCCGGATCAGTCCGAGGCTCCAGCAGGACTGCTCGTCGTTGGCTGACACGAGCAGGCACACCCTCCCGACCTCCCCGGGCGTAATCGTCCAGGTCGCGCCCGTGGTGAACTTCAGTACCACTTGCTGGCGTCCTATCGGGAGGTCGGTGGTCTCCTGGCCAGGCGGGAATCCCCAGGCCGCCGTGAGCTCGTGAGTGACCTTGGCGCCGAGGTAGACCTTCTCGGATTTCCCGAGCGTGGCCGGGTCGAATCTCCCCGTTCGCCGTCCGTCGAGCACGCTGTCGAATGCGTGGCGCAGGGCGTTGGCCGTTGTTGCCTCGAAGTCCGGCATGCCACGGAGGGCATCCGCGACGGTTGCGACTTCAGAGGAGCCAGACCCGCTTTCAGTTCCTGCGGCGGCGAGAGAAGGGTTGTTGGTCGCGGCTGCAATGTCGGAGTTCGCCGAGCGGGTCGCTGCGACACCATCATCCGGAAAGGACGGGATTACGGTGGTCGGTTCATCCCGTGCTGGGCCGGCGGATGGAGCTGGGGCTCGGCGCTCGGCGGCGGCCAGCTCGTCGCGCAGTGCTTGGAGGTGCTTCTCCTTGCGCGCCAGGCGGCGCTCCAACCGTTCCACCTTGCTGCGAAGGTCGCGGTTCTCTCGCAGCACGTCCACGAGTTCCGGATCCGGGCTACCGGGCGTCGGCTCTTGCGATGGTTGCGTACTGCCAGCTGCCAGCGTGGCCCGCGCATTCACCAGGTGCTGCCTGACCTCATCGGTCATGGCTTCCTTACGCTCTGGTGGAGCGAGTACCGCGATGATCGCGTAGATCAACGAGGCGTTGTTCTGGAGCCCTCTGCCTCGAAGCCGATCCGAGAGCACCTGATACGACGGAGGGCGTGGGCCTTCCCGGTGCTGCGCCAGCAGTAGCTGTTGCAGCCCTTTCAGCTGGACTCCGCTGCTGTCGACCAGATCACGCAGCAGCCCCACGATCTCCCGCATGGGCATGCAGAGTTCCGTGTCCACCTCTGACCACTGACCGCCCCGTCTTCGGCGCGCCACGTCCTCGCCCCCGCTCCTTCGATCTCCGCAAAAGAGTATTCAATCTATCTGATGGGAAGATCGAACTTCCAGACCCCGTGGACGTCCGGCACCGTGGTCACACAGCCGGAAATCGCTACGTGAGAAAGGATGTCGATGCGTCAGCGCACGGCCGATCTCTGCGCCTTCGCCATCATCGTCGGCACGCCCACAGTTCTGATCGCCTTGAATCTGCCTTCTGATCAGGTCATCGCAAGCACCTCCGCCGCGGCCGTCCTCTACTCGGCCTGGCGTCAAGGCGGAGGCGCGCCGCCGTCACAGGGCTCCGGGGGACGGCATGGTGCTGACCCGGCTGCCGCTTCCGACCCCGGGAGCGGTGTCCGAGTCGGGAACCGGCCCGGGCCGGGGGCCTTCGGAACAGGTCGGCCCCCGGAGCCCGGCATAGTGCCGATGTCTCTACGCCAGGCGTGACAGGTCGTCCACCAAGAGGTCGAGAGTGGCCTCCTCGTGGAGCGCGACGCCGAGGGCGGTCATGGCAGGGGCGAGATCCGGGTCCCAGTCCGCGCTGACCGGCTGGCCGTCGAGGGCCAGCTGAGGGATGCCCTCGGCCTGGCTGCGAGCGGCCAGATGCTCGTAATCCGCGGTGCCCATGCGCCACGGCCGGGCTTCGTAACGGCGGATGACTCGGTTGGCCAGAGCGATCCCCGGCCAGTCGAAGTCGCCGTGGTACGCGAAGCGGCAGCCCGTGGCGGCGAGGGCGTCCAGAAGCGTGAAGACCACCGTGGCGGCGCTGCCGGACGTGCACACCAGGGGCCGGACGCAGGCCGCGTCCGCCGCGGCTTCCACCACGCGCGGATTCTCACAGATGTGGATGAGCGTTCCGGCGGGGAGCCGCAGCCGTAGGGAGTGCAGGTCGCGTGGTGTGAGGTGGGCTTCGGCACGATGGTCGGACCGCTCCCGTAAGGCACGCTCGCGCCAGCCCTCGCCGTCGGGGTGCAGCCCGTAGGTCAGCACCGTGCTGGAGACCTCGTCCGGTGTGACGGACACCAGCCGCCACAGGGCGCGTCGGCCGGCCGCGTCCTCGGGGAACTCGGTGCCGTGGGCGAGGGCGACACCGCGTTGGACGAGGCGTGCAAGCCAGGTGCCGTCGTCCAGGCCGTGCGCGGAGCCGGTCGCCATGGCGGCGAGTTCACCCCGGCCGCGTGCGCCGCCCCGCTCAGGCCCGAGGAGGGCGGTGAGGACTTGGACCGCCTGCTGGAGTGTCCATACCGCTGTTTCGGGCGTCACGCCTCTCGGAACGCCGGCCCGGCGCAGCAGGTCGTACCACTGCCGGGGCCATTCCTGGCCGGCGAGCGGGGAAGCGTCCAGTGACGAAGCGAGAGACGACCACACCTGTTCCCGCCGTGCCGTCGCGTCCGCGCGGGCGGCGCGGCGGTCGGTGAGGGGCGGGCCGAGTGCCTCCAGGGTCTGTATGAGCCCGAGTCCGATGGCTGAGGCACGCAGTCGTGCGTCGAGCACATCAAGCCGTACTGTCGCGGCGGCACCCGTGAGGGCTTTGCCCAGGAGGAGCGACAGGTCGTTGCGTTCCCGGGGGTTCATCGCGGTGAGCCGGAGGGAGCCGGTGGCCTGTACGCCGTTGCTCTCCAGGCGTTTGCGTACGCTCTCCCAGAGCCGGGTGAGCCCGGGGCCCGTCAGCCATTCGCGCGTCGTGGAGGGCAGTGTGCTCACACGGACACCAGACGCCGGTGGCGGCCGTTCCAGGTGTAGCGCAGGGTGGCCACGCCTCGGACATGGGGGTCGCGGAGGCACTCGTAGATGTGCAGGGACGGAACCTCGGGCCAGTTGCCCATGAGCCGCTCGCTGGTGAGGACGAAGTCGAGGTCGAGGTCGACGAGGATACGGCCCAGTCGGCCGTGGGTGGGTTCGTCGACCTTGGCGAAGGCGTCGTCCAGGAGAATCAGGCGTGGCGCGTGCGGTGCCGACTCGGCGAGGCTGGTGAAGTGGGCGGCTGCTGCGGCGAAGAGCACGAGGTAGGAGAGGACCCGTTGTTCGCCCTGGCTGAGACCCGTCCGGCCGGTCAGTTTCCTACGGCGGCCCGGAGCCGCGTCCTCGACCACGAAGGTGTGGAAGCGGAACCAGCCGCGGTAGTCAAGGGCGGTCCGCAGATGGGCGGCGTATCCGGCTGAAGGATCGGCGCGTCGGGCGTCCTCGATCCGGCGTTGCAGGACTTCGCGGAGCTGCTCGGTCTCCTCGCGCGTCCGGAGGCTCGACGGACTGCGCAGCAGATCCACGGCGGCCCGGACGTCCGCGTCCACGTCCTCGTCCAGCTTCCACAGCAGCTCGACACCGAGACCGTGGGAGGTGCGCACGGGTCCGCAGGGTGTCGTTGAGAGCCGCGACCAGGTTCGCCGCGGTGATGACCTGTACCGAGAGGTGGTCGCCGAGCTCGCCGGTCAGGAACCGCTGGAACACCTCACGTTCGCGCTCGGTGAGCCGTCCCCGGGCCTCCGCTGCCTGGGCCGCGATCCGCTCACCCACGGCCGCGACGTCGTGGGATCCGTGGTCGTCGACCAAGCGGCAGACCTTGATGCCGTCGCGTTCCTCCAGCTGTGCGTCGTACCCGCCGGCCAGTTGGTCACGCAGATCGGTGTGCCGGTTGAGCAGGGCGCTGTCCGACACTTCGCCCTTCGGGCGGCCGAGGGCCTGCTCCACGGCTTCGGCGAGGGCCCGCAGTGCGCGCAAACGACTGCGCACGTCCGCGCCGGGATCGTCCGACACGTACTCAGGCAGCGAGGACCGGTCAAGGCCGGCACCGAGCACCACCTCTGGTCGGCCGAGAGCACCGCGAAGTGCGCTGCCAGTGTCGATGACCGCCGTCTCCTGGTCCGCCAGAGTCCCGCGGAGGCGCTTCTCGTCCTCCTCCGCACGCACGCGCATGTCGTGGAGGTCGTCGCGGGCGCGCTGTGCCGCCGGGAGGGCACGGACGGCGCTTGTGATGCGGTGTTTGGTCTCCTGTTCGCGGGTGAGGATCTCCTCCTCGGACGACCCGATGGCCTCCTCGCGGGTCCGCAGGTCCTGCTCAGCGGTGCGCAGTCCGGTCAGGTGGACCCGATAACTCTCCTCTGCGGCCAGGCGATTCTCGCGGGCGCGTTCGTACCGTTCGGCATCTGTCTGATGCGCGCCGAGCCGTTCGCCCGTGCCGCCGACGGCCCTGCGGAGACGCCCGATACCGCTGAGCAGGGCAGCCAGTGCGGTGCGTACGCGGTCCAGGGCATCGGGGTCGCCGGGTAGGTCGTGGGCGGTCGCGGTGGCGTCCGCCTTGGCACGCGCCGATACGGCGAGGGCGCGGGCCTCCTCGGCCAGCAGCGCCGCCCGGGTCGCCTTGGCGGTCAGGTCACGCAGTGCCCTCTCCGCTGAGTCGGTCCTGCTCCATGCGTCCGCGAGGTCCCGTGCTCTGGGGAAGTCCCGTTCCGTGAGCTTGAGAGCCCGACGCATGGCATCGGCTGCGGCGAGTTCCTCGCGGACGCCGGCCAGCCGCTGCTCCGTCCGTGTGATCCGCTCCTCCAGCTCGGCGAGGATGCGCCGCCGGGTCTCGGCGCGTACGGCGGCCCCCACATACTCGGTGTCGCTCTTGTCGTGACGGCCGCTGAGCACCCCCAACCGCCAACTCCCGTCGTAGTAGACCGCGTTGTGTGCGGATGAAGTCTGCGCCGCCGGTGCAAGGGCGATCGCGGCCAGCAGACGTTCCACGAGCCTGGGCGTCACGCCGCACCCCGGTTCGGGGGCCGGGCACAGGGCCGAGGCGAGAGTCGGTCCGTCACCGTCGGACGGTACGGGACCGGGCTGGAGCAGGGTGTCCCGGGTGCGAGGGTCGAGCAGGGCGCCGTCCGCGCCTACCCACGCGTCCAGGATTCCGCTCGCTTCCAGCGCCCCTTCGAGACCGGCCCGGTCGGCCGGCGCCAGGTTGTCCGCGAAGTCCACGAGGCGGTAGAAGGGGGCGCCGCTACCCGGGGTTCGTTCGGCGACGCGGTGGTGCGGGGCCGACGGCTCAGGGTCGCTACGTTGCTCCCAGTCCCGCTTCCGCTCTGCCAGGCGCTCGAGTTCCGCGTCGAGTTGGCCGACGCTCAGCGCGAGTGCGTCCCGGCATCCGATGAGTTCCTCGCTGTACGGTTCGAGTGCGGCCTGAGCGGTTCGCCATGCCTGGCTGTCGATGTCGGGCGGCAGCGTGCGGTCCGCAAACGGCGCGTCGGTGGAGGTCTCGTGGCCGACCGTGGCATGGACCGCGTCCAGCGATGGGCAGTCGGGCCCCAGCACGGTCCGGGTGTGCGCTGCCCACTCGGCGACACTGCCTGCATAGGCGCCGCTCTCCGCGGCCACGTTCTGGCGACTGGTGTCGAGACGGCCGGCGGCCTCTTCCGCCTCGCCCTCCAGCCGTTCCCGCTCGACATCGGCCTGAGCCGCTCCGTCGCGGGCCGCATCCGCCCGTGAGATGAGGCGGTTCACTTCCTGGACCATCCGGGCCCGGTTTTTCGCGACCGCCTCGCCGTCCTCCAACTGGGTGTGCCAGGACCGCAGTTCTTCCCGCGCAGTGGTCGTGTCCGCGCGGGCCGCCGACCTGTGTCGTACGGTGCGTGTCTCCCCGTCCGGAGTCGTCAACTCCGTCTCGGCGGGCTGAGATAGGACGGTGCGTGACAGGGCCACCGCCTCGCCAAGATGACCGGTGGGGAGCCCGGACTTCTCCGCTTGCGTCAGCAGTTCTCTGTGTTCTGTTCCCAGCTCGGCCAGCCGACTCCCAAGGCGTTCTACCCCTTCGGTCAGCCGCTCCGCCGCACTCTCCTCCGCGTCGTGTGCGTTGCGCAGGGTGGTGAAGGCTGGCCTCGGCGGCGGTGTGCAGCGCCTCCACCGTGCCGCGGCGTTCCGACAGTTCGCGCAGGCTGCGGTAGGCGTGACTGGCGTGCAGGGCGGCCAGGTCGGTCCTGGCTGCCTGTTCCGCCTCGCGCAAGCTCTCCAGGAGGCCCTCCGACTCCTCCTCCTGCGTCCGTAGGTCGCTCGTCCGCTGTGCGGCGTCTCCGGCCGCCCGGCGCCGCTGCGCGAGGACGCCGAGCTCGTGGCTGACTCGCTGGGCGGAGGTGCGCAGGACTCCGGCCAGGTACCCGCGGTAACTGGTGAGGAACGTGCGCAGTGCCGCGTCGGTGCGTTCCAGGCGGCCGAGTTCGTCCCGTACAGCGTCGAGGTCGTGCAGATTGCGCGCCACCTTCTCGACCACATCCTCGTCGAGCCCCGGCAGGGTCTCGCTCAGCAGGGAGGCCAGGCCTCCGTGCTCGATGCGGTCCCCGACCGTGGGGCGCCGCAGCCGGTGGAGGAGCTGGGTGAGGTTGCGGTAGCGCGTCGCGTCGGTGATGCCGAACAGATCCCGGGCCACCCGGGAGCGGTGCACGACAGCACGCTCGGTCGTGTTGTCGGAGCCGACGATCTCCTTGAGCCGGTCGGCCGGCAGTGGCTTTCCGCCCTCGACCAGGTGCAGATCCTCGCCGATCCGCAGCGAAGTGACGAAGAACGTCGGCAGGGCCTTCTGCGTCGACTTCGAGGCGCGGAGTGCGACACCGAGCGTCAGGTAACGGAGGCCGCCGTCTTCGGACGCGCCCTGGAACTCCACCCACAGGTATCCGAGACGGTTGGTCTGCTCGAACCCGTCCAGCATCAGCCAGGCGAGCGTGGTGCGGCCGGTGCCGGTCGCGTCCAGCGCCCGGGAGTCGCCGTCCAGGAGATACGGCAGCAGCATCTCCAGAGCCTTGGATTTGCCCGCGCCGTTCTTGCCGCGCAGGAGCAGCCGTCCATCGCCGAAGGAGAACTCCTGAGCGTCGTACTGCCAGACGTTCTGGATGCCCGCCCGGTACAGCCGGAAGCGGGTGCCGATGGTCGTTGCGGGGCCCGTGGTTGTCGCAGCGCCGGAACGCGGCAGCGGAACGAGGCCACGCGCGTCGGTGGTCACAGCGGCAACTCCTCTTGCACATCGGTTCCTTGGCCAGCCTTGTCGGCCGTGCGCACGGTCACGAGAGTGGCGTAGCGCGCCGCAGCCGCCAGCAGCACCCAGCCGTCGCCGCCGGGCCGTGCGCCATGGACATCGGTCACCGTGCGTCCTTCCGGCGTCTCCTCGACGTACCCCTCCGGCAGCCCTTCACCCTCGGCCCGCAGCCGCCCGGCGCGAGCCATCAGCCGCATGCGGACCAGGAGGTCCAGTACGGCCTCCCGCAGGGCGGGGAGGTCCTCCAGGTAGCCGCGCTGCCAGTTGCTGCGCTGCCCGTATTCGGCGATGAGGCCGGCGAGCACCTCGTCCACCAGGCCGTCCGGGACGGCCACCCCGATGACGAGCGTCCCGCCGGTCGCCGGATGCCCCGGTTCTTGCGGCCGAAGCCGCTCCACGAGCCGTTCCACCATCAGCAGCGCGGCCTGTGCGACGGTGCCGGTGCCCGGCAGGTGCAGATCCGTCAGCTCCTCCTCGGGGTCCACCAGCGCCACGCCCTCGGCACGGATCTCCATCTCCAGACCCAGGAGTTCGGAGAAAGCCTGAGCCTCCCGGCGCTGCCGGGTGCGCAGCCAGTCGCGCTCGGCGTCGGTCAGCTCGTCGAGGTGGACGACGGGTGTCTCGACAAGCATCCGGCGCACATAGGTGCGCGGCCCGCTGAACCCCGGGTCCGCTGCCCGCCGGACCAGATCGGCGCCGCCCCTGGCCTGCGCGAGCGGGCCGGCTACGACCACACGTGCCAGTTCCCGGTCCACCGTGATCAGGGCCTCCCCGCCCGCCTCCTGCGCGAACGCGGCCACCTGGCCCTCGGTCTCGATGAGGACACCCCACCCGACGAGCTGACGAAGCGCCGCGACCAGGGTCCGCTTGCCGGCCGCCCGGCCCGTCTCCTCCAGCTCGATCCCGGCGTCGGCCGCGGCGGCCCTGATGTCGGCGACCAGGCGTGACAGCAGCATCTGCTCGGGTGCGGTCACCAGCACGGACAGGGCCAGCGCGAGGCAGGCGTACGTGTGTGGGGTGAAGGGGGTGCCAGTGGAGCGCTCCAGCCGGTGTCCCGATCCCGCCCCCAGTCCCGCCTTGAACAGCCGGGCGAAGGAGCTGTCGACTAGCAGGCGATAACCGAGCACCTGCTGGAACCGTTTGCCCAGCCAGTCGGCGTGCCTGCGGATCAGCGGAAAGAGGTCGGCGTGAGGGCCGTCGGACGCGACCAGGGGGTGCGCGAGCAGCAGCCGGGCGGCGGTACGGCGTTCGGCGGCCAAGGCCACGTCGTGAGTCGAGGGAAGGGTCATGACACGCTCACCCCAGTCTCGCCGTCGACAGCGGCTGCACCGCCGACCGGTGATGCGATACGGCTGATGTCCAACTCCAGGTCGTCCAGCAGCAGGTCACCATCGGCCGAGTACAGCACCGTCCGCGCGCCCGCAGTCCGGAGCACGGTGAGCCGGATGCCCAGTTCGGCGTCCTCGCTGCGCGCCGAGTCGAGGCCGAAGCCCGCAGTCCCCTCCTCGTCCGTATCGGCGAGTCTCCTGAGCTGAGCGTTGCCGAGCGCCGTGGCCAGCAGCTCCAGGAGCAGCCCGAGTGCCGCCGAGGTGAGTCGTACGTCGGCGAACCGGCCCGACGCGCTGCGCAGTTCGTCCGCCGCCGCTGCCCTGGCCGCCGCTCGCTGCCGGGCGTCCTTCCGCAGCCGCTCCTTCTGCGCGGAGTGGTCCTCCACCGCGGAGGACCGGCCCCGCTGGGCACGGCTGCCCCTCTCCCGCAGGGCCACCGGCACCTCGACCACCGGGCCGGTCCACCAGCTCGTGTAGGCGGGCACCACCTCGTCGGTGGCGGGGGGTATGCCCAGATGGCCGGGGCGCCGTACAGACCGAACGCGGCGACGGCGATGTCGTGCGCGTCCTGCGGCGCCGCTTCCTCGAACCAGACGGCCAGCCGTAGCAGGTCCTTACGCCGGGACATTTCCCCGGTGGCCGACCGCAGCATCCGCTTGGCGTTGGCGAGCAGCGACTGCAACGCCCGCAGGGTGGCGTCCCGCAGCTGGTCGACCTGGCTGCCCTGACCGTCGATGTCCCTGAACCAGCCGCGCAGACCCTCCCAGTCCGCGAGTTCGCGGCCCCGGCTGCGCTGGACACGTATTTCCATGCGGCTCTCGCTCTGTACGGACAGCCCGGTGAGCCCTTGGGCGTGGGCGTCCAGTCGGACCAACAGGGCCGGAATGTACGGCCACAGGGTGTCCAGCGCCTCAGAGATCCGGGGCGCGCGGAACGCCACGTCCTCGGTGATCGCCTCGACGTAGTCCAGGAGCAGCTCCTTGAAGCCCTGGTACTCGGTGCTGTCCAGGTCGTAGCGGGACAGCACCTGGCCGAGGTAGGCGTAGAAGTCGCGTATGGAGTCTGCGAACTCGGCGAACTGCACGAACAGCGTGCTGACCCGCTCCAGTCCGTCCTGCGGCTCGATGCTGCCCGGCGCGGTCACGAGGCCGGCCAACTCCCGCAGCCCGCGCTCGACCAGGGCCAGCAGTTCGTTGCTCACCTCACGGGCGGCGTCGGCCTCGGCCAGGACCCCGTCGGCGTGCCGCTGGATGCGTTCGCCCAGCTTCGACAGCTGGTAGCGCGAGCGGGAGCGCTGGTACTCGCTGATGCTGGACGCCTTCACCGTGTGACTGCTGCGCAGCAGGTTTCCCCAGTTCACCAGCTGCTCCAGCCGGACCGTGAGAGTGTCGGCGTCGAGCCCCGCGGCGGCACCACCGCTCTGACGCAGCTTCGTCATGATGTCCGGGACGGCAAGATCCGCCAGCAGCGTTCCGCAGAAGACCCGCATGATCGCGAGGTGCTCCAGCCGCTCGGGCGCACTGAGGTACGTGTACGCGTCCAGCCGTCGCCGCGCCTCCTCGTCGGCGTCCTGACCTGCACCGGATGCTGATGCCCCCATGTCCGTGAGGTTACGTGGCACAGCCGGGCGCCGTCGGTGAGTGGCCGAAATTGCCATGGACGTGTGCCAGGCCGCTTGAATGGGTCCCTCGGCTTTTGCTCCGAGTGGCTTCCAGGGGAATGGGGTACGTTCAGGCCCGTCTCGTCAGGGGCGGAAGGAGGCGCGCGCGGTGTCGTATGCACCCAAACTCGCCGCGGCCCTTTCCGGCGCGACGCTGCGCCAGCTGCCCCCCTGGCGCCGGGCCCAAGGGCGCCTTGCTCGTGCCCGAGATCTCCAGCGAGAGGCCGATTCTCCACTCGTTCCGCGACGTTGTCGAACTCCGCATCTGTGTGCAGCTGCGCGAAGAGGACTCGTTGCAGAAGATCCGCCGTGCGCTGAACACGCTCCGGGAAGATCTCGGCGAGTGGGAGCACTTTCCCCGCGGGCGTCAGATGTCGCTGCCCTCGTAAGAGATGGCATCCCGCCGGACCAGATCGGTGAGTTCTATGAGGGCCAGGAGCGAACAGCTTGGCGAGCTTCTGCCTCTGTTTCGGCCCTATCGGCGGTGGCGGGCAACAGAAACAGCAAGGCGTCACCCTGGAACCGCTGATGCTCCACCGATCACCCCGGCAGTCGGCGTGCCGCTGCCGGATGACGGCTTGTGACCGGATGCGGATCGCGAGCGGCCTTCAGGCGACTGGTGTCGTCTGGTGCGGGTAGTCAGAGGTCGCTGACGTGATACACCGTCAGTGAGCCTCTACGCAGAGGGCATGAACATCAGGACATCGACGCAAGGGTCATTCTTGCCAACTCGCGACCTGCCCTGAATGGGCACGTGCGTGGCGTCTGTGACTCAGCGCTACGGCTGGTCACGCTTCTAGGTGTAGGTGTCACGGGAAGTGATGCCCCTGGCTGTTTCAGCACCTGGCCGGTCCGTGGGCCCCTTGGCCGAGTCCCGCCCTACCTGGGGGTCGTCCGGTCTGATGCCATGGACGAAGCGCAGGCCGGGGCACCATCGTTGGGGGCGATGTGGGGACATCCACGCGATGGAAGGGACCGAACGGCGATCGGTGGAGCTCCGCTGGGAGGCGGCTGGCGCGCTGGCGGGATGACTCGCGCAACGCGGATCAGCGGCTGGAGGAGATCGCGGCGGACCACCTGAGCGCCCTGCACGAGACGCTCCGTGCCGATCGATCGGCCTTCGGGTTGTACGACACGGCCTGTGCGGCCGGTGAACGGCTCGCCAGGGCTCTGGGATCGCTGGCTACAGAGGGCGCGTTGTCGGAGGACGCGCTCGTCGCGCGTCTCGTGTCGGAGGTCGGAGGGGACGGCGGCACACTCGCCGACGCCGCGGTGCGCAGGGGGATGGCCGCGGCGGTCCGCGATGTCCGGAGCAGACATCCCGAGCTGGACGACGCCATGGGCGGAGGTGCCGCCGACGATGGCTTCACTTGGGACATCCTGTGCGACCTCTACCAGGCGTTCTTCGCCGACATGGTGGGGGAGTTCCTCAGGTCCGTTGTCGCCGAGCACGTCAAGCTGGCGGTCCCGGTGCTCATCGCGACTGATCCGGAAGGCAGGATCGCCGACTGGGTCGCGGAGAAGGTGGTGGACCTGGTGCCGAATCCATGTGAGGAGTCCGCCGAAGCGACGGACCTTGCGCAGGCTGTGGATACCGGGCACTCGGTGGTGGACGCTGTGCGGGATCCGTCGGCCGCACTGCCCAAGATCGCCGAGTTGTTGGTACCGCGGGCGGTCGGAAAGGTGCTCGGCCTGATCACCGAGGAGATCACTGGAGAAGAGGGAGCCGCAGCGTGACCGATTCTGACGACTTCCTGTGGTGGCGCGGCCCTCGCGGCGATCGACCTCACGGTGACCGCTGGGTGGAGATCGGCGAGGAATGCTTCCAGGAAAAGGAGCGCCGCATCACCGGCCGACACCATCCTGCCCGGTCCTGTGCCCGACTGGGCCGAGGATCTGTTCCGGGTCGCCAGGGCTGCCTTCATCGCCGACAAGTACGTACGCCGGACCGGAGTACGGGACCGGTGGACCCGCCGCATCAGCCTCGCCGTGCCCGTCACGGAACACGAGCGGTGGGAAAGCGCAGCGGTTCGTACCCACGTTGCCGCGCTCCTCCAAATCCTCACTGGGGACCTTTGGAGCGTGGACTTCCGACCTCTCACCGGTCACTACGTCGAGGAGGCGATGGCCATTCCCGGCGACCCGCGTGCCTCGGAAGTCGCGCTGTTCTCCGGTGGGCTGGATTCCCTCAGCTGGGCCGCCACCCGTTCGCGGGCCGACGACTCCCGACCGCTGCTGCTCGTGATGTTCCGTGAGATCGGCCTGCTGCGTCTCCAGCAACGGGTGTACGAGGCCGTTGAGCGACTGGACGGAGCACGGCCGGTGCTGCTGTTACCGATGAGCCAGACCCCGGCGGGCGATGGCTCGGGGTTACGGCTGGAGACCTCCTCCCGCACGCGTGGCCTGCTGTACGCGGCGGGCGCGATCCGCGCTGCCACCGCGCACGGGGTGGGCGCCGTCCACATCCCCGAGAATGGCCAGCTCGCCCTCAATCCGCCTCTGACGCCGGCGCGTTCGGCCGCTTGCTCCACGCGTTCCGTGCACCCGCGGACGCTGAGCAGTCTGAACGCCTTGGTAACTGCCGTGAGCGACACGGAGAACATGGTCCAGGTGGTCAACCCCTTGGCGCGGCTGACGAAAGGCGAGGTATGCAAGACCGGACGTGATGCGGGCCTCACTCCATCCGACCTGGAGTCCACCCTGAGCTGCGGCAAGCCACCTACCCGTCGAAGCGGCGGCCCTCCCGTCGCCAACTGCGGCGTCTGCTTCCCGTGTCTCGTGCGCCGCTCCGGGCTACTCCACGCCAACGGCATCGACGGCACCGGGTACGAGGCATTGCCGTGGGCGGATGGCTTGCCGCTTGAACCGGGGTGCCGACTGGCGGGCACTGCAGCGGTGGCTGCTCGGCCGCTACACCCTTACGGATGTCTTCACCGATACCCCGCTGCCGCCAGACACGGATCCGGTGCTGGCGTTCGATTTGATCAGGCGCGGGCGGGAAGAATTGGCCCGGCTGCTTCTGATCGCGGATGCGTCGGAGGCTGACGCGGCGTAGGCGGCGAGCGAGATCCGGCTCGCGCCAGGCCGCCTTGATGGTCATGGGACGAGCATCGTCCAGGTGTCCTGGACGCGGTCCCTGCGCAGAGCGTCCACTGATCCGGGTCAAGGCCTTTTCGCCCACCCAATCGGGTCGTGAGTTGAAGGCTCAGGCATACCCCTCATCGACTCGCTGTCTCAAATCCCAAACGACGTCCACTCGACGTAAGGGCATGAACTCCGGGCGCCATCCTGAAAACTCCCAACCAGCGTGCACCCAGTGTTGCGAGACCTACGTCTTCTACCGTCCTTCCTGAAGCCGGAGATCACCGGCTCACTCATCCACTCGGAGATTCCCGAGCTCCGGAAGGGAACTCGGGCAGCTGAGGCTGATGTACGTGATCATCGCGGTCCTCGCGGCGCTTGTCGCCGCGCTGGTCGGCAGCGTCGTGACCGCCGTTGAGGGAGGGCGTCCCACGGCGGCCTTCAAGACCGGAGCATCGACCTTCGCCGGCTCCCTGACGCTCCTTCTTCCCTGGATGGGCTGAACGAGGAGCTGTCACCAGGTGGAAGAACTGGTCGCCACGTCCAGGGGCACCCGTAAGAGCCGTCAACACTCTCTGTGACGGATTGCACCAATAGCGCGGCGGGAGTCAGCGTGCGAGAAACGCGGATAGCGAGTCAGGGGCGCGTGAGGGCAGGCTCCTCAGTGCCGTCTGTTCTCCCCAGATCCTCCCCAGAAGGCTCCACGGAGCCCATGCGGACACTCGCGTACATGAAGCCGATCTAGCCTTCCGGCATCCCCGCTACAGCCAGTCCCGCCTTCTTGAAGATGAAGTACAGGCTCACGCACACCACGGCCATCAGCAGGATCGCGAACGGATACCCGGCCGCCCACTTCAGCTCGGGCATCGTCTCGAAGTTCATGCCGTAGATGGTTCCCACCAGAGTGGGTGCAAAGAGAATGGCCGCCCAAGAGGAGATCTTCTTGAAGACGTCGTCCTCAGGGCGCTGACCTGCGGAGATTGACCGAAACCCCGCTCTGGCCTGGGGTGATGGGTGTTTCCGGCTCTTTCGCTGTGCTGTCCGTTTGCGCGGTCGATTCTCCCCTGGCGCTCCCCAACGGGGCTTCGTCCTCCCCAGATTCTCCCCCAGCGAAGGTCGGCGGGGGAGCGGTAGAGCGCCGATTTGAGGGGCTCCGCGGACATGAGCGGAGGGGGCAAAACTCACAGTGGGTGCTGATCCCTATAGTCCGGCGGCTGTCGCGTACCTTCGGCACACGCAGCGGCCGCCTTCGGCAGGCCGGTGAAGTCGGTCTTCAGCCGGGCTGAGGCGCTCCAGGCTGGACAGTCTGATCGTTTTCTGGCTCGGGCACCGATCGTTCAGGACTGCGGTGGGCAGGACGTAGAAGGTCCATTGGTCGAGAGCCAGGGGGTCGAGGGTCTGCTTGTCTTGGTGGTGCAGCAGGCAGAAGACGTACATGTCGGAGCGTCGCTGTATTTCGGGCGAGGTGGAGCCGGTCTGGGCGTCCCAGCCGGAGGCCGGCGCGATGGAGAACGAGATCTCCGACAACTGGCTTTGTGCCCACGACTGCAGGTACGCCGACGACTTCACCTCCACACGCCACTTCTCGGGTGTACGGATGTCGACGGTGTCCCATTCCCTTCGGGTGCCGGCGGCGGCGCCGAGCGCTGTGGCAACGAGGTACTCGGCCAAGATGCCGCGCAAGGTGTTGTTGGCCAGGTCGGAACACGCCCAGCTCCAGAAATCGCCGAGTCTGCCCACCGTTTCCCCGCTGGCCCAGATCGGCTCATTGCCGCTGTGACGCGTGACGGCCAGCGGGCCAAGGCCAGCGGTGTTCATGCTGCTCTCCTGAGGGTGGTTCGCGGCGGGTAGCGATCAGCCTGCCATCCGGTGCTGACAACGTAGTTGCGACCGCCCCAGAGCGACGGTCGGGGGCGGTCAGCGATGGCCGACAATCACGCCTCGTGCTTCCTGCGGCACGAGAAGTGCTCGGGCAGCCCTTCGGGTCCTGGAAGGCTTGCTGGCTGACCGCAGCCGAATCGGCAGAGCGGGATCGGTTGACCCGCCGCGTCGACCGGAATCCTGGTGGCCTCGATCTCCCGGGGGCGGGACTCAAGGACGATCGCGCGGCTGCCACGCCTCGGCTTCGGTTCAGCCCGCACCTCTGAAGCCGGACGGTCCTCGGTGCACCTGTCGCGCCGGTCCCCCTGTCGTACGGATGGCTGGCGCGTCTTGTCGTCCAAGGCGGGCCCGTTCGCCTCGAGGTACTGCTGCCACTGCTGTGCGGGGAGCCAACCGTGGTGGCCGCCCCGCTGGAACGGGACCCGCTCACCGGCCGCAGCTTCCACGATGAACCGGGTGAGGGTCAGACCGCCCTCTCCTGTGAAGGTGCTCGACTGATGGGCGGGCACGAGGACGCGGTGCCAGCCCCCGCAGTACCCGGCGTCGGTGGGGTTCTCAGGATCGTAGGGCTTCTCCGGACACCGGGTCATTGTGCCGTTTTGGCTGCACTGGCCCTCCTCCAAGACGAAATTGCCGTCCTGGACCGCGATGGGGTTCCTCTGCACGCGGATGACGGAGGCCGGCAGGTTGGGTGTGCGGACATAAGGGACGGTGCCGATGCCGGCGTGGTCGGGGTCCGCGAAGTCCCAAACCGATTGAATGCCGCCGCGGCGCCGGAACCCCTCCCGTGCACGCATTCCGCGGGCTGTCTGGGCGCTCAGCTGTGGCTCGTAGCCCAGGACGATGCCGTTGGCGCCGTCGATGCGTACATCGAGGCGCGCATGCCCGTCGGCGGTCTGAGACTCGATGTCGGCGTGGAAGCCGTGATCTTCAGAGTCCTTCGCGACACGTTCCTTGCGGGCGAGGTGCTCGTCGGACTCGTGGCTGATGGGCTTCTCCCCGGGTTTCCGGTAGTGGGAGGCAAGCCATACGCCGTCACGCTGGACGAGGTACATGGAAACCCGCCGACCACGGAGGTCCCGGCAGTCGGGGCAGATGAGCCCGCGCTTTTCGACGGGGACACGTCCTCGCATGCTCACGAGCACGTTCAGGAGCTCTTGGCCTTGCGGGACGCCGAGGTCGGGGCGGTCCAGGTCGAGGTTGCGGCCAACCGGTTCGTAGTAGACGGGGTTACGGAAGAGGTCTTCGTCGCTGTCGATCTGAAGGTCGTCGTCCATGGGTGCTCCCCGCAGTCGCCAGGAGTAGGACTCATAACGCTACGGGGAGGGTCTGACAATCGCGGCTGTCCTGCGGGAACAGGGCGTGCTGAGAGGCAGAGGGGCCGGGGCCTACAGAGGGATCAGGCTCGCACAGCTCGCAGCACTTCCTCCAGCTCTCCTTGGCTCGGAGCTCCTGGGCGGTGAAGAGCGGAATCACAGGGCGGACGAGTCGACTCTTGTCGTGGTCACGCACCTCATCCGCTGTGCTCGGGGATGACCCCGGTGGGCGAGTGCTTCCACCACCCTGTCGACGGCGGTATCGACGGCCTCGTGCTCCCAAATGCGCAGGGGCAGCCAGCCCAGGCGGACGAGGTGGGCGTCGGTCTCTTCGTCCCGCCGGGCGTTGCCCTGCAATTTCTGCTGCCACCACTCCGCGTTGTGCGTCGGCGCGTGCAGGTGGCGAGGGCACGCGTGCCAGAAGCACCCCTGCACGAATACCGCCGTCCGCCACCGCACGAACGTGAGGTCTGCACGGCGACGGCGCATTTCAGGGACGGGCAGGTTCACGCGGTAGCGAAATCCCAGCGCGTGTAGGGCTCGTCGCAGGGCGAGTTCCGGCGCGGTGTCGCGACCGCGCTGTGCCCGCATCACCCTCCGGGCGTTCTCGTCCCGCGGCACCGGAATGTCCGGGCGGCCGCTTCGCTGCTCCACATGTTGGACAACCGTTTTGCGACGGTGCCGGTCACCCTGCTGCCCGGGCTTACTCGTGGTGCTTCTTCGACCGCCGTCCGCTGAGGCCGTGAGAGTGCCTTTCAGCTCAGCTGCTCAGCCGCGTAATGGAGAGAAGAGCTGGCTCAGCCGGTGGATCGGGGCACCGACCTGGGTCCGGGGTGCCGGGCGGGCGGGCTTGAACCGACGAACGCAGCGGCTCCTGCCCGGTTAGCACTGCCCACCTCGCCAGCAGCTCCACCCACAGCGCCCTTGGTCGTCACTTCCGTAGCGCTCCCATGAAAATGCTGACTGCCCACAGGCAGTGTGAGCCGTTCCATCTTCTTGCGGAATCCCTGTTGAGGCGATTAGTGGCCCGTCTCACCTGCTGTATTGGCGTTCCAGGCTCAGCAGCTGGCAGGCCACTGCTAGCAGCAACCGTCAGGCAAGAGCCAGCTGTCCTAGGGCCGCTACTGACCCCAGCCGTTCAGGGAGACTTCCGGGCCGCCGTCGAGATAGCGGTGGAGGGCACTGGCGGTGGTGTCCACGAAATCCTCGGGGACCGCGTCTGCGTCGACCCAGCGGACCTGAGCGTGCTTGCGTGGCTCACGGTTCTCGGGCTCGCCAGTCCACTCGTGGGCTGCGAAGACGACGGTGAGGAATCCGTTGGGAGCTTCGACGCCCCAGGCACCGTGGATGATGTGGGCGACCTTGAGGGACTCCGGCTTCACGGTGAGGCCGGTCTCCTCGTAGAGCTCGCGCACCGCGGTTTCGGTGATGGGCTCGCCGGGTTCGCTCTTGCCGACAGGGAGGTCCCACAGGCCCTGGGCGAACTTGGCGTTCTCGCTGCGCTGGAGGAGTGCGACGCGGTTGGTGGCCTGGTCGTGGACGATGACAGCGGCGACCAGCAAGGTCATGGATTCGAGGGCGGGCTTCAGGGCTTTGGGCTGGTCGTCGGTGGTCGGTTGAGCCACGGTGCGTCCCTTCGTCGGCCGGTTGGTGGGCAGCTTAGGCGAGTGCTTCGCGGGCGCGGCGCGCGAGATCGGCAGCTCCGGGCACTTTGCGCCGCTGGTAGATCGCGAGAGTGGATCGCAGCGACATGATCGCTTTGCGAGTGCGGTCGGAGGTCATGCCCTCCATGAGAGTGAGAGCTTGCGACCAGGCGGCGACGGCCTCGTCGGCGCGAGCCTGGGCCGCGAGGCTGTCGCCAAGGTCGGCGTAGGTCAGGGCGTGGACGCGCTTGTACTTCACGGGGTCCCAGCGGATCAGGGCGTCGCGGTGCTGTTGCTCGGTGCCGACGTGGTCGGCGAGGTCGGTGAGGGTGCGGGCGGTGTGGCTCGCCACGATGCCGGCGGCCGGGCCGCTGACGCGGGAGTAGCTGGGCTGGGGGCCGTCGTCGCGCAACAGGGCGTCTTCGGCAGCGAGCAGCGCACGGGCGGCGGCGGGCTTCTCGTCGGTGGCGGCGTAGGCGCGGGCGTGGGTGATGTGGAGCAGGGCCTCGGTCTGGCCGTCGATGTGGCCGATGCCTTGGGTGAGGGCGGCTTCGGCGAGGTCGATGCAGTGGTGGGGTTGTTTGAGGCTGAGGGCCTGGTGGGCGAGGGCGCGCATCATCCAGGCGGCGTGGCCGTGCGGGTCGGCCTCGCAGGCGAGCTGGTAGCCGACTCGGTAGTAACGCTGGGCCGCGCCTTCCTGGCCGAGGTCGTGGTGCTTCCAGCCTGCCAGGTAGGTGAGTTCGGCGACCGCGCCGAAGGCGGCCCGACGTAAGGGCTCGGCGGTGAAGCGGCCGCGGAGCATGGGGGCGGCAGTATCGGCGAGGTAGGCGGTGACGGTGGTCAGGCCGTGGCCACCGCCGAGGCGTTCGTCGGCCGCGCTGAAGGCGGCGGTGATCTGGCGTACGACGTCCACGTCCTCCGCGCCGACCAGCGCAGTGCCGGTGCGGGCGCGGAGCATGCGGGCGGTGGCCTCGTGGTCGTAGGCGAGCGGCATGGCGACGCCGGCGGTGGTGAAGGTGGCGACCGCGAGGAAGTGGTGACGCTCGACGTCGGCGCGTCCCAGTTTGGTCACCGCCAAGACCGGGTCGGCTTCTTCGTCCTGCTCGTTGCTGTCAGGCGTGCCCAAGCCGATCTCAGCCAGGGTGACGATGCGGCCTGCCCGGCGCGTCAGCGCTTCGGCGAGGTACTGGCTGGCCCGGCCTGTGGGCTGGCGGGTGCCGTTCACCCAGTGCGAGATGGCCGACTTGTTGGTCTGGGTGATCTCGCCGTTCTCGGCGGCGATGCGCCGTACATCCTTCGCCAGGGCCGCGTACGTGCAGCCGATCGCGTCGATGACCTCACGCAGACGGGAGTTGGGTGCTCTCTGCGCTGCCACGACCGCCTCCGATCCGGAGCTGTAAACCGCGTATACCGCTTCGCCTGCCCCTCACCGTACCCACGGTGCGTGACGACCGGTTCACTTAATCGCAGCCGCCCGGCACGGTTCCAGGTTCCGACCGTGATACAGGCTCCCCCTTGGTCCGGACGGCTCCCCGAAGTTCCGTACGCCTGCTGGGGGTTCGGGCATTCCTATGCCCGCTCCCGGCCCATCAGAGACGGAGACACGGTGACCATCATCGACACCACGGCCATCACGGTCGAGCTGCCCGAGGCATTCGACACGCGCTGGAGCCGCCTGCCCGGCATCCAGGTCGACGGGCGACGCATCACCATCGACCCGGCCGAGTACTTCTTCCGCTTCGAGTCCCACACCTGGCTCGTCGCCGACTGGGACCTGGTCAAGTCCCAGCTCCTGGGCGTGGACGAGACGACCGAGAGCGCGGTCGAGCAGCTCGCGCTCGACTTCATCAAGCGGCACGGCGAGTCCACGTCGGACGCGGCTCGGGTGCTGGCCATCGCGTACGAGGTGTACGCGTACCTGTTCCGCGAGGAGCACCTCCGCCGGCCTCGGCCTGCCGCAGGTCACCGCCGATCACCTGCGGATGCTGCGCGAGGCGGCCACGCTGATGGCGCTGAACAAGGTCGAGCTGGATGGACACATCTCCAACGTCGGCCCGTGCTGGTTCTTCCCCGCCGCCACCTCCGTCGTCTTCGACCTGAACGAGGAGATGGGCGGTCTGCTGGACGAGGTCTACCACGGCGGCTGGTTCAACGAGCACCGTCGCATCGAGTCCATCAAGGCCCACGCCGCGCTCGGCGGGCGGCTCGTGCACGGCTGCCAGTCCGTGCCGGACCAATCCGGTGGCGTGGTCGCGCCCTACGGTGCCTCGATGGCCACCTTCCGTGACGACCTCGCCGAGTTCAAGGCCGGATGGATCGAGCAGGTCTACGCCCACCGGGTTGCCCCCGCCGCATAGCCCGTACGCCTGGCTCCGGGGCGGGCAGGCATGCTCGTCCGCCCCGGACGCCTTCAATCACAGGAGTCCCCCATGGACGCGAAACCTCAACGCCGAACTCTTGGACAACGTACTGACCGCTGCCGGCCATACCTCTGCTGTAGCGCGCGAAGAGGTGCGCGTCTGGTCCATGTCCGGCGTCGAACGCCTGACCTTCCCCGACGGCGCCACCGCCATCTTCAAGTATGCCAAGAAGCCCTTCGACAGCGAGGACCAAGCTCTACGCCTGGCCCACACCCTTGGTGTCCCGGTCCCGAAGGTCCACGCCTCCGCGGTGCTCGATGGATGGCTCGGGATGCTGCTGGAGGATCTCGGCAGCCCTATCCGGGACGCCGATGACCTCGATGGCGCTGCCGCAGCCGTGGTGCTGCACCGGACCCGCAAGGCGGCGGCGCTTCCCGTTCTCGACCAAGAGGCCCTGCGTTCCCTGCCCGGCCGCGCGCTGGACCACCTCGACCAGCTCCGCAAGGCCGAACGGTGGCAGGACACAGACGACATCGAGGCGGCGCTCGACCGACTCACCCAGGCCGCCGAGGCACGCTCGGCTGGAGCGACGGTGGCGCCGTTCGGCTGGGTGCACTCCGAGTTCCACCCCACCAGCCTTCACATCGGCAACCGCGGCTGGCGCCTCCTGGACTTCGCCCGTGCCTTCACCGGCCCTGGCCTGCTCGACCTCGCCAGCTGGCACGGCACCCTGGAGGAGCCCGACCCCGTATGCCTACGCGCCTTCCTGGAGACCTATGTCGCCGAAGGCGGCACCCCCGATGCCCTCGCCGAGCGCGGCGGTCTCGCCGCGGAGAAGTGGGCGCTGGGCTGGCACCGCATGTGGGCGGTGGAGTGGTTCATGGAGCAGTCCATCCGGTGGATCAACGACCCGGCCACCGACCCCGCGTACACCAAGGTCGTGCGCCGCCACCTCACAGACGCCCTCCGACTCCTGGAGGTGTAGATGCTCGCCCAGGCTTCCCCCTGGTACGCACATGCTCTCCAGCGGACTGTGGCCGGGCCCGCCGAACCGCTGAACGTGCCCGCGCGGATGGAGTGGACCACACGACGAGGCAGCGGCCCCGGCTCCGAGATCCTCCACCTGGGCCCGCACCGCAGGCGAGTGCTGGAACTCGGCTGCGGCCCCGGCCACAACGCCGCCCACCTGGCCACCCGACACGCTGCCCAGGTCACTGGCGTCGACCTAGTCGGCCTCCAGGTCCGCAGGGCCCGCTCGCACTACGGACGCCTGCGCAACCTCGACTTCGTCGCTGGCCACGCACTGCACTACCTGCAGGCCACCAACGAGCACTTCGACGCGATCTACTCCGTCTTCGGCGCCATCGGTCTCGTCGCTCCGCAGGTCCTGCTCCCTGCTATCGCCCAGCGCCTCAAACCCGGCCGCACCTTCGCCTTCTCCGTGCCTCACCCACAGCGCGGCGGCAGACCCCCTTGTGCCGATGACCGCCCGCGACGTGACTTCGTCACCCTCCCCGACCGCACCCGACTGCCCATAGTCCGCTGGGACTTCGACAGCAGCCGCTGGGAGAGGCACCTCGACCGCTCGGGCCTCTGGCTCACCTCGGCCCAGGAGTTCCACGACGCCCGCCACGGTCGCTGGCCCACCACCTTGCTGATCACCGCCCGCAAGCTCTGACCTGCTCCAGCCCTCTGGAGGAACCGATGCGCCAGCCCTACCTGCTCCTCGACATCGACGGCGTCCTCATACCGTTCCCGGACGACGACGGGACCACGCCAGCCACTCACATCCGGCACGACGTCGTCCCCACCGGCCGAAGCGCCGACGACCCCGTCGCCATCTGGCTCAACCCAGACCACGGCCCCCTGCTCATGGACGTGTTCCGAACCGGCCTGGTGAGCCCGACCTGGTGCACCAGCTGGCGCCGCGACGCCGCCACCTTGATCGGCCCGCTCCTCGGCCTGCCGCCCTTGCCGTACGTTGATCTCCCTCGTCCGGAGATCACCACCAGCCACCCCAACGGCTACCTCTGGAAACGCGACTACGTCGACACCTGGCTGGGCGACGCACCCGCTGTAATGGATCGACGATGACTTCACCGTCCTCGACCACGACTGGGCCACAGAGCGCACCGCCCGCGGCTCGGCGACCCTGCTCATCCAGCCAGACCATCACGTCGGGCTGGAGACTGAACATCTGGCCCAAGTCACGACATGGGCTGCTCGGTTGTCCGTAGCAGGGGCGGGCACACCCGGCGCCCCACATGGAGCCGAAGCCGCGTAACACCGAGGGCTGGGCGGCCCAGGACACTTGCCATTCCTCTGCCCGCTACGACAGCCGTCGTCCCGCCGTCCGCCAACGCCGCCCAGCCCGCGTACCGGCAGAGTCTGGACTGGTTGCGTGAGATGGGCGTCCTGGTTGGCTCCTACGAGCCGCACCGCCTGAAGGCGGGCGGCGGACCGACCGCTTCCATTGCACGGACGTCGAGCCGTGGAAGAAGAAGGAGCGGGCCGCGTACGCGGCCTCCAGCGTCAAGACCTGGCGCTCCACGCGCCACCTGATCACTGAATCCAGCGAACGCTTGGGACGTCGTAGGTGGGTGATCGAGCGGACCTAGTCCTGGCTGACCGCCTACCACCGTTTCAGTCCCCGCTACGAACGCCAACCCGCCAACTACCTGGCCTTTCTCGGCCTCGCAGCCGCCCTGCGCTGCCACAAGCGACTACTCCGACTCACCACATAGGACAACGTCTTAGTGGTGTGAGGAGGCGCCGGGCCTCACTGGGTTCAGGTGGGGTCGGAGGCGGACCGCAGCGTGGTAGTGCCGTCGTGCGTGACGGCGGCGGTCTCCCGTCGGCGCCGGCTATAGAACCAGTTGGGTACGGGGGGACCGTCGCGGCGCAAGAGATACGTGGCGTCCTGGAGACGCCGACATTCCTGGATGGGAACATCTCCGGGCCTGTCCTGGTACTCGTCCCACACATCGTGGATGTCGTCTTCGACTTGTCGGCGCTTAGTGGACTGCTGCCAATGGTTTTGCGCGAGTTCGATGGTGTCGAGAAGTGCAGGGGTGCTGGGTAGGAACAACGCTACGAGAAAGGTGAGCAGCGCCATGTCACGTGCGAGGGCAAAGATCACGATCGAGAGGGCCCACACGCTGCCGATGATCGCAAGAAACGTGCCGTAAGCATGGTGGTCTCGGCGGCTCCAGACGGCGCTCTGGCGCTGGCACAGGAGGACATCGCCCGGCCAGGGGGTGTCGCCTAGGTCGACGCTGTACCAGTCGAAGTAGGGCTCGCGGTCGTGTATGTGTCGGGCGGCTGAAGAGACGTCGTCCGGTACTGGTGGGCGCCCCGCGACTGCTTGGTTCCACGGCAGGTGAAAGAGCCCGGTGTCGTACAACTCCTGGATGTCCAGCGCGCGTTGAGTGGCACTTTGCTCGAGCTCCGAGAGCACGCTCCTGCCCAGAACCAGCCAAACGGCAGCGACCGCTCCGCGGGTGCCCACGCTTCCGGGGAGAAAGACTGCGAACAGGGGCGCGGTCAGGGCCAGAAGGACGTTTCCCCAGGTCTTGACGCGACGCCATCGCAATGCCGTCTTGTACAGGTGAGAGTAGGCCAGCAGCCTGTTCATGTGAACTGGCTGGTCCTGGCGCTCTTTGATCCGACCGGAGGCACCGGGCGGTACCGGCAGATGCTGTCCCTGGGTCATGACTTGACGAAGAGAGGGCCGAAGAGTTCCTGCCACTGCGCCAGCGCCTCGCCAGTGCGGCCCGAGCGCTCCAACCGGATCGCCTCGGTACACAGGGCTTCCGCCGCGCGCAGGGCACGCTGGGCGGCTTCAAGCTTGCCGGGCTGGCCGTCGAACATGTCGGAGACGTCCGGGCCGAGGCCTGCCGGGTCCGGCCACCGCTGAGCAATGGCGCTGATAGCCGTGGTGAAGAACTGGCGCAGTTCCAGGGGATACGGCCCCACCCAGGTGCCTGTGAGGAGCTTCAAGGCCATGGCCTCGATGAGAAAGGATGACTCAAGGGGGTGATCGTGGTTGCGGTTCCACGTCTTGACCATCTTGACTACGGGCTTCCATCGCTCGGAGAAAGCCTTGTTCGCCTCGGTCGCGAGTTCCGCGTGCACCTTGGGGTTGGTGGGGATCCACTCGGCGAGTACGTCGTCGGGGATCAGGTAGTGGTCGTCTTCGGCAAAGCCCGGCACGACGTCGAAGGAGACCACATCGCCGGTGAGGTCGTCGACGAGTTTCACTCCGAAGTCGACGCGTACGGCGCGCCGGTCGCAGCACACGCGACCCTCACCGTAGATAGGGGCCAGGACCTTGCGTACGGCCTCAAGAACCTCGTGGGGATGCAGGTTGAGGTAAGCCGTGTCCTTGAGGACGACCATGATGTCGACGTCCGCCAACGGCTTGGTCTTGGTGTCGCGCCGGTAGGCGCCGGTGAGGAAGGTGTCCTCGACATCGAGAACGGTCTCAAGTTCCTTGCGGATGCGCTGCTGTCGGTGGCTGGCCTTTTGGGACTCCGTCTCGGTGATCTCCAGATTCCTGCGGAACTTCTCGAAGGCTTCGGGGATGCTCATCATGACGCCGTCCGGGTGTAGTAGGAGAGTCCGGTGCCCAGACTTCCGCCGCCAATGGCAGTGCCGACATCGTTACGGGTGAATCCGGTGGTGGACCGCAGGTGGGTCGTGGACCACCCGGGGACGTCCGGGCGTCCTGCGCTGGTGGTGGCGATGAAGCGGTAGTCACACTGCGAGGGGAATCTGCCTGCCTTGCGCACTGTGTAGTAGACGGTCTCGGCATCCAGCCACAAGTCACCGTCGCCGTTGGGGTAGTACCCGTAGTCGATGGTGAAGTCGAACCGCCCGACGAGATCGTCCCCGTACGTCAAGCGAGTGTCGTAGATCTCCATGACGAGGGCTCGCAGGTGCTGGGACTCGAGCCAAGCGGCGATGCCGGCTTCCAGGACGGACCACTGACCGGTCAACTTAGCTGGGTCGAGGCCGCTCGATTTGACGACCTTACGAAGGCTGTTGATGAGCCCGGTGGCCACGTGTGTGGACGCGTAGGCATGCGTGTTGACGCGGACGGCGGAGCTCATGGCGTCTCCAGCTCGGCAGTATTGATCACGATCCGCACCCCGTGCGCCTGGGCGCTCGCCGTGTCGTCGACGTCGTCGTCCAAAGACCGGACCGTGATCTGTGAGCATCCGGCCAGGGCGGCACACAGTTCGTCGAGGTCATCCGCAGCGCAGGGCAGCGACAGCGTCCAACCTGGCTGCTCCAGGGGGCGGGACATCAACGGGGTTTCGTCCTCGGCAGCGTCGAAAGCATCGGCACCGTGGACCGTACGGATCCGGATGCGTGGCCCTGTCACGGGCAGCACCACGATCGGGGCATCGCTTGTGTACTCCTGGGCGATGATCACAGCACTCGGACCGTCGGCCGACAGCAGTGTGGGTCGGGCCGGACTCCCCTCTGGCGCGAGAAGGTCGACGATGGCTTGCCAGGTTTGGGACGAAGTGCGGTACGGCACGGACGCGATGCGACGGGCAGTGATGCTCATGAGGTTTCCCGAGCATGGCCGATGGCGTCCAGGAGGTCCTGAACGGTGACGCGGTTCGGATCGCCTTGTGCCTCTGGATTGCGGGAGCACGCGGCGGCGACTGCCTTACGGAGTCGCCGACCGTCGAGTCCCTCGGCATGATCGGCCGCCACGTCGAGGGAGTCGGCCGTCAACAGGGAACGGGCACCGGGAAAGGCGGCGGCGATCGCCGTGACGGTGTGCTTCAGGATCCAACGGCGAGCTGTCCGGTCGGGGAGCGGAACACGGATGACGGCGTCCGCGCGGGAGGTCAGGGCCGGGTCGATCGCGTCGGGAAAGTTGCTCGTGGCGAGAACAAAGACGTGGGGGTGCCGACGCGCGAGGCGATCGAGTCCGACCAAGGCCGCGTCTACCGCACGGTGTACGTCCACCGGGTTGGCGTCCATGGACAGGGCTGCGCGATCGGTCAGCAGGGTCTCCACCTCGTCGACGAGCACAACGAGAGGGCCGACGCTCGCCGTTTCGTCGAGAACAGTGCCGAAGAGATTCTCCACGCTGCGCTGGCTTCGGCCTAGCGAGGCACTGGCCAGGGCGTGAGGGTCCACCTCGACGAACACCCAGGGGGGATCAGATGGAAGACCTCGGGCGATCTTGTCGGCGAGTCCGCGGGCGACGGTGGTCTTGCCCACGCCCGGCTCACCGGTGAGGAGGGTGATGCCGTGCAGGGGCACGGCATCGAAGGGGACGGCCTGACGGATCTGGATGCCGGCCATAGCTCCGCGGAGCATCCGGTCCTTCATGTCAGTGGGCAGTGTGATGCCCGCCCATGCCTCTTGAAACTCCCTGTCAGGAAGAAGCCGGGCATCCGCCACTCCAGGAAGCGAAGCGTCAGGGAGGGCGCGGTGGCCGATAGCGAGAAGTGCGGTGTTGCTCATCAGGCGGTCCTTTCCGGATCCACGACCAAGACGAACAGAAGTGCACAGCGGTACTGGAGATCCGGAATGCAGCCAGGGGACCAGCAGTGACTCAGACTGTACGACATGTACCGATTGAGGTACAAGAGGTTCCGGGGCGCATAGTGGAGGGGCGGAGTGATCAGCCGTAGGTGATCGTCTTAGAGTCGCCACGCTACGGTGCGCTGGAAGGGATCCAGCGGAGGGAGGTGGCCGGGATGGACGAGCCCATCGATATCGACGCGCTGCAGACGCTCGTGCAGCAACATCGTGCACATCTGGGTTTGAGCCTGCGCGTGGCGGCAGAACAAGCCGATGTGCCGTTCAACACTCTCGCCAGGGTCGAGAAGGGGCACCTGCCCGACCTCGCTAACTTCACCAGGATCGTCGACTGGCTGGGACTGCCTCCTGAGCGTTTCTTCCAACCGACGCGGCTTCGCACGGAGAGCACGCCGGACGTCATCGCCTATCACCTGTCGCGTGACCCCAACCTGACCGAGGCCGCTGCCGAGAAGATCGCTGGGCTTGTAAAGGAGCTCTACGGGAGCCTGGCTGTGCGCGAGACCGAGGTGAAGGTGCACCTGAGGGCGGCCTCGACCTTCACCCCTCAGGCCGGCCGTATGCTCACAGATCTGCTCAGCGCCATGCAGGGCAAGCTGATGGCCTCTGGAGCGGGCGAATCTGCTCGGGAAGGTGGCTAGAGTGCGACGAGGATTCAAGTCGGAAGCGGAACGGCTTGCGGAGCGGGTGCGCGCCACGATCGGTTTGCGCCCCGACGTTTCCCCGGACATCTTCCAACTCGCCGATCACCTGCGTGTCGAGGTGATTGATGCGCAGGACCTGATCGGTATGGAAAGCTTGCAGGAGCTGGAGCTGCTGCAGCCTGGGGCCTTTTCCGCCGCCACCTTTCATCTGCCGGGTGGTCGCACTGTCGCTGTCTACAACCCTTGCAATGAGCTGGCGCGCACGAAGAGTGACATCGCCCATGAGCTGGCCCATGTGCTGCTCGGCCATGAGGTACGGGAGGTTCAACAGATCGGCGGGCATGCGTTCTTCACGTGCAATCCGGAAAGCAGGAGGAGGAAGCGAACTGGCTGGCCGGCTGCCTGCTCTTGCCCCGTCAGCTTCTGCTCCGGCATGCGTATGCGGGAAGCGATGCCCAGGCACTTGCGACTGCTGCCGGGGTCAGTGTGCCCATGGCGCGTTTCCGTTTGAACACCAGCGGCGTCCTCCTCCAGGCGCGGCGTAGCCGAGCAGCCCGGGGCCGGTGAAATGGGCTTGCCGCTGCGGAGGGCTTTGAGCCGCTCCGCGGTGGTGCACTCCGACCATTGCACGACAGCCACACTCCAGCCCGACCGGTCAGGCCGGGACCGTACCCGTGTCGCATATCCGCCGACGCCCTGCGGTCTGAGGAGAGTTATACGACGGTCGAATCCAGCGCCTACGCGGCCAGGTCGGCATTCACCCCGAGGAGGGCCTGCAGTCCGATGACCGTGTCCGCCTCGTGGGTCGCGAGCACGGTGGTGATGCCCAGGGCTTCGGCGGGCGGGAGGTTCACCGGATGGTCGTCGACGAACACGCAGGCAGAGCCGGGCAGACCTAGACGCTCCAGCGTCAGTTGGTAGATCGCCGGGTCCGGCTTCGCGATGCCGACTGCCTCGGAAATGACGTGTACGTCGAACAGGCTTTAGATGCCCACGTGTTTGTATGGGTTGAAGGGGTCCAGGCCGAAGCTGTTCGACAGGAGAGCGAGCCGGTAGCCCGCTTCTTTGGCGGCTCGTGCGAGAGCGGCCATGTGCCGTGCCGCGGGCACTCCGGTCCAAGCGCGCCCCATCAGGTTCGACGGTTCGACATGCGCACCGAGCAAGCTGGCGATGGCTTCGTTCCACTTGGCCTGGCCGAGCTGCCCGACCTCCAACGCCGTGTACAGTCTTCGGCCTTCGGGGTTGTCGGTGAGAGCGGAACGCCATGCCTCGGGGTGGAGCCCTTCCGTTTCGCACCACGCGCGGTGCACGGGGCGCGGCTCGGCGGTCAGTACCCCGGCGAAGTCCAGGATGAGTCCGCGCGGGGCGTTGCGATCGGCGGCGGCCGTGGCCTGCGGCATGCTGCGTGCTCCCTCTTCGTTGGCCTCATGAGGGACGCTACCGCGTGCCGGGCGAGCAGGACGACGTGAAGGCCCTGGCCTCCCGGCATCGTGCGGATATGAGCAACACCCTTGTACTGGCGAGCGCTGTGAGCCCTGGGCTGCCCTGGACTCGGGGGCCGGGGCCGTGGCTGTGGCGAATGCGGCGGCCCCGCTCCCGCAGCACCGTGACAGGTTCGGCGGCCGCCTGCTGGTGGGCGGCGCGCAGGTGCCCGGCGGCCCGGCAAGCGGCCTCGGACTGTTGGGCGGCGGCCAGCCGGAGTGGGCGAGGAAGCCAGCCACACTCATGCCGACGGCATCAGCACCGTCCTGGATCAGAGCGTGCTCTTGATCGCTGAGGCGGACGCTCTGGCGGGACGCTGCTTCTCGTCGCGCGGACGGGCCTTCCCCCTGATCTTCGTCCGGCGCCTGCGGTCGGTCTTTCCTCGCTGCGATCCGCCCTCGGTCGCTGCCTTCCGGACCTGCGCCCCCCGGTGCTGGTCCGGGCCCGCCCTCCCGGGGCGGGTTTCGTCGAGGCCGTCTTCCCCAACGGGGAAGACGGTCTTGGCGGATAACTTGCTGCGCCTGAGCCCGCCGTGACCAGGGCCACGGCTTTGGGGGGTGGTCGGGGTGCGAGTTGGGCATGCGTAGTGGCTTCGTTTCGGGGTGTGGCAGCGATGGGGGGGGGAGACAGTCGGCCAGTGTTGCGGCTGTCGGCGTGCGGGGGAGAGTTCGACGGGCCGCGTGCGGACCGGTTGTGGTGGATGGTCCGCACGCGGTCCGTGCGGGTTGCGTGGGGTGACCGGATATCCGGTCACCCCACCGGGAGGCCGGTCAGGGAGCCTTGGTCCGCGCGCAGGCGTTGCATGAGCTCGGTGAGACGGTCCTCGGAGATGGGCAGCCCGGCTTCGCGGATCGCGTCGCGTGCGACGGCTCGGCTGACCCTTCCGTGGGCCTCGACGGCTGTGCGGGCGATGGCGAGCAGCTCGTCCATCTCGGCGCCCGGCGGACGGCCGGAGCGCTGCGGTTGGGCAGTGTCCGGGGCCGGGGGCGGTCCGGGTTCGTCCTGGACCGGATCGGCTTCGGGCGAGGTGGGGGCGGGGTGCACGGATGCGGCTGTGGTGGGGGTGGTCCGTGCGGTCTGGCGGGCGATGAGGATGTACAGGTGGACGGCGCCCGCGAGGGCGAGTGGTGCGAGGGTGGACAGGATGCCGACCGTCGTGTCGCCGAGCCTCAAGTTTCCGGTCGGGGCTTGCTGGTTGAGGCGTACGGCGTGCAGGGCGTTGGCCCAGATGCTGGCGGCGGTGGCGGTGCCGAAGAGCGTCCAGACATAGGCGCGGGCTCGGAAGGCGCTGCCGCGCAGGATGATCAGGGCTCTGACGCCGTAGGCGATGAAGCCGTCGATGATGAGCGGGAAGAGGTACGTCAGCAGTCCGCGGATGTGGATGGCGACGGCCATCTGTTGCAGGGCGTCGTACGAGAGCGCGCAGCCTGCGCCGCCGAGGGCGACGATGGCGGCGCGGTCCCACCCGGTGACTGAGGGAGCGTTGGTGCGGGCAGGCGGGGCGGGTTGAGGCATGCAGGCGGCTCCGTGAGTGCCTTGCGGCAGGCGTAGAGGGTGAGTTGGTGGGCCCGTGGGGTCAGGCCGTGGTCGCGGGCTGTCGTCGCCGGTCGGGGCCGGTGAGGACGACGCGGCGGGTCATCTCCGCCAGGCGCGAGGCCACGCGGTCGCCTATGGCGTCGCGCAGGGCGCCGATGGGCAGGTTGGTGGTGATGAGGGTGGGGAGCATCTCGGTGTAGCGGCGGTCGATGAGCCGGTACGTCAGCTCCTCCGTCCACTCCGACTGCTTGGCCGCGCCGAGGTCGTCCACGATCAGCAGCGGGCTGCGGCTGAGGGCGTGGAGTTCGCGCTCTGGGTCGTGGCCGGAGCGGGGGCGCAGGCGGGCATGCAGGTCAGGGGTGTTGGTCGCCTCCCAGCGCAGCCGGACTCCGGCGCTGAGCAGTGAGCGGACGGCTCCGTACGCCTGATGGGTCTTGCCGGTGCCGGTGGTGCCGACGATCAGCAGCGACGGGCCGCAGGCGATGCCGCGTGAGCCGCCCGGGCCCGATCGCCCGGCGCGGACGATCTCGTCCACCCAGGCGGTGACCTGAGGGTGGGTGGCGAGGGCGTCGCGGTAGCGGGGCGGGATGCGGGCGTCGGCCAGGTCCAGAGCGGTCACCGACTGTGCGGGCGGCTCGGCGGGCAGGGTCGCGTGGTCGATGCCCCGGTCGGCGAGGATGTGGTCGAGTCGGGCCATCACCGTGCTGACGGACCGGGGTTGGCGGGCGGTGGCCGTGGTCACAGCTGGCCTCCGTAGTCCGCTTCGGCATCTGCGGACGCGGGGTTGGTCCAGGACCGGTGCGGGCCAGCGACAGCCGCTGGGGCGGCGTTCATGGCCTCGTGCACGAGGCTGGGCAGGGTACTGGGGTGCAGGCCCTTGGCGCGGTGCCGCTCCAGCCCGGCCCGTATGTGCGCGGCTGCGATGCCTTCGTCGAGCAACTTGCGCACTTCCCGGCCGAGGTGCCCCAGGACGTCCTGGGGCGGGTGGTGGGCGCAGGCGGCGGCGTACTCGCCGATGAGCTGCTGGGCCGAGACCGTCTCGGGCGCGGGGGCGCTCGCGCCCCCCAACGGAGTAGATCCTAGATCCATGATCCTAGGTCCTAGATCCGGGCCGTGAGGGCTCACCGCATGCTCATGCGCTTGTGGCGAGGGCTCACTGAATCCGCTCTGACCTGGCTCTTTGTGGCTCAGTGAGTCCTCCGTGTCTCTGCCGTGAGCCGGTGCGGAGGGCTCAGTGAGGGTGCCGTGCGCGAGCGGTGAGGGCTCAGGCGCCAGACCGAGGTCGTGGTGCGGGCAGCCGGGATATCGGACCCCGCTGGGCCGGTTGACCTTCTGGTGACGCGCGAAAGTGACGATGTGCAGGTACCGCTTCCCGTCCCCGCCCTCGTAGCGGCAGATCAGACCGGCGGTGTGGAGCTGGTTGAGGTCGTCCTCGACGCCCATGGGCCCGTGCTCGGGACGCAGCGACCACAGCAGGCCGGCGATGACGGCTGCCTGGTCGCGGTACCGGCCGTGGTCGTCGGCCTGGGTGAGCAGGCCGAAGAAGGTCCGCTCGGCGGAGAGGGAGACGGCTGCCAGGGACTCGGACGCGAACGCCTCGGGCTTGATGGTGCGGATACGAGCGATGTAGATCGACCACCTTTTGCGCATCGGGGGCAGGGGATTTAGGCAGGGGATGGTGCGCTGATGCGTGGACAACACAGCCACACCTACAGCCCGAAAGTCCAGAGTTGACTCACGAACTCAGTACAACTTCTGGCGGGCCACGAATACGGTAGACCCAGATTCCCGGTTGCCGAAATCGCCGTCGGCCCGCGCATCGCTCACAGCAGACGAATAGCGCTTCCTTTAGGTGGCGTGCGGAAGCTACAACACAACCATGCCTCCACGTCCTCTTGGAATCGGGCCCGCAGGACAGGCCGTCGCCCACGCCATCGAGTCCACTCGCACCGCCCGCGGCTATTCCCAGCGTCAGCTCGCCAGCCGCGTCACCGCGCTCGGGCGGCCCATGACCTTCACTGTGGTCTCCCGCATCGAACGCAGGGTCCGGCGCTGTGACATCGACGATCTCGTAGCCATCGCCCTGGCCCTCGATGTCGCCCCGCACACCCTGCTCGACTGTCGCGCCCAGCCGCTGGACCCGTTCAGCGAGGGCGCAACATAGCCGACGATCCCCGGTTAGCAAAACCGGGGATCGTCCGGAGCATTGAGTCTCCCGAGGCGGTCCGTCTCCATCCGTTCCGCGGGTCCTCGCACAGCAGGGCCTGCGGCCGGGAAAAGGGCCTTGCCGAGGAATTACCGCTACGGCATGGAGTCATTCGCCGGGCGGGCCGTTCGTGAATCCCGATGTCCAGCGGAAGGGCCCCTCCTTGTCTGAAGCCACCCCATTTTCCCCGCGTCGTTCCTCCGCACATCCGAACGCACCCGTCGTAGGACGGGCATTCCTCGGCGTGCAGGAAGCGGCCGTATATCTCGGTCTGTCGCCGCGCACGCTTTATGTCTGGCGGCACCGGCGGCAGGGGCCACCGAGCTTCCGGATGGGAGCCCGCGGGCGAGTGACGTACCGACTCGACGCGCTCGACGCCTGGATACGCGAGCAGGAGCTGGCCGACTCGCGCTCCAACCCGGCCCTCGACCCCGTAAGCGCTGTTCCGCAGCGCCGGGTCGACCACTCGGCCATGGCCTGACGCCCCAGCGGTAGCGGCACACCCCATCCCCAACCCCGAGGACGTACTTGGCCGGCTACATAGAAGACGGCTGGATCAACAAGAAGAAGGACCCCAACAGCGGCAAGCGGGATCGCACCGCCCGCTACGGGAAGGGCACCCGGTACCGCGTCGCCGGGATCCCCGGCGTACGGAACATGTCCTTCGACACGCTGGAGGACGCCAAGGCGTGGCTGCGCAGAGCCGGAACCGACAGCGAGCGCGGCGAGTTCGTCGACCCGCGCGACGGCTCCATCACGCTGGCCGACTACGTCACCCGCTTCTGGCAGGAGGGCGTACGGGGTGCCCCGGGCACGATCAAGCGCGTCGACGAGCGCGTCCGCCTCCACATCCTGCCGCACCTCGGCACGGTGGGTCTGAGGGACATCTCGGCGACCGTCCTGCGCGGCTACATCGCCACGCTCGAAGCCGAATGCGCACCGCGCTACGCCCGCCAGATCCTGACCACCCTCTCGAACATCTTCGAGACGGCCATCGACGACAAGCGCCTCGTACGCAACCCGATGCGCGCCAAGTCGGTGCGCTGGCCCAAGGTGGCGGAGGACCAGCGGGAGGCATGGCCGCTGGAGACCGCGCAGCGCATGCGGGACGCGATCAAGGCGCGCTACCGCATTGCGGTCGATGGTCGCCCTTGGGTGCGGGCTACGACAGGGCGAGGTCTTCGGCCTCTCCCCGGAGGACGTCGACTTCCAGCGCGGCGTCATCCGCGTGCGCAGGCAGGTCCAACTGCTGAACGGTCGGCTGTACTTCGCCCTGCCCAAAGGTGGGAAGACGCGCATCGTCGACATGCCGAGGTCCGTCGCGACCGAGTTGGCCGCGCACTTCCTGCAGCATCCGGCCGTCGAGGTCGAGCTGCCGTGGGGCGGGCCCGAGCCGGAGCGGGAGAAGCGGACGTTCCCACTCGCCCTGACGACGACGTACGGCAACGCACTGCGGGCCAACATCTTCAACGACGAGGTCTGGAAGCCCGCCCTCGGCGCGGCCGGGGTCATCCCGATGCGGGAGAAAGGACAGCGCTGGAAGGCGTCTCGCAAGGACGGATTCCACGTGCTCCGGCACACCTTCGCCTCGGTCATCCTCGAAGCGGGTGAATTTGTCGTCACGCTGGCGCGTTGGCTCGGGCACTCCAGCCCGACGATCACGCTCGACCATTACGCGCACTTCATGCCGGAGGCCGGCGGGAAGGGGCGCGCGGCCGTCGACGCGCTGCTCGGTGTGATCCCGGAGTACATCCCGGGCAACCTCGTCGGCGCATAAGGGGAGGGAGCGGGCGCAGCGCACATTGCGCGGCCCATCTTGTTGTATCGGCCTCTGGCCGCGAGCTGTTGGTCGCCCTCATCCGTACGGCAAGGGCACCTCTCTCAATGGGGCGAGTGACCAAGACGGATCGCCCCAGCGGTCATCAGTTGGCCAACTCATGCCTGAGGAAAGGGGTGTGCCCAAAATGCGTCCCGCGCCACAGGTAACCTTCGAAGGTCGGGTGCCGTCTGCCGGAGGCGCCGACCATCACGAAGGGGAGACTGGTCATGCCCGATGCCACCCCGCCCGCTCCGCCAGCGGATGGAAACGAGCCCTACGCCTCATGGGTGTTCGCCCTCCTGGAGTGCCTGGAGTACAGGGGGCGGCGACTCGCCCGTGAGGATGCTGACAAGCGCTACCCGATGCCTTCGGTTAACTGGGCGGACATCGAAAAATTCATCAATGCTGCTTCCAGGGCTAGCGTGGAATGGCTGGAACCCTGGTCCGTAGTGCCGCGCCATAATGACCAAACCAGAGCTCTTGTGCGGTACAGACACAACGACGGCGGCGAGAGTATATGGAAGAGCGTTAGCATCCGTGAGGATGAGCTCTCGCCTGTTGGCCGGACGTGGGGGGCCGTTATCACTGAGGCGCTCACGTACATGGCATCCCTGTATCGCACATTTCCCGATACTCGGACATCGCTCCGTGGAACTTTGACCGTGTCACCCCCCGACGACCCTCCTGCCCCAGGCGCTGAGGAGGGCAACGAGGAGGAAGCTGCGGAGCACCAAGCCGAGGAGGGAGAGGGGGCGGACGAGCGCGAACTCGAATCGGGTGCTCTTCGGATCCCCACCATGCCGCAGAGCCGTACGGACTTCGAGACCCAGAAGTGGTGGAGCGCTCTGTCAGGCGTTACGAGTCATGGGTGTATGAGATTCTGCGCTTCGTTCAGCATGAGGGCCGTGCTCTTGATGACGAAGACGCATCGAGGATCTTCCCTGTGTCTCTGGACTGGTCTCATGTTCGGCGATTTGTCGACGCTGCTATCGAATCAAATCTACGGGATTTTGATGAGTGGTACGTCTTTCCAGATCATGACGATCTGTCCGTGGCGACGATATGGAGTAGTCGTGACGATGGATCGGGAGCTCTGTGGACAGGTGTTGCCATTGAATGCCTTGTGTCAGATCGAGATATCCAGGAACAGTCGTACACCTGGGGTGATGCCATCTAGGCAACTCTGCTCAATTTGGGCGACATTCCTGATGAGCCTGACGTGGAATATGTGCCGATCGCTAAGCCCCCTTCAGAGGGAGACCGGAAGGCCATCCCGGAATCTAACCACCCGCACTCGGAGGGGCCTGCTAGGTCGACCCCTGATGAAGGTATGGGTATGGGCTCGGTGGGCGCCAGCGCCGTGATCACCAGGGACGACGGCAGCCATGTGGAACGCACGCTTTCTCATCGACGCAAGACGTCTGAGCTAAACGCCCAGATACGTCACGCCCAGTTGTCGCGTTTCCTGATCGTGACGTCGGCCGTGCTCGGCTTCCTGGTGGTTGCCTCAGCGTCTGCTGTCACCGCTTCAACCTGGCGGCAGTTGGATATGCGACCTTACAACGTTGCCGGCCTCGTGATCCTCGGGTTGCTCCTCGTTGTGTGCGTCATCGGGAGGCGGATGCGCATCAACATTGGGTCGGGCTCCAGTGAATCGGGGACGAAATCACTGTCAGACGTGAAGTTGGAGCTGGAGCTACTGGAGGAGCGGCGCATTCTGGAGGCCGGGCAGGGGGCGCGTTCCTCGAAGGATCGTCAGTACTCGTACCGGGAATCGATACCTCAGGAGATTGAGCGACTGCGACGTGAGACGCGCAGTTACCGGAGAGTGCACAACTTCTTTCAATGGGGACTCTTCTTTGCTTCGGTGGCCATGATGGTTACCTCCGGGGTTTACGAGCCACCGCAGCCAGGAAAAGCAATCCTCATCGGGCTCGGTGCGTTTGTGGCCTTCACTACGGCTGTAACCGGCTACTTCAAGTACCGTGAACGAGCATTCAACCTCCAGCAGACCTCAGACGCCATCGAACAGCACGTCACGGCCTATGGTCTCGCAATCCCTCCGTATAATCAGGGAGACGACGCGGTCAACCTGGAAAGGCTGGCCGAAAACGTCGAAGCGCTGCGTGTGGAGCAGCGCAAGCGGCAGCAGCAACTAGAGCAGCCCAACCAGGGGCAGCAAGAAGTGATTTGAACGCTCACCGGTGACTGCGTCGGAAGTTCCATTGTTAGGCGGGCTGAGGAAAAGGCGTGGCAGCGACCTGGAATGGTTCACCTTCGTGACTCTGATGGCGGCTCACCTCGCCTCCGGCAAGCTTTTGATCGGCGAAGTCCGGCTGCGGACCATCCCCTTTTTGGTCTCCCGTCGCTGCCGACCATGATTTGAGCTGCAGGACGTACCGCCCGCGCGGTGGCTGTCTGCCGCTCGGAGGGGACCTGGCAGCCCGGTGGTCGGTGAGTTAGGGCGTTCACGGTGGCTTCCGATATGAATCGGTGTGAGCGACCGCCCGCGGGAGGCGAGTACTCACGGATCCATTGGGGAGCGGCAAATGGCGGATCAGCCGGTGTTCGTGCTGGGCGAGGGGTTGCAGGCGCTGGAGGCCGCGGTCTTCGAGACGGAGGCGGAGTTCCAGGACCTCCTGGCGCGGCATCCGCGTGTGCTCGACTTCGGGACGCTCTCCGACGGGCGGCCCTTGCGGTTGGTCCTTGTCGCACGGGAGATGGGCGTGGCGACCAGCACGGACAGTGGTCCGACGTACTGGCTGGACCACCTCTTCGTCGATGCCGACGGCGTGCCCACGCTGGTCGAGGTCAAGCGGGCGACTGACACCCGGATACGCCGGGAAATGGTCGGCCAGATGCTCGACTACGCGGCGAACGGCGCACGCTACTGGCCCGCCGCGCTGCTCCAGCGTTCCTTCGAGGAGACCTGTGAGGCCGATGGCCGCTCTCTGGAGGAGGCGTACGGGGAGCTGTTGGGCGAAGACCCCGAGCGTTTGCCCGACGACTTCTGGACGACGGTGGAGGAGCGTCTGGCCGCGGGCCAGATGCGGTTGCTGTTCGTCGCGGACCGCGTTCCGTTGGAGCTGCGGGCGATCGTGGAGTTCTTGAACCGCCAGATGCGGCAGACGGACGTGTACGCGGTCGAGCTGACTCAGTACCGGGGCGGAGGCGATCTGAAGGTCCTCGTCCCTCGTGTCTACGGCGAAGCAGCCGCGGCAGCGAAGACCGTGTCGAGGCAGCGCAGTTCGCGGAAGACCCTCCCGGACGAGATGGACGCCGCGATCGGGAGCCGCTGCACGCCGGAAGTGCGTCGGGTGGCGCGGGCGCTGTTGCAGCACGCTCAGCGGAGGGGGCGGCTGGTGGGCGGTACCGCCAGGTACCCGAGCATGAACGTCCACTACCGAGTGGCGGGTCAGTGGGTTCCGGTCGGCACTGTGTCCTTGTACGAGCACCCGATGGCTCGGGCGGAGCTGGCCTTCAGCTTCGGCGCCCTCACCAAGCGCCTGGGCCCCGAGGCTGCGGCCGCGTTCGCCGCCGCCCTGCCGACCGTGGGCGGGCTGGGGCAGAAGCTGGTTGAGCAGCGGGAGGTGGGGTTCCGCGGTTGGCCGCAGGTCTCCTTGAGTGTCCTTGCGACAGAGCCCGGGGCGGTGGAGCAAGTCCTCCTGGCCGTCGACCAGCTCATCGACAGCCAGGAACCATCATTGTCCTGAGGGGACCGCCCGGACGAGCCTCTGACGAAGGGGCCTGGAAGCTGACCGCTCTCATGCGCCGCTCCTCGACCGCGCACGTCAGCCCGGGATGCTCTTGTGGCGCGTGCGATGAGTACCTCGTTCCCTCTGGTCCGCTGCTGCCGCAACCACCACTCCTCGCTACCGCCTACCCGCGCTGTTCCCTAGATGGGACCTTGTGAACGTGCTCCCCGAGGCCGGTGCGCTCCTCGTCGTGCTTGATGCCGTGCGCCTTCGCATACTCGTCCAACACGAACAAGCATGCGGACGGTGCCCCGCTCCCCAGCGCCGCTCATTCTCCCCAGATTCTCCCGAGGGCGCGCGGTAGGGCCGTCCGAGTCATTTGCGTACGCGAAGTTGATCAAGTCTCCGCGACGCCCCGCTACAGCCAGTCCCGCCTCTTGAAGATGAAGTACAGACTCACGCACACCACCGCCATCAGCAGAATCGCGAACGGATACCCGGCCGCCCACTTCAGCTCCGGCATCGTCTCGAAGTTCATCCCGTAGATCGTTCCCACCAACGTGGGTGCAAACAAAATAGCCGCCCACGACGAGATCTTCTTGATTTCCTCGTTCTGTTCGAAGCCCGCTTCCGCGAGGGCCCGCATTTCTGCGTTCTGTTGTTGGGTGACCAGCGTGGCGTTGACGGTGAGGATGTCCGCGAGGGCCTGGCGGAAGCCGTCGACGCGTTCGCTGGTGTGGGTGACGTGGTCGGCGACGTCGCGAAGGTAGCGCTGGAGTTCCTCGTCCGTGCCGTACTTCGCGAAGCCCGCCATCAGGCCGTGCAGCATGCCGACCAGGGGGCGGGTCGCGCGTTGGAACTCGACCATCTCGCGGGCGAGTTCATAGATGCGGCGGGAGACCTCGGGGGCGCCGCTGAAGACCTCGGTCTCGATTTCGTCGATGTCGTTCTGGACGCCGGAGACGACCGGTGCGTAGCCGTCTACGACCGCGTCGAGGATGGCGTAGAGGACCGCTTCGGGGCCCAGGCGCAGGAGTTCGGGGTCCTCTTCCATGCGGTGGCGCACCGCCGACAGGTCGGGGGCGGCGCCGTGGCGGACGGTGATGACGAAGTCCGCGCCGACGAACACGTGCAGCTCGCCGAAGTCGACCTCCTCGGGCGCGTCCAGGTAGCGCGCCGCGCGCAGGACGACGAACAGGGTGTCGCCGTAGCGCTCCAGCTTGGGGCGCTGGTGGGCCTCCATCGCGTCCTCGACGGCCAGCTCGTGCAGGTCGAACTCGGCGGCCAGGGAGAGGAGTTCGGCCTCTGTGGGGCGGGCTAGGCCGATCCACGCCATGCCGTCGGGGCGGGCCCGCAGCTCGCGGTAGGTCTCGGCGAGCGTCGCGGGGGACGAGACGCGGACGCCGTCGCGGTAGAGGGCCGCCTGCACCACGCTCGGGGCCTGCGGCGCCGGGGCCTTCTCGGAGCGGTGCCGGGCGGCCGGGTCCGCGGCCGACGGGGCGGCGGGCCGCTCGGGCGCGCGCCGCCAGGAGTGCTTGCGCGCCTGCTGTGGGCGGTGTGCTCGTCGCTCCGGGGTCACCGGGGGCCCTTCCTGTCGCCGCTTCGTCTGGTCGCCCGCGCCACCGGCTCGCGTCGGTCGCCGAGAGGTCCCGCCGGCCACCAGTGGCCGCCGTCGGCCGCGGTCGTCCGGGCCGCCCGCCCCCGTACCCCCTGGGCAGGCGCCCCGGAGCAGGATATATGCGGCAGATGGCGCGAGCGCGGCACCCTTCCCGCCCCTTGCGGACCATAGGTGTCCGCAACCCGCGTTAGCGTGCGGACCATGACGAAGACCCCGGCGGGCCCCTCGGCCCCGGTCCTTGGCCGCCGCGCCCTGAACCGCGCCACCCTCGACCGGCAGCTCCTGCTGCGCCGCGCCCCGATGTCCGCCGAGGACGCCCTGAGCCACCTCGTGGGCCTCCAGGCGCAGAACGTGAAGCCGCCGTACCACGCCCTCGCCGCCCGCCTCGACGGCTTCGACCCGCTGGACCTGTCGGCCCTGATGAGCGATCGCGCGGCGGTGCGCGCCGTCACCATGCGCTCCACCGTCCACACCCTGACCGCCGCCGACGTGCTCACGCTGCGGCCGCTCACCCAGCCCGCCATCGACCGCGAGCTGCGGATGTTCCGCAAGGGCCTGGACGGCGTCGACCTGGACCGGCTCGCCGCCGTCGCCCGCGACTTCGTCGAGGACGAGCCCCGCACCCCCGCCCAGATCCGCGCCGAGCTGCTGCGGCACTGGCCCGACGCCGACCCGCAGTCCCTCGGCATCGCCGCCCGCAGCCGCCTCCCGCTGATCCAGGTCACCCCGCGCGGGCTGTGGCGGCGCGGCGGGCAGGTCGCGCTCACCACCGCCGAGCGCTGGCTCGGCCGCCCGCTCGACCCGGCGCCCTCCGTCGAGGACCTCGTCCCGCGCTACCTCGCCGCCTTCGGGCCCGCCTCCGTCAAGGACATGCAGACCTGGGCGGGCCTGACCCACCTGCGGGACGCCTTCGAACGCCTGCGGCCACGGCTGCGCGTCTTCCGCGACGAACACGGCACGGAGCTGTTCGACCTGCCCGGCGCGCCCCGCCCCGACCCGGACACCCCGGCGCCCCCGAGGTTCCTGCCCGAGTTCGACAACCTGCTGCTCTCGCACGCCGACCGCACCCGCGTCATGCCCGCCGCCTTCAAGAACCGCACCTGGAAGTCCAACCAGTCCTTCAGCGTGCTCCTCGTCGACGGGTTCGTCGCGGGGGTGTGGCGCCTTGAGGAGGCCAAGGACGGGGCCAAGGACGGGGCCGGGGCGTCCGCCGTCGTCGCCGTCGAGTTGTTCGAGGGCCTGACGAAGGCCCGGCGCGCGGAGGTCGAGGAGGAGGCCGTGCGCACGCTGGGCGTCCTGGCCCCGGCCGCGGGCTCCCACGACGTACGCTTCGGGCCCGTGATCGACGCCTAGCAGACAGGCACTCAGCAAGTACCCAGCGAGCGCCCGGCAGCTGCCCAGCACGCACCCCGAGCCGAGGCCAAGCCCCACCCACCCCTACGGCAGCACCCCCGCCCGCCGCGCCGCCACCACCGCCTCCCCCCGCGTGTGCACGCCCAGCTTCCGCATCGCCGAGCGCAGATAGCCCTTCACGGTCTCCGGCCTGACGCCGAGGCGCTCCGCCGCGGTGGCGTTGGTGGTGCCGAGGGCGACGCAGGTCAGCACGTCGACCTCGCGCGGCGCCAGCGAGACGCCGGGCGCCGGCGGCGCCGGCGTCAGGGTCGCGCACACGCCGAGCAGCTCGCGGCGCAGCACCGGGTCGGCGGTCCTCGCGGCCAGCGCCCGCAGGGCCCCGTGGGCCTCGCGCACCCGCTCCCAGGCGCCCGCGTCCGGCTCCTGGGCCATGTCCCGCGCCGACGCGAGCAGCGCGTCGGCCTCGTCGCGCACGACCAGGGCCTGCTCGACGTCGCGCGCGGCGGCGACGGCCGCGGCGACGGCGCGGTCGCCCAGCGGCAGCGGGGTGCGCAGCGCCCCGTACAGCAGGCCGCGCACCCGGCGGCGCACCACGAGCGGCACCACGAGCACCGACCGCAGGCCCTCCGCCCGCACGGCGGCGTCGTACTCGTGGCTGATGTGCCGCGAGGAGCTGTAGTCGGTGACGGCGCACGGCCGGGCCAGGGCGAGGGCCTTGCCGCCGAGGCCGTGCCCCGAGGAGATGGCGAGCCCGCTGAGCACCCCGGTGCCGGTGCCGCTGAGCTCGCCGATGCGGATGCCGGGGGCGGCGCCCGGCGCCACGGCCTCGGTGAGGCCGCCGAAGGCCACCGGAAGGCCCGTCGCGCGCCGCAGCCGCAGCAGTGCGGCCCGCACGTCCCCCGTCTCACCCGCGCTCGCAGCTGTCACGCGCCCGCCCCTTCACCGCACAGCACCCCCGTTCGGGGGTGGTGAGACCCACATCACGAACTCCACGATGGTACGGATGCCGGGGCGGCTGAGGAACAGCCGAGCGGCGGCCGGGCGACGGCGGAAGACGAGGGATGTACATGACGGTGACCAGGTCGGGCAGCGGCACGGAGCGGTTCCGGGCCGCGCGGGACTTTCTGCTGCGCCACCGCGAGGACTACACGGCCGGCCTACGAGGGCTTCGCATGGCCGCGCCCGGAGCGGTTCAACTGGGCCCTCGACTGGTTCGACGTCATCGCCGAGGGCAACGACCGCACGGCGCTGCACATCGTCGAGGAGGACGGCTCCGAGGTCCGGCTCTCCTTCGCGGAGCTCGCCGGGCGTTCGGCGCGGACCGCCAACTGGCTGCGGGGCCTCGGGGTCGCCGCCGGTGACCGCGTGGTCGTCATGCTCGGCAACCAGGCCGAGTTGTGGGAGGTCGCTCTCGCCGCGATGAAGCTGCGCGCCGTGGTCATCCCGGCGACGCCGCTGCTCGGCGCGGCCGACCTGCGCGACCGGATCGAGCGCGGGCGGGCCCGGCACGTGGTGGTGCGCGCCGAGGACACCGCCAAGTTCGCGGACGTACCGGGGGAGTACACCCGGATCGTGGTCGGCGGCGCCGCGCCGGGCTGGGTGGCGTACGAGGACGCGGCGGCCGCGTCCGCCGACTTCGCGCCCGACGGCGTCACCTCGCGCCGACGACCCGCTGATGCTGTACTTCACCTCCGGCACCACCGCCCGGCCCAAGCTCGTCGAGCACACCCATGTGTCGTATCCCGTGGGGCACTTGGCGACGATGTACTGGATCGGCCTGATCCCCGGCGACGTCCATCTGAACATCTCCTCGCCGGGCTGGGCCAAGCACGCCTGGTCGAACCTGTTCGCGCCGTGGAACGCGGAGGCGACCGTGTTCATCCACAACTACACGCGCTTCGACGCCGGTCGCCTGATGCGCGAGATGGACCGCGCCGGGGTCACCAGCTTCTGCGCCCCGCCCACGGTGTGGCGCATGCTCATCCAGGCCGACCTGACACAGCTGAGGACCCCGCCGCGCGAGGTCGTGGCGGCGGGGGAGCCGCTGAACCCGGAGGTCATCGAGCAGGTGCGGCGCGACTGGGGCGTGACGATCCGCGACGGCTTCGGCCAGACGGAGACGGCCGTGCAGGTCGCCAACACGCCCGGCCAGCCCCTGAAGCCGGGCTCCATGGGCCGCCCCACGCCCGGCTTCGCGGTCACGCTGCTCGACCCGGTCACGGGCGAGCCCGGCGTGCCCGAGGGCGAGATCGCGCTCGACCTGTCCGCCGCCCCCGTCGGCCTGATGACGGGCTACCACGGCGACCCCGAGCGCACCGCCGAGGTGATGGCGGACGGCTACTACCGCACGGGTGACATCGGCGCGCGCGACGAGGAGGGCTACCTCACCTACGTCGGCCGCTCCGACGACGTGTTCAAGGCATCCGACTACAAGATCTCGCCCTTCGAGCTGGAGAGCGCGCTGCTCGAACACGAGGCGGTCGCGGAGGCCGCGGTCGTGCCCGCGCCCGACCCGGTGCGCCTGGCCGTGCCCAAGGCGTATGTGGTGCTCGCCGCGGGGTACGAGCCGGGGCCGGACACCGCCAAGCTGCTCTTCGAGCACGCGCGGGCGGTCCTCGCGCCCTACAAGCGGGTGCGCCGCCTGGAGTTCGGGACGCTGCCCAAGACGGTGTCGGGGAAGATCCGCCGCATCGAGCTGCGCGAGGCGACGGCCAAGGGCTCCGACGCCGAGTACCGCGAGGAGGACTTCCGGTGAGCGCCACCACGCGGCCCGGGGCCGGGGCGGAGCTGTCGTACGCGCACGGCACCAGCACCACGCCCCTGCTCGGCGACACCATCGGACAGAACCTGGACCGGGCCGTCGCCGCCTGGCCCGACCGGGAGGCGCTCGTCGACGTCACCGCGGGCGTCCGCTGGACGTACGCGGAGTTCGGCGCCGCCGTCGAGCGGGTGGCCCGCGGCCTGATGGGCGCGGGCGTCGGCAAGGGCGACCGGGTCGGCATCTGGGCGGTGAACTGCGCGGAGTGGGTGCTCGTGCAGTACGCCACCGCGCGCGTCGGCGCCATCATGGTGAACGTCAACCCGGCCTACCGCTCGCACGAACTGGCGTACGTCCTCAAGCAGGCGGGCGTCTCCTTGCTGGTCGCCTCGCGGGCGCACAAGACCAGCGACTACCGCGCGATGGTCGACGAGGTCCGCGACGACTGCCCCGGCCTCAGGCAGGTGCACTACATCGGCCACGGCTCCTGGGACGCGCTCCTGGACGCGGGCCGCGCGGTCACACCCGCGGACCTCGCCGCCCGCGAGGCCGGGCTGACCTGCGACGACCCGGTGAACATCCAGTACACATCGGGCACGACGGGCTTCCCCAAGGGCGCCACGCTCTCCCACCACAACATCCTCAACAACGGGTACTGGGTGGGCCGCACCATCGGCTACACCGAGCAGGACCGCGTCTGCCTGCCCGTGCCCTTCTACCACTGCTTCGGCATGGTGATGGGCAACCTCGGCGCCACCTCGCACGGCGCGTGCGTCGTCATCCCGGCGCCGTCCTTCGACCCCGTCGCCACGCTGCACGCGGTCGAGCGGGAGCGGTGCACCTCGCTGTACGGCGTGCCGACGATGTTCATCGCGCAGCTCAACCTCGCCGACTTCGCCACGTACGACCTGTCGTCGCTCAGGACCGGCATCATGGCCGGATCGCCGTGCCCGGTCGAGGTCATGAAGCGGGTGGTCGCGGAGATGCACATGGAGCAGGTCTCCATCTGCTACGGCATGACCGAGACGTCCCCGGTGTCCACGCAGACGCGCATGGACGACGACCTGGAGCGCCGCACCGCCACTGTGGGGCGGGTGCTCCCGCACGTCGAGGTGAAGGTCGTCGACCCGGCGACGGGCGTGACGCTTCCGCGCGGCGCCTCCGGCGAGCTGTGCACCCGCGGCTACAGCGTCATGCTCGGCTACTGGCAGGACCCCGAGCGGACCGCCGACGTCATCGACTCCGGGCGCTGGATGCACACCGGTGACCTCGCGGTCATGCGGGAGGACGGGTACGTCCAGATCGTCGGCCGCATCAAGGACATGATCATCCGGGGTGGCGAGAACGTCTACCCGCGTGAGATCGAGGAGTTCCTGTACGCCCACCCGAAGATCGCCGACGTCCAGGTGGTCGGCGTGCCGGACGAGCGGTACGGAGAGGTCCCGCTGGCCTGCGTGATCCTCCGCGAGGACGCGCGGACGCTGAGCCTGGAGGAACTGCGCGCCTTCTGCGAGGGCCGCCTGGCCCACTACAAGATCCCCGCCCACCTACGGCTCCTGGACGCCTTCCCCATGACGGTGTCGGGAAAGGTCCGCAAGGTGGAACTGAGGCAGCGCTACAGCTAGAGGGGGTTCAAGCCGAGGTCCGGGAGATGCGGGATTCAAGCCCGTCCGGCGTTTGAGGACGAGCCCGCAGGGCGAAAAACCGCACCCCCCGGAGGGCTTAGGCCCCGCGGGCCGCCAGCTCCTCCGCCGCCCCGTTCAGCGCCGCTGGGCACCCCGTGAGCGCGATGCGGAACAGCGGCACCCCCAGCTCCTCGGCCCGCCCCCGGGCGGCGGGGGTGAAGTCGCACAGCGCGAAGCACACGCAGGCGGCCTCGTGGCTGAGGGCGGTGAGCCAGGCGCACTCCACGTCCCGCAGCGACACGGGCCGCACCGACGGCTCGACATGGGCGAGGACGCCGCGCGCGGCGAGCCGCGCCCCCGACGGCGGGCGCCCGTCGCGCCCGGTCTCGGCGTCGCGCACGTCCGCGTAGCCGAGCCAGCGCAGATAGAGCGCGGCGGTGGTCACCGCGTCCCGGGCGCTGCGGACCGGCACGGGCCGGAACGCGGGCCGGCGCGCGGGCGCCGTGCGAGGCGGCGGGACGTGGGCCGGGGCGAGGCCGGGCCCCGGTGCCGGGCGCGGCTCGGGGAGCGGGTCCGCCGCCGGGACCGGCCGCTCCGAGACGACGGGGATGCGCAGGACGGCCCCGCAGGCGCAGCCCAGCTCGGGCTGCGGCCAGTCCGCGGCGCGGCCGCAGGCTCCGCAGCGCACGGTCACCCAGTCGTCCGCCCACGTCCGCTGGGTGACGGGGGTGACGGCGGCGCCGTGCGCGACGGGCGGTACGACGGGCGCGCCGCAGGCGCAGGGGAACGCGGGCGGCGCGTAGGCCTGCTCGTGGCGGCACACCGGGCACCGCACCGGGACCCCGTCCGCAGCCATCGCTCTCACCGCCCCCTTGTCCGTCCGGCACCCCAGGCCGCACAGGTCTGGGCCCATGGTCGTACGGAAAGCGACGACGCCGATACACGATTTTGAGCTTCTGGCCGTTCTGTTCGAACTCCCTTGACGGGCCTGGCGCCGCCCTCCTACATTGCTTCCATATAGCAGAACATAGTTTCCACAATGTGGAATTTGCTTGTTCGAGGCCGCAAGGCGAGACCACCGCAGGACCGGATGCACAGCTCACCGCGGGGCGCGACGGGAGCGGTGCGTTCGCCAGCCGAAGCAGGAGAACTCCATGGCTCGTATGACCGCTGCCCGCGCGGCAGTCGAGATCCTCAAGCGCGAGGGCGTCACCGCCGCGTTCGGGGTGCCGGGTGCCGCGATCAACCCCTTCTACAAGGCGCTGCAGGAGGGCGGCGGCATCGACCACACGCTCGCCCGCCACGTCGAGGGCGCCTCGCACATGGCCGAGGGCTACACGCGCGCGGCCGCGGGCAACATCGGCGTGTGCATCGGCACCTCGGGCCCGGCGGGCACCGACATGATCACCGGGCTCTACTCGGCCATCGGCGACTCGATCCCGATCCTGTGCGTCACGGGCCAGGCGCCCACGCACGTGATCCACAAGGAGGACTTCCAGGCCGTCGACATCGCCTCGATCGCCAAGCCGGTGACGAAGATGGCCGTCACCGTCCTGGAGGCCGCCCAGGTCCCCGGCGTCTTCCAGCAGGCGTTCCACCTGATGCGCTCGGGCCGCCCGGGACCCGTCCTGATCGACCTGCCCATCGACGTCCAGCTCACCGAGATCGAGTTCGACCCGGAGACCTACGAGCCGCTGCCGGTCTACAAGCCCGTCGCGACCCGCGCCCAGATCGAGAAGGCCATCGGCTTCCTGCTCGCCTCCGAGCGGCCGCTGATCGTCGCGGGCGGCGGCGTCATCAACGCGGACGCGAGCGAACTCCTCGTGGAGTTCGCCGAACTGACGGGCACTCCGGTGATCCCGACCCTGATGGGCTGGGGCACCATCCCCGACGACCACGAGCTCAACGCGGGCATGGTCGGCCTGCAGACCTCGCACCGCTACGGCAACGCCACGTTCCTGGAGTCCGACTTCGTCCTCGGCATCGGCAACCGCTGGGCCAACCGCCACACCGGCTACAAGCTGGACGTGTACCGCGAGGGCCGCACGTTCGTGCACGTCGACATCGAGCCCACCCAGATCGGCAAGATCTTCGCCCCGGACTACGGCATCGCCTCCGACGCCAAGGCCGCCCTCGCGCTCTTCGTGGAGGTCGCGCGCGAGCTGAAGGCCGCCGGGAGGCTGCCCGACCGCACCGCGTGGATCGCCGCCGGACAGGAGCGCAAGGCCACGCTCCTGCGGCGCACGCACTTCGACGACATCCCGATGAAACCCCAGCGCGTGTACGAGGAGATGAACAAGGCCTTCGGCCCCGAGACGCGGTACGTGTCCACGATCGGCCTCTCGCAGATCGCGGGCGCCCAGATGCTGCACGTCTACAAGCCCCGGCACTGGATCAACTGCGGCCAGGCGGGCCCGCTCGGCTGGACCATCCCCGCCGCACTCGGCCTCGCCAAGGCCGACCCCGAGGGCCAGGTCGTGGCGCTCTCCGGGGACTACGACTTCCAGTTCCTCATCGAGGAGCTGGCCGTCGGCGCCCAGCACCGCATCCCCTACGTCCACGTCCTCGTGAACAACTCCTACCTCGGCCTGATCCGCCAGGCCCAGGCGGGCCTGGACATCAACTTCCAGGTCAACCTGGAGTTCGAGAACGTCAACTCCCCGGAGCTCGGCGTCTACGGCGTCGACCACGTCAAGGTCGCCGAGGGCCTCGGCTGCAAGGCGATCCGCGTGACCGACCCGAACGAACTCGGGGCCGCCTTCGAGCAGGCCAGAGAAGCTGGCGCGGGAGTACCGCGTGCCGGTCGTCGTCGAGGCGATCCTGGAGCGGATCACGAACATCGCGATGAGCCGCACGGCCGACATCAGCGACGTCACCGAGTTCGAGGAGACCGCCACCGAGCCGTGGCACGCCCCGAGCGCGATCAAGACGCTGAAGGTCTGACGTCCGAGTCCGCGTCCGCCCGCGCCGTGGAGGAGGCGCCCGCACCGGAGTCCGGCTCCGGGGCGGGCGCCTGTCCGTTCGCCGTCGCCTCCGCGCGCGTCGCCGGGGCGCCGAGCCGCGCGCGCCGCAGCGACGGGAACGCCACCGCCACCGCGAGGGTCGCGCCCACGCAGACCAGGCCCCCGATCGTCACCGCGGCGGCGGCGCCGGTCAGTTCGGCGAGCAGGCCGACGGCCGCGTTGCCGAGGGCGGGCGACACTGTCGCCTGCGCCATCCACAAGCTGCTGACGCGGCCGCGCAGTTCGTCCGGCGTGGTGTGCTGGAGCAGCGCCGAGCGCAGCGTCTCGGAGACCAGGTCGCCGAGCCCGGCGAGCGCGAGCAGGACGAGGGCCAGCGGCAGCCAGGAGCTCAGCCCGACGCCGGTGAGCGCGGCCCCCCACAGCAGCACCGCACCGACCAGCGCGTGCCCGCCGGCGCGGGCCGTCCAGCCGCTGGTCGCCGCGCCGACGAGGGCGCCGAAGGCGGGCGCCGCGTACAGCAGTCCGACCGCGGCCGCCCCGCCGCCGAACCGCTCGTCGGCCAGGGCCGGGTAGAGGGCCTGCGGCATCGTGCACACCATCGCCGCCGCGTCCACGAGGAGCAGGCCGAGCACCACGCGGTGGCGCCGCACGAAGCGCAGGCCGTCGGTGAGCGAGCCGAACGCCTTCCGTACGCCCTTGCCGGGCGCGGGGGCCGCTGTCACCGGCAGCGGCCGTACGAAGAGCAGCGCTGCCGTGAACACCAGGAACCCGGCCGCGTCCACCGCGTAGCACGCGGCGAGCCCGGGCCCGGCGATGAGCGCGCCGCCCGCGGCGGGTCCGACGAGCGCGGCGAGTTGGGTGGAGCCGGCGAGCAGGGCGCCCGCGGCGGCGAGCCGCTCGGGGCCCGCGAGCGCCGGGATCGCGGCCAGCATGGCGGGCCCGCCGAGCCCGGCGAGGAGCCCGGTCGCGGCGGTGGCCGCGTAGATCACCCAGAGCCGGGGCTCCGCGGCGAGGGCGTTGACCGCGAGCGCGGCGGCCACGAGGACCAGGGGCAGACGCGTGGCGATCATCAGCGTCCTGCGGTCCGTCCGGTCGGCAAGGACCCCGCCGACGAGGACGCCGACGACCATCGGAAGCGCCCGCGCCAGGCTCACCAGGCCGATGTGCAGGGACGACCCGGTCAGCTCGTACACCTGCACCGCGACGGCCACCCAGGTCATCAGGGTGCCGGTCAGCGCCCCCAGGAAACCGGCGTGGAGCAGCCGGAAGTCGCGGCTTTCGCGCAGCGGCCGGAGGTCCATGGCAAGGCCCGAGAGACGCGGCATCGAGACTCCAAGCAAGGTGAGGCAAGCCTTAGTCGGACTCACCTTGGAGTGCGCGCCGCTTAAAGTCAACATGTGTGAACTTAAGTGTCCGGCCCGCGCCTCCGGCGGTCCGGGCGCCTCCGCTAGCCTCGGGGGATGACCGGCACGACACGGCGCAGGCCCACCCACCGCAAGGGCCGGGCCACCCTGACCCGCGAAGGCGTGGGGGAGGCCGCGCTCGCCTACCTCGGGAAGCACGGGGCCGAGGCCCTCACCATGCGCGCCCTCGCCGCCGAACTCGGCGTGTCCGCGCGGGCCTTGTACCACTACGTGGCGGACCGGCGGGACCTGGTGACGGTCGCCGCCGAGATCTTCCAGGCCACCTGGCGGCCGCCGCGCCTCGACGCGGGTCCCGAGTCCTGGCGGCGGAGCCTGCGCGCCTTCTGCGACGACCTGCGGGCCCACTACCGGCGCCATCCGGGCATGACCACCCTCGCCCTGCGCGAGAACATCACCCTGGCCCATCACCCCGCGATGCTCCGCAACGTGGACGCGCTGATCGGCTTCTACGCGGGGGTCGGTCTTGCCCCCGCGGACGCCTACCGGGCCTGCATGGAGACCATCCGGCTCGTCGTCGGCTTCGTGGAGTTCGAGGACGCGGTCCACGACCGTCCGCCCGCCCACCTCGACCCGGCCGACCTGACGGCCCATCCGCCGCCGTGGCTCCGCACCGCGGACGCCGACGCGCTGCCGCACCTGGCGGGGGTCGCCGCGCTCGCGCCCGACGACGCGGATGCGCGGTTCGCGTTCGCCGTGGACGTACTCACCGAGGGCATCGCCGCCCGGTGCGCGTAGCGCGCTCAAAGCAATCGGCGCTCCGCGCCTCGTCCTCAAACGCCGGACGGGCTGTTTCCCACCCGCCCGCCCTTACATCCCCAGCTGCCCCCGCACCCCCCGACCTAGCGGCTCGCGGCTGTGTGGGTGAGGGAAGGCGCCCCGGGCAGGCGGCAGTTCAAGCCCGTCCGGCGTTTGAGGACAAGCGCGCAAGCGCGGTGATGTAGCCGGTCCGGCGTTTGAGGACGAGGCGCGGAGCGCCGATCAAAGGGCTGGGACCGCGGTGTGCCGGTGGCCGTTGCCACCGCACTGGCCCGCCGCAGGCGCACCGCGGTCCTCGTCCCCCCGCACACCGCGAGCGACCCCTCATCCGGGCCCACGGCACTGCGGGATTCGCGCGGGGGACCGACCTCCCGTCAAGTCCCCGGCGCAGTCTGTGAAGTGAGGGTGTCTCAGTCGCCGCGCAGGGCGCGCACGGCCTCCTCCACCCGCTTGCCGTAGTCGGCGTCGGCGGCGTGGAAGTGGGCGAGGTTCTTCTCGACGACGTCCTCGCGGGACACCTGGGAAAGCCCGCCCGCGATGTTCGCGACGAGCCGCTCCCGCTCCTCCGCCGACATCAGCCGGTACAGCTCACCGGCCTGGAAGAAGTCGTCGTCCTTGGTGTGGGCGGGCGCCGCGTGCGTGCCGGTGTGGCCGGAGACGGCCAGCGGCGCGGACAGCGCCCCGCCGGTCTCGGTGGGCCCGTCGTAGGAGTTGGGCTCGTAGTTCCTGCGGTCGCGGCCGTAGGCGTTGGTGGCCATGAGGCCGTCGCGGCCGTAGTTGTCCGCCGCGCCGCCGGGCAGGGCCTTGGGCGCGTTCACCGCGAGCTGGGTGTGGTTGACGCCCAGGCGGTAGCGGTGCGCGTCCGCGTACGCGAACAGGCGGCCCTGGAGCATCTTGTCGGGCGAGGGGCCGATGCCGGGAACGAAGTTGTTCGGGGAGAAGGCCGCCTGCTCCACCTCGGCGAAGACGTCGTCGGGGTTGCGGTCGAGGACGAGGCGCCCCACGCGCTGGAGCGGGTAGTCCCGGTGCGGCCACACCTTGGTGAGGTCGAACGGGTTGAAGCGGTAGTCGGCCGCGTCCGCCGCGGGCATGAGCTGCACGTGCACGGTCCAGGACGGGTTCACGCCGCGCTCGATGGCCTGGAGCAGATCCGTCTGGTGCGAGTTGGGGTCCTGGCCCGCGAGCTCCGCAGCCTGCTCGCTGGACAGGCTGCGCACGCCCTGGTTCGTCTTGAAGTGGTACTTGACGAAGAAGGCCTCGCCCTTGGCGTTGGTCCACTGGTAGGTGTGCGAGCCGTAGCCGTTCATGTGGCGGTACGAGGCGGGGATGCCGCGGTCGCCCATCAGCCACGTCACCTGGTGCGTGGCCTCGGGGGCGTGCGCCCAGAAGTCCCAGACGTTGTCGGGCTCCTGCTTGCCGGTGAACGGGTCGCGCTTCTGCGAGTGGATGAAGTCCGGGAACTTCAGCGGGTCCTTGATGAAGAAGACCGGCGTGTTGTTGCCGACGAGGTCGTAGTTGCCCTGCGCGGTGTAGAACTTGACGGCGAAGCCGCGCGGGTCGCGCACCGCGTCCGCGCCGCCGAGGCTGTCGGCCACGGTCGAGAAGCGCAGGAACACGTCGGTGCGCTTGCCGACCTCGGAGAGGAAGTCGGCGTGCGTGAACCCGGTGACGTCGTCGGTCACCTCGAAGTAGCCGTACGCGCCCGAGCCGCGGGCGTGCACCACGCGCTCCGGGATGCGCTCGCGGTTGAAGCGGGCGAGCTTCTCCAGGAGGTGCTGGTCCTGGAGGAGGAGCGGGCCGCCGACGCCTGCGGTGGCGGAATTCTGGTTGTCGGCGACGGGGGCGCCGGACTCGGTCGTGAGCACGCGCTTCGGCATGGTGGTAGGTCGGCCTTCCGTGCAGAACTGCGGGGACTGCGTGAGGTGACGCGAGCGTAAGGACGCCCGAACAGTCACGTCAACAGTTTGTTGAAGTTGATGATGGGGTTCCGGGCCGCGGTGGCGCCTGGGCGCGACAGGACAGGTGTCAGCGCCGCCGCGGCCCGGAAGTCTCGGGTGCTACGCGACCTGGCCGCCGGACAGGCGCTCGACGGAGCGCAGCAGCGCGGAGTGGTCGAGGCCGCCGTCGCCCTGCGCGCGCAGGCTGGCGACGAGCTGGGCCACCACGGCGCCGACGGGCAGGGCCGCGCCGACGGTGCGGGCGGCGTCGGTGACGATGCCCATGTCCTTGTGGTGCAGGTCGATGCGGAAGCCGGGCTTGAAGTCCCGGTTCAGGAAGTTGTCCTTCTTGCGCGTCAGGACGGTCGACCCGGCGAGCCCGCCGTTCAGGACGTCGAGCGCGGCCTTCAGGTCCACGCCGGACTTCTCCAGGAAGACCACGGCCTCGGCGCAGGCCTGGATGTTGACCGCGACGATGAGCTGGTTGGCGGCCTTCACCGTCTGCCCCGAGCCGTGCGGGCCGCACAGCACGATGGTCTTGCCGAGCGCTTCGAGGAGCGGCCTGGCCGCGTCGAAGTCGGCCTGCGCGCCGCCGACCATGATGGACAGGACGGCCTCGATGGCGCCCGCCTCGCCGCCGGAGACCGGGGCGTCCAGGACCCGCAGTCCCTTGTCGCCCGCGGCCTTGGCCAGGTCGATGGAGGTCTGCGGGGTGATCGACGACATGTCGATGAGCAGCGCGCCGGACTTCGCGTTCTCGACGATGCCTTCGGGGCCGTACGCGATGGCCTCCACCTGCGGCGAGGCGGGCACCATCGTGACGATGACGTCGGCGTCGCGCACGGCCTCGGCGATGGACGCGGCCGCGGTGCCGCCCGCGGCGGCCAGGCGGTCCAGCTTGTCCTGCTCCAGGGTGTAACCGGTGACGGCGTAACCAGCCTTGATCAGGTTCTCGGACATGGGCGAGCCCATGATGCCGAGGCCTATCCAGGCGACCTTGGGGAGCGTGCTCATGGGGAACCTCTCTGCTTGCGTCGGTACGGGGCGGGGCGGGGCGGGCCGGGCCGGGCTGAGCCGGTCTTGGCGTCAGCCGCGGGCCCCGGCGGGCAGCCAGCCGAAGGACTCGTGGCTCGGGCGGTCGCCCGGCTTGTACTCCAGGCCGACCCAGCCCTCGTAGCCCGCCTCGCCGAGCTGGTCGAGGAGGTCCTCCAGGGGGAGCGAGCCGGTGCCGGGGGCGCCGCGGCCGGGGTTGTCGGCGATCTGCACGTGCGCGGTCTTGTCGGCGTACGCGGCGATCACCCGCGGCAGGTCCTCCCCGTTCATGGAGAGGTGGTACAGGTCCATCAGGAACTTGGCGTTGCCGAGGCCGGTGGCGGCGTTGACCTTGTCCACGACCTCGATCGCCTGCGGCGCGCTGACGATCGGGCACAGCGGCGACTCGGGCTTGTTGAGCGCCTCGATCAGCAGCACCGCGCCCACGCGGTCGGCCGCGCGCGCCGCCAACTGGAGGTTCTCCAGGGCGAGTGCGTCCTGTACGGCCGGGTCGACGCCGTCCACCCGGTTGCCGTAGAGCGCGTTGAGCGCCCGGCAGCCGAGCTCCTGGGCGAAGTCCGCCGCCACGTCGACGTTCGCGCGGAACCGCTCGCTCTCCTCGCCGGGCACCGAGAGGGCCCCGCGGTCGGGGCCCGGCAGCTGCCCGGCGTAGAAGTTCAGGCCCACCAGCTTCACGCCCGCGTCCTCGACCGCCTGCTTCAGGGCGTCGAGCTCGGACCGCTCGGGGGTGGGGGACTCGACCCAGGGCCACCACAGCTCGATGGCCTTGAAGCCGGCCGCCGCGGCCGCCGCGGGCCGCTCCAGGAGCGGGAGCTCGGTGAAGAGGATCGACAGGTTCACATCGAAGCGCTGGTCGGAGTATCCCATGGGGCTTCCGCGCTCCTTCCGTATTGCGGAAGTTTGTTTCTGCTTAACGGAAGACTGCCTTCGGTCCGTGGAAGCTGTCAAGAGGGGCTGACGGGATTTCCGCGCGGCGCAGTAGGTTGACCCCGTGCGATTGAGAGTGGAGTTCACGACCGAGCCCTTCGACCTGGACGAGGCGCCACCGCACGCGGTGGTGGCCCGCGAGGTCCTCCAGGGGGCCGACCTCGACGCCGTGGACGTCGGCCCGTTCGGCAACACCGCCGAGGGCGACGCCGACGCCGTGCTCGCCGCGGTCGACGCGATGCTGCGCAAGACCCTGGGCGCGGGCGCGACCCGCGTCTCCCTCCAGGTGAACGTGGTCGCCGGGGGTGACGGATGACCGGCTTCGGGGACGACCCCTTCGCCCTCGCGGTCAAGCCGCTCGTGGACGCCATGGGCGGACGGATGCTGCCGCCCGACGAGGCGGGCGAGGACGACGTGGTGCTCGCCTGGGAGGGCAGGGACGTGCTCGCGGTGCGCCTGCCGCAGCTGGCCGACTCCCTCGACCACATCCTGCTGGCCCTGGAGCGCAAGCACGGCAGGCCGCTGGCGGACCTGGACCGCAAGACCAAGCAGGAGGTCGTACGGATACTGGAGGCGCGCGGCGCCTTCTCCGTACGGCACGGTGTCGAGACCGTGGCGAGCGCCCTCGGGGTCAGCCGTTTCACGGTGTACAACTACCTGAACCGCTCCAGCTGACGTCGCGGGCCAGCCGCAGGGCCGTCGCAGGTCAGCGGGGTGGACCCCGCGGATTTCCCAGGCCGCCGTCCGTTCACCGGACGGCGGCCTTTGTTGCTCAAAGTTTTCAACAAAGTGTTGACGCGGTGTTTTGGCTGGCGTTAGCTATGCGCAGCCCGTCCAGCACAAGGCCACGGAGGCTCCCGTGACTTCGAGCAGTACGACGCCGGGCCTGGCCCGGTTCAACGCCTTGACGGAGACCGCGGCGAAAACCGCGCTCCACGAGGTCTGCGCCTCGACGGCCTGGGGGAGCGCCCTTCTCGCCCGGCGCCCCTTTCCCACCGCCGACGCCCTGTACGCCGCGAGCGACGCCGCCATGGCCGAGCTGACCGCGGCCGACCTGGCCGAGGCGATGGCGGGGCACCCCCCGATCGGCCGCCCCAAGCCCGGGGACCCGACCTCGTCCCGCGAGCAGCGGGGCATGGCAGGGGCCTCCGAGACCCTGAAGGCCGAGATGCTCGAACTCAACCTGGCCTACCAGGACAAGTTCGGCCATGTCTTCCTGATCTGCGCCACCGGCAGGACCGGTGAGCAGATGCGGGACGCGGTGCGGGAGCGGATCGGCAACGCGCCCGAGCGCGAACGCGAGATCGTCCGCGCCGAACTGGGCAAGATCAACCGCATCCGCCTGACCCGCCTCGCCCAAGCAGCAGTGGAGGAAGCAAGCACATGAGCACCCCCACCACGGCCTCCGTGTCCACGCACGTCCTGGACACCAGCGTCGGACGCCCCGCCGGGGGCGTCGCCGTCTCGCTCGCGGCCCGCGCGGGCCGCGACGCCGCGTGGGCGGCGCTCGGCGGCTCGGCGACCGACGCGGACGGGCGCTGCAAGGACCTCCCGGCGCTGCCGGAGGGCACCACCCACGTACGCCTCGACTTCGCCGTCGAACCGTACTTCCTGAGCAAGCAAGCCAAGCAAGCCGAGGCGCAGCAGGACGCCCCCGCGAATCGGGACAGCGGTGCCGCCGGAGCGTTCTTCCCGGAGGTGGCGATCACGTTCGCCGTCACGCCGGGCGAGCACTACCACGTACCGCTGCTGCTCAACCCGTTCGGCTACTCCGTATATCGAGGGAGCTAGCAGATGGCCGATTCATCCCGCCACGCCCGTCCGGTGATCCTGGGGCAGAACCAGTACGGCAAGGCCGAGAACCGCGTAGTGAAGATCACGCGGGACGGCGACACGCACCACATCAAGGACCTCAACGTCTCCGTCGCCCTCTCCGGCGACCTCGACGACGTCCACTACAGCGGCTCGAACGCCAACTGCCTGCCGACGGACACCACCAAGAACACCTGCTTCGCCTTCGCCAAGGAACACGGCATCGAGTCCGCGGAACAGTACGGCATCCACCTCGCCCGGCACTTCGTGGAGAGCCAGCCCTCCATCCACCGGGCGCGCATCCGCATCGAGGAGTACGCCTGGGAGCGCATCGCCGCCTCGGACGCCAACTCCCGGTTCATCGGCGCCGACGAGGTCAAGCACTCCTTCGTGCGCAAGGGCCAGGAGACGCGCCTGGCCCAGATCACCTACTCCGCCGAAGGTGACGGGGGAGCGAACTTCGAGGTGCTCAGCGGCCTGAAGGACCTGACCGTCATGAACACCACCAACTCGGAGTTCTGGGGCTACGTCAAGGACAAGTACACGACCCTCAAGGAGGACTACGACCGCATCCTCGCCACGTCCCTGTCCACGTGGTGGCGGTACAACTGGACCAGCGACGAGCAGCGCACGCCGAGCTGGAACACGTCCTACGAGCAGGCCAGGAAGCACATCCTGCACGCCTTCGTGGAGACGTACTCGCTCTCGCTGCAGCAGACGCTCTACCAAATGGGCTCGCGGGTCATCAACAGCCGCGGCGAGATCGACGAGATCCGCTTCTCGGCCCCCAACAAGCACCACTTCCGCCAGGACCTCTCCTTCTGCGGCCTCGACAACGACGCCAAGGACGGCGCGGTCTACTACGCCGCCGACCGCCCCTACGGCCTCATCGAGGCCACCATCCTGCGGGACGGCACCGAGGCCCGGATTCCGGTCGACATGACCAACCTCTGACGCGGGACGCGCGCCCCGCCGCCCGCGAGGCCGGGGCGCGCCACACCGGAGGGAACGACAGCTATGGCACAGCCCCCCGAAGGGCCGACCGACGGCCCGTGTTCCACCCCGCCGGACGCATGCCACCCGGTGGATGAGAAGCTCCCCGCCGCGCGGCTCGTCCCCGCCGCGCTCCAGCACATCGCGGCCATGTACGCGGGCGTCGTCACCCCTCCGCTCATCATCGGCCAGGCCGTCGGCCTCGACGCCGCCGCGCAGACCCGGCTCATCGCGGCGAGCCTGCTCATCGCCGGACTCGCCACGCTCCTGCAGACGCTCGGCGTCGGCGACGCCGTCGGCAACCGGCTGCCGTTCGTCAACGCCGCTTCCTCCGCGGGCATCGCGCCGATGCTGGCCATCGCCGAGAACAGCACCAAAGGCCACCAACTCCCCGCCATCTACGGGGCGGTGATGGTCGCCGGGCTCTTCTGCCTGGTCGTCGGGCCGTTCTTCGGGCGGCTCCTGCGGTTCTTCCCGCCGCTGGTCACCGGCGTCGTCATCACCCTCATCGGCGTCACCCTGATGCCCGTGCCCGTCGCCTGGGCGCAGGGCGGGGACAAGGAGGCCGCCGACTTCGGCGACATGCGCTACCTCGCGCTCGCCGCGTTCACGCTCGTCGTGATCCTGCTCTTCCAGCGGTTCGCGCGCGGCTTCTTCAAGCAAGTGGCCCTGCTCATGGGCCTGTTGATCGGTACGCTCGCGGCCGTCCCGTTCGGGCTCGCCGACTTCTCGCCGCTGAGGTCCGCGCCCCTCGCGGCCCTGCCCACGCCCTTCGCCTCCGGCGCGCCCGAGTTCCAGCCGGCCGCGATCCTCTCGCTGTGCCTGGTGATGCTCGTCCTGATGACCGAGTCCAGCGCGGGCATGCTCGCCCTCGGTGAGATCTGCGAGCGCCGCACCGACCGGCGCCACCCTCACCCGCGGCCTGCGCACCGACGGCCTCGCCACGCTCGTGGGGCCCGTCTTCGGAGGCTTCCCGACCTCGGCGTTCGCGCAGAACGTCGGCGTGGTCTCGCTGACCCGGGTGCGCAGCCGCTACGTCGTCGCCGTCGCGGGCGGCGCCCTGATCGTGCTCGGCGCCTTCCCCGTGCTCGGCGCGGTCGTCAGCCTCGTCCCGATGCCGGTGCTCGGCGGCGCGGGCATCGTGCTCTTCGGCTCCATCGCGGTCAGCGGCATCCGCACCCTGTCCGCGGCGGGCCTCGACGACAGCTCCAACATCGTCCTGGTCGCCGTGGCGCTCGGCGCGGGCATCATCCCGCTCGCCGCGCCCACCTTCTACGCCGACTTCCCGGCCTGGGCGCAGACCATGCTCGGCTCCGGCATCAGCGCGGGCGCGCTCGTCGCGGTCACGCTCAACCTGTTCTTCCACCATCTCGGCACCCGTGGCGGCCACGCCGCGGCACTCAAATCTCCCTAGGGTCCTGCCGTGCCCGATTCCTCGCCACCCACCCGAGAAGGACGCACCATGGCACCTTCGGCAGCCCCGCAGCGCACCGTCATCGAGAACGTCGCCCTCGCGACCGTCGACGCCGAGGACACCGAGTACGCCTCGGGCCACCTCGTCGTCGCCGGGAACCGGATCGAGTCCCTCGGCGCCGGAAAGGCCCCCGAGGGCCTGGAGAACGTCGTCCGCCGCGTGGACGGCACCGGCCATCTCGCCACGCCAGGCCTGGTCAACACCCACCACCACTTCTACCAGTGGATCACCCGGGGCCTGGCCACCGACCACAACCTGTTCGACTGGCTGGTCGCGCTCTACCCGACGTGGGCGCGCATCGACGAGGACATGGTCCGCGCCGCCGCGCGGGGTTCCCTCGCCATGATGGCCCGCGGCGGCGTCACCACCGCCATGGACCACCACTACGTCTACCCCAAGGGCTCCGGCGACCTGTCCGGCGCGATCATCGGGGCGGCCCGCGAGACGGGCGTGCGCTTCACCCTGGCGCGCGGCTCCATGGACCGCAGCGAGAAGGACGGCGGCCTGCCCCCGGACTTCGCCGTGGAGACCCTGGAGGGGGCGCTCGCCGCGACCGAGGCGACCGTCGCCGAGCACCACGACGCCTCCTTCGACGCCATGACGCAGGTGGCCGTCGCGCCCTGCTCGCCGTTCTCCGTCTCCACCGAACTCATGCGCCAGGGCGCGGAGTTGGCCCGCCGTCTCGGGGTACGGCTGCACACCCACGGCAGCGAGACGGTCGAGGAGGAGAAGTTCTGCCACGAGCTGTTCGGCATGGGCCCCACCGACTACTTCGCGTCGACGGGCTGGCTCGGCGATGACGTGTGGATGGCGCACTGCGTCCACATGAACGACTCCGACATCGCCGCCTTCGCCCGCACCGGCACCGGCGTCGCCCACTGCCCGTCCTCCAACGCCCGCCTCGCCGCGGGCATCGCCCGGGTGCCCGACATGCTGGCCGCGGGCGTCCCCGTCGGCCTCGGCGTCGACGGCACCGCCTCCAACGAGTCCGGCGAACTCCACACCGAGCTGCGCAACGCGCTGCTCATCAACCGTCTGGGCGCCCACAGGGAAGCCGCCCTGAACGCCCGACAGGCCCTGCGCCTCGGCACCTTCGGCGGCGCCCAGGTCCTCGGCCGCGCGAGCCAGATCGGCTCCCTGGAGGCGGGCAAGCTCGCCGACCTCGTCCTGTGGAAGATCGACGGCATCGGACACTCCACGATCGCCGACCCGGTCACCGCCCTCGTCTTCGGCGCCGCGGCGCCGGTGACCCTCTCCCTCGTGAACGGCGAGCCGGTGGTCGAACACGGCCGCCTGCTGCACGTCGACGAGGACGCCGTCGCCCGCGCGGCGCGGGACGAGGCGCGCCGCCTCGCGCGCGTCGCCGCCGAGCGCTGACCGCGCGGGCGCACGCAGATGTCCGGCTGAGGGGGACGGCCCTCAGCCGGCGCCCGCGGACCCGAGCGGGGTCCGCGGTCACCGTGGCCGGGGGCGCGCACCGCGTGTGCGCCCCCGGACTCGTACCGCCTGTCTGCTCCACAGCACCACCTCCCTGACACCCTCGTCACCCGGTGACGTGTAACCGACCGGAGGGTCCGCCGTGGCCGCCAAGCCAAGTTCCCCCAAGGACGCAGCGAATCCCGCTGCGCAGCACCCTGTTGACGAGCGCCTCCCGGCGCTCAGGATGGCCACCACCGGCCTCCAGCACGTCGCCGCCATGTACGCGGGCGTCGTCGCCCCGCCCCTGATCGTGGGCGCGGCCATCGGCCTGTCCGCCACCGAACTGACCTTCCTCACCGGCGCCTGCCTGTTCACCGCGGGCCTCGCCACCTTCCTCCAGACGCTCGGCGTCTGGAACATCGGCGCCCGCCTGCCGTTCGTCAACGGCGTCACCTTCGCCGGTGTGGCGCCCATGATCGCCGTCGTCGACTCCACCAAGGACAAGGACGACGCGCTGCCCGTCATCTTCGGGGCGGTGATCGTCGCGGGCATCCTCGGGTTCGTCGCGGCCCCGTTCTTCTCCAAGGCGGTCCGCTTCTTCCCGCCCGTCGTGACCGGCACGGTCATCACCCTGATCGGCATCTCGCTGATGCCGGTGGCCTTCGGCTGGGCACAGGGCCCGAACCCGGGGGCCGACGACTACGGCTCGCGGAGGAACCTGGCGCTCGCGGGCATCACCCTGCTGATCGTGCTGCTGCTTCGCCGGTTCACGCGCGGCTTCGTCAAGCAGATCGCGGTGCTGCTCGGACTCGTCGTGGGCACGCTGGTGGCGATCCCCTTCGGCGTCACGGACTTCGGCCCGGTCGCCGACGCGGACGTCGTCGGCTTCCCGACCCCGTTCCACTTCGGCGCCCCGCAGTTCCAGGCGGCCGCGATCGTCTCGCTGTGCGTGGTCATGGTCGTCTCGATGACGGAGTCGACGGCCGACATGCTCGCCCTCGGTGAGATCGTGGACCGCCCCGCCGACGAGAGGACGATCGCCGCGGGCCTGCGCGCCGACACCCTCGGCTCGGCGGTCAGCCCGCTGTTCAACGGCTTCATGTGCAGCGCGTTCGCGCAGAACATCGGCCTGGTCGCGATGACGAAGATCCGCAGCAGGTACGTCGTGGCGACCGGCGGCGGCTTCCTCGTCCTGATGGGCCTGTGCCCGGTGGCCGCCTCCCTGATCGCGGTCGTGCCGCGCCCGGTGCTCGGCGGCGCGGGCGTCGTCCTGTTCGGCTCGGTGGCGGCGAGCGGCATCCAGACGCTGGTCAAGGCGGGCCTGGACAAGGACAACAACGTCCTGATCGTCGCCGTGTCCCTTGCCGTCGGCCTGATCCCGATCTCGGCGCCGGAGTTCTACCACGCGTTCCCGGAGACCGCGCGGATCATCCTGGACTCCGGCATCTCCACGGGCTGCGTCGCCGCCGTCGTCCTCAACCTCCTGTTCAACCACATCGGCGGGGGCAGCGAGGACGACGACGTCACCGCCCCCATGGAACCGGGCGAGGAGATCTCAGAGTCACGGGTCCCCAAACAGGCACCCGCTCACTGACCGGCCGCGGCGGGGGCGGGCCACGGCCCGCCCCCGCCACCGGTCAGCGGCTGATGTGGTACGGCTCGCCGTAGACCTTCCAGTCGAGCGGCGGGTTCAGGGTGAGGTTCTTCTTGTTGAGGAAGACGCGCTGGGCGGTGTCGACGCGGCTGGTGTCCTCGTGGGCCGCCTCCTGCTTCATCGCCCACACCCGGGCGTCGAGGAAGGCGTGCAGGTACGTCACCTCGTCGCCGCCCTGCGCCGGGGGCTTGGCGGTGCGCAGGGCGCGCTTGCGTATGTTGCTGAAGCTGGTGCTGTCGCCGCCGTCGCCGTGCATGACGATGGCGTCGTAGTACGCGAACTGGCCGAGCACGCCGATGCCGTCGGCCTTGCCCCGCTTGACCGCGGGGTCGAAGTAGACGCGGTCGCGCTCGTCGTTCTGGGCCTGCTGGAAGGCGGGGTCCTTGGCGGCCTTCGCCCAGTCCTTGGTGTAGTTCGGGTCGAGGCCCGCGTGCGAGTCGGAGCCGTTCACGCGGCGCAGCGCGGGCAGGTACTTCTCCAGGACGTTGCCGGGCTTGCGCTGGGCGTAGAGCTCGACGAGGTCGAGCATGTCGCCGGTGCCGGAACAGAAGCCGATGATCCCGGCGGTGTAACCGCGCTTGTCGCCGATGTCCTCGATGTACTTGTACTGCGCCTTCCAGTCGAGTGAGGAGTTCTCCGCGCTGGAGACCAGCTTCATGGCGATCTCCTTCTTCGCCGGGTCGTCCAGGCCGACGGCGGCGGCCGCGGGGGCCCCGGCGTGGCGGACGGGCGTGGCGCCCGCGGCCGGGGTGGTGAGCAGGGGGCCCGCGAGGAGAGCGGCGCCGAGCAGGCCGATGACGGCGCGTCGCGTGGTGGCCTTGTGGGGGGTGGCAGGGGCGTGCAACGGGACCTCCAGAGGGGGGAATTCATGGTTCCGAGCGCTGACCGCTTTTGTTAGGAAGGTTTCCTACCAGAGATTGAAGGTGACGTATACCCGTCAAGCACGCGTGCCCGTCACAGAGGACCCAGGACGGCGCTCGCACATGGCCGGACATCGCCCTAGTCGCTGCTCACGCTGGTCCGTACGATCCCAGCACCCTCAGCCTCCGCTCATCGCACGCAGGCCGGTCCCGGACCCGTGCGAGGGCTGAGCCAGTTCCTCCCAGCACACGCTCCATCCCCCACCTCGCGCGGTACGCCCTGCGCGTGTGACGCGAGAGCCGAAGCACTCGATGGGAGAGGCACGAACATGTCCGCTGCACTGCTCGCGGGCGGCGCCCTGGCCGCCCTGCTCGCCGCGGGTCTGCCCGCTCAGGACCCCTCGGGGTTCAGCGACCCGCCGCCCGACAAGATCGTGATCGAGATAGCGACCGTGAACGGCTCCGGTTGCCCGAGAGGGACGGCCGCCGTCGCCGTCTCGCAGGACAACACGGCGTTCACGGTCACCTACAGCGACTACCTCGCGCAGGCGGGCGGGAACTCCGCGCCCACCGCGTTCCGCAAGAACTGCCAGCTCAGCCTGATCGTGCACGTCCCGCACGGCTTCACCTACGCGATCGCGAGCGCCGACTACCGCGGCTTCGCCTCGCTGGAGCGGGGCGCCAAGGGTACCGAGAAGGCCTCCTACTACTTCCAGGGCTCCCCGGACACGGGCGCCAAGTCGCACATCTTCAGCGGCCCGGTCGCCGACAACTGGCAGGCCACCGACGAGACCGAGGTGACCCAGCTGGTGTGGGCGCCCTGTGGCAAGAAGCGCAACTTCAACATCAACACCGAGCTCCGGGTGGACCTTGGCACCTCGGACCGCACCAAGACCAGCTTCATGACGATGGACTCCACCGACGGGGCCATCAGCACGATCTACCGGGTCAAGTGGAAGGAGTGCCCGAACCCGAGCTGACCTGACGCCAGGTGAGGTGCTGACCAGTAGTTCCTGGTGAGGGGGTCGCGCCCCCGGAAGCGGCGGACGCCGTCCGGGGGCGCGACGCAAGGGCCCGGTCAGCGGGTCCTGGCGAGCGCTTCCCGTACCTTCTTCGCGATCGTGTACGTGTCCCCGGTGGGCCGCACGGGCATCCTGCCCGGGTCGCGGATCCATCCGTCCTCGAGCGCGAACCAGTCGGTGGCCCGGGGCTCCCGGCCCTCGTCGAGCGCCGCCCGCAGCTCGGTGAAGTACGTCGTCCAGCGCAGCCGGTACAACCCGCCGACCAGGCCCGACCACTCGCGGTTGGCGTAGTCCCGCAGCCCCGCGTCGGCTCCGGCGCGGGTGCCCCACACGGTGACCAACGACAGCTGGTCATAGGCCAGTCGGTCCCGCTCGCGGGCGTCGGCGCCCCAGGCGCGGGCGTCGGCGACCCAGCGCCCGAGCAGGTGCCGCCCGTCGGTGGCCGCCAGCTGCTCCAGGAGCGCCATCAGCCGCAGCCAGGTCCGGGTGAGCGCCTCGAAGCGGGCGCGGTCCCGGGCGTCGTACGCCGCCTTGATCCGGGGCAGCAGCACGCGGCCCCGGTTGGACAGGGCCTGGCGTGCCACGTCGAGCAGGTCGCGCCGGTAGGCCGCCGAGCCGCGCAAGTCGCCCCGCACGGTGAGGAGTTCGCTGAGGGCGGGCTCGAAGTCCTCGGGGCGGTAGCGCGCCCGCTTCGGTGACCAGGACGCGGCGGAGCGCACCGCGAGCCCCGGGCGGGCGCCGAAAAGACCGTCGGCGCCCTCGGCCCAGGAGTCGGCGCGGGTGGTGCCGTAGCAGGTGCGGCGCAGCACGTCCCAGGCCTTCGCGGCGTGCGGATCGGCGTCGCCGTAGCGGCTCACGGCCCACCGCCCGAACCACTCCTTGAGGTCCCACTCGCCCTGGTGCCAGGCGAGTTCGGAGAAGAGCTCGAAGGCGGCGGGGTTGTTGTCGGCGGCCTCCGGCATCAGCGCGATGCCGCGCAGGGCGCTGCCGTCCTTGGTGCGCCACTTCTCGTACAGGCTCGCCCAGTCGGGCGTGTTCGCGCCGAGGCAGGTGTGGCCGCCGAAGTTCCAGATGGAGCCGAACGCGTAGGGCGTCGAGCCCCAGTCGGCCTCGCGGTCGGTGACGTGGGGGAAGCGGTCACTGAGGCCGTCGACGACGAGCATGCGCTGCTTGTCGACGGCGTCGGTGAGCGCCTTGGGCGGGTTGTGCTGCCAGCCGAGGATCACCCAGACGGCGCCCGGGTGCGCGGCCCGCAGGGCCTTCTCGACGGCGCGGGCGGCGTCGCCCACGGGTACGTCGCCGGGTTTCCCGCCCTCGTGGAGCAGGTCCATCTTGTACATCGTGGAGGGTCCGAGAAGGTCGTTCTGGACACGGTAGAAGGTAGCGGCGACCTGTGCGAAGGGGCGGGTGCGCGGATCCAGCCAGTCGGGCCGCGCGAAGCCCACCCAGTCGCCCTGAGGCACGGGTTCTCGCGCCCGGGTTGCGGGCCGCGAAGCCCGGCGGGACGGTGCCGAAGTACCCGGGGAGCACCGGCGTCATGCCGAGTGCGCGCAGCCGGTCGGTGACGCGCCGCCCGAGCCGGGCCCGGCGCTCGAGGAGCTGCCGCGACACGGGGTGCGGGAAGGCGGCCATGTTCTGCAGCAGCCACCACGGCTGGTGCGCGGGCCCCGGCACCCAGGCCCGCAGCTCCTCCTCGTCGTACCCGAACTCCTGGAAGGCCCGGTGGTAGACGGCGTCGGCGCCGAGGTACACCAGGACCTCGTTGTAGCCGTGCAGCGCGAGCACGTCGATCTCGCGCTCCCAGTAGGCCCAGTCGTGGTACGCGTTGGTGTAGCCGTCGTTGGTGTCGTTGAGGACGAAGCGGTGCGGGGCGTTCGCCCGGCCGGTGAGGGGCGCGGCGGGCCCCGGCAGCCGCGCGGGCAGGTCGAGCTGGTGGCCCGCCCAGGTGATGTTGGCGCGGCAGGTGGTGCTTCAGGTAGTGGTACAGGCCCTTGAGCTGGACGGCGGGGGTCGGCCCCGTCACGGTGACGCGGCCGCGCGTCCCGGACACGCGGAAGGTGTCGGCGTCCTCGGCGTCTCCGCCGGTGCGGAAGGTGAGCTGGTCGGCGTGGCGGGGGAGCAGCCGGCGGGCCGCGTCGGCGGCGGCGCCCTCCGCTCCGGCGGCGGTGCCCGCCCGCAGGGGGGCGCCGTCGGCGGCGCGCCCTCCCGAGCAGGCCATCGCGGCCCCCGTGGTTCCGGCGAGGGCGGTGAGGAGGGTGCGGCGGGGCAGCTGGGGCATGGAGGCTCCCGTGGGTCGGGGCGGGCGCGGCGCGTACCGACGTGACTCTGCCCCGGGCGACCCCGCTTTCTAACCCACCGTCAGACGGCGCGCCGCGTACGGCATCCCTGCGGGCGGACACGTACGGCGTCCCTGCGGGCGGACAGGTGCGGCACCTCTCCAGGCGGCCAGGCCGCCACCACGATTCATCGGATCAACGCACGGTGATCGTCTCGAATCAGCCCGTGGAATCCGGAGTTCCCCCCATTGACATCCGATGTATCCGCTTCTACGTTCCCGAGCGTCCCGTAGCCGAACAGGAGCCGCCCATGCGACGCAGAGCCCCCGCACTCGCCCTGCTCCTCACCGCCGCGCTCGCGGCCTCGGTCCTGCCGGCGGCCGCCGCCGCGCCCGCGCCGCAGCCGCCGCCCGAGGCCCGCCGGGCCCTCGGCCCCGGCACCGACCACGCGGTCGACGACCCCTTCACCGCCGACCGCACGAACTGGTTCCGCCAGGACCGCTTCGGCATGTTCATCCACTTCGGCGCGTACGCGAACCTGGAGGGCGAGTACACGCGCCCCGACGGCACGGTGTGCCGCAACGCCGAGTGGATTCAGCGCCAGTGCGAGATCCCCAAGGACGCGTACGAGAGGCAGGCGAAGGCGTTCGACCCGGCCGACTTCGACGCGAAGGCCGTCGTGCGGGCGGCGAAGGACGCCGGGATGAAGTACATCGTCATCACGTCCAAGCACCACGAGGGCTATGCGATGTGGCCGACGAAGGTCAACTCCTGGAACCTGCGCGACCATTCGTCGTTCGACAAGCGCCGCGACATCCTCGCCGAACTCAAGGCGGCCTCCGACGCGGCGGGCATCAAGCTGGGCTTCTACTACTCCGTCTGGGACTGGCACGACCCCGACTTCCCGGACCCGGCGACCTTCCCGAAGTACGAGAAGCGCATGTACGCCCAGCTCAAGGAGCTCATCGACAACTATGACCCGGCGCTGCTGTGGTTCGACGGCGAGTGGGACACCGAGAACCCGCACAACCCGTGGACGGCCCGCGACGGCGAGCGCCTGGAGTCGTATCTGCGCGGCCTGAACCCGGACCTCGTCATCAACAACCGCGTCGGCAAGCGCCGCGTCGTCGACGGCGACTACGGCACGCCCGAGCAGGAGATCCCCGACGCCCCGGTGGACGGCCAGCTCCTGGGAGTCGTGCATGACGCTCAACGACCACTGGGGCTTCGCCCGCCACGATCAGAACTGGAAGTCGCCGGGGACCCTGATCCGCAATCTGCTCGCCACCGCGTCGCGCAGCGGCAACTACCTCCTGAACGTGGGCCCCGACGCACGCGGCCGCGTCCCCCAGCCCTCCGTGGACCGGCTGAAGCGGATGGGTGACTGGCTGCGGACGGCGGGCCAGGGCGACGCGGTGTACGGAGCCCGCTACGGCGGCCTGGTGGAGGAGCCCGGCTGGGGCGCGGTGAGCCGCAAGGGCGACACCCTGTACGCGGCGGTCACGCGCTGGCCCGCGCCGGGACAGCCGCTGCACCTGAAGGCGAGCACCGACTTCACCGTCAAGTCGGCCCGGGTCCTGGGCAGTTCGCAGCAGGTCACCGTCACCAAGTCCGGCGACGGCTACGATCTCACGCCGTCCGGCGCGGCCACGAACCCCGACGCCACGGTGATCGCGCTGCGGATCGACCCGGGCCGCGCGGCGCGCCCCGGCGACGGCGAGGGCCTCAGGCAGGAGGTCTTCGACAACGCCGAGCTGTCCGGGACGCCGAAGGTCACCCGCACCGACCCGACGGTCAACCACTCCTGGAAGTACACGGGTTCACCGCACGCGTCGATCCCCTCCGACCGCTTCGGGGTCCGCTGGACGGGCACGGTCGAGCCGCGCCGCTCCGAGACGTACACGCTGACGACGGTGTCGGACGACATGGTGCGCGTGTGGATCGACGGCAAGCTGGTCATCGACTCCTGGAGCCCGCACGAGCCGAAGGTCGACAAGGCGCGGGTGAAGCTGACGGCGGGCAGGCGCCACGCGATCCGCGTCGACTACGCGGAGCGGACCGGTGAGGCGCATCTGAAGCTGCTGTGGTCCAGCCCCCACCAGGCGCAGGAGGTCATCCCGGCGAGCCAGCTGCGCACGCCGTGACGGTCACAGGCCCGCGAGGGTGTGGTCGACGGTGGCGAGGAGGACCTTCCGGTCGTCTTGTACGCGACCGAGGACCCGCATCCCGTAATAGGCGCTCTGGATGAGGCGGGCCAGGGCGCGGGCGTCGCGGTCCTCGGGGATCTCGCCCGCGCCCTGGCCCGAGGCGATCACCGCGCACACCTCGTCCTCGACGCGGGCGAAGTTGCGCCGCACGACCCGCTTGACGTCCGGGTCGAGCGCGGCGAGCTCGATGGCGGCGTTGATGGCGAAGCAGCCGCGCCCGTCGTCCGCGTCGAGGTCGCTGTCGAGGGAGGTCAGCATCATGGCGCGCAGGCGTTCCCTGGCGGTGCCGGGCCCCTGGAGCCGCTCGATCTGGGCGGCGGTGACGGTCTCGTAGTAGCGGTCGAGGGCGCGCAGGTAGAGCTCGCGCTTGCCGCCGAAGGTGTTGTAGAGACTGGACGGGCCGAGGCCCGTGCTGTCGCACAGGTCCCGGGTGGACGTGCCCTCGTACCCGTGCCGCCAGAAGGTTTCCATGGCCGCGGTGATGACGCGGTCCTCGTCGAACTGTCGTGGCCTGGCCATGCGGCGCAGCCTAGCTGTTTTGGAATACCTTTTCAAAACGTGCGGGGGTCTCCGGACGCGCCCGTTCCAGGCGCCCCGCCCAGGCCGCGAGGGCGCACCCGGCGGCCGCGAGCCCCGCCCCGACCCAGGCCACGGACGTGTAGCCGTACCCGGCGTCGATGGTGAGCCCGCCGAGCATCGGGGCGAGGGTGTTGCCGACGTTGAACGCGGCGGTGTTGGTGGCGCCGACGAGGGTGGGCGCGTCGGGGGCGAGGGTGAAGACGCGGGACTGGAGGGCGGGGTTGGTGACGTATCCGGCGCCGCCGAGCAGGAACACCAGCGCGACGACGACCACGAGGGGGCTCCGCGCGGTGAGCGCGAGCGCTGCCGAGATCGCGGTGAGCGCGGCGAGGCCCCAGGTCAGGGTGGTGGTGGCGTGTGCCTGCGCGGTACGGCCGCCGATCAGCAGGCCGAGCATCCCGCCCCGCCCCGAACAGGGCGAGCACGGCGGGCACCCAGCCCTCGCCGAGCCCGGTCTCGTCGGTCAGGAGCGGCGCCAGATAGCTGAAGGTCACGATGACGGCGCCGAACGCGAAGCCGGTGACGGCGTACGAGAGCCACAGCTGCGGCCGTCGCATCCCGCGCAGCTCGGCCCGCACGGACGGCGACTCCCGCGCGCCCCGGCCGCCCGGCACGGCGAACACGGTGGCGGCCAGGCTCACGGCGGTCGCCGCCGCCACCGCCCAGAACGCGGCCCGCCAGCTGGCGGACTGGCTGAGGACGGTACCGGCGGGGACGCCGACGATGGTGGCGAGCGTCAGGCCGCCCGCGACCAGGGCGACGGCCTTGCTCTTCGCCTCGCTCGGCACCAGCGCGACGGCCGTGGCGACGGCGACGCCCCAGAACCCGGCGTACGCGAGGGCGGTGACGATGCGCGTCGCGAACAGCACCCCGTACCCCGGCGCGAGCGCGCCCACCACGTGCCCGGCGACGAACACCGCCTGGAGCAGCACGAGCGCCGTCCGGCGCGGCCAGCGCAGGGTGGCCACCGCGAGCAGGGGCGCGCCGACGACCATGCCGATCGCGAAGGCCGAGATGAGCAGGCCCGCGTCGGGGATCGAGACGCCCAGTTCGTCGGCCATGCCCGGCAGGAGCCCGGACAGCATGAACTCCGATGTTCCTTGGGTGAAGATGCCGAGCGCCAGCACGTAGACCGCAAGCGGCATGGGTCCCTCCCGGGTGTGGATCACCAGTGGACCACTGGTGGATCGCCTGTTTTGAAGCGAGTGCTTCAGAACTCGGGTGGACCCTAGCATGTTCTGAAGCGAGCGCTTCAAAACAAACCTCTGAGACCCCCCGCGCCGCACCCCGTGACGAGCACCCCGGGCTTCGCGACAATGCCCACGCCGCCAACCTCACCCCACGGGAGGCACCATGAGGCTCCGTCGACTCGTCGCCCAGTTACTGTGCGCCGCCCTCGCGGCCTTCGGCCTGCTGGCGGCCGCCCCCGCCCCCGCCGCCGCGTCCACCGCCTCCGCGCCGACGGCGGTACGCGGGGGAGACCTGCTCTACGGCGCGGGCAGCCGCTGCGTGGTGGGCTTCAACGCCAGGAACGGAAGCACCTACTACGCCATCACGAGCGGCGTCTGCGGCAGCCCCGGCACCCAGTGGTACGCCGACCCCCAGCGCACCGTCCCCGTGGGCGTCACCGAGCGGGTCGTCTTCCCCGGCAGCCACTACGCGATCGTGCGCTACACCAACACCAGCCTCAGCTACCCCTCGGAACTCAACGGCGGCGGGGGCCGGATCATCCGCATCAACCGCGCCGCGCAGCCGACCGTAGGCCAGCGTGTGTGCCGGGTCGGCCCCACGAGCGGCATGCACTGCGGGACCGTCCAGGCCGTGAACGTCTCGATCACCTACCCGCAGGGCACCGTGAACGGACTCTTCCGCACCACCGTCTGCGCCGAGCCCGGCGACACCGGGGGCCCCGCCTTCAGCGGCGACACGGCCCTCGGCATCCTCGTCGGCGGCAGCGGGGACTGCGCGTCGGGCGGCTCGACGTACTACCAGCCGGTGGTGCCGATCCTCAGCGCCACCGGTCTGGTCGTCGGGTACTAGCGGCCGCGCCGGGCGGTGTGGGTGACGAAGTCGGCCCAGGCCGCCGGGTTCAGGGCCAGTTGGGGCCCTTGGGGGTTCTTGGAGTCGCGGATGTGGATGGTGGTGGGGCAGGTGGCGACTTCTATGCAGTCGTCGCCGGACCCGCCGCTGTAGCTGGACTTGTGCCAGGACGGGGCCACTTCGACGCAGTCCCCACTACCGCCGCTGCTGTAGCTGCTCTTGAACCAGGCCAGTTCACTGGTACTGCTCATCACGCTCCTCGCATCCGGTCCAGCAGGCTCACCGAGGCTTCGAAGGAGAGAGCCTGTGAGCGCATCCTGGCATACCGCATCTGGAGTGTGCTGACCACTTTCGGGTCCGAGATCGATCTGTCCGCTTTCCTGCCCCTCGGAGTAGGCGAACCATCGATGGTCGGGGGTCTCCAGCAGTTGCATTGGCCCGTCCAGACCGGCGTGGGACTCCATGGCCAGGGGCATGATCTGAAGCTCGATGTTCCGGCGCTCGGCCAGTCCGAGAATGTGCCCGATGAGCTCTCGCATCACCTCCTCACCGCCGATCTGCCGCAGGAACAGATGCTCCTCCAGAATGAAGCTGTACGCGGTGTTGGGCCGTTCGGTGAGCAACTTCTGCCTGTCGATGCGAGCGTCCAGCAGCGCCTCGATCTGCTCGTCGCCCATGGGGGGCAGCTGGTTGGCGAACAGCGTCCGCGCGTACGCCGGTGTCTGCAACAGCCCTGGAACCAACCGGCATTCATACGTGTAGAGGCTGAGCGCCTCCTGCTCCATCTGTGCCCAGCGGCGGAACCATGCCGCCAAACCCCGCTGCCTGGAGAGCTGATTCACCATCAGCCGCAGCGTCCCGAACGCGTCCAGCGTGGCCTCCGCCTGGTCCACGAACCTCGGCGGCGGGAACCGCCTGCCCTGCTCGATGGAGGCGATGAAATGCGTCGAGTAGCCGATCTCGTTGGCTAGTGAGTCCTGTGTGTACCTCGCCCTCTTGCGGAAGCTCTTAAGGGCCGCGCCGAAGGCCTTGAGCCCATCGGTCGGTTCGGGCTCGATCGAGCCCGGCGTGCTTGACGACATCACGGGTATCCCCTGACGCTCGCTAACCGTCCCCGCCAACAAGCCCATGCTCACGGTCAGTTACCCGAGCTGTCCACACTTCGCGCTCGTACACTTACTTTCCGTACGAGTCGAGTCCCTTCCGGCCCAGGCGGGGCCCGGTCACCGTGGGTTTCATGGCTCCTCAGGCGCAAACCCCCACACCCGTACGTATGTTCACTCAGTGTGTCACCGCGAGCCCGCGCGGCGCACGGTTGGCGCGGCGGCTCGCGCGCTTCCACCTCGACGGGTGGGGCATCCCGTACGACACCGAACCCTCCGACGCCGTCGCCCAGATCGTGGCCGAACTGGCGGCGAACGCGGCCACGCACACCCGGCAGGCGAGCCCGGACTTCCGGCTGCGGCTGCTCCTGCTGGAGGGCGAGGTGCTGATCGAGGTGACGGACACCGACACCGGCGGCGGTCCGCCGAGGGAGGTGCGGCTGCCGCCGCCGGGGGAGGAGTCCGGCCGGGGCCTGGCCCTGGTGGCGGCGATGGCGGCGCGGTGGGGGGTGGTGGCCGGGCGGGCCGGGGACAAGACGGTGTGGGCGAGCGTGCGGCTGGGCGGGGACACGGGGCGGCCCCGGCCGCGCGCGGGGGCGTGACCGGGGCCGTCGAAGGCTGCTCAGCGGACGCGGTGCAGTGTCCAGGCCTCGTTCGGGGAGTCGTCCTCTGGGGCGACGCGCACATGGGCGCCCACGTGCTCGGCGCGCACGACGAGTTCCTTGTCGGAGACGATCTGGATGCCGAACGGGGTGGGCTGGATGCGCCAGGCGATGGGGGAGCCGTTCCGGACGAAGACCTGGTCATCGGTGTAGTTCAGGTACTGGTCGGCGGGGCCGTGGGCGGCACGGATGTGGTACTGGCCCGGCAGTTCCTCGGTGGCGCGCTCGATGATCCACTCCTGGACTATCGGAGGGATCAGCTCGGGCGCGGCGATGACGGGGCGGCCGTGCTGGATGGCGTGGGGAGTGGGGGTGAGGACCGTACGGAAACCGATGTGCGCGCCGATGATGTAGATCCCGCTGGGGAGCTGGATGTCGGACATGCCTTTCCCTTCGGTTCGGTCGACGAGGCCCGACCGGCGACGGATGCCACCGGTCTGTACACCGGCTCACTCTCGTGGCGCGGCCGCCGCGCCAGGCAGGCGAAATGCGGCCATAGGGGCCAGTGGCCCTAAAAGCCTCATGAGTGCGTGGATATCGCCAAAGGCCTGAGTGGGGCGAGGGGTTGAGGGGCCGGGCGGTGAGCGGCACCAGGCACACCCGCCGGTATGCCGCGCACGGGCCCCGCCCGACGACGACCGGAACACCCCCGACGACCCGCACCTTCAAGCCCACCCCGGGAGTTCAAGCCCGTCCGGCGTTTGAGGACGAGGCGCGAAGCGCCGATGCACGGGGCCCGGGGCGGAGCCCCGGTTTCGGAGAAGGGGCGGGCCAGGGGCGCACCGCGAGGCCTAGCGCCCCCGCACCCGTACCCCCGCCTGGAACCGCGAGGTCGCCCCGAGCTCCGCCATCAGCTCCGCGACCCGCCGCCGGTACGTCCGCAAGGACATGCCGAGGCGCCGGGCCCCGGCCTCGTCGGTGAGCCCGTCGCTCAGGGCCTGCAGGACGAGACGCGCTTCGTCGTCCAGGACCGGCGCCCCCGCCGCCAGCGCGCTGGCCAGCGGCTCGGCGGCCTCCCAGGTCGCGTACAGCAGGGACCGTACGCCGTCGACGACCTCCGGCACCCGCACCACCGTGTACGTGCGCGGCCCCCGGGAGCGCGACCCGGCGAGGACCGCGACCCGCCGGTCGATGACGATGGCCTCGCGGGCGAGCGGCGCAGCCGAGATGCGCACGTCGGCGCCGGAGGCGGCGATGGCCGCGAGCCGCCGCTCGGAGTAGGCGTCGCCGAGGGCCTGGCGGGTGTACACCTTGCGCATGGCGAGGCCGTCGCACGGCTGGGGCTTCAACGGCGGGCGCTTGCCGTCGGCGAAGACCGCGTTCACGCCGCCCGACCAGGTGACGAGGTCGGCGGCCCCGCACAGGAACTCCTCGCGCGCGGAGGCGAACAGGTCCCCGGCGCGCAGCACCAGCTCCCGCTCCCCGCGCAGTGTGACGATCGCGTCGCTGCCCATGCCCTCGCCCCCCGGCCCCAGATGGCAACAACCTGCCACCTCACTCATTGGGGCCGACACTGACCCCAAGATGACCCCATGCCAAACCCCACCCCAAACCCCACCCCAAACCCCACCCCAAACCCCACCCCAAATCCGACTCCATACGAGAACACGACCGCACCCGAGAAGTCCACGCGACCGCTGCCACCCGCCGCTGCGGCAGGACGGTGGGCCATCGGCGGCGACCTGCCCGTACACCGCATGGGCTTCGGCGCCATGCGGCTGCCCGGCCGCACCTGGGAGGGCCCGGCGGGCGACCCGGAGACCGCCGTGGCGGTGCTGCGCCGGGCCGTGGAACTGGGCGTGAACCACATCGACACGGCCGCGTTCTACTTCTTCGAGGACCTCGCCGCCAACGATCTGATCCGCGCGGCCCTCCACCCGTACGCCGACGACCTGGTGATCGCCACCAAGGTCGGCCCCGACCGCGACCCCGGCCACAACTGGCTGGACGCCGCAGGTCCGGCGAAGCTCAAGGCCGACGTCCACCGCAACCTGCGCCAGCTCGGCCGCGACCACCTCGACCTGGTCTACCTGCGCTTCCTGAGCGCGGACGGCCCCGGCGACGGCCGCTTCGAGGCCCTCGCCGAACTCCGCGCACAGGGACTCATCCGCCACCTCGGCGTCAGCAACGCCAGCGCCGCGCAGCTAGCCGAGGCCCGGACCATCGCGCCCGTCGCCGCCGTGCAGAACAGGTACAGCCCGGTGTCACGGGACGCGGCCGCCGACGCCATGCTCGACCTGTGCACCCGCGAGGGCATCGCCTTCGTACCGTTCTTCCCCCTGGGCGGCGCGGGCGCCCCCCACCTGGCGGCACTGGGGCGAGTGGCCGCCCGCCACGGGGCGACGGCCGCCCAGGTGTCCCTGGCCTGGTCCCTCTCGATCTCCCCAGCGGTCCTGGCCATCCCCGGCACCTCCTCCCTCGTACACCTGCAGGAAAACATCGCAGCCGCCGCACTACACCTGGACACAGCCGACCTGAAGTCCCTGTCGAGCTAGACCCGTCCGTCCTAAAGCCCGAGCACCCGCGCATCCGAGGCCAGCGCCCGGAAGTACCCCTGCGGATCATCGACCATGCGCCGCTCCCTCAGATCGAGCAGCCCCGCCACCCCCGACAGCGTCGCGGCGACGGTGCCGTCCGGCTTGGTGAAGACCTGCTCCACCGAGAACACCTTCCGCTCCCCCCAGACGAACCGGCACGACACACTCACCTCGTCCCCCGCCCGCAACTCACTCCGATACCGCAGCGTGTTCTCCAACGCGACGGGCCCGACCCCCTTCGCGATCAGATCAGCCTGCCGAATCCCCGCGGCCTGCAACATCGACCACCGCGCGTGCTCCGCGTACTGGAGGTACACGGCCTGGTTCAAATGCCCCTGGGAGTCGGTCTCGTACCCCCGAACGGAAATCCCCACGGCGTAGGCCTCCGGCTCGGAGCCAGTCTCCTGCTGCGACACGGTTGTCCCTTTTCTCGATAATGTGCGGCTTTTCCTCACGGCATACGTCTACTGGAACCTTCAACTGCCTAGTGATCCCCGACATTCCTGCCGGTCGGCAGCGGTAGCCAGGTCGACGGAGATCCGGCCAACTGAGCTCCCTCGTCCTGCCGTTGCGACGGATCGTGCTTCACGAATGCCACACAGGAAATGGCCAGGTGGAGCACGGGGCCCACACAAGGTGACTTGGAGATGAGTGGAATCCCCTTCACGCCAACCGATCGCGCACGCGGCGTTACCCCTTGTTATGTGCCATCGGCAGCTACCTAAGGTGATCCCTGTCGCCCCGCAGGTCTGGACCACACCTGCGCGTCGGGCGCCACTGGACCGGCACACCGGGGGGCGTGCCGCGCGCACCCGGCTGATGCCTCCGCAGGCCCTCATGCCTTCCTCCGGTATGCCTTCACTCCGTTTGTGAAGGGGATGTTCGTGGTTTCTGTGAAAGACCTCTTACCGATGCGAGGGCGGAGGAGACGTACACGCGTCTTCCTGCTTCCGTAACCCTGACTCTCGCCGTACTGACGACCCTGGTCGTCCGCCCGGATCTGCCGACAGGCGCGAAAATCGACCCCTACAGAGGGGTGTTCGACTCCACGGTCGACCTCGACGAACTGGTTGAGCTGGCTTCCAAGGTGAAGCCTGTCGGCCCGAACAACGCCGGTCATTTCGAGCGCTATGTCGATGTGGGCAAGATGATTGGCGTCACCTCAGAGAAGACCGGAAGCAAACCGACGTCGTGGTTCCTGCTGTCCCAGGACAAGTACGGAAGCGTCCGTACGATGTACCCCATCGAAAAGCCAGCCGTCTGAAGGGAATGCGGCAGAGGTGCAGATCTATGTAGAGAATCGACTGCACGAGCGGGGTTCGGCGACAGTCGGTGACGACGCTGAGGACAGCTTCATGTCAGCGTGTCGAGCGGCGCCGGAGGGCAGCGTCATGAGCGGTGTCCAGAGCTACGGCGACACGATGTTGAACCAGCTTCAACTCGTCCAGTTCATAGTCGAACTGGAACGGCTTCCCCGGGAGAAGAAGACGGGGGCCGTCTTCCAAGTAGCGGAACTGGCCAGGCAGGCAGTCGCCAGCGGTGGCTATCTGTACGTCTCAGGGGACTAGCGAGCGTCACCTCACTGGTGGGGCGGATGAGAATTCCGCCCCACCTCAAGTAGTTCGCGGAACAATCTCATGGAAGGGTGCTTCGCATACCTCTCGTCGTGTACGTGGAAGACCAGAACCGCAGGCGCATGGCCAGCACTCACGAAGACCGGAAGGGGACATTCCTGGCTTTGTGCGAGGCGGCTCCGGAGGGCAGCGTCCTGCGCTTCGTGCAGCGCCACGGGGACACCATGCTGAACGAGCTCCAGCTGGAGCGGTTCGTGGCGGAGCTGGAACGGCTCCCCGAAGAGGAGAAGAACACCACGGTGCGCAAGCTGATCGCGGCGGCCCGGTTCGCCATCGCCTCCCACGGTTACCTGTATTTCGTGGGGGAGGCCGGGGGCGAGGTTCGCTCCGAGGGGTAGGGGGCCCGCTCGGGGCGGGGGGCGTTGTCAGTGGGGTGCGGGAGCATCGGGGTATGGCTAAGCCTGCGAACGCCGTGCAGCGGCGGATCATTGCTGAGGCGGACCCGGTGACGGGGCGGCTGCGGGGGACCGAGGCGCAGCTCGCGGGGCTCGCGCGGTTGCGGCTCGCCTTTCGGCATCCGCGCCCGCCGCACGCGTACTTCCTGACGCCCGCCGGGCACCGCGTCCGCGAGGAGCCGGTGGGCGCCGTCCCCGAGACGGCGCCGGTGGAGGCGCGCCCCGGGGTGTTCGTCGCGCGCACCGGAACGGAACAGGACCCGCCGGGCGCCGACGACGGGCCCGCGCGGGCGCGGGACGTGCGCGGGGCCTGGCTCGGCATCGTCGAGATGCGGCGCATGACCAACCCCGGCGGCGACCGGGAGACACCGTGCGCCTGGGAGCGGGCGCACCGCGTGCGGGCCGCGGCGATAGCCCTGGAGGCGGCGGGCCGGGTGCCGGCGGGCCCCGGGCGCGCGGGCTATCGCGTGACGGACACCGCGCAGCCGGACGCGGTGGAGGTGCGGGAGGAGTCGGCGGACGGCATCCGGGCCTGCGGGGCCGCTCTTGAGCGGGCGGGGTGGCTCGTCAGCGAGCACGGGGACGCACGCGCGGGGCGGCGGTGGCGGTATCTGCTGGCGTCGCCCCGTCGCCGCTAGCCGCCCCAGGCCGCGCCCCAACCCTGGCTCAAGATTTGCTTTCGCCAGTGATGGGAGAGGTGGGGGTGCGGGTGAGGGCCGTGCCCACTCGCTCCGTGACGGTGTGCGCGGAGTTCGGGGTGGAAGCGGCTGCGGTGCGCCGTGCTGGCGGGTGGGATGTGGTCCGCAGTTGTGAAGGGGAGCGGGTCGGCGTGCGACGTTCAGGACCGCGTCTCCGGCCGTTGGCTCTCGCGGTCCCGCCGTTCGCGCTCGGCGGGAAACAGCACCTCGCGGCGCTAGTTCGCCCTCCGTTCGGTTCCAGCCAACTCGGTCGCGCCCACCACTCCGTACGCACTCCCTTCACCACCCCCGACGATATGTGCAGCCTTGCAGTGGCAAGGGAGGGGCGGGCTGCTGGGCGGTGACGCCGACCGGTGCCGCCCGGCGGCCCGGTGTCGCTATTCAGCCAAGTCGGGCATCCGGCCTGTTGTCGGTGTCCCGCCATGCCTAGGGTGATCGTTGCACCCGTTCCTACTGCAAAGGTTGGGCGTGTGCAGACCAGTGGCTTCGGGGGAAGGACGGGGACAGCGCATGGGCAGGGAAACGAGAACGCGGAGGCTGGGGAAGGGCGTCGTGATGGCGTCGGGCCTCGCGGCGGTCTTCATGGGGGTCGCAGGGCCCACCGCCGTCGCCCTCGACACGGACAATCTCTACAGTCCGCAGGCGTGCAAGAGCCCTTCACGCTCCAAGTTCAAGCTCCATCTGTGGTACGAGCGCGGCCAGAACGGCGTCTACCGGAACATCGGTCACACCGTCAGCAACTTCAGCGACGTGCCGGACGGGGTCGTGGGGGTCACGTCCGCGCTGCGCTTCTGCCCCCAGGGGGCGAGCAACCCCTGGCCGGGCTCCAACAAGAAGGTCAAGAACAACGCCGCGTCGGGTGAGAACGAGCACTACAAGTACAAGGCCCGCATCTACTACAACGCCGGATTCCGCGGCGCGCAGGACGTGATGAACCCGTACCAGTCCATCGCCTGGTTCCGGAACGTCTACAAGAACAACGCGTCGTTCAAGTGGAGCCGCTAGTGCGCACGGTGCGCGGGGGGAAGAAGAACATGAGGCTGGCAGCGAAGGCGATCGTCCCGGCCGCGGTCCTCGCGGTCGCCGCGGCGGCGGGCGGCGTGTACGTCACGATGGATGACAGTGCGTCAGGCGGGGTCCGTGACACGGCGGACACGCGCGGCGGCACTACCCTGGGGCAGGTCGCGCGGGCCCACGTCGGGAACCCGGACGACCCGGCGACCTGGCGCCTGCCCGTCGAGTCGTACATGCCGACCAAGAACCAGATCAGCGTGGTCACCACGTCCCGTGACGAGCTGATCGACCAGTGCATGAGCGCCGCCGGGTTCGACGCCTGGAAGCCCGCGCCCGACCTGCCCGAGCTCGGCGGGAAGACCCTGACCGACTGGCGCTACGGCCTCCACGACGGCGAGCTCGCCGCCGACCGCGGCTACCACCCCGCCAAGGGTGAACAAGAGGCGTACGACAAGGTGATGGAGGCCGGGGCCGTCGACGAGTCGGACGCCGACGAGGCTGTCCTGAAGGGCTGTGTGCAGAAGGTCGACGGGCAGGTGCCCGACGCGGTGTCGCCCGACATCGTCCAGCAGGTCAGCGGCGAGTCCTTCGAGAAGTCCAAGGAGGCTCCCGAAGTCGTCGACGTGTTCGCGAAGTGGTCGTCCTGCATGAAGGCGAAGGGCTACGACTACAAGCAGCCGCTGGACGCCAGCGACAACCCCGCCTTCGCCGACCCGCGGCAGGTGACGCCCGAGGAGATCGCCACGGCGAAGGCGGACGTCGCCTGCCGCGACGAGTACGACGTCGAACGGACCTGGTTCGACGCCGAGTCGAAGATCCAGCGCGCCGCCATCGCGGAGCACCTGCAGGAGTTCAACGACGCCGCCAAGGCGACGAAGGACGCGGTCGCCAAGGCCAAGGCGGTCTGAGGCACCGCACCGCACCGCACCGCGAACCCGCGCGGGCGGGGGAGGGGAACCCCCGCCCGCGCGACGAGGCGGGGAAGCCCCCGCCGCAGATGCCGGCACCGGCCGCCGTCGGACCCAGCGGCCGCCGTGGCCGGCATCTCTGTGTCCCCAAGCCCCGGCACGCCACACGAAGGTCACCGCGGGGCCGGTCCGTGCTGTCCGCACGGCGCACCACGACGAGGAGACGAAGTGAGCATCGGCAGGAGAGCACGGGCCCCGCTGGCGGCGGTCGCCGCCGGGGCCGTGCTGGGGGGAATGCTGCAGAGCGCGGCCTGGGCCGACGACCCGCCCAACGCACCGGTCGGCAAGAAGCCGTCGGTGGGGAAACCGGCCAGCCAACAGCCGGACGAGGTGCCGCCGGGTGACCGGAAGTCCCTGCTGGGCGGCGACTACAAGAAGTCCGGGGACCGCGTCTGGACGACGACGAGCGACGCGAACGGCTTCCACCTCCTGACGGCACGGGAGAAGGAGGGCTACGCCTGGAAGACCACGGCCTCGCTGTCCGAGCCGGGCTTCGACACGGACGCCTGGATCGGCAACGCCTGCGTGACCGGCTCCGGTAAGCGCGCCGTGGTGGTGTACGCGCCGCGCACGTTCACCAACAAGCCCGAACTCATGGCCCGCGGCGCGTTCGCCGCCGTCGTCCAGCTGGACACGGGGCAGGTGACGAAGCTTCCGCTCCAGGTCTCGCTCTCGTACTACAACCCGGGCTGCGGCGTCGGCGAGAGCGCCGTGCTGACCCAGTCCGGCGGCGAGGACAAGACGGCCACCCGCCTCACCAGGCTGAACACCGTGACGGGCAAGCTGTCCAAGCCCGTGGAGACCAAGGGGCAGGTGACGTCCGCCGTCGTCGCCAAGGACGGCTCGCTCGTGGCCGCCGCGGGCGCCCAGGTGGTGCGCGTCCGCGCCGACGGCAAGAAGACGCCGCTGGTGCGCACGGACGCCGTGCCCTACCGGCTGACCCCGGACGCCGACGGCGGCGTGGTCTTCCTGGACCGGCAGCGGGCACACGGGAGCAGCGCCGGTACGGCCGCCACGACCCGGGTCAAGCGCATCACCGCCCCTCAGGCCGGTACGGCACGCCCGGCGAAGGCCAGGGCGAAGGTCCTTGCCACGGGCCCGCTGACCGACACCGGGCTGACTCGCGGCGCCGGAACCGTCTATGTGACGGGCAAGGCCCGGACGGCCGCGGGCGCACAACTTCCGCGCACGGTCAGGAAGTTGGCCGGTACGCCCAAGGACGCCCTCGTCTCCACCCGCGGCGAGGCGGTCCTCACCGACACCGCGTGGACCGACGGGCAGGGAGCCCTGATCCACGCCGAGGCGGCGGACGGCACCCGCCCCGTGAACGTCGAGCTCACCGCGCTGGACAGCGGCGAGAAGGCCACGTTCACCGTGGCACCCGGCGAGCGCCGCGCCTTCTTCAGCGCCCAGGGCAAGGAGCGCACTCCGGCGCTGCCCCACGGCAAGGCACGGCCCGGCACCAAGGCACGGCCCGGCACCAATGCACGGCCCGGCACCAAGGCCGCGCAGTCGTCCGGGAAGCCGTCCGGGAAGTCGGCGAAGGGCGCGGGCTTGCGGGCCGCCGCCTCCGACCGCAACGAGATCGTGGAGTCGGACCGCGTCTGCTCCGTGCCCCGCAGCGATCCGCGCAACCAGGCGATGCAGCCCAAGCCGCGCCAGGTCGAGTGGGCCGTCAACCAGGCCATCCGCGGCAACCTCGACAAGCACGCCAGCCGCGGGGCGAACTGGAAGAACCTGGGAATGCCCGCCTACGCGCCCCAGCGGCTCTTCCCCAAGCCGACCCTGGAGGGCGGCGGCGGTGTGCCCGCGCAGGTGATGCTCGGCGTCACCACGCAGGAGTCCAACATGTGGCAGGCCAACCGCTCCGTGGTGCCCGGAGTCACCGGCAACCCGCTGATCGGCAACTACTACGGCATCGACTACTACGACGGGAAGCCGGACAACGACTGGGACGTGAACTGGAGCAAGGCCGACTGCGGCTACGGCATCACCCAGGTCACCGACCACATGCGCATGGCGGGCCGCGAGCACGGCAAGGGCGGCACGGCCTGGCCGTACGAGAAGCAGCGGGCGGTCGCCCTGGACTACAGCGCCAACGTGGCGGCGGGCCTGCAGATCCTGGCAGCCAAGTGGAACGACACCAGGAAGGCCGGGCTCAAGGTCAACGACGGCGACCCGGCGAAGCTGGAGAACTGGGCCTTCGCCCTGTGGGCGTACAACGCCGGATTCCACCCGAACAAGAACGACGGCAAGCCGTGGGGCGTGGGCTGGGCCAACAACCCCGCCAACCCGGAGTGGGACGCCGGACGCGACCCCTTCATGGAGAACAGCGACGGCGACGAGGACGCCTCGGACGCCGCGCACCCGCAGGACTGGCCCTACCAGGAGAAGGTCCTCGGCTTCGCCGCGCACCCGCCTGCGTTCCTGGAGTCTCCCGGCACGATGGTGCCCGCGTTCCGCGCCGCGTGGTGGAACGGCACCGAGGGCAGCGCCAAGGTCGAGGGCTCGGCGAAGTACAACCGGGCCCGCGTCAAGCCGCCGGAGAACACGTTCTGCACCTCCGCCAACGACTGCGACCCGGGCAAGATCGGTGACGGGGCGGAGAACGAGGACGGCGCGGGCCCCTGCAAGCGCGGGGACTTCAAGTGCTGGTGGAACAAGTCGGTGAAGTGGAAGGACAAGTGCGACTACTCCTGCGGCAACGACTTCACCCGCTTCCCCGCCGACTGGGCGGAGGAGCCCGACGGCACCGCCTACCCGCCCAACTGCACCACCACCGGGCTGCCCGCCAACGCCCTGGTCGTCGATGACGTTCCCGCGGGCACACCGCCGGTCAGAGGGGGGTGCAGGCATGGCCCCGCTGGACAACAACGGCAGCTTCAGCCTCGACTTCGGCGCGGGCGAGGCAGGCCTCAGTCACGACGGGACGACCATCGTTCCCGTGTGGCCCTCGAAGGTCGACCTCCACCAGCTCGGCGCGGGCTACGGCGGCCACTTCTACTTCGGCCACACCCGCCAGAACGACCAGAAGGGCAACCGGCTCAAGTTCACCGGCACCTGGAAGTTCACCAAGGACGTGAAGGGCCCCGCGAAGGTCATGGTGCACCTGCCGGACCACGGCGCCCACACCGCGTACGCGAAGTACGAGATCGAGACCGCCAAGGGCACCCGCACCCGGATCATCGACCAGCGCAACCACGGCGGCGGCGGCAAGAACCGCTGGGTGACCCTCGGCGCCTTCATGTTCGACGGCCCGCCCAAGGTGCGGCTGAGCACCACCACCCGCGACGGCACCGGCGACGAGGACATCGCCTTCGACGCGGTCGCCGTGGCCCCCATCAAGGGCAAGTACGCCGAGCACACGGTGGACGCGGTGGGGCTGTTCGACGAGAACCAGGACCTCGACGGCGACACCGCCAGCTCCTGGATCGTCAGCTCGCCCTTCGAGTCGCGCAAGAGGCTCTACGACTGGGGCCACAAGCTCGCCTCGGACGCCACCGACCTCAAGACCTGCGAGGGCACGGACCTGAACGCGGGGTGCCTCGCCCCCAAGACCAAGGCCGCCATGCAGCGCTGGAAGGACGAGATCGAACGCGCGGGCACCGACCCGGTCAACCACCCCGACGGCAGCAGCCTCGCCCGCTGGATCGGCTTCGCCAACAGCTACAAGGACCGGCCCACCAGCGCGTCCAAGCCCGCGCACTTCGACAACGACGACGGCCGCTACAAGATCCGCTCCAAGGCGCAGGTGTCCTTCGTCGTGGGCGAGAACGGGAAGATCGTCGACGGCAGCGAGGCCGTCGAGTACGACAACCGCACGGGCGACACCCATCTGCCGAAGTACCTGATGGAGTTCTTCACCGCGCTGCACCAGGACTACGGCATCGAACCGCCGGACCTGTCGTACACGACGAAGGACATGAACGAGCACGACGGCCGGAACACCAGGGTCGACCCGAACAAGACGGGGGTCATGCCGGGCCGCGCCTACGCCTACGCGGGCCGCGCGGCACAGCTCACCGACAACGACACCTGTGTCGCCGCGCTCTACACCTCGGGCGGCTCCATCGGCTACCGGCCCATGCTCGGTGCCGGGTCCACTTCGAAGGCCGTGGACCGCTGGCAGCAGCGGGTCTACGACGACAAGCGGCTCTCCACCTGGGTCGTGAAGATCGCCACGGAACAGTTCCAGGCCCTGTTCAACACGGGCGGCGCGACCGGGCCCGTCACGGGGTCGATCTTCGGCCAGGCACCGCCCATCTGGCAGGAGCTGAACTTCAAGGCCTGCGCCGACGGCACGGTCAAGAAGCGCGGTGACATCCCCGTGCTGCGCTCCAGCCACATGCCCAGCCAGTACCTGTACCACAACGGCAAGGCCATGGACCTGGACGGCGCTCCCCGCGACTCGAAGGAGCCCGTGACCGCGGGGGACTTCGTGCGGTTCAGCCGCGCCCCCGACCCCGGCAGCGGCGCTCCGTTGTGGGACAACCCGTTCGGCAAGTGCACCCCCGGCAGCAGGCACAGCGGAAACCCGTGGGGCATCACCTCGCTGCCTCCGTCCGACCCCGGTACGAACCCGAAGCGGGCGTCCTTCTGCGCCGACAGGGACCTGGAAGGCTCCCCCGAACACAGCAGTTAGCCTGGGAAACCTCGCTCGCCCCACCGGCGCGGCCGCGCCGGTGGGGCGAGCGCGCGTCTCGTCGCCACCGCCCGCCGCGGCGGGACGCGCACACGACGGCCGTGGACCTACTGGAGGACACACATGCTGGCCATCATCGCGCTGCTGGGCCTGGTGGGGTTCATCCTCGCTCTGGTGGGCCAGGGTGGCTGGTCCCGCCTCGGCGGAGCCGTCGCGGGCACCGGCCTGGTCGCCGTGTTGCTCACCCCGTTCCTCAGTACCGCCGTGCTCTTCCTGGCCGTGCCGGTCATGAGCGCGGTGCTGGGGCTACTGCCCCCGTTCGACCGGGAGACGGCCCCGAGGGCCCACGTCCGCTGGCTGGTCTGCGTGCTGCTCGCCGCGGCGGTTCTCACCCTGTGGTTCACCGCGCGGGACCCGGAGACGGCCGTCATCACCGCCATCCTCTTCGGCCCCGGAGCCTGCGCGGCGGCGGCCCGGCTCATCTACTTCGTCAGCGGCCGCGACGACTGAGGACCCCGGCTAGGGCCGCACGTTCCACGTCGCCACCACCGGGCGCCCGTGCTCGTAGCTGAGCCTGCTCACCGTGCCCGTGGCCAGCTGGAACAGCGCGCCCGCCGAAGGGGCGAGGCCCAGGCGGCGGGCCGTCAGGACGCGCAGGAAGTGGGCGTGGGCGACGAGCAGGACGCTGCCCTCGGTGTTGGCGAGTGCCGCGTCGACCTTGGCGAGGACGCGGTCGGCGCGCTCGCCGACCTGGTCGGGCGTCTCACCGGGGTGCTCCGGCGGGCCGGGGGCCACGCCGTCCGTGAACAGGAACCAGTCGGGGCGGGTGTGGTGGATCTCCACCGTCGTGACGCCCTCGTACGCGCCGTAGTCCCACTCGGCGAGATCGTCGTCCACGCGCGCGTCGGCGAAGCCCGCGAGCTCCGCCGTCTCCCGCGCCCGCGCGCGAGGGCTGGTGAAGGCCGCGTCCACGCGGTACTTGCCGAGCAGCGGCGCGAGCGAACGCGCCTGCGCGCGGCCGTTGTCCGTGAGGGGGATCTCCGTCCAGCTGGTGTGCTGACCGGACAGCGCCCACGCCGTCTCCCCGTGCCGTACGAGCAGAAGGTCACCCATGGCGGATACGTCCTCTCGGTGCGTGGCACCCTCGGTGGCGGCCGCTTCCAAGATCGGCCACCACCGAGGGTGCCACGCCGGTCCCGGCCGCGGGACACCCGCCCGCCGTCAGCGCCGCCGCAGCTCACGACCCCCGAACGCGCCCGCGCCGTCGGCCTGTTTCCACCACGCCTCCAGGCCCGCCTGGTCCAGGGCGTGCCAGTCGGGGGTCTCCTCAACGAACGCCCGGCCGAGGCGCCTGCCCAGGTCGACCATGGTGCGGCCCACGACCGTGCGGTCCGTGTCATAGGTCTCCAGGGCGTCCGGCCAGGTGACGGCCGTGGTGATGGCGGCCTCCAGGACCGTCGCGTCCTGCAGGGCCTTGACCGCGCCGCCACCGGTGTGCGGGCGAGCCACCGTCGCCGCGTCGCCCGCGAGCAGCACGCGGCCCTGGGCGTAGCGGGGCGCCGTGAAGTCGTACATCGGCTGCAGGGACAGCTCCGCCGGTGCGGTGGCGTGGACCACCGCGCCCCAGTAGGGCGGCAGGAGCACGTCGGCCACGTACGCCAGGTGCGCGCTCAGGGCGTCCGTCAGGCCGCCCGGCGGCAGGCTGCGCGGGTGGGCGAAGCCGAGGTCCGCGGCCAGGTCCCGGGGCGGCGCGGTGTACAGGACCCAGTTCACGCGGTGGCCGCCCGCGCCGTCCGGGATGCGGTACAGGATGATGTGCCCGCCCTCGAAGACGGCGTACACGCAGTCCTCGTCGGCCCACAGCTCCGGGTGCGGCAGGCGCTCGGCGGGATAGGCGCCCCGCCAGGCGAGATAGCCCGCGTACGTCGCGCCGACGCCGGGGAAGGCGGCGTCGCGGACCACGGAGCGGTAGCCGTCCGCCCCGACGACGACGTCGAAGCGCTCGGTGCCCCCGTCGGCCTCCACCACCGCACCGCCAGGACACGGGCGCACCCCCGTGACGGCCGTGTCGGTGCGGAACGTCACCGACTCGGGCACCCGGCGCCGCAACTCCCCCCACAGCGGACCCCAGTTGTAGGTGCGGAACGGGAACGGCATGACGGCGATCTCGTGCCCGAGCGGTCCCGGGGCCGCCTCGTCGCGCACGTACCACCGGCGTCTGACGAGCTGCACCCACGGCATGTCCGCGTCCAGATAGCCGGCCGACTCCAGCTCCGCGTAACGGGAGTTGTGGACGGCGAGACCGACGCCCCGGTCCTCTAGGCGGCCCGCCGCGCGCTCGTACACGGTGATCTCGTCCGCGCCGCCCCGGTGCGCGGCCAGCGCCGCCGCGCACCCCGCGACGCTGCCGCCGACGACGGCGACCCTGCCTGAATGCATCATCGCGCCATCCTGGCAGGGCGGATGACGTCCTGTCATGACCGACCGTCAGCGCAAGGACACACCGCGTCCGGCGAAGAACGGCTCGAACCGCGCACAGGGGAGCGAGGCCGTGCGCGTGGGCGCGTCGATCCCCGACGGGTTGTGGAAGTGCAGGCCCCCGTCCGCCGTGCGCGCCGTGACGAGCACCAGATGCCCGCCCCACCCCGGCGCGGGCCGCTCGGGGCGGCGGATCTCGTAGTGCACGGACGCGATCACCGTGCGCCCGTCGTCCACGAGGCCGCCGATCTCGTCGACCGTCAGATGGCGGTGCACGGCGGCCTCGCGGCCGAGTTCCTCGCGGACGTACTCGGCGAACGGCGCGTAGATCAGGCCCCGGATGGTGCCGTCGTCCGCGTCCTCGGTGTACGCGCCGTACTTCAGGGCGCCGTCGCGCAGCTCGAACAGCGACGGCGCGTCAGGGCCGAGGGCCATCCGCAGACAGGTCAGCCCGCACAGGTGGCCGCACCAGCGCGCGTAGTCGTCGAGGGTGGCCGCGCCCGAGGTGCGCCAGGCGGGGTCGTCGGCCCGGTCGTGGCCCTCGTACACGATCTTCCCGACGAGCTCGGGCGAGGCGAACTGGGTCAGGGACGGGACCTGGCAGGTGGGGCAGACCGGCACGGGCGCGCTCCTTGTCATCGCGGCCGCGGGCTGCGGGCGGTGTCGTCGCGGCCGCGGGCTACTGGCGATAGCCGCTCAGGAAGCGGCCGATGCGGCTGATCGCCGCGTCCAGATCGTCAGCGTACGGGAGCGTCAGGACCCGGAAGTGGTCGGGGCGCGGCCAGTTGAAGCCGGTGCCCTGGACCACCTGGATCTTCTCCTGGAGCAGCAGGTCCAGGACGAACTTCTCGTCGTCGTGGATCGCGTGCACCTTGGGGTCCAGGCGGGCGAAGGCGTACAGCGCGCCCTTCGGCTTCACGCACGACACGCCGGGGATCTCGTTGAGCTTGCGCCAGGCGCGGTCGCGCTGCTCGTACAGGCGGCCGCCGGGCGCGGTGAGCTCCCGGATGGACTGGCGGCCGCCGAGCGCGGCCTGGATCGCGTACTGGGCGGGGGCGTTGGCGCACAGCCGCATGGAGGCCAGCATCGTCAGGCCCTCCAGGTAGTTCCGCGCGTGCTGCCTGGGTCCCGTCACCACCAGCCAGCCGGAGCGGAAGCCCGCCACGCGGTACGTCTTGGAGAGGCCGCAGAAGGTCAGGACCACCAGGTCAGGGGCGAGCGCGGCGACGCTGTGGTGCACCGCGTCGTCGTACAGGATCTGGTCGTAGATCTCGTCGGCGAACACCATCAGGCCGTGGCGGCGCGCGAGGTCGAGCATGCCCTGGAGGACCTCGCGCGGATAGACCGCGCCCGTGGGGTTGTTCGGGTTGATGATGACGAGCGCCTTGGTGCGGTCGGTGATCTTCGCGGCGATGTCGTCGAGGTCGGGGTACCAGTCGGCCTGCTCGTCGCACAGGTAGTGCACGGCCTTGCCGCCGGACAGGGTCGTCACGGCCGTCCACAGCGGGAAGTCCGGGGCGGGGATGAGGACTTCGTCGCCGTCCTCCAAGAGGGCCTGCACGGCCATGGTGACCAGCTCGGACACGCCGTTGCCGAGGAAGACGTCGTCCACGGAGAGATCGTCGATGCCCAGGTCCTGGTAGCGCTGCACCACCGCGCGCCGGGCTGAAAGGACGCCGCGCGAGTCCGTGTACCCGTGCGCCTGGGGCAGCATCCGGATCATGTCCTGGACAGATCTCCTCGGGCGCCTCGAAGCCGAAGGCCGCCGGGTTGCCCGTGTTCAGGCGCAGCACGCTGTGGCCTGCCTCCTCCAGGGCGTTGGCGTGCTCGATGACCGGGCCCCGGATCTCGTAACAGACCTCGCTGAGCTTGCTGGACTGCCGGAACTCCATGCGGTGTGCCTCCCGTGGCGTGCGATACTTGGTTTTACCAAGTGGGAGCTTGGAAAGTCCAACACATTGTCTAGACTGCGACGCATGCCACCTCGACCCCGCCGCGGCTACGACCAGTTCTGTGCCGCCGCCCGCGCCCTGGACGCCGTCGGCGACCGCTGGACCCTGCTGATCGTCCGCGAACTGCTCCTCGGGCCGCGCCGCTACACCGATCTGCACGCCGACCTGCCGGGCGTCAGCACCGATGTGCTCGCGTCCCGCCTGAAGGACATGGAGCAGTCGGGCCTCACCACCCGCCGCAAGCTGCCGCCGCCCGCCGCCGCGTACGTCTACGAACTCACCGAGCGGGGCCGGGATTTGCTGCCCGTCCTGCGCGCGCTCGCCGCCTGGGGTGCCCCCGGCCTCGCCGAGCGCCTGGCCCACCGACGCGGTGCGCGCCCACTGGTTCGCGCTGCCGCTCCTCGATGCCGTCGCCCTGGAGGCGGGGGTGCTCGAAGTGTGCCTGGAGGAAGGCGAGTTCCATGTGCGGGTGGGGGAGGACGGGGGTGTCTCGTACGGGGACGGGGCCGCGCCCTCGGCGCCCGATGCCCGGATGTCGCTGGACGCGGGGACTGCCGTCTCGGTCGCGCGGGGGGTGCTGAGTGTCGCCGACGGGGTGCGGGGTGGGCGCATCGCCGTGAGCGGGGACGGGGCGCTGGCCAAGGCGTTGCGGGCGGGGTGAGGGGTGGGCCCGGGGCCCTCGTGGGACGCCCCGGGCCCACCCCTTCCCGAACCGGGTGCGGCTGCCCCCGTTCCCCCGCTCACAGCGATCGGCCTTCGGCCTCGTCCTCAAACGCCGGACGGGCTGGAACTCGCGCCTGGAGTGCCTCTTCCGCGTGTCAGGGTGTAGCCGCCTACGCCCGCAAGCGCCGCCAGGACGCCGCCCGCGCCCGTCCAGACCCAGCGGTCCGTCCACCAGCCGGAGGACCAGCCGTCCTCGGGCTCGGCGGGGGAGGGGCGGGTGCCCGGCACCAGCGGCTCGCCCAGGGTGCCGTCCACCGCCGCCGCGCCGCCGATGTCCTTCGACGTGGCCTCGACCTCGGCGGTGACCGGCTGGCCCAGGTCGGCGGTCCGCAGGCCCGTCGCCGTCAGGCGCACGTAGTACGTGCCCGGCAGCGGATCGTTGGACCACGGCTCCGCCCAGGCGCGGACCGTGCGCAGGGTGCAGGCAAGATCGACCGATTCACCCGCGGCCTTGCGCGCCTGCATGCCGTACATGCAGGACTGGCGGCGCCGCAGCCCGTCGTACACGTCGATCCGCCACTTGGCGCCGGACGTCCCCGCGGCGGACGCGGGCAGCTTCGACGGTCGCCTTGACCGTGGGCCGCTGGCCGGAGTCCGCGGGGAAGGACCAGTACAGGTAGTCACCGGTCGAGGCGCTCGCCGTGGCCCGGTGGCCCTGCTCGATCTCCGTCGCCGTACGGAAGGACGTGCCCGCGTCCCGGCGCTCCTTCCCGTCGTCACCGGAGGCGGCGAACGCCGGTCCGGAGGTGAGCAGCGCGCTGAGGCCGAGCAGGCCGACGGTCGCCAGCAGACGTTTCGTACGCATCAGTTCGTCCTCCAGACAGCGACGCGCCAGCGCGAGAGCCAGCCCCACAGCACACCGCCCACGAACCCGGTGAGCACCAGGGCGCCGAGCAGCCACCAGCCGCGGCCGAGGCCGAAGGCCGCCGCGTCGGAGGAGTCGTCGGGCGCGTCCACGACGTCGACGGCCAGTTCGAGGGGCAGGCCGGGCTTGCCCTGGGCGGCGGCACCGGCGGCGGGCGAGTAGGAGTGGGACACCTGGAGGCAGACGGTCTCCTTCTCGTCGGCGTCGTCGGAGTCGTCGTCCCGCTCGGGCTTCGGGTAGCGCAGCCCCGTGGAGATGACATCGGTGCGGCCGTCGCCCGCCTCCGAGCCGCGCACGATCTCGCGGTCGTGCTTCGTGACGGCCCGCATGAGCACGCCGTAGTCGTTGTTCACGGCCCGGTCGGCGCCGACGCTCACCGAGGCGCGCAGCTCCTGCCCTGGCGCCACGTCCACGCGGTACCAGCGGTGCGCGCCGAAGGCGGCGCGGTCCGTGTACAGGCCGGGCTTCAGCTGGGGCGCGGCCGAGCAGCTCCCGGCGCCGTCCACGGCCACGGGGTTGACGACCGGATCGGCCGCGCGGTCCACCAGCTGGCCCACCCGGTCGGCGAGTTCGTCGGTGTGCCGGATGGAGGTGTACGTGCCGCCGGTGGCCTCGGCGACGCAGCTCAGCTGCGCGCGCATCTTGGCGTTCGGCACCAGGCCGAGGGTGTCGACGGTGAGGTTGATGCCCTTGGCCGCGATCTCCCGGGCCACCTCGCACGGGTCGAGCGGCTGGCAGGTGTCCTCGCCGTCGCTGATGAGGACGATGCGGCGCGAGCCCTCGCCGCCCTTCAGGTCGTCGGCGGCCTTCAGCAGGGCCGGGCCGATCGGCGTCCAGCCGGTGGGCGAGAGCGTGGCCACCGCCGTCTTGGCGTCGCGGCGGTCCAGCGGGCCCACCGGATAGAGCTGCTCGGTGTCCTTGCAGCCGGTCTTGCGGTCGTCGCCGCGGTAGTTGGCGCCGAGGGTGCGGATGCCGAGCTCGACGTCCTCGGGGGTGGCGTCGAGCACCTCGTTGAACGCCTGCTTCGCCGCGGCCATGCGGCTCTTGCCGTCGATGTCGCGGGCCCGCATCGAGCCGCTCACGTCGAGGAGCAGCTCCACCTTGGGCTTCGCCCCGCCCTCGGTGTCGTCCGGTGCGTCGGCCGCGTGCGCGACCGTGGGCGAAAGCCCCGTGCTCAGGGTCGCGACCAGGGCGCAGAGCCCCGCCGCGAGCCGTTTTCTGGTGATCATCAGCGGATCTTATGGATCAAGGTCCGCTCGCTCCAAAAAACCCGTTGCGGCACCCGGTTAGGGTGGCGGTGTGCTGCGAGAAGTGACGGCTGTCCGATATCTGGAACCCCTGCGGGCGGGCGGCTCCGTGCCCGGAGTCGTCGAGGCCGACGACCTCGGGACGTACGTCCTGAAGTTCACCGGCTCCGCGCAGGGCCGCAAGGCCCTCGTCGCCGAGATCGTCGTCGGCGAGCTGGCCCGCCGCCTCGGCCTGCGCGTGCCCGACCTGGTCCTCGCCCACTTCGACCCGGCCGTCGCCGCCGACGAGCCGCACCAGGAGGTCCAGGACCTGCTGCGCCGCAGCGCGGGCCTCAACCTGGGCATGGACTACCTGCCGGGCGCACGCGACTTCGGTCCGGACACCGAGCTGGACGTGGACCCCCTGGAGGCGGGCGAGGTGGTCTGGCTCGACGCGCTCACCGCCAACGTCGACCGCACCGTGCACAGCTCGAACCTGATGGTCTGGCCGACGTTCGGGGTCCGCCCGCCGCGCCTGTGGCTGATCGACCACGGCGCGGCGCTCGTCTTCCACCACCGCTGGGACGCCTCGTCGGTCCTCGCCACCGCCGAGAAGGCGTACGACTTCCGCCAGCACGCCCTCGGCCGCTACGGCCCCGACACGAAGGCGGCGGACGCGCGGCTCGCACCGCTGGTCACGGCGGACCTGCTGCGCGAGATCACCGCCGAGCTCCCCGACGCCTGGCTGACCGACGAGCCCGGCTTCGCGGGCCCCGAGGCGCTGCGCGAGGCCTACGTCACCCATCTCACGGCCCGCGCCCGCGCCTCCGCCGCCTGGCTCCCCACGGACTTCCCCTCACGGGACCAGCTCGCCACCGAGGACGCCCAGCGCGCGCGGGCCACGGAGGCGGGCCGCCCGGCCTGGCTGAAGAGGGTCCCGAACTTGCACGGCAAGCCCGACCCGCGCCCTGCGAGGAGGTACCCGTGACGGGGCGCGGGGCTGTGTCGATGTGCGGCTCCGCCGCGTGGGCGCGCCCAGCCGCACACGACCCGCACCCGAAGAGCTAACGCAGCCGCTCGTAAGCAGGCAGCGTAAGGAAGTCCGCGTAGTCCGCGTCCAGGGACACCTGGAGCAGCAGATCGTGCGCCTCCTGCCACCGGCCCCCCGCGAAGGCGTCGTCGCCAAGCTCCGCACGGATCGCGGCCAGCTCCGCGGCGGCGACCTCGCGAGCGAGTTCCGCCGTCGCCGGCCTGCCGTCGTCGAAGACGACCCCCGCGTTGATCCACTGCCAGATCTGAGACCGGGAGATCTCCGCGGTGGCCGCGTCCTCCATCAGGTTGAAGATGGCGACCGCGCCGAGCCCGCGCAGCCAGGCCTCGATGTAGCGGATGCCGACCTGCACGGCGTTGACCAGGCCGGCGTAGGTGGGCTTGGCGTCGAGGGAGTCGATGGCGATGAGGTCACCCGGCGGCGACGCTGACGTCCTCGCGCAGCCGGTCCTTCTGGTTCGGCCGGTCGCCGAGGACCTTGTCGAAGGACTCCATGGCGAGGGGGACGAGGTCGGGGTGGGCGACCCAGGAGCCGTCGAAGCCGTCCCCGGCCTCGCGGTCCTTGTCGGCCCGCACCTTCTCGAACGCGACCTTGTTGACCTCGGCGTCCTTGCGGGACGGGATGAACGCCGCCATGCCGCCGATGGCGTGCGCGCCGCGCTTGTGGCAGGTGCGGACGAGGAGTTCGGTGTACGCGCGCATGAACGGGGCCGTCATCGTGACCAGGTTGCGGTCCGGCAGGACGAACTTCTGGCCGCCGTCACGGAAGTTCTTGACGATGGAGAAGAGGTAGTCCCAGCGCCCGGCGTTCAGCCCGGAGGCGTGGTCGCGCAGCTCGTAGAGGATCTCCTCCATCTCGTACGCGGCCGTGATCGTCTCGATGAGCACGGTGGCGCGGACGGTGCCCTGCGGGAGGCCCGCGTAGTCCTGCGCGAAGACGAAGATCTCGTTCCAGAGGCGGGCCTCCAGGTGCGACTCGGTCTTCGGCAGATAGAAGTACGGGCCCTTGCCGAGGTCGACGAGACGCTGGGCGTTGTGGAAGAAGTACAGGCCGAAGTCGACGAGCGCGCCCGGGACCGGCGTGCCGTCCGCGTCCGTGAGGTGCCGCTCGCTCAGATGCCAGCCGCGCGGCCGCATCACGACGGTGGCGAGTTCGGAGGCGTCCTTCAGGGCGTACGACTTGCCCGTGCGCTCGTCGGTGAAGTCGATGCGGCGCTCATAGGCGTCGCTGAGGTTGAGCTGGCCGAGGATCACGTTCTCCCAGGTGGGGGCGGAGGCGTCCTCGAAGTCGGCGAGCCAGACCCGCGCGCCGGAGTTGAGCGCGTTGATGGTCATCTTGCGGTCGGTGGGACCGGTGATCTCCACCCGGCGGTCGTTCAGGGCGGCCGGGGCGGGGGCCACGCGCCAGGAGTCGTCCGCGCGGATCGCGGCGGTCTCCGGCAGGAAGTCCAAGGACGACGTACGGGCGATCTCGGCGCGGCGCTCCGCGCGGCGGGCCAGGAGCTCGTCGCGGCGCGGGGTGAACCGCCGGTGCAGCTCGGCCACGAAGGCGAGGGCCGCGGGACTGAGGACCTCTTCCTGCCGGGGCAGGGGCTCGGCGTCGACGATGGCCAGCGGGGACGGCGCTGGTGCGGACATGAGCTGTCACTTCCTTCAGCGAGCTGGCGGCCCCGCGGCACGGCACTGAGTGCCACGGCGCCGAGATACGACGGTGGGCGCCGTCTGACGTGTCCGGCGCTTCTGATCAGTGGATACTAGTTTCCTCATGGTGGAAGTTCAATCGTTTGTTGACGTCGAGATTCTCTCCGTCGACACAACACGGCTCTGAGTGCCACCGCGGTCACTCCCAGTGGACCAGGGGGTGGACGGGGCTGCCAGAGGGCGTCGGGGCGGCGGCGGGGCGGGGCCTGAGGCAGGGAAGGGAGGCGGGCTCACTCCAGGCGCTCCAGGTCCGAGAACGTGTCGATGTCGTACGGCTCCGCCACGTCCCCGCACTCCACCAGCGTGAGCGCGGCCGCGTGCTCCCTCAGATACGCGCGGGCCCCCTGGTCGCCCGTCGCCGACGCCGCGATTCCGTCCCAGTGGTCGGCGCCGAAGAGCACCGGGTGCCCGCGCTCGCCGTCGTACGCGGCGGCCGCCAGGGTGGCCGGGGAGCGGTACGCGGCCAGCAGCCGGGCCACGGCGGGCGCGCCGACGCCGGGCTGGTCGACGAGGCTCACGAGCGCGGCCCGCGCGCCGGTCGCGCCAAGCGAGGCGAGCCCCGCGCGCAGCGAACTCCCCATCCCCTCGCGCCAGTCCGGGTTGTCCACGAGCACGCACCCCGGCAGGTCCGCCCGCTCCCGTACGACGTCGGCGGTGGCCCCGAGCACGATGTGCACGCGCGTGCAGCCGCCCTCGCGCAGCGCCCGCGCGGCGCGCTCCACGAACAGCTCCCCACGGTGTTCGAGCAGCGCCTTCGGGCAGCCCCCCAGGCGCCGCCCGCCGCCCGCGGCGAGCAGCAGCCCGGCGATGTCGGGAGGGGTCCCGGGGGCTGACGGTGACATTGATGCCGCCGATGACGCAGACAGGGGTACGGGCAGTGATTCAGTCATGACACTTGCTTACCTCATGCGTTCTGGGGACCCTGTTCCGGCCGGGGCGTGGCCGGAAAGTTACGGCCGCCGCACAACGACGTGCGAGGGGGAGAGCTGTGTTGCGGAGCGTGGGGCGAAGAGTGGCGACGGATGGCTTCGAGGATCCGCGAGTAACGGAACTGCGGGCCGCCGTGTCCCGCTTACGGCGCGAACTCGCCGCGCATCCGGGGGAGTTCCCCGACCGGGCGATAGCTGAGGACGAGTTGGCGGCGATGGCCGCGATGGCCGCCGCGGGGGCGCCGGAGACACGGCGGTTGCGGCGGTCGCTGTTATTGGTGGCGGGGTCCATCGGGTCGGTCAGCGCGTTGGCGGGGGCGCTGGCCGGGGTGCGGGGGGCGGTGGAGCGCTTCGGGGTGGGGTAGCCCTGCCGGGGGCCTCCCCCATCCCGCCCCTTCCCGAAACCAGGGGGCTCCGCCCCCTGGACCCCCGTATCGCCGCTCCGCGGCTCGTCCTCAAACGCCGGACGGGCTGGATCTCTCAGCCCGTCCGGCGTGTGAGGACGAGGCCGAAGGCCGATCGCTGTGAGCGGGGGAACGGGGGCAGCCGCACCCGGTTCGGGAAGGGGCGGGCCTGGGGCGCGCCGCGAGGCCTACGGCGCCGCGAAGTCCGCCACCGTGGCCCGCCGCAAGGCGCGCCGCAGCCGCCGCGGCACACCAGGCGCCGGAACCACAAGCACCGGGCACACGGCCCGCGCCTCGACCCGCCGCCGCACCCGCCCCCGCGGCCACCCCCGCCCCACCCCCACCACCACCAGATCCTCCAGCCGAGAGGCGACCCCGCACAGCACCCGCTCCGCGGGCCCCCGCACCACCCTCCGCTCCACGGCCACCCCACCCGGCTCGCCCCCGAAGGCCTCCGCGAAGGCCCGCTCCAGGGACTCCCGGGCCACCGCCTCCCAGTGCCGCGCCCACTCCTTGTCGGGGTGGCGCAGATACAGCGACTCCCCTTCGGGCGGCTCCCACGCCGTCACCGCCACCAGCGTCCGCCCGCCGCGCCGCGCCTCCCGCGCTGCGGCCCGCAGGGCGGCGAGGTCCGCGAGGGAGGTGCCGCCGACACCGACCACCACACGCCCCGCCGCCGCCTCGTCCCGCTCGCCGTTCACGTCGTCTCCTCGTGCCTCTCCCCGTACGTCCGGCTGCCGCCACCAGGCCAGTACGGTGGCCAAAGTGGCCGCTGATCGCCGAGTCTGTACGCTGATTGGTCTGGAGAGCAGGGCCAATCGGAGGGATCTGGCATGGCAGAGGTCGAGGCGGTGCCGTCGATGGACCGGCGGCTCGGCGGGGCGCGTCTGGCCCAGCTCGTGACGGACACGGCCGGGGCGCGCCCGGGCTACCGCGCCCTCGCGCAGGCGGTCCGCACGCTGCTGCTCGACGGCCGCGTCCCGTTGCACACCCGCCTGCCCGCCGAGCGCGAGCTCGCGGCGGCACTGGGTGTCAGCAGGGCCACGGTCACGGCGGCGTACGACCTGCTCCGCGACGACGGCTTCGCCCGCAGCCGCCGGGGCGCGAGCACCTGGACGGAGCTGCCGGACGGGCGCCGCCCGTCGAGCGTGGCGGCCTTCCCCGCCGGCGACGGCGTCATCGACCTGGCCGTCGCGGCGCCCGCAGCGCCGCAGCCCGAGCTCAGCGAGGCGCTCGCGGCGGCGGCCGCGCGACTGCCCGAGCACGCGCCGACGGCGGGCTACCACCCCTTCGGCCTGCCGGAGCTGCGCGCGGCCGTCGCCGACCGCTTCACCCGCAGGGGGCTGCCGACGCTGCCGGACCAGATCCTGGTCACCACGGGCGCGCAGCACGCGATCTCCCTGGTGCTCGCCCTGCTCGGCCGCCCCGGAGACCGCGCCCTGGTGGAGAACCCGTCGTACCCCAACGCCCTGGACGCGATCCGCCGCGCGGGCCTGCGCGCCACGCCCGTGCCGGTCACCGACGCGGGCTGGGACACGGCCCTGGTGGAGTCGACGCTGCGGCAGGCGGCGCCCCGCATCGCGTACCTCGTACCGGACTTCCAGAACCCGACCGGCGCCCTGATGGGACACGAGCAGCGGGTGCGGCTTCTTGAGACGGCCCGCGCCACCGGGACCTGGCTGCTCATCGACGAGACCATCGCCGAGATGGCCCTGGACGTGCCGCCGCCCGCGCCGTTCGCCTCGCTCGCGCCGCACGGAGTGGCCGAACAGGTCCTCACCGTGGGCTCGTTGAGCAAGTCGCACTGGGGCGGCCTGCGCATCGGCTGGGTGCGGGCGGGCTCCCGGATGATCACGGAGCTGGCCATGGCACGGGTCCCCGCGGACATGGCCACGCCGGTGATCGAGCAGCTCGTGGCGCTGCATCTGATCGCGGGGGCGGACGACGTGCTGCGGGTGCGCCGCGAGCGGCTGCGGGTCTCGCGGGACGCGCTCGCGGCGGCCCTCGCCCGGCACCTGCCCCAGTGGCGGTTCCGGCTGCCGCCCGGCGGGCTCTCGCTGTGGGTGGACCTCGGGGCGCCCGTCGCCTCGGCGCTTGCGCGGGCCGCGCTGGCGCACGGGGTGCGGATCGAGGGCGGGTCGCGGTTCGGGGCGGACCCCGGCACCCATGAGCACCGGCTGCGGCTGCCGTTCACGCTGGCGCCCGGGGAGTACGACGGGGTGGCCGCGCGCCTTGCCGCGGCCCTGGAGGGCGGGTTGCGGGAGGGCGACGCCGGGGAGACGGGCCGCGCCACCTGGGTGGCGTGAACCCGCCCCTCCCTGTCGTTTTCAGGACACGGGCGGCGCCTGCCCGGCGCCGCCCGTGCCGCCCTCCGTCACGCCGCCGCCGTCACTCCTCCGCCAGCTTGCGGACGATGACCTTCATGATCTGCGCCGCGGGCTTGGGCATGTGCAGATCGTGGTGCGTGGCCTCCACCTCGTACTCCTCGATGGAGCCGCGGACGAACGGCCGCCAGTCGGGCCCGTACGACGACACGCCCTCGGTCTTGTCCAGGGTCGCGTTGAAGTACAGCAGGTCGCCGTTGTAGACCGGCGACTCGAAGTCGCCCATCTTGTTCAGGTTGTTGGCGCCGACCCGCGACATGTTCACCAGGAAGCTGTCCATGTTGTCGGTGTTCATGAACTGGCCGAAGACCTCTTCGACGTCCGCCCGGTAGAGCTCCGGAGTCCTGCCGGACACCTGCTTGAAACCGCTCTCTGGACGGGCAGCGGCAGGCTGGGAGTCGAGCACGGCCACCAGGGCGACCTCGTGCCCGCGCCGGTCGAGGCCTTCCGCGACGGCGTGCGCGAGCGGCCCGCCGTAGGACCAGCCGACCAGGTAGTACGGGCCTTCGGGCTGGGTCTTGAGGATCTGGTCGAGGTAGTCCTCGACCATCTCCCGCACCGATCCGGCCACCGGGTCGGTGCCGTTGGAGCCGCGCGACTGGAGGGCGTACGCCTGCCGGTCCAGGTGCGGGGCGAACGTGAAGTACGCCCAGCCGAGGCCGCCGCCGCCGTGGAAGAACCACACCGGAGGCTTGCCCGTGCCGGGGTCCCGGTTCAGCGGAAGGACCACCTCGAACGAGTCGGCGTGGTCCCCGGGGATGCCGCCGACCAGCACGATCGCGCCCAGCTCGGCCACCGTCGGGTACTCGATGATCGTCCGCAGCGGCATGTCGACGCCGAGCTCCTTGCGGATGCGGGCGCTCAGGCGCGTGGCCAGGAGCGAGTGCCCGCCGATGGCGAAGAAGTCGTCGTCGATGCCGACCCGCTCCAGGCCGAGGAGCTCGCTGAAGAGGGCGCACAGCTTCTCCTCGTGGGAGTTGCGCGGCCCTCCGCCGCTGACCGTCGCCGTGGGCTCCAGCGGCAGCGCGGCCCGGTCGACCTTGGCCGCCGGGTTCAGCGGCAGCTCCGAAAGGGGCACCACCGCGGCCGGGACCATGTAGTCGGGAAGCCGCTCGCGCAGATACCCGGGCAGCTCGGCGAGGAGCGGGCCGATCGACTTGGCGAGGGCGGGGGCGTTGGTCCAGGACCGGCCGACCGTCCCGCTGGGGACGAACCCGCCGGTGACGGGCCGCTGACCGGGGCGCTGCTTGGCGCGCTTCACGGGCACGAGCACCGCGTCGAAGCTGTGGGCGGCCTCGCCCGACCAGGTCAGGATCGCGTCCAGACCCCGCTTCCGCGCCCAGTCCGCGAGGTCCTGCGGGTCGACGGGACCCCCGACGGGGGCCTCCGTCCGCGCCCCGCCGCCGGCGGCGGTCACCGCGGCGGCCTCCGCCACGAGCCGGGCGTTGGGTATCCCCGTCACCCGCACCGGGCCGCTCGGCTGAGGCTGCCCGTCGAGGGCGGCGACGCCGGTCATCTCGCGGCTCCACGGCACCGCGGGCACCGCCGACAGGTCGACGGCCTCGACCGGCTCCTTGTGCAGGACGACCTCGTAGCGGTGCCGGGTCAGCTCGTTGTGCGCCCTACCGGACTTGAGCCGGATGTCGACCCCGACGGGCCGGTTCGCGGCCCATTCGGTGAACCACTCCGGGGCGACGACCAGTTCCCGCTCGGCGAGCAGCGCCTGCTCCACCAGTGTCCGCACCTCGCTGTGCGAGGCGTGCGGGCGGGCCGCGTGCTGCGCGGCGGTCAGCAGCAGGCGCAGGGTCGTGGCGTTGCGGACGTCGCCGACGACGAGGCGGCCGCCGGGCGCGAGGAGTTCCATGGCTTGGCACAGGACCTGGTCCAGGTACTCGGCGCTGGGGAAGTACTGCGCCACCGAGTTGAGCACGACGGTGTCGAAGGAGGCGAGGGGAAGCCCGGACGTGTCGTCGGCGGCCTGGGCGCTCAGCGTCCGCACCCGGTCCCCGAACCCGGCCTGTTCGGCCTGGGCGCGGACCCGGTCCACGACCGTGGGCGAGATGTCGGTGCCCCAGTACTCCTCGACCTCGCCGACGATCTTCGAAAGGAGCAGGCCGGAGCCGACGCCGATCTCCAGGACGCGCCGCGGCGCGAACCGCAGGACCTGTGCGACCGCCGCGTCCCGCCAGTCCCGCATCTCCTCCAGCGGAATGGGCTCGCCGGTGTAGGTGGAGTTCCAGCCCTTGAAGTCCTCGCCCCACGCCGCCTCGCCGTCGTCGGCGTAGCTGTCGTCGTAGACGTGGCGCCACTCGTCCACCTGCGCCTCGGCGTCGGCCACGGCGGCGTCCGGGTCGGGCACCACGAAGCCCACCAGGCGCTGGTCGCCCTTCTGGTCCTCGCGCACCACGACGACGGCCTGGGCCACGCCGGGGTGCCCGGTCAGCGCGTGCTCGATGTCGCCGAGCTCGATGCGGAAGCCGCGGACCTTGACCTGGTGGTCGGTGCGGCCGATGTACTCGACCTGACCGTCCTTGGACCACCGCACCAGGTCGCCCGAGCGGTACATCCGCTTGCCCGGCTCGCCGAAGGGGCAGGCGACGAAGCGCTCCGAGGTGAGGCCGGTCTGCCCGAGGTAGCCGCGCGCGAGGCCGACACCGGCCAGGTAGAGCTCACCGGCCACTCCCGGCGCGACCGGGCGCAGGGCCGAATCGAGCACGTACACCTGGGCGTTCCAGATGGGCGTGCCGATCGGCACCCGGTCCGAGCCCGGCACGTGCTCCCAGCCGGTGATCTCGACGGTGGCCTCGGTGGGGCCGTAGAGGTTGTTCGCTGAGGCGTGGGGGAGCGTCTCGGTGAAGCGGTTGGCCAGGGCGGCCGGGAACGCCTCGGCGGCGACCTCGATCCAGCGCAGCGTGGCGCAGTGCTTGGCGGCCGGTTCGGCGACGAACACGGAAAGCAGCGAGGGCACGAAGAACGCGCCGGTCACGCGCTCGCGCTGGATGAGCTCGGCCAGGTAGGCGGGGTCGCGGGTGCCGTCGGCGCGGGCGACGACGATGGAGGCGCCCATCTGGAGGTTGGAGAACATCTCCGGCACCGAGGCGTCGAAGCTCGCCGAGGTGCTGACCAGCATCCGGTCCTCGACCGTGACGTGGAAGTGCTCAAGCCCCCACTGGATGCGGTTCATGATCGAACGGTGCGCCACCGGCACGCCCTTGGGACCGCCGGTGGAGCCGGAGGTGAAGATGGCGTACGCGGCGTTGTCCGGGGACAGCTCCCGCTCGGGGTTCTCCGTCGGGTACGCGGAGACGTCCGGAAGGGTCTTCTCCAGGACGAGCAGCGGCTTCGCGCCCGCCAGGATGTGCCGCACCCGGTCGTCGGGCAGGTCGATGTCGATGGGCACGTACGCCGCACCGGCCTTGACCACCGCGTACACCGCCAGCAGCAGATCCACCGAGCGCGGGATGCGCACCGCCACCAGCTGCTCGGGGCCCGCACCCTGCTCCACCAGCCAGTGCGCCAGCTGGTTGGCACGCCGGTTGAACTCCGCGTACGTCAGCGTCTCGTCCTCGGCGATCACCGCGACCGCGTCCGGCGTCCGCGCCACCTGCGCCTCGAACGCCTCCGGCAGCGTGCCCTCGGCCACGGGCCGCGCGGTGTCGTTGAGACCCCGCACCAGCCAGTCCCGCTCGTCCTCCGCGAGGACCTCGACCGTACTGATCGGCGCCTTCGGCGCGGCGGCCAACTGCTCAAGGACCCGCACGAACCGGGCGGCGATGGCCTCAGCCGTGTCCCGGTCGAAGAGCTGCGTCGCGTACGTCAGATCGCCGCGCACCGCGCCCGCCTCGTCCATGGCGACGCTGAAGAACAGGTCGGCGAGCGAGGTCTGCGTCAGATACTGCTCGAACCGCACCTTGAGGCCCGGCAGTTCGAAGTCCGCCTTCTCGAAGTTCTGCCAGGCGAACATCACCTGGAACAGCGGCTGGTACGCCGCCGAGCGGTCGGGGTTGATCAGCTCGACCAGCGTCTCGAACGGCACGTCCTGGTTCTCGTACGCGGCCAGGGACTTATCCCTGACCCGCGCCAGCAGGTCGGCGAACGACGGGTCACCGGCGAGTTCCACGCGCAGCACCTGCGTGTTGACGAAGAAGCCGACCATGTCGGCGAGGGCCTCGTCGGTGCGCCCGGCGATCGGGCCGCCGATCGTGACGTCGTCCCCGCCGCCCAGTTTGCTCAGGAGCACGCCGACCGCGGCCTGCATGACCATCGACATCGTCATGCCGCGCTCGTCGGCGAGCTTCTGCAGCCCGCCCGCCACGTGCGGCTCCACCACGATGTGGACCACGTCGCCCTCGGAGTTCCTGGACGCGGACCGGGGCCGGTCCAGCGGCAGGTTCAGGGGCTGCGGCACTCCGGCCAGTTCCTTGCGCCAGTACTCGGCCTGCGCGGCGGCGAGGCTCTTGGGGTCCGCGACGTCACCGAGCAGTTCGCGCTGCCAGGCCGCGTAGTCCTTGTACTGCACGGGCAGCGGCTCCCACCCGGGTGCCTCGCCGTCCAGGCGCGCGGTGTAGGCGACGGTCAGGTCCCGCGCCAGCGGCCCGCCCGACACGCCGTCCGACGCGATGTGGTGGATGAGCAGCACGAGGACGTGCTCCTCCGGGGCGAGGCGGAACAGGGTCGCCCGCAGCGGGATGTCGGCGGCCAGGTCGAAGCGGTGCGCGATGAACTCGTCGACGGTGCCGTCCAGGTCATCGGCGGCCACCTCGACCACCGGGACCGTCACCGCGGCCTGGGCCGTCGACAGGATGCGCGGGTGCGGCTCGCCGTCGTCGTCCGGCACGTAGACGGTGCGCAGGATCTCGTGCCGGTCCACCACGTCGCGGATCGCCGCGACGAGGGCGTCCTGGTCCAGTGGACCGGTCAGCCGGAACGCCGGGGAGATGTTGTAGGTCTCGGCACCGCCCTCCAACTGGTGGGTAAGCCACATACGGCGTTGTGCGGAAGGAAAGTGGAATCACTCGGCTAACTCCTGTGTGGTCGTCCTGTGGAGACTGCGGAGGGCTGGTGCATGCGGTGTTTCGGCGCGGCGGCGATCTGATCGCGGAAACACCGTGGTCAACTTCATGTCCATGTCGTGTTTCTGTCCGCGGCTGAACAGTGGGGTGGCCGTCGGTGAATATCTGCCGTGGGCGAGAGGAAAGACGTCCATGCAGCCTTTTCTGTATTGATCGGCTCGGCAGCTAATTCACGGGGAATTTTGTTGCCGTCCTTACGTGACTCTCGTCCGGCCGCTGGTGGGGGGGTGGTCCGATGGGTGCTGGGCATCCCGTCGGGGTGCCACTTCGCCCTGCCGGTGCGGGCGGGGCGCGGCTCACCGGTCGCGCTGGGCGGCGCGAGGGACCGATTCGCCGATCGGGGAATTGGCGCGGCTGAATGAATTGCGGGCAAGGGCAGTTGGGATGCTAGCCCGCCCCAGTGCCAAGAGGAATGCGCGCACGCTTTTAAGCGCATCCGGCGGCGCGTGGGAACGTCCCGCCAGCGGGACACGTTATGGCGCCGACCGCGTCCGGATTCGGACTTCGCCCTACTCGTGGGGCTGTGATAGCAGCCGACGATGACGTCGCAGGCGGGGCGGGCGCGGTGGTGGGAAGTGTGGAGATCGCATCCGGGTGACACCCAAGCGGAACCGCTCGATTCCAGCCGGGAAGCCGTGGTGGCGCCAGGGCGCCCCGAGCGGAATTGCGGCGAACACGTCAAGCGAGGCCTGGACGCGCCTCCGCCCCGGTGCGGGCCGTGACGGGCTCGTGCCGGGGCGGAGGCGTGGCGTGCGAGGGGCCCTGGCCCGGGCCGGGAGGGTCGGGATCAGGCCGAGGGCGCGGTGGCTAGGCCGAGGGGGCCGAGGTGGCCAGGGCCGTGGAGAGCTCCACGGCCACCTGCTGGAGCACCGGCACGATCATGCGGGTCGCCTCGTCCGTGACCCGGCCGGCGGGCCCGGAGATGGAGATGGCGGCGGCCGTCGGCGAGTCGGGCACGGACACGGCGAGGCAGCGCACGCCGATCTCCTGCTCGTTGTCGTCGACGGCGTACCCCGCGCGCCGCACCTCCTCAAGCGCCGAGAGGAAGCCGTCCGGGGTGGTGATGGTCTTCTCCGTGGCGGCGGGCATCCCGGTGCGGGCGAGCAGGGCCCGCACCTCCTCCGGCGGCGTGTGTGCGAGCAGCGCCTTGCCGACGCCGGTGGAGTGCGGCAGGACCCGCCGCCCGACCTCGGTGAACATCCGCATCGAGTGCTTGGACGGCACCTGCGCCACGTACACGACCTCGTCGCCGTCGAGCAGGGCCATGTTCGCGGTCTCGCCGGTCTCCTCGACGAGCCGGGCGAGATAGGGCCGCGCCCAGGTGCCGAGCAGCCGCGACGCGGACTCGCCGAGGCGGATGAGGCGGGGGCCGAGGGCGTAGCGCCGGTTGGGCTGCTGGCGTACGTACCCGCAGGCGACGAGGGTGCGCATCAGGCGGTGGATCGTCGGCAGCGGCAGGCCGCTGCTGGCGGACAGCTCACTGAGGCCGACCTCGCCGCCCGCGTCCGCCATCCGCTCGAGCAGGTCGAAGGCGCGCTCGAGGGACTGGACGCCACCGCTCGCGGGCGCGGGAGTGGCGGGCTTCGCGGCGTCGGTGGTGCTGGCGCTGGACGTCGGCACGGCGCGTTCCTTTCAACTGGCAGGCGGTAAGAGCCTACCGGGCGCTTACGGGGGCGTACCCGGCGCGGGCGGGGCGTCCATGCCGGTCAGTGCGTGTTTGTCCGGTCTCGCCAGGCGCGCTCCGGCCTCCCTCGGCAGCCCCTGTCGTACGTACCTCCATTCTGACCCTCGGAATCATAATTCCACTTCGTGGAAACGTATAGACCCTTGACGGGGCGCGCGGCGGGGTGAAAACTCCTTCAACAGAACGTTGAATTCCGCTGGCCGGAAGGCGGCGGACCCCGGTGGCGCGAGCCCCGGGCCGGAGCAGAGAGGGGTCGCGGTGTCCGACGTCGAACTGGTGCTGCGCTCGACGCGCGTCATCACCCCCGAAGGGCCGCGGGCCGCGTCCGTCGCCGTCAGCGGCGGCACCATCGTGGCGGTACGCCCGTACCACATGCCCGTCGAGCCCGGCGCCCGCGTCGAGGACGTCGGCGACCACGCCCTGCTGCCCGGGCTCGTCGACACGCACGTCCACGTCAACGACCCCGGCCGCACCGCGTGGGAAGGCTTCTGGACGGCCACGCGCGCCGCCGCCGCGGGCGGCATCACGACGCTCGTCGACATGCCGCTCAACTCCCTGCCCCCGACGACGACCGTCGACCACCTGCACATGAAGCGCGGCGTCGCCCGCCCCAAGGCGCACATCGACGTCGGCTTCTGGGGCGGCGCCCTGCCCGACAACGTCAAGCACCTCAGGCCCCTGCACGACGCGGGCGTCTACGGCTTCAAGTGCTTCCTCTCGCCCTCCGGCGTGGAGGAGTTCCCCGAACTCAACCAGGACCAACTCGCCGCCGCCATGGGGGAGATCGCCGGATTCGGCGGGCTGCTCATCGTGCACGCCGAGGACCCGCACGAGCTGGCCGCCGCGCCCGTGAAGAGCGGTCCCCGCTACGCGGACTTCCTCGCGACCCGGCCGCGCGCCAGCGAGGACACCGCCATCGAGGGCCTCATCGCGCTCGCCCGGCGCATCGGCGCCCGCGTGCACGTCCTGCACCTGTCGTCCGGTGACGCCCTGCCCCTGATCGCCGCCGCCAAGCGCGACGGCGTGCCCCTGACCGTCGAGACCTGCCCGCACTACCTGACGCTCACCGCCGAGGAAGTCCCCGACGGGGCGAGCGAGTTCAAGTGCTGCCCGCCCATCCGCGAGGCCGCCAACCAGGACCTGCTCTGGCAGGCGCTCGCCGACGGCACCATCGACTGCGTCGTGACCGACCACTCCCCGTCCACCGCCGATCTGAAGACCGCCGACTTCGCCACCGCCTGGGGCGGCATCTCCGGCCTCCAGCTGAGCCTGCCCGCGATGTGGACGGCCGCGCGGGCCCGCGGCTACGGCCTGGAGGACGTGGTGCGCTGGATGGCGGCGAACACCGCGCGCCTGGTCGGTCTCGAAGGCCGCAAGGGCGCGATCGCGCCCGGCCGCGACGCCGACTTCGTGGTCCTCGCGCCCGACGAGACCTTCACCGTCGACCCCGCCCGGCTCCAGCACCGCAACCGCGTCACCGCCTACGCGGGAAAGACGCTCAGCGGTGTCGTCAGGTCCACCTGGCTGCGGGGCCAACGCATCGTGTCCGACGGCGAGTTCAGCGCGCCGTCGGGCCTACTCCTGGAAAGGCAGAACTGATCACCGTGACGGCACGGCAGCAATCCCCCCTGACCAGCTTCACCGGCGACGCGAACCCGTACGGCGGCGGCGAGCCCTACGCCGACTACCGCACCGCCGCCTTCCCCTTCACCCAGTACGCCAACCTCGCCGACCGGCAGCTCGGCGCCGGAGTCATCGCCGCCAACGACGAGTTCTTCGCCATGCGGGAGAACCTGCTGCTGCCAGGACCCGCCGTGTTCGACCCCGAGCACTTCGGGCACAAGGGCAAGGTCATGGACGGCTGGGAGACCCGGCGCCGCCGGGGCGTGTCGGCCGAGCGGCCCTGGCCCACCGAGGACGACCACGACTGGGCCCTCATACGCCTCGGCGCGCCCGGCGTCGTCCACGGCGTCGTCGTCGACACCGCCCACTTCCGCGGCAACTACCCGCAGGCCGTATCGCTTGAGGGCACGGCCGTCGAGGGCTCGCCGACGCCCGGGGAACTCCTCGCCGACGACGTCAAGTGGACCGTGCTCGTCCCGCGCACCCCGGTCGGCGGCCACGCCGCGAACGGCTTCGCCGTCGACGTGCCCCAGCGCTTCACGCACCTGCGCCTCAACCAGCACCCCGACGGCGGCATCGCCCGGCTGCGCGTGTACGGCGAGGTCGTCGCCGACCCCGACCTGGCTCACCGTCCTCGGCACCTTCGACGTCGTCGCCCTGGAGAACGGCGGCCAGGTCGAGGACGCCTCCGACCGCTTCTACTCGCCCGCCACCCACACCATCCAGCCCGGCCGCTCCCGGAAGATGGACGACGGCTGGGAGACGCGGCGGCGGCGCGACCAGGGGCACGACTGGATTCGCTACCGGCTCGCCGCGCGGGCCGAGGTGCGGGCCCTGGAGATCGACACCGCCTACCTGAAGGGCAACGCGGCGGGCTGGGCGTCGGTGTCCGTACGCGACGGCGAGGCCGACGAGGGCGGTGCCTGGGTCGAGGCGCTGCCGCGGACACGGCTGCAGCCCGACACCAACCACCGCTTCGTACTGCCCGCGGCCGCCGTCGGCACCCACGCGCGCGTGGACATCTTCCCCGACGGCGGCATCTCGCGGCTGCGGCTCTTCGGGTCCCTGACGGAATCCGGCGCGGATGCCCTGCGGGCTCGCCACCGGGAACTGACGGCGTAGCCGCCACGGGGGAGTCCGGGCGGGGGTTTTCGGCGCTCCGCGCCTCGTCCTCAAACGCCGGACGGGCTTGATTGCCGCGCTGGCGCGAGTGTCCGCGTACGCCGGACGGCTAAAACACTCGCGCTGCGCGCTTGTCCTCAAGCGCCGGACGGGCTGGATCTTCGCGCTGGCGCGCTCGTCCTCAAGCGCCGGACGGGCTGGAACTGGCGCCTGCTCGGGGTGGTTTCCCATCCGCCCTGCCGCGAGCCGCTGGGTCGGGGGGCGGGGGCGGCCGCAGGTGTAAGGGTGGGCGGGTGGGGGATAGCCCGGCCGGCGGTTGAGGACGCGGGGCGGTCAGGGCGCGTCGAGGAGGCCCGCGTCGTGGACCAGGAGGGCGATCTGGACGCGGTTGTTGAGGTCCAGCTTGGTGAGCACCCGCGACACGTGGGCCTTCACCGTGGCCACGCTGAGATACAGCTCGGCGGCGATGTCCGCGTTGGACGCCCCCCGCCCCACCGCGACGGCGACCTGCCGCTCCCGCTCGCCGAGCGCGTCGAGCCGCGTCAGCGCCCGCTGCCGCCGGTCGAGTTGCGGGCCGCCCCCGGTCACCTGGGAGATCAGCTGCTGCGTCACCGTCGGCGAGAGCACCGGCTCCCCGGCGGCCACGGCCCGTACCGCCGCGACGATCTCGGCGGGCGCGGTGTCCTTGAGGACGAATCCGGCGGCACCGGCGCGCAGCGCCCGCAGCACCTGCTCGTCGGCGTGGAACGTGGTGAGGACGACGACCTCGGGCGCGCCGGGCCGCTTGCGCAGCGCCTCCGTGGCGGCGAGGCCGTCCATGGCCGGCATCCGGATGTCCATCAGGACGACGTCCGGCTTCACCTCGCCGACCAGCGCGGCGACCTCGCTGCCGTCTCCCGCCTCGCCCACGATCTCGATGTCGTCCGCGCCGCCGAGCATGAAGGAGAGCCCGGCGCGTACCAGCGGGTCGTCGTCGACGAGCAGGAGCCTGATCGGTTTCATGGGCCTACCGTAACGAGGCGGGTGCGGGGTCACGCGGGCAGCCGCAGGCGCAGCGGGCCGCAGCCGATCCGGTCGGCCTCGGCCGCGACGTAGCGGGGCATCAGGGCCCGGACGTCGGCGGCGGTCTCACCGTCGTCGGCCCTGATCAGGAAGGTGACGTCGCCGGTCTGGCACGCGGCCTGGTAGAGAGCCATGTCGTCGCGGAGGAAGCCGTGGCCCTGGGAGTGCCCCTTGGTGTCACCCGCGGCGGTGATGCGGCGCTTCCCGCCGTCGCGCGAGAGGTCCTTGTAGAGGACGGCGAGCCGCGGGTCCTCGACGGTCATCAGGCGCAGCGAGGGGTGGCGGGACAGGATGTCGCGGTCGCAGGTGCGCACGGGCGCGGAGCCCGCCGTGACCAGCGGGCCGTGGTAGGTGTCGAGCCTCCGGCCGCCGTGCGCGCGCAGGCCCTTGATGCCGCAGACCGCGTCGCGCTCCTCGTTGGTGAAGCGGGCCGGTGCGGCGAGCCGCGCGGCGGGGTCGGCGAGGGTCCGGGCGCAGCCCTGGTCGGTCATGTAGTCGTTGACGAGCTTGACCACGGCGCGGGCGAGCCGGGCGCGCTCGTCGGTGTCGACCCGGTCGTCGGAGACGATCCAGCCGTTGTCCATGTCGATGACGAGGGGACCGTCGTCCTCGCCCTGTCTGCCGACGCACCCTTCCGGAATCGCGAGCCACGCGCGCGTGTCCGACACCATGCCGAGCAGTCCGCCGCCCAGGGGCGTCATCCGCGCGGACAGATACGCGTCGGCCCACTGGTCGCCCGCGCCGCCGAAGCGGGCGTCGAGCCGGTGCAGCCGGGCGGTGACGCGGGCGCCGCGCGGGGACTTCAACTGGCAGGTGCCGGACGGTCCTTCGGAGCCCCCTGCCGTAGCTGACGGGTATCTCCGAGGACGCGATGTCCCGCTTGCCGTGGAAGAGGTCGGCGACGTCGTCCTCGCCGAACGCGCCCCAGCACGCCCGTTCCCCGGCGAAGGGACCCGCCTCGGTCTGCCAGGCCACCCCGGTGCCGCCGAGCAGTGCCCCGGCGACGGCGGCGGCGAGTGCGGGCCGCAGCCTGCCGTGCGTGAGCCGCCGCCAGTGCCACCAGGGCCGCCGGGGCACGGCCGTGGCCGTGGCGACCGCCGCCGCCACGTCGGCCCCGCCGATCCCCGCGTCGCCGGTGCCGGTGCCCGCCGTCTTCCGGTCGTCGTCCCTCATCGGTCGTCCCCCTCTGCCGGGGACGGCGCGAGGGGCGCGCATCCCAGGCGGCGTGTCACGGCGTCGGTGAAAGCGGTGAAGTGGCCCGTGGTCGCGCGGGACTTGGAGCCGAGCAGCAGGAACGTGGTCGGGCGGCCCGCGCACGCGGCCCGTACCACCTGGTGACCGGCGGCGAACACGCCACTCCCGCGCCAGCCGCGCGCGGCCGGCCGGTCGCCGCTGACCCCGTCCAGGAGCGCGTCGAGCCGCGGCTGACGGATGCATCAGGGCGTCGAGGATACGGGTGTCCGCACGCTGCCCGAGCCGCGCGGACCCTTCGACGTACACGGAGCAGGCCTGTAGGTCCCGTGTGACCGCGCCGACCTGGGCCACCAGGCGCCGGTCGGCCTTCTCGCCGAGCCCGGTCGTGACGTCGAGGCCCGGGACGCGGCAGGCGCCCGCGGACGGCGAGGAGTCCTCCTCCTGCTCGCCAAGACTGAGCAGCGGCGAGGTGACGCGCAGGGGCTCGTCCGGGGCGCAGCCCGCGGCGCGCATGCCCGCGTTGGCGGCGGACAGCAGCAGTTCGACGACGTCGTCGACGCCCCCGAGGTCGGTGCCGCCGACGACGTCGCCCGGGGTCCCCTCCTTGGCCCGCAGGGTGACGGCGGTGGGCCGTCCGTCGCGGGTGTCGCAGCGCTCGGGCAGGACGACCAGGCCGTGGCTGCCGTCGACGGCGCCGGGCAGCCCTTCGGGCAGGGGCGTCGCGCGGCCGCCGAGGAAGGAGTCGGCCCACTCCAGGCGGGCCGCCGTCCGCTTCGGCGCGGGGCCGTAGGCGACCGTCACTCGGGTGTCCTGGACGCTTCTGCCGCCGTCGCTGAACGTGTGCCGGGAGCGGACCGCGAGGACGCAGGTCCCCTCGGGCCGCTCGGCGGTGGGCGCGGCGCCCCGGGCGGTCCGGCTGTGGCCGTCCTCGCCCTCGAAGGCCTCGTCGCCGAGGATGCCGGGCCCGCTGTCCTCCTGCCAGGCGCCCCAGCAGTAGCGGTCGCGGCGGTCGTCGAAGGGCCAGGTGTCCGTGGCCCAGGTGCCGAGGCCCGCGGCGATGACGGCGACGGCAGTGCCCGCGGCGATGGCGCCGCGCCGGGTCCTGAGGCGTTGGCGTACGCGTATGAACCGTTCGCCCTCGTGTGGCTGGCCGGTGTCGTCCGGCGCGTTCTCCGCCGTCACGGCGTTCACCCCTCCGGTTGCGAGCCTTTGCTCGTGTGCGGCGGCGATCGTATCCACGGCGGCGCGCGGGGCCTTCCGGCAGGCCCCGGAGGGCCCGGAGCAACGGGTCGAAGCGGGTCAGTCCGGGCGGTTGGGGGAGGCCCAGGGCAGCCAGGCCTCGATGAGGAAGCCGCCGTCGGGGCGGGCCCCGTGGCCGAGCCGCCCGCCCGCGAGGGAGGCCCGCTCGGTGAGCCCGATGAGCCCCTGGCCGGAGCCGGGCACGTGCGGGACCTCGCCGGGGGGCGCCGGGTTGCTGACGGACAGGGTCAGGCCCTCGTCGGGGGAGCCCGCGACGAGGACGGTCACCTCGGCACCCGGCGCGTGCTTGCGGGCGTTGGTGAGCGCCTCCTGGGCGATGCGGTAGGCGGTGCGGCCGATCGCGGCGGGCACGGCCTTCGGGTCCCGTACCCGCAGGTCGAGGACGACCTTCATGTCGGCGTCACGGGACTCGGCGACGAGGGTGTCCAGGGCCGCGAGCGTGGGCTGGGGCCGCCCGGAGGCGTCGGTGTCGCCGCCGCGCAGCACGCCGATGACCTGGCGCAGGTCCTGGAGCGCCTCGTGCGCGCTCTCGCGGATGACCCCGGCGGCGCGGGCGATCTCGGCCTGGGGGGCGTCGGGCCGGAACTCCAGGGCGCCCGCGTGCACGCTGAGCAGCGTCAGGCGGTGCGCGAGGACGTCGTGCATCTCGCGCGCGATGGCCTCGCGGGCCAGGCGCTGGGCCTGCTCGGCGCGGAGCGCGGCCTCGTTCTCGGCGCGCCGGGCCCGGTCGCGCAGGGCGACGAGGAGCTGGCGCCGGGAGCGCACGAGCATGCCCCAGGCGAAGACGATGGCGATGAGCATCGAGGTCAGGACGACGGAGACCACGTACGGCGTCCCCTCGTCGGGCCGCAGCCAGAAGAACAGCGGCACCGTGGCGATCGAGATGCCGCCGATGGTCGCGCTGTACTGGAACGGCCGGTGCACGGCGAGCGTGAAGTAGGCCACGAGCGTGGTGCCGCCCGCGGTGTCGGACACGCAGCCCGATGAGCAGCATCGCCACGGCCAGGCCGACCGGCCAGCGCCTGCGCAGCCAGACGCCGGCGCAGGACACGGCGCCGATGAGCTGGTCGAGCGCGATCATGTTGGCGGACAGGTGCGAGTTGTCGCCGACGCCGTCGGCGATCAGCGCGCCGACGATCACGGCGGCCAGGAAGAAGCAGAAGTCGACGACCCAGTCGCGCACGGTGCGCCGCACCTTGCGGCCGCCGCCGCGCTGGCGGTCCGGGTCGAGTTCGGCGGCGACGGCGGAGGGCAGGAACCACCTCCGGACGACGGGCTCCGCCGCGGCCGGGGCCGTCTGGGCACCAGTGCTGTCGTTCACAATCGACAAATCTACGCACCCCTCTGGCCCACCCCCGCCCACCTGCCGTGATCGGCTACGAAAGTCTCGGCGCCCGCGACTTTGGACGCGGTCGGGCCGGGGGAAGCGGGCCGTGCGGCGCGGCGGGCCTCGCCCCGCGGCCGATGTGCGTGGAGGGTCCGCGGGGCGAGGCTCATGTGCCATGAAACAGCTACTCGAAGGGCTCGGTTTCCTCGTCCTGATCCAGGGGCTCGGGGGCCTGGTGTACGAACTCACCGGCTGGGTGCGCTGGGGCCTGGTGCAGAGCCTGCCGTTCGCCGACGGCTACGAGCTGTATCTGAGCATCGCGCTCCTGGTGCTCGCGTTCGCGCTGTTCGCCGCCGGCGAGAGCGCGGGCAAGTCCCGCTGAGGCGCCCCCGGCCGTGCCCCTACGGCCCGGCGGCCGGGTCAGCAGCCGCGGTCGACCAGGTCGAAGGACCGGTAGTGGTCGGCGGTGTAGTAGTCCTCCTGGCTGCGCTCGCCGGTGACGATCCGGCGGGCGCCGCGGTGGGAGGAGCCCGGTGTCTTGACGGTGTACTCGTGGTAGTAGCCGGTGGACTGCTTCGGCAGTATGCCCTCCCTGTTCTGGAAGACGGTGCCGTCCTGTGGGTACGGGAACGGCCCGCCCCGGTCGATCAGACGGGAGCGTGTCGTGCGCCTGCGCGGGCAGGTCCGAGTAGCAGATGTCACCGACGGCGGCGACGGAGTACCCGGCCTGGGCGACGACGGCGGACGGCGCGGACGGCGCCGCGTTCGCGGAGCCGGTGACGGTGCCGCCGACGAGGAACGCGGCGGCGACGGCGGACACACTGACGAGTCGGGTGATGCGTGGGGGGATTCGCATGGGCCCAGTGTGACGCGCGTAGAGGTTGATGTGTCAATGACAATGTCGCGTAAGTCCGAGGAATTTCCCTGGAGTTAACTAGGGTTAACTGGGGTTCACCTCAGCGAACCGGCTCAAGCCGACGCGGCTTCACTCCAGCTCGCCCGCGCCCGGCGGCCGCGCCCCAGCGACCCCCTTGCTCCGGCTAGTAGCTCCCGTACTCCGGACGCCCCACGCGGTCGTACGAGTTGACGGCGACGCCCTTCGACGTCGTACGGGACCCGGCGTGCCGGAAGGCCGCGGGCAGGCCGCCCTCGGCGAAGAGCCGCTTGCCGGTGCCGAGCACGACCGGGAACGTCAGCAGGTGCAGGGTGTCGATCAGGTCGTGGTCCAGGAGCGTGCGCGCGAGGCCGGCGCTGCCGTGCAGCTGGAGTTCGCGGCCCGGCCGCTCCTTCAGCGCGGCGACCTCCTTGACCAGGTCCTCGCGGCCGACGATCCGGGTGCCCTGCCAGTCGGCGCTCGTCAGCGTCGTGCTCGCCACGTACTTGGGCAGCGCGTTGAGCTTGGAGGCCACCGGGTCGGCGGGGTCGGTGACCTTGGGCCAGTACCCCGCGAAGATCTCGTACGTGTGCCGCCCCAGGAGGAAGGCGTCCGCCTCGCGGAACACCTCGTCGATGAAGCGGCCGAAGTCCTCGTCGCCGTACGGCACGGACCAGCCGCCGTGCTCGAAGCCGCCGCTGGTGTCCTCCTGCGGCCCGCCGGGGGCCTGGATGACGCCGTCGAGGGTCATGAACTGGGTGAGTGTGATCTTCATGGCGACTGCCTTCCGTGCACTGCCGGCTGCGGGCGCCGTCCGCGCCCCGTCACCTAGGAAGACCCTCGCACCGCGCGGAACTCATCGCCCGCCGGGCCGGTGCGGGCCCCGAGGATTCGGTGTCCGTTTGCCGCCAGCCGCCGGGGGGTGCGGCGGCTTTGATTGAACACGCAAGCACCGAGCGGCGAAGGCCGCAGAACCGGAAAAGAGTGACGCACATGTCTTCCACCACCCCCTCCGCCACCGCCACCGCGACTGTCACGCCCCCGCTGGCCGGGAAGACCGCCCTCGTCACCGGCGGCAGCCGCGGCATCGGCGCGGCGATCGCGCTGCGGCTCGCCCAGGAGGGCGCCGATGTGGCGATCACCTATGTCCGGGGCGAGGACGCGGCCCGCGAGGTCGTCGCCGCGATCGAGGCGGCCGGGCGGCGCGGGTTCGCCATCCGGGCCGACGCGGCCGACGCCGGGGACGCCGCGGGCGCCGTGGAGCGCGCCGCCGACGACCTCAGGCGGCCTGGACATCCTGGTCAACAACGCGGGCACTGGCGCGATCGGCCCCCTGGAGACGCTCGGCCTCGCCGATGTGAACCGGGTCCTCGACGTCAACGTCCGCGCGACGTTCCTCGCCTCCCAGGCGGCGGTCGCCCGCATGGGGCGCGGCGGGCGCGTCGTGACCATCGGCAGCTGCATGGCCAAGTACGTGCCGGGCCCCGGCGGCACCCTCTACGCCACCAGCAAGGCGGCCCTCATCGGCCTCACGAAGGCACTGGCCAGGGAGCTCGGCGAACGCGGCATCACCGCGAACCTCGTGCACCCCGGGCCCATCGACACCGACATGAACCCGGCGGACGGCCCCTACGCCGCCGGCCAGGCCGCGGGCACCGCGCTCGGACGCTACGGGCGTGCGGAGGAGGTCGCGTCGATGGTGGCGCACCTCGCCGGTGCCGAGGCCGGGTACGTGACCGGAGCCGAGATATCCGTAGACGGCGGCCACGCGGCGTAGCCCCGTGGCCCCCCCAGAAAGAGAATCGCCGCTCCGCGCCTCGTCCTCAATCGCCGGACGGGCTGGATTCCCGCGCTGCGCGCTTGTCCTCAATCGCCGGACGGGCTAGGTCGTTCCGGCCTGGGCTTGATCTCCGGGGTCAGGGCTTGATCTCCCGGGTGCGGGAATATCAGCCCGTCCGGCGTTTGAGGACGAGGCGCGGAGCGCCAATGCAGTTGAGCGGGGGGCCGGGGGCAGCCGCACCCGGATCGGGAAGGGGCGGGTCTGGGGCGCCCCGCGAGGGAACCCGGAGGGCGGCCGCGTTCGTTGGCTAGTGAAAGCAGCCAACCCCAAAGGGGACCCACATGGCAGCAGGAGCCGCCGAGGCCATCGACCTCGGCGCGTACGACGACTTCACCACCAACCCCCACGGCGTCTACGCGGAGTTACGCACGCGCGGCCCCATCCACAAGGTCCGCTTCCCACCCCCGGACCACGAGGACGACCACTATCTGGTGGTGGGCCACGAGTTGGCCAGGACCACCCTCGCCGACCCACGCCTGACCAAGTCGAGCGAGGGATTCGACGCCGAGCTGCCGGACGAGAAGCTGATCGGCCCGCACCTGCTGTCGGTGGACCCGCCGCGCCACACACGCCTGCGCTCCCTGATCGCCCGCGAGTTCACCGCCCGCCGCGTCCAGGCGCTGGGCCCGCGCATCCAGAGCGTCACGGACGGCCTCCTGGACGCCATGCTCGCCGGGGAACGCCGCGCGGACCTGGTGGAGGCGCTGGCCTTCCCCCTGCCCATGACGGTCATCTGCGCACTCCTCGGCGTCCCTGACCTGGACCGCGACGAGTTCCGCCGCATGTCGAACGAGGCCATCACACCGACGACGGAGGTGTGGGAGGACACGGTCTACGCCGAACTGTCCGCGTACTTGGACGTCCTGATCGCCGCCAAGCGCGAGGCCCCGGGCGACGACCTGCTCAGCGCCCTGATCCGCACCCGCGCCGAGGACGGCGACCAGCCTCTCCCACGAGGAGCTGCGCGGCATGGCGTATCTCCTGCTCATCGCGGGCCATGAGACGACGGTCCACCTCATCACCAACACCCTCCACGCCCTGCTCACCCGGCCCGCCCAACTGGCCGAGCTGCGCGCCGACATGAGCCTGCTTGACGGTGCGATCGAGGAGGGCCTGCGGCACGAGGGCCCGGTGGAGAACGCGACGTACCGCTTCACCACCGAACCCACCGAGATGGGCGGCCTGCTGGTGCCCGCGGGCTCGGTCGTCGTCGTGGGCCTCACCGCGGCCAACCACGACCCGGGGAAGTACGGCACGCCGGACGCCTTCGACCTGCACCGCGCCCCCCAGGGCCACGTGGCCTTCGGGCACGGCATCCACTTCTGCCTGGGCGCCCCGCTGGCCCGCCTTGAGGGCCGGATCGCCCTGCGCTCGCTCCTGGAGCGCTGCCCGGAGCTCGCCCTGGACGGCACCGCCACGGACTGGCGTCCGGGTCTGCTGATACGGGGCCTGCGCCGCCTTGACGTCCGCTGGTAGCGGTACGGAGAACAGCGGGCCAGCGCTAGGCCCGAGAGGTTACCGGGTGGTAGAAGTCGTGCCATGACAGACGCCCCACCGCCCGCGCGGCCCCTGGACCTCATACTCGCTCAGAAGACCCTCGCCGCCCAGCCGTTCAGCCTGCTCGTGGGCGCAGAGGTGACCGCCTTCGGTGACGGCGGGGCCACCCTGGAGATCCCGCTCAGGGACGAACTCCTCCAGCAGAACGGCTTCGTGCACGGCGGCGTCCTGTCGTACGCGGCGGACAACGGCATCACGTTCGCCGCGGGCACCGCGCTCGGCGCCGCCGTCCTGACGTCCGGCTTCTCCATCCAGTACGTCCGCCCCGCCACCGGCGTGCGCCTGGTGGCCCGGGCGAAGGTCGCCGACGCCACGCGCCGTCAGGCCGTGGTCCGCTGCGACCTCTTCGCCGTGGACGGCGACGGCACCGAGGTGCTGTGCGCGATGGCCCAGGGCACGGTCCGCGCCACCGGATGAGACACGCCATCCGGGGCGCGCCGCGGTCTCGTCGGACCGGCCCCGGGGAGGGGGATGCCCCGGGGCCGGTGGTCGTGGGGGAGTCGCCGTCAGGCCCCGGCGATCTCCGTCATGCGCACCGGGCGGCCCTGCGCGCGCGACAGTTCGCAGGCCTCCGCGATCCGCAGGGCGTGCAGCGCCTCCCGGCCGTCGCAGGGGTTCGCGAGCTCGCCGCGCACGACGTCGACGAACGCGGCGAGCTCCGCCTCGTACGCCGGGGCGAAGCGCTCCAGGAAGCCGGGCCAGGGCTTGTCGGGGGCGCCGGGCCCGTCCGGCTCCGCGGAGGTGAGCGGGGTGCGGGCGTCGACGCCGACGGCGATCTGGTCGGCCTCCCCGGCCAGCTCCATGCGCACGTCGTAGCCCGCGCCGTTGCAGCGCGTCGCCGTGGCCGTGGCCAGGGTGCCGTCGTCCAGCGTGAGCAGCACCGCCGCGGTGTCGACGTCACCGGCGTCGCGGAACATCGCGGGCCCGGCGTCGGACCCGGTCGCGTACACCTCCGTGACCTCGCGCCCCGTGACCCAGCGCAGGATGTCGAAGTCGTGCACGAGGCAGTCGCGGTACAGGCCGCCGGAGAGCGGCAGATACGCGGCGGGCGGCGGCGCCGGGTCCGAGGTCATCGCCCGCACCGTGTGCAGCCGTCCGAGCCGCCCGGCCCGCACCGCCTCGCGCGCGGCCAGGTACCCGGCGTCGAAGCGCCGCTGGAAGCCCAGCTGCAGGATCGTTCCGGCCGACTCGACCTCGGCGAGCGCGGCGAGCGTACCGGCCAGGTCAAGGGCGATCGGCTTCTCGCAGAACACCGGCAGGCCCGCCCGCGCCCCCCGGCCGATCAGCTCGGCGTGCGCCGAGGTCGCCGCCGTGATCACCAGCGCGTCCACGCCCGCGGGGCCGCCCGCCGCGGTGAACAGGGCGTCCACCGAGTCCGCCGCCGTCGCCCCCGTGCGGGCGGCGAGGTCCGCGGCCCGTGCCGCGTCCACGTCCGCGACCACCAGCGAGTCCACCTCCGGACGGCGGGCCAGGGCCGCCGCGTGGAAGGTGCCGATACGTCCCGTTCCGATCAGTCCGATGCGCATGGGCCCACCTTCGCGACGCACCCGCGCTCCTGTCAATGGTTTGTCCTGACAACAGAACTTCCGAACTTCCCGTCATCATCGCCCCGGACTACGCTCACCCCGTGACCGAACCAGCAGCAGCCAAAGCCGCGAAACCGGCCGTGGACCCCACCGTGGCCCTGCACCTCGGCGTCGACCGCAGCAGCCCGGTCCCGCTGTACTTCCAGCTCTCCCAGCAACTGGAGGCGGCGATCGAGCGCGGCGCCCTGACGCCCGGAAGCCTGCTCGGCAACGAGATCGAGCTCGCCGGGCGGCTCGGCCTCTCGCGGCCCACCGTCCGCCAGGCCATCCAGTCGCTCGTCGACAAGGGCCTGCTCGTGCGCCGCCGCGGCGTCGGCACCCAGGTCGTGCACAGCCAGGTCAAGCGCCCCCTGGAGCTGAGCAGCCTCTACGACGACCTGGAGGCGGCGGGCCAGCGCCCCGAGACCCGGGTCCTGCGCAACGTCGTCGAGCCCGCGTCCGCCGAGACCGCGGCCGCCCTCGGGGTGGCCGAGGGCAGCGACGTCCACCTGGTGGAGCGGCTGCGCCTCGCGCACGGCGAGCCCATGGCGCACCTGCGCAACCACCTCCCAGCCGGGCTGCTCGCCCTCGACACCGAGCGCCTGGAGGCCACCGGCCTGTACCGCCTGATGCGGGCCGCGGGGATCACCCTGCACAGCGCCCGGCAGTCGGTGGGCGCCCGCGCGGCGAGCGCCGCCGAGGCCGCGCTGCTCGCCGAGCCGGAGGGCGCCCCGGTGCTCACCATGCGGCGCACGACGTTCGACGACACCGGCCGCGCGGTGGAGTACGGCTCGCACATCTACCGCGCCTCGCGGTACTCCTTCGAGTTCCAGCTGCTCGTACGCCCCTGACGCCGTCGTCGGACGCGGTCCCCCGACCGGCCGTAGTAAGAATGTTCTGACAAAGTCATTGACGCTGGGTGGCGGCCCCCGCTAGAACTCCCACCAGCCGCACTGGAGCGGCCGGGATCAGCCGGGAGAAGGGTGATGCACCATGCGTACAGCCATGCGTTCAGCCCGCACGGCAGCAGCCGCCCTCGTGGCCGTCGCGCTCGCGGCGGGCCGCGGCGGGCCGCGGCGGCTCCGGCGGCAAGGACGACGAGGACGACGAGGACGACGAGAAGTTCACCGCCCCCGGTACCCGATGACCACGGGGTGAAGCGGCGTGACCGATACTTGGGCGGCTGGGTCCGCGGACCCAGCCGCACCGGAGAGCACAGCAAACTCTGCAAGTACTGCAAACACTGCACAGCAAGAAGGGCACGGCGACGTGGCAAGGGTTCGGACTGGAGTACGTGCGGTGGGTGCCGTGCTGGTCGCGGTGCTCGGGGCGTCCCTGGTGGGATGCAGCAGCACCGGCGGCAAGCGGGCGGAGGACGCCCGGAAGGCGGCGCAGGCCGGGGGCAGGGCGGCGGTGGACACACCGCGCTGGACCTTCGCGATGATCACTCACTCGGGCGATGGGGACACCTTCTGGGACATCGTCCAGAGCGGCGCCAAGCAGGCCGCCGTCAAGGACAACATCAAGTTCCTGTACTCGCACCACGACGAGGCGCAGCAGCAGGCGCAGCTCGTGGACGCGGCGATCGACAAGAAGGTCGACGGGATCATCGTCACCCTCGCGAAGCCGGACGCGATGAAGGCGGCGGTGGCGCGGGCCCGCAAGGCGGGCATCCCGGTGGTGACGGTGAACTCGGGCTCGGAGGAGTCCAAGGAGTTCGGCGCGCTGACCCACATCGGGCAGGACGAGACCATCGCCGGTGAGGCGGTGGGCGAGGAGCTGAACAAGCGGGGCAAGAAGAAGGCCCTGTGCGTGCTGCACGAGCAGGGCAACGTGGGCCACGAGCAGCGCTGCGAGGGTGCGAAGAAGACCTTCAAGGGCGAGATGAAGAACCTGTACGTGGAGGGCACGAACATGCCTGACGTGCAGTCCTCCATCGAGGCCAGGCTCCAGGCGGACAAGGACATCGACGCCGTGGTCACCCTGGGCGCCCCCTTCGCGGACACGGCGGTGAAGGCGAAGGACGGTGCGGGCAGCAAGGCCGAGATCGACACCTTCGACCTGAACGAGAAGGTCGCCGGGGGCCTGAAGTCCGGCAACCTCGGCTTCGCCGTCGACCAGCAGCCCTACCTCCAGGGGTACGAGGCCGTGGACCTGCTGTGGCTGTACAAGTACAACGCCGACGTCCTCGGCGGCGGCAAGCCGGTCCTGACCGGACCCCAGATCATCACCAAGGACCAGGCCACCGAGCTTGAGGAATACGCGAAGCGGGGGACCCGATGAGCACGACAGCTCCCGCCCCCCAGCGCCCGCTGACCGACGAGCGCCTGTTGAAGACCTCGCCGCTGAAGAGGCTTCTGGGCCGTCCTGAGCTGGGTTCGGTCGTTGGTGCCGTGGCGGTGTTCTTGTTCTTCGCGGTCGTCGCGGACAGTTTCCTGCAGACGAGCAGTCTGGCGACGGTTTTGTATGCGGCGTCGACGATCGGGATCATGGCGGTGCCGGTGGCGCTGTTGATGATCGGTGGTGAGTTCGATCTGTCGGCGGGTGTGATGGTGACGACGTCGGCGTTGGTGTCGTCGATGTTCAGCTATCAGATGACGGCGAACGTGTGGGTGGGTGTGGGTGTCTCGTTGCTGGTGACGCTGGCGATCGGGGTGTTCAACGGGGTGATGCTGGTCCGCACCGATCCGCCGAGTTTCATCATCACGCTGGGCACGTTCTTGATGCTGACGGGGATGAACCTGGGCTTCACGAAGCTGATCAGCGGGACGGTGTCGACGAAGTCGATCTCCGATATGGAGGGCTTCTCCTCGGCGAAGGACGTGTTCGCTTCGACGGTCACGGTGGGTGGTGTCGACTTCAAGATCACCATTGTGTGGTGGCTGGTGATGGTGGCGGTGGCGACGTGGGTGCTGTTGCGGACGCGTGCGGGGAACTGGATCTTCGCGGTCGGTGGTGGTGAGCAGGCGGCGCGTGCGGTGGGTGTGCCGGTGGGTTTGACGAAGATCGGCCTGTATATGGGTGTGGCGTTCGGGGCGTGGGTCTCGGGTCAGCATCTGCTGTTCAACTATGACGTGGTGCAGTCGGGTGAGGGGGTCGGCAATGAGCTGATCTACATCATCGCGGCGGTGATCGGGGGGTGTCTGATCACGGGTGGTTACGGTTCGGCGGTGGGTGCCGCGGTGGGTGCGCTGATCTTCGGGATGACCAGCAAGGGCATCGTGTACGCGGAGTGGAACCCGGACTGGTTCAAGTTCTTCCTGGGAGCGATGCTGCTCCTGGCGACCCTGCTGAACGCGTGGGTCCGCAAGCGTGCGGAGGCGACGGCATGACGACCGAGGCCGCTCCCCAGGACGCGACGGCTCCCGCGGAGCGTGTCGCGCTGGTCGAGCTTGACGACGTCAGTAAGTACTACGGCAATATCCGGGCTCTGGAGGGGGTCTCGCTTGAGGTGCATGCGGGGGAGATCTCCTGTGTGCTGGGCGACAACGGTGCGGGTAAGTCCACGCTCATCAAGATCATTGCGGGGTTGCACCAGCATGATGCGGGCACCTTCTCGATCGAGGGTGAGGAGACCAGGCTGAGCAGCCCCCGCGAGGCGCTGGACCGGGGGATCGCGACGGTCTACCAGGATCTGGCGGTCGTGCCGCTGATGCCGGTGTGGCGGAACTTCTTCCTCGGCTCCGAGCCGACGAAGGGCAAGGGTCCCCTCAAGCGCCTGGACGTGGAGCGGATGCGGGCGACGACCCATGCGGAGCTGCTGCGCATGGGCATTGACCTGCGGGATGTCGACCAGCCCATCGGCACGCTGTCGGGGGGTGGAGCGGCAGTGTGTGGCGATCGCCCGGGCGGTGTATTTCGGGGCGAAGGTCCTGGTTCTTGACGAGCCGACGGCGGCGCTGGGTGTGAAGCAGTCCGGTGTGGTCCTGAAGTACGTGGCCGCGGCCCGTGACGCGGGTCTGGGCGTGGTCCTGATCACCCACAATCCGCACCACGCCTACCTCGTCGGCGACCGTTTCGTCCTCCTCAAGCGGGGCGCGATGGCGGGCAGCCACGCCCGTGCCGAGATCACCCTCGACGAACTCACCCGCCAAATGGCGGGCGGCTCCGAGCTCGATGACCTCCGGCATGAACTGGACCGGAGCCAGAGCGCCCCGTAGGGGCGCGAGGCTGTGCCGATCTGCGGCTCCGCCGCGTGAGCGCGAGCAACCAGTGAAAAGCCGCGGACGCGTCTGCCGAGTACCGAGCAGACGCGTCCGCGGCTTTGTGCGCGCTGAGCGCGCAGTTCCCCGCGCCCCTTCGGGGCGCTCATGCGCACCCCACGCTGAGGGGCCGGCCGGGGTGCCCCGCACCCCGGCCCGTTGTGCGCGCCCCCGTGGGCGTGAGGCAGAATCGGCCCGATGAGCACCTACCGCGACCTCACGCACCGCGGCTCCGCACGAGCCACTGTCCTGCGGACCGTGGGTACGCGTGAGCGCCGTTCGCACCTGACGGCCCCCCGCGTCCCCACCGTCGGCATCGACATCGGCGGCACGAAGGTGATGGCGGGCGTCGTGGACGCCGACGGCAACATCCTGGAGACGCTGCGCACGGAGACGCCGGACAAGTCCAAGAGCCCCAAGGTCGTCGAGGACACCATCGTCGAGCTGGTCCTCGACCTGTCCGACCGGCACGACGTGCACGCCGTCGGCATCGGCGCCGCGGGCTGGGTCGACGCGGACCGCAACCGCGTCCTGTTCGCCCCGCACCTGTCCTGGCGCAACGAACCCCTGCGCGACCGCATCTCCGGCCGCCTCGCGGTGCCCGTGCTCGTCGACAACGAGCGCGAACACCGCCGCGTGGGCCGAGTGGCGCTTCGGCGCCGCCCGCGGCGAGGACCACCTGGTCATGATCACGCTCGGGACCGGCATCGGCGGCGCGATCCTGGAGGACGGCCAGGTCAAGCGCGGCAAGTTCGGGGTCGCGGGCGAATTCGGCCATATGCAGGTCGTGCCCGGCGGGCACCGCTGCCCGTGCGGCAACCGCGGCTGCTGGGAGCAGTACAGCTCCGGCAACGCCCTGGTCCGCGAGGCCCGCGAGCTGGCCGCCGCGGACTCCCCGGTCGCGTACGGGATCATCGAGCGCGTCAAGGGCAACGTCCCCGACATCACCGGGCCCCTCATCACCGAGCTGGCCCGCGAGGGCGACGCCATGTGCGTCGAGCTGCTCCAGGACATCGGCCAGTGGCTCGGCGTCGGCATCGCCAACCTCGCCGCCGCCCTCGACCCGTCCTGCTTCGTCATCGGCGGCGGCGTCAGCGCCGCCGACGACCTCCTCATCGGCCCCGCCAGGGACGCCTTCCGCCGCCACCTCACCGGGCGCGGCTACCGGCCCGAGGCCCGCATCGCCCGCGCCCAGCTCGGCCCCGAGGCCGGGATGGTCGGCGCCGCCGACCTCGCCCGGCTCGTCGCCCGCCGCTTCCGTCGCGCCAACCGCCGCCGAGTGGAGCGCTACGAGCGCTACGAGCGGTACGCCCAGGCCCGCCGCGCGGGCGACCGCACCGCCCAGGGAACCCAGTAGATGACCGTCCCCCGCCAGCCCTCCTCGCCCGACCAGCAGGGCCCGCAGCGGCCCGCGGACCGCGACCCCGAGGACCGCCGCCACATGCTCCGCCGCCGCTGGCTCACGGCGACGATCATCGTGCTGCTCATCGGCATCCCCGCCGGATACCTGCTGATCTCCGCGAACCAGTCCCGCGACAGCGGCCGCGACAAGGAGAAGAAGTACTCCGCTACCGGCCTCACCGCGGGCTGGCCCTCCAAGGTCCAGCGCCGCCTCTACGACGTGCCGGTCCCGCCGTACTCGGCGGAGGTCGCCTACTACGAGACCAACAACTGGCGCACCAGCCGTCTGTACGTGCAGTTCCTCACCAGCAACGAAGGCCTGGCCCGGTTCCTGAAGGAGACCGGCACCAGCGTCGACAAGCTGGAGAAGGACGACATCACGATCAGCAAGCGCGACCAGAAGGTCGTCGGCTGGGAGTTCACCGGACCCGGGCCCTGGTCGGGCGTCAGCCACGACCAGGACAACCCGACGCCCACCCAGGACATCGTCGTGAACCGCTCCAACCCCCAACACCCCATGGTGTACGTGGTGTCGACGACGACACCGTGACCCCGCCGTTCGTTGCACTCGTGTGAAGTGATGACCGGGGCCGTGGCCGCGAGCCGCCACGGCCTCCTAGCCTGACGTCCTCGCCCGGAACGCCCCACGTCCCGTACGCCGCGACTCACCCCCGGTGGACGGGACTTCGCGTACCCGCGCCCGGAACCAGAGTCGTCACCTCGCGGCGAAAGGCCCCCATGACGTCCGTCGAACCCCGCGGGGACACCCGCGCCGAAGCCGCCCACGACCGCCGACGGCTGCGCCAGTGGCTCGCGGGCGAGGCCCGCGCCGACGGCGTCGCCCGCCGCGACCTGCTGCGGCTGCTCGCCGCCGCGGGCCTCGCCGCGGCCGCGCCGGTCGCGCTCAGCGCCCCGCCCGCCCGCGCGGCGGCCGCGCCCGGCATCGTCAAACCCCTGCCCGAGCGCTGGTTCACGGTCCGCGGCACCAACGCCGAGACCCGGTTCGAGGCCCTCGCGGGCACCGGCCCCCTCACGCCCGCCGCCCGCTTCTTCGTCCGCAACCACACCACGACCCCGCGCCTGGACGCCGCGTCCTGGAAACTCACGGTGTGGGGCGACGGACTCACCGGCGGCGCGCGGGAGTTCACCCTCGCCGACCTGCGCCGGCTGCCGTCGACGACGCGCACCGCGTTCGTGGAGTGCGCGGGCAAGTCCGGCCGCTCCCTGTTCACCGGCCAGCAGGGGCAGCCCGTCTCCGGCACGGCCTGGACGCTCGGCGCCATCGGCCAGGCCCGCTGGCGCGGGGTGCGCCTCGCCGACGTACTGCGCCGGGCGGGCCTCGCGCGCGGCGCCGTGGACGTGATGCCGCGCGGCCTCGACGACGAGTACGTGACGGCGGACGGCACCCGCCTCGGCCGGGTGCGCCGCCCGCTTCCCCTCGCCAAGGCCCTCGACGACGTCCTCCTCGCGTACGAGATGAACGGCGAGCCGCTGCCGCCCGACCACGGGTACCCGGTGCGCGTGCTCGTGCCGTCCTGGATCGGGATCGCGTCCATCAAGTGGGTCGGCGACATCGAGGTCTCGACGACGCCCCTCTACTCGCCCTGGAACACCGACTTCTACCGCCTGTACGGACCCGGCCACCCCGCGGAGGGCTCCGCGCCCCTCACCCGCCAGACCCTCAAGTCGGCCTTCGAACTCCCCTGGGACGCACGCCTGTCCGCGGCCGCCCGGCACCGGCTCACCGGCCGCTCCTGGTCCGGCGACGCGGCGATCGCCCACGTGGACGTCAGCACCGACGGCGGCGCCAGCTGGCACCGCGCCCGGCTGCACGACGTACCCCGGCGCGGCTCCTGGGTGCGCTGGTCCACCAGCTGGCGCCCGAACGCCCCGGGCCCGGCGACCCTGCTCGCCCGCGCCACCGACACCACCGGCCGGACCCAGCCGCCGACGACGGCGCACAACACACAGGGGTACCTCTTCGACGCCGTGGTGCGGCACCCGGTGACGGTGGAGTGAGCGCGGCGGGGGCGCGTCAGGTGAGGCCGCGCCACCTTTCGTACGCCGTCACCGCCACCGCCAGGTCCTCCCACGCCATCCCGGCCGACTTGAACAGGCGCGGCCGCCCGGGCGTGACCGGCACCTCACCCCGTACCAACTCGCCCAGTGTGCGAAGCTGTTGGGGATCGAAGGTGCGGGCGGCGACGGCCTGCACGAGGTCGCCGCACTCGCGTTCCGCCACGGACCGGGACTCGGCGACGACCGTGGCCCGGCCCACGAGCCGCTCGTCGACCTCCCGCGCCTCCGGCTCGTGCGAGCCGACCGCCGCGACCGCCGCGTGCGGGGCCAGGAGCGCGCTGTCGAAGAGCGGGGCGCGGGCGGTGGTGCAGCAACACACGACGTCCGCGTGCGCGACGTCCTCCGGAGCCGCGGCCGCCGCCGCGAGGCCCGCGTCGCGGCAGCGCCGCACGAACGCCGCCACCCGCCCCGGGTCGCGGCCCACCACGTCCACGTGCGTGAGGGACGGCCGCACCGTGCGCACCGCCTCCACGTGCCCCCACGCCTGCGGGCCCGTCCCGAACACGAGCAGCCGCCGGGCGCCGGGCACGGCCAGGTGCCGCAGCGCCGCGCCGGACACCGCGGGCGTGCGCAGGGAGGTCAGCGCGACGCCGTCGAGCAGCGCCACCGGCGTGTGGGTCGCCCCGTCGAGGAGAGAGGTAGAGCCCCTGGATGCGGGGCAGTCCGCGCGCGGGGTTGTCCGGTGTGACGGTGGCGACCTTCACGCCCGTGTACGCCGTCGTCGCCGACGGCATCAGGAGCAGCTGCCCGCCGGGGACGCCCACCACGCTGCGGGCGGGCTCCGCCTCCGGGTCGAGCCCGCCCGTGGTGAGGGCGGTCTCGACGGCGGCGACGGCGGCGGCCATGGGGGCCGCGCGCGCCAGGTCCGCGGCGCCGATGCGCGGCAGCGAGGCCAGCGGCTCCGCGGGCTCCGGCGGCCTTGGCGGTGGCGGTGCCGACGGGGAGTTCATCCGGTGATCCTCACCGGGGACGACGACCCGAAACCTCAACGCGGGCCGAGGCCGGGGCTGTTGCCTAGGACGCGTGCACGGGCGCCTCGCCTCCCGCCTTCGTCTCTGCCAGCGTCCGGACGACCGACTGCAGCACGCGGGCGGCCCAGTCGCTGCGGCTCAGGCCGAAGGTCTCCGCGATCCTGGTGACCTGGTCGAACTCGGTGACCGGCAGGTCGATCTCGATCGTCGTGACCCGGCAGGGCTGGATCTCGGCCGCCGCGACCCGCGCCCGGTCGGCCGGAACTCGCCGCTGGCCGACGGGAATCGGCGCCCGGGCCGCCGGAGCCGTCCTCGTGGTGACGTGGCGTGCGTGCGCGGTGCCGACGGCGCGCGGGGGTGCGGCCGCCGTGCCCTCGCGTTCGGCGAGGCTGGTCCGCACCTGCCTGCGCAGTTCGTTGCGGGACCAGGACCGCTGTTCCGCCTTGCGCAGCCAGTAGTCCTGCTCCGGAGTGGGCAGGCGGGCCACCTCCGCGTGGTGCGCGAAGCTGAGCACCTCGCGCCGCCGGTGGTGCTCGAACCGCCGGGCCACCCACGCGTAGTTGCGGAGGGTCTTGTAGTCGAGGCCGGTCCGCTCGATCGCCTCGCGGTAGTGCGAGCTGTACGAGCTCTCTCCGTAGATCATCCAGTCCGCGAGCCACCAGAGAGAGACGAATTGGATACGTCTCTCAGCTGATTGCCGATCGCTTCCCACGATTGCCGGGTCAGGCCTTGGGGAAAGCTGATTCCCATTTTGTTCGGCGAGGCATTGGTGGCCAGCCGACTGAGCAGCGATACCTTTTGGGCAGTCAATGCCCCCAGCGGTAAGCCGACTTCAGCGGGAGTCATGTCGCGTGTCTCCAATTGGGTAAATTGCGGCTACCCCCCCTGTGCATGCGAGCGTGTTGGCCAGCGCCCCCTGCCGACATCACGCCCCGTCAACTACGACAATCCCGAGTCGTATAGATCTCTTAGTACGCTAGCCAGCGCCGTGTTGCTAACGCAACCCTGAATATTGGTACTGGCGGAAGGCCGGAGAAAGTGCTTTCCTGCCGGGCCTCGGCCGCGGTCCGCCATCGGGCCTTGTCGTGCCGCGGTTCCGCGGCCGCGTACCCGTGGAGCGGTTCTTTCCTAGTATCGACAAGTCCATTCGCTTCCCGATCGGGAAGCGAATGGGTGGTGTGTGCGGTGGGGTTGGGCTTAATGTCCCGCAATTCCGTTTGCATATGCGATTTGGCTGGTCAAGCCCTCTTCGCGGAAAGCCGGTCGTGCGCCGCTTCGCCGCAGCTGTCCCGTTGGCGGGACATTGACGGGCGCGCCGCCGTGCGGTCACGGGGTGCCGGTGGTATCCGCCCCGAGTGTCGCGCGTTCCTGGCGGAGTTGCTCCGGAATTCAGCATTCCGGAATGTTGGAGCGGCCCCAACTCCTATGCCGCGCCGCCCTGTTCGTCCGCGTACCCCTCGGCGGGCCCGAGGGCGCGCGGCTCGGCCAGGGCCCGGGAGCACGCCCGGACCAAGCCGTGTATCCGGTAGACCCCGGGCACCGTCGGCTCGACGACGTGCCGGTCGGCCAGGGCCTCGAGCGCCTGCTCGGCGCGGACGGCCGGGACGCCGGCGAGCCGCGCGGCCTCCGCCACGTCGACGCGGTCGCCGCGAATCCAGCCGACCGCCTTGAAGAACCGCTGGAGTTCCGGCGTCAGCCGCTGGTACGACGAAAGCAGCCGGGTCGCGACGCTGCGGTCCTCCGCGTACAGCTCGGCAAGGAGGCCGTCGCCGCCGGCGAGGCGGCGGGCCAGGTCCGCCACCGTCCAGTGGGGGCGATGGCGAAGGCGCGCCGCGGCGATCAGGATCGCCAGGGGCAGCCCGCCGCACAGCCGCACGACCGCGCCCGCCTCGGCGGGCTCGCGCCCGGCCCGCGCGTCGCCGAGCGCGCGCGAGAACAGCGCCCGGCCCAGCTCGGGGGAGAGCACGGACAGCGACACCGTGCGGACCCCGTCGAGACCGGCGAGCCGGTGCCTGCTGGTGACCAGGAGCAGGCAGTTGGCCCCGTCCGGAAGGAGCGGCCGGACCTGCGCGCTGCTCGCCACGTCGTCCAGGACGACGACGGTACGGCGCGTGCGCAGGCTCGCCCGCCAGAGTGCGGCGCGTTCCTGGAGACCGGCCGGGATATTCTCCCCGTCGGGGACGCCCAGGGCGGCGAGCAGCTGCCCGAGCGCGGTGGTGGGGCTCGTCAGCGCGCAGTCGCCGGTGTGCGCTCCCATGTCGAGGAACAGCTGCGCGTCCCGGTAGTCGTCGGCGAGTGCGCGCGCGGCCCGGACGGCGAGGGCGGTCTTGCCGACCCCGGGCATGCCGTCGATGACCACCGTGCCGCCGTGCGCGGGGCGCCCCGGCGCGGCGGCGCGTGCCGCGGCGAGGACCGCGTCGAGCTCGGCGGTCCGCCCGACGAGGTCCGGCGCGTCGGGCGGCAGGGTGGACGGGCCGTGCGGCGGGCCATCGGGCCGCGGCGCCGCGTCGTTCGCCCTGATCCGCTCGTACAGGCCGCGCAGCCGGGAGCCCGGCTCGGTGCCGTACTCCTCGTTGAGGACCCGGCGCACCCGGTCGTAGACGGCCAGGGCCCGGGCGCGGTCGCCCGACTCCGCCAGCGCGCGCAGCAGACAGCAGACGAGCCCCTCGCGGTGCGGGGCGGCCTCGACCAGGTCCAGGAGCTCGACGACCAGCGTCCGGTGGCGGCCGCGGTCGAGCTCAAGCTCCACGCACTCCTCGTGGGCGACGAGCCGCTCCTCGTGGAAGCTCGCCGCGACGCCGTCGATGAACTCGCTGTGGACGTTGCCGAGGACCTGGGCGCCGCACAGGGAAAGCGCGTGCCGGTACTCGGCGACGGCCGCCGCCTCGTGCCCGCCGCGCGCCACCTGCTCGCGGGCGAGGGCGACCCGGCGCCGGAACGCCCGCAGGTCGGTGTCGCCGCAGTGGATACGCAGCCGGTAGCCGGGCGGCACCGTCTCCAGCTCCACCCCCGCCCCGGACAGCTGTCGGCGCAGGTCGGAGACGCTGTTCTTGATCTGCTTCTCGGCCGTCACCGGCGGCGTCGGCCCCCACACGGCGTCCACCAGGCGGGCCACCGACATGACCTCGCCGTCGGCGACCAGCAGACACGCGAGCACGACCCTCGACCGGTTTCCCGGAAGGCTTCGCTCGATACCGGCGACCCGCACCTCAAGAGGGCCCAGTAGGCGAAAGTCAATGAATTCAGGTGAGTCGTCGAACGTGCGGCATCCATTCACTGCATCAGCCATTTCCGAGTGTCGCCTCCGCACCTCACGCGGCCATTCCCTGCGCAGTGCCGAATTCGGGGGGTGCGCTGTGGCACCTGCGGCGTCGGGAGATCTTTAAGTATCAGCAAAGGGGAGCGGTCCCGGCAACCGGCGCTGTCGCGCCGTCACACGCGCGGGACACGCGCAACCCCGTGGCGGGACAACACGGCCACCCGCCCGGCGGGACCCCGGGAATTCCCCATGGCGTTCCGCTGGTTGCACTGAATTTCGGCGGAGGCGTCAGCGGCCCGTGGGGCGGCCGATGCCGTCCCGGTGCGGGGCGCGGTCCCGTCGTGCCCGGCGCGGACCAGGTCCGTCGGCGGGCGCGGAGGGCGGCGCGCGCGGAGCGGCGCGCCCTCGCGCCGGGTCAGGGACCGGTCCCGCCGGCGGGACCGGCCGCCGAGCGGCGGCGGGCAGCGGCCGCGGACGCCGGGCGCGGCCCCTTGAGGCACGCCGACGCCGGTCCCGGGCTCCGGCTTCCGCCCGCACTCCCCTTGCCCGCAGGGCCCCTTGGCCAGCGGCATCGCAGGGCGGCCCGGCAGGTGCCGCGCCCGGTGCGCACGGGTCCCCGACCGCCGTGGCCGTGCCCCTGACGGCACCCGCCGTCCTCGCCCCCGAGCGCCCGTTGAGGCCCCATCGAGGACGGAGCGAGGACGGCCGCCCCTACCTTCCTCGAGGTCGAAGCCTCTGCAGGTCGAAAGCGCGAAGGTGGGTTCCTTGTCTGCCGCAGGTGTGTCAACCGCAGGTGTGTCAACGTCGCAAGTCGGGTTGTGGATCGCCGACAAGCTGAATCCTTCGATCCGTAACAACATCTCCGCCTGGTGGGAGGTCGAGGGGCCGCTCGACAGGGACGTACTGGGACGCGGCCCTGCGGCAGGCGCTGCGGGAGAACGCCCACCTGCTGTCCGCCTTCGAGGAGACCGAGTCCGGCGTGCGTGCCGTGCCCCGCGAACTCGGCGCGTGGCAGCCCTTCTTCGTCGACCTGAGCGGCTCCGAGGACCCCGGGGCCCGCCTGTACGCGGTGCTCACGGAGATCCAGGAGGAGCGGTTCGACCTGAGCTCCGACCTTTTGTTCCGGCTCGGCGCGGTCAAGCTCGGCCCGGCCCGCTGGATCTTCTGCGTGCTCTTCCACCACATCGTGAACGACGGCCTCGGCTACAACAACTTCGCGCTGCGGTGCGCCGACATCTACACCGCCCTGGCCGCGGGCGAGCCGGTCCCCGAGCCCCCGCTCCGGGACGCCGGCGCCGTGGCGAAAGAGGAGGCCGACTACCGGCGCTCGCCGCGCTTCGGCGAGGACGCGGCGTTCTGGCGGGACTACCTCGCCGACTCGCCGGACGCCGCCCGGCTGCCGAGCGAGCGCGGCGCGGGCGAGGGCACCTCCGGCGACGACGAGGCGGCCCCGAGCGGCGGCCCCGAACGCGTCGCCCACGCGATCGGCATCGCGAACAGCACGACCGTGATCCCCGGCGCGGAGGCCGCCGCGTGGAAGCGGGCCGCCGACGCGGCCGGCCTCTCGATGCCCACGCTGGTGACCGCGGGCGCGGCCGTGTTCCTGCGCGAGGCCTGCGGGTTGACGGACCTCATGTTCTCGCTCGGCGCGGGCAACCGCTCCCAGGCCACCCGCAGGGCGACAGGCATGGCCGCGAACTTCATCCCCGTGCGCGTCGCCGTCCGGGAGAGCGACACCTTCGTCGACGTCGCCCGGGCGATCGCCGCGGAGAAGAAGACCGTCACCCCGCACAGCAGGCACCTCATCGCCGACATCCGGCAGGAGATCGGCCTGACCGACGTCGGCCGCAGCCCCGTCGGCACGATCGTGAACTACATACCGATGGCACGCCTGCGCTTCGGAGCGCACCCGGCGTCGTTCTTCGGCGGCTGCTTCCCCTCCCCGGACGAACTCATGGTCACCGTGTTCCGGTCGGGCCCTGACGACGCCCTCACGATCAGCGTGGACGCGCCGCGGGAGATGTACACCGCGGCCGAGCTCGGGCGGTTCTCGGCGCGGCTCGTCGCGTTCCTGCGCGCCCTGGCCGCGGACCCCGGGGCGCGGATCGGCGCGGTGGACCCGCTGACCGGCCCCGAGCGCCACCGGCTGCTGGAGGAGCTCAACGACACGGACGTGCCGCTGGAAGGCCTCGCCCTGCCGGGGCTCTTCGCCCGCCAGGCGCTGCGGACCCCCGACGCGGTGGCCCTGGTGTCCGGCGACACGGCCCTGTCGTACCGGGACCTCGACGCGCGCGTGAACCGCCTCGCCGCTGCGCTGCGGCGGCGGGCCGTCGGCCCCGACACGGTCGTGGCGGTCGCCCTGCCGCGCTCGGTCACCCTGGTCGTCGCCCTCCTCGCGGTCCTGCGGGCGGGCGGCGCCTATCTGCCGCTGGACCCTGCGCATCCGGCCGAGCGGATCGGGTCCATGCTGCGCGACGCGCACGCCCGCTTCGTGCTGACCGACGCGGCGGCCGCCCGGGACCTGCCGGACGGCCTGGCGGCACCCGTCGTCCTGCTCGACGGCGACGGCGAGTTGGGCAGTGCGGGCGGCGGCTCGGGCGACGGCTCGGGCGACGGCGAACCGGCGCTGGCCCTGCCGGAGCGCTGGCACCCCCACCAGCTGGCCGCCGTCATGTTCACCTCCGGCTCGACCGGCGTCCCCAAGGGCATCGGCACGACCCACCGCAACCTGGAGGCGTACGTCACCGACCACCGCTGGCGGGACGAGAGCCACGCCACCACGCTGTTCCACGCGCCGCACACCTTCGACGCGTTCGTCAAGGAGCTGTGGGTGCCCCTGGTCAACGGCGGCCGGGTGGTCCTCGCACCGCCCGGGGACCTGGACATCGAGACGCTCACCGCGCTGCGGGCCGCCCACGGCATCACCGTCCTGTGGCTCACCACCGGCCTGTTCACGGCGATCGCCGAGGAGCGCCCGGAGTGCCTCGCCGGGCTGCGCGAGGTGTGGACCGGCGGCGACGCGGCGTCACCCGCCGCCTTCCGCCGGGTGCGGCAGGCCTGCCCCGGCCTCACCATCGGGCACGCCTACGGGCCCACGGAGACCACCGTGTTCGCCACCGGCCACCGGCTCACGCCCGCCGAGCGGGAGCGCCGGAGCGTGCCGATCGGCCGCCCGCTGGACAACACCGCGGTGTACGTCCTCGGCCCGGGCCTCGCGCCGGTCCCCGCGGGCACGACCGGGGAGCTGTACGTGGCCGGTGCCGGTGTCGCCCGCGGCTACGCCGGGCGGCCCGGGCAGACCGCGGAGCGGTTCGTGGCCTGCCCGTTCGGCCCGCCCGGCGGCCTGATGTACCGGACCGGGGACCGGGTGCGCTGGGACGCCGAAGGGCGGCTCGCCTACGTCGGCCCGGGCCGACGCCCAGGTCAAGGTGCGCGGCTTCCGCGTCGAACCGGCCGAGATCGAGGCGGCCCTGACCGAGCACCCCGGCGTGGCGCAGGCCGTCGTGGTCGCGCGCTCCGACGCCTTGGGGCACCGGCGGCTCGTCGGGTACGTGGTGCCCGCGGGCGGCGGCGTCGTCGGCGGCGACGGCGCGGGCGGCGTGGGCGACCTCGACTTCCAGGCCGGGGTCTCGACCGGCGAGCTGCGCCGGTTCGCGGCCGGGCGGCTGCCCGAGTTCATGGTGCCCTCGGCGTTCGTGGTGCTCGACCGCGTGCCGCTGACCGTGAACGGCAAGCTGGACCGGGCCGCGCTGCCGGAGCCCGAGCTCGACGGCCGGACGACGTACCGGGCGCCGCGCGGCGAGGCCGAACGCGCCCTCGCGGAGGTGTTCGCCGACGTCCTCGGCGTCGGCCGGATCGGCGTCGAGGACGACTTCTTCGCCATCGGCGGCGACAGCATCCGCTCCATCCAGGTCGTGGCGCGGGCCAAGGCCCGCGGGCTCGGGCTGAGCACCCGGGAGATCTTCGAACACCGCACCGTCGCCCGCCTCGCCGCGCTCTCGGGCCTAGGCGGCGGCGCCCGCGAGCGGCTGCCGGAACTCCCCGGCGGCGGCGTCGGCCGGGTCCCCGCCTCCCCGGTCGCGCTCCAGGTCCTCGGCTCCGGCGGCGGCTCCCACCGGCTGTCCATGGCCATGCACGTCACGCTGCCCGCGGCCATCGACCGGGCCGGACTCGTCGCCGTACTGGAGGCCGTCCTGTCCCACCACGACGTCCTGCGCGCCCGCCTCGAACCCGCCGGGCTCGGACTGTGGGTCGACCCGCCGGACGCCGTGGAGGCCGGACCGCTGCTGCGGCGGGTGCCCTGCGCGCAGTGGCCGCCGTCGGACGAGACCGTCGCCGCGGAACTCGACGCGGCCGCGGACCGCCTCGCCCCGGGCGCCGGGGTGATGGCGCAGTTCGTCTGGTTCGCCCCAGACACCGGACCCGGATCGCTCCTGCTGGTCCTGCACCACCTCGTCGTCGACGGCGTGTCCTGGCGCGTCCTGCTGCCGGACCTGGCCGCGGCGTGGCGCCGGGTGCGCGCCGCCGAGCGCCCGGAGCTGCCCGAGGTCGGCACCTCCGCCCGGCGCTGGGCCCACGCCCTGGTGGACGCGGCGCCCGGACGGCACGCCGAACTCCCGCTGTGGCGGAACATGCTGGCGGGCGCGCAACCGCCGCTGGGGGAGCGGCCCCTGGACCCCGAGCGGGACGTGTCGGCGACGCTGGACGAGGTGCGCGTCCAGGTGCCCGCCCCGGTGACCGAAGCGGTCCTGACCGCCCTGCCCGCGGCGTACCACGCCGGAGCGGAGGACGGACTGCTCGCCGCGCTCGCCCTCGCGGTGGCGGGCTGGCGGCGCGCCCGAGGGCTGCGCGACGCCTCGTTCTCGATCCGCGTGGAGGGCCACGGCAGGGAGGAGCACGTCGTCCCGGGAGCCGATCTCTCCCGTACGGTCGGCTGGTTCACCAGCACCTTCCCGGTGCGGCTCGACCTTGAGGGCGTCGACGTGGACGACGCCGTCGCGGGCGGCCCTGACGCCGGACGCGCCGTCAAGCTCGTCAAGGAGCGGCTGCGGGCGATCCCCGACAAGGGCCTCGGCTACGGGCTGCTGCGCCACCTCGACCAGGACACCGCGGCCGCCCTCGGCCGCTACGACGACCCGCAGATCGGCTTCAACTACCTCGGCAAGGTCTCCGCGGCGGACCTCCCCGAGGACCTCCGCGGCGACGGCTGGGCGCCCCTGTCGCGCGTCGGGGAGCTCGTCCCCGCCCCGAACCCGGACCTGCCGCCGCTGTCGGCCCTGGAGATCAACGCCTCCGTCGGCGAGGACGGGCGGCTGACGGCGCACTTCGGATTCCCCGCCGGGGTCCTCTCCCGCGCCGAGGCCGACGACCTGGCGATGCGGTGGGCCGAGGCGCTGACGGGCCTCGCACGGCACACGGCGGCGCCCGGCGCGGGCGGCCTCACCCCCGCGGACGCGCCCCTGGTCGCGGCGGACCAGGCGGAGATCGACACCTGGGAGGAGCGGTACGGGCCGCTGGCCGCGCTCTGGCCGGTCACCCCCGTGCAGTCCGGCCTGCTGTTCCACACGCTGCTCGCCGACACCGCCTTCGACGTGTACCACCTGCAGTTCGTGTTCCACCTCTCCGGCACCGTCGACCCGCAGCGGATGCGCCGCGCCGGACAGGCCCTCCTTGAGCGCCATCCGAACCTGCGCGCGGCGTTCGTCGCGGGCGGGCACGGCTCCACGGTCCAACTGGTGCCGCGCGCCGTCACACTGCCCTGGCGCCACCTCGACACCCCCGGTGACGGCGGCCTGGAGGCGTTCCTCGCCGAGGACCGGGCGACCCCCTTCGACCCCACCGTGCCGCCGCTGATCCGCCTCACCCTCGCCACCACCGGGCCCGACCGGGCCGAACTCGTCCTCACCGCGCACCACGCGCTGCTCGACGGCTGGTCGCTGCCGCTGCTCATGCGGGACCTGCTGCGCCTGTACGCCGCCGACGGCGCGCCCGCCGCCCTGCCCCCGGCCCGCGACTACGCCGACTTCGTCACCTGGCTCGCGGGCCGCGACCACGAGGCGTCCGCCCGCGCCTGGGCCGCCGAACTCGACGGGCTGCGCGCACCCACGCTCCTCGCGCCCAAGAGCGGAGCCGGGGGCGACGAGGGCGTCCGCAGGGTGGAGCTCGCGCTGGGCTTCGACACCGCGCGGCGCCTCGCGCGCCGGGCCGCCGCGCTGAGCGTCACCCTCAACACCCTGGTCCAGGGCGCCTGGGCGCTCCTGCTCGCACAGCTGACGGGGCAGCGGGACGTGGTCTTCGGAGCCACCGTGGCCGGGCGCCCGGACGCGCTCTTGGGGGCGGACCGGATGGTCGGCCTCTTCATCAACACCATCCCGGTACGCGTCCCGTGCCCGGCCGAGCGGACCGTGGCCGACGTGCTGGCCGACCTCCAGGACCGGCAGGGCAGGCTCCTCGACCACCACGCGCACGGTCTCTCCGACATCCAGGAAGCGGCCGGACACGACACGCTGTTCGACACGCTCATCGGCTTCGAGTCCTACCCGGTGGACCGGGTCGCGCTCGCCGAGGCCGACGCGGCGGCGGGCATCGCCGTCACCGGCATGCGCCCGTACTACGGCTCGCACTACCCCGTCACCCTGAACGCGAGCGCCGAGCCGTACCTGGAGCTCGCCATCGACCACCCGGTCGGACAGCTCGACCACGAGACCGTCGACCTGATCGCCGCGCGCCTGGTGCGCGTCCTCGAACGCGTCGCGGACGACCCCGGCACCCAGGTCGGCGCGCTCGACGCCCTCGACGAGGCCGGGCGGGACCGGCTGCGCGAGCTCCTCCACCTCGACCAGGAGCCGTCGGAGGCGGCGGAGTCCCCGGCAGGGCCCGTGCCGTACCGCGCGCCGAGGTCGGCGCGGGAGGAGTCCCTGTGCGCGCTGTTCGCCGAGGTCCTCGGCGTGGACCGGGTGGGCATCGACGACGACTTCTTCGACATCGGCGGCAACTCGCTGCGGGCGATATCGCTGGTCAACCTGATCCGCGCGGAACTGACCCTGGAAGTCCCGATCCGGACGCTGTTCGAAACGCGCACCATCGCCGGTCTGTCCACGGTGTGGGAGGAGCTCTCCCCGTCGAGCAGGCCGACCCTGAGCAGAAGGACGAAGGGCGGACAGATCGTCCCGGACCAGGCCGCCACCTCACCGCACTCCGACTAGCCCCCCCCCAGATCGAAGGCACCCGGACTCCTCCCACGGCGAGCCGCGAGAAGCGCTCGGCCGGAGTCGAACGGCGGCCCCCACCCTGTGCCGCGGAAGGTATGGAGACAGATGATCCCGTTGTCGTTCGCCCAGCGTCGGATGTGGTTCATCGACCGGTTCGAAGGTCCCTCGCCGACCTACAACGCGCCGTTCGTGCTCCGCCTCACCGGGCAACTGGACGCCGGTGCCCTGGAGATGGCGCTGCGCGACGTGGTCGGCCGGCACGAGGCCCTGCGGACCGTCATCGTCGAGGACGGCGACGGCCGTCCCTACCAGCACGTCCTCGAGCCCGATGAGAAGCCCTTCGAGCTGCCCGTGGCCGACGTCGCCGAGGAGGAGCGGGCCGCGGCGGTCAGCGCCACCGTCGCCCTGCCCTTCGACCTGACGGCGGACCTGCCGATCCGGGGCAGGCTGCTGCGGTGCGGACCGCGCGACCACACGCTGGCGATCGTCCTGCACCACATCGCCGCGGACGGCGAGTCCATCGAGCCGCTCGTACGGGACCTGACGTCGGCGTACGAGGCCCGCAAGGAAGGCCGGGCCCCGCGCTGGGAGCCGCTCGCCGTGCAGTACGCGGACTACACGCTCTGGCAGCTCGACCTGCTCGGCGACGAGTCCGACCCCGACAGCGTCGGCGCCAGGCAACTGGCCTACTGGCGCAGGGAGCTGGAAGGCCTCACGCAGCCGCTGGCCCTGCCCGCCGACCGCCCCCGCCCCAAGGTCCCGAGCCACCGCGGCGACCTCGTCGAGGCCTGGATCGACGCCGAGCTGCTCACCGCGGTGGAGAAGCTGGCCGCCCGGCGTGACACCACCGTGTCCATGGTCATGCAGTCGGCGCTCGCGGCCCTGCTGCACCACCTCGGCGGCGGCGACGACCTGACCATGGGCGGTCCGATCGTCGGCCGCACCGACGCGGCGCTCAAGGAGCTCGTCGGGTTCTTCGTCAACACCTGGGTGCTGCGCGCCGACCTCTCCGGGAACCCGACGTTCACCGGCCTCCTGGACCGCGTGAAGGACAAGGCCCTCGCCGCCTACGACAACCAGGACGTCCCCTTCGAGCGCCTGGTGGAGCTGATCAACCCGGACCGCTCCACCGCGTACCACCCGTTCTTCCAGGTGATGCTCGCCTGGCAGATCTCCTGGCCCGAGGTGGAGATCCCGGGCCTCGACGTCGTCTTCGAGCCGAACCAGAACAACGCGGCGAAGTTCGACCTGTTCTTCAACATGGTCCCTGACCCCTCCGGCGGGGCGCAGTGCCGCCTGGAGTACGCCACCGACCTGTTCGACCGGTCCACGGCCGAGGCCGTCGCCAGCCGGTTCATCCACGTCCTCGGCCAGGTCGTGGCCGACCCCGAACAGCGGGTCGGCGGCCTCGACGTCATGGAGCCCGGGGAGCGCGAGCGGCTCCTCGTCGGGCTCAACCGGACCGGCACGCCCCTGCCCGAGCTGACCGTCCCGGAGCTGTTCGAGCGCCAGGCGGCGAGCACGCCCGAGCACACCGCCGTCGTGTGCGGGGAGCGGTCCCTGACCTACCGGGAGCTCGACGAGAGGGCGAACCGGCTCGCGGCGGAGCTGCTGGGGCGCGGCGTCGGCCCGGAGTCCGTCGTGGCGCTCGCCCTGCCGCGCGACCCGAGCCTCCTCGTGGGGCTCCTCGGCATCGCCTCAAGTCCGGCGCGGCCTATCTGCCCCTCGACCCGGGATACGCCAGCGACCGCGTGGAGTTCGTGCTGGCCGACGCCCGCCCGCGGTTCGCGGTCACCGACGCGGCGACCGCGGCGGGGCTCCCGCTGGGGGACCTGCCCCGGATCGACCTGGACGACGCGGAGCGGTGGCCCGCGGCCGAAGCGCCCCCCGGGGGCCCGCGGCCGCGACCGGACAACCTGGCCTACCTGATGTACACCTCCGGCTCCACCGGCCGCCCCAAGGGCGCGGCGATCACACACCGCGGCGCCGTCAACGGCGTACTCGAACTGATCCGCGCCCTGGACGCCCCGCCCGGCTCGCGCATGCTCGCCGGGACCTCCGTCACCTTCGACGTCTCCGTCTTCGAGATCCTGACCACCCTGTTCACCGGCGGCACCGTCGAGCTCGTGCCGAACGCCATGGTCCTCGCCGAGCGGGACGGCTGGGACGGCCATGTGATCAGCACGGTCCCGCCGGTCCTGACCGAACTCGTCGACCAGCTGGGCGCGATGCCGCACGTGCACACGGTGGTCCTCGCCGGTGACGTCCTTCCCGGCTCCCTGGTGCGGCGGGTGCGCGAGGCGCTGCCCGGCGTGCGCGTCATCAACTCCTACGGACAGAGCGAGAGCTTCTACGCCACGGCGTTCTCCCTCGCCGCGTCCGACGCCTGGCACGGCGCCGACGTCGCGCCGATCGGCACGCCGCTCGGCAACATGCGGGCCTACGTCCTCGGCCCCGGCCTCGCGCCGGTGCCGCGGGGCGTGGTCGGGGAGCTGTACGTGGCCGGGGCCTGCCTCGGCCGGGCCTACCACGACCGCCCCGCTCTGACCGCGGAGCGCTATGTGGCGGACCCGTTCGGGCCCGCGGGCGAGCGGATGTATCGCACCGGCGACCTCGCCCGGTGGAACGCCGACGGGCAGCTGGAGTGCGTCGGCAGGGCCGACGCGCAGGTCAAGGTGCGGGGCTTCCGGATCGAGCCCGGCGAGGTCGAGGCCGCCCTGACCGCGCACCCCGCCGTCGCGCGGGCCGCCGTCGTCGCCCGCGACGACCGCGGCGGCAAGCGGCTCGTCGCGTACGTGGTGCCCGCCTTCACCAGCGACCACACGACCACGGACCTCCGCGCCCACCTGGAGGCGAAGGAGCTGCGCGGCATCGTCGCGGAGCGGCTGCCGGACTTCATGGTCCCGCAGGCCTTCGTGGTCCTCGACCGCCTGCCGCTCACCCCGAACGGCAAGCTGGACCGGGCCGCGCTGCCCGCGCCGGAGTTCACCGGCGGCGCCTACCGCGCGCCCGGCACCGCCGAGGAGCGGGTCCTGGCCGCCGTGTACGCGGAGGTCCTCGGCCTGGAACGGGTCGGCGCCGACGACGACTTCTTCGCCCTGGGCGGCGACAGTATCCGCTCCATCCAGGTCGTCTCACGGGCCCGCGCCCAGGGCCTCGCCGTCACGCCCCGGCAGGTCTTCGAGCGGCGCAGCGTCGCCGAACTGGCCCGCGTCGCGACCGCGGACGCCGCTGCCGGGCCCGTCCTCGCGGAGTACGAGGGCGGCGGCACGGGACCGCTGCCGCTCCTTCCGATCACCTCGTACCTGCTCGAACTGGGCGGCTCCCACGACCGGTTCTCCATGGCGATGCTCGTCGCCCTGCCCGAGGACATCGACGCCCCCGCCCTGACCGCCACCGTCGGCGCGGTCCTCGACCGGCACGACGCGCTGCGGTCCCGCCTCGCCGACGGCGGCCTGAGCATCGGCCCGGCGGGCTCCGTGGACGCGGCCGCCCTGATCCGCCGCGTCCGCTGCGACGGCGACTGGGACAGCGAGGAGCTGCGGCACCTCGTGGACGCGGAACTCGACGCGGCGGCGGGCCGCCTCGCCCCGGCCGACGGGGTGATGGCCCAGTTCGTGTGGCTCGACCCGGGGCAGGGACCGGGCCGCCTGATCGTCGTCCTGCACCACCAGGTGGTCGACGGGGTGTCCTGGCGCGTCCTGCTCCCGGACCTCGCCGCGGCCTGGCAGCGGATACGCCGGGGCGAGCGTCCCGAGCTGCCCGCCGTCGGCACGTCCCTGCGCCGCTGGACCCACGCCCTGGCCGACGAGGCCCGCAGCGAGCGGCGGCGGGCCGAACTCCCGCTGTGGCGCGGCATCCTGGAAGGACCCGACCCGCTGCTCGGCGCGCGCCCGCTCGACCCGTCCCTCGACACCCGCACCGCCCTGGAGCGCCTGGAGTTCCGGCTCCCCGCGGCGGTCACCGAGGCGCTCCTGACCACGGTGCCCACCGCCTTCCACGGCGGCGTCAACGACGGGCTCCTCGCGGCGTTCGCCCTGGCCGTCGCCCAGTGGCGGCGCGGGCGCGGCGTCGACGAGCCGTCCACGCTGATCAAGCTGGAGGGCCACGGCCGCGAGCAGGACCTGGTCCCCGGCGCCGATCTCTCCCGTACGGTCGGCTGGTTCACCAGCCTCTTCCCGGTGCGCCTGGACGTCGCGGGCTGCGACCTCGACGAGGCCCTCGCGGGCGGCCCCGCCGCCGGTGACGCCGTCAAGGCCGTCAAGGAGCAGCTGCTCGCGATCCCCGACAAGGGCCTCGGCTACGGCCTGCTGCGCCACCTCAACGAGGACACGGCCGCCGAGCTCGGGGCGCTCCCGACCGGCCAGATCGGCTTCAACTACCTGGGCCGCTTCTCCGCCGCCGACATGCCGGAGGACCTGCGCGGCCTCGGCTTCACCCAGATCACCGAGCTGGTGGCGCCCCTGGACGCGACGATGCCCGCGATGTCCGTCCTGGAGGTCAACTCCGCGGTCGTCGACACCGACGAGGGCGCCGCCCTCAGCGGCGTGATCTTCTTCCCGCCGGGCGTCCTTGACCGCGCCGAGGTCCAGGAGCTCGCCGACCTGTGGGCGCGGGCCCTCGACGCCGTCGCCCGGCACGCGGCCAGCCCCGGCGCGGGCGGTCTCACCCCGTCCGACCTGCCGCTCGTCGACGTCGACCAGCGGTCCGTCGAGGCCTGGGAGCGGCGCCACCCGGGCCTCGCGGACGTCTGGCCGCTCACCCCGCTCCAGTCCGGCCTCCTCTTCCACACGCTCCTCAACGCCGCCGATGACGCCGCCGTCGACTCGTACCAGATGCAGATCGCCTTCCACGTCTCCGGCCGCGTCGACCCGGCCCGGATGCGGGCGGCCTGCCAGGGCCTGGTCGACCGGCACGCCAACCTGCGCACCGTCTTCGCCGCCGACGCGCGGGGCAGGCAGGTGCAGCTCGTCCTCGACCACGTCGACGTGCCCTGGCGGGAGACCGACCTGCGGGACCTCGGCGAGGCCGAGCGCGAGGAGGCCTTCGAGGGGTTCCTCGCCGACGACCACACCCGCCACTTCGACCCGGCCGAGCCGCCGCTGCTGCGCTTCGCCCTGGTCCGGATGGGCGCCGAGCGCTCCGAACTCGTCCTGACGGCCCATCACGTCCTGTTCGACGGCTGGTCGTTCCCGCTCCTGATGCAGGACCTGCTGCGGCTCTACGGAGCCGCGGGCGACACCTCGGTGCTGCCGCGGGCGCGGAGCTTCCGGGACTTCCTGGTCTGGCTGGCGGAGCAGGACCACGAGGAGACGGCGCGGGCCTGGGCGGCCGAGCTCGCCGGGCTCACCGAGCCGACCCTGCTCGTACCCGGCGCGGCGGACACGGGCGGCGAACGCGTCGGCCAGGTCGAGGTGGCGCTCCCCGCCGCCGAGGCACGCGCCCTGAGCAGGCGCGCCTCGGACCTCGGCGTCACCGTCAACACCCTGATCCAGGGCGCCTGGGCGCTGCTGCTCGGCCAGCTCACCGGGCGCCAGGACGTGGTGTTCGGCGCCACCGTCTCCGGGCGCCCGCCCGCCGTCACGGACGTCGACTCCGTGGTCGGCATGTTCATCAACACCCTTCCCGTACGGGTGGAGTACGCGCCCGGCGACACCCTCGCCGAGGTGCTCACCCGCCTCCAGGACCGCCAGGCCGGGCTCCTGGAGCACCACCACCACGGGCTCACCGAGATCCAGCGGGCGGCGGGCCTGGACTCGCTCTTCGACACGCTGGTCGTCTTCGAGTCCTACCCCGTCGACCGGGAGGCCCTCAGCGACGCCGCCGACGCCGCCGACGGGATCGCCTTCACCGGCCTGCGCCCGACCACCGGCACCCACTACCCGCTGACCCTGATGGCCGACGCCACCCCCTACCCCCGCCTGACCCTCACCCACCGCGAGAGCGTCCTCGGCCGGGACGCCACCCGGCTGATCGCGGCCCGCCTCGCGCGCGTCCTGCGCCAGATCGCGGCCGACGCGGAGCTGCCCGTCGGCCGCCTCGACCTCCTGGACCCGGCCGAGCGCGCCCGGCTCACCGCCCTCAACGACACCGCGGCCCCCACCCCCGACGTGCCCGTCACCGAGCTGTTCGAGCGCCAGGCCGCGGCCAGGCCGGACGAGGCGGCGCTGGTCTTCGAGGGCACCGAGGTGACGTACGGCGAACTGAACGCCCGCGCCAACCGCGTGGCCCGCGCCCTTACGGCCCGCGGCGTCGGCGCGGAGTCCGTGGTGGCGCTCGCGCTGCCGCGCTCGCCGGACCTGGTGGCCGCGCTGCTCGCCGTGCTCAAGGCCGGTGGCGCCTATCTGCCGGCCGACCCCGCCTACCCCGGCCACCGCCTCCAGGCGATCCTCGCCGAGGCCCGGCCGCGCCTCGTCCTCACCGACACCGCCACCGAGCCCGCCCTGCCCGCGCACGGCGCCGACGTGGTCCGCCTGGACGCCCTCGACCTGTCCGCCGAGGCCGAAGGGAACCTCGGACGTCCGGTACGGGCCGACCAGTTGGCGTACGTCATGTACACCTCCGGGTCGACGGGGCAACCCAAGGGCGTCGCCATCACCCACGCCACCGTGGTCAACGGCGTGCTGCGGCTGGCCCCCGTGGTGGGCATGGGCCCCGGCGAGCGGCTGCTCGCGGGCACCTCGATCAACTTCGACGTGTCCGTCTTCGAGTTCTTCACCACGCTCGCGAGCGGCGGCGTCGTCGAGATCGTGCGCGACGTCCTCGCCGTCGGCGAGCGCGGCGGCTTGAGCGGCGGCTTGGGCGGCGGCGTCCTGTCCACCGTGCCCTCCGCGTTCGCCGAACTCGTCACCGAGATCGCCGAGAACACCGACGTGGACACCGTCGTCCTCGCCGGTGAGGCCCTGCCCGCCGCCCTGGTCGCACGGGCCCAGGAGGCCTTCCCCGGCGTGCGGGTCGTCAACGCCTACGGCCAGAGCGAGTCGTTCTACGCCACCGCCTTCACCTGCGCCGCCCTCGACAGCGCGACGGCCCCCACCGGCAGCGCGCCCGTCGGCACCCCCCTCGCCAACATGCGGACCTACGTCCTTGGCCCCGGCCTGACCCCGGTGCCCCCGGGCGCGGTCGGCGAGCTGTACGTCGGCGGCGCCGTGGGCCGCGGCTACCACGGCCGCCCCGGCCTGACCGCCGAGCGCTTCGTCGCCGACCCGTTCGCGCCCCCCGGCTCCCGCATGTACCGCACCGGCGACCTGGCCCGCTGGAACAGCGCAGGACACCTGGAGTACGCGGGCCGCGGCGACGCGCAGATCAAGGTGCGCGGCTTCCGCGTCGAGCCCGGCGAGGTCGAGGCCGCCCTCACCGCACACCCCGAGGTCACCCAGGCCGCCGTCGTCGCCGGGACGGACGCCGGGGGCGGCCAGCGGCTCGTCGCGTACGCGGTGGCGCCCGGCTCGCCCGAGCGGACCGGGACCGACGGCGTCGACGAGGCGGAGCTGCTCCGGTTCACCACCGGGCGGCTGCCCGCGTACATGGTGCCCTCCGCCCTGGTGCTCCTCGACCGCCTTCCGCTGCTGCCCAACGGCAAGCTGGACCGGGCCGCGCTGCCCGCACCGGAGTTCACCACCACCGCCTACCGCGCCCCCGCCACCGCCCACGAGGAGGCCCTGGCCGCGCTGTTCGCCGAGGTCCTCGGCGTGGAGTCCAGGTCGGCGCCGACGACCACTTCTTCGCCCTCGGCGGGCACTCCCTGCTCGCCACCCGGCTCACCAGCCGCATCCGCGCGGCCCTCGGCGCGGAGGTCCCCATCCGGGCCGTCTTCGACGCGCCCACCGTCGCCGGGCTCGCCGCGCACCTCTCCGCCGGCCTCCAGGTGCGGCCCCCGCTGCGCCGCGCCGCCGCCCGCCCGGAGCGCCTGCCGCTGTCGTTCGCCCAGCGCAGGCTGTGGTTCATCGACCGCTTCGAGGGCCCTTCGGCGACGTACAACATCCCCATGGCGCTGCGCCTGACCGGCGTCCTCGACACGGACGCGCTCGCGGCGGCCGTCCAGGACGTCGTCGACCGGCACGAGAGCCTGCGGACGCTGTTCGCCGAGGACGAGCGGGGCGTCGCCCACCAGCGGGTCCTGCCCGCCGCCGAGGCGCGCGTCGCCGTGCCCGTCGTCGACGTGGGCGCGGACGCGGTGGCCGGGGCGGTCGCGGCGGCGGGCGGCCACGCCTTCGACCTCGCCGCCGAACTCCCCCTCCAGGCGCGCGTCCTGCGCGTCGGACCGGAAGAGCACGTCCTCACCCTGGTCCTCCACCACATCGCCGGTGACGGCGAGTCGGCGGCCGCGCTCATCCAGGGCATCTCGCGGGCGTACGCCGACCGCCGCGAGGGACGGGCCCCCGACTGGCCCGAACCGCCCGTCCAGTACGCCGACTACGCGCTCTGGCAGCGGGAGCTCCTCGGCGACGCCGACGACCCCGGCAGCCTCCTGAACGCCCAGTCGGCGTACTGGCGCGAGACGCTCGAAGGCGCCCCGCAGCCGCTCGACCTGCCCACGGACCGGCCGCGCCCGGCCCGGGCCAGCCACCGCGGCGACCTGGTCGAGTTCTCCTTCGACGAGGACCTCCTGCGCGCCGTCGAGCGGCTCGCCCAGAAGCGGGACGTCACGGTGGCGATGCTGACGCAGTCCGTCTTCGCCGTCCTGCTGCACCAGCTCGGCGCCGGGGACGACATCCCGGTCGGCTCGCCCATCGCGGGCCGCACCGACGACGCGCTCACCGGTCTGATCGGCTTCTTCGTCAACACCTGGGTGCTGCGCACCGATCTGTCGGGCCACCCCGCCTTCGACGACGTCATCGACCAGGTGCGCGAGAAGTCGATCTCCGCGTACGGCCATCAGGACGTGCCCTTCGAGCGCCTGGTGGAGCTGCTCAACCCCGACCGCTCCACCGCCCACCACCCGCTGTTCCAGGTGATGTTCGCCTGGCAGAACTTCGCGCGGTCCGACTTCGACCTGCCCGGCCTCGACGTCGGCGTCGAGCCGATCGCCACCCGCACCGCCAAGTTCGACCTGTTCCTCAACCTCACCGAGGTGACGGACGCCGACGGACGGCAGGTCGTGGGCCTCCTGGAGTACGCCACCGACCTGTTCGACCGCTCCACCGCGAAGACCCTCGCGGCCCGCTACGTCCGCGCGCTGCGCCAGCTCGTGGCCGAGCCCGGCAGGCCCGTCGGCCTGGTCGACGTCCTCGCGCCCGCCGAGCGCGAGCTGCTGGTGCACGGGCTCAACGACACCGGCCCGCCCGCGCCCGCCGAGACCCTGCCCGCGCTGTTCGAGCGGCGGGCGGCCACGGCCCCCGACGCGGTCGCCGTCGTCCGCGGGGACCTCTCGCTGACGTACGGCGAGCTGAACGCGCGCGCCAACCGGGTCGCACGCGAGCTCGTCCGGCGCGGCGTCGCCCCCGAATCGGTGGTGGCCCTGTGCCTGCCGCGCTCCGCGGACCTGGTCACCGGGCTCCTCGCGGTCCTGAAGGCGGGCGGCGCCTATCTGCCGATCGACCCCGAGCACTCCGGCGACCGGCTGCGGCACGTCCTGACGCAGGCGGCGCCCCACCTGCTGCTCACCGACACCGCGACCGTCTCGGCCCTGCCCGCCGACGACGTCCCGGCCTCGGTCCTGTTCCTCGACGAACAGCACGGCGCGGCGGACGACACCGACCTCACCGACGCCGAGCGGCTGCGGCCCCTGGACCCGCACCACCTCGCCTACGTCATGTACACCTCGGGCTCCACCGGCGTCCCGAAGGGCGTGTCCCTCACCCACGCCAACGTCGTCAACGGCGTGCGGCGGCTCGCCGACGTGGTGCGCGTCCGCGAGGGATCCCGCGTGCTCGGCGCGACCTCGGTCACCTTCGACGTCTCCGTCTTCGAGGTGTTCACCGCGCTCGGCGCGGGCGCGAGCGTCGAGATCGTCCGCGACGTCCTGGAGCTCGGCGGCCGGGCGGGCTGGTCGGGCACCACGATCAGCGCGGTGCCCTCGGTGTTCGCCGCGCTCCTCGACGAGGCCGGCGGGGAACTCGACGTGGAGACCCTGGTCTTCGCCGGTGAGGGCCTCTCCGCCGACCTGGTCGCCCGCGTCGCGGCGGCGCTGCCCGCGACCCGCGTCGTCAACGCCTACGGCCAGACCGAGAGCTTCTACGCCACGACGTTCACCGTGCCCCCGTCGTGGACCGGCACCGGCGCCGTCCCCATCGGGCGGCCCCTCGGCGGCCTGCGCGCCTACGTCCTCGGCCCGGGCCTCGCCCCGGTGCCCGCCGGTGTCGTCGGCGAGCTGTACGTGGGCGGCCTCGTCGCCCGCGGCTACCACCAGCGGGCCGCGGCGACCGCGGAGCGCTTCGTGGCCTGCCCGTTCGACCCGGCGGGCGGCCGCATGTACCGCACCGGCGACCTGGTGCGCCGGGACGCGGAGGGCCGCCTGGAGTACGTGGGCCGGGCCGACGCCCAGGTGAAGGTGCGCGGCCTGCGGATCGAACCCGCCGAGGTCGAGGCCGCGCTCACCGCGCACCCCGGCATCGGCCAGGCCGTGGTCGCCTCCGCCGCGGGCCGGTCCGGGCACGAATCCCGCCTGGTCGGGTACGTGGTGCCGGTGGAGGCCAGGACGGCCGCGGGCGACGAGGCGGGCGACTTCGACCTGAGCGCCGGAGTCTCGGTGGCCGACCTGCGGCGCTTCGTCGCCAAGCGCCTTCCGGACTACATGGTGCCGGACGCCCTCGTCGTCCTGAACCGGCTGCCGCGGCACGCGAACGGCAAGCTGGACCGGGCCGCGCTGCCCGTGCCCGAGTTCACCGGGGCCGCCTACCGGGCGCCGGGCACGGACACCGAGCGGGCGCTCGCCGAGGTCTACGCCGACGTGCTCGGCACCGAACGCGTCGGCGTCGACGACGACTTCTTCGTCATCGGCGGCGACAGCATCCGCTCCATCCAGGTCGTCGCGCGGGCCAAGGCGCGCGGGGTGGTCATCAGCACCCGGGAGGTCTTCGAGCAGCGCACGGTGGCCCTCCTCGCCGAGACGGTGGCCGGGCGCACGGAGGACTCCCCGACCCTGGCCGAACTGCCCGGCGGCGGCACCGGCTGGATGCCCCTGCCGCCCGCCGCGGCCCACGTCCTCGCCCTCGGCACCGGCCTCGACCGGTACGCCATGTCCGCCGTGGTGAACCCTGCCCGCCGACGTCGACCGCGCCCGGCTCGTCGCCACCCTGCGCGCGGTCCTCGACCGGCACGACGCGCTGCGCGCCCGCCTCGACCGGGCCGAGCCGGGGCTGCGCGTCGACGTCTCCGGCGGCGTCGACGCCGAAGCCCTGCTGCGCGAGGTCCGCGTCGCCCGCCTCGACGCGGACCTGGTCGCCGCCGAACTGGACGCGGCCGCGGGCCGCCTGGACCCGGACGCCGGGACCATGGCGCAGTTCGTGTGGCTCGCCCCGGACGCGGCACCCCACCGCCTCGCGATCGTGCTGCACCACCTCGTCGTGGACGGGGTGTCCTGGCGCGTCCTCCTGCCCGACCTGGCGTCGGCCTGGCGCCAGGCCAGCGACGGCGAGCCCCCGGTGCTGCCCGCCGCGGGCACCTCGCTGCGGCGCTGGACGCACGCCCTGGCCGACGCGGCGACCGCGCCCGCCCGCGTCGCGGAACTCCCGCTGTGGCAAGGCGTCCTGGACAGGCGCCGAACCCCCGCTCGGGGCCCGCGACCTGGACCCGGCGCGCGACGTCGCCGCCACCGTGGACACCGTCCGCGTGCGGGTGCCCGCCGACGTGACGGAGACCCTGCTGACCACGGTGCCCGCCGTGTACCGCGGCGGCGCCAACGACGGCCTCCTCACCGGCCTGGCCCTGGCCCTCGCCCGCTGGCGCGCGGCACGCGGCGTGCCCGCCTCCGCGACCCTGGTCCGCCTCGAAGGCCACGGCCGCGAGGAGCAGCTCGCCCCCGGCGCCGACCTGTCCCGCACCGTCGGCTGGCTCACCTCCATGTTCCCGGTGCGGCTCGACCCGGGCGACATCGACCTGGACGACGCCTTCACCGGCGGCCCCGCCGCGGGCCGCGCGCTCAAGGCGGTCAAGGAGCAGCTGCGGGCCGCCCCGGACAAGGGCGTCGGCTACGGACTGCTGCGCCACCTCAACTCCCGTACCGCCGCCGAGCTCAGCGGCCGCCGCCAGCCGCGGATCGGGTTCAACTACCTCGGCAAGGTCTCCGCCGCCGACCTGCCCGACGCGCTGCGCGGCACGGGCTGGACCCCTGATGGCGAGTACGGCCACCTGGTCGCCGCCCCCGATCCGGACATGCCCGTCCTGTCCGAGCTGGAGATCAACGCCAGCGTCGGCGACGACGGGCGGCTCACCGCGTACTTCGGCTTCGCCTCCGGGGTGCTGACCCGCGAGGAGGTCGTCGCGCTCGCCGGCCTGTGGACCGAGGCGCTGACCGCCGTGGCCCGGCACGCCCAAGCGCCGGACGCGGGCGGCCTCACCCCCTCCGACGCGCCCCTGGTCACGGTGGGACAGCCGGAGATCGACAACTGGCAGCGGCGCTACGGGCCGCTGACGGAGATCTGGCCGGTCACCCCCGTACAGTCCGGGCTCCTGTTCCACGCGCTGCTCTCCGGCGGCGCCTTCGACGTCTACCACATGCAACTCGTCTTCCACCTCGCCGGAGACGTCGACCCGGGCCGCATGCGCCGCGCGGGCCAGGCGCTCCTCGCCCGCCACCCGAACCTCCGCTCCGCCTTCGTCACCCAGGCCGACGGCGACTCCGTGCAGGTCGTCCCCGACGAGGTGTCCCTGCCGTGGCGGTGCACCGACCTGACCGCGCTGGGCGAAGCCGAACGGCACCAGGAGTTCGAGGAGTTCCTGGCGCGGGACCGGGCCGCCCACTTCGACGTCGGCGCCCCGCCGCTGATCCGCCTCGCGCTCGTCCTGATCGCCCCCGGCCGCGCCGAACTCGTCGTCACCACCCACCACGTCCTGTTCGACGGCTGGTCGATGCCGCTGCTCATGCGGGACCTCCTGGAGCTGTACGGGTCCGACGGCGACGGCACGCGCCTGCCCGCCGCCCGCGGCTACGGCGACTTCCTCGCCTGGCTCGCCCGCCAGGACGGCGAGGCGTCCACCCGCGCCTGGGCGGCCGAACTCGACGGCGTCCAGGAGCCCACGCTGCTCGCGCCGCGCGCCGGGGAGCGGCACGAGGGACCCGCCGGGGTCGGCAACCTGGAGGTGACCCTCGCCGACCCGCACGGCCTGTCCCAGCGGGCCGCCCAGCTCGGCGTCACGCTCAACACCCTGGTGCAGGGGGCCTGGGCGGTGCTCATCGCCCACCTCGCGGGACGGGAGGACGTCGTGTTCGGCGCCACCGTCTCCGGGCGGCCCGCCAACCTGCCGGGCGCCGACGACATGCTCGGCCTGTTCATCAACACCATTCCCGTACGGGTGCGCTGCGGGCCCGAGGACACCTTCGCCGACCTGCTCACGGCCCTCCAGGACCGGCAGGCAGGGCTCCTGGACCACCATCACCACAGCCTCGCGGAGATCCAGCGGGCCACCGGCCTGAGCACCCTGTTCGACACCCTGGTCCTCTTCGAGTCGTTCCCGGTCGACCGGGACGCCCTGGAGGCGGCCAACGACGCGGCCGGGGTCACCCTCACCGGGCTGCGGCCGTTCGCGGGATCGCACTACCCGCTGACGCTGACCGCCGCGTCCGACCCCCGGCTGCAGCTCTCCCTGCAGTACCAGAAGGACCTGTTCGGCCCCGACCGGGCCGCCGCGATCGCCGCGCGCCTGTGCCGGGTGCTCGACCAGTTCCTCGCGGACCCCGCGACGCGCGTCGGCGACGTCGACGTGCTCGGCGACGACGAGCGCGCGTGGCTGCTGCGCACGGTCAACGCGACCGCCGAACCCACCCTGGAGACGGACCTGCCGGGCGCCGTCCACCGGCGGGCCGCGGCCGCCCCCGACGCGCTCGCCGTCGTCGACGAGGACACCTCGCTGACGTACCGGGAGCTCGAAAGCCGCGCCAACCGCCTCGCGCACTGGCTCCTCGCCAGCGGAGTGCGCCCCGAGTCGCGCGTCGCGGTGCTCCTGCCCCGCTCGGCCGACCTGGTCGCCACGCTGCTCGCGGTGCTCAAGGCCGGGGCGGCCTACGTCCCGATCGACCCCGGCCACCCGCGCGCCCGCGTCGACCACATCCTGGAGAGCTCCGCCCCGGCCCTCGTGCTCGACGCCCAGGCGCTGGCCGCGGCCGACCTCACGGGCCTGCCGGACACACCGCCGCAGCCGTCGGTGCTCCCGTACAGCACCGCGTACGTCATCTACACCTCCGGCTCCACCGGCAACCCCAAGGGCGTGGCCGTGCCCCGCGCGGCCCTCGCGAACTTCCTGGCCACGATGGGCCGCAGGTTCCCGCTGGACCCCAAGGACCGGCTGCTCGCGGTGACCACCGTCGCCTTCGACATCGCCGCCCTGGAGCTGTACCTGCCGCTGGTCTCCGGCGCCGCCGTGATCCTCGCGGGCAAGGACACCGTCGCCCAGCCCTCGGCCGCCCTGGCGGCGATGCGGCGCCACGGCGTCACCGCGGCGCAGGCCACCCCGGCGTTCTGGCAGATGCTCCTCGCCCACGACCCGCGCGCCGCCGAGGGGCTGCGCGTCCTCGTCGGCGGCGAGGCGCTGCCCGCGCCGCTCGCCGAGGCCCTCGCCGGACAGGCCGCGACGGTGTCCAACGTGTACGGCCCCACCGAGACGACCATCTGGTCCACGATGGCCGCCGTCACCCCCGGCGGCGGCACGCCCGCCATCGGCACGCCGATCGGCAACACCCAGGTGTACGTCCTCGACGCGCGGCTGCGCCCCGCGCCGCGCGGGGTGAGCGGCGAGCTGTACGTCGCCGGTGCCGGACTCGCCCACGGCTACCTCGGCCGGCGGGCGCTGACCGCCGAGCGGTTCCTGGCCTGCCCGTTCGGCGCCCCGGGGGAGCGGATGTACCGCACCGGCGACCTCGTCCGCTGGACCGAGGACGGCCGCCTCGCGTACCTGGGGCGCGGCGACTTCCAGGTCAAGATCCGGGGCTACCGCATCGAGCCGGGCGAGATCGAGCACGTCCTCGCCGCCCACCCGGGCGTGGCCCAGGCCGCCGTCGTGGTGCGCGAGGGCCGGTCCGCCGCCGACGACAACGACAAGCGCCTCGTCGGCTATGTCGTGCCCGCCGCCGACGCTGCGGCGGGCGACGCCACGGCCCGGGTCGACGAGTGGCAGCAGGTGTACGACGACAGCTACACCGACTCCGCGGCGGCCGCGTGGGGCGACGACTTCCAGCTGTGGAAGTCCTCCTACGACGGCGAGCCGATCCCGCGGGCGGACATGCTCGCCTGGCGGGACGCCGCGGTGGACCGCGTCCTTGGCGCCTGTCCGCGCCGGGTCCTGGAGATCGGCGTCGGCTCCGGCCTGCTGCTCGCCCCCGTCGTCGGCGAGGTCGAGGAGTACTGGGGCACCGACATCTCCGCCACCGTCCTCGACCGCCTCGCCGCACAGGCCGAACGCGCCGGGTACGCGGACCGCGTCACGCTGCGCCACCAGCCCGCCGACGATTTCTCCGGCCTGCCGTCAGAAGCAGCGGAATCGGTGGGGTGGTTTGACACCGTCGTCCTCAACTCGGTGGTCCAGTACTTCCCGGACACCGCCTATCTGGACCGGGTCCTCACCCAGGCGATGGACCGGCTCGCCCCCGGCGGCCGGATCGTCGTCGGCGACGTCCGCAACGCCGCCACGCTGCGCCTGCTGTTCACCGCGACGCAGCGGGCCGCGCACCTGTCGGCGCGCCCGGAAGAACTCCGCGCGCTGGTGGAGAAGGCGCTCATCGCCGAGCGGGAACTCGTCGTCGACCCGGCGTGGTTCACCGCGTGGGCGCGCGAGCACCGCGTCGCGGGCGTGGACGTCCGGCTGAAGCCGGGGGCCGCGCACAACGAGCTCACCCGGCACCGCTACGAGGTCGTGCTGCACAAGGCCCCGCTCGACCCGCTCCCGCTCGCCGCCGTCCCGGCGCTGCGCTGGGGCGAGCACGTGACCGGGATCGCCGGTCTGCGCCGTGTCATCGAGGAGGCGGGCGGCGCGCCGGTGCGGGTCAGCGGCATCCCGAACGCGCGCCTGGCCGAGGAGTTCGCCGCGGCCGTCGCGGCCGCAGGGTGGTGGAGCGGCCCGCCGGGCCCGAGAGGACCGCCGACGCGCCCGTCGACCCCGAGGACGTGCACCACCTGGCCCGGCAGGAGGGCTGGGAGGCGGTCCTGACCTGGTCGGACGCGGCCGCGCACCGCTTCGACGCGGTGTTCCTGCCCGAACCGTGCCCCGTGACCGGGGGATTCCTCGGGTCCGGCGGCGCGGCGCGGGCGCTGTCGAACGACCCCGCCGCCGCGTCGGCCATCGGCCCGCTGCTCGCCGACCTGCCCCGCCATCTGCGCGAGCACCTCCCGGAGTACATGGTGCCCGCCGCGCTCGTGCCGCTCGCGGAGATGCCGCTCACGCCCAACGGAAAGCTCAACCGGAGCGTGCTGCCACCGCCCGACTACACCCGGACCTCCACCGGGCGCGCGCCGCGCGACCACCGCGAGGAGGTCCTGTGCCGGCTCTTCGCCGAAGTGCTCGGCCTGGAGCGGGTCGGCATCGACGACGACTTCTTCGCACTCGGCGGCCATTCGCTCCTGGCCACCCGGCTGATCAGCCGGGTCCAGCGGGAGCTCGACGTCGACCTCCCCATCCGCCGGGTCTTCGACTCGCCCACCGTGTCCGAACTGGCCTCGTGGGCGGAGCACTCGGCCAAGCCGAGCAGGCCCCGTCTGCGCAAGATGACCGTCGAGGAGTGACCATGAGAATCCCGCTGTCGTTCGCGCAGCGCCGGTTGTGGTACCTGTACCAGTTGGAGGGCCCTTCCGACACGTACAACATGGAGCTGTCGTTCCGGCTGACCGGGGAGCTGGACGCGGCCGCGCTCACGGCGGCGGTCCGCGACGTGGTCGTACGGCACGAGAGCCTGCGGACCCTGTGCGCCGAGGACGGTGACGGAGAGCCGTACCAGCGCGTCCTGCGCGAGAGCGAGCTGTCCCTGGACGTGCCGGTCGTCGACGTGACGCCGGGCGAAGCGGACGCCGCGTTCGCCGCCGCGGTCGCCTACCGCTTCGACCTCAAGGCCGAACTGCCCTTGCGCGTCAGCGTGTTCCGCACCGCGCCGCGCGAGCACGTCCTGATCGTCCTGGTCCACCACATCGCCGCGGACGGCGGCTCCCTGGCGCCGCTCCTCCGGGACCTGGCCGCCGCCTACGCCGCCCGGCGTGCGGGCCGGGCGCCGCGGTGGGAGCCGCTGCCCGTGCAGTACAAGGACTACACGCTGTGGCAGCGCGAGGTCCTCGGCGACGAGGACGACCCCGACAGCGTCGCCGCGACCCAGATCGGCTACTGGCGCGAGGAGTTGGAAGGCGTGCCGCAGCCGGTCCGGCTGCCGCTTGACCGCCCCAGGACCGCGCGCGCCGACCACCACGGCGACCTGGTCGAGTTCACGGTGGAACCCCGGGTGCTGCTCCGCTTGGAGGAGCTGGCCGCGGAGCGGGGCGCGACGGTGGCGATGGCCGTGCAGGCCGCCCTCGCGGTGCTCCTGAACAAGCTCGGCGGCGGCGAGGACCTCACCCTCGGCAGCCCCATCGCCGGACGCACCGACGACGCCATGGCGGACATGGTCGGCTTCTTCGTCAACCTCTGGGTGCTGCGCGTCGACCTCTCGGGGAACCCGTCGTTCGCCGACCTGCTCGGGCAGGTGCGGACCAAGGCCCTCATGGCGTACGACCACCAGGACGTGCCGTTCGAGCTGCTCGTGGAGTCGCTCAACCCCGACCGCTCCGCCGGGCACCAGCCGCTGTTCCAGGTGATGTCCGAGTGGCAGAACTACGAGAAGCCGCACTTCGGACTCGCCGGGCTCACGGCGCGGCACCTGATGCTCACGCCCGAGGCCGCGAAGTTCGACCTGCACTTCAGCATCACCGAGGACCCCGAGCACCGGATGCGCGGCGCCATCCAGTACGCCACCCAGCTGTTCGACCGGGAGACCGTGGAGGACGTCGCGGCCCGCTTCGCCCGGGTCCTCGCCCAGGTCGCCGCCGCGCCGACCGCGCCCCTGGACACCATCGACGTGCTGGCGCCCAAGGAGCGGGACTGGCTGGTGCGGGGCGGCGACGACACCGCGGAGCCGGACAGCGCGCGCACCCTCCTGGACGGCTTCGAGGCACGGGCGGAACGCGACCCCGGCCGCACGGCGCTCGCGCACGACGGGCAGGAAGTCACCTATGGGGAGCTGAACGCGCGCGCGAACCAGGTCGCGCACTGGCTGGTCGAGCGCGGCGCCGCCGCGGACCGCGTCGTCGCCGTGCGCATGCGGCGCTCCGCCGACCTGGTGGTGGCGCTCCTCGGGGTGCTGAAGGCGGGGGCCGCGTTCCTGCCCATCGAGCCGGACCTGCCGGACGGCCGCAGGGCGGGCCTGCTCGACGACGCCCGCCCGCACCTGGTCATCGACGGCGGACTCCCGGACGTGGCGGGCCACCCGACGACGGCCACCGGGGTGCGGGCGGCACCCGACGACGCGGCGTACGTCATCTACACCTCGGGCTCGACCGGCGGGCCCAAGGGCGTCGTGGTGTCGCACCGCTCGATCGTGAACCTGCTGCTGTGGGGGACCGCGCGGTTCGGCGTCGACGCGGAGACCCGGGCGCTGTGGAGCGCCTCGGTGGGCTTCGACTCCTCGGTCCCCGAGCTGTTCGAGGCGCTCCAGGTGGGCGGGACGGTGGTGATCGCCGACGCGGAGGGGCGCAAGGACCCGGCGTACCTCGCCCGCCTCATCCGCGACCAGCGGGTGACCGACGCCAAGTTCGTGCCCTCCGTCCTCGAAGCCTGGGCGGCCGAGCCGCTCGCGGCGGAGTGCGCCACGCTGCGGCGCATGCGCGTCGGTGGCGAGGCGTTCCCGGCGGCCCTGGCCGACCGGGTCGCGGAGCTGCTGCCGTGGTGCGAGGTCCACAACTGGTACGGGCCGACGGAGGCCGCGGTGGCGGTGACCTCGTGGCGGCACCGGGCCGGGGCCGCGGGGGTGCCGATCGGCGTGCCGATCAGGAACACCCGGGCGTACGTCCTGGACGCGGGCCTGCGGCCGGTGCCGGTCGGCGTCGCGGGCGAGCTCCACCTCGCGGGGACCGGCCTCGCCCGCGGCTACCTCGGCCGCCCCGGCCTGAGCGCGGAGCGGTTCGTGGCGTGCCCGTTCGGCGCCCCGGGGGAGCGGATGTACCGCACCGGCGACCTCGTCCGGTGGAACAGGGACGGCCGCCTGGAGTTCGTCGGACGCGCCGACTTCCAGATCAAGATCCGCGGGTTCCGGATCGAGCCCGGAGACGTCGAGCGGGTGCTCGTGGACCACCCCGGCGTGAGTGCGGCGGCCGTCGTCGTGCGCGAGGACGAGCGGCACGTCAAGCGCCTCGTCGGCTATGTCGTACCGGACGCGGCCGAGGTCGACGCCGAGGCACTGACGGACTTCGCCAGGGAGCGGCTGCCGGAGTACATGGTGCCCGCGGCGATCGTCTCCCTCGCCGAACTGCCGCTCACGCCCAGCGGCAAGCTGGACCGCAACGCGCTCCCGGCGCCGGGCCAGCGGCACTCCGGCACCGGCCGCGCGCCCCGGCACTCCTACGAGCGGACGCTGTGCGCCCTGTTCGAGGACGTGCTCGGCGTGGAGGGCGTCGGCATCGACGACGACTTCTACGCGCTCGGCGGCCATTCGCTGCTCGCGGCCCGGCTCGGCGCGCGCATCCGCGGCGAGTACGGCGTCGACGTCCCCATCAGGACGATCATCCAGCACCCCACGGTCGCGCAGCTGGCGGCGCTGCTGCTCAGCAACAGCGTCCCGAAGGACTTCGCCGACCCGTTCGCGGTGGTCCTGCCGCTGAACGAGGAGGGCGAGAAGCCGCCGCTGTGGTTCGCCCACCCCGGCAGCGGGGTGAGCTGGCCCTACTTCAGCTTCGTGCCGTACCTGCGGGACCGGCCGGTCTACGCGCTCCAGTCGCGCGGCTACAGCGGTGAGTTCCCCGGCTCCGTGGAGGAGATGGTCGACGACTACGTGGAGCAGATGCTCCAGGTCCAGCCCGAGGGCCCGTACTACCTGCTCGGCTGGTCCTACGGCGGCACGGTCGCCCACGCCCTGGCCGACGCGCTCGACCGCCGCGGGCACCGCGTGGCGTTCCTCGCGATGCTGGACAGCGTGCCCGCGAGCCGGTTCGCCGAACTGGACGACCTCGACGCGTTCGCCATGCGGACCGTGGTGGAGGAATTCCTCGGCCAGTTCTTCAGGATCGACGAGAGCGACGCGTTCGTGGACACCATGGCGGCCGCGGTGTCCCACCACACGGCGATCATGAAGAAGTACACCTCGCCGGTGTTCCGCGGCGACATCCTCTACTTCAACTCGGCGCTGCGGGAGGAAGAGGAGGGCTCCTGGGCGCCCACATGGACGGAGCACGCCGAAGGCGTCGTCGAGGCGCACGACGTACAGGCCACCCACCACGACATGCACATGCCCGAGCAGGCGGCGCACGTCTGCGAGGTGATCACGCGCAAGCTCGACGCGTGACCGTCCACCGCGTCCTGGTCCCAGTCCCAGTCCCAGCCCTGGCCCAAGTCCCCATCCCCGCCCGAGGAGTGCCGTGGGCGCGTGGATGCGTCTGTACGGCCTTCCCCGCGCCGGTGGCTCCGCGCCGCGGAGCTACGGCGGCTGGCGGCCAGGGGGGGGCGGCGGCTGTGCCTTCCGCGGGGTGGTGGTCTCACTGCCCGGGGCGCCCCGTGCGCAGCAGCAGTTCCGCGGTCTCCCGGTACTGCCGCAGCGCGAGCCGCAGTTCCTCGGTCTGCACTTCGGTGCCCTTGTCCTGCCAGCTCGCGCGCAGGGCGCGGCGCCGCTCAGCGAGGGTTTCGGTCAGGTGGGTCACGGCTTCGTCGAAGACGCCGTCGGCCACCTCCACCGCGCGGCGCGGACTCTCCACGAAGGTGTCGAGGGCCTGCTGGAGCCCCATGGCGAGCTTGTCCCGCTCGCCTTGGGGGAGCAGCGCGGGGCCGGGGGTGCGGTGGGGATCGTCAGCGCCGATGACCTGCTGCGGGCGATCGGGTTCGGTGCGGGGCGGCCGCGGGGCGTGCCGCTTCGCGGGATTCGGGCTCTCGCCCTGAGGCTGTCGCGCGCGTTCCTGGTCGTACATCTTCTGTGTCACTTCCCTTCGCGGGGGCCGGAGCGGCGGTTCGGGCCACGTCCGCCGCCCCGGGTCCGGCCGCGCCCGATGTGGCCCGAGGCAGGGGAGGTTCGCTGCCGCGATGACGTGCACGGTGGTGACGGCGACGGTGACCGTGGCTGCCCTCCTTGGTTCCCGAGCGGCCGTGTCAGCGCCTGAAGGCGCGCTTGGCCTTGTCGCCGGACTGCTTGAGACCTCCGGAGATCCGGTCGTTCCTGCCCTGCCTCCGCAGCCGCCCGCTACCGGTGGTCCTGCCGAAGCGTTCCGTGATCCGGCCCGTGAGAGCCCGTGCCTTGTGCTTGATCGTTCGTCCCACGCTCATGGATGTCCTCCGGTCGTCCGTTGGGTGGGCGCTCGCGCGTGATCGCCGCGCGAGCCGAGCCGCCCCTTCCGCGGGCCGCCAGGGCCCGGGGCGGTTCAGCCGCGACTGCGGCTGAACCGGCGCCGGCCCCGCCGCGCCCGCGCTTCACGAAGCCGACGAGCCAGAGGACCAGAAGCGCGGCCGCGACGTACCACAGGATCTGCGTGGTGAAGCCGAACCCGAAGATCACCAGGATCAGCAGAAGGAGAAGAATCCAGACGAGCATCGCCGGGCCTCCGGATCGCGGGGAAGTGTTCCTGGTTTCCGCGGGGTCCGGGCGAAGCGGGAAGGCGGAATGCCGCGCCCGGATGATCCGGAGTGGCACGGCCCTACGCCGTGCTGCCAGTCAACGCCCGGCGGCTTCCCTTGTCAACGCACCTTGTCAACGCCTCTTTGCCAACGCCCTCTGGGAGAAGAGAGGTTGGGTGCTCGCGGCCGGGGCCGCCGGGGCCACCGGGGCGATCGGAGTCGCTTCGGGAGGTGCGGTCGGCTCGGCCGGCGGCAGGACGTGATCCTCCCACCAGGCCAGGCCCATGACGGTGGCCAGCAGGACGAAGGGGGCCGCGGCCGGAACGATCAGTGCGTACATGCGTACCGCCTGTGGTCGATGCGTGCGACGCGGCGGGCAGCGGACCGGTGCCCGCGTGGAGCGCATCGAGGCCGCGCCGGGCCGGGCGAGGGGCGGGTGCGGGAGCGGCCACGCTCGTGACGCGGCGGTTCCGGCAGCGATGCGCGCGGTGCGTTCCCAGGGGAGCGCGAGGACTGTTCGGCGCAGCCGGGGGCCGGGGCGGCACGGCGGACGCTAGCCCCCGCCGTGGTCCCTGACCAGACGTCAAGTGGCCGTTCGCCTTGGCCAGTACGCGGTACACGGTACGCGGGTACGAGGTACGCGGTACGCGGTGCCGTGGTGAGGTGTCCGCCGTCTTCGGGCGGGGCTACGCTGGGGGTGAGGCCCCGGACCCTGGCAGCAGCGATGTCCCCTTCCGCTCCCGGGAGGCCCGCCTGGCGCGCGGCATGGTGAGGGCACTGACTCCGCGCCGCCGCGCGGCGGAGGCTCCATGCGGCAGAGCGGAACTGGGCGTCGCACGGACGGGATGGGCCCTCAGGAGGGAGACGTCATGATTCACGCGGCCGATGTCCGGGAGTGGCGCGACCTCGCCGTCGTCGACGCCGAGGCGCACAAGATCGGTGTCCTCGAAGCGGTCTATGTGGACACCGCCACCGACGAGGCGGCCATGGCCACCGTGCGGACCGGTCTGCCCACCCGGCGCCGCCTGCTGTTCGTCCCCCTTGACGACGCGATCGTCGGTCCGGGCTACCTCAAGGTCACCTACGCCAAGGCGCTGGTGAAGGCCGCCCCCTCGATCGGCACCGACGACGTCCTGCCCGCCGAGGACGAGGAAGCGGTCTTCAGGCACTACGGGCTGCCCTACGAGTCCGGTGCGGCCGGCGAGCGGCAACTCGCCCGCCGCTGACCGCCGACGGCGCCCACGAGGGCGCGGGCCATGGCTCTGATCACGGTGTGGTGAGGTAGGGATGGGTGCCATGCGGCAAGCGGCCACACCCGGCGAAGACCGAGGGCTCCTGACGGCAGAGGCGGCGGCCGGGGATGTGGCTCTCGTCGTCGAGATCCTCGAACTGCGTGCCGAGAACGAGCAGGTGACCAGGGCGCTGTCGAGCCGAGCGGTCATCGACCAGGCGCGCGGCAGGGTGCTGGCTCTGGCGCCGTGCCCCGGCGAGCGGGCCTGGGGGCCGCTGGTGGACGTACCGCAGCACTGCGACGTCGAACTCCGGGATGTGGCCGCGGCCCTGGTCGCCACCGCGGAGGGCGAGCCGCTTCCCGAGCGGATGCGAGGGGAGCCGCGCCGCGCGCTGAGGCGCCTCGACGGCAAGCGGTGAGGGCGCGTGCGTGCGGTGGACGGCACCGGGAACTGTGTCCCCGACTCTCCGGTGCCTTCGTCCGGCGCCAGCCGTCGAACGCCCTGCTCGGGTAGCCCGCCCCGGGGGCCTCAAACGCGAGGCCTGCGGCTGCGCCCGGCCCGCGCCCGGCAGGCCGACGCGGCTCTTCGGGCCGCCGGGCGCGGGCGCTGTGCGCCAGGTGGCCGGGACGCTCTGCCGTGCGCATTCCGCGACGCGTCCGAGGAGGGGCCGCGCACGGCGCACACGTGCTCCGCGCCCGCCGCGAGGGGTGACAGGCCGGGCGGCGAGGAGCACGCTGTCCACGCGTGCGCCGGCAGCACCCGGGCGCCGCGGCACGGTGCTCCCCGCGTGTCCGCGCACGGGAAGGGAGCTTGGATGCCACACCGCAGGATCGCTGTTCTGGTCGGCTTTCTCTTCATTTCATCCACGATCACGTTCGCCGTCGGCAACTCCCTCGTACAGGAATACTTTTCCAGTACGACACCGGAATTCGGTGACCTGCTCGCCGGGGTAATCCTTGAAGCACATACGGGCCTCGCGGTGGCCGCGATAGGCCTCCTTCTGCTTCCCGTGCTTAAGTGGCACACGGTGCGCGCCTCATGGGCGTATCTCCTTCTTCGGGTCGCGGAATGCGTGGCCATCATGGCGACGGGCGTCTACTTCCTGACAAGCCGGGATGAATTCCAGGACTACGCTCTCCTCGTCTATGCCTTCTCGGGCGCTGGCGGACTGGTCTTGTCGTACGCTCTGCTGCGCTCGCGCCTGGTCGGCACACGGCTGTCCGTGCTGGGCGTGATCGGGTACGCGGTGCTGCTGCTGGGGGTGGTGGCCGATGTGCTGGGCATCGCCGACCTCGACTCCGGTGCCGCAGTTGGTTTCTATGTTCCGGGCGCCCTGTTCGAAGTGGTCTTCCCGCTGGTGCTGCTCTTCAGGGGATTCCGGCTCGCCGGACCGGCCTCGCGGAGCGCGGACGGCCATGTGGCCCGCGAGGGGACACGTCACTGATCTCAGCTGGAGGGCCACTTCCCGTGTTCCGCTTGAGCGAGGGGGAACGATGAGGTCGGCAGGAACGACAGACCCTGTGGTACGCCGTGCCGGAACGGTCGCCGGCGCCGGTCTCCTGCTGATGGCGATGCTCGCTCTCTTCGCTCAGTTCGGTGTGCTGGAGAGACTGGTTTCCGAGGGCGATGCGACGAAGACAGCGCGAGACGTACTCGACTCCGAAACGCTCTTTCAGTTCGGCGTGGTGTGCCTGGCTCTTGTGGCTGTCCTGGATGTGGTGGTGGCCTGGGCGCTCCTGGTCTTCTTCAGGCCTGTGCACGAAGGCGTCGCCTTGCTTGCCGCCCTTTTCAGGGTCGCTTATGCGGGTGTCTTTCTGGCCGCCATCGGCCAACTCGCAGGGGTGGTGCCCCTCCTCGGTGACACCGAACGGCTGGCGGCATACGGCCCGCACCGGTTGAACAGCGACGCACTGCTCAAAATCACCTCCTTCAGTGACATCTGGTCCGTGGGTCTCATCCTCTTCGGCGTGCACTTGATCCTTCTCGGATATCTGGCCTACGCCTCAGGCCGCATGCCCAGACTGATCGGTGCCCTCCTCGCTGTCGCGGGCCTCGGGTATCTCGTGGACAGCCTCGGGCTCCTGCTCGATCCTGAATACTCCGCCGACGTCGCCCGATTCACCGCGGTAGGTGAAGTCGTGCTGATGGTCTGGCTGCTCGTCAAAGGCAGGACATCCGCACCCGGTCCGCGGCAACGCCCGCCAGGACCCTGAGAAGTGGGCATCGCGCTGTGCGGCCTGGAGGAGGGGGCCGAGCCGGAACGATCGGCGCGTACATGCGTACCGCCTGTGGTCAGTCGCGTGCGACGCGGCGGGCGGCAGTTCGGTGCCCGCGTGGAGCGCGGGGAGGCCGGGCCGGGCGAGGGGCGGGTGCGGCCACGCTCATGACGCGGCTGGTTCCGGCAGCGATGCGCGCGCCAGCCCTCACCGCTTTCGCTGGCCAGATGTCAAGTATGCGTCTAGGCCGAGTAGTTGCGCGGTGACGCGGCGAGGTATCCACGGCCTCTTGACGGGACTATGCTGGGAGGTGAGGCCCCGGTCCCCGGCAGTGAGGTCCTGTTCCGCCCGGGGAGGCCTATCGTGAACGTCTTGTTCGTCATCCTCATCGTGGCCCTCTTCGGCTTCGGCTTCCTCAACCCCCTGTGGTGGGCCGTCGCGGCCGTGCTGATCTACGTTGCCGTGCACCACGGCCGGGGGCGCGCGGGCAGCCGGGGTCAGGGCGGCGACTTCGAGTACCGCGACTACCGGGACTACCGGGACCGTGAGAACCGCTGGGACCGCCGCTACCGGCGACAGCGCCAGGGGCAATGGAGGCGCCAGGACCGTCGCGACGAGCAGCGTCACCGGTGACGGACTCAGTCCTCCGGTGCCCAGGCGCCCCTCGGCAGCTCCGCCGGGCGGGCGCATTCAGTGCGTGGTGAGAGAGGTGTCATGGACCAGAAGGTCAGAACCCAGGAGGACCGGTGGAGGATGGCGGCGGAAGTGGCCTGGGGCGATGCGGCTCTGGATTCGGCCGTCGTCGAACTGCGCGCTGAGATCGCCTGGTTGCGCCGGGCCTTGGGCGGCCGGGCGGTGATCGACCAGGCCCTCGGCATGATGATGGCCCTGGTTCCGTGCCCCCGCGGGGAGGCCAGCACCCTGTTGACGGACGTCGCGCAGCACTGCGGCCGCACGCGCCGGGAGGTGGCCGCCGCTCTCGTCGCCACCTCCGAGGGAAGCCCGTTCCCCAAGGACCTGGGCCATGCGCTGCGCGGTGCGCTGCGGCGCCTGCACGCAGCGGACCGGACATGAGGACCGAGCCGAGCACGCGTCACCAGCAGCTGAATCCAGACGGGAGAAGTCCATGATCCCGTCAGTGGATCTCCGCGAATGGCGCGACCGGGACACCATCGATACCGAAGGGCACAGGATCGGCGTACTCGAAGCGGTCTATGCCGACACCAGCACCGACGAGCCCATGGCGACGGTACGGACCGGGCTGCCCTCCCGGCGCCGGCTGCTGTTCGTCCCCCTCGACGACGCGATCGCCGGGCCGGGTTACCTCAAGGTCACCCATGCCAAGGCGCTGGTGAAGCCGGCCCCCTCGATCGGCGCCGATGGCGTCCTGCCCGCAGAGGACGAGGCCGCGGTCTTCAAGCGTGACGGGCTGCCCTACGAGCCCGGTACGGCAGGGGAGCGGCAACTGGCGCGCCGCTGGCTGTCCGTGGTGCTCCCCCCGGGGCATGGGCCATGGCTCTCGGCGCTGCGTTGGAGGTAGGTGCCATGCATCAAGCGGTCACGGCCTGCGGAGGGCAGCGGCTGTCGACGGCTGCCGCTTCGGTGGGGGATGCGGCTCTTGCCGCCGAGGTCCTCGCACTTCGTTCCGAGAACGTCCAGTTGAGAAGAGCGCTGTCGAGCCGTGCGGTGATCGACCAGGCGCGCGGCATGCTGATGGCCCTGGCGCCCTGTTCCAGTGAGCGGGCCTGGGGTCTGCTGGTGGACGTGTCGCAGCATGGCAACGTCAAGCTCCGGGACGTGGCTGCGGCTCTGGTCGCCACTGCGGAAGGATGAGCCGCTTCCCGAGCGGCTGCGACGCGAGCTGTGCCGCGCGCTCAGGCGCCTTGGCGACCGGCGGTGAGGGCCTGTGCGTGCTGTGGGCGGCACCGGGAGCTGTGTCCTCAACTCTCCGGTGCCTTCGTCCGGGCCGACCGTCGGGCGTCTTGCTCGGGTAGCCCGGTTTGTTTACCTCAAACACGGGCCCGGCATCCGCACTCGGTCCACGTCTGGCTGGCTGGCGCCGCTATTCGGGCCGCTGGGTCCGGGCGTTGTGGGCCAGGCCGTCGGGATGCTCTGTCGTGCGCTCTCCGAGCCGATGCACCAGTACGTGTAGCGCTGCTGGGCCGGGTGGCTGTCGGTGGACCTGCCCGACCTCCTGCCAGCCCCAGGCCGTGAAGGTGGATATCGCCGAGTGATCGGCCTCATCGACCAGGGTGACGCCGAGGGATGCCTGGTGGTCGGAGAGCAGGCGCTCCTGCAGTCGGCGGGCGAGCCCGTGGGCGTCCTCATGCGGATGGATGAGGGTTTCGGTGATCGCGAAGACGTGTCCGGATGCGGTGAGTTGTTCGAGGTTCTGGGGCAGGGGGCCGTCGAACCCCTGCCACCAGGAACCGTCGCGCTCCACGGGAACTCCGTACGCGCAGCCGGCCAGTGCTTCTGCCTCGGCGACCAGCATGTCGAAGCCGGGCTGTTGTACGTCGTGCGCCAAGCGGTGCAGGAACTCCTGTCGGCCGTGGAACTCCTCGCCGGATGGAGTGGTGGTGGATTCCACGTACAGGTCCGCGAGGTCCTCGCGTAGGTCTTCGGCCTGCCAGCGGTTCAGCCGGCGCAGACGCACGGTGTCCATGGCGGACGGCTCTGAGCTGTCGGGTTCATGTGGGTGCTGCTGAGTGCGCATGGGCGCCTCGGTTCAGGAGACGGGAAGACGTACAGAGCGGCATCGTGCCCAACTGGCAGTGCGCGGCCGGGGTCTGGGGCGTCTGCTTCGCAGCATAGCTCCGGATCGGCACCGCGTTGCCGCCCGCTGATGGCATGGGATCACTGGGGAGCGGGCAGGTAGACGGTGAGGGCGCGGCTCCTCTTGTCGAGGACGAGGGTGTCGGCGGCGGGGCTGACTTCGCCGTCCCGGGTGTAGTCGCCTGCCTTGCTCACGCCGTCGATGCGCAGGCGGGTGGCGGTGGTTTCCCGGTAGACGTGGGAGCGGGCGAGGGTGCCGGTGAGGAAGGCCGCGACGAGGCGGGTGCGGGCGAAGGGGTGCTTTCCGTCGACGATGCGCAGGTCGAGGAGTCCGTCGTTCAGGGTGGGGCGGTAGGAGGGGGCGAAGCCGGGTGGGTCGTAGCGGCTGTTGCCGGCGAACAGCAGCCACAGCCGCCGGGGCCGTCCGTCGAGGGTGATGTCGATGGGGGTGCCGTCGGCCAGGACGCGGAGCAGGCCGACGGCGAGGGCGGGCCATTTGCCCAGGGACGTCTCGCGGGCTTCGCGGGCCCGGACGAGTTCGGGGTAGACGCCGATGCTGAAGGTGTTGAGGAAGTAGGTGCAGGTGCCGTCGCCGGTGATCCGGCCGAGGTCGACGGTGCCGCCGCGGCCCGCTTCCACGGCGTCGGCGGCCTCTTGCAAGGTCGGCAGTCCGAGGTCGGCGGCGAAGTGGTTGAGGGTGCCGCCGGGGAACACCGCGAGCGGCAGCCGGTTGTCGACGGCCAGTACGGCCGCCGCGTTGACCGTACCGTCGCCCCCGACCACGCCGAGCGCGCCGCCGCGCGCTTGTACCTGGGCGGCGGCCTGCCGCAGCGCGGTGTGGAGGTCCTCGCTGGCTTCACAGACCCGCAGGTCCGCTTTGGGCAGCAGGGTGCGCAGTTCGACTTCGGCCGGGACCTCGCCGCCGGCGTCGCTGTTGACGACCACGACCAGACCCTCGCCGGACGTAAGGGCGGGCACCGGGAGCTGCGGCCGGGCGCTGTCGGCGGGCGCGTCGCGGTGCGGCGGCCACCAGCGGCAGGTCGCCGCCGCGACCCCCGCGCCGAGCACGGTGTCCGCCAGGATGCGGGCGGGCGAACGCGCGCCTGAGAGGGCGCGGGCGGCGGCGATGCCTGCCCCGACGGGGATGAGGACGACTCCCAGTCGGGGAGTCTCCAAGGTGGCGGCCGTCGGGAAAGCGGCAGCGCCAGCTGTGCGGTAGGGCGACGACACCCCGCTCGGCGGATGCCGCGGCGGCCGGCGCGTGTCGAGCACCTTGGCGGCTACCTGGATGGCGGCGGCGACAAGGGCCAGCGAGCCGGTGCCGCGCAGGGCGGCCCGGCGCGCGCTGCGGTTGCCGGGCAAGCCCTTCGTGGCCAGGGAGGCAGGGCTCGTGCGTTCGGCGGGACGCGGTTCGTGGGTTCGCATGCTGGCCGGGTACCCCCGCGGGGGGTGAACAGGCTGCTGCGAGTACGGCGCGTCACGCCTCCTTGCGGCGGCACTCGGGGGCCGGGACGCGCCTCGCGCGCCCATGGCAGTGGGGAGGACCTCGTGACGTCGTCCCAAGCACAGGACAGGGGCGGGGGGGCACGGCACGGGGTCAGGGCGCCAGACCAGCGAGAGGCTCGGTGTCGTCGATGAAGGCGCGGGCCACGTCGGACAGGCGACGGTTGTGGGCGCGGGCATAGCGGCGCAGGGCGGTGAACGCCTGCTCCATGTCCATGCTGTGGCGTTCGGCGAGTTTGCCCTTGGCCTGTTCGATCAGGACGCGGCTGTTCAGCGCGGTCTGCAACTGTTCGTTGAGGACCGTGGAGCGGTGGGTGGACCGTTGTTGCAGCAGGCTGATGGTGGCGACGTCGGCCAGGGCCTGGGCGATGGGCGTGCCGACCGGATCGAAGGGGCCGGCAGTGGCGCGGAAGAGGTTGAGGGCGCCGACGACTTCGTCCCGTAACCGCATCGGCAGGGCCTGGACCGCGCCGAACCCGTAGAGCTGGGCCTGGGCGGTGAAGCGCGGCCAGCGGGCGGTCTCCGTACGCAGATCGGGCACGGACACCGGGGAGCCCGTGCGGAAGCAGTCCAGGCAGGGGCCCTCGTCGTTCTGTAGCTGGAAGAGCTCAAGCAGGCGCACCTGTTCGTCGGAGGCGGCCATCACGCGGAGTTCACCGTCCCGGTCCGCGAGCAGCACCCCGGCGGCGCTCGCCCCGAGCAACCCCACGCAGCGGTCGGTCAGCAGGCGCAGGAAGTCGATCAGGTCGAAGTCGGCGACCAGATTGTCCGCCAACTCGACGAAGGTCTTGGCCAGGAGTCGCTCACTCATTGTCAACACCCTTTAAGGAAACTAGTCCTGCCGGAATGGGACGGGAAGTGCGGCGTCGTGCGCTCCTCGGACCGGGCGAGAGGGTCAGGTGTCCCCGTCCGTCCGGGTCGGCTCCGCGCCCGGAGAGAAACGGAGCCGATGCGCCACCACGTCGGCGGCCACGACGGTGAGCCGGTGCCCCTGGGCGTAGGCGTAGGCGCGCAGCCGGACGAAGGCTTCGTCGATGCCGACACCGAGCTGGACGGTGAGCATGCCGGTGGCCTGGGAGATCTCCGCCCGATACCCGCCCAGGTCCTCGATGTGCCTCTTGGCCGCGTCGCCGTCGGGTGGTGCGCCTGTCTCGTCGATCCGGGCGTCGAGCAGGACCAGCGTCGCGAGATCGGCGAAGGCCAGTGCGTCGGCCAGCTCCTCCGTGTCCAGCCGGACCGGGACCTGGGCGTAGAGATCCAGGACGCCGGGACTGATCGCGCCCACCTGCAGGGGGAGCGCGAAGACCGCGCGCGCTCCGGCCTCCAGGGCCGCATCGGCGAACACGGGCCAGCAGTCCTGCAGTTCACCGGTCCGCAGGTCGGGCGTAAGGACGGCCGTGCCGTGCGTGAAGGCGTCCACGCACGGCCCTTCGCCCAGCGTGAGCTGCAGCTCCTCCAGCTGTTCGCTGATGTCATCGGTACTGCACAGCGGATGGCTCGCCGCGGTCCGGGACATCGCCGACATCCCGGCCCCGCCGACCGGCAGGGAGGTCACCGCCGCGGTGCACACATCCAGCACGCCGACCCGGGCACCGCGTCGGGCGGCCTGTTCGGCGACCAGTACGCGGATACGCGACGACCGGCCGTTCGGCATCGCCCGGGTCACCGCGTCCGGGAAGGGTGAGCCGGTCCCGCCAGCCGCTCCACGGTTCGCTCGCCGAGTGGAAGCACCAGCACGCGGAACATCGTGGGCAGGCCCGGCCGCCAGATCTCTCCGATGTCCCGCCATCCCCAGGACCGGAAAGCATTCAGGGCCGGGTGATCGGCCGGATCCACCAAGGTGGTGCCGAGCTGTGCCTGATGGCTGGCCAGCAGCCGCTCCTGCAGACGGCGGGCCAGGACGTCGTCCTGCGGATGCGGGTGGACCAGGACGTTGGTGACCGCGAAAACACCATCGGACACGGTGAGTTGCTCGATACTGCGCGGCAGTGCGCCGCCGAAGCCGTGCCACCAGGAGCCGTCGCCGCGGACCGGGAATCCGAAGGCGCAGCCCACCAGGCCGTCCGCCTCCGCGATCACCATGGCGAACCCCGGCCGGCGGATGTCACCGGCCAGACGGGTCAGGAACTCCTCCCGACCTCGACTGCGGTACTCCTCCTCAGGTCCGGTCTCGCAGGAAGCCAGGTACAGATCCGCCAGATCCTGGCGCATGTCCTCCGCGAGCCAGCGGTTCACCCGCCGCAGCCGCACCCCGTCCAGGTCGGACGGCTCGTCGCCGACCGGCGCCCGTGACGGCTCCCGCCGTGGCCAGGCCCTCACAGCACACCGCCCGAAGCGGCGGGGACGGCCGGAACCGGCGGACGCGACGTCTCGATGAAGGCGTTGAGGCCGCCGCGGGCGCAGGAGGTGACAGGGGTGAGGTCGATGTCGATGGCGCGTATGCCGTCGCGCGGACACCGCTCAAGGGCCGTGCGCATCAGTGGCACCGTCTCCAGGCCGATCTCGCCGGCGAGGGTGATCAGGGCCCGGGTCCTTCTGTCGTGCCGGTAGATGTCCAACGGGGGCAAGGGCATGACGCCTCGTTTCAGAGACCTGCCGGGCAGAGCCGTGGGACGTGGCCGGACTCCCGGCTCCTCCACGGGCGCTCCCGGCGAGGGAACGCATTCGGCGGAGGCCGGGAACGGTCGGTCCGGAGCTCGGTCCGGCAATCTGTCCGGGGGACAGCGAGCCCGCCCCGTTCCCTCCAGGGGATGCGCCAGGTGACCGGACGAATCGGTCCGCTCCCCGCAGCCATCTGTGTTGAGCAACAACAGGTCCGCCGGGGTCCAGGACGTCCGTACCTCAGGATAGTCCCCATCCCGCGCCAGAAGGCGGTCGGAAGCCGCCCATTCTCAAGGGCTGGACGTCGCCTGGGGTTCGGCGTGTCTGGTGCGCATGTCCGGTGTTCCGCAAGGCACGTGGGAACTGCTGGGAAATGCGGCGGCCGATGGCCGCCTGCGCGGGGAAGTCCGTGAATCCCCGAGGAGGTGCGGTAGCGCCACGCTCCGGCAGGCGCGTGCGGCGGCCCGGATTCAGCGGACACGCCGCGCGCGTGCCGGACGACGACGGGCGGTGCGGGGCCTTGCCACGCGTTCGACAGGTCAGCCGGGGCCTGAGAACGCTCAGCGCCGGCGACCGCGTCCCCGGGGAGACCATCCGGACCCCACGCCGCCCGAGTGCACGGCGAGGAGGGCAAGCCCGACGAGCATGAGACTCGTCGGGCTGAAGACCGCCTCGGTCGACGTCTCGGTTGCGTGGATGACGAAGGCGATGACGAAGAGTACGGCCGCCACGAATGCCAGCATCTGTCTTCCTCCTGCCGATGAACGGCGACCACGGGTGGTTCCGGTGGTCATGCCGACAGACGAGTTCCCCACTCATCCCTGATCACGCGTGCGCAGCGCCAACTCACGGATGACGCGGGAAGACTACGCGCGGCTCCGGTCTCTCGTGCCGGGACTCCGCCACCAAGAACATCAGGGGTGTCGGGGAAGCGAAGTCCTTCAGCCCATCCCGATCACCGCCTCTCGGGCGGCGCGTGACCAGATGGCTGGCTGACGGGCGGTGACCCCATGCGGTTCCAGCGGAAGGGGACGTCACACACAGTGCCCTGCCTACGCGCCCAGGACAGTACGCTTGCCCTCCGTGCCCACCCTTTGTTGCCTCAAACGCTACGCGGCCTGTGAGGTCTTCCACCTGCTCGGACAGCTACAGCCAGGCCCCCGCTCACAGGGGCTGTCGTGACAGATGAGAGGGTCAGACGGGTGAGTGAGACACCGATGAACACCCTGCAATACCGCTCCGACGGGCCAGAAGACGCTCCGGTCCTGGTCCTGGGTCCCTCACTGGGTACCACATGGCACAGGTGGGCAGAGGCGTCTGTTGGTGTCCACGTGGTCCGAAACGACGCCGTTTGCGTAGACGGGGTCCTTGTGGTTCGAGCGCGTTGATGGTGTTCGTGACTCGCGCGTGACAGAACAGGCGATGCAGAACCCCCGCTGGCGCGCGTCAGCCGGGGGTTCTGTCACGTGCGGAGTCTGCAACGAAGTCGCCTGCATCCGCGGGCCGAAGTCTGTTGAGCCGGATGTGGCTTGGCGGGCGGGTTCTCGCCTGCCGGGCCGCGCCCTAGACTGCGACCGCTCCGAAATCTGGTGATCTTTTGGAGGGTGTGCAGGATGAGCCGAGCTCTCATGATCGCATTGGCGGCCGCAGCGTTGGTCGCGTCCGGGGGCAGTACCGCCTCCGCTTCCGATGCCCCGCCGCGAACCACGCACGGTCCTTGCCAGTACACCCAGACCCCGGACGAGCCGGCGGCGCGGCCGGTTCCCCTGCCGCCCGATCCGCGACGCACCCCCAGTCATGGCACGGTCGATATGGCTGTCCCGACCAGCCAGGGCCCGCTCCCGCTGCGTCTGGACCGGGCGAAGGCGCCGTGCACGGTCCAGAGCTTCGCGCACCTGGCGCGACACCGGTTCTACGACCGTACGGTGTGCCATCGACTGACGGCGTATCCGACGCTGAAGGTCCTGCAGTGTGGCGACCCGACCGGCACTGGCGAGGGTGGGCCGGGGTACAAGTACAAGGACGAGCTGCCGGTGGACCTGCCGCCGGCACCGAGCGATCCGACCGGCGTCCGTCGCCTTTACGGGCGCGGCCTGCTGGCGATGGCCAACGCCAGGCCGAACACGAACGGTTCGCAATTCTTCATCGTCTACGGCGACTCCGCGCTGCGACCGAACTACACGGTGTTCGGCACGGTTGGCGCCGTCGGCCTGGAGACGCTCGACAAGATCGCTGCTGGCGGTATCGAACCAACTGCGCAGGACCCGGCGCCTGTCGACGGCACGCCCGTGCTGCGGACCGAGCTGCTCAGCGTCCGGCCGTCCTGCCGGCCCTGACGAATTGTGGTGCGGTCAGCACGGTCCAGCTACGCGACTGGGCGTGCCACGGTGATGCCAGTCACGGCGATGACTGGTCAGGACCACCGGTGGCGGAGCACTGGGCATCATCGGGTTCGGCCCGCAGGGCGTCGTCGTGTCACACGCGCGCGGCGACGGCAGCGCGGACATCGTCGGCTTCGGCGGCCCGGGTGTGTACGTGGCTCGAAACCTTTTCCGCCGCTTCAGGACCCGATAACCCTGGGAGGACCCGCACAGCCGTATCACCGCGGGCGATCAGACCATCCTGTCGATGCCGCGTACGTCTTCTCGTCGTCGGCATGCGGTCTACCTGTTCGGGGGTCTGTCAAACGAGCGGGTCTGGCCCGTAGTCGGTGGTGACGCCGAGTAGCCGTCAGGGCAGGAGGATGCGGTGGCGCAGGAGGTCGAATCCGGCACGACCGTGCATCTGCCTCATGATCCGCTTGGTGCGGGTGTTGACGCCTTCGGTGCGGCCGTTGTGGTAGGGCAGGGTGAGACCGGCGTTCACGGCGGCCCGGTCGGTCTCGAGGCCGTTGGTGAAGCTGCGCAGGTGGGGCAGGGCCGCGGCGCGGACGGCGGTGATCCAGTCGGTGAGTTTCTCGTCGTTGCCCTCGGCCGGTTTCAGCAGGGCGGCGAAGCCGCGTACGAGATCGGCAAGTTGGGTCATCTCCGGGCAGGCCGCAGCGATCTTCTCCAGCAGGTCCGTTTCCTTGGGGCGCAGGTTCTCGGGGTCGGTGAGCAGGAGGCGGCCGGCGTGGCGTGGGGTGGTGACGGGGCGGTCGCCTTCGGCGCGTCCCTGGTTGAGGTAGCGGACCAGCAGGTTGGCGCTGCCGGTGTAGCCCAACTCCCGGATCTCGCGCAGCAGGTGGGTGACGGGCACGGCGGGCTCGGCTGCTCGGCGCGCACGGAGGTGGTCGCGGTAGGGGTCGACGAGGGTGGGCCGGTAGGCCGGGGTGAGGCGCAGGGCCTGGGGTTCGGGCATGCGGGCGTAGCGTTTGACGGTGTTCAGGGCCAGGTTCAGGCGGCGGGCGCAGTCGAGCAGGCCGACGCCCTGGCCGAGGAGATCGTGAATCTTGTTCCAGCGTTCGCGGGTGGTCTGCTCGCGTACTCCGCCGGGGCGGGGTGGGTTGATGGTGGCCCAGCAGCCGGCGTGGGCACGGACCTCGAGTTGGACTTTGTCGCAGAGGTTTCGCCAGAGGTGCCATCGGTCGCTGACCTGGATCGCGTCGGGCAGTGCGCGGCGGATGGCCTCGGCGTAGGACTGGGAGCCGTCACGACACACGGCCTCGACGTGGCTGCCGTGCTCGCGCAGCCAGGACTCCAGCGTCGCGGCCTCGCGGTCGGGCAGGACCGCGACGCGTCGGCCGGTGGTGGCGTCGACGATGATCGTGGCGTAGCGGTGGCGGCGGCGCAGGGCGAAATCGTCCACGCCGATCACCCGCGGGACCGTCTGCTGTGGCAGCGGGAGGCGCCGCAGATGGCGCAGTGCGGTGCTGCGGGAGACGGGCACGGCCAGCAGGCCGGCCAGACGGGCTGCGGCCCGGCCGCATAACTCCCGTGCCACTTGGGATATTTGGCTGGTCAGCCGTACTGTCCGGCGCTGGTGGCGCTCCAGCAGCCCGGGGATCTGCTCGCGGAAGGTCTGCCGACCACAGCCCAGGACCGGGCAGACCAACCGTCGCACCCGCAGGCGCACGATGACCGATCGGGCATCGACCGGCACGTCCGCCACCGTCCTGCCGTGATATCCGTGCACTTTCGCTGTCGGCGTCCCGCACACCGGGCACGGCACCGCCTCACCCCGGGTACGGGCCGTGACCACCACCCCGTCTCCGCCGTCCGCCACATCCTCCACGACCAGTGCCGACAGCCCGGAAAACACCGTCCCCACAAGGGAGTTGACATCCATCACAAGATCATGATCCCTGACGGCTACTCGGCGTCACCACCGACTACGGGCCAGACCCGAACGTCTTACAGTCCCCCTCGTCCTGGGTATATGGGTGTTGTGCTGCCATGCCGGGCTCTGGCTCGTGACATCTCGGACCGGGTGTCTTGTCCTATCGTCGCCGACTTCCAGTGTGGGAGCACTGCCACCGGACTGCTCCGGGCGTGTCTCAAGGGTATGCGTGCCGTGAACTGGGCACTGTGTCACTGCTGACCGCTCTGCTGGTCCGGTGGCGGGGACCAGCAGGTCCAGAGAGCAGGAGGTGTCCCCTGGCGATCCCAAGTGAGCCGGTGCGGCCGGTTGTTGATGGAGAGGCCGTCCTCGGCGTCGATACGCACCGGGACGTTCATGTGGCGGCCGTGCTTTCCGTGGTGGGGGCGGTCATGGGCACCAGGTCTTTTCCTGCTACAGCGGCGAGCTATCGCGAACTCTGGGAGTGGGCCAGTCGGCTGGGTACGGTGCGCAGGGCCGGGGTAGAAGGGTCCGGCAGTTACGGAGCGGCCTTGTCCCGTTGCCTGCTGGCGCGGCGGGTTGAGGTGTTCGAGGTGAACCGCCCCGATCGCTCGGTACGTCGGCGGCGGGGCAAGTCGGATCTTGTGGATGCCCAGGAGGCGGCGCGGGCGGTGCTCAGCGGTCGTGCTCGCTCCCGGGCCAAGTCCGGGGGTGGACCGGTGCAGTGCGCCCGTCTGTTCAAGCTGGCCAAGGACTCCGCGACCAAGGCCCGTACGCAGGCGGTCAATCACCTCAAGGCGGTGCTGGTCACCGCGGATCCCGATCTGTGAGAGCGGCTGGCTGGCCTCAGGACGTCGGCTCTTGTCCGCGTTTGCGCGCAGTTCGGCGAAGGCGAGGGCGCCGGTGGTGAGCGGGATGCTGTGGTGCAGGCCACCCGCGTCACCCTGTGTCTGCTGGCTCAGCGGATCGGGCAGTTGACGGGGCAGATCCGGGATCTGGAGCGCCGCCTGGCCGAGCTGGTGGAGAGCCATTTCCCGCAGTTGCTCCTCCCGGTGGGCATCGGCCCGGACAGTGCCGCTACCTTGCTGATCACGATGGGCGACAATCCGGAACGCCTGCGCAGTGAGGCGTCGTTCGCGGCGCTGTGCGGGGTCAGCCCCGTCGAGTGCTTCTCCGGTCATCGGCGGCGCTACCGGCTCAACCGGGGCGGGGACCGGCAGGCGAATGCCGCGCTGTACCGGATCGTGCAGGCCCGGCTGCGCTGGGACGCGCGTACCAAGGCGTACTACGAGCGGCGTGTGACGGAGGGGAAGACCCGGCGCGAGATCATCCGTTACCTGAAGCGGTATGTGGCGCGGGAGGTCTACCGCCTCGTCCAGGAACAACCTCACGGGGCGGGTCGCTTGTGAACGGCCTTTGGTGTGCCCCGACGATGGCCGGGGCGGCCCGATCCGCTGGAGCGATGTACTGGGCGTCCCGCGGTCGCGGATGGTGAGCGACCGTGTAGTGGCCACCCTGCCTCGGAGAACGTGGAAGTCGCTTTCTCGCTGGGTGCGGATGGTCGTGAGCTGTCTGGAGTGTTGCTGGGTTCCCGGTTGGAGGAGCGCGAGCGGCCTGCCGGCTGCCGGGCACCCTGAGCTGTCGGGGCGTCCGGTGCGCTACGCCAGCACCCCGCGGAGCACCTGGTCCACGAGCCGCATGGCGTCCGGTTTCGTCATCACTTGGCGGAACAGTGCCACCCGTGCCAGCACTGGCCAGATCAGGGCGTCGACGACGAGCTTCGGGTCGGTGTCGGCTCGCAGTTGTCCGGTCTCGATCCCGTGCCGGACGATGCTGATCGAGTGGGCCAGGCGCCGGTGCCAGTACACGGTGCTCTCGCGGTCGAACTCCGGTGACACCGCCACGGTGGCCAGGTGCACGACGGCCGCTCCCTGCGGTGTGTTCATGTAGTCGATCAGGGTCGCGACGGTCGCGCGCAGGTCGGCCCGTACGTCGTCGCTGATCGGGTGCTGTTGCAGGGCGACGTCGGAGTAGCGCGACGCGGCCTGGTAGAGGAGTTTCTCGCGGGTGCCGAACTGCCGGTACAGCGAGCTCTCGTGGACGCCGGCCACCGCCGCGACGCCCGCCATGGTGACCCCCTGCGGGCCGCGCTCGGTCAGCAGGCGCATCACCGCGTCGAAGACCGCACGGCGCATCGCCTCTCCGCGCCGCCGCAGCGGCGGCGCCTTCTCCGGAGTTGTCTGCGCTGCGGAGTCCTGCGGTTCCGGTTTCTCGTGCTCACTCACGGAAGCGGAGCGTAGCGCGACGACCCCGAAGAGCACAATGCAAGGTTGCTTGCATTAGCTCGTGGCGTGGACGTAGCGTCTCCGGCGATCCACCGTGCAGGAGACGTAGCAGAGAGGCTGTGGGTCTTGGCCGCGATGCGCGCCGCCCGTCTGAGCCCGCTCAGCGGAATCCCGAGGGGTGAGGACGTTGAGAGGCCGCCCCCGGATGCGGCCGTGTGCCGGTCGAGGTCGAGGTGGCGGGCGTGGGCCGGTCCGGCGCACACCTGATTCACCATCGCTCTCAGTCTCGCCCGTCCGACGTCTGACCGGGTGGAACACCACTGGCCAGGCCCAGAGCAACCCGCTTTACCTGCCTCCGGCCCGGCAGATCACCACCGAGTTCGCCAACGCTGACGATGGAAGATCCCGTCAGCGTGCGGAGTACCCGTAACCAACCACAAAGGAATCATGAAGATACCGAGACATAGACCGTCTGCGGCACGTTGTGTGGGACGCCGCACCATCGTCCATGTGATGGCCCTCGCCGTCCTCGCCTCCTTGGCCCAGCTCCTGGTGCCCACCGCCGCGCAGGCCGCCGTTCCGGCAGGGGCGAGCGCGGTCACGTTCAACATGCAGGGCGGCACCAGGTGGGGCGTTGTCCGCGACCAGCTGATCAAATCGGCGGACGTGGTGGCTCTGCAGGAGGCCCAGACCGCGCCCCGGGACGTGCAGTTGGGGCCGGGCAATGAACTCAAGGATCTCTCCAACGACGGGCCCGACGCCGCGCCGGGGACACGGTTTCGTGTCTACGCCGAGGAGTGGGGCGGCTCCGGCTCCCGGAGCGTCCGGGGAACCCTCATCTATCTGCGGCTTCTCACCGGTGAGGGTGCTGAGAGCAATGCCATGAAGTCCATGGCGATGTGGGTATACGAGACACCGCAGCATCGCAGGGTGGATGAGATCCAGGTGATCTCCGGCATCCAGGACTGGCCGAAATCACGTCCGGCCCTCGGGGTCCGGATCGGCGACACCTGGTACTTCAATGTGCATGCGGCGTCGATCCGCAGCGGCGACAGGAACAACCCGCACAGCGTGGCACTGGTCAACGCGGTGCAGAACTGGGTGGAGCAGGACGCGAAGCAGGCGGGTACCCCGCGGCACTGGCGCGTCCTGGGGGACTTCAACACCAGGGCCGACAACTTCCGCACCCGTGCACCGCACCTGTACTGCGCGACGGCCAACGGGCGGCCGGACGGGGCATGCCGGTCCACGCAGTACAGCGCCGGGATGCCGCTGGACTTCATGGTCGCCGATGACGACGTGAGCGGCCTCGCCGTCTACCAGAGCGGCCAGAACGGCGGGTCCGACCATTTCCCCGTGCTGTTCAAGGACGCTGGCCAGTCGAACTGCAACACCACTGGGTGGGAGCATCAGACGGTCTACAACCCCTCTGATCGGGCCGCCCGGGCTGCTGGCGGCGAGGATGCGTGCCCGGACGGAGACGCTGTGGTGGCGATGGGGGACAGCTATATCTCCGGGGAGGGCGGACGCTGGCAGGGCAACGGCGACACGCGCACCGATTACCACGCCACTCAGGGGTCTGCTTACGGCACGGACCGGGCCGCGGTCGACTGCAAGCAGACCAGTGACGGGGAAGTGTGCGGCCACAAGCCGGAGAACGTCTACGGGGACAGCGGTGCCTGTCACCGCTCCGACAGTGCCGCGATCATCAGTGACCGTGTCGGGGACGCGCTCGGCATCCCTAAGTCGGGCCGCCTCAACATCGCCTGCTCCGGTGCCACGACCGGCGACGTGACGGGCAGCGGCGACCGGTCGCAGATCAACCAGCTCAAGAAGATCGCCGAAGGGCGGGACATCAGCTATGTGGTGCTGTCGATCGGCGGGAACGACCTTGGGTTCTCCGACATCGCTTTCAACTGTGTCACCTCGTATCTGGTGCCCGGTGCCCCGGAGTGCAGCAAGAACGGCCGGGGGGACATCAAGGGCAAGCTGGACGGTGTGAAGTCCAAGGTCGCGGACACGGTTGCCAGGGTCCAGGAAACCCTCAAGGGAGCGGGCCAGAACGGCACGAAGATCATCCTCCAGGGGTATGTGAACCCGATCCCCGCCGCGGCGGACAACCGATACCCCATCACCGGTGCCACCGACTATTCCCGGCAGATGCTCGGCGGCTGCGGGCTTCGGGACGCGGATGAGGACTGGCTGCACTCCGAGGTCGTTTCCGCACTGAACCGGCAACTGTCCGAGGTGGCGGCGGACAAGAAGGTCATCCTGCTCAACCCGCAGGCCGCGTTCGCCGGGCACGAGCTGTGCGCCAAGACCGCCAAGCAGGCCGACAAGGACAACACCCTGACCAACCCGGTCAAGGCCCAGGACGCCGAATGGGTGCGCTGGATTCCCGGGCCTGCCGACCCATCCGACCCAGGGCGACAAGCAGGAGGCGATCCACCCCAACTACTTCGGGCAGCAGGCCCTGGCCACCTGCCTGGCACAGACCATCAGCAGGACCCGGGACCAGTCGAACGGCCGCTTCGACTGCTCGGGGACGGCCGCTTCCACCCCGGACACGGTCCAGGTGGTCGAGAAGTGCCCGGCGGGCTCCGCCAAGCGGTCGGCGTGTGGGAGCGGCTGGCGCGAGCAGAAGCTGACCGTGATGCCGCTGGGCGACTCGATCACCCGGGGCGTGGGCAGCGCCAACGACAGCCTTGGCTACCGCAAGGAGCTGCGGCAGGCGTTGGCGGATCACACCGACAGCCTGGACTTCGTCGGCTCCCTCAAACACGGCGACGGCACCTTCGACGGCGACCATGAGGGCCACTCGGGCTGGCGGATCGACGAGCTGACGGACAACGCCGGCTACCCCGAGGGGGACCTCGACACCTGGCTGCCCGCGGCGAAGCCGAACGTGATTACGCTGATGGCGGGCACCAACGACCTCAACCGGGGCGCCCCGACCACACCCCAGGGCGCGCGCGACCGGATGGACACCCTGCTGGGGAAGATCCACGCCATGAGTCCGGACACGACGGTGGTGCTCGGCTCGATTCCCCCGACCGATCCCGCCACCCGGTGGGGGCGCTTCCAGTCCTTGTTCGACGCCTACAACAAGCTCCTGCCGCCCCTGGTGGATTCCTGGCAGAGCAAGGGCATGAAGATCCGCTTCGCGGACATGAGCGCCGTCAACACGAACGACATGAAGGGCGGCGACGGCCTGCACCCGACCCCCAGCGGCTACACGAAGATCGCCGACGCCTTCTACGAGGGAGTCGCCGCCGCGGCCGCCGACGGCTGGATCACCGAGAACATCGAGGTCAAGCCCGCCCCGCACAGCGCGGGCGTGCTCGGCGACGGCCAGGTGGACATCAATGGTGACGGTAAGGCCGACTACCTGGTCCTGGAGGAGCAACGGTGCGGTCAAGGCGTGGTTGAACAAGGGGACCGATGCCAAGGGCGGAGGGGGCTGGGAAGAGCTGGGTCAGGTCGCCGCGGGTGTGGCTCCGGCGGAGAAGGTGCGTTTTGCTGACATCAATGGTGACGGCAAAGCCGACTACCTGGTCCTGGAGGACAACGGTGCGGTCAAGGCGTGGTTGAACAAGGGCACTGATGCCAAGGGCGGAGGGGGCTGGGAAGAGCTGGGTCAGGTTGCTGCGGGTGTGGCTCCGGCCGGGAAGGTGCGTTTTGCTGACATCAATGGTGACGGCAAAGCCGACTACCTCGTGCTGGGCGACAACGGTGCGGTCAAGGCGTGGTTGAACAAGGGGACCGATGCCAAGGGCGGAGGGGGCTGGGAAGAGCTGGGTCAGGTCGCCGCGGGTGTGGCTCCGGCGGAGAAGGTGCGTTTTGCTGACATCAATGGTGACGGCAAAGCCGACTACCTGGTCCTGGAGGACAACGGTGCGGTCAAGGCGTGGTTGAACAAGGGCACTGATGCCAAGGGCGGAGGGGGCTGGGAAGAGCTGGGTCAGGTCGCCGCGGGTGTGGCGCCGGCCGGGAAGGTGCGCTTCGCTGACATCAACGGCGACGGCAAAGCCGACTACCTCGTCCTCGACGACAACGGCGCGATCGACGCCTGGATCAACAACGGAGGCGATACCGCCAGTCGCGGCTGGACCGAACGCGGCCAGGTCGCCACAGGAGTCGGCCTGCCCAGCAAGTACGTATGGCTGGGCGACTTCGACGGAGACAAGAAGGTCGACTATCTCGCAGCCAAGGGCGGCCGCGCCTACGACGAATGCATGCTGTTCAACAGGGGAGGCGACGGACGCGGCGGCTGGACGGAGCGGACGGGTACCGACTGTGATCGCGGCTCCGACGGACCGCCGCCCTACACACCGTACTTCAAGGACTTCGACGGAGACGGCAAGGCCGATCATCTGGAAGTGATGCCGGACGGCGGCCTGATGTACTGGAAGGGCACAGGGAAAGGCAACTTCGTCCTAGATGGCGGCGCTACAGTCGCTACGGGCATCGCCCCCGGCGAGAAGGTACGTCTCGCTGACTTCGACGGTGACAGCAAGGCCGACTACCTCGTCCTTGAGAACGACGGCGCAGTCAGTGTGTGGCTGAACAAGGGCGGTGACGTGCGCGGCGGTTGGGAATCCATCGGCCGGGTCGCCGCAGGCGTGGCCCCGGCCGAGAAGGTGCGCTTCGCCGACATCGACGGTGACGGCAAGACGGACTATCTGGTCGTGGAAGACGACGGATCGGTCAAGGCTTGGCTCAACAACGGCGGTGACGAGCGCGGCGGCTGGACGGAACTCGGGCAGATCGCTGCGGGCGTCGCTCCCCGCGACAACGTACGATTCGCCGACTTCGACGGCGACGGCAAGGACGACTACCTCGTCCTTGAGGACGACGGCGCCATGAAGGCATGGCTCAACAACGGCGGCGACGCCCAAGGCTGGATCGAAGTCGGCCGGATCGCTGCTGGCATGGCCCCGGCGAGCCGGGTCCGGATCTGACCCCAGCACCACGACGGCCCCGGCACAGCACCACCGCGTGCCGGGGCCGTCTCGTGCCTTCCTCCCGCCACAACCACCATGACTGCCGTTCGCCGCACACCGTGAGCTGGTGGCGTCGGTGCTGGTCGCAGGTCAGTGGCCGCCCTCGTCAGCCGTGACCAACTCCTGCCGGCAGGTGCCGAAAGGGGCCTTGGATCGGCTTCTGCCGCCAGATCCGTCGGACGAGGCTGTGGAGCGCGACGAGCATGGTCTGTTCGGCGACGTGGTCGGCGGTATGCAAGGCGGGATTGACGTGGGTTCGGAGTCCGGCTGCTGGTTGTGGATCGGTAGCTATAGCCGGGGCCTATTAGAGCTGTGGCCAAGTCTCCCATCATGGTAGGGCGGACCTTGTTCACCGTGTGGTGTTCAAGCTGCTGGTGGGGGAGAACCGTGAAGGTTTCCTGGTCGTGTGCGCCGCCCACTCGTCCGTGCCACCACACTCGGTGCGCTATCCAAGGAGCCTGGAAGTCGTGCCCTACGAGCAAGAACTTGCCCGTAGGGGCTGGCAGGCGGCGCCCATCAGCAGGACCCACCGTCGACGCGGTCATGAGTACACGCTGGAGAACGCATGTTTGGCTCAGGGTTCCAGCAGCGCCTGGACCTGCCGTCGTGAGAGGGCCAAGACCCGCTAGGTTCACCCCGGCGATGTGACATCTCGTGACTGATGAGAGGGTCGGACGGGTGAGTGAGACGCCGAAGAACACCCTGCAATACCGCTCTGACGGGCCAGAAGACGCTCCGGTCCTGGTCCTGGGCCCCTCACTGGGTACCACATGGCACATGTGGGACCGGCAGGTGCCCGAGCTGAGCAAGCACTGGCGGGTGCTCCGCTTCGACATGCCCGGACACGGCGGCGCGCCCGCGCACCCGGTGGACTCCGTCGGCGAGCTCGCCCGCCGCGTCCTCGCCACGCTCGACGAACTCGGCGTGCAGCGCTTCGGGTACGCGGGCTGCGCGCTCGGCGGCGCGATCGGCGCCGAGCTCGCCCTGCGCGAACCCCACCGCGTCGCCTCGCTGGCGCTGATCGCGACCTCGCCGCGGTTCGGCACCGCCGACGAGTTCCGCCAGCGCGGCGTGATCGTCCGTACCAACGGACTCGACCCCATCGCCCGCACCTCGCCCGAACGCTGGTTCACGCCCGGCTTCGCGGCCGCCCAGCCCGCCATCACCGACTGGGCCGTGCAGATGGTGCGCACCACCGACCCCGGCTGCTACATCGCCGCCTGCGAGGCGCTCGCCTCCTTCGACATCCGGGCCGAGCTCGCCAGCATAGGAGTGCCCACGCTCGTCCTGGTCGGCTCCGAGGACCAGGTGACAGGACAGGGCGAGGCCCGCACCCTCGTCGCGGGCATCCCCGATGCCCGCCTCGCCGTCGTGCCCGGCGCCTCCCACCTCGCCGCGGTGGAGCAGCCCGCCGCGGTCACCGACCTGCTCGTGCGCCACTTCGGCAGCGCCTGGCAGGCCGCGCCCGACATCAGCGCGACCGGGCAGCACGCGATCGCGGCGCCGCCCGTCAAGCCCGTCCTCGCCCCGCCGCCCGCCGCGCCCGCCGCCGAGATCGCGCCGGCGGAGCAGCCGGAGGCGGCCGAGGAGCGGCCCGACGCGTACGCCATGGGCATGAAGGTGCGCCGCGAGGTGCTCGGCGACGCGCACGTCGACCGGGCCCTGGCGGGCGCCGACGACTTCTCGTCGGACTTCCAGGACCTCGTCACGCGCTACGCCTGGGGCGAGATCTGGAACCGGCCGGGGCTCGACCGCCGCACCCGCAGCTGCGTCACGCTCACCGCCCTCGTCGCGGGCGGCCACCTGGAGGAGCTCGCCTTCCATGTGAAGGCCGCCCTGCGCAACGGCCTCACCCCGGCCGACATCAAGGAGGTGCTGCTCCAGGCGGCCGTCTACTGCGGCGTGCCCGCGGCCAACAGCGCCTTCCGGGTCGCCCAGAAGGTGATCCAGGAGGAGACGACACCCCAGGAGTAGCGCACGGCCCCCGGGGGAGCAGGATGGGACGCATGACGACTGGTATCAAGCTCACGAAGCAGTCCCACGCGTGCGTGCGCCTCGAGAAGGAGGGCCGGACGCTCGTCATCGACCCCGGGGGGTTCGGCGCGGCCGACGCGGCCGTCGGCGCCGACGCCGTCCTCGTCACGCACGAGCACCCGGACCACTTCGACGAGGGGTGCCTGCGCGCCGCCCTGGAGGCCAATCCGGCCGCCGAGATCTGGACCCTGGCGTCCGTCGCCGACCAGATCGCGGCGGCCTTCCCGGGGCGCGTGCACCGGGTCGGGAACGGTGACACGTTCGAGGCGGCCGGATTCTCCGTGCAGGTCCACGGCGAACTGCACGCCGTGATCCACCCGGACCTGCCGCGCGTCACGAACGTCGGCTACCTGGTCGACGGCTCCCCTCTTCCACCCCGGCGACGCCCTCACCGTCCCCGACCACCCCGTGGACACCCTCCTGGTGCCCGTGATGGCCCCCTGGAACAAGATCGGCGAGGTCATCGACTACGTGCGCGAGGTCAAGCCCCGGCGCGCCCACGACGTCCACGACGCGCTGCTCACGGATCTCGCGCTGCCCATCTACGGCGCCCACATCGGCCGTCTCGGCGGCACGGACCACACCCGGCTCGCGCCGGGCGAGTCGACGGACCTGTGACCCCCGGTCCGGTCCGCTCCCCGGAGCGGAGCGGAGCGGACCGGCGACTGTCACACCCGGCGGGTAGGTTGGGCGGCATGCGCATCGCCACCTGGAACGTGAACTCGATCACCGCCCGTCTGCCCCGCCTCCTGGCCTGGCTGGAGAAGAGCGGTACGGACGTCCTGTGCGTCCAGGAGACCAAGTGCACCGCGGAGCAGTTCCCTGCCGAAGCCCTGCGCGAGCTGGGCTATGAGTCGGCGGTCAACGCCACCGGCAGGTGGAACGGCGTGGCGCTGCTCTCCCGCGTGGGCCTGGAGGACGTCACCGTGGGCCTGCCCGGCGGGCCCGACTACGACGGCGCGCAGGAGCCCCGCGCCATCGCGGCCACCTGCGGCCCCCTGCGCGCCTGGTCGGTGTACGTGCCGAACGGCCGCGAGGTCGACCACGCGCACTACGCCTACAAACTCCAGTGGTTCGAGGCCCTGAAGGCGGCCGTCGCCAAGGACGCGGGCGGCACGCTGCCCTTCGCGGTCCTCGGTGACTACAACGTCGCGCCGACCGACGACGACGTCTGGGACGTCGCCCGCTTCGAGGGCCTCACGCACGTCACGCCCGCCGAGCGCGCCGCGCTCACCGCCCTGCGCGAGACGGGCCTGACCGACGTCGTGCCCCGCCCCCTGAAGTACGACCACCCGTACACGTACTGGGACTACCGCGAGCTCGGCTTCCCCAAGAACAAGGGCATGCGCATCGACCTCGTCTATCGGCAACGCGCCCTTCTCCCAGGCCGTCTCCGACGCGTACGTGGACCGCGAGGAGCGCAAGGGCAAGGGCGCATCCGACCACGCTCCGGTCGTGGTCGACCTCACCCTGTAACCGGGCGGGCGGGCGCGGGTCAGGCGGCGGCGGACAGCGCCTCCAGGGCAGCCGCGAGCCGGTCGAGCAGCCGCTCGGCCTGGGCCTCGGACATCCCGTCCGCGCGTCGGCTGAGCGCCAGCTCCCAGGCGCCGTCGGTCTGGGGGATCGCCTCGACCATCAACTCGAAGCCGGTGTGCGGCGGACGGACGCGCACCGGCTCCGCGCTCACCCCCGCGCCGAGGCGCACCCGAGGCGGCTGCTGCTGCAGGATCACCCACACCTGGAACCACGGGTGCCGGTCCCGCTGCGGCCCCAAGGCGCGCACCAGCTCGTCGAACGGCGTACGGGCGTGCTGGAACCCCGACGCGACGGACCGGGCGCAGGTGGCCAGGAGCTCCGTGGCCCCCAGCGCGGGCACGTCCGTCAGTGGAATCGGCAGGGAGTTGACGAAGCAGCCGACGACCGACTCGAGGTCGGGGCGGTGGCGTCCGGTCGACACGGTGCCCAGGCACAGGTCCTTGGCGTCGAACACCACGGACAGGGCCCTGCCGACCGCGGCGAGCAGCGCGGACACCGGGGGGCCGCCGAACGCGTCCGCCGCGTGCGTCAGCCGGGCGACCGTCCCGGCGGACACCCGCAGGACGGATTCGGCGCGGCGGGCCTGCGTCGCGGCCTCGGTGGGGCGCGGCAGGAAGGGCCGGGGCGGGTCCTGGAGCGCCTCCTTCCAGTACGGCAGATCGTGCCCGAGCCAGGAGCCGAGCCGGTCCCGCTCCCATCTGCTGTACGCGGCGTACGTGACCTGGGGCGGCGCGGCGGCCCCAGCGGCGTCCGGTGCCATGGCGGCGGCGAGGTCCTCCATGAACAGGGTCTCCGACCAGCCGTCGAAGGCCAGATGGTGCACGCGCACGCAGAACAGACGCGTCCGCTCGTCCACGCGGCACAGCCGCAGGCGCAGCGAAGGCTCCGTCTCCAGGCGCACGGGCTCGCCCCACCAGTCCGCGGTGACCTCCTCGGCGAGCGCGCGCGGATCGCCGTGGCCGGCGTGGTCCGGGGCGGTCGTGTGTTCCAGGGCCACGGTGGCGGCGTCCGCGGGCAGGACGCGCTGGACCGGCGCGGTGCCCTCGTAGGGGAACACGGTCCGCAGGACGGGGTGGCGGGCGACCACCTGGAGCAGGGCCGCCTCGAACCGCTCGGTGTCCAGGTCGCCCGTCAGGACGTACGCGAGCACGACCGCGTTGTCGGCGTCGCCGGGGGAGAACTCTTCGGACAGCCAGAACCGTTCCTGGGCCCGTGACACCGGGGCCTGGGACGCGGGTCCGTCCCCCGGGGCGGCGTCCAGTGGTCCTGGGCCGGTGTCCGCCGACCGCTCCCGGTCGCCGCTCAGGGCGAGGAGCTTGTCGAGGGTGCGCTGGCGGTACACGTCGGCCGCCGTGATGTGGGCTCCGGTGCGGGAGCTGATCCGGGAGGCGAGCCGCACCGCGTCCAGGGAGGTGAGCCCGGCGTGGAAGAGGTCCTCGTGCGGCACGGTCCCCGGGCGGCCGAGCAGCTGCCCGACCTCGGCGAGCAGCGGGTCGGCGACGGCGTCGGAGGACGTGTCGGTGACGGGTGCGGCGGCGCTCTGCTCGAACAGGGCGCGCACCGCCGCGTGGTCGGCCTTGCCCGTGCCGCTCAACGGCAGCTGCCGCAGGTGCAGGAGCCGGGTCGGCACCATCGCGTCGAGCAGCGTGCGGGCCGCGAAGGCGCGCAGCTCCCGCGGATCGAGGGGCACGCCGTCGAGCGTGGTGTACGCGCAGGCGGGCTCGGGCCGCCCGGGTGTGGTCTCGACGCGCAGCACACAGCTGCTGGCGATGGCGGGGTGCAGCTCCAGGGCCTTCTCGACCTCGCCGGGGGCGATGCGCACGCCGCGGACCTTGAACTCGCGGTCGGCGCGGCCCCGGTAGCGGTAGTCGCCGTCCTCGTCCAGGACGGCCAGGTCTCCCGTGCGGTAGTGGCGGACGCCGTCCAGGTCGAAGAAGGCGGCGGCCGTGGCCTCGGGGTCCGCGAGGTAGCGCAGGGCGAGACCGTCGCCGGAGATGGCGATCTCCCCGATGTCGCCGGGCTGCGTGCGGCCGCCGGAGGAGTCCACCAGGGTCACGCCGGTCCGGGGCACCGGCCGGCCGATGGGTATCTCGGTGGACGTCTCGACGACGTCCCGGGCGCGCACGACGTGCGTGGTGGTGAAGATGGTGCTCTCCACCGGCCCGTAGCCGTTCACGACGTGCAGGTCGGGGAAGGTTGCGAGGACCCGGCGGACATGGGACGGCGAGACGCGTTCGCCACCGACGAGCAGCAGCCGGACGCCGTGGAAGGCCTCGACGTCCTCCTCGGTGAGCACGTTGAACAGCGAGCTGGTCAGCCACAGGCTGTTCACGCCGCGCCGCACCACCTCGCGCAGCGTGGCCGCGTCCAGGGCCGGGTGGTCCCGGTCGAGCAGGACGCAGCAGCCGCCGTTCAGGAGCGGGGCCCACAGCTCAAGGGAGAGACCGTCCCAGGGCAGGGGCGCCGCCTGCAGGAACACGCTGTCGGCGGCCAGGGGAATCGAGGGGCAGTTGACCAGGGTGCGCAGGGTGCCCCGGTGGGGTGACATCACGCCCTTGGGCTGCCCGGTGGAGCCGGAGGTGAAGAAGACGCACGCCGCTTCGGTGCCGTCTTCCAGGGGCGGCGGCGCCAGGGAACCGGGCGCCCCGGCCGCGAGGCGCGCGAAGTTGTCCTCCGACACCACCAGGGACGCCCCGGCCCGCTGGATGACCGTGTGGGTGCGGGCCTCGGGCCAGGCGGTGTCGACGGCGATGTAGGCGGCCCCCGCCTCCAGGACGGCCAGCAGCGCCACCACCAACTCCGGTGAGCGTTCCATGCGTACGGGAACGCGGTCCCCGTGCCGCACTCCCGCGGCGCGGAGTCCCTCGGCCATGGTGAAGGCCCGCCGCCGCAGTTGCGCGTAGGTGAGCACGCGGTCCCCCTGGCGGAGGGCGATCGCCTCGGGCGTGCGCGCGGCGTGGTGGGCGATGACGCGCTCGATGCGTTCGCCGTGTGCGTAGGGGCTGTGCAGGTCCATGGGTCATCGGTCTTTCGGCTAGGGCGCGCGGGGGGACGGCGGTGACGGTCCTTCACACACGGATGTCGTCGAAGTACGTGCGGCGCGACGCGATCAGGACGCTGCCCGCCTCCTCGACCAGGTCGAAGAAGTCGCTGTAGGGCACGTCGGTGCGCGAGCCGTCTCGGAGGGTGCCGGTGAAGCGCCCCTCGACGGCCACCCGTCGCCCCGAGTGGAACAGCGCCTCGACGACGTGCCGGCCCTCCGCGATGACGCGGCGGCTCGCGTAGAACTCGCGGAACTCGGCCATGCCCTCGATCACCGGGTAGCCCGGCCGCTTGTAGCGGATCGAGGGGTGGAACAGGTCGAACAGGGTGGGGTCCTGACGGTCGACGCACGCGTAGTAGCGGCGGATCAGTCCCTCTGCCGTGCTGTGGGTGGCCGTCATTCAGGGAGACTCCGTCCTTGGTTCCGTCAGCGAGAGCGGCGCGGTCGGCCAGGCGGCTGTGGCGAAAGAAGGGGCGCGGTACTCCAGCGCGACATCCCACTCGCAGATAGCCCACACAAGCACGCGGAAGGTTAGCAGGCAATCGTCGCGTTGTTCTGAGAAGTCCCGCTCCACTTCAGGGAGCCGTTCGACTCGTCATTGTCCCCAGATGCCTATCCCGGGAAACTGACAAGCCGCCACAGATGCTCGAAGCTAGGCGGTTCCGTCCGATTCGGGGCCCTTTGCGCATGAAAACTAAGGGTAGTCAGGGTGAATGCGAAGAGCTACACTCGACCGATCGCGGCGCCCCTTTGGACATTCTTGAAGCACTGGAGGGGTGCCATGCGCTCGGGCGGAGTGTACGTTTACGCAGTCGTCGCTCCGTCCGGCCATTCATGTAGCCGAGTGCCATGTTGAGCGTGATGTCAAGGATTATCGCGAAGCGGGGGAGCGTTCAGCGCCCGCCGTCGATATCTGTCCTTGTGTAACGGGGGTTAGAGGATCAGTGCAGCCTGCAGTAAAACTTGCCAAACCGATGGGTATGTCCGAATCCGGTGCGCATGGGGAACTTGGAGGAGCAGCGGGTAGAAAGGCGTGGTTCTGATGCGCCTCGCGATCGTCGGAGGCGGTCCGTACTGCACCTATGCGATGGAGCGGCTCGCGGCCACCGTCGCCGCCCATGACGGCCCTCTCGAGCTGGACATCCACGTCTTCGACCGCACCGGACGCTTCGGTGCGGGCGGGGTGCACAGCGATACGCAGGCCCCCACGAGCTTCCTCAACCGCGTGGCCGGACAGGTGTCGTTCGGTGCCGACGAGAGCGTCGAGGGTGCGGGTCCGCTGCTTCCCGACGAGCTCAGGCCCAGCCTGTACGACTGGTGTCGCCGCCGGTTCGAGGAGACCGCGGACCCCCGCTTCGACATCAACCCCGACGGATGGCCGAAGCGCTATCTGCACGGCCTCGCGCTGCGCGCGCAGTTCTCCGCGTACGTGGAAATGCTGCGCTCCGTGCCCTCGGTCACGGTGACCCTGCACCACGGCGAGGTCACCGATATCGAGGACCTTGCCGAAAAGCCGGGCGAAAAGGGACCGTTGCTCCTCACCTGTGCCCCCGAGGGCGAGGGGCCGGACGGCGCCGCTGTGTGGACGGCCGTCGACCAGGTCCTCCTCCTGACCGGCCACTCCTTCAACGACCCGGCGCGCTCCGAGCGCACCCGGGACTGGGCCGAGTCCGCCGCGCGCGTCCCCACTGCCCGATTCGTGCCCAGTGCCTATCCGCTGTTGGAACGGCTCGCTCCGGATATTGCGGGGCCCGGCCATGTGGTCGGATGCGCAGGAACGATGCTCACCGGGATCGATGTCATTCTTCATCTCACCGAGGGGCGAGGCGGACGATTCCGGCGTACCGCGGACGGTGAACTGCGTTACGTTCCTTCCGGGCGAGAGCCGCGTTCCATCGTTCCCTTTAGTGAATCCGGAATGTTCGCTTTCGCTCGACCTCATGAGACGAGTAGGCCCGGAACGGCGAAAAAGAAGCGGAAAGGAATATTCCTTACCGTTGAGGCTGTTGACCGATTGCGTGAGAAATTCGGCAGTGACCAGGTTCACGTAGGTCTTGAGGTGAGGCGGCAAATCGATTATGAGCGCCATCTCTTGCCGCTCATTGTCGCCGAGATGTCGCTTCTCTACTACGAGACCCTGTTCGGCGCCGACTTCGGGCGGCATCTCACGGATGTCTCGGCCGAAGCGCGGCGGGGTTTCCTCGAACGCGCCGCGGGGACCGCTTCGTGTGAGGAATCCGTCCGTGCGCTGACGGCGCCGGTCGAGCGCGCCGCCGCGGAGGCCGTCGACGCCCTGGAGGCCCTGTTCCTGGGCCGTGCCGCGTATGCCGCGCTCCGTGCCGAAGAGCGGCCCTGGTCGTTCGACGCCGTGCTGCGGCGCTACGCGGACGTGGTGTTCGCCGAGAGCGACCGGGCGCGCCTGGAGGCCTCGCTCGCCGACCCCGCCGAGGTCGCCTCGGTCATCTCGGGCCTTGAGTCGCCGACCCGGCACGCCGTGCTTCCCTCCGGGAACCTGTTCTCCTGGGAAGACACCCTGAACCCGATCGCGCCGAGCGATCAGACGTCGCCCGAGCAGTACCGCAAGGCCATGCTCGAGTTCATGACGACCGATCACCTCTGGGCGCGTCAGGGGACCTTCGACAACCCCGCCAAGGCCGCGGCCGACGGCGTCTGGCGCGGCCTCCGCCCGGTCGTCGTACACGCCGTGAACCACGGCGGCCTGCACGCCGACGCGCACCGCGCCTTCCTCGGCAGCTGGCTGCGCCAGCACAACCGCCTCGCCTACGGCCCGGTGCCCGAGGTCATGGAGCGGATTCAGGCGCTCGTCGCCCACGGCATCCTCGACGTGTCCGCGGGGCCGCGGGCCCGGGTGGACACCGACGGCGACACGCTCGTCGTCACCGGCCCGCGCACCGGCGCCCGCCGTCCCGTCGACGTCCTGGTCGACGCCCGCGTCCCCGCCTTCGACGCCGCGGCCGACATCGCGCCGCTCTACCCGAACCTGCTGCGCCGCGGCCTCGTCCGCGTCTGGCGCAACCCGCACACCAGCGGCGGCGAGGACTTCACGCCGGGCGGCCTCGACCTCACCGACGACTTCCGGGTGATCCGCCCGGACGGCTCCGTCGACGACCGGATCTCCGTGCTCGGCCCCGCGATCGAGGGCCAGCGGTTCTTCCAGGGCGGGGCGATGAAGCCGGGCGCGAACCACCACGCCCTGCGCAACGTCCTCTGCTGGCTGCGCACCTTCTGGAAGCAGGCCGAAGCGGCACGCTGACGCGGCCCGCGCACCGGACCTTCGCCCGTATCCGACCTCTCAAAGAGACGTCATTCGTCATGGACACCCACACGAACGCGCACTCCTGGGCTGAGCACGTGGCCGGAGTGCACCATCCCATCGGACAGCACGCCAAGGACCACCCCGACGCGCTCGCCGTGCGCGAGGCCACCACCGGACGCGAGCTCACCTACCGCGACCTGTGGCACCTCGCCGGCAGTGTCGCCGAGCGGCTGACCGCCGCGGGCGTAGGCCCCGGCGACGCGTGCGGCATCGCCCTGGACCGCGGCGCGGACCTCGTGGTGGCCCTGCTCGCCGTGGCCCGTACGGGAGCCCACTACGTGCCGCTGGACAACGGCGCACCGCGGCGGCGCTCCGCCGCCCAGCTCGCCGACACCGGCGCGCGCGCCCTCATCGGCGCCCCCGGCGACACAGCCCGCGCCCAGGCGCTCGCCCCGGACCTGCCGGTGGTCGAGGTGGCCCGCGAGTGGACGGGCGACCCCCTGGGCCGCGAGCCACCCGAGCGGCGCCGACGACGCGCTGTACGTGAACTTCACCTCGGGCACCAGCGGCCTGCCCAAGGCCGTCGTGGTGCCCCACCGGGCGGTGCGCCGACTCGTCGATGACCCCCTGTACTGCGCCGTCGAGCCCGGCACCCGCGTGGGCAACGCCGCCAACCCTGCCTTCGACGCCACCACGTTCGAGATCTGGGCCACCCTGTCCGCCCGCGGCACCGTCGTGACCCTGCCGCCCGTGGCCGCCGTCGGCCTCGACGCCTGGCTCGACCTGCTGCGCGCCGAGCGGGTCGACGCGCTGTTCCTGACCACGGCCCTGTTCCACATGATCGCCCACGAGCGCCCCGGCGCCCTGGGCGTCCTGGACACGCTGCTCGTGGGCGGCGAGGCCCTCAACCCCGAGGCCGCGCGGCGCGTGCTCGCGGCCGGGCCCCCGAACCGCCTGGTCAACGTGTACGGACCGACGGAGGCGACCACCTTCGCCACGTACTACGACCTCACGCCCGAACGCCTCGACGCGGTCGACCGGGTACCGATCGGCCACGCCATCCAGCACACCGCGCTCCATGTGCTCGGACCCGACCTGCTCCCCGTCGCCGACGGGGAGCGCGGCGAACTGTGCGTCGGCGGACCGGGCGTCGCGCTCGGCTACCAGGGCCGCCCCGACCTCACCGCCGAACGGTTCGTCACCGTCCCCGGCGCCGCGGAGCTCGGCACGCTCTACCGCACGGGCGACGTCGTCAGGACCGGACCGGAAGGCCGCCTTGAGATCTTCGGGCGGCTCGACCGGCAAGTGAAGGTGCGGGGCTTCCGCGTCGAGCTGGAGGAGATCGAGCGGGCGGCCGTGGCGACCGGGCTCGTGGACACCGCCGTGGTGGAGAAGTCCGGGGAAGGGGCCTCGGCCGCGCTCGTCGGCTTCCTGGTGCCCTCGGGCCGCGACGCCGCCGAACGGGACGCGGTCCCAGGGCGGTTGCGCTCCGCCCTGGCCCAGGTGCTGCCCGACTACATGCTCCCGGCCCGGTGGAGCGTCCTGGACGAGCTGCCGCTCGGCCCCACCGGCAAGGTGGACCGCGCCGCCCTGCTCGCGGCCGACACCGACACCACCGACACCGACACTGGGGCCGGAACGCCGCCGGTGCCCGCCGACGGCGAACTCCCCGGGACGGACCCGCTGCCCCGCGACGTGCTGCGCCTGTGGTGCGAGGTCCTCGACGTGCCCGACGCCCGCGCCGACGACAACTTCATCGCGTCCGGCGGCAACTCCATCCTCGCGATCCAGCTCTCGTCCCGCATCAGCGAAGCCGCCGCGGCCGAGATCGGCCCCGCGGACGTCCTGCTGTCCGACGACCTCGCCGCACTGATCGACGCGGTGCGGCACTCGATGTCCGGCCACGGCTGAGGGGCGGCGACGAAGATGAGTGAGCACACGACACCGGCCCCGCCGCGGCGCGCCGCGGCCGAGGCGCCCCTTTCCACGGCGCAGCAGAGCCTCTGGTTCATCGAGCAGGCACACCCCGGCACGGCCGCGTACCACGTACCGCTGCTGCTGCGCTGGAACGAGGCGGCGGACCTGCCCGCCCTGCGCCGCGCCCTGGGGTTCCTGGTGGACCGCCACGAGACGCTGCGCACCACGTACGCGTCGCGGGACGGCCGTCCCGTGCAGCGCGTGGGCCCGCCCCGGCCCCTCGACGTCACGGTGAGCCGACGGGACACCCGGCCGGGCCCGGAGGAACTCGCGGCGGCCGCCCGGGCCCCCTTCGACCTGGAGAGCGGGCCCCCGCTGCGGTGCCACCTGTGGCAGGGGGCGCCCGAGGGCGACACCCTGCTGCTGACGGCGCATCACATCGCCATCGACGGCTGGTCCCTGGCGACGCTCTTCGACGACCTGCGCGAGGCGTACGACGCCGCCCTGACCGGCGCCGACGCCCCGGCCCGCGAACCGGCGGCCCAGTACGCCGACTTCGCCGCCTGGGAACACGAGTCCTGGCAGCAGCGCGACGTGGAGGGCCGGGCCGCCCGGCGGGCCGACGATCTCGCCGAGGCCGCCGACTCGCCGCTGTTCCCCGGCGGCGGCCCGCGCGCCGACGTCCGCGCGGGCGGCCACCTGGCGTTCCCCGTGCCCGCGGACCTCTGGCGGGACACCGGGCTGCTGGCCGCCCGGCTGCGGGCCACGCCCTTCGTCGTGCTCTTCGCCGCCTTCCAGGAGGTGTTGCGCCGCTGGTCGGGCGCGGAGGACTTCGTCGTCGGCACCGTCATGGCGAACCGGCCGAAGCCCGCCCTGGAGAGCGTGGTCGGCTGCTTCGTCAACGCCGTGCCCCTGCGCTGCCGTCCCGCGCCGGACCTCACGTTCGAGGAGCTGTGCCTGCGGTCGCGCACGGAGTCCTTCCGGTCCCTTGCCCACCAGGACATCCCCTTCGACCGGCTCACCGCCTTCACCATGGCCAAGCGGGGCGCCGGGCGCGGCCCCCTGGTCGAGGTCGCCTTCGGGCTCCAAGAACATGCCAGCGCCCCGCGCCTCGGACCGCCCCCGGTGGCGGCAGCCCGAACTCCTGCCCACCGGCACCGCCCGGTACGACCTGCTGTTCCTGATCGAGGACCGCGCCGAAGGGCCCGTCGCCACCGTCGAGTACGACAGCGCGCTGTGCTCGCGGGAGACGGCCGAGCGCTTCCGCGACGCCTACCTGGCGCTCCTCGCGGCCGCCGTACGAGCCCCGGACACCGCGCTCGCCGCCCTGCCGCTGTCCAGCCGGGCCCCGGGCACCGCCGTCCCCGGCGTCCTCGCCGGACCCCGCAGGGACCTCAGCAGAAACGAACCGCCTGCCGACCGCACCCTGCTCGACGTGATCGCCGCGCGGCTCGCCGACGCCCCCGAAGCCACCGCCGTCCGCGTGGGCGACACCCGGGTCAGCCGGGGCGAACTCGACGACTGGTCCTGGTCCGTGGCCGCGCGCCTCACCGCCGAAGGCGCCGGTGGCATCGGCGGCATCGTGCCCGTGCTGGCCGCGCGCGGCCCCGCCCTGGTGGCGGGCTGGCTCGGCACGCTGCGCGCGGGCGGCGCCTACGTCCCGCTGAACCTGGACACCCCCGTCGAGCGCCTGGAGTACGTCCTCGCCGACCTCGACGCCCGGGTGGTCCTCGCCGACGAGGCCGGGGCCGAGGCCCTGCGGCAGGTCGCCGCCGACGTGCGCGTCCTCGACCTGACGGCGCTCCGGCGCGGCCCCCAGGGCGAACGAAGGACCCCCGCGCTCGCCGGTCACGACACCGCCGTGGTCATCCACACCTCGGGCACCACGGGGCGGCCCAAGAGCGTCCCCGTGCCGCACCGGGGCCTCGCCAACACCGTGCTGTGGTGGGCCGATGACGCCCGCCTCGGTCCTGACGACCGGCTGCTGTGCGTGGTGGGCACCTCCTTCGACCCGGCCACGTTCGAGACCTTCCGCGCGCTGGCAGCGGGCGCGGAACTGATCTACGCCGACGACGTGGAGCGCAAGGACGGCCGGGCCCTGCTGCGGCTGCTGCGCACCAGCACGGTGGTGTCCATGACGCCGGGCCTGCTGCGCGCGGCTCTGGACGCCGAGGAGACCGCGGACGTCGCCGCCGCCGGGGCAGCCGCGGCCGCCGAATCCTCGCTGCGGCTCATCCACCTCGGCGGCGAGCGGCTCACCCGCGCGCTCGCCGCGGAGTGCGCACGGCGCTGGCGGGTGTCCCTGCGCAATGTCTACGGACCCACCGAGGTCTCCTGCACCAGCCTGTCGGCGCCCGTCGACCCCGACGACCCGCAGGCGCCGCCGATCGGCGCCCCCGTGTGGAACACCCGGGCCTATGTGCTCGGGCCCGCCGGGGAGGAGCTGCCGCCCGGCGTGCCCGGCGAGCTCTACCTCGCGGGGGCCGGTGTGTCCGAGGGCTACCTCGGCCGCCCCGACCTGACCGCCGAGGCGTTCCGCGCGGACCCGTTCGCCCCGGCCGACGAGCCGGACGCCCGGATGTACCGGAACGGGGGACCGCGTCGTGGTCCGCGCCGACGGCCTCATCGAGTACCTCGGCCGCGCCGACGACCAGGTCAAGATCCTCGGCAACCGCGTCGAACCCGCCGAGGTCGCCGCGCTGTTGGAGGAGCAGCACGACGCGGTGCTCTCCGCCGCCGTCACCGTCGACGAGGACGGCCCCGAGCGCCTGCTCGCGTACGTCGTGCTCGCCGACCCCGGTGCGCCGCCGACCCACGACGAGCTGGTGGAGCCGCTGCTGAGCTGGTTGCCCGCGGCCGTCCTGCCCGGCGCGGTGCACGTCGTGGACGCGCTGCCCATGACGCCCAACGACAAGATCGACTTCCGGGCGCTGCGGGCGCTGCGGGACGTGCCCCTGCCCCGGGCCGAGCGCCGGGCGGCCGACCTCGACCCGGCCCAGCGCTGGGCGAGCGAACGGTTCCTCGCCGCCCTGGCCGCCGACGGCCGCCTCGGCCGCGACACACAGGCGCTCCGGGCGGGCGCGCTCGCCCCCGACGACAACTTCTTCGCCCTCGGCGGACACTCGCTGCTCGCCGTGCGCATGCTCGCCGCCATCGAGCGCGAGGAGGGCGGCGCGCCCGCCCTCGGCGCCTTCCTCGCGCGGCCGACGGTCGACGGCCTCGCCCGGCTGCGCGCGTCGGCACCGGCCGGGCCCCGGCGCGAGACGGCGCCCGCACCGCGGGACGGCCGGTACCCGGCGACCCCGATCCAGCAGCGCATGCTCTTCCTGGACAGGATCGCCAGCCAGCGCACCGCCTATCTGGCCCCCACCGTCGTGGAGTTCACCGGCCGCCTCGACCGTCACGCCCTCGCGCGGGCCCTGACCCACGTCCTCGGCCACCACCCGGCGCTGCGCTCCCGGTTCACCCTCGACCGCGACAGCAGGCAGGTCTTCTACACGACCGACGGCACCGCCCCCGAGGTCCGCGAGAGCGACTGGACCGAGCAGGGCGACGAGCGGTTCGCGGAGCACCTGAGGCAGCTGTGCTGGACGCCGTTCGACCTGTCCGGCGAGGCGCCGGCCCGGGCGGAGGTCGCCGCGCTCGGCGACCGCACGGTGCTTGTCCTGGTCTGCCACCACATCGTCACCGACGGCTGGGCCCAACAGCTCCTGCTGCGCCAGCTCGGCGAGGCCTACCGGGCGGTGACGGCCGGTGCCAGGACCGAACTGCCCGCCGCCGTCCACCCCGGCGAACTGCCCCACGACGGGGCCGCGCCCGACGCCGCCGCACGCGCCGAGGAGCTCCTCGCGCGGCTGCGCGGAGCGCCCACCGACATCGCGCTGCCCCGCGACCGCGAGCGCCCCTCCGTGCAGGACACCGCCGCGGACAGCGCCACCGTGCGGCTCTCCGCGGCCACGAGCGCCCGGCTGCGCACGGTCCTCGCGGGCGCCGGGGCCACCACCTCGATGGCGGCGTCCGCCCTGCTGGCCGCCGCGCTCGCGCGGACCGGCCGCCAGCGCGACTTCCTCTTCGCCTTCCCCTGGGCCGGGCGCGAGGGCGCCGCGGGCACCGCCGCCGTGGCCGTCCTGATCAGGACGCTGGTGCTGCGGGTCGACCTGAGGGACGACCCCACCTGGAGCCGACTCCTCACCGCCGTACGGGAGGAGAGCCTGGCGAGCTACCAGTACGCGGACGTCCCCTTCGAGGCGCTCGTCGCCGGGCTCGACCCCGGCCGCGGCCTCGGCCGCCCGCCCGTCACCCCGGTCCTCGTGACCGCCGCGTCGGACCCGCCCGCCGTGCCCGACCTCGGTCCTGGAGTGCGGGCCCGGCAGCTGCCGCCGCCCGGACTGCGCATCAAGTACGAACTGGAGCTGATGCTGCGGGACGCCGACGACCGCATCGAGCTCGAACTGGCCTATGCGACGGCTCTGTTCGACCGCCCCACCGTGGACGCCCTGCTGAGCGCCCTCGCGCGGGCCGCCGAACTGCTGGCCACACGTCCGGACTCCCGGGTCCTCGACGCTTCGCCCCCAGCGCCCCAGCGCGCGCACGCCGACCGGCCGGGCCAGGGCCCGGAGACTGGAGAAGACCAGCCATGACGGACTCGATGGAGGAGATACGACGGATCTGGAGCACGGTGCTGGGCACCGAGGTCCACGACACCGACGTCAACTTCTTCGACGCGGGCGGCCATTCGCTGCTCGTCATGGTGCTCGAAGAGCACCTGGAGGAACTCGCGGGCCGCGAGATCGCCCTGGAGGACCTCTTCGAGCACACCACCATCCGCGCCCAGGCCGGACTCCTCGCCGGGACGTCCAACGCCGCGGCCGACGCCGGGCTCGGCGCCCGCGCCAGGGCCGAGCTGCTCGGCCGCAACCGCTCCGCAGTGGCGGAGGACCGGGCATGAGCCGTACGACGGACATCGCGGTCGTCGGCATCGGCTGCCGCTTCCCCGACGGCCCCGACCCGGAGGCCTTCTGGAACAACCTGGCGTCGGGTGTCGTCTCCACGCGGGCGCAGTCCGAGGAGCGGCTGCGGGCCACCGGCCTGTCCGACGCGGAGCTCGCCGACCCCGCCTTCGTGGGCGTCGCCGCCACCGTGCCGGACGTGGAGCTGTTCGCCGCCGAGTTCTTCGGCTACTCCCCGGCTGAGGCCGAGAGCGTCGACCCCAGCCAGCGGCTCTTCCTCGAAGTCTGCTGGGAGGCGCTGGAGTCCGCCGGGCACGCGCCCTCACCTGCGGGCACGGGACCCGTGGTCGGCGTGTTCGCCAGCGGCGGCCCGAGCCCCTACACCGTGGCCCTGCAGGCGGCCAGGCTGCGCGAGGGCGGCCTCGCCGCCGCCGTCGACGACCTGGACCTCACCCTCGGCGGCTCGCCCGACTTCCTGGCCTCGCGCGTCGCCTACAAACTCGGCACGCGCGGCCCCTCGGTCGGCGTCCAGACCGCGTGCTCGTCCTCCCTCACCGGAGTGCACTACGCCGTCCTGAGCCTGCTGTCCGGCGAGTGCGACCTCGCGGTCGTCGGCGGCGCGGCCGTCAGCGACCCGCTGGTCGGCTACACCTACCAGCCCGGCGGCGTGATGTCCGACGACGGGCACTGCCGCCCCTTCGACGCCCGGTCCACCGGCACCGCCGCGGGCGCGGGAGCGGGCGCCGTGGTGCTCCGGCGCCTCACCGACGCGCTCGCCGACGGAGACCCCGTGCTCGCCGTGGTGCGCGGCAGCGCCGTCGGCAACGACGGCTCGCAGCGCTCCGGCTTCACCGCGCCCAGCCCCACCGGCCTCGCCGGAGTCGTCGCCGGGGCGCTCGCGGTGGCCGAGACGGCGCCGCACACCGTCCGGTACGTCGAGGCGCACGGCTCCGGCACCCAGATGGGCGACAGCCTCGAACTGCGCGGCCTCACCGAGGGCTTCCGCGTCGCCGCCGAGACCGCGGGCACACCGCTGCCGAGCCCCGGCGGCTGCGCCCTCGGCTCGGTGAAGGCCAACATCGGCCACGCGGGCTGGGCCGCCGGGATCGCCGGGTTCATCAAGGCCGTACGGGTCGCGCACACCGGCGTCCTGCCGCCGCACCCGTCCTTCGAGCACCCCCGCGACCCGGGCGTCCTCGCCGACAGCCCGTTCCGCGTCCCGACCGAAGCCGCCGCCGTCGACGACCGCGACGACTGGCACGTCCTGGTGAACTCGATGGGCCTCGGCGGCACCAACGCCACCGTGGTGCTCGCCCCGCCGCCCGCGCCCACCCGGCCCGCGGCCGAGCCCGGCGAGCGGGTGCGGCTCGTCCTCTCGGCGCGCACCCGCACGGAACTGGACGCGCTGTCCCGCCTGGTGGCCGACCGCGTCGACGCCGGGGACCCGGCGGGCGACGTGGCCCACACGCTGCGGGTCGGCCGCCGCTCCTTCACCGAGCGCCGGGTGGTGACCGCGGCCCCGGACCGGCTCGCCGCCGCGCTGCGGCTGCCGCGCCCGCCGCACGCGCGGACCGTGCGGGCCACGCCGCGCGAGGTCCTCCTGGTCGTGCCGCAGGGGGCCGGGCCCGTACCGCCCCAAGGCGTTCCTGGACCATCTGGTGAAGGCGTTCGGGGGCCGCGCCGACGTGGTCGCCGAGGCGCCCGCCGATCCGCCGCCGGACCGCCACGTCCTGTGGCTGTCCGCGGACCCCGCCCCGGCCGGGGCCCACCAGCTCGCGCTCGGCCCGGGCGGCGTCCCGGACCCCGACGCCCTGGACGAGGCCCTCACCACGGCCTGGCTGCACGGCGCCGACATCGCCTGGACGCACCTCGCGCGAGGCGCCGGACGGCGGCTCGCCCTGCCCACCTACCCCTACGAGCGGCGCCGCTACTGGGCCCTCGACCGGATCGACGTACGCTCCTTGTCCGCGCCCGCGGCGGCACCGGCGGCCGCAGGACCGCGGACGGGCGCCGACGACGTCGAAGACGCGCTCCTCGCCATCTGGGCCGATCTCTTCGGCACCCCGGCGATGGGCCTCGACGACGAGTTCGGCGCGCTGGGCGGAACGTCACTGCTGTCGGTCAGGATGGGCCTGGAGATCCACGCCCGGCTCGGCGTCCTGGTCAACCTGCACCGCGTCGGCGGCAGCCGGGCCACCGTGCGCAAGCTCGCGGCCACCGTGCGCGCCGGACAGCGGGCCAAGGACGCGACGCCCGACGCGACGCCCGACGAGGGGGAGATCGCCGACGGTGAGGGCGCCCTCGTCGACGCCGACCTCACGCTCCCGCTGGGAACGGCGTCGCCGACGACCGCGCCCGGCAGCGACGTGTTCCTCACCGGAGCCACCGGATTCCTCGGCGCGTTCCTCCTGCACCAGCTCATCGCCGCCACCCCGCACCGCGTCTACTGCCTGGTGCGGGCCGACGACGAGGCGGAGGGCGCCCGGCGCCTGCGGGCGGCCGCGGCCTCCTACGGCCTTCCCGAACCCCCCGCCGAGCGGGTGCGGGTGGTGACCGGCGACCTGCGCGAGGTCGACAAGGTCTGCGCCGCCTACCGGGACGGCGAACTGGCCCGCCGCGTCGGGCACGTGCTGCACTGCGCCGCCCGCGTCGTGTTCACCGAGCCCTACAGCGAACTGCGCGACGACAACGTCCTGCCCACCCTCGGCCTGCTGCGCTGGGCGCGGGAGCACGGCGTACGGGAGTTCAGCTTCGTCTCATCCCTTGCGGCGACAGGACCCGCACTCGGCGCCGACGGCAGGACCCTGGAGACCAGGGAGCAGCCCCTCGACCCGGCCCAGGGCGGCTACGGCGTCGGCAAGTGGGTCTGCGAACGCCTCCTCGAACGCGCGGAGGCCGACGGACTGCGGGTCCGCGTGTTCCGGCCCGGACTCATCCTCGGCGCCACCGACACCGGCGCCTGCAACACCAAGGACATGGTGTGGCGCATGCTGGCCGCCGGCATCGCCACGGGCGCCCACCCGCGGGACGACCGGCCGATGCCGATGGCCCCCATCGACCTGGTGTCGCGGGCCGTCGTCGACCTCGCCTTCACGCCCGGCGCGGCGGGGCGGGCCTTCCACCTGGTGGCGCCCGAAGGGGTCAGCGCGCGACGCCTTTTCGCGCTGCTCGGCGAGAGCGGACTGCCCACCGAACAGCTCAGCCGCGCCGACTGGCTGTCCGCCGTCGTCGACCGGGCCCGCGCCTCGGACAACGAGGTGCTGAGCAGCATGGCCCTCTACGACCTCGCCGGACACGAGAGCGGCGGCAACGCGGTGGACGCCGAAGGATGGCGGCCCTGGCTGACCGCGGGCGGCCACCGCCCGGAGCCCACCGGCCCTTCGCTGCGCGCCGGGCTGCGGCACCTCGCCGCCAAGAACGCGGCGTTCCTGGAACTCCTCGGGAGCCGCGTCGCACCCGAACCCGACCGAGAAGTGTGAGGAAGACGTGACGGAACGACAGCAGGGTGAACTCCTCGCGGTACTGGGCGCGGGAGTCATGGGCGTGGGCATCTCCGCCCTCGCGCTCGGCCACGGCATCCCGGTGGTTCTCGTCGACGTGGACGCCGCCGCCCTGGAGCGGGCCGCCGAGGAGGTGCCCCAGCGGGTCCGCCAGGGCCAGTTCCTCGGCAAGCTGCCGCGCGACACGGCGCCTCCCGCGTTCGTGACCACCACCTCCCTGGGCGAGGCGAAGGACGCCACGGCCGTCATCGAGGCCGTGGTGGAACTGCCGTCGGTGAAGGCCGAGGTCCTCAAGCAGGTGTCCGCGCTCGTCGCCCCCGGCACGCCGGTGGTGTCCAACACCTCCGGCATCCCGGTCGACGAGCTCGCCGGACACACCGCACGCCCCGCCGACGTCCTCGGGGCGCACTTCATGAACCCGCCGTACCTGATCCGCACCGTGGAGGTGATCCGCGGACCGCGCACCTCCGAAGCCGCGCTCGGCCGGACCCTGGCGCTGCTCACGGCCCTCGACCGCGACGCGGTCGTGGTGGGCGACGGCCCGGGCTTCGTGATCAACCGGGTCCTCCAGCGGATGATCAACGAATCCGCGCGCATCGTCGAGGAGGGCATCGCCTCCCACGGCGACGTCGACGCCCTGTTCGAGGGCTGCCTCGGCCATGCGACGGGCCCCCTCGCCACCGCGGACCTGATCGGCCTCGACAACGTCGTCGACAGCCTCCGGGTGCTGCACGAGCGCACCGGCGACGCCGGGTTCGCCCCCTGCGACCTGCTGCTCAGCAAGGTCGACGCGGGGGACTTTGGACGCAAGACGGGGCGTGGCTTCTATGCGTACGCCCTCTGACCCGACGGGTCCGCACCCCCACCAGAGCACCGCCGTTCCTTCGGAAACCCCGACCGTGACCGAGAGGCCCTGATCACCGTGTCCACCCCCTCTTCTGCCTCCTCTTCAGCCCCCTCCTCAGCCCAGCCGACGACCGCCGAGATCGAATCCGAGCTGCTCGCCTTCCTGGAGAGCCGCGTGAAGGTGCCGGTCGAGCCCGACACCGACCTGTTCGCCTCCGGGGCGATCACCTCGCTGGTCGCCCTCAGCCTCGTCGTCCACGTCGAGACGACGTACGGCTTCGCGGTCAAGGGCGACGACCTGCAGTTGGACTACTTCCGCAGCGTGCGGGCCATGGTGGCGCTCATCGAGCGGCTGCGGGCCGAGCCAGGGGACGGGGCCCGCTCGTGAACGAGGCCCTGGAGCAGGCGGCCGCGCTCGCCACCGGCCTCGCCGAAGGGCGGGCCGAGGAGTGGGACCGCCGTGCCGACCTGCCGCGCGAGGTGATCGGCGAACTCGGCGCCAAGGGCGTCCTCTGCGCCGACGTGCCCGAGAGCTTCGGCGGCCTCGGCCTGAGCAGCGCCGACAACGGGCAGCTGCTCGCCGCCACCGGCGAGGCGTGCAGCTCCCTGCGCAGCGTCATGACGTCGCAGGGCATCGCCGCCTGGACCGTGCGGCGGTTCGGCTCCGAGGAGCAGCAGGCCGACTTCCTGCCGCGCCTCACGTCCGGCGAGAGCGCGGGCGTGGCGTTCAGCGAGCCGGGCGCCGGCAGCGACCTGGCCGCGATGGCCACGGAGATCACCCGCGAGGGCGACTCGATCGTGATCCGGGGCGAGAAGACCTGGGTGACGGGCGCCCACTACGCGTCCCTGCTCGTGGTCTTCGGCCGGTACGGCGACGGCGCCGCCATCGCCGTGGTCCCGGCGGACGCCCCCGGAGTCAGCGTGGAGCGCGTGCCCGACCCGCTCGGCTGCCGCGCGGCCGGGCACGCCACGGTGCGCCTCGACGGCGTGCGCCTGCCCGCCGGGCACCTGCTCGGCGGCGCCGGGATGCCGGTGTCCCTGCTTGTGACGTCGCCGCTCACGCACGGCAGGATCTCCGTGGCCTGGGGCTGCGTCGGCATGACGCGGGCCTGTCTGCGCGCGGTCGTACGGCACAGCGCCCGCCGGGAGACCTTCGGCAGCCCCCTGGCGGAGCACCAGTTGGTCCGGCGCCACATCGCCGAGCTGTACGCGGGCGAGCGCGCCGCGACCCACGCCTGTGAACGCGCGAGCGCCGACTGGGACGCCGGGCTGCCGCGGCACACGTCGTCGGGCCGTGCTCGCCAAGCACACGGCCGCCGGGCACGCAGCGCGCGGCGCCGCCAGCGCCGTACAGGTGCTCGCGTCGGCGGGAGCGGCGTCCTCGCACGTGGTGGCCCGCGCGTACCGGGACGCCAAGCTGATGGAAATCATCGAAGGAAGCAACGAGATCAGCCAGCTGCTCCTGGCTGACGAGGCGATGACGGTGTGGGCATGACGACGCGCGAAGGACACGGCGACGAGATCGGCCTGGGGGCCGTCCACTGCCTGCTGCCGGACGAACGAACGAAGGTGGCCGACCTGCCCGAGACGGGCCTGCTCGGCCACGAGGAGGCCGAGTTCGCCCGGACCTCCGGGGTGGAGACCGTCGGCGTGTTCGACGGGCGCGCCACCGCGGACCTCGCGGCGCAGGCCGTACGCGGGCTCGGCCTCACGGACGCCGACCAGCCGGACCTGCTGCTCCTGGTCAGCCCCCGCTCGCCGGACGTGCTGCTCGGCTCGGACGTCGGCCAGGTGCAGGCCGAGTCCGGTCTCACCAAGGCCTTCTCCTTCACCGTGGACGGCCTCGGCTGCACCGGGTCGAGCGCCGCCTGGGCCCTGGCCCGCGACCTGCTCGTCGCGGACCCGGGCCGCCACAGCGCGGTGATCGCCCACGCCAGCCGCCCCACGGGCGCCGACCGGGTGCGCCACCCGGTCACCGTGATCGGCGACGGCGCGTACGCCATGACCATGGTGCGCGGCGGCCGCCCGGTCCTCCGGGCCCACCGGATGGAGAGCGACGGCACCTTCCACGACCTGTTCCGCGTCGACTACAAGTCCGCGCCCTGGTACGAGTGGCGCGAGGAGTGCCAGTCGCCGGACCGCTACCGGTTCGAGCTGGCCATGCGCAGCAGGGAGCGCCTGAGCCGACTGGTCGACGAGGTCCTCGCCGACGCCGGGATCGCCAGGCGGGACGTCGCCGCGACCCTGATGCAGAACGTCACGGCGGGCGCCTTCGACTTCTACGAGAGCCTGCTCGGCCTTGACATCCACCCCGTCTGCCGCCGCCACCTCGCGGACCTCGGCCACCTGGGCGCGATGGACGTCGTGCTCAACCTCCACCAGCTGCTCGCCGAGGGCGGACTGCGGCGGGGCGACGTCGTGCTCGTCCTGAACAACAGCCCGGTCGCCGCCTGGGCCGCCACACTCTGGGAGATCTGATCATGTCGCAATCCGCAGCCGCGGCGCCCCTGGTGAAGTGCCTGGTCTGGGACCTGGACAACACCCTGTGGCGGGGCACGCTCCTCGAGGACGAGGACGTCGAGCTGACCGAGGACATCCGGCGCACCGTCATCGAGCTGGACGCGCGCGGCATCCTGCAGTCCGTCGCCAGCCGCAACGACCACGACCTCGCCTGGGAGCGTCTGGAGAAGCTCGGCCTCGCCGAGTACTTCGTCCTGCCCCAGATCGGCTGGGGCCGCAAGTCGGACTCCGTGCGCGCCATCGCGAGCCGCCTGCAGTTCGCCGAGTCGGTCGTCGCCTTCATCGACGACCAGCCCACCGAGCGCGCCGAGGTGACCCACGAGCTGCCCGCCGTGCGGACCTACGAGGCCGAGCGCGCCACGGAGCTGACCGGCCTCCCGGAGTTCAGCCCCGCCCACGTCACCGGGGACGCGGCGAACCGCCGCGCGATGTACCAGGCCGGGTTCCGGCGCGAGCGGGCCGAGGAGGAGCACGTCGGCTCCAGTGAGGAGTTCCTCGCCTCCCTCGACCTGCGCCTGGTCATCGCGCACGCGGGCGCCGACGACCTGGCCCGGGTCGAGGAACTGACGCTGCGCACGAGCCAGATGAACGCCACCGGCGTGCACTACTCGGACGCCGACCTGCGGGCCCTGCTCGCCGACCCCGACCACGACGTCCTCGTCATGAGCCTGACCGACCGCTTCGGCAGCCACGGCGCCATCGGCGTGCTGCTCCTGGAGCGCGGCGAGACGAACTGGCGCCTCAAGCTCCTGGCCACCTCCTGCCGGGTGGGTCTCCTTCGGCACCGGCGCCACGATCCTGCGCTGGCTCATCGCCCAGGCGCACCGCGCCGGGGTGCACCTGACCGCGGACTTCCGCGCCACCGACCGCAACCGGATCATGGAAGTGGCCTACCGGTTCGCCGGGTTCGGCCCGCGGCCGTGCGCCGACTGCGCACCCGCCGACGAGCCCGGCCCGGCCGACGGCGCGGAGGGCGGCGTCCAGCGCCTCCACCTCGTCCCCACCGCCCAGGACGTCTCGACCACCATGCGGGTCACCGCCCCGACGCTCGGCGCCGAGCGGCAGCGCTCCGTGCACGAGGCCTACGGCTACCGCGTGGAGTGCTCGTACGACGTCGCCGCGCGCGGCGTGGTGCGCGACTTCTTCGGCCCCGCCCTCACCGCCGACGCCCTGACCGACGCCCACAGCCGCACCGTGCGGCTCGGCTTCTCCGTCCAGGACGGCCCGGCCACCGAACCGGTGAACCCGCCGCACAACCTGGACGTCATGACGGGCGACCCCATCGTGATCGACACGGCGAGCTCCCGCTGCGTGTTCGACCCGGCGGCCGCCTCCGGCGAACTCACCCTGGCCCGGGCCGACCTGGACAGCTCCGCCGTATGGGGCCGGTGGATACTGGAGCGGCTCTTCCTGTACCTCATCTGCCGCTCCCCGCGCAGCTACCCGCTGCACGCCGGGGCCATCGAGGCCGAGGGGCGCGTCGCGGTCCTGACGGCCGCCGCGGGCGTGGGCAAGTCGACGTTCACGTACTGGGCGCTGCACCGCGGGGCACGCCTGGTCGGCGAGGACATCCTGGCCAGGAACATGGACGAGCCCGGCGGCGCGCTGTGGGGCTACCCCCGCGCCCTGTACCTGACCCCCGAGATGATCGCCCGCAGCGAAGCGCTCCAGGGCGCCACCGCCGCGCCGATCGAGAACGGCGCCAAGTGCCGCGTCACCGTCCCCGAGGCGCTTGCGGACCGGCTGCTGCCGCGGGCCCGCCCCTCCTGCCTGGTCTTCCTGGTCAGGGGCGAGGGCGGCGCGCCGCGCGAACTCGACCTCACCGAGGCCCTGGACCGCTGCCGCGAGGACTACGCCACCGCGAAGAGCGCCGAGGACCTCGCTGCGGTGGAGGCGGACCTGCGGGCGCTCCTGGCGGGGCTGCCGATCTGGGAGTTCCAGGTCTCCGACGACCTGGACGAGAGCTACGACCGGCTGCACGCGGCCCTGACCGCCCTGCCGCCGTCGGCCACCGAGTGACCAGGAGAACCATGCACGAGCTGAAGGACGCCACGTCCCTCTACGAGGTGTTCGCCGGGCAGGCCGCCTCGCGCCCGGACGCCGTGGCGGTCACGGAAGGACCGCTCGACCTCACCTACCGCGACCTGGAGAGCGCCGCGCGGGAGTACCGCGCCGGTCTCGCCCGGCACGGCGTACGGCCCGGGGACCTGGTGGGCATCAGCCTCGAACGGGGCTGGGAGGTCGTCGCGGCGATCCTCGCCGTCCTCGGCCACGGCTGCGGCTACGTCCCGCTGGACCCGTCGTACCCGGCGGACCGGCTCGCCTTCATGGCCCGGGACAGCGGCGTGCGCGTGACGATCTCGGGCCGGGACAACGCCGCGCTGCCCGCCGGCTCCGTCCGGGTGACGCGCGCGGACGCCGCCGCGCCCGCGCCCGCCGCGCCCCTGCCGAGACCGGCGGGCACACCGGCCTACGTCATCTACACCTCGGGTTCGACCGGGCGGCCCAAGGGCGTCGCCGTCCCCGAGAGCGCGGTCCTCGAACTGTTCAGGTCCTGCTCGGACGGCCCCTTCACGTTCGGCCCCGACGACGTCTGGACGCAGTACTTCAGCTACAGCTTCGACTTCTCCGTCTGGGAGATCTGGGGCAGCCTGCTGTTCGGCGGGCGGCTCGTGATCGTGCCGCCGGAGACCGCGCGCCGCCCCGCGGCCCTCCTCGAACTCCTCGCCAGGGAGCGGGTCACGGTGCTCAACGCGGTGCCGAGCTTCTTCAAGTACATGCCGAAGGCGTACGAACGGGCCCCCGCCCCCCTCGCCCTGCGGTACGTCGTCTTCGGCGGCGAGCAGCTCGACCCCCTCTCCGTGCGCCGGTGGATGGGCCTGCGGCCGGGCGCCGAGACGCTGGTCAACATGTACGGGATCACCGAGACGACCGTGCACGTCTCGTACGGCCCGCTCACCGAGGACCGGGTCGCGTCCGACGGCTCCGACACCTGGATCGGGGAGCCGCTCGCGCACCACCGGATGGCCGTGCTGACCCCGGACGGCCTGGCCGGCGCCCGACGGCGAGCCCGGCGAGGTGTACATCGCGGGCCCGGGCCTCGCCGACGGCTACTTCGGGCGGCCCGACCTGACGGCGGAGCGCTTCCCCCGGCTCAAGCTGGCGGGCGACGACGAGACGCGGACCTGGTACCGCACCGGCGACGTCGCCCGGCGGCTGCCCGACGGCACCTACGCCTACCTCGGCCGCAACGACCGGCAGATCAACCTGCGCGGCTTCCGGGTCGAACTCGGCGAGGTCGAGGCGGTCCTGCGCGCGCACCCCGCCGTCGCCGACGCGGTGGCCATCGCCGAGGAGGCGGCCGGCGGCGAGTCCCTCCTGGTGGCCTATGTGGCCCTCGTCGAGGACCGGACGGCTACCGAAGGGCTCACGGCGGAGCTCCGCGAGGCGTGCGGCGCGCGGCTGCCCGCGCACATGCTGCCCAACCGGATCGTGATGGTCTCGGAGATGCCGCTCGCCCCCTCGGGGAAGCTCGACCGGGCGCGGCTGACCACCGACCGCGGGCTGCGGGTGGAGGTGCGATGAGCCTGGAGATCGAGCGCAAGTTCAAGGTGGCGGACGGCTGGCAGGTGCCCCCGGGCGCGACCGGGGAGCGGCTGCGCCAGGCCTATCTCTCGCCGCGGGACGCCGCCGTGGAGTTCAGGGTCAGGGCCCGGCGCGACGCCCGCGTCATGACGGTGAAGACCTTCGACGCCGCCTCCGGCGCCATGGTGCGCCAGGAGGTCGAGTTCGCGATCGACGACGCGGTCTTCGCGGAGCTCTGGGAGCTCGCGGGCGGCGACTGCCTGAGCAAGTACCGCTGGAACGTCCCGCTGGAGCACCACCTGGCGACCGTGGACGAGTACGACGGGGCCCTGGCCGGGCTGCGCGTGGTCGAGGTGGAGTTCGCCAGCGTCGAGGAGGCCAGGAGCTTCGAGCCGCCCGACTGGTTCGGCGAGGAAGTGACCGGAAGCCCGGCCTGGAGCAACCGCGAACTCGCGGCATCGGCACGAGCGGTGCCCGACGAACGAGCGCCGCACGAAGAACAACGAGCGCCGCACGGAGAACAAGGAGACACCCGATGAACCGGCACGTCGCTTTCGAGCGCCTGCACAACTTCCGCGACCTGGGCGGATACCGCTCGGACGACGGCAGGACCGTCGCCTGGCGGACCCTGTACCGGGCCGACTCGCTCGGCAAGCTGCAGGGCGCCGACTGGGAGCGGTTCCTGGCGCTCGGCGTGCGGACCGTCATCGACCTGCGCTACCCCTGGGAGATCGAGGCCAAGGGCCGGGTGCCGGAGGCCGAGCGGTTCCACTACGCCAACCTGAGCATCGAGCACCGGCCCTACGACCAGGCGGAGATCGACCCCGACCTCGACCCGTGGCGCTACCTCGCCGACCGGTTCGCCGAGGTCACCGAGGACGGGGCGGGGGAGATCCGCCAGGTCCTGGAGCAGATCGCGACGGCCCCGGGCCCGGTCGTCTTCCACTGCACGTCCGGCAAGGACCGCACCGGCCTGATCGGGGCGTTCGTCCTCACCCTGCTCGGCGTGGACCGCGAGGACGTCCTCGCGGACTTCGCCCTGACGGAGCTGGCCACCGAGCGGCTGCTCGCGGACTGGCACACCGCCAACCCCGACCGGGTCATGAAGTGGCCGGGCTACGGCCGCGCCCCCGCGAAGATCATGGAGCTGGTCCTGGCCGACCTGGAGGCCCGCTACGGCTCCGTGCACGGCTACCTCAAGGACCGCGTCGGGCTCACGGACGACACGGTCCAGCGGCTGCGGTCCCGGCTCCTCGCCGGCGAGGACGCCTGACCCATGCCCGGAACGAACCTGACGGCCCAGGAGGCCGCACACCGCTCGCGCGCGGTCACGGTGGACACGTACGACATCACGCTGGACCTGCGCGCCGCCGCCGGCTCCGGCACCTTCCGGTCGGTGACGGAGATCCGCTTCGACTGCGCGGAGCCGGACGCGCCGGTCTTCCTCGACCTGCGGGCGCCCGTGGTGCGCGACGTCGTGGTCAACGGCCGCGCCCTGGCCGCCGAGCAGGTCTTCCGGGACTCCCGGATCGAGCTGACGCACCTCGTGGCGGGCCGCAACGAGGTGCGGGTGGTGGCGGACTGCGCGTACACGAACACCGGCGAGGGGCTGCACCGCTTCACCGACCCGGAGGACGGACACGTCTACCTGTACACGCAGTTCGAGGTCGCCGACGCCCGCCGGGTCTTCGCCTGCTTCGACCAACCGGACCTGAAGGCGGAATTCCGGTTCACCGTGAGCGCGCCCGCCGACTGGACGGTGGTCTCCAACACGGCCGCCGCCACCGTCGAGGCGGCCACGGGCCAAGAGGGCGGCGCCGTCTGGTCGTTCGGCCGCACGCCGCGGCTCTCCACCTACGTCGTCTCCCTGGTGGCCGGGCCCTACCACGCCGTGCGCGCTGAAGCCCGGCGCGGCGACCGCGTCATCCCGCTCGGCCTGTACTGCAGGCGGAGCCTGGCCGGGCACCTCGACCCCGACGAGATCCTCGCCGTGACGCGCCAGGGCTTCGACTGGTTCGAGGAGCGGTTCGGTCACCCCTACCCCTTCGAGAAGTACGACCAGATCTTCGTCCCCGGCTTCAACGCCGGGGCCATGGAGAACGCGGCCGCCGTCACCTTCCACGAGAAGTACGTCTTCCGCTCCCGGGCCACCGAGGCCGCCCACCGCAAGCGCGCCGCGACGATCCTCCACGAGCTCAGCCACATGTGGTTCGGCGACCTCGTCACCATGGCGTGGTGGAGCGACCTGTGGCTGAACGAGTCCTTCGCCACCTACAGCTCGTTCGCCTGCCAGGCGCTCGGGCCCGACCCGCGGTGGGCCGACGCCTGGACGACGTTCGCCAACCACCAGAAGGCCAAGGCGTACCGCCAGGACCAGCTCCCCTCCACCCACCCCGTCGTGGCGGAGATCCGCGACGTCGAGGACGTCCTCGTCAACTTCGACGGCATCACCTACGCCAAGGGCGCCTCCGTCCTGAAGCAGCTCGTCGCGTACGTCGGCACGGACGCCTTCTTCGAGGGCGTACGCGCCTATTTCGCCGCCCACGCCTACGGCAACACGCACCTCGATGACCTGCTGCGGGCCCTGGAGAAGGCCTCGGGGCGCGATCTTGGCGCCTGGTCGAAGCAGTGGCTGGAGACCGCGGGCATCAACGTGCTGCGGCCGGAGATGGACACCGACGCGGACGGTGTCATCACCGCCTTCCGCATCCGCCAGGAGGCACCGGCGCTGCCGCCCGGCGTCCCCGGCGAGGCGACCCTGCGCCCGCACCGCGTCGCGGTCGGCTGCTACGCGCTGGACGCCGCGAGCGGGGAGCTGCGGCGCGTCCACCGCACGGAACTGGACGTCGCCGCCGCTGTGACGGACGTACCCGACCTGGTGGGACACCACCGCCCCGACGTGGTGCTCCTGAACGACGACGACCTCAGCTATGCCAAGGTCCGCTTCGACGACGCGTCCCTGCGCGCCCTGACGCACCACCTCGGCGCCTTCGCCGAGCCGTTGCCCCGCGCCCTGTGCTGGGCCGCGACCTGGGACATGACGCGGGACGGCGAACTGGCCGCCCGGGACTATCTGCGCCTGGTGCTCTCCGCCGTCGGCGCGGAGAGCGACATCGGCGTCGTGGAGACCCTGCACCGCCAGGTCCTGCACGCCCTGCACCACTTCACCGACCCCGCCGAGCGCGCGAGCCTCATGGGGCTGTGGGCCGGGGCCGCCCTGGAGCGGCTGCGCGCGGCCGCGCCCGGCGGCGACCACCAGCTCGCCTGGCTGCGGGCCTTCGTGGCGGCGGCCCGCACCGACGCACACCTGGACCTGCTGGCCGCGCTCCTCGACGGGGCGGCATCGGTGCCCGGCCTCGCGGTGGACGCCGAAGTGCGCTGGGCGGTCGTGGTGCGCCTGGCCGCCGCCGGGCGCATCGACGAGGACGGCATCGCGGCCGAGGAGCGCCGCGACACCACCCCCACGGGCGCCTGCCACGCGGCGACGGCCCGCGCCGCCCGCCCCGACGCCGACGCCAAGGCGGCCGCATGGACGGCCGTGGTGACCGGCGGCGACCTGCCCAACCAGCTCCAGCGGGCGGTCATCGCGGGCTTCGCCGAGACCCTCGACCCGGCCCTGCTCGCGCCGTACACGGACCGGTACTTCGCGGCCGTCCACGACGTGTGGCGGACGCGCAGCCACGAGATGGCCAAGCAGATCGTGCTCGGCCTGTACCCGGCGGCGGGCGGCCGCCCCGCGCTCGACGCGGCCGAGAGCTGGCTGGAGCGCCACCCGGAGGCCCCGGCCGCGCTGCGCCGCCTGGTCCTGGAGCAGTACGACGACGCCGGACGCGCCCTGCGCGCCCAGGCCACCGACCGAGCCCGGAGGGACAGCTGATGAGTGAGGACAGTTACGAGTTCTACGGCTACCGGGTCGTCTGCGCTGCGCCCCCGGAGGCCGAGGCCGTGGTCGACCGGCTCTTCGGCGCCCCCCTGCGGCCCGACGACACGGCCCGGCCGTGGACGCCGCGCACCGTGCGCCTGTCCGTCGAGCTGACCGGCACCGACCGCGACCCCGTGCCGCCGCCGTACTTCCCCCCGCACTGGGACACCTCCGACGAGGTCGTCCTCGACACCGGCAGCTCCCGCGCGACGGTCAACCCCGCGCACGGGACGGTACGGGTGACGCTGGCCCGGTCCGACCTCCACGACCCGATCGTCTGGGGCCGCTGGCTCGTCGAGAAGGCCTTCCTCGTCCTCACGCTCCGCTCCGAGCGGCACTACGGGCTGCACGCGGGCGCCCTGTCCGTCGACGGGCGCGCGGCCCTGGTCACCGCGGCCAGCGGTGTCGGCAAGTCGACCTTCACGGCGTGGGGCCTGTTCCAGGGCGCCGACTTCGCCGGTGAGGACGCGATGATGCGCCACCTCGACGACCCGGAGGGCCGGTTCTGGGGCTACCCCCGCTGCGCCTACCTCGACCCGGCGCTGATCAAGAGCAGGCCGGAGCTCGCCGACGCGCGGGCCGTGCCGGTGCCCGCGCGCGACAAGAGCCGCGTCGAGTGGCCCGTCCGCTACGCGAGCAGGCTGCGCCCCGCCGTGCGGCCGCGGGCGCTGCTCGTGCTGACCCGGGACCACCAGACGGTCCGCCCGCTGGGGGCCGACGCGGTGCTCGACCTGTGCCGCGAGGACTTCGCGGCGGGCAAGGACGACCCGGCCGTCGTGGAGCGGGTGGAGAGCGACCTGCGCGCGCTGCTCGCGGACATGGCCGTCGTCGAGTTCGGCCTCTCCACCGACCTGGACGCCAACTTCGCACGCTTGTCAGCCGTGCTGAACGGCTGACGCCGGACCCGCACCACCATGAACGCCCGCACCACCATGAACGAGAGAGTGAGAGGCGAGATGGGCCCCACCAACTGGAGCACCCTCACGCGTATGCCGGTCAAGGCGTACCACTACGAGCTCGACACCTGTTTCCGCGAAGGGCTGAGCGAGTGCCAGGAGGCCTTCGGCGAGCAGCAGGGCCACGTCCTGCACCGCTCCGCGCTGCTGCTGGTCAAGCCCGACGGCATGGCCACCGGGAAGCTCGGAGTCATCCTGGACTTCCTGACCGACCACAAGTTCACCGTCGTCGGCGCCGAGATGTTCCGCTTCGACCGCCACACGGGGCGTGAACTCTGGCGCCACCAGCACACCTTGGCCACCCTGGACCGCCTCGCCGTCAACGACGTCGTCCTCCAGGCGGGCCCCACCCTCATGCTGCTCCTGCGCAGCCACGGCGACCACGCCGTCCCCGCGACCGTGCACCTCAGCTCGCTCAAGGGCAAGGCCGACATCTCGCAGCAGGCCGCCGACAGCCTGCGCAGCCTGCTGAAGCGGCCCAACCGGATGTGCAGCATGATCCACTGCGCCGACGAACCGGCCGACCTGGTCCGCGAGCTGAACCTGCTTATGGACCCCGCGCCGCGCCGCCGCCTGCTCGCCCGCCTGGCGGAGGGCGTCCCGTCCCCGGCCGACGAGGAGCTCCTCGACCGGGTGCTGCACTCCGGCGAGTTCGGCGGCGTCCGCCTCGACCGCGACGCCGCCGCCCACCGCCTCGACCAGCTCGTGCGGGAGCGCGCCGCCGAGCGCCCCGACCTCGCGGAGCCCGCGGGGCGCATCCGTGCCTGGCTTGCGGGCGCGGAGCGCGGCGAGCCGCTGCCATGGCGGGAGTTCGCCGGTGTCCTCGCCGCGCTCGACGTGCGGCCGGACGTCTGGGACCTCGCCATGGTGGGCGCCAGCCACATCCAGGAGGACGAGCCCGGCGCCATCAAGGTGATCGGCAACCCGGCGCCCGACTCCTGGCTCACCTGATCCCGCCCGCCGCGAGCGACCAGGCCGCCGCGACCGCCGCAACCGCTGCCCTGTCCGCCCCGTCCGCCAAGCCGTCTGACCGAGGAAGGCCCCATCGTGAGTGTTCGACCGACCACCCAGGCACCGTGGTGGTCGCCGCTGCGGCCGCGGGGAGAGCCCCTCCCGGCGCCCCGCGCCCGGCTGCTCGTCGTGCCGCACTCCGGCGGCGGACCCGGCCGCTATCTGCGCCTCGTGGGCGAACTCCCCGGCGACGTGGAGATCCTGGGGCTCACGCTCCCGGGCCGGGAGCGCCGCAGGGCGGAGCCCCCCGGCGCCACCCTGGACGAGGTGCTCGGCAGCCTCACGGCGATCCCCGGGCCCGACGTGCCCACGCTGGTGCTCGGCCACAGCCTGGGCGCGACGCTCGGTCTCCACCTCGCGCACGCCCTCGGCGAGCGGTGCGCGGGCCTGATCGCGTCGGGGCAGCAGCCGCGCGAGTCGACCGGCTGGCTCACCGAGGACTCCAGCGACGAGGACGTCCTCAGGCTGCTCGAACGCGGCGGCGGCATGCCGCCCGCGCTCCTGAGCGGCACGGGCCGCCAGACGGCGCTCCTGGACAACCTGCGCGCGGACCTCAGGCTCGGCGCGGAGAGCGCCCGGCGGAGCAGGGGCGTCCGGGTGGGCGCGCCCATCACCGTGCTGTGCGGGCGCGAGGACCGCCTGGTCGACCTGGACGCCCTGGCGGGATGGGGCGCCCACTCGGCCGCGGGCTGCGAGGTGCACGTCCTGCCCGGCGGCCACTTCGCGCTTTTCGACCCCGTGAACCGGCCGCGGTACGTCGAGGCGGTCGAACGCCACCTCACCGCCCGAACGCCACGATGTGCCGCGCGGGCGAATTGAGCGGAATCCAAGGAAAGGAGGTAGAGCGCTGTGCGCTACGGTCCAGAGTTATGGTGACGCGCGGAATAGGAGTATAGAATTCCGGTGCGCCGGGCGGAGTTGAATTGCGGCGCCACGCCGATTCGACTCCGGTCATGGCCCTATCTCGACGGCCTCGGCGCGAACAGCCCCCACACTGGCGCGATTTCCAGCGATGGTGACTGTGCGTGCGATCGATGAGGCACACGAAAATGCCCGAAGTCAGTGACGGTGAATTGCTCGCCGTTCGCCAGGCGATGCGTCTATTATCCTCGGCAATCCGACGTCGGGTCAGATGAAATCCTCAGGGGGAAAGTGGTGCCGGAAGTGAACGGCAGGGAATGCCCAACGTCGAAGTCCGCGGCGCGAGCCGACACATCGGCTGACACGGCGGCCGACACGCTGCACGCGTGGTTCGCCCTTCAGGCCGCCGGGAGTCCGCAGGCCACCGCGCTGACCGCGGGCGGCACGTCGATGTCGTACGCGGAACTGCACGGCCTGGCCGGACGGATCGCCGCGCGCCTGGTCGCGGCGGGCGTGCGCCCCGGTGACCTCGTCCCGGTGCTCGCCCCCCGCCGCCAGGTGATCCCCGCGATCCTCGGCGTGCTGATGGCGGGCGCCGCCTATGTGCCGCTCGACCCCCGGTACCCCGACACCCGCCTCGCGAGCCTGGTCGAACGGGTCGGTGCGGGCGTGATCGTCACCGATGACGAACTCGCCGTCCGCGCCAAGGAGTGGCACACGGGGGCGTTCGCGCTCATCGGCGACGCCGCGGATCCGGACGCTCCGGCGACGAGCGTCGAGGCTGACCCCGACGACCTCGCCTATGTGATGTTCACATCGGGTTCGACCGGCGCGCCCAAGGGCGTGAAGGTCACGCACCGCAACGTCACGCGGCTGATGGCCGAGACGTCGGCGCTCTACGACATCGGCGCCGACGACGTGTGGACGATGCTGCACTCGTACGCCTTCGACTTCTCCGTGTGGGAGATGTGGGGCGCCCTGCTGTTCGGCGGTCGGCTGGTCGTCGTCGAGGACGAGGAGGCCCGCGCCCCCGACGAACTGCTCGGCCTGATCGACCGCGAGGCCGTCACGGTCCTGAGCCAGACCCCCTCCGCCCTGGCGGCGCTGACCGGCGCCGACGAACTGCGGCCCGCCGGGCTCGACCGCCTGCGCCTGATCGTCCTCGGTGGCGAACGCCTCGACCCGGCCACCCTGAGCGGCTGGTTCGCCCGCCGGGGCGACGAGCGGCCGCGCGTGGTGAACATGTACGGCATCACCGAGACGACGGTCCACGTCACGTACTGCCCCATCACGGCGCGGGACGCGGCCGCGGGCACCGGAAGCCCCATCGGCGTGCCGCTGCCGGACCTGGACGTGTCGCTGCGGAACGAGGACGGCGCACCGGCCCCGGTGGGCGAGGTCGGCGAGATCTGGGTGTCCGGACCCGGCCTCGCCCGCGGGTACTTCGGCGACGACGAGGCCACCGCACGCGCCTTCAAGGTGGCGCAGTGGGGCCCCGGCGACCTCCGCAGGACCTACCTCAGCGGCGACCTCGCGCGGGCCGACGCCGACGGGCGGCTGTTCTACGTGGGGCGGCGCGACGAGCAGGTGAAGGTCCGCGGCTACCGCGTCGAACTGGGCGAGGTCGGCGCGGCGCTCAAGGCGCACCCGGACGTCGTCGACGCCTGCGTCGCGACCGACACCGGCGACTCGGTCGGCTCCCGGCTCCTCGCGTGGGCGACCGTACGCCCCGGCGGCCCGGGCGCGGACGCGCTGCGGGCGTTCCTGGCCGACCGGCTGCCCGGCCACATGGTGCCCAACGAGCTGCGGACCGTGGCCTCCCTGCCGCTGACGCCCAACGGCAAGGTCGACCGCGCGTCCCTGCTGGAGCAGGCCCGTGCGGCCGCCCGCGCCGCCGTCCCGAGGGACACCACCGGCGACGACTCCCTGCAAGCGGCCGTGGCCGGCATCTGGGCCGAGGCGCTCGGCGTCCCCGAAGTCGGCCCGCAGGACGACTTCTTCGACCTCGGCGGGCATTCCCTGCTGGTCGCGAACGTCATCCGGCGCACCCGCAAGGAGCTCGGCGCGGTGGTCGGCGCCCGCGCCCTGTTCGAGGCGCCGCGGCTCGCCGACTTCGTGGAGCGCGTGCGCGCCCACGCCGAGACACCGGTGAGCGCGGTCGCCGACCGCTGAACCACCGGCCACCAGACACTGTGCACGAGCCGCCCCCATCGCGACGGGGCGGCCTGAGGGAACGGGGAACGACCGTGCGTACAGCACGCAGAGGCAACAGCCGCGGCGCGGCCGGGATCACGGCCTGCGTGGCGGCGATCACGCTCGTGGCCGGGTGCAGCGGCTCCGGCGGCAAGGACAGCGAGGACACCTCCGGGAGCGGCGGCGGGAGCGGCAAGGGGGTGAACACCCCCCGCATGAAGATCGCGATGGTCACGCACTCCGGCGAGGGCGACACCTTCTGGGACATCGTCCAGAACGGCGCGAAGCAGGCGGCGAAGAAGGACAACGTCGAGTTCCTGTACTCCAACGACAAGGAGGGCAAGGGCCAGGCGGAGCTCGTCCAGACCGCGATCGACAAGAAGGTCGACGGGATCGTCGTCACCCTCGCCAAGCCCGAGGCGATGAAGGCGGTCCTGGGCAAGGCCGAAGAGGCGGGAATCCCAGTGGTGACGATCAACTCGGGGGCGGAGTTCTCCACGAAGTTCGGCGCCCTCGGCCACATCGGCCAGGACGAGTCCGTGGCGGGCGAGGCGGTGGGTGAGGAGCTGAACAAGCGGGGCAAGAAGAAGGCGCTGTGCGTCATCCACGAGCAGGGCAACGTGTCGCTGGAGCAGCGCTGCGCGGGCGTGAAGAAGACCTTCGAGGGCTCGGTGGAAAACCTCAACGTGGAGGGCACCAACGCACCCGGCGCGCAGTCCTCGGTGAGCGCGAAGCTCCAGGCGTCCAAGGACATCGACGCGGTCGTCACCCTGGGCGCGCCGATCGCTGCGGTGACGGTGAAGGCGAAGGAGGACGCGGGCAGCGAGGCCGAGGTCGACACGTTCGACCTGAACGCCGAGGTCGTCAAGCGCCTCAAGGCGAAGGAGGTCGGCTTCGCCGTCGACCAGCAGCCCTACCTCCAGGGCTACCTCGCCATCGACGAGCTGTGGCTGTACAAGACGAACGCGAACGTCCTCGGCGGCGGCAAGCCGGTCCTGACCGGACCCGCGGTCGTCACCGAGAAGGACGTGCCGCGGCTCGAGAAGTACACCGCCCGCGGCACCCGATGACCACGACCGCACCGGCCCCCGGCACTCCCGTGAAGGCCCCCGACGAGCGCCTGTTGAAGACCTCGCCGCTGAAGAGGCTTCTGGGCCGTCCTGAGCTGGGTTCGGTCGTTGGTGCCGTGGCGGTGTTCTTGTTCTTCGCGGTCGTCGCGGACAGTTTCCTGCAGACGAGCAGTCTGGCGACGGTTTTGTATGCGGCGTCGACGATCGGGATCATGGCGGTGCCGGTGGCGCTGTTGATGATCGGTGGTGAGTTCGATCTGTCGGCGGGTGTGATGGTGACGACGTCGGCGTTGGTGTCGTCGATGTTCAGCTATCAGATGACGGCGAACGTGTGGGTGGGTGTGGGTGTCTCGTTGCTGGTGACGCTGGCGATCGGGGTGTTCAACGGGGTGATGCTGGTCCGCACCGATCCGCCGAGTTTCATCATCACGCTGGGCACGTTCTTGATGCTGACGGGGATGAACCTGGGCTTCACGAAGCTGATCAGTGGCACGGTGTCGACGAAGTCGATCTCCGATATGGAGGGCTTCTCCTCGGCGAAGGATGTGTTCGCTTCGACGGTCACGGTGGGTGGTGTCGACTTCAAGATCACCATTGTGTGGTGGCTGGTGATGGTGGCGGTGGCGACGTGGGTGCTGTTGCGGACGCGTGCGGGGAACTGGATCTTCGCGGTCGGTGGTGGTGAGCAGGCGGCGCGTGCGGTGGGTGTGCCGGTGGGTTTGACGAAGATCGGCCTGTATATGGGTGTGGCGTTCGGGGCGTGGGTCTCGGGTCAGCATCTGCTGTTCAACTATGACGTGGTGCAGTCGGGTGAGGGGGTCGGCAATGAGCTGATCTACATCATCGCGGCGGTGATCGGGGGGTGTCTGATCACGGGTGGTTACGGTTCGGCGGTGGGTGCCGCGGTGGGTGCGCTGATCTTCGGGATGACCAGCAAGGGCATCGTGTACGCGGAGTGGAACCCGGACTGGTTCAAGTTCTTCCTGGGAGCGATGCTGCTCCTGGCGACCCTGCTGAACGCGTGGGTCCGCAAGCGTGCGGAGGCGACGGCATGACGACCGAAGCCATCCCCGCGGACCGTGCGCCGCTGGTCGAACTGCAGGGTGTCAGCAAGTACTACGGCAATATCCGGGCTCTGGAAGGGGTCTCGCTTGAGGTGCATGCGGGGGAGATCTCCTGCGTGCTGGGCGACAACGGTGCGGGTAAGTCCACGCTCATCAAGATCATTGCGGGGTTGCACCAGCATGATGCGGGCACCTTCTCGATCGAGGGTGAGGAGACCAGGCTGAGCAGCCCCCGCGAGGCGCTGGACCGGGGGATCGCGACGGTCTACCAGGATCTGGCGGTCGTGCCGCTGATGCCGGTGTGGCGGAACTTCTTCCTCGGCTCCGAGCCGACGAAGGGCAAGGGTCCCCTCAAGCGCCTGGACGTGGAGCGGATGCGGGCGGCCACCCATGCGGAGCTGCTGCGTATGGGCATCGACCTGCGGGACGTCGACCAGCCCATCGGCACGCTGTCGGGGGGTGAGCGGCAGTGTGTGGCGATCGCCCGGGCGGTGTATTTCGGGGCGAAGGTCCTGGTTCTGGATGAGCCGACGGCGGCGCTGGGTGTGAAGCAGTCCGGTGTGGTCCTGAAGTACGTGGCCGCGGCCCGTGACGCGGGTCTGGGCGTGGTCCTGATCACCCACAATCCGCACCACGCCTACCTCGTCGGCGACCGCTTCGTCCTCCTCAAGCGGGGCGCGATGGCGGGCAGCCACGCCCGTGCCGAGATCACCCTCGACGAACTCACCCGCCAAATGGCGGGCGGCTCCGAGCTCGATGACCTCCGGCATGAACTGGAGCGGGTATGAGGAGACGCCCGAACGGGACAATTCACGCCGCGAGCGCATTGGCGATGCGTCTCGACTGACTGTTTTATCCGGCATATCCGTAGGGCCTGTCTTGTTTCGCGGATCAGACGCGTCTCGGTTAGCCATCAACGGCCCGCGAACGGCGTGCCGGTGAGGCAACTGCGCGTCAAAGGTGCGGAGTTGGCTGCGGAATCGGATTGCCGTATGCGCCGCGCTAATCAGGAACCTTTGGTTCCGAGCTACTTGCCACAATGCGGAGTGATCAAAATGATTGATGTCAGTGACAACTCTCTGGTAGTTTCACGCGCCGATGTCTTCTTCGCGTGCCGCGCTGAGCGCCGCCGCCGAATGATTCGCCGCGAAGCCACGTTGATCCCAGGAGCCGTACAGATGCAGCAAAAGCCACCTTACGCACCTCCAATTGCGGTGATCGGTATGGCGGCCCGATTCGCAGGCGCGGAAAACGTCGAGCAGTACTGGACGAACCTCGTCGAAGGCGTCGAGTCGTCGAATCGGCAGGCCGCTGACGAGAACGTCGCGCAGGACGAGAACGCCCCGAACGAAGGCGCCCGCAACGGCCAGTTCATACGGGCGGTCGCGAAGGTCGACGGCATCGAGTCGTTCGACGCCGACCACTTCCGCATCCAGCCGACGGAAGCCGTCATCATGGACCCGCAGCAGCGCGTCCTGCTTGAGGTGGCGGCGGAGGCGCTGGAGGACGCCGGTTACGCCGGAGCGCACGACGCTGTCGTCGGCGTGTTCGTCGGGTCCGGCGAGAACCACTACTTCCGTGAGTACGTGGCCCCGACGGAAGCCGCCGCGGGACGCACGGGCGACGTACGCGTCACGCTGGCGAACGAAAAGGACTTCCTCGCCCCGCGGCTCGCCTTCAAACTCGGCCTCAACGGCCCCGCCATCACCGTGCAGACCGGCTGCGCCACGGCGCTCAGCGCGGTGGCCCTCGCCTGCTCGGCGCTGGCCGCGGGCGACTGCGACATCGCCCTGGCGGGCGGCGTGAGCCTGCTGCTGCCCGACGTCGACGGCTACACGTACGCCGACGGCGGCATCCTGTCGGCCGACGGGCGGTGCCGGGCCTTCGACGCCGAGGCCTCCGGCACGATCCCCGGCTCGGGCGCCGGAGTCGTCGTGCTGCGGCGCGAGGACGACGCGCGCGCCCGCCGCGATCACCGCAGGGCGGTCATCCGCGGCTGGGCGGTCAACAACGACGGTGGGTCACGCGGGGGATTCACCGTCCCGAACATCGACGGCCAGGAAGCGGTCATCCGGGCCGCGCTCGCCCGGGCGGACCTCAAGCCCGACCAGGTGGGCTACATCGAGGCCCACGGCACCGGCACCGCGATCGGCGACCCCGTCGAATTCGAGGCGCTCAGGCGTGTCTTCGCGACCCCCGGCCGCCCGGCCGGCACGCCCCTCACGCTCGGCGCGGTCAAGCCCAACATCGGGCACACCGACGCGGCGGCGGGCGTCGCGGGACTCATCAAGGCGGCCCTCGCCGTGGAGCGGGCCACCGTGCCGGGAACGCTCCACTTCCGTACGCCCAACCCCGAGATCGACCTCGACGCGACGCCCTTCGTCCTCACCTCCGAGACCCGGCCCTGGGACGGCGAGGGACCCCGCGTCGCCGGGGTCAGCTCGTTCGGCCTCGGCGGCTCCAACGCGCACGTGGTCCTCGAAGCGGCGCCCGCCGCACCCGCCGCGCCCGCCGCGGGCCCGCGGCACGTCCTCGCCCTGTCCGCCCGCGACGACGACGAGCTGAACCGGATGCGGCACCGGCTCGCCGACCGCCTCGCCTCGACGGCCGACCTCGACGACGCCGCCCTGGCCGACGTCGCGTACACGCTCGGAGTGGGGCGCGCCCGGTTCGCCCGCCGCTGGGCGGCCGTGGTCACCGACCCCGCCGACGCCGTCGCGCGGCTGCGCGCCCCCGCCGAGGCCGACCGGCCCACCGCGCGGTGGTCCCTGGCCCTCCACGGCACCCCCGGCGAACTCGCCGCGATGGGCGAACGGCTCCTCGCCGCCACGCCGTTGCTGCGCGCCACCCTCACCGAACTCACCGGACACGCCGAACTCCGCGGCCTCGCCCCGGAACGCGCCGGTGCGCTCGCCGCGCTCGGCGTCGCCCGGGCCCTGCTCCGCCTCGGCCTGACCTTCGCCCGCGTGGACGCCCCGAACTGGGCGCGCCCCGCCGCGCGGTGGCTGACCGCCGGAGCCGACCCCGCGGCCCTGGAAGCGGCCCTCGACGCCTGCACCGCCGACACCGACACCGACGCCGGGCCCGCCCGTGAGGGCGCGGGCAGGATCATCGTCGGCCCGGACTTCGACCTGGCCGACGTCGTGGCCCTGGCCTGGCGCGCGGGAGTCGCCGTCGACTGGACCGCCTACCACGCCGACGAGCCGCGCGGCCGCGTCCCCCTGCCGACCTACCCGTTCACCCGCCGCCGGTTCTGGCTCGAACGCCCGGCCGCGCGACCGGAGGCGACCGCCGCATCGCCGCAGGCGCCGACCCGCGCCGACACGGCGAACATCACCGCGTTCGTCGAGACGGTCTGGCGCGAGGTCCTCGGCGTCGAAGGCATCGCCCACGACGCGCACTTCCTGGACGGACTCGGCGGCGACTCCCTGCACGCGGTGGAGATCGGAGCCCGCCTGAACGACGAGCTCGGACTCGACCTGCCGATCGACCTGCCCTTCATCGCGCCCACCATCGAGGCCACCTCGACCTTCATCGAGCAGGCCCTGGAAACGGAGAAAACCGCATGACCACCGTCCACACCCACGACGTCCTGATCCGCCGCCTCGACGTGACCGCCCGCGTACCCGACCAGGTCGTGGAGCTCACCGCGCGCCACGAGGGCGGCCTGCTGATCGAGAGGCTCATCGGCCGCTACGTCATCGACGCCGACGCCCGCAAGGTCTGGCGGCTCATCGACGGGCGCCGCAGCGTCGCCGAGATCGTCGCGGACCTCGCCGCCGCGTCGGACCTGCCGGCCGCGGACATCGAGGAGCCGGTGCGCACGCTCTGCGCCCGCCTCGTCGAACTCGACATCCTCCAGGTCGCCACGCCCGCCGACGCCGCGGCGCTCGCGCAGCAGGCAGTCGCCGGATGAGTCGCCCACCCGTCACCCGGGTCGGCCTGCAGATAGCCGGCTACTCCTTCCCCGGGACCATGGACAACCAACTCTTCGACCGCGTCGTCGAGATGGCGCACACCGCCGAGGCCTCCGGCTTCGACAGCGTGTGGACCATGGACCACGTGCACCAGATCGCCTCGGTCGGCGAGCCGGACGAGCCGATCCTGGAGGCGTACACGACGCTCGCGGCGCTGGCCGCCGTCACCTCGTCCGTACGCCTCGGCGTGCTCGTCTCCTGCAACGGGTTCCGCAACCCCGCGCTGCTGGCGAAGATGGTGACCACCATCGACGTCATCAGCAAGGGGCGCGCGATCCTCGGCATCGGCGCGGGCTGGCACGAGGACGAGTGCCACGCCTACGGCCTGGATTTCCAGACCACCGGCGAGCGCCTGAAGGCACTGGCCGAAGCGGTGCAGGTCTGCCGGGCGATGTTCACCGAGCAGGCACCGCGGTTCTCCGGCGCGTACCACCGCATCGACGAGCCGCTCAACGTGCCGGGGCCGATCAACTTCGAAGGACCGCCGATCCTCATCGGCGGCGGCGGCGAACGCGTGCTGATCCCGACCGTGGCCCGGTACGGGGACGCCTGCAACTTCTTCGGCGCCCCCGCCACCGTGCGCCACAAGATCGACGTACTGGAGAAGGCCTGCGCCACCGTGGGCCGCGACTCCGGCGAGATCACCAGGACGTGGCTGGGCCACGCGATCATCAGCGAGTCCGAGGCGGAGGTCCAGGAGTCCCTGGAACGGCTCGGGACGCTCCTGGGCCGGGCGCCGAGCGCCGTCCGCGGCTTCGCCCTCTGCGGCACCCGCGACGACGTGCGGCGCCAGGTCGCGGAGTACCGCGAGGCCGGGGTCGACGGCATGATCGTCACCGTTCTCGACCCCGGCGACCTGGACCACCTGCGGCTGGTCGGCACGACGGTGCGGGAGGCCATGGATGCCTGAGCCGACAAGCGCTCCCGAGGCCGTGGCCGACCTGGACGGCGACCCCGTCGACGTGGTCGCGGCGGTATGGGCCGAGGCGCTCGGCCTGGACGCCGTCGACCCGGAAGAGGGCTTCTTCGACCTGGGCGCGACCTCCGCCATGGTCGTCGAGGTGGTCCGGGTCCTGCGTCGGCGCTGGCCGGGCGTCAAGGTCGTCGATGTCTTCTCGCGCCCGACCGTCGCGCAGCTCGCGGCCTCCCTCGGCGATGGCTAGGTCGGCCGCGAGACCCGGACGCCTACGTCAGGGCGGTGCGGACCGCCTTGGCGAGCTCCAACCACGCGGCGCCGCCGAAGAGATGATCGGCACCTGCGATCTCGTGGAAGGCGCTCGGCCCCGTGGTCTCCTCGCGCCAGCCGTCGACGTCGGCCCCGCCGAGCAGGTCGTCGTCCGCCCCGTAGAGCACGGTGAGCGGCACGTCGAGGGGCGCGTCCGCGCTGTGGACGTAGTCCGCGACGAGACGCATGTCCGCGGTGAGGATCGGCAGCAGCACCTCCAGGAGTTCGGGCTCGTCCCGGAGGTGCTCGGGCACGTAGCGCGAGACGTCCGCACCCGACTCCACGCGGGTCGTGGCCAGCACGCGCGGCGGGAGCTGCGAGGAGACGAGCAGATGGGCGACCTCGGGGCCCTCGCCGGTCCGGTGCAGCCGCCGCGCGGTCTGGTACGCCAGCAGGGCGCCGGAGCACTGGCCGAACAGGGCGACACGCGGCGCGTCCAACGCGACCAGCTCCGCGACCAGTTCGTCGACCACCTCGTCGAGGGACGTCGGCAGCGGCTCCGTCTGGCGGCTCTCGCGACCGGCGAGCCGTACGCCGTACACATCGGCCGCGTCACCGACCACCGGCCCCCAGGGGCGGAACGGAGTCGCCCCGGCCCCGGCCCACGGGACGCACACGAGCGCGGTGCGACGCCCCCGCGCCGCGTCCGCATCGCTGTCCGTGCCGCCGTCCGTGTTCGTTTTCGTTCCCGTGCTCCACGGCACGAGCTTCAACGATCGATTCGATATACCCGAGGAATTCGCTACGTTCATGGCCGCGGAGCTTAGCATGCGTTTCGGCTAATCCGCGGCGTGATTAAGGCAACGTTGATTAATCTCGGCGCCATCCCAGGTAGCTCCTTCTCGCACGCCAATCTCTGTTATCCGGAAGGAATCTGATGTTCAACCCCACTGTTGAGGTAATCGTCCCCCAGCCGTCGGTTCTCACCCGGCCCGACCTTTCCTTCGATGCCATCCTCAAGCGCTTTCCCGGCCTTGCCGAGGCCAAGGCCGTCTGTCTGACGGGATCGACGGCCGCCGGCTGGGGCAACACGTTCAGCGACCTCGACATCTACGCGTTCGCCGACAAGGACCTCGAACTCCCCGTCGACGAGACCATGGAGACCTGGCCCGGCTCCGACCCGAGCGGCGTGCGCTGGACCGTCTGGATGGGCGCCTACGGCGACCAGCGCGTCGACCTGAGGGTGTGGCCGACCGACACGCTCGCCACCGCCCTTGCCTCCTACCTGGAAAAGGAGGTCGAGTTCTGCAACACCGGCGACTTCCTCCAGGACTTCATCTACCGGCTTTCCATCGGCGTTCCGCTGAAGAACGAAGCCTTCTTCAAGGAAATGCGCGACCTGCTCGAAAGTTCGTCGTACGGCCGGGCGCTCGCCCGCTTCCTGAAGGCCGACGCGGAGAACTGCCTCACCGATGTCGCGGGTCAGCTCGACTCCGGTGACTTCAAGACGGCCCGCGTTTCCGCCGGGCTCGCCGCTGGTTTCCTCACCGATGCCGCCCTCGTCCTTTCCGGCGAGCTCTGCCGGCGTAAGAAGTGGGTGCTCCGCCGCCTGGAAAGCACCCCGCAGTGCGGAATCGGCGTGGACGAATACCGCACGATGGTCCTCGACGGCCTGCGCCCCGGCGAGTCCGACCGCGACTGCGCCCTGCGCGTCGCCCGCTGGACCCAGTCGCACATCGTGCGGCTTGAGGACGCCTTCCTCTCCGCCCCCTGATCCCCGGCGCCGGACCGGCGCAGCGACGCGACGCCCATCACCCCTGCGCACACCGCAGGTCGAGGAGGAGACAGAGTGAACACAGCCATACGGGCGGCCACCGCGGGGAGCCCGTTCGCCGCCGTGACCGGCGCGAGCCGCGCAGGGGTGACCTCGTGAGCATGACGACCTCGTGGGGCAGGTTCCGGGCCGCGGTGAGCGGTCCTGACGATCCCCATCAGCGTCTCCTTGCGATGTCGACCATCGTGAACACCATCGGCATGGGGATGTTCCTGTCCGCGGGCACGATCTTCCTCATCCGGTCCGCGGGGCTGAGCCCGACGGCCGCGGGCGTCGGCCTCACCGTCGGATCGCTCGCCGGGTTCGGCGCCGGAGTGCTCATCGGCGACCTCGCCGACCGCAAGGGTTCCAAGAACGTCCTCATCGCATCGATGCTCCTGGAGGCGGCGGCGAGCGTCAGCCTGCTCCTCGTGCACAGCCTGTGGCCGCTCCTCATCGTGGCCGCCGCCGCTGCCGTCGGCCGCGCGGGAACCGTCAGCGCGCGCGGCGCGATGATCGGGGTGCTCGCGGAGGAGGGCAAGGGCGCGCGCCTGCGCACGTATCTGCGGGCCGTGACCAACGTCGGGATCGCGGTGGGCACCATCGGGGCCGCGGTCGTCCTGGCCATCGACACGCGCGCGGCGTACGTGACGATGATCCTCATCGACACCGGCACGTTCCTCATCGCCGCCGCCATCCTGACGCGGCTGCCGGACTTCGCCCCCACCCGGGGCGCCGCCGCCGACGACGAGGACGCCGCGGAGAAGACGCCCCGGTGGCTCGCGCTGCGCGACCGGACCTACCTCAGCCTGACCGCCGCGTCGTCGGTCGCGAGCCTGCAGTACTTCGTGCTGATCCAGGCACTTCCGGTGTGGATCGTCCTGCGTACGGACGCGCCGCGGTGGATGGCCGCGATCGTCCTGTTCCTCGGGGCGGTCATCGTCGCCGCCACCCAGGTTCCCGCGACGCGGTCCATCACAGGACCCGCATCGGCGGCCCGGCTGCTCGCGCTGTCCGGCCCGCTGTTCCTGGTGGCGTGGATCCTGATGGCGGTGGCGGCGGGCCCCGCCGCGTGGATCGCGGTCGCGCTGCTGCTCGTCGGCATCGTCGTGCACTCGCTGGCCGAGGTGTGGCAGGCCGCGGGTACGTTCGAGCTGTCGTTCGCCCTGGCCAAGCCCGAGGCGCAGGGCCAGTACCAGGGCGTGATGGGCCTCGGGCACGGCCTGTCCGAGGCCGTGGCACCCATCGTCGTCATCGCGATGTGCGTCAACTGGGGCAAGCCAGGCTGGATCGTGCTCGGCCTGATCGTGGCCGTGGCGGGGTTCGTCTGCGCGCTCATCGAGCGCGCCTGGTCCCGCGCGAACCCGCCGGCCGAGGCCAAGACCGAGGCCCTGGCCAGCGAGTGAGCCGGGCGCGGGGTGAACCGCCGGGGCCGTGAGGGGGGGTGACGCGGCGCGGCGTCCGCCGCGCACGCGTGCCGCGGCCTCGGGCGGACCCTAGCCCCGCAGCACGGTCAGGGGCACGGAGTCGGCCAGGGCGGCCAGGCCCGCGTCGCCGGGGTGCAGATGGTCGCCGCTGTCGTAGCGGGGCAGCAGCCGCGAGGGCAGCGCCGGGTCCCGGAGCGCCGCGTCGAAGTCGAGCACCGCGTCGAACCCCGCGCCGCCGCGCAGCGCGGCGTTCACCGCGCCCCGCTCCGCGTCCACGGCGGCCGTGCACCGCGCCTCCCCGCCGCACGGCACCAGCGTCGCCGCCACCACCCGCAGCCCCCGCGCGCGGGCGCGCGCCGCGATCTCCCGCAGGCCGTCCACGACGTCCTCGGCGGGCGCCCCGGCCCGCAGGTCGTTGATGCCCTGGAAGACGACCACGGTCCGCGCGGACGTCTGCGCGAACACGTCGCGGTCGAGGCGGTGCAGCGCGCTGACACCCCCGGTGTCGGTGGAGACGCCGTCCCCTGGATAGCGGTCGGTGAGCACCCGGTTCGCGGAGACGCCCTGGTTGAGAACCCCGTACCGGGCGACGTCGTCCTGTTGGAGCAGCCGCCGCGCGAGCACGTCGGGCCACCGGCGGGCCGCGTCGGGCGTGGAGCCGACGCCGTCGGTGATGGAGTCGCCGAGCAGCACCACGGAGCCGGGCCCGCCCCCGACGTCGACCCCGGTGAGCAGCGGCCACGTCCGCAGCGCGGCGGTGTAGGCCGCGCCGGAGGCCTGCGCCGCGTGGTCGCCGGGCTCGCTGACGTACGACGTCTGGAGGGCCTGGCTGTGCACCGGCGCCGCGGCCACCGGACCCGGCAGATGAAAGCTCACGAGCAGATCCGCGCCCGCGGGCACCGCGAACCGCACGGGGTCGCTGAACACCTGCGCCCCGGCGGGGATCTCCGCCCCGCCCGCGCCGCCGAACGCCAGCGCCACCGGCGTGCCCCGCGCCCCCGCCCCGGCCGCGCGCACGGCGACGCTGGCGCTCCCGATCCGCACCGGGGCCGCCGCGAAGGTGTTGTCGAGCCGGATCCGCACCCGGGGCCCGCCCGCACTGGCGCGCACGACGAGCCGCACGGTCCGGTCGGCCCAGGGGCCCACCGCCGGGTACCCGGAGGTCGACGCCGACCAGGTGCCCGTCCACCCCCGCGTCTCGCCCCGCACGGACACGGCGAAAGACATGCAGGTCCGGCCCCGCGCCAGGGCGGGGCAGCCGCACCGATGCGACCTCGCGGCCGCGCGCGAGGGGCACCGTCACCGCGTAGAGCCTGGCCTTCTCGGCGCGTTGCCCGCCGGGGGTGTTGACGTGCGGCAGGGCCACGGCCTTGGTGGCGAGCGGCCCGGCGCGCCAGTCGGGCGCGGTCAGCCGGTACGTGCCGTGCGAGCCGTCGCGGTACCGCACGCTCCCCGTGCCGCTCGCGTCGCCGCCGGTGCCCGCGACGAGGAACGCGAGCGCGTCCCCGCGCCCGCGCACCCGCACCCACTGGCCGTCGGCCCGCACGTTGTCCGGCTCGCCCGCGCGGGTGTCCGGCCACCGCAGCCGCGCGCCGTCAACTCCAAGGGCGCGCCCGGGAGTCCACCCGGCCGCCGTCAGATCGGCGGCGGACAGCGAGGCGCCCTTGCCGTCGAAGTCCGCGCCGTCGGGGCGGGCGTCGGCGCTGACGGCCTTGTTGTCGTAAGTACCGCTCCAGGGGGAGTGGTCCCGGTTCACGCGGGGGCGCGGCCTCGGCGACGCCCGCTGGGGCGACACCGGCGAGCAGCGCGAGTACGGCGGCGGCACCCCAGAAGCGTCGGCGCATACAAGCCCTTCCTCGAATCCATCGAGCTGCGGCGGGAGACACGCGGTGGGACGACTGGTGCGCTCCGAAGCTAAGGAGTCATCAGATACCCGTCAAGATGCCGCCCCGCGCGCCACGCCGCCGTCCCCCCCAGGGCCCCCGCCGGTGTCCCGCACCCCGCCGCTCGCCCTCCGCGTCCCTTTGCCAGGATGGGCGCATGCATCTTTACGATGAGCGCCTGAGTGTCCCGGTCGGCTGGTGGTTCCTCGTCGTGTTCGGTGGATGCCTGTTCGGCGGGCTGCTGCTGCCGTTCGGGCCGGCGGCCGCCGTGGCCGGGGTGCTCCTGGTCGTCGCCGTCTTCGGCCCGCTCGTCCACCGCTACGGCTCGGCGCGGATCGTCGTGACCCCGGGCACGCTGGTGGCGGGCGGCCGGACGATCCCCGTCGACGAGCTCGGGCCGACCGAGATCCTGGACGCGGGCGAGGCCTTCGAGTGGCGCACCCGCAAGGCGAACGCGTACGCGCACCTGCTGCTGCGCAGCTATGTGCCGACCGCGCTGCGCGTGGAACTGCGCGGCCCGCACCACACGGCGCCGTACCTGTACCTGTCCACGCGCCGCCCGATGAACCTGGCCACGATCCTGGCCTTCACCCGCCGCTGACCGGCCCTCATGGGCCGCCCCGGCCGCCCCGCGCGCGGCACGTGGGCCGGGCGGAGTGATTCGCCTGATTCCGTGATCAACTGCCGCAAGATACATTCCTGGGAATGCGGATCCGTCGCCCGGTCGCCCCGGGCACCCCACGGAGAGGCCGGTCATGAACATTCCGTTCCTGGAAAAGTGGCGCAAGCGGCACGGGAGCGAGCCGGGCCTGAGGCTCGCCGCCGCCTTCGAGGCCGATCCGGACGGGGTGGCCGAACTGTTCTCGGAGTGCGAGCTGCTGCGCTCCACGGCCGCGCGCGCCGGGCTCGAACTGGACGACAGCCCCGCCTCGTTGGCGGCGCTCGACCAGCTCACCCCGCGCTGGCGGGACGACCAAGAGACCCTGCCCTGGTTCGGCAACGACGCGGGCCTCTACCTCGGCACGGTCATCGTCCGCACCGTCCCCGGCGCCGCGTGGCACGTCCTGCCCGGCGGCACCCCCGTGGTCGGCCTCGCCTCGGGCCGTGAGCTCCAGGTGGTCGCGGCGGGCCTCGACTGGGCCGTCCAGGGCACCCCCGAGCTGTCCCAGATGTACGCGGAGGCCTCAGAGGCCTAGTGCGGGCGCGGTCGCGGCGTGAACGGGGAGCGGCCGCGACCTGGCCGGGTCATGACCACTCAGCGAACTCACGGTCTCAAATACGGTTAATTCCTGTAAGTGCGTGTCGTCCCATAAGTCCAGTTTTGCCGTGGATAGTTTGCGCTGACCGACACCGCTGAGAGTGGGCAGGTCTGGGCATGGCCGTCGATCCGTTGATCGAGCTGCGTGACGTGAACAAGTACTACGGCGAGTTGCATGTCCTCCAGGACATCGATCTCACCGTCGGCAAGGGGGAGGTGGTCGTGGTCATCGGCCCGTCCGGTTCGGGCAAGTCGACGCTCTGCCGGACGATCAACCGTCTGGAGACCATCCAGTCGGGCTCCATCCGCCTGGACGGGCAGCCGCTGCCCGAGGAGGGCAAGGCGCTGGCGCGGCTCCGTGCCGAAGTCGGCATGGTGTTCCAGTCGTTCAACCTCTTCGCGCACAAGACCGTCCTGCAGAACGTCTCCCTGGCGCAGGTGAAGGTCAGGGGCCGCAAGAAGGACGAGGCGGACCAGCGCTCCCACGAGCTCCTGGAACGCGTCGGCCTCGCCGCGCAGGCCGCCAAGTTCCCCGCGCAGCTCTCCGGCGGCCAGCAGCAGCGCGTGGCCATCGCCCGCGCGCTCGCCATGGACCCCAAGGTCATGCTCTTCGACGAGCCGACGTCGGCCCTCGACCCCGAGATGATCAACGAGGTCCTCGAAGTCATGCAGTCGCTCGCCCGCGACGGCATGACGATGGTGGTCGTCACCCACGAGATGGGCTTCGCGCGCTCGGCCGCCAACCGCGTCGTGTTCATGGCCGACGGCCGGATCGTCGAGGACCGGGCCCCCGAGGACTTCTTCACGCACCCGGAGAGCGATCGCGCCAAGGACTTCCTCTCCAAGATCCTCAAGCACTGACGGGGGGATGAGTCCCATGCGTACGACACGTCTGTTCGGGCTGCTCACGGCCCTGTCGCTGACCGCGCTCGCCACCGCAGCCTGCGGCAAGGAGGGCAGCCCGCCCACCAAGGGCCCCGCCGCCGGGAAGCTGCCCGTCTACCGCGTCGCGGAGGACTTCGAACTGCCCGCGTCCGGCACCTGGCGCAAGGCCAAGAGCCGCGGCCGCTTCGTCGTCGGCGCCAAGGAGGACCAGCCCTACCTCGGCGAGAAGGACCCGGCGACCGGCCGCTACTCCGGCTTCGACATCGAGATCGCCAAGATGGTGTCGGCCTCGCTCGGCATGGACCCGAAGCGCATCTCCTTCAAGACCATCGCCTCCGCCAACCGCGAGACCGCCCTGCAGAACGGGCAGATCGACTACTACGTAGGCACCTACACCATCAATGACAACCGCAAGAAGCTCGTCGGCTTCGGCGGCCCCTACTACATGGCGGGCCAGAGCCTCCTCGTCCGGCACGACGAGGAGGACATCAAGGGCCCGAAGGACCTCGACGGCAAGCGCGTGTGCTCCGCCGCGGGCTCCACCCCCTACCAGCGCATCCAGCAGGACTACCCGAAGGCCACGCTCGTCGCGTACGACACCTACTCGGTGTGCGTCGACAACCTGCTGACCTATCAGGTCGACGCGGTCACCACCGACGACGCCATCCTCATCGGCTACGCGGCGAAGGTCCCCGACGAGCTCAAGCTGGTCGGCAGGCCCTTCTCCAAGGAGCCCTACGGCATCGGCGTCCCCAAGGGCGACAGCACGCTGCGGTTCGCCATCGACGACGCCCTGGCCGCCCGCGAGCGGGACGGCGACTGGAAGAAGGCGTACGAGGCGACCCTCGGCCTGTCCGGGGTGCCCGCGCCCAAGCCGCCCGCCATCGACCGCTACCCGGCGAACTGAGGAGGCGTCGTGAACGTACTGACGGACAACTTCTCCACCTACGGCGACGGCTTCCTCGGCACCGTCGAACTCACCGTGTACGCCTCGGTCCTCGCGCTCGTGCTCGGCTTCGTCATGGCCTCCTTCCGGGTGGCGCCCGTCGGGTCCTTCCGGGTGTTCGGCGCGGTGTGGGTGGCGGTCCTGCGGAACACCCCGCTGACCCTGCTGTTCTTCGCCGTCCTGCTCGGCCTGCCGCGCTTCGGGCTCGTCCTGCCCTTCAAGGCGTTCGCGGTCCTCGCCCTCGGCTGCTACACCTCCGCCTTCATCTGCGAGGCCCTGCGCTCCGGCATCAACACCGTGCCCAGGGGCCAGGGCGAGGCGGCCCGCAGCCTCGGCATGACGTTCGGTCAGACCCTGTCGATGGTGATCCTGCCGCAGGCGTTCCGCTCGGTGATCCCGCCCGTCGGCTCCAACCTCATCGCGCTCGCCAAGAACTCCGCGATCGCGGGCGCGTTCAGCGTCACCGAACTCCTCGGCACCTACAAGACGCTCAGCGAACTCGGCTACAACATCATCTGGACCTTCGTCTGGATCGCCCTGGGCTACCTGATCATCACCCTCGCCATCAGCGCCGTCTTCAACGTCCTCGAGAAGCGCTGGGGAGTCGCCCGATGACCACCACCGCCACCGCTCCCGAAGCCACCGCCCTCTACGACGTCCCGGGCCCCAGGACCCGCAGGCGGCACCTGCTCTACGGCGTCGTGTCGACCGCCGTCATCGTCGGGCTCCTCGCCTGGGTCCTGTAACCTGCTGTTCGACACCGACCAGTTCACGCGCACCAAATGGTCGCCGTTCGAGTACAAGGGCATCCAGGAGCTGCTCCTGCGCGGGCTCGGCAACACGCTCAAGGCCTTCGCCATCGCCGCCGTGCTCTCGCTCGCGCTCGGCGGGCTGCTCGCGACCGGCAGGCTCTCCGAACACCGCGTGGTGCGCTGGCTGGCCACAGTGGCCGTCGAGTTCTTCAGGGCCATGCCCGTACTCGTGATGATCTTCTTCGTCTTCGTGGCGCTGAAGGTCCAGCCGCTTCCGGCGCTGGTCGCCGGGCTCACGCTCTACAACGGCTCCGTGCTCGCCGAGGTGTTCCGCTCCGGCGTCAACTCCGTCGAGCGCGGACAGAGGGAGGCCGCCTACGCGCTGGGGATGAGAAAGACTCAGGTCATGTCGTACGTCCTGGTGCCACAGGCCGTGCGGGCCATGCTGCCCGCCATCATCAGCCAGTTGGTCGTGGCCCTGAAGGACACCTCGCTCGGCTATCTGATCACCTATGAGGAGTTCCTCCACGCCGGGAAGCTGATCGCGTCGAACCTCGACTACGATTTGCCTTTCATCCCCGTGGTCATGGTGATCTCGCCGATCTACATCGGGATGTGCATGCTGCTGTCGTGGTTCGCCTACTGGGTGTCCAAGCGCCAGCGGCGCAGTCCCAAGACAGAGGCCGTGGACGTCGCCCCGGCTGAACCAGGGACGCTGCTGCCGGGAGGGGGTCCCCCCAGGGCCCCCGCCCCCTAGGGGAAGCAGTAGCTGGAAGGGCCAGGCCCGCCCGGCAGCAGCCGGAGATCACTGCTCGCGCAGGGGGATCGACACGTACGACGGGTCGGTCTTGGGCGAGGAGAAGGTCAGCTGCGCGCCGGACGGGTTGTGCTCGATGTAGAGCGGGTCGACCGTGTCGACCACCAGGGCGAGCCTGTGTCCTGCCGGGACGTCGTAGGCCGTGGAGAACAGCTCCAGGTCCACGCCGAACGGCTTGCCGGGGGTCTTGCCGTGGAAGGTGTACGGCGCGTTGCTGACCAGCTTGCCGAGGCCGAGCGGGCCCACGTCGTAGAGGTACGCGACGAGGGTTCCGCTCTCCTTGGTGCTGCTGAGCGTGGTGTGCAGCTTGGCGGTGCCGCGCACGCGCTGGGGCCGCTCGGCCCGCTGCGACTGCCACACGGCCGCGTACCGGCGCGGCAGCAGCGGCACGGAGGCCATCGGCGGCAGCTTCAGGAACTGGTCGAGGGTGTTGGACAGCATCGCGATGCCGCCGTTGGCGCCGGAGTCGACGTTCGCCCGGATCGTGGTGGTGCCCGTGAGGTCCAGCTTGCGCTGGGCGGCGCCGACCGACTTCCAGTCGGGGTAGCCCTCGTACCCGCCCGTGGAGCGGGACTTCAGCTGGACCGGCTGCTCCTGGTCGACGCCGTTCCGCTCGCCCTTGAGGTAGCGGTCGAACCAGCGCTGGGTGCTGGTCCAGGTGTCGTTGGGCAGGCCGAACAGGCCGGTCGCCTCGGCCGTCGCGTGGTCGCCAGGGCGGAACTCCAGGCGCTTGGGGCCCTTGAGCTTCTCGTAGAACGCGGCGTACTCGTTGGGCGGGAAGATGGTGTCGCCCCAGGCGTTGCCGAGCATGACGGCCGCGCCGTTGCGGTTGATGCCGTCCAGATAGGTCTCGGGGGAGCGCTTGGCGCCCCACGCGATCATCTCGTCCTCCTGGTCCAGGTCGGAGGCGAGGAAGTCTTTGAGGACGCGCTTCAGCTCGGGGCTCGGGCGGCCGGTGAGATAGCCCGCGCCGCCGAGCAGGGCGGCCGCCTGGACGTGCTGGGTGCGGCCGCTGTAGATGGACTCCACCAGGTCGCTCCAGCCGCTGAGCGCCACGACCGCCTTGATCCGCTCGTCGTGCCCGGCGGCCAGCAGGGAGATGCCCGCGCCGTAGCTGACGCCCGCCATGCCGACCTTGCCGGGGTCGGCGGGGGTGTTCCGCAGCGTCCAGTCGATGACGCGGGAGGCGTCCGCGATGTCCTCGGGGCCGCCGACCTCGATCTCGCCGCCGGACTGCCAGAAGCCGCGCGAGTTGTAGCTGACGACGACATAGCCAGCGGCGGCGAGCTTCCTGGCCTGCGCGATGTACTCGATCTGCGGCATGGCCCAGCTCGTGGGCAGCACGATCACGGGGTACGAGCCGTCCGCGGCGGCGCCCGCGGGCGTGACCACATTGGCCTTGAGGACGGTGCCGCCGTCGCCGGGGATGTCGACGAAGCGGACGTCCGCCGCGGCCGCCCGGGACGGGGGCGTTGCCTGCGCGGCGGGCACGGCACCGGCGACGAGCGCCGCCGATACCGCGCCCAGGGCAGTGGTCCGCACAGCTCTGCGCGTCTTTCCCACGGGTCACTCCTCACACGTGCCGGTGCAAAGTGACCTGACGGTAACCGCGCGGACTTACCTCGGGTAACCCGTCGGTAAGTTACGTACGGGTAACGATGGTTGAGCGGTGGAGTTTTCCCCGCCGCCGGCCGCGCGGCCTCAGCGCAGCGCGCTCTTGGCCTGCCAGTCGGACCACGAGAGGTTCCACGCGCCGTAGCCGTTGCCCGGGTCGGGCGTGCCCTTGGAGCCGTTGCCCGAGACCTCGAAGGGGTCGCCGATCTGCACCTGGCCGTACAGCCAGGAGGCGTTGGAGGTGCTCATGCCGACGCAGCCGGAGCTGTGGTTGGTGTTGCCGAAGTACGCGGCGTTCCAGGGGGCCGCGTGCGCGTACATGCCCGACCAGGTCAGGCGCATCGAGTAGTCGACCATCTTGTCGTAGGCGTTGCCGAGGCCGACGGTCTCGGAGCGCATGTTGATCGTGCCCTCCTTGGCCATCAGGATCGACGTGCCGCCCCAGGAGGCCTTCTCGCCGCCGGGCGTGCCCGCCGACATCGGTACGGACTTGACGGTCTTGCCGTCGCGCGTCAACGTCGCGGTCTTGTTGTCAAGATTGACCTTGACGACTTGATTCCTGGCCGACCGTCATCGCGGTGTCGTAGTCACGGACGAACCAGCCGCCGCCGGTGCCCGAGTCGACGCCGTTGAGCTCGGCGTCGAGCTCGACCTTCGTGCCGGACTTCCAGTACTCCTTGGGCCGCCAGTCGACGCGGTCCCTGCCGTCGTAGTTCTTGATCCAGCCCCAGGCGCCCGTCGTGTCGTCCGACGTCTTGACCTTGAGGTGCTTCTCGACCTCCGCCTTGTTCGTGACGGGGTGGTCGAAGACGATCGACAGGGGCTGGCCGACGCCGACGGTCTTGATGGTGCGGCCCGGCGTGATGGTGACCTTGTTGACCTTCTCGGGCGCGGCCGTCGTGAAGGACTTCCCGGCCTTGCCGCCGTTGTCCGTGGTGGCCCGCACGGTGTAGCTGGTGCCCGGCGCGGCCTTGCGCGCGGAGGTCCAGCCGCGGCCGTTCGCGGAGACCTTCCCGGCGAGCTCGGTGCCCTCGCTGTCGGCGACCGAGACGTCCTTCAGCTTGGTGTCCTTGGACGTGAGCTTCACGGTGACCGGGACGCCCGCCTTGGCCTGCTTGCCGGTGAGGTTCACCGAGATCCTCGGCTTCTCGGCCTTGGCGTCGTCGTCGCCGGAGCCGCCGCCGGAGCAGGCGGTCAGGGTGGCCGCGAGCGCCGCGGCGCCCGCGACGGCGGCGTGCCGGGTGCGTATGGGGCGGCGGGGGCTCTGGGACCTGCGGGACCTCAAGGAAACGTACCTCCGTGCGAATGCTGACTGCCTGCCCGGAGTGAGAGTCCCGACGGCCCTGCCGGGTTGCACGCTGTCCGGAAATTCCGGACAGCGTCATGGAAGCGTTACAGGAGGCGTACGTTCCGCTAAGGGCGGCTCACGGAGCGTGGGCGCGCGGGGTACGCGGGGTGTGCGGGGTCTGTGGGGCGCACGGGGTGCACGGGTGGGCTCACTTGGCGCGGTGCGAGGCGCGCCCGCCCGGCGGCGCCGGTATCGGCTCCTGTGCCGCGCGGGTCACGTCCTCGACCACCTCGACCACGTCCGGGCCGTACGCCTGGGAGTTCACGACCTTCAGGAGCAGCACGAACGCGTCGCCGTGCTTGCGGGCGAGGCGCTCGTGGTGGCGGGCCAGATAGCGGGTCGCCGCCTGGTTGGTGATCGCCCGCTGGCCGCAGAAGAGGAACACGGGCCGCGTGTCCTGCCCCGCGGTGAGCCGGGCGAGCAGCACGTACTCCGTGACGCCCGCCTCCAGGCGGTAGCGCTCGGAGCCGATCTGGAAGGCCCCGCGGTCAGGGCCGGGGTCCGGGTCGGCGTTCACGCGCACGCCCGGAAGCAGCGAGTGCATGTGCGCGGCCATGCGGCGGTGGAAGGCGGGGTTGCCGACGCAGAACTCGGTGCGCTCGCCGAAGCCCTGTCGCGCGGCGTCGTGGGGGACGATCTGGGTGTGCGCGCCGCACTCCTTGACGAGGGCGGACAGCTCCATGAGCGACAGCACGTCGTGCCGGGTCACGGTCAGCTCCGGGCCGCCCGCCTCGCGGTTGACCACGAGCAGCGCCTCGGAGTGCTCGGGCAGGCCGAAGAACGCCCGCCGGCGCCTCAGGCCGCGGCGCGCCAGACCCGCGCGGAGGTACAGGGCCAGCGCGGCGCCGAGGGCGGCCGCGCTCGGGCCGAGGACGAGAAGGCGCACGTCTTCAGTCATGGGCGCGCATGCTAGCGGCCATTCACGGCCACCTCGGCAGGCGGCGTGGCGGCGATCCGGGCCTGAAGTTACGCTGCGCGGACGGATGTTGACTGGAGGTGCTCATGCGGCGGGGTGTAGTGCGGAATCTGACGCTTTTGGCGGTCGGAGGGGTATTGGTGACGGTCGGTGCGGCAGCGCCCCCTTCGCCTTCGCGGACAGCGGAACCGGGCACGACGGCCGAACCGGCCACCGCCGCCCAAGCGGGCACAAGACCGGATTCGGCCACTTCGGCCACTTCGGCCAGTTCGGCTGGTTCAGCTGGTTCGGCTGCTACGGGCGGTGCGTCCGGGCGGACCCCGGCCAAGGTGCCCGAGGCCGTCGGCTACGGCGGCGCGGTCGCGAGCGTCGACGCGGACGCGTCCGCCGCCGGGATCGAGGTGCTGCGCAAGGGCGGCAACGCGGTGGACGCGGCGGTCGCCACGGCCGCCGCGCTCGGCGTCACCGAGCCGTACTCGGCGGGAGTCGGCGGCGGCGGGTACTTCGTGTACTACGACGCGAAGACCCGGAGCGTGCACACCCTCGACGGCCGCGAGACGGCGCCGCGCACCGCGGACACCGACTTGTTCCTGGAGGGCGGCAAGCCGCTGCCGTTCGCCGACGCGCAGACGAGCGGCCTCGGCGTCGGCACGCCCGGGACGCCCGCCACCTGGCGGACCGCGCTCGACAACTGGGGCAGTGAACGCCTCGGCACCCTCCTGAAGCCCGCCGAGCGGCTCGCGCGCGACGGCTTCACGGTCGACGAGACGTTCCGCGCCCAGACCGCCTCCAACGAGAATAAGCGGTTCCGGGACTTCCCGGACACCGCCGAGCTGTTCCTGCCGGGCGGCAAGCTCCCCGTGGTCGGCTCCACCTTCAAGAACCCCGACCTGGCCCGCACCTACGCCGAGCTGCGGCACGAGGGCGTCGGCGCGCTGTACCGGGGCGCCATCGGCAAGGACTTCGTACGGACGGTCAACAAGCCGCCGGTGGACCCGGACTCCGGGCGCGACGCGCGCCGCGGCGACCTGTCCATGAAGGACCTGCGCGCGTACGAGGTGAAGGAGCAGGCGCCCACCAGGACGACGTACCGGGGCCTCGGCGTCTACTCGATGGCGCCGTCGTCGTCCGGCGGCACCACCGTGGGGGAGGCCCTGAACATCCTGGAGCGGGGCGACCTGTCGCGGGTGGGCAAGGCGCGCTATCTGCACCGCTTCATCGAGGCGAGCCGGGTCGCGTTCGCCGACCGGGGGCGCTGGGTGGGCGACCCCGACTTCGAGAGCGTGCCCACCAAGCGGCTGCTCTCGCAGAAGTTCGCCGACTCCCGCGCCTGCCTGATCAAGGACGACGCGGTCCTGGAGAGCCCCGTCGCCCCCGGTGACCCGCGCCACCCCGCGCCGTGCGCGACGCGCGGCAAGGCGGCCCCGACCACGTACGAGGGCGAGAACACCACGCATCTGACGGCGGCCGACAAGTGGGGCAACGTCGTCGCGTACACGCTGACCATCGAGTCCACCGGCGGCAGCGGCATCACGGTGCCCGGGCGGGGCTTCCTGCTCAACAACGAGCTGACCGACTTCTCCTTCGCGCCCGCGCGGCCGGACGTGCACGACCCGAACCTGCCCGGTCCGGGCAAGCGGCCGCGCTCGTCGATCTCGCCGACGATCGTGCTCGACAAGCACCGCGAGCCGGTCGTCGCGCTCGGCTCGCCCGGCGGCGCGACCATCATCACCACCGTGCTGCAGACCCTGACCGGCTTCCTCGACCGGGACCTGGAGCTGGTGGACGCCATCGCGGCGCCGCGCGCGAGCCAGCGCAACGCCGCGCAGACGGAGCTGGAGCCCGGCCTGTGGGACAGCCGGGTGCGGCGCGACCTGGAGGCGCTCGGCCACTCCTTCAAGAAGAACCCGGAGATCGGCGCGGCCACCGGTGTGCAGCTCCTTCCGGACGGCCGCTGGGTCGCCGCGGCGGAGAAGGAGCGCAGGGGCGGCGGATCGGCGATGGTGGTGCGGCCCGCGCCGTAGGCCTGTTCCGCACGTTCATGGGCATGAGCGAGGCCCGTGCCGCCCGGCTGGTGGGCGGCACGGGCCTCGTTGTCGTACGGGAGCGCTGCGGCGGCCCGCGGGAGCCCTATAGCGCCGTCAGGACGCGCGGCCCCGCGTTCGTGATCGCGACCGTGTGCTCGGCGTGGGCCGCGCGGCTGCCGTCGTCCGTGCGCAGCGTCCAGCCGTCCGGGGCGGTGTGGAACCCGTCGGCGCCGCCGCCGATCACCATCGGCTCGATGGCGAGCACCATGCCGTGCCGCAGGGGCATGCCGCGGCCCGCGGGGCCCTCGTTCGGCACGGAGGGGTCCTCGTGCATGCGGCGGCCGATGCCGTGGCCGCCGAAGCCGTCCGGGATGCCGTACCCCGCGTCGCGGCAGACGGTGCCGATGGCGTGGGCGATGTCCCCGATCCGGTTGCCCACCGTCGCCGCCGCGATGCCCGCCTGGAGGGCGCGCTCGGCGGTCTCGATCAGGCGGACGTCCTCGGGGCGCGGCGCGCCCACGATGAAGCTGATCGCCGAGTCGCCCGCCCAGCCGCCGAGGAGCGCGCCGAAGTCGGCGGAGAACAGGTCGCCGTCGCGCAGGCGGTAGTCGTCCGGGACGCCGTGCACGATCGCGTCGTTCACCGACGCGCACAGCGTGGCCGGGAAGGGGACCGGGGCGAACGACGGGTGGTAGTGCAGGAACGGCGAGGTGGCGCCCGCGTCCTTGAGGACCTGGTGGGCCACCTCGTCCAGGTCCCGCAGGCGCACGCCGACGGCCGCCGCCGCCCGGACCGCCGCCAGGGCCCGCGCGACCACCCGCCCCGACTCCCGCATCGCGTCCATGTCTGTGTCTGTCTTGAGCTTGACCATGCCAATTACTATACCGGTATTTAAATGGGGGTAAGGGTAGGATGGCGGGCATGGTGCGCACCCCACTGACCCCAGAAGAGCGCGAGCGCGGTGAGCGGCTGGGCCGTCTGCTGCGCCAGGCGCGTGGCGAGCGGAGCATGGTCGAGGTCGCCGCGAGCGCCGGGATCTCGGCCGAGACCCTCCGCAAGATCGAGACGGGCCGGGCGCCGACGCCCGCCTTCTTCACGGTCGCGGCGCTCGCGACGGCCCTGGAGCTCTCTATGGACGAGGTGGCGCGGATGTGCGTCCTGATACCGGTGTGAGGCCCGCGGGGCGCGTGGCGCGCGCCCGGCGCGCGGCCAGCGCCGCCCCGCCCGCCACGGCGAGCGCGAGGGCCACCATGAGCGCGCTGACCCACAGGGGCGAGCGGTAGCCGAGGCCCGCGCCGATCGCCCGGCCGCCCGCCCACGGGCCCGCCGCGGCACCGACGTTGAACGCCGCCGTGGCGAACGCGCCGCCCAGTGTGGGCGCCGCCGTCGCCGCGTACAGCGCGCGGGCGATCAGCGTGGAGCCCACCGCGAACGACAGGGCGCCCAGGACGAAGGCGAACGCGACGGTCGCCGCGGTGTGCTGAGCGGTCAGCGCGAACGCCGTCCAGCCGCAGAGCAGCGCTGACGCGCCGGCCACGAGCAGCGGCACCGGACGGCTGTCGGCGACGCGCCCGCTGAGGGTGGCCCCGGCGAACGAGCCGAGCCCGAACAGCGCGAGCAGCGCGGGCAGCCAGGCCTCGCCGACGCCGGTGACATGGATGGCGAGCGGTTCGAGATAGGTGAAGGCGCAGAACGTGGCGCCGTTGACGAGCGCGCCGAGCAGCAGCGTCAGGAGCAGCCGCGGGGCGCGCAGGGCCGCGAGCTCCGAGCGCGCGCCGGCGCCCGTGCTGCCAGCACCACCCGCCGGTACGGAGCGCGCGACGGCGACGACGGCGGGCAGCGACACCAGGGCCACCGCCCAGAACGCGGCGCGCCACCCCCACAGCTGGCCGAGCAGCGCACCGCCCGGCACCCCCACGACGCACGCGAGCGTGGTGCCGCCGAGCAGGACCGAGGTGGCCCGCCCCTTGGCGTCCGGCGCGACCAGGCTGGTCGCGGTCGCGAGCGCCACCGCGAGGAAGCCCGCGTTGGCGAGCGCGCCGACGACGCGGGTGGCGAGGAGGACGCCGTAACTGGTGGTGAGCGCGCCCGCCACATGCGCGAGCAGGAACGTCACGAGGAAGGCGAGCAGGGCGCGGCGGCGCGGCCAGCGCAGGCTCAGGATCGCCATCAGCGGCGCTCCGACGATCATTCCCACGGCGAACGCCGAGGTCAGCGACCCGGCGGCGGGAACGGACACCTCCATGTCGGTGGCGATGTCCGACACCAGGCCGGACAGCATGAACTCGGATGTGCCCTGTGCGAACACGGCGAGAGCGAGCAGATAGAGGACCAAGGGCATGGCGGGACTCCAGGGCCATGTCAGCCACGGCGAGGACGCACGGCGCCCCGGGCACGGAGCGGGGTCCAGGCGGTGGAGAAGGAAAAGAGAGGGAAAAAAGAGGGGAAAGAAAGAGGTCCGTGACTGCGGCGCGGCGATGGTCCCAGGGCAGCGCGGCCGCGGAGTTCCGAGGGGGAACTGCTACGCGGCCGCGGGCCGGATCAGAAGGGGGCCACCGGCTGCGCGCCGGCGGCTAGCGTCTGCTCGCCTCGGGACTGGACATGTGCGCAGACTAGCCACGCCTCCCGCCGCACGTCCAAGTAATTAATGAAGACTTCGGAAAACCATGTACGGCCGTGCCGTCACCCATCTGGTGTTATCTTCCGGACCGGCAGACTCCAGTCTCCCAGGGGGCGGTGCCCGACGATGGCAGTGGGACAACTCCCGGAACAGGTCCGGGAGTTCGCACGGTACTTGCACGAGCTCCTGGCACGCCTCGATCAGGCCGCCGGGTGGTGCGGCGTGTTCTGGTCGCGCGACCCCGACGGGATGCGGGCCTGTCTCGACGGCGCCGAGGTGCCGCCCTGGGACGTCGTCCAGGCGCTTCTGCACGACCTCGCGGCCGACGTCGGCGTGGGCGTCGCCGAGGCCGAGACCGGCCGGGCGCGGGCCCTGCACGCGGCGTCCGTCGCCGCGTACGACGACCGCCCCGGCGGCCGTGAAATCCTCAGCGACCGGCTCGACATGATGCTTCAGGAGCAGAGGTTCGCCCTTGAGCGAGAGCAGGAGCTCGCGCGCTCCCTCGCCCTGGCGGCCACGCCCGACGAGGTGGACCGCGTCCACCTGGACCTGGCGTGGGTGCGCGACGACCACGAGCGGGCGGCGGCCCGCTGCGCCGAGCTGCGCGCACGCATGGAGCGCCTCGACCGGGAGCGGGCGCCGAAGTGGGTGGCAGACTTCGGGGGCGGCGGCACGGACGGCGGGGAGCCCTCGGCCGACGTGAGGCGCGGGCGCGCGCCCGCGCCGCGCGGCAGGCTCGACGCGGGGGGTGTGCGTGACGCACGCGCCGCGCGTGCCGAACGCGCCGAACGCGCCGCGCGTGAGGCGTATGGCGCGCAGGAGGCGCAGGCCGCGCCCGACGGCTACGGCGCGTACGCCGCGGAGAGCGAACGGGACACGCACGCCGGGCGAGTCCCGCCCGACGGATTCGACGCGCAGGGCGTGGGCGACCCGCAGGCCGCGTACGACCACGACCCGCACGCGGCGTACGACCCGCATGCCACCCCTGACGCACGGGACGGGTTCGAGGCGCGCGACGCCTACGACGCGCGCGACGCCTACGGCCCCGAGATCCTGGGCTCCGCCGCTGCCTCCGCCCCCGCGCCGGATGCCGCCTCCAGGACTCTGGAGGCGCCCGAGGAGCCCGAGGCCCCGGAGGCCGCCGACGCCCCCAAGGTGCCCGCGCAGGCGTCCCCCCGCTCGCGCCGTCGTGACGTACGCCGCCGCCCGCGCGGCGCCCGGTTCGCGGGCCTGGACGGTACGGGCGACGGCGCGGCCGAGCCCGTCCCCGCCCCGGTCGCGGGCGAGCCCGCGACCCCGCGCGGCGCGCGCTACGTCCAGGCCGTCGACGCGGCGCCGCGCGCCCACCCCGAACCGGGCGCCCAGGACGCCGACGGCGCCGACGACGAGCGCGTCACCGTCGACGCCGTCAGGGCCCTGATCCGGCTGCGCGGCGAGGGCCGCAGCGGAGAGGCGCACGGCGTGCTCGTGGAGGCCGCGGGCTGGCCCCCGGCCCGCCTGCCGCTCTTCGCCGAGGAACTGCACCACGCGGGCCTCGGCGCCGACTGGGCGACGCTGCTGTGGGAGGCGGCGTCCCTGCCGCCGGACCAACTGGTCGCCGTCGCCGACGCGCTCGCGGGCGCGGGCCGCGCCGAGGACTGCCGCAAGCTGCTGCGCCAGGGCGTCGCCCGGCCCGCGCCGGAGATCGCCGAGTCGCTGCTCGCCCTCATCGACGCCGGGCGCGAGCGCGAGGCCCGCGCGCTGCTCGACTCGTACGTGCGCGTGCGCAGCGCCGAAGACGTCGCGGCCTGCGCGCACACCGATCCGCAGCGGCTCATCCCGCTGCTCATCGCCACCGCCAAGGCAGTGTCGGACGATCGCCACTGGGACCTCGTGCACGCGCTGCGCGTCGCGGGCTTCACCACCTGAGGCGCGCCGCGCGCGCCCGTTTCGCACCCACTCGGGTGCGAAACATGATCGACTCCGCCGCTTGCTGACGATGGTCTTGGCAAGGCCGTCGATGGGGGCTTACGTTCATCTGTCTACGCACCAAGTCTACGGGCGTAGAGGCTCTCTGACGTCCTGTCGAAGGAGCATCTCATGGCCAACGTCGTACGCGCCGCACTCGTCCAGGCGACCTGGACCGGCGACACCGAATCCATGATCGCCAAGCATGAGGAGCACGCCCGCGAGGCCGCCCGGCAGGGCGCGCAGGTGATCGGCTTCCAAGAGGTCTTCAACGCCCCGTACTTCTGCCAGGTCCAGGAGAAGGAGCACTACCGCTGGGCGGAGCCCGTCCCGGACGGGCCGACCACGCGCCGGATGCGGGAGCTCGCTCGCGAGACCGGCATGGTCATCGTCGTGCCGGTCTTCGAGTTCGAGCAGTCCGGGTTCTACTACAACACCGCCGCCGTGATCGACGCCGACGGCAGCTACCTGGGCAAGTACCGCAAGCACCACATCCCCCAAGTCAAGGGATTCTGGGAGAAGTTCTACTTCCGCCCGGGGAACGCCGGCTGGCCCGTCTTCGACACCGCCGTCGGCCGCATCGGCGTCTACATCTGCTACGACCGCCACTTCCCCGAGGGCTGGCGCCAGTTGGGCCTGGGCGGCGCCCAGCTGGTCTACAACCCCTCCGCCACCTCGCGCGGCCTGTCCGCCTACCTGTGGCAGCTGGAGCAGCCCGCGGCGGCCGTCGCCAACGAGTACTTCGTCGCCGCGATCAACCGCGTCGGCCAGGAGGAGTACGGCGACAACGACTTCTACGGCACGAGTTACTTCGTGGACCCGCGCGGGCAGTTCGTCGGCGAGACCGCGAGCGACAAGGCGGAGGAACTCCTCGTGCGCGACCTGGACTTCGACCTGATCGACGAGGTCCGCGAGCAGTGGGCGTTCTACCGCGACCGCCGCCCGGACGCGTACGAAGGGCTGGTCACGCCGTGAAGGACCTGCACGCCCGGCACCGGGCCGTCCTGCCGGACTGGCTCGCGCTGTACTACCGCGACCCCCTCGAGATCACCCACGGCGAGGGCCGCCACGTCTGGGACGCCCAGGGGCGGCGCTATCTGGACTTCTTCGGCGGCATCCTCACCACCATGACCGCGCACGCGCTGCCCGAGGTCACCAAGGCCGTCGCCGAGCAGGCGGGCCGGATCATCCACAGCTCGACGCTGTACCTGAACCGCCCGATGGTCGACCTCGCCGAACGCGTCGCCACCCTGTCCGGCATCCCCGACGCCCGCGTCTTCTTCACCACCTCCGGCACCGAGGCCAACGACACCGCGCTGCTGCTCGCCACCGCGCACCGCCGCTCGCGCCAGGTCCTCGCGATGCGCAACAGCTACCACGGCCGCTCCTTCGCCGCCGTCGGCATCACCGGCAACCGCGCCTGGTCGCCCACCGACCTCTCCCCGCTGCAGACGCTCTACGTCCACGGCGGACTGCGCACCCGGGGGCCCTACGCGGCCCTGAGCGACGCCGAGTTCACCGAGGCGTGCGTCGCGGACCTGCGGGACATGCTCGGCCAGACCCGCGACGTAGCGGCCCTGATCGCCGAGCCGGTCCAGGGCGTCGGCGGCTTCACCTCGCCGCCCGACGGCCTGTACGCGGCCTTCCGCGAGGTCCTGGACGAGCACGGCATCCTGTGGATCTCCGATGAGGTGCAGACCGGCTGGGGGCCGCACCGGCGACCACTTCTGGGGCTGGCAGGCGCACGGCGCGGCCGGGCCGCCGGACCTGCTGACCTTCGCCAAGGGCATCGGCAACGGCATGTCGATCGGCGGCGTCGTCGGCCGCGCCGAGGTCATGAACTGCCTGGACGCGGGCTCCATCTCGACCTTCGGCGGCTCACCGGTGACGATGGCCGCGGGCCTCGCCAACCTCACCTACCTGCTCGAACACGACCTCCAGGGCAACGCGCGCCGTGTCGGCGGGCTGCTCATCGAGCGGCTGCGGGCCATCGGCGCCCAGCTGCCCGGCGTCCGCGAGGTGCGCGGCCGCGGCCTGATGATCGGCGTCGAGCTGGTGAAGCCGGGCACGGACGAGGCCGACCCGGCCGCGGCCGCCGCCGTCCTCGAAGCGGCCCGCGAGGGCGGCCTGCTCCTCGGCAAGGGCGGCGGCCACCACACCAGCGTCCTGCGGATCGCGCCGCCGCTGACCCTGACCGTCACCGAGGCGGAAGAGGGCGCCGCGATCCTGGAACGGGCCCTGCGCGCCGCCTAGGCGCCCGCCCGCGGGCGAGGCCGCGCCGCTGCCGCCGCGGCCTCGCCGCCGACGCCCCATCCCCGTACGAAAGGGAGCGCACCACCATGAGCGACCGCACCCTGATCCGCGGCGGACTCGTCGTCACCGCCGCCGAGGAGACCCACGCCGACGTGCTCGTCGAGGACGGCCGGATCGCCGCGCTCGCGGCCCACGGCACACAGGCGGCACGGAGCTGGACCGCCGACCGCGTCATCGACGCGACCGACAAGTACGTCATCCCGGGCGGCGTCGACGCCCACACGCACATGGAGCTGCCCTTCGGCGGCACCTTCGCCTCCGACTCCTTCGAGACCGGCACCCGGGCCGCGGCCTGGGGCGGCACGACCACCATCGTCGACTTCGCCGTGCAGTCCGTCGGCCGCTCCCTGCGCGAGGGCCTCGACGCCTGGTACGCGAAGGCCGACGGCAAGTGCGCCATCGACTACGCCTTCCACATGATCCTCTCCGACGTGACCGAGCGGTCCCTGAAGGAGATGGACCTGCTCGTCGAGGAAGGCATCACGTCCTTCAAGCTCTTCATGGCCTACCCGGGCGTCTTCTACAGCGACGACGGGCAGATCCTGCGCGCCATGCAGCGCTCGTCGGCCAACGGCGGCCTGATCATGATGCACGCCGAGAACGGCATCGCCATCGACGTCCTCGTCGAGCAGGCCCTCCAGCGCGGCGAGACCGACCCCCGCCACCACGGCGAGGTCCGCAAGGTCCTCCTGGAGGCCGAGGCCACGCACCGCGCCATCCAGCTGGCACGCGTCGCGGGGGCGCCGCTGTACGTGGTGCACGTGTCCGCCGACGAGGCCGTCGCGGAGCTCGCCGCCGCCCGCGACAAGGGGCTGCCGGTCTTCGGCGAGACCTGCCCGCAGTACCTGTTCCTGTCCACCGACAACCTGGCCGAGCCCGGCTTCGAGGGCGCCAAGTACGTGTGCTCGACGCCGCTGCGGCCCCGCGAGCACCAGGCGGCGCTCTGGCGCGGCCTGCGCACGGGCGACCTCCAGGTGGTGTCCACCGACCACTGCCCGTTCTGCTTCACCGGCCAGAAGGAGCTCGGCCGCGGCGACTTCTCCAAGATCCCCAACGGTCTGCCGGGCGTGGAGCACCGCATGGACCTGCTCCACCAGGCGGTCGTCGACGGGCACATCAGCCGCCGCCGCTGGATCGAGATCGCCTGCGCCACCCCGGCCCGGATGTTCGGCCTCTACCCGAAGAAGGGCACCATCGCGCCGGGCGCCGACGCCGACGTCGTGGTCTACGACCCGGCGGCCGAGCAGGTCATCTCGGCACGGACCCACCACATGAACGTCGACTACTCGGCGTACGAGGGCAGGCGCGTCACCGGACGCGTCGAGACCGTCCTGTCGCGCGGCGACGTGGTCATCGACCAGCGCGCGTTCACCGGCCGCGCCGGGCACGGCGTCTACACGCCCCGCGCCACCTGCCAGTACCTGGACTAGTCAGTACCTGAACGAGGAGGCACCCCGTGGATTTCGGACTCGTCCTGCAGACCGATCCGCCCGCGTCCGAGGTCGTCGGCCTGATGCGGCGCGCCGAACAGAACGGCTTCCGCTACGGCTGGACCTTCGACTCGGCCGTCCTGTGGCAGGAACCCTTCGTGATCTACAGCCAGATCCTGGAGCACACCCAGGAGCTGATCGTCGGCCCGATGGTCACCAACCCCGGCACCCGCACCCCGGAGGTCACCGCCTCCACCTTCGCCACGCTCAACGACATGTTCGGCAACCGCACCGTGTGCGGCATCGGCCGCGGCGACTCCGCGATGCGCGTCGCGGGCCGCACCCCCAACACGCTGGCCCGGCTCGGCGAGTCCATCGAGGTCATCCGCGACCTCGCCGAGGGCCGCGAGGCCGACGTCGGCGGGCAGACCCTGCGCATCCCCTGGATCAAGAACGGCAGGCTCCCGGTGTGGATGGCCGCGTACGGCCCGAAGGCGCTCGCGCTCACCGGGCAGAAGGCCGACGGGTTCATCCTCCAGCTCGCCGACCCCTATCTCACCGAGTGGATGATCAAGGCCGTACGGGACGCGGCCGCGGCCGCCGGACGCGACCCCGCCGCGGTGAAGATCTGCGTGGCCGCGCCCGCCTACGTCAGTGCCGACCTGGCCCGCGCGCGCGAGCAGTGCCGCTGGTTCGGCGGCATGGTCGGCAACCACGTCGCCGACCTCGTCGCCAAGTACGGCGAGCACTCCTCGATGGTCCCCGAGGCCCTCACCGCGTACATCAAGGAGCGCGAGGGCTATGACTACGCCCACCACGGGCGGGCCGGGAACCCCGACACCACCTTCGTGCCCGACGAGATCGTCGACCGCTTCTGCCTGGTGGGGCCCGCCGCCGCGCACATCGAGAAGCTGCGCGCCCTGAAGGACCTCGGCGTCGACCAGTTCGCCCTGTACGCCATGCACGACGCCCGCGAGGACGTCATCGACGCCTATGGCGCGGAGGTCATCCCGGCCCTGACCTGACCCCGCCCGCCCCACCGCGCCGGTCGGCCCCCGCACGGCCCCCTCTGGTTCCCGCCGTCCTCCAGTGAAGGGCCCGCCCATGACCGACACCGTGCCTGCGGCGCCGCCGCCCGCCGAGCCCCCGTCCCAGACCACCGCCGCCGACGGCCGCGTCGAGCTGTCGCCCGGCGCCTACCCCCGTGACAGCCGCTTCGCCAACGACGACCTCAGACCCGTCCCGCTCGCCGAACGCCACTGGTCCACCTACAACTTCGCGGCCCTGTGGGTGGGCATGGCCCACAACATCCCCTCCTGGACCCTCGCGTCCGGCCTCGTGGCGTTCGGCATGGACTGGAAGCAGGCCGTGCTCACGATCGCGCTCGCCAATGTGATCGTGCTGCTCCCGATGCTGCTCACCGGCCACGCGGGACCCAAGTACGGCATCCCCTTCCCGGTGCTCCGCCCGCGCCTCCTTCGGCCTGCGCGGCGCCAATCTGCCCGCGCTGGTGCGGGCGGCGGTGGCCTGCGGCTGGTTCGGCATCCAGACCTGGATCGGCGGCCAGGGCATCTTCGTGCTGCTCGACCAGGTCTTCGACGGGGCCTGGAGCGACACCTCGCACATCGGCGGCCATCCGTGGCCGCTGTGGCTGTGCTTCCTGGCGTTCTGGGCGCTCCAACTGGCCATCATCCACCGGGGCATGGAGACGCTGCGCCGGTTCGAGAACTGGGCGGCGCCGTTCGTGCTCGTCGGCGCGGTGGTCCTGCTGGTGTGGATCTCGGACAAGGCGGGCGGGCTCGGGCCGCTCCTGGACCGGCCCTCGAAGCTCGGCTGGGGCGCCGACTTCTGGCCGGTGTTCTTCCCCGCCCTCATGGGCATGATCGGCTTCTGGTCGACGCTCTCCCTGAACATCCCGGACTTCACCCGCTTCGGGAAGGGCCAGCGGGCACAGGTGTGGGGCCAGACCCTGGGGCTGCCCACCACGATGACCGCCTTCGCGCTCCTGTCCGTGCTCGTCACCTCCGGCTCGGAGGCGGTGTACGGCGAGCCGATCTGGGAGCCGGTGGACCTCGCCGCCAAGGCCGACAACGTCTTCGGGCTGCTCTTCGCGCTGGTCACCGTCCTGGTCGCGACGGTCTCCGTGAACATCGCGGCGAACGTGGTCTCACCCGCGTACGACCTCGCGAACCTCGCGCCGAAGGTCATCACCTTCCGTACGGGCGCGCTCATCACCGGTGTCGTCGGCGTGCTCATCTTCCCCTGGAAGCTCATCGAGACACCGGAGTTGTACATCTTCGTGTGGCTCGGCGTGGTCGGCGGGCTGCTCGGCACGGTCGCCGGAGTCCTCATCGCCGACTACTGGGTGATCCGCCGCACCCGGCTCGACCTGGCCGACCTGTACCGGCCCGAGGGGCGCTACTGGTACCGAAGCGGCTGGAACTGGCGGGCCGTGGCCGCCTTCGCCGTGGGCGGGCTCCTCGCGGTGGGCGGCTCGCACTCGGACCCCGGCGAGGGCCCCTTCCCGCGCGACGGCCTGATCCCGTTCCTGCAGCCGCTGGCCGACTATGGGTGGGCCGTGGGGCTCGGGGCGGCGTTCGTGGTGTACCTGGGGCTGATGTGGCCATGGCGGGAGCGGGAGTCGCGGGGCGTGGCATGATCCCGGCATGAGCCGGATACCGCTGAGACGCGCCGCCGTGCTCGGTGCCGCCGTGCTGCTGATCGCCGGGTGCGGACAGGAGGACGGCCGGAACGAGGGCGCGGGGGGCGCTCCCGGGGCAGGCGTGCCCCCGCCGCCCGTCACGGCCGGGTCGCTCGGCCCGGACGGCTTCCCGCGCTACGGAGCCGAGCTGGCGGAGCCGCCGCCGCAGCCGTCCCGTGACTGCGCCGGAAGGACCGGCACCCTGCTCGAACCGGGCCCCGTGGACAGCGCGATGGGCCTGCGGGCGATGACGGTGTGGCTCACCCACTGCGGCCGCGGACCGTACCAGTTGAACGGCTACCCGGCCCTGGAGGTCCTCGACGAGGACGGCGAGGCGTTCGACGTCCACAGCCTCAAGGGCACCGACGCCCTCACCACCGGCGTGGACGACCCCGGCCCGCACCCGGTGACGCTGCGCCGCGGCGAGTCGGCGACGGCGGTCGTCGCCTGGCGCAACACCTACGCCAACACCACCGAGGACCCCGTGCGCGGCGCCCGCCTCACGGTGCTGCCCGCGCCGGGCCGCCCCGCGCGCCAGATCGCCCCGCACGGCGGGGTCGACCTCGGCAGCACGGGCCGCATCGGCGCGACGGCCTGGAAGAAGGCCCCGGCGGCGGCGCCCCGTACCGGGAGGCCTACGGCACCCGCGCCGTCCACTCCGGCGAGCTGAACTTCGTCCGCGCGAGCTCTTCGGCGCGGGCCAGCTCGGCGTCGCTGACCTGGCCCGCCGTCAGGCCGTACCGCCCGCGGAAGGAGTCGATCATCTTCCCGATGACGGCTTCGCGGGGAAGGCCGGTCTGGCGGCGCAGCGGGTCCACGCGCTTCTTGGCACTGGTGGTGCCCTTGTCGGAGAGCTTCTCGCGGCCGATGCGGAGCACTTCGGTCATCTTGTCGGCGTCGATGTCGTAGGCCATGGTCACGTGGTGGAGCACCGCGCCCGCGGTGCCGCCGGGGCCGACCATCCGCTTCTGCGCGGCACCGGCGATCTTCCCGGCGTCCGTGGCGATGTCGTTCAGCGGCTGGTACCAGGCCTTGACGCCCATGTCGCCGAGCGCGCCGAGCACCCAGTCGTCGAGGTAGGCGTAGCTGTCCTGGAACGACAGGCCCTGCACGAGGGCGTCGGGCACGGACAGCGAGTACGTGATGGTGTTGCCCGGCTCCACGAACATCGCGCCGCCGCCGGAGATCCGCCGCACCACCCCGATGCCGTGGCGCTCGGCGCCCTGGGGGTCGACCTCGTTGCGCAGGGACTGGAAGCTGCCGATGATCACCGAAGGGGCGCCCCACTCCCACACCCGCAGCGTCGGCGGCCGCCGCCCGGCGGCGACCTCCTCCGTCAGGACCTGGTCGAGCGCCATGTGCAGCGCGGGCGGCTGCGGGCCCTCGTGGACGAGCTGCCAGTCGTAGTCCGTCCAGTCCGTGGCGTGCGCAAGGGCACGCCGCACGGCGATCGCGACGCCGTCCGCCGTGAGCCCGTACATCACCGTCCCCGGGGGCAGGGCCGCCTCCACGCGCGCGGCGAGCCCGGGCGCGTCGGTGTCGGCCGGGGCGCCCTCCAGGGCGGCGTCGATGGCGAGGATCGCCTCGTCCGGTTCGAGGAAGAAGTCCCCGGCCACCCGCACCCGGCACAGCCGCCCGTCCTCGACGTCCAGATCCACCACGACGAGCTTGCCGCCCGGGACCTTGTACTCGCCGTGCACCGCACACCCTCCTGCCCACGGGGCACCCGGCCCCGGCCATCCACAACGTTCCGGCCTCAACGGGTAACCGGACGGCCGGGGCGAGGGGGCGCCCCGCCGTTCAGACCGAGGGCGTGCCGACGAGGTCCCATTCGCCGACGTCGTCCGAGAAGCCGCTGTTCATCGAGAACTGGACCGTCACGGGCCGGGCCGCGACGGGGAGCTCGAAGGTGACGTAGCCGAGGGCGGTGTCCCCCGGGGCGACGGAGACGGAGCCGGGGAAGGCGGGTCCGGCCGTGATGGGGGCGTAGAAGCTGGCGCTGAAGCGCTGACCGTCGCCGTCCACGAGCTCGGCGCCGTTGCCGGGGGAGTCCTTGTAGGGGGCCTCTCCGGTGTTCTTCAGCCGGAACTGGACGGCGACGAAGCGGTGGCCCGCGCCGGGGGTGACGTACTGGTTCGAGGCGCGGGCGGGGTCGACCACCTTCACCACGGTGACGTCGAGGTGTTCGCCGCTCTCGTTCCCGGTGAGGGAGAGCGGCGAGCCGATGCTCGCGTCCGACGGCGCGACCGCCGCGACCGGGGTGAGCGCCGAGACCGGGGCGGCGCCCACGCCGCCCACGGCCAGGAAGGCGAGTGCGGTCAGTAGTGATGCGAATGCGGTACGCATACCTCCTCCTGAGGCTGCGGTCCCCGAGAGCGTGCTGCTACTGACTACGATCCTCCGTTTCCGGGCAGGTGCCGAACGGTGCGTGCGTACGGCGTACGCTGTGGGATCGCCGCTGTTCTGATGGAGTGTCAGAACGTATATGCTGAAGGGTTTTCTGTCCCGTTGGCGGGACATGCTGCCTTAGGGGAGCCTGAGGTGGGGGTGCCCGGCGAGCGATGAGGGGCGTGGTGGGGTGTGTTGCCTGGCCGGGTGGGTCTTCTTGCCGCCGGGGGCGGCGAGTTCGCCGGATCGGCGGGGCGGCTTCGTCTGTCGCTCGCTCTGGTTACTCGTTCCAGACTCGCTCAGCCTGGGCGCTGAGTGGTATGGGTAAAAGTGCGTATCGATCCTCAGGAGCGCGTTAGGGACGCGTTAGCGGCGCATAAAAAAACGGGGAGACATGGTGTCTGGAATGTCTGTTCTATCGGTGGGGCAGTACGAGCGCATGCTCAACCTCGCCGTGGCCGCGCTGCGGGAACAGGACCCCGGGCGGTTATGGGACCCGGTGGTGGCGGAGCTGCTGCGCACCTGCGGCGGGCAGTTCGTGTTCCTGAAGCGGGACGAACAGCCGGGCGGCGAGGGCGCGATGCGCTTCTGGGCGGCGGACGCGGCGACCGCGCGGGAGCCGGACGCGGCGGTGCGCGAGCGGATCCACCGCGCCTGCCCGCTGGCCGACCACTACGCCTCCTCCGGCGACCGCGCGCCGCGCACCGCCGCCGAGATCCTCGGCGAGCGCGCCTGGCGCGCCAGCACGGCGGCGCGCCTGCTGCGCGACACCCTCGGCACGGACCACCTGCTCGGCCTGCCGCTGCCGGACGCCTCACGGCCGTTCCGGTACTTCCTGGTCTGCCGCTCGGGCCCGGCCTTCACCACGGCCCAACTCGCCTACGCGCGCCGCATCCAGCCCCTCCTCGAAGGCGTCGACCGCCAGGCCCAGCTCCTGGAGTGCTGGCACGCGGCCAGCGCGACCCCGCCGGGCGGCCGGAACGCCCCCGCTCCCGCCCCCGACAGCACGGCGGCCGAGCACGTGACGCCCGGCGGCGACCTCACGCCGCGCGAACTGACCGTCCTCGGACTGCTCGCCGACGCGCTCACGGCCGCCGTCATCGGGCGCCGCCTCGGCATCTCCGTACACACCGCGCAGAAACACATCCAGAGCATCTACCGCAAACTCGGCACCAGGGACCGGGTGGCCACCGTCCTGCGGGCGCAGACGCACGGCCTGATCCCCGGCGCGGCGGGCGTACCGGATGCCGGACCGGGCGGCCGGGGGCGCGGCCACCGGGACTAGCCTGCGGGCATGTTCACGACGCGCCCCACGCTCCAGGGCACCTTCGGCATGGTGTCGTCCACGCACTGGCTCGCCTCGCAGTCCGCGATGGCCGTCCTCGAAGACGGCGGCAACGCCTACGACGCGGCCGTCGCCGCCGGCTTCGTCCTGCACGTCGTCGAGCCGCATCTGAACGGGCCCGCGGGCGAGGTGCCGCTCCTCCTCGCGCCCGCCGGAGGCCCGGTGCGGGTCCTGTGCGGGCAGGGCGTGGCCCCCGCCGGGGCCACCGTCGCCCACTACCGCGACGAACTGGGCCTCGGCCTCGTGCCCGGCACCGGACCGCTGGCCGCGGCCGTGCCCGGCGCGTTCGACGCCTGGATGCTGCTCCTCAAGGACCACGGCACCAAGCCGCTCGCCGACGTCCTGAAGTACGCCATCGGGTACGCCGAGGACGGGCACGCCCCCGTGGAGGGCGTCGGCGCGACCGTGGAGGCGGTGCGCGAGCTGTTCGAGGCCGAGTGGACGTCGTCGGCGGAGGTGTACCTGCCGGACGGCGCGGCGCCCGCACCGGGGGAGCTGTTCCGCAACCCGCGCCTGGCCGCCACCTGGCGGCGCCTCCTCGCCGAGGCGCGGGCGGCGGGCGGCGACGACCGCGCGGCGCAGATCGAGGCGGCGCGCGCGGTGTGGCGCACCGGCTTCATCGCCGAGGCCCTGGTGCGCCAGGCCGCCCGGCCCACCATGGACACCAGCGGCACGCGCCACACCGGCACGCTCACGGCCGCCGACCTCGCCGCCTGGTCGGCGACGTACGAGGACCCGGTGACGTACGACTGGCGGGGCTGGACCCTGTGCAAGGCGGGCCCCTGGAGCCAGGGCCCCGCCCTCCTCCAGCAACTCGCCCTGCTGCCGCCCGAACTGCCCGCGTACGGCTCCGCCGACTACGTGCACCTGCTCGTCGAGGGCTGCAAGCTCGCCATGGCCGACCGCGAGGCCTGGTACGGCGACGCCGCCGACGTGCCCCTCGACGACCTCCTCTCCGTGGCCTACAACACGGGGCGGCGCGCCCTCGTCGACGGCGAGGCCTCCCGCGAGCTCAGGCCGGGCAGCCCCGGCGGCCGACAGCCGCGCCTGCCCGCCCACGCGCGGGCGGTCGCCTCCGGGGAGCCGGCCCACGACGCGCGGGGCGTCCTGGCGGGCACCGGGGCCGCCGCGGGCGCCGGTGAGCCGACCGTCGCCCGGGACGGCGCCACCCGGGGCGACACCTGCCACCTGGACATCGTCGACCGCTGGGGCAACATGGTCGCCGCCACGCCCTCCGGCGGCTGGCTCCAGTCCAACCCGGTGGTGCCCGAACTCGGCTTCCCCCTGGGCACCCGCCTGCAGATGGCGTGGCTGGAGGAGGGCCTCGCGAACACGCTCGCCCCGGGCCGCCGCCCGCGCACCACGCTCACGCCGTCGCTCGTCCTCAAGGACGGCGTGCCCGTCATGGCGTTCGGCACGCCGGGCGGCGACCAGCAGGACCAGTGGCAGCTGCACTTCTTCCTCGCGGTGGCCCTGCGCGAGTCCGTCCGCGGCGGGCTCGACCTCCAGGGCGCCATCGACGCCCCGAACTGGCACAACGAATCCTTCCCCGAGTCGTTCTATCCACGCGGCATGCGGCCCGGCAGCGTCACCGTGGAGTCCCGCACCGACCCGGCCGTCGTCGCCGAACTGCGCCGCCGGGGACACGAGGTGACCGTGGGCGATGCCTGGTCGGAGGGGCGGCTGTGCGCGGTGGCGCGGGACCCGCGCACCGGGGTGCTCTCGGCGGCCGCGAACCCGCGGGGGATGCAGGGGTACGCGGTGGGGCGCTAGGGCCCGCTGAGGGGGCTCCGGCGGGGTGGCGGGGAGCGGCGGGCCGGGGCCGGCCGACGCGGCAGGGACGCCCGACGCGGCAGGGACGCCCGGCGCGGCAGGTGGGGGAGAACAGCCGGTTTCATCCGGATTCCACCCCCTGTTCACCCCGCGCGCACGGGATGTCAGTGCCGCGTGCTCTCATGGAGGCATGATCGAAACGCAGGGACGACACATCAAGGAAAGCATCGACGACTTTCTCGCACGTCAGGCCGCCGACGTGGAGCGCGTGATCCGCGAGGCCGCCGCCGAGGAGATCACACCGCGGTTCCGGCAGCTCGCCGCCGCCGACGTCGTCCAGAAGAGCGGCCCCCACGACCTGGTCACGGTCGCCGACCGCAGGGCGGAGGAATTCCTCACCCGCGAGCTCACGGCGCTGCTCCCCGGCTCCGCCGTCGTCGGCGAGGAGGCGGTGCACGCCGACCCCTCGGCCTATGAGGCGATATCCCGCGACGCGCCGGTGTGGATCGTCGATCCCGTCGACGGGACACGCCAGTTCGTCCACGGAGACCCCGGTTTCTGCACGCTCGTCGCCCTCGCCCTGGACGGCGTCGTGCTCGCCTCGTGGACGTACGCGCCCGCGCTCGACGCCTTCGCCACGGCCATCCGCGGCCGGGGCGCCACGCTGAACGGCACGGCGCTGCGCACCGGCGCCCCGGAGCCCGGCCGCCCGCTCACGGTGGCCACCTCCCACCCGGACTTCACCACGGACGACCAGAATAAGCACGCCCTGATCGGCCTGCGCGCCGACGGCTTCGCCCCCCGGCCCTGCGGCTCCGCGGGCCTGGAGTACCTCGCAGTGGCCCGCGGCGAGCTGGATGCCGTGGCGTTCAGCTGGGAGCTGGCCTGGGACCACGCGGCGGGGCTGCTCCTGGTCGAGGAGGCGGGCGGCGCCCACCTCACGCGCGAGGGCGTGCCCTTCGCCATCACCGGGGGCAACGCCCTGCCGTTCACCGCCGCCAGGGACGAGGCCACGGCCCGGCGTGTCGCCGACGCGCTGGCGGGCGGGGCCTGAGCGCGGGGCCCGCCCGCGCGGCGGGCCCTCCTCCCGGCCGGGGCGGCCCCCGCGGGGCCCGGGGGCGGGCGGCGACCGGCCGCAGCCGCAGGCCCCCGCGACCTCGGCGGCGCGGTTCCTCCGGCATATCCTGTGCGGCACTGGCCATCGGCTGACAAAGGAGTCCGAAGGTGCCGTCGATGCTCGATGCCGTCGTCGTGGGAGCGGGACCGAACGGCCTGACCGCCGCCGTCGAGCTGGCCCGCCGCGGCCACTCGGTGGCCCTCTTCGAGGCCCGGGACACCGTCGGCGGCGGCGCCCGCACCGAGGAGCTCACGCTGCCCGGCTTCCGGCACGACCCGTGCGCGGCCGCGCACCCCCTCGGCATCAACTCCCCGGCGTTCCGCGCCCTGCCCCTGGAGCGGTACGGCCTCCAGTGGCTGCACGCCCCGCTGCCCATGGCCCACCCGTTCGCCGACGGCAGCGCCGCCGTGCTCTCGCGCTCCGTCTCCGAGACCGCGGCCTCCTTCGGCCCGCGCGACGCGGGGACCTACCGACGGCTCGTCGAGCCCTACCTGCCCCACTTCGACGCGCTGGTACGGGACTTCATGGCGCTGCCCCTGACCGCGCTGCCCCGCGACCCCGTGCGGCTCGCCCGCTTCGGGCTGCTCGGGCTTCCGCCGTCGACGTGGCTGCTGCGGCGCTTTCGCGACGAACCGGCGCGGGCGCTGTTCGCCGGGCTCGTCGCCCATGTCATCGCGCCCCTCAACGGCCTCGCGACCAGCGCCGTCGGCATGATCTTCGCGCTCGCCGCCCACGCCCGCGGCTGGCCCGTCGCCCGCGGCGGCTCCCAGTCCATCTCCGACGCGCTCGCCGCGTACCTGGTGGACCTCGGCGGCACCGTCCACACCGACTACGAGGTCAAGCGCCTCGACGACCTGCCGCCCGCGCGCGCGTACGTCTTCGACACCTCGCCCGCCGCGCTCGCCCGCATCGCGGGACTCGGCCGCTACTACGACGGGTACCGGTACGGCGCCAGCGCGTTCAAGATCGACTACGCGCTCGACGGGCCCGTGCCCTGGACCGCGCGGGCGCCGCGGCGCGCCGGGACCGTGCAGATCGGCGCCGACAGCCGGGAGATCGGCGCCGCGCTGCGCGCCGCGGCGTGCGAGGGCCGGGCCCCGGACGCGCCGTTCCTGATCACCGTCCAGCCCGGCGTCGCCGACCCCTCCCGCGCGCCCGAGGGCAAGGAGGTCTTCTGGGCGTACGGGCACGTACCCAACGGCTGGCAAGGCGATCTGACCGACGCCGTCGAGCGGCAGCTGGAGCGCTTCGCGCCCGGCTTCCGCGACCGGGTCCTCGCCCGCGCCACCGCGGGTCCGCCCCAGCTCGCCGCCCGCAACGCCAACTACGTGGGCGGCGACATCGCCTGCGGCGCGGCCAGCGGGCTGCAACTGCTGCTGCGGCCCCGGCTCACCGCGTTCCCGTACCGCACGCGGCACCCCGCCGTGTTCCTCTGCTCGTCCGCGACCCCGCCCGGCCCCGGCGTGCACGGCATGTCCGGGCACAACGCCGCCAAGGCCGTCTGGAAGCGGCTGCGGGAGGACCGGTGACCGCCCGGATCACGCTCGTCCAGGGCGACCTCACCAGGCGGCGCGCCGACGCCCTCGTGAACGCGGCGAACTCCTCCTTGCTCGGCGGGGGCGGCGTCGACGGCGCCATCCACCGCCGCGGCGGCCCCGAGATCCTCGACGAGTGCCGCCGACTGCGCGCCGCGCACTACGGCAAGGGCCTGCCGGCCAGGCGGTGGCCACGACGGCCGGGCGCCTCGACGCGGCACACGTGATCCACACGGTGGGCCCCGTCTGGTCCGCCGCCGAGGACCGCTCCGCGCTGCTGGCCTCCTGCTACCGCGAGTCCCTGCGCGTCGCGGCCGCCGTCGGCGCCCGCACGGTGGCCTTCCCCGCGATCTCGACGGGGGCGTACCGCTGGCCGATGCGCGACGCCGCCCGGATCGCCCTCACCGCCACACGGGACGCTCCGGCGGCGGACGCCTTCGAGGAAATCCGATTCGCCCTCTTCGACGAGCCAGCCCTCCAGGCCTTCGAGGAGGCCCTGGCAGCGCAAGGCTGATGTCGCTTTCCCGCCAGCCACCGCCCCCACCGATCCCCGATCCTTAACCCATGCCCACCCCGACAACTCCCACGCCCCCACCGGGTGGGCCCGCCCCGACCGGGGCGGGCCCCCTGGCAGCCACACCACACCCAACAGCACAGGCCGATCCCGCCGGGCAGGGCCGCCCCGCAGGGCAACAGCCCACCGCCAGCCAACAACCCCCCGCACAGCCAGTGCGCCCCGTACCGGAGGTTCCGTTGGCCCCGAGAGCAGCCGCGCCCGCAGGGATGCATGGGGACTTCGAGCGGTGTGTCCGTGTCGTGCGGTCCAAGGACGGGCGGTTCGACGGGTGGTTCTTCACCGCCGTGCTGACCACGCGCATCTACTGCCGGCCCAGCTGCCCCGTCGTGCCGCCCAAGCCCGAGAACATGACGTTCTACCCGAGCGCCGCGGCCTGCCAGCAGGCCGGGTTCCGGGCCTGCAAGCGGTGTCGGCCCGACAGCAGCCCGGGGTCGCCCGAGTGGAACCAGCGGGCCGACCTCGTGGCCCGCGCCATGCGGCTCATCGCCGACGGCGTCGTCGACCGCGAGGGCGTGCCGGGCCTCGCCACCCGCCTCGGCTACAGCACCCGCCAGGTCGAACGCCAGCTCCTCGCCGAGCTCGGCGCCGGGCCGCTCGCGCTCGCCCGCGCCCAGCGCGCGCAGACCGCGCGGCTGCTCATCGAGACGACCGCGCTGCCCATGGCGGAGATCGCCTTCGCCGCGGGCTTCTCCTCGATCCGTACGTTCAACGACACGGTCCGTGAGGTCTTCGCGCTCGCCCCCGGCGAACTGCGCACCCGCGCGGCCACCCGCAAGGGCCACGAAGGACGCACCCCCGGAACCAACGGCACCCTCTCGCTGCGGCTGCCCTTCCGGGCCCCGCTCCACCCCGACAACCTCTTCGGCCACCTCATCGCGACGGCCGTCCCCGGCGTCGAGGAGTGGCGCGACGGCGCCTACCGCCGCACCCTGCGCCTGCCCTACGGGCACGGCATCGCCGCCCTCACCCCGCACCCCGACCACATCGCCTGCCGCCTCACCCTCACCGATCCGCGCGACCTGACCCTCGCCATCAGCCGCTGCCGCAGGCTCCTCGACCTGGACGCCGACCCCGTCGCCGTGGACGGCCAGCTGCGCGCCGACCCGCTGCTCGCGCCGCTCGTCGACAAGGCTCCCGGGCGGCGCGTGCCGCGCACCGTGGACGAGGCCGAGTTCGCGGTGCGCGCCGTCCTCGGGCAGCAGGTCTCCACGGCCGCCGCCCGCACCCACGCCGCGCGCCTCGTCACCGCGCACGGCGAGCCGGTCGACGACCCCGAGGGCGGCCTCACCCATCTGTTCCCCACGCCAGCGGCCCTCGCCGCCCTCGACCCCGAGTCGCTCGCGCTGCCCCGCAGCCGCCGCACCACCCTGACGACCCTCGTGCGCCACCTCGCCGACGGCACCCTCCAGCTCGGCGTCGAGAACGACTGGGAGCGGGCCCGCGCCCAGCTCACCGCGCTGCCGGGCTTCGGGCCTTGGACCACGGAGGTCATCGCCATGCGGGCGCTCGGCGACCCGGACGCCTTCCTGCCCTCCGACCTCGGCGTCCGGCGCGCCGCCCAGGGGCTCGGCCTGCCGCACACGCCCGCCGCGCTCACCGCGCGCGCCGCGGCCTGGCGCCCCTGGCGCGCGTACGCCGTCCAGTACCTGTGGGCCACGGACGACCATCCGATCAACCACATCCCCGCACCCTGAGACCGCCAGAACCGGAGGGCCCGCACCGCCATGCAGCGCACGCACCGCACGCACACCGTCATCGACAGCCCCTACGGACCGCTCACCCTCGTCGCCACCGACGGCACCCTCAGTGGCCTGTACATGACCGAGCAGCGCCACCGCCCCGCCGACGAGACCTTCGGCGACCGCGACCCCGAGGCCTTCGGCCCGGTGACCGAGCAGCTCACCGCGTACTTCGCGGGCGAGCTGAAGGAGTTCGACCTGCCGCTGCACCTGCACGGCACGCCGTTCCAGCGCTCCGTCTGGCAGCGGCTCCTGGAGATCCCGTACGGCGAGACCCGTACGTACGGGCAGCTCGCCGACGACCTCGGCAAGCCCGCGGCGTCCCGCGCCGTCGGCCTCGCGAACGGCAAGAACCCCATCGGCGTCATCGTGCCCTGCCACCGCGTCATCGGCGCGAACGGCGGCCTGACCGGCTACGGCGGCGGCCTCGACCGCAAGCGGCGGCTGCTGGAGTTCGAGAACGGGGCCGCGCTGTTCTAGGACCCGGACTCGACCCCGGCCCCGGGCGTGCCGTCGGCGCCGGAGTCGGCGAGCTCGGCGATCACCTCGGCGTGACAGGGCTCCGGCACGCACCAGCACCCCAGTCGCCGCCCCCGCAGCTCCGGCAGCAGCGCGAGCAGGTCGGGGCGGCCGAGCAGATGGTCCCGGTACAGCGCCACGACCTCATCGCGCGTCCCGTCCTTGCCGGGCCGGAAGGGGCTGGCCAGCGGCGACCCCGCCAGGTCCCAGCCGCCCCGGTGCAGGGCGCGGCCCACGTAGACGACGTCGGCGTAGTCCGGGTCGCCGCGGTGGCCCTTGAGGTTCACGACGGTCGTACGGCTCATGACGGCGCGGCGCTTCCCGCGCCCGGCGCCGCGAAGACCGCGCAGGTCGTCGTGGCGTGGGCGCGCAGCTTGCCGTCGGCGGCGGAGACGACGCGGGCCTCGGCCGTGGCGGTGGTCCGCCCGACGTGGACGGCGGTCGCCTCGCAGCGCAGCCGCGCCGTGTCGGCGAACACCGGACGCACGAAGTTCACGCTGAGCTGCGTCGTGGTGTAGGCGCGGCCCCGGGGCAGCACGGTCGCGATCGCGCAGCCCAGGGCGGAGTCGAGCAGGGTGGCCAGATAGCCGCCGTGCACGGTCCCCATCGGGTTGAGCAGGTGCTCGCCGGGGTCGCCCTCGAACACGGCCCTGCCCTCGCCGAACTCCACCAGGCGGTATCCCAGCGTGGAGGCGATGGGCGGCTCCGGGAGCTCCCCGGCGGCGATCTTCTGGAGGTGTTCGAGCCCGCTCAGGTCGCCCGCCTCGGCCCAGGGCACCGGCGGCCTCCAGGAGTGCGTACGGACCCGGGGCTCCTCGGGGTGTGCTGGTGCTGTCATCGACGCGCTCCGCCCTTCCGCGCTCGCCGAGCGCTTACCCCCGACTCTCCCCGGCTTCGGCGCGGACCGCGCGCCGGGGCCACCGCAATCAGGCGACCCGGTGGCCGTCCTCCAGCTCCACCGTGCCGCTCCCCGCGTCCAGCGCGTCGAGCGCGGCGAGGACCCGGCGCGCGTGCGGCACCGCCAGGTACGACGGCAGGTCCGCACGGTCCACCAGGCGCCACGACAGGAGCTCCTCCTCCTGGAGCCTGATCGTCTGGAAGCGCTCCTCGGGCAGCACCCCGCCGTCGTACAGATACGCCACCAGCGGCGGCCGCGTCGCCGTCCCCGGCACCCAGTCGATCGCGAGCAGCCCGCCGAGCTCGACGTCCAGGCCGACCTCCTCGGCGGTCTCCCTGCGCGCGCCCTGCCGCGGACTCTCCCCTTGGTCCGACTCGACGGTGCCGCCCGGAAGCGCCCACCCCTCGCGGTAGTTGGGCTCGACGAGCAGCAGGCGGCCCGCCGGATCGCGGATGAGGGCGGCGGCTCCGGCGAGGACGCGGGGCAGCCCGGCGATGTACGCGGTGTAGTCGAGGGTCGTCACGGGGGGAAGGGTAGCCGCAGCGGACCACGCCCCGGCCGGAGCGCGTCGGCGGCCAAGGCGCTATGCGGGCGGCGGTGGGGCCGCGGCGGACGCCTCCGCCAACTCCGTGGTGCGGGCCGCCAGTTCGCTGACGCGGGCGTCGTCGTAGCCGAACACCGCGCTCCTGACCCGGTCCTCCAGCGGCTCGCGCCACCGCCCCGGAATCGCCGCCGCCCCGCACAGGACGCCCGCGAACGACCCGGCGGTCGCGCCGTTGGAGTCCGTGTCCAGGCCGCCGCGCACGGTCAGCGCGAGCGTGCGCGTGAAGTCGCCCCCGCCGTACAGCAGCCCGGCGGTGAGCACGGCGACGTTCGGCACCGCGTGGATCCAGCCGAGACCGGCCGTCTCGCCGTCCAGGGTGGTGAGCGTCTCCTCCCAGCTCAGCCGCGCCTCGTGCAGCGCCGCCACCCGGCGCACGGTGCGCGCGATCCGGCAGCCCGCGGGGATCACCCCGAGCGCGCGGTCCACCGCCTCGCGCGGCCCGGCAGCCGTGAACGCGGCCGCGATCAGCGCCGCCGCCCACATCGCCGCGTACACGCCGTTGCCGGTGTGCGAGAGCACCGCGTCCCTGCGGGCCAGGGCCGCGGCCCGCACCGGTTCGCCCGGGCACGTCCAGCCGTAGACGTCGGCGCGGATCAGGGCGCCGATCCACTCCTGGTACGGGTTGTCGTACGTCGCGGTCAGCGGCGGCCGCAGGCCGCTCACGAGGTTGCGGTACGCCGCCCGCTCCGCCGTGAACGTCTGCCGGTACGGCAGCCGCAGCAGCCACAGCTCGCCCACGTCCTCGGTGCTGAAGCCGAAGCCGCGCGTGCGCAGCAGCTCAAGGCCGAGGATCGCGTAGTCCACGTCGTCGTCGCGGCAGCTGCCGCTGATGCCGCCGCGCACGCAGGAGGGCCACTCGGGCCGCAGCTCGAAGCCGGTGGCGCCGGGCGGGGGCGCGGGCAGGTAGTCGGTGAGCGGGAGGGCGTCGGTGAGCCGCAGATAGCGGTCGATGCGGTCGCGGGTCCAGTAGTCGCCGCGCTCGACGGGCTTGCCGAGCATGTTGCCCGCGATCCGGCCGAGCCAGCCGCCGAGCACCTTGTCCGCGAGGTCCGTGCCGGGTGCCGTCACCGTCATGGGCGTCATGGGCGTCATGGGTCCGGTCTACCGAATTCCCGCGCGCCGCGCCCCCCGGTCGCCCGCATCGGCCACGGCGGCCGCGGGCCGCCCCTGCGCCCCTGGGCAGCGGGCCCCTCCTGCGGTTATGGTCGCAGCGGCGCGACTGCCTTGACGCGAGCAAGGCCCGAAAGCTAAGGGGAATGCAAGGTGGCGGACGCTGCAGCGACGACAGCTCACGACGGGGGCCACGGCGCCGCGCACGGCGACGGCCGTGACCGAGGCCATGTGCTGATCGCCGCGGACAAGTTCAAGGGGTCGCTCACCGCCGTGCAGGTCGCACAGCGCGTGACGGAGGGCCTGCGCCACGTCGTGCCGGACCAGCCGGTGCGGGCGCTGCCCGTCGCGGACGGCGGCGACGGCACGGTCGACGCGGCCGTCGCGGCCGGTTTCGAGCGCCGGAGCGTACGGGTCACGGGACCGCTCGGCACCCAGGTCGACGCGGCGTACGCGCTGCGCGAGGGCACCGCGGTCGTGGAGATGGCCGAGGCCTCAGGCCTGCAACGGCTGCCCGACGGCGTGTTCGCGCCGCTCACCGCGACGACGTACGGCACCGGCGAGCTGCTCCGCGCCGCCCTCGACGCGGGCGCGCGCACCGTCGTCTTCGGCGTCGGCGGCAGCGCCACCACCGACGGCGGCGCGGGCATGCTGGCCGCGCTCGGCGGGCGGTTCCTGGACGCGGCCGGGCGGCCGGTCGCCCCCGGCGGCGGTCCGCTGCGCGACCTGGCCACCGCCGACCTGTCCGGGCTCGACCCGCGCCTGAAGGACACCGACATCGTCCTCGCCAGCGACGTCGACAACCCGCTGACGGGCCCCAAGGGCGCCCCCGCGGTCTACGGCCCGCAGAAGGGCGCATCGCCCGAGGACGTGGCGGCCCTGGACACCGCGCTCGCGCACTTCGCCCGGGTGCTCGCCGAGGCGGTGGGCCCTGCGGCCCTGGAGCACGCCGATGCGCCCGGCGCCGGAGCGGCGGGCGGCATCGGCTACGGCGCCCTCGTGGGGCTCGGCGCGTCCTTCCGGCCCGGCATCGAGGTGATGCTGGACGTGCTCGGCTTCGCGCCCGCGCTGGCCGGGGCGCGGCTCGTCATCACCGGCGAGGGCTCCCTCGACCAGCAGACCTTGCACGGCAAGGCGCCCGCGGGGGTGGCGGCCGCCGCCCGCGCCGCCGGTGTCGACGTCGTCGCCGTCTGCGGCCGCCTGGCCCTGTCCCCGTCGGCACTCGGCGCCGCGGGCATCCGCCGCGCGTACGCCCTCACGGACCTGGAGCCCGACGTCCAGCGCTGCCTGACCGAGGCGGGCCCCCTCCTGGAACAGGTGGCGGCGGCCGTCGCCCGGGACTACCTCAGCGCCTGAACCCACCGGGCCGGGCCACCGCGGTGGCCCGGCCCGGTCGGGCTCAGCCGGTGCCGCTGTCGCTCCGGTGACCGGCCAGCAGCGCGCCGATCAGGACGTACGAGACGAGGGCGGGCACGGGCATGTGCCCGCCCGACTGGTCGATGGCGTCGATGGAGTAGCCGGAAAGCCCCAGCCAGACCACGCTCCCGACGACGACGAGCCGCTGGGTTCCGGTCTCCCGCGTCAGGCGCATCACGGCCCACAGCAGCAGCGGCATGAGCGCCCAGGAGGCGAGCGTGGTGACGACGAACTGGGTGGCTCCGGCGAACCACGCGTCCGGGTCCCGGTCCTTGGCGTCGCGCGCCCACGCGTAGCCGCCGGACATGACGGTGTGGCAGGCGGCCGTGGCCACGGTGGCGGCGAGGGCGCCTTTGGCGTGTCGTATGTAGTCCATGTCGATTCCCAGACCCGTGCGGGACGGGCCCCGGCACGAGTGCCGGGGCCCGTCGTTCAGCTGTGGCCGAACCGCTCGATGGCGGGTCCGCTCGAAGGTGTGCTCGGGCCTTACCGCAGGCCGCGCTCCAGGGCGTCAGCGTACAGGCGGGCGCCGGCTATCTTCGGGTGGAACGACTTCATCGACGGCTTCGGCAGCGAGTTGTCCGCCTCGGACCGGCCGCCCACGACGATGCCGTGGATGGACTCGGGGTCGCCGCAGATCGCCTTGCCGATGAACTCCTGCGCGGGATTGACGAACGTCGCCCCGCTCTCCTTGGCGGCCGCCGCCATCTCCTTGGTCAGGTGCGGGGCGATCTCGTCGTTCAGCCAGAGAACCTCCGCCACGTTGGTTCCGACCATGCAGGCGCCGCCGTTCTCAAAGAGCGTGGGGTAGCCCATGAGGACGACCTTGGCGTTCGGCGCCCGGTCCTTGATCTGGTTGAGGACCTTCGCGATGCGCGGTTTCACCTGGTCGGTGATCCAGCCGGGGAGGAAGTTCTTCAACGGCCCGGTCATCCCACCGGTCTTGCTTCCCGTGTCCGGATCCTTCATGTCGAACTCGGCGTCCTGGCAGAGCTTGGCGCCGGCCAAGACGATGCATTCCGTGATCACGTCGGCGAACAGCGAGTCGTTGCCGCCCACGGCGAGCGTGACCAGGTCGGTGTTCTTGTCGAGATAGCCGAGGTCCATCTGGGGCAGGGAGTTTTCCTGGTTCTTGCCGCCCGACCACATGTTGTACGTACGGGCGCCGGAGCAGGCGATGAAGCTCAGGTCGACGTCGCCGTGGGAATCCGAGATCGCGCCGATGGACTTGGACTTCCCCGGCAGCTTCGCCTCACGGATCCAGGCGTACTTGGACCGGTGACACTTGTTGATCACCTCGTCCTTGCCGATGTCCTCCTTGTAGTCCGTCTCCCGGAAGTAGTCCTTGCCGTCCAGGTCGTCGGCGCCCTCACCGGAGGCGAAGGAGTCGCCCATGCCGACCACCTGGGTGGGCTTGGAGTCGAGGTGCTGGAAGGCGACGGCGTCCCAGGCGATGTCCACCGACACGTCCTCTTCGGTGATGTTGGACAGGGCCACCTTCGCGGATCCCGTGAAGTTGAAGACGCCGAGCGAGCGCCACTCGTTGCCGCGGAGGCGCTGCGGGGCGACCCGGTGAGGCGAGTCGGAAGTGCTGCCGGACACCGAGTACTTCGCCTGCTGGGAGCGCGCGGCGACGTTCGGCATGTGGACCAGGACGCGGGTCCAGCCCTTGGTGGAGCTGGGGGCGGTCCACGTCCCCGTGACCTTCAGCCGCTTCGCCTCTTCGGAACTGGCCTTGCGCGTACTGGAGAACCACATGTGGTTTCCGTATCCCACCCCGAGCTGATGGGTGTCCATCTTCGCCGAAGGCGAGGCGAAGTCGAACTTGAACGAGCCGGACGACTGACCGCTGTCGGTGCATCTTCTGAGGTCGGAACCCGCGATGCGCTGACCGGTGTTGACGTTGTCGACGATCGGGGTGCCCAGCGGCAGTCCGGACTCGCACCGGGGCGGGTGGGAGTTGCCGTCCGCCTCTTCCGGATAGGTGTTGTCGAAGCGGAACAGTTCGAAGCCGCACTCGCGGTTGTCGCAGTTCTTCCACGCGACCTTCGTGTTCCACCAGCACTTCCAGTCCGAACGCTGGCAGGGGCCGGTGGCGGGGGAGTCGTTCGACGCCCCCTCCTTGATCTTCGCCGGATCGCATTCGTTGGAACCGCTGCAGAACTGGTAAACCGGCGGCTTCGACGTGATGCGGTGCGGGCTGGTGGTCCACCAGGCCGGACGGTAGCCGTGGACGAGCTTGCCCGGCTCCTCCAGCGTCTCCAGCGGATTCGCCGCCCAGCCGATGACCTTCTCCGGGTACGGCCAGAACTGCGGCTTCGCGGCGTGCGAGTAGTCGGGGTTGCCGGCCGCGGTCTGGAGGAACGGATTGCGGTTGGGCTTGAAAGTGGGATTGGCCGGGTTGTTGGCCCAGCCCACGCCCCACTTACCGCCGTTCTTTCCCGCGTCCGCCTTCGGGTAATAGCCGGAGTTGTAGGCCCAGAGGGCGAAGAACCAGTTCTCGATCCCCTTCGGGTCGCCGTTGTTGACGGTCATCCCGTCGGCGCGCGTCCGGTTCCACTTCTCGGCGAGGATGTTCACGCCCGCCGCGACGTTCGCCGTGTAGTCGAGCGCCACGGCCTCCTGGTACGCGCGCGGCTTGGCGGGCTGGGCGGGCTTGTCCTCGTAGGGCTTGCCGGGCAGCCGCATGCCGTCGGTCACCTGCGTGATGCCGTAGCCGCAGTCCGCGGCCTTCCAGTTGATGGCCCAGGGGTCGTTGACGCCCCCGTGCTCATCGTGCTTGAGGCCGTAGTAGTTGCCGATGAGGCTGTTGGCGGTGGTGCCCGGCGCGGCGAAGCGGGTGGCCTGCCACATGTTGGATTCCTGCGCGGTGATGCCGAGGAACACCTGCGCGGGAATGCGGCCACCGCCGGCGAGCGGAGTGAGACCGCCGATGAGGGACTGGGGCTTGTAGGCGCCCATGCCCATGTTCTTCCAGTTGGCGGGCCGGGAGACATGGCTGTCGAGGTTGCCCTCGACGGACCGGTTGACCGCCCACTCGATCTGCCGTGGCTTCGGCTGGAACGCCTGCTTCCGCGGATTGCCGCGCTCCACCGAGCAGGTGCGCTCGGACTCCGGCTCGGAGATGTCAAGGCGCGACTGCCCGCCGCGGCCCTTGCCGGCGCCGCCCCCGACCGGGGTGGTGCCGAGGGCGGGGGAGCGGTCCTGTCCCTCGGCCGGGTCGGGGTTGACCGGGGACGCGGCCGGGTTGGCCTCGAAGCCGGGGGTGCTCTTGGTGGGCAGATGGCGCATCTCGATGTGCGCCGTGCGCGCCGTCGCGTACTCGGACGCGCGGACGCGGGTGTCCTTGCCGTCGGCCCACGCGGCGGTCACGGCGGCGTGCGCCCGGGTGGAGGCGGTGGCGTCCTTGTCGATCCCGCCCGGGTTCCGCACGCCCTTGGGCAGCGACCCGACGCTCTTCGCGGTGCCGGTGACGAGCGCGGTCCCGTCGGCGGAGCGCGTGAGGTCGACGTCGGCCAGAGCGCCCTCGGCGACCGTACGGGCCTTCGCCCCCTCACCCGCGACTTGGCCGCCCGTCAGGTACTTGACCTTGGACGCCGGGCCCGCGGGAGCCTTCGCCGCACCGCGCTGCGCGGCCCCCTTCGCGGCCTTCGCGTCGCGCCCGCGGTCGAGGAAGGCGAGACCGCCGCCCCGGGTGACGGAGAGGCTGAAGGGGACGTTGTCCGTACGCGTGACCAGCTGGGGCTTGGCGTCCTCGCCGATCCGCACGATCGCGTTGCCCTGCGCGGCGACGATGCCTTCGCGGGTCGGGACGGCGGAGGTGACCTGGCCCTCGACCGTGACCGACCCGGCCGTCTTCCCGGTGCGGGCGTCGATCGTGATCAGGCGCGTCTCGTTCTCGTCCGACGTCTTCTCGTCGGTGAACTGCGAAAGGACCGCCTGTTCGCCGTCGCCGCAGCCGGGCGAGAAGTAGGCGAGGCTCGCCTGGTACGGGAGCTTCCTGACCGCGCCCGTCTTCAGGTCGACGGTGGCAGTGAATGCGCCCCGCGCCATCAGGTCCGGCTTGTTGGTGAAGGTGCGCGGCGCGTACGCGACGAGGGCGCGGTCGCCGGAGGCGGTGACGCAGGCGTTGCCGATCCAGGTGTCGGTGTCGAAGAACCCGGGCTCGGTCAGGGTCGCGGCGGTCTTCCACCGGTATCCGTCGGCCTCGTCGGCGGTCATCAGATGGAATCCGGTGGCGTCACCGATGGTGGTCCACGCGGTGTCGGCGGACTTGGCGTAGCCGTCGCCGAGCACCTGGCCGCGGTCCTTGGCGGGAACCCGGTCCTTGGGGCCGTCCTTGTCCGCCTTCTTGGGCGGCACGGGTGCGTCGCCCCGCCCCTCGGCGGCCTTGGCGGGTGCGGGCGGTCGTGCTGCGGAGGGGTAGGCCTGCGTCGCGGTCCCGATCGCTATCGCGGTGGCGATGGCGCAGCTGACGGAGACGCGCGCGGCCCTGAATCTGCTTCTCTGTCTCAAGGCGTTGATTTCCTCGTAGGTGTCGTCAAACGTCTGGACGTGCGTGCTTCCGCGGGCGCGAGGGCACAGCGGTGCCCGGCGCACTGGACGGAGAGGTGAGCGGAGAGGCGAGGAGCCGTCACGGACAGCCCTCAGATTGACGTGAGCAGGACAAGTAAAAGGCGATGCGGAAGCGCGTTCATCCAGGCCCAGGCCCCTTGCCGGGCCCCGGACTTGAGATCATTTGGTGAGCGTCGATCACTCTACGCACGGGCATGCACTTTGCACATGCTCACAGTGAATTCGGTGGATGCTGGCCTGAATTCGGCACGGGGAGTGGAATGCCCTGATCGGATGCGCGGCGGCGGCGTGGCACGTGTGAGGCCCGCTTGGCCACCCGGAAGCGGAAGCGTGCGCGGGAGGTTCCGGACGGCAAGGAATGGCCAATTCGCGATGGCCAACGAAAGTTGTCTATCTCCGGCTCTCGCGGGGGTGTCTACCCCTGGCTCTCGCGAGGGCGAAAGCGGGCACGCAAAAGGGTGGGCCCGAACCACGAAGGTTCGGGCCCACCCGGTGTCAGCTCAAGCGTTACGGCAGCTGTGCCGCCCGCGCCTCGCGCCGGTTGTCCCGGAAGTTGTTCACCCTGCGGGCCGTGGCGAAGAGGGGGATCACCGCGCCGAGGACCAGCTGCAGCGCGCAGCCGGTCTGGAGCAGCAGCTGCCCGCCCGGCGCGTCGAACGCCCACGCCGCGAGCAGCCCCATCGCCGAGACGATCCACGCCAGCATGGCCACCGCCAGGGGGCCGCGCGGCTTCGGGTACTCGACCCGGCTGACCATCAGCCACGCCGTGCCGATGATCGCGAGGAGCGTGGCCACGAAGGGCAGCTCCAGGAGCACGATGGAGACCACCGTCAGCGCCCCGAAGGGCGACGGCATCCCCTGGAACACGCCGTCGCGCAAGGTCACGCAGGAGAATCTCGCGAGGCGCAGGACCACCGCGAGAAGCACCACGATCGCACCCACCGCCGCGACCCGCTGGTGCGCGTCGTCGGCGACCATTCCGTACACGAGCACGAAGTACGCGGGTGCGAGACCGAAGCTGATGAGGTCCGAGAGGTTGTCCAGCTCCGCGCCCATCGGCGAGCTGCGCAGCTTGCGCGCGACGAGCCCGTCGAACAGGTCGAAGACCGCCGCGCACAGCATCAGGATCACGGCCGTGGCCGCGCTGTGGCGGGCCATGCCCGACTCGTCACTGCCCGTGAGGTGCGGGATGAGGATGCCCGTGGTGGTGAAGTACACCGCCATGAAGCCGCAGGTGGCGTTGCCGAGCGTGAGGGTGTCCGCTATCGAAAGGCGGAGCGAGAGCGGCATCTCCTCATCGGCTTCGTCCTCGGCGGCCTCGGGCACCCAGCCCGTCTGTGCCTCGGGATCAGTCACGGTCAATGCGAGTCACCCCAGCCACGGTCTTCTGCCCGACCTCGACATCCACGTCCACGCCCTCGGGCAGGTAGATGTCGACGCGCGAGCCGAAGCGGATCAGGCCGATGCGCTCGCCCTGCTCCACCTTCGTGCCCTGGGGCACGTACGGCACGATGCGCCGGGCCACCGCGCCGGCGATCTGGATCATCTCGATGTCGCCGAGCTCGGTGTCGAAGTGCCAGACGACGCGCTCGTTGTTCTCGCTCTCCTTGTTGAACGCCGGGACGAAACCGCCGGGGATGTGCTCGACGGAGGTCACCGTTTCCGGCCAGCGGCGCGCGGTTGACGTGGACGTTCAGCGGGCTCATGAAGATCGCGACGCGGGTGCGCCCGTCCTTCCACGGCATGATGCTCTGGACGACGCCGTCGGCGGGCGAGATCACCCTGCCCCGGGTGATCTCGCGCTCCGGGTCGCGGAAGAACCACAGCATGCCCGCAGCGAGTGCGGTGGTCGGAACGGCGAGGGTCGCGGCTACCTTGGACCGGCGCGCGCGGGCCAGGCTGAGGGCCGCGGTGGCGACGGTCGGCAGGAGCCACGGCGATGCTCCGCGCGCGAGGCGTACGCCGGCCAGGCTGTCGCGAGGTGCAGAGGTTTGGCTGTGGGGCATGGATGACCTTCGTAGCGGATGATGCCGCACTGCATACGGGGGGACGGCGGCTTTCCCGGGATCGTATCGGTAGCGAGCCACAACTGGGCAAGCCAGGAAGCCGAGTCGGCCGCCGGTGCGTGCTGACTGAGTGTGATCTTCTTCTCGATGTGATCTACGAAGAAACCGCCCCAAAACGGGCATTCAGCCCTGAAGTCGATACTCTTCGAGGAGTCGTCGGCCAATGATCATTTTCTGAATCTCGGCGGTCCCTTCACCGATCAGCAGCATCGGTGCCTCGCGGTACAGACGCTCGATCTCGTACTCCTTGGAGAAGCCGTAGCCGCCGTGGATCCGGAACGCGTCCTCTACGACTTCCTTGCAGTATTCGGATGCCAGGTACTTCGCCATCCCCGCTTCCAGGTCGTTTCGCTCCCCGGAATCCTTTTTGCGTGCTGCGTTCACCATCATCGCATGGGCGGCCTCGACCTTGGTAGCCATCTCGGCGAGCTTGAACTGAATTGCCTGGTGCTGGGCGATGGGCTTGCCGAAAGTGTGCCGTTGCTGGGCATAGGAGACGCCGAGCTCGAAAGCACGCTGAGCGACGCCGCAGCCACGCGCCGCTACGTTCACGCGGCCGACCTCGACGCCGTCCATCATTTGGTAAAAACCGCGGCCCGTGACGCCGCCGAGCGCGCGATTGGCCGGAATACGCAGGTCATCCATGATCAGCTCGGTGGTGTCGACCCCCTTGTACCCCATCTTGTCGATCTTGCCCGGGATGGTCAGACCCGGGCGGACCTCGCCGAAGCCCGGTTCCTTCTCCACCAGGAAGGTCGTCATCGAGCGATGGGGCGCCGAGGCCGTTTCAGCCGCGGAGTGTCCTTCGTCACTTCTGACGAGCACGGCGACCAGCGTTGACGTTCCGCCGTTGGTCAACCACATCTTCTGACCGTTCAGGACGTACTCATCGCCGTCCTTGACCGCCTTCGACGTGATCGCCGACACGTCCGAGCCGAGCCCCGGCTCCGACATGGAGAACGCGCCCCGCACCTCACCGAGGGCCATCCGCGGCAGGAAGTGCTCCCGCTGCTCCTGCGTGCCGTGCTGCTTGAGCATGTACGCCACGATGAAGTGGGTGTTGATGATGCCGGACACCGACATCCAGCCGCGCGCTATCTCCTCCACGCACAGCGCGTACGTCAGGAGCGACTCGCCGAGCCCGCCGTACTCCTCGGGGATCATCAGGCCGAACAGGCCCAACTCCTTGAGCCCGTCCACGATCGCTTGCGGGTACTCGTCGCGGTGCTCGAGCTCCGTGGCGACCGGGATGATCTCTTTGTCGACGAAGTCACGGACGGTGGCCAGGATTTCCCGCTGCACGTCGGTGAGGCCGTGGGTCTGGGCGAGTCGGCTCATGACTGGTTCTTCTCCCGCGGCTCGGGGCGGCCGGGCTGCTCGCCGCCGCGCTCCTTGATGTACGTCTCGGTCGGCACCATCACCTTGCGGCGGAACACGCAGACCAGCGTGCCGTCCTGCTTGTAGCCCTTGGTCTCGACGTAGACGATGCCGCGGTCGCTCTTCGACCTCGACGGCGTCTTGTCGAGCACGGTCGTCTCGCCGTACAGCGTGTCCCCGTGGAACGTCGGCGCCACGTGCCGCAGCGACTCGATCTCCAGGTTGGCGATCGCCTTCCCCGACACGTCCGGCACGGACATGCCGAGCAACAGGGAGTAGATGTAGTTGCCCACGACGACGTTCTTCCCGAAGTCCGTCGTCTTCTCGGCGTAGTTGCTGTCCAGGTGCAGCGGGTGGTGGTTCATGGTGAGCAGACAGAACAGGTGGTCGTCGTACTCGGTGACCGTCTTGCCGGGCCAGTGCTTGTACACGGCGCCGACTTCGAACTCTTCGTAGGTGCGGCCGAACTGCATGTCCCTTACGCCTCCGGAGCCTCGAACGTGCTCGTGCGCCGCATCCCCGCCGCACGACCCTTCCCCGCGATGACCAGCGCCATCTTCCGGCTCGCCTCGTCGATCATCTCGTCGCCGAGCATCGCCGAGCCCTTCTTGCCGCCCTCCTCGGACGTGCAGTACGCGTACGCGTCCAGGATCAGCTCGGCGTGGTCGTAGTCCTCCTGGGACGGCGAGAAGACCTCGTTGGCGGCGTCCACCTGGCCGGGGTGCAGCACCCACTTGCCGTCGAAGCCGAGCGCCGCCGCGCGCTGGGCCACCTCGCGGTAGCCGTCCACGTTCTTGATCTGGAGGAAGGGGCCGTCGATCGCCTGCAGATCGTGGGTGCGCGCCGCCATCAGGATGCGCATCAGGATGTAGTGGTAGGCGTCCGCCGGATAGCCGGGCGGCTGCATGCCCACGACGAGCGACTTCATGTTGATCGACGCCATGAAGTCCGCGGGGCCGAAGATGATCGTCTCAAGACGTGACGAGGCACCGGCGATCTCGTCAACATTGACCAGACCCTTCGCGTTCTCGATCTGCGCCTCGATGCCGATCCGCCCGACCTCGAAGCCCATCGTCTTCTCGATCTGCGTGAGCAGCAGGTCAAGGGCCACGACCTGCTGGGCGTCCTGGACCTTGGGCAGCATGATGCAGTCAAGGTTGGGGCCCGCGCCCTCGACCACGGTCACGACGTCGCGGTACGTCCACTCCGTCGTCCAGTCGTTGACGCGCACCACCCGCGTCTTGCCCGTCCAGTCGCCCTCGTTGAGGAACTTGACGATCGTGTGCCGCGCCTCGGGCTTGGCCAGGGGCGCGCACGCGTCCTCCAGGTCGAGGAAGACCTGGTCGGCGGGCAGGCCCTGGGCCTTCTCCAGGAAGCGCGGGTTGGAGCCGGGGACCGCGAGGCAGGAGCGGCGCGGGCGGAGCCGGTTCACGGCCGGGGGCTGCTGAGTCATGCGGGGACCTCCAGGGGGTCGAGGTGGTTCGCCTTGCGGATCTCGTCGACGATACGACCGATGATCTCCGTGATGCCGAAGTCCTTGGGGGTGAACACGGCGGCCACACCCGCCGCCTTCAGGTCCTCGGCGTCGCTGCTGGGAATGATGCCGCCGGCGATCACGGGAATGTCGTGGGCCCCGGCGGTGCGCAGCCTCGTCAGGACGTCCGGCACGAGCTGCGCGTGCGAGCCGGACAGGATCGACAGGCCCACGGCGTGCACGTCCTCCGCGAGCGCCGCGTCGACGATCTGCTCGGGCGTGAGCCGGATGCCCTGGTAGACGACCTCGAACCCGGCGTCACGGGCGCGCACCGCGATCTGCTCGGCGCCGTTGGAGTGCCCGTCGAGGCCGGGCTTGCCCACCAGGAAGCGGAGCTTGCCGGTGCCGAGGTCGGCGGCTGTCTTCTCGACCTTCTCGCGGACCAGCGCGAGCGGCGTGCCCGCCTCGGCGGTGACGGCCACCGGGGCCCCGGAGACGCCCGTGGGCGCCCGGAACTCGCCGAAGACCTCCCGCAGGGCGCCCGCCCACTCACCGGTGGTCACACCGGCGCGCGCGCACTCCAGGGTGGCCTCCATCAGGTTGCCGGTGCCCGCCGCGACCTCCTTGAGCCGGTCGACGGTCTGCTGGACGGTCGGGAAGTGGAACGGGTCGCCGCCGCCCTGCCGGTCGGAGGACTCCTGGCGGGTGGTGCGCCAGTCGCCCACCGCGGTCACCACGCGCGCCTCGACCGCGGGGTCGACCGTCATGATCGCCGTGTCCAGGTCGGAGGTCAGCGGGCTCGGCTCCGTCGACTCGAAGACGTTGACGCCGACGATCTTCTCGTCGCCCGCCTCGATCCGCGCGCGGCGCTCCGCGTGCGAGGACACCAGCTGCGACTTCAGGTATCCGGACTCGACGGCCGCCATCGCGCCGCCCATCTGCTCGATGCGGTCCATCTCCGCGAGGGACGCGTCGACGAGCGCCTCCACCTTGGCCTCGACGACGTGCGAGCCCGCGAAGATGTCCTCGTACTCCAGGAGGTCCGACTCGTGCGCGAGGACCTGCTGGATGCGCAGCGACCACTGCTGGTCCCAGGGCCGGGGCAGGCCCAGGGCCTCGTTCCAGGCCGGGAGCTGCACGGCACGCGCGCGTGCGTCCTTGGAGAGCGTGACGGCGAGCATCTCCAGGACGATGCGCTGCACGTTGTTCTCGGGCTGTGCCTCGGTCAGGCCGAGCGAGTTGAGCCTGCACGCCGTAGCGGAAGCGCCGCTGCTTGGGGTTCACGACGCCGTAGCGCTCGCGGGTGACCCGGTCCCAGATGCGGGAGAAGGCCCGCATCTTGCACATCTCCTCGACGAAGCGGACGCCCGCGTTGACGAAGAACGAGATGCGGCCGACGACGTCGCCCTTGCGGTCCTCGGGGATCTGGCCGGAGGCGAACACCGCGTCCAGGACGGCGATCGCCGTGGACATCGCGTACGCGATCTCCTGGACCGGGGTGGCCCCCGCCTCCTGCAGGTGGTAGCTGCAGATGTTGATCGGGTTCCACTTGGGGATGTGGTTGACCGTGTAGCAGATCATGTCCGTCGTCAGCCGGAGCGAGGGACCCGGCGGGAACACATGGGTGCCGCGGGACAGGTACTCCTTGACGATGTCGTTCTGCGTCGTCCCCTGGAGGAGGCCGATGTCGGCGCCCTGCTCCTCGGCGACGACCTGGTACAGCGCGAGCAGCCACATGGCGGTCGCGTTGATCGTCATGGAGGTGTTCATCTGCTCCAGGGGGATGTCCTGGAACAGCCGCCGCATGTCGCCGAGGTGAGAGACGGGGACGCCGACCCGGCCCACCTCCCCGCGCGCGAGGATGTGGTCCGGGTCGTAGCCGGTCTGCGTCGGCAGGTCGAAGGCGACCGAGAGTCCGGTCTGCCCCTTGGCGAGGTTGCGCCGGTAGAGCTCGTTCGACGCCTCGGCGGTGGAGTGACCGGCGTAGGTCCGCATGAGCCACGGCCGGTCCTTCTGGCGCTCAGTCATCTAGGGGCCTCAGATGTTCCGGAAGCGGTTGATGGCGTCGATGTGCCGGTCGCGCATCTCCTGGTCGCGCACGCCGAGGCCCTCGGCGGGGGCGAGCGCGAGGACGCCGACCTTGCCCTGGTGGAGGTTGCGGTGCACGTCGTACGCGGCCTGCCCGGTCTCCTCCAGGGAGTACACCTTCGACAGGGTCGGGTGGATCTTGCCCTTGGCGACGAGCCGGTTGGCCTCCCAGGCCTCGCGGTAGTTGGCGAAGTGCGAGCCGATGATGCGCTTCAGGGACATCCACAGGTAGCGGTTGTCGTACTCGTGCTGGTACCCGGACGTGGACGCGCAGGTCACGATCGTGCCGCCCTTGCGCGTGACGTACACCGAGGCGCCGAACGTCTCGCGCCCGGGGTGCTCGAAGACGATGTCGACGTCCTCGCCGCCGGTCAGCTCGCGGATGCGCTTGCCGAACCGCTTCCACTCCACGGGGTCCTGGTGGTGCTCGTCCTGCCAGAACCGGTAGCCCTCGGCGTTGCGGTCGATGATCGCCTCGGCGCCCATGGCGCGGCAGATGTCGGCCTTCTGGGGGCTGCTCACCACACAGATGGGGTTGGCGCCCCCGGCGAGCGCGAACTGGGTGGCGTACGAGCCGAGGCCGCCGCTCGCGCCCCAGATCAGCACGTTGTCGCCCTGCTTCATCCCCGCGCCGTTGCGCGAGACGAGCTGGCGGATACGCGGTGGAGTTCACCAGGCCCGGAGCCGCCGCCTCCTCCCAGCTGAGGTGGTCCGGCTTGGGCATGAGCTGGTTGGACTTGACGAGGGCGATCTCGGCGAGGCCGCCGAAGTTGGTCTCGAAGCCCCAGATGCGCTGCTCGGGGTCGAGCATCGTGTCGTTGTGCCCGTCGGAGGACTCCAGCTCCACGGAGAGGCAGTGCGCGACGACCTCGTCGCCGGGCTTCCAGGCGTTCACGCCGGGGCCGGTGCGCAGGACGACGCCCGCGAGGTCGGAGCCGATGATGTGGTACGGCAGGTCGTGACGCTTCGTCAGTTCGCTGACCCTGCCGTAGCGCGCCAGGAATCCGAAGGTCGACATCGGCTCGAAGATCGACGTCCACACGGAGTTGTAGTTCACGCTCGACGCCATCACGGCCACCAGGGCCTCGCCCGGGCCGAGTTCGGGCACCGGCACGTCGTCCAGGTGCAGCGACTTGCGCGGGTCCTTGTCGCGCGTGGGCGAGCCCCGAGAACATCTGCGTCTCGTCCTTGTGCACGGTCACCGCGCGGTACGACTCGGGCAGCGGAAGGGCGGCGTAGTCGGCGGCCGACGTGTCCGGCGATTGGATCGCGTCCAGGATTTCCTGCATGGGTTGCCTCCGGCGAAGGGCGCCCCGGGCGGGGCGCTCTGAGGGGTACGTCGGGGTGGTGCTTCGAAGGGTTCGAGTGCTCGAAGGGTTCGAAGGAGCGGTGCCGTCGGTTCGGCGGAGGTGGTGCTGTGGCGGCGCCGTGGTGGGGCGCGGAGGGTGCCTGTGACGCAGGCGTCCGGGTGCGCTCGCCGAGGCTTGCGGGGACAGCCGGTGCGCGGGTGTTGTCCACGCGCCGGCCACCCGGACAACATCAACGTATGACACCGCGTGCCAGTCGGCAAGACACTCAGTGCCAATAGTTTCTCTCAGTTGTCACCAGGTGGGTTCATCTGAGCGATGATCGATCATTGCAGGTCAGAGGGCATGCAAAAGCCGGACGGGCTGACTACCTGCCGGTAGATATTCAGCCCGTCCGGCGATTGAGTACGCGCGCGGAGCGCGGCGGGGATGCGTCGGTGGTGCGGCGGGGATGCGGCGGTGGTGCGGCCCTCAGCCGCGGTCCCGCAGCGCCTTCTCGATCGTGCGCATGACCTCGTCCAGGGGCGCGTCCGTGCGGGCGACGGTGACCAGGACCTCGCCGCCGTCGGAGACCGTCGCCGCGGGCCCGGAGGGCACCGTGTCCCGCCCGGCGGGGATGCCCGTCCCGAACGTGCGCCGCACGATCCCGAAGGCGTGGTCCAGCTGCCCCTCCACGTCCCCCTGGCCCCCGGCCCGCAGCCACCGCCGCAGCACGTGGTTGTGGGCCGTGACGACGGCCGACGCCGCCACCTCCGCGAGCAGCGGGTCGTCGTTGCCGTGGTGGTGGGCGTGCTCGTCGAAGTGGCCGAGCAGATACCGCGTGAACAGGCGCTCGTAGCGCGCCACCGACGCGATCTCCCGCTCGCGCAGCGTCGGCACCTCGCGCGTGAGCCGGTAGCGCTCCACGGAGACGGCGGGCGAGGCCGCGTACATCTTCATGACTTCCTTGATGCCCCGGCACACGGTGTCGAGCGGGTGCTCGTGCGCGGGCGCCGCGTTGAGCACGGCCTCCGCGCGGATCAACGTGTCGTCGTGATCGGGGAAGATCGCCTCTTCCTTGGAGCGGAAGTGGCGGAAGAAGGTCCGGCGGGCGACCCCGGCCGCGGCGGCGATCTCGTCGACCGTCGTCGCCTCGTAGCCCTTGGTCGCGAAGAGCTCCATGGCCGCGGCCGCCAGCTCGCGGCGCATCTTGAGCCGCTGGGCGGCGGCACGGCTGCCCGCGGCGCTCTCCGGAGCGTCGGGCGTAGCGGTCGTACGTGAGGACTTGGCGGCCTTGGACATGCCCTGAACGTACTGCATGTGCGCAGCTGAGTGCGCCCGTGGGACGGGCCCGCCCGACGGTTCGAGCAGCCCGCCCCAGTCCGCGCGCCCACCGCGCGCGGCGTCGTACGCTCCGGCCCCGGCCTCCGCGGACCCGTCAGCGCCGGGCATATTCGCGGAAGCCACGGCCCGTCTTGCGGCCGAGGCAGCCCGCGGCCACCAGATGCTCCAGGAGGGGGGCGGGCGCGAGGCCCGGCTCGCGGAACTCGCGGTGCAGCACCTTCTCGATGGCCAACGACACGTCCAGGCCCACGACGTCCAGGAGCTCGAAGGGCCCCATGGGGTAGCCGCCGCCCAGCTTCATCGCCGCGTCGATGTCGTCGAGGGACGCGTAGTGCTCCTGGACCATCTTGATCGCGTTGTTGAGGTACGGGAACAGCAGGGCGTTCACGATGAACCCGGCCCGGTCCCCGCAGTCCACCGGGTGCTTCTTGAGCGTCGCGCACAGCTCCCTGGCCGTCGCGTGCACCTCGTCGGCGGTCAGCACCGTGCGCACCACCTCGACGAGCTTCATCGCGGGCGCCGGGTTGAAGAAGTGCAGACCGATCACGTCCCCGGGGCGCGCGGTGGCGCGGGCGCAGGCGACGACGGGCAGCGAGGAGGTCGTGGTGGCGAGGACCGCGCCCGGCTTGCAGACCTTGTCGAGCGTCGCGAACAGCTGCCGCTTGACCTCCAGGTCCTCCGCGACCGCCTCCACGGCGAGGTCGACGTCGGCGAACGCCTCGTACGAGCCGCTCGGCACGATCCGGTCCAGGGTCTTGGCGGCCGACTCCGCGGTCATGCGGCCCTTGGCGACGGAGCGTGAAAGCGACGTGGCGACACGGTTCTTGGCCGTCGCGGCCTTCTCCTCGCTGCGGGCGGCGAGCACCACCTCGTACCCGGCCTTCGCGAAGACCTCCGCGATGCCGGACGCCATCGTTCCGGACCCGGCCACGCCCACCGAGCGCACCTCGCGCCCCCGCACCTGCCGCGCCCCCTCGACGGGCGTCAGCGCGTCCCGCACCACCTCGGAGCTGTCGGGCTCCGCGTACGTGTAGAAGCCGCGCCCGGCCTTGCGCCCGGTCAGGCCCGCCTCGCTGAGCTGCTTGAGGATCGGTGCGGGCGCGTGCAGCCGGTCCCGCGACTCGGCGTACATGGCGTCGAGGACGGTGCGGGCGGTGTCCACGCCGATCAGGTCGAGCAGCGCGAGCGGCCCCATCGGAAGCCCGCAGCCGAGCCGCATCGCGGCGTCGATGTCCTCGCGCGTCGCGTACTTCGCCTCGTACATCGCCGCGGCCTGGTTGAGATAGCCGAACAGCAGCCCGTCCGCGACGAACCCGGGGCGGTCGCCGACCGCGACGGGCTCCTTGCCGAGCGCGCCCGCGAGCTCGGTGACGGCGGCGACGGCGGCCGGGGCGGTCAGCACCGACGACACGACCTCGACGAGCTTCATCGCGGGCGCCGGATTGAAGAAGTGCAGCCCGAGGACCCGCTCCGGGCGAGCCGACTCCGCGGCGAGACGGGTCACGGACAGCGCGTTGGTGCCGGTCGCGAGGATCGTGTCGGGCCGGACGATCCCGTCGAGCTCGCGGAAGATCCGCTGCTTGATCTCGTACGACTCCGGGGCGACCTCGATCACCAAGTCGGCGTCGGCGGCGGCCCGCAGGTCGGTGAAGGTGCGGAAGCGGGCGAGGGCGTCCGCGCGCTGCCGCTCGGTGAGGCGCTCACGGCGCACGGCACGCGCCGTCGAGGCCTCAAGGGCGGCGACGGCGTGCGCGGCGGCCTCCTCACTGACGTCGACGCCGATGACCTCGCGGCCGGCGACGGCGAGCACTTCGGCGATGCCGGCGCCCATCGTGCCGAGGCCGACGACGGCGACCGTGCCCAGGGAGGTACGGGACGCACTGGCGGAGGGAGTGTCCATGCGGGGACTCCAGGGAAAAGAGTGACGACTGAGGGGCGCACGCGCGGGGCGCGTGGCAGGGGCGCACCGGACACGTCGGCACGCGCGCGTGGAAGCCACGCGAGCGGCGTGAAGTGGCGTACGGCGTGCGTGAATTGCGCGAAGGGATGAACCGGCGGGCCCTGTCCCGAAGCCACGCCGTCCTGCGGTACGTGCGTACCGAACCGACGACACTCACGACGGCTGCGTCACCAGGCCGTCAGGAGCTGAGAAAGCTGTCCGCGAGGAGTGTGCCCCGCTCACCTGAGATTAACCGGCGAGTAACGAGCGCGCCAGCCCCCGGTGCCTGTGACCTCCGTCGCGACTAGGCTCGCCGCATGGATGCGGAGTTGCGGACGGTGACGAGTCGCTTACGACGCGAGGCGGCGGCGTCGGGGGCACTGGAAGCGTACGAGAGGCTGCTGGCCGTCGCTGATCCGGACGCGCTCGCGGCGGCGCTCCAGGAGGCGGGACAGCCCTTGTGGGCCCGGGAGTTGGCGGCGGTGCGGCTCGGCGCGGCGGGGGACAAGCGGGCCTTCGAGTCCCTGGTGCTGCTCCTCAACCACCGGGATCCACCGCGCTGCGCCGCCGCCGCGTACGCGCTCGCCCGGCTCGCCGATCCGCGCACGGCCCGCGCGGCCGCCGCGCTCGCCACGAACGAGCTGCGCGTCGCCTACGCGCTGCACCCGGTGCGGCTGCTCACCGAACTGCGCGCCCCGGAGTCGGCGCCCGCGCTGATCGTCACGCTCCAGCGCCGGCTGACGCCCAACGACCCCTACGGCAAGGTGGCGCTCGCCTGTGTGGAGGGCCTCGGCGCGCTCGGGGACGCGCGGGCGATCCCGGTGCTCACGGCCGCCTGCGCCCACCCGCGCCTGGCGGCGGCGGCCTCGGCGGCCCTGGCGCGGGTTTCGACGTGACCCGCGCGGGGACGCGCGGCAGACGCTCCGCTCAGGATTCCCGGGCGGTCACTTCCGGCACGACGGCCAGCGCCTCTATCTCCATCAGGAACTCGGGCGCGATCAGCGCCGCGACCTGCACGGCCGAGGACGCGGGCAGCCGCCGCGGGTCGAGGTGGGCGTCCCGTGCGGCGCGCACCGCGGGCATGTGCGCCATGTCCGTGACGAAGTACGTCAGCTTGATCACGTCGTCGAAGGTGGCGCCCGCGGCGGCCAGGCAGCGGCGCAGGTTCTCGAACACCCGCAGGGCCTGCGCCTCGGCGTCACCCGCGCCGACCAGCTCGCCCCGCTCGTCGAGGGGGAGCTGGCCGGACACGGCGACCAGGCGGCCGGTGCCCGTCACGACGTGGGTGTACGCCGTCGCGGGCGCGACACCGTCGGGGGCGTGGAGGTGCGTCAGTCGGCTCATGATCCCCATAGTGGACCATGGGTCTGACAACGCCCCGGGTGCGGTGGGCCGTTCGTCCCGGCCTCGGTGAGGGCCAGCCCGCGGCCCCGGTGGTCCTGCGGCCCCGGTGGCGGTTCAGTCACGGTGGCGGTTCAGCCGCGGAACCCCAGCATCCCGTGCAGCTCGGCGCCGCGTGCCGCCCCGCTGCCGGAGCGCGTGCCGCGCGGCTTCGGATCGGGCAGCGCCTTGCACACCGCGTCGACCTCGCCGCCGCTCTGCGGCACCTTGCCCTTGTCGAGGTACGCCGCCAGATGCCGGTCGAGGCAGGCGTTCCCGCTCAGCGTGACCCCGTGGTTGCCGCCGCCCCACTCGACGACCAGCCGGGAGCCGCGCAGCTTGCGGTGCAGGGTGATCGCGCCTTCGTAGGGAGTGGCGGCGTCGTCGGTCGCCTGGAAGAGCAGCACGGGCGGCAGGGCGGAGTTGGAGACGTCCGTCGGCTGCTGGGACAGGGTGGGCCAGAACGCGCACGGCGCGTTGTACCAGGCGTTGTTCCAGGTCATGAAGGGCGCCTTCTTGTGCACCGCCCAGTTGTCCTCGCGCCACTGGCTCCAGTCGCGGGGCCACCACGCGTCCCTGCACTCCACGGCCGTGTACACCGAGTAGCCGTTGTCGCCCGCCGCGTCCACGGCGCCCAGGTTGTCGTAGGCGTTCACGAGCGGCCCTGTCTTGCCCTTGGTGTACGCGACGAACGCCTCGGCGAGCAGGGGCCAGTAGCCGTTGAAGTAGCCGCCCGGCAGGTAGGTGTCCTCCAGTTCGGCCGCGCCGACCTTCTTGCCCGCGGGCTTCTTGGCGACGGCGGCCCGCATGGCGTACCACTTCGCCTCGACCTTCGCGGGGTCCTTGCCGAGCTTGTAGACCGCGTGGTGCTTGGCGACCCAGGCCAGGAACGCCTGGTGGCGGGCGTTGAAGGCGAAGTCCTGCGTGAGGTTGGCCTCGTACCAGACGTTCGTCGGGTCGACCACGGAGTCCAGTGCCATGCGCCGCACGCGCTGGGGGAACAGCTTCGCGTAGACGGCACCCAGGTACGTGCCGTACGAGTACCCGAAGTAGTTGATCTTCCGGGCGCCGAGCGCCGCCCGGATCGCGTCCAGGTCCCTGGCCGCGCTGACCGTGTCGATGTACGGCAGCAGGTCGTGGTGCTTCTTCGCGCACGCCTTGGCGAACGCCTTCACCCGGTCGAGGTTGGCCCGCTCCAGGGCGGGCGTGGACGGCACCGAGTCGGGCCGCACCGGTGCAAAGTGCCCGGGGCGGCAGTTGAGGGACGGGGTGCTCCGGCCGACGCCGCGCGGGTCGAAGCCCACGACGTCGTAGCGCGCGGCCACCTTCTTCGGCAGTGAGGCGGCGACGGCCCCGGCCATCGTCAGACCGCTGCCGCCGGGCCCGCCGGGGTTGACCAGGAGCGGGCCCTGATAGGGCTTCGCGGTGTGCCGCACGCGCGAGAGGGCGAGCGTGATCTGGCGGCCGTGCCGGTGGTGCTGGTCTTCGTAGGCGAGCGGCACCTTCAGGGACGCGCACTCCAGCTTCGGATAGGACGGCGTCGCGCACTTCTTCCACACGAGGGGCTTGGGCGTGTACGGGGCGCGCGGAGCGGTCCGCGTGTCGGCGCCCGCCGTGGACGGGGCCACCGTGACGAGACCGGCCACCAAGGCGGCGACGCCGCACAGAGAGACGGCGCTTCTTCTCATCGAGCCTCCCAGGACGGAGAGGGTTCCGGGGCCGTGCGGCCCACGACCCCCGCCGCATGGTCCCGGAAACCCTGCCCGGAAGGAGACGTTCTGGAGATAAATGACCTGAAAGGAGCACCCCCTGGACGCCTGCTCTTATGCTCCGTGGGCCACTCGGGCGCTCAGCAGGGCGTGCGGGGTCACAACAGCGTCAGTTGCGTGGCCCCTGGCGCCGTTTCGGGCTCCCGGGGCGCACGGATACGGCGGGCGGCGCCCGCGCGCGTGGGGCCGATGCCGAACTCCTCGGCCAGCTCGTGCACATGGCGGGTGATCCGCCGCTGATACCACTTGGGGGCGTAGGCGCCCTCCGCGTACAGACGCTCGTAGCGGCGCACCAGATGCGGGTGGTGGCGCTCCAGCCACTCCATGAACCATTCGCGCGCGCCGGGCCGCAGATGTAGCACGAGCGGGGTCACCGACGTCGCCCCGGCCTCGGCGATCGCCCGCACCGTGGCCCGCAGCTGGTCCGGGTGGTCGCCGAGGAACGGGATCACCGGCGCCATCAGGACGCCGCAGTCGATGCCGTGCTCGCTCAGCGTGCGCACGGCCTCCAGACGGCGCCCCGGCGCGGGCGTGCCCGGCTCCACGGTGCGCCACAGCGTCTCGTCGAGGAAGCCCACCGACATCGAGATGCCGACGTCGGTGACGGCGGCGGCCTCGCGCAGCAGGTCGAGGTCGCGCAGGAGCAGCGTGCCCTTGGTGAGGATCGAGAACGGGTTCGCGTGGTCGCGCAGCGCCTCGATGATGCCCGGCATCAGCCGGTAGCGGCCCTCCGCGCGCTGGTAGCAGTCGACGTTCGTGCCCATCGCGATGTGGTCGCCGTGCCAGCGGGGCGAGGCGAGCTGGCGGCGCAGCAGCTCAGGGGCGTTCACCTTGACGACGATCTGGCTGTCGAAGCCGAGCCCGGTGTCCAGGTCCAGATAGCTGTGGGTCTTGCGGGCGAAGCAGTACACGCACGCGTGCGTGCAGCCCCGATAGGGGTTGATCGTCCACTCGAAGGGCATGCGGGAGGCCCCCGGCACCCGGCTCACGATCGTTCTGGCCCGGATCTCGTGGAAGGTGACCCCGCGGAACTCGGGGGTGTCGAAGGTCCGTGTGGTCACCGCGTCCGCGCCGAACAGCGCGGCGTCCGCGGCGCCCCGGCGCGGCCCGTCGGACAGGTTCTCCCAGCGCATGACGCCTCCTCGGTAGCACTGGCCACACAATAGAACACATGTTCCCATGATCGTGCGACCGTCAGCGCGGACCTGGGGGGACCCGATTTGGGGCGCCGCCGCGCGGGGTGGTTGGGTGACCGTCGAACCCCCGAGACACCAACTGGAGGAAGTGCCATGGCGCAGGTCGAGGCGACCACGGAGCGGATCATCGCGGCGCGGCCGGAGGACGTCTTCGACGCACTCGCCGACTACAGCGGCACGCGCGAGAAGGTCCTGTCCGAGCACTTCAGCGAGTACGAGGTGCGCGAGGGCGGCGACGGCGAGGGCACCCTCGTCCACTGGAAGCTCCAGGCGACCAGCAAGCGCGTCCGCGACTGTCTGTTCGAGGTGAGCGAGCCCACCGACGGCGAGCTCGTCGAGAAGGACCGCAACTCGTCCATGGTCACCACCTGGCGCGTGACCCCCGGGGGCGAGGGGCAGGCGCGCGTGGTCGTCACCACGGTGTGGGACGGCGCGGGCGGCATCGGCGGCTTCTTCGAGAAGACCTTCGCCCCCAAGGGTCTCGTCCGCATCTATGACGCGGTTCTGGCCAACCTGGCCGCCGAGACCGAGAAATAGCCCCCCGGGGGCGGCCGGGAAGTAGCCTCACGGACCACGGTAGTTGGGGTCCGCACGACCGGTGGACCGGTCGTGCGGACCCCAACTCCCTTCCGCCCCCTCAGCGTTGCTCCCACGCTCACCGTTTCGAGTGGTTTTCGGCACGGCCCGGTGGTGCGCCGTAGGGCTCCCACCGGCGCTTACGTGCGCCGGTGCACCTCTCGGGGGGACTCGTCGCGCTTGCTCGCAGTTGTCGCGTAATGCGAGAAATGGGCCGCGCAGGCGTGACGAGGGGAGCAGCAGGTGGGCGGGACGACGCTGGCGAAGAGCACCGGGCACGACGAGCGGACGGTCAGCCGGCCACCAGTGGCCGACGCTGCTGAGGAACCCCCGCCCCCGCGGGTCCGGGGGCAGGCCGCGCACGAGCTGAGCCCCGCGCGGGTCCGCATGGTCTTCTTCGGACTGATGCTGGCCCTGCTGCTCGCCGCGCTGGAACAGATGATCGTGGCCACCGCGCTGCCGAAGATCGTCGGCGAACTGCACGGCGTGGACCGGATGTCGTGGGCGATCACCGCGTATCTGCTCACGGCCACCGTCGGCCTTCCCGTCTACGGCAAGCTCGGCGACCTCTTCGGGCGCAAGGGCGTCTTCCAGTTCGCGATCGTGGTCTTCGTGGTGGGCTCCGCGCTCGCGGGCTGGTCGCGCACCATGGACCAGCTCATCGCCTTCCGGGCCCTCCAGGGCGTCGGCGCGGGCGGCCTGCTGATCGGTGTGCAGGCGATCATCGCCGACATCGTGCCGCCCCGCGCGCGGGGCCGCTACATGGGCATGATCGGCGCCGCTTTCGGCCTCGCGTCCGTCGCGGGCCCCCTGCTCGGCGGCTTCTTCACCGACCATCTCTCCTGGCGCTGGTGCTTCTACTTCAACGTGCCCTTCGGCCTGGTCACCCTGCTGGTCACCGCGCTCGTCCTGAAGCTTCCCAAGCCCGCCGCCAGGGGCCGCCTCGACGTGCTGGGCGCGCTGTTCCTGACCGCGGCCTCCACCTGCCTGGTGCTTCTGAGCAGTTGGGGCGGCACCCGGTACGCGTGGGGCTCACACGTCATCCTGGGGCTCGCCGCGGGGGCGGTGGTGGCGACCGTGCTCTTCCTCGTCGTCGAACGCTTCGCGGCAGAACCGATCATCCCGCTGCGGCTGTTCCACGGCTCCGTCTTCGCCATCACGGGTCTGTCAGTAGGGCTCGTTGTCGGAATGGCACTCTTCGGAGCGGCCAGTTATCTGCCGACGTACCTCCAGATGGTCGACGGGGCGAGCGCGACGGAGTCCGGGCTCCTGATGCTGCCGATGATGGGCGGCGTCGTCGGCGCCTCGATCATCGCCGGGCACCTCATCAGCCACACCGGGCGCTACCGCCTCTACCCGATCCTCGGCTGCGCGCTCTCCGTCGTCGGCATGTACCTGCTCTCGCGCCTCGAAGCGGACACGCCCCGGCTGCAGTACAGCATCTGGATGGCCGTCCTCGGCGCCGGCGTCGGCCTGGTCATGCCGGTGCTCGTGCTCGCCGTGCAGAACGCCGCGCCGCCCGCCGACCTCGGCACCGCCACCAGCGCCAACAACTACTTCCGGCAGATCGGCGGCAGCGTGGGCGCCGCCGTCTTCGGCACCCTCTTCGCCGACCGGCTCACCGACGCGCTCGCGGACCGCTTCCCTGGCGCCGCCGGTCTGCCGGACGCCGAATCCCTCACCCCACAGGTCGTCCACGCGATGCCCGCGCACCTGCGCGAGGGCTACGTCCAGGCGTACGCCGACGCGATGCCGCGGATCTTCCTCTACCTGGTGCCGGTGCTCGTCCTCGGCCTGCTGCTGGCCTTTTTCCTCAAGGAGACCCCCCTGTTGTCCAGTGCCGCGTCCACGAACGCCTCCCTCGCCGAGCCCCCGGTCATCCCCGAGGCCCGCTCCCCGTACGTCCCCGGGGTGCCCGTCTGCGGCACCGTGCAGCACCCTGACGGCACCGTCGTGCCCCGCGCCGCCCTGACCCTCATCGACGTCGCGGGCCAGCAGATCGGCCGGGGCGCGAGCGGGGACGACGGGCGGTACGCGCTCGCCACTCCGGGCGCCGGATCGTTCGTGCTGATCGCGGCCGCGGGCGGCCACCAGCCGCAGGCCGTCACCGTCACCGTCGGCGAGCGCCCCGTGGAGCTCGACGTCGTGCTCGGCGGCGCCGGACGCCTCGCGGGGACCGTGCGCACCGCCGACGGCACCCCCGTCAGGGACGCCGCGGTGACCCTCACGGACGTCCGCGGCGACGTCGTCGCCACGACCCGCAGCGGGCGCGAGGGCGGCTACGTCATCTCGGAGCTGGTGGCGGGCGAGTACACCCTCGCCGCGAGCGCCCCCGCGTTCCGCCCCGCCGCCCTGCCCGTCAGCGTCCAGGCCTCCCGGGAGACCCGCCAGGACGTCGAGCTGGCCGGGGGAGCGGTGCTGCGCGGCACCGTGCGCGCCGGTGGCGGGCGGCCCGTGGAGGACGCGCGCGTGACGCTCCTGGACGCCGCGGGCAACGTCGTGGACACCCTCACCACCGGCCCCGAGGGCACCTTCCGCTTCGTCGACCTGTCGTCCGGCGAGTACACGGTGATCGCGGCGGGCTATCCGCCGGTCGCCACCGTGCTCCAGGTCGCCGGAGGCGGCCGCACCGAGCGGGACCTCCAACTCGGCCACGAGGACTGACCGCTCGCCCCGGGGGCCGCCCGCCCGGCGCCCCGTGCGCCCCGGAGGCGCCCCCGCGGGGGCAATTCCCCCAAGGGGCCGCACGGCGAGCCGCCACGGTCGTACGGTGGTTGAGGGGCGGTGCAGATCTTGCCGCCCGCGGGAAGGAGCCTTGGCCATGGAGCGTGAGACCCCGGACGGCGGGTCGATGGCGCACAGCGTCGTGCCCGGCCGCGTCCCGCTGGCCGTCGTCGTCATCGACGGCACCGGACTCGTCTCGCACTGGAGCGTCGGCGCCTGCCGCCTGTTCGGGTACGCCAGGGAAGACGCCGTGGGCCACCCGGCGAGCGACCTGCTGCCCGTCGCGGGCGCGCTGCCCCAGGAAGGAGCGCACTACGCCGCGTACGACGGCCTCGGCCCGGACCTTGGCACCTCCCTGGACGGCCACATCTCCTACCCGGCGGCGGGCCGCGCCCGGCTGACCGTGGCCGCCGCGCGCGAGCTGACCGCGGCCGCGCGCGACGCCGGGCGCATCGACGTCCTGTGGTGGGCCTACCCGCTCGTCGGCCCCGGCCCCGAGCGGCTGCTCGTGCTCGCCGCCGACGCCGCGCGCCTGGTGCCCGCCGACGCCCCCGACAGCGCCCATGTGGAGCGCATAGCACCGGGTTTCGCGCTGCACACCGACTTCCCCGGAGCGACCGAACTGGCCGAGCGGCTCCCGGAGATCCTCCCCAGCATGAGCGTCTCCGAGAGCGCCCGGATCGTCTCGCAGGTCCTGGAACTGGGCTATCCGGTCCTTGAGTTCAGCCAGCACGACCGGGTGCCCGTGACGCCCGACTGGGGCGTGCCCCGCAGGGCCGAACGCCTGGCGCGCAAGCGGCGCGCCGCCGAGGAGGCCGCCGCCGGGATCGCCCCGGCGCCCCAGACGGCGGACGAGGCCGAGGACCTGGAGTACGCGGCGGTCCGCGAGCACCTGGAGTTCCTCAACGAGGTGAGCGCGCGCATCGGTTCCTCGCTCGACCTGGCCCGCACCATCCAGGAGGTCAGCAAGGCGGTCGTGCCGCGCTTCACCGACGTGGCGGGCACCTATCTGCGCGAACAGGTCGTCGCGGGCGAGGGCTTCCCCGAAGGCGTTCCCGACGAGACCACGCTGTGGCACCGCGTCGCCGTGGAGCACACCGACGAGCCGGGCCGCTGGGACGACGTCGTGCCCGTGGGCGAGTCCATGCCCTTCCCCGCGCACACGCCGTTCTTCCAGTGCATGACCTCCGGCGATCCCGTCCTGGTGCCGCGCATCACCGAGGAGATGGGCAACGCCATCGCCTCGCAGTTCGAGAAGCGCGACATCCGCCCGCTCATCAACCACCGCTCCATGCTGGTCGTGCCCCTGAAGGCACGCAACGTGGTCCTCGGCTTCATGATCCTGCTGCGCCACCGGGAGCGCCCCGTCTTCAACGACATGGACCGCGTCACCGGCGCCGAACTCGCCGCCCGCGCGGGGCTCGTCCTGGACAACGCGCGCATGTACACGTACCAGGAGTCGGTCGCCGACACCCTCCAGGACAGCATGCTGCCGCACATCCAGCCCCGGATGTCGGGCTGCGACATCGCCACGCGCTATCTGCCGGGCACCCTCCTGGGCCGCGTCGGCGGCGACTGGTTCGACTCCGTGAAGCTCCCCGGAGCCAGAACGGCCCTGGTCGTCGGCGACGTGATGGGGCACGGCCTGAACTCGGCGGCCATGATGGGCCAGCTGCGCACCGCCGTGCAGACCATGGCCGCGCTCGACCTGCCGCCCGCCCAGCTCCTGCGGAACCTGGACGACCTGGCGCAGCGCCTCGGCGAGCACTATCTGGCGACGTGTCTGTACGCCGTGTACGACCCCATCGCGGGCGAGCTGCACCTGGCGAACGCGGGCCACATACCGCCGGTGGTGGTGCGGGCCCGCTCCGGCCGCAGTGAACTGCTCGACCTGCCGACCGGTGCGCCCATCGGGGTCGGCGGCGTTCCCTTCGAGTCGGTAGCGCGTGCGGGTCGCCCCCGGAGACCGGCTCCTGATGTGCACCGACGGGCTCGTCGAGGTGCGGGGCGAGGACATCGGGGTCGGCCTCGCCACGCTCGTCGAGTCCGCGGCCCACCCCGCCGCCTCCATGGACGACGCCTGCGACACGATCATCCGCGCGCTCAACACGCGCGGCGGCCGCAAGGACGACGTGGCGCTGCTGATGGCGCGCCTCAACGGCGTCGCGTCCACGGACGTCGGGCACTGGCGGCTCGCCCCGGACCCCTGCGAGGTCGGCCGGGCCCGCGAACTGGTGGGCGGCCAACTGCGTGCGTGGGGCCTCGACTCCCTGGTGGACACGGGGACGCTGCTGGTCAGCGAGCTCGTCACCAATGCCGTACGGCATGCGCGGGGCGGGCGCATCGGGCTCCGCCTGGTCCGTTCGGGCCGGGTCCTGTGCGAGGTCGAGGACGGGGACGCCGCGCTGCCGACACTCCTGAACGCGGGCCCCAGTGACGAGTTCGGGCGCGGTCTGCGCATCGTCACACGGCTCGCCAAGGAGTGGGGCACGAGCAGCGGGAGCACCGGCAAGACGGTGTGGTTCGAACTGGAGCCGCCCGGCCGGTAGCGCCCGCGCCCGCGCGCGGGTCCGCGCCGGGGAACTCGTTTCGAATGCGTGGTGAAGGTGCGGGCGTGCGGGTTGTCGAGCGCCCCCGTGAGCGGTAGACCGATCTTGTCGTCGGCTTCGGCGGCGCCGGTCACACCCTGGGGAGCTTGGCATGAGCGTCACGAGTCAGTACCGGGAGGCGTGGGAGGGATTCTGGAGCGAGGCCCCCGAGGACGAGGGCGCCGTCTTCTGGGACGCCGAGCCCGCCCTCACCGCCGGGCTCCACCTGGCCCTGTTCGAGCCGCACCTGGCCGCGCCGGGACTGCCGGTGGTGGACGTCGGCTGCGGCAACGGCACCCAGACCCGCTTCATCGCCGACCGCTTCCCGCGCGTCCTCGGCGTCGACCTGTCGGCCGCCGCGATCGAGCACGCCCGGCGCGCCGACCCGGCGGGGCAGGCGGAGTTCCGGCAGCTGGACGCGGCCGAGCAGAGCGCGACGGCGCAACTGCACGCGGAACTCGGCGACGTGAACGTGTACATGCGGGGCGTCCTGCACCAGTGCGAGCCGGACGACCGGCAGCCGCTGGCCGACTCGCTGGCCACACTGATCGGCGAGCGCGGCAGAGCCATCGTGGTCGAGCTGGCGGAGGCGGCGGGCCCGGTCCTGGCCCGGCTCGTCCAGGACGCGGGCGGTCCGCCGCCCAAGCTGGCGCCGGTCTTCGCCCACGGCATCGCGCCCGGCGAGGTCAGCGACGCCGAGCTCCTCGACCGCCTGCGGGCGGCGGGCCTGACCGTCCACGCGAGCGGGGAACTGCCCCTGACCACGACCGAGTTCACCGCCGACGGCACTCGCGTCGAGCTGCCGTCCACGTGGCTGGTGGTGGGCCGCGGGGCCTGACACCACGGCACCGACCCCTCGCCCCGGCCACCCATCGCCGCCGCGTTCTCGCTGGCCATGACCGTAAGCCCGCGAGGCCGTCCGGGTGAACCCGAGGCCTCAACTGGTCTGGACCAGTGAGAGTTATCCACAGGCCTGGCACGGGGTCGGCGCGACCGCGTACGGTTTCGAGGCATGAAGATCCTCATCAGCGCCGACATGGAGGGCGCCACGGGCGTGACCTGGCCGGCCGACGTGCTGCCCGGCACACCGCAGTGGGAGCGGTGCAGGTCGATGTTCACCTCGGACGTGAACGCCGCCGTGCTCGGCTTCTTCGACGGCGGCGCCGACGAGGTGCTCATCAACGAGGCGCACTGGACGATGCGCAATCTGCTGCTCGAAGAGCTCGACCCGCGCGCCGAGATGCTCACCGGCCGGCACAAGCCCCTGTCCATGGTCGAGGGCGTCCAGCACGGCGGCGACCGAGCGGTGGACGGCATCGCCTTCATCGGCTACCACGCGGGCGCCGGAATGGAAGGGCGTCCTCGCGCACACCTACCTCGCCAACCAGATCACGGGCGTCTGGGTGAACGGCGTGCGCGCCAGCGAGGGCCTGCTCAACTCCCACGTCGTCGCCGAGTTCGGCGTCCCCGTCATCCTCGTCACCGGCGACGACCTGGCCTGCGAGGACGCCCTCGGCTATGCCCCCGGCGCCCTGAAGGTGGCCGTCAAGGACCACGTGTCGCGGTACGCGGCGGTGTGCCGCACCCCCACCCGCACCGCGGCTGACATCCGCGCCGCCGCGAAGGAGGCCGCCGCCCTCGCCGTGCGGCACGAGCCGGTGGTGGACGGCCCGTTCACCGTGGAGGTGGAGTTCGACGCGGAGCACCTGTCGATGGCGGCAACGGTTGTTCCCGGAGTGCGTCGCGTGGCGGAGCGGAAGGTCACGTACACGAGCGCCACCATGTACGAAGGCATTCGCACGTTCAAGGCGGTCACCACGATCGCCTCAGCCGCGGTCGAGGAGCAATATGGCTGAGCAGGTCGACTCCCAGGCGCTGGACGAGGTCGTCCGGTTCACCTCCGACCTCATCCGCATCGACACCACCAACAGCGGCGACGGCGAGTGCCGCGAGCGCCCCGCCGCCGAGTACGCCGCGGCGCTGCTCGCCGAGACCGGCCTGGAGCCCACGCTGCTCGAGCGCACCCCGGGACGCACGAACGTGATCGCCCGCGTCGAGGGCACGGACCCCGGCGCCGACGCCCTGCTGGTCCACGGCCACCTCGACGTCGTGCCCGCCCAGGCCGCCGACTGGAGCGTGCCCCCGTTCTCCGGCGAGGTCCACGACGGCGTCGTCTGGGGCCGCGGCGCCATCGACATGAAGAACATGGACGCGATGATTCTCGCGGTCGTGCGCGGCTGGGCGCGCGCCGGAGTGCGGCCCCGGCGCGACATCGTGATCGCGTTCACCGCAGACGAGGAGGCCAGCGCCCGCGACGGCTCCGGCTTCCTCGCCGACGAGCACCCCGAGCTCTTCGAAGGGCTGCACCGAGGGCGTCAGCGAGTCCGGCGCGTTCACCTTCCACGACGGCCGTGGCAACCAGCTCTACCCGATCGCCGCGGGGGAGCGCGGCACGGGCTGGCTCAAGCTGACCGCGCGCGGCACGGCGGGCCACGGCTCCAAGGTCAACAAGGAGAACGCGGTGAGCAGGCTCGCCGCCGCCATCCACCGCATCGGGGAGTATCGCTGGCCGGTGCGGCTCACCCCCACCGTGCGGGCGGCCCTGGTGGAGATGGCCGGGATCTACGGCCTTGAGGCCGACCCGGACGCCCCCGGTTTCGACGTCGACGGCTTCCTGGAGAAGCTCGGCCCCACCGCCGACCTGGTCGAGCCGACGGTCCGCAACAGCGCCAACCCCACGATGCTCCGCTCCGGTTACAAGGTGAACGTGGTCCCCGGCGAGGCGACCGCCTACGTGGACGGCAGATTCGTGCCCGGCGGCGAGGAAGAGTTCCGCACCACCCTTGACCGGCTCACCGGACCGGACGTCGACTGGGAGTTCCACCACCGGGAGGTGGCCCTGCAAGCGCCGGTGGACACGCCCACGTTCGCCAAGATGCGCGCGGCCGTGGCGGAGTTCGCCCCGGAGGGCCGGGTCGTGCCGTACTGCATGTCGGGCGGCACGGACGCCAAGCAGTTCTCACGGCTCGGCATCCGGGGCTATGGTTTCTCGCCGCTGCGGACGCCGGAGGGCTTCGACTACCAGGCGCTCTTCCACGGAGTGGACGAGCGGGTGCCGGTCGAGGCACTGCACTTCGGGACACGGGTCCTCGACCGCTATCTGCGAACGGCCTGACGGAACATGGGGGAACGGACTCTGGGGGAGAAGAACGACATGGCGCAGACGAAGCCGTACGGCTCATGGCTGTCCCCGATCGACGCCGGCCTCGCCGCGGCGCACGACGGCCACCCCGCGTTCGTGGGGTTCGTGGGGGGTGAGGCGTGGTGGACGGAGCCGCGCCCACTGGAAGCGGGCAGGCGCGCCCTGATGCGGCGCCGCCCCGACGGCCGCGAGGAGTCCGTGCTCCCGGCCCCGTGGAACGTCCGCAGCAGGGTCATCGAGTACGGCGGCCTGCCCTGGGCCGGAGCCGGGCGCCCCGATGACCCGCGCGGACCGCTGATCGTCTTCGTGGACTTCGCCGACCAGCGCCTGTACGCCTACGAGCCGGACGCCCCCGGCGCGGAGCCAAGACCCCTGACTCCGGTCTCGGACGTGGGCGGCGGGCGGCGCTGGGCCGACCCGCGGATCCACCTCGGCCGGGGTGAGGTGTGGTGCGTCCTGGAGGAGTTCACCGGCGAGGGGCCCACCGACGTGCGGCGCGTGCTGGCCGCCGTGCCGCTCGACGGCTCGGCCGCCGAGGACCGCGCGGCCGTGCGGGAGCTGTCCGACGGCGCGCACCGCTTCGTCACCGGGCCGCGGCTCTCACCGGACGGCGCGCACGTCGCCTGGCTCGGCTGGGACCACCCGAGGATGCCCTGGGACGGCACGGAGCTGATGGTCGCCGACGTCCGCGCGGACGGCACCTTCGGCGGCGCGCGCCGGTTCGCGGGCGGCCCCGAGGAGTCGATCGCGCAGGCCGAGTGGGCACCGGACGGACGCCTGCTGTTCGCCAGCGACCGCACGGGCTGGTGGAACCTGTACCGCGCGGGGCTCGACGGGAACGCCGCCCCGCTCTGCCCCCGCGAGGAGGAGTTCGCCGGTCCGCTGTGGCAGCTGGGCCTCAGCTGGTTCGCGCCGCTGGACAGCGGTCTTATCGCCGTCGTGCACGGCACGGGCGCCACCGCGCTCGGCGTGCTCGACCCGGAGACCGGCGAGGTCGTCGACGCGGCCGGGCCCTGGACGGAGTGGTCGGCGTCCGTCGCCGCGGGCGGCACCCGCGTCGTCGGCGTCGCCGCGAGCCCCCGCAGCGCCTACGAGGTGGTGGAGCTCGACACCCGCACGGGCCGCGCCCGGGTGATCGGCGCCGCACACGACGAACCCCGTCGACCCCACGTACTACCCCGAACCCCAGATCCGCACCTTCCTCGGGCCCGACGGCCGGGAGATCCACGCCCACGTCTATCCGCCCCATCACCCGGGCCACATCGCGCCCGACGACGAACTGCCGCCGTACGTGGTGTGGGCCCACGGCGGCCCCACCTCGCGCGCGCCCCTCGTCCTCGACCTGGTGATCGCCTACTTCACCTCCCGCGGCATCGGCGTCGCCGAGGTCAACTACGGCGGCTCGACGGGCTACGGCCGCGCCTACCGCAACCGCCTGCGCGAGCAGTGGGGCGTCGTCGACGTCGAGGACTGCGCGGCCGTCGCGCTCGCCCTCGCCGACGAGGGCACCGCCGACCGCGCGCGGCTCGCGATCCGCGGCGGCAGCGCGGGCGGCTGGACCACGGCGAGCTCGCTGACGACGACGGACGTGTACGCCTGCGGCACGATCATCTACCCCGTCCTCGACCTCACCTCGTGGAGCGACGGCGAGACCCATGACTTCGAGTCGCGCTATCTGGAGACGCTGGTCGGGCCCGCCGCCGAGGTGCCCGGCCGGTACGAGGAGCGGTCGCCCGCCCGGCACGCCGAGCGCGTCACCGCGCCGTTCCTGCTGCTCCAGGGCCTCGACGACGTGATCTGTCCGCCCGCGCAGTGCGAGCGCTTCCTGGAGCGGATTCAGGAGCGCACGGTGCCGCACGCGTACATCGCCTTCGAGGGCGAGGGGCACGGCTTCCGGCGCGCCGACACCATGGTCCGCGCCCTGGAGGCCGAGCTGTCCCTGTACGCGCAGGTGTTCCGGCTCGACCCGGCGGGCGGCCTGCCGACGCTGGAGCTCACCAAATGAGCGCGCCCCTGACGCCCCTCGCGCCCCTGACGCGGCCCGCGCGACTCGCCCCCGGCGCCCGCGTCGCCGTGGTCGCGCCCAGCGGCCCCGTCCCCGAGGCGCGGCTCGCGGCGGGCCTGGACGTCCTGCGCGGCTGGGACCTGGACCCGGTGGTCGCCCCGCACGCCCTGGACACCCACCCCCGCTTCGGCTATCTCGCGGGCACGGACGCGGACCGTGCCCGGGACCTGGAGCGGGCCTGGTGCGACCCGTCGGTGGCGGCGGTGTTCTGCGCGCGCGGGGGGTACGGGGCGGCGCGGATGGTCGACCTCCTCGACTGGGACGCGATGCGCGCGGCGGGCCCCAAGGTGTTCCTCGGCTTCAGCGACATCACCACGCTGCACGAGGCCTTCGCGTGCCGCATGGGCCTGGTGACCCTGCACGGCCCGATGGTGGCGGGGGCCGACTTCCTGAAGAGCGCGCGGGCGCAGGAGCACCTGCGGGCCACGCTGTTCGAGCCGGAGTCGGTGCGGGTGATCGCCTCCGCGGGGCGGGCGCTGATCGGTGGCCGGGCCCGCGGGGTCACGCTCGGGGGCTGTCTGTCGCTGCTGGCCGCCGACCTGGGGGCGGCGGGGGCGCGGGCCCACGCCCGGGGCGGCCTGCTGCTCCTGGAGGACACCGGCGAGGAGGCGTACCGCATCGACCGGTATCTCACCCAGCTCACCCGGTCCGGCTGGCTGGCCGGGGTGGCCGGGGTGGCACTCGGATCGTGGGCGGACTGCGACCCCTACGACGAACTGAGGCCGCTGCTGAGCGAGAGACTCAGCGGGCTCGGGGTGCCCGTGGTGGAGGAGTTCGGCTTCGGGCACTGTGACGAGGCGCTGACGGTGCCGTTCGGGATACCCGGGGAACTGGACGCGAACGCGGGGACGCTGGCTCTCGATGTGCCGGCCCTCGTCTAGGGACCTGCACCAGAAGCCCCTAGCGCGCGTCCCGTTCGCCGCACCCTCCCTCAACTAGCCGGTGCCACGGGCCTGATCCCCGTACGACGCGTCTGACCGCACACGCGCGAGCCGGTCCCTACCGGGCGATACCGATCGCCCTCAGCATGGAGGTCCCCATGCCCCGCCGTGCCCTGCCCCATCGCTCCCTACCCCTTGGCGTCTTGCGCCCTCCGTGCCTTGCGCGGCCGTGTCCTGGCCTGTCGTGCCCGGCTGCGCCGCGCCCTGTCCCACCCCGCCCCGCTGCCCAGCGCGCCACGGCCGGGCGGCGGCGCACGCGCACGGGCCGCGTTCCCGCCCGGGCGCCGCAAGCCCCTCGCGCTCCTCGCCGCGGCGGCCCTGACCGCGCCCCTGCTGCTCGCCGCCCCCGCCTCCGGCCACCGGGGCCGACCCCCGGCACCGGCGGGGGAGTTCACGGTCACGCCCCTCACGTTCACGGTCGCGGCGGGCGAGCGCCGGTGCGCCGTGGACGCGGATCTGTACCGACCGCGGGGCGTGGACCGCGCGCACCCCGCGCCCGCCGTGGTCGCGACCAACGGATTCGGCGGCAGCAAGGACGACGCGGGGACGGCGGCCATCGGCAAGGCGGTGGCGGAGCGCGGGTACGTCGGCCTCGTGTACTCCGGCCTCGGCTTCGGCCGGTCCGGGTGCCAGATCTCGCTCGACGACCCACGGATCGACGGCGAGGCGGCCTCCGGGCTCCTGGACTTCCTCGCGGGCGAGCGCGCCGCCGACGACGGCACCAGGGCCGACTTCGTCACCGCGGACGGCACGGGCGACCCCCGCGTCGGCATGCTCGGCGGGTCGTACGGCGGGGCGATCCAGCTGGCGACGGCGGCCGTGGACCACCGCGTCGACGCCCTCGTGCCCCTGATCACCTGGCACGACCTGAGGTATTCGCTCGCCCCCAACAGCGTCGTCGACCGCACGGCCAGGGGCCGCGAGGTCCCCGGCGCCGCCAAGTGGCAGTGGGCGAAGGGCTTCTACGTCCAGGGCGAGGGCCAGCCCGCGCAGGGCCAGCCCTCGCCGGCCCAGCCCCTGCGGGGCCTGCCCTCGCAGAGCCGCCCCCCGCAGGCCCAGCCCCCGCTCGCGCCGGACACGGCCCCCGCGCGCGTCAACGCGCCCGCCTGCCGTCGCTTCGTCCCCCGGGCCTGCGAGACGCTCCGCGCCCTCAGCTCCGGCAGCTTCCCCGCGGACCGCACGCGGCGGCTCCAGGAGTTCCTGCGCGGCGTGTCACCCGTGTCGTACCTGGAGCGGGTCAAGGCGCCCACGCTCCTCGTGCAGGGCCAGGCCGACACGCTCTTCCACCTCAACGAGGCCGAGGCGACGTACCGGGCGCTCAAGGCGCACGGCACCACCACCAAGATGATCTGGCAGGCCGGGGGGCACAGCGCCGGCACGAGCAAGCCGATCGCCGGTGAACTGGACCTGGGCGCGGGGAACCTGGAGTCGAGCTACGTCGGGCGGCGCGTGCTCGCGTGGTTCGACCGCTATCTGCGGCTCGACCCCAGCGCCGACACCGGGCCCGACTTCGCCTACTACCGGGACTGGATCAGCGACCCCGCCCGCGCCTACGCCACCACGTCCGGCGTGCCCGCGCCGCGCCGGGAGCTCTATCTGTCCGGCGACGGCACCCTCGTCGACGCCCGCGCCAAGGTGCGGCCCGGCAGCCGCGCGTACCGCAACCACCCGGTGGCCACCAGCCACTCCGAGAGTCCGCTCGCCACGTCCCTGGGGCTGCCCGACCCGGCGCCGCACGACCGCGCGGGCACCCATCTGGCCTGGACGAGCGCGCCGCTCGGCAAGGCCGTGGCCGTGGTGGGCGCGCCCGAGGCGCGGCTGCGGGTCCACTCGCCCCGCGCCGAGCGGGCCCAGGGCTCCGGCGACGCCGCCGACAAGCTGGTCCTCTTCGTGAAGCTGTACGACGTGGCGCCGGACGGCACCCGGACGCTGGTGCACCGCCTGGTGGCGCCCGCGCGGGTGCCGGACGTACGGCGGCCGTTCACCGTGCGGCTGCCGGGGATCGTGCACCGGTACGACAAGGGGCACCGGCTGCGCTTCGTGATCGCGGCGAGCGACGGGGCGTACGGCGGGAACCGAGGCGTGAAGCCCGTGACGGTGACCAGCGCGCCCGGGGACACGGGGGTGCTGCGGCTGCCCGTCGGGTAGCGGGGCCGGGCGGGAGCCGAGGGTCAGGAGGGCGGCGGGGCCGGGCGGGGTCACCCGGTCGGCCCAGCCGTCCACCCGGCCGCGACGCCCACCGCGCGCGATCGGCGGGCCCCTGCCCATCCTGGACCAGGGGAGCGGCCCGCGCTCCGACGGATAGGGAAGGGTCCCCACATGAGCCCCACCAGTTCCACGGGCGGCTCCAAGCCCCCCGCCAAGGGCGGCTTCGGCGAGCTGATGACGCCCGGCAGGATCACCGTCGCCGTCATCGCCCTGCTCACCCTCATCTTCATCTTCGAGAACACCCGCAGCACCAAGATCCGGCTGCTGATCCCCGAAGTGACCATGCCACTGTGGATGGCCCTCTTCGGCACCGCGGTGATCGGCGCCGTGTGCGGCGCCTACTTCGTGCGCAAACGCAGGTGAGACCCGGGCGGGTCCCCGGGTAGCGTGGGCGGATGCGCCCCCTCACCAGCCCCGTTCACCTCGCCGAAGGCCCCCGCGTGGGGATACGCCCCTTCACCCGTGCGGACGGCGCCGAGTTCACGGCGCGGGCGCGGCAGAGCCAGGAGCTGCACCGGCCCTGGCTGTTCCCGCCCACCACGCCCGAGGACTACGAGCGGTACGCGGGCATCCTCATCGAGGACCGCACCAAGGCCGGATTCCTCGTCTGCGAGCGGCCCTCGGGCGCGCTCGCCGGATTCATCAACGTCAACAACATCGTCGAGGGCGGCTTCCGCTGCGGAGCGCTCGGCTACGGCGTGTTCGCGCACGCCGCCGGGCGCGGCCTGATGCGGGAGGCGCTCGGGCTCGTCGTGGACCACGCCTTCGGCGCCCTGCGCCTGCACCGCCTGGAGATCAACGTGCAGCCCGGCAACGCCGCCTCCATCGCGCTCGCCCGGAGCGCGGGCTTCCGCCTGGAGGGCTTCTCGCCGGACTTCCTGTTCATCGCCGGGGCCTGGCGCGACCACCAGCGCTGGGCGCTCACGGCCGAGATGCGGACCGCTACCGGGACGAGGACCGCGACCTCGCGGGCTTCCGGTTGACCTTCATCGTGTCCAGGTCCGTGGGGAAGGACCGCAGCTCGCGAAAGCCGCAGCCGAGCTCCGCGAGCAGGGTCTCCGCCCGCTCCTCGGCCAGCGCGCCCGCCATCTCCTCGCCGTCCTCCGCGTCCGAGACCACGACGAAGCGGTACGTGAAGCGCTTCAGCGGCAGGTCGTAGGCGAGCGAGCCCTCCGGCGTGAAGCGCATCGCCGCCAGGCCGTGGTCGCCCGCCGCGGCGGTCAGCCGGGCGCGGGCCTCCTCCGTCAGACCGTCCCAGGCGCCGCGGACGATGACGCGGTAGCGGTGCGGGGTTCCCATGTTCGTAGCGCTCCTCGCGAGTGGTGGCGACCGGCGTGCGGGCCGCGGGCCGTGACGTCCGACACTGTCGTTGAAGGGGCCAGCGTACGTCGCGGAGTATGGGGCGCATGCGGAATATCGTGGTCATCGACGCCCCCTCCAACCTGGGCCTGCGCCCGCCCGCTCCCGGCACCGTGCCCGGCTGCTACAAACTCGCCGGAGCGCTGCGCGAGCGGGGCATCCTGCGGCGCCTGAACGCCTTCGAGGGCGGCGTCGTCGTACCGCCGCGCTACGACCGGGGCGACTGGCAGGAGGGCGACGGCGTCTTCAACGCGGCCGCCATCGCCGCCTATACGCCCCGCCTCGCCGACCGCATCGAACACCATGTGCGCGCCGGTGACCTGCCCGTCGTCCTCGGCGGCGACTGCTCCATCCAGCTCGGCGCGTCCCTCGCGCTGCGCCGGATGGGGCGCTACGGCCTCGCCGCGATCGACGCCTCCGCGGACTTCCGCCACCCGGGCAACTCCGACCGCGTCGGCGCCGCGGGCGGCGAGGAACTGGCGCTCGCCACCGGGCGCGGCCAGGACGACCTCACCGACCTCGAAGGGCTGCGGCCCTACCTGCGGGACGAGGACGTGCGGCTCTTCGGCATGCGCGACGACGACGAGGACCGGGCGGAACTGGGCGAGCTGAACATCCCGACCGTCACCGTCGGCGAACTGCGCCAGTGGGGCGCGGCCGACGTGGCGCGCTCGGCCGTGGCCAGCCTGGAGCACGAGACCCTCGACGGCTTCTGGGTGCACCTGGACGCCGACGTCCTCGACCCGGCCGTGATGCCCGCCGTGGACAGCCCGGACGAGCACGGACTGCACCCCGACGAACTCCTCGCGCTGCTGCGGCCGCTGGTCCGCTCGCCGCGCTGCGTCGGGCTCAACGTCACCATCTACGACCCGGACCTCGACCCGGACGGCACGGCGGGCGACGCCCTCACCGACGTCGTGGTGTCCGCCTTCACCGGGTCCTGACCGCCCGCGGGCAGCCGGAACGCCGAAGGCTCTGGCCGGGGCGGCGTCGAGCGTGTTCCATGGTCAACGACCCGATGACCGGAGGAGACCGCCGTGGCGACGACCGTGCGACGCGACCTGATCACCCTGCCCGCCGCCGGGCTGGGGCCCGACAACCCGCTGCCGCCGCTGCGGCCGCTGCGCGAGACGCCCACGGCCGCGGTCGACGACCGGGCGCGCACGGGGCTGCCGCGCGACATGGCGCGGCAGCTGGAGTACGGGCGGCTGCGCTCGGTGCTGCCGACGCCGATACGCGACGGCTACGGCCGCACGCGCACGGACACGCCCTTCGAGGTGATCGTCCTGGAGAACGACCGGCTGCGCGCCACGGTCCTGCCCGGACTCGGCGGCCGGGTCCACTCGCTCACGCACCTGCCGACCGGGCGTGAACTGCTGTACCGCAACCCGGTGTTCCAGCCCGCGTCCTTCGCGCTGAACGGCGCCTGGTTCGCGGGCGGCATCGAGTGGAACATCGGCGCCACCGGCCACACCACCCTGTCCTGCGCGCCGCTGCACGCCGCCGTCGTCACCGCGCCCGACGGCGGCCCGATGCTGCGCCTGTGGGAGTGGGAGCGGCTGCGGGACGTGCCCTTCCAAGTGGACCTGTGGCTGCCGGAGGGCTCGGACTTCCTGCACGTGGGCGTGCGGGTGCGCAATCCGCACGAGAAGACCGTGCCGCTGTACTGGTGGTCCAACACCGCCGTGCCCGAGGAGCACCGGGTGCTCGCCCCGGCCGACGAGGCCTGGGGGTACGACTACACGCGCGCCCTGACCCGGGTGCCGGTGCCGCAGCCCCACGGGGCCCACGCCGCCGACTACTTCTACGACGTGCCGGACGGCGCCCGCCGCTGGATCGCGGCGCTCGACGCCGACGGGCACGGACTCGTCCAGACGTCCACGGCGGCGCTGCGCGGGCGCAAGCTGTTCCGCTGGGGCACCGGCGGCGGCGGGCGGCACTGGCAGGAGTGGCTGAGCGGGCCCGGCGGCGGCGCGTACGCGGAGATCCAGGCGGGCCTCGCGCGCACCCAGCTGGAGCACGCGCGCCTGGAGGCCGAGAGCGAGATCTCCTGGCTGGAGACGTACGGACCGCTGGCGGTAGCGGCGGACGCGGCGCACGGCGACGACTGGGCGGCGGCCCGCGCCGCCGTCGAGGCCGGTCTCGCCGAGGCGCTGCCGCCGTCCGCCGTGGACGCCGCGTACGAGAGGTGGCGTACGTGCGCCGACACCGAGCCCGGCGAGGTGCTCGCCACCGGGTCCGGCTGGGGCGCCCTGGAAGTGCTGCGCGGCGGCCACAAGCTGCCGGGCACGCCGTTCGCCGAGGACACGCTCGGGCCCGCGCAGGAGCCCTGGCTGGAACTGCTGCGGTCCGGTGCGGTGCCCGAGCCGCCCGCGGCCGCGCCGCCCGGCCTGACGCTCGTCGCCCCGCACTGGCGGGACATGCTGGAGACGGCGCCCGCGCGCCCGCACGCCGAGTACCACCTGGGGGTGGCCCAGTGGCACGCGGGAGACTGCGCGCAGGCCGTCCGCAGCTGGGAGCGCGGGCTCGGCCGGGCGCAGTCCCGCTGGCCGCTGCTGCGCTGCCTGGCGGTCGCCGACCTTGTGGAGGGGCACGGGGAGCGGGCCGCCGACCGGTACGCGGAGGCCTTCGACGACCTGTGCGGGCAGGCGTGGCACGCGGAGGGCGGAGAGGGCGCGGTGGGGGACCGGGTCACGGCGGCGCTCGGGCGCGAGGCCCTGGAGGCGCTGCTCGCCGTGGGGCGCGCGGAGGCGGCGCGCGCCGTGTGGGAGCGGTTGAGCCCTCGTGCGCGCGGCCTTGGCCGCTTCCGGCTGCTCCAGGCCCAGTTGTTCCTCGCGGAGGGCGATGTCACGGCCGCGCGGGGCGTGTTCGACGACGGCTTCGAGGTGGCGGACCTGCGGGAGGGGGAGGACGCGACGGCGGAGGTCTGGGAGCGGGTGGCACCGGGGGAGCCGGTGCCACCCGCGTACGACTTCCGGATGCGGCCGCAGCCGCCGGGCTAGGCCGCGTTGCGGTCCACGTACTCGAGGATCGTGCCGTCGGGGTGCATCGCGATGAGGTTGCGGCCCGCGGGTGTGGGGGACGGGGCCCGCGACGATGTGGGCGCCCGCGGCGGTCAGCGTCGCGTGGGCCTCGTCGACGTCCTTGACGGCGATCGTCGCGGTGACCTTGCGCAGCACGTCGAGCTCCTGCTCGGGCCCGCTCATCAGCAGGAAGCATCCGACCGAGGCGACGGAGACGCCACCCCGTTCGAACCGCATCGCGGTACTGCCCGTCAGCTGTTCGTAGAAGGCGGCGGCCGCCTCCAGGTCCTTCACGCAGACGCGCAGTACGGTTCCCAGGATTTCCATACGAACGAGCCTAGTTGGCGCCGCGCGGGCAGGAGATCGATTCGGCGGAAGCTCACGCTCCTCCGGCGGCGGCCTCCCGCGGGCCGCCCCGCGCCGGGCGCCGTTACGCTCCGCGGGCCCTGGGTACCCGGCCGCCATGACTGCTTCGGATCAACCTCTGACCCAGCGGGACCCGGACCCGGGAATCCCGGACACGACACTCGGGACGGCGCTGTCGCAGGTCGTCCACGAGGCGGTACGCACGTCCCTGCGGGAGTCGCTGCGGGCCGAGCTGCGCGACGAACTGCGCGCCGAACTCACCGACGTGGCGCACAAGCAGCGCCGCAAGGCCGCGCTGTACACGGCGTCCGGCGCCGTCGCGCTGTACGCGGGCGCCGCCGCGGCGCTCACCCTCGGCCTGGTCATCGCGGTCGGCCTGCCCGGCTGGGCCGCGGGCCTCATCGTCACCGCGCTGCTCGCGGCCACCGCCGTGATCCTGCGCAACGCGGCGCGGCCGAGCGGCCACGACGAACGGGGCGCGGCGGCGACGGCGCCCCCGAACTCCCGTACCCCACAAGCACCCCCGACACCCCGCGCGCCGGACGCACCCCCGACACCCCCCTCTCCGGCCCCCGGCAGCCACCCGCCGGGCACTGCGGACTTCCCGGCCGTGCCCCCGCAGGCGCGGTGAGCCGTGCGGCGCGGTCGCCCGGGGCCGGGCCGGCGGCGTCAGGAGCCGTCGGCCCGCGCCGCGGGCTCGTCCGCGGGCCTCGCCCCGGACGGCCACCCGGCCGCGCGCAGCACCTCCGCCGCGACCTCGCCCACGGTCCGCCCGTCCGTGGCGACGCGGTGCGTGTCGCCGGGGACGTGGCGGTCCAGGTGCCGGGACATGAACGCGCTGCGGCGCAGCTGCTGGGCCAGCTCCGAGCCCCGCTCCCGTGCCGTCAGGCGCTCCGCCACGGTGGCGTCCGTCGCCGTGAGCAGGACGCGGACGAGCCGGGGGGCTCCGCCGAGCGCCTCGTTGAAGATCCACTCCTCGCTGCCGAGGACGCTCGCGGTGTTCGTGTAGACGAGCCGACGGCAGCCAAGGGCCGCGTAGTTCGCCCACAGGGCGGCCAGGTTGCGGCGGGTGAGCAGGGAGCGGTCGGGGTCGCCCGGCGGGGTGGGGTGGACGGTGTCCAGGACGTCGCCCTCGATGAGGGCGTGACCGACGTCGGCGGCCCGCAGCAGCGCCGCGACCTCCCAGCCCAACGGACGACTTGCCCACGCCCGAACGGCCGCCGATGAGCAGGACGTCGGGCGCCGAGACGTCCGGCGGCAGGACATGCGGTGCCGCGGGTGCTGGTTCCTCGCGTGTCTCCATGCCCGCGAGCGTCGCCCGCCCCGAACCCCGCCCGCCACCGGATATTCCACGGCTCGCGGGCGGGTACGGTACGGGCTCACGCCACCCGGTACTCCTGGACGTCCGCCGTCCGCGGCACCAGACCGTGGCCCATGCCCTCGCCCGGCCGCACCGCCCCGCCCGTCGGGTCCAGGACGCCGTCGAAGAACATCGACTCGACCCGGACGTGGTCGTGGAACCACTCGATGTGCCGCAGGTTCGGCACGCTCGCCGCGGCCGCCGCGTGCGCGTGCGGGGCGCCGTGCGCCGACACCTCCAGGCCGTGGGCCTGCGCGAGCGCCGCCGCGCGCAGCCACTCGGTGAGGCCGCCGCAGCGGGTGGCGTCGACCTGGAGACAGTCGACGGCAGGGACCATGCGGGCGAAGTAGGGCAGGTCGCAGCCGTACTCACCCGCCGCCACATCGCAGACCAGCGCGTCCCGCACCAGCGCGAGCCCCCGCAGGTCCTCCGACGGCACCGGCTCCTCGAACCAGCCCACGCCGTGCTCGGCGAGGACCCGGCCCACGCGCACCGCCTGCTTGCGGGTGTAGCCGCCGCCCGCGTCGACGTACAGCTCCGCCTGCTCGCCGATGACCTGGCGGGCCGCGCGCACCCGCGCGACGTCCCGGGCCGCCGCCCGCCCCCAGCCCTCCCCGACCCTGATCTTGACGCGGGGGATGTGCTGGCCGTGCACCCAGCCGTTGAGCTGGGCCGCCATGTGCGTGTCGTGGTACGTCGTGAAGCCCCCGCTGCCGTACACGGGCACCTCATCGCGGGCCGCCCCGAGCAGCCGTACCAGCGACACCTCCAACAGGCGCGCCTTGAGGTCCCACAGGGCGATGTCGACGGCCGAGATCGCGCGGGAGGCGAGGCCGGAACGGCCCGCGTCGCGCACCGCCTTGACCATCGCGTCGTGCGCCGCGGGCAGGGCGAGGGCGTCGCGGCCCGCGAGCACCGGCGCGAGCAGCTCGCGCACGATCTCGACGGTGGTGGCGGGCGCGTAGGTCCAGCCGGTGCCGGTGGCGCGGGCCGCCCTGATCTCCACGACGACGATCGTCGTGGAGTCCCAGGCGGACGTGCCGTCCGCCTCCGGCGCGTCCGCCGGGACCGTGTACGCGGACACGACGGGCGGCTCCAGGCCGAGCGGGGCCCCGCCCGCCCTCTTCGTGGGGTTCATCAGGCGGCCTCTCTCACGGTGGCGGCCGGGGACGGGTAACCAGCGGCCCCGCCCGGCAAACGGCGCCGCGTTTCACCCGGGCGGCCACGGGCACCTGGGAGGTCCGTTCCGCACCCCACCGGAGGCACCGGGAGCCGGGTGCCCGCCACCACCGGAAGGAGCATCGTGAGCCGACCGTCCGCACGCCCCCACGTCGTGATCGTCGGTGCCGGTTTCGCCGGGTTCCAGGCCGCGCGCACCCTGTCGCGCCTCGCCCGGAGCCGGGCCGACGTGACCCTGCTCAACCCGACCGACTACTTCCTCTACCTGCCGCTGCTGCCCCAGGTCGCCGCGGGCGTCCTGGAGCCGCGCCGCGTGACCGTGTCGCTGCCGCGCGCGCTGCGGCACGCGCGCCTCGTCCTCGGCGAGGCAGACGGCCTCGACCTGGACCGCCGCGCCGTGCGCTACACCGGCCCCGAGGGCGAGCGCGGCGAGCTGACGTACGACCGTCTCGTGCTGTGCGTCGGCAGCGTCAACAAGCTGCTGCCCGTGCCCGGGGTCGCCGAGCACGCGCACGGCTTCCGCGGGCTGCCCGAGGCGCTGTACCTGCGCGACCACGTGACCCGGCAGATCGAGCTCGCCGCCGCCGCACCCGACGCCGAGGCCTGCCGGGCCCGGTGCACCTTCGTCGTCGTCGGCGCCGGGTACACCGGCGTCGAGGTCGCCGCGCACGGGCAGCTGTTCACCCGCTCCCTGGTGCGCCACCAGCCGCTGCGCGCCGGGATCAGGCCGCGCTGGCTGCTCCTGGACATCGCGCCGCGCGTCCTGCCCGAGCTCGACCGGCGCCTGTCGCGGACCGCGGAGCGCGTGCTGCGCGAGCGCGGCGTGGAGATCCGCACGGGCACGTCCGTGAAGGAGGCCACCCGCGAGGGCGTCCTGCTCGACGACGGCGACGCCGTCGCCACCCGCACGCTGGTGTGGTGCGTCGGCGTGCGGCCCGACCCGCTCGTCGCCGGGACCGGCAGGCCCCTGGAGCGCGGCCGCCTCGTCGTCGACGCCTTCCTCAACGTGCCCGGCCACCCGGAGGTGTTCGCCTGCGGGGACGCGGCCGCCGTGCCCGACCTCACCGCGCCGGGCCGCTGCACCGCCATGACCGCCCAGCACGCCTGGCGGCAGGGCAAGGTCGCGGGCCGCAACGTCGCCGCGTCGCTCGGCGTCGGCCGCCGCGGCTCCTACCGCCACCACGACCTCGGCTTCACCGTCGACCTCGGCGGCGTGCGGGCCGCCGCCAACCCGCTCGGCGTCCCGCTGTCCGGGCCGCTCGCCGGGGCCGTCACGCGCGGCTACCACCTGGCGGCGATGCCCGGCAACCGGGTGCGGGTCGCCGCCGACTGGCTCCTGGACGCGCTGCTCCCGCGCCAGGGCGTGCAACTGGGCCTCGTGCGGTCCTGGTCGGTGCCGCTCGACACGTCGTCGCCGGAGCTGGCCAGACTGCCCGGCGCACCCGCCCCGACCCCCGACCAGCACCGCGCGGCACGACCCGAGGAGGACTGAGTGACCATGGCGGACGACACCCCGCACGACGGCGGCCCCGACGGCCGGCTCCACGACCTCGCCCAGCAGTTGCGCGTCGACTCCGTGCGCGCCGCGGCCGCCGCCGGGTCCGGGCACCCCACGTCGTCCCTGTCGGCGGCCGAGCTGATGGCGGTGCTCATGGCCCGCCACCTGCGGTACGACTTCCAGCGCCCCGACCACCCCGGCAACGACCGGTTCATCCTCTCCAAGGGCCACGCCTCACCGCTGCTGTACGCCGCGTACAAGGCGGCGGGCGCGGTCGACGACGACGAACTCCTGACGTTCCGCGGGCGGGGCAGCCGCCTCGAAGGGCATCCGACGCCGCGCCGCCTGCCGTGGGTGGAGGTCGCCACCGGCTCCCTCGGGCAGGGCCTCGCCGTCGGCGTCGGCATGGCCCTGTCCGGCAAGCGGCTCGACCGCCTCCCCTACCGCGTGTGGGTGCTGTGCGGCGACAGCGAACTGGCCGAGGGCGCCGTGTGGGAGGCGGCCGAGCACGCCGCGTACGAGCACCTCGACAACCTCACCGCGCTCGTCGACGTGAACCGGCTCGGCCAGCGCGGTCCCACCCGGCACGAGTGGGACCTGAGCGCCTACGCGCGCCGCTTCGCCGCGTTCGGCTGGCACGCCGTGACGGTCGACGGGCACGACACCGACGCCGTCGACCGCGCCCTCCACGAGGCGCGCTCCACCGTCGGGCAGCCCACCGTCGTCCTCGCCCGCACCGTCAAGGGCAAGGGCGTCGCCGCCGCCGAGGACCGCGAGGGCCTGCACGGCAAGCCGCTGCCCGACGCGGACGCCGCGGTCGCCGAACTCGGCGGCGTCCGGCGGCTGCGCGTCCACGTCCAGGCGCCCCCGGCCGCGCGGGTGCTCCGCGCCACCCGCAGCGGCCATCTGTCGCTGCCCCGCTACGAGGAGGGCGCCGAGGTCGCCACCCGCGACGCCTACGGCCACGCCCTCGCGGCGCTCGGCTCGGCCCGCGGCGACGTCGTCGCCCTGGACGGCGAGGTGAGCGACTCCACGCGCGCGGAGTACTTCGCCAAGGAACACCCGGAGCGCTTCTTCGAGTGCTACATCGCCGAACAGCAGCTCGTCGCCGCGGCCGTGGGCCTCGCGCGGCGCGGCTGGGTGCCGTACGCGTCGACGTTCGCGGCGTTCCTCACCCGCGCCCACGACGTCGTGCGCATGGCCGCGATCGGCGGCGCGGACATCTGCCTCGTCGGCTCCCACGCGGGCGTCTCCATCGGCGAGGACGGGCCCTCCCAGATGGGCCTGGAGGACCTCGCGCTGTTCCGCGCCGTGCACGGCTCCACCGTCCTGTACCCGTGCGACGCCCGCCAGACGGGGAAGCTGGTGGCCGCCATGGCCGACCTCGACGGGGTGCGCTACCTGCGCACCACCCGCGGGACGGCCCCCCTCCTCTACGGCCCCGACGAGGAGTTCCCCGTCGGCGGGGCCAAGGTGCCGCTGGCCTCCGCCGCCGACCGGGTCACCGTCGTCGCCGCCGGGGCCACCGTCCACGAGGCGCTGGTCGCCGCCGGGGCCCTGGCCCGCGAGGGCATCCCGGTCCGCGTCGTCGACCTGTACTCCGTCAAGCCCGTCGACCGCGGCACGCTGCGCGCGGCCGCCGAGGACACCGGCTGTCTGCTCACCGTCGAGGACCACCGCCCCGAGGGCGGCATCGGCGACGCCGTCGCGGAGGCCTTCAGTGACGGCGGCCCCGCCCCGCGCCTGGTCCGCCTCGCCGTCACCGCCATGCCGGGCTCCGCCTCGCCCGCCGAACAGCTGCGGGACGCGGGCATCGACGCGGAGGCGATCGCGGCGGCGGTGCGGCTCCTCGTGGAGCACGTCGTGCGGTGAGACCGCGCCCGCCGGGCGGCCCGGCGCGGGTTTGCCACGGCCGGACCCGGTCACTCGGCCCAGGAGGTGGCCATGACCCCTACGTCACGCAAGCCGAACAAGACGACCACCCAGTCCGAGTCCGGCCAGTCCCACCAGTCCCACCAGTCCGGCGGGCCGCCCGGCCCGCTCGCGGTGCTGCGCCACGCACGGGAGCAGCTCGCGGAACTCACCGGCCTCACCGCCGAGTCGGTCTCGTCCTTCGAGCACACCGACGCCGGGTGGGAGCTGGAGGTCGAAGGTCCTGGAGCTCGCCCGGGTCCCGGACACCATGAGCCTGCTCGCGACGTACGCCGTGAGCCTGGCCCCGAGCGGCGAGCTGACGGCGTACCGCAGGGTGCGCCGCTACGAGCGCGGCCGCGCCGACCCGCACCGCCAGGGCGGCTGACCGGGGCAGCCCCCCCCGGGCACCCGCGGCACCCCCAACACCCCCAATACATCCCCCGTTCAAGACCCCACGCTTAAGGAGGACCAGTCGGCATGACCGTCGTCCCAGCTCAGCAAAGCGGCGGCGCAGGCGGCACCAGCGGCCTGTACGACGTCATCGAACTCATCCTGGACCGAGGGCTCGTGATCGACGCCTTCGTGCGCGTGTCGCTCGTCGGCATCGAGATCCTCAAGGTCGACGTGCGCGTCGTCATCGCCAGCGTCGACACCTATCTGCGCTTCGCCGAGGCCTGCAACCGCCTCGACCTGGAGGCGGGCCCGCGCAAGAGCCCCGGAGTGCCCGACCTCGTCGGCGAGATCACCGAGTCCGGCGCGCGCGGCAAGTCCAAGGGCGCCCTCTCCGGCGCCGCCCAGACCGTGTCCGACGCGTTCCGCCAGGCACGGGACGAGAGCCGCGAGGAGGAGCCCGCCCGGCGGCCCCGCCGCTCGACGACCCGCTCCAGGAAGGAGGAAGAGCAGTGACCACGTACATCTACGGAATCGCGGGCACCGGCCACCCGGCGCTGCCGGAGGGCATGGGCGGCATCGGCGCCCCGGCCAGGACCGTGCGGGTCCTGCGGCAGGGCGCCCTCGCCGCGCTCGTCAGCGACAGCCCCGAGGACCTGCGCCCCAAGCGCCGCGACCTGCTCGCCCACCAGAGCGTCCTGGACGAGGCGGGCGCGGGTGGCCCCGTCCTTCCGATGCGCTTCGGCAGCCTCGCCGAGGACGACGCGGCGGTCCTCGCCGTCCTGGAGGAGCTCGCGGGCCACTACGAGGAGCGCCTGCGCGCCCTGGAGGGCAAGGCCGAGTACAACGTGAAGGCCTCCCACGACGAGCAGGGCGTCCTGCACCGGGTGCTCTCCGAGGACCGCGAGCTGCGCACCCTCGCGGAGGCCAACCGTGCCGCGGGAGGCGGGAGTTACGAGCGGAAGCTGCAGCTGGGCGAGCGCCTCACGGCCGCCGTGCAGGCGCGCGAGGCCGTCGACGCCGCCGACGTGCGCCGCGCCCTGGAGCCGTGCGCCGACGCGGTCAGCGCGGGGCCCGGCGGCACGGGCTGGCTGGCGAACCTGTCGTTCCTGGTGAGCCGCGACGGGGCGGACGCCTTCGTCGCCGCCGTCGAGGAACTGCGCAAGGAGCAGCCCCACTTGGAGGTGCGGGTGAACGGGCCGCTGCCTCCGTACAGCTTCGTCGACCCCGCTCCGGCCGAGCGCGCCGAGGGCACGGCCAGGGCGCGGTGACCGTCGCGCATGGGCCTCATCGGCGAACTTCTCGCGCTGCCCGCGGCGCCCGCCCGGGGCACCCTGTGGGTGCTCCGGCAGGTGGTCGCGGAGGCGGAGCGGCAGTACTACGACCCCTCGGCCGTCCACGCCGAACTCGCCGGGCTCGCCGAGCGGCTCGACGCGGGTGAGATCGGCGAGGAGGAGTTCGACCGCCGCGAGGACGAGCTCCTCGCGCGGCTCGGCCACGGCGGCCGGGGCGGCACACCAGCGGAGAACAGGACGGCGACATGATGACACGCACGGCAGTGGCCCTCGGCGTGGGCGCGGGGTACGTCCTCGGGCGCACCAAGAAGGCCAAGCTGGCCTTCGCGCTCGGCACGATGGTCGCGGGCAGGCGGCTGAAGCTCAGCCCGGCCTCCCTCGGCCGCGCGGTGACGGCGCAGCTGGAGAACAACCCGCAGTTCAAGGAGATCGGCGACCAGCTGAAGGAGGACCTGCGGGGCGTCGGCAAGGCGGCCACCGGGTCCCTGGTCGAGCGCCGCCTCGACTCCCTCGCCGACCGCCTGCACGACCGCACCCTCGACGTGCGCGACCGGCTCGCCGTCGGGGGCTCAGAGGCGGAGGAGGAACCGGACCGGGACAGCCGGGACAGCCGGGACAGCGAGCCGCATCGCGACGAGGAGCCGGACCGGGACACCGCGCGGAAGGGCTCTGGGTCTCAGAAGGGCCGCCGGAGCGCGGCCAAGCGGACCACGGGCGGCAGGGCCGCGGGCGGCGGCAGGGCCGTGACCAAGAAGGCGGCGGCCAAGCGGACCACGGCCAAGAGGCCCGCCGCCACCCGGTCCACGGCGAAGAGGAAGAGCGGCCGGTCGCAAGGGGGCGACGATGACTGAGACGCGCGGAGGGATTCGCGACGCGGCGTCGAACGGTGCCCCCGAGAATCCCCTGTCCGCCGCCCTGCGCGGCCCGGCGGCGGACCGCCTCAAGGGCGAGGCGCGGTCCTACCTCATGGCGCAGGCCGAGCGCGCCCTGATCGGCGTCGGCCGGGGCCTCGGCGGGGTCACCGTGAAGCTCAACGACATGGCCGAGGGCCGCAGCCCCGGCCTCGCCCGCCTCGCGCTCGACGGCGGCCGCAAGATCGCCTCGGGCAAGGGCCCGCTGCGCGGCGCCGTGGAGATCGGCGGCAGCCGCCTGAAGGAGGCGGTCACCGGCTCCCTGAAGGGCGCGCTGGAGCGGGCGGGCGGCAAGGGCGGGAGCGGGCGGAAGCCGACCGTCATCATGGAGTACGTCGACGTCGGCGTGCCGGTGCGCGAGGTGTACGAGCGGTGGACGCGGTACGAGGACTTCGCCACGTTCACCAGGGGCGTGCGCGACGCCACCGAGGTGAGCGACACCGAGTCGCACTGGAAGCTCAAGGTGTTCTGGTCCAGCAGGAGCTGGACGGCGCGCGTCACCGACCAGGTGGAGGAGGAGCGCGTCGCGTGGACCTCGGAGGGGGCCAAGGGCACCACGAAGGGCGTCGTCACCTTCCATCCGCTCGCCGAGCGGCTGACCCGGGTGCTGCTGGTCCTGGAGTACTACCCCAAGGGCCTGTTCGAGCGCACCGGCAACCTCTGGCGCGCCCAGGGCCGCAGGGCCCGCCTCGACCTCAAGCACTTCGCCCGCCATGTGTCGCTGCGGGCGGCCACGGCGGAGGACACCGAGGACGTCGAGGCCGCCGAAGACACCGAGGCCGCCGAGGGTGACGCGTACGACGAGGACGACGACGCGTACGTGGACGAGTACGAAGGCGAGGACGAGGACGAAGACGAAGAAGGTGTCGAGGACGCGGAGGACGCCGAGGACGCGTACGAAGAGCCCCGGAGCCGTCGATGACCACCGCGAGCCGTCTGCCTGAGGCGTACGGGCAGTCGGGTGGGACGAACCTGGCCGACGTCCTCGAACGCGTCCTGGACAAGGGTGTCGTCATCGCCGGGGACATCCGGGTCAACCTGCTCGACATCGAGCTGCTCACCGTGAAGCTGCGGCTCGTCGTCGCCTCGGTGGAGCGCGCCAAGGAGATGGGCATCGACTGGTGGGAGGACGACCCGGCCCTCTCCAGCGGCGCCCGCAGGTCCGAACTCGCCCGCGAGAACGCCGAGTTGCGAAAGCGGCTCGAGCGCCTGGAGGAACTGGAACCGGGGCGCGGCGAGTCCGCTCCCGCGCGCGGAGGTGAACGTGACCGTGAACGCGACCGATGAGCTGCGCTACGTCTACGCCGTGTGCCGCCCGCTGCGGGGCCCGCTGCACGCGGACCTGACCGGCGTCGCGGGCGTGCCGCCGAGGCAGCTGGCGCACGACGGCCTGGTGGCGGTCGTCGGCCCGGTGCCCGCACGGGACTTCGGGGGCGAGCCGCTGCGCGCGCACCTGGAGGACCTGGACTGGCTGGCCGAGACCGCGCGCGCCCACCAGAACGTGGTGGGCGCGCTCACCGCCGTCACCTGCCCGCTGCCGCTGCGGCTCGCGACGGTGTTCCGGGACGACAGCGGTGTACGCGGCATGCTGGAGAGCGAGTCGGAGCGGTTGCGCCGGATCCTGGACCGGATCGACGGGCACGTCGAGTGGGGGGTGAAGGTGTGGCTCCGGGCCGGCGACGCGGAGCCGCCCGCCGCGCGCTCGGCGGCCCCGGCGGCCCCGCCCGTGTCCGGGCGCGACTATCTGCGCCAGCGCGGACAGCGGCGGGCGGAGGGCGAGGAGCGCCTCGCGCGGGCCGAGGTGTTCGCGCGGCGGCTGCACGCCGCGCTCGACCGCCGGGCCCCCGCGTCCCGGCTGCACCCGCCGCAGGGCCCGGCGCTCACGGACGCGGGGTCCGGCCGGAACGTCCTCAACGCCGCCTATCTGGTGCCGCGTTCGGAGGGGGAGGAGTTCCTCGAACGGATCGGCACGGTCAACGGCACCGAGCCGGGCCTGCAGGTCGAGGTGACGGGCCCGTGGGCGGCGTACTCCTTCACGGACGACCCGGCGGCGACGGATGCCGCGGAGGCGGATGCCACGGCGGGGGGCGGCTCATGACCGCCGTGGCGCCCGGCGTCCGGCAGCGCGAGATCGCCCTCGTCGACCTCCTCGACCGGCTGCTCGCCGGAGGTGTGGTCATCGCCGGTGACCTCACCCTGCGCATCGCGGACGTGGACCTCGTACGGATCGATCTGAAGGCGCTGATCAGCACGGTCGGCGCGGCGGTGCCAGCGCCGTGGCCGACGCGGGAGCCGCCGTGGCCGACATGAGAGCGGACAGGGGAGCGGACCGGCGGCGGCCGACCGTGGAGTTCGATCCCCAGACGGTGGAGCGCGATCTGGTCGCCCTCGTCCTCACCGTCGTGGAGCTGCTGCGCCAGCTCATGGAGCGCCAGGCGCTGCGCCGCTTCGACACCGGGGAGCTGACCGAGGAGCAGGAGGAACGGGTCGGCCTGACGCTGATGCTCCTGGAAGAGCGCATGGCCGAGCTGCGCGAGCACTTCGGGCTGCGGCCCGAGGACCTGAACCTGGACCTCGGGCCGCTGGGGCCGCTGCTGCCGAGGGACTGACCTCGGTGTCACCGCGCGGCAGCGACGCCTACCACCGGTACCAGCGCGGTGACGAGCCGGAGGCGGTGGGGCCCCCGCCCCGCAGCAGGAAGCCGAGCAGCCACACGATGAGCACCGCGATGGCGAGCCACCACAGCACCTTCACCGCGAAGCCGAAACCGGCGAGCAGCAGGACGAGCAGCAGGACCAGAAGAATCGGAACCATAGTCTGTACCTCCTGCCGTCCGGGTGTCCCCATAAGGCCTGTTCACACCAAGACCTGTTCACACCAAGACCTGGTCACACCAAGACCTGGTCACACCAAGGCCTGTTCATGCCCGGCAGAGGACCTCGCCGTGGAGCACCGCGAACCAGCCGTCCGCGGCCCGGCCCCACTCCCGCCAGGCGTCCGCGAAGGACCGCAGCTCCGCCGCGTCGGCGAAGCCGCCCTCGGTCGCGCGCGTGGCGTACGAGGACGCGACCGTGCGGTCCGCCCACAGGCCGCTCCACCAGGACCGCTCCTCGGGCGTGCTGTAGCACCAGGTGCTCGCGGTGGCGGCGACGTCCGTGAAACCGGCCTCAAGGGCCCAGGACTTGAGGCGCCGGCCCGCGTCCGGCTCGCCCCCGTTCGCGCGGGCCACCCGGCGGTACAGCGCGAGCCAGTCGTCAAGGCCGGGCGTGTGCGGGTGCCACGTCATGGCGGCGTAGTCGCTGTCGCGGGCGGCGACGATCCCGCCCGGCGCGCAGACCCGGCGCAGCTCGCGCAGCGCCCGCACCGGGTCGCCCAGGTGCTGGAGCACCTGGTGGGCGTGGACGACGTCGAAGGCGCCGTCGGGGTGATCGAGCGCGTACACGTCACCGACGGCGAACTCGACGTTGCCGAGCCCGCGTTCGGCCGCCGTGGCGCGTGCCTGTTCCAGGACGCCGGGCGCCAGGTCGACGCCGGTGACGTGCCCGTCGGGAACCAGCGCCGCCAGGTCTGCGGTGATGGTCCCGGGCCCGCAGCCGACGTCGAGGACCTTCATGTGCGGCGCGAGCGAACCGACGAGATATACGCCGCCGAGTTGGCGGCGGTGCGCCAGGTGTGGGACCGCAGGACCGACTCGTGGTGCCCGTGCGTGTAGACAGCGGTGTCGGTGACGTGGGTGACGTCGGCGCTGTCCGGGCGGGAGTGCTGTGCCATGCCCCGGACTGTACGCCGCGTGACCGCATGATGAGACCCCCCGTATCAAGATGCGGGACGACGTGAAGGCCCTTGCGCCGGTCACCCGCTCAGGAAGTCGGCGAGGGCCGGTACACCGTAAGCGCCTCCGGCAGCTTCTCGATCAGCAACTCACCCTCCACGCGCGTGAGTTCACCGTCGTACGCGACCGCGGTGCCCGGCCCGAGGCTCTCGACGCGCAGCGTCCGGCGCCGGACCGCCGTCTGGACGGGGGAGCGCTCCACGGGCGAGGTCAGGGCCGCGGCGAGCAGCCGGGCGCCGGGCCTGCGGCCGCCGTGCACGACGCGCACGTCGAGCAGCCCGTCGGCCAGGTCGAACCGGCGCGCGGGGTTCAGGCCGAGGCGGTGGTACACGCAGTTCCCGGCGAAGAGCAGCCACAGCGCCCGCTCGGTGCCCCGGAACTCCGCCCGCAGCGGCCGCTGGTCCGAGCGCAGCACTCGGGCCGCGGCGAGCACCCCGGCGGGCCAGCCCCCGATCCGCGGCGACCACCGCGCGCGCTCGCGCACCAGCTCGGGGTAGACGCCGAGGCTGAAGGTGTTGAGGAAGTACCCGTCGCCGCGGCCCGCGCTGAACCGTCCGACGTCCACCGCGACCGCGTCCCCCGCCTCGACCGCGCGCGCCACCTCGCGCGGGTCCTCGGCGCCGACGTCGAGCGCGAAGTGGTTGAGCGTGCCGCCGGGCACCACCACGAGCGGGACGGCGTGCCGCAGGGCCGCGGCCGCCGCCGCGTTGACGGTGCCGTCGCCGCCGCAGACCCCGAGCGCGCGGGCGCGGGCGGCCGCCTTGTCCAGCGCCGCGGCCACCTCGTCCGGCGTACACGTCACGGCCTCGGCGTGCGGCAGCGCGTCGAGCAGCGCGCGGACCCGCTCGGGGGAGCGGGCGCCGCTGTTGACGACCACCACGAGACCGCGCCCGCCGGGCAGGGCCGGAGCCTCGGCGCGCGGACGGCCCGGCGGCGGCAGCTGCGAACGGGTCGGCATCAGGCCGCGCACGGCGTACGCGGCGAGCGCGCCGAGGGCCGCGCCCGCGAGCACGTCGCTCGGGAAGTGCACGCCCGTGTACACCCGCGACAGACCCACGGCACCGGCGAGCGGCGCGACGGCCGCGCCCAGGCTGCGTGACTCCAGGGCCACACCGGTGGCGAAGGCGGCGGCGGACGCGGCGTGCCCCGAGGGGAACGACGTGGTCACCGGCTGCCGCTTCAGGCGCCGCATCAGCGGCACGCCGTCGAGCCGCGGCCGCTGCCGCCGCACCGTCCGCTTGCCGAGGGTGTTGATGGCCGCGGAAGCGAGCGCCAGCGAGGCGGCGCCGCGCACGGCGGCGCGCCGGGCGCCCGGCCGTCGGGTCGCCGCGAGGACCGCCGCGGTGGCGAACCACAGGCCGCCGTGGTTGGCGGCCCGGCTGAGGCGCGGAAGGACCTGGTCGGCCCCGGGCCAGTGCCGCGTGGCCACCACGTCGAAGACCCGGCGGTCAAGGGCGGCGAGCGTGGCCCTCGGGCCGCGGGCGGAGGGCGGGGGGAACTCGGCGTCAGGACTCATGGAGCCCGGGTACCCGCGCCGCGCCGACGGCAACGGGTGAGTGCTCCGGGCCACACCGCCGCGGAGGGGCGCAGCACCATAAACCGTTTGCCGCTCGCGAGCGCGGCCACGGACAATCGCCCTCATGGGACATCTAGAGGCCGCGCACATCGAGTACTACCTGCCCGACGGCCGGGCGCTGCTCGCCGATGTCTCCTTCCGGGTGGCGGAGGGCACATCGGCCGCCCTCGTGGGGCCGAACGGCGCCGGGAAGACCACGCTTCTGAAGATCATCGCCGGTGAGCTGACGGCCCACCGGCGGCACGGTCACCGTGAGCGGCGGCCTCGGCGTCATGCCCCAGTTCGTGGGCTCCGTACGGGACGGGTCGACGGTGCGCGACCTCCTCGTCGCCGTGGCCCACCCCCGCATCCGCGAGGCCGCGAGGGCGGTGGACGCCGCCGAGCACGCCCTGCTCACCGTCGACGACGAGGCGGCCCAGCTCCAGTACGCGCAGTCCCTCTCCGACTGGGCGGAGGCCCGGGGCTACGAGGCGGAGACGCTGTGGGACATCTGCACCACGGCGGCCCTCGGCGTGCCCTACGAGAAGGCCCAGTGGCGCGAGGTGCGCACCCTCTCCGGCGGCGAGCAGAAGCGCCTGGTCCTCGAGGCCCTGCTGCGCGGCACGGACGAGGTGCTGCTCCTGGACGAGCCGGACAACTACCTGGACGTCCCCGGCAAGCGCTGGCTGGAGGAGCGCCTCAGGGAAACCCGCAAGACGGTCCTGTTCGTCAGCCACGACCGGGAGCTCCTCGCCCGCGCCGCCGACCGCATCGTCAGCGTGGAGCCGAGCCCCGGCGGCTCGGACGTCTGGGTGCACGGCGGCGGCTTCGCGACGTACCACCAGGCACGCCAGGAGCGCTTCGCCCGCTTCGAGGAGCTGCGCCGCCGCTGGGACGAGAAGCACGCGCAGCTCAAGAAGCTCGTCCTCGACATGCAGCAGTACGCCTCGCGCAGCGACGAGATGGCCTCGCGCTACCAGGCGGCCAAGACCCGGCTGCGGAAGTTCGAGGAGGCCGGGCCGCCGCCCGAGCCGCCGCGCAAGCAGGACATCACGATGCGCCTGCACGGCGGCCGCACCGGAGTGCGGGCCGTGACCTGCAAGGACCTCGAGCTCACGGGCCTGATGAAACCCTTCGACCTGGAGGTGTTCTACGGCGAGCGCGTCGCCGTCCTCGGCTCCAACGGCTCGGGCAAGTCGCACTTCCTGCGCCTGCTCGCGGCGGACTCCGAGGGAGGCGGCAACCCGGTGGCGCACACCGGCGCGTGGAAGCTCGGCGCCCGCGTCGTGCCCGGCCACTTCGCGCAGACGCACGCCCACCCCGAGCTCGAGGGCCGCACCCTCCTCGACATCCTGTGGCGCGAGCACGCCAAGGACCGGGGCGCGGCGATGTCCCGGCTGCGGCGCTACGAACTGACCGCGCAGGCCGAGCAGCGCTTCGAGAAGCTCTCCGGCGGCCAGCAGGCCCGCTTCCAGATCCTCCTCCTCGAACTCCAGGGCGCGACGGCCCTGCTGCTCGACGAGCCCACCGACAACCTGGACCTGGAGTCGGCGGAAGCACTCCAAGAGGGCCTGGAGGCGTACGAGGGCACGGTCCTCGCGGTCACCCACGACCGCTGGTTCGCCCGCTCGTTCGACCGCTTCCTCGTCTTCGGCGCCGACGGCCAGGTGCGCGAGACCCCCGAGCCCGTCTGGGACGAGCGGCGGGTCGAGCGCGCGCGGTAGCGTACGTCACAGCGCAGGAAACTCCGTCGTACGCTGCGCGGTTGGAGACGCGGTGCCCTCGAGGACGTCCTTCAGGACGGGCGACGTGGACGAGGCCCGGCAGGTGATCGCGGCCACGTACTACAGCAACTTCATGGACGTGTGCGAGGGGCCGCGCCCCTTCCGCGCCCAGTACGACATCGGGGAGCTCGGGGCGCTCACCATCGGTGAGCTCAGCTGCGACGCCGATGTCCGCATGCGCTTCGGCGAGCTGGGCGCGTACCACGTCAACATCCCGCAGAGCGGACACCTCTCCTGGCAGCAGGGCCCCGCGCCCGCCACGGCCGCAACCCCCGGCAGCGCCGGGGTCTACCAGCCCGTGGGCGACACCGTCCTCGACCGCTGGTCCGGCGACTGCCGGCTGTTCGCCGTCAAGCTGGACCGCGCGGCCCTCGAAGGCACCCTGGAGCGGCTGCTCGGCAGTCCCGTGCGCGGCCCCGTCGCCTTCGGGCCGCTGTTCGACACGGAGCGGGAGCCGGGGCGCGGCTGGGCGCGCCTGGTGCGCTCCGTCGTGGAGGACCTGCGCGAGGACGGCGGCCTGCTCTCCCACGAACTGGTCGCCGCGCCCCTGCAGGAGGCGCTCCTGAGCGGCCTGCTCCTCGCGGCCGACCACCGCTTCCGCGACGAGCTCGCCGACCCCGCGCGGCGCCTTCGCCCCGCCCCCGTCAAGCGCGCCATGGACGCCGTGCGGGCGCGCCCCGAGCACCCCTTCACCGTCGAGTCCCTCGCCGCCGAGGCCCGCGTCGGCGTGCGCTGGCTCCAGGAGGCCTTCCGCCGCTACGCGGGCATGTCGCCGATGGCGTACGTACGCGAGGTGCGGCTGCGGCAGGTCCACGAGGAGCTGACCGCGGCGGGCCCCGGCGAGACCTGTGTGAGCGACGTCGCCCACCGCTGGGGCTTCACCCACCTGGGCCGCTTCGCCGAGCAGTACCGCGCCCGCTTCGGGGAGCTGCCGTCGCGGACGCTGCGGCGCTGACGGCCGCGGCCCCCACACCCAAGTGATCATGTGCGTTCCGCGGACAGCCCGTGCGCACAACGGATCGTCGACCCCCTGAGGACCTGACTAACGTGTCGCTGTCGCCGGGTGGACCGGTCGCGTCGCGGGAGAACTAGCCTTCTCCCGGGCCGTCGGCCGTGGACGGATCCCCGGCGCTTTCCGGCCCGGGCTCCGTCAGCCGGGCCGGCTCACGGACAGCGGGCCCGTCGTTCCCCCTCGGCACTTCCCCCGTGTGCCGTCGGGCCCGCCTCTGTGAGCCGTTCCCCGCCGCTGTCCCGTGGCCCGCGCGGCACAACCTGGCCCGACGGGTCAGACTCAAAGAGCGCACCGGCACACCCAGCGCCGCCACAGCCACCGCCACAGCCACAGCCACAGCCAATGTCATAGGCACAGCCACAGCCACTGCCATTGCCACGGACGGGAGACGGCATGAGCGCGACCGACGACCGCGACCTGCTGGAACGGCACGGCCAGGCCCTGGACCTCTTCACGGCGAAGGCGCACGCCGTGCGGGCGAACCAGTGGCACGGCCCGACGCCCTGCGCGCGCTGGACGGTCCACGACCTCGTCAACCACCTCACCGCCGAACAGCTGTGGGTGCCGCCCCTCCTCGAAGGCGCCACCCTCGAATCCGTCGGCGAGGCCTTCGACGGCGACCAGCTCGGCCCCGACCCCCTCGCCTCCTGGGACACCGCCGCCGGGGCGTCCCGCGCCGCGTTCCGCGCGCCGGGCGCGCTCACCCGCACCGTCCACCTCAGCTACGGCGACAGCACCGCCCGCGACTACTGCGCCCAGATGGTCACCGATCTCGTGGTGCACGCCTGGGACCTGGCACGCGCGACCGGCTCCGACGAACACCTGCCGGACGACCTCGTCGCCCTGGCCGCGCGCGAAGTCGCCCCGTACGCGGCCGACCTGGCCAAGAGCGGCCTGTTCGCCCCCGCCGTGGCGCCCCCGCCGGGCGCCGACGCGCAGACGGCGCTCCTGTGCCTCCTCGGCCGCACCCCTTGACGGGGCAGGGGCGTCACGGCGCCGGGTCGCGGCCGCCGTCGCCGGGGGCGCGGGCGATGTCCGCGAGCGCGGACGCCGGATCCCGCTCGACCGCCAGGTCGCCGAGGCTCACCATGCCGACGGGCCGGCCGTCCTCGACCACGGGCAGCCTGCGCACCGCGTGGTCGCGCATCAGGCCGACGGCCGCCGCCACGTCGTCGTCGGGCGCGACGACGACCGGGTTCGGGGTGCACACGGCCTGAGCGCTCACCGTGAGCGGGTCGGCGCCGTCGGCCACGGCCCGCAGCGTGATGTCCCGGTCGGTGAGCACCCCAAGGACCCGGCCGCCGCTCGCCACCAGGACGTCCCCGATGCCCTGGGCCCGCATCAGCTGCGCGGCCTCGACCAGGGAGGCGTCCGGGCCGACGGTGACGACGCCCGGGGTCATGACCTGCCTTACGTACTCCGCCATGTCGAAGAGACCTCCTCGCTTGTCGATCGCCGCTTGCCGATCGCCCTGCCCTGTCGGTGTGACCCCGCCCGCAGTACCCCTTCGCGGCGTCTCCATGCCCCGGCCCTCCCTCCCGCGAAGGACCTCGACGAGGTGGAGGGCTGGCGCCCGGGTTTCCCCGGCGCTCCGGAGGAAACCCGCCGCCGTCCGCGGGCGTTTGGGGGACGCCGCGAGGGGCAAGCGGAGGGGCAGTGCTTCGGAACGGAGGCACGTCCGTGGGAGCGGGTTCCGCTCGCCCGGGTGTGCCCCGTCATGGCGCGTGCCCGCGTACTCCCACGGTGACTGTCCCCCCCAAAGGCACCCGTAGGGAGTTGCGACGCATCATGCGATCCGACACTGCACGCCCCGAGGACGACGAGGCGGGCCCCGGGCGCACGGCCCGCCCCCAGGAAGCGCCCCGTGCCCGGAGCTCAGCGGGCACCAGCGCCCCGAGCCCCCAGGACCCCGGTTCCCAGAGCCCCGCGGGCACCCGCTCGCCGTGCTCCGCCGCCCCCACGCGCCGTGAACGCCCCCGGCGCGGCCGCCACCCGCACGACGACGCCCCCGACACCACCGAGGCCTTCCGCAGGCTGTGCGAGCTGCCGCACGGGCCCGAGCGCGACGCCCTGCGCGAGGAGGTCGTGCGGGCCTGGCTGCCCATGGCCGAGCGGCTCGCGGGCCGGTTCCGCAACCGCGGCGAGTCCCTGGAGGACCTCCAGCAGGTCGCGGCCCTCGGCCTGGTCAAGGCCGTCGACCGGTACGACCCCGAGCGCGGCAACGCCTTCGAGAGCTACGCCGTGCCCACCGTCACCGGCGAGATCAAGCGCCACTTCCGCGACCACATGTGGACCCTGCACGTGCCCCGGCGCGTCCAGGACCTGCGCAACCGCGTCCGCTTCGCCTGCCAGGACCTGTCCCAGACCGTGTCCGGGCGCGCCCCCACCATCGCCGAGATCGCCGAGCGCGCCCAGATGAGCGAGGAGGACGCCGCCGCGGGCCTGGAGGCCCTCGACAGCTTCACCGCGCTGTCCCTGGACGCCGAACTCCCCGGCAGCGACGACGGCTACACGCTGCGCGACACCCTCGGCGGCCCCGACCCCGCGCTCGACGTCGTCGTCGACCGCGAGGCCGTCAAACCGCGCCTCGCGCAGCTGCCCGAGCGCGAGCGGACCATCCTCTACCTGCGGTTCTTCGGCGACATGACGCAGAGCCGCATCGCCGAGCACCTCGGCATCTCCCAGATGCACGTCTCCCGGCTGATCAGCCGCTGCTGCGGACGGCTGCGCGACGAGGTCACCCGCGACCTGGCCCGCTGCCCGGCCAGCGCCGACCGCGACACGGTCAGGCGGGACGCCGCATAGCCAGGGCGATATGACGGGCCATCACCTCCACGGCCCGCGCCTCCGCCATGGAGAACGCGAGCCGCGCGCCGGTCCGGAAGAGGGTGAGCACGCCCTCGACCGGGCCGTCCGCACGCGGCGCGAGCGGCACGCACAGCAGCGACGTCACATGCGCCCGGACGAGCACGGGCGCGCCGGAGGCGTCCAGGCCGAAGGCGTCGGCGGGCTGCGGCCGCAGCTGGAGCGAAGGCGCGCCGCACCGGACCGTCTCCACCACCAGGGGGCAGTCGCCCGCGTCCTGGGCGAGCACGTCCGCCAGCGGCCCCTCCGGCGGGCCGAGCACCGCCGCGCGCCGCAGCCCGCCGGCGGCCTCATCGGCGATCACCCAGTCCGCGAACCGGCCGCGCAGCACCTCCGCGACCCGCGCGAGGACCTCGTCCACCGCGCCCGGCGGCGCCGACAGGAGCGCCGCCGTCACCGTGTCCGACAGCTCCAGCAGCTCGGCGTGGCGGGTCGCCTCGGCGAGCGCCGGGACATGGCCCCCGCGCACGCCGTGGTCCCCGTGCTTGGCGGGGTCCAGATCCCCGGCTCCGGCGGGCTGCAGCACCACCAGGAGCACCGTGCGGGGCTCGGTGCCCGGCCGCAGCGCCGTCAGCGTCGCCCGCAGCGGCACCCGCGGGCGGCGCTGGAGCCGGACCGTGAGCCCGCGGTCGCCCTCGCCGCGGGCGACCGCGGCGGCCTGCGTACGGAACGCGATCCGGTCCGACGGCGTCAGGAACCCCGACAGCGGCCGCCCCGTCGCGTACCCGCCGCGCACCCCCGTCAGCTCCGTCGCCGCGACGTTCATCCGCCGCACCACGGACTCGGCGTCGACCAGCAGCACGGGCAGCGGAAAACGCTGGAACACCGTGCGCAGCAACCGCTGCTCGTCGCGGTCCGACACCGCCGCCGCCACGGGTCCGTCGCCCGCGAGCTGCTCGTACCCCGGCCACAACCGCTCCACCGCGTGATCCAGTTCGAACAGCGCCGCGTCGAGCAGGGTGCCGAGGTCACCGGCGGGCACCGCCCGCGACGCCTTCAACTCCGCGACGCGGCGCACGAAGTCCGCGAGTTCCTCACCGAACTCCTCCGTCTGAGCCATGCGTCGAACGTATCCGTTCCGACCGTTTTCCGGAGCTTCCTCCCAGGGAAGCCGCAGAGGGAGGAAGAGAGCACATCCGAGGAGGTACGAGGAGGTACGCGCGATGCCGACGCCCATCGAACCGGTCGGACCGGAAGGACCGGAGTCAGCCCTGCCGCAGCGCAGGCTCTCCGAACTCGCCGAACAGGCCGTGCGCTGCACCACCGCGTGCTGCGGCGCGGGCACCACGGTCACCGACGGCGGCGAGGACCTGCCCACCGCCGTCACCCACCCCGACCTCGCCGGGCTCGTCTCCGTCCAGCTGCGCTCCGGTGAAGGACCCATCCCCGCCGCGCAGGAGCGCGGGGCGCCCGTGGACGCCGCGGACCTGCTGCGCGACGACCGCTGGCCCGAATACCGCGCGCTCGCCCTCGACTCCGGCGTCCGCGCCAGCGTCACCCTGCCGTTCCGGCGCTCAGGACTGACCGTGACCCTCAGCCTGTTCAGCTTCCGGCCCGGCGCCCTCGCCGACGCCAGCTGCGGGCCCGCGCAGGTCCTCGGCGACCTCGCCACCGCCGGACTCGTCCGCGACCGCCACTACCGCGCGGCGCTCACCGAACTCGACCACCTGGGCGAGGCCCTGCGCACCCGGCCCGTCGTGGACCAGGCCCGCGGCATCGTCATGCACGTCCTCGCCTGCGACGCCGACGAGGCGTTCGCCCTGCTGCGCCGCGTCTCCCAGACCACCAACCGCAAGCTCGCCGACGTGGCCGCGGCCCTGGTGCGCAACCGGGGGCGGGGCCTGGAGCGCGAACTGGTCACGCTGGCACGGCGGACGCCCGCCCGGTGAGGTCCGGTCCCTCGTCTGGTGGTAACCCGTCCGTCTGGTGGTAGCCCGTCCGGCGTGGGAGGACGAGCGCGAAGCGCGATCAGCGGCTCGAATGAGGACATGCGCACTTCCGCCCCGCTGACCCGCACCGCTTCCGCCCTGTCCGCCCTGCTCGCCCTGTTCACCTGGTACGCCGTGTACGTCCTGGCCGCCGCCCCGTCCGCCCACGCCGAGGGCGGCGCCGCCGCCCAGGTCACCCCGGCCCGCGCCGCCCCCGGCGAGCAGGTCACCGTCTCCGTCGCCTGCCCGGCCACGAGCGCGACGCCCCCGCCGACCATGGACGCGAGCTCCCAGGCGTTCGAGGCGGGCACGGTCAGGCTCCAGCGCGTACAGCAGCACCAGCCGGGCCAGGACCAGGCGCTCACCGGCGTGGCCTACCAGGGCACGGCCCGGATCGCGGCGGCCGCGGACCTGGAGGGCGGCGGCCCGGACGCGGTCGGACCCGTCTCGGAGTGGTCCGTGGACGGCGTGTGTCACGACGACGGCCAGTGGGAGGCCACGTTCACCGTCACCCGCGCCGCGTCAGGACCGGCGCACGCCTCGCACGCGCCGTCCGTCGCCCACGGCGTCCGCGGGGGCCAGGGCGGCGCGTTCACCGACTCACCGGCCGCCCTGACCGCGGGCGGCGTCCTGGTGGCGGGCGCGTGCGTCGCGGCCGCGCTCCGGCTGCGCCGTGACCGCGCTTCCGCGCGCTGACCGCCGCACGGAGCAATCCGGACGGGATCACCGCCCATCACACGGTGGAGCGGCGCCGCCGCGGGTACGCAGGGACCCGACGGCACACGGATGGTACGAGGGTGGCCAGGGGAGCGCACGGAGGTGCCCATGCGGTGGACGGACCACGCGGGGCACGGCCGCGTCCGATCGGGACCGCCCCCGCCGGAGCCAGGCCTTCCGGTCCTGCCGGAGCTGTCCGCCCAGGTCGCCGCCGCCGCGGGCCGCACCCGCGCGCAGCCGCCCGGCGGCGACCCGGCGCTCCTGGACGCGGCCTGCGGCTACTGGACCCGCCGCGGCCTGCCCGCCGAGCGCGGCCACGTCGCCGCCGCCCCCGGCGCCGCCCCCCTGCTGCTCGCGCTCGCCGCCGCGCTCGGCGGCGACGTCCTGCTGCCCCGGCCCTGCGCCGCCTGGTGGGCGCCCCAGGTGCGCCTCCTCGGCCGCTCCGTCTACCACGTGCCGACGCCCGCCGAGTGCGGTGGCGTCCCGGACGCGTACGCGCTCCTGGAGACCGTCCGCCGCGTCCGCGCCGAGGGCGGCGCCCCGCGCCTGCTCGTGCTGTCCGTCGCGGACGACCCCACGGCGACCGTGCCGCCGCCCGAAGCCGTGCACGAGGCCGTGGAGGCCGCGGCGGGGGAGGGCCTGCACATCGTCAGCGACGAGACCTGGCGCGACACGCTGCACCGGCCGCGCGAGACCGTCCTGGTCGGCCCCGCCGAGATGGACCCCGAACGGGTCACCGTCGTCAGCGACCTGCGCGGCGCCTTCCTGCCGCCCGGCCTGCCCGCCGCCGTCGCCCGCTTCCCCGCGACCGCCCCCGGCGGCGCCCTGCGCGCCCGCGTCCTGGACGTGCTCACCGCCCTCGGCGCGCTGCCCGCCGCGCCGGTCGCCGCCGCCGCGACGTACGCGCTCGGCGAGCCCGACGAGGTCACCGCGCGCCTGGCCGCCGCGAACCGGCTGCACGCGCGCGTGGCCGCCGCCCTGCGGGAGACCGTCGTCGCCGCGGGCGCGCTCGCCCGGCCCCCGGCCGCGGGCCGCCATCTGTACGTCGACCTCGGCCCGCTGCGCTCCGCGCTCGCCGCGCGCGGCGTCACCGACGCCCAGGAACTGGAGGACTTCCTCCAGGAGCGGCTCGGCCTGCCCGCGCCCGGCGGCCACCGCTTCGGCGACGACATCGGCGCGCCGCGCGTACGGCTGTCCACAGGCCCCCTCCTCGGCACCGCCCCCGAGGAGCGCCTGCACGCGCTCGCCGCCCCCGACCCACTGGAATCCCCGCACGTGGAACGGGCGTTGACCATGGTCGGCTCGGCCTTCGACGACCTCCGCGCAGAAACCCAGCGACGGGAGCCTCCTCGGTGACGCAGACACAGCACCAGACCCAGAACACGGAGCGGGACCGCACGGCGGAGGGACAGCGAGCAAGAGAGACAGCCGCCACGGAGCGGGCCGCGCGCTAACGCGGGCCCTCGCCCCACCGACGCCGCCGCCCGAGCCTCCGCGCCGGGCGACCCGGCTTCGCGGGGCTCCGCACCGGGCGACGCGGCCGCGTGCGCTCCCATGCCGGGCGATGCGGCCGTGCGCGGCGCGGCGCCGGGTGGGGCGGTTGCGGGTGGCTCCGCTGTGGGTGACGCCGCAGGGCGGGGCTCCGTGCCGGGCGGGGCAGCCGTCCGTGGCACCGCATCCGGTGGTGGTGCGGCCGGGCGGGGGTCCGTGTTGGGGCGGGCGGTCGGGTTGCCGCGGTTGTGGCCCAAGTCGTTCGCGGATCGGCTCACCGCGCCGTTGCCGGGGCTGCGGGCCTTCGCGCGGTTCGCCAGGGAGGGGGCGCTGCGGCCCCGGCCCGAAGGCCTCGCCGAGATTCCGCTGCTGCCCTTCGAGCCGGGCCCGCTGCCCCGCGTCGACGCCCGTACCGTCGCCGTCACCTGGGCCGGTCACGCGAGCTGGGTCGTGCGCATCGGCGGGCTCACCGTCCTCACCGACCCCGTGTGGTCCCACAAGATCCTCGGCACCCCCGCCCGGATGACCCCCGTCGGCGTGGCCTGGAGCGCGCTGCCGCGCGTCGACGCGGTCGTCATCAGCCACAACCACTACGACCACCTCGACGCGCCCACCCTCAGGCGGCTGCCGCGCGACACCCCCGTCCTCGTGCCCGCCGGGCTCGGCCGCTGGTTCGGCCGCCGCCGCTTCACCCGCGTCACCGAGCTCGACTGGTGGGAGGCCGCCGAACTCGACGGAGTCCGCTTCGACTTCGTGCCCGCGCACCACTGGTCCAAGCGGGGCGTGCGGGACACCTGCCGCAGCCTGTGGGGCGGCTGGGTGCTCACCGACGGCGAGGGACAGCGGGTGTACTTCGCCGGGGACACCGGGTACGGGCACTGGTTCTCGCGGATCGGGGAGCGCTACCCGGGCGTCGACCTGGCGCTGCTGCCGATCGGGGCGTACGAACCCCGGTGGTGGCCTGCGGGACGTCCACTGCGACCCGGAGGACGCGGTGCGGGCCGCCGTCGACGTGGGGGCGCGGCGGATGGCGCCCATGCACTGGGGGACGTTCCTGCTGTCGGCCGAGCCGGTGCTCGAACCCCTGCGGCGGGTGCGGGCGGCGTGGGAGGCGGCGGGCCTGGCCCGCGGCGACCTCTGGGACCTGCCCGTCGGGGCCTCGCGGGTCCTGCCCGCCTGAACTCCCGCCTCAGTGGCGGCGGGCGCGCCGCCACAGGGACGGGGCCACGCTGATCGCCACGGTCAGCCCCACCGCCAGGGCCACGCCCTGCCACGGCTCCGGGAACAGGGAACCCCCGAGGATGCCGATGAGCTGGTACGTCACCGCCCACGCCAGGCACGCCGGAAGGTTGCCCCGCGCGAACGCCCGTACCGGCATCTTCGCGAGGAGGCAGGCCAGCATCACCGGAATCCGGCCCGCGGGGACGAGGCGGGACAGGACGAGCACCAGCACCCCGTGGTCCTGGAGCTTGGCCTGGGCCTGCGCGAGCCGCTCCGCGGGAGCCCGGTCGCGGATCGCCTTCAGCCAGCGCGAACCGTTCCGCGACCGCATGCCGCGCCGCCCGAGCCAGTACAGCCCCATGTCCCCGGTGAACGCCGCGAGCGAGGCCACCCCGAACACGATGAGCAGCGCGAACGGCGAGGTGTCGGTCTGGTGGAAGGCGACGACCGCCGCCGAACTCACCAGGGCGCCCGTCGGCACCACCGGGACCAGCGCGCCCAGGACCACGAGCAGGAAGAGGGACGGATAGCCGACCGCCTGCTGGGTGGAGTCCGGCGTCACCTGGACCGCGGCGGCGAGCATCATCGGGCGGCCTGAGGCCGGACGCTCTCGCCGTGCGTCAGCCGGTGCACCGCCACGCCGGGCGCCCGCAGCGCGGCCTGCCGCACGAACTCGTCACCCGGCGTGTGGAACTCGTGCGGCCGCACCGCGTCCATGCCGATCGGCCAGTAGGTGCCGTAGTGCACCGGCACCGCGCTGCGCGGCGCGATCCGCACCAGGGCCTCGGCGGCGCGCGCCGGGTCGAGATGGCCGTGGCCCAGATAGGGGCCCCAGCCGCCGACCGGGAGCAGCGCCACGTCGACGGGGCCGACCTCGTCGGCCATCGCGTCGAAGAGCCCGGTGTCCCCCGCGAAGTACGTACGGGCCGTGCCCTCGACGACATAGCCGAGCGCGGGGGAGCGGTGCGGGCCCACCGGCAGGCGGCGGCCGTCGTGCAGCGCGGACACGACCCGCACCATCACGTCGCCCACCGGCACCTCGTCACCCGGCGCGACCTCCGTGAACCGCAGCTGCGACAGCCTGCGCAGGCCCGGCACCGAGCGGGCCGCGCCGCGCGGCAGCAGCGCGCGGGTGCCGGGGGCGAGGCGGGCCAGGGACGGCACGTGCAAGTGGTCGGCGTGCAGATGGGAGAGCAGCACGACGTCCGCCACCGCCGCGCGCGGCGGCGGCAGCGCGCCCCGCGGCGGCGGCGCAGGTGCGCGAGGCGGCGCGCGAAGAGGGGATCGGTGAGCACCCGGGTCCCGGAGTCCTCGACCGTACAGGTGGCATGACCCCACCAGGTGACCGTGACGTCCGCCCGCACCGTTCCTCCTTCGTGTGACTGTCTCCGAGCCTACGGCCAGGAGTAGTGTCGTCGGCTGACACCAGAGGTGAGGGGGACGCCATGGGAGACGCCACCGGGGGGAAGGACCACGCGGTGCGGGTCGCCGCCATCGCCAGCCTGACGCCTCTGGAGGAGCTGGACGCCGACCCGTTCCTCGTCGACTCGCGCAGCCAGCACGCCATGTGCGCGCGCTGGGCGGCCGCCCGTGGCTATGTGATCACCCGGGAGCTGGTCGTGCACGGCCTGCGCGCCGACCACGCCGTCCTCTGGAACGACATCGACGCGGGCCTGGTCCATCTGTTCGTGGTGCCGTGCCGCCGCGTCCTGGAGCGCGCACTGCGCTGCGCCGACGAGTTCACCGCGGAGTGCGGGCGGCGCGGGGTGCGGATCGAGACCGCGGGCTTCGCGGAGCCCTGCTACGACTCCCACATGAAGGCCAGGGTCCACCGCCGCCTCTCCATGCCCACCGCGGGCTACGACGGCTGCTGACCCCACCCCCCTCCGACACCCCTGTGGTGCCCTTCGTGCTGCCCGCCGGGGCCGGTGAAGGGGGCGCCCGACAGCCGGGGCGCAGGCGCTGTGACACGCTGGGGGCAAGGTCAGGGACGTGAGGCGGGCGGCACGGGTGCGTGGTGATCGGTGGCGGACAGTGGGCCGTGCCCTCGGGCGCGTGATCGTCGTCTGGGCGGTGAGCACGCTCACGATGCTCGCCCTCGCCGGCATCCTGCCGGACTTCAAGCTCCAGTCCGACGACGGCGACAGCGCCACCCGCATCGCGGTGACCGCGGCCCTCGGCGCCGGCGCCTTCGGCCTGCTCTCCGCCCTGGTGTGGCCCCTTCTCGTCCGGGCCCTGCTGCTCGTACCCGCCCTGGTCCTCGGGCTGCTCAACTTCTTCCTGAACGGGTCGCTGCTGCTGCTCGCGCTGCGGCTCATCCCCGACGGCCGCGGCGACGCGAACGCCGAGACGGCCGTGGCGGTGGCCGCCGTGATGTCGGCGGTGGCGTCGGCCACGGGCGGCGCGCTCGCCGTCCGCGACGACGACGCGTACCGCAGACGCCTGTACCGCCTGGCCGACCGCAGACGCCGCAGGGACACCGGGGCCCGCCGCCCCAGCACCCCCGGCGTGGTCTTCCTCCAGCTCGACGGCGTCGGCCACGACGTCCTCGACGACGCCGTCCGCAAGGGCCTCATGCCCACCGTGGCCCGCTGGCTCGCCGCCGACGGCGCCCCGGGGGCCCGGGCCACGCACCGGCTCACCCCCTGGCGCACCGACTGGTCGTCCCAGACCGGCGCCAGCCAGCTCGGCATCCTGCACGGCAGCAACCACGACGTGCCCGCGTTCCGCTGGTACGAGAAGGACACCGGCGAGGTCATGGTGTCCAACCGGCCCGCGTCCGCCGTGGAGCTCCAGCGCCGCGCGATCGCACGCACCGGCGACGGCGGCCTGCTGACCGTCGACGGGGCCAGCCGCGGGAACCTGTTCAGCGGCGGCGCCGAGCAGCTCGCCCTCGTCCTGTCCATGGCCGCGCGGCGCGGCAAGGAGAACCGGTCGAGGGCCGGGTACTTCGCCTACTTCTCCGACCCCGCCAACGCCGTCCGCACCGCCCTGTCCTTCGTCTCCGAGGTCGGCCGCGAGATCGCCGAGTCGACCCGCGCCCGCCTGTGCAGGCGCCGCCCGCGCGTCAGCCGGGGCGGCCTGTACCCGTTCATCCGCGCCTTCGCCACGGTCGTGGAGCGCGACGTGGTGGTCGCCGCCGTCATCGGCGACATGCTCGCCGGACGCGCCGCCGTGTACGCGGACCTGGTGGCGTACGACGAGGTGGCGCACCACTCCGGGCCCACCGGCGGCGACGCGCGAGAAGGTCCTGCGGCGGCTCGACCGGTCCCTCGCGCTGCTCGCGCAGGTCGCCGAGCACGCGCCCCGGCCGTACCGCATCGTGCTCCTGTCCGACCACGGCCAGAGCCCCGGCGAGACCTTCCGCGCCCGCTACGGCCTCACCCTCGGCGACCTGGTGCGCGCCGGGTGCGGCCTGCCCGTGCCCCGCAGGGCGCGCCGCACGCACAGCACCGCGGAGGCCCGCTCGGCGGTGCGCGCCGCGCTGCGCAGGCCCGTGGAGGAGGGCACCGGCGAGCACCGGCCGCGCCGCCACGCCGAGCCCATCGTCCTCGCCTCCGGCAACCTCGGCCTCGTCTCCTTCCCGGACGTGCCCCACCGCATGACCCGCGAGGAGATCGACCGGCGCCACCCCGCGCTCCTGCCGACGCTCGCCAACCACCCCGGCGTCGGCTTCCTGCTGGTGCGCGACGGCGCGCGCGGGCCGCTGGTGATGGGGGCGCGCGGCGCCGAGGTGTACCTGGACGAACTGCCCCCGGGCGCGGACGCCGACGCCCTCGGACCGCTCGCCGACTTCGGGCCCGGCGCCGCCGACGCCGTGCGCCGCACCGACTCCTTCCCGCACACCGCCGACATCATGGTCAACTCCTGGTACGACCCGCTCGAAGGCGAGGTCCTCGCCTTCGAGGAGCAGATCGGCTCGCACGGCGGGCTCGGCGGCGCCCAGTCCCGGCCGTTCCTGCTCTCCCCGCTCGCGCTCACGCCGCCCGTCACCGAGGGCGCCGAACTCGTCGGGGCGGAGGCGGTGCACCGGGTGCTGCGACGCTGGCTGCGCGAGGAGCTCGGCCCCGAGGTGCCGCAGGTCACAGCCGTGGATGATCGCCTTCCAGGCCTTGTGGACCCGACAGGTTTTGCGGCCGCCGACCGCGTCGTACAGGACAAAGCACAGTGATTTTGCGCGACGTTCCCGGTGCCTGACGATGGGCCCGCGCCCGGCGATCCCGGGCACCGGCACGACGAGAGGCGCACCACCCCATGCACGACACCGGAACCGCACCGCAGTCGGCTCCGGCCCTTCGACAGGACGCACCGCCCGCCCCGCACGACGACGGCAGGCACGCGCGCAGGTTCGGCCTCCCGATCGCGACCTGCCTGGTCATGGGCAACATCATCGGCGGCGGCATCTTCCTGCTCCCGGCCTCCGTCGCGCCGTTCGGCACCGTCAGCCTCGTCGCGTTCGCCGTCCTGACCGTCGGGGCCATCGCCCTGGCCCTGGTCTTCGGGCGCCTCGCCGAACGCGACCCGCGCACCGGCGGCCCCTATGTGTACGCGCGGGAGGCCTTCGGCGACTTCGCGGGCTTCCTCGCCGCCTGGGCCTACTGGATCACGACCTGGGTGTCGAACGCGGCGCTCGCCGTCGCCGCCGTCGGCTACCTGGACGTGCTGATACCCGTCGCCGACCACAAGTGGTCCGCCTGCCTGGCCGCGCTCGTGCTGCAGCTGCTGCCCGCGCTCGCCAACCTCGCCGGGACGCGGTACGTCGGCGCGGTGCAGGTCGTCGCCACCGTGCTGAAGTTCCTGCCGCTGCTCCTGGTGGCCTTCGGCGGCCTCTTCTTCTTCGACGCCGACAACCTCGGTCCCTTCCAGGCCAGTGACCACGGCGCCGTCGGCGCGGTGTCCGCGTCCGCCGCGATCCTGCTCTTCTCCTACCTGGGCATGGAGTCCGCCGCCGTCAGCGCGGGCGAGGTCCGCGACCCGAGGCGCAACGTCGGCCGCGCCACCATCCTCGGCACCCTCGGCGCCGCCCTGGTCTATCTGCTCGGCACCCTCGCCGTCTTCGGCACCGTCGCGCACGACAAGCTCGTCACGTCCACCGCGCCGTTCTCCGACGCCGTGAACGTGATGTTCGGCGGCTCCTGGGGCGGCACCGCCGTCGCGATCGCCGCCCTGGTGTCCATGGTCGGCGCCCTCAACGGCTGGACGCTCCTGAGCGCCCAGACGCCGTACGCCGCCGCGAAGGACGGCCTGTTCCCGAGCGCCTTCGCCGTGAAGCGGCGCGGCGTGCCGACCTTCGGCGTCCTGGTGACCGTCGTGCTCGCCTCGCTCCTGACGGTCTACAACTACACCGCCGGTCCTTCCGGGGTCTTCGAAGTCCTCGTGCTCGTCACGACGTTCACGGCCACCGTGCCCTATCTGCTCGCGGCCGCCGCGCAGATCTACTTCCTGGCCTCCGGCCGCCACGACCGCGTCAACCGCGGGCGCCTCGTGCGCGACTCCGTGCTCGCCGGCCTCGGCTTCGGCTTCTCCCTGTGGCTGGTCGCCGGGGCCGGGTACGCGGCCGTCTACCAGGGCGTGCTGTTCCTGTTCGCGGGCGTCCTCGTGTACGCGTGGATGGCGGCCCGCAAGCAGCGGGCCGCCACCCAGGACCCGGCCGGCGAAAGCCCGGCTACCGCGCGAGCGGAGCCGTCACCCAGCGCTGCGTCCTGACGCCGTCCTCGGGCCCGATCTCGATCAGCTTGCGGGCGGCCGGGTAGGCCTCGTTGCCCTCCATCTCGTAGCCCACCTGGAACGTCCCCGGCACGTCCCTGACCTCGGGCAGCCGCTCCGGCGCCAGGGCCGCCCCGTAGTCGGCGTCGTCGCCCGCGCCGCGGACGGCGAGCTCGGCGAGGACGCGCTGCTGCGCGGCGGCGAGCGCCTCGCTGGGGTCGCTGAGCGGCGGGGCACCGGCCTCGCGCGCGCCCTCGGGCGCGGGCGGAGCGACCCGGCTGCTCGGCTCGCGCCGCTCGCCCGTGGCGTGCCGCGTGGACAGCTGCGCCTGCACGACCGTGCCGTCGTTGTCGAGACCGACCCGGATGACGCCGCGGTCCGGCGTGATCACGGGCACGCCGTCGAAGGCCTGCCGGAACGTGACGTGCGTGACGAGGGTCGTGGGGGCGCCGGTCTCCGAGCCGTCCTTGGCGGCGGAGTTCTGCATCAGGTCGTGCACGCTGTCCACGACGAGCTCGGCGCCCTCGGCGTGCTCCTCGGCGAAGGCCCGCGCCAGCTCGACGGCCCGCTCGGTGGGCAGCGCCGTGGTGTTGCGCTGGTTGGGCTCGGCGAGGCGGGCCCAGCGCACCGCGTGCGGGCCCGTGGAGATGGTGCGGTCGCCGGAGCTCGCGCTCAGCACGCCCCTGCGGTCGGCCTGCACCTCTTCGAGCGCGGCGGCGGGGAAGGCGGCCATGCGGCCCACCGCGGCCATCTCGGCGCTCGGCTCGCGCGGCGCCAGCTGGACCGTCTGCGCGGCTTCCGGCAGCGCGGTCAGCTGCTCGGCGAGCGAGGCCCGGGCGTTGTACCAGCGCCAGGCGTACCAGTTGTCCGACACGGCGGGCCGGTAGAAGTACCGCTCGGTGTTCAGCCGGTCCACGGCCTCGGCCTGGGTGGCGCCGACCGCGCACACCGAAGGGGCCTGGTTCTTCCAGATGTCCCAGCTGGCGTTCAGCCAGGACTCGGCGTACGTCTGCCCGGACGTCCACTTGTCCCAGAACTTGCGGCCGTAGTCCGGGTGGTCGATGCTCGTCGTCTCGAAGCCGAAGATCATCCGGAAGCCGATGTTGGGCCCGGCCCAGGTGCGGACCGGCGAGTGCCCGCCGAGGACGCGCAGCGAGAAGCACGTGGACCAGAAGACGTACCGCGCCTTCTCGTTGCCGAGCGCCATGCGGCTGGAGTACGCCCGGGTGCGACCGTCCCAGGCCGCGCCGAGCGGCGCCTCGAACACGCCGTTGCCGTCCATGTTGCCGTGGCCCGAGTGGTACACCGCGCAGACCGCGTCCATGCCGAAACGATCCTGCCAGTTGTCGAACGCCTCCTCGTACGCCCACACCTGGACGCCCGCGTCGGCGAACCAGAAGTTCCGGTCGTAGAACCGCTGCGGGTATTCCAGCCAGCCGACGGCGTCCTCGTGCGTGTAGCGCAGCGGTGAGGCGTCGGCGAACTTCTCGACGCTGAACGCCCCCCACCAGCCGAGCGCCGAGTCCCGCTCCCCGGCCGCGCCGGGCTTCTCCGGCTCCAGCGGCGACGGGCCGCGGTCCGTGTAGATGATGCGCATGGGTCGTACCCCCTGGGTGATCTCCCCCTCGCGTGGCTGAGGCGCACGCGGTCGAGGGGGCCTAAAAGTGTCACCGCGCGGGGACCTTGCCCAGGTGATATTCCGGCCATAGGGGCCGCGCCACGGGCGTGCCGCGCCACCCCATCGGCCTCGCTGGCCAGGGCGTTCGCCGCCCCGGTGTTCGTATGGACCGCGCGCACCAGCGCGGCCCGGTCGAACACGGCGCAAGGGCCGCGCGGTTGGCGGAAAACGGAGGGTGTCTACTTGCCGTCCACGCGCCGGGGCGAGCACCTGGAGCGGCCCCGCAACTGACGCGTGCCGCAAGCGGCGTGCGGCCGCCGCCCGCCGGACGCGTGCCCGGGTGATCCTTCTTACGGCTCCGTACCACCCCCGTACGCGGCGATTTCCCCCGGAGTGTGATCGGATGGAGGCCAAGGAACTCCACTGAAGGGATTTGGCATCGTGGCTACCACGCGCTCCGCTCACACGGTCTGGGAAGGCAGCCTGACCGAGGGCTCCGGCACGGTGACCTTCGACTCCTCGGGCATCGGACAGCAGGCCGTGTCCTGGCCGTCCCGCGCCGAGCAGGCGAACGGCAAGACCAGCCCCGAGGAGCTCATCGCCGCCGCGCACTCCAGCTGCTTCTCGATGGCGCTGTCCCACGGCCTCACCGGCGCGGGCACCCCGCCCACCAAGCTCGTCACCTCCGCCGACGTGACCTTCCAGCCCGGCACCGGCATCACCGGCATCCACCTCACCGTCGAGGGCGAGGTGCCCGGCCTCGACGAGGCCGCGTTCGTCTCGGCCGCCGAGGACGCCAAGGCCAACTGCCCGGTCAGCCAGGCGCTCACCGGCACGACGATCACCCTGTCGGCCAAGCTCGCCTGACGCGCGCGGTCCTGGGACGAGGCCGCCGCCCCCGTCATCGGGGCGGCGGCCTCGTGCGTGTCCGGACCCGGACCCGGACCCGGGCCCGGACACCGGCACGGGTACGGGCCTGGGCCGCCCGCGGCCGCGCACGCGGCATTGACAACATCCCGCTCAAGTTTTGTGCTGGAGGCCGAAGGATCGCCGCGTCGGAAGGGGCTGTTGGACATGGCACGTGCGGTCGGCATCGATCTCGGTACGACGAACTCCGTGGTCGCCGTCCTGGAAGGCGGTGATCCCACCGTCATCGCGAACGCGGAAGGAGCCCGCACCACCCCCTCGGTCGTCGCGTTCGCCAAGAGCGGCGACGTGCTCGTCGGCGAGGTCGCCAAGCGGCAGGCCGTCACGAACGTGGAGCGCACCGTCCGCTCCGTCAAACGCCACATGGGCGACCCGGCCTGGCGCTTCCCCGGCGAAGGCGCGGTCGACGGCCACCGGTACACCGCGCAGGAGCTGTCCGCGCGCGTCCTGCAGAAGCTCAAGCGCGACGCCGAGTCCTACCTCGGCGAGGACGTCACCGACGCCGTGGTCACCGTGCCCGCGCACTTCGACGACAGCCAGCGCCAGGCCACCAAGGAGGCCGGGGAGATCGCCGGGCTCACGGTCCTGCGCATCATCAACGAGCCGACGGCCGCCGCCCTCGCCTACGGCCTGGACAAGGGCGACGACCAGACCGTCCTCGTCTTCGACCTCGGCGGCGGCACCTTCGACGTGTCGCTCCTGGAGATGGGCGACGGCGTCATCGAGGTCAAGGCCACCAACGGCGACACCCAACTCGGCGGCGACGACTGGGACCAGCGGATCGTCGAGCACCTCGTGGGTCAGTTCAAGAACGCGCACGGCGTCGACCTGGCCCGCGACAAGATGGCCCTGCAACGCCTGCGGGAGGGCGCCGAGAAGGCGAAGATCGAGCTGTCCTCGTCCAGCGAGACCGACATCAACCTGCCCTACGTCACCGCGTCCGCGGACGGCCCGCTGCACCTGGCCGAGAAGCTCACCCGGGCCCAGTTCGAGCAGCTCACCGCCGACCTCCTCGACCGCTGCCGGGGCCCCTTCCAGCAGGCGGTCACGGACGCGGGCGTCGAACTCGCCGCGATCGACCACGTCATCCTCGTCGGCGGCTCCACCCGGATGCCCGCGGTCACCGAACTCGTCAGGGAGCTCACCGGCAAGGACCCGCACAAGGGCGTCAACCCCGACGAGGTCGTCGCCGTCGGCGCCACGCTCCAGGCGGGCGTCATCCGCGGCGACGTCAAGGACGTGCTGCTGCTCGACGTGACGCCGCTGTCCCTCGGCATCGAGACCAAGGGCGGCATCATGACCAAGCTCATCGAACGCAACACCACCATCCCCACCCGCCGTTCGGAGACGTTCTCCACCGCCGAGGACAACCAGCCCTCGGTCGGCATCCAGGTCTTCCAGGGCGAGCGGGAGATCGCCGCGTACAACAAGAAGCTCGGCGTGTTCGACCTCGCCGGACTGCCGCCCGCGCCGCGCGGCGTGCCCAAGATCGAGGTCACCTTCGACATCGACGCCAACGGGATCATGCACGTCTCGGCGAAGGACGAGGCCACCGGGCGCGAGCAGCGCATGACCGTCACCGGCGGCTCCGCGCTGCCCAAGGACGACATCGACCGGATGGTCCGCGAGGCCGAGCAGCACGCCGAGGAGGACCGCGAGCGGCGGGAGGCCGCCGAGACCCGCAACCAGGCCGAACAGCTCGTCTACCAGACCGAGCGGTTCCTCGGCGAGAACGCCGAGCGCATCCCCCCGGACACCAGGTCCGAGGTGGCGGCCGCGGCCGCCGAGCTGAAGGCCCTCCTGGACGGCCCGGACAGCGCCGACACGCGTGCCGTGCGCGCGGGCGCGGAGAAGCTCGCGGCCGTCAGCCAGAAGATGGGGCAGGCGATGTACGCGTCCGCGCAGCCGGGCGGTTCGGGCCCGCCCGACGGCTCCGGGGAGCCGGGGAGCGCCGAAGGGAGCGCGGAGGGAGCCGCCGAGGACACCGTCGTGGACGCGGAGATCGTGGACGACGAATCCGAGGACTCCGAGGACAGGGCGGGCGGGGGCGAGGCGGGCGCCAAGGGAGCGGGCGGCGCCTGACCCCCTCGCGCCGGTCCTTCAGCCCTTCGACGGGCCGTACTTCACCTCGACCGGAGGTACTTCACCTCGACTGGAGGTACTTCACCGTCGCCGGGTCGGCCGGGAGCAGCGTCTCGATGGCCAGCTCGGCGACGGTGACGTCCATCGGCGTGTTGAACGTGGAGATCGACGAGATGAAGGAGAGCACCCGGCCCTCGTGCTCGATCCGCAGCGGCAGCGCGAAGTGCGGCACCTGCCCGTCCGCCGCCGTGTCCTCGCCGGGGTCCTCGACGGGGTACGCGGCGACCTCCTCGTACAGCGCGCGCAGCGGCGCCGAGCGCTGGAGCGCGATCTGGCGCTCCATCTGGTGCAGCAGATGCCCGCGCCACTCCCGCAGATTGCGGATCCGCGGCGCGAGGCCCTTGGGGTGCAGCGCGATCCGCATGGCGTTCAGGGGCGGCTGAAGGGCGTCGCCCGGCAGGCCGTCCAGGAGCATCGCGATGCCCCGGTTCGCCGCGACCACGTCGTACGTCGCGTCGACGACCAGGGCCGGATACGGCTCGTAGCCCTGGATCAGCTGTTCCATCCCGGCGCGCAGGGCGGCCATCGACGGGTCGTCGAGCGGGGTGTGCGGGAAGCGCGGCGCGTAACCGGCGGCCAGCAGCAGCGCGTTGCGTTCGCGCACGGGCACGTCGAGGTGCTCGGCGAGCTTCAGGACGAACTCCTCGCTCGGCTTGGACCGGCCGGTCTCCACGAAGCTGATGTGCCGCGCCGAGGAGTCCGCGCGCAGCGCGAGCTCCAGCTGGCTCACGCGCCGTTCCTCGCGCCAGCCGCGCAGCAGCGCCCCCACCTCGGTCGCCGCGGGCGCGCCGCGGGCCGCGCGGCCGCCCCGGGCGCCGTCTTTGCCGTTTCGCCTGCCGGAAGCGAGAGTTGTCATACCGCGAACGGTAATCGAGGAGTGGCGCATGACGAATCCGTGGGACGCCCCGTCGTGGGAGGCCACCGTGGCCTACCGCGCCCGGGTGCGCGGCTGCCTGCTCGGCGGCGCGATCGGGGACGCGCTCGGCTATCCCGTCGAGTTCAGCTCGCTGGACGGCATCCGCGCCGCGCACGGCCCGCGCGGCGTGCGCGGGCCGCTGCCGGACGCGGACGGCGTCTGCCGGATCAGCGACGACACCCAGCTGACGCTCTTCACCGTCGAGGCCCTGGAGGCCGCCCACGCCCGCGAGCGCCGCAAGGGCATCGGCGGGGCCGCGCCCCAACTGGTCCTGGAGGCGTACCTGCGCTGGCTGGACACGCAGCGGCGGCCAGGACCTCCGCCGGACGTGCGCGGTGGGCTCGCCGCGCAGCCCTGGCTGTACGCGCGCCGCGCCCCCGGCGAAGCCTGCCTCAGCGGGCTCGAACACCGCCACGCCCCCGACCCGCGGGCCCCGCTCGGCCCGCCAGGGCCCGTCAACCCCGAGTCGAAGGGCTGCGGCACCGTGATGCGCGCGGCGCCCTTCGGGCTCACCCGCGCCCCCGCAGACCGCTCCTTCGAACTGGCGGCGCGCTGCGCGCGGATCACCCACGGCCACCCCACCGGCGCCTACGCCGCGGGCACCCTCGCGGCGATCGTCGCGCACCTGGTCGCGGGCGACTCCCTGGAGGGCGCCGTGCTGCGCGCGCTGCGGCTGCTGCGCCGCTACCCCGGCCACGAGGAGACGTCCGCCGCGCTCAGCCGCGCCGTGGACCTGGCCGCCGAGGGCGAGCCGAGCGCGGAGCGCGTGGAGTCGCTCGGCGCGGGCTGGATCGCCGAGGAGGCCCTGGCCATCGCCGTGTACGCGGCCCTGGTCACGCACCGCGTGGAGGACGCGCTGCCGCTGTCCGTGAACCACTCGGGGGACAGCGACTCGACCGGCTCGGTCTGCGGCAACCTGCTCGGCGCGCTGCACGGCGACCACGCGCTGCCCGCCGACTGGCTGCGGCCCACCGAGGGCCGGGCGGTGATCGCCGCGCTCGCGGACGACCTCGCGGCGGAATGCGTCCGCGGCTGAGTTCCGCCGAGTCCCCGTCAGGGACGCGCTGTGGCACGCTGGCACTGCGCCCCACGTCCGCGGGGGTGAACAAGCGCGAGCGCACGGAAAACGGAAAGGAGCGCGGCCATGCCCCTGGAGCCGCTGTCGCAGAAGGAGATCGAGGACCGGCTCGCCGAACTGCCCGGCTGGTCCCGGCTCGACGGCAGGATCGCCCGTTCCTACCGGCTCGCGTCGCACGCCGCGGCGACCGCGTTCGTCGTGCACGTCTCCCAGGCGCAGGAGGAGCTCGGCCACCACGCGGAGATCACCCTCGGGTACGACACGGTGGAGCTCACGGTGCACACGCACAGCGCGGGCGGCGCCCTCACCGAGCGCGACTTCGCACTCGCCCGCAGGGTCGAGGAACTGGCCCCAGCGGGCACGGTGCCGTATGACGCCGGGGCAGGCGCAGAGCGCCATGCTCGACTACGGCAAGGAGGCCGTCCGGTACGACGCCTCGCGCGGCGGTGAGCCCCGCGCGGCGGCCGCGGCGGCCGCGGTCCTCTCCCTGCTGCCGCGGGACACCGCGAACCTCCTGGACGTGGCCTGCGGCACGGGCCTGGTCACCCGGCGGTTCGCCGCCGAGCCCGGCCTCGACGTGACGGGAGTCGACGCGACGTACGCCATGGCGCGCATGGCGGCCGACCGCGTCCCGGGCGCCGTCGTCCTCGGCGACAGCCGCCGACTGCCCTTCCCCGACGCCCGGTTCGACGCGGTGGCCACGGTGTGGCTGCTGCATCTGCTCGCGGACCGCGAGGAGGTCCGCACGGTGCTCGCGGAGTGCGCGCGGGTCCTGCGGCCCGGGGGCCGCCTCGTCACCACCGTCGACAAGGCCGCCTCGCACAACGTGGGCAGCGACATCGACGCCGCCCTCGCGGGCCGCCCGATCAGGACGCCCGCGGACGGCGCCGCGCAGGTCACCGCGTGCGCGCGGGACCTCGGTCTCGTCGCCGCGGGCCGGGCCCGCTTCCGCGGCCACGGCCAGGGCCGCAGCCCGCGCAGCACCGCCGAGGACCTGTACCGCGGCTGGTTCACCAGCATTCCGCCGGACAGCGCGATGGCCCGCGGGTACGCGGAGCGGCTCGCGGGCCTGCCGGACCAGGACGTGCGGCGCCCGGACCCGGAGTTCACCCTCCTCGCGTTCGCGAAGGCCGCCGTCGGCTGAGCGCGTCAGACGCCCGTGGTGCCGTCCGGCAGGCTGTCGGCGAGGTAGGCGGCCAGGTCCGGTGCGGCGGGCGCGAGCAGATGCCGCACCCAGGCGTTCCGCTCGTGCTGGATCGGCGGCAGCTCCCACACGCAGCCGATCCACGGCTGGTCGCGCCCCACGGGCACGAAGTGCGTGGGGTCGCGGTCGGGGCAGCCGAGCACGGGCTGCCCGGCGGCGGCGCACCCGAAGTGCAGGACGTTGTCCCACACCCAGCTGTACGCGTTGAGATAGGCGCCGTCGTCGCCGCCCCGGTGCAGCACGACGAACGTCGCGGGCGGCGTCCCGTCCGGCTCGGGCAGCAGCTCGGGCAGCACCGCGTACGCGGCCGCCGCCACCTCCGGCGCGATCCCGGCCGGGTCGGCGCTGACGTGGTAGCGCTTGATGTGGCGCCCCGCGATCTCGACGGGCGGGAGCGCCCACAGCAGTTTCTCCTCAAAGGCCATGCCGGGACGCTACGACGCCTTCCCTGACATCTTGTGTCAGGGAACGGGGTTTGCTGTTCCGGCAAGCCAGCTGGCCAGAATCGCGACCGGTGGCGCAGGCTGACAGCGACCCCGGGTGAGGGATTCCCGGGAGCCAGCGGAGAGGCGGCGAGACGATGACGGCGCACACGGCGGACACGGCGCACGACGACGACGGTGGGACGGCGCGACACGGCGAGGACCACAGCGGCCACGGGCACGGCGGGCACTGCGGGCACGCCGACGTCGACTGGGCCGAGATGGCTCCCGTCCTTGAGCAGAACGCGGAGGTCACGGCCCCCGCGTACCGGCAGGTCGCCGACTGGCTGCGGGAGCTGCGCACCGGCGGGGCGGACGGCGCGCGAGGCGGTGAGCCCTCCCTGGTCGTCGACGCGGGCAGCGGCCCCGGCGTGGTCACCAGCCTGCTGGCGGAGGCGTTCCCCAAGGCGCGGGTGGTCGCGGCGGACCCCGAGCAGGCGCTCCTCGACCGGGCGCGGGCCCGCGCGGACCGCCTCGGCCTCGGTGGCCGGGTGCGCACGCACCGCGCGGAACTCCCCGACGGGCTCGGCGCGCTGCCGCCCGCCGGCCTGATCTGGGCGGCCCGGTCCGTGCACCACGTCGGCGACCAGGTCGCCGCGCTCACCGCCCTCGCCGGCCGGCTCGCGCCCGGCGGCGCGCTCGCGGTCCTCGAAGGCGGGCTGCCGTCCCGCAGCCTGCCGCGCGACATCGGCCTGGGCCGCCCGGGGCTCCAGGCCCGCCTGGACGCGGCCAACGAGGACTGGTTCACGCGGATGCGCGCGGGCCTGCCCGGCACCAAGGACGTCCCCGAGCACTGGCCCGCGCTCCTCGCCGCGGCGGGCCTGCGCCACACGGCGACGCGCACGTTCCTGCTGGACCTCCCGGCACCCCTGGACGACCGGGCGCGCGCCCACGTGATCTCCACCTTCGGGCGCTACCGCGACCTGGCCGCCGAGGAGCGCGCCCTCGCCGCCGACGACCTGGAGGTCCTCGGCCGCCTCCTCGACCCGGCGGACGAGGAGAGCCTGCACCGCCGCGACGACGTGTTCCTGCTCGTGGCCCACACGGTGCACGTCGCCGTGAAGCGCTAGCGGATCACGCCCGCAGCTCAGCGAGGCGCGCCAGCGCGTCCCGCGCCGAATCGCGCTCCCGCGTGTCGAGTTCGATCCTGGCGGCCCGATCGAGGAGCCGCGCCGCCAGGCCGTCGTCCCCGACCCGCTGGGCGATGTCCCCGCGCAGCACCAGGAGCCGCAGGTGCTGCGCGGGCGTGGGCCGTTCGTCCTCCAGGGCGAGTGCCCGGTCGGTGACCTTGGCGGCGCCTTCCAGGTCCTCCTTGGAGTCGACGAAGACGTCGGCGATGTGCAGCGCCCGCGCGAACGTCTCCTTGGGCGCGGGCCGATGGCTCTGGTCCTCGCTGATCTGCTGCCCGATCCGGATGCAGTTCCCGCCGGGGTCGGTCATCAGGAACTGCCGCACTCCGTACGACATGTCCTTGAGCGGTCCGATCCGCGGCAGCCCCCGCCGCGGCACCTTCCCGTACGCCTCCTTCAGCCCCGCCCGGAACTGCGCGTACAGCGCGTCCACGTCGTCCGTCAGCACATAGCAACCGGAGTACGACTCCGCGGGCTCGTACTGCTTCATCCCGAAGAACTGGAGCTCCACGGCCCCGCGTTCGACGACCGCGTACGCGTAGGGGCTCTTCTGGAGGAACGTCGTCTCGAAGCCGAGGGCGGTGTAGAAGTCGACGATCGGCTGGATGGTCTGGCAGGGCAGCAGGGGGATGGTTTTCTCAGCCATTCTGTCAGTCTAGTCAAACTTGAGTAATGAAGGCGAGGGGTGTGCTCAGCACTGCCCTGGCCGGGCGTAGAGGACGACGCGGGCGCCGTCGGCGCGGCGGGTCTCGCAGGGCTCGAAGTGCCGGTCCAGGACGCGCCGTTTCACCGACTCGCCCGGTACCGCCTCGACGGGCCGCCCGGCAGGATCGGTCACCACGACGACCCGTTCCTCGGCGAGCAGCCGCGCGCGCAGGACATCGGGGGCGACCTCGGTGCCGTACAGCGTGTGCGAGGCGGCGGGGCGCTGGGCGAGGGCGATGTCGCGCAGTCCCCGCGCGGCCCAGGGGTACGGCAGGGTCCACACGCGGCGGCGCAGCGGCAGGTAGAGCACGGCGTCGCCGGGCGCCCCGGTGTCGCGCAGGGCCCGCGCGGCCGCCGTGGTGTCGTCGACCCGGCTCTCCGGGGTCCGCAGGCCGAGCGAGAGCGGCACCAGTGCCGCCACGGCGGCGGCCGCCGCCGCGACGACGCCGAGCACCCGCCGTCGCCCGCCGCGCGTCAGCCGGTCCAGGGCCGCGCCCAGGAGGAGGGCGAGACCAGCCTGCCCGTACAGCACGTACCGGTCCACGTAGAGCGGTTTGACCAGGGAGGCGAGGCACAGTGTGAGGGTGGGCAGGGTCAGCAGCGCGAGGCCGAGGACCGGCAGCGAGACGGCGCCCTGCCCCGCCCGCGCGGGCCGCCGCCACCCCGTGACGACGGCCGCCGCGAGCAGCCCGAGCGCCCACAGGACGAGTACCGAAAGCACCGCCGGCCACGCGGGGCCGCCGATCCAGTCCACCTGCGCCGACTGCCGGTGGCTGAGCAGCGCCAGCGGAGCGAGCCCCACGACGACCGCCGTGGCGGCCGCGGCCCAGGGGCGCCGGGCCGCCTGGGGCAGCGCCACGGCGTGCGCCACCAGGGCGAACACGGCGAACTCGTGCAGCAGACAGGCCGCAAGCATCAGCGCCCCGTAGAGGACCCACCGGCGCGGAGCGCGCGTTTCCGCCGCACGCACCAGCGCGTACGTCGCCCACACGACTGTCGCGAGGACCAGCGCGTACGACCGCCCCTCCTGCGCGAACCACTGCACGAGGGGGAGCGGCGCGAACGCCACCCCGGCCAGCAGGCCCGCGCGGGGTCCCGCGAGGCGCCGCCCGAGACACGCCACCCCCGCCGCGGCGACGGCGGTCGCGGCCACGGACGGCAGCCGGAGCACCAGGAGCGGATCGGCGTCGCCGAACAGGAGGAACAGGCCCCGCATGAGGAGGTAGTACAGGCCGTGTACGGCGTCCGCGTTCCCCAGCGTCCGCCACAGGTCGGGCAGGCCGCGCCGCGCCATGTCGTAGGTGACCGCCTCGTCCCGCCACAGCGTGCCCGCGCGCCGCACGCCCCACAGGCCGAGGGCCAGGGACAGCAGGACACCGGGCGCGGCGACGGCCCAGGCGCGTCCGGGCCCGTGCCGTGGCATCGAGGACGGACCGGTCGTCCGTGCGGGGCGCAGGGCGCGTGCGGAGGTGTCGACGGCGGCGATGGCTTGCTCCCGGTGTGTGAAGGAGACGAGGAGAAAGCCGAGTTCAGCCGCGTGCCGATTGATGGGCAGCCCTGTCACGGGCCGCTTATCAATTGCTAGCGTGCAAATCCGTCGGCCTGTGGGGGGCCGGGCGGGAAGGGGGACCTATGGGGCGGCGGGAGAAACCACTGGAGCCCACGGCGGGTCCCGTCCAGCGGCTCGCGTACGACCTCCGCAAGCTCCGGGCCGAAGCGGGCGGCCCCACCTACCGCGCCCTCGCCGCGCGCACCGCGTACTCGGCGCCGACCCTGTCCGCGGCGGCCGCGGGCGACCGGCTGCCCTCGCTGCCCGTGCTGCTCGCGTACGTGGAGTCCTGCGGCGGCGACCGCGCGGCGTGGGAGGCGCGCTGGCGCGAGACGCTCGCCGCCGAACCCGCCCCGCAGGAGGGCGGATCGCCCTACCCCGGCCTCGCCCGTTTCGGCCCCGGCGACCGCGCCCGCTTCCACGGCCGCGACGACCTCGTCGCCGAACTCGTGGCCCTGACCGGGCGCCGCCGGGTCGCGGCGGTCGTCGGCGCGTCCGGCAGCGGCAAGTCGTCCCTGCTGCGGGCGGGTCTGATCCCGGCGCTGCGGGAGGAGGGCGGCGACCGCCCGCGCCTCGCCGCGATCCGCGTCCTCACCCCGGGCGAACGGCCCGCCCGTACCCATCGCGCCCGGTTCGAGCCGAGCGGCGAAGGCGGCGCGGAGGGCGAGCACGGCGCGGGCCGCGCGGGTGGTGGCGCGGTGCGCGACACCCTCCTCGTCGTCGACCAGTTCGAGGAGGCCTTCTCGCTCTGCCACGACACCGGCGAGCGGGAGCGGTTCATCGGGCGGGTGCTCGCCGCCCGCGACCCCGGCAGCCGCCTGCGCGTCGTCATCGCCGTGCGCGCCGACTTCTACGGCCGTCTCGCCGAGCACGGGCCGCTCGCCGACGCCCTGCGGGACGCGACGCTGCTCGTCGGGCCGCTGCCCCCGGACCGGCTGCGGGAAGCGGTCGTGCGGCCCGCGGCGGCCGAGGGGCTCGTCGTCGAACGGGCGCTGACCGCGCGGATCGTGGCCGACACCGGGGAGGAGCCCGGCGGCCTCCCGCTCATGGCGCACGCGCTGCGCGAGGTCTGGCGGCGGCGCGGCGGCAAGACGCTCACGCTGGCCGCGTACGAGGCGATCGGCGGCGTGCGGGGCGCCGTCGCGCACACCGCCGAGGACGTCTTCGGGCGCTTCACGGAAGCGGAGGCGGCCCTCGCGCGGGCGCTGCTCCTGCGCATGGTCGCACCCGGCGACGGCACCCAGGACACCCGCCGCACCGTCGAGCGCTCCGAACTCGGCGCCCGGCTGCGACGCCGTACTGGAACGCCTCGTCGCCGCGCGGCTGCTGACCGTCGACGACGCGCGCGTCGACCTCGCCCACGAGGCGCTGATCAGCGCGTGGCCCCGGCTGCGCGGCTGGGTCGAGACGGACCGGGAGCGGCTGCGGCTGCACCGCGCGCTGACCGAGGCGGCGCAGGCCTGGTGCGACCTGGACCGCGACCCCGGCGCGCTGTACCGGGGCACGCGCCTGGCCGCGGCCCGGGAGGCCTTCGCCGACGCCGCGGAACTCACCGCCCTCGAGGCCGAGTTCCTCACGGCGGCCGTCGCGGCCCACGACGCCGGCGTCCGCGCGCGGGCCCGCGCCACGCGCCGGGGCCGCGCCCTGGTGACGGCGCTCGCGGTCCTGCTGTGCCTCGCCGCGGTCGCGGGCGCCCTCGCCTGGCAGCAGAACCGTGTCAGCGACCGCCGCGCCGCCGAGGCGCAGGCCCGCCGCGTCGCGGGCATCGCCCAGACCCTGCGCGTGTCCGACCCGCGCACGGCGATGCGCCTCGCCGTCGCCGCCTGGCGGATCGCGGACCTGCCGGAGACGCGGGAGGCGGTACGGACGGCGGGCACGCAACGGGAGGCCGCGGCGGTGGCGGGGTTCACGGCGGGGGAGGCCCCGAACGCGCCCTCCGTCCTGAGCGACGACGGCCGCGTCCTGACGGTCGTCGACCGCTCCAAGGTGACCTGGTGGGACACGGGCGACGGGCGGCGGCTCGGCACGGACACCTACCCGGGAGTCTCCCGGCGGTTCGCGGCCGCGAGCCCGGACGGGCGCCTCATCGCCCTGCGCACGGCGCGCGGGTTCGTCGTCCGGGACGTACGGGCGGGGCGCACCGTCACCCGCGAACCCTTCGGGCCGCCCGGCACGGCGGACGCGGACGGTCAATTCACCGCGGACGGGCGGCTGTTCGTCCTCCGGGTCCAGGAACGCGGCCGCACGGTCGTCCAGGTGTGGGACGTGCGGCGGCACGAGCGGCTCGCCCGCGTCACCGGGGACATCACGAGCGCCAACCCGTTCCCCCTGCTCAGCCCGGACGGCAGGCGCCTGCTCACCTGCGCGCGCGACCGGCGGAGCCTGACCCTCCATCCGCTCGGCGAGGGCCGCGCGCGGCGCGTGCCGTGGCCGCGTGCCGTCCAGCGCCTGGCCTGCGCGGCGGAGGCCTGGACCCTCGCCCCGGACGGCCGCGCGCTCTCCTTCGACACCGGCGGCGGAGTGCGGACGTGGGAGGTGGGCTCGGGAAGGGAGCGCCCGCGCCTGGACGCGCCGGGCGTCGACGAGCGGGAGGTGGACTACAGCGAGGACGGCGGCCTCGCGGTCACCACCGGCTCGGGCGAGCTGGCCCTGTGGCGGGTGAAGAGCCCCGGCGCGCCGGTGACGCGCTACGCCGTCGCCGGGAACGTGGACGGCGCGGCCCGTCTGGACGAGGCGGACGGGGTGGTCAGGTACCAGACCGACGGCGCGGTCGTGCGCGCCGTCGACGTGCGCGACGTGCTCGCGGGCGGAGCCACGGACGCCGCGGGCAAGGGCGCCCAACCACCTCTCACCCGAGCGGAGTTCAGCCCGGACGGCCGCGCCCTGGCGGTGGCGCGCCGCGGCCGCGACGGGCAGGCGGTCGAACTGCGCGACGCCCGCGACGGGCGCGTACGGGACCGGCTGCCGGGCCGGGGGTGCGCGGACTGTCCCGCGCCGCTCCTCCGGTTCTCCCCGAGCGGGCAGACCCTGGTGTCAGCGGCCCTCGTCCAGGGCGCGGGCGGGGAGCTCCGCGGGACGCGGGTGCTGCGCTGGGGCGTCGCCGCACGCCGCGAGCGGGCCGACGGGTTCGTGCCGTCGACGGTGGACAGCCTCACCGTGCCCGGCGACGGCGCCCCCGCCGTCACCTCCGGCTCGCCCGCCGAGATCCGGGACAACGACACGTGGCGGCTCGACGTCTGGAAGGTCGGCACCCGCACCTCCTCGCGCGCGTTGAACCAGCCCACCGGCGGCCACTGGAGCAGGATCTCCGAGGACGGACGCCTCGTCCTCGCCTCGAACGGCATGCTGACCGACGTCACGACCGGGCGCTCGACGCGCGTGCTGCGAGGGGAAGGGGCCCTGGAGGGCGCGGCGTTCAGCCCCGACGGCCGCTACCTCGCCGTGGTCGACGCCGAGGCCGGGCTCACGCTGTGGAACGCGCGCGGCACCCGCCGCCTCGGCGTGCTCGCCGCCACGTCAGGCGACACCGGTGCGGGCGCGGCCTCGGGTGCGGACTCGCCCTCGGACTCGCCCTCGGGTTCGGCTTCGGGCTCGGGCGAGGGCCTTCCGCTCGCCTTCTCGCCGGACAGCCGACTGCTCGCCCTGGGGCGCGCGGACGGCGGCGTACGCCTCTGGGAGACCGATACGCCCCGGCTCACCGGCGCCGCGTACCCCGCCGCCGACGGCCCCGTCCTCGCGCTCGGCTTCGCCGGGGACGTGCTGCGGGTGGCGACGCCGCGGGCCCCGGTGCGGGAGGTGCCGCTCGCCGCCGGGCGGGCGGCGGCCGTGGCCTGCCGGCGGGGCGACGGCGGGCTCGCGCGTGCCGAGTGGCGGACGTATTTGCCGACTCTCCCGTTCCGGCAGACCTGTTGAGGCTACCTTCGGCGGGATGAGGGAGCTGATGCGCTGGGAGTCCGACGAAGGTCCCGTCGTCGTCGAGGTCGACAGCAAGGACGTGGGGTACGCGTCCGTGTCGCGCCGGGACGGGGACGGGATTCGCGAGGTGGAGGGCCGGTTCGAGTCGGCGCTGGGGAACGTGCGCGGCGCCGCGATGTCGGCGCTGCGCACGTTCAGGGACCGCGCCCTGGACCCGGACGGCATCGAGTTGGAGTTCGGGGTGAAGCTGAGCGCCGCCGCGGGCGCCGTCATCGCGAAGACCGCGGCCGAGGGGCATCTGACGGTCAAGCTCACCTGGTCGAAGGGGGAGCGGGGCGCGGAAGGGACGGCGCGAAGGGGGGCGGACGGGGGCGTTCAGGGCGAATAATGGCGACCATGCAGTGGCGTGCCCGCATCGGCGCGGTCGGCGGCGGCGCCCCCTTGGGAGCGGGCGTCCTGGTCGACGGCTCGCGGGTGATCACCTGCGCCCATGTCGTCGTCGGCCGCGCCGAGGTGTGTGTCGCGCTGCCCGGTACCGCCGGTGAGGTGCGGGCGCGCGTGGCGTGGACGGGCGGCTGGCGCGCCGTCGACGACCACGCCGACCTCGCGGTGCTCGTGCTCGACCGGCCCGTCGCCGTGCCGCCCTGCGTGTTCGCCCCGCTCGGCGCGCTCCGGCCCCGGGAGGGGCGCGCCGGACACGTGCTGCGCGCCCTCGGCTTCCCGGAGGGCCACGAGGAGGGCGGCACCCACGTCACCCTGAGCACCAGTCAGGACCGGCGCCTCGCCGGTGAGTGGCTGGAGGTGGACGTCACCCGCGAGCATCTGCGGCGCCTCGGCGAGGGGTTCAGCGGCGCGGGCGTGTACGACCCGGTGAGCGGGATGGTCGTCGGCATCGTCACGGACGCCGACCTGGAGGGGGAGTACGGCGGCGCGCAGGGGCGGATGCTGCCCCTGGACAGCATCCGCCGCCACTGGGAGGGCCTCGACGACCTGCTGCCGCTCGACTGGATGGGCCAGCAACCGCGCCGCGAGCTGCGCGCCGTGTTCGACGGCACCGCACTCGACGCGGCCGCCCTGGAGGTGGCCGTGCGCCTTGCCGCCCCCACGCTCAACTGCGCGCCGCCGCCCTTCGCCTCCCCCTGGCAGGCGATCCGGTACGTGGCCGAGGAGGTGGTCGGCGAGGACCGCCTCGTACGGCTCCTGCGCGAGCTGCGCCACCGGGCTCCGGCCGACACCGCGCGGGGCCTCGCCGCGTGGCTGCGGCGGTGGCTGCCCGGGGAGGCCGAGGACACAGGGGCCGCCGGGGCCGCGCGAGCACCCGCGCCCACGGCGTCCGTCATGTTCCGGGCCGAGCCCATGACCCGCGGCGGGGGGCCTGGACCTGTCGGTGTGCACGGTCGTCGACGGCGTGCCGGTCGCCCGCGCGGGCCCGGTGCGCATCCGGCGCCAGCAGCTGCGCGCGAAGGTCGAGGCGCTCCTTGCCTTGCAGGTCGGCGCGGTCCACGACGTCGACTGGATGCTGGAGTTCGTCGTGCCGCAGGGCCTGATGGGCGAGCCCTTCGAGGAGTGGCACATCAGGGAGCCGGGCGCCGCGCGGCCCCAGCCCATGCGCACGGTGCCCGTCGTGGTGCGGCACGTGGACCGCCTCAAGCCACTGCGGGTCTCCTGGCTCACCCGCAAGCGGTGGGAGACCCTCAGGGCGCGCGGCGAGACCCGGCCGGTGCCGGTGGCGTGCTCCTTGGCGTACGACTACGACGACTTCTACGACTGGCTGGACGACAAGGACGACGTGTGCGTCCTCGCGTACGCGGCGAACCCCGTCGACGACTGGCTCGCCGCGGCCCTCGACATCGGCGTGCCCGTCATGCTGTGGCGGCGGCTCGACTGCGTGGGCGCCGGGCACGAGGCCTGCGCCCCCACGGCGTTCCTCGACCGGCTCACGCGGGAGGTCGCCGGATACGACCCCGACCGGCTCCCGTACGAGGTCATGAGGCTGCGGAAGGCGGCCCGCTCCCCGCAGCGGGGCGGCGCCGACCACTGCGGGCACCGGCTGACGCTCTTCTGGGACGACCCGGAGCGCCGCCCGGACCCGCCGCTGGCGATGGGGGGCAAGGGAAGTGACTGAGGCGAGTGACCTGACCGAGAAGGCCGTGTGCGTGACGGAGAGGGCCGTGTGCGTGACGGAGAGGGCCGTGTGCGTGACCGAGGGGGCCGTGTGATGGAGCAGTCGCCGTCGTCCACCTGGCAGGTCTTCCGGGGCAGCCGCACCCCGCACGCGCGCGTGCGGCTGCTGCCGGACCCGCCGCCCTGGCGCCGCTTCGACGGCGGCCCGCCGCTGCCCGTGCCGCCCGGCGACAGCGGCAACCACCACGCGGCCGTCAGCTACCGCCCCGGCGCGGACGCCGTCCGGCAGGTCAACGCCGCGCTCTATCTGCGCAGGCCGCTCCTGGTCACCGGCGCCCCCGGCACCGGCAAGTCCTCGCTGGCGTACGCCGTCGCCCATGAACTGGGCCTCGGCAAGGTCCTGCACTGGCCCATCACCAGCCGCGTGACCCTGCGCGACGGGCTTTACGCGTACGACCCGCTGACCCGCCTGTACGCCGCCGAGCGCGCCCGCGGCGACGGGGCCGGGGCCGGGGCCGGGGCGGCGGCGCACGACGACATCGGCGACTATCTGCGCCTCGGCCCGCTCGGCACCGCCCTGCTGCCCTACGAGAACCCCCGCGTGCTGCTCATCGACGAGATCGACAAGAGCGACATCGACCTGCCGAACGACCTGCTCACCATCTTCGAGAAGGGCTCCTACGAACTCGTCGAGCTGGCCCGCAGGGCCGAGGCCACGGCCCGGGTGATGACGGCCGACAGCACCACCGACCGCGTCGAGATCCGCGACGGCACCGTCACCTGCCGGGCCTTCCCCTTCGTCGTCATGACCAGCAACGGCGAGCGCGAGTTCCCGCCCGCGTTCCTGCGCCGCTGTGTGACCGTGGACCTGAAGCAGCCCAAGACGGTCGACGAGCTGACCGCGATCGTGCGGGAACACCTCGCCGGAGTCGTCGGCGACGAGGCGGGCGAACTCCCCGCGGCCACCCGCGCCGTCATCCAGCGCTTCTTCGAGCGGCGCGGCGGCGGCCTCCTCGCCAACGACCAGCTCCTGAACGCCATCTACATGTGCCACCACGCCGCGTTCAGCGACCCCCCGGACAGCGTCCTGGAGCTGGCCGACCAGGTCATGCCGTATCTGAGCAGCGACCTGAGCGGCGAGGCGACCGGCGCCGATGACGCTTGACCGGCTGCGCGCCGCCCTGGAGGCGCTCGGCCCGCCGGTCACCCCGCTGGAGCTCGCGGAGATGCTGTGGCTCGCCTCGACGCTGCCGCCGGGCGCGGAAGGTCTCGCGCCGCGCGACGGCACGCCCCGGAGACCGGACGCGCTCCGGCACGGCGGCGCCGACGACAGCCCGCACCACCCCGTGCGCGCACCCCGCGGCCCGGACGCGGACGACCCCCGCCCCGTCGACGCCCCCCACCCCGGCGAACCCGCCGCCGCGGGCACCCTGCACCTGCCGCACGGCACCGCCTGCCCCGGCGCCGACGCCGACGACGTCCTCGTGCCCGCCCCGCAGGCCCTGCGCCACGAACTCGCCCTCCAGCGCGCCCTGCGCCCCCTGAAACGGCGGGTCCCCGACGTCCGCCGACTCGTCCTCGACGAGGACGCCACCGCCGCGCGCGCCGCGTCCGACGGCGCGCGCCGCCGCCCCTGGGGCCCCGTCCTGGTGCCCGCGACCGAGCGGCCGCTGCGCCTGGCCCTCGTCGTCGACACCGGCCCCGCGATGAACCTCTGGCTGCCCCTGGCGGCGGAGCTGCGGGCGGCGCTCCAACGCACCGGCGCCTTCCGCGACATCAGGGTCTGGTACGTCACCGACCTGGGGGACCGCGTGGGCCTGCGCGCCGCGCCGGGGCGCCCCGCCCTCGACCCGGCCGCCGCGCTCGACCCCACGGGGCGCCAGCTGACGCTCGTCCTCAGCGACTGCTCGGGGCCCCACTGGTGGGCCGGGCGCGCCGCGACGGCCCTGTACACCTGGGCCCTGCGCGGGCCCACCGCCCTGCTCCAGCCGCTGCCCGAGCGCCTCTGGCGGCGCACCGCCGCGCCCGCGACGCCCGGCAGGGCCATGGCCGCCCGGCCCCTCGCCCCCAACACGGCGCTCCGCTTCACCCCGCACGACGGCCGCGCCCGCCGCCGGTGCGGGGCGCTGCCCGTGCCCGTCCTGGAACTCGCCCCCGAGTGGCTCGCCGACTGGGCCGCCCTGGTGACGGCGGCGGGCGACCGCCCCCGCGACACGGCCGTCACGTACGTCACCTCCGGCGCGCCCGCCCCCACCGAACCCCGCTCCTTCGAGGGCGACTTGACGATGACGGAGCGCGTCCTGCGCTTCCAGCTCGCCGCCTCGCCCACGGCCGCCGACCTCGCCGCGCACGTCGCCCTGTCGGTGCCCGCGCTCCCGGTCATGCGGCTCATCCAGCAGCGCGTCACCCCCGGCTCCCGGCCGAGCGACCTCGCCGAGGTCCTGCTCAGCGGCCTCTTGGAGCCGGTGGACCCGGCGCGCGGCCTGTACGACTTCGTCCCCGGCGCCCGCGCCGCCCTCCTCGCGACGCTGCCCCGCGCCGAGTCCCTCGCCGTCGCCGACCTCCTCACCCGCATCGGCAAGGAGATCGAGGCCCGCGCGGGCGCGGCGGCCCGCTTCTTCCCCGCGGTCGTGCCGGTCGCGGGGGGCACGGGCACCCGGGCCCTTGGCGTCGCGGGCAAGCCGTTCGCGCTGGTCAGCGAGGAGGCCCTGGAGGTGCTTCGGGGGCGGGAGATCCGGGTGGCGGAGCGGCCGGTGGTCGTGGGGGAGGAGGCGGGGGAGGACACGGAGCCGCAGCCGCGTCCGATCCCGGCTGAGGCGGCGGCCCTGCCGGGGACGTCGAACGTGCCCAGGCTGGGGACGTTCGTGGGCCGGGCCAAGGCGTTGCGGCGCCTGGACGCGGAGTTGGCCCGGCCCGCCACCAACGCCCGTCGGGTCGTGGTCGTGTACGGCGGCGCTGGCATGGGCAAGACGGCGCTGGCCGCGCGGTGGAGTCTGTCCATGGACGGGTCGATGTCCCCGGTGTGGTGGCTGGACGCCACTTCACTGGACGCCGTCGTCGTGGGACTCGCAGAGCTGGCCAGGGAGCTGGACCCCGCAGCGGAATCCGCGGACGCCGTGGATACCGCTGAATCCACGGCATCCATGGCATCCATGGCATCCACGGCGTCCGCTGAATCCTCGCGGGCCCGGCTCGCCGACCGGGCCATCGCCTGGCTGGCCGCGCACGACGACTGGCTGCTCGTCTTCGACGGCGCGGAGAAGCCCACCGACATCAGCGTGATCCTGTCGCGCCTGGGGCAGGGCGGCGCCATCCTGGTCACCACTCGGCGGGCCGAGGGCTGGGAACGGGTCGGCACGGTCCTGGAGTTGGGTCCCATGGGGCCCGACGAGGCCGCTGACCTCATCGCGACGCGCGCGGGAACCGGCGTGCCGCGGAAGGAGGCGTACGACCTTGCCGTGGCGCTCGGACATCTGCCGCTCGCCCTGGAGCTGGCCGCCGCGTACATGGCGGAAGAAGGCGTCTCCGCCGGCGATTACCTGATGCTCATGGAGCGCGACCGGTCGCAGATGACCGACACGGTGCCCGGTGAGGGCCGCGCGCTCCGGCTGGCGCTGCGCACCCTGGACGACCCGCTCGCCCACCGCGTCCTGAACATCCTCGCCTGGCTCGCCCCCGAGCCGGTGCCGCTCGCGGTACTGGCACCCTTGGGGAGCGAAGCCGCACTCGGCCAGGCCGTGAGCCCAGTTGTCGCACCGGGGACTCCTCGCCCGTACGGGCGACACCGTGCGGGTCCGCGCGTTGGTGCAGAGCGTGCTGCGCGTGCCCGACGAGAGCGTCCTGGGGCACGACGCGGCGGCCGTCGAGTCGGCCAGACCCGAGGCGGTCCTCTGTCTCAGGGCCGCCCTGCCCGAGGAGACGGACGACCCCGCCGCCTACCAGCGCTGGCGCGAACTGCTGCCCCACGTCGACGAGGTGGCCGGGTACGCGCTGCCCGCCGACGCGACCCGGGACGTCATGCACGTGCTCGTCAAGGCGGCGGACTTCGTCATGGGGCAGGGGGACTCGGAGCGGGGCATCGGCATGCTGCTGCACGCGGTCGCGAGCGGCGAGCACGTGCTCGGGGTGTGGTATCCGACGACGCTGTGGGCGGTCCGGTGGCTCATGCGCGCGCTGCGCACGGCGGGCCGCCTCCAGGAGGCGCTGAACGCGGGCGAGCGGGCGCGCCAGTCGGCCGTGTGGGAGGGCCCCGACGCGCTGTTCGTGGGGGTGGAGCTGGCCTTGACGTACTACGAGGCGGAGGACAGGGAACGGGCCCGGCAACTCTTCCTGGGGATGCGCCAGTTCGCGACCAGAGCGGATGTTTCACCCGAATCCGACGAGTACGGCGCCCGCACGGCCGTCGCCGATCTGGCCCGCACCCTGGGCGAGGGGAAGGCGGCGGTGGAACTGTACGAGGCGGCCCTTGACGCGTGCCGGGCGTCGCGCGGGGAGACCGACCTGGAGACCATCACCCTGAGAGGCAAGCTGGCCGCCGCCCGCTTCGTGGTGCACGACCGGAAGCGGGCCTCACGTGAGGCCAGGAGGACACGGGACGACTGCCGTGGATACGTGGACCTCGCCACCCCCCGGGCGATCCGCGCCCTGGGCGAGGTCGCCCACGCGTACGAAGACTCGATGGGGGGCCTGCCGCACGCGGTGCAGCTGTACGAGGAGCTCCTGGCGAGCAGTCGCACGGCCCACGGCGAGGCCCACCCGAGGACGCTGAACCTCTGGAACCGGCTCGTCGACGCCCACCTGCGCTCGGGGAACCCGAAGCGCGCCGTCACGCGGGGCCATGCCTGGCTGTCCGCCACGGCCGGGACGTTGGGCTCCGACAACCCCGCGACCCTGTGCGCCTCAGCGCGTCTGGCCGACGCCCTCCGGGCGAACGGGGACTGGGGCAAGGCGATTTCCCAGTACCAGCGCACCTTCCACACTCGCCGCCGGGTCCTCGGCGAGGACGACCCCCAGACCTGGGAGTCGTGCGAGCGGCTCGCCTCCGCCCGGGCGGAGGTGGGCAACACGGAAGAGGTGCCGCCGCTCTACGAGGAGGTGCTCGCCGCCCGGACCCGGGTCCTCGGCGAAGAGCACCCCGACACCCTGGCGACGATGGAGAGGACCGCGCTGGCCCACGTGGCCGCGCGCGGGACCGACCGGGCCATCGAACTGCTCAGCAAGGCCGCCGAGCTGCGGTACCGGGTCGGGCGGTGACGGCCAGTTCGTACGGCTCCTCGACACGATCGCCTACCTCGGCCACGTCTACCTGGAAGCGGGCCACTTCTCCCTCGCCGTCGAGACCTACGAGACCGCCCTGCTCGCGTGCCTGGACCAGCTCGACGACGACGACCCCCGCACGGCGACCGCGATCCGCAACCTCGTCGAGGCCTACACGGCCCGGGGCGACACCGCTCGGGCCGTCGCGCTCCTGGAGTGGGAGACGGGCACGCTCGGCCTCCTGCTCGGCCCCGACCACCCCGACGTCGTCGCCCTCAAGGACGAGCGGGCCCGCCTGCCCCGCCACTGACGGCGGGGCAGACGGGCCGTCACACGCTCACGCGACGTGGAACTCCGCCGGGTCCGGGCCGATGCGCCGGTCCTCGTTCAGCGCGCTGATCGCCGCCATGTCCTCCGGGTCGAGCTCGAAGTCGAAGACGGTGATGTTCTCCACGATGCGCGACGGCGTCACCGACTTGGGGATGACCACGTTGCCGAGCTGGAGGTGCCAGCGCAGGACGACCTGCGCCGGGGTGCGGCCGTGCTTCTGGGCGATCGCGACGATCGCGGGGACCTCCAGGAGGCCCTTGCCCTGGCCGAGCGGCGACCAGGCCTCCGTGGCGATGCCCTGCTCCGCGTGGTACTCGCGGGCCGCGCGCTGCTGGAGGCGCGGGTGCAGCTCGATCTGGTTGACGGCCGGGATCACCGAGGTCTCCTCGATGAGGCGCTCCAGGTGCTCCGGAAGGAAGTTGGAGACGCCGATGGACTTGACGCGGCCGTCGGCGAGAAGCTTCTCGAAGGCCTTGTACGTGTCGACGTAGGTGCCCTTGTCCGGCATCGGCCAGTGGATCAGGTACAGGTCGACGTAGTCGAGGCCCAGCTTGCCGAGGGAGATGTCGAACGCGCGCAGCGTCGCGTCGTACCCCTGCTCGCTGTTCCAGAGCTTCGTCGTGACGAAGAGCTCCTCGCGGGCGACGTCGGAGGCCGCGAATGGCCTTGCCGGTGCCCGTCTCGTTCTCGTAGACGGCCGCCGTGTCGATGCTGCGGTACCCGGCCTCCAGGGCCGTCGTGACCGCCCGCTCCGCCTCGTCGTCCGGCACCTGCCAGACGCCGAAGCCGAGCTGGGGCATCTCGATGCCGTCGTTCAGGATGATCGGGGGGACCTTGCTCACGGGCTCTCGATCCTTAGAGGTCGTCGGGTGGTACGTCCATGGTCAACGATCAGGGGCGGTGCCGCATTCCTGCGGGGGCCCCGTGGGCCGCGCCCGCCCCCGAGAATGGCCAGATATAGCTCCGACCTTATCGGTCCGAACCATTGACCGCGTCCCGTCATGCCGCAACTCTGTTGCACGTCACTGAACGCAAGCCATCCATGTGAACACCCTACGCACTCTATTAGTGGTGTATCCCAGTGGCTCCTGACCCCCCACCTTTCAGGAAGGCTGGCACAGACGCATGAACACGCATGAGCAGGAGACGTCGGAGCTTCCCCTGGCGGCGCGAGCGGCACCACGGCCTGGGAGACCCCCGAGTACACGGTCGTCGAGACCTCGCTGGAGGTCACCGCGTACCGCCTCGCCGACCGGTAGCGGCCCCCGATGCTGCTGCAGGTGCTCGGCACCGCGGCGGGCGGCGGGCTGCCCCAGTGGAACTGCGCGTGCCCCGGCTGCTCCGGGGCGCGCGCCCACCCCGAGCGCCGCCGCAGGCACGCCTCGCTCGCCGTCCACGCGGGGCGCGGCCGCTGGTACCTCGTCAACGCCACCCCCGACATCGGCGAGCAGCTGGAAGGGTGCGCCGAACTGCTGCCCGACGCCGCCCGCGACGTCCGCCGCTCCCCGCTCGCGGGCGTCGTGCTCACCGACGCCGAACTCGACCACACCCTGGGCCTGGCCCGCCTGCGCGAGGCCCGCGACGGCGTCGACGTGCTCGCCACCGCACCCGTGCGGCACGCCGTCCGCGAGCGGCTCGCGCTCGGCGCCGTCCTCGGCCCGTACACCACGGTCCGCTGGCGCGAGCTCACCGGCGGCGGCGTGCCGCTGGACGACGGTTCGGCGCTGCGCGTCAGCGCGGTGCCGGTTTCGGCCAAGCGGCCTCGCTACGCCGCCGATCCCGGCCTCGGCCCCGCCGGTCCGGAGCCGGACGCGGCCACCTGGTCCGTCGCCCTGCGCCTGCACGACACCGCCACCGGCGCCACCGTCCTGTACGCCCCGGCCATCGCCGCCTGGACCGACGCCTTCGAGGACGCCGCCCGCGCGGCCGACGTCGTCTTCGCCGACGGCACCTTCTGGGACGACGAGGAGCCCCAGCGGGCCGGGTTCTCGCGGCGGACCGCCACCGGGATGGGCCATCTGCCGGTCACCGGTCCGGGTGGCACCGCCCACCGGCTCGCGCGGCTGCCCGGCCGCTGCCTGTACACGCATCTGAACAACAGCAACCCCCTCGGCGACCCCCACGCCGCACAGCACAAGCAGCTCGCCGAGTGGGGCCTCGACGTCGCCGCCGAGCGGATGGTGATCGAACTGTGAGCACAGCCGTCACGACCCCCACCGACGAGGACGCGCCTTGGGGCGCCGACGAGCTCACCGAGCGGCTGCGCGCCGTCTCGGCCCTGCGCTACCACGACCGCCACCCCTTCAACGTCCGCATGCACGACGGCGATCTCACCCCCGCCGAACTGCGCCGCTGGATCGCCAACCGCTTCCACTACCAGCGCCACATCCCCGTCAAGGACGCCCTGATCCTGGCCAAGTTCGACGACCCCGCGCTGCGCAGGAGCTGGGTGCGTCGCATCCGGGACCACGACGGGGAGCACGAGGGGCAGGGCGGCATCGAGCGGTGGCTGCGTCTCGGCGAGGCCGCGGGCATCGCGCGCGCCCAGCTGCGGGACACCGCCCGCGTGCTGCCGGGCGTGCGGCTCGCCGTCGACGGCTACGTCAACTTCTGCCGGCTGCGGCCCGCGCTCGACGCCGTCGCCGCCTCCCTCACCGAACTGTCGGCGCCGGACCTGATGCGCACCCGCGTCGCCGCCTTCGAGAAGCACTACCCGTGGATCGACCCGGAGGGGCTGCTGTACTTCCGCGGCCGCGTGGAACAGGGCGCCCGCGACGGCCGCGAGGCGCTCGGCCTCGTCCGCGCCTGGGCCCGCACCCGGGAGCAGCAGGAGCGGGCCGTCGCCGCGCTCGCCTTCAAGTGCGACGTGCTGTGGTCCCTGCTCGACGCCGTGGACCGGGCCGGGCGGGACGGAGGTGCCGAGGCCGATGAGTGACGCCGTACGCCTCGACTGGCGCCCCGCCCTCGCCCCCAGCGTGATGCTCCGTCACGACCGGGTGCGCGACGTCGACCTGCTCGTCCTCCCCGAACGCGTCGTGGTCCTGCGCGGCGCCGCCGGAAGCATCGTGGCCCTGTGCGACGGCGAACGCGGCGTGGACGCCATCATCACGGAACTCGCCAACCGCCACCCCGGCGCCCCCGTCACCACCGAAGTCCCCCTGTTCCTGGACCAGTTGAGAGCGGAAGGCTGGCTACGATGACGGCCCCCGGCCCTGATCCGACGACCGCCACCGCGCGTGGTGCGGCGAGCGCCCCCACCCCCGACCCGCCCTGGGCGCTGCTCGCTGAGCTCACGCATGGCTGTCCGTTGCGCTGTGCCTATTGTTCCAACCCCGTCAAACTGGTTGGTCGGTCAGCTGAGCTCACCGGGGACGAATGGGCGGACGTGTTCGCTCAGGCCGGTGACCTGGGTGTCGTACAGACGCATCTGTCCGGTGGGGAGCCGCTGTTGCGCCGGGACCTGCCGCGGATCGTCGCCGCGGCGGACGCGGCCGGGATTCACACCCAGCTCGTCACCAGTGGTGTGGGGCTGCACGCGGCCCGTCTCGCCGAGCTGGCCGGCGTGGGCCTGCGCAGCGTCCAGCTGTCCGTGCAGCACACCGACCCCGACGCGGCCCGGCGCATCGCGGGGGCGCGGGCGCTGCGGGCCAAGGAGCGCGCCGCCCGTGTGGTCCGCGAAGCGGGGCTGCCGCTCGGCCTGAACGCCGTCCTGCACCGCGCCAACCTCGACGCCCTCGACTCCCTGGTGGAGCTCGCCCTGGAGTGGGGCGCCGACCGGATCGAGCTGGCCAACACCCAGTTCTACGGCTGGGCCCTGCGCAACCGCGACGCGCTGCTCCCCGACCCCGAGCAGGTCGCCCGCGCCCGCGTCACCGTCGAGCGCTGGCGGGCCCGCCTCGGCGGGCGCATGGAACTGGTGTGGGTCGCGCCCGACTACGTCGACGGCGTCGCCAAGCCCTGCATGGGCGGCTGGGGCGCGGTGTCCCTGACCGTCGCGCCGGACGGCACGGTCCTGCCGTGCCCGGCCGCCGCGGAACTGCTCGGCGCCGACGCGCCCAGCGTGCGCGCGCACCCGCTCGACTGGATCTGGCGCGCGTCGCCCGCCTTCACCCGCTACCGCGGCGAGCACTGGATGCCGGAGCCCTGCCGCTCCTGCGAACTGCGGTCCCTCGACTTCGGCGGCTGCCGCTGCCAGGCCCACGCCCTCACCGGCGACGCCGCCCGCACGGACCCCGCCTGCCACCGCGCACCCGACCACGGGCTCGTCCGGGCCCTGGTCGACGCGGCCCGCGGGCCCGCGCGGGACGGCGCCGCCTACGCCTACCGCGAAGGAGCATCATGAGACGCCCCCTCATACCCCTGGTCGCCGGTGCCCTCGCCCTGGCGGGTACGGCCACCCTCGCCCCCGCGGCCCCGGCCGCCCCGCAGCGGCCCGCGCCCGCCGAGGACTGGTCCGTCGCCCTGGTCGACTCCACGACCACCCGCCACACCCCGACCTCCATCGGCGGCTGGTCGTACCCCGTCGGCCTGTACCTCTACGGCCAGTACCTCACGTACCGACGCACCCACGACGAGCGCTACCTGACGTACATCAAGAGCTACGTCGACCGCTTCGTCGGCCCGGACGGGACCATCGGGCAGAAGTTCAACAACCTCGACAGCATGCAGGCGGGGCGGCTCCTGGTGATCCTGCACCACGAGACCGGTGAGGACCGCTACCGGATCGCCGCCCAGAAGATCCGCGAGCGCCTGAAGACGTACCCGCGCACCCAGGACGGCGGCTTCTGGCACGCCGACACCGCGAGCCGCGCCCACCAACTGTGGTCCGACGGCGTCTACATGGTCACGCCGTTCCTGGTGGAGTACGGCAAGGAGTTCGACGACGAGGCCTACACCGGCCCCGAGGCCCTGGCCCAGCTCACCACGTACGCGCGCCGCCTCCAGGCGGCCAACGGCCTCTTCCAGCACGCCTACGACGAGTCGCGCACCGCACCGTGGGCCGACAAGGAGACGGGCCGGGCCCCCGAGCAGTGGTGCCGGGCCATCGGCTGGTACTCCATGGCCGCCGTGAACGTCCTCGACGCCACCCCCTCCCACCTCAAGGGCCGCGGCGAACTCCTCGCCGTCGTGCGGAAGCTGGCCGCGGGGATCGCCCGCGCCCAGGACCCGGACACCGGCCGCTGGTTCCAGGTCGCCGACAAGGGCGGCCAGGAGGGGAACTGGACCGAGACGTCCTGCTCCTCCATGTTCACCTACGCCCTCGCGCGGGCCGCGGAGCAGGGCTACGTATCGCCGCGCTACCGCGAGGTCGCCCGGCGCGGCCACCAAGGCGTCCTGGCGAAGATCTCGCGCGGCCCGGACGGCCTGACCAACCTCACCGACATCTCCATCGGCACGAACGTCGGCGACTACGCCTTCTACACCGCCCGGCCCCGGCAGACCAACGACTTCCACGGGCTCGGCGCCTTCCTGATCATGAACGAGCAGCTGCGGAAGCTGAGGTGAGCCGGGCATGACCCCGTCGCGAAGGGCCCTGTTGGGAGCGGCACTCGGAGCCGGAGCGGGCGCGGCCGCGACGGCCGCGGGACTCCCCGCCGCGGCGGCGGCGCCCGCCGCCGCGTGGCAGCTGCGCTGGTCCCCCTCCGCCCGCGCCGTCGGCACCCGCGCCTTCGAGACCCTGGAGGACGACCGCGCCGGCTCGCACCCGGCGGCGAAGCCCCACATCCGCGCCGAAGGCGACTCCTTCCGCTTCGACATCCACACCGTCGACCGGGACACCAGCACCGACCGCCAGCGCCAGGAGGTCACCGGCTGCCGCGACGGCGACACCTTTCTGAAGTGGCGCGAGGGCGAGACCTGGCGGCTCACCTACCGCATGTACCTGCCCAGTTCGCTGAAGGCGACGACGACGTTCACGCACATCATGCAGATGAAACAGCCCGGTACGGGCAGCGCGCCCCTCGTCGTGCAGTCGCTGCGCCGCGTCGGCGGCGCACAGACCATCGAGCTGAAGGTCTTCGAGCAGGACGTCCTCGTCGGCCGCACGGACCTGGAGCCGCTGCACGACCGCTGGACCGACGTCGACTTCCAGATCACCATCGGCGACGGTGCGGCGGGCTCCGTGCGCTGGATCCTCAAGAGCGGCGGTACGACGGTCATCGACCGGGCGAAGTCAGGCGTCGACACCTTCCTCGCCGACCGCGTGCGGCCCAAGTGGGGCATCTACCGCTCCCTCGGCGACACCTCGGGATCACTGAAAGACACGTACCTGCTCCTCACCGACCTGCGCGCCTACCAGCTCGGCTGAGGAGAACACTCCGTTCGCGGTCCGCCGCGCCGACTCCCCGGCGTTCCCACCCCCCCCAGGAGGCACCCATGCACGGCAAGCGCACGTCGACGGCCCGGAGGGCGGCCCTCGCTGCGGCCGCCGCCCTCACCGCGGGGCTCGTGACCCACGTCCCCCCGGCGGTGGCCGCGCCGCCCGCCCCGGCCGGTGAGCCCACCGGCATCAAGACCATCTCGAACGGCTGGACCATCCCCTGGGGCACCGCCTGGCTCCCCGACGGCAAGTCCGCCCTGATCACCGAGCGCGACCACTTCCGCGTCTGGTCGGTGTCCGCGGACGGCGCCACGAAGAAGCAGGCCGGCACGGTGCCCGAGTCCCAGACCACCGGCGGCGAAGGCGGCCTCATGGGCATCGCCGTCGACCCGCGGTGGGAGTCCAACCACTACGTCTACGTCATGCACACCTCGTCCGAGGGCAACCGCGTCGCCCGCATGACCTACGACGGCAACGCGCTCAGCGGCTACACGGTCCTGGTCAAGGGCATCAAGAAGGCCAAGTACCACAACGGCGGCCGCCTGGCCTTCGGCCCCGACGGCTTCCTGTACGCCACCACCGGTGACGCGCAGGACCGCGGCCTCGCGCAGGACAAGGACTCCCTCAACGGCAAGATCCTGCGCCTGACCCGCGACGGCGACCCCGCGCCCGGCAACCCCTTCGGCACGCTCGTCTACAGCCTCGGCCACCGCAACCCGCAGGGCATCGCCTTCGACCCGCAGGGCCGCCTGTGGGAGGCCGAACTGGGGGACGCGACGCGGGACGAGCTGAACCTGATCAAGCCCGGCAAGAACTACGGCTGGCCCACCTGTGAGGGCAACTGGCAACGTGTCCGGGATGACCAACCCCAAGAAGACCTGGGGCGTCGCCGAGGCCTCACCGAGCGGCGTCGCCGTCGTCGACGGCGCGGTCTACATGGCGGCCCTCAAGGGCGAACGCCTGTGGCGCATCCCCCTCAACAGCGACAGCGAGAACGTCGGCTCCGCCAAGGCGTTCTACGTCGGGAGCTACGGCCGCCTGCGGTCCGTGACCACGGTGCCCGGCGCGAAGGCGCTCTGGCTGTCCACCACCAACGCCGACAACAACGGCGGCAAGCCGGACGGCGCGGACAGGATCTTCCGCGTCTCCATCGGCTGACCCCATCCGGGCAACGCACGCGAGAGGACGGGACATGAGTCGAGCAACCAGGCGGACAGGGGCGCTCGTCGCGGGACTCGCGGCGCTCGCGGTGATGGCCGTCTTCGACGGGCGCCCGGCGGGCGCGCTGCCGTCCGCCGACGGCACGGCGCCCGTCGCGTGGACCGTGGCGGCACCCCCACCGCCCCTGCCCGCCGCCGAGTTCGACGTACGCGCCTACGGCGCCAAGGGCGACGGCGCCACCAACGACAGCCCCGCCGTCCAGAAGGCCATCGACGCGGCCGCCCGCGCGGGCGGCGGCACCGTGCGCTTCCCCGGCGGCGGCAGTCCCACCTACGAGTCGAAGAACACGCTGCACATGAAGAGCGGCGTGACGCTGCAGCTGGACAAGGGCGCCACCCTGTCCGGCAGCGGCGCCGACGACTACGACCCGCCCGAGCCCAACGAGTGGGACGACTACCAGGACTACGGCCACAGCCACTTCCACAACGCCATGATCTACGGCGACCGGCTCAGCGACATCGGCTTCGTCGGCGAGGGCGTCATCGACGGCGACGGCGCCCTGATCACCGGCAACCCGAAGTCCGGCGAGGCCGACAAGATCATCTCGCTGACGCGGTGCGAGGACCTGCGCCTGGGCGACGGGCTCACGCTGCGCGAGGGCGGCCACTTCGCGGCGCTCATCAACGGCTGCGACGACGTCGTCTCCGACCGGCTCACCATCGACACGGCGATGGACCGCGACGGCTGGAACGTCATCTCCACCACCGATGTCACCGTCACCCGCGCCCACCTCGACGCCAACGACGACGCGCTCGCGTTCAAGAGCGACTACGCCCTCGGCGCCAAGCTGCCCAACGGGCGGGTGCGCGTGAGCGACTCCTCGCTGTCGGCCGGGTGCTGCAACGCCCTGATGTTCGGCTCCGAGACCTGCGGCGACTTCACCGACTACCGCTTCGAGCGGATCAGGATCGAGGGCTCCGACAAGTCCGGCCTCGGCATGGTGTCCATGGACGGCGCCAAGATCTCCGACGTCCACTACAAGGACATCACCATGACCGGCGTCCGCTCCCCGATCATGCAGAAGGTCGGCAACCGCGAACGCTGCGGCAACAACCCGGGCGTGGGCTCCATCAGCGACGTCACCTACACCAACATCAAGGCGACCGGCTCCTCGCCGTCCTTCTCGCCGACCCTGTGGGGCGAGTCGGGCACCGGCCGCGTCAAGGACGTCACCTTCACCGACGTGGACATCACGGTGCCCGGCGGCAACGGCACCGTGTCCACCGACGTGCCGAGCAACCAGTCCAAGGAGTACAACCCGAAGAGCATCGGCACCCGGCCCGGCTACGGCTGGTACATCCGCCGCGCCGACCGCGTCACCTTCGTCGACAGCGAGGTGCGGTTCGCCGCGGGCGACGGGCGCCCCGCCGTCATCGCCAACGACAGCACCGGCGTCCGCTTTCAGGGGTTCACCGCGCAGCGCGGCTCCAACAGCCCCGCCGACCTGGTCTTCCAGTCGACGGAGGGCTACTGCGTGCAGGACAGCGCCAACACCGGCGGCGGCGCCCTGCGCGTCACCCAGAGCGGGTCGAGCCAGGACTGCGGCGCGCCCGCCCCTCAGGGGTAGAGGGCCTCGACCTCATCGGCGTACGCCTGCTCGATGGCCTTGCGCTTCAGCTTCAACGACGGCGTGAGCAGGCCGTGCTCCTCGGTGAACTGGTGCGCCAGGATGCGGAACGTACGGATCGACTCGGCCTGTGAGACCAGGGTGTTGGCGGCGACCACCGCGCGCCGCACCTCGGTCTCCAGGTCCGGGTCGCGCACCAGGTCCACGGCGGGCAGCGGCACCTTGTCACGCATGGCGAGCCAGTGGTCGACGGCGTCCGCGTCCAGCGTGACCAGGGCCGCGACGTACGGGCGGTCGTTGCCGACGACGATGCACTGCGCGACCAGCGGATGGTCGCGCACCCGCTCCTCCAGCTGCACGGGGGAGACGCTCTTGCCGCCGGAGGTCACCAGGATCTCCTTCTTGCGGCCGGTGATGGTGAGGTAGCCGTCCTCGTCGAGGGCCCCCAGGTCGCCGGTCGCGAGCCAGCCGTCCTGCAGGACCGCGTCGGTGGCCTTCGGGTCGTTGAGGTAGCCCTGGAAGACGTGGGGGCCCTTGAGCCACACCTCGCCGTCGTCCGCCAGGTGCACGGTGGTGCCGGGGACGGGCTGGCCGACCGTGCCGTAGCGGGTGCGCTCGGGCGGGTTGGCGGTGGCGGCCGCCGACGACTCGGTGAGGCCGTACCCCTCGAAGACGGTGACGCCCGCGCCCGCGAAGAACAGGCCGAGGCGCCGGTCCATGGCGGAGCCGCCGGACATCGCGTGCCGCACCCGGCCGCCCATCGCCTCGCGCACCTTGGCGTACACCAGCTTGTCGAAGAGCTGGTGCTGCACGCGCAGCCCGGCCGAAGGACCGGGGCCGGTGCCGAAGGCCTTGGCCTCCATCGCGTCGGCGTACTTCACGGCCACGTCCACGGCCCTGTCGAACGGTCCTTCCCTGCCCTCGCGCTCGGCCTTGCGGCGGGCCGCGTGGAAGACCTTCTCGAAGACGTACGGCACGGCGAGGAAGAACGTCGGCCGGAACGCGGCCAGGTCGGGGAGCAGCTCCGCCGCGCTCAGGCTCGGCTGGTGGCCGAGGCTTGACCCGGCCCCGGACCGCCGCCACCTGCACCATGCGGCCGAAGACGTGCGCGAGCGGCAGGAACAGGAGCGTGGCGGCCTCGTCGCCGCGCCTGGAGTGGAAGACCGGCTCCCAGCGCTCGATGACCGTGTCCACCTCGAACAGGAAGTTCGCGTGGGTCAGGACGCAGCCCTTGGGGCGGCCCGTGGTGCCTGAGGTGTAGATGACGGTGGCGACGGAGTCGGGCGTCACGGCCCGGCGGTGGCGGTGCACCACCTCGTCGTCCAGGTCCCGGCCCGCCTCGCCAAGTTCGCGCACCGCGTCCCCGTCGAGCTGCCACAGGCGGCGCAGCAGCGGCAGCCGGTCCACGACCGAGCCGATCGTCATCGCGTGGTCCTCGTGCTCGACCATCGCCGCCGTCACCTGCGCGTCGTGCAGCATCCAGAAGACCTGCTCGGCCGACGACGTCGGATACACGGGGACGACCTGCGCGCCCACCGTCCACAGGGCGTAGTCGAACAGCGTCCACTCGTAGCGGGTGCGGCACATGATGGCCACGCGGTCGCCGAACCGCACGCCCTGGGCGAGCAGCCCCTTGGCGAGCGCGAGGACCTCGTCGCGGAACTCCGCCGACGTGACGTCCCGCCAGACGCCGTTCACCTTGCGGCCGAACACGACGCGGACCGGATCTTCAAGGGCATGGTCGAAGACGGCGTCGGCAAGGCCGCCCACCCGAGGAGCCGACGCCAGGGGAGGGATCGTGAACTCGCGCAATGGTGCTCCTTGTGGCGCTCCGCACAGCGCCGGTGACGGTACCCCACCCCAGTCCCTCGCGGGAGGGGGGTGGGGAACGCGCCAACTGGCACGATCGTCACAGGTCAGCCGGTGAAATGCGGCCACAAGGGGAAGGGCCGGACACTTTCCTGACGGATGAGTAAGTTTCGGTGGCGTAATCTCCACCGAATCTGTACGCGGGAGTTACGCCCCGAGCCGCAGGAGTGACGCCCCGGGCCACGGGGGTTACGCCTTGAGGCGCTCCTGAGGCTCGGGCGCGGGCGCGCCGCCGCTGGCGGCGGGCCCCTGACCCGCGCCGGCCGTCCGCTTGGTCCGGACCATGACGAGGACGGCGATCCCCGCCACCAGGCCCACCGCGCCCGCCGTGAGCGAGGCGTCGCCCAGGCCGGAGGCGAACGCCGCCCGCACCTGGTGCTCGGAGAAGGCGGTGCCCAGCGCGGAGGCGCCGCCGCCCGCCGCCGTGTGCGCCCCGTCCTGGCCGAGCGTGTCCGCCATGCCCGAGGTCAGGACGGTGCCGAACACGGCCACGCCGAGCGCGTACCCGAGCTGGCGGAAGGTGTTCACCGCGCCGCCCGCCATGCCCGCGTTCGCGGGCGGCACCGCCGCGAGGGCCGCGCCCGCGAGCCCCGGCGAGACCAGGCCGGTGCCGATGCCCGCCAGCACCAGGCCAGGGACGAGCGCCCGCCAGGTCGAGTCCGCGTCGAGCGCCCCCATCGCCAGGCCGCCCGCGCCGATGAGGAGCAGCCCGACGCCGATGACGTACCGCCCCGCCACCCCGTGCAGCAGCCGCCCGCCGACCGCGGCCACCACGAACGACATGGCCGCGAGCGGCAGCAGCACCAGGCTGCCGCGCACCGGGCTCATCCCGAGCACCGTCTGCAGCCAGATCGAGAGGTAGGGGATCACGCCGAACGCGGCCGCGTTGTAGCCGACCGCGCCGATCAGGACGCCCGTGAACGCGGGCTTGCGCAGCAGCCCCAGGTCGATCAGCGGATGCGCGACGCGGCGCTCCACCGCGGCGAAGGCCACCAGGGCGAGCGCGGCGACCGCGAAGGTCAGAGCGGTGCGCCCGGAGGCCCAGCCCACCGCCGACGCCCGCACCGAGCCGTAGGTCAGCGCGCCCGCGAACAGCGCGAACAGGGCCGTGCCCGCCCAGTCCACGCGCCGCCCCGCCTGCCCCCGCGACTCGGGCACCGCGCGCAGCGTCAGCCACACCGCGGCCAGGCTCACCGGCAGGTTGATGAAGAAGATCCAGCGCCAGCCGGGCCCCTCGGTGAGCACCCCGCCGACGACGGGGCCGAGCGCGGCCGCCGCCCCGCTCACCGCGCCCCACACGCCGAGCGCCACCGAGCGCTCCTTGCCCTGGTAGGCGGCGCCGAGCAGCGGCAGCGTGGTCGCGAACATCGCGGCGGCCCCGAGCCCCTGCACGGCCCGCGCCGCCACGAGGAGCTGCGCGTCCCCCGCGAGCCCGCAGCCGAGCGAGGCGAGCGCGAAGACGACCGTGCCCACGATCTGCACGCGCCGCCGCCCCAGGATGTCGGCGGCCGCGCCGACCCCGAGCAGCAGCGCGGCGAGCGCGAGCGCGTAGGCGTCGATGACCCACTGCAGATCGCTCAGGTCGGCGTCCAGCGCCCGCGCCATGTCGGGCAGCGCCACGACCACGATCGTCACGTCCAGCAGCAGCATGAACGTCCCCAGACAGACCGCGGTCAGCGGTCCCCATCTACGCATCGTCGAACTCCTTGTGCGGCAGGTGAAAGTGCCCTCGTACGATGGGGTGACGCCGGATGGAACCGTGAGTCAGAGCCGACGGGGCGCCGGAAACCGACCTGAGGAGGGGAAGAGGTGGCGGAATCCACCATCCGGGAGGAGTCCGGTGGCCCGGACGCACTCGATCTGCAGCTGCTGCACGCCCTGGAGCTCGACGGCCGCGCCCCCTTCGCCCGCATCGCGGCGGCCCTCGGCGTCTCCGACCAGACCGTCGCGCGCCGCTTCCGCAAGCTGCGCACCGAGGCCCGGCTGCGGATCGTCGCCGTCCGCGAGCGCGAGGACGTCTGGCTGCTGCGGCTGCGCTGCACCCCCGACAGCGCCGACTCCATCGCCTCCGCCCTGGCCCGGCGGCCCGACACCGCGTGGATCCACATCACGTCGGCGGGCACGGAGGTGGTCTGCATGACGCTGCCGCGCGACCCCGGCGACTACGACGAGCTGATGTTCGGCAAGCTGCTGCGCACCCCGCACATCGTCGAGGTCCGCGCGCACCAGCGCCTGCACCGCTTCTTCGGCGGGAGCACCGGCTGGATCGGCAAGCACGGGCCGCTCGCCCCCGGCCAGGTCGCCGCGCTCACCCCGGCCCGCCAGGACGACGCGCCGCACCCCGACGCCGCCAGGACCACGCCCGACGACGATCCGCTGATCGCCGCGCTCAAGGCCGACGGGCGCGCCACCTACCCCGAACTGGCGCGCGCCACCGGGCGCTCGGAGTCCGCCGTCAAGCGCCGCCTCGCCCAGCTGATCGACTCCGGGGCGCTCTACATGGACACCGAGTACGACGCCGAGTGGTTCGGCTTCCGCACGGCCGCGATGCTCTGGATCACCGTCGCGCCCCGCCATCTGCGCGCGGTCGGCGAGGCGATGGCCGGGCACCGCGCGGTCTGCCACGCCTCTGCGACGACCGGCCCCTCCAACCTCATGGCGAGCATCCTGACCCGCGACACCGAGGAGCTCTACGCCTATCTGAGCGACGAACTCGGCGGGCTCGACGGCGTGCAGCACGTCGAGGCGTCCCCGTATCTGCGCCGCTACAAGCAGCTCACGCACCTGCGGCCGCCGCGCTAGCCACCGCCCGGGCCGGCACCGTCCGCGCTAGCCGCCCCGGTGCAGACGGTCCCCGCCGGTGAGGATGGCGCGGGCCAGCGCGTCGGCCGCCTCGCGGGCGACGTCGCGCACGGTCGGCCCCTGCAGCAGGACGAAGTCCACCGACCCGAGCTCGGGAAGGCCCGCGCGCTCCGGCGCGCGCACCCGCGCCAGGCCCGGCGGGATCAGGCCGCGCGAGTGCGCCATCACGCCGAGGCCCGCACGGGCCGCCGCGACCAGGCCGTTGAGGCTGCCGCTCGTGCACGCGATCCGCCAGGGGCGGCCGTGGCGGTCAAGGGCCTCGACGGCGCGGGCGCGTGTGATGCCGGGCGGCGGGTACACGATGAGCGGCACCGGGCGCTCGGGGTCAAGGCGCAGGCGGGGCGCGCCGATCCACACCAGATCGTCGCGCCGGACCAGTTCGCCGCGCGGGTCCTCGGAGCGGCGCTTGGCGAGGACGAGGTCGAGCTTGCCCGCGTCCAGGCGCTCGTGCAGCGTGCCGGACAGCTCGACCGTCAGCTCCAGGTCGACCTCCGGGTGGCCGCGCCGGAAGGACTCCAGGATGTCGGTGAGCCGGGTCAGGACGAAGTCCTCGGACGCGCCGAACCGCAGCCGCCCGCCCAGGCGGGCGCCGCTGAAGTGGGCCGTGGCCTGCTCGTGCACCTCCAGGATGCGGCGGGCGAAGCCGAGCATCGCCTCGCCGTCCTCGGTGAGCTCCACGCTGTGGGTGTCCCGCGCGAACAGCGGCCGCCCGGTCGCGTCCTCCAGGCGGCGCACGTGCTGGCTGACCGTCGACTGCCGCAGGCCGAGGCGGCGCGCGGCCTGCGTGAAGCTCAAGGTCTGGGCCACCGCGAGGAACGTACGCAGCTGAGCGGGTTCGTACACCCTCCCATGTTATCGCGATACGCGATGACAGTCAGAGCGGTATACGGGATTCCCGATCGCGCCGAACAGGAGGAGCATGGAGAGGGCACGCCTGACCCCGTCCGGAAACGCCCCGGAACACCGTGAGCACCGAGAGCATGGAGCACCGTGAAACGCCCGTCCTGGCCGTCCTGGATGCCGGTCGACCCGTACATCGTGGCCCTGCTCGGCACCGTGGGAATCGCCGCGCTGCTGCCCGCGCGCGGCACGGCCGCCGACGTCGCCTCCGGCGCCTCCACCACGGCCGTCGCCCTGCTCTTCTTCCTCTACGGCGCCCGGCTCTCCACCCGCGAGGCGCTGGACGGGCTGCGCCACTGGCGGCTGCACCTGACCGTCCTGCTCTGCACGTTCGCGGTCTTCCCGCTGCTCGGCCTCGCCGCCAAGGGCCTCGTCCCGTACGTCCTGACCCCGGCCCTGTACAGCGGCTTCCTGTTCCTGACGGTGGTGCCCTCGACGGTCCAGTCGTCGATCGCCTTCACCTCCATGGCGCGCGGCAACGTGCCCGCCGCGATCTGCGCGGGCTCCTTCTCCTCCCTCGCCGGGATCGTGCTCACGCCGCTGCTCGCGGCGGCCCTCATCGGCGGTGACGCGGGCGGCTTCGCCGCCGACTCGCTCCTGAAGATCGTGCTCCAGCTGCTCGTGCCGTTCGTCGCGGGGCAGCTGCTGCGCCGCTGGGTCGGCGCCTTCCTCGCGCGCCACAAGACGGTGCTCGGCCTGGTCGACCGCTCCTCGATCCTGCTCGTCGTCTACGCCGCGTTCAGCCAGGGCATGGTGCAGGGCATCTGGCGCCAGGTCACCCCGGCCCGGCTCGGCGCCCTGATCGGCGTCGAGGCGGCGCTGCTCGCGCTGATGCTGACCCTGACCTGGTACGGGGCGAGGCGGCTCGGCTTCGGCCGCGCGGACCGGATCGCGGTCCAGTTCGCCGGGTCGAAGAAGTCCCTGGCGGCCGGGCTGCCCATGGCGAGCGTCCTGTTCGGCGCGGACGCCTCCCTCGCGGTGCTGCCCCTGATGCTGTTCCACCAGATGCAGCTCATGGTGTGCGCGGTGATCGCCAAGCGCCGCTCCCGCGATCCGGTGGAGTTCACCGGGGCCGCGTCAGCCGCACCGTCACGAACCGCGGCCGGTACAGCTCCACGTTCCGGTTGACGTTCGCCTGCCCGGCCGCCGTCGCCGTGGCGTCCGGCGCGTTCACGTCGTAGCTCAGGACGAGCCGCCCGTCACCGCTCACGGCGGGGTGCGCCTGCGGGTTGTACGCGGCCGTGTCCTGCGGAAGGGGCGGGGCGAAGCCCCTGGTGGGGCCGGACCAGGGCCCGCTGGGCGAACAGGCCCAGTACGACGTGACGGTGGTCAGGCCCCGCGCGCCCGCCGCCATCGTGAACAGCACGTAGGTGCCGCCGTGGCGGACCACGGTGAACGCGCTGCCGACCCCCTTCTGGTCGCCGTCGCCGAGTACCCGGCGCGGCTTGGCACCGGCGCGCGACCAGCCGTCGCCGTCCCAGTAGCGCCAGGCCGCGGGGTTGGCGAGGCCGCCGTGCGGGACGCGGGCGACGTAGGCGTAGGAGGAGGGGCGGGACGCGGTCTGGGCGTCGTTGCCGCCGAAGACGTACGTCCAGTCGCCGTCGTCGACGGTCGTCGTGCCGTAGAGCACCCGCCGCTCGGGGTCAGCGACGCCGCGCTGGTCCTGGATCTGGTTGATGCCTTCGAGGGCGAGGTCGGGAAGCGTGAGCGTGGCGACCTCGGTGGCGGCGGGCACCCCGAAGATCCACGGCGCGGGGCCCGTCGCACGGGTCCACAGCAGCACGCGCAGGACGTCCTCGTCGCCGCCGGGCTCGCGCGGCTCCACCTTCGCCGCGACCGGCCAGCGCCACTGGCCGGGCGCGGGGTCGGCGAACAGGGGGGTGGGCAGGGTCCGCTCCAGGGCGCCCGAGCGGGAGGTCACCACGGCGGAGTTGCGCACCATCGGGGCGCCGCCGTCGCGCCACTTGTGGGGCTGGCCCCGCTGGTTGGGCGGCGGGTGCACCCGGCCGAGGAAGGTGTCGGAGAACAGCCACAGGACGCGCCCGTCGGGCAGCCGCACCGAGTGGGTGCCGTCGCCGCCGCTCCAGTCGTCGTCGCGGGCGCCGTCGTCGCCGTACGCCGCGAACGCGTTCGTCAGGCCGGGCTCGGGCCGCCAGTCGCCGACGGTACGGGCCGTGCACGCCGCCGGGCCCTTCCGGTCGTCCTCGTCGTCCGGAAGGGCCGTCAGGAGCACGGCCGCGCAGGCGAGGACGAGCAGCGGGGCGAGCCACAGCACGGGTGAGCTGTGGCCGCCCCGCCGCTTGGCCGTCTGCGGGCCGGGGTGCGGGCGTGTGGCTTGGGACACGCCCGGGACGCTAGTTCCTCGGGCGCACGCGGTCCATGGGGAGCCAGACGACGGTGTCGTGTGTCACAGCGCCGCGGGTGCGGTGGCCCTGTCCGACGCGGGCGACCTCCTCGTCGCTGAGGGCCCGCCGGTAGACCCGTACGTCGTCGATGGCGCCGCTGAAGTGGGCCCTGCTGTCCATGCGCTGCCCCACATGCACCCCGAACGGCGCGTTGCGGCTCACCGTGCCCGGAACGTCCTGCCTGGTCAGCTCGGTGCCGTCGAGGAACAGCGTGAGCTGGCCGCCGCCCCGGCGAAGGACGACGTGGTGCCACTCGCCGTCGTTGTGGGCGCCGGGGGCGCTCAGGGACGCCGAGCGGGGCGGGGCGCCGCCGTCGCGGGTGGTGATCAGGCCGGTGACGCGGTTGTTGAGGGGCTCGGCGCGCAGCCACACCTGGGGCTGGGTGGTGCCCACGCCGCCCATCCACAGCAGTGGCTGCTCGCCGCTGGTGGCGGTGTAGCGGAACCACAGGGAGGCGGTGAAGTCCCGGGCGCCCAGCGGCAGGCGGTCCCGGAACGGCAGCCGCACGGCGTCGTCCGTGCCGTCGAAGGCGAGCGCGCCGCCGGTGACGCCGTCGGTCGGTGCGGCGTCACCGAGGACGGCGGCGGAGCGCGCGCCCGGCGCCCAGTCGCTGGTCCTCGGGTCGGGGCCGCGCCGGGGCCGCAGCCAGTCCTCGGTGAAGCGCGCGAAGCGGATCTCGTCGCGGGCGTCGACGGGACCGCCCTCGTACATCAGGCCCACGTGCTCGCTGTCGGCGAGCACCATGTCCGAGTAGCCGGACCAGTCGTGGGTGACGACCGTGCTCCGGTCGAAGCTGTCCCAGGTGCGGCCGCCGTCGTAGGAGGAGCGGATGGTCATGGTCCGGCGCCGGTCGGGGTCGCCGGGGCAGGCAAGCAGCAGCCGCTCGCCGAACCGCAGCGTCGAGCCCTGCACCTGCGGGCAGTACAGGTCGGGGATGGCGCGGAACGGCGCGACGAAGCTGTCGCCGCCGTCGTAGCTGACGGTGTGGTCGCGGTGGCCGAGGTCGGTGCCGTCCTGTTCGCGGCCGCTGACGTAGACCGAGCCGTCGTGCCGCTCGGTGACGGTCATCTCGGACGGCTTCTGCCGGAACGTGCCGTCCGCGGCGTCGACGGGGTAGGAGTCGGTGGCGCCGATGCGCCAGTGGTCGCCGCCGTCGTCGCTGACGACGAGCGCGGCGTGGTTCTCGGTGACCCGGCCGCCGCGGAACGTCTCGGCGTTCACGGCGAAGACGAGGCGGCCCTTGTGGCGGCCGCGGCTCAGCTGGATGCCGTGCACGGGCCCGGTCGCGTACCAGGAGTTCCAGTGCGCGGGCAGGATCTCGGCGCTGAGGTCGCGCGGCGTCGACCAGGTCTCCCCGTCGTCGTCGCTGTACTGCATGTGGGGGGTGCGGTCGCAGGGCACGTCGCAGTTCTTGCCGTCCGTGCGGCCCGTGTTGTACGTCTCCGCGAGGAGGATGCGGCCGGTCTCGCGGTCGACGATCGGGGTCGGGTTGCCGTGGGTGTCGCCCCCGCCCTTGTTGATGACCTTCATCGGGCCCCAGGTGCGGCCGCCGTCGTGGGACCGCTTGAGGACCAGGTCGATGTCCCCCGCGTCGCTGCAGTCGTTGACGCGTCCCTCGGCGAAGGCGAGCAGCGTTCCCTTCGCCGTCTTCACGATGGCGGGTATACGGAAGCACGTGTAGCCGGGATCCTGGGGAGCCTTGAAGAGGACCTGCTGGTCGAAGGGTGCCGCCGCGCTGTCCGCCGCCGTGGCGGAGCCGCTCAGGGCGGGCGGCAGGGCCAGGGCGGCGAGGGCGGCGGTGGTCAGCGCGGCGAGGGTGCGCCGCGTCGTACGGGAGCGCGTGTGCGGGAAGGGGCGGCGGGGGAGGAAAGGGCTGAGCCGGGTCGGTCTGTGGCGCGCACGAGGTCTCGACGGCATGCGAGGGGCCCTTCGTATCGACCGGACATATGGACATCCCATGTCCAAGGTGCGGGGCGCCGACGCTACTTGGGCCACTGGGGACGCACAAGAACTGTGCGCGAAGCTGAAGCCATACGGGCGAGCGGGTCCGGAATCAACCCCCCTAAGGGGTGAGAATGACCTTGCCCAGGTTGGCGCGGGACTCGATGACCTCGTGGGCCTTGGCCGCCTCCGCCAAGGGGTAGCGGGCGTGCACGGCGGGCCGCAGCTCGCCCGTCTCGAACAGCCGCCACAGCTCCTTGCGCCACGCCTCGTAGGTGTCGGGACGCTCCCGCGCGACCAGGGCCATCTGAAATCCCGTCACCGATTTGGCGCCGACCAGCAGGTCGTACGCGCTGACGGTGCCGCCGCCCGAGCTGTACGCCACCAGGCGGCCGTGCGGGGCGAGGGCGGCCAGGGCCGGGGCGAGCAGGTCGCCGCCCACCGCGTCCAGGCAGTAGTCGGCGGGTTCGCCCCAGCTCTCCGCGCCGTAGGTGACCACCTCGTCCGCGCCCCGCGCGCGCACGAAGTCCGCCTTGGCGGCGTCCGACACGGCGCCCACGACGCGCCCGGCGCCCCGGAGCGCGGCGAGGCGCACCGCCAGCTGGCCGACGCCGCTCGCCGCCGCCGTGATCAGCGCGGCCTCGCCGGGCGCGGGTCGGGCGGCTTCGAGCGCCCCGAGGGCGACCAGGCCGCTGCGGACCAGGGCCACGGCGTCGGCCGCGCTCGCGCCGTCCGGCACCGGGGAGGCCATCTGGGCCAGCAGCGGCGCGTAGTCCGCGTAGCCGTGCCCGAAGGTCAGGCCGGTGACGCGGTCGCCGAGCGCGAAGCCGGTGACGCCCGGGCCGAGCGCGGCCACCTCGCCCGCGACCTCGCCGCCGAGCGCGATCGGCTCGCGGGACTCGCGCACCTTGCGCACGACCGGCAGGGTCACGCCGATGGCCTCGACCCGCACGAGCAGCTCACCGGGGCCGGGCGCGGGCACCGGGACCTCTTCGAGCCGCAGGACTTCGGGCCCGCCGCTGTGCTCGTACCGAACGCGACGCATGCGTACCTCCTGACGCAGAACCATTGGTGATCCCAACGATAGCCGTGCTTTCGTTGGGAAGTCCAATGATTCTTCGCTAGGCTTCCGCCATGCCCGAGACCCCGCCCGCCCCCTCCGCCATCCGCACGCTTCCCAGCTGGCTGCTCGGCCGCGCCGCCGCCCGGGGCCGCGCCCTGGTCGCCGACGCGCTGGCCGCCGAGGGCATGAGGATGTGGCACCACGTGGTGCTCTCGGCCGTCGCCGACCTCGGCCCCGTCGCCCAGGCGGAGCTGGGCCGCAGCGTGTCGCTCGACCCCAAGGACATGGTCGGCGTCCTCAACGGCCTCCAGGACGCGGCCCTGATCGAGCGCACCCCCGACCCCCGCGACCGCCGCAAGAACGCGGTCACGATCACCCCCGAGGGCCGCCTCCTCCTCGACCGCTGCACTCAGGCGGCGCACCGGGCGAACGCGGAACTCCTGGCCCCGCTGACCCCCGAGGAGCGGGACCGATTCATCGACATGCTGACCCGAGTGATGACGACGGCCTGAGCCAGGCACACCCAGACCACCGCGCCGCGCGGCCCCGCACCGGTCACCCCGGGTCGGCCGCGGTCCCCAGGGCCATCCGGTGCTCGCCCGCGTACACGTTCATGGAGGTGCCGCGCAGGAAGCCCACAAGGGTCAGCCCCGTCTCGGCGGCCAGGTCGACGGCGAGCGACGACGGCGCGGAGACCGCGGCGAGCACCGGGACGCCCGCCATCACGGCCTTCTGGGCCAGCTCGAAGGAGGCCCGCCCGGACACGAGCAGGACGGTGCGCGCGAGCGGCAGCCGACCGCTCTGCAGGGCCCGCCCGACCAGCTTGTCCACGGCGTTGTGCCGCCCGACGTCCTCGCGCACGTCGAGCAGTTCGCCGTCCTCGGTGAACAGCGCGGCCGCGTGCAGCCCGCCGGTCCGGTCGAAGACGCGCTGGGCGGCGCGCAGCCGGTCGGGCAGGGCGGCGAGCAGCTCCGGCGTGAGGCGCAGCGCCTCGCCGCCGTCGTCGATGGGCCAGCGGGCCGTCGTACGGACCGCGTCCAGGCTGGCCTTGCCGCACAGGCCGCACGACGACGTCGTGTAGACGTTGCGCTCCAGGGTGATGTCCGGCAGGACGACGTCCGGGGCGGTCGTCACGTCGACCACGTTGTACGTGTTCGAGCCGTCCTCGGTCGCGCCCGCGCAGTACACGATGTTCCGCAGCTCGTCCGCGGCGCCGAGGACGCCCTCGCTGACGAGGAAGCCCGCCGCGAGCGCGAAGTCGTCGCCCGGCGTGCGCATGGTGATCGCGAGCGGCTTGCCGTTCAGGCGGATCTCCAGCGGCTCCTCGGCGACGAGCGTGTCGGGCCGCTCGCTGACCGCGCCGTCGCGGATGCGGAGGACGCGGCGGCGCTCCGTGACTCGTCCCATGTCGATCAGTCCCGGTTCTGTACGTGCTGGTGGCCGAAGCGGCCCTTGACGCGGAGGTTGCCGTGGGTCACCGGCCTTTCGTGCGGCGAGGTGACCTTCACGATCTCATTGTCCTGCACGTGCAGCGTCGGCTCGCGGCCGACTCCGCAGTACGCGCCGGACCGTCACGTACCCCTTCGGTACATCGCATACCGTCGACGAATCGCCGCCCGCCCCCTTCCCAACACCCCCCTGGGTTCCTACCGTTCGGGATCATGAGGCCCCCCGTCGCACCCCCCGGCTGGAGCCGCTGGCTCGTGCCGCCCGCCGCCCTGTCGGTGCACCTCTCCATCGGCCAGGCCTACGCCTGGAGCGTCTTCAAACCGCCCCTGGAGTCCGCGCTCGACCTCAGTGGCACCCAGAGCGCGCTGCCGTTCCAGCTCGGCATCGTCATGCTCGGCCTGTCCGCCGCGCTCGGCGGCACGTTCGTGGAGCGCAACGGCCCGCGCTGGGCCATGTCCGTCGCCCTCGTCTGCTTCTCGTCGGGCTTCCTGCTCGCCGCGCTGGGCGCCGCGACCCGTCAGTACTGGCTGATCGTCTTCGGATACGGCTGCGTCGGCGGCATCGGGCTCGGCATCGGCTACATCTCCCCGGTGTCCACCCTGATCAAGTGGTTCCCCGACCGGCCCGGCATGGCCACCGGCATCGCGATCATGGGCTTCGGCGGCGGCGCGCTGATCGCCTCGCCGTGGAGCGCCCAGATGCTGGACGCGTTCGGCAGGGACAGCGGCGGCATCGCCCTGGCGTTCCTGGCGCACGGTCTGTCGTACGCAGTGTTCATGATCCTTGGGGTGCTTCTCGTACGGGTGCCGAGGGCGTCCCCGGGGCCCGGGGCGGGGGCCCCGGGCGGCTCCACCGCCCCGGCAGGACCGCGGGTCTCGGCGAGGCAGGCGATCCGCACCCCGCAGTTCTGGTGCCTGTGGGTCGTCCTGTGCATGAACGTGACCGCCGGGATCGGCATCCTGGAGAAGGCCGCGCCGATGATCGGCGACTTCTTCGCCGACTCCTCGGCGCCGGTCTCCGCCTCCGCCGCCGCGGGCTTCGTGGCCCTGCTGTCCGCCGCGAACATGGCGGGCCGCATCGGCTGGTCGTCCGCCTCCGACCGACTCGGCCGCAAGAACGTCTACCGCCTGTACCTGGGCGCGGGCGCGGTCATGTACCTGCTGATCGCCCGCTTCGGCGCCGAGTCCAAGCCCCTGTTCGTGGTCTGCGCCCTGGTCATCCTGTCCTTCTACGGCGGCGGCTTCGCGACGATCCCCGCGTATCTGAAGGACCTCTTCGGCGCCTACCAGGTCGGCGCCATCCACGGCAGGCTGCTCACCGCCTGGTCCCTGGCCGGAGTCCTGGGGCCCCTGATCGTCAACTGGGTGGCCGACCGCCAGGAGGAGGCGGGCAAGGAGGGCGCCGATCTCTACGGCGCCTCACTGTCAATCATGATCGGTCTGCTCGCGGTCGGCTTCGTCGCCAACGAGCTGGTACGTCCCGTCCACCCCCGCCACCACGTCCCCGCTCCGAAGGAGGCCGCCGATGACGGCGCCGCAGAGCCCGCCGCCACCTGACCCCGCCGCCGCGCCGGTCCCGCGCCGCCGCGCGCTGATCCTCGGTGCCTGGCTGTGGGTGACCGTGCCGCTGGCATACGGCGTGTACGAACTCGTACACAAGGCCACACAGCTCTTCACCGGGTGACGCGATGATGAGAAGCATCCAAACGAGCGGTCCCAATCCTGTTGCATTACCTCACCTCGTACCCGTGAGTCGCTAAGCAGACTGGACGGTCCCGTACATCCGGCACCACGAGGGGACCGCCCATATGCCCGGCTCACGCATCGCCGCCGTCGGCCACTACCAGCCCGCCAGGGTAATGACCAACGACGACCTGGCCGGCATGGTCGACACCAGCGACGAGTGGATCACCTCCCGGGTGGGCATCCGCACCCGTCACATCGCGGGCCCCGAGGAACCCGTCGACGAGCTCGCCGCGCACGCCGCCGCCAAGGCGCTCGCGGCGGCGGGCCGGTCGCCCGCGACCGTGGACCTGGTCGTCGTCGCCACCTCCACGGCCGTCGACCGCTCCCCGAACATGGCCGCCCGGGTCGCCGCCCGCCTCGGCCTGCCCTCGCCCGCCGCCCTGGACGTCAACGTCGTCTGCGCGGGCTTCACGCACGCCCTCGCCACCGCCGACCACGCCGTGCGGGCCGGGGCCGCCCGCCGGGCGGTCGTCATCGGCGCCGACAAGATGTCCGCGGTCACCGACTGGACGGACCGCACCACGTGCGTCCTGGTCGGCGACGGGGCGGGCGCGGCCGTCGTGGAGGCGTGCGGGCCCGACGAGGAGCCCGGGATCTCTCCCGTGCTGTGGGGGTCGGTGCCGGAGATGGGGCACGCGGTGCGCATCGAGGGGCAGCCCGCGCGGTTCGCGCAGGAGGGGCAGAGCGTCTACCGCTGGGCCACCACGCGGCTGCCGCCGCTGGCCCGCGCCGTCTGCGAGCGGGCCGGGCTCACGCCCGCCGACCTCAAGGCGGTCGTCCTGCACCAGGCCAACCTGCGCATCGTCGAACCCCTCGCCGAGCGCATCGGCGCCGTGAACGCCGTCGTCGCCCGCGACGTGGTCGAGTCCGGCAACACCTCGGCCGCGTCCGTGCCGCTCGCGCTGTCCAAGCTGGTGGAACGCGGCGAGATCAGCACCGGCGACCCGGTGCTCCTGTTCGGCTTCGGCGGGAACCTGTCGTACGCGGGGCAGGTCGTGCGCTGTCCGTGACGGCGTACGGCCCGCCCTTGGCCGCGCCGTCTCGCCCCGGTGGCGCCAACTCCCCCTGGTGCTGACCCTGGTGCTCGGTAAACTGTAGACAAAAGCCAATGCTCAGGTGGCGCAGGAGGGGGACCCGCATGTTGTCCGCAGGACTGCCGCAAGGGACCGTGCCCAGGCTGGAGCGGCCAGGACCGCTGCGCGAGCGAGTGTACGAGGCGCTGCTCGAACTCATCACCACGCGCGCCCTCCAGCCGGGCCAGCACCTCGTCGAGAGCGAGCTCGCCGGGCACCTCGGGGTGTCCCGGCAGCCCGTGCGCGAGGCGCTGCAGCGGCTCAACACCGAGGGCTGGGTGGACCTGCGGCCCGCGCAGGGCGCCTTCGTGCACGAGCCGACGGAGGAGGAGGCGGACCAACTGCTCACCGTCCGCACCCTCCTGGAGGCGGAGGCGGCCCGCCTCGCCGCGGCGCGCGCCGACGCCGCCGGAGTCGGCGCGCTCGAAGAGCTGTGCGCGGAAGGGGAGTCGGCGGTCGACGCCGGGGACGTGGACCGCGTCGTCGCCGCGAACGCCGCCTTCCACGCCAAGGTCATGGAACTCGCGGGCAACGTGGTCCTCGCGGAGCTCGCGGGGCGGGTGGACCGGCGGGTGCGCTGGTACTACACGCCGGTGGCCCGGCAGCGCGGGCGCCAGTCCTGGCAGGAGCACCGGGAGCTGATCGCCGCCATCTCGTCGGGGGACGAGGCGGGGGCCACGGCGGTGATGCGGGCCCACACGGAGCACACGCGCCGCACCTACCACAACCGTGCGGCCCCCTGACCTCCCGCCTCCCTGCCCCCCCCGGCCGGGTCGGGCACCCTCTGCTCCCGCCCTCCCGCCTCCCATCAGCGCTCCGCGCCTCGTCCGCACACGCCGGACGGGCTCAATTTCCCGTCTACCGCCTCCCTTTGTCCTGTGGGTGGCGAAAGTTATAGGCAAACCACGCGCAAGTTCTTCCCACTCCCGGCACCCGCTGCTACGTTCCCCTCGAAAGCCCAACACGTACGCAGGACTTCGAGGCACTTCGAGGGACTTCGAGGGACTTCGAAGGGCAAGGCCGACGAGGCGGGAGGGGCGCGTGAGACGCATGACGGCTCGACCCGCCAACGCGCACCAGGCGCGGCTCCTGCGCCTGCTGCGTGACGGCGGCCCCAACTCCCGTGCCCAGCTGGGCGACCAGGTCGACCTGTCACGGTCCAAGCTGGCCGTGGAGGTGGACCGCCTCCTGGAGACCGGACTCGTGGTCGCCGACGGCCTCGCCGCCTCCCGCGGCGGCCGCCGCTCCCACAACATCCGCCTCGCCCCGAACCTCCGCTTCCTCGGCGTGGACATCGGCGCCACCTCGGTCGACGTCGCCGTCACCAACGCCGAGCTGGAGGTCCTGGGGCACATCAACCAGCCCATGGACGTCCGCGAGGGGCCGGTCGCGGTCTTCGAGCAAGTCCTCGCCATGGCCGCCAAGTTGCGGACATCGGGGCTCGCGGAGGGGTTCGACGGGGCGGGCATCGGCGTCCCCGGCCCGGTCCGCTTCCCCGAGGGCGTCCCCGTCGCCCCGCCGATCATGCCCGGCTGGGACGGCTTTCCCGTACGGGAGGCCCTCAGCCAGGAACTCGGCTGCCCCGTCATGGTCGACAACGACGTGAACCTGATGGCGATGGGGGAGCAGCACGCGGGCGTGGCCCGCTCCGTGGGCGACTTCCTCTGCGTCAAGATCGGCACCGGCATCGGCTGCGGCATCGTCGTCGGCGGCGAGGTGTACCGAGGGACCACCGGCAGCGCGGGCGACATCGGCCACATCCAGGTGGAGCCCGAAGGCCGCCCCTGCGCCTGCGGCAACAAGGGATGCCTGGAGGCCTACTTCAGCGGCGCGGCCCTCGCCCGCGACGCGCGGGAGGCCGCGCACCTGGGCCGCTCGCCCGAGCTCGCCACCCGCTTCGAGGCCGCGGGCGCCCTCACGGCCGTCGACGTCGCCGCCGCGGCCGCCGCGGGGGACGCCACCGCGCTCGATCTGATCCGGGCGGGCGGCAACCGCACCGGGCAGGTCATCGCCGGTCTCGTCAGCTTCTTCAACCCGGGCCTCGTGGTGATCGGCGGCGGCGTCACGGGCCTCGGCCACACCCTGCTCGCCGCGATCCGCACCCAGGTCTACCGCCAGTCCCTGCCGCTGGCGACCGGCAACCTCCCCATCGTCCTCGGCGAACTGGGCCCGACCGCCGGGGTCATCGGCGGCGCCCGGCTCATCAGCGACCACCTGTTCTCGCCCGCGTAACCGCACCCGCACCCCGTCGCCTCCGCCACGGACCACCAGTACGGCGCGCTGCTCAGCCCTGCTCTGCCCTGTTTGCCCTGCCCTGACACCGGCCCGCACGTCCGCCGAGGGGAACCGCCATGGCACCAGAAGAACCGTTGCTCAGCATGTCCGGCATCACCAAGTCCTTCCCCGGCGTCCGGGCGCTCGACGGCGTCGACCTGCACGTACAGGCCGGTGAAGTGCACTGCCTGCTCGGCCAGAACGGCGCGGGCAAGTCCACGCTCATCAAGGTCCTCGCGGGCGCCCACCAGCCCGACGGCGGCACCGTCGCATGGCGCGGCGAGCGGATCACGCTGCGCTCGCCGATCTCCGCGATGCGGCGCGGCATCGCCACCATCTACCAGGAACTCGACCTGGTGGAGGGGCTGTCCGTCGCCGAGAACGTCCACCTCGGGCACGAGCCGACCACGGCCGGGTTCCTGGTCAAAGGGCGTGCCGCGCGCGAGTCGACCAGCGTGCTGCTCAAGCGGCTCGGGCATCCGGAGATCGACCCGGGGCGGCTCGTCGGCGAACTGTCCGCCGCCCACAGGCAGATCGTGTCGATGGCGCGGGCGCTCTCCCACGACGTACGCCTCATCGTCATGGACGAGCCGTCCGCCGCCCTCGACCCGGACGAGGTCGACAACCTCTTCCGCATCGTCGGCGACCTCACGGCCGCCGGAGTCGCCGTCGTCTACATCTCCCACCGCCTGGAGGAGATCCGCCGCATCGGCGACCGCGTCACCGTCCTCAAGGACGGCCGTGCCGTCGCCGTCGGCCTGCCCGCGAAGGACACCCCGACCCGCGAGGTCATCGCCCTGATGACGGGGCGCGAAGCCGAGTACGTCTTCCCTCGGCGCGGTCCGGAGCGGAAAGGCCACCAGGTGGGCCGGCAAGGGCAGGTGGACGCGGCCCCCGTGGAACCCGTGCTCGTCGTCCGCGGGCTCGCCCGCGACGGCGAGTTCGCGCCCTTCGACCTGGATCTGCGCCCCGGTGAGATCGTCGGGCTCGCGGGCCTCGTCGGCTCCGGGCGCTCCGAGATCCTGGAGACCATCTACGGCGCGCGCAAGCCGACCGCGGGACACGTCAGCGTGGGCGGAGCACGGCTGCGCCCCGGCAGCGTCCGCGCCGCCGTGCGCGCCGGACTCGGCCTCGCCCCCGAAGAGCGCAAGGCGCAGGCCCTGCTGATGCTGGAGTCCGTCACGCGCAACGTCTCGGTGTCGACGCTGTCCCGCTTCTCGCGCGGCGGCTGGCTGGACCGCGCGAAGGAGCGCGAGGCCGCGCGGGCCGCCACCCAGGAGCTCTCCCTGCGGCCTGGCGATCCGTCAGTTCCCGTACGGACGCTGTCCGGTGGCAACCAGCAGAAGGCCGTGCTCGCCCGCTGGCTGCTGCGCGGCTGCCGCGTGCTGCTGCTCGACGAGCCCACGCGCGGCGTCGACGTCGGCGCCCGCGCCGAGCTGTACGCCGTGGTGCGCCGCCTCGCCGACGAGGGCCTCGCCGTGCTGCTCGTCTCCAGCGAGGTGCCCGAAGTCCTCGGCCTCGCCGACCGCGTCCTGGTGCTCCGCGAGGGCCACGTCGTGCACACGGCGCCCGCGCGCGAGCTCGACGAGCACCGCGTGCTCGACCTCGTCCTCGCCTCGGGCGCGCCCGCCGCACCGCAGGACACCGTCCCCACGGAAGGAAGCCCGGCGTCATGACGCAGCCCGCATCGCCCGCCCGGCCTGTCACCGAGAAGAGCCCGCCGACGGACGGCACGCCAGGACCCCTGCGGGCCCTGGCCGCCCGCGCCGACCTGCGGACCGTGTCGCTGCTCGGCGTCCTCGCCGCCCTCATCGCGATCGGCGGCGTCACCCAGCCCGACTCGTTCCTCGACACCGACAACGTCCAGCTGATCCTCACCCAGGCGTCCGTCATCGGCGTCGTCACCGTCGGCATGACCTTCGTCATCATCTCCGGCGGCATCGACCTGTCCGTCGGCGCCATCGTCGCCCTCGCCTCCGTGTGGGCGACCACGGTCGCCACCCAGGAGTACGGCTTCGCGGGCATCCTGTTCACGGCCGTCGTCGTGGGCCTCGGCTGCGGCCTCGTCAACGGGCTGCTGATCGCGTACGGCGGCATGGTCCCGTTCATCGCGACGCTCGCCATGCTGGCCTCGGGCCGCGGCCTCGCCCTGGAGATCACCGACGGCAAGACCCAGATGGTCACCGTCGACGGCGTGCTGAAGCTGGGCGAGCGGGACGCGTACGTCCTCGGCGTACCACCCCTGGTGATCGTCTTCGCGGCCGTGACGGCCGTCGGCTGGCTCCTGCTGAACCGCACCACCTTCGGGCGCCGCTCGGTCGCCGTCGGCGGCAACGCCGAGGCCGCGCGCCTCGCGGGCATCGACGTGCGCAGGCAGCGGCTCTACCTGTATCTGCTGTCCGGCCTGTGCTGCGGCATCGCGGCCTTCCTGCTGATCATCCTGTCCGGCTCAGGACAGAACACCAACGGCAACCTGTACGAACTCGACGCCATCGCCGCCGCGATCATCGGCGGCACCCTGCTCAGCGGCGGGCGCGGCACCATCACCGGCTCCGTGCTCGGCGTCCTGATCTTCACCACGATCACCAACATCTTCGCGCTCAACAACCTGGAGACCGCCGTCCAGCAGATCGCCAAGGGGGCGATCATCGTCGCCGCCGTCCTGGTGCAGCGCCGAACGGCCACCACGTGAAGGGGTCACCGCCATGTCACACCGCACGAGCCGCAGAGGACTGCTCTTCGGGGCGGCCGCCGTGTCCGCCGGTGCCGTCCTGACCGGCTGCACCAGCAACGAGTCCAAGGACGATGACAGCGCCAACGACTCCCAGGCGAACAACAAGCCCGCCGACGACAAGCCCGGCAAGGAGGTCACCATCGGCTTCGCGGGCCCCCAGGCCGACCACGGCTGGCTGAACGCCATCAACGACAACGCCAGGCAGCGGGCCGAGAAGTACCAGGACGTCACCCTGGAGGCCACCGAGGGCTCCAACGACACCGCCGCCCAGATCGGCCAGGTCGAGACCCTCATCAACAAGAAGGTCGACGTCCTCGTCATCCTGCCCGCCGACGGCAAGGCCCTCACCCGGGTCGGCCTGAAGGCCATGAAGGCGGGCATCCCCGTCGTCAACCTCGACCGGATCTTCGCCTCCGCGCAGGCCTACCGCTGCTGGATCGGCGGCGACAACTACGGCATGGGCCTGAGCGCCGGGCACTACATCGGCGAGAAGCTCAAGGACACGAAGAACGCCAAGGTCGTGGAGCTCGCCGGGCTCGACAACCTGGAGCTCACCAAGCAGCGCACGAACGGCTTCGACGACGCCCTGAAGAACTACCCCAACATCGAGAAGGTCGCCCGGCAGGCCGCCGAGTTCACCGTCGAGTCCGGGCAGGCGAAGATGTCGCAGCTGCTCCAGGCGCAGCAGGACTTCGACGCGCTGTGGAACCACGACGACGACCAGGGCGTCGGCGCCCTGCGCGCCATCAAGCAGGCGGGCCGCGACGACTTCCTGATGGTCGGGGGCGCGGGCGCGCTCTCCGCCTTCCAGGAGATCAAGGCCGACCGGGGCGTCCTCAAGGCCACCGTCCTGTATCCGCCGACGATGGCCGCGTCCGCGATCGACCTCGCGCGCGCCCTCGGCCAGGGCAAGGGCATCCGGGGCATGGCCGAGTACGAGATCCCGGCGTCCCTCACGCTCTACTCGGCCGTCGTCGACAAGGACAACGTCGACCAGTACATGTCCACCGGCTTCAAGTGACGGGTCCACCGGCCGTGCGTACGGGGGCGGAGCACGGACGTTTCGCGAAGGACGCGTCGATCACGAGGGCGTCTTGACCTGAGGGACGCGTTGACCAGAAGGACGCGTCGCCTTGAGGGGCGCGTCGACCAGGAGGAGTGACCTCATGAGTGAGACGGAGCACGACGCCGGGCAGCGACGCCTGGGCGGGGGCGGGGAACGGCGCCCGGGCGCGGGCAGGGCACGGCGCCTGGGCGTGGGCATGGTCGGATACGCGTTCATGGGCGCCGCCCACTCCCAGGGGTGGCGCACCGTCGGACGAGTCTTCGACCTGCCGCTCGCCCCGGCCCTCGCGGCCGTCTGCGGCCGCGACGGCGCCGCCGTGCGGGCCGCCGCCGACCGGCTCGGCTGGGCCGCCGCCGAGACCGACTGGCGCGCGCTCATCACCCGGGACGATGTCGACCTCGTCGACATCTGCACGCCCGGCGACAGCCACGCGGAGATCGCCGTCGCCGCGCTCGACGCGGGCAAGCACGTGCTGTGCGAGAAGCCGCTGGCCAACACCGTCGCCGAGGCGGAGGCGATGGCGGCCGCAGCCGTCCGGGCCCGCGCCCGGGGGCAGGTGGCGATGGTCGGCTTCAACTACCGCCGGGTGCCCGCGCTCGCGCTCGCCCGCCGCTTCGTCGCCGAGGGGCGGCTCGGCGCGCTGCGCCACGTGCGCCTCGCCTACCTCCAGGACTGGCTCGTCGACCCCGGCTTCCCGCTGACGTGGCGGCTGCGCAAGGACCGGGCGGGCTCGGGGGCGCTCGGCGACCTCGGCGCGCACATCGTGGACCTGGCGCAGTACCTGACGGGCGAGACCGTCGCGGGGGTGTCCGCGCTGACGGAGACGTTCGTGCGGGAGCGGCCGTTGGAAGCGGGTGCGGGTGCGGGTGCGGGTGCGGGCGCGGTGCGGGGTACGGGTACGGGCGCCACCGGAGGTCTCGGCGTGGCGGGCGGTGTCGGTGCGACGGGAGGCCTCGGCGTGGCGGGCGGCGGCGCGACAGGCGGTCACGGCGCGCCCGGCGTCGGCCAGGTCACCGTCGACGACGCGGCCGTCTTCACCGCCCGCTTCCCCTCCGGGGCCCTCGCCACCTTCGAGGCCACCCGCTTCGCGGCGGGCCGCAAGAACGCGCTCCGCGTCGAACTCAACGGCTCCGCCGGGTCGTTGGCGTTCGACCTGGAACGCCTCAACGAACTCGACTTCCACGACCACACCGAACCCGCCGCGTCGTCCGGCTTCCGCCGCATCCTCGTCACCGAGCCGGACCACCCCTACCTGGAGGCGTGGTGGCCGCCCGGCCACGCCCTCGGCTACGAGCACACCTTCGCGCACCAGGCCCGCGACCTGCTCCACGCCATCGCCACGGGCACCCCCGCCGAGCCGTCCTTCGCCGACGGGCTCGCGGTGCAACGGGTGCTGGCGGCCGTGGAGGAGAGCGCGGAGAAGAACTCCGTGTACACGCCGGTGGCCCCCTAGCGCAGCGCCCCCACTGACGGCCCGCACCGCTCCTGCCGTACCTCCCTTCCCCCCGAGTTTCATCCGCCGAGGAGGCCCGTACATGCCCCGCTCGTTCACGCTCTTCACCGGCCAGTGGGCGGACCTGCCGCTCGAAGAGGTCTGCTCGCTGGCCCGCGACTTCGGCTACGACGGCCTGGAACTCGCCTGCTGGGGCGACCACTTCGAGGTCGACAAGGCGCTCGCCGACCCCGCGTACGTCGACGGCCGCCACGCGCTGCTCGACAAGTACGGCCTGAAGTGCTGGGCCATCTCCAACCACCTGGTCGGCCAGGCGGTGTGCGACGCCCTCATCGACGAGCGCCACCAGGCGATCCTGCCCGCCCGCATCTGGGGCGACGGCGACGCGGAGGGCGTGCGCCGCCGGGCCGCCGCCGAGATGGCCGACACGGCGCGCGCCGCCGCGGCCTTCGGCGTGGACACGGTCGTCGGCTTCACCGGCTCCGCGATCTGGCACCTGGTGGCGATGTTCCCGCCCGTCCCGGAACACATGATCGCGCGCGGCTACGAGGACTTCGCGGAGCGCTGGAACCCCGTCCTGGACGTGTTCGACGCCGAGGGCGTCCGCTTCGCGCACGAGGTGCACCCGAGCGAGATCGCCTACGACTACTGGACCACGCACCAGGCGCTCGCCGCCGTCGACCACCGCCCCGCCTTCGGCCTCAACTTCGACCCCTCGCACTTCGTGTGGCAGGACCTGGACCCGGTGGGCTTCCTCTGGGACTTCCGGGACCGGATCTACCACGTCGACTGCAAGGAGGCCCGCCGCCGCCTCGACGGCCGCAACGGCCGCCTAGGCTCCCACCTGCCGTGGGGCGACCCGCGCCGGGGCTGGGACTTCGTCTCGGCGGGCCACGGCGACGTGCCCTGGGAGGACGTCTTCCGCATGCTGCGGTCCATCGCGTACGAGGGCCCGGTCTCGGTCGAGTGGGAGGACGCGGGCATGGACCGCCTCCAGGGCGCACCAGAGGCACTGCGCCGCCTGAAGACATACGACTTCGAGCCCCCCACGGCATCCTTCGACGCGGCGTTCGCGCGCTAGGCGACTCGGCCCGCGCGGCAATTCCAGCCCGTCCGGCGTTTGAGGACAAGCGCGCAGCGCGGAGATCCAGCCCGTCCGGCGTTTGAGGACGAGGCGCGAAGCGCCCATGCAGTTGGGCGAGGGGACGGGGGCGGCAGCACCCGGTTTCGGGAAGGGGCGGGCCTGGGGCGCACCGCGAGGCCCCAGGCCGCCGCCCCCACTTTGTCCCGCCCAAGGAAAAAGCCCCACACAACCCACCCACAAGGACTATCCGCGACGGACAATCATGGCTACCGTCCCTGATGTGTACAGGACATAGCCCCTCCCGGGGTGACGGCGCACCCCGGGCGCCACGCACCCCCGCGCACCACCGTCCCCCACCGGAGGACCCCGTGCACAGAACGCGCCCAGGAACCCGAGAGGGCACCCGCAAGGCCCTGGCCCTGCTCACCGGTACCCTCCTCGCCGCCGCCACCCTCACCGTCGCCACCCCCACCGGCCCGGCCCGCGCCGCCGGGGACCCCGAGCCGACCGCCGCGGACCCAAGGCCGAGCGCCGAGAACTTCCAGCAGGTCACGCTCGCCAAGGGCGAGCCGGAGATGGGCGAGCCCATGACGCTCGCCGTGCTCCCTGACCGCTCCGTCCTGCACATCCTCCCGCGACGGCACCGTCCGCCTCACCAACGCCGCGGGCGAGACGAAGGTCGCGGGGAAGATCCCGGTGTACAGCCATGACGAAGAGGGCCTCCAGGGCGTGGCCGCCGACCCGAACTTCCGTAAGAACAGGGCGTTCTACCTCTATTACGCCCCGCCCCTGAACACCCCCGCGGGCGACGCCCCGAACACCGGCACCGCCGCCGACTTCAAGAAGTTCGACGGCGTGAACCGCCTCTCCCGCTTCGTCCTCAAGGCCGACGGCACGCTCGACGGCGCCAGCGAGAAGAAGGTCCTCGACGTCCCCGCGAGCCGCGGCATCTGCTGTCACGTCGGCGGCGACATCGACTTCGACAAGCAGGGCAACCTCTATCTGTCGACCGGCGACGACTCCAACCCCTTCGCCTCCGACGGGTTCACCCCCATCGACGAGCGCCCCGCCCGCAACCCGGCGTACGACGCCCAGCGCACCGCCGCCAACACCAACGACCTGCGCGGCAAGATCCTCCGCATCAAGGTCAGGAGCGACGGCTCGTACTCCGTACCGCAGGGCAACCTCTTCGCCAGGGGCACCAAGAAGGCCCGCGCCGAGATCTACGCCATGGGCTTCCGCAACCCCTTCCGGATGAGCGTCGACAAGCCCACCGGCATCGTGTACGTCGGCGACTACGGCCCCGACGCGGGCGCCGCCGACCCCAAGCGCGGCCCGTCCGGGCAGGTCGAGTTCGCCCGCGTGACCAAGCCCGGCAACTTCGGCTGGCCGTACTGCGCGGGCAAGAACGAGGCGTACGTCGACTACGACTTCGCGACCGGCGCCTCCGGCTCCGCCTTCGACTGCGCCGCCCCGAGGAACGAGTCCCCGCACAACACCGGCCTGACCGCGCTGCCGCCCGCGCAGCCCGCGTGGATCCCGTACGACGGCGGCTCCGTCCCGGAGTTCGGCACCGGCTCCGAGTCGCCCATGGGCGGCCCCGTCTACCGCTACGACGCGAACCTGGACTCGCCCGTGAAGTTCCCGCAGGCCTACGACGGGAACTACTTCGCCGGTGAGTTCGGACGCCGCTGGATCAAGCGCGTCGACCAGGGCGCGGACGGCACCGTGAAGTCCATCAACGCCTTCCCGTGGAAGGGCACCCAGGTGATGGACATGGAGTTCGGCCCGGACGGCGCGCTGTACGTCCTCGACTACGGCACCGGCTACTTCAACGGCGACGTGAACTCCGCCCTGTACCGCATCGAGAACTCCACCGGCGGCGCCTCGCCCGTCGTCGAGGCCTCGGCGTCGGTGACCAGCGGCCAGGCCCCGCTGAGGACCCAGTTCACCGCCAAGGGCACGGACGCCGACGGCGACGCCCTGACGTACCGCTGGGAGTTCGGCGACGGCACCACCTCCACCGAGCAGAACCCCAGCCACACGTACGACAAGAACGGCACGTACACCGCGACCGTCACCGCCAAGGACCCCTCGGGCCGCACCGGCACCGCCAGCGCCCATGTGACCGTCGGCAACACCGCGCCCACCGTGAAGCTCGAACTCCCCGCCGACGGGCAGCTGTTCACCTTCGGCGACAAGGTGCCGTTCAAGGTGACCGTCACCGACCCCGAAGACAGCCCTGACGGCACCGTCGACTGCTCCAAGGTCAAGGTCACCCACATCCTCGGCCACGACAGCCACGGCCATCCGGTGACCTCCGCCAACGGCTGCGAGGGCGCCCTCCAGACGTCCGCCGACAGCGAGCACGACCCCAACGCGAACATCTTCGGCGTCTTCGACGCCGAGTACACCGACAAGGGCGCGAACGGCCAGCCGCCGCTGACCACCCACGACCAGAGCGTCACCCAGACCCGGCACCGCCAGGCCGAGCACTACGGCGACTCCAAGGGCGTGAACGTCATCAACCACCCCCCGGCGCACGGCGGCAAGACGGTCGGCGACATCCACAACGGCGACTGGGTCTCCTTCAAGCCGTATGTCCTGTCCAACGCCACCAAGCTGACCGCCCGCGTCTCCTCCGCCGGTTCCGGCGGCACCCTGGAGGTCCGCGCGGGCACGGCCGACGGGGCCCTGCTCGGCAGCGCCAAGGTCGACCCGACCGGCGGCTGGGAGACGTTCACGGACGTCAGCACGGCCATCGCGGGCGCGCCCGCCGGAACGACGACGCTCTATCTGGTCTTCAAGGGCGAGGGCGGCGGCGCGCTCTACGACGTCGACGACTTCACCTTCACCACGAGCTGAGAGGGGGGTACCGAAATGCGCGCACGAGCACGGCTCGCCATCACCACGGCGGCCGCCAGCCTGCTGATCGGCTGCGTGCCGGGACCGGCCTCCTCGACGGCCGGGACGGAGCGTCCGGGGCGTGGCAAGGACGGCGAGCGCGTCCTGGTCTTCTCCAAGACCGCCGGCTTCCGCCACGACTCCATCCCCGACGGCATCGCCGCCGTCAGGGAACTCGGCGCCGCCCACGGCTTCACCGTCGACGCGACGGAGAGCTCCGGGGGCCTTCACCCCGAAGAACCTGTCCCGCTACGACGCCGTCGTCTGGCTCTCCACGACCGGCGACGTCCTGAACCCCACGCAGCAGGGCGCCTTCGAGCGCTACGTCCGCGCGGGCGGCGGCTACGTCGGCGTCCACGCGGCCGCCGACACCGAGTACGACTGGCCCTTCTACGGCCGCCTCGCGGGCGCCCACTTCCAGTCCCACCCGGCGATCCAGCCCGCGAAGATCAAGGTCGAGGACCACGCCCACCCGGCGACGGCCCACCTCGGCACGGGCTGGGACCGCACCGACGAGTGGTACAACTACCGCACCAACCCCCGCGAACGCGCCCGCGTCCTCACCTCCCTCGACGAGTCGTCGTACAGCGGCGGCACCATGGGCGGCGACCATCCCATCGCCTGGTGCCAGGGCTCCGCCGACGGCGGCGCGGGCCGCTCCTTCTACACCGGCGGCGGCCACACCAAGGCCTCCTTCGCCGAACCCGCCTTCCGCGAGCACCTCCTCGGCGGCATCCGCTACGCCATCGGCGCCGCCCACGCCGACTGCCGCCCCGAGCAGGGCTACGCCCCCCTCTTCGACGGCACGGCCGCCTCCCTGGCCAAGTGGAAACAGGCCGGCCCCGGCTCCTTCGCCCTGAACGACGACGGCACCCTCACCACCGTCGGCGGCATGGGCATGCTCTGGTACGCCCACCGCTCCTTCGCCTCCTACTCCCTCAAGCTCGACTGGAAGATGACCGGCCCCGACAAGGACGACAACTCCGGGATCTTCGTGGGCTTCCCTCCCTCCGACGACCCGTGGTCGGCAGTCAGCAACGGCTATGAGATCCAGATCGACGCCACCGACGTCCCGGAGAAGACCACCGGCGCCGTGTACGGCTTCCAGTCCGCCGACCTCGCCGCCCGTGACCAGGCGCTCAACCCGCCGGGGGAGTGGAACACCTACGAGCTCCGCGTCGAGGGCGAACGCCTACGGGTCCTCCTCAACGGCGTCCTGATCAACGACTACACCAACACGGACCCCGCGCGGAGCCTGCGCGACGGCCACGTCGGCATCCAGAACCACGGCGCCGACGACCAGGTCACCCTCCGCGACGTCCGCGTCAAGGAACTGCCCGCCCCCGGGCGCCCGTCCACCGACGGCGCCCCCTGAGCGGCGGTGGGCGGAGGACGCCGGACCTCCGCCCACCGTCTTCCCGCCCTCGCACCGCGAGGGCCGTCCGAGCGTGCTGAACGACAGGAGGCAGCCGTGTCGAGTACTGCAACCACGGGCCCCACGGGGGTGTGGCTGATCGGGGCCCGGGGGTCCGTCGCGACGACGGCCGTCGCGGGCTGCGCGGCGATGGCGGCGGGCCTCCACCCGCCCACCGGCATGGTCACCGAGACCCCGCCGTTCGCACGCGCCGCGCTGCCCGCCCTGTCCTCCCTCGTCTTCGGCGGCCACGACACCGTCGAGTGCCCCCTGCCCAAACGCGCCGAGCAACTCGCCGCCGGAGGCGTACTGCCCCACGGACTGCCCACGGCCATCCGCGCCGAACTCGCCGCCGCCGACGCCGAGATCCGCATCGGCGGCCCCCTGCCCGGCGACACCCGCACCGACGAGGAACTGATCACCGCGTTCACCTCCGAGATCCTCGACTTCATCCACCGCCGGGGCCTCGCCCGCGCGATCGTCCTGAACGTGGCCACCACGGAACCGGGGCCATCCCTCACCCCCGGGCCCGCCATCGCCCCGTCGCCCGCCGTTCCGCCGGGGCCCGCCGTCGCCCCGGGAACTGCCGTCACGTCGGGGCCTGCCGTAGCCCCGGGGGCTGCCGTCCCGCCGGGGACTGCCGTCGTCCCGGGGGCGGCGGTTGCCCCGGGGACCACCGTCACCCCGGGTGCGGCGCCTGCCCCGGGGGTGGTGCCCGCCTCCGGTGCGGTGCCTGCCTCAGGGGTGGGCCACGCGTCCGGGGCGGGCCACTCTTCTGGGGCGGGCCTCGGCTCCGGCGGCGCCTCCGGAACCCGGCTGCCCGCGAGCTCCCTCTACGCGGCTGCCGCCCTGCGCGCGGGCTGCCCTTATGCGAACTTCACCCCCTCGACCGGCCTGCACCACCCGGCCCTCGCCGACCTCGCCGCCTCCAGCTGCCTTCCCTACGCCGGGCGCGACGGCAAGACCGGCCAGACCCTGCTCCGCTCCGTACTCGGCCCGATGTTCGCCCAGCGCGCCCTGGACGTCCGCGCCTGGTCCGGCACCAACCTCCTCGGCGGCGGTGACGGCGCCGCCCTCGCCGACCCGCACGCGGCCGCCGCCAAGAACGCGGGCAAGGAACGCGTCCTGGCCGACACCCTCGGCGCCGTCCCCCAGGGCGAGGTCCACATCGACGACGTGCCCGCCCTCGGCGACTGGAAGACCGCCTGGGACCACATCGCCTTCGACGGCTTCCTCGGCACCCGCATGACCCTCCAGACCACCTGGCAGGGCTGCGACTCCGCCCTCGCCGCCCCCCTGGTCCTCGAACCTGGCCCGCCTCCTCTCCGCCGCCCACCGCCAGGGCCTCACCGGTCCCCGCCCCGAACTCGCCTTCTACTTCAAGGACCCCGACCCCGGCGCCTCCTCGTCACTCGCCGACCAGCACACCGCCCTCCTCGCCTTCGCGTCCCGGCTCACCGGACGAGATGAGGCCCGACGTGAGCGCTGACATCAGCGAGGGGTCCGGTGGTGGGGCGCATGGTGGCCCGCGTGGTGGGGCGCGCCGGTCCACGGGCGGCTCTGGTGGTGGGCTCACCCGGTGGCTCCGGGGCCGGGGCCGGGTGCGGAGACCCGACGGCGAGGGAGGGACTCGGCGAGCCTCGGGCCAGGGGAGTGGTGGGCACCTGCCCCTGAGCCAGGGAGCCGTACGGCGGAAGGTGAACCCGGGGGCCGCGTGGCGACGGCCCCAGAGCCGGGGGCGATCGCGGCCGTCCGGCGCCCGGGATCAGGCGCGCGCCTGGGCCGAACTCCTGCGCCTTCCCGCCCTGGCTTCACGGTCCCCGGCGACGCCCTCGCCGGGGCCGCCGCGACCGGACTGCGCCCCGGCCGGGGCACCGCCCTCGCCCTCACCTCCTCGCTCTGCCTGTACGAAGCGGGCATGGCCCTCAACGACTGGGCCGACCGGGACGAGGACGCCGTGGACCGCCCCCACCGCCCGATCCCGTCCGGCCGCATCGCCCCCGCCGCCGCCCTCACGGCAGCCGTCGCCCTGACGGCCACAGGCCTTGCCCTTGCCGCCCGCGCGGGCCGCCCCGCCCTCACCGTGGCCACCGCCCTCGCGAGCACCGTCTGGGCCTACGACCTCGCCCTGAAGCACACCACGGCGGGCCCCGCAGCCATGGCCACGGCCCGAGGCCTCGACCTCCTCCTCGGCGCGACAGCAACGGCAACCGCTCCCCACCGAAGCCACGGCACGCGGGGCGCGAGGAGCGGCGTGGCGGGAAGCCGTGGGGACGGAATGGCCAGGGTCGCCGGTGCCGGTGCCGGTGCCGGTGCCGGTGCCGGTGTGAGTGTGGGCGCGGGCGCAGGCGCGGTTGTGGGCGTGGGTGCCAGCAGCAGCGCGGGTGCCAGCGGCCGGAGGCGTCCGGCCGTCGCCCCGAGCGGGGCGATTGGCCGCGCGCGCCGGGGAGGTGGCCCCCGCGCCCACCGGCAAAGAAGTCCCCGCTCGGGAACGGCGCGCGTCGCCTCGGCCCTGCCCGCCGCCGCTGCCCTCGCCGTGCACACCCATGCCGTCACCTCCGTTTCCCGTCATGAGACCCAAGGCGGCTCCACCGCCGCACCACTGAGCGCTCTCGTCACCGCCTTCGCCCTCGCCCACGCGCTGGCCCGCCCGTACCCGGCTGCGGACGGGTCCCAGCCGCTCCCGGCAGGCCAAGACGCGGCGACTAACCCCTGCCCACCGAGCACCACCCGCCCACCGTGGCCGCCGGGAGGCCTCGGCACCGCCGAACTCGCCCGCGCATCCCTCGCCGCCACCTACCTCGCCACGGGCCGGACGCGGCTTTCTGCACGCCGCCCTGAACCCCTCACCTCCCTTGACCCAGCGCGCCGTCGGCGGCGGCATCCGCGCCCTGATCCCCCTCCAGGCCGCGCTCGCCGCGCGGTCCGGCGCCCTCGGCAGCGCCCTGCTCACGGCAGCCCTCGCCCCGGCGGCCCGCCGCTTCGCCCGGAGAGTGAGCGTCACATGAACACCCCGGACCAAGGGCCTGGCCCTCGCCCTCACCACACCCCTACTCAAGGCATCCCAGCTGAGATCGGTCAGGCCGCAGGCCCCTGGGCTGGGTGCGCGCCAACTAGCGATACCTTCAGTCGAGTTACCCGCCCTCGGAACGTCTGGTCTGAGGGTGCCTCTGCCCGGAGTGGACGGGCCGCAGGTTCTTGGGCTGGGAGCGCGCCGTCTGATGGCAACCCTGCCCAAGCCGCCCACACTGAGGGCGCCTGGCCTGCGCGCGCCTCTGCTCAGGGCGGACTGGCCACGGGCTCCCAGGTTGCGCGCGTGCCAGCTGATGGCCTCCCCGCCCAAGTCGCCCACCCCAACCTCACCGCCCCCCATGGCGCCCGGTCGGAAGACACCCGCGCCCAGCGCGGACAGCCCACGGTGGGCTCCCGAGGCCAGGCCAGCCCCACTGACCGCGCCGTCGGGCCGGGCCGCCCGCCACAAGGCGCCCCCGCCCGCCTTCACTTCGGCTACGGCACCAACGGCCTCACCGACCTGCGTCTCGACGACGCCCTCGGCCTTCTCGCCGACCTCGGCTACTCCGGGGTCGGCCTCACCCTCGACCACATGCACCTCGACCCGCTCGCCCCCGATCTGGCCGCTCGCACCCGGCGCCTGGCCCGCCGCCTGGACCGCCTCGGGCTGGCTGTCACCGTGGAGACGGGCGCCCGCTACATCCTCGACCCGCGCCACAAGCACGGCCCCTCCCTTCTCGATCCCGATCCCCAGCGCCGCGCCGACCGCGTCCGCCTCCTCATCCGTGCCGTGCAGGTCGCCACGGATCTCGGCGCCCACGCCGTCCACTGCTTCAGCGGCACCACGCCCGACGGCACCTCCACGGCCACGGCCTGGTCCCGTCTCGCTGACGCGCTCGGTCCCGTCCTCGACGCCGCCTCCGGCGCACGCATGCCCCTGGCCGTTGAACCCGAGCCCGGACACCTCCTCGCCACACTCGCCGACTTCCACCACCTCCGTCGTCTGCTCGGTGACCCCGAGACCCTCGGCCTGACTCTCGACATCGGCCACTGCCAGTGCCTTGAACCCGACTCACCCGCCGACTGCGTCCGCGCCGCCGCCCCCTGGCTGCGGCACGTCCAGATCGAGGACATGCGCAGGGGCGTCCACGAACACCTGCCGTTCGGCGAGGGTGAGATCGACTTCCCGCCCGTCCTGCGCGCCCTCGCCGACACCGGCTACCAGGGCCTGACCGTCGTGGAACTGCCCCGCCACTCCCACGCGGGCCCCCAACTCGCGGCCGAGTCCCTGGACTTCCTCCACCGCGCCGCCGACCCGGCACACCTCCGCGCTTCCGGCCCCCTTCCCGTCGCCACCCCGGGCGCGGCCCCGGAGGCCTCATCCCACGGAGGGACCCCGTGACCGACACCCCCGCAGTCGCCGACCTCCGCTCCCGCCTCGAAGCCGGTCTCGGCGGCGGGGCCCGCGCCTGGCTCGACCAGGCCATCGCCGAAGCCACCGTGCACCGGGACACACATCGGGACGCACACCGAGACGCGCACCAGGACGACCAGCGGCCAGGGACACCTCCTTGGGAGCTGCGCTTCGCCGAAGCGGGCCGCCGCTGTGGAGCCGAACACGCGGATGCCGCCCGCCTGCTCCTGCTGCACACCGCCCGCGCCGACACAGCCACCCTCGCCCGGCTCTACCACCAGGGCACCGCCGCCGAACGCCGCGCCATCCTGCGCGCCCTGCCGCTCCTGGTGTCCGGCCCCGCCGCGCTGCCGCTCGTCGAGGACGCCCTGCGCACCAACGACACCCGTCTCGTCGCCGCAGCCCTCGGCCCGTACGCCGCCGCCCACCTTCCCCCGCACGCCTGGCGGCACGCCGTCCTCAAGTGCCTGTTCACCGGCGTGCCCGTGGACACCGTCGCCGGCCTGGAGGACCGCGCCCGCGCCGACGCCGAGCTGGCCCGCATGCTCGCCGACTACGCGGACGAACGCACCGCCGCGGGCCGTGCCGTCCCCGGCGATCTGCACCGCGTGCTCGCCCTGGCCGCGCCACCAGAACGCCCTGACCGCCCCGCCCCGGCGGCGCCCGCCACCGTCGCGGCCCAGTCGACCCCCACCGGCGAGGAGCAGGAGTCCTGATGCGCATCTTCGACCCGCACATCCACATGACGTCCCGCACCACCGACGACTACCAGGCCATGCACGCCGTAGGCGTGCGCGCCGTCGTCGAACCCTCCTTCTGGCTCGGTCAGCCGCGCACCTCGGCCGCGTCCTTCGTCGACTACTTCGACTCCCTCCTCGGCTGGGGAGCCCTTCCGCGCCGCCCAGTACGGCATCGCCCACCACTGCACCATCGCGCTCAACCCCAAAGAGGCGAACGACCCGCGCTGCACCCCCGTCCTCGACCTGCTGCCGCGCTATCTGGTGAAGGACAACGTCGTCGCCGTCGGCGAGATCGGCTACGACTCGATGACGCCCGCCGAGGACTCCGCGTTCGCGGCCCAGCTCCAGCTGGCCGCCGACCACGAGCTGCCCGCGCTGGTGCACACCCCGCACCGCGACAAGCTCACGGGCCTGCGCCGCACCCTGGACGTCGTCGCCGAGTCCGTGCTCCCCGCGGACCGGGTCCTGATCGACCACCTCAACGAAACCACCGTCAAGGAAGCCAAGGACGCGGGCTGCTGGCTCGGCTTCTCCGTCTATCCGGACACCAAGATGGACGAGGAGCGGATGGTCGCGATCCTGCGGGAGTACGGACCCGAGCGCGTCCTCGTCAACTCGGCCGCCGACTGGGGCAAGAGCGACCCGGCTCAAGACCCGCAAGGTCGGCGACACGATGCTCGACGCCGGATTCACCGACGACGACGTCGACCGCGTGCTGTGGCGCAACCCCGTCGCTTTCTACGGGCTCAGCGGCCGCCTCGACCTCGACGTCGTGGACACCGCCACCACCCACGAGGGCAACTCCATCCTGCGCGGAGGGGCGTGACCCATGCGCTTCCGCCACCCCGACGGCTCCACCGTCCACCTCGCCTACTGCACCAACGTCCACCCGGCCGAAACCCTCGACGGAGTCCTCGCCCAGCTGCGCGACCACTGCGAACCCGTACGCAAACGCCTCGGCCGCGACCGCATCGGCATCGGGCTGTGGCTCGCCAAGGACGCCGCCCACGCCCTCGTCACCGACCCGGCCGCCCTGCGCGGACTGCGCACCGAACTCGACCGGCGCGGACTGGAAGTGGTCACCTTCAACGGCTTCCCGTATGAAGGATTCGGCTCCGGAGAAGTCAAGTACCGCGTCTACAAACCCGACTGGGCCGACCCCGAACGCCTTGAGCACACCACCTCCCTGGCCCGCGTCCTCGCCCAGCTGCTGCCCGACGACGTCACTGAGGGCACCATCTCCACGTTGCCGCTGGCCTGGCGCACCACCTTCGACACGGCCCGCGCGGACGAGGCCCGCGGCGCCCTGATCACTCTCGCCCAGCGCCTCGACGCCCTCGCCGAGCTGACCGGCCGGTCCATCCGCGTCGGCCTCGAACCCGAGCCCGGCTGCACGGTGGAGACCACCGGCGACGCCATCGCCCCCCTCACCGCGGTCGGCCACGACCGCATCGGCGTCTGCGTCGACACCTGTCACCTCGCCACCTCCTTCGAGGACCCGCGCACCGCGCTCGACGCCCTCGCCGCCGCGGGCATCCCCGTCGTCAAGTCCCAGCTCTCCGCCGCCCTGCACGCCGAACACCCCCATCTCCCCGAAGTACGCGCGGCCCTCGCCGCGTTCGACGAACCCCGCTTCCTGCACCAGACCCCGCACCCTGCCCCGCGACCGGACCGCGCCGACCAGCGGAGGAACCCTCATCGCCACCGCCCTGCGCGGCACCGACGACCTGGGCGAGGCCCTCACCGCCGACGCCCTGCCCGACACGGCTCCCTGGCGCTCCCACTTCCATGTGCCGCTGCACGCGGCACCCGCTCCACCCCTCACCTCCACCCTTCCGGTCCTCACGGACACGCTCGCCCGGCTCGTCGGCGGACCACACCCACGCACACACCACCTCGAAGTCGAGACCTACACCTGGCAGGCCCTTCCACCCGAGCTGCGCCCGCGCGCCCGCCCCCAGCTCGCCGACGGCATCGCCGCCGAACTCACCCTCGCCCGCGACCTGCTGACAGACCTCGGCCTGAAGGAACTGCCATGACACCTCCCTCCGCGGAGCGGCCGACTCCTCTGCTCGTCCTCGACGTCGTCGGCCTCACCCCCCAGCTCCTGGCCCATATGCCGCACCTGACCGCACTCGGTGACGCGGGCTCACACGCCGCGCTCGGCACGGTCCTGCCGGCGGTCACCTGCGCCGCCCAGTCGACGTTCCTCACCGGCACCACCCCCGCCGAGCACGGCATCGTCGGCAACGGCTGGTACTTCCGCGAGCTAGGTGAGGTCCTGCTGTGGCGGCAGCACAACGGTCTCGTCTCGGGCGACAAGCTGTGGGACGCCGCCCGCCGCGCGCACCCCGGCTACACCGTCGCCAACATCTGCTGGTGGTACGCCATGGGCGCCGACACCGACTTCACCATCACCCCCCGTCCCGTGTACTACGCCGATGGCCGCAAGGAACCCGACTGCTACACCCGCCCACCGGCCCTGCACGACGAACTCACCGAGAAGTTCGGCACGTTCCCCCTGTTCCACTTCTGGGGCCCCGGCGCGGACCTCGTCTCCAGCCGATGGATCGTGGACGCCACCCGGCACATCCTCACCACCCGCCACCCCGACCTGGCCTTGTGCTACCTCCCTCACCTCGACTACGACCTGCAGCGCTACGGCCCCGACGACCCTCGCTCCCACCGCGCCGCCGCCGATCTGGACGCGGTCATCGCGCCGCTCCTCGATGACGCCCGAGCTGAGGGGCGCACCGTCGTCGCGCTGTCCGAGTACGGCATCACCCGCGTCAGCCGCCCCGTCGACATCAACCGCGCGCTGCGCCGCGCCGGACTCCTCGACGTGCACACCCAGGACGGCATGGAGTACCTCGACGCGATGGCGTCGCGCGCGTTCGCCGTCGCCGACCACCAGATCGCCCATGTCTACGTGCGCCGCCCCGAAGACCTGGAGGCGACCCGCGCCGCCCTCGCCGACCTGCCCGGCATCGAGCAACTCCTGGACGACGAGGGGAAGAAGACCCATCACCTGGACCACCCGCGCTCCGGGGAGCTCGTCGCGGTCGCCGAACCGGACGCCTGGTTCACGTACTACTACTGGCTCGACGACGCCCGCGCGCCCGACTTCGCGCAGCTCGTCGAGATCCACCGCAAACCCGGCTACGACCCGGTCGAGCTCTTCATGGACCCCGAGGACCCCTATGTGCGGCTCAAGGCCGCGGGCGCCCTGGCCCGCAAGAAGCTCGGCATGCGCTACCGCATGGCGGTCGTGCCCCTCGACCCCTCACCTATTCGCGGCAGCCATGGCCGCCTCCCCACGAGCGAGGACGTTGATTCCGGACCGCTCATTCTGTGCTCCACCCCCCGCGCTGTCACCGGCCGCGTCGCGGCCACCGATGTGAAGTCACTGCTGCTCGAACTCGCCGGACTGCACTGAGCCCCGCGAGCGCTCACGCGGACGTGGCGCCGTCCGCGCCCCGCACGGCGGCGACGTCGTCCACGCCGCCCCGTCCGCGTGCAATCCACTCAACCAGAGCGCGCCGACCGTGCCATCAGGGTTCACCCCTGACCTCACCCCGACGCGCCTTTCGAACCCATCCCTGACCTCACCCTGACCCGCCCGGTCCGTCACCATCCCCCCGACCTCCCTGCCCCCTCCTTCCACTCCGGGAGACCCATATGAGCCGCAAGCACACAGCAGCCGACGCCGAGCTCGACCGCAGACTCAGCAGGCGCGGCGTGCTGGGCGTCGCCGCGGGCACCACCGCGGCGGCCCTCGTCGGCAGCGCCGCCGCTGCCACCCCGGCCTCCGCCACCACCGCCTCGGCCGCCCCGGCGCCGGGCAAGGGCCGCCCCGTCCTGCCGCCCGGCCGCCTGGGCGTCCAGCTGTACAGCCTCCGCGACAAGGTCTCCACGCTCGGCTTCGCCACCGTCTTCGGCGAGCTGAAGAAGTACGGCTACGACGAGATCGAGTTCGCCGGATACACCCAAGGCTCCGCGGGCCCCATCACGCTCGACCGGCTCAAGCGGCTGACCCGCGACCACGGCCTGCGTCCCATCGGCAGCCACGTCGGCTACTACGACAACGGCAACCCCGACGCCTACACCTTCGCGCAGAACCTCACCAAGGTGCTCGACGACGCCGAGGGCCCTCGGGCTCAAGCACATCGGCACCGCTTCGGGCCCCTTTCGCCACGGCGCCACCGTGGACGCGTGGAAGCGCGCCGCCGAGGACTTCAACACCTACGGGGAAGCGGCCCGCGCGCGGGGGATGAAGTTCTACCAGCACAACCACGCCGAGGAGTTCTCCTTCGCCACGGACAAGCCGAGCGTGCGCCTCTACGACGTGCTGCTCGCCGAGACCGATCCGGACCTCGTGTACCTGGAGATGGACATCTACTGGGCGTACTGCGCGCAGTTCCGCTTCGGCAGGCAGACGGACGGCACACCCCGGCCCTTCGACCCGCTGGACTACGTCCTCAGGCGTCCGCACCGCTACCCGCTGTTCCACGTCAAGGACGGCATCCGCGACGACTCCACGCGCGACGGATACCGCATGGTGGACGTCGGCGACGGAGACATCGACTACAAGAGGTTCCTGTCCAAGGTGACCGCCCGCACCCACGGCGGCCGGCGCTACTACCACTGGCAAGCCGAGCACGACAACCCGGCCGAGTCCTTCGCCTTCGCCCGCAAGTCGAGTGCCCATCTGCACGCGCTGCGCGAGCGCTGCGGAGACTGAGCGGAGCCGCGGCGCGCGGGAGGGGCTCCGACCGTCACGAAGGACGGCCGGGGCCCCTCCCCTGGCCGGAGCCGTGGTCGGTCAGCCCTACCGGACCGCGGCTCCACGCACGCGTGCCGCACCCGGCTGGTGCAGCAGCAAGGACAGCGCCGCCGCGAGCAGGGACACCGCCCCCGCCGTCGTGTAGGCGCCCACGTAGCCCCAGGAGTGCACGACCATCGCGCCGAGGCCACCGCCGAACAGGCCGCTCACCACTTTCGCGCTGTAGACCATGCCGTAGTTCGAGGCGTTGTTGTTCTCCCCGAAGTAGTCCGGCACCAGAGCGGCGAACAGCGGGTAGAAGGCGCCGCCCGCGAAGCCGGACAGGAAGGCGAAGAACAAGAAGAGCGGCTCGTTGCGCATCTCGCCCGCCCCCAGGACACCGAACTGCGCCACCGCCAGGACCAGACACACGTAGGTCAGCGTCGGGCGCCGTCCCAGGCGGTCCGAGAGCCAGCCGACGACGCCGCGTCCCGTTCCGTTGATCACCGACATGACGCCCATGGAGGACGCCGCGATCAGCGGCCCGAAGCCCATCTCCTTGGCGAACGGAACCTGGAAGGAGATCCCGAAGATCGATACTCCGGCGCAGCACAGCATGCACACCCACATCAGCGGCACGACACCGGTGCGCAGCGCCTCCTCCGGGGTGAACTGCCGGACGGCGGGCGGGTTCCTCGCGAGCGACACGGACGTGCGCGGGTCGGCCGCACGTCGCAGCGGGTCGACGTGGGCGGGCCACCAGTTCTTCGGCGGGTCCTTGAAGAACAGGCCCGCCACCAAGGTCACCGCGAGCACGTAGAAGCCGACCAGGTCCAGCACAGTGCGGTAGTTGGACGTGTCGAAGCCGTACGAGAACAGGAAGATGAACGGCACCGCCCCGTAGGCGAAGCCTCCGTTGACGAAGCCCGTCTTGCCGCCGCGCCGCTCCGGGTACCACTTGCCGACCATGTTGACGCACGTCGAGTAGATGAGCCCGGAGCCGACGCCGCCGAGCAGCCCGAAGCCCGCCATCGCGGCCACCAGGTTGGGGGCGTGACTGAGGCTCACGAAGCCGAGCAGCGACAGGACGGACCCCAGGAGCATCGCCGCCCGGCTGGTCAGGACGCCCTTCTCGCGGAGCTTCCCGGCGGGGAAGGAGACACCCGCCTGGAAGAAGATCCACACGCTCAGCACCCAGAAGGTGTTGGACGACGTCCAGTGGTGTGCCGCCGACAGGGTGTCCTCGGCGGCTCCGTAGGCGTACTCGAAGACACTGATGGCGACCATGGCCACCCAGGGGAGGGCGACCATCGTCCAGCGCGGGCGGCCGAGGATGTCACGGTCGCTCTCGCCGACTCGGTAGACGCGGCCGCGCGCGTCCGTGAGCTCTCGATACCGTCGTGACGACGCGTCCGCGCGACCGGACGCGGGGTGTTCGGCGAAGGGATCCGCCGTCATGTCAAGCCATCTCCTCACCTAGAGGGTGCGGGTTGGGTACGACGCGCCGTGGGTGTGGCCTGCCCGGCGCCTTCAGGAACAGAGCGAGCACGGCGGAGGCGATGCCGATGCACCCGGCGATGACGAACGCGCCCTCGTAGTCCCACGCGTCCACCACGACGGCCCCCATGCCGGAGCCGACGAGCCCGGAGACCAGCTTCGAGCTGTAGACCATGCCGTAATTGGTGGCGTTGTTGTTCTCACCGAAGTAGTCGGCCGTCATCGCGGCGAACAGCGGGAAGATCGCCCCGCCGCCGAAACCGGAAACCATGGAGCAGAATAGGAAGAACGGCATGCTGCCCATGGAGCCCGACACCAGGACGCCGAACTGGGCGGCGCCGAGGACGAGACAGACGATGACGAGGGTGTTGCGCCGTCCGCAGCGGTCGCGAGATCCAGCCGATCACTCCCCGGCCCGTGCCGTTGACGATCGCCTTCAGGGACATCGCCGTGGCCACGATGCCGCCCGCGAAGCCCATGTCCTTGCCGAAGGGAACCTGGAAGGCGATCCCGAAGATGTTGATCCCGGCCGTGCACAACAGGCAGAACCACATCATCCAGAGCACCGGAGTACGGGCGGCCTCCCTAGGGGTGTACTGCTTCACGGCGGGCGGGTTCTTCTCCAGGGCCCGCCGGATACGGGGGTCGTCGGACACCTTCAGGGGGTCGACGTGAGGAGGCCACCAGCCCTTGGGCGGATCCTTGAAGAACCATCCGGCGACCGCCACGACGCACGCGCAGAGGACGCCCACGAAGACCAGGACGCCCTGGTAGTTGCCCACGTCCATGTACGACGTGAAGAGGAACACGAACGGCACCGAGCCGTAGGCGAAGCCGCCGTTCACCAGGCCGGTCTTGCCGCCCTTCCGCTCGGGGTACCACTTGCCGACCATGTTCACGCAGGTCGCGTAGACCAGGCCGGCGCCGATGCCGCTGAACATGCCGAAGCCGATGTACGCGACGGTCACGTGCGGCGCGTACGCGAGGGCGAGATAGCCGCAGACCGTGCCCAGCGCGCCGAGGAACATCGCGTACCGCGCGGGCAGCCTGCCGCTCTCGCGCAGCTGCCCGGCCGGGAAGGCGACGGCCGCCTGGAAGAACACCCAGACGCCCATCAGCCAGAAGATGTGCCCGCTGCTCCACAGGTGCGCGTCGTGCAGCGTGTCCTCGGCGGAGGTGAACGCGTACTCCGAAGAGCTGATGCCGAGCATGCCCATCCAGGGGAAGAGCACCATGGTCCGGCGTGGCCGCCCCATGATGTCCAGGTCGGTCTCACCGATGCGGTACAGGCGGCCGTTGCGGTCCGTCACCTCCCTGAAGGGGACGGACGTCGAGAGGTCGGTGGTTGTCATGGTCGTGTTGCACCCCTTGCGTTCGAAAGAGCTGGCCAGCGCCCCCTGTCCGTTCCTTCGTGCGCGTACGGGTCCTGGGGCGGCCGACGCGCACCGCCGTCCGCCCCGAGCACCGGTCACCTCATCGACGGCCCCCCAACAGCCCCGCGGCGCGAGCCCACTGGTACTTCGCTCCGAGGACCGCGACCGGCTTCTCCGTGGTGTACGGGTAGGCGACGACACCGCGCTCGAAGAGGTACTGGCAGGCCTGCTCCACCTCGACGTCGCCCGCGAGCGAGGCCACGACGGGCTTGTCGATCCCGCGCACACGGAACTCGGCGACCACGCGGGCCGTTAGTTCGGCGAAGACCATGGGAGGGGTGACGATGGTGTGCCAGTAGCCCAGGACGAGCGCGTGGACGCGCGGGTCCTCCAGGCCGAGCCGGATCGTCGCCTCGTACGTCGACGGGGGCTCGCCGCCGGTGATGTCCACGGGGTTGCCCGCGGCGCCGAACGGCGGAATGAACGCGCGGAACGCCGCGTCCAGGTCGGGCGGGATCTCCATGAGCCGCAGGCCGTTGTCCGTCACGGCGTCGGAGAGCAGCACACCGGAGCCGCCCGCCCCAGTGATGATGACGACGTTGTCGCCGCGCGGCGTGGGCAGCACCGGCAGCGCCCGCGCGTACTCCAGCATCTCGTTCAGGCCCGGGGCCCGGATGACGCCCGCCTGCCTGAGGATGTCGTCGTAGACGGCGTCGTCGCCCGCCAGCGCCCCCGTGTGCGAGCCCGCCGCTCGGGCCCCGGCAGCCGTGCGGCCCGCCTTGAGGACCACGACGGGTTTCTTGGGCACCGTGGCGCGAGCGGCCTCCACGAAGGCCCGGCCGTCCTTGAGGTCCTCCAGGTGCATGGCGATGCACTGGGTGTGCGGGTCCTCGCCGAACCACGTCAGGAGGTCGTCCTCGTCGAGGTCCGACTTGTTGCCGAGCCCCACGATCGCTGAGACGCCCGTCTTCGTGGTCCGCGCGAAGCCGAGGATCGCCATGCCGATGCCGCCGGACTGGCTGGTGAGCGCGACACCGCCCTTCACGTCGTACGGCGTGCAGAAGGTGGCGCACAGGTCCTGCCACGTCGAGTAGTAGCCGTAGATGTTCGGGCCGAGCAGCCGCACACCGTGCCGTCTGCCGATCGCCACGATCTCGTCCTGGAGGGCCTGCTCGCCGGTCTCGGCGAACCCGGAGGGGATGAGGACCGCGTTCGGGACACCCTTGCGGCCGACGTCCTCCAGCGCCCCCGCGACGAGCTTGGCGGGGATCGCGAAGACCGCCACATCCACTTCACCGGGAACGTCCGTGACGCTCTTGTACGCCTCGCGGCCCAAGATGTCATCGGCCTTGGGGTTCACCGGGTGGATCTCGCCCGGGAAGCCGCCGTCGATGAGATTGCGCATCACCGAGTTGCCGATCTTCCCCGGCTCGTTGGAGGCGCCTATGACGGCGACGGAACGGGGCTGCATGAGGCGGCGCATGGAGGCGAGCATCTCCGCGCGTGTGTATGTGTGCCGCTCCTTGGGGGCCTCATCGGAGAGGATCACGCGGACGTCCGCGGCGAGCGCTCCCCGGGGCGTGGCGATCACCGGGTTGAGGTCGACCTCCGCGATCTCGGGGAAGTCCGAGACGAGGTCGGAGACGCGGCGTATCTGTTCCGCCAGGGCCCCGCGTGCCACGGGTTCGGCGCCGCGCACGCCGCGCAGGACCTCGGCCGCGCCGATCGAGTCGAGCATCGAGGCGGCCTCGTCGGCGTCGACGGGTGCCAGGCGGAACGTGACGTCTTTGAGGACCTCCACGAGCACACCACCGAGCCCGAAGGCGACGACCTTGCCGAACGTCGGGTCGGTGACCGCCCCGACGATCACCTCCCGCGCGTCGGGCCCCGTCGGCAGCAACTCCTGTACCTGCACTCCGTCGACGCGCGCGGCCGGCGCGTACGCGCGCGCGTTGCCGACGATCCGGTGGAACGCCGCGCGGACGTCGTCGGCGCCCTCCACCCCGACGACCACGCCGCCCGCGTCGGTCTTGTGGAGGATGTCCGGAGAGACGATCTTCATGACGACGGGTCCGTCGAAGCGCGCGGCGTGTGCCACCGCCTCGTCGACGTCTCGCGCGAGCTCCTCTCGGGGCACTGCGATGCCGTAGGCGTCCGCGAGGAGCTTGCCCTCGGGGGCCGTCAGGGAGGAGCGCCCGTCGGCGCGCACGGAGTCGAGCAGGGCACGCACCTGTTCAGCACGCCCCCGTTCCGCACCCCCCTGTTCCGCCCCCACCCGCTCAGCGCACTCGTCGGCAGGCAATCAGATCACCCCGTTCGACTTGAGCAGGCGCAGTTCCTCGTCGCCGAGGCCGAGTTCGCCGATGAACACCTCTTCGTTGTGCTCGCCGAGCAGCGGCGAGGCGGCGACGTCCACGGGGGAGTCGGAGAGCTTCAGGGGCGAGCCGACGGTCTTGAACGTGCCCCGCTCCGGGTGGGCGACGTCGACGATCATGTCGTTGGCGGCCAGGGAGGCGTCCTCGATGATCTCCTTGGTGGACAGGATCGGCCCGCAGGGGATGTTGTGGGCGTTCAGCCGCTCCAGGACCTCCCACTTGGGCAGCGTGGCGGACCACTCCTCGATCAGCTGGAACATCTTGGTGAGCTGCGGAAGGCGGGCCTCCGGCGTCGCCCACTCGGGGTCGTCGGCGAGCTCCGGCCGGCCGATGAGCTCGGTCAGGGGCTTCCAGCCGACGGGCTGCACGATGACGTACACGTAGTCGTTCGGGCCGCCGGGCGCGCACCTGACGGCCCAGCCGGGCTGCCCGCCGCCGGACGCGTTTCCCGAGCGGGGAACTTCGTCGCCGAAGTCGTCGTTGGGATATTCAGCGAGCGGGCCATGGGCCAGGCGCTGCTGATCGCGCAGCTTCACCCGGCAGAGGTTGAGCACGGCGTGCTGCATGGCCACGTTGACCCGCTGACCGCGCCCGGTGTTCTCGCGCTGGAACAGCGCCGCGAGGATCCCCGCCACGGCGTGGACACCCGTGCCCGAATCGCCGATCTGCGCACCCGTGGCCAGCGGCGGCCCGTCCTCGAAGCCCGTGGTGGCCATCGAGCCGCCCATGGCCTGAGCCACGACCTCGTACGCCTTGAAAGCGGTGTACGGGCCGTCACCGAACCCCTTGATGGAGGCATAGACGATACGCGGATTGATCTCCTGGATGCGGTCCCAGGTGAAGCCCATGCGGTCGACCGCGCCCGGACCGAAGTTCTCGACCAGCACGTCCGAGCGGCGGATCAGCTCCGTGAGGAGTTCCTTGCCGCGCTCGGTCTTGGTGTTCAGGGTGATGCTCCGCTTGTTGCAGTTGAGCATCGTGAAGTACAGCGAGTCCACGTCCGGGAGATCGCGCAACTGCTTCCGCGTGATGTCCCCGGTGGGCGCCTCCAGCTTCACCACGTCCGCGCCGAGCCAGGCGAGCAGCTGGGTGGCGGAGGGGCCGGACTGGACGTGCGTCATGTCGAGGACGCGGATTCCCTTCGAGGGCCTTGGTCACGTCCGCTTCACCTCACTTGTACATGGTCTGGTTCATGGTTCCGGGGGCGTAGGCGTCCGGATCGACCCACACGTTGATCAGGGACGGCTTGCCGGACTCCCGGGCGCGGCGCAGCGCGGGGGCGATGTCGGCGGGGTCGCGGACCTCTTCGCCGTAGCCGCCGAGCATCCGTGCGAACTGGTCGTAGTGGACGTCGCCGAGGGTGTTGCCGACCCGCTCGCGCGCGGCGCCGTACTTGGCCCGCTGGCCGTAACGGATCTGGTTCATGGAGGAGTTGTTGCCGATGACGCCGACGAAGGGCAGGTCGTAGCGCACGAGCGTCTCGAAGTCCCAGCCAGTGAGGCTGAAGGCGCCGTCCCCGAAGAGGGCCACCACCTCCTTGTCGGGTCGGGCCTGCTTGGCGGCGAGCACGAAGGGGATGCCGACGCCGAGGGTGCCGAGCGGTCCCGGGTCCATCCAGTGGCCGGGGGCCTTGGGCTGGACGACCTGGCCGGAGAAGGTGACGATGTCGCCGCCGTCGCCGATGTAGAGCGAGTCCTCGGTGAGGAATTCGTTGATCTCGCTGACCAGGCGGTAGGGGTGGATGGGCGAGGCGTCGGACCGCAGGTGCGGCAGCCGCTTCTCAACGGCTGTCTGTTCGGCGGCCCGCAGCTCGTCGAGCCACTCCTTGCGGCGGGCCGCGCCGCCGTTGAGGCGTCCGGAGGCGGCTTCGGTGACGGACTTCAGGACGAGGCCCGCGTCACCCACGATGCCGAGGTCGACGTCGCGGTTCTTGCCGACCGTGCGGTAGTCGAGGTCGATCTGGACGACCGTCGCGTCGGGGGAGAGGCGTTTGCCGTAGCCCATGCGGAAGTCGAAGGGGGTGCCGACGATCACGATCAGATCGGCGTTGGCGAAGGCGTAGCGGCGTGAGAGCTGGAAGTGGTGAGGGTCTCCGGGAGGCAGGGTGCCGCGCCCGGCGCCGTTCATGTACGCGGGCACGTTGAGGGCGCGGACGAGCTCGATGGCGGCCGCGGTGCCGCGGGTGGTCCACACCTGGCTGCCGAGGAGGATCGCGGGCTTCTCGGCGTGTACCAGGAGGTCGGCGAGCCGCTCGATGGCCTCGGGGTCGCCCGCCGACCGGGTGGAGGCGCGGTAGTGCCCCGCGCGTGGGACGCGTGCCGACGCCAGGGGCACCTTGGCGTCGAGGACGTCGCGCGGTATCTCCAGGAAGGAAGGCCCCGGGGCGCCGTGGTAGCACTCGCGGAAGGCCATGGACACCATGTCGGCGGCGCGCGTGGTGTCCGGCACGGTCGCCGCGAACTTGGTGATGGGCGTCATCATGTCGACGTGCGGCAGGTCCTGCAGGGAGCCCATCTTGTGCTGGGTGTGGGCGCCTTGGCCGCCGATCAGCAGCATCGGGGACTCCGCGCGGAAGGCGTTGGCGACGCCCGTGACGGCGTCGGTGGTGCCAGGACCGGCGGTCACCACGGCGCAGCCGGGCTTCCCGGTGACGCGCGCGTAGCCGTCGGCGGCGTGGGCGGCGACCTGCTCGTGCCGTACGTCGACGACCTCGATGCCCTCGTCCACGCAGCCGTCGTAGATGTCGATGATGTGGCCGCCGCACAGGGTGTAGATGACCTCGACACCCTCCGCCTTGAGTGCCTTGGCGACCAGATGCCCGCCGGAGATCAGGGTGTCGTTCGTGTCGGTGCTGTCATCGGTGCTGTCGTCGGGCATGGCGAAGTCCTGTCCCTTCATAGGGGAGTTGGAGCGCTCTCGCATGCGCTGTGGGGCGCCCTCACCGTACATTGCATACAGTCGACGAATACTGTATGAAGCTTGTTATCCCGCATCCGGTGAGTGGTGTCCAGGGGGCGTGCGGCACTTTCAGACAGGAGCCGGACATGGACCTGTACGAGCACCAGGCAAGGGAACTCTTCGAGGAATACGGCATCTTGGTGCCGCGGGCCGAGGTGGCCGCGACGGCCAAGGAGGCACGCGCGTCTGCCGAGCGGCTGGGCGCCGAGTTGTCGTGAAGGCGCAGGTGAAGGCCGGAGGGCGCGGCAAAGCGGGGGTGTGAGGCTCGCCGCTGACCCGGCCGCGGCCGAGTTGACGGCGCGGCAGATCCTCGGCATGGACATCAAAGGCCACACCGTGCGCTCCGTCATGGTGGCCGAACCCGTCGACATAGAGAGCGAGTTCTATGTTTCGTACGTCCTGGACCGCGCGGAGGGCAGGTTCGCCCTGATCGCGTCGGTCGAGGGCGGCATGGACATCGAAGAGGTCGCGGCGAACCGCGCCGACGCGGTGGTGCGCGTGCCCGTCGACCCGGCCGAGGGCATGACGCGGACCAGGGCCGTCGAGGCCGCGACCTGCGCGGGTCTTCCCGGAGCCGCCGTCGACGTCCTGGTCGCCGTGTGGGACGTCCTGATCCGTGAGGACGCGCTGCTCGTCGAGGTGAACCCCCTCGTCCGTACACCAGAGGGACGGCTGATCGCACTTGACGCGAAAGTGACCCTTGATGACAACGCGCGCTACCGGCAGCAGCGTTGGGGGCGACGGGGAAGGGAGCACGACGACGCGCGCGAGGCGGCCGCCGCGGCCAAAGGGCTCACGCATGTGAAGCTCGACGGCGAGGTCGGCGTCATCGGTAACGGAGCCGGTCTCGTCATGGCGACCCTCGACGCCGTAGCGGGCAGCGGCGCGCGCCCCGCCGACTTCCTCGACATCGGGGGCGGTGCCTCGGCCCAGGTCATGGCCGACGGACTGACCGTCGTCCTCGCCGACCCGGCCGTCACCTGCGCCCTGGTGAACGCCTTCGGCGGCATCACCGCGTGCGACGCCGTCGCCGACGGCATCGTGCGGGCCCTGGAGGCCGTACGCCTGACCAAACCGCTCGTCGTGCGACTCGACGGCAACAACGCCGCACGCGGCCGCGCCCTGCTCGACGCGCACGCCCACCCGTTCGTCGAGCAGGCCACGACCATGGACGGCGCCGCGCGCCGCGCCGCCGCACTCGCCCACGCGATCACCGCCTGAGGAGCCGGACACGGCGATTCACCTGACCAAGGAGAGCAAGGTCCTCGTCCAGGGCATGACCGGCGCCTAGGGCAGGAAGCACACCCGCCGCATGCTCGCCGCGGGCACCGACGTCGTCGGCGGCGTCAACCCGCGCAAGGCGGGCCACGCCGTCGACTTCGACGACCGCGCCGTCCCCGTCTTCGGCACCGTGCGCGCCGCGCGCGAGGCGACCGGCGCGGACATCAGCGTCCTGTTCGTGCCGCCCGCCTCCACCGAGTCCGCCGTCCTCGAGGCGGCCGACGCGGGCATACCGCTCGCCGTCGTCATCACCGAAGGCGTTCCCGTGCACGACACCGTCGCCTTCCAGGCACATGCCCGGCGGCGCGGCACCCGCGTGATCGGCCCCAACTGTCCGGGCCTCATCACCCCCGGACAGGCCACCGCGGGCATCATTCCCACCGACATCACCAAGGCCGGACCCATCGTCCTGGTCTCCAAGTCCGGCACGCTCACCTACCAACTCATGTACGAGCTGCGCGACGTCGGCTTCTCCACCTGCGTCGGCATCGGCGGCGACCCGGTCGTCGGCACCACCCACATCGACTGCCTGGCCGCCTTCGAAGCCGACCCCGACACCGGACTGATCGTGCTCATCGTGCTCATCGGGGAGATCGGCGGCGACGCGGAGGAGCGTGCCGCGGCCCACATCGCCGAGCACGTGACCAAGCCCGTCGTCGCCTATGTGGCCGGGTTCACCGCCCCCGAGGGCAGGACCATGGGGCACGCCGGTGCCATCGTCTCCGGCTCCTCCGGCACCGCGCGCGCCAAGAAGGCGGCCCTGGAAGCCGTCGGCGTAGGCGTGGGGGACACCCCGAGTGCGACCGCGCGCCTGGTGCTGGACCGGATCGGCACGCGAGGCTGGGGGACCGCGTCATGACGGCCCACCCCGCGCGCCCCGCCACCCCCGGCGCGCCCGGCATCCCCGCCGTCCTCAAAGCAGGTACGGCCTGGTCCGGCGCCTGGCGGCGGTGCCTGGCCGCCGCGCCCGAGGCCTTCCGGGACGACCGCGTGCTGAACCTGTGGGGCGGAACGTGGCGGCCCGACGGCCGCGCCCTGCCCGCCGCCAGCCCCGTCGACGCGAGCCCGTCGTGGGCCCGCCCCGGCTCGACGCCGCCACCGTGCGCCGCGCCGTGCGCGCGGCACTCGACCAGCACCGCACTTGGCGCCACGTCCCGCTGCCCGAACGCTGCGCCCGCGTCGCCGCGGCCCTCGACGCCCTCGCCGCACACCGTGAACTGCTCGCTCTGCTGCTCATTTGGGAGATCGGCAAGCCCTGGCGGCTCGCCCTCGCCGACGTGGACCGGGCCATCGACGGCGTGCGCTGGTACGTCGACGGCATCGGCCCATGCTCGACGGCAGGGCGCCGCTGGACGGACCCGTCTCGAACATCGCGAGCTGGAACTATCCGATGAGCGTGCTCGTTCACACCATGCTGGCTCAGTCACTGGCAGGAAACGCGGTCATCGCCAAGACCCCGACCGACGGCGGCGTCACCTGCCTCACCCTGGCCACAGCACTGGCCGCGCGCGAAGGGCTCCCCGTCACCCTCGTCAGCGGCAGCGGCAGCGGCGGCGAGCTGTCCGAAGCGCTCGTGCGCGCCCCGGAGAGTCGGCTGCGTCTCCTTCACCAGCGGCCGGGACACGGGCGCGGCCATCGCCACGGCCGTCGCCGACCACGGCAAGCGGCACATCCTCGAAGCGGAGGAGCGGCCGCCGGGGAACTTCCCGGGCTACCGGCTCATGGCCTGAGGTCCTGAGGCCCGGCCTCAGGGCCCTCAGCCGATGCCCTGTCGATCCGGCAGCAGGGAGAACTCCCGGTCCGCCGCCTCAGGCACCAGTCGCTCCACCGCCTGCTCAAGGAGCGCCCGGTGCCGCAGCAGTGGAGTGCGGCGCTCCGCGGGGGTGAGGAGGAGCAGGTCGTCGATCCCGGCCAGGAGCCGGCGGGTCACCTGGGGGTTGCCGGGAGCGCAGCCACGGATCTCGGTCAGGCCGAGGTCCACCAGGTCCGACCAGCCGGGCACGGGCTGCACCAGACGCAGCTCCCCGCGCCGGTCGCGGTGGCGCAGCGCGCCCAGTGGATAGGAGGCGACCGACGCGAGGAACTGCACGATGCGGTCGAGGGCCTGCACGGCGGTCGTCGGGTCGTTCACGGCCGGGGACAGGGCGCGCAGCGCGATGTCGGACAGCTGCCGCAGACCGAAGCCCAGATCCTGGTGGAACGTTCGCTCCACTCCGACGTACACGGTGTACCGCAGCGCCCGGCGCCCCGGCGGCGGCCCGCCGTGGACCGTGAACACCGGCGTGCCCGGCACCACGAAGTCCCCGGTGCGCGGTACGAGGCGCAGCACGACGCCCTGGCGCCGCGCGGCCCGTACCACCCGCGCGATGTGCACGTCGCGCAGCACACCGGCCGGACCCTCGTGCAGGATGCGCGCGGTCTCCGGGCCGAGCCGCTCGTCGTCGACCAGCGGCTCGGTCGGGTGCTTCACGGCGACGCGGAACGCCTCCCGCGCGATCCGGTCGATGACGAAGCCGATCCGCATCATCCGCAGGGTGCCGTTCACGTAGGCCACGAAGAGCAGCAGGCTCAGCAGCACCATGACCATCGCGAGCAGCCCCTCGACCAGCGGCACGCTCGTGACCTGCCGCGGGTCCCGCTCGCTGTCGAACGACGTCAGCGTCATCAGCGAGAACAGGAACGTGGCGAGGAAGACCGTGAGCGTGGCCTTGGTGACCCGGGAGCGGACGTACAGACGCACCACGCGCGGGCTGAACTGGCCGCTCGCCATCTGCACGGCCACCAGCGAGATGCTGAAGACCACACCGATGAAGGTCATCATCGCCGAGCCGATGGTGCTGATCACCACCTTGGTGTCCTCGGCGAGCTGGTGCAGCTCCTTGATCGCGTCGTACTCCTCGTGCTCCTGGAGGAACCGCACCCACTCCGCGTCCACCTCGGCGGCGACCCACCACAGCAACAAGGACCCCAGGAGCCCCGCCGTCGGCGCGAACCACATCGTGTCCCTCAGGTGCTCACGCAGCGGGGACAGCACCCGGGGCCGCCGGACCCGCACGTCACTCAGCGCACCCGTAAGCAAACCGTCACTCATGGTGAAACTCTAGGCGTGGCGGCCCGCGTGGGGACGCGGCGCGCGGCGCACCGGCCCGGCCAGCGGATATGCAGGTGAAAGGCACTCCGAAACCTTGGTATTGTTGTCTTCGTCGCCACGGGGAACACCCCGCAGGGCGGCAGACACCTAGTCCGGGTGGCGGAATGGCAGACGCGCTAGCTTGAGGTGCTAGTGCCCTTTATCGGGCGTGGGGGTTCAAGTCCCCCCTCGGACACCAGTAAGAACAGCAGGACCAGCGAGAACAGCCCCTCTTGAGGGGCTTTCTTCGTTTCTGGGGGTCCGCGTGACCAGCCGTGTGCCCAATGGGCCGGGGTGTTTCCTGGTCAGGTCAGGGCGCTGCCCGCCAGTACCTCCGCGACCGCGATGCCGGAGACGCGGGTCGCGCCGTGGGTGATCACGTGGACGGCGCCGAGCGCGGCGCCCGCGGGGACGCCCATCTCCACGACCAGGGCGTCGGGGCGCATGCGCAGCAGACGGGCCAGGGTGTCGGACATCCAGCGGTGGCGGGCGGCGTCACGGACGACGACCACGAGCGCGCGGCCGGTCGCCGGGGTCAGGGCCGTGCGGTCCAGGACGTCGTCGGAGCCGTCGAGCTCCCGCTCGGTCAGGCGCACGGACGTGGTGTCCGGCCGCAGCGCGCGCAGCGGGTCGGCGACCCCCCAGGGCGTGCCGCCGTCGACAGCGGGGTTCATCACCGGCGAGAGCTCCACGACGTGCGGGGCCGCGCCGAGTGGAAGCGGAAATACCGCCTCCGCCAAACCCCGGGTCAGGCCTGCCCCAGCCAGGTCCGCCCCAGCCAGGTCCGCCCCGGCCAGACCCGCCCCGGTCAGCCCCGCCGTCACGCCCGGCCCCGCCGAAGCCCCCGCCCCCGCCCCCGCCCCCGCCCCCGCCCCCGAGGGCACCGCCGTGCGCCGTCGGACCCGTACCGCGCGCCTCGCCGCGATCAGGCCGATGTCGGAGGTGGCGCCCGCGCGGGTCACCGTGCGGGCGCGGTCGGCGGACCAGGTGGCGAAGCGGCGTACGCGTGTGCTCGCCTCGGTGAGGCGGTCCTCGGACAGGGTGCCGTCGAGCACGGCCCGTACGAGGGCGCCCGCGAGCAGGTCCACGGTGGCGCGCTCGGCGTTGTCGCCGCCCACGCACACCGCGTCCACGCCGCCCGCGACGGCGCGGACGGTGGCGCCGTCGATGCCGTACCGGTCGGTGACCGCGCCCATCTCGATGCCGTCGGTGACGACCATGCCTTCGAAGCCGAGCTCGCCGCGCAGCAGGTCGTTCAGGACGCGGGGGCTGAGGGTGGCGGGCAGCGCGGTGTCATAGGCGGGCACGAGCAGGTGGGCGGTCATGATGGCCCGTACGCCCGACTCCATCGCCGCGATGAACGGCGGCAGGGCGGTGCGGGCGATCTCCTCGGCGCCGCCGGTGACCTGCGGCAGGCCGAAGTGGGGGTCGACGACGGTGTCGCCGTGGCCGGGGAAGTGCTTGGCGCAGGCGGCGACCCCGGCGGACTGCAGGCCCCGGATCCAGGCGGCGGTGTGCCGCGAGACGACGTCGGTGCGGGCGCCGAAGGAGCGCACCCCGATGACCGGGTTGAGCGGGTTGGAGTTCACGTCGGCGCTCGGCGCGTAGTTCAGGGAGACGCCCGCCGCGTGGAGTTCGCGGCCGATGTCGTGGGCGACGCTCTCGGTGAGGTCGATGTCGTCGACGGCGCCCAGGGCGAGGTTGCCCGGGCGGGAGGCGCCCGTCCACGCCTCCATGCGGGTCACGTCACCCGCCTCCTCGTCGATGGCGACGATCAGGTCGGGGTTCTCGGCGCGCAGCGCCCCGGTCAGCGCTGTGACCTGCTCCGGCGAGACGATGTTGCGGCCGAACAGGACCACGGAGGTCAGCCCGTCGGCGATCCTGCGGCGCAGCCAGTCCGGCACCTCGGTCGTGCCCACGAAGCCAGGCTGCAGCACGGAGTTGGCGAGCCGCTCCAGCTGACGGTGACTGCGCGAAACCATGCCGGACCTCCGGGAGGGGGTGGGGTGGCGCGTGGTCGAGCGTGCCCCGCGAATTGGTACAGGCCAATCGGATGTTGGCTTAGACCATTTGGGACTGTCAAGGCATGCGAACGCGCCGGAAACGGAGGGTGAACCAGCACATGTCCAGCACCTGGGAGAGGCCGCGTGACCTCGGTGGGTTTCCCGGCCGAGGGCTCCGGGCGCCGCCGCGCGCCGCACAGGAAGTCGCCCCCGAGGACATCACCCGCCGCCCCGGAGGCCACCTTGTCGGACGCGCGTTCGCGCGGTGCAATTCCCTGAGCGGAACCGGGCGCGTGCGGACCGGACCGGGCGGGCCGTCGCGCCCTGCCCGGACGGGGCGCGCCGGAACCGTCGGGCGGGTCGAGCTGAGGAGGGGCACCTTGCGGCGGTACGAACTTGTCGGACGGCGTGACATCAGGCTGGTCACCGACGCGCCCGTGCCGGAGCCCGGCGCGGGGCAGGTCCTCGTCCGGGTGCGGGCGTGCAGCGTCTGCAACCGCAGCGACCTCGCGTACTACCACTACTACGGGCTGCGCGAGCACTGCGCGACCGGCTGCTACGGCCACGAGATCGCCGGAGTCGTCGAGGCCGTCGGCCCCGGCGTCACCCGCGTCGCACCCGGACAGCGCGTCTTCGTACGCACCCCGCTGACGTCCGGGTACGCCGAGTTCGCGCTGGCGCGGGAGATAGCCGTCGGCGCGCTGCCCGACGACGTGCCCTTCGAGCAGGGGTCGATGCTGCAACTGCTGCCGCTGGCCGTGCACGCCACGCGCGGCGTCGGCCTCGGTGACCGCGTCGTGATCGTCGGGCAGGGGCCGGTCGGCCAGATGGCGCTGCGGATGGCCAGGCAGCGCGGGGCCGCGCACCTCACCGCCGTCGACCTCGACGACTGGCGCCTCGCACGCTCCACCCGCGCGGGCGCCGACACCGTGCGCCGCGTCGACGGTAGCGGAGGGCAACTGGCCGCGCTCAAGGACGAGTTCGCCGCCGAGGGCGAGGAGTACGACGTCGCGATCGACGCCGTCGGGACGCCCACCACGCTCAACGCCTGCGTGGGCCTCGTCCGCCAGAACGGCCTCGTCGTCATGCTCGGCACCCACCACGTGGACACGCACGTCACCGTCGACCTCGTCACCTGGGAGCGCAAGGGGCTGCGCGTGCACAGCTCGGCCGAGCCCGTGGACACCGCCCGCGCCGAGGCGCTCGCGATCGCCGAACGCGTCGTCCACCGCCGCGCCGCCGACCTGCTCCTGCCCGACCTGCACGACCCACACGTACGCCCTCGACGAACTCCCCAAGGCCATGGAGCAGCTGTCCGCGAGCCGCTCGCTGTATCCCGACGCCGAACGCGCCCCGTACGACGGGCCGCCGCCCGAGACGCTGAAGGTCGTCATCGTCCCGTGACGGCGGCCGACCGGTGAAGTGGGCGGTCGCCGGACACGGCGACGTCGTGGAGCGCCGGGTCCTGCCCGCGCTGCGGGCGCTCGGCGAAGAGCCGGTGCTCCTGTGGGGACGCGACCCGGGCCGCGCCGCGCGCGCCGCCGCCCGGCTCGGCGTCCCGTCCGCCACCAGTGAGGAGGACGCGCTGGTGCGGGGCGTCGACGCGGTGTACGTGGCCACTCCCGTCGTACGCCATGTGCCGCTCGCCGAGCGGGTGGTGGCCGCCGGTCTTCCCGTGCTCATCGAGAAGCCGCTGTCCGCCGGGCTGCACCCGGGCGCGGCGCTGACCGCCGCCGGGGCGCCCTGCGCGGGCGTGGCCTACTACCCGCAGGCTCGCGCCCGTCGTGCGCCGACTGCGCGCGGAGCTCGACGGGTGGACGCCCAGCGGCGTGGAGGTGCGGTTCCGGTGCGCCTTCGCGCCGGGTCCCGGGCATCCGATGCGCTGGCGCACCGACCCGGCGGTGGCGGGCGGCGGGGTGCTCGCGGACGCCGGGAGCCACCGCCTCGACCTGCTCCTCGCCCTGTTCGGCCCGCCGGTCGACGTCCGAGGGCGGCTCGGCGACCGGTTCGCGCTGGGGGCCGAGCGCCGGGCGGAGGTGGAGCTGCGGTGGGCGTCCGGCACCCGGGCGCGCCTGATCGCGGAGTGGAGCGACGAGCCGCCCGTGGACCGTGTCGAACTCACCGGTGCCGGGCGGACGGTGACCCTCGACCCCCTCGACAGCGGCCGCCTGCGGATCAGCGGCCCGTACGGGACGCGTGAGACGACCCTGCCCCCGGCGGCCAATCCGCACCAGCCGCTCCTCGCCGACTTCGTCGAGGCCGTCGCGACGGGCAGGCCGCCGGTGTGTCCGGTGGCGGACGCGCGCCTCGTCGACGAGGTCATCCTCGCCGCGCACGGCCGTAACAGTCGTGCGAGGCCGTGACAGCCGTCACGGCCACGGCGGTGCTCAGGCGCCGTCGTCCGCCGACCAAGGGCGCAGCCAGCGCGGATCGGGGGCGTCGCCCTGACGGATGAAGCGCGCGTCGATGGAGAGGCGCATCGCGTCGGTCGTCGTGTCGAGGGACGCGTGGATGACGGTCGGTACGTGTGCCATCACATCGCCCGCCGCGAAGTCGGCCCACAGCCAGCGGCGGCCCAGGCCGCGCGCGGTGAACTCCAGGTCGTGGCAGATCTGCCGCCGGTCGTCGGGGCGGTCCGTGGTGTCGCGCAGCGGCTCGTACTCCCTCGGGGTCAGCGTGTGCGAGCCCTCCAGGTACACCAGCGCGCCCGACTCGGGCGGGCAGTCGCCGACCGGGATCCACAGCGTCACCACCCGGGGCGAGCCCTGGTCCATGTAGTCGAGGTCGACGTGGGCCCGGGAGGCGCGGCGGGTGCCGCGGTGGAAGTGGCGCAGGATGCGGCGCGGCAGCAGCCGCGCGTCCCCGTCCAGCAGGTCCGCGGCGAGCTTGGCCAGCTGGGGGTTGCCGAGGAAGCGGTCGAAGGTCCGCGAGCGCACGAACGCGTGCGCGGGGTGCCCGGCGACGCCGTGCTCGGGCAGCTCGGGCGGCACCCGGCCGGAGTACACGCCAGCGCGCGGTCCTGTGCCCGGCGCGAGGTAGCCGGGCGGCAGCCGCGAGAAGTACGCGGTGCGCAGCCGCAGCACCTCCTCGCGGTCGAGGAACCCGGGCAGATACAGATAGCCGTCCGCGCGCAGCCGCTCCCGCAGAGCGGCCGGGCCCGGCAGCGCCGAGGCGCCGGTGGCCCGCAGCGGACCGAAGAGCTCCGGTGAGAAGGGTATGGGGATGCCGTTCGACGAGAGCTTCACGGAGAGTCCTTCCGTCTCAGTACGCGCGGGGACCGTTCCGTTCCCGTACGCGCGGGGTCCGTCGGCAGCAGCGCGTGAGGGGCCGTCAACCAGCGCCGGTGAAGGGGAAGAAGGGGCGAGAGGGGTGGGAGGGGCGAGGGAGGAAGGGGGTCGGTAGCGGCGGGGTCCGGGTCAGTAGACGCCTTCGACGGCCTCCCCTTCGGTGCCGGTGCCGTCCTGGAAGGGCCGGACGGCCGCCACGCCGTCCCAGGGGAACCACGGGTGGGGCCCGGTCCTGATCGCGCTGTCCCGTTCGAGGAGGTTGGGCAGGAAGAGGTCTTCGAGGAGGGTGGTGACGCGCACCCGGCCGCGCTCGCCCTCGGCGACCTCGCGCCAGGGATTCGCCGGGTCCACCACCGTCAGGGCGGCGAAGGGCGGCGGCAGATGGTAGGAGTGGCCGGTGCCCTCGGGCAGCGCGGGCGCGCCCGGCACCGCGTCGGCCTGCAGGGCGTGGCCCGCCAGCGTGTTGCCGTACGTGTCGAAATCCACTGCACGCCCTCGAGGTGCTCCTGGCGCAGGAACGCGGCCTCGGCGGCGCTGCACGTGGTGCCGCCGGTGCACACCGCGCGGATGCCGTACGAGTGCAGCGGGCGCGGCAGCCGCATGGCGAGCTCAAGGAGCAGCCGCGAGGTGGTGAAAAGCAGGGCGGGCCGTTCGGCGGTGAGCAGCGTCAGGGTCTGCTCCACGAGGTGCGAGGTGTAGGCGTCCGCCTCGCCGCCCGCGCGCAGCGACGCCTTCACCCAGCGCGGGTCGAAGTCGATGGCGAACACCGCGCCGCGCCAGCTGTCCGCGAGCCCTTCCACGAAGTGCCCGTACGCGTGCGGGCCGCTCGGCGTCATGGCGAGCACGTCACCGCCCGCGACGCCGCGCGCCTCAAGGACCGTGCGGTAGATCTCCACGTCGTACGCGAGGCGCGTGACGTTCACGATGCGGCAGGGCGCGCCGGTGGTGCCGCCGGTCTCGAAGACGCGGAAGGGGCGGTCGCGGTAGCCGCGCGGGCGCAGGTCGAGGGCGCTCGCGGCACGCAGTTCGGCCTTGTCGAAGAGGCCGAAGGCGTCGAGCGCGGCGAAGCAGTCGACGTCGGCGATCGGGTCGAAGCCGAGCCGGGGCAGCCGCCCCACCCAGAACGGCGAGCCCGTCTCGGGCGAGAAGTGCCAGCGCATCATGCGCCGCGTCCACGCGTCGAGGTCCACGGCGAGCTCGGGCACGCGGCCGCGCAACGTGTCGTGCAAGGTGGCGAAGGTGACCTGCGGGGCGTGCCGGTCGCGGGCCGTGGTCGTCATGGGCCTCCTCCTGGGAGTACGGGTGGGCGCGGGGCGGATCAGGCGCCCGGTGGCCGGTGGACGAAGAGGGAGTCGCCCGCGAGCGCGCGGGCGGTGTCGGCCGGGGCGCCGACGACGGCGGCGAAGGGGAAGGGCACCTCGTGCCCGACAAGCGGATGCCCGACGAGCGGATGCCCGGCGAGCGGATGCCAGGACCGGGACCGCACCGGACGCGCCGGACGCACCGGACGCGGTCGATCCGCCGTCCAGGAGCGCCAGTTGAGGGCGGACGCACAGCGCGCCGTCCGCGCTCCGGACCACCGATGGCTCCCGGGTCAGCAGCCGGTCACCGGGGCGCAGGCGGGCGTGGACGGAGGCGGCGGCGCGCTCGGCCTCGCCGGGGACCCGGAAGGCGGTCAGCGGCCAGTCGCGCGACGCGGGGTCGGGGGCCGGGCCGGGGTGCAGCGCGTCGAGCGCCGTGGCAAGGGCCTTCGCCACCGGCTCGGGGTCGGCGTCCACACAGACCACCGTGCGGACGTTGCTGCAGAACCGGCCCGAGTCGGCGGCCACGAGCGGCAGCAGCCACGCCACCGCGTCGTCCACCGGGAGCCCCGGCGGCACCAGGGCGCAGCCGCGCCCCGGGCCGTGCAGGGTCAGCGAGGGCGCGCCCCGCATGGACGCGGCGAGCCCCGCGCCGCCGTACACCACGTGCCGGTCGGTGAGCTTCATCAGGCCGTGCAGGGCGCGCTGCTGCGTCGGGTACAGGCCGATGCGCTCCGGGGGCCAGTCCACCGCGAGCAGCGCCGCGACGAGGCGGGCCGCGGACAGCGGCTCACGGCGGCTCGGCCGCACCCACACCGCCGCCGAGCGCTCGGCCTGTTCGAGCACCGCGTCCAGGCAGGTGAAGGTGTTGCCGGGCAGCGCGACCAGGGCGATCGCCTCGTCCGGTGCCGGGCGGGGGCGGCGCGCGGCACCGTCGGAAAGCAGCGCGCACCACCGGTCGACCAGCGGTCCTGGCAGCCCGGCGCTCTCCCACAGCGCCGCGCGGAACGCGCCCGCGCTCTGCGGGCCGAGACCGCCCACGGTCACCGTGCCGCGCGCGAACAGCTCCAGGGCGGCGCGGACGCGCGCCCGGCGGTCCCCGAACGGGGTCGGCTCGGCGCGCGCGTACTCCCACCAGCGGCGGTCGGCGTGCGCCACGATCTCCGGGACGAGCGCGAGCCGCCGCTCGGGCGTGCCCGGCAGCGGGGCCACGTCCAGGGAGTCGTGCCACGCGCCCTTGCGGAACGCGTGGACGACGGGCGCGGGGCCCCGGGAGCCGGTCACGACAGCTCGTCGCGCAGGGCCGCGACCACCCGGACCTGCTCGCCTTCCGTGAGCGTGGGGTACAGCGGCAGGGCGATGTGGTGGCGCGCGAACCAACGGGCCTGCTTGTACGCGTCGTCGGTGTCCTGCGCCCCGGGCCCGCCCGCGAAGTACGGCTGGTCGCACAGCAGATGGTCGTACACCTCGCCCGCGAGGGCCACGCCGTGCCGCTCGCGCAGCCGCCGCTTGAGCGCCGCGCGGTCGACCGGCGCGTCCAGGTAGGCCAGGTACTTGTAGTAGTTGCTCCGCACGTCCGAGGGCACGGCGTGGGCCCGTACACCCGGCACGTCGGCGAGCAGCTCGTCGTACGCGTAGGCGAGGTCCCGCCGGGCCGCCAGGGTCCGCGCGAAGCGCTCCAGGTCCACCGTGCCCACGGCGGCGTGCAGTTCGCTCATGCGCCAGTTGCCGCCGGGGCGGTCGTGCAGCGTGGAGCCCTGGGCGCTCTTGCCGTGGTCGCGCCAGCGCCGCACCTGCTCGGCGTCGGCCGCCGCGGCGGCCCGCGCGTCGGCCCCCGAGGCGGCTCCCGTGCACGTGACCAGGCCGCCCTCGCCGCTCACCGCGACCTTCGTGGGGAAGAACGAGAACGCCCCGAACCGGCCGAAGGCGCCCGCGAACCGGCCGTTCCAGGTGGCGCCGAGCGCGTGTGCCGCGTCCTCCACGACGGGCACGCCGCGCGCCGCGCACAGCGCGAGCACCTCGTCCAGGACGGGCGAGACGATGCCACCGATGTGCACGGGCAGGACCGCGGCCGTGTCCGGATGGCCGTCGAGCGCGGCGCGCAGGGCGTCCGGGTCGAGGCCGAGCCCGTCGAGCTCGATGTCCACGAAGCGTACGGACGCGCCCGCCCGCACCGCGGCCGCGGCCGTCGCGAAGAACGTGTTGACGGGGACGAGGACCGTGCGGCCCGCGACGCCGATCACGCGCAGCGCGATCTCCAGGGCCGCCGCCCCCGATGCCACGGCCACGCCGTCCACGCCCGTCCACGTCCGCGAGAGCTCCTCGAAGCGGGCCAGCTCCGGGCCCTGGGTGAGGTGCCCGGTGGCGAGGGCCGCGTCCACCCGGTCCAGGACCGCGCGCCGGTCGGCGACGTCGAAGTGGATGCGCTGCGCCGGTACGGCGGCGGGCTCCGCCGCGGGCCTGGACAGCGTCCGCGTGAAGAACGCGGCGGCGTGGCCGACGTGGGTGCCGTGGCCCATCTCCAGCTCGTGGACCTCCAGGTCGCCCCCGGCCGCGTGGTAGGCCTGGCCGACCGCCGCGGCGGCGGCGCGGGCGTCGGCCGGTTCGAGGAAGGAGTCGGCGGTGCCGTACTGGAGCTGGAGCGGGGCCGGGGCGAGCGCGCCGTACAGGTCGGGCAGGTCGGCGTACTCCAGGATGCCCGGGAGCACCGCCCCCTCGTGGCCCGTGAGGAGGCGGGCGAAGAGGGCCGGGTAGCTGCCGAGGTGGCTGGCCGCGCACACCGGCAGCGGGCGCGGCGCGAGCAGCGCGGTGTGCAGGGCGACCGCCGCGCCCAGGCTGTGCCCGAACAGGCCGACGCGGTCGGCGTCGACCAGGGGGTGCCCGGTGAGGACGTCGAGCGCGCCCAGGGTGTCGCCGACGAGCGCGCCGAGCAGCGAGCGGCCCGTGAGCGCGAACGCGTGCGCCAGGAGCGTGCCCTCGTCGCGGCCGGCGCGCCGCTCCTCGTCGAGGCCGCCGCCGATGCCGTGCTCGAACGACAGCGTGACGAAACCGGCACGTGCGAGGTGCTCGGCGACGTTGCGGTCGGGGAAGTCCGGGGGTGCCTCGCCGGTCAGCTGTTCCATGCGGGCGTTCTTGCCGCCGAGGACGAGTACGGCGGGGGCGGGGGCCGTCGGGTGCGCCGGGGCGGTGAGGGTGCCGTGGAACGTGCCGCGCACGGGGGAGGTGAACGTCAGGCGCTCTCGGTGGAGGCCGTGGGCGGTGGCCGGGGTGGCCCGGGTGGTGGTCAGGGGCGCTCGGTCTGCCCGGGCCAGGCGGGTGACGACGGTGCGCAGGGACTGGGACCAGGGGGTGTGGGGCGGGGTGAAGCGCAGGGCCGGCTCGGTGGTGAGCAGGTGGCGCAGGTGGGTGGTCTGCATGCGGGTTTCGATCGCTCCTGTGGGCGGGGTGGCGTGGCCGTCCTCGCGGGGCGCCCCAGGCCCGCCCCTTCCCGGACCGGGGGCGGCTGCCCCCGGCCCCCCGCTCGAAGCCCATCGGCGCTCCGCGCCTCGTCCTCAGACGCCGGACGGGCTGTCGCTGCCGGTGCTCTTCGGGGGTGCCAGGGGGGCTGGGGCGTCCCGCGGCGGGTTAGACGAAGTCGGCGTGGAGGGTCGAGGGGACCTCGACCGCGTACGCGTCCAGCGCCTCGTCCAGTTGGATCTGGCCCCGCTTGAGCAGTTCGAGCAACTCGTTCTGCGGGCGGTAGAAGCAGGACTTGCACAGATCGGTGCGGCTCGGGTTGGACGCCTCCCAGGCGGCCCGCGGACCGCCCTCGAGGACCTGTGGATAGCCGAGGTCGACGACGTCGCCGATGCGGTAGCGGCTGTTGAGGTGCACCTGCGGGCAGGGATAGAGGTGGCCGTCGGCGCCGACCGCGGTCACGAAGCGGCTGTAGTGGCAGTGCTCGAAGTCGCCCTCGACGGCCTCCACCTGGTCCATCGGCCCGCGGTCCAGCTTCGGCACCGACACCTCGAACGCCTCGGTGGACATCGCGGCGGCCTCGACGAGGGACGCGGAGATCTCGGCCATGACGGTCTCGATGGTCTCGTGCCCCATCGCGCTGTAGAACTCGGGCTCGAAGCGGACGTAGTGCGCCCCGGACTCGTGGGCGATGCGGGCGGCCTCGACGATCTCCCGGTAGTTCCTGCATCGTGATCACGTAGTTGAAGCCGATGCGGAAGTCGGGGGCGACGGCCCTGTCGCGCAGCGCGCCGATGGTCGCGATGAACTTGGAGAACGTCTGCTCGCGGTCGCGGGTGATGTCGTTGAACGTCGCCTCCGTGCCCGCGTTCATGCCGACCCGCACCCAGGTGTGGGTGGCCGAGACGCAGTCGGCGACCTTCGGGCGGCCGAGCCGGGAGCCGTTGGTGATCAGGCCGATGCGCAGCCCGACGTCGTGCCCGGCGTGGCAGATGTCCGCGTAGCCCGGGTGGATGGTGCACTCGCCGCTGCCGCAGAAGGTCACCGCGCGGCCGTCGTTCTCGGCGAACTCCTTGAGCAGCGTGATCGCCTTGTCGGTGGTGAGGGAGTCCTTGAACGAGAACAGGTCGTAGAACTGCTCCTCGTTCGGTGAGTGGAAGTTGCAGAAATTGCAACGCATATTGCAGGCGCCCATGATGCCGATGCGCATGTGCACCGGTTTGATCTCTTCGTCGGCGATGAATCGGCGTAGCAGATCACCGTGGGCCAGGACTTTTTGGGGAGAGTGTGCTTGATCGAGACTGACGTCGGGGAGACCCTCGCGGTTCCGCGGCGCGGCCATTCCAATATCGCGGGCACCTTCAGTGCTGTTCACGAACCCCTCCACGCGCTTTTGGGCTGCGTATTGCGTTGTCCGAGCGACCTTCGTGACGGTAGGAGAGCGCTTCCTGAAGTGTCAATGGGTCTAGACAACCCGAAAGTTGAGTAAACATCTATCTCGCCATCGGTTCCGGCCAAATGTATGGAGCACTTGTTGCTGTCATGTGCCAGGGGGAGACCGGCTGGTGAGGGGGCGTCAGCCGCGGAGGGAGCGGACCGGGGCGCTGGCGCGGGGCTCAGGGGCAGGAGTGCTTGAAGCGGTCCTCGAAGGTCCGGTACGTCCGGGCCGAGCCGCCGCCCGGCGGCGTCGGATACTCGATCACGGGTATCGGCTTGCAGACCGGCCACTGGTTCGTGTCGGACGACTTCTCGAAGCCGTACGTGCCCGCCGCGCCCTCCAGGCAGCCGATGCAGCGCGTGCCCCGGCCGGTGTCGACGATGCTGGCGTCGATGAGGGTGTTGTACACGTCGTCCTTGGTGGGCGTGTTCTCCGGTGCCGGTGTGCGCTCGGGGCCCTGGGGGCTCTCGTTTGCTTCGGAGTACGAGCGGTCGTACGCGCCCGAAAGGAGCGCGAACGCGTCGTGATACATGATCGCGTAGCCGTCGTCGAGGTCCTTGGGGCCCAGGCCGTGCTCCACGCGCACTTTCGCGTAGGCGCGCAGGAAACGGCCGAGCCCCGCGGGCGCGCCCTTCTTCCGCTCCCACCAGTCGGGCGTGACGGAGGAGGCGGCCACGATCGTGGTCTTCGTTTCCCGCAGCATCTGGGTGAGTTCACCGGTGGTGAGCGTGGGCTCAAGGCCGATGCCCACTTTCAGGATGCGCACGGGACGGCCGCGTTCGCAAGAAGGTTCCTGTGACAGGCGTTTCACGAGAGCCGGAAGATCCTGATCGCGGCCCGCGAAGAACACCGTGTCGGAATCGGTGACGCAGATCTTCTGCGCGGCGGACTGGAAACGCTGGGGGATACCGGCGGCGGGCCCGGTCGAACCGAGGTAGGAGGCCGACCGCTGGCGCAGCCCGTACGCGGCCCCGAATTTCCTCTCGAGCAGCCGGTGGAGATTGCGGGAGTACACGTCGTCGGGGCGGCTGTCGAAGACGAGGAAGCCCTTTTTCTCGCGCTTGTTCTTCTTCAGGTAGTGATCGAGCGCGTCCACGAACATCCCGTTGTGCGGTGAGGTCTTGAAGAAGTACGGGGCGTTCATGTCGGCGGACGTGATGACGGGGCCGACGGTCGCGACGCGGTGCTCGCTCAGCGCGTTCACGGCCTCCCTGGTCTGGGGCGTGCTGCTCGGCAGGCCCATCACGCCGACGAGCGGCGAGCGCCGGTCGTCGAGCAGCGCGACCAGGTCGTCCACGACCGGATGCCAGAGGTCGAGGTCCCTGCCGTCGGGCGCCATCAGGAGCTGGTAGTGCGGCCCCTCACCGCTGTTGGCCCGCAGCTGCGCCGTGTGCGCCCCGGCGAGCGCGCGCCGGATCATCGCGGCCGTCATGGCGCTGGAGTCGCTCGACGTGAACGGCATCATCAGCGCGATCCGGCCGTACGGCATCGGGGGGCGGCCCTTTCGCGGCTCCTCCCAGGCGCGCTTGACCCGCGCGTTCTCGTCCGCGACCGCCCGGATCAGGCTGGTGAGGTCCTCGTCCCCGTCGAAGGCGCCCTCGGTGACGCCCACGCACTGCCCGTCGTGCTTCTCCAGGCCGCCCGCGCAGCCGTCGGGGCGCTGCCACAGGCGCAGGAAGAACACGCCGACGGCGATCAGGATCAGCGAGACCAGCACGGCCACGGCCTTGTCGAGGGGGCCGAACCCGTCGCGGCGGCTCAGGATCATGCTTCCTCACAGTTCGGGCAGCGGGAGGGGACGCTTGGCACGGGCGGCGGCCGGCCAGGTGCGGGCGGCCTGGCTCAGCACGGCGCGCCACGTCTGGTGCCGCAGCGACAGGAACGCGAGCTCCGCTCCGATGTCGTCGCACAGGTCGGACTCCGGCTCCGCGACGACGTCGCTGAGGTACCACAGGCCGTGCAGCAGCCGGTTGACGCAGCGGTCGATCTCGTCGATGTCGCGGTAGCGGTCGTCGTACGCGCCCGCCGCCATCGCCGCCCGCTCGTCCCGCCAGTCGGCCGCGGGCGGCGGCGGGGCCGTGGCCGCGTACCGCAGGCACGCCAGCCAGCGCAGCGCGCTCGGCCGGTCCTGCTCGGACTGGAACTCCTCGGACAGGGCGGCCACCACCGTGCGCGCGTCACCGGCGGCGAGGGTGTGGCGCAGCGCGTCGGCCTCGCTGTCCCCGCCGCCCTCGTACTCGCCGCGCGTGGTGTGGTGATGGCGCAGGAAGCCGTGGATCTCCTGGCCAGCCGCGGCGCGAGTCGGGGCCCTGCGAGGTGCGGCGGGCCTCGTGCACCAGGAGCGCGTGCAGCAGCGGGTCGGCGGCCAGCGGGCGGTCCTGCGGCGTTTCGCGCTGCCAGCGCTCGGCCTCCAGATAGTCGGCGGCGGCGTTCGCGGGCAGCTGCTCGGGGCCCTCCAGGCGCAGATGCTCCGCGAGGGCCTGCGCGGCCGTGCTGTCCCTGGCCAGCGACAGCGGCACGAGACGGGCGCGCTGGTGGGGCGAGGGCAGCAGCCGCTCCAGGATCGCCTGGCCGACGGGGCGGCCGTCCTCGGTGGTCAGGCCGAGCAGGTCCCGGGGGCCGAGCGGGGCGGGCGTGGCCGTGGCCGCGGCCCGCTTCAGGACGGCGTCGCACAGCACCCGGCTCGCCAGCGGGTGCCCGCCCGTCAGGGTGTGCAGGGCGGAGGCCAGATAGGGGTGCAGCGGCGCGGCCGCGGCGTCCAGCATCAGCAGCACGTCGGCGCGGCTGAGCGGGGTCAGCGGCACGACGAGCAGCCCCGCGGACGGCGCGTGCCCGGCGCGCCGCCAGCCCGTCGACGTCACCAGGTCCGGCAGTGCGCGGTGGACGGCGTCGGCGGCGTGCGGCGGGGCGTCGCCGAGGCGGGTCGCGACCACGACGAGCGGGTCGTGGTGGGCGGCGTCGGGCCGGGCGCGGTACTCCAGGACGAGGTCGACCAGGCGGGACCCGGCGGGGGAGTGCGTGTTGTCCAGCAGCGCGAGCGGGCGCGGGTCGCGGTTGAGGCGCTGCCACTTGCTGCGGGCGGCGGCGACGTCCTCCAGGAAGGCGTGCGCGAGGGCCTGCTCGGCCGCGTGCCGGTAGTCGCCGCCGCGGTGGAACCACTCGGCGAGCCGGAGCAGCCCCTCGTCGCCGTCGGGCGCCGGGGGTGCGGCCCCGGAGCTCTCGGGGTGGCGGCGCTGGTACCACTGGCGCAGCGGGGCGGCGGCGCGGCCGCGTGTGTACCGCTCGGAAGTACTCGGCGAGCGCGGCCCGCGCGACGGTGTGCGCGTCCGGGCCGGGGCCCGCCCCCGCGTCGGTGAGGCGGGCGCGCACGCGGGCGTCCCACGTCTGGCCGACGGCCGCCGCCGGGCCCGTCTCCAGGCGGCAGGCGGTCAGCAGCCGCGCGATCCGCGCGGTGGCCCGCGCCCGCGTGTCCCGGCCGCCGTCGTCACCGCCGCCCCCGCCGTCCCCGCCGTGTTCGCCGCCCCCACCGTGTTCGCCGTACCCGCCGAACACGGCGATCAGGCCCGGCAGGAGCAGCGGGAAGCGCCGGTGCAGATCGGGCGCGAGCGAGCCCGCGAGTTCCTCCAGGAGCTCGACGACGAGACCGGAGGCGGCCGTGTCGACGCGGGCGAGCGGGAGGCGCCCCGCGTAGTGCCGCTCCAGGACGGTGAGCACGGCGGTGCGGCCCATGCCGTGCCGTCCGGTGAGCAGCACCAGCGGGAGGTCCTTGTCGTACTCCCAGGGGACGCGGGCGCGTTCGGCGAGGGCCAGGCCGGTGAGGCGGGGGACAAGGCAGTGCAGAAGCGGGTCGCGTGCGTACAGCCGAGGCGTTTCGGAGGTGTGCATCTCGCCGGATACCGCTCCCGTTCCTCGCCGTCCGCCGGCGCTCTTCGCCGGCGCCGCCCGCGGGTTCCCGCCCGGGTCGCGCGCCCTCCTCGCCGGTGTCGTGGCCGGTGTCGTGGCCGGATGTCAACTGCCGTGAAGGCCAACGAAGTTACACCTACCACCATGCCCTGGCCAGGACTTTCGGGGGAGCCTCTTGGGCGTATTCCGGCGGATCGCCCCCGTGGTGGGGTATGCGGGCGGCGGCGGTGTCTCAGTGGCGCGGGCGCACCAGGAGCTCCACGCCCGGCGCCAGCTCCCCGCGCACCTCGCCCGGCTGGTCGAGCCGCACCCGGCGCAGCTCGCGCAGGCCCGCCAGGTGCACCAGGTCGACGCTGTCGAACTGCGTCAGATGCAGCTCCTGGAGGCCGGGCAGGCGCCGGGCGATGCGCCGCAGCGAGGCCGCGGCGCCGGGGCGCCCGCGCACCTCCAGGCGCGTCAGCCGGGGGATGCGCGCGCCCGGCGGGAACAGCATCATGCTCAGCTGCTGGTGGGACAGGCGCAGCGTGCGCAGGGCGGGCAACCCGGCGAGCAGCGCGTCCCAGTCGTCCGGGCGCAGCCGGTCGCTCGCGTTGTGCAGCCGCAGCTCGCGCAGCTCGGTGAGGTCCGTGATGGCGGTGAGCTCCACGGCGTCCGGCGGCAGCGCGAGCAGCCGCAGCGCGCCGGGGCGCGGCAGGTCGCGCAGGCCGCGCCACGGCACCGCCGCCCCGAGCAGCAGCTCCTCAAGGCGCGGGCAGTCCCCGAGCCGGGCCAGCGGCTCCAGCTGGGGCAGGTCGGCGAGGGTGAGCCGCTGCAGGAGCGGAAGCCGGGTCAGGGGCGCGGTGTCGCTGACGGCGCCGCAGCCGGACAGGGCGACGGCCTCCAGGGCCGGGAACGCGGCGAGGAAGTCAAGGCCGGTGACGCTCGGGTTGCCGCGCAGCCGCAGCTCGCGCAGGCGGCCCGGGGCGAGCGCGCCGAGGATCTCCTCCTCGCCGAAGTCGCCGTGCAGGGCCACGCGTTCGTACCCCGTCAGCGCGCTCAGCGCCCTCAGCTCGGCCGCCGAACGCACCGTGACGGCCTCGCCCGCGCCGGTGGCGAGCAGCGGCTTGATGATCTCCGCGGCGTACTCGGCGGTGTCGAAGCGGTCCCAGTGGGCGAGGAGCTGGGCGCGCACCGCGGGCTGCGCGCTGGCGCGGAACTCGCGAAGGCGGGCCAGCGCCGCGTCGCCGCCGATGCGGCAGATCGCGTGCACGGTCGTCACCTCGGCGTCGCCCGTGAGGGTCGCGGCCGCGGGCAGCAGACCGAGGAGCAGCGCCCCGGTCTCGGCCAGGGCCCGCGCCTCGCGCATGCCGCGGGGCGGCAGGAGCTGCGCGGCGCGCTCCTCGAACGGTGGCGCGGACCCCGGGGTCCAGGCGGGTGGCCTGGTCGAGGGAGGCCAGGGCGAGCAGCCGCAGCCGGGCGCGCACGGTGTCGTCCGGCTCGCGGTCGGCCCGGCTGGTCAGGCGGGTCAGGAGCTCGGCGCGCTCGTCCGGGCGGGCCTGGGCGACGGCCATCTGCAGGACGTCCTCCCACTGGTCGAGGTGCGCGTGCCCGACGAGCGCGCCGATGTCGTGCTCTTCCAGGGCCGCCTTCGCGCCGAGGAAGTCCTGGAAGGTGCGGTGGATGAACGCCACGGCGCCCTCGGCGGGTTCGCGCAGCAGGCCGGAGCGGTCCAGGAGCAGCCGCAGGACGTCCTCGGCGGCGCCCGCGCGGGCCAGCTGCGGCACGGACGGGCGCAGCCGCTCCACCAGGTCGAGCGCGGTCTCCCGCTCCAGGCTGGTGCGTCCGTTGCGGATCAGCCAGTACGCGAGCCGCTTCAGGGGCTCCGTCGCGGACTTCTGGTCGAGCTTCGGCTGCCGCCTTCCGTACAGGTCGCGTTCGCGGTCGCGGCGCTCCAGGAGCATCGAGAGCGCGGCCTCGTACAGGGCGACCCGCCCCTGCGGCAGGAAGCCGCGGCGTTCGCGGTGCAGCGCGCAGATCAGCGCGCACAGCAGCGGGTTGGTGGCGAGGTGGCCGAGCTCCGCGCTCGCGCGCAGCGACCGCAGCAGCGCGGCGGCCAGCTCCCCGTCCGCGTGCGCCGCGTCGTGCCAGCGCCCCACGAACCGCCGCACGTAGGCGGGCCGCATCGGCGTGAGCGTGAACTCGCGGAACCCCTCGTGGCCGAGCCAGCCCCGGGGCAGCGCCGAAGGGCGGGTGGTGACCAGCCACAGGTTGCCGGGGAAGGTGGCCCGCAGCCTGGCGAGCCAGGCCCGCGCCCGTGGCCGCTCGGCCTCCGGGATCTCGTCCACGCCGTCGATCAGGAGCACGCCGCGCCCGGCCTGGAGCACGCGCACCGCCCAGCCCGCGGGCTCGCTGCCGCTCAGCGGGCAGCCGATCCAGGGCAGGAAGCCCTCCGGCAGGGGCAGTTCGGCGTCCTCGCGGGCGAGCGCGCGCAGCGGAAGGACGAACGGCACCCGGCCCAGGAGCTGCGGCAGATGTCCGGGGACGCGGTCCTGGCGGGCGGTGGTGAGGGCGAGCCACTGCACCAGCGTCGTCTTGCCGGTGCCCGCGACGCCGCGAAGCAGCACCCGGTCGTGCGCGGCGAGCGCCGCCTCGACCGGCCCCGTGGCGCGCTCCGCTTCGGAGTCGGACTCGGGGTCGGGCTCGGCGCCGCGGCCGTCGGCGTCGCCGGAACCGGGCACCGGTTCGGCCCCGTCGCGCGCGGGCACCGCCTCCAGGCTCAAGTAGGCGGTCTCCAGCGGCCAGGCCTGGCTCCGCGCGTCGTGCAGGTCCACGCCGTGGATGGTCAGGGTGGAGTGCTGGCCCACCACGTAGTCGGCGTAGCGCCGTTCGAAGTCGGTGTCCTCGGGTGCGGGTGGCGGGCAGCCGCTCAAGGAGCAGCCGCAGCTGTTCTCGCTGCGCGGCCACCGAGCGGCGCAGCTCGACCTGGGTGCGGGCCTCGAAGCCGGGCCGCCTGCTGAACTGGTGGACCAGGTGCAGACAGGCGGTGACGAGCAGCCGGTCGTGGAGGTGGGCGGCGTCGGCGCTGAGCAGGGCCCGGGTCTCCGGCGCGCTGGCGCGGACGAGGGCCTCGGCGAGCTTCTGCGGGCCGAGGTCGAAGGCCTGCACGTCGTCCATGTCGAGGTCGCCGAGGGCGCGCAGGGTGTGACCGAGGGCATAGCCGACCGCGTTCTGCTCGTCGGGGGCGATCGGCGGGTCGTGCGGGCCCGCCGCGCGCACCGCGCGGCGCACCAGCTCCCGCGCCAGCTGGTAGAGGTCGGCCTCGCTGAGGGTGCGCCCCTCGCCGGTGAAGGAGAGCAGCCGGCCCAGGCGCACGGGCCGTTCCCCGAACTCCGCGCCGGGGGCCCGCGTCGGCAGCAGCAGCCGTTTCACCAGCGGCACCATCACGGACGCCGCGATCCGCAGCCCCACCGTCGCGCCCGCGTCCACCCAGGCCCCCACTCCGCGCGCCGCCGGGAGCGGAACGCACCTTGGCAGGTTAGACGGTGGCGGGGGGCGGGCGCAGGGGGTCGCGCACGGGGCGTGCGGGGGTGCGGCAGGAGAGGCCTACGAAGATCCACGCCCGTCGGTTAGCCTCACGTGGTGACGACATCTGCTGCATCCGGTAGGCCACCGAGGCTGTTCGCCATCAGCGACCTGCACGTGGCGTACCCCGAGAACAGGAAGTTCCTCGACGAGCTCTGGCCGGAGCACGAGGGCGACTGGCTCATCGTCGCGGGTGACAACGCGGAGACGATGGCCGACATCGAGTGGTCGCTGCGCACCCTCGCCGAGCGGTTCCACACCGTGATCTGGTCACCCGGCAACCACGAGCTGTGGACGCCCCGCGACGACCCCAACCAGCTGCGCGGCGAGGCCCGCTACCAGCACCTGGTCGAGCTGTGCCGCGAGTTGGGCGTGCACACGCCGGAGGACCCCTTCCCCGTGTGGCACGGCGAGGGCGGCCCGGTGGTGCTCGCGCCGCTGTTCCTCCTCTACGACTACACGTTCCGGCCCGCGGGGACGTACGGCAAGCGCGACGCGTTGGAAGTCGCGTACGAGACGGGCGTGGTGTGCACCGACGAGGTGCTGCTGCACCCGGACCCCTATGAGAGCCGTGACGCCTGGTGCCGGGCGCGGGTCGCGCTCACCGCCAAGCGGCTCGACGCCGTCGACCCCGCCCTGCCGACGGTCCTCATCAACCACTGGCCGATCGTGCGCGAGCCCACCCGGGTGCTGCGCTACCCCGAGTTCGCCCTGTGGTGCGGCACGGAGCTCACCGCCGACTGGCCGGTGCGCTACCGCGCGGCGGCCGTCGTCTACGGCCATCTGCACATCCCGCGCACCACCTGGCACGACGGCATCCGGCACGAGGAGGTGTCCGTCGGCTACCCGCGCGAGTGGAAGCGCGACCGGCACCCCTCGCCGAAGCTGCGCCAGATCCTGCCCGCGCCCGGAGGCGCCCGCTAGCGCCGGGAGAGGAGCCGGGCCCGACATACGGGCCCGGCCCCGGCGTCGCCGTCCGCGCGCGGTGAACGGGAGCCGAAAGCGCGGTGCGGGAGCCGCCGCGCGGTCAGGAGCCGACGTGGATCAGCTCCTTCTCGTAGGCGAAGATCACCGCGTGCACGCGGTTGCGCAGGCCCAGCTTCTCCATGATCCGCTGGATGTGGAACTTCACGGTGCTCTCGCTCAGGGTCAGTTCGCGGGAGATCTCCGCGTTGCTGAAGCCGCGCGCGAGCAGCCGGAACACCTCCGTCTCGCGGTCGGTGAGGCGCCGCAGCGGCGCGGCGGCCCCGCCCGGCGGGCGCACGGGCAGCGCGGCGCCGCGACCGGCCGCCGTGGCCCGCACCGCGGCGGCCAACTCGGCGGAGCCGCTCGCGCTGGACAGCAGCCCGCGCGCCCCGACGCGCAGCACCTGCCCCGCCGCCGCGTCCATGTTGTCGAGCAGCACCAGGATGTTCGCCGGGCGCGGCGGGGCCGGGCGGGACAGGGCGCAGACGCAGGCGAGGGCCTGGGCCGCGCCGGCGTGCGAGTGGACCACGACGGCGTCGGGCAGCAGTTCGCGGAAGCGGGCGGCGGCGCCGGTGGCGTCCTCGGCGACGCCGACCACGGTGAGGTCGGGACAGCCGTCGAGGATGGTGCGGAGCCCCGTCAAGGAGATGGGATACGAATCGACCAGGAGGACCCTGGTCCGTGCCAAGCCTGACATCAATTCCCCCGGATGCTTGGACCGTTCGGCAGTTCCGGGCCCCGGGGTTCTGTCCCCAGCGCCGCGGAACAGTTCTCCAGAATAGAGCGGGTCGTTCAGATCGTTTCGTGCCCGATGTCACACCTTCGCCACATGTCGGCACGCGCGGCCGCGCCCGGGGGCGGGGTGGCGTGCGCGCGGACGACGTGATCCGCTGTCCCGGGAGGGAACCCCACCACCACGGGAGTCGCCGCATGCGTTCCAGCGCCCGCTTCACCGACCGGGTCGCCGTGGTCACCGGCGCCGCGTCCGGCATCGGCGCCGCCACCGCCGCCCGGCTCGCCGCGGAGGGCGCGGCCGTGGTCGTCGCCGATGTGGCCGCCGCCCGTGGTGAGGCCGTCGCCGAGTCCCTCCGCGCCGCGGGCGGGCGGGCTACGGCCGTGCGCGCGGACGTCGCCGACGCGGCCGACTGGGAGCGCGTCCTCACCGCCGCCCACGGCTTCGGCCCCGTCGGCGTCCTCGTCAGCAACGCCTACGCCTCCGAGGTCGCCCCCGCGCACGCCATGTCCCAGGGCTCCTTCGAGCGGCAGCTCGCCGTGAACGTCACCGGGGCCTTCCTGGGCGTCAAGGCGGCCCTGCCCGATCTGCGCGAGCAGCGCGGCGCGGTGGTCCTCACCTCGTCCGTGCACGCCCGGCACGGCATCCCCGGCCACCCGGGGTACGCGGCGAGCAAGGGCGCGCTGCTGTCCCTGTGCGGCCAGCTCGCCGTCGAGTACGGGCCCGAGGTGCGGGTCAACGCCGTGCTCCCGGGGCCGATCCTGACGCCGTCCTGGGACCGGGTGCCCGAGGCGGACCGGGCCACGAGCGTCGCGGGCACGGCGGCCCGCCGCTTCGGCACCCCGGAGGAGGTCGCCGCGGCCATCGCCTTCCTGGCCGCGGACGAGGCCTCGTACGTCACCGGATCCAGCCTCGTCGTCGACGGCGGCTGGAGCGTGGTGAAGGCGTCGGCCTGACCGCGCCCCGGACCCCCGTGCCGGCCCCCACCGTCCTCGCACCCCACCTCGTGAAAGGCGGCAGCGCCCCGTGAAGATCACCCGGGTGGAGACCTTCCTCGTCCCGCCGCGCTGGCTGTTCTGCCGCGTCGAGACCGACGACGGCGTCGTCGGCTGGGGCGAACCCGTCGTCGAGGGCCGCGCCGAGGTGGTCCGCGCGGCCGTCGACGTCCTCGCCGAGTATCTGATCGGCAAGGACCCGACGCGGGTGCGGGACCACTGGCAGGTGCTCTCCAAGGGCGGCTTCTACCGCGGCGGCCCGGTGCTCTCCAGCGCCGTCGCCGGACTCGACCAGGCGCTGTGGGACATCACGGGGAAGTCCTACGGCGCGCCCGTGCACGCGCTGCTCGGCGGTCCGGTCAGGGACCGGGCGCGGGTGTACGCCTGGGTGGGCGGCGACGAGCCGGGCGCGCTGGCCGAACAGGTCGCCGCGCAGGTCGACGCGGGCTTCACGGCGGTGAAGATGAACGCGTCCGGGGTGACGTCGCCGCTCACCACGCCCGCCGAGACGGCCGCCGTCGTCGAGCGCGTCGCCGTCGCCCGCGACGTGCTCGGCCCGCACCGCGACGTCGCCGTCGACTTCCACGGCCGCCTCACGCCCCCGAGCGCCCGCCGCGTCCTGGCCGCGCTCGGCGATCTGCACCCCTTGTTCGTGGAGGAGCCGCTGCTGCCCGAGCACGGCCCGCTGCTGCCCGGCCTCGTCGCCGCCAGCCCGGTGCCCATCGCCACCGGCGAACGCCTCTACAGCCGGGCCGACTTCCTGCCCGCGCTCACCGCCGGGATCGCCGTCGCCCAGCCCGACCTCTCCCACGCGGGCGGCATCACGGAGGTCCTGTCCATCGCGGCGCTCGCCGAGACGTACGGGGCGCTGCTCGCCCCGCACTGCCCGCTCGGCCCGATCGCCCTGGCCGCCAGCCTCCAAGTCGCCTGGGTCGCGCCGAACTTCCTGATCCAGGAGCAGAGCCTGGGCATCCACTACAACAAGCACGCCGACCTGCTCTCGTACGTCGTGGACACCGAGCCGTTCCGCTTCGCCGACGGCCACGCGCACCGCACCAGCCTGCCGGGCCTCGGCATCGAGGTCGACGAGACGGCGGTGCGGGCCGCCGACCGGCGCGGGCACACCTGGCGCAACCCGGTGTGGCGCCAGGCCGACGGCTCCTTCGCAGAGTGGTGAAGGGCCCCTGAAAACCCCGGCGGGCACGCCCTGTTGGCCCGCGCGAGGGCCGCGCCTACCCTGGGAGGCGCCCGAGGGGGGAGCCGCATGCGCGAACGCACCCAGGACCACGGACCAGGCCCGCGTCCCGTCCCGCCCGGCAAGGGCGAGCGCGTCGCCGACTGGGCGGACGGCCGCCTCGGCATCCGTACGGTCGCCAGGACACAGCTGCGCAAGGTCTTCCCGGACCACTGGTCGTTCATGTTCGGCGAGATCTGCCTCTACAGCTTCCTGATCCTGATCCTCACCGGCGTCTGGCTCACCCTGTTCTTCGAGCCGAGCGGCATGGAGGTCGAGTACGACGGCTCGTACGCGCCCCTGAAGGGCGTCCTGGTGACGCGGGCGTACGAGTCGACCGTCGACATCAGCATGGAGGTGCGCGGCGGGCTGCTGATCCGGCAGATCCACCACTGGGCGGCGCTGGTGTTCGTCGCCGGGATGCTCGTGCACATGATGCGGGTGTTCTTCACCGGCGCCTTCCGCAAGCCCCGCGAGGTCAACTGGCTGTTCGGCTGGACCCTGCTGATGCTCGGTCTGATCACGGGCCTCACCGGCTACTCGCTCCCCGACGACCTGCTCTCCGGCACCGGCGTCCGCTTCGCCCAGGGCGCCATCCTGTCGATCCCCGTCGTGGGGACGTACATCTCGTTCTTCCTCTTCGGCGGGGAGTTCCCCGGCCACGACATCATCCCGAGGCTGTTCGCCGCGCACGTCCTGCTGCTGCCCGGGATCATGCTGGGCCTGGTCGTGGCCCATCTGATCCTGGTCTTCTACCACAAACACACCCATTTCGCCGGGCCGGGGCGGACCGAGCGGAACGTCGTGGGGGCGCCCTTCTTCCCCATCTACGTCGCCAAGGCGGGCGGTTTCTTCTTCCTCGTCTTCGGCGTCCTCGCGTTCATGGGGGCGGTCGCCACCATCAACCCCGTGTGGGCGCTCGGCCCCTACCGGCCCGACCTGGTCGGCACCGGGGCCCAGCCCGACTGGTACCTCGGCTTCTCCGAGGGGCTGATCCGGGTGATGCCCAGCTGGGAGGTCAACGCCTGGGGCCACACGCTGGAACTGGGCGTCTTCATCCCCTTCGCGCTGTTCCCGCTCATCATGATGGCCATCGCCGTCTACCCGTTCGCCGAGGCGTGGGTCACCAAGGACAAGCGCGAGCACCACATCGCGGACCGGCCGCGCAACGCGCCCGTGCGCACCTCCTTCGGCGTGGCCTGGCTGACGCTGTACGCGGTGCTCATGGTCGGCGGCGGCAACGACATCTGGGCCACGCACTTCCACCTGTCCATCAACGCCATCACCTGGTTCGTGCGGGCCGCCTTCTTCCTCGCGCCGCCGCTCGCCTTCTTCGTCACCCACCGGATCTGCCTGGGCCTGCAGCGGCGCGACCGCGAGAAGGTCCTGCACGGCCGCGAGAGCGGCACCATCAAACGCCTCCCGCACGGCGAGTACGTGGAGGTCCACAAGCCCCTCACCCAGGCCGAGCGCTACACCCTCACCGCGCACGAACAGCCCACGCCGTACGAGGTCGGCCCGCGCGTCGACGCGAACGGCGTGGCCCGCAAGGTGCCCCGCGCCGAGCGGCTGCGGGCCCGCCTCTCGCACGCCATGTACGGCCCCCACGCGCAGGTGCCCAAGGCCACGGCCGAGGAGTACCGCGAGATCCAGAGCGGCGACGGCCACCACTGAGCAGGCCGGGCCGCGCCTGGGAAGCGGGACACAACCGGGCTCATACCGCGACGCAAGCCGCCCGCGCGAAGCTCACGGCAGGACGCCGGTGCCGGCCGTCCCGCGCCGGCCGGGTCCGGTGCCGGCTCCGTGCTGGGAGGAGGCCCCGCGATGCACCTGCTCGACCTGCTCGGGGCCCGCTCCACGCCCGGCGCGGCGCTGCTGCTCACCCTGACCCGGCGCTGCCCGCTGGCGTGCGCCCACTGCTCCACCGCCTCCACGCCGGTGTCCGAACAGCTCGACGCGCGCCCGCTGGTGGACTTCGTCGCCACGTTCCGGGCCGACAACCGGCCCGACCACCTGCTCCTGACCGGGGGCGAGCCGCTGCTCAGGCCGCGCCTGGTGCGGCGCCTGGCCCGCCTCGCCCGCGCCACGGGCTGCCGCACCCAGCTCCAGACGGGGATGTTCTTCGCCCGCCACGACCGGGTGCCCGCCGAGATCGAGCGGGCCCTGGCCGCCGTCGACCACGTGGCGGCCAGCATCGACGCCTTCCACGAGGCGTGGGTGCCGCGCGATCGGGTCCTCGCCGCCCTGCGGCCCCTCGTCGACGCCGGACGGGACGTCAGCGTCCAGGTCACAGGGGCGGGCGCCGACGACCCGTACCTGGCGGAGGCCACCGACGCGGTCCGCCGCGCCTTCGACGACCGCGTGCCCGTCCTGGTGACGTCGCTGCGCCCGGCGGGACGGGCCGCCGCGTGGCTGCCCAGGACCCGGCCCGGGGCGGCCCCCGGGTCCGCGCCCGTGCGTGGATCCGGGGCCGCCGCCGACCCCTGCGCCATGGCGGCGTGGCCGGTCGTCGCCTTCGACGGCACGGTGGTCGCCTGCTGCAACCAGGACATCGTCGACGGAGGCGCCGGGCGAGCCGGAGGCGCCGGAGGCGGCGGCCTGCCCGCCCATCTGCGGCTCGGGCACATCGCCCACGACGACTGGGAGACCGTGCGCCGCCGGGCCCGGGAGCGCGCCACGCTGCGCGCGGTCCGGGCCTTCGGGCCCCGCTACGTCGCCGAGGCGATCGCGGAGGGCCCGCCCGGCGGCGCCTGCGACGGCTACTGCGCCACCTGCGTGTCGGCCCTCGGGGCGCCGTCCGCCGCCGCCCGCGTGGACGCCCTCATGGCGCGGCCCGGCACCCAGGTCATGGCCGAGCGGATCGGGGACCTCGTCCAGCGGCGCGGAGCCGACGGCTTCCTGGACCGGCACACCGTCGCGGCCTACCGCCACCTCGCCCATCTCGGCGGGCCCACCGCATGACGCCACCACCCGCTGCCGCGCCGCCGGTGCCCGCCTCGCCGCCTCCCGCGCCCGGCGAGCGGATCGACGCCGCCCTCGCCCTGCTCCGGCCCGGCCTGCGCCGGGTGCTCCAGCGCGTCTGGGACGGGCCCGAACCCGCCCTGGTCTACCCGGAGTTCCTTCATCTGACCCACCAGATCGTCCGCGCCTCCGTGCCGCTCCTGACCGACGCCCGCGACCGCTGCGCCGGGCTCGCGCGGGACGGCGGTGACCCGGTCGCCGCGCGGCTGTTGCCGTACTGGGAGCGGCACATCGAGGAGGAGCGGGGGCACGACCAGTGGGTGTGCGAGGACCTCGCCGCGCTCGGCCACGACCCGGACGAGGTGTGGCGGCGGCCTCCGTCCCCGGATGTCGCCGCCCTGTGCGGAGCCCCGTACTACTGGATCCGGCACGTCCACCCCGTCTGTCTGCTGGGATATCTCGCCGTCCTCGAAGGCAGCCCGCCGCACCCGGACGTCGCCGGGCTGCTCGGCGCCCGCACCGGATATCCGCGCGCCGCCTTCCGCACGCTGAGCGGGCACGCGGCCGCCGACGTCGGCCACGGCCGCGAGGTGCGCGCGCTCCTTGACGCGCTGCCCCTGAGCGAGCGGCAGACGGCGGCCGTCGCGCTGTGCGCGCTGCACACCACGCGGTCCGCGCTGCGGGTCTTCGGCGGCCTCGCCGCCGCCCACGGCGCACCCGCGAACATCCGGGGGAGGGGCATCTGATGGCGGCACCGGCGATGGCCGCGGCCCTGCGGCACCCGCGCTTCAGGCTGCTCTTCGCGGGCCAAGTGGTCTCCTGCGTCGGCGACTGGCTCGACTACCTCGCGCTCGTCGTCCTCGTCACCTACGTCTGGGACCAGGGCGCGGGCGCCCTCGCCGCCGTCAGCGTGGCCACCGCCGTGCCGCTGGTGCTGCTCGCGCCGCTCGCGGGTGCCCTCGCCGACCGCAGCGTGGACCGCAAGGCCGTCCTCATCGGCTGCGACGTGGCGCGCGCGGCGCTCGTGCTCGGCTTCCTCGTCGCGCCGTCGCTGCCGGTGCTGCTCGCCCTGGTGCTGCTCAAGGTGACGTTCGGGGCGCTGTTCAACCCGGTCTACCAGAGCACGCTGCGGTCCGTGGTGCCCGAGCGCGACATGCTGTCGGCGATGTCGCTCACCGTCTTCGCCAACCAGGCGGCGAAGGTGGCGGGGCCCGCCCTGAGCGGTCTGATCGTCGCCCTGTGGGGGGTGCGGGCCGCGTTCGTCGTGGACGCGGCCACGTTCGTGGTGTCCGCGCTGCTCCTGGCCGCGGTACGGCTGCCGAAGCGCGCGGCGGACGAGCGGGCGGACAGGCGCGCGGACGGGCGCGCGGACGGGCGGGGCGACCCGGACGCGGGGGAGCGCGCCGCTGGGGGGCGGCGCCTCTCCCGCCGGGGGCGGCTGTGGTCGGAGACCGCCGAGGGCGTCGCGTTCATCGCGCGCTCCTCCGCCCTGGTCGCCGTGATCGGCAGCATGGCGGCGACGCTGTTCCTCGTCCTCGCCTTCGACACGCTCTCCCCGCTCGCGATGCGCGAACTCGGCCTGGACGAGCGTGGGCTGGGGTACGTGGTGGCGGCCGTCGGGCTCGGCGCCGTGCTCGGCACGCTCGCGATCAGCCAATGGGGCGCGCGGACACGGCCGTTCGTGCTGCTCGGCGCGGCCCAGATCACCGTCGGGGCCTGCGTCGGCGGCATGGGGGCCGGGCTCGCGCTCGGCGCGCGCGGACTCGGGGCGCTGTGGATGGCGGTCGCCTTCGTCATCGGCTTCGCCGCCGCCGGGATCATGGTGGTCTTCCCGTACGTGCTGCACCGCGAGACGCCCCAGGAACTCATCGGCCGCGTGACGTCGACCGCGAACGCCTTCCCGGTGCTGCTGCAGCTGGCGGCGCCGCCGCTTGGCGCCGCGCTCGCGAGCTGGTTCAGCGTCGGCTTCGTCTTCCGCGCCGCAGGGGCCGTGCTGTGCGCGGTGGGCGTGGTGGTGTGGATCTACGGAAGGCGGCCCGCCGAGGGCCGCATGGTGAGCGACCCACAGGGATCAGGAGGGAGCGCCACGGTGCCGGGCGACGACACGACGCGAGACGGCGCGCACGACGCGACGTACCACGGGAAGAACCTGGAGATCCTGCGCGGAGCGGGGTTCCCGGTCGACGAGGTCCCGCCCGAGCAGCGCCGCGCGCTCGCGGGGCTGAGCGCCGAGGAGGTGGACACGCTGATCGACGTGCAGGCCCGGATCCAGGAGCAGGCGCCCGACGTGGAGGCGCACAGCTCGGAACCGATCATCGGCGGAGTCCTGTTCTGACGCGCGTGTCCGGCTCGTGTCGCGCGCCCCGGCGGCGACCGGGCCCGTCCGGAAGGTGGTGTGCATGGAGCCCGACGACGGGGCCGCTCAGAGCCGCAGGACCGTCACCATCGTCTTCTGCGACATGGTCGGTTCCACCGCGCTCAGCGAGCGGATGGACGCCGAGGCGCTGCGCGGCGTGCTGCTGCGCTACTTCGCGCTGCTGCGGGACTGCCTGGAGCGGCACGGCGGCACCGTGGAGAAGTACATCGGCGACGCGGTGATGGCCGTGTTCGGCATTCCGGTGGTCCGCGAGGACGACGCGCTGCGGGCGGCGCGGGCCGCGCTGGACATCCTCGCCGCCGTCGAGGAGTTCAACGAGGGCGCCGCGGGCATCGGCGACGGCGTCCGCATCGACGTGCGCGTCGGCGTCCACACCGGTGAGGTGGTCACCTCCGGCGCCGCGGACGCCGGGCACGCCCTCGTCTCCGGGGAGGTCGTCAACGTCGCCGCCCGCCTCGAACAGCACGCGCCCACGGGGCAGATCCTCGTCGGCGCCGACACGCACCGCCTGATCGCGGCCGCGGCCGACACCGAGCCCGTGGCCCCGCTGACCGTGTGAAGGGCAAGCGGCGGCCCGTCCCCGCCTGGCGGCTGCGCGCGGTGACCGACGCGGCGCGCGGCACCCCCGAGCGCCCCGGCGTCGCCCTCGTCGACCGCGAGGACGAACTCGCCCAGCTGGACCTGGTGTTCACCCGCGTGCGCCGCGACCGCGCCTGCCACCTGGTGACGCTGTACGGCGATCCGGGCGTGGGCAAGAGCAGACTGGCCCGCGCCTTCGCCGCCGAGGCCACCGCCGCCGGGGCACGGGTGGCGTGGGCCGCGTGCCCGCCGTACGGCAGCACCGGGTCGCTGGCGCCGCTCGCGGAGATGCTGGCCAAGCTCGCGGGACCCGAGCCGAAGGACTGGCTCACCGCGCTGCTCGGCACCTCCGGGTCGGACGAGGTGACGGCCACCGCCCTGGCCCGCCTCGCCCGTTCGGGCTGGACCGGGACGTCCTTCGAGGAGACGTGCCTGGCGCTGCAGCGCCTTGCCACCGAACTGGGCCGCGCGGCCCCGCTGGTCGTGATCGTCGACGACGTGCAGTGGGCGCACGCGGACCTGTTGGGCGCCCTCGACCACCTCGCCGACTGGGTGCAGGGCGCGGCCGTGCTCGTGCTGTGCCTGGCCCGCCCCGAACTCCTGGAGGAACACGGCCACTGGGGCAGCGGCAAGCTGAACGCGACGGCGCTCGCGCTGCCGCCGCTGGCGCCCGACGACTGCCGGGAGCTGCTGGCCCGGCTCAGCGGCCGCGCCCCGGCCGCCGACGTGGAGGCGCACCTGGCGCCGCGGGGCCCGGCGCTCGCGGCCCCGGCGGACGGCGCCCTGGACGAGGTGATCCGCAGGGCCGAGGGCAACCCGCTCTTCCTGGAACAGCTCATGGAGATGGTCGGCGAGGGCGCGGACCCGCGCGACGTCCCGCTGACGGTCCGCGCGATCGTGGCCGCCCGCCTCGACCGGCTCGGCGCCGACGAGCGGATGGTCCTGGAGTGCGCGGCGGTGATCGGCGCCGACTTCGCCGAGCGGGACCTCGGGACCCTCACCGAACCCGAGCCCGAGGCCGATGCCGAGCCCGATGCCGGGGCCTCCGCCGGGGCCCCCGGTCCCGCACCGGCCGCGCGCGTCGTCCGCGGCCTGGTGCGCAGAAGGCTCCTCGAAGCCGCCGAGCCGGGCCCCGCGGGCGAGCCCCGCTGGCGGCACGTCAGCCAGCTCATCCGCGACGAGGTCTACAGCGGCATGTCCAAGCTGCTGCGGGCCCGCCGCCACGAACGCTTCGCCGCGCACGCGGAGCGGCGCGCGCCCGGCGACCACCACACGATCGGCACCCACCTGGAGAAGGCCGCGCACCTGCGCGCCGAACTCGACCCCACCGAACCGGAGGTGTCCCGCACGGCGGCCCGCGCCGCCCGGCACCTGGGCCGCGCGGGCACGGCCGCCCTCGCGCAGGGCGACGTGTCCTGGGCGGTGGGGCTGCTGCACAGGGCGCTGGCCCTGACGGAGCCGCGCCGGGGCGCGGCGCGACGGTCCGGGCCCGTGCGGCGGCGCCGGGCTCGCTCTGCGGGCCGCGCTGGTCGAGGCCAGGATCGCCGCCGGGGAAGTCGCCGATCCGGTGGCCGAGTTGGAGGAGCTCGCCCGGGCGGCCCAGCGCGCAGGGGACGCGCGGATCGCGGCCCGCGTCCGGCTCCAGCTCGGCTACCTCGACCCGGAGAGCGGCGGGTTCGCGGCGCTCCTTGAAGCCGCGCGGGCCGCGCTGCCCGTGTTCACGGCCGCCGACGACGTCCTCGGACTCGCCCGCGCCCACCTCGCCATGGGGCAGGAGGCGCAGAGCCGCAGCCGCCACGAGGAGGCGGCCGGGCACCTGGAGCGGGCCCTGGACGCGTCCGTGCGGGCCGGGGCCGAACTGGAGCGGGCCGGCATCCTCGGCGCGCTCGCGGTGTCGCTGTGGCTCGGCCCGGAGCCGGTGGAGTCCGCGGTGCGCCGCTGCCGCGACCTGTCAGGGGACCACCTCGCGGGACGCCTCGTGGGCCGGGCCACCGTCGGCTGCCCGCTGGCCGTCCTGCTCGCCATGCGCGGCGAGTTCGACGCCGCCAGGGCCCTGCTCGCGGACGCCCTGGACACGCTCACCGACCTCGGCCACCTCTTCGGCGTGCCCGCCGTGCGGCTGTTCATGGCCGCCGTGGAACAGCTCGCCGGGGACTGGGACGCCGCCGAGCGGTGCCTGCGCGAGTCCGGCGAAGGCCTGGAACGCCTCGGCGACCGCCAGTTGCGCGCCACCGCGGTGCGCGACCTGGCCCGGGTGCTGCTCACCCGCGGCGCCCCGGCCGCCACCGTGCGCCCCCTGCTCGACGAACTGCTGCGCGACGGCGTCGCCACCATGCCCGCCGCCGCCTGCGAGGTGTACGGCATGCTGGCGCGCCTGTCCGCCGCCGCGGGCGAGGCCGCCGCGGCCGATCTGCACCTGGCCACCGCCCTCGCGGCGGCGGCGCGGACGGACTCCCCGGTGTGCCGCGCCGGGGCGCCCACCTCGACGGCGCCCACGCCGCGTGGGCGCTCGGCCGCCCCGAGGACGCGGCCCGCGCCGCCGAAGCGGCCCGGGAGCACTTCGCCGCGAAGGGCCACCTGGTGGGCGTCGGCTGGGCGCGCGCCCTGCGCGAGGGGCCCCGGTGAGCCCCGTCGCCGGGCTCACCTGGCATCTGCTGGGCCGCGACCGGGAGGCCATCGAGGTCCGTACGTCGTTCGCGGGAGCGGGCGGTGACGGCGCCGCGTGGGCGTGGGGCGGCGGCAGCGGCAAGGGCGCCCGGGTGTGCGTGATCGACACCGGCGTCGACACCCAGCACCCGCTCGTCGGCCCGGTCGGAGCCTCGTACGTCGTCCGGGAGACCGGGAGCGGCGGCGCGGCGGACGGCGCGGCGGGCGGCGCGGACGGCCGGGACGCGCAGGCGCGCTGGGAGGTCGTGCGGGTCGCGGGCGGCGACGAGACCGGGCACGGCACGGCCTGTGCCTCCATCATCCGCGGCCTGGCGCCGGGGTGCGAGGTGGACAGCGTCCAAGTGCTCACCTCGGGCCTGCACGGCACGGGCGACGCCTTGGTGGAGGGCGTGCGCTGGGCGGTCGCACGGGGCTACGACGTGATCAACATGAGCCTGTCCACGACGCGCCGGGCGTTCGCGCCGGTCCTCCACGACCTCGCCGACCAGGCGTACTTCGGCCGTACGCTGCTGGTGGCGTCGGCGCACAACCTGCCCGTGGAGAGCTTCCCGTGGCGCTTCGCGTCCGTGATCTCGGTGGGCAGCCACGACGAGGACGACCCGGGCCTGCTCCTGTACAACCCGCGCCCGCCCGTGGAGTTCTTCGCGCGCGGCGTCCAGGTGCCCGTCGCCTTTCCGGGCGGCGGCACCCGCCGCGTCACGGGAAACAGCTTCGCCACCCCGCACGTGGCGGGCCTGTGCGCCCGGATCGTCGGAAAGCACCGCGACATGACGGCGTTCCAGGTCAAGCAGGCGCTGTTTCTCGCTTCGGCGAACGTGCGGAGCCAGGAGAGGGGAGCTGGGAGATGACCGCGAACGGGACGGGCCGCGCCGCGGGGGACGACGGCGGGGGAGGCTCCGGCGGGGGAGGGCCAGGCGGGGGCGGCCTCGGCGGGGCGGGCCTCGGCGCGGGCGCCGAGGAACGGCACCGCAGGCTGCTGCTGTCCGTCGTCCACACCGCGCGCGCCATCTTCGACGCCCAGGCGAGCTCCATCGCCCTGCTCGACCAGGACAGCGGCGCGCTCGTCTTCGAGGCGGTGTCGGGCCAGGGCGAGGAGAGCCTCGTCGGCACCTCCTTCCCCGCCGAGCGGGGCATCGCGGGCTGGGTGCTGCAGTCGCGCCAGCCCGTCGAGGTGCACGACGTCGACACCAACGGCCACTTCGCGCGCGACGTCGCCGAGTCGACCGCCTATGTGCCCCGGGCCCTGATGGCGGCGCCGCTGCTCGCCGGGGAGGAGCCCCTCGGCGTCCTCGAAGTGCTCGACCGCAACACCGAGACCCGGGCGCCGCTGCCCGCGATGGAGCTGCTCGCGCTCTTCGCCGGGCAGGCCTCCGTGGCCCTGGAACTCGTCCAGCGCGACCGCCTTGCCCGGCTGTCCGCCGGGCCCGCGGAGGCGGCGGCGGGCGACGCCGTGCGCGCGCTCGCCCGCGAGATCGAGGGCCTGGACGGCGACCGCCGGGGAGCGGCCCGGCGGGTCGTGGGCGGTCTAGCGGACCTCTTGCGGACGCGCGACTGAACGGGCGCGGTCGCGGCGGTCCGCGTCGACGAGGTAGACGAGGCCGGGGCCGTCCGAGAGGTCCCGGGTGCCGTCCGCGTCCGAGAGCCCGACGAGCTCCGCGAGGCCCGGAAGCCCCCAGAGCGCGGGCAGCCCCGGGATTCCCCCCGGGCCCGCGCCGCCCCGGCCGCCCGCCGCGGCGCACGGCTGCGCTCCGAGGGCCGGACGCTCGCGAGCGAGCTCCCGCACGAAGGCGGTGAACCGGAACAGCGACGTGCCGTCGGGGCCAGGTTCCCGCGCCGAGGTCAGCGCGTGCGTCTCCCACAGCCGGGCCAGCGCCCGGTCGGTGTCCACGGGGTCACCGCCGAGCCGGTGCCAGGCGTCCATGAAGGTGAAGTCGCCCTCGCGGTCGAGGAGCCGCAGCTGTGCCCAGTCGGTGTCGGTCAGCGGGCCGAAGCCGCGTCCGAGGCGCTGGCGCAGATCGATGTCGCCGACCGTGAACCAGTCGAGGGCGCCGCCCGACTCGAGCCGGTCGACGATCTTGGCGAGCCGGCAGGCGCGGCCGAGCGCGAGCCGGGCGCCCGCGATCCGCAGCGCGAGGGGCAGCCCCCGGCACAGCCGCACCAGGCGCAGCGCGCTCTGCGGCTCGGCGTCCAGGCACGCCGGGCCGCAGATGCGCCGCAGCAGGTCGAGCGACGCGCCCTCGTCAAGCGGCCGCAGTTCGAGCGCTTCGGAGCCGTCGAGGCCCGCGAGCCGGGAGCAGCTGGTGACGACGGTGGTGGCCAGCGGTGAGTTCGGCAGGAGCGGGCGCACCTGGGCCTCGCTGACCGCGTTGTCGAGCAGCAGCAGGGACGGCGCGCCGGCGGGCATCCGCGCGCGGTAGCTGTGCAGCAGGGCCTGTGCGTCGTTCGGCAGCGGCAGCGTCGGGTCGCCGAGCTCGCGAAGGAGCTCGGTCAGGGCCGCCGTCGGCGACTTGGGGCGGCCGGAGACGTCGCGGAGGTCGACGTGGAACAGGCCGCCCGGGTAGGCGTCGGCGGCCGCGTGCCCGGCGGCCACGGCGAGCGAGGACTTGCCGACGCAGGGCGGCCCGGTGACCACGGTGAGCCGCCACTGCCGGGCCTGCTCCCGCCCGTCGTGCGCGGCCACGTCCGGGAGCAGCCGGTCCAGTTCCGCCGCGCGCCCGGTGAAGTCCGGCAGGCCGGGCGGCAGTTGCACACCGCCACGGACGGGTCCGCTCTCGCGGGCGGCGGCCGGTGCGGCGAGCGGTGCGGCGGGGGGGCGGCGTGTGGTCGCCCGCCAGGATCTCCCGCTGCAACTGCCGCAGCACGGCGCCCGGTTCCAGGCCGAGCTCCAGGGAGAACAGGCGCCGCGTCTCGTCGTACGCGATCAGGGCGTCGTTCTGCCGCCCCACCCCGCACAGCGCCCGCATGTGCTGCGCGCGCAGCTGTTCGCGGAAGGGGTGCGCGGCGATCAGCGGCTCCACCTCGTCGAGGACCTCGTGGTGCAGGCCGAGCTGGAGGCGCGCGGTGAACCACACCTCCAGGCCCGTCAGGCGCCGCTCCTCCAGGCGGGCGGCCTCCGTGTCGAGCGGCGGGACGCCTTCGAGGCCGACGAACGGGCGGTCGCGCCACAGGGCCATGGCGTCGCGCACGAGCCGGTCGACCCGGGCCGGGTCGCCGTCGGCGGCGGCCCGCCGGGCGAGGTCGACACCCTGTTCGAAGCGGACCATGTCGATGGCCAGCGGGTCGACCGCGAGCCGGTATCCCGGCCGCTGGTGCCGCACCAGGGCGTCGGCCTCGGTGTGGCCGCGCGCGAGCGCGCGCCGCAGGTGGTGGACGTACACCTGGAGGTTCTTGCCGGCGCTGCGCGGCGGGGCCCCGCTCCACAGCGCGTCGACCAGGCGGTCGACGGGGACCACCGTGTCCGGACTGCACAACAGAACGGCCAGCAGGACCTGCTGTTTGAACGGTCCCAGCGCGACGGCCTCCGTCTCCGTCTCCGCGGTGAGCGGACCTAGCACGCTGAACTGCATCACCCTGGACTCCCTCCCCGTGAACGTCTTGGACTCTTCGGGCTGTCGTGGTCACGTGCCGCAGGGCCCAGGCGGTGGTTCGCCTGGGCCCTTGGAGCTGTGAGTTGTCCGCCGTGGCTCCGCGGCCTACCAGACGACGGCGCCGCCCAGCGGGCTGGTGCTGTGCGCGACGACGTCGTCGGCGGCGTTGAGGCGGGACTTGATGGAGTTGAGGAGCGTGACCTCTTCCTCGCTCAGCGCGGCGATCGCCGCGAGCTGCTGCGGGTTGGCACCCTTGAAGTCATGGCCGGCGGCCGTGAGTTCCTTGAGAGCGTCGAACGACATGGTGTTTCTCCTTGGTGGGTTGGGTTCGGTCGGGCTGTGCGTGCGGGCGGCCCGTGCGTCCTTCGGGCGGACGGCGCGGCGCCACCCGCGTTCAGGTGGCCGCGAGGGCCGGGGCCGGCCGGGAGGCGAGCACCGCGCGCAGCGCCGTGTCGGCGGCGTCCACGGAGTGCAGCGCGCTCAGACCGATGGCCGTGGCCAGGTCGCGGGTCAGGGGCAGCTGGTCGAGGGTGCGCAGGAGTTCGGCGCGGTGCCGTACGTCGAGCGCGGCGTGGCGTTCCAGAGTGCGAAACGCCGTGCGCGGGAATCCGGTGCGGCGCATGAGTTCCGCGGTCAGCTCCCGCGCGGGCGGATTGCCTTCGAGCACCGCGATGTGGCCGAGCAGACAGGCCGGGTGGTAATGGCGGATCCAGTAGTACTGGGCGCCCACCAAATTGGCCACGGACGCGTCCGGAAGGCGCCGCAGCGGCTCCCGCGGGTCGTGCCCGAGGGCCTCCAGATCCTGTCTGAGCCATTCGTCGTGGCCCTGCTCCTCGCGGATGTGGCGGGTCAGATAGCCGACGAGGTGCTCGGCGACAGGATCGTCCTCAGCGCGGTCACGGGCCTCCTGCAGCGCGCATTCCATCAGGGGCACGGTGGAGCGGATGGCGGTGTGCAGCATGCAGAGGTATTCGGGGTAGATCTCGGGCAGGCGGGGGGAATTCCACAGGTCCTTCGAGGTGGCGACGAGCCGGGGAAGGAGGAGCCCGATCTTCGAGAGGAGCACACGGCTGTGCCGGGTCATGGGTTTGAGTCTCCTGTTGGTCTCGCGGTACGTCGGACACCTGGGCGCCGGGCGTCGTGGCCGGCGACCGGGGCCTGGCGACGAAGGGGTCAGGGGGCGAGGCCGGCCAGGGCGGACAGCAGTGCCTCGTCTCGCCCCCGGGCCGCCGCGCGGCGCTTGGTCATCGTCCAGCACAGCCCGCAGATGGAGTGGAACTCGCGGTCGGCGAGGTCGCGGTACTGCGGCAGTCCGGTCAGCACCCCGGGGCCGACGGAGCCCAGGGCGGTGAAGAAGGCGTCGTCGTGGAACTCCCGGACGGCGGCGGCCACCTGAGGGCCGTCGGCGGCGTCGCGGCGCAGGGCCGGGGGACCGGCTCCCATGATCACGGATTCGTTGCAGCAGGCCGTGACGCGGCCGTCGTAGCGGACGACGGCCGCGTCCACCACGTCGCAGCGGCCGAAGTCCCGGCCCGGCGTGCGGGCCGTCCACGCGTAGTGCGCCGCGCCCCTGCCGTGCGGCAGGCCCCGGGTGGGGACCAGTTCGGCGTGGTGGTGCCAGTGCGGGCCGAGGGCGTGGGCGAGCGAGGCCCGGGTGTCGGCGAGGGCGTCGCCCTCGTCGACGCACTGGACGACGAGGGGGCGGCCGTGCCCGGCGATCACGCGGGCCGCGTTCACGAACCGCTCGGGCCCCTGGCTGTCGACGTGGTGGGCGTCGGTGCTGAGGTAGACGGCGCTGGTGCGCCGCAGGACCTCGTCGATCCAGCGCGGCGCCCGCGCGGACCTCGCCCAGAAGCCGCTGGTGTAGATCACCACCCGCTTGCCCGCGTCGGCCAGGTGCCGCACGGCCAGGGTCAGTCCGCGCCGTTCGACGAAGGGCTCCCCGCCGGAGATGCCCACCAGCGAGGTGCGCGGCAGCGCGGCGAGCCGCTCGACGATGGCCGTGAGCAGGTCGAAGTCGGTGATGCGGGGGCTGTCGGGGCGGGAGTCGACGGAGCAGTGGGCGCAGCCCACCGGACAGCGGTCGGTGAGGAAGAGCAGCACCGAGGCGCCGCGGGTGCGCCGGATCGTGAGGACGTCCTGGTGCTTGAGGGGCGCGGGCGCCGTGTCGTGCGCCGCGGGCCGCGGGCCGGGCGCGGGGGCGGTCCGTGGCTCGGGCGCGCTCATCGGGTGCTCCCGGCGGGGTTCGGGCCGACCAGACCGTCCACGGGGACGCGGTCCTCCCGGCCCCCGGGGCCGCGCGTGCCGGGCGGCGCGTCCAGGCCGAGGGTGATCAGCTCGGCGTACTCGGAGATGCCGTAGTTCCTGGCGAAGGTGACGGGCCCGGCCTCGACCAGGAGGTCCGTGGTGCGGTCCTCGACCAGGCGGGTGGCGGGCAGCGCCGACAGGCGCCGCACGGCCTTGGGCACCTCCCGGTCCTTCGACAGGACCCAGCAGGTCTGGCAGTACCCGGCCGTGCCGCAGCCCCCGCCCGGCGAGCCGTGCCGCTCCATCAGGTACTCCGGTCCCGTCGCCCGGATCGCCCGGACCATCGGGTTGTCCACCGCGCGCGCTCGGATCGTCGCCCAGTCGTCGCGGGCGATGTGACCGAGGTAGAGGTGCGCGGGCAGGGGCACCTTGCCGTCCATCACGTCCTGGTTGCCGCACGCCGTCACCTGGCCGTTGAAGCCGACCACCGGCCAGGCGGCGACGGCGCACGGTTCGGCCGTGCCGTCGGACGGCGCGAACGGCGCGTACTTGAGCCAGGCGTCGGCGCGCCCGATCGGGCTCACCGGCACCACCAGCATGGGCACGCGGTCGTCGAACTCCCTGCGTACGTCCGCCGTCAGGCCCGCGAGGTACGGATCGCCCGGCCCCGTCCCCGTCAGCTGGAGGCTGACGTGCTTGCCGTCGTCGAGGAGCTCTCTGAGGACGCGGAAGACGACCGCCCGCGACACCTCCTCCTCGTGGTAGGCGTCCAGGCTCGCGGAGAAGTGGTCCACCGCGTCGATGGCCTGCCGGACCGCCCGCGGAATGCGCTGCCCGCGCTGGGCGAAGAAGAGACCGGACAGGACGTGCGACCTGCCGCCCGCGGCCCGGGTGAGTTCGGCGATGTCCCGTACGAGGCGCGGCCGCAGCAGCGCCTCGCCGCCGGACATCAGGACGAATTCGGGGCGGTTGTCCGCGGTGAAGGTCTCCGCGAATCCCCGGAACAATTGCTCGGGGTATTCCTCGCTGTCCATCATCGAACTCGTGGAGCAGTGTTTGCAGTGCAGGGGGCACCTGCGGGTGAGCCCGAAGAAGACGGCCGCCGCCGGTACCGGGCGATAGCGCAAGATCTCCATGAGGTGCACTGGAATACCCCCGTTGGCTGGTCCTTCGTCCATCTCGTGCGTCTAGCATGGACCGTCGTACTTACGTTCGCCTTTGGGATCGGTTGCGAACTGGTTCTACCGTTTGCGCGGCGGACCCCAAAGGCGTCGTTCAGGGACCGGGAAGCGCGCTCTCCGGCCGGTTTCTGAGCGCGAGTGCCGCTGGCAATGCCGTGGAAATCAGCGCGAGCGCGGTGACTCCCGCCAGGATCAGGGCATAGCCGAGCGGGGGCACGCTGAAATCGGTCGACCCGGTCAGGGCGCCGTTCGCTCCGGCAAGGCCAGTGAACGCGATGGCGGTTCCCGCGGCCGCGCCGATCAGCACCGCGATGAGCGTCTCCAGATACAGCATCGAGGTGATGTGGCGCGCGCTCGCCCCGAGCAGCCTGAGCAGCGAGACCTCCCGCGACCGCTCGGCCGTCCCCATGAGCAGGCCGTTGATCATCGATACGGCGGTGAACAGCACAAGCACCGAGAGCACGAGATAGGTGCCCGTGGTGTTCCGGGCGAGCGCGGTGCGCAGCCCGCCGGCGTAGCTGTCGACGTCGGTCACCTTCACCGTGGGCTGCCGCTCCGCGAGCGCCGCCGCGGCCGCGCGCAGCTCGTCCCCCCGCCCGGGCGCCGCCCGCACCAGGACCGAGTCGTCGAGGTCCTCGTGCAGATGCGACGCGAGATAGCGCTCGGACAGCAGGACGTCACCGAGCCCGAGCGGCCGGTCGAAGACGGCGCCCACGGTGAGCCGCACGGGCGTGCCGTCGCCCAGCCAGGCGCGGAAGGTGTCCCCGACGTCGAAGCCGCGCTGGCGGGCGTAGGGTGCGGCTGACCGCCGCGGTGCCGCCCTCGTCCAGGCTCTTCAACGAGCCCTCGCGCAGCCCGAGATCGAGCACGCGCCCGGCGGCCGCCGGGTCGAGGGCCTGCGCGCCGAGCACGTCCGGGGTGCCGAGCACGTCCGCGATCACGGTCGTCGACCGGGTCGCCGCGACGGCACCGGCCCCCTTCAGGTCCCGGGCGGCGGCCAGCACCCCGCCGGGCAGACCCGGGGCGTCCCGCGGCAGCAGCACCACGTCGGCCTGGGTGCGCCGGTCGGTCTGCTCGGCGGTGACGCGGTTGAGCGAGCCGGTCACCAGGAGCACCGTGCACGCCATCGCCACCGTCAGCATCAGCGCGGAGGCCATCGACGCCACCCGGCGCACGGAGAAGCGGGAGTTGGCGTGCGCCAGCCACCCCGTCACGCCGCCGACGGCCGCCACCGCCGCGCCGAGCAGCGGTTCGAGCAGCCGCGCGAGCAGCGGCCCGAGCAGCACGGCCGCGCCCATCAGGAGCATCACGATCAGATACTGGAAGGCCACGCCGACCTCGCCGCCGATGGCCTGCGTGGCGAAGAACAGCGCGACGCCGCCGCCGAGGGGGACCAGCGCGATCAGCACCCGTGTCACCGTGACCGGACGCCGCGGCGCCGCCGCCTCCTGGAGGGCGTCGGCGGGCCTGATCCGCGACACGCGGCGGGCGGCGGCGAGCGCCGCCACCACCGCGAGGAGCAGCGTCCCCGCCGCCGAGGCGAGGAACGGCACCGGACCCACGACGAGTTCGTACGCCTCGGGCGCCGTGCCCCGGGCGTGCAGCCGGTCGACGATCACCGCGGCCAGCGGCACCGCGAGCAGGAAGCCCGGCAGCAGACCGGCCACCGAAGCGAGTAGCGTCTCGGCGGCCACGGTGCGCCGCACCTGCCACGACGTCGCGCCGACCGCCCGCAGCAGCGCGATCTCCCGCGTGCGCTGGAGCACGCTCAGCGCGATGGTGCCGCCGAGCACGAACACCGCGAGGAAGCCGCCGATGCCCGCCATCGGACCGAACAGCTGCGTCGTCGACGCGATCCGCTCGGTGGTCCCCGGCGCGCCCGCCTTCGCGCGCTCGTCGCCGGTCAGGACCTCCAGCCGGGGCAGGTCCAGGGCCTCGCGCACCCGCTGCGCCACGGCCTTGGCATCCGTCTGGCCACGCGCGAACACCCCCGCGTACGCGGCGCCGCCGTCCGCCCCGGACAGCCGCTCGGCCGTCGCGGAGGTGAAGAACAGCGAGGACTGGTCGGGCAGTTCGCTCAGCGAGCCGGGGCGCGCGACGCCGGACACGCGGTACGGCGCGGGGCCCTCGGCGGTGACCACGCGCACGGAGTCACCGGTCTTCAGGCCCGCGCGGGCCGCCGTGCCCGCGTCGAGGACCACGTCGTCGTCCGCCCGCGGCGCCCGCCCGGAGCTCAGCGTGAACGGAGTGAGGGCGGCCGCCGCCCAGGAGTGCCCCTGGGTGAGGCCGTCGTCGGGTCCGGCCTCGGGGCCGCCCCCGCGCCCGACGGCCTGCGCGTAGAAGGGCGTGTCCGTGACCACGCGCCGCACCCCGGGCACGTCCCGCAGCCGCTCCACCGTGCCCCGCGACAGGCGCGGCGGCTGGTCCAGCGGATAGCTCTCGTGGTCGACGTTCTGCCCGGAGCCGGTGCGGATGACGATGTCGGGGTCCATCCGCACCAGCGCCGACGTGGCGCCGAACCGGTCCTTGTCGGGCACGGCGCGCAGCCCCGACTCCATGAGCACCCCGCACGCGGCGATGAGCATGGCCGCCATGGCCGCCGCGCACAGCGCGCCGATGAACCCGTGCCGGTGCTCCCTGATGCCGGAGACCGCGAGGCGCAGCACCTCAACCCCCCAGCCGGGCCATGCGGTCCGAGATCCGCGCCGCGTCCGGGCGCCGCATCGCGTCGACGACGACGCCGTCGGCGAGGAACAGGACCTGGTCGGCGTACGCGGCGGCCTGCGGGTCGTGCGTGACCATCACCAGCGTCTGGCCTGTGGTGTCCACGACCTCGCGCAGGAGCCGAAGGACCTCCTGGCCCGAGGCCAGGTCGAGCGCGCCGGTCGGCTCGTCAGCGAAGATCACCTCGGGCCGTGTGACCAGCGCGCGGGCCACGGCCACGCGCTGCTGCTGGCCGCCGGAGAGCTCGGCCGGGCGGTGCCCGACGCGGTCGGTCAGGCCGGTGCGGGCGATCACGTCGCTCATCCACGCCTTGTCGGGGCGGCGCCCGGCGAGCCGGAACGGCAGCAGGATGTTCTCCCGCGCGGTCAGCGACGGCACCAGGTTGAACGCCTGGAACACGAACCCGATCCGCTCCCGGCGCAGGATCGTCAGCTTGCGCTCCTTCATCCCGCTGATGCCGGTGTCCCCGAGGTACACCTCGCCGGACGTGGGCCGGTCGAGCCCGGCCGCGCAGCGCAGCAGGGTGCTCTTGCCGGACCCGGAGGGGCCCATCACCGAGGTGAACGAACCCGGCGGCAGCGCGAGGGACACCGCGCGCAGCGCGTGCACGGCGGAGGTGCCGCGGCCGTAGGTCCGGGTCACCTCGTCGAGGCGCAGTGCCGACCGGGTGTCCGGCGCGGTCCGTGTCGTCCGCTGGTCGGGCAGAGTCATGAGCTTGCCTTTCGCATGTCGTGCGGTCATGAGGCGGCCGCCCGGTCCCGCTGTCCTGTCATGGGGCGGCCGCCCCCTTCGTCCCCTGCCAGCTCCGCAGCACCCGGGCCGCCGGGATCAGCGCGGCGCCCAGGGTCAGCGCGAGCGCCCCGCCGACCGCCCCGGCCAGGAAGCCGGGCGGGCCGCTGATGTGCACCTCGCCGCTGAACGCCACGCTCGTCGCCATCAGCACGACGGAGGCCACGGCGCCGCCGAGCACGAGGCCGCAGACGGCCACCACCGTGCTCTCCCCGGCGACCAGCGCGAGCACGTCCCTGCGCGTGGCGCCCGCGAGCCGCAGCACCGCGAACTCGCCGGAGCGCACCAGCGTCGCCATCACCAGCGTGTTGGCGAGGGCAAGCGCGGTGAACACCGCGATCAGCGCGCTGAAGACGTACGCGGGCCACGTCTGCGAAGCCCCGTCCGCCGAGCCCGCTGCGAGCAGCGCGTCGCGCTCGGCGGCCTCGGCCATCGGCCAGGCGCGGGTGATCCGCGCGAGGCCCGCGTCGTACGCGGCCCGGTCCGCCCCCGGCGCCCGGGTCACGTACACCGCGTCGAGCAGCGGATCGGGCGTGTGCGCCCGCAGCACCCGCTCCGGCAGGATCAGGTCGGCGAAGCCCAGGGACCGGTCGTAGCGGGCGCCGACGTCCAGCTCGGCGCGGGTGCCGTCGGGCAGCCTGAGGCGTACCCGGTCGCCGACCTTCCAGCCGTACTCCTTGGCCTGCTCCTGGCTGACGGCGACGGCCTTGCCCGCCGTCACCTCCCGCAGCGAGCCCTCGCGCACGTGCAGGGCGAGCGCGCGCGGGAACTCTGTGTCGGCCGCCAGGGCGCGGGAGTTGACGCTCTCCGCCTCGTCGGTCCGCACCGAGACGCGCACCCAGGCGCTGGACGTGGCCGACACCGACTTCACGCCCGGCACCCGCGCCACCTCGTCCGCGACCCGCGGCGGCAGGCCCGCGGCGTCATCGGGCACCAGGACGGAGTCCGCGACCAGGCGTTCGCGCGCCCAGTCGTGGGCGGACGCGGTCTGGGAGGTCTGCATGTAGAGCGTCGCCAGCGGAAAGCCGATCATGAGGACGAGCGGCACCGCGGCGGCGGCCACCCGGCGCGGCCCCGTCGCGCTGTTGGCGAGCGCGAGACGGCCGGTGCGCGGCCACAGCGGCCGCAGCAGCGCGCCCGCGAGCGGCACCAGGGGCCGCACGAGCGCGGGCCCGAGCACCGCGACGGCGGGCAGCAGCGTCAGCACCCCGCCGAAGGCGAGCCCGGCCCCCTGGACGCCGCCCATCGAGATCCCGAACGCGATGAACAGACCCGTCAGGACGGTGAAGAGCAGCCCGATGACCACCCGCGACCACGGCAGCCGCCCATCGGCGAGCGCGGCCTCGCGCAGCGCCTCCTCGGGCCGTACCCGGGCCGCGCGCCGGGCCGCCGCGGCGACCGCGAGGCGCGTGAGCACGACCCCGGTGGCGGCGGCCCCGGCGAGCGGCAGCCAGTCCACCTCGACGACCAGTTCCTCCGGCGCGATGTCCAGCGAGACCAGGCCCCGCGCCAGGGGTTCGGCGAGCGCGGCCCCCGCGGGCACCCCCGCCGCCGCGCCGAGCAGGGCGATCAGCAGGGTCTCCCAGCCGAGCATCCGCTTGACCTGCCGGGGCGTCGCGCCGATCACCCGCAGCAGCGCGATCTCGCGGTGCCGCTGGAGCACGGCGAAGGCGAACCCGCTCGCCGTGACGAACAGGGCGACGAACACGGCCAGCGAGCCCATGCTGACCACGAAGACCAGCGTGTCGATGAACTGGGTGTCGCTGACGGACACTTCGGCGTCCGCGGTGTTCCGCAGGACCTCCACCTCGGGCTTGTCGCCCACCGCGGCCCGTACGCGCGAGGCGAGCGCCCCCACGTCGGCGCCGTCGTCGGCGAACACGGCCAGCGCGTGCAGGCGGTCCGAACCGCCCGCGAGCCGCGCGGCCGTCGGCCCGTCGAAGAACAGCGCCACCTGATCCTTGATCAGCTCGGCCCGGGGCGCCGCCGCGATCCCGCTGACGCGGTAGGCGCCCCGCCCCTCCTCGACCGTGAACACCCGGACCCGGTCGCCGACGCGGAGCTCGCCCCGCTCGGCGGTCGCGGCGTCGACGACGACGTCCCGCTCGCCGCGGGGCGCCCGCCCCTCGCGCAGCCGCAGCGGCGTCACGCGCGCGCTGTCCCAGGCGTGGCCGAGCGAACGCTCGCCGAGCTCCGGCGGCACGGGCCGCCCGTCGGCGCCCGTCACCTGGGCGGAGAAGGCGAGATCGGGCACCACGGCCCGGACTCCCTCGACCCTTTCGACGCGTTTCGCCAGCGTGGCCGGTATCTGCGGGCGTCGCACCAGCGGCGCCTCGACATCACCGAAGCCCGGCTCGTGGACGCGCCCGTCGAGCCCGGCGTCGGCGTTGCCCGTGACGACCAGGGACGCCGCTTCGAAGCGATTGGCCTCGCCCTCCCCGCGCAACGCGGACTGCAACAGCACACCGGACGCGGTGAGCAGGACGAGAGCGAGGGTGACCGCGGCCAGCGAACCGGCGAAGAGCGCCCGCCGGGTACGAAGGGTTTGCAGTGCAAGCCTCAGCACGAAGGCCTCCTTTCGCACCAAGGATCGGCCCCGGCCCTGTCCGAAACCTGTCCGCCGCATGTCCCCGCCCGGTTCAGCCCGTCCAAAGAACCGGTGGCGACGGAACGCACCCCGTGGTCCGATGGCTGACATGGAGTTCGCGTTACTCGGAGAGCTCGCGGTGCGGGATGAATCGGGGCGTCTGGTTCCGATTCCCGGCGCGCTGCAGCGGGCCCTGCTCGCCCTGTTGCTGCTGCACGCGCCCGCGACGGTCAGCCGCGGCCGCCTCCTGAGCGAGCTGTGGACCGGGACGCGCGCCCAGGACCCGGTGGCGGCCCTGCACACGGCCGTCGCCAAGCTCCGCCGCGCCCTGCACCCCCACGCGCCCGGCCTGATCCGCACCGGACCCGCGGGCTACCGCCTCGAACTGTCCGGACACGCCTTCGACGTACGGGACTTCGAAAGCGGCCTGGGGGCGGTGCGCACCCGCAGCGACCCCCGCGGCCGCGCCGAGGAACTACGGGCCGTCCTGCGCACGTACCCAGGACCGCCGCTCGCCGGACTGCCCGCGCTGCCCTTCGTCCAGCAGGAGCGGGCCCGGCTCACGGCGCTGCGCCTGACCGCCCTGGAGCGCCGCGCGGAGGCCGAGCTCGACGTCGTCGCCCACAGCGCGGCCGCGGCCGAGGCCGACGTCGATCCCTCGGCGCTCGTCGAGGAGTTGCGGACCGCCGTCCACGACGAGCCCGACCGGGAGCGCCTGTGGGCGCTGCTCATCCGGGCCCTGCACGCCTGCGGCAGGACCGCCGAGGCGCTGGACGCCTACCGCGCCGCCCGCGCCGACCTCCGCGAGCGCCTGGGCATCGAACCGGGCCCCGAACTGCGCGCCGCCCAGGGCGCGGTGCTCGCCGCGGCTCCCGTGGGTCCGGTGCGCGTGCCGTCCCCGGCCGAGGCGCCGCCCGTGCGCACCGCTCCGCGCACGCCCGCGTCGGCGGACGCCCTCTTCATCGGCCGCGAGGGCGAACTCCAGGAACTCGCGGCTCAGTTGAAGGGCCCGGGCCTGATCACGGTGGTCGGGGCGGCCGGGCTCGGCAAGACCCGGCTCGCCCTCGCCGCCGCCGCCCACGAGGAGCGGTCGGGCGCCCAGGTGTGGCGCGTCGACCTGGTGCCGCACGCGCCCGGCGGGGTCACGGCCGCCGTGGCGCTCGCCCTCGGCGTCACGGCCGCAGGGCTCGGCCCGCGCGCGACCCGGACCCGGATGCGCGCCGTGGCCGAGCGGGCGGCGCGGCCGCTGCTGCTGCTCGACAACTGCGAACACCTCCTCGCCGACGCGGGCGAGGTCGTCGCCGACCTCCTCGCCGGCTGCCCGCGCCTGCGCGTCCTCGCGACCAGCAGGGAACGCCTCGGCGTCGCGGGCGAGTTGCCGTACGCGCTGCGCCCGATGAGCGCGCCGGACGCCGCGCGCCTGTTCCGCACCCGCCTGCACCGGCTTTCGCCGGACGCCGCCGACGCCGCCGTCGAGCACGAGGTCACCGGCATCTGCGAGGCCGTCGACCGGATGCCGCTGGGCATCGAACTGCTCGCGGCGAAGGCCGCGACCGCCCCGCTCAGCGGCATCCTCACCGGCCTGCGCGCCCGCCGCGGCACCCTGGACACCCGCCTGTGGTCCGCCGACGCCCGCCACGGCACGCTGCGCGCCGCCGTCGACTGGAGCTACCAGCTCCTGACCCCCGACGAACAGGCCGCGCTGCGGGCGGTGTCGGTGTTCACGGCCGACTTCACCCCCGAGGCGGCCCGCGCCGTGGCGGGCCCCGGCGCCCCCGCCGCCCTGTCCCGGCTCGCCGCCAAGTCCCTGCTGGTGTTCCTGCCCTCCGCCGACCGCCCCGCCTACCGCATGCTCGTCCCCGTACGGCAGTACGCGCGCGCGGCCCTCGCCGAAGCGGGCGAGGAGCCCCGCACCCTGCACCGGCACGCGACCTGGGTGGCCGAGCTCGCCGAGCGCGCCGCCCACGCCATGCGCACCGGCGGCTTCCGCGAGGCCTACACCGAACTCACCGCGGCCCAGCCGGAGATCACGGCCTGCCTGGACTGGCTCCAGGGCGACGCGCCCGCGGGCCCCACCGCCGCGGACCCGCCCCCTGGCCCCGCCGACGGCTGCGCCCCCGACCCCCTCCTGGCCTCCCGCGTCGCCACCCGCCTCGCCCTGTACTGGACCGCCGCCGGGCGCCAGGCCGAAGGCCGCGAGCGCCTGGTGCGGGCGCTCGCCGTCACCACGCCCCGCTCCCCGTGGTACGCCGAGGCGCTCGCCTGGTGCGGCTGGCTCGGCGTGAACATCAGGCAGGACCGGGGCGACGAGGAGCTGCTGCGCAGGGCCGTGCCCGCCGCCGAGGACGCCGGCGACCCGGCGGTCGTGACCTTCGTGGGCGCGCTCGCCCTGACCGTGCACGTGCGCCAGGAGCGGCTCGTCGAGGCCCGGGCCGTCGCCCGCCGCACCGAGGCCGCGCTCGACGCCTACCGGCACGGCTGGGAGACCGGCGTCTGGCACCTGTTCCACAGCGAGCTGCTCGTCGCCGAGGACGACGCGCGCACCGCCCTGACCGCCGCCGTCACCGCCCGCGAGCTCCTCGCCGACATCGACCCGAACTCCGCCGCCACCGCCCTGACCATGACCGGCATGGCCCACGAACGGCTCGGCGACCGCGCGGCGGCGCTGCGGTCCTGGCGCGCGGCCCGCCGAGGAGCTGCTCCTGATCGGCTCGGAGCACGAGGCGGCGTGGCTGGCGGGGGTGCTCGGCTATCTGGCCGTGGGCGACGGCGACACCGCCGCCGCCGAGGCCTTCGCCGACGCCCTGGAGGCCTACGCCACCGAGACCGTCGACACCTACCTGTGGGCGAAGTCGGCGACGCTGCGGGCCCTCGTCGCGGCCGGGCGCGACGACCTCGACGAGGCGGAGCGGCTGCACCTGGCCGCCGTGTCCCGCTATCAGGAGGGCCACCGCCCCGAGTGCGTCGCCCACGACGTGGCGATGCTCGGCCGGATCGCCGCCGCCCGCGACGACCTGGTGCTCGCCCGCATCCGCTGGGAACGGGCGCTGAACGCGGCGCGCGTCTCCGGGCGGCCGCACGCCCAACTCCTGGCGCTGCGGGGCCTGGCCGGACTGCCGCCCGCCGCGGGAGCGGCGCGCGACGAGGCGTCACCGCCGCGCGCCCGCCTCGCCGAGGTGCTGCGCGAGGCGTCACCGCCGCGCAGCACCGAGTGCCCCTTCCACCTCGCCGTGGCCGACGCCACGTGCGCGGACTGAAAAGCGGACTGAACAGCGGGCTGAAAAGAGGCCCGCCCCGGATCAGGCGGGGACGGCCCCGCCCGGCGAGGAGAACTCCCGGAGCCAGGCGGGCCGCACGACCTCCATGCCGAGCCCGGCGGGCACGGGCAGCGGGCCGTGGGAGAGGTCCTCCTCGCGGTAGCGGCGGCAGTCCCGGTGCCAGATGTGAATCCCGGCCAGCCAGTTGCACAGCTCCCGCACATAGCCGTCCAGGACGTCCCGCTCCCGCTGCCCCAGGCTGAAGTCGTCGTACAGGACCGGCAGTTCGTGCGCGATGACGTGCTGGAACTGGCTCATGCGGGAGCGCATCAGATCGTCCACGATGGCCAGCGCCGCCGGGTAGTCGCAGTCGAAGAAGTTCTGCACGACGAGGATCGCGTTGTGCACCTCGCCCTCGTACTCGATCTCCTTCTGGTACGAGTAGACGTCGTTCATCAGGGTCGCGTAGTCGGCGGCGGCGTTCTCCAGGCTGCGCATCGGGCCGCTCTCGTAGATCTCCGGCGGGATCGCTCTGCCGTGGCTGACGCGGCACAGGCTCATCGTGAAGTCGGAGCCGAAGGTGAGGCGGCGCGTCTCGATGTAGTCGACGGGTTCGGGGACGCGGTGCTGCGCCTGGTTGGCCAGCTCCCACAGCCAGGCTTCCAGCATGTCGACGAGGGTGCGGCGCAGCGTGGCCCGCGCCCCGCGGTCCATGGGGGCGGTGGTGCGGGCCCACAGGTCGCCGAGCCCGCGCTCCAGGGCGTTGAGGGGCGGGGGCGGGGCGCCGTCGAGCGGCATGAACAGCGTGAGCCGGTCCGTGCACACCCGTGCGCCCAGCAGGTCGCGTGTCCTGCCGAACACCACCGGGTAGTAGTCGTCGCCGTAGGTGCCCCAGGTCAGCCAGCACGCGTCGAGGTCGAGCTGCGCGGGCGTCGCGTCGGGGTGCAGGCCCGCCGCGCACAGCGCGAAGTCGTACCCGGCGAGCTTGCGCGCGTTCCAGATGTGCGAGGCCGGGACGCCCGGCTGCGGCTGGAGCATGCCCATGCGGGCCGACCAGTCGAGGACTTCGCGCCGCGAGCCCTCCAGGTGCGGGGAGAGCGTCGTCGTGAACGGCATGTCGAAGTCCGGAAGCCGGGAGGGGCCCACGCGCTGGAACGGCACATGGGTGAAGCGCCGCACGCGCCCCGCGCCCGTCGCGGACAGCAGCGCCTTCACCCCGGTGGCGGCGGTGCCGATGCCGGTGGGGCCCGCGAGCGGCGACACCTCGGCGAGGGCGCCCTCGTTCATGTAGCGGCTGGAGCGCAGGTGCCACTCGTGGCCGCCCGACTGCCAGTCCTGCAGGCCCTTGGCGTACGCGAGGACGTCCGCGCAGCGGTTGGGCGGCAGCCCCTTCTCGGCGAAGAGGGGCGCGAGCTCGGTGAAGAACGTGTCCTCGAACTGCTGCATCCGCGCGGTCAGCAGGTCGTTCACGGAGTCGGCCGCCTCCTGCGTGGAGCAGCCGAGGAACGTCTCAAGGACCAGCACGCCGTTGCTCAGCTCACCCTCGTCCTCGACCTCCCGCTGGTACGAGAACAGGTCGTTGCGCAGGTGCACGGCGTCGGCGAAGGTGTCCTTGAGGACGCGCAGCGGACGGCTGTCGGCGAGGGTGGCCGGGACCTCGGCCCCGGTCGCGTACTCGATCAGGCCCGCCGACCACGGCGCGCCGCCGACCTTGCGGCGCATCTCGATGTACTCCACGGGGTTCGCCACGCGGTGGGCGTTGATGTTGGACAGCTCCCACAGCGACTCGTTGAGGAGATTGCGGGTGCTCTCCGCGAAGCGCCTGCGCCAGTCCAGGGACATGTGGGGCACCGTGCGCGTCCACAGGTCGGCGAGGCCCGCCTCCACCGGGTTCGTCGGCTCCGGCACGGGCGCGGCGAGGTCCATCGGCATGAAGGCGGGAAGCCGGTCCAGATACGCCTTGCCGCCCTCGCGGTCCTGGGTGCGCTTGAACAGCTCCAGGAAGTGGTCGTCGAAGAAGAACACCCACACGTACCAGTCGGTGACCAGGGACAGGGCGGCGCCGTCGCAGTCCGGGTGGGTGTAGGCGCACAGCAGGGCGTAGTCGTGCGCGTCCAGGTCCGCCTGCTCCCACACCCCGGAGCCCTCCAGCATGCCGAGGCCGCGTGCCCACTGCCGCGCGTGCGAACGTGCCGCTTCCACATGGGGGTTCAGACGCGCGGGATGCACCATGTAGAAGTCGGGCAGTTCGAAGGGGCGTGTCGGCTGGGGCATGCGGAGGTCTCCTCGCGCAGGGGGCGTACGGGCAGCCAGGCACTACCCCCGGACGGCGCACCGATGCCGCACTCGGCCTACGGTCACACCATCGCGTGATACGGCGAACCGATTCCGTCGGAATTCTCGAACGCCCGCGCGAACCGGGCTCGTCGGTGCGCCCGGCGCGGCCCCGGACCCGCGCCCGGCGCGCGACCCCGCCGAGGCGGTGGGTGTTCACGAGGTACGGTCCCTTGCGTGGGGCGTGTGAGGCAGACGTGAGGCAAGTGCCAGGCAAGGTGGTGCAGACGTGAGGTTGACGATTCTCGGCGGAGGCGGATTCCGCGTACCGCTCGTGTACCGGGCGCTGCTCGGCGACCACGAGGAGGGCCGCGTCACCGACGTCGTCCTGCACGACCTCGACGCCGCGCGGCTCGACGCGATCGCCCGCGTGCTCGCCGAACAGGCCACCGGGGTGCCGGACGCCCCGAGCGTGCGCGTCACCACCGACCTCGACGACGCGCTGCGCGGCGCCGACTTCGTCTTCTCCGCGATCCGCGTGGGCGGCCTCGAGGGGCGCGCCGCCGACGAGCGCGTGGCCCTCGCCGAGGGCGTCCTCGGGCAGGAGACGGTGGGCGCGGGCGGCATCGCGTACGGGCTGCGGACCGTGCCCGTCGCCGTCGACATCGCCCGCCGCGTCGCGCGCCTCGCCCCCGACGCCTGGGTGATCAACTTCACCAATCCGGCGGGCCTGGTGGCCGAGGCCATGTCCCGGCACCTGGGGGACCGCGTCATCGGCATCTGCGACTCGCCGGTGGGCCTCGGCCGCCGCGTCGCGGGGCTGCTCGGCGTGGAGCCGGGCCGGGCCTGGCTCGACTACGTGGGCCTCAACCACCTGGGCTGGCTGCGGGGCCTCAGGGTGGACGGCCGGGACGAACTGCCGAGGCTGCTCGCCGACCGCGATCTGCTGGGCGCCTTCGAGGAGGGCAAGCTCTTCGGCGCCGACTGGCTCCAGTCGCTCGGCGCCATCCCCAACGAGTACCTGCACTACTACTACTTCAACCGCGACTCGGTCAGCGCCTACCAGCGGGCGGAGCGCACGCGCGGCGCCTTCCTGCGCGACCAGCAGGCCCGGTTCTACGAGACGATGCGGGGCCCGGGCGCCCCCGCCCTGACGACGTGGGACGCCACCCGCGCCGAGCGCGAGGCGACGTACATGGCCGCCAACCGCGACGCCGCGAACGCCGGGGAACGCGCCCCCGAGGACATGGAGTCCGGCGGCTACGAGCGCGTGGCCCTCGCCCTGATGCGTGCCATCTCCCACGACGAGCGGACCACGCTGATCCTCAACGTCCGCAACCGCACGACGCTCCCCGTCCTCGACGCCGACGCCGTCATCGAGGTGCCGTGCCTGGTCGACGCCAACGGCGCGCACCCGGTGTCCGTGGCCCCGCTGCCCGGACACGCCACCGGCCTGGTGTGCGCGGTCAAGGCGGTCGAGCGCGAGGTCCTCGCGGCGGCGGACAGCGGTTCGCGGGCCACCGCCGTCAAGGCGTTCGCGCTGCACCCGCTCGTGGACTCCGTGACGGTGGCCCGCCGACTCCTCGACGGCTACCGCCGCGAGCACCCCGGACTCGGCTACCTGACATGATCACGGAGTGACCTCACCGACGCCCCCGGCGCCCGCCGCGCCTTCCGCGATAGCCTCCGCGGCCCCGGCCGTCCCCGGCACGGGCCGCCCGTGCACGCTGGTGGTGTGCCGGGGCTGCTGCTGCGGCGACCCGGTCAAGCACCCCGGCACCGACCACGCGGGCCAGTTGGCGCGGCTGCGGGCCGCCGCCGACGGCTCGGGCGGACGGTTCGCGGTGCGTACGAGCGACTGCCTCGGCCCCTGCGGCCAGGCCAACGTCATCGTCGTCCAGCCCTCGCGGCAAGGGAGGCTGAACGGCGGCCGGGCCGCCTGGGTGGGCTTCGCGCTCGACGAGGCCTCCCTGGACGACATCCTCACCTGGGCGCGCGCGGGCGGCCCCGGCATCGCCGCCCCGCCCGCCGCGCTGACCCTGCAACTGGTGGACCCGCGGCGGCTGTAGGGGGAGCTCAGGCGGCGAGGACCTGGTCGACGAAGCCGTTCAGGTTCCGCACCGTCCGCGCGTGCTGCTCCTCCAGCGTCAGGCTCTCCTCGAAGCGGCGGGCCAGGGCGGACTTCTTCTTGCCGCGCACGTACAGCGAACACGCCAGGTCCGCGCAGACGTAGAGCCCCACGGAGTTGCCCTGCCGGCCCGCCTCGCCCGCGCGGGGCGCGACCAGCAGGGTGATCCCGCTGCCCGCCTGCGGCGTCACGCACACCGTGCAGATGCTCGACTTCATCGCGCTCCGCTTCACGCCGGACGAGGCGCGCAGCGCGATGCCGACGAGCCCGCCCTGCCGCTCCACGACGACATAGCCGCGCTCGGGCGCCTTCGGGTCCCGCCAGCCCAGGAAGTCCAGGTCCGACCAGGGCGTCTCGGGGAACCCCGCGGGCAGCGAGAGCCGACGGGCCTCACCCTTCGTGCAGTTCACCAAAGCGGCACGGATGTCTTTTTCGAGCAGGGGGTTCATGGGGCGAACGTATCAACGGCCCCGGAGCGTCGTCCTCCCGTTTTCCGCGCGCTCCGGTGCCCGCACGAAGCGGAAGCGGACCGTCCGGCGTACCCGGAACCCGAGCGACTCATAGAGCCGGATGGCACCGGTGTTGCTCTCCGCGGTGTGCAGGAAGGGCGTCTCGCCGCGCTCCCTGATGCCGTACGCCACCGCGAGCACGAGCCGGGTCGCGAGGCCGCGGCCGCGGAACGCGGGGTCGGTGCAGACCGCGCTGATCTCCGTGAAGCCCGGCGGGTGCAGCCGCTCCCCGGCCATCGCCACGAGGACGCCGTCGTGCCGGATGCCGAGATACGTGCCGAGCTCGACGGTGCGGGCCAGGAAGGGGCCGGGGCGGGTGCGCTCGACCAGGGCCAGCATCTCGGGCACGTCGTCGGGGCCGAGCCGCACCGCCCGCGCGTCGGGGGCGGCCGCGATCCCGTCGTCGACGAGTTGCACGCCCCGTCCGTCGTACGTCGTCTCCCAGCCGTCGGGCACGGGCGCCGTGAGCGCGGGCAGCGCGATCTCGCCGTCCGTGTCTACGAGCGCGACGAGGTCCGCCCCAGTCCGCGGCCGTGGGCTCCGGCGGAAGGCCGAGCCACGGCGACACGTCGGCGGGATAGCGCACGACGCGCCCCCGGCGCTCCGCGAACCGCGCGTGCGGACCGGTGAGGGAGGCGAAGCCCGGGTTGTCCAAGGGGTGGGCCGCGTCCGAGGAGTGTGCGGTGTCCAGGGAGCGCGCGGCGCCCTGGAGGCGCGGGCCGCCCGCGCCGAGCGGGCCCGCCCCCGTGCCGCGTATCGCCTCGTCGGCGCCGACCGTGCCCGCCCCGGGCCCCGTCACGCGGCGACCTCGATGACGACCTTGCCGCGCGCGTGGCCGCTCTCGACGGAGCGCAGGGCCTCGCCCGCGCGCTCCAGCGGGTACGCCGCCGTGATGTGCGGCCGCAGCACCCCGGCCTCCGCGAGGCGGCCCACCTCGACCAGGACCTCCGCCGTACGGGCGCGGACCACGGGCGAGCCGCCCAGCTCCGCCACGATCTGCTTGCCGCCCGCCGTGACCAGCTTCGCGCGGTCCTCGACAAGCGTGGCGACGTCCCGCAGCGGATCGCCGCCGACCAGGTCGAAGACCGCGTCGACGCCGCCTGGGGCCACCGCCCGCACCCGGTCGGCCAGATCGGGGCCGGACGCCACATGCGTCGCGCCGAGCGACTCCACGTACTCCTTCTTGCCCGCGCTCGCCGCGCCGATGACGCGCAGCCCCTCGTGCGCGGCGAGGCGGGCCGCGAAGCCGCCCACGCCGCCGCCGGCGCCCGTGACCAGGAGCGTGGCCCCGGCGGGCAGGGCCAGTTGGCGGATTCCGTCGTAGGCGGTCGCCGCGGCCACCGGAAGCACGGCCGTCTCCGCGAACGACAGGCCCCGCGGCTTGTGCGCGGCGACGGCCACCGGCAGCAGGGTGCGCTCCGCGTACCCGCCGGTCAGCGTCGACCCGAACACCGCGTCCCCGACGGCGAACCCCTCGACGCCGGGGCCGACCCGCTCGACGACGCCCGCCGCCTCGCTGCCGAGGGCCTCCGGGAACACGGCCGCCCCCTGGCCCGGCCTGCGCTTGCCGCCGCGCAGCTTGTAGTCGACGGGGTTGACGCCCGCCGCCCGCACGGCGATCAGGAGCTCGCCCGGGCCGGGGTCCTGGACGTCCCGGTCGATGAGGGCCTCCACCTCGGGGCCGCCGTGCCGGGTGTATACGTACGCCTTCGCCATCTGTCCCTCACTCCGGTGCCGAACTGGCTCTCGACGATCACAAGGACGGCAGGGGCCCCGGCATTCCGTGCCGTGGCGGACTTCACGCGACCGCAATGTCGGCCCATGGGTCACAGGGGTTTGACCTTGTCTTCACATGCTGGACACGGTCCCTTCCACCTCGTCCACAACCCTTCCCTGCGCGTGCTCCGCTTGGCACACTGCACCCGCCCCTCGCCCCCCACCCCACACGAGGTCGCTTCCCCATGCCTGAACTCAACCGGCGCCGCTTCCTGCAGCTCACCGGCGGCACCGCCGCGTTCTCCGTCCTCTCCCAGAGCATCAGCAGGGCCGCGTCCCTGCCCGCGCGGCGCAGCTCCGGTTCCCTTGAGGACGTCGAGCACATCGTGGTCCTGATGCAGGAGAACCGCTCCTTCGACCACTACTTCGGCACCCTGAAGGGCGTGCGCGGCTTCGGTGACCCGCGCCCCGTGACGCTGCCGAGCGGCAAGCCGGTGTGGCACCAGCAGAGCGGCGGCACGTCGGGCAAGGACGTCCTGCCGTTCCATCCGGACGCGGACGACCTGGGCATGCAGTTCATCGCGGGCCTCGACCACGACTGGGCGGGCGGCCACCGGGCGTTCCACAACGGCGCCTACGACCAGTGGATTCCCGCCAAGTCCGAGCGCACGATGGCCCACCTCACGCGCGGGGACATCCCCTTCCACTACGCGCTCGCCGACGCCTTCACCATCTGCGACGCCTACCACTGCTCGTTCATGGGGGCCACCGACCCCAACCGCTACTACATGCTCACCGGGCACGTCGGCAACGACGGCAAGGGCGGCGGCCCCGTCCTCGGCAACCAGGAGCTGGGGTACGGCTGGACGACGTACGCCGAGCGCCTGGAGAGGGCCGGGATCTCCTGGAAGGTGTACCAGGACATCGGCGACGGCCTGGACGCGGCGGGCAAGTGGGGCTGGATCGAGGACGCCTACCGGGGCAACTACGGCGACAACTCCCTGCTGTACTTCAACACCTTCCGCAACGCCAAGCCCGGCGACCCCCTCCACACCAAGGCCCGCACCGGCACCAACGTCAAGGCGGGCGACGGCTACTTCGACGTCCTGAAGGCCGACGTCGCGGCGGACCGCCTGCCCAAGGTCTCCTGGATCGCCGCCCCGGAGGCGTTCAGCGAACACCCCAACTGGCCGGTGAACTACGGCGCCTGGTACATCGCGCAGGTCCTCGACGCCCTCACCTCCAACCCCGCGGTGTGGGCCAAGACCGCCCTGTTCATCACGTACGACGAGAACGACGGCTACTTCGACCACGTCGTGCCGCCCTACGTCCCCTCCTCGGCGAACCAGGGCCTGTCCACCGTCGACACCGCGCTCGACCACTTCCCGGGCAACGCCCAGTACGCCGCCGGGCACTACGGCCTCGGCCAGCGCGTCCCGATGATCGTCGTGTCTCCGTGGAGCACCGGCGGCTTCGTGTGCTCGCAGGTCCTCGACCACACGTCGATCATCCGGTTCATGGAGAAGCGCTTCGGCGTCCACGAGCCGAACATCTCGCCGTGGCGGCGCGCGGTGTGCGGCGACCTGACCGCCGCGTTCGACTTCGGCGGCGCGGACACAGGACCGGCCGACCTGCCCGACACCTCCGGCTACGAGCCGCCGGACCACCAGCGCCACCCCGACTACTTCCCGAAGGCGCCCGCGAGCCCGGCCCTGCCCCGGCAGGAGCGCGGCTCCCGGCCCACCCGGCCGCTGCCGTACGCCCCGCACGTCGACGGCGCCGCGACGCCCGCCGACGGCAAGTTCCGCCTCACCTTCGGCGCCGGGGACGCGGCGGGCGTCTGCTTCCACGTCCGCTCGGGCAACCGCGGCGACGGCCCCTGGACGTACACCGCCGGGGCGGGCCGGACGGTCTCCGACGCCTGGAACTCGGCGTACTCCGGCGGCAGCCACGACCTGTCCGTGTTCGGCCCGAACGGATTCCTGCGCGTCTTCAAGGGCCCCGGCAAGAAGGCGGGCCCCGAGGTCACCGCCCGCCACGACCGCGCCACCGGCAACCTCACGCTGACCCTCACCAACGCCGGGGCCGCCGCCTGCGCCCTCACGGTCACCAACGCCTACGGCGGCCGCCAGGACGTCTTCACGGTGCGCCCCGGCGCCACCGTCCAGCACACGGTGGACCTGGGCGCGACCCAGCGCTGGTACGACCTGACGGTCACCTCCACCTCCGACACCACCTTCCACCGCCGCCTGTCCGGCCACGTCGAAACCGGCACACCGGGAGTCTCCGACCCGGGCCTCAGCACCCCGTAGACCGCGACGGTTTCAGCCCGTCCGGCGTTTGAGGACGAGGCGCGAAGCGCCCATGTCTGTGAGCGGGGGGACGGGGCGGCAGCACCCGGATCGGGAAGGGGCGGGCCTGGGGCGCCCCGCGTGGTTCCACTGAGCGGAACGCGGGGCTGGCGGCCCCCACAGGGGCTCGGGGTAATGTGCCGGGGTGACAACGCATTCGAACACCCCTGCAGGCTGGTACCCGGACCCCAAGGGCGCCGCCCAGCTCCTCCGCTGGTGGGACGGCGCGCAGTGGACCGACCACACCAGCCCGTCCCAGCAGGGCACCGCGGCCCAGCAGGTCCCGACGCAGGCGGCCCCCGCCCAGCCGGCCCCGGCGCAGGCCGTCCAGGCGCAGGCCCCGTACGCCGCCCCGCAGCAGGCCCCCGCGGCGGACCCGGCGAAGGTCCAGCGCCAGGTCCAGCAGCAGGCGGGCGTGGCGCCGACGTCCCAGGGCGGCGGCACGCTGTTCACCGAGCCGGTCCTGGTGGTGAACCAGAAGGCCAAGCTCATCGAGCTGACCAATGAGTACAAGGTCATGGACCAGTCGGGCAATCAGCTCGGCACGGTCACGCAGGTCGACCAGAGCGCCCTGAAGAAGGTCGCCCGCTTCGTCGCCAGCGTCGACCAGTTCATGACGCACAAGCTGGAGATCCGCGACGCCCACGGCACGCCGCAGCTGCGCCTGACCCGCCCCCGCAAGTTCATGAAGTCGCGGGTCATCGTGGAGCGCCCGGACGGCCAGCCGGTCGGTGAGATCGTCCAGCAGAACGTCTTCGGGAAGATCAACTTTGCGATGGTCGTGAACGGCCAGCAGGTCGGCGCGATCAAGGCGGAGAACTGGCGCGCCTGGAACTTCTCGATCGTCGACCACACGGACAACGAGGTGGCCCGGATCACGAAGACCTGGGAGGGCCTCGCCAAGACGATGTTCACGACGGCGGACAACTACGTCCTCCAGATCCACTTCCAGCTTCCGGAGCCGCTCCTGAGCCTGGTCGTGGCGACGGCCCTGACGGTCGACACGGCGCTGAAGCAGGACTCGCGCGGGCTCGGCTGACGGACCGCGCCCCGGGGCCGTCGGGGCGCGACGCACGTGACGCACGAAGCGACCGCACACCCTTCGGGGTGTGCGGTCGCTTCGCGTTGCCGAGCCGTGCGCTACGGGCGCCGGGCCGGGACCACCGCCCGCGCGGGCTCCGGCTGGCCGGGAATCGACGGCAGGTAGTCCGGGCCGGAGCCGGAGCCGGAGCCGGAGCCGGGGCCGGGGCCGGAGCCGGGGCCGGGTTCCGTGCCGGGGACGGCCGCCGCCCGCGACGAGCGGCTCAGGAGCACCACCCCGTACGCGGCGAGCGACGCGCCCACCGCCGCGACGAACACCCCGCCCACGCCGCCCCGCAGCCGCTCCCCGAGCAGGGCGACGCCGATGGTGGACGCGGCCACCGGGTTGGCGAGGGTGACGACGGCCAGCGGGGCGCCGAGGCCGCCCCGGTACGCGGTCTGCGACAGGAACAGGCCGCCCACCGCGAAGGCCGCGACGAGCAGCGCCGCCACCACGACCCGCGCGCTGAGCAGCGGCCCCGACGGGTCGGTCGCCGCCACCGTGACGGTCTGCGTGAGCGCGGAGGCGACCCCCGACGCGAAGCCGGACGCGGTCGCGTGCCGCAGTCCGGGGCGGGCGCCGGGCCGCGAGAGCAGGCCGATGGCGGCGGCCGTCACCGCGGCGACCGTCACGGCCTCCGGCAGCGACAGCGTGTCGTCGGGCGCCGGGCCCGTCGCGGTGAGCAGCAGCGCGCCCAGGCCGATCAGCGTCAGGCCGGTGCCCCGCCACTCCAGGCGCGTGACCCGCCGCCCGGCGAGCCGCGCGCCGAGCGGCACGGCGGCGACCAGCGTGAGCGCGCCGAGCGGCTGGACCAGGGTCAGCGGACCGTACTTGAGGGCCGCGACGTGCAGCAGCGCGGCCCCGGCGTTGAGTCCGACGGACGACCACCACGCTCCGCTGCCGAGCAGCCCGAGCACGCGCGGGCCGGTGTGCGCGAGGCGGGCGGCGAGCCGCTCCTGGGCGACCGCGGCGGCGGCGTAGGCGGCGGCCGAGACCAGCGAGAGCGCGACGGCGAGCAGCGGGGCGCTCACCGCACGGCTCCGGAGCCGACGAGGTCCGGTGCGGGCGCGGCTGCGGGGGCGGCGGCCGCGGGTGGGGCGGTGGCCGCCGAACGGCGGACCACGCGGGAGGCGGCCGGGCGCGGGGGCCGGACCACGGCGAGCGCGATGCCGAGCAGCGCGGTGGCCACCAGGGCGTCGAGCCAGTAGTGGTTGGCGGTCCCGACGATCACCATCAGGGTGATCAGCGGGTGCAGCAGCCACAGCCAGCGCAGCCGGGAGCGGGTCGCGACGATCAGCCCGATCGCGACCATCAGCGCCCACCCGAAGTGCAGCGACGGCATGGCCGCGAACTGGTTGGCCATGGTGTCGGTCGAGGGCTTCGCGGCGTACACCGAAGGGCCGTACACCCGCGCGGTGTCCACGAGGCCGGTCGCGCGCAGCAGGCGCGGCGGCGCCAGCGGGAAGGCGAGGTGCAGGGCGAGCGCGGCCGCGGTCACGGTGGCCAGGACGCGGCGCGCCCAGACGTAGTGGCGGGGCCGGCGCAGATACAGCCAGACCAGGAACAGCAGCGTCGCCGGGAAGTGCACGGTCGCGTAATAGGTGTTCGCGAGGCGCACCAGGCTCTCGCCGTGCAGCAGGAGGTCCTGCACGAGGCCCTCGCCCGGCAGCCGCAGGGTCCGCTCGGCGTCCCACACCCGGTGCGCGTTGCGGAACGCCTCGGCGGTGTGACCGGCCGCGAGCTGCCTGCCGAACTTGTAGAGGAGGAAGAGACCGGCGACGAGGAGGAGCTCGCGCACCAGGGGCGGCCTGGCGCGGACGGCCGGGGCCGGGGTGCGGGTGCGCGCCCCCGGCGGTACGGCGGAGGTCCGCGCGGCGGCTGTCCCCAGGTCACCGGAGGGTATCTCCGGCTCCTGTTCGGCGGGCTCGGTGCGGGATTCTCGGGATGCCATGCCCCGGCCCCTTTACATGACGACTGGGTGGTGCGGTGATGTGCGCGTCTCTGTCGAACGCATCGAAACGCCAGTGTACCGATACGGAGGCGTACCGGTACACTGGCGTATCGATAGGGTGGCCATGACGGGCCCCCGCACCGAGGGGAAAGAGCCATGACGTCGCGAGAACCGGCAGGTGAGCACGTGTGCGGGCAGCTGGCCGCGGCGCGCCGCTCCAAGATCACGCCAGCGCGTGAGCAGGAGTTCTACGACGCCGTGCTCGACCAGCTCCGCACGTGTGGGTACGAGTCCGTGACGATGGAGGGCGTCGCGGCGCGCACCCGCTGCAGCAAGTCCACGCTCTACCGGCAGTGGAAGACGAAGCCCCAGTTCGTCGCCGCCGCGCTGCGTGCCAACCGCTGTGTGCGCTTCGCGGGCATTCGACACCGGCTCGGTCGCCGGGGACCTGCGCGCCGCCGCGCGCTCGGCCGCCGCGTGGAGCGAGCACGACACCATGATCGTGCAGGCGCTCAGCCACGCCGTCCAGCAGGACGAGGACCTGCGGGAGGCGCTGCGCGAGGCGCTGGTGGAGCCCGAGGTCGCGGCGATCGACGCGATCGTCCGGCGCGGCGTCGCGCGCGGCGAGATCGCCGCGGGCCATCCGGCGGCGGAGTTCGTCGCGGCCCAGCTGATCGGCGTGGTGCGGGTGCGGCCGATGCTGGAGGGCGAGAACGCGGACGCGGAGTATCTGACGCGGTTCGTGGACGCCGTGCTGCTGCCGGTCCTCGGCGTCGCGGACGGCGGGGGCGGCGCCGCGAGCGACTGAACGTGGGCCCGGGCCGTGGGATGACCGGACCGGGCCCGCCCGCGCCGCACCGTGGGGACGGGGGCGGCGCACCCGCCGGGCGGGCCGAGCGAACTCGGCCCGCCCGGCGGCGTTTTCGTACGGCGTGCTCGGGGTGTACCTGGCGTACGGGGTGTGCGGGGGAGTGGCGGTGTCGGGTGTTACCGGACCCGTGCCCGGACCTGCTGCCCGTCGCCTCCGGCCCCGACTCCGCCGCGGGCCTTCTTGATGCCCTTGGTGATCTTGTCCATGGACGATACGGGCGGCGCGTCGTCGTGGTCGTCGATGCCGAAGCGGACGAGCACCATCGTCATGTCGTCGGCGGGCGACTTGAAGGCCAGCGACTGGACGTACCCGTCGGAGCCCTTGCGCGTCACGGCCTTCCAGCGGACCAGATAGCCCTTCTGCCCGGCCACGGTCACCGCCTTCGACGCGAGGACCTTGTGCGACTTCAGGGAGCCGCCGTAGATCGGACCGGCGAACGAGTTCTCGGCGTTCTTCTCGATGTCCGCCTTGGCCACGGCCTCCGGCGTGGAGCCCTTGAGCTTGAGCCGGACCGCGGGCGCCGAGAAGGCGCCGCCGCGCACGCACTGCTTGGAGGCGTCACCGGGGCAGGCGTACTTGCCGGTGGTCACGCTCGCGCCGAGCCCGCTCGACGTGCCCTCCCAGCCGTCGGGCACGGGCATGCTGATGCCGCTGGACGCGTCGGTCGCGTACCCCTTCTCCGTGGGCGGGGCCTCGGACGGGCCGGGCGCGGGCGGCTCGGAGGGGCCCGGGCTCTCGCCCTCCGGCCCCGGCTTCGAAGGCGCCGAAGCGGACGGGGGCTTGGCGCTGTCCTTGCCGGCCCCGTCGTTGTCGCCGTCGCCGTCGTCGTCGGCGGTCAGCGCGTAGACGCCGCCGCCTATGCCCGCGAGGACCACCAGGGCGACGCCCACGGCGATGGCCGTGCGCGTTCCGCGGCGGCGGGGGCCCGGCGGCTGCGGAGGGTAGGCGGGGAAGCCGACCGTGTCCCCGCCCGGCGCGCGGACGTGATCCGTCCAGGTGGTCCCGTCCCACCACCGCTCGGACGGCGGGGCGCCAGGAGTCTGCCCGGGGTCGGGATACCAGCCGGGAGGAGTCGCGTGCGTCATGGGCGTCAGCGTATGGGCACAGCCTGAAAACCCGATGAGAGGGGTCCGCCGGATTCGGCCAACTGCCGCGGCCTGGCTGACCTTCACCCCGCTCGCACCGGAATGCCCGGGGCGCCGCGAGTTTCCAGGTGGGCGCCCCGGCCGCCGTTCGGATGGGCTCAGGTCGTGGGTCGTGTGTCGATCACGAGTCGGGTCGGTGCGGCCTGGCTCCGCGTGTCCCCGGCGGGGCCCGGCAGGCGCAGGCCCGTGCGCCCCGGAGTGATCGAACCCAGCACGCTGGGGTGCCGCGCTCCGGTGCTGGCCGGGGCCGTGCCCGGCAGGCCGTGCGCCGTCAGGAAGCCGAGGACCGCGAAGGCGTACGCCTCCTTCGCCATCGACGGCATCCCGAAGTCGTCGGAGCCGCGCACCGGCACCGCCGTGCCCAGGTCGGCGCGGAGCATCGCCATCAGTGCGGGGTTGCGCACCCCACCCCGCCGCCCGAGGCGATCACCTCCGTCGCCCTGACCGCGCGGACGGCGTCGGCGACGGTCACCGCGGTCAGCCGCGTCAGCGTCGCGACGACGTCCTCGGCGGCGAGCGGCCCGAACCCCGCGAGCACCGCGCGCAGATACCCCGCGTGGAACAGCTCCTTGCCCGTCGTCTTCGGCGCGGGCAGCGCGTAGTACGGCTCCGCGAGCAGCCGGGCGAGCAGGTCCTCCCGTACGGTGCCGCGCGCGGCGATCCCGCCGTCCACGTCGTACGCGAGGCGGTGCGCGCGGCCCTCCGGCGTCAGCTCCCGCACCGCCGCGTCGATCAGCGCGTTGGCGGGGCCGGTGTCGAAGGCGGTGCCGTCCGGGGCCGTGATGTTGGCGATGCCGCCCAGGTTCAGGGCCACCGGTGTGCCCGGCCTGCCGCGCAGCCACATCTGGTCGACGAGGCTCACCAGGGGCGCGCCCTGGCCGCCCGCGGCGACGTCGCGCGGGCGGAAGTCCGCGACCACCGGCAGGCCGGTGGCCTCCGCGATCCACGCGGGCTGCCCGATCTGGAGCGTGCCGCGCACCTGCCCCTCGGCCACCCAGTGGTACACGGTCTGCCCGTGCGAGGCCACCAACTCGGCCCGGCCTTCGCACAGTTCCCGGTCCGCCTCCACGGCCGCGGCGGCGAAGGCCTGGCCGATCAGCGTGTCGAGGCGGCAGACGTCGGCCAGGGTGGTGGCCGCCGGGGGCAGCGCGGCGGCCAGCGCTTCGCGCAGCGCCTCGTCGTAGCCCCGGCTGATGACGCCCAGTGGGGCCAGGACGAGGCGGTCGCCGTCGAGGGTGAGGTCGACGGCGCCGGCGTCGATGGCGTCGTGGGAGGTGCCGGACATGAGGCCGATTACGCGCACGGAGTCTCCTCTTGGCAGTGGGCCGGCCCGTGCCCCGGGCCCGGGCCCCCGTCCTCCCACTATGACCCCCGCCGGAACCCTCCCCACTCACGGGTCACCCTCTCCTGCCTCCCCACCCGCCCCCACACACGGACACACCCCCTCGACCCCCGTACGACCTCCCCGTTCACCCCGCCCGCCACCTCCGCGCCCCCCTCGCGGCGGCGCGCTCGCCCTCAAGCGCCGGACGGGCTCGAATGCTCTGCCCGGCCCGGGCGCGTCAGCGTCAGGTCGGGGGCGGCAGGGCGCGGGCGCGCCACGTGGTGACGTCCCCCCAAGCCCCCCGCAGGGCCCGCGCCTTGAGGAGCCACAGCGACACCTCGTACTCGGAGGTGTAGCCCACTGCCCCGTGCAGTTGCAGCGCGGCCCGCGCCGAGCGGTACGCGGACTCACCCGCGGCCACCTTGGCCCCGGCCACGTCCCGCCAGGCCCCCGCACCCCCGCCCAGCGGCCCCGCACCTCCGCGGAGCGACACCGCCGCCCCGAACACCAGCGGACGCGCGAACGCCAGCCCCACCAGCACATCCGCGAGCCGGTGCCGCACGGCCTGGAAGGAGCCGACCGGCACCCCCGAACTGCGTGCGCTGCTTCACATACGCCACGGTCCGGTCGAGGAGCGCGGTCCCGACCCCCAGGCACTGCGCGGCGGTGGCGAGCGCCGCCCACCGCAGGGCGTGCCCCGCGGCGTCGACGACCGGGGGTCCGCAGGCGAGGACCTCCCCGCCCGGCAGCGGCCGCGCCAGCCGCCGCGCCGGGTCGAGGGACGCCCGTACGCGCGCGTGCCCGGGCGCCAGCCGCAGCCGGTCGGCGTCGACGGCGAGGACGAGGGGCACGGCGTCCGCGTCCAAGGCGTACGGCCCGGTCGCCGAGAGCGTCAGTGTCGCCCTCGCCTCGCCCGAGACGAGGGCGGGAAGGAGCCGCTTCGCGGGGCCCGGCACGCCGAGTTCGGCGAGACGGGACAGGAGCGCCGCCGCGGCCACCGTCTCGACCAGCGGTCCGGGCGCCGCGTGCCGACCCAACTCCAGGAAGGCGGCGGCGACTTCGACGGGCAGCGGGCCGACGCCGTCGAACTCCTCCCCGGCCGCGAGCGCGAACACCCCCGCCTCGGCGAGCCGCCCCCACAGCGCGACCCCCGGCGCGTGGTCCCCGGCGGCCCAGGCGCGCGCCACCGCCGGGGTGTCCGCGGCGGTCAACAGGCCGTCCAGAGTGCGAGTGAACGCCCTCTGTTCGTCGTCCAGGAGGAACCTCATCCGCGGCGTCCCCTCGGCAGCCCGAGCAGCCGCTCGGCGATGATGTCCCGCTGGATCTCGTTCGTGCCCGCGTAGATCGGCCCGGCCAGCGAGAAGACGTACCCCTCCGACCACTCCGCCCCCTCCGCTCCGGCTCGGCCCCCACTGCCGTCATCGCTGTCATCGGCATCGGTATCGGTATCCGTCAACTCGCCGTGCGCCCCCAGCAGATCAAGCGCCGCCTCATGCACCGCGATGTCGTACTCGGACCAGAACACCTTGTTCAGGCTGGACTCCGCGCCGACGGCCTCGCCCGCCGCGACCCGCGCGACCCCCGCCCACGGTGAACAGCTGGTACGCGCGGGCACCGATCACCGCGTCGGCCACCCGGTCGCGCAGCGCCGTGCCGGCCGGGTCGCCGTGCGCGTGCCACAGCCGCACCAGGCGGTCGGCGGTGGCGAGGAAGCGGCCGGGGGAGCGCAGCGTCAGGCCCCGCTCGTCGCCCGTCGCCGCCATGGCGATGCGCCAGCCGTCCCCGGGCGCGCCGATCACGTCCTCGTCGGGGACGAACACGTCGTCCAGGAAGACCTCGGCGAACGCGGGCTTGCCGTCGAGGCGGCCGATGGGGCGGATCGTGACGCCCTTCGCACGCAACGGGAACATCAGATACGTCAGGCCCCGGTGCGGCCGCTCCACCCGCGGTTCGCTGCGGAACAGGCCGAACGCGCGGTCGGCGAACGCGGCCCGCGACGACCACGTCTTCTGCCCGCTCAGCCGCCAGCCGCCGGGCACGCGCCGGGCGGTGGACCGCAGCGACGCCAGATCGGACCCCGCCTCCGGCTCCGACCAGGCCTGCGCCCAGATCACCTCGCCGCGCGCCATGGGGAGCAGCACCCGGGCGCGCTGCTCCGGTGTGCCGTGGTCGAAGAGGGTGGGGGCGAGGAGGCTGACGCCGTTCTGCGACACCCGGGACGGCGCGCCCGCGGCGTAGTACTCCTCCTCGAAGACCAGCCAGCTGACCACGTCGACGCCTTGGCCGCCGAACTCCTCGGGCCAGGAGACCACCGACCAGCGGTCCGCGGCGAGTTCGCGCTCCCACGCGCGGTGGGCGGCGAAGCCCTCTTCTGTCTCCAGCGACGGCAGCGGCGCGCGCGGCACGTGCGCGGCGAGCCAGGCGCGCGCCCGCAGCCTGAACTCCTCCTGCTCCGCGGTGAAGTCGAGGTCCATGCCCCTTGCTCCCGTCTGCCGCCCACCGGCCTTGAGCCGCTCGCCCGCCCGTCACTCTTCCCTAACAAGTGTTTGGTAGATTATCGTGAGTGATGGTCCGACGTCGAGCACTCGATCGGGGGATTCACCATGACGGCGCCGACGTACGTTCCCGGGCACGGCCTGCTGGCCGGGCGCACCGCCGTCGTCACCGCCGCCGCGGGCGCCGGGATCGGGGGCGCCACGGCCCGCCGCTTCCTGGAGGAGGGGGCCCGCGTCGTCATCGGTGACGCGCACGCGCGCCGCACCAAGGAGGCCGTGGCCGCGCTCGCGGACGAGTTCGGCCCCGACCGCGTCGACGGCGTCCGCTGCGACGTGACCGACGAGGCCGAGGTGGCCGCCCTGTTCGACCTCGCCGAGCGGCGGCACGGCGGCCTGGACGTCGTGGTGAACAACGCGGGCCTCGGCGGCACGGCCCACCTCACCGACATGACCGACGACGCCTGGCACAAGGTCATCGACACCACCTTGACCGGCACGTTCCGCTGCGTCCGCGCCGCCCTGCGCCGCATGCGCGCCAGGGACGCGGGCGGCGGTGCGATCGTGAACAACGCCTCGGTGCTCGGCTGGCGCGCCCAGGAGGGCCAGGCGCACTACGCGGCGGCGAAGGCCGGTGTCATGGCCCTCACCCGCTGCGCCGCCCTGGAGGCGGCCCCGCACGGCATCCGCGTCAACGCGGTCGCGCCGAGCCTCGCGCTCCACCCCCACCTCGCCAAGGTCACCTCGCCGGGCCTGCTCGAAGAGCTCACCGCCCGCGAGGCGTTCGGGCGCCCCGCCGAGCCCTGGGAGATAGCCAACGTCGTCGTGTTCCTGGCGAGCGGCTACTCCTCGTACATGACGGGCGAGACGGTCTCCGTGAGCAGCCAGCACCCCTAGACGGAGAATGAGCGCGTGCCGACCCAGAAGCAGTCACCCAAGCAGCCACCGAAGCAGTCACCCAAGCAGTCACCCAAGCAGTCACCCAAGCAGTCACCCAAGCAGTCACCCAAGCAGCCACCGAAGCAGCCCTCCAAGCAGTCGCTGAAGCAGTCACCGGACCAGCCACCGAAACAGGCGAAGACGCAGGCGAAGAAGCAGGCGCGGGACCAGGGCGGGAAGTCCGCCGCCGCGCCCACGGCCGAGCGCCGCGCCGAACTCCTCCGGATCGCCGCGGACGTCTTCGCCGAGCAGGGGTACAACGCCACGACCGTCCGCAAGATCGCCGACGCCGCGGGCATGCTCGCGGGCAGCCTCTACTACCACTTCGACTCCAAGGAGTCGATGCTCGAAGAGATCCTCCGCACGTTCCTGACGGAGCTGTGGGACGGATACGACGCGGTCCTGGCCGCGCCGCTCGGCCCGCGAGAGACGCTGGAGGCGCTCGTCACCGAGTCCTTCCGGGAGATCGACCGGCACCGCGCGGCCGTCGCCATCTACCAGAAGGAGTCCAGGCACCTGGTCGCCCAGACCCGCTTCGAGTACCTCCTGGAGTCCCAGCGGCGCTTCGAGCGGACCTGGCTCACCACCCTCGAACGCGGTGTGTCCGAGGGCGCCTTCCGCGATGACCTGGACGTCCGGCTCACCTACCGGTTCGTGCGCGACACGGTGTGGGTCGCCGCCTCCTGGTACCGGCCGGGCGGCGGCCACAGCCCCGAGGAGATCGCCCGGCAGTACCTGTCCATGGTCCTGGACGGCATCGCCGTCCGCTAGCCCGCGCCGCCGCGGCCCCGCCGCGCGGTGCCCGTCAGTCGAGGAGCACGCAGCCATGGCCGAGGCCTACATCGTCGAGGCGGTCCGCACCCCCGTCGGCAAACGGGGCGGCGGCCTCGCCGGCGTCCACCCCGCCGACCTCGGCGCCCACGTCCTCACCGCCCTCGTGCGGCGCGGCGGGATCGACCCCGCCGCCGTCGAGGACGTCGTCTTCGGCTGCCTGGACGCGGTCGGCCCGCAGGCGGGCGACATCGCCCGCACCAGCTGGCTCGCGGCCGGACTCCCCGAAGAGGTGCCGGGCGTGACCGTCGACCGGCAGTGCGGATCCTCCCAACAGGCCCTGCACTTCGCCGCCCAGGCCGTGCTCTCCGGCACCCAGGACCTCGTCGTCGCCGGGGGCACCCAGAACATGTCGATGATCCCCATCGCCTTCGCGTCCCGTCGCGCCGCCGAACCCCTCGGCCTGACCGAGGGCCCCTTCGCGGGCAGCGAAGGCTGGCGCGCCCGCTACGGCGACCAGCCCGTCAACCAGTTCCACGGCGCCCAGCTGATCGCCGAGAAGTGGGGCATCACCCGTACGGACATGGAGGAGTTCGCGCTGCGCTCCCACCAGCGGGCGCTGCGCGCCATCGACGAAGGCCGCTTCGACCGCGAGACCGTCCCCTACGGAGACGTCGACACCGACGAGGGCCCGCGCCGCGACACCACCCTGTCGAAGATGGCCGCCCTCGCCCCCGTCTTGGAAGGCGGCACCCTCACCGCCGCCTGCTCCTCCCAGGTCTCGGACGGCGCCGCCGCCCTGCTCCTCGCCAGCGAACGGGCCTTACGGGACCACGGGTTGACGCCCCGCGCGCGCGTGCACCACCTGTCCGTGCGCGGCGAGGACCCCATCCGCATGCTCTCCGCCCCCATTCCGGCCACCGCGCACGCCCTGAAGAAGACCGGAATGACCCTCGGCGACATCGACCTCGTCGAGATCAACGAGGCCTTCGCACCCGTCGTCCTCGCCTGGCTCCGCGAGACCGGCGCCGACCCGGGGAAAGTCAACGTCAACGGCGGCGCCATCGCCCTAGGTCACCCGCTCGGCGCGACCGGCGCCCGCCTGATGACGACGCTGCTGCACGAACTGGAGCGCACCGGCGGCCGGTTCGGCCTCCAGACGATGTGCGAAGGAGGAGGCCAGGCCAACGTCACCGTCATCGAACGCCTCTGACCGAGCCGCCCGCCACCGACGCGCTGTCTCCGGGGCCACGACGGCACGCCGCACCCGTACCACCGGGGTGGCCTGGCATATGACCGTCTGTCACCCGTGCGGGAGTAGCTGAGCGGACCTCGCTCCCTGGCGGCCCCGACCCGGCTAGTCTCAAGTTCTGTACGTCGATTGGAGCGACCCCGGGAGGTAGCGCGATGACGCAGGGACGGCCCGGAGGTGGCGCCTGGGCCCCGCTGTGGGAGCGCGACGAGGAAATCGCCGCGGCCAGGCGGGCCCTGTCCGCCCTGTGCTCGGACATGACGACCGAGGGCGGCCTGCTCGTCTTCAGCGGCGAGGCCGGCATCGGCAAGACCGCGCTCATGGCCGAAGTGCGCCGCATCGCCCACGGCCGGGCCACCGTATGGTCCGCGCGCGGCGGCGAGACCCTCAAGTCGGTCCCCTTCAACGTCGTGCGGCAGCTGCTGCAGCCCGCGCTCGTCGCCCTCACCCCGGACGAGGCCCGGGAGTACCTCGGCGACTGGTACGAGATCGCGGGCCCCGCACTCGGCATAGCCGAGCCCGGCGGCGGCAGGCCCGAACCGCAGGCCGTGTGCGACGGCCTCGTCGCGGTGGTCTCCCGCCTGTCCCGGCTGCACTGGCCGCTCGTCCTGCTCGTCGACGACGCGCACTGGGCCGACCAGGAGACGCTGCGCTGGCTCGCCGCGTTCGCCGAACGGCTCGACGACCTGCCCGTGCTCGTCGTGGTCGCCCACCGGCCCGGCGAGGCCACCGGCGACAGCGCCCGCCTGCTCTCCCGCATCGGCGCCGCCGCCCGGCCCGCGACGGTCCTGCGCACCCTCACCCCGGACGCGACGGCGGGGCTCACCCGCGCCACCGTCGGCGAGCACGCGGACGCCCCCTTCTGCCGCGAGGTGTGGGCGGTCACCGGCGGCAACCCGTACGAATCCGTGGAACTCCTCGCCAAGGTGCAGGACAGCGAGCTGGAACCGGTGGAGAGCTCGGCCGCCGAACTGCGCGCCCTCAACCGCTCCGCGCGCGGCCGCGGCCTCGTCGCCCGCCTCGAAGAACTCGGCACCGACGTCACGCGCTTCGCCTGGGCCGCCGCCATCCTCGGCTCGGCCATCTCCGTGGACCTGGCCGCGCTGCTCGCCGGAATGCCCCGCGACGAGGCCGAGCGGTGCGCCGAGCGGCTGCGCACCGCCCGCATCGTCACCGGCGGCGAGGAAGGCCTGGAGTTCGTCCACCCGCTGATCGCCTCCGCCGTCTACCAGTCCATCCCGCCCGCCACCCGCACCGCCATGCACGGCCAGGCCGCCTGGGCCGTCACCCGCTCCGGCCGAGGCGCCGCCGCGGCCTCCCGGCACCTCCTCGAAGTCCACCCCGATGACGACCGGGAACTGGTCGAGCAACTGCGCGAAGCCGCCGCCGAACACCTCGCCGTCGGCGCGCCCGACGCCGCCAGGAACTGCCTGGAGCGCGCCCTGCGCGAACCCCCGCGCCCCGGCGTCCACGCGCGCGTGCTCTACGAACTGGGCTGCGCCACCCTGCTCACCTCGCCCGTCACCACCATCGGGCACCTGCGCGAGGCCCTGTCCATGCGGGGCCTGAGCCAGGAGCTGCGCGTCGACGCCGTCTGCAGGCTCTCCCAGGCCTTCGTGCACAACGACCAGCTCGGCGAGGGCCTGCGGGCCATCTCCGAGGAAGCCTCCCGGCTCCCCGAAGGCCACGACCGGCTGCGGCTCCAGGCCGTGCACTTCATGTGGGAGGGCATCCACGCGGGCGAGGAGGACTCACCCGGCCGCTCCCGGCGCCTCGCCGCCCTCGCCGGACCCCTGACCGGGCGCGACAACGCCGAGCGCGCGCTGCTCATCCTGCGCGCCTTCGACGCGATGACGCGCGGCGAGAACGCCGAGGAGGTCGTCGAGCTCTGCGACCGCGCCCTCGTCAACGGCCGCCTCGCCCCCGGCCTCGGCTGGACCGACGCCGAGTGGAGCTTCGAACTGCGCCTGATGCTCGGCGGCTCGTACGCGTTCGCCGACCGCCTCGACCGCGCCGAGAGCCTGTTCACCGAGGCCGTGAAGGCGTACGAGACGGCGGGCTGGAGCGGCGGCCACCTCGCGCTCGCCCACGCCTTCCTGGGATACGTCTACCGCAGGCGCGGGCGGCTCAGGGGACGCCGAGAAGTCGCTGCGCGAGAGCCTGCGGCTCGCCGACCGCGTCGGCCAGGGCGGGCTGCCCATGCACTGGGAGGCGGCCAGCATGCTCATCGACACGCTGCTCGCCCGCGGCCACGCCGAGCAGGCCCAGGCCGTCGCCGACCGGTACGGCTTCGCACCGCCCTCCACGTCGACCATCTACGTCCCGGACGCCATGTCCGTGCGCGGGCGCCTGCTGCTGTCCCTCGGCCACCGCGAGGACGGCCTCAACGAACTGGAGGCCACCGCGAAGGCGCTCACCGCGCGCGGGCAGTACAACACGGTGCTCGCGCCCTGGGCGTACGACCTGGCGCGGGCGCTGGCCGACGAGGACCCGCGGCGCGCCGCCGACCTGGTCGCCGACGCGCGCGTGCAGGCCGAGCGGTTCGGCACGGACACCGCGATCGGCGAGGCGCTGCGGTGCGAGGCCGCGCTGGCCTCGGGCCAGCGGTCCGTCGCCCTGTACGGCAAGGCCGTGGCCTATCTGGAGGCCTCGCCGTGCGCGTACGAACACGCGGTCGCGCGCGTCGAGTACGGGGTTGCCTCGGGCAGCGTGGAGGAGCTGGAGCGGGGGCTCGCGCTGGCGCGCAGCTGCGGGGCGGATGGGCTGGCCGCCCGGGCCTCGCGGTTCCTGGCCGGGGGCTAGGTCGGGGGCGGGCCCCCTGGCACCCCGAAAGGCATCGGCCTGCGGCCTCGTCCTCAAACGCCGGACGGGCTGAATGTCCTCAGGTGGTGGAGTGTCGCCTCGGCCTCTCTCATGATTCTGGTGATCAGCTCCTCGCAGGACGGGACGTCGGTGAGGACGCCCGCTACCTGGCCCGCGGCCATGATGCCGCCGTGGGGGTCGCCGTCGACCATGGCGGACTTGAGGAGCAGGGGGGTGTTCGCGGCCAGGAGCGTCTGGGACCAGGTGAGGTGCTTGGTGCGTCTGAGGGCGCGGCCGTCGCGGGCCAGGCGGGGCCAGGACTGGCCGGACAGGCGGCGAAACGCCGCCGCGTGCCGCAGGGCGCGCAGCAGGGAGGCGGCGCGGCCCGAGCGCTCCAGGGCCGTCACCAGATCCGTGCGGAGCATCCGGTGGGGGAGGCCGTCCACGCGCGTGGTGACCGTGACGTCCTTGACCGTCGCCGCCAGATAGCGGGCCTTCACCGCGTCGGGGACGGGGGAGTCCGAAGTGAGGAGGAAGCGGGTGCCCATGGCCACCCCGGCCGCGCCGTAGGCCAGCGCCGCGACCAGGCCGCGGCCGTCGTGGAAGCCGCCCGCCGCGATCACCGGGATGTCCACGGCGTCCACGACCTGCGGCACAAGGACGCTCGTGGCGACGTCACCGGTGTGGCCGCCGCCCTCGCCGCCCTGGACGACGACCGCGTCCGCGCCCCACGCCGCGACCTTCTCCGCCTGCCGCCGGGCCCCCACGGAGGGGATCACGACGACACCGGCCGCCTTCAGCTCCGCGATCAGGGCCTCGGAGGGGGCCAGGGCGAAGGACGCGACCCGCACGCCCTCGTCGACGACGATCCGCACGCGGTCGCGCGCGTCGCCCGCGTCCGCGCGCAGGTTCACCCCGAACGGGGCGTCCGTACGCGCCTTCACCTCCCGGATCGCCGCCCGCAGCCCGTCCAGGGTCATCGTGGCCGATGCGAGGACGCCGAGCGCGCCCGCGTTGGCCGTCGCGGACACCAGCCGCGGGCCCGCGACCCAGCCCATGCCGGTCTGCACGAGCGGGTGGCGGACCCCGACGAGACGGGTCAGCGGCGTGTCCAGGAGCGGCGCGGTCATCGGCGGACCTCGCCCTCGCGCAGCCCCGTGGGGTCCAGGACCTCGCGGATCAGGCGGAGTTCGGCCGCGGTCGGCTCCCGCGTGCGGCCCGCGTCCTCGGGGACCGCGAGGTCGAAGGCGGTGGCCTCGCGGATCTCGTCCGGCGTCACGCCCGGGTGCGCCGACCGCAGGCGCATCGTGCGGTCGGGCGTCGCGAAGTCGAAGACGCCCAGGTCCGACACGACGCGGCGCAGCTCGTGGAAGCGGGTCGCCGAGGGGCCCGCCGCGGCCGCGCGGTCGTGGCCGACGCCGCTCACCATGTCGACCCGCTCGACGAACACCCGCCGGGAGTGCCGCGGAATCCAGTAACTGACCGGGTGGTTGACCGTGTTCACGGGGGCGCCGCGCACGCACAGGAGCTGCCGGGTGGGCCTGCGCCAGTCGCCCACGCAGCTGATGTTCTGGTTGCCGAAGCGGTCGATCTGGCTCGCGCCCATCATCACGTGGCGGCGGCCGCCCATCGCCAGCGTCAGATGGCGGCGGTACGGAAGCCAGCCCTCCGTCACCGTCGAGCGCTCACCCAGCGCCGGCACGTCGCCCATCAGGAACGCCTCGCCGTCCGTGAGCAGCAGCTCGGGGGCGAACGTCAGCTTCGCCAGGCGCGCGCCGAGGGTGGGGATCGCGCCCATGGGCGAGGCCAGGATCTCGCCGTCGCCGCGCCAGGCCTCGGCGCAGGCCACCACGCAGTACTCGGCGCGGGTGGCCGTCGTCTCACGCGTCATCGCTGCTCCTTGTGCCAGGCCTGGACGGCCAGGTGGTAGTCCTCCTCGCCGCCGGACAGGAAGCGGTCGTGGAACGCCGCCCAGGCTCCGGTGTCCGCGGCGGCGGTCGCGTACTCCTTCTGGAAGGCCTCGTCGCGGCCGTAGTCCGGGACGCACGACGTGAAGTGCGCGCCCCCCGGGGTCTCGGTCACGCCCGTCACGCTGTGCCGGGAGACCAGCAGGGTCTGGGCGGGGGCGGGCGCGGCGGCGAAGTCGACGAGGCGCTCGCACGAGACGTACGCCGTGTCGGCGGCCTCGCAGAACAGGTCGTCGAAGTACGGGTCGGGGCCCAGATACTGGCCGTTGCCCAGGCGGTCCGCCCGGTTCAGGTGCACCAGCGCCGCGTCCATGCGCAGGGCCGGGACCGCGACGAGTTCCTCGCCGTCCTCGTACGGCGACCGCACCGTCCGCAGCCGGGGGTTGACCCGCAGTACGTCCGAACCGAGGCCCGCGCGGACCGGCAGGAACGGCAGGCGCTGGGCGCCCGCGGTCAGGCCCGTGAGGAACATCGCCTCGTCCAGCTCGACCAGTTCGATCGCCCCGCGCTCGCGCGCCGCCCGGAAGTGCGGCTCCAGGGGGACGGAGTCGAGCGTCACGAACGGCGCGACCAGCGTGCGGATTTTGCCGGCGGCGGCGAGCAGCCCGACGTCCGGGCCGCCGCACGCCACGACCGTCAGGTCGGTGACGTCCGAGCGCAGCAGGGCGCGCACCAGGGCCATCGGTTTGCGGCGCGACCCCCAGCCGCCGATGCCGAGCGTCATGCCGCTCTCCAGACCGGCCACGATCTGCTCGGGCGTCATCGTCTTGTCCCGGACACCCGTCCCGTACGCCATGTCAGCTCCCCTCGGCCCGCGTTGCGGTGTCCGGCGCGGCGGCGGGCCCCTCCGTGCCGTCGCGGACGCGGGCCGTCGCGCCGCTCAGGTTGGCCTCGAAGGTGAAGCCCTGCTCGAAGCGGTAGCTGCGGCGCACGTCCACGGGGTCGATGCCGTTGATCGCGGCCTTCGCCAGGCGCAGCAGGGTGCCGTCCTTGCGGGCGATCTCGCGGGCCAGCTCCAGGGCCGCCGCCCGCAGTTCCGCGCGCGGCACCACCCGCCACACCGAGCCGTGCGCGTGCAGTTCGGCGGCGGTGACCGTGCGCGCCGTGTAATACAGGGCGCGCATCAGGTGCTGGGGGACCAGGCGGGCCAGGTGCGTGGCGGCGCCGAGCGCGCCGCGGTCAAGCTCCGGCAGGCCGAACGTGGCGTCCTCGCTCGCCACGACCACGTCCGCGTTGCCGACGAGGCCGACGCCGCCGCCCAGGCAGAAGCCCTGCACGGCGGCGACGACCGGCACCGCGCAGTCGTACACCGCGGCGAAGGCCTCGGCGCAGCCGTGGTTCACGCCGAGCAGCGCGCCGTGGTCGCGGTCGTGCCGCAACTCCTTGATGTCCACGCCCGCGTTGAACCCGCGGCCCTCGGCGGCGAGGACCACGCAGCGCACGCCGGGGTCGCGGCCCGCCGCGCGCACCGCGTCCGCCAGCGCGAACCACCCCCGTACCGGAAGGGCGTTGACCGGGGCGTGGTCGACCGTGACGACGGCCACGCCCTCCTCGGGGAGCGAAGTGGAGACAGGCATCAGCGGATCCGCTACCTTTCGACCAGCGCCTTCAACCAAACATTTGTTAGTTACTCGGGAAGGTAGCAGCGATGACTGACAATCGACAGGTGGTCGTGGTCACCGGCGGCACCCGCGGCGTGGGCGCGGGCATCGCCCGCGGCTTCCTGGCCACCGGCGCGCGCGTGGTCATCTGCGCCCGCAGACCGCCCGCCGCGCCCGTCGAAGTGCCGGGCGCCACGGCGGAGTTCCGGCCCGTCGACCTGCGCGACGCCGAGGCGGCCCGGGAGTTCTGCGGCGCGGTCGCCGCCGACCACGGGCGGATCGACGTGCTCGTGAACAACGCGGGCGGCACGCCGTTCGGCCTGCTCGCCGAGACGACGGCGGCCCGCCAGACGAAGATCGTCGAGCTGAACCTGCTCGCGCCGCTGTACACGTCCCTTGCCGCCCGCGAAGTGATGTGCCGTCAGGAGTCGGGCGGCGCCATCATCATGATCGGCAGCGTCAGCGGCACCCGCCCCTCACCGGGCTCCGGGGCCTACGGCGCGGCCAAGGCGGGCCTGGAGAACCTGGCCCGCACCATGGCCGTCGAATGGGCCCCACGCGTGCGCGTGAACACGGTCGTGCTCGGCCTGGTGCGCACCGAGAGCGCCCCTCTGCACTACGGCGACGAGGAGGGCGTCGCCGCGGTGGCCCGCACGGTCCCGCTCGGCCGCCTCGCGGACCCCTCGGACGCCGCCGACACCTGCGTCTTCCTCGCCTCGGACGCCGCGCGGTACATCAGCGGTGCCTCCCTCCAGGTGCACGGCGGCGGCGAGAGACCGGCGTTCCTGGACGCCGCCTCGGTGAACCACTGACGCGCTCGTGCCCGTCCCGACCCCAGCCCCCGTCGAAGGAGTTCCCGCATGACCGCCGCCGTCGAACCAGGAATCTGCGCGGGCCGCGTCGTGATCGTCACCGGCGCGGGCCGCGGCCTAGGGCGCGCGCACGCGCACGCGTACGCAGCCGAAGGCGCCCGGGTCGTCGTCAACGACCTGGGGGTGGGGCCCGACGGCGCGGGAGCGTCCGGGGGGCCCGCGCAGGACGTCGTCGAGGAGATCCGCGCGGCGGGCGGCGACGCCGTCGCCCACTGCGGCGACATCGCGACCCCCGAGGGCGCCTCGTCCCTCGTCCAGGCCGCCTTGGAGACGTACGGACGCCTGGACACCCTCGTGAACAACGCGGGGTTCCTGCGCGACCGCATGCTCGTCAACCTGGACGAGGACGACTGGGACGCCGTGCTGCGCGTGCACCTGAAGGGACACTTCCCTGCCCCTGAAGCACGCCGCGAGGCACTGGCGCGCCGCGCACAAGGAGGGCCGCGCCCCGCACGCGTGCGTGGTCAACACCAGCTCGGGGGCGGGCCTCGCGGGCAGCGTCGGGCAGGGCAGCTACAGCGCGGCCAAGGCCGGAATCCTCGGCCTGACGATGGTCGCGGCCGCCGAACTCGCCGCCTACGGAGTGCGTGTGAACGCCATCGCGCCCGCCGCGCGCACCCGCATGACCGAGCGCACCTTCGCCCAGACGATGGCCGCCCCCGTAGACGGCGGTTTCGACGCCATGGCTCCCCAGAACGTGTCGCCCCTAGTGGTGTGGCTCGGCTCCACGGCCTCCTCGGGGGTCACGGGCCGCGTCTTCGAGGCGGAGGCGGGCCGCATCACCGTCATGGAGGGCTGGCGTCCAGGACCGAGCGCCGACAAGGGCGCCCGCTTCACCCCGGCGGAGGCGGGCGAGACGGCCCTGAAGCTCCTCTCCAGGGCAGAGCCGCCCCAGCCGGTGTACGGCTCACGCTGACCCGTCGCCGCTTCCCAGGATCACTCGCGCGACGGCCTCCGGGCGCTCCGCCGGAGCCAGATGGGCCGCGTGCCGCAGTTCGACGTACCGGGCGCGGGGCACCGCCGCCGCGATCTCCCGCCCGTGCGCGGGCGGCGTCGCGCGATCCTCGCGCCCGGCGACGACCACCGTCGGCGTGGTGATCGCGGGCAGCTCCCGCCGGAGGTCGTACGCGGCGAGCGCGTCGCAGCACGCCGCGTACGCCCCGGGGTCGGCGCGCCGGTGGTCCGCCACCAGGCGGGGCACGGTGAACCCCGGCGTGAACCACCGTCGCGGAGCGGTGCGCGCCAGGTCCCGAAGGCCCTCGCGGCGCACCAGGGCGGCGCGGTCGCGCCACGCCTCCGGGTCGCCGAAGCGGGCGGAGGAGCACACCACGGCCAGCCGCGTCAGGCGTGCGCGGTGATGGACCGCCAAGTGCAGGCCCACCGCCCCGCCCAGGGACACGCCCGCGTACGCGAACCGCTCCAGGCCGACCCGGTCGGCGAGGTCCAGGACGAGATCGGCGAGATCGGCGACGCGCGCCCCGGGAGCGAGCAGGTCCGGCGGCGAGCCGCCGTGGCCCGGCAGGTCCCAGCGCAGCACCCGGTGCGCCCCGGACAGCAGGGGCGTGACGGCGTCCCACAGGGCGGTGGACGTGCCGAGGGAGGGCCCGAGGAGCAGCGGCGGCGCGGTGGCGGGGCCGTCCGCACGGCAGTGCAGTCCGTGGCTCACACGCGCCCCAGGGCGCGGTCGGTGAGGGCCGCCGCCGAGCCGGTGGCGCGGGCGGGGTCGGCGAGCGCGGGCGCCTCGGGGTCCGTGAGCCCCTCCTTGGCCAGGGCGTCGGCGAGCGAACCGCCGTGTTCGCGGACGCCGCGGGCCGCCGCCGTCACCAGGGCCCTGGCCCGCGCGCGGCCGAGCGCCGGTGTCAGCTCCGCCACCAGCTGCTCGGAGACGATCGAACCCGCCGGTGAGGTGCAGGTGCCCGCGCATCACGGAGGCGTGGACCCGCAGCGCCGAGGCCAGCTCCGCGGTGTCGCGGGCCGCGCCCCCGACGAGCCGCAGCAGGTCGCGCAGCGCCTCCCACTCCGCGTGCCAGGCACCCGAGGGGCGCTCGTCCTCCGCCACCACACAGGCGTACAGCGTGGCGGCGAGGGCGGGGGCGCGGCGGGCCGCGGCGGCCACGAGCGTGGCGCGCACCGGGTTCGCCTTGTGCGGCAGCGCCGAGGAGCCGCCGGTTCCGCAGGGGCCGCCCGCCCCTCCTTCGGTGACTTCCGCGATCTCCGTACGGGACAGCGTGAGGACGTCCGCCGCGGCCTTGCCGAGCCCTCCGGCGGTGAACGCGAGGGCCCCGGCCAGGTCGGCGACGGGGGTGCGCAGGGTGTGCCAGGGAAGCACCGGCTCGGCCAGGGCCAGGTCGCGGGCGTACGCGGCCATGAGCCTGAGGCCCGCGCCGCTGCCGCCGTACGCGTCGAACGCCGCAAGGGTCCCCACCGCGCCGCCGAGTTGGACGGGCAGCGCGGCGCGCACCCGGGTCAGGCGGTCCCGCGCGTCCAGGACGAGGGACCGCCACCCCGCCGCCTTCAGGCCGAAGGTCGTGGGCGCGGCGTGCTGGGTCAGGGTGCGGCCCGGCATCGGCGAGTCGCGGTGCGCCGCGGCGAGTTCGGCCCACGCGTGTTCCGCGCGGGCCAGGTCCCCGAGGATGAGGTCCAGGGTGCGCGCGGCCACCAGCATGGCCGCCGTGTCCATCATGTCCTGACTGGTGGCGCCCCGGTGCACATAGGGCGCCGCCTCCGCGGGCACCGCCGCCGTGAGGTCCGCGACCAGCGGGATCACCGGGTTGCCGCCGCCCCGCGCGCGGACGGCCAGGGAGCGCGCGTCGAAGCGGTCCGCGACGGCCGTGTCCGTGACCGCGCGCGCGGCGGCGCGCGGCGCCATGCCCACCGCGTGCTGCGCTCGCGTCAGGGCCGCCTCGGCGTCCAGGAGCGCCTGGAGGAACGCGCGGTCGCCGGTGGCGCGCTCGGCGGGCGCGTCCGCGCGGCCCGGGGCCAGCAGGCTGCGGTCGGCGTCGGCGTCGGCGTCGGCGTCGGGCGCGGCCCGGGGCCGCCGGGCGCCGGGGCTCACGGGAACTCCAGGAAGACCGTCTCGTCCTCGCCCTGGAGCCGGATGTCGAAGCGGTGCACGCGCCGCGGCCCGGGGCGCGCGAGGAGCGTGGCGCGGCGGCCGGGAGGCAGCGAGCCGAGCAGCGCGTCGTCCTGGTCGTCCCGCAGGTACGCGCGCGTGTACAGGTGGGCGAGGAGACCGCGCGCGAACACGGCCAGGCATACGTACGGCACGCCGCCCGGCGCCAGGGTGCGGACCGTCCAGTGGCCGTCCGCGTCCGTCGGGACCCGGCCGAAGCCCGTGAACGTGACGCCGTCGCGCCCGGTCACCGCCCCGCTCACCGGGTCGCGGCGCAGCGATCCCGGCGCGCCCGCGCGCGAGCCGTCCGGCGCGGGCTGCCACGTCTCGACGAGCGCGTCGGTGACGGGCTTCCCGGCGCCGTCGTACACGTACCCGTGCAGTGTGATCGCGTCCGGGTGGCCCGCGGGGGCGACATCGCCGCCGCCCGCGACGGGCAGCGCGAAGCCGTAGAAGGGGCCGATGGTCTGGGACGGGGTGGGCGCCTGCCAGGGCACCGGAGCTGTCGGGGCCGGGGTCGGGGTCATCGGGGTGCGCCTTCCTCGAAGGGCGTGGCGGACGGGCCGTCGAGGACGATGTCCCAGCGGTAGCCGAGCGCCCACTCCGGCTGGGTCAGCGCGGGGTCGAAGCGGGCCACGAGCCGGGCCCGCGCCGCCTCGTCGGACACCGAGTGCAGCACGGGGTCGTACCCGAGGAGCGGATCGCCGGGGAAGTACATCTGCGTCACCAGGCGCTGTGCGAACGCCGTACCGAACAGGGAGAAGTGCAGATGGGCGGGGCGCCAGGCGTTGTGGTGGTTGCGCCAGGGGTAGGCGCCGGGCCGTACGGTCGTGAACGCGTACACGCCGTCGTCGTCGGTCAGACAGCGGCCGAAGCCGGTGAAGTTCGGGTCGAGCGGCGCCGGATGCCGGTCGACCCGGTGGGCGTACCGGCCGGAGGCGTTGGCCTGCCACAGCTCCACCAGCTGGCCGCGCGCCGGCCTGCCGTGACGGTCCGTCACACGACCGGACACCACGATGCGCTCGCCGAGGGGTTCGCCCGTGTGCTGGGCCGTCAGATCCCGGTCGAGGGCGGTGACGTCCGTGGCGCCGAAGACCGGGCCGGTCAGCTCCACGGCCTCCGGGTCGCGGACGGGCACGGCGGGGTGGTGCGGATGGCGGAGCAGGGCGCCGTGGTAGGGCGGGACGGCGAAGGGCGCGCCCGGCTCCTGGCCGGTGCCCCGCGCGTGGGGCGCGGCGCCGGGGGAGCGGCCGCCGGGTGCGTGCCGTGCGGTGCCCGCGCGGTCCCGGTGCGGGGCGTCGGGCGGCGGATGGGGACTCATGTCGGTCTTGTCCTCCCTGGTTCGTGCCGTGGGGCGTCCGGAACGCGCAGGCTCGCCGCCGTCCGGGCGACGATCTCGGCCGTCGTGACGCCCGGCGCGCGCTCGGCCAGCTCCAGGCCGTCCTCGCCGACGTCGAACACGCCGAGGTCCGTGATGACGCGGTGCACACAGCGCCGGCCGGTGAGCGGCAGGTCGCACTCCTGAACGAGCTTGGGCGAGCCGTCCTTGGCGGTGTGCGTCATCGTCACGATGACCCGGCGGGCGCCGTGCACCAGGTCCATGGCCCCGCCGATGCCGGTGACGAGCCTGCCGGGGACCGCCCAGTTGGCGAGGTCCCCGCGCGCGGAGACCTGCATCGCGCCGAGGACCGCCACGTCGACGTGCCCGCCGCGGATCATGCCGAAGGACAGCGCCGAGTCGAAGTACGCCGCCCCCGGCCGCGCCGTCACCGTCTCCTTGCCCGCGTTGATCAGGTCCGGGTCCACCTCGTCGGCCGTGGGGTACGGGCCGACGCCGAGGACGCCGTTCTCGGACTGGACGACCACCTCCACGCCCGGCCGCAGGAAGCCGGGGATCAGCGTCGGCAGGCCGATGCCCAAGTTGACGTACTGGCCGTCCCGCAGCTCGCGCGCGGCACGGGCGGCCACCTCCGCACGGGTCCACGCCATCAGCTGCTCACCGTCCGCTTCTCGATGCCCTTGGCGGCCGCCTCGTCCGGACTGAGCGCGACGACCCGCTGTACGAACACGCCGGGCAGATGCACCGCGTCCGGATCGATGGCGCCGGGCTCCACCAGCTCCTCCACCTCCGCGACCGCGACCCTTCCGGCCATCGCGGCCAGGGGGTTGAAGTTCCGGCTCGCCTTGGCGAACACCAGGTTGCCGTGGCGGTCGCCGCGCGCCGCGCGCACCAGCGCGAAGTCGGTGCGGATGCCGTGCTCCAGGACGTGCGGGACGCCCTCGAAATCGCGGACCTCCTTGGGCGGCGAGGCCACCGCGACGCCGCCGTCGCCGTCGTAGCGCCACGGCAGTCCGCCCTCGGCGACCTGCGTGCCCACCCCGGCCGGGGTGTAGAAGGCCGGGATGCCGCAGCCGCCCGCGCGCAGCCGCTCGGCGAGGGTGCCCTGCGGGATCAGCTCCACCTCCAGCTCGCCCGCCAGGTACTGGCGCGCGAACTCCTGGTTGGCGCCGATGTACGACCCCGTCACGCGGGCGATGCGGCCCGCCGCGAGCAGGACCGCGAGACCCGTGCCGAGGGCGCCGCAGTTGTTCGACACCACGCGCAGCTCTCCGACGCCCCGCCGGTGCAGCGCGGCGATCAGGGCGCCGGGCACACCGCTGAGGCCGAAGCCCCCCACCGCCAGGGAGGCGCCGCTGCCGACGTCGGCCACCGCCTGGTCGGCCGTGGCGACCACCTTGTCCATCCGGGCAGCCTCATCTCCGCGCATTAATCAGCGCACTGACTATTTGGGTGAGTCGTTCCCTTGAACTCCTTTTCACGCTGCCACTGCTGCGCGGCATCGTCAAGGCCCACTCTGGGCAGGTATTGTTCAGTGCACATACCGTCTTGGGAGCGGGGGAGCAGTTATGGCCGCGGTGGATCTGACCAGCCATCCAGGGCATCTCGCCCGCAGGCTCCAGCAGGCACACCACCTGTTGTGGACCACGATGGTGTCCGAGGAGACCACCTCGCCCCAGTTCGCGGTCCTCAACGCGCTGGCCGGCGACCCGGGGCTCGACCAGCGCGGGGTGGGCGCGCGCGTGGGCCTCGACCGCTCCACCGTCGCCGAGGTCGTCAGCAGGCTCAGCCGCCGCGGCCTCGTCGACAAGGTCCGCGACCCGCAGGACGGCCGCCGCGCCCTGCTGCGCCTCACGGCCGAAGGCAGGCGCGCGCACCGCAAGCTGACGGTGCGCACGGCCCGGATGAACCGCGTCTTCCTGGCCCCGCTGACCCCCGAGGAGCAGGCCCTGTTCCTCGGCCTCGCCCAGCGGGTCGCGGACGCCGCCGAGCTGCTGCGCGACCCGCTGCCCGAGCCCTTGACGCCCTGACCGCCGCCGCGCCTCAGGCCTTGGTGAACACCACCCACACCGGGCCGTCCGCGAACGCAAGGGGCGCGCCCTTCGGGGTCGTGAACTCCGTGCCGTCCTGCGCGGACGGCCGCTGCCAGCGCGCCTCGTACGCCCGGCCGTCCCGCAGCACCCGCGCGGTGCCCGAGCCCACCGTGCGGCTGAAGGGGGAGGCGTTGCCCGAGCGGTCGTGGAAGCGCGAGTCGCGGATGTCGACGCGCTGCTCCACGACCGTGGCCGCGCTCAGCGCGTCGCCGGACGCGGTCCGCGCCGGGCGCCCGTCCATCGCGATGTGCCAGCGCCCCTCGTACTCGACCCAGGTGAAGGTGAACCGCGCCGAGGGGAAGCGCACCGCCTCGCGGGTCGTGGGCGTGCCGCCCGCCGGGCGCGGCCCGAACCGGAAGCCCGTGCTCTGCAGGCCCTTCGCCGTCACCCGGGAGTTGAGGGCGCCGGGGCGCAGATACAGGTTGTGCGGCGCGGGCTTGTCGCCGCCTCGGTAGTACGCCCTGCCGGGGGCCGCGCCCGGCGGCAGCGCGCGCAGCGGGGCCGCCTCGATCAGCGGGAGCAGCTTGGACTGCGCCCCGGAGAACGCGAGAGCCGGGCGGTCGAACTGGCGCAGGAGCTCCAGGTCGGTCTCGCGGGCGCTGCGCACCGGGCCGACCACCGGCGGGAGACGGCGTGCGTACACGGCCATCAGGCGGCTCAGCCCGGCCTCCACCCGCTCCACGTAGACGACGTCCGCCGCCTCCAGGCCGGTCTGCGGGCGCGCCGGGCCCACGTTGTCGACCTTCACCGCGAGCACCCTGCCGCCGTCCCCGCCCGGCGGCCTCCCGTCCGGCCCTCGTTCCTGGAGCGTGCAGGCGGGGGCGAGCGCGGCGAGCGCGCTGACCGCCGCGACCGCGATCACCGCCCGCCGCGTGCGCGCCGTCGGCCCACTGACACGTGTGCGCTGTCCCATGCGGAGGATCTACCCCGATCCAGCACCTTCTCAGCCCGGGACCCAGCCCGGGACCCAGCCCGCGGCGAAGTCCCGGTCTCAGCCCGCGTCTCAGCCCCGCTGTCAGCCCAGATCGAAGGCGTTCGGCAGGCCGAGCCGGTAGCGCGCGCGGTCGGCGCGCTTGAGCAGTTCGATCTCCGGGGCCCGGTACAGCGGCTTCACCGCGCACCGCTTCGCGTCCGATCCCGCCCGGTCGAGCAGGGCGTTCACCGCCTGGCGCGCGGCCGCGTTGGCGCCCTCCATGGTGGCCAGGTCGATGTCCACGGAGACGTAGTCGCCCGCCAGGAAGAAGTTGGGGATCTTGGTCGCGGCCGACGGGCGGTTGTGCAGGGTGCCCACCGGGTGGATCAGGAGCTCGTCCTCGTTCGCCGGGTTCGGTCCTCCGGTGCCGCTGACCCCCGGGTCGAGGTACCACGAGTGCAGCTTGCCGTCCGTGAGGACCTGCTTGCCGGTGTCGTTGAGATGGGCCTTCAGCTGCGCCCACACCTCGCGCGCCACTTCCTCGCGCGTGCACTTCTTGGCCGTCTTGCCGTAGAGGATGCCCGGCTTGTCCCACTCGGAGATGTCCACCGACAGACAGTCCACGACGGTGCCGTCGCCGTAGTCGGCGGGGAAGTCGCGGCCCTTCCAGTGCGCGGCCTGCGCGATGCCGGTCAGGGACCAGGGCGAGTCGATGCAGTTGAAGTGCCCGTCCACCACCTTCGGGCGCTCGGTGAGATAGAACTGGATGCCCGTCATCCAGTCCGTGTGCAGCTTGTCGCAGCGCGCCAGCTGCGGATCGGCGGCCCGGAGCGCGGCGCTCCACGTCCTGCGGGCGTGCTCCACCGGCATGGCCTGCACATAGTGGTCGGCGGTGATGTCCCGCCGGACGCCCTTCGGGTCCTCGACCACCGTCTTGGAGACGCGCCCGCCGTCGTATGCCACCTCGCGCACCGTCCAGCCGACGCGGAACTCCACGCCGAGCGCCTTCAGATGCGTCACCCACGGGTCGATCCAGGCCTCGTTGGTCGGCGCGTTGAGGATGCGGTCGGGCGGGCCGTCGGCGCCCCGGCCGAGCGCGTTGAACACGAAGGCCTCGCCGAGCGTGCCGACCGTGCGGGTGCTGGCCACCTCGGCCTTCGTCGCCACGATGTTGCGGGTCACGCCGATCGCGAGGATGCGCTGGTAGTCGTAGCTCATGTCCTTGGCGCGCACGAAGTCCCACCACGGCGTGGCCTCCCAGTGGTCGTCGCGGCGCTCGGCGCAGCTGGTGAGGAAGACGAGGGCGCGGTTCACGAAGTACGCGACCTCGCGCGCGGGGATGCTGAACGCGGTGTCCAGGAACGCGGTGAGCGCGCGGGCGACGTCCTCGGGGGAGAGGTCGGCCGGTTCGCCGTCCCGGCCGGGGATCGGCAGGCGGATGTCCTCGCGGCCGCCGCTGCGGGCGAAGCTCATCTCCGGGGGCGCCACGAGGTTGTCCCAGACGCCGTGCGCGTTCCCGGGGAAGGGGATGCGGCGCATCGTGTCCGGCAGGTTGTGGTAGATCCCCGGGATGAAGCGGAAGCCGTGCTCGCCCGGGAGCGGCCTGCGGGTGCCCTTCGCGCTGTCGGGCACGTCGTAGCTGCGGGCCTTGCCGCCGAGCGCGCGGCGCTCGTAGACGGTGACGGCGAAGCCGCGCTCGGCCAGTTCGTGGGCGGCGGTGAGACCGGCCACGCCGCCGCCGAGCACCGCGACGGACTGTCTGGCCCGGGGCGCCGCGTGGGCCGCGCCCGGCAGGGCGACGCCGAGGCCGAGCGCGGCCGCGCCGCCGACCGTCGCCGAGCGGGCCACGAAGGTCCTGCGGGTGCTTCCTGACGCCTGCGGGTGTCCCATGGAACGCCCCCCTTACCGGTGGTAACGGTTGTCGGGGGCGGAGCTTAGGGGCGGCTGGGGGCCGGTGGAAGCGGTGGGGTGAGCTTGGCGGGAAAACGCCTGTGGGGGCCGGGTGCTCCCCGTGTCCGGGGCCCGGCGCGCGGCGCGGGCGGGGGTGCTGGCGCCTGGTCCTTACGCCGGGGCCGAGCCGAGGACCTCCGCGAGGTCGTACCGCGCCGGCTCCTCCAGCTGGGCGTAGGTGCAGGACTCCGGGGTGCGGTCCGGCCGCCAGGACCGGAACTGGGCGGTGTGGCGGAACCGCGCCCCGTTCTCCATGTGGTCGTACGCCACCTCGCACACCCGCTCCGGCCGCAGCGGCGTCCAGGTGAGGTCCTTCTTGCCCGTCCAGCGGTTCACGGACCCGGGCAGGCGCGCGCTCTCGTGGGCCGCCTCATCCGTCCAGGCCGCCCAGGGGTGCCCGGCGGCGGAGTCCATGCGCAGCGGCGCGAGCTCCTCCATGAGCTCCGCGCGGCGCTTCATCGAGAACGCCGCGCACACCCCGACGTGCTGGAGGGTGCCCGCGTCGTCGTACAGGCCGAGCAGCAGCGAGCCCACCACCGGGCCGCTCTTGTGCTCGCGCAGGCCCGCGACCACGCAGTCCGCCGTGCGCTCGTGCTTGATCTTGTACATCAGGCGTTCGTTCTGGCGGTAGCGCAGGTCGAGCGGCTTCGCGATCACCCCGTCGAGACCGGCGCCCTCGTACCGCTCGAACCACCGCCCGGCCTCCTCCTGGTCGAGGGTCGCGGGCGCCAGGTGCACGGGCGCGCTGACGCCGTCGAGGGCCTTGGCGAGCAGCCTGCGGCGGTCGCTCTGGGAGACGTCCCAGAGCGCCTCGTCGAACAGGGCCAGCACGTCGAAGGCGATGAACGACGCCGGGGTCCTTTCGGCGAGCACCCGCACCCGCGACTGTGCCGGGTGGATGCGCTCGGTCAGGGCGTCGAAGTCGAGGTGCCCGTCGCGCGCGATGACGATCTCGCCGTCGAGGACGCACCGCCGGGGCAGCCGCTCCCGCAGCGCCGCGACCAGCTCGGGGAAGTAGCGGGTCAGCGGCTTCGCGCCCCGGCTGCCGATCTCGACCTCGTCGCCGTCCCGGAAGACGATGGCCCTGAACCCGTCCCACTTGGCCTCGTACTGCATGCCGGGAGGGATTCGCGCCACGGACTTGGCGAGCATCGGCTTCACGGGCGGCATCACCGGCAGGTCCATGATCTGACTCTACGATTCGCCCCGAATGTCCGCAGAGCGCCGCAGCGGGGGTCGTCTGTCATGGAGGGGGGACAGTTCAACTATGCGGCATTTCGCCCGTACGTCTACCGTGGCCCCATGGGCCCTGGCGCGGCGGTGGAGCTGATGGCGGGAGAGCGTGCGGTGCGGCTCTCCAGCCCCGATCGGGTGCTGTTCCCGGAGCGCGGCTTCACCAAGCGGGACCTGGCGGAGTACTTCATCGCCGTCGGGGCCGGGATCGTGCGCGCGCTGCGGGAGCGGCCCACCACCCTGGAGCGCTACCCGGAGGGCGTCACCGGCGAGTCCTTCTACCAGAAGCGCGCGCCGAAGAACCTCCCCGACTGGATTCCGACCGGCACCATCACCTTCCCCAGCGGCCGCACCGCCGACGAGATCTGCCCCACCGAGGTCGCCGCCGTCGTCTGGGCCGCCCAGTACGGCACGCTCACCTTCCACCCCTGGCCCGTGCGCCGCGCCGACCCCGACCACCCCGACGAGCTGCGCCTGGACCTCGACCCGCAGCCCGGCACCGACTACGCCGACGCCGTCAGCGCCGCCCATGAACTCCGCGCCGTCCTCGCGGAGTTCGGGCTGCGCGGCTGGCCCAAGACCTCCGGCGGGCGCGGCCTGCACGTCTTCGTGCCCATCGCGCCGCGCTGGACGTTCGTCGAGGTGCGCAGGGCCGCCATCGCCTGCGGGCGCGAGCTGGAGCGGCGGCTGCCGGACGCGGTGACGACCGCCTGGTGGAAGGAGGAGCGCGGCGAGCGGATCTTCGTCGACTTCAACCAGACCGCCCGCGACCGCACCATCGCCTCCGCCTACTCGGTGCGCGCCCGCCCGCACGCCCCCGTCTCCGCACCGCTGCGCTGGGACGAGATCGACGACGCCGTGCCCGCCGACTTCGACATCGCCACCATGCCCGGGCGCTTCGCCGAGGTCGGCGACGTACACCAGGACATGGACGAGCACGCCTTCTCGCTGGAGGGCCTGCTCGAACAGGCCGACCGCGACGAGCACGACCACGGCCTCGGCGACCTGCCGTACCCGCCGGAGTACCCGAAGATGCCCGGAGAGCCGAAGCGGGTCCAGCCGAGCCGCGCGAAGCACGACGACGGCTGAACCCGCCCCGGACCGTACCGGAGGCCGTGCCTACAGCTCCTTGATCCGGATGTCCCGGTACGACACCACGTCCGTGACCCCGTGGACCTGGAGCCCCAGGTAGCCGGAGGCGAAGCGGCGCCCGTCCGTGCCCGGGTCGTCGCCGCGCGGCGGCTCGAAGACCTGGCCGCCGCCGTTCTCGAACGCGTTGATCAGGACGCCGTTGCGGTACACCGAGTAGTGCTGGTCGACCACGCGGATCTCGTAGTCGTTCCAGGTGCCCTTGGGCGTCACGCCCGCGCCCGCGAGGCCGACGCGGTCGAAGCCGTAGATCGATCCGGTCTTGTACATGTCGCCGTCCGGGCGGTCGAGCACCTGCACCTCATGGCCGTACTTGATGGCGACCCACTCCGGACGTGACTCCTCCGGATGGTCGTGGACCTGCGGGAAGCGCACGAAGACACCGGAGTTGGCGTGGCCGGAGCCGGGCGCGTCGTCCCGCCACTGGAGCTTCAGCGAGAAGTCGCCGTACCTGCGCTCGGGGAACCACAGCATGCCGAGGCCGCCCTTGGTGGTGCCCGATGTCATCGATCCGTCGGCGTTCAGGCCGAACGAACCGCCGCCCACGTGGCTCCACTTGCCGAAGGACCTCTGGCTGCCGTCGAAGAGGTGGCGGTAGCCCTCGGTCTGGCCGGGCTTGCCGATGCCGGACTCCTTGGCCGCCTTGTTGATCTTGTTGTACTCGCGCTGGTCGATCTCGCCCGCCCTCTTCAGGCGGTCCGTGACGGTCTTCACGTGCTTCAGGAACAGCGCGTGCGACGACCAGTCCTTCTCGTCCTCGATCAGCTCGCCGATCCGGCAGCGGTTGTTGGTGACCCGGTTCGGGATGCCCGTGTCGACCGTGCCCACGAACACCGTCAACCGCTCGTCGAACTCCGGGCAGTTGGGCCCCGGCACGCCGCCGCCCTCGTCGACCGTGAACGCCACCGACTTCGCGGGCGCGGTGTTGCCCGCCTTGTCGCTCGCCCGGTACGCCACGGTGTGCCGTCCGACGCGGTCGACGACCACGGGCGCGGAGTACGTCACGTACGGGCCGCCGTCGAGGGAGTACTCGACCTTGTCCACGCCCGACCCGGCGTCGGTGGCGGTCACCGTCACCTTCGCCCGGCCGATGTAGGCGCCGTCGGAGTTCTTGTCGCCCTCGACCTTCGCCGAGGTCTCCGGCGGCGTCCTGTCCTCCTGCGGCGGCGCGACCACGGTGAACTCCACCGCCTTCTCCGGCGCCACGTTCCCCGCCTTGTCGAAGGCGCGGTAGCGCACCTTGTGGCTGCCGACCGCGTGCACCATCACCGGCGCGGTGTACGCCTGCCAGGCGCCGTCACCGAGCGCGTACTCGACCTTGTTCAGGCCCGAGCCCGCGTCCGACGCCGTCACCGTGACCGTCGCCATGCCGAGGTACTGCCCCGAGCCGTTCTGCTCGCCGCTGACCGTCGCGGAGGTCTCCGGCGGCGTCCTGTCGTCCGTCGGCGGCGCGACGACCTTGAAGTCGACGGCTTTCTCCGGCGCCACGTTGCCCGCCTTGTCAAAGGCCCGATAGCGGATCTTGTGGCTGCCGACGGTGTTCACGACCACCGGAGCGGTGTACGGCTGCCACGCGCCGTCCGCCCCGAGCGCGTACTCGACCTTGTCGACGCCCGAGCCGTCGTCGGTCGCGGTCACCGTCACCGTCGCCGCACCGACGTACGCGCCGTCGCTGTTCGTCGCCCCGTCGACCTTCGCCCTGGTCTCCGGCGCCGTCGTGTCCGCGCCCCCGCCGTCGGTCACCACGAGGATGCCCTGCATGGCCCCGTGGCCGGGGATCGTGCAGTAATAGCGGTAGCGGCCGGGCTTGAGGGTGACCTCGGCGGTCCACTTGCCGCCCTTCTCGTCGCCCGGGTTGGCGAGGATGTTCAGCGGGACGTCGTTGTTGTACTCCGGGTCGGAGACGTCGAACGTCAGCGTGTGCGGCATGCCGGTGGTGTTGCCGGTGGCCACGCTGTTCTCGAAGACGATCGTCGTCGTGCCCGCGACCGCCGTCGTCGGCGCGGACTTGTACGCGCTGATGTCGTTGTCCGCGGTCCAGGTGAGGACCTGCCGCTGGACGCGCGGCCCGTCAGGGCGGGCCGTCGCCGCCGAGGTCAGACCGGCCACGAGCGCGAGCGCGGCGAGCAGCGCGGCCCAGAGTCTCGGCGGGCGAGCCCGCATCCGAGCGGATCTCATCGTGCCGCCTTCCTGGCCAGGTCGCCCGCGGCCGGGGTCGCCTCGCCGCCCTGGTAGGTCACGCGCCACAGCGCGGACCTGGCGTCCGAGGTGAAGAAGCCGCGCCCGTAGTCGAGGACGTACAGGGAGCCGTCCGGGGCGAACTTCCAGTCCATGAGGTTCTTGATGTGGTCGTTGCCCACCGGGATGATCTTGCGCAGGGACTCGGCGTGCACCGGCAGACCGCCCTTGCCGACCGTCTTCGGGTCGGTGAGCACCGCGTGCCGCGGCTGGTCGCCGTCGTAGAAGTCACCGACGAACCACTTGCCGTCCCAGTACGCGGGCCACTTGACCGCGCTGCTGCTCGCGGCGTCGTAGCGGTAGACGGGGCCGTTCATCGTCGCCTGGCCGCCGCCCTTGAGCCAGGGCAGGAGCTGCTTCTGCTCGGACGTCAGATAGCTGGGGACGCCGTTCGCGTCGCGCGGGTAGTCGATGCCGCCGCCCTGCGGGGAGTACCAGATGGTGTTGGGTTCGGCGGGCGGGATCTTCACCAGGCCGTCGTTGTTCGGTGACTCGTTGCGCAGGTTCTCGCAGTCGTACCAGCCAAGGGGCTTGCTCGGGTCGGGCAGGTTGCGGTCGCGGTAGGGCTGGTTGTTGCCCATGCAGTACGGCCAGCCGCGGTTGGAGGCGTGGGTGATCGCCGCGAACGTGTCGTACTTCGCCGGGCCCCACGTCGTCGACGGCTGCCCGGCGTCCGGGCCGACCCACCCGGCGTACAGGGTGTCGGTCTTCTTGTCGACGAAGATGCGGGCCGGGTTCCTGACCCCCATCACATAGATCTCGCCGCGCGTCTTGCCGCCGCCCTCGTCCGGCTCCCTGCCGGTGAAGAGGTTGCCCTCGGGCAGCGTGTACGTGCCGTCGGGCTCGGGGTGGACGCGCAGGAGTCTTGCCGTTGAGGTTGTTGGTGTTGCCCGAGGTGCGGCGGGCGTCGGCGAAGGAGACGCCCTTGAAGTTCGGCTGCGGGTTGTTGCCCGAGTAGCCGTCGCTGGAGCCGGACGAATTGTTGTCACCGGTCGCGATGTACAGGTTCCCCTGGGAGTCCCAGGACATCCCGCCGCCCGCGTGGCAGCAACTGTGGATCTGCACCGGCCACTTGAGCAGCACCTTCTCGCTGTCCATGGCGAGCTTGCCGGTCGCCTTGTCGTAGGTGAAGCGGGAGACGTACCGCTCGCCCATGCGCGTGTCGCGGTCGATCCGGGAGTGCGGCGTGTAGTGCAGGTACACCCAGCCGTTGGTCTCGAACCGCGGGTCGAGCTCGATGCCGAGCAGGCCCTCCTCGTTCTTGGTCAGCTCTCCGCCGCCGCCCTTGTTGCCGAAGACGCTCACCGCGCCCGCGAGCGTCACCTGCCTGGTCTCCGGGTCGTAGACGTGGATCTCGCCCCGGCCCTTGCCGACGTCGGGGTTGTTCCAGTCGGTGACCACCGGCTGGGAGGAGTCGGCGCCGCCGCGGCCGATGTAGAAGACCTTGCCGTCGGGCGCCGTCACCAGGCCGTGCGGCTCGCCGATCTGGTCGTTCTGGCCGGGCTTGTTGGGCTGGGTGAGGCGCTCCGCCTTGTAGTTCGCGGTGATGGCCGCCTTGCAGTCGGCGCGCACCAGACGGGTCGTCCACAGCAGCGCGCCGCGCAGATGACCGCGGAAGTCCGTCTCGTCGTAGGCGTCGGCCGTGCCGCCCATGCCGGTGTAGAAGGACCGGCCGCCGTCGTAGTCACGGCACCACGAGACCGGGTGGTCCCAGCCGTTCGCGCCCGCGCCCGGCTGGTACGTCGACTCGCGCACCCGCGCCAGGGTGTGCACGGCGCCCGACGGGTTGGTCTCCCAGTTGAGCCACCGGTCGGGGCGCTTCCACTCCAGCGGCAGGTCCTTGGTGGCCGGGCTCTGCCGGTCGCCGACCTCGACGGTCGCGCGCTGCACGCGGGGCGGGGCCTCGTCCTTGGGGCGGGCGCCGATGAGCCCGGTGAACCAGCTGGAGTACGGCTCGGCGCGGGCCGCGTCGTGCAGGCCGAGGAAGCCGCCGCCGACCTCCATGTAGGCCTCGAGACCCGCCTCCTGCTCGGCGTCGAGGACGTCACCGCCGCCGGTCACGAACGTCACCGCGTTGAACCTGCCCAGCTTCCTGGCGTCGGTGAACACCGCCGGGTCGTCGGTGGCCGTCACGGTGAACCGCTGGGCGGCCGGGCCGGACTGGCCGATCTTCTCGATCGCGGCGATGGCGGCGTTCACCGCCGGCGGCTCGTCGCCGGGCGCCGCCGAGCCGTAGAAGACCAGGACACGGACGTTCGCCGTGCCCGGCGGGGACGGCAGCGCCCGCGACATCGTTGTCTTGAATGCCTCCGCCCCGGTCGGCGTCGGTTCGGGATAGGGGCGCGCGCTCGCGGCGGGGCCGGAGAGGACGCCGGTGGCGACGGCTCCCGCGGCCAGGGCCGCGGCCCACGCGCGACGTGTGGATCTCGCTCTGGATCTGCCCAACCAACGTACGGCTGGGGGCGTTTGACGCGGGGTCAGCCGCATGAGTACACCCACCCCTCGGAGGTCACGGCTACGGCACTACAACAACTGCGTCGGAGAAGCTAGCCCTCTTTAGCAACAGCGCCGATGAAGCTAGCCCTCTTTCGACGGCTAGCCAAGAGCTATGACGTCACTTCACTCGAACTTTGTCCTCAGTGTGGATAAACGGGGGCCCTGCCGCTACGGTGTGGCCGGAATCCGGTGCCTCGCGCGCCCCGGCCGTGACCGTACGCAGTGTCAATTTCCGTACCGCAGTGGGGGAGTTGGGCATGGACAGACGGAGTTTCAACCGACGGATGCTGGTGGGCGGGGCGGTGGCGGCGACCGGGGCGACATCGTTGTCGGTGATGGCATCCGAGGCGGCACCGGCCGAGAACCCGCCCCGGACGGCCCCGGCGGGCGGCGAGGTGCGCCGCATCACGATGTACGCCGAGAAGCTGCCCGACGGGCAGGTGGGCTACGGCCTGGAGAAGGGCAAGGCGTCCGTCCCCGGGCCGCTGATCGAGCTCAACGAGGGCGACACGCTGCACATCGACTTCGAGAACCTCACCGACGCCGCCGTCAGCCTGCACGTCCACGGCATGGACTACGAGATCTCCAGCGACGGCACCAAGCACACCAAGTCCGATGTGGCGCCGGGCAGGAAGCGCACGTACACCTGGCGCACGCACGCCCCGGGCCGCCGCAAGGACGGCACCTGGCGGCCGGGCACGGCCGGGTACTGGCACTACCACGACCACGTGGTGGGCACGGACCACGGCACGGGCGGGCTGCGCAAGGGCCTGTACGGGGCGGTGATCGTCCGCCGCAAGGGCGACATCCTGCCCGACCAGACGTGCGTCGTCGTCTTCAACGACATGATGATCAACAACAGGCCCGCGCACTCCGGGCCCGACTTCGAGGCCACGGTGGGCGACCGGGTGGAGTTCGTGTCGATCACGCACGGCGAGTACTACCACACGTTCCACATCCACGGTCACCGCTGGGCCGACAACCGCACGGGCATGCTGACCGGCCCCGACGACCCGAGCCAGATCCTCGACGACAAGATCACCGGACCGGGCGACTCGTTCGGGTTCCAGGTGATCGCCGGGGAGGGGGTGGGCGCGGGGGCGTGGATGTACCACTGCCACGTCCAGAGCCACTCCGACATGGGGATGGTGGGCCTGTTCCTGGTGAAGAAGCCGGACGGCACGATTCCGGACTATGAGCCGCACCATCCCCATGAGAAGGCCGGGAAGGCCGGGAAGGCCGGGGACGCTGAGACGGGGGAGGGGGCGGGGCGGGCTCACCACTAGGGGGTCCGGCCGGGACCGTCCGCCGGGCCGTGCGCGGCGGCCGCCGTCAGCGGATGAGCGTCCACTTCTTGCGCGGGTCCTGGGACGGCAGGTCGTCGCGCACCGTCACGTAGGACGTGCCGTTGCGGTAGGGCGTGCCCAGGAACTTGCCGTCGTCGTGCGACACCCAGTACACCTGCCCGGACCCGGCCTCGGTGAAGTGCCACCACTGGTTGACGTCGTTCGGGTCGCACGCGCCCAGCCAGGCGAGCCCCCAGCCTCCGACGTCCGACACGCACTGGCCGGTGGCGACGGAGACGATCTGCCAGGCGGGCTGGGCGGCCAGCTTCAGGCGCCACCGCTGCCGAGGGTCCGCCGTGTCGCAGGGCGCGAAGGTGGCGGTGCCCTGGAAGGAGTTGGCGGGGTCGTCGGCGGTGGTCGCGCACAGGCCGTTGCCCGCGTTGCGGAACATGCTCCCGGGGTCGGGCTCGGCGCTCGCGGCCGCCGCGCCCGTGAGGAGCGTGCCGCCCGCGGCCGTGGCCAGCGCGGCGGCGAGGACGGCGAGGTGTCGTGCGCGATTCATGGGTTGTTCCTTCCCCCGAGTAGCGGGTTTGGTCCTGATGGTGAGGCAGGGGAGAAGCGTCACGCTATGCCCGCATTCGGAAATGGCGCGCGCGGCGCGGGCCGGTGGCGGGAAGTGGCCAGATCGACGCCCCTGGCCTGGAACGTGTGTGCCGTGGTGGAGCGTGCGTTCTGGTCGGGCGGGCGTGGTGACCGGGCGTGCGCCACGCGGTTCGCGCGACGCCCCGCGCGTGGGCGCCGGGTCCGCGCCGTTTCGCCGGGGAGCGCTCGACAGCCGGGCCGATGAGCTGATAGCCCTCTGGTGGCCGGACGAGGAATGCCGGTCCGTCAAGTGATCCCGGCGCAGGAGGAGTCCCTAGGTGAGCGAGGCAGTGGCGCGTCCGACCCTGGAGGCCGTGGCCGCGCGGGCCGGGGTGTCGCGGGCGACCGTGTCGCGGGTCGTGAACGGCGAGCCAGGGGTGCGCGAGGCCCTCGTGGCGCGGGTCAGACGGGCCGTGGAGGAGCTCGGGTACGTGCCCAACCGGGCCGCGCGCAGCCTCGTCACCCGGCGCCACGACGCCGTCGCCGTCGTCATCGCCGAGCCCGAGACCAGGGTGTTCGCCGACCCGTTCTTCGCGCTCCAACTGCGCGGCATCAGCAAGGAACTGACGGCCCGTGACGTCCAGCTGGTGCTGCTGCTCACGGAGGGGCGCGCCGACCACGCGCGCGTGGGCCGCTATCTGTCCGGCGGCCACGTCGACGGCGCGCTCGTCTTCTCGCTCCACCTGGACGACCCGCTGCCCGGGATCATCCACGGCGCGGGCGTGCCCACGGTGTTCGGCGGCCGCCCCGGCTGGGCGGGCGGCGAGGACAGCGTGCGGTACGTCGACTGCGACAACCGGGGCGGCGCGCGGGCGGCCGTGCGGCATCTGACCGGGCTCGGCCGCACCCGCGTCGCGCACATCACCGGCGCGCTCGACCAGACGTCGGCGGTCGACCGCCTCGACGGCTTCCGCGAGGCGCTGCCCTCGGCGGAGCCGCGCCTGGTCGCCGAGGGCGACTTCACGCCCGCGGGCGGCGAGCACGCCATGCGGCAGCTGCTCGACCGCTGCCCCGACGTCGACGCCGTGTTCGCCGCGAACGACCTGTCGGCGGCGGGGGCGCTGCGGGTGCTGCGCGCCCGCGGGCGCCGGGTTCCCGACGACGTCGCCGTGGTGGGCTTCGACGACATGCTGCCCGTGGCCGAGCAGGCCGATCCGCCGCTGACGACGGTGCGGCAGGACATCGAGGAGATGGGGCGGTTGATGGCGGCGATGCTGTTGCGGGGGCGGGTTGCCGGGGCGGCGGGGGAGGAGGCGGAGCGCGTGGTGCTGCCTACGGAGCTGGTGCGGCGGCGCTCGGCCTAGCCCTCGCGGGGCGCCCCTTCCCGATCCGGGTGCTGGCCGCCCCCCGGGCCCCCGCTCAACCGCGTTGGCGCTTCGCGCCTCGTCCTCAAACGCCGGACGGGCTGGATCTCGGGCTTAGCCGGCGACTCAGGCACCCCGACGGACACCGTGAACCGTCGTGGGTTGGCGTCGTGGGCGGCTCCCGAGACGTCCGGCTGGCCGTCGGGGCGTACGTCGTCGTACGGGAAGGCGTAGCCGATGGGGGAGTTGGCGTGCACCACGCGCGCCCAGTGGTTGGTGACGGGGCCCCGGTAGTAGTCGGCGGCGCTGGTGCCGTTCGGCTGGGAGGGGTGGGTGAGCATGAGGCTCCGGTTGAACCCGGCGGCGAGCCGGGCGAGGATCGCCTTCTTGTCGTCGGGGTCGCCCGGGTTGTTGGCGAACGGCCCGTGGTCACACGTGAAGACGTCCCGCGACGTGGGCTTGGCGAAGGCGTGGCCGCCCTCGAAGGTGAGGACGTTCCCGCTGACCCGGCCCACGCGCGCGCCGCGCCCGCCCTGGAGGTCGATGCGCAGGTCCGTGCCGCGGTACTTCTCCCAGACCTGGTCCACGTACGCGGTCCACACGTCGCGGAACGGCATCTGCTCGGGGCGGTCGAAGTAGGGGGCCATGACGTTCTGCGGGGACACGACCCGCAGGACGCGGCCGCCGCCGCGGATCACCAGCTTGTCCCACGGCTGCCCGTCCCGGCCCGCCTGCGCCACCAGGTCCGCGGCGATCCTGTCGACGGCGCCGTCGGGCAGCGGCGCGACGGTGTGCGTGGCGTCGCCCTCCAGGGTCAGCCCGATGGGCAGCGCGGTGACCAGGTCGACGTAGCTGATGTTCGCGTACAGCTGGGTGCTGTTGAAGGTGAACTCGCAGAACGACCACGTGCGGCCGTAGTTCGGGTCCGCCGGGGTGGCGAACGCGGGCTCGACGAGCGCGGGCCCCGGGTTGAGGAAGAAGTCCAGCCTGTCGTCGCGCACGAAGTAGACGCGGGCGCCGTACATCTGAGGAAGCGTCAGTACTTTGGGCGGTGAACCGGCCGCGCCCAGCGGGATGGCGCAGTCGACCGGCAGCGGCGTCCCCGGAGCCGGGGGCGAGTCGGGGCGGTAGACCCCCGCCGTCCGGCCTGAGGAGCAGCCAGCGGCCGGTGCCGGACTCGTGCCCGGTCACGTACGCGCGCACCTGGCCCGGCAGGGACGCGTTCCGCAGGGCGAGCTCGCAGGTGGCGGGGGCCGCGTGGGCCCGTGGGCTGAGCGCGCCGCCCCAGGCGGGGTAGGTCAGGGCGCCCGCGGCGACGGCGGACGACGTCAGGAACACTCTGCGCGATATCACGGAAATCTCTCCTGGCGGGAACGTGGGGGGAGGGGGGGCAGGAGTGCGGCCCGGGTGCGCGGTGGTGCCTCGAGGTGCCCCCACTGTCGCCGCCGCGAAAACGCGGCGTCAAGAGTTGTGCCTGAGAGCGCTCTCAGAATCTTGTGTGTCTTCACAAGGTGATGGTGGAGCGATGGCGGAGGGTGACCGGAAGTCGGTCTCGGGTGGAGGGCCGTGGTGACGTTGGGTGAGGGGAGGGGGTCGCCGCGCGCGGATTGTCAGTGCCCGGTGCCAGACTCGGCGGGGACGGACGAGCGATGCGACAAAGGAGTCGATCATGCTCAGCACTCGCTATGTCACCGGGTCCCCGGTCTGGGTCGACCTGGGCACGACGGACATGGACGGCGCGGCGCGGTTCTACCGAGGCCTCTTCGGCTGGGACTTCGAGCGGGGCGGCGAGGACCTCGGCGGGTACGGCACGTTCCAGCTCGACGGCAAGACCGTCGCGGGCGGGATGACGCTCACGCCGGAGCTGGGCGCCCCGGCCTGGTCGGTGTACTTCCGCACGCCGGACGCGGACGCCACCGCCCGGCACGTCGAGCAGGCCGGCGGAAGCACCACCTGGGAGCCCGTGGACATCACGGACCTCGGCCGGATGGCGGGCCTCACCGACCCCGGCGGCGCCGCCTTCTCGGTCTGGCAGCCCGGCCGGAACACAGGCCTTGACCTGGTGAACGCCCCCGGCAGCCTGGTGTGGACCGAGCTGTACGCCCCGGACATCGTGGCGGCCGCCGCCTTCTACGGCACGGTCTTCGACTGGAGGACCACGGCGCAGCCCTTCGAGGGCGGCTCCTACACGATGGCGTATCCGGGCACGGGCACGGAGGACGACATGTTCGGCGGCCTGTGGCCGCTGGACGAGGACCCCGTCGAGCGGGAGGCGGGCCCCTCCTGGATGCCGTACTTCCAAGTGGGGGACATCGACGCGGTGGTGGAGAAGGCCCGCACCACCGGCGGCACGGTCCGGGCCGAGCGCATCGACCTCAAGGGCGTCGGCTCGTTCGCCAAGCTCGCCGATCCGTACGGGGCGCGCTTCGCGCTGATGCGGCCCGCCGACTCCTGACGGAGGGGAACGGGGGCGACACGCCACGTTCGGCGAACCCTGCCCGCGCCGGGCCCCGGGTCCGTACGGTAAGGGCATTCCGAACGGTCGGTCGCCGTGAGTGAACGGCTCCGGGGCGGCTCGTTGATCGAACGTTGATCGCTTGTTTCGTGCGGTCCCGCAGGATCACCCCATGCACACTGACATCACCATGGCCGAGCCCGACCTCACCTGGCAGGAGCAGGCGCTGTGCGCGCAGACCGGGTCCGACTTCTTCTTCCCCGACCCGGGCAGCTCCGTGCGCGAGGCCAAGACCATCTGCCGCATGTGCGACATGCGCACCGCCTGCCTCGCGTACGCGCTGGAGCACGACGAGCGGTTCGGCGTCTGGGGCGGACTCTCCGAGAAGGAGCGGCTGAACCTGCGGCGCGAGCAGGCCGCACGCCCCGCCTGAGAGCCCGCCCCGGCGTCCTCCCTAGGCGTAGGTGACCGTGAACCGCCGCGCCCCGGCCGGTACGCGCACATCGTCCCCCGTGACGGGCAGCTCAAGGCCGTCCGCCGTCGCCGCCCGCACCGCGCCGAAGCGGCAGGGGTAGACGTAGCGCACCCGCTCCGGGGCCTCGGTGATCTCCACGGTCACCGTGCGCGCGTCCGCGTCGTGGGCGAGCCGGTAGCCGAAGGGCGCGCCGAACAGCGTCGGGCGCCGCCTCCACGGTCACCGCGTCGCCGTCCGGCACCCAGTGCGGGCGCACCCCCGGCGCGATGTACAGATGGGGGTCGCGGTCCTCGTCCGCCTCGAAGAGGAGGAGGTCGCGGACGAGCAGCAGATACTCCGCCGCCGCCCAGCCGTGCGGGATGTCCCCCATGTACCAGTGCCGGTGGGGCACTTCCCGGTAGTCGGAGGCGACGGAGAAGGCGTGCTGCTCGTTCCAGGCGCCGAGCGCCACCGCCCGGTCCTCCGCGCGCGGCCACGCGGCGGCCACCGTCCAGCCGAGCAGCGCGTCCATCCGCTCCGGATCACCGGCCAGCAGATACGCGTGCGCCAACTGCATGGTCAGATAAGGACCGTAGGCGTTCCAGGCTGCCTCGTGCCGGAAGCCGCCGGTCACGAAGCGCGCGTACATGGTGTCGAGCGTCCACCGCGCCGCCCGGTCGACGTCGGCCCCCAGCTTGTCGCCCATGTGCAGCCGCAGCGGATGGAAGTAGGCCGCCGCGCCGATCATCGTCGAGTCGCGCCGCCCGACGTCACCGGGCCCGGTCGGGATGTACGTCTCCCACTCGCCCCGCCGCCGCTGCTCGTCAAGGACCCAGCGGATCGACGCGGCCGTGGCCCCCTTCAAGTCGTCGAACGCGCCCCACAGCTCACCGGCCTCGGGGGTCCCGAGGCGCTCGGCGAGCCGCGCCGCCTCGTACAGGCCCGCGAGGCCCCACAGGTCGTCCCAGTAGTGCGGCTTGTCGCGCTCGCCGAGGTGCTCGGCGCTCCAGCCGCTGTGCAGCAGGCCGTACTGGTCGCGGTTGTCGCGCAGCCAGCGCGCCCCGTCGAGCACGTACGGCGTGTACAGCTTCGCGCCGAACGCGGCGGCCCGTCCGCTGGTGCGGTCGAAGCGGCCGATCGCCCACAGGGCCTGGCCGTTGCTGTCCCACTCGCGGTCGTCCTTCTCGTGCGGGCCGCCGTAGAAGCCGTACTCGGCGCACGGCCCGATCCGGCCCGTGCCGCGGTTGAACCGCAGCGGATAGTGCGTGCCCAACTGCCGCTCCGCCAGGGCCGCGTCGCCGACCAGCGAACACGCCGTGGCCTCCACCGAGGAGTCCCGGATCCAGAACGAGTCGTAGACCGTGGGGCCCGGATGGATCTCACCGTGGTCGGACAGGACGAGGAGCTGCGCCCGCGCCTGCCGGAAAAGGTCGGCCAGATGCGCCACCGGCGCGGGCAGCACCGGCCGCACCCCCTGCCCGAGCAGCTTCGCCGTCCAGAACGAGCGGTTCGCCTCCTCCAGCTCCGCCGCGGGCGCGGCCCGCAGCTCCGCCAGGTCGTCCGCGCCGCTGTACAGGTCCACCGGAAGCCGCACGTCGAGCGTGAACTCCTCCTCGCCCTCGACGCGGAACTGCCAGCCGAACGCCGCGCTGCACAGGCCCGCCACCTGGTCCTGCGCCTGGAGCGCCGCGTTCAGCTTGCCGCCCATGACCAGGTCGTGGAAACGGACTGCGCACCAGATACGCCGACGGTTCCGCGGTGAAGTCCGGGTTGCCGTACACCCCGTAGTGATCGGGCGGAGCGTCGAACACCGGACCCCAGCCGCTGTTGGTCTCCACCCGCGCCTCGTCCGGCAGATACCGCAGGAACGTCAGCCGCCGGTCGGTGAGCTGCTCCCCGCGCCGGTCGTGCCGCTGGAACCCGCTCGGCCCGGCGGGCAGCACCGCCGCGCACAGCCAGCCCTCGCGCGGGCGCCCGTCCGTGCTGGTGACGCCGAGCCGCGTCACGGTGAGGTCCCGCTGCCGGGCGCCGACCGGCGTCGCGAACGTCCGCTGCGTGGCCGCGACGCCGTCCGCCGTGCGGAAGGACGTCATGACCACCGGCAGGTGCGGCGCCTCGATCCGCTGCGCCACCGTGCCGCCCTCGGCGAGCTGCGGCAGGCGCACGGCGCCCGCCGCCGGGTCGTACAGGAAGAACGACAGGGCGTACTTGTCGTACACCGGCTCGATCTCGCCCGCCTGGCCGATCAGGGACTCCTGGCGGTGGTCCTTCACGCCCACCATGTGCCAGTAGCGGTACAGGGCGTTCGAGGCGAAGGCGGCCTCCTTCGAGTCGTACGTGCCCCGGTCGAAGTCCTCGCTCCAGCGCCGGAACGCGGCCTGCGCCCACCACGGCACGGGGTAGGGCACCCGGGCCCGGTCCGCCCAGGCGCGCCACATGACCTCGTAGAACATCCACTCGTGCGTCTGTGCCACTCCCATCCACCCCCAGGGGTCGACGACGACGTGCCTTGTCCGCCCAACATGGCACCGGGCGGCGGAGCCGTAAATCGGGGCGGGGCGGCTTTGGGGGGACGGGCTGCGGGGTCAGCCCCGGGCGGCCAGGCGGGCGCGGCGGGCGGCCAGGCGCTCGTCGAAGCGGCGCGCCTCCGCGTCGAGCCCGTCGAGGAAGAGGCCGAGCTCCTCCTGGGCCCGCAGCCCCTCGGGGCCGAGGCCGGGGACTTCCATGACCTTCAGGAAGCGGATGACGGGCTGCAGCACGTCGTCGTGGTGGATGCGGAGGTTGTACACCCCGCCGATCGCCATCTTCGCGGCGGCCCGCTCGAAGCCGGGAATGCTGTGCCCGGGCATGCGGAAGCCGACCACCACGTCCCGCACGGCGGCCATCGTCGCGTCGGGGGCGAGCTCGAAGGCGGCCTTCAGGAGATTGCGGTAGAAGACCATGTGCAGGTTCTCGTCGGTGGCGATGCGCGCCAGCATCCGGTCGCAGACCGGGTCACCGGACTGGTGGCCGGTGTTGCGGTGGGAGATGCGGGTGGCCAGCTCCTGGAAGGCCACGTACGCGACCGAGTGAAGCATCGAGTGCCGGTTGTCCGACTCGAACCCCTCGCTCATATGTGCCATGCGGAAACGTTCCAGCTGATCCGGGTCCACCGCGCGGGACGCGAGCAGATAGTCCCGCATGACGATGCCGTGGCGCCCCTCCTCGGCCGTCCAGCGGTGCACCCACGTGCCCCAGGCGCCGTCGCGCCCGAAGAGCGTGGCGATCTCGTGGTGGTAGCTCGGCAGGTTGTCCTCGGTGAGCAGGTTGACCACCAGGGCGATGCGGCCGACGTCCGTGACGGGGGACTGCTCGAGCTCCCAGGCCTGACCGTCCTCGAAGAGCCCGGGGAAGTTGCGGGCGTCCGAGAACGGCACGTACTCGTGCGGCATCCAGTCCTTGGCGACCTTCAGATGACGGTTGAGCTCGGTCTCGACCACTTCCTCCAGCGCGTACAGCAGCCGGGCGTCGGTCCAGGTGTCCGGGCTGCCGAGATGGGGAGAGGCGATCGTCACGGGGGCTCCTGGGAGGGGTGGGGACGGGCGGGGACCGGCGCGGGGAGCACCGGAAGCGGAATCAACCTACGGCATCGTAGGTTACGTACCCGTAGGTTAAGCTCGCTGTAAAGGTGTGACGGTGGTCTCAGCGAACGCTCCCGCGCCCCAGGGGTCGGATGCCGGGGGTCTCAGCGCCAGGCGCCGGACAGCCGCCGACTCACCGCCGAGCTGAGGATGCGTACGCCCCGCGTCGACCCCGGGGTGATGCCGGTGAGCTCCCGGACCCGGCGCAGGCGGTAGTCAAGCGTGCGCGGGTGGACGTTGAGTGACGCCGCCGCTACGCCCCGGTTCATATCGCAGCGGTAGTACGCGTCGAGCGTGCGCAGGAGGTCGGGGCCTGGCTCCAGGCGCCGGGCCACGCTCGCGAGCCAGGCGTCGAGGGACGGCGCGTCCGCGACGGCCAGCTCCACGAAGACGTCCGCGAGGGTGTGCGCCTCGGGCCCCGAGGGCGCCTGTCGGGGCAGGGCCGCCTCGCTGATCCGCCGGGCCCGCCCGAGCGCGTCCGCGAGGCCCGGCAGGCGCGCGGTGGCGGTCCCGGCCGCGCAGGGCACGCCGAGGGCCCCGGCGAAGTCCCGCACGAGGTCGTGCGCGCGGTCCGGCGCGGAGTGCAGGCGCAGATGTTCACCCGGTACTGGGGACCAGGGCGAGCAGCTCGCCGCCCCGGTCCCCCGCGTGCCAGGCGACCGGCACCCGGTGGGTCTTCACCAGCGCCTCGATCTCGCGGTCCAGGGCGCGGTCGCCGCGCGGCGGGCACGGCACCCGGACCACCGTCACGGCGCAGTACTCCGGCACCTCCATGCCCACGGCCGGGGCCAGCTGCGCCGCCATGGCGTCCTCGGTCAGCAAGCACCGCGTCAGCAGGGCGACTTGCTCCACGTACGGCAGCCGTCTGCGGAGCCCGCCCATGAATCCCCGGCAGTAGGCGGCGGTGCCGCGCTCGCCCTGCGGGGCGAACCAGCCCATCATCCCGATGAGTTCGTCGACACCGCCGCCACGTTGTGCCTCCACCGCCTCGTTGACCTCCCGCAGCATGAGCGCGGTGTGCAGCCGGAGAATTCGCTGCCGCGACTCCAGCGACATTCCCGCCTCGGCCCTCGACGCGCCCATGGAGCTGATGTATCCGAGGTCATCCGGAGTCAACGCGCTGTTATTCGGCGACAGTTCGAGCGTGCGGCGCCGGAACCACACCGAGTACTCCATCGTCTCGGCCCTGCTTCGCTGATTCGCGTCCAAGAAGCCGAGCTCTGGAATCTCCCGCGCGTACGCCTCGATCTCCCGGCGCGCGTTCGCCGTCGCCCGCCGGGCCAGTTCGGCGTAGAGGCTCTCCATGGGGGTGAGCGTGGCACCGGGGCGGAACGGGTCGACAGGGGAAATCCGGCCGGGGTTTATCACGGTGGGTGAATCAATGGCCTTCGCGGCAGCCGTGATTTTGTCATGCTGCGCAAAGTTTCCGGGGCCGGGGCGCCTACCGGGCCGATGCGCTTGTGACGCTGCTGCGGCCTCGGCTTAATGGGAGCCGACTGCCCGCCCGAAAGTCCTGCATTCGTGCTCGAACCGAGCTGGCCCGGCATTCACCGGGCACCCAGGAACCACATGCCGCGGGCTCGCGCCAGGCGATGGCCCGCGCGTCAACGGGAGGGAAACACCCATGAAATCAGCGATCAGGAAAAGACTCGCGGCGGCCGCCGCGGTCCTGACCGCGTCGACGGCGCTCGTCATGAGCGCGCCGGGCAGCGGCTCGGCGGCGCCCGCCGCCCCTAGCCTGAGGGCGTTCGGGATCACCGGCGACGGCACTCTGATGGCGACCTTCACCACCGACCGGCCGGACGTGCTCGACTGGGTCAGGGTGGTCAAAGGCCTGTCCGGCGACCAGAAGCTGATCGGCATCGACTTCCGCGTCCAGAACAACACGATGTACGGGGTCGGTGACAAGGGCGGCATCTACACGATCAAGACCCCGCCGGAGGTGCCGGACGTCGTCGTCACCAAGGTCTCCCAGCTCAAGGTCGCCCTCGAAGGCACCAACTTCGGCGTCGACTTCAACCCGGCCGCCGACCGGCTCCGCGTGATCAGCGACACCGGCCAGAACCTGCGGCACAACCTGAACGACCACACCACGGCCAAGGACGTGGCGCTCACCACGCCGCCCACGCCCGGGACCAGCACGGGCGTCACTGCGGCCGCGTACACGAACAACGACCTGAACAGCACCACCGGCACCCTCCTGTTCGACGCCGACACCCGTGTCGACCAACTCGTCGTCCAGGCACCGGCCAACAACGGCACCCTGTCCTCGCTCGGCTCGCTCGGCATCGACGCGGGCGCCAACGCGGGCCTGGACATCTTCACCACGCTCAGCAAGGGCAAGGCCGTCTCCAACGACGCTTTCGCGGCGCTCACCCCGTACGGCGCGAGCAACCCGTCCCTCTACAGCGTCAACCTGTTCACCGGCGAGACCGCCTCCATCGGCCAGTTCCCGCTGAACATCACGGATCTGGCCATCACGCTGACCGGCACTTACCCCCTCCGGGGCTGACGGATCCGCCGCGGCCCGGCCGCTTCCGGGCCGCGGCGGTCCTCAGTCCTCCCGTACCGCCCGCCGCAGGTGTTCGGCCGTGAACGAGCCCTCGGCCGCCAGGAGTTGGCGCGGGGTGCCCTCGAAGACCACCCGGCCGCCGTGCTTGCCCCCGTCGGGGCCGAGGTCGATGACCCAGTCCGCGTGCTTGACGACGTCCAGGTTGTGCTCGACGACGAGCACGGTGTTCCCGGTGTCGACGAGCCGGTCGAGCAGGGCGAGGAGGCCGTCGACGTCCGCCATGTGCAGTCCGGTCGTCGGCTCGTCCAGGACGTACGTCGTGCCGGTGCGGTGCAGCTGGGTGGCGAGCTTGATGCGCTGGCGCTCCCCGCCGGAGAGCGTGCTCAGCGGCTGTCCGAGCGTGAGGTAGGTGAGCCCGACGTCCCGCAGGGCGCCGAGGCGGCGGCGCACCGCCGGGTCGGGGAAGTCCGCGAAGAACGCGAGCGCCCGCTCGGCGGTCATGTCCAGGACGTCCACGACCGAGGCGCCGCCCACCGTCAGGCGCAGCACCTCGTCCTTGAAGCGCCGCCCCGCGCAGGCCTCGCACGTCGTCGTGACCGGGTCCATGAACGCCAGGTCGCTGTAGATGATCCCGCGGCCCTGGCACCGCTCGCACGCCCCACCGGAGTTGAAGCTGAACAGGCCCGGCTTGGTGCCCGTGTGCCGCGCGAACAGCGCCCGCACCCGGTCCATGATCCCGAGGTAGGTGGCCGGGGTCGACCGGCCCGAGACGCCGATGGAGGACTGGTCGACGACCACGGCGTCCGGGTGCTGCGCGGTGAAGGCCCGGGACACCAGGGTGCTCTTGCCCGAGCCCGCGACGCCCGTGACCGCGGTGAGCACGCCGAGCGGCACCCGTACGCTCACGTCCTTGAGGTTGTGCAGGTCGGCGCCCTTGATCCAGGCGTTGCCGACGGGCTGGCGCGGGTGGGCCTTCACCTCGGTGGCGCGGTTCAGGAAGCGGCCGGTGAGGGTGTCGGCGGCGCGCAGTTCGCTCGGGGTGCCCTCGAAGACCACCAGGCCGCCGTGGGCGCCCGCGGCCGGGCCCATGTCGACGACGTGGTCGGCGATCGCGATGACGTCCGGGTCGTGCTCGACGACCAGGACGGTGTTGCCCTTGTCGCGCAGCCGCAGCAGCAGGTCGCCGAGGCGGCCCACGTCGCGCGGGTGCAGCCCGACGCTCGGCTCGTCGAAGATGTACGTCATGCCGGTCAGGCTGGAGCCCAGGTGCCGCACCATCTTCAGGCGCTGGCCCTCGCCGCCGGAGAGCGTGGCGGTCTCGCGGTCCAGGCTGAGGTAGCCGAGCCCGATCGCCTCGACGCGCTCCAGGGCGGCGACGGCCGCCGCCGCGATCGGGCCCGCGACCGGGTCGCCGATCCGGGCGAGCTCCGCGATCAGGTCGGTGACCTCCATGCGGGCGCAGTCGGCGATGCCCAGGCCGTTGATCCGGGTCGCGAGCGCGGCCGGGTTCAGGCGCGCGCCGTCGCAGGCGGGGCAGCGGCCCTCATGGAGGAACGCCTCGGCCATGTCGCGGGTCTTCTGGGACATCGTCGACAGGTCGCGCTTGAGGTAGAGGCGTTCGAAGCGGTCGGCGAGCCCTTCGTAGGCGATGTCCCGGGCGCCGCCGGTGTTGTCGACGTTCACCGTGCCGCCGCCGCGCAGTAGGAAGGCCCGTTCCTCGGCGGTGAACTCACCGACCGGCTTGTGCGGGTCGAGGTCGGGGCTGTGGGTGTACGTCTGGCCCTGCCAGGTCCCGGCGGCGAACGGCGGGAACCGGATCGCGCCGTCCGCGAGGGACCTGGCGGGGTCCAGGATGCGGTCGTAGTCGGGCCGCACGGTGCGGCCGAGCCCGTCGCACTCGGGGCACATGCCGCTCGGGTCGTTGAAGGAGTACGCGGTCGCCGTGCCCGCGCTCGGGGTGCCGTGCCGCGAGAACAGCACCCGGATCACCGAGTAGATGTCCGTCATGGTGCCCACGGTGGAGCGCGAGTGGCCGCCGATCGGCTTCTGGTCGACGACGATCGCGGGCGCCAGGTCCTCGATGGCGTCCGCGTGCGGCCGCTCGTACTTCGGCAGGCGGTTGCGGACGAACCAGGTGAAGGTCTCGTTGAGCTGGCGCTGCGACTCCACGGCGATGGTGTCGAAGACCACCGACGACTTCCCCGAGCCGGACACGCCGGTGAAGACCGTGAGCCGGCCCTTGGGGATGCGCAGGTTCACCTCCCTCAGGTTGTTCTCGCGGGCTCCGGTGAGCGTGATGTGGGCGTGCCCGCCGGGCGGGAACCCGGCGGGCACGGGGGCGGTGGGGGCGGCGGGGGAGGGGCTGTCGGGTGCGTGCGTGACCTCGTGCATGCACCCGACGCTAGGCGGAATACCCGACAGCTCCTGTCGTGATTTCCTCGATGTCCTCCGCGAGGTCCTGGCCGGTGATCTCCTTGAGCTCCCCGTCGAGCAGCAGCCAGCGGGTGATCCCGATGGACTCCAGGAACGGCAGGTCGTGGCTGGCCACGATCAGCGCCCCCTCGTAGGCGTCCAGGGCCGTGGCCAGCTGCCGGACGCTCGCCATGTCGAGGTTGTTCGTCGGCTCGTCGAGCATCAGGAGCTGCGGCGCGGGCTCGGCCAGCATCAGGGCCGCGAGCGCCGCCCGGAACCGCTCGCCGCCCGAGAGGGTCGCCGCCAGCTGGTCGGCCTTGGCACCCCGGAACAGGAACCGGGCCAGGCGGGCCCGGACGCGGTTGTTGGTCGCGTCCGGGGCCTGCCGGGCCACGTTCTCGGCGACGCTCAGCTCCCCGTCGAGCACGTCGAGCCGCTGCGGCAGGAAGCGCAGGGGCACATGGGCCACCGCCTCTCCCGCGTCCGGGGCGAGCTCGCCCGCGACCGTCCGAAGGAGGGTGGTCTTGCCCGCGCCGTTGCGGCCGATCAGCGCGATCCGCTCCGGGCCGCGCAGGTCGAACCCGCCCCGCACCCGCGCCCCGTAACGGAGCGTCAGATCGGTCAGGGTGAGGACCGAGCGGCCCGGCGGCACCGCGGTGTGCGGCAGGTCGACGCGGATCTCGTCGTCGTCCCGCACCGCCTCGACGGCGTCGTCGAGGCGCTCCTTGGCCTCGGTGAGCTTCTCCTCGTGCAGGATGCGGTGCTTGCCCGCGGACTCCTGGGCGGCCCGCTTGCGGTTGCCCATGACGATCTTCGGCTCGCGCTTCTGGTCCGCCATCTTCTGGCCGTACCGCTTGCGGCGGGCCAGTTTGACCTGGGCGTCGGCCAGTTCGCGCTTCTGCTTGCGCAGATCGGCCTCGGCGACGCGCACCATGCGCTCCGCCGCGTCCTGCTCGACGGCGAGCGCCTCCTCGTACGCGGAGAAGTTGCCGCCGTACCAACTGATCTCCCCGTCCCGCAGGTCGGCGATCTGGTCGACCCGGTCCAGGAGCTCCCGGTCATGGCTGACCACGACAAGGACGCCGGACCAGGCGTCGACGGCCGCGTAGAGGCGCCGCCGCGCGTGCAGGTCGAGGTTGTTGGTGGGTTCGTCGAGCAGCAGCACGCCGGGGCCGGCGCAGCAGCAGCGCGGCCAGGCGCAGCAGGACCGACTCGCCGCCGGAGACCTCGCCGGTGGTGCGGTCGAGGCCGACGTGGCCGAGCCCGAGCTGGTCGAGCGTGGCCGTGGCGCGCTCCTCGACGTCCCAGTCGTCGCCCACGGCGGCGAAGTGCCGCTCGCTGGCGTCGCCCGCCTCGATGGCGTGCAGCGCCGCGCGGGTCGCGGCGATGCCGAGGACCTCGTCGACGCGGAGGCGGGTGTCGAGGGTGACGTTCTGCGGCAGGTAGCCGACGTCGTCGGCGGTGCGCACGGTGCCCTCGCCGGGGCTGAGTTCACCGGCGATCAGCTTCAGGAGCGTGGACTTGCCCGAGCCGTTGCGGCCGATGAGACCGGTTCTGCCGGGGCCGAACGCGGCCTGGAAGCCGTCGAAGACGGGGGTGCCGTCGGGCCAGGTGAAGGACAGGGACGTGCAGGTGAGGGCAGCGGTGGGGGAAGTGGACATGGGGCCTCGCGGTTTGCTTGGGCGTGGTCGGGGGCAACGCGTGGGAGACACCGCGGGAGGGCCGTGGACGCCGGTGGGCCGGTCAGGGGCCTGCTCAAGGGCCGTGTTCAGAGGCCTGACAGAGAAGAGGGCCCTGTGCCGGGGCGGGACGGCTCGTACGCCGAGGTCGCACCAGACGCACACAGCGGTCGACAGCTGTGTGACGCGGTGTCTCCAGACCTCAGACGAGCAACGTCCTTCTCCAATCGGCGGCAACAGAACCAAGATGAACGGTAGAAGGGGGCAGGGAAGGCCGTCAACGGCTTTTTTCCGGACGGCTTTCCGGGGGGTGCTGAGTGGGGACCGGGACGACGGTGTCGGATTCTCGCCAGACCCGGGCGGCGTGCGGCTGGTTGCATGCCGGGCATGACACCCCAGTACGACACCGCCACCGCCACCGCCGCGACCGACACCGCTCTTCGCGCCGCCACCGCGGCCGCCTTCCGCGCGCTGCACGTCCCCGGGACCCCGCTCGTCCTGCCCAACGCCTGGGACGCCGTGAGCGCCCGGCTCGTCGAGACGGCGGGGGCCGCCGCCGTCGCCACCACCAGCGCGGGGCTCGCCTGGGCGCTCGGCGCGGGGGACGGCGACCGGCTCCAGCGGGGTGAGGCGCTCGGGGCGCTCACCCGGATCGCGCACGCCGTCTCCGTGCCCGTGACCGCCGACATCGAGAGCGGCTACGCCGAGGGCGCCGCGGGCGTCGCCGACACCGTGCGCGCCGTCCTCGCCGCGGGCGCGGTCGGCGTGAACATCGAGGACGGCCTGTATGACGGGGGCGAGCCGCTGCGGCCGGTCGCCGAGCAGGCGGAGCGGATCGCGGCCGCGCGCGGGGCCGCCGACGCGGCGGGCGTGCCCCTGTTCGTGAACGCGCGCGTCGACACCTATCTGCGGGGGGTCGGCGAGCGGCCGGACGCCCGGCTCGCGCTCACCGTGGAGCGGGCCGCCGCGTTCCTGGCGGCCGGGGCCGACGGGGTGTTCGTGCCCGGAGCGGTGGACCCCGACACGGTCGCGGCGCTCGTGGCGCGGATCGACGGGCCGGTCAACGTGATGGCGGGCCCGGGCGCGCCGCCGGTGGCGGAGCTCGCCGCCCTGGGCGTCGCGCGGATCAGCGTCGGCTCGGGGCTCGCGCAGGCGGCGCACGCGCTGGTCCGCCGGGCGGCCCGGGAACTGCTCACCGAGGGGACGTACGGATCGCTGGCGGACGGGATCGACTTCGGCGAGGTCAACCAGCTGTTCGGACGGTGACTTCGGAGGGTGGCCTCGGGCGGTGACGGCGCGGCCGCCGCGCGACCCGAGGTCAGCAGGCGTCCCGCATCAGGTCGGCCAGGTCCTGGTCCAGGTCCACGTGCCGGTGCTCCTGCCCGGCGGGGACGAGGGCCGTCGTGCGCTGCAGGAACCGGCGCAGGTCGCCGGAGCGGACGTGCACGATGGCCGTGCCCTCGGGGGCGTGGAACTCCAGGACCGTGCGCTCGAACCCGTACGGCCGCACCCGGACGTCGCCGTCGCCCACCGGGCTCTCCACCCCGTGCGCCAGCAGCTCGCGGGCGAACGTCCAGTGCACCTCGACGCCCTCCAGCGTCGCCGGGGCCGGGAAGCTCATGCGCACGGCGAACGGGTCCCGCTGGTCGTAGCGGAGCGTGGCCGGAATGGTCGGCATCCGGGGCGCCGCGGCGACCAGGCGGGCCTCGACGGCTTGCTCGATGACAGTGGACAAGGCCTGCTCCCTTGCTGCTGACGACTGGACGACCTGGGTGTGCACGACGCGGGTCGGGCACTTGAATAGACGTCGGAATCAGGAGATGCGTGCACGCGAGGCCCCCTCGGAGCGAGTGACCTCTGTCACCGCGACATCGTGGAACCCCGGGCGGTTCCCGCGGCACCCCGCCCGAGTGCCCGGGTTCGGCCATCTGGACGCCGCCGGGCCGGTCGGCTAGCTTCGCCCGCCATGAAGCGCGTGCAGCGCATGGGGACGGCGAGAACCAGGGGGCGTGCGATGCCGGTGGGTCGTGTGAGGGGCGGGCTCGTGGGACGGGCGCCGAGCCGTACGAGGGACGGACTGAGGGGCGGACTGAGGGGCGGTCTCGGGACGGCCCTCGGCGTGGCGGTGCTCGCCGTGGCCTCGCTGGCCGGTCCCGGAACGGCGCAGGCCGCACCCGGAACGGCACCCGCCGCTCCCGGTGCCACAGACGCCGCGCGCGGCGGCGAGCCCGGCGCCGCGCTGTCCTGGCGGCTCACGCCCACCGGCACCGACGCCCGCTTCCGCGGCCTCGCCGCCGTCAGCCGGAGCACGGCGTGGGTCGCCGGTTCCCGGGGCACCGTGCTGCGCACCGCGGACGGCGGCCGGACCTGGCGCGACGTGTCGCCGCCCGGGGCGTCCGGCCTGGAGTTCCGTGACGTCGAGGCGTTCGACGGGCGCCGGGCCGTGGTGCTCGCGATCGGCGAGGGCGAGGCCTCCCGCGTCTACCGCACCACCGACGGCGGCACGACCTGGACGGAGTCCTTCCGCAACCCCGACCCCAAGGCCTTCTACGACTGCATGACGTTCTTCGACCGCCGCCACGGCCTGGCCATGAGCGACCCCGTCGACGGCAAGTACCGCATCCTGTCCACCGCGGACGGCGGCCGCTCCTGGAAGGTCCTGCCCGACCGGGGCATGCCCGCCGCGCAGGACGGCGAGGCGGGCTTCGCCGCCAGCGGCCAGTGCCTGGTCAGCTCGGGCCCGCGCGACGTCTGGCTGGCCACCGGGGGCGCCGCGCGCTCCCGCGTCCTGCACTCCGCCGACCGCGGCCTGACCTGGACGGCCACCGACACGCCGATCCCGGCGGGCGACCCGGCCCGCGGCGTCTTCGGCCTGGCCTTCCGCGACCGCGCGCACGGCATCGCGGTCGGCGGCGACTACCGCACCGGCGAGCCCTCGCCCCGGGCCTCGGCCACCACCGGCGACGGCGGCCGCACCTGGCGGCAGTCCGCGCGCCCCGCGCCCGCCTACCGCTCCGGTGTCGCCTGGCTCCCCTACAGCCGCACCGCCGCCCTCGCGGTCGGCCCCACCGGCACCGACCTCACCCGGGACGGCGGCCGCACCTGGCGCACGGTCGACGGCGGCTCGTACGACACCGTGGACTGCGCGCCGGACCTCGGCTGCTGGGCGGCGGGGGAGAAGGGCCGCGTGGCCCGCCTCCCAGCGCGCTGAGCGGGGTAAGCGGAACGCGTCAGGAAGGCAGCGGCTCCCGGTAGTCGGCGAGCGCCGGGGCCGTCTTCGTGGCGTAGAACTCGGTGATCCGGTACTCGCACACCCCGCCGACGGTGAAGGGGTCGGACGCCGCGAGCTCCTCGATGTGCGCGCGGCTGTCCCCGACGGCGAGGATCACCCCGCCGTCCCGGGGGTTCTTGCGCCCCGACGCGAGGAACACGCCCGCGGCGTACTGCGCGTCGAGCCAGGCCACGTGCGCGGCGAGCAGGGCGTCCACGCGGTCGACCGGGGCGGTGTAGGTGAGCTCCATGACAAACATGGTCAGGAGGCTACTCGGCCCGGGGACGGCGGCCGGGACAGGGCCGCGCCCCGGCCGCGCTCCCGGCACGCGAACCCGGCACGCGCCCCCGGCCACGGCCGCCCGGAAACGCCCCGCGAGGCCCGTGAAAAGGTGGCGCCATCATGAACACGCCCACGGTGACGATCCCGCCCCTGCCCGCCGACTGGCCCGCCGACGAGCGGGCCGCCCGCGCCGTCCAGGACGCCCTGCGCGCCCGCGTCGTCCTCGACGAGCCGGGCCCGCCGCCCGGCACCGGGCACGTCACCGGCGTGGACGTCGCTTACGACGACGAGCGGGACGTGGTCGCCGCGGCGGTCGTGGTCCTGGACGCGGCGAGCCTCGACGTCGTGGAGGAGGCGACGGCGGTGGGCGGCGTCGCCTTCCCGTACGTGCCGGGGCTGCTGGCCTTCCGCGAGCTCCCGGCGGTCCTCGCCGCCCTCGGCGCGCTGCGCGCCGACCCCGGTCTCGTGGTGTGCGACGGCTACGGCCTCGCGCACCCGCGCCGCTTCGGGCTCGCCAGCCACCTCGGCGTGCTCACCGGACGCCCCACGATCGGCGTCGCCAAGAACCCCTTCACCTTCGCGCACGAGGCGCCCGGACAGGCCCGCGGCAGCGCCGCGCCGCTGCTCGACGGGGCGGAGGAGGTGGGCAGCGCGCTGCGCACGCGGGACGGTGTGAAGCCGGTGTTCGTCTCCGTCGGGCACCGGGTGGGCCTCGCCACCGCGCGGGCCCACACCTTGCGCCTGACGCCCCGCTACCGGCTGCCGGAGACCACCCGGCGGGCGGACGCCCTGTGCCGCGCGGCACTGCGCGCGGCGACGGGCTGACCGAGCGCGGGGCCGAGCAACCGGCCCAGCGATCGGCCGAGCGATCGGCCGAGCGATCGGCCGGGGCGCGCGGTCAGCGCACCGCCGCCACGCGGAAGCCGATGCCCGCCCGCGTCAGCCGCCCGGTCAGCGGCCCGGCCATCGCGACGGCCGGGGTGACCTGCCCGGCCACCGGCGGCAGGTCGTCGAGGGCCAGGCAGAGCGCCGACTCCGCGAAGATCTTCGCGGTCTCGCCGTAGCCGGGGTCCCCGCCGGACACCTCGGTGAACACCCGGCGCCCGCCGCCCTCGCCGACGTACCGCAGCGAGAACCAGCTCGCCGCCCGCCGCGCCGCGTCCGGCCCCTCGCCCGGCTTGAGCAGGCCCGAGAGCCACCGCCGCGCGGGCGGCAGCTGCGCGGCGGCGACGAGCGCGCCGACGGCGGCGACCCCGCCCACGGCCACCGGCAGCGACTTCACGGCGGCGTAGTGCCGGTAGCGGAAGTCGGGCCCGTAGCGCGACAGGGCCCGCGCCGAACGCTGCACCACCTGCGCGTCGATCGTCGGCAGCGGCAGCGCCCACGCGCCGACCTCGGCGGCGTAGCGCGGCGGCGCGGGCGGCGCGTACGCCGTGCGGCCCACCAGGCGCGGCTCGTGCCGCCGCCGGTCGCGGGCGGCGGCGGCCAGCTGCCGGCCGCGCGCGGCCTGCTGGAGCGCGGAGGCGAACGTACCGCCGGAGAAGCGCGCGTGGACGCGGACATAGCCGTCGACGCGCAGCGGCACGTCCTCGGGCAGCTGCCCCACGGTGAAGTGCACGCCCAGGTCGTGCGGGACCGAGTCGAAGCCACAGGCGTGCACCAGGCGCGCGCCGGTCTCCCGCGCGCGGGCGTCGTGCCGCACGTACATCAGGTCCACGAACTCCGGCTCGCCCGACAGGTCCAGATAGTCCGTTCCCGCGTCCGCGCAGGCGCCGACCAGGTCCTGGCCGTAGGCGAGGTAGGGCCCGACGGTCGTGGCCACCACGCGGGCGCGGGCGGCCAGTTCGCGCAAGGAAGCGGGGTCGGCGGCGTCCGCGCGCAGCACGGGAAGCCCGGCGCAGGCGGGGTGGTCCGCGGCGAGGCGCTCGCGCAGCCGCTCCAGCTTCGCCGTGTCCCGCCCGGCGATCGCCCAGCGCAGCCCCTCGGGGGCGTGTGCGGCGAGGTACTCGGCGGTGAGCACCCCCACGAAACTCGTCGCCCCGAAGAGCGCGATGTCGTACGGACGGTCCTTTTCGTGACTGGTCATGGCACCTCTCAGCCGTGTCCCGCGCCGTTGTCGGAGGCAGAGGCTAGCGTGCCGCCGACGGGCGCCGCGCACCGCCGGGGAGCGGCCGGCGGGCGGCACCCCGCTAAGCGCTTGCTCGTTCGGAGTCGTCAAGGGCTTGTGCCCGCTGGAACACGTTCTTAGCATCACTGGTGTTACATCGGTTGTGTCACAGTGCTGGGGGCTCAATGGCAGTGCCGGACAAGGACGTTCACGGTCCGCTCGCCGGGGTGCGCGTGGTGGAGCTCGCGGGCATCGGGCCCGGCCCGTTCGCCGCCATGCTCCTGGCCGACCTCGGGGCCGACGTCGTACGGGTCGACCGGCCCGGCGGCGCCGGGCTCGCCATCGACCCGGCCTACGACATCACCAACCGCAACAAGCGCAGCGTGGTCGTCGACCTCAAGGCGCCCGGCGGCGCGGACCGCGTCCTGGACCTCGCCGCGCGCGCGGACGTGCTCATCGAGGGCTACCGCCCGGGGGTCGCCGAGCGCCTCGGCGTCGGCCCCGAGGCCTGCCACGCCCGCAACCCGGCGCTCGTCTACGGCCGCATGACCGGCTGGGGCCAGCAGGGGCCGCTGGCGCCGCGCGCCGGGCACGACATCGCGTACATCGCCCTCACCGGCACCCTCGGCATGATCGGGGCGCCGCAGGAGCCGCCCGCGATCCCGGCGAACCTCCTCGGGGACTACGCGGGCGGCTCGCTGTACCTGGTCGTCGGCGTGCTCGCCGCGCTGCACCACGCCCGCGCGCACGGCACCGGACAGGTCGTGGACGCCGCGATCGTGGACGGCGCCGCCCACTTGTCCACGATGATCCACGGCATGCTGGCCGCGGGCGGCTGGCAGGACCGCAGGGGCGCCAACCTCCTGGACGGCGGCTGCCCGTTCTACGGCACGTACGAGACGGCGGACGGCGGCCACATGGCCGTGGGCGCTCTGGAGCAACGGTTCTACGACGAGTTCATCGCACTGCTGGGCCTCGCGGACGTGGCCCCGGCGCGCAAGGACCTGGCGCGCTGGGGCGAGCTGCGCGAGGCCGTCGCCGCCCGCTTCAAGACCCGCACGCGCGCGCAGTGGACGGCCCTCTTCGAGGACTCGGACGCCTGCGTCGCGCCGGTGCTCTCGCTGCGCGAGGCCCCGGACCACCCGCACCTGGCCGCCCGCGGCACCTTCACCGAGGCGGGCGGCATCACCCAGCCCGCGCCCGCGCCCCGCTTCTCGGCGACGCCGACGGCCGTGCGCGGCGGGCCCGCGCTGCCGGGCGCCCACACCGACGCCGTCGCCCGCGACTGGGACGTACCGGCCCTGCTCGACGCGGAAACGCGCCCGTGACCGGCGGCACCCCACCCACGACGACGGAACGGAAGACCATGGAACGGCAGATCTTCGGCGCCGAGCACGACGCGTTCCGCGACACCGTGCGCACCTTCCTCTCCAGGGAGGTCCTGCCGCACTACGAGCAGTGGGAGCGCGACGGCATCGTCTCCCGGGACGCCTGGCGCGCCGCGGGCAAGCAGGGCCTGCTCGGACTCGCCGTGCCGGAGGAGTACGGGGGCGGCGGCAACCCCGACTTCCGCTACGCCGCCGTGCTCGCCGAGGAGTTCGCGCGCGCGGGCGCCGCGGGCCTCGCGATCGGCCTGCACAACGACATCATCGGCCCCTATCTGACGGGCCTCGCCACCGAGGAGCAGCGGCGGCGCTGGCTGCCCGGGTTCTGCGACGGCTCGCTGATCACCGCCGTCGCCATGACCGAGCCCGGCGCGGGCTCGGACCTCCAGGGCATCCGCACCAGCGCCGAGGACCGGGGCGACCACTGGCTCCTCAACGGCGCCAAGACGTTCATCTCGAACGGCATCCTGGCCGACCTGGTCGTGGTCGTCGCCAAGACCACCCCGGAGGGCGGCGCGCACGGCCTGTCGCTGTTCGTCGTCGAGCGCGACACGCCTGGCTTCACCCGCGGCCGCAACCTCGACAAGATCGGCCAGAAGGCCCAGGACACCGCCGAGCTGTTCTTCCACGACGTACGCGTGCCGAAGGAGAACCTGCTCGGCGAGCTCAACGGCGCGTTCGTGCACCTGATGACGAACCTCGCGCAGGAGCGCATGGCGATCGCCGTCGCCGCGATCGCCGCCGCCGAGCACCTCATGGAGATCACGACGGCGTACGTCAAGGAGCGCGAGGCGTTCAACCGGCCGCTGGCCAGGCTCCAGCACGTCCGGTTCGAGATCGCCGAGATGGCCACCGAGTGCGCCGTCACCCGGACGTTCCTCGACCGCTGCATCGAGGATCACTCGAACGGGCAACTCGACGCGGTGCACGCGTCCATGGCCAAGTGGTGGGCGACCGAACTGCAGAAGCGGGTCGCCGACCGCTGTCTGCAACTGCACGGCGGCTACGGCTACATGACGGAGTACCGCGTCGCCAAGGCGTTCACCGACGGCCGCGTCCAGACCATCTACGGCGGCACGACCGAGATCATGAAGGAGATCATCGGCCGCGCCCTCCTCGACTGACCTCCGCCGGCCTCCTGCTGCCTCCCCGGCCCGCCCCGACTGCCCCTCCCGAAAGGCTTTCCAGTGAGCTCCGAAGCGTACGTGTACGACGCGATCCGCACCCCGCGCGGCCGCGGCAAGGCGAACGGCGCCCTGCACGGCACCAAGCCGATCGACCTCGTGACCGGCCTCCTCCACGAGATCCAGCGCCGCTCCCCGGGCCTGGACCCGGCGGCGATCGACGACATCGTCCTCGGCGTCGTCGGCCCCGTCGGCGACCAGGGTTCCGACATCGCGCGGATCGCCGCCATCGCGGCGGGCCTGCCGGACACGGTCGCGGGCGTCCAGGAGAACCGCTTCTGTGCCTCCGGCCTCGAGGCGGTCAACATGGCCGCGATGAAGGTCCGTTCGGGCTGGGAGGACCTGGTGCTCGCGGGCGGCGTCGAGTCGATGTCGCGGGTGCCGATGGCGTCCGACGGCGGCGCCTGGTTCAACGACCCGATGACGAACCTCGCCACCGGCTTCGTCCCGCAGGGCGTCGGCGCCGACCTCATCGCCACCCTGGAGGGCTACACGCGGCGCGACGTCGACGAGTTCGCCGCCCTGTCCCAGGAGCGCGCCGCCACCGCCTGGAAGGAGGGCCGGTTCGCCAAGTCCGTCGTCCCGGTCACCGACCGCAGCGGCCTGACCGTCCTCGACCACGACGAGTACATGCGGCCCGGCACCACCGCCGACACGCTCGCCAAGCTGAAGCCGTCCTTCAAGGACATCGGCGACCTGGGCGGCTTCGACGCGGTCGCCCTCCAGAAGTACCACTGGGTGGAGCGGATCGACCACGTCCACCACGCGGGCAACTCCTCGGGCATCGTGGACGGCGCGGCCCTCGTCGCCATCGGCAACAAGGAGATCGGCGAGCGCTACGGCCTGACCCCGAGGGCCCGGATCGTCTCCGTGGCGGTCTCGGGGTCCGAGCCCACCATCATGCTCACCGGGCCCGCCCCCGCGACCCGCAAGGCCCTGGCCAAGGCCGGTCTGACCATCGACGACATCGACCTGGTGGAGATCAACGAGGCCTTCGCCGCGGTCGTCCTGAAGTTCGTCAAGGACATGGGCCTCAGCCTGGACAAGGTCAACGTCAACGGCGGCGCGATCGCGCTCGGCCACCCGCTCGGCGCCACCGGCGCGATGATCCTCGGCACGCTCGTCGACGAACTGGAGCGCCAGGACAAGCGGTTCGGCCTCGCCACGCTGTGCGTCGGCGGCGGCATGGGCGTCGCGACCATCGTGGAACGCCTGTAACCCGCCAGCGGTCCCTCGCCCTCGACAGACTTCTACGGAGACCACCAGATGACCACCGAGAGCACCACCATCCGCTGGGAACAGGACGACACCGGTGTCGTCACCCTCGTCCTCGACGACCCGAACCAGTCCGCGAACACCATGAACCAGGCGTTCAAGGACTCCATCGCCGCCATCGCCGAGCGCGCCGAGGCCGAGAAGGACTCCATCCGCGGCGTCATCTACACCTCCGCGAAGAAGACCTTCTTCGCGGGCGGCGACCTGAAGGAAATGATCCAGGTCGGCCCCGAGAACGCCCAGGTGGCCTTCGAGACCGGCACCGCCATCAAGAACTCGCTGCGCCGCATCGAGACCCTCGGCAAGCCCGTCGTCGCCGCCATCAACGGCGCCGCGCTCGGCGGCGGCTACGAGATCGCCCTCGCCAGCCACCACCGGATCGCACTCGACGCCCCCGGCTCCAAGATCGGCCTGCCCGAGGTCACCCTCGGCCTGCTCCCCGCGGGCGGCGGCGTCACCCGTACCGTCCGCCTCATGGGCATCGCCGACGCCCTGTTGAAGGTGCTGCTCCAGGGCACCCAGTACAGCCCGCGGCGGGCCCTGGAGAACGGCCTGGTGCACGAGGTGGCCGCCACCACCGAGGAGATGCTGGCCAAGGCCCGCGCCTTCATCGACGCCCACCCCGAGTCGCAGCAGCCCTGGGACGCGCCCGGCTACCGCATCCCCGGCGGCACCCCCGCGCACCCCAAGTTCGCCGCCAACCTGCCCGCCTTCCCCGCCAACCTGAAGAAGCAGCTGAACGGCGCCCCCTACCCGGCCCCGCGCAACATCCTCGCGGCCGCCGTCGAGGGCTCCCAGGTCGACTTCGAGACCGCGCTGACCATCGAGGCCCGGTACTTCACGGAGCTGGTCACGGGCCAGACCTCCAAGAACATGATCCAGGCCTTCTTCTTCGACCTCCAGGCCGTCAACTCCGGGGCCAACCGCCCGAAGGGCGTCGAGCCCCGCCAGGTCCGCAAGGCCGCCGTGCTCGGCGCCGGGATGATGGGCGCGGGCATCGCCTACTCCTGCGCCCGCGCGGGCATCGACGTCGTCCTCAAGGACGTGTCCGCCGAGGCCGCCGCCAAGGGCAAGGCCTACTCGGAGAAGCTGTGCGCCAAGGCCGTCTCCCGGGGCCGCACCACCCAGGAGAAGGCGGACGCACTGCTCGCCCGCATCACCCCCACCGGTGACGCCGCAGACCTCGCGGGCTGCGACGCGGTCATCGAGGCCGTCTTCGAGAACCCCGAGCTCAAGCACAAGGTGTTCCAGGAGGTCCAGGACGTCGTCGCGCCGGACGCCCTGCTGTGCTCCAACACCTCCACGCTGCCCATCACCCTGCTCGCCGAGGGCGTCTCCCGGCCGGTCGACTTCATCGGCCTGCACTTCTTCTCGCCCGTCGACAAGATGCCCCTCGTGGAGATCATCAAGGGCGAGCGGACCGGCGACGAGGCCCTGGCCCGCGCCTTCGACCTCGTCCGCCAGATCAACAAGACGCCGATCGTCGTGAACGACTCGCGCGGCTTCTTCACCTCCCGCGTCATCGGCCACTTCATCAACGAGGGCGTCGCGATGGTCGGCGAGGGCATCGAGCCCGCGTCCATCGAGCAGGCCGCCGCCCAGGCGGGCTACCCGGCGAAGGTCCTGTCCCTGATGGACGAGCTGACCCTGACCCTGCCCCGCAAGATCCGCAACGAGTCGAAGCGCGCCGTGGAGGAGGCGGGCGGCACCTGGACCACCCACCCCGCCGAGGCCGTCATCGACCGCATGGTCGACGAGTTCGACCGCCCGGGGCGCAGCGGCGGCAAGGGCTTCTACGAGTACGGCGAGGACGGCAGGCGCACCGTCCTGTGGCCGGGTCTGCGCGAGCACTTCGCCAGGCCGGGGCACGGCATCCCGTTCGCGGACATGCAGGAGCGGATGCTGTTCTCCGAGGCGCTCGACACCGTGCGCCTGCTTGAGGAGGGCGTGCTGACGTCGGTCGCCGACGCCAACATCGGCTCCATCTTCGGCATCGGCTTCCCGGGCTGGACCGGCGGCGTGCTCCAGTACATCAACGGCTACGACGGCGGCCTGCCCGGGTTCGTGGCCCGCGCGCGGGAGCTCGCCGAGCGCTACGGCGAGCGGTTCGCGCCGCCCGCGCTGCTCGTGGAGAAGGCGGAGCGCGGCGAGAAGTTCAGCGACGGCTGAGCGCGCACGCCCCGCCTGAGGGGGAGTGGCTCACGACTCCGGGTTCACGACTCCGGGTTCACGACTCCGGGTTCACGACTCCGTGAGCCACTCCCTCAGCTCTTCCTTGAGCGACCGCTGGAACGCCGTCACCAGCGCCTGCACCACCAGCGGCTGCATATGGGCCGAGAGCGACCGCATCGCCGCCACGTGCGCGGGGCCCGCCTCGCGCTCCTTGCTCGGCCCCCACACCTCGTCGCGGAAGAGCCGCGACAGCTCGTGCGCGGCCGAGCGCGCGTGCTCCAGGAGCGCCGTGCGCGCGGCCAGGATCGTCTCGTGCGGGATCGGCACGTCGAGCAGCCGCACCCCGAGCCGCAGCAGCCCCGGGTCCAGGCGGCAGCGCCGCGCCCCGGGCTCGTACGCGATGATCCCCATCGCCGCGAGGCGCTCCAGGTCCGCCGCGGCGAGCGCCCGGCCCGCGCGCCGCTCCAGCTCCGCCAGGTCCAGGTCCTCCGTCGTGTCCGGCGCCCACGAGGCCACCACCGCGCGGTGGATGGCCAGGTCGTGCGGGCTCAGGTCCGGCGGCAGCTGCTCCAGATAGCGCTCGATCGCGGCGAGCGTCATGCCCTGGTGCTGCAACTCCTCGATGAGGGCGAGGCGCGAGAGGTGCGCGGGGCCGTAGTGGCCCACGCGCCGGGGGCCGATCACGGGCGGCGGCAGTAGACCCTTGGTGCTGTAGAAGCGGATGGTGCGGACCGTGACGCCCGCGCGCGCGGCCAGTTCGTCGACCGTGAGCGTCGACGCGCCGTCCGCGTACGCGGGCCCGTCCGCCGGCCCGTCCGTCTGCTCGTACGACGGCTCGTCCGTCGGCCCGTGCGTCGGCCCGTGCGTGTCCGGCGGCGACGGAGCCGCCCCGGCCGTCGACTCCTCCGCGTCCGTGGTCATCGCGGTGCGTCGCCTCCCCCGGTCGTGCGTCAATGCGGTGCAACAGTATTGCTGTACCACCGCCGCTGTGAAAGTCTCCAAAGTCGTCACGCCACGTAGCCGATGAGCAACCGACGGTGCCAGGAGGCGGTTTCATGACCTCGATCCTGCGACTTCCCGGGGAACCCACCGACATCACCTTCCCCGCCCTGCTGCTCCGCAACGCCGAGGACCACCCCGGCCTGCCCGCGCTGTCCTGGCGCGAGGGCGACGGCTGGGCGACGCTCACCTGGAGCGAGGTGCGGCGCGAGGTCATGGTCCTCGCCGCCGGGTACGCCGCCCTCGGCGTCCGCCGCGGCGAGCACGTCCTGATGATGATGGGCAACCGCCCCGAGCACTGGCTGAGCGACCTCGCCCTGGTCCACGCGGGCGCCGTCCCCGTCACCGTCTACGGCACCTCGGCCCCCGGGCAGGTTGCCCACATCGCCCGGCACAGCCGCGCCCGCCTCGCCGTCGTCGAGGGGGCGGCCGAGCTTGACCGCTGGGAGCCGCTCCTCACGGACGGCACGGTCCCCCTGGAGCGGCTCGTCGTCGCCGAGGCACAGGCGGCGGGGGAGCACCTCGCGTACGCGGAGCTGCGCGCCAGCGGCGACCGGCCGCACCTGATCGACGCCGCGGAGAAGACCTGGCGCGAGGTGCGCCCCTCGGACCCGCTGACCGTCGTCTACACCTCGGGCACCACCGGCGACCCCAAGGGCGTACGCCTCACGCACCGCAACGTCCTGCCCAACGGCATCGCCCTGGACGCGGTCGTCGACTTCCCCGAGCACGTCGGGCACCTCTGCTACCTGCCGTTCGCGCACATCGCCGAGCGCATGCTCGGCATCTACCTGCCGCTCCTGCGGGCCTCGCAGGTCTCGCTGTGCGCGGACCCCACCCAGGTCGCCGCGACCGCGCGCGAACTGCGCCCCCAGGAGTTCTTCGGCGTCCCGCGCGTGTGGGAGAAGCTCGCCGCGTCGGTGCGGGCCGCCCTCGCCCGGCTGCCCGAGGAGCGGCGGCGCGTCATCGAGGCGGCGAACGACACCGCGCGGGCGCACGTGGACTGCCGCGAGCGCGGCGAACCCGTGCCCGCCGCCCTCGACGCCGCCTACCGCGAGGCCAAGGAGAAGGTCCTCGACCCGCTGCTCGCCCTCGCGGGCTTCGACCGGCTGCTGTGGACGTCGAGCGCGGCCGCGCCGATGCCGGTGGACGTGGCCCGGTACTGGGCGGGCTTCGGCCTGGTGATCATGGACGCCTGGGGCCTGACCGAGACCAGCGGCGTGGTCACGGCCAACGGCCCCGCGGCGTTCCGCGTCGGCTCGGTGGGCAAGCCGCTCGCGGGCATGGAGGTGCGCGTCGCCGACGACGGCGAGAGATCCTGGTGCGCGGCCCCTACGTCTGCGAGGGCTATCTGCGGGCCGACGGCCGCGTCGACGACGTCCGCGACGCCGAAGGATGGTTCGCGACCGGAGACGTCGGCAGGCTCGACGAGGACGGCTTCCTGTGGGTCACCGACCGCAAGAAGGAACTCATCGTCACCTCCAACGGCAAGAACGTCGCGCCCGCGCTCGTCGAGAACGCCCTCAAGGAGCACCCGCTCATCGGCCAGGCCCTCGCCCACGGCGACGGCCGCTCCTATCTGGTGGCGCTGCTCGTCCTGGACCCGGAGACCGCCCCCGGCTGGCTGGCCGCGCGCGGCATCGAGGGCGACCCGGCCACGAGTCCCGAGGTCAGGCGGGAGATAGACCGGGCGGTCCAGGCCGCCAACGCGCGCCTCAACCACACCGAGCAGATCAAGCGCCACCACCTGCTCACCGAGGAGTGGGGGCCCGCGACCGGCGAGCTCACGCCGACGCTGAAGCTGCGCCGCCGGGTCGTCACGGACAAGTACCGGGATCTCATCGAGAGCCTGTACACCGCGTGACCCAGGGGCGTACAAACGCCTCTCACCATGTGAGAAGTAACGCTATGTGACGTACGCCACCGCGTTATAGGCATTGCGTAAGGGAAGGTGTCGGGTCGGTCCGTAGTGCGTCAGGGGTGCCACGGGCCGGAGCACATCCGGACCCCGGAAGCTCTTTCCGGGCACCACAGAGTGGACCTTCCACGTGAGCAACGACGCCGTAGACACGGCCGTGGACGCAGCGCGCGCCGCTGAGTCCCAGGCCCCCGCGGACGCGGGCGACGCCGGTTACAGCAAGGACCTCAAGGCCCGCCACGTCAACATGATCGCCATCGGTGGCGCGATCGGCACCGGCCTCTTCCTCGGAGCGGGTGGCCGCCTCCACTCGGCGGGCCCCGCGCTCGCCGTCGCGTACCTCGTGTGCGGCATCATCGCGTTCTTCGTCGTACGCGCCCTAGGCGAGATGGTCCTGTACCGCCCGTCGTCCGGCTCCTTCGTCAGTTACGCGCGTGAGTTCCTCGGCGAGAAGGGCGCCTACGTCGCCGGCTGGATGTACTTCCTCAACTGGTCGACCACCTGCATCGCCGACATCACGGCGATCGCGCTCTACACGCACTACTGGAGCTTCTTCACCGACATCCCGCAGTGGGTGCTCGCGCTGATCGCCCTCGCGGTCGTGCTCGCGGTGAACCTGATCTCGGTGAAGTACTTCGGCGAGATGGAGTTCTGGTTCGCGATCATCAAGGTCGCCGCGCTCGTGGCGTTCATGTTCGTCGGCATCTTCCTGGTCTCCACCCAGCACGAGGTGGGCGGCGAGACGCCCGGCCTGAACATGATCACCGACCACGGCGGCTTCCTGCCGAACGGCCTGATGCCGGTCGTGATCGTGCTCCAGGGCGTCGTCTTCGCGTACGCCTCCCTCGAACTGGTCGGCGTCGCCGCGGGCGAGACCAAGGACCCGCACAAGATCGTGCCGCGCGCCGTGAACTCGATCATGTGGCGCGTGGGCCTGTTCTACGTCGGCTCGGTCGTCCTGCTCGCGCTGCTCCTGCCCGGCTCGGTGTACTCGGCCGACGAGAGCCCCTTCGTGACCGTGCTCTCCAAGATCGGCGTCTCGGGCGCGGGCGACGTGATGAACTTCGTCGTCCTCACCGCGGCGATGTCCTCGCTGAACTCCGGCCTGTACTCCACCGGCCGCATCCTGCGCTCGATGGCGATGGCGGGCTCCGCTCCCAAGTTCACCGCCAAGATGAACCGCAACCAGGTCCCCTACGGCGGCATCCTGCTCACCGCGAGCATCGGTGTCCTCGGCGTCGGCCTGAACAGCGTGGTCCCGGAAAAGGCGTTCGAGATCGTCCTGAACGTCGCCTCGCTCGGGATCATCGGCACCTGGATCAGCATCATGATCTGCCACCTGGCGTTCGTGAAGCGGGCCAAGGAAGGCCTGATCACCCGTCCTTCGTTCCGCCTTCCCCGGCAGCGGCGTCACCGAGTACATCACCATCGCGTTCCTCCTCGCCGTGCTCGGCCTGATGTGGAAGGACGCGGAGATCGGCCGCAAGACCCTGTTCCTGATCCCGGTCATCGCCGCGGCGCTGGTCGTGGGCTGGTACGCGATCAAGCGCAAGGCGGGCCGCGAGACCGACCGCGAGGCGGCCGGGCTCAGCGAGTAGCACCCCCTTTCGAGGACCTGCGAGGACCTACGGGACCTCGACGACAGCGGGCGGCGCCTTCGGGCGCCGCCCGCTGCCGTGTGCCGAGCGGGAGCGGGCCGCCGCGGCCGCGGCTCAGTGGTGGTCGTGCAGGGTGTTCGTCGCCGCGATCTTCTTCCAGGACTTCGGCTTGGCCACCGCGTCCTTGGCCGCGGAGCGCACCAGGCCCGCCTTCTTCGCGGCCGGGGCGGCCGGCTTGCCCGGCGTGTACAGCCAGGTGTCGAAGAGCGCGCCCAGCGGCTTGCCGCTGATCTTCTCGGCGTACGACACGAAGTCCCGCACGCTGGCGTTGCCGTACTGGCGCTCCGTCGGCCAGTTCTTCAGGATCTTGAAGAAGGTCTTGTCGCCGACCTTGTTGCGCAGCGCCTGCAGGGCGAGCGCGCCCCGGTCGTAGACGGCGCCGTGGAACTGGTTGTCCGGGCCCGGGTCACCCGGCTTGACCTGCCAGAACGGGTCCTCGGCGGGACGCGAGGCATAGGTGTAGTCGGCGAGCTCCTGCGCCGTGCCCTCGCCCTCCTTCTCCGACCACAGCCACTGGCTGTAGCGGGCGAAGCCCTCGTTGACCCAGATGTCCTTCCAGTTCTCCACCGAGACGCTGTCGCCGTACCACTGGTGGGCGATCTCGTGCACCACGATCGAGACGTTGGAGCCGTTGGCGAAGGCCTTCGGGCTGTAGAACGGCCGCGTCTGGGTCTCCAGGGCGAAGCTCGTGGGCACGTTCGGGACGTAGCCGCCCAGCGCGTTGAAGGGGTACTTGCCGAAGACCTCCTCCAGCCACTCGGCGACCTCGGCGGTGCGCTCGATGCTGGCGCGCGCGGCGCCCGCGTTGTCGCCGAGGTCCTTGCTGTAGGCGTTCAGGACGGGCAGGCCGCTCTCGGTCTTGTCCGTCGTGATGTCGAACTTGCCGACGGCGAGCGTCGCCAGGTACGGCGCCTGCGGCTTGTTGGAGCGCCAGTCGAAGCGGGTCCAGCCCAGGCGCGAGCTCTGCCGCTGGAGCACGCCGTTGGAGATGGCCTGCGTGCCGTCCGGCACGGACACCGACACGTCGAAGGTGGCCTTGTCGCGCGGGTGGTCGTTGGCGGGGAACCACCAGGCGGCCGACTCCGGCTCCTGGGCCGCGACGCCGCCGTCGGGCGTGCGCTGCCATGCCGTGAAGCCGTGGATCTTCACCTCGGACGGCTTGCCCGCGTACCGCACGACGATCGTGACGGCGCTGCCCTTGGGCAGACCCGCCTTCGGCGTGATCTCCAGCTCCTGCTCAGCCCGAGCGCGCGAACGCCGCCTTCTTGCCGTTGACGCGCACCTCGCTGACCTTCAGGCCGAAGTCGAGGTTGAAGCGCGACAGGTCCTGCGTCGTGGTGGCGTTGATCGTCGCCGTGCCCTCGATGAGGTCCGTCTTCGGCTGGTACTTCAGGCGCAGGTCGTAGTGCGAGACGTCATAGCCGCCGTTGCCGGCGTCGGGGTAATAGGAGTCGCCCACGCCGGAGGACCCGGGCGTGAAGTCGGCCGCCGTCGCCGGGATCGCCAGCAGAAGCGAGGCCGCGAGCGCGCCAGGGGCGATGAGTCTGCGGTGCACGTAAGTCTCCAAGTGATAGGCGGTGCGGGTGATATGGACGTGGCGGCACCCCGAAGCCGGGATGCCGCGGCGCCGAACAACTCACGATGCGGTCGACCCTATTGAGCCCCGCCCTACCCGGTCATGTCCATGGCCGCATATGTCACACGATCGCCATTCAGTCGACATGTGTCACTCCGTCCCACGCACCTTTCATCCGCCCCAGGGGCCCTCTTTCCGACGGCTGTTGACCCGTGTACCTTCCGCGCCATGCCGATACGCGCGCGCACGCGCTTGCCGATGTGGAGAACGCTTCTGGTGGCGTCCCTCGCCGCCCTGCTGGCCGCCCTCCTGTCCCCGGGCGCCGCGCACACCGCACCGCGCCCCGCCACGGCCGGGTACGCGAAGGGCAAGGAGAGCAGACCGGTCTACTCCTACGCGGACGCGATACGGGAGTCCGTGTGGGTGGACACCCGGATCGACGGCGACGCGGACGGCACCACCGACCGCGTCGCCGTCGACATAGTCCGGCCCCGCGAACCCGCCGAGCGGGGGCGGAAGATACCCGTCATCATGGACGCCAGCCCGTACTACGCGTGCTGCGGACGCGGCAACGAGAGCCAGAAGAAGACCTACGACGAGCAGGGCAACCCGGTGCGGTTCCCGCTCTACTACGACAACTACTTCGTGCCGCGCGGCTACGCCTTCGTCGCCGTCGACCTCGCCGGAACGAGCCGCTCCGCCGGCTGCGTCGACGTCGGCGGCCGCTCCGACGTCACCTCCGCCAAGGCCGTCGTCGACTGGCTCAACGGCCGCGCCCGCGCGTACACCTCACCCACCGGCGACGCCCGCGCCCGCGCGGGCTGGACCAACGGCCGCACCGGCATGATCGGCAAGAGCTACGACGGCACCATCGCCAACGGCGTCGCCGCGACCGGCGTCGAAGGCCTGGAGACCATCGTGCCGATCGGCGCCATCTCCTCCTGGTACGACTACTACTTCGCCAAGGGCGCCCCGCTGTTCAACAGCGGCCCCGACGGCCTGTCCAACGGCGTCGAGAGCCCCGAGGCCCGCGCCCGCTGCGGCCAGGTGCAGCAGCGGCTCGTCGAGGGCGCGCCCCGCAGCGGCGACTGGACCCCGCTGTGGACCGAGCGCGACCACGTGCCCGACGCCAGCCAGGTGCGGGCCAGCGTCTTCGCCGTGCACAGGGCTCCAGGACCTGAACGTGCGCATGAAGCACTTCGGACAGTGGTGGGACGCCCTCGCTGACGCGGGCGTGCGGCGCAAGGTGTGGCTCAGCCAGGCCGGGCACGTCGACCCCTTCGACTTCCGCCGCGCCGACTGGGTGCGCACCCTGCACCGCTGGTTCGACCACGAGCTCCTCGGCTACCGCAACGGCATCGACCGCGAGCCCATGGCCGACATCGAGCGCGCCCCCGACCGCTGGACCACCGACCGCGTCTGGCCGCCGCGCGCCACCAACGCCGTCGCGCTCCGCCCGGCCAAGGGCGCCGCCCCCGGCGTCGGCACCCTCGGCCTCCGCCGCGGCAAGGGCACCGAGACCTTCACCGACGACCGGCGCCTCGGCGAGACCGACTGGGCCGCCACCATCGACACGCCCACCCCCGCCAAGGCGGGCTTCACCACCCAGCCGCTCGCCCGCGACCTGCGCGTGTCCGGCTCCTCCAAGGTCACCGTCACCGTGACGCCCTCGACCCGCACGGCCCATCTGAGCGCCGTCCTCGTCGACATCGGCCCCGACACCATCCGCGACTACACCGACCGTGGCGAGGGCATCGCCACCCTGCCCGAGCGCAGCTGCTGGGGCGCGAGCACCGACGGCGACAGCGCCTGCTACAAGAACACCGAGGCCAAGACCGCCGCCGTCGACTACACCGTCTTCAGCCGCGGCTGGGCCGACCTCGGCAACCACGCGGACGACCACCACGGCCGCCCGCTCACCCCCGGCGAGCCCGTCACCCTCACCCTCGACCTCGCGGCGAGCGACCACGTCGTGCCCAAGGGCCACCGGCTCGCGCTGATCATCGGGGGCACCGACCGCAACCTCATCACCGCGCCCGCGGACACCCCGACCCTCACCGTCGACCTCACCCGCACAGTCGCTCGGGTCCCGCTCACCGGCGGCGCCACGTCCTTCGCGACCGCACCGGGCGCTACCGTTCCGCGCGAGTCCCGCCTCGACGGCGTGGCCCCCTCGCGTCCGCTCAAGCCCGTACCGGGAGGCCGTACTTCATGACACCCCGCATCCGCGCCCTGGTGCTCGCCGGAGCCTGCGCCGCGCTCGCCGCCCCGCTCGTGGCGGCGCCCACCGCCCAGGCGGCGGGCACCACACCGCGCACCGGCTTCGAGGCCAGCGGCGGCGCGCGCTGGACCAGCCAGCCGGACGAACAGCGCCTCCTCGCCCACCTCGACAAGGCCAGCGACCAGGTCTCGCTCTCGCGCGTCGGCACCACCAAGCAGGACCGCCCGCTCCAGCTCGTCCGCGTCGGCGGCGCCCACACCACCAGCACCGTGCTGCTCGTGTGCAGCCAGCACGGCGACGAGCCCGCGGGCCGCGAGGCCTGTCTGAGCACGGTCCGCGACCTGGCCTACGCCAAGGACAAGGAGACCCGGCGGTTCCTGTCCCGCACCGCCCTGCTCGTCGTGCCCACCGCCAACCCCGACGGCCGCGCCGCCGCCACCCGCGGCAACTCCGACGGCGTCGACATCAACCGCGACCACCTCGCCCTGAAGACCGCCGAGGCCCGCGCCCTGGCCGCCGTCATCCGCGACCGCGAGCCCGACGCCATCTACGACCTGCACGAATACGGGGCCACGCCCCAGTACTACGACAAGGACCTCTTCGACCTGTGGCCGCGCAACCTGAACACGGCCGACGCCGTGCACCATGAGGCCAAGACGTTGTCGGGGGACTACGTCAGACCCGCCGCCGAGGCCGAAGGACACACCACCGGCACCTACGGCATCTGGACCGACCCCGTCACCGGCGAGCCGGTCAAGCAGGTCGCGGGCGACGGACAGGAGCGCATCCTGCGCAACCTGTCCGGCATCAAGCACGCCGCGGGCCTGCTCATCGAGAGCCGCGTCGACCCCCGCACCGCCGCCGAGAAGAACGACCCGGTGCTCAACAACCGGCGCCGCGTCGCCTCCCAACTCTCCGCCCTCGACGGCCTGTTCTCCTACGCCGACGAGCGCCGCGGGCAGCTGCGGGCGGCCACGACGGCCTCCCGCCTCGCGGGCCTGCGCGACCGGGGCCCGGTCTACCTCGGCGGCGCCGACAACGACCCCGCCGAACCCGCCGAGACCATCGAGGACCCCGCCTGCGGCTACCGGCTTAACCCCGAGCAGTACGCGGACGTCAAGGACGAGCTGGCCCTGCACGGCGTGACCGTGCGCCACGACGGGCAGGGCGTCCTGGTGCCGCTGCGGCAGTCGGCCCGCGCCCTGGTGCCGCTGCTGCTCGACGCCCGCGCGCCGTACCACCTCGCGACGGGGCGGCCCGACACCGCCTGTTGAACCCTCTGTGGACACATCACATGTGGTAGGGGGTAGCGGAGAAGAACAACCGACGAACCGTCATGTTGTGACGACTCCGCGAAAGGCGCGCTTGTGACGCAGGAATCCCAGAAGGCGGACGCCGGAGGAGGCCCACCGCACCCGGTGGGCCACTCCGGTACCCGCACCCCTCAGACCGACCGGGTGGTGTTCGGCGTCACGGCCGTACTCACCCTCGCCTTCGTGGTGTGGGGCGCCCTCGCCACCGACACCCTCGAAGACGTCTCGTCGAAGATGCTCAAGGGCCTCATCCACAACGGCGGTTGGGCCTTCATGCTGGCGGCGTCCGGCTTCGTGGTCTTCGCCCTGTGGCTCGCCGTCAGCCGGTACGGGAAGATCACGCTCGGCCACGAGGGCGAGGAGCCCGAGTTCCGCACCGTGTCCTGGGTCGCGATGATGTTCAGCGCGGGCATGGGCATCGGCCTGATGTTCTACGGGGTCAGCGAGCCGCTGGCGCACTTCACCACGCCGCCGCCGGGCACCCACCCCGAGGACCAGGCCGCCGCCATGGAGACCGCCATGGCGACGACGCTCTTCCACTGGACGCTCCACCCGTGGGCGATCTACGCGGTGGTGGGCCTCGCCATCGCCTACAGCACCTTCCGGCGGCGCAGGCGGCAGACCATCAGCTCCGTGTTCGTGCCGCTCATCGGCGAGAAGCACGCCCACGGGGCCTGGGGCCGGGTCATCGACATCATCGCCATCTTCGCCACCCTCTTCGGCTCCGCGGCCTCCCTCGGCCTCGGCGCGCTGCAGATCGGCACCGGCTTCAAGGAGCTGGACTGGATGGACAAGGCGAGCACCGGCCTGCTCGTCGCCATCATCGCCGTCCTGACGGTCGCCTTCGTGGCGTCCGCGGTCTCCGGCGTCGAGAAGGGCATCCAGTGGCTGTCGAACATCAACATGGTGCTCGCCCTGATCCTGGTCGTCTTCGTCTTCATCGTCGGCCCGACCGTGATCGTCCTTGATCTGCTGCCCACCTCCATCGGCGCCTACCTGGGCGAGCTGCCGCAGCTCATCGGCCGCACCGAGGCCTCCAGCGGCAAGGACGTCTCGGACTGGCTGGGCAGCTGGACGGTCTTCTACTGGGCCTGGTGGATCTCCTGGACGCCGTTCGTCGGCATGTTCATCGCCCGCATCAGCCGGGGCCGCACGATCCGGCAGTTCGTGGGCGGCGTGATCCTCGTGCCCAGCACCGTCAGCCTGCTCTGGTTCGCCGTCTTCGGCGGCAGCGCGATGACGGTCAAGGAGCGCGGCGGCCTGGAGGGCGACACCACCGCCGAGGCACAGCTGTTCGGTCTGCTGCACGAGTATCCGATCGCGACCGCCACCAGCCTGCTCGTGATGATCCTCGTCGGCATCTTCTTCGTGTCCGGCGCGGACGCCGCCTCCATCGTCATGGGCACCCTCTCGCAGAAGGGCTCCCTGGAGCCGGGCAGGCTCGTCGTGGTGTTCTGGGGCGTCGTCACCGGAGCCGTCGCCGCGATCATGCTCCTGATCGGCGAGGGCAAGGCCAACGCCCTCACCGGCCTGCAGAACCTGACGATCCTGGTCGCCGCGCCCTTCACCCTCGTGATGATCGGCATGTGCGTGGCCCTGATGAAGGACCTGCGCCACGACCCGCTGATCGTGCGCGGCGAACACGGCACGGAGGCCGTCGAGCGGGCCGTGATCGCCGGTCACGAGCAGTACGACGGCGACTTCGAGCTCCAGATCAAACCGAGCGAGGCGGGCGACGCCGACGGCGCCAGCGAGGCGGACACCGGCGGCGGCTCCCCGCCGCAGCCGGACCCCGCCCGCTGACGCCGCGCCTCAGGAGGCGGCGGGCTCCCCGTGCGGACGCCCCTCGCGGGCCTCGCCCAGGAGCCGCGCCGCCTCCCGCGCACAGCCCCAGGCCACGGTGATCCCGGCGCCGCCGTGCCCGTAGTTGTGCACCACCGCGCGCCCGCCGTCCCCGCTGTTCACGTGTTCCCGCTCCAGGCGGACGGCGGGGCGCACGGGGCGCAGCCCCACCCGGTGCCCGATCACCCGCGCCCGCGCGATCTCCGGGCGCACCCGCGCGCACCGCGCGACGATCGCCTCGGCCACCGCCGGATCGGGCTCCAGGGACCAGACGCGGTCCTCCGCCGTCCCGCCGAGCACAAGCCCGCCGGGCTGCGGCAGGAAGTACGTCGTCTCCGTCGAGGCGCTGTCGGCGGCCGTGTACCAGGTACGGATTCCCGGGTTCTCCACGACCACGAGCTGCCCCCGCACCGGCCGCACGCTGTCGTCGGGGACGAGGTCCCGGGCGCCGAGCCCCGAGCAGTTGACGACGTGCGCCGCCCGCGCCAGCGGCTCGGCGAGGCTCGCGACCTCCCTGATCTCCACGGTCCCGCCCGCCGCGAGCAGCCGCTCCCGCAGCCACGCCAGGTGCGCCACCATGTCGATCAGCGGCAGCCGCCCCCACACCCCGGGGCCCGCGCACTCCTCAGGGCGCGCCGCGCGCAGCCCCGGCACCCGCGCCGCCCACGGGCCGAGGGTGTCCAGGCGGGTGTCCGCGTGTACGCCCTCGACCATGCGTACGCCCGTGTGCGATCCCTCCGCCGCGGCCTTCGCGTACACGTCGAGGGACTCCAGGGACCAGGCGCCGACCTGTGCCTCCGGCTCGATGCGGTACGGCCACCAGAGCCCGCCCGCAACAGCCGAGGTCGTCCGCTCCGCGGGCTCGCGCGTCCACACCGCGACCCGGCGGCCGTCCTCCGCGAGCACCACGGCCGTGGTGAGCCCCGCGACGCCGCCCCCGACCACGATCACGTCCACTTCGTCGCCATCCGTCATCCCCGAAACGTAGCGGAACCCTTCAAGCCGTGCGCACATCCCGCCGCACGTGGGGATACTCACACCATGTCTGCCGAGTACGCGACCTTCGGCCTGGCCCCGGCGATGCGCGCCGGTGGAGTCCTCGCAGGCGGTGACTACCAAGTGCACCGCGACTTCGTCGACTTCATCGTGAACGGGCGTCCGCTGCTGTTCCAGCTCGCCGACCTCGACGCCGTCTCCCCGCTCGCGTCCGACATCCCTCCCGCCATCTTCACCACCCATGTGCGCAGACTCCTGCTCGAAGCCGACCCGCCGCTCCTGGACGGGCGGTACGTGATCTACGGCTGCCCCGAGTGCGAGGTCCTGGAGTGCGGCGCCGTCACGGCGGTCATCGAGCGCGCCGACGACGACTACGTGTGGCGGGACTTCGCCTGGCAGACGGCCGACCACGCCGACCTGGAGCTGAACGGCTACCACGGCATAGGCCCGTTCCGCTTCCGCGGCGGCGAGTACCGCGAACAGCTCGGCCGCCTGCTCACCGGCGACGACCCGGGAGCCGTGCGGCGCCGGGTGCTCCTGATCGGCGCCCGCGTCGCGCTGCTCGCCAAACTCGCGGCGGCACTGCGCACCATCGGCATCGGCGCGGAGATCGCCGCGGACGCGGTCGGCGTACCGGCGGAGGAGCTGCGCACCTACGGCGCCGTGGCGTTCGGGCGGTCGGTGCCGGAGCGGGTGCGCGACGCGGTCCGGGGCTCGTTCGAGCGGGCCGGGGTCGACGTCGCCTACGTCGACGGGCTCGCGCCGATCGTGCCGCTGCTCGTCGCCCAGATCGAATACGCCCTGGACCGGGGCCCGCTGGCGCGCCGCCGCCTGGCGCGGCTCGCGGTCACGGACGGGGCGGCCGTCACGGAGGTCACCTCGCCGTGCCGGGTGCGCCTGACCGCGTACCGCGTGGACCGGCTGCGGCGCACCCGCATACACGAGGTCTTCGACGAGGTCCTGGAGCCCGGCGAACACCGCGTCCCCCTCCCCGGCGGCGCCCCCTACGTGGTCGCCCGCACCCCGGACGCGGTGCTTGTCGCGGCGGCTTCCGCCCGCTGAACGGGCGGGGCCGCGTGTCGGGCCCCGGGGCCGGGAGGGGCCGTCAGCCGAGTTCGCCGATGGCCTCCAGGTGTCGCCAGAAGTCCTGGGCCATCCGGTCGTCGACCTCGGGCAGGGGCACGCCGAGCCGTTCCAGGGCGCGCAGGGTCCGGTCGTTGCGGCAGGTGTCGGCGATCAGCAGGTCCGTGGGGTCGGCGGAGTCCGAGGCACTCTCGGTGCCCGCAGCGCGCTCAGCGTCTTCCCCCTGCTCGACGTGCTGCTGGAACATGTCCAGGTACGGCAGGAACGGCAGTTCGTGCCCGCTCTCGCTCGCCTCCCTGAGGCGGCGCAGCCACGCGCCGAGTCCCATGGGCTCCGACCGCGTCCCGCGCCACTGGTCGAGGGCCCTCAGGAACGGTTCCGCGGTGGTCTGCCGGGGGTGGTGCAGATGGTGCACCGCAGCGGATCCGGGCCCCTCGTCGTCGAGGGCGAGGGCCACCAGGGCGCGGGCCGTGACGTCGACGGGCAGCAGGTCGGCCCGCAGCGTGTCGCCCCGCGGGTAGCAGCCCAGGGCGGCGGAGCTCACCAGCAGGCGGCAGAACATGTCGTCGGGATTGACGGCGCCCCGCTCGGACTCCGCCCAGATCCGGCCGAGCCGGTACACGCGCGCCGACGCGCCCCGGTCGATGGCCTCCCGCACCATCAGCTCGGCGACCCATTTGCTCGCCGCGTAGCCGTCGGCCGCGGTGTGCCGCGCGTCCTCGACCGGGGTGTCCTCGGTGAGCTGCCGCGGCGCGGCCGCGTTGCCGAAGACGCCCAGCGTGGAGACGTGGTGGAAGCGTTTCGGCCTGCCCTCGGCCGCGAGGCGCAGCAGGGTCCTGGTGCCCTCCACGTTGGCCGCCTTCAGACGCTCGTACGACGACAAGTGGTGCACGTACGCGCCCGCGTGGACGACGGTGTCGACAGCGTCGCGCAGTCGGTTCCAGCGGGCCGTGCCGATGCCGAGGCCGTCGTGCGCGAGGTCGCCGGGCACGACGCGCACCCGCCCCGACGCGGTGCCCAGGTCGATGCCGTAGGAGCCGAGGACGGAGAGCAGACGCCCGTGCCCGTCCCGCTCCGACTCCGCGCGGACCAGGCAGTGGACGTCCGCGTCGGTTCGTGCCAGGAGCTCGCGCAGCAGGAACGCGCCGACGAACCCGGTCGCACCGGTGAGCAGCACCTGGCGGGGGCGCGCTCCGAAGCCTCCGGCGTCCGGGAAGCGCAGCCCGGGCGCCAGCCACGCCTCCGCCGCGGACACCGTGGCGGGGCCGTCAGCGGCCCGGCCCGCCGCCGCGCTCCCGACGAGCGCGGCGAGGTCGCCCGGTCGCGGGGAGGTGAGGAAGTCCCGCACGTCCACGCGTACGCCGAGTTCGGCGTCCACGCGGCTGAGCAGACGCACGATCAGCAGCGAATGGCCGCCCAGGGCGAAGAAGTCGTCGTCGATGCCGACCTGCGCCACGCCCAGGACCTCGCTGAACAAGGCGCACACGGTCTCCTCGCGCTGGTCACGCGGCGCCCGGCCCGTCGACGCCTGACCGTGGTCCGGCGGCAGCGCCCGCCGGTCCAGTTTCCCGCTGGGGGTCATCGGTATCTCCGTGAGCGGCACCATCCTGGCCGGGACCATGTAGTCGGGAAGGCGGTCGCGGAGGTACCGCGGGAGTTCGGCGAGCAGCGCGCCGAGCGTCGTGGCGAGGAGCGGGGAGTTCGCTCGCGTCCGCCCGGGCGCCGCGCCCGGGACGAATCCTCCCGAGACGGTCCGCTGTTCGGTCCACGCCGCGGGCAGCAGGACGGCGTCGAAGGTGTGGACGGCCCGGCCCGACCAGGTGAGGATCGCGTCGAGGCCCTGTTGCCGCGCCCAGGCGGCCAGGTCCTGCGGGTCGAGGGCCCGGCCGGAGGGAGCTTCGGCGCCCGGCACGGCGGCGGCGGCCGCCGCGGCGGCTTCTTCCCGTAGCCGTGCGTTGTGCACGCCGGTCACGCGCACCGGGCCGTGGCCCGCCTGTTCGATGTGCTGGCACAGCGCGGTGAGGTCGGACGCGGCCGGGTCCCACGGCACCGTCGGCACGTCAGCCAGGTCGAGTACGTCGGCTGGTTGCTTGTGGAGGGTGACTTCGTAGCGGTGGCGGGTCAGTTCGTTGTGGGCGTGGCCGGGCTTGAGGCGGATGTCCACGCCGTCGGCGTGCTTCCGCGCCCACGCGGCGAACCAGTCCGGGGCGTGCACCACGAGTTCCCGTTCGCCGAGGAGTGCTCGCTCCACCAGTGCGCGCAACTCGTCCTGCGAGGCGTGGGGGTGGGCGGCGCGCTGCACGGCGGTGGCGAGGAGGCGGAGGGTGGCGGCGTTGCGGACGTCACCGACGATGAGGCGGCCGCCAGGGGCGAGGAGGTCCATCGCCTGGCGCAGGACCTGGTCGAGGTATTCGGTGCTGGGGAAGTACTGGATGACGGAGTTGAGGACGACGGTGTCGAAGCGGGCTTGGGGAAGTCCGGTGGTGTCGTGGGCGGCCTGGGCGCTGAGGTGGACGCGGTCGCCGTATCCGGCCTGTTCGGCCTGTGCGCGGAGGCGGTCGACGACGGTGGCGGAGATGTCGGTGCCCCAGTACGCCTCGACCTCGCCGACGATCTGGGACAGGAGCAGTCCGGAGCCGACGCCGATCTCCAGGACCCGGCGCGGCGCGCCCCGCAGCACCTGCTCGACGGCCGCGCCGCGCCATTCCTGCATCTGGTCCAGCGGGATCGCCTTGCCGGTGTAGGTGGAGTTCCAGCCCTGGAAGTCCTCGCCGAAGGCGGTGTCGGCGGGCTGGGCGTAGGCGTCGTCGTAGACCTCGCGCCACTCCTCGACCTGGGAGTCGGCGTCGGTGTCGGTGGTGGCGGTATGGGGGTCGGGCACGACGTAGGCCACCAGGCGCTGCTCGCCCTTGTGGTCCTCGCGTACGACGACGGCTGCCCGGGCGACGCCGGGGTGCCCCGTCAGCGCCTCCTCGATCTCGCCGAGTTCGATGCGCAGGCCGCGGAGCTTGACCTGGTGGTCGGCGCGGCCGAGGTACTCGACCTGACCGTCCTTGCTCCAGCGGACCACGTCACCGGTGCGGTACATGCGCTGGCCGGGCGCGCCGAAGGGGCAGGCGGTGAAGCGCTGTGCGGTGAGGGCGGTCTGGCCGAGGTAGCCGCGGGCCAGGCAGGCACCGGCGAGGTAGAGCTCTCCGGGAACTCCGGGTGCGACGGGGCGGAGGGCGGAGTCCAGGACGTAGACCTGGTTGTTCCAGTTAGGGGTGCCGATGGGCAGGCGGTCCGCGCCGGGGGTGTGCTGGAAGGCGGTGACTTCGACGGTGGCTTCGGTGGGGCCGTAGAGGTTGTGGGCGGTGGCGTGGGGCAGCAGCGCGGTGAACTCGTCGGCCAGGGCTGCCGGGAAGGCCTCTCCGGCGACTTCGATCCAGCGCAGGCTGGTGCAGCGCTGGGCGGTGGGTTCGGCGAGGAAGGCGGTGAGCAGGGAGGGGACGAAGAAGGCGTTGGTGATGTGTGCGCGCTGGATGAGGTCGGCGAGGTAGGCGGGGTCGCGGCGGCCGTCGGGGCGGGCGATGACGACGCTGGCGCCCATCTGGAGGTTGGCGAACATTTCCGGTACCGAGGCGTCGAAGCTGGCTGAGGTGCTGGCCAGGGTCCGGTCCTGGGGGGTGACGTGGAAGTGGGCCAGGCCCCATTGGATGCGGTTGGTGAGGGAGCGGTGGGTGACGGGGACGCCCTTGGGGCCGCCGGTGGAGCCGGAGGTGTACATGACGTAGGCGGTGTTGTCGGGTGTCAGATCGCGGTGCGGGTTCGTCGTCGGGTACGCGGAGACGTCGGGGAGGTCCGCGTCGAGGGCGAGCAGAGGCCGCGCGTTGTCGAGGATGTGGCGTACGCGGTCCTCGGGCAGGTCGGTGTCCAGAGGTACGTAGGCCGCGCCGGACTTGACCACCGCGTAGAGGGCCACCATCAGGTCGACGGAGCGCGGGATGCGCACGGCGATGAGGTGTTCGGGGCGGGCGCCTCGGTCGGTCAGCCAGTGCGCGAGCTGGTTGGCGCGGCGGTTGAACTCCGCGTAGGTGAGCATCTCGTCCTCAGCGATGACGGCGGTGGCGTCCGGGGTCCGGTCCACCTGCGCTTCGAACGCGTCGGGCAGCGTGCTCGCGGGCACGGGGTGCGCGGTGTCGTTGACCTGGCGGACGAGCCAGTCGTGTTCTTCGTCGTCCAGGACATGGATCGTGCTGAGCGGCGCTCGGGGATCGGCGATCAGTTGGCGCAGGACGCGGGTGAAGCGGTCGACGATGCCGGTGGCGTCGTCGCGGCCGAGGAGGTCCTGCTGGTACTGGAGGGCCATGTGCAGTTGCGGTGAGGTCGCGGCGGCGAGGCTGACGGGGTAGTGGGAGCCCGCCAGGGGCCGTACGCCGGTGAAGGTGATCCCGGCGGTGGAGTTGGCCTCGACGATGGCGTCGCGGTCCACGGGGAAGGACTCGAACACGACCATGGTGTCGAACAGGGTGTTGAGGCCGGTGGCCTGCTGGATGTCGGCGAGGCTGTGCTGGTGGTGGTCGAGCAGGGCGGCCTGGCGGCTCTGCAGCGCGGTGAGCACGTCGGCGAAGGTGTCCTGGTGCCCGCAGCGCACCCGGACGGGGATGGTGTTGATGAAGAGGCCGACGACGTCGTCGACGTCCTTCACGGCGGGCGGGCGTCCGGAGACGGTGGCGCCGAACACGATGTCGGTGCGGCCGGTGAGGTGGGCCAGGAGTACGGCCCAGGCGCCCTGGACGAGGGTGTTGAGGGTGACGCCGAGCTGCGCGGCCCGCTGGGACAGGCCGTGTTTGTCGTCGAAGGCCACTTCGAGCTGGCCGATGCCCGCACCCTCGTGGCGGCCCCTCGCGTGCGGTACGAGCAGGGTGGGTTCCCGCACGCCGTCGAGTTCGGCCGCCCACGCGCGGGCGGAACCCTGGTCGTCGTGGGCGTCGAGCCAGGCGAGGAAGGCTTCGTAGTCGCGGGTGGCGGGCAGCCCGGCCGGGTCACCGTTGGACGCGTACAGCAGGAGCAGGTCGCGTACGAGGAGGGGCGAGGACCAGCCGTCGAAGAGGACGTGGTGGGCGGTCAGCACCAGTTCGGCGCGGTCGGGTTCCAGGACGGCGAGGGCCAGGCGGATCAGGGGCGGGGTGCCGGTGTCGAAGCGGGAGGCTTGGTCGTGGCCGAGGAACTGCTCGAAGGCCTCGACTCGTTCCTCCGCTGTGGTGGTGGTCAGGTCGACGTGCTGCCAGGGCAGGGTCACCGTCTCCGGTACGACCTGGACGGCGTCGCCGTCGGCGCGGTTGACGAAGGCGGCGCGCAGGGCGGGGTAGCGGTCCAGGAGGGCTTGTCCGGCGCGGCGCATGCGCTCGGGGTCGACGGCGCCGGACAGGTGGAAGACCAGTTGCATGTGGTAAGCGTCGAAGGACCCTCCGGCCAGCATCGACTCGAACAGCAGGCCTGATTGCGCCGGGGTGACCGGCCACACCTTGGCCAGCTTGCCGAAGCGCTCTTCCCAGGCGTCGATCTCGCCCTGGCTGACCGTGACCAGGGGTGCGTCGCTGGGGGTGAGGCCGCCCGCTTGCGGGGTGGTGGTGTGGCGGGCCAGGGCGGTGAGGGCCTGAACCCACAGCCCGGCGAGTTCGGTGACGTCCTCGCGGGTGAGGATGCCGGTGGGGAAGGCGAAGTACGCGGTGAGCTCCTCGCCTTCGGTGGTGGGGGTGGCGACGGTGTTGATCTCCAGGGCGGACAGGGCGGGCATGTCCGGGTCCGGGGCGGCGATCAGATCCTGGTGGGTGGTGTCCGGTGCCCAGCCCAGGCCTCGCAGGTCCTCGGGGAGGTCGGCGCTGGAGGCCTTGCCGAGGTAGTTGAAGCCGATCTGCGGCTGGCGCGTGTCGGTGAGTGCGGGGGCGGTGGTGGGGTTGAGGTGACGCAGCAGTCCGTAGCCGAGGCCGTTGTCGGGGATCGCGCGCAGCTGCTCCTTGACGGTCTTGATGGCTTTCGCGGCTGCCTTGCCGCCGTTGAGGGCGTCGGTGAGGTCGATGCCGGTGACGTCCAGGCGTACCGGATACATCGCGGTGAACCAGCCGACGGTGCCCGACAGGTCCGCGCCCGGGATCAGGTGGTCCTCGCGGCCGTGGCCCTCCAGGCGGATGAGCGTCGAGGAGCCGGGGGTGCCGCGCGTTGCGCGCCAGCGGGCGAGGGCGAGCGCGAGGCCGGTGAGCAGGCCGTCGTCGACGCCGCCACGGAACACCGTGGGCAGCGTGTTCAGGAGGGTCCCGGTGACGTCTGCGGGGACCTGGACGCGGACGGTGTCCACGGTGGCCGTGACATCACGGGCCGGGTCCAGTTCCCGTGAACCGAGCACGGGTTCCTCGTCGTTCGACAGAAGCTCTTGCCATACGGGGAGTTCCGCGACCCGCTCGGGGCGGGCCGCCTCCTCGGCCAGGGCGTGCGCCCACCGGCGCAGTGACGTGCCCTCCGCCGTCAGCTGCGGGGTGCGGCCCTCGCGGACTCGCTGCCAGGCGGAGACAAGATCCGGCAGAAGGACGCGCCAGGATACGCCGTCGACGACGAGGTGGTGCAGCACGACCAGGAGCCGGTCCGCGCCGGTGCCCGAGGTGAACCACACGAACTGGGCCATGACGCCCGCGTCGGGGTCGAGGCGGTCGGCGGCCGCGTCCAGCTCGGCCTTCACCTTGGCGCCGTCGTAGGCGATCTCCCGTACCAGCGCGTCGGCGTCCACACTGCCGACCGGCGCCATCCGCAGGCCCGGCCGCTCGTGGTCGAGCCGGGCGCGCAGCACGTCGTGCTGGTCCATGACCGCCTGGACCGTGGCGACGAGCCCGGCCCGGTCGACGCCGTCGGGCAGCGTGAGCATCGCTGACATGCAGAACCGGCCTATGCCACCGCCCAGCGCGAGGACGTGTGCGGCCGTAGGCGGCAGCGGCGCCCAGCCGACGCCACCGCAGGGCAGCTCGGCCAGCACCACGCGCTCCTCGTCCGCACGACTGTCCACCAGTTCCGCGAGCCGGGCCACCGTGCGCTGCTCGAAGATCTCCCGCGTGCTCACCACCACACCGCGCGCCTTCGCACGGGCCACGACCTGGATGGAGCGGATGCTGTCGCCGCCGCTGGCGAAGAAGTCGTCGTCGACGCCGACCCGCTCCGTGCTCAGGACATCGGCGTACACCTCCGCCAGCACCCGCTCGCTCTCCCCGCGCGGCGCCCGATAGACCGTGCCGGTGAACTCCGGCTCGGGCAGCGCGTCCCGGTCCAGCTTCCCGCTGGCGGTCAGCGGCAGCCGGTCCAGGACGATGAGCTGGGCGGGCACCATGTAGTCGGGCAGCCGCCTGGCCACGAACCGCCGCAGCTCCGACAGCGACACATTGGCGTCCAGCGCGAAGTCGCCTTCCGTGACACCGCCCTCGACCGGCACCACATAGCCGACCAGCCGCCCACCACCGGCCGGGTCCTGCCATACGGTGACAGCTGCCTGGCGTACGGCCGAATGCCCGGCGAGGACCGCCTCGATCTCCGTCGGTTCGACACGGATGCCGTTGACCTTGACCTGCGCGTCGGCGCGGCCCGCGTACACCAACTGGCCCTCGCGGTTCCACTGGGCCAGGTCGCCAGTGCGGTACATCCGCGCCCCGGCGGGCCCGAACGGGCAGGCCACGAACCGCTCGGCGGTTCAGCGCGCCGCTCTGGTGGTAGCCGCGTGCGACCAGACCGGCCACGTACAGCTCACCCACCACGCCCGGCGCGACCGGAGCCAGCTCCGGACCCAGCACGTAGGCCCGCATGTTCGCCAGCGGCCGCCCTACCGGCACCGCGCCACTCCCGGCGAACTCCTCCGGCACCGTGAACGTGGACGCGTAGAAACTCTCCGTCTGCCCATAGGCGTTGACGACACGCGCCCCCGGCAGGGCACCGCGAACCCTCTCGACGAGGTCGGCCGACAGCGCCTCACCAGCCAGAACGACCGTCTCCACCTCCAGCTGGAGGCCACCGGCACCCACCTGAGCGAGCAGCGCGGAGAACACCGACGGCACCGCGCTGATGGTGGCCCCCGACCACCGCTCGCGCTCACCGAGTTCAAGGACGTCCCGGACGATCTCGACACTCGCCCCGCACGTCAGCGCGGTGAAGATCTCGAACACCGACACATCGAAGTTCACGGACGTCGCCGCGAGAGCATCCGCGACCCTGCCCCGACCCCCGTGGTCCGGCGCAGGTCCCGTACCCCGCTTACCACGCTGGCATGACTCACCCCCACACCCTTGGGGACCCCCGTCGAGCCGGACGTGAACATCACATAGGCCAGGTGGTCTGGCCCGACACGGACGTGCGGAGCCGCGACAGCAGGACCATCCAGGTACACGTCGTCGAGCAGCAGTACCGGCGGACGGCATCCCGCCACCGTCTCCGCCACCTCGCGGCCGGTCAGCACCAGGGCAGGATCGGCCGTGCCGAGCAGCAGTTCCACCCGCGCCGCCGGATAGTTCGGATCAACCGGCAGATAGGCACCACCAGCCTTCAGCACCCCCAGCAGCGCGACCACCAGGTCCGCGTCACGCGGCAGGGCCACCGCCACCAGCACATCCGGCCCCACCCCGCGCTCACGCAGCACCGCCGCGAGACGGCCCGCACGGGCCTCCAGCTCGGCGTACGAGAACGCCGTCTTCCCCGACACCACCGCCACCGCGTCCGGCGTCCGCGCCGCCTGAACGGCGACCAGCTCCGCCACCGTCGCCGCGTCCACCAGCGCCGACGTGTCGTTGACCCGCGCCAGCAAGTCACGCTCGTCCCCGGCGAGGACGTCGACTGCGCCGATCCGCGTCCCCGGATCGGCCACGACCTGCCGCAGCACCCCCACGAACCGGTCCACCAGGCGCTCGGCCGTGGCACGGTCGAACAGGTCCGTCGCGTACTCAAGCAGCCCGTACGCGCCACCACCCGGGCCGGGAACGATGTTGAGGAACAGGTCGAACTTCGCCGTCCCCGTGCCCGCCTGGAGCGGACTGACCCGCAGGCCCGGCAGCTCGATCACCGGCCAGTCGAACTGCCAGGCCAGCATCGTCTGGAACAGTGGCGCATACGCCGTGGAACGCTCCGGACTCAGCAGTTCCACCAGCCGCTCGAACGGCAGGTCCTGATGGTCATAGGCGGCCAGCGCCCGCTCCCGCACCTGCTCGAGGAGCTGCCCGAACGACGGATCGCCCGACAATGCCACCCGCAGCACCCACGTATTGGCGAAGAACCCGACCAGATCCTTCAACTGCTCATCCGGGCGCCCCTCGATCGGACTGCCGATCGTCACGTCGTCACCCGCGCCCAGATGGTGCAGCAGCACCGCCAACGCCGCCTGCGTCACCATCGGCGCGGTAGCCCCGTGCCGCGCGCCCAGCCCGCGCACCCCCGCCAGCAGAGCGGCATCCAGCTCGAAGAGGACGTCGTCGCCGCGATGGCTGGCCACCGCCGGCCGCGGCCGGTCCACCGGCAGCGCCACCGGCTGCGCCACCCCCGCCAACTCGTCCCGCCAGTACGCCAGCTGCTCCGCGGCGATGCTCTCCGGATCGTCCGCCTCGCCCAGGAGCTGCCGCTGCCACAGCGTGTAGTCCTTGTACTGCACCGCCAGCGGCTCCCAGCGCGGCGCGTCCCCGCGCAGACGGGCGCTGTAGGCCGCCATCAGGTCCATCAGGAACGGGCCCATCGACGCCCCGTCCGCAGCGATGTGATGGAACACGATCACCAGCACATGCACCTGTGCCTGTGCGTCGCCCGTCAGGCGGAACGCGGTCGTCCGCAATGGGAGTTCGGCATCCAGGGCGAACCCCGCGCACACCACCTCGCGCACCGCCGCGTCCACCGCCTCCGCGGCCACCTCCACCACCGGCAGCGGAACCACTGCCTCCACCGGCGGGAGAATCCGCTGCCAGGGCGTGCCGCCCGCGTCCTCCACGATCACCGTGCGCAGGCTCTCGTGCCGGGCGACCACATCCGCCACGCCCGCCGCCAGCGCCGCCGTGTCCAGCGGCCCCTCCAGGCGCAGCACGAACGGGCCGTTGTACGTCGCGGACGGGCCCTCCAGACGGTGCAGGAACCACATCCGGCGCTGAGCGAAGGACAACGGGATCATCGACGCAACTCCTAAGCGATCAACGGGTGTAAGGGGGGTGCGTCGACACGGCCGCCAACCCCGACGACAACGCCAACGCCAAGTTCGCGACGAATGCGGTCGGTGAGTGCAGTGACCGGCCGCGAATTCCTACCATGGTTCAGAAAACGACGTCCAGGAAGCATCATCCGCTTCGGTCAGTTTCACGAACAATGCGCGGCGAACCTTGCCATGACGGTTTAGCGGCCCGTGTCTGGTCGGCGATGTGGCGTCGCCCGGCACGGACAGTACGCCGCGCCGAGTCAGCCCCGCGTCATACCGGAACCAGCAATGTGCGTTTCGCTCGTGTCGTTGGGTGAAACGCGCCCCATCAACCCACCGATCGAATCATCGGCGCGATGGAACAGTCGCAGACAGGCGTGCGTGCGATGGTGTCCCGTGCGAATCACCCGGAGTAATACGAAGGCCTTGCCGAAGTGATCCAGCGGCGCCCTGCCTGGTCCTGCCAGCGGGACAGGGGACGGTGGCGGCTGCACGCTTGCGGATCCAGGCGAGGACTCGATATCACTGATGTGGTTAAGGCTTCCTCCCTTCCGCCTTGGTGTCACGCGTACCGCGAAGAATGTGTGAAGCCTGCCTCACCGCTTTCCGCTGAGCCTGCGCACGGGTCCACGAAGCCATTGCGAACCGGCACGCTTTCGATGAAGGTTCCACGTCAGAGCGGTCCGAAGTTCCTTCCGCTTCGGCGGGAACCGTCACGGGGCTCGCCTTTCGGATAGGGAGTGCGAGGCCACATCTCTTTCCGCAGGTGTTCTTCACATCGGCAGGGATTTCACAGACACTGGTTTCCCCTCCCCTCCCCGCTCGTCCGAACGGGACGCGGGGCAGCGCATCACTCGCCGACACCGTGAAACGGTCGACGCCCCCGGGCGGCCCCGGGCGGCCCCGGCGGCCCCGGCGGCCCGCCCCCGCCGCCGCCCCGGCTACGCTCAAAGGCGATGAACGCAACCCTCGTCGCCAAAGACCTCGCCGCCGGCCACGGTGACCGCTCGCTCTTCGCGGAGCTCGACCTCGTCGTGGCCCCCGGCGACGTCATCGGCCTCGTCGGCGCGAACGGCGCCGGAAAGTCAACCCTGCTCCGGCTCCTCGCGGGCCTGGACGTCCCGGAGTCCGGCCAGATCGGCCTCTCGCCGCCGACCGCGGCGGTGGGGCACCTGCCGCAGGAGCCGGACCGCCGCCCCGGCGAGACGGTCCGCGCCTTCCTGGCCCGCCGCACCGGCGTCGCCGCCGCGCAGGAGGCCATGGACGAGGCGACCGAACGCCTCGTCGAGGGCGCGCCGGGCGCCGATGACGCGTACGCGACGAGCCTGGAGCGCTGGCTCGGCCTCGGCGGCGCCGACCTGGACGAGCGGGCCGAGGAGGTCGCGGAGTCGCTCGGCCTCGGCGTGGACCTGGATCAGCCGATGACGTCGCTGTCCGGCGGCCAGGCCGCCCGCGCGGGCCTGGCCTCGCTGCTCCTGTCCCGCTACGACGTGTTCCTGCTCGACGAGCCCACCAACGACCTGGACCTCGCGGGCCTGGAGCGCCTGGAGGCGTTCGTGCGCGGCCTGCGCGCGGGCACCGTCGTCGTCAGCCACGACCGCGAGTTCCTGTCCCGCACCGTCACCAAGGTCCTCGAACTCGACCTGGCCCAGCAGCGCATCAACCTCTACGGCGGCGGCTACGAGGCGTATCTGGAGGAGCGCGAGGTGGCCCGCCGCCACGCCCGCGAGGAGTACGAGGAGTACGCCGACAAGAAGTCCGCGCTCCAGGACCGCGCCCAGACGCAGCGGTCCTGGATGGACAAGGGCGTGAAGAACGCCCGCCGCAAGGCCACCGACAGCGACAAGCTGGGCCGCAAGTTCCGCAGCGAGGCCAGCGAGAAGCAGGCCGCGAAGGCCCGCCAGACGCAGCGGATGCTGGAGCGCCTGGAGGTCGTGGACGAGCCGCGCAAGGAGTGGCAGCTGCGCATGGAGATCGCCGCCGCACCCCGCTCCGGCGCCGTCGTGGCCACCCTGCGCGACGCCGTCCTAGCGGCGCGGCGGCTTCACGCTCGGCCCGGTGAGCCTGCAGCTCGACTGGGCCGACCGCGTCGCGATCACCGGTGCCAACGGCGCGGGCAAGAGCACGCTCCTGGCCGCGCTCCTCGGGCGCGTCCCGGTGGACGAGGGGCACGCGGCGCTCGGCTCGGGCGTCGTCGTCGGCGAGGTCGACCAGGCGCGCGCCCTGTTCCACGGCGAGGAGTCGCTGCTCGACGCCTTCCGCGCGGCCGTCCCCGACACCGACCCCGCCGACGTCCGCACCCTGCTCGCCAAGTTCGGCCTCAAGGCCGAGCACGTGCTGCGCTCGGCGGCGACGCTCTCCCCGGGCGAGCGCACCCGCGCCGCGCTCGCCCTGCTCCAGGGCAGAGGCGTGAACCTGCTGGTCCTCGACGAGCCGACGAACCACCTCGACCTGCCCGCCATCGAACAGCTGGAGTCCGCCCTCGACTCCTACGCGGGCACGCTGCTGCTCGTCACCCACGACCGGCGCATGCTCGACGCCGTACGCGTCACGCGCCGCTTGGAGGTGGCGGAGGGCAAGGTGACCGAACGGTCACCTTGACCCTCCGCGGCAGCGCCCCGAAGGGGCGCGGGGAACTGCGCGCTCAGCCGCGACGAACTCGCAGACGCCTCACAGCAGGGTGTGGCACATCCAGTAGCGAACTCAGCGCCGCTTGGGATCAACCAACCCAGCCCGGCGCAGGGCCTCCGCCATCGCGTCGTTCGCGGGCGGCGGCCCCTGCCGCTGGCCGCCACCGCCCTTGGCACGGTTGCCCCGGTTCTGCTGACCCCCGCGCCCTTGCTGACCGGCGCCCCCGCGCCCTTGCTGCGGCGGGCGCCCGCCGCGCTCCTTGCGGCCCTCGCCCGGGGCGGAGCCCGCCGTGGGCTCGTCGTCCAGGCGCAGCGTCAGCGACACGCGCTTGCGCGCCACGTCGACGTCGAGGACCTTCACCTTCACGATGTCGCCCGGCTTCACCACGTCCCGCGGGTCCTTGACGAAGGTCTTGGACATCGCGGACACGTGCACCAGGCCGTCCTGGTGCACGCCGACGTCGACGAACGCGCCGAACGCGGCGACGTTCGTGACGACGCCCTCAAGGACCATGCCGGGAGCCAGGTCGCCGATCTTCTCGACGCCCTCCTTGAACGTGGCCGTCTTGAAGGCCGGGCGCGGGTCGCGGCCGGGCTTCTCCAGCTCCTTGAGGATGTCGGTCACCGTCGGCAGGCCGAAGACGTCGTCGACGAAGGCGGCGGGCTTCAGGGAGCGCAGCGTCGCCGAGTTGCCGATCAGGGTCGGGACGTCGACGCCCGCCTCCTTCACCATCCGCCGCACCACCGGATAGGCCTCGGGGTGCACGCTGGAGGCGTCCAGCGGGTCGTCGCCGCCGCGGATGCGCAGGAAGCCCGCGCACTGCTCGTACGCCTTCGGGCCGAGGCGCGCGACGTCCTTGAGGGCCTTGCGGGAGGTGAACGGGCCGTTGGCGTCGCGGTGGCGCCACGATGTTCTCGGCGAGGCCGGAGCCGATGCCGGAGACGCGGGCGAGCAGCGGGGCGGACGCCGTGTTCACGTCCACACCGACGCCGTTCACACAGTCCTCGACCACCGCGTCGAGGGAGCGGGACAGCTTCACCTCGGACAGGTCGTGCTGGTACTGCCCGACGCCGATGGACTTCGGGTCGATCTTGACGAGCTCGGCCAGCGGGTCCTGCAGGCGGCGCGCGATGGAGACGGCCCCGCGCAGCGACACGTCCAGGTCCGGCAGCTCCTGGGAGGCGAAGGCCGAAGCCGAGTACACCGAGGCGCCCGCCTCGGAGACCATCACCTTGGTGAGGTTCAGCTCCGGGTGCCTGGCGATGAGTTCGGCCGCGAGCTTGTCCGTCTCGCGGGACGCCGTGCCGTTGCCGATCGCGACCAGGTCGACCGCGTGCTCCTTGGCGAGCCGGGCGAGCGCCGCCAGGGACTGGTCCCACTTGTTCGCGGGGACGTGCGGGTGGATCGTGTCGGTCGCGACGACCTTGCCGGTCGCGTCCACGACGGCGACCTTCACGCCCGTACGGAATCCGGGGTCGAGGCCGAGCGTCGCGCGCGTGCCCGCGGGGGCGGCGAGGAGCAGGTCGCGGAGGTTGGAGGCGAAGACGCGCACGGCCTCGTCCTCGGCGGCCGTGCGCAGCCGCAGCCTGAGGTCGATGCCCAGGTGCACCAGGATGCGGGTGCGCCAGGCCCAGCGGACGGTGTCCACGAGCCACTTGTCGCCGGGGCGGCCGCGGTCGGCGACGCCGAAGCGATGGGCCACCGTCCCCTCGTACGACGAGGGCGCGGCGGCGCCCTCCGGGGCCTCCTCCGGCTCCAGGACCAGGTCCAGGACGTCTTCCTTCTCGCCGCGCAGCAGGGCGAGGATCCGGTGCGAGGGGAGCTCGGTGAACGGCTCGGCGAAGTCGAAGTAGTCGGCGAACTTCGCGCCCGCCTCCTCCTTGCCCTCGCGGACCTTCGCTGGCGACGCGCCCGCGCACCCACATGCGCTCGCGCAACTCGCCGATCAGGTCGGCGTCCTCGGAGAAGCGCTCGGTGAGGATCGCGCGGGCCCCGTCGAGCGCGGCCTGCGGGTCGGCGACGCCCTTGTCGGCGTCGACGAACGCGGCGGCGGCCGCGAGCGGCTCCACCGACGGGTCGCCGAGCAGGCCCTCCGCCAGCGGTTCGAGCCCCGCCTCGCGGGCGATCTGGGCCTTGGTGCGCCGCTTGGGCTTGTACGGCAGATAGATGTCCTCGAGGCGGGCCTTGGTGTCGGCCTCGCGGATGCGCGCCTCCAGGTCGGCGGTGAGCTTGCCCTGTTCGCGCACCGATTCGAGGATGGCGCTCCGCCGCTCCTCCAGTTCGCGCAGATAGCGCAGCCGCTCCTCGAGGGTGCGCAGCTGCGCGTCGTCGAGGGATTCGGTCGCTTCCTTGCGGTAGCGCGCGATGAAGGGCACCGTCGACCCGCCGTCGAGCAGGTCGACGGCGGCCTTGACCTGCCGCTCCCGTACGCCGAGTTCCTCGGCGATCCTGCCTTCGATGGACGCTGGAGTGGACGTCTGCACAGGTGCCACGTTCCGGTACCGCCTTCTCATTCAGGTTGCCCGGCAATTGTGGCAGGTGGCGGTGACAGCCGGCGGTCAGACCCTGCGGGCCCGCCCCGACCGCCCCGACCGCCGCCCGGAGCGGGAGGCTCCGCCGAAGAGGCGGGCCAGTAACCGGAACGGCAGGGTGACGACCGTGGCGAGGGCCGACCCGATCTGCCGCAGAACGTCCGCGATCGCACGGAACACGTGGACTCTCCCTTCGTCGCCCGGCCCGCCCCGCTCGCGGGCGGGTGGCGGGGCCGGGGACGGACGGGTACCTCGTACGCGGCAGGTCATGCGCCGCGGCAGGGGGAGCTTGCTGGTGTCAGCCCTTGCCGAGCAGGTCCGCGGGGAACGCCCCCGCGTGCACCGCCGTCGTGGCGAACGCCGTGCCGAGCGCGGTGAGCCGCTCGACCCCGGCCGCGCCCAGAAGCTCGTACGGCGCGCGGTCGAGACGGTCGGTCCGCTCCTCGACCTCGGCGCGCAGCGCGACGCCCGCCTCCGTCAACTCGCCCTCGGCGTCAAGGAGTCCGCGCGCCCGCAGCCGCTCCACCGCCGCGGCCCAGTCCTCCCGGGTCCAGCCGCGCGTGGCGGCGTTGCGCTTGGGAGTCATGCCCTTGCCGGTGGCGGTGTGGCTCACCAGGGCCTCCACGGCGTCGAGTTCGGCGTCCAGGAGGGCGGCGAGGTGGCCGTCGCCGCGGTGCTCGCGCAGCAGCGTCGCGGCGTGCCAGTACGCCAGGTGCGGCTCGTCGGGGACGGGCAGGTCGGCGTGGGCGGAGTACAGCGGCCGGGCGGCGCGCGTGCAGGCCTCGGTGGCCCGCAGCGCGAGCCGCGCCGCCTCGGCCATCTCCGGGGACTCGACGGTCTCGTCGCCGAGCAGCCGCCGCAGCGTGGTGTGTCGACGGCCCGCAGGCGCGCCGCGAGGATGTCCGCGGGCGCCGCGACGCGCCACACCGCGGGCACGTGCTCGGCGACGGTCTCCGCCTTGTAGTTGAAGAAGGCCGCGGTGACGGTCCCGGCGCCGACGGGGCCCATCGCTGCCGCCCGGGCGGCGAAGTTGACGGCCCTGGGGTGGGTGATGCCGAGGGCGCCGAGCTCCCGTCCGAGGTCGGGGGAGAAGTAGTGCGTGGCGTGCAGGGTGTTGAGCACGCTCTGACAGCGTCGTCCCGCGCGCGGGTGCAGATCCGCGCCGGGGGCGGGTGAGGTCGTGGGAGAGGTCATGGCCGTACGTTACCGACTGGTTGGTATGGCGTGAAGGGCGGGCCGGAGGAAAGCGCCGCGCGCGGTCGGCCGCGACGGAACAGGCCTCCCCAGGAGTCACCCCATGGCAGAAAAGGTGGGCCACCCGTCATTGCGGCCACAGCGCCGTACCCCCAAGAATCGACGGCATGGCGCAGCGAACCGTCCTCGTCGTCCTCTTCGACGGCGTGCAGAGCCTTGATGTCGCCGGACCCGCGGAGGTGTTCGCCGGGGCCACCGACGCGCACGGCCGCCCTGCCTACCAGGTGCGCACCGCGTCCCTGGACGGCGCCCCGGTGCGCACCACCAGCGGCCTGACCCTGGTCCCGGACAGCGCCCTCGCCCACGCCCCCGCGCCGCACACCCTGCTCGTCCCCGGAGGCCAGGGCACCCGCCCCCGGAACGAGGACTTGGAGGCCCTCGTCGACTGGGTGCGCGCCCACGGCCCGCGCGCCCAGCGCCTGGTCTCGGTGTGCACCGGCGCCATCCTGCTGGCGCGGGCGGGCCTGCTCGACGGCCGCCGCGCGACGACCCACTGGGCGTACTGCGACAAGCTCGCCCGCGACCACCCGGCCGTCGAGGTCGAGCCGGACCCCATCTACGTGCGCGACGGCCACGTGGCGACGTCCGCGGGCGTCACCGCGGGCATCGACCTGGCGCTCGCGCTCGTCGAGGAGGACCTGGGCCGCGAGATGGCGCTCACCCTCGCCCGCTACCTGGTCGTGTTCCTGCGCCGCCCCGGCAACCAGGCGCAGTTCAGCGCCCAGCTGGCCGCGCAGACCGCGCGCCGGGAGCCGCTGCGCGAGGTCCAGCAGTGGATCACCGAGCACCCGGACGACGACCTCAGTGTCGAACGGCTCGCCGCCCGCGCCCGGCTCTCGCCGCGCCACTTCGCCCGGGCCTTCCAGGCGGAGACCGGCACGACGCCCGGAAAGTACGTCGACCGCGTCCGCGTCGAGCACGCCCGCCGCCTCCTCGAAGACAGCTCGCGCGGCGTCGAGGAGGTCTCCCGCGCCTGCGGCTACGGCACCCCGGAGGCCATGCGCCGCGCCTTCCTGAAGGCCCTCGGCACGGCTCCCGCCGAATACCGCCGCCGCTTCCACGCGCCTCCGCCCGAAGCCCACCCGTACCCACCCACCACGAAGGAACCCGCATGCAGATAGCCATCGCCCTGTACGAGCGCTTCACCGCCCTCGACGCCATCGGCCCCTACCAGACGCTCGGCGGCATCCCGGACGCGGACGTCGTCTTCGTGGCCGAGCGCACCGGGCCCGTGCGCGACGACAGCGGACGGCTCGCGCTCGTCGCCGACAAGACCTTCGACGAGGTGCCGCGGCCGGACGTCCTGGTCGTCCCGGGCGGCCCCGGCCAGAGCGACCAGATGGAGAACGAGGCGCTGCTCGGCTGGATCCGCGCCGCCGACGCCACCACCACCTGGACGACGTCCGTGTGCACCGGCTCCCTGGCCCTGGCCGCCGCCGGACTCCTCACGGGCCGCAGCGCCACCTCCCACTGGCTCGCCCTGGAGGAGCTGGAGAAGCTCGGCGTCCGCCCGTCGGAGGAGCGCGTGGTCTTCGACGGCAAGTACGTCACGGCCGCGGGCGTCTCGTCCGGCATCGACATGGGCCTCGCCCTCGTCGGCAGGATCGCGGGCGACGAGCGCGCCCAGGCCGTCCAGCTGATGACCGAGTACGACCCGCAGCCGCCCTACGACGCGGGCTCGCCCCGCAAGGCGCCCGCCCACCTCGTCGAGATGTTCCGCGACCGGAGCCGGTTCAGCGCCTGAGCGCTTCGCTGGATGTGGCGGCGACAAACCCGCGGGCCGTCTGTGGCTGGTCGCGCCCCCGCGGCGGAGCCGTACATGTGCACAGCCCCGCGCCCCTTCGGGGCGCTCCCGCACCGCAGCGGGCTTCAGCGTGCCTGCTTGGCGCCCGGCGTGGTCCAGCCGAAGCGCGGCTGCCTGCGCTCCAGGAAGGCGGCGACGCCCTCGGCGGTGTCGCCGCTGCCGCGCGCCTGCTCGGCCCAGTGCGCGTCCCGGTCGGTGCGGCCCGCGGCGAACTCCTTCGCCGCCGCCTGCGTCAGGAGCGAGCGCCCGGCCAGGAGCTGGGTGAACTCCTTGACGCGCCCGTCCAGTTCACCGGCCGGGAGCACCTCGTCCACCAGGCCCGTCCGCAGCGCCCGGGCCGTGTCGATCGACTCGCCGGAGAACAGCAGGTACTTCGCCGCCGACGGCCCCACGAGCGACATCAGCCGACGGGTGGAGGACGCCGGGTACACGATGCCCAGCTTCGCCGGGGTGACGGCGAACGACGCGCCCTCGTCCGCGAACCGCAGGTCGCAGGCCGCCGCCAGCTGACAGCCGCCGCCCACGCAGTACCCGCGCACGCGCGCGAGCGTCGGCTTGGGGAAGGCGGCGAGCGCCTCCTCGGCGAGCACCGCGAGCTCCGGGGCCAGGTTGGGGTCGACGCGCAGCGAGGTGATGTCGGCGCCCGCGCAGAACGTGTCGCCCGCGCCGGTCAGGACGAGCGTGCGCACCGCCGGGTCGGCGGCGAGCGCGTCGAGCAGCGGCGGCAGGCTCCGCCACATGTCCGCCGTCATGGCGTTGCGCCGGGCCGGGTGGTCGATGACGACGGTGGCGACGCCGTCGGCGACGGCATGCCTCAGCTGGGGCTCCATGCGCCGGATGCTATCCGCACCCCGCGCACGTACGATCAAGAAGGGGCGGCTTCGCCGACGTACGGAGGCGCTCATGTTCGGACGTGACAAGGCCAGGGACGCGGCGCACGCGCGGGCGGAAGGACCCGGCGGTGACCGGGGAGCGGACCCCGCGGCGAATCCCCAGGCCCTCAGCAGGAGCTTCGGCTGGCTGGCGCTGCTCGGCGCGATCCTCGCGCTCGGCGGCCTGGTCGGCCTGGTCTACGCGGGCGTCGCCACGCTCACCTCGATGCTCCTGTTCGGCTGGCTGCTCCTGGTGGGCGGCGTCGTCGCGCTGCTGCACGCGGTGCAGTCGCGGGGCACGAACTTCTTCTGGCTCGGCGTCGTGGTCGCCGCCCTGAACCTCGCGGCGGGCGTCGTCGTGATCCGCAGGCCGGACGTGGCGGCGGAGGCGCTGACGATGTTCGCGGCGCTGCTCTTCCTCACCGGCGGCGTGTTCCGGCTCGTGGGCAGCGTGGTGGTGCGCGGGCCGCAGATGGCGGTGACGCTGCTCCAGGGCGCCTTCGGCGTGCTGCTCGGCGTCCTGGTGCTCGCCGGCTGGCCGAGCAGCAGCCAGTACGTCATCGGCTGCTTCTTCTCGCTCGCGCTCCTCTTCGACGGCCTGGGACTGCTGGCCACGGGCATCGGCGCCCGGCGCATCATCAGCCTGGTGACGGATCGCTCCCCCGCGGCTCCCGGGGGCCAGGAAGCCGTACAACCTGAAGAACCGGTGAAGAGGGAACAAGAGGGGCAGGAGCAGTCGCGGAACTGACGTGGCCAGACGGTGACGATCAAATCCCGTCGATACTCGCTGACTTCTGGTCAGTAGCGCGGTCCGGACCAGTGGCATCCCAACACTCGACGTGTGGTGACAATCGAGCGCGAGGGCGGGGACCGGGCGATGGGGAACGACGGGAGGGGGCCGGACCCACTCCCTCGGGGCAGCGGACAGGTGCCGTACGAAGGGGTGTGGCGGTTCACCGCACCCGCCGTCGACGCCTCGGTGCCGCAGGCACGGCACGCGGTGCGCGACCTGCTCGCGCGCCAGGGCGTACCGGCGCCGGACGAACTGGTGCAGGGGCTGCTCCTGATCGTCTCCGAGCTGGTCACCAACGCGGTGCGGCACGCGGCGCTGCTCTCGCCGACGCTCGCGGTGGAGGTCGCGGTCGGCGCCGAGTGGGTGCGGGTGTCCGTCGAGGACAACCACCCCTACCGTCCGACCGCCCTGGTCGCCGACCACGGCCAGACCGGCGGGCGCGGCCTGCTGCTCGTCCGGGAGATCACCCGTGAGGCGGGCGGCGCCTGCGACGTCGAGCACACGGCGAGCGGGGGCAAGGTCATCTGGGCGGCCCTGCCCCTGAAGCCCGGCGCGTTCTAGCGGATCCGGCGGCGGCTACCAGCCCGCGCCGGGCCCCGTCAGCTCCTTGACCGCGGGCCGCGCCGCGTCCAGGACCGTCATGAACCACGCGGAGAAGGAATCCTCCGCGTGCCGCCCGGCCAGCTCCTCGGCCGTCACGAACGCCGTGGCGCCCACCTCGTCGGGGTCCGGGCGCAGCTCGGCCTGCACCATCCCGACGAACAGGTGGTTGAACTCCTGCTCCACCAGGCCCGACTCCGGGTCCGGGTGGTTGTAGCGCACGGTGCCCGCCTCGGCGAGCAGCGACGGCGAGACGCCGAGCTCCTCGAAGGTGCGCCGGGCGGCCGCCGCGAACGGCGCCTCGCCGGGGTAGGGATGGCCGCAGCAGGTGTTGGACCAGACGCCGGGGGAGTGGTACTTGCCGAGCGCCCGCTGCTGGATCAGCAGCCTGCCCTGTTCGTCGAAGAGGAAGACGGAGAACGCCCGGTGCAGCTGGCCGGGCGCCTGATGGGCGGCGAGCTTCTCCGCCGTGCCGATGGTCCTGCCGTCCTCGTCCACGAGCTCGAGCAAGATTGTCTCTCCAGTGCCGTTCGACGAGCTGTGCGCCGCGGTGGCAGGTGTGATCGGCATACCCATCCTTCGCTCCGGTCTCGGACCTCAAGTCTGCCGTACGAGACCGGGGCCCCCGGCACTCCGGCGGCCCCGCATGTCCCGTCCGCGGTGGCCGCGGCCGGGACATGCGGGGGAGCGGGAATCAGACGCCGAAGGCCGCCGGATAGGCGATCGTGCCCCGCGGAACGCCCGCGGAACGTGCCGATCCGCCCGGCGGGTCAAGGACGAGCGCCATCATCGCCTCGTCCGGCACCTCGAAACTTGGCCGGATTCCGTACCGCGAGGCCGGAGTGAACCCGAACCGCGGGTAGTACTCGGGGTGCCCGAGCACGAGGACCAGATGCTCGCCCCGGGCGCGCGCGGCGCGCAGGACGGCGCGCACGACGGCCGTGCCCGCTCCCGAGCGCTGGTACGCGGGGAGAGCGGCCACGGGCGCCAGGCACAGGGCGGGAGCGCCGTCCACATGGCAGCGGGTGATCAGGGCGTGCGCCACGACCTCGCCGTCCGCCGTCTCGGCGACGTACGACAGGCCCTCGAGCCAGGCGTCCGGATCCGCGCGCAAGGCGTCCACCAGGTCGGCCTCCGCCTCGGTGGGGAAGGCCGCGGCGTTCACCGCGTGCACGGCCGCGCGGTCGGCGCCGTCCGCCGCCTCCGGGCGGGTGCGCCAGCCGTCGCCCGCGGGGCGCAGGACGTACCCCGTGTAGCCGTACTCGGCCGCGTGGTCGCGGCGCATGGCCAGTTCCTCGCGGGTGGCGGCGAGCGCCTCGGCCATGCCGGGCGCCTCGGGGTCGGCCGCGTCGGCACGGGCCCGCAGGGGGGCGTAGTACGCCTCCCAGTCGGACTCCGGCTGGTGCGTGACGCCGAGCACGGAGTACCCGGCGGCCAGGGCCGCCCGGGTGTTGCCGGCCGTGGTCCGCAGCCGGTAGTGCCGGTCCCAGAAGGCGCGGGCCTCCTCGGACGGCGCGTCGGTCGTCCACTCGCACTCGGTGAGGACGAGCGTCCCGCCCGGTGCGAGCAGCCGCCGCCAGGAGCGCAGCGCGGTGTCGAAGCCGATGGAGTAGACGGAGCTCTCGGCCCAGACGAGGTCGAAGGACCCGTCGGGGAACGGGAGCTCGCCCATGTCGGCCTTGAGCGCCCGGATCGAGTCGCCGAGCCCGCGCGCGGTCGCGGCCGCTCGCAGCTCGTCGAGGAACGGCTCGTGCAGATCGACGGCCGTCACCTCGGCGCCGGCCTCGGCGGCGAGCAGCAGCGCCGAGCGGCCGGGGCCGCAGCCCAGGTCGAGCACGCGCGTACGGGCGGGCCGCTCACCGGCGAGGGCGAGCAGGTGACGGGTGGTGGCGTCGGAGCCGGGGCCCTGCCGGGGAAGTCCGTGGTGCAGGGCGAAGAAGGCGTGGTGGAACTCGTTCTGAGTCAACGGGGAGAACCCTTGAGTAGAGGGCCAGGCCGCCGTGCGTGAACGCTGTGAGGCCGTACGAAGGAGACGTACGTAGGGAGCGCGCGGAAGGTCAGCCGTGGGCCCGGGAAGTGGGGAGGAACGCGTCGCCGCGCGAGGCAGCGAGAACCGCGACCGTCATCAACCCACCTCCATCCGTATCCGCAGGGCTCGTCGTCCCTGCCTGCTCAAGGGCCCGTACAAGGCCATGGCCAATGTAGCACCGTCAGTGACACAGGCGCGGCTCGTGCACCGCGTGACCGCTCGGCTCCAGCTGGAACGTGCAGTGCTCGACGTCGAAGTGGCCGCCCAGGCAGCCCTGCAGGTCGTGCAGCATCTTCTCGTGGCCCACGGCGTCCAGGGCCGTGCTGCTCACCACGACGTGCGCGGACAGCACCGGCATGCCCGAGGTGATGGTCCAGGCGTGCAGGTCGTGGACGTCCTCGACGCCGGGCAAGGCCAGGATGTGGGCGCGGACCTCGGCCATGTCCACGCCCCTGGGGGCCGCTTCGAGCAGGACGTTCAAGGTGTCGCGCAGCAGCTTCCAGGTGCGCGGGACGATCATGAGGCCGATGACGATCGACGCGATGGGGTCGGCGGCCTGCCAGCCGGTGAGCAGGATGACGAGCGCCGACACCAGGACCGCCACCGAGCCAAGGGCGTCCGCGAGGACCTCAAGGAAGGCGCCCCGCACATTCAGGCTGTCCTTCTGGCCGCCCATGAGCAGCGACAGCGAGACGAGGTTCGCCACCAGGCCGATGAGACCGAAGACGATGGTGAGCCCGCCCTCGGTCTCCGACGGCGTGACGAACCGCTGGATCGCCTCGTACAGCACATAGCCGCCGACGCCGAACAGCAGCAGGCAGTTGGCGAGCGCCGCCAGGATCTCGGCGCGGGCGTAGCCGAACGTGCGGTTCTCGCTCGGCGGGCGGTTCGCGAAGTGGATCGCGAGCAGCGCCATGCCGAGGCCGAGCGCGTCGGTGGCCATGTGCGTCGCGTCCGCGATCAGCGCGAGCGAATCCGCGACGAGGCCACCGACGATCTCGACCACCATCACGGTGACCGTGAGCGACAGGGCGACCCGCAGCCGCCCCCGGTAGGCGGCCGCGGCGGTGCCGGTCGTGGGCGGCGCGTGGCCGTGGTCGTGTCCAGCCCCCATGACGCGGTCCTCCATGTCGTCGACAACCCGTGGCAGCGATCACAGTGAACTACGGGTGGGGGGTATCTGGCAACGCGACCGTGAACACCGTTGTCATATGCCGTGGCCTGCGGAAACGGGCCGCCCCTGGAGGGCTTCAGGCGCGCAGGGCCTCCGGGTGCCGCAGGCACCAGCCCGCCCACGCCGACGCGACCATCTCGCGTACCCCGAGCTGGGCCGTGAAGCCCAGCTCTCGCTCGGCCCGGCGCACGTCCGCCACCGCGCGCGGGGCGTCGCCCGGACGGCCCGGCTCCAGGACCGGGGCGCGGGTGTCCCCGGTGACCTCGCCGATGACCGTCAGGAGTTCGCGGACGGAAACGCCTTCGCCGCGGCCGATGTTCACCGTCAGATCAGTGCCCGGGCGAGGCCGTCCTGCGGGCCGCGGCGAGATGGGCCCGCGCCAGGTCGGTCACGTGGACGTAGTCGCGCACGCAGGTGCCGTCGGGCGTGGGGTGGTCGGTGCCGAAGATCCGCGGGGCCTCGCCGCGGGTGAGCCGGTCGAAGACCATCGGGACCACGTTGAAGACCCCGGTGTCCGCGAGCTCCGGCGTCGCGGCGCCCGCCACGTTGAAGTAGCGCAGACACGTCGTGGTGATCCCGTGCGCCTTGCCCGCGGCCCGGACCAGCCACTCCCCGGCCAGCTTCGTCTCGCCGTACGGGCTGACCGGGGCGCACGGCGTGTCCTCGGAGACGAACTCCGCCTGCGGCGGATCGCCGTACACCGCCGCCGACGAGGAGAAGACGAACCGCTGGATTCCGGCCGACGCCACCGCGTCCAGGAGCGTCACCAGGCCCCCGACGTTCTCCCGGTAGTAGCGCAGCGGCTCCTCGACGGACTCCCCGACCTGCTTGCGCGCCGGACCAGATGCACGACGCCGGTCACCGCGTGCTCGGCGAACGCCCCGCGCAGCCGTTCCCCGTCGAGCGAGGAGCCCCGTATGAGGGGAATGTCCGCGGGCAGCCGGTCGGGCACTCCCGACGAGACGTCGTCAAGGACGACCACCCGCTCACCGGCGTCGGCCATCATCCGCGCCACGTGTGCCCCGATATATCCCGCTCCACCTGTGATCAACCATGTCATGGCCGTCCACCTTAGGCGGGCTTGCGTGGATCCCGCCCCCACGGTTTGTGGCGGCGGCCCGCCATCGACCATGATGATCGCGGCGAGCAAAGGCCGCGCCGACCCGCGCGGCCCGCGCAGATGGCGCTGATCGGAGCGTGAACGGGCGGTGAACGCCCGCTTCCATTCATCCGATAGCCTCTGCCGACACGCCGCCCGGTCGCCTCCCGGCGAGGGCGCCCCCGTCACGCACGTGCCCGCGCGAGTCGCGCCGGGAATCAAGGAGTGAGTTCGTCCTGTCGACCGCCATCCTCACCGGCCAGCCGGTGCCCGGCTCGCCCCTCGAAGGCGATCTGCGGTCCCTGGGCTTCGACGTGCGGACCGCCCCGGACGCGGCCGGGGCCGAGGCCCTCGTGCGCGCCGTCCCCGCGGACCAGCGCGTCGCCGTCGTGGACACCCGCTTCGTGGGCCACCCCCACGCGCTGCGCCTCGGCCTGACCGACCCGCGCTTCGCCGCGGCCGCCGTGCCCGGCGCCGTCACCGTCAAGCCCGAGGCCCGCGCCGCGCTTACCCGCGCGCTGCGCACGGCCGTCGGCGCGGGCGGCCCGGCGGCCGTCGCCGTGGCCGCGCAGGCGGTCCCCGACCGGCTCGCCGAGGAGCTCGAAGCCGCCGACGTGGCCGTGCACCGGCCCGAGCTCGGCACCCTCGTCGCCGCCGTGCCCACCGACCCCGAGGCCCGCAACACCGCCCGCCAGGCCGTCGCCGCCGTCGACGACGAGGCCGTACGCCTGCGCAGCGCGGGTCAAGGCCAGGGACGGCTTCTTCACCACGTACTGCATCAGCCCGTACTCGCGCTACCTCGCGCGCTGGTGCGCCCGCCGCGGCTTCACCCCGAACCAGGTCACCACCGCCTCGCTGCTCGTCGCCCTGATCGCGGCGGGCTGCGCGGCCACCGGCACCCGCGGCGGCTTCGTCGCCGCCGGACTGCTGCTCCTGTTCTCCTTCGTCCTGGACTGCACGGACGGCCAGGTCGCCCGCTACTCCCTGCAGTACTCGACGCTGGGCGCCTGGCTGGACGCGACCTTCGACCGGGCCAAGGAGTACGCGTACTACGCGGGCCTCGCCCTCGGCGCCGCCCGGGGCGGCGATGACGTCTGGGCCCTCGCGCTCGGCGCGATGATCCTGCAGACCTGCCGGCACGTCGTGGACTTCTCGTTCAACGAGGCCAACCACGACGCGACCGCCAACACCAGCCCCACCGCCGCCCTCTCCGACAAGCTCGACAGCCGCGGCTGGACGGTGTGGGCCCGCCGGATGATCGTGCTGCCCATCGGGGAGCGCTGGGCCCTGATCGCCGTACTGACCGCGCTCACCACCCCGCGCGTCACGTTCGTCGTGCTCCTGATCGGCTGCGGCCTCGCCGCCTGCTACACCACCGCGGGCCGCGTCCTGCGCTCCCTGACCCGCAAGGCGAAGCGCACCGACCGGGCCGCCACGGCCCTGGCCGACCTCGCCGACACCGGGCCCTTCGCGGGCGCGCTCGCCACCCTGCGGGGCGTCCCCGGGCTCGCCCCGGTCCTCGCCCTCGCCGGGGGCGCGGCCGTCGTCGCCACCGCCGCCTGCACGTCCTTCGGCAGCCCGTGGCCGGTCATCGCCGCCGCCGGATACGTGATCACCTCGGGTCTGGCCGTCGCCCGCCCCCTCAAAGGTCCCCTCGACTGGCTGGTTCCCCCGTTCTTCCGCGCCGCCGAATACGGCACCGTTCTGGTACTGGCGGCCAAAGCGGACGTGAACGGAGCCCCTTCCCGCGGCTTTCGGACTGGTGGCCGCGGTCGCCTACCATCACTACGACACCGTGTACCGCATTCGCGGTGTCGTCGCGCCCCCGCGCTGGCTGGTGCGGGTGATCGGCGGGCACGAGGGCAGGACCTTCGCGGTCACCGTGGCCGCGGCCCTGCTGACAAACACAGATTTCACCGTCGCGCTCACGGCGCTCGCCGTGGCCGTGGCCCTCGTGGTGCTCGTCGAGAGCACCCGCTTCTGGGTGACCGCGCACAACCGCGGCGCACCCGCCGTACACGATGAAGGAGAACCCGCATGATCGGCCTCGTCCTGGCCGCCGGCGCCGGCCGGCGTCTGCGCCCCTACACCGAAACGCTGCCCAAGGCGCTGGTGCCCGTGGTGGGCGAGGGAACCGAGAACGAGCTGGCCGTGCTCGACCTCACCCTGAAGAACTTCGCCGAGATCGGCCTGACCGAGGTCGCGATCATCGTCGGCTACCGCAAGGAAGCCGTCTACGAGATCCGCAAGGAAGCGCTTGAGGCGAAGTACGGCCTCAAGCTCACCCTGATCGACAACGACAAGGCCGAGGAGTGGAACAACGCCTACTCCCTGTGGTGCGGCCGTGACGCCCTCAAGCACAGCGTGATCCTCGCCAACGGCGACACCGTGCACCCGGTCTCCGTCGAGAAGACGCTGCTCGCCGCCCGCGGCGACGGCAAGAAGATCATCCTGGCCCTCGACACGGTGAAGAACCTCGCCGACGAGGAGATGAAGGTCATCGTGGACCCCGAGAAGGGCGTCCAGAGGATCACCAAGCTGATGGACCCGGCCGAGGCCACCGGTGAGTACATCGGCGTCACCCTCATCGAGGGCGAGGCCGCCGAGGAGCTCGCCGACGCCCTGAAGGCCACCTTCGAGCGCGACCCCGACCTGTACTACGAGGACGGCTACCAGGAGCTCGTCAACCGCGGCTTCAAGGTCGACGTCGCGCCCATCGGCGACGTCACGTGGGTCGAGATCGACAACCACGACGACCTCGCCAAGGGACGTGAGATCGCGTGCCAGTACTGACGAGGCTCATCCCCTCGCCGGTCGTCGTCGACATCCGGCCGGGGGCGCTCAACGACCTGGCCGGTGTCCTCGCCGACCAGAGGATCTGCTCGTCGACCGGCAAGCTCGCCATCGCCATCAGCGGCGGCTCCGGCGCGGTCCTGCGCGAGCGCCTCGCCCCTTCGCTGCCGAACGCCGAGTGGTTCCCGGTGGGCGGCGGCACGCTCGATGACGCCATCAAGCTCGCCGACGCCATGAAGAAGGGCCGCTACGACGCGGTCGTCGGCCTCGGCGGCGGCAAGATCATCGACTGTGCCAAGTTCGCCGCCGCGCGCGTCGGCCTGCCGCTGGTCGCCGTCGCGACGAACCTGTCGCACGACGGCCTGTGCTCGCCCGTCGCGACCCTCGACAACGACGCGGGCCGCGGCAGCTACGGCGTGCCGAATCCGATCGCGGTCGTCATCGACCTCGACGTCATCCGCGAGGCCCCGGTCCGCTTCGTGCGCTCCGGCATCGGCGACGCCCTGTCCAACATCTCCGCGGTCCGGGACTGGGAGCTGGCAGCGCGCGAGCGCGGCGAGGACATCGACGGCCTCGCCGCCGCGATGGCCCGCCAGGCGGGCGAGGCGGTCCTGCGCCACCCCGGCGGCGTCGGCGACGACGGCTTCCTGCAGGTCCTCGCCGAAGGCCTGGTCCTCACCGGCATCGCCATGTCCGTCTCGGGCGACTCCCGCCCGGCGTCCGGCGCCTGCCACGAGATCAACCACGCCTTCGACCTGCTCTTCCCCAAGCGCGCGGCGAGCCACGGCGAGCAGTGCGGCCTCGGCGCGGCCTTCGCGATGTACCTGCGCGGTGCCCGCGAGGAGTCCGCGTACATGGCCGAGGTGCTTCGCCGCCACGGCCTGCCGGTCCTGCCGGGGGAGATCGGCTTCACCGTGGACGAGTTCGTCCAGGTCGTGGAGTACGCGCCGCAGACCCGGCCGGGCCGCTACACGATCCTCGAGCACCTCAATCTGAACCACGACCAGATCAAGGACGCATACGCCGACTATGCCAAGGCCATCGGTAGCTGAACTCCGGCCCGTCGTTCACCCCGCGGGGGTGAAGGACCGGCGCAGCGGTGAGCACTGGGCGGGACGCCTGTACATGCGGGAGATCTCGCTGCGCTGCGACCGCTACCTGGTGAACACCAGGATCACGCCCAACCAGCTCACCTATCTGATGACCGTCGCCGGTGTCCTGGCCGCCCCGGCCCTGCTCGTCCCGGGGATCTGGGGCGCCGTGCTCGGCGTCGTCGCGGTCCAGCTCTATCTCCTGCTCGACTGCGTCGACGGCGAGATCGCCCGCTGGCGCAAGCAGTACTCGATGTCCGGCGTGTACCTGGACCGCGTCGGCGCCTATCTGTGCGACGCCGCCGTCCTGGTCGGCTTCGGCCTGCGCGCCGCCGACCTGTGGGGCTCGGGACGCATCGACTGGCTGTGGGCCTTCCTCGGCACCCTGGCCGCCCTCGGCGCCATCCTGATCAAGGCGGAGACCGACCTCGTCGCCGTCGCCCGGCACCAGCAGGGCATGGCGCCGGTGCCGGAGTCGGCGTCCGAGCCGCGCGCGTCCGGCGTCGCCCTGGCCCGCAAGGCCGCCGCCGCGCTGAAGTTCCACCGGCTGATCCTCGGCATCGAGGCGTCCCTGCTGATCCTGGTCATCGCGATCGTGGACGAGGCCAGGGGCGACCTGTTCTTCTCGCGCCTGGGCGTCGCGGTGCTCGCGGGCATCGCGCTCCTGCAGACCCTGCTGCACCTGGTGTCCATCCTCGCTTCGAGCAGGCTGAAGTGAGCACTGCGGCAGAGCACCTCAAGGTCGGCGCGGTCGTCATCACCATGGGCAACCGCCCGCAGGAGCTGCGGGCGCTGCTCGACTCGGTCGCCAAGCAGGACGGCGACCCCGTCGAGGTCGTCGTGGTCGGCAACGGCGCCCCCGTGCCGGACGTCCCCGCCGGTGTGCGCACCATAGAACTGCCCGAGAACCTGGGCATCCCCGGCGGGCGCAACGTCGGCATCGAGGCCTTCGGGCCCGGCGGCACCGACGTCGACGTCCTGCTCTTCCTCGACGACGACGGCCTCCTGGCGCACGCGGACACCGCTCAGCTGTGCCGGGAGGCCTTCGCCGCCGACCCCGGGCTCGGGATCATCAGCTTCCGCATCGCCGATCCCGACACGGGAGTCACCCAGCGCCGCCACGTGCCGCGGCTGCGCGCCTCGGACCCGATGCGCTCCTCACGCGTGACGACGTTCCTCGGCGGCGCCAACGCCGTCCGCACCAAGGTCCTGGAAGAGGTCGGCGGCCTGCCCGACGCCTTCTTCTACGCCCATGAGGAGACCGATCTGGCCTGGCGGGCCCTCGACGCCGGCTGGATGATCGACTACCGCGCCGACATGGTCCTGTACCACCCGACCACGGCGCCCTCCCGGCACGCGGTCTACCACCGCATGGTGGCCCGCAACCGGGTCTGGCTCGCCCGCCGCAACCTGCCCGCCCTCCTGGTCCCCGTGTACCTGGGCGTGTGGCTGCTCCTGACCCTGGCCCGGCGCCCCTCGCGGCCCGCCCTCAAGGCCTGGTTCGGCGGCTTCAAGGAGGGCTGGACAAGCCCGTGCGGCCCTCGCAGGCCCATGAAGTGGCGTACGGTCTGGCGCCTGACCCGACTGGGCCGCCCTCCTGTCATCTGACAAGCTCTGGTCTGACAACATTCGGGCCGTATCCCGGTCCCTGGCCCCACGCCTACACCCGACCGGCCGCGCATCTGAAGACGAAAGTTTCCCCTCGTGAGTGAGACAACGCAGGACGGTGGAGTCGCGCTGACCGCGCCACCGTCGCCCGACGACGGGCTTTCCCCGGCCGAGCTCGCGGCCAAGTACGGACTGTCCGTCAGCGGTGCCCGTCCGGGCCTCATGGAGTACGTCCGCCAGCTGTGGGGCGCGGCGCCACTTCATCCTCGCCTTCTCGCAGGCGAAGCTGACCGCCCAGTACAGCCAGGCCAAGCTCGGCCAGCTCTGGCAGGTCGCGACCCCCCTGCTCAACGCGCTCGTCTACTTCCTGATCTTCGGCCTGATCCTCAAGGCCGACCGGGGCATGTCGCGCGAGGTGTACATCCCCTTCCTGGTCACCGGCGTCTTCGTGTTCACCTTCACGCAGAGCTCGGTGATGGCGGGCGTCCGGGCGATCGCGGGCAACCTGGGCCTGGTGCGCGCGCTGCACTTCCCGCGCGCCTCGCTGCCGGTCTCCTTCTCGCTCCAGCAGCTCCAGCAGCTGCTGTTCTCGATGATCGTGCTGTTCGTCGTCGCGATCGGCTTCGGCAGCTACCCGCGGCTCTCCTGGCTCCTGATCGTCCCGGTGCTGGCGCTGCAGTTCCTGTTCAACACCGGCCTCGCCATGGTCATGGCCCGCCTCGGCAGCAAGACGCCGGACCTGGCGCAGCTGATGCCGTTCGTGATGCGCACCTGGATGTACGCGTCCGGCGTCATGTTCTCCATCCCCGTGATGCTGAAGGACAAGCCCGCCTGGATCGCCGACATCCTCCAGTGGAACCCGGCGGCCATCTACATGGACCTGATGCGCTTCGCGCTCATCGACGGCTACGGCTCGGAGAACCTGCCCCCGCACGTCTGGGCGGTCGCGCTCGGCTGGGCCGTGCTCGTCGCGGTGGGCGGCTTCGTCTACTTCTGGAAGGCTGAGGAGCGGTACGGCCGTGGCTGACGACAAGGGCGCCCTGACGCGCACTCCCACCGTGATCGCGGACGAGTTGCACATCGTCTACCGGGTCAATGGCGGCAAGACGGGCCGGGGCAGTGCGACGGCGGCGTTGAGCCGGATCATCCGGCGGGGTGAGTCGCCGGGTGTGCGGAAGGTGCACGCGGTGCGGGGGGTGTCGTTCACCGCGTACCGGGGTGAGGCGATCGGTCTGATCGGGTCGAACGAGTTCGGGCAAGTCGACGCTGCTGCGGGCGATCGCGGGGCTGCTGCCCGCCGAGCGGGGGATGGTCTATACCGATGGCCAGCCGTCGCTGCTCGGGGTGAACGCGGCGCTGATGAACGATCTGACCGGGGAGCGGAACGTGATCCTGGGCGGTCTGGCGATGGGGATGAGCCGGGAGCAGATCCGGGAGCGCTACCAGGACATCGTGGACTTCTCGGGGATCAACGAGAAGGGCGACTTCATCACGCTGCCGATGCGGACGTACTCCTCGGGGATGGCGGCCCGGCTGCGGTTCTCCATCGCGGCGGCGAAGGACCACGACGTGCTGATGATCGACGAGGCGCTCGCGACGGGTGACCGCAAATTCCAGAAGCGCTCCGAGGCCCGCATCCGCGAGCTGCGCAAGGAGGCGGGCACGGTGTTCCTGGTGAGCCACAACAACAAGTCGATCCGTGACACCTGTGACCGGGTGCTGTGGCTGGAGCGCGGCGAGCTGCGGATGGACGGCCCGACCGACGAGGTCATCAAGGAGTACGAGAAGTTCACCGGCAAGTAGCCGGAGGGCCGCCATCTGGTCGCGGCCGAATGGAGCAGGGCCCCGTCCATGTCCCCGGACGGGGCCCTGATGCGTTTTCAGACATCACGAATCCCTCAAGTCCCAGGAGTCCAGGGAAGATTGACGTCAATCGGTGCGTTGTTGTGATGTGCGGAACACCCCGACGACTCGCTGTCCGTTGTACAACGTAAGCTGTACCGGTGCTGATTCGCGGCAAGTGGGGCGATATCGCTCCATGAGCGGGTACGAGGGCACGGTCCACCGCAGGGAGTCCCGGGCGGCGTGTCCGAAATGGGATGTATTGGGTCGGCAGTGTAGAACGGGAGATGTGACGGCAATGGCTACGGACGATCTCCAGCTACGCGATGCGTCCGCCGTCCTCGCCAAAGCCGCGGACGAGAACTTTCCCGTGGCCCCCTTCTTCCTCCCGCGCGCCTGGCGCGAGGACCTCATGGCCGTCTACGGCTTCGCCCGCCTGGTCGACGACATCGGCGACTCGGACCTGGCCCGCGGCGCCGCCCACGCCCGCTACCTGGGCGCCGACCCCGAGGCCGCGGGCGACCCGCTCGCCCTGCTCGACGCCTTCGAGGCCGATCTCGGCCGGGTCTTCGCCACCGGCAAGGAGCCCGGCCACCCCCTGTTGCGGGCGCTGGTGCCCACCGTGCGCCGCCGGGATCTCACCCCCGAGCCGTTCCTCGGCCTGATCGCCGCCAACCGCCAGGACCAGCTGGTCACGCGGTACGAGACCTACGCCGACCTCGTCGCGTACTGCGAGCTGTCCGCGAACCCGGTCGGCCGCCTCGTCCTCGCCATCACCGACACCGCGACGCCCGAGCGCGTCCGCCTCTCCGACTCCGTGTGCACCGCGCTACAGATCGTGGAGCACCTCCAGGACGTGCGCGAGGACCTCGCGCGCGACCGGATCTATCTGCCCGCCGAGGACATGTCGCGCTTCCACGTCCAGGAGGGGGACCTGGCGGTCCCCACGGCAGGCGCGTCGGTGCGTGCCCTGGTTGCATATGAAGCGGAACGCGCCCATCGCCTCCTGAATGAAGGCACCCCCCTGGTGGGTAGCGTCCACGGCAGGCTGAAGCTGCTGCTGGCAGGGTTCGTGGCAGGGGGGAGGGCGGCGGTCGCGGCGATCGCCGCCGCCGGATACGACGTACTTCCAAGGCCGCCGAAGCCCACGAAGACGCGCTTGCTGCGCGAGGTGGGTGCGGTTCTGCGAGGAGAGGGGTGAGCCGGACCGTGGAGTCAGAACCTCGCGTGTCCGCGCCGGTACTCGCCGCATACAGCTATTGCGAGGCCGTGACCGGGCAGCAGGCACGTAATTTCGCGTACGGCATCAGGTTGCTGCCGACGCCCAAGCGGCGCGCGATGTCCGCGCTCTACGCGTTCTCGCGGCGCGTGGACGACATCGGGGACGGGGCGCTCGCGCCGGACGTGAAGAAGGAGCGGCTCGACGACACCCGCGCCCTGCTCACCCGGGTCCGCGACGGGGCGGTGGACGAGGACGACACCGACCCCGTGGCGGTGGCGCTCAGCCACGCCGCCCGGCACTTCCCGATCCCGCTCGGCGGCCTCGACGAGCTCATCGACGGCGTCCTGATGGACGTGCGCGGCGAGAGCTACGAGACCTGGGACGACCTCAAGGTCTACTGCCGCTGCGTGGCCGGGGCCATCGGGCGGCTCTCCCTCGGCGTGTTCGGCACGGAGCCGGGGGCGCTGCACGCGGAGCGCGCGCCGGAGTACGCCGACACGCTCGGTCTCGCGCTCCAACTCACCAACATCCTCAGGGACGTTCGCGAGGACGCCCTGGAGGGCCGCACCTATCTGCCCGGCGACGACCTCGCCAAGTTCGGCTGCTCCGCGGGGTTCGCGAACCCCGAGCCGCCCGCCGGGTCCGACTTCGCGGGCCTCGTCCACTTCGAGGTGCGCCGCGCCCGCGCCCTGTTCGCCGAGGGCTACCGCCTGCTGCCCATGCTCGACCGGCGCAGCGGCGCCTGCGTCGCCGCCATGGCGGGCATCTACCGCCGGCTGCTCGACCGCATCGAGCGCGAACCGGAAGCGGTCCTTCGGGGCCGCGTCTCCCTGCCGGGCCGCGAGAAGGCGTACGTCGCCGTGCGCGGCCTGTCCGGCCTCGACGCGCGCAGCGTCTCGCGGCAGGCCGTCAGGAGGCGTACGTGACCCGCGTCCGCGGCGGCGTCCGCGCCCCGGGGACCGGCCGCCTCAAACGGCGGGCAACCCTCCGCATGACCTTGGCGTCCCAGACTGCAACTGCCCAAAGGGAGGACGCATGAGGCAGCACGACAGCAGGCCCGGCTCCGGCGGTGACGCGGACCCCGCGGGCGGACCACGCGCGCGCCGCCCCGCCGAGGAGGCCCCGGGCGGCGCTTCGGCGTCCGCCGTCGTGGTGGGCGGCGGACTCGCCGGCGTCACCAGCGCCCTCGCCCTCGCCGACGCGGGCCTGAACGTCACGCTGCTCGAAGGGCGCCCCCGCCTTGGCGGACTCGCCTTCTCCTTCCCGCGCGGCGAGCTGACCGTCGACAACGGCCAGCACGTCTATCTGCGCTGCTGCACCGCCTACCGCTGGTTCCTCGACCGCGTCGAGGGCGCCCATCTGGCACCGCTCCAGGACCGTCTGGACGTCCCCGTGCTCGACGCGGACACCAACCGCCTGGGGCGGCTGCGCCGCACCGCGCTGCCCGTGCCGCTGCACCTGGCCGCGAGCCTCGCCACGTATCCGCATCTGTCGCTCGCCGAGCGGGCCCAGGTGGGCCGCGCGGCGCTCGCCCTCAAGGGGCTCGACCCGGCCGACCCGGCGCTCGACCACCAGGACTTCGGCAGCTGGCTGACCGCGCACGGGCAGTCGGCGCGCGCCATCGAGGCCCTGTGGGACCTCGTGGGCGTCGCCACCCTGAACGCCGTCGCGGGCGACGCCTCGCTCGGGCTCGCCGCGATGGTGTTCAAGACCGGGCTGCTCTCGGACCCGGGCGCCGCCGACATCGGCTGGGCACGGGTGCCCCTCGGTGAACTCCATGACCGCCTTGCCCGCAAGGCGCTCGATTCCTCGGGCGTCCGCACCGAACTGCGCACACGTGTCACCTCCATCTCGCCCCATAAGAACGGTGGTTGGCGCGTCGAGGTTCCCGGCGAGACCATTCAGGCCGACACGGTCGTGCTCGCCGTGCCCCAGGCCGAGGCCCACGACCTGCTCCCGGACGGCGCGCTCGACGATCCTGACCTGCTGCTCGGCATCGACACGGCGCCGATCGTCAACATCCACGTCGTGTACGACCGCAAGGTCCTCAAGCGGCCCTTCTTCGCCGCGCTCGGCACCCCGGTCCAGTGGGTCTTCGACCGGACCGAGGCCTCGGGCCTGCGCGAGGGCCAGTATCTGGCGCTGTCCCAGTCCACCGCCCAGGACGAGATCGACGCCCCCGGTGGCGGCGCTCAGGGAGCGCTATCTGCCGGAGCTCGAGCGCCTGCTGCCCGCCGCGCACGGCGCGCGCGTCCTGGACTTCTTCGTGACCCGGGAGCGCACCGCGACCTTCGCGCCGACGCCGGGCGTCGGCCGCCTGCGACCGGGCCCGCGCACCAAGGCGCGCGGGCTCTACCTGGCCGGCGCGTGGACCGCCACCGGCTGGCCCGCGACGATGGAAAGCGCTGTGCGCAGCGGTATCAGCGCCGCCCGGGCCGCGCTGACCGCACTCGACCGCCCCCGTGACCATCTCTTCGAGGAGGCGGCGTGACGCTCGACCTTCTGGGGCCGTCCCAGAAACCCCGCACCGGAACCACCGGAACTAGAGGAGAGACTGTGCCGACTGTGCCCTCGGCCCAACCGGCCGCTGTGGACGTGACCGCGCTGCTTGAGCGGGGCCGGACACTGGCCACCCCGGTGCTGCGGTCCGCCGTGGACCGCCTCGCGCCGCCCATGGACACCGTCGCCGCCTACCACTTCGGCTGGATCGACGCGGCGGGCAACCCGGCCGACGGCGACGGCGGCAAGGCCGTGCGTCCGGCGCTCGCCCTGCTCTCCGCGGAGGCGGCGGGCGCCGCCCCCGAGGTGGGCGTGCCCGGAGCGGTGGCCGTCGAGCTCGTCCACAACTTCTCGCTGCTCCACGACGACCTGATGGACGGCGACGAGCAGCGCCGCCACCGCGACACCGTGTGGAAGGTGCACGGCCCCGCGCAGGCCATTCTCGTCGGGGACGCGCTGTTCGCCCTCGCCAACGAGGTGCTCCTGGAGCTCGGCACCGTCGAGGCCGGGCGGGCGACACGCCGTCTGACCAGCGCGACCCGCGCCCTCATCGACGGTCAGGCGCAGGACATCTCCTATGAGCACCGCGAGCGGGTCACCGTCGAGGAGTGCCTGGAGATGGAGGGCAACAAGACGGGCGCCCTGCTCGCCTGCGCGGTCTCCATCGGCGCGGTTCTCGGCGGCGCCGACGACGCCACCGCCGACACCCTGGAGAAGTACGGCTACCACCTCGGGCTCGCCTTCCAGGCCGTCGACGACCTGCTCGGCATCTGGGGCGACCCCGAGGCGACCGGCAAGCAGACCTGGAGCGACCTGCGCCAGCGCAAGAAGTCGCTGCCGGTCGTCGCCGCGCTCGCCGCGGGCGGCCCGGCCTCCGAGCGGCTCGGCGAGCTGCTCGCCGCCGACGCCAAGAGCAATGACTTCGACAGCTTCTCCGAGGAGGAGTTCGCCGCGCGCGCCGCGCTCATCGAGGAGGCGGGCGGCCGCGAGTGGACCGCCGAGGAGGCGCGGCGGCAGCACGCCGTCGCCATCGGGGCCCTGGACGCGGTCCAGATGCCTGACCTGGTGCGGGCGCAGCTCACCGCGCTCGCCGACTTCGTCGTCGTACGGAAGAGATGATCACTATCGGGCACACCTGACTCGCAGTCGCCGGACGCGCCGCCCTGGTGAGGGTGGTGTGTCCGGACGGCGGACCCAGCAGAGATGAAGCACTGCGTCGAAGGGGAAGCCATGACAGCGACGACCGACGGTTCCACCGGAGCGGCGACGCCCCGCGCGGCCTCGGCCACCAAGACGACCGACATCACCCCCGGGGCGGCCGGGGCACGCGAAGCCGCCGCACGCGCCATACAGCGGTCCACGGACTTCCTGCTGTCCCGCCAGGACGCCCAGGGATGGTGGAAGGGCGACCTGGAAACCAATGTGACCATGGACGCCGAGGATCTGTTGCTCCGTCAGTTCCTGGGCATCCGGGACGAGTCGACCACGCGCGCCGCCGCGCTCTTCATCCGCGGCGAGCAGCGCGACGACGGGACGTGGGCCACCTTCTTCGGCGGACCCGGTGAACTCTCCGCCACCATCGAGGCGTACGTCGCCCTGCGCCTGGCCGGGGACGCTCCAGACGAGCCGCACATGGCGCGCGCCTCCGCCTGGGTCCGCGAGCAGGGCGGCATCGCCGCGGCCCGCGTGTTCACCCGGATCTGGCTCGCCCTCTTCGGCTGGTGGAAGTGGGACGACCTGCCCGAACTCCCGCCGGAGCTCCTCTACTTCCCGAAGTGGTTCCCGCTCAACATCTACGACTTCGGCTGCTGGGCGCGGCAGACGATCGTGCCGCTGACCGTCGTCTCGGCCAAGCGCCCGGTGCGCCCCGCGCCGTTCCCCCTCGACGAGCTGCACACCGACCCGAACAACCCGAGCCCCGCCCGGCCGCTGGCCCCCGTGGGCAGCTGGGACGGGGTCTTCCAGCGCCTGGACAAGGCGCTGCACCTGTACCACAAGGTCGCCCCGAAGCCGGTGCGGAAGGCGGCGATGAACAGCGCCGCGCGCTGGATCATCGAGCGCCAGGAGAACGACGGCTGCTGGGGCGGCATCCAGCCGCCCGCCGTGTACTCGGTCATCGCGCTGCACCTGCTCGGCTACGACCTCGACCACCCCGTCCTGAAGGCGGGCATCGCCTCGCTCGACCGGTTCGCCGTGTGGCGCGAGGACGGCGCCCGCATGATCGAGGCCTGTCAGTCGCCCGTCTGGGACACCTGCCTGGCCACCATCGCGCTCGCCGACGCCGGGGTGCCCGCCGACCATCCGCAGCTGGTCAAGGCCGCGGACTGGATGCTGGGGGAGGAGATCGGGCGCCCCGGCGACTGGTCCGTGCGCCGCCCCCATCTCGCCCCCGGCGGCTGGGCGTTCGAGTTCCACAACGACAACTACCCCGACATCGACGACACCGCCGAGGTCGTCCTCGCGCTGCGCCGCGTCGCCCACCCGGACCGGCGCCGGATGGAGGGCGCCATCGCCCGCGGCGTCCACTGGAACCTGGGCATGCAGTCGAAGAACGGCGCCTGGGCCGCCTTCGACGTCGACAACACCAGCCCGTTCCCCAACAAACTGCCGTTCTGCGACTTCGGCGAGGTCATCGACCCGCCGTCCGCGGACGTCACCGCGCACGTCGTGGAGATGCTCGCCTACCGAAGGCAAGTCCCATGACCCGCGCACCCGGCGCGGCATCGAGTGGCTCCTGGCCGAACAGGAGGCGAGCGGGGCATGGTTCGGCCGCTGGGGCGTCAACTACGTGTACGGCACCGGATCGGTGGTGCCCGCCCTCGTCGCCGCCGGGCTGCCCACCGCGCACGCGGCGGTCCGCCGCGCGGTCGCCTGGCTGGAGTCGGTGCAGAACGACGACGGCGGCTGGGGCGAGGACCTGCGCTCCTACCGCGAGGAGAAGTGGATCGGGCACGGCGCGTCCACCGCGTCCCAGACCGCGTGGGCGCTGATCGCGCTGCTCGCCGCCGGGGAGCGGGACTCCAGAGCCGTCGAGCGGGGCGTCGCCTGGCTGGTCCAGACCCAGGGCGAGGACGGCTCCTGGGACGAGCCCTACTTCACCGGCACCGGCTTCCCCTGGGACTTCTCGATCAACTACCACCTGTACCGGCAGGTCTTCCCGCTGACCGCGCTCGGCCGGTACGTCCACGGAGAGCCGTCCATCGGCGGCCCGGGCAAGGGCAGCTGATGGCCACGGCCCCGGCCCGGCCGGGAACCGCACCGCTGCTCGTCGCCTGCGCGCTCGGCATCGAGCACCTCGCCCTGCGCACCGGCGACCGCGGCGGCGCGAGCGGCCCCGTGACCGTGCTGCGCACGGGCATGGGCCCGAGGGCCGCCGAGCGCGCCGTGACCCGGGCGCTCGGCGAGGACTCCCTGCGCGGGGCCGCCGTCGTGGCCACCGGGTTCTGCGCCGGGCTCGCCCCCGGCATGCACCCCGGTGACCTGGTCGTCGCCGAGGAGACCCGCCACGACGGCGGCAGCACGCCCTGCCAGGGCACGGAACTGCTTGTGGAGGAGCTGGTGCGGGCGGTGCCCGGGCGCACCGTGCACACCGGCCCCCTCACCGGCTCCGACCACGTCGTGCGCGGCCACGAGCGCGGCGACCTCCTTGCCACCGGCGCGATCGCGGTGGACATGGAGTCCGCCGTGGCACTCTGCGCAGCGCGGTCACGGCGGGACCCCGGCCGGTTGCGGCCGTCCGGGTGGTCGTGGACGCCCCACAGCACGAACTCGTACGCGTCGGCACGGTCCGCGGTGGCATAAAGGCCTTCCGCGTACTCCGTGCCGTGCTTCCCGCATTTTTCGAATGGCACCGTTCTTCGCCGCTCCCCCGGAGGTGAGCCAGATGGCTATGCCGCTGCGTCAGTCAATCAAGGTCGCTACCTACCTCTTTGAACAGAAGCTGCGCAAGCGTGACAAGTTTCCGCTGATCGTCGAATTGGAGCCGTTGTTCGCGTGCAATCTGAAGTGTGAGGGCTGCGGCAAGATCCAGCACCCGGCCGGTGTGCTCAAGCAGCGCATGCCGGTGGCCCAGGCCGTGGGCGCCGTTCTGGAGTCCGGGGCGCCGATGGTGTCCATCGCCGGTGGCGAGCCCCTGATGCACCCTCAGATCGACGAGATCGTGCGGCAGTTGGTGGCCAGGAAGAAGTTCGTCTTCCTGTGCACCAACGCGATGCTGATGCGCAAGAAGATGGACAAGTTCACGCCTTCGCCGTATTTCGCGTTCGCCGTGCACATCGACGGCATGCGGGAGCGCCACGACGAGTCCGTGGCCAAGGAGGGCGTGTTCGACGAGGCGGTGGCGGCGATCAAGGAGGCCAAGAAGCGCGGCTTCCGGGTCACCACCAACTCGACCTTCTTCAACACCGACACCCCGCAGACCATCATCGAGGTCCTGAACTTCCTCAATGACGACCTGCAGGTCGACGAGATGATGCTGTCGCCCGCCTACGCCTACGAGAAGGCCCCCGACCAGGAGCACTTCCTCGGCGTCGAGCAGACCAGGGAGCTGTTCAAGAAGGCCTTCGCGGGCGGCAACCGGCGCCGCTGGCGGCTGAACCACTCGCCGCTGTTCCTCGACTTCCTCGAGGGCAAGGTCGACTTCCAGTGCACGGCGTGGGCGATCCCGAACTACTCGCTCTTCGGCTGGCAGCGCCCCTGCTACCTGATGAGCGACGGCTACGTCCCGACGTACCGGGAGCTGATCGAGGAGACCGACTGGAGCAAGTACGGCCGCGGCAAGGACGACCGGTGCGCCAACTGCATGGCGCACTGCGGGTACGAGCCGACGGCCGTGCTCGCCACCATGGGCTCGCTCAAGGAGTCGCTGCGCGCCATGCGCGAGACCGCCGCCGGGAACCGGTGACGTCATGACCCCCTCGGGGCCTGTTCCCCTGGGCCTGCCCGAGCCACCGGTCCGGCCGATCGCGACGCGCCGCCACGCGCGGCGCGTCCAGGTCGGGTCGGTGGCCGTGGGCGGGGACGCGCCGGTGTCGGTGCAGTCGATGACGACGACGCGTACGTCGGACATCGGGGCGACGTTGCAGCAGATCGCGGAGCTGACGGCGTCGGGGTGCCAGATCGTGCGGGTGGCGTGTCCGACGCAGGATGACGCGGACGCGCTCGCGGTGATCGCGCGGAAGTCGCAGATTCCGGTGATCGCGGACATTCATTTCCAGCCGAAGTACGTGTTCGCGGCGATCGACGCGGGCTGTGCGGCGGTGCGGGTGAATCCGGGCAACATCAAGCAGTTCGATGACAAGGTCAAGGAGATCGCACGGGCCGCTTCCGCCGTCGGTGTCCCGATCCGCATCGGTGTCAACGCCGGGTCGCTCGACAAGCGGCTGCTGGTGAAGTACGGCAAGGCGACGCCGGAGGCGCTGGTGGAGTCGGCGCTGTGGGAGGCGTCGCTGTTCGAGGAGCACGGCTTCCGGGACATCAAGATCTCGGTGAAGCACAACGACCCGGTGGTGATGGTCAATGCCTACCGCCAGCTCGCGGCGCAGTGCGACTATCCGCTGCACCTGGGTGTCACCGAGGCGGGTCCGGCGTTCCAGGGCACGATCAAGTCGGCCGTGGCGTTCGGCGCGCTGCTGAGCGAGGGCATCGGTGACACGATCCGGGTGTCGCTCTCCGCGCCCCCCGCTGAGGAGGTCAAGGTCGGCATCCAGATCCTGGAGTCGCTGAACCTGCGCCAGCGCCGCCTGGAGATCGTCTCGTGTCCGTCGTGTGGCCGGGCGCAGGTGGACGTCTACAAGCTGGCGGATGAGGTGACCGCGGGGCTTGAGGGCATGGAGGTCCCGCTGCGGGTCGCGGTCATGGGGTGTGTGGTGAACGGCCCCGGCGAGGCGCGTGAGGCGGACCTGGGGGTCGCTTCGGGCAACGGCAAGGGGCAGATCTTCGTGAAGGGCGAGGTCATCAAGACGGTGCCCGAGTCGAAGATCGTGGAGACCCTGATCGACGAGGCGATGAAGATCGCCGCACAGATGGAGGCCGCAGGCGTCCCGTCCGGGGTGCCCGACGTCACTGTGAGCTGAGGACAACCAGTAAGGGGGCCCGAGCATGACCCTTTTGGAGACCATCCGGGGGCCGCGCGACCTGAAGGCGCTGACCGAGTCCGAGCTGTGCGAACTGGCGGAGGAGATCCGGGAGTTCCTGGTGCACGCGGTCGCCAGGACCGGCGGACACCTCGGGCCCAACCTGGGGGTGGTGGAGCTCACCGTCGCCCTGCACCGGGTCTTCGAGTCGCCCGTCGACCGCATCGTGTGGGACACCGGCCACCAGACCTATGTGCACAAGCTCCTGACGGGGCGCCAGGACTTCTCCAAGCTGCGCCACAAGGGCGGCCTCTCGGGCTACCCCTCGCGCGAGGAGTCCGAGCACGACATCGTCGAGAACAGCCACGCCTCCACCGCGCTCGGCTGGGCCGACGGGCTCGCCAGGGCGCGGCAGGTCCTCGGCGAGCGCGGCCACGTCGTGGCCGTCATCGGCGACGGGGCCCTGACCGGCGGCATGGCCTGGGAAGCGCTCAACAACATCGCGGCCGCCAAGGACCGCCCGCTGATCATCGTCGTCAACGACAACGAGCGCTCCTACGCCCCCACCATCGGCGGCCTCGCCAACCACCTCGCCACCCTGCGCACCACCGACGGCTACGAACAGGTCCTCGCCTGGGGCAAGGACGTCCTCCAGCGCACGCCCGTCGTCGGCCGCACCCTGTACGAGTCGCTGCACGGCGCCAAGAAGGGCTTCAAGGACGCCTTCGCGCCCCAGGGCCTGTTCGAGGACCTCGGCCTGAAGTACGTCGGCCCCATCGACGGCCACGACATCAGGGCCGTGGAGTCCGCGCTGCGCCGCGCGAAGCGCTTCCACGGCCCGGTCATCGTGCACTGCCTCACCGAGAAGGGCCGCGGCTACGAGCCCGCGCTCGCCGACGAGGCCGACCGCTTCCACACCGTCGGCGTCATGGACCCCCTCACCTGCGAGCCGCTCGCGCCGTCCAACGGCCCCTCCTGGACCTCCGTCTTCGGCGACGAGATCGTCCGCATCGGCGCCGAGCGCGAGGACGTGGTGGCCCTCACCGCGGCCATGCTGCACCCCGTCGGGCTCACCAAGTTCGCGGAGGCCTACCCCGACCGCGTCTGGGACGTGGGCATCGCCGAGCAGCACGCGGCGGTGTCCGCCGCCGGGCTCGCCACCGGCGGCCTGCACCCCGTCGTCGCCGTCTACGCCACCTTCCTCAACCGCGCCTTCGACCAGCTCCTGATGGACGTCGCCCTGCACCGGTGCGGCGTCACCTTCGTCCTGGACCGGGCCGGAGTCACCGGACCCGACGGGGCCTCGCACAACGGGATGTGGGACCTGTCGGTCCTCCAGGTCGTCCCCGGCCTGCGTGTCGCCGCGCCCCGCGACGCCGACCAGCTGCGCGCCCAGCTGCGCGAGGCCGTGAACGTCGACGACGCGCCCACGCTGCTGCGCTTCCCCAAGGAGTCGGTGGGCCCCGAGATCCCGGCCGTGGACCGCGTGGGCGCCATGGACGTGCTGCGCGCCGACCCCGACCCGCGGGTGCTGCTCGTCGCCGTCGGCGTGATGGCCCCGGTCTGCCTCCAGGCCGCGGACCTCCTGTGCGAGCGCGGCATCGGCTGCACCGTCGTCGACCCGCGCTGGGTCAAGCCCGTCGACGCGGCGCTCGCGCCGCTCGCCGTGCGCCACCACCTCGTCGCCGTCGTGGAGGACAACAGCCGCGCGGCGGGCGTCGGCGCGGCCGTCGCGCTCGCCCTCGACGACGCCGACGTGGACGTGCCCGTACGCCGCTTCGGCATCCCGGAGCAGTTCCTCGCGCACGCCAAGCGCGCCGAGGTCCTCGCCGACGTCGGACTGACGCCGGTGGAGATCGCGGGCCGGATCAGCGCGACGATCGCCCGCGCGGGCGGCGCCGCGCACCCGGCAGGCGTCGGCGCCCCGCGGGCGTCCGCCGCCGAGCCGGAGGAGACAGCCGGGGCCACCGGCACGGAGAAGACGGAGAAAGCCGGTGCGGCCGGCGGGGAGAACCGAGCATGACCAGCACGAGCAAGGAGTTCGACCTCGGCAGACTGCTCGCCGAGCGCGGCGCCGAGCGGTACGAGCTGCACACCCGGCACCTCAATCACCAGCTGCCGCGCATGCTCCACACCATCGGCTTCGACAAGGTCTACGAACGCGCGGAGGGCGCCTACTTCTGGGACGCCGACGGCAACGACTACCTCGACATGCTCGCGGGCTTCGGCGTGATGGGCCTCGGCCGCCACCACCCCGTCGTCCGCAAGGCCCTGCACGACGTGCTCGACGCCTCCCTCGCCGACCTGACCCGCTTCGACTGCCAGCCGCTGCCCGGCCTGCTCGCCGAGCGGCTGCTCGCGCACAGCCCGCATCTGGACCGCGTGTTCTTCGGCAACAGCGGCACCGAAGCCGTCGAGACCGCCCTGAAGTTCGCCCGGTACGCCACCGGCAGGCCCCGCGTCCTGTACTGCGCGCACGCCTTCCACGGCCTGACCACCGGTTCCCTGTCCGTGAACGGCGAGGACGGCTTCCGCGACGGCTTCGCGCCGCTGCTCCCGGACACGGCCGTCCCCCTCGGCGACCTCGACGCGCTGCGCGGGGAGCTGAAGCGCGCGGGACGTGGCCGCGCTGATCGTCGAGCCGATCCAGGGCAAGGGCGTGCACGCGGCCCCGCCCGGCTATCTGCGCGCCGCCCAGGAGCTCCTCCACCGGCACAAGGCGCTCCTCATCGCCGACGAGGTGCAGACCGGCCTCGGCAGGACCGGGGCCTTCTACGCCCACCAGCACGAGGAGGGCGTCGAGCCCGACCTGGTGTGCGTCGCCAAGGCGCTCTCGGGCGGCTACGTCCCGGTCGGCGCGACCCTCGGCAAGGACTGGATCTTCAAGAAGGTCTACTCGTCCATGGACCGCGTCCTGGTCCACTCCGCGAGCTTCGGATCCAACGCGCAGGCCATGGCGGCCGGGCTCGCGGTCCTCGCCGTCATGGAGGACGAGGGGACGGTGGACAACGCCCGCGTCACGGGGGAGCTCCTGAAGTCCCGCCTCGCGGCCCTGACCGACCGCTATGAACTGCTCAGCGACGTCCGCGGCCGCGGCCTCATGATCGGCATCGAGTTCGGCAGGCCCACGTCCCTGAAGCTGCGCAGCCGCTGGACGATGCTCCAGGCGGCCCGCAAGGGCCTGTTCGCGCAAATGGTGGTCGTACCGCTGCTCCAGAAGCACCGCATCCTCACCCAGGTCTCCGGCGACCACCTGGAGGTGATCAAGCTCATCCCGCCGCTGACCATCGGCGAGAAGGAGGTGGACCGCTTCGTCACGGCGTTCACCGACGTCATGGACGAGGCGCACGGGGGCGGCGGGCTGATCTGGGACTTCGGCAAGACGCTGGTGAAGCAGGCGGTGGCGAACCGGTAGCACCACCCGCTCGCTTTGCCTGTGGGGCAAAAAAATTGCCCGAGAGGTAAGGCTCTGGCTCAATCGACGGTATGAGCCCTGCCACTCCGGACGGCGACGAGGCGGCCGATGCGCTGCCCGTCGTCGCTCCGCACCTGCGCGAGCTGCGCCGCCGTGCCGCGCTGACCCTGGAGGCCGCGGCCCGGACGGCGGGGCTCTCGGCTACCCGCGCACCTGTCCCGCCTGGAGACCGGACAGCGGCAGCCGTCGCTGCCGATGCTCCTGACGCTCGCCCGTACCTACGGTACGACGGTTTCGGAGCTGCTAGGCGAGACGCCCGCCGACCGCGACGCCGTCGTCCGCGCCCCCGACATGGAGCCCACCGCCGCCGGCGGCTGGACCTACTGGCAGGCGGGCTCCCCGGGCCGCGGCATGCAGGCGCTGCGCGTGCACGTGCCCTACGGCGCGCAGGGCGACATCGTGCGCGTGCACCCGGGGGAGGAGTGGCTGTACGTCCTCACGGGGCGGGTGAGCCTGCGTCTGGGCGACACCTCGTACACCCTCGCCCCCGGCGACAGCGCGCACTTCGACTCGCTGACACCGCACCGGATCGCCGCCGTGGAGCACGGCGGCGCCGACTTCCTGTTCGTCCACACCTTGCTGCAGAGCCCTGCCGCCGCGCTCTGCCTCGGCGGCCCTATGAGGGGAGACCGACATGACGGAACCTGAGCCGCGGGAGCCGGAGCGGCCCGCGCGCCGCATGGTCATGGAGGAGAAGTTCCCGCGCGCCCTGTGGGTGCGGCTGATCATCTACGTCGCCGTGGGCCATGTGTTCGCGGGCTTCATCTATCTGCTGTTCCTGCTGGGCGGCCAGAACCAGTGACCGCCCGCGCCGGTCAGTCCAGCAGGCGCTCGCGCAGCCGCTCGCGCGTCGCCGGGGCCAGGCCGAGCCCCTGGGTGAGATAGGTCTCCGTGTCGCCCCAGGCCTGCTCGATGGTGGCGAAGGCCGCCGCCAGGTAGGCGGCGCGCGCGTCGAACAGGGGGCTCAGGAGCTCCATGATCTCGGGGGACATGGCGTCGGGCGCCGTGCTGCTGCGGTTCACCTTGTAGCGGCGGTGGGCGGCGTTCGACTCCAGGTAGTCCGCCTCGATCGCCTCCCGCTCCACGCCGACGGCCAGCAGCGTGACGGCGATCGAGAGGCCCGCGCGGTCCTTGCCCGCCGCGCAGTGCATGAGCGCGGGCACGCTGTCCTCGGCGAGCGCGTGCAGGACCCGGCTGTGCTCGGCCGTGCGCTGCGTGACCATCGTGCGGTACGAGGCCGTCATGCGGTCGGCGGCCTTGCCGTCGGCCAGGATCGCGCGCAGCTGGTCCAGGTCGCCGTCGCGGACCATCTTCCAGAACTCGGCGCCGTCGGCCGGGTCGGACAGCGGCAGGTTCACGTTGCGCACGCCCGGCAGCTCGACGTCCGGGCCCTCCAGGCGCTGGTCGGCGGCGTTGCGGAAGTCGAAGATCGTGTGCAGGCCCAGCGAGGCGAGGAACGCGGCGTCGGCGGCCGTGGCGTGCGCGAGGTGTCCGCTGCGGAAGAGGACGCCGTGGCGGACGCGGCGGCCGTCGACGGCCGGAAGGCCGCCCACGTCACGGAAGTTGCGCACACCGGCGAGCTCGGGTTCGGTCGACGGGACCTGCTGTGTCACGGGCTCTCCTTCGGGTCGGGGTCGGCCGGGGGGGCGGGGCGCGGGCGCCAGTGACCGGACGGGACTCGCACACCGCGCGGCTCGCCGCGGCAGAGCCGTCGGCGGTCGGTGGTTGCGCCTTCGACGATACGACACGGGTACCTCAGGCAATCAGTGGCGACGGAGCGTGCACGGGCGTTGCCCCGGTGGTCGCACGGGCTCGAAGATGTGCGTACGCCCGCGCGGCTGTTGAGATCTGTCAGAGGACCTGTGGGGGTTTGATGATCGAGGTCGGCGAGGACGGTCGTACGTGGCTTCTCTCGGGTCCCACCAGCAGTTACGCGCTGCACCTGACCGATCGCGACGAGCTGCTGCACCTGCACTGGGGCCCGCGGATCGCGCTCGCCGACGCCGAGGCCCTCGCCGCGGGCCCGCCCCCGCCCGAGCGGCCCTTCGAGTCGCGGCTCGACGGACACGAGGAGTATCCCGTCGAGGGCGGCCCCCGCTTCGTGCGGCCCGCCCTCTCGGTGCGCGGCGGCGGGGTGCGGGGCACGGAGTGGCACTTGCGGCACACGTACACCGACGCGGCCGACGGCGCCGGCGAGGGGGACGGCGAGCTCCAGCTGACCTTCGCCGACCCCGTGCACCACCTCACGGCCATGCTGGACTACCGCATGCGCGGCGACGTCGTCGAGCGGTACGCGGTGCTCGTCCACGAAGGGCCCGCCGACGCGCCGGACCTGGAGCTGCTGCGCGCCGACTCCGCGACCTGGACGCTGCCGCGGCGCGAGCGCTGGCGCCTGTCGCAGCTGCACGGGCGGTGGGCCGCCGAGTCCCGCCTGGCGCGCGCGGACCTCACGTACGGCGAACTGGTCATCGGCAGCAGGCGCGGGCACACCGGGCACCAGCACCTGCCGTGGGTGGCGCTCGACGCGGGCGACGCCACCGAGGAGCACGGCGAGGTGTACGGCTGCGCGCTCGCCTGGTCCGGGTCGTGGCGCGTCGCGGTGCACCGGCTCCCGGACGGCGCCGTGCAGATCACCGGCGGCTGCGGCCACGACGACTCGGGCCAGGACGTGCTCGCGCCCGGCACCGCGATCGTCACGCCCGTGTTCGCCGGGCTGTGGAGCGGCGACGGCTTCGGCGGCGCGAGCCGGGCCTGGCACGCCTACCAGCGCGCCCACGTCGTACCGGACGCGGACGAGGTGCGCCCGGTGCTCTACAACTCCTGGGAGGCCACCGGGTTCGACATCCACGAGGACCAGCAGCGCGCGCTCGCCGACCGGGCCGCGGCGGTGGGCGTCGAGCTGTTCGTGGTGGACGACGCCTGGTTCGGGCGGCGCGTCAGCGACCGGGCGGGGCTCGGTGACTGGACGCCGAACCCCGAGCGGTTTCCCGGCGGCCTGAAGCCGCTCGCGGACCATGTCCACGGCCTGGGCATGCGGTTCGGGATCTGGGTGGAGCCGGAGATGGTGAACGCGGACAGCGACCTGTACCGCGCGCACCCCGACTGGGTGCAGCACCATCCGGGCCGCACCCGCACCGAGTTCCGCGACCAGCTGGTGCTCAACCTCGCGCGCCGCGACGTCCGGGAACACCTGTGGGAAAGCCTCGACGCGCTGCTGACCGGCACGCCCATCGACTATGTGAAGTGGGACTTCAACCGCTGCTTCACGGACGCGGGCTGGCCCGGCGAGAAATACCCCCAGCGGCTGTGGAACGCCCATGTGCACGCCCTGTACGACCTGCTCGACCGGCTGCGGGCCGCGCACCCCGCGGTCGCCTTCGAGTCCTGCTCGGGCGGTGGCGGCCGCGTCGACCTCGGCATCCTGTCCCGCACCGACCAGGTGTGGACGTCCGACAACACCGACCCGGCGGACCGCCTCGCCATCCAGCACGGATTCAGCCAGGTGCACCCCTCGCGCGTGATGGCCGCCTGGGTCACCGACAGCCCTAACACCCAGCTGAACGGGCGCGTGAGCCCGCTGCGGTTCCGGTTCGTCAGCGCCATGGCCGGGGTGCTCGGCCTCGGCGGTGACCTCGCCCGGTGGAGCGCGGAGGAACTGGCCGAGGCCCAACGGTGGGTGGCGCTGTACAAGGAGATCAGGCCGGTCGTACAGCTCGGCGACCTCTACCGGCTGCGGCCGCCGGGGCAGGGGCTCAGCGCGGTGAGTTACGTCCGCGGGGACGAGGTCGTCGTCCTCGCCTGGCTGCGGGCGCAGGAGTACGGCGAGGAGCCCGCGCCGGTGCGGCTGCGGGCCCTGGACCCCTCGGCGGCGTACGTGTGCCACGACACGGGCGCGGTGCACCGGGGCGCGGTCCTGCTCCACCACGGGCTGCGCACGGGGCTGCGCGGGGACCTGGACGCGGCGGTGTTCCGGCTGCGGCGGGCCCCGGCCTGAGGCCGCCCCCACGGGCACCGCGACCACCGCGGGCGGCTCGACCACCGTATTCCGGGTTGGTGCAATCTTGACCGGTGGCTTATCTCACGCCACGTCAACCCCTTATTACGGTGGCGTAGGTCACTTGGTGGCAGGAAAGATGACGACGTGACAGCAGAGTCGACACCTTTCGTCAGATACGCACCCACCACCCACTTCACCTCCTACGCAGCCGTCGGCGACAGCTTCACCGAGGGCGTGGGGGACCCCGGGCCCGACGGGACCTTCGTCGGCTGGGCCGACCGGCTCGCCGTGCTCCTCGACGACCTGGCGCCGGAGCACACCTTCCGTTACGCCAACCTCGCCGTGCGCGGCAAGCTGCTCGACCAGATCGTGGCCGACCAGGTGCCGCGGGCCAAGGAGCTCGCCCCCGACCTGGTGACGTTCGCCGCGGGCGGCAACGACATCATCCGCCCCGGCACCGACCCCGACGACGTCGCCGAGCGCTTCGAGCGGGCCGTCGCCGACCTCGCGTCGGCCGTGGGCACCGTCGTGGTCACCACCGGCTTCGACACCCGGGGCGTGGCCCTCCTCAAGCATCTGCGCGGCAAGATCGCCACGTACAACGGCCACGTCCGCGCGATCGCCGACCGCTACGGCTGCCCGGTGCTCGACCCTGTGGTCCCTGAAGTCCGTCCAGGACCGCAGGGCCTGGGACGACGACCGGCTGCACCTGTCGGCCGACGGCCACACGCGCGTGGCGCTGCGCGCGGGCCAGGTGCTCGGCCTCGACGTGCCCGCCGACCCGGACCAGCCGTGGCCGCCGCTGCCGCCGCGCGGCGCCCTGGAGGAGCGGCGCGACGACATCCACTGGGCGCGCGAGCACCTGGTGCCGTGGATCGGGCGCAGGCTGCGGGGCGAGTCCTCGGGCGACCACGTGGCGGCCAAGCGGCCCGACCTGATGCCGCTGTAGCCGCCGCCCGGTCCCCGGCGCCGGGCAAGGGCGGGACCGGTGAGGTGACAGGGCGGGAGTGGCGCACCGGCGCGCGCGTGCGCGCGTGCTGCGATGGCGGGCGGCCGTCCCCCGGAAGGGGGCGGAAGGCCGCCCGCACGGGCGGACCGGCACACCGGAAGGACTCGCCCATGCCCCGCAGCCCGCTCGTGTCCGTACGTCCCCTGGCGGCGGCCGTGGCCGCACTCGCCGCGCTCGGCCTGCCCGCCGCCGCCGTCGCGCCCGCCACCGCGGCCGAAGCTCCCGCCGCGGCCGCGAAGGCCCAGGCGCCCGCCACCGTCACCGTCACCGGAACGGGCTCCGCGAGCGCCGCCCCGGACCTGGCCGTGATCACCCTGGGGGTCGAGGTCACCGCGCCGACGGCCCAGAAGGCGCTCGCCGCGCAGAACCGCGCCGCCAAGGCGCTGATCGACGCCGTGCGCGCGAAGGGCGTCGCGGAGCGGGACGTCCGCACCGAGGGCCTCTCCCTGTCGGCCGTGTACGAGGAGAAGGGCGGGGAGTCCAAGCTGACCGCCTACCGCGCGGCCCAGGCGCTCTCGGTCACCGTGCGCGCCCTCGACGACACCGGCCGGGTCATCCAGGCCGCGATGGACGCCGCCGGGGACGCCGGGCGCGTCCACGGGGTGGCCTTCGACATCGCCGACAAGCGGGAGCTGCGGGGCAAGGCCCGCGCCGCCGCCCACGACGACGCCCGCGCCAAGGCCGAGCAGTACGCCCACCTCAGCGGCCGCCACCTGGGCCGTCTGGTCTCGCTCAGCGAGAGCGACAGCGGCGGCCCCCGGCCGCTCGCGGTGCCCGCGGAGGCCGTCACCAAGGACCAGGTGCCGGTCGCGCCCGGGGAGATCGAGGACCAGGTGGTGGTCGTCGCGGTCTACGAGCTGGACTGACGGCAGGGCGCGCGCCGGGCCCCGGTCAGGCCCGCAGGCGCTCCAGGGACAGGCCGAGCTCACGGGCCAGCGCCTCGTCCGTCCAGGTGCGGGCCCGGGTGCGCGACAGGGCGCCCGGGTACGCCGTCATCTGGACGGCGAGGCCGTCCAGGAGCGCCGTCAGGCGCAGCGCCGCGGCCATGGGGTCGGGGCAGCGGAACTCGCCCGCCGCCACGCCCTCGGCGATGACCTCGGCGAGCGCCGCCTTCCAGCGCCGGTCGAGGTCGCGCGTGACCGTACCGCAGCACGGGCTCGCGCACGGCCGACGACCAGCCCTCGATCCACAGCCGCCAGCCCTTGGCCTGCCCCGTCGGCGCGTACCAGCGCACCGCGGCCCGCAGCCGGCGCACCGCCGACGTACGGCGGCCCAGGAGCTTGCCCAGATGCGCGAGGTCGCCCTCGGCGGCGTGCGCGAACGCGGCGGCGACCAGCTCGTCCTTCGACGAGAAGTGGTAGAGCACGAGCGCGTTGCTCACGCCGAGCGCCGCGGCCACGTCGGCGATGCGCACGGCGGCCACGCCCCGCGCCTCGATCTGCTCGACGGTGGCGGTCAGCAGCTCCACCCGCCGCTCCGCCACGCTCAGCCGCACTCTCACCACGCAGGGCAGCCTACCCAGGGGTGGCGGCGCGACCGGCGCCGACGGATGCGGGCGCGAGCCGGCCGAAGCGTGCGGTGATCTCCGGGAGGCGGTCGGCGACCAGGGCGTGGGCCGCGGCACGGGGTGTCGTGCCCTCGCGCTCCGCGCGCGCGAGGACCGCGCCGACCAGGGCGCGCAGGCGGCGGCGCGTGTACGCGAAGGCCTCGGCGGCCGGCTCTGCGGCGTCGCCGATGTCGCCGAACAGCGTCCACCACCACCAGGCGTTGGTGGCGGAGTTCACGACGACGTCCGGCAGGACGGTCGTGCCGCGCGCGGACAGGAGCCGCTCCGCATCGGCGGTGACGGGCATGTTCGCGGCCTCGGCGATCCAGCGGGCCGTGATCCGCGCCTGCTGGTGCGCGTCGATCGCGTACGACACGGCCGCGGGCACCAGGACCTCCGCGTCGGCGGCGAGCCAGGCGTCGTCGGCCAGCTCGCGGTCGCCGGGGCGCAGGGCCGCGCGGTCGACGGTGCCGTACGCGTCACGGGCCGCGAGCAGCGCCTCCACGTCCAGTCCTTCGGGGTGGGCGACGGTGCCCTTGATGTCGGCGACGGCCACCACCCTGAGCCCCGCGCGGGCCAAGAAGCGCGCGGTCGCGCCGCCCATGGTGCCGAAGCCCTGCACGGCGACGCGCGTCTCCGCGTACGCGACGCCCGCCGCGTCCAGGGCGGTCAGGACGGACTCGGCGACGCCGCAGCCGCCGACGAGCGCGTCCAGGCCGATGCCGTCGACCTCGGTGGCGAAGGCGCCCGCGAGCCGCCGCCGCGCGGCCGCCTCGTCGTCGAGCAGCGGGAAGACGGCCTGCACGGTGGAGCGCAGGCCCGCGTCGGCGGCGGCCCGGTCCACGAGGTCCTGAGTCAGGCCCAGGTCCTCGCCGGTGGTCCAGCAGGCCTCGATGTAGGGGCGCGTCGCCCGCAGGTAGCGCACGAGCACGCCGTACGCCTCCGGGGACCGCGGATCGCAGTCGATGCCGCCCTTGGCGCCGCCGAGCGGGACGTAGCGCGCCTCGGGGTCGTAGTGCAGGGCCTCTTTCATCGTCATGCCGCGGGCGAGCCCGGTGACCTCCTGGAGCGTGCAGCCCGGCCGCATCCGCAGACCCCCGCTGCACACTCCGCGCACGAGCCGGTCGACGACGAGGAAGCCCTGGCGTCCGGTGACGTGGTCGGTCCAGGTCAGCGACAGGAAGGGCGCGGGCGGCACGGGCATGCGGGGCTCCAGCGAAGCTACTGAACGGTCGGTCAGCGGGTCAGTACACCACAGGAGCCCTTGAAGGTGGCCCCGTAGGCCGGTGGTCCTTTGGCGTTGGCGGTGGCCCGGCGGCCTTGGCGCTGTGCCCGCCCGTTCCGCCCTCTGGGCGGACCAGCCGCCCACAGAGTGGACGGCGCGGACGTGGCCTCGCCCCGAGCGTCGCGGGCGTCCGTCGGACGCGGCCCTTTCCGGCCCCCGAGCGCGGGGCCCCGGCGGTCGATGTCAGCGGCGGCGCACATAATGGGGAGGCCTGAGCAGCCCTGTTTCTGGAGGTGCGCCGTGTCCCGGTCCCTGAGCCCCCTGCTCCGCTCGCTGGTGCCGGACGCCTTCGGCGCGGAGCCCGCCGGTGACGCGCCTCGCGCGCATCCGCAGCTCGCCGCACTTCGCGGACGGCTCGTTCCAGAACCCGGTGGGCGCCCGCACCCGCCCCACCGGCTCCTCCCTCGAGTTCGCGAAGGTCTACTTCCGCCGCGAGGAGCGCGCCCGCCGCGCCCCCACGGGCCGTGTGCCGGTGCACGCCACCACCCTCGCGGACCTCGCCAGGCCCCCGGCGAGCGGCCTGCGGCTCACCTGGATGGGGCACTCCAGCGTCCTCGCCGAGATCGACGGGCGCCGGGTGCTCTTCGACCCCGTGTGGGGCGAGCGGTGCTCGCCGTTCGCCTTCGCCGGGCCCAAGCGGCTGCACCCCGTGCCGGTGCCGCTGGCCGCGCTCGGCCCGGTCGACGCGGTCGTCATCTCCCACGACCACTACGACCACCTCGACCTGCCCACCATCAAGGCGCTCGCGGGCACCGGCACGCTGTTCGTGGTGCCGCTCGGCGTCGGCGCGCACCTGGAGCACTGGGGCGTGCCCCGCGGACCGGCTGCGCGAGCTCGACTGGCACGAGTCCACGGACGTCGCGGGCCTGACCCTCACGGCGACCCCCGCACGGCACTTCTGCGGCCGAGGGCTGCGCAACCAGCAGCACACGCTGTGGGCGTCCTGGTGCGTCACGGGCCCCGAACACCGCGTGTTCCACAGCGGCGACACCGGCTACTTCCCGGGCTTCAAGGAGATCGGCGCCGCCCACGGCCCCTTCGACGCCACGATGATCCAGATCGGCGCGTACTCGGACTTCTGGCCCGACATCCACATGAAACCCGAGGAAGGCGTGCGCGCCCACCTCGACCTCCAGGGCGGGCGTCCGCACGGCGTGCTGCTCCCGATCCACTGGGGCACGTTCAACCTCGCGCCCCACGCCTGGTCCGAGCCCGGCGAGGGCACGCTGGCCGCCGCCCGCGCGGAAGGCGCCCCGGTCGCGCTGCCCATCCCCGGCGAGCCCTTCGAGCCCGCGTCCGACACCGTGCCCGACGCCCCCTGGTGGCGCGAGATCGCCGTCGCGCCGCGGGGCGGCTGGCCCGAGCCCGACAAGGGTCCGGCCCCGGACGCCTCCGGCCACCGGGCCGCCCCGGTCGGCTGACGACGGCCCCACCAGGGGGGCGCGCGAGTCCGGTCCCGCCCGCCTGGGGCCCCGGTCAACTCCACGCGCGCGGCGGGGGGTTCCCCGGGGGCGCGGCCCCGGCCGCGCGCCCCACGAGGGTCGCCGCGCACCGCGGGCCCGGGGCGGCCGAGGTCCAGACCGCCCGCGCCCGCCGCCACCACGGCCCCCGCGCCACGGCGGGAACGGACGTCCGACACAAGCCCGTACCGCCCGACTGACGGCGTTCGCGCTGGCGTACGACGCTTTTCGCGCTGCCGTGCGAGGCGTCATACCAGAGCGGGACGCGGTCCGCTGGACTTTGTCAACTGCCCGCCGCCCGCGATGTCTTGACGACTACCGTGTGTGGCCGTCGGGCGACGCAGGGATGACCTCTACGGCCTGCCGGCCGGCACCGCGATGCCATCGACGAGGTGCCGCAGCGGTCCGCCGCGGCACCCGCCGCTACGTACCGAGGACGCTGATGTCTCACCTTCGCGCACCGGCAGCACGCGCAGACCGCCGCGAGGGCGGGCGGCACGGCAGGTCCGGGGGCCGCGCCGCGCCGCCGTCCCCCGAGACGCGCATACGCCCGCAGCTGCTGCGGATCGCCGTGCTGCCCGCCGTCGCCGTGGGTCTGTGCGGCTGCGCCGCCGTGCTCTTCATGATCCGCTCCACCGGGACCCGGCCCGCGCCGCCGCTCCTCGCGCTGCTCGGCGTCGCCGCCCTGCTCGGCCTCACCGGCATCGTGATCGCCGCGGTGGCCGCCGACCGGGCCGCGCGGTCCGTGCGCGACCGGATCGCCGCGCTGCGCCGCGCCACCGCACGCGGCCAGGCCGACCTGCGCACCCTCGTCGAGCAGCTGCGCCGCGGCGACACCCCGGCGGTGCGCGAGGCCGCCGCCAGGACCGCGCCGCCCGGCGACGAGTTCGGGCTGCTCGCCGACGAGCTGGCCCGCGCGCACGACGGCGCCGTCACCGCCGTCGTGCGGGCCTCCCGCCTCTCCAGCCAGGCGGGCAGCGAGCAGAAGGTCGAGGTCTTCGTGAACCTCGCCCGGCGCCTGCAGTCGCTCGTGCACCGGGAGATCTCCCTCCTGGACGAGCTGGAGAACTCCGTGGAGGACCCCGAACTCCTCAAGGGCCTCTTCCACATCGACCACCTGGCCACCCGCATCCGGCGCCACGCCGAGAACCTCGCCGTGCTCGGCGGCGCCATGTCGCGCCGCCAGTGGAGCAGGCCCGTGTCCATGATGGAGGTGCTGCGGTCCTCCATCGCCGAGGTCGAGCAGTACTCACGGGTCAAGCTGGTGCCGCCCGTCGACGGCACCCTGCGCGGCCACGCCGTCGCCGACGTCATCCACCTGCTCGCCGAACTCGTCGAGAACGCCACGGTGTTCTCCGCGCCGCACACCCAAGTCCTGCTCCGGGCCAACCGCGTGACGGCCGGGCTCGCCGTCGAGGTCGAGGACCGCGGCCTCGGCATGCCCGTCGCCGAGCAGAGCCGGATGAACCAACTCCTCGCCGACCCCGACCAGGTGAACGTCGCGAGCCTCCTCCAGGACGGCCGCATCGGCCTGTTCGTGGTCGCGGCGCTCGCCCGCAGACACGGCATCGCGGTGCGCCTGCAGACCAACATCTACGGCGGCGTCCAGGCCGTGCTCATCGTGCCCCAGGGCCTCCTCGGCGCGGAACACGACGACGCGCCCACCGCCCGCGGCCCCGGCCGCGAACCCGCCCCCGCCCCAACCCCTTCCGTGCCCCGGCAGCACACCTCCGGGCACCACGCGCCGTACCAGAGCTCCGCCCCCGCCCCGTCCCACCGGGCCGCCCCCCGCCCCGCGCGACCCGCGAGGACCCCCGCGAACGCGAACGGCACCACCCCGCCCGCCCCGCTCCCGGCGTCCGCGGCGCCCGCGGCGACCGGCCCACCCCCGCCGAAGCGCTGCCGGGCATCCGCCCCGAGGAGCGGCACGCCACCGCCGAGCACACCGCGGTGCCGCCGGTGCCCCGGGGCACCGGCGCCGTCCGGGGCCGCGTCGGCAAACCCCTGCTGCCGAGGCGCCGCGCCCAGGAACACCTCGCGCCCCAGCTGCGCGACGCCCGCGCCCCGCGCGTGGACGAGGACCAGCCCGTCGGCCACGACCCCGGCCTGATGGCCGCGTTCCAGCGGGGCATCGGGCTCGCCCAGGCGGCGCAGGCACGGGAGTCCAGTGCCGAGCACGCGGTCGGAGTGCCCCCGGGCCCCGGCGACAGGGCCGCCCCCAGGGACCTGAGCGACCTCAGCGACCAGGGCGGCTGACCCGCACCACCCCCCACCCCGGCTGCCCGGCAGACCTCGGGACCCTCTCGAACCCGTACCTTTCAAGGAGTCGATCCACCATGGCGAGCGATGTGCCGACCGGCCAGGTATCCGATCTCGACTGGCTGATGAGCGGCCTCGTGCAGCGCGTGCCGCACACCCACAGCGCCGTCCTGCTCTCCTGCGACGGACTCGTGAAGTCGGTCCATGGCCTCGACCCGGACAGCGCCGACCACATGGCCGCGCTCGCCTCGGGCCTGTACTCCCTGGGGCGCAGCGCGGGCGTCCGCTTCGGGGACGGCGGTGACGTGCGCCAGGTGGTCGTGGAGCTCGACTCCACGCTGCTCTTCGTCTCCACCGCGGGCTCCGGCACCTGTCTCGCCGTGCTCGCCGGGCGGGACGCGGACGCCGCCGTGCTCGGGTACGAGATGGCGATGCTCGTCAAGAGCGTCCGCCCGTACCTGGTGACAGCCCCGCGGCAGCCCGCCGGTGAGCCCGCGTCGATGAGGCGCTGAGCGTGGCGGCCCCGCACGACGGGCCATGGCTCGACGACGCCGCCGGGCGTCTGATCCGCCCGTACACGGTCAGCGACGGGCGCACCAGACCGACCGCGCGGCTCGACCTGCTGTCCCAGGTGAGGGCGACCGGCACCACTCCCGCGGGCTACCTCGGCCCGGAGCACGCCCAGGCCCTCGGCCTGTGCGAGGCGCCCACGTCCGTCGCCGAGATCGCCGCCCAGCTGAAGCTGCCCGTGGCGGTGACCAAGGTGCTCCTGTCCGACCTCGTCGACTGCGGGGCGATCACCACCAGAGCCCCGGACTTCTACCACAACCCGACCGACCGGTCCCTGTTGGAGGCAGTGCTCGATGGACTACGACGACAGCTCTGACGCCTTCCCCACCGCGCTGAAGATCCTCGTGGCGGGCGGGTTCGGGGTCGGCAAGACCACCTTCGTGGGCGCGGTCAGCGAGATCGCGCCGCTGAGTACGGAGGAGTTGCTCACCACGGTCAGCGAGGCCACCGACGACCTGTCGGGCGTGGAGAACAAGACCACGACGACCGTCGCCATGGACTTCGGCCGGATCACCCTCGACCCGGAAGCACGTCCTGTACCTGTTCGGCACGCCGGGGCAGGAACGCTTCTGGTTCATGTGGGACGAACTCTCCGAAGGGGCGCTCGGCGCGGTCGTGCTCGCCGACACCCGCCGCCTTGAGGACTGCTTCGCCGCCGTCGACTTCTTCGAACAGCGCGGCATGGGATTCATCGTCGCCATCAACGAGTTCGACGGCGCCCACCGCTACGAACCGGAGGAGGTGCGCACCGCCATCGACCTCGACCCGCAGGTGCCGGTCGTGCGCTGCGACGCGCGGATCTCAAGCTCCGGCATCCAGACCCTGCTCACCCTCGTCCGCCACCTGCTCGCCCACGCGCCCGCCACGCCCACATCGGGAGCCCACACATGACCCATGGAGCACGCACATGATGTACGAAGCGACCGGCCGCCTCCTGGTGACCCCGGTCGACAGGGAGGCGCAGGCCCGGGTGCGGCGGCTGCGGGAGCTCGACCTGGGGGAGCGGCCCGAGCCCGCGCTCGACGCGTTCGCGGACCGGCTCGCGCGGGTCATGGACGCCCCGTACTCCATGGTCAACTTCGTGGGCGAGGAACACCAGTTCTTCGCCGGGCTGCACGCGCCCGAGGGTGTTGCGGCGGTCGCCGACGAGGAGTACGAGGAGGGCGCGGCGCCGGGCGAGGGGGCGGACGCGCCGGTCGGCGGGGCGCACGGGCGCTACCGGGCGCGGGATCACGGCTACTGCCCGCACGTGATGGCGCGGGGCAAGGCGCTGGTCCTCGAAGACGTGAGCGACTACCCGCGGTTCGCGGGGAACCCGGTGGTCGACGAACTCGGCGTCCGCTCCTATCTGGGCGCCCCGCTGATCGACCGTACGGGCGTCGCGCTCGGCACGGTCTGCGTGGAGGACGTGGAGCCCCGCCCCTGGGGCAGGAGCGGCCTCGACACGATCAAGTCGATGGCGGCGGAGCTGACCGAGCGCATCCGGCGCCGCGAGGCCGACGGGGAGCTCGGCGTGTCCTGGTGACAGGGTGTCCGGTGAGACGCCAGAGGGCGCCCGTGAGGGGCGCCAGGGAGAGGGCGAGAAGGGGGCGAGGAGAGGGCGAGGAGGCGGCGGGGAAGGGTGGGAGAAGAGGGAGCGTCGGGTGTGTTGACGTTGGTGGTAAGCGATTACTACCGTGCGAGGCCATGACCGATGACCTTCGCCTCGGCGTCCTCGGATACGGCTTGCGCGGCTCGCTCGCCCGTACCGCCCACCGGCCCGGCGCGGGCTCCCGCGTCACCGCCCTCGCCGACCCCGACGGCGCGGCACGCGCCCGCGCGGCCGAGGACTTCCCCGCCGCCCGCGTGGCCCCCGACGCCTGCGCGGTCGTCAAGGCCGACGACGTCGACGCCGTCCTCGTCCTCACCCCCGACCACACCCACGCCGCACTCGCCCGCGCGGCCCTGCGCGCGGGCAAGCCCGTCTTCGTGGAGAAGCCCCTCGACGTCACCGTCGAGGGCTGCGACGCCGTCCTGCGGACCGCGTACGAGACCGGCACCCGCCTGTACGTGGGGCACAACATGCGCCACATGCCGGTCGTGCGGCTGATGCGGGACCTCATCGAGCGGGGCGCGATCGGCGAGGTCAAGACGGTCTGGGTGCGGCACTTCGTGGGGTACGGCGGCGACTGGTACTTCAAGGACTGGCACGCCGAGCGGCGCTGCACCACCGGCCTGCTGCTCCAGAAGGCCGCGCACGACCTCGACGTCGTGCACTGGCTCGCGGGCGGCTACACCCGGCACGTCCAGGCGCTCGGCGACCTCATGGTCTACGGCGACATCCCGCACCGCCGCGCCCCCGGCGAGCCCAAGCCCGACGACTGGTACACCCAGGACGGCCACTGGCCGCCGCGCACCCAGCGCGGCCTCAACCCGGTGATCGACGTGGAGGACGTGTCCCTGGTCAACATGCGCCTGGACAACGGCGTGCTCGCCGCCTACCAGCAGTGCCACTTCACCCCCGACTACTGGCGCAACTACACGGTCATCGGCGACGCGGGCCGCCTGGAGAACTTCGGCGACGGACCCGGCGCCACGGTCCGCGTCTGGAACAGCCGCCGCTCGCTCCACCGCCCCGAAGCCGACGCGGAGCACCCGGTGGCGGGCGTCCAGGACGAGGGCGGGCACGGCGGGGCGGATCCGCTGCTGATCGGGGAGTTCGTGCGCTTCGCCCGCGAGGGCGGGCCCACCGACACCTCGCCGGTGGCCGCGCGCATGGCCGTCGCCGCCGGGGCGCAGGCCACCCGGTCGCTGCGGGACGGCGGCGGGCCCCGCGAGGTGACGCCGCTGGACGCGGAGCTCGCCGCGTACTTCGAACGGGGGCAGCGGCGCTAGACGGGACGGCTGAGACGCACGGGGCCCGCGTTGACGCGAGAGCCCGGTGCGCCTGGGGTCTGAAGGAAAGCTGCGGCCGCGCTTAAGAAATCCTCGATGGACCAGGGGCGCGCGGTACGGAAGATTCTTCAGGCATACCCCCCAGCTTCCCTACGTCAGGAGCCGTCGCGTGAAGGCGCTGGTCAAGGAGAAAGCGGAGCCCGGCCTCCGCCTGATGGACGTCCCGGAGCCGGTCATCGGCCCCGGCGACGTCCTGATCAAGGTGCTGCGCACCGGCATCTGCGGCACCGACCTCCACATCAGGGCCTGGGACGGCTGGGCGCAGCAGACGATCCAGGCGCCGCTGGTGGTCGGCCACGAGTTCGTGGGCGAGGTCGTCGAGACCGGCAGGGACGTGGCCGACGTCACGGTGGGCGACCTGGTCAGCGGCGAAGGCCATCTGGTGTGCGGCAAGTGCCGCAACTGTCTGGCCGGGCGGCGCCACCTGTGCCGCGCCACGGTGGGGCTCGGGGTGGGGCGCGACGGCGCGTTCGCGGAGTACGTGGCGCTGCCCGCGTCCAACGTGTGGGTGCACCGGGTGCCGGTCGACCTCGACATAGCGGCGATCTTCGACCCGTTCGGCAACGCCGTGCACACCGCCCTGTCCTTCCCGCTCGTCGGCGAGGACGTGCTGATCACCGGCGCCGGGCCGATCGGCCTGATGGCCGCGGCGGTCGCCCGGCACGCGGGCGCCCGCAACGTCGTCGTCACCGACGTCAGCGAGGACCGGCTGCAGCTGGCCCGCAAGATCGGCGTCAGCCTCGCCCTGAACGTCGCCGAGTCGACCATCGCCGACGGACAGCGCGAACTCGGCCTGCGCGAGGGCTTCGACGTGGGCCTGGAGATGTCCGGCAACCCGCGCGCGATGCGCGACATGGTCGCCAACATGACCCACGGCGGCAAGATCGCGATGCTCGGCCTGCCGGCCGAGGAGTTCGCGGTCGACTGGGCCCGGATCGTCACCTCCATGATCACCATCAAGGGCATCTACGGCCGCGAGATGTTCGAGACGTGGTACGCGATGTCCGTGCTCCTCGAAGGCGGCCTGGACCTCACGCCCGTGGTCACAGGACGCTACGGCCACCGCGACTTCCAGGCGGCCTTCGACGACGCGGCCAGCGGCCGCGGCGGCAAGGTCATCCTCGACTGGACCCTCTGACCGACGGCCGCGCGCCACCCCATCCGACCCAGCGAAGGACACCGATGTTCGACTCCGTACGCGACGACCTGCGCGCCACCCTCGACGAGATCCGCGCCGCCGGACTGCACAAGCCCGAGCGCGTCATCGGCACGCCGCAGTCCGCGACGGTCGCCGTCACCGCCGGGGGCCGCCCCGGCGAGGTGCTCAACTTCTGTGCGAACAACTACCTCGGCCTCGCCGACCACCCCGAGGTGATCGCCGCCGCCCACGAGGCGCTCGACCGCTGGGGCTACGGCATGGCGTCCGTGCGCTTCATCTGCGGCACCCAGGAGGTCCACAAGGAGCTGGAGGCCCGCCTCTCCTCCTTCCTCGGCCAGGAGGACACGATCCTCTACTCCTCCTGCTTCGACGCCAACGGCGGTGTCTTCGAGACCCTGCTCGGCCCCGAGGACGCGGTCGTCTCCGACGCCCTCAACCACGCCTCCATCATCGACGGCATCCGCCTGTCCAAGGCCCGCCGCTTCCGCTACGCCAACCGCGACATGGCCGACCTGGAGAAGCAGCTCAAGGAGGCCACCGAGGGCGGCGCCCGGCGCAAGCTGATCGTCACCGACGGCGTCTTCTCCATGGACGGCTACGTCGCGCCGCTGGCGGAGATCTGCGACCTCGCCGAGCGGTACGACGCCATGGTCATGGTCGACGACTCGCACGCCGTCGGCTTCGTCGGCCCCGGCGGGCGCGGCACGCCCGAGCTGCACGGCGTCATGGACCGCGTCGACATCATCACCGGCACCCTCGGCAAGGCCCTCGGCGGCGCCTCCGGCGGCTATGTCGCCGCGCGCGCCGAGATCGTCGCCCTGCTGCGCCAGCGGTCGCGCCCCTACCTGTTCTCCAACACCCTCGCGCCGGTGATCGCGGCGGCGTCCCTGAAGGTCATCGACCTCCTTGAGTCGGCCGGGGACCTGCGGGAGCGGCTCGCGGCCAACACCGCGCTGTTCCGGTCCCGGATGACCGAGGAGGGCTTCGACGTGCTGCCCGGGGACCATGCGATCGCGCCCGTCATGATCGGGGACGCGGCGGTGGCCGGGCGCATGGCCGAGCTGCTCCTGGAGCGGGGTGTGTATGTGATCGGCTTCTCGTACCCCGTGGTGCCGCAGGGGCAGGCTCGGATTCGGGTGCAGTTGTCCGCGGCGCACTCCACGGAGGATGTCGACCGGGCTGTGGAGGCGTTTGTGGGGGCGCGGGCGGAGCTGTCCGCGGCCTGAGGCCCTCGCGGGGCGCCCCAGGCCCGCCCCTTCCCGCTCCGGGTGCGGCTGCCCCCGTTCCCCCGCTCACCGACATCGGCGCTCCGCGCCTCGTCCTCAAACGCCGGACGGGCTGACATACCCGCGCTGCGCGCTTGTCCTCAAACGCCGGACGGGCTTGAAGTGCCGCCGGACGGCCGCACCACCGCGCTTGCGCGGGTGTTCCCCGCGCCTGCGCAGGCTGTCTTTCCCACCCACCCGCGAGCCGCTAGGTCGGGGGGGTGCGGTGGCAGCCGCAGGTGTAAGGGCGGGTGGGTGGGAGGAAAAGCGCGTCCAGGGGTGCGGGGTGGTGCCGGAGCGGGGCCCGCGGCCACACGGTGGGAGAATGGCGGGCATGATCGAAGCCCGGCGGCTGCACATCCTGCGCGCGGTAGCCGACCACCGCACGGTGACCGCCGCCGCGGCCGCCCTGTACCTCACTCCGTCCGCCGTCTCCCAGCAGCTCACCGCGCTTGAGCAGGAGACGGGCCACCGCCTGGTGGACCGCTCGGCGCGCGGCGTGCGGCTCACCCCGGCGGGCGAGATCCTGCTCGCGCACACGAACGCCGTACTGGCGCAGCTGGAGCGGGCCGAGGCCGAGCTGGCCGCGTACAGCTCGGGCGCGGCGGGCACGGTGACGCTGGCGTCGTTCGCCACCGGCATCGGCCTGGTCGTCGCCCCCGCCCTCGACCCGTCTGGCCGAGACCGCGCCCGGCATCCGCGTCCGGGTCCAGGACGCCGAGGGCGACGCGAGCCTGCCGATGGTGCTCGACCGGCAGGTGGACGTCGCCGTCGCCGTCGAGTACCGGGGCGCGCCGGGCGTCGACGACCCCCGCCTGACGCGGGTTCCGCTCTACGCCGAGCCCTTCGACGCGGTGCTGCCCGTGGCCCATCCGCTGGCGGGTCTCGGCCGGGTCCCGCTCGGCGGCCTCGCCAAGGACGCGTGGATCGGTCCCTTCCCCGGCAACCCCTGCCACGACGTGGTGGTCCTCGCCTGCGAGCAGGCCGGTTTCCAGCCGGTCCTCGAACATACGTCGGATGACTTCCGCGCGGTCGTCGCGCTGGCCTCCGCGGGGGCCGGAGTGGCCCTCGTCCCCCGGTCCGCGCTGCGCGGCATAGACGTGGCGGACGTGGCGATCCGGCCCGTCGACGGGATCGCGCCCACGCGACGGGTGTTCGCGGCCGTGCCGCTGCGGGGCCGAGGAGCATCCGCTGATCGCCCCGGTGCTCGGCGCCCTTGGCGAGGCCGCGGACGGATAGCGCCCGTGCGGGCCGCCGGGCCGCCGGGGGTGCCCGGCCGCCCGGATTCCTGAAGGCACCGAAGGCCGCCGTCGAGGCGATGGCGGGCGCCTCCGGGCAACTGCCGCCCCCCGGCGTGCTCGCGGAGCAGTTCCGGACCACGCTCGCACTGCTGCACACCGACGCCACGCGCGGCAAGGCGCCGGGCGTCAACACGGAGGTCGACTGGCAGGAGACCATCGACGTCTTCGCCGAGGCGGGCCTCGTGAAGAGCCCGAAGCCGGTCGCCGACTACGGGGACGCGGCCACCGGGACCAAGGGATGAGCGCCGTGAACGAGACGGCACCGCACACGGCGGCCGACGGTGAGCCGGGCCCCGCGCAGGGCCACGGCCCCGGGTCCGGCCCCGCCCCCGCCGTGCGTCTCACCGACGTCGCCGTCCGCTTCCGTACGAAGAAGAGGGACGTCACCGCCCTGCGCGAGGCGTCGCTCGCCGTGGGCGCGGGTGAATTCGTCGCGCTCGTCGGCCCGTCGGGCTGCGGCAAGTCGACCCTGCTCAAGCTGGTCGCCGGGCTGCTCGCGCCGACGGCGGGGGAGGTGGCGCTCGGCGGTGAGCCAGTGCGCGGGCCGCGCCGCGACATCGGCTTCGTCTTCCAGCGCGCCGCCCTCCTCGACTGGCGCTCGGCCCGCCGCGACATCCTGCTCCAGACGGAGATGCGCGGCCTGCCCGCCGCGTCGGCACGCGCGCGTGCCGACGAACTGATCCGGATGGCCGGACTCGACGGCTTCGAGGACGCCTATCCGCACGAGCTGTCGGGCGGCATGCGGCAGCGGGTCGCGCTGTGCCGGGCGCTGCTGCACGAGCCGCCGGCGCTGCTCATGGGCGAGCCGTTCGGCGCCCTCGACGCGCTCACGCGCGAGCAGATGAACGTGGAGCTGCACCGGATCTGGCGCGAGACCGGCACGACGGTGCTCCTGGTCACCCACTCGATCCCGGAGGCCGTGTACCTGGCCGACCGCGTCGTCGTGATGAGCCCGCGCCCGGGCACGGTGACGGAGGTGATCGAGGTCGGCCTGCCCCGGCAGCGGGCGTACGCGGCCACGCTCGCCGCCGAGTTCCGCGCGGCGACGGGGCGGATCAGACGGCTGCTGGGGGCGGCGGGAGCGTACGGCTGAGAGGCCGTCACCCGACGGTACGCCGGTAGACCTGTCGTGAGCCGCCCTCCGGGCCCGGGGCAGCGGCTTCGGCGGGCGTGAAGCCGAGGCCCTCGTAGAAGGCGCGGGCGCCGCTGGTGACCGCGCCCGGGTGGTCGGCCCCGAACGTGATCACCTCAAGGGTGCCGGGGCCCGGCAGGAGCCTGCGGGTCGCCTCCGCCATGAGGGCCTGCCCCACGCCCTGCCCGCGTGCCCCCCGCGACACGACGAGCCAGTGCACGTGGGCCACCTCCGCCTCCTCGCCGAACAGCAGTCCGCCGAGCAGGTCAGGGCCCGCGCCGGTCGCGACGAGCGCGGCGGACCGGTGGAGGTGCTCGCGCACCGCCGCGTGGAAGCCGGGCTCCTCGACCATCGGGCCGAACCAGTGCTCCACCTGCGCGGCGAGACGGAGGAAGCCGGGGAAGTCGCTCTCCTGTGCCAGTCGGACGATCATGCGGACAGTGTGCCAGGGGCACGCAGGCGCCCGTCACGAACCAGCTGTGCGGTGCCTGCGGGCGGACCGTGCCGCGGCTCGAGCTTGCGTGGACTCCTCGTGGCCGATCCCGCGAACCATGAGGGAAACCGCCTGGGCGGCCGGACGGGGGATGACGTATGAAGGTCCGATGGGGATGCGAATAGAAGTGCTGGGTCCGGTGCAGGTGTTCGGTGACGACGGTGTGCTCGTCGAGGTCTCGGGCGCCCGGCTGCGGATGCTCCTGGCCCGGCTCGCGCTGTCCGTGGGCAAGGCCGTGTCGTCCGAGGCGCTCATCGAGGGCATCTGGGGCGCCGAGTCCCCGGTGGGCAACACCAACACGCTGCACGCGCTGGTGCACCGGCTGCGGCGGGCCCTGCCGGAGTCCGGCGTGATCGAGTCGCTGCCCGTGGGATACCGCCTCGCGCTCCCGGCCGACCGCGTGGACGCGCACCGGTTCGAGGCCCTCGCCGCGCGCGGCAGGCGCGAGCTGAAGACGGGCGACGCCGAGCGGGCGGCGGCGACGCTCGGGGACGCGCTCGCGCTGTGGCACGGCGACGCGTTCGCCGACGTGTCGGCCGCCCCGTTCGCGGAGGCCGCGGGGGCGCGCCTGGAAGAACTGCGGGCCGTGGCCCACGAGGACCGGCTCGACGCGGAACTGCGCCTGGGCCGGCACGCCGAGGCGCTGCCCGACCTGGAGGAGGTCTGCGCGGACCACCCGCTGCGGGAGCGCCCGGCCGCGCTGCGCATGCGCGCCCTGTCCGCGACGGGCCGCCAGTCGGACGCGCTCGCCGCCTACGAGGACATCCGGTGCAGGCTCGCCGCCGAGCTCGGCGTCGGCCCCTCCGCCGAACTGCGCCGCACCCATGTCGCGGTGCTGCGCGGCGAGGTGGACCGGCCGGTGCCGCGCACCGAACCCGTGCCCGGCCGGCTGCCGGAGCCCCTGACGTCGTTCGTGGGCCGCGACGAGGAGCTCAAGCTGCTCGCCGAACTGATGGGGAGCGCCCGCCTGGTGACCGTGGTCGGCCCCGGCGGCGTCGGCAAGACCCGCCTCGTGGTCGAGGCGGCGTCCCGGCACCCGGCCTACCGCGACGGCAGGCTGTGGCTGGTCCCGCTGGCCGGCGTGGAGAGCCCGCAGGAGGTGGACGCGGCGATCCTCGGTGCCATCGGCTCGGGCACCGCGCAGGCCGGGGACGGCGGGCAGGGCGAGCCCCTTGACCGCGTCGCCGAACTGCTCGGCGGGGGCGAGTCCGTGGTCGTCCTCGACAACTGCGAACACGTCGTCGCCGAAGCGGCGCGGGCCGCGCGGCAGCTGCTCCAGGCGCGGCCGCGGCTGACCGTCCTCGCCACCAGCCGGGAGTCGCTGGAGGTCATGGGCGAGGCGGTGTGCCGCATCGGCCCGCTGCACGTCCCGGCGAGCGGCACGGCACCCGCCACCGCCGCCGAAGCGCCCGCCGTACGCCTCTTCCTGGACCGCGCGGCGGTCGTCCGGCCCGGCTTCGCGCTCGAAGCGGCCACCGCCGACGCGGTCGTGGATGTCGTGCGCCGCCTCGACGGGCTGCCGCTCGCCCTGGAACTGGCGGCCGCGCGGCTGCGTACGATGACCATCGGCCAGATCGCCCGGCGGCTCGACGACCGGTTCCGGCTGCTTTCCACGGGCAATCGCGACGCGCAGCCCCGACAGCGCACCCTGAGCGCGGTGTTCGAGTGGAGCTGGGACCTTCTGACCGAGCGCGAGCGGGTCCTCGCGCGGCGGCTCGCGGCCTTCCCCGCCGCCAGCGGCGTCGATGTGATCGAGGCGGTCTGCGCCGACGAACGGCAGCTCGTTCCCGGTGACGTCGTCTACGTCCTCGGCTCCCTCGTCGACAAGTCGCTCGTGGAGCAGAGCGGTGAGGGATACCGGATGCTGGAGAGCATCCGCGCGTTCGCCGCCGAGGAACTGGCGCGGGCGGGCGAACGGGAGAGCGTCCGGGCCTGCTTCGTCCGCGCCTTCGCCGAGCTGGCCGCCGAGCACGACCCGCTGCTGCGCTCCCACGGGCAGGTGTCGTCGCTCCTCCTCCTCGAAGTCGAGTACGACAACCTGGTGTTCGCGCTGCGGTTCGCGCTCGACGACCGGGACGGGGACGCCGTGGCACGGCTGCTCGGCCTGCTGTACCCGTACTGGGCCCAGGTGCGCTACGACGCCCGTACGAAATCGTTCGTGAGCCAGGCGATCGCGCTCGGGGACGAGCTGCCCGCACCCGCGCGGGCCGCGTTCACCGCGATCGACGCGCTGGTCGGCGCCGGCGCCCCGACCACCGACCCCGACGAGGTGCGCGCCCTGATCGCCGAGTGCGTGGACACCGGCGCGATGGAGCGGTATCCGCTGCTCCTGACGATCGCCTTGCACACCGCGCACAACATGGGCCTCGACGACCTGGTCGAGGCCCAGATGGCCCGGGTGCGCCGCCTGCCGGACCCCTGGGCACGCGCCCATATGTCCCTCCTTGAGGGCGCGCTCGCCGGAAGCCGCGGCGAGTGGGCGGCGCACATGCGCATGACCGCCCGCGCCGCCAGCGAGTTCACCGAGATCGGCGACCGGCGGTGGGCGGCGGTCTCGCTGCTCCTGGTGTCCCGGGCCCACTCCGTCAAGGGCGAGCACGGCACGGCCATCGCGACGCTGCGGCGTGGCCTCGGGCTCGTCGCGGGGCTCGGCACGCAGGACGAGGTCATCGGCCTGATGGTGCTGGCCGTCGAGCGGACGCGCGCCGGGGACGCGCACGGCGGCGCCCGCGACGCCGACCGGGCCGAACAGCTGATGAGGGTGCGCGGCCACTGGCTCATGGAGCTCGCGGTGCTGCGGGGCCGCGTCGAGATCCACCGCCGTGCGGGCGACCTCGCCCAGGCCCAGCGGGTGCGCGAGCAGATGGACGAGGTCGTGCACCGACACGGGTACGCGGAGCCGCAGAACTGGCTCTCCGCGCCCCACATGGCCCTCAGCCTGGCGGCCGGGGACGTCGAGGGCGCCCGCGAGCTGCTGCCCGCGGTGGTCAAAGGGGCCCAGACCACCGGCGAGCTCGCCCCGGTCGCCGAGCAGCTGGCCCGGCTGCGTTTCCTCGAAGGCGACCCGCGCGGCGCGGCGACCGCGCTCGGCATGAGCGAGGCCCTGCGCGGCGCCTTCGACGAGGGCGACCCGGAGCTGCGCGCCCTGGTCACCGACATCACCCGGGAGCTCGGCGGGCCCGCCTACGCGACGGCGTACCGCGAGGGCGCGAGGCTGTCGCGCACCGACGCCTTCGCCCGCCTGGACGCCCTGAGCGCCCCGTCCTGACCCGGCGTCCGCAGGTCCGCTGATACGCGCCCCGTCCCGTGTCAGCGACGTGTAAGGCGGTTGTCATCACCCGCGCGCACCGTGGGGTCGAACGGACGACCGGTGATCGCCCGGCCCTCGCCGGCCGGGCGGTCGCCCTGTGGAAGGAACGGCCTTGGCCTACTTCGCGACCCCCAAGCGCGACGCCGTGTGCGAGATCCTCGACTGGGCGGTGAGCGACGCCGGCGCCCCCAGCGTCGCCGTCCAGATCCAGGACGGCGACGGCACCTGGTTCGACTGCGCGGGCCTCGCCGACGCCACGGCGGGCGCCGTGCGCGTCCCCGGCGAGCAGCTGCACATCGGCGGCATCGCCCAGGCGTACACCGCCGCCACCGTGCTGCGGCTCGCCGCCGAGGGGCGGCTGAGCGTCGACGACACCGTGGACCAGTGGCTGCCGGGCGCGATGGCGGAGAACGGCCACGACGGCTCCAAGGTCACCATCCGGCAGCTGCTGTCGCACACCAGCGGCCTGTGCTCCACGGACCTGGCCCTGGAGGCCCAGCGCCGCTACGCCGTGCGCTCCGCGTTCCTGCGGCACCGCTACGACGTGTGGCAGCCCGAGGAGGTGCTGCGGGCCGCCCTGTCGCAGCCGCCCGCGTCCCTGCCGGGCGAGGAGTTCCGGTACTCCAACGGCGGCTTCGCGTTCGCCGCCGCGATCGTGGAGGCCGTCACCGGCAACAGCCTGGAGTCCGAGGTCGACCGGGCCGTCGTCCAGCCGCTCGGCCTGACCAGCACCTTCGTGCGGCACCGCGCCGAGACCGGCTACCGCGGCCGCCACCCCCGGCTGTACTCGAAGCTGTTCTTCAGGGAGGGCGTGAGCCCCGACGAGGTCACGCGGGACAACTGGCCCTCCCTCCTTGAGGACCCGAAGGTCCCGCCCCTGGACACCACCGAGGTCAACACGTCCGTCGCGTGGGGCGCGGCCAACGTGGTGGCGCCGCTGGACGAGCTGATCGTGTTCTTCAACGCGCTGCTCACCGGGAGCCTGCTGCCGCACACCCAGCACCGCGACATGTGGACCACCGTGTCCACCGAGGGCGCCCACTGGCTGGCCCACACCGGCTACGGCCTCGGCGTCTTCGAGCTCACCCTGTCCGACGGCCGCACGCTGCGCTGTGCGACCGGCGCGGGCGTGGGCACCCACACCCTCGTCGCCGGAACCCCCGACGGCGGCCACACCCTCGCCGTCCACGTCGCCAACGACTACTCCGCCTTCCTCGTCTTCAACAAGCTCCTGGAGGCCGAGTTCGGCGCGACGGGCCTCCGGCTCGCCCTCTGACACCTCATCCGACCGTGATCCGGACGGGCGGGGTTGGGCGGCCCCGGGCGGGGGAGGGTTCGCCAGGACAGCCGAGCCCGCGACCGCACAGAGGGACACCCCATGCCGGACCATGACGCCGTGAACGGAACCCCGGTCACGTACACCGGCCAGGCCGCTGACCGCCCCGGACGGCGTCGCCGTCGCCACCTACACCTGGATGCCGGACGGCGGGCCCCGCGCCCTCGTGCAGATCGCGCACGGCGCCGCCGAACACGCCCTGCGCTACGACCGGTTCGCCCGCCACCTCGCCGCCCACGGCTACGGCGTCGTCGCCTCCGACCACCGCGGGCACGGCGCCACGGCGGCGGCCACCGGCGGCTACGGCGTGGCGCGCGGCGCGGACGGCGGCGGCCCCGCCGACGGCTGGCGGGCGATCGTCGACGACGTCAGGGCCGTCGGCGACCGGGCGCGCGCCGCGCACCCCGGCGTTCCGCTGGTCCTGTTCGGCCACAGCCTCGGCTCGATGCTCGCGCGGGACCACGCCCAGGAGTACGCGGACGGGCTCGCGGGCCTGATCCTGTGCGGCACGTTCCGTTCGCTGCCGGGCGCCGAGGTCGACGCCGCGCTCGCCCGCCTGGAGGGCGAGGTCGCCGCGGGGGGCGCGGCGGCCCGCTCGTCGTTCGTGCCGCGCCTGTTCGCGTCCTTCAACGCCCCCTATCCGCACCGCACCGGCTTCGAGTGGCTCTCCCGCGACGAGGCGGAGGTGGACGCCTACGCCGCCGACGCGCGCTGCGGCTTCCCGTTCTCAGCGGGCCTGTCCCTGGACTGGATGCGCGCGGTCCGCAAGGTCAACGACCCGCGGCAGCTGGCCCGCATCCCCGCCGACCTGCCCGTCCACGTCGTCGCGGGCACCGAGGACCCCTGCAACCAGCGGATGACGCTCGTGTACGAACTCCTGGAGGACCTCCGCTACGCGGGCGTCCGCGACCTCACCTGGAGGGGCTACGAGGGCGCCCGGCACGAGATCCTCAACGAGACCAACCGCGACGAGGTCCAGGCGGACCTCACCGGGTGGCTCGACCGGCACGTGGGCTGACTGGGGCGGGCTGACCGGGGCGTGACCCGGCGGGTGGTTGTCAGTGGGCTTGGATACCGTTTTTCCATGGTCAACGCCGACGACGTACGCCGCACCGCCCTCGCCCTGCCCGACACCACCGAGAAGATCGCCTGGAGCATGCCGACCTTCCGGGTCGCGGGCAAGATGTTCGCCACGCTGCCCGAGGACGAGACGTCCATCGCCGTGCGCTGCCCGAAGCTGGAGCGCGACGAACTGGTGCTCGCCGAGCCGGACAAGTTCTGGATCGCCGACCACGAGGCGAGCTTCGCCTGGGTGCGGGTGCGCCTCAGATCCCTGGACAAGGAGGAGCTCGGGGACATCCTGGCCGACTCCTGGCGCCAGGCCGCCACCCCCGGACTCATCGAGGCCCACCCGGAGTTGGGCGTGGTGGACCCGGAGTAAAACCCCTGGGCGCCGCCCGCGCCCCGTGGCATGATCCAGCGGTCGTGTCGGCGGGGCCAGCGGAGGGGCGGGGTATGCCAGCGGTGTCGGGCGAGGCGGGCGGCCTGTGGACGCGTGACTTCGGCCTGTTCTTCACCGCGCGGTCCTTCGCCAAGCTCGGCGACACCATGCTGCCCGTGGCGCTGGCCGTCGGCATGCTGCGCCATGGGTACGGCGCGGGGGCCGTGGGCCTCGCCATGGCCGCGACCGCCGCCTGCTTCGCGGGCCTCGTCGTCTTCGGCGGGGTCGTCGCCGACCGGGTCAGCCCCCGCCTCCTGATGATCGGCGCGGACGCCGTCCGCCTGGTGACCCAGGCCCTGACCGCCGTGTTCTTCTTCACCGGCCACGTCGTGCTCTGGCAGCTGTGTGTGATCGGCGCGGTCAACGGCGCCGCCGCGGCGCTCTTCCAGCCCGGCGTCGCCAGCACGGTGCCGCGGCTCGCGGCGGACGTGCAGCAGGCCAACGGCGCCATCCGCGTCGCGGAGTCCGCCGCCCAGCTCGCGGGTCCCGCCGTCGCCGGGGCCCTGGTCGGCGTCGCGTCGCCCGGCGCCGTCTTCGCCGCGCACGCGGGGACGTACGCCGTCAGCGGTCTGTGCCTGCTGCTGCTCAGGATGCCCGCCGCCCCGCCCGGCCAGCGCGCGCTGAGTGCCGGGTTCCGGGCCGATCTCGTCACCGGCTGGCGGGAGTTCAGGGCCCGCGCCTGGCTGTGGGGCGTCATCGCCATCTGGTGCGTCCTGATGATCACGGTGACGGGGCCGCTGACGCCGCTCGTCGCCGTCACCGTCGTCGACGGCCATGGATCGGGCGCGTACGGCCTGGTCAACTCGGCCCTCGGCGCGGGCACGGTGGTCGGCGGCCTGGTCGCGCTGCGGCTGCGGCCGCACCGCATGCTGCGCGCCGGTGCCTTCGCCCTCATCGGGTTCAGCGCGTTCCCGGCCGCCGTCGGCGCGGGGCTCGGCGTCCCGGCGATGGCGGCGGGCGCGGCCGTCGCGGGCGCGGGGACGTCGTTCTGGGCCGTGATGTGGGCGACGACCGTGCAGACTCAGGTGCCGCCGGACGTCCTCAACCGCATCCACGCCTATGACGTCGCGGGCTCCCTCGCGATGCTCCCCGTCGGCCAGGCCCTCGCGGGCCCGGCCGCCGCCGCCCTCGGCGCCGAGCGCGTGCTGCTCATCAGCGCCGGGGCGGCCCTCGCCGTGTGCGCCGGGCTGCTCGCGGTGCCCGCGATCCGGGGCCTGGTACGCGCGGACACGCCCCCGGCGGCCGGGGGCGGCCACCCACCACGACCGCGGCACACGCCCCCCGACCCCGGCGGCCACCCCCACACGGCGGACCACGCCTAACGACGGCGCCAGCCGGTCCGTGCCCTCCGGCCGAGCCCGGCGCCGTGGCGGGGCGCTGGGCCGGAGCGGTCTCCGCGTCGCGACTGCGCTGCGGCTGGGCCCCGAGCTGTGGTGGGGCGCTGCGTCGTGGTCGGCCCCCCTGCCACAGCCGCGCCCCGGCTGGGCCCCGAGTTGCGACTGGCCCTGCGAGGTGGCCGGTCCGCGCGTCAGGCCCGCGCCGCGGCTGGGCCCTGCGCCGTGGCCGCCCCCGGCGGTCCCCACGCCCATAGCCCTAGCCCCCGCCGGACCGCGCCTGCGCCGCCCGCCAAGGCGGCCTTGGCTCGCGCCGCCTGCCGCCTGCCGCCTGCCGTGCCGCGCAGCTGCGCCGACACGGCTCCTCGCGCGGTGCGCACGGCACCAGTGGATGCCCCGACCCGCAACAGCCCTCGACGGCCAGCGGCAGCCCACCCTCGCCCAGGCAACCCCGTCCCGCCCCGCCCCCCGGCGTGCGGCAGCCCGGTCCCAGCGAGCCGGAGCGGAGCCACCGCCCGCCCACGCGCGGGGCTCCTCGGCCTACCGCCCCGCCGACGCGTGCACCCGCTCGCCCAGGAAGCCGCCGATCCGCTCGCGCAGCGACGCGGGGTCCAGGCCGTGGGCCCGCAGGTGCTCGTCGATCGTTCCGTAGCGGCGCAGCTCCGCGCGCCCCACGCCGAGGCCGAGCACGCGGTGCGGCACGTCGGCGAGCGCGTCGTTCGCTGACGCCGTCGACGTACCGGCCAGGTACGGCTCGACGAGCACCACGTCGGCGGCGTCCGCGGCCCCCGTCGCCCGGCGCAGGGCGGCGCCGTCGAAGGGCCGCACCGTCGTCGCGTACAGCACGGTCACATCGAGCCCCTCGGTCGCCGCGAGGACGTGGTCGAGCATCGGCCCGACGGCGACCACGACACCGCCCCGCCCCTCGCGCACGGTGAGGAAGCGCTCCCCGTCCACGGCCATCGGCGCCGCGTTGGCCTGCACCGAAAGACGGACGTACACCTTGTCGTCCTTGGCCTCGCCCGCCCCGACCGCGTGCCGCAGCAGCGCCTCGGCCTCGTCCGGGTGGCCCGGCACGTGCACCGTCCAGCCGTCGAGGGTGTCGAGGACGCCGACGTCGCCCGGCGCCATGTGCGTGAAGCCGCCCTCGGGCCAGTCGAACGACGCCGCCGCGCTCACCAGGACCCCGCCCACGCCCTGGTGCCCGAAGTCCAGCTTGATCTGCTCGAAGGGCCGCTCCACGAGGAAGCTCGCAGAAGGTGTGCACCACCGGCCTCAGCCCCGCGAGGGCGAGACCGGCCCCGGCGCCCACGAGCAGCTGCTCCCGGATTCCGACGTTGATCACCCGGTCCGGGTGCGCGTGCGCCGCCTCCTTGAAGGCGTCCTTGCCGATCTCGGCGAGGACGACGGCGACACGCGAATCCTCGTCGAGCAGCCGCGCCATGACGGGGGCGAAGCGGTCACGCATGGTGTCCATGAGGGGGGTCCTTCCGGGAGAGAGGGGAGGAGGGCGGGAGAGGGGAGGCGAGGCCAGGGGGGAGGGGGAGGGAGCGCGTCAGGCGGACTCGGGTTCGCCCTCGTACTCCTTGGACTCGACGCGCGCGACGACCACGTGCGGCCGCCCGGCGTGCGGCGCCGTGAACGCCGCGTACAGCGCCTCGTGGTCGCGCCCGTCGACGGTGACCGCCGACCAGCCCGCCGCCTCGAAGCGCGCGGCGATGCCGCCGGGCCGCGCGTACGACGCCGAGGCGTTGTCGATCACCAGGGCGTGCAGCCGCTCCAGGCCCGCGGGACCGGCGTAGGCGATCGCCTCGTGGTTGCTGCCCTCGTCCAGCTCGGCGTCCCCCACGAGCACCCACACGGCAGGGTCGGTGAGCCCGCGCGCCTTCAGGCCGAGCGCCGTGCCGACCGCGAGCGGAAGGCCGTGCCCGAGCGAGCCGCTGCCGATCTCCACGCCAGGGACGAGCACCCGGTCCGGGTGATGGCCGAGCGGCGATTCATACGCCCCGAACGTCTCCAGCCAGTCCACGGGCACGAGGCCCTTGGCGGCGAGGACGGCGTAGTACGCCATCGGCCCGTGCCCCTTGGAGAGCAGGAACCGGTCCCGCTCCGGGGCGTCCATCCGCTCGGGTGTGACCCGCAGCACACGGTCGTAGAGCACCCACAGCGCGTCCAGCGTGGACGTCGCCGCCGGGCCGTGCTTCTCGTCGCCCGTCATCAGAGCCATCAGGCCGGGCAGATCCGCGTACGTGGAGACGCGCTCCGTTGTCGTCGTCATGGCAGTGAGCCTGCAACCTCAAGCGCGGTTGAAGTCAAGCGCGGAAAGGCGGGAGCGATCACCGGCCGGAGTGCGGTATTGTTTCGGTGCGCGTTCGGCCAGGGGAAACCCCAGGTCATACGGGCAACGGGACGTGGCGCAGCTTGGTAGCGCACTTGACTGGGGGTCAAGGGGTCGCAGGTTCAAATCCTGTCGTCCCGACCAGCTTCTTAGCGGGTCGAAGGCCGCTTTCGCGAAACGCGAGAGCGGCCTTTCGTGTGTCTCCGCGGGCGCGGCCCGCCCGCGAGGTGCCCTCGGGCCGTCGGCGCCGCGCGCCTCAGCTCAGGCTCGGCATCTCCCCTTCCGTCGTCGACAGGTCGATGACGGAGAACGCGGCACCCTGCGGATCACCCACGGTGGCGAACCGGCCGAAGGGCGAGGACATCGGGCCGAAGTGCAGCGCCCCGCCGCTCCGCCGCACCGTCTCCACCGCCGCGTCGCAGTCGTCGACACCGAAGTACACGTTGACGTACGGCGGCACCTCGGCCGGGGAGTCCGCCGTCATCTTCAGGCGGCCCGCCACCGGCTGGCCGCCCAGCTGCCACACGTGGAAGTCGATCTGCTCGTCCTCCATCCGCTTGACCTCGTAGGGGAACACCGAGGGGAAGAAGGCGTCCGCCTTGTCGGCGTCCCGCGTGGTCACCTCCGCCCAGCAGAACGCGCCCGACGCGCCCATCAGCTCGAAACCATGGTGCGTGTTCGGCTGCCAGGCGCTGAAGTACACGCCGCTCGGATCCTGGGCGGTGAGCATAGAGCCGAAGTCGCCCACCGCCATCGGCTCCATCACGGTGGTGCCGCCGTTGTCACGGACCTTGGCGGCGGTGGCGGCGATGTCCGGCGTCGCGAAGTACAGGTTCCACGCGGGCGGCTGCCCCGCCATGCCGGGCATCTGCGGAACCACCGCCGCGACGGCCTTGCCGTCCTTGAACGCCTGCGTGTAGCCGCCGAACTCGACCGCCCCCTCCGCGAACGTCCAGCCGAACAGCTCGCCGTAGAAGTCCTTGGCCGCCCCGACGTCGGGAAACATGGCGTCCGCCCAGCAGGGAGCGCCCTCAGCGTGTGTGGTCATGGTGGTACGGCCTCCCGCCCCCCTGGACCGGGACGGCACACCCCAGGAGCGGAGTGCCGCGCTCCTTCCACGCTAGGCGCGAACGGCCACGGGTGCCCACCCGGAACCACCCCCGCGGGCGCCGCGTCGAGGTCGGTAACCAGCCAGGGGCACCGCACCTCCGCGACGGGGCTCCGGGCATCGGCGGGCGAGGGTTTTCTGGAGAGCGGCTATTCGAAAGCTTGCGCATGGCGCCATAGTGGTGCGACGATGGTGCCATGGACCTCACGCGGTACGTCGAGCAACTGCGGCAGGAACTCTCTGTCGCGGTCGAGGCGGGTGACGAGGAAACTCGGGACTTCGCCGAGCGCCTCGTCGCGCCGCTGGGCCTCCGCCTTACGGCTCACGCTGCTTGACGCGCTGTCGGCGGCCGCGGCCGAGATCACCCGCGACCTCGCGCCGGGGTCCGTGGAGCTGCGCCTGCGCGGCCTCGACCCGACGTTCATCGTCACACCACCTCCACAGGGCCACCCGTACGACGACCAGCCGAGCCATGACTACACCCCGGTGCGCGGCGGCATGGTGCCATCACTGGCATCACTGGCGCCAACGACGGTGAACGGCGAGGAGGCCACGACATCCCGCATCAACTTCCGGCCGCCGGAGCACCTGAAGGCCCGGATCGAGGAGGCCGCGAGCCGCGAACGACTCTCGGTCAACGCCTGGCTGGTCCGGGCGGTTTCCGCGATGCTCGAATACGACGACCGCGGCCGCCGTGCCGAACGGCGCGCCACACACGGCACCGCGGGCGGAGCCCACGGCTACACGGGCTGGGTGAGCTAGCCGCCCCGCACCCGTGCGCGCGGCGCCCCTCCGGCACCGCCGCACCGCACCACCAGACAACAGACCGGCACCACCACGCGACAGACCGGGCGGAGACGCCCGCCGGGGCGGACCATCCGCCCCGGGCGGCGAAGGCCACCGGCGCACGGGCGCGTCGGGCCTGACCCACGGGGTGCCCCCGCGCCCGCCAGAGCTTCGGTCCGGAGTGCTGCCGCACACCGGTCCGATCCAGTGGCCCTGGAGACCGACCTCCCCCGGCGGTCTCCAGGGCCGCGCCCCTTCCGGCGCGGGCCCGCTCCGGCCCTTGCGCCCCTCGCGCCCGCCGGCGCTCCGCCGCGATTCCGGGCCGCACGTCCTTGGGATAGCGGCTCCGGGAATATGACAGAGCCGTCGCGGAGAATTCGACGAGCCTTTCCCCCGGCGGCAGATACCCAGCGGATACCCATGAGTTGACAACCGCGCCGATTTTGACGAAACGTCAATGGTGTCGTGTCAAGGACGGGTCGCGGAAATTGACGTGAGCCTAGCGGCCATGGAATTCCAGCGGGGCGGTCCGAGATGCGGAGCAAAGCGTCCGGTTCCCGGTCGTGGAGATCGGGAACCGGCTCAGCGGTCCACCAAGTGAAGCCGGTCCTGTGCATTGTGCGCATGCGGCGCGGGACAGCACGGGAGATGACGCGGAACCGGACGGTGTGTCAACCGCTGATAGGTATACGCCGCGGAGACCAAGGTCATGTGGTGATACCAGCCGGGGAAGGAGCGGCCCTCGAAGTCGAGAAGCCCGAAGTGCCGTTCCATGCCCGCGACGGCGGTAGTGGTTCCTGTGCGGTGAGCGGCCAGTGAGGCAACGTTGTCCAGGCGGCGATGGGTCAGACTCGTGATCCACATGCCCCCCGTGCGGCCTTCCGGCAGCACTTCGGTGAACAGCCGGTACGGATACTCAGGGGTGGCCCCGGCCCGCGGCCCCGGCAGCCTGATCAGCACCGACTGGACCTGAAGGCGCTGCTGCCGCCCGTCCGCGGCGGTCACCAGGAGCACGTCCGTATTGCCGTTGGCGATGTGGGCGCGGGCGCTGACCGGCCCCGGGCAGTTCGCGGCCCGCTCGCCGATGGGCAGCACCTTCAGGTGCTGGGGCACGGCGACCACGAAGTCCCGGGCCCGCTGGCTCAGTCCGCGCAGGAAGAGGCCGACGTCCGGGTCGTCGCTCATGTCGGCCACGACCGGTGCGGGCGTGGGCTGTGTCCGGGCCTCGAGGGTGTCCACCAGGTCCAGGGCCTGCGACCACAGGGGGCGGTGGCTCACCTCGTCCGGGATGCGCGCGCGGCGCCGCAGCTGCGGGTCCTCGGTCCAGGGCGCGGGAAGCAGCAGCCGCCAGTCGACCGGCACTTGCAGGGACCCCAGGCACAGGAAGGCGCCGAGGCCGAGCTGGCAGTTGAGCGTACGGCCCGAAGCGGGGTCGAAGTAGCGGTGCACACCGACCGAGCGGTCACCGCGCTTGGGCAGCACGGCACGGCCGATCGCCCAGGTGGGAGCGGGGCCATGGCTCTCGGCCCAGCGGGTCAGCTCCGCCATGACCGGGTCCCAGTCCCAGGGGCTGAGGCTCACGAACTGGCGCAGGGACTGCACCGCGGTGGGGGAGGCCGAGATGGCCCCGGCCAGGCGGCGCACGGATTTCTTGCCGGGAGTGATGAGCAGTCCCGCCAGATACGCGCCGGCCCAACGGCGCTGGTCGGCACGGCGGAGGTGCTGGAATACCTGGTCGGTGAAATCACTGAAGGGAGATGCAAGCTGGGCGCCCGGCACCTCGCTGGCCGGAGTCGATATTGGCGATGCGCAGGGCACAACCATGCTGCGGATCCCTCCCGGACGTCCCTGAGCGGCGGCTGCCGAGCGTCGAGTCTAGGATCCGAGAGCCCTTCGCACCATCTTGCTGCGGGCGTGACTGGTGTGGCAACCACGGCAGCAAACCTGCTCGCGGGGAGGCCGGAAGAAGCCGTGCCGCGCGGACCGCGGCCGCGCTCCGGGCGCGTGCGCCGGGCGCGCACTATAGGGGCCAGGGCCGTCGCACGTCGATGGCGGGACGCGAAGGCGGGACACTGACGGGCAGCCACCCGACGGCATTCCGGAAGACTGTATTCCGGGGCCGCTCGGTCGGCCGGGCGACTCCGCTACGGCCCGCACCTCGCCCCGCACCTCACCGTCCACCGGTCGCGTCGAACTCCGTATAGGCAACCGTCAAGTTGCCGGAACAGATCAGTCCCGCACGATGTCGCCGGAAGTGTGTCGCGCGTACGTGTTAAAAGATCGTATGGAAACTGCTAGAGTCACGTATCAGCTCAGGGGCTCGGCTAATGCGTACGAATGGTGACGGAGCCTCAGACTTTGCTTCTGCTGGCCCTGCTAACTCCATGATGCGCCCCGTCTGCCTGTGCGTCCCCTTCTCGTCTGCAACCGTTTCGCCGTCCGTCATCATTGGCTCAATGAGGGCCCTGAATGGCGGAAGTTGGCCGACAAAGCCCCCTCTGTTGGGCAAGTCGCGGGAGGCACGTCACGCCAGGACAGGGATAGCGCCGTTGGGCTATCTTGTTCGAACTTCGAAAAGTCGCGACGAGCGACGTCGCCTTCCTTGAATCTCCAACAGGCCGCGGGTTCTACTCGGGTAGGCCTTTGGAAGAGACCACTTCGAATCCGGGTCGACGGCAACGACGGGGGACGCGTCGGGCCGACGGCAAGGGGGGCGTGGTGGTCCAGGCGAAACGGGGCGAGTAGTTGAACGGGGCGAGTAGTTGATGTACGTATCCGCACACATGCCGACTGAATGCCTTCCGCGCGGTCCTGAGGGACGCGCCGAACGGCCGGACCTGCCCGCGCTCCATGCCGACGGGCGCCTCAACCAGTAGAGGCGTTCCGATGGCTGGGTGTGCGCGCGGCCATGCCGACGGGTCCACCCGTGAGTTGACGGAACTCTGACGACCCGATTCGGCGAGTGGCTCGAAAGAGCTCTCATCCGGCCGATCGGCTGTGATTCATTGGCCAGCCTGTGCCTCGCGATGCGCGACGGCGACCGGTCCCCGGGGGGATCCGGACACGGCTGCCATGCCCGCATGGCTTTTTCGCGTTCGGACGCGGCCGGTTGTACCCGCGTCCGTTCGAAGTTCATTCACATGGAGGCATGATGACGAACCAGGTCAGCGACCTCGAGGACTCGAAGGTAGTGCTGTTCCGCAGAAGCGCGCCCGCCGCGGTCCCGCGGCAGCGCCGGGTGGACGAGCGTCGTGGCCAGGTGTTGACGACGAAGGTGGGCCTGCAGATGCCGGCCGGGCTGACCTTCGAAGACTGGGAGCGGGCTGGACGCCAGCTCTCCGGAATCGTTAACTCCTCTTCCTGGTGGCTCGGGGACTGGCTGGTCTACGGCAAGGACCACTACACCGACCGGTACCAGCGCGGCATTCGCGCGGCCGGCCTGCAGTACCAGACCCTGCGCAACTACGCCTGGGTGTCCCGGCGCTTCGACTTCAGCCGTCGGCGCGCGGCGCTCAGCTTTCCAGCACCACGCGGAGCTGGCGTCCCTGCCGATCGACGAGCAGGAGTTGTGGCTCGATCGCGCCGAGCAGATGCAGTGGACGACCAAGCAGTTGCGCAGCGCCATCCGCATGGCGCGCGAGGACGAGGTGCGCGACGGCACGCCGACCACGGAGACGATGCGGCGCCTGGCGGTGCCCGGCAGCCGTCTTCAGTGGTGGCACAAGGCCGCCGAGCAGTCGGGCATCGACTTCGAGCAGTGGGTGCTCGCGACGCTCGACAACGCGGCGGAGCGTGCCCTCGTCGAAGACGAGGAGGAAGAGGAGAAGGCGGGAATCAGCGCCTGATCCGGTACGACCCGGGCTCGCCCCGGGTCGTACGCCAGCACACAAAAGCCGTGAGGGACAGGTGAGTTGTCGCCTCGTTCCGGAGCGGTGCCGACGCGGGGCCCGCACCCTTGAGAGGGGGTGCGGGCCCCGCGCCGTGCGTCGAGAGTGAGGCCCGGCGTCAACCGCACGGGCGGTGAAGTCCCGTGCGGGGCAAGGGCGGTGACGCCTCGAACGGAGCAGGTGCGGTGACGCCTCGTGCGGTCTCAGCGGTGTCGGGCGCGGACGGGCGGCGGGGTTACGGAAGCTTGTGCATCAGGTCGGCGGCGGCCCGGTACCGTGTGCACTCGCGCTCGCCGAACGAGCGGCGCACCCGCTCCTGCACCGCGTCCGGCTGCTCCTGGCTGAGCTTGAACATGCCCTCGGCGCCGGTCACCTTGAAGTGGAAGGCGCCCACGGCGGGCACGATCTTCCGGAAGTACTCGAGCGACTCCGACATGTCCCAGCCGGCGCCGAACGCTCCCTCGTAGGCACGCACGGTCGCCTTCACGACCTCCAGCGTGTTCTCGATGCCCTCGATCTTCTCCACCACACCGTGCACATGCACAGAGGTGAAGTTCCATGTCGGGGCGGCCGGAGTCGTCTCGTACACCGTCGGTGACACATAGCCGTGCGGGCCGGTGAAGGTCAGCAGGTTCACGGTGCCCGATTCGAGCGCCTTCCAGTGCGGATTCGCACGGTTCATATGGCCGATCAGCCTACCGCCCGAGAGATCGTCGGACCATTCGCCGGACCACTCCGGGTCCCTGATCACCGGCAGATGCGTGGCGAACGGGCCCGCTTCGGTGCTGCCGTTGCTCACGAACAGTGCCAGGGGATTGCCGAGGATCAGGTCGACCATCCATGAACTGTCCGGCTGGCGGTACTGGCTCGGTACGAACATCCGGAGCTCACCCTTTCGTTGATCTCACTCACGGTACGGCGCCAAGTCGCCGACGCTGGCAACTCGCCGACGCTGGCAACGCGTTGAGAAGCGCGGCCAAAAGCGCGGACGAGCGGCACCGCTGTCCCGTCGACAGGACAGCGGTGCTCGGCCGGTGGCGCGGCTGGACCCCCTTGATAAGGTCCGTACGCCCCTCTAAGTTGGCGTGGCGGTGTTCTCCAGCGCAATACTCAATGCGTATCTCCCGGACCACCGGTCGAGATGTTTTAGACCATAAGGCGGCCCTGCGAGGCAAGAGTTGACGGCATTTCTGGTCGAAGGTCCTCTTGGGTAACCGCAATTGACCCCATTGATGCTGCGGCATCCCTGTCGAAGCTACACCAGCGGGAGATTATCCATGGGTACTCGTGAACACGAGATAGTCGACATCGTTGGCATCGGGTTCGGCCCGTCCAACCTGTCCCTGGCCATCGCTCTGGAGGAGCACCCGAGCAACGCCACTGATCAGCCCGTTACGGCTGCCTTCTTCGAGCGGCAGCCCGCCTTCGGCTGGCACCGCAACATGCTCCTTCCCCAGGCGACGATGCAGATTTCGTTCCTGAAGGACCTGGCCACCTTCCGGAATCCCCTGTCCCGGTACAGCTTCGTTTCGTACCTGCACGCGTCGGACCGCCTGGTGCAGTTCGTCAACAATCAGGACTTCTTCCCGACCCGCCAGGAATTCCACCAGTATCTGGAATGGGCGGAGTCGAACTTCAGCGACCTCGTGACCTACAACTCGGAGGTCACCGGGATCCGTCTGCCGCAGGGCGGCGAAAGCGGCGTACACCAGCATCTCGAAATCGAGGTACGGGACACCGCGAGCGGTGCGACGCGCGTCGTGAAGGCCCGCAACGTCGCCGTCTCGACCGGCCTCGTGCCGCGCATGCCGGAAGGCGTGCGGCGCGACGAGCGCGTCTGGCACAGCTCGGAGTTCCTGGCGCGGTACGGCGAGATGAAGCCCGGGGACCTCAAGAACGTGGCCGTGGTCGGCGCGGGCCAGAGCGCCGCCGAGATCACCAAGTACCTGCACGACATGCTTCCGCAGGCCCAGGTCTCGGCGATCCTCCCGTCGTACGGCTACTCCGTCGCCGACGACACGCCCTTCGCCAACCAGGTCTTCGACCCGGCCGCGGTGGACCACTACTACTTCGGCACCGAGAACACCCGCGACTCGTTCTGGCGCTACCACAAGAACACGAACTACTCCGTGGTGGACACCGACGTCATCCGCGAGCTGTTCCGGCGCTCTTACGAGGAGGAGGTCGCGGGCGACAAGCGGCTGCACTTCCTGAACCTCACCCGGGTCAAGGAAGTGAAGCGCTCCGGGAACGACACCCGGGTCGTCCTGCACTCGCTGCTCGACGGCGAGACGGAGCACGAGATGGACGTCGACGCGCTCGTCTTCGCCACCGGCTACAGCACCATGGACGCCACCGGCCTGCTCGGCGACGTCGACCGCTTCTGCCTGCGCGACGACGAGGGCCGCCACCGCGTGGAGCGCGACTACCGGGTGATCACCGCCGACGACCTCGCCTGCGGGATCTATCTGCAGGGCGGCACCGAGCACACGCACGGCCTCACCTCGTCCCTGCTGTCGAACCTCGCCGTCCGCAGCGGCGAGATCGCCGACTCCCTCGTCCAGCGGCGCGCGGAGTCCGGCGCGGTCGAGAGCCGCACGGCCTAGGCCGGTACGGCAGCCCCTAGTGGCCCGTCGGCGCCACGGCCTTCCCGGCCGGGCCGACGGGCCGTTCTGATGCCCACGCGCGCATAGCGGGAGGAACGCGACAAGGGGTGGTTTCTCCGCTGATCAGCGGAGAAACCACCCCTTGTCATCATCCCGGCGCCGGTGGGCGCCGGGGCTCAGGCGGCCTTGTCCGCCGCCATCGCGTCGCGGAGGCTCTTGGGGCGCAGGTCGGTCCAGTTCTGCTCCACGTAGTCCAGGCACTCCTGACGGCTGGCCTCGCCGAACGCGATGCGCCAGCCGGCGGGCACCTCGGTGAACGACGGCCACAGCGAGTGCTGCTCCTCGTCGTTCACCAGGACGTAGAACCGGCCGTCGGCGTCGTCGAACGGGTTGCTGCTCATGGTCACTCCAATTCGGAAGGTCACGTCTCCGGCAGGGCAGGTCCTCGGGCTCCGCGGATTCCGCTCGCTGCGGAGCATCGGCGAAAGGAGAGACCGGCCGGCGCGCCGGGGCCAGCGCCGCGGTGTCACGCGCCCCACGGGCAAGGCTCCGGCTCCGTCATTGTCGTTGGCCCCGCCCCCGGCGTCCAGGCCGCCTCGAGGCCCCCGCAATTGTCGGGCCGCCACCGTGGCCGGAAGGCGCCTGAAATATCGGTTCCGTGAAATGTGAGGGGGTGGCGGGGCAAACTCACATGAAAGTACGCTCCGTTACGGTGTGGCCGGCGCCACTGTGGAGGCGGTCACATGAGAGCGTCCTGTGGACAGGACACCCGTCGGTGCCGGAAGCCGGAATTGCCAATGGTTTGTCGCGGGTTGCGGATGTCCCGTCCGATACTCGGCAGACCTCTTCGATGACATCGGACAGGCCCCGGAACCCGACTCCCTCACGCAGGGTGCGCGGTGGGTGTCCACCCGCCGTCACGCCCTCGTCAGGCGCGCGGTCAGGGCCTCTCGTGGGTAATACCCTGGAGCGGACAGAGAGTTGTTGAGTTACGGCGCTCCGTCGTCAGAATCGAGGCACGGGGCGACTCGAGTCTGCCTTTATCGGTCATGGCCGGTGGTCCCCCTCGGCCTTCCCGGGAAACCGGGAACTTCCCCTGTAGGAGTAGCAGCGCCATGAGCGTCACGGCAGCACAAGGCTTTTCGGCCGCAGGTGTAGCGGCCGGAATCAAAAGCACCGGAAACCCGGATCTGGCCCTCGTCGTGAACCACGGCCCGCGCCGCGCGGCGGCGGGCGTCTTCACCGCGAACCGGGTGAAGGCCGCCCCCGTGGTGTGGAGCGAGCAGGTCATCAGGACCGGCTCCGTGAGCGCGGTCGTCCTGAACTCCGGAGGCGCCAACGCCTGCACTGGCCCCGCGGGCTTCCAGGACACGCGGGCCACGGCCGAGAAGGTGGCTGCGGTGCTCGGCCACCGCGCCGGGGAGGTCGCGGTGGCCTCCACCGGGCTCATCGGCACCCGCCTGCCGATGGACAAGCTCCTGCCGGGCGTCGAAGCCGCGGCGGCCGAGCTGTCCGAGGACGGCGGCGAGAAGGCCGCCATCGCGATCAAGACGACGGACAGCGTGCACAAGACGGCCGTCGCCAAGGGCGCGGGCTGGACCGTCGGCGGCATCGCCAAGGGCGCGGGCATGCTCGCCCCCGGCCTCGCCACCATGCTGGTCGTCCTCACCACGGACGCCGACGTCGACAGCAAGGCCCTGGACAAGGCGCTGCGCGCCGCGACCCGTGTGACCTTCGACCGGGTCGACTCCGACGGCTGCATGTCCACCAACGACACCGTGCTCCTTCTCGCCTCCGGCGCCTCCGGCAAGACCCCGGAGCGCGCGGAGTTCGCCGACGCGGTCCGCGCGGTGTGCGCGGACCTGGCCCGCCAGCTCATCGGCGACGCCGAGGGCGCGTCCAAGGACATCCGCATCGACGTCATCAACGCCGCCAGCGAGGACGACGCCGTCGAGGCGGGGCGCTCCATCGCCCGCAACAACCTCCTGAAGTGCGCGATCCACGGCGAGGACCCCAACTGGGGGCGCGTCCTGTCCGCCATCGGCACCACGTCGGCCGCCTTCGAGCCGGACCGCCTGAACGTCGCCATCAACGGCGTGTGGGTCTGCAAGGACGGCTCGATCGGCGCGGACCGCGCCGCCGTCGACATGAGCGGCCGCGAGGTCGTCATCACCGCCGACCTCGCCGCGGGGGCCGAGACGGCCACCCTGTGGGCCAACGACCTCACCGCCGACTACGTCCACGAGAACAGCGCGTACTCGTCATGAGGTTCGCGACCCACGAACACCCCGCCCTGGTCAAGGCGCAGTCCGTGATGGACGCGCTGCCCTGGTTGAACCGCCACCAAGGCAAGATCTGCGTGATCAAGTTCGGCGGCAACGCCATGATCGACGACGAGCTGAAGGCGGCCTTCGCCCATGACGTCGTCTTCCTGCGGCACGCCGGGCTCAAGCCCGTCGTGGTGCACGGCGGCGGCCCGCAGATCAGCGCCGCGCTGAAGACGCACGCGATAGAGAGCGAGTTCAAGGCCGGCCTGCGCGTCACCTCGCCGGAGGCCATGAACGTCGTACGCATGGTCCTGGCCGGACAGGTGCAGCGCGAGCTCGTCGGGCTCATCAACCAGCACGGGCCGCTCGCGGTCGGCCTGACCGGTGAGGACGCGGACACCATCACCGCCAGGAAGCACTGGCCGGTGGGGGAGAACGGCGAGAAGATCGACATCGGCCGCGTCGGGGAGATCGCCTCGGTGAACCCCGGCGCCGTGGAGGCCCTGCTCGCCGACGGCCGCATCCCGGTGATCTCCCCGGTGGCCCGCAGCGTCGACGACCACCACGTCTACAACGTGAACGCCGACACCGCGGCCGCCGCGATCGCCGCCGCCCTCGACGCCCACACGCTGGTCTTCCTCACCGACGTGGAGGGCCTGTACCGGGACTGGCCGCACAGCGAGGAGGTCATCAGCAGGCTCAGCGCCAGCGAGCTGGAGTCGATCCTGCCGGGGCTCGCCGACGGCATGGTGCCGAAGATGGCCGGGTGCCTGCACGCCGTCCGCAACGGCGTGGGCAGCGCCCGGGTGATCGACGGCCGCGTCCAGCACTCCGTCCTCCTGGAGATGTTCACGCGGGAGGAGATCGGCACGCTGGTCATGCCCGACTGAGGGCGGCCGCGGCGCGAGCGCCACACCGGGCGAGGGCCCCGAGGGCGGGGCCATGGAGCACCGGCCGCGACGAGCGCGGCCGTCGAAGAGGGGATGCGATGAGCGAGGACATGGCCGCAGGGCGCGAGGACGGGCCCGGCGCGGCGGGCGGGAACGCCGCGCTCACCGAGCGCTGGCGGACATCGCTGATGGACAACTACGGCACGCCGCGGGTGCCGCTGGTGCGCGGCGAGGGCGCCGCGTTCTGGGACGCGGACGGAAAGAAGTACCTGGACTTCCTCGGCGGCATCGCCGTGAACTCCCTGGGCACCGCGCACCCCGCCGTCGTCCGCGCCGTCAGCGAGCAGGTCGGGCGCCTCGGCCATGTGTCGAACCTGTTCGTCGCCGAACCTCCGGTACGGCTCGCCGAGCGGCTGCTGCGGCTTTCCGGGCGTCCGGGCCGGGTGTTCTTCTCCAACTCGGGGGCCGAGGCCAACGAGGCGGCCTTCAAGCTCGGCAGGCTGACCGGGCGGCGCCGCATGGTCGCCGCCGACGGCGGCTTCCACGGCCGCACCATGGGCTCGCTCGCCCTGACCGGGCAGCCCGCCAAGCGCGCTCCCTTCGCACCGCTGCCCGGCGACGTCACGCACGTGCCGTACGGCGACAGCGAGGCGCTGCGCGCCGCCGTCGACACCGACACCGCGCTCGTCGTCCTGGAGCCCATCCAGGGCGAGAACGGCGTGGTCGTGCCGCCGCCCGGCTATCTGGCGGCCGCCCGTGCGATCACCCGCGCCGCCGGCGCGCTGCTCGTCGTGGACGAGGTGCAGACCGGCATCGGCCGCACCGGCCACTGGTTCGAGTGCCAGGCGCAGGGCGTCGAGCCGGACGTCCTCACGCTCGCCAAGGGCCTCGGCGGCGGGCTTCCGATCGGTGCGACCCTCGCCTTCGGCCCGGCCGCCGACCTGATGACGCCCGGCGCGCACGGCACCACTTTCGGCGGCAACCCCGTCTCGTGCGCCGCCGCGCTCGCCGTGCTCGACACCGTCCACGGCGACGGGCTCCTCGACCACGTCAAGCGGCAGGGCGAGGCGCTGCGCCGGGGGATCGAGGGCCTCGGGCACCCGCTGGTGGACCGGGTCCGCGGGGCCGGTCTGCTGCTCGGCATCGTGCTGACCGAGCCGCTGGCCCCGCACGTGCAGCAGGCCGCCGAGGACGCGGGGCTCCTCGTGAACGCCGTCGGTCCCGACACCATCCGGCTCGCCCCGCCGCTGGTCGTGGGCGAGGACGAGGTGACGGCCTTCCTGCGCACGCTGCCCGGAGTACTGGACCGGGCGCGCCGGGAGGGCGCGGCAAGGCGCTGACCACGCGCCGTCCGCACAGGCCGTCCACCACAAGTGGGCGGCCTTCCGGCTGTGCGGACGCGGACGGGTCCCGGACCCGTCCGCGTCCGCCCCCGGGCGTGCTGAGCACGGGCCGCGCGACGGGGCGGACGCGCGACCCGTGCGGTCATACGGCGTCGTCCTCGGGTTCGAGGGCGCCGGTGAGGGAGGAGAAGACGTCGTCCAAAGTGGGGGCGTGCACGGTGAGTCCGGTGGTCTCCACGCCTGCCTCGTCGAGCGCGTCCAGGACGGCGCGCAGCGTGGGGACGCTGCCGTCGGTCGGCAGGCACAGGGCCAGCGTCTCGTGGTCGGGCGTGGCGTGGTGGAACAGGGCGGTGGCCGCGTCGAGGCCGCCCGCGGTGGCGAACCGCAGCCGGATGTAGCCGCCCGAGAGGGTGTCGCTCAGGTCCGCGAGGGAGGTGCGCCCCGTTGGGGGCGGTGCCTTCGCCGCGATGGGCGGCGGTGCCGGTGTCACCACGAACTCCGGTTCCCGCCCGCGGAGTTGGACGACGACGACGGAACCCGGCGCCAGCTCGCGGGTGACCTCGCCCATCGCCTCGGACAGCGCGTTGAGCAGCGTGAGGCGGGCGGCGGACTCCAGCGGGGCGGTCAGCCTCCGGGCCAGGGCTCTGGCTTCGTCTCCGCCCGCGTCTGCGGCGACAGCGAGCTCGTGCCGGAAATCGTCGACGTACGGCGTGAGATCCATGACGCCATCATGGCACAAAGATGGCGCCATACAAGTGCCATCGATGATCTGCGAAGGGGCTGACCGAATCCGGGCGTCCATGGATTTGCTGATCCCCGATGCAGCCCTGGCCATGGATGCGTCATGTCCCCTTCCGGTATTGCCCGGTGTCTCTTCGCCGATGTGAAGATGGCATCCGGCCTTGTGCGGTTACACGTGGCTGATGGTGGCTGGATTTCGCGCTGAGATCAGCGAATGCAACCCCTTGCATGAGATGTGAGGAGGGGTGCGGAGGTGAGTCGTGAAGGGCCGGTGGAGTCGGCTCGTGAGCGGAGGGGGTCTTCTCGTTTCTGGCATCACATGTGGTGCCTCGCGTCGGGGATCTGGGCCCTCCGGGGGTCTGGGGGCGGCGATTTCGCTCCAGTGGGGGTGAGGGTGGCGCCGGTTGATGGGGCCCGCGATGCCGTTTGGGTGTCATATGTGGCTCGCGATAGCGCCACTCTGGCGTTGCCGTAGTGCTGGATCTTCTGTGTTCGCCCCCGGATTCCGGCGCGCATACGTGTTCTTCCGTGGGTGCGAGCGGAAAGCGGAAGCGCGTTGCTGTCAGGTTGCCCGCCGCGGCCGCCGGGTGTGCGCGGTCGGGCCGTGCCCGGCGCGGCGGGTGGCGCGGCCCTCGCGGGTGTGGCGCCCGTCGTGGGTCTGGTGGTGGGGTCTGAAGTGGGGGAGTGGGCGTTCTGGTTCCTCAAGGTTCCTTGGTCCAGGGCTCATTGAAGCGGCTTCGCGTGCCTGTCGCGGCCGGACGGGAGCTCTCGTCGCGTCTCGGTGGCGGGGCGCGTCATCGAGGTTTTGTCCTGGTGGCCAAGACAAAGGGGCGCGGCTGGCGCGGGCGCGTCAGGGCTGTCGCCGGGTGCGGGCGCGTGGCTACCGTCGGCCTGGAGGGCCCCGGCGCATCCGCTCGAAGTGTCAGACCGGGACAGAATCGGAAGTAGTGCCACTGTGGCTCGCGGTGGCGCCATGGGTGTGCCATGATGGCAGCATGGATCTGACGCCGTACGTCGCCGTCCTGCGGCGCGGGTGCGTCGTCGCCCCCACTGCGGGCGATGACGACACGCGCACGCCGGCCGGACGACTCACCGCGACGCTGGACGTGGCCGCCCGCCCCGTCCCGCCGAGCGCGCCGTCGAAGGCCACCCGCGAGACCACCCGTGAGCTCGCGCCGGGGCCTGACGACGTACGGATGCGGGGGGTCGACCTCGACTTCGTGGTGGCGGCGGTGCCGGACGGCGGCCGCAGGCAGGTGGCGCCCACCTAGCCGACCCCGGACAGCGCCGCCCACCGCAGCGCTGGCACGCACCACCCCCCTCCGGGCGCGGGGCGCCCCGGCGACCGCCGCACCCAGAGAACGACCTTGGAACACCAACGGAAGATGAGAAGGGGCACGATGACCGCCACCACCCAAGTGACCGGGGCGACCAAGGGGATCTCCGCCCTTGGCCTGCGCAAGTCGTACGGCGACAAGCTCGTACTCGACGGGATCGACGTGAATGTCGAGCCCGGTACGACCTTCGCCATGCTCGGCCCGAACGGCGCGGGCAAGACCACCACCGTCCAGATCCTGACCACGCTGATCTCGCACGACGGCGGCTCGGCCCAGGTCGCGGGCTACGACCTGGACAAGCAGGCGGACGCGGTCCGCAGGTCCATCGGTGTCACCGGGCAGTTCGCCGCCGTGGACGGTCTGCTCACGGCGGAGGAGAACCTGCTCCTGATCGCGGACCTGCTGCACCTGGACCGCGCCGAGGGCCGCCGCCGCGCGACCGAGCTCCTCGAGCGGTTCGAGATCGCCGACGAGGCGAAGAAGCAGGCGTCCACGTTCTCCGGCGGTATGCGCCGCAAGCTGGACCTGGCGATGACGCTGGTCGGACGGCCGAGCATCATCTTCCTCGACGAGCCGACGACGGGCCTCGACCCGCGCAGCCGCCGCACGATGTGGGAGATGATCCGGGCCCTGGTCGCGGGCGGCACCACCATCTTCCTGACCACGCAGTACCTGGAGGAGGCCGACCAGCTCGCGGACCGGATCGCGGTCCTGGACGGCGGCAAGATCGTCGCCGAGGGCACGGCCGACGAGCTCAAGCGCCGCATCCCCGGCGGCCACATCCGCCTCCAGTTCAACGACCACCAGCACCTGAACGCCGCCGCGCACACGCTCCCGCAGGCCGTGCGCGACGAGGAGAACCTCACGCTGCAGATCCCGAGCGACGGCAGCATCCCCGCCCTGCGCCACACGCTGGACTCCCTTGAGCGCTCCGGCATCCAGGCGGAGGCGCTGACGGTGCACACCCCCGACCTCGACGACGTGTTCCTGGCCCTGACCGGTCAGGGCAGCAAGACCGTCAAGGACAGCGCGACCGCCGCGAAGGAGAACCAGCGATGAGCACCAACACGTACGCCGTGCGCGACTCGATGACGATGCTGCGCCGCAACCTCAAGCGCGCGCAGCGCTACCCGTCGATGACGATCTCGGCCGTGGCGTCGCCGATCCTGATGCTGCTGCTGTTCGTGTACGTCTTCGGCGGCGCGCTCGGCAGCGGCATCGACATCCCCGGGGTGGGCAGCAGCTCCGACCGCGGTGACTACATCAACTACGTGGTGCCCGGCATCCTGCTGATGACGATGACCTCCGGCGCGGTCTCCACGGCGGTGTCGGTGTGCTCGGACATGACCGAGGGCATCATCAACCGCTTCCGCACCATGGACATCGCCAAGTCCTCGGTGATGTTCGGCCATGTCATGGGCAACGTGATCCAGACGGTCGTCGCCCTGGTCATGGTCCTGGGCGTGGCGCTGGCGGTGGGCTTCCGCCCCAACGCCAGCGCGGTGGAGTGGCTGGCCGCGTTCGCGCTGCTGCTCGCGGTGGCGTTCGCGCTGTGCTGGATCTCGGCGGCGATGGGCCTGTCCGCGGAGAGCGTGGAGACCGCCTCCAACGCGCCGCTGCCGCTGACGTTCCTGCCCTTCCTGGGCTCGGCGGTGGTCACGCCGGACTCGATGCCGACGGGTCTGCGCTGGTTCGCCGAGTACCAGCCCTTCACCCCGATGAACGAGACCCTGCGCGGCCTGATGATGGGCACCGAGATCGGCAACGACGCCTGGTTCGCCATCGCCTGGTGCGTGGGCCTCAGCGTCCTGGGCTACTTCTGGGCCCAGTCCACCTTCAACAAGACCGCCAAGAGCTGACACGGCGTCAGCAGCGGACTGAGGGCCTCGGGGTCGGCGGACCCCGAGGCCCTCACCCGTTTCCGGACGTGATCGGCCGGGTCAGGGGGCCGCGCTAGGGTCACGAGGGCGGCGTGCGCCGGGGCGAGCGCGGCCGGGGCGTGCGGTGGTTCCCTTGGGGTACTGGAGGGCTCATGCGAGTGAGTGTGCTGGACGTGGGGTCGCGAACGGTTCGGCTCGTGGTGGTCGACACCGACAGCGGGGCGCCGCTGCCCGTGCACACCGCCAAGTGGAAGCTGCGCCTGTGCGACCACGTGGAGCCCGGTGGCCCGGTCGGCGAGGAGAGCGTGCGGAGGCTGGCGCGGGCCGTGTCCGCCGCTTCGACGGCGTCCCAGCGCTGGGGCGCGGGGCGGCCGTTGGCGTTCGCCACCTCCGTCGTGCGGGACGCACCCGACCGCCGTGACGTGGTGCGGGCCGTGGGCGCGCGCACCGGCGTGTGGCTGCGGACGCTGCCCGGCGAGCTGGAGGCCGAGCTGGCCTTCCTCGGCGCCCGCCGCTGGCTGGGCTGGCAGGCCGGGCCGCTGGTGCTCATGGACATCGGCGGCGGCTCGCTCGACGTGGCCTTCGGGCGGGGGCGGCTGCCGGACTTCGCGGTGTCGCTGCCCCTTGGCGCGCAGCGTCTGACGCATGAGTTCCTCGCCGTCGAAGAGCCGCCGTCCCCGCAGGCCGTGAAGGCGCTGCGGCGCCGGGTGCGCCACCAGCTGCGGGACGTCGCGGCCCGCGTCCGCTGGGAGGGGCCGCGCAGCGCCGTCGCGACCTCACGGACGTTCCAGCAGCTGGCCCGCCTCACCGGGGAGGCCCCCGGGCGGCAAGGTCCCTTCGTGCCCCGCACGCTGCGGCGGTCCGCGCTGCGCCGCGCCCGCGAGGAGCTGGCCCCGCTGCTCGCCGCCGACCGGGCGCGGCTGCCCGGCATCTCCGCGCCCCGGGCCGGGCAGAGCCTGGCCGGGGCGGTGGTCGGGCACACGGCGATGAAGCTCATGGGCGTCGAGTCGGCAGCCGTGTGCCCCTGGGCCCTGCGCGAGGGCGTCCTGCTGCGCCACATCGAGGACGGCCCGCAGTGGTGGGACGAACTCGGCGAGGAGCCCGAACACGGCCTCCCGCCGGGCACGGCACCACTGCGGGTCGCGATGTCCTGACCCGGGGCCGGGCCCCGGGGCACCCGCCCGGCACGGCCTCGGGGCCCGGAGCCGTCGACCGGCCCCGGACCCCGAGCGCACGCCTCAGGCGCTGGCCTGGAGCCGCCTGAGGGACGCCACCAACTGGTCCACCTCTTCAGAGGTGTTGTAGAGGGCGAGCGACGCGCGCGCCGCGGACTCCAGGCCGTAGTGCGCGAGCGCGGGCTGCGCGCAGTGGTGGCCCGCGCGGACGGCGATCCCGTCGCGGTCGAGCCAGTCGGCGATGCCCGCCGGGTCGTGGCCCGCCATCGTGAACGTCATGACCGCGATCCGGTCGGCCGCCGAGCCGATCACCTCCAGGCCCGGCACGGTCGACAGGGCGCCCATCGCGTACGTCATGAGGGCCTTCTCGTACGCGGCGATCGCCTCCTGGTCGAGAAGGACCGCAGCCAGTCGATCGCCGCCAACAGGCCCACCACGCCGGAGATGTGGCCGGTGCCCGCCTCCAGGAGGTGCGGCATCGGCGCGAACGTCGTCCGCTCGAAGCTCACGGACTCGATCATGTTGCCGCCGCCCTGCCACGGCCGCATCCGCTCCATCGTCTCGGGCGTCATGTACAGCGCGCCGATGCCCGTCGGAGCGAACAGCTTGTGCCCGGAGAACACATAGAAGTCCGCGCCGAGCCGCTGCACGTCGACCGGCATGTGGGCCACCGCCTGGGCGCCGTCCACCAGCACCTTCGCGCCGTAGCGGTGGGCGAGCGCGGTCATCTCGGCGACCGGCGGCACGGTGCCGAGGACGTTCGACGCGTGGCTGATCACGACGAGCTGCGTGCGGGCCGACAGCAGGTCGGTGTACGCCTTCTGGTCGATCTCGCCCTCGGGCGTCAGCGGCACGGGGACCACCCGGGCGTGGGTCTCCTTCGCAAGGAGCTGCCAGGGGACGATGTTGGAGTGGTGCTCGAGGACGGGGACGAGGATCTCGTCGCCCGGCTCCATCACGGAGCGCCCCCAGCTCTGCGCCACCAGGTTGACCGCCTCGGTGGTGCCGCGCACGAAGGCGATGTTCTCCGGTGAGGGGGCGCCGAGGAAGCCCGCGACCGCCGTGCGGCCCGCCTCGTACAGCTCGGTGGCCTCGCGGGCCATGGTGTGCGCGCCGCGGTGGATGTTGGAGTTGGCCGCGCTGTAGAACGCGGACAGCGCCTCGATCACCTGGCGCGGCTTCTGGGTGGTCGCCCCGTTGTCGAGCCAGACCAGCGGGTGCCCGTTCACCGTCCGGTGCAGGATCGGCACGTCCTTGCGGGCCTGTTCGGGGGAGAAGGCGCCAGGTGCCGCGGTGGCGGGCAGCGCCGACAGCGCGTCCTCAGGGGCCGTCGGCACTCCGGTGGGGGCGGCGGGCATCCCGGGCGTCTCCGGGGCAGAGACGGCGGGCGCAGAGGGCACGGTGGGCACAGAAGGCGCGGCGGGTGTCTGCGTCGGTGACGCCGCCGGCACCTGTGCTGTCTGTGCTGTCTGTGCGGCCTGTGACGTCTGTGTCGCGGTGGTCGCGGACTCCTGGGCCGTGGCCGTCGACGGCGTCGCGGCGGCCGGTGCCACCGGCGCGGCTCCCGTGGTGGGAGCCGGTGACGACACCTGCTCAGGGGCCCTTAGCAGCGCCCTGAGATCAGGAGTAGTCATGGTAGTTGTTCACCTCGACGTTCTGGAGCACGGCGATGGCGTCCTCGACGAGGACCGCCGTGTTGAAGTACGCCGTCATCAGGTACGAGGTGATGCCCTTCTGGTCGGTGCCCATGTTCCGCATGGACAGGCCGGGCTCGACCTCGTCGGAGACCTCTCCGGGCCGCAGGCCCACCACGCCGCGGTCGGCCTCGCCCATGCGCATCAGGAGGATCTCGGTGGTGCCGACGGCCGCCGCCGAGCCGTTGCCGCGCACGCCGTTGCTGAACGGCACCTTGTCCGAGGGGACCAGCGGCACCCCGCGCCAGGTCAGCAGCGGGCTGCCGAAGCGGCTGTCGGTGACCGGGGGCACACCCCGCCGGGTACATTCGCGGCCGAACGCGGCGATGGCCTTGGGGTGCGCGAGGAAGTAGCTGGGCTGCTTCCACACCCGGGCCAGGAGCTCGTCGAGGTCGTCCGGGGTGGGGGAGCCGGAGCGGGTCTGCACGCGCTGGCCGGGCGCGACGCTGTGGAAGAGCCCGAACTCCGGGTGGTTGAGCAGCGCCGACTCCTGGCGCTCGCGCAGCGCCTCGATGGTGAGCAGGGCCTGCTGGCGGGTCTGGTCGACGTCGCCGCTGTAGACGTCGTGGACGCGGGTGTGCACCCGCAGGATCGTCTGCGCGAGCGTCATGTGGTACTCGCGCGGCGCGTCCTCGTAGTCGACGTACGTCGCGGGCAGGTCGGGCTCGCCGACGTGGCCGGAGGTGAGGTCCACGGGCACCTTCGGAGCCCGGCCGGTAGCCGTTGCCCGTGGCGTACGCGGTGATCGAGCCGCGCACGGTGTCATCGCGGTCGGCGAGCGCCGCGAGCGCGCTGCGCTCGGCGCACAGGGCGGTGCCGGGCGTCAGCGCCTGGACGCGGTAGGGCGTGGACTCCTCGCGGGTCCAGGCGCCGAGGTCGAAGAACTGCCCGTCGCCGATCACCTCGATCAGCTGCTCCTCGCCGTAGCGCCCGGTGACGCGCTTCTCGGCGCGGCCCTGGACGATGATCCACAGCTTGGTCGCGGGGTCGCCCTCCTGGGCGAGGACCTGGCCCGGCTCGAAGCGCACCTCGGTGAACGCGTCGGCGAGCTGGGTGAGGCAGGACTCGTCGGCCTCCCGCAGATAGGGCAGTTCGCGCAGGTCGCCGGGGACGACGCGGGCGGAGTCGCCGTCGGTGTGCGTGGCTATGCGGTCGTCGCCGAGGACGAAGGTGCGGCGCCGGTTGACGCGGTAGACACCGGACTTGAGGTCCACCCAGGGCAGGGCGCGCAGCAGATAGCGCGGCGTGGTGCCGAGCATCTGCGGCGGGGTCTTGGTCGCGGTCGCGAGCTGCCGTGCTGAATCCGGTGCGAGGGTCAGACGATCGTTCACGGGAACTCCCTGAGGACGGATGCGGCGAATGCGAGCAGGGCCGATCGTCTTCAGGTACTTCCATGACCACAAGCTGTGATTTTTCAACTACTTTTGACGTTCGGCCGGAAAAAACCGAACTTAGGAGCCAACTAACCGGAATACAGGCTCTGTACGGCGGGGGGAGCCGTGCCCGCGGGGAGTCGCCCGACACCCTCACCCGGCATATGCGACTGAATTTGCTCCCCTACGGGCGGTTCGCGCCCCCTAAAGCACCGCTTATGCAAGGGCTTGCGCGGCGCTCGCGCGCTCAGCCGCGCTGGTGCGGGATCGCGAGGGGCAGCTCTCCTTGACGTACCGTCACCGTTCGCGTCGGCGCGGGCACCGGGATGCCCTCGGCCCGGTAGCGCCGGTGCAGCCGCTTGATGAACTCGTGCTTGATCCGGTACTGGTCGCTGAACTCGCCGACGCCCAGGATCACGGTGAAGCCGATGCGGGAGTCGCCGAAGGTGTGGAAGCGGATGGCGGCCTCGTGGTCGGGCAGGGCCCCGGTGATCTCGGTCATCACCTCGTCCACCACCTCGATGGTGACCCGCTCGACCTGGTCCAGGTCGCTCTCGTAGCCCACCCCGGCCTGCACCAGGATCGACAACTCCTGCTCGGGCTGGCTGTAGTTGGTCATGTTGGTGCCCGCGAGCTTGCCGTTCGGGATGATGACGAGGTTGTTGGAGAGGTTGCGCACCACCGTGTTGCGCCAGTTGATGTCGACGACATAGCCCTCCTCGCCGCTGCTCAGCTGGATGTAGTCGCCGGGCTGCACCGTCTTCGCTGCGAGGATGTGCACGCCCGCGAACAGGTTCGCGAGGGTGTCCTGGAGCGCGAGCGCGACGGCGAGACCACCCACGCCGAGCGCGGTGATCAGCGGTGCGATGGACACGCCGAGGGTCTGCAGGACGACGAGGAAGCCGATCGCGAGCACCACGACGCGCGTGATGTTGACGAATATGGTCGCCGAGCCGGCGACGCCGGAGCGCGACTGGGCCAGGGACTTGACGAGACCGGCCACGATCCGCGCCGCGGTGACCGTGGCGGCGAGGATGAGCAGCGCGGTCAGGACGACGTTGACGTTGCGGCCGGTGCGCGGCGTGAGCGGCAGCACGGCGGCCGCGGCGGCGAGGCCCGCGACGACCGCGGCGCACGGCACGATGGCGCGGGCCGCGTCGACGATGACGTCGTCGCCGCCCCACCGGGTCCGCGTGGCCCGCACGCCGAGCCAGCGCAGGACCGCGCGCAGCAGCAGCGCCGCGGCGATCCCGGAGACCACGGCGACCCCGGCGATCATCAGGTCGTGCAGGGTGAGGGCTCGGTCCATCAAAGTGCTCCCATGGTCGGCCGGTACGCTCCCGGTCGGTGACGCGGCCGCCCATCCTGCCCTACCGGCACGCCCCCCTCGCACCGGCCCCCACCTGCGCTCTTCACCGCCCCCAGCGCTCGTACGAGGGGCCGTACACCCGTCGTACGGCCGTCGTGCGCGCCCTTGGTGTCAGCCGACGAGGCGCAGCGCGGCGTCCGCGACGCCCACCCGCACGCTCTGCCCCCAGCGGAGCGCGAGCGCGTCACCCTCCATCCCGTCGCCGAAGGCCACGAGCCGGTCCGACTCGACGGTGAGCCACAGCCTCTGATCACCTGTCAGCTCGCCCCGCACCCGGGACGTGCCGGTCGCGGGGGACGGCCACGCCTCCCGTACGCACCACACGAGGCGGGCCTCGGCCGCCCCCGGCAGCGGTGGCGCGCCGTCCCGCGCCTGCCGCCACAGCGAACCCAGCCAGCCCGTGGCGCCGGTGCCGGTGCCGACGACGACGCCGGAGGACGCCTGCGGCTCCGGGCCGCTGGTGGGCGGGGCCCGAGCTGAGGCGGTAGCGGGCGGTCTGGTGCCCGGCCGCGCCGACGTAGATCTCGTTGAGCGCGCACAGCCGCTGGCCGTCGTCGGTGACCGCCTCGGCCATGGTGAGCTCCTCGGCGCCGGGCGCTCCGGCCGCCGCGTGCGGGAGCAGCTTCGCGGCGTCGGCGGCCCGGTGGCGCACCAGCACGCCCGGGTTGCGCCCGGGGTCGGCGTCGACGCCCACGACCGGCTGGCCCGTCAGGTACTTGGCCGCGTTGGCGACCAGGCCGTCCTGCCCGACCACGACCACCACGTCCTCGGGGGCGAACAGGAACCGGTCGAGGTCGGCGCGCTCCACCCGGGTGTGCCGCCAGCGCAGCGGCACCGCGGCGGCGACATCGGCGAGGGCGCGCCCGGCGCGCCGGTGCCGCTCGGCGACCTCCTCGATGTCGCGGCCGCGCGAGGAGAGGAAGAACGCGGCCTGCCCGTGCGTGCCGTGACGGGCGATCAGTTCGTCGTACTCGGTGGCGCGGTGCACGAGGACGGCGCGCGGCGCGAGCGTCATGACGCGGCACCCTCCGCGCCGCGCTGCGGCGTCCCGCCCCGGCCGAGCTTCGCGAGCAGCCCCGTGACGACGTCCGGCGACAGCGTGAGGCTCTCGACGCGCGGCATGTTCTCGGCGAGGCGGGTGGCGGCCAGGGCGTGCAGCGTCGCCGCGTCGGCGCCCGCGTGCGCGGCGAGCCAGACCGTCTGCGCCGCCGCGCGGGCCTCGCCGACGGCCCGCGCCGCCTCGGCCTCGGCGCGGGCGAGCCGCACCGTGCGGGCGGCCTCGGCCTCGGCGCGCACGGCGTCGGCGGCCGCGTTCTCCTCGGCCTCGCGGCGCGCGTTCGTGCCGCGCCGCTCCACCAGGAGCTCCTCCTGGCGGGCCAGTTCGATGCGGCTGGCCAGCTCGTTCTCGGCGATGGCGCGCTCGCGCTCCACGGCCACCGCGCGCCGCTCGTACGTCGCCCGGTCCGCGTCCTGCTGGACGCGCTCGCGGGCCGGGGTGCGCAGGGCCCGCTCCACCTCGGGCTCGGGGCGGATCGCCACCACGCGCACGCCGAGCACCTCGACGCCGGTCGCGGGCAGCCGAGGCTCGGCGGCGAGCCCCTCGGTGACCCGCGCGCGGACCGCGGCGACGCCGTCGGCCAGCGCCTGCGCGAGCGGGGTGCGGGCGAGCACGTCCAGGGCGTGCTCCTGGGCGGCGTCGGTGAGCAGGGTGGAGAGCCGCTCCAGGGGAGCGGAGCGCCAGGTGCCGGTGTCCGGGTCGACGGAGAAGTCGAGGCGGGCCGCGGCAAGCGCCGGGTCGCTGATCCGGTACGTCACGGTGGCCTGCACGGTGACGTCCTGGAAGTCGGCGGTGCGGGCGTGGCAGACGAGCGCCAGCTCCCGGTCGTCGACGGGCACTTCGGACAGGGCGGCGCTCAGCGGCCGGAACCAGAAGCTGAGGCCCGCGCCGTCGTGGCGGAGCCGCCCGCCCTGGTGGTGGCGGATGTGAGCGGTGGGCGCGGAGCGCAGATGGCGCAGGCCGAGGCGCCGGGTGATGTCGGCCATGGTGGACCTCCCCGTTTTCGTCATCTCGACGATATTGGCTCACGCCAATTATCGTCAAGGTGACCTGAAAAGCTCGTGCGGGGGGTCTTCCCGGCGCCCGCTCTTTCTGCAACTCTCCTTCTGAATCTCGGCGTTCCACGGGCCCCGGCCCCTCAACGGGGCTGTTCCGCCACGACTTCCGAGGTGCAGAAGTGATGCGTAAACGGACGCGCGGCCATGACCTGGCCGATCTGCGCCGACTGAACACCGTCGTCGTGCTGCGCGCCCTGCACCGCCGCAGCCCGCAGACCCTCGCCGAACTCGCCGCGGGCACCAGGCTGTCCCGGCCCACCGTGGAGGCCGCCCTGGAGGACCTCGGCGGCCGGGGCCTGGTCGCCGACGCGGGCGCGGGGGAGCGGGTGCGCGGGCGGCCCGCGCGGCGGTTCCGGTTCCGGGCCGAGGCCGGGTACGTCGTCGGCGCCGACATCGGGCTGCACAAGATGGTGCTGCTCCTCGCCGATCTCGGCGGCACCGTCCTCGCCGCCGAACGCGCCGACGTCGACCCCCGGCTCGGCGGCGGCCCCCGCCTCGAGGTGCTCCAGCGCGGCATCGACGCCTTCCTCGACGGCCGCTGCGTGCGGCGCGACGCCGTGCTCGCCCGGTGCGTCGGCGTGCCCGGCGTGGTGGCCGCGGGCGGCCACATCACCTCCGTCGTCGTGCCCGAGTGGTCCGGCGTCGACCTGGGCCGGCTCCTCTCCGACGGCGAGGCCGGGCACACCCTCGTCGAGAACGACGTGAACCTCGCCGTCCTCGCCGAGCGCTGGCAGGGCGCCGCGACGCTCGCGCGCGACGTCGTGTGCGTCCTCACCGGCCACCGCGTCTCCTGCGCCCTGACCATCGGCGGACGGCTGCACCGCGGCGGCCGGGGCGGCGGCGCGGGCGAGCTCGGCCTGCTGCCGCTGCTCGGCATGAACACCGCGCACGAGGCGCTCGCCTGGCCGGGCGAGCGCCGCCCCGACGAGTCGGAGGTGGCCGCGCTCGCCCGCGCCGCCGCGGCCGATGACCCCCGGGCGCTCGCCGCCGTGGCCGACTTCGCCGACCGCATCACCCCCGGCATCGCCGCGCTCTGCCTCGCCGTCGACCCCGAACTGGTCGTCCTCACCGGCGGCGCCGCACCGCTCGGCGCCCACCTCGTGCCGCTCCTTGAGGAGCGGCTGCGCCCGCTGACCCTGCACGTGCCGCGCGTCGCGCTCAGCTCCCTCGGCGAGCGCGGCGTCGCCCTCGGCGCCGTACGCAAGGCACTCGACCGCGTGGAGGAGGAACTGCTCGCGGACCAGACCGACTAGCCGGGCCCGTCCCGCCCCCGGTCGCTCCCATCTTTCCGGCCCTTTACGACCCCAACCCCAAGCGGAGGCGCGCATGCGCAGGAGGACCCTCCTCTGCTCCGGCCTCGCGGCGGCGTCGGCACCGATGCTCGCCGCCTGCTCCGGCCCGGACGGCGGCACCGACGGCGGCGGCCGCACCACGTTGTCGTACGGCATGTGGGACCCGGCGCAGGTGCCGGGCATGCGGCGGATCATCGCGGCGTTCAAGGAGCGCAACCCCGGGATATCCGTACGCATCGAGCTCACCCCGTGGGCCAGCTACTGGACCACGCTGAAGACCTCGATGCGCGGCGGCACCGCCCCCGACGTCTTCTGGATGAACGCCGTCAACTTCCAGCTGTACGCGGCCCACGGCGTCCTGGAGCCCCTTTCCGAACGCATCGCGCGCGACGCGACCCCGCTGGAGAGCCACCCGGCACAGCTCGTGCGGCTCTACGCCCACGAGGGCACCCAGTACGGCATCCCGAAGGACTTCGACACCATCGGGCTCTGGTACAACAAGGCCCTCTTCGACAAGGCGCGCGTCCCCTACCCCGACCCCACCTGGACGTGGGACGACCTGCGCGCCGCGGCCGCCGAGCTGACCGATCCGCACGAGCGCGTGCACGGCTTCGCCGCCGAGATGCACCGCCAGTTCGTCATCTACCCGACCGTCCTCGCCGCGGACGGCTACGTCCTGCGCGACGGCCGCTCCGGGTTCGGCGACGACCGGACCATCGAGGGCCTGCGGTTCCTCACCGACATGATCGACCGCGGCTGGTCGCCGCCGCAGAGCGCGATGGTCGAGAACGTCGCCCGGGTGCGCTACTGGTCGGAGAAGGCGGCCATGGTGTACGACGTGTCGGCGATGTCCGGGCAGATGTACGCCGTGCCCGCGCTCAAGGACCACGGCGGCGTCACCGTCCTGCCCAAGGGCCGCCGCCGGGCCACCGTCATCCACGGCCTCGCCAACGTGATCTCCGCCAAGAGCGACAAGAAGGCGGCGGCCTGGAAGTTCGTCCACTTCATGGCGGGCCGCGAGGCCGCCGAGATCCAGGCCGAGCTCGGCGTGACGATCTCCAGTTACGCCGGTACGCAGGACGCCTGGCTGAAGTCGATGCCCGAGTTCGACCTCAAGTCCTTCATCGACATGAAGAAGTACGCCGTCCCCTACCCCAGCTCCAGGAACACCGCCGTCTGGGAGAACCTCCAATATCCGCTCCTCGGCGCCGCGTTCAGCGGCAAGGGCGGCATCGAGGGGGCCGCGCGCACCCTGGGCGAGCAGATGGACCGGGCCCTGAAGGAGGAGCGCGACCGATGAGTGTCTTCCCCGCGACCGCCGCCGCGAAGGCGGCCGACCGGCGCGCCGCCCGAGGCGCGGGCACCGGTCCCGCGCGCCGCGACCAGCGCGCCGCGTACCTGTTCATCGCCCCGCTCGGCCTCGGCTTCGCGCTCTTCTACTTCTGGCCGATGATCCAGACCTTCTACTTCAGCTTCACCGAGTTCGGCCCCTTCGGCGGCCACACCTGGACCGGCGGCGACAACTACGCCCGCGTCGTCACGGACGTCACCGTCTGGCAGGCCCTCGGCAACACCCTCGTCTACTGCGGCGTCGGCCTCCTCGCGCTGCCCCTCGCCCTCGTGATCGCCGCGCTGCTCAACCGGCGCGGACTGCGCGGCGTCGCCGTCTACCGGGCCCTGTACTTCGTGCCGTTCGTGACCCTCCCCGTCGCCGTCGGCCTGGTCTGGAACTGGCTCTACAACGGTGACTTCGGGCTCCTCAACGAGGTCCTCGGCTGGTTCGGCGCCGACCGGCACTACTGGGTCTCCGACCCCTCGACCGCCGTGTTCGCGATCGGCGCCGTCATGGTCTGGTCGACCACCGGCTACTACTTGATCATCTTCATGGCGGGCATCAAGGCCATCCCCCAGGACTACTACGAGGCCGCGGAGCTGGACGGCGCGGGCGCGCTGCGGCGCTTCGTCACCATCACACTGCCGCTGCTGAGCCCCACGGTCTTCTTCGCCTCGGTCATCTGCATGATCCAGTCCCTGCAGACCTTCGACCTCATCTACATCATGATGAACGAGCGCAACCCGGCGGTCGGCGACACCCAGTCCGTCGTGGGCCTGTTCTACAAGTGGGCGTTCACGGAGAACGCCCAGGGCGCCGCCGCCGCGCTCGCCTTCCTGCTGATGCTGCTCATCGCGGGCCTCACCTATGTGCAGTTCCGCCTCCAGAGGAAGTGGGTGCACTATGGCTGACGCGCGCACCAGGACCACCGGCGCACGCTCCCGCGGGCGGCGCGACCTCGGCACGCTCGCCACTCACCTCGTGCTCGCGCTCGGCGCCCTCGCCATGGTCTTCCCGTTCGTGTGGCAGCTGCTGACCGCCTTCAAGTCCCTCGCGGAGGTCTCCCGCGTCCCGCCCACCGTCCTGCCCGACCACTGGCGCTGGTCGGGCTTCGACGAGGTGTTCACCGCGCTGCCCTTCCGCGAGATGCTCACCAACAGCGTGCTCAACGCCGCGGGCCGCACGGCCGGCCAGCTCGTGTTCTGCTCGCTGGCCGCCTACGCGTTCGCGCGCCTGCGCTTCCGCGGCCGCGACCTGCTGTTCGGCCTGTTCCTCTCGGTCCTCATGGTGCCGAGCTCGCTCCTGGTGCTTCCGCAGTACGACATCATCCAGAGCCTCGGCCTGCTGAACTCGGCGCCCGCCCTGTTCCTGCCGGGCATGTTCAGCGCGTTCGGCACGTTCCTGCTCCGCCAGGCCTTCCTCGCGCTCCCCAGGGAGCTGGAGGAGGCCGCCCGCATCGACGGGGCGGGCTCCTTCCGCGTCTTCTGGTCGATCATGCTGCCGCTGATCAGGCCCGCGCTCGCCGCGCTCGCCGTCATCACCGCGATGACCGCCTGGAACGACCTGCTGTGGCCCCTGATCGTCAACACCGACCCGGCCGCCATGCCGATCAGCGCGGGCCTGACCTCCCTGGAGGGCCAGTACGAGACCAACTACCCGGTGATGATGGCCGGTTCCCTGATCGCGAGCCTGCCCATGCTCGTCGTCTACGTCCTCCTGGCAACGGCACTTCGTGCAGAGCGTCGCCTTCTCCGGGTCGAAGAGCTGATGCTCCGGGTCGAAGCGCTGGCGCTCCGGTTCGAAGAGCCGACGCCCGCCCGCACCCCCAGCGACGTGCACACCCATCCCGAAAGGGGCTGTCTTCCTTGGCACCACTGCGCATCGGCATGATCGGCGCGGGCGGCATCGCCCGCGCCCACCTGCCCGGCTGGCTGGCACTCGGCGCCACCGTCGCCGTGCACACCGTGGACAGGTCCGCCGAGAAGCTCGCCGACGAGTACGCCGCGCGCGGCCACCCCGTCACCGCCGCCCCCACCCTCGACGCCCTCCTCGCCGACTGCCGCGCCGTGGACGTCTGCACCCCCACCCCCACCCACAAGGACCTCGCGCTCGCCGCGATCGCGGCGGGGCGGCACGTCGTGTGCGAGAAGCCGCTCGCCCTGAGGGCGGCCGACGCGGCCCTGATGGCCGACGCCGCCGAAGCGGCGGGCGTGGCGCTGCACCCGGCGCACGTCGTGCGCTACTTCCCGGCGTACGCGGCGCTGCGCGCCGCCGTCGCCCGCGGTGACCTCGGGACGCTCGCCGTGCTGCGCCTCACGCGGGCCGCCGCCCGCCCCCGGTGGGCGCCGTGGTTCGGGGACCCCGCCCAGTCCGGCGGCGTCCTCATGGACCTGATGGTGCACGACCTCGACATCGCCCGCTGGATCGCCGGTGACGTGGTGCGGGTGCACGCCCGCACCCGGGGCGCCGAGCACGCCACCGGCACCGGCGCCGAGGTCGTCACCGCCACCGCCGTGCTCACCCACGCCTCCGGCGCCCTCAGCCAGGTGAGCGGCCTGTGGGGGCTGCCGGACCAGCCGTTCCGCACGACGTTCCGGGTCGCGGGCGCCGACGGGCTGCTGTGCCACGACTCCGCCGCCGTCCCCGGCCTGCGCGTCACCGCGCGAGGAGCGCGCGCCCCCGGCGAGGGCATCCCGTCGACGCCCATGACCGAGAGCCCCTACCTCACTCAGCTGCGCGAGTTCGCCGCCTCCTGGGACGGCGCCGCGCCGGAGCCCCGGGTGCGCGCCGCCGACGGGGTGGCCGCGGTGCGCATCGCCCGCGCCGCCATCGAGTCGAGCCGCACCGGCCGCGCCGTGGAACTGAAGGAGACCAGCCGATGAAGGTCGCCGTCCTGTCGTTCGCCCACGTCCACGCGGCCGCCTATCTGCGGCTGCTGCGGGACATGCCGGGCGTGGAGGTCCTGGGCAGCGACCCGGACACCGCGCTCGCCGCGCCCGGCGAGGTGCGGGGCCGCGCCGTCGCCGACGCCCTCGCCGTGCCGTACGCGGACACCTACGACGACGTCTTCGCCTGGCGCCCGGACGCCGTCGTCGTCTGCTCGGAGAACGCCCGGCACCGCCCGCTCGTCGAGCGCGCCGCCAGGCACGGCGTGGCCGTGCTGTGCGAGAAGCCCCTCGCGGCCACCGTCGCGGACGGAGAGGCGATGGTCGCCGCGTGCCCGCGCGGCCGGGGTGCGGCTCGCGGTCGCCCACCCCGTGCGCTTCAGCCCCGCCTACGCGGCCCTCAAACGCGCCGTGGGCTCCGGCGACACCGGGCGGGTGCTCGCCGTGTCCGGCGCCAACAACGGCCGGATGCCGAACCGGGACCGCCGCTGGTTCGCCGACCCCGCACTCGCCGGCGGCGGCGCCCTGATGGACCACACCGTCCACCTCGCCGACCTCCTCGACGACCTGCTCCAGGCCCGCGCCGTCGAGGTGTACGCGCAGACCAACAACCTCCTGTACGAGGGCGAGGTCACCGCGGAGACCAGCGGCCTGGTCACCGTGGCCTACGACGACGGCACCGTCGCCACCCTCGACTGCAGCTGGTCGCACCCGCGCTCGCACCCCTCCTGGGGCGGCCTGGAGCTGACCGTGATCGGCGAGCGCGCGACCCTGGAGATGGACGCCTTCGACCAGAAGGTCCACGGCTACAGCGAGCGCCACGGCCGGTCCTTGGAGCTGCCCTTCGGCGTCGACCTGGACGAGCGGATGCTGCGCGCGTTCCTCTTCGGGCCGGACGCCAACGGCGATGGCCACGGCATGGACGTCGCCGACGGCGAGGGCGGCCTGCGCACGCTGCGGATCGTGGCGGCGGGCTACGCGTCGGCGCGCGCGGGCATGCCCGTACCGGTGGCGGCGGGCTAGGGCCACCGGGTGAGGGCCATCAGGCTCATCAGGCTAGGGCCACCGGGCGCCGACGAGCGGGTGGTCAGCGGTCAGCGGTTCAGCGGATGCGAGGGCCGCCCCGCCGCCTCGTCGATCTCCATGTGCGCCTTGCCGAGCAGCTGTCCGGCGAGATCCATGAGCGCCCGCGCGCCCGCGATCTCCTCTCCGACCCGCAGCTGCTCGGAGTCGGAAGGGTGGCGCATCGCATAGCCGTGCGCCCTCATCTCGCTACCGTCGGTGAGCCGGAGCAGGGCCGCCGCTCTCGTGCGGTGCCCGTCCTCGGTGAACTCCAGCTCCACATGCCAGCCAGACAGCGTGGTCATGACGGATCACCTCCAGGGGTCACCCCTTGTGTCTCCAGGGTGCGCCCCGCGCGCACGGAACGCGAATGCGGTCAGCCGCCGAACAGCTGCGTCCAGTACGTCCCCGCCCGGCCGCCGCCCGCGAGGCCTATGCCGAGGTGCGTGAACGCGGGCTTGAGGATGTTGGCCCGGTGGCCGGGGCTGTCCATCCAGCCCTGGACGACCTCGGCGGGGGAGCGCTGGCCGCAGGCGATGTTCTCGCCGACCGCGCGGTGCGTGCTGCCCGCGGCGGCGGCCCGGTGCCAGGGCTCGCTGCCGTCCGGCGCCGTGTGCGCGTAGAAGGCGCGGACGACCATGTCCGTGCTGTGTGCCTGTGCGGCGGCCGTGAGGCGGGGGTCGGGAGCGAGGGGGCGCAGACCGGCCGCCGTGCGGTGGCCGTTGGTGAGCGCGAGCACCTCCGCCGTGCACCGGGCGAGCCCCTGGGGCGTGGACGGCTCGGCCCACAGCGCCGTCCAGAACACGTCCCCGGAGCGGCTTTCGGTGATCTGGCCGAGGCCGACGTGGTGGTACGCCCGGTCGAGGACCGTGCGCCGGGAGCGGCCGCCGCCCAGGCAGTAGTCGAGGAAGTCGGCCGGGGTGCGCGGGCCCGACACCAGGTGCTCGCCGATCGTCAGGTACGCGTAGCCCCCCGCGGCCACGCGTTGGTACAGCGAGGTGCCGTCCGGGCCGTCCGAGCCGAGCGCCCCGTGCGCGGCCATGCCCGCCGCGTGCGCGCGGGCGGCCTCGGTGAGCCGGGTGTCGAGCTGGACGGCGGGCGCTCCGGCGTCGGCCCGCGCGGCGTTCACCAGGGAGAGGAACTCCCCGAGCGGCCCGAGCGGCCCGGGCGGCGCGGATGGGGCCGGAGTCCGCGTGGGCGCGTGGCCGCCCGAGGGCGGCGCGGCGGTGGCCGCCGGGGCGAGGGGGCGCGGCAGCACGACGGTGAGGGCCTCGCTCGCGGCGGTCGGCTCCTCGGTGACCTCCAGGCCGAAGTCACGGGCCACGCCCGCGAGCCCGTCCGCGTACCCCTGGCCGAGGGCGCGGAGCTTCCAGGCGGTGCCGCGGCGGTAGATCTCGGCGAGCAGGAGCACCGTCTCCGCCCGGGGGCGCGGTGGGGCGAACCGCGCGACGGCCTGCCCGCGCTCCCCGCTGACCTGGAGCACGATCGAGGGCAGCCGGCCGAGGGGTGTGTCGGGCTCGGCCGGGCTGACCACGAGCGTGACGCGGCTCGCCCCCGAGCGCAGCCGGCGCGCGTCCACGGTGAGGGCGTTGCCGCTCAGGCGGGCGCCGGAGGTGGCGGGCTGGTTGTAGAACACGAAGTCGGTGTCGCCCGCGACCTTGCCGCTGTCGCCCGTGATCAGGGCCGACAGGTCGAAGGGGCCGGGGACGCGCAGCGTGAGGCTGCCGTCCGGCAGCGGCAGATTGCCTCCCGGGACCAGCTCGTTCATCGGCGCCGCCTGTCGGTCGGGTCGGTGGTGCCCGCGTCAGCCCGGGCGCTGCCCTGGACAACGCGCGGGCCTGCCGCCGGGGTTCCCGGCTCCGGCGCCCGGCGGAGGGACCGGGCGCGCGGTCACGACCGGAGGCGGATTCGGCGCCGCGCGGGCCGGTATTAGCGTGGACCCTGCGCGTGGCGATCCCACGCGCACCGGTGAAAGCCGACAAACAAGCTCAATTCAGTACAACTCTGACAAGATCCGAGGTGCCCGCCCCATGCCCAGGCGTACGGAGCTGATCGAAGGACTCATGCAGCGGCACCCGAGCGTGCCGCGCGAGGCGGTGATCAAGGAGGACCTGCTGCGCGGCGGCGTGGCCTTCGACGAGTCGGCGCTCAGCGACAGCGCCAACGAGGCCGCCGGGGACGTCAAGCCCAAGTCGTACTTCATCTTCTCCTTCGACCACGGCACCCTGCCGGAGCTCGGCGCCGCCGCCCTGCGCCGCCCGCCCGAGGAGATCGTGCTGACCGGCGGCCCCTACGAGCTGCGCCGCACCGTGGTGTCGGTGCGGGTCAACCCGTCCTCGCCCTACCGCGTGGCCGCCGACGCCGACGGCGTGCTCGGCCTCTACCTGGACGGCGAGCGCATCTCGGACGTGGGCGTGCCGCCGATGCCGGAGTACTACCGGCACAAGCTCGCGAACGGCAAGTCGGTCATGGAGGTCGCGCCCACCATCCAGTGGGGCTACCTGATCTACCTCACGGTCTTCCGGGTCTGCCAGTACTTCGGCGCCAAGGAGGAGTGCCAGTACTGCGACATCAACCACAACTGGCGCCAGCACAAGGCGGCGGGCCGCCCCTACACGGGCGTCAAGCCCGTCGAGGAGGTCCTGGAGGCCCTGGAGATCATCGACAAGTACGACACCGCGAAGGCCTCCACCGCGTACACGCTCACCGGCGGCGCGGTCACCTCCAAGGTCGGCGGCAAGGACGAGGCCGACTTCTACGGGCAGTACGCGAAGGCCATCGAGGAGCGCTTCCCCGGGCGCTGGATCGGCAAGGTCGTCGCCCAGGCGCTGCCCAAGGAGGACGTCCAGCGCTTCCATGACTACGGGGTGCGCATCTACCACCCCAACTACGAGGTGTGGGACCCGTATCTGTTCGAGCGGTACTGCCCCGGCAAGGAGCGCTACGTAGGCCGCGACGAGTGGCACCGCCGCATCCTGGACTCCGCCGAGGTCTTCGGGGCGCGCAACGTCATCCCGAACTTCGTCGCGGGCGTCGAGATGGCCGAGCCGTTCGGCTTCAAGACCGTCGACGAGGCCATCGACTCCACCGTCGAGGGCCTGCGCTACTTCATGGCGCACGGCATCACCCCGCGCTTCACCACCTGGTGCCCCGAGCCCACCACACCGCTCGGCAAGGCCAACCCGCTCGGCGCGCCCCTGGAGTACCACGTGCGGCTGCTCCAGGAGTACCGCGCGACGATGGAGGAGTTCGGCCTCTCCTCGCCGCCCGGATACGGCCCTGCCGGTCCCGGCAACGCGGTGTTCTCGGTGAGCTCCTTCATGGACAGCCTCCCGGCGGAGCGGTCCGTGCCCGAGGCGCGCGAAGCACCCGAGGCGCCCGAGAAGGTCTGACGCGCCCGCGGGCGCCGGTGCCGGATCAATGCCGGATCGATTCAGCGTCCTCTTCCGGGTGACGGGGTGGATATCGGGACAACACGTCGGGCAGCTCTGCGGAGACCCACCCATTTCGTCCGCAGAAAGGCTGTTCATGCGTCGTATCGCTGCCCTTGCCGTTGGAACGCTGGCCCTGCTCGGCGCGGTCGCCGCGCCCGCGAGTGCCGTCCCGGACCCGGTGGCCACCGTCGACTGCGCGGTCCAGGAAGTGACGGGCCTCGTGGACCCCGCGAACCTGGGCGTCCCGGCGGAGGTGCCGGCCACGGGGTGCCTCGCCCCGTGACCTTGACGTGAGCGGCGGGGCCCGGGGCGACCCCTCGGGTCCCGCCGCGCCGCCTCGTACACTGCGGCCACAAGATCCCCGAGCCGGAGGCGCCTCATGACCCAGCGGGTAACCGTGATCACCGGCGGCAGCCGCGGCATCGGCGCCGCGCTCGGTCTGCGCCTGGCCCGCGACGGCCATGACATAGCCCTCGGCTACCGCTCGGACACCGAGGCCGCCGAGCGGGCCGCCGACGCCGTGCGCGATACCGGCCGCCGCTGCGTCACCGTCGCCCTGGACACGGCCGACGAGCACGACGTGGACCGCCTCTTCGACACGGCCGCCGAGGCCCTCGGCCCGGTCACGGGCCTGGTGAACAACGCGGGCGTCAGCGGCCCCAACGGCCCCCTCGCCGAGGCCGACGCCGAGGGCATGCGCCGCGCGATCGACGTGAACGTCCTCGGCTATCTGCTGTGCGCCCGCCGCGCCGTGCGCGACATGACCCGCACCGGCGGCGGCGCCGTCGTGAACATCTCCTCGGCCGCCGCCACCCTCGGCAGCCCCGGCCAGTACGTCCACTACGCCGCGACGAAGGCCGCCGTGGACGCCATGACCGTCGGCCTCGCCAAGGAGGTCGCCCGGCTCGGCATCCGCGTCAACTGCGTGGCCCCCGGCATCATCTGGACCGAGTTCCACGAGGACCCCGAGCGCCCCGCCAAGCTCGCCGACACCATCCCCATGGGCCGCTCCGGCCGCCCCGACGAGGTCACGGGGGCGGTGTCCTGGCTCCTCTCGGACGACGCCTCGTTCACCACCGGCGCGGTCCTGCGCGTCGCGGGCGGGATGTGAGGGGCCGCGGCCCGGCCGGGCGCCGCCGTCAGTCCCCGAGCAGCGCGTCGCCCTCCGCGCTCCTGCGGTAGCGCACCACGTTCCGGTCCCGCTCGCGCAGCACCAGGCCGGAGCGGTGCAGGACGCCCAGGTGGTACGAGACGGTGGCGGGCGCCAGCTGGTGGCGGGCGGCGAGTTCGCCGGTGGTGCGGGGCGCGGCGAGGTCGCCGAGCAGCGCGGCCCGGCTCCTGCCGAGAAGCCGGGCCACGCCGGGCCGCCGGGGCCGGTCCGCGGCCGCGCCGAGGCCCGCCGCGGGATAGCCGAGCACCGCGTTGTCCGGCTCGCCGAGCTGCGCGCTGACCAGGGGCCAGGAGGCGGCCATGGGGGCGAGGACCACTTCGGCGCCGTGGAACGGGATGGTCTCGTCGTAGTTCTTGCGGACCGTCAGACGGCCGTCCGCCCAGCTGATGTCGGGGTGCAGCGACCTGAGGAGGTGCCCGACGCCGTAGGTGGCCATGTCGGTGGAGCGGGCGGCCGCGTCGGCGTCGAGGACCGACTTCAGGCCGCCCCAGCCGTCGGCGACCGCGTCCTGCCAGAACTGGCGCAGACCGTTCGCGGCCCGGGCGCCGAACGTCCCCGACTCCACCGCGTCAAGGACGTCCCCGGGCGCCGGGCCGTCCAGGAAGCGCACGTGGCACACCTGGAACGCGGCCTCCTCCGGCGAGGTGGCGTCCATGGCCTGCAACTGCCCGGCGAAGGCCCGCGCCGCGGGGCCCGCGGCGGGCTTGGGCGTCAGCAGGTCCGGCATGTAGGTCGGGCCGCCCGGCAGGGACAGACACTGTGCGACGAGCCGCACGTCACGGTGGCGCAGCGCCCAGCGGGCCGCGGCCCCCGGGTCGCCGAACACGGGGTGCCGGCCGCCGGTCACGGCGTACCGCAGCCACCAGACGGCCTCAAGCGCGGGCGACAGGGCGATGCGGACCCGGCCGACGGACTCCGCGTCCAAGAGCGCGTGGATCACGCCTGGGAGCGTAGCCGCGCCGGGGGCGCCGCCGGACGCGTGGTCCCGGCCATTCGAACGTCGTCGAATTCCTTACTCCCGCACGGCGTACGGCAGTTGGCTGGTGCACGGCGAGGGGCGGAACGCGACGCGCGGCGGTGACGCCGCACCGGTCGTGGGGGCCCTGTGGCACGTGGGGCGGTGGCAGGGGGGCGCGCGTCGGCCCGTCCGCCCCGGCGTGCGGCGAGGAGCGCGGCCGGGTGCCGCCGCTCCACGCCTGAGGCGGCCGCGTGGTCACCTGACGGTCCGCGCGGCACGGCGCGGGGCGGGGCCCGGACGAGGGGGCGGGCCCCGCCCCGCGTCATGACCGGCGGCGAGCGCGCCCACGCGGCGGAGCCGCACCTGTGCACAGCCCCGCGCCCCCTCGGGGCGCGGCCGAACCGCAACGGACCTCACCCAGTCCGCTCAGATGATGCCCTCGGCGATCTCCGCCTGCTCCTTGTCCGAGCCGTACGCGGCCGGGGTGTTGTAGGAGCGGCGGGCCACGAACCACCACACCGTGGCGAGGACCAGGACCACGGCGAGCGCGATGGACGCGTAGTTCATCGTGTCGGCGGTCACCGGCGAGGACTGCGGCAGGCAGAACAGGACCGTCACGAAGGCCACCCAGACGACCGCGATCCAGCCGACCGGCTTGCTCCAGCGGCCCAGGTTCCACGGCCCCGGCTGGAACCGGTCGCCCGCCTTCAGGCGCAGCAGCACGGGGATGGCGTAGGCGGGCGTGATGCCGATGACGTTGATCGCGGTGACCGCGCCGTACGCGGTCTCCGAGTACAGCGACGGCAGCGCGATGACGCCCGCGAGGCCCACCGAAAGCCACACCGCGGGCACCGGCACCTGCGTCTTCAGGCTCACCTTGCGCCACAGGCCCGAGCCGGGCAGCGCGCCGTCGCGGCTGAAGGCGAACACCATGCGGCTGGCGGCGGCCGTCTCGGCGTTGCCGCAGAACAGCTGCGCCACGATCACGATGAGCAGCAGCGCCGTGGCGCCGGAGGTGCCGAGCCCGTCGATGAAGATCTGCGCGGGCGGCACTCCGGTGGCGCTCTCCTGGGTGCCCACGTAGTCCTGGATGGCGAAGGTGAGCCCCGCCAGGAGCACGAACCCGGCGATCCAGGAGACCCAGATGGCGCGCACGATGCCGCGCGCGGCGGTCACCGAGGCGTTGGACGTCTCCTCCGACAGGTGCGCGGAGGCGTCGTACCCGGAGAACGTGTACTGCGCGAGGAGCAGACCGATCATGCACACGTACAGCGGGCTGTCCCAGCCGGTGTCGTTGACGAACTCGCCGAACACGAACGACGGCGACTGGTGCGAGTCGGGCACGATCGCGAGCACGCCGACGATGACCGCGACGCCCGCCAGGTGCCACCACACGGAGATGGAGTTCAGGAGGCTGACGAGGCGGACGTTGAAGAGGTTCAGGAGCGCGTGCACCAGCAGGATGCCCAGGAAGATCACGAACGTGGAGCCCGGGGTCGGGGTGAAGTCCGTGTGCATGCTCAGCAGGGCGCCGCTGAACAGCGCCGCGCCGTAGTCGATGCCCGCGATCGCGCCCAGCAGGCCCAGGAGGTTCAGCCAGCCCGTGTACCAGCCCCAGCGGCGCCCGCCGAGCCGGTCCGCCATGTAGTACAGGGCGCCCGACGTCGGATAGGCGCTGGTGACCTCGGCGAGGGCCAGGCCCACGAACAGGACCATGAGGCCGACGCCGGCCCAGCCCCACATCATCACCGCGGGCCCGCCGGTGCCGAGGCCGAAGCCGTACAGCGTCATGCAGCCGGACAGGATGGAGATGACGGAGAAGCTGATGGCGAAGTTGCCGAAGCCGCCCATGCGGCGGGCCAGGACGGGCTGGTACCCGAGTTCTCTCAGCCGCTGCTCCTCGTCGGGCAGCGCTGGTATCGAGGCGGAACTCGACACGGTGGTGCGTGACACTGGTCAAACCTCCGGGGGAGAGCGGGGGTGCGGAAGCGCGGGGGGTGGGTGTCGTGCTTATGCGGGGGTATGGGGGTGCGGGGTGCGCGGGGTGTCAGTCGCGCGGGCCGGGGCCGCGCGCGGCGTGGTAGCAGCGCGTGCGGGCCTGCGTGAACGCCTCGGCGGCCGCGTCCGCGTCGTGGGGTGACTGCGTGCGGTACGTCCACGGCACCACGGCGAAGAACGGGTCGAGGGCCTCGAAGACCCGTACCGCGTCGTGGAAGTGGTGCGCGCCCCACAGCGCGTGCGCCAGGTAGTTGAGGTCGAGCAGCGAGGCCGCCTCCGGCCGGGTGTGGTCGAACCACAGCTGGAGCGCCCTGAGCGCGCCGCGCGTCGCGTCCTCCGCGATCCAGTGCAGGTCCAGGGCCCGCTCGCTGCCGCCCTCGCGGCGGTAGCGCTCCACCCGTACATACAAGGGGAGCAGATGCAGCGGCGAGCCCGCGGGCGCCGAAGCCGACGCCCAGTGCACGAAGTTGACCGCCTCGGTGAGCGGCGCCCCGGGCCTGCGGTGGTAGGCGAACTGGAGCATGCGGTGGTACGCCTCGCGGTTGCCCGGGTCGCGCTTGTCGGCCTCGGCGAGGATCTGCCACGGGCCCGGGAAGAGCATCGGCTCGGGCGCCGCGACGCGGTGCTCGTCCCAGCGCTGGCCCTCGTCGAGCTGCGCGAGGGCCAGCAGGCAGATCCACGGCACGGGGTCCTCGGGCGAGGTCTGCGAGGCGACGCGGCAGGCGTCGTTGGCCTCGCGCCACAGGTCGTTGGTGTGCCGGTGGCCCGCGCGGTGCGCGCGCAGGGCGCGCTCCACCGTGACCCGCGTGTGCAGGACGGTCGCGGCGACGCTGCGCGGCTCCTCGGCGAGCCAGGCGCGCACCACGTCGGACCCGGCGACCGCGGCCGCCAGGATCTGGGTGCGCTGCGTCCACAGGCCCCAGTCGGGGGTCTCGGTGAGCAGGTTCCTCGTCGACACCCAGCGGCCTGCCTTGAGGTCCTGGAGCACGGCGCGCAGCGGCGCGTCATGACCGGCCGGGTGATACACCGGGCGGGCTAAGGGCATCGGCTTGGTCCTCTGGGCTCTGACGGCGGAGCGGGTGCGATCCGGGCCGCGGGTGCGATCTGCTGGGTGTGGGCTCGTGGTCCTGTGGGGTTGTGGGGCGGTGGTCCGTGGGGGGCGGTGGTTCGAGGGGCCGCGGGCGGCGGTCCGTGCGTCCCGCGCGCTCCATGGGTTGCGTGCGTTCCGTGAGTTCCGCGCGTGATGAACTGATGTACGAGTGAGCGTTGTTGTTCGGCGGTCAGTGTAGAGCCGAGTCTTCCGATTACTGGGCAGTCCTCGGATCTTTCTTGACCAACTTGTGTCAACGCGGCGCGCCGGTGTGACGTTTGGGTTCTCACTTGTTCAACACGGGCCCGGAATGCGACATTTGGGAAGCCTCCTCTCTTGACGCCCCCATGTCCCCTGTAGCACTCTGCCGCAGTGATCACGACTTACCGCCGGGCCCTCGCGCCCGGCCGCGGGAGAGGCCGCCCATGAGCGGCGGCCCGGTCCTCGCCGTCGATCAGGGCACCTCAGGGACCAAGGCCCTCGTCGTCTGCCCCGAGCGCGGTGTGATCGCCTCCGGTACGGCGCCCGTGCGCCCCCGCCATCTGCCCGGCGGCCGCGTCGAGGTCAGCCCCGGCGAACTCCTCGACTCCGTCCTCGCCGCCGGACGCGAGGCCCTGGAGGAGCGCGCGGGCGAGCCCGTCGCCGCCGTGGGGCTCGCCAACCAGGGCGAGACCGTCCTCGCCTGGGACCCCGCGTCCGGCGCGCCGCTGACCGAGGCCCTGGTGTGGCAGGACCGCCGCGCCGACCCGCTGTGCCGGGAGCTGTCCGCGCACGCCGACGAGCTGAAGCACCTCACCGGCCTGCCGCTCGACCCCTACTTCGCCGCGCCCAAGATGGCGTGGGTACGCCGCCACCTCACCCGGCGCGGCGTCGTCACCACCAGCGACGCCTGGCTGGTGCACCGGCTCACCGGCGCCTTCGTCACCGACGCCGCCACCGCGGGCCGCACCCAGCTCCTCGACCTGGACTCGGTCACCTGGTCCGAGCGCGCCCTGGCCCTCTTCGGCCTCGGCGGCGAGGAGCTGCCCCGCGTCGTCGACGCCGCGGGACCCGTCGGCACCACCGGTGCCTTCGGCGCTGAGATCCCCCTGACCGGTCTGCTCGTCGACCAGCAGGCGGCGCTCCTCGCCCAGGACGTCACCGAGCCCGGCAGCGCCAAGTGCACCTACGGCACCGGCGCGTTCCTGCTCGCCCAGACCGGAACCCGGCCGCGCCGCGGCGGCTTCGGCCTGGTCGGCTGCGTCGCCTGGCGCCTCGCGGGCCGCAGCAGCTACTGCCTCGACGGCCAGGTGTACACGGCCGCGTCCGCCGTGCGCTGGCTCACCGACCTCGGCGTGATCGGCGGGGCGAAGGACCTGGACGCGGTCGGCTCCACCGTGCCGGACTCCGGCGGCGTCACCTTCGTGCCCGCGCTCGCCGGGCTCGCGGCCCCCTGGTGGCGCGGCGACGTGCGCGGCTCCCTGACCGGCCTCGGCCTCGACACAGGCCCCGGGCACCTGGTGCGCGCCCTGTGCGAGGGCCTCGCCGCCCAGGTCGCCGAACTCGCCGACGCGGTCGCCGCCGACCTCGGCGAACCCCTGCGCGGCCTGCGCGTCGACGGCGGCCTGACCCGCTCGGCCCTGCTCATGCAGACGCAGGCCGACCTCCTCCAGCGGCCCGTCGAGGTCTCCGCGCTGCCCGACGTCACCGCGCTCGGCGTCGGCGCGGTGGCCCGCCTCGGCCTCGACCCCGGGCTCACCCTGCGCGACGTCGTGCCGCGCTGGCGGCCCACGGCCGTCTACGAACCGCGCGTCAGCGCCGACGAGGCGGCCGAACGCCGGGCCGCCTTCCGCGCCGCCGTGACGTCACTCCTGGAACGCGACGCGCCGTCGGCGCGCACCCCGTCGTGAACCCGCCCAGCAAGGGGTGCGTCACCCGCACCGGCGCTCTCCCCGACGAGCCCTACGACGTCACCGTCGTCGGCGCCGGAGTCGTCGGCGCCGCGCTCGCCCGCGAACTGGCCCGCCACCGCCTGCGGATCGCCGTCGTCGAGGCGTCGGGCGACGTCGGCGAGGGCACCTCCAAGGCCAACACCGCCATCCTGCACACCGGTTTCGACGCCGTGCCCGGCTCCCTCGAAGCGCGCCTCGTCCGCGAGGGCTACGGGCGCCTGAAGGCGTACGCGGACGAGAGCGGCATCCCCGTGGAGCCGGTCGGCGCGCTCCTGGTCGCCTGGGACCGGGAGCAGCTCGCCGCCCTGCCCGCGCTCCAGGAGAAGGCGAGGCGCAACCACTGCGACGACACGGCGCTCCTGGACGCCGCCGCCGTCCGCGCCCGCGAGCCCCACCTCGGCCCCGGGGCGCTCGGAGCGCTCGCCGTGCCCGGCGAGAGCGTCATCTGCCCCTGGACGACACCGCTCGCGTACGCGACGCAGGCCGTCCGCTCCGGAGCGGACCTGCACCTGAACTGCCGGGTCACGGCGGTGGCCCCCGCCGGCCCCCGCGCGGGCACCCCGCACACCCTGACCACAGGACGCGGCGAGCTGCGCACCCGCTGGCTCGTCAACGCGGCGGGCCTGCACGCCGACGGCGTCGACCGCATGCTCGGCCACGACACCTTCACCGTCACGCCGCGCCGTGGCCAGCTCATCGTCTTCGACAAGCTCGCCCGGGACCTGGTGCGCCACATCCTGCTCCCGGTGCCGACGGCGCTCGGCAAGGGCGTCCTCGTCGCGCCCACGGTGTTCGGCAACGTCCTGCTCGGCCCCACCGCCGAGGACCTCGACGACAAGACGGCGACCGGCTCGACCGCCGCGGGGCTCGCCGGGCTGCGCGCACAAGGCGCGCGCGTGCTGCCCGCCCTCCTCGACGAGGAGGTCACCGCCGTCTACGCGGGACTGCGCGCCGCCACCGAGGACGACGACTACCAGATCCACGCCCGCCCCGACCAGGCGTACGTCACCGTCGGCGGCATCCGCTCCACCGGCCTGACGGCGTCCATGGCCATCGCCGCGCACGTCACGGAGCTCCTCGCCGACGCGGGCCTCGCGCTCGGCGAGAGGGCGGAGCTCGCGCCGGTGCGCATGCCCAACCTCGGCGAGGCCTTCCCGCGCCCCTACCAGCGCGGCGACCTCATCGCCGCCGACCCCGACTACGGCCGGATCGTCTGCCACTGCGAACGCGTCACGCGCGGCGAGATCCGCGACGCCCTGCGCGCCGCCATCGCGCCCGCCTCCCTCGACGGGCTTCGCCGCCGCACCCGCGCGCGCGGCGGCCGCTGCCAGGGCTTCTCCTGCGGGGCCGCCGTACGGGAGCTCTTCGAGGCGCGGCCGCCGGACGGCGGCTCCCAAGGGTGCGGCGCGGCTCCGCACGAGGGGGAGCGATGAGGCGCGAGCGCGCCGTCGACGTCCTGATCGTCGGCGCCGGGCCCGCCGGGCTCGCCGCCGCGGCCGCACTCGCCGCCGCGGGCGCGGGCCGGGTCGAGGTCCTGGAGCGGGAGGCGCGGGCGGGCGGCGTGCCCCGCCACTGCCACCACGGGGGCTTCGGCGACCGGACGCTCCTGGGCGTCGCCGTCCCCGGCACGAGCGGCCCCCGCTACGCCCGGCTGCGCGTGGCGGCGGCGCTGCGGGCGGGCGCGCGCGTGCGCACCGAGGTCACCGCCACCGCCTGGGCGGGCCCGCTCACCCTGGACACCACGTCGCCCTCGGGCCTGGAGCGGATCACCGCCCGCGCCGTCGTCCTCGCCACCGGCGCCCGCGAACGCCCGCGCGCCGCCCGCCTCGTCCCCGGCACCCGGCCCGCCGGCGTCTACTCCACCGGCGAACTCCAGCGGGCCGTCCACCTCCACGGCCAGGACGTCGGCTCCCGCGCGGTGGTGGTGGGGGCCGAGCCCGTGTCGTACGCGGCCCTGGACACCCTGCGGCACGCGGGCGTCGACGTCGTCGCGCAGGTCACCCCGGGCGAGCGCCACCAGGCCCCGCCCTGGCCCGCCGCCCGGGCCCGGCTGCGGTACGGCGTCCCGCTCCTCACCGGCACCGAGGTGGCCGAACTGCTCGGCGGACAACGGCTGTCCGGTGTGCGCGTACGCCACCGCGACGGCCGCGGCGCCCTCCTCGTCTGCGACACCGTCGTGTTCACCGGCGACTTCGTCCCCGACCACGAACTCGCCCGCCGCGGCGGCGTCCCCCTGGACCCCGCGACCCGCGGCCCCGCGACCGACGCCGCCTTCCGCACGGCGGTGCCCGGCGTGTTCGCCGTGGGCAACGGGGTGCACGCGGTGCACCGGGCGGGCGCGGCGGCGGCACAGGGCCGCGAGGCGGCAGCGGCGATCCTCCACCACCTCGCCCCCGGGCACGCCTGCTGAACTGCGCGCGGAAGCACGGGCTTCCCCGGCGTGGGGGCGGGCCCTACAGTAGAAACTAGCAACGCTAATTTTTGTCCCGTCGCCGCTCGGAGTCGCCGTGCGTACCGTTCACTTCGCCGCAGCCCGCCGCACCCCCATCGGAAGACTCCGCGGCGCCCTGTCCACCGTCCGCCCCGACGACCTCGCCGCGACCGTGGTGCGGGGGCTCCTGGACGACCTGCCGCAGCTGGACCCGGGGCGCGTCGACGACGTGTACTGGGGCGCCGCCAACCAGGCGGGGGAGGACAACCGCAACGTGGCCCGGATGGCGGTGCTGCTCGCCGGGCTCCCCGAGTCCGTGCCCGGCGCGACCGTCAACCGCCTGTGCGCCTCCGGCCTCGAAGCCGTCACCACGGCGGCCCGCGCCATCGCCGCCGGGGAGGCCGACATCGTGCTCGCGGGCGGCTCCGAGTCCATGAGCCGCGCCCCCTTCGTCCTGCCCCGCCCCGACGAGGCCCTGCCGCACCGCATCGAGACCGCGGACACCCGCCTCGGCTGGCGCCTGGTCAACCCGAGGATGAAGGACCTGCACGGGCTGCTCTCGATGGGGGAGACCGCGGAGGCGGTCGCCGACCGGTACGGCGTCTCCCGCGAACGCCAGGACACCTTCGCCCTCCGCAGCCACCAGCGCGCCGCCGCCGCCCGCAAGGACGGCCGCTTCGACGACGAGATCCTGCCCGTCACCACGCCGGACGGCACCCGCGTCGACGCCGACGAGGCCATCCGCGAGGACACCTCGTACGAGAAGCTCAGCAAGCTGCGCCCGGTGTTCCGCGACGGCGGCACCGTCACCGCGGGCAACGCCTCGCCCATGAACGACGGCGCCGCGGGGCTGCTCCTCGTCAGCGAGGAGGCCCTGAACGACCTCGGCCTGGAATCCCTCGGCCGGTACGCGGCCGGGGCCAGCGCGGGCGTGCACCCGGACGTGATGGGCATCGGCCCCGTGCCCGCCACCCGCAAGGCCCTGGACCGCATCGGCTGGTCCGTCGCCGACCTCCAGGAGGCCGAGTTCAACGAGGCCTTCGCCGCGCAGGCCCTGGCCAGCGTGGACGCCCTCGGCATCGACCCGGACCTGGTCAACCCCGACGGCGGCGCCATCGCCCTCGGCCACCCCCTCGGCTGCTCCGGCGCGCGCATCCTCACCACCCTGCTGCACCGCATGCGCCGCACCGGCGCCACCCGGGGCCTCGCCACCATGTGCGTCGGCGTGGGCCAGGGCAGCGCCCTGCTGGTCGAGCGGGGACTGAATCCGGCGCGACGGGCAGCGCGACGGGCGGGGATGCCTCTAGGTTGTGCGGTGACGTCCGGCTGACCTGGGGGGTCCCATGCCGTTGAGCGACAACCGCGTACCGCACTCGGCCCGGATCTGGAACTACTGGCTCGGCGGCAAGGACTGCTACGAGATCGACCGGGAGGTCGGTGAGCGCATCCGCCTCGCCAACCCCCACATCATCGACATCGCCCGGGCCCAGCGCGCCTTCCTCGTCCGCACCGTGGAGCACCTCGCGGGCGAGGTCGGCATCCGCCAGTTCCTGGACGTCGGCACCGGCCTGCCCACCGCCGACAACACCCACGAGGTCGCCCAGCGCGTCGCGCCCGAGACCCGCGTCGTCTACGTCGACAACGACCCCGTCGTCCTCTCCCACGCCGCGGCCCTGCTCACCAGCACGCCCGAGGGCGTCACCGACTACATCGACGCCGACGTCCGCGACCCCGACACCATCCTGCGCGGCGCCGCCGCCACCCTGGACCTCACCCGGCCCGTCGCCCTGATGCTGCTCGGCATCACCGCGCACGTCGTCGACGACACGGCGTACGCGATCGTCGGCCGCCTCCTCGACGCGCTGCCGTCGGGCAGCCACCTCGTGCTGTGCGACAGCACCGAGGTCGTCCGCCCCCAGGCGATGCGGGAGATGATCGAGCAGTGGAACAAGGCGAGCGACAACCCGCGCCTCAACCGCACCCCCGAGCAGCTCGCCCGCTTCTTCGACGGCCTGGAGCTGCTCGCGCCCGGCGTGGTGCCGGTGTCCCGGTGGAGCCCCGGCCACCCGCGCGCCGGGGCAGCGGACGTCGACGACTACGGAGGCGTCGGCCGCAAGCCCTGACGCCGCCGCGCGCGGCTCACGCGGGCGCCGGTGCCGCGCTCCGGCCGCCCGGCTCCCGCGCGAGGCCCTGCGCCAGGTCCTCCGCGAGCAGCCGCTTGGCGATCGCGTCGACCGCGGCGAGGAGCTGACGGTCGTCCCGTACGGCCCCGCCCTCGGGGCGCCCGCCGTCCTTCTCCAGCTCCTCGGTCAGCCACCGCGCCCACTCCGCGCCGATGACCTCGGCCTCGCGCGCGCCCGCCGGAGTGTGCTGGAACAGCGTGCCCGCGCGCGTGAGGTAGCCCTCGTCGACCATCCGCTCGAACACCGGCACCAGGACCTCGGGCGGCAGCTGGCGCCGGGCCGCGATGAGGTTGAGGTTCGCGTGCCCGACCAGCCGCGTGAACAGGGCCACCTGCATCACCGCCCACGCCCCGGCCAGGTCGAGGCGGGTGTCGGACCTGCTGATGACGGCGCGCGCGGTGTGCGCGCCCTTGCGGCGCAGGATGTTGCCGACGGCCAGTTCGAGGAGCCGGGCCGAGTCGCCCGCCGACGACGGCGACGCGAATCCCTCGCCCATGTCCGAGGAGCTCATCCGCGCGCTGTCGCGCAGCTCGACCTGCTTGAGGAACAGGGCCACGACGAACCCGGCGCACGCCACCGGCACCGTCCACAGGAAGACGGTCTGCAGGGTGTCCGCGTACGCCTCGACGACCGGCCGGGCCGCGGCGCCGGGCAGCTCGTGCAGGCCCTCCGGGCTCCGCGCGGCCTTCGCGATCGTCGCCTGCGGCGCGGTCCCGGTCCGCGCGGCCTCCGCGACCCCGTCCCGCAGGTTCGGAGCCAGCGTGTTGGCGTAGATCGTGCCGAACACGGCCGTGCCGAAGGCACTGCCGAGCGTACGGAAGAACGTGACGCCGGACGTCGCCGTGCCCAGGTCCGCGTACGCGACGGTGTTCTGCACGGCGATCGTGAGCACCTGCATGCACAGGCCGATCCCGGTGCCCAGCACGAACATGTACAGCGACTCCAGCCACGCGCTGGTCGCGCTGCCCATCAGGGACATCAGGAACAGGCCGACCGCCATCACCAGGGCGCCCACGATCGGGAAGATCCGGTAGGTGCCCGTCCTGCTGACCACGTTGCCGCTGAAGATCGACGCGATGAGCAGCCCGGCGACCATCGGCAGCGTCCGCACGCCGGAGATCGTGGCCGAGTCGCCGTCCACGTACTGGAGGTACGTCGGCAGGAACGTCATCGCGCCGAGCATCGCGAAGCCCACGATGAAGCTGAGGACCGAGCACACCGTGAACACGGGGTTCGCGAACAGGCGCATCGGCAGCATCGGCTCCGCCGCACGGGTCTCCACCCAGCAGAAGCCCGCGAGCGCGGCGAGCCCGCCCGCGAACAGGCCGATGACGACGCCCGAACTCCACGCGTACTCGTTGCCGCCCCAGCTCGTCGCCAGGATCAGCGCGCTGGCGCCGACCGCGACGAGGGCGATGCCCAGATAGTCGATGACCGGCCGGGACGCCGACCTCACCGACGGGATGGTGCGGGCGGCGGCCACCACGACGAGGATCGCGATGGGCACGTTGACGTAGAACGCCCAGCGCCAGCTCAGATGGTCGGTGAACAGGCCGCCGAGCAGCGGTCCGATGACCGTGGACACACCGAAGACCGCGCCGATCGCGCCCTGGTACTTGCCGCGCTCGCGCAGCGGGATCACATCGGCGATCAGCGCCATCGCCGTCACCATCAGACCGCCCGCGCCGATGCCCTGCATCGCCCGCCAGGCGATCAGCAGCGACATGTTCGTGGCCAGGCCGCACAGGAACGAGCCGGTGATGAAGATGACCGCCGACACCTGGAAGACGACCTTGCGCCCGAACAGGTCACCGAACTTGCCGACGAGGACCGTCGCGACCGTCTCCGCGAGCAGGTACGACGTCACCACCCACGACATGTGCGCGGCCCCGCCCAGGTCCGACACGATCGTCGGCAGCGCGGTGCCGACGATCGTCTGGTCGAGCGCGGCGAGCAGCACGCCCAGCATGATCGTGACGAACACGACATTGCGGCGGCGCCGGTCGAGGACCGGAGGCCCCTGCTCCGGCGCCCGCGCGGCCCCGGCGTTCTCGGTGACGGTCACACGCCCACCCTCACACCGGCGGGGGACCCGTGCATGCGGGGCCGTCCGGTCCGGTGACGGCCCGCCCGGCGGACCGCGCCGCTCAGCCGTTCGGGGGTGCCGCCGCCCCGGGCGCCGGGGGCGGGCCGCCCTGGACGAGCACCGGCGCCGACGCCGCCGGGTCGACGGCCTCCCCGTCCCGTTCCACGCGCGCGGCCAACTCCTCCGCCCACGCCAGCAGTTCCGCCACGCCGACCCCGTACGGCCGCTCCCGGCCCGGGGCCTCGGCGGTCCACGCCGCGACGGCGCCCGCGCCCCGCCGCAGCAGCCGCGCCCCGCCCCTGGCGTTGCCGCGCGCCGCGTGCGTCAGGCCGACGGCGAGCTGGGCGAGCCCCTTCCACAGGCCGCGCTCCGCGGCGGGCCCGGACTTCCAGGCGTCCTCGAAGACCTCGTGCGCGTGGAAGGGCCGCCCGGCGCCGAGCAGCTCCTGCGCCCGCGCCAGGGTCTCCCGCGGCGTGCGCGCCACGCCCTCCGGCTGCCGTGCGACGCCCCGCGCCCCGTACGGCAGCGGCCGGCCGAGCCCGTCGCGCGGCCGGGCGTTGCGGGCCCGTCCCTCCGCGTCCCGGTCGCGGTCCCCTGCTCCAGGTGCAAGTGCGGCGCTCATGCCCCGATTGTCGCCCGCGTCGGAGCACCCCGGCAGGTGGGGTAGAGTTCTACCTGCGTGATCACGCGGAACACCACCGCGGACAACGCGCCGGGACGTGGCGCAGCTTGGTAGCGCACTTGACTGGGGGTCAAGGGGTCGCAGGTTCAAATCCTGTCGTCCCGACTTTGCGAAGTCGCGAGTCGAGGGGCCGTTTCAGAGAGATCTGAGACGGCCCCTCAGCCGTTCCCGGACAGGGGCCCGGAGGCCCGCCCCGATCCGGACGAGGGCGCCCCCGCGCGGGAGTTGGCCGCGCCGCGCGCGCGGCCGGTGCGGGGCCGGGCCGGGCCGGGCCGCGGTCGGCCGAATGCCGTCTGTTCGGGGGCGGGGTGAACGCCCGTAGCCTGTGCGGCCTTCGTGGTCTGGGGGGTCTCGTGAACGGTCTCCGCGCGGTCGTCGTCTGCCTGGTGCTCGCGTGTGCCGCGGTGGTGTCGCCCGGTGCCGCCGCGCAGGCCCCGCCCGGCTGGTCGGACGTGCCGGTGCCGGGGGCGGCCCCGCCGGTGACCGTGACCGACCTCGCCGCCCGCGGGCCGGACGAGGCGTGGGCGACCGCCCATGAGCAGGCCGCCGACGGACCGCGGCCGATGCTGTACCGGTGGGACGGCGGGGCGTGGAGCCGGGACACCTCCTTCCCCGGCGCCGGGGAACCGGGCTGGCTGCGCGCGATGCAGTTCGTCGGCGCGGAGCGCTGGACCCTGCACGTCCGCGCGGGCGAGGGGGAGATCCTGCGCCGCTCGGCGGGCGGGGAGTGGAGCGCCGTGCCGCTGCCCCGGACGCTGTGGACGTACCAGGACTTCGCCGCGGTCCCCGGGGCCGCCTGGGTGATCGGCGAGGACGACACCGGCCTGAAGGTGCTGCACTACGACGGGGAACGCTGGACCACGCAGTCCACCCCGGACGGGGTGCTGTACCTGATGGGGATCACCGCGCGCTCCGCCACCGACGCCTGGGCCTGGGGGAGCACCCGCACCGGGAACACCGTGCTGCGCTGGGACGGCACGACCTGGCGGGACGCGAAGGTGCCGCTGCCGCCGAACGCCAACGTGCACACGGCACTGCTCGAACGAGAGGGCCGGGTCACGATCGGAGGCAGCCAGTACGCCGACGGCGTGGGCCGCACGTACCTGATGACCTGGAACGGGCGCGCCTGGCGCACCACCCACCCACCGCTGGGCGACACCTACACCCAGGGCATGGCGCGCGGCCCGGACGGCGCGCTGTGGCTGCCGATGGTCAGCGACCGCGCGTTCCAGTCGAAGTACGCGCGGGTGGACGGCCGCCGCACCACCTTCTCCTACGGCCCGGAGCGCGAGGACGCGATCGAGGTGAAACCGCGGGCCCTGGTCAGGGCCGGGTCCGCGCTCCTGGCCTTCGGGACCGTCGAGGTCTACGGCTCGAAACCGAACCTGATGAGCGAACGGCGGAGAGGCTGACCATGCCACGCGGACTTCGCGGACTTCTCACGGCGGGCCCCGCCCTCGCCCTGGCCCTCGTCACGGCCCTGGCGCCGGCCGCGGCGGACACCGCGTCCTGGCGGCACGTCCCGGTCCCGGCCGAGGTGCGCCCGCAGGCCGCGCTCAACGAGGCCGTGGCGTTCGGCCCCGACCGGGCGTGGGCGGTGGGCGCCGACGCCGTGGGCCGCTCGGCGCCGGGCTTCCCGCTGGCGCTGCGCTGGAACGGAACCGCCTGGCAGCGCCAGGGGCTGCCAGGTATCCGCTGGCAGGGGGAGCTCCTGTCCGTGGCCGCGACCGCGCCGAACGACGTTTGGGCCGTCGGCCGCGACGCGGCGGGCGGCGCCCGTCTGCTCCGCTTCGACGGCACCGCCTGGCGCGAGAGCAAGCCGCCGAGCGGTGCCGCCCTGACCAAGGTCGTCACCGGCGGCGGCGAGACCTGGCTGATCGGCACGCGCGACGGCGCCCAGGCCCTGCTGCGCCGGGACGGGCGGGGCTGGCAGGACCTGCCGGTGCCGCCGGGCTCCGTGTACGGCCTGGACGTCAAGGCGGCGGACGACGTCTGGGCCGCGGGCGCGAGCGCCTCGGGGGCGACCGTGTCGCACTGGGACGGGCGGGAGTGGCGGCAGACGGTCGTGGACGGGTTCCCGCGGGCGGGCCTCGGCAGCGTCCTCGCGGTCTCGCCGACGGAGGTGTGGGCGGGCGGCACGGGCGGGTTCATCGGCGGCCCGCCGGGCCGCCCGATCCCGCCCCTCCTCGTCCGCTTCGACGGGCAGTCGTGGAGCCGGGTGACGATGCCCACCAACTTCGGCTCGGTCACCTCGCTGACCCCCACCGCGTCCGGCGCGCTCGGCTGGGTCGCGGTGACCCGCTCGCAGAAGTTCGGCCCGCCGGGCAGCGTGCCGCCGATCGTCCCGGGGCCCGACTTCCTCGCCTGGAACGGCCAGTCGTTCACCGAGTACGACGAACCGGCGGTGGCCGGAGAGGGCGAGTCCTCGCTGCTGCGGCTCGCGCCGGTGCCGGGCACGTCGACGGTGTGGTCGGTCGGCCGCGCGGGCGGCCCCGAGGGCACCTTCGCCCCGCGCGTCCTGCGCTTCGGCTGAGACGGCGACGGCGACCGGGGCCGCGCGCGGACGCGTCCCCCGGCTCGGCACGACCGGCCCTGGTGGCGAGTTCCGGCCTCGCGGCGGGCGGCGGCGAAGCGGAACACCACCACACACTCATGCGCATGAGGCGGCTGTCTCGGGGCAGGTGCTCGACGAACTCCCGTGGAGGGGTTCGGTTTCGGCGAGAGGAAGGTGGAGGGTGTGGCTGCCGCGACGGGTGCAGTGTCCGGGAACCGGGTGTCGACGGTGCGGAACGGAGCGTGCGGAGCGCTGCCGCTGATCGAGGAGCCCACGGCGGTGGAGCCGCACAACGCGCGCGTGCTGTCACGGCAGTTCTTCGACCGCCTGGCCGTCCTCGAAGAGGGCACCCACGACCACCAGTACGTCCGCAACACCCTGATCGAGATGAACCTGTCGCTGGTGCGGTACGCGGCCTCCCGCTACCGCAACCGCGCCGCGGAGATGGACGACATCGTGCAGGTGGGCACGATCGGCCTGATCAAGGCGATCGACCGCTTCGACCTGTCGCGCGAGGTGGAGTTCACCACCTTCGCCGTGCCCTACATCGTCGGCGAGATCAAGCGCTTCTTCCGCGACACCAGCTGGGCCGTCCACGTGCCCCGCCGCCTCCAGGAGGCGCGCATCGAACTGGTGAAGGCCACCGAGGAACTCGCCAGCAGGCTGGACAGGGACCCGACGACCGCGGAGCTCGCCGGGCTGATGTCGCTGCCGGAGGACGAGGTCGTCGAGGCCCGCAAGGCCGCCAACGCCTACACCTCGTCCTCGCTCCACACCAGCCTGCTCATGGGCTCCGGCAGCGACGAGCGCGAAGCCGCCCTGGTGGACTTCATCGGCGCTGAGGACGAGGGCTTCGAACTGGTGGAGAACGTCAGCAGCCTGGCCCCGCTGATCGGCCGCCTTTCCGAGCGGGACCGGGAGATCATCCACATGCGGTTCGTGACGGAGCTGACCCAGGCGGAGATCGGCGAGCGGATCGGGGTCTCGCAGATGCAGGTCTCCCGGCTGCTCTCCCGCATCCTGAAGACCCTGCGCGCGGGCCTCCTGCCCCAGGAGGCCTGAACGCCCGCGTCCGCGTGACGGAATGCGTACCCTCACGGCCCGGCGCGTGGATGAAAGCCGTCCCTCTGTCACCCGCCACGACAGGTTTTGTCGCGGGATATCCGGAACGCTGAGCGCACCGAAACGGCCACGGTGCCAAAAAGCAGCCGGTACGGAGAAGGCGTGCTGGCCGCGTTCGGCCGCGGCCGCCTAGGATCGCCGACGCGGACCGCACCCACGGCAGCGGTGCCGCTGAATCGCTCGCGCCGCCCGCACAGGACGGGCACGGCTGAAACGCCGCGAGGGAAATTCACGGGGACACAAGGGGGAGCAGAAATGACGGGGGAAAATCCGCGCGCGGATTCCTTATCCGCCGCCCAGGTCAGCGGCATACGGTACGTGCACACCCTGGGCCCGACCGGAACCAATCTGGAAGCGGCGGCCCACCAGTGGTTCCGGCGGCGCGGCCTCACGGACGAGGGGCGGGTCGTCCTGCACACCTCCCTGGAGGACGCGATGGCGAGCGTCCCGAGGACCGGTGAACACGCCCTGCTCGCCTGCGCCGTCTACCCGGAGCTGCACACGCTCGTCTTCGGCAACCTCCACAGCTGCCGCATGGTCGACTGCTTCCTGTGGCCCACGCACGCGATGGTGCTCGCCGTCGCACCGGACACCGGCGCCGAGCCCCGCACCGTGGCCACGCACCCCGCCCCGGCCGGTCTCGTACCGGCCGCGAGCGAGGCCCAGTGGGTGACCAGCAACGCGCAGGCCGCCATCGACTGCGCCGACGGCAAGGCCGAGGGGTGCGTCACCACCGTCGTCGCCGCGCGGGCCCACGGCCTGCGGGTCATCCGCGACTTCGGCGAGGTGCCGATGGTGTACACCGTCCACCGCGTCCGGGAGACCGCCCGGTGAGCGCGGTGGACGGCGCCCACCGCCTGCGCGACGACATGCTCGGCGAGGCCGCGCTCCTCGGCCGCGGCCTGCTGCCCCGGATCGACGCGTTCCGCACCCGCCAGCGCGACGACGGCACCGTCCCCGCGCCCGGCCCCGAGGACCGCGAGGCCCTGCTCGCCATCAAGGGCGAAGCCGTCCGCTGGTTCGCGGGACACGGCAGGACCCCGCAGGCCGACGCCCTCGCCGCCGACGTCGACGACTGGCTGGCCGCCGGGCTCGACGCGCCGCCGCACTTCGCCCGCAGCCGCGACGCCCTCACCGCCCCGGCCGACGGCGACTGGGCGGCGTTCCTCGCCCCCGTACAGACCACCAACAGCGTCCCCCCGGTCGGCAGGCGCCTGGAGTTCTTCCTCGTGCGCCGCAAGGAGCCCGACGCCCTGCCCGCCCTGGCGGAGCACTATCCGCACCCCAAGAACAACTGCCAGGCCACCGTGCTGCTCGCGGGCAGCGAAGGGCTCACCAAGGGAAACTGCATCGTCTTCTTCCCGGAGAATGTCGCGGCCCACGACAAGGTGACCGAACAGAGCTACGCGATCTTCTTCTTCAGTAAATTCCGCAGGATTCACGAGACGTTCGCCGTGCCGTCCGCGCGCTCCGTACTCACCCCCGATTCCGTGCCGCTCGCCTCCACCGGACTCGACCCCGATGCGTGTTATCAAGCGCGCTCCGTCTGGGGATATCTGCACGACTACTTCCACCACCAAGGGCGGTGGCCGCTCGACCGCCACGTCAAACTCAAGATGAACTGGTTCATCGGCCTGCTCGAGGAGACGAAGGTCGACGCCAAGACCGTGCTCGCCTGCCACACCGACAGCGCCGTGCCCTACGCGGACGAGCAGATCGCGATGATCCTGCTTGAGCGCATGTTCCGCTATCCGCTCGACGCCCGCGCCGTCCGCAACTTCGACGCGGGCACCGGTGTGTTCCTCTACTCCTGGCTGCGCGAGCGCGGCGCCCTCGCCGAGACCCGCGACGGACGCCTGCGCCTGGACGCCGACGGGGTCCTCGACGGACTGCGGGAGCTGGTCGAGACGATCGAGGGCATGGAAGCGGCGGTCAGCACCCCCGCGGAGTACCGCGCGGCCGCCAAGGCGCTCGTACGGACGCAGCTGCGCGCGGGCGACCAGGACGCGGGCGACCGGTACGCCTTCACCGACGACCAGCGCATCCTCGTCCGCGCACGCGAGGACCTCGCGGCCGTGCCGCCACCGCGCTTCGCACCGGCGGAGCTGTAGAACGAGAAGAAGGAAGAGCAATCGGGGAGAAAAGGGGACCTGTCGCCATGGGGAGCCTGGACCGGGCCACGATGGACGCCGCGGTGCGGCGGTACTTCGAGGCCTGCAACACAGTGGACCGCGACCTGTTCGCGAGCGTGCTGTCCGAACAGGTCGTGCACTACCTGGCCCACGGCATGTCCGGGCCCGTCCACGGCATCGACCCGATCGTGGAGCGCTGGGGCGCCGACGTGCGCGCCAACGGCTCCCACTGGGCCGTCGACGCCGTCTACGCGGACGAGCACACCCGCGCCGCCGTCTGCGAGTGGACCGCCTTCAAGCCACGCCTGAACAAGGTCCTGCGCGGCGCGGAGGTCTACCGCTTCGACGACTCCGGCCTGATCGACGAGGTCCGCATCTACTACGCGTCCCGGCGCGACGACACCGTCGACGCCAACGAACTGCAGGGCTACCCCTACGCCGAGCGGGGGTTCGCCACATGACCCGCCCGGCGGCCCGGGCCCCCGCCCCGCCCCTGGACGACCGGGACGGCGTCATCTGGCTCGACGGGGAGTTCGTGCCCTGGCGCGAGGCCACGCTGCACGTCCTCAGCCACGGACTGCACTACGGCGGCAGCGTCTTCGAGGGCGAACGGGCCTACGACGGGCGGGTCTTCGCGCTGCGCGCGCACAGCGACCGGCTCCTGGCGTCGGCCCGCGAGCTGGGCTTCGCGCTGCCGTACACGGCCGCGGACCTGGACGCGGCCACGCGCGGGGTGGTGGCCGCGGCGGGCATCGGCGACGGCTACGTACGCCCCGTCGCCTGGCGCGGCAGCGACTCGCTGCGCCTGGTCGCCCCGGACACCACCGTGCACGTCGCCGTCGCCGCCTGGCCCTGGCCCCGGATCTTCGCCGACGGGCCGCGCGGCATCCGGCTGCGCACCTCGCGCTGGCGGCGCCCGGCCCCCTCGACGGCCCCGGTGCGCGCCAAGACCGCGGCGCTGTACGCCATCGGCGCGCTCGCCGGGCAGGAGGCGGAGGCGGCGGGCTGCGACGACGCGCTGCTCCTGGACCACCAGGGGCGGCTCGCGGAGGCCACCGGCGCCAATCTCTTCCTGGTCGTCGACGGCGCGCTGCACACCCCGCCACCGGAGTGCGTCCTCGACGGCATCACCCGCCGCACCGTCATCGAGGCCGCACGCGGCCTCGGCCTCACCGTCGTCGAGCGCCACCTGTGGCCCGACGAACTGGGCCGCGCCGAGGAGGTGTTCCTCACCGGCACCGCGTACGAGGTCCAGCCGGTGGCCGCCGTCGACGGCCGCCGGTTCCCGGTCGGCGAGGTCGGCACGGCCCTCGCCGCGGCCTACGCGCGGATCGTGCGGGGCGGCCCCGACCCGGAGCGGACACCGGCCCCGGACGAGACGGCCACGGCGACCCCGCCGCGCCCGGTGGGATGACCAGGACGGCCCCGGAAGGCGGCAGGCGCGCGGCCTGGGTGGCCGGTGCCCGGGCCGCCGTGCCCTTCACCGTCGCCATCTTCGCGTTCGGCATCTCCTTCGGCGTGCTCGCCAAGGGCGCGGGCTTCGGCGCGCTCGCCGCGACCTCCATGTCCGGCCTGGTCTTCGTGGGCTCCTCGCAGTTCGCCGCGGTCTCGGTGATCGTCAACGGCGGCGGCTGGGCGGCCGCGGCCGTGGCCGGGACCCTGCTGAACCTGCGCTATCTGGTGATGGGTTTCGCGATCCTGCCCGCCCTGCGCGGCGGCCGGGCCCGCCGCGCGGTCGAGTCCCAGCTGGTCATCGAGGAGTCCTGGGCCATCGCGAGCGACGCGGACGGCCGCTTCGACCGGGTGCGGCTGCTGTCCTCAGGGGTGGTGCTCTGGCTCGGCTGGGTCCTGGGCACCCTGCTCGGCGCGATCGGCCCGTTCAAGGCGGTCGACATCCTCAACTACGGCCTGGACGCCGTCTCGCCGGTCCTGTTCTTCCTGCTGCTCGCACCCCACCTGGGCACCGCGCCGAAGCGGACCGCGGCCGCCACGGCGGCGGGGTGCGCCGCCGTCCTCACGGCCGTGGCGGTGCCCGACGCGGCCATCGCCGTGGCCTGTCTCATCGCCGTCGGCTGGACCTGGCGCACCGGGAGGAAGCGTTGAGCAGCGACCCGTGGATCGTCGTCGGCGCCCTGGTGGTGACCACGTTCCTCATCAAGGGCGCCGGTTCGCTGGTGCTGGGCGACCGCGAACTGCCCGGCTGGTTCCCGCGGTTCGTGGAGTACCTGACGCCCGCGCTGCTCGCCGTCCTGGTCGTCACCCAGCTGGTGGGCTCGGCGGGCGCGCACGGCATGACCTTCGACGCCCGGATCGCGGGCTTCGCCGGGGCCCTCGTCGCCTGGCGGCTCAAGGCGCCCGTACCGCTCGTCGTCCTGGTGGCCGCCGCGGTCACGGCGGCGGTACGCGCCGTGGGCTGAGCCCGGCGGCCGCGTGCCGCACGGCAGCGGCGACCTCCAGGGCGCGGTCCACGCCGGGCCGGTGCCCGGCGGTCCGGTGAAGGCGCAGGGCCCGCTCGATCGCCCGGGCCGCCTTGTCGTGCTGCCCGAGCGCCAGGTGCACCCGGGCGAGCTCCGTCTGCGCCTCGCCCTCGGTGAGCACGAGCCCCGCCTGGCGCGCGGTGCTCAGCGCCCGCCGGTTGTGCGTGAGGGCGTCCCGGTTCTCGCCCAGGTGCCGGTGCGCGGCGGCGAGGCCGGTGCAGGCGTCGGCCTCGGCGCGACGGCAGCCCGCCGCGCGGGCCGCCTCCAGGGCGCGGCGGTGGTGGTCGAGCGCGCCGGGCACGTCGTCCAGGCGCAGCAGCACCGTGCCGAGGGTGTTGAGGGCGTCCGGCTCCACCAGGCGGCGGTGGGTGCGGTGGGTGACGCTGAGGGCGTCCACGGCGTACTTGAGGGCGAGCCGGGGGTCGCCGCTGTCCCGGCACACCGCCGCGAGGGCGTTCAGCGCGCCCTCCGCCGCGTACGTGGACAGCAGCCTGCCGTCGGCGGCGAGGGCCCGCGTGAGCAGGTGCTGGGCCTCGTCGAGCGCGCCGAGCGCGTGGTGCGCGGCGCCGAGGCCCCACAGGGACAGCATCACGGTGTGCTCGTCGGCGGAGGCCCCGGCGCGCTCGTGGGCCTCGGTGAAGTGCCGGTGCGCGGCGTCCAGGCGGCCTTGGTCGAGGCGGACGCGGCCGAGCAGGAACAGCGCCCAGGCCTCCCCGGCGGGCTGGTCGTCCTGCCGGTACAGCTCCAGGGCCCGTTCGGCGTCGCGGGCGGCCCGCTCGAGCGCTCCGCGCTCGCGGTGCGAGGCGGCGAGGCCGAGCACCGCTCCGGCCCGCTCCATCGGGACCCCGGCCCGCGCGAACAGGGCGTCGGCGTGCGCGCTGTGCCGCAGCGCGTCCTCGTGCCGGGCCAGTTCCCACAGGACGTAGCACAGGCTCCAGTGCATCACCGCCCGCGCGTGGTCGTCGTGTTCGGCCTCGGCGGCCCGCAGCCCGGTCTGCGCGGCGCGCAGCCAGTCGGTGCGCCTGCCGTGTTCCATCAGGTGGCCGTGGAGGGCGAGCGCGGCCTTCCAGGCGAAGGGGCGGGGCCCGTGCTCGACGGCGTACTGCGCGCAGGCGAGCAGCGCCGGGCGCTCGTCCTCCAGCCAGGCAAGGGCGGCGGTGCCGCCCGCGAAGGCCAGCGGTGTGGTGGGGGAGCCGTCCGGCTCCGGCGGGCGGGCGGCGTACCAGGAGTAGAACGTGCCGTACAGCAGGTGGGCGGCCTGCTCGGCGGTGCCCAGGTACCAGGTGAGGAGGCGGCCGACGGCGCTCTCGCGGGTCGCCGCGCTGTCGGTCCGCCTGGCTTGCTCGCGGGCGAACAGGCGGACCAGGGCGTGCAGTTCGAACCGTCCGGGCCGGGGCGACTCCAGGAGGCCGCGGGCGACCAGCTGGTGGAGCGTGCGGAACGTGGCGGGCCCGCTGGCCCCGGCGAGGGCGGCGGCGGCCGGGGCGGAGACCTCGGGTCCGGGGGCGAGGGCGAGGAGCCGCAGGAGGTCCTGTTCCGGGGCGGGCAGGGTCTGGTAGGAGAGGGCGAGGGCGCTGCGGACGCCGGTGTGCTCCTCGCCGTCGAGCGCGAGCCGGTCCAGGCGGTCGGCGCCGCGCAGGTCGCTGACGACCTCGGCGAGCGGCAGGTACGGGTCGCCGATGAGGTGCGCGGCGACGATCCGCAGGGCCAGCGGCAGCCGCCCGCAGAGCCGGACCGCCTCGGCGGCCGCCTCCGGCTCGTCGCGGACGCGGTCGGCGCCGATGACGCGGCCGAGCAGCGCGAGCGCCTCCTCCTCGCCGAGGACGGCGAGGCTCACCCGGTGCGCGTCGTGGAACGCGGTGAGGCCGCGCAGGTCGTTGCGGCTGGTGACGACGACGAAGCAGGTGGGCGACCCTGGCAGCAGCGGTCGCACCTGTTCGAGCCCGGCCGCGTCGTCGAGCAGGACGAGCATGCGTTTGCCCGCGAGGAGCGAGCGGTACAGGGCGGCCTTCTCGTCTCGTGCTCTCCGGCAGGTGCCCGGCGCCCACGCCGAGGGCCCTCAGAAGCTGCCCCAGGGCCTCGTCGGCGGTGGTCGGGGCAGTGGGGGTGTGGCCGCGCAGGTTCACATAGAGCTGGCCGTCGGGGAAGCGGTCGGCCACCCGGTGCATCCAGTGCACGGCCAGCGCGGTCTTGCCGACGCCCGCCATGCCGGAGACCGAGGAGATCACCAGGGTCTGCCCGGGGCCCGCGTCGAGCTGCGCGAGCAGGGCGTCGAGCTCGCGCAGACAGGCGGTGCGGCCGGTGAAGCTGGCGACGTCGGGCGGGAGCTGACGGGGCACCGGGCGGGCGGCGGGCGCGGGGTCAGGACCGGGCGCGGGCCCGGGGAACAGGCCGGGGTCGCCGGTGAGGACGCGCTGGTGGAGCTCCTTGAGCTGGCGGCCCGGCTCGATGCCCACCTCGTCGTCGAGGAGCTGGTAGAAGTCGCGGTACGCGGTGAGCGCGTCCGCCTGGCGGCCCGAGCGGTACAGCGCCAGCATGAGCTGGCGCCGCAGCCGTTCGCGCAGCGGGAACTCGCTGACCAGCGTGGTCAGGTCGGCCACGGAGGCCTCGTACCGGCCGAGGTCGATGAGCGCGTCGAGGCGGTCCTCCCTGGCCACGAGGCGCAGCTCTTCGAGGCGGTCCGCCTCGGCCAGGGCGAAGCCGCGGTCGCTGACCCCTTCGAGCGCGGGCCCGGTCCACAGGGCGAGGGCCTGGTCGAGGAGGGCGACCACGGCGTCGGCGTCGTTGTCGGCGGCGGCCTTGTGGGCCTGGTCGGTCAGGTGCACGAAGCGCAGGGCGTCGATCTGCTGGTCGCTGACCTGGAGGGTGTAGCTGGTGTTGCTGCGGGCGCCCGCGCTGACCAGGACCTCGAAGCCGGAGGTGGCGCGGCGGCCGGGCTCCAGGATGCGGCGCAGGTGCAGCACGTGGGTGCGCAGGGAGCTGACGGCGCCGTCCGGGGGGTCGCCCTCCCACAGCAGTTCGGCGAGGCGGGAGGTGCTGACGGGACGGCCGCGGGCGAGCGCGAGGGCGGCGACGAGCGCGCGCTGCTGCGGCCCGAGGCCGACGTGGCGGCCCTGGACCTCCACGCTCACCGGGCCCAGGAGCCGGACGCGCACCGATTCCTTCGGTGCCGGTGGCTCCTCGGGGCCCGAGGTGCGGCTCACGCTCTTCCCTCTGCTTCCCTGTGCCCGGTGCTGCCCTCTACTCGCGTGTCCTCCCCCGTCCCCTGGTCATCGCCGCGCGTTCATCCGGGGCCGGTGACGAAGCCCCGGATCACCCCGCCGGAGACGGTGAACTCCCACGCGGTGCCGATGTCGCCCCAGATGTCGTTGTGGAAGCGGGCGGTCACCGACAGGCCGTCGGGGGACTCGCGCACGACCTCCATCCGGGCGTGGGAGGAGAGCAGCTCTCTCTCCACCCACGCGTCGAGCTCGCGTTCGGTTCCCACGTCGACGACGGTGGCGTCCTTGGCGAGGACGGCCCACAGCGCCACCTGGTCCTGGGCGTTGACGGCGTCGACGAAGGCGCGTACGGCCGGGTGGGACGGCATGCCGCCGGCAGTCATCTCTCGTACCTCTCCTGGGGGGTGTTCCTGGGGGCCTGGGGGGTGGGGGCCTGGGGGTGCGGCGGTCAGTCGCCGGTCGCGGCCCGGTGCAGGGCGTAGGTGTCCTCGAACAGGTGGTAGCGCGTGACCTGGCCGTCGACGACGGTGAGATGGGCGGCGAAGGGCGTGGTCAGCGGCTTGCCGGTGGCTTTGACGGTGTCCCGCAGATGACCGATGATCACGCCCTGCTCGCCGTCGACCACGATGTGCGTGACGGTGAACTCCTCCGGCCGCAGGTACGCGTGGAGCGTGGTGAAGAACGTCATGACGCCCTTCTGCCCGGTGTGGTTCCCCGACCACGGCACCTGCGGGGAGCCGGGGGCGAGGAACTCGGCGGACTGAGCGAACAGCCGCACCGCCCCGTCCAGATCGCGCTCGGCGAGCCGGGTCAGATAGGCGTCGATCACTCCTCGGGTGGTCTGCGCGGATGCCTCGGGGGAGTGCGGGGACATCTCACCAACTCCTCGTCTCTCGCCGGACCTCGGTCGTGGAGCCCCAGTGTGGTGCGCCTGTGGCGCGGAGCGTAAGGCAGCCGCCTGATTCCCGCCACGAGTTGGCGGTCGGCGACGGGTGCGAAACGGGGGGCGGAGGCGGGGGAGAGGGCCCGGAGGTCAGTCGGTGACCGTGACGTCGCCGATCTTGGTGCGGGCCTCCACCGCGGTGTCCGCCGCGTCGTCCAGGTCCACGGCCACCCTCCGGTCCCCGATCTTGGTGTGGGCGGTGACGTCGTACGGTCCTGACGTCCGCGGCAGGCGCAGCTCCACGTCGCCCGTCTTGCTGACGGCCCGCAGCCGGGTGAACGGGCCGGTCCGCGAGACGCGGACGTCGCCCAGCTTGGACGTGGCATCGGCGGTGTCGAAGGTGACGTCCTTCATCGTGACCGCGCCGGTCTTGCTGGCGCCGACGAGCCGGTCGCCGTCGACGCGCTCGATGCGGACCCCGCCGATCCTGGTGCGGGCCTCGACGGAGCCGCGCACGCCCGTCACCGACACGTCGCCGAGCCGCGTCACGACCCGCACGCGGGTGCCGGCCTTGACCGTGAGGCGGTAGTCGGACCCGCACCTGCCCATGCCCTCGCCGCAGTCGGTGGTGACGCGCAGGGTGTCCCCGTCCCGCTCGATCCGCTCGTCGGGCGAGCGCAGCGACGAGGTGAGCTTCTTGCGCAGCTCGGTCCTCTCGCCCCGGCCCGCGACACCGACGCGGACGTCGCCGCTGTCGATCTCGACCACCACGGCGCGCACCGCGGGGTCGATCGCGGTGGTGCCGGTCTCGGTGCGGGTGACCAGGAACAGGAACAGGTACCAGGCGCCGCCACCGACCAGCGTGAGCGCGGTCAGGAGCGCGAGGACGCGGACGGCGCGGCGCAGCGGGGAGCGGGCGGGGCGCGCGGGGCGGCCCGGGGGGCGCCCGGCCGTGCCGGGAGGGGTGAGGGTCTCGTGCATGTCCGAACTCCTGTCTGCGGTGGGCGGGGCGGCTGGCGTGCGGGGCGGGCGGGGGAGGCGGCCGGGGGCGGGCCTCACTCCGGTGGGCGCGGGGTGCCGGTGAGGGAGTCGAGGTACCGCAGGACCGCGCGCACGCGCCGGTGGCCCTGGTCGTCGGGGAGCAGGCCGAGCTTGGTGAACAGGGAGCGGATGTGCTTCTCGACGGCGCGCTCGGAGATGAACAGGCGTTCCGCGAGGCCGCCGTTGCTGAGCCCCTCCGCCATCAGCGCGAGCACCTCCCGCTCGCGCGGGCTCAGGGCTGCCAGGGCGTCGTGCCGGTGCCGCTCGGCGAAGATCTGGCTGACCACCTCGGCGTCGAGGGCGGTGCCGCCCGCGGCGACGCGGCGCAGCGCGGCCACGAACTCGTCGACGTCGGCGACGCGGTCCTTGAGCAGATAGCCGAGGCCCACGCCGCCGCGCGCGAGGAGCTTGGCGGCGTACCGCGCCTCCACGTACTGGGAGAGGACGAGGACGGGCCGCCCGGGGTCGGCCGCCCGGATGGCGAGGGCGGCGCGCAGCCCCTCGTCGGTGTGGGTGGGCGGCATGCGCACGTCCACCAGGCACAGGTCGGGGGCGGAGTCGGCGACCAGTGCCAGCAGTTCGTCGGCGTCCCCGGCCTGCCCCACCACGTCGATGTCCTCGTCCGCGAGCAGCTTGGCGAGGCCGCCGCGCAGCAGCACGGAGTCCTCGGCGATCACGACGCGCAGCATGTCCTTACGCCCTCCAGGGAAGCGTGACGTCGACGACGGTGGGGCCGCCGCGGGGGCTGGACAGGGCGAGGTGCCCGTCGACCGCCCGCACCCGGTCCCGCAGCCCGCTGAGTCCGGAGCCCCGCGCGGGGTCGGCGCCGCCGGTCCCGTCGTCGCTGACCCGCACGCGCAGCAGGTCCGCTTCGCGGGCGACGGCGACCTCCGCCCGGCTCGCGGCGGCGTGCTTGGCGATGTTGGTGAGCAGTTCGCAGACCACGTAGTACGCGATCGACTCGGCCCGCGGAGTGGGGCGTTCCGCGAGCCGTGCGGACAGCTCGACGGGGACCGGGCAGCGGGCCGCGATCGCGCTCAGGGCGGGCTCGATGCCCTGTTCGGCGAGGATCGCCGGGTGCAGGCCGCGGGTGACGTCGCGCAGCTCCCGCATGGCTTCCTTGGCCTCCTGGTGCGCGGCGAGCACCAGTTCGCGCGCCTTGGCGGGGTCCCGGTCGAAGCGGGACCTGGCCCGGCCGAGGGTCATGGCGACGGACAGGAGCCGCTGCTGCGCCCCGTCGTGCAGGTCCCGCTCGATGCGCCGCCGCTCGCGCTCGGCGGCGTCGACCATCCGCGAGCGGCTGTCCTCCAGGTCCGTCATCCGGCGTACGAGGTGCTCGACGCGGCCCGTGCCGAGCATCCGCGCGATGAGCGCCGACTCCGCCCGCGCCAGCGGCCCGCCGAGCCACAGCCCGCAGCCGAGCGCCGCGACGCCGAGGGCGCCGCATGCAAGCGCCGGGGCCGGGGACCCGACGCGGACGCCGAGCAGCGCGGAGCCGTCCGGCAGGAAGGGCGCGAGGAACGGAAGGAGCGCGAGCAGCAGGCCCGCCGAGAGGAGCCCCGCGAGGAGCCCGCCCACGCCGAGACCCCACAGGGTCATGACGGCGCTGTGGCCCAACTCCCGCCAGGCGCGGGCGCCGAAGAGTCGCTCCAGGCGCTCCTTCCACCCCTTGCCGGGCACGGCGGCGGGCTCCTCGACGGCCACGTCCCGCAGGAGGAACAGGCGTCGGCGGTCGGCCCGCGCGGTCAGGGCCGCGAGCCTCATCGCCAGGGGCAGCAGCGGCAGGCCGAGCAGCAGCACCGGGGTGAGGGCGGCGCCGAGGCAGAACACGGTGACGGGCACGGCGTACAGGGGGGTCAGCGCCAGCGTCGTCAGCAACTGCAGCTGGCTGTCGAGCGTTTCCCGGCGGAAGGGGCCCTTGCGCAACGGCCCCCGGGCGAAGCGGAGCGGGGCGGCCAGCACGCGCGGTGGTCTCGGCCTCATGACGCCCCCTCCGGTCTCGGTCCGGTTGATCTTAGGCAGGGCGGCGGGGCCGCTCCGAGCGTGCTGGCGCGTGCATCGCGGGTAGTGCCAGCACTACCGCCGTCGGCTGGGACCGTACATACCAACTAGTTGGTATGTACGGTCCCGGCGGCTGAATCCTGTCCTGTCGCAGGACAGTTCCGCTCGCGGCCTCCCGGCGGCTCTACGCGAGTCCGGCACCGGAGTTGAGGGGCGCACGTGACTTCTTCGCGCGCCTCCTCGTTTCGCCGACACCGAGGTTTCAGGCCAACTCCGGTGGCGTAGAGGTGAGATGCCGCCGAGTCCGAAGCCGTCATCGGGCCGCAAGCCTCGCGCGGTGCGTACGTTCACCGGCCGTCAGACCGGTGCTGATCACTGGAGGGCGTGGACCGCGCACCCGCGCGGTCCACCCCACGACCCCCACAACGGGTTCGCAAGAGCCCCGCACTAGGAGGAACTCCTCATGCGCAGACGATTCGCCGCGTTCGCCGTGGGCGCCGCCGCCGTCACCCTCACCACCGGCCTCGCCGCCGCGCCCGCGTCCGCCGTCCCCGCGGACAAGGCGCAGGTGCTCAGCCGCTGGACCCAGACCGACGCGGGCAGCTACAACACCTGGGTCTCGGCCCGGAACAACCAGGGCGCCTGGAGCGCCTACCAGTTCAACTGGTCCACGGACTACTGTTCCTCGTCCCCGGACAACCCGTTCGGCTTCCCGTTCCAGACGGCTTGCGCGCGCCACGACTTCGGCTACCGCAACTACAAGGAGATGGGCACCTTCAGCGCCAACAAGGCCCGTGTCGACAGCGCCTTCTACGCCGACCTGAAGCGCGTCTGCGCCGCCTACAGCGGGGCGAAGAAGGTCTCCTGCGACGCGCTGGCCTGGACGTACTACCAGGCCGTCGACAAGCTCGGCAAGGTCGCCCCGCAGGGCGAGAAGAACGCCGCCTGATCCGTCACGGTGAGGGACGGGGGCGCGGCGCGGCGCCCCCGCCCTCCTCGTGGGCGAGCGGGCCCGCCTCGTGCGCCACGATCGCCGCCTGGACGCGGTTGGCCGCGCCCAACTTGGCCAGGACGCGGCTGACATGGGCCTTCGCCGTGGCCCCGCTCATGAACAGGTCACGCCCGACCTCCGCGTTGGACAGGCAGTCGGCCACGGCGCGCAGCACCTCGCGCTCGCGCCCTGTGAGCGAGGTGAGCCGCTCGCGGGCCTGCGCGCGGCGCGAGGGGCCCCGCGTCGCGTAGCGGTGGATGAGCCGCCGGGTCACGGTGGGCGCGAGCATGGCACCCCCGGCGGCCACCGTGGCGACGGCGGCGATCAGGTCGCGCGGCGGCGTGTCCTTGAGGTCGCGGCCAGCCCCAGCTTCCCGCGCGCGGGCGGCCGTTGGTACCTGGACCGCTCGCGCCCCGGCCACCACGTGCTGCACTACGCGCCGCGGCGCGGCGAGGACATACGGCGCGCGGAGGTGATCGCCCCCGTCCTGCGGACCCTGGTGAGCGGGACGGGGCTGCGGGACGTCGCCTTCCGGGGGCTGACCTTCGCGCACGCCATCTGGCTCGCCCCCCGACGAGCCCGGCGGCGGCGTCCTCATCGGCGTGCTCCCGCCCGACGTCCGGGGCGTCAACCGGGGCAACCGCGTCACGGACGACGCGAGCCGCTTCGTGACCGTGCGGGAGAACGTCGCGCACTCCTGCCCGGCGTCGCTCGGCGGCTGCGCCGAGCCCGGCCGTCCCGACAACACCGCGCTGCCGCCCGCGGACCCCGGCCGCGCCTGCGCGGCGATCCCGGCCTGTGCCGCGGTCCTCGCCCACGCCGGTCCTCGCCCGGGCGCGGGGCGCTGACCGGCGCCGTCAGCCGGGGAACTCGCCGGGCGTACCGGCGCGCGCGAGGCGCCCGCGCAGATACGGGAGCATGCCGCGCTCCAGGAGCGCCTGCTGCCAGGCGTCGCGGGCCCGCTCGGCCGCCGGGTTGCGGACCGTCAGGCGCCCGCTCCGCGCGGTGTGGTGGCGCAGCGCCGTGGTCAGCAGGCCGGACAGACCCACGGCCGTGCTGACGGCCGTGAGCACGGCGCTGATCCACCCTGCGCTGACCAGTGAGGCTCCCAACTGGCTCTGGGGAGTTACCAGTTGGATGCCGTACCCGAGCAGCAGGAACACCACGGCGGCGATGGCGGAGAGCAGCGGCGTCAGGACGGCGAGCGAGGGCAGCAGGAGCCCGGACCGCGGCCTTGGCCGCGCCGGGAACGTCCCCTCGGCGGCGCGGGGCCCGGGCACCACGGAGGCGCGGGCCCGCAGGTACACCCGGTACTCGGGGGCGGCGGCCGCGGTTATCCCGGCGGCCGCCGCCCACGCCTGGGCCCGCAGCCGCTGGCGGTCGTGGCCGGCCGGGCCCTGCTCCAGGGCGGTGCGGACGTCCGTGACGTCCAGGGCCAGGTTCAGGACCCACTCGAAGTCGGCCCGGTCCTCAGGGCGTAGGTGTCGTGGGCTCGTCACGTCTTCTTCCTGGCGCTCGTGGTGGTCGGGTAGCGGCGGCGCAACTGCCGTGCGCTCCCCTCAAGTCGCAGGGGAGCGGGTGCCGGTGGCGCGGCGCTCGGGCACTAGAATCTACAGCAATGTAGAGGCCTGGCGGGGGCGATTCCCGGTCACGTGCGGGTGAATTCGATCTTGCTGGCTCCCGGCCGCCCACGAGGGGATCAGTACGATGTGGCGCGCGTCGTACGGCGCGGACCGGGACCGGAGGGAGCGGGGCATGGCGGACGGCGGACGCGGCCGACCCGGGGCGCGGCACCGCAGGCGCGGGCAGGGCGAGTTGGAAGCGCTCGTCCTGGCGTCCCTGCACGAGGCGGGCGAGGCGGTCAGCGCGGCCTGGGTCAAGGACCGCCTCGGCGGCGACCTCGCGTACACGACCGTCATCACGATCCTCACCCGGCTCCTGGCCAAGGGCGCGGTCACCCGTGAGCGCGTGGGCCGCTCGTTCGCCTGGACCGCGGCCTCCGACGAGGCCGGTCTCGCCGCGCACCGGATGCGCAAGGTGCTCGACGGCGAGCGCGACCGCGAGGCGGTCCTCGCCAGCTTCGTCACCGCCCTGTCGCGCGACGACGAGCGGCTGCTGCGGGAGCTGCTGCGCGACGCCGAGGCGGGGCGGGACGACTGACGCCGCATGGGGGTCTTCATCTTCCTGCCGCTGGTGCTGCCCCTGACGGCGTGGCCGGTGGCGCGCCTGGCCGAACAGCGCCTGCATCCAAGGCTCGCCACGCGCCTGCTCACGGGGGTCGCCGTGGTGATGGCGGCCTGCAGCACGGTGAGCCTCGGCCTGCTGATGGTCGTGGGCACCGCCCAGCTCCCCGGCAACCCGCTGCCCGACGGCTGGTCCGACCCCGAGGTCCGCGAGGCCGTCCCGGGCGAGGAGGTCGTCGGCAAGGTGGCCATCCCCGTGCTGCTCACCGTGGCCGTGGGGTGCGGGCGGGTGCTGTGGCGCCACCGCCGCGTGCGCGAGCGCGCCCACCGGGCCGTCGAGGGGCTGCCCGGCGCGGCGGTCGTGGTCCTCGACGACACCGTCCCCTACGCGTACGCGCTGCCCGGCGGCCGGGCGCGGGACCGGATCGTGGTGTCCGCGGGCATGCTCTCCTGCCTCCAGGCCCCGCAGCGCCGGGCCCTGTTCGCCCACGAGCGGGCCCACCTCGCGGCGGGCCACCACCGCCACCTCCTCGCGGTGCGGCTCGCGGCCCGCGCCAACCCCTTCCTGCGCCCGCTGCGCACGGCCGTGGCGTACACCACCGAGCGGTGGGCCGACGAGGAGGCGGCGGGGGCCGTCGGGGACCGCAGAGCGGTGGCCCTCGCCATCGGCACGGCCGCGCTCGTCTCCCGGGGCGCACCCGCGCCGACCTTCGCGGGGCTCGCCGCAGCGGGCCCGGTGCCGCGCCGCGTGGCCGCACTCCTCGTCCCCGCGCCGCCGGCGCGCAGCTGGCCCTCGCTGTTCACGTCCGTGGGGCTCGCGGCCTGGGCCGCGGCGGCCGGAACCATCGCCTCCGCCATGTCATCGGCGAACTCGGCGGTGACGATGGTCCTCATCCTGCACGCCGCCACCCCGCTGTGAGACGGGGCGCCGCCTTGAGGCGTTGAGACGTTCAGACGTTGACGCCGTAGTCGGATGCGATGCCGCGCAGGCCGCTGGCGTAGCCCTGGCCGACGGCGCGGAACTTCCATTCGGTGCCGTGGCGGTAGAGCTCGCCGAAGACCATGGCGGTTTCGGTGGAGGCGTCTTCGGAGAGGTCGTAGCGGGCGATTTCCTGGTGGTCGGCCTGGTTGACGACGCGGATGAAGGCGTTGCGGACCTGGCCGAAGCTCTGGCCGCGGTTTTCGGCGTCGTGGATGGAGACGGGGAAGACGATTTTGGTGATGGTGGCGGGGACGGTGGCGAGGTTGACCTTGACGCTCTCGTCGTCGCCTTCGCCTTCGCCGGTGAGGTTGTCGCCGGTGTGTTCGACGGAGCCGTCGGGGCTTGTGAGGTTGTTGTAGAAGACGAAGTGCTGGTCGGAGACGACCTTGCCGGAGTCGTCGCAGAGCAGGGCGCTGGCGTCGAGGTCGTAGTCGGTGCCGGTGGTGGTGCGGACGTCCCAGCCGAGGCCGATCAGTACGGCGGTGAGGCCGGGGGCCTCCTTGCTCAGCGAAACGTTGCCGCCCTTGTTCAGGGAAACTCCCACTGCACCCTCCATCGCTCGTCGCGTCGTGTCCGCGCGCCTTGTCCGTGGGCGAGGAGGCCCGGGGCAAGGACGCCCGGGGTCAAGGACGCCCGGCGCCCGGGAGAGGTTGCGCTGACGGGCCCCTCCGTCCGAAGGCGCGCGCGGGCGGACCGCGCCGGGGCGCGGCCGCCCGCCCCGCGCCCGCCGGACCGACCGGGTGCGGTCCCGGCCATAGGGCGTGCTTTGCGATTCCTTTACAGTGGGTGTAGAGGCGGCGCCGGTCGCCTCCCCCACCCGCTCGCGCCGGTGCCCCCGGCGCGTTCACCGACCCACGACAAGGAGCCACGGACCCGCGATGGGTGAGCCTCCCAGTACCAGCCGTGCCATTCCCCGCCCGCAGCACGCGCGCCAGGGATCGGGGGTGGCACGGTGACCGAGGTCCTGCTGCTGCTCCTGGCCCTGCTGCTCACGCTGGCCTGCGCCGTGTTCGTGGCCGCCGAGTTCTCCCTGACCACCGTCGAGCGCGGTGACCTGGAGCGCGCCGCCGAGGCGGGCGAGCGGGGCGCGCCCGGCGCCCTGAAGGCGGTGCGCCGCCTGACGTTCCAGCTGTCCGGCGCGCAGCTCGGCATCACCGTCACCTCGCTGGTGATCGGCATGCTCGCCGAGCCGTCCCTCGCCGTGCTGCTGCGCGGGCCGCTGACCGCGGCCGGGCTCGGCGGCGCGGCCCCCGCCGTCGCCACCGTCCTCGGGGTCACGCTCTCCACCGTGGTCCTGATGGTCGTCGGCGAGCTGGTGCCCAAGAACTGGGCGATCTCGCGCCCGCTGGCCGTCGCCAAGGTGGTCGCGGGCCCCCAGCGCGGCTTCACCGCCGCGTTCGGGCCCTTCATCCGGCACCTCAACAACACCGCGAACCGGTTCGTGCGGCGCCTCGGCCTGGAGCCCGCCGAGGAGCTGGCCTCCGCCCGCACCCCCGACGAACTGGTCGCGTTGGCCCGGCACTCGGCCGCCGAAGGCGCCCTGGAGGCGGACTCGGCGGAACTGTTCGTGCGCACCCTGCACCTGAGCGAGCTGACCGCCGAGAACGTCATGACCCCGCGCGTGGACGTGCGGGCCCTGGAGGCCCACGCCACGGCGCAGGACGCGGCCAACCTGACGTACGCCACCGGCCTGTCCCGCTTCCCCGTCTACCGCCACAGCCTGGACGAGGTCATCGGCACCGTCCACATCCGCGACGTGCTCGCCCTCGACCCGGACGCGCGCCGCCTCACCCCCGTCACCGACCTCGCCAGCGAACCGCTCCTGGTGCCCGACTCCCTGCCCGCCGACCGGCTCCTGGAGCGCCTGCGGGCGACCCGCACCATGGCCGTCGTCATCGACGAGTACGGCGGCACGGCGGGCGTCGCCACCGTCGAGGACATCGTCGAGGAGGTGGTGGGGGAGGTCCGCGACGAGCACGACCCCGAAGAGGCCCCCGACCTGTGGCCCGCCGCCGGGCGCGAGGACGGCACAGCGGTGTGGGAGGCCGACGGCGGCGTCCGCATCGACCAGCTCACCCGGATCGGCCTGACGGCGCCCGAAGGACCGTACGAGACCGTCGCCGGGCTCATCGCCACCCGCCTGGCCCGCATCCCGGACGTCGGCGACACCGTCGACCTCGACGGCTGGACGCTGGCCGTGGAGGCCGTCGAGCACCACCGCGCCGACCGGGTCCGCGTCACCGCGCCGGTGGCGCGGCCGGTCATGGAGGACGCCCGATGACCACCGTGCAGCTCCTCGTCGGCGCCCTGACGCTGCTGACGAACGCCTTCTTCGTCGGCGCCGAGTTCGCCCTGATCGCCGTGCGCCGCAGCCAGATCGAACCCCGGGCGCAGCGGGGCGACCGCCGGGCCAGGATCACCCTGTGGGGCATCGAGCACATCTCCGCGATGATGGCCACCGCCCAACTCGGCATCACCGTGTCCTCGCTGGTGCTCGGCGCGGTCGCCGAGCCCGCCATCGCCCACCTCCTGGAGCCCGCCTTCCAGGCGGCCCACGTCCCGGGCGCGCTCGTCCACCCCATCGCCTTCGTCATCGCCCTGGCGGCGGCGACGTATCTGCACATGCTGGTCGGCGAGATGGTGCCCAAGAACCTCGCGCTCGCCGCGCCGGTGCCGACCGCGCTGTTCCTCGGGCCGCCGCTGGTCGCGCTCACCCGCGCCCTGCGGCCCCTGGTCTTCGGCGTCAACGCGTTCGCGAACGCCCTGCTGGCCCTGCTGAAGGTCGAACCGAAGGACGAGGTCGAGGCCGTCTTCACCGACGACCAGCTCGCCCGCATGGTCATGGACTCCAGCCAGGCGGGCCTGCTCGCGGGCGCGGACGGCGAGCGGCTGCGGGACGCCCTGGAGCTGGGCACCCGGCCCGTCGGCGAGATCCTCGTCCCGGCCGCGCGCATGCGCACCGTCGACGAGGCCGTCACCCCCGCCCAGTTGGAGCGCGTCGCGGCCCGGGCGGGCTTCTCCCGCTTCCCGGTCACCGCCGCCGACCAGACGCTGCTCGGCTATCTGCACATCAAGGACACCCTCGGCGTCACCGACCGCGACCAGGCCTTCCCGCGCGCCGCGCTGCACCCGCTGACCCGCGTCGGCATCGACACCCCGCTCGACGACACGCTCACCGCGCTGCGCGCCATGGGCGGCCATCTCGCCGCCGTCACGGGCGACAAGGGCACCGTCATCGGCTTCGTGACGATGGAGGACGTCCTGTCCGAACTGGTCGGGCCCGCCCCGCACCCGCACCCGGAGCCGCAGCCCGCCGCCTAGCACACCGGGCCGGAAGGACGCCCGGCCAGCGCCCCGCGCGAACCACCCCCGCGCGGGGCGCATGCGCATGCGAAGCCTCACACGCTGGAGGGTTGTTCGGTGCGCACGAGAAATGAGAGTGTGCTCGCGATGTCCAGTCACAGCACGCCGCTCCCAACCTCCCTAAGACGCATAAACAAGGACACGCGTTCCACGCGTTCCTCAGGGAGGCACCGTGCACAGTGACACCCTGAGGCTCGCGGTCCCGCCCTCGCTGGGGCAGACCCCCGCGCGGCCGTCGGTCGAACGGCAGCCGCAGCCCGCCGCCCCCGCGCCCAAGCCGGTGCCCAAGCGCGACTCGTTCTTCGACAACGCCAAGTACCTGGCCATCGTCCTGGTGGCGATGGGCCACGCCTGGGAGCCCCTGCGCGACGACAGCCGGGCGGCCGCCGCGCTCTACATCAGCGTCTACACCTTCCACATGCCGGCGTTCATCGTGATCTCCGGCTACTTCTCCAAGAGCTTCGACGCCGCGCCCGGCCGGATGCGGCGCCTCGTCACCGGCATCGCCGTTCCGTACGTGCTCTTCGAGATCGCGTACACGCTGTTCAAGCGGTGGGCGGACGACGACCCGACCCAGCCCATCAGCCTGCTCGACCCCTGGTACCTCACCTGGTTCCTGGCGGCCCTGTTCATCTGGCGCCTGACCACCCCGCTGTGGAAGGTGCTGCGGTGGCCGGTGCCGGTCGCGCTCGCCGTCGCCGCCCTCGCCTCGGTGTCCCCGCACATCGGCGACGACGTCGACTTCCAGCGCGTCCTGCAGTTCCTGCCGTTCTTCGTCCTCGGCGTGTGCCTGAAGCCGGAGCACTTCCAGATGGTGCGGCGGCGCGAGGCGCGCCTGCTGGCCCTGCCGATCGGCGCGGTGGCCCTGGTGTGCGCCTACTGGGCGGCGCCCCGGATGAACGCGGCCTGGTTCTACCGCCGTGACGCCGCGCAGGAACTGGCCGCCCCCGCCTGGACGGGCCCGCTGATGACGCTGGCCCTGTTCGGCTGCTCGATGATCCTGGTGGCGTGCTTCTTCGCGTGGGTGCCGGGCCGGACCCTGTGGTTCACCGCGCTCGGCGCGGGCACCCTGTACGGCTACCTCCTGCACGGCTTCCTCGCCAAGGGCTCCCGCTTCTGGGACTGGTACGAGCACGACTGGATCCACCAGCCGCTCGGCGAGGTCGCGGTGACCCTCGCCGCGGCCACCGTCGTGACCCTGCTGTGCACCCCACCCGTGCAACGCGCCTTCCGCTTCGCCATGGAGCCGAAGCTGGAGTGGGCCTTCAAGGAGCGGCGCGTCAGGGGCGGCAGGCACGCGGGCGGACCCCGAAGGGCCCGACGAACGGCATGAACGGTTCGGCGGAGCCGCCCGTGGTCCACTTCGTGCGCGACGCGCCCGCGAAGGACGACGGTGCGGCCCGCCAGACCCTCGCCGCCCTCGACCCCGGCGGCCGGACCGTCGGCACGCTGGACTTCCAGATCTGCCACGCCTGCCGCCGCGGCCTCATCCACACCATCGACGTCGTGGTCCACTGGCGGGACCAGGGCGTCGCCCGCGAGACCCTGCACGTGCTGCTCGCCCAGGCTTGCGGCGGCGACTACTCCTGGTCCACCACCCGGCAGACCCGCGACGGGCGCGGCTTCTTCGCCACCATGGAGGAGGAGACCGAGGTGGCCTTCCCCGCCGACGCCACGAAGTGCTCGCACATAAGGGCGCGCAGGCGCCGGTCTCCTGACGGAACATAGGACCGGACGGGGCGCGAAGACGCCCTGGGGCAGGGGAGTGGGGATGACGGAACAGCCAACGGAGCGGGCCCGGGAGCGGGCGTTGGCGATGTTGCGCGCGGCCGGCGCCGAAGACGTCGAGCACCCCGGCGGCACGCTCTTCGCGCACCTGGTGCGCGTCAGCGACCTCCTCGCCGCGTGGGGCGCACGCCCGGCGCTGGTGTCGGCCGGTCTGTGCCACGCGTTCTACGGCACCGACGGATTCCCGGTGGTGCTCCTGGACGTGGGGCGCAGGGCGGAGCTCGCGGAGGCGATCGGCGCCGAGGCCGAAGCGCTCGTGCACCTGTACGCCTCGTGCGACCGGGACGCCTCCCACTCCGAACTGGCCGACGACAAGGGGACGTTCGTCGACCGGTTCACCGGTGGCCGGGTGTACCCGAGCCTGGCCGAGCGCCGGGACTTCGCCGAGCTCACCGTCGCCAACGAACTGGACATCGTCACGGTCAACCCCGAGGCCCGTGACCGGTACGGGGCGGACCTGCTCGCGCTGTTCACCCGGTGGCGGCCGCTGCTGTCCGAGCCCGCCCGCGCGCACTGCCGCGACGTGCTCGCGAACCCGGGGCAGGGCTGACCTCCGGTCCCGTCCCACAGGGGCGGCGGCCCGGTTGTGGACCCGAGCGCCATAGGGCCCGCCCGCACCGGCTCCTACAGTCCCAGCGCATGACGAAGACCAGAGCCGCACCCCACGACCGCCGCCGCCGGGGCGGGCGCGCCCTCGCCGCCGCCCGCCACGCCCTCCTCGCCTTCCTCTCCCTCCTTGTCGCCCTGCCCCTGCTCGCGGCGCCCCGCGCCACCGCGGCCCCGTCCGCGACCGGCGCGGTACCCGACCGGGCGGCGCCCGTCCAGGAAGTCACCGGATTCGGCACCAATCCGGGCCAGTTGAGGATGTTCCGGTACGTGCCGGACGGGCTGCCCGCCGGACGGCCGGTGGTCGTCGCCCTGCACGGCTGCACCCAGAACGCCGCCGGATACGGCACCGGCAGCGGCTGGACCGAGCTCGCCGACCGGTGGGGGTTCTCCCTCGTCCTGCCGCAGCAGCAGACCGCCAACAACCTCTCGTCGTGCTTCAACTGGTTCCAGGCCGCCGACACCGCGCGCGGCCGCGGCGAGGCCGCGTCCGTCGCGCAGATGGTGGACCGGCACGTCCTCGACACCGCGGGGGACTCCCGGCGGGTGTACGTCACCGGGCTCTCCGCGGGCGGCGGGATGACCTCCGTGATGATGGCGGCGTACCCCGAGAGGTTCGCGGCGGGCGGCGTGGTCGCGGGCCTGCCCTACGGCTGTGCCGAGGCCGCCCTCTCACCGTGGGTGTGCATGAGCGTCGGCGGCGGGCTCGGACCCCGGCAGTGGGGCGAGCGGGTGCGGGCCGCGCGGCCCGGCTACGGCGGCCCCTGGCCGCGCCTGACCGTCCTGCACGGCACCGCCGACCTCAAGGTGGGCGTCGTCAACATGACCGACCTGATGGAGCAGTGGACCGACGTGCACGGCGCCGACCAGACGCCCGACGCCACCGACACCGTCGCCGGGTACCCGCACGCCGTCTACCGCTCGCCGCGGGGCGAGCCCGTGGTGGAGACGTACTCCGTCACCGGCATGGGGCACGGCCAGCCCGTCGCCCCGGGCAGCGGCGGCGAGCGGTGCGGGGCGCCCGGGGCCCACCTCCTCGACGTCGGCCTGTGCGCGGCGTACCGCCTCGGCCGCTCCTGGGGGCTCGGCACCTGACGCCGCCCCCATGGGGCCGGACACCACGCGCACGGGCCCGAGTGTGGCGTCCGGTCCCATGGGCGCCGCCGCGCGCCGCTCCTATCTTTCCGGCCATGACCAGCGGACCGCACCCCCTCGCTCCCCCCTTCGGCGCCCCCGGCCTGCGGGGCCGCACCGCCCTCGTCACCGGCGGCGGCAGCGGCATCGGCCGGGCCTGCGCGACGGCGCTCGCGGCGGCCGGGGCCGACACGCACGTCGTCGACGTCGACGCGGCCGGCGCCAAGGCCGTCGCCGACGCGATCGGCGGGCACGCGCACCCCGCGGACCTCGCCGACGCCGAGGCGATCGCCGGGCTCCCCGCCGACGTCGACATCCTGGTGAACAGCGCCGGGCTCCAGCACGTGGCGCCGCTCACGGACTTCCCGCCCGAGCGCTTCGCCCTCATCCAGCGGGTGATGGTCACCGCCCCGTTCCTGCTCCTGCGGCGGACCCTGCCGCACATGTACGCGCGGGGCTGGGGCCGCGTCGTCAACATCTCCAGCGTCCACGGCACCCGCGCCAGCGCGTACAAATCGGCGTACGTCGCCGCCAAGCACGCCCTCGAAGGCCTCAGCAAGGTCACCGCCGTCGAGGGCGCCCCGCACGGCGTCACCAGCAACTGCGTCAGCCCCGGCTATGTCCGCACCCCCCTGGTCGAGGGCCAGGTCCACGACCAGGCCCGCGCCCACGGCGTCGCCCCGGACGAGGTGGTCGCCGACGTGCTCCTGGCCCGCTCCCCGCTCAAGCGCCTCGCCGAGCCGGAGGAGGTCGCCGCCGCCGCGCTGTGGCTGTGCGGCCCGCACTCCGGCTACGTCACCGGCGCCTCCCTGAGCCTGGACGGCGGCTGGACCGCTACCTGACCCGCCGCCGCCCGCCCGCCCACAGCGCGAGGGCGAGGAGGCTGAAACCGGCGCCGAGGACGCACACCGCGCCCCAGCCCGCCGCCGCGTACAGGCTCGTCGAGGCGAGGGCGCCGACGGCGCTGCCCGCGGAGTAGAACATCATGTAGCCGCCGATGACCCGGCTGCCCGCGTCGGGCCTGCGGGCGTAGATGACGCTCTGGTTGGTGACGTGGACGGCCTGCACGGCCAGGTCAAGCAGGACCGCGCCCACCGCGAGCGCCCACAGGGACCGGCCGGTCAGGGCGAGGGGAATCCACGACAGGAGCAGCAGGGCGAGCGCGGCGCCCGTGGTCGCGTCCGCGTGCCCCCGGTCGTGCAGGCGCCCGGCGGGAGCCGCGGCGAGCGCGCCCGCCGCGCCGACGAGGCCGAACGCGCCGATGGCGGTGTGCGACAGGGAGTACGGCTCGGCGCTGAGCGGCAGGGCCACCCCGCTCCACAGGGTGCTGAACGCGGCGAAGACGAGCAGCGCGAACAAGGCCCGGGTGCGCAGGGCCGGTTCGCGCAGGAAGAGGCTGAGCGTGGAGCGCAGCAGGCTCCGGTAGGGCAGCCGCTCGCGCGGCGCGGCCTCGCGCGGCAGGGCGCGGTGCAGGGCGGCGGCCAGGAGCAGGGTGACCGCCGCGGAGCCGAGGTAGACGGAGCGCCAGCCCGCGAGGTCGGACAGCAGGCCCGAGACGGTGCGGGCGAGCAGGATGCCGAGGACGACGCCGCTGGTGACCTGGCCCACGACCGTGCCGCGCCGCTCGGGCCCGGCCAGGGCGGCCGCGTAGGCGACCAGGGACTGGGTGACGACGGCGAGGAAGCCCACCGAGGCGGCCGCCGCGAGCAGCACCGGCACGCCGCTCGCCGTGCCGAGGGCCACCAGGGCGGCCGCGAGCAGCGCCGACTGCGCGGTGATCAGCTTTCTGCGGTCGATCCTGTCGCCGAGCGGCACGAGCAGGAACAGGCCGAGGCCGTAACCGATCTGCGTGGCCGTCACCACCGCGCCGACCGCGCCCTGGCCGACGCCGAAGCTCTGGCCGAGCGTGGCCAGGAGCGGCTGGGCGAAGTACACGTTCGCCACCGCCGAGCCGCTGGCGACGGCGAACAGCAGGACCGTGGCGCGCGAGGGGCCCGCGCCCCGCCTGCCGCTCGCGTGGTCGGTCTTCTGGTGCTCGACAGCCATCCGTACCCCCAAAGTGGTTTCAAGTTGATACTAGATGACCGTAAGCCCGACTGGTAGCATGTTGCAACCAGGTGAGGTGAGGTCCAGGAAAGGCGGCGACCGTGGTGAAACGGACCAGCTTCGACGACAGCGACTGCCCGGTGGCCCGCTCGGTGGACGCCGTGGGGGACTGGTGGTCCCTGCTGATCGTGCGCGACGCCTTCGACGGCAAGCGGCGCTTCGGCGAGTTCCAGCGCGGCCTCGGCGTCGCGAAGAACATCCTCACCGCCCGGCTGCGCGCCCTCGTCGCCAGCGGCATCCTCGACCAGGTGCCCGCGTCCGACGGCAGCGCCTACCGCGAGTACGTCCTCACGCCCAAGGGCCGGGACCTCTTCCCGGTCGTCGTCGCGCTCCGGCAGTGGGGCGAGGCCCACTCCTTCACCCCCGGCGAGCCGCACTCCCGCCTGGTGGACCGCCGCGACGAACGCCCCCTCGGCGCCTTGCGGGTGCACGCCGACGACGGGCGCGTCGTGGCCCCGGACGACACCGTCGTCGTCAAGGTCGACGGCAGCCGCGCGGACCTTATCGACGGCAGCCGCACGGACCGCCCCGGCGCCTGAGCCGAGCGACCGCCCACCCCATGGCGGTCACGCCCACCCCCGCCGCCGAAACTGTGGCGTCCCCTCACATACGCAGGTGACCCGCGCCTTCCTACGGTGTGGCGACGAAACCGTCCCCGCGCAACGCCTGGAAGTGGTGCAGATGGCCTCCCCCGCAGCGGCTCCACCGCCCCCTTCGGCCTCCCCGGCCCCCACCGCCCCCGCGAAGCTGCGGCGCATCGTCGCCGCCAGCCTCATCGGCACCACCATCGAGTGGTACGACTTCTTCCTCTACGGCTCCGCCGCCGCGCTCGTGTTCAACGAGCTGTTCTTCCCCACCGCCGACCCGCTCACCGGCACCCTCATCGCCTTCGTCACCTACGCGATCGGCTTCCTCGCCCGCCCGCTCGGCGGCGTCGTGTTCGGGCACTTCGGCGACAAGGTCGGGCGCAAGAAGCTCCTCGTCCTGAGCCTGCTCCTGATGGGCGGCTCGACGTTCGCGATGGGCCTGCTGCCCACCTACGCCGCCATCGGCGTGGGCGCGCCCATCCTGCTCACCGTGCTGCGCCTGGTGCAGGGCTTCGCGCTCGGCGGCGAGTGGGGCGGCGCCGTCCTGATCGTCTCCGAGCACGGCGGCCCCGAGCACCGCGGCTTCTGGGCGTCCTGGCCGCAGTCGGGCGCACCCGGCGGCAACCTCCTCGCCACCGGGGTGCTCGCGCTCCTCGCCGCCGTGCAGTCCGAAGCCGCCTTCGAGGCCTGGGGCTGGCGCATCCCGTTCCTGCTGTCCGGCGTCCTCGTGATGATAGGGCTGTGGATCCGCATCTCCGTCAGCGAGTCGCCGCTGTTCCTCGAAGCACAGGCCAAGGCGCGGGCCAAGGCCGCCGCCGCGGACGGCGAGAAGGAACAGGCGCCCGTCGTCGAGGTGTTCCGCGACAGCTGGCGCCAGGTCCTCACGGCGATCGGCACGCGCTTCGGCGAGAACATCTCGTACTACGTCCTCACCTCCTTCGTCCTCGTGTACGTCACCAAGCACCTGGACCTGCCCAAGAGCACCGCCCTGAACGCCGTCCTGATCGCCTCGGCCGTGCACTTCGCCGCGATCCCCGCGTGGGGCGCCCTCTCCGACCGGATCGGGCGGCGCCCGGTGACGCTCATCGGGTCGGTGGGCATGTCCCTGTGGGCGTTCGCGTTCTTCGCGCTCGTCGACTCCGAGTCGTTCGCCGTGATCACGGTGGCGGTGACCGTGGGACTGCTCCTGCACGGCGCCATGTACGGGCCGCAGGCCGCCTTCATCTCCGAGATGTTCGACACCAAGGTGCGCTACTCCGGCGCCTCGATGGGCTCGCAGCTCGCCTCCATCGTCGCGGGCGCCCTCGCGCCGATCATCGCCGTGGAGCTCCTGAAGGAGTACGACTCGTCGACGCCCGTGGCCCTGTACGTGTGCCTGGCCACCGTGGTCACCACCGTGACGGTGGCGCTCGCCCGCGAGACCCGGGGCCGCGACCTCGCCCGCCCCGAAGGACCGGCGCCCGAGCGCCAGGCCCCGCCCGCGCCCGCGCCGGTACGCTCCGGCGAACGCGCGTGAGGACCACGGGCCCGCGCTCGTCACCCCGTACCCGTCAAGCCCCCGGAAGGCAGCCGCCCATGGCAACCGCCCACGCCCACCCCGTCGGTGGCGGCGCCGCGCCGGGCCGCGGTGACGCCGCCGCGGCCCTGCGGGAGCTGCTCGGCCTGCTCGGGCGGCACGCCCCGGCCGAGCACTTCGCCCGCCCCGCGGCCGCCGCCCGGGCGGCCGGGGCGGTCCCGGCGGACCTCGCCCTCATCGACGAGGCCACCGAGGTGGCCCTCGCCGTCTGCCGCACCCTCGACCAGCACCGGCGCCGCGAGGCCGAGCTGTCCGCGCTGTTCGACACCGCAAGCGACCTGGCCGCCCTCACCGACCCCGACGCGGTGCTCCGCGCCATCGTGCGCCGCGCCCGGCTGCTGCTGCGCACCGACGTGGCGTACCTGACGCTCAACGACCCCGGCGCGGGCGAGACGTTCATGCGCGTCACCGACGGCTGCGCCTCCGCCACCTTCCAGCAGCTGCGGCTCGGCATGGGCGAGGGCCTCGGCGGTCTCGTCGCCCAGACCGCCCGCCCCTACGCCAGCGCCGACTACCGCGTCGACACCCGCTTTCGGCACACCGCCGCCATCGACACCAGCGTCGGCGAGGAGGGCCTGCGCGGCATCCTCGGAGTGCCCCTGCGCGTGGGCAGCCGCGTCATCGGCGTGCTGTACGCCGCCGACCGCGCGCCCCGCGACTTCGCCCCCGACCAGATCGCGCTCCTCGCCTCGCTCGCCGACCACGCCGCCGTCGCCATCGACAGCGCCCGCCGCCTGGAGGAGACCCGCGCCGCGCTCGTCGAGCTCAACACCGCGACGGCCACCGCGCACGCGCAGAGCGAGGCCATGCGCCGCGCCGCCGAGACCCACGACCGGCTCACCGACATCGTGCTGCGCGGCGGCGACGTCGCCGACGTCGCCGCCGAGATCGCCGCGCTCCTCGACGGCGGCCTCGTCATCCAGGACGCCGACGGCAGCGAACTCGCCCGCGTCGGCGCCGCCACGCCCACCGCGCCCGAGCGCGGCGTCGCCGCGTCCCGCTCCGGCGGGCGCGCCGTGCCCGTCGACGGCATCTGGGTCTCCGCCGTCCTCGCCGGGCCCGAACTCCTCGGCAGCATCGCCCTGAGCGGACGCCCCGGCCTGACCGACAGCGACCGGCGCCTGTTCGAACGCGCCAGCCTCGACACGGCGTTGCTGCTGCTCCTGCGCCGCTCGGTGGCCGAGGCCGAGGACCGGGTGCGCGGGGAGCTCCTCGACGACCTGCTCACCGAGGCCCACGCCACCGACCCGCGCCGCGCCGGCAGCCTCGCCCTGCGCGCCCGCCGCCTCGGCGTGGACCTCACCGAGGCGGCCTGCGTCCTCGTCCTGCACTGCGAGCCGGACCTGCGCACCCGCCTGGCCTTCCACACGACCCGCCGCGCCCGCACCCTGCGCGGCCTCGCGGGCCCGCACGGCGGCCACGTCGTCCTCCTCGCCCCCACCGCAGCACCCGGACCACTCGCCGCTCGCCTGGCCGCCGAGCTCGGCGAGGCCCTCGGCACCGAGGTCACCGTCGGCGCCGCGGGCCCCGCCACCGGCCCGGCCCGGCTGCCCGTAGTCCACACCGAGGCCCTGCGCTGTCTGCGGGCGCTGACCGCGCTCGGCCGCTCCGGCGCGGGCGCGAGCCTTGCGGACCTCGGCTTCGTCGGGGTGCTCCTCGGCGAGCGGACCGACGTCGCCGGATACGTCCGGCGCGTCCTCGGTCCTGTCCTCGACTACGACGCGCGGCGCGGCACCGACCTCGTCCGCACCCTGGAGGCCTACTTCGACCAGGGCGCGAGCCCGGTCCGCGCCAAGGACGTGCTGCACGTCCATGTGAACACCGTCGTCCAGCGCCTCGACCGCACCGCCCGCCTCCTGGGCGCCGACTGGAACACGCCCGAGCGCGCCCTGGAGATCCAACTGGCCCTGCGCGTCAACCGCCTGAGCCTGAACCGCCCGCAGGAGTAGCGCCGGGGGTGCGACGGGACCCGCGGGACTGCGCGGGCACGCCGTCCAGGGTGCCGGTGGCGGGCGGCGGCACCGGCGGGGCGTCCGGGGCCCCGACCGGGTCCGTGCGGTACTGGTGCGACTGGAGCTCGAAGAGCCGCCGGAACACCCCGGGCCCCTCCGTGGCCATGAGCGTCGCGAAGTCGCCGTGCTCGACGAGCCTGCCCTCGTCCAGGACGTAGATGACGTCGGCCTCCTTGACGCTGTGCAGCCGGTGCGTCACGAGCACGATCGTCTGCTCGGCCGCGGCCAGCGCGCGGATCTTGTCGAACGCGTCGATCTCGGCCGCCGGGTCCATGCTGCTGGTGGGCTCGTCGCAGATGAGGACCGCCGCGTCGCGGAAGTAGGCGCGCGCCAGGGCGATGCGCTGCCACTGGCCGCCGGACAGGTCGACGCCGCCCACGTACCCCTTCTCGCACAAGGTGTCCCAGCCGTGCGGGAGTTCGTCCAGGACGCGGTGCGCGTCGGCGTACGCGGCGGCCGCGTCCAGGCGCGCCTCGTCGTGGATCGCGCCCGGGCGGCTGATCGCCACGTTCGCGCGGGCCGTGAACGGCCACCGCTGGAAGTCCTGCGGCACGAGCGCCATGTGCCCGAACACATCGTCCCTGCACAGCGTCCGCAGGTCAGCGCCGTCCCAGGACACGGTGCCGCGCGAGGGCAGGTACAGGCCCGCGAGGAGCTTGCTGAGCGTCGTCTTGCCCGAGCCGTTCGCGCCGACCAGGGCGATCACCTGGCCCTTGCGGACGGTCAGCGACACGTCGTCGAGCGCGGGCCGCTCCCGCCCGGGGTAGCGGAACGTCACCCGGTCGAAGACGATCTCGGCGGGCGGCTCGGGCACCGGTGTCCCGTCGGACGGGATGGCGCGCTTGCGGGCCTCGTCGCGGGCCCGCATCAGATCCGTCATGAACAGGCTCTGCTCGTACAGGTGGTGAATGTTCGTCACCAGACGGCGCAGGCCCGCCGTGCCGCTCGTCATCGCGAGCACGGCCGTCGCGCCCGACGCGAGCGGCATGTGCCCCTGCGTGAGGAGCCAGGCCAGCAGGGCGTACGTGCCCGCCGCCGTCACCCCGGACACCGCCGACGTGGCCAGGTCGGTGCGGGCCTCCAGGCGCGCGAGCCGGGTCTGCTCGTCCGCCGCCTGCGCGGCCATGCGGTCGAACTGGTCGAGCAGGAAAGGACCCGCGCCGTGCACCCGCAGCTCCGGCGCCGCGTCCTGCGAGATCAACAGCCGCCGCAGCGCCCCCAGTTGGCGTACGTGCTCCAGCCACACCTGCACCGACTCATATGTCCTGCGCGCCGCCCGCACCGTGCCCCACGCCTTCGGCACGATCACGGCGACGAGCAGCGGAAGCAGCGCCGGGTGCAGCACCGCGAGGACCCCGCTGACCGCGAGCAGCGCCATCAGGGCCTCGACGATCCCGAGGGTGTGCTCGATCAGGCGGCGCGCCGCGGTCTGGCCGTGCTGCCCGGAGTCCAGCGCGGAGTGGAAGTCGGCGCGCTCCATGTGCTCCATCTCCACCCGGATCACCGGCTCCAGCATGGAGAGACCCGCGATGCGCTCCACCTTCGGCCCGAGCCTGCCGGACGCCGCGAAGGACACGGCCCGCAGCGTCGCCGCGAGCGCGCTGGCGGCGGCGACCCCGAGGAGGGAAGGCAGCGCGTCCTGCACGCGGTCCGCGGTCGGGCCCGCGGCGAACAGCGACACCAGGACGCGGTTGGTGGCCAGCAGGCCGAACGCGGTGGCGGCGGCCTGCCCGAGCTGCGCCACGGCCACGACCACCAGGGCCATGGGGTCGGCGCGCCAGGCGAGGGACGCGGTGTGTCCGGCGAGTGAGGGGATCTGCCGCAGGATCGTCAGGAACGACGACCGCGGCCCCGCCCCCTCGTGCACGGTCCACCCCCAGGAACCCCGCAACCGCCCCCCGAAGAGCAGCTGTTCGGGAGGCGAGGCGTAGGCCCCGCCCGCCCGGCCGCGACGCCGCTTGCGCGCGCGGGCTCCTGATGGATGGTGCTGCTGCACGGGTGCCTCCCAGGTGACGGCGGTTCGGATGAGTGCTCGCACCACCTTCTCCGGAGAGCGGCCACTCGGGGGCGGTACAGGCGAATTCCGCGCGGGATGGGGTGAAATCGTCCTGGAATGGCGGGAGGTGGGAGCAGCGGCCGGCTCACGCGCCGGAGGCGGCGGAGCCGCTCGCCGGGCCGCCCGTACCCTCGGTGTACCCCGCGCCGCTCGTACCTTCGGTGTACCCCGCGCCGCTCGTACCTTCGGTGTACCCCGCGTCGTCCGCGCCCTCGGTGTACCCCGCGCCGCCCGTGCCTCCGGTGCACTCCGTGCCGTCCGGGACGAGAACCACCTTTCCAGCGACCGTGCCGGACTCCGCGAGCCGCAGGGCCTCGGCCGCGCGCGACAGCGGGACGCGCGCGGCGACCTGCGCCGTGAGGCTGCCGTCGGCGAGCAGGGCGAGGACCTGCCCGAGGTCCTCGCGCAGCCGCGCGCGGAAGGCGTCCGTGCGCCGCCGCCCGGCCCAGATGTTGTAGAAGTGCGCGCGCCGCCCGTTCGGCAGGGCGTTCCACAGCGCGAGGCGCGCGAACAGCTTCAGGACGGGGGCCTTCGACGAGCCGGTCACGTCGCGGGTGGAGGCGGTGCCGTACGACACCAGCGTGCCGCCCGGCGCGAGCAGCCGGAACGACTCCACCACGCCCTCGCCGCCCACGTGGTCGAAGACCGCCCGCACCCCGTTCGGGGCGAGCCCGCGCAGCCGTCCGTACAGCTCGGGGTCGCGGTAGTCGACGGGGGTGACGCCGAGCGCGCGCAGCCGGTCGTGGTGGCGGGGCGAGGCGGTGCCGAGCACGCGGACGCCCGCGACGCGGGCGAGCTGGACGAGTGCGGAGCCCACGCCGCCGTTCGCACCGAGGACCACGATGGTGTCGCCCGCCTCGGCCTGCGCCGTGCGGTGCAGCATCTGCCAGGCCGTGATGCCGTTCACCACGAGCGTCTCGGCGTCCTCCGGGGCGACGGACTCCGGCACGGCGACGAGGTCCGCGGCGGGCACGGCGGTGTGGCTTGCCCAGGCGCCGGTCTTGGTGAGCGCGGCGAACCGCCGCCCGACGAGCGCCGGGTCGACGCCCGCGCCCGTGGCGGCCACGCGGCCCACCAGGTCGTAGCCCGGCACGAAGGGGAACGGCGGCTGGTCGAAGTACTTGCCGCGCCGCATCTGCTGCTCGGCGAAGGAGACGCCGGTGGCCTCCATGGCGAGCAGCACCTCGCCGGGTGCGGGGGACGGGGCGGGGCGGTGGCGCACCGCGAGGCCCTCGGGCTCGACGACACCGGGCAGGACGACTTCGGTGACGGTCGCGGCGGGGGCCGGGCTCGGGGCTTGGGCCGGAGCCGGAGCCGGAGCCGGGGTCGGGGTCGGGGTCGGGGTCGCGGCCGGGGTCGCGGTGGGCGAGGTGTGCTGCTGGGGCGAAGTGGTGTGGCGCATGGCCTGTCCTCTCTCGGGCGAGTGAGCTTCATGCGTTGGTTAGAAGCTCTAACGTGAGCATGCACCCCGGCCCTTGTCCCGCCGTCAAGGCCCCTCTCGCCCCAGTTAGAATCCCTAACCAGAGCGATGGCTCATCGACCCAGCAGGAGGGACCCCGCCATGCCGGACCCAAGGACCAGCGCCACCACCCCTCGCCAGCGCTACCGCGACCAGGTGCGCGCCGAGATCAAACAGGCCGCCCTGGAGCAGATCCGCGCGGGCGGCGCCCCCGCGCTCAGCCTCAACGCCGTCGCCAAGCGGCTCGGCCTCACGGGCCCGGCCCTCTACAAGTACTTCCGCAAGCGCGACGACCTGCTCACCGAGCTCATCAGCGACGGCTACGACGACGCTGCCGCCGCCCTGCGCTCGGCCGCCGACCGCGTCGCCGGTGCCCCGCCCCGCCGTCAACTCCTCGCCCTCGGCGAGGCCTTCCGCGCCTGGGCCGTCGCGTCGCCGCACGTCTATCTGCTCCTCGCGGGCACGCCGTCGCCCGGCTACCACGCGCCCCCGGAGACCGTCGACCGCGCGCGGGCGGTGCTCGGCCCGCTGCTCGGCGTCCTGGGGCAGGGCGACTGCCGGGGCGCCGCCCTGGAACTGCGCGCCGAGATGCGGTTCTGGCTGAACCAGAGCCCTCCCGTGGAGGAGTGGGTCAGGAGCCACGCGCCAGAGGCCGACCCGGCCACCGCGCTCGCGGGCACCGTCACCGCGTGGGTCCGGCTGCACGGCGTGGTGAGCCTCGAGGCGCAGGGCCTGTTCACGGGGATGGGGCACCGGGCGGGCACGCTGCTGCGCGCCGAGATGGAGGCGCTCGCCGACCAGATGGGGCTCGCCGGTCCGGAGCGTTGAGCGCGGGGTCGCGCGGGGCAGGATGGGGGAGCCGCGCGCACGGCGCGCACACTCAAGGAAGGTGCGGCGATGGAGAATCCGGCCCCCGGACGGCCCACCCCCGGACGGCCCGCCCCCGAACAGCCCGGCCTCCGGCACCCCGGCTCCGGGCACCCCGCCCCCGGGCGGCTCGCCGTCACCACCGCCACCTTTGAAGACTGGCGCGTCGTCACCGGCTGGGCGGCACAGGAGGGCTGGAACCCGGGGCTGCGGGACAGCGAGTCCTTCTTCGCCCAGGACCCGGCGGGCTTCTTCGTGGGCCGCGTCGACGGCGAGCCGGTGTCGGCGGTCTCCGTGGTCAACTACGACGCGTCGTACGCGTTCCTCGGCTTCTACCTCGTCCGCCCCGACCTGCGCGGCCACGGCCACGGCCTCGCCACCTGGCGCGCCGCGCTCACGCACGCCGGGGAGCGCACGGTCGGCCTGGACGGCGTACCCGCGCAGCAGGACAACTACCGGCGCTCCGGCTTCGAGCACCGCCACGACTCCCGGCGCTACGTCGGTCCCGCAGCGCCGTCGGTGCCGGTGCCCGCGCACGTGCGGCCCGTCGACGAGGCGCTCCGGGAGGCCGTGGCGGCGTACGACAGCTCCTGTCACCCCGCCGCGCGGCCGCGGTTCCTCGACGCGTGGCTGACCACGCCCGGCCACCGCGCCGTGGCGAGCGTCGCCGACGGCCGGGTCACCGGGTACGGGGTGCTGCGCCCGGCCCGCGACTCCGCGCGGGTCGGCCCGCTGTTCGCGGACACCCGCGCGGACGCCGAGGCGCTCCTCGACGCGCTGACCGCCGACCTGGACGGGGCGCCCTTCGCCATCGACGTACCCGAGACGAACGCGCCCGCCGTGGCCCTGGTGGAGGGCCGCGGCCTGAAGCCGTCGTTCGCGACGGCCCGCATGTACACCGGGCCCGTGCGGGAGTTCGCACGGGACAAGGTGTTCGGGATCACCACACTGGAGCTGGGCTGACGGGCGCGCGGGCGGCGGCTCACGTCACCGTGAGCCGCCGCTTGCTCTCGGTGGTGGAGCTGTTGCCCACGTAGATGTCGAACGCGCCCTTTTCGAGGAGGAATTCACCGCCGGGGTCGTTGGTCCAGAAGCCGAGGTCGCGCGCGCCGAGCCGGAAGCGGACGGTCCGTGAGGCGCCCGCGGCGAGCGTCACCCGTCTGAAGCCGCGCAGCCTGCGGACCGGCTGGGTGATGCTCGCCGCGACGTCGTGGACGTACAGCTGCACCACCTCGTCGCCCTCGCGCGCGCCGGTGTTGGTGACGGACACCGACACCTCGACGGTGTCGCCCGCGCGCAGCGCGCGGGCCGCGACGCTGGTGCGGGCGAGGCGGGGCGCGCCGACCTCGAAGTCCGTGTAGCTCAGGCCGTGGCCGAAGGCGAACCGCGGGCCCGGCGGCAGGTCCAGGTACTTGGAGGTGTACTTGTTGTCCGCGGCGTACGGGCGGCCCGTCGACTCGTGGTTGTAGTGGATGGGGATCTGGCCGACCGACCGCGGGAACGAAGCGGGCAGCTTGCCGCCCGGATTGACCTCGCCGAACAGCACGTCGGCGATGGCGTTGCCTGCCTCCACGCCCGGGTGCCAGGCCTCCAGGACGGCGGGCGCCCGCTCCAGCCAGGCGCCGAGCGTCAGGGGGCGGCCGTTGACGAGGACCACCACGAACGGCTTGCCCGTCCCCGCGATCGCCTCGACCAGCTTGTCCTGCGCGCCGGGCAGTCCGATGTCGCTGCGCGCCGCCGCCTCCCCGCTCAGCGCCGGGGGCTCGCCCACGACGACGACCGTCACGTCGGCGGCCCGCGCGGCGGCGACCGCGTCCGCGATGCCCGGGGCGCCGCTGTCCCCGGGGCCTTCGGCGCTGACGCCGCGCGCGTACGTCACCTTCGCGCCCGGCGCGGCCCGCCGGATCGCGTCCAGGACCTTGACCGACGGGTACTTCTTCGCCGCGGCCGGGACCACCCAGGTGCCGAGCAGGTCGTCGGAGTCGCCGAACGGGCCGACGACGGCGATGGACGCGACGGACCTGCGCAGCGGCAGCGCGCCCTTGGCGTTCTTCAGGAGCACCATGGAGCGGGCCGCGGCCGTGCGGGCCGCCGCGCGCGCGGCGCGCGTGGGTCCTTCGACGGCGGCGCCCTCGTCGACGTACGGATCGTCGAAGAGGCCGAGCGCGGACTTCAGGCGCAGGATCCGCGCCACCGCGTCGTCAAGACGCCGTTCGTCGATCTTCCCCTCGCGCAGCAGCCGCTTGCCGTTCTCGCGCAGATGGGTGCTGACCATCTCCATGTCGACGCCCGCGTTCAGGGCCAGCTCGGCCGCCGCCGCGCCGTCCTCGGCGAAGCCGTGCGCGATCAGCTCGGCCACGCCCGTCCAGTCGCTGACGACGAAGCCGTCGAAGCCCCACTCCTTCTTGAGGATGCCGGTGAGGGTGTGGGTGTTGCCGTGCGCGGGGACGCCGCTGATGGTGTTGAACGACGCCATGACGGTGGCGACGCCCGCGTCCAGGGCCGCCTTGAACGGCGGCAGGTACAGATTGCGCAGCCGGGACTCGGACACGTCCACGGTGTTGTAGTCGCGGCCGCCCTCGGCCCCTCCGTACGCCACGAAGTGTTTGGCGCAGGCGGCGACGCGGTCCTTCGCCCGGACGTCCCTGCCCTGGTAGCCCTTGACCTTCGCGGCCGCGAACTCGGCCGTCAGATACGGGTCCTCACCGCAGCTCTCGGCGATCCGGCCCCAGCGCGGCTCGCGCGTGACGTCCATCATCGGCGAGAACGTCCAGTGCACGCCCTGGGAGCGGGCCTCCTTCGCGGAGACCTCCGCGTCGGACCGCGTGACCTCCGGGTCGAAGCTCGCGGCCTGCGCCAGCGGGATCGGGAACGTGGTCCAGAAGCCGTGGATCACGTCCAGGCCGAACAGCAGCGGAATCCCCAGCCGGGACTCCTCGACCGCGATGCGCTGCAGGGCGTTGGTGGTCTTCGCCCCGAAGACCGAGAGCACGGACCCGAGGCGGCCCGCCCGCGCCGCGTCCTCCACGTCCTTGGTCGCGCCGCCGCCGGGACCGGTGTCCCAGGCCCACGCGAGTTGCTGGAGCTGCCCCAGCTTCTCTTCGACGGTCATACGGCCGAGCAGCTTCTCGACCTCCTGGCCCCGGCGGCCGTGCCGGGGCGCGGCCTCGGCGACAGGGGAGGTGAGGGCGGTACCCGCGACGGCCGCACCACCCATCGCCGGAAATCCGGACAGCACCGTGCGCCTTCGTAGCTCTCGCATGTGTTCGCCTTCTCACGTCAAAGTGGGGGCAATCGAGGGAGTGGCCACAAGAATTGAAGTGAAAGTACGTGGCGGGTACAGGAGGGTCAAGAGATGCGGCAGAGGCAGTCGAGTGCTTCGGCCCCGCGCTTGACCTCAACATTACTTGAGGTCTTACGGTTCTCTCCATGAGCATGGAAACCACCGCGTGGACGCAGATGTACAGCGTCATGAACGCCCAGCAGGAACGCCGTCCCTTCGCCCGCGCGACCCTGCGGCGCATCGCCGTCTTCGCCCGCCCGCACCGCCGCCGCATCACGCAGTTCGTCGTGCTGAGCGTCGTCACCGCGATGCTCGCCGTGGCGACCCCGATCCTCGCCGGGCGCGTGGTGGAGGCCGTCGTCTCCGGCGCCGAGTCCTCGCTCGTCGTGCGGTACGCCCTGCTCATCGCCGTCATCGCGGTGGCCGAGGCGGGCTTCGGCATCCTCAGCCGCTGGCTGTCGGCGACCCTCGGCGAAGGCCTGATCCTCGACCTGCGCACCGCCGTCTTCGACCACGTACAGCGCATGCCCGTCGCGTTCTTCACGCGCACCCGCACTGGAGCGCTCGTCAGCCGCCTCAACAACGACGTGATCGGCGCTCAACGCGCCTTCAGCAACACTCTTTCGGGTGTGGTCTCCAACCTCGTCACGCTGCTCCTCACGCTCGGCGTGATGCTCGCGCTCTCCTGGCAGATCACCCTGCTCGCCCTGGTGCTCCTGCCGGTGTTCGTGCTCCCCGCGCGGCGCATGGGCACCCGGATGGCACGGCTCCAGCGCGAGGCCGCGCACCACAACGCCGCCATGGGCACCCGGATGACGGAGCGCTTCTCGGCGCCCGGCGCCACCCTCATCAAGCTCTTCGGCCGGCCCGCCGACGAGTCCGCCGAGTTCGCGGCCCGGGCCCGCCGGGTGCGGGACATCGGGGTGCGCACGGCCATGGCCCAGTCGGCGTTCATCACCGCCCTCACCCTCGTGTCGGCCCTCGCGCTCGCCCTCGTCTACGGCCTCGGCGGCTACTTCGCCCTCGAAGGCAGCCTGGAAGCGGGCGCCGTCGTCTCCCTCGCACTGCTCCTGACCCGCCTGTACGCGCCGCTGACCGCGCTCGCGGGCGCCCGCGTGGAGGTGATGAGCGCGCTCGTCAGCTTCGAGCGGGTCTTCGAAGTGCTCGACCTGAAGCCGCTGATCGACGAGAAGCCGGACGCGCGGGAGGTGCCCGAGGGCCCCGTCGCCGTCGAGTTCGAGGACGTCCGCTTCGGCTACCCCGCCGCCGACAAGGTCTCCCTCGCCTCCCTTGAGGAGGTCGCCGCGCTCGACGGGCGCGGCGGCGCGGAGGTCCTGCACGGCCTGTCCTTCCGGGCCGAGCCCGGCCAAGACCGTCGCGCTCGTCGGCTCCTCCGGCGCGGGCAAGTCGACGGTCGCGCAGCTCCTGCCGCGCCTGTACGACACCGACGAGGGCAGCGTCCGCGTCGGCGGCGTGGACGTCCGCGACCTGTCCGCCGACTCCCTGCGCGACACCATCGGCATGGTCACCCAGGACGGCCACCTGTTCCACGAGTCCGTCCGCGCGAACCTGCTGCTCGCCCGGCCCGGCGCGAGCGAGGACGAGCTGTGGGAGGTGCTGCGCCGGGCGCGCCTCGCCGAGCTCGTCACGTCCCTGCCCGATGGCCTGGACACCGTCGTCGGCGAGCGCGGCTACCGCCTCTCCGGCGGCGAGCGCCAGCGCATGACCATCGCGCGGCTGCTCCTCGCCCGCCAGCGGGTCGTCATCCTCGACGAGGCGACCGCGCACCTGGACAACACCTCCGAGGCGGCCGTCCAGGAGGCCCTCGGCGAGGCGCTCGCCGGGCGCACCGCCGTGGTCATCGCCCACCCGTCTGTCGACCGTGCGGTCCGCCGATCTGATCCTGGTGGTCGAGGACGGGCGGATCGTGGAGCGCGGTACGCACGAGACGCTGCTCGCCGAGAGCGGGCGCTACGCGGAGCTGTACCGAACGCAGTTCGCCACGCCGGACGTCGTGCCCACCGCGTAGCCCCGCCTTCCCCACCGCCGCCCACTCGCCCTAGGGGCGGGTGGGCGGCGGCTTTCGGCCGTCATGACGCCCCGGCCCGCTCGTACGTCAGGAACAGGGCACCGCTGTCCAGCGGCTCGACGGCCGTGCGGGTCCACAAGGCCGGGTCGAAGGGGGTCTTGTGGGCGAAGAGCGGGGTGCCCGAGCCGACCGTCAGAGGGGCGAGCTTCACGATGAGGCGGTCTATCTCGCCGTACAGCGCCCCCGCGAGCTCGCCGCCGCCCACCAGCCACAGGTCCTTGCCGGGCTCGCCCTTGAGCGCGCGGACCTTGGCGGCCGGATCGGTGGCGACGAGTTCGACGGCCGGGTCGGGGCTCAGGCTGAGCGTCCTGGTGAAGACGAGGTGCCGCAGGTGCGGATAGCAGTCGGGGAACCCGGCCTCCACCCCGATCTGATAGGTCCTGCGGCCCTCGATGACCGTGTCGAAGTGCGTGCCCTCGGCGGTGATGCCGAGAGCGGAGCGCACATGGGCGGGGAGCGTCTCGGGGTACTTCTCGCCGAGCAGGCGGACGTAGTCCTCCGCCACCGGCCAGAAGCCGCCGGGGCCCGTCGGGTCGGAGCCGTCGGGTCCGGCGATGTATCCGTCGAGGGACACGGCGACGAAGTAGGTGAGCTTGCGCAAGGGGACTCCTGGGAGGAAGGGGGAGGGAGAGAGGGCGGGAAGGGCGGGCGTCAGCGGCGGGTGCCCGGCTTGGGCAGGGGGCGGGGGCGCGGCACCGAGTGCGGCTTGACCGGGCCCGGGAACGGGCGGCGGGGCCGCAGGCCGTGCGTGGTGGGGGAGGACGACTGCGTACGGACGTGGCCTGGGGGCTCGCATCAGGACTCCTCTGGGGCACATCAAGCGGTGTACTCTGGATGAAGTGGTTAGACCGTAGTACTGCATGTGCAGTGGTGTCAACGGGTTGCGTGGCGGACACTGGAAATCCGCGCCGGACCCCTTCAGAGAGGACCACCGAGACCGTCATGAGGCAGAACCCCGCCCGCCGCACCGCCCTCCTCGACGCCGCCATCGAGGTGCTCGCCCGCGAAGGGTCGCGCGGCCTGACGCTGCGCGCGCTCGACACGGAGGCGGCCGTCCCCAAGGGCACCGCGAGCAACTACTTCAGCAACCGCGCCGACCTCCTGGCCCAGGTCATGCGCCGGGTCCAGGAGCGGCTCACGCCCCAGGAGGCCGAGCTCGCCGACACCATGCGGGAGGCGCCGTCCAGGGAGCTGGTCGTCACGCTCCTCAAGCAGCTCCTCGAGCGCATGCGCGCCGACCGCAGCAGCCATCTCGCGCTCCTTGAGATGCGCCTGGAAGCCACCCCGCCGCCCCGAACTCCACGCCGAGCTGAGCCGCTTCATGACCGAGCAGCTGGAGGCGAACATCGACTTCCACCTGACCGCGGGCCTGCCGGGCGACCGCACCAGCGTGGTCCTGCTCTACCTCGCCATGCTCGGCCTGATCGTGGACGACCTGACGGTGCCGGACCTGCTCACGCCGTTCTCCGTCGACAAGCTCATCGAGGACCTCTCGCGGCGCCTGCTGCCCTGACGGTGCGGAACGGATAACGGATACGGGCACGGATACGGGTTCGGCGGGGCGGGGTAGGGGTACGCGGGCGCCGCGTCGCCGCCCTACGGTGGAGCACGGAAGGGCTACACGCTCCATCTGCGTGCTGCGGGGCCCTTCCGCTCTGCCGGAACCGGAACGGCGCTTCCCGTCAACGTCCCCCGTGACGGAAAGCGCCGTTCCGGACCGGTGCTCCCGCCCGGTCCGGAACGGCGCTCGTGCCGTGCCCTGTTCTCCTTCGCCCCTGTGGTCGCCCCCGCGGTCAGCTCGCCCCCGGCCGCAGCGCGATCGCCGTGAGGACCAGGCCGTTCAGCGCCAGCCAGCGCCCCTTGAGCTCCTGCGGGAAGTCCAGCGCGCCCACGGGCGGCAGAATCGTCGCCGTGAACGAGCCGGTGACGGGGTCCGCGGACCGGTGGAAGGTGACGTCGGCCTCCTCGAATCCGAGGGGGCGGCGGGTGAGCGGATACCAGGTCTTGTAGATGCTCTCCTTGGCGCTGAACAGGACGCGGTCCCAGCGCACCGCGGGCCACCGCCCCATGTGCTCCCCGACGCGCCGCCGCTCGGCGGGCAGGCCGATGGCTTCGAGCACCCCGTCCGGCAGCGGGTCGTTCGGCGTGGCGTCGATGCCCACCGACCGGACGCGCGCGCTGCTCGCGACCGCGGCCGCCCGGTAGCCGTCGCAGTGCGTGATGCTGCCGACGACACCGGCGGGCCAGAGCGGGCCGCCCCTGGGGTCGGCGAGCAGGGCGGCGGTGGGGTGCCCGAGCTCCTCCAGGGCGCGGTGGGCGCAGTAGCGGCCGGTGGTGAACTCGCGGCGGCGGCTCTCCACGGACCGCGCGACCATCGTCTCCTCGTCGGGGTGCAGGACGACGCCGTCCGGGTCGCCCGTGTACGCGTGGCAGACGACGTCCTCGGGGACGATCCGCGCCAGCAGGCCCCGCGGGGCCGCACCGGAGTGCGGCCCCGCGGGGAGCGAACCGTCGTGCTGCGTACCGTCGTGCTGCGTACCGATGTTCACGGCGTGCCTTCCTTCTCGCGCTCCACCGCGGTGTCGGTGTCCTTCGGCTGGCCGCGCCGGGGCAGATAGACCAGCAGTTCGGTGGCGACGAAGCGGACGACGAACGTCGTCAGCAGGGCGAGCGCGGTGGCGGGCATGATCGACATGCCCACGCCGTCGACGAGCAGGGCGATCAGCGGGATGCGCAGCACCAGGTCGGCGTTGGCGAGCAGGGCGAACCGGCCGAGGCGGTCGGCCCAGTGGCGGTGTTCCCGTCTGCCGCGGAAGAGCAGCAGGTCGATGAGGACGAAGTTCCACAGCACGCCGAACTGGTTGGCCACGATCTCGGCGGGGAGGTAGTGCAGGCCCGCGGACGTGAGCGCGGACAGGCCGAGGAGGTTGGGCACGAAGCCGGACAGGCCGATGATGCCGAACGCGACGATGCGCGCCACCGGCGTCGCGGTGCGCAGGGACACCAGGTGGTTCAGGAAGCGCAGGCCCTCGCGCACGGTCGACTTGGACTCGCCCGCGTACCGCTCCTGGAAGGAGAACGGCACCTCGGCGACCGTGCGCGGGCGGCAGCGGATGGCCAGTTCGAGGAGGATCTTGTAGCCGAGCGGCTTGAGGATGTCGGCCTGCGCGTGCACGACGCTGCGGCGGATCGCGAAGAACCCGCTCATCGGGTCGCTGATGCCGCGCAGCGCCGTGGGGAAAAGGCCCTTGGTGACCAGCGTGGAGGTGCGGGACACCGCGACGCGGTAGCGGCCGGAGAGCCCGGCGTGGCTGCCGCCGCCCGCGTACCGGCTGGCGACGACGAGGTCGGCCTCCGTGCGGCGGCCCGTCTCGATCAGCTCGGGCATGAGCGACGGCGGGTGCTGGAGGTCGGCGTCCATGACGACCATCCACTCCGACGCGGCGGCCTTCATGCCCTCCACGACGGCCCCGCTCAGACCGCCCGTCGCGACCTCGCGGTGGATGACGTTCACGGGGAACGGGCAGGTGAGGGCGGCGCGTTCGATCGCGGCCGGGGTGTCGTCGGTGCTGTCGTCGACGAACAGGGCCTCGCAGTCGAGGTGGGCGGGCAGGCCGCCGCGAGCCGCGCCAGCAACTCCTCGATGTTCTCGGCCTCGTTGAAGGTCGGGATGATCACGGTGACCGTGGTCCGCGCGCCGTCCGGGGCGGTGCGGCAGGGCTCCTCGGCTCCCTCGGCGCCGGGTCCTGGCCCGGTCATCGGGGCACGCTCCCGTGCCGGCACACTGGGCCCGGCGCCAGGTCCGGTCGCGCGTCGCCGCCCGCTGCCGGATCGCGTCGCGGCATCGAGGTGCCGGAGCCCGCGGTGTGCATTCTCACCATCGTCGTCCTCTACGGTCTGCGCGCGTGCGCGTCACATCGGCGTGCCCTGGCCGGCAGGCGCCGGCGGGCGGTGATCCTGTCTGCTGGTGCACGGGAACGTCGGCGGCCGGGCGGGGAAGTGGCCGTCGTTCGGGGAGCCGGGCCGCGTTCCGGGAGGGTCACGGGTGACGCCCCGCCGTGCCGCTGTGCCGCGACCATCCGGCTCGGGGAGGGCGTGGTCGCCGACGAGCGATGACGCCGCCGCGGTACCGGTGATTCCTCCCGCCGGAGGCTATCCGCGGCCTGTGTGTGCCTCCACCCCTATCCGTCCCCTAGGGCCCTGCTGGTGGGCGGCCGCCTCGGGCGCGGGAGCCGCACGGGACCGCGTCCTTTTGGCAGGGAGTCGGCTCCGATATGCGGGCGGCGTAGCGGGGAACTGCGTTCGTGGACCGCATCAAAAGTTCGCCGTTTGGTAACGCTTGCAAAGTCTGTTCGCCATGCGGGCGGGAACAGCGTGGCTACTGCACCTAGGAACCTCATAGGAACCTCAAAGGACCCATGGGGACGGCGCCCTGAGGAGTTCGCGCACGCCCGCCGCGAGAAGCGCGGACGTTCGCTCTGCCAAAGTGGAAGGTGGCCTGAAACCATGGCGTAACAATGTGACGCAGCTTGCATCCGGCGGGCGGCGCCCGCGGCCGCGTGGGTGCGTGCGGGGCGGCGACTCCGTGAAGGCGGAGGTCGGGGCCGCCCGAACTGCTGGGACTTTCTTAGGGAATTTTGCTCCCGTATTGCCGTTGGATTGTCTCCGGTTTCCCTCGACGAGACTCCAATGTGGGCTTCCCCGGCGACACATTCGCCTAACGCATCCTTAACGTCGGCCATGGTGCGGGCGGCGACGGACGGCCCCCGCGGGCCGCGGGAAGAGTGCCCGATGGGGCTGCCCCAGACGGCGTTCGGGCGTGTACTTCTGGGCATCCAGGCGGGTTCGGGGCGCCGCGGGGGAGGGGGGACCGGAGTACCAGGCGGGCGCCGACACGCCCTTCACATGCGCTGTAGGCAGGCATGTTTCCGGACAGTGTGGCTTGATGATCACTGTGTCGCGGTGGCATGGCCAGTTGAGCGTTCTCCATTCTCACAAATGGAGTTAAGACCTCCGTATCGGACCAGGTTGCCGCCATGCCCTATATCACATCGATGGCCCGAGCGGGGAGGGCTGAACGTTGCGAGTCACCGTGGATTTGGGGGGTGGGCTCACTTCTTTCGGGGCTACCTCGTCGTCAACTTTCAGTCATAGTTGTGTTGTTGCATGAGCCCCCGAAGAGGTCCGGCAGAGATATCTGGAATATGCCCTGCTATCCTGCTCCAGGCTCCGGTGGCTAGTTGATGAGTACGAAATGGGAATAAGGCGCCCAGTGCAGTTTGCGATAATTTCTTACGGGGAGGAAACCGCACTATGAGCCTGGTCGAGCGAGTCGATGAATGGGCTCTTCTGGAGGATGTTCTGACGAAGAGCGGGGAGAGGCCTTCCCGCGTTGTGGTGATAAGAGGTCCAGTAGCGACCGGTAAGAGTGAGTTGATGAACTCCGTCGCCGAGCGAGCGGAGGCCCGAGGGCTCGCGGTCCTGACCGCGACGGGTTTACGAGCGGAGCGCCGGACGCCCATGGCGGCCTTCGGGCAACTCCTGCTCCACCTTGACCAGTTGGAGGAAGGAGGGGACGAGACGGCCGCCCGTGTGGGGCGACTGCTCGACGACGCCAGGTTCACGGCCATGCTGCGCGACCCCGACAGCGAACGCGAGGAGCACGTCCGCGCCCACGTCATGCGGTCCCTGACCGCCGCCCTGTCCACCCTCGCGCGAGGACGGCCGCTGGTCGTGCTCGTCGACGACGTCCAGTACGCCGACATCCCCTCCCTGCAGTGCCTGCAGTACGCGATGCGGGAACTGCGGGCCAAGCCCGTGGTGTTCGTCCTCGGCCTGCGCACCGGACCGCACGCGGAGCGGCCCCTGTTCAGCGCCGAACTGCTGCGCCATCCGCGCCTGACCCAGCTGCGGCTCACCACCCTCGGCGAGCGGGCCACGGCCGAGCTGCTGCGCGGGGACGTCGACGAGACCACGGCCCACCGCCTCGCCCCCGACGTCCAGCGGGCCAGCGGCGGCAACCCCCTCCTGGTCCGGGCCCTGATCCACGACCTGCTCGCCCACGAGCCCGAAACCGAGACCCCCCTGCCCGCAGCCAAGAACCTGCCCGTGGGCGACGCCTACCGGCAGTCCCTGCTCAGCTGCCTGCACCGCGGCGACGACGTCGTCCTCGCCGTCGCCAGAGGCCTGGCGATCCTGGACGAAGCCGCCAGCCACGCGGCGCTCGCCGGGCTGCTCGAACTCGACCACGAGACCGTCGCGCTCGGCCTGCGCGCGCTCGAGGCGGCCGGTCTCACCGACGAGGGGTCCTTCCGCCATCCGGTGGCGCGGACCGCCGTCCTCGACGACCTGCCCCGCGAGGAGCAGATCGCGCTGCACCGGCGCGCCGCGGACCTGCTGCGCCGCACCGGCGCCGAACCGCCCGTCGTCGCCCGGCACATCGTCGCCGGTGGCGAGGTCGTGGACGGCGAGGCCCTCGACGTGCTGTGGGAGACGGCCACGCGGGCCCGGCGCGACGAGGACGTCTCCCTCGCCATCGCCTGCCTCCACCTGGCCGACCAGGCCTGCCCGCGAGGCCCCCGGCGCAGCGAGATCCTGGCCGAGCTCACCCGCCTGGCCTGGCGCGTGCGCCCGTCCGCCATCGGGCCCCACCTGCGCGCGCTGCGGACCGCCTTCGACGAGGGCTGGCTCGCGGAGCAGACGGTGCCCGTCCTCCTCTCCGGCCTGCTGTGGCAGGGCCGGTTCGAGGAGGCCGCCGAGGTCGCCCGCAAGGGGCAGGCGGCGTACGACCAGAGCGCGGCGGTCTCCACGTACCTCGCGACCGGCGCGGTGCGCACCACCTACCCGGCCCTGCGCGAGCGCGTCGGCGCCGAGAACTGGCCCGCCCCCCAAGGGCCTTCGGACACGGCGGCGGCGCGCGCGGCCGACCCGCGCGGCCGCGTCGGCACCGCGCTGAACACGGTCCTGACCCGCGGCACCGACCCGCACGCCGCCGACCAGGCCGAGACCGTCCTGCAGAGCACCCGGCTGAGCGACGCCACCCTGGAGGCGCTCACCTCCTCGCTGTCCGTACTGATCTACAGCGACCGGCTCGGCCGCGCCGCCCACTGGTGCGACGCGCTCCTTCGCGAGGCCACCCGCCTCGGCGGTCCCGGCTGGCAGGCGCCCCTCACCGCGCTCAAGGCCAAGATCGCGCTGCGGCAGGGGAACGCGCCGGACGCCGTCCGCTACGCGGGCACCGCGCTCGCGTGGCTGTCCCCGCAGGGCTGGGGCGTCGGCATCGGCTCCGTCCTCGCCACGCTGATCTCCGCGCACACCGCGATGGGCCAGTACGAGCAGGCCATGACGTACCTGGACCACCACGTCCCGGACGGCATCGCGGAGACCCGCTACGGCCTTGAGCTGACCCACGCCAAGGGCGAGCTCTACGCGGCCATGGGACGGGTGCGGCCGGCCCTGGAGGCGTTCCTCACCTGCGGGGAGCTGATGACCCGCTGGGGCGTCGACCAGCCCGCGCTCGTGCCGTGGCGGTCGGCGGCCGCGGAGATGCACCTGCGCACCGGCGGCGAGGCCGAGGCCGACCGGCTCGTCAGGGAGCAGCTGTCCAAGTGCGGTCCGGGCCAGTCCCGCACCCGCGCCCAGACCCTGCGGGTCCTCGCCGAGGTGGCCGGACTGCGGCGGCACCACCACGCGCTGCACGAGGCGATCGAGGAACTGGAGAAGTGCGAGGACCGCATCGAACTGGTGCGGGTCCTGGGGGCGCTGAGCCGCTCGCACCACGCCCTCGGTGAACTGGGGCAGGCGCGCATGATGGCGCGGCGGGCCTGGCGCATCGCACGGGACGTCCAGGCGGAGACGCTGTGCGAACAGCTCCTGCCGTACGGCGACGGCGAGGCGGGCGCGGGCGACCGACCGGCGCCGGCGGCCGACGGCTGCCCCTCGGAGGAACTGACCGAAGCGGAGCGGCGCGTGGCGTCCCTGGCCTCCTTCGGCCACAGCAACCGCGAGATAGCGCGGAAGCTGTTCATCACGGTCAGCACCGTCGAGCAGCATCTGACCAGGGTCTACCGGAAGTTGAACGTCTCTCGAAGAAAGGACCTGCCGCACGACCTGCTCGCCGGCACGGCGTGCTGACCCAGTCGCGGGCTCGTTGACAACGTTGTGCACGGTGCCGCGACGACCGGCGAGCGGTGTCGGCCGGAGCCGACGCCGGATCGGCGCGGGACAACGAAAACGGGTCCGGGTCAGTCGTCACCCGTCCGGCAGCGGCAGGACACCTCACCGTCGCGGACCGTGAACTGACGGTCCGCGATGCGGTGTGCCACGTCCTGGGAACGGGTGGAGAACAGCACGGACCCGGTCGACGCCGTGTACCGGCTCAGGGCGCGGGAGAGGATCTTCTCCGACACGCTGTCCACGTCGTCGAGCGGCAGGCTCAGCAGGAGCAGTCCCGGCACGTGCGGCAGCGCGCACCCGAGGGCGGTGCGCGAGCGCTGGCCGGGGGTGAGTTCGGCCACCGGCGTGTGCTCGACGGTCTTGAGGTCAAGCGCGTCGGTTAAGTCCGTCGCGCGCTCGGCCGCCGTGTCCGGGGCCAGGCCCTTGTCCTCGGCGGCCGTCACCAGCACGTCGTGCACGGAGGCCTCCTCCGGCAGCGGCATGCCCGGGGGCACGACTCCGACGAGCCTTTCCACGGCGGCGTGTTCGGCATCCGTGTCGTGGCCGTAGACGCAGACGGAACGGCCCGGTCTGCCCTCAAGGAGCAGCCGGGCCAGGAACCTGTCCGCGGAGTCGTCGTCCGACACGGCGGCGACACACGCATGTCGCTCGATCCGCAGCACGCAGTCGTGGTCCCCCGCACGACCGTCGCTCTGCCGGGCTCCCTCGGCCGTCGTGTGCCGTACCTCCAGGGCTACTGGCTCCTGCCGGCCTCCGCCGGGCGTGCCGTTCGGGCGGTGATCATGCACCGCGAACCTCCGGCCGTCCGACCCTGGTTGCATGAAGCCTCCTCCTCACAGTGAATGATGAACAGTTCGGGGACGTACTAACTGCTCCGGGCGTGTGGTGCGGTCACCATAGAGCATTTCAAGGCTTCTCCTGACTTTCGTACAGCCTTCAGGATCGAAGCCGCGCTACTAAAGTACCCATTGTGTACCGCCCGGCATTTCATGCCCAGGAGAACCCGCGGTCGGCTGTGTGATCTCTGGATGCGATCGTGAACGCGACCGTGGCGTGACGGATCGTGAACACGCAGGCCAGCGCCCGGGTGTGCGGTACATGGGCCCCTGCCGGTGCATCTAGGAGGCGTAAGGGGACGTTGAGGGGTTTCTGCCACCCCTGCCTTCGCCTTCATAATCAAGGGCACCGTCAGACGTGCCGTGTATCGGAGGCGATTCGCGGGCCCGACCGACCGGCCCCCGTGGGGGCAGGGTGCGGGCCGTGCTGATCGCGGACCTTCCTCCTGCTGCCGCAGCCCGGCTCACCGCGGCCGTCTGGAACGTACCGCCGGGCCGGCCTCCACCACGGTCAGAGGAGTATCCGTTGGTTGCCCTCAACGGTAGTTCGCGTCTCGGGACAGCTGATTCCATAACGATGCTGGGCCCGGACTTTCCCTTCGCCTACGACGAATGGCTGTCGAGTCCGCACGGCCTCGGTGAAATTCCGGACGCGGAGTTCGGCACTCCCGTCGCGGTCATCGGGGCCGGGATTTCGGGCCTCGTCACCGCGTACGAGCTCATGCGTCTCGGGCTGCGCCCGGTGGTGCACGAGGCCGGGCACATGGGCGGCCGCATGCGCTCGCCCGCCTTCGACAGCCGCCCGGACGCGGTGGCCGAACTCGGCGCCATGCGCTTCCCCGCGTCGGCGACGGCGCTGCGGCACTACATGGACCTGGTCGGGGTGGAGACGCGCCCGTTCCCCAACCCCCTGACGTCCGCGAGCGGCAGCACCGTCGTCGCCCTGGGCGGCGACCGGCACTACGCCCGCAGCCCCGAGGAACTGCCCGACATCTATCAGGAAGTCGGCATGGCCTGGGACAAGGCCCTCCAGGAGCACGCCGAGCTGTTCGCGATGGACGACGCGATCCGCCGCCGCGACACCGCCGCCATCAAGGCCATCTGGAACCCGCTGGTGCGCGCCCTGGACGACCAGTCCTTCTACGGCTTCATCGCGCAGTCGCCCGCCTTCCAGTCCTTCAAGTACCGGGAGATATTCGGGCAGGTCGGCTTTGGCGCGGGCGGCTGGGACACCGATTTCCCCAACTCGATCCTGGAGATCCTGCGCGTCGTCTACACCGGCGCCGAGGACGACCACCAGCTCGTGGTGGGCGGCTCCCAGCAACTGCCCCTGGGGCTGTGGTCCCACGCCCCCGACGAGCTCGTCCACTGGCCCCGGGGCACATCCCTGGAGTCCCTGCACCGGGGCGGACCCCGGGGCGGCGCGGCCCGCCTGGAGCGCACCGCGCGCGGCATCACCGTGCACGAGCGGGACGGCTCGGCGGCCACCTACGCGGCCGTCGTGTTCACGCCGCAGAAGCGCACGCTGGTCACGAACGTGCGCTGCGATCCGGTGCTGCTGCCCACGCCCGTGTGGACGGCCGTCGAGCGCAGCCACTACATGGGCTCGTCCAAGCTGTTCGTCCTCGTCGACCGCCCCTTCTGGCGCGAGCGCGACCCGCGCACGGGCCGCGAGGTGATGAGCACGACCCTCACCGACCGCATGCCGCGGGGCGTCTACCTCTTCGACGAGGGACCGGACCGCCCCGGCGTGATGTGCCTGTCGTACACCTGGAACGACGACTCCCTGAAGATGGCCCCGCTGAGCGCCGAGGAGCGCCTGGAGGGCGTGCTCGACGCCCTCGCGGAGATCTATCCCGGCGTCGACATCCGCTCCCGCGTCATCGCGCCCCCGCGCACGGTGACCTGGGAGAGCGAGCCCCTCTTCCAGGGCGCCTTCAAGGCGAACCTGCCGGGCCACTACCGCTACCAGCGGCGGCTGTTCACACACTTCATGCAGGACGGCCTCGCGCCCGGGCAGCAGGGGCTCTTCCTCGCGGGCGACGACGTCTCCTGGACCGCGGGCTTCGCGGAGGGCGCCGTGACGACCGGGCTCAACGCCCTGTGGGGCGTCCAGCGCCATCTCGGGGGCGCCACCCAGCCGTTGAACCCGGGACCCGGTGACCTGTTCTCCTCGCTCGCGCCGATCGACCTGCCCGAGGACTGACAGCGTACGGCGGTACGCACCAGAAGGGCCCCGGAGCGAATGCTCCGGGGCCCTTCCCATGATGTGCGGGTCTCAGGTCACGACTGCGCGCGCCGCAGGAAGCCGCGGATGCCCACCAGGGCGAACAGCGTGATCGCCCCGACGAGCACGATGAGCGTGATCGGCAGCGGCACGTGCTCCACGTCGGGCGACGTCACGGCCCGCATGCCCTCACTGGCGTACGACAGCGGGTTGGCGCCGCAGATCACCTGGAACCAGCGCACCTCGTCCAGGGCCACGAGCGGGAACTGCGTCGAGCCGGTGAACAGCAGCGGCATCAGGACCAGCGTGAACATCACGTCCACCTTGTCGCTGCTGACGGACGTGCCTAGGCACAGGCCGATCGACGCCCCCGCCAGCGCGCCGAGCGCGGCGATCCCGAGGGCGGGCACGGTCTTGCTGAGGGGCCACGACAGGTCCAGGAGCACCATGCCGACCGGAGTCATCATCAGCGACGCCACAAAGCCGTACAGGGCGCCGAAGAGAATCTTCTCCACGGCCACCAGGCGCAGCGAGATGGGCGAAAGCAGCCGGTCCTCGATCTCACGCGTGTACGAGAAGTCGACGACGAGCGGCAGTGCCGTGTTCTGCATGCCGCCGAGGAATCCGTTCAGGGCGAGGACGCCGGGCAGCAGGACGGCGCTGTAGTCGCCGTCGACATAGCCCGCGTCGCTCAGCAGCACGCCGAACACGAACAGTGTGAAGAACGGCTGGATGATGGCCTGCCCGATGAAGGTCGGGAACTGCCGCAGGGCGACGAAGACATCGCGCCACATGATGGCGCCGAAGGTCCGCAACTGCCCCGTGGCAAGGGGTGCCGGGCGCTCGGTGATCGTGGCGGTCATCGCAGATTCTTTCCGGTGAGGTGGAGGAAGACGTCTTCCAGGGACACCTTTCCGACGCCGACGTCCGTGACCCGGTAGTCCTGGGCGGAGAGCGCCGCGAGCGCCGGCTGGAGCGCCTCCACGGGGTCGGTGTCGGTGTAGACGCGCAGATGGCAGGAGTCCGCGGGCGGTGTCTGCGCGTCGACCTCGTCGACCTGTCGTACGCCGGGGAGGTCGGACAGCAGCTTCACCACCGGCAGGGCCCCTTGCGGGGACTCCACGGACAGGGCGAGCGTCGAGTGCGCGGGCAGCAGTTTGCCGAGGCCCGTCGGGGTGTCCAGGGCGAGCAGGGTGCCGCGGTCGACGATGCCGACGCGGTCGCACAGCTTGGTGGCCTCGTCCATGTCGTGGGTGGTGACGACCACCGTCACGCCGCTCTCGGTGAGTTCGGCGACCCGCTCGTGCACGAAGAGCCGGGCCTGCGGGTCGAGGCCGGTCGCGGGCTCGTCAAGGAACAGCACGCTCGGCCGGTGGATCAGCGCACGGGCGATCATCACCCGCTGCACCTGCCCGCCGGACATGTCGTCGACCTTGGACTTGCGGTAGTCGGCCAGGCCCATCTGCTCCAGGAGCTCATCGGCCCGGCGGCGCCGGTCGGCGCGGGGGATGCCGTGGTAGGTGGCGTGGAAGAGGAGGTTCTGCCGCACGGACAGCGAGCGGTCGAGGTTGTTGCGCTGCGGCACCACCGCGAGCACCCGCTTCGCCTCTCTCGGCCGCCGCACCACGTCCACGCCGTCGATCACGACGCTGCCCGAGGTGGGACGCACGCGGGTGGTCATCATGCCCACCGTCGTGCTTTTGCCCGCGCCATTGGGGCCGAGCAGTCCGAACACCTCGCCCCGATGCACGTCGAAGCTCAGGCCGTCGACCACGCGGCGTGCGTTGGACGCGTACTGTTTCACCAGATTCTCAACCCGGACAGCGTATTCCACGGCGCTGACCCTATGGTCGCCAGAGCATCGGGAACACCCCTGTATCTGGCAGAAGCACAAGGCCAGTAGGGGTTTATTAGGGGTGGGGTCCCAAAGAAGTCGCTGTTACTCTGCGACCGTATTGTGGGCACATTTATAGGAAACGCTTCCGGTAACTCGGGTACGTGTTCCTTGAGTTCGCCCCGCATACACAGCAAGGGTAATCGCCCGACGTACAGTCAGGGCATTTCTGAAGCCATCACGGCCGGTGCTACGGAGTGGAACATTGAGCGACTTCGAGGAATTCGCAGCCCATTCTCACCCGGAGGCCCGGCCGCACCCGGACGCGGAGACTGCCGACACCCTGCGCGCCGCCCTCGAAGGGCGTCCGCGCGCGGAGCAGGAGCGGCGGCTGCGGGCCGTCGTCGCCGGGGAAGTGGCGGCGGTCCTCGGCGGTGCCGACGGCGGCGGCCCCTCCGGTGATCTGTCCCGCCCCTTCCTCGACCTGGGGCTCGACTCGCTGACCGCGGTGGAGCTGCACCGCCGCCTCCAGCGGGCCACCGGCCTGAGGCTGCCCGTCACCGCCGTCTTCGACTACCCCAGCGCCGACGCCCTCGCCCGGCACCTGCGCGCCGAGCTCTTCGACAGCGCCGACGACACCTACGTCCCCGCCGCCCGGCGCGCCGACGACGAGCCCATCGCCGTGGTCGCCATGAGCTGCCGCCTGCCCGGCGGCGTCGAGACGCCCGAAGACCTCTGGCAGCTGGTCGCCGACGGCGTCGACGCCATCTCCGGCTTCCCCGCCGACCGCGGCTGGGACCTCTCCGCCCTGTACGACGCCGACCCCGACCAACCCGGCACCTCCTACGTCCGCGAGGGCGGATTCCTTCACGACGCGGGGGAGTTCGACGCGGACTTCTTCGGCCTTTCGCCCCGCGAGGCCCTCGCCACGGACCCGCAGCAGCGGCTCCTCCTCGAAACGTCCTGGGAGGCCCTGGAGCGCGCGGGCATCGACCCGGCCTCCCTGCGCGACTCCGGCACCGGCGTGTTCGTCGGCGCCGAGACCCAGGAGTACGGCCCCCGCCTCAGCGACGCCGCCGAGGGCATGGAGGGCTATCTGGTCACCGGCACCGCCGCCAGCGTCGCCTCCGGCCGCATCGCCTACACCCTCGGCCTGCAGGGCCCGACCATGACGGTCGACACCGCCTGCTCCTCCTCGCTGGTCGCCCTGCACCTGGCCGTGCAGGCGCTGCGGCAGGGCGAGTGCGCCCTCGCCCTGGCGGGCGGCGTCGTCGTCATGGCATCGCCCGGTTCGTTCCTCGCCTTCAGCCGCCAGCGCGGCCTCGCCCCCGACGGCCGCTGCAAGCCGTTCGCGCAGGGCGCCGACGGCACGGCCTGGGGCGAGGGCGTCGGCATGCTCGTCCTGGAGCGGCTCTCCGACGCGCGCCGCAACGGCCATGAGGTCCTCGCGGTCGTCCGGGGTTCCGCCGTCAACCAGGACGGCGCCAGCAACGGCCTGACCGCGCCCAACGGCCCCTCGCAGCAGCGCGTGATCCGCGCCGCGCTCGCCGACGCGGGCCTCACGGCCGCCGACGTGGACGCGGTCGAGGCGCACGGCACGGGCACGACGCTCGGCGACCCCATCGAGGCGCAGGCGCTGCTCGCCACCTACGGCAGGGAGCACACCGACGAACAGCCGCTGTGGCTGGGCTCCCTGAAGTCGAACGTCGGGCACACGCAGGCCGCCGCCGGTGTCGCCGGAGTCATCAAGATGGTCCTCGCGATGCGCGCGGGCGTGCTGCCGAAGACCCTGCACATCGACGAGCCGAGCGGCCACGTGGACTGGTCGGCCGGGGCGGTGGAACTCCTCACCGAGGCCCGCGACTGGCCCGGACGCGAGGACGGCGCGCCCCGCCGCGCGGGCGTGTCCTCGTTCGGCATGAGCGGCACCAACGCCCACCTGATCCTGGAGCAGGCGCCCGCCGACGCACCAGACGCACCGGCTGATGCTTCTGACGCCGAGCCGCGGACGGCCGTCCCCGCGGTCACCCCCGGCGTCGTCCCCCTCGCCCTGTCGGCGAAGACCCCCGAGGCGCTGCGGGCGCAGGCCGAGCGGCTGCGCGCGCGGCTGCTCGCGGACCCCGCTCTCGAACCGGCGGACGTGGCCTGGACCCTCGCGGTGACGCGGTCGCGGTTCGAGCACCGGGGCGTCGTCCTCGGGCGGGACAGGGACGGCCTGCTCGCCGGGCTCGGCGGCCTCGCCGACGCCGACGCGGCCGCCAAGGACGTCCTGACGGGCCGCGCCAGGACCGGAGCGGCCCGCCCCGTGTTCGTCTTCCCCGGCCAGGGCTCGCAGTGGGCGGGCATGGCCGGTGAACTCCTCGACTCCTCGCCGGTGTTCGCGGAGCGGATGGGCGAGTGCGCCGACGCGCTCGGCCCGTTCGTCGACTGGGACCTGTTCGACGAGCTGAGCGGCGACCACTTCGACCGCGTCGACGTCGTCCAGCCCGTCCTGTTCGCCGTGATGGTGTCGCTGGCCGCCGTGTGGCGCGCCGCCGGCGTGGAGCCCGCCGCCGTCGTCGGCCACAGCCAGGGCGAGATCGCCGCCGCCTGCGTCGCGGGCGCGCTGTCCCTGGAGGACGCGGCCTGGGTGGTGGCCCTGCGCAGCCAGGCCATCATCGAACTCTCGGGCCGCGGCGGCATGGTGTCCGTGCCGCTGCCCGAGCGGCAGGTCCGGCGAGATGCTCGCCCCGTGGGGCGACGACCTGTCCGTGGCGGCGGTCAACGGGCCCGCGCACGTCGTGGTCTCCGGCGCCGCGGCCGCCCTGGAGGAACTCGTCGCCCAGTGCGTGGCCCGCGACATCCGCGCCCGCACCATCCCCGTCGACTACGCCTCGCACTCCGCCCACGTGGAGGCCATCGAGGACCACCTGTCCCGGGTCCTCGCCCCCGTCGCGCCCCGTTCGCCCGACGTGCCGCTGTTCTCCACGCTCACCGGCGACTGGCTCACCGACGACACCCTCATGGACGCGGGCTACTGGTACCGCAACCTGCGCCAGACCGTCCTCTTCGAGCACGCCACCCGAGGCCTCCTCGCCGAAGGCCACGGCCTGTTCATCGAGATGAGCCCCCACCCGGTGCTCACCGTCCCGGTGCAGGCGACCATCGACGCCACCGACAGCGAGGCCGCCACCCTCGGCTCGCTGCGCCGCGACGAGGGCGGCGCGGACCGGCTCCGCGGCCTCGCTCGCCGAGGCGCACACCTATGGCGCGGAACTAGAATGGACGTTCTATCTAGACGGCGGAACCATCGTCGACCTGCCCACCTACCCCTTCCAGCGCCGCCACTACTGGCTGACCGAGGAGCGGACCCCCGAAGGCGCCCCCCTCGCCGCGGCCGCGGACGAGGTGGAGGCGCGCTTCTGGGAGGCCGTGGAGCGCGAGGACGTGGACGAGCTGTCGTCCACCCTCGGTGAGGACGTGGCCCCGGGCGCGCTCAGCGAGGTCCTGCCCGGCCTGTCCGCGTGGCGCCGCCAGCGCCGCGAACGCGCCGTCATCGACAGCTGGCGCTACCGCGCCGTCTGGCAGCCCCTCCCCGGCGGCCAGCTGCCCGCCCCCCGTCTGACCGGCCGCTGGCTGGTCGTGCTCCCCGAGAGCGGCCCCCGCCACCCGTGGGCCGACGGAGTCACCGAGGCGCTGACCGCGGCCGGTGCCGAACCGGTCGAGCTGCGCCTGACCGCCGGTGAGGCCACGCGTGAACTCCTGGCCGAGCGCCTGCGCGCGGCGGCCGACGACGCCGCGCGGCCCGCCGGAGTCGTCTCGCTCCTCGGCCTCGACGAGTCCGCCCTCGACGGGCACGACGCCGTGCCCGCCGGGCTCGCCGCCACCCTGGCCCTCGTCCAGGCCCTCGGCGACACCGGTGGCACGGCACGGCTGTGGGCGCTGACCCGGGGCGCCGTCTCCACCGGGCGCAGCGACCGCCTGGACCACCCGGCGCAGGCCCACTTGTGGGGCCTCGGCCGCGTCGTCGCCCTCGAACACCCCGACCGCTGGGGCGGCCTCGTCGACCTGCCCGCGACCCCCGACACGCGGGCCGGGTCCCGGCTCGCCGCGATCCTCGCCTCGACCACCGCCACCGATGGCGCCGACGCCAGTGCCGCCGCCTCCGCTACCGGTACGGAGGACCAGCTCGCCGTGCGCGGCTCCGGCGTCTTCGTACGCCGCCTCGTGCGCGGCG